>NZ_CP073234.1:0-4683781 GCF_051027655.1 Paenarthrobacter nitroguajacolicus | reverse complement strand
CAATCAGTTCCTAAATACTTGCTTGCCGGCGTTGCTGGCAGCCGAAGTGTCTCCGGCGGCGCTGTTCTGGGCGATAATCCACAGAGTTATACACAGCGGGTGGACATTGGGCTACTGAGCCACTCTAGGGGATGGAATCGCTAGAAGATAGCTGGGAAGTTGCCTGTGGATAATTACACCGTTGTGGTTCTCAAAAGCGGCCTGTGAGCCACTTCATCCACAGGCTGCGAACTGCGGTTGGACACAGCTGTGGATACCTCCGCGGCAGGCTCCCGGTTTGACTGTGGGTGCCTTTTTGCCCTAACGTTGTGAAGTCCTTTGTGTCCGCTTTTGAGATCAGTTGTAACTCCGTACGTTCATCGTGCGGGAGGCAACGGCGGCAGGCACATACAAAACTTAGCGTCGGCCAGTTCTTCCCCTTTTTTGATCGGGTGGGCGCACCTTTGATCCACTGGAGTAACTAACGTGAGCAAG
Source organism: Paenarthrobacter nitroguajacolicus (assembly GCF_051027655.1). NCBI lineage: Bacteria > Bacillati > Actinomycetota > Actinomycetes > Micrococcales > Micrococcaceae > Paenarthrobacter > Paenarthrobacter nitroguajacolicus. The sequence continues at coordinate 4,683,307 of NZ_CP073234.1, read as the reverse complement.
CGGACTTTTCAGCCGAATAACCGCCGTCGGGCCAAGAAGCACGGCTTCCGCCTTCGTATGCGCACCCGTGCCGGCCGTGCCATCCTGGCTGCCCGTCGCGGCAAGGGCCGCGTCGAACTGTCGGCGTAAATAACTGACTTGTCGGTCAGGGTCTTTTTGCAGGTTCGACGGTGCTAGCCACCCCTAACCGTCTGCGGACGTCTACCGACTTTTCAACAACTGTACGTTCCGGCGTCCGCAATGGACGCCGGAACTTAGTGTTATATACGGCCTCTATCGAGGCCGGGGAGCCGAGTCGAATCGGCTTCATTGTCTCCAAAGCCGTCGGGAACGCCGTGACCAGGAACCTCGTTAAGAGGAGACTGAGAGAAGCAGGCGCACTGTCCTTGCATACGCATGGAACGGGTCTGGCGGTAGTAGTCCGGGCGCTGCCCGCAGCTGCAACAGCCAGCTGGGAGCAGTTGCTCTCCGACTACAACGCCGCACTGGCAGTGACGACGAAGCGATTGGGTGGCTCAGCTCCACGCAACGCTTCGACCGAACACAACGGCACCACAACGGAAGGGACACCGCGTGCATGACATAAGCACCGCCGTCGTTCCTTCCTCAAGCGACCCCTCCGGGAAGGTTCCCCATGGGAGCCTTCCGGCGGCGGTAGGCACGTTCCTCTGGGAGCTGCCCCGCAACATCCTCATTCTCTTGCTGAAGGCGTACCGTAAGGTCGTCTCACCCCTGTACGGCCAGGTTTGCCGTTTCTTCCCCTCCTGCTCGGCCTACGCCTTGGAAGCAGTGACGGTGCATGGCGCCGTGAAGGGCAGCTGGCTCGCAGCGAAAAGGCTCGCCAAATGTCACCCTTGGAACTCCGGTGGAGTGGACCATGTCCCCGCCGGTCACCGTCATTGGCCTGAAGGCCGGACGCCCACAATTGTTGTACTGAACAATCCGGACCAGTTCCTGGCTGCTCAGGCTGATGAAGAAGGCCGCTCGGCGGCCTAACGAATAGGGATATCGTATGGACTTCTTTGAAACAATCATGTTTCCGTTCAAGTGGCTGGTGTCAATCATCATGGTTGGCTTCCACGAGGGACTGAGCTTCATTGGGCTGCCCGCCGCGAACGGCTGGACGTGGACTTTGTCCATCATTGGCCTCGTGTTGGTGATCCGTGCCGCCCTGATTCCTGTATTCGTCAAGCAGATCAAAGCGCAGCGCGGCATGCAGCTGCTGCAGCCGGACCTGAAGAAACTTCAGACCAAGTACAAGGGCAAGACGGATCAGCTGTCCCGCCAGGCCATGGCGCAGGAACAGATGGCGCTGTACAAGAAGCACGGCACCAACCCGTTCTCGGCTTGTTTGCCGATGCTGATCCAGATGCCGTTCTTCTTCGCCCTGTTCCAGGTGTTGTCGGGCATCTCCACTAACGCCAAGCAGGGCCAGGGCGTCGGTGCCATGAGTCACGAGCAGGTAGTTCAGTTCGATTCGTCCAGCATCTTTGGCGCGCCGCTGTCCGCTTCGCTCCTTCACGGTGACCCCAGTGGTGGCAACAGTGCTGTGGCTGTTTGGGTTCTGAGCATCATCATGATCATCGCCATGACGGCGTCGCAGTTCATCACCCAGAAGCAGATCATGGCCAAGAACATGTCCGAAGAGGCCATGGCCAGCCCGTTCATGCGCCAGCAGAAGATGATGCTCTACATCCTGCCGCTCGTGTTCGGTATCGGTGGCATCAACTTCCCGATCGGTGTCCTCATCTACTGGACCACCACCAACCTCTGGACCATGGGCCAGCAGTTCTTCGTTATCCGCCGTATGCCTACGCCGGGATCCCCCGCAGCCAAGGCGCTGGAAGAGCGCCGTGCCGCTAAGGGCCTGCCCCCGCTGCTGGGTGGAAAGAAGAACGCCGCCGCGGACGCTGCCGCTGAAGCCGAAGCTGCCGCTGCGGCAGCCGCCGAAATCAGGGCCCAGCGCGTCCAGCCACAACGTAAGAACAGGAAGAAGAAGTAATGTCTGCCGAGAGCACCGAAGAAGCAATGACCGCTGTGACCGAAGACCAAGAGGACTCGCAGGAAGAGACGCAGTCCAAGACGGCCAGCCGTTTGGAAGAGGAAGGCGACATCGCCGCCGACTACCTCGAAGAACTCTTGGATATCGCCGACATTGACGGCGACATCGACATCGAGGTCCGCAACGGGCGCACATACATCTCCATCGGTGCTGATGAAGAGTCAGCAGCGCTGGACAGTCTCGTGGGGCGGGATGGAGAAGTTCTGGAAGCCCTGCAGGAACTGGCCCGTCTTTCGGTCCTTTCGGCCACCGAAAGCCGTTCACGTCTTGTCCTGGACATCAATGGATACCGCAAGGAACGCGCCGGCGTACTTCAGCAGATCGCCGAGGATGCTGTGGCGAAGGTCAAAGCTGATGGCGGCACGGTTGCCCTTGAGCCGATGAGTGCTTATGAGCGCAAGATCGTCCACGACGCCGTTGCTGATCTCGGATTCGTCTCCGAGTCCGAGGGCGAAGGCGCTGGCCGCCACATCGTCGTTTCGGCTGACTAGCAGCTCATGGTTGAAATCACGGCAGCTGAACTGGAAGCGGCAGAGAAAATCTTTGGGGAGCGCTTGGATCTTGCCAAGCGCTACGTGGAACATCTGGCTACGTCAGGTACTGAACGCGGGCTGATAGGTCCCCGTGAGATTCCGCGCCTTTGGAGTCGTCACGTCCTGAACTGTGCAGTAATTGAGTCCGCCATTGCCATGGACAGCCATGTTGCAGACGTCGGGTCCGGCGCGGGCCTTCCGGGCCTTTGCCTGGCAATTGCCCGCCCTGATCTCGAGCTGACCTTGATTGAGCCACTGGAGCGACGCGTCATCTGGCTCCAAGAGGTTGTGGATGACCTCGGCCTGGACAACGTCACCATCATGAGGACCCGGGCTGAGCTCGCGGTCGGAATGGTGGATGCTGACGTCGTTACAGCACGGGCTGTTTCTGCCCTCACTAATCTGGCTGGTCTCACCATCCCTCTCCTGAATGGTCATGGCGAAGTAGTGGCCATCAAGGGACGCAGCGCCGCGGAAGAGATCGAGAAGGCAAAGAAGGTCATCCGCAAGCTTGGGGGCGTGGAAACGTCAGTTGTGGTTTGTGGACAGGAACTTTTGGAGGAACCCACCACCGTGGTGAGGATCATCGTCAACAAGCCCGGAAAGACGGCGTAGGTCCCGCTCGGTTTCCCGCGTGTCGGCGGTCGAGCGGTTAGGCTAGAGAACGGCAGCAAGCGCCGAATGAGAGTGAGAGTGTGACCAGTGGGTAGTAGTGAAACCTCCACGCAGCGAATTCCCCCGTTTATGTCTTTGGGGTCCGCGCGGGCCATGGCTACACCCTCTGCATCTCTCCAGTCCGCAATAGTGCGAACTGATTCGGTTGATAACGCTGCCGTTTCACGTGAAACCGTCTCAGATGGAGTGCGTAACGTCATGGATTCCATCGATGATTCCAGTCCCATCGCCCGCCAGCTGGCTAACGAAACCCGACGCCGCGAACGGCTGATCGGCCGGGAACTGCCTAAGCCTGACAAAACCCGCATCTTCACGGTTTCCAATCAAAAGGGCGGCGTGGGCAAGACCACCACTACCGTGAACATTGCTGCCGCCTTGGCGTCTGCCGGTCTCAACGTGTTGGTGATCGACATCGACCCCCAGGGCAACGCCTCTACAGCTTTGGGTATTGAGCACCATGCTGACGTAGACAGCATCTACGATGTGCTCATCAACGATCTTCCGCTCAAGGATGTTGTAGCTCCGTGCCCTGACATACCCAACCTGATCTGCGCGCCCGCCACCATTCACTTGGCCGGCGCCGAGATTGAGCTTGTTTCACTTGTTGCCCGCGAGCAGCGACTTCGCCGTGCCATTGACGTGTACGCCAAGGAGCGGGAGAACACTGGCGAGGGCCGGCTGGACTTCATCTTCATCGACTGCCCTCCCAGCCTGGGGCTGCTGACAGTCAATGCCTTCTGCGCCGCCAGCGAGGTGCTGATTCCCATTCAGTGCGAGTATTACGCCCTGGAAGGCCTGAGCCAATTGCTCAAGAACATCGAGATGATCCAGAAACACCTGAATGCAGACCTCGTTGTCTCCACCATTCTCTTGACCATGTACGATGGCCGCACGAACTTGGCCGCGCAGGTTGCATCCGAAGTACGGCAACACTTCCCCGAGCAGGTTCTGGGTGCTGTAGTTCCTCGGTCGGTACGCATCTCTGAAGCTCCGAGCTATCAGCAGACGGTCATGACGTACGATCCTTCTTCGAGCGGCGCACTTTCCTACATGGAAGCCGCCGCCGAAATAGCTGAACGCTAGAATTCTTGAAACACTGCAACAGCTTGGGCCGGTCCGTGCTCGGCTATTCCATCGGAGGGATGAATCAATGAGCGAAAAGCGAAGGGGCCTCGGCAGGGGTCTTGGGGCTCTCATTCCTAGCTCGGCCGCGGCCCAAGGGAACGGTACCGCACCGTCCCGGCCCGTGGATCTATTCTTTCCCGAGGCCCGGAAAGCCGAGAAGCCTGCGACGGTAGAGCCCGCGCTTGAGCAATCGGATGCTGTTGATTCAAAACCGTCTCCTGCAAAATCGCCTTCCAAGGCCTCGGCGACGAAGTCCGCCAGCACAAAGACATCGACGTCGGCAAGGTCGGCTTCGAAACCCGCTGCTTCGCGTGCTGCCGCCGCTGGCAGGCCAGGATCAGACGTAGCAGGTACGACGGCGGCCGCCGCGCCTGCCGCTGAATCCATAGGCTCCGTAGCCGACGTGGAGCTGGTGGAAGTCCCTGGAGCTCGGTTTGCTGAGATCCCCGTCGGGGACATCCACCCTAACCGCAAACAGCCTCGTTCGGTCTTCGATGAAGATGACATGGCCGAGCTGGTGCACTCGGTGCGGGAAATCGGGGTCCTCCAGCCAATTGTCGTGCGGACTTCAACCGAAAAGGGGGGAGAACCGTATGAATTGGTTATGGGTGAACGTCGCTGGCGTGCTGTGCAGGCTGCGGGACTCGAAACGATCCCGGCGATTGTCCGTGATACCACCGACGATGACCTTCTCCGTGATGCCCTCCTGGAAAACCTGCATCGGAGCCAGCTGAATCCGCTGGAAGAAGCAGCAGCGTACCAGCAGCTCCTGGAGGACTTCGGCACCACACACGAACAGCTCGCAGACAGGATCGGTCGGTCCCGTCCGCAAGTATCCAACACGCTGCGACTGCTTAAGCTTCCACCATTGGTTCAACGCCGAGTAGCCGCGGGTGTCTTGTCCGCCGGGCATGCTCGGGCCTTGCTTGCACTCCCCGATGCTGCGGCTATGGAACGAATGGCGCAGAAGATCGTGGCCGAGGGTATGTCCGTCCGTGCCACCGAAGAATCAGTTGCTCTCTACCAGGATCCCGCTACGCCGGCTAAGAGCAGCATCCCGAAGCCCAACGCCCGGCACGAACGGTTGGACTACCTCGCTTCATCTCTCTCGGACCGTTTGGACACAAACGTGAAAATCACTTTGGGTGCACGCAAGGGACGCGTCAGTATTGAGTTCGCCAGCGTTGAGGATCTCAACCGCATTATGGATGTCTTGGGCCCTGGCGCAGAGGACTAAATACAACTATCGATGAATGGGGCTCACATATGCCATGTGGGTCCCATTTGCTGTTAAGCTCATCAAGTCATGCGCGGTGCTCGTCAAAATCCTGTCGACTCCCGTTAGGTTCCGTGTTTCACGTGAAACCACGTGTGCTTGATGCACTGCGGGAGCTGATCCGAACGGGTGCCTAATTTGCGTGTGCAGACATGTTGCCGCTTGGTCCACCGTGGATGCAATCGGACAACCAGGTCAACACTGTCACGAATTTCCCTAGAGTGGCCCTAGCTTGGAGATGGTACGCTGACTTCTCTCCACATTTCCGAGGTTTCGCCAGCAATACTCCGGTCTTCCCATCCGATTGGGGCAGCACGGGAGATCCGTGTCCCATTGCCGTTCTGCAGCTTCCTAAGTGGCAAAACTAGTTTGGTGGAAAGGTCGAGGTCCCTATTCGCGCAGTCGGGAGTTGGGTCGTCGTCTCGAAGCACGGCGAATCAGTGGAGTTCCATCGGCTTCGGGTAGCCACGGACACCGGGCCGCGCGCGAGTACGCTGCCAGGACAAATCGAACGACGTAGCTAGAGACGAATCTTCGAGATTGTAAGAATAGCGGTGTCCCTGAGACGGTGAGTTTCACGTGAAACGTGCAGTTTAGTAGTCCCCCAATGCGCTTGGCCTGCTTCGGTCGGGTCCTTTTGCGGTCTTCGGGCATATTCCAGGAAGTTTGGTGTTGATGTGTTCCTTTATAGCCGTGAGATCGGGATCAGATAGCAGTCAGGGGCATAATTCGCAGATTTCCGGGTCGCGTGTTCAGAGACAAGACACAGGATGCGGGCTACGACTGACGGCCTCGATTTTATAGGGATTTGCATTGGTTCCCTTCCAAACAGGGGGATGGCTCAGTGATGGATCCTTCGTCGCTCGATGTGATTTGATGCTGTATGCAGGGTGGTCTTCCCCGCGCAAAGGTCGGCGAGGTTTGGGCATGGAATCCCCTAGCGAACCAGCGTTGGTATGGCGCTGAGGCGGGCGACTGGCATTCGAAATCACGGCGCGGTCTGTGATTTGTTATGTTTCACGTGAAACGCAGCCGTTAGACGGCAGGAGGGTGCGCCTCGACATGGGTAGCTTTGGTCATGCACGAGCGGCATATGCGTGGGTGGTCCTGCTATGGTCTTTGACGCAGTCGGCAGTGAGAAATCCCCTGACATCGGAATCCAAGTGCTTGATTCTGCGAGCGTTTCACGTGAAACAGTGGTCTCTTGCTCGACTCTTCTCCACATTGCTTCGGTGACAGCTGAATAACCAATGCGCACGTCGGGTGCGTTTATGTGACAGCCTGGCGACGCAGCAGTTGCCACCTGGCCACTGCGAAGCCTATTGGTTGCTTCTGCTTTGTGCGCCCAGAAAGTCTCCATTCGCTGAAGTGCGATACCTCGAGGGGTATCCCCTCGGGGAGGCGGCAATATTCGTGGTAGTTTGCCAGGGACAGGATGGCTGTTGACTAGCATTTAGTTCCTCTTACTGGGGCCAAATGCCTCATTGTGTGTAGGACCAGAACCGGTCCCATCCCGGTGCCCAACATCGTCTTGTGCTTGCCCCTCCGATGGACCTTCGGTTCAATGCACACGTGCCCCAATGGGTGAGTCGTCATGGGAAGAACGCCTTGCTGCCGCGCTTTCCAGCGTCCCTGGACGCTTACAAGGCCGTACAGGCAGCCGAGAATCGTTCAGGAAAGGTTCGGGAACATTACATGGGCCGAGGACCTATTTCTCCTCCGGAGCCCCTTCTCGGGCCCGTCCTCGGAGATACTGTGGGATGCGCAGGTTGCCGAGGGCTGGCAGCGGAAGAGCAGTCTGCAAATGCTTCTCAGCAGCGCAGAATCTACTTCCGCTGAGCCGTTTCCCTGCACGTACCTAGGACTTTCCCTTCGTTGGAGCGGGCTGCCCGCCTTCAGGAGAGGGTGCGCTCCTTACCGCCTTAGACAGCAGGGACCTTCCCCACCGGCGGCTCAAGGGGGTATTGGATTCCAGGATGGCGGCTGGGCACACCTGCGGGTGAAACGTGCTCTTCGGCGTGGATTGGTTTTCGTAGTTCCGTCCAAGAGGTGCAGGGCAGTCCGGTGTCAGCACGGATAGTGAGGCCCAATCTAAGTCTGCCGAGATCCTGGGGAAACATAGCAAATGATGTCTACCGCTTCCCTGGGGCGGCACGACCTAGTTTGGACCATCGCGGGTCAAGCAATGCTATGACATCAGGGATGGTATCTTACAGCGTTCCCTGCGTCCGCTACATAGGGCCTGGAGATTTTGAAGCAGTTGGATCTGCACAGCTTATGTAAGAACACTGCTGGTCCCAGTGATGAAGCACACGATTGGTCTGATGTTGTAGAACTGACTTTATAGCCTGAGTGGTTCGATCACCACTATCCAAGTCCAGAGTTTCCGGTCGGAAGCTGAGCCTATTGTTGGAGCCTGACACGCGGAGCCGGAGGCCCCCGCAACACACAGAGGTGCCGCTGTCGTGTTTCACGTGAAACGACGCTCTACTGGTTCTGTTCAAGCCAGGGTGGATGCCCTCGGAGGTCGGGAGGCTACGGTGGATAGGCCGGTGGATAACCATGTGGAAAACGTTGGGGATAACTCTGTGGATTCTCAATGGATTCGCATCGACCGCCCTCGTCCTCCTGCAGGTCCGGGGATCCAGCGGAGGGGCCTATTGATCGTTTGGGACTCGATATGTCGTGAGTGTGAACGGTCTGTGCAACTAGCGCGCTCCATTTTGTTCCGTGAGCTCAATTTACATTGATTTAGCGGGGTGAGACTCGAGATGCGCGCTCCTAGATCGGCCAACCCCAGGATCTGCTCTCAGGGTCACCACGGTCCTCACTTAACCCACGAGTCTGCGACTGCGATATCCACTTCTAAGTCAGATGTGGGCAATGTCATGAGCGGTGGATAAGCCTGTGGATAACATTGTGCATAAGTCTGTGGATAATTACCGCTGTCGCCGCCTAACTCCTAAGCGCCCCCTGGCTGGTCTTGCTGCAGGAAGCGCTTGATTGCACTTCTCCTGCGTGGATCACGAGCGCTAATGACCTCCCTCTCTGCGGAAGGTGGGTTGAGTTACGATCGTCACTTGAATAGGACATGCTCACTCTGAGCTTCGTCTCCTGTACTTTGCGCCACGCTCCATGACATTCAATGGGAGAACAGCAATCAGCACGGCATATTCATCGGATGTCTACAGCTCTGTGCGCATGGATGTCTGAACTGAGTGATCGATCGTATGCAAGCAGCAAGTTCCATCTCATGCGCCACGGTCTCCTGACAAGACGCAATTGACCGCGCCCATTGTCTAGTAGCATCGACTCTTGTATCGGTCAGGCTTTGGCAACCAGCGTCGTTCATGTCCGTGATGATGAGACCTCCCTGTCTGCGATTTTCACCTGCATTCACGCACGACGACTCGAAGCGCACACTGTTTCACGTGAAACGGTCCGCATTCCTGTTCGTTGTTTCACGTGAAACAGCAAAAGGTCGCCCAGGGAGCGTCAAGGCTCCGCTGGTGCATCTGGATGTCCCTGAGCCCTGAATAGCGTAGTGCCGGCCCAAGTGATCTGGATGCGCCAGGCTCTAGCCGCTCAGCTTCGATGCTGATGGGGGCTTGTGTGCCGCCAGGGTTTGCTGGCCGTAGTCGGCAATGGCCTTTCGTGTCAGTGGAGCGGATATATACGTGTCTTTCAATGCTGAGGCGCCCGACGCAATCGTTGGTGTAGCGCCAATAGCAGTCCTGCGTGCATTGGTGGGTGAGACACGAGGCCTCGATGGATGTTTCCTTCTGCGTCGGGCGAGCCGCTCGGGTGCGGGTCGGACATGAATTTGCACCGAGCCAGCTCGTGGGTGGCCTGCGTGCAGGCTGCGAACTCGGAACTCACCCAGAGTGGATGACGCCACTTCATCGCTGTGGCCTGGCGCAGCGAACTTCAGGGCGGCTCATCTTCCCGGCCGCTACGGAGCCAGATGACTCAACGGATGCTACGAGGGCCTGATCAGCCTTGATCCATCGGACCCAATAACTGGCGCTCTATTGGCCGCTTGGGAAACAACAAATAGTGCGAACAGTCCGACAAGCCAAGTCCTGTTTCACGTGAAACACTGCTTGCCTGAGCCAAGGGCCGGTCGCACGTCCGCAGGTGCCCACGCTATATGCTGGCAAGAATCATTGCCGACGCGCTCAGACCACGAGGAAGGAGAGAACTTCTTGTGTTCAGCTTCAATTGAGCTCTTCAAAACCCCCTCCTGAGAGTGACGGCACTCTGTCGGAACTGAGGACTAGGCAAGAGGATCTCAAATGGACTCGCAGCACACTAATCCGACGTGGCGGGGCTGGATGCCGGCTGAACGCGGTTCTACTGAGTTGTATGCTGCAGGCGCAGCTCCAGCGGTCCTCCACTAAACGCTAGGTGGAGTCGAGCGGAGTGAGGGCAGTGTTGCGCGTTGCTGCAATCGGACGGGGCGCTGGAGTGTGGCCTGGTCTCGGCATGACGCTTGGGAGCGTCGGCCTGATTCGGCACTGTTTTTCTGCGCGCAAACCTAGGCTGGGTGGTGGTTGGGTAGCTAATTCCGGCCTAGCCGCACTCCTTCTAGATGAGATGTGGACTGTCTGTAGGAGATTAGAGCCACTGGCAATGCCAGAAGTCGCCATGGAGGCCCAACCTACGGAGACCATGGGCAAAGATGCCCTGACCATTTTGTAGCTGTCTAGCGGCTGGAGCGGCATTCGGTGGGTCCTCGTCGTGTAGCGGTGCCAAGATCCCGCCGAAGGCTGTCGCCGCCCAAAGAGCGCGTCTGGTGGCTATCAGGTCGACTAGGGGCGCCGTAGGAGGCGGTGCAACCCCAGCGGAGCCCGCACTGCACAGCCCTGACTTGGCCGTTGACCTTTTAGGGTCGGCGGATTAGTCGCTTTCGAGGGAAATAGATTGGAGTTGCATGACAGCATAACCTTCCAAAGGTCGTAATCGGGGCATAGGGAACTGCGACCAAAGCAGACTTAGACTGTGACACTCAGCCCAGTCCGAAATTCTCCCAGTTGAGCTGACTTCCCGCGTAGTTGGTGCGATTCCTCGCCGTCCGGTCATGGCGCAGCCAAAGGACATCCCAGCCACGCGCACTGAAACTATCCGTGTAGACAGAAGCGCGCAACGGATTGCCTCCCAATTGTCGCCGTGGTGCGCTTAGTGGCTATTCTGCTGATTTAGCCGGTACGCCCAGCCCAGGGCGCAGTCGCAGCGATGCAACCGAGGACGTTTCACGTGAAACTGGGAACGATGTCCTAGGGTGACACAACGAGCAGACACCGTGAACGCGAACGCCCTGTTTCACGTGAAACAAGTCCGTACGGACCAGCGTCTTTACCCCACGTCAGAGATTCCTGATTTCGTCGATGCTGGCTCGCTATAGGTGCGACGGGATTGAGAACTACTCACGCCGCCGCGCCCCCGAGTCATTACCAAACTCGTTCCCCGCCGACGGGCGGTAGAGGAGCTTCTATAGAACTTTCGAACAGGCCAGCTTGTAACATTTCCTCAAGCAGCGCGAAGTTAAGCGGAACCCGATACCGCCCCATCAGGCCCGCGGTGACCCGAGACTGGGACTCGGAGGACCCGGAGCGGACAGGGCGAGGTTTCGGGAGAGGACCCTCAGCGACGCGCGGCTCGTTCTGGGAGAAGGCAATCTGCTCGGCGGGCCAGGAATGAGAAACACGCGACCGGAAGATCTTAAGGGGTGTGTTGAGCTGACTTCTCCTTACCCCAGGTAGGCAGAAGTGAATAGACCAATTATGAGAAGGTGTGAGCCTGCCCAGAGCAAGAAGGTTGTGTAAGCGACCTATTCTGGTTTATGTCATTCTGAGCAGCAAAAAACCGGCGGTTCCCTCTCCCTCGGGAGCAGCAACCGCCGGTTTTTTACGAACTAGATCAGAAGTCAAGCCTAGGACAGGACGTCTGCAAATTCCTTTTCGAAGAACTGCTTCGGCTTGGCACCGATGACAGTGCTCTTCACTTCTCCCCCACTGAACAGGTAGACGGCCGGGATGGACGTGATGCCATATTCGGCGGCGATCGCGGGGTTGTCGTCGACGTTGAGCTTTACTACGTCAACCTTCTCGCTGTACTCAACGGAGATCTCGTCGAGGATGGGACCGAGCTTGCGGCACGGGCCGCACCACTCTGCCCAGAAGTCCACGATGACCGGCTTCTCGGAAGCCAAAACATCCGTGCTGAAGCTTGCGTCAGTTACGTCTTTTGCGTTGCTCATAACTTTTCCCTTCGTATGGTTGCTTGGATGCAGTCTAGGAGTGCAGGTCTGCGAGGTAGTGCTCTACGTCAAGGGCAGCCACACAACCGGAGCCCGAAGCCGTGATGGCCTGGCGGTACGTGGGGTCGATAACATCGCCCGCGGCGAAGACACCCTTGATGTTGGTCCGGGAGCTACGGCCTTCTACGGCGATGGTTCCCTCGGGGGTCAGATCAACCTTGCCCTTGATGAGATCAGTGCGGGGATCGTTGCCGATGGCCACGAACACGCCGGTGACTGCGAGCTCGGACTCAGTACCGTCCACCAGGTTCTTCAGCTTCAGACCCGTGACCTTGTCTTCACCGAGAACATCTTCAACAGCAGTGTTCCAGACAAAGCTGATCTTCTCGTGAGCCTGGGCACGGTCACCCATGATCTTGGAAGCCTTGAGGGTATCGCGGCGGTGGACAACGGTAACGGACTTCGCGAACTTGGTGAGGAACAGTGCTTCCTCCATGGCGGAGTCGCCACCACCGATAACTGCGATGTCCTGATCCTTGAAGAAGAAACCGTCACAGGTTGCACACCAGCTAACGCCGTGGCCGGACAGGCGCTTTTCATTGGCCAGGCCGAGCTCGCGGTATGCCGAACCTGTGGACAGGATGATGGCCTTCGCCTGGAAGGTCTCCCCCGTTCCGATGGTCACAGTCTTGATGTCGCCGTCGAGGTCCAGCTCGGTGACATCCTCGAACTGGATCTCGGTGCCGAAACGAGCGGCCTGCTTTTCGAAGTTCTCCATCAGGTCCGGGCCCATGATGCCCTCCGGGAAACCCGGGTAGTTTTCCACGTCCGTGGTGTTCATCAGTTCGCCACCAGCAGTGACGGAACCGGCAATGAGCAGAGGCTTCATGTTGGCGCGGGCGGTGTAAACGGCGGCGGTGTAGCCGGCAGGGCCTGAACCTACGATGATGACGTCACGCACCTGCGATGCGCTGTTTTCTGCAATGCTCACGTGGCGTGAACCTCTTCCTTAGTCGATGCTGCGGCTTTCGGGGCAGCCACCTGACTCAACCCCTGTTGCTTTCCAAATATTCCGTTGGAGTTGGGGACCCTAAAAGCCACCATCATTCAGGGTACCGTCTGCAGGCATGCCGAATCTAAGCGGTGACGCCAATGTAGGTAGCAGTAGAGGCCGTTCTGACGAGTCAAAACGGCCTCTACTGCTACCTAGTTGGGTTTGGCTACTGGACCGTGACCTCGGCCAGGCGCAGTCCGAATCCGAATCGCGTCTTCGGTGCAGCCAGCTTCGGGAGTGCGCTGATGACTACGATGACGTACTGGGTCTGCGCCGGTGCTGCAAGCGGCATGGTCAGTTCCGGGGACGTGAAGCTGTTGGTGCCCACGAGTTTTGCGCCGTCCATCGCAGGACGATCGTTGGTGTAGACGCTGATGCTACCGCCGGAGCCACCCAACTGGTTGAGCACTACCGACTTAACCTCGGTGGGTTCCTTGAGCTTAACCACAAGGGGCATGTCTTCGAAGAGCCCACCCCAGTTTGCAGAGGCGAATTCCATGTCCGACCAGTAGCTGGCAGCGTTACCGTCAAAGGCCCTGGCCAGGTCCTTGTCATAGGTGGCGGCGAAGGGGAAGTCGCCGAGGCGCGTGATGCCTTCAATTTCCGGTGGTGTGGCCGGGGCCGGAGCTTCTGTAGGCGCGGGCTCCTCGGTTTCCGCGGCGGAAGATTGAGGGGCAGGCGTGCTTTGCGTCGCGGCAGGTGCACCACTGGGCAGGAGGCTACCCAGATTGGTCACCGCAAGCACGAGTCCGACCACCAAGACAGCTGCGAGAAGGCCGCCTACCAGCCAGCGCAGGGAACGCGGTTCCTTCTCAGGAGCCTCGTCTTCGTAAACTTCCTCGTCCTCGTAATCGTCCGTAACAGCTGACGACGCCGGGAAGCTGCTTGGCGCGCGATCGTAGCCGGAGTCGGTCCCCCGGCTTGCTACACCGGAACCACCAGCAGCTGCAGCGGCGCCTGAGCCGCTAAAGCCGTAGTCCTCTTCGGACCACAGGGAAACCTTTGGCTCCGCAGCAGACTCGCTGCTGGCCGGCCCGTGGCTGGTTGGCGGCGACGAGACGGGCGAAGTCGAAACGGGCTGCGATGAAACAGCCTGGGTGGGCGGCTGCGAGGCAACAGCAGGCGACGCTCCGCCCCTGGAACCAGGGCCGGCAGAGGCAGCGCCAGCGTCGGCAGAACCAGTAGCGGCAGCTCCGGCGTCGTTGTTCTTGGAACCCGCATGCTTCAGGGCTGCAGCGGCAGCAACACCCGCTGCTCCGGCGCCGGCAGCGGCCGCAGCCAGCTTCCCCGCGATACCGCTCTTCGGTGAAGAGGGGCTGGACGAAGGCATAGGCGGTACGTGCGGCGCGGTGCGTGCTGGGGCAGCAGGCACCGAGTCAGGCTCATCGTTGGACTCTGACGGGATGGGGTAGCCGTTTTCGTCGTACTGGATGTACTCGGCGTCGTGCTCGTCATCCTCGTACAGGCCATCGTAAGTTTCAGGCTCATAGGTTCGCGGCTGGCCGAAGATCTCGCTTCCGAGCGTTTCGGTGAAGAAAGGCTCGATGTACGGCGGGTTGGTGGCGACCACAAGGTCCAACAGATCGGGGGCGGTGCTGTGGTTGGTGATCAGGTACGTGGTGTTTTCACTGATGCCCAAGTCCAGGATCTGAACGTGGCCCGGCCTCTCCCCAGTGGCTACTTCGCGGGCGCTCTGAGCAACCTGCTCGGCATTTCCGGGACCGGCAACGAGGATGCTCACGGGACGGTTGAGGACTTGGTCCACGCCGTCGAGCACCTGATCTTGGTCATGCGAGGTCAATACATTGGCCGTGACCTTGTAGCGGCCGCCAAGTACTGATCCGACGTCGATCGGGTGGGACACGTGTTCCTCCTAGGCTGTCCGGCAGCTGCGGTCCTGCACATGGCTCCCCCGGCGAGCCGGTTGAACCGCTTTTGCAACTACCTATATTCGTTTCTAGCCTAGCGGATTGGCGCCCGCCGCCCATGTTGGCGCCACCGGCTTACTTCCTGTGGTTTCGCTTAGTGGGGAAGTACGGATTCTGTCCTGCGTCGCCTTGGTATGTCCGCCGACCCGGCAAGGGGACCTGCGGACGGAACCTGCCGCCGCGAGCCGTGCCGGGCGTGTCTTCCTCCGGCAAGTAGTTCTTGGGTGCGTCAGGTGAGATTCCGGCGGCGGGTTCGGCAGCCCGCTGTGGAGCGAGCGCAGGCCCGGCCCTGAAGGAGGCAGCATCGAACTCGCCGGAGATGCGCGGGATCAAACCTGTATCGTCCGAGACCGTGGCGCGTGCCGGCGTCGTGGGTTCCGGTGCTGCACCGGTGACAGGTGCGGGTGCTCCTCGGCCCAGACGGCCCATGAGCGGACGCAGGAGGTCGCGCAGTTCGGTGACGTGGAAGACGCGCAGGAGGACCAGGTAGGCGAGCAGCATGACGGGCCCGACGACGACGACGGTCACCAAGGCGGCCGGTCGGCTGCTCCACGCGAAGCCGTCGGCGCGGTAGCTGCCCAAAAGCCACAAGGCCCCAGCGCCGGCTACCGCAGATCCCAGGCCCGCGTAACCCATGCGAATGTACGAATTGGCAATGCGGGGACCGTCCAGGTGACCCAACAAGCGGCGAAGGAACACCACGCTGATCACCACAGAGAGGATGTTGCCCAGTGTGTAAAGGATGGCGATCGCGTAGATGATCTGGCCGACGGGGAGGAACTGGATGAAGAACGCGCCCACCACGTAGATCACGGCCAGCCACAACTGGACATACAGCGGCGTACGGGCATCCTCGTTGGCGTAGAACACACGGGACATCATGAAGTTCGCACTCAGGAACGGCGTGCTCAGGGCGAGGATGGTGAGCGTTTGGGCCAGCATGACGCCGTCTTGCGGCTCGCCGCCGGAGAAGAACATGCCCAGGGGGCCGGCCAGCGCGAACAGCGCCAGGGCACCGAAAACCGTAGCGACGGCCATGGTGCGGAGACCGTGGGACAGGGCGTCGCGAAGTTCTGCTTTGTTGCCGTCCTGGGACGCGCGCGTCATGCGGTTGAAGAGGACGGTAGCCAAGGACAAAGCGATGATCGAGTGCGGCAGCAGGTACAGCTGGCTGGCGACTTCCAGAACGGCGTTACCTGGGAGGACGGCCGCAGCGGCTCTGTCCCCGGCGTTGTCCAAACGGAGGCGCTCGGCACCGGGAATCGTGGCGATCCTCATGACGTAAAGGAACGCCAACTGCCCGACGGCGGCAGTCGCCAGCGTCCACACACTCAGCTTTGCTGCCTGGCCGAGTCCAACTCCGCGCCAGCCAAAGCGAGGACGCAGGCCAAGGCGCAAGCGGAAGACGGGAATCAGAAGGATGGCAGTCTGCGCCACCACACCGAAAGTGGAGAAACCGGCAATCAGGAACGTCTGGGTAGGCCCCCAGTTGTCCAAAGTGTGGGGGTTGTGGATGTTCTCGCCAAGGATCCAAATGAACATCCCCAGGCCGGCGATGGCCACCAGGTTGTTGAGGATGGGGGCCCACATGGCGGGCCCGAACGCTCCGTGGGCGTTCAGCACCTGCGTGAGGAGGGCGTAGAGCCCGTAGAAGAAGATTTGGGGCAGGCACCAGAAAGCGAAGGTGACCGCCAACGCCTTCTGTTGCTCGGAGTAGCCCTGGGTGGTGAGGTCGATGACCAGGGGTGCCGCAAGTGTTACCAGCGCCGTCAGCGCCAGCAGCACCAGGACTGCGAGTGTCAGCAGGCGGCTGATGTAGTCCGCGCCGCGGTCCGGGGCCTTGCTGGCCTTGATGATCTGAGGGACCAAGACGGCATTGAAAACGCCGCCTGCGACCAACAGGAAGATCAGGTTCGGCAGGTTGTTCGCGTTAATGAACGTGTCATTGATCGTGGAGCCCAGGCCGAGGGCGGCACCGAGCATCCACGTTTTGGCGAAGCCAAGGAACCGGGAAACCAGCGTTCCTGCTGCCATGATGGCGCTGGAACGTGCTTCTCCGGATTGAACGGACTGGGTTGTTTTGGCTTCAGACATCGCCTTTATCGTCCCATGTACCCGGGTCAGAGGTGTTCGGGCAGCACTTCCCGTGCCAAATCGGCGATGCGGCGTTCATTCGGGAAGGACAATTTCCGGGCCAGTTCCTGGATGGGAACCCATGCGGCGTCAACGGCCTCCTGGTCCGGATCATTCTCGATGGTCAGCTCGCCGCCCGTGGCCCGGAGCAGAAAATGGTGCACGGTCTTGTGGACGCGGTGGCCGCTCACGGTGAACCAGTAGTCGATGCTGCCGAGGGGCGCCAGGATGCTGCCTTCGATGCCGGTTTCCTCGGCGATCTCACGTACGGCAGCTTCCTCGTTGTTCTCGCGACCTTCGGGATGGCCCTTCGGGAGGCACCACTCAAGCCGGCCACCCCTATTAAGGCGGGCGATAATCGCAACCCGGAGTTCGCCGTCGGACGTGTCTACTACAACGCCACCGGCTGACACTTCCTCCACAGTGGGAAGCGAGGCCTGCACCGGATGCTGCTGGGCGGGCGCGACATGAGCACCGATTGCCGACGGCAACGGTGCGTTTGTCCTCCTGCCAGGAGCGCTCGGGATCGGGTTGGCCATGAGGTCCACTCTAACGACTCTTGCCCTCGAGTGATGACCGGGACATGGCCACAAGATGGACTGCAGGAGATGCTCCGCGGACGCATGCCTGATTTCGCATGGAGCAGTGGCCCACTGCAGAGCAAAAATCTGCCAAGCTTAAGGAACTATGGCGCACGTATTGGACAGCTCTTCTGTTAACTTCACCATCGATCCGGTGGTGCTCGACCTCGGGCAGCGCTTTGTCGATGCCGGCTTCGAGTTGTCCCTGGTCGGTGGACCCGTGCGCGATCTCTTCCTGGGGAGGACATCCCCGGACCTCGACTTCACCACCGACGCCACGCCGGACCAGACCATCTCCGTCATCAAGAAATGGGCGGATAACTTCTGGGAAATCGGGCGCGCCTTCGGCACCGTCGGTATGAAGAAGAATGGCTTCCAGATCGAAGTCACCACGTATCGCGCGGAGGCTTACGACCCCGATTCGCGAAAGCCGGTGGTAGCGTTCGGCAACTCCCTGACCGACGACCTGCTGCGCCGCGACTTCACCATCAACGCCATGGCGCTGCGGCTGCCAAGCCTGGAACTCGTAGATCCGTTCGGCGGCGTCCGCGATCTCCACGCGTCCGAGCTCGCCACGCCAGGCGCCCCCGAGGCCTCTTTCTCCGACGATCCGCTGCGCATGATGCGCGCGGCCCGATTCGCCTCCCAGCTAGGCGTCTCGGTTCACGACGACGTCCGGCTCGCCATGTCGCAGATGGCCGACCGCATCAAGATCATCTCCGCCGAGCGCGTCCGGGAAGAGCTGGTCAAGCTCATCAACGGAGCGCACCCGCGGGTAGGCATAGACCTCCTGGTGGACACGGGGCTCGCTGAGTTCGTGCTCCCTGAGGTTTCCGCCCTGCGCCTCGAAGCCGATGAACACCACCGGCATAAAGACGTGTACCAGCACTCGCTGCAGGTCCTTGAGCAGGCTGCCGCATTGGAAACAGGACCTGACGGTCCCGTGCCCGGCCCTGATTTTGTGCTGCGGTTCGCAGCGTTGATGCACGACGTCGGCAAGCCGGCTACGCGCCGCTTTGAACCGGGCGGTGCGGTGAGCTTCCGCCACCATGACGTTGTTGGTTCCAAGCTGACAGCCAAACGGATGAAAGCGTTGCGTTTCGACAACGAGTCGATCAAAGCTGTGTCCCGCCTGGTCGAACTGCACATGCGTTTCTACGGTTACGGCGATGCCGGCTGGAGCGATTCCGCTGTACGTCGCTACGTCACCGATGCAGGTCCTCTCCTGGAACGCCTGCACCGGCTTACCCGCTCCGACGTCACTACGCGTAACCAGCGCAAGGCCGACCGTCTGTCCTTCGCCTACGATGACCTTGAGCATCGCATTGCGGCGCTTCTGGAACAGGAATCGCTGGCGGCCGTCCGGCCTGACCTTGATGGAGCGCAGATCATGGCGCTCCTGGGACTCAAGCCCGGCCCGGTAGTGGGGCGGGCTTACAAGTTCCTTCTGGAAGAACGGATGGAACACGGACCACTATCCCCCGAGGAAGCCGAGCAGAAACTTTTGGCTTGGTGGGAAGCGCAACCCGAGTCCGCCGTCGTCGAGCCTTTGACCGAAACTGAGGAGCCCTCATGAACGCAGCGACTTCCCCGCGTCCGCAACTCTGGATCCTTCGCCATGGTGAGACGGAATGGTCCAAGAGCGGGCAGTACACAGGTCTGACGGATCTTCCCCTCACTGTTGAGGGTGAACAGCAGGCTGTTGAAGCCCGCAAGGTCCTGGAAAGCATCGACTTCGACCTCGTCCTGACTTCACCGCTTCGCCGTGCACGCCGCACGGCAGAACTTGCAGGCTACCCGGAGGCTGTCCATGAGCCGCTGGCCGTCGAATGGAACTACGGCGACTATGAAGGCATCAGCTCGGACCTGATCCGCAAGGACAACCCCGACTACCTCATCTGGACCGATGGCGTGCCCAACGGGGAAACACTGGACGAAGTTGCTGCACGGGCCGACAAGATCATTGGACGCGTCCTGGAATCCGGAATGGACAACGTCCTGATAGTGGCCCACGGTCATTTCTCCAGGATCCTCACCGCCCGCTGGCTGGAAATGGATGCCCGCGAAGGCCGGCACTTCATCCTGGGAACGGCGAAAGTCTGCACCCTTGGTTGGGATAAGCGGACGCCCGCAATTGTTCGTTGGGGCCTCTAAAACAAGAGTTTAGAAAAAGTTTTAGCGAATTAGCTAATTTCGCTGGTCAAACTCCTTCTTCATGAGGTAGCTTATATCTTGTTCCCAGAGCGACCCGCCGGGAACAAGGCGCGCATTCCCTGGTTCAGTCAGCCGGGACAATGCCACAGCAGGCTGCTTATCAGCCAGAAAAGGAGGTTGGGAAAAATGATTACTTTGACTAGCGGACGGAAGTTGACCGTCACTGCTACCCCGGCCTCTGCTGATGATCGACGCCATTTTTGCTCTCTGACCCACTCCTGAACCACCGGACCGGCTTGTTTGCCGGCGGTGTTCCTGACGGCCTTCCTGTCTTTGGGTGGCTGAGTAGTCAGTTGTAGGCGCGGACCCACGCAGCATGCCGCGGGTGCGCAGTTTCCCCATAGTTCGGAACCAGCTTCTTGTTGGGTCGACTGCTGGAAGCACGCGCTATTGCACGGCGATTCGGGCTTTCCCGATTCGGTCCGCAAATCCCCTTATTAGCCTCGGCTATTTATGCCCTTTTGGCCCTTGATTTCTTTTGAATTCATTTGGCTTTAATTGTCGCGCCTAAATGCCGGTATTTCTTTGACGAAAGGAGGTGAACCATGCGCAAACGCCCCGAAGACATGCGTTTCTACAAGAGCACCGATGCTCCCAAGGACCGCACTTTGTTCAACGGCCAGCTGCTCGACCAGCGCCGTGAAGACGTCTACGTTGTCCTGCACCAGATGGGACTCATCCGCTGATTCCCTTCAGCCAGCAAGAAGGAGTTCAGATGCCACACATTCATGCTGAACCTCAAGGAGCCCACGCGGCTACGCGTGGGCTCCTCCCCTTTTAATCCCATGAAGCTCTGACCCCGTGCACCTCGCAGGACTGTAAGCTCGATCGCATGCAGGAGACGAAGCCTCACCGGCTACAAAAACGTGCCCGCTTTGTGGTTCCTAGCCGCAGCGACTCCCTGCTTCGCAACTTCACGGAACTCGTGGGGGGACCCTTGGGCAAGCATTCGTCGCCAGGGAACATTCAACCCGGCCCGTTCACTGTAGAACGGGTCCTGATAATCCTCACCGTTGTGGCTGCACTGCTCGCCGTAATCGCAAAGGATTACTGCCGCATCCGTGGCTGGGAGACTCCTGGCCAGTTCTACGCGACCTGCTATTCCGACTTCCCTGAGCTCTTCCGGAACCGCGGCCTCGGTGAGGGCATATTTCCCTTCTTCACCCAAGGCAGCCTGTTCGAGTATCCAGTGCTCATGGGCATCATCGCCGGCGTGACAGCTTTTCTAGTGCCCGGCCAAGGCATGGGGAACGAACGCATCCTGGGTTACTTCGATGTCAACGCAACACTGATCGTCGCGATTTGGATCGTTACCGTCCTCCTGACCGCCAGGATCAACAGGCGCCGCCCTTGGGACGCAGCCATGGTGGCCGTAGCACCCGGGATCATCCTCGCCGGGTTCATCAACTGGGACATGTGGGCTGTGGGGCTGCTGGCTCTGGGCATGTACTTGTTCTCCAGGGACAAGCTGATCCTGGCTGGAGTGGTCATCGGTCTGGGAGCTGCCACCAAGCTGTACCCGGCCCTCATACTCGGTGCCGTGTTGCTGTTGGCCCTCCGAACCGGCAAGCTGCGCGCCTTCTTCATCACAGCTGGTGCGGCCGCAGGATCCTGGCTGGCGGTGAACTTGCCCATCGCAGCGATGAACCCTTCGGGCTGGCGATACTTCTTTGAATTCAGCCAGGATCGCCCTGCCGGGTACAGCTCACCTTGGTTTGCGTACAACCTCGTGGCGGACAGGGTCCGTTGGGTGCAGATTGACGGCGCAGCCATCAATTCCATGGCACTGTTCCTGTTCGTCCTGGCGTTCGTACTTATCGGTGCTTTGGCCTTATGTGCTCCACGGCGACCCCGTCTGGCCCAACTGGTGTTCCTGATTGTTGCCGCATTCATCCTGACCAACAAGGTTTACTCGCCCCAGTTCGTCATCTGGCTCATACCGCTCCTCGCTCTGGCCCGGCCCCGCTGGCGCGATTTCCTCATCTGGCAAGCCGCAGAAGGGCTGCACTGGGCCGCCGTCTGGATGTATCTGGGCCAAACCACCAGTGGCGGATCCGTCCAGCACAACATTGATATGTCCTACTACGTGCTGGCCGTGGGCTTACATATGGTTGTAACGGCATATCTCATGCTGCGGGTGGCCATCGATATTTGGGACCCTGCCCAGGATCCACTACGCGCGTATGGCGAGGACGATCCCCATGGTGGACCATTTGACGGCGCCCGGGACTGGCTGAGGCTCGACGCTTTCCGCCCCTCCCGGTCAGTGTTGCCGTGGCGTCCTCGGGCTACGGTGGAGACTATCGACCCCAAAGCATCCCAGCGTACGGAGGTAAACAGCGATGGTTGATGTCGCCGTCGTCGGCGCCGGTCCTAATGGCCTGGCCGCCGCAGTGGTTATGGCCCGTGCGGGCCTGAGTGTCCGTCTCTACGAAGCAGCCGATGCGATCGGTGGTGGGTCCCGGACCAGTGAGTTGATTGAACCCGGCTACCTCTACGACGTGTGCTCCGCGGTGCATCCCATGGCTGTTGCGTCGCCCTTTTTCCGCGCTTTCGAGCTGTCGCAGCGCGTGGACCTGAGGGTGCCGGAGGTCCAGCATGGTACGCCGTTGGACATCGGCGGTGCGGCCTTGGCCTACCAATCCCTGGATCGGACGGTGCAGGAGCTGGGTGTCGATGGACCCGCTTACCGACGCCTGATGCAGCCGTTGCTGGAGCGGGTGGACGGGGTTGTGGAATTTACGTCCAACCAACTCCTGCGCATTCCAAAGGATCCTCTGGCGGCAGTCAGGTTTGGGCTGGCGACCCTGGATCAGGGGACCCCGATCTGGATGCGCCGATTCCGCGAAGAAGCCGCCCCTGCGCTGCTGACGGGTGTGATGTCGCATGCCCTTGGATCGCAGCCGTCCCTTAGCTCAACGGGTGCCGGGCTGTTGCTCAGCACTCTGGCCCACGCGGGCGGTTGGGTGATACCTGTTGGCGGCTCCATGTCCATTGCCCGTGCCATGGCTGACGATCTTACTGCTCACGGCGGCACCATCCATGTGGGCGAACGCGTGGGTTCGCTGGATCAGGTCCGGCCGGCGAAGGCCATCCTGCTGGATGTTGCCCCGCCAACTCTGGCGCGCTTGGGTGGCTCGGAAGTTCCCGACCGTTACCGTCGAGCACTTGAAGCATTCCGCTTCGGGAATGCAGCATGCAAGGTGGACTTCATCCTGTCCGGCCCTGTTCCTTGGCGTGATTCCGCATTGGCGAAGGCAGGGACTGTCCACGTTGGCGGTTCACGGCGGGCAATGGCAGAGTCCGAGAACCTGGTGGACATGGGCAAACATCCAACGGAACCCTATGTCCTGGTGTCCCAGCCATCCGTGGTGGATTCGACGCGGGCTCCGGAAGGTCGCCACGTTTTATGGTCTTATTGCCACGTCCCCGCCAACTCCAAGGTGGACATGGCCGAAGCTGTCACAGCGCGCATCGAGCGGTACGCACCAGGCTTCCGGGATGTTGTGGTGGCGTCAAAGACCACGACGGCGGCGGAACTGTCCGCGTACAACGAGAACTATGTTGGTGGTGACTTCAGTGCAGGACTGTTGGACCTGCGTGGTCTGGTGCAACGGCCGGTTGTGTCCAACGTGCCTTGGCGAACGCCAATGGAGGGCGTGTATCTGTGTTCCTCGTCAACGCCGCCTGGTCCGGGGGTTACGGGAATGCCCGGGTACCACGCGGCAAGGTATGCCCTGAAGGACATATTCAAGATGCGAGTACCCGGGCTGGGCGTCGGACTGTAGCGGCTCGTTAGTTGGCGGCGGTGAAGCGGGCGCGGCGGTGCGCCGGGCTCTCGATCTCGTCCAGCATGGCTACTGCGTAGTCCTGCGTGGAGATGCTGTTGCCGGCCGGTGAATCCTTGGCAACCGTGTATTCACCGGTGCGCTCACCCGGCTGGATGACGGGAGCGGGAGCCAAGACGGTCCAGTCGATGGTCTCCGGGGTCTGCTTCACGGCTTCGAAGGCCTTGGCTGCGGTGGTGGCCTCTGCCTTGTAGGCCTCGGGGAAGTCGGGGGAATCGAGCAGGCGGACGCCGTCGATCTCCAAGGTGCCGGCACCGCCGACGATCATGAGGCGGGTTCCCTCGGCATTGCTGTAGGCGGAAGCCATCGCGTCGAGCCACTCGCCGTGGTCGCCGCCGGTGCGGCTGGGGCCCGTAGCCAGCACAACGACGTCGTGATCCTTGGCGATGGAGACGAAGGCCTGGGCGTCAGCCAGATCAGCTGCCTGGGCAGCGGCACCGGGAACCTCTGCACCCTTGCGGGAGATGGCTGTGACCTCATGGCCGCGGGTGATGGATTCGTTGACGATCTGGCTGCCGACCATACCGGTTGCGCCGTAGACTGCGATTTTCATAGCTCTCCTTGAGGTTGGTATCCTTGCCAATAACCCCAACGGTATCCAGAGGATACTGATAGCTTCAAAGGAACTGAGTTACCTTTTGGATACTAACGACCTCCCGGCAAATATCCTCGACCCCAACTGTCCTTCGCGGGTGGTCTTCCAACGCATCGGCGATAAATGGGCTTCGTTGGTGATTCAAGTGCTCGGTGACGGGCCGGTCCGCTTTTCGGAACTGCGCAAAATGGTGAACGTAGTTACTCCCAAGGTCCTGACGCAAACCCTGCGCGCCCTGGAACGCGACGGCCTGATTACCCGTACCGTCTACGCGCAGGTACCGCCACGGGTGGAGTATGAGCTGACAGGTTTAGGCGAGTCCCTGTTGCAGCCGCTCACCATGTTGCGCCACTGGGCGGAGAATCATGTGCCCAGCATTCTCGAAGCCCGTGACGCCTACGACGAAGCGCAAGACGAAGCCCTCCTCGGCTCCCCCAACTAGGTAACAGCAAATGTCCCATTGAGCGCTCAAACCGACAGGTGCTGTTACCTAGTTGGGCTGCGCGGACGGGACCAGCGCACGGCTGATTCGTCCATCACGCATCGTGGTCACGGCGTCAGTGAGAGGCAGGAACTCTGTGTCGTGAGTGACCATGACGGTGGCTGTCTGGAATTCATCCGTGACCTGCCGGAGTAGCCGGACGATCGACTCGCTGCGTTCGTGGTCCAGCGCGGCCGTTGGTTCATCGACGAGAAGAACCGTTGGGCTTCCCATGAGGGCCCTCGCAATGTTCACCCTTTGACGTTGGCCTCCGGACAGCTGGTGTGGCCTCTTGTGTGCCACCCCGGACAGCCCGACGACGTTCAGTAGTTCCGCCGCCATCTCGCGTTCGTCGCGCACGGGCTTTCCCCGCAGATGTTCGCGGATCAGCAACTGCTCGACGGCGGTCAGTGAGGGCAGCAAGTTGGCCTGCTGGAAGATGATGCCCACCTTGTCCCGGCGAAGGGCTGTGCGTTCAGCCTCCGAAAGGGCCGACACATCCTGTCCGTCGATGATGATTAGCCCCGCCGTAGGTTTGACGAGAGTCGCGGCGACGGCCAGCAAGGAGGATTTTCCGGATCCGGAAGGACCCACGAGGGAGAGGAATTCACCCCTGCGGATGCTGAGGTTGACGGCGTCCAATGCCTTGAGAGTGGAACTGCCGTCAGGGTATTCGAGGGAGACGTTGTTCAGGGTCAGTGCCGGAGTCATGATGCATGCCTTTCTGGGAATGTATTAGTTGCCGCCGAGGGCCAGCAGTGGATCGACCTTGGTGACATTTCTGACGGCCAGGACAGCCCCTGCCAAACCGAGGAGGACGATCCCTGCGATGGGAACCAGCGTGGTCACAGGCGTGATCAGGAAGGGTGCCGCTTGAGCCGCGAAGAATCCGCCTGCCACGCCAATCAGTCCGCCCACACCGGCGCCGATCAGCAGGACCAGGGCGGCCTGGGCAAGGGCATCCCGCAGCACGTAGCCGGATGAAGCTCCCATCGCTTTGAGTACGGCTATGTCTCGTGTGCGTTGCACGGTCCATACGGTCAAGAAGGCGACGATCACCAAGGCTGAGATCCCGTAGAGGAATGCCTGCATGAGCATGAGTGACCCGTTTTCACTCTTGTAGGAGGCCAAAGCTTGGAAGGAGCCCACGGGATCCGAGCTGACGGTGCCAGCCGCGGCGTTGGCGGCGTTGAGGTCCACGGAAGATCCGGCGTCGTAAGTTGCGGTGATAACAGTCGCTGTCCCGGGGGCCGCGTGGGCGATGGTCCGCCACGTGTCGAGCGTCGTCCAGACCACTCCGGTGTGGGAGTACCACTGGTCCTCCACAACCTCGGCCACGGTAAGGTCTGTCCGGCCCACACGGACCCGGCCGCCGGCCTCCAGCGAGAGCTCCTTTGCCAGAGTTTCGCCAATCACCACCGTCCCGTCCTCCACAGCTGCCGGAGCCCCTGCCCCACCAAAGACGGCGGTGTTCGCAGTACCGCTCGGTGCGCCACCTTCCCCTAGCGACAGCACACGGCTTTGGCTGATTCCGAGTGCCTGCGCCGAAGTAACGCCGGGCTGGTCCCTCCACGTCTCCAGCTGCGCGGAGGAAACTTCCGATTCTGTGAAGGACGCCTTTGGCTCCCCGCCGGTAGGTGCGCCGAAGACGATCTGCTGAACGGGCAAGGCCCCAATGGCCGACGTCGACTGGTTGCCCAAGCCCGCCGTAAGCCCGGAAAGCATGACGAGCAACAAGGTGATCAGGGCGACGACGCTGGCCATGAGCGCAAAACGGCCCTTGGCGAAGCGAATGTCGCGGATGGCAAGAAACATCGTATTCCTTCGATTCATTGCGGGCTTGGTCCCGTCCATATCAACTCTTCCGGCGATGCGTGGAAGGGACATCGGGAGCCGGATGGATTGGCTGGCATCGTGGGGTTGAGCTGACGATCAACCGAATGGTTGATTCAGGCTTCAGGGGACGGAAACGCGGTTTCTCCGAGGAATGTCGGGGATACGCTGGGATGCATGCAGTCTCCCGCTGGCGCCGCCACAATACTCCGCGTGCTGCGAGTGAGCCTGCATGTCGGTTTCGCGGTTCTGTTGCTTGTGGCCGTTGTCCGTTTGGTGACGGGAATGGGAACCAGCGGCGCACCGTCGGCTCTGGCTGTGGCCGCTGGACTGGGGCTTTCGGCCTTGCTGGCGCTGGTGTACCTCAGTGGCACGCTTCTGGAAAAGCGTCATGCAAGCGACGCAACGCGCTTCAATCCCGCACCTTACGCGCGCTGGTGGTTGGGCGCGGTGATGCTCGTGTGGCTGCTGCTCCTCCTGGTCAGCAGCGACTTCGCATGGGTGGCCTTCCCTCTGTTCTTCCTGCAACTGCACCTGCTCCCCCGCGGACTCGCCTTGCCCGCGATTGGTCTGAGCACTGCCCTTCTGGTGGGCACGCTGTGGTTCCACAGCCGGGGAGCATCCGACGGCGGCCTGCAGCTTGCGATGATCCTGGGACCGGTGTTCGGGGCCGTGTTCGCGGTGGTCACGGGGCTGGCGTACCGTGCCCTCTTTCTCGAAGCCGAAAACCAGCGCACTGTTGCTGACGAACTCCGCAGAACACGAGCGGAACTTGCCCGAACCCAGCACGACGCCGGAATGCTGGCTGAACGTGAAAGGCTCGCCCGGGAAATCCACGACACCCTGGCCCAGGGTTTCTCCAGCATCGTCTTGATGGGAAGATCCGCAGAGAGAGCCTTGGACGATGGCGATGCCACTGCTGCCAAGGAGCGGTTACGGACGGTACAGGACACGGCGTCGGCCAATTTGGCTGAAGCGCGCAGCTTTGTTCGCGGCCTGCGTTCGCCGGACCTTGAGGAGTCAGGACTCGTCGACACCCTCCGCCGACTCTGTGGGAAAACGGAAACGGAGGCCGCTGCGCGGGGTTCCGCGCTGCGCTGCCGCTTCGAGCTGGTTGGTACGCCTGTGGAACTGCCGAACACGTACCAGACCACCCTGCTCCGGGCCGCCCAGGCTTCCCTCGCGAACGTATGGGCTCACGCCCACGCGCGGGCCGCCGTCGTGACCCTGTCCTTCCTTGGCGATGAGGTAACCTTGGACGTTTTCGACGACGGCGTTGGTTTCGAACCGTCGACGGCGGTGGGTCCAGCGCGTGGCGATGGGACCGGCGTCGGGCTTCAGAGTTTGCGGGAACGGCTGACCGCGCTGGACGGGCGCTTGGAAATCGAGTCGGCACCCGGTGAAGGAACAGTGGTTGCGATTCGCGTGCCGCTGCCGGCGGATGAAGGTGCTGCGTGAGTGATATCCGTGTCTTGCTAGTGGATGACCACCCGGTGGTACGGGCGGGGCTGCGGGCCATGCTCGCCGACTTTCCAGGTGTCACGGTGGTGGCCGAAGCGGCGGATGGTGACGCCGCCCTGGTGGAACTCAGCAAGCTGCACACCCTTGGCGAGCCCGTAGACCTGGTGCTCATGGACCTGCAAATGGGCAGCGGCATGGACGGTGTGACAGCCACGGAAAAAATCAAGGCCGGCGAGGCTGGGACTCCCCCGCCCCCTGTGCTGATTCTGACGACTTACGACACCGACGCCGACATCCTCGCCGCGGTGGAGGCCGGTGCCAGCGGCTACATGTTGAAAGACGCCCCGCCGGATCAGATTAGACAAGCCGTTTTGTCCGCTGCTGCCGGGCAAACCGCGCTGGCACCCGAAGTTGCGGCGCGGCTCATGGGCCGCATCCGGAATCCTTCGCCCGCCCTGAGTGCCCGGGAAGTCCAGCTGTTGGAGCTCTTGGCGACGGGCATGAGCAACCGTGCCATGGCCAAGCAGCTCTTCATTTCCGAGGCCACGGTGAAGACGCACTTGGTGCACATCTACTCGAAGCTTGGCGTCGACAACCGAACCGCGGCCATTGCCGTAGCGACGCAGCGCAGGGTCATCCGCGGGCGCTAACTCCCAACTAAGTAGCATTAAATGCCGTTTTGAGCGCTCAAAACGGCATTTAATGCGACTCAGTTGGGTTCGGGGCGCCGGGTTTACGTGGGCTCCTTGGCCCGGGCTTCGTCCGTCTGCTGGCCGGGACAAGAAACTGTCAGGGGAACGGTGCATAATGTCGCAAATGGGGAAATTGAAAAAACACAGCCTTGTACTTGGTCTCGTATCGCTGGTCACGGCTGGTTCATTGACCGCCTGCGATGACGGCCGCGCCGGTGCGGAAGGAGCAGCCAAGCAGCTCGCGTCCTCGCTGGCAGCGCTCGACGTCGGCCAACTGGCCGTTGAGGGTAAGGACGCCGCCGCGGCCAATGATCAACTCAAAGCCGTGTTCGAGGGACTCGACGCCAAGCCGGCGGTCGCATCCGGCGACGTAAAACTCGACGGCGACACCGCAACCTTTCCCCTTAACTACACCTGGAACATCGGCTCGGCCAAGTGGGAGTACAGTTCCGAGGCCACGCTGAAGAAGTCCGGCGACAAGTGGGCTGTCCAGTGGACCCCCGCAATTCTGGCTCCCGAACTCTCCGAGGGTGAAACCTTGTCGGTCAAAACAGTTCCCGCCCAACGTGGTCAGATCCTCGGCGCCGGGGATGCGCCGATCGTTGAGGACCGTCCGGTCTTCCGTGTGGGCATCGACAAAACCAAGGTTCCGGCAGAGCAAGCCGATGCTTCTGCCCGTGCCATGGCGACGCTGCTCGGGCTCGATGCAGAAGAATACGCCAAGCAGGTTGCCGCCTCAGGTCCGCAGGCTTTCGTCGAGGGCATCGTGCTGCGTGCCTACACGGCGGAGGTCACTGAGGCGAAAATCGAGGCCATTCCGGGCGGTTCGAGCATCCTGGACTCCATGGCTTTGGCTCCCACCCGGACTTTTGCCCGCGCCTTGTTGGGCAGCGTTGGCCAAGCCAGTGCCGAACAGATTGAAAACTCCAACGGTGCGCTGCGTGCCGGGGACA
This sequence comes from Paenarthrobacter nitroguajacolicus, assembly GCF_051027655.1. Taxonomy (NCBI): domain Bacteria; kingdom Bacillati; phylum Actinomycetota; class Actinomycetes; order Micrococcales; family Micrococcaceae; genus Paenarthrobacter; species Paenarthrobacter nitroguajacolicus. The sequence continues at coordinate 4,653,604 of NZ_CP073234.1, read as the reverse complement.
CCACGGGCACCGGCGGCCTGCAGCAGAAGTACGACTCCTTACTGCGAGGCAAAGACGGCGTGGAAGTTCTCGCCACGCCCGAGGTGAAGTCTGAAGGCGAGACGCTCGGCACAAAGGTGTTCTTCTCGTCTCTCCCGTCCCCCGGCACTACGCTCAAAACCACCCTTGACCTGAAACTCCAGCAGTTGGCCGAAGAGACGTTGGCTGGTGTTGGACCAGCGTCGGCCATTGTTGCCCTCAAGCCGTCCACCGGAGCCGTCCTTGCTGCCGCGTCCGGACCCGGCAGCAACGGGTACAACACGGCTCTGCTTGGTCAGTATGCGCCCGGGTCCACGTTTAAGATCGTCGATTCACTGGCGATGTTCCGCAACGGCGCTACACCGGACTCGAAGGTTGAATGCCCCTCAACGCTGACTGTGGACGGCCGCACGTTCAAAAATGCCGAAGGCTACCCCGAAAGCTCCCTTGGCTCGGTGGCCCTGCGTGACGCGTTCGCACACTCCTGCAACACTGCCTTCATCAACGCCCGTGATGCCGTCAGCCAGGACCAGCTCGAATCCGCAGCCCAGGCCCTCGGCGTAGCGGTTGAAGCTCCCAAGCTTGGCGCTGACGCGTTCCTGGGTTCGGTTCCTGGCGCTGCCGAAGGTACCGAGCATGCTGCTTCCATGATTGGCCAGGGCAAGGTGCTTTTTTCCCCGCTCTCGGCCGCGGTCATGGCTGCTTCCGTCGCCAACGGCGCTCCCGTTTCTCCGCAGCTCGTGTTGAACGCCGATGGCGCCCAGAACGCTGACGCCGCCCAGAACCCCAGCGCCAGCGCCGCGACCACCGAAAGTGGCGGCGCGTCGCCGTCGTCCGCTTCAGTAAGCGCCGCTCCCGTGTCACCGGCGTCCACCAAACCGATCACCAAGGAAGAAGCCGCTGCGCTCTCAGACATGATGCGGGCCGTGGTGACCTCCGGGCACGCGGGATTCCTCGCGGAAGTCCCCGGGACGCCGGTAGGGGCAAAGACCGGTACCGCGGAATTCGGGAATGACAACCCGCCCAAGACGCATGCGTGGATCGTCGCAACGCACGGGGACCTGGCAGTTGCCGTGTTTGTGGAAGAAGGCGGCCTCGGCGCCACCACCAGCGGACCCCTGCTGAAGTCCTTCCTTAGCGCGGCTGGCTGATACCGCTTGGATGCGGAGCCATCCGCACCTTCCAGAGCAAGAGAGCTGTTCGCGGGATGGGCCAGAGAAGGGCCAAAGCCAGGACCGGCACCAGGAAAAGTCCGACGTCGGGAAACTGGCGGACGATGACGGTGAGGTTCGTGTCAAACCTGGCGGGTGCATAAACGAAGCACAACCATAGTGCGAACGCGTCCAAGACAAGCGCGCTGAAAACCAAGGTGAGTGGCTTCCACTTTGGGGGTGATGTGCGGCTCCTGAGCAGGATGGAAAGTGCCAGCCACAAACTGAGCAACTCTGCGAGCAGCAATGCCAGTGCGACGACCCAGCTGTAGCGCTGCAGCCAGTCCTCCTGCACAACTGTTGGTGCAGGGGGCTGACCGTGGAGGATCCGCAGGACATTGCTATCCACGGCCTTCAGTCTTGAGGGTGAAGAGGTGTCATTGGCGTTGATAACCAACGCGACACCAATTCCGGAAGCGGGAATCATTGCCAGATACGTGTGGGAGTTGCCCCACTCGCCCTGGTGTTCCAGCAGCAGCGGCAATTCTCCGTCAAGTGGTTGCTTGGAAGTATCCGCGGACTCCACAAGTGGACGGGTGAACCACCCCATGCCGTACCCCTTGGAGCCGTCCACTTGTACGCGGGGCTCGAACATCGCGTTCACGCTCTGCGGCTGGAGGACGCGTCCTTCGCCGTACCGCCCCTGTCCCAGCAGTGCCGTTAACTCGTGACCCAAGTCCTCGGCGGAAGAGTACATGGTGGTGGACGGCATGCCAGTGGCTGGCGCAGGTGCATCCGTCTGACCCCAGAACGAGCCAAACCATAACGAATACCCGGCAGCCACATTGTCAGCGCGGGCAGCCGCCTGCGTCGGGTGGCTGTGGATCATGTCCAAGGGTTCGAAGACGTGCTGCCTCACGTAATCGCCGAAAGGCTGGCCTGAGACCGTTTGGACCAGGAGGCCCAGAATGTTGTAGTTTGCGTTGGCATACCCAAAGGCTTCGCCGGGTGACCTGGCCAGAGGAGCGCCTGACAGTGCACGGACACCTTCTTCCAGGGCTTCGGGACCTTGGGTGTCGCTGCCTTCAAACGCCGTACCTGCTGAAGCCATTCCGCTGGTTTGGTGCAGCAGATGGCGGACTGTGATCGCGGACGCGCGGCTATCCTTCAATGCAAACCACGGCAAGTACGTCTGGACAGGCTCATCCAACTCCAGCCTGCCCGCCTCAACCTGCTGCATCACGGCAATTGCTGTGAGTGACTTGGTGGTGGACGCCAGGAGCACCGGCGTCTGAGCGGTCATGGGCCGTCCCGAGTTGTCGGCGCGGCCAAACGCAGCTGAATGCACCTGGACACCGTGCTGGACAACCACGACGGCGGCACCGGGAACCCCGAGCGTCTCAAGCTGGGCCTGGAGGAAGGTGTCCAAGGCCTCGTAGGCCGATCCGGTGATCTCCGCATTCGCTGCCGGGATGGCGGCGTTACCCGCTGCCGGCGGGCCAAGGCCTCCCACCATAATGGCGGCCAGCAAACAAGCGAGAAGGCTTCGCGATGACCGGGAACCAATTTGCATGCCATCACCTGCCCTGGGCTGACTGTCCCTTCACGGTAGCTCTTCACGGCAGAGGGGGACAGAAGGAAACCATGCACCGCCAGCGGGGCGTAAGTCAGCCGGGCACCCAAGCCGGCCGCCGCCGTCGAGCGCTATTACGCCGCCGTGGGAGGATTGAAACGTGGCCCATATTGACGTTTCCGGCATCGACTACTTCCTCTCCGACGGCACCCAGCTGCTCAACGGGGTGACTTTCAAGGTCCCCGATGGCACCAAGACGGCGCTCATCGGACCCAATGGAACGGGCAAGACCACCCTGTTCAAGATCATTTCCGGCGATCTCACCCCTGACGAAGGTGTGGTGGGCCGTTCCGGAAACATGGGCATCATGCGGCAGTTCGTTGGGCAGGTCCGTGACGAATCGACCGTCCGGGACCTCCTGGTTTCCACGGCACAAGCCGGCCTCGCCGCTGCTGCGAAGGCCGTGGAGGACGCCGAACTGGCCATGATGGAGCACGATGACGAGCCCACGCAGATGAAGTACGCGCAGGCGATCGTGGACTGGGGAGACGCCGGCGGGTACGACGTCGAAACCGTCTGGGACGAAGTGTGCATGGCAGCACTCGGAATTTCCTTCGACAAGGCGCAGTTCCGCCGCGCCTCCACGTTGTCCGGTGGTGAGCAGAAGCGCTTGGTGCTCGAAGCCCTGTTTGCGGGTCCGGATGAGCTCCTGCTCCTGGACGAGCCGGACAACTATCTGGACGTCCCTGGCAAGCGTTGGCTGGAGGGGAAACTCAACGAGTCCAAGAAGACTGTGCTGTTCATCAGTCACGACCGTGAGCTGCTTAACAACGCCGCCGGCCGCATCGTCACTCTCGAGCCCGGCATCAACGGTGCCGGGGCGTGGATTCATGGCGGTGGCTTCGGATCCTACGTTGAGGCACGCGCTGACCGTAACGCCCGTTTCGAGGAACTCCGCAAGCGCTGGGACGAGGAGCACATCAAGCTCAAGGAACTCGTCAATATGTACAAGAACAAGGCCGCGTTCCGCTCCGACATGGCTAACAGGTACCAGGCAGCGCAGACCCGCCTCGCCAAGTTCCTGGAAGCCGGCCCGCCCGAGGCATTGCCGATCGAGCAGAACGTCAAAATGCGCCTTAAAGGTGGTCGAACGGCCAAGCGTGCTGTGGTGGCCGAGAAGCTCGAACTGACCGGGCTCATGAAGCCGTTCTCCACCGAGATCTGGTTTGGCGATCGCGTTGGTGTGCTCGGTTCCAACGGTTCCGGCAAGAGCCATTTCCTGCGCCTCCTCGCCACCGGCGGCACAGACCCCGAGCGCGAGCACCTGCCGGTGTCCGACGTCGTGATCGCTGAAGTGCCCCACGAGGGCACTGTGAAGCTGGGAGCCCGCATCCGGCCCGGCTTCTTTGCCCAGACACACGTCCGCCCTGATCTGTTGGGCAGGACCTTGTTGGAGATCCTGCACCGTGGAGACGAACACCGCTCCGGCCTTCCCCGCGAGGCGGCAGCTGGAGCCTTGGATTCGTACGGCCTGGCCGGTCAGTCCGAGCAGAAGTACGAGTCCTTGTCCGGCGGCCAGCAGGCTCGTTTCCAAATCCTGCTCCTGCAACTCTCCGGCGCCACCCTGCTGCTGCTCGACGAGCCCACGGACAACCTGGACCTTCACTCGGGCGAGGCTCTGGAGCGGGCCATCGATGCTTTCGAAGGGACCGTCCTGGCAGTCACGCACGACCGCTGGTTCGCCAAGTCCTTCGACCGCTTCATGATCTTCGGGTCGGATGGCAAGGTCTACGAGTCCGAGGAACCTGTTTGGGACGAGAAGAGGGTGGAGCGCGCCCGCTAACCCCGGACGCTCTCTCACTTTCCAGCGGTATTCCGCGAACGCTCTTGCACCTGCTGCGAGAGCGTTTCGCTTTAGGCCATGGGATGTGCGAGAGCGTCGGTGCGCAAATGAGCACACCGGATGATTAACTGAGCAAACATTGCTACGGTTGAAGCATGGGGACTGCTGACCGCCACCGACTCATTGGCGAGTTGTTGCGCAACCGCGAAGAAGCCACGGTGGATGAACTCGTCCAAGCGACGGGAGCCTCCGGGGCCACCATCCGCCGCGACCTCGAGAGCCTCGCTGCCAACGGTGTGCTGAAACGGGTCCACGGGGGCGCCCGCAGCCTGGTGGCCCGAGGCGACAACCCCGGCTACGGGCAACGCGAGTTGGAAGACCACGACGCCAAAATACGGATCGCAGCAGCCGTGGACGCGCTCCTCAGAGACCGCGAACACGTGTGGCTGGACAGTGGATCCACCGCCACGGAGATCGCACGCAGGCTCAGCAGGCGCGAACTCACCGTGATGCCCATGTCCTTGCACGGCGTGGAGGCACTGACGCGTACCAAGGATGGCCGCACACCCGAGCTCATCCTCCCAGGTGGCAGCCTCATCCCAGGTGAGCAATCCTTCCGGGGACCCATGACGCAAGCCAACATCCGCTCGCTAAGGTTCGACACCGCCGTCGTAACTCCCTGCGCCCTCAATCTGAAAGACGGCCTGCTGGCCCACGACCTCGAGGACGCCGCAGTCAAGCGCGCCGGTCTGGAATCGGCAAGCCGGGTGATAGTGGCGGCTTCAGGAAGCAAATGGAATGCCAACGCGCTAGCACTCGTTGCAGCCATGGACACCGTGGCCGTCATCGTGACAGACCAGGAACCACCCCCCGAAGATCTTGCCCGGCTCAACAAACTCTCCGTGGAAGTTGTGATTGCATGACCACCAACACCAGAAGCACCACCAACGTCAACGCCGCTGCGGTGGCGACGTTCCTGATCTTCGGCATGAACGGTTTGGTCTTCGCCAGCTGGGCTGCCCGCATCCCCGCCGTGACCGAGGCACTCAGCCTGACGTCCGGTCAGATGGGCACTCTGTTGCTCTGCACCGCCGTCGGGTCCTTGCTGGCGCTTCCATCAGCCGGATGGGTGGTGGGCAGGATAGGTACAGCCAATACGGTCCGGGTGGCCGGCATCGTGGCTGGGGCTGCCGGCGCGGCAATCGCCTTCTCACTGATGGCCGCGTCCGTTCCGGGCACAGCCGTTGCCCTGTTCTTCTTCGGCATCGGCATCGGCCTGTGGGACGTGGCGCAGAACATTGAAGGCGCCGACGTCGAGCACCGGCTCAAGCGCACCATCATGCCGCAGTTCCATGCTGCCTTCAGCGGTGGCGCGTTCCTGGGCGCACTGATCGGTGCCGGCCTCTCCCAACTGGGTGTCGGCTTGCCGGAGCACTTGTTGGTCATCGCGGCCATCGCCGTCGCTTTGGCGCTGACGGTCCCTAAGTACTTCCTGCCGCACGCGGTTGAAGAAATTCACGACGGCGGCGTGGCGGCTGAGAAGGGCCCCACGGCTTGGCGGGACGGCAGGACGCTGCTCATCGGCGTCGTAGTCCTCGGCGCCACCCTCACCGAAGGGGCAGGCAACGACTGGATCGCGAAGGCTGCCGTGGACGGGCTTGGCGCCTCGGAATCCACAGGCGCGTTGCTGTTCGCGCTCTTTGTTCTCGCTATGACCATCATGCGGTTCTTCGGCGGCAAGGCGATCGACAAGTTTGGACGAGTGAACGTCCTCCGGGCCAGCATGGCCGCGGCCGCCGTTGGCCTTGCATTGTTCGTCTTCGCCGGCAATGTAATCCTGGCAGGCGTTGGAGCAGCCCTTTGGGGCATCGGCGCAGCGTTGGCTTTCCCTATGGGAATGTCGGCCGCAGCGGACGATCCGAAGCACGCAGCTGCACGCGTTTCAGTGGTTTCCACCATCGGCTACGTAGCGTTCCTGGCTGGCCCGCCACTGCTGGGCTACTTGGGTGACCACACCGGAATCCACTTGGCCTTGCTGGCCATCGGAGCGCCTATTTTGCTTGCCCTGCTGCTTGCCGGCGTTGCGAAGCCCTTGCCGCCCAAATAGTCTGTCCGTCCGCTTGCGCATTCTCCTTGATGCATATATCACGGAAACGCCACCACATCAGCAGGACAATGCCGGCGGCGAGGCACGCACCACCGAGTACGTCGCTTAGCCAATGGGCCGAAAGGTAGGTGCGGCTGATCATCATGGCGATAACACCAATGACTGCCATCAGTGCCATCCACCAACGTCCAATCAGTATGGAAAGCACCAGCAGGAAGGCAGTTGTCGCAGAGACATGCCCCGATGGGTATGAACCTGTATCAGATAAAACCCTGGCGCCCTCCGGCCTATCTCTACCCACCACGGCTTTGGCAAGCTGCGTCAGCGCCAGCACGACGATGCCGCTCAACGCGGCGAAGACCGCCGCCATGGGTCGCTGCCATATGACGAGCGAAATCGCGAGCACCACATGGAAGACGAGCATCCCCGCGTAGCCGGCCCAGTTGAGGACGACGTTGACTCCATCCCAGAAGGGTGAGTGCAGGCTGAAGGCGTAGGCCTGCCATATGGTGTCCACGCCGTTGAATGCCGGTTCCCCTTGCCCTGCCATAAGCAGCACCCCGGGAACTGCGAACGCACAGAGCAGGAGCACTCCGGGGGTGACCAACTGCCAGCTGGGAGGTTGACGCGGATGGAGTACACGAATCATCCATTCATCGTAGCGACGGCAGCTTGGCGACACCGCAGGCGTTAGTGTGATGGCATGCGAGGCTTCTTGGGCAAAGGCCCCAAACGGGTTGCGAGATTCGATCACTTCCTGGTCCGGGCTGTGTCCCGGCAACCCCAGGGTGATCACGACGTGTTCTTTCGCGAACTCTCTGCTGCGGCCACCAAAGGCAAACTTTGGTTCGGTATTGCAGGGATCATGGCTACTTTCCCCGGAAAGCCCCGGAGGGCAGCCCTGCACGGCCTCCTTGCCTTGGGTGTTGCCTCCGGGGTTACAAATCTGGTCTTCAAAACGGCGCTGCCCCGGACCCGCCCGCTGCCCGAGCATTTGCCCATCTTTCGTTTCGTGCACCCCCAGCCGATCAGTTCTTCCATGCCGTCCGGTCATTCCGCGTCGGCGGTGGCCTTTGCAGTAGGCGCCGGTATTGTCTCCCCGACGCTGGGCGCCTTGTTGGCTCCCATCGCTGCGGGGGTCGCCTACTCGCGCGTGCACACGGGTGCCCATTGGCCCTCCGATGTGGTGTTCGGTTCCGCCCTGGGGGCGGGAGCGGCCTTACTGACCCGCAAGTGGTGGCCAGCGCGACCGCCCGAACCGACTCCCCGGCGGACTCCTGCGGAGGCCCCGGCAATTTCCGACGGCGAAGGGCTGAGTATCGCTGTCAACGTCCTAGGTGGCTCTTACTCCCCCGAGACTGCGGAATTGTTGAAAGTTATATTCCCTAAGGCTTATATACGGGAAATTTCTGAGGGTGAGGACGTCGCGGCCGAGATAGATGCGGCGGCAACCCGGCCAGGCACCGTTGCGCTCGGTGTCTGGGGCGGTGACGGAACGGTTGGCACTGCCGCGGCTGCCGCCGTCGAGCATTCACTGCCCCTCCTGGTGCTTCCGGGCGGAACCCTCAACCACTTCGCCCGCGACCTCGGCACCAGCTCGATTGACGACGCGATCGATGCTGTGACTAAAGGACATGCGGCGTCCGTCGACCTGGGACACGTGGTGGTGCAGCGGGGCCTCCCCGAGACGCCGGAGACAACGAATCTGGCCATGCTGAACACTGCCAGCGTCGGCGTGTATCCCAACTTGGTGAGGCGGCGGGAGCGGCTCCAGCCGGCCATGGGCAAACCGCTGGCCGGCTTGGTGGCGTCCCTGCGTACGTTCGGCGTGAACTCCCCCACCACCCTCCTGGTGGATGGGGTGAAACACAAGCTGTGGATCCTCTACATGGGCAGGGGCCGGTTCTATCCCAGCGATCACGCGCCGCTTCGCAGGCCGGTGTTGGACGACGGTGTTTTCGATCTGCGCATGATCACAGCCGATGAGCCGTTCGCCCGGGCGCGACTACTGTGGGCGGTAGTGACCGGCACCGTTGCCGCGTCCAAAGTCACCCACTTGACCGAGGCCACCACAATCACGGTGGAGGCTATTGGGCAACCATTGGTCCTGGCGGTTGACGGGGAGCCGAAGCCCGGAGTCCGGAGTGCGAAGTTCACTGTGAAACCGCGCGAGCTCACCGTGTACTCGCCGCTGCCGGCGGACTGAGTTGGCCGACGGGATTGACCGGACCGGGTCATCCGCGAGGACTACCCTGACTGAACCCTGAATCATCCCTGAGACAGGCGATTTACCGCCCCTCCGTGAGTAGCGTTGTAGGTACATTCAAAACTCACTTGCACACATATGTGCTCCGAGGAGGGAACGCTTCCATGATCGAAGCAAAAGGCCTGACCAAGGTCTACGGCGAGAAGACCGCCGTTGGCGGCGTCAATTTCACTGTCCAAGCCGGACGGGTGACGGGCTTCCTGGGCCCGAACGGTGCCGGCAAGTCAACAACAATGCGCATGATCATGGGACTGGACGCTCCTACGTCGGGTTCTGTAACCGTGAACGGTGAGCCCTTCGCCCAGCACAAGGCGCCGCTGCGCGAGATTGGTGCCCTTCTGGACGCCAAGGCCGTCCACACGAGCCGCACTGCCTACAACCACCTTCTTGCCATGGCGGCGACGCACAGCATCCCCAAGAGCCGGGTTCGTGAAGTCATCGAGATGACCGGCCTGGGTGACGTTGCCAAGAAGAAGGTCAAGGGATTCTCGCTCGGTATGGGTCAGCGCCTCGGCATAGCCGCCGCGCTGCTGGGCGATCCACAGACCATCATCCTGGACGAGCCGGTCAACGGCCTCGATCCTGAAGGCGTGGTTTGGGTTCGCAACCTCGTCAAGTACCTGGCCTCCGAAGGACGCACAGTTTTCCTGTCCAGCCACCTCATGAGTGAGATGGCGCTGACGGCAGACCACCTGATTGTGATCGGTCGAGGCAGGATCATCGCCGACGCACCCATTGCCGAAATCATCACCGGCAAGGGCCAGGCACGCACCCGAGTCCGCACTGATCAGCCGGAACGCCTCATGCAGCTCCTTGCCGGAACCGGTGTCTCCGTGGAGGTCCACGAACGCGAACTGCTGGAGGTTTCAGGGCTGGATCCCCGAGGCATCGCACGCACCGCCTTGGAGAACCAGGTCATGGTCTATGAGCTGACCCCGCTCCAGGCAAGCCTTGAAGAGGCTTACATGGAACTCACCAAGGACGAGGTCGAATACCACTCGCACATCACCACCGGGGCCTCGGTTCCCGCTCAGGTCGGAGGGAAATAAACATGAGCACCACTACCTTGGACCGCAAGTCCATCCGTAACTCCGTCGGTCCCGGACCGGCGTTCCACCGTGTACTCAACTCGGAATTCATCAAGTTCCGCACTTTGATGTCCACTCTGATCCTCCTGGCCTCCACGGCACTGGTCATGGTGGGCTTCGCAGCTCTCTCTGCTTGGGGAACAGGACAGTTTGCGGAGCAGGCCGCCGCCGATCCCGAAGTGGCAGCCGCCATGGCTGCCCAAGGCGGGGATCTGGCAGTCAGCATCCCCACGTCAGGTATTTCGTTCGCCCAGCTCATCCTCGGTTCCTTGGGCGTCCTGCTCATGAGCTCCGAGTTCACCACCGGCATGGCACGCTCAACGTTTGCCGCCGTTCCCAAGCGGCTCACGCCATTCCTGGCCAAGCTCATTGTGGTCATGGTCAGCGCCTTCCTGCTGACAGCGGTGTCCATTTACATCGCCGGCCTGGTGTCGCTACCAATCGTTGATACCTACGACCTCAAGCTGGATCTCGGCAGTTCGCAATCCATCAAGCTCCTCCTGGTCAACAGCCTCTACGTTGCAGCTGTGGCGGCCATTGGCATGGCCCTGGGAACAATCGTCCGTAACTCGGCCGGTGGCATCATGAGCCTGGTGGGACTTCTGTTCGTTGCACCCATAGCTTTCCAGCTCATCCCCGGCGACTTCTTCAAGGAAGCCAACAAGTACCTGCCCACCAGCACCATCACTCCGATGACCGCCGTCGAGCACGTCCCGGACACGCTGGAAGCGTGGCAGGCTGCGCTGGTTCTTGGTGCTTGGGTGGTTGTGCCGGTAGCCCTGGCCATGGTTCTGCTCAAGAATCGGGACGTCTAGGACGGGGTTGCCGTCTAGGCTCGATCCATGACTGAAGTTTCGCAGATGAAGGACGCGTCGGGCACCACGGCCGACGCGTCCTTCGCTGAAATTACCCAGCGCCGCAGGGGCAGGATCCGGCGCTACTTCTACAAGCGCCCACGGGCCATGGATGCCGTGGTGATCCTTTGCTACCTTCTGTTGGCGTTGCCCACCATCATTACCTCGATCATCGATGGCAAGTGGCTCGTGGTGACAATCCTGCTGTTGATCGCCATCGCGTTGATTTTCAGGCGGCAGTTCCCGCTTCAGGTGGTGCTCGCCGTCGCGCTTCTGGAAATCGCGGCGACCATCCTGAACCCGTGGGGCTCGAACGTTTCTGCGGGTCTTTGGTTTGCGCTCTATGCCGTGGCGTCCCTGAGGAAGCGTGCACTGGCACTGGTGGTTTTTGCTGCAGCCAGCCTGCCGCTGAGCCTTCTCTACTTGTTCATGTGGACGAGCCCCAGCCAGATGGACAACTTGCAGGACGTCCCGGAGAACTTCCACCTCATCAACAACATCGCCACTGCGGCATCCATCATGCTGTCCAACCTCCTGGCTACTGGCATCGGCATCTCGGTACGGCAGCGCAGGGAGCATGAAGCGGAAATCGCGGCGTGGGCCGCGAGGACGACGCAGCTCGGCAAGGTCACCGAGCGCAACAGGATCGCCCGCGAAATGCACGACGTCGTGGCCCACTCGCTGACAGTCATGATCAGCCTTTCAGACGGGGCCGCCGTGGTGGTCAAGAAGGATCCGGATCGAGCCGGTGAGGTCCTCGGTGAACTGTCCCGCACCGGAAGGGTCGCGCTGGCCGATATGCGCAGGGTCCTCGGGGTTCTGCGGGATGATTCCGGGCGACCGGCACCGCTGACGCCCCTCGAATCCGGGCAGAACCTGGCGAAACTCCTGGACGGTTTCCGCACCGCCGGACTGCCGCTGCACTACGCCCATTCGGGGCCGGGCCTCCCGGCCGACCCCGCTTTTGAACTGACCGTCTACAGGATCGTGCAGGAGTCGCTGACCAACGTCCTGCGGTACGGTCGGTCGCTGAGCCGCGTTGACGTGCACGTGGCCCGCGACGGCGATTTGGTCACCATTGACGTGCTCGACGACGGCCGCGGAACCCGCGAGGGCAGCAGCGAATCCGTGGGCAGCCTGGGGACCGGACAAGGCATTGCGGGAATGAATGAACGTGCCGGAATCTATGCTGGAATCGTTACTGCCGGTCCAGGAAAAAGGGGAGGCTGGGCAGTCCATGCCGAGCTCCGCTGGAACGGCGAAAAGGGGGAATCATGACCGAAGACAACATCAAAGTGCTGCTGGTGGACGATCAGCCACTGCTGCGGATGGGCTTCCGGCTCATTCTTGAAGGCCAAGAGGACTTCCACGTTGTGGGCGAGGCTTCCGATGGGATTGAGGCCGTGCGCCAGGTTGAGGCCCTGCAACCGGACGTAGTGCTGATGGACGTACGCATGCCCGGCATGGACGGCATTGAAGCCACGCGTCGGATCTCGGATTCAGGCTCCGATGCACGCGTCATCATCCTGACCACGTTCGACCTTGATGAGTACGCCTTCACCGGACTACAAGCCGGGGCCTCCGCATTCCTGCTCAAGGATGTTGCTCCCTCTGAGCTGGTCCACGCAGTGCGCCTGGTTGCCAGTGGCGATGCTGTGGTGGCGCCACGTGTTACGCAACGGCTGCTGGAAACTTACGTTCGCGGGGGCGTCGTGCCCGGTCACGCGCCGAGTCCGCATCGGGACCCGCTCCTGGATGAACTCACACCGCGGGAAACGGAAATCCTCACCACCATCGCGGAGGGCCTCTCCAACGCTGAGATCGCCCACAAGTTCTTCCTATCCGAGGCCACGGTGAAGACCCACGTCCGCCGAATCCTGAGCAAGCTGCAGCTCCGGGACCGGGTGCAGGTTGTGGTCTACGCCTACGAAACCGGGCTCGTGGTGCCGAGCAACCCGGACTACTGACACTCAGTCTGCCCTCGAAATAGCTTGCTGCAACGTTTGCTGCGCGTCCGGACATGTACAGGTTGTTAGGACACGGTACGCAAGCTTTGGGGGAACGATGAACGATGAGCAACTGGATGCGCAACTCCAGCGGGCAGATCCGGCAAACAAGTGGGCCTTCGAACCTGATGCTGCTCACAACGTCGTCAAGGAACTGCGGGCGGGAGCATCCCGCAAGTCAACTCCCCGGAAACGGAGTAGTTGGATTTCGCTGTTGGTCGCAAGCGCGGTGGGAGCGGCCGGCGTCGGGGTGGCTTCCCCGGCGGTAGCGCAGTTCATGGGATTCCTGACCGAGGAGGTCGAAAACCCGTTACCTGTTCCAACATCAACCGGGGACGGCAACATCCGGAACCTGGACGTACCGGGTTCGGAATGGATCAATCCGCTTGCCTCCGACTACGCAGAGTTCGCCAAGTCCAAATACAGTTCGCTGCCGTTGCCCCCGAGGTATGACGAAGAGCGACTCAAGAACGCCTCCTCCCTGAAGGAAGCGAAGGTGTATCAGGACAATGATCAGGGCAGTGGCACCGTCACTCAGGACATCGCACCTACCGTCCGGTACGAAGGGTTGGTTCGGTGCCTATGGGAAGCAGAATGGCTGGACCGGCACTCTGCAGGCGACCAGGAAGGGCAAGCGAAGGCGGTCTCTGTCCTCAAGCAGTCCCTCGCATGGCCAGCCACGATTGCCACGGACGGGGGTGGCGTGGTGGACCGCATGACGGCGTCCGTTGCCGCAGCCGAAGCAGGTAACGCTGAGACTGTAGAAGCTGATCACCGATCCTTGGGTTGCAGGGACATGATCAAAGGTCTGGAGCAGTGACTCCGACCCCTGCCGGCGCTGACTTCTCATGGACGACCATCCTCGAAGACCGGTTCGAGGAAAATGTCCGGGAGCTGACACCTGCGCTCATGGCATACTTCGTGCGCCGAGTTGATCCCGTAGAGGATGCGGCCGACTGTGTGTCCGAGGCGCTCCTGGTCCTGTGGCGACAGCGCGACCGACTGCCAGAGGGCCAAGCGGAGGTCCGCGCGTGGAGTTTCGGCGTTGCCAAAGGAGTGTTGGCAAACCACCGCCGGGGAAAGGTCCGCAGGGGAGCGTTATCGGAAAAGCTGCGTCAAGGGCTCGTACATGAACCGCAAGCACCATACGAATCCGATGGGGAGGTTCACAGAGCCCTTTCCCTTCTTCGGCTGAAGGACAGGGAATTGGTCATGTTGATTGTCTGGGACGGATTCGGAGTCGCTGAGGCAGGGGCGATCCTGGGACTCTCTGCAACTGCGTCGAGGACCCGCTACTCGCGCGCGCGAAAGCAGTTGAAGGACACTCTGGAACGTAATCCTGAGTCGAAGGAGTAGCTACACCGGCGGACATGGCGTGCGTTATATACATTCACAAATGCATTTAACGCTCATTAGAGCTTGGTTCTGTGTTACCTTCGTCACTACAAGCGCCGCTTCGGCTCCCCACACCGAGAGTTCCCGGCGTGCCGTTCGCATCTGTCAGTTAACGGAGACAAGACATGCAATCTTCTACACCCCTGAAGCTGGACCATCCATCCGCCGCCCTTCCGGCCCCCGTGGAAACCGGCCTGCGCCGGTCAATGGGGCCGCGGCACTTGATCATGATCGCAATGGGAGGTGTCATCGGTTCAGGCCTGTTCCTGAGTTCCGGTTACACCATCTCCCAGGCAGGTCCCCTCGGTGCCGTCATTGCCTATCTGGTGGGAGCCTTCGTGGTCTACCTGGTGATGGCCTGCCTCGGAGAGTTGGCCATTGCTTACCCGGTCTCCGGTGCCTTTCACATCTACGCTTCCCGTTCCATCGGTCCGGCAACAGGCTTCGCCACCGCTTGGCTTTACTGGCTCTGCTGGGCCGTGGCAATCGGATCTGAGTTCACAGCCTCAGGATTGCTCATGCAGCGGTGGTTCCCGGATATTGAGGTCTGGGTGTGGTGCCTCGTCTTCGCCGCCATGCTGTTTGGGTTCAACGCCTTTTCCTCCAAGTTCTTCGGAGAATCCGAATTCTGGTTCTCAATCGTCAAGGTGGGGGCCATTATTGCCCTGATCGTCGTCGGCGGGGCTGCCCTGTTCGGCTTCCACCCATTGTCGGAGTCAAACAACCATCCGTTCCTCTTGGAGAACTTCAACACTTCGGGTGGTCTATTCCCCAACGGCTTTACCGGCGTCCTGGTTACTGCGCTGGCCGTCTTCTATGCCTTTTCCGGCTCGGAACTCATTGGCGTAGCGGCCGGGGAAACCAAGGATCCGGCCAAGAACATCCCCAAAGCCATGCGCAGCACAGTCATCCGCCTCCTGATCTTCTTTGTGGGTGCCATTGCAGTCATCGCGGCTACTGTGCCCTTCGACCGGGTGGGGCTGGACGAGAGCCCCTTCGTCACGGTCTTTTCCTCCGTCGGTATCCCCTTCGCGGCGGACATCATGAACTTCGTCATCATCACCGCGCTTTTGTCCGCCGGGAACAGCGGACTGTTCTCCTGCGCACGCATGCTCTATTCGCTGGCAGATGAAGGGCATGCCCCCAGAGCGCTCAGGCGCCTGACCCGGCGTGGAATACCCCTTATTGCCCTTTCCGTCAGCATGGTGGGTGGGCTGGCATCGCTGGTCAGCAGTGTGGCTGCGCCAGAGACCGTCTACCTTGCCCTTGTTTCCATCGCAGGCTTCGCCGTTGTGGGCGTATGGATGTCCATTACCGCATCCCATTTCTTCCACCGCAGGGCTTTCGTCCGCAATGGTGGGCGCGTGGCGGATCTGGCTTACAAGGCGCCTCTTTTTCCCTTGGTGCCTATCTTGGCCTTTGCGCTCTGTCTGGTGTCCCTGGTGGGTATAGCTTTTGACCCTTCCCAGATTGCCGCCCTGTACTTCGGTGTTCCCTTCGTGGCCGCCTGCTACCTGTTCTTCCACTTCCGGTATGGCCGGAAGTCCCGGGCAAAGCGTCCTGCTTGATCTGACCCTTGCACCAAGCTTCGCGGCCGGCCGAATTGTCCGGTCGCGAAGCCTGTTTTGCCAGCAAGCCGCAATGACCGTGCGCTAACGCCCGCGTGTGAGAATTGCGTGAACGGCTTGATGGAAGGAGCAGTTTTCGTGGATGTGTCACCAGAAGCGTCGTCATTGGCGCAGGGCCTTCGTCTTGTTCGCTTGGTAACGGACCGCGAGAAGCAGGGCCGCCAACTCCTGGGAGTGTCGCAGTTGGCGGCAGAGCTGGACATGGAGCAAAGCCGGGTGTCCCGGTTGGCTCAGGAGCTGTGTGACCTGGGACTGCTCGAACGCGTAGACCGCGGTCCCTTTCGGACAGGACCGCGGTTCTTCAGTCTCGCTGCCGCCCTCAATGCCGGGTGGGTTCATCAGTCACGTGCTGAGCTGGAGGAGCTGGTGTCTGCTCTCGATTTGAGGTCCCGACTCTCGGTGCGCGACGGAGTCAGGGTTCTCTTGTTGCGTTCGTCCACTAATAACTCGGTGCTGGGTGGGTTCGCCAAGCCCGGCATGGTCACCCCGGTATGGTGCACGGGTTCGGGGCGGGCATTGCTGTGGGATCACTCAGTCACTGAGTTGGAGTCCCTGCTCGCCGAGGTCAATTTCATCGGCGTCGGCGGCCCGGCTGCAGCGCATTCTGCAGCGGAGGTCGCAGGACTCATGGAACGCGACCGGACCCAGGGTTTTGTGCTGGCTGCCGAAGAGTTTGAACACGGAGTTTGGGAGTTGGCTGTCCCTGTCCGCGAAAGCGGAGGCCGAATTGCGGCGGCCCTCAGCGTTCTGGGTAGCCGGTCAAGCCTGGAGGCGTCCGCCTCGGAGATTGCTGCGGTTCTTCAGTCCGCTTCAACGCGGCTGGGTGCCGGGGCGGAGCTCGCTGTCCAAGGTTGAATCAGGGACGACCTGCGTCCGCCCACCTGGACCTCAAGCCAATCACGCCATGAGCCGAGTGCTATGGCGAATGCCTCCCGCTGGGGTCCGATGCGTGACTTGGGCCCAACGACCTGCAGCGCCGCTGCGACTTCCCCCTTGAAGTCCCTGATCGGGGCGGCCAGTGAGTAGAGCCCGGGCTCGGCTTCCTCATCGACTATTGAGTAGCCACGGGTGCGCGCTTCGTTGAGCCGTTTCAGGAAGTCGTCGACGGACACCGGCGTATTGGGACCGTGTTTGACGAACTCCACGTCATCAAAGATCTTCCGTATCTCATGCTCTTCGGCATCCCAAAGGAGTGCTTGGCCGGCATCACTGCAGTAGGCGGGGTAGGGGCGGCCAAGCCATGAACCCACCAGATTGGCACTGTCCGGAACTTGCTCGCCGATGGTGACCGTACTGTTTCCGCTGAGCACGCCCAGAAAGCAGGCCTCGTTGGTTTCGGAAGCGAGGCCTTCCAAGGCAGTGAGGCCGTCAGTCTTCAGCCGCTGATCAGTTACCAATTGGGCGTCTGTCAGGATGGACCAGTCCAAGCTGTATTCACGCTGCCCGGTACGCCTGAGGAAGCCTTCCTGCTGTGCACCTTTAAGGCTCCGCGACACTTGACTACGGTCCTTGTCCAGGCGGGCTGCGATGTCAGCCACCGTGCCGCCGTCGAATCCCTCGGCATGACGTGCCCCCACTGCAAGGAGGGCCATCATTCCACGGCCCATGCTGGAGGTCTTTGACATGGATCGATTCTAGCCACCCGGCTGGGGCACGCGTGTATGGGATGGAAGTTCTAGTGGATGGAGAAGACGCGAGCCGGGAAGCCACTTCCCTCGAGCGGTTTTGCCCACGTTGCGATCAGGGCGGCCCCCGCCTCAGGAACGTGATCCAGGTTGGCCATTAATTCGATCTGCCATTTGTCCTTGGCGAGGACATAGGTTTCCAAGCTGAAGTCCTTGCGGGAGGTAGCCATGCCAGGGTCGGTGTCAGTTTGTTCGTGGCCGACGGCGGTGACGTGGCACTTTTCGATGAGGTACTCCAGGACGTCCCGAGACCACCCGGGAGTGTGGCTTATTCCGGCGTCGTCGACGTTCGCCATTGCTGCGGTGTCAGGCCAGCGGCGGCTCCATCCAGTGCGCAGGGCCACGAATGCACCTGCCGGGATTTTCCCGTTACGCGATTCCCATCGAAGGACATCGTCCACACTGGGCGTGGCATCCGGGTCGGCCACGACCCGGTTGCTGATGTCCAGGACAACCAATGGCAACACCATGTCCTCGACGGGAAGCTGATCGAGCGTCCGCCCGCCACGGACAAAATGCGACGGCGGATCCACGTGGGTGCCCCACTGGCCCACTATTGAATACCTGTGGGCAGTGAAACCGTCACCCTTCTCCAGATCGAAGAGGGTTTCCCTGGCCTCGTCCGGGAATGCCGGAAAGTGGGGCTGGCCCGGATGAAAGGAATGGGTCAGGTCGGTGAAAGTTCTGTTGAGGAGAAGTGGCGCCAAGTCCTGCCATAGGGGGGAGCTCATGATGCCAGCCTCGTTTCGACCTGAACGGCGCTGCTGGAGACACTGAGAGGTCCCGAGACTTCGATGACGGGAACTTCCCACGGGTGGATGTCGACTATCCGTTGAACGAGTGCTTGGACAGCGGACTGATCCAGGGCGTCGTCAAAGTAGGTGGTGAACACGAACGTGGGTGAGATTGTTCGCTGGCCTACGGTGCCCAGCGTGGGGTTGGCGCCCTCGGCCACGGTGAAGCCTTCGAAGCCTGCGGAAGACTCGAAGACATGGTGATAGTTACCGAAGCCGCCGAGTTCCGGAGTGGCTTGCAGTTCCTCGAGCAGGGATGTGATGCCCGCATCCGCGTTCAATGCCTGGAGGTTGCCCCCTGCCAGTTGCGTCATTGTCTCCACGGGAATGGGCCAATGGATGCGAAGCTTGCGCACCGCTTTGAGTTCGATGTTCATGGGGGACCCTTCTGTCAGTATGTCTTCGAGATATCGTGCCACGACGTGACGAGCATTACAAGCATATGAAAATGTTTATACTGCACACCGTGGCGTCGATCTTCACAGCCGCGGCACAGTTTCCCCATGTACAACCCATAGGCGCGGCGCGTTTCATGGATGCATGACAACTCCTCACCCCGACCACGATCGTGGCCTTGAATTCGACCTCTCCACGCTCTTGAGCCGGCGTCGCAGCTTGGGGGTGCTCCTCGGTGCCGGAACGGCAGCAGCCCTGGCGGCCTGTACGCCGGGTGCGGGAGGCGGCAGCGCATCGCCGTCGAGCGCTGCCACAGCTACCGCCACCGTTACTGAAGGCGCGACGGCGGCCGCCTCGCCAACCGCTACGAGCACCGTGACCCGTGCCTTCGCAGAATGCGGAGTGGAGATCCCGGAGGAGACTCTTGGGCCCTACCCGGGCGACGGTTCCAACGGCCCCAACGTGCTGGAGGCGTCCGGAGTGGTCCGTCGCGACATCAGGTCCAGCTTTGGAACTTCCACCACCAAGGCCGAGGGCGTGCCGCTGACAGTGACCCTGACGCTCCTGGACAACGCGAACGGTTGCGCTCCTATGGCCGGTGCCGCCGTGTACGCCTGGCACTGCGACAAAGACGGGAAGTACTCGCTTTACGATTCAGGCATTGAGAATGAGAACTACCTTCGCGGCGTCCAGGAAGCCGACGCCAACGGGCAACTCACCTTCAGTACTATTTACCCCGGTGCCTACAACGGCCGTTGGCCTCATATTCACTTCGAGGTATTTGAGTCCATGAGCAACACCTCGGCCGCCGGACAGGTGCTCGCCGTCTCGCAGATAGCGCTCACTGAGACTGCCTGTAAGGAGGTTTACGCAACTTCCGGTTATGAGTCCAGCGCCCGAAACTTCCCGAACACTACCCTGACCTCGGACAACGTCTTTGGTGACGATGGAGGCATATACCAGCTGGCGACTATGTCCGGTTCCGTGGCGGGTGGTTACACGGCCGCGCTGAACGTCACGGTTTAGGCCGTTCAGCTGCGAAAGCAGGGCTAGACTCGGGGGCATGCCTTCGAATGCCAGCGCAGCAGTTGACCACATCAAGGACCTGGGCGAGTACGTTTCGGCGTCTCCGTCGAGCTTCCACGCGGTGCATGAGGCTGCTCGGCGGCTGGACGCCGCAGGCTTCACCGCGTTGAACGAACTGCAGCCTTGGGACGACGGAGCCGGCAAGTTCTACATCATCCGTGACGGGGCGCTCATCGCTTGGGTGACCCCCGAAAACGCCGGCCCCACCACTGGTTTCAACATCCTTGGTGCACACACAGATTCGCCCTCGTTCAAACTCAAGCCGAAGCCGACCACCGGAAAATTCGGCTGGCTGCAGGCCGGGGTGGAGGTCTATGGCGGGCCTTTGCTTAACTCCTGGCTGGACCGTGAATTGCAGCTGGCAGGCCGATTGGTGCTTCGTGACGGCACTCAGCACCTGACCGCGACGGGTCCGCTCCTTCGCTTCCCGCAGCTTGCCATTCATTTGGACCGCGGCGTCAACGACAACGGGCTCCACCTGTCCAAGCAACAGCATATGAACCCTATCTTCGGCCAGGGCGACCCCGCCGGAGAGGACCTCTTGGGACTGCTCGCGTCACGTGTGGAAGGCATCACCGTTGATGCTGCGGACATCGGTGGTTACGACGTCGTAGTGGCGGACACGCAGGCACCGGCAGTTTTCGGGGCCAAGGGTGAGTTCTTCGCCTCAGGCCGCTTGGACAACCTTTCATCCACGCACGCGGGCCTGGTGGCGCTGATAGCGCATGCGTCCTCTGTGCCGACAACTGGTCCCATCGCGGTCCTGGCGGCGTTCGATCATGAGGAGATCGGCTCCAACTCGCGCTCCGGTGCCTGCGGACCCATCCTCGAGGACGTTTTGGTGCGCATCTCCGACGGCTTGGGTGCGTCGGTGAGTCAAAGGCGGCAGGCCATGGCGGCGTCGTTCTGTGTTTCTGCGGACGCCGGCCACGCCGTCCACCCGAACTATGTGGAGAAGCACGATCCCGCGAACAGGCCGGTGCTGAACGGGGGCCCGCTGCTCAAAATCAATGCCAACCAGCGTTACGCGACCGACGCTACGGGTGCGGCTTTGTGGGCCCGTCTCTGCGATGAGTCCGGTGTTCCGTATCAAGAGTACGTTTCCAACAACGACCTCCCATGTGGTTCCACCATCGGGCCCCTGACTGCTACCCGCCTCGGCATCCGAACGGTGGACGTGGGTATTCCGCTGCTGTCCATGCACTCTGCGCGGGAGCTGTGCGGCGTGGAGGACGCGAAGAGTCTGGCGACTGTAGCTGAGCAGTTCTTCCGGGCAGCGGTCTAGGCAGAAGCCTAAAGCAGTCATTTCAGGGGTATTACAAAAGTTTCCTATAGGAAACTTTGGATTCCTCAAGGTTTACATTTTGTACGTCCATCTCTTTTCATTACCCGCAATTTGTTCAGCTGCACAGGATGCGCGTCGGTGTAGGAGGTTAACGTGAATTAGTCATGTGGCCCGTGGCACACCACTGCGGCCAACCTCAAAACCTCAAAGGACGGCGCCGATCCATGCACGCTGACCAACAGCTTTCAAAGTCCCTAAAACCCAGACACTTGTCCATGATCGCCATCGCCGGCGTCATCGGGGCAGGCTTGTTCGTTGGGTCCGGGGCCGCTATCCAGCAAGCGGGACCGGGCATCCTGGTGGCCTACCTTGCTGCCGGCCTCGTGGTCATCCTAGTCATGCGCATGCTTGGTGAGATGGCTGCAGCCAACCCTGAGACCGGTTCGTTCTCCACTTATGCCGACAAGGCGTTGGGCCGTTGGGCCGGATTCAGCATTGGCTGGCTCTACGCCTGGTTCTGGATCATCGTGCTCGGCATCGAAGCCACTGCCGGTGCGGCCATCATGCATCGCTGGGTGCCGGGCGTTGACCAATGGGTCTGGGCGCTCATTCTCATGGTGCTCCTCACGCTGACCAACCTCGGCTCAGTGAAGTCCTACGGCGAGTTCGAATTCTGGTTCGCGTCCATCAAGGTAGCGGCAATCGTCATCTTCCTGCTGGCCGGAATCGTCGCCATCCTCGGCTTCATGCCGGGCGTCTCAGCGCCGGGCGTAGCCAATCTGCTGGAGCAGGGCGGCTTCATGCCCAACGGTCCCGGCGCAGTCCTCGCGGGTATCCTCGTGGTGGTGTTCTCCTTCTTCGGCGCGGAGATCGCAACCATTGCTGCCGGTGAATCCGAGAACCCGGTGGACGCCGTCAAGAAGGCCGTGAAGTCCACTGTGTGGCGCATCCTGATCTTCTACATCGGCTCCATTGCCATCGTGGTGACCTTGCTGCCCTGGAATGACGCCTCCGTCGCCAAGAGCCCGTACGTTGCTGTCATCGAGCTCTACGGAATCCCGGGCGCCGGCACCATCATGGACATTGTTGTCCTCACGTCGGTGCTCTCCTGCCTGAACTCGGGCCTGTACACCGCCAGCCGCATGCTGTTCTCGCTCTCGCAGCGCGGCGACGCTCCCAAGTCCTGGATGAAGATCTCCAAGCGTGGTGTGCCTGCCGCGGCAGTGCTCGCTTCCACCGTGGTTGGATTCCTCACCGTCGGAGCGAACTACATTGCCCCGAACTCGGTGTTCCTGTTCCTCGTGAACACGTCAGGTGCCATCGCGTTGTTCGTCTGGCTGGTCATCGCGACCTCGCAGCTCATTCTGCGCAGGCGAATGGGCGCGGCAGCCAAGGATCTCGACCTCAAGATGTGGTTCTTCCCGTACCTCACGTGGATTGCGATTGGCGCCATCGTGGCACTCATCATCGGTATGGTCATCATCGAATCCACCCGCGAATCGCTGTTCCTATCGCTGGCCCTGGCTGCCGTTGTGGTGGGCATCGGCGTGCTTCGCTACCGCAATAAGGGCAACACGCCCGCCACTCCGGTGCTTGGCGGGGAAGCCGAACGCGCCAAGATCGGTTCCTGACCGCCGTCGTTAGTTCTGAAAGCGTCACCATTTCTCAAACGGGACAGCCGCCGTCAATGCTCGACGGCGGCTGTCCCGTTTTGTTTTATTGTTCGGCTTGGTCGTTGCGTTTCTTGTCGGCCTGCAGGATGCCGTCGCGTACGCCCGCACGGATCACGAAGTACAGGAAATAGAGGGCGATCGCGGAGAAGACAACCGTCAGGACCAGGGCGTTCAGGGGTGTGGCATCCATGGCCCCAACCCTAGTGGGACTCTATCCGGGCAACAGGAATCCACGGATTGCCGTTCTTCGTGTTAGTGTTTTTGACGCTGTCAAGGAGAATAACGAAACACGTTCTCCTGATCACCTTGCGCGGGTGGCGGAATGGCAGACGCGCTAGCTTGAGGTGCTAGTCCTCGAAAGGGGGTGGGGGTTCAAGTCCCCCTCCGCGCACAAAGAAACCCCCGGAAGTTGATCTTCCGGGGGTTTTGTCGTTCGTGGGCCTGCTTCCGGGCCTCAGCCGCCGGTCCGCGGTGCAAACATTATGACGCCCACCCCAACGAGGCAGATGGCGGCGCCGATGACGTCCCAACGGTCCGGCCTGAAGCCATCCATGAGCATTCCCCATGCAAGCGAGCCGGCGATGAACACGCCGCCGTAGGCCGCGAGGACGCGGCCAAAGTGGGCGTCCGGTTGGAAGGCCGCGAAAAAGCCGTAGATGCCCAATGCGACGACGCCGAGTCCTGCCCACCACCAGGCTTTGCCTTCGCGCACAGACTGCCAGATCAGCCAGGCGCCGCCGATCTCTGCGACGGCGGCCAAAACGAACAGAATGATGGACTTCAGGACGGTCATAACCCCAGTATTCCGTGCTGCGAAGCCAGGTTATCCACATACGCAACCTGACCGGTTCCGGCCGACTACCCCGCCGAATAGCTTTGAGTGCAGGAGATGCACTAAGATATTGAAGTCTGTGTTACGCCCTCTTGCCGTGTTTTGCGGCCGGGGAGCGCCAACGCAGCATCGCAAATGAACCTCCTGTTACGGAAATACCGTAACCGCTTAGCCCAAAGGAGGTGGGTTCACATATGCGTCCTTACGAATTGATGGTAATCATCGACCCCGAGGTCGAAGAGCGTACCGTAGAGTCGTCGCTTCAGAAGTTCCTCAATGTCATCACCACCGATGGTGGAACCATCGAAAAGGTAGACATCTGGGGCCGTCGCCGTCTGGCGTATGACATCAAGAAGAAGTCCGAAGGTATCTACGCCGTGGTGAACTTCACCGCAGCACCGGCTACCGCCAAGGAACTTGATCGCCAGCTGTCTCTCAACGAGACGATCATGCGCACCAAGATCATCCGCCCTGAAGACCAGAAGGTCGTTGCTGAGTAATCAGCCCCTTCCAGATCTTTACCCCGCAGGAACGAACAAGGAGGCAGTAGATGGCAGGCGAAACCACTATTACGGTCATCGGTAATCTCACCAATGACCCCGAGCTGCGGTTTACCCCGTCTGGCTCAGCAGTAGCGAACTTCACCATCGCTTCTACTCCCCGGACCTTTGACCGCCAGTCCAATGAGTGGAAGGACGGGGAAACCCTATTCCTCCGCGCATCGGTATGGCGCGAAGCAGCCGAGAACGTGGCCGAGTCCCTCACCAAGGGCATGCGCGTCATCGTTTCAGGCCGTTTGAAGAGCCGTTCTTACGAAACTAAAGAAGGCGAGAAGCGCACCGTAATCGAGCTTGAGGTCGATGAAATCGGCCCGAGCCTGCGTTACGCAAACGCCAAGGTCAACCGTACCCAGCGCTCCGGCGGTGGCCAGGGTGGCTTCGGTGGCGGTAACGCCGGTAATTCCGGTGGCTTCGGAGGTGGCGCTCCTGGTGGAAACCAGGGCGGCGGCAACTCCGGTGGAACCTGGGGCGGCAACCAGCCCGCACAACAGCAGGATGACCCTTGGGCTACGCCCGGTGTCAGCAACGCTGGCGGCTGGGGCAACGGCCCGGATTCCGAACCTCCCTTCTAAACACCAAATAAACGTCCGACGCCGGACGCTCGCCGGAAGAGCCGAAAGGCACCATGGTGACAACCGCCGTCGAACACCACCATCCCGTGGATCAATATCCACGGGCTCCATAGAATAGGAGCTCCACGATGGCTAAGGCTGAACTCCGTAAGCCCAAACCAAAGTCCAACCCCTTGAAGGCCGCTGACATCACTGTCATCGACTACAAGGACGTAGCATTGCTGCGCAAGTTCATCTCTGACCGCGGAAAGATCCGCGCTCGTCGCGTCACTGGCGTTACCGTTCAGGAACAGCGCAAGATCGCCCAGGCAATCAAGAACGCCCGCGAAGTTGCTCTGCTGCCTTACTCCGGCGCTGGCCGCGGCTAAGGGAAGGGATTAACAAACATGGCAAAGCTCATTCTGACCCACGAAGTAACCGGTCTCGGTGCTGCTGGCGATGTCGTCGAGGTGAAGGACGGTTACGCACGTAACTTCCTGCTGCCCCGCGGCTTCGCTCTGACCTGGAGCAAGGGTGGCGAGAAGCAGGTTGAGTCCATCAAGGCTGCTCGCGCCGCTCGTGCGCACGCTTCTGTTGAAGCTGCACAGGCCCAGGCCCAGGCTCTGTCCTCCAAGAAGGTCAAGCTCGAGGTGAAGGCTGGCGAGTCCGGTCGTCTCTTCGGCACCGTCAAGCCTGCTGATGTCGCTGCTGCTGTTGAGGCCGCTGGCCTCGGCGCCATCGACAAGCGCAACGTTGAACTGCCGAACCACATCAAGTCTGTTGGTTCGTACACGGCTAACGTTCGCCTGCACGAGGATGTTTCTGCTGTCATCGACCTCGAGGTCGTAGCCAGCAAGTAGTCTCTGACTGCATCTGAAGACCCCCGCTACCGGATTCCGGCGGCGGGGGTCTTTTTTCTTTGCGCCGAGTTGCCACTTAACACCAATGTTGGCGCTCAACATCGGTGTGAAATGCCATCTCGGCGCGAGATTATGGCGTGTGGAACTCCTCCATCACGTGCTTGTACCCGGCACGGATCATCTCGGCCAGGGTGTCCCGGTCCACGTCGTCCAGCTTGTTCACATAAAGGCACGCGGCACTGGCCTTGTGCTTGCCAAGTTCCGGGAGCAGACGGTCTGCGTCGGGACCTTCGGTGAGGCCGTAGAGCACCAGGCTGGCCTTGCGCGGTGAAAATCCGACGGCGGCGGCGTCGCCTTCGCGGCCGCTGTCGTACTTGTAGTGATAGCTGCCGAAGCCGACGATCGACGGCCCCCACATGACGGCTTCCTTGCCGGTGATGTCGCGCATCATTTCCAGCAGTTCAAAGCCGTCCTCGCGCCGCTTCGGGTTCTCCACGGCGGCCAGGAATTCTTCCACGGAGACGTCCGTGGGCTGGGTCTTGTTCTCTGCCATAGGGGTAGTTTGGCAGACGCGGGACGGGTGCGTCAGCAGAAAAATCGGCCAGCATTCCGGGCGACGCCATGGTGGAGGACCCGGTGAGGGGCAATTTCCATGCCGGAGCGGCTCAGTGGCTGATCGGCAGCGGCCGGAACGAGGCCCTCCGAGCAGCCGCTATTGCCAGTCAGATGCGTTTCGCTCGCGACAGGACCACCACCAGGAAGATGCCGGCGCTGAAGACCGCCTGAATAATGATGACGGACGTCGGCACGTAGCCGAGGTACAAGGCGAGCAGCACGGGGACCATGGCCAAGATGGTCACGTCCAGCCCGCGCATCAGTGAGCCCAGCTGAGCACGTGGAACCGGACCGAACGGCGTCTCAACCGGAGGCGCGGTCCAGTCCGGCGGGGTCCTGGTGGCTGCCCGGAGCGTCCCCGCACCCATGCCCACACCTGCGAGGGCGCCGACGCCTATCAACCAGGGATTCGCCGCACCCAAGAGAACCAAAAGTCCGCTCAGCACGCCCATCCACACAGCCATTGCCAAGCACGGCATGAGCGCGCGACTGGACCTCACCAGGGCGGGATGCAGCGGCAATAGCGCGTCGAGCTCAGGAACGAGCGCCGTCTTGCGGGCCACACTCCCCATACCGGAAGCCGTTGCGCATCCGGAGATCACGATCACCGCCAACTGTGCGAACTCGGGCAGCCCGCCTTCCACGAGCAGTATCGCGGTACAGGCAATGAGCCACAGAATTGGCGGCACCAGTGGGGGATTGAGCCTCAGAAAAGCGACCACATCAGCGCGGATCAGCGCCCGAAGCGCGCCGCGCGAAGGCCGGGCGTAGAACCTGGCTGCCCTGCCGCCGTCGACCCTTTTACGGTTCCCGCCAAGTGCTCGAAGCACCTCGTTGGGGTCCATCATGAACAAAGACGCACCCGCGTGTCCGGCGACGGCGCCGCCGCGAACCAGCTCGTCACCCCGCACCTGACCGGCGCGTGGCACCACCACGGCAAAGAGTCCGACGGCGGCGACTGACACCAGCGCTGTTGGCCACGGGGAGGAAGGCAACGCGGGAAGGACGGAGCACGCAAGAAGTACACTGGCCGCAATCGCCTTGCCAAGCCGGGGGCCCAGTAAACCAAGCTGCTGTACGGCTGCCAGAACAACCGCGATAGCGCCGGCCGCACCGAAGGTGAGGGAAGCAAGAACGTGTTCGAGGGGCGCGCGGTCAACAGCAGTCACCATGCTGAAGGGCAGGTAGATGATGGCCGAGCCAGCTGCAGTTAGTGCGACTTTGCGAACGAAGGGCGGCAGGACCATGGGGCGGCGGTCAACGGGAAGCATCAGCCACCAGGTGCTCTCTGCGCCGTTGACGGTCATCGGTCCAAGCTTCCGTGCAAGGTTGTTGATGACGAGGAGGGCCGCGAAAGTGATGGATGTCCACAGCAGGGATTCCGGCAGGACGAGCCATGGTGCCCGGATGATGCTGTTGGCCGTTGATGCCCGGTCCGCGATTTCGTTGCGCAACGCCAGGACGAACGAGGCCGCAATAGTCAGTGCCACACCAAGGCCGAGTCCCCAGCTGTAGGCATCGACGACGAGGTCTCCCCTCGAGGTTCGGCTGCGTTTGTAGCGTCTGGCGGACCGGCGGGTGAATCGAACAATCTCAGAGGCCAGCTCACGATTCTGCGGGGAACGTTCGAGGGCGAGCATGTCAGGACCCTGCAATGATCGAGGCCCCCTGCTCCGGATCGAACTCCCGGACTTCCTCGTCAATGACCAAACAGGTGGAAGCCGTGGCGAGCAGCAGTTGGGGATCATGGGTGACCAGCACTACCGCTCCGCCGTCCTTTGCATGGTCTGCGATCCGTTCCCCAATGGCTACCCGCATCCGGGGATCAAGCCGCTGTTCCGGCTCGTCCAGGATCAGCAGCGATGACGGCCGGATAAGTCCAGCGGCAAGCAGCAACCTGCGGCGTTGGCCGGAAGACAAGGCATCGGGGATGGCGTGGGCCCTGCCCTGGAGCCCGAAGAATTCCAGTTCTTCCTCAACGCGCGCTTCGGGGTCATCCAGGGAGTGCCCGCGGGCGATGAGGAGCAAGTGCTCGCGGACGGTCAGGGACGGGAAGAAGAGGTCGTCGTCGAAAACGGCGGAGACTTGCCGGCGGAACGGCACGGCGTCCGGATCGATGAGGAGGCCGTGGACCTTCACGTCGCCGGCCAGGGAGGCCTGCCGCCCTGCGATGGTCCGGGCTACCGTGGACTTTCCTGCGCCGTTGACGCCGACGATTCCCAAGACTTCGCCCGCGTCCACCGATGCGGAAACTTCGCCGCAAACCGGAGCCCCGGCATAGCCGACCAACAGGCCTTCGGCCTCCAACACTGTCCCCATGGTGCAACCCTACCCGCGGGATTGGCGCCACCCCGCTGCACCGTTTAGCGTGAGTCATATGTCAGCATCCGATGCTTCCGCGAAGGCCAACGGCAACCCTCTGCTCGTTCTGGGCAAGATCACGTCCATCCTGGATGCCTTCTCCTTGTCAAAGCCGGTGCTTCAGTTGGCCGATATCCGCGAGTTCACCGGCATGCCCACGTCCACGGTGCAGCGACTGGTGACCAATCTGACATCCCAGGGCTTCCTTGACCGCGAGGGGGACGCCTACCGCATCGGAATGCGGATGGCGTATTGGGCCGCGCCCGCAACCCGGGGGATGGAGGTTGTGGACATCCTGAGTCCGCTGCTCAAGACCCTGCGCGACACCACCGGCGAGACCGCATGCTTCTTCAAAGCCGAGCAGCACTACCGGGTTTGTGTCGCCATGGCCGATACCCATCACGCTCTGCGCCGCGAAATGCACTTGGGCAAGATTGTCCCGCTGCATGCAGGTTCTGCAGGCAGGGTTCTGCTCGCATGGTCTCCAGAGCTGATGGAAGCCGTCCTGCGGGATCCTTTGGAGTCCATCACCGACTACACCATCACCAGCTCCGAGGAACTCGAAGCTGCGGTAAAGAAGACCCATGCGGACGGGTTCGCGATCACTGTGGGGGAGAGGGAAGACGGGGCGTCAGGCCTTTCTGCCCCTGTTTTCGATTCAGCCGCCGGCTTGGTGGGAGCCGTAACCATCAGCGGACCGACTCTTCGGATGCCGCTGGAGACGTGCGAGGCCTGGGTGGAACCCCTTCTCGCTACAGCCGAGCACATGACCAGGCTCATCGGTGGCCGGTTCCCCGGCGAGAGCTGAATCCTCAAACCCCAAGGAGAATGATGCCTGAGAAACCCCTAACAGTGGACGCGTATATTTCCGTCCAGCCGGCGGCCACCCAGCAGGTCCTCCATGAAATCCGCCGAACCATCCACGCCGCCGTGCCGGATGCGGGGGAGATGATCAGCTACGGCATTCCCACCATCACCATAGGCGGGCACTATGTGGTGTACTTCGCTGCTTGGGCGCACCACATCTCTGTCTATCCGGTCCCTCGGGGTGATGAAGGCCTAGCCACGGAACTGGCCCCGTACCTGTCAGGCAAGGGGACCCTGAAATTTCCGCTGGCCAAGGAAATTCCTTTCGATTTGATAGCTAAAGTTGCTGCCCAGCTCGCGGCAGAGAAGAGATAAAGGTCCCCGACTTCTCCGTTGACAGCTATCGTGACAAACTCAAGGAGCTGGACGAGCACATGAGAGCTGGCCGCCCCTTCATCGCTCACTCCACCCGGCACCTGATTGACGCCCAGCGAATTGGGTAGAAGTTAAGCGGGCGCACCTAGGAGGAGCACGTATGGATTCTGCACGGACCTTTGAGTCGATTGTCATCATCTTCAATCCCAACAGCACCGGGGATGCGCCTGAGCTGGCGCAGCAACTGCACGACAAACTGAAGGAGCTGCTCACTTATCAGCCCGACATCACCCTTCAGCCCACGGAGCACGCCGGGCATGCGGTGGACCTGGCACGCGAAGCGGCCATAAAGGGCGGCGACGTCCTGGTGGTCTCGGTGAGCGGCGATGGCGGCTACAACGAGGTGGTCAACGGTGTGATGCAGGCCGAAAATCCGAAGGCCGTTTCTGCGGTATTGGCGGCGGGTAATGCCAACGACCATAGCCGGATTATTGGCACCAAGCCTTTGGAAGAGGCTATTGCGGAGGGCCGTGTACACAACATTGATCTGCTTCGCATTCACACGGGCCAAAAGGAAAATGAACCCCTGGAATACGCGCATTCCTACATCGGATTCGGCCTCACCCCGGTGGTGGCCACCGAACTCGAAAAGGGCAGCAAAGGTGCTCTCAAGGAAATGGTCACTGTTATCCAGACCTTCTCCAAGTTCGAGCCCTTTGGCATCCGCTTGGCTGACGGGAAGCGCCGAAAGTTCGACAGTCTTGTCTTCGCCAACATCAATGAAATGGCAAAGTACGCCACGTTAAGCGAAGCGGAGGACCACCCGTCGGATGGGAAATTCGAGGTGATCGTTTTTCCGCACATGCCTAAATGGCGCACTCTCCTGACTGCATTGAAAGCCACCACCCAAGGCCTGGGCGATCAGCCGAGTGTGAGTAGCTACGAATTCACCACGCTCAAACCGTTGCCGTACCAAATGGACGGCGAGGTGAAGTCCGTTGAAGCCAACGTCAAGGTCACAGTGGAGTGCGCTCCCCGTGCCTTGGCTACCCTCGGTTAGGCCCGTTAGCTGGCGCAGGACGTGGTGACGAAGTCGTAGATCCGGCCTCGCAGTTCGTCCGGTGCCGCGATCTTCAGCAGACCCTGCCGTTCTCCCACCTTGATTCTCAAAGGCAGGAGGGTCCCCACCTTGTCTTCCGCTACAGCATGCGGATCACAACGGGCGGGCCGGATGGTCAGTGGCAGCTCTTGCTTGGCCGTGCCCAGGAGGACGTTCCTGGGCCAGGGGGCAGCGGGGGATTGGGCCAGTAACGTGGTTTCGTCGATCGCCTCAATAGTGAGGCTTTGCGCGTCAGTTCCCGGCGTGATGATTAGGCGTACGACGGCGGTACGACCGTCCGCAGCCACCTCAAGTCGCGGGTCCAAGACTATTGTTGCGACCGCGGCTGCTTCCGCTGCGATGCATAGCTCGTCGGCGTTCCTGTGCAGGATGCCGAAGGGATCTGAGGCGCTGGTGTTCTCCTCCACAGGATCCTTGCCCGGCGCTGCGTAGCCGACCGTGGCCTCGAGTTCCAGTGACCCACCCTCTGATCTTCCGCAGGAGGCCGTAGGCAAATCAGCAGGAAGGCTCTTGGGCTGACGGGGTGGTAACTCAAGGCTGCCCGCCGACGGCTGCCAGGATATGTCTCCTTCAAATAGGGGAGAGTGGAGCCGGGCGCTGGTCACTGTGAGGGGCATGTCTGTGGTGTTGGTGAGCTGTATTTGGATGGCTTGCTTGCCGTATTGGTCCCTTGATTGGTTGACCTCCACGGTGATGGGCTGTGCAGTTGCGGTGGTGGGTTGCGTGCCGGCTTCGCCGGAGTCGCATGCGGCCACAAACGGCGTGGCCATGGCGAGGGCAAAACCCGCCGCAAGCGAACGCCACGTCCGGCTCATCATGCCATCAGTGTAGGGGCGCCGCTAAGTTGCGCGGTACAAACGACGCCCGGCAGTGTTTCATTCCCCTGGTTTGTTGGAGCGCCTGTCATATGTGCTCCGGACGCAGGTCTGGCATTCCCTGTTGGTTTGGCATGGCTGTGCAAGAATTCGAAACATGAATGATCCACGAAGCAGAATTCTTCCGGTTCTCCGCGAGGGCGAGCAATTGTTCTGGGTTGGGCAGCCTGATCCGCGGGTCCACTTCACGAGGGCTGATGCATTCCTCATTCCGTTCAGCGTCCTTTGGGGAGGGTTCGCCGTCGTTTGGGAAGTACTTGCCATTGCGGCAGTTAGGCAGCCACTGTTCATGATCTGGGGTATACCTTTTGTTCTCGTGGGACTCTATTTTATTTTCGGGCGTTTCATTATCAAAAAACGCCGGAAAATTTCCACGGTTTATGCGCTGACAAGTTCGCGAGCGATCGTCTGCACGGGAGAGAGGTCCGTAGCGGATTCTCCTGTCATGGGTATGCCAACCAAGGTGGACCGGTCCAGGAGCGGCAGGCACATCAGCGTGACTTTTGGATACCAAGGCATGGCGGGTCTTATGGGTATGTACCAAAACACCGGGCTGGACATCTTCAGCCTTGGGATGGGCCAAACGGTGGCCTTCTACGACGTTAGCGATACTGACGGACTCATGGCTGCTCTGGACCGGGCGCGGGTCGGATGAGCCCTGGCAACGCACGCCACGATGGAAGGTCCGGCATGAGGACGTGGGTCCGGCAGCATCCGTATCTGGCGCTGGCGTTTGGTTACTTCATCTTCCTGGTGTTCACGACTGCTGCCTGGTTCCTCATCGGCTCCCGAGACCTGGTGGATGCCCTGCTCATAGCTTTCATCAACACTGTGGTTTACGTGCTGCTGGCGCTGTTCCAGATTCGGAATGTACTTAAGACCAAACAGCGTCTGGAGAAAGACGGCCAATTCAGGGCCTTTATTCGTTACCCCGACTCTCTTCCAGGTTCGCTCAGCGGCATCTGGAACCAAGGCATCGCGACTCCCGCCGCTGGCACCATCCGATTCCAGCCTGCCGTTTACGACAGTTTGGAGCCATCGGGACGCCCGACGGAGTTCAGCGTGCAGGAACTTATCCCGGAGCGCCGGAAAATCAGCGGGAAGGACCGCAAGTACATGCCTGCCTACGGGTTTCGAGCCATTACCCTGCTGGCGGACGGAAGCAAGGTGGAACTCGCCGCGAGCCCTGAGTCTTTGGATAGGCTCGTCGATATCGTTAAAAACGAAAGGCGACACTGATGTCATTCCAGGCTTACCTCGACGCTATTGAAGACAAAACCGGGCTCACACCGCGGCAACTGGTTGAAATTGCGGAAACCAAGGGATTCAACGACCCTTCGGTTAAAGCCGGGACCATCCTTGAATGGCTCAAGGCTGACTACGATCTTGGCCGTGGCCACGGCATGGCTTTGGTGCACGTCATCAAGAAAGGGCCAAAGATCGACAGCAAGCACGTGGGATCGGACGGGACCCACCGAGACGATTCGGACACGCTCTGGCTGGATGGCAAGGCCAGCAAACCAACTCCCTGAAACGTGCTGGCGAGCCAACGCTAAGCATGCTTAGCTTGGTGTCAAGCCATTTCATGATGTGCACGCAGAGAGGAACGCCATGTCTACCGTGACGCAGCTGTTCAAATCCCCTGCCGCTGATGTCTGGAAGGTCATCGAAGACGGCTGGCTCTATTCCGGCTGGGTTGTGGGTGCCTCAAGAATCCGCGCCGTGGATGAGCAGTGGCCGCAGGTTGGCGCAAAGTTGCACCATTCCGTGGGCTCTTGGCCTTTTCTCATAGATGACAGTACCCGGGTGACAAGCATGGAACCTGGCCAAAAGTTGGAGCTGCTCGCAAGGGGGTGGCCCTTGGGCGAGGCAAAGGTGCTGATCACCCTCGAGGACCTCGGAGGCCATCAATGCCGCGTTTCCATCGCCGAGGATGCCGTGCGGGGGCCAGGAAAAGTGGTGCCCAAAGCCCTGAGGGATCCCATGATTTCCGTACGAAACCGTGAGACCCTCAGGCGCCTTGAACTCATGGCTGCGGGCGGGGCTGGCCGGAAGAACTAAAGGCGGAAGCGAGGGCCCTGCCCTTGAAGCTGTCCGGGGCGACCAGGATGCTCATGCTCGAACAAGCGGATTGACGGGGTGGAGCGGCAGGCGGCCTTCGGCGATGGCGATCGCGTTGAGGGCGCTAAGCCTGGCCATCTGGGCACGCACCGGGACGGTTGCACTACCCACGTGGGGCAGGAGGACCGTGTTGGGCAACTCGGCAAGGCCGGGGGCGAGTTGTGGCTCGTCCTCGAAGACATCCAAGCCGGCGCCCCCGATAACGCCGTCACGGAGTGCCTCTACCAGGGCCGCCTCGTCGACCACCGGTCCGCGGGCGGTGTTGATGAGAATAGCGTCCGGCTTCATCCGATGCATGACAGACGCGTCCACAAGATGCCTGGTTTGCTCGTTGAGTGGAACGTGCAGGGACAGGAAATCGCTGCTTTCCACCAGTGATCCCCAAGGTACTTGTCGGACTCTGCCCGCGAACTCGCCCAATTCATCATCGCTTACCGGGCGGTCGCCAGGAGGACGTGGTGAGAACAGAACTTCCATGCCGAATCCCAGGGCACGTCGAGCAACGGCGCGGGCGATCCTGCCGAAACCAGCGAGCCCGAGGACGGCGCCGGAGACATCCCGGCCCAACATGAACTCAGGCTCCCACCCGAGGAATTTCCCCTCCCGAACTACTCTGTCCGCTTCCACCACGCGGCGCGCTGTGCCGAGGATGAGGAGCATGGCGATGTCCGCGGTGGCGTCTGTCAGAACACCGGGTGTGTTGCCCACCAGGATGCCGTGCCGACTGGCGGCGTCGACGTCGATGTTGTTGTAGCCCACCGCAAAGTTGGAGACACCTTTCACGCGGGCTTTCGCCAACAGAGGCTCATCGATGACGTCGCGGAGTTGAGTCAGCACGACGTCGTAATCGCCTGTGGCGCACAGTGCGGAGAGCGTCGCGTAATCAGGCGGCTCGGGCAGGATGGTGACCTGACCGGCGTCGGACAGTAGTTGCAGTCCAGGTTCCGGGATGGCCGTGGTGACCAGAAAATGGTGCCCCATGGTCAGTTGCCTCCAGCGGAGGCTGGCTGATTAGCCGAAACTGGCATGACCCAGTCAAAGGCCTCGGCTTTGGAACGAGCTCCCTGGGCTGCCTTGGAGCGGTTCGGTTCGCTCAGTTCGGCCAGCAGCTTTTCCGAAAGCGCCACCAGCTTGCCGAAGACGTCCGGAGTGAGCCACCCAGGACGGGTCGCGAACAAGATGTCTTCGCTGGAAGTGTTGCCACTGGCACCCGGTGCGAATGGGCAACCGCCCAAGCCACCGAGGGCGCCGTCCACCATGGCAGCACCCGCTTGGATGGCGGCGAGCGTGTTTGCCACGCCCAGGCCCCAAGTGTCGTGTCCGTGGTACACGATCCGCCGGGCAGGGGACTCGTCGCGCACGCGGGAGATGAGCCGCGCTACCTGCGCAGGCACGGCTTGCCCCAGGGTGTCGCAGATGACGATGTCCGTGGTGCCTTCGGCGCGGGGATCGTTGGCGATGGAGAGTATGCGTTCCTCCGGAACGTAACCCTCGAACGGGCAGGTGAAGGACGTGGCAATGCACAGTTGGATCTGGCCATCAACAGCTCGCGCGTACTCGACGGCCTCAGGCAAGGCAGCCAAGCTCTCGTCCGTAGTCCGCCCGATGTTCGCTCTATTGTGCGAATCCGAGGCAGACAAACAGTACTGGAAGTTCCGCGCTCCGGCGGCGGATGCCTTGGCAACGTGGCCCGGTGTCGCCACCCAAATCCAGCATTTTTCCAGTTCCTCAGGGGTGAGGGCTTGGACCACTTCCAGCGTGTTGGCCATGGTGGGGACCAGGTCTGCGCGGGCCATGGAACCCAGCTCGATCGCGGGCACTCCGAGTCGCAGCAGTTCCCGCACGGTCTCGATCTTCTGCTCCGCAGGTAGGAGCTTGCCGGTGAGCTGGAGTCCGTCGCGCAGGGTGACGTCCCGCAAGAGAACGTTGCCCAGCGTTGAGGCAAGGGGGCTTTCAAATCGGTTCATGGTCGGAGGGCCTCCTCGCGGCCGGAAGCCGCATCGATCTGTGCGGCATCCATGTTCAGGAGTCCGCCAAGGATTTCTTGCGTGTTTTCGCCCAGGTCCGGACCCAGGTTCCGAATGGGCAGGGACTGGTCCCCGATCACCGGAACAATGCCCGGGAATCCGACGCCTGGGAGGACTTCCTCGCCTGTGGAAACGTCGAATTTCTGGATCATGTTGCGCGCGGCGTACTGGGTGTCTGTGCTGATATCGGCCGCTGTGTAAATGGGGCCGGCGGGGACACCGGCGGCTTCGAGTGCTGCCAGGGCTTCAGCTCCTGAAAGTGTCGCTGCCCACTCGCCGATTGCCTGATCCAGTTCTTCGCGTTTCGCCCAGCGCCCGGCATTCGTTTGCAGGGAGGGGTCCTCTGCGAGGTCCGGGCGGCCGATTGTCTGCATGTAGCGCTGGTAAATCGAGTCACCGTTGCCGGCAACCACGATGCTCGCACCGTCCTTGCACACGTACGCGTTGGAAGGTGCGATGCCTTCCATCCGGCCACCAACACGCTGCCGGTCCACGCCGTAGGCCTGATAGTCCGGGATCAGCGATTCCATCATGGAAAACATGGCCTCATTCAGCGCGACGTCGATGATGCGCTCGGTGAGCGGAACCGCGCCGGCCGAGTCCCGGCGTCGGGCTTCACGCTGGTACAGGCTCATCATGGAGCCGAAGGCGGCGTACAGGCCCGCGATCGAGTCCCCGATGGAGACGCCCACACGCACCGGCGCTCGGTCGGGGTCGCCCACGAGGTTGCGGAACCCGCCATAAGCTTCGGCGACGGCGGCGAAACCTGGCCGCTCGGACAGTGGCCCGGTCTGCCCGAAGGCAGAAATGCGGGTGACGATCAGGTCCGGATTGGCTTTATTGAGGACCTCCGGGCCCAAGCCCCACTTTTCCAAAGTGCCGGGGCGGAAGTTCTCCAGCAGGATGTCGCACTTGGCCACCAGTTCCAGCACAGCCTGCTTGCCTGCCTCCGTGCGCAGATCCAGGACCACGGACTTTTTGTTGCGGTTCAGCGTGCGGTAGAGCATGGACGTGTTGCCCTTGTGCAGGCGCCAGTTACGCAGTTCGTCGCCGGTACCGGGCCGCTCCACTTTGATGACCTCAGCTCCGAAGTCGGCCAGCAGCCTGCCGGCGGTGGGCGCGGCGATGTAGTTACCGAGTTCCAGGACCCGGACGCCGTCCAGAGGGGCGATTGTTTGGTGTGTCATGGTCTTCTTTCGTGCGTGGTGGGTAGGCGGTAAGCGGGGGGCCGGTCAGAACAGCAGGCTCATGGGCAGGATCAGGAGGATCGCCACCACGGAGGCTACGGACACTCCCACCGTGACCGATTTGAGTGCACCCCTCACACTCTGGCCCAAAAGTGACTGCAGGAGCCAGAACGTGTTGCTGGTGACGTGAACCATGAAGAGCGATCCCGCACCTGCCGCCAGGGCCAGCAGTACAGGATCAAGTCCAATGGCTGGAGCGATGGGCGCAAGCAGACCGGCCGCCGTGATGGCAGACAAAGTAACGGACCCGACGGCGATGTGCAGCACTGCAGCGATTGCCCAGACCACCAGCAGCGGGGCCACCGTGCTCGCGGAGAAGAATCCGCCCAGAATGTCACCCAGACCAGCAGCCGCGACCGTTGCGGCCAGCGATCCGCCCACACCGGTGAGGATCAGGATCTGACCGCTTTCCTTGAAACCGACCGCGATGGCCTCCTCAACTTTTTTCTGTCCTATAGCCGCGCGGGTCACCAAGCAGGTGCCGATAAGGCCGATCAGCAGGGCAATCACGGGCTCACCGAGGAGCTGCAGCCAAGGGAGCTGAATCTCGAAGATCTCCAGGATGGCCCCGGCACCAATGAGTAGCAGGGACGTCAGCAGCGGCGCGAAGAGCAGGAGCAGTGGGGCTTCTTTGCGCTCGCGTTCGACGACGGCGACACTTGCGCCGGCAGGCTGGGCGCTTGATGCCGTAGTGCCACGTTCGCTGTTGGTGGTCGGCGTCGATGCCAGGCCATTGTCCGCGGGTTCCTCGCCTTCGCTGTCCTCCTCAGCCACGAACGTGTGGTCCTCGTCCTTGGCCTCATTCCAGAATCCGCGACGGAACAGGAACGTCATGATGGCAATCGAGATGATGATCGTAGGGATCACAAGGAGCAAGCCGAAGAGCAGCATCTTGCCGAGCGGCACATTCAGGAGGCCGGCCAGCGCGAGAGAGGCGACGCCGGGAACGGTGAAAACGATGCCGCATTCCAGCGCAATAGCCATGGCCGTAGCCATTCGTGCCGTGCCGAGCTTGCCGATTTTCGGTGCCAACTTGCGGGCAAGCGGAGCCGAAATGACCAGTAACACGTCGAGGAAGATCGACTGCAGAACCGTTCCGATGGCCAGGCCCATGGTGTAGGGGAGGCGCTTGGGGCCGAACGTTTTGAGGAGGTGTTCCACGAGCCTGCGGATCGCGCCGCTCTGATTGAGGATGGAGCCCATCAGGACGCCGAAAGCGATGAGCAAGCCGACGTCCACCATAATTTCGCCGAAACCGCCGGTGATGGTTTTGACGGTTTCCTCAACGCCGAGGCCCACAGCCAGGCCAAGGTAAACGGACGCGAGAATCAGGGAAATCACCGGGTTGACCCGGAAGCGGACGATCAACAGGACAGCGGCCAGGACCGCCACAGCCGTGTTGATCAGAACAGCAATGTCTGACATGGGGAAATCCGATCGTTGGGCCTTCCACTTTGAAGGCTGAATCTGATGCGGGCATCGTGAGGCAGGCCACATCTCTAATCCCATATTATGAGTTTGAACTCATAATGCAAGCCTTTTTGGAAACTAGACTCAAGGACATGACCTTCGTGATCCGGCCCGCCCGCCCCGTCGACGCATCTGGCATCCTCGCTGCGGATCTGGATGCCGGG
The DNA here is from genome assembly GCF_051027655.1 of Paenarthrobacter nitroguajacolicus. Classification (NCBI taxonomy): domain Bacteria; kingdom Bacillati; phylum Actinomycetota; class Actinomycetes; order Micrococcales; family Micrococcaceae; genus Paenarthrobacter; species Paenarthrobacter nitroguajacolicus. The sequence continues at coordinate 4,614,771 of NZ_CP073234.1, read as the reverse complement.
CGCACGGCACCCCCTGACGCCGCGCGGTTCGCCGCGAGTATCGGTGCCGCGGTCGCGGACCCCGCACGTCTCGTCGTCGTCGCCGAAGCGCAAGGTGACGCGAATGCGGGAGGAGGGGTCGGCGTCGTGGGTTGGGCCAAAACCCACCACTGGGACTATGACGACGGCCCTGCGTTGGCCGGTCACTACTTGGGCGGTGTCACCGTGCGGCCGGATTTTCGGCGCCTTGGAGTAGCCGCGGAACTGACGGGCGCCCGTATGGCGTGGATTTGGGAGCGGGCTGACCGCGCTTGGTTTGTGGTCAACGCGCAAAACGCGGCGTCGCTTGCTTTGCACCGGAAGTGGGGATTTCTTGAGGTAGCTCGGGGACCCGGTTTTCACACGGTAACGTTCGACGGCGGCGAAGGGGTCCTGCTGCAGGCGGCGCGGCCGCTGTCCTGACCCTCGGGGACGCTCTTCAGCCTTAGCATGGTCCTCAGATGCGCCGACCGGGGGAGTGTGTGATGGGGCCGTTGGAATCAATTCAAGCGAGCACGAGGCAGAGTGGGCCGGCCCGAAAGGGATTGCCCTCGAAGACCCAAAGGAAGCGGTCTACGCGGCAACGCAAACTCGAGTTGGCGATTTTGCTGGTGCTGATCGTCGCCCTGGCGCTTTCGGCAACGCCATGGCCTTCGGCCATGCTGATCCGAAGTGTTTTTGAGCGAGGGGCGCAGGCAACCATCGACGAAATGACGCCGTACGTTCCGGATACACCACTCGAAACCCAGCCTGGCGTCGTGTACAAACCCGGTTCCACCTTCGATGTCTTCAGTCCTGCCGGCACTACTGCGCCGCTTCCTACCGTGGTGTGGATTCATGGCGGTGCTTGGATTTCCGGGGCACAGCGAGATGTGAATCCCTATCTCCAGATCATTGCGGCCGAGGGCTACACCACCATTGGCATGAGTTATCCAATTGCCCCCGAGGCCACCTATCCCACGGCTGTGGGCGACATCAATGAAGCCCTTGCCTATATCAAGGCCCATGCCGCCGAGCTGAACGTGGACACCAGCCGCATCGTCCTGGCTGGCGACTCTGCCGGTGCGCAGCTTGCCAGCCAGATGACCACGCTCACCGTTAATCCGGAGTACGCCAACCTGATGGGAATCCAGCCTGCCCTACAGAAGTCGGAGCTGGCGGCCACCATCCTGCATTGCGGTGTCTATGACCTTCGGGCCATGGCGGACCTCAGCGGAATCGTCGCCTGGGGTTTCAAGACGTCCTTGTGGGCATACACGGGCACGAAGGATTGGTCTGCTACGTACGCTGGCGCGACCATGTCAACCATCGATTTCGTGACCGACGACTTCCCGCCGACGTTCATCAGCGGCGGCAACGGCGACGGTCTCACCTGGCTTCAGTCTGTTCCCTACAGCAACCGGCTGAAGGACGCGGGAGTCCCGGTGACCGAGCTCTTCTGGCCGGCTACGCACGAGCCTGAACTGCCGCACGAGTACCAGTTCCACCTGAACTTCGACGAGGCGCGCGAGGCGCGGGACAAGACATTCGACTTCCTCTCCACGCACGCCCCGAGGCAGTAATTGCCGGGAGCAAGGCAGGGTAATTCAAAGTATCTCCATGATGGAACTATTATTGCTGTATGACTTCCTCCCCTGAGGCCCTTCCTGCCGCGCGCCAGTCCGTTGTCTTCTGGGCTTCGGCCGTATGCGCCGGGGTTTTGGTCCTTGTTCCGGCGTGGATGCTGATTGGCAATCCTGCGGTGCTGCGTGGTCATCCGCTCCTGCCTGCACTGTTGGTGACGGCCCCCGTCGTCGGAGCTCTTTGGGGTGTCCTGCTGTGGCGCCGCCGTGACGCGCTCCGTAAGCGTTCGGTTGTGAGGGCGGTTGGAGCGTGGCTTGGGCGCGCCGGCGTTCTGGGCCTCGTGGCCATGCTGGTGTGGCTGAATCCCTTCGCATACCAAGCCGGCGTTGGGGCTGAAGCCGGATCGGCGAGCTCCATGACGGAGTCGCCGACGGCCATGACCATGGCTCCGGATGGGGCGTCTGCCACCGAGGGGCTGATCTTCTATCCGGGTGCCCGCGTTGAAGCGCGCGCGTATGCGGACATCCTTAAGCCGGCAGTGGATGCCGGGGCCCTCGTGGTGATCCTCAAGACGCCTCTGAACCTTAGCCTGCTGGACGGAAATCAGGCCCGCGGGGTCATGACTGACCACCCTGAAATCTCCTCGTGGACTGTTGGAGGTCATTCGCTCGGCGGAGTCAGCGCGAGCACCTTCGCGTTGGGCAATCCGGACGTGGACGGTTTGCTCCTCTACGCCTCCTACCCGTTGGACTCGATGCGCGACCGCGCGGGGCTGCAGGTCCTTTCCATCTCGGGGTCCGAAGACGGACTGAGTACGCCAGCTAAGATCGACGCTTCCCGCGACTTGCTGCCATTGAATGCCACGTTCGTCGAGATCCGAGGTGGCAATCATGCGTTTTTCGGGAACTATGGACCGCAGCCCGGCGACGGTGAACCCACTGTCGGCCGTGACGTGGCTCAAGGGCAGATCGCCGCAGCCACGGCGTCCTTCCTGGCCCGGGTGTAGGGGCGCCAGGCTCTTCCGGGAATACTTCGGAGCGCGGCCCTGTTCATTGATTTAGATGCAAACGCATGTAAGCTGGATGAACGAGCAACAGGAGAATGCCATGGAAACCCGCCGCATCACCGTACTTTCCGCCGGACTCGGCGTCCCGTCGTCGAGCCGCTTGCTGGCCGACCAGCTGGCCGCCTCCGCTGAGCGGCAACTGCGCGCGGCAGGGTACGACGCGAAGATTGACGTTGTTGAACTGCGCGATCTCGCGGTGGACATCGCCAACAACTTCGTCACCGGCTATGCCGCACCGCGCCTCGCGGACGTGATTGCAGGCGTCGAGGATTCCGACGCCATCATCGCAGTCAGCCCAGTATTCAGTGCGTCCTACAGCGGCCTGTTCAAGTCCTTCATCGACGTCCTGGACCCGAAGTCGTTGGAAGGCAAGGCTGTGGTGCTTGGCGCTACGGGCGGCACCGACCGCCACCAGATGGTCCTCGACTACGCAATGCGTCCCCTGTTCAGCTACTTGCGCACCAGGATCGCGGCTACCGGCGTCTTCGCGGGGCCACAGGACTGGGGAAATACCGACGACGGCGCCTCGCCCCTCTCGGTGCGCGTAGACCGGGCTGCAGGTGAACTCGTGCAGCTCTTGAGCGGGCCGCAGCCACGCCGCAAGAACGACTCGCTTGAGTCGCTGCCATTCGAACAGCTGCTTGCCGGAATCTCAGCAGGCAGATAGGGCGAACTTATTACACGGTCCGATCGTTGGGGCAACCATGAAGTGTCCTGTGGATTCCATTGACCTGGTGATGAGCGAACGAAGCGGCGTGGAGATCGACTACTGCCCGCAGTGCAGGGGTGTGTGGCTGGATCGTGGGGAGCTGGACAAGATCATTGATCGCGTCGCGGCGGAAACCATCCCAGCTCCGGCCCGGCCCGCCGCCGCGCCGTCCCAGCCTCCTATCGCGCCGCCACCCATCTACAATCCCTTTGAGTCGCGGCCTCAACAGCCGCGGTACGACGATAGGGACAGGCGCGACTACGACCGGAGGGACAACGATCGCCGCGACGGCTACGATCGCGACCAGTACGGCCGCAAGCGCAAGAAGAAGGAAGGCTTCCTGGGCGACTTGTTCGACTTCTAGTATTTAGTCGTCCAAGAGCTCGATGAACTCGCGGGCCTGCTTGATGTTGATGTCTGAGTGGCGCGTCAAAGCAAGTGCCGCGCCCTCAACGTCCCCGCTTTTTGCCAGCGTCCGGATTCGTCCGTAGATCTCGTCGTTGAGCATGTTGCTGCTCACTTCCCGGGTGACGTCGCCTTTGCTGACGATCGCCCTATACCTGTAGGGGAAGCGCTCGGGTTCGTCGTCGTCATCGGCAAGCAAGTCTCTGGGCGTGGCCTCTGGCGTGAACGGCTGGGGGTGCGCCGCGAGAGCGCCGACGGCGTTGCGCGAGGCCCGTAGGCCCTCTCCAGTCGCCTGGAGGTAAAGCTTGATCGCCGCCATGCCCTGTCCTTGGGCAATGAGCGAGTAAAGCTGCCGGTGCTGCTCCTGGTTGAGTTTGGCCGCGGACTCCTGTGCCAGCTCCAGTGGGTCCTTGGGTGCATTCGCCGCTGCGATGCTGGCCTTGCTTTCAGTCGAGCGCTTGGTGAAGGAGCGAATAAGCAGGAGCACGCCCGCAATGACCGCAATGAGGATCAGGAGCGGGATGAGGATGGAATCCATGGCGTTGTCAGAGCCGATCTACGTAGTTCTTGGCGGTAAGTAAATCTGAGTGGGTGGCTTGGCGCAGGACTTTGATGGCCTCGATCTTTTTCCCGCTCCGGACCAGGTTCTGTAGCTCGAAGGCGAGTTGCGGGTTCAGCTGACCATTGGGAAGTACGGCGGGCTGATGTCCCGTTTGGCCGCCTGGGCGCCCTGTCTGGGCTTGGATGGGGGTCCTGGCGTTCTCGGCCTGTTCCCTTTGGCTGGCCACGTTCTGGCTCGGCTTGGTAGTGGCTTCGATTCGAGCGCGGAGGGCCAGCGCTTCCTGCACTTGGGACGCTTGGTGCGCAGCGGAACGTGCCGCTAGTTCCCGCTGATACTTCTCGGCGTCCGAGAGGCCTGTGTCGCGTGGTTTGAAGGCCGCAGTGAGTGCCCACAGCAGGCCCACCAGGACAAGAAGCGGAAGGACAATCGTCAGTACGTCACCAATGTTCATCCCCATGCTTAGAGCTTATGCCAGAAGTTGGTTATCCACAGCACATTCCACTTCCGGCATAGGCTTCTGAGAGAGATGTGTCAAATTAAGGCCCCATCTGTAAGATGCATCACAATTTCGGCATGTTTAGCATGATTTTCCGCGTGCGGATGACGCAGCGGGATGCGGCCTCTGTGGATTAGTTCCGCGCAAATCTTTCTTGGGTCCACAGCTTGTGAAGAGTGTTTCCGCAGGTCAGAGGCTATTTTCCCGTAAAAGAATTTCTCTATCCACAGGGTAACGCACAGTCTGTGCACAACGTGGAGCTTGTATTCCACAGGTTTTCCACAGGGGGTATCCGGCGCCTGCTGTAACGTGTCTGAAGTGTCCATTTTGGGCATGAATATCCCGCGCTGGGTTTCTCGGACTCCCATAAAGTCACTGCTTGTGACGGGTCCACGAAACCGACTGTGGATAACTTGTGGATATGGCTATTCTGTCGGACCTGCCTGACATCGTGGGATGCACCAGGCGGACCTTATAGCCACACTGCGCTTTACGGGCCGCCAGGAAGTACACCCTGCAGCGGTACACAAATGGAGGACGGCTTTGTCAGTTACGCACTTGGACTCAATCGAGGGCTCACGCGCTTCGGACTCGAGCCGGAAACCTCCGCAGGACATCCCTGCTGAACAGTCAGTGCTCGGCGGCATGATGCTCTCCAAGGACGCCATCGCCGACGTAGTCGAAATCGTCCGTGGGCACGACTTCTACCGTCCAGCACACGAGACCATCTACGAGTCCATTATTGATCTCTACGGCCGTGGCGAACCTGCCGACGCCGTCACCGTCTCAGATGAACTGACCAAACGTGGTGAGATCAACCGGATCGGCGGTCCGGCCTACCTCCACGAGCTCATCCAGACTGTCCCCACCGCGGCCAACGCCGGCTATTATGCCGAGATCGTTGCGGAACGCGCAGTGCTGCGCCGCTTGGTCAACGCCGGCACCAAGATCGTCCAGATGGGCTACGGGCAGGACGGCGAAGTGGAAGACCTCGTCAACCAGGCCCAGGCCGAGGTGTACGCGGTAGCTGAGAAGCGGACTGCCGAGGACTACGTGGCGTTGAAGGACGTCATGGAGTCCACTGTGGATGAGATTGAAGCGTCTGGCCACCGCGGCGAAGGCATGACGGGCGTTCCTACCGGCTTCTACGAGCTGGACGAGCTGACGCACGGACTCCACCCCGGCCAGATGATTGTTATCGCGGCCCGTCCTGCGGTGGGTAAGTCCACGTTCGCGCTGGACTTTGCCCGATCTGCGGCCATCAAGAACAACCTGGCCACGGTTATGTTCTCCCTGGAAATGGGCCGGAACGAGATCGCCATGCGTCTTCTCTCCGCAGAAGCGACCATTGGCCTGCAGGATCTGCGCAAGGGCACCATCAAGGACGAGCAGTGGTCCAAAATCGCCACCACCATGGGCCGCATGAACGATGCTCCGCTGTTTATTGACGACAGCCCCAACATGTCCCTCATGGAAATCCGTGCCAAGTGCCGCCGCTTGAAGCAGCAGCACGACCTCAAACTCGTGATCCTCGACTACCTCCAGCTCATGAGCTCCGGTAAAAAAGTTGAATCCCGCCAGCAGGAAGTCTCCGAGTTCTCCCGCGCCCTCAAGCTGCTTGCCAAGGAGCTGCAGGTTCCCGTCATCGCACTGTCACAGCTGAACCGTGGTTCCGAACAGCGCCAGGACAAGCGCCCCATGGTGTCCGACCTCCGTGAATCCGGCTCCATCGAGCAGGACGCCGACATGGTCATCCTGCTGCACCGCGAAGATGTCTACGACAAGGAATCGCCCCGCGCCGGGGAGGCAGACATTCTCATCGCCAAGCACCGTAACGGTCCCACCAAGGACATAGTGGTTGCCTTCCAGGGCCACTACTCACGCTTTGCCAACATGGCTGGCGAAACAGGTGCCGGTGGTGGCGGCTTCTAGCCGACTGCGTGGCCTGGCCTGGATAGAGGAACCGGGACAGTAGGGTTGTTTGGTCCGCATCCGCGGGCGCATCACGGAGATTATTGGGGGAATAAGTGAAGAAGAATTTGTTGCTCGGATTTGCGGGATCGGCGCTGGTAGCCATGGCTCTGACGGCATGCGGTGGAGGTACCCCGGCACCATCATCGGCCCCGCCGAGCGAGACTGCGACAGCAACGCCGACCCCCGCTAAGCAGTATTCGACTGAAGAGCTCGTGGAATTTGCCAAGCAGATCAAGGCTGCCGACGGCAGCACCCGTGCTGCAGTTTCCGGTCAAGAGTTGGTAGCTCAGTACGATCCCCTCCGGGCGCTGACTCAAGCGGCCATTGAACCGACAACTTGCAAGGATCTGGGCACACTCGGCGTGTACCAGCCCATCGCGGGGTCGACGTCTGCAGGCACGGTCCGGGCCAAAACCGGCGATTTCATGACCGCTGTGGCATTAACCTCCGGCGTGGAACGCGATGTCCTGCAGGCGAGCTTGGACACAAGCAAGTCCCAGGTAGAGGCATGCGGGAGAATGACAATCTCCGCCGAGGGGCAATCGATAACGGCTACCACCGAGAAGGCGGAAGGCATAGGCTCCGTACCCGGAACGGTGAGTTTCAAGACCGTTATGGCCTTCCCTGACGGAAGAACAGGGACGCTATTCACTGCAAATGCGATCAAGGACGGTGTGCTGATCTCCGCCACAGCATCCGGCAATAACGGCGAAGCAGGTGGGCCGGAAGCAGCCGGTGCACTCTTGGATCAAGCCGCAGCGCTCATCAAGTAGTTACAAGCAAAGGGCTCTGCCGGCACTGACTCATCCGCCGGTAGAGCCCTCTTTGGTGTCCCTATTGAGCGGTCAGGTCCAGGGCCTCCACCAGGCTCTCGTAGGTCTCCTCAATTTCACCTCTACGGCTGGCAATTGTGGTGGCAGTTGAACGGGCATTAAGGCCGATGGCGAGGTCCTCATACATCGACTCCAACAGGCGCGAACCTCCACCTCGTTCCACAATGGCGGTGACGCGGGAATGCCAGGGATCATGGCTGTCCTTGCGGGAATAGAACCTCTCAACAGAGGCCTCGCGGCTGTCCATCAGCACGATTTCCCTAAACCGGGCGCCCGCCTCCTCCGCAACACTACGGAACAACAACACTTCATCTCCGGAGTCGAGATACTGCGGCATGATCACGGTGTGCCCAGCCGTCAGATGCGTAGTGGCCATGCTGAGCGCTATGGGACGCACCAGGTTCCCGGCAGCTTGGAAGTCCTCCTCCCAGCCTCCGATCATGCAGCGAACCTTATCGACGTCCAGGTTGAGGACACCGGGATGGCCATCCGCGTACATTCCGGCAAGGGTCGATTTTCCAATTCCGGGCGGGCCGTTGAGCAGGATCAGTTCAGCCATCGAGTGTCCGGTCGCTTGAAGCACGTGGTGGTAGACATGCCTGACACTCTAGACAACCCGAGGGCGAGGGCTGGGGTGTTCGGTTTCGACAGGCTGGTTCGGCTGGGCTGGTTCAGCCGAGCAACAAGTAGAAAATTACGGCAAGGCCTGGAAAGAGTGCCTGCCCTATAGCGCTTAGAAGCAGGCGCTTTTCCGTGACCCACAGCCAGAAACCCAGAAATACATGGCTCGCGCAGCAAAAAAGGACGATAGCTGCCCCGCCGGCCGGGTTGCCGAAATTCACCATCCACAAACCCACGGCAATGCCGACCCCGAAGGTTACGTTGTAGGCGCCAACGTTCATTGCCCACATGCGAACGGCACGAACATCCTGAGGTTCGATTAGAAAAATCCGGTGCAGACGCTGATCACCGTGCCGGAAGATCTCCATCAAGCCGACGCTGATCAGTGCCAGCGCAGTAGCGCCGGCCAGAACCTGACTCAGTAGATTCATGAGCGCGTCCTCCAGACGGAAGCCAGGACACCCAATTGCCTGTTCGTGGAGAATACGCCGCCGACGCAACGCCCTTCAAGAGGTTCTCAGCAGCCCTCAAAGTCGCTGAGCACCTTCACCTTCGACGCTGATCCGGACGCGGGGTCGAATGCGTAGCCGATCCACTCCCTGGCCAGGCGACGGGCCAACTCCACGCCCACAACGCGCTGTCCCATGGTGAGGACCTGACAGTCGTTGGACAGGATTGAGCGTTCCACGGAGAACGAATCGTGTGCTGCTGTGGCCCTGATCCCCGGGACCTTGTTGGCCGCGATGGCCACGCCGATCCCTGTGCCGCAGAAAAGGATGGCACGCTCAGCTTTGCCCTCGCGGATCATTTCGCCTGCCGCGATGCCAACGTAGGGGTACGGCCTGTTGAAGTCCTCATCCGCGCGGTTCACGCCTATATCTATGACCTCCGTGATGCGGGAGTCAGCTTCGAGGTCCGCCAGGATCCGGTCTTTGTAATCGACGCCGGCTTCATCGGCGCCCACAATGATGCGCATGGAAATTCTCCTAATTGCTTGCTGCGGCGGGAACGGGAATTGCGGTGAAGTGAGGCCCGACGGCGGCAAACACCATGGCGAGCGACGTCGCGCCGGGATCCGGCGTGCCTATGCTCTTCTCGGCCAACGGCCTGGCGCGTCCCTTGAGGGGACGAAGCCCTGCGGTCGACGCAGCCGCCTCCGTAGCGTCCGATGCAGCGGCTGCCCAGGCGTCCTCGGCAGCAGCGCCCGGCAGGACGCGGTCTTCAAATGAGGATGCAAAGGGCAGCAGCGCATCCATCATGGTTTTGTCGCCGATCTCGGCTTTTCCAAGGTTCGAGATCCGGTCCGCGAACGCTCGAACAGACTGGGCGAGGATATCCGGCGTCGGGGTCTCTGCATCTCCCAACCGCTCGCCAAAGGCGCGCAGTCCCGCGCCCCACAGCACGCCGGACGTTCCGCCGGCCTTGTCTGCCCACGCGTCCCCGGCAGCTGCGAGCAGCGAGCCGGCACCCGCGCCGCGTTCGAACGCAACGGTAGCGGCGTCGAGGGCCGCCGCGGATCCACGAACCATGCCGCGGCCGTGGTCGCCGTCGCCGGCAATCGCATCCATGTCGCCCAGCATCGCTTCGCAATCGCGAAGGAGCGCCGCCGTCGTGTCCAGAGCTTGAAGGCACTGTGAGGCATAAGCGCGGGACTCGTCTGTGGAGGAGTAGTTGGCAGCGGTAACGGCGTGCAGCTCAGCTTCGGACGCGTGAGAAGCAGCGACGTCGAACCCGACAGCACCACGGCGGTAGGCCGGCGTCAGCGTCGGAGCGGTCCAGTACTGTTCCAGCTCGTCATCCAACCACGTCAGCGTCAGCGATGCGCCGGCCATGTCCAGGCTGGTCACCAACTCACCCACCTCCGGCATCACCAAGGCATAGCCTGCTTCGCGGAGCAGCGGAGCCACGGTGCGCCAGAGGACGAACAGTTCTTCGTGCTTCGTGGAACCCAGACCGTTGAGGATCACGGCGAGACGGGTGGAGGCGCCCACCGGCGTTTCGGCGAGCACGCGGCGCACCAGTTCCTGCCCAAGCTCGACGGCGGACGGCAGCTCGGTATCGAACAGTCCCGGTTCGCCGTGGATACCAAGGCCCAGGCCCATCTGTCCCTCGGGAAGGCGGAACAACGGCTGATCGGCGCCGGGGAAGGTGCAGCCGCTGAAGGCTGTGCCAATGGTCCGCGTAAACTCATTCGCCTTGCGCCCCAAGCGAACCACGGAGTCCAGGTCCAGTCCGGCTTCGGCCGCTGCTCCCATGACCTTGAACACCACAAAGTCACCGGCGATGCCGCGGCGCTTCTCGATCTCATCGAGGGAGGCGCTGGCGATATCGTCCGTGATAAGCACGTTTTCCGTGGCGATTCCCTCGGCATTCAGTCGTTCACTGGCCATGCCGAAGTTCATGACGTCCCCGGCGTAGTTGCCGTAGGTGAACACAACGCCGGCTCCGGAATTGGCAGCCTTGGCCACGGAATAGGCCTGCTGCGAGGAAGGTGAGGTGAAGATATTGCCCACCACGGCACCGTCAGCGAAGCCCGGCCCGATGATGCCGGCGAAGGCCGGGTAGTGCCCGGAGCCGCCGCCGGCGATGACGGCGACTTTCGGCGTTGCCGGGCGGCTGCGGCGGACAGCGCCACCTTCAACCTGGCGGACGAGGTCCGAATGGGCGTCACAGAAACCGGCGAGGGCTTCGTCCGCGAAGTCGGCGGGATCGTTGAAGATTCTTGTCAAGGTGGGTCCTGGTTCTGGATTTCGGACTGGGGGAGGGACTTAGTGGATGTGGCTGCCGCCATTGATGTCGATGGTGGTACCGGTGAGGTACGCGGAGTCCTCGGAGGAGAGGAACGTGATGACGGCGGCTACTTCCTCCGTGGTGGCGTTGCGGCCTAAGGGAATGCCGGCGTTGATGGCGGCTTCCTGCTCTTCAGTGCTGCCGACGCGGATGTTGGTGTCCACGGCGCCGGGCGTGATGGCGTTGACGGTCACGCCGGTTTCGCCGATTTCGCGGGCGAGTGCCTTGGTGAAGCCGAGGATGGCGGCTTTGGCTGCGGAGTAGGGAACCTTGCCGAATACGCCGCCGCCGCGTTGTGCGGAGACCGAGGACATGTTGACGATGCGGCCCCAGCCGTTGGCGATCATGTCAGGCAGGAACGCCTTGGTGACGAGATAGGTGCCAGTGGCGTTGACGTCCATGACCTTGTGCCACAGCTCAAGCGTGGTTTCCAGGAAAGGAACAGGGGAGGTGATGCCGGCGATGTTGGCCAGGGCGCCCACGGGCGGGAGGTTTCCGGCGGCAACTTCTGCTGCGACTGCGGCCTGCGCTGCGGTGACGGAGGCTTCGTTGGCGACGTCGATCTCATAACCGAAGGCCGGAACGTTGAATTCGTTGGCGATCTCGGCGGCAACCTTGGCGGACTTCTCGCCGTCGAGGTCCAGGATGACGATGCCCCAGCCCTGGTTGGCGTAGCGGCGGGCGGTGGTCAGGCCGATGCCGCGATCTGAGGTAGCTCCGGTGAGGACGGCGGTGCGCTGGATGGTGGTCATGGTGCTCCTTGAATATGAGGTAACGAGGTTTAGATGAGGTCTGAGATGTAGCTGGCCGCTTTGGCTGCGGCGGCGGGGCGTTCGTCGTGGGTAACGTCCCGGGTTTCCAGTTCCAGGGAGAAGTGGCCGGTGTAGCCAACGCTCCGTAGTGCTGCGAGTCCGGCGGCGAAGTCGGCCTCGCCATTGCCGATGCTGAGGTTGATGTTCCCTGGCTCGTAGACGGTTGCCGCCACGGCGTCCCGCAGGTGGACGTGCTTGATCCGGCCGGCGAAACGGTCCACGAAGTCCACGGGGTCGCCACCGGAAGCGACGATGTGGCTGAAGTCCATGACGATTCCGACGTCGGAACCGGCAACGCGGTCGGCGAGGAGCTGTGCACGCTCAGTGTTCCAGCACAGCCGGTAGTAGTGCAGGGATTCGGTCCACAGCTCCACGCCGAACTCCGCCGCGCGGCCATCGGCACTGATCAGTTGGGCGGCCACGAGGTCCAGGTCCTCATCCAGGCTCCGCAGCGGCTCGTGATCGATAGCCCCGCACGGCAGGACGAGCGCCCTCGCGCCGGTCCTGGCGGCCAGGGTGAGCAGCATCTCGAGGTGCCCTTCGCGCGCTTCCTGAGCGCTGGCGTCGAGCGTTGCGTTCAGGTCGCCGACGTCGCCGTTCACTGAGCGGACCCGCATTCCCGAGCTCTTTACGACGGCGGCAACCGCCTCCACAGCCTCGGCGTCCAGTACGTAGGGCACATGGTCGCAGACGCCGGGGAGCGCGCCGAGATCGATTTCCTCGAAACCGAGTCCACGCATGGTGTGCAGGGCAGTGGCCAGATCCTGGTGGCGGAAGCTGATGGACGAACAGCCCAGTCGTTGATGAAACATCGTCGTTGATCCTCAAATTGAGGCCCTCGCCAGAGAGGGACCTTAGTGATGGAGACCACGTTAGCTAGGTTGACTGTCAACAGTCAACCCCCGAGGTTGACTGTTGACATTGCTGGTGTCGTCGGTCACAGTTGACGTATTATGTTGACTGTCGACAGTGGGGTTGCCGAAGAAGCACCGCACTCTTGAAAGGGAAAGACACACATGAGCAATGAAGCTCTGACCATGCGTGGTCCGGTTCATGGAACCAAGGAAGCAAAGCGCGTCGCCGTCGGTTCCGGCGTTGGCGCAGTCATCGAAACCTACGACTTCATCGGTTTCGGCACCGCCGCAGCACTGTACTTCGGTACGGCGTTCTTCCCGGGTGCCGACCCGGTAACGGGCACCCTGGCCTCCTTCGCGACCCTCGGCGTCGGCTTCGCTGCCCGTCCGCTGGGTGGCATCATCGGTGGCCACCTCGGCGACAAGCTCGGCCGCAAGCCGGTCCTGGTTGCATCGCTCATTTTGATGGGCCTTGCTACCTTCGCCATCGGCCTGTTGCCCACCTACCAGCAAGTGGGCCTCCTGGCTCCCGCACTGCTGGTTCTCGTCCGCATCATTCAAGGCCTGGCCTTCGGTGCTGAATGGGGCGGTGCCATCCTGATGAGCTACGAGCACGCACCGTGGCGGAAAAAGGGCCAGTTCACGGGCATCGTGCAGGCCGGCTTCCCGGTGGGCCTACTGCTCGCCAACCTTGTCTTCCTCAGCAGCGTGGGCCTCGGCAGTGAGTGGGCCTGGCGAGTGCCGTTCCTCGCGAGCATTGTCCTTGTGGCTGTCGGCTTGATCATCCGCTCCAAGGTTCCCGAGTCCCCCGTATTCGAGGACGTGAAGGCCAAGGGCGACATCGTGAAGTCCCCCATCGTCGAGGTCATCAAGACCGACTGGCGCAACATCGTCCGCGGCATCGGCCTCCGCATCGCTGAAACTGCCGGCTACGCCGTGTCCGTGACGTACATGATCTCCTACCTGCACACCAACAACCTGGCCGACAAGACCGAAACCTTGGTGGCGCTCTGCATCGCGGCCGGCATCGGTATCTTCGCAACGTACTTCTGGGGCAAACTGACGGACCGCGTTGGTCGCCGTCCTGTTTACATCTGGTCCACAGCGTTCGCAGTTGTGTTCGGCATCCCGATGTTCATGCTGGTCAACACCGGCCTTTTCCTCCTGATCATCGCAACCATCGTCATCGCCTACGCTGTCTGCCAGAACTCCCTTGCCGGCGCCCAGGGTGCCTGGTTCCCGGAACTCTTCCAGGCCAAGACCCGCTCCTCCGGCGCCTCGCTGTCCTACCAGATCTCCGCCATGGTCTCCGGCTTCACCCCCTTCATCACCACCCTGCTGTTCGTCAGCATGGGATGGATCGGGCCGGCCCTGCTGTTCAGCATCTACGCAGCCATCGGCCTGTGGGCGGCACTGATTACCCGGGAAACCTGGGGAAAGCGCGAGCGTGCTCTCGCTGAAGAAGCCGCCAGCAAAACTCCCCAGACGGTAAACGCCTAAGCAGCCATCGACGTCAGGCGCGTTCTCCCCATCAGCACGCGCCCGACTCCGGAAGGAAACCAATGACTCTCTCTTCAGTCGAAGTGGCAGTGGCCACTCCTACGCCCGAGCGTGTGGACCGCATCCGCGCCGCCGCCTACCGCATCCGTCATCACGCGCTGAATATGGGCGAAGTCCAAGGGCAGGGTTATGTCGGCCAGGCCCTCGGTGCGGCCGATATGTTCGCCGCCGTCTACGCCGATCAGCTGACGTACCGCGCCGAAGATCCGCGCTGGGAAGGACGTGACCGCTTCCTTCTTTCCACCGGGCACTACGCCATTGGTCACTATGCAGCGCTGGCCGAAGCTGGAATCGTTCCGGTGGCCGAGCTCGAAACGTACGGCTCCGATGATTCCCGCCTGCCGATGTCGGGTATGTCCACTTACACCCCGGGCATGGAAATCTCAGGCGGTTCGCTGGGACACGGCCTGACGGTTGCCGTCGGAATGGCTTTGGGCCTGCGTCTTCAGAGCTCAACGTCAAGGGTGATCAACTTTCTGTCCGACGGCGAGTTGGACGAGGGTTCCACCTGGGAAGCCGCCATGGGTGCACACCACCACCAGCTCGGAAACCTGACCGCCATGGTAGACATCAACGCCCTCCAAGCAGACGGGGCCACGGAAACAGTGCTCCGCACCGAACCGGTCACCGAAAAGTGGGAATCGTTCGGCTGGTACACCCAGCGCGTGGACGGGAACGACGTGAGTGCGCTGCTGGGAGCGTTCGACAATATCGCTGCCCTGGCGGCGCCGATCGGGCGGCCCTCGGTCATCCTCTGTGACACCAAGGTAGGTCGCGGCGCGCCGCTCTTGGAGACCCGCGAGAAAGCGCACTTCATGCGCATCGAAGAAAACGAGTGGCAGATCTGCCGCGAACAGTTGACCGCAGGATACGAAGGGACGGCTTCAGCATGAGCACAATTACGACGGCGGCCGGTGCCGCTGCTTCATTGGCCGCCGCCTCGACGGCTAAACCGAAGCTGAAGACCTCGGCCATGATCGCGTCCTTCGCCGATCCCGGCCAGAAGACCACTTCCGCCCCGTTCGGGCATGCGCTGGTCAAGGCGGCCGAAGCCGACTCCCGGATCGTGGGTCTGACCGCGGATCTTGGTAAGTACACGGACATGCACATCTTCGCCAAGGCGTTCCCGGAGCGGTTCTTCCAGATGGGCATGGCCGAGCAGCTCCTCTTCGGCGCCGCTGCAGGGATGGCAGAGACTGGCTTGATCCCATTCGCTTCCACCTACTCGGTGTTCGCGGCACGGCGTGCGTATGACTTCCTGTGCCTGGACATCGCCGAGCCGAACCTCAACGTCAACATCATCGGGGGGCTCCCTGGCCTTACCACCGGGTACGGACCGAGCCACCAGGCCACCGAGGACATGGCGATCTTCCGCGGCATGCCCAACCTCACCATCGTGGATCCCTGCGACTCCGTCGACATCGAACAGGCCGTTCCGCAGCTTGCGGCCTCCGACGGACCAACATACCTGCGCTTGCTGCGCGGTAACGTGCCCACCGTCCTGGACGAGTACGACTACACGTTCGAGCTGGGCAAGGCCAAGGTCCTGCGCGGTGGCAAAGATGTTGTTTTCGTTTCTTCCGGCCTGATGACCATGCGTGCTTTGCAGGCGGCAGATGCCCTGGCGAAGCACAACGTGGATGTCGCCGTGGTGCACACACCCACCATCAAGCCGTTCGACTCTGCCACCGTACTGGCAGAGCTGAACACCGACCGGCTGGCCGTCACTCTGGAAAACCACACGGTTGTTGGCGGCCTGTTCGAAACTGTTGCCTCCGCCGTCGTCACCGCCGGTCTCGGCAAGCGCGTGGTGCCCATCGCGCTTCCCGACCAGTTCCTCGACGCCGGTGCGTTGCCCACGCTGCACGAACGATACGGATTGTCCGTGGACCGAATCGTTGCGAAGGTGCTTGCGGAGCTTGGCTGAGCTTTCCTCGCGGGGCGGGACGGACATGACTGCCCGTCCCGCCCCGCTGCCCGTAGTATCGACAGTTAACAACGGACTGTTAGCAGTCGCCCATTGAACCGAGGACACACCATGGCCGTCACCGCATCCCTGCTGGGACTTGAAAAGAAGAGCCTGCGCGAACAGGCACTCGCAGCACTGCGGACCGCGATCACCAGTGGCGAACTCGAGCCCGGGCGACACCTCGTGGAAACCGAGCTTTCCGAGATGCTCCAAATCAGCCGCGGCACACTTCGGGAAGCCCTGCGCCAGCTGGAACAGGAAGGCCTGATCTCCGCCGGAGCACGCGGCCGCATGTCCGTCCGGCACCTGGACGTCAAGGAAATCCGGGATATCTTCGCTGTTCGCGGCGTTTTGGAATCGTTGGCCGCCAGGACCCTCAGTGACATGCCGGACAAGGAAGCCGCGCTCGCAGAACTGCGTGCCGCCGTCGACAATATGGACAAAGCGGCCAAGTCCTCACTGCAGGAGCGGATCGAATCCGACCTTGAGTTCCACCGCACGCTCTGCCGCCTGTCCGGAAACGAAACGTTGCTGCACTCCTGGGAATCCCTGGAGGGCTCCATCCGGATGTCCATCATGTTCGCCGGATTGGAACGCGCCACCCGGAATATGAGCGTGGGCCGGCATCACGACATTGTTGCTGCCATCGAGACTGGAAATGCGGCGAAAGCACGGGAAACGATCATCGCGCACATGGACAGTGCGGCGGAGAACCTGGTCGGCTAATTCCTCAATTGCGTTGGTTGGCCGCTTTCCCATTGTTGGGCAACGACGCTGCAGCGGTGTTGCTGGAATGAGGCAGGGGTATAGGGTAAGGCGTCATGGCGTTGAGACTTGTTCAGGTGAATATCAAAGCACGGGATGACTCAGCTCTCGGGCAGTTTTGGGCGGAAGCCCTCGGGTGGGGTGTTTCCAGTGAGGGACCCGGTGTGACCAACGTTGAACCCCTGGGTTTCACATGGCCGGACCCCTCAGCTGTCTGCGTTGACGTTGTGACAGTTCCGGATCCGGAGACGGTGAAATATCGCGCGCACCTCGATCTCGCTACCACTTCCGCAGCTCATCAAAAGGAGCTGGTGGCGCGGCTCAAAGAGCTCGGCGCTACACCGGCCGATGTAGGCCAGGGAGATGTGCCCTGGACGGTCTTGGCGGATCCCGAGGGGAACCTGTTCTGCGTTCTGGAACCCCGGCCGATCTACCAGGACACAGGACCCATCGCCACTGTGGTGGTCAACTGCACCGATCCGCGGGCCATGGCCGACTTCTGGAGTGAGGCGATGGATTGGACTCTGCACGAAGTGAACGATGACCATGCGAGGCTGCGTTCGTCCGAGGGGGTCGGGCCATATCTGGAGTTGCTGCGCACGTCAGACCCCGACACACTGCCGAACCGTATCCATCTCGACGTGATGCCGTATCCCGGTGATGATCAAGACGCTGAAGTGGTCCGGCTACATACACTGGGCGCGGCTAACATCGACGTCGGCCAGGGCGATGTGCCGTGGCGTTGCCTCACAGACCCCGAAGGCAACGAGTTCTGCGTCCTGACGCCGGGCTGACAACATGGCTCGTAACCACGTCCGCACCAAGCGGCTGTTAGCTGCCTGACGCCTTCAACAGGTGATCCGGGAGCCGGTTTCCCGGTGCCCGCCCACGGATTTCCAGGAGTTCACGGGCGTGGGCGTGCAGCTTCTTGTCCTCCTCGGATAGTGGAACCCAGGAAGGAATCGGTACAGCAGTCCCTGTTTCGTCGCGCGCCACCATCACCGTGAGGCAGTACGTGGTCAGGTTCATTTCGCGGGTCTTGGGATCGCCGGAGCGTACGTGGACCGCGATGTGCATGCCCTTGGCGCCGGTGTAGACGAGCCGCGCCTCTACCTCGACGACGTGGCCAATCAGCAGGGGCCGGTAGAAACGGACGCCTCCGGAGAACACAGCCACGGTGTCCTTGCCGCAGTATCGGGAGGCGCAAACGTACGCTGCTTCGTCGATCCACTTCATCACGATGCCACCGTGGACCTTGCCGCCCCAGTTGACGTCAGTGGGGGACGCCATAAACCGCAGGACAACACGCTCGGCGGTTCCGGCGTCGGTGTAGTCCTGTGCGTTCATCGCGTTGACGATCTGCTCGCGGACCTCGATGCGGGCCAAGGCGTGGTCGCGCTGCTCGACCTCTTGGGGCGTGGACGGCTCAAACTGGGGGACAGGAATTGGCTTGCCGTCGGGTCCCACCGCTACGAAAATCACCATGCACTGGCTATGCATTGTCTCCGGCCCGCCCTTGGGATCGCGGGAGCTGACCACCGTGTGGATGTGCATCGAGGAGCGGCCGGTGTAGACGATGGTGGAGGTCACTTCCACCATGTCCCCGCTGTTCACGGGATCCGTGAAGTGGATGTTGCCCACGTACGCCGTGACGCAGTACGACTTAGACCAGCCAACTGCTGCTGCGTACGCGGCCTTATCCACCCACTCAAGGACGGTGCCGGCGTCGACTGACCCGCTGTGGCCTACGTCCATGGGAGCAGCGAGGAAACGGAGGGTCACTGAATTGGCGGCGTCATCGCTCATGCTTGGAATCTTACTGTCGCCAGGTTTCTGTTACGTGACTAAGTCCGACTACCCGCGCTGGATGCCGAGGGTGGCAATCAGGTCCTCATGGAGTTCGAACCAAACCCGGTGGAAGGAATCCCGGTCGGTAGCTGTCAGCCAGGCTGTGTCCTGGACAGCGTGCTTGAGTGCTCCCAACAGGCGCCCGGAGTAGCCCTCGAACCGAGGCAGTAAAACGCTCAGCTGTGGTTCGAGTAGACGCCAGGACGCCAGGGCGCCTATCAGGACGTCCACGGCGCCTTCATCCGCCGGAGATTGCAACTGGATGGCACTGCACGCACCCACGACGCCGGTGTTGATGTCCGCGAAGTTGTCATGCACTGCCAACACCGCGTCTCGTGCATCGGCGTGGTCCAGTTCATCGGCCAGCAGCCGCTCGTTCTCAATTCTCCCGAGACTCGACAGCGACCAGCCGCTGGCCCCCGCGAAGGTGCTGTGCGAAACAAAGCCGTTCACGCCGGCGTCGATGAGCTGCGACTCCACCAAACCGGGGTCTTGCGAGAACCGGGCCGCTACCGCTTGGGTCTCAGCGAAACCGAGGAGGCGGACCGCATGCAGGGTGAGGAGTGTCATTCGGTGTCCATCAGGGTGATTGTTCCCCGGGACCCGTCAATAGCCAGGGGGCCGCCGTCGGCGAGAAGGAGCAGCGCATCCCGTACACCCAGTACGGCAGGGATCCCGAACTCCCGTGCAACGATCGCGGCGTGCGACAACATTCCGCCGGTTTCCGTGACCACCGCCGATGCCATTCCGAAGAGAGGAGTCCACGCGGGGTCGGTGGTACGGCAGACCAGAACGTCCCCGGACTGGAAGCGCGTGAACTCGTCGGGACCGTGAATAAGCCGGGCATTGCCGCGGGCTGTACCAGTGCTGGCGCCGACGCCGGTGAGGATGGTCATCATCAGGCTAGTTCTACTACAGATAACCCTGCCCCGGCACCAATGACTGAAGCGGCAGCCGAGCTGGCTGAGGCGCTGCAGTCCTGCACGCTCTCTCACATCCGGGCCCTTAAAGACCGATGCTCTCTCACTTTCTTGAAGGAAGTGAGAGAGCGATCGGCTGAAGGGCTTGTTATCCGCGAGAGCGTCGGGGGGGGTGGTGGGGCGCTACGCGAGGACGCGGAGTTTCGATCCCGAACGGCCGAACAGTGCGGCGTCGGCAGAAAGCCTGCCCGCACCGGCCAGTGCCAGGGCCAGAGCTGCGCCTGCGAAGAGCAGTACAAGCTCGTATCCGCCGTTGCCGACGAAAACCCCGGCCGGCGCGTGCACCAGGAACAGCGCGCCGAGCATGTTGACGGCCAGCAAGGCTGCGAAGACGCGGGTCAGGAGGCCGATGATCAGGGCAATGCCACCCACGAGTTCGAGGGTTGCGACGATCGGTGCTACTGCCGATGCGGCCGGGACTCCCATCTGCGTGAAGGAGGCCTGGGTTCCGGCGATAGTGAATTCGTTGAACTTCTGCCAACCGTGCGCGGCGAAGAGAAATCCCGCGATTACGCGCAGGATGGTCAGGGCTGTGGTGGTCAAGCTGGACTTGTTCATACCTTCAACCATTCCCGAGGAAACTTGAAGTGTCAACCAAATATGGCTCTTTATGACCTAAATCCCAGCTACCGGGCTTACGTCCGGCGTCTGCTGCTCGGCTTCGCCTGAAGCCAAGGCTGCAGCAGCCGGGTGGTGATCGGCAGGAAGATGTAGGTCATCAGCGGGGTCAGGATCACGATGTTCAGCAGCACCGCGAACACCAGCGGCCAGTCCTGAGTCAACGGGTGCAGCAGGAAGTTGGCCAACAAGCTGAGCGGGAAGAACGGCAGGAAGATGCTGATGGCCTGCTTCCAGCGGGGCGGCACAACTGTCTCGGGCACAACCACCGAAACGTCTCCGGGCCGGGAGAACCATCCTTCGATCCCCGTGTGGCGCTCCACCCGGGTGGTCTCCATCATGTCCCTGGCACTATCGATCCACCAGCGACGCTCCTCGGAGTCCTCCCACTCCTGCAGCGAATCGGCGTCTGCAAAGCGATAAAGCATGTGCCATTCGGTGGAGTCCACCCCATTGCGTACCCATCCGGATCCCAAATATCCGGGCCATTCCCGGGCGAGTTCCTGTCCGGCGTGGGCCCAGGCATTGGCCTGCCGGGTATAGCCGGGAAGGATAGTGCGGGCGACGGAAACGGTGACGGGATGCTCATGTGACACGGCCCAAATGTACCCGGCCCGCGGCGGACTAGGCTTGTTTAGTGCCCCAAACCACAACTGCCCCCGCCCGCTCCAACGCCCGCGAGATCCTGCGGCTGGCCGTCCCGGCTTTCGGTGCGCTCATCGCCGAGCCACTGTTCCTGCTGGCTGACTCGGCCATTGTGGGGCACTTGGGGGTCGACCAGCTTGCCGGTGTGGGACTCGCGTCCACCATCCTGCACACCGCCGTGGGGCTGATGGTCTTCCTGGCATATTCGACGACGCCGGCGGTCGCCCGAGCGATTGGCGACGGTAAGTTGGGGAAGGCTTTGGCAGCAGGGCGCGACGGCGTCTGGCTGGCTCTGCTGCTTGGGCTGGCGCTCGCTGTGGTTGGCTTTGTAGCGGCCGAACCGTTGGTTGGCTTCATGGGGGCGACCGGAGACGTCCAGCAATTCGCCGTCGATTATCTGCGATGGTCCATGCCTGGCTTGGCCGCGATGCTCCTCATCTTCGCCGGCACGGGTGTCCTTCGGGGGCTCCAGGACACCCGGACGCCGCTTGTTGTGGCAACCGCCGGCTTCGCCGTGAACATCGTCCTCAACCTGTTCTTCGTCTATGGGTTGAACATGTCCGTGACGGGTTCCGCCATCGGCACAAGCATCGCGCAGTGGGCCATGGCTGCCGTGTACTTGGTAATGGTCAGCCGGAATGCGCGGCAACACGGGGTGTCCTTGAAGCCCGACTGGCACGGTATCCGGGCCATGACCAAGGTGGGTTCGTGGCTCATGCTGCGTACGCTGAGCCTCCGCCTCGCCATCCTTGCGACTGTTTTGGTGGTGACTGCGCAGGGTGCCGTAAATCTGGCCGCGCACCAGTTGGCCATGACCATCTTCTCTTTCCTTGCCTTTGCCCTGGATGCGCTGGCGATTGCCGCGCAAGCCCTGATCGGCAAGGAACTTGGCGCCCGGAACGCCCAACGCGCCCGTGAATTGACCCGCACTATGATTCGCTGGGGCCTCGGATTCGGCGTGATCACCGGCGTTCTCCTGGCGATCGTGGCCCCGTGGGCCGGCTACCTCTTCACGTCCGACTCCGGTGTCCGATCAGCCCTGACCATCGCGCTCTGGGTCCTCGCGGTGGGACAGCCACTCGCCGGTTATGTCTTCGTCCTGGACGGTGTCCTTATCGGTGCAGGCGACGCACGCTACCTGGCGATTGCCGGCGTCGTAAACCTGGTGGTCTACTTGCCGTTGCTGGTGGCAATCCACCAGATAAAGCCCGACGGCGAGGCGGGGCTGCTGTGGTTGTGGGCCGCGTTTGCGCTGGGCTACATGCTGGCCCGAGGTGTGACTTTGGGGCTGCGCGCGCGGACCGATCGGTGGATGGTGCTGGGTTCGCACTAAACTGGACGGGTGACTCTCCCAGCGATTCCTGCCCAGACTCCTTCTGCTCCCGCGGACGTACTCTGGAAACCCGTGCTGATCCGTGCCACGGTTGCACTGCTGTTCGGCGCGGTCACCATCTTCTGGGCTTCGCCGTCCGTGCACGTCCTGGCGTGGGCTGTGGGGCTGTACTTGCTCGCGACGGCAGGGGCTGTGTGGATGTCCCGGGCTTTGCCTGTGGCGGTTCCGCTGGTTGTTGCGCTCGGAGGCGCCGGCGCGTTGGTCACGCAGTCTGACGAGGGTGTTGCCCTCTCGGCCATGTTTGCACTGCTGGTGCTGGGCCTCCTTGAGTTCGTCCATGGTCTCCGGAAGCGGGACGAGTTGGCGCGTGATTGGCTCATTTCGGGCGTTATCGCCGTGGGCACCGCTGTGATGCTGCCGTTCTTTACTTCGCTGGGCGCACATGCGCTGCTGGGCGTGGCCGGTGGTGGGGCCATCATTTCCGGCGTGCTGTGGATCCTCTCAGGGTTGACGCTAAGGCACGATGCCAAGACCGGGGCCAGCAGTCCTTCCCGAACCGCTGCGCCCGGCGCTTCGCCCGAGGCCGTAAACTAGTAGCTGGACGTTCTACTCTTTGTAGAACTTTTGCTGACCGGCGGATACGAACCGCCATCATTGGAGGAATGACCGTGGCAGACCAGACACCAGGAGAACCGCGCAAGATGCGGACCTCGGTCAAGGGACCCCTCATGTTCTCCGCGTTCTTCGCAGTACTGGCCTTCGTTGCCGTGCTCATTTTCGCCTCCGGCGGCAGCGCACGCGCGCCACGTTTTGACCTCGCCTTCACGGGAGCCGGCATCGCATTCATCGTGAGCCTCGTTGTGGCGGCCATGCTGTCCATGAGCCACAAGGAGAACGCTGATCACCTCGGCAAAGGCTCCGGCGTCAACCTCAGCTCCAAGCGGCCCGGCCACGGCGGCCCGGGTGCCCCGGATTCCGAGACTGAAACGCCCGACGCCGGCCACTGACCTCCAGGGTTCAACGCTCCAATTCCGTAGAGCTGGCTTTGAGCGGACGGATGCCGACTAGTTCCTGGTGTTGCGACGGTTCCGTACGAACAGGAGTCCTGCGCCGACGACCAGGAGTGCTCCGGCTGCGTAGAGCAGGCCGGTTCCGACGCCACCGGTGAGGGGCAGTTCGAAGCCGCTGTTGGACGGGATGTTCTTGACGCTCAGGTCAACACCGACTGTGGTGCTGGCGGCGTTGATCAGGAAGGAAATCGGCTCGGCGAGCAGTTCGTATCCTGCCGGGGCGGTGGTCTCGACCAGGTAGTAGGTGCGGTAGTCAGCCGAGCCCGGTGCAACAGCTGCGCCATCTGCCCAGTCCGCCTAGCGCAGACCGGATTGAGCGTGCGACGTTGCCGCCAGAGTAAGCGGCGCGCCGGCCTTTATCACTCGCCCTCGGCGGCCTTCCGCGCGCGATACGCAGCAACGTGGGCGCGGTTAGCGCAGTTCCCTGTATCGCAGTAGAGCTTGGAGCGGTTGCGGCTGAGGTCCAGCACGACGGCGTCGCAGTCGTCCGCCGCGCACACGCGCATGCGGTCCATTTCCTTGCTGCGGATGACGTCGATGATGGCCATGGCAGCTTCGGTTCCCATTCGGACTGCCAGCGGTGCTTCAGGGGTGGTGGCGTGGAGGTGCCAGTCCCAGTGGTCATGTTTCACCAGTTGCGGGAGTGCCTTTGCGTCGGCAAGCAGTTTGTTGACGGACTTGGCTGCCGTGTCCTCGTCAGCGCTCCAAAGTGCCGCCAGTTCGCTGCGGAGGCGCTTGATGCTGCTCAGTTCCGCAGGAGTGTTCACCCGTGATCCGGTGAACTCTTCAGCTTCCAGGAAGGAATCGAGGTCTTCCATTGTGACCAGCGATTCCGCGCCGTTGGCGGCCGTATTGATCAGATTGACGACGCTACGAAGGGCTACCTCGGTGTCAGGCGCAAAAAGCACTTTGACTCCTTACATGTTTCGAGAGTACTGTCATGACCATAAGCCCACTTTACTCCTGACAGGAGGCTGCTGTGTCAGCTCCAACGACGAAGGCTGATGCAAAGAGTTTCCTGGCATCAGGACTCGGCATCGCACTCTTTTCTTCTGCCGTTTTCGGCACGTCCGGCTCGTTTGCCAAGTCGATGCTTGAAACCGGCTGGTCACCCGGCGCCGCTGTTGCCGTGCGCCTCACTGGTGCCGCACTGATATTGGTGATCCCCGCCGTCGTGGTTCTCCGCGGCCGGTGGCACCAACTCAAGGACAACTGGCTCACCATCCTGCTGTTCGGGCTCATCGGAGTTGCGGGGTGCCAGCTCTTTTACTTCAATGCCGTGGCCCGATTGTCCGTGGGCGTAGCGCTGCTGCTTGAGTATCTGGCTCCGGTAATGATTGTCCTCTGGCTCTGGATCGCCAGCCGACGGCGGCCCCGTGCGCTCACTGCTTCCGGCGCCCTGTTGTCCCTGGGCGGACTGGTCCTGGTGCTTGATCTGACGGGTGCCGTGAAGGTGGACTTCATTGGTGTCCTTTGGGGTATGGCCGCCGCCGTCTGCCTGGTGATCTACTTCTTCATCACAGCCAAGGAGAATGACAGCCTCCCTCCGCTGGTGCTCGCTTCCGGAGGTCTCCTAGTAGGCGCGCTGGTCATGTGGCTCGTCGGATTGCTGGGACTGCTGCCCATGACTTTCAGTGTCGAGGACACAACGTTGGGGCCGTGGACCACTCCATGGTGGGTTTCCGTCGTCGGACTCATCATCCTGGCCACAGTGCTCGCGTACGTTTCCGGCATCATGGCTGCCCGCAGCCTGGGCTCGAAGGTAGCGTCCTTTGTGTCCCTCACCGAAGTGTTGTTTGCCGTGATCTGGGCATGGCTGCTCCTGGGGGAACTCCCCGGCCCCATTCAGCTGCTGGGCGGCCTCCTCATTGTGGGCGGCGTGGTCCTGGTCCGGATCGATGAGCTGCGGGGAGATCGCAGGGCGGCCGTTACTGCCCAAGAAGCGGCCCGCGTTCTTGATCACCCGAACGACGTGGAACCCGTCCCCTCCGGTCATGTCACCAAGGCGCCCCGCAGCTAAGCCCCTGAACTCCCGGGTTTGTTCGAAGTCCCCGCCATACAACGGCGGTGCGGGCGAACAACACCGGGAGACATGCCTTTAACAGCGAAAACCCCGGACGCTGATGCGTCCGGGGTTTTCCCAACTGTCTTAGTTGGAAGCCTGCTGCTGCTGCTCAGCGTTCTTCTGAGCGCGATCGCCGGCTTCGCGAAGTGCGTCGGCAACCTTCTTCAGGTTGGAAGCGTGCTGGCTGTCCCACTCGCCGCGGAACTTGTCAGCGTCCGGGCCCTTCCAGTCGGTGCCGTCAAGTGCGCCCTTGAGCTGTGAACGCTGCTGCTCGATGTTCTCAGCACCGGCCTTCAGCTTGTTACCGAGCTGACGAAGCTGATCAACATCTGCACCCCAAATAGCCATGAGATTCTCCTTCATTTTTCGGACCCGAGCTCTTCGGCATCCCCAACGGCCTCCGGCTCATCCGGAAGATCCAATAACTAAAACCTATCCCGGGAATCCAAAAACCGTCGATGGGCACCCCTCCCCATGTAGCACTGCCCATAGTTAGCATGGGGTTATGTGCCGCAATATCAGGACCCTGCATAACTTCGAACCGCACGCTACGAGCGCCGAAGTGGAGGCCGCTGCCCTGCAATATGTGCGCAAAATCAGCGGATCCACCAAGCCCTCCAAGGCCAACGAGGAAGCCTTCGCGGAGGCTGTGCACGAGATCGCGCACATTACGCAGCATCTCTTGGACTCCTTGGTGAGCCACGGCCCGGCGAAGAACCGTGACGAGGAAGCTGCGAAAGCGAAGGCCCGGGCTGCGGTCCGGTTCGGAACCGCGTAGCCCAGGCCACAACTGCCAGTCAGTTGGGTCTACTTCCCGAACGAGCGCAGCCTCAGCGAGTTCGCAACTACCAGCACGGAGCTGGCTGCCATGGCTGCGCCGGCGATCATCGGGTTCAGGAATCCAAGTGCTGCCACCGGGATGCCGATCGCGTTGTAGAAGAACGCCCAGAACAGGTTGGTCTTGATGGTGGACAGTGTCTTGCGGGACAGCTCGATTGCCTGCACCAGCTGACCCAGATCACTGCCCATCACGGTCAGGTCCGAAGCTTCGATGGCAACGTCCGTTCCCGAACCCATCGCGATACCGAGGTCCGACTGTGCCAAAGCCGCGGCGTCGTTGACGCCATCACCTGCCATGGCCACCGTGGCGCCGGACGCCTGGAGCTTCCTGACCGCCTCAACTTTCCCCTCCGGCAGTACGCCGGCGAACACGTCGACCGGTGAAATCCCGACGGGGGCAGCCACTTGGGCGGCTACTGCAGCGTTATCGCCGGTCAGGAGGATGGGGCGGATTCCCATGTCCTTCAACTTTTGTATCGCCGCCGCGGAACCGGGCTTAATGGTGTCCCTCAGGCTGACGATTCCTGCAGCCTGGCCGTCCACTGCAACCCAGATAGCTGTAGCGCCGCCGTTTTCTTCTGACGCCAAGGCTTCCCGTTGGCTTGAATCGAGCGCGACGCCGTTCTCCTCGAGCCAGCCCGAGCGTCCGACAACCACAGTTCTTGAGGCGCCGTCTACTGGAACGGTTCCCCTCACGCCGCCGCCGGGAGCGGAACTGAAACCGGCAACACCGGGCAGGGCGCCGGCGTCGGACATGGCCTCCTTTGCCGCGGCAGCAATCGCGTGGGCAATCGGATGCTCAGAGGCCGATTCAACAGCTCCCGCCAGTGTTAGGACGGCGGCCGGGGCGTAGCCGTTGAGGCCCACAGTGTGGTCAACAGCGAGCTTGCCGCTGGTGACGGTGCCCGTCTTGTCCAGCAGGATGGTGTCCACATGGCGGGTGTCCTCAAGAACCTGGGGGCCTTTGATGAGGATGCCCAGTTGAGCTCCGCGGCCCGTCCCTGTCAGCAGCCCGACGGGAGTTGCCAGGCCCAAGGCGCAGGGGCAGGCGATCACCAGCACGGCAACGGCTGCCGTGAAGGCCGCGTTGAGGTCGCCCGAGATAAACAGCCAAAGGACGAACGTGAGAACGGCAATCACCAGCACGATCGGAACGAAGACGGAGCTGATCCTGTCCGCGAGCCGCGCAATGGGTGCCTTGCCCGTCTGTGCCTGGCTGACCAGGCGCCCCATCTGAGCGAGCGTCGTGTCGGAGCCCACGCGGGTGGCCCGGACCAGCAGGCGACCGGAGGTGTTGATCGTAGCGCCCGTCACCAGGCTGCCCGGTCCTACCTCCACCGGCACCGATTCGCCGGTGACCAGTGAGGCGTCGACGGCGGAAGCACCGTCCGTGACTACGCCGTCAGTGGCAATTTTCTCCCCCGGGCGGACAACAATGACGTCATTTACGAGGAGTTGATCGGCAGGAATCTTCTGCTCCACGCCCTCCACGAGGATCGTTGCATCCTTGGCACCCAGGTTGAGCAGCGCCTTGAGCGCGTTGCCGGCTTTGGCCTTCGCGTTCGCTTCAAGGTAGCGGCCCAGAAGCAGGAACGTTGTGACCACTGCAGCAACCTCGAAGTACAGGCCGCCCCCGGACATGTTTTCCATGCCGGGGTGTTCAGTCATGCGTGGATCCACAAAGAGTTGCCACGCCGAGTAGAGGTAAGCAGCGATGACGCCAAGGGAAACGAGCGTGTCCATGGTGGAGGCGAAGTGCCGGGCATTGATGGCGGCTGCCCTGTGAAAGGGCCAGGCCGCCCAGCTCACCACGGGTAGGGCCATCGCGCCCACAACCCATCCCCAGTTCGCGAACTGCAGAGCGGGGATCATCGAGATCGCGAACACCGGAATGGTTAGCAGTGCTGCGACGATCAGGCGTGGGCGCAGGGTTGATGCAGCAGGGCCGTGGGACATGTGGTCTTCGTGTGTGGCGTGGTCAGTGTGGTTGGCTTCCGCGGCGCCACTGGCGCCTTCGGCGCCGTGCTCTGCATGCTCGGTCGTTCCTCCCTTAGACGCATGCTGCCGCACGCCGCCGAAGGCTTCACCTGGGACCCTTCCTGACCCGCCGACGTCGGCACGGTGTTCCTGGGGTTCTTTAGTAGGAGCGTGTCCGTGGGCCTCGTGGGCCTCGTGGGCCTGAAGGCCGTTGGTGTGTTCGTGGTTTGTTTGGGGTTCGGGGGAGTGGGGCTTGCGGGTGTGCGGCGCGGGGGCTTGGCGGACGGTGGCTTTGTATCCCGTCGCATTGACGGTGTCCACAATCTGCTGATCTGTCACGGTTGCCGGGACAGTGACGTGGGCTGATTCGAGGGGCAGATTGACGCTGGCCTCCACGCCCTCGAGCTTGCCCAGTTTTCGTTCCACTCGATTGACGCACGAGGCGCAGGTCATGCCCTCGATGTCCAGCTCGATGACCCTGTGTGCGGGTTGGTTGAAAGTCTCCTGGCTACTCAAGAGGACTCCTAAGCTTCGTTGGCTACCACCAGGTAGCCGGCTTCTGCCACGGCCTCGCCGATTTCAGACGGCGAGAGCTCCTTGGTTGATGTGATGGTCACAGTGGACAGGCCACCTGGATTGAGGTCCACGGCAACGTTTTCGACGCCGCTGAGCGACTCAATTTCTTCGCTGACACTGGAGACGCAGTGGCCGCAGGTCATACCCGAAACGTTGACGTTGGTCTGGATGGTCTGGCTCATGGCGC
Source organism: Paenarthrobacter nitroguajacolicus (assembly GCF_051027655.1). Taxonomy (NCBI): domain Bacteria; kingdom Bacillati; phylum Actinomycetota; class Actinomycetes; order Micrococcales; family Micrococcaceae; genus Paenarthrobacter; species Paenarthrobacter nitroguajacolicus. The sequence continues at coordinate 4,585,635 of NZ_CP073234.1, read as the reverse complement.
TCTCCTTGGTGATGAGTTGAATGGTGTGGTGGTTGTTGGCGGAGTTACCGCAGCAGGCGCCCGATGGCATCGGTGGCCTCCTTTACTTTGGCGTCGATCTGTTCGGCGCGGGCTTCGGGGTTGGGCTCGGAGGCGGCACCCACGACGCAGTGGCCGATGTGCTCCTCTACGAGTCCCAGGCTGACTGCATGGAGGGCCTTGGTGGCAGCTGCTACCTGGGTGAGGATGTCGATGCAGTACTTGTCATCCTCCACCATCCGCGCGATACCGCGGACTTGCCCTTCAATCCGTTTCAAGCGTTTGAGGTAGGCATCCTTGTTGCCGGTGTACCCGTGGGGTGGGGCGTGCTCCAGATCCACCTCGATGATGGGTGCGTCCGGATGGCTCATGCTCAGGTCTGGCGTGCTCATAAGTCGAAAGTATACCCATGGGGGGTATTCCGTCAAGTACCCCCAGGGGGTATGGACATCGCCCCCTAGAGGATCACGTGCGTGCCAAGTCGAGTGCCCGTGGCTACGATGAGTTCCTCACCCGGATTCACAGGTGACAGCACCCACGTCCTGAATTGAAACGGGGAATGATGGCGGTTTTCGTACTGATTCACGGTGGTGGTTCCACCGCATGGGACTGGCATCTGGTCAGCCCGCTGCTTGAAGCATCCGGCCATGGCGTCGTGGCAGTTGACCTGCCCATCGAAGACAACGACGCCGGACTTGAGGACTATGCCCACGCGGTGACGCAAGCAGTTGGCGATGCTGAGCGCACCATCGTGGTGGGGCACTCGCTGGGTGGCTTCACGGCACCGTTGGTGTGCGACGAACTCCACTCCGACGGCCTGGTGTATCTCTCAGCCATGATTCCGATGCCGGGCGAGACCTTTGGCGACTGGTGGATCAACACCGGGCATGACCGGGAGACGATCCCCGATGACGCTTTCTTCAATCTTGTGCCTGCTGAGTTGGCTCGCGAAGCCACCGAGAGGGAACGGGACCAGCAAGGCGCTTGGATGTCAGGGCCGTGGCCCGGCCGCCATCCGGAAGTTCCCACCTTGGCGATTTTGTGCCGGGATGACCAGTTCTTCCCAGCGCCCTTCATGAGGAGACAGGTACAACAGCGGCTTGGAATTGAACCCGTCGAGATCCCGGGGGGCCACTACGTTACCCTGAGCCATCCGGACGCTGTGGCGGCAGTCCTCGCCGATTTTGCTGAACGGACCGCCAGGGAACGCCGAGGAACCGGTTAGGCAGGATCGATGTCTGTTCGCTTTGCCCGGACAACGTCCTTTGCGTCGGTGACATCCGACGGCTGGGGAGCAGGCACGAACAATGCAAGGGGCGGTTCGGCGGCACTGCAGTCCAGATCCGGAAGTGTAACGACGCTGCTGATCCGTTGTTGCCCTCCCTGGAGTTGTTCCATCCGGAACATCACGCCGGAGGCGCTCAGTTCATCCGGCACGTCACCAGTTTCGGATGCCCAACGCACCAAGCAACCGTGCACCTCGGCAGTGCCGGGAACCGGGCCCGGCTGGACCTTCATAGGGAGGAAAGGATCAGGTCCCGGTCGGATGTCCGGGCGACGTTTCTGTGCGATGTCGTTCAACGGAGGCCTGGAAATGCGGACGCGGACTTCCAGGCCAGTGGTCTCCACCAGCTCGGGCAGGGTGAAGTCCGTAATATTCTGTGCCACAGCCTGCGCCTCGAGGGATTTGCGGGCCGCCATGACCCACGGGTCAGCCTCTATGGGCCCGCTTGGCGCAGTTCCTTGCCATTCAACGGCCGGATAAGGAGGTGCGGGTCTCTTCTCATCCCGGCATGCCGAGAGTCCGCCGGATACGGTCACCAGCAACAGCGATGCAGCAACAGCCTTGAAATACCGGGGCCGGGATGTCCTCGCGTCGCCCATGGTCAACCACCTTTGTTTGCGTTTTTTCGCCTGTCGAATCTATCACGGGCGCTTCAAGGCACAGGCAGTGGCCGCGGGTGCCAGCACGACGGCGGGTGGTTGGCTGACCTGTTCAGCCCGGGGGCGGTGGGTTGCCAGCCCGAACCGTAGTCGGTCCGGGCCGGCGGTCTGGGCCAGCGGTCTGGTTTCAACGGCAGCCTGGTTCAGTGGGTCAGTGCTGGTCCGCCGGGGTGTGGACGACGCAGATGGTACCGGCGGGGACGTGCGCGGTTCCGTTGACCTTCTCACCGGAGAGCAGGTTGAGCCCGGTAGCGGGGTATTCGGCGTCGGCGTCCGTGTGGTTGATGAGGAAGGTGAACGTGCCTTCCTCGGAGCCGCGCGAAGCTACCTCCAGCCCGGCGACCGGTTGAACTCCAAGCTCAATTCCTGCAGCCCCCACTGCGTCCAGTACAACGTCGGCGAGGTGGCCGCCGTCGAGCTTTGTGGAAACGTACCAAGCGGTGCCGTTGCCGAACTCGTTCCGGGTGATGGCCGGGCCGGAGGCCGCGGGACCGGACGTGTAGCGGCTCAACACGCTGGCAGTGACGGGATGGATTTCCTCGGACCACACTGTGCCGGTGGCGCCGTTGCCCAGTGTGATGATCTCGTCCTCGCGCAAGGGCAGGAATTCGTGGATCTCCAAGCCGAGAACGTCGCGGAGGCCGCCCGGGGAGGCACCTGCGGGAACGGTGTCGTTGACGTCCACGATGCCGGAGAAATAGGACACCATCAGATGCCCGCCGGCGTGGACATAGCGGCTGATGTTCGCCGCTGCCTTGTCGCCCACCAGATAGAGGGCCGGGGCGAGAACCAGGTCGTACCCGGAGAGGTCGGCCTCGGGGTGGGCGAAGTCCACGCTGATGCCGTGGTTCCAGAGGACGGAGTAGAAGGACTCGATCCGTTCGCGGTGGTCAAGGTCGCTGCTGGGCCGCCATTCCAGATCCTGCGCCCAGAACGACTCCACATCCCAGAGGATGGCCACCCGCGACTGCACGGTTGAGCCCTTCACCGGGGCGAGCTTCCTGAGGTCGTCACCCAAGTCCAGGACCTCCCGCCAGATGCGCGTGCCGGTGCCGGCGTGGGGGAGCATTGCGGAGTGAAACTTTTCCGCGCCGTAGCGGGACGCCCGGAACTGGAAGAACATGATGGCATCGGCCCCGCGTGCCAGGTGTGACAGGCTGTTGCGGGCCAGCTCGCCGGGTCGCTTGGCGATGTTCCGCCCCTGCCAGTTCACGGCGCCCGTGGAGTGTTCCATCAGCATCCAAGGGCGGTTGCCTGCCAAGGACCGCGTGAGGTCGGCGTCCATGGAGAGCAGAACGTGGTTGTCGGTGCGCTGGGCAAGCAGATAGTGGTCGTTGGCCACGATGTCCACCTCCTTGGCCCATGCCCAGTAGTCAGCAGAAAGGCAGTTTGTGGCCATGAAATTAGTGGTCACCGGAAGGTGGGGCGTGTACTTCTTGATGACGTCGCGTTCGGCAATGAAACACTGCAGCATGGCGTCCGAGGTGAACCGCCGGAAGTCGAGCCGCTGGGCTTGGTTGCTGACGCTGGCCGAAAGCCTGGGTGCGTCGATCTCGTCCCATTCGCCGTACTTCTGGCCCCAGAAGAGGGTGCCCCAGGCCTGGTTAAGGGCGTCCAGGGTGCCATAGCGTGATCGAAGCCAGTCGCGGAACGCCACCACGGAATTCCGGTCGTAGGACTCACTGACCGGAGCGCCGTATTCATTGTGGACATGCCAAAGAACCAGCGCGGGGTGGGTGCCGTAGCGGCGTGCGAGCTGCTCCGTGATGTTGGTGGCGGCCCGTCGGTATTCCGGCGAGCTGGGGCTGACCATGCCACGCGATCCGTTGCCCAGAGTGACGCCCTCGCGGGTCACGGGACACGCTTGGGGGTACTTCTTCCAGAACCAGGCAGGTGGTGCCGCGGTAGGGGTTCCGAGGTCCACACTGATGCCGGCATCGGCGAGCAGGTCCATCAAGGCATCAAGCCATTCGAAGTCGTATTCACCTTCGCGCGGTTCGAGCAACACCCAGGAGAAGATGCCGATGCTGACCAGGTTGATCCCGGCCTCCTTCATCAGCGCGATGTCTTCCACCCAGACCTCGCGGGGCCATTGCTCGGGGTTGTAGTCCCCGCCATAGCAAAGGCCGGCCGGTCGCTGTACCCAAGGCGCGGGTGCGCGTTGGGTGGCGGGGGCCTGCAGGACGTCTGTCATCGAATGATCTCCTTAGAACTGTGTGCGCTCCCAGTATTATCACAGCAATAGTTACGCTGCCTAGATCAAATTGAGTGTTGACACGGATCACGTAGCTGTGACTAACTGGAACCGCTCACAGTCGTACCGACTTCCGCTCGGATGAGCGATGAATCCCAGACAGCACCATTCAGCTTTTCGACAAGGAGGACGAAATGCGAAAGTCATTTCGTGCAGGCGCCGTAGCCATGCTCGCCGCGGCCACAATGCTCGCCGCAGGTTGTTCAGGAGGATCCACGGCAGGCAGCCAAAGCGCGGCCACCAGTGATCCCAACCAGAAAGTGGAACTGACCTATTGGGCTTGGGCCCCCAACCTGGAGAAGGTGGTGGAACTCTGGAACGAGAAAAATCCCACCATCCACGTCACCGTCAACAAGCAGGACGGTGGAGACCCGGCCGTGACAAAGCTGCTCACCGCAGTCAAAGCCGGCAGCGGCGCCCCGGACCTGATCCAAGCCGAGTACCAGAAGATCCCAACACTTGTTGCCGCCGATGCGCTCGCGGACCTCTCCGGCACCGTGGCCAACGAAACCAAGAGCCACTTTCCCGATGGCGTCTGGAACGATGTGACGCTGGGCGGCGACGCACTGTACTCCGTTCCCCAGGACACCGGCCCCATGGTCTTCTACTACCGTGCCGACATCTTCGAGAAACTGGGCATCACTGTTCCGAAAACCTGGGAAGAGTATGCGGCCGCAGCAAAGACTGTTCACGCAGCTGACCCCGAGGCCTACCTCGGAACGTTCTCCTCCAACGATGCCGGATGGTTTACAGGCATGGCCCAGCAGGCCGGAGCTTCCTGGTGGGGCGTTGATGGCGACGCCTGGAATGTGAAGATCGCAGAAGAGCCAACGGACAAGGTGGCTGGATTCTGGGGCGGCCTCGTAGAAGAGGGCGTCATCGACAACAAGCCCATGTACACCCCGGAGTGGAACACTGCACTGAACACCGGTAAGCAGGTTGGCTGGCTCAGCGCAGCTTGGGGCCCGGGCGTTCTCGAGGGCAACGCCGGAGCCACAGCCGGCATGTGGAAAGTGGCACCCATGCCGCAGTGGGATGCTTCCAAGCCCTCCACCGGCAACTGGGGCGGATCTTCCACTGCCGTGACCTCTCAGTCCAAGAACCTCGACGCCGCAGCCAAGTTCGCCACGTGGCTGAACACCGACCCTGAAGCAGTCAAGGCCCTGGTCAAGGAAGCAGGCATCTACCCCGCAGACACCGCAGGTGCGGAATCGTCCCTGACTGAGGCTCCTGCCTTCTTCTCAAACCAGCCCGATTTCTACAAGGTTGTTGGTGAGGCTGCGCAGAACGTGGGCTCCTTCACCTACGGCCCCAACGTCAACGTGGCTTACAACGCCTACAACGATCAGTTCGCGAAGGCCGCGCAGTCCAAGCAGAAGAGTGCCTTCCTGGACGCAGTCAGCAACATGCAGCAGGTCACCGTAGATGACCTGAAGAAGACCGGTTTCACGGTCAAGTAGCCGATCCAAGTAAGTGCTTCAGCTGCGGGAGGCTGGTGCCCCATCCTCCCGCAGCGTTCCCACCCAGAGTCTTACCTTCGACCCACCACAAGGAAGTGCACCCCGTGGCAATGACCGTAACCAGGCCCGGTCCAGCGGCCGGAAGAACAGCCGATGCCCCGAGGCGGGCCAAGAACTTCAAATCCCGGGTGCTCATTCCCTATGCGATGCTGGCGCCCGGCATCATCCTTTTCCTCGTCTTCATGGCAGCGCCCATCATCTACACGTTGGTGCTCAGCTTCCAGAAGAAGAAGATCAGCGGACTGGGCCTCGGCAAAGGCTCACAGAGCACAGCGTTCGCCGGTTTGGATAACTACGCCAGCGCGCTGACGGACCCGGAATTCCTGGGTAGCGTCCTGCGTGTCCTGATCTACGGACTCATTCTCATCCCGCTGATGCTCGGCTTCGCCCTGTTGTTTGCACTCCTGCTGGATTCCCGGCGTACCCGGGCCGGTACTTTCTCCCGCACTGCCATCTTCCTGCCGTACGCGGTGCCGGCAGTGATCAGCTCGCTCCTGTGGGGTTTCCTGTACCTGCCCGGCGTTAGCCCGTTCCACTTCCTGGCCCGGCAATTCGGCATGGAACTGCCCTCGCTCCTGGATCCCAACCTGGTGACGTTCGCCATCTGCAACATCGCGCTGTGGGGTGGGGTGGGCTTCAACATGATCGTCATGTACACCTCGCTGAAAGCCGTTCCCAGTGAAATCTACGAGGCCGCCAAGCTGGATGGCTGCTCCGAGGTTCAAACAGCCATCAGGATCAAGATCCCCATCATCGCCCCGTCGCTGGTGATGACCGCCCTCTTCTCGATGATCGCCACCCTGCAGGTCTTCGCCGAACCCACCACCCTGCGCCCCTTGGCCAACAGCCTTTCCACCAGCTGGTCGCCGCTCATGCTGGTGTACCGCGACGCTTTCACACGCAACGACGTCTACTCTGCGGCCGCCACAAGCATTGTGATTGCCCTGGCAACCTTCATCATTTCGTTCCTGTTCCTGCGCATCGTGCAGAAGCGGGCCTTCGGACAGGAGAACTGACCGTGACTGCCCTCGCCACGCCCCCGAAAAACCGCCGTGAAAACCCCAAGGCAACCAAGACCGGCCGGGCAAGCAAAGCCGAGTACGTCAAGGAGAAGCCCAGCTACCTCTCCACCGGAATCCTGATCCTCGGTGCGCTCTATTGCCTCTTCCCGGTGATCTGGGTTGTGGCTGCCGCGAGCAAGGACGGCACTGAGCTGTTTTCCACCTTTACCTTGGCTCCCAGCACGCATCTCTGGGACAACATCGTGGAGCTCACGGAATATCGCGATGGCCTGTTCTGGCGTTGGATGCTTAACACTGCCCTGTACGCGGGGGTCGGAGCCATTGTGTCCACCTGGGTATCCGCCCTCTCCGGCTATGTTCTGGCGAAGTTTGATTTTCCGGGCAAGTCCGGTGTCTTCAAGGTCCTGCTGATGGGCGTCCTGGTTCCCGGCGTTATTCTCGCCATCCCGCAGTACTTGATGCTCGCCCAGGCTGGCCTCACCAACACCTACTGGTCAGTCCTGTTGCCCCAGATCATCAGCCCCTATGGCATCTACCTGGCCCGCATTTACGCTGCTGCGTCCGTTCCGGGTGACGTTATTGAGGCTGCCCGCACCGAGGGCGCCAAGGAGATGTACATCTTCAACCGCATCGCCGCTCCCATGATGCTGCCGGGCCTGGTGACCATCTTCCTCTTCCAGTTCGTGGCCATCTGGAATAACTTCATGCTCCCGTACATCATGCTCGGCGACGACCAGTTGTTCCCCATTACCGTGGGCCTCAACGGTCTGCTCAACCAGGGTGCCTCAGCGCCGGCCCTCTACACATTGGTCCTCGCGGGCGCGCTGCTCTCCATCGTTCCGTTGGTCATCATGTTCCTCCTGCTGCAGCGCTATTGGCGGGTCGATCTGGCTGCCGGCGCCGTGAAGGCATAGTCCTAGGTAGGCTTTGGTCATGACTCAACCCACCCCCCGGCCAAGGCCCAAAATCGACGATGTTGCCGCGGAAGCCGGCGTATCGCGAGGTACGGTCTCGCGGGTTCTCAATGGGGGCCACTGGGTTAGCCCGTCCGCCCTGGCCGCTGTTAACGCGGCCATCAAGAAGACCGGCTATCGCGTCAACCCGCACGCAAGGAACCTGGCCACCAACCGGGCCAACTCTGTGGCGTTCCTGCTCACGGAGACACAGGAAAGGTTGTTCGAGGACCCCAACTTTGCTGTCCTCATGCGCGGGGCAGCGGATGCCCTGGCCGTGCACGACATCCCATTGGTCTTGATCATGGCCGGGACCGATGATGAACAACGGCGTGCCACGGACTTCCTCACTGCGGGCCATGTTGACGGTGTCCTTCTTATCTCCTCCCATGGGAGTCGGAAGGGCATCATCGCGGACATCATTGCTGCGGGCGTCCCTGCCATTGCGTGTGGTGTCCCCCTGGGCTTCGAAAAGAAGATGGGCTACGTTGCGGCCGACGACTACGAGGGCGCACGTGACGCTTTGCGGTACATGCGCGACGGCGGACGGCAGCGGATTGCCCACATCGCCGGCCCTGCGGACACCTCGGGCGGTACGCGCCGACTCGAAGCGTACCGGGACGATCAGGGCGCGGACATCGATGAGGAACTCATTGCCCACGGCGATTACAGCCGCGACAGCGGGGCCAAAGCAATGCGCGAACTCCTCAACCGAAGCAGGAACATCGACGCCGTTTTCGCCGCGAACGACCTCATGGCGCTCGGTGCCATGGACGTGTTGCGGGAGGCAGGCCTGACAACGCCAGGTGACGTCGCCGTCGTCGGCTTCGACGACATCAAGGTCTCCCAGGAGGCGACGCCGCCGCTCACCACGGTCCGGCAGCCGTTCGATCGAATCAGCGAGGAGATGGTACGCCTGCTTTTGGACGTCATCAGCGGCAAGCGCCCGGCGGCCGTCACCATCCCCACCGAGTTGGTCATCCGCGAATCGGCCTGACCGGCGCAGCGCGAGGGCACCAGCCCCAGCGCATAGGCTTGGATCATGCTGAACCTGGTCCTTGGACTTCTCTTTGCGGGGCTCTTCCTGGCCTCGTTCCAGTCCGACCGGCGTCGGCTCCGAAACGGTGTGTTCCTGCTGGTGGCGGCATGGTTCCTCCTGCAGGCCCTTCTGGAGTTCCTCGTAGACCTGAACCCGTGGTTCGAATGGTTGAACCTGGTGGTCTTGGTAGTCCCGGTAGTGAGCATTTTCGTGTTCGCCGGTTTCCTGATAACCAACGGCATCACGATGGTCCGCAGGGAAGGCCCCGGCATCACCAGCTTCCTGCCGATCGTGGTGGGACTCGCAGTGTTCCTCGCCCCGGTAGTCGCCTTCCTTTTTGTGCTGAGCGGGCAGCCGGTGTTGGCCGGAATTGCTGCTTTGGCCTTCTTCCTCTGCGCGTACCTCGGCTGCGCATTCGTGGTGTTCCTGGGATACGCGGTGGTGTATTCGCGGATGCGTTTCAGCCCGAACCCGGCGGCCGTCATCGTCCTCGGCTCCGGCCTGATCAACGGCAAGGTCCCGCCGTTGCTCGCCGCCCGCTTGAACAAAGCCCTGGAAATTTACGACGGCGACACCCCGGCCAAGCCTGTCCTGGTACCTTCCGGGGGCCAAGGCCCGGATGAACCCCGGCCGGAGTCCACAGCGATGAAGGAGTACCTGGTGGCCAAAGGCGCGGCTGCCACGGACGTGTTGGAGGAGAACCAGGCCACCACCACCCGCGAGAACCTTGCGTACTCGGTTGCCCTGTTGGCAGATAGGGGCATTCATGGGCCCTTGCTTGTGTGCACCAACAACTACCACGTACTGCGTGCGGCGCTCCTGTCCCGGCGCCAGAGGATCAACGCCGAGGTCGTGGGTGCTCCCACGGCCAGATACTTCGTGCCCAGTGCCTTCCTCCGGGAGTTCGTGGCCGTGATGAGGGACAACCGCCTAACCAACATCATTCTTTGCCTTCCGATGTTCGGGATTGCCCTGCTCATCACGGTCGCACTGATGAACTCTCCGGTGGTGTAACTCTTCCTAGGACTTGGGTAGCCCGGTGGTGAACGCGTGGCTCCACTCGGTGACGGAGCCAGCGGTGAAGACGTATCCCGGCTTGGGTTCCGCTGTGACGGTCACCGTGCCGGCAGGTTTCCTGTAGCTCCCGGCAGCGACTACCTTCCCGTCAACCAGGTACGACACACCCGCGACGGAGGGGATGGTGTAGTCATCCTGCCCATGGCCGGGTCGGTCGGTAAAGATGACGGCCGCCGGCGTCGCCGTTTCGTAGCTCAGGCCGAAGCCCAGCGGCAACAGGACGCCGTCGCCGTCGGCTTCGGGAATGTTGACCGGCACTTTGCCGCTCGGGTTGATGGCGCCCGAAATGGCGCGGACGGCGCCGTGGAAGTTAACCTCCTTGACCCCGTAACTGTTGAGCACGGCGTCGGCACCGGGGAAGACACTGATGTCGTAGGGATTTCGCGTGGCCACAACGATGACCGGCGTCCCCGTGGCTGCGAGTTCCGCTACCATCTGTTGCTGCGCAGCGTTGCTGGTCGCGTTGTAAGAAGCGAAGACGACGGCGTCGACGTTGCCGGCGGCGGCTACGGCACGCGCGCGGTAGGCCGCGGACGGTGAGGCCCCATCCTCGTAGTCTTCCGTCACCGCGAATCCCTGATCCTTAAGCATTGGACCGACGAGCTCCGGCCATGCTGACCCGGCGCCCACCATGAGGACCGAGCTGCCCGAAGCGAGCGGCAAAACCTGGCCTTCGTTGCGGAGCAGCGTGACGGCACGCTCGGAGATCAGCTTGGCCGTGGCCAGGTTCTCTGCGCTGCCCACGAGCGTGTCCACAGCGGCGGGGTCGGCCAAGGGTTGCTCGAAGACCCCGCGCTTGACCTTCCATTCAAGGATCCTTCGGACTGACTCGTCCAGGCGGGCCTCGGTGATCTCGCCGGACCCGACGGCGGCGCGAACCCCAGCGAACGACGCATCCACATCCGGGGAGTTGAGGAGGATGTCGGAGCCGGCCTGGATCGCCTTCACTGCGATCTCTTCCTGAGGCCATTCGGCAGCCATTGCCGCCATATCCAGGGCATCAGTTGTCACCAACCCCTTGAAGCCCATTTCATCCCGAAGCAAGCCCGTCAGTACCTTGTGGGACAGGGTGCCGGGCATCTCCGGGTCAATTGCCTCCACAATGATGTGTGCCGTCATGACCATGTCCACGCCGCCATCGATTGCGGCTTCGAATGGCTTCAGATGCTGGTTGAGGGTCTCGCGATCGTAGGTAACGGTGGGCAGGCCGTAGTGGGAATCCACTGAGGTGTCGCCGTGGCCGGGGAAGTGCTTGGCGGCCGCACCTACGTTGTGCGCCTGAATGCCCGCTATCTGGGCGACCCCGAGCGCACTGACCAGTGCAGGGTCCTCACCCATGGAACGGATGCCAATGACGGGGTTGTCCGGGTTGGAGTTGAGATCCAGGACCGGGGCGAAGTCTACGTTGATACCCATGGCACGCATTTCGGAGCCCAGGATTTCACCTTGCGCCTTGGCAAGATTCGCGTCAGCGGTGGCGCCGAGGGCCATATTGCCCGGGAGAACCGTGGCGGGTGGCCCGATGCGGGCAACCAAACCATCTTCCTGGTCGATGGTGACCGCCAGTGGGATGCCGTTTCCGTCCTCCCGCATTGCCGTTTGCTGCAGGCCGTTGGAGAGCCCGGCAACCTGCTGGGGGTTGGCGGTGTTTCCGGACCATGCGAAGTAGAGGACGCCTCCGAGGTTGTACTTTTCCACCACCTCCGCGGGTGTGTTGACGCCGTACCGCTCTTGATTCTTTGCTGCCATGGAGGTGTCGTCCGCTGATGATCCGTATACGTGCGTCCAGGTCATCTGGCCGATCTTTTCGTCCAGAGTCATGCCGGCGATCATCGCCTCGATGTCAGGCGAGGCGGAGACCGTCGTCGTGTTTTCCGCGGTGGGTACGGCCGCAAGTGCAGTGCCCGTGCCAGTCAACACCCCTGCGCCCGTCATTAATAGCGCGGTGGCTGCCGCCGTCATGAGTGAAGTTCGTTGTCTTTGCATGTGAATCCCAATCCCATCGTCCTTGTTGCGGTTGAGGTTTGTGTGTCTGTAGGACTAGCGCTTGCCGTTGTAGAGGAGGTACTCGCGGGTGTCGCGCACGAATTGGTCCAGTTCGGACCGCCAGCTGTCCATGATCGTCTTGGCGCCAGCACCGGCGTCGAGCTGTTCAGCAAAGCGGGCCGAGCCGCTGAGCAGGCCCATCCACCGTCCGCCGTCGCCACGCCAACCGAAACCGGGATACAGGCGCTTGGCTTCGACCAGCATGTGGGTGCCCACTTCCAGGGCTTCAACGCGGGCGGCGTCGGTGATGTGAACTTGGACGCCACCACAAATGAGGCCCTGGTTCTTGGAAAGTGTCGGCTGGAAGTACGCCTCGCGGAAGGTGACACCCGCAAGGCCCTTGCTGTTCAGGGCCTCCGCCCAGCGATAGTCCACGTAGGGTGCGCCGATGAGTTCGAACGGCCGGGTGGTTCCGCGACCTTCTGACATGTTGGTGGCCTCGAACAAGGCCGTGCCGGGGTACAGGGTGGCGGTTTCGGGTGTTGGCATGTTGGGGCTCGGCAGGATCCACGCCGCCCGGTTGTCCGGTCCCGTCATGTCGCGGCGCCATCCCTGGACCTCCACCACCTGAAGGTCCTGGATGGACTTGAGGCCGGCGGCCGGAAGGTGAACTGCGTTGAAGTATTTGGCGAGCTCGCCCACCGTCATCCCATGCTGGAGCGCAATGCCCAGTTGGCCGACGCCGGATTCGAACCCTTTCTGCAGAACCGGTCCGCGTGCCTGGCCGCCGATGGGGTTCGGGCGATCCAGGACAACAAACGTGGCACCAGTCCTGGATGCCGCCTGCATGGCTCCCCACATGGTCCAGATGTAGGTGTAGAAGCGTGCGCCGACATCCTGAATGTCGAAGCAGATGGTGTCCACCCCGGAGGCTTCGAAGAAGCCCACATAGTCGGCAACGGTGGCCCCGTAGGAGTCGTAGACCGTGATGCCGGTCCGCGGGTCCACGGATGTTCCTTCGCTGGCGCCATCCTGGGCGGTCCCCCTGAAGCCGTGCTCGGGTCCGAAGACCGCTCCGACCTCGACACCTTTGGCCGCCATGTCATCCACAATTGAGCGGAAGTTCGCCAGGACGCCGGTGGGGTTGGTAATAACTCCCACTTTGCGGCCGGCGAAGATGCTCCAGCCGTTGGCGGCGGCTACATCGGCGCCGCTGACTGGAGATGCCGGCTTCCCCGGACGGGTCTGGCTCGTGCTGGCGGTTGCGCTGGGGGCAAAGGGCGCGACGACGGCGGCAGCGGCCGCCAGCCCCGAAGCATGGAGCAGTTTTCTACGGTCGAGAGCCATGAAGAAGCCTTTCGAAGGAGAGCGAGGAGCATGACAAGTTTTGTGACTTTCCTTACGCCGACCGTATTCGCTTGCCGGTAGGGCGTCAATGACTTACCTTTCCGACGATGTCTGTGTAACTTAATGACAAGGCTCGGGTGGAGCCCTGGACTGAACCGCGGATCCGGTTTGACCCTTCGGAAGGAAACCATGCTGGAAGCGTCGGCAAACGCACAGTTGTCCCGCACTGTTTTGGTGCGGATTCGCTCTGTCCTGCCAGCGCTACGTCCATCGGAGCGTGCCGTGGCTGAGTTGGTCCTGTCGGACCCATCGCGGGCTGCCACCATGTCCATCGGCGATTTGGCTGTGGAGTGCGGAACGTCCACCACCTCGGTGGTCCGGTTCTACAAAAAGGTTGGCTACGGCGGCTACTCGGATCTCCGCCTGGATCTTGCGCGTGAAACTGCCCGTGAGAGTGTGGCCCATGGCGTTCCGGCCGAGGTCTACGAGGACATCAACACTGCCGACTCGCTGCAAGACATCGTCTCCAAAATCGCATTCAACGAAAGCATGTCCATCGCCGATACTGCCCAGGCGCTGGATGTCGAACAGCTGGCTCGAGCCATTGACGTGGTGGCCAGCTCCCGGAAGATCGACATCTTCGGCGTGGGAGCGGGAGGTTTGGTGGGTCAGGACCTGCAGCAAAAGCTGCATAGGATTGGCCTGGTCTCCTTCGTCTGGCCAGAAGTGCATGCCGCCCTCACCTCAGCGGTACTGCTCGACGCCGAATGTGTCGCCGTTGCCATCTCGCACTCAGGCGCGACCGACGACACTGTCGATTACCTGAAAGCGGGCAAAGCGGCCGGAGCCGTCACCATCGCCATCACCAACCATGCAGACTCACCCCTGGGGCTGGCAGCGGACATTGTATTGACCACAGCAGCGCGGGAGACCCCATTCCGCCCTGGGGCCATGGGTAGCCGGATAGCGCAGATGATGCTCGTTGACTGCCTGTTCGTGGGCGTCGCCCAGCAGTCATATGAGGCTTCCATTGATGCGCTGCGCAAAACGCATGCAGTTGTCCAAAGCCGGAAGTTGCGCCGGGGCAACTGACAAACGCAGCTGCCCGTCCGGGACAGCGTGAAACTACTGGACAGATTCCGCTTGCTTGACCTCGCCTTTCACTTCACTTGGCTTCAGCATGGAGTCTGAATTGATCGCAAGCACCCCCGAAAGCAGGGCTGCCAGGAGGATGGATCCAAAGGCCATGAATGACGAGACGCCCATAAGAAACGTGGCAACTGCAAGGCTGAGGGGACTGGATACAGTTTCAAGAAACTGAACTGCCGTCATGGTCTTGCCCAGGTCAGACGAGGGAATCTGTTGATGGATGAGGGATGTGCGTCCCACCGTCCATGCAATGCCGCCCGTACAGACGACGAAAAGGGCACTAGCCACGGCAATCCACGACGGGATGAAGAAGAGCAACGCCCCCGCTGCCATAAGCCATGAGGAGCGTTGCATCAGTACGTTTGGGCGCCAATCGGAGAACAATCCTGACAGAATCGAACCGCAGAAGAGGCCCGCAGCGGCCGCTGCGCCCACGATTCCTACTTCGGTGGTGGAACCCTTGAGGCCCACGGAGGTCTGGAAGATCGCCAGAGTGGACAATGGGGCTGACAGGAAGCCGACGAGGACGACTGTCCCGGCAAAACGCCACCAACCATGGATTTGGGTAAGTCTCCGGTACCCGGCAGACAGTTCCTTGTAGAAACCTGGCCGGTCCGGCAGGCTGCTGGGGCGCTCCGGCCACGGCAGGAAATTCATGATCAAGGCAATAACCGTAAACGACACTGCGTCAACGGCCAGCAACCACCACGGACCCCAGACGGCGCTCAAGGCTCCACCAATTGCCGGCCCCACGATGGAAGCTGAGGTCCACGCGGTGGAAACTGCGGCGTTGAATTTCGCCGTGCCGTCACCGTACATCTTCGGGATGGCCACGAACGTGGCTGTCCGGGCGAACATGTCGAGGCTGCCGCGTAGGAAGGCGCCTAGTACGAGCACCCAAAAGGGAGTGTGCCAAGGGCCTATCAGCAGCGCCATTGCAGCAACAACCAGTGCTTGACCCCAATAGCCGATGTGGGTCATGGCGCGGGGGGACATCCGATCTGCGAGTCCTCCGATGAGCACTCCGGGGAAAGCCTTCGGAAGTTGTGATGCCACGGCAACGATGGACATCTGGGCAAGGCTGCCGCTTGTCTGCAGAACTATGAGCGGCAGGGCGATGTTGTAGGCACCGCCACCCAGCGAATTCACCCACATTCCCGTGAGGTGCAAACGTCGCTGCCATGGCTTTGCTAATGACACGTCATTTACCTCGGGATGATTGGAGGATGGTGACAAGGTCGGGCTGCTTTTCCACTGAAGTGAGAAGCCATTGCATTACGGGAGCCTGCCAAAAGCTGATATTCCACGTGCGGGCAATGACCATGTGAAAGATGGTGGTGCAGCAGGGAACTACAATCCGCCACTTGCCGGGAAGAATGAGCGCAAGGGGGAGTGCGACTAATTCAAGAAAGGGAATTGTGCGGGTCAGGGCACGAACCGGCACTCTGTATCGCTCTTGGGCAAACGGGTGAGTATCCGAGGCCAACAGGTGCGAGTGATAAATATGGTTGGCATCGCCGCGCCTGACCCAAGCGTCATAGCCGTGGAGTAGTTTGGACAAACCGGCCTGCGTGTAGGGCAGGTATAGCGCAACCCGTGAGACCGAAAGCGGCAGGTTCGGGGACTGGCCACTGCCCGGCTTGGACATCTGGCTGATGACGAGTACCGCTTCAATGAATGTGTCATACGGCCAGCGGCCCGGTAGGGAGCGGGCATCCAAAGCCCGTGTTCCCAAAAACAATCCCAGCGCGGCCCGCCGAATCCAAGAAGAGGGCTTTGCCCCGGGTTCTCCACAAACCTCGCTGGCCGCCGCGGCGGCCATCAGCAGTCCGGCTGCCGTGCGTCGGCTCTTCCAGGCGATCCCGTCATCAGGCCTGCGATCGGCCGCTGACTCCTGTGGAGAAACTGCAGCTCGATAGTCCCGGGCTGTAGCCGGGCCGGGGCGGAGCGTCAGCGCCAGGGCGGCAACAGCCCACACTGCCGCATTGCGTACCCGACGGAGTTGGGCTGGTTTACTGCGAAGTTGTCGGAACATAGCTGTACACAATTTCCTTTTCCTCAGGCATTCCCCGAACGGTAGTTGCCACCAGGATGTCCATCCTCAAGGGAGGCTCGGGCAGGTGGGCGGGGGCGCGAACCTCGTCAAACGGTCGCCACGCGTTGCTGCGAAGCCTCCGGATGATTCTCTGGCAGAGGACGTTCTTCGGTTGCTCATCCTCACCCATGAAGATGCTGGCGAACACTGCTCCGGCCCGGAAGAACTGGGTTGGAAGGCAGTTCGCCGGGCCGCAGGCAACCGTTGTTCCATCAGGCATGTGGAATTCAACTGCGAATCTTGAGACGCGGTCCCTGAACTTGGCATTGAACATATTGTTTGACGCGATGGGCCAGAAATTTCTGTTGGCCACCGTTGCGGCCATCGAGCCGACTACGTAGGCTCCCGTCAAAGCAACGAGCACCGTGCCCTTGTTGCAGTCAGGCGCACGCAGCACAGTGGCCATTCCTGGCGAAATCCTCGAACTCCGACGCCAACTCCAGGGAGTCAAACACCAATCGCCTGCCGTCAAGGTTGGTGGATCCGGTCAGCAGGTAGCGGAACACTTCCATGGCTGCAATGGATGCCACGATGGAGTTGAGGGGTCCAAAGCTTGGAGCCTGGTACGAGCTATTGAGGTTTGTGGTGGAGAGCGATGCCTTTGATTTGGTCCTGCCGTCGTTATCTGTCGCTGCACATTGCAGGCAAGGGGTGACGCCTGGCCGTACTACCGGGCCTACCACTCCACGCGTGTCTTGATACCCGGCGCAAGTGAAAGGTGTGCCGGTGGCGATGGATGCCTGGTTAGACCACTCGAGCACTTCCTGGGGCGTGTCGGCGGAGACCACAACGAAGTCTGAGTCCTGAAAAACAGGCAGGAGATCTTCCACTCCGGAGATCATGGCGGCGACTTCCACCGTGTTGATGTCGGGGGCCCTGAGGTGAAGGTTCCGTGCAGCGGCTTGGATTTTGGGGGTACCAATATCTTGCGCCGTGAACAGGTACTGCCGGGTCAGGTTGCTTTCTTCTACAGTGTCCCCGTCGACCAAGACAATGGAACCCACGCCGGCTGTTGCGAGCTGCATGGCTACGTTCGTCCCGATCCCGCCCACACCGATCAGCGTGACCTTTCGGCTGCGCAGCAGATCGCTGGCCCCGGGCCCGGTGCTGTGCGCAAGTTCAAAGTACAGGTCATGACGGCTGTACCGGCCGGAGAGGTCGAACCTGTACGGCACCAGAATCTCGGCGTCGATAAGTTCCTCGACGATCTCTCCGGAGCCTTCACCCAGCAGGAGTTCGGCCTTGCCTCCCAGATCGTCGAGTGTCCGTGGCTGTGAAGCGAAGCTGAGTAGTTCAGCCAGCCCGTCTGGAGCGTCCTCGATTTCGATTGCGTTAGGCGGTGCCAATCCGATCTGCACGGCCGTTTCCGTGGTGATGACCGGTAGCGACTGCTTGAGGGAGTACGTTACGGCTGCCAATTCTTGCCTCCAATGATGAGTGGGGACCACGCGGTGCGTGGCCCCCACTATTTATTCTTGGTTTAGTTGAACACGAAGTTCAGCTTGGAACGGCGCTTGGCCAGTCGCTTGAGCTTAAGCACTTGAATCACTCCTTTGTGTTTATAAACTTGTTGGACGGAATGAATCTACGACACATGTCATGGATATGACAAGTTTGTCGATAACTATTCTGCGTGTCGCTTTGTCGGGTCCCCGTCAAGGCGTGTGCGGTATAGAGTCGAGGGCATGTTTGAACTTGTACCGCCGAACGCCGCCTTCCACAGGTCCTTCCTCGAGTCCCACCGTGAGTGGGCCGGCGTCCATCAGGATGGCGCCGCCGTCTTCATGGCGGAAGACGTCACCAGCCCCCAGGGCTTCGCTGATTGGGTTGGCAAGTTGCTGGACGCTGAAAGCGCGACGGAGAAGGACGGCATTGTTCCGTGCACCTACCTCTGGATCACGGAAGGTCCACGCTACGTGGGGGCGATTGCGTTCCGGCACCATTTGACCCAGGCTCTCCTGAACTCGGGCGGGCACATTGGCTACGGGATTCGACCCTCGGATCGCAGGAGGGGGGCGGCAACCTGGGCGCTGAGGGAACTGTTGGCCCGCTTGGCTGCTGCGCAGGGGGAGCTGGGTGGGGTTCTGCCCGTTCGCGTTCTGCTGACCTGTGATGACGACAATTCGGCGTCAATCAGGACTATCGAGCGTTGCAATGGGCGGCTCGAAGATGTGCGTACGGGTGAAGACGGGCGGCTTTTCCGTCGGTACTGGATCGACTTGGGAAAACCTGCCGCAGACTAGATTTGTCACCCGGGGGTTGACGCCGCAGCCATGGGCGGGGCACTATGGACGGCATGAGCAGTCAACCCCGGGGTGACATTCCCGCGTCCAGCCCCTCGGATTCACGGTGGCAGCAGGTCCTTAACCACCGTCCCGTGGACGACGGAACCAGGGAAACCGCAGCCGCAAGGTTCGCTGAACGCGGCATCACTCCGGAACAGCTCAAGGCTGTCCTCGCCGATGGTGGGGATGCCCTTTATGCGGCTGCCGCCGGGGGCCAGCCAGGCTGGGCAGATCCATTCGGCGGCCCCCTCGCCGTTGCACTCCTCTCAGCCGAGGTGAGCATCTTCGCTGCGCATTTGAACTCGAGGGCGTCCGGAGTCAGGTCGGCAGCTGTTGCCGAACTGCTGGACGAATACAGCGCGGTAACCGTAGCTGCTGAGCTCGGTGTGGCGCGCCAGAAGGTATACGAAATCGCCAGAGCGGGTCTGCGCCCGCCCTACATCGAGCAGGTCCCTTGGAGGACGTCATGAATCCCATCGAAGAAAAGGTCCAACTACCGGACCCGGAAACCCAGTTCCTGGTCCATCCTGTTGACCTCCCCGGAGCCCGCAAGGAATTCCTGACAGGCTGGTGGTTGGGAATCATTGCCACCCCTCAGGTTTACACGGCGCTTTTGGCTTTCTTTTGGGCTGTCAGCAACAACTACGTGACGCCCGTGCTGGTCCCGCTGGCCCTGGTGCTTGTTGCCGGATGGATCAGCTCCAAGCTCACTCGAGGCGCATGGGACTACATTCCACGGAAGCGCCACGACAAGGAGCGGAGGATGCCGGTCTTGCTCATTGGTGGGGCGCTCATCAAGTCCTCGGCGCTCTTGGTGGGCTTGATTGTCTTTATGGTGTGGAGCGCCAGCCAGGACTTCGTCCCCGGCTTCAGCGCCTACCCGCTGGGAATGGGAGCAGCCATCGTGGTGATCATGCTTGGGGAGTTGGTGGCTAAGCTGCTCCGACGCAGGACTTTGGACCTGGTTCCAGAGGCACTGAGCATCGTTGTGGTGGTCGCGGCTGTGTGGATGGACTTTGCGCTTCTCCCCGCAGGACGCGAACTTGCTCCCGTTGACCTGCTTCCTGGCGTTGCGATCCTTGTGGGTGTCTGGTTAACCTGGCTGCTTTTCACGCAGATAGAGGCCCGCCGCAACCACGGCTGACCGCTGAATTGCCCGTTCACGTTCCCGTCACCAAGCACTGCTAGGCTGCCGCGCACTACCCGGCAGACCAGGAGGATCGTATGACGGAGGCAACCCCACCCACCGCGCAAGCCACATCTTTGGACGATTGGTGGGTCAGGGACAACCTGCGTGAAACCATCGACCACCTGGTGGAGCTCGGCTACACCATCAGCGGAGGGCAGGGCGAAGACCCGGACCTCATCGATCCCGGTGGATCAGCGGTGGAAACGTGGAACGAGGATTATCCGTACGAACAGCGGATGACCCGCGACGAGTACGAGATCGAGAAGTACCGCCTGCAGATCGAGCTGTTGAAGTTCCAGTACTGGGGGCAGGACCTCGGACTGAAGCACGTCATTGTCTTCGAGGGACGCGACGCCGCCGGCAAGGGTGGCACCATCAAGCGTTTTACCGAGCATCTGGATCCCCGCTCTGCCCGGACGGTAGCGCTCGCCAAGCCCTCTGACCGTGAGCAAGGCCAGTGGTATTTCCAGCGCTACATTCAGCACCTTCCCACTGCGGGTGAAATCGTCATGTTCGACCGCTCCTGGTACAACCGCGCCAATGTGGAACGCGTCATGGGGTTCTGCACGGACGACGAATACGACACCTTCATGGGCCAGGCGCCGGTCTTCGAGAAGATGCTGGTTGACGCCGGCATCCACGTCACCAAGTTCTGGTTCTCCGTGACCCGGCAGGAGCAGCGCACGCGCTTCGCCATCCGCCAGATCGACCCCGTCCGCCGTTGGAAGCTCTCGCCCATGGACCTGGCGTCGCTGGATCGCTGGGACGAATACACGGACGCGAAAGAACGAACGTTCCTGCATACGGACTCCGACCACGCACCGTGGATCACCATCAAGTCCAACGACAAGAAGCGCGCCCGGATCAATGCCATGCGCTACTTCCTCAACCAGTTCGACTATGAGGACAAGGACACCTCAGTGGTTTACGACGCCGATCCGCTCATCCTCCGCCGCGGTCGCGACGCCGTCGGCGACTAACCCTCCGCGAGTTGGCATTTAATGCCGATGTTTCCGAAAAACATCGGCATTAAATGCCAACTCGCGGGAATGTTAGGGGTTATGAGGGTGCGGACGGAACAGGAGCCTCGACGTCGGCACCCACCGTAAGTGCCGACGTCGAACTCTCTATTCGGTAACGTCGTCCTCGATGACCGGGTCCTTCAGCAGAAGCGCCGTGCCTTGGAAGGCAGGCAGTTCGAGGAAGAAGCTGTGGAGGTCGTCTACCTGGCCGACGTCTTCGCCCGAGAACAAATCATGGACGGTGGAGCCCGGAACAAGGTGAGAGGACTGGATACTGCCGGCGATGTCCTGGTCCGAGAAGTTCAGGACCGTAACCTGCAGTGCTTCGTCGGCGAGCTGGTTGACCAGCACCAGCAGCCCTCGGTGGGAAACGTCGGGCACGTCCAGCAGCGTGCTGGTGGCGATCCCCGACTCCTCCCGCACAGTAAGGATCTGCTGCAGCCGCCGGGCGTAAGAGTTCGGATCCTTCAGCTGATCGGGCAGCGGACCGTAGAGGCTCCGGGCGCGGGGCATTCCGGCAAGGGAGGTTTTCGCGTCCGGGCTGGTGCCCATGAGATCGTGTGCGCCACGGTTGATCCAGCGGGTGTCACCCTGCGAGGTGAGCTCGCGGACCGTCTCGCGGTCAAGCGCTGTGATGCCCGTGAGGTCCCAACCGGAAAGCGCGAAAACCCCAGGCTGCAAAGCGTTGTACATGGACAGCAGCACGTGGGCATCCAGGACCTGCGCTTCCTGCTCCTCGGTGATGGCGTCCTGATCCTTGATGCCAAGGGCCGCCATGATGAAGCTGACCGTGGTGCAGGCGATGCCGTTGGTGGTGAAGACTGCGTTGTAGGGCCCGTTCTCACCCGTAAGCCGTTCCCGCATGGTGTTCTGGACCTTCTCCGCCACCTCTGCGCCGGTGAGCTCCTCACCGGCAAGTTCGAAGACGTCATCCCTGTGCCCGGCGGCAAAATGGAGCAACTCGTAGGTCAGTTCATCGTGGTTCTGGAGGGCATGTACCAGCGATGCCTGGTCCACGCCGATCTCCATGGAAAGCCGCAAGGTCAGGCGCAGGAACTCGGTATCCCCGATGACCAAAGCGTAGTGATAAGCGGGCCGGGTGATGAAGTCGTAGGAGAGATCCGGGCCGGACTCGGACTGCGTCTTGATGTCATCGATGGTGAGGTTGAGCTCCTGGAAGGAGAACCCGCCCACCTTGCGGATCATGGAACCAATCAGCTGGTTGGCGGCCTCGGACAGTGGATGGCCCTCCGACCAGCCCGGTTCTTCTTCAGCACTCTTCTCGACCCCCAGGAACCCGTTGGCATCAAGCCGGAGGGCCCCGGTTCCCAGGTCCAGCAAAGAGTGCAGGGCATCGCCAACCACAAGGCGCATGCCGGCGAACGTTGGGTCCAGCCAGTTGATGGAAGGCTGGCCGGCCTTGAAGTAGTGCAAATAGACCCACCGGCGGGTCTTGCCCGTGGTGTCGATGATGGGCTTGGTGGCGCTCCAGTTGGTTTCCTTGACGCCGGGTTCATAGAAGATGACCCGCTGCAGCCGCCCGATGATGTAGCCGGCCTTTTGCAGGGCCTCCTCAGCTGCCGGGCTGATGTTCACCGAATCCTCGCCCTCGGGAACGTCCGGCAGCAGGTGCCAGTCCTCTTCGGGGATGTCCACCATGTGATAGATGCCGGGATAGTCCCGGAAGTTCATTTCGGCGAGTCGGAAGTCCGCTCCCTTGCCTGTGTGCCCGGGAACGATGTCGTCAATGACGGTGCCGCCATGGTCATTGGCCACCTCGCACATCTGGCGGAACTCTTCTTCGGTGCCGAATGCGGGGTCGATCGCCATGCTGATCCGGTCAAAGTGGCCGTCCACGCTGGGTGTCTGGGACCAGCCGCGGATACCACCGGCCAGCTTGACCGGTCCAGTGTGCAGTCCCCGGATCCCGATCTCGCTGAACGCGTCCCAGAGTGCGGGATCGCCCAACGCGGAAAGGAAGGACTGTCCGTCTTTGGTGATGAAGGACAGGGGGTAGGCCGTGAACCAGACGGGTGAACGCTCAACGGCTGCGCGCGGATTCGGCCTGGCGTACGAGTTCTGCCACATACTGGCCTGCCCGGACAATTGCCGGGCCATGGTGTTGGCGTCACCCAACATGGACTGGTTCCTGAGCCAGTCCACATAGGTGGAGTTCAGGCCGTCGAATTCCAAGGAGGGCCGGGCGGCGAAGAACTGCCGCCTCCGGGC
This sequence comes from Paenarthrobacter nitroguajacolicus, assembly GCF_051027655.1. Lineage (NCBI taxonomy): Bacteria > Bacillati > Actinomycetota > Actinomycetes > Micrococcales > Micrococcaceae > Paenarthrobacter > Paenarthrobacter nitroguajacolicus. The sequence continues at coordinate 4,562,506 of NZ_CP073234.1, read as the reverse complement.
GATCGGCCGCAGCGCCTTGGGCCGAGCTGGATAAAACTGTTCGTCAAAGGTGATTTCCGCCGGTTCGCTTGCGGTTTCATCGGGCGTTTCCTGTGGCGTCTCCTCCGGATTTTCTTCCGGAGCTTCGCTGATTTCTGACACGCTCTCGTTGACTGCAGGCTCCCGCACAGTTTTCTCCTTTACGTGGTCGCCGCGTCAACGCCGACCGTCCGAGGGGGTCGTTCAAGAGGTCACGTACCCGGGCTTACCCGGACTATTCATGCTAGTCGGGGGAGCCCGCCGTTTGTCTAACCCGGGAACAAGTAAGTCTCGTTATTATGTGGTGGGTTGACGTTGGCGGCGCTGCGGTGGCCACGATAAAGCCCGACGTCGGCACTCAGGTGGGTGCCGACGTCGGGCTTGGAATTGTGCGGGCTGGGTGTGGGGCTGTCAGTACCGCCACACCACCGTGTAGGCGTAGCCGTTGCCGTTCCGGACACACCCTTCGACCAGACGCACGTAGGAACCGAATCCCGGCCTGGCGGCATCCAGGTTCGACTCGCACGTCGCCTTCGTATGAAACCAATAGACGTAGGTGCTGGCCGCCTCGGCCGGGGCGGCCAAAGCAATTCCACCGCCAGCCAGGATAGAGGTGGCCGCGAATACGGACGCAATCTTCTTCTTCACGTTAGTCATTTCGATAGAGTAAGCATCTGGCCGAAGACAGTCAACGGTCCGCGAAAGCCCTATCCGGCCCTACGGGGCGGCGCCGAACAGTCATTACCGTGACTGGTGAAGATCGGGGGACACATGAAAATTGTTGTTATCGGCGGAAGCGGCCATATTGGCTCATTCCTCATCCCCCGGCTCGTCCGGGGCGGACACGACGTCATCAATATCAGCCGCGGGACCAGCGCGGCATACGTTGATGCGCCCGAGTGGCAGCAGGTCCGGCAGGTTACTGCGGACCGCCACCTCGAAGATCGGGAGGGCACCTTCGGTGACCGGGTCGCCGGACTGGGAGCCGACGTCGTAATTGACCTGGTGTGCTTCACGCTCGACTCCGCCACGGCGCTGGTGAAGCGGCTGCGCGGCGAGACGGGGCATCTGCTGCATTGCGGGTCGATCTGGCGTTATGGTGCCAGTCGGAAGTTGCCCATCTCAGAGGGGTCGGACTCCACCGCGGAGCCGCTGGATGAATACGGCATCCAGAAGCGCGATATTGCCGGGATGCTGAAGGGTGAGACGGCCTCCGGAGGGCTCATCACTACGTCACTGCACCCCGGACACATTGTCGGTCCCGGATGGCATCCCGTGGGTCCGCTCGGAAATTTCGATCCCTCCGTGTGGCAAAAGATCGCGGCCGGACAGCCACTTCAGATTCCGGGAGGTGGCACCGAACTGATGCACCACGTCCACGCGGACGACCTCGCGCAGGCCTTCGAGAAAGCAATGCAGAGCCGGGAATCGGCCGCCGGCGAGGACTTCAACATTGTTGCTCCGTCCGCCCTGACAGTTCGTGGATACCTGGAAATCGCGGCATCGTGGTTCGGGCGGGAGCCACACTCGGAGATGGTCAGCTGGGAGGACTTTCGCGAAACCACCACGCCCGAACACGCCGACACGAGCTGGGCCCACCTCTCCCGCAACCACTGCCTCACCATCGAAAAAGCCAGGTCCCTCCTGGGCTACGCCCCCCGCTACGAGCCGGAACAGGCCGTTCGTGAGGCGCTGCAGTGGCTTATCGGGAACAGCAAGCTTCAGGTTCAGATCACTTGATACCACGGGGTAACGCTCGACACCGGGACTCGCCTCAGTGCTGAAGGACACTAAACCTCGGCCTTCAGTGCCTCCCTGCGTTCGGCGACGAAGGTGGAGGCGCCGGTCGCGGCCGCTTGGGTTCCGGCGCTGTATGTATTGGTGTCTGTACAACAGCCGCCCCAACGCCGAAGCTTAAGGAGCGGAGGGGGAGCATCCATGTTCAAAGCGGCCAACAAAGGAGTGACAGACACCCGGCTCGACCACGCCTTCTTCGTCCTGGGCGGAGTCGCCGCAGCATGGCTTGCATTTTTGTTGGTGGGCGAGAGCTTCCAGCTGGGGTGGGGGCAGGTGTGGTTCTACGTGGCGTTCTGGGCGTTCCTGGCCTATTTGCTGCTCCCACGGCTCCACCGGATCCTGACCACCATCTATGTGCCGGGCTATTTCATTGGCCGGGCAAGGACTAGCGACGGGCTCTTGGGTGACCCGGTCAACGTTGCCTTGCTGGGCGCCGAGTCCCAAGTCCACGCCATCATGGAATCTGCTGGATGGACCAAGGCCGACGACGTCACTTTCGACAGCAGCCGGCGCATCATCAGCTCAACTATTTTCCGGCGTAGCTACTCCGAGGCGCCCGTCAGTCCGCTGTATCTCTTTGATCGACAGCAAGACTTCGCCTACCAGCAGGAAGTGGACAACAACCCGGGCAAACGCCACCACGTCCGCTTCTGGCGTTGCCCCGAAGGCTGGCTCCTACCGGGTGGACACAAAGTGGATTGGCTTGCCGCCGGAACCTACGACCGCAGTGTTGGCTTCTCCCTGTTCACCCTGCAGATCACGCACAAGATTGAGCAGAACACCGACGTGGAGCGGGACCACATCGTTTCAACCGTTTCGGCTGCGGAACCAGCTGTCTCAGTCCAAGTCATCAAGGACTTCTCCACCGGGTACCACTCACGCAACGGCGGCGGGGATTCAATCTCTACTGACGGCGACTTGCCGATCGTCGACGCACGCGGCGTCCTGGTTCCCTCGGATCAGCCGCCCAGCCGCACCGATAGCAGGGACAGGCGGCCCGCCCCCATCTTGATGGGGGCTGCTTTGGTGGTGGCCAGGGCGGTGGCGGCTTTGGTTCTGGCGATCACGTTGTTCACCTCCGGCGGTGAAATTTCCGGGCTCACCTTCGACGACGACTCGTCAGACCCGCAAAGCACGACGGCGGCGATCGCCTTGATAGCAGCTGTGGTCCTGGTGTTCGGGCTGGGTGAAGTTTTCCTGGCCTGGCGCATCTTCCTAGGCAGCAATGGCGCCCGCGTGATTGCCATGGGCTTGAGCTCCATCTCGATCCTGGTCCAGGCAATCGACTACTTCACGGGCAGCGCAAACATCACCCTCGAAGCTGGCCTCTCCGGTTTGGCCACTGACATTCTGGTGCTCCTGGCCCTGTCCAGCCAACGTGCCCGTGTGTACGCAAAGCGGCAGCGCATTCCGGCGGTTCCGGCGTCGGTAGTTGGCCGGCGCGTACCTTCCTGACCCACTTTGAGGGCGACCGGGTCCGACGCGCCGTCCTTCGCGGCGCGTCGGGGTAGTTTCAGATTCAAAGTGGGTGGTGACGGTACACGCTTGATCAGCGCCGCTACTCCCCGGGGAGACCTTTTAGCTTGTTGGGGCCGGATCAATAGACTGACTGGGCCGACCATGTGTGCAAACCAGCACCGCGCTTTGGCTAGATCCGAAAACGAATTGGGGACCCACGTTTTGACTGAAAATGCGAAAATCACCGTTGTTGTGCCTACGTACAATGAGCGGGAAAACCTACCTCTTCTCATTGACCAGCTCGGCTCACTGGGAATGCAGGATCTCAAGGTGCTGATAGTGGATGACAATTCGCCGGATGGGACAGGCGCAGTTGCTGACAAGTTGGCTGCAGAATCCGGCGGAACGGTGTCTGTCCTGCACAGGAAAGAGAAGGATGGGCTCGGCCGGGCATATGTCGCAGGCATGACCCGCGCTCTCGCCGAGGATTCCGACGTGGTCATCCAAATGGACGCAGACCTTTCCCACCCCGTCTCGGCCATCCCCACCATGCTTGACCGGATTCGCACTTGCAACGCCGCACTGGTCATTGGTTCGCGATATGTTGCCGGTGGATCTACAGCGACAGAATGGCCTTGGCACCGCAAGGCACTCTCTGCGTGGGCAAATTTCTACGTGGGTGTGATTCTGGGTTTGAAAGTGAAAGATTCCACCGCGGGATTCAAGGCCTGGACAGCCACTGCTCTCCACCAAGTTGATGTGGCGTCGATTCGAAGCGATGGCTACTCATTCCAGGTTGAGATGAATTACCGGGCGGCCAGGCGGAGCCTGAAAATCGCCGAGGTACCCATTCACTTTGAAGAACGCGTGGAGGGTGCTTCCAAGATGAATCTCCGTGAACAGCTGGAGTCCGCGCTGACGCCGTGGAAGCTTCGGTTTCAAAAGTAGGGTGTGCCTCCACCACCAACTTTGAACTCGGGGAGGCTTGGACACGCCCGGGAACGCGGCGTGTTGCCTCGCTTGGGAAATCAAAGTGGGTGGTGGCGGCACTCAGCCAGGCCAACCACCCACCAAGCTCGACGGCGGCACACAAGGTGAGTGCCGCCGTCGTACGTCAGCGGGGATGTGGGAGACCGTTCGCGTGAAGCATGTCCCATGCCGGCTTTCCCATCATCGCCAGCCACGTGAAGAGCCGAACCGTCACCACCCGCTTTGAAATGAGAACGGCCTCGACGCGCCTACAAAAGGGTGTGTCGGCGCCGTTTTTGCGTGAAAGAAGGTGGTGGCCGCACGCGGTGTAATCCGTCGCTTAAACAAAGAGCTCCGGAGTGCGTTATTGGGGGATACGCACTCCGGAGCGGTCTTTGAGCAGGGGCTCTCGCCGTCCTGCAGTAATTACTCTACGTGCCGTGCGACGCCTTCGCCACCACCTCGAATAAGTACTTTCGCTTTAGTTTTTATGGGCAGCTTCATGCCTCTTCTTTTGCGGCACAATCAGCACCGGCCGCCGTTGGTGATGACTCAGCCAGGCTGCCACCGAGCCGTTCAGGGCTTCGGAAATCCGGTGCCCCAATCCAGGTTCAGGGGTCCCTACGATGATCATCGACGCATCAATATCCGAGGCCAAGCGGCCCAGGGCACGGGCAGGATCCCCGGCGAGCAAGCGCAAAGTCCAATCCGCCGTGCCGCCGTCCATGGCCTCCGCGATGGCCTTTCCCAGATCACCACGGACGGCCGCGACGTCCTCGTCATCCTTTTCGGGATGCAGCGACATCCGGTGTGTCTCGCGCGAGGGGTCCCACTCCACCAGGTAGCTGGCCTCATCCACATAAGCGCAAACCAGCGGCACGCCCATTTGCTCGGCGAGGGTCCTGGCAGTTTGGAGGACCTCCACATGCTGATCCGGCAGCACTCCGACCACCAAGGGGATCCGTCCGCTGAAACCTTCCGCAGCCATACCCTTATTGTTGCGCTGCGGCGCGTGCTTGAACAGCTACTTGGGCTCACGCGCACCCTTGTAGACGTTCCTGACGGGGCCTACGGTTAATTCGGGTCCACGGCTCATCCGAAGGAAGGCGGTCCGCGATGGAAATCTACATGTGGTGGCTCGATCTGCACTTGGACAGCAAGGAATGGCTGCGCGAAAACCTGCGCGCCGAAGAACTGCCGCTGCAGGTGCTGCAGCACATTGCCGAGGCCGGCGGGCCTCATCCGGACAAGGTCAGTGGTGTCTTGACCGTTGCGGATTGGGACTTCATCGAGACCCAGTCGGAATTCGTGGACTGACGGAGCCTGTCCCCAGCGGGGCGGCCGTTCCCTGCGAACCCGCTATGCGCAGCTGGCGGCAGGCCGAGCGGCCGTGACGATGACCTGGGCGGCAGTGTCCGGACCAAGCGAGGGGCTCTCTTGAATTTGGGCCGCCGACCGCGCAGGCCGCTCCTTGGCCCTCATGCGGAGAAGCGCCACCGCCGAAATCAAGAACCAAGCCACGTTGGTTACCACGGAGGGCCAGGCTCCGTGGAGCGTGCCATTGACGATAAAGGCGCACGAACCGAAAAGATTTACGGTCTGGAAGGTGCTGCCCGCCTGCAACCAGCCCATGGACACCGCCATGTAGCCGCCGAGCATCGCCACTGCGCCGGCCCAACCGGCAATTTCGAACAGCAGTTCCATGGGAGTCCTTTCAGGATTTGGGCATCCAAATGAAGCCGACGGGGCGGCGTTCGATCCGGGATGGGGGCTTGATTCGGTAGTCGGTATTGGGCGACTGAATCGTGCTTTTGAGTCAATATTGAGTGAGGAAGCCATTTAGTTCAATTGCAATATTCTGAAGCCGGTGTTTAGGAGTACTTAACATGGAGATGGATCCGCGCCGGTTGCTCGTGCTTCTTGCGGTCGCGCGCACTGGAGGCGTCCTTGCGGCAGCTGATGAATTGCGTATTACGGCGTCCGCAGTGTCGCAGCAGCTGAGCAAACTCGAGAATGAGGCAGGGCAGGCGCTACTCCTCCGCACCCCCAAAGGTTCAGTGCTTACACCGGCAGGTTTGGCCATGGCGGAGGCAGGGGAAGAGATAGAACGGGCACTCAACGTGGCCCGGGCCCGGATGCAAAGCGAAGTCAATATTGCGGGGGTGGTGCGGGTTGGCGGATTCACCAGCTTTATGCGCACCGTTGTGATCCCGCGCCTTCCCGAATGGCGCAGCCAATACCCCCAGTTGCAGATTCAGATCGTTGAGGACGGCTTTCCGGCTCTGATGCGGCTGCTCCGGCAGCGACAGCTCGATGCAGTGGTGATCGAACAGGATTCGACGGCGGCAGAGCAGCGTCCGATGGCGGCCGGAATGGTCCAGGAACCCCTGCTTGACGAACCGTGGAAGCTCGTGGTGCCCGCAGGAACCTTGCTGGGAACGGACAACATTGACCTGAGCCGGTTGCACTTGCCGTGGCTGGGAGTCGAGCCATCAGCGGCCAACACTGCAGTTCTTGGGCGCCTCCGTCACTCGACGGGTGCCCGGATTGAGACTGTTCATCAGTATCACGACACACTTACCGCGCTGGCACTCGTCGCTGCTGGTGAGGGGGTTGCGATTGTGCCCACTCTGGCGCTGACGGGAGTTGTCCATGACCAAGTGGATATCCTGGATGTTCCGGGCCTGGGAACCCGGCACATCGCCTTGCGGAGGTTCGACCGGAGAAAGGCTGCCAGCCTGCCCTTGGACACGGTGGCCCGACTGCTTCGGGAATCGGCGGCCGCGTTCGACACCCGTTCAGGGTCCTGACCTGTCCCGCCGCGAAAGGCGGGACAGGCAGGCGTCAGTTAGTTCAGCGCAGGCGTGTCAGTAGGGACCACGCCCGAACCATAGAGGTCCGTGGCGAGGTCCCGAAGTGCCCGCAGAGCCACCCGCTGGGTAAAGGGCCCATAGGAAACACGGGCCACACCAAGTTTCTGAAGCTCTGCTGCCGGGAGGGCGCCGGGTGCGCCAATCACGGAGAGCTTCCCGTGTCCGAGGCCTTCAACCAGAGGCTCGATGACCTCGCGGGTCATGGCGCCGGGCACGAAGACCAGCGAAGCACCGGCGTCGAGGAAGGCGCGGCCCCTGGCAATGGCGTCCTCGATGCTGACGTTGAGCGGACGGTCCCCACCCCGGGCGATAGCGTCAGTGCGTGCGTTCAGCTGGAACGCGACGCCTTCATCCGCGGCGGCCGAAATGATGGCCTGCACACGGGCAACGGCTTCGTCGAAGGGCCGCAAACGGTCCTCAACATTCGCCCCAACCACGCCGATCCCAATCGCCCGGCGGATGGTCTCGGCAGGGTTCTCGTAGCCGTCGTCCAGGTCTGCAGTGACAGGGTGATCCACGGCGTCGACAATTCGCTTGACCCCATCCAGCGCGACGTCCAACGGCATGGTTCCGTCGGCATAGCCGAAGGCTGCAGCTATGGAATGCCCTGCTGTGGCGATGGCCTTGGTTTCAGGAAGTTCTGCAACAGTGCGGGCACTGACGGCGTCCCACACATTAACCACGCTCAGGATTTCCGGTGCCTCGTGCAGGGCTTTCAGCTGTTGTGCACGTGCGTTGGTGTTTGCTTCAGTCATCGTTGCTCTCCATCATCGTTGTTCTCAGTCATCCACGGGTGGGAACTCTCACTTGCCACCCACAGCCTAGGCATAACGTCACACAACGCGATACCAAGCGCTTGCGGACCCTGAACGCCCTGCCGTTGACTCCTGACTTTCTCCAACCTCTGCACCGCCGTCGTAAGAACTGCCTACGGGTGAGGCCCGGCACTTTGCGCCGTATGTCCATGCACTACGGCCCTTGGTGAAACTCGGGCAGCGAAATTTCCACTGGGTCCGCGCCCACGACTCTGTTACGTCCCTGGGCCTTGGCGCTATATAGCGCGGCGTCTGCCACCTTGATCATGAAATCCAGGTCGGGAGCCTCTATACCAGTGGACGTGACGCCATAGCTGACTGTGGGAAACGGCAAACCATCCGGATCTTCCATTGCGGATAGGCGATGGCTGATCTCTGAGGCGATGGCTTCGGCCCGCTGTTGCGTCGCTCCCGGCAGGAACAGGATGAATTCTTCTCCGCCATACCGTCCAACAAGGTCGGTTGACCGAACCGAAGCGGTGCAGGCCTCGGCGAAGGCACACAAGGCTGCGTCCCCGGCCGCATGTCCGTGTTCATCGTTGACGGCTTTAAAGTAGTCGAGGTCCGCCAGGATCAAGGCCCCTCCTCGTTGGGAGGCCGGACCGGCCAGTTCCTTGGCAGCCAGGCCAAGGAAGGCACCCCTGTTTAGCAGGCCGGTGAGATGGTCCCGTTCGGCGCGTTCCCTGAGTTTTGTAATCAGGTGGTTGTTGCTGAGCGCGTTCATGGTGAAGGACAGCGACACCAGGAGGATCAGGTGCACCACGGCCGCCGGCGCGTAGCCGAAGTAGGTCCGGTACGAATTCCCGTCGGGCCCTTCCAGCACAAACGTGATTGCCCGGCCCAGATAGTACAGGGAGGTAAGTGCTGCGGTGAGGGCCAGGAACTTGGTCGCCCGGGAATGGGTTGATTTCGCGAACCACAATTCTGCCCCGGACATGCCAAGGCCTGCCGCCGTCAGGCCCAGATAGACCAAACCACCGGACCAGATACTGGATTCCGCTGTGTCCGTTAACGACGCAACGTAGGTGATCAGTGGTGCCGGGGCCAAGTGCCAAGCGCTGACTTTACGGTCCCGAAGTTTTCGTGCTCCTGCCCAGACGCTGAAAGCTCCGGCGACAACCAGCGCTTTGCCGGGCGGGCTGGCCCACGCCAGTAAGGAGGTTCCGTTGAGCAGGAAGGCGCAATTTCCGGCAAAGAAAAGGCACAGGGAAGCCCGCCACCAAACGGTGAACGGCGGCCGGAGACGTCGAGAGGAGACGCAGGAGAGAACTATCAGGGTCAGGATGACGGCCCCGAGGACCATTCTTACGGAGAACGGGTCCAGGACTACCGCTCCCTCTTGCATAGAGACTGCAATCATGGCTCGATCCCGCTACCGGCCGACCACCGCGGATTTCCTTTTTGTTGGTCTCATGGCTCTTTGACCTCGCAAAACATGTATTCCCCCAGTAAGTTGCTGCGGCCTCTTGACCGCGAACCACAGTCAAGCACGTTTTTTCCAATCAGTGGACAACAGCCGCCACATCACGGGAAAAAGTTTTTCTCGATTTTCGCGTCACGATTCGGAGGTTGGCCGCACTGTAACCGTAAGGAGGGTTTTGTCCGTAAACCGGGCTATCCACATAGGAGCAAAAAACCGTTGCCACCCATACGCCCTGATGGTTCGATGGGGATCATGGCTACTGCAGAGAGTTACGTCATCGCGATCGGGACCAAGAAAGGCCTGTGGCTGGCAACAAGCCCGGACCGCAAAGAATGGTCCCTCTCCGGCCCGCACTTCCTGATGAGTGAGATACCCAGCATCGGGATAGACACACGGAACGGCACTACACGAATCATGGTTGGCGTACGATCCGAGCACTGGGGTCCCACAGTGGCCCACTCCGACGACCTTGGCGCCACGTGGACCGAGCCCGAGCAGGGCGCCATTAGATTTCCGGACGGCACAGACGCCGCGCTGGAACGCATCTGGCAGATATACCCCGACGCCGACTCCCGACCAGGCGTGGTCTGGGCGGGTTGTGAGCCCATTTCGGTGTGGAAATCAACCGACGGCGGCGAACACTTTGAGCTGAACCGCGGACTCTGGGACCATCCCCACCGCAGCGAGTGGGGCGCCGGTTACGGAGGAGCGGCCGCGCACTCCATTGTGGTTGATCCGTCAGGCGAGAAGGTCCACATCGCCATGAGCACGGGCGGCGTTTACAGATCGCTCGACGGCGGTGCCTCCTGGGAGCCCCGCAACAAGGGAATTTCGGCCTACTTCATGCCTGATCCCAACCCCGAGTTCGGCCAGTGCGTTCACAAGATCGCGGCGGATGCCGCCGTCGAGAATCGTTTGTACGCGCAGAACCACCACGGGGTGTACCGCACGGACGACGGCGGCGAGAACTGGGACTCAATCGCGGACGGGCTGCCGGCGGATTTTGGGTTCGTCATGCTGACCCATCCGCGCCGCGAGGGCACGGCGTGGGTGATCCCTTTGAAAGCGGACGGCGAACGCATCCCGCCGGACAGTAAGCTCAGCGTCCACCGCACAGACGATGCCGGCGGAACGTGGAAAGAACTGCACACGGGCCTCCCGGACCACGAATACAACGCCGTGCTCAGGGACGCCGCTTTCGTGGACACCGCGGAACCTACCGGCGTGTACTTTGGAACCCGCGGGGGCGCTGTGTATGCCAGTGCTGACGAAGGCGAAACATTTACTGAAGTGGCGTCGCACTTGCCGGACGTGCTCTGCGTGCGTGCCGCCGTCGTGGTGGGCGCATCTGCCATACCCGAAGCAAAAGCCAACGCATCGGTGTCTGGGTAGGCCGGTCGTGGCTGACTTTACGGTCCTGCTGCCTGGCGTCCTGCAGCCCCTCGTTGGCGGACAGTCCTATCTGACTGCGTCCGCCGACGGGGCTGTGACCGTTGGACAGTTGCTGGACTCGGTAACCGGAGATTATCCAGTACTGGCCAGGCGTTTGCGTGATGAAACCGGGGCGCTGCGCCGCTACGTGAATATTTACGTGAACGGTGATGAGATCCGGCGTGTGAAAGGTCTTGATACGGAGGTTGCGGCAGGCCAGGAGGTTTTGATCATCCAATCCGTGGCCGGCGGCTGAGAGGGGTTTGGGGTCAAGCCGGATCAGACGACGCGCCAAACGCTGCATTCGTCAGTATTGATGGCTTTCCGCATCCCGGAGGCGTGGTCCATGATCCACACAACGCCGATTCCCGGCGCCGTTTCCTGGACGCGTCCGCGGCGGATCACTACGTCGTCGTAAGCGGGCCCTACGGACAGGCGGGCTTCGATCTCGTCTCCGCGGTGGAGCTGGCTGATAGCACGTATGCGTGTTGTGTGAGTGGTGGCTTCCTTCAGCATGGTTTCCTCCTGGCTGGAGCTGGTGCCTGCACTTGCCGGCTATTCCAGTGTGGCGCGGCAATGTTGCCACGGTATTTCGGCCTGGTTAGGGTCCCGTTAGCATTCCGGGATGGTTGGGTTTCCACGTGGCGAGCCCCGCCTGCCGGGCTCGCCGCCTACCCGGTTGTAGCCTGATCTCGGTTGTTGAGTCTCACAGCAACCACAGGCTCCGTCCCCGGGGAGATCGAATGGGTGCGCTACGGCGAACAATCGCGTTGTCTACAGGCTTGATGGTGTTTGCTACCGGCCTGTTTTTTGTACAAACCCCCGCGAGTGCGGTGCCGTTGCCCGGGCCTGACAACCCAAATGTCCAGTTCGTGGAGGGAACGCCGCACTCGGAGCATACGTTCGAGGTTCCCCCAGAGCTCGCCACGCCGTTCAACACGTCGCCCGACGCCGGTCCGGCAGCGGCGGGACCCAGCGGCGACATCCGGGTTCGGCTGGTCACCGCCAAACTGGCGGACAACACCAATACGGTGTCCATGGCGGGCGCTGAACAGGCTGTTGCCGCGTCCAGCAACTACTGGAAAGCGATGACAGCCAACAAGCTGTCCCTGACGGTGAACACCAAGGTTGCCGGCCACCAATCCAAGGCGAAGTCCACGGATAGCTACAGCACCATCATTTCCATCATCACCAGCGAACTGAATTGGTCGGCCAGTCCGTATACAGCGCTGGTAATTTTCATTCCTACCTCCACTCTGTCCGGAAACGCCCTCGGAGCCGGATACAGCAGCGGAAGCTACAGTGGCCGCGTCCTCCTGCCGCAGATCAGCGGGTTCACGAACAACGTGATGAGCCACGAGTTCGGGCACGTCATCGGCCTCATGCATGCGGACGCGTTGCAGTGCGGCAGTGGCGCGTCCGACGTCGGAGTTGACGGTAGCGGACGGTTCACGGATCCTTCCTGCTACATCCGGGAGTACGGCGACACCACGGACATCATGGGCGCAGCCCAATTTGAATCACCCGTGGTCAGCAGCTCGCTGTGGGACTACGCAGGATTTGGCCGTGGTGATGAAATCCGTGATGTTGGCGTGGCAACGGGAGCCAAGACCTACACGCTCAAACCGTGGGGCGGGACCGAAGCACAGCGTGCCATCAAGTTCACCGATCCCATCAGCAAAGAGGTCTATTACCTGGAGTTGCGGCAGGCCGCAGGCTATGACAGTTACCTTGACGACTCGGGAAGGCCGGCCGGAAACAGGGGCGTAAAGATCGTCCAGCGCGGCGGAGCCACCATCGCTTCGTCCCTGATCCTCATGCCGTCCACCAAGCCGTTCCCGGAAGCCTGGTACGCCAGCAACCACGCATGGCAGGCGGGCAGCACTTTCACCACCTATACCGGCACTCAGGTGACCATCAATTCGGTGACCAGCACGTCGGCGTCGGTCACTATCTTTGCCGATCCCAAGCTCACGGCGAAAATCCGCTTCTCGGCGGGAGACTTCGACGGCGACAGGCTCGCCGATGTCCTCTCCCGCGAGGCTGACGGCTCCCTGATGCTCTACGCCGGCCTGCCCGGCAACAGGCTTGATAATCCCCGAAAGATCGGCTCGGGGTGGAACATCTTTGACGCCATCACCGGCATCGCGGACTTCAACGGCGATCGTCGGGGCGACATCCTGGCGCGAACCAGCGACGGTGTCCTATGGCTGTATCCGGGTGACGGAAATGGCGGTTTCCTGGCGAAACGGCAGGTCGGATCCGGTTGGCAGGGCTTCTCGAACCTCATTGGTATGGGGGATTTCGACGGCGACGCCCGGCCCGATGTCATGGCGACCAAGCCGGATGGCACGCTCTGGCTCTACCCAAGCGACGGTCAGGGGGGTTTCCGTGCATGGTCGCAGGTCGGCTCGGGCTGGAACGGCTTCACCAGCATTACTTCCGACGGTTCCTTCGGCGGTGCCGGCGCGGGACTGCTCGCAAGGGCCAGCGACGGCACTCTCTACCTGTACCCCGGCAATGGTTGGGGTGGTTTCGTGCCGCGCATCGCCGTCGGAAGTGGCTGGAATGCCGTGGGCGACATCGTGGGCGGGCAAGACTTCACGGGTGACACGCGCTCCGACGTCCTGACGGTGACATCGGCGGGAACCATGCGCCTCTACCCGGGCAGCGGCTCAGGTTTTGCCGAACGCCTGGCCATTGGGGCCGGATGGAACCAGTTCAGCCAGGTGTGGGAGGCGGGAGATTTCGACGGCGATGCTGTCGCCGACATTCTGGCGCGCGGCACCGATGGCATCCTGTGGCTTTACCCAGGCAATGGTTCCGGCGCTTTCCTGCCGCGGGTCCAGGTGGGGTCGGGCTGGGGTGCGTTTAATGCGGTCCTCACCGCAGGGGATTTCGACGGCGATGGCCACCCGGACCTTGTGGCGCGGACTTCCGACGGGGTGTTGTGGCTGTATCCGACGGATGGTCGCGGGCAGTTCCTGGCCCGCCAGCAAATCGGAACGGGGTGGCAAGGGTTCACGCAGATGCTCGCACCGGGTGATTTCTCCGGTGACGGCAAAGCGGACCTTGTGGCGCGGGCTGCCGATGGGAGCCTGTGGCTCTACCCAGGTAATGGCGTTGGAGGTTTCCAGCCGTGGCGTCAGGTCGGCACGGGTTGGAACATCTTCAATTCGGTGATGCAGGGCGGCGACTTCAACGGGGATGGCCGCGAAGACATCATGGCCCGTGGAACCGATGGCTCGCTCTGGCTTTATCCGGGCAATGGCAACGGAGGTTTCCTGGCCCGGGTGGCCATGGGGGCTGGATGGAACATGTTCACTTCCTTCGCAGCCTTGGGTAATGCCTTTACCGGGGCGGGCAATCCTTCCGTGGTTGGCGTGGCCGGCGACGGGACACTCTTCCTATACGTCGGTACCGGCCAGGGAGCGTTTCAAACGGTGGTTCTGGACCCTCGATAGGGTCTTTGCCGAAGGTGAGATCCGGATTCCATTTTTGTCGTGGCGAGGCGCTAGCATTGGCCCTATTCGTCGTGACTGCCACGGCAATCCACTCTTAATCTTGGGGGAATTCCGTGTCTTTTTTGAGGATCCGGCATTGGCGTGCGGCCGCTCTGGCGATGATCGCAACACTGACGGCATCACTGGTGTTGGGGATGGTTCCGGCGCAGGCCTGGGCTGTGGGCCGAGCAACGGTTCCAGCCGAGACCGCAACGGCCGGCGGATCGACGGGCGGTTCGATCAGCGGAACCGTTACTGTCCGTTCAAATGTGGACTTGGGGTCGGTCTCCGTCTTTGCGATTAATCTCTATAGTCCGTCCTCGAACGCTCCGTCAGGGACGGTGAACCCCGACGGTACCTATATGCTTCCCAGCCTGCCGGCCGCAGAATACAAGGTCTATTTCCATTCCAGCGACCCCGGGTGGACGAGCATGGAGGTCTATGGCGGCTCGGACCTGAGCACCTCCACTCCGGTGCTGGTCAACGAGGGACAGGACGTTACGGGAATCGACCAAAACATGGGCGGCGGCAGGATCCAAGGCAGGGTCCTGATGCCCTACTACGTGGACACGACCACCGTGGTTGTCGAGGCGTTGGACTCCTCCGGAACCGTTGTCGCTTCAGAGTTTCCAAGCAGCGGTGGCCACTATGATCTCCGTGGAATCCCTGATGGCCTCTATCGGATCCGGGCCAGCGGTGGCGTCATTACTTCCTGGCATGGAGGAGGAGCTTCGTTCGCTGAGGCCTCCACCATCTCCATCGCGGGCGAGCAGGATGTCTACAACGCAGATCTGGCCGGTGATCCGGGCTCCAGCATCAGTGGTTGGGTGTCCAGTGCTTGGCCGGCAACGGGTGCAGGCGAGCACAGGGTCTCTGTCCATGACCTCACTGGCAAAGTAGTGAAGGACGTCCCGGTTAATAGCAGTTTTTACACTGTCAGCGGGCTTCAGCCCGGCCAATACAAGCTTGCGTTGGATATGGTGACCGTCAGCAGCGCCCACCAGGCGAAGAGCTCTTATGAGGGGCAGTACTACAGCGGTGTGAGTGAGGACAAGGGTCCCGGTCCTGCGCAGACCATCACACTCACGGCGAATGAGCAGAAAACCCGTTTCGATTTCTCGGGCACGGATGGCGGGAGCATGAAGGGATACCTCCGCGATGCCAGCGGCCATCCTTTGCCGTTCGCGGTAGTCGAGGCCTACACCCGCGACGATGCGCTCGTGACGAGGAAAGCCGTCACGGATGCCCAAGGCAGGTTCGAAATCACTGGCCTGACCACCGGGTCCTATCGCCTCCGCGGCAACACGACGAATGTGCGCTTCGCTGGTCTCACCTATTCAGGAAGCGTTGCGGAGCAATCCGAGGCCAAAGAAATCGCGGTCAGCAGCGGCACCAAAACCGACGTCGGAACGGTGGGCTATTGGTCCCGCGCCGACTTCACCGACGTCTTCGAAGGCCAACAGTTCGACCACCAGATCAGTTGGATGAAGTCCACCGGCATCTCCACGGGCTGGCCTGACGCCACGTTCCGTCCCTTGCTGTCCGTGAACCGTGACGCCATGGCTGCGTTCCTGTACCGGTTGGCAGGGCAACCCGCGTTCACGCCGCCAGCTACGTCGCCGTTCGTCGACGTCCCCACGACCAACCAGTTCTACAAGGAAATCGCGTGGCTCGCGTCCACCAAGATTTCGGGTGGATGGCCGGACAAAACCTTCCGACCCGTGGAGCCAGTGAACCGCGACGCGATGGCTGCGTTCTTGTACCGCTTCTCCAAGGTCACAGACTTTGAGCCGCCGGCCACCTCGCCGTTTACCGACGTTCCGGCCAATGGCCAGTTCTACAAGGAAATTGCTTGGTTGGCTTCCGCAGAAATCAGCACTGGCTGGGATGACCACACTTACCGGCCGGTCACACCCGTCAAGCGGGATGCCATGGCTGCTTTCATGTACAGGTTCAACGCATTGGATAAGTAGGGACAACGAAATGCCCGGCATGTCAGGATGACGTGCCGGGCATTTCCGCGCTCCAGAGCAGGTAACCCGGAAGGAGCGCTGGGCTTGCTTAGTGCTGGGCTTGCTTGTGCAGGCCGAGTTCCGTGGTGGGAGTTTTGGCTGATTCACGGGCGGTCATGGCCGAGACAGCTGCGATCACACAGATCACCGCGGTGAAGATGGAGATCTGGACCCATCCTCCGGGCTTGGTGCCACCCAAAGCCGTGACGATGGCCGGTGCGAAGCCTGCCATGAGGAATCCGAGCTGGGTGCCAATAGCCAAGCCGGAGAAACGGACCTTGGTGCTGAACATTTCGCCGTAGAAGGACGGCCATACGGCGTTGGCGGCGGCGTATCCGAAGGAGAAGAACACCACGGAGACCAGGAACATCAGCGGCACGTTGCCGCCTTCGAGTGTCAGCAGGAACACCGGCGTCATGATCACGCTGGAAAGGGCTCCATAGATAAACACGGGCTTGCGGCCGATCTTGTCCGAGAGCATGCCGAACAGCGGCTGCGTTCCCAAAGCAACAACGTTGGCCGCAACCACCAGCCAGAGCGTGATGGTGCTGTTGACCCCTGCAACATCCTGGGCGTATTTGATGGCCAGTGTTCCAAAGACCGTACTCACTGCGGCGATGAAGGCGCAGCAGACGACGCGGAGAACGTCGCGCCAGTGCAGCCTCAGGAGATCGGCAACGGGGAGTTTGGAGATCTCATTGTTCTTCTTGGCTTCCGCGAAGGCCGGCGGCTCGTGGAGGGTGCGGCGGATAAAGAAGGCCACCAGAACAACCACGGCGCTCAGCCAGAACGGAATGCGCCAACCGATGCCGTATTTGATGTCGTCGGGCAGTGCCACCACCGGGATGAAGACCAACGCAGCGAGGATCTGGCCGCCCTGGGTGCCGGTGAGGGTCCAAGAGGTGAAGAAGGAGCGGCGGTTGTCCGGGGCGTGCTCCAAAGTCATGGAGGAAGCACCGGCCTGCTCACCAGCGGCAGAAAGTCCCTGGCATAGGCGGGCAACTACCAGCAGGACGGGAGCCCACCAGCCAATGGTCTTGAAGTCCGGGAGGCAGCCAATCACGAAAGTGGCGGCACCCATGAGGACCAGCGTGAACATGAGGACCTTTTGCCGGCCAATCCGATCACCGAAGTGACCCAGGATCACGGCACCCACGGGACGGGCGATGTAGGCGAAACCGAAGGTCGCGAAGGACATGATGGCCGCGTTGGCATCGGCGGAGGGGAAGAAGACGTGGGGGAAGATCAGCGCCGCGGCAGAGCCGAAGATGAAGAAGTCGTAGTACTCGACGGCGCTGCCCAGAAAGCTGGCAAGCGCAGCTTTCTTTGGGGTTCCGGCGGTGGTTTCAGTGCCTGGCGTCGCTGACGGCATTGTTTGGCTCATGGGTGTTCCTTCTGTGACGACGATGTCGCGGATCTGGCTTCTTTGGGGAGACCCAAGCGAGGTGCGGCCGGTCGATCCCTGCACAAGTAACCGCATGGTGAGAGCTACTTGTGCAATACAGCAATACTGACTGTGAGTGGGGTCACTTGTCAAGAGAATTCGCCACCATCTAGAAATAGCTCTCACTATATGAGAGCATCGAGCTATGAGTGTGAAAGAGGACACAAAGACCGACATGGTCGGCAAGGCCTTGAGCCTGTTGGTTTTACTGGGCAATGAACCCCGTGGGGCGAGTGCGGCGGATCTGGCGAGGAGTGCGAACCTCCCCTTCAGCACCACCTACAGGTTGTTGGGCTCGCTGACGCGCGATGGGTTTGTGGACTACGAGCCGGATGGCCGCCGCTACCACCTGGGGCTGCGCGTCTTCCAGTTGGGTCAGCGCGTCTCGAATCATCATGGCTTTGCTGCCACCGCGCTGCCGGTCCTCCAACGAGTCACCGAGAGCACGCATGAGGCCACGATCTTGTCCGTTCGTGATGGCAACCATCACCTCACCGTGAACAAGGTGGATGGCCCCAAGACCTTTCGCGTCACCAGTGACCCCGGCCATCTTGGCGCACTCCACACCACCTCCGTAGGCAAGGCGATCGTCGCGTTCGAGGATGAGATTGAGCGGAAGCGGCTCCTTGAGGAGCTGCCCCTGGATCCATTGACCGAGCGCTCGATCACCGACAGGGACGCGTTCCGTGCGGAAATTGAGCAGGTTCGTCGCCAGGGATATGCCGTGATGGACGAGGAAAACGAGATCGGCATGCGCGCAGTTGCGGTGCCGGTCCTCAACTCCCAGGGGCACGCATTCGCATCACTGGCCACCGCCGTGCCGGTGTTCCGCATGTCCATGGACGAACTCATCGCGCACGTACCCACCCTCCAGGAGGCCGCGGCTGAACTCGCGGCCCGCCTACCCCAGCGATGACCGCGGCCACCTTCGTTGCGAGGCCCGCTCTGCGCGCCAAATGGGCGACGAAAGGTGTAAAGCAGGCCCCGCAACGCACGGCCTAGTGTAAATGTTCGCGATAAGAACAAGCGTGCGGAATATGAACACTTGTAGTAATCTAAATAACACCCGGTCAGGCGGCGCCCCAGAAAAGCACCAAACGCCCCGGGTGCTGAAGTCAAAGGAGCTTTAGGATGAGCAACCGAGCCGAGTCCGTTCTGGTGGGCCTCATAGGCGAAGGGGTCATGCCCTCGCTCACGCCGCCCATGCACGAACGCGAAGCCGATGTGCAGGGCCTTCGCTTGCTGTACCGCCCCATCGACCTGCTGGAACTCGCGTTGCCGGCCACCGCCGTCGGGGACCTCCTCGCCGCCGCCCAGCGGATGGGCTTCAACGGACTGAACATCACTCACCCGTGCAAACAGCTGGTGCTTGAGCACCTGGATGAAATTTCCGACGACGCCCGCAGGCTGGGTGCCGTGAATACGGTCCTCATCCAGGACGGCCGGTTCATCGGCCACAACACAGACTTCTCCGGCTTCGGTGCGGCACTCACGTCTGGGCTGCCGAGCGCAAAGCTCGACCGCGTGGTCCAGCTTGGTGCCGGCGGTGCCGGTTCGGCCGTCGCGTATGCGCTCCTTAAAGCAGGGGTCGCCACGCTGGACCTCGTTGACATGGACCCATCCCGCGCCGCTGAACGCGCCGCGGAACTCGGCGGACTCTTCCCGGCGGCCACAGTCACGCCGCGCACTACCGCAGAGCTAAGCGGGATCATGCCCCTCGCCGATGGCCTGGTGCACTGCACACCGATCGGCATGGCCGCGCACCCGGGCCTGCCCCTCGACATCGATCTCCTGGAACCGCGGCACTGGGTCGCGGACATCGTCTACCGCCCGATCGAAACGCAACTGGTCCGCGAGGCACGTGGCAAGGGCTGCGACGTGCTCGACGGAGGCCGGATGGCAGTCGGCCAGGCGGCCGACGCCTTCCAACTCATCACCGGACGCGAAGCTGATCGTGAACGGATGCGGGCGCACTTCCTGGAGCTGATCGCAGTGGAAGACGCTGGGGCTTCCCTGACCCCCGAGCTGACGAAGGCGGGCAACTGATGCGCACCGGAATCGCCACGGTTTGCCTGTCCGGCACGTTGAAGGAGAAGATGCAGGCCTGCGCCATCGCGGGCTTCGACGGCATCGAGATCTTCGAGCAGGACCTCGTCACGTCCCCGCACAGTCCTGAAGACGTCCGGAAAATGGCCGCGGACCTCGGCCTGGGATTGGACCTCTACCAACCGTTCCGGGATTTCGACGGCGTCACTCCGGAGCTGCTCAAAGCCAACCTTCGCCGGGCCGAGGCCAAGTTCAAGCTCATGTCCCGCTTGGGCATGGACACCATCCTGGTCTGCTCCAACGTGGCCACGGCCACCATTGATGACGACGAACTCCGCGCCGCGCAGCTGACCGAGCTTGCAGAATTGGCCGGGGACCACGGTGTCAAGGTTGCCTACGAGGCCCTCGCCTGGGGTAAGTACGTCAACGACTATGAGCATGCGTACCGTCTGGTTGAAATGGTTGACCACCCCAACCTCGGCACCTGCCTGGACTCGTTCCACATCCTTTCCCGCGACTGGGACACCGCGCCGATCGAGAACATCAACGCGGACAAGATCTTCTTCGTCCAAGTCGCCGACGCCCCTAAACTGTCCATGGATGTGCTCTCCTGGAGCCGTCACTACCGTGTTTTCCCGGGTGAGGGCCAGTTTGACCTAGCCAAGTTCATGGGCCATGTAGTCCGCGCAGGATACACAGGTCCGGTCTCCCTCGAAGTCTTCAACGATGTCTTCCGTCAGTCGGACACCGAGCGCACGGCCGTCGACGCCATGCGCTCCTTGATCTGGCTCGAGGAGCAGAGCGCCAAGTGGCTCGCGAGTAGCCCCACGGAAACTGAAACCGCGGCCGGCAACGGCAGTGCGTCCCGCCGTCGTTATCCCATGGAACTTGCCACGCTGCCCAAAGTGAACGAGCCCGCCGGCTTCAACTTCGCCGAGGTCAAGGCCGACGACACCGTGCAGCTCGAGAAGCTCCTGGGCCAGCTCGGCTTCGGATTCGACGGCCGGCACCGCACCAAGGACGTCCAGCTCTGGACTATGGGCCAAGCCCGCGTGATCATCAACGAGCAAGCAGCCTCGCACTCGGAACCGGCTATCGCAGCATTGGGGTTCGACGTCGACTCTCCAGTGATTGCCTCCGCTCGCGCCCAGCAGCTCAAGGCGCCGGTAGTGGCTCGCAAGGTCCAAGCCGACGAGGAAGTCTTCCAAGGCATCTCAGCTCCGGACTCCACCGAGATCTTCCTCTGCCAGGGCAGCCCCGATGGCACCGCTGCATGGACGCATGAATTCGGCGAAGGGCTGGAGCACTCCGCAGCGCAGCAGAATGCCGTCATTGACCACGTGAACCTCGCCCAGCCCTGGCAGCACTTTGACGAAGCTGTCCTCTTCTACACCAGCGCCCTTGCCCTTGAACCGCAGCCTTTCGCCGAGGTCCCCAGCCCCAGCGGACTGGTGCGCTCGCAGGTCATGGAGACCAGCAACGGCGCGGTCAGGCTGGTCTTGAACCTGGCTCCCGCACAGCAGGCACAAGAAAAAGCCCGCAAAACATACCAGGAACACATCGCCTTCGCCGTGGACGATCTCGTAGCAACTGCCCGGTCCGCCCGCGATCGCGGCCTCGAGTTCCTCCAGATTCCGGCCAATTATTACGAGGACCTGGACGCCCGGTTCGATCTCGACCCTGGATTCCTGGCCACCCTCAAGGAGCTCAACCTCCTGTATGACCGGGACGCCAACGGCGAATTCCTCCACTTCTACACCGCCACCGTGGGCAGTGTGTTCTTCGAAATGGTGGAACGCCGGGGCAACTACGACGGCTACGGGGCGCCCAACGCCCCGGTGCGCCACGCCGTCCAATACGACTCGCTCCACCGGGTTTAGGCCCGCCGCCCAGCAAACCAAGAGAACCCATAAACCGAAAGGAGCCGGCCGTGCCGCAAGAACAGACCGCACAAGTCACTACCGCACAAGCGCTCGAATCCGAGGAACTCGTACCGCCCGCAGAGGCGCACGCCGCGCACGTTTCCCCCAAGAAGGTGGAAACCCAAGCGGACCTCAGTGCTGAGATGAAGGGCATCAGCGACCGCTACGCGGAGGCCCTGAAGAACGGCCGGGGGCCGGAGACCATGCCGCGTCTGGACTACGCGCCGTACCGCAGCAGCATCCTGCGCCACCCCACCAAGAGCCTGCACCACGCGGACCCGGAGACGATCGAACTTTACTCGCCCGCGTTCGGCCACCAGGACGTGCACGCGCTGGAATCCGACCTGACCATCCAGCACAACGGCGAGCCGCAGGGTGAGCGCATCATCGTTGCAGGCCGTGTACTTGATGGCGACGGTCGCCCTGTTGCCGGCCAACTCGTGGAGATCTGGCAGGCCAACGCCGCCGGACGTTACATCCACAAGCGCGATCAGCACCCCGCCCCGCTGGACCCGAACTTCACCGGCGTCGGCCGTTGCATCACCGGTGACGACGGCTCCTACAGCTTCACCACCATCAAACCCGGCGCATACCCGTGGAAGAACCACCTGAACGCCTGGCGTCCGGCGCACATCCACTTCTCCATGTTCGGATCAGAATTCACGCAGCGCATCGTCACCCAGATGTACTTCCCGGGTGACCAACTGTTCCCGCTGGACCCCATTTACCAGTCGATCGTGGACCAGGACGCCCGCGACCGCCTCGTGGCAGAGTACGACCATGAGCTCACCAGCCCCGAATGGGCGCTCGGCTACAAGTGGGACATTATCCTGACCGGTTCCAAGCGCACCTGGACGGAAAACGAAGCATACGGCGACGCCGGGGACGAGGAGTAAGCACATGGGCAAGCTGACACCCACACCGGGCCAGACCGTAGGCCCCTTCTACGGCTACGCACTTCCCTTCAACAAGGACAACGAACTGCTGGCACCAGGCAGCCCCGGCAGCATCCGCCTGCAAGGCACGGTATATGACGGCTCGGGCAGCACCATCCCGGACGCCATCCTGGAGATCTGGCAGCCGGATTCCGACGGCAACATCGTCCAGCGCACCGGCTCCCTGGTCCGCGACGGCTACACGTTCACCGGCTGGGGCCGCGGCTCTGTTGGCAACTCCGGGGTGTACACGTTCACCACGGTCAACCCCGGCCCCACGGCACCCGGTGCTGCCGCCTTTATCTCCGTGGCCGTCTTCGCCCGCGGCCTCATGAACCGCCTGTTCACCCGCGTGTACCTGCCGGAAAACGAGGAAGCACTGGCCAACGATCCGCTGCTGCGCTCCTTGGAACCCGAACGCCGTAAGACGCTCATCGCCCGCCGCGACCCCGACGGAGGCCTCACTTGGGACATCCGCCTGCAGGGCGGCGATGAGACCGTCTTCCTGGACTTTCAACAGGACGGCTCGCTGGAAACCAGCGTCAACGCGGACACCCCGGCATGACCGACGGCGACTTCGGCCTCCTTAGCCCCGTCTCGGCGTCGCGCGCTGTGGCTGCGCTGACGGGCGACCGTGCCGTGATCGCGGCAATTCTCGACGTCGAAGCCTCCTGGGCTGCCGTCCTCGAGGACGCGGGGCTCGTCCCTGCCGGGTCTGCCGCTGTGGTGGCCGAAGCCGCCGATGTTGACTCTTACGACGCAGCTTCGGTGGCGGAACGGGCCCAAGGTGGCGGAAACCCGGTCATTCCGCTGCTCGGTGACCTCCGCGCGCGGGTCAAGTCCTTGGAATCGGCCGGGATCGGCGCCGGCAAAGCCGTCCACACCTCGCTGACCAGCCAAGATGTCCTCGACTCCGCCCTCATGCTGCTCGCCAGCCGCACCGTTTCTGCTTTGCTGGTTGACGTAAGGAGCACGACGACGGCGCTCGCCACCTTGGTAGGGGAACATGCGGAAACGCTGTGCGTGGGCAGGAGCCTCACGCAGCATGCGCTGCCGTACACGTTCGGGCTCAAGGCTGCCCAGTGGTTCCAGGGTGTCGCGGCTGCGGCTGCCCGGCTGGAGTCGCTTCAGTTGCCGGTTCAGTTTGGCGGGGCCGGTGGAACGCTGGCTTCGGGGACCAGGTTGACTGCGGGATCTGCTTCCACGCCGTTCGATCTGGCCGATTCCTTGGCGTCCCGGCTTGGCCTCGCACCAGCTCCTGCTCCCTGGCACACCAACCGCCTCGCTGTCACGGCGCTTGGAGATGGCCTCGCTGCCCTCCTCGATTCCTTCGGGAAGATCGCCGCGGACTTGCTGTTCCTGAGCCGTCCTGAAGTGGGCGAGCTCGGCGAACCGTTGGCCGCCGGACGCGGGGTTTCTTCGGCCATGCCGCAGAAGCAGAACCCGGTGCTGTCGGTGTTAATTCGCAGCGCAGCGTTGCAGGCTCCGGGGCTGGCATCACAGTTGCACCTGGCCGCTGCGACCTTCAACGACGAGCGACCAGACGGCGCCTGGCACAGCGAGTGGCCGGCCTTGCGGCAGTTGCTCGCGTTGGCCTTGGGCGCAGCCGGGCATCTTCGCGAACTCACAAAGGGCCTCCGCGTCTTCCCCGATGCGATGCGCCGGAACCTGGAGATCTCGGGACCGCTGCTGCTCAGCGAAGGTGTGGCGGCCGCCGTCGCCCCTCTCCTCGGTGAGGACGGAAAGCAGAAGCTGCAGGCCGTCGTCGACGAAACCCTCAAGGCACCTGCCGCAGAGCAGGGCCGAATTTACACCAAACTCCTGCGCGAAACCGTCCCCGCGGACAAGCTTTCTGATGCCGAACTAAAAGCGCTCCTGGACCCTGCCAGCTACCTCGGTGAAGCATCCGGGATCGCACGGCGCGTGCTGGCCGCCTACCCCGACTTCGTGGCGCCAGCCGAAAACACCGGAACCCCAACGAAGGGAGCCACTCGTGGCTAAGCCAACTGTGAAGGCCGTGCTGCTTTCCCCGCAGCGTGAACTGGGAACCAATCCGCTCCTGGTGGTGGGTCCGTCGTTGGGTACGTCCACCGTTCTCTGGACCGAAACCGCGGCACTCCTTGGCGACGACTTTGACGTCATCGGCTGGGACCTCCCCGGCCACGGCATCTCGCCGACCGTCACCGAAGGTTTCGATGTGGCGGAACTGGCTGACGCCGTCGTCGACCTTGTCGATTCGGTGAGCCCGGGCGCAAGGTTCCACTACGCGGGCGTCTCGCTGGGCGGGGCCACCGGCCTGCAGCTCGGCATCAAGCACGGCGACCGACTGCTCAGCCTGTCCGTCCAGTGCAGTGGCGCCAAGCTCGGCACGCCGGAAGGCTGGCTGGAGCGCGCCGAAACCGTTCGCAAACTCGGCACCCCTGTCATGATTCAAGGCTCCGCCGAGCGCTGGTTCGGTCCCGGTTTCATGGACCGCCAGCCGGACATCAGCAGCCGGCTCCTGCACGCCCTGCGCGACGCCGACCGCTTCGGCTACGCCTTCTGCTGCGAGGCCCTCGCTGTGTTCGATGTCCGCGAGCAGCTCGGCAGCATCACCGTCCCCACACAGGTGATTGCCGGCGTCGAGGATTCAGTAGCGCCGCCGTCGATGGCTGAAGCTGTTGCCGCTGGCATTACTGCGGGCGGCGGTACTGCTCAGGCGATGGCGCTCGACGGCGTCGCCCACCTTGCGCCTGCCGAGGCGCCGGCCGCCGTGGCTGATTTGATGCGCACCTTCATGAAGGAGAACGGACGATGAGCATTTCTTCCCCCGACAGCTTCGCCCGGAATGGCGCAGTCCAGCCCGACGCCACCGCCCAGGACATTTACGACGCCGGCATGGTGGTCCGCCGCGAAGTGCTCGGCGATGCCCATGTGGACCGCGCCAACGCCGGCAAGGACTCCTTCACCGAGGACTATCAGGACATGATCACCAGGATTGCCTGGGGTGGCATCTGGACGCGGCCCGGCCTCAGCAGGCAAATGCGCTCCGCCGTTACCCTCACGGCGCTGGTGGCGCACGGTCACTGGGAGGAGCTGGCCATGCATATCCGGGCAGCCCTCAACAACGGCCTGAGCAGGGACGAGATCAAGGAAATCCTGCTGCAGACCGCCATTTATTGCAGTGTGCCGTCGGCCAATTCGGCCTTCAAGACGGCCCAGAAAGTATTTGCCGAAATCGACGCCGCTTCCCCCTCCAACGAACCCAACTAGCCCCCCAACGAACCCAACTGAGTAACAGCAAACGTCCCACTGAGGGCCCATAGCGACGTTTGCTGTTACTCAGTTGGGAAAGAGAACGAAGGAAAACCCATGAACCAGGCTTTCGTGTACGACGCCGTGCGCACGCCCTTTGGCAAGTTCGGCTCCGGTCTTGCTGCTGTCCGTCCTGATGACCTTGCTGCCCATGTGGTCCGCGAGTCCGTCAAGCGTGCTCCCGGCCTGGATGTTGAGCGGATCGACGAGGTGGTGTTCGGCAACGCAAACGGCGCCGGCGAGGAAAACCGCAATGTCGCCCGCATGGCTACCCTGCTGGCCGGTCTCCCGGTCTCCATTCCGGGCACCACGGTGAACCGGCTGTGCGGCTCGTCGCTTGACGCGGCGATCATTGCCTCGCGCCAGATCAACGTCGGCGACGCCGACCTCATGCTGGTGGGCGGCGCCGAATCCATGTCCCGGGCTCCGTGGGTGCTCCCGAAGACGTCCAAGCCGTACCCGGCCGGTGACATGACACTCGCGTCCACCACGTTGGGCTGGCGTTTGGTGAACCCGGCCATGAACAAGGACTGGACCATCTCCCTGGGTGAAGCCACCGAACGCCTCCGCGAGAAGTACGGCATCACCCGGGAACGGCAGGATGCCTTTGCAGCTGACTCGCATAACCTGGCCGACGCTGCCTGGAACGAAGGCTTCTACGATTCGTTGGTCTCGCAGGTTCCCGGCACTGACCTGGTCCGCGACGAGGGCATCCGTGCCGGATCATCGGCGGAGAAGCTGGCTGGGCTGAAGACCGTGTTCCGGCCTGAGTCTGACGGGCCCGACGGCGGCACGGTCACCGCCGGTAATGCCTCACCTCTGTCTGACGGTGCTTCGGCCGCATGGATCGGTTCGGAGGCCGCTGCCGGGATTCTTGGTTTGGAGCCCCTGGCCCGCATCGCTGGCCGTGGCGCGCATGGCAACGATCCCCAGTTCTTCGGCTTCGCACCCGTGGAGGCCGCGAACAAGGCCCTCGCGAAGGCGGGCATCGGCTGGGACCAAGTTGGCGCCGTCGAACTTAACGAGGCGTTCGCCGCGCAATCGCTGGCGTGCGTTGACGCGTGGGGGATCGACCCCTCAATCGTGAACCAGCACGGCGGGGCGATCGCGATGGGCCACCCGCTCGGGGCTTCCGGGACGCGCATCCTCGGGACGCTCGCCCGTTCCTTGCAGGCTTCCGGGCAGCGCTGGGGCGTCGCAGCGATCTGCATCGGCGTGGGCCAGGGCCTGGCCGTGGTGCTCGAAAACGTTACTGCCGGCGCATCGGCATAGGAGGGTTAAGGATCATGCTGAATTTCATTGACACTGTTGGCGAGGCTGTCGCCGGCATCAAGGACGGCTCCACGGTAATGATCGGTGGGTTCGGCAACGCCGGGCAACCGTTCGAACTGATCGACGCACTGATGGATTGTGGCGCGAAAGACCTGACCGTGGTCAACAACAACGCCGGTCAGGGAGATCAGGGCCTGGCGTTACTGATCAAGGAAGGCCGGGTCCGCAAGATGATCTGCTCCTTCCCGCGGCAGTCCGATTCCTGGCACTTCGATGCCAAGTTCCACGCCGGTGAGATCGAGCTGGAGTTGGTCCCGCAGGGCAACCTGGCCGAGCGCATCCGGGCTGCCGGCGCCGGAATTGGGGGTTTCTTCACGCCCACCGGATACGGCACCACGCTGGCCGAAGGCAAGGAAACCCGCATTATCGATGGGCGGGGCCAAGTGTTCGAGACCCCCATTCACGCCGACGTCGCCCTGATCAAGGCACTCAAGGCGGACGGCAAGGGCAACCTCGTCTACCGCAAGACCGCACGGAACTTCGGCCCCATCATGGCCGCCGCAGCCAAGCACACCATCGTGCAGGTCACGGAAATCGTGCCCACCGGTTCCCTGGATCCGGAGAACGTGGTGACCCCGGGTATTTACGTCAACAGCGTGGTCTGCGTCGATTCAGCCGGAACATCAGATTCCGCCGGGACAAAAGAGAAGGTGGCCTGATCATGAGCACACAAACCAGCATCCAGACTTCGGAGAAGCCGCTGGGCCGCGACGAACTTGCCCAGTTGGTGGCCCGCGACATCGTCCCCGGCTCGTTCGTGAACCTGGGCATCGGCCAGCCGACACTCGTGTCTAACTACCTCACCGAGGAACAGAACATCACGCTCCACACGGAGAACGGAATGCTCGGCATGGGCCCGGCAGCCCTTGGGGATGACGTCGATGGCGACTTGATCAATGCCGGCAAGATCCCCGTCACCGAACTGCCCGGAGCCTCGTACTTCCACCATGCCGACTCGTTCGCGATCATGCGCGGCGGGCACCTGGACATCTGCGTGCTCGGTGCGTTCCAGGTCTCGGCCACCGGGGACCTCGCCAACTGGCACACCGGCGCCCCGGACGCCATCCCCGCCGTGGGTGGCGCCATGGACCTGGCTACAGGCGCCAAGGACGTCTTCGTGATGATGACGCTCCTGACGCGCGAGGGCGTGTCCAAACTTGTGGAACAGTGCACCTACCCCCTCACCGGCGTCGGCTGCGTCACTCGCGTGTACACGGACAAAGCAGTGTTCCTGACAGGTCCCGACGGCGTCACCGTGCGCGAGACCTTCGGCTGCACCTTCGAAGAAATCCAGGAGCTCGTTCCGCTGCCCCTGAAGAAAGCAGAGTAGGCCCCGCAAGTTGCACGCTCCCCGTTGTGAGGCCCGCTCTGCGGGGTATTTCGGGAAGTTAGCCTGCAGAGTAGGCCCCGCAAGTTGCACGCTCCCCGTTGTGAGGCCCGCTCTGCTGGGTATTTCGGGAACTTGGCGTGCAGAGTAGGCCCCGCAACGCACCCTAGGATTGGTAATCATGACCGATTCCCCAGTAACCCCGCAGGCCAGCGACCAGTATGTTCAGTCGTTGGCACGGGGTCTGGCCGTGATCCGGGCGTTCGACGCAAATAACCCGGTGATGACCCTCAGCGAAGTCGCAGCCCGCACGGACCTGACGCGCGCCACCGCCCGGAGGTTCCTGCATACCCTGGTTGAGCTCGGCTACGTCCGCACCGACGGCAAGACCTTCGCGCTCACGGCCAAAGTGCTGCAGCTTGGTTACTCGTACTTGTCGGCGTTGTCCCTGCCGCAGTTGGCCCAGCCGCACTTGGAACAGTTGAGCCTGAGGCTGGGGGAGTCGACGTCCGCCGCGGTCCTGGACGGTCCGGACATCTTCTACGTGGCCCGCGTCGCCACGCGCCGGATCATGAATGTGGGGATCACCGTGGGCACGCGATTCCCGGCTTATGCCACATCCATGGGTCGCGTCCTGCTGGCCGGTTTGCCGCAGGCCAAGTTCGAGGCCTACCTCTCGACGGCGGAACTTACGCCGATCACGCCGCGAACCGTCGCCAGCGTTCCCGACTTGAGGGCCGCCGTCGAGCATGTCCGTTCGCAAGGGTGGTGCCTTTTGGACCAGGAGCTGGAGATCGGGCTGATGTCCATTGCAGCGCCGGTGTGGAACCACAACAACGGCGACAACGTCGCGGCCATTAATGTGTCCCTGCAAGCTCAGGCAGTCGCGTCCCAGCCGAACCCGGTGAAGTACCTCGACGCCGTGCGCCAGGAAGTGGTCGCGACGGCCAACGCCATCTCGCAGGATGTTTCCGCCAAGCACTAGCCCACCCAAGTAGGTCGCAGATCAGGCCGTTATGAGGGCTCAAAACGGCCTGAACTGCGACTCAGTTGGGACAGGCGGGACTATTTCCGGATCGCTGCCAGCCGCGTCTCCAGGATCCGCCGCACCATGGAGTCCGGCACGGGATTATCCGCAGAAAACCGCAGCGTTCCCGGCGACCACGAATAACCACCAAGCTCCTCCGACATCTCCGGGAGGATCTGCCCGCTGAACGGGTAGAGGGCCAGGTGCTTTGTGGTTTCCTGCACGCTCAGGAAGCCCTTGCCATCAACCAGCAGCGCGGGCATTCCGTAGCTGACGCCTTCTTCGGCGTCGGGGGCCAACTCGCGGGCGATCCCCACAATCCGCTCCAGAATTGAGCGGTTGGCCTCGCTGACGCCCTCAAGATATTCGGTGACGGTTCCCATAGGGACATGCTTCACCACGGGCACCGCAAGGGCCAGAGGTTTAGCGTTCCGGAATCACCGCGATGCCCTGGATTTCGATCAGGGCCTCTTTCTGCCAGAGGCGCGTGACGCCGATGCCGGCCATTGCGGGGTACTGCGAGCCCGCCATTTCCCGCCAGATTCGTCCGATTTCGCGGCCGTTAGCCATGTAGTCGTCCACGTCGGTGAGGTAGATGGTCACGTTGACCAGGTCTTCGGGCTCTCCGCCGGCCTCCCGCAGCGTGGTGATCACGTTGGAGAACGCCTGCGTGAACTGCTCCACGATCCCGCCGGGAACGATGTTCATGTTCTTGTCCAGGGCAGTCTGCCCGCCCAGGAAGACAGTGTTTCCGGCAAGGATGGCGTGCGCGAAGCCCGATGGCTTGGGCAGCGATTCCGGGTTGATGGTCTGGTGGCTCATGCTGTTCCTCCTCGTTGTGGCAGCTGCAAAAACTTTTGGAAAGCCTCTGTGCAGATCATTTCCGCCGTGCTACGTTGAGCATATGTGACGATCGTAAAAAAGTCGACACATCATAAAATCTCGAAGGGAATCCCGCAATGAAACTAGCCACCTTGCGCACGGCCGACGGAAGTACGACGGCGGCACTCGCCACGGGTGCCGGCTCTTACATCGCGTTGCCCGCCACTGACGTCGGGGCCCTCCTGGCGCAGCCGGAGTGGCGGTTGGTCGTCGAGAAAGCAGCAGAGGCTGCCGCGTCCAAGGAGCAGAAAGTCATCGCGGCAGGCGAAGCAGACCTCGCACCGCTCCTTCCCCGCGCCGGCAAAGTCATCTGCTGCGGTCTGAACTACGGTGACCACATCCGGGAAATGGGGCGCGAGCTTCCCGAATACCCCACCCTCTTCGCCAAGTACGCGGACACCCTGGTCGGAGCAAACGACGCTGTGGAAGTCCACGGCAGCGGCCGCGTCGACTGGGAAGCCGAGCTCGCCGTCGTCGTGGGTTCTGAACTGTTCCGCGCGGACGAAGACCAAGCCCGTGAAGCAATCGCCGGTTACACGGTGGCCAACGACGTTTCCATGCGCGACTGGCAAAACCGGACCCTGCAATGGTTCCAAGGCAAAGCCTGGGACGGCACAACCCCTGTAGGCCCGGTCATGGTCACGGCAGATGAAGCCGGCGAACATTTCGACGTCCGCGGTTACGTCAACGGCGAGCTTGTGCAGCAGGGGAACACCAGCACATTGGTGTTCGACCCGGCACAGCTCCTGTCCTACATTTCGCAATTCACCACCCTGCGCCCGGGCGACCTCGTCCTCACCGGAACGCCCGGCGGAGTGGGGATGGGAATGACCCCGCCGCGCTTCCTCAAGGACGGCGACATCCTCACCACCGAAATCGACGGGATCGGCCGGCTGGAGAACCAGTTCCGGATCCACGCACCAGTCCCGGCAAACGCCTAAAAGCCTCACACCTCAACAAAAGGAGAGACCCATGAGCCAGACCACCACCGAATACCGTCTCGAAGGCGACAACTCCATCTACGCGCAGGCTGACGGCAAGGTTGTCCCCGTTGTCACCCGCGCCGGTGCCGAAGACACCAACACGGCTCAATCCGGCGACTGCATCCGCGTCTCCGGCGTCAGCATCCAGCACACCCCGGCAACCAAGATCTGGTTCGGCCAGGTGTCCAACACCCCC
The DNA here is from genome assembly GCF_051027655.1 of Paenarthrobacter nitroguajacolicus. Taxonomy (NCBI): domain Bacteria; kingdom Bacillati; phylum Actinomycetota; class Actinomycetes; order Micrococcales; family Micrococcaceae; genus Paenarthrobacter; species Paenarthrobacter nitroguajacolicus. Next base: position 4,530,819 of record NZ_CP073234.1, on the reverse strand, counting down.
GGCTACCGCTCACTCCCGCACCACCACGGTGAGGCAGAGACCGGTGGTTACGTGCTCCGCGGCCACGGCCGGATCTACTTCGGCGAGAACTACTCAGAGTTCATCGACATGAAGGCCGGCGACTGGGTATTCGTTCCGCCGTTCATGCCCCACGTAGAAGCCAACATGTCCATCACGGAGGAGCTCGTCTGGCTCACCGCGCGCACACCGGAGAACCTCGTGGTCAACCTCGAAGATGTCGCAGACGAAACTCTCGCCGACTACCGCCGGGCCTAAGCCATGATCACTGGAACCCTGACGTCCGAGACCTTCCTCAAGGCCGTTGAACTTACGCCCGCAACGGCCGAGGTTTTCGACGAAGCCTGTGAAGCAACCACCCAGTACGTGCCGTGGCCCAAAGCCTATGGTGGAGACATGGTGGCACAGGCTGCGGCCGCAATGATGCGGTCCGTTGATGCTGACAGGACTTTGCACTCGATGCACAGCTACTTCATGCGTCCCGTGGATATCGGTTCCAGTGTCCGCTACGAAGTGGAGCGTCTCCGGGACGGCCGCGGGTATTCCACCCGCACCGTCAGGGGCTTTCAGAACGGTAAGCCCGTCTATGCGGCCATGGGCTCGTTCCAGGTTCCCGAGAACGGGCCGGACTTCCAGCCCGAGGCTCCTGCCGCCGTCGAGCCTGAATCGCTGCGGACCGCTGCCGAAGCGTTGGACGGAACGGATGGTCCGGCGGCGGACTACTGGTCCACGGGCCGCAGCTTCGATATGCGTCATATTCCAGGACCGGTATATATAGAACTGGAAGGCGGCTCAGTGCCGCAGCAGGCGATATGGGTCAAGGCCTTTGATGCCCTGCCTGACGACGCCGACCTCCACCGCACAGCGTTGGCTTACGTCTGCGATTACACAATTTTGGAGCCGCTGCTCCGGGTGAACGGACTCAATTGGTCCAGCCCGGGACTCGCCACCGCCAGCTTGGACCACTCGATGTGGTTCCACCGCGACGGTCGCGCTGACGACTGGGTGCTCTACGCCCAGGAAGCTATCTCCGGTCAAAGCAACAGGGGCCTCGCCATGGGCCGCTTCTTTGATCGGCAAGGAAGACTGCTGGCCACGGTCGCCCAAGAGGGCATGATCCGGGCCGGCTCCTAGGCAGTTTTGACCCCCCAACCCCACTCCGCTTCAACGACGCACCACTGAAAGGAACGGCCATGAGCATGATGCCATCGGCCCACGTGGACACGTTCACCCGCGACCACCTGCCCCCCGCCGATACCTGGCCTGCGCTTGAATTCACCCTTCCCGAACTCCACTACCCGGAACGGCTCAATGCTGCTGCGGTACTGATCGACGACGGCGTCGAACAGTACGGCGCGGACAGCCCGGCCCTGCGGACCCCGGACGGCGTTGTCTGGACCTACGGCCAGCTTCAGCAGCGTTCCAACCAGGTGGCCCAGGTACTCACGGAAGACCTCGGTGTTGTGCCGGGCAACCGCGTGTTGCTGCGCGGGCCCAACAACCCCTGGATCGTCGCTGCCTGGCTCGGCGTGCTGAAGGCCGGCGCCGTGGTGGTCACCACCATGCCCATGCTGCGCTCCAACGAAGTCTCCACCCTCATCGGCCTCACCAAGCCGGTGGTGGCCGTCTCTGATCACCGCTTCGTTGACGAGCTCAGGGTCGCGGCGGGGGACCAGGTTAAGGTCCTGACGTACGGGTCCGGTAACGGGTCCGACGACGACGATCTCACCTCCCGCTGTGGGCAAAAGAGCGGCGTGTTCACGGCTGTGGACACTTCAGCGGACGACGTTGCGCTGCTGGGTCCGACGTCGGGCACCACCGGTGTGCCGAAGGTGACCATGCACTTCCACCGGGACATCCTGGCCAACGCGGACACCTTCGCCCGCTTCATCCTTGAGCCAACGGCCGATGACGTCTTCGCCGGTTCCCCGCCCCTGGCTTTCACCTTCGGGCTGGGCGGCCTGGTGGTCTTCCCGCTCCGTTTCGGCGCATCTTCGCTCTTGACTGAGAAGGCCGGGCCCGTGGAACTGGCAGAGCACGCCGCCGCGGCTGGTGCCACGATCCTCTTCACTGCCCCCACTGCCTACCGCGCCATCCTGAAGGAGAAGCGGGGGGACCTCCTCCGCGGCCTCCGCGTTGCCGTCTCTGCTGGAGAGCACCTGTCCAAGGAGACCTGGGAAGCTGTTCGGGAAGCTACCGGCCTGCGTTTGGTCAACGGAATCGGCGCTACTGAGCTACTGCACGTGTTCATTTCCGCTGCCGGCGATGACATCCGCCCAGGAACCACCGGGCGCGCTGTTCCGGGTTTCCGGGCCACTATCCTGGACGACGACGGCAACGAACTCGGCCCGGGCAGCATCGGCCGCCTGGCCGTGATCGGCCCTACCGGGTGCCGCTACCTCGACGATGCCAGGCAGGCTAACTACGTGGTCCGGGGTTGGAACGTCACCGGCGACACGTTCGCCATGGACGCCGACGGGTACTTCACGTACCAGGCGCGCTCGGACAACATGATTGTCTCTTCCGGTTACAACATCGGCGCACCCGAGGTTGAAACGGCCATCGACCAGCACCCCGATGTGGTGGAAAACGCCGTCATCGGAGTTCCGGATGAAGAGCGAGGCAGCATAGTCTGCGCTTTCATCGTGCTGCGCGAAGGTGTCACCGGCGACGCCGCAAAGCGCAAGGAAATCCAGGACTTCGTGAAGCAGGCCATCGCCCCGTACAAGTACCCCCGGGACGTCCGCTTCGTCAACGAACTGCCACGCAATCCCAGCGGCAAACTCCAGCACTTCAAGCTCCGCGACAGCCTTCTCGCCGAGGGCGTTAAAGCGAACGCGAACCAGACCGAACAACTTACCCCCGCCGGCCAGAGCCAGGCCTGAGAAGGAGCAACACCCATGAAAATCGCAATCGTTGGAGGCGGCCCCGGTGGCCTGTACTTCGCAGCACTGATGAAGCAGCTGGACCCGTCGCACGACATCACCCTCTGGGAACGCAACGCTGCCAGCGACACCTTTGGCTTCGGCGTCGTATTTTCCGATGAGACGCTCGGTGGCATCGGCAACGCCGATCCCGTGGTGGCTGAATACATGAGCCGCCGCTTCGCCCGCTGGTCCGATATCGACATCCATTTCCGCGGCGAGATGACGACAGTCGGCGGCCAGGGCTTCGCTGCCATGAGCCGCAAGGAATTGCTGGAGCTGCTGCAACGTCGCTGCATCGAACTGAACGTTGACGTGCGGTTCAGCACCTTGGCCCCCGCCGTAGAGGAACTTGAAGCCAACTACGATCTGGTTCTTGCCGCGGACGGCATCAATTCGCAGATCCGTGCCAAGTACGCTGACTCGTTCAAGCCGAACCTGGACCCGCGGACCAACAAGTTCATGTGGCTGGGTACGGATCAGGTGTTCGAGGCCTTCAAATTCTTCGTGAAGGAAACCGAGTGGGGTGTCATGCAAATCCACGGGTACCCCTACTCGGATGAGGGTTCCACGTTCATCGTGGAAATGCACCAGGACGTGTGGCACGCGGCGGGTTTCGGTGAGACGGCCAACGAGGTCTTCCCTCCCGGCGTCTCGGATGAGAAGGCCATCGCCAAGATCCGCGAGATCTTCGCCGAGGAACTCAACGGCTACGGGGTCCTCACCAACAACTCCAAGTGGATCAACTTCACCACCGTCCGCAACGAAAACTGGCGCCACAACAACGTGGTGCTGTTGGGCGACGCCGCCCACACGGCCCACTTCTCCATCGGTTCCGGCACCAAGCTGGCCATGGAGGACTCGTTGGCACTGGCCGCTTGCCTGCACGAACACGCGGATGTGGAGTCCGCGCTGGCGGCGTATGAGGCTGAGCGCCGGCCCGTGGTCGCCTCCACCCAGCGCGCAGCCCAGGCTTCCCTTGAGTGGTTTGAGCGCATCGGCCAGTACAAGGACCAGGACCCCACCCAGTTCGCGTTCAACCTGTTGACCCGTAGCCGCCGCATCACACAGGAAAACCTGCGCCTCCGCGATCCTGAATTCGCAGATGCCGTGGACCGCGATTTCGCTTCGTCACAAGGACTGACAGAGGTGGCACCGGCCATGTTCCAGCCCTTCCGTATCGGCGAGCTGGAGCTGAAGAACCGTATTGTGGTCTCGCCGATGGACATGTACTCGGCTACGGACGGCGTTCCGGGCGACTTCCATAAGGTTCACCTGGGCTCCAAAGCACTCGGTGGCGCCGGTTTGGTCATGACCGAAATGGTCTGCGTTTCCGAAGCCGGCCGCATCACCCCCGGCTGCAGCGGCCTGTACACGGACGATCAGCGTGACAGCTGGAAGGAAATCGTGGACTTCGTCCACAGCCGTTCCACTGCCAAGATCGGTGCTCAGCTGGGCCACTCGGGCCGCAAGGGCTCCACCAAGCTCATGTGGGAAGGCATTGACCAGCCGCTCGAGTCAGGCAACTGGACCGCCGTCGGCCCTTCTGCCCTTCCATACAGCCCGGAGAACCAGATCCCCGTGGAGTTGGATCGGGCCGGCATGGATGCCATCAAGGCGGAGTTCGTCGCTTCCACGGTCCGTGCCGATGAGGCCGGTTTCGACCTCCTGGAAATCCACGCCGCCCACGGCTACCTGCTGTCTTCCTTCCTTTCGCCGGTATCCAACAAGCGGACCGACGAATACGGCGGCAGCCTGGAGAACCGGTTGCGGTTCCCGCTGGAAGTGTTCGACGCCGTTCGCGCGGCCTGGCCCGCCCACAAGCCGGTGACGGTGCGCATCTCCGCAACGGACTGGATCGAGGGTGGCAACACCTCCGACGATTCGGTGTCCATCGCCAAGGCGTTCGTCGAGCACGGCGCTGCAGGCTTGGACGTTTCCACCGGCCAGGTGGCCAAGGAAGAGAAGCCCGCCTTCGGCCGCAGCTACCAGACCCCGTTCGCCGACCGCATCCGCCAGGAAGTTGCCGCACCGGCAGGCGTGGCAGTGATCGCCGTCGGTGCCATCTCCACCTACGACGACGTGAACTCCATCCTCCTCGCAGGCCGCGCGGACCTGATCGCCCTGGGCCGGACGCACCTTTACGACCCCCAGTGGACGCTGCACGCTGCAGCTGAACAGGAATACCAGGGCCCGGGCGCCCAGTGGATCCCGCAGTTCCGTGCCGGCCGCCGCAAGCCGCCGAGCTCGCGCACTGACGCCGTTCGCCCGCGCCTTTCCTTGCTAAAGGAAGCCGATATCCAAGAGTCCAACACCCACCTTCGCTGGACTCCTGAGTCCGCCGCCGCATCGGTTCTGGTGAAGTAGCCATGGCGACCGCACCCCTCAACACATGGAATGTGCCCAGGAAGACCACCGGACTGGTGTTGTTCTGCTGCTGGCTCGCGATCCTCGCCGAAGGCTATGACGTGGGCGTCCTCGGGGCCATCCTTCCTGCCCTTGCTGAGTACAAGGAATGGAACCTTAGCCCGCTGGCGCTCGGTGGACTCGGCTCATATGCCTTGATCGGCATGCTTATCGGCGCCCTGTTCATCGGCACCCTCAGCGACCTCGTGGGACGCAAGAAGATGCTCCTGGCTTCCATGGCAATCTTCACGCTCACCCAGGCGGGCGCCGCGTGGGCACCGACGCCGGAGCTCTTCGGCCTGTTCAGGCTAATCGGTGGCCTGGGAATGGGCGGTGTCATCCCGGTGGCGGCGGCCCTGACCATTGAATACTCGGCACCGAACAAGCGTTCCTACAACTACGGCCTCATGTACTCCGGCTACTCGTTGGGCATTGTCGCCGCCGCTCTTGCCGCCCTGTTCGTCCTGCCCATGGGCGGTTGGCGTGCGGTCATAGCTATTGGTGCTGCGCCGGTAGTGCTGATTCCGATCATCTGGAAGTTCCTCCCGGAGTCCTTGGAATTCCTGGAATCAAAGGGCCGGAAGACCGAAGCCAAGGCACTGGCCACCAAGCTGAACATCTCCAACTACACGCCGGTTGTTGCCGTGGCTCCCAAAGCAGGTGTGCAGGCTGATCCTTGGTGGAAGACCATCACCACCATGTTCTCGCGGAAGTACCTGCGCTCCACGGTGTTCTTCTGGATCTCGCTCTTCTGCGGCCTGGTCCTCGTCTATGGCCTGAACACGTGGCTGCCGAGCATCATGAAGAAGGCCGGCTACGACCTCGGCTCATCCTTGACCTTCCTCCTGGTCTTCAGCCTTGCTTCCGCGATCGGTGGCCTGCTCCTGGGCCGCGCCGCAGACAAGTACGGCAAGAAGCTCATCCTGGTGGTGTTCTACATCCTGGGCGGGCTGGGCATCATGCTGCTCGTCTTCCCGAACACCATGGTGGTCAACCTGCTGTTCGTGGCCTTCGCGGGTGTCGGATCCATCTCGACGTCCCTGGTCCTGACCGGCTACATCGCCGACTACTATCCGGCGAAGGTTCGTGGCACGGCAACGGGCTGGGCCCTGAGCTTCGCCCGACTTGGTGCCATCTCCGGGCCCTTGATTGGTGGCTGGATCGCAGGCTCGAAGCTTCCCTTCGAGGCAAACTTTGCGATCTTCGCCGGCATCGCAGTACTGGCAGCCGGTGCTGTGGCAATGATTCCCAAGCCACAACCTGAGGTGCCGGTTGCCGCCGTCGACGTTGATCCCGACGACGCCACCGTCGGCGCCCGCTAGGAGCAATCATGGACAGGTTTCCGGAGGCGTGCGTTGAGCGAACGGTGGAGTGGGTAGACACCGATGCCTCCGGACACCAGCACAACTCGGCGATCCTGCGTTGGGTTGAGGCTGCGGAAGCTGAGCTTTTCCGCTCGCTGGAGTTGCCGGATTATTTCCCCAGCGCTCCGCGGGTGCAGCAAGTTATCAATTACAAGGCGAAGCTGTGGTTCGGCCAGCGCATCACCGCCACGGTGAGGATTCACGCGCTCGGCCGGACCTCGCTGACCATGGCTTTCGATGTAACGTCCGACGCCGGTGAGGTCGCCGCGTACGGGACGGTCACCACGGTGCACGTCCCTAACGGCAGCACCGCTGCGCAGCCTTGGCCGGAACATCTGGTTCGCGCCGTAAAGGGTGTCCCGGCAGCCGAATAGCTCCGCCGAGATGGCAGTTGACACCAATGTTGAAGCCTGGGATTGGTGTCTGCTGCCATCTCGGCGAGGGGGTTGTCTAGCGCAGGCCCTTAAGGATGTTCTTGGGTCGCTGCATCTCACCGTGCTTGGCACCCAGGATGATCACCCAGGCAGCGAACGCAGGAATGGCCCACTGGAGTGCTTTCAGCTGGGTTTGGGCGGCCTTCAACTCGTCCGATGCGCCGGCCTTCGGTTCCGTGGCGCCCACGGCGCCTTCGTCGGAGAGCTCATCCACCTTCTTGCCCACCACGCCTGCATACAGGGTGACGGCTGCTCCAGCCAAAGTCACTACTGTTTTGTATATGGTGTTGGCGGCGACGCTGTCCTGCTTGGCGATCCGGCCTTTGTTTTCCCAAGCGATGGCCAGGTCGGCGGCAAGGTGTCCGGCGAAAGCTGCCGTCTGGACCGGGGCCCACTTACCCCAGCCTTTGCTTGAGAGGCGGGTTCGCTCGGTGGGGTCTTTGGCTTCCGCTGCGGCGCCGTTGAGTCCGATGGCCCCCATCAGCGAGCCGCCGAACCATGCTGCGGCGGTGAGGTCGTGAATGGACCGGGCTACGAGATTTCCTGCCATGATGTGGTTCCTATCGTTGATACGGAAAGGACTTTCTGAGGCCGTGTTAGCCTCGAAACAGCATGGTCCTATACTAAGCATGCTTACTAAGGTGCGGCCAGTCGGTGGAGCGATGCCTTGCGGTTACGCTTGGACCGTGGAGCAGCTCTGGGCGATTCTCGCGTGCACAATTCTTGGTTGTTTGGCCGTTTTCCAGGCTGCGTTGGTGGCTGGCGCGCCCCTAGGGCGGTTCGCTTGGGGTGGGCAGCATGACGTCCTGCCGCGGAAGTTGCGGGTGGGCAGCGTGGTCTCCATAGTGCTGTACGCCTTGTTCGGCTACACGGCGTTGGCAAAAGCGGGTTTGGCGCCGGTACTGGTCAGTGAAACCTTCGCCGACATTTTCATGTGGGTACTTACCGCCTACTTCATTTTGGGCGTTGCCATGAATGCGATCTCCCGCAGCAAGCCCGAGCGTTTCGTGATGACGCCGGTGGCGCTGGTTCTTGCAGTCCTCTTCTTGCTTCTTTCGCTTGGTTGATCCCGGACCCGGGAGCACGCAGCCCGCGACACTGCAGTTAACCCCGATGTTGCGCCCGAGCATGGGGGTTACCTGCCAACTCGGCGGGGACCAACACCGCACCTATGATGAACTGGACTGGCGCCGGACTGCGGCGCGGAAATGAGGGCCCTTAGATGTTCGCCGTCCCGGCACCTCCGGTGCGCCACCAGCAACTGCTCGTCACGATTTTCGGTCTTTACGGCCGCAACGCGGGCGATGCGTTGCCGGTCTCTGCGCTGATTTCCATGCTGGGCTCGCTCGGTTACGACGCCCCGGGTGTGAGGTCGTCCGTCTCCAGGCTTAAGGCCAAGGGCGTACTGAAGAGTGTCCGCGAGGGCGGAATCGCCAAGTACAAGATTTCCGAGTCCGTCAGCGACGTGTTCCGTGAAGGTGACCGGCGGATCTTCGCACCGGAGCAGCCTGCGCCGGTGGATACCTGGGTGCTGGCCGTCTTCTCAGTGCCCGAATCCATGCGCAACCGCAGGCACCAGCTGCGGTCCGCGCTGCTGGGACTTGGTTTTGGTTCCGTAGCCAACGGTGTGTGGATTGCCCCCGCACACAAGTTGGAGCAAGCCCGGGAACGCCTTACCGCGAGCGGGTTGATCGAGTTCGTTGACCTTTTCCGGAGCGACTACGTGTTCGACGGGCCCATGCGGCCCAAAATATCTGAGTGGTGGGACCTCAAGGAACTCGATCAGCAGTTCACCGAGTTCCTCGAGGTATACAAGGGTGCTGAGCAGCAATGGACCGAGCAGGTGGGCGATGATCCGGAAGCTGCCCTGGCTGCGTCCACCGAAGAGCTGCGGCGCGACGCATTCCGCTTTTACATTCCCATGCTCACCATGTGGCGTAAGTTCCCGTACCGGGACCCTAACCTCCCCACCGACTACCTTCCGCCCGAGTGGCACGGACCAGCGGTGCGCAAGACCTTCCTGGCCGTACACCGCTTGGCGGCGCCCCTTGCAGCGGCCCACGCACATGAGGTCATTGCTGAGGCCTTGAACCCGGCCGCAGCCTGAACCCTGAGGTCTTGTACGCGGCGGACTGGGCCTTTGGGGTGGTTCTCTTACTCGTTGATGCGGGGGGCGTCGATGATGCCGAACACTTCACCCTGTGGCGCTTGAATGATGGCCATACGCCCCAGGGGACTCTCCGTTACGGGCATCAGAAGGGTGGAGCCGAGCTCCACTGCCCGTTCCGCAGTGCCTTGGACGTAGTCGCTGGCAAACCAGGTCAACCAATAGTTGGGGGTGGCATCGGGGATGTCGTCGTCATGCTGGATTCCTCCCACTTCCCGGCCGTCCAGCGGCCTGCGCAGCGTGGAGTAGACAAAGCCGTCCTCGCTGGCGTCCTGGTAGCTGACGTCGAAGACCTCAGAGTAGAAGGACCTGGCGGCGGTGAAATCGCGGGTGTGGAGCTCGTTCCAGCACAAGGAGCCGTGTTCATTGACGCGTTCCGCCCCGATATGAGTGCCGGCCTGCCAGATACCGAAGGCCGCGCCCACGGTGTCGACGGCCAAGGCCATGCGGCCGGATTCCATGACATCGAACGGAAGTGCAATCATTTCTCCGCCGGCCGCGCTGATTTTCCTGGCAGTAAGGTCGACATTGTCTGATGCCAGGAACGTGGTCCACACGGTGGGCATGCCCGGTGCCTGCTTCGGCCCCACACCAGCGACGGCGCGCCCGCCAAGGTGTGCCAGCAGGTACTCGCCGGCGTCCTGGCCGCCGGCTACGAATTCCCAGCCGAAGAGATCCGTGTAAAAGCTTTTCGCGGCTGCGAGGTTGTCCACGCCCAAGTCCACCCACATGGGCGTCGCTGCCGGCCAGCTCGAGATTTTGGTGGACATGGGACTCCTCGGGGTAGGGCTCTTAGGGGGTGGCTGACTCCCCGAATGCCCGATGCGCCAGGCGCCCGGAGAGACAGCCACTATAAAGTGCGCCGACGTCCCGATTCGTGACACGATTTCGACCCCGGAATTTGAGCCAGCCCTAAACCGCTGACCCCAAAGACGCCGACCCCAAAGACGGCAGCGCCGCATCGGCGGCGGGAAGGCGAAAGCCGCCCTCCCGCCGTCGTGCGTTTCCCGTTAGACCGTGCGCGTTGCCTTCGCGAGGTTCTCGCGGAGTTCGTCCGCGTTCTGCCGGATGACGTAGGCCGGGCGGTCGCGCTCAACGCGCCAGCTGTCCTCCAGCGGGCCGACGTTGACGGTGTCGAAGCCGAACTCGTCGTAGAGCTTGGTGACAAGCCCGGCTGCTTCCGGGAAATCACTCGAGGTGGCCAGGGCACGACGGTTGGCGCTGCCCGCGGGGGCGCCGTCCGTGGTGATGTCCTTGGCGAAGATGTGATTGAAACCTTTGGCCACCTTGGAGGTTGGGAGGTGCTTCTGGAGCAAGCCGGAGGTGGTGGCTTCCCCGTTATCCAGCTCGGGAATGCGGCCGTCGCGCTCCCAGTAGTAGTTGTTGGTGTCGATGACGATCTTGCCCTCAAGCGGCTCCGTCGGGATGTCCCTGTAGTTCTTGAGGGGAACGGTCACGACGGCGAAATCACCCGCCGCTGCTGCTTCGGCTGCCGTCGCAGCCCGGGCGCGCGGCCCCAGCTCCGCCACCAGCCCGCTCAGGGTCTCGGGGCCCCGTGAGTTGCTGATGACGACGTCATAGCCAAGTTCCACTGCTTTACGGGCGACTTGGCTGCCAATGTGTCCTGCACCGATGATTCCGATTGTTGTCATGACCTTGCAAACAACAAGTTGCAGACGCCTCATTCCTGCGTTACGCAATGTTTCTGAGAAGCTTATACTAAGTAGTCTTACTATGCTGGTTGGCATCGAAGACGAGGAGGTAGGGATGGCCGGGCATTTGGAACTGGTTGAAACGCCTGACGGGGAATTTCGGATTTTGATGGTGGACGGCGACGACGTGTTGATGGGTCTCTCCAAGCGGTTTGCCTCAGTGGATGAGGCCGTTGAGGGAGTTGCTGCCATCAGGGAGGTGGCGGGGACGGGACTCCTTCGCACCTCGACGGCGGAACGATATGCCGTGCTGATGTTGGAGGAACCTGTGATTGATTCTGCGCTGGCAGCGCAGGGTGTGCACGGTGCACAAGCCCGGACGAAGGTGGTCAACTGTGGCAGCTGACACGACGACTCAGAAGAAGCGCGGTGTTCTTTTCGATGTTGATGGAACGCTGATCGATTCGAGCTACTTCCACGCTATGGCTTGGTGGCAGGCGTTCCGACGCGAAGGGTTGGACATCGAGATGTCCGCCATTCATCGTCGAGTAGGCATGGGTGGGGACCGGCTCATCCAGAGCCTGGTTCCGGACTGCTCCGAGGATATGCAGGAAGATCTGAAGTCTGCGCATGGTGCGGTCTTCTCAACGTTTTGGCCGACTCTGCGTACCTTCGAGTCGGTTCGGGACCTTCTGGCCGCGTGCTCCGACGCCGGATTGGCGGTGGGCTTGGCGTCCTCGGCGCAGGAACGCGACCTGGAAGTGAGCAGGCGCCTCCTGGACGCCGGATCTTCCATCGATGCGTGGACCAGTTCCAATGACGCCAAGGAGAGCAAGCCCGCGCCGGACATTCTTGAGGCGTGCTTGGAGAAGCTTGGGCTTAGCCCGGAGGATGTGGTGTTTGTTGGGGACGCGGTATGGGACGTGAAGGCCGGCAGTGCCATTGGCATTCCCGTTATCGCGCTGACCTGCGGTGGAATCAGTGAAGCCGAACTGCGGGACGCCGGTGCCGCGGAAGTCTATGACAATCCACGGCACCTGCTGGAGAACCTGGAGACCAGCATGATCGGCAAGTTGATGGCTGGTTCGCGGGACGCCTAATGGCTGCTATCGGTGCATCTAGCGCGGCTCGTTGCTGATTCCTTTGTCCCGTCCGCGCCGGTTCCGCAGGGTCCAAATGATCAAAACGATGATGATGGCTGCCGCAACGCCCGCCAGAATCCACGGAACGACGTCGGTGCGGGTTTGCTCCTGTTGTTCGGTCTCGCTGGTGCCCGGATTGGCAGGTCCGGTGCCGGCGGGATTCGAGACGTCCGTGGTCGGCTCCGCGGTGGGCGTGGCCGTGGAAGGGCCGGAGGGATTGCTGGGTTCCGGCGACGGAGTGGTGGTGGCAGCTACGCTGCCCTGCACGCCGCCTGCTGCGTTGGCTGCAACGGCAGTGGAAAGCATGGCCCCGGCGAAGAGGGTCAAAGCAAGGGTGGTCATGGCTAATCTGCGAAGCATCATTCCTCCTGGGTTACTAGCATGATTCCTCATATAGTAAGCATACTGACTAAGCCCTGGTTGTGGATGCCTTTAGCGGGCGCCGCCGGCAGTGGATCCGGAGCGGCACCCGCGGGCGCCTTAACGCGTGAGCTTGGCGGAATCCGGTTCCTGGTCGCCGATGTGGCCCGGCGCGTTGGCAGCGAGGACGCGCTGGACGAACGCACTGTACTCCTCCATGTAGTGTCGCAACAGCCCGGCCGTTCCTTCGTCCTTAACTGAACCGTCGTCGTCGTACGCGTCTGCGACGAAGCGGATATACGCCTCAGGTGCGTTCAGCTGCGGCGCGTCCAGGAAGCTCAAAACGCTGCGCATGGACGACTGCATCACCGCTGTACCGATACCGCCCGGCGATGCGCCGATGATTCCGGTGGGCTTGCGCGCGAATGAGTTGCTGCCCCACGGGCGCGAACCCCAGTCGATGGCGTTTTTCAAGGCGCCCGGAATGGAGCGGTTGTACTCGGGGGAGACGAAAAGGATGCCGTCAGATGCGGCGATGGCATCCTTCAATTCGCGGCCTGCAGGCGGGAAGTCAGCGTCGTAGTCCGCGCTGTATAGAGGGAGGTCCTTGATGGCGATTTCATGGAACTCGAGTTCCGGCGGTGCGACGCAGATGAGGGCCTTGGAGAGGACCCGATTGATGGAATTGCTTGCCAGGCTTCCGACGAAATAACCGATTTTGAAGGTGTCCATAGCGGCTTTCCTTTCCGACGGCACGGCCGGAACCGGCTCGTCGACGGTGTGGTGGCTGGTTGCCCCCAGCTTCCACCGACCCTAGTTGACTTATGCACATAGCGCAGCCCCTACTCCCGCCGGGACCTTTGCGGTCATAGACTCATGCCAACTGAGTTCTGGAGAGTTCCGGAAGAGGGGTGACGGGTGAAAGCAGGCATAGCGCGCGAGACGCTCGATGGCGAGCGACGTGTTGCCGCAACGCCGGAAACGGTGAAGCAACTGGTGGCTTTGGGCCTTGAGGTCGACATCGAGTCCGGCGCTGGGATGGCGTCCGGCCATAGCGACGACGACTACCGGGCGGCCGGCGCCGCTGTGGTGCAGTCATTGGTTCTCGGATCGCTGGATGTTTACTGCCACGTGCGTCCCATGGAACCGTCGACGGCGGGAGCTCTCCGCCGCGGTACGGTCACCGCCGGTTTGGGGTCACCGTCCTCGGAGTTGCCCACTGTGCGGGCGCTCGCCGCTGGAGGAATCACCTCCTTTGCACTGGAACTGGTTCCGCGTATATCGCGTGCCCAGTCCATGGATGCGCTCACCTCGCAGGCCTTGGTGGCCGGCTATCGCTGTGTCCTCGAGGCGGCCATGCGGCTCCCACGGTTCTTCCCGCTGTATATGACGGCAGCAGGGACCATTCCGCCCGCCCGCGTGTTGGTGCTCGGCGCTGGAGTGGCTGGTTTGCAGGCCATCGGAACCGCCAAAAGGCTCGGGGCCCGGGTTTCCGCCAACGATATCCGCCCGGCCTCGGCTGACGAAGTGGCATCCATGGGAGGCACGTTCATCAGGCTGGACCTGGAGACCGCCGAGGCGTCCGGCGGGTACGCGCGGGAACTCAGCGCGGACCGGGGTGCCCTGCAGCGGGCCCTTTTGACGCCACACGTGGCCCAGGCCGATGTCCTGATCACCACCGCCGCGGTACCCGGGAGGCGCGCTCCGCTCCTGGTAACCCGCGAGATGGTGCAAGGGATGCGCCCGGGATCCGTGGTGGTGGACCTGGCTGCCGAATCCGGCGGCAACGTGGAGGGCAGCATCCCCGGCCAGGACATCCCCATCCCTACCGGCGACGGTCAGGGTGTGGTGACACTGGTGGGAATCAAGGACCCTGCCTCGGCGATGCCCGCTGACGCCTCGCGCTTGTACGCCAAGAATGTGTCCAACCTTTTGGCCCTGATGACGCAGGACGGCGTTGTTGCTCCGGACTTTGAGGATGAAGTTGTTGCCGGCACGTGCCTCACCCACGACGGCCAAGTCCGGCACGCACCAACTGCGGAAGCATTGGCGGCGCTCGCAGGGGAGACTGCCCCCTTTGGCAGCGGTCATGCCGGCACTTTCCCAACAGGAAATTCCGGCAGTGAAGGAGTGCGCTGATGGACGGCATGAGCCTGCTAACGATTACTGTCTTGGCCGTGTTTGTGGGTTTTGAGGTGGTTTCCAAGGTCTCCAGCACCCTGCATACGCCGCTCATGTCAGGGGCCAACGCCATCCACGGCATCATCCTGGTGGGCGCCATCATCGTGGCCGGACAGGCCGCTGACTCGTGGGTGTTGGCGGTCGCCCTGCTGGCTGTCGTCCTCGCCACGGCCAACCTCGTGGGCGGGTTCGTGGTAACCGACCGCATGCTGGAGATGTTCCGCGGAAGGCAACGGCCGCCGTCGAACGCTGGCTATGGAGGTTCCGGCGGTTCCGGCTCTCCCGGTGGACCTGGAAGCCATGCCGTCGTGGAGCCGTTCGATAAGGAGCGCCGGCAATGACGCTGCTCAATCCCACGTGGACGGCACTCCTGTACCTGGCCGCCGCGGCCTGTTTCATCCTCGCCCTGAAGGGATTGAATTCGCCAAAGACTGCACGGCGCGGCAACCTGATCGGAGCATTAGGCGCCCTGCTGGCTGTGGTGACCGTGTTCGTATCGGTGAAGCTGGACAATATTCCCTGGATTCTTGGAGCCATAGCTGTGGGCTCGGGTATTGCTGCGCCCGTGGCCCGTCGCGTGCAAATGACTCAGATGCCGCAGCTCGTCGCACTCTTCAACGGTGTGGGTGGTGGCGCTGCGGCGCTGGTCGCTCTGCTGGAACTCTCCCACGCGGACGATCCGTGGGTTCGGTTGGCAATTGTCTTCACGCTGCTGGTGGGTGCGGTGTCGTTCGCCGGCTCCGGTGTCACCTTCGCCAAACTTCAGGGGCTCATGACCACCCGGCCCGTGACCTTCCCTGGCTTGCCCGCACTGATGGCAGTAGTGCTGCTGGCCGCCGTGGGAGCCGGCGTCGTAGTGATCCTGAATGGCTCGTTGGTGTTGGCGCTGGTGCTGCTGCTGTTGGGATTGGTTGCCGGAGTCCTGTTGGTGCTTCCTGTGGGTGGCGCTGACGTGCCGATTGTCATTTCGCTTCTGAACGCCTTCACAGGGCTGGCCGTCGCGGCATCTGGATTGGTGCTGGGCAATGTCCTCCTTGTTGTCGCAGGCACGTTGGTGGGAGCGTCCGGCACCATCCTCACTCGTGCCATGGCTGCCGCCATGGGACGCAGTGTTGCAGGCATCATGTTCGGGGCCTTCAAGGGTGGGTCCACGGCCGGATCCACTGCGGTGAGTGAGCGGCCAGTGCGTTCCTCCAGTGCGGAGGACGTGGCAGTACTTCTCGGCTACGCGCAGCGGGTGATTATCGTTCCGGGATATGGCCTTGCAGTCGCCCAAGGCCAGCACACCGCCGCAGAGCTTGCCCTTGCCTTGGAAGCACGCGGTATTGAAGTGGACTTCGCCATCCATCCTGTGGCTGGGCGCATGCCTGGCCATATGAACGTATTGCTCGCAGAGGCCAACGTCCCGTACGAGTCGCTGAAGGAAATGAGTGAGATCAACTCCGAGTTCAAGACCACCGATGTGGCCTTGGTGGTGGGCGCCAACGATGTTGTGAATCCCGCAGCAAAGACCACCTCAGGATCGCCCATCTACGGAATGCCTATCCTGGAGGTCGCCGATGCCCGCCAGGTGGTGTTCCTCAAACGCTCCATGCGTCCCGGGTTCGCCGGGATTGAGAATGAACTGTTGTACGAACCGCAGACCACCCTGTTGTTCGGCGATGCGAAGGACTCGCTGACCAAGGTTCTGGGGGCCGTTAAAGCGCTCTAAGACCGACGACTCGGACGGATACTTGCTGGCTTCAAAGACCTTTCGGACAATCAGGTGGGGTCCTATGCTGAACCGTACGAGCTGCCCTGCCCATGCCGAACCGCCACATTCAACGAGGTTGCGCCATGACCGTGAAACTCAACAAGAAGGCTTTTGACCACGCGAAGCATCTGATCCGCGACGGCAAGGTGGTCAAGGACACCCGCGATGACTGGAGCGAGCACGCCCCCAGCGCCAAGGATGAGAGTGCATTTTTGGACAAACATGGGCACTCGGAGTACTCCAAGTGGTTCCTCGGAGTGGACGACGATCACCCGGACGACCAAAAGGGCCACTACAAATTCCCCATCGGTGACTTCAAGAAGATCCACCGATGCGGTGTGATCTCCGCCGAGAGCAGGGCCGGACAGTACGACTACGACGACATTCGTGATGCCTTGGGGAAGCTGCTCGAAAAGATCGACGAGGACTGAACCCTCTCGCCAAGCTCATCTATTCGGCCGTCATGCCTTTGGACGGCTACATCGCGGACCCCGAGCGCACCTTCGGCAAGGACGCCATCTTCTTGAGGCGCCGCGTGCTGAACTGACGTTGCCGGCCGCCCTCAGTTGGTGGATGGCTCGTGTGCGGGACTGTGCGCCAGGATTTCCGCGAGTTCGGCCAACCTATGCGCGCGCGCCGATTCTGCGGGCGAAAATGGCTCGCCGGGTCGGGAAAAGACCAGCGGCCCGTGCCAAGCCGTCGGGATTTTGAGGATGTCAGGTGAAGGCCCGACGACGGCAGTCGCCTCGGGTCCGTGGCGTTCAGGATTCATCGGAACTACTTTTGCGGACAGGAGTTCGGCTACCGCATGCGGAAGTTCCTTGGGGTTCCCGGCGATGCGGGTGGCGAGGCTCAGGGCCTTGGTTTGGCCGTCGGCCATGGCCAAAGCCGTGGTGGGCCAAACGTGGGACTCGTGCCCGCCGCCGTCGTGCAGTGCTTTTAGCAGTTCCGGCTCGGTGACGTCGCCGGGCGTGGAGAGAACGAACTCATCCATCACGCGCTCACTGTGGCCGGTGGCGGCGGAACTGGTTACGGTCATCGGGTGTACGTGGAGGCTAAGGATGTTGGCGTCCAACTTAGCGAGGGACTGGGTCAGCTTCTGCAAGGACCCTGATTGGTCCAGCAGCACTGTTCGCGCACGCCAGAGGGCAGGAGCCAGGTGCAGTTTGTGCCGCTGACGGAGAGCCGGAGCATGCAACCAGCGTCGCAGAACCTTGGCGGCTGACGGTTCGGCCACCCAAATGACCAGCACCGTGGCGGTGACGGCCAGCAGCAGGACCTTGGCCACGTACGGCAGATGGGTTCCGACCACTGCTGCATGAACCAGCAATTCAATGGGAAGCATGACCGCGATGTTCGCGAGTGTAAGCCGGGCTTTGGGGGCTTCGGGCAACTGGCCGCAGACATCACAGAGTAGATCCGCGGTGACGGGAGTGCTCGGATTGGGCTTCATGGTTTCATGCTGCCCTGCCACTGTTTCGAGCCCGTTGCCTTCGCGTCACGTTCCGGGGACGTGCCTGTGAACGTGAATGAACCCGGCGTTCCCGCGGAGAGAACGCCGGGTTCAGGCCAAGCAACTGGGACGCAGCGCTCGCGACGAGCGGTCGGTCCTAACGGGTGCGGTCGGCCCTAGCGCGTACGGTCGGAATCGAAGTCCGCGTCCAGCTCGGAAGTGTTGCCGGCGTTGCGGGCGGCGGCCGCGTCCTTGAGGAGATCGCGGATTTCGGCCAGCAGGGCGGTATCGGCCGGGAGCGGCTCTTCCTCGGGTTCCTCGGTGGAGAGGCGGTTCTTAACCAGGGAATTGATCTTGTTCATGGGCGCTACGAAAATGAAATAGACCACGGCGGCAGTGATCACGAAGGTAACGAGTGCCGTCAGAACAGCGCCGATGTTCACAAGCGTGGCGGGATTGTTTTCCCAGATCTTGAAGCCGAGTCCGTCAGCATTCATGCCGCCGGCGGCGGCGATCACGGGGTTGATGATGTTGGTGGTGAAAGCCGTAACAAGAGCGGTGAACGCACTACCGATGACCACGGCAATGGCCAACTCGATCACGTTGCCGCGAAGTATGAAGTCCTTGAAGCCCTTGAACATGGATGGTCCTCCGATTGGGTGCGGGTGTCTGGCTCAGCAGAGATCAAACTACCACTCCGAGGTTTCAGGGGGTTGTCACAGGGATGTGAGCGAGCGATGGGCGGAAGGGCTCGGGATGTGAGCGAGCGATGGGCGGAAGGGCTCGGGATGTGAGAGAGGGTTGGGCGGAAGGGCTTGGGATGTGAGAGAGGGTTGGGCGGAAGGGCTTGGGATGTGAGAGAGGGTTGGGCGGAAGGGCTTGGGATGTGAGAGAGGGTTGGGTCTCTCACATCCCGGTGCCCCCGGACAAAGCAGTACTCGTTAGGCGAGCAGGGACCTTGTGTGGTCGTTGAGGAACATTCCGCGGGGATCGAACTCGCGGCGGACCTGGATGAACGTGTCCAACTCCGGGTAGAGGCGTTCCAACCGGCTCCGGGTCATGAAGTGGATCTTCCCCCAGTGCGCGCGTGGCTCGAATTCCTGGAGCACGGCATCGGCGTCACGGAAGAACTGCCAGTAGTCGGTCCCGGGCTCGGTGGTCAGGGTGATGACAGTGCTGTCGCGGCCTTGGAACTGGGATATGTACGCGTCATCGGACTTTACCCAGCGGACCTCCACGGGGTACTTCTGCTCGGGATACTTGCTGCGGATCAGGTCCTGGATGGCTTCGACGGCGACCAAACCGTCCTCGCTGCGGACAAAGTACTCGAGTTCATGGAACTGAGTGGTGAAGCCGCCGGGGTAGATCCGGTAGGAACGGTCCAGCCGGGCACCTTCGACGGCGGAGAGCTGGCTTTCGTCCTGGACGGAAGCTACGTTGTACCGCTTGGTGTAGCTGCGGCCGCCCATGCTGTGATCCGGTGAACCGGGGAGGTCCAACAGTTCACAAGAGTCGTCCTCCGGGCACCACAGGAAAGAATAGTGCCGGTTATCATCGATGTCGGCCTGCCATGTGGACGTGGTCTCCGCCCACGTGGGATAGGTGATCTGTTCCTGAAGGTAGTAGCTGTCCTCTACGTCCAGCTCCACTTCCAGGAAGATCCCCAAGGTACCCAAGGCCGTCTGTGCGGCGCGAAGTTCGCGAAGTTGGCCCTCACCGATCTCCACGATTTCGCCGTAGCCGTTGATCAGCTTCACCCAGCGCAACTTCGAGGAGAAGCTGCCCAGGTCCTTGCCGGATCCATGGGTGCTGGTGGCCAGTGCGCCTGCGATCTGCTGCTTGTCGATGTCGCCCTGGTTGCTGAGCGCCAGTCCTTTCTCCCACAAGGCATCCCCGAAAGCGCTGATGGTTGTGCCGGCCAAGGCCCGGGCACGGCGCCCCGACTGGTCAGTTCCGGTGATGGCAGAAAGGCCGGACATATCCATCAGCACGCCGCCGGTTTGGACCAACGGTGAGGACGAATGTCCTGAGCCGACCGCCCGCACAGGCAGGCCTTCGCGGATGGCGAAACGGACGGCGTCGAGCGCTTCTTGTTCATTCCTGGGCCGAACGGTAAAGGCGGGCGTCGCGCTTTGGTTCCCACCCCAGTTGGTCCAGGTGGCGTCCGTGGCAAAAGGGGCCGACGGGGTAGCGGCACCTGGCAAGGAGGCCGGTCGGAAAACATTAGTGGTCATGGTGAAAGCTCCGTTGCTTGTCTGAACGCTCACGCGCCGTGGTTGATCATGACGTGCTTGGTGCGCGAGTAATCATCCAGGGCATAGAGCGAGAGGTCGCGGCCGTAACCGGAACCTTTGAATCCGCCCCACGGTACCTCGCACGCCAGGACCAGGTGGGCATTGACCCACACGGTGCCGAAATCCAGCTGCTTGGGAATGCGGAGGGAGAGGCTGGAATCGCGCGTCCACACTGAAGCTGACAAACCATAGGGGCTCTCGTTCGCGCGGGTCACAGCTTCCTCAGTGGTGCCGAAAGTTTCCACCGTGACCACTGGGCCGAAGATCTCGTGCGTGGCGATGTGTGCGCCCGCGGGAACGTTGCTGATGACCGTGGGCTCGATGAAGTAGCCGGGACCTTCCATGGCGGATCCTCCAACAGCCACGGTGAGGCCTGCCTCACGGGCTTCGGCCAGCGATTCCTTGACCCGCTCGAAGTGCGGGAGGGAGATCATGGGGCCGATTTCGACGTCGTCGCCGGCCTCGGGTGCGCCGACCACCAGGGTGCTGACCTCGCGTACCAAGTGTTCGGTGAACTCTTCGGCCACGGACTCGTGCACCAGCACGCGGCAGGCGGCACCGCAGTCCTGGCCGGCATTCCAGAAGCCGGCGTTGCGTACGCCGGCAGCGGCGGCGCGGAGGTCGGCGTCGGGGAAGACAACAACGGGAGCCTTGCCGCCGAGTTCCAAGTGGACGCGCTTGACGGACTTCGCGGCGGTTTCGGCCACCGCCTGGCCACTGATGACGCTGCCGGTGAGGGCGACCAAGGCAATGTCAGGGTGTTCGGACAGTCGCTGGCCTACAGTCCGGCCGCGTCCTGTCACCACGTTGAGGATCCCGTCAGGAATGCGTCCGGCCAGCACTTCCACCAGCTTCAGCGTGGACAACGGAGTCTGTTCGGAGGGCTTGATGACGATGCTGTTGCCGGCAGCGAGGATGGGCGCGATCTTCCAGGCGGCCATCAGTAGCGGGTAGTTCCAGGGAGTAATGACGCCCACCACGCCGACGGGTTCGCGGAGGATCACGGACGTGTGGTCCGTGGCGTAGTCGCCTCCCGCCATGGAAGTCAGGGTACGGGAGGCGCCGGCCATGAACCGGAAGGTATCGATGGTGCTGGAGACATCGTCGTCCGACACTGCCTGCGGCTTGCCGGTGTTGGCAGACTCGATTGCCTGGAACGATTGCCGGTTCTCTTCGATGATGTTCGCAATGAGGTTCAGGACATCCGCGCGTTCCTTCGGGGTGGTGGCACCCCAGGTCTTTTGGGCCACGACGGCGGCGGCAACAGCGACGTCGACATCATCGGCCGTGCCGGCCTGCACCGAGGCGATGACCGCCTCCGTGGTGGGATCCACGACGTCGATGGTCTGGCCTGAGGAGCCGGGGACGAAGGAGCCGTTGATGAAGTGTCCTGCGGGTGGCAGAGGCAGGTTGTCGGAGTGGTCGGCAGAGGAGCGTCGGACAGTGAACTGTTCGGTCTGGGTGGTAGTCATGATGATTCTCTTTCAGATGAGGGCAGGTCAGATGAGGTCTGGGGTGAGTGCAGTTGCGGGAAAGGGGGCGGCTTCCGTCTTTTTGTCGAACAACCGGGCCGCGAAGTAATACAGGGGAGCGACGACGACCAGGCCGACAATCCAGGAAATGTCCACGCCACCCATCGCCGCAGCCAGTGGGCCCGTGTAGATGGCGGTTGCCGAGAAGGGAACCTGGATCAGGGCACCTGCCAGGTAGGAGCCGATGGCGACCCAATTGAACCGCGCGTACACGCCGCCGTCGCGCTTGAAGAAGTCTTCAACCCTGTACTCGCCGTGCCGCAGGAGGTAGTAGTCCACCAGGTTGATGGCCGTCCACGGAACCAGGACATACATCAGGAAAGACAGGAAGTTGGTGTAGAAGAGGATGAAGTTGTCACGGGCAAACAGGGCGATGGAGACGGCGACGACGAAGAGGATGATTGCCGCGATGCTGCGGGTCTTGGCGTGCGGCAACCAGCTTGGCTTGAACGTTTGCCCGATAGTGAGGGTGCACAGGACGCCGCAGTAAAGGTTCATGGCGTTCGACGCCGCGACGCCCAGGCAGAAGATGCCCACGATGATCAGGGTCCAGGGCTGAAGCAATGCGCCAAGGCTGCCCACGATTTCGACGTCCCCGGTGCTCATGGAAACGGCCAGCGTGCCCACCAAGGCGCCCAGGATCATGGGGAAGAGCGTTCCCAAGACACAGCCCGAGTAGGATGCCCAGAATGCCGGAGCGGATCCTGTTCCTTGCGGCATGTAGCGCGAATAGTCGGAGACGTACGGTGCGTAGGCCAGCTGCCACAATGCGGAGACGGAGATGGTGCCCATGAAGCCCACCCAGTTGAAGTTACCCGTCTCGAGGAAGCTGGCCGGCAGTCCGTGGACCATCAAAATCCACCCGAAAGCCAGCAGCAGTGCCAGCCCGGCGGCGACGCTGAGGACGCGTGCATAGGCGTGGATGAGCCGGTAGCCGAAGATCGTGGCGATGACGCTGACCACGCCGATGATAATAATGCCGGCGTCAACGCTGATGCCCGGACTCACCGCTGCCATGGCCTCGCCGCCGAACACCAGGTTGGCCGCGAAGAACCCCACGTACATGACCACCACGATGACCACGATCAACAAAGCCCCGAAAGAACCGAACTGGCCGCGGGTCTGGATCATCTGGGCCACACCCAATTGCGGGCCCTGCGCGGAGTGCAGCGCCATGAAGATGCCGCCCACCACGTTGCCGATGATGATGCCCACGATCGCCGGCACGAAGCCCAGGCCGAACACCGTGGTGGCGAGCCCGCCGGTCACGATGGTCATGATCATGATGTTCGAGCCGAACCAGATGGTGAAGAGGTCCCGGGCCTTGCCGTGGCGCTCATCGGCGGGGATCGGCTGGATGGTCTTGTCCTCGAGCCGGGGTACCTCAGTTGCCGGCGCACTCATGACGTAGCCCGGGATGCTGAAGCCAATTCACGGCCAACTGTGCTGTTTGCTTTGCTGCGGTTCACCATCAGCCCGAGAAGGTCAAAGACCAGCGTGGCGGCGGCGACGGTGGTGATGTCCGCGTGGTCATACGCCGGGGCGACTTCCACGACGTCGGCGCCCACGATGTTGATGCCGTTCAGCCCGCGGAGCAGGGCCAGGAGCTCGCGGGAGTGGAGCCCGCCCATCTCAGGGGTGCCGGTGCCGGGTGCGAAGGCCGGGTCAAGGACATCGATGTCGATGGAGACGTACACGGGGGTGTCACCGAGCCTGTCCTTGACGCGCTGGATAGCTGCGGGGACGCCGATGACGTCCAGGTCCGAGCACCGGATGATCTGGAACCCGAATTCGTGGTCGCGGAGGAAGTCGTTGCGGTCGTAGACCGGCCCGCGGATACCCACGTGCATCGACTTGTCCTCCACAAGAAGGCCTTCTTCGAACGCCCGCCGGAAGATGGTGCCGTGCGTGATCGGCTGGTCGAAATAGGTGTCCCAAGTGTCCAAGTGGGCGTCGAAATGCAGCAGGGCTACCGGACCATGGACCTTGTTCAGGGCCCGCAGCATGGGCAGGGCGATGGTGTGGTCGCCGCCGATGGAAATGAGCCGCTTGTCCTCGCTGATCAAGGGCAAGGCCTGCTCCTCGATTTCACGGACGGCCCGGGTGATGTCGTAGGGGGTGCAGGCGATGTCGCCGGCGTCCACTACCTGGGCTTCGTACACCGGTTCAACGTCGAGCTCCGGGTGGTACCCCGGGCGGAGGAGGCGGGAGGCTTCGCGGACTGCGGCGGGTCCGAAGCGGGCGCCGGGCCGGAAGGAGGTTCCGCCGTCGAACGGGACGCCGACGATCGCAATGTCGTAGTCCGGGACGCGGTCGATTTGGGGGAGACGGGCGAAAGTACCGAGGCCTGCATACCGGGGGACTTTGGTGGCGTCGACAGGGCCGATGGGCTTGTGCGTTGTCATTGACGGATCCTTGGGTTGAGGGGTGCTCGCCGTTGAGCGGGAAGTAAGTAATTCCATTCTTGGTGACGCGGATCACTCCGGAAAGCGCTACATTGACTACAAATAGTTGAGGCGTTTAGACGAATGTCTAAGTGCCCCGGAACGCGGCGGCAAGACCGCCGGAAACGCAAGGGAACCGGAGCGCACAATGGCAATCACCGTGGGTGAACTCGTGGCTGAACCGCAACTGGGACTCACCCTCCTGGCAGGAGCGGCAGGCCTCGAAAACCGCATCACCTGGGCTCACACGTCGGACCTTCCCAGGCTGTGGGAGTGGGTCACCGGCGGCGAACTCATGATGACCAACGGCCTGTCGATTCCCGCCGACGCCGAGGGCCAAGTGGCGCTCGCAGAGGCCTTGATGGACAGCGGCGCCAGCGCCTTGGCGATCGGCGAGAAAATGCACGCACCGCCGCTCACCGCGGAATTCATGGAAGCGTGCGAGCAACTCCCGTTGCCCCTGATCAACATCCCGTACCCGCTGCCGTTCATCGCGATCGCCCGGTCGGTGGCCGAGTCCTCCTTGCTCGAAGAATCCCGTCGGCTGCGGCAGACTGCCCGCGTCTACGATCTGCTCCGCACCGCCGGAGCCTCCGAAGACCACTGGCAGAGCCTGGTCCAGCGGCTGGCGACCGAGCTCGACGCGGACCTGTTCGTGGTGGACCGCCGCTGCCTCCATCCTTGGCACCCGGACGGTCAGGCACTCCCCGTGTTTCTCTCCGAGGAGTGGGCTCCGCTATCGGGGCAAGTGTCCCTCGCGGGAAAGAACTTCCAGTGGCATCGCATCCGCGGCAGGCACGTCCTCACCATGGACATTCCCACCCATGCCAACGCGCTCCTGGTGGTGCTGCCCAACAGCGAACCGCACCCGGACGCCGTCGTGCTTCTCCACGCCGCAACCGTGCTGGGACTGCAGCTTTCGCGCATCGTTTTGTCGCTGGAAGGCCGCCACCGGCTGGCCGGCGAGTTCCTCCTGCAGGCAATGGACGGACGCTTGGGCGCGGCCGAAATGGAGAGCCGGCTGGCAGCTTTCGAGGTTTCGCCCCAGGATTTCCTGCTCGCCTCACTGACGGCGGACGCCGCGGTTAAAGCGGCGGACGACGGCGGCAGGCTGGCGAACGTGCACATCGAACTGTGGCGGCACGGGGTTGCGTCCGCGTCCTTGAAGCGGAACAACAGGCTCCATGTGGTGGTCCCGGCAGACGTGCCTGACGATGTCCTGATGCACTGTGCCGGCATGGAAACCACGATCGGGATCAGCGCGCCGGCGGCCGTTGCGAACATCCAACGGGCGCTGCAGGAGTCCCTCTGGGCGCTCGGTTCCGCCCGCGCCAACAACCAAGGGCTGGCCCGCTATGCGGAGGGGCCCTCATGGCTGGGACTCACCGGTTTTGAGGAAGGAACCGCCCTGGTCCGGCGTCTTTTGGGTCCGATTTTCGACTACGAGCAGAGCCAGGAAGGTGATCTCATTGTCACCTTGAGGACGTATTTGGACTCGCAGCGGTCGTGGCAGAAGACTGCTTCAGCATTGTTCGCGCACCGACAAACCATCATCTACCGGATGCGGAAAATCGGCGAACTGACGGGGCTGGACATGGGCGAAACGTCCACCGTCGCCCAACTGTGGTTCGCTCTGCAGATCCATGAAGCGATGCATCAGTAGCCACACCTTGCTTGCGTTTCTTCAAAACAACCAGTTATGGTGTGAAGCGTGTCACTCACGTGATGCAACGCTTTTGATCTGCGGCGGGAGAGCCCTGCCGGTACATCCAGTCAGGCGCCGTAGGAGCAAATCCTCCCCAGGAATCTCTCAGGCCCATGTACCGCCGCGGTTAGGCAACTCTGGAAAGCAGTCCGGGTAACCGGGCTCACCGACGGTGCAAGCAGGCAACCATTCCTGCGGAATCTCTCAGGTCCAATACAGAGCGGGGAGGAACCCCACATCATCGTGGCGCTCACTGGGCGCCTGAATCATGGAGTTCCTCTTGACTGTTCAATCAACCCCCACCGCCTTCGCGGACCGGCACATCGGCGCCCGCCGCCAAGCCGACGTTGACACCATGCTCAAGGCCATCGGCTACGACTCTGTCGACGGCTTGGTAGACGTCGCCGTTCCCGATTCCATTCGCCAGGACACTGCCCTGAAGCTGCAGGACGCCCTCACCGAGGTGCAGGTCCTCGCCGAGCTTCGCAAGCTCGCCTCCAAGAACAAGACCGCTGTCCAGATGATCGGCCAGGGCTACTACGACACCGTCACGCCCCCGGTGATCCGCCGCAACATCCTGGAAGCTCCGGCGTGGTACACGGCCTACACGCCGTACCAGCCCGAGATTTCCCAAGGCCGTCTGGAGGCGCTGCTGAACTTCCAGACCATGGTGCAGGACCTCACCGGGCTTCCCGTAGCCAACGCCTCGCTCCTGGACGAAGCCACCGCCGTTGCCGAGGCCGTGCTGCTGATGCGCCGCGCCAACAAGTCCAAGACCGCCAAGGACGGCAAGACCGTTCTGGACGCTGACCTTCTCCCGCAGACCATCGCCATTGTGAAGGGCAGGGCTGAGGCGCTGGGCTTCGAGGTGGAGATCGCTGACCTTTCGGCGGGCCTTCCCGACGGCGATATCAACGGCATCGTCCTGCAGCAACCCGGCGTTTCCGGGCGCGTGTTCGATCACTCCGGTGTCATCGCTGACGCCAAGGAACGCGGCGCGCTGGTCACTGTGGCCGCGGATTTGCTGGCGCTCACCCTCATCACGCCCCCGGGCGAGCAAGGTGCGGACATCGCCGTCGGAACTGCGCAGCGCTTCGGCGTTCCACTGTTCTTCGGCGGCCCGCACGCTGCCTACATGGCCGTCCGCGAAGGCATGGAGCGCACGCTGCCGGGCCGCATCGTTGGGGTCTCCAAGGACAACGCCGGCGTCCCTGCTTACCGCCTGGCCCTCCAGACCCGCGAGCAGCACATCCGTCGCGAGAAGGCGACGTCCAACATCTGCACCGCGCAGGCACTGCTCGCGATCGTAGCCTCGATGTACGCCGTCTACCACGGCCCGGAAGGCCTGAAAGCAATCGCCGAAACCGTCCACGGCCACGCCCGTGTTTTGGCTGCGACCCTGCAGAAGGCCGGCCGCGAACTCGTCTCCGAGGCTTTCTTCGACACCCTCACCGTTCGCGTTCCCGGCAAGGCAGACAAGGTCATCGCCGCCGCCGAAGCCCGCGGCATCAACCTGCGCCTCATCGATGCGGACACCGTTGGCGTCTCCATTGATGAAACCACGACGCCGGAGATCCTCTCCGCGGTTGCCGTCGCCTTCGGTGCCGGTCCGGTAGGGGACTTTACCGGATTCGAATTGCCCGCTGACGTAGTCCGGACATCCGATTTCCTGCAGCACCCGGTGTTCAACACGCACCGTTCCGAGACGCAGCTGTTGCGCTATATCCGCAAGCTGTCGGACCGGGACCTCGCACTGGACCGCACCATGATCCCGCTGGGTTCGTGCACCATGAAGCTGAACGCCACCGCTGAGATGGAGGCGATTTCCTGGCCGGAGTTCGCCTCCATCCACCCGTTCGCTCCGGACCACCAGACCGCGGGTTGGCGCGAGCTGATCGAGGACCTGGAAGCGGACCTCACCGAGATCACCGGCTACGACCAAGTCTCTATCCAGCCGAATGCCGGTTCCCAGGGCGAGCTCGCAGGCTTGCTTGCGATCCGCGGTTACCACCTGTCCCGCGGCGATGAGCAGCGCACTGTTTGCTTGATCCCGGCATCGGCCCACGGCACCAACGCGGCCTCGGCTGTGCTGGCGGGCATGAAGGTGGTTGTGGTGGCGACGGCTGCCGACGGCACGATCGATCACGCGGATCTCGCTGCGAAAATCGAGGCCCACCGTGAGGTTTTGTCGGCCATCATGATCACCTACCCGTCCACGCACGGTGTGTACGACGCCGACGTCCGCGAGGTCTGCGACGCGATCCACGCAGCCGGCGGCCAGGTGTACGTTGACGGTGCCAACTTGAATGCGCTGGTTGGTTTGGCACAGCCGGGCAAGTTCGGCGGCGACGTGTCCCACCTGAACCTGCACAAGACCTTCTGCATCCCCCACGGTGGCGGTGGACCGGGCGTTGGGCCTGTAGCTGCGAAAGCCCACTTGGCTCCGTTCATGCCTGGCGACGCGAAGAAAGCGGCGCATGAACCCGGTCATGGCGTTGCGATCTCGGCTTCGCGTTATGGCTCGGCCGGTGTGCTGCCGATTTCCTGGGCATACGTGAAGCTCATGGGTGGCCAAGGACTGACGGAAGCCACCAAATCGGCTTTGTTGGCAGCCAATTACGTTGCTTCCCGCCTGGATGAGCACTTCCCGGTTTTGTACACGGGCGAGGGCGGACTCGTGGCCCACGAGTGCATCCTGGACCTACGTGAGCTGACCGTCCGCACAGGTGTCACGGCTGAGGACGTTGCCAAGCGCCTGATCGACTTCGGCTTCCACGCCCCCACGTTGGCGTTCCCGGTTGCGGGCACCTTGATGGTGGAGCCCACCGAGTCCGAGGACCTGGCCGAGATCGACCGTTTCATCGAAGCCATGATCACCATCCGTGCGGAGATCGAGCAGGTGGCCAGCGGTGATTTCACTGTTGAGAAGTCGCCGCTGCGCAACGCACCGCACACGGCTGCCGCCGTCGTAAGTTCCGGCTGGGACCGCGACTACCCGCGGGAGCAGGCAGCGTTCCCCGTCCACCACCTGAAGCAGGACAAGTACTTCCCGCCGGTCGGCCGAATCGACGGCGCCGCAGGCGACCGGAACCTGGTGTGTTCCTGCCCTCCCCTCGAAGCGTTCGAGGACAACACTGCTGACTTCGAAAACTAAGGACTCCCGTCATGTCTGAGAATTACACAGCTCTTTACGAGCAGCACAAAAAGGCCGGTGCATCGTTTACGGACTTCGGTGGCTGGCAGATGCCCCTGAAGTACGAGTCCGAGCTTGCCGAGCACCACGCTGTCCGCAAGTCTGCGGGCTTGTTCGACCTCTCCCACATGGGTGAAGTCTGGGTCACCGGCCCGGACGCTGCGTCCTTCCTGGATTACGCGCTCGTGGGCAAGCTGTCCGCTGTCGCCGTGGGCAAAGCGAAGTACTCGCTCATCTGCAACACCGACGGCGGCATTATCGACGATCTCATTTCTTACCGTCGCCCCGCTCCCGAAGAAGGCATCGACAAGTATCTGGTGGTCCCCAACGCGGGCAACGCGAAGGTGGTTGCTGCGGCACTGCTGGAGCGGGCGGCCGGCTTCGACGTCGTGGTGGAGGACGCTTCCGCTGAGACCTCACTCATCGCCGTGCAGGGCCCGAACGCCGAAGCCATCCTGCTGAAGCTGGTCCCCGCGGAGCAGCACGCGCTGGTCACCGAGCTGAAGTACTACGCGGCGGTTGAGGTCTCCATCAACGGACAGGACCTGCTGCTGGCCCGCACCGGATACACCGGCGAGGACGGCTTCGAGATCTACATCCCAAACGTCGACGCCGCCGGTCTCTGGGAAGCACTGCTCGAAGCCGGCGAAGGCCACGGACTCATCCCCGCCGGCCTCGCAGCCCGCGACTCACTGCGCTTGGAAGCCGGAATGCCCCTGTACGGCAACGAGCTCTCACGCCACGTCAACGCCTACGCGGCGGGACTGGGCCCCGTAGTTTCCCTGGCCAAGGAAAGCGACTTCATCGGCCGCGATGCGCTCACCGCCATCAAGGCCGCCGGCGTCGGCTCCGCTCTTGGACAGAAGCTCGTGGGCCTCAAAGGAACCGGACGCCGCGCCGCCCGCGCCCACTACTCGGTGCTGAAAGACGGTTCGCTCATCGGCGAAGTCACGTCCGGCCAGCCCAGCCCGACGCTCGGCTACCCAATCGCCTTGGCGTACGTCGACGTCGAGCATTCCGAGCCGGGCACCATCGTGGACGTCGACCTCCGCGGCAAGGCGGAGCCGTTCGTAGTCGTCCAGCTCCCGTTCTACAAGCGCCAAAAGTAGGTCCCGGTGAGAGTGACATCCTCCGCGGGCTCGGTCGCAGAAGCGCCCGTTGGGCGGCGGGTTAAGTAGGTTCCGTCGGCTTTGACCTCCTCTGCATGCTCCCCACCGTCCCCCTCGCCTCGCAAGCTCGGCCAGGGAACCCGGACGGCGTGGCCCCCGTCGAATACAGGGCCCGCTGAGCGGACGCGACGCTCCCTTAGACGCATGCTGCCGGAGGCCAAACCCGAAAGGGACCGGCGGCTCACCTTGCGCACGGAACCAGGAGACCGAGGCAACCTGCTGAAAGGCGGGTTCCAAGCCTCGGTTCGCTGCTCCTCAAAAGGCGAGCGGCACAACGGTGACGGCCGGCAGGCGGACAGCGGATTCCGGAAGCGTGCGTCAAAGCGACGAAGGAGCAGCACGCGGAGGAATTCGGTGTCCGGCACCCAACCCAAGTGTCACCGTGACCACGAACATTTTTTAGACATATGAGAAGTGAGGAATTGGAATGAGCAAAGTAGTTGCCGAGCTGAAGTACTCGGCTGAGCACGAGTGGGTTGCCGTTGATGGGGACGGGCCCGTAGGTATTGGGATTTCCGCCGTCGCCGCTGACGCCCTGGGTGACATTGTGTACGTGGACCTCCCTGAGGTTGGTTCCACTGTGACCGCCGGCGAGACCTGTGGCGAGGTGGAATCGACCAAGTCGGTATCGGACCTGTACTCGCCCGTTACTGGTGAGGTCACCGAGATCAACGACGCCGTTGTCAGCGATCCGGCACTCATCAACAACGATCCCTACGGCGCAGGCTGGCTGTTCAAGGTGGCCGCCACCGAAGAAGGACCGCTCATGTCGGCCGAAGAATACGCTGCAACAAACGGAGGAGAACTGTGAACCCGGTATCTGTAACTGACTTTCAGCAGGTCGTGTCGGCGTCGTTGGACGCGCAGCTGTCCGAGCTGGATCCAGAGATCGCTGCAAAGATCGACGACGAACTGGGTCGCCAGCGCGACGGCCTGGAAATGATCGCCTCGGAGAACCACACGGCCGTTGCAGTGATGCAGGCTCAGGGCTCGGTGCTGACCAACAAGTACGCCGAGGGTTACCCGGGCAAGCGTTACTACGGCGGCTGCGAGCACGTTGATGTGATCGAGCAGCTCGCGATTGATCGCATCAAGGCCCTGTTCGGCGCGGAGTTTGCCAACGTCCAGCCTCACTCCGGTGCACAGGCCAACGCCTCCGTGATGCACGCCCTCATCAAGCCGGGCGACACCATCATGGGCCTCAACCTGGCCCACGGCGGCCACTTGACCCACGGCATGCGGATCAACTTCTCCGGCAAGCTCTACAACGTGGTCCCCTACGGCGTCCGCGAAGACACCCACACGGTGGACATGGCCGAGGTTGAGCGCCTGGCCTTGGAACACAAACCGGCACTCATCGTCGCTGGCTGGTCCGCTTACGCGCGGCAGCTGGACTTCGCCGAGTTCCGCCGGATCGCCGACTCCGTTGGTGCGTACCTCATGGTGGACATGGCCCACTTCGCCGGTCTGGTTGCTGCAGGCCTCCACCCGTCACCGGTCCCGCACGCCCACGTCACCACGTCCACCACGCACAAAACCCTCGCCGGTCCGCGAGGCGGCATCATCCTCTCCAACGACGCCGACATCGCCAAGAAGATCAACTCGGCCGTGTTCCCCGGCCAACAAGGCGGCCCGCTGGAGCACGTCATCGCAGGGAAGGCCGTCGCGTTCAAAATCGCCGGTTCCGAAGAGTTCCGCGAGCGTCAGGAGCGTGTCCTTGCCGGTGCGCGGATCCTCGCCGAGCGACTGATCCAGCCCGACGTTGCCGCCAAGGGCATCAGCGTGGTCTCCGGCGGCACCGACGTGCACTTGGTCCTCGTCGATCTCCGCAACTGCGAACTCGACGGCCAGCAAGCCGAAGACCGCCTCGCCGAGATAGACATCACCGTCAACCGCAACGCCGTCCCCTTCGACCCCCGCCCGCCCATGGTCACCTCCGGCCTGCGCATCGGCACCCCGGCCCTGGCTACCCGCGGGTTCGGCGAAGAAGCGTTCCGCGAAGTTGCCGATATCATCGCCGAAGTACTGATTGCCGACGCCGATGCGGACCTTTCCGGGCTGCGGCACCGTGTTGATGTGCTTGCGAAGGCGCACCCGCTGTACCCGGGTGTTTCGAACCTCTCGTAAGTCGCCTCGGGGCTCGGTTCGCCCGTCGGGTTCGGTTCCCGTCGGGTTCGGTTCGCCCTTCGAGTTCGGTTCGCCCTTCGAGTCCGGCCTCCTCTGCATGCTCGGTCGCGTAGACGCCCGCTGGGCGGACGTGACGCTCCCTTAGACGCATGCTGCCGGAGCCCGGACTCGGAGGGGCAGCTCTCGGGTTGCCGTTAGCGACAGGACCGCCGGGTTCGCTTGTTGTGACTAGGTCTAGCTGCCGGGAGTGTTCATCGGGCGCCGGGTTGGTTTGGGAGCGTGGGGATGTTCTGGTCCGATTCGGGGGTTGGCTGCGGAACGTGCCGTGCGCACGGCATGTTCCGCTGGGAACCCACGAAACGGCCGGGGCGGTTCGCCCAGGCCACTTATCCCGACCACACACATTTAGTTAGGAAAAACCATGGCCGTTGGGGTCTTTGATCTGTTCTCTGTGGGTATTGGCCCGTCGAGCTCTCACACTGTTGGGCCGATGCGCGCCGGGGCGGTGTTTGCCCGGGAGTTGCGTGAGTCCGGAGTGCTCGAATCCGTTGCCGGGTTGCGGGTTGACCTGTACGGTTCCCTGGCTGCCACGGGCAAGGGACACGGGACTTTCACGGCCGTCTTGCTTGGACTCGAGGGGTTCGACCCTGAGGAGATCCTTCCTGACGAGGTGGAGGATCGGCTGGCTTCCATTGCTGAGACGGGAAAGCTCAACCTTTCCGGCGATACGCTCCTCGACTACGCGGTTGAGGACATGATCCTGCATCCGTTGACGGTGTTGCCGCGGCATACGAATGGGATGAAGTTTACTGTCTCTGATGCTGGTGGGAATGTGCTGCGGGAGGCGACGTTCTTTTCGGTCGGTGGTGGGTTCATTGTCCGGGAGGGTGAGGAAGATGCGGCCCGGGAGGAACTCGAGGAGTCGAAAAAGGAGTTGCCGTTGCCGTTCAGGACGGCGGCGGAGTTGCTGGGCCGGTGCTCCTCCGAGGGCCTTGGGATCAGCGACATCATGTTCATCAATGAGCGTGCGTCCCGGTCCGAGGAGGAGATCCGGGAGGGTTTGCTGCATATTTGGTCCGTGATGGAGGCCTGTGTTGAAACCAGTCTGAAGCGTGAGGGTGTGTTGCCCGGGGGTTTGAAGGTTCGTCGTCGTTCTCCTGATTGGTTGGAGCGGTTGCTGAAGGAGGACAAGGACCGGAACGATCCGAAGTATTGGCAGGAGTGGGTGAACCTGATCGCGTTGGCGGTCAATGAGGAGAACGCTTCTGGCGGCAGGGTGGTGACGGCGCCGACCAATGGTGCTGCGGGGATCATTCCGGCGGTGCTGTATTACGCGTTGAATTACGCGCCGGGCATGGACAAAGCTACGCAGGCCGATAAGGACGATGTGGTGGTGAAGTTCCTGCTCACTGCGGGTGCGGTGGGTGTGTTGTATAAGGAGCAGGCGTCCATTTCGGGGGCTGAGGTTGGTTGTCAGGGTGAGGTGGGTTCGGCGTCGTCGATGGCTGCTGCGGGGTTGGCTGAGGTGATGGGTGGTACGCCGGGTCAGGTGGAGAACGCTGCGGAGATTGCGATGGAGCACAATCTGGGGTTGACGTGTGATCCGATCGGGGGGTTGGTGCAGATTCCGTGTATTGAGCGGAACGCGATTGCGGCGGCGAAGGCGATCAACGCGGCGAAGATGGCGTTGTGGGGTGATGGGACGCATCGGGTGTCGTTGGATGAGGTGATCGTGACCATGCGTGAGACGGGCAAGGACATGTCCTCCAAGTACAAGGAAACCGCGATGGGCGGCCTCGCCGTCAACGTCGTCGAATGCTGACGCCGGGCTCACCTGCGAAAATGGAATACCAACAAGGAAGAAACTCATGACACTCGCACCTGAAGGCCGTAAGTTGCTGCGCGTTGAGCAGCGTAACTCGGCGGTCCCGGTTGAACGTAAGCCTGAGTGGATCAAGGCCAAGGTCCAGATGGGGCCGGAGTTCGTCCAGCTCAAGAACCTGGTGAAGAAGGAAGGCCTGCACACTGTGTGTGAAGAGGCCGGTTGCCCGAACATTTTTGAGTGCTGGGAAGATAAGGAAGCGACGTTCCTGATCGGCGGGTCCGAGTGCACCCGGCGCTGTGATTTCTGCCAGATCGATACCGGCAAACCTTCGCCGGTGGACATGTTCGAACCCACCAAGGTGGCCCGGAGCGTGCAGGCGATGCAGTTGCGCTACGCGACCGTGACCGGGGTGGCCCGTGATGACCTGGCCGATGAGGGTGTGTGGTTGTACGCCGAAACGGTCCGGAAGATCCATGAACTGAACCCGGGCACCGGGGTGGAGTTGCTGATCCCTGATTTCTCCGGCAAGCCTGAGCACATCGCGGCGATCTGTGTTTCAAAGCCGGAAGTGTTCGCGCACAACGTCGAGACCGTGCCGAGGATTTTCAAGCGGATCCGTCCGGCGTTTCGGTACGAGCGGTCCCTGGATGTCATCACCCAGGGCCGGGACCTTGGCATGGTGACCAAGTCCAACCTGATCCTGGGCATGGGCGAGACCCGCGAGGAAATCTCCGAAGCGCTGCGGGATCTGCACGCTGCCGGGTGTGACCTGATCACGATCACCCAGTACCTGCGCCCGTCCGAGCGGCACTTGCCGGTGGACCGGTGGGTCAAGCCGCAGGAATTCGTGGACCTCCAGCACGAGGCCGAAGAAATCGGGTTCCTTGGGGTCATGTCCGGCCCGTTGGTGCGCTCCTCGTACCGGGCAGGGCGTTTGTGGGCCACCGCGATGCGGAAGAAGGGCTGGGAAATCCCGGCCGCCCTGGCCCACATCGAGTCCTCCGGCACCACCCGCCAGGAAGCCTCCACCATCCTCGCCGCCCACGGCTAAGCACCACGCACAGCATCATGAGGACTCCTCATGCTCCCCACTCGTGGTGAAATCGTCCCTATCGGCGGCATTGGGGCTGTAGTGCGACGGCGGTTGGTTGCCTCTCTGAGGTGACTGCCCGCCGTCGGTGGTTAAGTAGCGGTGGCGAAACAATCGAACACCAGCGCAGTTTTTGCTCAAGACAGGCACAATGTTCGCGCATACAAGTCGGAGTAAGACGGGTCCGCGGGAATTCAGCAGTGTCCACTCTTTGGACAGGGCCTGGGAAAGCGAGTACCCGCACCCCCGGTATGACTGGGGTCTCTGGCATCGGTCCAAGTAGTGCGGGTTCGAAAACCGAGTAATGGCATCGCGAAGGTGGGTATCTTTCGCCGGCTGTTCGAATGAAAAGTGGCGTACCCGGAAACCTAGCCACAAGGCTTGCGCTAGCTGAAATATTGGGGACATCGCTTCATCCGACAACAACGATCGGATGCTTGGGGGTTGCGACGCGGCTCCCCGGGACGTAGATCAACCAAGGAGCCTTATCATGCGCAAGCTTTCCAAGAAGAGCCGGGTCACCGCAGCCGTCGCAGGCGTTGCATTGGTAGCCGTGGGTGGCGGAGCCGCTTACGCCTACTGGACCACCACCGGTTCAGGCAACGGCACGGCAACCAACTCTGCCGGCGGCGGAACGGTCACCCTCCACGCGACGTTCGACGCCGGCCTCGCTCCGGGCAACCAGGTTAATGTGGCCTACACTGCCGACAACGCCACTACCTCCAGCACCGTGGTTGGGGCTCTCAGCGCCAATGTGACCACCAATGTGGCCACCTGTCTTCCAGCCTGGTTTGAGGTCACGGCCACCACCACCAACACCAATGTGGCAGCAGGCGCCCTCGGAACGTCCGTGGGCAGCGGCGTGCTGAAGTTCAACGACAGCACCACGGAGAACCAGGACGCCTGCAAGAGCGCAATCGTCACGGTCAACGTCACCAGCCTGTAGCGCGTGACCGCCGGGGACCACCTTGCGAGTGGTGGTCCCCGGCCTACGCATTTCTGCCCGCAGCACCGAACACGTCCGAAAAGAGCTTCCATGGACCCCCGGCCAAAGCGAACAACGCCGTTCCGCCAAGCACGAGTGCCACTCCGTGCGCTGATACTTGCGCTCGTAGTTGCCCTGTGCCCGGTGGCGGCCCTCGCGGCCAGCAGCGGGCAGGGCGCCTCCCAAGGAAACCAAACCAAGGTCGCCAAAGGGATTGTGGTCGCGCTCTCTCCCTCAAGCCGGAGCCTGGACCAGGGTCAGTCCATCACGTATACCGTGTCAGCCACCTCCACGGGAGGTTTCACGGGAACCGTCACGTTCGCCGCCAGCGGGTTGCCGGCCGGAGCGGTAGCGGCCTGGCAACCGTCGTCGGTGGTTCTCACCTCCGGGAGCACCGCGCAGGTGACCATGACAGTGCAAACGGCACCCACCACAGTCGCCGGTAAGACGGACTTCACAGTGAAAGGCACCAGCGGATCTGTGCAGGCCTCAGCTCCGGCGCAGCTGCACGTGCTGGAGGTCAAGCGGACATTTGACGTGACCGGCTCGGTGGACGGCTTACTCGCACCCGGAACCACCAGGCCCGTGAACCTCCAGATTTCCAACTCCAACAACAGGAGCATCGCGGTGACCGACCTGACCGTGGCTATCAGCCAAGTGGTCAGAACCCCCGCGGCGGTGGCTGCCAACCTGCCCTGCACCACGGCGGACTACAAGATCACCCAGTATTCGGGGACGTATCCGCTGACGGTTGCACCGGGCACCCGCTCACTTTCCGCACTCGGCGTGCCGGAGTCCAAGCGACCGCAGATCGCCATGCTCGACACATCCATGCTCCAGGACGGTTGCAAAGGCGCGACCCTCCAGCTCGCATACTCCGGCACGGGACAGGCGAACTGACATGAAGACCACAGTCCGAACTCCCCGCATTCCCGGCAATGGACGGCTGGCCCGAACAGCCGCTGCCACCGTTGCCCTCTGCATCCTGGGCGGCGCAGGGACCGCTTACGCTTACTGGGCTTCGACGGGCACCGGAAGCGGATCAGCAACGAATGGCACCATGCAGGCCGTCACGGTGGACGCCCTGGTCCCGGGCGATACCCTGCAAACCAGCTTGGTCCCCGGCGGAACTGCCGATGTCATTCTCCGTGCCACCAATCTCAACGCCCACGCCGTCACCATCTACGGCATTGCGGCGAATGGTCCCGTGACTGCCGATGCCGCACACCCCGGGTGCACCACCACCGGGGTGACGTTTACGCCCCCGCCAACACCGTTGACGCCACCGGCAACCATCCAGGCGAATACGTCCATCCTTTTGACGCTCCAAGGGACGGCCAGTATGAGCGCGGGTTCGCTATCTGCCTGCCAGGGCGCCCAGTTCAACGTTCCCGTGACGCTGGAGGTTCGGAAGTGAGCAAGCATCGCCGGTCAACGGGCCCAGGGGCCACTTTTGGCCTCTGGAACAGAATTGCCGTGATCGTGGCAGGTATTCTCCTCGTCTCATGGGGAGGGCCGGCCGCCACCGCCTTCTGGGGGTCGATCAGCGGGGGCCCCGGAGCCGCCAAGGCCGACACTGTAGCCCAAGGCTCCAAACCCGTCACCGCTGTTTCCGGGGGCAACGTGACGGTCACCTGGGCAGCTAGTACGACGGCGGCAGGACGGTCCGTGACCGGCTACAGCATCGCCCGCTACGCCACGGCGACGGCGGGTACCAGGATCGCTGCGGCAGGCACGTGTACTGGAACAGTCGCCGCTCTCATTTGCGCTGACAGCAATGTTCCTACCGGAACCTGGTACTACACGGTCACGCCGTTGCTATCGGCATGGCAAGGGGCGGAAAGCACGCGGAGCGCCGCGACGGCCGTGGACGCCACTGCGCCTGGAGCTCCTGTTATCACTGCTCCTGTGTACGTGTATTCCGGCAATGTGAACAAGGTTCCCGTCAGCGGTACAGCCGAACCCGGTTCAACCGTGGTGCTCACGGTCACTGGTGCCGGGGCCCAACCTTTGACGGAAACCATGACGGCTAACGGTTCCGGAAACTGGACGGCACCAATCCTGAACATGAGCGCCTTCAACGAAGGAAATATCAATTACTCAGCCCGTGCAACGGATGCAGCCGGCAACACCAGCCCTGCAGGTACGGCAGATTCCACGAAGGACGTGACTGCACCGACGGTGACCGGGGTTCGGTTGAACAACGGCGGAGCCACGGCCGGCAAGGTTGACTCAGGCGATTTCGTGACTCTGACATTCTCCGAGCCGCTCAAGGCCAGCACCATCTGCAGTACTTGGACCAGCCCCGCCAGCACCCAAACTGTGAGCGGCAACGGGAACAACCGGGTTGTGGTGAATGTCAGTGCCAACGACGTTCTCACCGTGACCACCAATAGCTGCCCGGTGCTAAGAGTAGGCTCGGTTGCTCTCGGAGGAGAGTACACATCGAGCAATTTGAGTTTCGATACACCTAACAGTGGCGGCGTTTTGCACTGGAGCTCGACATCCCAAGCACTCACCATCACGTTGGGTGGAGGAAACGCGGGAGGGGCGACCCTCGGCTCAGACACAATCCCGACTTACACCCCCGCCTCCGACCTGACTGACGTCGCCGGCAACGCGCTTGGCACCTCGTCGGTACCAGGAGCCCCGTCCCGCTTCTGATCTCAGGAATTTGTCCGCAGACAGTGCCCCTCGCATACGTGATGAGGGGCACTATCTGTACCTAATACCGGGGCAGCCCTAAAACCCGGGCGTAACCTTGAAGCGGACGCCAGCGCCGCCGTCGTACGTTTGATCCTGCGACGAAAGGCGAGCTGCCACTTGAAGGCTGTAGCGGAAATGTTCACGATGGGTCCTGGAAACAAGGACCACCATCCCGCACTCCGCTGCGCTGTAGGTGTGTTTGTCCCGCTGATTACCTTGACCCTGCTGGGGCGACTGGACCTGGCAGTGTTCGCCTCATTCGGTGCGTTCACCGGAATTTATGGCAGGAACGAGCCCCACAGTGTGCGTTTCCGGAGCCAGTTGCGCGCCGGCGGCTTCATGCTTTTGATCGTTCTTATGGCCACCCTCATGGCCCGCTTTGCGCAGGCCGCGGGCATGGAAGGTGCAGCTTATTCCTGGCTCCTGACGGCAGCCACCACAGTCGTGGCCGGTGTCTGCTCCTTGGTGGTGGCCGCTTGGCGGCTCCGGCCTGGCGGCTCGCTCTTTCACATTTTTGCCTTCGCTGCCATTGCCTCCATCGCCGCGCAACCTCCCCTCTGGGAAGCAATGCTTGTGGCGGTGGGGACCACAGTCTTTTGCTTGCTCATCGGCATGTCTTCGCGCGTGCTCAGAAGCCACCGGACACCGTGGAAGCGGCCTCCGCGCATCCGTCACACCGCAGCTGAGCGCCGGGCGATCTGGCTTGAGGGCGGTGGTTATCTCGTTGCAGCAGGCCTGGCGGGGACCATCGCAACGTTGGTTGGGGAGCGACTCGGGTTCGGGCACACCTACTGGGCCATGGTGGCGGCTGTGGTTCCGTTGGTGGGCCACTCGACGCGTCACAGGGTCAGTCGTGGCATCCAAAGGATCGCGGGAACGGTGATCGGACTGGTGCTGCTGGCCGGCATTCTCTGGCTCAACCCTGCACCGTGGGCCATGGTCCTGGTCATTGCTGCGTGCCAGTTCGGGGCTGAGATGTTCATCGCCCGCCAGTATCTGGTGGCGCAGGTCTTCGTGACGCCGCTGGCCTTGATTGCCACGCTGTTGGCCGCGCCGGTTGATCCGGCTTTGCTGCTCCGTGACCGCATCATCGAAACCGTCATTGGCGCCGCCGTCGGAGTGGCGGTCGTAGTGGCTCCTGCTGTTTGGCGGCGTCTGCGGGCGAGTGGCCCGGGTGCATAAGCTCTAATGCCAAGGGGTTCGGACCGCATCGCCTCGTCATATCACCTAGGATCAACTGGTTAGACAATCGAGATACATGTCTACCAGAGGATTGTTGATGAGCGATAAGAGTGAACGACAGAGCTATTGGTACGGCTTGGAGAGTCGCAAGCGGATGGGTGCCGTGGACGTCCTGAATGCACTCAGGGACTACCGATCGGCCGAAGCCGACATGCGGCGCCGAACCCAGGCTTCCATGGGGATGGGCGAAACGGACCTCATGGCGCTCCGCTATTTGCTGGAGGCCGAGCGCGCAGGCCGGGATGTGGGGCCCAAGGAATTGACTGTCCGCTTGGGGATTACTTCCGCTTCCATGACCTCGCTGGTGGACCGGTTGGTCAGGTTGGGCTATGTCACCCGGGAGCCGCACCCTACCGATCGACGAGCGCTTATTCTCCGGCCAACTCCAGGATCGGACCGGGAGGTCCGCAGCACTTTGGGCGATATGCATGCCCGAATGATGGAGGTGGCGGACACCCTTAGTGCTCAGGAGTCTGCGGTGGTGGTGGACTTTCTTAGGCGCATGAGAGCAGCGATTGACGCCGTTGCCACCTGATCCCGACTGGACTTAAGTAGTAAGTACACATATAACTAGATAGCCAAGCTACTTACTAGGAAATGTGTGGGAGAGAACGATGACAGTCGCGCTGCGTGAACCAAGCTCCACACCAGTGGCTGAAAATACCGTGGACATTGTCACGGAAGAGGCTATCCCCCAGGGACCCGTGCACTGCGGTTCCCATATGGCTATCTCCGCCGGGCCGTCCTACGACTCCATGCAGTGGGTTTCTGTAGAGCCGATCTGGCCGGAGTGGGCCTGCGGTTGCGGCTTTCGCATGGATATTGACGCACTGGACCCCGTCAGCGGTGTCTGGATCGCGGCTCTCCGCCGGCAGAGCCTGCAGCATGAGCTCGCCGTTGCCCAGAACACCCTCGAACTGGCGTTCAAAAAGGCGGTCGACGCCGGTGTCGATCCTCGCGCTCTGGCCGACGTGACCGGAGTGCCTGCCACCGAAATCGAATCCCTCCTTCAGTGACGCTCCTTGAACGGGCGGCTGTCCGCGCTGATCGCGGGGCCGCTGGAATTGATCGGCAGGGTGCCGGAACTGATCGTGGGGCAAGAGCTGACCACCACGCAGTAGCTGCCAACGAGGTGGTGCTTGGAGGACGCTACCGACTCGGCGCCCAACTGGGTGGAGGTTCGGAAGCGTATGTCAACGAGGCCCGGGACCTGCTCTCAGGCAAATCGGTAGCGGTGAAAATCTTCAGGTCAACGGACTCCATGGACAACGCCCCCTTTCGGCGGGAGCTGGAAATCCATGGACGGTTGCGGCACAGGAATATCGTCAGGGTCCTCGACTCCGGCGACACGCCAGGCGCCGGGGGCGTCGGCAGCCAGAAAAGCCGCAGCTTCGTCGTGATGGAGCTGGTAGGCGGCAAGGACCTGCGTGGGTTCCTGCAGGATAATCCCGCCTCCCCGGAGCAAACGGCGGCCTGGATGACCGATATTGCCCGCGCCTTGGCCCATGTCCATCGCAGGGGAATCGTCCACAACGACATCAAGCCCGGCAACATCCTGGTGGACTTCGCGTCCGACCCGCGCGGTCTTGGAATCGCGAAACTGGCGGACTTCGGAATTGCCCTCAACGGACGCCACGCGGCGCCCAACTCTTCCTCGGGCACACCGCATTACCTGAGCCCCGAAGAGGTATGCGGCGGAACGTCCACAACCGCCAGCGACATCTACTCGCTGGGCCTGGTTGCACTCGAATGCCTGACCGGAACCAAAGCGTTCCCAGGCCCTCCCCTCGAGTCCATGGTGGCAAGGACTCTGAGGGAACCCCGAATTCCCGGCACGGTGCGGCGGCGCTGGTCCATGGTGCTTCATGCCATGACAGACCCCGACCCTGCCGGCAGGCCGTCTGCCAGCCAAGCCGTCGGCATGCTCCGACGGCTCAGCTGGTAGCCAACAATCAGGCAGATAGCGGCATGCGTCCTTATGCCGAACTGGGGCCTCCTTATGAAAGAGAGAATGAAAAATGGGAATCATCGGTTGGATTATTTTGGGTTTGATTGCCGGCGCCATTGCAAAGGCCATCATGCCCGGTAAGCAGGGTGGCGGCTGGATCACCACGATCCTCCTCGGCGTCGTGGGCGCCGTTCTGGGTGGTTGGATCGGCAGCGCGCTCTTCAAGGTGGGCATCAACGAGTTCTGGTCGCTGTCCACCTGGCTGCTCGCGATCGGCGGCGCACTGCTGGTCCTCATTATCTGGGGACTGGTCACGCGCAAGAAGGCATAACTGCCTGAACACCAAGAGGCCCCGACGCTGCTGCAGTTTCTGCAGGGTCGGGGCCTCTTCGCTGCGTTCTAGTGGGTAATCCGGCCGAGTGGCCGAGTGCCTGGTCGATGAACAGGCGGGCGCCCAATCGCGTGGCACCCTTGGGGGCGCGCTCCTTAGAGTGAGTGATGGGCGTCATCCGAGGTCACGGCCAAGGCAAATATCCAGTCTTGTACGCTGCTGCAACAGCGTCATGCCGTGAACCGGC
The DNA here is from genome assembly GCF_051027655.1 of Paenarthrobacter nitroguajacolicus. NCBI lineage: Bacteria > Bacillati > Actinomycetota > Actinomycetes > Micrococcales > Micrococcaceae > Paenarthrobacter > Paenarthrobacter nitroguajacolicus. The sequence goes on along the minus strand of NZ_CP073234.1, from coordinate 4,488,127 downwards.
TCCCAGCTTCGAATAAATAAGGCGAATGTGGGTCTTCACCGTGTTCACGGAAAGGTGGAGTTCCGCTGCCATCTGTTCCTGCGACAAGTGGGACGGCAGAAGCGTGAGGACCTCACGTTCCCGGGGAGTCAAGGACTGCGCTCGCCGAGCCTCAGCCGGTGGGTGCAAAGCAAGCAGGCGCTGGGCAATTGCCTCTTGGTGGCCGAAAGTACCCGCTCTTTCCACCAAGAGGTCGGTGACATCCTGGGGAGCGATTGCCAACGGCCGGAGGACGTCCAGTTCGTCGGCTACATGCAGGGCTTCATCCAAGAGTTTGCCGGCTAGCGTCCGCCGCCCCGTCCGGAGGGCCATGGAACATTCCAAGACGTTCACGTGGAGCCGGGTCCATTCCAGCACTGGCTTCACCGCACCCGTATGCAGCGGCCGGAGGCGGTCTGTGGCCGCATCGAAGCGGCTGATCCCCGCTGGTCCCTGGGCTCGCAAAAGACAAAGCTCACCTGTTCCCGGAATCCGTTCGCCAGCCCATTCCAAGACCTCCCGAGCATGGTCGGCGTGACCCAGTGCCAGCGCGGCTGTTTGCTCAATGACGGCTATGCAAGCAGCCAGTGGCTGCGCAAAGAGGTGATGCGCAGCCTGGCTTGCCGCATGTCGTCGAGGGCGTTGCGCCTGTCCCCGGAATCCATGTGAGCGCACGCGGTGATTATTTCCAAGGTGACTCGCATGGCAGCTCCGACTCCCTTGGCGGACGAGCCGAGTTGTTCGAGCTCGGAGATGCCGGTTGCGGCGAACTGCAAGGCTTCGGCGGGTTCAGCGCGAAGAAGCGCTGCCGACGCATGCATGAGGGCTCCGATCGATCTTCCGGTTCCCGCTGTCCATGCTTGCGCCGGAAGCTTGTCCTCGGCGAGTCGCAGGAAGTCACTGGCACGGCGTAGCTGGCCTTGCATGGAGTGGGTGGCAGCGAGCTTGAGGTAGACCTTGCCTGTGAGGTAGGCGTTGCCGGTCTCAGTGGCGTCGATCAGGGCCTCGGCGGCCTCATTCTCTGCAGTTCCGTATTTCCCCTCGACCAGTGCGGCAGTGACTTTAACCATCCTCGCCTCGATGCGGACGTCGCTTCGCCGCGAGAAACGTAGGGCAGCGTAGTCCACGGTGGCCTGCGGGTCCTGGTCCACCCAGGCGTCGCTGAACCAGGAAAGGCGTGCTTTTGCCAACGCCTGCAGTTCGCGGAGATCGGGAGGTGATTCGTCGTCCCGGTTTCGGTGGGCTGCCACCATGTAGCGGGTGGCGGTAGTGGGCTGACGGCTTTCCACGTGGGCCAGGGCGGCAACCACGCAGAGCTTGGGGCTTGCGGCGAAAACGGTGTCGGGTAGGACCGCCAGGGCGCGGCGGACCTGGAGGAATTCGCCGGACCCTAGGAGCGTTGCGCCGTGCCGTTCAAGAATTTCGCCGATCAAGCCGTTGTCCGTGGAGTCGATGGCGTGACTGAGCGCCGCTTCGGGTTCGCCGGCACGCTCATGCCACAGCGCAGCTATCCGGTTGTAGCTGAGCAGTTCGTCGGGCTCCATTCGCAGAAGCTTTGCCCTGAAGAACGCCCGGATCATGGGACGGACCAGGAAGACCTTCCGTCCGCTGCCTGCCGATTCCACAAGTTCCCGGTCGTCGGCCAATCCAGTGAGGATCCTTCCGGCACTCCGATGGCCGGCAAGGGCGTTGGCCTGCGCTGCGACCAGTTCGCGGCACACGCTGGTACTGGACAGTACAAGCCGTTCCTCATCGGAAAGCGTGCGGACGATCTGCTGGTCCAGGTAATCGCCGAGCTGCCGGTTGCTGGCAGCGATGTCTCCCAAAGGGGCATCGGGATCGGCGGCTTCGCGCAGGGAACGCAGAGCGAGCACTACACAGGCAGGCCAGCCCGCGGTCTGCCTGAACAGCTCGCGCAGTTGATGCTTCCCCATCAGGGTGGTTGTCTTTGCCGCCAGCACGTTGATGTCTTCCAGGGTGAAGGCGAGATCTTTCGAGCGCAGCTCCACGATGCGTCCGCCCAGACGGTAGGGTCCGGGGATCAACCGCAGAGTTGTCCCTGTAAGCCAACGCCAAGTGGGGGGAGGCCTGTTTGCTTGAGAAGTGCGGGCAGCCAGTAATCGCGTTCGTCTGGAGCGAAGCCGTCCACTCCGTCGATGACCAGGCGAACGGTTGCGTCGATTGCAGTGAGCTCCTGGGCCAGATTTCCCAGGACGTCGACGGCGTTCACCTCGTCCCCGGAAAATTGCCTGAGTGCACCGGGCGGGATGGCCGGGCAGCGCCTCAGCGCCTGCAATATCGCGGGCCAAAGCGCATCCCGGTTGTGTTGGGTGGGGCTGAGCCACGCCACCTTGTGCATCTGACCTTCGAGCCACTGGCCCAACAGCACTGTTTTTCCATACCCGGCAGGGGCACAGATGAGGACGGTTTCGGCCGTGCAATCAAGCTTGGCCACGAGTCGGGATCGAGCCAGAAGAGCCAAGGGCAGCCGGGGGACCGCGGTCGGCTTCAGGCTCAAGAGGTCCGGGCGGGTACCACCTTGGTCGTCCACTCCTTCAGTGTAGGGGCGGTGCATCGAGGATTCACCCGGTACGGGTAAGCGCGTGCTTGAGGGCTCGACGACGAGTGGCCCGCAATGCGGTCACTGGTCAGATCCCGGCGTGCACCAGCCCGTCGGTCACAATTCTCCCGTAGCTGGACGACTGCAGACGACATCCAAGGGTCGGTTACGCTGCTCAAAGCCACGCCACTCCGCACGCATGGGGCCACCAATGACGCACTCTTTTGCAGCTGACCACGCTATCCCGCAGACGGGAAGTTCGCCCAAACCTTCGCCCGAACCCAGCGTCGAACACAGCGCCGCCGGCACCGCCTTGGGAGCCTTCGGAATGGTGGCCGTCGTCGGTGTATTGGCGCTTCTCCTCCACACGCTGGCGCAGCATTCGCCGCGGATTGGTGCTGGCTACGCGGCATGGCCGCAAGACGCCGTTGACACCCCGTTGGGCGCCGTGCGCTGGTTCCTGGGCGACATGACAGAGCCACTGTTCTACAAGTCCGATCTCGCAGCGCTCGGGCTACTCGCGGGCGCCGCGGTCGCGTGGTGGGTTGGCCGACGAGGTGCGAAATGGGCGGGCTCGCTTGGCTATGGGACGGGCCTTTGGCCTTGGGTCCTGGTATCCGCGTCCATGAGTTTGATTCTGTCCAACCTGGTGTTCGGCTGGATGCTGGACGACGGATGGCAGCCAACGTTCGTGCCTTTCGTTTGCGTCGCACCCGCCCTGGTCCTGATGTACGGAGCGGGTTGGCGGACCTGCATCACCGGCGCGGTCCTTGGGGCGGCCACCACCACACCCTTGGCGTTGTTGTTCATAGTTACCGTCTCAGAACCGCTCGGCCTGCCCCCCGTGGTTGGGGGTGTCCTCGCAATGTCGGTGGGTTCGGTCATCTCGTTCCTGGCCGCCCGGCGGATGCCGTGGCTTGTCCTTCGGGAGCCGCGACCGGCTACGCAACCGGAGTTGCCGCCGTCGAGCTTCAACCGAAACTTGGCTGGCGACGCCGCCTGGGCCGCGCGCAGGGTGCTCAAGGACTTCACTGAAACGCATTTTTTCGCCAACGAGCTCGCCGCCGCCTGTGTGATCCTGGCTGTGGCGGCGGCATTTGTCCTGAACCCGGCGCTGCCGTCGTACGGGACGGGCCTGCTCCCTCACATACTGTTTGCCCAAGCGTTGACCTCGGCCATCGGCGTCACGCTGTGGCGGGGCTGGTACCGCGACGGCGGGTGGGCGGCCACCTACGCGTCCGTGGTGTCAGTGGCTCCTGCGGCAGTCCTCGCGTATGGCGGCTCCTGGACGGGAATGGTGGGCGGCGCCGTGGTGGGTGCGGTCCTCGCGCCGCCTCTGGCCAGGGCGATTTCCGCGCGGTTGCCGGCCGGTTTCCATCCGGTCATCGGCAATACAGCGGCCATGGCCGTCTCGACGGCAGTTGCCTTGCCCGTGATTGGGCTGCTGCCCTAGTTGCGCGGGACTTGGCCCGCGACAGTTCGCTCGTCCGGCTGCCTCTTTCGGACAGCTCAGCCGCCGACGTGGTGAATTGTAAAGGCGCTCAGGAATCCGACGGCGGCCGTCAGTCCTGTCAGGTTGTGGTGCTCCTCAAAGGCCTCGGGAATCATGGTGTCGGCAAGCATGGCCAGGATTCCGCCCGCAGCGATGGCGGTGATGAACGCGATGACGGTCTCCGGAGCGTTTTCCAGAGCGGTGTACCCCAGGAGTGCGGCAAGCCCGCTGAACACCGCGATGCCGGCCCACGTGCCAAAGACGTATGCGGGGCTGCGTCCGGCCTTCTTCATTCCTGCTGTGCTGGACAGGCCCTCCGGAACATTCGAAATGAAGACTGCGGCGAGCATGGCCGGACTAACTGCTCCTCCGGCGAGGAGGCCGACCCCCAGAACCACTGATTCCGGAATGCCGTCAATAAGTGCACCTACTGCGATGGCAGTGCCGCTTCCAGGAGAGTCCTTTTCTGAGGGCTGAGCTCCGCCGGAGCGCTTGCGATGCTTGGCTCCCGCGCGGGCAAGCAGGGCATTGGAGCCCACAAAGATCAGTGCGCCCAGGAGGAAGCCCAGGACCGTGGGGAGCAGCCCGCCGCCTTCCACGGCTTCGTCCACCAGTTCGAAAGCCAAGGCAGAGATCAATACCCCGGCGCCGAAGGCCATCACTGTGGACACGATTTTGGGCGGCACTTTCCATACCCATGCGATACCCGCCCCGAGGACCAGCGCACCGCCGGCCAGAGTTCCCCACATCAAGGCCTGCAACCACATTGGCATTCGTCGTGCCCTCCCATCAGCCGTTCGCGTGCATCAAGAAGTGTTGCACATGAGGTCTGTGTGGCTGCTGAAAGTCTTGATGATTTCCTGAGGAAGAGCAGGATTTGTTCTTGATCCGGGCCCTGCACAGTAGTTCTTGTCAGCCAGAGAGGCTGGAAAACGAACGGCCGGCCGGACCACGGTGGCCTCCCGAAAGGACCATACTCAGATGGCCATCAGCCTCAAGACCACCTCCGGTAAGATCCTCGCGTCCGTCGCGCTGGTCGGCACCGCAGCCGCAGTGGCAGGCATGGGCACCTACGGCGCCTTCACCTCCTCCACCTCCGCCTCCCAGGCAGTCACCGCCGGCACCGTCACCATCGCCCTCGGAACACCCGGCCCGGCCAACACCCTCAACGTCCCCGTCGCAGGCCTGCTCCCCGGCGACAAAGTCGAAAAGCTCGTCACCCTGGCCAACACCGGCAACTCGGACCTGAACAACGTCACCCTCACCACCTCCGCCGGGACCACCGCGTCCCTGCTCACCACCGATGTCACCAACGGCCTGCAGCTGACCATCGAAAACTGCTCCGTAGCCTGGACCGGCGCCGCAGCCCCTTACAACTGCACCGGCACCAAAACCACCGTGGTGGCCTCTTCACCGGTGATCGCCGCGAACAAGGTCCTGAACAACCTCACCTCCCTGATCTCGGCCAAGACCGACAACCTCAAAGTCACCACCGCGTTCCCCACCACCGCGAACAACGACTTCCAAGGCGCCACCTCCACCATCGCCTTCGCCTTCACCGGCACCCAACGCACCGAAACCACCAAATAGACACAGCAACACACCTGCCCCGCCGGGCCTGGTCGGGCGCCCCCCTGCCCGATCAGGTCCGCCGGTAAAGCCCTACCGAACAACGAAAGGAACGCCAGGCAATGAGCACCATCACCAGCATCAACGAACCCGCAGTCCAGGGCCGGCGTTCCGCCGCGCAGGCCATTGAAACCGCAGCACCAGTTTCTGAGGCGGATACCGCGGTGACGTCCGCCTCCGCGACCCGGCCCAACGCCGTCGTGATTCCCCCGGAACCTGCCGCCGCAACTACGGTCAGCTTCAAGCCGAGTGCTCTTCGACGGGTTGCCGGCAAGGTGGTTAAGGGAATCGGTGTGGGCATGCTGGTCCTTGCTGCCATGGTGTTCCTCTTCCTGGCCATCGGGCCGCGGGTCTTCGGTTACCAGACCTCAACCATGCTGACCGGGTCCATGGCCCCGCTTATCAACCCGGGAGACGTCGTCGTGACCGTCCCCACGCCCGTCGCGGACATCAAAGTAGGCGACGTCATCACCTATCACATCCCCGTCGAAGACCAGCGTGTGGAAACCCACCGCATTACAGAGATCACCACCACCGCAGACGGCGGTGTCGCGGTGCAAACCAAGGGCGACGCCAATAACGGCATCGACCCCTGGATCGCCACCCTCCAAGGCAAAACCGTGGACAAGCAGATCGCCACCATCCCGTACGTCGGCAACGCCATCCGCGCCCTCCGCGAACCGATCGTCATGAACACCCTCATGTACGGCGCACCTGCCATCCTGGTCATCGGAATGCTCGCCTCCATCTGGACTAAAGAGCCCACCAAGTCAGCGCCGGAAGACGCCGCAGCAGCTCAGGCAGCAAGCGGTGAGTGAGGATCCAGTCCCCACGCCGGCGGCGATGACCCTGGAACCGTGCAGGCTACAGGCCTTGGCTGACGAGTTGGGAGATTCCACGCCAGTGCTCCGCTTTCTCTCTACTTACCTGTCCATGCTGCCTGACCGGATTCGCAGTATCTCCAGCGGCCTGTGCACGCACGACGTCAACGCGAGCATGGACGCCATCCTGAGCCTCAAGATCGCCTCGGGCATGGTTGGCGCCCTGGAAACAGAGGGCCAGTGCCGAGCCATGGAAATGATGATCCGCGAAGACCACTTTGATTCCGCCGTTCAGGCGTTCACGGCGCTTCAAAACTCGACGGACCGCTGTTTTGCTGCGGGACCGCAGTTGCTGGGGAAGGCGCGGGAATCGCTCTGCTCCACGCCCCGGACTAGCTTTTAGCGCTCAAGGCGCCGTTCAGCGCTCAGCCAGGACGCCGGTGTCGGCGGTCCGGACCTCATGCGGCACGAGGAACAGCGCGGCCACGGCCAACACGCCGGCGGCAGCGAACACGTAGAAACCGGCAGGGTAGGCAATGTTCGCAGCGACCAGGGTTCCCGTAACTGCAGGTCCAACGATCGCGCCGAGCCGGCCCACTCCTGCGGCGAATCCCAGCGCGGTTCCGCGGAGCCGGGGTGGGAACAGCTGGCTGATCCAGGCGTAGACCAGCACCTGCGAGCTGAAGACAAAAACGCCGGTGACAAACACGGCAGCGTTGAGGAGGAACTCATTCGGGATCTTGACGCTCAAAATTGCCAGGAACACCGCGGACAACCCGAACCACATCAGCACGATCTTCTTTGTCCCATGTTTGTCGGCCAGGATTCCGGCAACGAACAGGCCCGCGACGGCACCGAGGTTTAGGACAAGCAGCAACGTCAGGCCAGTGCTCACGGGGTATCCGGCGGCCGCCATCAGCTGCGGCAGCCACGTGTTCAGGCCGTAAACCAGCAGCAGCCCCATGAACGAAGCGATGCCAATGCCCACGGCAACCATGGGATAGGGCTTCTGCAGGAGGTCGCGGAAGCCGGTCTTTGGCTTTGTGCCCGTTGAATGCTCGACGGCGGTTGTTGTGTTCGCGGGTTCACTCGCCTTCAGTTCGCTGGTCTTAGCCGGACCGGACTTGGCCGGGCCGATCTTGGCGGAGGCTGCTTCGGGGAGCGATTCCGGCAGCTTGACCCACAGGAAGGGCAGGAGAAGCAGGCCGGCTACGCCTCCGATGATAAACATGAGTCGCCAGTTCGGAACGATGAAAATGGCCAAGAGTGCCGTTGCTACAGCACCAACGTGGTACCCGGTCATCGTCCGGGTGGTGGACTTGCCGGCGGACCCGGCTGGAGCGTAGTCGTTGATATAGGCCAGGGCGGCGGGGAGGCAGGCGCCCAAGCCGAGCCCGGCCAGCATGCGAAGCAGCGAGAACACGGCGACGTTCGGGGCGAGGGCAACTCCGATGGTGAACAGCGAGAAGCTTGCGACGCAGGCGATCAGCAGTTTACGGCGTCCGAACTTGTCTGAGAGCGGGGCGATGAAGAGAGCGCCAAGGCCCACGCCCACCAAGGAGATGGTGGCGGCGAAAGTGGCTCCGACTGCGTCGAAGCCTAGCTCGCCGGTCTTGATGAGTGTCGGGATGACGGTGCCCAGGACCACCAAGTCGAAGCCGTCCAGGACCATGGCCAGTCAACAGAGCCAGACAGGCCATTGGGAGCGGCGGGCAGATGACATCGTTGGCATAGCGTCCTCGGTACTTCTTGGTGATTGGTGCCGACCACAGAACGTTCGGTCAGTCATGAGAGTTGTATCACCGCATCATGTTGCCTGGCACACGTTCTACCATTGAATGGAAAACGACCCAAGGGTACATGTCATTGAGTGACCAAGTAGCAGTGGTCAGGCGTGCCCGAGAGCTGTGACCCAGAACACTGACCGATAAACCAGGAGTCCATGTGGCCAACTCAGCATCCGGCGATTCCGTGGTGGACCGTGTTGTGCGGGTCATGGAAGCTTTCCCGGAAGGGGTGACCTCCCTTCAATTGAGCGAACTGGCCGACCGCGCCGGACTCCCGCTGTCGTCAGCTCATCGGTTGGTCCGGCAACTTTCCGAGCATGGACTGCTGGATCTTGGTGCCGGCGGGACTGTTCGCCTGGGACTGCGTTTGTGGGAGCTCGTCAACCGAAATTCGCCCACGCTGGCTCTGCGACAGGCAGCCATGCCCTTCATGGAAGACATTCAGCAAGTCCTCAGCCAGAACGTGAATCTGGCTGTGCTTGACGGATGGGAAGCGCTTTTTGTGGAGCGGCTTTCCCGGCGGGGGTCGGTAGCCAACCGGGCACGTATCGCCGGGCGGATGCCGGTCCACATTTCCTCTGCGGGTCTTGCCTTGATGTCCCACCAGCCGCGTGAACTGCAGGCGGAGTACCTCGAGCAGTTCGCAGATCCGGCTGGAAAGGTGAGCGCCGACGTCGTGCGTCATTTCCTGGCCGAAGCAGCCCAGCAGGGGTACGCGCAACTGGCTGGCGTGGTGGATCCGGACACGTGGGGCATTGCCGTGCCGGTGATCGATGCCAAGCGTCGAACCGTGGCCGCGCTCGGAGTAGTGGTGCCCCTTGCGGAGATGCGGCTGCAGGCTCTGGTGCCCGCGCTCCAAACTGCGGCCCGGGGGATCGGCCGCCAATTGGGGGACTAGCCTCCCTTCCGTTCAACGGAATTGTTGTAACGCCAATCACGCCATGCGGGCCACACTGATTCCAGACTCATCCCGCTTCCGAGTAAGCCGGGATCCGCAACGAAGCGAGGAAAACCATGGCACGTACACCAATCACCACCCAAGTCGCCATCATGGGCGCAGGTCCCGCGGGCCTCATGCTCTCGCACTTGCTGGCCAAGCAGGGCATCGAATCCGTGGTGGTGGAGATCCGCAGCCGCAAGGAAATTCAGGAGACTGTCCGCGCTGGAATTCTCGAGCACGGCACCGTTAACCTGCTGGTCGATTCCGGCGTTTCGGACCGGGTATTGCGCGAAGGTGACCGGCACGACGGCATTGAACTGCGCTTCAACGGTGAGAGCCATCGCATCAATTTCAAGGAACTCGTGGGTGAGTCCGTGTGGTTGTACCCGCAGACGGACGTGTTCATGGACCTCGCCGCGAGGCGCGAGGCCGACGACGGCGACGTCCGATACAGCGTCACCGACACCACTGTTCACGACCTCGAAGGCAAGCCGAAAGTCTGGTTCACCGACGCCGACGGTCAGGATTTCGAAATCCAGGCCGACTTCCTGGTGGGTGCCGATGGGTCGCGCAGCCACTGCCGCTTCCAGATCCCCGAAGCAAACCGCAAGTGGTACTTCCACGAGTATCCGTTCGCATGGTTCGGAATCCTCGCTGAGGCCCCCCGCAGCGCCGACGAGCTCATCTATGCCAACTCTGCAAACGGCTTCGCCTTGATCAGCCAGCGCACCGAAACTGTCCAGCGCATGTACTTCCAGTGCGACCCCAAGGAAAACGTTGCCGACTGGGACGACGAACGCATCTGGTCCGAGTTCCGCAAGCGCGTCAACGGCAACGGCTTTGAGCTCAAGGAAGGACCCGTCCTGGAAAAGATGGTCCTGCCTTTCCGCAGCTTCGTGCACACACCCATGCGTCACGGCAACCTTTTCCTCGCGGGCGACGCTGCGCACACCGTCCCACCCACCGGCGCCAAGGGCCTCAATCTGGCCATCCACGACGTCAAGGTGCTCTTCGAAGGCCTCGATTCGTTCTACTCGAACGGTTCAACTGCGCTGCTCGATTCCTACAGCGAGCGCGCCCTGGACCGTGTGTGGAAGGCCCAGCACTTCTCTTACTGGATGACCTCCATGCTGCACACCGTTCCTGGAGCCGACGACTTCGATCGCGCCCGACAGCTTGGCGAGCTTCACTCCGTTGTCACATCTGAGCACGCCAAGGCGTATCTGGCTGAGTCGTACACAGGCTGGCCGACTTCGCGGTAGGTCTGGGCGCGGACACTCGCACCCCGACTCACGTCAGCCGGGCTACACCACCTTATGTTCTCTGGGGTGTGTGGTGGTGGTTGCGTCGTGGTGTTTGTTGGGGGTCGAGGTGGGGTGGGGGGATGAACCAGGGGACTCCGGTGGTGATGTCGATGCGCCATTGTTCTTTGTGGATGAGGTGGTGGTGGTGGCTGCAGAGCAGGGTGCCGTTGTTGGTTGATGTGGTGCCGCCGTGGGACCAGTAGGTGGTGTGGTGGGCTTCGCACCAGGGTGCGGGGATGGTGCAGTCGGGGAAGGCGCAGCCGCCGTCGCGGGCGGTGATGGCTTTGCGGATGTGGGGTGGGAAGATCCGGGTGGTGCGGCCGATGTCCAGGACGCGGGAGTCGGTTCCGAGTAGGACGGGGATGATGTCGGCGTCGCAGGCGATTTTGCGGATGGTGTTCGGGTGGATGGGGCCGGTGAAGGTCGCTGTGCCGGTGCTGAGCGGATTCAGGGCCGCTCCGGTGTTGCCGTGGTCGCTAGGTCGTGAGTTGTGGGTGACTTGTTCGAAGAGGTCGCGGTGGTCGATGGTGACGGTGAGTTGGGGTCGGAGGCCGCCGTTGGAGGGCAGTTTCCCGGTGGTCATCGCCAGGGCGCAGGCTCCGACGAGGCCGTTGAGGAGTTTCTGGGCCCGGCTGCGGCGGTCCAGGTCCGGTCCGCTGGGCTTGTCATCGGTGGGATTGTTGCCGGTGGTGAGTCGTGGGTTGGTGGCGGTGTTCATGGCGGTGGTGAGGGTTTCGTATTGTTCGGCGGTGGCGAAGATTTCGAGGTGGTGGAGTCCGTGGCGGCGTCGGCGGCGGAGGAATGCGCCTTGGAGTTGGCGGAGAACTTCCTCGGACGGTTCGGCACCGTCCTGGTCGATGACGTCGGTCCAGCGTTTGGTCATTTTGGCGACGAAGTCCGGGTCGGATTCCATCGCGGTGGTGGTGAGGGCGTGTTCCATCCGGGTGATGGTGTCCTCATCGGTGAGTTGCCGGACGGTGTCCAGGGCGGTGCTGATGATCGTCGCGGACCGGGACGGTACCAGGGCTGAGGAGAGGGCGTCGGCCAGCACTTCGCGCCGGGCCGGGATCTGTTGCCCGGCCATTCCCGTCTGGGGCAGGACATCGGCCGCGAGGGCGAGCCTGCGCCGGGCTTCCCCGATGCTGATCCGCAACCGGGCCCGAAGGAACTCCGCGGCGTTCCGGTACCCGTCATCCAAAGGGCTCACTGAGCCGGCGGCCTCAGTTACTGGCCCTGGACCGGTCACGGAACCTGCCCCGCGCACGGAAGCTCCTGCGCTTATGGAGCGTGCTCCAGCGGCAGCTGATGCCACACCGGATCCTGGCCCCACGTCGGATCCTGGCCCGACGTCGGATGCTGTCTCTGGTTCAGTCCACCCAGTCCGCCATCCCGGCCCGGCCCCGAACGCGGACGCCCCCGGCGACGCTTGCTGTGCTTCTTTCCGGGTCCGTTCCACCGCCTGCGCGGCGACGACCTGCAAGTACTCCAACGACCGGGAGATCTCCTCGACCCTGCCCGCGAAATCGGCAGCCGCAACAAAACCAAACAACCGCGCCTCATCGGCCCCCATTGATCGCAACGCATCCGCTGCGGCTGCACACTCATGGAGCGCCGCTTCCAGTACTGGCAAACCCGGCGCCGAGGATTTCGGCCGCAGCAACTCCGGCCGCAGTGGCTCCGGCGCCTGCTCGGGGGCGGAGGCCCTGGGCGAGGGCAACTGCTGGGGCGCCTCCTCCTCGCGCGCCGCATTTTCGGGCATGGAACATTCGCGGGACCCTGGAGGCGCAGCTTCCCGGGCATCGGGCGCCGACGCGAGTCCAAGAAGTAGCTCAGGAACCAGTGAGGTTTCCGCGTCGGTGCCTGCCGTCGTCGGGAGCTCACGCGTTGGAAGCGGGGAAAACGTGTCGAGCGGGGAGGGCGAGACGCGCGTGGGCATCTCACTGGCGTCGGACGGACCCGTCCGCCGCGCCAAAACCTGCCCTATGCCTTCCATAACTCAACCCTGTCAGGATGGCGCCACATCTATCAGCCCTCATTGACGCTATGTGGAAAAAGTCAGTCCACGGCTCAGGTTGTCGAAAGATCGGGGCTTCAGGACCTACCGTACAAACATGACTATTGATCCAAGTCCAAAATCACCGGTCCGGCAGTTGCGCCTCGTCGTGGAGGCTGAGGACTACGAAGCTGCGTTGGCATTTTTCCGCGATGCCCTGGGCCTTACCGAGCAGGCTGCTTTCGAAGGAGAGGGGGATGCGCGCGTCACTATCCTCGAAGCCGGCCGGGCTACCCTGGAGATTTCCAACCCCGCCCAGGTGCGGCTGATCGACCAAGTAGAGGCCGATGGCCAGCCCAGTGCCAAGATTCGCATAGCCTTCGAAGTGGATGATTCCGCAGCAACCACTAGAGACTTGGTCGAAGCAGGGGGCACCTTGATTGCTGAACCCAGGGAAACTCCATGGAAGTCATTGAATTCGCGACTCGAAGCACCCGCAGGTCTCCAGATCACGCTGTTCCAAGAGCTTGAAGCCATCGAAGAACGAAGCTTGAAGCCCGGTTTCAAACGACCTTGAGCCAGTGTCGCGTGTGCCCGCCCCAACTTTAGGCGGTGCCTATCAGACGACTCCGTCTTGGTGATCGATGCCCGCTTGATCGACCTTTCGGTGGAAGCGCATGCCGGCCTTGCCGCCCACGATGGCGCCGAGGAGGGGGATGATCAGGGCGATGACGAGACCGATGATGCCGCTGGTGGTCATCAGGCTTCCGTCGACGGGAATCTGCGGTGCGCCGTTGAGATTGTCGAGAATGTTGAACTGGCTCCCGGCCACCGCCGCGAGGACTGCCACGATAATGGCGATGATGATGCCCCACAGCCACACGGCGAGCCCCTGTTTCGCTCCGTCGAAACGGGCCATGCGGCCAGCGACGTACCCTCCGCAGTAGTAAGCCAGGAACAAGACCACTGCGAGGACAATTCCGCTGACGATGCCCAAGGTTTCCGCATTCTGCTGGGCCTGGTCTGCCGCCTGTTCGGCGCCGGATGGATTCGCTGCTCCTACCCCCACGCCGATGGCAGTGGCTAAGGCGCTGAGCAGGACCGTCATCCCGATGGCCGTCAGCCAGCCAAAGAAAGCCGAGCCCCATTTGATGCCGCCGAAGCGTTCCTTTTCCGCTCTGACGACGTCGTCCCTACGGGCTTCGGGAGTGCTTGAGCCCGCACCATTTTCGTAGACCATGTCAGCTCCTAATCCTGGTGCCTTTGGTTAATCAAGCAAAACACCACCCCCGACAAGAAAGCAAGCATACTTACTAAAGTGCCGCATGCCTTACGAGTCGATTTCCGCCAAACCGCGAGGGACTTTCAGGGTGTCACCTGAAACCTGAAGCAACTGGAGGGCTTCCGCAGCCGCTGATCCCGGGTCTGCGGCGTACAGGAGCACCCGATGCCCCGATTCGTCCGGCGGCGTGAGTACCTCGAAGTTCAACTCCAGATATCCCACTTCAGGATGGTGCAGGTATTTCACACCGGACATGCAGTTCTCCACCGGGTGCCGGGCCCAGAGCTTCGCAAAATCAGGGCTTTTCAAGGTCAGCTCACCAACCAGGGACGCCAGTTCCTGGTCATCGGCGGATTTTCCCGCGACGAGGCGCAATGACGCGACCGCCCTTCTCGCCTCGTCCGGCCAACGCGTGTACAGCTCCCGTGTGTGATCGTCGAGGAACAACAGCCGGGTCATGTTGGGACGAGTAGAGGGGGCCTCCGGCGCTGCGAAGTCCAGGTGGCCGGCAACGAGCCGGTGTCCCAAGACGTTCCACGCCAACACTTCACTTCTGCGCCCCAGCACCACCGCCGGAGTGCCGGGCATGGACTGGATCAACCGCAGTGTCCCCGGCCGCACTTTGTCCGGCTTTGCCGGCGTGCGGCGTTTCGTCTTTCCCGGACGAGCCAGGTTGAAGAGATGCACGCGTTCGTCTTTGCTGAGGTTCAGGGCACGAGCGATTGCATCGATGACAGCTTCTGAGGCGTTCGTACTCAGGCCCTGCTCCAGCCGTGTGTAATACGTGGTGCTGACTCCGGCCAGCATGGCCAGTTCCTCCCGTCGCAGGCCAGGGACGCGCCGGATGCCGTAATTTAGAACGCCCACGTCCTCGGGCTGCAAGGATGCCCGACGGATGCGAAGGAACTCCCCAAGTTCGCTATGTGTACCCATGCCCCCATTGTTCAGCTAATTGCCGGGGTTGTCCTGTCACTGCCAGTGGTACCCACAGCGGGGTGTGGTTGCCACCCACGAAGACGGTCACGCTGAACGCATGCCAACAACCAAACGCATGCCAACAACCAATAGAGCCAGCCATCCCCACATCGAGCCAGCACAAAACAAAGCCCCACAAAGCATGACCACCAAACAACGGCTTGCGCTCATCGTCCTCCTGGCAGCGAGTTTCACGCTGGCCGTCGATTTCTCGATCCTCAACGTCGCACTGCCCGCAATCGGCTCCGATGTCGGTTTCTCGCTGGAAAACCTCCAATGGGTCGCAACGGCTTTTGCGCTGTGCGCCGCTGGCTTCACGTTGCTGTTCGGCCGAGTGGCAGACTTGGCGGGTCGGCGGAGGATGTTCCTGATCGGCATGGCGCTGCTCGGGGCTGCGTCCCTGGCTGGTGGCCTGGCCGCTGAACCGGCGTTGCTGCTGCTGGCAAGGGTGGGCCAAGGAATCGCAACGGCGATGGTGGTACCGGCGGCCCTGTCACTGCTTCTGGTTTCGTTCCCGGAAGGCCCTCTTCGGGACAAAGCACTCGGGCTCAATGGGTCCCTGATGGCTGCCGGATTCACCACGGGGGCAATCCTTGGTGGGCTGCTGACCGAGCTCCTGAGCTGGCGGTGGGCGTTCTTCATCAATGTTCCCGTTGCGGTAGCAGTTCTCCTCATCGCACCCGTTGTACTCGCCGAAAGCCGACCATCGTCCAAGGTCCGGCTCGACGTTCCCGGCGCCATCACGGTCACCCTTGGCCTGCTCGCACTGGTCTTCGGCCTCACGCATGCCGCGGAACACTCCTGGACCCACCCTCTGACGCTCGGTGCGCTTGCGGCCGCCGTCGTCCTCTTTGCGGTGTTTGCCATGGTTGAAAGCCGGGCGCTGCATCCGCTGGTGCCTCTTGCCATCCTCAAGCGTTCGAGCGTGGCGTGGGGCAACGTCGCCGGAGTCCTGGCCTTCGTTACCGAGACATCGCTGGTGTTCCTGCTAACCCTGTACCTGCAGCAGGTCCTTGGCTATACGCCGCTCGGTGCGGGTCTTTCCTTCGCCGTCCTGGGCTTGGGCACGGTGCTCGGCGGCATGCTCGGACCCAAAGTAATTGCGAGGGTCGGCAGCAAAAAGGCAATTGTGTACGGGTTCGTGGTTCAGGCAGCGGCCACCGGAGCGCTGGTGTTGCTCAGCTCGGATCCGGCGTCCATCGGGCTCCTCCTTGTGGCGACATTCGTTGGCGGCGTCGCCAACCTGGTGGTCATCGTGGGCTTCATGGTGACCGCCACTTCAGGGCTGCCCGACGCAGATCAAGGCATGGCAACCGGGCTGGCAACAATGAGCCAGCAGATCGGCATCACCATGGGGATCCCGGTGATGAGCGCGGTATTCACCGCTCAGCTGGTGGCTATCGGCGCCTCGGACGCTCCCGCCGTCCTCAACGGCGTCACGGTGGCGGTCGGGGTGAATGCGGCCATATGCGCCGCGGCTGCTGTGGCCGTTGCGGTGTTCCTCAGGAAGGAAGCGGCACCAGTCGCTGGCTGACATACCTGACGAGGCGTATTGGCGGGGAAACGCACGACGGCGGCAGGTCGCCGTCGTGCGTTTGTCGCGTTGGGAACGGACTGCAGAAGTGGCGGTCAAGGCTGTTGCGACGCCGCCGCGGTCGGTTCAAGATCGGCGAGCGTGAGCAGACGCGCAGGAGCATCCGGGAAGGGCGCAGTGGAGGTTACGGAGAGATCCGGACCGACATGAACCAGCTCGCCGGACTTCATGGGCCGCCAGCCAGGGTTGGGGTCCATGGGTTCGGTGGCGAAGAGGACATGCGGAGAACGGGAGAGCTCGGTACTCTTCGAACGGATCCGATGACTTCGGGCGTCGAGCGGGGCAGATGCAGAGGCCTGCCGTTCAAGCACGTACAACTCGTGGGTGGCCGGGTATCTCAGCGCCCACATGTCCGTTGCGGTGGTCAGGATGAAGTTGAGGCTGAAAACGGGGAGCTCCCGAGCGGCCCAGTTGATGGCCTTCACTATGCCGGTCCCTACGTCCCCTCCGGCGAGGCGCGTTTCCGCCGTGATGAGTGCGAAAAGGCGTTCGCTGTCCGACTGTCCCAGCACCAGGTCCATCACGCCGAGCGTGTTGAGGTGCTGATCGAGTTGGTCCAGGCCGTGGAGAACACCGTTGTGTGCGAACAGCCGCCCGTCCTGCTCGAACGGGTGCGTATTGGCCATGGTGAGCGCGCCGGTGCTGGCGTACCGAACATGGGCCAGGAACGTGGTGCTCTTCAGGTCCCTTGCTTCGCGGGCGAAAGCGTGATCCTCCCACGCCGCCAAAGGCTGTTTGGCTACGTGCGCCCTGCCTGCCGTATCAAACGTACCTATGCCGGCGCCGTCGGGCTCGCGTCGGCTTTGCACGGAGAGGCTGTCCGGCGCATCCAACAACCAGAAGGTGGCCCGCACCGGCCGTGGACCGGCGTGGAGCCCGAAGAGCCGACACATATGGAAGTTCCTTTCCCGGAGTTAGTGGTGAAAGCCTTCTGACTGCTTGTCCGTGGGCATCGGCGCCGTGAGGCTGTCGAGGTAGTCCACTTCCTTCTTCAGGTCAGCCAGGAAGCTGGAGGCGAGGTCCCGGGTGAAACCGTTGCGGACCACGATCCTTTGGACTGTGACCTCACTCAACCCATCGGGCAACGGGTAGGCCGGAACCAGCCAGCCGTTCATTCTGAGCCGTTCCGAGAGGTGGTGAAGGTCCCAATGCTCCGTGTGGCCGTCGCTAAGCTGCCACGCGAACACCGGGATATCCGACCCGTCGCTCCAGAGGGTGAACGCGTCCATCGCCCCTATCTCGCTGGAGAGGTAAAGTGCCACATCCCTGGACGTCGCTTGGACAGACCTGTATCCGGCAAAGCCGAGGCGGAGAAACAGGTAGTACTGCAGCAACACCTGGGCGCCGGGCCGTGAGAAGTTCAGCGCAAACGTTGGCATATCCCCGCCGAGGTAGCTGACGTGGAAGATCAAGTCCTCGGGGAGTGCCGCCGCGTCCCGCCACACCACCCAGCCCAGGCCCGGGTACACCAGACCGTACTTGTGGCCGGAGGTGTTGATGGAAGCGACGCGGGGGAGCCGGAAATCCCACACGGTTTCGGGTTGCAGGAACGGTGCCACCATGGCTCCGGAAGCACCGTCCACGTGGATGGGGATGTCCAGTCCGCGACGTGCCTGAATCTCGTCCAAGGCCTCGGAGATGAGCTCCACCGGCTCGTACTTGCCGGTGTAGGTGACGCCCAGGATGGCGACGACGCCGATGGTGTTCTCGTCCACATACTTGTCCAAGTCATGGCCGTCCAATGTGGGATGCTCGGCCGAGACCGGGACGAACCGGGGCTCCACGTCCCAGTAATTGCAGAACTTCTCCCAGCACACCTGGACGGCGGAGCTGAGGATGAGGTTGGGCTTCTCCGTGGTCTTGCCGGCAGCGCGCCGGTCATGTTGCCAGCGTCGCTTTAAGGCCAAGCCGCCAAGCATGCAGGCCTCGGAGGACCCGATGGTGGAGGTGCCGATGCTCTTCTCGGGATCCGGCGCATTCCACAGGTCCGCGAGCATCCGCCAGCAGCGCGTCTCGATCAGTGCTGTCTGCGGGTACTCGTCCTTGTCGATCATGTTCTTGTCGAACGTCTCGGCATAAAGCTTGGATGCTTCCGTCTCCATCCATGTCCCGACGAACGTGGCCAGGTTCAGCCGCGAATTGCCGTCCAACATCGCTTCGTCGTGGACAACCTGGTAAGCCGTGGCCGGCAACGATTCGCCGTCCGGCAGGGTGAAACGGGGGAAAATGTTGGATTCTCCGGGCCTGCTGAACAAGGGATTGAGTTCGACGGCGGTGTCCGGTTCATGCTGTGACGCTCGGTGGGATCTGCTCATGGGGCAACTCCTTGGGATCGTCCGCTCGCGGCGGGGCGCAACCTGTCCTCGGCTCACGCTACCCGGGACGGGCCGCCCACCCAAGCTTCCGAAGCGCTGCAGAAAGCCTACGACGACGGTAGCTCGCCGTCGAACGCTCTTTTCGCCCTGGTGTCGGTCAAGCTAGCGCTTGTGAAGTTAGAGCCAGTGAAGTCCAGCGCAAGCTGAGGCTAGTCCGGAATCTCCCTCCGGAACCCGTACTCATCGCAGTGAAATCCTGGGCGTGGCAAGCGCCACCGATTCTTCAATTGGGGCTTGCCAAGCAAACACTAAGCATGCTTATGATTTGGTGTTCCTTAAAGCCGACGGGTTGAATTCACTCCCCGTACGGGCGTCCGGAAACCATGCCTGGTGATGCAGCCCGCTTGGCAACCCACAGTAAGAGAACCGCATTCCAAGGAGACATCATGCTCGCGAGGGAAAACATTGACCGTTTGATGGGCCTCAACGGAAACGTCCGCACCACCGAAGGTGACAAGGTCGGCTCCATTGGCACGTTCTACACCGACGACGACACGGGTGAGCCCACCTGGGTGACCGTCAAAACCGGCCTTTTTGGCAGTTCGGAATCGTTCATCCCCCTGCAGGACGCCACGGTGGAAGGTGACGACGTGGTGGTTCCCTTCAGCAAGGACCACGTCAAGGATGCCCCGCGTGTGGCCGAAGACGGGCACCTGGATCCGGGCGAGGAGAGCCGCCTGTACAACCACTATGGACTAGAGGGCAGGGACAGCTTCAGTGGCCATGGCGACTATGCCGGCACCACTACCGGCACGGTCGGGACGGCGGGCACTACCGGCACTAGGGATGCTGTGGACACAGACGCCAATTACACGCGGGATACAGACACCAACCGCGACGACGCCATGACCCGTTCGGAAGAGCGGCTGAACGTGGGCACCGAACGGCAAGCCACCGGCCAAGCACGGCTGCGCAAGTACATCACCACCGAAAACGTCACCACCACCGTCCCCGTCCAGCGTGAGGAAGTCCGGCTGGAGCGTGAGCCCATTACGGACGCCAACTCGCGTGACGCCATGTCCGGTTCGGATCTGACGGAGAGCGAGCACGAGGTCACCCTCCATGAGGAACGCCCCGTTGTGGAGAAGGAAACCGTTCCTGTTGAGCGGGTTCGCCTCGAAAAGGACACCGTCACTGACGAGGTCCAGATTGACGAGGAAGTCCGCAAGGAGCGCATCGAAACAGAAGGAACCGGCACGGGCGAGACCCGCCGCTAAGCACACGTTGCGAGGCCCGCTCTGCGCCCCAAAGAGCCGGGAGAGGGTGCAGAGCGGGCCTCGCAACGGCAGTTTTAGCTATCGCTGACGAACTGGTGATGGGACCATTGGGGTATGGGCGAACAAGAGCAGGTGCAGCCCGCCGCGCCAATCGGCGCAGCGTCGGAAGATCGAGGTGACCCCACCACGCAGCAGATGCGGACCGTAGGTCAGCGTCGACGCGAAGCCGAACGTAAGCTGGACCTGCACTTGGAGGAAGCGAGCCACAAGGGCGAACCATCAGCTACCGAAGGCGAGGATCATTCCGAAGGGTAGAGCCACTGGCGCTGTCCGGATGCTTGGGTTTGTGAAGCGGGGTGTCGCTGCTGTGGGCCTCGCCCTGGTGAAGTTGCAGGGCGCTGTGAATCAACGGGAAATGGCTGAAGGCCTGCGGGGTGTTGCCGAGGTGCCGCTGCGTCCGCGGATCCCATTCCTCACTGAGCAGGCCCACATCGTTACGCAAGCTAAGAAGGCGCTCGAATAGCTCGGTAGCCTCACCCGAGCGGCCGATTCCCAGCAGCGCATCCACCAGCCAAAACGAACATGCCAGGAACACGCCTTCATCACCCGGGAGTCCGTCATGTCCGGACTGGGTGCGATACCGGAGGGCCAGTCCGTCGTCGGTGAGTCCTTTCTGGATGGCGTCCACAGTTCCTATAACCCGCGGATGCCGGTGGGGCAGGAAGCCGACGCGCGGAATCAGGAGCAGGCTCGCATCCAGTTCCTTACTGCCGTAGGACTGGACGAAGCTGTTGAGTTCATCGTCGAAGCCCTTGGCCATGACATCTGCATGGATTTCGCTACGGAGCGCAGCCCACCTGTCGGCAGGGCCTGGGAAGCCGGATGTTCGGACGGCTTTGACCATTCGGTCGGCAGCCACCCACGCCATCACTTTGGAATGGGTGAAGTGCTGCCGTGGTCCGCGCATTTCCCACAGCCCGTTGTCGGGCTGGTCCCATGCCCCTTCGAGGAACTCCATCAGAGCGACTTGAATGTCCCAGGAGCTATCCACACTGCCATCCGGGGATGCCGCCCGGGTCAGCGAAAGCCCGTCCAGGACTTCGCCCCACACATCCAATTGAAGCTGCGGGGCAGCGGCATTTCCGGTACGGACGGGCAGTGAACCTTCGTAACCCGACAACCAGGGAATGTCTGCCTCCGGAAGTCTCCGGGCGCCGTCGAGACCGTACACAATCTGAAGTTCCGACGGGTCGCCGGCAATTGCCCGCAGCAGCCAGTCGCGCCAGGCGGCAGCCTCCTCCGTGTAGCCGGCGGCGAGCAGTGATTGCAGGGTCAAGGTGGCGTCGCGCAACCAGCAATACCGATAATCCCAGTTGCGGGGCCCGCCGATTTGCTCGGGCAGGGAGGTTGTTGCGGCGGCCACAATGCCGCCTGTAGGCGCATACGTGAGTGCCTTGAGGGTGATGAGGGACCGCTCCACCGGTTCTTTGTATTTGCCCGTCATCTCGCTGCGGCCGATCCATTCCAGCCAGAACGACTCCGTCGCCTCCAGTGCATGCATCGGATTGATTCGACGTGGCTCGCGTTCGTGGCTTGGAGCCCAGCGCAGCACGAAGGGAACGCGTTCGCCCGCGCGGACAGTGAATTCGCTGAAGGTGCGCTTGTCCCGGCCCTCCAGGGGAGCGGGGGTGGTGAGGTAGGCGCTGTCGGGGCCGGCCACCGCGCTGATGCCGTGCTCGCCATGACGGACCCATGGCACCACCCGGCCGTAATCAAAGCGCAGGACCAGTTCCATCTGCATGGTGACCTCGCCCGACACTCCTTCGACGATCCGCACCAGGTCCACGGCGTCGTCGCGGACGGGCATGAAATCGAGGACCCGCACGGATCCGCCGTCAACTTCCCATTCCGTTTCCAGGATGAGGGTGTCCTCACGGTATTGGCGACGCGTGCAGTCGCCGCCGTCCGCTGTTCCGGCGGGCGCCAGCAGCCAGCGGCCGGCGTCGGGGGTGTGCAGCAGTGCGGCGAAGCAGGCGGGGGAGTCGAAGCGCGGCAGGCACATCCAGTCGATGGAACCGCTGCGACCCACCAAGGCGGCAGTGTTCAGGTCTCCGATGATCGCATAGTCCTCGATCCTGGCCATGAACTCAGCTCCCTCATTCGGCGTCGTCAGCTATGCCTGACCGTACCCCGTTGGCCTGAGCGCCTTCAATGAGACTCGCGCCTCCAGCCGAAAGGCACTTATTCCCCGCCGGATTTCAGCCGGTTGAGACCTTCAAGGATCAGGTCCAGGCCGAACCCAAACTCGTCGCCAAAGTCGTAGCCGGGTTTGAGGACGTGCTCGACGGCGATCTCCACCATGCGCGGATACTCACCTGTGGCGAAGCGCTCCAGGATGGGGTTGGTGATCTCGGCCGCGGTGTCCCTGCCCTCGAACGGGAGTGCTGCTTCCTGAAGGGCGAAGCCGTAGATGTAGCTGTCCAGCAGGGCGTAGGCGTGGGCCGTCAACTGGACGGAGAAGCCTGCCTCCCTCAGTGTTGCCAGCGTTGCTTCATGGTGCCGGAGTGTGGCCGGTCCCGGTGCGGACCGGCTTTCCAGCAGCCCGACTGCCCACGGGTGGCGCCTGAGCGCTGATCGCACTCCGTGAGCCCTCTGCTGCATTTCCGCGCGCCAATCTCCCCCCGGTTCCGGCGGTTGGATTTCGCTGAAGACCATATCCACGATCCCATCAAGGATCTCTTCCTTGTTGGCTACGTAGTAGTAGAGCGACATGGGCTTGGTTCCCATGCTCTGGGCCAGCGTGCGGATGGTCAGCGCCGCCAGTCCGGATTCGTCAGCGAGCGCAACTGCGCACTCCAGTACTCGTTCCCTGCTGAGGGGCAGGCGCTGGGATGCTGGGGCGCGCACATGGACTCCTTGCGTTGAGTGTCAGGCTCTAGCGGTTTAGTACAGTGTACGGTAGCGTGTTTGGTACAGCGTACGAAAAGAAAGGTCCGGCCCATGACCACTGATCAGCAGTCCAAGGAAGCGCGCAAGGAAGAGGCGTCGCCCGGAAACGTGAGGGCCATCGTGCAGGAAGCGTATGGCTCCGCCGATGTGCTTCACGAGGCGCAGGTTCCTCGCCCGGCCATCAAGGAAAACGAGGTTCTGGTGAAGGTCCGGGCAGCCGGGCTCGATCGCGGTACGTGGCACGTCACCACAGGTTTGCCGTTTGCGTTGCGTTTGGCTTACGGCTTCCGCACGCCAAGGAACCCCGTGCCCGGGCTCGACCTCGCGGGCACTGTGGAGGCTGTCGGGGCTAAAGTCACGCGGTTTGCCGTGGGCGACCAGGTTTTCGGGTCAGGGAAGGGAACATTCGCAGAGTACGCCGCTGCCCGCGAGAACCAGCTCGCCCACAAGCCGGCGGGGATCAGCTTCGAGCAAGCGGCCGCGGTTCCTGTGTCCGCGTGCACGGCCTTGATCGCGTTGCGTGCGGGAGGTATCGATCCGGGCAAAGGCCCCGTAGCGAAGGAAATCAAGGTCCTGATTACTGGCGCCTCGGGCGGCGTGGGCAGTTACGCGGTGCAGATCGCCAAGGCGGCCGGTGCCGAGGTAACCGGGGTGGCCAGTGCCGCCAAGGCGGACTTGGTTCGGGAACTCGGCGCTGACCATGTCATCGACTACGCCTCGCGGGACTTCGCTGTTGGCAGCGAGCGCTATGACGTCATTATCGACATAGCCGGAAACCCTTCGGTTTCCCGTCTTCGCCGGGCGCTTACTTCTTCGGGAACAGCAGTGATCACCGGTGGGGAGGAAGGTGGGTCCTGGACGGGCAGCTTGGATCGCCAGTTCCGGGCCGTGGCGCTCTCTCCCTTCATCCGCCAGAGGCTCACCATGATCGTGGGCACCCAAACCGCGGCGGATCTGGAATACCTTGCAGGCATCCTCGAAGCCGGAACCATTACCCCTGCAATAGACCGAAGTTATCCGCTGGCCCAGGTCCCGGATGCCATGCGGTATTTCGACGCCGGTAAAGCCCGCGGGAAGATTGTCATCACCATTTGAGTTTTAGGGTGAAGCTGAAACGCCCCCTAGCCCCAAGCTCCGGCCTCGTGCTACCACTGACCCTAGGAACAAACCCCTGAGGAGAAACAGTGGCCGAAGACCTGCCTGTCCTTGTTGTTGGCGCCACTGGTTTCTTGGGTGCACAAGTGGTGGACGAACTGCTCAAGCGCGGAAAGAAAGTTCGGGCCCTGGTCCGGCCCAAGTCCAATGCCGCCAAGCTTGAGGCCAAGGGTGTTGAGATCGCCCGCGGAGACATGTTGGACGCCGCCTCTTTGATCACCGCAATGACCGGCGTTTCCGCGGCAATATCGACGGCGGCTGGATATACGCGGAATGACAAGAACGCCAAGGCCATCGACACCTTCGGCAACAGCAATCTGGCCGTCGCGGCCAAACACGCCGGAGTGCCGCGTTTTGTGTTGATCAGTATCGTCACCAGCGATCAAACTCCCCAGATTCCCCATTTCTGGAACAAGAAGCTGGCCGAGGACAAATTCGAGGAGCTCGGCGTTCCCTTTGTGGCCCTCCGGCCAGGCGCCTTCTTTGACCAGGCGGTAGGTATGGGTGGTGATCCCTTCGCTAAGGGCCGCTTCGTCTGGCTCGGTTCCAAAGATGCCAGGCTCACATTCGTCCTGGCCAGCGATGTTGCCGCCTATCTTGCGGAGGCGGTTGACGCGAACATTGTTGAGGGAGAGCGCATCGATATCGGCTGGAGTCGGCCCTTGAGTATCCACGAAGCCGCGGAAATTGCCGGACGCCGGGCCGGCAAGCAGATCAAGGTGATGTCCATACCCGCCGGTGCCATCGCTGGACTCGGCAAGGTGACTGCGAAAATCCTTCCGTTGGTGGGCGATATGGCAAGCATGGTGGCGTGGTTCGAGACCGGGAAATACGTTGCGGACGTCACCCGCCAGGAGCAGGTCTTCGGCCCCGCGCCGACCCCCGAGGATGCCATCGCCAGAGTGGCGGCACGCTACGGCCACTGACAATGGCACCGGGTTGATGCTGGTCGGCGAGGTGGAACGTAAGTATCCTGATGATACGGATTCGGCTGCAGGCCCTGACTGCGTCGAAAAAACATGAGGAGCACGTTATGAGAATTGGTTCTTCCATCGCCCTGATTGCCATCGGAGCTATTCTGGCTTTCGCGCTCGCCCCAGGAATCATCCCCTTCCTTGACCAGGTCCTGGTCGGCTACATTCTGATCGGGGTCGGCATCGTCGGTCTCATCATTTCCATCGCCATGTCCAATCGGACCCGTCGCACAGTCGTTGAGCGCCGCGGCGATCCCCACACCGTTGTTGAGCGCCGCGATGAACCCCACACGATTGTCGAGCGGCGCCCCGAGGTCTAGCAACTGCAAGCTGCAGAAGAAGCGCACGACGGCGGATACTCGCCGTCGTGCGCTTTCTTTCGTCAGTGCCTCTGAGGTTAAAGCCCAGCGGCTCAGGCGAGCGAGAGGGTGAACGACAAAACAAATCCTGCTGCCGTACTCAGCGCAACGGCCGGGCCGCCGTGTTCGTAGGCCTCTGGCATAAGAGTGTCCGCTAGCGACGCGATCACGGCGCCCGCTGCAAATGCCAAGGGGAGGGAGATCGTCTCGGGCTGGGCTGAGGAGAGCGGCCCCGCTCCGAGGACGACGGCGGCAACCAGCAACACAGCGCATACGCTCCAGAGCAGCATGATCCGCCCAGCCTTGCGGCCCTGGCTGCGCATGGACGAAGCTCCCACCAAGGCCTCGGGCAGGTTGGAAACGAAGATGGCCGCCAGCAGTGCCAGGCCGCCGGATCCCTCTCCCAGGGAGATGCCCAAGGCGACATTCTCCGGCACGCCGTCCAAGGTGACCGCAGCCAAGAGGGCCATGCCGGCGGCGCCTCGTGTTGAGGCGGAGGTGGCGGCTTTATCGGACGCGGCGGCGTCGGTGTCCAGCTTGGGGCTGCCCTGTATTTCGTCCGCGGCTTTGGATTTCGAGGTTCTCCCGGGTTGGGCCCAGCGGTCCAACAGGGCGCTCAACGCCGTGAACACGATGGCCCCGGCAAGGAGCCCCACGGCAGCGCGCACGATTCCGCCTTGTTCGTACGCGTCCTCGAACAGTTCGAAGGCCAAAGCCGTGATGAGTGAGCCGGCCGCGAAGGACAGCAGGATGGCCAGGAGCCGTTTTGGCAGTTCGAAACGCACGCCGATGATTGCGCCTATGACCAGGGCGCTGGAGGCAATCAATCCGAACCATAGTGATGCCATCACAACGCCAGTATAGAAGTAAGTAACCTGATCTTCTCTACGGCGAGGAAAAAACGTTCGACGGCGGCAGCTCGCCGTCGAACGCTTCTCAGGTTGGGCGTGTGGTCAGGCCCGTCGAGTGCCGCTGCCCTGCCGTGCTGAAGCGGAACCGCCACTCCACTCCGGCGATTGGAAGTGAGCTCCGCCGAACATCGGGAAGCGCAGCAGGCCTTCCTGGTCCCGGAGCTGGGCCCAAGGGCGGTTGATGCCGTGAGTTCCATAGCGGCGGAGCTGGGTGACGCGGTCCAAGTCCAGGACGGCGAACAGGATCTCCTCACCGCCCCGGGCGTGCTGCATGATGGTGCCCTCGGGGTCGACGATGACGCTCTCGCCCACGCCGGAGGGGGATGCTCCGTTGACGTTCACCACGTACACCTGGTTGGCGAAGGCGTTGGCCTGGGACATGACGATTTCCATGGCCCGGTCCCGCGTGGTGGTGAGTGTGGGCTGGATGATGACCTCTGCGCCGAGCCATGCCAATTGGCGGGCGACTTCGGGGAAGCTGCCGTCGAAGCAGATGGCCAGGCCGATGCGTCCACAGCCGGGGATGTCGAAGGTGACGAAGGAATCGCCGGGAGTGGTGGTTTCGAACGGTCGCCACGGGAAGAGCTTCCTGTAGCGCGCCACAATTTCTCCTTGCGGGGAGACAGCAATGGCGGTGTTGTACGTGTTCCCATTGTCCGTTTCCAGCAGTGAGCCGGGCACAAGCCACACGTTAAGCCTGCGGGCCAGCGCGGAGATGCGGTGGGTGAGTGGGCTCGGGATGGGCGCGGCGGAACGGGTTTCGCCGTCGGGGTCCGGGAGCAGGAACTCGCCCGGCGCGGAAAGCAGCAGTTCCGGAACCACGATGACGTCCACATCCGGGCCCAGCTTCTTGGCTGATTCGGCTTGGGCCTCGAACCGGGCCCACGTGGCCTCGAGGTCATTGGGGACGGGGTTGGTTTGAATGGCTGCGATGGACAGGATGCGCATTTATGCCTCGGTTTCGTTGTGATGAGTGTCGTTGCTGAGGATGGACGGAAGTTGGTGGCGGGTGGTGATGTTTCCGCGGGGGATGGATTCGCCTGAGAAGAAACGGCGCAGCCGGGTCCTCAGGATCGCGGTGACCAGCAGGCCCAGGATCAGCGCACCGATGCCTATCCAGAACACAGATCCGATGCCCAGCCACGACAGCCCGACGTACTCGGGGGACAGCATGTCGACGGCGCTGTATGCGAACGCTCCGATCATGAGGAGTGCTCCGAGGCCGGGAAGGATGCCCTTCAGGATCAGCGCCGATGCAGAGGTGCGCATCAGCGGTGCGAAGTACACCACCGAGGCCAAGGCTGTCGCGGCGTAATAGGCCGCTATCATCAGGCCCACCGAAAGGATACCCAGCCCGATGAAGTCCGGGCTGATTGCCGTCAACCCCAACGTTATGGCCATGGTGATGATTGCCCACCAGGCGATGGAGGTGGTAGGCGTTCCCCTCTTGGGATGCATCTTCGTGGTCGACTTGGGCAGCGCGCCGTACGTGCCCATGCTGAGCCAGGTCCGCGGCGTGCTGACAGCAACAGTCATCAGTGCTGCCAAAGCCGAAAGTCCCACCGCCAGGATGATGACCTGGCCAAACACTTCTCCGGTCGCCTGCGGTCCGAGGACTGAAAGGACATCCGAGACGGTTTCCGGGTTGGTGATGCTTGCAGTTCCGGCGTATCCGACGGCGGCCGTAGCGGTCACTACATAGAAGAACAGGAGGATGACCGTGGTGATGACTACTGCCTTACCGGGCGTTCCCTTGCGGTCCGTGGTTTCCTCGTTCACGGCGATCAGTGCATCCCAGCCCCAGTAGATGAACAGGCACAGGATGACGCCGGACACGAGGCCGGACATGTCGCCTGATGCAAAGGGGTTGAACCATTCCAGGCCCGGCTTTTCGGCGCCGTCTGTGGCGTTGCCCGTGGCCATGGCCGTGAAGGCGGCGACACAGAATCCGCCCAGTGCCACGAGCTGGAGGCCAATCAGTGCGTACTGTACCCAGGCGGAGAGTTCGATTCCCCTCGCTGCGATCCATGCACTCAAGGCGATCAGCCCGCATGCGATGGCAGCTACGGCGATCGGTTCCGCGGCGATCCAGGCCAGACCAAAAAAGTTGAGCAGATAAGTGGTGGCCACTTGGGCGAGTGCGGCGCTCGCAATGAAGGTGGCCACTTGTGGCACCCATCCGCCAAGGAACCAGCCAGCGGTGGGCCCGAAAACGCGGGTGATCCAGACGAACACTCCACCGCAGTCGGGCATTTCCTTGTTGAGGTCCCTGAACGCGAGGGCGGTAAACAGGATGGGGACGAAGCCCAGCAGGAACGCGGCAGGGGTGCTCGCTCCCACGGCAAGGACCACGAAGCCGAGCGTCACGGCCAGGCTATAGGCCGGAGCGACGGCGGCCAGCCCGAGGGCCACGGTGGGTCCGATGCCGATGGAGCCTGCTTTCAGGCCCTTGGACGTTGGCTCGCTTGGTGCCGGGTTCTTTGATGGTGCGTCTTTTGGGGTTGGGTCGCTTGCGAGTGGGGTGGGGGACGGGGGATGTGACACGGAGACTCCTCGTTGAATCAGTAAGTCGTATCTGGAATCAGTAATTTGAATCACATTCAAATTTGAATGCCATTCAATACCGGTCTAGAGTCAATGTCAACAGGAATCTTCAAGCGTCCACGGGGGAGCGGCAGTGGCCAAGGTAGATAAGAAGGACATTCGGCGGCAGGAAATCGTTGCGGCAGCACAGGCCGTGGCAGCCCGCGACGGCGCTGAGGGCGCCACGCTCCGCGCCATTGCCGCCGAGGCAGGCATGGCCGCCAACGCAGTGCTCTACTACTTCGGCAGCCATGCCGACATCATCGCTGCCGCCGTGCAGGCTTCCTCCGGCAGGTTCCTGGAGAAGCTCGCCGAAGCCGCTGACCTGAACATGACTCCCACCGCCAGGCTCGCCGCCGTCATCTGCGCCGGCACTACTGCAGGACTGGACGACGACGTCTCCCGGATTCTGTACGAGTACTGGCCCCACATGCTCCGCGACGCCGAACAACGCCGGATCCAGGAAGAGCTCACCAGCGCACAGGAACGCGTCTACCGGGAAATCATCGACGCCGGAACCAGCTCAGGTGAGTTCTCTCCGCTGCTGGATCCAGCCAAAATTGCCCGGACCCTTGTTGCCCAGGAAGACGGCCTTGTCATGGATGTGCTCGCCGGGAGTGCCACCAGCGAGTATGTGCTTGATTTGGTGGGAAACCTTGCAGCCGCCCTTCTTGGGCTCAAGGCAGAGGCCCTGCTTCAGCTCATCGCTGTCCGGGGCGGGTCAGTTCCTGCTAGCTAACGGCGTAGGCTGCTGCCATGGAGAAGTCATTCGACATTGAACTGGTCAATCAGAACGAGTACTTGGTGCGTTGGGCATCGGAAGGGCAGAACGGTGAATCCCTGGTTCACACCAACCCGGACTTCCTTGCCGAGGTGGGCCTGGGCGGCTTCGACGAGCAGCTGATTGTCGAAGAAACCACCAACTACCTGGCAGAACACCAGCCCGTGATCGACTTCCCGCAAACGGTTGACCTGGAAGAGATTGCCGCAGCCTACGCGGACTATGCTGAGCAGCTGAAAGCGCGGCTCGAAGAGCGGTAGTTGGCTTGTTTGAGGTGCCTGTTTGTCAGGTGTGCGCGAGAAGCCATCAAGCGTCTACGCTCACCAACACAGGTTTCTCCGCCGCTTCCCTGCGAAGGCGCACCGCCTGAATCACCACACCCGCTGCAGCGAACGCCAAGAGGGTCGCCGCGTAGGCCTGCAATGTCAGGATGATTCCCCACGTGGGAACCAGTAAGCCGGCAATGACAACCGGGATGCTGAACGCGAGGTACGCCGCGATGTAAATGCCGGCAAATACCCCCGCGCGTTGCTGCGGTTCAACCAAGGGTGCGATCAACCGAAGCTGACCGCCGAAAGATCCACCAAAACCAACGCCTCCAAGCACTGCGCCAATCCAGATTGCAGGCAACCAGGATGCGCTGATCCCGACCAGGACCACAATGATTCCAGCGAGTATCAGGGATACTCCTGCCAGTGTGCTGTGACGGGCGGGATGCCGGGTGAAATAGAAGCCTGCCAGTGCCGCGGTGAACGGCCCCAGGAAAGCCGTGAAGCCCGCAACCAGCCCGCCCTCCAGTCCGAATTGGACTCTAAGCAATGCTGGTGAGAGCCCAAGAAACAGTGCCGGGAACATCCAACCCGCGATGTGGACCGGCAGGCCGGCGCCGAACTCCCGACGGATTGAAGCCGGCAATCCCAGCCGTGGGGCAAGCGATCGAAACGCTCCTGGCCTGGGTGTGACTGTTTCTTCCGTGAGGCTCACGTATACGACCGCGATGACCATGACCACGGCAAGGATGGCGAAGATCAGCGTATTTGCGTCAGATGTGAATTGAACTGCGGCTCCGGTCACGAGCGCCCCAACGCCAAGGCCGCCGGCTACGGATGCACCCGCAAGCCCTCCGGCAAGCTTCTTGCGGTGAGGGGGTGCGTGTTCGGCGATGGCGGCATTGAAGGCGCTGGTTGCCAGCCCCGTGGCGAGACCCTGGAGTGCTCGAGCAGCGATCACCCAGGAGATGCTGGGGGCAAAGATGAAAACGGCCATGGAAAGGAGTTCGCCGTAGAGGGCCAGGAGCATGACCGGGCGGCGCCCCAAATGGTCCGATAATGACCCTCCGATGAGGAGTGCTGCCAGCAAGCCGATCGCGTAGATGGAGAAGGCGATGCTCAGCGTGGCGGCCGAAAAGCCCCACTCCTGTTGGCGAAGGGAGAGCAGGGGTGTGGGCGCTCCGGCTGCAAAAAAGAACGCTGCGAACACCGCGGCGAGCCCGATGAATGTCGACTTGGAGGGGGTGGAACGAGGCAAGGGAAGGCTCCTTGAGCAGAGTGGTCTTTCAGCTTTAGTTAGACAGGTCTGTTCAATAAAGTCAAAAAAATTTAGACAGATCTGTCTGATATGCTGCTGCTATGTCCCCTGCCAAGGTTCCCGCACGTCAGCGACTCCTCGAGGCTGCAGACCGATTGTTCTACTCCGAGGGCGTCCATACGGTGGGGATTGACAGGGTCATCGAAGAAGCGGGGGTCGCCAAGGGCTCCTTGTTCTATAACTTTTCCGGCAAAGACGATCTCATCGCCGCCTACCTGGCGGGACGCGACCACCGCCGACGCGATCGAATTGCCAAATTCCAGCATGGCTTGGATGACCCCGTCCACAAGCTCCTGGCCATCTTTGAGGCCCTCGGGGAAGCCGTTGCCGAGCCGGGCTACAAAGGCTGCCCGTTTGCCAACGCAAATGCCGAAGCCCGCCCCGGGAGCGTTGAGTCCGCCGCACTGCGCACATTCCGTGACTGGATGGCCAACGCCATGTTGTCCTTATGCGAAGACGCGGGCTACGCCCATCCGGGGGACGTATCCGCGCGGCTTTGCCTGCTGTATGACGGCGCAGTCGCCGGTTCCAACCTCGACGCGCAACCTCAGGCCGTTGGCATTGCCAAGGAACTGGCCTCAATGGTGCTGGAAACGGCGCCGCGACGCTGAACGCCGCCGCGCTGGTTACCTGAGATCAGGCCTCGACGTCGGCCGTGACGCGCTCGCCGTTGAAGTACTCCAGTCGCCAGCCGTCAGTGACGTGGTGATGGGCCAGGTTGAGCACTGCATTCTGCACGCTGTCCAAAGTGCGCCCGATAGCCCGGCTCAACGTCAGCCGGATCAAAGTACCGTGCGCCACCACCAAGACGCGCTTGCCGGCAAACTCCCCGGCCAGCTCTTCCAGGGCGGCCATGCCACGGTCAGCCGCTGCCGCGTCGGATTCGCCTCCGCGAAAACCTCCCGGAATGCGGAGTGCCTCCAGTTCGGGGCCGGCCTGCAGCCCTTCGGCGGGTCCGAAGCTGCGTTCCGTCAGCTCGGGAACCAGCCGCGCAACCTTCAGGCCTAGTCCTTCGGCGATGATCTCCGCAGTTTCGGCGGCACGGCCCAGCGGCGAGGACACCACTGCGTCCCACGGCTGGTCCGACAGGAAGGCGACGGCGTCGCGCGCCTGGCCGCGGCCGACGTCGTTAAGCGGGATGTCAGTGGACCCCTGCAACCGGCGTTCCGCGTTCCAATCGGTCTGGCCATGGCGGACGAGGGCGAAAGTTGTGAGGGTCATGCTTTCCATTGTGCCTTGCGGGTGCGCCGGCCCGCAGTTTCCTGCGTCACGTACGACCGTTACGTCACGTAAAGAAGCGCCCGACGGCGGGAGGCCGCCGTCGGGCGCTTTGCTTGTGGCTAGTGCTTCTCGGCCTGGTCCATTTCGAACACCGTCCGCCCGCCCACCACCGTCTGCAGGACCTTCGCTTCCAGCAACGAGGCCGGGCTCCTGGACGCAAGCACATCGGTGTCCAGGACCACGAAGTCCGCGTACAGGCCAGCAGCCAGCCGACCAATTTGGTGCTCCGCCCCGCACGTCCACGCGGAATCGCGCGTTGCATGTTCGATCGACTCGGCGAGGGGCAGGGCGAAGCCGGGGACATTGGTTCCAGTGGAAGCGTCCAAGGCCGAAGCCCGGGTGGTGGCTACGTACATGTTCGGCAAGGGCGCGTGCGGGGACGTGGGGGAGTCCGTGCCGAAGGCCAGCCGTGCTCCCGCCGCAGTAATCCATGGCCACGGGAAGCCGCGCTCCACGCGGTCATCACCCAATTTGGCTGCCCAGTTTTCGCTGATGGCAGGATCGGCGTGGACCGGTTGCATGCTGGCGGTGATGCCCAGTGCGGCGAGGCGATCGACGTCGGCCCTGTCCACCAACTCGAGATGCTCGATGCGGTGGCGGCGTTCGCGGGGCCCGTTCTCTGCCACGGCGTGTTCCACAGCTCCGATGGCGATCCGCACCGATTCGTCGCCGATGGCATGCATGGCAACCTTCAAACCGGCGGCATCGGCAGCGGCAACCACTGGCGCGAGTTCCTCCAGGCTCCAGATCGGTTCCGCGTTCGAACCATCGGCGTACGGCATTCCGAGGGTAGCCGTGCACCCGTCGATGGTGCCGTCAATGATGACCTTGATTCCCACCACGCGAAGGAACGGCGATTCATGCTCGACGGCGAGCGCCGCCGCCCGCTGGACCTGGGCGATGTTTTCCTCCGTCGATCCAGCGTTGTTGACGCGCCAGTAGGCGATGAGCCGGCTGGTTAGTGTGCCGTCTTTGTCGGCACGCTTAAAACCTTCGAGGTCAGTCTCGTTGAACCCCATATCGCACGCGGTGGTCACTCCGGTCTCGCGGTAGGCCTGCTGGACGGCGGCGATGCTGGCCTCGTG
Organism: Paenarthrobacter nitroguajacolicus; assembly: GCF_051027655.1. NCBI lineage: Bacteria > Bacillati > Actinomycetota > Actinomycetes > Micrococcales > Micrococcaceae > Paenarthrobacter > Paenarthrobacter nitroguajacolicus. Next base: position 4,454,475 of record NZ_CP073234.1, on the reverse strand, counting down.
CTCCTCCTTGCCTACTTGGGCATCGAGGTAGGGGAGCACCATGTCGTAGAACGCGTTCTCGTCGATGTAGCCGGTGGCGTGGCCGTCTGCGTCGCGCTTGATGGTGCCGCCGTGCGGGTCCTTCGTGTGGTCGTCAATCCCCAGTTCAGCCAGCGCCGCCGAGTTCACCCACACGGAGTGGAAGTCGTAGGCGAAGGCGTAGACCGGCTTGTCCTGGACCACGGCATCGAGCATGGCAGCGTCGGGGACACCGCCGGGAATTGCGCCATGCAGCCAGCCGGTGGCAAGGATCCGCTCAGCATGGGGGCGGTCGGTTGCCCTTGCCCTGATTCGTTGCTGGATCTCCTCCACTGACTTGGCACCCCACAGGCTGACCTGCCCCAAGGCTTCGCCAGTACCGACTACGTGGGCATGACCGTCGACGAAGCCGGGGACAACCAAGCGACCCTCGAGATCAATCCGCTCGGCGTCCGGTCGAAGGCGTTCCGCGGTGTCGGTGTCCCCGACGTAGAGGATGCGCTCGCCTTGAACGAGCAGCGCTTCAGCCCAGCGGCGGGTATCGGAGGTGAAGATGCGGGCATTGGTGTAGAGCTGGGTGGTCACGCTGCGTTTTCCTTGCTTTCCGGGGCTGTTGCTTCTGCTGGGACTTCTCGTGTTGCTAGTGGCTCATCCAGGGAACGGCTGACATCGAGGAGCAGTTGGTTCTGAAGCCCGTGCAGTTGTTCGCTGTCCGGTTCCGGCCAGGTGGACATCTTCACGATCACGGTATCGGTGGCGGGGTCGAGCCAGAGGTATTGGCCGTAGATACCTATCCCGGTGACATTGCCGCGCTCATTACCGGTGCACCACCACTGCCGGGTGTACGAGCCGTGGGGGTGAAGGGCGGTGAAGGAGGAGTCGGCCATGGCTTCGGGGTCTCCGCCCGCGAGGATGCTGCCGGCCCACCCCTTGGAGACCACCCGGCCTGACGGACCTACGCCGCCGTCGAGCATTAACCGGCCCACCCTCGCGAGGTCGCGGGCGGTGCAGGAGACCCCGCCGTTCGCGAAGCCGAACCCGGCGGAATCGACGGTGATGGTGGCGTCCCGATCTGCATCGAGCTTGGACCACAGGTACTTGGAGAGTGCGTCCGAATACCGGAGCCCGGTCACGCGCTCGATGATCCATGCCAGCACGTCCGTGTTCGCGGAGCAGTACTGGAACGTGCCCGCAGTGCCGTTGCCCGTGAGGGCTGTGAGGAAGGCGTACGTGTCCTCCGGGTCGCCGGCTTGCCGGGTGCGCCAGCCTGAGGAGCGATCATGCGTCTGGACTTCTGAGGCCGGATCCAGGTAAGCCTCGCTGTAATTGAGGTGGAGAGCCATATCGAGGACGTGCTGCACGGTCGGTCCGTCATACGCCGATCCTGCGAGTTCGGGAACGTAGTCACACACTCGGGCGGACGTCACGATGTCCCCTGAGTCCACCAAAGCCCCCACCACTAAGCCGCACATGGATTTGGAAACGCTCATGACCAGGTGGAGATCGTCCGGAGCGAAGCCGGGGCGGTAGTACTCCGCGATCACCTCGTTGCGCTGTAGGACCAGGAAAGCGTCTGTGTACGTCTCCTCCAGCCGTTGCCTTAGGCGGGGAACGGCCAAGGAGCTCAAGCGCTCAGTAGCCCCAGCCGGGGCGGCCGGGAAACGGCGGGTGACTGACGCCGTCGGCAGCAATTCGCCCAGGTGCGCGAAGGTCCAGCGGTTGTGCGGTCCCTCCTGCCAGGTGTCGAGGGTTGGCTGCTCGGCGGCGCCGGTGTAGCGGGCGGGGTGCGGTCCGGTGGTGGTCATGCGTGGGCTCCTTCGATGGAGGGGACTGCGGTAGGGCGGCGTTTCGCGGCCAGGCGCGTCAGGACGATGTACACCCCGGCAGTAACCACCATGGACACCGGAACCGAGAGATCCACGTAGCCCATGGCCGCTGCGATGGGGCCTGTCCACACGGCGCTGGTGAGGAAAAGGGATGCCAGAGCCGCGCCAACGACGATGGCGAGCAGCCCGGGGACGTGCCAGCCGCCGGAGTACCAGAAGGGGCTGCCGGGCTTTTCGTTAAAGAGGTCTTGTCCGCGGTAGCGGTTGCGGCGGGCAATGACGTCCGTGGCAAAGACCGTCATGGTGGGTCCGGATATGAGGACCAGCACCTGCAGCATCAGGTTGACGGCGTCCAGGAGGCTCGTGGACATCACCAGATAGATAGTCAGCGCAGTGCCGATCGCTCCAACTACCACTGCCGACGGGATGCGTCGGATGGGAACGCCGATGGACTGGAATGCCATGCTGGCCGTGTATGTGGTCATGCCGTTGAGCGAGATGGTGTTGATGATGACGCCCACCACGAAGACGGGTCCGAGCCAAGCCGGGAGCAGGGCGAGGAGCGCCGATTCGATGCCAAGATCCATCGCTGCGGCATCAATTCCCGTGGCGAGCAGCGCACCTACTGCTGTGAAGAACATGGAGGGCAGGGCGCCCCCAAACGCTGTGGCAGCGATGATGTGCGAACGCTTGGTGGACTTCGGGAGGTAGCGGGCCAGGTCCGGGCTGTTCGAGTAGGACAGGGGACTGGAGGCGAGGATGGCGAAACCGATGGTCATCGCAGACCACAGTGGCGCACCCTCCAAGGGCGCGGGTGCAGAGTAGCCCCACTGCACATGGGGCAGGACGAACGCCGTAACCAGCAGGAAGATTGCAAGCAACACGGAGGCCACCACGGGGTAGCTGCGCAGGATCAGGCTGTGGCCGAACACCGCCACCAGAACGGTGATCGCGGCAACCAGGACGGTGACGAATACCGGAACCAGGACAGGATCCGTGAAACCAAGCTGTGCCAGGAGTGCAGCGCCCATGAATGAGGATGCGAGCCAGTTCAGGGCCAGGAAGACTGCGGAGATGAACCATCCAAAGAAGGCGACCACAACTCTGTTGCCGCGGATTCCGTAGATGGCGCGGGTGATCACCGAACCTGACGTCCCCGCTGCCGGACCACTGGTGGCGACGATGCCGGTGAGGATCCAAGGGAGGCTTCCGGCGACGATGACAACGAAGGCCTGCCAGAGTTCCATGCCGAGCAGGATCAGGGAGGCGCCCACCGTGAAGTTGAGGACGCTGACGTTTGGGGCCGCCCAGACCGGGAAGAGGTCCCGGGCGCGGCCGTGCCGTTCGGAGGCTTCGATGACTTCGATGCCGCGGGTTTCGGGGTGGGCAAGCGGTTCGGGGTAGCTGACCGGATCGGTCATGTGAGCGTGGGACAACGCTGTTCCTCTCGGGCAAGGTCCGGCTCGCAACGCTGGGAAACCGGTCCATCGACACTATTGGTCGCACGACCAATGAGCTATTGGTCACTAATCCAATAGACTGAACAGCATGGTGTCAAGCCCCGCATCCCAACGCGTCCGAAAGTTACCCGGCGAGCGCCGCGCCGAAATTCTGGTCGAAGCTGCTTCGATTGCCCTGAATGAGGGGCTGGAGCGGATCACCCTCCGCGCCGTAGCTGACCGCCTGGGGGTGCGTCCCGGACTGATCAGCCACTACTACCCGGCCGCCGAGGACCTGGTGATCGCCGCCTTTGTGCGCGCCGTTTCGGAGGAGCGCGAAGAACTGTTTCCCGACGACGGGACTCCCCTTGAGCGAATGGCCCACCTCGTCTCGCGCATCGAGGGGAATGGCGCATTTGAGCTCACCAGGCTGTGGCTCAATGCCCGGCATCTATCCCGCTTCAGTCCGGCTTTGTCCGAGGCATTGCTGGCGCAGGAATACCTGGACAGGACGCGGCTGACCGTCCTTATTGAGGATGGTGTTAGCTCCGGTGACTTCGCGGTGGATGATCCGTTCGCAGCCTGCATCCGGATCTGGGTGGCCATCGACGGCGTGGGCTCCTACGTCAACAACGCCGGATCCTTTGATTACGAGGCGTTCACGCGGTTCGTCACCGACGTCGCTGAGTGGTCGCTGGGCGTTCAGGCGGGCGAACTTCGCGCGGCTGTGGACCGACTGCAAGCCGCCTGACTCTCGCAGTCGCTGAGCCTTCACATTGCCCTTCCCGCGATTTAATCAGTATCCTGATAACTGATCTGGTGAAACCGGATGATGCTGTTTGGGCTCATTGCCTGGGCCGCTCGTGGCTGAAGCAGTCGGTCGCGCGGCCATCGTGAAAGTTTGATTGACGGCATTGCTGGGTGACGCAGGGACACTGGTTCCGTGGCTCCAGGTATGCCTGAAGGACGTGACATTCGTGGGCAACAATGACGAGGCCGTGGACCCCCAACTCCCCGCCTCCAGCGAAACCGCAGGAACAGGCGATGAAGGAATAGACGCCGCTGAAACGCTTGAAGGCCGCTACCGGCTGGGCTCTTTGCTGGGCAGGGGTGCCATGTCTGCCGTCTACCAGGCAACGGACATGCTCCTTGGCCGCGAGGTAGCCATCAAGATTTTCCTGCCCGGTTCAGGCGATGAGTCGTTCCGTGCCCGCCAGGAAAATGAAATGCGGCTTCTGGCCGCCTTTGATCACCCAGGGTTGGTGGCCGCCTTTGACGCCGGCGTCGATACGCGCAACGACGAAGAGCGCGCGTATCTGGTCATGGAACTGGCAGATGGCCGGGATTTGCGCGCCATACTGGCTGACGGACCACTCACTGTTCCCGAGACCGCGCGCATCGGGATCCGGCTCGCCGGGGCCCTGTCCCAGGTTCATGAGCACGGAGTTATCCACCGCGACATCAAGCCGGCCAACATCCTGGTATCCGACGACGACGGCGTGGGACAGTCGGTGAAGCTCGCGGACTTTGGCGTCGCGCTGGTCATGAACGACAACCGCCTCACCGCAACAGGCTTTACAGTGGGGACCGCCCAATACCTCAGCCCGGAACAGGCGCAGGGCCTGGCGCTGACTCCCGCGAGCGACATCTACTCGCTGGGCTTGGTACTCCTCGAATGCCTCACCGGAAAGGCTGAATATCCGGGCACGCCTATTGAGACGGCATCAGCCCGCCTCCACCGCGCACCGCAGGTCCCCTTGGAATTGCCTGGTCCGCTGCGGGAGCTCCTTGAAGCCATGACGGACATGGATCCCGAAAAGCGCCCAACGGCACAACACGTCGAGCAGGCGCTCGGGAATGAAGGGATCCAGTCCGGGCGCAGGACCGCGCTGCTGCCGGCCGTGCCGTCGAGGCCACCACTCCGCACGCCAACCAAGCGGCAGGCCACCGTCACCAGCCTTAGGGACTTCAATAAGCGGCGACCCAGGACCGTTAGGGGTGTGGCCGCAGCAGCGGTAACCATTCCGCTCGCTTTGCTGATCCTCTCCCAGGGGCTCACGCCCACGGGCAACACAACTGACCCCTCCCACCCCGCGGACACCGGGGTTTCCCAGGCTGAGCCGCAGCCGACGACGCCGGTGGTGCCCGCCCTTCCTGTTGCGCCGGCGACTGCCGAAGCCGTGCCTGCCGAAGCCGTGCCCGCGGATGACCAGCCCGCTGAGGTGATCAATCTTCAGGAGCCGGCACCTGCACCGGTACAGGCACCGGCGCCAGCACCCGCAGCGGAGCCGGGCACGGATATCGCCAAGGAAAAGAGCGACGGCAAGAGCGAGAAAAAGCCTGAGAAAGCCAAAGGAAACGGGGAGGGCAAGTAGCCCTGCCGAAGTGAATTAGCGCTCGACGGCGACCTGCCGCCGTCGTGCGTTGAGTTCCGCCAGGTCAGCGTTCTTGGCCGTCAGCGTCCGGCAACGCATCCCGGTGCGGTTCCGCGGCACTTGTATGACGCGCCGGGCTTCAGGTCGATGCCCGCGAAAAGCTCCGGGAGCGTGACCAGGTAGAAGCCCTTGCCTTTGAGTTGGGCAATGAGCTCGGACTGGCCGTCCACGGTGGAAGCGTGGACGTCGTGTTGGAGGATGATGGATCCTGGCTTGACCAGGCTCATGATCCGGGGGAGGAACACGGATTTGTTCTTGGATTGCCAATCCATGGAGTCGACGTCCCAGAGGATTTGGGGCAACCCTACAGAAGCGGCCACTGACTTATTGGTTGCTCCGTAAGGTGGCCTCACGTGGGCGGGCACCACTCCCGTTGCTTTCTCGATGGCGTTTTGGGCTCCCTCGACCTCGCTCGCGATGCCCGCCGGAGACAATTTGGTGAGGTACGGGTGGTTCATGGTGTGGTTTGCGATGGTGTGACCCGCAGCTGCCACGGCCTTCGCCACCGCCGGATTGGCCTTGACGTATCCGCCCTGTTGGAAGAACGTGGCGAACACTCTGTGCTTGTCGAGTATCGCCAGAAGGCGCGTGGTTTGGGCATTGGGCCCGTCATCGTAGGTGAGGGCAGCGCAGGCCACCAGGTCGCAGTTGATTGGAGCCAGGCCGCCGGATTCGGGCTGGAGGGCCTTGAACGGAGCCCCGGCAATGACCGCGGTGCGCAACGCCTGTCCTGCAGGAGAAATGACCTCGGCTGTTGCTGCGGCGTTCAATGTCACGGTGACGGAGGTGGGCAAAGCGGCACGTGTTCCGGGGTCTCGATGGATGGTGACGCTGAGATCCCCTGCGGAGGTAAATGCGACAGCGGTAAGCAACTCGGCGTCGGAAACGGAGTCCGTTGGCGGGGCCCGGTCCGGGCCCGGAGCCTGCGTCGGGGACGCCGCACCGATGGCATCTCCGAGTATTGTCCGTAGGGTGCTGGTCATGGCCGGGTTGATCAAGCTGGCACTGCCGGTAACAACGCCAGTGCTGAGGTCCTCGTAGGTGATCTCCTCGCTGCGGGCGGTGCGGACGCCGCCGGCCATGGTTGTTTGCACTAACCTGGATCCAACAACGCTTCCGGTAGCCAGGACAATTTCATGGGTGACCGAAACGCCGTCGGCCAGCAGCGCAGCGGGGGTAGCCGGCAGTGCCGCCGGTTCGTGGCGACCGCCGGCCCGGGCATCGAAGATGCTGAGCAGCCGGGCATCGAGCTGACTATTGAAGGTCTGGGCACCGCTGATGTATTGCCACGTGGCAACGGTGGGCGCTGTGCCGGCTGTGCGCGTGGTCATGTCCACGATTGACGGTTGGAGGGCGATCCTGGACGGGGGCGCCCCGATGACCGCGGTTGGTACTTGCGGTGCCGGCTGGGTGGTCATGGGGACGCAGGCCGCTATGAAGAGCACGATGACTACGAGCGGGATCGTGAACGGTGAGCGGACTGGGGTGGGCCGCTGCATGGTTTCCTCTACCGGAAGTACGAGGTGGTCATGCCTCGAATGATGGCAGGCACAACGCCTAAGACCCCGGAGACACCCCGGAGCGGCTAGAGACCGGCTGGAAAACTAACCGTAACGGTGGTTCCGCCGTCGGGAGTTTCAGCCAGTGTGAGGTCGCCACCGTGGGCTTTCGCGATGCTGCTGCACGTGGCCAGGCCGAGCCCGGAGCCGGGACCGTCGCCTTGCCGACGCAGGCGCACCAACGGTTCCAAAGCCTTGGAACGGTCCTCGGGTTTGATGCCCTTACCGTTGTCCGCCACGAAGATCGTGGCTCCGTGATAGTTGGAAACCCCGCTGATTCTGACACGCAGATCACGGTCGGGACTGCGGTAGTTCATGGCGTTGGAGAGCAGGTTTTGCAACAGAGTGCGGAGCTGTCCGCGGTCGGCGTGAAGCCTGAGGTCCTGGACTTCAACCACGCCGTCATTCTCGATTCCCAGGTCACGGGCAACTTCTTCGGTGACCTCGCGCAGGGACACCTGGGCCGGCTGGATCGCGCCGCCCACCCGGGAGTAGCTCAGCACATCCTCGAGCATTCCGAGCATCCGCCGTCCACTGGAGCCAATTCGGTCCAGGTAGCGCGCGGCGGTGCTGTTCGGTTCTACGTCGGGATCGTCTTCCACCAGTTCCACATAGCCCAGGATGGTGGTGAGGGGAATGCGGAGATCGTGGCTGACCCGGCCGGCGAATGCGGCGAGTTTTGCGTTGCTGTGCCTCAACTCGGCATAGGTGCGGTCAAGCTGTACCGTGCGGTGCTGAAGCTCCAGAAGCTCAACAACCTGCTTGGCCAGGACTTCGAGCATGCTCAGCTGTTCCGGACTCAGCTCATTGGTTTTATCCGAGAAGACGCACAGTGTTCCGGGGACGAATCCCGATTCTGTCTGCAGCGGGACCGATGCATAAAAACGGACGTTCCCGATTTCACCGGTGACAAACGGATTGTCTGCGAATCGCGGATCCTGTGATGCATCGGCAACCACGGTCCTTTCGCGGGAAAGGAACACCTTGGCGCACATGGAATCCTCGCGGGAACAGACTCCGGGGTCCACGCCCCAAGCCCCGATTTGGTGCTGGTATTCCGCGCTGATGATGTTGACCACGCCAAACGGAGCGCCACAAAGCTCCGTTGCCAGCCGCACGAGGTTCTGCAGTGCGCTCATGACGGCGGCATTGGGAAGGAGAGTGGAATCCACTGCCGGGTCCAGGCCATATTCCTGTAATTCCAGATCCCGGCTGATGTCATCGGTGAAGGACAGCTGCCCCTGAACTTCCGTCATGTTGTTACTCCCCCAAGCGTCATTAGCATTCCTTGCCGATACTACCGGGACCGTGGCGGCGGTGGTTTACTGGGACGCATGACCGAGCAGGAACCGGCCTCCGCCGCGTCCACTGAAAGTATCGATCTCTCCCTACGCACTCCCGCGCAAAGATCCCGGACCTTTACCGGGATCCTGGTGAACACCGCCCTCGCGAACATCACTACGAGCTATCTCTGGTTCGCACTGACGTTTTGGGTGTACTTGGAGACACGGAATGTCATCGCCACAGGGGTAATAGGCGGCGCGTACATGCTGCTGATCGCCCTCTCCAGCATCAGTTTCGGAACTTTCGTTGACCGTTACCGCAAATTGGCCGTGATGCGTTTCGCCGCCGCCTTCACCATGGTGATGTTCGTCCTCTCAGGCGTCATGTTCCTGCTGACACCCGAGCAGGCCCTACTGGACCTGACACAGCCATGGTTCTGGATCTTCACCATGATCATCCTGATCGGCGCAGTGGTGGAGAACATGCGAAATATTGCCCTGTCCACCACTGTCACCATCTTGATCGAACCGGATCGGCGGGCCAATGCCAACGGGCTCGTCGGCATGGTGCAGGGGCTCATGTTTATTGTCACCTCGGTCTTGTCCGGGCTATCGGTAGGACTGCTGGGCATGGGGTGGACGGTGGTTGTCGCCTTGGTGCTGACCGCCTTGGCCTTCGGGCACTTGCTCATGCTGCGCCTGCCCGAGGAAGTGCGGGCAGCCGCTTCCGACGCGCAAGGCGGATTCGACTTGCGGGGGTCGTGGGCTGCCGTCATGGCAGTATCCGGCCTTTTTGCGCTGATTCTCTTCTCCACGTTCAACAACTTCATTGGCGGCGTGTACATGGCGTTGATGGACCCGTACGGCCTGGAGATGTTCTCCGTGGAGATGTGGGGAGTTGTCTTCGCCATTGGCGCCACGGGGTTCATTGTTGGAGGTGCGCTGATCGGCAAGTTCGGCCTCGGGTCCAATCCCTTGCGGACCATGCTCATTGCCGTGCTGTTGATGGGGTTCATCGGTGCGGTGTTTACGGTCCGCGAGTGGGCTTGGGTTTACATCGTGGGAATATGGCTCTACATGGCGCTGGTCCCTGTGGTTGAAGCCGCTGAACAGACCGTCATCCAAAAGGTGGTGCCACTACCGCGGCAGGGCAGGGTGTTTGGTTTCGCCATGGCGTTCGAGTCCGCGGCGGCGCCCATCACCGCCTTCCTCATCGCACCAATCGCCCAATTCTGGATCATCCCCTACGCCCGATCCGAGGTAGGGGCGGCCAGCCTTGCCCCCCTGCTGGGCGAAGGGATTTCCCGTGGCATCGCCCTGGTGTTCCTGGCCGCCGGCATCATCATGATCGTTGTCGCCTTGATCGCCTTCCTGACTCCCGTCTACCGCCGCGTATCTGCTTCTTATGCGCAGACAGCGGCGGAAGAACGGGAAAGCCAGGATGCGGAGTCGCCGTCGTCGCATTGATCCAAGCCGGTCAGGAAGCTTTTCAGGACGCTGCCTTTAACGCTGCCCCTGCCATGGCGGAGCTGCCCAGATCGCTCTTTTCCAGCGCCTGCCCGGACTCGACGGCCTTGGCCCAAGCTTCGGTGGGAGCAACGGCGGCCCAGTTGGAATTCAACAACGCCATCAACGTGGTGTGTACGGTCTTGGCGTCCACGGTTCCGGCGTTGTTGCTGAGGTTGATGGCTCCCGTGGCATCCGAGAGTACTTCGGTGGCGAAGCCGAGGAATTCTGCTTCAACGGCCGATGCCAGGATGCAGTTGTTTGCCATGTAACCCACCAAGGTGACGGTGTCGACGTCGTGCTCCCGCAGCCAGGCGGCAACATCCGTGCCAGCGTAGACCGAACCGTACTGCTTGACCACCCTTTTCCATGAACCGGTCCGGCGGGCTTCCACCTCGGGGTGCAGCTCGTATTCCGCTGTTCCCGGGGCGAAGACGGGCGCGCCTTCACCCTCGCTGTGCTGGATGGCTGCGATGGGGATGCCGGCTGCAGTTGCGGCCTCGATGGCCTTGCCGATCATCGGAAGAGACTCTTGGTGCTGCGGGTACTGAATTTCCAGCGGGCCGCTGAAGTACTGCTGCTGGACATCGACAAGGACTAGGGCGCGGCGGGGTGTGCTCATGGTGTTCTCCCGTAGTGGTTGCTGGTGGAGCGACGTTCGGCGGTCTTTTTCATCATTCGTCCATTACCCGCTGGACACCAGTGGCACGAATGCCCATATACGATTGATTTGGGCCAAAGACTAGCGGAGGGCACCATGAGGATCGCGGTGTACGCCTTCAACGGCGTCACGATGTTTCACCTTGCCGTGCCGCAAATGGTGTTCGACGAGGTCTCCCGCCAAGGCTTGGCCGAGTGGAACACCGTCCTGTTCTCTGACCGGGCGGGCCACATCCAAACGGCCGAGGGCTACGTGTTGGGGGAAGTCCAAGGACCCTCGACGGTGGTACACGCAGACGTCGTAGTGGTGCCGTCCTGGTTCGACGACGAACGCGAGCCCGGCGAAGGCCTCAGCAACGTCCTCCGGGAAGCCCATGGCAAGGGCGCAACCATAGTGGGTCTGTGTTTGGGAGCGATCCCCGTTGCCGACGCCGGTCTCCTGAACGGACGATCTGCCGTGACCCACTGGCAAGCCTTTGATTCCCTCTCTGTCCGGCATCCCGACGTCTTCCTCGACCAAACAGTGCTGTATACCGATCACGGCGACGTCCTGACATCTGCGGGCACAGCGTCCGGACTCGATGCGTGCTTGCACGTTGTGAGAGGCCGTTTGGGAGCGGAAGCAGCCAACCAGGTGGCACGAAGCCTGGTCATCGCTCCGCACCGTGAAGGTGGGCAGGCCCAGTACATCGAGCATCCCCTTCCGCCGCGAGCCGAGGGGGATCCGATGGCCCGTTTGCTTGAGTGGACGTTGGGTCGGCTGGGAGAGCCGCTCAGCATTGACCGGCTCGCGGCCCAGGCTCACATGAGCCGGCGAACCTTCGTGCGCGCCTTCCGCGCCTCAACCGGGACCACGCCGTCGGCCTGGATACGCACTCGCCGCCTGGATGCGGCCCGCCGCCTGTTGGAAACCACCGACTTGTCTGTTGACCAGGTTGCGGCCGACTGCGGGTTCGGCAGCGCCGTGACCCTCAGGCAAAACTTTGCCAGCGCCTTTTCCACCTCGCCCACGGACTACCGGCGCCGCTTTACCGCCTGATCTCTTACAGGCCCCGGACCCCAAGCCAAAGATCACTCGTTTCGGGTGAGACAGGGTGAATACTGAGTGGTGCAGGGTGGAGTCAGCCCGTGGCATGCGGGCAGTCCTGCAATCCTGCAATCCTGCAATCCTGCAATCCTGTGGAGATGGAGACGGTTCCATGGCCGAAGCGGACGACGTCGACTACACCCTTCACCTCGAGCCGGACAATGTCTTGTTACTGGCATGGGGCCCGGGCGTCAGTATTGAAGCCGGAAACGCCCGGGCTGCCGTGGACGCTGTCAACGAGTTCGCTGCCGGTAGTCGCTATCCCTTGCTGGTCAGGATGGCCAACGCGAGCCACTTGAGTCGTGCGGCACGTGACGTTTTTATCGAGCCCTGTGCGGCCTCCAGAATCGCGTTGTTGGGTGAAAATCCTGTTGACCGCATACTCGTCGACTACCAACTGGCAGCCCAGCCCGCGCCCTGCCCCACGAGGTTCTTTACCTCCGAAGCCGAGGCAATGACTTGGCTCTTGGAACCGGAGCAGCAGGCTATCGATCCGCACCAGGGCCGTGCAGTTGAGTGAGAACTCCGTGACGCTCCATACCTCCAACAGGAGGTGTGGAATCATCGGCGAATGGACCAATATCTGTGGGTGTTGAAACAAGATCAACTTGATTTGATTCGCGAATTGGAGCCAGCAAGACTTGAGCTCCTCGACGAGGAAGGCCTGCTCCAACTCCATAAACGGGTGCGGAAGGCCCGGAACAAATACACCACGAACTATCGACGCAAAGCGGCAGACGAAGTACTCGAAGCCGGTGGTCGCGGAGCCGCAGCCAACAAGTCGGACAAAGCGCGTGCCCGGGCGCTGGTGTTCGAGGAAGCACTCTCCATCGTGAGCACCGAACTCGCCAGGGTGGCTCACGAGGCGGCAGAAGAACTCAAGGATGAGCGACTGGAACGCGCCGGCGCCGACAAGTCCACCGGGCCGAAGAGCTCCGGAACCGGCACCAAATCCACTACCACTTCCGGCCGGACCCGGTCTCACCAGAAGACCACCGGCGGAGTGAAGCGGGACGCTTCCAGCCGTTCGCAAGGTGCCCAGCGCCAAGCCAAAAAGGACGCCCGCTAAGATCCTTTGCCCCGCCGAGGTGGCACTTAATGACAATCGCGACGCGGAACATTGTCATCAAGTGCCACCTCGGCGGGGCGGACTCGACGCGCCGGGATTGAATCTTGAGGGAATCTTGAGATGACCCGGCGTCCTTCTTGAGGACCCCGTCCGATGGTTGAAACATCAGCCAATCAGCTGACGGGAACTTCCAGGAAGGACCACCGAAATGACTGACCAGATCTCCGCCAAGTCCGTGACTGCCGGCGCCGCCCACACGAAGTCCGAAGCCCTGGCAGGCGCCCCGGACGCCGCGGGCCACGCTGGGGAAACCGTTGGCCAGACCCGTGCAGTGGTGACCGTTCGTGAACAGTTCAACCCCCTTGGTGCGGGTCTTCGGAGCATCTGGCCGCAGTCGGTCGTCGGCTTCTAGGGCGCCAGGCTTTCACTAGGGCAGGCACCTCGTTATTCGGGCGAGTACCTGCCCGACGCCGTTTAAGGGACGATGGAGTTCAGCGCGAAAATAAGGAGGCTTGCCATCAAAGAAGAGATGAGGAAGGCCGCTGATGTGGCCGAGGAAGCCTCGAATTCGCAGGCTTTCGCAGCTGTTGCCCGGGCCGGTTATGCCGTGAGCGGGCTCCTGCACCTGCTCATTGGCGTCATCGCGATCCAACTCGCTGTGGGCCGCGGCGGTGAGGCTGATGTCAGCGGCGCGGTGACCGAGTTGGCCAACAAGCCAGCGGCCCCCCTCTTGCTTTGGGCTTGCTTTGGAGCCTGTGCGGCGTTGGCTCTATGGCAGTTGGGAAATGCCATCCTTGGCTATCGCATCCTCCCTGACAACAAACTGACCAAGCGGTTATCGGCTTTAGGTCAGGCGCTGGTGTTTGCTGCCTTGGCGGCAACCATCATGTCCTTCGTCGTCGGGCGGGGCCAGAACAGCCGGGAGTCCAGCAGCGACTTCACCGTCACTCTTATGAAGGCGCCGTTCGGGGTCTTCCTGCTGGTCGCCATCGGCGCCGGCGTCGCGATTACCGGCATCGTCTTCGCGGTGAGGGGTTTCCGTCGGAAGTTCACCAAGGACCTTGCCCTGTCGTCCAGCCAGGGCGTGCACAAGTTCCAACTCTGGGTTGGCGTGGCGGGCTACATCGCAAAGGGGATCGCCCTCTTCCTGGTGGGGCTGCTGGTGGTCATCGCCGCGGTTCGCGCGCAGCCCGAGCAATCAACGGGCCTCGATGGAAGTTTGAAAGCCTTGAAGGAGCAGCCCTATGGTCCGTACCTGTTGGCTGCCGTTGCACTGGGGCTCATCGCCTACGGGTTGTTCCTGATGGTCAAGGCAAGGACGCTCCGGACCTAATCCTGACTGCGTTTAGGAGATCGCGCGGCGGGGTACAGGGCAAAAGTACCGTGGAGTGAATAAAGCACCGTGCCGTGCAATGAAAAGGGGCAGAATCATGACTCAAGGTGATCCGAACCAGACTGACAAGCCGCAAACCGACGGGAACCGCCTCACCTCCGCACCATCAGACCCGCGCCGCGGGTACCACTCGGGCGAATTCCCCCAGCAGGAGCAGGAACAGCCGGGCCTCACCAGACCACTGGATCCGCAACCGGACCATGGCGAGAAGAGTTACGTGGGGCACGGGCGCCTGCAGGGTAAGACCGCGTTGATCACCGGCGGTGACTCCGGCATCGGCGCTGCGGTAGCCATTGCCTACGCGCGCGAGGGCGCCAACGTGGCCATTAGTTATCTTCCGGAGGAAGAGGAAGATGCGCAGTCGACGGCGGATTGGATCCGTGAGTGCGGAGCGCAAGCCCTGCTGTTGCCCGGCGATGCGCGGGATGAAGGCTTCGCGGCCGAGATTGTGGAACGTACAGTGCAGGAGCTTGGCGGGCTCAACGTGGTGGTTTTGAATGCGGCCTACCAGAAGAACCGCGAAGGCCTGGAAACCATACCCACGGAGGAGTTCGACCGTGTCTTCAAAACCAATCTGTACTCGCTGATCTGGACGGCGCAGGCAGCCATTCCGCATCTCCGGCCGGGCGCCTCGATCATTGTCACGGCATCCATCCAGGCGTTCAATCCGTCCGCCCAGTTGATCGACTATGCCATGACCAAAGCGGCCCAGGTGGCCTTCACCAAGGCCATGGCCGAGGAACTCGGGCCCAAGGGGATCCGCGTTAATGCAGTGGCGCCTGGCCCTATCTGGACTCCACTGATCCCAGCCACCGAATGGCCGGACAAGCTCCCCACCTTTGGGCAAGACACACCACTGGGTCGTGCCGGCCAGCCTGCCGAGCTGGCGCCAGCCTTCGTGTTGCTGGCGTCCGATGAAGGCTCCTATATTTCGGGGGCAGTCCTTCCGGTCACGGGCGGGAAGGGACTCTGATCTCTGCCCGGGCGGTTTGTTGAGGTTCAGGTTTAGGGAGTACAACGATGATCGCTGTTTTGGTGATCGACATGCAGAATGCCTACTTCGAGGACCCTGCTCTCAAGGGGCGCCAGGAAGAAATTGTTGCTGCCTGCAATTCGTTGACCAGCGCAGCGCTCCAAGCCGGGACCAAAGTGATCCTGGTAGGAACCGTGCATGAACGGGACAAATCCACGTGGAGCCTGAACATGCTCGACGATGATCAGGGATTTATCTTCAGGGGCAGTGAGCAGGCCGAGTTCGTTCCCGGGCTGCTCACTGCAGATCTTCCCCGGTTGATCAAGACCAGGGACAGCGCCTTTTTCGGAACAGATCTTGCCATGCGCCTGAGGAATTGGGGCGTCGACACCGTCATTCTTGCCGGAATTTCAGCCCATAACTGCATTGCCCAAACGGCCGCTGACGCCTTTGCCCACAACATCAAGGTGATTTATGCGGCCGAGGCCATTGGGACGGAGGACGCGGAAGCCGCAGAGTCCGTACTGCGTGTCCTCACCCGTGAATACCGGCAGAACGTGTTGCCCTTGGATGAAATTCGGCAGCTTCTGGGATCAGCTCCCTCAGCGTAGTTCTTCCCTTTCAATGGGGATCCACAGTTGCCCGCGGCCATGCGTGCCGCCGGGTTCCACCTGGACGCTGAGCATTTCCGGTCCCGGCGCCCACCTGTAGGGGTTGGCAGGAAACCATTCCGTGGCGGCATCAGCCCACATACCCTGCAGGACTTCCGGAAACTTTCCCTCGGCTTCAAAGACCACCCACAGGCCGGCCGGGACCTCCAGGGACTCGAAACCTTCCGGGACCGGTTTGGTAGAGGCCACTGCGTGCCAGTAGTCCAGTTCGCTTCCCTCGTTGCGCTGCTCTTCGATGTTGTCAGTGACTGAGAGCGGGCCGGCGGGATCCATGTCCGCAATCTCCACCAATTGCTTGGTGACAGCGGGGTCCAGTCCTCGCTGGAAGTCGATGATGGCTTGATTGGGTCCCTCGTGGACCAAAGGGACACGGGCTTTCAGGCCTATGAGGCGGAAAGCAGGTTGATCTTCTATGCGGTGCTTCATGTCGGCGTTTCCTTCAACTCGGAGGTGGAACCTCAATTGAGGTTGGGAATGGAGAACCGCGCCCGGCAATCGTGCCTCAGAGGGGCTCAACCCGTGCAGGGCTTTGAACGCGCGGGTGAATGCCTCTGCCGATCCGTACCCATAGCGGACGGCAACGTTCAGCACAGTCCCGCCCTCGAGGATTTCCGCAGTGGCTGCCGTCAGGCGCCGCCTGCGGATGTACTCAGATATGGGCAGGCCAGCCAGGGAGGAAAACATCCGGCGGAAGTGGTACTCGGAGGTCAGGGCAGCACGAGCCAAGGCACCCACCTCGATATCCGAGGTGAGGTCTTGCTCGATGAGCTCTATGGCCCGATTCCAACCCTGCATCATGCCTCCGTCCTGCACCCGGCGCTCCATCCTTTTCATCGACGCTACGCGGACTTCCGAGTCGATGCCCCAACAATCCATGCCCGAAAATATCAGGCCCCACAATGTATGAACCCGCACAACGCAAGAACCCGGAGACTGCATCTGCAGTTCTCCGGGTTCTTGGCTGTATTCAGTTGTTACGGTCGACTGGAGCCTGAAGCTTCTTCGTCCGGTTCGGAGGAGAAGGGCCGGTCCTTAGGGACGTCTTCCGTGTTCTTTTCATCCAGTTCGGCGTCAGCCGAAGGTACCGTCTTCTCGGCGTAGTCACCTTCGGTGTAGTCGCCTCCGGCATCGTCCTTCAGTGTTTCCGGGGACACACCTGTGTCTCCGTAGTCGCCTTCGGAATACTGGCCTTCGAGTTCGTCGCCGTTGGCGTCGCGGTTCTGGTTGTTAGCCATGGTGGGTCCTGCGGTTGGTGACCAGGCCGTAGATCAGCAGCACAATGATGGAGCCGCCGATAGCCAGGAGCCACGTGGTGAGGGAGAAGAATTCCTGCAGGCCCGTGTTAAAGATGAGCCCGCCAATCCAGCCGCCCAGGAGTGCGCCGACGACGCCCAACAGGAGGGTGACCAGCCAGCCGCCACCCTGGCGACCGGGAAGAATAAGCTTTGCGATAGCGCCGGCCAAAAGGCCGAGCAGAAGAAAACCAAAGAAACCCATTTTTGCTCCTACTTTCTTGTTGATGGAAATTCCATGAACGTGATGAAGCGAGTATGTTCATCGGGTGCCTGTTCCAAGGTGTAGGCACCGTAATGGGGCCCCTGAAGGCCCTATGGAATGTGGGGATTGGAACTTTTTATGCAATCCCGATGAATTTATGAAATGCAGCCAATAAAGCACTCCTGCCGATTGGGTCGGACTCGGTACTACACCAGCAACGCTAGCGGCTCCCGAGGCAAGTAGCAAGTAACCTGACTATTAGTCGGCCCTTGCTTGCGGGCTCCGAATGCTGCGGATTCGCGGCCTAGTGGCCCTTGAGGGAGTCTTTGACTCCTTGAGCGGCGTCCTTGACTTTCTCGCCGGACTGCTTGAGGTTTGCCTCAGATTGCTCGCCGACGCCCTCGGCCTGCAGGTTCCTGTCGCCGGTGGTTTCGCCGGTCTTTTCCTTGACCTTGCCGCCTGCTTCTTCGGCGGCATTACTAATCTTGTCACCCAGTCCCATGGTTTCACTCCTCGGGTTTCATGCGGTTA
The DNA here is from genome assembly GCF_051027655.1 of Paenarthrobacter nitroguajacolicus. Lineage (NCBI taxonomy): Bacteria > Bacillati > Actinomycetota > Actinomycetes > Micrococcales > Micrococcaceae > Paenarthrobacter > Paenarthrobacter nitroguajacolicus. The sequence goes on along the minus strand of NZ_CP073234.1, from coordinate 4,436,528 downwards.
CTTCCTGCGGTTATCCGCTGGTTGGCATAACAGTTTAGTCGAATGTTTTATTTCGGCAAATCACTATTAACCGGCCCGCAATCAATGGGCAGGTGACACGGCATGCCCGGCAGGGATAGTGTCGAGGAATAACACCTCGGAAGGAGTGATTGCTGTGAAAGGCAAAGCATTGTTCGCCGTTGGCGTGGCTGTCGGCTACGTATGGGGATCGAAGTCCTGGCCGGAGGTGTACCGGCGGGTCCGCGGAGGCACCGAGAAGCTTTGGAAGAACCCTGAGGTTCAAGAGAACGTGCACCAGGCCACGGAAGCAGTCCAGGAATCCGTGCCGGACATTCTGGACAACCTGTATGAGGCCGGCAAGAAGTTACTGGAAAAGGCAGAAGCGATGTTCCCTGGCATCACTTCCCCCAAGGCGGGTCAGCATGCTGACTCCTCTTCCAGCAGCAAGCCCACCGTCACCACCGTGCCCACTATCAAGTCGGACGTGGTGTCCGATCCTGCCTTGGATGACGCCACGGGAAGTGACTGGACAGGCGAGGGCGGCGCTGCGCCGGAAGGTCCGGCGACCAACACGCCGCCCAAGGCCTGAACTCTCCTCGCTGAGGGCGGCCGCGTCGGGTAAGTGCCGCCGTCGGAGGTCTATTTGGCGCGTTCGACCGCCGTCAGGATCGCCTCGCCCAGCTCTTTGGGTTTGGTGAACTGAGGCCAATGTCCGGTGGGGAGGTCGATGTACTCGACGTCCCGGATCCTGGCGAGTTCTGCCGTGAACGGGTGCCCGGCATCCATCCACTCCTTGAGGAGCGACGACGGGAACTGGCAGGCGATGATCGTGGCCGGTACGTCGTAGCGCCGGACGTCGCTCAGGTGTTGCTGGTCGAAGGAAACGCCCTTGGGCTCCGGGATGGCCCGTGCCCGGAACGCGTCCTTGAGGTCGTCAGTCAGGTCTACGAGGTCTTCTTCCTCGAACAATTCCCATGGCGGCAGCGGGACGTCGTCGCCGTCGTCGGGCAGTTCGTCATTGATGACACCGCCCTCACCGAGCGGACCGCTGTCAACGAAAATGGCGCGGGCCACTCGGTCCGGGCGGGCATCTGCTACGCCATGGATGATGGCGCCGCCACCTGAATGGCCCACCAGGATGACCTTGCCGTCGAGGGAGTCCACTTTCGCCACCACGGCGTCGATGTGCGTGCGAAGGCCGATGCCCGCGCGTGATGCGTCCACCGACTCCAGCCCCGGCAGCGTCAGCGGATGAACTGTGTGGCCGGCTGCTTCCAGCGGCGGCGTCACCTCCTCCCACGACGACGCGTCCAGCCAGAAACCGGGTACAAGGATGATGTCCATGCCGGTACCCTACGGGAGCCCACCGACAGTTTGTAAGAGCAGCTAGCTTCTCACCGCCAGCGTCTCCACCGCCTTCGCCAGGATCTTGGCGCGGGACTCTGTGGAGCGGGCTTTTAGCACCTGCAAAATGATGAGGTAGCGCTCTGTCTTGCCCAGATTTTCGAAGGTTTCCTTGGCGGCCCGGTTTCCGGCGAGTGCGGCCTGCAGGTCCTCCGGAACCTCTGCGTTGGCTTGCGAAACGTAGGCGGCTTCCCAGCGGCCATCAGCTTTGGCTGCATCTATTTCGGCGTACCCGGCAGGTTGCATGCGTCGTGCCCGTATCAGTGCTTCCACTTTGCCCACGTTCACTTGGGACCACGAGCTTCGGGCCCGACGTCGGGAGTACCTTTGCAGGAATGTCTTGTCGTCGTGGCCCTTGCGTTGGCCATCGATCCAGCCGAAGCAGAGGGCGCCGTCCAAGGCGTCCTGTATCTCAATGAGTCCGGCGCCCGAGTTCTTTTTCCCGATGACAAGCCAGGCTTCGGCCTTGGTGCTGTGGTTCGCGGAGAGCCAGTCTTCCCACTCCGCGCCGCTGGCAAATCTCAGCAGCTCCGGCTCACTCTTCTGCTCCATGCTGTTACCTCCCACTGCTCCTGGTTCAAGTACCAGCATCCCCCAAGTAGGTAGCAGCAGAGGCCGTTTTGGACGCTCAAAACGCCCTCAGCTGCTACTTAGTTGGGTTTTGGGGAGGGGGTTGACGCAGATCACGTTTCCGGTCCATAGTTATCGTATACGATTTCGTACTTGATGCAGCTCGAGGAAGAGGAGGCGCCGTGACACTGGAGTTCCGGACCCAGGAAGTCAGCCAGGAGATGCTGGCCCGGACGCGCAAAGTCATTGCGGTCCACATCAACTACCCCAGCCGCGCGGCCCAGCGCGGACGCACTCCCGAGCAGCCTTCGTACTTCCTGAAGCCGTCCTCATCCCTGACGCTCGGCTCCGCGGATGCTCCCGGCACGGTTGAGCGCCCGGCCGGCTGCGAACTGCTCGGCTATGAAGGCGAGATCGCGTTGGTCATCGGCAAGTCGGCCCGGCGCGTGGGGTTGGAGGATGCGTGGAGCCACGTCGAGTGGGTCACCGCGTCCAACGACCTCGGTGTGTACGACCTCCGCTACGCGGACAAGGGATCCAACGTCCGGTCCAAGGGCGGCGACGGCTTCACTCCCGTTGGCCCGGCACTCATTCCTGCCGACGCCGTGGATCCCACCCGGTTGCGGATCCGCACCTGGCACAACGGCTACCTGGTCCAGGACGACATCACCGAGGACCTGCTCTTCCCGTTCGCCCAACTCGTCGCGGACCTCTCCCAGTTGCTCACGCTCGAAGAGGGCGACATCATCCTCACCGGAACCCCCGCCGGTGCCTCCGTTGCCAAGCCCGGTGACGTCGTCGAGATTGAGGTCACCGGCGGTGACTTCAGCAGCGGCCGCCTGGCCACCAAAGTCACGGAAGGCACGACGCCGTTCGCGGACTTTGGTGCCCGTCCCAAGACCGATGACATCCAGCGGGAAGAGGCGTACGGATCGCGTGAGGCGGCTGGTCTGGAGGCTGCAGGACCGGAGGCTGCTTCCGTCCTGACGCCGGAGCTGAAGGCGAAGCTGGAGTCTGTCGCCACCGCCACATTGTCGTCCCAGCTCCGTAAGCGCGGGCTGAACAACGTGAGCATTGACGGCTTGCAGGCCACCCGCCCGGACCGCAAGGTGGTGGGCCTGGCCCGGACCCTGCGCTATGTGCCCAACCGTGAGGACCTCTTCAAGACCCACGGCGGCGGCTTCAATGCCCAAAAACGGGCCATCGACTCCGTGAATGAGGGCGAAATCCTGGTCATGGAAGCCCGCGGCGAGAAGGGCACCGGCACCGTCGGTGACATCCTGGCGCTGCGGGCCCAGGTCCGCGGGGCTGCTGCGATCATCACCGACGGCGGCGTCCGCGACTACTCGGCCGTGGCCGATCTGGAGATGCCCACTTACTTCGCCAACCCGCACCCCGCAGTCCTGGGACGCCGGCACATTCCGTGGGACACCGACATCACCATCGCATGCGGCGGCGCGACCGTTCAGCCGGGCGACATTATCGTGGCCGACTCGGACGGCATCCTGGTGATCCCGCCGGCCATTGCCGAGGAACTGGTGGACGACTGCATTCAGCAGGAGAAGGAAGAGACGTTCATCTTCCAGATGGTCCAGGAAGGGAACAGCGTTGATGGGCTGTACCCGATGAACAAGGAATGGCAGGCGCGGTACGCGGAGTGGTCGGCCAGCCAAAGCCCGGAAGGAGCCTCAGGTGACTGAAACCGCCGTCGGAAGTCCTGCCCTGAAAGCTAATCCCGAAAGCAAGTCCCAACAGGCGTATGCCGCTGTGAAGGCGCGCATCGTTGAGGGGACCTACACTCCGGGGTACCGGCTGGTGCTCGCCAAGATCGCCGAGGACCTGGGCTTCAGCGTGGTCCCGGTCCGCGAAGCGATCCGCCGTCTGGAGGCCGAAGGTCTGGTGAAGTTCGAGCGGAACGTGGGCGCCACGGTGGCCGGAATCGACCCCACCGAATACCTGTACACGATGCAGACCTTGAGCATTGTGGAGGGCGCGGCCACTGCGTTGTCCGCACCGCTGATCGACTCGGTAGCCATTGCCCGGGCCCGCGGGGTCAATGAGGAAATGCGCGAGTGCCTGGAGCACTTTGATCCCGTCCGATTCACCGCTCTTAATCAGGACTTCCACAGCGTCCTGTTTGAGCACTGCCCCAATCCGCACATTCTTGACCTGGTGCATCGGGGATGGAACCGGCTGGCCTCGCTTCGTTCGTCGACTTTCCGGTTCGTTCCCGGCCGCGCGCAGGAGTCGGTGCGCGAACACGAGGCCTTGCTGCAGCTTATTGAGGGCGCTGCAGACGCCGACACCATCGAAAAAGCAGCTCGCCAGCACCGCGCAGCCACCCTGGACGCCTACCTGGCCCAGGCCAAACAGTAATTACCAGCCACTGATCACTAGTTAGGACTTCAACGATGACGACCTCAGTAGAGACCGCCAAGCATTACATTCCCGAGAACCTTCCGTCCCATATCCAGCACTTCATCAACGGCGAGTTTGTTGACTCCCTGTCCGGCAAGACTTTCGATGTCCTGGACCCGGTATCGAACGGCAACTACGCCACGGCTGCTGCGGGACAGAAGGAAGACATCGACCTGGCCGTCGCCGCGGCCCGCGAAGCATTCGTCAATGGTCCGTGGCCGAAGATGAAGCCGCGTGAGCGTGCCCGGGTCTTGAACAAGATCGCCGATGCAGTAGAGGCACAGGAAGCCCGCCTCGCCGAGCTCGAAACCTTCGATACCGGCCTGCCGATTACCCAAGCCAAGGGCCAGGCCCTCCGCGCTGCCGAGAACTTCCGCTTCTTCGCCGACTTGATCGTTGCGCAGTTCGATGACGCCATGAAGGTCCCGGGTTCGCAGATCAACTACGTGAACCGCAAGCCGATCGGCGTCGCTGGCCTGATCACGCCGTGGAACACCCCGTTCATGCTGGAGTCTTGGAAGCTCGCCCCGGCTCTGGCCACCGGCAACACCGTGGTGCTGAAACCGGCCGAGTTCACACCGCTTTCTGCTTCACTGTGGGCGCAGATCTTCAAGGACGCAGGCCTGCCCGACGGCGTGTTCAACCTGGTCAATGGCCTGGGCGAAGAAGCCGGCGATGCCCTGGTGAAACACCCGGACGTTCCGCTGATTTCCTTCACGGGCGAGACCACCACGGGCCAGACGATCTTCCGCAACGCCGCAGCCAACCTCAAGGGCCTGTCCATGGAGCTCGGCGGCAAGTCCCCATGCGTCGTGTTCGCCGATGCAGATCTGGATGCCGCAATTGATTCCGCGCTGTTTGGTGTGTTCTCCCTCAACGGCGAACGCTGCACCGCCGGCTCCCGCATCCTGGTTGAGCGCGCCATCTACGACGAATTCTGCGAAAAGTACGCCGCCAGGGCCAAGAACATCGTGGTGGGCGATCCCCACGATCCCAAGACCCAGGTAGGCGCACTGGTCCACCCCGAGCACTACCGGAAGGTGGCGTCGTACGTGGAGATCGGCAAGTCCGAAGGGCGGCTCCTGGCCGGCGGAGGCCGACCCGCCCACCTGCCCGAAGGCAACTACATAGCACCCACGGTGTTTGCCGACGTCGCCCCTGACGCGCGGATCTTCCAGGAGGAAATCTTCGGTCCCGTCGTGGCCATCACGCCTTTCGAGAACGACGACGAAGCCCTCGCCTTGGCGAACAACACCAAGTACGGCCTGGCGGCCTACATCTGGACCCAGAACCTGACCAGGGCGCACAACTTCTCCCAGAACGTGGAGGCCGGCATGGTGTGGCTCAACAGCCACAACGTCCGCGATCTGCGTACTCCGTTCGGGGGCGTCAAGGCCTCCGGTCTTGGTCATGAGGGCGGCTACCGTTCCATCGACTTCTACACCGATCAGCAAGCCGTGCACATCACGCTCGGCTCCGTCCACACGCCCAAGTTCGGCGCCTAGTACCCGACTAGGTCGCAATAGTGCGCGTTTTGAGTCTCCAAAACGGCATCTACTGCTACTCAGTTGGGTTCCCACACCACCCTTTCAACGAAGAGAGAATCCCATGAGCAACTTCACCGGCCCCATCCCCACTCCCGCAGTCCCGGCTCCGGACATTGTCCGCTGCGCCTACCTGGAACTCGTGGTCACGGATCTGGCCAAATCCCGCGCGTTCTATGTGGACCTTCTGGGCCTGCACGTCACCGAGGAAGATGAGAACACCATCTACCTGCGCTCCTTCGAGGAGTTCATCCACCACAACCTGGTCCTCCGCAAAGGCCCGGTCGCGGCAGCCGCAGCGTTCGCGTACCGTGTGAAGTCCCCGGCCGAGGTGGACGCCGCTGAGGCGTACTACCGCGAGTTGGGCTGCCGGGTTGAGCGCCGCAAGGAAGGCTTCACCAAAGGTGTGGGCGACTCCGTCCGCGTGGAAGACCCGCTGGGCTTCCCGTACGAGTTCTTCTACGACGTTGAGCACGTCGAACGCCTCACCCAGCGCTACGACCTCTACTCCGCCGGAGAACTCGTCCGCCTGGACCACTTCAACCAGGTGACCCCTGACGTCCCGCGCGGCCGCAAGTACCTGGAGGACCTCGGCTTCCGCGTCTCGGAAGACATCAAGGATTCCGACGGCGTCACGTACGCCGCGTGGATGCACCGCAAGCAGACTGTGCACGACACCGCGCTGACCGGTGGCAACGGACCCCGCCTGCACCACATCGCGTTCTCCACGCACGAGAAGCACAACATCATCCAGATCTGCGACAAGATGGGCGCCCTGCGCATCTCCGACCGCATCGAACGCGGCCCCGGACGCCACGGTGTGTCCAACGCTTTCTACCTCTACATCCTTGATCCCGACGGCCACCGCGTAGAGATCTACACCCAGGACTACTACACGGGTGATCCGGACAACCCCACCGTCACCTGGGACGTCCACGACAACCAACGCCGCGACTGGTGGGGCAACCCGGTGGTTCCGTCCTGGTACACCGAAGCCTCCCTGGTCCTGGACCTCGACGGCAACCCGCAACCCGTGATCGAGCGTACCGACGCCTCGGAAATGGCTGTCACCGTGGGCGCCGACGGATTCTCCTACACTCGTCCGGACGGCGCCTCCGGCGAGGCTGCCGAGGGTTTCAAACTGGGAGCGCAGGTCTAAAGCCATGCTGGACGCGAAAACGATCGAAGCCATTGCCGACGAATTGCTCGAGGCCGGACGCAACCGCAAGCCGGTACCGCGCCTCACCGCCCGCTACCCAGACATGACGGTGGAGGATTCCTACTCCGTGCAGCAGTTGTGGATGCGGCGGAACGAGGAAGCGGGGCGCACGTTGGTGGGGCGTAAGATCGGCCTCACGTCCAAGGCCATGCAGGCCGCCACGGGCATCACGGAGCCGGACTACGGCGCCATTTTTGATGACATGGTCTTGGAGACCGGATGCTCCGTGGAATGGGACAAGTACACCCATCCCCGGGTTGAGGTGGAGCTGGCATTCGTGCTCAAGTCAGGTCTCAAAGGACCGGGCTGCACCATTTTCGATGTCCTCAACGCCACCGACTACGTGGTTCCGGCCCTCGAAATCCTGGACTCCAGGATTGAGATGGAGGGCCGGACCATCGTGGACACCATCTCGGACAACGCCGCGATGGGCGCCATGGTGGTGGGCGGACGTCCGGTGCGACCCGACGCCGTCGACCTCCGCTGGGTATCCGCCATCCTGTACAAAAACCAGACCGTGGAGGAGACCGGAGTGGCTGCCGGAGTGCTCGATCACCCGGCCAACGGAGTGCATTGGCTGGCCAACAAGATCGCTGCACACGGGGACTCAATGAAAGCTGGAGATATCATCCTCGCGGGCTCGTTTACACGCCCCTTATGGGTGTACAAAGGTGATACCGTACACGCGGACTACGGACCGTTGGGAGTTGTGACATGTCACTTCAGCTGAGCCCCACCTTCTATTCGGCCCTTGGTGACGCGGGGCGTCCGCTGGCCGGCATGTGGGTGTGTTCCGGAAGTCCGCTGGTTGCAGAGATCTGTGCCGGCTCGGGTTTGGACTGGCTGCTGATTGACGCAGAGCATAGCCCGAACGGCCTGGAATCCATCGTGGCACAGCTTCATGCCGTGAGCGGCTACCCTCTGCAGGTCATGGTCCGGCCGCCCGTGAATGACACAGTGGTAATTAAGCAGTATTTGGACCTCGGCGTGCAGAACCTGCTGATCCCCATGGTGAACTCAGCCTTTGAGGCAGCCACCGCCGTTGCCGCTGTTCGTTATCCGCCGCTTGGCGTCCGTGGTGTTGGCTCGGCACTTGCCCGAGCCTCGCGTTGGAACCGCGTCCCGGACTACTTGGCCAACGCCTCCGACTCGATCAGCCTCACCGTTCAGATTGAGTCCGAGGCTGCGGCATCCTCCGTTGAGGAGATCCTTGCCGTCGATGGCGTTGACGGCATCTTCCTTGGTCCCTCGGACCTCGCCGCTTCCATGGGCCTGCTGGGACAGCAGGAGAATCCTTTGGTGAGGGCCGTCGTCGAGCATTGCCTTGCAGCCGCGAAAGCAGCCGGAAAACCGGCTGGCGTAAACGCCTTCAACGAGGCAACTGCCCGCGCATACCTCGACGCCGGTGCCTCCTTTGTACTGGTTGGCGCCGATGTCGCTGTGCTTGCCCGCGCTTCCGAGGGCTTCGCATCAACGTTCATTCCGGTGCCTGAAACGGCTGAGCGCGAAAGCTACTGAGCCAGTTGCGCGGGCTAGCTGGCCGATGACTTCTTGCGGGCCATGTACCACTCCGTGAATTCGCGGGCGCGACCGTCCTCGGCGAAACGGATAACCCAGAGGTTGTCATAGGTGGGCTCGCCATTCAGGTACGTGGTGAGGCCCTGGACGAACACGGTGTCACCATCCTGTCCGAGCAGCGTCCATTCGAAGGTCCAGTCCTCGGGCTTGTCGCCGGCGTCTGCCCAGGCTTTGACGATCTCGTCGTGGCCGTTCCATTGTTTTTCGGTGTTCGGCCGATCGGAATAGACGGCATCTTCAGTAAAGAGGGCGCGGATATCGTCGGGGTCATTCGAGGTCCACGCGCGTACGTACTGATCCATCCAAGAGTTCACGTCGTTGGTCATTTATCCGTTCTACCCTCCGATTGCTTGGGGTTCAACGGTGGCCTGCGCTGTTTGCCCATCGTTCCTGATTGATTGGCGGGCTGGTTACACGCCGCCAAGCTGCGGGAACGCACGACGCCGGTTGGTTTAGTCCTCGTCCAAGGTTTCCGTGAGGTGGTGCGTGGGAATGCGGTCGCGATCGTACGTAATCTCCGTGTAACCGTGCGGCTGGGGGCGGCCATCGGCGCCGAGATTCACGAAGACGATTTCCTCGATGGTGAGGATCGCCTCCCGGGTGATCATATTGCGGACCTCGGCCCGCATGGTCAGGGACGTGCGTCCGAAGCGTTTCGCCGTCAGGCCCATCTCCACCAAGTCGCCCTGGACCGCGGAGCTCACAAAGTTGATCTCGGAAATGTACTTGGTGACGGCGCGGCCGTTGCCCAGTTGGAGGATGGCGTAGATCGCAGCCTCTTCATCGATCCACTTCAGCAGGCTGCCACCAAAGAGTGTGCCGTTGGCGTTAAGGTCCTCGGGCCGCACCCATTTGCGGGTGCGAAAGGTGATGTCTGCTTTTTCCATAATCCGAGATTATCGAACCGGCGCAACCTTCGCTTGATATTGCGCCCGTGACCTAGGCCATTGCAGTGTGCGACGCGCTGTGTGAGTCGATCCGCTTGGAATAGCAATACGACTCGCTAACGCCAACGTAGGGACCAAAATTTGGCACGGCGGCAAACCCCGCACTTTCATAGAAACTCCGCCCATCCGACTGGGCCGATCCTGCCTCAGCCGCGATCACACTGAACCCATGGGAATGAGCCTGCGCTTCGAGCGCTGCGAGGATCGAACTCGCCACTCCCGAGCCCCGGGCATAGGGGACAACGTAAAGCCGCTTGATCTCGGCGGTCTTCTCATCCAGCATTCTCAGGCCGCCGCAGCCGAGAGGTTGGCCGGAGCACTTCTCGTAGGCCACAACGAATACTGCGGTGTCGGCCTCCGACGGCGGGGGACCGGGCTCGTGATCAGTGGTTCCGAACCTGGCATCGAGTTCTGCCTGCTGTGCGGCGCGGAGGTCTGCGCCCACGGGGTTCGCCCAAGTTACCTGCCGGATGTTGAGCCGTGGGTTGGTCTGCATCTTGCCTCATTTCGCCGGGTTTCGGGGAGGTGTCTATGCGTCTTAAGCCTAGGGAACTGTGGTTACCGCGGTGTTTCCTGCGCGTAAGCGTCGGGAGAAATGCAGGCAGTTCTGGCGTTGCGGGGCCTGCTCTGCGCCCTCCGGAGTGGGTTTTGCGTGCAAAGCAGGCCCCGCAACGTACCGGAGCCCTGCAACATCCCTGAATCGCGCAACGTCGCTGAATGGGCCCAGTCTGGATCAGGGCTGAAGTGCCTCGCCCGTGGGATCCTCGGCGGTTTGGTCTGCCAGCGCCATGCCTCCAACCGGGATCTGGTCCCAATGCAGTACGCGCCATCCGCCTTCGGGATCGCCCTCCAAGGCCACAATCCCGGTGTTGGGGAGTTGATGGGTTTCTGCGAACACCGTATCTATGTCCGTTGCCCTGCGTCCTGCCCAGCAGCGGATTGCGGCACCGTGGCTGACGATTGCCGCTGTGGAGTGTCCAGCTTGGGCAACTTTCCGTACTGAAGCATCAAACCTGGCGAAGAAGTCGTGGCCGCTGAATGCTCCGGGCATGCGCACATCCAAGTCGCCGTCTGTCCAAGCGAAGACTGTGCTCATGTAGCGGAGGTGGGATTCGTGGTCGGTTTTCTTCTCCAGAGCCCCTGCCTCAATTTCATGGACGCCGTCCAGAATTGTCGGCTCCAATCCGGTGGCCTTCGCCAAAGGCGCGACGGTCCGGTGGGTGCGCAGCAACGTCGAGGTGTACAGGGCTTCAATGGCTTCGTCAGCCAAGGCCTCAGGCAGTGCGGCCGCTTGTCGTTCGCCGAGCTCGGTGAGCCCTGGCCCCGGGAACGCTGTGTCCAACTGGCCTGCGACGTTGCCGGGTGTCTGTCCGTGCCTGATCAACAGGAGCTTCATGCGTGCTCCGCTCCTTACGTTGGTAACTGTTCCGCGATTTGTGGTGGAAACACAATTCTGTTCACCAGCTTAAACGCCGACGGCGGACCGAGGCACTCAGCCCCGGCCCGCCGTCGTCGAGCATTCTGTCCTACCTGCAGGTGATCCTTACTGAAGGTGGTCCACCAGTTTGTCCGCGATGCCCGTGTACTTGCCCGGGGTAAGGGCGAGCAGGCGTGCCTCGGCGTCGGGGGAGAGGCCAAGACCCTGGACGAATTCCTGCATCCGGGCGCCGTCCACGCGCTGGCCGCGGGTCAGGTCCTTGAGGCGTTCGTACGGGTTTTCCATACCTTCGACGCCGGCGATGGCTTCGGCGCGCATGACCATCTGGATTGCTTCGCCCAGGACTTCCCAGTTGGTGTTGAGGTCACCGGCGAGGACTTCCTCCGCGACGTCCAGGGCCTTCAGGCCCTTGGCTACGTTGGAGATCGCGAGCAGCGAGTGGCCGAAGGCAACGCCGATGTTCCGCTGCGAGGAGGAGTCCGTGAGGTCGCGCTGCCAACGGGAGGTGACCAGTGTGGCGCCCAAGGTGTCCAGGAGGCCGTTGGAAATTTCCAGGTTGGCTTCGGCGTTCTCGAAGCGGATCGGGTTGACCTTGTGCGGCATCGTGGAGGAACCCGTGGCCCCGGCGACCGGGATCTGGCGGAAGTAACCGATTGAGATGTAGCTCCAGATGTCCGTGCACACGTTGTGCAGGATGCGGTTGAAGCGTGCGATGTCGGCGTAAAGCTCTGCCTGCCAGTCGTGGCTTTCGATCTGCGTGGTGAGCGGGTTCCAGGTGAGGCCCAGGCCTTCCACGAATGTCTTGGCGACAGCTTCCCAGTCAGCACTAGGGACGGAAGCGACGTGCGCGGCGTAGGTGCCGGTGGCGCCGTTGATCTTACCGAGGTATTCAGTCTTTGCAATGCGAGCCAGTTGGCGGTTCAAGCGGTGCGCTATGACAGCAAGTTCCTTGCCAAGCGTGGTGGGCGTTGCAGGCTGGCCGTGGGTGCGGGACAGCATGGGCACGGAGCGGTTCGCTTCGGCCATGGCTTCGATCTGCTTCACGAGGGCGGTGGCGTTGGGCAGCCACACGTTCTCCACGGCACCCTTGATACCCACAGCGTAGGAGAGGTTGTTGATGTCCTCGGAGGTGCACCCGAAATGCACCATGGCGGTGAGGTTCTCGATGCCAATGGCCGGCAGTCGGCGGCCGATGTAGTACTCAACAGCCTTGACGTCGTGGACGGTGACGGCTTCGATCTCGGCGAGTTCGTTGACAGAGGCGGCATCGAATTCGTTAACGATGGCACGCAGCTGGGCCACCTGCTCGTCGGACAGCGGCCCCGCGCCGGGCAATACGGACTGGCTGGTCAGGTGGATGAGCCATTCAACTTCGACGTGAACGCGATCGCGGTTAAGCGCAGCCTCGGACAAGTAGTCAACGAGGGGCGCGACGGCGGCACGGTAGCGGCCGTCAAGGGCGCCAAGGGCGAGAGGTTCGGAAGCGAGGGACACTCGGGTGGATTCAGCCATGTCGCCTATTCTTTCATGCTCCGTGCAGGGGTCGGGAGTCGATGACGAGCCTATGTGGACGGCCGATCGGGTTATCCACATAGCCGACGGCGGCCCTTCCGTTGGGTTTGGCCGCTGCGTAGCGTCGACCCTACCGATCAGCAGAACAATCAACGGAGTACACAGACAATGAGCGTCGGCTTGATGCCTGCACCCAGCCCGCCTACTTTTGATCCCTTGGAGTGTGCTTCCCGAAGCCACGAAGTCCAAAGGCTCGCGTGGCGGATGCAAGCGTGCGTAGACCAAGTGGACCAGGTTCTCACGTCCCTGCGGAGAGCACAGGTGGATGACTGGCTCTCTCCCGCGGGACGGGCCTACCGGACCACGCTTGCCCTGAATGCTTCAGCGCTGATGCGTGCACGTGAGTCGGTGGAAGCCTCCGTTGCCATGGTGCTCCGACACTCTCAAAACGTCTCCGTCTCAGGCGAACGGGGTCCGTAATGGCAGATGCAGCTCCCGTCGGGGCCGGCGCAGCACCACAGCCCTCTCGCCCAGCCAGTGACGGAATCCTCACTATTAGGGGAGGGGTGGGAGGAATGTCTTTTCAGCTCGAGGAGCTCCTGAGGGGTGCGGGCACGCTTGACGAACTGGTCCAGCAGCTCCTGGACATCGAAGAAGAAGCGCGGCAGGTTCAAGACTGCCTGGAACCCTTTCTCTACGATTCCTATGACACTGGCTGTAGCGCCCTCAACGCTGTGGCCGAGAGCCGGAAGGAAGTGGGAAAGGTTCGCCAGGAATTGGTGGAGATCAGTGGAAGTGTGCGGGCCAGCCACAGGGACTATGTGGAAGCGGAGGCCAAGAACGCTCTCCCGCGACTCCCGACCTTTGACGAGATGAAATTGGCCTGGCCGCCGACGCGGGACATGAGCCATTACCTGGCGGGTGCAGTTTTTCCTTATTGGACGAGTTCAGGGGGCGTCGCTCGCGGCGTCCTTGAATCGCCTCTCCGTCCGGACCTGCGGCCAAGACCCGTGAGCGTTGAAAGAGTGGACGAATCGGTGGCGGACGTGGATCCGTCCATGGCGGAAAGCCTCCGTCGTCTCGAGAGGCTCCACGCCCGCAACAGCGGAGAAATTGAAGTGATTCGCTTTGACAACAACGGCTCTGCTTCATGGATGGTGCTGATCCCTGGAACCCAGCCGGATTCACCCCCTACCAATCCTTTCGACATTCAAGGAATAGGTGAAGCACTGGGCTACGACTCCGAAGAAGTTGTCCCGGCTGTTGGCGCGGCACTGCGTGAAGCCGGGGCTGAAGCGGGCGATCAAGTGGTGGCAGTGGGACACAGTCAGGGAGGTGTCCACGCCATGAACCTCAGCCGGGACAAGGCGTTTCTCAGCGAATTCGATCTCAAGTATGTGCTGACGGCCGGGGCACCTGTCGGCGGCATCACCGCGGAGCCCGGCATCAGTTCACTCCACTTGGAGCAGGTTCAAGACTGGGTTCCAGGAGCAGACGGCCGGGTCAACGCCGATACTAAGGACAGGGTGACGGTCACGCTGACCAATGAAGTCAAGACACCCGAAGGCGAAGATCCCGGCATCGGCCCTGGACACGATCAGGAAAACTACGCGGCCGGTGCAGAACTCGTTGAGGCAAGCCGTGACGAGTCACTAGCGGCATCGACTGCCGCGTTTGCGGGTGTTGTCGGGGCTGGCGGGGTGGCCAAGGTGACGCGGTTCAAGCTGGAAAGAGCGCCGATCCCGGCTCTCCGTCCCGGAACGCCAGCCACTTCCGGATACGAGGGCTGGAGCCGGAACAAGGTAAAGCCCTGAACAAGGTAAGGCCCTGAAGAAGGAGACGACGAGTATTCGGAGCTGCTAGCGCTTCCTTGCACCCGGAATCAGGCCCGCCACCATGGAGATGATGCTGATGATGATCGAGGCCAGGATTGCCGTCCAGAAGAAGGAATCGATAGTGAGGTGCACGGGCGTGAAGGTGCTCAGCCATGCCGTCAGGTACAGCATCGCTGCGTTGATCACGATGGTGAACAAGCCAAGCGTCAGGATGGTCACAGGGAGGGACAACAGCCTGACCAGCGGACGGACAAAGGCGTTCACCACTCCAAAGATCAGGCCGATGAACAAATACGCCAGAATGATGCCGGCGGTGTCTGCCCCCTGCGTAAGTCCTGCGTTGGCTGCGGCCGACTCTGTGGCACTTGTGGAGATGTCCATGCCTTGCAGGAGCCAGGTTGCAACCCACAGGGCAAGCCCGTTGATCAGGACACGAATGATGAAGGAACCCATGGGCCCATGCTTTCACACGCGCCTGTTAAAGAGCTCGGCGGAAGCCGTAGATGGGCAAGTAGGCTTGAAGCCATGACTACTACTGACAACGTACCGGAGGGCGTACTCCCTCGTCCGGTCGTAGACAGGCTCCCCAAGTATGCGGCTGGAAAACCCCCTGCTGCGATTGAGGGCCTCACCAGCTACAAATTGTCGTCCAACGAAAACCCTCTGCCTCCGATTCCTGCAGTGTTGCAGGCAATTGCGGACCAGACAGACATCAATCGATACCCGGACCCCCTGGCCACGAAGCTACGGAACGCTTTGGCCGGCTTCCTGGATGTTCCCGCTGACGATGTCGTCACCGGCGCCGGGAGCCTTGGGGCGCTGAACCAGATTTTGGCCACGTTTGCCGGCCAGAATGAGGACGGCAAGCAGGACGAAGTGATCTACGCCTGGCGGTCCTTTGAGGCCTACCCCATCTGCGTTGGGCTCGCAGGGGCAGCCAGTGTGCAAATCCCCCTGTTGCCGGACGGGCGCCACGACCTCGAGACCATGGCTGCCGCAGTCACCGTACGCACCAAAGTGATTCTCCTGTGCACGCCCAATAATCCCACCGGACCGATCCTCACGGCTGAGGAAACGGAGCAGTTCATCCAAGCCGTGCCGCCCAATGTTGTGGTGGTCATCGATGAGGCCTACCAGGAATTTGTGCGGGACGCGGAGGCCGTGGACGGCATCAAGCTCTACCGCAAATACCCCAATGTGGTTGTGTTGAGGACCTTCTCCAAGGCGCACGGCCTGGCTGGCCTGCGCGTTGGCTACAGTGTCTCCGGCCCTTTGCTTACCCAGCACCTCCGGGTCACGGCCACTCCTTTTGCCGTTTCCCAAATTGCAGAACGTGCCGCCGTTACTTCACTCGAGAATTTCGATCAGGTTGTGGAAAGGGTACAAAGCCTGGTGGACGAACGGGATCGCGTGACGGCTGGCCTGAGGGAACTGGGCTGGTTCGTTCCCGAGGCTCAAGGCAACTTCGTCTGGTTGAATCTCGGGGAGCATAGCGGGGAGTTTGCTGCCTTGGCGGCAGGACAGGCCTTGTCTGTTCGTGCCTTTGGAAATGAAGGTGTTCGGGTCAGCATCGGCGAGGTGGAAGCCAACACCCGGTTCTTGGATCTCTGTGCAGGTTATACAAAGGCTCCGCAAGGTTCCTAGCGGTTAACAAATGCGCCATCGCTACTTACTGCCGATAAAGTAAGGGACGAAAGCCAAAATATATGCCTGTTCCGGAATGCATTCCGGAACAGGCATATATCCCAGCGACAGACATTGCCCGGCGCCTCGCCACGGCAAGCAAGGAGACGGAATGGGCTCGACACAACTGCCCCCCGGGACGGAAGAAAGTCTCGCGGCAACCACCGCGGCAGCAGCCGCACCAGGCGAACCAGTGGAAATGGTGCAGTTGCTCGGGCCCGACGGGAAACTGGGATCCGATCCCGTCTTCTCGGACTACGCCAAGCGGATCGATCCGGAGAAGCTCCGTGTTTTCTACACGGATATGGCGAGGATCCGTCGCTTTGACCAGGAGGCCACCGCGCTGCAGCGCCAAGGCGAGCTTGCGTTGTGGGTGCCGCTGACTGGCCAGGAGGCCGCGCAGATCGGCTCGGGCCACGCAAGTCAGGCCCAGGACTACATCTTCCCCACCTACCGCGAACACGGCGTCGCGCTGGTCCGCAATGTAGACCTCGCCGAGCTGCTCAAGCAATTCCGCGGTGTGTCCAACGGTGGCTGGGATCCGCGGGAGAACAACTTTCACCTCTATACATTGGTGCTCGCAGCCCAGACGCTTCACGCTGTTGGCTACGCCATGGGCATCCAAAGGGATCAGAAGCTCGCCTCGGCCTCCACAGACCCCAAAGCTGCAGTCATCGCTTACTTCGGTGACGGCGCCAGCTCCGAAGGCGACGTCCACGAGTCGATGGTTTTTGCAGCGTCGTACAACGCTCCGGTTGTTTTCTTCTGCCAGAACAACCATTGGGCCATTTCCGTGCCTACCGAAGTCCAGACGAAGGTTCCGCTGGCGAACCGCGCCAAGGGCTATGGCTTCCCGGGAATCCGGGTGGACGGCAACGACGTCATCGCCGTCCATGCCGTTACTGAGTGGGCACTCGAACACGCCCGGGAGGGCCGCGGCCCTGTGCTCATCGAGGCGTACACATACCGGGTGGGCGCACACACCACTGCCGACGACCCCACCAAGTACCGGGAATCCGCCGAAGAAGCTGCCTGGCGGGAGAAAGATCCACTGGACCGCCTGGAGAAGTACCTGCGCGCGGAGGGTTTGGCGGATGAAGCGTTCTTCGACCAGGTCAAGGCCGACGGCGATGAGCTCGCCAAGTACGTCCGCAGCACAACACATGGCCTTGAGGTCCCGGATATCCGCGAAGCCTTCGCCAGTGTCTACGCCGAACAACACCCGCTGATCGCGGAGGAACTGGCCTGGTTCGAGGAATACTCTGCCGGCTTCGAGAGCGACCAGGAGGCAGCTAACTGATGGCAACAATGACCATTGCGAAGGCCATCAACGAGGGTCTGCGGGCATCGCTGACGAACAACCCCAAGTCCTTGCTGATGGGCGAGGACATCGGACATCTGGGCGGTGTTTACCGTGTCACGGATGGCCTGATTAAGGAGTTCGGCGACGAACGCGTCGTGGACACCCCCTTGGCTGAATCCGGCATCATCGGAACCGCCATAGGCTTGGCGCTTCGCGGATACTCACCAGTGTGCGAAATCCAATTCGACGGCTTTGTTTACCCTGCCTTTAACCAGATCACCACCCAGCTGGCCAAGATCCACTCCCGCAGCCTCGGTAAGCTGACCGTTCCGGTGGTCATCCGCATCCCGTATGGCGGCGGCATTGGCTCCATCGAGCATCACTCAGAGTCGCCCGAAGCGCTGTTCGCCCACACCGCGGGCTTGCGCATCATTTCCCCTTCCAACGCCCATGACGCCTATTGGATGATCCAAAAGGCCATCGAATGCCAGGACCCCGTCATCTTCTTCGAACCCAAGCGCCGTTACTGGCTCAAGGGTGAGGTCGACGTCGAGAATGCAGGTCTTTCCGAGGACCCCTTCAAAGCTCACGTTGTCCGTGAAGGAACGGACGCGACCATCGTGGCCTATGGCCCGCTGGTGCCGGTTGCGCTGGCGGCCGCCAACGCTGCCACTGAAGACGGACGGAGCATTGAAGTCATTGACCTCCGTTCCATCTCGCCTTTGGACTTTGACACCGTGGAAGCATCGGTCAAGAAGACGGGCCGCCTGATCGTAGCCCACGAAGCCCCTACCTTTGGTGGCATCGGCGGCGAGATCGCCGCGCGCATCAGCGAGCGGGCATTCCTGCACTTGGAGGCACCCGTCATTCGCGTTGGCGGGTTCCATATGCCATACCCGGTGGCCAAGGTGGAAGAGGACTACTTGCCGGACATCGACAAGATCCTTGAGGCGCTCGACCGCTCCTTGTCCTACTAAACCGTCCTACCAACCGCCCTGATCCAGCCCGGCTTCGCTGCCGGGTGACCGGAAATCGAGGACCACTGTGACTGTAAAGAAATTCAACCTGCCGGACGTTGGCGAAGGCCTGACCGAGGCCGAGGTAGTGGCTTGGAAGGTCAAGCCAGGTGACGTCGTCGCCATTAACGACGTCTTGTGCGAGATCGAGACCGCCAAGTCCCTCGTCGAACTCCCTTCTCCTTTTGCGGGTACTGTCACGGAGCTGCTGGTTGAGGAAGGCATCACGGTTGAAGTCGGCACGGCGATCATCGCTGTTTCGGAAGGCCAGGAGGGTGAAGCTGCGCTGGTGACGCCTGCTGCGCCCAAGGCACCCGCCGTCGAGATGCCCCTGTATGGCAAGCTACCCGCCGACGATGACACCGACGACAACCGTCCGGCTGGCGGTCCGCTGGTCGGTTCAGGGCCCAAGGCCGACGCCGTGAAGCGTCGGGCGCGCAAACGTCCGGCCGGGGCAGTGGTTGAGGCAGCTACGGTCGCCGAGAGTGCCGAAGGTACTGTCCAGGACCACCAAGCAGCGGTGGAAGCCAAGGCAGCCGAATCGCCGGTTTCACACCGCACGACGGCGGGCCCCGCCGTCGTCGCACCCCTCACCCCTGCGACTGCCACCCCAGCGCAGTCCGTCGCGCCTCAACCCCAGGCGCCGCAAGCGGCGGCCTCCCGCGGTGCGGCGATCAGCGGAACCATCAGTGGATTGGTCAACAAGGTCCTGGCAAAGCCTCCGGTCCGCAAGTTTGCCCGTGACCTCGGCATCGATCTCGCTGACGTCGTAGCTACCGGTGAGCGCGGTGAAGTGACTCGCGAGGACTTGGTGAGCTACCAAGCCCAGCGCGACGCCGAGCATGACCAAGCAGATAGTTTTTGGGGTGCCTCGAAGAAACCGCAGGATCAGCGCGTGGAACGGATGCCCGTCAAGGGCGTTCGTAAGGCGACCGCCAAGGCCATGGTTGATTCAGCTTTCTCGGCTCCCCACGTCAGCATTTTCGTGGACGTGGATGCCAGCCGCACCATGGAGTTCGTGAAGCGGCTGAAGGTCTCCCGCGACTTTGAAGGCATCAAGGTATCGCCGCTGCTCATCCTTGCAAAGGCAGTGATCTGGGCTGCTGCCCGGAACCCCAGCGTCAACGCAACGTGGGTGGAGAACGCTGACGGTAAGGGCGGCGCGGAGATCCTGGTGAAGCACTACATGAACCTTGGCATCGCCGCCGCAACCCCGCGCGGACTCATGGTGCCCAACATCAAGGACGCCCAGGACCTTTCCCTCAAGGAACTGGCCCTTGCGCTTAATGAGTTGGCAACCAAAGCCCGGGCAGGGAAGACGCAGCCGGCTGAGATGCAGGGTGGAAGCCTGACCATCACCAACATCGGCGCGCTTGGCATTGATACCGGAACCCCTATTATCAACCCGGGTGAGGTAGCCATCATTGCCTTCGGAACCATCAAGCAGAAGCCGTGGGTGCTGGACGGCGAAGTCATCCCGCGCTGGATTACGACACTCGGTGGTTCTTTCGACCACCGCGTGGTTGACGGGGATTTGTCCGCACGCTTCATGGCGGACGTCGCATCAATTCTCGAAGAACCGGCGCTGCTGCTTGACTGACGAGCAAGCCGACCCAGGCGCTGGCCGTAACACGGAGACGATAACTGAGGAGCCGGGCCATGTGCCCCCTCAGTTGTTGACGGGGCCATGGCGCACGGTTGCCCGGGTGCTGACGGAAGTCTTCCAGCCACCGGTTGTTGTTCTTGTCCTGCTGCTGATCAGCCCTGCCATTGAACCCGGGTTCCCGGGAACCATGTGGTTTGGGCTGCTCGCGGCGATGTTCGTCTGCGTCCTGCCGCTGGCCTACGTGCTGGTGATGGTGAAGCTGGGCAGGATCACGGATCACCATGTCAGCGATCGACGCCAGCGGCCCGTTTTGCTTCTGATGACGTTGGCGTCAGTGCTGGTTGGCCTGCTCGTCCTGCATCTGCTCAGTGGTCCGGTGAGTGTCACGGTGATGGTCATCGCGCTCATCGGAGGAATTGGAGTTCTGGCCGTAGTCAGTGCCTTCTGGAAAATGAGCGGGCATGCATCGGCTCTTGCCGCGGCCGTCGTTATCTCCGTGATGATGTTCGGGCCGGAGTGGCTTCCCCTGCTGCTCCTCGTGCCGGCGGTTGGCTGGTCACGATTGGTATTGCGCGCCCACACCCTTCCTCAGGTTATTGCAGGCTCATTATTTGGAGGCATTGTCATCGCCGGCCTGTGGTGGCTGCTGCGGGAGTGGATGCTCTAGCAGCTAGAACGCCGGGTAACTGACCAGCAGCGCCTGCAGTTCCGTCGTCGACATGTGGTTTGCCATCTCCACACTGATACCCATCGCGACGGCGGCCACGGTGACCATGGCAACACATGCCACGGAAAGGAAGCGCCAATCCTTGCGGAATACGCTGCCCAAAGTTTCGGGCATTTCCAGGCGGGGGGCGATCATGTTGGGGGCGCTGTCCCAGGAGCCGTCGTCGAGCATGGCGATGACGCGGTCGTTGGTTCGGTCGTAGCGCATGGTGCTGATGTGGTTGCCGTGGCGGGCAAGAAGAATATCGTGTCCCACGCGCTGGCGCGGCTGCAAAGTAAGCACGTAAATGATCCCCTGAAGTCAGTAAGTGGAGGTGGCGCGCGCCATTGCGAGCATATCAATTTTATAACGATGACTTCAGGCAGCCGGCCCAAAAGACGCCAAACGCCGGGTGAGGCTCCCCACCCGGCGGCGTGATTCAGCTCGCGTTACGGCTGGTCGGTCTTGGCGATGTAGACGTCGCAGGGCGCGGTGTGCGCTACGGTGTTGGCCACGCTTCCAAGAACGCGACCCAAGCCCTGCATGCGACGGTTGCCCACCACGATCAAGCGGGCATCCTGCACCTCAGCCTCTTTGACCAAGGCTTCACCCGGTTTGCCGCGCGCAGCAGAGTAGGTAACCTCGAGCCGGTCATCCATCAGGCGCTCCGCCACGGCGCGAGCCACAGCTTCAGCTTCCGCGGCGTCGGAGACGATCCACTTGTCGGTGCCTATCTCAACCACCTCTGTCCGGTTGCTGTCGAAGGCACTGACCACGCGAAGGCTGGCTCCGAGGCCGATCGCCAACTGCTGGGCGGCCTGTGCTGCCCTCATTGCGGTCTCGCTGCCGTCTACTCCGACGATCACAACTCCGGTCATTGTGGTGCTCCTTCATTGGTAGCTTCAATGGCATCCGCCAGGACAGGGGCCAGGCGGCGGACACCTTCAGCTATCGTATCCGGCGGTACGGCGCTGAAAGCGAGACGGAGCTTGTTGGAAGGTCCGTCAGCCGGGGAGAAGGCGGCGCCCGGGATGAAGACGACCCCCGCGTCTATCGCCTTTCCGAGCAGGGGATAGGTATCCACGCCTTCGGGCAGCGTGACCCACACGAAGAAGCCGCCGTCCGGGCGTGTCCAGGTGAGGCCTGCCGGCATGTACTCGTCGAGTGCGGACAACAGGGCCCGGCAGCGTTCCGCGTAGAGCGCCCGGTAGGTTTCGATCTGCCCTTCCCAGTCGTACTCACGGAGGTATGCCGAGACGAGCATTTGATTCAGGGGAGGCGGGCAGAGTGTCACTGCCTCGGAGGCGAGGTAGAAACGACGCTGTAAGTGCGTGGGAACCAGGGCCCAGCCGATGCGCAGGCCGGGGGCAAAAATTTTCGAGAACGAGCCCAGATAGATGACGTCATCCGGGTTGGCCGCCCGCATCGGGGCGATCGGGTGGCCATCGAACCGCAGGAGTCCGTAGGGATTGTCCTCGAGGACAATAATATTAGCGCTACGGCATATATCGACGATTTGCTGCCTGCGTTCCGCGGCCAGCGTGATGCCTGAGGGGTTGTTGAAGTTGGGGATCGTGTAGAGGAACTTGATGTTCTTGCCCTCTGCCTGAAGTGCCGCGATTCTGGCCTCAAGAAGCTCGGGTACCAACCCGTCGTCGTCCATTTCGATGGGTTCCACCTGGACTTGGTACGCCTCAAATGTGTTCAGGGCGCCCACGTAGGTGGGGTTCTCCACCAGAACAACATCGCCCGGGTTGCAGAAGACCTTGGTGGCAACATCCTGCGCGGACTGCGATCCCGCAGTGATCACGATGTTCTCCGGGGCGGCGTCAACGATTCCCTCGGCGGCCATGATGGTGCAGATCTGCGCGCGGAGTTCTTCCGTGCCTTGGCCGCCGCCGTACTGCAGGGCGGTCATACCCTCTTCGGCGATGATGCGGGCCGCGGTTTGGCCCAGCTTCTCCAGAGGTAGCGACTGCAGGTACGGGTTGCCGCCGGCAAGGGAGACAAGGCCTGGCTGCATCGAGATGTCGAAGACGTCCCGGACAGCGGACTGTTTGATGTTGGCAGCCCGCGCGGAGAACAATTCCTCGTGCGGGTGAGCGGCCGTGGCGGCCCGCTCAATGGCGTCGATGGCTTCAGCGGGCAACGTTGCGCCGGCATCCAATGTTTCGTGGGTCACAGTGACAGGATACTCCTCGATGTTGCTAAAGAGGCAACAGTTGTTTTCGGATCACTTCATTTTCGCAGGCTATCCTTTACGCCGCGATCGTGAAGGGCTGGAATGTAGCTATGACAGCGCACAGGGGATCCGTGACCAAAGCAGAACTCTTCCATAAACTCCACGACGCCGGGCCAACGCCGCTTGTGCTCGTGAACGTGTGGGACGCAGCTTCCGCCCGCGTTGTGGAGGAGGCGGGTGCGACGGCGATTGCCACCTCAAGCTCGGCTGTCTCCTGGAGCCTGGGGTTCCGGGACGGAGACCACGTGCCGTGGGGCCTGGCAATGGCTGCACTGGGCCGAGTTGCCGGGGCAACCCGGTTGCCGGTTTCGGCGGACATCGAGACGGGCTACGGGCGCACCGACGACGAACTTCGTGCCACTGTCCACGCCGTCCTGGACGAGGGAGCCGTGGGCATCAACATTGAGGATTCCGCCACTGAGCCGCTCACGGACATCAACGAACAGTCGCGCCGGATTGCCTTGATCCGCGCAGTTGCTGACGATCGTGGAATACCCCTGTTCATCAATGCCCGCACCGACACCTACCTGTCGGGCCAGTTCGCGGACACTGCCTATGACGAAACCCTGCGCCGTGCCGAGGCCTACCTCACTGCGGGTGCGGACGGAATCTTCGTGCCCGGCGTCGTGGATCTACACGTTCTCCATGAGCTGTCCAGCAGGATTCCTGCACCGCTCAACGCGTTGGCGGGCGTCGGGGCGCCGTCGCCCCTGGAGCTCCACGATGCAGGGGTCCGTCGCGTCAGCATTGGCGGCAATACGGCCAAAGCAGCGTATGCCAAGGTGGCGCGGGTGGCGAAGGAAATCCTTGGTGACGGAAATTGGGCGGGGCTGGCTGGCACGCGCAGCCACGACGAAATGGACTCCCTCTTCGCGCCAGGGCCCAAATACAGCCTTTGAACGCGGTCCTTGCCAGCGGGCTGAAGGCACGACGCCGGCACCCGGCTTTAATGTCAGACCTCGCCGTTAGCGTGGGTCATGGAAAACGAGGGGAGGATCCATGGCACGGCGCAGTGTACAGTTCTGGCGGATCGAGCAGCTGAACGGGGACGAGCTCAGCCGGCCATTTCCAGCGCGCCGTCTGGCCGAGGTGCTGAAGAAGGCCCAGGACTCAGGGGTGAACCGGCACTTCACAAGTGCGGACGGGACTGTGCTGCTCGCCCAGGCTGTGGCATCGTCGCCCCTTCCCGTGCTGCTTTTGGACCGGGTGCGGGACACTAATCTTCCCAGCGTCGGCGATGCCCTCGGGCGGCGCAAGCCCCTGCCGTTGGCTCCGGGTGACCATTTGCTGGAGACCACCTACTTCGCCTTCTTGAAGAGGAATGTCATAGCGGTGCTGACCAGTGGCAATGGACCCCGCGCATCCAGGATGGGTGAGTACCTCGAAGGAATGCTGGGGCTTGAGCCAATCCTGGTGCCGGTTGTGCGCGAGGACATCGAAGAAATCCTTACCCGGCTGGAGGTGAGCCGTTTCGAGTTCGCGCTTCCTGCCGAACGTCTGTCCGGGAAGCTTATGGAGGGGGAGTGGGCTGACGTTCTGGACAGCGCCTCGCGGCTCATGAATGAGGGTACGTTCAGGATTTCCCTGAGCGTTGGCAGATCGGGCAAGGCCGAGGATAAGCAGCGGATTCGGGACCGGATCCAGCAACTGATCGATCTCTTCCGCAGGGCCGGGTCCGTGGAGCATTTCGATTATGTGGTGGCTGAGGGCAAGGACTCCCTGACGGGCGACCGTGAGGTGGTGGACCTGCTGAAGGAGCGGTTCATCTCGCATATCGAGGTGGATCCGGATGTCTTCAACGACCCCCAAAAGTCCACCACCGAGGCGATCGCCATCCTCAATAGACAGGCCAGGGACAACGAGGCATTTTTTGCCAAGACACTGCCGGACATCAAGGGTTCGGCTGATTCCGCGTTGGTTCCGGACATCGTTGCGGGCGGAATGGCCACTGTTCGGGCAGCCATGGCCGCGGCCGTGGAGAGCGCTGACAAGGCCGGTCAAGCATCCGAGGAGAATCAAGGCGGCGCAGATCATGAGCTTGTACGGGGTTGACGTTGAGCGAACCGGGCGCCGCAGGACTCTGTGGCGTTGGTTTCTGTTGCATCCCAGCGCAGACTTCGGATGGGCTGCGCTTGTCGTCCTGATCTGGCTGGGAATCGGGCTGCTTTCGCGTCAACCGCTGATGCTGGAAAGCGTGGACCCTGGTGCACGGCGAACCCTGTTCCAGACTCTCGCCACGCTGGCCGGCGCCACGGCTGGCCTGACGCTGACCAGTGTGTCCATGCTGATCAACGTGCTGGGAAAGAAGGCTGCCCCGGGTCAACGGGAACTTCCCTTGGAGAGACTCTCCGCCACTCATCGGCGCCAAATCGGCGAAGTCTTCCTTTTTGCCATCCCTGGGCTGGGCCTTTTGGTGGTTGCCGCCTTGGCCACGGTGGTCCTGGAAGGAGATGCCGTCACGGGCCTGTGGATCCCTGAAGCACTGGCCTTCGTGCTGACCTTCGCCTCAGTCCTTGCCCTGTTGCGTGTGGCTTGGGCACTTCGGAGGGTGCTGGCGATCGCAACGGCATGAACAGGCAAAGCCGCTACCCCGTGCCTGGTAACGCGCGCAGCAGGCCCCGCAATCACCGTACGCTCAGGGCCTCCGTAAGTGTCCGGCCGTTCACATAGATTTCGGCTCTCGATGCACCACTGGCGGACACGATTGTCTGCGTCAGTTGCGCCTGGATCCGTGGGATGTCGCACACGCCCCCGGGCCGCAGGGAGCCACTGAGGTTAACCACCACCGTCGCACCGCTCATGTAGCCCGAGAGGTAGCGCAGCGACGAATCAGCCAGGGAGTCGTAGAGGGCCGCATCACTGTCCACTGGCATTCCGGCCTCCAGCAGGCGCCCGAGTGCCACGGACAGCGGGTCGCCGGGCACGGCAACGCCCCTGATGGGTACCAGGCTGTCGTTGCAGCCGAACCGCACGCCGCGGGCGCCGCCGTCGTCGATTGCCACGTAGTAGACCGCCGGTCCGGAGTTTTCCGAATCCACGGGAATGACTGTTGCGGTGGCTGTTGGTTCCGGCGCGCTGGTGCCCGGTTGGGGTGAAGGCTCGACGACGGCCGCCGGCGGGGTGGGCGTGGCTACGGAGGAAGCGGGAGTGCTCTCGGACGGTGCTGGAGCCGGTATTGCTGCCGGGGGCGACGCGGCGGGGACGGCAACGGACGGAGTGCCCGGGCTCGAAGGCGCAGGAGTCGAGGCGGATGGCACGGGAGCAATAGGCGAAGCTGTAGGGGCAGGCGAAGTCATGGAAACTATGGGCAAGGGGCCTGCGGCCCCTGATTCGGAGGGTTCGGCCGGGACAGTAGTGCAGCCAGCCATCCACAGGCCGAAGATGAGGCAGGCAGCCGTGATCGCCGTCGTACTTTTTGGTCCCCGTCCGGCATGCATGACAGCCCAGCGCTCCTGTCCGTCCACCTGTATCTCCAACGTTAGGACGGGACGGCGGAACGCAACATGCCGTTACGGTGACGGTTCGGACAAGAGTTGGTCACGCCCCGTCCGCAGCGGCAGGAATGCGAATGCCCCCGCCCCGCGGAATGCGGAACGGGGGCAGCGAAAAGCGAGGAGGCTAGGCTGCTGCTTCTTCGTCCTGAACGGCGGTCAGGGGCTCGAAGATGCCCTTGATCTGCTCAACAACCTCGGCGTCGTCCTTCGGGTGCAGTTCAGCGAAACGGATCATGGAACCCGGGACGGCCAGCTTTACGTCTTCAAGTACCTTGGCGCCGGCGATGCCGGCAGCCTTGCGGGCTTCGTCCTGGGCCCATACTCCACCGAACTGGCCAAAAGCAGTTCCGACGACGGCGGTCGGCTTGCCGGACAGGGCGCCTGCACCGAACGGGCGGGACAGCCAGTCGATGGCGTTCTTCAGGGAGGCGGGCATGGTGCCGTTGTGCTCGGGTGTGACGAGCAGGATGGTGTCGGCGTCGGCTGCTGCAGCGCGGAGGGCGGCGGCTTCGGCGGGGACCTGGCCTTCGACGTCGATGTCTTCGTTGTAGAAGGGAATGCTGCCCAGGGAGCCGTGGATCTGCACATCAACATTCTCGGGTGCGTTCAGCTGGATGGCTTCGGCGAGCTTCTTGTTGTGGGAATCGGCGCGCAGGCTGCCGACGAGGGTAAGAACGGTGCTCTTTGACATGGTGTCTCCTTTTGTCTGGCCGGGTGAGGTGCCGGCCGTTCGATGTCTGGGCTTGGAGCCTTCATCGATATTAAACGGACTATGGTCCGCTTTCTATTCCCGGGGTCTAGAATATTTCTGTGAGCTCGATCCCCATTCGGCCGGACGTGCCCCTAGGCGCGCCCCACGAGCGCAGTGACGCAGCGAGGAATCGCGAGCGATTGCTCAATGCTGCCCGGGATCTGGTGGCCGAGTTCGGCGCCGAAGCGCTGACCATGGACGCGCTCGCCTGCAAGGCCAAGGTTGGCAAGGGGACAGTCTTCCGCCGCTTCGGTAGCCGCGCCGGGCTCATGATGACCCTGTTGAGCGACTCGGAGTCTGAGTTCCAGCACGGTTTCATGTTCGGGCCGCCTCCGCTGGGTCCAGGAGCCGCGCCAAAAGATCGATTGGTGGCCTTCGGCGAGGGGCGCATTTACTTCGTCCTGGAAAACGGCGAACTTTTGAAAGCGGCGGGCGCCGCTACCCGCAACCGGTTTGATGTTCCGGCAACCAAGCTTTCGCATCGACATATGGAAGTCCTGCTGAGGGAGGCGGGAATCGCTGATCCGTGGGTGATGGCGATGTCACTGACCTACGCCCTGGACCCCGAGCGAATAGTGGACGATGTCCGCGTTCGCGGCATTTCACCCACGCGGCTGGTGGACTCCTGGCGCGAGCTGGTCACCCGCCTCCTGGGCGCCGACTGAGTCGCGCCGCTACATCAGCCGCAACCAGCGCAGCCCAGGCAGGAAACCGCTGTTAGCGCCCTCATTCCCGGCGCAGTAGGCGCGACAGGGCTGCCGACGTCGTAAACATGACGCAACCTGCACATAACGATCTGGCTGCAGGCGCGAAACCGGACGCCTCGAAGCAAAACGTGAAGCAGTTATTGTGGTAGTTTCCTCTTGAATGTGACGCATGCCATACAGGGCTGGTGATCACTGAAGGGGTGCGGGGGGCCCAAGAACCCGCTGCGCCAATTCGTAGCTGACGCCGGCCACAGCCGGGAACCGCGGAAGGACGAGCATTGAGTTTTGCCACGATTCGGGGCAGCCGCCCGACATGCTGAAATATCTGATGAAGCGGTCGGGCATCTACCTGATCATGATCTTCCTGACCACGAGTGCGGGTTACTTCCTTGCGGTCTCGTCGTTAAAACCCGCAGTGCTCGAGCAGGAAAAGATCCCGAGGCCAACCCCCGAACAAGTAGCTGCTTCTTTCCGGGGACTCGGGCTGGATCCGGATTTGAACCCTTGGGAACGGTACATTCAGTGGCTATGGGGCATCGTCACCCGCTGGGACTGGGGCCGCAGCCCGAACGGCGCGTTCGTCAACGCCGAATTCGCGGACCGCGTGATGGTCTCCACCCGGCTGTTCATCGCCTCGATCATCCTCACCCTGGTCATCGGCGTAGCCCTCGGTGTCTACTCCGCCGCCCGCCAGTACAAGTTCCAGGACCGCGCCATCACGTCCTACAGCTACCTGGTGCACATCCTCCCTGCACCCATCGCGTACTTCCTGGTGCAGCTCGGTGCCATCAGCATCAACGAGGCGGTCGGTGAGCGCATCTTCTTCGTCACGGGAATTTCGACGCCGGGAATTGAGCCGGGCTGGCCGGCTTTCGTTGACCTGGTGGCCCACTACGCCGTGCCAACTTTCGCGATGACCATCTTCGGTTGGGCCGGTTACCAGATCGCGCAGCGGCAGTACCTCCTGGACAACGTGAATGCCGACTTCGTCCGCACTGCCCGCGCCAAGGGTCTGACGCGAAACCAAGCCATCAGGAAGCACGCCCTGCGCGTCTCCTTCATTCCGGTGGCGCAGAGTATCGCCTTCACCATCCCGGCCATCTTCACGGGTGGCTTCTTCGCGGAGGCCATCTTCGCCTGGCCCGGCATCGGTCTCTGGAGCATCCAGGCCATCAGCCTCCAGGACGTCAACGTCGCCACCGCCACGCTGGCCTATGGCTCAGTGATCTTCGCGATCGGCGCCATCCTTGCCGACTTCGCCACCACGCTGGTCGATCCACGAGTGAGGGTCCAGTAATGACCAACATCATTGATCCCATTGCGGAAATCGACGAGGCCCGGGTAGCTGACCAGGACGTCGTCATCGGGAAGTCACGGATCATCTTCCGTCGCTTCATGCGGAACCGGACCGCCGTCGCCGGCTTGTTCATCTTCCTTGCGCTGTTCCTCTTCTCGATCTTTGGCGGGTTCCTGACTTCGTGGGACAAAGACACCCTTGATCCGTTGAACATCGGCATGCCACCGTCGCCAGACCACTTGCTGGGGACCACCCAGGCCGGCATCGACCTCATGGCGCTCATTGTGGACGGCACCCGGACGTCCATTCTTATCGGCCTGATCGTGGGCGGCGTTTCCGTCCTCATTTCGGCGGTATACGGCTGCACCATGGCGTTCTTCGGGGGCAAGGTGGACGCCACTATGCTGTTCATCCTTGAAGCGCTCATCATGATGCCCGCCATCCTGGTGGTCGCCGTCGCCACCAGCGGAAGCGGCGGCCTGAAAGATCTCCCCAGTTGGCTCCTGCTGATCGTCGTGTTGCTCTTCTTCAGCTGGATGGGTACCGCCCGCCTGGTGCGCTCACTGTCCATGTCCCTGATGCAGCGTGATTACGTCAAGGCCGCCAAGTACATGGGTGTCCCGTCCCGGCGCATCGTGTGGCGCCACCTCGTCCCGAATATCGGCTCGCTGCTGGTCCTCGACTTCACCCGTGGCATCACCGGTGCGATCCTCGCCGAAGTCGCGTTCTCCTTCATCGGAATCGGCATCAAGCTCCCGGACGTCAGCCTTGGTGTCCTGATCGGCCAAGCGACGGGCCAGGTGTCCTCCTTCCCTTGGATGTTCTGGGTTCCGCTGACCGTCATGTTCCTGTTGACCGGTTCGCTGGCCATGATGAACGACGGACTCCGTGACGCTTTCGACCCAAGCTCCAGTTCAATTGGCCGGGCGAAGCAGGCCAAGCCCCAGACTGCGAAGAAGATCAACAAATGAGCACCAACATCACTCCCGTCGAGCGGCTCCGCGACGCTGGACTCTACGCTCCCGGCGACGCCGTCCTCAGCATTCGCGACCTCAACGTCCGCTTCAACTCCGAAAACGGTGTGGTCCATGCTGTCCGCGGCGTCGACTTCGACCTCATGCCTGGCAAGACCTTAGGCATTGTGGGTGAGTCCGGTTCCGGCAAGTCCGTCACGTCCATGGCCATCATGGGTCTCCTCCCGGAAACCGCGGACATCACCGGCTCCGTGCGCTTCAAGGGCAAGGAACTCCTTGGCCTCAGCGACAAAGCGATGTGCAAGCACCGCGGCAGTGACATCGCCATGGTGTTCCAGGACCCGCTGTCCTCGCTGACACCCGTCTACACGGTGGGCAACCAGATCATCGAGGCGCTGACGGTCCACAACCCCACGATGAGCAAGCAGGCCAAAGAAGCCCGCGCCGTCGACCTTTTGCGCATGGTGGGCATCCCGAGCCCCAAGGACCGCCTGAAAGCATTCCCGCACGAGTTCTCCGGCGGCATGCGCCAGCGCGTCATGATCGCCATCGCCATCGCCAACGATCCGCGGGTACTCATCGCGGATGAACCCACGACGGCGCTGGACGTCACCATCCAGGCGCAGGTGCTGGAAGTCCTGCACACCGCGCAGGAGGAGACCGGCGCCGCCGTCGTCATGATCACGCACGACCTCGGAGTCGTAGCCGGCATGGCTGACGACATCATGGTCATGTACGCCGGTAAGCCGGTGGAAACCGGAACTGTGGAGGACATCTACTACAACCCGCGGATGCCGTACACGCTGGGCTTGCTTGGTGCGGTTCCGCGCGTGGACACTGCCACCCGGCAGTCGCTGGTTCCCATCGAGGGAACACCGCCCAACCTGGCGTTGCCGGTGACTGGATGTTCGTTCGCGGCCCGCTGCCCGCTGGTCAGCGACGCCTGCCTGCACGGCGAGCCGGAGCTCGTCACCGTCCCCGGTGTTGAGGGCCAGACGCTGGGGCACAAGGCCGCCTGCATCAAAGCTAATGAACTGTCCGGCAACGCTGACGCCCACAAGATTTTCCACGCACCGCCCAAGCCGGTTTCAAAGTTCGACGGCGTCGCTCGCGTCGAGCGCGAAAAGGTCCTGGAACTCAAAGACGTGAAAAAGCACTTCCCGCTGCTCAAGGGTGCCTTGATCAAGCGACGGATCGGCACGGTGAAGGCCGTGGATGGCTTGAGCTTCGATATCCGCGAAGGCGAGTGCGTTTCGATTGTGGGGGAGTCCGGTTGCGGCAAGACCACCACACTCCTGGAAATCATGGAGTTCCACCCGGACCAGGTGGGCGAAGTGGTCATTGGCGGCGTCAGCAACAAAGTCGCCACGGACCATAAGACCAAGATGGCCATGCGCAAGGAAATGCAGATGGTGTTCCAAGACCCCACGGGTGCTTTGGATCCGCGTTTCACTGTGTACGAGGTCCTTGCTGAGCCGCTGGAAAACCTCGGGATGCCCAAGGCCGCCATCAGGAAACGCATCATGGAACTCATGAAGCTTGTGGGCCTGCAGCCTGACCACGTCAACCGCTTCCCCAACCAGTTCTCCGGCGGGCAGCGGCAGCGCATCGGTATCGCCCGGGCACTCGCGGTCAATCCGAAGCTCGTGGTGCTGGACGAACCGGTCTCTGCGCTGGACGTGTCCGTGCAGGCCGGAGTCATCAACCTGCTGGACAAGCTCCGCGCTGAGTTGGGCTTGAGCTACCTGATGGTGGCCCACGACCTCTCCGTTGTCCGCCACATCTCAGACCGTGTCGCCGTGATGTACCTCGGAAAAATCGTGGAAACCGGCGCTGTGGACGACGTCTTCGACAACCCGCGCCACCCTTACACGCGGGCCTTGCTGTCAGCGATCCCGGTTCCGGACCCCAATCTGGAACGGACCCGCGAACGCATCATCCTGCAGGGCGACCTACCCAGCCCGCTTGATGCTCCCAAGGGATGTAATTTTGCGACCCGTTGTCCCGTGTTTGCCGCATTACCTGCCGCAAAGCAGGAGAAGTGCCTTACTCTGGAGCCGCCACTGGCTTCGGAGAAGGGGGACACGCAGGACTTCGCATGCTTCTTCCCGGACGGAGAGATTGATGCCGACATGCTGGTGGTGCATGCCTGACGACATATGACGCATCGATTGAAACCCTGTTATTCAACTCGCAAAGATTTCCAGTCGTAAACATGAAGGGCAAACCATGAAGAAATACACGACGATCGGTGGCGTAGCGCTCGCAGCAGCGCTTACGCTGACCGCTTGCGGCGGGGGAACGCCGTCGGGTCCGGCCTCGCAGAAGGCCGAAGAAGCAGGCGGTGACATCAGCAAGCTGATCAGCGTCAACGCCAAGGAAGTGAAAGACCTGGAGCCGGGCGGCACCGTCACGCTGGCGGTGGGCAGCATCGGACCGGATTTTAATGGCTTCTCCAACGTGGGTAACAGCGCGGATACCTCAGCTGTCCTGACTCCGGTCAACACTGCTGCTATTAACAGTGGCGGCATCGGCGGTTGCTGGAAGCTGGATTTCAACGGCAAGGCGGAGCCCAACAAGGACTTCTGTGAAGAGGTCAAGAGCGAAGTCAAGGACGGCAAGCAGACCATCACCATCAAGGTCAACGAGAAGGCGGCCTGGAACGATGGGACGCCCATCGACGTCAAGACTTTCGAAAACACCTGGAACATGCTCAAGGGTGAAGACAAGTCCATCGACATCGTCACCGCCGGCAACTATGTTTTCGTAGATTCCGTGAAGGCTGGTGCCAACGACAAAGAAGTCATCATTACCACCACCCAGCCCATCTACCCGCTGGAATCGCTCTTCTTCGGCCTGATCCACCCTGCTATTAACAATGCTGAAACCTTCAACACCGGTTTCGCCGGCAACATGCATCCCGAATGGATGGCAGGGCCGTTCAAGGTGGAGAACTACGACACCACCGCCAAGACCGTCACCATGGTTCCCAATGACAAGTGGTGGGGCCAGAAGCCGGTCCTCGAAAAGGTCATCTGGCGCCAAATGGAACCGAGTGCAACGATCGCGGCCTTCAAGAACGGCGAAATTGATGCAATCGATGCTCGCACCCTCAGCCGCTACAAGCAGGTTGAAGGAACCAAGGACGCCGATGTTCGACGCGGCCAGCGCTTGTTCGCCGGTGGTTTGAACATCAACGCAAAGAAGCCTGCACTAACTGATGTTGCCGTCCGCAAGGCGGTCTTCGCCGCCGTCGACCGCAAGGCCATCCGCGACGTCCGCTTCAACGGCCTGAACTGGTCCGAGGAGAGCTCGGGCTCCATGATGCTCATGCCGTTCTCCGAGTACTACCAGGACAACTACCCCGTGAAGGAAACCGGCGCCGAGGCTGCCAAGAAGGTCCTGACGGACGCCGGTTACACGGCCAACGACAAGGGCATCATGGCAAAGGACGGCGTTCCCGTGTCCTTCAAGGTCACGTACTTCGGTGACGACCCCACCCAGGCTGCCACCGCCCAAACCCTGCAGAAGCAGCTTCAGGCCGCAGGCATGGACGTCGCTATCGACCAGCGAGGTGACGCAGACTTTGGCAAGGTTGTTGGAACCCGCGACTTTGACCTGACCATCTCCGGTTACACCGTAGGTGCTGATGCCACTGACGCTGTGAAGCAGTTCTACGATTCCACCACCAACGAGAATGGTCTGGGCGACGCTGAGCTCGACGCCGAGATCAAGCGTCTCTCCACTATTGCCGATGACACCGAACGCAACAAGGCCGCCATGGAGGTGGAGAAGAAGCACATGGAGAAGTACTACTCCATGGGAGTCCTTCTGAACGGCCCTGAGATCCAGTTCGTGCACAAGGGCCTGGCCAACTACGGCCCGTCCCTGTTCAAGAGCCTCTCGAACGTTCCGGACTGGACCACCCTCGGCTGGGAAAAGGGCGCCAAGAAGTAGCCCCTCAGCAGTAGTTTCCTGAAGTGTAGTTTCCTGAAGGCCGGGAACTTCCTTGAACCTGGAATGGGTTCGGGAGGTTCCCGGCCTTCGCCGTCCCCGACGCTCGCTCACCTCCCGCGTGTTTCACCCCGACGCTCGCTCACCTCCCGCGTGTTTCACCCCAACGCTCGCTCACCTCCCGGGTGTTTCACCCCGACGCTCGCTCACCCGGTGATAGGGGGTTGGCGTGAAAGGGCTATTACGTGAGAGAGGATCGGTAGCCTAGGGTCATGACTTCCCAGCCGATCCGTACCGCCGTTGCAGGTTTTGGCCTCTCCGGCAGCGTCTTCCACGCGCCCTTCATCGCCAGCAACCCCGCGTACGAGCTAGCCGTCATCGCAACTTCGGACGAGGCGCGCCAGACGAAGGCGAAAGAGCGCTACCCGGCAACGCAGATCGTCAACACCCCTCAAGACATCCTGGCGCGGGCCGACCAACTGGATCTCGTCGTCCTGGGCACCCCGCCCGCAACCCACTTCCCCCTGGCGAAAGCTGCGCTGGAAGCCGGGCTCGACGTCGTCGTCGATAAACCGTTCACGGTCCGCAGTGCCGAGGGCGAGGAGCTGATTCAGCTGGCTGCGAAGCTGGGCCGCGTCCTCACCGTGTACCAAAACCGGCGCTGGGACGGTGACTCGCTCACCGTGAAAAAACTGCTCGACGCCGGAACGCTGGGTACCGTGACCAGGTTTGAGGTGGGCATGGAGCGCTGGGCGCCGGAGATCGCCAAGGCCTGGAAAGCCAGTGCCACGGCGGAAGACGGCGGTGGTGTCCTGTTCGATCTCGGCACCCACGTCCTCGATCTCACTCTCCGGTTCTTTGGGCCGGCCACCGTCACCTTCGCAGAAATCACGGCCCGCCGCCCACAGGAAAGCGCCGACGACGACGTCTTCCTGGCACTCCAGCATGAGTCGGGCGTGGTCAGCCACGTCACCATCAACCTCAACAGCCACCTTCATGGCCCGCGCTTCCGCGTCCTCGGCACGGAAGGTGGCTTCGTGAAGTTCGGCACCGACCCACAGGAGCCCTACGTGCTGGGCGGTGGGTTGCCTACAGACGCGGAGTACGGCGTCGAGCCTCCAGAAAACCACGGTACGTTTGAAGCGAACGGGCAGCGCACCACCATCCCCACGGAGCGAGGCGCCTACCCCGAGTTCTACCGCATGCTGGCGGAAAAGCTCGACGGCGGCGGCACCGCCTCCGCACTTCCGGTACCGGTGGATCCGGCCGACTCCGTTGCGGTGCTGAAGCTGATTGAGCAGGCTAGGGCGCTGGCGTAACGTCCGCGCTGGCAACCAGCGAATAGATGGCCTTGAGATCGCCATTGTCTTCAATCGGCTGACAACTCCCGGTCAGCTGGACGACATCAGCTGCGGCGTCTTGGTGGACCACCGTGACGGCTGTGAACTGCGCCAGCGAACCTGCCTGTGGGTGCGTGTAGCGTGCCTCGCGCACGTGCCAATCCCGGCCATTGATAACCACTGGCTCCGTGGCGAGCAGGACGGCGTCCGGCAGGGCGTCCAGGAACGAGTCCACGGATGCCGCGATATCCCGCAGCTGGTAGCCAGGCAAGCGGCGGGACACGGAGATCACCACATTTGCCGTGTAGCGACCTTCGGCGGCCGGGGCCATCAGGGCACCCAAGGCATCGGGGACCACTTGATGTGTCCAACCGGATGGTGGATTGAGTTTGATGGTGGGGTAGGCGGGGAAAGATGCGGACGGGAAAACCTGTTGCGACATTGGAGCCTTTCCGGCGGTGGTGTGGTGGCGAAGGTCAGTTGTTCAGGAAGTCGACGAATCCGGTCACGGAATCCACTAGTCCTTTGGGGCTGAGGGTGATCTGGCCACCCGCACCCAGTCCCAGTTCGGCGGTGAGCTTGGCTCCCGCGCCCAGAGTGAGCCCGTCTTCATCCACGGAAGCCGTAAAGAAGTGCCCCTCACCCGCTCCGGCGGCCACCGTCGCGTTGAACGTCAGTGTTTGGCCCAGGACTTCGACATACCGGCTCCCTGTCAGCTCCGCACCCGCTCCTGCGCTGAACGCAGTGCCTGAGACATCGCGGCCTTTGACGCTGATTTCGCCTTCGCCGGCGCTGGCCCAGGCCCCGGCGCGGAATTCTCCACCTTGCCCCAAGGCGAACAGCCCGCCAGCGAACTCGGTCTTGTTGTCCACGGTGAGTTTTTGACCCGCGAAGCCTTCACCACCAGCCGAAAACAGAAAGGGGCTGCTCGCGTTGGCGTGTGCGCTCGCCTCGACTCCAGTCATTGCACGCGTAGTGGAGGTGTTGCTGACCCAGCCGTCAAAGAAGTCGGATCGTATTGTGGTGACGTTTTCCGCGCCAGCGAATGCTTCACCGTTAACGTGGGCATTGGGAAGTCCGAGTCCGAATGGCACACTGGCCTCGAACTCGCCATCCGCGCGAGCGCCGACGAACGTTTCGTTGGTGATAGTTGTCGTGCCGGGCCCGAACCCGGTCTCTGCCGTCCAGGTCATTTCACCTCCGGTGGACGCCTTGCCGGATCCTCCGAACGCGATGCCGCCGGGACCAACGGAGCCGTGGGTTTCGCCCGTTGCTTGACTGTCGATTGAACCGCTGCCTTCCACGGTGACAGGGCCGTAGCTGGTGGGATCAAAAGTAAACCCGGGTGCCCCAGGGGTGCTCTTTCCCTGCCCTGTGGAAGGTCCCCCCTTGAGCCCTCCTCCGGGGCTGCCCGTGGAGGCTTGTTCCTGCTGCTCGGCGTTGAGTTTCAGGGCGCGGGCGTTGGTCCGGAGGCAAGCAGCTGCTGCTCCCAATCGTCCCTGCAGGTCGCTCTGCCACCGGCTTCTGAACTGGTCGGCGTCATTCCCCCGCCAGAAGTTGCCGTTCTGAATCAGCGCATTGAGCTGTTGTTGAAGCTTGGTGATCTTCTCCGCCTCGGAGTCCATCACGGCCGAAAGTCGTCGGAGATCTCCGACGTCCGCGCCCACCAATCCCTGTCCCACTAGGTACCCAACCCCATACGTATCCCCTGACGTAGTGATATGTCGATCGCCGGGCATCCATCGGGCCAGGCGTTTCCTGAGCATAGTTGGCTACGTCGGACGCGGCCATGGGGACCTCTAACCAGTGTGGATAAAGAGCAGCACGCCAAAGCCCTGAAAAAGAATTTTGGACAACGCGTAACCTCACCGACGCCGCGAACGATGTAAGGGGAGTGCGGGCCACGTCCGCACGCTGATCATCCGGTCGCGACCCAACCGCGGCCGGGGCAATCCCAAAATCGTTTGTCGGAGGGTTTCATGTCCTTGTTCACTATCCTTGCCACCAGCAAAGTCGCCGCGGGCGTCCTGGCTGCCGGAGCTGTAGCTGCCGGTGGAACCGGCGTCGCTGCCTTCAATGGCGCGCTTCCCACCGGAATCCAGCAATCCGCGCATGACCTCGTTGGCGCACCGGCCCCTGTTGCTGAGAAGGCCGCTGAAGCAGCCGATGCAGCCGAAACCGCCAAGACCAAGGCAACTGACGCCGTCGAGACCGCGCAGGCAACTGCAACCGAGGCTGCTGAAGCCGGCCAGGCCAAGGCCGCCGACGCCGTGTCCGATGCCACAGCAACGGTGGAAGACGCCACCTCCCCGGAGGCTTTTGGCCTCTGCACCGCACTCCTCAATGGCGGCCTGAAGTCTGACGCCAAGGTCCCCGGCTTCGAGTCCTTGACCATTGCTGCCGGTGGCGAGGCCAAGGTGGAGGCGCACTGCGAGGCTGTGGTGGAGGCGGGTAAGGCTGCCGGCCTGAAGGCTGACGGCTCGGCGACGGCAGAGGCCGACGTCGATGCTGCCGTGACGTCCGAACTGCCGGCAACGCCTGCTGTTCCTGCAGTGCCCGCTGTGCCGGGAGTTCCTGCCGTCCCCGCGACGCCCGCTGTCCCCGCAGTGCCTGCCGTCCCCGCGACCCCTGAGCTGCCGACACAGGTACCCACCGACGTTCCGGCTGCACCCCTCGATTCTGTCCGCTAAGCAAGCAGCGGTTACGGTTTAAGGGCGGGGCTCCTTGGCTTAGGACAGGGAGCCCCGCTACGTAGTGTGTGGGACGGAGGCATCCACGGGTGCTTGACCCTTTGGCTGATGAATATGTGCAGGCGGATCAGGACGATCCCGCCCTGCTCTTCACGGCTGCCTACAATAACTTCGCCGGACCGGTGTTTGGCTACCTCCGGGCACGGGGCGTGGACGACCCGGAGGCCGTGACGCAGGACGTCTTCCTCGCCCTGTATCCGAAGCTGGAAGCGCTCCACGGCGGGCTGCAAGGGGCAAAAACCCTGTTGTTCTCCATCGCGCATGCGCGGATGGTGGATCACTATCGCAAACGCGAACGAACGCCCGACGCGACGCCGTATGAACCGGACCTGGACGCGCGGCGGTCGCCATCGGCCGAAGACCAGGCCTTCGGACGGGTTGCAGGCCTGGGCGTCACTGAAATTTTGGACGACCTCCCCGACGATTATCGGGAGGTTCTGGCCCTCCGGGTCGTCGCCGACGTGTCGGTGGAAGATACGGCGGCGATCATGGGCAAGTCCCAGGGAGCCGTCAAGCAGCTACAGCGCAGGGCATTGAGTGCACTGAAGAAGCGTGCACTACTAAGGAACGGCACATCATGAGCGAACAACATACGCCTCGCGGACGTCATGACCAGCAGGCAATCGACTTCCTGTTGGCCGACGCCGGCCTCACAGGCGACGCCGACCTCCGCACTGAACTCCTCGAGCTCCGTTCCCTGGCGAACACTGCCCCTTTGCCGTCCGCAGCAGTCCGCGCGCTCATGGTCAGCAGCCCGTCCGCAGCCACCCAGCAGAGTACTGCCACCCAGCAGATCACAGCCACTCAGAGGATCACGACGGCGGACGGTCCGGCGGCGTCAGGGGGTGCACCGACGGCGGTACTCGCCACGGTTGCTGCGGAATCCGCTCCTGCGAACGACCTGCCTGTGAACGACCTGCCTGTTGACGAACTTGCCGCCCGGCGTCGGAAGAAGCGTCGGACGGCCATCGCAGGCCTCGCCGTAGCTGTGTCCTTGGCTGGCGGCGCGACCGCTGCCGTCGCTTCCGAGGGCGGCCTGCCGGGTGCTTTCCAGCACCTCGGGGCAGCCATCGGTTCGGTGGTCTCGCAACTAAACCCCGGTTCCGGCAGTGCCCCCCAGCCCGATGCCCCAGCCGGTACCAGCCCAGAGCCCTTGCCTGTCGGGGAAGAGCCGCAGCAAGCTCCTGCGACGGTCGTACCCCAGCCGACGCCCGCCGCGCCGGGCATCCCGGTGGTTCCCGCTCCTGAGCCGCAGCCCGGTGGAGCGTCGCCGCACACACCTAAGGCTCCGTCGCACAGGGAGCCCGGCAACGGCGTCATCCCCACACCGCCCGGGTTGCCTGTGACCCCACCGGAGATCGACCCTTCCAAGATTGATCCCTCAAAGCTCGGCCCTTCGGGCGTCCCCGTCCCGGTTCCCTCGGAGCTGATCCCGTCGCTCCCCGGAAAGCCCTAGTCTCCAGGCCCCAAACCTCCCCGCGAGATGGCACATAATGCCAATGTTCTTCGCGAACATTGGCGTTAAGTGCCATCTCGGCGCGTTAAACCACGACGGCGGGGTGCGGCTTCGCGTGGAAGCCGCACCCCGCCGTCGAGCTTGAAGCTATGCGGAGACCAGCGTGTGCCAGTCGTTGACGAGGGGCAGGTTGTGCGCCTCGGAAACGGAGTGGTGCGCCACGTGGCCTGCGGCGATATTGAGGCCGGCAGCCAGGGCGGGGTCGCGGTCGAAGGCGGCCTTGACGCCCAAGTTGGCCAGTGCCACGGCGTAGCGCAGGGTGACGTTGGTCAGTGCGTATGTGGAGGTGTTCGGAACAGCGCCAGGCATGTTGGCAACGCAGTAGAAGATCGAGTTGTGGACCTTGTACGTCGGTTCCTGGTGGGTGGTGGGGTGCGTGTCCTCGAAGCAGCCGCCCTGGTCAACAGCGATGTCCACCAGAACCGAGCCGGGCTTCATGCGGGCAACCAGTTCGTTGGTGACCAGCTTGGGAGCCTTGGCGCCCGGGATCAGGACGGAGCCGATCACCAGATCTGCGTCGATAACTGACTTCTCGATCTCGTAGGCGTTGGAGGCAACGGTCTTCAGGCGGCCCTGGTAGAGGGCGTCCAGTTCGCGCAGCCGGTTGATGTTGATGTCCATGATGGTGACATCAGCACCGAGGCCCAGCGCCATGGCGGCAGCGTTGGTTCCCGCAACGCCTGCGCCAAGGACAACAACCTTTGCCGGGCGCACGCCCGGTACCCCGCCGAGGAGGACGCCCTTGCCGCCGGCCGGAGCCATCAGCGAGGAAGCGCCAACCACGACGGACAGGCGGCCTGCGACCTCGGACATTGGGGCGAGCAGCGGAAGGTTGCGGCCTTCCTGAACGGTTTCGTAAGCGATGGCCGTGACGCCGGAGTTGATGAGCTCGGCGGTGAGCTCGGGCTCTGCGGCGAGGTGGAGGTAGGTGAAGAGGATGAGGCCCTTGCGGAAGCGGTGGTACTCGGCCGCGATGGGTTCCTTGACCTTCATGACCATGTCCGCGCGGGCCCAGACGTCATCTGCTTCGTTGACGATTTCGGCGCCGGCGATCGAGTATTCCTCGTCGGTGATGCCCGAGCCGAGGCCTGCGCCGCGTTCAACCAGAACGGTGTGTCCGTGGGTGCGGAACTCGTGGACACCGGCTGCCGTGATGGCTACGCGGAACTCGTTGTTCTTGATTTCTTTGGGGACACCGATGATCATGTGTGGGCTCCATCGTTAGCGGCCTCTTCGGCCGAAAAATGTGTTGCGGGCTGTGATTCCAGAATAGATCCGGCTGTGAGGCAGGCGACATGGACCCGGGGCCGCCCTCATGCGGAAAGTCCGGAAATCCAGGGATCTTTTGCCAGCCAGCTCGACATTTGTCGAGCACTGGAGCGTCAAGTGTCGCCTGCTGTTGGTACGCTTTACAGATGCTGCAGGACGTGGAACAGATCGTTGAACGCGTTGCCTTGAAGCTGGGCCGCGGACTGTCCCTGGAAGATCTCGACGGCGTTCTTCTCGCCTATAGCTCCAACCAGTCCCACGCCGACCGCGTTCGCGTGAACTTCCTCCTCAGCAAGCGGGTCCCCGGCGACGTCAGCGCCTGGCAACTCGCTCATGGCATCGCCACGGCGGTGCGACCCGTCGTCGTTCCTGCCAACGACGAACTCGGCATGCTGGGCCGCGTCTGCGTGCCACTTTTGGTCCGCGGTTTCCGTGTGGGGTACTTGTGGGTGCAGCTGGACCTTGAAGAGCAGAGTGCGACGGCGATACTCGCCGAACTGCCCGGCGTGCGGGACGAGCTGGACCTGTTGGCGGGCTTGCTCCTTGATTCCAATACGGCCGAATCGGAGTTCCGGCGAAGGCGTGAACAGGAGTTTCTGTCAGCCTGCGGGGGCGAATCGAACGCTGTGGCCGCCGTCGCGGGTTGGAAGGAAATCCAGGGGCGCGGTCCGTGGCAGTTGGTCACCATACTCGACCCGGATGGTGCGAGGTCCGACGTCGATCCTATTGCCGCTACCCTGACGCATCGATCAGCGGCGCTGCAGTCCACTATCGGCGTCAACGCCGCCTTGTTCAGCGCCGGAACGGAGACGCATTCGGTGGTCCTGTTCCGCGAGTCGGGCGGCCGGGCAGACCATGCCCAGGTGCTGGTGCATTATCAACTGGAGCTTGCGAAGCGCGCTGGCCGCAAGGTGGACAGGGTGATCCTGGGCATCAGTGAACCCTTCCAAGTCATCCGGCAGCTATCGGACGCTTACCGTCAATCGAAGGTTGCTGCGCAGGCGGCCGCCGTGGACCTCCCGCTAGGTGAGCTCGTGGACAGCCGGACCGTTGGTGTCTATCAACTTTTCGATCGTCTGGTGGCACCCGGAGGCTGGGATGACACAGGATCGGTGCATTTTCAGGCCCTTGAGGACCAGGACAAAAACGGCGAACTCCTGCCTGTCCTGGAACTGCTCTATGACAATGACGGCTCGGTGCAGGACGTCGCCGCCAAACTTCACCTCCACCGGAGCAGCATCTACAACCGGCTCGGCCGGATCCGCCAACTCATCGGTGCTGATCCGTTGAGTGGCGCGATCCGGCTCGAGTTACATGCGGCCTTGAAGGCGCGGCGCTGGGCCGGGCGGCCGCGGATCTGAGCCTACGAGCGCCGCAAACGCTGGCAGCTCCAACGTCCCATCCGGCGACGGAAAGCGGCAGTCCTGCTGCTGCTGCAGTACCGGCTATGCCACCCCGCGTGAGTGGAGGTACGGGGCAGGCGGGTGCTCAACCGAGGACCTTCTGGGCTGCGTCCAGGATGTCTTGAAGCGCAGATTCGCTGGGCTGGGGAGCCGAGGCGGCCTGCGGCTTGCTCGGCCGGGGCTTGGACGTCGGGGTTGCAGTTTCCGTTGGTGTGGGCGTCGGCGTCGGCGTTGGTGTGACCGTCGGGGTCGGTGAGGTTGTGGGCGTCGGAGTCGTGGGCGGTGTGGTGACCGTGTCCGACGGCACCTCGCTCGGCGCGGGAGCTGGCTGGGTGGGGGCTGGGCTTGTCACCCCAGGGACGGCCGGGACTGAGGAGGGGACAGCCGATGGAACCCAAACCGGGTTGGCAAGGGACACCTTCGGGGTCGGAGCCGGCGACGACGACCCGGCCGTGGGTGCCTCGGCTAATGTCGC
This sequence comes from Paenarthrobacter nitroguajacolicus, assembly GCF_051027655.1. Taxonomy (NCBI): domain Bacteria; kingdom Bacillati; phylum Actinomycetota; class Actinomycetes; order Micrococcales; family Micrococcaceae; genus Paenarthrobacter; species Paenarthrobacter nitroguajacolicus. The sequence goes on along the minus strand of NZ_CP073234.1, from coordinate 4,393,577 downwards.
GGGCTGGCCGGCTTCCGAGGACGCTGTGGCAAGTGACGAGGCTGATGGCGACGACGCTGATGGTGCGGAAGCCGTGGAATACGAGGCACTGGGTGCAGGGGCTGCGGAGCCCGAATTCCTGTCGGCACCGCTGGCTTCATGCGCAGGAGTTTCCTGACCGAAGAACGGAAGCTCAAGGGCTTGCCCGAGCGTCCCGGCCGTCAGTACTAGTCCAAGCGCGCCCGCAACCACGGCCATGCGCTGGCTCATGTGCTTCACCGACGCTGCTTTCCGAAGGGCGGCGTGGGGTTCGCGGCCGAAGGAAGAGGTGGACCCCACGCTGGACCTGGCCCCGGAGGGTGCCGCAGCGGGTGCGGCAGCCTGCCGGCGAACATCCTTGCGGCTTGCCAGTGCTGCCGACGCCGTTGCCGCGGCAGCAAGCTGCGCCTGAGACTTACCCCGAGGTGACTCGGTTTGCAGGGACTCGGTGCGGGGCGAGTCGTTGCTCGGTGACTCGGCGGCTTCGGGGGTGCTCGTGGATGCTTCGCGGGAAGGCACTACCGGAATGGCCGTCGTGGCAGGTTCCGGCGTTGAAGCCTGCACCACTGGAATTGCTGCGGTTGCGGGCTCCTGGGCGCTCAGCTCCTGAGGATCCGGCTCCACACCAGCAGGAGGCGCAATGGCAGGGGGCGCACTTGCCGGGGCCACAATGGGGATCGCCGCGGTAGGGGGTCCCGGTGTGGTCGACCTCCGAGCCGCTGGCTGAACAGTAGGTATCGCGGCAGTCATGGGTTCCGCCTGCTCGGACGGTTCGGGCGACGGCTGTGGGGCCGAGGCCTCAGGCGCAATCACGGCAAGGGCTGCACGCTCCCGCTCGGCTGCACGAATTTCCGCACGAGTGGCAGGCGCCGCCGTGGTGGGCATGGCCGCGGTGGCGGGTTCCGGCGTCGTGCCTGTGATAACCGTGCCTGTAACAGCAGCTTCAGTGTTAGTCGCGCCAGTGTCATCTGGGTTTCCGGTGGGGAATCCGCTGGCTTGGGCCCGACGGCGTCCGGTTGGCTTGGTGCGCTCGCCTTCAGTGTGGGCGCGGCGCGGCTGATCCATGGTTGGGGACATGGTGGTTGCCTCTCAACGCCTTCGAGGTTAGCTGTCGGGTTCGGACGAGGCCGTCCGGCCGCCTAAGCGGCTTCACCCCGAGGACTTGGATACCAAGCCCGGGAACTGTGGGTCCCCCGCCTCTGCCGCGGGTCTGGCGGATCCCGGATTGCGGCAGAGCTCGGCGTCAATCCGGAAGCGGCCCAGCGGACATACGGGTCGCTCTACGACGGTACATGAGCCGGAAAGTAAAGTCACATTAATGTAACGGGCGGTAGGGCCTGCCCAACCGAGGGGTTTCTATGACTTAGGCTTCGGTGCCGGTGAGGGAGTCGGCAACTCATGCTGGATCCTCTGGATCGAGCGAGATATCCATGGCCTAACACTAGCTTCGCGGTGCACCGGCAGGTAGACATTGTCTATGGACCTGCCTGTGATGCCACCCGTCTCGCCCATGCTCGCCAAATCCGTTCCGACCATCCCGGATGTTGGGCACTACGAACCCAAGTGGGACGGATTCCGGACCATCGTCTTCAAGGATGGCGACGAGATCATCCTGGGCAGCCGCAACGAGAAGCCAATGACCCGCTACTTCCCCGAAGTGGTGGAGGCTCTCAGGAAGAACCTGCCGGACAAATGCGTGATCGACGGCGAGATCGTGCTGATCGAGGGCAAGAGGCTCGAATTCGAGGTACTCCAGCAAAGGATCCATCCCGCCGACAGCCGCGTGAGGATGCTCGCCGAGAAGACTCCGGCTTCCATGATTGCGTTCGACATCCTGGCGCTGGGCGACGAGAACCTCATGGACAAGCCGTTCTCCGAGCGCCGCGCCATCTTGGAGCGTGCGCTCGCCAAGGCCGAGCCGCCTGTCTATGTGACCCCCGCAGTGACGGATCTCGAGCGGGCGCAGGAATGGTTCGTGCAATTGGAAGGCGCGGGACTGGACGGGGTGCTGTCCAAGCCGTTGACCGGGGCCTATCAACCCAACAAGCGCGTGATGTTCAAAACCAAACACGAGCGCACGGCGGATTGTGTGGTGGCCGGATTCCGCTGGCACAAGACCGCGAAGGTTGTTGGCTCGATGCTGCTCGGCCTTCACGATGACACTGGCCGCCTGCATCACGTGGGAGTGGTGGCATCGTTCCCCATGGCCCGGAGGGAGGCCCTGGTGGCCGAGCTTGAGCCGTATCAAGTCGAACTCAGCGAGCATCCCTGGGGTGAGTGGGCCAACCAGGACGAAGCTGCCGGGGGTTCACGCATGCCCGGCGCGCAAAGCCGGTGGAGCGGGGGCAAGGATTTCTCGTTCGTGCCCCTGCGCCCCGAACTCGTGATCGAAGTGAAGTACGACTACATGGAAGGCGATAGGTTCCGGCACACCACGCAGTTCCGTAGGTGGCGGCCGGACAGGACCCCCGAGAGCTGCACGTACTCGCAACTGGAGGAGCCCGCTGAATACGATCTCGGGGAGATCCTGCAGCTGCCGAACAGCTAGGACGTTGCCAACCCGCTGCTATGTCGCTGGGTACCAACGGAGCCGCGGGTTGGCGACTGTGTTACTCCTCGTGGCCTTGATCGCTGCTCATGCTGCCCTCGGCCGGCGGGGTTTCTCCGGGAGGGACTCCGCCGCCCGGCTCCAGGCCAGTGACGTTGCCGTCGAGGGGATCGGGGTTGGCGGATGCGGCGGGGTCCTCGTCCTCATCCTGGCGCATGTCGGGATCCTCGTGGATGCTGTCGGCATCGGACGTAGTGTCGTACGGTCCCGTAGCGCCGGTGGCGCCGAAGCCCTGGGTTTCCTCATTCGAGTCTTTGTCGGTCACGATCAGCCCTTTCGTAAGCAAACTTACTAATGTGCATGCTCCGCCAGCCTAACCGGGACCGGCTAACCCAACAAGATGAGCCAACAAACCGAGCCCGCAACCCAACCCAACAAGGGACCCCAACTCAGGGGCCGGCGTCGTGCCTCAGTGCTCAACGGTGGGCCGTCGTGGCGGTGACAAAGCTCCGGATGGCATCCGCCACAGCCTTGGGGCGCATGTGCTGCGCCACGTGCCCGACCCCCGGAATCTCCACCAAACGCCCCTGCGCGACTGCCCTTGATAGCCGCAGCGCCCAGTCCGGTCCTGCCACATGGTCGCGGCTGCCCCGCAGAATCAGCACTGGCACGTGGACGCCGGCGAGCCGTTTCTCCGTGGGGTAGCTCATCATGACCGGCAATTCGGTGAGGTACCAGCGCGGGCCGCAACGGATGTAGTCGGAGATGACTATCAAGTTGGACGTGGGGCTTTCGCGGAGTACTCCGTCGAGGGACAGGGCAAGCGACTGCCGCCACACATTCTTGTGCCGTGAATCGACCACCGGCCCCATCAGCACCAACTGCCGGACCTGCTCCGGGGCATGCAAGGCCGCTTCTATGGCGAATTGGGCGCCCATCGAGTGGCCCACCAGCACATAGGAATCGATGCCGCAGCTTTTGAGTGCCTCGGCAATGAAAGCGCCGTAATCCTCCACGGACAGCTGGCGGCCGGGCTTGGGTGTGCCGCCAAAACCGGGCAGGTCCAACGAATAGGTAGGCGCGTTCGAGGCCAGGACTCCATGCAAGCGCGCCAGGTACCGATGCGACACGCCAATGCCGTGAATCAAGATGTATGCCGGCTCATTCCGGGGCTCTGCGCCCTGTTCCGGCAGAGGCGTGCCCTCGGTCCAGAGAATCCGTCCGGTCAGGCCCATCACGTCGACGTCGGCGGACAGGAGTGTTGCCGCTTTGGAGCGCGCCTTGCCCAGCGCGTTCACTGGTTCTCCAAGCGCTGCAGGAACACGGGAGCCCCTGGCCCGCTCACTTCGTGGGCTCCGATGGGCCGACCGGAGACGGCTAACAGCAGGGCCAGGGCGGAGCCTTCAACAACCGGACCGTTGCCATGGCGGAATGACGTGTCAGTTGCTACCAAGCGCCAGCCCTCAGCGATTTCCTTACCGCCACCCATTTTGGTGGCGGTCTTCACTTGGTAGCTAAGGGCGGTGGCCACGTGCTCGGCGGGGTAGTCGCGGTGGATCCCCAAAGGGCGCCGGATATCCTCTCCGTGGACGAACGCCTCAACCAGCCGGGTAGCCAAGCTTGCCGGCGGGCCCGAGGTCCGCGAAAGCACCGCGCGCAGCCCGTTCAACGTCTGCGCAGGTTCTCGTGTCTTTTCGCGCTCCACACCTACGGCGTTATCACGGTCAAAGTCCATTCGGGAGGCAATCAGCCGGCGGATGAAGTTCAACCTCGTCGTCTTGGCGCTGTCGATTACATGAGCAAGGACGTCGTGCACGTTCCAACCGGCACACAACGACGGCGTCTGCCATTGTGCTGCCGGAAGCGGATCCAAATCCTGCAACAGGGCACGGCGTTCATGGTGCACCACGGGCCAGACGGTGGAAGGTTTGCTTGAAGCCATACCGCTATTGAACAGCATGCTGGCGACTCGGGGCGGCTAGCCGTGGGAATCGGTGGATTCGTCAGCTCCTGCGCTCGCCTCGGCCTGCTGCCTCTTCTTCTGCGTTTCCAGCCAAGCCATGATGGCAGCCTGCCGGATCCGACGATGCGTTCCCCGGTACTCCACGGGGATCTCGCCGCGGTCGGTCATGTTGCGCAGATAGGTGTGAGAGATGCCCGCGAGCTCTGCGGCCTGCGATGTGGTGAGCATTTCCTCGACGCTGCTCACCGTCACCGTTTCGCCGCGGCTCAGTCTCGCGAGGAGATCGACGACGGCGTCCCTCGCCTGGGTCGGTAGGCGGTGGACCGTGCCATCCACGAACACGGTGATGTCGTTGCTGTCCTCAAGGGAGCGCGCCAGATTCCGGGCGTCATCGGCGGGGAGGCCAGCCGTGACGCGGGGAGCTATCAATGCCATGGCAGAAGCCTAGCCTGTGCGGGTGGGCTGCCCATTTCGGGGGTTCCCTGCGGGCAGTGCCGTGCGCACGGCACTATTGGCAGGGAACCATCGAAACGGCCGCCCGGCAAAAACTACTCCGCGTCCAGGTCCGTCTCCAGCAGCTTCACCAGTGCGTCCAGCGCAGCGTCGGCTCCGTCGCCCTCGGCCCGCAGCACAACGACGTCGCCCTTAGCGGCGCCGAGGGTCATGAGCGAAAGGATGCTGGCGGCGTCGAGCGCGTCATCGGCAGGTTCGCCTTGCATGGCAATGGTGACCTCCACGGGCTGCTCGCCGGCGGCTTCCGCGAACAGGGCGGCAGGCCGGGCGTGCAGGCCGGAGCGGCTGGCGATGGTGGCTGTGCGTTCGGGCATGGTTTCTCCTTCGACGGAAACAAACAGAGGTTAGAGGCCGAGTTCTTCGAGGACGGGGAGCTTGGCGCGGACCCAGTCGCGGGCTTCGAGGGCACTCGGCGCAGACAAAGCGAGCTGTGCGAGTTCCTGCGCCTGCTCAAGGGTGACGGTTTTCAGCACAGTCCCGACGGCGGCCAAGGAGCGCGCGGTCATCGACAGTGTGGTGACGCCCAGGCCGGTCAGTACGACGGCGAGGGCCGGGTCGGCGGCTGCCTCACCGCAGACACCCACGGGCTTGGCAGTACCTTCGCGACCAGAGCTTTCCTGCTCCGCACCTTCGACGGTGAGCTGCACGAGCCGAAGCACGGCAGGCTGCCACGGAGTGTTGAGTTCGGCGAGGGGGCCGAGTTGGCGGTCGGCGGCCATGGCGTACTGGGTGAGGTCGTTGGTGCCCAAAGAGGCGAAACCGACTTCGCGCAGCACGGTGGCGGCGGTCAGCGCGGCAGAGGGAACTTCCACCATGACACCCGGCGTTTGGATTCCGGCGGCGGCACACAGGGAGGCGAACCGTCCGGCTTCGGCGGCCGTGGAGATCATGGGGGCCATGACCCAAACGTCTGCCTCGGACTCCCCGGCTGCCCGGGCGATGGCCTCGAGCTGCCGCTCCAGGACGCCTGGCGTGGTGAAATCGGTGCGATAGCCGCGGACACCCAGTGCTGGGTTGGGCTCGGTGGCATCCGTGAGGAAGGGGAGTGGCTTGTCGGCGCCCGCGTCAAGCGTGCGGAGGACCACCTTCTTGCCCGGGAACGCGTCGAAGACGGCTTTGTAGGCTGCGGCTTGCTCGTCCACGGAGGGTTCGGTGTCGCGCTCCAGGAAGCAGAACTCCGTGCGGAACAGGCCCACTCCCTGGGCACCCAAAGCGGCAGCTGCCACGGCGTCCTTGGCTCCACCGACGTTGGCGAGGAGCGGCACCAAGTGGCCGTCCGCCGTCGTGCCGTTTCCGTCGAATTCGGCGAGGGTGGCGGAGGTTTCCGCCCAGGCCGTAGCGGCCGCACGGTGCTCGTCGGTGGGCGAAACGGCAATGAAGCCAGCCGCGCCGTCCACGTACACTTCGGTTCCATCCGCGATGTCGTCAACACCATGGGCTGCAACCACGGCGGGCAGGCCGAGCGAACGCGCAATGATGGCCGTGTGGGACTGTGGGCCGCCGCCTGAGGTCACCAGCGCCTGAACCACCGCGGGATTCAGTGTTGCGGTGTCGGCGGGAGCGAGGTCCTCGGCCACCAGGATGAAGGGCGTGTCGGAGGCAGGAATGCCGGGAGCGGGAACGCCGCGAAGTTCGGCCACGATGCGGGCGCGGACATCGAGCACGTCGGTGGCACGCTCGGCCATGTAGCCGCCCAGGTTGTGCAGCATTTCGGAGACGGACGCGCCGGCTTCCCAGATGGCCCTCTCTGCAGAGGAGCCGGCGTTGATGAGCTTGCTCGCGGATTTCAGGAGCATGGTGTCTTTGGCCATGAGGGCTGTGGCTTCGAGGACGGCCTTGCCGTCGCCGGAAGCGCTGTCCGCACGTCCCTTGAGTTCGTCATGGACGGCTTGCGCAGCCGCTTTCAAGCCCGCGACGGCGTCTTCCGGGCTCACGTCCGCAGCCAATCGATCTCCCGACGGCGGCTCACTCACCGGCTTGGGCATCTGGCGGACGGAACCAATGATACGGCCAGGGCTTACCCCTACTCCTTGGAAATTCTGCACTGAATCCTCTGTTCCTGCTTGTTGGTTCAGGCCCTCCGGCGACGGCACCGGGAGCCTCGAAAACTAGCCTACAAAATTCCTTTGTGAGCCACTTCATATAGCAACGCTATAGGTGCTAGGGTAGCGGTTATGAGTTTCGATGACCAGCTTCCGCCTAAAATTCGGTTGCTTCGCGCAGCTGCCGAATTGCTGGCGAATTCGGAGGGGTCAGCAGTCTCGACGCGCCAGATCACCAAGCTTGCCGGGGTTACGGCGCCAACGCTCTACCACCACTTTGGCGACAAAGAAGGCCTGTTCGACGCCGTCGTATCAGCCGGATTTGAAGAGTATGTGGCGGGGGAGCGGGATTTTGCGCCGTCCGGGGAGCCCTTGGAAGACGTCCGGCGAATGTGGGATAACCACGTTCAGTTCGGGCTGAGCCAACCCCATCTTTACCTGGTCATGTTCGGCAACATCAGGCCGGAGAGTCGCCCGGCAATCGTGGCCGATGCTGAAGCGCTTCTGGAGGAGATGCTGAACAAGGCCGCCATCGCCGGTCAGATCAACGTGCCGCCCCGGGAAGCAGCGCGGAGCATCCTTGCGGCCAACGTGGGCGTCACGCTCATGCTGATCGCTGAACCGGTGGAGGAACGGAATCTCGAGCTCTCAACCATGACCCGGGATTCCATGATTTTTGCCGTCTCCACGGACACCGCCCGTGGCGCCGCAGCGGAGGACTCCGGTAAGTCCTCGGTAGTTGTTGCGGCAATCGCCCTGAATGCGGCACTGCAGGCCTCGCATTCGGACCAACTTTCCAGCTCTGAACTGAAGCTCTTCCTTGAATGGCTTCACCGCATTTCCAGCAGCTCCTAAGGCTGCGCTCTCTCGATCTATATCGACTGACCCCGCGCCGCCGCGGGACACACGTTAGGAATTCACATGGCAACAGAGACAGTTGCGAAGCCCCGCACCAGCGTGCGCGTTGGTGTCCAAAAGTTCGGAACATTCCTGTCCGGCATGATCATGCCCAACATCGGCGCCTTCATAGCCTGGGGCCTCATCACGGCCCTGTTCATCGAGAAGGGCTGGATTCCAGTCGCGGAACTGGGCGGTTTCGGCACGAACGCCGAGGGTGATCCCAACGTGGGCATTGTCGGTCCAATGGTCACGTACCTCCTTCCGATCCTGATCGCCTACACAGGCGGCCGGATGGTTTACGACGTCCGGGGCGGCGTGGTCGGTGCCATCGCAACCATGGGCGTCATCGCAGGTACTGACGCGCCGATGTTCATCGGGGCCATGATCATGGGCCCGCTGGGTGCCTGGACCATGAAGAAGATCGATGCCCTGTGGGACGGCAAGATCCGCCCCGGTTTCGAGATGCTGGTCAACAACTTCTCTGCCGGCATATGGGGCGCGTTGTTGGCTTTGGGCGGCTTCTACGGCCTTTCCTGGGTAGTCCAGCGCTTCACTGACGGCGCCGGTGCCGTTGTGGGGTTCCTGGTCAACAACGGTCTGCTGCCACTGACCAGCATTTTCATCGAGCCGGCCAAGGTCCTCTTCCTCAACAACGCCATCAACCACGGCGTGCTCACTCCACTTGGCATCCAGCAGTCGCTGGAACAGGGCAAGTCCATCCTGTTCCTGCTCGAAGCCAACCCCGGGCCCGGCATGGGCATCCTGCTGGCCTACATGTTCTTCGGCCGCGGCGCCGCGAAGGCGTCGGCTCCCGGTGCTGCGATCATCCACTTCCTCGGTGGTATCCACGAGATCTACTTCCCGTATGTCCTGATGAAGCCCATCCTGATCCTCGCTGCCATTGGTGGTGGCATGACAGGCATCGCGACCCTGGCCATCACCAATTCCGGCCTGGTTGCTCCTGCCGCGCCGGGTTCCATCATCGCGGTGCTGGCCCAGACGTCACGTGACAGCTACGTTGGTGTGATTCTTGCCGTCATCCTGGCCACGGCCGTGTCCTTCCTCATTGCCGCAGTCATCCTGCGCACGTCCAAGAACAAGGGTGAGGACGACCTCTCCGCAGCTACGTCCCGCATGGAGGCCATGAAGGGCAAGAAGAGCTCCGTCTCCTCGGCACTTACCGGTAACAACGCTGGTGCCCAGGCCGGTACCGTCCTCACTCGCCCCGTCCAGAACATCGTGTTCGCTTGCGACGCCGGGATGGGTTCCAGTGCCATGGGCGCCTCGGTCCTGCGCAATAAGATCAAGGCGGCCGGCTTCCCGGAGGTCAAGGTCACCAACTCGGCCATCGCCAACCTCAACGACAGCTACGACGTTGTGGTCACGCATCAGGACCTGACCGAACGGGCGCAGCCGAGGACGGCCAGCGCCGTTCACTTCTCGGTGGACAACTTCATGAACAGCCCCAAGTACGACGACATTGTTGAGCTGGTTCGGAGCAGCAACAGTGAAGGCGCTGCAGCTGAAACAGGCACGACGGCGGAATCCACCGCCGGAGCCCAGCCCACCGCCGCCGCCACTTCAGTAGCCGCCGGCCACGGTGCGCATGTCGCCGAGCCGGTTGCCGCCGTCGAAGGTCAAGCCGCCGAAGGTAAAGGTGTCCTGCTCCGCGAAAGCGTGGTCCTGAACGGCTCTGCAACCGACCGTGATGCAGCGATCGACGAGGCCGGCAAGCTCCTGCTGGATCGCGGTGCCGTTGATGTCAGCTACGTCCACGCGATGCACGAGCGCGAAGAATCCGTGTCCACGTACATGGGCAGCTTCCTGGCGATCCCGCACGGCACCAACGATGCCAAGGAGCACATCAACCACTCGGCGGTGTCCATCATCCGTTACCCGGAGGGCATCGACTGGGGCGGCAAGCAAGTGAAGTTCGTGGTCGGCGTGGCTGGCCTCAACAATGAGCACCTCCACATCCTGTCCTCGATTGCGAAGATCTTCACCAGCAAGGCACAGGTGGCCCAGTTGGAGGAAGCGACCACGGTTGATGAAGTTTTGGAGCTGTTCGGAAAGGTCAACGCATAGTGAAGGCAGTTCATTTTGGGGCAGGCAACATCGGGCGTGGCTTCGTGGGGCTGCTGCTTCACGAGGCCGGCTATGAGGTGGTGTTCGCGGATGTTGCGGACGCGCTGATCAGCCAGCTCGCCTCGGCAAGCAGCTACGACGTCCACGAGGTGGGCGAGAACCCGGCGGTCAAGACCGTTAGCGGCTTCCGTGCCTTCAATTCCGCTTCGCAGGAAGCTGCTGTTGTGGAGGAAATCTCGACGGCGGATGTGCTCACCACTGCTGTGGGGCCGCACATCCTGAAGTTCGTGGCACCGGTGATCGCCCGCGGGCTGGCCGCCCGGCCCGCGGACTTGCCACCCCTTCAGGTCATGGCCTGCGAGAACGCCATCAACGCCACGGACCTCCTCCACACGGAGATCCGGGCGGCCTGGGACGACTCCGCCGGCGAGCTGGACACCGTCGCGGTTTTTGCCAACACCGCAGTGGACCGCATCGTCCCTAACCAAGCACCGGGCCAGGGCCTGGACGTCACGGTGGAGACGTTCTACGAGTGGGTCATCGACCGTACGCCGTTCGGTGGCAACGCGCCGAACATCCCCGGAGCCACCTTCGTGGATGAGCTGGGCCCGTACATCGAACGCAAGCTGTTCACGGTCAACACCGGTCACGCGTCGGCGGCGTATTTCGGTTACCAGGCCGGGCTGGCGAAGATCTCCGATGCCATGGCGGATCCGACTGTTGCCGCGAAGGTCCGGGCGGTGCTGGAGGAAACCAAGGAACTGCTGGTGGCCAAGCACGGGTTCGTTGAGGCCGAGCAGGAGGCCTATGTGCAGAAGATCCTGTCCCGTTTCACCAACCCGCACCTGCCGGACACCGTAAATCGAGTGGGCCGGGCGCCCTTGCGGAAGCTCAGCCGACACGAGCGGTTCATCGGTCCCGCCGCGGAGTTGGCCGAGCGTGGCGTGACGCCGGTGGCCCTGCTCGAGGCGATGTCCGCGGCCCTTCGTTTCGACGACGGCAACGACGACGAAGCCGTGGAGCTCGCCAACATGCTGACCGACTTGGACCCGGCTGCCGCCGTCGAGCGCATCACGGAACTTACGCCGTCGCACCCGCTGTTCCCGGCCGTCCAAAAGCTCGTGGAGGATCGTCAGGCCGAAGCGTAAGCGCCACCCGAAAGTAACAAAGGCTCTCCGGCGGGAGAAAAACAAGTGAGTTCCGTCACTTTTGCTCGCTGGAGAGCCTTTCGGTTTTGAAGTTAGCCTCACCTTACTAATAGAGTCAAAAAGCAATTAGGCAACACATCTATGACTTATTAGTGAGTGGAGTACTGGCGTGAAAAAGAGGCTGTCGAGCTACATTGGGGCACTGGCTGCAGGCGCAGCCCTGCTGACCGTTACGGCGTGTGGCGGCGGGGCCACCGCATCCTCGCAGACCGAGGAAGCCAACACCATCACCATTGAGCACGCCCAAGGCTCCACGTCCAACGTTCCTGTGAACCCGGCCAAGGTTGTCACGTTCGACCTCGGCGTTCTGGACACCATGAACGCGCTCGGGGTCGAGCCCACCGGTGTTCCCGAAGCAAGGTACCCGGAAGCGCTCAAGAAGTTCTCCGAGGCCAAGTACACCAAGGTGGGCTCGCTCAAGGAGCCGGACTTCGAGGCCGTCAGCTCCGCCGCGCCGGATCTCATCATCGTCTCCGGCCGCACCGCCGGCGCCTATGAGGAATTGAGCAAGATCGCACCTACGATCGACCTCTCCGTGGATGCCGCCAAGCCCTTGGAAAGCTTCAAGGCACAGACGGAGAAGCTCGGCAGGATCTTCAAGAAGGAAGACGAGGTCGCCTCCAAGCTCGCAGAGGTGGACAAGACCGTTGCGGACACCAAGACCAAGGCGGCCTCGGCTGGCAAGGGCTTGATCGTCCTCACTTCCGGCGGCGAAGTTACCGCATACGGCGCTGGTTCCCGCTTCGGCATCATCCACGACGTCCTGGGCGTCCCCGCCGCTGCCGACGTCAAGTCGGAGGGCTCCCACGGCGAGGCTGTTTCCTTTGAATACATCAAGGAGACCAACCCGGACATCCTCTACGTCATCAACCGCGACACCGCGATCGGCACCGCAGGCTCCACCGCCAACCCGATCCTGGACAACGAGCTCGTGAAGTCCACCAACGCGGCCAAGAACAACAAGATCGTCAACCTGGATCCCGCCGGCTGGTACATCGTTGGCTACGGCTTGAACAACGTTCAGGCCATGGTCACGGCAGTGGCCGATTCGGTCGCCTGATACCGCCTCACCTGAAATCCTGACGTGACAACTACAGCCGTGCGCCCCACGGCACCAGCAAGCCGCAACCGGACTGGCGAGACCGCCCGCCTGGTTGCGGCTGCTGCCGTTGTGCTGGTGATCGCGGTCGGAAGTATCTTCGTTGGGGTCAGTGATGTCTCGCTGTCCGCATTGCTGGCGAACGACGCCGGTGCTTGGGAAATCTTCTGGGTCTCCCGGGTGCCGCGCACCTTGGCCGTGGTCCTGGCCGGGATGGCCGTCGCTGTTGCCGGGCTAATCATGCAGCTCATGGCCCGGAACCGCTTCGTTGAGCCGTCCACCGTGGGCACCGTTGAGTCAGCGACGCTCGGGATCCTGGTGGTCACTGTGTTCGCTCCGGACACTCCGATTCTCACCAAGATGCTGGTGGCTTCTGTGTTCGCCGTGCTGGGCACGGCGCTCTTCCTGGCCATTCTCCGCAGACTGCCCGCCCGCAACACCCTGCTGATTCCGCTGGTAGGCATCATGCTGGGCGGCATCATTGCTGCCGTCACCACGTTCTTCGCCTACCGCTTCGATCTCCTCCAGACCCTGAGTAACTGGATGATCGGCGACTTCTCCGGCGTGCTCCGTGGACGGTATGAACTGCTGTGGATCGTGGCTGTGCTGGTTCTGGTGGGCCTGTTTGCTGCCGACCGGTTCACCGTGGCCGGCATGGGGCAGGACTTCACCACCAACCTCGGCCTGAACTACGCCCGCACCATGCGGCTCGGCCTGATGATCGTCTCGTTGATTTCGGCTGTTGTGGTCACCACCGTGGGGGCCGTGCCGTTCCTCGGCCTGGTGGTTCCCAACATCGTCTCCCTGCTGTTCGGCGACAACCTCCGCCGTGCGGTTCCTTGGACAGCCCTTTTTGGAGCGGCATTCGTGTTGGTCTGCGACATTATCGGCCGGACCATCCGCTTCCCCTACGAGGTTCCCGTGGGCATGGTCATGTCCGTCCTGGGTGCCATCCTCTTCCTCTTCCTGCTTTTGAGGAAACGCAATGCCTGAAACGCTCCTGGCCACACCCCGCCTCTCCGCCCGCACCCGAATGCGCGACGCCATCCGAAGTACCCCGCCGGGACTGGTGATCGCCGTTTTGGCGATTGCCGCCGTCGTGCTCGTTGCCGTTTTCCTGACGATCGACCTCAAAGGCAACATCGCCTACATCCTGCCGCGGCGGGCCATCAAGGTGTCAGCGATGCTGCTGGTGGCTGTTGCGGTGGGTGTTTCCACGCTGCTCTTCCAGACCGTGACGGCCAACCGGATCCTGACGCCTTCCATCATGGGCTTCGATTCCCTGTACATCCTGGTGCAGACCGCCCTGGCGTTCGTTGCCGGTGCCGCGACGCTGGCGACCGCTCCTTCCACGCTCAAGTTCGGGTTGGAGATCCTGCTGATGGTGGGGTTCAGCGCATTCCTGTACCGGTGGATGTTCACGGGTGCCACGCGATCGCTGCACCTGCTGTTGCTCGTGGGAATCGTGCTCGGTACCTTGTTCCGTGGTTTCTCCTCGCTCCTGCAGCGGCTGATGGAACCGAGCGAATTCATCATCCTGCAGGACTTGTTCTTCGCCAGCTTCAACAACGTGGATCCAGGGTTGCTGGGGGTTTCCGCTGTGCTGATTGCCCTTGTGTGCGTTGCTGTGTGGCGCATGCGGCACACTTTGGACGTGCTGGCGCTCGGCCGCGAAGTGGCCATCAACGTGGGCGTCGACCACAAGCGTGTAGTGATGCGCGTCCTGTTGGCGTGCTCCCTGCTGGTAGCGATATCCACGGCCCTGGTGGGGCCGGTGACGTTCTTCGGACTCCTGGTGGTCAGCCTTGGCTACCAGCTGTGCCGCGGCTTCCGGCATGCGTGGCTGCTACCGATGGTGGTGCTCATTGGTGCCATTGCGTTGGTGGGCGGCCAGTTGTTACTGGAACGGGTGTTCGGTTTCGCCACTGCCTTGAGCGTCATCATCGAGTTCACCGGCGGCATCCTCTTCCTTTACCTGCTGCTGAAAGGCTCGTTGAAATGACAGCTGACATGACTGCTCACATGACGAAGGTCCGTCCATGATTACCGTCCGCAACGTGACCAAGCGCTTCGGCGGCACCACCGTGCTGGATGACGTGTCCTGCGATATTCCACGCGGCGGCATCACGTCCATCATCGGTCCCAACGGGGCCGGCAAGTCCACGTTGCTCTCACTGATTAGCCGGCTGCAGCCCATGGACGCCGGGGGAGTGTCCGTTGCCGGCTTGGACGTCACCGCGACGCCCAGCAAGGAACTCGCCAAGACCATGGCCATCCTCCGGCAGGAAAACCACCTCACGATGCGGCTCACGGTCCGCGACCTCGTGGCATTCGGGCGCTTTCCGCACAGCGGCGGGCGGCCAACGGTTGAGGATCTTGAGCACGTTGACGAGGCCATCCGCCAGCTGGACCTCACATCCATGGCTGACAAGTTTGTAGACGAGCTCTCCGGCGGACAGCGTCAGCGTGCCTACATCGCCATGGTCCTGGCCCAGGACACGGAATACCTGTTGCTGGACGAGCCGCTCAACAACCTGGACATGAAGCACTCCGTGGAAATGATGCGGCTGCTGCGGCGTTTGTCCGATGAGCTCGGAAAGACCATCGTGCTGGTGGTGCACGACATCAACTTTGCATCCTGCTACTCGGACACCATCCTGGCCATGAAAAGCGGGCGCCTCATCCATCAGGGCACGCCCGCGGACATCATGCGTGCGGGGATGCTGCGCGACGTCTACGACATCGATATCCGCATAGAGGAAATCGACGGCAACCGCATCGGCGTGTACTTCGCCTGACGCTCCTGCCTACAGAAGAAAGCGCGACGTCGGCACCCAAGCCCGGGTGCCGACGTCGTCAATTCTGCTTGCTTCAGCGTTAGCGCGCTGCCGCGGTTTCGCCTTCGGACATTGCTTTCCACTCGGCCACGCGGGCCTGATGCAGGGGCGACTTGCGGACCACAGCGTAGGCAACGCCGAGGATGGCGAACCAGATTGGCGTCACCAGCAGCGCGGTGAGCGTATCCGGCTGCGTGGTCAGTGCCCACACGAGGAACGCGAAGAACGCGAACACCACCCACACCATGGGGATGCCGCCGGGCATCTTGAACGGTGAGGCCGCGTGCTGCTCGGGACGGCGTTTGCGGTACACGAGGTAGCTGGCCAGGATGATCGACCAGACGAACATGAAGCAGACGGCGGACACGGTAGTCACCATGTCGAATGCCACGCCAACGTCCTTGCCTGCGTACAGAAGTGCGACGCCGGCCAGCAGCAGGACGCAGGAGAGGAACAGTGCGTTCTGGGGTACTTTGCGGCTGGAGAGGCGGCCGAAGAGCTTGGGTGCGTCGCCGTCGTGGGCCAGGCCGTACACCATGCGGGACGTGGAGTAGATGCCCGAGTTGGCCGACGACATAGCCGAGGTGAGCACTACGAGGTTGACCACGGTAGCTGCCATGCCAAGGCCGGCGAGCGAGAACATGGCGATGAACGGGCTCTGGCCCGCCTTGAATTCTGTCCATGGGGTGACGGACATGAGGATGATAAGGGCGCCTACGTAGAAGAGCATGACGCGCAGGGGAATGGCGTTGATGGCGCGGGGGAGGTTGTGCTCCGGGTTCTTCGTTTCAGCGGCGGCGGTGCCCACCAATTCGATGCCCACGAACGCGAAGACGGCAATCTGGAAGCCGGCCACGAAGCCCATGAATTCCTTGGGGAAGAAGCCACCGTGGCTCCAGAGGTTGGTGAAGCTCGCGGTTCCTGCGTTGGACTGGAAGCCGGTGAAGATCATCACCAGGCCCACCACGATCAGCGCCACAATGGCCACGATCTTGATGAGGGCGAACCAGAATTCGGTCTCACCGAAGGCCTTCACGGTGGGCAGGTTCAGGAGCAGCAGGATGATGATGGTGGCGATACCCGGGATCCAGAGTTGGATTCCCGGCCACAGTTCGTTGGCGTAGCCAGCAATCGCAATGACGTCTGCCACGCCGGTGACTACCCAGCAGAACCAGTAGGTCCACCCGGTGAAGAAGCCTGCCCAGGGACCCAGGAGATCGCCTGCGAAGTCGCTGAAGGACTTGTAGTTCAGGTTGGACAGCAGCAGCTGGCCCATGGCCCGCATGACGAAGAACAGCATGAATCCGATGATCATGTACACAAAGATCACGGAGGGGCCGGCGACGGAGATGGTTTTGCCGGAGCCCATGAAGAGGCCGGTTCCGATGGCGCCGCCGATGGCAAGGAGCTGGATGTGGCGGTTGCTGAGCGAGCGTGACAGGTGGGGCTCGCTGTCCCTGCTGGAGACGTGGAGCTTCCCCTGTGTTGTCTGATCGGACATTAGTTCAAGAACCCTTCGAAGGACCCGTCAAAATGGTGACGGCCGTTACAAATCTGTTCGATAACGCTATAGCTAATGCCTGGCTCATGGCGAATCGGTCTGCATGGCGAAAGCTCCCGCCCTGGTTGGAGGGGGAGCTTAGGCCGTGATCAGCGCCGTATTTTGGCTGCGGCGGCTAGGCGATCTGGCGCTTGTAGGCAGCTGTGGCAAAGGCGTAAGAGACGATGAGGATCCCCACGCACCAAGCCAGGGCCACCCAAATATCGCCACCCACCGGGCGTTGGGCGAACAGGTCCTGGATGGTGTTCACGATTGACGTTACCGGCTGGTTTTCGGCGAACCAGCGGACCGGGCCGGGCATGGTCTCCGTCGGAACAAAGGCCGAGCTGATGAAGGGCAGGAAGATCAGCGGATAGGAGAACCCGCCGGCGCCATCCACCGATTTCGCTGAGAGGCCCGCGATGATCGCAATCCACGTGAGCGCCAAGGTGAAGAGTGCCAGGATGCCTGCGACGGCCAGCCAGTCCAGCACGTTGGCCGAAGTGCGGAAGCCCATGAGGAGTGCCACCAGGACGATGATCACCAGCGAGAGTCCGTTGGCCACCAGCGACGTCAGCACGTGCGCCCAGAGAACCGAAGAGCGTGCGATCGGCATCGACTGGAACCGCTCGAAGATGCCGCTCTGCATGTCCGTGAACAGCCGGACTGCCGTGTAAGCGATGCCGGAGGCGATCGCGATCAACATAATGCCCGGGAGCAGGTAGTTTACGTAGTTCTCGGTGTCGGTCCTGATGGCTCCGCCGAACACGTAAACGAACAGCAGCATCAGGGCGATCGGGGTGATCGCAGTGGTGATGATGGTGTCAACGCTCCGGAAGATGTGCCGCATGGAACGGCCCAGCAGGACCGAGGTGTCTGCGAAGAAATGGGTGTTCATGACCTGTCCTTTACTGACTCGTTGGTACCTGTTCCCACCAGGGCCAGGAAGATGTCCTCCAGGCTCGGCTGCTTCTCCACGTACTCCACCTTGGCCGGTGGCAGCAGCTGCTTGAGCTCGGAGAGGGTGCCATTGGCGATGATGCGTCCGGCGTGCAGGATGGCAATCCGGTCCGCAAGCTGCTCGGCTTCGTCCAGATACTGCGTGGTGAGCAGGACCGTGGTTCCTTGCTTGGCGAGATTCTTGACAATCTGCCATACCTCCAGCCGGGCCTCCGGGTCGAGGCCGGTAGTGGGTTCGTCCAGGAAGATCACCTTCGGGTCGCCGATCAGGCTCATGGCAATGTCCAGGCGCCGACGCATACCGCCGGAGTACGTCGCCACCTTTCGGGACCCTGCCTCGGTGAGGCTGAACTGCGCCAGCAGCTCGTCCGCGATTCCGCCCGGGTTCTTCAGGTGACGCAGCTTGGCCACCAGGACCAGGTTCTCCTTGCCGGTCAGGACTTCATCCACGGCCGCGAACTGCCCAGTGAGACTGATGGACTGTCTCACCCGAAGCGACTCGGAGGCGACATCAAAGCCCTCGACGGCGGCCGAGCCGGCATCCGCTTTGAGCAGTGTGGACAGGATCTTCACCATGGTGGTCTTGCCCGCTCCATTGGAGCCCAGCAAGGCAAAGATACTGCCGGAGGCTACCTCAAAGTCCACACCCCGGAGCACGTGGAGATCCTTGTAGGACTTCTCAATGCCCTCTACGCGGATTGATGCAGCGGTCATGATTCCGCCTCCTTCGCTTTATCGATTGCCTTGGTAAGGCGCTCGCGTTCCTTGTCGATCCAGCGCTTACCGCCGTAGGCCTGGGCGAAGCTCTCGGCGAATTCGATGGGATCTCCGCCCACGATTTCGCCCACGGGCGTACCGTCGATTGCGGCCCGTTCCCATAGGTCAGCCAGGTCGGTAAACATCTGCACCATGGTGTCGCCCTCAGTGACGCCGCCGTAGTACATCAGGTACCGGTTGAAGGCGGTGGCCACGGTCAGATAGGGCTCAGGCAGGGCATTCATCCTTGCCTTGGCTTGCTTGTACTGCTTCTTCTGTTCGAGTGATCCGGTGACCAGTTCGATCCATTTCGCTGCCATGCTATTTTCCTTCCTTGCGGAGCTCTTCAATCCGTCCGGACAAGAAGCTCCATGTGTTCCAGAATTCGTTCAGTTCCTTTTCGCCCTGTGTATTGAGCGTGTACACCTTGCGGGGCGGCCCTTTTTCGGACGGACGCTTCTCAACGTCCACCAGCCCCTTTTGCTCGATCCTGACCAGCAGCGCATACACGGTGCCTTCAGCGATCTCAGTAAATCCCTGCTCCCGGAGCAGCGTGGTGATCTCGTATCCGTACGCTGCCTTCCCGGTCAGGAGGGCCAGAACGATGCCCTCCAATGTGCCTTTGAGCATCTCCGTCATTTGCTTGCCCATCGGACACCTCCCTCGCTACTCAGTATTACTAGCTACCACTACATAGTAGAACTAAGTACCGGTACTTAGCAATACTGAGTTCTGGGTTTGTTCTGTCGGATGGCAGGCTGGGGTGGTGACTTCTCAATCCGGTGCCGTGCCCGCTTTGTTTACCGCCGCCGTCGAACGTGGAACCTTCACCCTCAGGCGTGCACGGAAAGGCGACCTGCCGCGGATCCTCGCGTTACTGGCCGACGATCAGCTGGGCGCTACCCGCGAAAGTGCCGACAATTTAGTGCCGTACGAGCGGGCTTTTGGCGCGATCGACGCCGACCCCGCACACCTTTTGGTGGTGGGCGAACTCGACGGCGATGTTGTGGCTACCTTCCAGCTCAGCTACATCCCGGGCCTCTCGCGCAAGGGGTCCTGGCGGGCGCAGATCGAGGCGGTTAGGGTTTCTGAGGTGTTGCGGGGGCAGGGCGTGGGTGCGCTCATGATTCAGTGGGCTATTGACCAGGCCCGGGAGCGGGGCTGTTCGCTGGTGCAGCTCACCACGGATAAGTCCCGCGTTTCGGCTCATCGTTTCTATGAGCGGCTGGGCTTTGTCGCGAGCCACGAGGGCATGAAGCTCACGCTGTAGGAGAGTGGCTTGTCCCTGTTTTCCACATAGGGAAATTCCCGCCTTACCGTGCCCCTGACCCCGCTGGAAGGGTTGGGCCATGGAGACGATTCAGGAGCAGCAAGCGATTGATTCGGCCGCAGTTGCCCGCGGGGAGAGGGCTGGGTCTGATGGTGACTCCGTACCTTGCGTTTCTCAACTCAGCACCCTCCTGGGCGCTGTCCCTCTCGGCGTCGGCAGCGGAGAGCTGATCGACCAAATCCGTGGGCTCGAAGACTTGAAGTGGGCCGTTACCGGCCTGCAGGCCCGTGCTGCGGTGGCTTTGGATCTTGCGCAACGGCGTGAGCAGACAGTTGCTGGTGTTCCCGCTTCGGAGCAGGGGCAAGGTGTCGCCGCTCAGCTTGCGTTGGCCCGTCGTGAATCGCCGAACCGCGGCTCCCGTCTCCTTGGACTCGCGAAGGCGTTGGTCACCGAGATGCCACGCACCCTGGCCGCGTTGGAATCGGGCCAGCTCAGTGAATGGCGCGCAAACTTGCTCGTAAGAGAGACGGCTGGCCTTTCCGCGGAAGATCGGTGCGCCGTGGACGAGGAACTTGCACCTGATGCGGGCACCTTCGAGGGCGCCGGTGACAAGGCAATCATCGCCGCCGCGAAAGCCGCCGCCTACCGGCGCGATCCCCGTTCCGTTGCCCAGCGTGCCAGTCATGCCGCCACGGAGCGAACAGTGACCCTGCGCCCGGCGCCGGACGCTATGACTTACCTGACTGCACTGCTTCCTGTAGCCCAAGGGGTTGCCGTCTATGCCGCGCTGACCCGCAAGGCAGACTCTGCACGTTCCGGTGGGGACTCCCGGACCCGCGGACAAGTCATGGCAGATACCTTCGTCGAACGCATCACCGGGAGGCGCGGCGGGATCAGCGGTGTCGACCTGGAGGTCATCATGACGGACCGCACGCTATTGCAGGGGGACGCCGAGCCGGCCCGGATCAAGGGCTACGGGATAGTCCCGGCGGCGTGGGCAAGAGGCCTTGTTGGCGCTGGAGGAGCTGCTGCGACGGGCGGTGGTCCGGCGCCAAAGCAGGACGAGGAGTTCGCCGTGTGGCTTCGCCGACTCTATACAGCGCCGTCCACGGGGGACCTCATCACCATGGACTCCAAGGCGCGACTCTTCCCGCCGAGGTTGAGGCGTTTTATCGAAGTCCGGGACGACACCTGCCGCACGCCCTACTGCGACGCGCCCATCAGGCATATCGATCATGTCGTCCCGTGGCGTTCAGGTGGCACCACAACCGTTGACAACAGCGCAGGACTCTGCGAAGCATGCAATCAGACCAAGGAAAACCCAGGCTGGACGGCGAAGCAGGTGGTCGAAGATGTCCACACGCTGGAGGTCGGCACGCCAACAGGGCATAGCTACCGATCGTCCGCACCGCCCCTGCCCGGGCATGTGCGCAGACCACCTTCACCAGTCGGAACTTGACTATTAGGTACCCTAACTATTAGGGTACCTAAATATGAGCTCTTTTGATCCGCGGCTACTTGATCTCGCACAGGAATTTCGTGAGTCACTACGACTCGGCGTGTACATGTTCCGTCGCCTTGATCCTGAAGGTGACCTTACCGCCGCGCAACTCAGCCTGCTGTCCATGATTTCCGACGGCGGCCTCCGCGTGGGCGATATCGCCAAGAACCTGGGCATTAAAGTCCCCAGCGCTACAGAGCAAATCATCAAGCTAGAGCGTGCAGGCCTGGTCACCCGCAAGCAGGATCCCGACGATTCGCGAGCTGTCCAAGTGGTCATCACCGAAGTCGGGACGGCCGCCGTCGCCTCTGCCAACCAGCGGCGCAACGCCATGGTGGCTGAGCTGCTGCAGGACCTCAGCCAAGACGAAATTGAACATCTCGCAGCCGCCTTGCCCGTGATCGCCAAGCTCAACAGCTCGTTCCAAAACTAAGAAACCAGCACGACTAAGAAAACCCGCACCGACAAGGAGCCAAAGAATGTCACGCCAGTTGGCTGACGCTTCAGCAAGCGCCGAAACAACCACTGAAACTGTCTTGGAAGCTGAGAAAGCTTCCTTCCTCAAACAGCCCAAGGCGGTGTGGGCCACTGCGCTCGCGGCCGTTTTCGCCTTCATGGGCATCGGGCTCGTCGATCCGATTCTTCCGGCTATCGCTAAGAACCTTGAGGCATCCACAAGTGAAGTCTCGCTGCTTTTCACCAGCTACTTCCTGGTGACGGCGATTGCTATGTTGATCAGTGGATTCGTGTCCTCAAGGATCGGTGGAAAGAAGACCCTGTTGATCGGGTTGGCGATCATCGTAGTGTTCGCGTCGTTGTCGGGCCTTTCCGGCAGCGTTGAACAACTGGTGGGGTTCCGGGCAGGCTGGGGTCTTGGTAACGCATTGTTCGTTGCAACTGCCTTGGCAGTGATCGTGGGGGTGGCCAGTGGTGGCACCGGGACGGCCATCATCCTTTACGAGGCAGCACTGGGTTTGGGCATCTCGCTCGGCCCGCTGCTAGGGGCCCTCTTGGGTGGCTGGCAGTGGCGCGCACCCTTCTTCGGCACCGCAGTGCTGATGGCTGCGGCCTTCATTGCACTTCTCGCATTGTTGCCTAAGACAGCCGCTCCCGCCAAGAAGTCCCGCCTCAGGGATCCGCTGCTGGCGCTCGGGCATAGGGGCCTCCGCACTACTGCCGCCAGCGCGTTGTTCTACAACTACGGCTTCTTCACCATCCTCGCCTTTACTCCCTTCATCCTCGGCATGGATGCCTATGGCATCGGGGCAGTCTTCTTCGGTTGGGGTGTTGCCGTGGCCGTGTTCTCGGTGTTCGTGGCGCCGGTGCTCCAGGAGCGGTTCGGGGCCGTCAAAGTCCTGACCGGAACACTAGCGGCGCTGATGCTCGACTTGATCGGCTTGGGAGTGGCCGCTGGGCACTCGGTGACAGCCGTCGTCGTGCTTGTCATTGCGGCAGGTGCCCTTCTGGGCATCAACAACACGGTTTACACGGAACTGGCCATGGGTGTCTCTGATTCACCGCGCCCCGTTGCATCCGCCGGCTACAACTTTGTGCGCTGGATGGGTGGCGCGCTTGCACCATTCGCAGCAGCCCAGCTGGGTGAGCACTTTGGCCCGCAGGTGCCGTTCTTCGCGGGTGCCGCTGCCATGGTTATAGCTATCCTGGTCGCTTTCGGAGGACGCGGCTACCTAATATCCCACGAACCACACTTGGTGTGATCCTCCCGTGAACCACAAAAAGCCCGGCGAATTGGACCAGTTCCAATCCGCCGGGCTTTTCCTGCGCTACTTTGCTTCGTCGGAGGGCACGGGCAGCGGTGCTACGGGTGCGCCTTTCGGAACGAACAGCGTTTCGGCCTGTTCCAGGGACATGCCGTTCGTTTCGGGCACCTTGAACATGACAAAGAAGAACGACGCCGCAGCGAAGGCTGCGTACATGGCGTACGTCAGCGGCAGCGATCCTGCCGCCATGATGGGGAAGCTAAGCGTGATGGCAAAGTTCGCGATCCATTGCGCTGCGGCTGCGAGGCCAAGGGCCCGGGCCCGGATGCGCGACGGGAAGATCTCTCCCAGCAGCACCCACACGAGCGGACCCCATGAGGCACCAAAGCTGATGACGAAGACGTTGGCAGCCACGAGGGCCACAGGACCCCAAGCGCCTGGAAGACTGATTTCGGAGCCGGTACCAACAGCGGAGGAGAAGGCCAGCGCCATGACGCCGAGGGACGCGGCCATGCCGATGGAGCCGGTCAGAAGGATGGGGCGGCGGCCGATCCGGTCCACCAAAGCGATGGCCACCAGGGTCACCAGGATGTTCGTGACGGACGTGGCGACGGAGATCGTCAGGGAGTCCTTTTCCTGGAACCCGACTGCCTTCCACAGTGTGGTGGAGTAGTAGAAGATCACGTTGATGCCAACAAACTGCTGCAGCACAGACAGGATGATGCCGATCCAGACCACTGGCAGCAGGCCGAACCTGTTACCACGCAGCGAGCCCTTCTTGGTGGAGAGCTTTTCCTGTTGGATGGATTCCTGGATCTCGCGGATGTGGCGTTCGATGTCATCGCCGGGGATCAGTTTATTGAAGATGGTGCGGGCTTGGTCTTCTTTGCCGTTGAGCACGAGGAAGTGTGGGGACTCCGGCAGGCGGAAAGCGATCCAGCCGTACACCGCGGCGGGCAAGGCACAAGCGATGAACATCCAGCGCCAGGCTTCAATGCCCAGCCACAACGTGCCGTCCGCACCACCAGCCGAATTAGCGAGCACCGCGTCGGAAAGCAGGGCTGCGAAGATACCCGTCGTGATGGCGAGCTGCTGAAGCGATGCCAAACGGCCACGTACGTGCCGTGGTGAAATTTCCGAGATGTAAGCCGGGGCAATAACCGAGGCAAGCCCAATGCCCAGGCCGCCCACCAGGCGCCAGAAAATGAGGTCCCAAACGCCGAACGCAAGCCCGGTTCCCACTGCGCTCACCAGGAAGAGCAGTGCGCCGATTTTCATGGCGGGAATGCGGCCGTACCTGTCCGCGATCTTGCCGGCGAAGTAGGCGCCGGCGGCGCAGCCCAACAGGGCAACGGCGACGGCGAAGCCTGTTAGTGCCTCGCTCATGACGAACTCGTCCGCCATCGCATCCACGGCACCGTTGACCACGGACGAATCGAAGCCGAAGAGGAACCCGCCCACGGCACCGGCGACGGCCAGGCCGATCACCTTCCGTGAAACAGGGGGCGCGCCTTCGGGGCTGGAACTGGACATGGGTCTCCCTTGGGGAATGGGGTTTGGTAAGCGAAGTGCGGGTCGTCGTCGGCTGTCCGACGGGGACGCCGGTGCACTCGCGCTACACAGTGTGGCACGTCATATCCGCCAAGTTCCAGTCAAGTGACGGACGTGACATGCATTCAGATCATTAACGCAGTACCGCCTGTCTGGTGGCTGGGAGTTAACTGTAAGCGTCTGTAACGCGCTCTGAGTCCGGTATGCAGGTGCTTGAGTCCAACAATTGAACACAAAGCACGACGGCGGTCGGTGACTCATGTAGCCAAGCGGGGTGCCGCCGTCGTCAGGCTGCGGGCGCTGAAGGTGCGGCTAGGAGAACTCCTTGAGTGCTGCAGTCAGAAGGTCTCCAGGTGCGCCGAGGCGCGTGTGCAGTCCGTAGGAAGCAATCAATTCACCGGCGATGACTACCTGCGTTACATCGCTGGCCGTCGCACTGAAAGCCAATTGCAGGGGACGGGAACCGGCAGTCCGGGTGGACGCGGGATCGACAACCATGAGGTCGCAGATCGCGCCGACCCTTAGTGCGGACGAGGCGACCGGTGTAGCCATGGAGCGCGCTGCTCCTTCCGTTGCGGCCAGCAGCAGTTCCCTCGGTGAGAACCTTCCACGCTGACCGCTGCCTAGCCGCTCTCCGTGTTCCAAAGTGCGCATTTCAATCCAAGGATCGATCACCGCGTGCTGGTCGGTGCCCAAGGCGATAGTGGCTCCGGCGTCGGAAAGTTCACGGGCGGGCCCGATCCCGTCCGCAAGGTCGGCTTCCGTGCTGGGGCACATCACAACGGTGGTTGATGCTGCGCCGAGCATGGAAATATCCTGCTGAGTCAGATGCGTGGAATGGACTGCTGAAAGCCTGGGAGACAGGAGGCCGTGGCGTTCCAAAAGACCCGCTGGAGTGGTGCCGTAGGCCTCCAAGCAGGCTTCGTTTTCGGCAGGCTGTTCGCTCAGGTGAATGTGAAGGGGAATGTCGCGAGGTAGCTGCTTGGCAACAACCTTCAGTGCTTCTTCGGGCACGGCGCGGACGGAATGCAGGGCAGCTCCTACGGACACCTTCTCGGGCGGAAACTCCTGCGCTATGGCGGTCCGGAGGGAACGCAAGCGGTCCAGCCACGCTTCCACATCCGTGTCCCCGAACCTTGCCTGCCCGGGACTGAGCGAGGTGCCTATTCCGCCGGACAAATACAGGGTGTCCAGAAGTGTCAGGCGGATCCCTGCCGACATTGCTGCGCGGGCAAGGGCCAACTCCATGGCGTGCGGCTCTGGGTACGCCGCACCACCGGGTTGGTGGTGGACGTAGTGGAACTCGGCCACGCTGCTGAAACCTGTCACCACCATCTCAGCGAACACTGCAGCGGCGAGCTTCTCGTACTTCTCAGGAGTCAGCTCCGACGCGCTCCGGTACATCTGCTCCCGCCACACCCAGAAATCTCCGCGTCCGTCGTGCGTTCTTCCGCGGAGGATCCTGTGGAAGGCGTGCGAGTGTGCGTTGGCAGCCGCAGGGAAGACGACGCCCATCAGTTTCGTGTCGCCGGGTTGGGACTGCGCGCCGCTTTCCATGGCGGAGATTCGGCCATCGATAGTTTCCACGCGCACGCCCGTAGCTACCTCCGAAAGGCCAGTGTCGTCGTCGCCACCGCCCGCGATAACGGCGGTCTCGCACCAGAACGTGCTCATAGGAGTCCCTCCAGAACATCTGCCAACGCAACAGCACCCGCGGAGGCGTCCTCATCGGCTACGTACTCCTCGGGAGAGTGTGAGATGCCGCTCGGGTTGCGGACAAAGAGCATCGCCGAGGGGACGTGGCCAGCGAGTACACCGGCATCATGCCCTGCGCCCGTTGCCAGTACTGGAGCTCCCGGCAGAAGGTTGGTCAGGCGACGGCTGAGGTTGGCATCAAAGTGCACAGTGTCGCTGTAGGACTCTTCAGTGAGGGTCGCGGTGCAACCTTCCGCCGCGGCGACGCCCTGGGCTGCACGGTAGATCGCTTCGATGAGTTGGGCGGTCACGGCGTCGTCGGGGTGGCGGGCGTCCAACCAAAGGTCCACGCGCGAGGCGATCACATTGGTCCCGCCCGGAACGGGCGTCAAGCGCCCCACTGTTGCACGGGCGTCGGGTTGCTTGGCAGCTGTTTCCCGAACGGCCAAGACGATCTGTGCGGCTGCAACCATCGGATCGGCGCGGTCTGCCATGAGCGTGGTGCCCGCGTGGTTGCCTTGGCCGTTGACGCTGATCTTCCAGCGGCCGTGGCCCAGGATCGAACTTCCTACGGCGATGGCAGGACCGTCTTGCCCCAGGCCCTTTCCCTGTTCGACGTGCAGTTCAACGAAGTCGCCGATGCGCGCCATGGCTTCCGGATCCGGGCCTATATGGCGGGGATCCAGCCCATTGGAGCTGGCGACGTCAGCGAAGGAGTCGCCGTTGATATCGCGCAAGTTCAGGGCCTTCCCGACGTCGATCGCGCCGGTGAGGAGCCGCGAACCCAGGCACGCCACGCCAAAGCGCGACCCTTCTTCCTCCGGAAAGACGGTGACTGCCAGCGATCGTGGCGGCTGGACTCCGCGGGCTTTAAGGATGTCGACGGCGGCCAGCGCGGAAGCGACGCCGAGCGGACCGTCGAATGCGCCCCCGCCGGGCACCGAATCGAGGTGGCTCCCGGTGACGAGGGCGCCGTCATGGGGCTTGCCCCACCATGCCCAGATAATGCCGTTCCTGTCCGTTTGGACATCGAGGCCGCGTTGCTGGGCTTGCTCGACGAACCACTCCCTGAGATCGAGTTCGGGTGTTGTATAGACGGGCCTGGAGTAGCCTCCGCGCACCGCGTCGCGGCCCACATCCTGGATTGAGGCAAGGAGCTGATTGACGGTTTCCACGTTTTTCCTCCGATTGAAGACTGCCACCCAGTAAAAACCAGATGCCGCCACATGACAAGGGCTTCGGCGACTATTTACGTGGTGGAAACATGCCCGGCTCCATTTGAGGAAACCACAACGTCTTATAACTGGAACTTCCCGCCAATTTCAGAAAACTCTTGCCATTTGGTGAAAAGTGATTTTTACTAAGTGGCAAGACATGGTGATGTAGACCACTTGAAAGCAGGTCAGGCAGTGGCAGCTGATTCTTCCACCCGAACAGTCGAGAGGGCCCTGGCCCTCCTCAGTGCGGTCTGTACTGACGGCTCCATCAGCCTCAGTGACGCAGCGCGGGTGGTAGACCTGTCGGCCAGTACCGCGCTCCGCCTCCTCCGCACCTTGGAAGGCAGCGGCTTTGTGACGCGGGATCCCGGGGGCAACTTTCGCCCGGGCGCAAGCGTCATTCAGCTGGGAGCGCTGGCATTAGGCCAGGAATCCTTGGTGTCGCTTTGCACGCCGCATATGAAGCGGCTTGTGGCTGAGACTGGCGAGTCCTGCTACTTGAGTATTCCCGGTCCTGGGGAAACCGGAATCTACATAGCCATCGTCGAAGGTACCCGCTCTGTCCGGCACACCAGTTGGGTCGGCAGGAGCATCCCGCTGGACGGGTCCGCCGCTGGCAAGGTGCTGACAGGCGGACAAAACGGCCGCGGTTACGCCATCGTGCGCAGTGGCGTTGAAGACGACATAACGGCCGTCGCCGCACCCATTGTGATCGGCGGCCGAACAGTGGCAGCCCTCAGCATCGTGGTGCCCAGCTACCGCTTGGACGAGGCGAAGGCCCACACATTTGGCGAGGAACTGGTGAAGGTAGCCGACACCATCCTCGTGGAACCCGACGAAAACCATGAAGTGCCCCAGGAAAGCATGGAAAAGTAAATGATCAAATTTGAAAATGTCACCAAGGCCTACCCTGACGGGACGGTGGCAGTCGATGGCCTCAACCTGGAAGCCCCCACCGGAAAGCTGACCATCCTTGTTGGTCCTTCCGGCTGCGGCAAGACCACCTCCCTGAGGATGATCAACCGCCTCATCGAACCCACCAGCGGCACCATCTACCTGGATGATCAGCCCACCTCCGGCATGGACGCAGCGTTGCTCCGCCGCAGGATCGGATACGTCATTCAGCACGCAGGACTCTTCCCGCACAAGACCATCGTGGACAACGTCTCCACCATGCCGCTACTGCTCGGGGAAAGCCGGCAGAAGGCCCGGACCAAGGCGCTCGAACTGATGGAGCGTGTTGGGCTGCCCACGAGCTTCGCCAAACGTTATCCCTGGCAGCTTTCCGGTGGCCAGCAGCAGCGTGTGGGTGTTGCCCGCGCGCTCGCATCTGACCCGGCGTTCATGCTGATGGATGAGCCTTTCAGTGCCGTTGATCCTGTAGTACGCGCCCAGCTTCAGGAGGAGTTCCTGCGCCTGCAGCGCGAAATCGGCAAAACCATCATCATGGTTACCCACGACATCGACGAAGCCCTCAAGCTCGGGGACCAGGTTGCCGTGATGCGCGTGGGCGGCAAGCTTGCACAGATGGCGTCCCCCTCAGAGCTACTCACTGCGCCCGCAGACGAGTTCGTGGCCGATTTCGTGGGCCGTGACCGCGGTTACCGCTCCCTCGGCTTTACGAAAACCGCTGGCGCCGTGGCTATCGGCGAAGAAGCCGTGGTTCACCTGGGTGCTTCTGCGGATGAGGCTCGCGCCAAGGCGCTGGGTGCTTGGGTGTTGGTGGTCGACGGCGGCCGGAAGCCTCTCGGTTGGGCTCAGACACAGCTTCTCAATGGTGAAGTGAAGCGGGAGAACCTGAATCTCAGCGGGATCCCCGCAGCAGCATCAGGAACCATGCGGCAGCTGCTCGACGCTGCCCTCTCCTCACCTAGCCGCCGCGGCGTGGTTGTCAACGAGCATGGCGAATTGATTGGGACCGTGTCTGCAACGGACGTGGTCAAGGCTATCGAGGCCGAACCACACATGGAGACGATCTGATGAACTTCGAGTGGCTGGGCCGCCAGTTCGACAACATTGTGTTCCTGCTGGGCTGGCACGTTCTGCTGGCCGTCACCCCGCTGATCCTGGGGCTGCTCATCGCACTGCCCCTTGGCTGGTGGGCGCACCGCAGCCGGCGGATCTACCCGCTCTTGGTGGGTGTTGCCGGGCTGCTCTACACAGTCCCCTCCCTGGCGCTCTTCGTGCTCCTTCCCCTGGTCCTGGGTACCAAGATCCTGGACCCTCTCAACATTGTGGCCGCACTGACCATCTACACCGTGGCTCTGCTGGTCCGTGTGGTGGCAGATGCCCTCGATTCCGTTCCGGAGGATACCGTCCAAGCCGCCAAGGCCATGGGTTATCGCGGATACCAGAGCCTTCTGAAAGTTGAACTTCCCGTGGGTGTCCCGGTGATTTGCGCAGGCTTGCGCGTCGCCGCCGTCTCCAACGTCAGCCTCGTATCTGTCGCCGCCCTGCTGGGTATACCGCAGCTCGGCTCCCTCTTCACACAGGGCTTCCAGCTCCGTTTCTACACTCCGATCATCGCCGGCATTGTGCTTTGCGTGGTCCTCGCCATGATCCTTGACGGGCTGATTATCCTCATCAACCGGTGGCTGACACCGTGGACCCCCAAGGTGGTGGCATCGTGAATTACTTGTTCGACCCCGCACACTGGAGCGGCGCAGACGGCATTCCAACGTTGATCGCTGAGCATCTCCTGTACTCCCTTATTGCCTTGGCAATTGCCGCCATCATTGCCGTGCCGCTGGGTATCTACATCGGTGTGACCGGCAAAGGTGTGTTCATGATCGCCGGCCTTGCCAACGCGCTCCGGGCACTTCCCAGCGTTGGCTTGTTGATCTTGCTGGTCCTGCTCATTTCGCCAGCTTTCCCATCCCGCATGGGCTACATACTTCCAAGTCTCATCGTGCTGGTTCTTCTGGCAGTTCCGCCCATCCTGACCAACACCTACGCCGGCGTGCGCGCTGTGGATGCTGCCGCCGTCGACGCCGCAAAAGGCATGGGGTTCCGCACCATGAAGATCCTCACGGACGTCCAGCTGCCCTGCTCTCTTCCGCTGGTTTTGTCCGGTGTCCGCAGCGCACTGTTGCAAATCATCTCGACCGCGACCATCGCCGCATACATTTCGCTTGGCGGTCTGGGCCGCCTCCTCATCGACGGCAAGGCCCAGAACGACTACGGACAAATGGTCGCCGGCGCCGTTCTGGTCGCCCTGCTGGCACTGTTCTTCGACCAGCTTCTCGCTTTCATCACCCGCCGCGTTGTCTCACCCGGATTGACCCGGCGCACCATCAAGTCGGCCACTGTGGCCGAACCCGTGAAGACCCCCGTCACGGTCTAACCAACACCGGCGCCGGTGGTTCGGCGCACAAGATTCACCTCCACCCACCCCAACCTGGCCGCTGCATGCCTTGCAGCACCCATTTCAGGAGAGTTGACATGAAGAAGTACCTCACTGGATTCACCTTGGCGGCCGTCGCTGCCATCACCCTGAGCGCCTGTGGCGGCGGGGACCCCATGAGCTCATCCAACACAGCCGCAGCAGGGGGTTCGGGCGAGAGCATCATCGTAGGTTCCGCGGACTTTCCCGAGAGCCAGCTGATCGCCAAGATCTACGCCGAAGCCTTGAAGGCCAAGGGCGTCGAGGTAACTGAGAAGCCGAGCATCGGCAGCCGTGAAGTCACCATCCCTGCGCTCAAGGACGGTTCCATCGACCTCATGCCGGAATACGGCGGCGCGCTCCTGCAGTACCTCGACTCCGCCACCAAGGCAGTGTCGTCCGAGGACGTTGCCAAGGAATTGACCACAAAGATCCCGGCCGGCCTGACCGCACTGACTGCTTCCGAAGCGGAGGACAAGGATGTCCTCACCGTCAAGAAGGAAATCGCTGACCAGTACAAACTGAAGACCATCGAAGACCTCCAGCCCGTTGCCAAGGAACTTGTGTTGGGCGGCCCGCCGGAGTGGAAGACCCGCCTCAACGGCGTTGCCGGCCTGAAGTCCGTCTACAACCTTGAGTTCAAGGAATTTTCAGCGCTCGACGCCGGTGGGCCGCTCACGCTGAACGCCCTCCTTTCCGGTCAGGTACAGGTAGCCGACCTCTTCAGTACCGATCCTGCGTTGGCTGAGAACAACCTCGTGGCGCTTGAGGACAACAAGAACCTCTTCCTTTCCGAGAACATCGTGCCGGTCATCAATGAGAAGAAGTCCACGGACACCGTCAAGGAGACACTGGACAAGGTCTCTGCTGCGCTCACCACTGAGGACCTGATCAAGATGAACGGTCGTGTGGCCAAGTTCGAGGACATCGGCGAAATCGCCAAGGAATGGCTCAAGACCAAGAACCTGGGCTAAATCCCTGCTGGTTCATTTAGCTGGCTGCTCTAGAGGAGTAAAGAATGACTGCCGATTTCACTACTGGTGCCCGTCCGGTTAAGGCCGCGCGGGGTACTGAGCTTACTGCCAAGTCGTGGCAGACCGAGGCGCCGTTGCGCATGTTGATGAATAACCTGGATCCGGAGGTTGCTGAGCGTCCGGATGATCTGGTGGTTTACGGCGGCACGGGTCGTGCTGTCCGTTCGTGGGCTGCGTTTGATGCGATTACCCGGACCCTGGAGACGATGGAGAAGGACGAAACGCTCCTGGTGCAGTCGGGCAAGCCGGTGGGTGTGTTCCGCACCCATGAGTGGGCTCCGCGGGTGTTGCTGGCCAACTCGAACCTGGTGGGGGATTGGGCGACGTGGCCTGAGTTCCGCCGTCTCGAGGCCGAGGGTTTGATGATGTACGGGCAGATGACGGCCGGGTCGTGGATTTACATCGGCACGCAGGGCATCCTGCAGGGCACGTATGAAACCTTCGCCGCGGTGGGGAACAAGCTCGCTGCGGAGGGCCGGCACCCGGCACCCGCCGCGGAGGGTTCCACGGAGGGCCCGTTGGCCGGGACGCTGACGTTGACCGGTGGTTGTGGTGGCATGGGCGGGGCGCAGCCGCTGGCGGTGACGTTGAACGACGGTGCGTGCCTGATTGTCGACGTCGACGAAACCCGCCTGCGTCGCCGGGCCGGTAAGCGGTACCTGGACGAGGTCGAAACCGATCTGGATGCTGCGATCAAGAAGGTCCAAGCCGCGAAGGACGAGCGCCGCGGCTGGTCCGTGGGGTATGTGGGCAACGCCGCTGAGGTTTTCCCGGAACTGCTGCGTCGGCATAAGGCCGGGGAGGTGACCTTTGATGTGGTCACGGACCAGACCAGTGCCCATGATCCTCTGTCCTATCTGCCGGAGGGTATTACCGTGGCGGAGTGGCATGTTGAGGCCGCGGCGGATCCGGAAGGGTTCACCAAGAAGGCCCAGGCCTCGATGGCACGGCAGGTCCAGGCGATGGTGGAGTTCCAGGACGCTGGTGCTGAGGTGTTCGATTACGGTAACTCGATCCGTGACGAGGCCCGCACGGGCGGGTACGAGCGTGCGTTTGAGTTCCCCGGCTTCGTTCCGGCCTACATTCGGCCGTTGTTCTGCGAGGGCCTTGGCCCGTTCCGCTGGGTCGCGCTCTCCGGGGACCCGGAAGACATCGCCGTCACGGACAAGGCCATCAAGGAGTTGTTCCCGGAGAACAAGCACCTGCACAAGTGGTTGGACGCTGCGGCGGACCGGGTGGAGTTCGAGGGCTTGCCGGCGCGTATTTGCTGGCTTGGGTACGGCGAACGCGCCAAGGCCGGGCTGCTGTTCAACCAGCTCGTGAAGGAGGGCAAGGTCAAGGCCCCGATCGTGATCGGCCGTGACCACCTGGACTCCGGCTCGGTGGCGTCCCCGTACCGGGAGACCGAGTCCATGGCCGATGGTTCGGACGCGGTTGCTGACTGGCCGTTGCTGAACGCCCTGATCAACACCTCTTCGGGTGCTACCTGGGTGTCGATCCATCACGGCGGCGGTGTCGGTATCGGCCGGTCGCTGCACGCCGGGCAGGTCTCCGTCGCTGACGGCACGGACCTGGCCGCGGAAAAGCTCGAACGGCTCCTGACCAACGACCCCGGCATGGGCGTCATCCGCCACGTCGACGCCGGCTACGACCGCGCCGTCGAGGTCGCCAACGAACGCGGCGTCCGCATCCCCATGAACGAGACCGCAAGCACGCGCTAACTGCATCTCGAAGGACATCCCGGGACGGCTATGCAACGCATTCTTGCCTGGCCGTCCTGGGGCAACCTAGGCATCAGTTCGAATAACAAACGATCAGCACACGCATCGGAGAGCGAGGAAACGCACCATGGACAGGGAAAGCCCGGGAACGTGGGCATCAGTCGCTATCGGAACACGGGTGACAATGACAAAAGGTGGCCACAATCCGTTTCGGGGGACTGTGGACGATAGAACCGCGGATGGCACAATTCTCTGGATCCTTTCCAGGACAGGGATTCGGAAGCTCTTTCACACTGAGGACGGGTTTCAGTTGACCCCTGGTGAACGATGACGGCACAACTCTCCCCACTGGCCTTCCAGCCTGACATCCGAGATAGTGCAGGTGTCGAACAAAACCAGTTGTCTTGTCCGGAGGACTGCTTCTACTGCGCTGCCCCGGAAACGGATTAGTGCCGGAAACTGACTGGAAAGGACCGGTTTATGGTCACGATTGATGGCTTGACGCTGGACTTGGCCGATGTCGTCGCAGTAGCCGACGGCGAAGACGTCGCGCTGGCTCCGGAAGCTTTGGTCCGAATGGACGAATCACGGAAGTCTGCTGAAGCTACGGCATTGCGGCGTCCGGTCTACGGCCGATCGACCGGCGTTGGAGCGAACCGCACCGTGTCGCTGACGGCAGCCGAGGGCCGGGATACTCACGGGCTGAAGCTTCTGCGCAGCCACGCTGTGGATGCGGGCAGAGCACTGGATCGCAGGACCGTTCGTGCGATGTTGGTTGTCAGGCTCAGCCAATTGGCGGCCGGCGGATCTGGGATCAACCCCTCCATTGCCGAACAATTGGTGGAACTCATCAATAGCGATGTCGTTCCGGAAATCCGGGAGTTCGGTGGCATCGGAACTGCGGACCTGCAGGCATTGGCCGGTACGGCGCTCACTTTGCTGGGCGAACGCCAGCCATTGGGTGGCGGTAACGTTCCCGTTCGCCTAACGGCGTGGGCAACTGCCGATGCCCTTCCGTTCATCAGCTCCAGTGCGCTGACTATTGGTCAAGCAATCCTGGCTCAGCAAAAACTGTCGAGTCTCTTGGACAACGCAGCGTCATCGGCTGCACTGTCCTTCATTGCGATGTCCGGCAACTCCGAAGCCCTGAGCCCCGCAGTAGCGGCGGCTGCGGATACCCAAGAGGTGGCCTCGGCCGCAACGATGTTCCATGGCATGGTTCACGGCAGCGGCGAGCCTGCCCGCATTCAGGATCCATACTGCTTGCGGACCTTGCCGCAGATTTTTGGCTCCCAAGCCGAGGAACTCGCGGGCTTGCATGCTCTGCTGAGCCGTCTTGTCATAGTGGGCAATGAGAATCCGCTCGTTCACGGCTCGCCGTCCGATGGCACGAACGACGTCGCTCACCACGGGCTCTTCCAGATGACTAACCTTGCCCGCCGCGTGGATACGTTGCAGCTGGCCATCGGCGCGGCGTGCGCCACTCACCTTCGGAGGATCGACCTCCTTTGCGACCCGAAATACACGGGCCTGCACCCCTTCCTGGCTGAGGACGGTTCAGGTCAGTCAGGGGTGATGATGCTCGAATATGTGGCTGCTGCCGCCGTCGGCCGGATTCGGGCCAACGCCCAGCCGGCAAGCCTGCAAACTGTGGTGCTGTCACTCGGGGCTGAGGAGGATGCAAGCTTCGCAAGCGTGGCCACCGCCCAGTTGGAATCGACGGCGGACGCACTGGCTACCGTTGCCGCCGTCGAGCTTGTTTGCGCTTCCCGTGCCCTGCGGCTGCAGGGGCGGCGACCCGAAGAGTTCGCCAGCGCACGGCTGCGCGCGATGATGCGGGCAGGTTTCACGCTGCCGTCCGATGTGGAGGATCGAGACCTTCGCGGTGACCTGGAGATGGCCATCGAGCTCATGAAGGGTTCGTACTGGAAGTAAAAGGTCCGTACTAGAAGCTGTCGACCGAATGACACCGATGACAATGACCCAAAGGAAAACGGCAGGCGGTCCGGAGACTGCCTGCCGTTCTCTACGAACCAGCTATTAATGAGCCGTTTGTCTATGAACTGGGTCTTTAGTAGCCGGCTCAATCTGTCCAGGTATCAGTGCGCCGGAACGGATTCCTTAGCTGCTGTCTTGGGATCCGTCAGCTTCTTGTTGGGCAAGGCAAAGCTGATCAGGAAGGCAATCAGCATGAGCCCCGCAGCCGTGAGCATGACGATATCGATCGCTTGGGCAAAGCCTTCAGTGATGGGCCGTGTCAGTGTGCTGTTGGCCGTGTGAAGCCAGCTGGTGTCGTTCAGCGATTCGTTGTTGGCGCCATTCTTGAAGAAGTCGAAGAGCTTGGCGTTTGCCGGGTCCGATGCCACAGCCGGGTCCGTCATCACGGCTTGGTAGTCAGGGCTGGAAGCGGCGGTCTTCATGCCTTCGGCGATCTTGTCGGCCGCCGTGCTGAACAACATGGAAATGAACACCGCCGTTCCCACAGCCCCGCCCATGGAACGGAAGAACGCCGCGGTGGAAGTGCCTACGCCCATGTCCTTGGGCGGGACGGACACCTGCATGGCGAGCGTGAGCGGCTGCATGCAGAAGCCCAATCCGACGCCGAAGAACACTGCTATCAGGCCGGGAACCCACAGGCCGGTATCGACGCCGAGCACCAAACCCATGACGGTGGCTGAAGCGGTCAGGATGGCCGTGCCCAGAATCGGGAAGATCCGGTATACGCCGGATGAGGAGATGGTTCGGCCGGCAGAGATCGACCCGAAGAGGATGCCCACGGTAAAAGTGATCATCATCAGGCCAGCCTCGGTAGGAGTCAGCCCCTTCACGAGCTGCAGGTACATAGGCAGCATTGCGATTGCGCCGAACATGCCGATGCCGATGATGAAGTTCAGCAGCGAGGACAACCCGAAAGTGGTGTTCTTGAAAAGGCGCAGCGGGATCAATGCGTAGTCCCCGGCACGCTTCTCAGCGAGCAGGAACGCCACAATGCCGATCACACCAAGTCCATAGCAGAGCCAGGATGCGCCGGAGGCCCAACCCCAAACGCGGCCCTGTTCTGCAACCAGCAGCAGGGGCACAATCGCCAGCGTGATTGCCGCCGCACCCCAGTAGTCGATCTTTTGCTTCACGTGCCGTGCCGGCAGGTGAAGGTACATGAAGACAACTACAAGGGCGGCGAGCCCGATGGGGAGGTTGATGAAGAAGACCCAGCGCCAACCTTCGAAGCCCAGGATGTTGGCCGAGCCAGCGAAGGCCCCGCCGATGACCGGGCCGAGGACGGATGAAATACCGAAGACTGACATGAAGTAGCCCTGGTACTTCGCCCTGTCCTTCAGCGCCACGATGTCACCGATGATGGTCAGCGCCAATGCCAGTAGGCCACCGGCGCCGAGGCCTTGGATGCCGCGGGCAATGGCGAGCTCCGTCATGGAGTGGACCGAGCCCGCGTAAAGGGAGCCAATCAGGAAGATCACAATGGCCACCAGGTAGAGCGGGCGGCGGCCGAATATGTCGCTGAGCTTGCCGTAGAGCGGGGTGCTTACCGTCGATGTGATGAGGTACGCCGTGGTGGCCCACGCCTGGAGGGACAGGCCATCGAGATCATTGGCAATGGTGTAGATGGACGTGGACACGATGGTTTGATCCAGCGAGGACAGGAACATGCCGAGCATGAGCCCCACCATGACGGTGAGTGTCTGACGATGCGTCAGGACCTCACCGGCGGCCCGTGAGGGCGCAGTTTTGGACATATCTTCTCCAGAGGTGGCAGAAAAGTGGGATAAGCAGGATAGTTGCTTTCAGTAACTATCTTACGACCCGATTGATTCCCGCCGAGAGAATGTTTCTTCGACTTTTCTTCCAAGTCGGCGCCTTCAAAAGGTTTAGCGCTCCACCAAAATGCCGTCCGTGTCGCAGAAAATCATCACGCCGGGCTGGATCCGCACGCGGTCGATCACCAGTTGAACGTCCACCTCACCCACTCCTGTCTTGGCACTCTTTTTTGGGTTGCTGCCCAGAGCTTTGACACCCAGGGGCAGGCGGGCGATGGCCTCGCGGTCGCGAATGGCTCCGTTGATTACTACTCCGGCCCAGCCGTTTGCTACGGCACTTTCCGCGATCATGTCACCCATAAGTGCAGTCCTCAGCGACCCTTGGCCGTCAATGACCAGAACGGCTCCGTCCCCGGGAGTGCTCAGGACGGTCTTCACCAAGGCGTTGTCCTCGAAGCATCGAATAGTGCGGACAGGCCCACTGAAGTGTGTGTGGCCACCCAAATTCTGAAACTGAACAGCGATGGACTCCAGTTCCTCGCCGCGTTCGTCGTAGAGATCGGCGGTATTTACTTGCTCGCTCATAGTGCTGCTCCTCTGTCGGTTTGAGGCCACACTAACGCGTGCGTCACGGCTGCCGCAGGAGATGTTTCGGCCTATGTGGAAAAAGGCGTGACGGCGGTTCAGTGTCGCTCCACCGCGCTAGGCTGAGTCCAAACATTGAAATGAGGGGGAACCTGCTATGAGCTTGTCCGATCTACCGGGCCCGGTGCCGGATCCAGCCGTAGTCCGCGGAGGTACGGCAACGGCACTGGCTGAACCTGTTACCCGGGTTCGGCCGATCTGGGTCACCGGCGTTGTGCTGGTCAACCTTGGTATCAACGCAGCGTTCTTTGGCCCCCTCCAAGTTCTTCTCGGACAGCAGGCGGCCCACTTCGATGAAGGCCAAAAGGAAGCAATCCTTGCTTTGGTCACTGGCTGCGGTGCCGCTGTTTCCATGGTTGCGAATCCCTTGTTTGGCGCCTTCAGCGATCGCACGACGTCGCGATTTGGACGCCGTGTCCCTTGGGTCCTGATGGGCGCCATTCTGGGGGCGGTGGCCCTAGTTGCCTTGGCCGGCGCTCCCAACGTCGCAGCCATGACGGTGCTTTGGTGTCTGGTGCAGGCGGGAGCGAACGCCATGTACGCGGCGATCTTCGCTGCTATACCGGACCGTGTTCCCGTGCCGCAGCGCGGAACTGTGGGCGGCCTGGCAGCCATGGGTCAGACCGTGGGCATCCTTGTTGGAGCAATAATTGCTGCCGTCGTAGCCGGAGACTTTGCCGCCGGTTACTGGGTATGCGCCGCGGCGCTGCTGGCCGGCGTCGTGCTTTACCTGCTGAAAAGCGACGATCAGCCCCTGCCGCCCGGCGAGCGTCCCGCTTTCAAAATGGTGAGTTTCCTCCAGGGCTTCTGGGTTTCGCCTAAGCGCTACCCGGATTTCGCTTGGGCCTGGCTGACCAGATTCCTGGTCAGCACGGGCAATCACATGGTGACGATCTACTTGCTCTACTTTCTCAGCGACGCAGTCCGGCTCAAGGAAACGGAGGGAATTGAGCCGGAGTTCGGGGTCTTGGTCGTCACAGGGCTGTATGCCGTCACTGTCATCATCACCAGCGTCCTGGGTGGGCGGCTGAGCGACAGGATGGGCAAGCGAAAACCCTTGGTTATCGCCTCGTCCGCCATCATCGCTGCGGCCTCGCTGATTCTTGCTTTTGCGCCTACCTGGATCGGTGCGATTGCAGGAGCAACGGTGCTGGGGATTGGATTCGGAGCCTACTTGGCTGTGGACTTCGCCCTGATCACGGAGGTCCTGCCCGCCGCCATGGATCGAGGAAGGCACCTTGGGGTCATCAATATCGCCAACTCACTGCCGCAGGTTTTGGCTCCAGCCATCGCCTTTCTCTTTGTCAAGAACTTGGGCGGCTACGTCTCGCTCTACGTAGCCGCCGCAGTGATTGGTCTTTTGGGAGCAGTGTTCGTGGTGAAGATCAAGAGCGTCGCATAGACCTAGAACAGGTCCGTGAACCCGCCCCAGCCCCAGCCCACCACTTCAGCGCCGGCCCAGCCGGCATGGCCGTTGCCGTAGTAGGCGCGCAGTTGGCCTGAGCCGTCCACGGCAAAGACATCGAGGCTGCCGTCGGCGTTGATGTCGCCTGCGCTGCCGATCTTGCTCATGCCGTTCCAGCCTTGACCAACAACGGTCATGCCGTTCCAGCCACCGATTCCGTTTCCGCTGTAGAGCCTCAGGTAGCCGGAAGCATCGCGTGCCAGGACGTCAACGTTTGTGTCGCCGTCGAAGTCGCCGGGGGTGATGATCGCGTTCAGTGCGTTCCAGCCTTGGCCGGCCACGGACCTTGGCAGCCATCCGCCCTCCCCGTCCCCGGGGTAGAGGTAAAGAATTCCGTTGGCATCGCGGGCCAGGATGTCGTTGGTGCCATCGCTGTTGAAGTCCCCGGGGGCCACCAACGACGTGAAGATGTTCCAACCGGTGCCGACTTTCCTAGGACCGTTCCAGCCGCCTGAACCATCGCCGCTGTACAGGTAAAGGCCGCCGGCCGAGTCCCGTCCCAGGACGTCGTTGCTGCCGTCGCCGTCGAAGTCGCCGGGGGAGAGCACTGTGGGGAAGATGTTCCAACCGGTGCCGACGGTCCGAGCCGGTTCCCAGCTGTTGAACACGCGCGGGTACATCACCAAGGCGCCGTCGCTGCGGCGGGCCAGGAGCTCGAATGCGCCGCGGCTGGTGAAGCCATTGGGGCGGTTCGAAGCGGAAATCGGCGCAGTTTCCTCGCTGGCAACTTCCAGGCCCTCGCAGGGATGGTTTGCCACCAGGTGCGCTGCGATGGTTTTGCCGCGGTCTTCTTCGCCGAGGAGGTAGTGGGGCCAGGTTGTATGGTCGGCGGCCAACTCGCCGTCGCGAGTCCAGTAGATGCGTGTATCGGGCCCGGACGCCTGGGCGCAGCCCTTATAGGCCATAGGATCCCATGAAACCGTCAGCGTGGAACCAACATAAGGAGCGCCTGTAATTACTGGAGGTTCAGGGTCCATGTTGGCCATAGCGGGAGCGGGGGCAAGTACTACTGCTGCAAAGATCGCAGCCGCTACTCCGGCAATTGCCCGGCGCATGCCGGACGTAGGGCGTGATGAAGCAAACATTGTGTCCTCCCCAGACTTTATGCGGTTAATGGTACCGCGTCTGGGATTTTCCTAGAAGATTGCTGTGAACCATCCAAAGCCTGCGCCTACAACCTCGGTGCCCTTCCAGCCGGTCTTTCCGTCGCTGTAGTAGGCAAGCAAGCGGCCTTGCTGGTCCACCCCGTAAACATCGGGGAAGCCGTCCCCGTTGAAGTCGCCGGCGCCGCCTATGAACCTGAGCGCGTTCCATCCGACGCCGATCATCCAGGACCGTGACCAGCCGCCTGCACCGTTGCCTCCGTAAAAGAACAGGTACCCACTGCGGTCACGCGCCAGGATGTCTACATTGCCGTCGCCATTGAAGTCGCC
Source organism: Paenarthrobacter nitroguajacolicus (assembly GCF_051027655.1). Taxonomy (NCBI): domain Bacteria; kingdom Bacillati; phylum Actinomycetota; class Actinomycetes; order Micrococcales; family Micrococcaceae; genus Paenarthrobacter; species Paenarthrobacter nitroguajacolicus. The sequence continues at coordinate 4,352,700 of NZ_CP073234.1, read as the reverse complement.
AGGGGTTGCCAATGCGTCCATAACGTTCCAGCCGGTCCCGACGGCGGTTCGAGCCAACCATCCGCCGGCGCCATTGCCCGGGTAGAGGTAAAGGGCGCCGCCGGGTTCCCTTGCCAGGACGTCGTTGTGGCCATCACCGTTGAAGTCGCCCGGGCCGATGATGGAGTCGAACACGTTCCATCCATTGCCGATTGACTTGGCCGGCTTCCATCCCCCGGCCCCGTCTCCGCCGAAGAGGTAGAGCCCGCCGACGGAGTCGCGCACGATCACGTCGCTTTTGCCGTCGCCGTCGAAGTCGCCCGGGGAGAAGGCCGTGTTGAAGATGTTGAAGCCATACCCCACTGTTCGTGCAGGGTCCCAGGTACTGCCATTTCGCCCGTAGAGCAACAGCGAGCCGTCATTGGCGCGGGTTAAGAGTTCGAAGCTGCGTCCCGTGAATCCTGCCGCCCGGTTCACGGCGCCAACAGGCTTGGTTTCGTTGCTATGTAGGGACTCTCCGCCGCAGGCCGTTCTGCTGGCCGTGACGTGGGCGGCCATCCGGGCGCCTGTGTCATCGGGCTCAAGGAGGTAGCTCCGGGTTGTTTCGCCGGCCACGAGGAAGCCATCCCGGGTCCAGTACACCGTGAAGTCCGGGCCTTTGCCACCCCCGCAGCCATAAAAAGTGTAGGCACCTATGTCAGCGGTCAGCTTTTTGCCCACAAACGCTTCGCCGTTGAGTATGGGGTCTGGTCCGTTGCTGGGCGCGGCCGACGCCGGCAGGGGACAAAGGGCCATGGCCGCCACAGTGGCGGTCAGCAGCGCGGCTGCAATCCGACGTCGTAATGTCCCCATGCGTGTTCCTCCCGGTGCGCCATCAAACCTGCATGAAGTGTATGTGTCTGCAGGGTCGATAGCCGGGAGCGGCGTGGCTCATGGGCGCAAAGGGAGCTCTCAGCAAACGGTCATTTTGCTCCCGTATCATTGATGCGATCGGCCAGCCGCGGTCCTTGACCCAGCCGGCCGTTTCCTTGTCAGCCTGCCAAGAGATCGCCGGAAATGCCCGCATCAAACTCACTGGAACCCTACTCCCTTGACCTGACCACGGGGCTGCCCCGTATGGCTGCCGCACCCACCACGCCGCGGCAGCAGCTGCGCTATGCCCGCATCCTGAAGACTGCCGAAGGATTTGCCCAGCGGCAATTCGATACCTTGAGCTTGTCTGACGTTGCTGCCCGCGCTGACATTCCACTTGGCACGCTCTATCGCTACTTTCCCTCTACGGCCCACCTCATGCTGGCCGTCTATCGGCAGCAGCTGCGGGAACTTCGCGACGGCGTCCGACTGCGGGAAGGCAAAGGCCACGCCCTCGCGGGTTTGATGATGGAGATCTTCCATCTGAGGGTCATGCAGCCGGGAGTGGAACACTGCCTCATCCGGCCCGCGGGCAAGGACAACGACACTGCACAGCTACTGCGGGAAATAGATGCCCTGTCCGAGGAAGTGGTTGGGTCGCTGAGCAGGGACCCTGGGAAGGACGCCGTCAGGGCCCGGATCCTGTTGCACCTGGTGAGCGGGTTGGTACAAGCCGTCCGCTGTCGCAGGCTGTCTCTGTTTGAGGCCGAGAAGGATCTCAAGAAAGCGTGCACGCTCCTCACTGGCGAGGAGTGAAATGCTGCTGGTCTAGACCGGCAAGGCGTAAGAACACGTTTTTGGAATGACGTAGATCACATTTGCTGGTGGTTGAACGTTTTACTCTCGAATCGTCTCTCTTGGTATTGAATCTTGTACCCTCGGCGCTTCCCTAGGCTGGAAACACCGAAGCGGCTAGCAGCCCCCTATCTGCAGAAGCAATGCCGGACCAGTCACCCTTGGTCCGCACCAGCAGTTCTGTTCCTGCCCGAATCGTGCCGTGGGTTCACGGCTAGCCTGAGGAGACAAAGACGTGTCCATTGAGACAATTGCAACTGATAACGACGCCCTGGTACTGAGCGAAGAAGAGATCTTCGCGGCACACGAAGGCGGCAAGCTGACCATCTCCAGCACCGTTCCGCTCAATAACAAGCGGGACCTTTCCATCGCATACACCCCGGGCGTCGCCCAGGTCAGCCGCGCGATCCACGCCAACCCCGAACTTGCCCGCACGCACACTTGGGCTGAACGCCTGGTTGTTGTGGTCAGCGATGGCACTGCCGTTCTGGGTCTTGGCAACATTGGCCCCAGCGCCTCATTGCCGGTCATGGAGGGAAAGTCGGCCCTGTTCAAGTCCTTCGGCGATCTCGACTCCATCCCGCTGGTGCTCAACACCACCGACGTGGACGAGATCATCGAGACCCTGGTCCGTCTCCGCCCGAGCTTCGGCGCCGTGAACCTTGAGGACATCTCGGCTCCGCGCTGCTTCGAACTCGAAGAGCGCCTGATCGAAGCCTTGGACTGCCCGGTCATGCACGATGACCAGCACGGCACCGCCGTGGTGGTTCTTGCCGCCCTGACCAATGCTGCCAAGGTGACTCAGCGCGAACTCTCCGGCCTTAAGGTTGTTGTATCGGGCGCAGGTGCCGCAGGCATCGCCATTGCCGAGATTCTCCTTGCTGTTGGCATCAAGGACGTCATCCTGCTCGACTCCAAGGGTGTGGTCAACGCTGACCGTGCCGACCTCGTGGCCGACCCCGGAAGCGTCAAGGCCCGTATGGCCCAGCGGACGAACCCGCGCGGCATCACCGGTGGTCCGGGTGAAGGTCTGACGGGAGCCGACGTCTTTGTGGGCGTCTCCTCTTCCAAGTTGGACGAAGAACACCTGAAGCTCATGAACGACCAGTCGATCGTGTTCGCCCTGTCCAACCCGGACCCGGAAGTTCTTCCCGAGGTTGCCCGGAAGTATGCAGCAGTAGTTGCCACCGGCCGCAGCGACTTCCCGAACCAGATCAACAACGTGCTGGCCTTCCCCGGCATCTTCCGCGGCGCACTCGACGCCAAGGCCCGCCGCATCACGCCGGCCATGAAGATCGCCGCAGCCAACGCCATCGCTGAACTGGCCGCAGAAGACCTCTCGGCGGACTACATCGTGCCGAGCCCGCTGGACGCCCGAGTGGCGCCGGCCGTCACAGCGGCAGTCGCTGCCGCAGTGACTGAATAGCGGTTACCGACTTCGAACCAACGACGGCGACGCTTCCCCTGCTGGGGAGCGTCGCCGTCGTTTGTGGTTAAGCCGGTCTGGCTGCGCCGCTGGCCGGCCAAGGGGCCCATAGACTTGGGGCCATGAATGCCGAACTTATCGTGACCATCCTGTGCGGCCTGGCTATTGCGGTAGGTGTCGCCGGAACCATCATTCCCGTACTTCCCGGGAGCATCCTCATTGGTGCGAGCCTGCTGGCTTGGGCCATCTGGGGAGGTGCAGGTCCGCTCGGCTGGGTGATCTTCGCCGTCGGAATGGTGTTCGTGGTGGCGGGAATGGCGGCCAGTGCCGTGCTCACCGGAAGGAAACTGAAACAGCACGGTATCCCCAACAGGTCTGTGCTGATCGGCGTGGTCCTGGGTGTTGTGGGAATGTTCGTCATTCCCGTGGTGGGGCTCTTTGTTGGGTTCGCCGTCGGACTTCTCCTCAGTGAAGTCCAGCGGACCCGTGACTTCCGTGCAGCTGTGCGTTCGAGCGGCGCTGCGCTGAAAGCGACCGGCATCGGCATCCTGGTGGAGTTCGGACTCGCCTGTGCTGCGGCCAGTACGTGGATCATCGGCGTCTGGATCAACGCCGTGAACGGCTAAACCCCAAAAAACCTGCGTCGAGATGGCAGCTCACCCCCATGTTGCCATTCAACATGGGGGTGAAGTGCCATCTCGGCGGGAGGGCTAGTGGTGCGCGGGGACGTGGACCTGCGCGGGGCGGAAGCTTGCGCCGGCTCCCGGGAACAGTGGAACCTCGATTCGCGCGTGGGTGTGGATTTCCTGCACGGTGTCCTTGGTGTGCTGCGCAATCTCAGCCAGCGTGGTGACCCACATGCCGTCCAGCTCCTTGACCCTCTCGATCAGCTGCTCCAAGGCGACGGCACGGGACGGTCGGCCTGAAATGAACGGGTGGTTGGTCAGGACGAAGCAGCTGCCCTGGGAGTGGTGAGCCTGAGCTTCGAGGGTCCACATTTCCAGCGCCTTGGCCGGGCTCTCGATGACCCCGCTGCCGGTGACTCCCGGGTAGAACCCGTACTGCTCCCAGTCATCCAATGCCCAGTCCACGGGGATCTCCACGATGTCCCGGGAATCGCCTTCGGCGACCGCCATGCGGTAGGGGGCATCGCCGTCGAGCAGGCTTGAATCATAAAGGAAGCCACGGTCCGCAAGCAGGGCCGGCGACTGCCAATTCAACTCCCACCAAGGTGCCCGATAACCAACCGGCCGGATCCCCGCGACGTTGGCCAGAGCCTCGAGTCCCCGGTCCAGGTAACTGGCCTCGGTTGCCGTGTCGATGCCCTGCATTGGCTCGTGAAGGTAGCCGTGGTGGGCGATTTCGTGCCCTGCATCAGCGATCCTGCGGACGACATCCGGATAGCTTTCAGCCGTGAAGCCCGGAACGAAGAACGTCCCCTTGATGTCCTGGCGGTCCAGGATCTGAAGCAAGCGCGGCACCGCGATCTTGGGGCCATACGACTGGTGGCTCATGAGGGACATGCGCCGGGTGCTGGAAGGATCGTGCGCGATGGTGCAGGACTCTGCGTCGACGTCGAAAGTGAAGGACGCTGCAGCTTGGTAGCCCTGCGGCCACGTGATCGGGTGGAGCGAATCAGCGAAAGCGGGCTGGTTCATGCTGTGGTCCTTTCGGAAACCACGGGTGCGGGTGCGGCCGGCTGCGTGACAGAGACGTGGTTCGAATCCGCTAGAAGGTATTTCTTGTGTGCCCGCGGGCCGAGGACTGCGTAACTCGCAGCGCTGGTGAGGCCACCAGCCAGCCACGAGAGGTCCCAGCCGCCGAGGGCCACGGCGATGGGGCCTTGCATGGCAGGAACCAGCCCGTACATGAACAGCCAGGTGGAAAAGATCCCCACCAGGAGGGACACGATTCCGGCCCAGTTGATGACGGGCAGGCGGTGCGTTCCCACGGCATCGAAGAGACGGTCAACCTTGGCGGGCCAGCGCTTTTCCAGCCAGAAGTAGTGCACCAGCATGACGCCACCCCAGGCGGCCACCCAGGCGACCAGCCCGATCAGCCAGGCGTCGAGCACCGCGGCGAAGTCCTCCTGGAAGATGAAGAATACGACGGCAATCAGCGAGAAGACGCCGACGAACAGGTTGAGTTTGCGGCGACTGATCTTGATGTCCAGGGCTTGGGTGGCCACAGAGAAGGTGTAGATGTTCAGGATGTTGGTAGCGATGGGGCCGTGCAGCACCATGAGGAGGACGGGGAGGGCCAGGACGCCGAAGTTCTGGACAATCAGTTTTCCGGGGTCGATCTCGCCGCTGTTGGTGGCCAGGCTTGCGCCGAGGACGCCCAACCACACTACGGGGATGAACTGGCCGAGAACCGAGGCGAGGTAGACCCTGCGCTTGGGAACCGAAGTGCTGACGAAGCGGGAGTAGTCGGCGGCGTACGTGAACCAGGTAATGCCCCAGCCGATGCCGATGGCGGTCATCACTGCGCTCATGGCGGCGATGCGCTCGGACCCCTCGAGGATGTTGCCTGCGGGTCCTGCATAGCCCCAGTCGATCTTCATGCCGAACCATGCCACGCAAGACATGACGGCCAGAATGATGATGGTGGGCGGGACCGTCCACTTCTCAAAGGCTGCAATGGCCTTGTAGCCGAACCAGGCGATGGCAACCTGCGCTGCCATGATGGCCGTGGCTACGCCGATCTTCCAAGCGTAGTTCTTGGCCTCGGGATCCACCCAGCCAAGGGTTCCGAACAGGGCCATGACCAGGTCCAGGATGATCCAGGTGTTGACTGCGCACCAACCGATCACCAGCAGGGCTTGGATGGCGGCCGGGAGGTAGTTGCCTTGACGACCGAAAGCGGCGCGGGCGAGCACCATGCCAGTGGCGCCGGTCTTCTGGCCAAGGAGAACGAAGCAGCCGAACAGCAGCATGCCGATCAGGTTACCCAGGACCAGGACGATCACTGTGTCAGCGAAACCGAGGCCGAGGTGGATGCCAAGGGCGCCGAGCACCCAGTTGATAGGTGCGAGGTTGGCGCCCGCCCAGATCCAGAACTGTCCGGAGACTTTCCGGGTACGGTCTGCTTCGGGAATGGGCTGAAGCCACGCTTCGCTGTCATGACCCGGCGCCTTTGCCGGACCTGACTGCGATGGGCTTGAAGGCGCAGGGGAGAGGTTGTCTTGCATGGGGAGAGCCTCCGTGTTTGAAAGGGACTCTTTCAGCGTATGTGCCCCGCATCACAGCAACAAGATACGATGTGTATAAGCAAATGCTGAGCAACCATACGGAGTGTCATGTCCATAGAGTTGGGTGCGGCTTTGGAGTACCAAAGTCTCATATCCGCAGAACCCCGGTTCCTTAATAACGTGCCGGAAGCGCTGAACCGGCCCGTCCGTTGGGTGCACTCCAGCGAGGTATTGGACATCGCACCGCTCCTCAGTGGCGGCGAGTTGTTGCTGAGTGGAGGCCAGGCTCTCGCCGGCGTCACTGGAGAGCGGCAGGCCCACTACGTTCGTGAACTCGCAGCACGAGGGATCGCGGCATTGGCCCTGGAGACTGGTCCGGCACTGCCGGAAGTTCCGGCGAGCATGCTGGGGGTTGCCGAGACCGCCGGCTTGCCGGTCATAGAGCTACGCCAGGTGGTCCCGTTCGTTGGAATCATGCAGGAGATCAATTCGCTCTTGGTGAGCGAATCCGTGGAGCACCTTCAGCGCGGTGACCAGGCAAGCCACGCGATGGCCGCTGAACTTGCCCACGGGGGCGGGCTCGACCAACTCCTGGCTGTCTTATCCGAAAGGACAGGTGCCAGCGCCCGGCTCGTCTCGCCGTCGGGCCTCACCCTGGGCGCCGCCGGATCGTTCGACGACCGTGGCACCGTCACCACGGTGGATGTGCCGGTGCGCGGCGTCCTCGCCGCGAGACTTGAACTGCACATGCCCGACGACGGCGATGGCGGCCTCGCGCGGGTGGCGGGTGAACGTTCCGTGGACATCCTCGGGCTGGCGTTGCTGCAACGCATGCCGCCCGGGCTGAAGGAGTTGGCGGGCATCGAGCTCATGCGTGCCATCAATTCCGGGACCCAGCAGTGGCAGCTGCAGCAGCTCGGACCGGCCTCGGGATTCCCAGTCAAGGGCGCGGTGGCGGCGGTAGTGATTCGGTCAACCGGCGCCGGGCATCTTCGTCCGGCAGTGGACGCGCTGCTTCGAGAAGGTGTGCCGCACAGCGCCAGCTACGCCAACAATGCGGAACTGATCGCACTCGCGTCGTTGGCCGGAGGTGCGGCGGGGGATGGGGCGGCCACCCGGCGTGCGCTCATGGAATCACTGCGTCAGCTGGACGTTCCCGCCGGGTCCTTGGTAGCCGTCGGGCCGTTGGGGAGCGGTATTGGAGATGCGCCGTGGTCCTTGGCTGAGGCGCGTCGCGCGCTGGATTTGCCCTCGGGCGGCGGCGGTGTTGTGGACGCTGACACGCTGGCCGTGGAGCTCCTTGCCCAAGAGTCGCTGGACCCGGCCACGCGTGAAGGGTTCGTACAGCGGCAGCTGGGTGCCGTCGTCGAGCATGATCGCTTGAAGAAGTCCGAACTGATGCGGACCCTGGCCGTCTGGCTGGATACCGGGTGCAACACTGCCCAGGCTGCGAGAGAACTGCACCTGGAAAGGCAGTCCCTGCATCACCGGCTCCAACGGATCTTTGAACTGTGTGGCGGGGATCCGCGGGGAACCGGCCGGCTGGCTGCGCTGCATCTGGCAACGCGACTGGCTCGGTTGTAGGTCCTTAAACGCCAATTCGATGGTTCCCTGCACACACCGCCGTTCGCAACAGCGTCTGCGCAAGGAACCATCGAAATGGGTGCTTGCAGGGCCCTACTTCAGCACGATCGTCCTGTTCCCATTCAGGATGATCCGCCCCTCGCAGTGCCAGCGAACGGCGTTGCTGAGGGCCTTGCATTCGGTGTCCCGGCCGGCGGCTACGAGATCGTCCGGCCCGAACGTGTGGTCCACTTCCACTACCTGCTGGGCGATGATGGGACCTTCGTCCAACTCGCCGTTGACGTAGTGGGCGGTGGCGCCCACAGTTTTCACTCCACGCGCGTACGCCTGGTGGTAGGGCTTGGCGCCCTTGAAGCTAGGCAGGAACGAGTGGTGGATGTTGATGGCGCGGCCATCCAGCTTTCGTGCCAGATCGTCGCTGAGCACCTGCATGTACCGGGCCAGGACAATGAGTTCCACGTCCAGTTCGTCGATGATCTCCAGCAGGCGGCCCTCGGCCGCGGGCTTGGTGGCAGCCGTGACAGGGACATGGAAGAACGGGATCCCGTGCCACTCCGCCAAACCCTGGTGGTCCGTGTGGTTGGAGACGACGCCCACCACATCGATGGGAAGCTCTCCGATCCGTGCGCGGAACAAGAGGTCATTCAGGCAGTGCCCGAACTTGGAGACCATGATCAGCACGCGGCGCTTGTAGCCCTGTTGCTCCAGTTGCCAGTTCATGCCGTACTTCTCGCCAACGGGAGAAAACGCAGAACGAAGCTCGTCAACAGTGGATTCATCACCGGTCGACGCGAAGTGGACCCGCATGAAGAAGTGGCCCTCAGCGCGATCACCGAACTGCTTGTTGTCGATGATGTCGCAGCCGTGTTCCAGCAGGAAGCCGGACACAGCGTGAACGATTCCGGGACCTTCGGGACAGTCGAGGGTGAGCACGTGCTCCACCGTGGTTTCAGGAGAGGAATCGACGGTTGTTTCAGTTTGGATGGCAGTCATGGCTAGCACTCCACTACGTTGACGGCGAGGCCTCCACGGGAGGTCTCCTTGTATTTGGATTTCATGTCTGCGCCTGTTTCGCGCATGGTCTTGATGGCTTTGTCCAGGGACACTTTGTGGCTGCCGTCGCCGTGCAGGGCAAGGCGGGCGGCGTTGATGGCCTTGACGCTGGCGATCGCGTTGCGCTCGATGCAAGGGATTTGCACCAGCCCGCCCACGGGATCGCAGGTGAGGCCCAGATTGTGCTCGATGCCCACTTCGGCGGCATTCTCCACTTGTGCGGGCGTTCCGCCAAGGACTTCGCAGAGACCGGCGGCGGCCATGGAGCAGGCGGAACCCACCTCACCTTGGCAGCCCACCTCGGCGCCTGAAATGGACGCGTTGATTTTGAACAGGATTCCGACGGCGGCCGCCGCCAGCAGGAAGCGCACGACACCGTCGTCGTTGGCTCCTGGAACAAACTTTGTGTAATAGTGCAGCACTGCCGGGACAATTCCGGCGGCACCATTGGTGGGTGCTGTGACGATCCTGCCGCCTGCGGCGTTCTCCTCGTTCACAGCCAGGGCAAACAGGTTCACCCATTCCATTGCGAGGAGTGGATCGGCAGAGTGCGCACCGTTCAGGTCTGCGTCAGTTTCGGAGAGCTTCTTGAACAACGACGGCGCCCGTCGCCGGACCTTCAGGCCTCCCGGCAGGATTCCCTCGGCAGAGCAGCCGTTGTCAACGCATTCCTGCATGACGGCCCAGATGCCCAGCAGCCGTTCGCGGAGCTCTTCCTCAGAACGCCATACGAGTTCGTTGGCCAGCATGATGTCCGAGATCGACTTGCCTTCCCGGAGGCAGATGGCCAGCAGTTCGTCGGCAGTGGTGAAGGGGTAGGGCAGGACGGTGTCATCGGCTACCACTTTGTCTGCTCCGGAGACGTCCCCGTCCACCACGAAGCCGCCCCCAATGGAGTAGTAGCTGCGTTCCCGCAGCACGGTGCCCGTGTGGTCCAGAGCGCGGAACGTCATGCCGTTGGGGTGTGCCGGCAAAGACTTGCGGCGGTGCAGGACCACGTCCTCGTCCCAGTTGAAGTCCACCCGGTGGTTGCCGCCCAATCGAAGTTCCGCGTCGAGCGCTGCGGCTGCCACCTGGTCATCCGCGGTGTGGGTATTCACGGTTTCCGGGGAGTGGCCTTGCAGCCCCAGTACCACAGCCTTGTCTGAGCCGTGGCCCCGGCCGGTGGCGCCCAGGGAGCCGAAAAGCTCAGCCTGGACGCGCACCGTAGCCGGGAGCTGGCCGGACGATTCGAGACCGTCCGTGAACTGCTTTGCCGCACGCATGGGGCCTACCGTGTGTGAAGACGACGGCCCGATGCCAACAGAAAACAGGTCAAGCACACTTAGTGCCATTAGGGGACCTCTGGTGAGGCGTACTCCCGCATGGCGTCGAGGAGCCAGCGTCCCAGGAAGTCGGCAAACGAGGCCCTGGGAAAGATCCGGTAGGAATCGTCCGAGGTCTTCCAGAGCATCACCGGAATGTGCGCGAGCTCTGTGGAGACAGCGGTGCCGGCCTTGAAGACGCGAGGGTGGAGGTCTAATGCGCAGGTCTTTTCCAGCACTGCGCGGGCGTGGCTACCGGAGAGCTCGAACGTGGTGCGGTTGGCGGACAAGTCCACCACCTGGCCGGCGTCATTGCCCAGGGCGGTGGTCAGATCGCTGACCAAGGATCCGCCCAGCGAATCGTGGGCTTCCTCCGGGGCCACCACCATGAACTCGGTGGGGCCCAGCCATAGGGTGTTCACGGAACCCGTCCCCGCCACGTCACCGCAAGTGGCAGGCAAGCCGCCGGTCACGGACGCAACGCGGGCACCGGCGTCGGACGTTCGGTCAACCCGAATGCCCACCATGGCCTGGTACGGGATTTCGGTGAGCGTCACCGTGCCCGGCACGGAGCCGGAGGTGAAGGCCTCAGCCAGGTGTTCGGCCGGGCTGCGGCGGGCGCCCCGTACGCGGTTGACTGTTTCTGATGGTGTTGCTGTTTCAGCCATCTTTGCGGGTCCCTTCAGCATCGAAAAGTACGGTTTCGCCGACAACCACGTCCACCAGTTGGTCTCCCAACGAGGCCACCAGGGTCTCGCCGATGCGGTTGCGGCCGTTTTGAATGAGTGCCAGGGCGAAGGAACGGCCCAATGCGGCGCTGTGGTAGCTGGAGGTCACGAAGCCCTCCATGGGAACGGGTCCATAAGCCGGGTTGACCGGAATGCCCTTTTCCACGAGTTGCGTGCCTTCCGGCAACCTCAGCGAGTGGTCCACGGGAAGCACGCTGACCAGGTGCTTGCGGTCCTCACGGCTTGCGTCCTGGCGGAGGTAGGAGCGCTTGCCGATGAAGTCCTTGGCCTTGGAAACGATCCAGTCCATGCCGGCGTCCTGCGGTGTGACCGTGCCATCGGTATCCTGCCCGACAATCGGGTAGCCCTTCTCGGCGCGGAGAACGTGCATGGTTTCAGTGCCGTAAGGGGTGATGTTGAACTCGGCGCCTGCGGCAGCGACGGCTTCCCACGTGTTGAGCCCATACCAGGACGGGATGTTGATTTCGTACGCCAGTTCGCCGGAGAAGGAGATGCGGCAAACACGAGCCTGCACTCCGGAGGCCAGCGTGGTCTCGCGGAATGTCATGAACGGGAAGGCTTCAGCATCCAGGCCACCGTTTTCGGCTAGCTGGGGAGCAACCTTGGCGATCACGGCGCGGGACTTCGGGCCAACAACGGCGATGGTGCTCCACTGTTCCGTGACGGACGTGCAGACCACATCGAGGTCCGGCCACTCCGTCTGGTGCCACTCTTCCAGCCAGTCCAGCACCTTGGCTGCGCCGCCGGTGGTGGTGGTCATGAAGTAGCGGTCATCGTCCAGGCGGAGAGTCACGCCGTCGTCGAAGATCATGCCGTCCGGGGTGCACATGACACCGTAGCGGGCGGACCCCGGTGCGAGCTTCTTGAACGCGTTGGTGTACACGCGGTTCAGGAATTCGCCGGCATCCTTGCCACGGATTTCGATCTTGCCCAGCGTGGTGGCGTCCATGAAGCCCACGGAATCGCGGACGGCGGCGCATTCGCGCAGGACAGCCGTGTCCATGTCTTCCCCGGCCTGCGGGTAGTACCAAGGGCGCTTCCATTGTCCAACGTCTTCGAACAGTGCGCCTTGGGCAACGTGCCACGGGTGGATGGAGGTCACTCGGGCGGGATCAAACAGCTCGCCTCGCTGGCGGCCGGCCAATGCTGCGAAAGCCACGGGCGTGAAGGGAGCACGGTAAGCGGTGGTTCCGATCTCACCGACGCCCGGAATGTTCTCGGCTCCGCCGAACTTCAACGCTGCGGCGATGACGCCGATCGCGTTGACGCCGGACGTCTTGCCCTGATCGTTGGCCGTGCTGATGGAGGTGTACCGCTTGACGTGTTCCACGGACCGCATGCCTGCTCCAGTGGAGCGGAGGACATCGGCCACGGACTGGTCGCGCTGGAAGTCGACGAAGTGATGGTGCCACTCGCCCGGTTCGCCGGTCTGGCCAGGAACCAGCCAGAGCTGGCGGCTCGGTGCGCTGGCCACGGGTGCCTGCAGCTCTACGGGAGTGGTGGCGGATTCGAAACCGGCCGCGATGGACGCTGCTGCTCCCGCCGAGATGCCCTCTGCCAGGCAATCCTGGAGTTCGAAGCTGCCACGGCCTGCGCCCACAACGTGCTGGTCCCTTACAGGAGCGGTGGGAATGAACGCTGCGAGCTCGTCATCCCAACGCAGCTTGCCCTGGCGCTGGCTGTGGAGGTGAACCACCGGGCTCCAGCCGCCGGAAACTGCAAGCAGGTCGGCAGCCAGCTGTTCGACGCCCGAGGTGAGTTCGCCGTCGTCGTTGATACTGCGGATGGTGACGCCATCCAGGCGGCCGTTTCCGTCAGCGGAAGTGTCAGCCACGGCACTGCCGATGAGGACCCGGATACCGGACTCGACGGCGGCGGCAGCCTTCGCGCTGATCTGCGGACGGGCATCGACGACGGCGGCAACCGCCACGCCTGCCGCCTTCAGGTCCGAGGCAAGAGCGTAAGCGGAGTCGTTGGTGGTGCTGATGACCACTCGCGAACCGGCTGCCACGGCGTAACGGTTCAGGTAGGTGCGGGCGGCCGAGGCGAGCATGATCCCCGGACGGTCATTGTTCTCGAACACCAGGGGACGCTCGTGGGCGCCCGGTGCCAGGACAACCTGCTTGGCACGGATGTGCCAAATACGCTGGCGGGAGACACCCGAAGCTGCCGGAACGCTCAAGTGGTCCGTGCGGTTCTGGGCTGCAATGAAGTAGTTGGAGTCATAGGAGCCGAATGCGGTGGTGCGGTTCAGCACCGTGCATTCGCCGGCGGAAACCAGCTCGGCTTCCACGTCGGCAACCCATTCCAGGGCCGGCTTGCCTTCGATCTGTTCGGCCAATTCCGGGGCGGTGGAACCGGAGAGCAGTGCGCCGCCAAGTTCGGGCTGGTCGTCGATCAGGATGACGCGGGCGCCGGTGCGGACTGCTTCGCGTGCTGCAGCCAGGCCGGCGATACCGCCGCCGACCACCAGGACGTCGGTGTGGACGTACTTCTTGTCGTACTCGGCCTTGTCCTCGTTGGGATCCAGTTTGCCCAGGCCGGACAGGAGCTCAATGTTCATGCCGTCCACCAAGGACACTGCGGTGGCGGGAAGCATGGACTCGGCGACATGTCCGCGGAAGCGGGGAGCGATCTTGACCAAGGCGTTGGACTCTTCCACGCCGGCCGCCATGATGCCGCGGGGTCGGTCCTCATAGAGTGAGTTGCCGGCGTTGATGTGGCCGTTGGCCAGCAGCGCCGATGCGATGGTGTCGCCCGGGTGACCAGTGAATTCCTGACCGTCCACGGTGAAGCGCCAAGAGATGCTGCGATCAATGCGTCCGCCGGTGGCGAGGCGTGCGTTCTTGCTGGTCACTTCTAGACTCCTTCCGAGGAGGTGGGTGCTGTGGCGCCTGTTGTTGCGGTGCCGGGTGCGAGGCCTGGTCCGCCGGCCTGGCCGAAGTCCCCGCTTTGGGTGAACTCGCCCGGCTGGGCCGGTCCGTTCTTCGGGCTTCCGCCTGTTCCTGCCGCCGTGCTCTTTGCGAGCTCGGGACGGGGCTGGCCCATTGCGTAGATGGAGTGGATTTCGTAGCTCACGGTGTCGCGGAGCATGTTGAACCACTGGCGGCAGCCGGTGCTGTGGACCCAGCGCTCGGCGAAGGTGCCCTTGGTGTTCTCCCGGTAGAACAGGTACTCAGCCCATTCGCGGTCCGTGAGGTCGTTGGGGTTCTCCGGGTAAGCGATGTGTGCCTGGCCGCCGTAGTGGAATTCGGTTTCGTCGCGGGGCCCGCAGTTGGGGCATGAAATGAGGAGCATGTCTTTCCTGTCCTGTCCTGGCTAGTGGGCCACGGCTGCGGCGCCGTGTTCGTCGATCAAGGCGCCTGTTTCGAAGCGTTCCAAAGCGAAGGGCTTGTTCAGCTTGTGCGGTTCGCCCGTGGCAATGGTGTGCGCGAAGGTCAGGCCCGCTGCAGGAGTGCCCTTGAAGCCGCCCGTTCCCCAACCACAGTTGACGAACATGTTCTCCACCGGGGAAAGACCAACGATCGGCGAGGCATCCAACGTGGTGTCCACAATGCCGCCCCAAGTCCGGAGCACGTGGGCCCTTGCGAAGATCGGGAAGAGCTCCACGGCTGCTGCCATCTGCTCCTCGATGACGTGGAACGAACCGCGCTGGCCGTAGCCGTTGTAGGAGTCCACGCCGGCGCCCATCACCAGTTCGCCCTTGTGTGCCTGGGAGACGTACACATGCACGTGGTTGGACATGACCACCGTGGGGTGGACCGGCTCGTGCAGTTCGGACACCAAGGCCTGGAGCGGGTGCGACTGGATCGGCAGCCGGAAGCCTGCCATTTCTGCCAGTACCGAGCTGTGGCCAGCGGCGCAGAGGCCCACCTTTTCGGTGTTGATATTGCCGCGGCTGGTCTTGACGCCGGTGACCCGGTTGCCGTCCTTGATGAAGCCGGTGACTTCACAGTTCTGGATGATGTCGACGCCGAGTTCATCGCATTTGCGGGCGAAGGCCCAGGCCACGTGGTCGTGCTTGGCGATGCCTGCGCGCGGCTGGTAGGTGGCGCCCATGACGGGGTAGCGGATGTTGTCGCTGATGTTCAGGATGGGGCAGAGTTCCTTGACCTGCTGCGGGTCCAGCCATTCTGCGTCTACGCCGTTGAGCCTGTTGGCACCTACGCGGCGGACACTCTCGCGGACATCGCCCAGCGTGTGGGCCAGGTTCATGACGCCACGCTGGCTGAACAGGAAGTCGTATTCCAGCTCTTCCGGGAGGATCTCCCAGAGCTTGAGGGCGTGCTCATAAATGGCGGCGCTCTCGTCCCAGAGGTAGTTGGAGCGGATGATGGTGGTGTTGCGGGCCATGTTTCCACCGGCCAGCCAGCCCTTTTCCAGGATGGCGATGTTGGTCATGCCGTGGTTCTTCGCCAGGAAGTACGCGGTGGCCAGGCCGTGCCCGCCGCCGCCCACAATAACGGCGTCGTAGCTCTTCTTCGGTTCCGGGTTGCGCCAGAGGAAGTCCGGGTGTTCGGGGAGGTGGTCTGCACTCACTGGGCTGCTCCAATCAGTTCTGCTTCGGTTCCGGCGCCATTGCCGTTGTTGTTCAGGTGGGGGTAGAGCGGGAACTTCTCCGCCAGCGCCGTCACGCGGCGGCGAAGCTCGACGGCGGTGGCGTCGTCCAGGGTGACGTCAGCTTCGGTGCCTGTTTCAGTTCCTGCCTGGGTGCCGCTGTTCGCTGCGGCGATCAACGCCGTCGCAATGATGTCCGAAACTTCGGTGAAGTCCTCAGCCTTGAAGCCCCGTGCGGCGAGGGCCGGGGTACCGATGCGCAGACCGGATGAAACCATCGGAGGACGGGGGTCGAACGGGACAGCGTTGCGGTTGACCGTGATGCCGATGCGGTGCAGGGTGTCCTCGGCCTGCTGGCCGTTGAGGACGGAGTGGCGGAGATCGGCGAGGACCAGGTGGACGTCTGTTCCGCCGCTGACAACCGAGATGCCGGCTGCAGCTACGTCGTCTTGGAGAAGCCGCTGCGCAAGGATCTTTGAACCCTCGAGGACGCGGACCTGGCGTTCCTGGAATTCCGGCTCGGCGGCCATCTTGAAGGCAACCGCCTTGGCGGCGATGACGTGCTCCAGCGGACCACCTTGCTGGCCGGGGAAGACGGCGGAGTTCACCTTCTTGGCGATGTCGGCGTCGTTGGTGAGAATCACGCCACCGCGAGGGCCACCAAGGGTCTTGTGGGTTGTGCTGGTGACGATGTGGGCGTGCGGCACCGGGCTGGGGTGGAGACCTGCGGCGACGAGACCCGCGAAGTGGGCCATGTCCACCATGAGGTAGGCGCCCACCAGGTCCGCGATGCGGCGGAATTCGGCGAAGTCCAGCTGGCGGGAGTACGCGGACCAGCCGGCGACGATCAGCTGCGGCTTGCTCTCGAGGGCGAGGCGTTCAACTTCTGCCATGTCCACGGTGTGGGTGTCCTCGCGGACGCCGTAGGGGACAACCTTGTACAGCTTGCCCGAGAAGTTGATGCGCATGCCGTGGGTCAGGTGTCCGCCGTGGGCGAGGTTCAGGCCCATGATGGTGTCGCCCGGGGTGATCAGCGCGTGCATGGCCGAGGCGTTTGCCTGTGCGCCGGAGTGCGGCTGGACGTTGGCGAATTCTGCGCCGAACAGGGACTTCAAGCGGTCAATCGCCAGCTGCTCGATCACATCAACGTGTTCGCAGCCGCCGTAGTAGCGCTTGCCCGGGTAGCCCTCGGCGTACTTGTTGGTCAGAACCGATCCCTGGGCTTCCATGACGGCCGTTGGGGCGAAGTTCTCGGAGGCGATCATTTCCAGCGTGGACTGCTGGCGGATGAGTTCCTGGGCGATCGCCTGATCGACCTCCGGGTCCGCCTGGGCGAGCGGGCGGATCAGCGGTTCAACCATGGTGTTCTCCTTCAAAAGCTTGTCTAGTGGCCGACTGTTAGGCAACTGATATATTAGAACTATTGCCATAGTATGTTGAAGATCACATGGTCGTCAACAGGTCTGCGGTAACTCATCCAGCAGACTGAAGTACGACGACGGGAGAGAGCAATGAGCGCTGCATTGGAAGCACTGGAATCAGCTCCGCAGGGAACATCCCTGGCGGAGAACGCCTACCTGCTGCTGCGCGACAGGCTCATCATGCTGGACGTCAAACCCGGCGACCCCATCAACGACGGCCAAATCGCCGCCGAACTGGGGATCGGGCGCACTCCAGTCCGGGAAGCCATCAAGCGACTTGAAAGCGACCACCTGGTGGTCTCCTATCCGAGGCGCGGCACGTTCGCCACCGGCGTGGACATTACCCAGCTCGCCGAAGTCTCCGAGATCCGCGAACTCCTGGAGCCCCTCGCCTCCCGGAAAGCTGCCCGCATGGCAAGTCCCGCCATGCGTTCGGAGCTCCGCGCCGTCGCTGCTGCAATCCGTGATCTTGAAGGCCAGGACAATTCCTCCCAGGAACTCATGCGGTACGACATCCAAGTGCACCGGCTCATCTACAAAGCCTCCGCCAATGCCCACCTCGAAGACGTCCTCATTCGCTATGACAACCTGGCCACCCGAATCTGGTGCCACATGCTTGAGAAAATGCCCTCCGTTTCCGGCCACATCTCCGAGCATGCCGACCTCCTCACTGCCATAGCCGACGGCGACGAAGACCGCGCCGCTGAGCTCGCCCTGCACCACGTAGTCAGCTTCGAAGAGACGATCCGCAAGGTCCTCTAAGGCCGCTTGCCCGTCCGTCGTTCGACGGCCGGGTCATCCTGTGGCGTGCGCCTCCGGGGGTGGGGTCATCCTGTGGCGTGCGCCTCCGGGGGTGGGGTCATCCTCTGCGCGCTCGCTCGTTCCTCGCTTAGACGCGCGCTGCCGGATAACCCCACCCCTCCCGACCCTCTCTCACTTCCCGCGGGTTTGGGCGGGTCGCTCTCTCATGTCCCGCGGGTTTGAGCCCAACCCTTCTCCCCTTTTTGGTGCTTTGGGGTGCTGCCGCAATCGCCCGTGGGCCCATTTGGGCTGTGGCGTCGATGCTGCCGTTGCCCACCGACGGCGAACTTTCTTCAAAGAGTGAGAGAGCGTTCGAGTGAAGGGGTGGGGACGCGAGAGAGCGTCGAGGGGGGGTTGAGATGCTTTGAATGCAACTTAAATGCAACGAGTGCAACAGCCGCATCGCGCATCCAAATGTCCAGTCCTGCATTATCAACCTCAAAAATCTCTACATCCAACCCTTGACCGTGGCGTCGCTCACACATACTCTGGTGCAACAGCGTTGCGTTGAATGCAACCCCAATGATTTTGGTGGACACATGAGCAATGAATCCTCTGTGGCAGCCGAGCAAGGTATTTCACCCGCCTCCGGCTCAAACCACACCCTCAGCCCCAACAACACAGTCAGCAAAGACACTCGAAGGCGAGTGGTCACCGCCAGCTTCATCGGCAACTTTGTTGAGTGGTTCGACTACGCCGTTTACGGCTACCTGGCCGGCATCATCTCAACTGTCTTCTTCCCGGAGTCAGACCGGCAGACAGCCCTCCTGGCAACCTTCGGCGTCTTCGCCATCAGCTTCTTCGTGCGGCCCCTTGGTGGTTTCATCTGGGGCCATATTGGCGATCGACTCGGCCGAAAGCAGGCGCTCTCGCTCTCGATCGTGTTGATGTCAGTGGCCACGTTCTGCATCGCACTGATACCGGGCTACGCCACCATCGGTGTAATGGCGCCGATTCTGCTCCTGCTCGTAAGAGTTGTCCAAGGATTCTCCGCGGCCGGCGAGTACGCAGGGGCGTCCGCCTTCCTGGTGGAATATGCGCCGGCGAATCGCCGCGGACTGTATGCCGCCGTCGTGCCTGCCAGTACCGCAGCGGGACTGCTGCTGGGATCCTTGCTTGCCGCCCTGCTGACGTCAGTACTTACCGCGGAGCAGCTCAACGAGTGGGGCTGGCGGTTGCCGTTCCTGCTCGCAGCGCCCATGGGCCTGATCGGACGGTACATCCGGACCAAACTGGAGGACACTCCGGCGTTCCGTGAACTGGCCGAGAAGGACGACGGCGTCAAGGCTCCCGCGTTGGCCATGTTCAAGACGTACCGGAAGCAACTCGTTATCGCCACGGGCGCGGTGCTGCTCAACGCGGTGGGCTTCTACGTGATCCTCAGCTATATGCCCACGTATTTGTCGGAGGAGCTGGGCTTCGGCGCCACGGAGTCGTTCCTCGCCACCACCATTGCCCTGGCCAGCTACATCGGCTTCATCTTTCTGACGGGCATCGCCTCGGACAAGTTCGGCCGCAAGCGCATGCTGATCACCGCGTCGGTCCTGTTCATCCTGCTCACGGTGCCAGCGTTCATGCTCCTGGACACCCGCAACTTCCTGGTGATCGTG
Organism: Paenarthrobacter nitroguajacolicus; assembly: GCF_051027655.1. Classification (NCBI taxonomy): domain Bacteria; kingdom Bacillati; phylum Actinomycetota; class Actinomycetes; order Micrococcales; family Micrococcaceae; genus Paenarthrobacter; species Paenarthrobacter nitroguajacolicus. Next base: position 4,333,319 of record NZ_CP073234.1, on the reverse strand, counting down.
TTGGTTCAGATCCTTCTGGGCGGCATGCTCACGCTCAACGACGGCACCCTGCCCAGTTTCCTGGCCGAACTCTTCCCCACGAAGGTCCGGTACACGGGCTTCGCCGTCAGCTTCAACCTCTCCAACGCCTTGTTCGGCGGCACCGCGCCGTTCATGGCCACCCTCCTGATCGGCATGACCGCCAGCAAGCTGGCACCCGGCTGGTACCTCGTGGCCGCCGCCATAGTTTCCCTCATCGCAGTCCTGTTCGCCACGGAGACTTCCAAGAAGCCCCTGCTGCAGGACTAGTTCAACCCACCCATTGAAAGGAACCACCATGACCATCACCCAGAACGAGGCCGTCATTGATGTCGCCAAGCTTGAGCGCACCAAGGTCCTCAACAACGGCGAAAAGGTTTCGCTGACCTTCTCCGACGCGGAGTTTGAGCGCCGCCTCAGCGGCCTCCGCAGCATCATGGCCGAGAAGGACCTCGACGCCGTCATCCTCACCAGCTACCACTCCATCAAGTACTACTCGGACTTCCTCTTCACCTACTTCGGCCGCTCCTACGGCATGGTGGTCACCGCGGAAGACACCGTCACCATTACGGCGAATATCGACGCCGGTATGCCTTGGCGCCGCAGCTACGGCGACAACCTGGTGTACACGGACTGGCGCCGGGACAACTACATCCACGCCATCCAGGAAGTGCTGCGTACTCGCGGTATCAACCCGCGCCGCATCGGCGTCGAAGATGACTCGCTGCCGCTGGACAACCGCAACAAGATCCAGGCAGCCTTCTCAGGAGCCACGCTGGTGGACGTCGCGCAGGCTGCGATGCGTCAGCGCATGATCAAGTCTGACGAGGAAATTGCGGTCATCAAGCATGGTGCCCGCATTGGTGACCTCGGCGGCGAGGCCATCCGCAACGCCATCACAGCCGGGATCACCGAGTATGAGGTTGCCTTGATCGGCACTGAAGCAATGGTCCACGAGATCGCCCGAACGTTCCCGGACTCTGAAATCCGTGACACGTGGGTTTGGTTCCAGTCCGGCATCAACACTGACGGCGCCCACAACTGGGCCACCACGCGCAAGATTCAGGAACACGACATCCTGTCCCTGAATTGCTTCCCCATGACCAGTGGCTACTACACCGCCCTGGAGCGCACCCTGTTTTACGGCGAACCGGATGCCCGCTCCCTGGAGCTGTGGAACATCAATGTGGAGGTCCACAAGCGCGGGCTGGAACTCATCAAGCCCGGCGCGGTCTGCAAAGACATCGCCGCCGAGCTGAACGAGATCTACGTCAGCCACGGACTGCTGGCCAACCGCACCTTCGGCTACGGCCACTCGTTCGGCGTGCTGAGCCACTACTACGGACGCGAAGCGGGCCTGGAACTGCGCGAGGACATCGACACCGTTCTGGAGCCGGGCATGGTGGTATCCATGGAACCGATGATCACGGTCCTGGACGGCCAGCCGGGCGCCGGCGGCTACCGCGAGCACGACATCCTGGTGGTTGGAGCTGACGGGGCAGAGAACATCACCAAGTTCCCGTTCGGCCCCGAGTACAACATCATCGGAGCCTAGTGACCCGGCCGGTGGGCACAGCGTGGTGTCCACCGGCCGGTGCGCCTGCCCAAGCGAAATATAGTGAACCCATGACTCCCTCGGAATCCAACGACGCTCCAGATAACAGCAACGGCAGTGGCGACAGCAAAAGTACCTCCGTCATCGTCAACGCCATCGCCGTGTTGAGGAGCTTCAGCGCCGACGAGCCGCTCCTGGGAGTCACCGAAATCGCGGGCCGCGTTGGCCTGCACAAGAGCACGGTCTCCCGAATCCTCGCGACGCTGGAACAGGAAAACCTTGTAGAGCGCGACGTCGATTCGCGCAGGTTCCGCTTGGGGCTGGGAATGATCGCCATGGCGGGTCCACTCCTGGCGGAACTCGAAGAACGCCGCGTCGCCTACCCCGTGCTGCGCGAACTCACTGAGCGCACAGGGGAGACGAGTGCGCTCATGGTGTGGAACGGTAACGAATCCATGTGCGTGGAACAGATTCCCAGCCGGCATCAGGTCAAACACCTCGCTCCGTTGGGGGCGCGATACAACGAGGCCCTCAGTTCGTCGGTGCAGGTGTTCCTTGGCGCGGAGAACGAAGATCGGGTGCGTCAACTGTTGCGCAGCGGCTCGATTACCCTCCCTGGTCTGGACGAGGACGCAATTGAGGGGTACTTCGAGCGGATCGGGGAGTCCTTGAAGCGCGGCTGGGCAGTGAACTTCGGGGAGACCTCTATTGAAGAAGTGGGTGTGGCCTCGCCCGTTTATGACCACCGTGGCGACATTGTGGCGTCCGTCCTGATCCCCGCGCCGAAATTCCGCGTTTCGCAGGACACCCTGGACAGCCTCGGTGAAGCCTGTGCCGCAGCTGCGGCCAAAGTAACCACGCGCCTGGGTGGCCGCGCCCCGATGTAGCCGGGCAGCCCGTCGTCGAGCCCTCGAAACCCTCCGCCGAGATGGCAGCAGATGACCATCACGAGCGCGAACATTGTCATTAAATGGCATCTCGGCGGGACCAAAACGGCGGCCGTTCCCGCATGGGGACAGCCGCCGTCGTTGATTTACAAGCCGTGCGGAAGGTCTACATCTTCCGTCGTGCTGTGGTTGTTTCGTCCATGGCATCCCTGCCCAGCCAGGCGCCCAGCCCGATCATGGCAATGCCGAGGATCAGGTGCAGCCAGTTGTCAGCCGTATTGAACGGGACGAAGTTGGCAGCTGTTTCCTGGTTGATGACCAGGCCATAGATCCAAAGAACGATGTACACGGCGCCGCCGCCCAGGAGGAACAGGCGAGCCATGCGTGCATTCCTTGCCATGGCCAAGCCGGCCACGCCAAACAGCAGGTGAACGATGTTGTGGAGTATGGACACTTGGAAGATTCCAAGCAGCATGGCGCCGGATTCATGTCCCGCAAAGGTCATGGCGCCGAAATTGGTGGTGATTCCCGGGATGAAGCCCAGGATGCCTACCAGCAGAAATACAATGCCAACGCCCATGGCGGTGTTGCGAAGCGTCAACCCCATCATGTGGTGGTGTTCGGCGGGGTGCGAAGCGGTGGTCATCAAGTCCTCCCTTTCACGCTGTTACCCGGCTCTTCTCATGGAGAGCCGACCTGCGGCAAGGGGTGTGGCAAAACCTTGCCGACGCCGCCATAATACTCCTGAAATGCCTCCGATAGCAGTGGATGGGCCCAGTTCAGCGGCGGTTAGCATGGATTTATGAGCCAAGCTCCCAACGGACGTGTGCACACGATCTTCCATGACACCCGCGATCTCACGCCTTTCCGCGAGGGGTACGTCCGCACGCCGGTGCGTGGCCTGGCCGACGGCGTCAATGACGTGCTTTCCGGGGTCCTCAGCGGCCGCGACCACGCGAGGTTGTCCGTGGTGGGGAACGTCCCTAGGCTCAGGATGCTGTCCTCCAAGACGGCGAAGGCCATGCATGAGGCCGTGTTCACTTCCACGGAGCCCGACCGGCTCCTTGCTTTCGGCCGCACATATCCGGGCTGGGCCGGCTTATGCCACGTCATGGCGGGGCTGCTCACCTACAAGCATGGCGGATTCCTGAGGGCTTCCGAACTGTTGCAGCGCGGTTTAACAACAAGGATCGACGACGACGCCAGCCAGTTCTCGGCTACGTACCTTGGGCAGGTGGTCACGAAAGTCGAGGTAGCCGAACGCATCGAAGTTCCGGTCCTGTTCAGTGAGGAAGCCGTGTTTCTGGCGTTGTCCCATTGTCTCCGGGAAATGGGGATGATCGAGGCGGCCTTGGAAGCGGTGGTGACTTTGCCGCCGTCGTTGCCTTCTGCATTGGCGCGTTGCACGGCGGCGTATTCCCTGGAGCGCCACCGCGACGTGGTGCTGTGGACCGAAGGTTTGCTGAACACGGATGACCTGTCGGCCGCGCTGTTGTTGATGCGGGCGCGGTCGCAGCGGGCAAGGGGCGACTTCGAATCGGCCCAGGTTGCCTTGAAGGAAGTCCTCCGGCGTCGGAAAACCAACCTGGCCTTGAAGAATGATGCCTTGACCGACAGGGCGTTGCTCGCGCTTGACCAAGGCCGCCGCACCCTCACTCCGCGCTCCAAGCGGCCAGCCCCGCCCGCCGAGCTTGAGACCTTGGAAGTCATCCGCAAGGACGCTGAGATGCGGCGTCTCTGGGAGAACGACTTCAGGCAGCTGGGCGGCGAATAAAAACCCTTGTGCCGTACTTGGGAGAGGCGTATTCTCTTAATCAACCAATCAGTTGATCAACGATTCAGTTGACTAGCTTTGGTTGAAGAAAGGGTTGAAGCGGAGATGGAACAAGATGCCCTGGGGTCGGAGTCCCTGGACAGGGCCTTCATGGCGTTGGCAGATCCGGTGAGGCGGGCCATGGTAGCCCGGCTGTCGCGGGGAGATGCCACTGTCAATGAGCTGGCCGAACCCTTCGCCATCACCAAACAGGCAGTTTCGAAACACATTCAAGTCCTGGAGCATGCCGGTTTGGTCACCCGTTCCCGCGACGCCCAGCGCCGGCCGGTTCATTTGGATGCAGCAGCCTTGGAGCGACTGACGGCTTGGATTGACCAGTACAGACTGATCGCCGAGTCACGCTTCCGCCAGTTGGACGAGTTGCTGGGTGTCGGCATCTCCCACCATGAACAAGAGAACACGCCAGCAAAGAAGAAAGAGGAACTCAAATGAGCAATCCAACAACAATCACCGCTGATAGTGGCGTCCCGTTCGTTGATACAGTCCGCGAATTCGATGCCCCGGTCAGTGCAGTTTTCAAAGCCCACGTTGATCCGGACCTCTTGGCTAAATGGCTGGGCCCGCGCAGCACGGTCACGAAGATTACCGAATACAACGCCACCACCGGCGGAAGCTGGCGGTACGAAAGCGGCGACGATAGCGGGATGTACGGATTCCGCGGCGTGTTCCACACGGTCGAGGCCGACGCGTTGATCATCCAGACAATCGAGTTCGAAGGAGCGCCGAACCAGGTGGTCATCAGCACCACCATGTTCGAGGAAATCGACGGCAGGACCAGGATGTCGGCGCACGAGGTCTACCCCTCGGTTGAAGCACGCGACATGGCCCTGGCTACAGGGATGGACTACGGCGTGATCGAAGGATACGAGCGGCTGGACGAACTGCTCGCCGCCTAGCCGCTTATCGCTTAGCTGCTTGCAGCCTGGAACTGCGGCAGAAGCGACAGAAGTTGCTCTGACAGCAGCACTGTCCCAAGTCCGATCATGATGACTCCGCTGACCAGGGTCACTACCCGGGCGGCGCCGGGCCGGGAGGCCAGCAGCTTCCTGGAAGTCAATGCGACGGCGGTGTAAACCAGCCCGGCGAGGATTACGAACGTCAGGCCCAGCAAGCCCGACTGGACCGGAACAGGCAGTGCTGCCTCGGGGCTGACGAACTGCGGCACCAGCGCCACGAAGAAGAGCAGGCCCTTGGGGTTGATGCCGCTGGTGCCCATGCCCTGAAGGAAGGTGCGGAGCTGGTTTCCGGACTGCACGACGCCGCCTTCCGCACTAAAGCTGGCACCTCGCCACGTGCGGAGGGTAGCGATGCCGAGCCAGAGCAGGTAGGCGGCCCCCGCGATGGTCAGCCATCCCAATAGTCCTGGAACTCCAGCCAAGAGGGCGGCCAGTCCTGCAGCCATCAGCAAAGTGTGGATGACGTAGCCACTGCATAAGCCGGCGACGGCAGGGACGAAGCTGCGCTGACGGAGGCCCGCCGAAATCGAGTACGCCCAGTCGACGCCCGGTGTGCACGCCAAGCTGACGGCGACGAGCATGAAGGCGAGGAACAGCTGCGGATTCAAGTTTTCTCTCCCAGGCTAGGTGGTAGGAAAACTCTAGGGAAAGTAGGCCCATAAGTGTTCCCATTTTTAGCCCGGACGGAGCGGTTTTCGGTAAGATACTTGCGTGATCGACGGGATTGATAGAACTATTGTGCGCCACCTCAAAGAGGACGGCCGGATGACTGCCACAGCCCTTGCTTCCAAGGTGGGTTTGACCGTGGCTCCATGTCATCGGAGGCTCCGCGATTTGGAGTCCTCAGGGGTGATCCGTGGCTACCGCGCAGACATCGATCCTGCCGCGGTGGGCCTGGGCTTTGAAGCGATAGTTTTTGTCACGCTCAAGCAGGTGGAGCGCACCATCATGGCGGAGTTCGAAGAGCGTGTGACTGCCAGCCCCAACATTGTGGAGGCTCAGCGGCTCTTCGGATCCCCTGATTACCTGCTCAAGGTCATTGCCGCGGACCTGCCAGCGTATCAGCGCTTCTACGACGACGAACTCGCGGCACTTCCCGCCGTGGAGCGCCTCACGTCAACCCTGGTGATGAAGAATCTGAAAACCAACATAGGACCGCCGGTCTGAGGAGCCCTACTCCGCCAGTAGTCCAGTGGTCCGGTAGGGAATCACTTCGCGGAGGAACATGCTGGTGGACGTGCGCACGATCCCTGGGCACAGCCGGATTTCCTCGGATACCCGGTACAGGTCGTCCGGGCTTTTGGCTACCACCCTGATGATGAGGTCGGTATCGCCGGCGGGAGCATGGCATTCGAGAACTTCGGGTATCTCCCGCAGGGCAGCAATAGCTTCGTTGAGGTGGCTTTGGTCGAGCTCGGCACTGACGGCGGCAGCCACGCCACGTCCCAAGGCCGAGGGCAAGACGCGACTGCTGTTGGGGCGGAGGGCCCCGGACGCCGTCATTCGCTCGAGGCGCGACTGAACTGTGCCCCGGGCGAGGTGAAGTTTCTGGGCCAGCACCATGATGGGCACGCGCGGATCTTCGTCCAAGGCGGCGAGGATCCGACGGTCCGTGGCGTCGAGTTCCTGCAAAGTGACCACTTCCTGTCGAGCTTTTCACTTGAGACTGGTCAGATCGATCAATCAATATGATGTCCGTTGCACCAACTGTATGCCTTCTGCTGAAATGGTGACAACGAAGCAGGTCGCGGCTACCGCCAAACCCCGCAGGCATCAGGAACCCGGAACATCACCCGGAGCCCTGCACAGGTTTCCCGCAAGGAAGCAGCCGCTGATTGACTCTTGTTCACAGCATTGTCATTCTGCACCCGTCCCTACACTGGGGCGCCACAGCAAGAGCCCCTGAGCTACCGGATCGTTGCGGTAGCTGAGGGGCTCTTGTGTTGCCTGGCGCGGTCTTAGCCTCCCCTGTCCGGCGAATAGGCTTGGATCATGACTGCTGCTGGCCGCTTCGCCCCGAGCCCCTCCGGCGAACTGCACGTAGGCAACCTGAGGACCGCGGTTCTTGCTTGGCTGTTCGCGAAGTCCACTGGCCGCGATTTCCTGCTGAGAGTTGAGGATCTGGACCGCGCCCGCTCCGGCGCTGAGGCGGAGCAGCTCCGCGATCTGCGGGCCGTCGGCGTCAGTTGGGACGCCGCCGTCGTTCGCCAGACTGAACGCGCGGCGCTGTATGACGAAGCGATTGCGCGTCTGGCGGCCGATGGCCGGACCTATGAATGCTTCTGCACGCGAAGGGAAATCCAGGAGGCCCCCTCCGCGCCGCATGCTCCGCAGGGCGCTTATCCGGGAACGTGCCGACGGCTTTCCCATGCCGAACGTGAGATCCGGCGCGCCACGCGTCCCGCCTCCGTGCGCTTACGGGCGGAGGTTTCGGAGTGGGCTGTTGAGGACCAGTTGCGCGGTAAATATGCGGGCGTCGTGGACGACTTTGTGCTTCGCCGCAACGACGGCGTGACCGCCTACAATCTCGCGGTGGTGGTTGACGACGCCCAGCAGGGAATCGACCAAGTTGTGCGCGGCGATGACCTCCTCCCATCCACGCCGCGGCAGGCCTATTTGGCGACGCTGCTGGGGTTGCCGATCCCTGAATACGCCCACGTTCCGTTGGTTGTTAATCACGACGGCGTGAGGCTGGCGAAGCGCGACGGGGCCGTCACGCTGGGCGACCTCGCCGCCGTCGGAATTCCTGCAGAACGTGTGCGTGACCTACTACTGGAGTCCCTTGGATTGCCAGCGGGAACCCTGCAGGCGGCCCTGCCGCACTTCACTCCTCGTCACGTGCCGAAGACGCCTTGGGTGTGGAAAACTCCCCGGGCCTGAACTTGCACCGCGCAGGGCAAGTGCAGCTTAGTTGAGCTGCGCTGCCGGGACTCCGGCCGCCATTCCCGCCCACAACGTGTCGGTGGTAGCGGTGACCACGTACTCCACTGAATTCCCGTCCAGCTGCCCGCCGGCGGCGAGAAGGGCCGTGCCATGAAGGCTCACAAAGCACACCATGGCCAGGGTTTCGGGGTCACCGGCGGCCAGGACGCCGGCTTGCTGTGCCTCGGCAATCATTGCCCGGGCAACGTGGATGCCTTGCACGCCGGTGCTTCGCAGCTCTTCGCTGGAATCGGGATGGTGCTTGGTGGAGTACATCACCGTCAGCAGGGCGGGGTGATCAACCGCGAAGTCCACGTAGGCCTTCCCAACACTGACGAAACGCTCCCGGAGGTCTTCGCCTGACTGGGCGGCGTCGAGGATGCGGCGGTTCATCGACTCAAAGCCGGCCAGTGCCACGGCGTCGACCAGGGCTTGCTTGTCGCGGAAGTGCTTGGCCGGCGCGCCGTGGCTGACTTTCACATCACGGGCCAGTTGCCGCAAGGAGAGCCCGTCCACGCCAGCTTCTTCGATGGTTTCCATGGCGCGGCCCAAGAGTGCTTCCCGGAGTTTGCCATGGTGGTAGGGCTGGTCAGTCATGACTACATTCTATGCCAATGTAGTCATTGACAACAAAGTAGACACTGCCTACCATGTAGACAGCGACTACATTAGTCTCCGACTCAATTGATTGGATTCCGCCATGACCATGACATACACAGGCACCACTGCACTCATCACGGGCGCCAGCTCCGGCCTGGGCGCTGAATTCGCCGGACAATTTGCTGCACGAGGCTCAAACCTTGTCCTTGTGGCCAGGCGTGCAGACCGTCTGGAGGAGTTGGCTCAGGACCTGCGCGCACGCCACCGCGTCACAGTGACCGTCCTCCCCATGGACCTCGGCCGCGCAGGAGTGGGACGCGAGCTCCTCGACGAACTGGCCGGCCGCGGAATCACCGTCGACACCTTGATCAACAACGCCGGTTTCGGCACCCACGGTCCTTTGGTCAAGGAAGACCCGGACACCATCGCATCCGAGATTTCCTTGAACGTTGCCGCCCTCGTGGACATCACGCGTGCCTTCCTTCCGGACCTGCTCGCCTCCGGGAAGGGTGCCTTGGTGAACGTAGCCAGCACTGCCGCGTTCCAACCCATCCCCGGCATGGCCGTCTACGGCGCCACCAAGGCCTTCGTCCTGAGCTTCACCGAAGCAGTTGCCCACGAAACCAAAAACACCGGACTCAACGTCCTGGCCCTTTGCCCCGGTGCGACGCGTACTGAGTTCTTTGACGTCCTCGGCGGTGAGTCCGCAGCGGTAGGCAAGATGCAGACCTCTGCACAGGTTGTGGGGACTGCCCTCAAGGCCCTCGATCGCAAGGACACTCCCGGCAGCGTCGTCTCAGGTTGGGCCAACCGTGTTGCAGCCGGGTTCGCCCAGCGTTTGCCACGGGCCATTACCGTCGCCATCGCGGCGCGCGCTGTTCAGGACTGGTAGGACCGGCGGGGCTGGTAGGACCGGCGGGGCTTTGCGATTGATGGGGCTTTGCTGCGGGTCCGGGAACAGCGGATAGCCTGAAGGTGAGGACCGATCCCCGTCGGTCCCTCTTCAAGCCGGAGGCCAGCATGACCGAACCACGCTTTACCGTAGAGACAGCCCAGGTTTTGGCCGAGGTGGCTCACAACCGGCAGAAGGACAAGCTCAAACGTCCTTATCGGGAGCACGTTCTGGCTGTGGGCGACGCGCTCGCCGACTTTGACGAGGATATCCAGATCGCAGGCTACCTTCATGACATCGCCAAGGATACGCCCATCACTCGCCAGGCCCTGCTTGAAATGGGAGTGTCCGAGCGGGCGGTAGACATCATCGAACGCGTCACCCGCCGCTTCCACGACGACCCGGATGATTACGACGCCGGCATCCGTTTCGTTGCGGAGGACCACGACGCAACGTTGGTGAAGATCGCGGACAATGCGCACAATTCACTGCCGGAGAGGGTCAAGGCACTAGCTGAAAAGTGGCCGGACAAGCCGCCGGTAACCCGATACGCCGATGCCCGACCCGTGCTCTACACGGCGGTTCCCCGCGAAGAGGTCCGGATGATCCTGGAGCGGATCAACCCGTACCTGCTTCGGGAACTGGACGAGATCGTTCCGGAGTAGCCCACTCGTTGTGGGGCCCGCTCTGCGCGCAATGGGACGGACTTGGGGTGCAAAGCGGGCCCCGCAACGCAGGGGGATGCCTTAGCCCGCGGCCGTTTCCAGCCGCCGGAGTGCCGCGGCCCGGCCCTTGTGCCCGCGTCGTTCGTCGTAGGCAATGGACAGGCCCAAAACGACCATCATTTCCAGCATGCACAGCGGGACGGATGCGCCCGCGGCCGCCATGGCAACGCTTGCAGCCAGTCCAAGGACCACAACGGCAGAGCTCCAGAGCAGGTCCCGGTCCGGGCCAAGCATGATGCTGTAAAGCGCGGTGAGCGAGACCTTGAACAGGATGATCGGGATGGCGATGGAGGCCACCGCAGCGGCCGCAGGAATGTGTGCTTCGTGGTCAATGTAGTAAGCGGCAACATGCAGTCCCGCACCGGTAGCGGCAATAGCTGCGAAGACAGGCATGTGCCCGTAGCCGAACACCCATGAACGGTGCCGTTGGACGTGCAATGCAGGGCCTGAGGGCAGGATGAAGTAGATCCACCACATGGCAAAGGCCAACCCTGTTCCACTGAGCCCAACCAAGGCGGCATCCAAGGTCCATCCGTGCAGGGCAACGATTGCCCGCAGCGTCTCGATGGCTCCAATCAGGCACTCGCCCAGGGCGATGATGGCAAGCAGGCCATATCGTTCCGCGATGTGGTGGGCATGCCAAGGAGTTCGAATCTTTCGTTCTGCAAAGTACGGCGTCGCCATCTCAAGGACGAACAATGGAGCTGCGAGGAGGAACGTGGTGAGCACGTCCGTCTCGATCACCAAGGCGATGACCCAGCCCACCTGCACGATTGCGAGGTACTTTGCGTAGCGCAGGCATGTCTCACGGCGTTCGGGATCCTGGCGGGCTGCGCGCAGCCACTGGAAAATCAGGGCCACACGCATGATGATGTAGCCAAAGAGGATGGCGACGTTGTTGACGTGATCCCCCTCCACAATCGAGTGGAACATCGGCTCAATGCCCATTGCCAGGATGAGGACGCCCACCATCTGGATCATGGTGACCACCCTGAACACCCAGTCATCGGTGTCGTAGGCGCTGGCGAACCAGGTGAAGTTGATCCAAGCCCAGATCACCGCAAACATGGCGAAGCCAAAACCCAGAAGGCCCGCCCCGAAGTGGGCCTCCGCCACCGCGTGCGCGAACTGGCTGCCGGCAACGCCGAAGGCAATGACAAAGGTCAGGTCGAAGAACAGCTCCAGCGGTGTTGCTGTGCGGTGCTTTTCATGGGGATCGCGGCCGCCCATGCGGGACAAGGCATGGCGAAGGGGATTCGAGGACATGGCAAAAAGATTACCGTTGCCCTTGCCTCCACGCCGAGATCGCCGGAATGCGTCGAGATCCCCTGGAATGTTCCAGCGAGTCCGCAGCGTTCCGGCGAACTCGAGGAAAATGCAGCCCTACACGCGCCCCAACACGTCGATGTCTTCCAGAAAGTCCTGGTGAACTTCGGCGCTGACGGTGGTCCGGGTATCACCGATCGCGTCGAGGTAGTCCTGGGTGGCCGGCCCTTTACGTCCATTGGGCGCAAGCCCGGAGCCGCCGTCGTCGTACACTGCTTTTTCCAGGGCCCGCTGGGAGGCGCTGCGGGCAGCGAACTCGATGTCCGCGGGGGAGAACCCCTCGGTGCGCTCAACCAACTGGGCGATATCGACTGAATCCACCACGGTAGCGGGGATGAATCGCTGCCACATGGCTTCACGGGCGTGAACGTCGGGCAGCCCGATGGGGATGACGTAGTCGAAGCGGCCGTGGCGCAGGAACGCGGTGTCCAGCGCACGGATGAAGTTGGTGGCACAGACCAGCAGCCGGCCGGGTTGTTCGCGGAAAGCCGGGATGATCTTGAGGAGTTCGTTGGTGACTCCCTGCAGCGGCGACGGCGGATCACCGGCGCGCTGCGACGCGATTTCCTCCACTTCGTCGATGAAGACCACGGCGTGCTCCAGCTCGGCGATTTCCAGGAACGTCTCGCGTAGTGCACCGGCCAGGCCCTTGGGGTCGGCGGCCAGACGGGACGGGAAGACTTCCACGAACGGCCACTCAAGCCGGGATGCTATGGCTTTGGCGAAGGTGGTTTTGCCGGTGCCCGGAGGGCCGAAAAGGACTACTGCCCGGGGCGGGACAACGCCGTATTCGTCGGCGAGGTCGGCCTCAGCCAAGGGCAAAACCAGCCGCCGCTCCAGCAACTCCTTCTCGCGGCGCATGCCGGCCACGTTCTCCCACAGGTCCCGGGCAAGGATCCGCCCGCCCAGCAGCCCCAATGCGCCCAGCTCCTGCCGCTGCACGGGTATGGTCCGCTCGAAGTAGCGCAGGTTTTTCTTGACCACGAACCCGCGTCCCAGGAAGGCCTCGACACGTGTTTCGGTCTCCGGCATGAGCGCGGAGAGTTTGTTGAGGCCGTGCGGGGCCATGCGGTTCTCGACGGCGGATAGCAGCGAGGTGCCGATGCCGCGGCCGCGGAACTCCGTCAGGGTGGCCAGGAAAACGATCCAGCCTTGGTCATGGGCGGCGCGTCCGACGGCGGCGCCCACCACCTGGTCACCTTGGACGGCCACCACAGCGTGGTCCTTCTCGCAGGATGCCAAGACCTCGGACAATGCGTAGACGGGCTCCACGCCGTCTGCCTTGAGTGACTCCCAGAGGTGCAGGATGCCGTCCAAATCGGACGAGTGGAAGTCCCTGATGCGCCAGTTGCTCATGGCTGTATCTCCTGAGTCTGCTAAGTGAGTCGCCGTTGATCTCTTGGAGTTGAGCATAGGCGAAGCACAGCTGCCGGACGTTGCGGGTCCGTTGCGTTACGCAGCTACGCACGACGGCGGCCTGTCGGCGCGCAGGTTCGTTCCGGCGTCGTACCTCCCACCTAAGATGAGCCCAGAACCAGTTGGCGTCCATTCGAAGGAGAATCGTGGGCCTGTTTTCCGGGAAGTCGATGGCCACGGGCGGTGCGGCCGCGGCGCTCGCGGCTATCCTCATGGGCACAGCGCTCGTGCCGGCCGCTCATGCGGTGGATGCGGAGGACCTTGTCGTCCAAGGACCTGCTTTTGTGGGTAGCGGCCTATATGTAAGAGGCGCCTACGAGTACTTCTCGGCGTGTGATTCGAATCCACAGCCGAGTTACTCGGTTCAATGGCTTCGCGACGGACAGCCGGTGTACCCTGAGCCGGACTTCTCCCAGTTCTACGACCTGGACATCGAAGACGTCGGGAGCCGGATCTCGGCCGTGGTGACGGGGTCAAGCAGCTGCGAACCCGCGGAGGTTGTGGTCCCGGCATCCGACGTCGTCCGGAGCCAGCCCATGCGCGCCGAAGACTTCACCGGGAGGGGCGTTTTCGAACTGCTGGCGCGTCGCCACGATGGTGCCTTGATGCTGTATCCGGGCCAGGACAGTGTACAAGGCTGGAAGCCGCCACAGTTGATCGGCCCTCATTGGGGCTCTTACACCAGGATTATCGGTGGAGGAGACCTCACCAGCGATGGCCTGACCGAGCTGCTGGCCACGGACGCATCAGGCAGGCTATGGATGTTCTGGGGCCGCGGCGACGGCACGTTCCCGCCCAATGCATATCCGTCCGAGATCGGCTGGGGCTGGAATGCCATGGACAAAGTGGTGGGCCCCGGAGACTTCGACGGCGATGGGTACAACGACCTCCTGGCCACCGAACCCAACGGAAACCTCTACCTGTACCCGAAGGCGGCCAGGGGATGGACTCCCCGGGTTCACGTTGGCCTGGGTTGGAATGTCATGGATGTGATCCTGGCTCCGGGTGATTTCAACGGAGACGGCACAGCCGACATCCTGGCCAAGGACAAGACCGGCAAACTGTTCTTGTACGGCGGTGACGGCCAAGGTGGTTGGACTACGGCCCGGCAGATAGGACAAGGGTGGAACGTGCTGACCAATGTCGGCAGCGCGGGGGACTTCAACCGTGATGGCTTCAACGACGTCCACGGAGTCAATAGCGCGGGCGACCTGGTGATGTATTACGGAGACGGGCGTGGTGGCTGGAAAGGTGTAGAGACAGTTGGCCGGCTTTGGAATGTCTTCAACGGACTTTACTGATCGGATTTGCTGGACGCACCGAAACGAGCGAGGAGAATCGTGGCCTTCCTTTCCACAACGAGCATCATCAGGGGGAGCGCAGCGAAGGCGCTGGCTCTGACACTTGCGTTAGCAATAATTGCGTTGCAAATCGTCCTGGCACCAGCAGCCCGGGCCGTGGATGTGGACGAGGTTCAGGTCAACGGGCACACAATCGTTGGCTCCACGCTCACTGTGGAGGCAGCTCACCGCTATTTCGAGGGCTGCAGCGGCAGCTGGAAACCCAACCACACCATCCAATGGTTCAGAGATAGGGTGCCGGTTGAGATCAACCCGGTGCTTAGCCAGTACATCTACAAGTTGAATGCTGCTGACCTCGGGAGCCGGATCTCCGCTGTTGTCACGGCTTCGCCCGTCAACTGCCCCGGCCAGAGTCTGCGGACGGACGAGTCGGATATCGTCCGGAAGCAACCCACGCGGGCCGAGGGCTTCACCGGCCGGGGAGTGTTTGAGTTATTGGCCCGTCGGCACGATGGCGCAATGATGCTTTATCCGGGAATGGACAATGCCCAGGGCTGGAAGGAAGCTCGCCTTGTTGGGCCCGGATGGGGTGGTTTCACCAACATTGTTGGGGTCGGAGACATTGGAAGCGATGGCTCAAACGATCTTCTGGTCACTGAAGGCAATGGCCGTCTGTACCGGTTCGATGGGTACGGTGACGGTGGCATCAACGTCTACCCATGGAACATTGGCTGGGGTTGGAACGCCTTCGACAAGGTAGTTGGGCCAGGAGACTTCGATGGCGATGGGCGCAATGACCTCCTCGCTGGTGAGCCCAACGGGGACCTCTACCTGTATCCGTCGCGTGAGGTGGTCCATTTCAATCCCGGCGTCAAAGTTGGCCGGGGCTGGGACGTGATGGACGTGCTGATCACGCCGGGTGATTTCAATGGTGATGACACGGTGGATGTCCTTGCCAAGGACAAGGCTGGAAGGCTGTTCCTTTATGGCGGGAACGGCAGCGGTGGATGGTTGGCGCCCCGCCTCGTTGGCCATGGCTGGAACGTTTTGAGCAAGATCGGTAGTGCCGGCGACTTCAACCGGGATGGCTTCAACGATGTCCACGGGGTCAACAGCGCCGGTGAGCTGCTGATGTACTACGGCGATGGACGTGGTGGCTGGAAGGGTGTTGAAACCGTCGGATGGGGCTGGAACATCTTCAACGGGCTGTACTGATCCAGCCCCTTAACCGTTCCTACTGAAGCACCCCCTACTCGACCGGACGCAGCCGCAATCCCTGCATGCCGCCGTCGACCGCCAGCGAAGTCCCCGACGTCGACCCCGACAGCGGGCTCGCCAGGTAAGCGACGGCGCCGGCTACCTCAGCTGGGTCGACCATCCGCCCGTGCGGTTGGCGGGCGTTAAGGGCGGTGCGCTCAGCGGCAGGGTCAGCAGCTGAATCGAGCAACCGGCCAACCCAGGGAGTGTCCACGGTGCCGGGGTTCACGCAGTTCACACGGATCCCCTCGCGGACGTGGTCTGCCGCCATGGCGAGCGTTAACGACAAGACCGCGCCCTTCGACGCCGAGTACAGGGCACGCTGAGGAAGCCCGGCAGTCGCCGCAATGGAACAGGTGTTAACGATCGCGGCCGCCGGAGACTCACGCAAGTATGGCAAGGCTGCCCGGCTGACACGGGCGATTCCCACCACATTGACGTTGAGGACACGCAACCACTCGTCGTCGTCGTTCGCCGAAACGTCGCCCTGTGCGCCGATGCCGGCGTTGTTGATGACGATGTCCAGGCGGCCGAACTGCTGCACAACGTGCTCGACGGCGGCGCGCACGGAGACGTCGTCGGCCACATTGCACTGCACACCGAAGTGCGGGCTGGTTTCCGGGGCGAGGTCCAGGACCGCCACCTCCGCACCGCCGGCGGCGAGACGGTCGGCGATCGCTGCCCCGATGCCGGAGGCGCCGCCGGTGACGAGTGCCGTGAGGCCTTCGAAATCGTTCCCCACTCGGGTTGCCATGGCCTTAAGCGTTGACGTGGGCGGGAGTGGGCGAGCCGCGGTGAGCGCCGGCTTGCGCGGGGAAGTACTCCTGCCGTTGGCGGCCCAGTCCCTCAATCTCCAGCTCCACCACGTCCCCGGCCTGGATGAAGGGGAATCTGCCGGACAGTGCCACGCCCTCGGGAGTGCCCGTGATGATCACATCGCCCGGCTCCAGGACCATGTACTGGCTGAGGTGGTGGACGATCGTGGCGGGGCCGAAGATCATGTCCGAGGTATTGGAGTCTTGCCGGCCTTCGCCATTGACCAAAGTCTGCAGGCGAAGGTTGCCGGCATCGATGTCCGAGGCCGGAACCAGCCACGGGCCCAGGGGAGTTGAGCCGGGGAGGGACTTGCCCTTGGTCCACTGTCCCGCAGCGCCGGGGATCTGGTAGTCGCGCTCGGAGAGATCGTTGGCCACGGCATAACCGGCGATGCATGCTTCTGCTTCAGAAGTGGAGGAAAGGTATGACGCTTCCTTGCCGATCACGATTGCCAGTTCCACTTCCCAGTCGTACTTTTCCGACGACGGCGGGATGGGGGCTGCGTCGAACGGCCCGGCGATAGTGTTGGTCGGCTTGAGGAACACCACGGGAACCTCGGGCGGCGTAGCACCGGATTCGGCGGCGTGGGCCGTGTAGTTGAGGCCGATGGCCACCACGGCGCCGGGGCGCGCGATGGGGGCGCCGATGCGCAGGCCTTCCGGTGAGATTTCGGGGAGCTCCCCTTTGTCCAGGGCTTCCCGGGTGCGATCAATGCCGTCCGAGGCGAGGAAACCGCCGTCGATGTCGTTGGTCAGGGCCGTAAGGCTGAAGTACTTCTCGGTGCCGTCGGCGTCCTTGGCAATGACGGCCGGTTGTTCGTTTCCGGCCGTACCCAGCCTGGCGAATTTCAAGGTCATGGCTTCCTCCGTGCGTTCGGGGCTAACATCCGAGCTCTAGTGTGGTGTTTTCACGCATAATACGGAAATGTGACCCATTGACAAGTCAGACATCGGATGTTTAGGCTCGGTGGAGAATTGTGACGCACTTCAGGAGCCGCATGAGCACCATCACCGCAATGGATACGTTCGATATCCGCTTTCCAACATCCCTTGAACTGGACGGTTCGGATGCCATGAATTCGGACCCGGACTACTCCGCCGCGTACCTGATCATCCGCACGGATGCCGGGGACGGGCATGAGGGTCACGGTTTCGTGTTCACCATCGGGCGGGGGAACGAGGTGGAGACGGCGGCGATCGAGGCCCTCCGTGGGCACGTTCTTGGCCGCACGGTTGAGGACCTGCTGGCTGACATGGGGGCCACGTGGAAACTGCTGGCCCATGACTCGCAGCTCCGGTGGCTGGGTCCCGAGAAAGGCGTCATGCACATGGCTATCGGCGCCGTTGTCAATGCACTTTGGGATTTGAAGGCCAAACGCGCAGGGCTGCCCCTCTGGGAGTTGCTCGCCGGCATGACGCCCGACGAGCTCGTAGCACTCGTCGACTTCCGCTACCTCACGGATGCGCTCACCCCGGACGAAGCCCTGGACATCCTCCGCGCCGCCCAGCCTGGTCGGGAAGCCCGCAAAGAGGCCCTCCGCGCTGAGGGCTACCCCGCGTACACCACGACGCCGGGCTGGCTGGGTTACAGCGACGAGAAACTGACGCGGCTGGCCAAGGAAGCCGTGGCGGACGGATTTGCCCAGATCAAGCTCAAGGTGGGGGCGTCCCTGGATGACGACATCCGCCGCGTGCGGGCCGCCCGTGCTGCCGTTGGTCCCGACGTCAGGATCGCGGTGGATGCCAACCAACGCTGGGATGTGCAGGAAGCCATCGACTGGATGGCCCACCTTGCCCCCTACAACATCGCCTGGATTGAGGAACCCACCAGCCCGGACGACATTCTGGGCCATGCTGCCATCGCCCGTGGAGTGGCGCCTATCCCTGTGGCCACCGGCGAACACGTCCAGAACCGGGTGGTGTTCAAACAGATGCTCCAGGCCGGCTCGCTTCAGGTCCTGCAGATTGACGCGGCCCGGGTAGCGGGAGTGAATGAGAACATCGCCATCCTCCTTCTCGCTGCCAAGTTCGGTGTGAGGGTTTGCCCGCATGCCGGTGGTGTCGGTCTGTGTGAAGCAGTCCAGCACCTGTCCATGTTCGACTTCGTTGCGGTAGCCGGGACCAAGGAGGACAGGACCATCGAGTTCGTGGACCACCTCCATGAACACTTCATCACACCCGTGGACGTCCACGACGGCGCGTATTGGCCGCCGTCGGATCCTGGCGCAGGAAACGAAATGCTCAGTGAAACACTGGCCGCGTACAGCTTTCCGAACGGCCCCGTATGGAAGGAATCCCGTTGATCCAGCACGCACCTTGGTTTGAAGAGGCA
Organism: Paenarthrobacter nitroguajacolicus; assembly: GCF_051027655.1. Classification (NCBI taxonomy): domain Bacteria; kingdom Bacillati; phylum Actinomycetota; class Actinomycetes; order Micrococcales; family Micrococcaceae; genus Paenarthrobacter; species Paenarthrobacter nitroguajacolicus. The sequence goes on along the minus strand of NZ_CP073234.1, from coordinate 4,314,483 downwards.
CGTTTTGGGATGTTCGTTCACTGGGGCATCTACGCCCTGCCTGCCCGGCACGAGTGGGTGATGAACCAGGAAGAAATCACTGCGGAGGAGTACTCCAAGTACTTCCGCCGCTTTGACCCGGACCTTTACGATCCCCGTGAATGGGCACGCGCAGCAAAGGACTCCGGGATGAAGTACGTGGTCCTCACCACCAAGCACCATGACGGCTTCTGCCTGTGGGACTCGGCGTTGACGGATTACAAAGCCACCAACACGCCCGCCGGCCGCGACCTGATAGCGCCTTATGTGGAAGCACTACGGGCCGAGGGGCTGAAGGTCGGCTTCTATCACTCGCTCATCGACTGGCACCACCCCGACTTCACCGTGGACGGCGTACACCCGCAACGTAACGCAGCCGACGTCGAGAGTTTGAACGCCGGACGCGACATGGCACGCTACCGCGAGTACCTGCACGGCCAGGTGCGTGAACTCCTGAGCAACTACGGCACCATCGATTACCTGTTCTTCGACTTCTCCTACACAGGTGGGCACGAAGAAGAGTTCTGGGGCGGCAAGGGCCGGAAGGACTGGGATTCGGAGGCGTTGCTCGCCATGGTGCGGGAACTGCAGCCAGGCATTGTGGTGAATGACCGGTTGGAGATCCCCGGCGACTTTGTCACTCCGGAGCAGTACCAGCCCGCCGGCCCCATGATGGTCGACGGCGAACCCGTCACCTGGGAGGCCTGCCAGACCCTCAACGGTAGTTGGGGTTATGACAGGGACAACCTGAACTACAAATCCGTGGACCTACTCATTCGGATGCTCGTGGACGGGGTGTCCAAGGGCGGCAACCTGCTGCTCAACGTTGGCCCCACGGGTAGGGGAAACCTCGATCCGCGGGCGGTGACGTCCTTGAAGGGCATCGGCGAGTGGATGAAGCTGCACTCCCGCGCCATCTACGGGACGGGGGCTTCCCGGTTCACGGCACCGGCGGACGCCCGGTACACGCAGAATGGAGACAGGCTCTATGTTCACTTGTTCGCCTGGCCGTTCGAGTACGTGCACCTCCCGGACCTCGCCGGGAAGGTCGACTACGCGCAGTTGCTGAACGACGCGTCCGAGGTGTTCCTCAAAGAGGTAGACCCCGGGCAGCAGGCCATGAATATGACCCAGGGAGGCCAACCGCCCGGCACCTTGACCATCAAGCTGCCTGTCCAGCGGCCGAACGTTGCCGTCCCGGTGCTGGAACTGTTCCTGACGCCCGAGGCCGTGAATGGTTGAACGCATCGCCCTGCACAAGAACCTCAAGATGGCTGAACTTTTGGAGGTCCACGACGATTACTCGGGGGAGGATACGGGTATCCAGAAGGTATGGGAGCTGCCATGAACTCACTTGAACCCGGCAAACTGGGCAAACTGGGCTTCGGTGGAGCGGGCATCGGGAACCTCTACCGGGCGATCCCGGACGGGGAGGCGCTCGCCACCGTGCTGGCTGCGTGGGACGCCGGCATCCGCTACTTCGACACCGCGCCCCATTACGGCCTTGGCCTCTCCGAGCAGAGATTGGGCGCCGTCCTCCGAGATAAACCCCGGGACGAATTCGTCATCTCCACCAAGGTGGGCAGGCTACTCCAACCCAATCCCAGTGGCGGCCAGGACCCGGAAGGCTTCGACGTCCCCGCGACGTCACGGCGCATGTGGGATTTCTCCGAAACAGGCATCCGGCGCAGCATCGAGGACTCCCTGGAGCGGCTCGGCTTAGACCGTGTGGACATTGCGTACCTGCACGATCCCGACGTCCACGATCTTCAGGCGGGAATTTCCCAAGGCCTTCCTGCACTCGAGAAGCTGCGCTCCGAGGGAGTCGTCCGGGCAATCGGAGTGGGCATCAACTCCGCCGAGGCAGCCTTGGAATGTATTGAAGCCGCCGATCTCGATCTTGTGATGCTCGCCGGCCGCTACACCCTGCTTGAGCAGCCCAGCGTGCCGCTGCTTGACCGCTGTGTGGAGCGAAGCACCGGCGTCGTAAGCGTGGGTGCCTACAACTCGGGCCTCCTGGCCCGACCCGACGTTCCGGAAAACGCGCACTACAACTACGATCAAGCACCGCCGGATGTGTTGGAGCGTGCGTGTGCGCTCGCGGCCATCTGCCGGGACTTCGGCGTTGAACTTCCGACGGCGGCGCTCCAGTTCCCGTTGCGGCACCCGGCCGTCGTGAACGTGACAGCCGGGGCGACGTCCCCTGAACAGGTGACCGTGAACGCTGCCCGAATGGAGGCAACCGTGCCGGAAGAACTGTGGAACGCGTTGGAGGCGGCCAGACATGATTGATTCGCACCTTCACCTGTGGACCCTGGATACCTTCGTCACCGGCGGTGTGCGCCACTATCCGTGGCTTGGACCGCAACACGGTGCGCTCTTCCGCAGCTTTAGCGAGGACGAGGCGCGTGAGACGTTGGACGCTGCCGGGGTGAGGGGAGCCGTCCTGGTGCAGGCCGACGACACCGTTGACGACACCGGGAGCATGTTGGCCGTCGCCGCGCGAAATTCCTGGGTGCTCGGAGTAGTGGGCTGGATTAGCTTGGACACGCCCGCAGAAGCTGAGGAACAGTTGCATCGCTTCACAGCGCATCCCGCCTTCAAAGGAGTGCGGCACTTGGTGCATGACGATCCCAGGGGTGACTTTTTGGATCTTCCCGCTGTTAGGGAGTCACTGGCGTTGGTGGCTCGGCGCGGGCTCACCTTCGACATCCCGGACGCATTCCCCCGGCATCTGGGGTCCGCGGTTCGGTTGGCCCGCGAGATGCCGGAACTGACGGTTGTGTTGGACCACCTGGGTAAGCCGCCGCTGGCTGATCCTGAGCTCATGGATTCGTGGAGCGCCGATTTCCGGGCGCTCGGGCGGGAACCGAACTCGGTGGCGAAGCTGTCCGGACTGCATTTGCCTGGCGTTGAGTACACCCCGGATACGTTGCGACCTCTGTTCGAGTCAGCGTTGGAGGCTTTCGGGCCGGAGCGTTTGATGATCGGCGGCGACTGGCCAGTGAGCACATTGGGCGCACCCTATGGCAGGACTCTGGATGTCTTGCTGGAACTCGTGTCTACCTTGAGTCCTTCGGAGCAGGACCTGGTGCTTGAGGAGACGGCCATCCGGACCTACGGCCTGGCGGTTACCCCTATTGCCGAAGGTTAGAGCGCCTGCCGCAGCCAGTTCTCGACGCCGCTGATATGCACGGTGACAAGGGCCCGCACTAGTTCGGCGTCGCCCCGCTCCAGGGCATCGGCGATGGCATGGTGCTCGGCCAGGGTGTGCGCCACGGCTTTTTCCTGCGTCAGGCCACGCCAGATCCGGGCTCGCACCGTGCTGCTGGACAGGGCTTCCAGGAGGCTCCCCAGGTAGTCATTTCCGGCAGCCTCGGTGATGATGCTGTGGAACTCCAGGTCATGGGCCACGAGCTCCTCGATGTCGGTGTTCTCGTCTATGCCCTCCATGGTGTTTCTCAGGGCAAGGAGTTCGTCCGGCGTGATTTTGCCCGCCGCCAAGTGTGCGGTGGCCGGCTCCAGGATTCGTCGGACCTCAAAGAGTTCCAGGATGGACCGGTCCTGGTGCAGGTCCACCACAAAGGCCACGGCTTCGTTGAGCAGCTTCGCATCGAGGCTGGTCACGTAAGTGCCGTCACCGCGGCGGACATCCAGCACGCGGATCAACTCGAGGGCTTTCACGGCCTCGCGCAACGAACTCCGGGAAAGACCGAGCCGTTCGCTCAGTTCCTTTTCCGGCGGGAGTCGATCGCCGGCCTTGAGTTCGCCGCGGATCAGCATGTCTTTGATCTTGCTGATCGCCTCGTCTGTGACAGCCATGGACCAATAGTAGCCACGAATGATCGGATGTCTGTCTCCGCCGCGTCCTCACCCAACTAGGTAACAGCACATGTTCTACTGAGCGGTCATTGGGACATGTGCTGTTACCTAGTTGGGGGCGTTAACCGACGACGGCGGCACCTGGGTTCCGATTGTTACGGAACCCGGGTGCCGCCGTCGTGATTTAGCGGTTGTTACTAGATGCCTACTTGTCGCCGCCGGGCAGCGGGCGGTTGGCAATCACCGGGGCGCTGCCGGTGTAGCCGTCGCGGGTGGCAGCAAGCTCATGGATTTGCTTGCGGCACAGGAACCAGCCCCAGACCATGAGTCCGCAGGCAATCGCGGTGACCAGCATGGTCAACGGGGACTCGATGAACACCATGATCAGCACGGCCGCCAGGAAGATCAAGGACAACCAACCTGTGTAGGGGGCGCCAAACATCCGGAAGGACGGGCGCTTCAGCCATCCCTTGTCGGCCCAGCGTTTGAGTTGCATCTGGCACAGGACGATGGTGGCCCAGGTGACGATGATGCCCACGGAAGCGACGTTCAGGACGATCTCGAAAGCGTCGGCCGGAACAAGGTAGTTCAGCGGAACGCCCAGGAGGGAAACGCCGGCGGTGATGGCGATGCCACCGTAGGGGACACCGGCCTTGTTCATGCGCTGGGCGAACTTCGGGGCCGAGCCGGCTACCGACATGGAACGGAGGATGCGGCCGGTGGAGTAGAGCCCGGCGTTCAGTGAAGACAGTGCAGCGGTGAGGACCACGAGGTTCATGATGACGTCCACGCCCTCCACACCGATGGAACCGAAGAACGTCACGAACGGGCTGACGCCCTTCTCGTAAGAGGTGTACGGCAAGAGGAGAGCCAGCAGAATCACGGAGCCAACGTAGAAGAGGGCGATGCGGATGACCACGGAGTTGATGGCCTTGGGCATGATCTTCTCAGGGTTGGCAGTTTCGCCGGCTGCGGTGCCGATGAGTTCAATCGATGCGTAAGCGAAGAGCACACCCTGCATGAGGATGATCATGGGAAGGACACCGTTGGGGAAGACCCCGCCGTTGTCTGCGATGAGGCTGAAGCCGACTTCCTGGCCCTCCACCGGGGTGCCGAAGATGACGAAGTAGGTGCCCACCAGGAGGAAGGCCACCAGTGCTGCCACCTTGATCAGCGCGAACCAGAACTCCATTTCACCGAAGACCTTCACGGAGACCAGGTTGAGGCACAGCACTACAACCAGCGCAATGAGCGCCCACGCCCACTGCGGAACGGCACCTATCCAGGCGACGTATTTGCCGAAGAACTCCATGTAGAGCGCCGCTGCGGTGATGTCCACGATGGTGGTGGTGGCCCAGTTGATCCAGTAGAACCAGCCCGAAACGAAGGCTGCCTTTTCGCCGTAGAACTCACGGGCGTAGGAAACGAAGGATCCTGACGACGGGCGGTGCAGAACCAGTTCACCGAGTGCGCGGAGGATCAGGAAAGCGAAGAAGCCACAGATTGCGTAAGCGATAACGAGGGAGGGGCCGGCTGCGTTGAGTCGGCCGCCGGCGCCCAGGAACAGTCCGGTGCCGATTGCGCCGCCGATCGCGATCATCTGGATCTGGCGGGGCTTGAGGTCCTTGTGGTAGCCGGAGTCCTCCTTGTGGAGGGCTTTCTCGCTGGCGTGCGCTTGGGCCGGGACCGTGTGGTCCGTGATGGGATTGGTCATTGGAATCCTTAGGGGTGTCCTGTTGGGGGTGTCCTGGGCGCGTCCGGTCGGGGATCCGGGCACGCAGAACAAAGCCTCGTGTGGGTGTGCCTCATGGGCGGGACGACTGGGTGGCGCTTTTTCAGGCCAGTTTCGGCCTATTTGCTGAGATTTGCCAGACGTTCGGGGCTTAGCAGTTCTTCAAGCTGGGCGGCGGTCAGGAGACCGTGCTCCAACACGAGTTCCGCAACGCCCTTGCCCGTTGCCAGCGCTTCCTGGGCGATGGCGGTGGCGGAGGCGTAACCGATATGGGGGTTCAATGCCGTGACGAGACCGATCGACTGCTCCACGGTAAGCCGTAGCCGTTCGGTGTTTGCAGTGATGCCCCGGACGCAGCGCGCCGTAAGGGTGCGGCACGCTGCTTCCAGGTGGGAGATGCTCTTGTGCAGGCTGTGCACAATGATCGGTTCGAAGGCGTTCAGCTGAAGCTGGCCGGCCTCCGCTGCCATGGTGACGGTGACATCGTTGCCGATGACTTCGTAAGCCACCTGGCTGACCACTTCCGGGATCACCGGATTGATCTTGCCGGGCATGATCGACGAACCGGACTGCACGGCCGGAAGGTTGATCTCGCCCAAACCCGCACGCGGTCCGGAGGACAGCAGGCGGAGGTCGTTACAAATCTTGGAGAGTTTCACTGCCACGCGCTTCAGCACGCCGGACAGGTGAACAAACGCGCCCACATCCTGCGTTGCCTCGATGAGGTCAGCGGCAGTGAGGAGGGGAAGTCCGGTGATTTCGGCCAGGTGGCGGCAGGCAGCTTCGGCGTAGCCGGCGGGGGCGTTCAAGCCGGTGCCAATAGCCGTGGCACCAAGGTTGATTTCGTGGATCAGCATGTGGGACTCGTCCAGGCGGGCCCGGTCCTCGCCGATGGTCACGGCGTAACCGCCAAACTCCTGGCCGAGGGTCATGGGAACGGCGTCCTGCAGCTGCGTGCGTCCCATCTTCACCACGGTCCGGAACTCCCGGCCCTTCTCAGCGAAGGCCAGCTCGAGTTCTTCGAGGGCTTCCAGTAGCTCCTTCACGGAGAAGATCGTGGCGAGGTTCACCGCCGTCGGGTAGACGTCGTTGGTGGACTGGCTCAGGTTCACGTGGTCATTCGGGTGCAGCTTGGAGTAGTCGCCCTTGGGGTGGCCCAAGATCTCCAGCGCACGGTTGGCAATGACCTCGTTGGCGTTCATGTTGGAACTGGTGCCGGCGCCGCCCTGGATCACGTCCACCATGAACTGCTCGTGGAGCATGCCGTCCATGATGTCCTGGCAAGCCTGCACAATGGCATCCGCCTTCTCGGCATCCAGCAGGCCAAGCTCGTGGTTGGTGCGGGCCGCAGCCTGCTTCACAGCGGCCAGACCCCTGACGAGGTGCTTGTTGGTGGAGAGCGGCTGCCCGGTGATGGGGAAGTTCTCCATGGCGCGGAGGGTGTGGACGCCCCAGTAGGCATCCGCGGGTACATCGCGGTCGCCCAAAAGGTCGTGTTCGGAACGGAGGGGGATCGCCTGATCGACGGTGGTCATAGCTGTCCTTGGTTTAGTTGCTGAAAATTTGGGCTGCGCGGAGCTCGCCGACCTGAAGGCCGCCGCCAAGCACGGGTGGGCTCTGAAGCGTGTCCAAGCTGCCGCCGTCGACGCCCAACTGGCGGAGAACCTCAACGGTGACGGGCATGCGGGCGCGATCGCCGCCGTCGGAAATCTTCACTGCCACGCCGGTGCCGTTCGGGAGGCCGACAAGCTGGAGTCCCTCAAAGCCGTCCTTCGCGAGGAGTCCCGGGACCGCCCGCATGAGCGCGGTGACGTCGCGGCCCTCGCCGGCCACCATCTGCGGGTAGCGGCGCATGGCGTGGGCAACCTTGCCTTCGTCGGTGCTTTCGTCGGCAGCGGCGATGCGGCCATAAGCGCGCGCCATACCGTGAAGCGAGTGTGCGAACAGCGGAGTGCCGCAGCCGTCGGTGCTGACTGCGGCAGCTTCCTCGCCGGTCAGTTCCGTGATGGTGTCGCGGACCAGGACCTGAAGCGGGTGCTCGGGGTGCAAGTACCCCTCCACAGGCCAGCCGTTGATGACGCAAACTGCGGTCATGGAAGCGTGCTTGCCGGAGCAGTTCTGCGCAATTTGGGTGGGGCTGTTGCCTTGGCGGAGCCACTCTTCACGTTCAGCGACGCCGTAAGGGAGGTCCGTGCTGTTACCCAGGGCCGCTTCAGTGAGGCCGTGCAGCTTCAGGATCTCGGCGGCACCATCGCGGTGCATCTGCGCGCCGGAGTGGCTGGCAGCGGTCAGCGCGAGGAGGTCCTGGGGGATGTCCAAACCGGCTTTGAGCAGAGCAACAGCCTGCAGCGGCTTCAGGCTGGAGCGCGGGTACATGGGGGCATCCGGTTCGCCGGCTTGGATGGCGGTGCTGCCATCTGCGCTGAGGGCGATCAGCGAGCCGTAATGGATGCTTTCGACCAGGCCGTCGCGGGTTACCTCTACGAGCGGGACGTGGTTCGGCGCTTTTTTCTCGTGGGCCTGGGCCGGTGCTTCGGGGGCGGGCATGGTGGCAGTGTCCTTTGGGTGTGTCATTTGCTGAGGATCGTGTCCAGCGCCACGCTGACGGCCTGCAGGTGGGCGGCCATCGCTTTGCTTGCGGCTTCGGAGTCGCCGGCTTCGATTGCGTTGAGGACGGCGACGTGTTCCTCGTCAGAGCGGTGTTGCCGGTCTGCCACGAGGTTCAAGGTTTCGGACTGGTGGGCCAGGGCTTCACGTATATCCGAGACGACGCTGGCAAATACCCTGTTTCCGCTGGCGCGGGCCACGGCTGAGTGGAAGCTGGCGTCCAGGTTCACCCAGGCTTCGGGATCGTTCTCCGTGAGCATTTCCTGGACGATGTCCTTGAGGTGCTCCAGCTCTTCCTCTGTCCTTCTTTGGGCAGCGAGACCGGCCGCCGGGATCTCGATGTGCGGGCGGGCTTCGTTAAGATCACGCGCACTGTACTGACCCAAGGTAAGGTCGTTAGCAACCTTGTTGGCCACAATGAATGTGCCCTTGCCTGTCTTGGTCACCGTAAGGCCCAAGGTGTTGCAGGACCTCAGCGCTTCCCTGATAACGGAGCGGCTTACGCCGTACTGGCCTGCCAGGGTCGCTTCGGAGCTCAGCTTGGTGCCGATATCGAACTGGCCGCCCTCAATGGCGCGCCGGAGGGCCGCAAAGACCGCCTCGGCTGCGGAAATGCGTGAGATGGGCGTGTGCCCACCCTGAGGGCCTTGCTGTCCGGCTGTCCGGCTGTCTGACAGGTTCACGTTTTGAATATGGCACGGGTCACAAGTGCCTGTCAACGCTGAAAGGTTTGCTTCAGGCTTTGGCGTCTTTGGGCCTATCAGGGGCGGCCCGCACAATGGAGCATGCTCTTCACCAAAAAGTCACTCACTGAGGACGGGTTCACCGGATTCCGGCCGCTCGACGAACTCGATCCCATGAGGATTCCCCAGGGACCTAGGATCTTCGCAATCCTCCGTCCCGCGGATTTCGAGCCCTCATTCCTCAGCAAGAGCACTGCCGGCACGTTCAAGAAGAAGGACCCCAACCTCAAACGTGAAGACCTGGAGTCTGAATGGATTCCCGATGCTTCTGTGCTGTACATCGGCAAAGCCAGCGCAGGGAGCCAAGGCAACAGGGGGCTCCGCAAGCAGCTCCAAGAGTTCATGGATTACGGCCGTGGACGACCCACCGTCGTCTGGGACGCCCGGCTCATCTGGCAACTCCGCGACGCCCTTGACCTGATCGTTGCATGGAAGGAACTCCCCGCCTCCGAAGTAAACGCCGCCGAGGCCGCCTACCACGCTGACTTTGTTGCCGCCTTTGGTCGTCTTCCGTTCGCCAACCTGGTTCAGGCCCGCTCCAAGAAGTAGTGCATAACGTACGACGCCGGTACTCAGCTTGCGTCGTCGGCCTGCCGCTGGCCTGGATTCCGGCGCATAATGGCACCCATGACGGACCTTGTCTCCCCTGGAAGCAAACCTCATGGATCCCGCATCACTGTGGAGGTGCCCGTCGTACGCGTCGGTTCCGGATCCTCGGACTATGAGGGTCTCAACCGCTTTGTCGACTCCCTTCGCAAGCCGCAAGGGCTGCACATGACATTGCTGCACGTTGGGATCCTGGACGAGCTGGGAAGGGACATCGTGGCATGGACCAAGGGATTCTCTCCTCCGGAGAAAGTGCTCCCCGAAATCTCCAGTTGGTTGACGGAGTTGCCTGTCATGCAGGGCTTCCTCGGGAAGTCGGACAAGTTGATTCCTTTGGGCGGTGGGCGCCTTATGGGGCTCGAAGTGGACGTGCCACAGGAGGTTCACGATTACCAGTCACTCTTGGTGCAAGGGCTGCACGTACTTCTTGACGACCTCGGCCTCGACAACATCGACGACTTCATCCTGAGCTCGCCCGCGCTTGGTTACAAGTCACCCCGATGGTTGCCGCACATCGCAGTCGGGAAAGCCCGGACCAGGCACGAGCCTGCGATGGAGATTGCACCTGTGGCCTTGGAATTCGGCGACTCTCGGATCCGCAACCGGGAGGCGCTCCCTTCTCCAGGGTGACTGCGGTTGCACTGATTGACGCGCGAGAAGTTCTACAGCCGGTAAAATATGACGTGTCTCCCGTTTTCTACCTGAGGACTTCCATGCAGCCCCGCACTTTGTTCCGTACCGTTGCTTTTGCCGAGGCCGTGACATGGACGATGCTATTGATCGGACTGTTCCTTAAGTACGTCACGCGCACTACAGACGTTGGTGTGAGCATCGCCGGAGGCATCCACGGGTTCGTGTTCCTTTGCTACGCCGCGACGGCCGCGTTCACGTGGATTAACCAGAAGTGGGCAACCCGCACCGGCCTGCTTGCCATCGCTTCAGCAGTGATCCCCTATGCCACCATCCCCATGGAGAAGTCGCTGGACCGTCGCGGCCTCCTCGCCGGTGATTGGCGCTTGGCCGCTGGGGGAGATTCGCCCCAAGGTGGCTTCGAGAAGGCCCAGGCTTGGGTCCTGCGTAACCCGATTCTTGCTGTTGTGGTGACTTTGGTTGCCGTGGGCGCAGTGTTTAGCTTCCTGCTGTTCATGGGTCCTCCAGGTACCTGGTTCTCCTAGGCTTCAGCAGGCGAAAAGCATCAGTTCTTAGAAACTGATGCTTTTTTCACTTAAGGCGAAGGATCCCTGACTCCACGGGCCGCAACCATCCACTTTGAATCGTGGGTGGTCTCGAGGCACCGTCTTTTTGGTGTGTCGCCAGGATGCGGCGATCAAAGTGGGTGGTGGCGGTACGTGGCGCCGTCCGTCTATCTGCTCTCCGCGCCGGGGCAGCCCCAGGAGTTGGGGTTTTCCTGGCAGGTGTCGGCGACGAGTGCTTTTTCTGTTTTCCAGACTTGGATGGTTTTGGCGGGTGTGGTGATGTCCAGGGTTCCGTTGATGGGTAGTGGTGGTCCGTTGTTGACGGAGTAGGTGCCGGTGAAGCTGGTGGTGAGGGTGGCTTGGTAGTTGCCGGTGTTTGTGTAGGTGTGGCTGGTGCGTGTCTCGTTGTTGAGCCATTCGGCTTCGGGGATGGAGTAGCCGGCGGCGGGTGTTGGTCCGAGGTTGGTGCCGTCGCCGAAAGCGTAGGTGTAGTTGGCTGGAGTGGCGGTCAGGTGGACGGCTTGGCCGAGGATGGTGACGTCGAAGCCTTGTTCGCCCGTGGTGGCGTAGAAGTTGGTGGGTCCGCCTTTGAGGGTGTGGGGGAAGGGCTGGGCTTCGAGGCTTCCAGGGTTGACGGGAAGTTGTCGGAAGTCTGTGAGGATCCTGGCGGCGATGTTGGCCAGGACGTTTTCGGGCTGGGGGTCGTAAAGGCAGGTGGGTCCGCTGATCGCACGGTACTCCGTCCAGTCGGGGTTGGTAATGGCCTTCGGAGCTTTCTTCCAGACCACTGGAATTCCTTCAGGTCCGCCAGGTGCTTTGGGCGGGCATTGAAGTCCTTGGCACCCCAAGCCTCCACCGCCGGCGCGGCACATGGTGTCCGGTTTGTATTGGTAAGGGTCTTCTGCGGCGGAAGTGCCGTCGAGCTTGGGCGTCGATTTACCCGTTTCGGAATGAAACTCCCATACAGCTCCTATGAACGCTGATCCTTCTTGGAAGCCTGCATCAGGGGCAGTCGCCATATTAGGGAGATTCATCGCCTCCACCCTCGGCGTGGTTGTCGAAGCATGTGCGGGCATGGATAAGAGCGACGTAAGAGCTGCCAACGCTAGATGGACGGCCCAACGGGCCATCATCGGATGATGCCTACGTCTGTGGTGAGCCAGGAACCTTGGCGATACTCGGCGAAGAATGCGGCGGCATCGTTTGTGGCTGCAGTGATTTCTCGACTTTCCGATCCATCAGCGTCGAAATATTGGATCTCTTGCTGAATCACTTGCAACTTGCCCTGCTGAGTGGCTGTGTTGGGATCCCAAAGGACTTGCACAACAGGGGTTCGAAATGTCCCCCCTGATAGCCAGCGCCCATTCGTATAGTTAGCTTCGACAGATTTTGCGAGATGCTGACAGAGGGAACACGTATTGGACGACAACTCCAAGGACTTGGTTGCATTGCCGGTTTCGTACGCATAACCGAGCTCCTGGAACCAGTACCCAATAAACGCCTCCAGCCCCGCCTCCGAGTTCTCCTTTGCCAGCTCCGGCATCACCGGAACGGGCACGTTCTCCGCCTTCCCCTTCGCGTCGGCAGGCTTGTAGACAGGAGGCGCTGACGGAGTAGCCGAAGCCGTGGGAACCGAATCGCTCGCGGTGGGCGACGCCGTCGTCGAACTTGTTTCTGAAGGTGGGCCGCCAGGCGCCGAGCCACCCTGACAACTGCTCAGAAGCAGCGCAGCGGTCAGAGTCAAAACCGCCGTTCGGACGCGAACGCAAGAAAAAGAAGCAAACGAATGGCGTGACATGACAGGCTCCCCAGCAGCTGTTTGGCGGTGTGCCGGTCAGTCTAGGCGGGGGACGGGTAACCATTCATGTCAGAAAACGCGGCCTGTGGATAAGTGTCAGACGCGGCCACTCACAAAACCACCTACCCCCGAAGCTTCTCCATATCCCGGCGGTCCTTCTTGGTGGGTCGGCCGGCGCCGCGGTCACGCTGGGGGAGACCGAGCTTTGGAGCAACGGGACGCGGGGGAGTGTGGTCGGTGAAGCAGTGGGAAGCGGCTTCGGCACCCACACGCTTGGCGATGAGTCGCCGGACTTCGAGGATCCGTTCCCAGCCGGACTCGCGGACCCGGATGGTGTCGCCGATGATCACGCTCTGCGACGCCTTGACAGGGTTTCCGTTGATGCGGATGTGCCCGGCACGGCAGGCAGCGGTGGCGGCCGAGCGGGTCTTGTAGGCGCGGATCGCCCAAAGCCAGGCGTCGACGCGGACATTTGCCGGGGATGATGACGGGATACTCATGGTTGGGAAGAGTCTAACCGGGCCTCGCAAGAGCCGCGAGACCGCCGGAAACGTGCGCGTACGCGGGGAAGCCGCCGAACACGCCGCAACGCTCCGGCGATCACGCAGCGTTCCAGCGATCTCGGCGGGCCGGGCGTCGCCGGGCCGGGCGTCGCCGGAGGCCGGAACCGAAAGAACCTACCGCACCGTCACCTCGACTACCTGCGCCATGTTGTTCCCGATGCCCTGGTAGTTCCACACCTGCTCGGTGGGCTGCAGCGCGCCCGACGAATCCATCGCACGGCACCTCAGCACATGCTCGCCCGGACTCGCGACCCACACCATGGACCACGAACGCCAGGCAAAGTCACCCAGTACCGGTTCCAGGTGCGCCGGCATCCATTCGCCGTCGATTCCTACCTCAACCCGCTCGACCTCGCCGTGCCCGGACCACGCGCGCCCGTGCAACATTACGGGACCGGCGTCCACCACGCGCCGCCGGGTGTAGAAGTCCGGGATTCCCGGCGGAATCATGAGGGAGCGGACGCGAATATGGCTCACGGGTATGCCTGGGCCGTCAGGACCTTGAAGGTAGTGGTAAGCGACGGCCTGCTGGAACCCCATGAACCGCGACTTCACGGCCTCGATCGACGTCAACCACTTCACACTCGCCATGCCGTACCATCCCGGAACCAGCAGCCTGAGCGGGAACCCGTGCTGGATGGGCAAAGGTTTGCCGTTCATGGCGTAGACCAGCATGACTTCGGGATGCATCGCTTCTGCCACTGAAAGGCTGCGTGCATAAGGCTCTTCGACGCCACCTTGGATGCCGTTGTCGGCGCCGGTAAAAACAAGTTCGACGGCGTCACTCGCCAAACCTGCTTCCTCCAGCAAGGGCGCCAACGGGGTGCCGGTCCACTCGGCTGTGCCCACGGCACCCAGAACCCAGGGTTGGCTGACGGGACGAGGTTGCAGAAGGGACCGGCCGTTGCCTGCGCATTCAAGGGTGACAGGCATGGTGACGGCGGGCCGGGCTTTGATGTCCTCAAGACTCAACTCGAGACTCCGATTAACGGCGCCACCCAGGCGTAGTCGCCATGTCTCCGCGGAAACGTGCGGGATATCGAAGTGGATCAGCAGGTAGTGAAGGCCGGCCGGCGTGATGTCGTCGTGCAGGGCTTCAAGTGGCATGGAGTGATTTCGCCCGGAGAGCTGCAGTTCTTCGTGGGTCAGTGGACCTTGGGTCGGCTGACCGGGGTTGGCGGCTTTCGTTGCTCTTTGCTTGAGATGGTGTTTGGACATAGGACGGCGGCGTTCTACTGGAATCTAAACGCTGCGGAGTGCCGCAGCACCTAGGTCAAGGATCACGCCGCGGGCGAACCCCGTCAATAGCTCGTTGTGAGGCCTGCTCTGCGCCCAAAAGCGAGCACATAGCGCGCAAAGCGGGCCTCACAACGCAAAGGGGGCTACCGGCGTCGCAATTCCGGGTACTCAAGGTGGGGCGCGACCGTGCCGGCATCGCGCTCCAGGAAGTTCACGGCCGGGGCAACGATGTCGTCGATTTCGTCGAGGATCGCCTCGCTGAGCACCACATCTGCGGCCTTCAAATAGTCGGTGAGGTGGTCCTCGGTTCGCGGCCCGATGACCACGCTGGTGACTGCCGGGTGGTTGAGGGCGAAGCCCACGGCAAGCTGGATAAGGGTCAACCCGTGGCGGGCTGCAAGCTGCGCGAGGGCATCTGCCGCGTGAAGTTTGCCTTGGTTAAAGGGTGCATGAACATCGAAACGGCCCGGGACCGCGGCCGATCGCGAACTTTCCGGCTGGCCGCCGCCGACGCGATAACCGCCAGCAAGCCACCCGCCGTCGAGCGGTCCATAACTCAAAACGCCGACGCCGTACTGCTGGGTGATGGGGAAAACGTCCCGTTCGTTAGCCCGCACCAGGAGCGAATACGGAACCTGGTCCACCACGGGCGGCGTCAGGTGGTTGGTGTTGGCGATCCACTGTGCCTCCACAAGCTGGGCCGGGCTGAACACGGACGTGCCGTAGTACAGGATCTTGCCCTGCCGAATGAGGTCGTTGAGGGCTGTGATGGTTTCCAACAGGTCGGTGTTGTAGTCCGGGCGGTGTGCTTGGTAAAGGTCGATCCTGTCCGTGTTCAGCCGCCGCAAGCTGTCCTCCACAGCCCGGACAATCCAACGGCGCGAGTTTCCCGCGTGCGCAGGGTTGGAGCCCATCTGGCCATGGAACTTGGTGGCGAGGAAAACGTCGTCGCGGCGGCTGTGGATGGCCTGGCCAACCACAGTCTCGGCCTCGCCCTGCGAGTAGATGTCAGCGGTGTCAACGCTGGTGATACCGGCGTCAAGGGCGGCCTTAATGATGCGGATGCTCTCCGCTGGACCCGTGGGTGCGGCACCGGTGCCGAAGTTCAAGGTGCCCAGAGTCAGGGGGCTGATCAGGGCGCCAGTGCGTCCAAGCGTTCGTAGCTCGTTGAGGCTCATGTCGGCTTCCTGTGGTGGGACGGTGCTGGTGGGATGTTCAATCGAGGCTACACACGGCCGCCGGAGGCATAAACGCAAATGGTAGAAGTTCTTCGTTTTTCGTCTTGGGAGGTAATGGAAGCGGCCTTACTTCGCGACATTTCTTGACATGCGGCAACACAAATGTCTTTCGAATCAACAAATATTGCCGTTGCCCCAAGCAGGTGAATTATGGAAAGGAACTCAGGCTACGCACGATAGGGGACAGCGGAATGACACAGACCACAGTGGAAGAAACGGCGGCCATCAAGGCAGCATTTGCGCAGTTTCCGTCCGGAGTTGCCGCGTTCAGCGCGATGGTGGATTTCACGCCGGAAGCCCTGGTGGCGTCGTCCTTTACGGTTGGTGTTTCGCTGGAACCGCCGTTGGTGATGTTCGCAGTGCAAAACTCCTCCACCACCTGGCCGAAGCTGCGCCAGGCCCAGCGCCTGGGAGTTTCGGTTCTCGCCGAAGGTCAGGAAGCGGCGGCCCTCCAACTGGCGTCCAAGACGCGCGACCGTTTCGCCGGGCTGGACACCAGCGTGAGCGACTCAGGTGCAGTGCTGATCGACGGCGCGGTGCTGGGTTTCGAATGCGAAGTCATCTCCGAGACGCCGGCCGGTGATCACGCGATTGTGGTTCTCGAGGTAAAAGCGACCACCATCAACCTCGAGTCCAAGCCCTTGATCTACCACGGTGCGACGTTCCGGCAGCTGGCAGCGTAGGCGTCAGCTAGGAGTTGCGGCTGGCTCCGCTGAGCGAACCTTTTCGAATCGGGCTCGGCGACTTTCCACTCTTGGAAGTGCTCGGGCCTGGTTTCTTGGCTCCGTTGCTTGATCCAGGGCCTTTGGTTTCACCGGGCTGCACGGAGCCGTTGTCCGGCCTCTTGGGCGGGAAGTCCGGACGCTTGGGAGTCGGAGTTTTGCCATTGGGCGACGGCGTGGGGTCGTCAAGGTCGCGGACAGTCACCTTGATGGCGGGCGGCTGTTGGGCTTTGGCTCGCGCCGCAGCGCGTTCGTCTGCCTCGGCCACAGCATCCGCCCAGTCCTTTGCGAGCACAGGCGGTTCCTTGGCGGCTGCAACGACTATGGGATGGTGGGCGGTCTGGTGTTCCACCACCGATTTCACCTCGGCCGGTTTCGGAAGGTTGCGGGGGTCGACTTTTGCCTTCCACGCGCCTTCCTTGAGCGTGGAAGACGCACCCGAGAGCCGCCGTCGAACGTCTCCCATGAGGTCGCGCTTGGGCGCGGCAGCTGTGGCGGGCACGGTAACCGGGGCATCTGCGGCGGGCTCCGAAACTGCAGCAGGTGCAGGTGCGGGCACCAAAGCAGGCTCCGGGGCGGAAAGCGCGGAATCGTCGGCAGCCACGGGATCAGGCACATGCGCCGGATGCTGGGGAAGGTGAACGATGGGAGTGTGGTCCTTCTTGGGGAAAATCCCCACCATCGCCAAGAGGATGATCGACAGGAGCCGTCCAATTCCGGCGACCACAAGAGTGATGATAATGATCAACCCGAGCCCCAGGAACATCAGGACCGCGAGTCCCAGTGTGCCCAAATACGTCAGATTGATGGCGAGTGTTGTCGGATCCTCCACGTTAGCCTCCCCTGGCCGTCGTTTTGTGATGCGCCCATTGCCCACCCAGCTTGCATATACAAGCCTAAGGTCCAGCGCCGATGGAATCACGCCCCGCCCCACACTCCGGCGGGGTTGTTTCAAAGCTGTTATACGGCGTGGGAAAATATGTTGCCCAGCTCTCATTTTCAGCCTCAGATTGGGACCTCGTGACCCCTGATTCAGCCCGACTGCGCAATGGCGCTTGCCCGTGTCTCTCCGGTGAGCAGTACGTCGATTGCTGCGGACGTTTCCACCGCGGCGAGGCCGACGCGCCCACGGCCGGGCAACTCATGCGCTCCAGGTATGCGGCCTTCGTCGTCCTTGATGCCGGCTACCTCCTGCGCACATGGCACGCCTCCACCCGTCCAGCGTCCATGGACCTCGATTCAGACATGGAGTGGCGCAGGCTGGACATCGTTTCCGCAACGAAGGGTGGCCCCTTGGATATGTCGGGCACCGTGGAGTTCGCTGCCCATTACAGGCTCGACGGCGAACGCGGCGTCCAGCGCGAAATCAGCCACTTCGTGCGGGAAGGGAAGCGCTGGTTCTATGTGGACGGGGACGTTCGCTAATGGCTCACCGGTAGCTGCGGTGCAGGTTCTCCTTGGTTGAGGCGCCCGGCGAGGCATCGCCGATCCAAGGGCCGGTTCCCTCGGACTGGTCCAGGACGCCGGCCTCCAACCAGGCGTAGTCGCCGGCGAGGACCTTGCGCGAAAGGTCGTGATCGCCGTCGTCAGTATTCCTCCACAGCTGATCGAAGTATTCGTCCACCCGCACGCGTGCCTGCTCGCAGAATGCCTCGGCCAGCTCGTACGCGGCAGCGCCCTGTTCGGGGTGGGTCCGGAGCAGCATTTCGGCGCGTGAACAGCATGCGGCCATGGCGAACAGCTCAGCGCCGATGTCCACGATCCTGCCCAGGAACGCCTGCTTGTGCTCAAGCTTGGCCTGCCACCTGCCCATGCCATAAAAGGTCTGCCGGGCAAGCCGACGCGAGGACCTTTCAACGAAGCGCAGTTGCTTGCCCAAACGCCCGAACTCCGCATAGGACCGCGGATCCATCCCGGCGCCGGCTACGAGTTTCGGGAGCCATTTCGCGTAGAAGCCGGAGGCCCCGACGGCGGCCCTCGCCTTGTCCTGCAGGCTCGCATCCGCGGAGGCAAGGTCGCCCGCGGCGGCAAGGTGGGCATCCACGGCTTCGCGGGCAATCAGGAGCTTCATGATTTC
Organism: Paenarthrobacter nitroguajacolicus; assembly: GCF_051027655.1. Taxonomy (NCBI): domain Bacteria; kingdom Bacillati; phylum Actinomycetota; class Actinomycetes; order Micrococcales; family Micrococcaceae; genus Paenarthrobacter; species Paenarthrobacter nitroguajacolicus. The sequence continues at coordinate 4,296,122 of NZ_CP073234.1, read as the reverse complement.
GCTGGAGCCCTCGAAGATCCGGTTGATGCGGAGGTCCCGGAGGAGTTGCTCGGCCGGTACTGCCCGTTCGCCGCGGGCCTCCAGGGATTCGGCTGTTTCGAAGCCCCGGCCGCCGCGGATCTGTACGAGTTCGTCAGCGATCCGGCAGCTCAGTTCCGTGGACCACAGCTTGGCCAGCGCGGCTTCGATACGAACGTCCTTTTGGCCGGCGTCAGCCATTTCGGCGGAAAGTTCAAACACGGCCTCCAACGCGAAGGTGGTGGCGGCGATGAAGGCGATCTTTTTGCCTACGGCCTCGTGTTTGCCCACCGGGCGCCCCCACTGGGTCCGTGCGTTGGACCATTCGCGGGAGATTTTCAGGCTCCACTTTCCGGCAGCGACGCACAGGCCAGGGATGGAGAGCCGTCCGGTATTAAGCGTAGTGAGGGCGATCTTGAGACCCTGCCCTTCGCGGCCGAGCCTGTTGGCTGCAGGGACGCGAACCTGGTGGAAGCGCGTCACCCCGTTCTCGATTCCGCGCAGGCCCATGAAGGCGTTGCGGTTCTCCACGGTGATGCCGGGGGAGTTCATTTCCACCACGAAAGCGGAGATACCGCCCTTATGCTCGGTGCCGTCAGCATCGGTGTGCGAAGGCACCCTGGCCATGACCACCACGAGTTCGGCTATCACGCCGTTAGTGGTCCACAGTTTCACGCCGTCCAGAAGGTAAGACTCGCCGTCGTCGGACAGCACCGCAGTGGCGCCCATGCGCGCGGGGTCGCTGCCGACGTCGGGCTCTGTCAGGAGGAACGCGGTAATGGCGCCGGCGGCGCAGCGCGGCAGGTATTCCTGCTTCTGCTCAGAGGTGCCGAATTCTTTTACGGGTTCCGGAACACCAATGGATTGGTGGGCGGAAATGAGGGCGCCGAGGCTCGGATGTACCGACCCCAGCAGGGCAAGGGCGCGGCCGTAATAGACCAGAGACAAGCCCAACCCGCCATATTCACGCGGAATCTTCATGCCGAATACACCCAGGTTGGCGAGCCCTACCAGGTATTCGTCGGGAATTTTGGCATCGTGCTCAATGACGCGGCCGGACATAGTTTTGGCGAATGTCACCAAGCGGGCCATGAACTCCTCGCCACGCTGGACATCGTCAGGTCTGGCTTGCGGCCATGGGTGTATGAGGCTGAGGTCAAAGCTGCCCAGGTACAGGCCTTTGGCGAAACTGGGCCGGTTCCATTCTGTTTCCCGGGCAGCCTCGGCAACGGCGCGGGCTTCTTCTGCGGTGGCATTGACGCTTGCAGCGGCGAGACTGTTGTCAGTGGCGGACGTCATGGGGTAACTCCTCTAGCCGGTGGTGCCGGATGGAGCCAGGGTCCGCCTTGGGTGCGAACCCTTCAGCTGTCCCTCAATGCTACCCGCGAGTAGCTACCGGTGCTAGGGGAAACCTGCGGCTGGAATTCGGCAGGAATTTCCACTTGTCCGGCGTGGTGAACCACACGGTCCCACGCAAAGTTAATGCCGTGGACAAGGCCGCCCAGCACCGCCTTAATGGCGTACCAAGCAATGCCCGCTGCTCCGATAAGAATAATTGTTGCCATTGCTGCTGCGGCGATAAAGGCCACAAGAATTGCAGCGAAAACCAGCGTTCCAATGAATACGTAAGTGGCTGTATCAAGCGCAGTGAAGTCGAAATTCATGGTTCCCCCCGGGGCGACGATGCATGGGTTGACGCGGCGTGGCTGCGTCGATGCTCTGACACTAGGGGCGGGAGTACTTTCCGGCCAGAGCAGAAACGCGTCGTGGCGGCGTTGATATGGGATCGAAACCATACCGGGCGGTAGGTTACGGAATGGTTGCGGCAGGCAAGCTTCCACCAGGTACGAGGACGGGTTCGACGGCGGCACGGGAGGCGCGCTTTTCGGCGGCTCTTCGGCGGCTCATCCGCCGCCGGCCGCCCCCCAGCCGGCCAGCGATGGGCCCGTCGGTGGCCCCCGCGACGCTCTGCGTTAACCTTGTACGGGGCAGTTTTCGCTGCCAGCCAGGTTTCGCAGCAGCTGAAGGAGAGTAATTGTCCCGTTCAGCCATGTCCTCCGCCGACGCCATTAGCGCGAGGCTCCGTGACCTCGAACAGTTGACCAAGGGCCCCGCATGGGCTCTGACGCGGTCGGCGCCGTGGGTGATCGCGGTGCTGCAAGCATCCTTTACCCGCACCCGGCCGCAGCTTCCACTCGAAGAGTTTCACGCCGACGTCGACGCTTTCCTTGAACAGCTCCGCCGGCAGGACCCGGCGTTGGGCGGCCAGCAGAACGGCAAGCTTTTCGGCGACGAATGGACCCGTAAACAATTCCTGACGCGTCGCAACCAATCAGGTCAGATCGTCTACGAAGTTACCGAGCCCGCTGCCCGTGTGCTCGCGTTCCTGGACAGTCTCTCCAGCGAACGTTCCACACTGAACGGTTCGCGGCTTGGCACGCTCCTGGGCGACGTGGAGAAGCTCGCCAACGAGACCAACCCGGATCAGAGCGCGCGATTGGAAGCCCTGGAAGAGGAAATCCAGGAACGCCAACAGCTGGTGGAAGACATCAGCTCAGGCGAGTTTGACGGCCTCCTGGATGATGAGGAAGCCGTTGAAGCGGCCGGCAACATCCTGGATCTCGCGGCTAGCCTGCCTGCCGACTACAAGAAGATGCGTGACCGCATCGAAGAGTTGGTAGGCGAGCTCCGCAACCAGATCATCGAGGAATCCCTGAGCAAGGGCGCCACCATGGCCCAGGTTCTGGAGGCCGACAAGCGCCTGCGGCAAAGCCCCGAGGGCCGCACCTTCCGCTCGTTCACTGCTTTTCTGGAGGATCCGCAGCAGCAGTTGCGGTTCCGCTCTGCGATCGGCGAGGTGCTGAGCCGGCAGTTCGCGGACGACCTCTCCCATGAGGACCGTGAAACGCTGAAGAACCTGGTGGCCGAGCTGCGCACGCAGCACAGCCAGATCCAGCGGATCTACGGCAAGCTCTCCGAAAGCCTGAACACTTACATCCAAAGCGACGACGTCAGGCAGTCCGTCAGCCTGCGAAAGGTGCTGGCCGAGGCCGAACAAGCCATCCGATCCATGCCCTACGAACGCGACCGACCCGGCCTGGTCCGCGGACCCGCGCTCTTCAATGCCGGGTTCGAGTCGCTGGCCATGGTCAAACTCTTCGACCCCGACGAATTCGCAACACCACCACGCCTGGCCGATCCCATCGCTTTCAGCGACTCGGACCGGGTGCGGTCAGCGCGAACCGGCAAAGCGCGGCCTGAGGTTGTCCGGGCAGCCATGGCAGGCGCAGCCACACTGGGCGACGCGTGGGACAACCTGCCCGCCGAAGAGCGGCACATCAACACCGTGCGCACCCTGCTGTCCATGGCACTGCAGACCGGCGCGGCTTTCGACCGGGCCGCCTGGGAACACATCGACTTCGAACAAATCGACGGCAGCATCCGCACCGCGTACCTGCCGGTCGTCTCGCTGAATAAGGATTCTGATGACTGAAGAAATCACGACGACGGACATCACCGAAGCGGACGAGGTCACCGAAGACGCGACTGACGCCGAGTCTGCTCCTGAAGTCAGCCATACTGACCCGTTCCGGGTCACGCCGCGGGATACGTTCGTGGACGGCGCCGCGCTGTTCCCTGGCGACACGGGAGTGCTGCCCATGAAGGTGCGGCATGCGCTGGTGAAACTGCTCAAGGGCCCGTACATCGACGGTGGCCGCGACGAGAAACTGTGGACCACGCTGCTGGACAACCAGTTGATCCTCCGCAGCCGCCTGTCCGAGCTCTTCCTCAGCCTCCAGCTCGACCACGACCGCAAAATCGCAGTCCTCCGACCCGTTGACCCGGAAGTCGTCGGTGCCAGTTCCCGCTCAAGCATCCTGCGCCAGCAGCGTGCCCTGAGCCGGGTGGAAACCATTGTCCTGCTGCGCCTTCGCCTGCTGCTGGACCGCCACGTCACAGCCCAGACCGACCCGACCATCACCCGCGAGGAAATCGCCGACCTCGTCGCTAACTACACACCCGCTGGCCAACAGGATGCCCTCCGGGACTCTGACGTTGTCACCCGTACCATCACAAAGCTCCTGGCCCGCCAACTCATCCTCCCCACCCCGCTGGATGACACGTACACCATCAGCAACGCCCTCCCGCTTGCACTCCCCTTCGAAAACATCGGCGACATCCCGGCCCAAATCGAGGCCCTGATAGCCGTAGCAGCCGACGAATCCGGAACAGAGCCCTTCCTGGACCTCGACTCCTCCGACTCATCCGCTGAAGACGACCACGCCGATGCCGGGGACATGCGGCAGCATGCGTCTAAGGTGGGCCCACGGGAGCAGGGTTCCCTGGCCGAGCTTGCGAGGGTAGGGGGCTTCCGGGGAGGAACGACCGAGCATGCCGAGCATGTGTCCGGTACCGCCGCGATAGGCGAGCCAGCAATAGAGGAGGCAGCCAAGTGACCATTGCAAGCATGCTCCCGCTCGGCGAGCTCACGAACCCGGGCCAGATGCGTTTGGCGCTCGTTCAGGTGGTCAATTGGGGCACCTTCCATGGGGCTCACACCATGCACGTGGACCGCAAGGGCACCCTCCTTACGGGTAACTCGGGTGTCGGCAAGTCGACTCTCTTTGATGCGATGCTCCGCGTGTTTGATGCCCGTCCGCGCTCGAACGAGGCTGCAGCCCAGCGTTCCGGCGGTGCTGTGGAGGACAAGAGGACCACGTTCACTTACATGCGCGGCAAGGTGGGTGATAAGGCGGTGGGGGACAGCTCGGCGAGTGCCTTCCAGCGCCCCGGTGCCACCTGGTCCGCCGTCGCACTGACGTTTGATAATGCGGCTGGCACGAAGGTGACGGTGTCGGCTCTGTTCGACTTGCCAAAGAATGGCACGGAGTCGAGTGTCGGGCGTTTTTATGTGATTGACAGCAAGCCGTTGGACCTTGAGGCGATCGAGGGCATTGCGCAGAAGCGGTTTACCAAGGGCGCGTTGGAGTCGATCTTCCCCGAGGGCCAGGTCTTCGACGTGCACAAGGCGTTCGCCGAAAGGTTCCGCAGGCTCCTGGGCATCAACTCGGATCAGGCGCTTCCGCTGCTTCGCGTAATCCAGGCCGGTAAGGGCTTGGGCGGCAGCGTGAACACGTTCTTCCGCGACCAGGTACTCGATGCTCCTGCCACGTTGGCTGCCGCCGATGATGTGGTGGAGGAATTCAGCAACCTGATGTCCATCCGGCAGCGGTTGGAAGACGTACGGCAGCAGCGGGACCAGTTGGCACCGGTTCCGGAGCTGAACAAGGAGTACGCGCAGGCGTTGCTGGACGCGAACCGCCTCCGCGAGTTGGCCGGCGAGGAGTTCGAGGCCTACAAGCAGCAGCTTGCGGTCACGGTGCACGCCAAGACGCTGGCCCGTTTCAAGGAGCTGGCTCAGTCCAAGGCTCAGGAACTGGCTGCTGAACGCACTGTGCGGGATGCTTTGGCCAAGGAGCTCCGTGACCTTGAGCTGGATTACAACAACCGCGGCGGCAACGCGATTTCGGCGATTGAGCAGTCGTTGGAAAACGCCCGGGTTGGCCTCAAGCTGCGTCAGCAAGTTGAAGATTCCGCCAAGAAGGCGTTGGCCGATGCCGGGCTGAACCTGGAGTGGACCGCCGAGGGCTGGGATCAGGCGCACGAGCAGGCAGCTGCTCGCTCGGCGGAGTTGAAAGACGATTCCGAGGCGCTCAAGGAGCTTCGTTTTGAAGCCTTTGACGGACACGCGACCAAGAAGCGTGAGCTCGCCGCGGCCCAGCAGGAGCTGCTTTCGTTGCGGTCGCGCAAGTCGTTGCTGCCGCCGTCGAGCATTGAGAACCGGGCTGCTATCGCAGCAGCAACCGGGGTTCCGGAAGAGCGGATGCCGTTTGGCGGTGAGCTGATCGATCTGGCAGAGGGCCAGGATCAGTGGCGTCCGGCCGCCGAACGAGCGCTGCGTAACCTCGCCACCACATTGCTGGTTCCGGGTGAGCATTTCGCCGCTGTGACGCGGTACCTGAACGACAACACCGTCCGGGGCGCGCTTCGCGCTGTCGATGTTTCCAAGCCGCTCGCCGGTGGCGCGCTGGCTGTGGAGGACGTGTCCGACGGCGACCTCTTGACTAAGCTGAGCATTCTCACCTCGGGCGCCAACGCCGACGCCGGGGAGTGGATCCGCGAGCGGATTGCCTTGGACTTCGCGTACCCGTGCGTTGAGGACCCTGACGAGCTTGCTTCGATGGACAAGGGCCTGAGCCTTGGTGGCGTGGTCAAACGCAACAGGCACACCGTGGAGAAGGACGACCGTTTCACGAGCCGTCAGGATTACGTCCTCGGTTTCGATAACGCCTCCAAGCTTGAGCTTGTGGCAGCGCGCGTGGGGGAGCTGGAAAACGAGCTCGTGAAGGCCGCGGAACTTGCCCAGAGCCGCGAGGATTCGCATCAGGGTATGGCACGTCAGCTCGAAGCGCTGCGCAGGGTCGCTGAAGATGAGCGGCCATGGGAGCAGGTCTCCGCAGCCGTGGCCGCGGATGAACTTGCCAGGATCGAACAGCGCCTAACCGACGCTCTGGCCGCCCAGGCAGACTTGGAGCCGCTGCGTGCCAACATCGAAAGTGTCCGGGAAAAGCACCAGTCCTCCACAGGTGCGGCCGCCGTCCTGCAGAGCGAATACAAGGCGCTGGACCACAAGATGACCACGGCGGACGGCCTGCTCGATGCGGCGAGGTTGAAGCTGGAGCAAGCACCGCCGTCGGCCTCTACCGTCACCGCGCTGGAGCCGTACTTCGACGGCGTCGGTGAAGTCTCCGAACTTTACGAGCTCGACAACCTTGCCAACAGCGTCCGGAATAAGTTGCTCGACGAACTGCATGCTGCGGAATCCCGGGGCCAAGCGACGGCCGAGCGGCTGACCCGTATGTTCGAGGCATTCGTGCGCGACTGGGGAAGTGCCATCAGCGCCGATCACGGCACCTCGATTGGAGCTGCAGGGGACTTCGAATCCCGGTACCACGCGATCGTGAGCGATGGCCTGCCCGCGCAGGAGGCCGAATTCCGGCTGTTCTTCAACCAACGCACGCACGAGTCCTTCAGCACGCTGTTACATCTGCTGGATGAGGAACGGCGAAGCATCACCAGCCGGATCCTGCCCCTCAACGGCATCCTGTCGCAGGTCAATTTCCATGAGGGCAGCTTCCTGGAACTGGACATCAAGCAGACACTGCCGGCCACGGCCAAACAGTTCAAGGATGCGATCCAGAACGCCCTGAAGGCCAAGCACACGCGGCCGTCGCGCGGCACGGCTGCTTCAGCAGGTGCTGGTTCAACGGCAGAAGTGGACGACGACGCCGAGCTCACTGCGCGCTACAAGTCGTTGGAGACCCTGGTGAAGCGGCTTGGTTCGCAGACGCCGGAGGATCGGCGCTGGCGGGCTGAGGTGCTGGACGTCCGCGGGCACCTGTTTATTCAGTGCAAGGAACACCGCGAGGTTGCTTCGAAGTCAGGCAAAACCGGCACCACTGGAAAGTCCGGCAAGAAGAAGACCGAAGTCTTCATGCATGCCGACACAGGGTCCATGTCCGGCGGTGAGCGCCAGCGGTTCACGGCGTTCATCATGGCCGCGGCACTGAGCTACCAGCTGGGAATCGCCGAGCAGGGCTTCACGACGTACGGCACCGTGATGATGGACGAAGCCTTCGTGCTGGCGTCCGAGGAATTCGCGGGTGCGGGTATCAAGGCGCTTCACGAATTCGGGTTCCAGTTGCTCCTGGCCGCACCGGAAAACGTGATTGACCTGTCCAGGCACCTTGGCTCCGTCACGGAAATCCTCCGGGACAAGCGCACTAACCGCTCGGGTGTGCTCACGGCTCCGGTCATCGCCGGGCCTGGGGAACCAGGAGCATGGCGTTCCGAAGCCAACCCGGTGGACATCGTCCTGCGCTGACGTCACCTCTCGTCGGGCGGGCCCAAGTAGGTAGCAGATGATGCCGTTTTGAAGGTTCTAAACGGCACCTGCTGCTACCTACTTGGGATTGTTCCTGGACTTACTTCGCGCGGACGCGGTCAAGGAACTGTTCGGTCCTGGACTCCAGTCCTGCGATTTGTCGAACAACGACGGCGGCCGGGTCCGGGTTGATCTCGTTGGCGGGCGGTTCCTTGCGCACGTTGGCGCTGCAACCGAATTCGGCGCAGATCAGTGTCCCCACGGTGTTCCCGTCCTTACCGGATTGTCCGGCTTTCTTGGCGACCCACAAGTAAACGTCGTCCTTCGAAAACACGTCGCGGCAGAGTTCGCAGAGGACTACGCGCCTCTTCCCGGAGCCACCTTCGGGAGCCCGGAGCATGATCCCGGTGAGTTCGCCCCGGTGCGGAACCACGAGGTATCCGCGCTGGGGCATTTTTTCGTCCCGCCAACCCAGGAATTCCAGATTGTCCCAGTCGATGGTTTCGAAGTTGCGGGGGAGGTTGGCTTTGGCTGCCTCGGAGCGGCTGGCGTTGATGAAGGACGAACGGATCTGTTGAGCAGTGATTTTCTGCATGGCAAGCTTCTCTCGGAAATGGTCGACGTCCGCGCTCTGAAGATGTGCGCGGAAATGGCGGGATGCGTCGGCCATCGAGGGAAGGAAGGGCACAGCTGTCTAGCCCCTATCAAGGGGACGTGCCTTGAAACCTAGGAAGATGCCGACGTGCGGGGGAGTGCCAAGCAGGCCAAAGCGGCCACCTCGCCAACCATGGCTGCAGCAACTGAATCAGTGCGCACGCTCATCCCCTCGTCGTGATCCTTGGAAGCGGTAGTCCGCTGCCGCTAATACTTTCAAAACTCCGGGGCAGATGTCCACTGCGAGAGCGATCGGGTGAAGGACGCGGGATGTGCGAGAGCGTGTGACCTGCATCCCATTTCGGCAAGGAGTTGGATTAGGTGACGCAAACGTTTCTTAATTCTCGGCAGGCTAGGCTAGCCTTACTTAGGTTCGCATCACTTACTTAAGGAGTCCCGTGGCTTCCCTTCTCCCACGCCGCGCCCTGCTGAAAACAGCAGGAACCGCGACGGCCGCTTTGGCCGCCGTCGCTCTTACCCTCACCGGCTGCTCAACTGGCCCCGCAACCTCGGCTCCGGCAACTGAGCAGGCAGCAACGGCAACTTTCCCGGTAACCATCAAGAACGTCTTTGGTGAGACCACCATCAAGGAACAGCCCAAGCGCGTAGTCACCATCTCCTGGGTCAACGACGACGTTGCGATCGCCTTGGGCGTAGTACCGGTGGGCGTTCCGAAGAACGAATGGGGCAACAACGACAAGGGCTCTACCCCTTGGAAGGATGCGGCGCTGGAGAAACTCGGAGCGGGCTTTGGCACCGACAAGGCCCCGGTTCAGTTCTCCGAAGCTGACGGCATCAACTTCACCGAGATCGCCAAGCTCAGCCCTGACGTTATCCTGGCCGCATACTCCGGCCTGGAAGAGGCTGACTACAAGAAGCTCAGCGAAATCGCACCCGTCGTGGCGCAGCCGGAGCTCGCTTTTGGTACGCCTTGGCAGGAAAGCACCACCCTCATCGGCAAGGCCCTCGGCAAGGAAGCCGAAGCCAAGAAGCTGATCGAGGAGACCCAGGCCACCATCAAGGAGAAGGTGGACAAGTTCCCGCAGATCAAGGACAAGACCTTCATCTACGGCAATCTCGATCCAGTGACGCCTGCTTCCACAGGCTTCTACACGGCCATCGACAACCGCCCTCGCTTCCTCTCCGAAATCGGGATGAAGCTCGCTCCCGTGGTGGAGCAGAACACCAAGACGTCCACGGACTTCTTCATCCCATGGTCCGCTGAGAAGGCCAATGAGCTCGAGTCCGATGTCTTCATCACCTGGGTTGCCGACACTGCCACCGCCGACACCATCAAGGCTGACCCGCTCTTCAGCCAGATTCCGGCCGTGAAGAAGGGTTCGTTCATCGCTGACACGAACTCGAGCCTTACCTTGTCGCTCTCCGCTTCTTCGCCGTTGAGCCTGCCGTGGGCGCTGGACACATTCCTGCCGCAGCTGGGTAAAGCAGCAGACGCAGCGGGCAAGTAACTGTAATGAAACTGAGTACGACGGCGGCAGTCCAGGGGAGGGGCAACGGCACTTTGGTGTCGGCTGGCCCGGGAGGCATCTCCCCTGAAACTGCGGGAACCGGAGGGGGAACCGACTCCCGCAGCACCGCAGGCAAGCGTGCCGCTTGGTTGCTGGCGGCCGTCGTCGTACTCACCGCAGTGTGCGCTGCATCCCTGGCGATCGGCGCACGCGGCCTTCCCCTTGATACCGTGTGGGAAGCACTCACCAAGTTCAATTCGACAGATGGCAACCACGCTGTGGTGATCGCCCGGATTCCCCGCACGGTGCTGGGCCTCCTGGCCGGGGCCGCACTTGGTTTGGCCGGTGCAGCCATGCAAGGTGTTGCCCGCAACCCCCTGGCCGACCCCGGCATCCTGGGGCTAAACGCCGGTGCTGCCCTTGCAGTCGTCGTAGGGATCTACGTTTTCGGCGTCGGCTCCCTGTCCGGCTACATCTGGTTCGCCTTCATCGGCGCCGCGGCTGCCGCCGCCGTGGTTTACGCCGTTGCTTCCCTGGGCCGCGACGGTGCCACGCCCGTCAAGCTAGCCCTTGCTGGTGCGGCCCTGAGCGCCGGCCTGTTCTCCCTGATGAATGTCATCCTGGTTTCGAGCCAGGACACATTCGACCGCTTCCGTTTCTGGCAGGTAGGCAGCATCGGCGGACGTGACTGGTCCGTCCTCCTTCCCGCGCTGCCGTTCCTCGCAGCCGGGGCGTTGATCGTCCTGGCCGGCGGTCGTATCCTGAACAGCCTTGCCCTGGGCGATGACATTGCCCGCGGCCTCGGCCAAAACGTCACCTTGGCCCGTAGCATCACCGGGCTGGGCATCGTCCTGCTCTGTGGATCCGCCACCGCTGTAGCCGGACCGATCGCGTTCCTGGGCCTCGTCATTCCGCATGCTGTCCGCTCGCTGACTGGCCCGGACTACCGATGGATCCTGCCGTTTTCCGCCGTTGTGGCCCCTATCCTGCTGATCAGCGCCGACATCATCGGTCGCGTGGTCCTTCTCCCCGGTGAAGTCCCGGCAGGCATCGTGACCGCCATCATCGGCGCTCCCGTCTTCGTCTGGCTCATCCGCCGCGGAAAGGGGGCCGGACTGTGACCACCGTTCACAAGCTCCCCACCGAGTTGGCACTTAACACCAATGATTCCCACAAACATGGGCATCAACTGTCACTTCGGCGCGTGCTCAGCCGCACATTTTTTCTGGGCCTTGCAGTCATCGTCATGTTCGCGGTGTACGTGCTCCTGGGCAGCTACACGGTGACCATCCCGGACTTCTTCACCATCGTCATCAACCACCTGACCGGCGGCGAGAAAATCCCCGGAGCCAGCTTCATCGTGATGGAGCATAAACTGCCCCGCGCCGTCGTTGGAACCATGATCGGCATCGCCTTTGGCCTGGCCGGCGCACTGTTCCAGACCATGCTGCGCAACCCGCTGGCCAGCCCGGACATCATTGGCATCAGTTACGGCGCCAGTGCGGCGGCCGTGACGGCAATCGTCATCTTCGGCGCTTCCGGAGCCGTGGTTTCCGGTGCTGCCCTTGCCGGAGCGCTCGGCGTCGCGGCCATCATCTACGCAATCTCCCGCGGCGGCTCCGGCGCAGGCGGAGGAAGCCGCGGCAACGCTGCAGGCAACCGGCTCATCCTGGCTGGCGTTGGCATCGCGGCTGCACTTCACGCGGTGGTCAACTTCCTCATGACCCGCGCGGACATCCGCACTGCCGCCGATGCCCTCGTCTGGCTCAATGGATCATTGAACTCGGCCACGTGGGATCGGGCCGGCGTCCTCGCAGTCTCGTTGCTGATCCTTGTTCCGGCCGTCATTGCCCTTGCCGGGCCGTTGCGCATCCTCGAACTCGGAGACGACGCCGCCGCTGGCCTCGGGATCAAGGTCAACGCCGCCCGGCTGGCACTGGTGCTGACCGCCGTCGGACTTGCCGCCGTCGCAACCGCTGCTGCCGGTCCCGTAGCGTTTGTCGCTTTCCTCGCCGGGCCGATCGCCCGACGCATCGTCCGCAAACCCAGCCTGCCGGCGTCGGCCCTGACTGGCGCCCTGATTGTGTTGCTCGCAGACTTTTTCGCCTCCAACATCGCACCCGTCATCCTCGACGGAACCGTCCTTCCGGTCGGTGTCATCACCGGCGCCCTGGGCGCCCCCTTCCTGCTGTGGCTGCTGGTCACGTCGAACCGAAAGGAGGCCTGACATGGCCATCCTTAATGCCAAGGACCTCACGCTCCAGTACGAGGCACGCAAGGTGGTGGAGGGACTCACCACCGAGATTCCCGAAGGCAAAGTGACCATGATCGTTGGCGCTAACGCCTGCGGTAAGTCCACCCTCCTGCGCGGACTGTCCCGCCTCCTCAAGCCGGCCCGCGGTGCCGTGACGCTGGACGGCAAGGACATCCACACCCGCCCCGCCCGCGAACTCGCCCGCACCCTTGGCCTGCTCCCGCAGCACCCCACCGCTCCCGACGGCATCACCGTCCGGGACCTCGTGGGCCGCGGGCGATACCCGCACCAAGGCTTCTTCCGCAGCTGGAGCGCAGCCGACGACGCCGCGGTGCAGCGCGCGCTGAACGCCACCTCAACGCTGGAACTCGCTGAGCGAAGCATCGACGAGTTGTCCGGCGGACAACGCCAGCGCGTCTGGATCGCCATGGCCCTCGCGCAGGAAACCGAAGTCCTGCTGCTGGACGAGCCCACCACGTACTTGGACCTGGCACACCAAGTGGAAGTCCTGGACCTGATCACGGACCTCAACCGCAGCCGCGGAACCACCGTGGCGATCGTGCTCCACGACCTCAACCTTGCTGCACGCTACGCCGACCATGTCATCGCCATGAAAGGCGGGTGCATCGTGGCCGAAGGACCTGCGCCCGTCGTGGTGACAGAAGAACTGGTCTTGAACGTTTTCGGTTTGGAATCCCGAGTGGTTCCGGACCCCATCTCAGGCACACCGCTGATCGTCCCCATTGGACGCCACCACGCACGCCCCGCTTCAACCAACGAACTGGAGATCGCCTCATGAGTGCACAACCGACACAGGCAAAAGCAAGCGCCGCCGTGGAGCCCATGACCCTCGCCTTTGACGTCACCGTGACGGCCGTGCAGGAGCTCAGCCCCAACTTCCGTCGCATCACCTTCGGCGGCTACTCGCTGCGTGACTTCGGCGTTGCAGGGGACACTTTGGACCTCCGCGTGAAGTTGATGATCCCGTCCTTCGACGCCGCCGGACAGCAGATCCCGCTCCCGCCCTTCAAAATGGAAGAAGCCGGCTGGTACCAGGAATGGTTGGCCATGGACCCGTCCGTCCGCGGTGACATGCGCACTTACACGGTCCGGTCCGAGCGCCTCGACGCCGTGTACCCCGAGATCGACATCGACTTCGTCATGCACTTCGACGACGCCGGACACGGCGGACCCGCTGCCAACTGGGCACTTGCGGCGAAACCAGGGGACGCCATCACCATCATCGGCCCCAACAACCGAGCAGCCCAGTGCACCACGGCCGGCGCCTACGGCGGCATCGAATGGCGTCCGGGCCTGGCCCAGCGCGTACTCCTGGCAGGCGATGAAACCGCTGTCCCTGCCATCAGCGCCATCCTGGAAAGCCTGCCCGCCGATATGACCGGCCACGCCTTCCTCGAGGTACCCGAAGCCGGCGACTTCCAAGACATCTCCACCGAAGCCGATATCGAAATCACCTGGCTCGCACGTGGCGCAGCCATCGGACGCTCACGACCCCACGGCGAACTCCTCAAGGAAGCCGTCGCCAAGGCCGTTCCCGTGCCGGGCTGGGTAGGCATCAAGGGCGCAGGCACCGCCGCCGGACCCGAGCCCGAAGACGTCAACGTGGACCAGGACATCCTCTGGGAAACCCCGCAACGCATGGACACGGCAGCCATCGAGGCCACCAAAAACCCCACCCTTCCCGCAGGCGCACTCCCGTTCTACGCATGGATTGCCGGTGAAGCGTTCGTGATCAAGGAAATGCGGCGGTACCTGGTACGGGACGTTGGTATCGACCGCAAGCAAGTTGCCTTCATGGGTTACTGGCGACGCGGCAAGGCGGAGGGCTAAGCCTCTTCTTCTGGTCCGCCGCAGCGGCTGGGTGGCCGCTCGGTGGCCATCCTCGGCGTGCTGCTCCTTCGTCGCTTTGACGCACGCTGCCGGATGCCCACCGAGCGGCCCGTTCTTGCGTCACCTTCCGACGCTCGTTCACGTCCCTCGGGTTTGGGGGCGACGCTCGCTCACGTCCCTCGGGTTTGGGGGCGACGCTCGCTCACTTCCCGTTGGCTTGTTCACTTTGGGTTGGCTCCGGCGTAACCGGGGGCGGGTAGCGTCGGCTGCGTGCGGGAGGAATTCGGGGACGGGAAAAAGGTTCGACGGCGGTATGTCGCCATCGGAGATTCCTTCACCGAAGGCGTGGGGGACACGAGCAAGATCCTGCCCAACGGGGTCCGCGGATGGGCCGACCGGGTTGCCGAGAAGTTAGCCAAGGCCCAGCCGGGCTGGGAGTACGCCAATTTGGCAGTGCGCAGCAAGCGGCTTCGGCACATCATCGATGAACAACTCGAGCCCGCCCTCGCCATGGAGCCAACGCTCGTCACGCTCTACGCAGGCGGAAACGACATCCTCGACTTCGGCACCGATATGGATGCTCTCCTTAATGACTACGAGTTGCTCGTCGCGCGCCTCAGCGAAACCGGTGCCACTTTGGTCCTGTTTACCGGCTTCGACGTGAAAGTGTCTGCCGTCCTGGAACCCTTCAAGAAACGCAACACCCACTACAACCAGAGAGTCCGCGGCATCGCAGCCAAATATGGCGCAGTCCTGGTGGACTACTGGTGCTTCGACGCGTACAAGGACTCGCGGATGTGGGCCCCGGACCGGCTCCACATGTCCAAGGCGGGCCACAAGTATTTGGCTGCCCAGGTTCTGGACCATCTCAACGTTCCGCACAAAATCTCACCGAAAGAATGGGACCCGCCCAGCCGCATGTCCATGCGCGAATGGGAGCGCCGGCAACGCCGCTGGGTCAATGACTGGGTGGTTCCGCTGTTCGGACGCAAATTACGCGGTGTCACTCTTGGGGACTCCATCGGCCCGCGCTGGCCGGAGCCCGTGAAGGTTCCACGCAAGGGCGGCTTGAAAAAGCTCATGGAAGACCGGGAGAAAGCGCAATGAAAGACCAGGTCCGGTTTGTGGCCCTCGGCGACTCCTTCACTGAGGGTGTCGGCGACAACGATCTCAGGCTCCCCAACAACTGCCGGGGCTGGGCGGACCGGGTGGCCGAAGAACTGGCAAGACACGACGAAACCGTGCGATACGCCAACCTGGCTGTTCGTGGACGGCGCCTCCATCGGATCATCGACGAACAAATCGAGCCCGCCCTCGCTATGAATCCCACGATGGTCAGCTTCTACGCCGGCGGGAACGATCTCCTCATGGCAAGGCTCAACATGGCCAGGCTCATCCGGGACTACGAAGACGCCGTCAAAAGGATCAAAGCCAGCGGAGCCATGGTCCTGCTCTTCACGGGGTACAACGTTCCTTTGTCGCCCCTGCTTGAGCCGCTCAAATTGCGCACTGCCATCTACAACCGTCACATCCGGCGTATCGCCGCAAAGTACGGAACGCTCTTGGTGGACTACTGGTGCTTCGAGAAGTTTCAGGACCCGCGAATGTGGGCTCCGGATCGCCTGCACATGTCCACCCCGGGCCACAGCTACATGGCCAAGAAAGTCCTCGAAGTCCTCGGGGCCCCCCACTCGCTGACCTCACCAACGCTTGCCGCTCCCCGTCCGCGGACCTTCACCGAAAACATTGCCGACGACGCCGCCTGGCTGAGGCGCGACGTCGGGCCTTGGCTTAAGCGGCGGGTCCGCGGCGTATCGAGCGGTGACCATCTGGGAGCGCGGTGGCCGGAACTGATGCCGGTGGTGTTGCCGGAACGGCTGGGAACCGCTCGGGCAAAACCTCAGCTGTCAAGCAGGTTTTCGTAACCTTCAGCCACGCTGGTGGCAGTGAATTCGATGATCTCGAACTCGGCAACGCCATTGCTGTAGAACGGGTCCTTCGCCAGAGAAGCATCCAGCGTCGCCCTGTCCACTTTGGAGAGCAGAACGCCGCCGGTGGCTGGGACGCGGCGTCCGGACGCTAGGAATGTCCCGGCGTCGAACGCGTCCTTAAGCCAGGCCATATGGCCCGGGCGGTGGAAATCGACAATTTCGTCGGGAACTTTGTAGGTCAATGAGACGACAAACATGCCGTCAGCCTATCGCCTGAGGCCGGGCCGGGACCTAAGGAAGTGGGGAATTCTCATAAGATGGAGGCATGACTCAACCCCGCTGGCTGAATGCCGACGAACGCCGTGCTTGGCTGGCTCTGCTGAGCATCAACACTTTGCTTCCCTCGGCGTTGGACACCCAGCTTCAGTCGGCCGGCAAACTGTCCCTGTTCGACTACAACGTACTTGCGATGCTCTCCGAAACCGAGGGCCGGTACCTTCCCATGAGTGAGCTCGCCGCACGGACAAGTGCCTCGCTGTCGCGACTCTCCCACGTGGTTACCAAGCTGCAGAAACGCGGATGGGTGGAACGGCAAGCGCACCCCGGCGACGCCCGTGTCACCGTAGCGCACCTGACCGACGCCGGCATGTCCACCATCGTGTCCTTGGCCCCGGGACACGTGGAGTCAGTGCGCACGTTGATGCTCGATTCCCTTAGTCCCGAAGATGTCTCGGACCTTGCACGCATCGGCGAGAAAATCGTTGCCCGCTTGGACAACAACCACTGGATCCTGCGCGATTCCTAGCCCTCCTGCTGCAGGCTTTGTGGCCTCAAGCGTTGAAGTGGCAGACTGACGGCATGGATTTTTCTGCCCGTTATGTTGCCCTGGGGGACTCGTTCACCGAGGGTGTTGGAGACGACGATCCCGCCCGCCCCAACGGCGTTCGCGGCTGGGCCGACGTCGTTGCCGGGCAGCTCGCCTACAGCAACCCGGACTTCGGCTACGCCAACTTGGCTATCCGAGGCCGGAAGCTCCGGCAGATCATGGCGGAGCAGGTTGATGCAGCCGTCGCGATGAAACCAACTTTGGTGACGTTGTATGCGGGGGCGAACGACATCTTGCGGCCCAAGATCGATATCGACTCGCTTTTGGAGGAGTACGACGCCGGTATCGCCAAGTTGAGCGCGTCGGGAGCCACAGTGGTCCTCTTCACGGGCTTTGATGCGAAGGGCTCGAAGGTTTTCAGCGCCATGCGCGGCCGCACTGCGATCTACAACGAACTGGTGCGCGAAATCGCCGAAAACCACGGCGCCCTCCTAGTGGACTATTGGCGGTTCGACGAGTACGACGACTGGCGGCTCTGGGGTGAGGATCGCATGCACATGTCCACCGCAGGCCACGTCAACATGGCAAAGCGCGTCTTGGATGTCCTCGAGCACGAGCACGTCATCGAGGTTCCCGAACTGGCGCCGGTCCGACTGATGAACCGCGTTGAGGCATTGAAAGCAAACGCACGATGGTTCCGCGAATCCGCGGCGCCATGGGTTGCCCGCCGCGTGCGTGGAGTGTCCTCCGGCGACGGTTTGAGCCCGAAATACCCGGAGTTGATCCGGCCGCTGTAATCCGGGCTGCCGGGCGACCCGCCAAGGTTGAGTCGGTGTTCCGGCAGTGGACGCCAAGGGCTTATGATGCCGGATTGGTCTTAATTTGGCCTGACCCGTAGAATAGTTAGGCGCTAGGTAGTGCGGATCGTGTGCAATTGCTCCGGTTGGTGGTGACTGTCGGTTTTACTGACGTCCCGGTGGCCGGTAGTTAGGGGCTCAAGTTGCGTGCATTCCTGTATTCGCCCGGTATCCCAGGATCTATTCCAGTGATTATCACTGCCCGGTCCTGAGGCCAACCTTCTTCGCCGCACTTGCTGCGGAAACTACCGAAATGGTTTGGACCCGGATGCGGACGCTGCCTGTCGCACGGCAACGCAGGAACATCTGCACGCCGTTACATTCAATCTTTGGAGGAGAGTCATGGCAGCACACTGCCAAGTGACCGGAGCCGAGCCGGGCTTTGGACACAGCATTTCGCACTCGCACCGTCGCAACAAGCGTCGGTTCGACCCGAACATTCAGAAGAAGCGCTACTGGGTTCCGTCCCTGCGCCGTAACGTCACGCTGACCCTGTCAGCCCGTGGCATCAAGACAATCGACGTACGCGGCATCGACTCAGTCGTCGCCGACATCCTGGCACGAGGAGTAAAGCTCTAATGGCAAAGGACAAGGACGTACGTCCGATCATCAAGCTGAAGTCCACCGCGGGCACCGGTTACACCTACGTAACCCGCAAGAACCGTCGTAACGATCCTGACCGCCTGGTCTTGAAGAAGTACGACCCCAAGATCCGCCAGCACGTCGAATTCCGAGAGGAGCGCTAAACACATGGCAAAGAAGTCAAAGATTGCTCGCAACGAGCAGCGCAAGGTCATTGTTGAGCGTTACGCTGCCAAGCGTCTCGAACTGAAGAAGACCCTGGTTGACCCCAACGCGACTGACGAAGCACGCGAAGCTGCACGCCTCGGCCTGCAGAAGCTGCCCCGCAACGCCTCCCCGATCCGTCTGCGTAACCGCGACCAGATCGACGGCCGTCCCCGCGGCACGCTCCAGAAGTTCGGTATCTCCCGTGTTCGCTTCCGCGACATGGCTCACCGCGGTGAGCTCCCGGGCATCACCAAGTCTTCCTGGTAATCACGAAGCTCTAAAAGGGCCGGCAACCGTTACGGTTGCCGGCCCTTTTTGCGTTAAGGGTCTTTACCCGCCCCGTTCCGACGCTCTCTCACTTCCCTCGGGTTTGAGCCCGTCGCTCGCTCACTTCCCTCGGGCTTGAGCCCGTCGCTCGCTCACTTGCCTCGGGCTTGGGCCCGTCGCTCGCTCATTTCCCTCGGGTTTGAGCCCGTCGGTCTCTCACTTCCCTCGGGTTTGAGCCCGTCGCTCTCTTACTTCCCTCGGGCTTGGGCCCGTCGCTCGCTCATTTCCCTCGGGTTTGAGTTGAACGTTCGACGGCGGTGGTGGGCCTAGGCGCACTGCGTTGGGTTGGTGGATGGCCGGGTCTTGTGACGGGCTTCACGTGGGCTGGTTTTGGCTGGTTTTGGTTGGTTTGGGGTCGCAATGGTGGTTTTTGGCCTGTGTTTGTGGGGGTTTCGGGTGGTGTTGGTGATGATTTGTGCCCGAGCTTATGGACGTGTAATGTCTTCTGAGTCGCCGCGAGTGAGACAGCCTGGAGCTGAGAACTGCGGAGGCCAGCCCCCTTGATAACAGCCTGGAAAATGGCACGCTTCTAAGTGTGCCTTGTGCCGGGTGGGGCCGGGACTTGGATCGAAAATCGCGGAAACGCTGATTTGCGAATATCCGGTTGATCGGGTAAGTTTGAAAAGTTGCTCCGGAGCGATCCTGGCCCCTTGTGTGGGGTTTGGTGGTGCCGGGTGTGTCTGTTGTTTGAGAACTCAATAGTGTGCCAAGTTTGTTGATACCGATTGTTTTTCAATTGGTTGAAATTATGGCTGGATCATTATGCACCCCCGTGTGTGGTGGTCTGGTTTTCAGCTGGTTTCGAATTTTGTGCAGCCGCGTTCTACCGTTATTTCCGGTGGGTGTGGTTGTGTCTGTTTGGTTTTGTTTTACTTCAACGGAGAGTTTGATCCTGGCTCAGGATGAACGCTGGCGGCGTGCTTAACACATGCAAGTCGAACGATGATCCCAGCTTGCTGGGGGATTAGTGGCGAACGGGTGAGTAACACGTGAGTAACCTGCCCTTGACTCTGGGATAAGCCTGGGAAACTGGGTCTAATACCGGATACGACCATCTGGCGCATGTCATGGTGGTGGAAAGCTTTTGTGGTTTTGGATGGACTCGCGGCCTATCAGCTTGTTGGTGGGGTAATGGCCTACCAAGGCGACGACGGGTAGCCGGCCTGAGAGGGTGACCGGCCACACTGGGACTGAGACACGGCCCAGACTCCTACGGGAGGCAGCAGTGGGGAATATTGCACAATGGGCGCAAGCCTGATGCAGCGACGCCGCGTGAGGGATGACGGCCTTCGGGTTGTAAACCTCTTTCAGTAGGGAAGAAGCGAAAGTGACGGTACCTGCAGAAGAAGCGCCGGCTAACTACGTGCCAGCAGCCGCGGTAATACGTAGGGCGCAAGCGTTATCCGGAATTATTGGGCGTAAAGAGCTCGTAGGCGGTTTGTCGCGTCTGCTGTGAAAGACCGGGGCTCAACTCCGGTTCTGCAGTGGGTACGGGCAGACTAGAGTGCAGTAGGGGAGACTGGAATTCCTGGTGTAGCGGTGAAATGCGCAGATATCAGGAGGAACACCGATGGCGAAGGCAGGTCTCTGGGCTGTAACTGACGCTGAGGAGCGAAAGCATGGGGAGCGAACAGGATTAGATACCCTGGTAGTCCATGCCGTAAACGTTGGGCACTAGGTGTGGGGGACATTCCACGTTTTCCGCGCCGTAGCTAACGCATTAAGTGCCCCGCCTGGGGAGTACGGCCGCAAGGCTAAAACTCAAAGGAATTGACGGGGGCCCGCACAAGCGGCGGAGCATGCGGATTAATTCGATGCAACGCGAAGAACCTTACCAAGGCTTGACATGAACCGGAAAGACCTGGAAACAGGTGCCCCGCTTGCGGTCGGTTTACAGGTGGTGCATGGTTGTCGTCAGCTCGTGTCGTGAGATGTTGGGTTAAGTCCCGCAACGAGCGCAACCCTCGTTCTATGTTGCCAGCGCGTTATGGCGGGGACTCATAGGAGACTGCCGGGGTCAACTCGGAGGAAGGTGGGGACGACGTCAAATCATCATGCCCCTTATGTCTTGGGCTTCACGCATGCTACAATGGCCGGTACAAAGGGTTGCGATACTGTGAGGTGGAGCTAATCCCAAAAAGCCGGTCTCAGTTCGGATTGGGGTCTGCAACTCGACCCCATGAAGTCGGAGTCGCTAGTAATCGCAGATCAGCAACGCTGCGGTGAATACGTTCCCGGGCCTTGTACACACCGCCCGTCAAGTCACGAAAGTTGGTAACACCCGAAGCCGGTGGCCTAACCCTTGTGGGGGGAGCCGTCGAAGGTGGGACCGGCGATTGGGACTAAGTCGTAACAAGGTAGCCGTACCGGAAGGTGCGGCTGGATCACCTCCTTTCTAAGGAGCTGCTAACAGCTGGTTGCTGCGCCTGCATGGGTGTGGTGGTGGTTGTCAGTGTTGCCCATTGCGCAGGCGTCTGTTCTGCGGTGGGTGCTCATGGGTGGAATATCAACGAATCAAACTTGTTTGGCATGGCCTTCACTGGTTGTGTCCTGGTGCCAGTACGGCGACCTGTGCCCCTTGTGGGTGTGGTGTTGTTTGGAACGCGTCGGGGCGTGGATTGTGTGGGGTTGTGTTTGGCGCACTGTTGGGTCCTGAGGCAACAGGACCTTTTTGCAGCAATGCATGGGGGCATCTTCTGGTGTTTCTTTTGTTCCTGCTTCCGGTAGCACTGTTCATCGTGCACGGCCCCGCTTTGGTGTGGGTTGTGGTGGGTGGTGGTCTGGTTGACGGGGTTGTTGTTTGAGAACTACATAGTGGACGCGAGCATCTAGAACACGCACGTGGCTGATCGTCTTTACCCTTTTGGGTGGGGTGGTTGGTGTGTGTGTTCTTACAGCAATTTCTTATGAATGAACCTGGCCCTTGTGGTCGTGGTTCTCTCGAGTAAGTTTATTGATCTTGTGTGGTCAAGTTTTTAAGGGCACACGGTGGATGCCTTGGCATTAGGAGCCGAAGAAGGACGTAGGAATCTGCGATAAGCCTGGGGGAGTTGATAACCGAGCGTTGATCCCAGGATGTCCGAATGGGGAAACCCCGCACAACGCTGCAAGGTGATTGTGTGACCCGCATCTGAACACATAGGGTGCGTGGGGGGAACGCGGGGAAGTGAAACATCTCAGTACCCGCAGGAAGAGAAAACAATAGTGATTCCGTTAGTAGTGGCGAGCGAACGCGGATCAGGCTAAACCGTTTCCATGTGTGATAGCCGGCGGGCGTTGCATGGGCGGGGTTGTGGGACTTTCCGTTCTGGTTCTGCCGGACCAGTGAGGTGAGGTGCAGGCATAGGTGAACGGTCTTGAAAGGCCGGCCAGAGAGGGTGTGAGCCCCGTAACCGTAATGTTGTGCACGGCCTGGGGAGTATCCCAAGTAGCACGGGGCCCGAGAAATCCCGTGCGAATCTGTCAGGACCACCTGATAAGCCTAAATACTTCCTAATGACCGATAGCGGACCAGTACCGTGAGGGAAAGGTGAAAAGTACCCCGGGAGGGGAGTGAAACAGTACCTGAAACCGTGTGCTTACAATCCGTCGGAGCAGTCGTGAGTAATCACAAGTAACTGTGACGGCGTGCCTTTTGAAGAATGAGCCTGCGAGTTAGTGTTACGTCGCGAGGTTAACCCGTGTGGGGTAGCCGTAGCGAAAGCGAGTCTGAATAGGGCGAGTGTAGTGGCGTGATCTAGACCCGAAGCGGAGTGATCTACCCATGGCCAGGTTGAAGCGACGGTAAGACGTCGTGGAGGACCGAACCCACTTCAGTTGAAAATGGAGGGGATGAGCTGTGGGTAGGGGTGAAAGGCCAATCAAACTCCGTGATAGCTGGTTCTCCCCGAAATGCATTTAGGTGCAGCGTTGCGTGTTTCTTGCCGGAGGTAGAGCTACTGGATGGCCGATGGGCCCTACAAGGTTACTGACGTCAGCCAAACTCCGAATGCCGGTAAGTCAGAGCGCAGCAGTGAGACTGTGGGGGATAAGCTTCATAGTCGAGAGGGAAACAGCCCAGACCACCAACTAAGGCCCCTAAGCGTGTGCTAAGTGGGAAAGGATGTGGAGTTGCGAAGACAACCAGGAGGTTGGCTTAGAAGCAGCCATCCTTGAAAGAGTGCGTAATAGCTCACTGGTCAAGTGATTCCGCGCCGACAATGTAGCGGGGCTCAAGTACACCGCCGAAGTTGTGGATTTCACATAATGCCCTAGCCTTCGTGGTTCAGGGGTGTGGAGTGGTAGGGGAGCGTCGTGTGGGCAGTGAAGTCGCGGTGGAAACCAGCGGTGGAGCCTACACGAGTGAGAATGCAGGCATGAGTAGCGAAAGACGGGTGAGAAACCCGTCCGCCGAATGATCAAGGGTTCCAGGGTCAAGCTAATCTGCCCTGGGTAAGTCGGGACCTAAGGCGAGGCCGACAGGCGTAGTCGATGGACAACGGGTTGATATTCCCGTACCGGCGAAAAACCGCCCATGCCAAGCGGGGGATACTAACCGCCCGGAGCCTGCCCGCTCACCCTTGTGGTGTTGTGGGTTTTGGCCGAGCGCGGGACCTGATCCCGGGAGGTAAGCGTATTAACAGGTGTGACGCAGGAAGGTAGCCGGGCCGGGCGATGGTTGCCCCGGTCTAAGGATGTAGGGTCAGGGATAGGCAAATCCGTTCCTGTGTGCTTCGAGCACGATCCTGAGATCTGATGGGACCCCCGTATGGGGGGATCCGGTGATCCTATGCTGCCAAGAAAAGCATCGACGCGAGGTTTTAGCCGCCCGTACCCCAAACCGACACAGGTGATCAGGTAGAGAATACCAAGGCGATCGAGAGAATTATGGTTAAGGAACTCGGCAAAATGCCCCCGTAACTTCGGGAGAAGGGGGGCCTGCCCCGTGATGGAGACTTGCTCTCCGTGAGCGGGTGTGGGCCGCAGAGACCAGGGGGAAGCGACTGTTTACTAAAAACACAGGTCCGTGCGAAGTCGCAAGACGATGTATACGGACTGACTCCTGCCCGGTGCTGGAAGGTTAAGAGGACCGGTTAGCCACTTGTGGCGAAGCTGAGAATTTAAGCCCCAGTAAACGGCGGTGGTAACTATAACCATCCTAAGGTAGCGAAATTCCTTGTCGGGTAAGTTCCGACCTGCACGAATGGAGTAACGACTTCCCCGCTGTCTCAACCATAAACTCGGCGAAATTGCAGTACGAGTAAAGATGCTCGTTACGCGCAGCAGGACGGAAAGACCCCGAGACCTTTACTATAGTTTGGTATTGGTGTTCGGAGTGGCTTGTGTAGGATAGGTGGGAGACGTTGAAACCCGGACGCCAGTTCGGGTGGAGTCATCGTTGAAATACCACTCTGGTCACTTTGGACATCTAACTTCGGCCCGTGATCCGGGTCAGGGACAGTGCCTGATGGGTAGTTTAACTGGGGCGGTTGCCTCCTAAAAAGTAACGGAGGCGCCCAAAGGTTCCCTCAGCCTGGTTGGCAATCAGGTGTCGAGTGTAAGTGCACAAGGGAGCTTGACTGTGAGAGAGACATCTCAAGCAGGGACGAAAGTCGGGACTAGTGATCCGGCGGTACATTGTGGAATGGCCGTCGCTCAACGGATAAAAGGTACCTCGGGGATAACAGGCTGATCTTGCCCAAGAGTCCATATCGACGGCATGGTTTGGCACCTCGATGTCGGCTCGTCGCATCCTGGGGCTGGAGTAGGTCCCAAGGGTTGGGCTGTTCGCCCATTAAAGCGGTACGCGAGCTGGGTTTAGAACGTCGTGAGACAGTTCGGTCCCTATCCGCTGCGCGCGCAGGAAATTTGAGAAGGGCTGTCCTTAGTACGAGAGGACCGGGACGGACGAACCTCTGGTGTGTCAGTTGTACTGCCAAGTGCATCGCTGATTAGCTACGTTCGGATGGGATAACCGCTGAAAGCATCTAAGCGGGAAGCTCGCTTCAAGATGAGATTTCCATACACATTATGTGTGAGAGGCCCCCAGCCAGACCACTGGGTTGATAGGCCGGATGTGGAAGCGAGGACTAAAGACTCGTGAAGCTGACCGGTACTAATAGGCCAACAACTTACACCACACAAAACACACTGCACGCGTCCACTATGTGGTTCCCGAACAACAACCCGCTTGTTCCAGGAACCAACAACTAAATAACAACACCACAGTTGTAACCACCACAGATTTCCCACCCCGAAAAACAGCCCACACCAGGCAAAAACACCGGGGACGGGTAACAAGGTTACGGCGGTCATAGCGTGGGGGAAACGCCCGGTCCCATTCCGAACCCGGAAGCTAAGACCCACAGCGCCGATGGTACTGCACCCGGGAGGGTGTGGGAGAGTAGGACACCGCCGGACAACCATTAGGTAGAGACCCCCCAACCCACCACGGGTCGGGGGGTCTCCCGCATTTAACAACCACCCCAAAACAAAAGCCTCCACCACCCACGGAGGCTTCACCCCTTTAACCACCAAACTCACGCCGACACAGCAGCCACCTCAAGCGGCCTAAGGTAGTGATCAACGCGGCCGAGGTCCGCCACGCCGTTTCCGGCAGCCCGTTCTTGTCTGGCCGGTTCCAAGGCACCCAACGCCCGGCGGATCACAGAGGGCTCGCCCAGTTCGCTCGTGCCGCTGGGCCAGCCGGTCTACCGCATCGGCTTGGTGCTGGCTGAGCTGGTGTCATTCACGGCGCACAATGCCTGCATACGAATCAGCCGCCCGTTGATTTCAGAGGTGGGCGAATCGGCGTCGAACGCTGTTGTTATCGGCTCCTGGCCGATTTCGGCGCGATCTGCTGCAAGCCCGGCTGAGGTGAAGGTCTGCATAAACCGGGCGCTCAGGGCGAAACAGAGCAGTTGCGCGTCCCCTAATCTCCTGGCGATTGCCTCCGCTTCGCTGACTTCCGGGTAGCGAACGCCGGTGCCCCGGGATTCCATGGCTAGGTGGCCAGGAGACGGGCGCGGCTTCGGTCGTTGAGGCCTGGGTTGGGCGGCAAGCGCATCCTCCGCAGCGGCAATCACGACGGCGGCAGCAGCTGGTTCATCCGGGCGCCAACCCCGGGTACGTCGTAGCCGCCGATGACGCTGGCAGCGAGTGTGGGATCGTTCAGCTCTGCAGCAGCTTGGATGGCCGCTATGCGTTGGGTGCGAGCTGTCTCAAGAATGCCGGCGACTGCCAAGCTGCCGAACACAGCGTTCGAGGCTTCCAGCTGAACCCTCGTGCCGCGTCTGGAATAGGCGGTGGCAGTCAAAGCCAAGCCGAGGGGTTCCACGCGGTGCATGGCGACGGCCTCCGCCGGCCGGCCGCAGTCCAGACATGCGGAGGCAAAGCGCTCGACGCGGCCTGCCGCAGCCCGGTAAGTCGTTTCACCTTTGGGAGGGCCCGTGGCCGCTCGGCGAATTCATGAAAGGCTGCGCCCCGCCAGTCGCGGAGTGCAGTGGAGAAGAGTGGTTCGGCCTGGTTAGGCGTTGCTCCAACTGCTCGGGTCACTACCACCCCAAACCTCCAGGCATCAACGGCATTGAGATCGAGTCGAAAGGCGTACCCATCACGCACTGTAACGAGCATGCCAAGGTTCCCCTGCGCCGGCGCTTGGACACGTGAAGCCGTGTGGTCGATCGTTGCCGACTACCGGGCTTCTGCGGGAATCGACGTCGCGCATGATCTCGCCGATAGGAACGCTGGACGCAGCCTGTGCATGCCTTTGATGCATCAGGATTGGGGAGGGGTGCTGGGCTATGACGCCGCCTCCCTATGGGGTGCGTGGGTGCCCGACCTTGCACACATGACGGTAAACACTGGCCACTTCATGGCTGAGGAGAATCCGGCGGCGGTGGTCGCGGCCATGCGCGAGTTGATGGAGCGCTAAGAACCAGCGTCCGACGGCGGTTGGTGGGGTTTTGGGGGTGTGTGGGGTGGGGTTGGGGGTGGATTTGCGTTGGGGGTGTGGGGCGTGTATTGTTTTCTGAGTCGCCGGGTGCGAAACGGAAAGCCGGAAGGTGTGTACGGTTCGGTAGGCGGCCAAAAATAACTCTTCTTTTCCAATGGCCCTGTTGGGTGCGCTGATTTTGTGGTGTGCTGTGGGTGATGTTTTGAGGGGTCTGTTGTTTGAGAACTCAATAGTGTGCCAAGTTTGTTGATACCGATTGTTTTTCAATTGGTTGAAATTATGGCTGGATCATTATGCACCCCCGTGTGTGGTGGTCTGGTTTTCAGCTGGTTTCGAATTTTGTGCAGCCGCGTTCTACCGTTATTTCCGGTGGGTGTGGTTGTGTCTGTTTGGTTTTGTTTTACTTCAACGGAGAGTTTGATCCTGGCTCAGGATGAACGCTGGCGGCGTGCTTAACACATGCAAGTCGAACGATGATCCCAGCTTGCTGGGGGATTAGTGGCGAACGGGTGAGTAACACGTGAGTAACCTGCCCTTGACTCTGGGATAAGCCTGGGAAACTGGGTCTAATACCGGATACGACCATCTGGCGCATGTCATGGTGGTGGAAAGCTTTTGTGGTTTTGGATGGACTCGCGGCCTATCAGCTTGTTGGTGGGGTAATGGCCTACCAAGGCGACGACGGGTAGCCGGCCTGAGAGGGTGACCGGCCACACTGGGACTGAGACACGGCCCAGACTCCTACGGGAGGCAGCAGTGGGGAATATTGCACAATGGGCGCAAGCCTGATGCAGCGACGCCGCGTGAGGGATGACGGCCTTCGGGTTGTAAACCTCTTTCAGTAGGGAAGAAGCGAAAGTGACGGTACCTGCAGAAGAAGCGCCGGCTAACTACGTGCCAGCAGCCGCGGTAATACGTAGGGCGCAAGCGTTATCCGGAATTATTGGGCGTAAAGAGCTCGTAGGCGGTTTGTCGCGTCTGCTGTGAAAGACCGGGGCTCAACTCCGGTTCTGCAGTGGGTACGGGCAGACTAGAGTGCAGTAGGGGAGACTGGAATTCCTGGTGTAGCGGTGAAATGCGCAGATATCAGGAGGAACACCGATGGCGAAGGCAGGTCTCTGGGCTGTAACTGACGCTGAGGAGCGAAAGCATGGGGAGCGAACAGGATTAGATACCCTGGTAGTCCATGCCGTAAACGTTGGGCACTAGGTGTGGGGGACATTCCACGTTTTCCGCGCCGTAGCTAACGCATTAAGTGCCCCGCCTGGGGAGTACGGCCGCAAGGCTAAAACTCAAAGGAATTGACGGGGGCCCGCACAAGCGGCGGAGCATGCGGATTAATTCGATGCAACGCGAAGAACCTTACCAAGGCTTGACATGAACCGGAAAGACCTGGAAACAGGTGCCCCGCTTGCGGTCGGTTTACAGGTGGTGCATGGTTGTCGTCAGCTCGTGTCGTGAGATGTTGGGTTAAGTCCCGCAACGAGCGCAACCCTCGTTCTATGTTGCCAGCGCGTTATGGCGGGGACTCATAGGAGACTGCCGGGGTCAACTCGGAGGAAGGTGGGGACGACGTCAAATCATCATGCCCCTTATGTCTTGGGCTTCACGCATGCTACAATGGCCGGTACAAAGGGTTGCGATACTGTGAGGTGGAGCTAATCCCAAAAAGCCGGTCTCAGTTCGGATTGGGGTCTGCAACTCGACCCCATGAAGTCGGAGTCGCTAGTAATCGCAGATCAGCAACGCTGCGGTGAATACGTTCCCGGGCCTTGTACACACCGCCCGTCAAGTCACGAAAGTTGGTAACACCCGAAGCCGGTGGCCTAACCCTTGTGGGGGGAGCCGTCGAAGGTGGGACCGGCGATTGGGACTAAGTCGTAACAAGGTAGCCGTACCGGAAGGTGCGGCTGGATCACCTCCTTTCTAAGGAGCTGCTAACAGCTGGTTGCTGCGCCTGCATGGGTGTGGTGGTGGTTGTCAGTGTTGCCCATTGCGCAGGCGTCTGTTCTGCGGTGGGTGCTCATGGGTGGAATATCAACGAATCAAACTTGTTTGGCATGGCCTTCACTGGTTGTGTCCTGGTGCCAGTACGGCGACCTGTGCCCCTTGTGGGTGTGGTGTTGTTTGGAACGTGTCGGGGCGTGGATTGTGTGGGGTTGTGTTTGGCGCACTGTTGGGTCCTGAGGCAACAGGACCTTTTTGCAGCAATGCATGGGGGCATCTTCTGGTGTTTCTTTTGTTCCTGCTTCCGGTAGCACTGTTCATCGTGCACGGCCCCGCTTTGGTGTGGGTTGTGGTGGGTGGTGGTCTGGTTGACGGGGTTGTTGTTTGAGAACTACATAGTGGACGCGAGCATCTAGAACACGCACGTGGCTGATCGTCTTTACCCTTTTGGGTGGGGTGGTTGGTGTGTGTGTTCTTACAGCAATTTCTTATGAATGAACCTGGCCCTTGTGGTCGTGGTTCTCTCGAGTAAGTTTATTGATCTTGTGTGGTCAAGTTTTTAAGGGCACACGGTGGATGCCTTGGCATTAGGAGCCGAAGAAGGACGTAGGAATCTGCGATAAGCCTGGGGGAGTTGATAACCGAGCGTTGATCCCAGGATGTCCGAATGGGGAAACCCCGCACAACGCTGCAAGGTGATTGTGTGACCCGCATCTGAACACATAGGGTGCGTGGGGGGAACGCGGGGAAGTGAAACATCTCAGTACCCGCAGGAAGAGAAAACAATAGTGATTCCGTTAGTAGTGGCGAGCGAACGCGGATCAGGCTAAACCGTTTCCATGTGTGATAGCCGGCGGGCGTTGCATGGGCGGGGTTGTGGGACTTTCCGTTCTGGTTCTGCCGGACCAGTGAGGTGAGGTGCAGGCATAGGTGAACGGTCTTGAAAGGCCGGCCAGAGAGGGTGTGAGCCCCGTAACCGTAATGTTGTGCACGGCCTGGGGAGTATCCCAAGTAGCACGGGGCCCGAGAAATCCCGTGCGAATCTGTCAGGACCACCTGATAAGCCTAAATACTTCCTAATGACCGATAGCGGACCAGTACCGTGAGGGAAAGGTGAAAAGTACCCCGGGAGGGGAGTGAAACAGTACCTGAAACCGTGTGCTTACAATCCGTCGGAGCAGTCGTGAGTAATCACAAGTAACTGTGACGGCGTGCCTTTTGAAGAATGAGCCTGCGAGTTAGTGTTACGTCGCGAGGTTAACCCGTGTGGGGTAGCCGTAGCGAAAGCGAGTCTGAATAGGGCGAGTGTAGTGGCGTGATCTAGACCCGAAGCGGAGTGATCTACCCATGGCCAGGTTGAAGCGACGGTAAGACGTCGTGGAGGACCGAACCCACTTCAGTTGAAAATGGAGGGGATGAGCTGTGGGTAGGGGTGAAAGGCCAATCAAACTCCGTGATAGCTGGTTCTCCCCGAAATGCATTTAGGTGCAGCGTTGCGTGTTTCTTGCCGGAGGTAGAGCTACTGGATGGCCGATGGGCCCTACAAGGTTACTGACGTCAGCCAAACTCCGAATGCCGGTAAGTCAGAGCGCAGCAGTGAGACTGTGGGGGATAAGCTTCATAGTCGAGAGGGAAACAGCCCAGACCACCAACTAAGGCCCCTAAGCGTGTGCTAAGTGGGAAAGGATGTGGAGTTGCGAAGACAACCAGGAGGTTGGCTTAGAAGCAGCCATCCTTGAAAGAGTGCGTAATAGCTCACTGGTCAAGTGATTCCGCGCCGACAATGTAGCGGGGCTCAAGTACACCGCCGAAGTTGTGGATTTCACATAATGCCCTAGCCTTCGTGGTTCAGGGGTGTGGAGTGGTAGGGGAGCGTCGTGTGGGCAGTGAAGTCGCGGTGGAAACCAGCGGTGGAGCCTACACGAGTGAGAATGCAGGCATGAGTAGCGAAAGACGGGTGAGAAACCCGTCCGCCGAATGATCAAGGGTTCCAGGGTCAAGCTAATCTGCCCTGGGTAAGTCGGGACCTAAGGCGAGGCCGACAGGCGTAGTCGATGGACAACGGGTTGATATTCCCGTACCGGCGAAAAACCGCCCATGCCAAGCGGGGGATACTAACCGCCCGGAGCCTGCCCGCTCACCCTTGTGGTGTTGTGGGTTTTGGCCGAGCGCGGGACCTGATCCCGGGAGGTAAGCGTATTAACAGGTGTGACGCAGGAAGGTAGCCGGGCCGGGCGATGGTTGCCCCGGTCTAAGGATGTAGGGTCAGGGATAGGCAAATCCGTTCCTGTGTGCTTCGAGCACGATCCTGAGATCTGATGGGACCCCCGTATGGGGGGATCCGGTGATCCTATGCTGCCAAGAAAAGCATCGACGCGAGGTTTTAGCCGCCCGTACCCCAAACCGACACAGGTGATCAGGTAGAGAATACCAAGGCGATCGAGAGAATTATGGTTAAGGAACTCGGCAAAATGCCCCCGTAACTTCGGGAGAAGGGGGGCCTGCCCCGTGATGGAGACTTGCTCTCCGTGAGCGGGTGTGGGCCGCAGAGACCAGGGGGAAGCGACTGTTTACTAAAAACACAGGTCCGTGCGAAGTCGCAAGACGATGTATACGGACTGACTCCTGCCCGGTGCTGGAAGGTTAAGAGGACCGGTTAGCCACTTGTGGCGAAGCTGAGAATTTAAGCCCCAGTAAACGGCGGTGGTAACTATAACCATCCTAAGGTAGCGAAATTCCTTGTCGGGTAAGTTCCGACCTGCACGAATGGAGTAACGACTTCCCCGCTGTCTCAACCATAAACTCGGCGAAATTGCAGTACGAGTAAAGATGCTCGTTACGCGCAGCAGGACGGAAAGACCCCGAGACCTTTACTATAGTTTGGTATTGGTGTTCGGAGTGGCTTGTGTAGGATAGGTGGGAGACGTTGAAACCCGGACGCCAGTTCGGGTGGAGTCATCGTTGAAATACCACTCTGGTCACTTTGGACATCTAACTTCGGCCCGTGATCCGGGTCAGGGACAGTGCCTGATGGGTAGTTTAACTGGGGCGGTTGCCTCCTAAAAAGTAACGGAGGCGCCCAAAGGTTCCCTCAGCCTGGTTGGCAATCAGGTGTCGAGTGTAAGTGCACAAGGGAGCTTGACTGTGAGAGAGACATCTCAAGCAGGGACGAAAGTCGGGACTAGTGATCCGGCGGTACATTGTGGAATGGCCGTCGCTCAACGGATAAAAGGTACCTCGGGGATAACAGGCTGATCTTGCCCAAGAGTCCATATCGACGGCATGGTTTGGCACCTCGATGTCGGCTCGTCGCATCCTGGGGCTGGAGTAGGTCCCAAGGGTTGGGCTGTTCGCCCATTAAAGCGGTACGCGAGCTGGGTTTAGAACGTCGTGAGACAGTTCGGTCCCTATCCGCTGCGCGCGCAGGAAATTTGAGAAGGGCTGTCCTTAGTACGAGAGGACCGGGACGGACGAACCTCTGGTGTGTCAGTTGTACTGCCAAGTGCATCGCTGATTAGCTACGTTCGGATGGGATAACCGCTGAAAGCATCTAAGCGGGAAGCTCGCTTCAAGATGAGATTTCCATACACATTATGTGTGAGAGGCCCCCAGCCAGACCACTGGGTTGATAGGCCGGATGTGGAAGCGAGGACTAAAGACTCGTGAAGCTGACCGGTACTAATAGGCCAACAACTTACACCACACAAAACACACTGCACGCGTCCACTATGTGGTTCCCGAACAACAACCCGCTTGTTCCAGGAACCAACAACTAAATAACAACCAAGCACCACAGTTGTAACCACCACAGATTTCCCACCCCGAAAAAACAGCCCACACCAGGCAAAAAACACGGGGACGGGTAACAAGGTTACGGCGGTCATAGCGTGGGGGAAACGCCCGGTCCCATTCCGAACCCGGAAGCTAAGACCCACAGCGCCGATGGTACTGCACCCGGGAGGGTGTGGGAGAGTAGGACACCGCCGGACAACCATTAGGTAGAGACCCCCCAACCCACCACGGGTCGGGGGGTCTCCCGCATTTAACAACCAAACCCACACCGCACGTTCCTCGCCCGGCCTGAAACCCGGCTGAGCTAAGACTCAGCCGGGGCAACACTCGCTAGCGCCAGAACTCGGTGATGTGCTCGGCGAGGACCCTGCCCTGGCCGAAGCCGGCTTGGGCAGCAGCCGGCCGCAGCGTCAGATCCATCGCATTGATGCCGAACATGTGCTCCGCCTCGCTGTCGGGGAAGATTGTCTCAACCCGGCTCCCGCTGCGCCGCAGTTCGTCCAATTGCCCGGATAAGTGCATGCCCCACTCCAACGGAGTCCGCGTCCGGCCGCCAAACGGAGACAGCACCAGTACGCGGCTGTACCCGGCTGCCAGGTCCGCATTCTCAGCGTTGGCCCGGTAGCCGCCGTCGATATAGTGATTGCTGCCGATAGCGTAAGCGAAGCCACTGGCGCAGCTGGCCGCCACGGCGTCAACCAATTCCACTCCGCTATGGCGGTGGAACACCACAGGTTCACCGGTTTCGGCATCAACCGCTGTGAGCAACACCAGTCGTTCCGGCCACTCCTGATGAGGCAGCCGGGCTGCAACGGTTGCGTGCCACCGCGCACTGGAGTCGTCCATAGCTGCAGCCATGTCTATTGCGGCGGCGCCCATCCTGCGGCGCATATCAGCCATATCCGTAGAGGACTCCAGGATTTTGCCTGTTCGCGCCATGTGGTCGGACACGGGCCGGGCTCTGTGGTTGGCCCCAACGTTATCAACCAAGCCGGACGGTCTTGGTGGAGCGGCTGCAAGGACGGCGTCAAGGAGCTCGGCGGGGTTTGCCCAAGCAAGCTGGGCCGCCGCCGTCGATCCAGCAGACGTGCCGACGGTGAGGTCCGCGGCGGTCACGTCCAACCCGGCGTCGAACAGGCCCGCGACGACGCCGATCAGCCACGCGTTACCGGTTGAGCCACCGCCACCGAGGATTAGAGCCCTCTCGCCGTCGGGCACCCGGTGTGAGGCGTCAACCCTTAGCTGAGGCTGGTGCGACCGCAGTGGGTCGGAAGCCGAGGCGGAGGTCAGGGGAGAAGAAGATGTTGTGTTCATGGGAGTCGCCTTTCGCGAATTGCCTGACGGGCGCTCCCAGTGGCGACTAACTCCGTCGCGAGATCGTGGACTGCAGGGGAGCGCCCACTATGGATACTGCGTACATGGGTCTCACCTCCTGGTCTTGGTTCACGATCACCCGAAAAACTATCATTCAGCCGACTCGCACGCAATCGCCGGGCTGGTGGCAGGTAGAGTCTGTGGATGATTCTCACGCGAAGCCTGGACCGCGGCTTAGTGGGCGAAGAGGCTGGTCAGCTTCTCCTGCGCCCGCTGGAACGTTCAGATGCGGCCGCCCTGGCCGCTGCCTACCGGCGGAACCGTGAGCACCTGGCACCGTGGGAACCAACCCGGGCTGATGAGTTCTTCACCACTACAGGCCAGTCGGCGGTGATGCAGGCGAAACTGAATCTCGACGAACAAGGCACTGAGGTGCCTTGGGTGTTGACGACAGCAAAAGGCATCATCGGGATGTTCACTCTCTCCGGGATTGTCCGGGGGCCCTTCTTGAATGCCAACCTCGGCTACTGGGTGGATGAGGCTTGGACCGGCAAGGGCATAGCGTCAGGTGCGGTGGCCGCCGTCGTGTCTATGGCCGAAAATGAGCTCGGTCTGCACCGTATCCAAGCCGCTACGCTGGTCCACAATGCGGGCTCCCAAGCCGTCTTGAAGCGGTCTGGTTTCGAGCGGATCGGGATGGCGCCCTCCTACCTGCAGATCGCAGGGGAGTGGCAGGACCACGTACTGTTCCAGCGCATTCTGTTCTAGCCGGGGAGGCCCGGCAGTGCGGCGGCTGTCCCTTCTGCCGATGCCGTAGGGTACGCCAAGGGCGTAAAGCACCCCTAAAAACCCCGAAAATCCGGTGATTTTGGTCAAAAAGGCGCGGAAACACGCGGAATTTGCTGGCCATGTCAGCCCAAGCTGGTAAGTTTTCGAACAGTGGCTTGCTCGCATTCCGCTTGAAAGCTCAAAAACGTATGAGTCCAGGAGGACGTAAATGGCTAAGAACCGTAGTGAACTCGTTGCAGAGGTAGCAGGCAAGGCTGGCACCAGCCAGGCAGCAGTCAACTCCGTGCTCGATGCACTGTTCGAAGTTTTCGAGACTTCTGTCGCCGCCGGCGAAAAGATCACCATCCCGGGCTGGCTCGCAGTTGAGCGCACCGACCGTGCAGCTCGCACCGGCCGCAACCCGCAGACCGGCGAAACCATCCAGATCGCAGCCGGCCACAGCGTCAAGCTGACCGCTGGCTCCAAGCTGAAGGCTGCTGTCGCCAAGAAGAAGTAACTACTCTTCGGCGAACGCCTTGAAGGGACGGCAACCTCTGGTTGCCGTCCCTTTGCCGTTATTGCTGTTAGTTAATGCACATAGCGCCTTATCCGATTCGCAGCCCGGCGGCAGGTAGCGGACAATGGATAAGTGCCATCAGCAAGAAGCTCCGCTACTGCCCCTTCGCCTGTTCCCAAGCCGGGAGCGCGGGGAGGCACTACAGTCGCGGGCATTTCCTTGCCGTGGCAACTGGCCGGCCTGGCGGTGCTGTTCCTGACTCTTGCGGCGGCCCTCATCTTCTCCGGCGCCTCAGCTGCCCGGCAGGTTTCTGATCCAGGCGAATTGGTCCGTTGGGGCCTTCCTTTCGCGAAAGCAATCCACAACGTGTCAGTGGCAACAGTGGTTGGCGGCCTGATCTTTGCCGTCGGCATCCTGCCCAAGAACCTCGGTGGCTCGCGGTCCCGTGAGAAGGATGCTGACGCGCCCGAACATCCGGCCTTCGCCCGGGCCTTGGCAGTTGCTGCGGCAGCCGGCGCAGCCTGGACTTTGTCCGCGGTGGCGGTCCTTGTACTCACTTACGCAGATGTCGCGGGGCAGGGGCTCTCGGGAGACGCGGAGTTTACGCGCTCCCTGGTCTACTTCATGACGGACATCGAGACGGGCAAGGCTTGGCTCGCGGTCACCATCATTGCCGCTGTCGTCACCACTGCGCTGTTCGGGGTGAGATCCTTGACCGGGCTGGCGTTCACTCTGCTGCTGGCTTTGATCGGCCTCATTCCCACCGCATTGATCGGACACTCCTCCAGTTCCAGCGACCACGAAGGCGCCATCAACTCGCTGGGGCTCCACCTCGTAGGTGTCTCCACGTGGGTTGGCGGCATCATCATGCTTGCGGTCCTCTCCGGCATCCTCACGGGTTCCAGGAGCAAGGGCACACCAGACATCACCGAGCAGACCTTGAGCCGCTTCTCGACGCTTGCCGGCTTCGCCTTTGTCCTCGTGTTTGCCTCCGGCGTCATCAATGCCGCCATCCGAGTGACCAACCCCGCGGACCTGTTCGGGTCTCCGTACGGTCAACTCATCGTCGCGAAGTCCTTGGCCACGTTGGTGTTGGGTGGCATCGGCTTCATGCACCGCCAGTGGGTTATCCCCCAGCTTGGCAAGAACGGCTCCATGTCGGCCCGCCGCGTGCTGTGGCAGCTTGTGTTGGTTGAGCTTCTGGTGATGGGCGCGACATCGGCACTCGCCGTCGCGTTGGGACGCTCAGCTCCGCCCCAGCCCACCACCTACGCACCTGATGCATCGCCGTCGTTCATCCTCTCCGGTTACGAGCTTCCACCCGAGCTGACGCCGGAGCGCTGGCTCACGGAATGGCGCTTCGACTGGCTGTGGGTGGGAGTGGCGCTGTTCGGCGCGGTCACCTACATCCTTGGCATCATCAAGATCCGCCGGCGTGGAGACAAATGGTCCTGGTTCCGGGCAGTCAACTGGATCATCGGACTGCTGGTACTCACTTACATCACCTCGGGCCCGCCTGCTGTCTATGGCCGCGTCCTTTTCTCTGCGCACATGGTGGACCACATGGCCCTGACCATGGTGGCGCCGATCTTCCTTGTCCTGGGCGCCCCCGTAACCCTTGCCTTGCGAGCCCTGCCCGCCAGGGGCGAAGGCGCCCACGGCTCACGTGGCTTGCGCGAGTGGCTGCTGCTGTTTGTGCACTCCAAGTTCTCGCAGATTGTGACGCACCCGTTGTTCGCCGCTGCCAACTTCGCGGGCTCCATCGTCCTGTTCTATTACTCGGACCTGTTCAGCCTGGCGATGCGCGAGCATGTGGGCCACGAGCTCATGAATGTGCATTTCCTTCTGACCGGCTACATCTTTGTGCTGAGCATGATCGGTAGCGATCCGCTTCCCCGCCGCGCCCCCTTCCCCATGCGCCTGCTTCTATTGCTGGCCACCATGGGTTTCCACGCATTCTTTGGTGTGGCCATCATGGGCGGGACCGGGCTGCTGGCCGCTGACTACTTCGGCAACCTGGGCCGGGCCTGGGGTCCGTCGGCCATTGGGGACCAACAACTTGGCGGTGCCGTGGCGTGGGGTATCGGCGAAGTTCCCACGTTGCTGGTGGCAATCGGTGTGGCTGTCTTGTGGTCGCGATCGGACGAGCGGGAGACCCGACGGGTTGATCGTGCGGCCGACAGGAATAACGACGCCGATCTCAGTGCTTACAACGATATGTTTGCCCGGCTCGCTGACCGCGATGCCAAGATGGCGAACCGCACCACCCAAGCACCCAGGACGCCCCAAGCATCCACGACAGCGCAGGCGGAACGCAGCAACGCCGAACGCCCCACCACAGACTCTGCCGGGCAAACTGAACCGAACACCAAGCTGGAAGGACGCTGATGAGCGAAACCGTACGTACCCAACACCGGGTCCGGGCCTCCGAACTGGAGGGCCGCGGCTGGCTCAACACGGGCGGGAAATCCCTTGACCTCGAGTCCTTGCGCGGCAAGATCGTGCTGCTGGATTTTTGGACCTTCTGCTGCATCAACTGCCTGCATGTGCTGGACGAACTGCGCCCGCTTGAGGAAAAGTACTCGGACGTACTGGTGACGGTCGGCGTGCATTCGCCCAAGTTCGAACACGAAGCGGATCCCGTAGCACTGGCATCCGCCGTGGAACGGTACGAGATCCACCACCCTGTCCTGGACGATCCTGAACTCGCAACGTGGAAGGCGTACACCGCCCGCGCATGGCCCACACTGGTGGTCGTTGACCCCGAGGGCTACATTGTTGCCCACCTCTCCGGCGAGGGCCATGCCGACGGCTTGGCTGTCCTCCTTGAGGAACTCGTGGCCGAGCACGAAGCCAAGGGGACCCTCCACCGCGGTAACGGCCCGTATGTGGCTCCCGTGCCGACGTCGGGCACCTTGCGCTTCCCTGGTAAAGCGACCCAACTCGCCAGCGGCAACTACCTGGTAGTGGACTCCGGCCATCACCGCTTGGTGGAACTCCGCCCCGATCTTGAAACTGTGGAGCGCGTCATCGGCTCCGGCACCAAGGGGTTCCTCGACGGACAGTCGGAGATCGCCCAGTTCAACGAACCCCAGGGCGTGACCCTGCTGCCGTCGGAACTGGCGTGGAAGCTCGGCTACGACGCGGTGGTTGCCGATACCGTCAACCATCGCCTGCGCGGCGTCACCCTGAGTTCCGGCTACGTTCAGACGCTCGCCGGCAACGGCGTCCAGCGGCTGCTCGACGCCGGTCCTGCCCGGGTGACGGACACCGGCGCCGGCACTTGGTCCGAACACCACGACGGCGGCCCTGCTGACTTCGCTGCCGACGCGATCGATGTTGGGGCGCTTGGTCTGGGCACCGAGGTTTCACTGTCCTCCCCGTGGGACGTGGTCTGGAGCGAAAAGCTGCAGCGGGTTGTGATCGCCATGGCCGGAACCCACCAGATCTTCGCCTTCGACCCCCTGGCCAACGAGGTTTCCATCCTTGCCGGTTCCGGACTTGAAGGCCTTCTGGACGGCAAGGCGGAGGAAGCCTGGTTCGCCCAGTCCTCCGGCCTGGCCATCGATGGTGAAGACAACATCTGGGTGGCTGACTCGGAAACATCCTCCTTGCGTCGCCTGGTGGTCAGCGATTCCGGTGTGAGCGTGGAAACCGCCATCGGCAAGGGCCTGTTTGATTTCGGGTTCCGTGATGGCGAGGCTGCTGAAGCACGCCTGCAGCACCCCTTGGGTGTCACGGTTCTGCCGGACAATTCCGTGGCCATCGCTGATACCTACAACGGTGCCGTTCGTCGCTACGATCCTGCCACCAAGTCTGTATCCACCTTGGCGAGGGGCCTCGCTGAGCCGAGCGACGTCGTCGTGGTTCAGGTAGAAGGCAGCGATCCGCTGCTGGTAGTTGTGGAGTCGAACAAGCACCAACTGGTCCTGGTTCCCATTCCCAAGGAAGCCCAGCAGGTGGACGAGGGAGCATCGCAGACTCACCGTCCCAAGAGCCCGGTAACTCCCGGGAACCTTGAGCTCGCAGTGCGTTTCCAGGCTCCTACCGGCCAGAAACTGGACGACCGTTGGGGCGATCCTACACAGCTGAAGATTTCCTCGACGCCGCCGGAGCTGTTGGTCTCCGGTGGGGGCACGTCGGTGGGCTTGCTGCGCACCCTTGAACTGTCTGCTGACGTTCCCGAGGGCATCCTTCACATCACCGCCCGCGCGGCAGCCTGCGATGGCCCTGAGACCGAAGACGGCGAAATCCCCGATCACGCTGCCTGCCACCTCTACCAACAGGACTGGGGCATCCCGGTAGTCTTGCAGGCTGACGGTGAGTCCGAACTGGTGCTGGACCTGCGGGGCATGGACTAAGCCTTGCAAACTGAAATGGCCCGGGTCTGACTCCCTCAGGAGTTGGCCCGGGCCTTTTCGTGCCGTTGGACTGTTCAAAACCGGGCCAGCCCGGGTGAGTGGTTTGTCCACATAGCCCACATCGGCACTGCCGGCCCGTCGGCGGAAACAGCAGGCTGGGGTGATGGAACCCGAGGAAGCCCTGCGGCGTTTGGGCGGAGTAGCCATGACCCGGCAGGTACGGGCACGGGGTGTCAGCGAATCAGCGATTCGTTCCGCGGTGCTGGCGGGAAGTATTCAGCGCATCGAGCGTGGAGTTCCGGGTCTTCCCGGTGCGGATCCGGAGCTTGTGGTTGCTTCACAAACCCACCGATCCCCACTACTGGCAGAGCAACGGGCGATGTGCGGAAGGGTGCATCAGTCATCGGTTGTCTCTGTCTCAACCCCGGCTGAGCGAGCCTTATGTCACACTGCCTGACGTGCTTCTACACTCCCTTTTCTGCCTCCCTCCGTTAGAAGCACTGGTTATGGTCGAAAGCGCTTACATCCGTGGGGATATCACCCTCGATTACCTGCGTCGCCGTCTACTGGGCAACCGCACTGAGACCCAGGTCTGGATCGAGGGCATAAGGACCGTCGACTTTCTCCTGGAAGGATTCCTTATAGTCGAACTCGACGGCCTTGCTTTTCACCTGGAGCCGCGTCAATTCAAGAAAGACCGCTGGCGGGACAACGAAGCAATCAGGCAAGGAATGCTGGTGCTGAGGTTCTTCCATGACGGCATCGTGTACTCGCCGGAGAATATGCTCCGGACGTGCGTGAGGTCCTTCTTCGTGGGCCGGCCCGAATGTGGTCGGACTAGCCCAGTTTAGGGTGGCTCTCATGGCACCACGGGCCATGACCGCGGTCTCGGTCCATGGAAGCTGGGCCAGTTCAGCGCGAGAATCACAAATCAGAAGGTCAGCATGGGGGTGACGGTCACCGTGTCTGCCCCTACGTCCAGCTGGGTGGTGAAGCTGAAGTCGTGCTCCACGTTGAGGTCATTGACCAGCCCGGTGAAAAGGTTGATCTCCCGGGCAGTGAGGGTGGCCTTGCCGTTGAGCGGAGCCACCACCCATTTACCACTGAACGGCTCAATGGTGATCTTGGGGTACTCGGTGATTGCCCACTTGATGGTTCCGTCCACCACCCGGGCGTTGCTTGCATGATAGAACGGGCAGTCCGGCTGCAGGCGCTGTTGCTCGGTGGCCTGGGCCGCGCACGTGTCCAGGAATTCCCGGACCTTGCCAGCCACTGCCTCGTTCATGGCAGCGGTGGACCGTGTCTGCAGGTTCAGGGGTGCCTGGCCGCCGTCGCGTGTTGAAACAAGGGCCGATGCCGTAGGGGCTTCGAAGTAGGTGCCATTCAGGCTTGCCTCGTATTTGCCGGGGAAGAACACGGCAAAGTTGTTGCGGCCGTTGGGCATGTTCACGGGTACGCCGTTGAGTGTGGCCTCGCTGGAATTGACCACGGTGACTTCTATGGTGGGAAGCGTTGTGGGCACGAACGCCCATTTAGCGAAGAACAGCCACTGGGTCCCGGTCCGTTCCATCAGGAATTCCGTGTGGAGACGGCTGCCGTCCAGGGTGTAGTCCACCGGCACGGCCATGCGGTTGCTGCCCCGGGGTTCGGGGTTTCCCACCTTGATATCGGACATCTTGGAAGCGGCCGTTTGCAAGGCTGTGCCGTCCAACATGGCGGGGTTCGCGCTGGGAACTTTGGCGCGCAGCAAGCCTAGGGCTTCTTCACCTTCACCCTTCTGTAGGGCCTCCAAATATTCCTTGACAGGCTGTTGAGGACTGGCCACCGAGGAGCTCACCAGGTTGATGCACACGATGGCTCCGGCGGCAGCAAGCATCAGACCGAGCAGCCATCCGGCTGCGGTCTTGACGAACGCTTGACTCAACTGCACGCCCTTTACGTTACCTGCCGCGGCCGCTATCACCGTGCAGGAAGGCCTCGGAGCGACTTATATCCACCGATTGGAGAAGGCCCGACGCCGGCTGGCAGCAGACGCTGCTGCCGCCCGCCGTCGTGGTTCCGCTGGCAAAACAGTAGTAAAACGGGACTAGCGGCGACGCCGCGAAGACGTGCCGAAGACCCCACGCATGAGATCGCGGCCAAGCTGTGTTCCCATGGATCGGACCATGCTCTTCAGCCCGCCACCCAGCGCTCCACCGAGGGCGCCGGCGATGTCCCCGAACATGCCCTCCTGAGGGGACGGCTGGGGGGACGACTGCGGCGCTGGCGCCGGCGCAGGCGGTGCCGGGAAAGACTCAGGCGACGAGGACCGGGAGCTGGGACGGCCCAGGATTTCTTCCTCAATACGGCGGGCTTCGGCGTCGATGTCGGCCTGCGAATTACCGGAAGACGACGAGGTAGACGCCGGCACCGGCGGCAGCCCGGGCGCTGCGTCTCCGGTAGGAACGGATGCTTGGCCATTGAGTTTTTCGTAGGCGGAGAGGTTGTCGACCGCGGTGCCGTACTTGACCAGCAGCGAGGACGCAGCAACCGTGCTGCGAATGAGCTCGTCAGCGCTGGGCCCCATCACCGACTCGGGAGCACGGAGGCGGGTCAAGGCAACCGGGGTGGGTGCGCCCTTCTCGTTCATCACAGTGATGACGGCCTCGCCGATGCCAGCGGAGGTGAGGGTCTCTTCGAGGTCGTAGTCGCTGACAGGGAATGTGGACACCGTGGCCTTCAACGCCTTGGCATCCTCCGGGGTGAAGGCTCGCAGGGCATGCTGCACGCGGTTGGCCAGCTGGCCGAGGACGTCGGCCGGAACATCCTTGGGTGTCTGGGTGACGAAGAAGATGCCCACACCCTTGGAACGAATGAGCCGGACGGTGGTGGTGATGGCTTCGAGGAAGGCCTTGGACGCGCCGTTGAACAGCAGGTGCGCCTCGTCAAGGAAGAAGACGAGCTTGGGCTTGTCCAGGTCACCGGCTTCGGGCAGGTCCTCGAACAGGTCGGCAAGGAGCCACATGAGGAACGTAGAGAACAGCAGCGGCTTGGTCTGCAGCGTGGGCAGCTCCAAGCAGCTGATGACGCCGCGGCCGTCCGGTGCGGTGCGGAGGAGTTCAGCGGTGTCGAACTCGGGCTCGCCGAAGAACTTCTCCATGCCCTGTGCCTCCAGCGTGACCAGCTCACGCAGGATCACCCCGGCTGTGGCCTTGGACAGCCCGCCAAGGTTTGCGAGTTCGACCTTGCCTTCGTCCGAGGTGAGGAACTGGATGACGGCACGGAGGTCCTTGAGGTCGATCAGCTCCAGGTTGTTCTTGTCCGCGAAGTGGAAGATCAACTGGAGGCTGGATTCCTGGGTGTCGTTGAGGTCCATGATGCGGGACAGCAGGATTGGGCCGAACGAGGTAATTGTGGCGCGGACGGGGATCCCGTGGCCGTCCCCACCGAGCGAGAGGAACTCAACCGGAAAATTCTTCGCAGACCATTCCTGACCCAGCGCCTCGGTGCGTGCCGTCAGCTTTTCACTGCCAGTGGCCGGCGTTGCCAACCCTGACAGGTCACCCTTGATGTCCGCGAGGAAGACCGGAACACCCGCCGTGCACAGCTGTTCGGCGATCATGTGCAGCGTAACCGTCTTGCCGGTGCCCGTGGCGCCGGCAACCAGTCCATGCCGATTCATCATGGCCAGTGGCAGGCGGACCTGCGCCTCTTTGTGGATTTCGCCGTCGACGATCGCGGCACCCAGCTCGATGGTGGCACCTTCCAGGGTGTAGCCCTGCTGGATGGTGGCGAGTTTTTCGGCAGTTGTTGCAGTGGGTTTGTTGGCCATGCGCATAGCTTAGCTGTGCACGGCAAGATCCTTGCTGAAGGCCAGATGCTTGATGTCCTCGGGGTCTGCGGCGAGGTCGAACAGCGCTTTGTAGCCTGTGGCGAGGTAGAGGTTTTTCGCCTCGGGCTGGCGCGGACCGGTGGTCAGGTACAGCTTCCGGTAGCCCCGCCGTCGAGCCTCATTTTCCAGTTCGGCCAGCACCAGCCGCGCTAAACCTCGACGACGATGCGCTGAGTGCGTCCAGATCCGCTTCAGTTCGGCGGTGTGCTGGTCGTATCGGCGGAATGCGCCGCCAGCCACGGACTCGCCGTCCTCCTGAATGATGATCAGTGCCCCGTGCGGAACTTCGAATTCCTCGGCCGGGTACCTGTTCAGTTCCTCCGCAGCGCCGCCGGTTCCGAACAGGTTGCCGTAGCGCGTTTCGTATTCGACGGCGAGCTCGTCCAGGAGCGGGCGGACGCGGGGATCGCGCATGGGCAGGCTGAGGACGGTAAGGCCCGACGTCGGGAGGGTTGGCGTTGCGGTCATGTCAGGCCTTTCGTAGGTGGAACCCAAGTAGGTAGCAGTTAACGTCGTTTTGAGGGCTCATAACGACGTTAACTGCGACTCAGTTGGGTGCGTGGCGGCAACCGTGGACAGGATCCGTCGCGCCAGGGCGTCGTTCTCCCGGAAGGGTGCAGCGTT
The DNA here is from genome assembly GCF_051027655.1 of Paenarthrobacter nitroguajacolicus. NCBI lineage: Bacteria > Bacillati > Actinomycetota > Actinomycetes > Micrococcales > Micrococcaceae > Paenarthrobacter > Paenarthrobacter nitroguajacolicus. The sequence continues at coordinate 4,252,074 of NZ_CP073234.1, read as the reverse complement.
GGTGTTGGGACGGGCGAACGCCCCTGCGCCCCACCCGGACGTCCACGGGCCCACCGCGAACAGACCCTTCTGAGGAGTATCAACAGGGGACAGGACCTCGTGATTCCCGGAGACCAGGAGTTTGCCGGTGGAGTGGGCACCGTCGGAGGTGAGGAGCCTCTGTTCGGTACCCCATCCGGCGTCGTGCAGGTCAGTCAGAGCGGGATTCGCTGAACGCTCGACTGAAGCGGCGGGCAGCCGCGCCTCGATGAAAGCGGACGCGTCCACCACCACGGGCGACTGGAACGTCCCGGCCACGAACCTGCCAACAGAGTCGTCAGCACGAACCCACATGCCCGGCCCCAGGAACTTCAGGAGCCCGGCCCTGTGCAGCGCGAGCATCTCGCGAAGCCGATGCGCCGGCGGTCCCGAATCCACGAAACTGAAGAAGCCATGCCACCAACCATGGATGGTCTGCTGGGAGCGCGCGTTGAGCCGCTCCTGGGGGACCAAGCGGCCTAGGTCCATATACACGAACAACAAAGCGGTGAACAGGGCCAGGGTCTCGGAATGGTCGGGGCTGGTCCGGAGGTCAAGGTCGTTCTGGATATAGGCGGCCACGGAGCGCTGGACCGATTCATGGCTGGCGAAGGCGCAGCCGCTCAGCGGGTGGTCCAATTTTTCGAGGTCCAAGCGCAGCGCAGGATCCGGCACGGAAAACGCCACCAGCTCTTCCCGGGCGGCGCTGTACCAATCGACGGCGTCGAACCTCGCCTCGAAGCTGGCCCACGTCCCGAGCACCCGCGACGGGTAGCCGGTGAACAGCTCGCGGTAGTACGCGTAGCCTGCATCTTTGGCGATCAACGGCCAGAAGTGTGCACGGAAGTCGAGTTCCTGGTGCTCTGCGAGCAGGGCATCAACGGCCTCGGCCGTGAAGTAGCGCGGACGGGTGATCGGCTCGCCGCGCAAAACGGAAGAGATCTTGGAGTGGTACGGAACACCGCGTCGTGACCCGGCCCAGACCCGCGGCTCGGCACCTGACGGCACGTACTCGAGTTCGCCGTCGGACCTTTCTTCAAAGCGGCCGCCGCGGCCTTCGAACAACAGCACCATCAGATCCACAAAGGCGAGGCCCATACCGGAAACAATCACGTCCTGCCCGGGCTCAATGGCGGAGTAGTCCACGTCCGTGGTGTACGACGGCGGCGCATGGAACCCGCCGTGCCGGGCGGCGAACTCACTGAGTCCGGCAGATTCGGGGCCAGGCAAGGAATCGGTGTGGCCCAGCGCGTAAACCACGACGTCGGCAACCACCTCGGTGCCGGAAGCCAGCCGCACGTGGTGCGCACCGTCGTCGGGCTCGCCCCCCGACGCAGCTGAAGCACCGCCAGCTGAAGCACCGCCACCCGAAGAGCGCACGACGCCGGTGGCCGTGTCGCGATGCACTGTCACGGTCACGTCCGGGCCAAGGGCGCTCACGGCCCGGCGGAAGAACCACTCAAGGTACTTGCTCTGCAGTTGCCGGGTGGGGAATGACGCGGGAGTCAGCGCGCGGAGTTGGGCGAGCAGGTGCGGCTCGAAAGCAGGAACGTCCCGGATGCTGCCATCCAGCACCCCCGCAGCCCACGTGGAAAGCCCGGGTCCGTCAATCGAAGGCCCGTCGCAGGCAACCGAGGCATCCGTGAACATGGTGACGTCCGCAGCTGTGGAGTTCAGCAGCAGCCCGGGATCCTGGTCATAGCGCCAGATCCTCCCGGAGCCGGGTTCATGCGGTTCGATGACGTGGACATGCAGGGGACCGTGGAACAGTGCGGGACGGTTGGCCGCGAGCCGTTCCAGGACGCCGGCCGTGCGCGGGCCGCCGCCGATGAACGCGATAGCGGGTACTCGTGACGGCATGGGATCTCCTGAAAAGCAGTGACTGGTGATGCCCAATCTAAGGACGAAGCAGGCTGCCGGTCGAGGCGGCGGTAACCGCCGTTCACCACACGTCACGCAGCGTTAAGACGCGCAAAACCACGTCTCATTTAACGGTTCGGGAAGGAAATTGTGACGCTGTGCGAACTCCTGCGAAGCCGCGCGAAGTCCAGTGAAGAAGTGCAAATTCCCGCCTTGCTGCCGGGTTTCGCGCGGCCCTAGATTGGCAGCCATCCGATAGACAACAACCGATCTGAAAAGAGGTGGCGCATGAGTGCAATCGCACCGCCTGCCACGGCGGAAACGTCACCGCCCACCCCGGACTACTCGGAGTACAAGCTGGTTCCGGCCCGGAATCCATGGCGATGGGTGGGCACCGTACTGGTAGCTGCCGGCGTCGCAGCCATTGCATGGTCGCTGGTCACCAACCCGCGCTGGGAGTGGGGAGTGGTGGCTGAATGGTTCACGGCCCAGTCGGTGGTCAACGGACTCATTGAGACCCTCAAGCTCACAGCCATTTCCGGTGTCCTTGGCTTCGTCCTCGGGTTCATCCTGGCCCTCATGCGCCTGTCCGCCTCGCCGCTGCTGGTCTCGGTGTCCTGGACGTTCTCCTGGATCTTCCGCTCCACGCCGCTGCTGGTCCAACTCCTGCTTTGGTACAACCTCGGTTACCTGTACGAGAAGATCAGCCTGGGCATCCCTTTCACGGACGTCCGCTTCTTCGAGGCGCAGACCACCACGCTCATCAGCCAGTTCGCCGCGGCCGTCCTGGGACTCACCCTGAATCAGGCGGCCTACTCCGCCGAAATTATCCGCGGCGGCATCCTCTCCGTGGACCAAGGCCAGCTGGAAGCTGCCTCCGCCTTGGGTATCCCGGCGTGGAAGAGGTCCACCAGGATCGTGCTGCCGCAAGCCATGCGCGCCATCCTGCCCAACGCGTTCAACGAGATCATCGGCCTGGTCAAGGGCACCTCCATTGTGTACGTCCTGGCCTACTCCGAACTCTTCTACACGGTCCAGGTCATCTACAACCGGACCCAGCAAGTGCTTCCGCTGCTGCTCGTCGCCACGCTCTGGTATGTGGTGATCACCTCGGTGCTGAGCGTTTTCCAGTACTACATCGAACGCCACTTCTCCAAGGGCGCCCTGCGGACCCTGCCGCTCACACCGTTGCAGAAGGCCCGGAAGTTCTTCACTACCCACGTTGCTTCCACTCCCACCAAGGACGCCCGATGAGCACCATCGCTGCACGCAAAGAATCCACGACGACGGCCCAGACTGGCGGTTCAGCCAGCGGTTCAGCCGGCGCTCCGGCCGGCACTCCTGCCAGCACGACGGCGGCCCGGCCCGCCTCGGCGGACAAGAAGGCCACCCGCGGTCAGGTTGACATCAACAATGTCCGGAAGTCCTTCGGCGCTACCGAGGTCCTCAAAGGCGTGTCGTTGTCCGTGCCGCCGGGCGGCGTTGCCGTGATCGTCGGACCCTCCGGCTCCGGGAAGTCCACCCTGTTGCGCACCATCAACCACTTGGAAAAAGTCGAGGGCGGTTACATCACAATCGACGGCGAACTGGTGGGCTACGAGGTCCGCGGCAACAAGCTTCACGAGCTTCGTGAGAAGGACATCCTCAAGCAGCGCACCCATATTGGCATGGTGTTTCAGAGCTTCAACCTGTTCCCGCACCTCACTGCCTTGGAGAACGTCATCGAGGCGCCCATCGTGGCTCAGAAGCGGTCCAAGGCCGAAGCCCGTAAACGCGGTCTTGAGCTCTTGGACAGAGTGGGCCTGAAGGATCGCGCCGACGCTTACCCTCGACAGCTTTCCGGCGGCCAGCAGCAGCGGGTCGCGATTGCCCGGGCACTGGCACTTGATCCCAAAATCCTGCTCTTCGACGAGCCAACCTCAGCGCTGGACCCGGAGCTCGTCAACGAAGTCCTGGACGTCATCCGTGAACTCGCCAAGTCCGGCACCACGCTCATTGTGGTGACGCACGAGATGGGCTTCGCCAGGGATGTCGCGGACACCGTGGTGTTCATGGACCAGGGCCAGATCGTCGAGTCCGGCACTCCTCAGGAGATCTTCGCCAACCCCCGCGAGGAACGCACCCGCAGTTTCTTCTCCAAAGTCATCGAACCAGCTTTCAACATCTAGGACATCCCATGCTTCGCACTACAAAGACCAAGCTCCTGGCACTCGCTGTACTTCCCGCCGTCGTGCTTCCAGTGCTGGCCGGGTGCTCCGACCCTGGGGCGTCGGCAGCCCAACCGGAGTCCGAGGCTGCCAAGAACGGGATCGTCTACAACACGTCAGTGGACCAGAACCGCATCCGCGGCGAGAAAGACGCTGCTGCGGCGGGAGCCGTTCCCGAAGCCATCGCCAAGGACGGCAAGCTGACCGTTGCCACCACAGCTGGTTCAATCCCGTTGTCCTTCCACGCGACCGACGACAAGACGCCGATCGGTGTCGAGGTGGACATCGCCCAGCTTGTGGCCGACAAACTCGGGCTGGAACTGGATCTTCAGGTGACGTCGTGGGAGAACTGGCCGCTGAAGACCCAGTCAGGTGATTTCGAGGCAGTCTTCTCCAACGTAGGCATCAACGGAGCCCGCGTGAAGCTGTTCGATTTCTCCACCTACCGGGCTGCCTACATGGGCTTCGAAGCGAAGAAGAGCTCCACGTACGACATCAAGGGTTCTGACGACATCTCCGGCTTGAAGATCTCCGTGGGCTCGGGCACCAACCAGGAGAAGATCCTCCTGGCCTGGAACAAGGAACTCGAAGCCAAGGGCAAGGCGCCGGCCACACTGCAGTACTACTCCTCTGACGCCGACACCATCCTGGCGCTCTCCTCGGGCCGCACGGACCTGAACCTGGCACCGTTCCCCTCGGTGACCTACCGGGAGAACACGCGTGACGACCTCAAGGTAGTGGGCAAGGTCAACGCCGGATGGCCCGCAGAAACGCTCGTTGCTGCCACCACCCTCAAGGGCAACGGGCTGGCTCCGGCCATCACCGATGCCCTGAACTCCACCATCAAGGACGGCTCCTACGGCAAGGTCCTGGAACGCTGGGGGCTCTCCGAAGAAGCCATCCCGGAATCCAAGACGGTCACAGAGGCCACGTTCGGGACCGGCAAATGAAGTTTCAAGTCCTGGACATCATTCCCCACGTGAAGAACCCGGTCACGGGGGAGATCGTCTCCACCGCTGACCGATTGAACCAGGTGGTGGAGACGGCCCGCCGTGCCGAGAAACTCGGCTTCGACAGTTTCTCCGTAGGGGAACGCCACGCAGGCGAGTTCGTTTCGTCATCCCCGACGACGGTACTCGCCGCGATTGCCGCCGTAACCAGCCGGATCCGGCTCCAAACCGGTGTCACCGTGCTCTCCGTGCTGGACCCGGTGCGCGTGGCCGAGGATTACGCCACCATCGACCAACTGAGCCGGGGCCGTTTGGAACTGGTGATCGGCAAAGGCAACGAAGTCCTGCAGTACCCGCTCTTCGGGCTGTCCCTGGACGACCAGTGGGACCTCCTGGCCGAGAAGTACGCGCTCCTCCGCACCCTGTGGCGCAAGGAAAGCGTCACTTGGTCCGGCCGTTTCAGGTCACCGCTCACCGAGCCCACCACGACGACGCCCCGCCCCTTTGCGGGGTCGCCGCGGATTTGGCACGGCTCGGCTACAACCCTGACGTCCGCTGCGCTCGCCGCCAAATGGGGTGACCCACTGTTTACGGCCAACGCCATCCAGCCCCGCGCAAACTACAAGGTCTTGATCGACCATTACCGCGAAGAGTACGAGCGTCACGGGCACGATCCGCGACACCAGTACCTCGGCGCGGGCAGTGGCGCCGGAGGTGTTTTCATCGCGGACACCACTCAGGAAGCCATCCGTCAGTACGGGCCTGTTTATGAAGGGCTGACCGCCAGCCGGAACGTCCCCGGCAACAACTCGCCGTTCAGGGACATCGGGCACGCAGTAGCCGAAGGGCCCGCACTTGTGGGTAGCCCGGAGCAAGTGATCGACAAGATCCTCAGCTACCACTCCCTGTATCAACACGACCTTCAGTCGATCTCCTTGCCCACCACGCTGCCTTTCGAACAGCAGCTGGAGATCCTGGAGCGCTTCGCTCTGGAGGTCATTCCGGCCGTCCGGGCTTCTGCGCCGAGCAGCCTGTGGGAAGCCAGCGATCCCTTTGGCGGCCGACCAGAATTCGCCGGAGCCACCGAACCCGACGCCGCAGCAACCGTCACAGCAGACCATGCCTTCAACAGGACGGACAACGCCAATGTCTTTGCACACTGATACAGCACTCGAATCCTTCGACGAAGAATGGCAGGAGTGGCACGACGCCCATGAGCGGCACCGCGCCCACCCGCACGGCTTCCTCGCCGTGACCCACCTGCATTGGCTTAGCAACGAGGCAAAGCCGCTGGAAGGCGTGCCCGGCAGCTGGAGTGCGGACGACGACGTCGTACGCGTTGCCCTCAAGCCGGGCGAAAGCCTGCAGCAGGACGGCGTTGAACTGAACACCGGCGAGGCAGAAACGCTTGAGTTCGGCCCTATCGAGGAGCGCGGCGGCATCAACTTGGTTTCCGGCGATACCGTGATCGAGGTGGCCAAGCGCGGCGGCGAGTACATCGTGCGGCCACGGAACCCGTCCAACGCTCTCTTGAAGGAATACCAAGGCACACCCGCCTATACGCCCAATGCCGCGTTTGCCGTAGCCGGTACGTTCGTCCCGTTCGAGGCTCCGCGCCCCACGACGGTGGGTGCCGCCGTCGAGGGCATCCACCACGTCTACGAAGCTCCCGGCGAGATTCGTTTCAAATTGGCCGGTGAGGAACTGGCGCTGACGGCGTTCAACGGCCACGCACCGGGTTCGCTGTCCGTGCTGTTCACGGACCAAACCTCCGGCAAGACCACCTACGCGGCCAACCGCTCACTCTCCGTGGTGCCCGCCGCCGACGGCTCCGTGGAGCTCGACTTCAACAGGGCCGTCAACCTGCCGTGCGCCTATACCAACCTTGCCACCTGCCCGTTGCCGCCCGCGGAAAACCGTCTTCCGGTGGCTATCGAAGCGGGCGAGAAGATTCCCTACGAACGTCAGGACCAGCAGTGAGCACCTTCGAAGAGCGCAAGGCCGGATTCCTTGCCATTGAACTCGACGACGCGGGGTATGGGAACATTGCCTCCGCCGTCCTCGCGGCCGAGTCGGCCGGTTTCCACGTGGCAACCTTCAAGGACACCCCGGACGCCGGAAGGGTCAACGCCCTGCAGCGTGCGGCTTTCGCCGGACCAGTGACCCGGACCATCGCCGTGGTCCCCGAGGTGGATACCGTCTATACGGAGCCTTTCCACGTCTCCACGCAGCTCGCGAGCCTGGACTACGTGTCGGGCGGCCGGGCCGGGTGGATCGCGACCGCGGCAGAGTCACCCGAGGCTGCTGCCGCCGTCGGACGCTCTTTTGTCCAGGGCGAGGCGCTGGCACAGGAAGCAGCGGCGTCCATCGAGGTTAGCCGGAGGTTGTGGGACTCCTGGGAGGACGACGCCGTGATCCGCGACGTTGCCACCGGGCGTTATATCGACGTCGACAAGCTGCACTACGCGGACTTCGAAACTCCCGCGGACTTTGCAGGACCGGCCTATTCGGTGAAAGGCCCTTCCATCATTCCCCGGCCGTTGCAGGGTCAGTTGCCCGTGTTGGCCGTGGCATCGCTGGTGGGGGAGGGCTTAGTGCCGGTAGGGGCGGTGGACGCCGTGCTGGTGACCGCGCCGACACCGGAGCTGCTCGCGGCCGAAATCCGCGACGTGCGGGCGCGGCTTGGTTCCTCGGTAGCGATTGTTGCAGAGCTCGACGTCGTCCTGGACGCGCGTGGGCAGGCTGCGGCTTCGCGTTCCGGAGCCGCAGAAGAGACCGGACAGGCGCGGTTTGTCGGCTCTGCTGCGGGTCTCGCCGACGTGCTCGACTCGCTCCTCAGGGAAGCCGACGGCGTTCGAATCCACCCGGCCACCCTGGACGTTGAGCTGGAAGAACTTTCACGGCTTGTGCTCCCGGAGCTGCGCCGCCGAGGTTCACTGCGGGCGCCCATCCAGGACGGCACGTTCCGTAATGTGCTGGGCCTTGCTCCGGCGGAGAACCGCTATTCGACCACTGCCGCGGCTACTGTCGCCGCCGGAAAGTAGGGGAACACCATGACACGCCACATTTTCCAGCCAAGCGGCCAGATCCAGTTTGGAATCTTCTTCCAGGGCGTCAACTCCGGCACCATCTGGAAAGCACCCCAAGCGGGCTCGCAGACGGACTTCGAGTCGTTCCGCCACATCGCCCAGACCGCGGAGCGAGGCAAGTTCGCAGCCTTCTTCCTGGGTGAAGGGCTCCGCCTCCGCGAACATCTTGGGCGTCCCCATGCGCTCGATGTTGTGGGCCGGCCCGACGCCCAGACCATGCTTGCCGCATTGGCAGCAGTCACCAGGAACATCGGCTTGGTGGCTACGCAGAACACCACGTATAACGACCCCGCGGACCTCGCACATCGCTTGTCATCCCTGGACCTGATCTCCGGTGGCCGGGCCGCGTGGAACATCGTCACCACCGACAACGCCTGGACGGGTGCGAACTTCCGCCGCGGTGGCTACCTGGACCATGCTGACCGTTACAAGCATGCAGAAGCGTTCGTGGAAACCGCCAAACGTATCTGGGACTCATGGGAAACCCCCACCGGACCTGCGCGGCGAGTACTTCACGAAGGCCAGCACTACACCGTCGACGTCACTCCGCGCCTGCCGCGTAGCGCCCAGTACCGCCCCGTGCTCTTCCAGGCCGGCGATTCACCGGATGGCCGTGACTTCGCAGCCCGCCAGGCAGACGTGATCTTCTCCGCCCACCCCAAATTCGATGACGCCGTTGAGTTCCGCCGCGACATCGTGACACGCTCCATCGCGGCCGGCCGCGGCGCCAACGCCGTGCAGATCATGCCAGCCAGCGAGTTCATCCTGGGCGCCACCGATCAGGAAGCCCAAGATAAGAAGGCCTGGGTCCGGAGCCTGCAGATCGGCCCGCAGCAGGCCATTGCTTATCTGGAACAGTTCTGGGGCCGCGAACTCTCGTCCTACGATCCCGATGGCCCTCTTCCGGAGATCGATCCCGTGGTGGAGGAAACTTCCGAAACCCGCGGCAGTGGCTTCCATGGTGCCAAGGCCCGCCAGCTTGCTGATCAGTGGAGGGCCGAGGCCAAGGACAAGGGCCTCTCCATCCGCCAGTTCGTCACCTCCAAGACGGCACGCATCGACGCCACTTTTACCGGTTCGTACACGGCGGTGGCCGACCACCTCGCGGAGTACGCCCGGGTGGGCGCCGTGGACGGCTTCAACATCTCGCCGTGGCTCATCCCCACAGGCTTGGACGACATCGTCAACCACCTGGTTCCCGAACTTCAGGAACGCGGCGTCTACCCCACGGAATACCGGGGCACAACGCTGCGCGAAAACCTGGGACTGGAAACTCCGGTGCGGTCCGAAGATTCGGTACGCGTCGGATGAAGGCAGAACGCCTGCTGAAGAACTTGCTGCGTCGGCTTGGCTTGCAGCCAGGCCGACGCGGGACAGAGCCCGACGGCGGCGGCTCGAGTGCCGCCGTCGTCGACGTTTCGCGCGGAACGGTCAGCTTGCAGCTGACGGTGTGGGGGCAGGCGCTTTAGCCGGTGCTAGAGGAGTTCCCGGAACACGTTCCAGCCGCTGCCAACCGGCCCTTGGGGCCCGTAGAGGCCGGTGGTCATGGCGCCCGTGGAATAGAGGACAAGGTCGCCGTTGCCATTGACGGCGGCAAGGTTGTTATATTTCTGATGGGCGTAACTGCCCAGGCCCGCCACATCCTGGAAGTCGTTCCAGCCACCACCCATGAACGCTTGGGCGCCCCAGCCGCCCTGACCGTCGGCGGAGTACAGCTGAAGGCCACCGCTATGGTCCCGGCCGAAGATTTCCACCGTGCCGTCACCGTTCATGTCGCCGCCAGGGATGATCTTGTTCATGACCTGCCAACCCCAGCCCACTTTGGACGGGGCGAGCCAACCGCCGTTTCCATTTCCCGGGTACAGGAACAGATCGCCGGCCGCGTTCCGCGCCAGGACGTCGTTGGTGCCGTCGCCATTGAAATCTCCGGGTCCCAGGATCGAGTCGAAGACGTTCCAGCCGGCACCGACCTGCCGGGTTGGAAGCCAGCCGCCGTCGCCATCTCCCGGGTACAGGAATAGCTGGCCGGACGCGTTCCTGGCGAGGAGATCGTTGAATCCGTCGCCATCGAAATCCCCGGGGGAGAAGACGATGTTGAACATGTTCCAGCCCGCCCCCACCTGCCGGGGCTCATCCCAGGAACCGAAATAGACCGGGCACGGACCCTCGCACATGCCTTTGTAATAGGTGTAGGTCCGCGGGTACAGGATGAGCCGGCCATCATGCGTGCGGGCGAGGGGCTCAAAGTTGCCGCGGCCTGTCCAACCCATGGCACGGCTGGACGCCTTGATGGCTTTGGTCTCTGCGCTCAACTGTGACCCCGTGGGGCAGCCTGGCTCGCCGGGTGTCAGCGGGTAAACCCTCAAGGAGATGCGGCTGCCCTGGTCCTCAGGGAGGACACGCAGAGTTTCACCTTGACGCTCGGCGGGGAGTGGTTGGCCATTGCGCAACCATTCCAAGGTGATCGCATCCCCGGAACCGTCGGGGTTCCTGCAGCCCCAGTAGTCGTAGTTGTACTGGCGTCTCATTTCAGAACCGACGTAAGGGACGCCGTCGATGTACGGTGTCGGCTGGGACGCTGCGGTGGCTGGGCCGGCCCCGAGCAGCCCGGAACCCAGCAGCCCGGAACCCAAGAGTCCTACCGCCATGACGGTCGTGACAGAGCGCCTCAACGAGCGCGATCGAAAGATCCCCATTTTTCCCCCCGGAAAGTATCGCGTCGTTGCCGCGTGGTGTGTGCTGAGGCTACCGCACTTCCGTCCGTGAGGTCAGGGGTTGACGGGGGCCACCATGAACACATCGATGGGGTCCTCGGATTCCAGCACGAAGCCGTGACGTTCGTACAGGCGACGGGCGGCGCTGCCCTGAAGCACGTTCAAACGGAACGGGCGTTCGTCCAAGGAAGCCGACAATACGTGGTGAAGCACGGCACTGCCCAGGCCTCTGCCCTGATGCGCGGGAGCCACATAGAAGTGTTCGATCCACCGGCTGTCCGGCTCAGGTCGGATAGCGATCACACCTGCATCTACGCCGTCCGAATGAATGACGTACGTATGCTCGGGCTGGAAGCCGTTCAAGAAGCGCTCGCGGACCCGCACAGGATCGAAACGCTGCAACCGCTCAAGGTCCGGGCGCATCACTACAGCGCGCAGTTCGGCAATCCAGGCGGCGTCGGTGGCTACAGAGGGGCGGAGGACAAAGTCAGCGGACATGCCATCAAGCCTATGCCGCTGGGTCCGGGGCCGGCCCCCAGGCCGCCCGACGAGAGTTGGCGGCGGACCAAGAGAAGGTGGAAAGGTCGCATGAACTGCTCTCACTCACCGCTGTGGAGCTGTTCTCCGAGCAGTCAGCATCTGGCTGGCCACCTTAGGAGACACGCCCTAGCGGTTGTGTGCAGTGGGCCAGGACCCGCAGGGATCAAATCTTCACAGGCAAAGTGCTAAATAAGCCTTCAGCAGCCTGACGCAGAGGTGTACTATGCGGCCATGTACAGTGCATCCAAGCAGAGCCGCTTTGTGGCGATCTTCGGGCCCCTCATCGCCGTCGTCGCCCTCGTTGCAGGGTGCACCGCCCCATCCCCTTCTCCATCCCCGGAGGCCTCTCCCGACCCCGTTGCCCTGTTGAAAGAGTCGAGTGAGACCACCAAAGGGCAGACCAGCGCACACCTCAAGCTCTCGGTTGAGGGCAAGATCGCCGGGCTACCGGTCGAGGCGATCCAGGGCGATCTCACACAGACTCCCGCAGTCGCCGCCAAAGGCGCACTCGACATGACATACCTTGGCCAGCAGCTCAAAGGGGTCGAGTTTGTAGTCTCCGACGGCGACCTCTGGGCCGCCATCACGTCGGGAGGCAGACTGACTAACTTTGGGCCGGCATCCAACATCTACGACCCCGCGACGATCCTGGACCCCGACGTGGGGCTGGCCAACGTGCTCGCCAACTTCTCCGATGCCAAGATCGACGGCAACGAGACCGTCGACGGTGTGGACTCTGTACGCATCACGGGCAACGTCACCGCGGACGCAGTTAACAAAGTCTCCCCGCAAATTGGTGCGACGGGCCCCGTGCCTGGCACCGTCTGGATCTCTGAGGGCGGCAACCGCGAGCTGATGCAGGCCCGGTTGGAGCCCAGCCCTGGTAACAGCGTCACAATGGCCCTGTCCAAGTGGGGTGAACCGGTCACCGTCGACAAACCGGCGATGTGATCCAGGGCCCGACCCCTGCCACCAGGCGGGTGTCGACCAACCGCCGCATCGCGATCAGCGCGGCCAGTCTCGCAGTAGCGCTGGGCGCGCTCGACACCTACGTCGTCGTCACGATCATGACCGACATCATGCGAGACGTCGGCATCGGAGTGAATCAGCTCCAACGGGTCACCCCGATCATCACCGGCTATCTGCTCGGCTATATCGCGGCAATGCCGCTACTGGGTCGGGCGTCGGACCGGTTCGGGCGGAAGATGCTCATCCAAGTCAGTTTGGTCGGCTTCGCACTCGGATCGGTGGTCACGGCGCTGTCAACCGAGCTTCCCGTGTTGGTCCTCGGCCGCACTATCCAGGGCGCCGCCAGTGGCGCGCTGCTGCCGGTGACGATGGCCTTGGCCGCCGAGCTGTGGGCTGCGCGCAACCGCGCAGCTGTGCTCGGCAGTGTCGGTGCCGCGCAGGAACTGGGCAGCGTGCTCGGTCCGGTGTACGGCATTGCCCTGGTCGGTCTGTTCCAGCATTGGCAGGCCGTTTTCTGGGTCAACGTGCCGCTCGCGGTGACCGCTATGGTGATGATCCACTTCACCCTGCCCGGCCGGCAAAGAACCGCTGATCCCCAGAAGGTCGACGTGCTCGGCGGTCTACTGCTGGCCATCGCCCTGAGCCTGACAGTGATCGGGCTCTACAACCCCAAGCCCGACGGCAAGCTGGTGCTGCCCATCTGGGGAATCCCAATGCTGATCGCCGCCGCCATAGCGAGCGTCGCGTTCTTCCTCTGGGAAAGGTTCGCCCGTACCCCCTTGCTGGAAACGACAGGAATGCACCTCAGACCGTTCCTAGCGGCACTTGGCGCGTCGTTCGCCGCCGGCACAGCTCTCATGGTGACCCTCGTCAACGTCGAGCTGTTCGGTCAGGGCGTCCTGGGCCAAGACCAGAACCAGGCCGCCCTCCTGCTGCTGCGCTTCCTCATCGCGCTGCCGGTTGGGGCGCTACTCGGCGGATGGCTGGCCACCTGGATCGGCGACCGGATCGTCACGTTCGCTGGCCTGCTCCTCGCCGCCGTGGGCTATCTGCTGATCTCGAAATGGCCCGTCGATGTGCTGACGGCACGACACGATCTCGGACTGTTCACCCTGCCCACACTGGACACCGACCTGGCCATCGCCGGCCTCGGTCTCGGCCTGGTGATCGGCCCGCTGACATCAGCGACGCTTAGGGTGGTTCCCGCCGCCCAACACGGGATCGCGTCGGCAGCGGTCGTGGTCGCCCGCATGATCGGCATGCTGCTCGGCATCGCGGCCCTGAGCGCATGGGGCTTCTACCGGTTCAACCAGCATCTGGCCAGCCTGCCCGCCAGTACGGGCGGCACCCTCGCCGAACGATTGTCAGCCGAGGCCGGCCGGGTCCGCGAAGCTTACGCCGTTCAGTACGGCGAGATCTTCTCGATCACCGCGATCGTGTGTGTGGTGGGCGCCGTGCTGGGTCTGCTGATCAGCGCCCGCGACGAGTACGCCGAGGAGCCAGACGCCGCGGGAGACCCTCAGTAGCGTCAAGTCCCACAGCTTGGCGCCGTCCGTTTTCCACTCCAGTCCTGGATCTCCAAACCATAGGATGAAACCGACGAAAGGTGCAGCCACGATGGTCACACGCGAAGAAGTAGAAGCAGCGTACTCCCGGACAGCCGGTTGGGTTCGCCATACGCCGCTCGCCGAGAGTGGCAACCAGGAGCCGTACCACCTGTGGTTCAAGTGCGAGTACATGCAGCACACCGGCTCCTTCAAAGCCCGTGGCGCGTTTAACCGCCTGCTCACGGCGAAGGAAAGTGGGGAGCTCAATCCGGAGGTGGGCATCGTGGTGGCTTCCGGTGGCAACGCCGGCCTTGCCAACGCTTACGCCGCAGCCAAGCTGGGAGTCCCTGCAACAGTTTTCGTTCCAGAATCGGCTCCGGCAAACAAGGTCCACAAGCTCTACGCAAGTGGCGCGAAGGTAGTCCAAGGCGGCGCTGAGTACGCAGAGGCCTATGCCGCTGCGATCCGCTTCGCCGAGGAGAAGGGCGCGGTGTACTGTCATGCCTACGATCAGCCCGAGATCGTGGCTGGCGCAGGTGGCGTCGGGCTTGAGCTCCTCGACGAACTGCCCGACGTCGATACGATCCTCGTTGCTGTAGGCGGCGGCGGGTTGATGGGCGGCATTGCTGCGGCGGTAGAGGGCAAGGCTCGCGTGGTGGGCGTCGAACCCGAAACAGTTCCCACCCTGCACACTGCGTTGGCCAAGGGCGAGCCAGTGGACGTGGCAGTCTCCGGGATTGCCGCGGACTCCCTCGGAGCCCGGCGGATCGGAGAGATCGGCTTCGGAGTTGCCCGGCGTACGGGTGTCCAAAGCCTGCTAGTCACCGACGAGGATATTGTCCAAGCCCGGAGGGCCCTGTGGGAGACGCACCGCATCGTGGTGGAGCACGGGGCAGCCGCAGCCTACGCCGCGCTGCTGTCCGGCGCCTACACCCCACGAGCGGGCGAAACCGTTGCCGTCATTCTCTGCGGCGCCAACACGGACCCCGCCCACTTATAGCCGCACCCAACTGAGTGACAGCAAACGCTCCATTGAGCATTCATTGCGACATGTGCTGTTACTTACTTGGGTCAGCGAGCCTACTTCTTGGGCAGGCCTGCCGGGTTCAGCTCGGACGCCGGAATGGCCTCGGAGGAGAGTCCCCAGCGGTCCAGGATCTTGCCGTAGTTGCCGTCCTTGATGAGGGTGTTGAGTGCAGCCTGGGCGGCGACGGCGAGTCCGTTGCCCTTTTGGGTGGTGAAGGCAATTTCGGCCTTCAGCGGCCAGCCGCCTTCGAGCGTACCCACTTCCTTGGTCTTTCCATCTTTCGCAGCCTTGTACGCCGCGGAAGCATTGGGTCCGAACGTTAGGTCCGCGCGGCCTGACTGGAGGGCGAGCTGGGAGGCGGAGTCGTCGTCGTAATACTGGAACTCAACCGGCTTCAAACCGTTCTTCTTGTTCTCCTCGTCCCATCGCACCAGGATGGCTTCCTGGTTGGTGCCCGAGCCGACGATGATGCGCTTCCCGGCCACGTCCTTGGCTTCCTTGATGGTGGAGATGTCCGAGTCGGTCTTGGCGTAGAAGCCCAGGAGGTCGTTGCGGTACGTGGCAAAATCGAACTTCTCCTTGCGGGCCTCGGTCACAGTGACGTTGGAGAGGACGGCCTCGTACTTGCCGGATTCGACGCCAAGCGGCCAGTCGGCCCACGCCACGGGCAGCACTTCCACCTGAAGGCCCAGGCTCTCACCCACTGCGTAGGCGATGTCCACTTCGCTGCCAATGAGGGTCTTGTTGTCCGTGGCAAACGTGCTCAACGGCGGAGTGCCGCCGGTGGTCACCACGGTCAGCTTGCCGTCCGCTTTGATGGCGTCCGGAACCAATGCGGCCGCGGCTGAGTCCACAGACACCTTGATGCGGTCCTGCTGCGGGGTCAGGTTGAACTCTTTGGTGCTTGATGAAGCGCTCGACGCCGGGGCGGTCGCCCCCGTTGCGGCCGTCGCCCCGGGATCGGAGCAGGCCGCCAGCCCCAGTAACGCCGTAGCGGCCAGCGCCGCGGTGGCGCCGGTCTTGAGAGCAAAGCGTGCCATTATTTCTCCTTGGATTGCCCGAATCGGGAAGTCTGATGCGTCCTTGTGGCTGCAACTATCCGGCAGCTCCTGGGAAGCGGTCAAAGCGATCTGAAACGCTGGGATACAGGGGTTCACGGCGGTTAATCGGGCGTCGAACGGGGTCACAAAACCGTGCCCTGGAACTTGGGTAACCACAGCGCGACGCAACTCACAGAAATAAGCCGGGTGTCGTCGTCGTTGTCGCTAGAGTGCCCGGCAATCAACCGTGCGGGCACAAAAAACGTACCGAAAGGCCTTTCCTGTGACTGTTCCTCTTTCCATCCTCGACCTGGCAACCATCGGGAAGGGCCAGACGGTGGCGGAAAGCCTCGCGGGCAGCGTGGCCATGGCGCAGAAGGCCGAAGAGTTGGGTTATCGCCGGGTCTGGTACGCCGAGCACCACAACATGTCCGCGATTGCCTCCTCCGCTACCAGCGTGCTGATCGCCCACGTCGCCGCCCACACCAAAACCATCCGCCTGGGTGCCGGTGGCGTCATGCTGCCCAACCACTCGCCGCTGACCATCGCTGAGCAGTTCGGCACGTTGGAGACGCTGCACCCGGGGCGGATCGACCTCGGTCTTGGCCGTGCCCCCGGCAGTGACCAAAACACCATGCGTGCGCTGCGCCGCGACCACACGTCCTCGGACAGGTTCCCGCAGGATGTCCTGGAACTGCAGGGCTACCTCACTGGTCCCACCCGCATCCAAGGTGTTGAAGCGACGCCAGGCAAGGGCACCAACGTGCCGCTGTACATCCTGGGGTCCTCGCTGTTCGGCGCCCAGTTGGCCGCCCAGTTGGGCCTTCCGTACGCTTTCGCTTCGCACTTTGCTCCTGCCGCGCTTCAGGATGCCGTAGCTGTTTATCGCCGTGAATTCCAGCCCTCGGACCAGCTGTCCGAGCCTCACGTGATCGCCGGCGTGAACGTTACCGCCGCGGATTCCAACGCCGAGGCCCAGGCCATCCACCTCGCCGTGAAGCGCGCCCGTGTCTCACTGTTCTTTGGTGGCGGTCGCGAATTCACCGACGACGAAGCAGACATGGTGCTCGATTCCCCGCAGGGCCAGCACATCGCCCAGATGATGAAGTTCTCCGCCGTGGGCACCAAAGATGTGGTGCGCGATTACCTCGACGAGTTCACGGCGTTCGCTGATGCCGATGAACTGATCGTGGCGCACCAAAGCATCGGCACCGAAGAGCGCCTGCGGTCAGTGGAACTCGTGGCCGAGGTTGCGGGGCTGGTGAGCGCGTAGGGTAGCTCCGCTACCCGGAGTGCCCCGCGAATTCGGGTGCCATGGGGTGGCGATCAGCCCAGGGAAGTACGGATTCCACGGCTGCGCCGATGTGGAATACGGTCGCGTCATCGAACGGATGTCCCACGATCTGCACCCCTGTGGGAATACCGCAGTCTGCCTTGCCGCTGGGAACGGCCAGGACCGGGCATCGATTGGCAATGTTGAACGGCGCGGTCATATGCGCTTGCCAGTAATGGCTGAGGTGTTGCCCATTGGCGTCGATTCCATTGAGATAGTCGGCGTCGGCTTCCAAAGCTGAGATAGCCGACGCCGGACACAGCAAGGCGCTGAACCCGGTCATGGCTTCTGCCAACTGCGCCTGCAGGAGGGTTTCGGCCCGCACCCCGTCTACATAACGGTTGTGCTCGGCTGCCACGCGGGCGTCAGCCATAAAGCGCCTGGTGTAGGCGGCAAGCTGCGGCTCGCTACCGGCCGTTTCGTCCTCCATGGCCGGACCCAGCAGATATCCGAAGTGCGTAAACATGGTTCTGCTGATTTCCTCGACAGTCCAAGGGAGGACGATCTCCTCCACCACGGCCCCCGCCGCCGACAGAGCTTCCGCCACTCGACGGGTGTTGGCTTCGACGTCGGGAGCTACCGGGTAATTGCCCAAGCGTAGGCAAAGCGCGATCCGCAAGCCGGCCACCGCTGCCGGATCCGGAGTTATGGATGAAGTGTCGGCCACTGTGGTGTGATCACCGGGGTGTCGCCCGGACATGATGTTCGCCAGCAATGCCGTGTCTGCCACGGTACGTGCCATGGGCCCATCGCCACGGTAGTGGTCCGCCGACAACGGGGCTAACCCTGGAATCCTTCCGTAGGGCGCCTTGTAGCCAACGGTTCCAGTGAACGACGCCGGCAACCGGGTTGATCCAGCGATGTCGGACGCCGTAGCCAGGGGCGCGAACCCTGCAGCCAACGCCGCACCTGAACCTCCCGATGACCCACCGGGGGAGAACTGTTGGTTCCACGGGTTTCGGGTGACACCCCAGAGCGGGCTGTGCGTGACAGTGGCGCAGCTCAATTCCGGCGTGGTGGTTCGGGCATGGATGATCCCGCCGGCCCGTCGAATCCTGTCAATCACAGGATGGTCGGACTCTGCAATGGTGTCCTTCTGCATCACGAGACCTTGGGAAAGCGTGCGGCCTTGGAGCCCGTGCTTTTCCTTTGCGGCCACCGGCAATCCAAGCAGGGGAGTAATGTCCCGGCCGCGGGCATACTGGGTGGCTGCCTTTCGTGCCGCCGGCAGGGCTTCCTCAAAGAGTGTCTCTGTCAGCGCATTGACGCCGCCGTTTACCTCCCCGATGCGGTCGATCACCGCTTGCAGTAGTTCCACCGGAGAGAGCTCACGGCGTCGGAACAGACCCAGGGCCGTACTGGCGTCGAGGTAGTGCAACGCGGTCATGCCAGCTCTCCCTGCACCAGTTCCCGGGCAACACCCGTCAGCATCTGCACGCCCGTCACCATGTCCTCGTCGCTGGTGAATTCGCGCTCGCAGTGGGATACGCCGTCCACGCTCGGGATAAACAACATCACCGACGGAACGGCCGTGTTCATGGCCACGGAATCGTGCCCGGCCATGGTCTGGATGCGGCGGGAAGACAGCCCAAGGTTTGCCGCGATCTTGGCTGATAGTTCCAGCCCGGCTTCCGGGAAACGTCGGATGGGGCGGATGTCGAAGTCTTTGACGTTGACTTTGATGTCATGTTCAGCGGCCAGTTTCCCGATGTCGGCCAGCAACCTGGCGCGGGCTGCATTGACGATCTCCGGGTCGCCCGACCTTAAATCCGCCACCAGGTGCACACGACGTGCGACGACGATGGGCGAGTTGGGCTCCAACGTCAGCTGGCCTACGGAAGAGACCAATGCTTCCTCGTCGAAGTCATTGGTGACCTCGTGGACCATCAGGATGATTTTCGATGCCGCCACCAGGGCATCGTGCCGGTCTGCCATGGCTGTTGCGCCAGTGTGGGACTGTTCGCCCAGCACTTCAATGTCCAGCTTCTGCGTGTACCAGCTGCTGTCCACCAAACCGATGCTGATTCCTTCCCGTTCCAGGATGCGGCCCTGCTCTATATGGATTTCCGCGTAGCCCGCGGCCTTCGGTCCTGCGTCCGTGCCCAGGTAACCAATGCCTTCCAACGCCTCACGGACTGAGACGCCCTGGAGATCTTTGACGGACAACATTTGTTCACGGTCAAACAGCCCCGTGAAAACGGAACTTCCCATGACGGATGGTGCGAATCTGCCGCCTTCCTCGTTGAACCAGTTGACGACGGCCAGGTTGAAGCGGGGCGCAGTGCCGGCCGCCCTGACTTCGAGGTCAATGGCCCTGGCTGCGTGCAGGGCGGCAATCACACCGTAGGCGCCGTCGAACCGGCCACCTAACGGCTGGCTGTCCAGATGGGAACCGATCAGGATGAAGGGCGCCCCGGGCGTCCACTCAAGCAGCCCGAACATATTGCCGATGCCGTCCACCTGAAGCTGCCATCCGGCGTCGTGAATCCACTGCCCAAACCAGTCGCGGGTCTTGGCATCATCCGGCGTTGCGGCTTGGCGGTCGACGCCGTTGTTGGCTGTGGCGCCGATGGTGGCCACATGGTGGAAGTCCTGAAGGAAAGCGGAGGAAGTCATGGGGGTCCTTAGAGTGCTTGGAAGTGCAGTGGGTGCGGTGGGTCTCAGCCCATGCGGCCGCGGGTCTCAGGCACCTTGGTGAAGAGGATCAGGAGAAGTACGACGGCGGCAGCTGCCGCCATGTAGAGGCCTGGCGCATGCGGTACCCCGGTAGCGCCGACCAGTGCGGTGCCGATCAGTGGAGCGGTGCCGCCGAAGATCGCGTAGGCGCCGTTGTAACTGACAGCTGCCGAGGTGAAGCGTGTCTTGGTGGTGAAGATTTCGACGAAGAACGTGTAGCAGCCGCCACCGTAGATGCAGAGTGCCACCACGAAGATTGATTGGCCGAGCAGTGCAAGGGGCAGGCTGCCGCTGGTCACGAGCATGAAGCTCGGGATGGACAGCAAAGCCAGGGCAGCGGAACCGGCGATCAACATTGGCTTGCGGCCGAAACGGTCCCCGAGTCGCCCGCCGATCGGCAGGAGTACGGCATAGAGTGCCAGTGCCGCGGCGTTGACCATCAATGACTGCTCGCGGCTTAGTTTTCCTGTCGTCTGGACATAGGAGACGAAGTAGGCGGAGAGAAAGTAAAAGCCCATTGCTGTCAGGCCCATCACGAAGACGACCTGCAACATGCGGAGCTTGTTTTCGCGGAAGGCCTCGCGGATGGGGCTGAATTCCTTGGTCTGCCCGTCCTGTGCCTTCTTGAAGACATCGCTTTCTTCGGTGCGGCTACGGATCCACACTCCGAACAAGGCAAGGGGAAGGGCGAGCAGGAACGGTAAGCGCCAGCCCCATTCCATGAACGCCGAATTGGGCATGGATTGGCTGAGGATCAGGATCATGGAGCCCGCCACCACCGATGGCAGCGCCGTTGCTGCAATGGTGATGTTGAGCCAGAAACCACGTTTGCTGACGGGCGCATGTTCGAACACGAAGGACGGCGCACCAACGGATTCGCCACCCGCGGAGAATCCTTGGATCAGCCGGCAGAGAACCAGGAGGGCCGGTGCCCAAGCTCCGATTTGGGCGTACGTGGGGAGCAGCCCCATGAGGGCAGTGGCTCCGCCGATCGCGATGAGGGTGATGGTGAGGACCCGGCGCCGACCGATCCGGTCACCCAGTGCGCCGAAGAACAGGCCGCCGAGGGGGCGGACCACGAAAGCTACGCCGAACGTGGCGAACGTGGCCAGCATTGCTGTCAGCGGGTTGCTGCCCGGGAAGAAGAGTTGAGAGAACACCACGGCCGTGAGGCCGTAGAGGGTGAAGTCGTAGAACTCGATGAACTGGCCAACGCTACCGCCAGCCAGGACACGCTTCTGCATGGTTGTGGACTTGTGGTGGGGCTGGACGTTGCCATCGATGGTGGGCGTTGAGCGTGCCGGATCCTGGGCCGATTCTTGCTCGGCGAGCTTATTGAGGGTCATGACTGCCACGCTAGGGTGCTCAGATTTCCTGCTGCCGATTCGGTGTTTCGGCTGTGGGAAATGATTTCGGCGAATATTGCTTCGTTGTTGCGGATGGGTCCGTGGGCCGAAACCACGCGGACACTTTCTACGCTGTTCTGAACCATCGAATCTCCTCTGATCAAGATGGCAAACGGAGGTCCAGCTGAGGTGACGTTTACTGCAACGGCGGGCACTTTGGGGTATTTACCCGGTAGTGCAGAAGCTGGACTGGTTCAACCTTCGGTGACATGGATCACATCTGTCCAATTGATTGTTTTTGATTCTGCGATCGACTTATTCGATAACCCAGCTGTGGTGACCTAGTCCCGGACGGCGCCGTACAACTTCAGGCAGGTCTCTTCGAAGGCCAACACCCGTTGGGTGGCCTGGACTCCTTCCGGCCGGACCAACATCACCTCGATCGGCGGGAAAGCATCCGTCAGTGCCAGCGGGACTACCTTTCCACCTGAGTAGGTGACGTCACTGTGCAGCCGCTGATTGAGGATGGCATAGCCGTGGCCCTTGGCAACGAATGAGCGTACGGTCTCATAACCTGCGAATCGGTGCCGGACATTCTGGACTACTCCGGCCATGGCATAGAGCTGCTCGTAGTACTCCCGGCTATGCGGAAGGTCCAGCACTACGGAAGGCTCGCCGTCGAGCTCCATCAGCGAGATTTCACGTTCCGGGCGGCCCGCCGCCGGGTGCCCCTCGTGGACCAGGATGTGTGGCGGAACCCGCTCCACCACCTTGTACGCGAAACCCTTGCCAAGGCCCAGGCCGTAGGTGAGGGCGACATCGCAACGGCCATCCATCAGTGCGTCCTGCAACGTAGCCAGATCCGCCTCCAGAATGGAAACCTCGACGCCGGGATGCCGGCTTTCGAACGTCTGCAGGATGGCAGGAAGGCGGAAAGGCGCCAGCGGGGCGAAGACGCCAACTTTCAGCTCGCCAACCAGCGTGGTGGACAGGCCTCGCGCGGACTCATACAGCGAATCTGCCTGCTCAAGGAAGGACTTGATGTCTTTGGCGAATTGCCGGCCGCTCTGTGTCAGTCGAAGGCCCCGGGATTTATGGCGAACGAACAGCTGCGTGGCCAGGCTCGTTTCCAACTGGGCCATCGCCGCGGATAGCGCAGACTGCGTCACCATCAGTCGCTGGGCCGCTGCCGTCATGTTCTCGAGTTCCGCCACCACGGCGAAGTACCGCAGCTGCGTGAGGGTGAAGGGTTTTGCCATCCGTCCATGGTCGCACCTAGGGCGGCCGGTTACTGGCCCCGGATGAGGTGCGCCAGGAGCGCCACATGCAGTGAGGTTCGCGATTCGGCGTCGTCCAGGTCCACGGCCAGCAGTTCCTCCAACTTGGCGAGCCGGGTATAAAGAGTAGGGCGGCTCAGGTAACCGCTGCGCGCCATGGCTGCTTTGTTGCCACCGGACCCGAGGTAAAGCCCCAGCAGTTCCAGATACTCGCCTTTGCCCTCGGCGTCTGCTTGGAGGACGGCTGACAACTCCGACTCCACGAATTGCTGAACGCGTGGGTCCTTGCGCAGGAGGGCCAGGAGCCCGCGAAGGCGCACATCTGTAGCCCGGTAATAGGGCTTGCCCGCTTCCCGGAGCGTGGCGGCACTCTCCGCTACATGGGCGGCTTCGTCGATGCCGGCTGCGGCTTCCAAAAGCGTTGCCTTCATGCGGCCCACTCCAATGATCCATGCAGGGGGCACCGCGGAATTGGGTTGGGCGTTGGGGGTCGTATCAGCCCCTGGCCCTGCTGCAGCCCCGGCCAGGATTTGCAGGGTCGCCTCCTCCTGCTGGCGGGCGGGGAGGGCGAGGATCATCCCCACCGAACCGGACTGGATGCTTGCCGCCAAAGCTGTGCCGGCGCTGGACTTCAACGCCTTGGCCAGCCGCTCGAGAAGTTCGCGTTCGTCCTGCTGCCCGGCGAAGGGGTCCGCGGGCAGGACGGGGGAACCCCAAGCCTGCAGGGCGGTCCTGAAAACCAGAGGAACGTAGTAGGACGAGCGTTTCAAACCCAAGGAACCCGCCCGTGCCAGTGCCTCCGCTTCGCTGAGTCCACGGGGCTGGCGGAGCGCGTTCAGGAGTCCGGCCTGTGCGTGATGGCTGAGCTCGCGTTGATCGCGATCCGCCAAACGGTTGATCGCCAGGGTCTGGGCGGCCCGCTCAAGAACCATGATCGCCATGTCTTCGTCGGCACCGAAAGCCGCGGACGGCACGGGCACTACCAGCCTGCCCCAGACTTGTTGCCGTACTCCCACTGCTGCCTGCAGCCATCGCTCTGGTCCGGACCGTCCGGTGTGTGCCGGGAAGGGCGTGGTCCTGGATCGTCGCTCCCAGTCGTCCAGAAGATCCGTAGTGGACACGTGGTGACCCGCGTAGGCAAGCACCAAGTGCGAAAGGTCCTCCAGCACCACTGAAGCCCCAATCATGGTGGCTGCTTGCTCCACGACGCGTTGGGTGTCGGCACTTTCCAAGCTCAGCACGGTGAATGCTTCGTGGACGTCCCGGGCGCGTTCCACGCGCTCCAGCTGTTCAGCCACGATCATCCTGTGGACGATCTCCGTGACCTGGACGAACCGCACCCGATGTTCCACAACAACCACCGGCAATGTTGCCGTACGGGCGGCTTTCTCCAAGGCCGTTCGGCTGCGTTGGCGCTGCCCGACCAGTTCCACGATCAATCCTGCGGCTCCGGCCGCCTCCAGTGACCGGATGAACGACGCCGATTCTTCCGGGGATTTTTCCAGCTCCAATCCCGTGGTCAGAACCAGTTCCCCGCCGGACAGCAGGTTGCCGACGTCAAGGATTTCGCTGACGTGCACCCAACGAACGGGCGCGTCCAATCCCGTTGTGCCGCCAAGGACCTTGGGAGCGGCGGCTCGCAGCACGGGAAGTCCGAGGATGGCGCGAACGGTAGGCAGCATTTACACAGTGTAAGGCTCGCTGAGTATTCCTTTACACATGGGCTCTTCTGGGTGGACGTCGCGACGGACAGACTTATTCCAACCTTCGAAAACACCCCCGCACCAAGGAGAACTCTTGAACACCATCGAGCACTGGATCAACGGCAGCTACGTCCCCGCCGGCGACCGCACAGCTCCCGTCACAAACCCAGCCACGGGGAAGGTGACCGGGCAGGTTGCTTTGGCCAGCGTCGAGGACGGTCATGCCGCCGTCGCCTCCGCGAAAGCTGCTTTCCCGGCATGGCGCGATACCTCCTTGGCTCGCCGCACCCAGATCCTTTTCGCTTTCCGTGAGCTCCTCAACTCCCGAAAGGACGAGCTCGCCGCGATTATCACCTCTGAGCACGGCAAGGTCCTGGATGATGCCCTGGGCGAGGTAACCCGTGGTCAGGAAGTGGTGGAGTTCGCTTGCGGTATACCGCACCTGCTTAAGGGCAGCTACACGGAGAACGCCTCCACCAAGGTGGACATCCACTCCATCCGGCAGGCACTGGGCCCTGTGGCAATCATCAGCCCGTTCAATTTCCCCGCGATGGTGCCCATGTGGTTCTTCCCGATCGCGATCGCCGCCGGCAACACCGTCATCATCAAGCCCAGTGAGAAGGATCCCACGGCTGTCAATTGGGTCGCCGAACTCTGGAAGGAAGCCGGCCTTCCCGACGGCGTGTTCAACGTCCTTCACGGTGACAAGGTGGCGGTTGATACCCTGCTGACGCACCCGGATGTCAAAGCCGTTTCCTTCGTGGGCTCCACCCCGATCGCCAAGTACGTCTACGAGACGGCTACTGCCCACGGCAAGCGGGTCCAGGCGCTTGGCGGCGCTAAGAACCATATGATTGTCCTTCCCGACGCCGATCTTGACCTCGCTGCCGACGCCGCCATTAACGCAGGGTTCGGTTCCGCTGGTGAACGCTGCATGGCTGTCTCGGCGCTCCGGGCCGTCGGCGACGTCGCCGATGCGCTGGTGGATAAAATCGCTGATCGTGCCCGCAGCCTGCGCACCGGGGACGGACTGCGCGGTTGCGACATGGGCCCCCTGGTGACGTCCCAGCACAGGGACAAGGTATCGGGATACGTCGACGCCGGTGAAGCGGCAGGTGCCACGCTCGTCGTCGACGGTCGCGGCGTAGTTCCCGACGCCGAAGGCGACGGCTTCTTCGTGGGCCCCACCCTGTTCGACCACGTCACCACCGATATGTCCATCTACCAGGACGAAATCTTCGGACCGGTGCTCTCGGTGGTCCGGGTGGACAGCTACGACGACGCCCTGGCCACCATCAATGCCAACCCGTACGGCAACGGCACCGCGATTTTCACGAACGACGGCGGTGCAGCCCGCCGCTTCGAGAACGAAGTTGAGGTGGGAATGGTGGGCATCAACGTCCCCGTCCCGGTGCCCATGGCCTACTACTCATTTGGCGGGTGGAAGAACTCCCTGTTCGGAGATACCCATGCCCACGGTTCTGAAGGTGTCGGATTCTTCACCCGAGGCAAGGCCGTCACCACCCGCTGGCTGGATCCCAGCCACGGCGGAATCAACCTCGGCTTCCCCCAAAACTCCTAAGCGCCGACGACGTCAGGACAGCCACCATGACCGCCACCCTTGAACCAACACAAACGGACCGCGAGGCAGCCCAACGCGCCTACGACCTGGACCGCAAGCACGTCTTCCACTCCTGGTCTGCGCAGGACACGCTGGACCCCATGGTCATCAGCGCAGCAGAGGGCTCACACCTCTGGGACGGAGAGGGCAACAAGTACCTGGACTTCTCTTCGCAGCTGGTCAACACCAACATCGGACACCAGCACCCGGCCGTAGTCGCGGCGATCGCCGCGCAGGCAGCAAAGCTGTGCACCATTGCTCCCAGCTATGTGAACGACGCCCGATCCGAAGCCGCACGGCTGATCGCCGAGCGGACCCCGGGGGAGTTGGACAGGATCTTCTTCACCAACGGCGGGGCAGATGCCAATGAGCACGCCGTCCGAATGGCCAGGCTGCACACTGGCCGCCATAAGGTCCTTTCCGCCTACCGCTCGTACCATGGCGGAACGCATTTGGCAGTCAATATCACCGGTGATCCACGGAGATGGGCCAGTGACAACGGCTCCGCGGGCACCATTCACTTCTTCCCGCCATACCTCTACCGCACGGCGTTCCACTCCACCACCGAGGAAGAGGAAGCCCAGAGGGCTTTGGAGCACCTGGAACAGCTCATCGAGTTCGAAGGTCCGTCCAGCATCGCTGCGATCATGCTGGAGAGCATCCCCGGAACGGCGGGCATCTACGTTCCTCCGGCCGGATACATGCAAGGCGTTCGGGAGCTGTGCACCAAGTACGGCATCGTCTTCATAGCCGATGAGGTCATGGCTGGCTTCGGACGCACAGGCAAGTGGTTCGCCGTCGAGCATTTTGACGTTGTTCCGGACCTGCTCACCTTCGCAAAGGGCGTGAACTCCGGCTACGTACCCCTCGGTGGCGTAGCAATTAGTCCGGAAATCGCAGCTACCTTTGGTACCCGCGCCTACCCCGGCGGACTGACCTACTCCGGCCACCCGCTGGCTACGGCGGCCGCCGTAGCCACCATCAACGCCATGGAACGCGAAGGCATGGTGCAGCACGCAGCGAGCCTCGGCACTGACGTGATCGGGCCGGCGCTCGCCGGATTCGCGGAACGTCACCAGTCCGTGGGCGAAGTGCGGGGCCGGGGTGTCTTCTGGGCCATCGAGCTGGTCAAGGACCGTGCCACCCGCGAACCCTTGGCTCCGTACGGTTCTTCCAGCACCGAGATGAACCAACTCGTGGCAGCCTGCAAGTCACGTGGACTCATCCCGTTCGCCAACTTCAACCGTATCCATGTGGTTCCGCCGTGCAATATCAGCGTTGAGGATGCCCTGACGGGCCTGGCCATTCTGGACGAGGTCCTGGACATCGCGGACACGTACGCGGCTTAGTGGTTGCGTCAGGTCCCGCCTCGCTCCGGAAAAGCGGGTGCGGGACCTCGCCGCATAAATCCAAGGAAAAGCTTTACTTCATTGCAATCAACTAGGTAGTCAAGCGAAACCGTCCGGGCGGAAACTGTAGCTATCCGCTTCGGAAGGATTCGCCATGCCTACGCACCTGAACCAAGCAGTAGCCGACTCGGCGCTGCTCATGAAATCGCTCCCGCTTGGCCTCCTTCGCTCTGTCCTCCAGTCTGACGCGGAGAACGGCATCACGCCGCAACTATTCGCGGAGCTCAGGGCACTGGCCAGGGTTCCCGGCCTGCTGGTGGCGTGCAACTATGGCGGAACGCTCTGCTCCGCTGAGGGCGTGTCAACGGAAACACTGCCACTGGATAGCGCCGCCGTGGCGCTCCGCGCGCTCGCCGCCTTGCCCAACACGCACACGGCCATCATCTCCGGACGCTCACTGCGGGATCTGGCAGCAGTTTCCCGGCTCCCGGCCGAGGTCCATCTGGTGGGTTCCCATGGCATGGAGTTCGACATGGGCTACGCCTACACACTGTCGCTAGCCACGGAGCAGTTGCTTCAACACGTGGCCACGGCGCTGACCGAAGCCGTTGCTTTCGAGAAGGGCATCAGTATTGTCCGAAAGCCCGTTGGGGTTGCCGTGCACACCCGGCCGGCGACGCCCGAGGTAGTGGAGCGGGTGATCTTCGTTTCGCAAAAGATCGCCATCGAGTTCGGGCTGTATTTCATCATCGATGGAACGGTGCTGGATTTGACCGTGGAGGAACCAGCCAAAGGCCAGGCCCTGGAGCAGCTCCGGGCACGGCTTGGGGTAAGTGCTGCGCTGTATGCCGGCGATGCCGAGAGCGACGAAAAAGCGATCGCCACCCTGCGCGGGCCTGACCTCGGATTGCACGTCGGACCGGGAGATACGACGGCGGCCCACACCATCCCGGATCCGGAATCCTTTGCGCACGTGCTGGCTTTGCTGTTCGAACTGCGGCGGGCCTGGTTGTTCGGCGAGGATGCTGTGGGGCTGGAACGGCATTCGATGATTGGCAATGGAAGCTCAACGGCGTTGCTCACCCCGGACGCGAAGGTCTGCTGGATGAGCCACCCCTTGCCGGACTCCGGGTCAATATTTGCCCACATTCTTGGGGGTGAGCCAGCTGGGCACTTCAGCATCGAACCGGTGAAGGCGTCGCAGGTGCTGGCGCAGCGATATGTGGACAACACCATGATCGTTGAAACGCGCTGGGCCGATGTCACGGTGACCGACTACTTGGAACCGGCGCCGGAAGGCATCACCAGTTTGGTGCGCGTCCTCTCCGGGACGGGCACTGCGCGCGTAGTGTTTGCGCCCCGGCCGGACTACGCCAACGCGCCCTTCAGTATGGAGATCCGGGGCGACGAAGTCCACATCATGGGTACTTCGGATCCGATCATCCTGTCCGCACCAGGGGTTCAATTCCGGATCAGCAGCGACGGCAAATATGCCACTGCCACCGCCGAAGTTCCCCTCCATCACGGTCCTGTGGTGCTGAACCTTCGATGCGGTGACACTGAGCCGCTGCCCGCGGACCCTGCGGGGGAGCCAAACCGGCGTGCCGGCGTCGGGCGGTCTTCCCGGGAGTGGATCAAGGCACTGCAGCTGCCCACCATCAAAACTTCCTTGGTGCGCCGCTCCGCCTTGGTGCTGAAGTCGCTCGTCCACGAGCCCACCGGTGCAGTGCTGGCCGCGCCCACCACGTCGCTGCCAGAGGGCATCGGCGGGACCCGCAACTGGGATTACCGGTATTGCTGGCTGCGTGACGGGTCCATGACCGTGAATGCATTGGTGTCGTTGGGCTCCACGCGGGAGGCCGACGGGTTCCTGGCCTGGCTGGACCGCATCCTCAAGAATGCTCCAGGGCCCGAGTGGTTGCATCCCCTCTATTCGGTGACCGGGGCGCCGCTCTCCACGGAGGCAATCGTGGAAAGCCTGCCCGGTTATGCAGGTTCGCGACCCGTCCGGATCGGCAACGCGGCAGATCATCAGGTGCAGTTGGACGTGTTCGGGCCCATTGCCGAGCTGATCCACGATCTTGCCGAGCGGCGTGGATTCCTGCCCGATGAACACTGGTTCCTGATGGAACAGATGGCACATGCGGTGCTTGCCCGTTGGCATGAGCCCGACCACGGGATTTGGGAAGCCCGCAGGCCCCCGCGGCACCACGTGTACACCAAAGTGATGTGTTGGGTCACGCTGGACAGGGCCCTCCGGGCTGCCGCTTTGCACGGGCGCCCACCCCACGCTGATTGGGCTCCCACTGCCGAAACCATCCGCGAGGAAGTCCTGCGCGAGGGCTGGGACTCGTCGGCAATGTCCTACACGGTGGCTTACGACAGTCCTGACCTCGACGCCGCCGTGCTTCACATAGGCCTTTCCGGCTTGCTGGATGTTCAGGACCAGCGGTTCCTGGACACTGTCACAGCCGTTGAACGCGAGTTGCGTGTGGGGCCCACCGTTTTCCGGTACAGGTACGACGACGGGCTGCCGGGTTTGGAGGGCGGCTTCCACATCTGCACTACCTGGCTGATCGAGGCGTACCTCGCCGTTGGCCGCCTGGATGATGCCCTGGAGCTGTTCAATCAGTTGGTGGCATTGTTCGGACCGACGGGCTTGCTGCCGGAGGAGTACGATCCCGGCACGGAAACGCACTTGGGTAACCATCCGCAGGCATACTCGCACCTGGGCTTCATTCGCTGCGCGCAGCTTCTGGATTACTACTTGGCCAGCGCGGACGTGGAATAACCCAAGTAAGTCGCAGCAGAGCGCGTTTTGAGCGCTGAAAACGCGCACAATTGCGACTCAGTTGGGGAAGCGGTGCGGCTAGGCGAGCAGCAGGGCCACGGCGATCATGGCCGGCACCGCCACGATGGTGGTGATGAGCACGGTGTCCTTGGCCACGGTGATTCCCGCTTGGTAGCGGTTCGCCGCCACGAAGACGTTCTGTGCTGTGGGCAGGGCGGAGGTAACCACCACGGCAAACAGCGCGTGCCCTTCCATGCCCAGCGCAAAGCGCGCGAACAGGTACGCGATCAATGGGTGGACAATGAGCTTGAACCCGCTGGCCAGCAAGGTATCCAACCTGCGGCCCGCGGCTTTTTGCAGTGGCTTTGATCCGTTCAGGCTCATGCCGAAGGACATCAGCATGGCCGGAATCGCGGCACCGCCAATGAGGTGGATCGGCTCAAGAATCAGCGTCGGGACCTGGAAACCGGTGCCCGCTACCAGGAGGCCCAGCGCCGACCCCACGATCATGGGGTTCTTCACGATCATCAGCAGGAAGCGGAGGAAAGTGGTGCGGTGGGTGCTGGTGCTGGCGTCGAGGGCCATCAGGTACATGGGCGTGAAGAACGCCAGTT
Source organism: Paenarthrobacter nitroguajacolicus (assembly GCF_051027655.1). NCBI lineage: Bacteria > Bacillati > Actinomycetota > Actinomycetes > Micrococcales > Micrococcaceae > Paenarthrobacter > Paenarthrobacter nitroguajacolicus. Next base: position 4,221,403 of record NZ_CP073234.1, on the reverse strand, counting down.
GGAAGATCAACAACGGAGCCACATAACTCGCATCACCCAGGACAAACACGGCGATGGGGATGCCGAGGTTGGCTGAGTTGGCCAGGGATGCACTCATGGAGGACATCAGTGCTTCCGGCATGGCGCGCTTGAGCCAGAACTTTGCGATCAGGAAGAACAGCAGACCCGTCACCACGGCGCCTACGGCCGTGACCAGTAGGGGAGCGGCAAAAACGTCGTGCAGTTTGGCCTTGCTCAAGGTCTCGAACAGCAGGGCGGGGCTCGCGACGAAGAACGTCAGCGAGCTCAGGACGGACCGGGCGTTCTCGCCCAGGATGTTCCGCCGTCCAACAAACATGCCCACCAGGATGATGGCCCACACCACGAAGAACCCGGACAGGACGCCGATCATGGCGCTGTGCGGGCGGAAGCTGGTTGGGTCACGAATGACAGCTTAGCTACAAATGAGAACTGAGTAAGCGTTTTCTCGGGAGAGTTCCGTCATACGGACCCGAAAAACCGCCCGACGTCGGCACTCACCTGGGTGCCGACGTCGAACGTTGCTGTGGAGCCTTAGCTGAGGTGCGCTGCGTTACTGAGCGCGTGGGGCGGGCGCATAAGCCCAAGGGTGTGGCCCTCGGCGGGGTCGTTGCCGAGCTGGAGGATCTTGTTGTCCTTGTCCACGTGGACAACCCGCGGCTCGTAGGTCCGTGCCTCTTCCGTGGTCATCTCCGCGTAGGTGATGAGGATGACGGTGTCGCCAACGTGGACCATGTGGGCTGCCGCGCCGTTGATCCCGATCACGCCGGAACCGCGCTCGCCCGCAATCGTGTACGTTTCGAGCCGGGCGCCATTGGTCACATCCACAATGGAGACGAGCTCACCGGGAAGGATGTCGGCTGCGTCCAGGAGGTCCAGGTCGACAGTGACCGAACCGACGTAGTGGAGGTCGGCGTGTGTCACCGTTGCGCGGTGGATCTTGGACTTGAACATTGTGCGGATCATAGTGCGATCAGTTTAGCGCGGCACCCTCATCCGGCGCTGTGACGTACCAGACTCCCGGGCCATTCCCCGTCCAATCAGGGTCACGAACGGCTGGCCTGCAGGGCGGCCGCCGGCACGTAGTGTTCCAGTGCGGTTCCTGCCACCACCAGCGCACGCAGTTCGGCCAGCCCACCGGTCACCGCCCCGGCAGCGCGCGCCTGGACCAGGACGTTGCCCTGCGCAGTTGCCTCAACGGGTCCGGCGATCACGGGCTTGCCGGTCGCATCAGCGGTTAGTTGGCACAAAAGCCGGTTCTGCGAACCGCCACCCACGATGTGCACCACACTGGTGCTGCGGCCGGTGAGCCGTTCGGCGTCGGCCAGCGTCCGGGCATACCCGGCAGCGAGGCTATCCATAATGCAACGCACGACGGCGGCAGGCCGGTCCGGGAGCACCGCGCCGGTGTTGCGCACGGCTGCGCGGATTCGGTCCGGCATGTTGTCAGGGGCCGTGAAGGCAGGATCGTCGGCGTTGATCTGCGGACCTCCGGCAGGGAGCGCAGCAGCTGAGTCAAGCAAAGCCGGGAGCGACTGGCTGAATCCCTGGGTAGCCCACGTACGCTGGCATTCGCTCAACAGCCACAGGCCACCCACGTTGCGGAGGTAGCGGATGGTCCCGTCCACGCCGCGTTCGTTGGTGAAGTTGGCCTTGCGGCTCGCTTCGGTGAGCACCGGGGCGTCCAACTCCACACCCACAAGGGACCAGGTCCCTGAGGAGATGTATGCAAAGTCTTCCTGATCCGCGGGGACGGCTGCGACCGCCGAAGCAGTGTCATGCGACCCAACTGCCACCACCGTAGTGTCCGCAGGCAGGCCCGTTTGCTCAAGGACCGCGGGTAGCAGGGTGCCCACGGTTTCACCGGGCTGGACGAGCGGCGGGAAGATGTTCCGGGGCAAGCCGAAAGCATCCAGGAAGTCCGTGGCCCACTGGCCCGAAACGGCGTCGAACAGCCCGGTGGTGGAGGCGTTAGTAGCCTCGGTCCGGCGCTCACCGGTCAGCAGGAAGGCGATCAGGTCCGGGATCAGGAGAGCCTGTACCCCGTCCAGGTTCGGCTCTGCCGCCAGCTGGTACACCGTGTTGAACTGCAAGTACTGCAAACCAGTAGTGGCATACAACTTCTCCGGCGAAATGACCGCATGGACCCGCTCCACAGTGGCGCGGCTGCGTTCGTCCCGGTAGCTGTACGGTTGCGCGGTGAGCGCGCCGGTTTTGTCCACGAGGCCGTAGTCGACCGCCCACGTATCGATGCCGACGCTGACGATGCGCTCGCCGTTCCCACGTGCCACGGCAGCGGCCGCCGTCAGGCCCTTCAGCACCTCGGCGAACAGGGCGTCGAAGTCCCAGCGGAGGCCGCCGTCGAGCTCTACAACCCCGTTCGGGAAGCGGTGGATGGTCTCGAGGGAGACACCGGATGCAGGTGAAACACGGCCCAGCATGACGCGGCCGGAGGAGGCGCCGATGTCGACGGCGGCGAACACTGCGGGAGCGGACACCGCCCCGGCGTGTGCCGGGGCGGTGCTCGCGGTGGTTCCGTTGTTCACTGTCAGTCCTAGCGCAGGAATGCTGCCGCAACGCCGGCGTCCACGGGGATGTGGAGGCCGGTGGTGTGGGACAGCTCGTTGCTGGTGAGCACGGATGCGGCGTTGGCCACGTGTTCGGGGAGGACTTCGCGCTTCAGGAGCGTGCGCTGGGCGTAGTACTTGCCCAGTTCCTGCTCGTCCACACCGTACACCGCGGCGCGCTTGGCGCCCCAGCCGCCGGCGAAGATGCCGGAGCCGCGGACCACGCCGTCGGGGTTGATGCCGTTGACGCGGACGCCGTATTCGCCCAGTTCGGCGGCGAGGAGGCGGACCTGGTGGGCCTGGTCCGCTTTGGTGGCCGAGTAGGCGATGTTGTTCGGGCCCGCGAACACGGAGTTCTTGGAGGAGATGTAGATGATGTCTCCGCCCAAGCCCTGGTCGATCATGACCTTCGCTGCGGCCTTGGAGACCAGGAACGAACCCTTGGCCATGACGTTGTGCTGCAGGTCCCAGTCCTTCTCCGTGGTTTCGAGCAGCGGCTTGGAGATGGACAGTCCGGCGTTGTTGACCACCAGGTCCAGGCCACCGAAGGCGAGTACGGCTTCCTGGATGGCGGCTGCGATCTGGGCTTCGTCGGTCACGTCGGCCTGGATACCGATGGCGACGTCGGAACCACCCAGTTCCTCGGCCACCTTTTGCGCGTTCTCAAGGTTGAGGTCGGCAATCACTACGCACGCGCCGTCGGACGCCAAGCGGGTGGCGATCGCCTTGCCGATGCCCGACGCAGCACCGGTCACCAACGCGATGCGCGTGGCGTGCGACTTCGGCTTGGGCATACGGGCGAGCTTGGCTTCCTCCAGAGCCCAGTACTCGATGCGGAATTTCTCGGATTCCTCGATCGGGGCGTACGTGGAGATGGCCTCGGCGCCGCGCATCACGTTGATGGCGTTGATGTAGAACTCGCCGGTCACGCGTGCGGTCTGCTTGTCCTTGCCGAAGGAGAACATACCCACGCCGGGAACCAGCACGATGGCCGGGTCCGCTCCGCGGAGTGCAGGGCTGTTCTCGTCAGCGTGACGGTCGTAGTACGCCTGGTAGTCCTCACGGTAGGCCGCGTGGAGTTCCTTGAGGCGGGCCACGGAGTCTTCGATCGAGGCGTCGGCCGGGAGGTCCAGGACCAGGGGCTTGACCTTGGTGCGCAGGAAGTGGTCCGGGCAGGAGGTGCCCAGCGCGCCGAGGCGCGGGTGCTCTTCGGACTCAAGGAATTCAAGAACGACGGCGTCATCGCTGAAGTGCCCCAGCTGCGGCTTGTCCGTGGAGGCCAGGCCGCGGATCACCGGTGCGAGGGCAGCAGCCTTGGCCTTGCGCTCTGCCTCCGGGAGTGCACTGCAGCCCGGGAGTTTGGCGCCGAAGGGCTCGGACTTGCCGTTTTCCTTGATGTAGTTCTCGGCCTGGTCAATGATCCAGAGCGAGTTGGTCTCGGCCTCTTCGGACGTGGCGCCCCACGCGGTGATGCCGTGGCCGCCCAGGATGGTGCCGATGGCCTGGGGGTTGGCTTCCTTGATCGCGGCGATGTCCAAGCCCAGCTGGAAGCCAGGGCGGCGCCAAGGCACCCAAACAACCTTGTCGCCGAAGACCTTGGAGGTCAGTGCCTCGCCGTCCACGGCGGTAGCAATCGCGATGCCGGAATCCGGGTGCAGGTGGTCCACATGGGCGGCGTCCACCAGGCCATGCATGGCGGTATCGATCGACGGCGCTGCGCCGCCCTTGCCGTGCAGGCAGTAATCGAACGCGGCCACCATTTCGTCTTCACGCTCGACGCCGGGGTAAACGGACTTGAGTGCCTTCAGCCGGTCAAGCCGGAGCACGGCAAGGTTCTCAGCCTTCAGGGTGCCGAGGTCGCCACCGGAGCCCTTGACCCACAGGAGCTCAACATCCTGACCCGTCACCGGGTCCTTCTCCATGCCCTTGGCGGAGGTGTTGCCGCCCGCGAAGTTGGTGTTCCGCTTGTCCGCGCCGAGGCGGTTGGAACGGTTGATCAGTTCTTCAACAGTGCTCATCTTTTTAAGCGCCCCATCCGGCTTGCTGGCCGCCTGCGCGGTCCTCGTTGATCTTCTTCTGGTACCCGCTGGCCTTGTAGGCGGCCATCGGGTCGGCGGGCAGGCCGCGGGATTCACGCCACTCGGCCAGGACCGGGCGGACATCGGTGTAGAAGGCATCGTTGAAGATGCCGTTAGCGGCCAGGACATCGCCGGCGCGCTGGGCTTCGGACAACGCGGCGGTGTCCACGAGCAGGGCGCGGGCGGTCATTTCCTGGACGTTGAGGACCGAGCGGATCTGGCCCGGGATCTTCTCTTCAAGGTTGTGGCACTGGTCCAGCATCAGCGCGACGCCGGAATCCTTTCCGAAACCGCCACCACGGATGACCTCGTGCATGATGCGGAACAACTGGAAAGGATCAGCCGCGCCAACAATCAGGTCATCGTCCGCGTAGAAGCGGGAGTTGAAGTCGAACGAGCCGAGCTTGCCCAGGCGCAGGAGTTGCATGACGATGAACTCGATGTTGGTACCCGGTGCGTGGTGGCCGGTGTCCAGGCAGACGAACGCCTTCTCGCCCAGGGCAAGGGTCTGCGCGTAGGAAGTACCCCAGTCCGGAACATCGGTGTGATAGAAAGCCGGCTCGAAGAACTTGTACTCCAGGACCAGGCGCTGCTCGTCGCCGAGGCCCGCGTAGATCTCCTGGAGGGACTCTGCCAAGCGGTCCTGGCGGCCGCGGATATCGTCCTGGCCCGGGTAGTTGGTGCCGTCGGCCAGCCAGATCTTCAAGTCCTTGGAACCAGTGGCGTGCATGATCTCGATGCACTCCAAATGATGATCGATCGCGCGGCGCCGCACGGACTCATTGGACGAGGTCAGGGAGCCGAACTTGTACTCGTCATCCTGGAAAGTGTTGGAGTTAATCGTGCCCAACCCAACGCCCAAGCCGGTGGCGTACTCGCGCAGGGCGGCGTAGTCATCCACCTTGTCCCACGGAATGTGCAGCGCCACGGTGGGGGCCAGGCCCGTCAGCTCGTGGACCTTGGCGGCGTCGGCGATCTTTTCCTGAACGGTGCGCGGAGTACCCGGAGTGCCGAAGACCTTGAACCGGGTCCCGGAATTTCCGTAGGCCCAGGACGGCACTTCAATGGCCAGTTCCCCTAGACGGCCCAGGGCCGATTCTGTGGTGTTCATGCTTGTTCCTTCTGGTATTCGTGGGCGGAGTCTTTATCTATGTGTGCGGCGCTGGTGGCATCTGTGACGACGCCCGCCGCGGCAAGCTGGTCTTCAAGGTTGAAGACTTCCTCGATGACCTCGAAGCCCTGGTCCGGAGGGACGTCGCTGTCTGCGAAGAGGGTGGCCATCTCGGCTTGCCAGCGGGCATTGACCTCAGTCACGGCCATGCGGGCCTGGGCTGCCTCGTAGTCTTCGCATTCCAGGTAGCCGATCAATTGGCCGTCCGGAGCTAGGAAGAGTGAGTAGTTGTTCCACCCTGCGTTTTTCAGTGCGGACAGCATCTCCGGCCATACGGCGGAATGGCGCTGCTTGTACTCGGCCATCAGTTCCGGCTGGACTGAAGAGCGGAAACAAACCCTCATGTGCGGATCTCCAGGGTCACTCGTCTTTGAATCGTTTCATTTGTTACGATTCAAATTACCCTCGTAAACGGGAGGGTGTCAAGGCGTTTCCAACACATTGACGTCAGCCAGCGGAGATCGGAAAGCATGTCCCAGACAGCCAGCATCAAAGACGTTGCAACCCACGCCCAGGTAGCAGTGGGAACTGTTTCCAATGTGCTGAACTATCCGGATCGGGTTTCGCAGAGGACCAAGGAACGTGTCCTGAAATCCATCGCTGAACTTGGCTTTGTCCGCAACGACGCCGCCCGCCAGCTCCGCGCCGGCCAAAGCAGGACCATCGGCTTGATCGTGCTCGACGTTGGAAACCCTTTCTTCTCCTCCGTGGCCCGTGCGGCGGAAGATGCGGCGGCGGCCCTGGGCAGCGTCGTCCTGGTGGGGGATAGCGGCCAGGATGCTTCGCGCGAAGCCCACTACATGGATCTGTTCCAAGAGCAGCGCGTCCAAGGCCTGCTGATTTCGCCGGTGGGTGACGTGGGTCAGCGGATCGATACCCTGCGCGAACGAGGAGTCCCAACAGTCCTGGTGGATGAACTCGCAGACACCGATCGTTGCAGCTCGGTCTCCGTGGATGACGAGGAAGGCGGCTACTTGGCCGCCAAGCACCTGCTGGACCTGGGCCGCCGTCGTCTGGCTTTTGTTGGCACGCCCTCCATCCGCCAGGTGGCCAGCCGACTCAAGGGCGCGCAGCGCGCTGTCAGTGAAGTATCGGATGCCACCATCGAGGTGCTCGACTCAGAGGGGCAGACCGTCCTGACCGGCCGCAAAGTGGGCAACAGCTTGGTGGAACGTTCCCCGCAAGAGCGGCCCGAAGCCGTCTTCTGCTCCAACGACCTCCTGGCGCTCGGAGTCATGCAATCCCTGACGATGCTGCGAACCGTTCGTATTCCGGAGGACATCGCCCTCATTGGGTACGACGACATCGATTTCGCCATCTCCGCAGTGGTGCCGCTGTCGTCCATCCGACAGCCCACCGAGGCGCTCGGCCGGACGGCGATTGAGTTGCTCGCGGAGGAGCAAGAGAGTGGCGGAACCAAACACCGGTCCGTGGTGTTCACCCCCGAGCTGGTGGTCCGCCAAAGCACCGCCGGCGCACCCAACTGAGCGCGCACCCAACTGAGTAACAGCACGTGTCCCAATGGCCGCCCATAGCGACATGTGCTGTTACTCAGTTGGGTTAACTACAGGGCGTAGATGCTCCAGGACGCCGTGTGCTGGGTGCCGGGTTCCAGTCGGATCAGGTCCGTGCCGCTGTTGAAGGCATCCGGCGGGCACGTCATGGGCTCCACCGCCAGTCCGATTCGGCCCGGGACGGGTGCCGGCTTGTCAGCCGTATGGATCTGCAGCCATGGGCAGCTTTCGTCCCAGGACATTCCGACGCCGGTGCCCGCCGGGTCGCGTAGCGACAGCCGCGCCAGCCCGCCGTCGAACGCTATTCCTGTGAAGGCATGGTCGATTTCCGTGCTGCCAATGGCCCGCGGGGAACGGAAGTCGAACTCGTGACCTTCCACGCCCACGACACCCAGGGGCAGCAGCCGGTCCGGCGTGACCTCCAGGAAAGAGTCGGCGGCGAACTCGAGAACCCACTCATCCAGCGGTGATGTGCCGGCCACAAGGTAAGGGTGCGGGCAAACGCCGTAAGGGGCGGCGACGTCCGCCGCATTGACTGCTGTGACGGACGTATGAAGTCCGGCGTCGTCCAGCATGAATCGGGCCGAAAGCTCCAGCACGAACGGGTATCCCGGTGTGGGCCCTACCGTGCACGTCAAAGTGAGCGACCCGGCGTCGGACTCTTTCAGGGCCCAATCGAGCGGGAACGCGAGCCCGTGCAGCGCAGTAGCCCGCTCCGGTTCGTTGATAGGAAGCTGGTGCTCGACGCCGTCGAAGCTGTACGCGCCGTCCGCGATCCTGTTGGGCCACGGCGCGGCAATAACGCCACGGTAGTCAGGGATCGGGCCGCCCTCCGGAAACGGGACCACGAGGTCCCGGCCTTCAAATTGCAGGACGCGCAGCGCAGCCGCGCGGGCGGTCACGACGGCGGTGTAGCCGCCCGCACTCAGGGTGAATTCGGTGCTCACAGGCCGCCGGCCAGCTTGTAGTACGCGGCGTTCCAGTTGAGTTCTTTCTTGAACTGTTTGATGGTGGTGCCTTCGTCGATGGTGAGGAGTTCGGTCTTGGCGATTTCGGCGAAGTCCTCGAATACGTCCAGGCCCACCTGCGTGGACAATACCGTGTGGTGCGCGGCGCCGGCGGTGAGCCACGCTGCGGCCGAGGTAGCGAAGTTGGGCTTTGGCTCCCAGAGTGCGCGGGCGACGGGCAGGTTGGGGAGTGGCTGGTCGAGATCGACGACGTCCACCACGTTGGCCACCAAGCGGAACCGATCGCGCATATCGGACAACGCCACGACGATGCCGGGGCCGGCGTCGGTGTCGAACACCATGCGGACAGGGTCTTCCTTGCCGCCGATGCCCAGCGGGTGGATCTCAACACGCGGCTTTTTGGCGGTGAGCGACGGGCAGACCTCCAGCATGTGCGCGCCCAGGATCTTCTCGGAGCCGGGCTCAAGGTGGTACGTGTAGTCCTCCATGAGCGACGCGCCACCGGGCAGGTCGCCGCCCATCACCTTGGCGGCGCGGACCAGGATCGCGGTCTTCCAATCGCCCTCGGCGCCGAAGCCGTAACCGTCGGCCATGAGGCGCTGGACGGCCATTCCCGGCAGTTGACGCAGCGCCCCCAAATCCTCGAAAGAGGTGGTGAAGGCTGCGGAGCCGTTGGCTTCCAGGAAGCTGCGGAGACCCAGTTCGATCCTGGCGCTGTAACGCAGCGACTCGTGACGGTCGCCGCCTGCTTTGAGTTCGTCAACCACGTCGTAAAGGCGCTCGTACTCTGCAACCAAAGCGTCGACGTCGGACTCTGCTGCGCCGTGGACGGCGTCGGCGAGCTCGTTGACGGACCACGTGTTGACGGAGACGCCGAAGCGGAGCTCGGCTTCGGTCTTGTCGCCTTCGGTGACGGCGACGTTGCGCATGTTGTCGCCGAAGCGGGTCAACTTCAGCGTGCGGACGGCGGCCCATCCGGCCGAGGCGCGCTGCCACGCACCAACCTGTCGGGCAACCTCAGGGTTGCTGACATGCCCGACGACGGTCTTCCGCGGCACGCCGAGGCGCGACTGGATATATCCGAACTCCCGGTCGCCGTGGGCTGCCTGGTTCAGGTTCATGAAGTCGAAATCGATGTCAGCCCAGGGAAGGTCCCGGTTAGCCTGCGTGTGCAGGTGAAGCAGGGGCTTGCGGAGGGCGTCCAGGCCTTGGATCCACATCTTGGCGGGGCTGAACGTGTGCATCCAGGCGGTCACGCCGATCACGGAATCGTCTGAATTGGCTTCCAGCGCGGTGCGACGGATGGCGTCGGAATCGGTGAGGACGGGCTTCCACACGAGCTTGACCGGAACGTTGCTGTTGGCATTGAGGACGTTGGCAATCTCCTGCGACTGCGCTGCGACCTGCTTGAGGACATCCTCGCCGTAGAGGTGCTGGCTGCCCGTGAGGAACCAGACCTCGTACTGGTCGAGGGAAGTGTTGTTAGCGGAAGTATTGACGGCGGTAGGCATGGGGTGCTCCTGGAGTGTGGTGGTCCGAATGGTTTAGCGGCGGCGCTTTAGCGGCCGTAAACGTTCTGGTATCGGTCGTAGAGGGACTCAATCTTGGCTTGGTCGATGGGCAGCGGCTCGCCGAGTTGGCGGGAAATGTGGACTGTCCTGGCCACTTCCTCGCACATGACCGCAGCCTTGACGGCGTCGCGGGCGGATTTGCCGATGGTGAAGGGGCCATGGTTCTGCATGAGCACCGCGGGAGAGTTGGAGTTTTTGAGCGTCTCCACGATGCCCTGCCCGATGGAATCGTCGCCGATCAACGCGAACGGTCCCACCGGAATGGGCCCCCCGAATTCGTCGCCCATCATGGTCAGCACGCAGGGGATTTCCTCGCCGCGGGCAGCCCAGGCCGTTGCGTAGGTGGAGTGCGTGTGGACCACGCCACCCACCTCCGGCATGTGGCGGTAGACGTACGCGTGCGCGGCGGTATCCGATGAGGGGGAGAGGTCCGGGTTGCCCCAGTCCACGGTCCCGGCGCTTCCGGTGTTGATGCCCCTCACAGGTGTGCCGTAGAGGTCGGTGACCACCATCAGCTCGGGCGTCAGGTTGTCATAGGAGACGCCCGATGGCTTGATGACCATGAGGTCATGTCCCGGGATCCGACCCGAAACGTTGCCGGCGGTCCAAACCACAAGTTCGTACCGGGTCAGTTCGGCGTGCAGCTCGCAGACTTCCTTGCGGACCTTCGCGATTGTTTCCAGAAGGGTGCTCATGCTGTGGCTCCTTCCAAGGTGCCGGACTGGGTGGCCGAACCTTGTTGTCCTGAACCCTGTTGTCCTGAACCCTGGATCGCGGCGCGCTGGATGGCCTTGAGGCGGTGCATGACGTTGTTGGTGCCGCGGCCGAAGTAGTCGTGCAGAGCTTTGTATTCCTGGAAGAAGACCTCGTAGGCGGCCACGTTTTCGGGGATGGGAGTGTAAACGGCGCCGGGTGCAGCTGCCATGGCGGCGGCTGCTTCACGAATGTCCTTGTACTTCCCGGCAGCAACAGCGGCGTGGATTGCCGAGCCCAGGGCGGGACCCTGCTCGGATCCGATGGTGGAGAGCTGCAGGCCAGTGATGTCAGCGTAGACCTGCATCAGGAACTTGTTCTTCAGCAGCCCACCGGCCACGATGAATTCCTTGACGGGAACACCCGAATCGCGGAACGCATCCACGATGGTGCGGGTTCCGAAAGCCGTGGCTTCCAGCAGAGCCCGGTATGTGTCCTCGGGTTTGGTGGCCAAGGTCTGGCCCACCACCACGCCGGAAAGTTCGTGGTCAACCAGCACTGAACGGTTGCCGGAGTGCCAGTCCAGGGCGATCAGTCCGTGCTCGCCGATGGCCTGCTTTTCTGCTAGTCCGGTGAGGTATTCGTGGATGCCCAGGCCTTGATCTTTGGCGGCCTGGTGGTATTCCGGCGGGACCCCGTTCTTGGTGAACCAACCGAAAATGTCGCCAACTCCGGACTGGCCTGCTTCGTAGCCCCACAAGCCGTCCACGATGCCGCCGTCGACGACTCCGCACATGCCGGGGACTTCGCGGAGAACGTCCCCGTTCATTACGTGGCAGGTGGAAGTGCCCATGATCGCTACGAGCTGTCCTGGTTCAACAGCGTTCGCGGCCGGCGCGCTGACGTGGGCGTCCACGTTGCCTACTGCCACGGCGATTCCCGCCGGAAGCCCGGTCCAAGCCGCGGCTTCTTCGGTGAGGTAACCGGCGGCGTCGCCCAAGCGGCCGATGGTGTGTTCGAGTTTGCTGCTGACAAAGTCCTTGAAATCAGGATTGAGGGCAGCCAGGAAGTCCTCGGAGGGGTACTTTCCATCCTGGTAAATGCCCTTGTAGCCAGCCGTGCAGGCGTTGCGGACGTAGCTGCCGCAAAGCTGCCAAACAATCCAGTCCGCGGCCTCAACCCAGTGATCCATGGCGCCGTAGACTTCGGGATCTTCCTCGAGGAGCTGCAGCCCTTTGGCGAATTCCCATTCGGAGGAGATCAGGCCGCCATAGCGGGGAAGCCAAGACTCGCTGCGTTCTTCAGCGAGCTGGTTGATGCGGTCCGCCTGCGGCTGGGCCGCGTGGTGGCGCCACAGTTTGACGAACGCGTGCGGCCGGTCGGCGAAGCGTTCCAGTTCGTTCAGCGGCGTGCCGTCCGCCGTCGTCGGAACCATGGTGCACGCGGTGAAGTCGGTGGCGATGCCCACCACGTTTGCCGGGTTGATTCCGGCATCGGCGACGGCGGCCGGTACCGCATTGCGCAGGACGTCGCGATAGTCGTTGGGCACCTGGAGGGCCCAGTCGGCCGGGAGGCGCTGGCCGGTACCCGGGAGTTTTTCCGTCACGACGGCGTGCGGATACTCGAACACGCCGCTGCCGAGTTCGGCTCCGTCCGAAACGCGCACGACGACGGCGCGGCCGGACAAAGTGCCATAGTCCACGCCGACGACGAACTGCTCGTCCAGCGGGAGATTTTCAAAGGTATTCATGGGGTCTCCATCCGGCTGGCCAGGGCCTCATTGCCGGGGGTCGGGGTGGAAAAGTGAAGAAGGTCTGATGCAATTGTTAGCGCTCACAACTTTGATGTCAAGAGGGGACCATGTGGAACAGGTGCTCATGGCGGGGGTCAGGCGAAGGCGCACCCAAGTAGGTAGCAGCAGGCGTCGTTTTGAGCGCTCAGAACGCGCACTGCTGCTACCTACTTTGAGGCGGGAGCCGTGGTGGAGCGGACTACCAGTCGGGGCGCAACCGTGGCAGGCGTGCCGGTAGCGCCGCTCTCCAACCGGTCCAGTAGCAAGGCGATGCAGCGCTGGCCGAGCTCCTCGAAGTCCTGGGCCACCGTTGTCAACGGCGGGATGAAGTATGCCGACTCCGGTTGGTCGTCGAAACCCACCACGCTGATGTCCCCCGGTACCTGGACGCCGAGTTCATGGAACGCTCGGAGAACGCCGAGGGCCATTTGGTCATTTGCGACAAAGAGAGCCGATACGGAGCGGTCGGCTGCGACTTTCAGGCCTTCGCGGTAGCCGCATTCGGCGCTCCAGTCGCCCTCGATGAGCGTCACGGGTTCAATCCCGGCGTCTGTTAGGGCATCCCGCCAACCCTCGATACGGGCAGCGGCGTCAATCCAATCGGAGGGCCCGGATAAGTGTCCGATCCGTTGGTGCCCCAGTTCCAAGAGATGCTCGACGGCGAGACGCGCGCCTTGCCGCTGGTCCACAGTGGCACCCGTGAGGTGTTCGTCCCCGATTGATCCGACAGCAACCATGGGGACTTGTGCGGTGATGTCTTTGAGGACATCAAAGGTCCCCGGGTGGGGCACCGTTACTACGACGCCGTCGACGCCTTGGTCCATGAAATGCGCCATGGCGTCCTTAATGGTTTCCGGCGTCACTTCGCGCAGGGCTGCGACGCTGACGAAATAGCCCGCCTCCCGCGCCGCCTGCTGGACTCCGAGGAGCGTGTGCGATGGCCCGTACTGCGCCATTTCGCTGCCGAGTACGCCAATGGTCTGGGATCGCCGTGTTACCAGGCTTCGTGCGGCGGTGTTCCGACGGTACCCCAGCTCTGTGATGGCCTGCTCCACGCGCTCGCGGGTCTTGGAGCTCACATTGGGGTGGTTGTTCAACACCCGGGAGACGGTCTGGTGGGAGACACCTGCCACTCGGGCAACGTCCTCCATGACGGGAGGCCGGGGCGGTGCGGTTTCTTCAGTGCTCACCCTGTCACGATAGAGCACCCGCGACGTCGATCAGCCTTTGGCCACCTTGGCAGCGTAATGGCGGTACCTCGTCAGGAATTCGGGACTCTCGACGATATTTCCGCGAACAACCTCTGTTCCCTCGAGTGGCCATTCCGGCAAGCTCCCTGTCAGAACGCCTGCAGCTTGCCGGGCCGCGCCGTCTGCCACGTATTCTCCTGGTTCGGGGACGAACACCGGCACACCGAAGGCTGCAGCCGCGATCTGCTGGACCGCAATAGATTGCGCACCCCCACCTACCAGGATGATGCGCTGGGCGGAGACCCCCTGTTCCTGCAAGGCGGCCAGCCCGTCGGCAAGCGAACACAACACGCCCTCTACAGCGGCCCGTGCCATGTTGGCGGGAGTGTAATTGGAAACGGTGATGCCATGGAGGGAGCCGTTGGCTTCCGGCAAATTAGGGGTTCGTTCGCCCTCGAAGTATGGGACGAGGGTCAGCCCTTCGGCGCCCTCCGGAGCAGAGAGCGCCAAGTCGCCGAGCTCAGGCAGGGTGATGCCCAGTAGTGCAGCTGTGGCATCGAAGATTCTCGTCGCATTGAGCGTGCAGGCCAACGGCAGATAGTTGCCGGTAGCGTCCGCGAAGCCCGCCACGAGCCCGCTAGCATCAAGCGCCGGGACATCTGAAACCGCGAAGACTGTCCCCGACGTTCCGATCGAAATCACTACGTCCCCGACGGCCGCACTCACGCCCAGACCTGCTGCCGCATTGTCGCCTGCGCCGGGCCCGATCAGTGCCCCGCCAGGTGTCTTTCCCGCAGTTTCCAATGGCCCGGCCACAGCGGGCAGGACGGGAACGTGGCCGAGCGTGTTGTTGAGGACTTCTGGAAGGTATTCGCCGCTGCTGGCAGAGTAGTAGCCCGTGCCGGAAGCATCCGAACGGTCTGTGCGGAGGAGATCCAGGGCGGCCGGCCCACTTCCGGGCCCGTGTCCGGCCAACCGCCAGGACAGCCAATCGTGAGGTAGGCAAACCGCCGCTGTCCGTTGGGCGTTAGCGGGTTCGTTTCGGGCCAACCATCGAAGCTTGGTAGCCGTCAACGATGCCACCGGGACGGTTCCGGTGTGCAATGCCCAGTAGGATGCGCCGGCCGTGGCATCGCCATCGCCGGCGTCAAGGATCAGCGCTTCCGCGTCCGGGGCCGAGCGGGTGTCATTCCACAACAAAGCGGGTCGGACAACGTCTCCGGACTCATCGAGGCACACCATGCCGTGTTGCTGACCGCCAACAGACACGGCGTCGATGTCATCCAAACCGCCTGCCTGTGCGATTGCTTCCTGGAGGGCTGACCACCAATGGTCCGGGTGAACTTCGGTGCCCTCCGGGTGGGAGGCCCGCCCTTGACGTACCAAGGCGCCAGTGGCTGAATCCCGGATGACCACTTTGCAGGACTGGGTGGAGCTGTCGATCCCGGCTACGAGAGGCATGCGCTCATTCCTTAAGGGGACCGCCGCCGGGCGTCAGGGAACCCTGTAAGCAGAGACCTTGGGGAGCCCGGCGGCGGGATGACGGTGGGTGGGAGTGACCTAGCGGGAGCCGAGCAGGTGCTCGATGGCCAGCTGGTTGAGGCGGACGAAGGCGAATGAGCGCTCGGCGGCCTTATCGGCGTCGAACGTGTCGAACGCGCTGGCGTCAGCCAGCAGGTCTGCGGTGGTCTCGCCAGCGTTCAGCGTCGGCTCGCCCAATTCGAAGACGCCTGACGTGGTGAGTGCTTCCTGGACGTCCGGGTCTGCGCGGAAGGCCAGGGCGCGTTCCTTCAGCAGGAGGTACATGGACATGTTGGACTTGGCTGATTCCCAGACGCCGTCGTAACCATCGGTACGGGACGGCTTGTAGTCGAAGTGGCGCGGACCGTCGTACTTCGGACCGCCGTTGGGGAAGCCGTTCTCCAGAAGGTCCACGGTGAAGAAAGCGCTGGTGAGGTCGCCGTGGCCGAAGACAAGGTCCTGATCGTACTTAATGCCGCGCTGGCCGTTGAGATCGATGTGGAAGAGCTTGCCCGCCCACAGGGCCTGGGCGATGCCGTGCGTGAAGTTCAGGCCGGCCATCTGCTCGTGGCCCGTTTCCGGGTTAAGGCCTACGATGTCGCCGTGTTCCAGCTGCGCGATGAACGCCAGGCCGTGGCCGACGGTGGGCAGGAAGATGTCGCCGCGGGGTTCGTTTGGCTTGGGCTCCAAGGCAATCCGAAGGCCGTAACCCTTCTCCTTGATATACCCGGCTGCGGTGTCCACGCCTTCCTTCATGCGATCCAATGCTGCGGAAAGGTCCTTGGAACCGTCATATTCGCTGCCTTCGCGGCCGCCCCACATTACGAAGGTCTCGGCACCCAGTTCCGCAGCAAGGTCAATGTTCCGGAGGATCTTGCTCAATGCAAAGCGGCGGATGGACCGGTCGTTCGAGGTGAACCCGCCATCCTTGAACACCGGGTGGCTGAACAGGTTGGTGGTGACCATAGGAGTTTTCAGGCCGGTCTCTGCCAAGGCTGCCTTGAAGTTCTTCAGGATCAGGTCCCGCTCGGACGCCGTGGCATCAAAGGGAATCAAGTCATTGTCGTGGAACGTGATGCCATAGGCGCCAAGCTCGCTGAGCTTGTGAACAGCTTCCACCGGATCCAGGGCGGGGCGGGTGGCGACGCCGAACGGATCGGCGCCGGTCCATCCGACGGTCCAAAGGCCAAAGGTGAAGCGGTCCTGCGGGGTGGGCTGCGGGCTCATTTTGCTCCTTTGCAAAGCACTGGGGGAAGAACTGGAAGAAAAGCACTCCAATTAGTTTTCAATCTGAACTATATGGTGGATGATGGATCATGGTCAATGGAAGTCGGCAAAAATTTCTTAGAATCTGAAAGGAGATCCCGCGCCAGTGAATGAGCAGACCGCACCCGGACGCGTAGGTGACGTCCGCCGTCGAAATCTTTCATTGGTGTTGGACTCCATTGCCCGAACCGGAGAAGGCAAGCCCAGCCGCGCGCAGTTGGCCGCGGGAACCGGATTGACCAAAGCGGCGGTTTCCAGCCTGGTCGCCGACCTGGTTGAGTCCGGGCTGGTCTCGGAAGTGGGCCTTTACCGGGACGGGGAGCGGGGACGGCCCGGTCAGGGCTTGGAACTCAGCGCCCGCCGTGGCGTAGTGGGCATGGAGATCAACGTGGACTACTTGGCCGTGGGCCTCGTGGACCTGGGAGGAAACCTCCGATTCCACTCGACTGTTGAATCGCGAAACCGGGGCCTGGCGCCTGAAAAGGTCATGGAACGCCTGGGTGGCCTGGCCGACGAAGCAATAGCCGCCGCGGCCGCTGCGGACATCTCGATCCTCGGTGGCGGGCTGGCGGTTCCGGGTTTGGTGGATGAGCAGCGAAACCTTGTGTTGTCCGCTCCAAACCTGCACTGGGAGCACGAAGCACTGAATCCGCAGGACCTGCTGGAAGGCGCACCGCTTGGCGTCAGGTTGTCCAACGAGGCCAACAGTGCAGCACTCGGAGAGCTTTGGTATGGCGCAGGTCGGCCGGACTTCCTCTATGTTTCAGGGGAGGTGGGTGTTGGCGGGGGCGTCATTATCGGTTCGGAACTTTACACCGGACCTGGCGGATCAGCCGGCGAACTTGGCCACATCGTCGTCCACCCTGACGGGCCAGCTTGTTCCTGCGGTGGGGCGGGGTGCTTGGAAACCTTTGCCGGCCAGGAAGCCATTTTCGAGGCGGCCGGCATTCCCGAAGGATCGCTGGGTGGGCGTACGGAACTGCTGCTGGCGGCCTTGGTTGCCCGGGAACCGCGGGCCACGCGGGCAGTTCACGACGCCGGGAGGTACCTGGGCGTCGCGCTCGCCTCGTCTGCCCGGCTGATGGATATTGAGGCCGTAGTCCTCGGCGGGCACTTTGCCGTGCTTGCGGAATGGCTCAGGCCCGCGCTGCTCAGCAGTTTGGAGCGCTACGCGCCCGGTCTGCTGGATCCGGGCAACCTGACAGTGTCTGCCCTTGAACATTCCGGAACGCTCCTTGGCGCTGCCGGCCAAGTGATCCGCTCAGTGATTGAGTCGCCGTTCGAGTTCCTGCTGGCGAGCAAGCTGGCTTAGCCTGCCCGATGGGTTCCGCGATGATCTTCCGGGGCCGAAGGTCCTGATCGGCATGGATTAACCGGCGTGGGTTCTTCCGAATGAATCATCAGCATGCTTACTATTGATGGGTCAGTTGTTCGCGCAAAATACCCAAACGGACGAGTGCCCCATGACTACACAAGACTCAGCCCACACCAGCACAGCCAAAGCGCAGAGTGCTCCGTCCCCCGAGGACTCGCGCAAGCCGGACAGTCCCAATGACCTGGTGAAGCCCACGTGGATGTACGTTGCCAAGCGGACGCTGCGGGAGTTCACCAAGGATCAGTGTCCGGATGCGGCGGCAGGTCTGACCTACTACGCTGTCCTCTCGCTGTTTCCCGCGCTCCTGGCCTTGGTTTCGCTGATTGGCATCTTTGGCGACGCCGGACGCACAACATCGGCTCTGCTGGACATTGTCCAACAGTTCGCGCCGGGGCCGGGCGTTGACGCCATGCGCCAGCCGATCGAGGAACTCACGCAGTCCAACACAGCAGGGCTGGCGTTGGTTTTCGGTATTCTGGTGGCGCTTTGGTCGGCCTCCGGCTACACCACAGCTTTCAGCCGGGCCATGAACCGGGTGTATGAAGTGGACGAGGGCCGCGGCTTCGTCAAACTGCGCGGCACGATGCTCGCCGTCACTATCGTTGCCGTCGTCGGCGCAGCCATCGCCGCAGCCATGCTGGTCCTCAGCGGCCCCGTGGCCGAGGCTATCGGAGGCGCTATCGGCTTGTCGGAGACCGCCCTCACCGTTTGGAACATCGCCAAGTGGCCGGTCCTCATCATCATCGTGGTCGCAATCATCGCTGTGCTCTACTACTTCACTCCCAACGTGAAGCAGCCCAAATTCCGTTGGATGAGCATGGGCTCCCTCATCGCTCTGCTGATTTTCGCCCTGGCATCGCTGGGCTTCGGCTTCTATGTTGCCAACTTCAGCAACTACAACAAGACGTACGGCGCCCTGGCAGGGGTCATCATCATGCTGCTGTGGCTCTGGATCCTGAACATGTCTCTACTGTTTGGTGCAGAGTTCGACGCCGAGATGGAACGCGGACGCCAACTGCAGGGCGGCATTAAGGCCGAAGAAAGCATCCAGCTGCCGCCGCGCGATACCAAGAAGAGCGACAAGATGCAGGAAAAGGAAGAAGAAGTAGTTCGCCGCGGTGAGGAACTTCGCGAAACCCACGGGAAGGAAACCCCAGGGAACGACGCCCCCGGGAACCATTCCCGCGATGAAGATTCCCGAAAGAACAGGTAGCGGCAGTGGAGGATCTGGCCATGGCGCCCGGTGCAAGGAGCAAGAAGCTCAAGGCCATTAAGAACGGCGACAGCGTCCAGATCAGTGGTGAGGTTTTCCTAGTCAACTCCGTCGAACCCCAGGACGGCTCGCGGAACATCAGCTTGGAATTGGAAGGGCTCGACGGCGGGTCGGTCACCTTTATCGGCCTGCCGAAGGCCAAAGTGCAGCTCGCTGCGCGAGCTTCCTGAATCCGGGCTGGTGGCTGGTTGAAGGCTCAGGCTTCGGCGGGAAAGCCTTGATCTGCGTCATCCCACCAGCCCTCCCAAGCGCTTGAGGTCAGGCGCTTCGTGGCAACGGCGGGGGAGTTCTCGGGGCTGGATTCGCCGGACGGGCCGCTGTGGCTGCCGCTGGCGTCGAGGAAAAAATTCAAGGTCTTCAAGAGCATCATGGTGGTGTCCTTTCAGTGGTTTCGTGGACTTCTTTGTCCAGGTAAAACCAGCGTAGGTGGCCATTGTTTCCTCTCGTCGACACAATGTTTCGACTGTGTACCACTTATCTCACCTGCGCACTCCACGACTCATAGCGGACACAAATAGGGGTACGCCGTCACCACCTTCTTTGGACCCGGAACTGCCGCGACACACCCGCATTGCGGCGTGTCCGGGCAGTGTCAGAATCAAAGTGGGTGGTGGCCGCACCTTCGCCGTGATAGCTGTGGCCCGGAGGAGGATGGGTGGCGCAAAAGCGGGCCCCCGCCGTGACCTTGGCAGGAACCCGCTGGTTTTTGGAGTGATCCTCCCGCGGAGCTTAGGGCATCCGCGGGAGGATCACGTGGTTACGCGTACGGGAGGACGAGCTCCGCGTAGCGCTGTTTCATGGTTTCCAGAACGGTGTCGCCATCGGCGTCCCAGATTTCCTGGTTGAAGATTTCAACTTCGATGTCTCCCGTGTATCCGGCGTCCCTGACCCAGGTGCCGATGGTCGCGAAGTCGATGACGCCGTCGCCCATCATGCCGCGGGACAACAGCGCGTCCGCAGCGATCGGCAGGTTGAAGTCGCACACCTGGTAGGAGGCGATGCGGTTTTCGCGGCCGGCACGTTCAATCTGAGCCTTCAGCTCCGGATCCCACCAGACGTGGAAGGTGTCGACGGCGACGCCCACCGCCTTCGCGTCGTACGGCGCGGCGAGATCGAGGGCCTGGCCAAGGGTGGAGATGAGCGCGCGGTCTGCGGCGTACATCGGGTGAAGGGGTTCCAGCACCAGCCGTACACCGTTCTCGGAAGCGAACGGGACTAGTTCCTCCAGACGGTCGGCGACGCGCTCGCGTGCAGCGACGACGTCCTTCTCACCAGGAGCGAGCCCACCAACCACCAGGAACAGCTCCTGGGTGTCCAGCGCTACTGCTTCGCGGACGGCCTCGAAGTTGTCGGCGAGGGCTGCGGCCTGCCCTTCAGCGTCGGCCGCAGTGAGAAAGCCGCCGCGGCACAGCGAGGAGACCCGCAGGCCTGCGTCCTTGATGAGCTTGGCTGCCTTATCCAGTCCGGCCTCGGCCACCCGGTCACGCCACGGTCCGATCGCGGGGATGCCGGCGCGGGCGCAACCATCCACAGCCTCAGCAAGCGTCCACTTCTTGGTGGTGGCGCTGTTCAGCGACAGGCGGGAGAAGTCCGCGCTCATGCGCCCACCCCGTTGATCCGCAGGAAGTCAGACATCCGGAACGCGGCCAGTGACGGATCCTTCAGCAGGCCGGCTTGGTCGGCCAGTTCGAAGGTCTTGGCCAAGTGCAGCACCGAACGGCCGGAGTGCAGGCCGCCCACCATCTGGAAACCGGGCTGCTTGCCATTGAGCCAGGACATGAAGGCGATACCGGTCTTGTAGTAGAAAGTGGGTGCGCTGAAGATGTGCTTTCCGAGCTCACGGGTGGAGTCCAGGATCGCGCGCCCTTCGCTGCCTTGACCGGCGTCGTACTTCTGCAAGGCCACCGAAGCGGCAGGGTAGATGGCGGCGAAGATGCCCAGCAGGGCGTCCGAGTGGTGGGTCTCGTCGCCGTCGATCAGCTCCGGGTAGTTGAAGTCGTCGCCCGTGTAGAGGCGGACTTCTTCCGGAAGTGCGGCGCGGAGAGCCACCTCGTGCGAGGCGTCCAGCAGCGAAACCTTCACGCCATCAACCTTGTCCGCGTGCTCGCGGATCAGGCTGAGGAACGTTTCGGTGGCAACGGAGACGTCGTCGGAACCCCAGTATCCGGCCAGTGCGGGGTCGAACATGGTGCCGAGCCAGTGCAGGATGACGGGCTGATCCACTTCCTGCAGGAGTGTCGAGTAGACGTGCAGGTAGTCGTCGGCGCCGCTTGCAACCTTGGCCAAGGCACGGGACGCCATGAGGATGACCTTGGGGCCGGCCTCACTGACGACGGCGATCTGCTCACGGTAGGCGTCGATGACGGCCTGGATACCAGCCGCACCCTCGGGAAGCATGGCGATGTCCAGCTGATCGGTGCCCGCGCCGCATGAGACGAGATCGCGGACGGACTTGCCGGAAGTGGCGGCGTCGCCTGCCGCAACAACGGATGCGGCTTCTGCGCCGGTGCGCTTGATGAGCTGCTGGGTGGCTGCCCAGTCCAAGCCCATGCCGCGCTGCGCGGTGTCCATGGCGTCGGCGACACCCAAGCCGTAGGACCACAACTCGTGCCGGTAAGCGAGGGTGGCGTCCCAGTCGAGCTGCGCCGGTGCGCCGGGGGTGTTGTCAGCGGCGACCTCGGGGATGACGTGGGCTGCTGCATAGGCGCGGCGGGCCGTCAAAGGAGCGGTCGGCTTGGCCCACGATGTGGCTGCCTGAAGGCGGTACTCGCGGGTGCCGCCGTCGTTGGTGGGAAGAATCAGTGACGTCATTAGAGCGTGATCTCCGGGATGTCGATGGTGCGGCGCTCAGCGGAGGACTGCAGGCCGAGCTCGGCCAGCTGGACGCCGCGTGCTGCGGAAAGCAGCCCGAAGCGGTGCTCGCGGCCGGCCACGACGTCGCGCAGGAATTCTTCCCACTGCAGCTTGAAGCCGTTGTCCAGTTCAGCGTTGGCCGGGACTTCCTGCCACTGGCTGCGGAAAGATTCGGTGACGGGCAGGTCCGGGTTCCAGACGGGCTTGGGGGTGTGGGCGCGCTGCTGCGCAACGCACTTGTTCAAACCGGCGACGGCGGAACCGTGCGTGCCGTCGATCTGGAACTCAACCAGTTCGTCGCGGTAAACGCGGACGGCCCAGGAGGAGTTGATCTGGCCGATGACGTCGTCGCCCCCCGGGGTTTCGAGTTCGAAGATGCCGTAGGAGGCGTCGTCAGCGGTGGCCTTGTATTCCTTTCCGGCCTCGTCCCAACGTGCGGGGATGTGCGTGGCAGTCTTGGCGTTGACGCTCTTGACCTTGCCGATGATCCCTTCAAGGACGTAGTTCCAGTGGCAGAACATGTCCGTGGTCATTCCGCCGCCGTCTTCCTTGCGGTAGTTCCAGGACGGGCGCTGCGCAGCCTGGACGTCACCTTCGAAGACCCAATAGCCGAATTCGCCACGGATGGAGAGGATGCGGCCGAAGAAGCCTTCGTCCACCAGGCGGCGGAGCTTGACCAGGCCGGGGAGGTACAGCTTGTCGTGCACAACGCCTGCAGTGACGCCGGCTTCCTTGCCGATCTGTGCCAGCTCGATGGCTTCTTCAAGGGTCTCTGCCGTGGGCTTCTCGGTGAAGATGTGCTTGCCGGCGCGCATGGCCTTCTTCAGGGTGGCGGCGCGAAGGCTGGTCATGGAGGCGTCAAAGACGATGTCCACGGTGGGATCGGCGATGACGGCGTCGAGATCCGTGGTCCATTCGGAAACCTTGTGGAGTTCGGCTAGTTCGCGGATCTTGGCTTCATTTCGGCCAACGAGGATCGGCTCGACCTGAACCTTGGTGCCGTCTTCCAGGGTGAAGCCGCCGGCGTCGCGGATGGGCAGGATGGAACGCAGCAAGTGCTGGCGGTAGCCCATACGGCCGGTGATGCCGTTCATGGCGATGCGGATCGTCTTTGTTTCGTAGCCCATGTTTTCTCCAGTGCCTTGTGTGCCGGTCGCTCTGCGGTTGCCGGTGCTTGCGGTTCTTGATGTGGGAAAGCGCATTCCCGCTGCAATTGATCATGCACCATGACGCGCCGCATTGGCAAGCGCTTTCCCAAAAAATGGTGGAAGACTGCCATAATTTTCTTAGCGCCAGTCCCGACGCTTGCAGAAAAGGAGGGCCCCGTGGCCGCCAGCACACTGAGTGAAGTTGCCCGATTGGCCGGGGTCTCCCTCGCCACCGCATCCCGGGTCCTGAACGGCTCGTCCCGTAAGCCGGCTGAGGACATCGCGGAGCGCGTCCGCGAAGCCGCCGACAAGCTCGGCTATGTTCCCAACGCGCAGGCGCAGGCCCTGGCGAAGTCGAGCTCGGGATTGATCGGCCTCATTGTTCACGACATTGCCGACCCCTACTTCTCCGCCATCGCCCGCGGTGTCCAGGAAGCAGCCCGCCAGCAAAACCGCATGGTGTTGCTGGCCAGCACATCCGGCGCCGCGCAGGACGAAAAAGAAGCGGTAGCCGCGTTCGCCGCCCGACGTGCCGACTCCATCGTGATCGCCGGCTCGCGGTCCGTGCGCGCCGAGGACAAGCAAGGCAACATCGAACTCGCCGCGGAACTGGACCGCTACTGCCGCAATGGCGGACATGTGGGGGTTGTTGGCCACCCGGTGGTTGGCGCCTCCACTACAGAGGGCTACCACGTGGTTGAAGTCCCCAACGAGGAGCTCGCAGCCGGCCTTGCTGTGGAATTGGCCGCTACGCATGGTGGTGAATTCCTCATCGTTGCGGGTCCCGAAGGGCTGTACACCTCCGACGACCGGGTCCGCGGCTTCCAGCGGGGTCTCGCAGACGCTGGAAGACCCGCAGCAGAGATCATCCGTACCGGCTTCAACCGCGCTGGAGGATACGACGCCGGTCCCGCACTCGCCGAGCGGATCAAGGCCTCCGAAAAACGGCTCTGCATCTTCGCCGTGAACGACGTCATGGCCATTGGTGTTACCGCTGCGCTCCGGACCGAAGGCGTATGGATTCCCCGGGATGCCACCATTGCGGGTTTTGACGACATCGAAACCCTCCGCGACTTCCGCCCTGCCTTGTCCACGGTGCACCTGCCGTTGGAGGACATAGGCCGCCTGGCAGCCGGCGACCCTGACACCGCGCCGGTCAGCGGCGCGGTGAAACTCCGCCGCAGCACGGAAACTCCGGTGGAATCGCAAGTCTGACCAGGTCAGAAGGCATAACCGTCGTGGACGTTAAGGCACAACGGCCCAATTTCAGCGGATGGGCTGGACTGAGTAGCCGGCGCTAGTCCTCGCCCAGTGTGATCGTGTGCAGGAAAGCGGCGTCGTTGAGGACGTTTTCCGGCAGGTCGTCCTCAACGAATTCCAGCATGATGTCCATATCCTTGCCGTTGCCGCGCAGGACATCGGTGACTGTCTGCCACAGCAGCTTCCGGTTCCGCAGTGGAAAGCGCTCGGCTTCGGGTCCCCAGGAGAAACAATGCACGCCCGCCAGGTGCGGCAAGACTTCGTGGAGGGACTCAAGCGCCTGCTTGTCCGAAAGTCCGACGGCGGGCTGCCAGTAGGTGCCGACGTTGGGGTGATTCACCCGGTTCAGTAAGTCGAGGGTGGTGGCGGGAGAGTCGGTAAGGGTGTTGCCGTGGTATTCGAAGACGATGGCGATGCCGCGGGCGGCCGCAAGATCGGCGATACGCCGGGTGTCTTGGACCACCGCATCCCAGTAGTCCTCGTTGGCCTCGGCAGAGCCAAGTTCCCCGGCCCACACGCGGATCCGGGGAGCGCCAAGCCCTGTGGCAAGGTCCAGCGCGCGGCCAAAGTCCCCGAACGCGCCGCAGCGGTAGTACGAGCCGAGCGAGAGGACGCTGAGTCCGGCCGCCACCGTGGCTTCCTTGGCGTGCGCCGCTGACTCGGAATCGCTGACGTGCACATCGGTACCCCACTCGATCCCGGCCAAGCCTGCGTCCGAAGAAATTCGGACCACATCGTCTATCCCCTGCGAACGGAGAGTGACGGAACAGATGCCTGGCGTGAGATCAGCCAGCGTAGTGAGGTCGATCATGGACACAGGATATCGGGAATGCGCTTACCCAGTAAGGGCGTATCGCCTGTTGAACACATTCGTGCCGACTTCCGCCGCGCGCACCCCTTGAGCACCAAAGCCGCACCCGTTCCCTCCGTGCGCACCAGAGGTTACTGGTGCAAAGCGCGGAAAGTGCAGCGAACGCGCCAAGTCAGCCATGACAGTGACCGCGCACTTCCCCGCGCTACAGATCGATCCAGTAGCGTCGGATCGATTCGGTGACACCCAGCGCCGGGGCGAAGCTCGCTGGAGGACGGACGCTCTCAAGGACGCCTCCGCACGACTCGATGGTGCGGGCGGACGCCACATTAGGCTGCTTGCAGGTCACCAGGACGCGCTCCATTCCGAGCGTGCGCCCTTCTTCCATGGCACCCTTCAAGGCAAACTTGGCGAGGCCCTGGCCTCTTGCGCTTGGCCTTATTCCGTAGCCGATGTGTCCGCCCACTTCGGTCAGGTATTCGTTCGCGAGTGCGTGCCTCAGGCTGACGGAGCCCAGGTAGGCAGCATCCCGCACCACCCATATGGTGCTTTGGTTGGCCAATCCCTCGGGAGGCCGGAAGCTCTGCTTGGGCAATTCATGCAGTACTTCAACCCATTTCGCGAAGTCGATGCTGTCGCGAAGATCCAAGTCGTATCTCGCTGCCACGAAGGCCGCAGAACCGTCTTGGTCCAAGGTTCCCCACTCGTCATAACTTTCCAGCCAGGAGGTATGGAAGCTTGCCGACGGCGTAGTGAGCTTGTGAATCATTCGGTGAGCCTACTACGCCAACTAGTTCGACTTACTCAGCGTCCTGCCCATGATGGCCTGCGTGAGGGCATCGATGACCTCGGCGTTTGCCAGGGGATTCCGGATCAGGGTGAAGTCGACGTCGCCTACCGGCGGCAGCCCGAAACGTTGCGTGATGACCTTTAGGTCCTCGGGCACCAGCGACGCCGGCATCACGGCAACTCCGATGCCGGCACGAACGGCCGCGAGCACTCCGCTGATCTGCTTGGTGCTGCAGGTGATCCGCCAGGTCCGGCCTTCGGCTTCCAGTGCATCAATGGCCAGTTTGCGGCTCAGGCTTGGCGCTGGGTAGGCGATCAGTGGGACGGGCGCCCCAGGTTCCAGCACGGTCTGCTCGACGCCGACCCATGCGAAATTGTCGTGCCGGACCACCGTGCCTTCCTTTGCACCGGCCACCCATTTCACGAACACCAGGTCCAGTTGGCCGGCATTGAGTCGCTTGTACAGCTGGTCACTTTGGCTGACGGTGAGCTCTAAGTTGATCTGGGGGTACAACTGCCGGAACTCGCGGAGGATCCGGGGGAGGCCGGTGATGGCGAGGTCGTCTGCGGTGCCGAACCGGAGGCGCCCTCTCATGGCCGAACCGGAAAAGTAGCGGGCGGCGGAGTCGTGGGCGGCAAGGATGCTGCGGGCAAAACCGGCCATGGCGTCGCCGTTGTCGGTGAGCCGGACCTCGCGGGTATCGCGGGCAACCAGCACCCGTTTGGCAGCGGCCTCAAGCTTGCGGACATGCTGGCTGACGGTGGGCTGAGCGAGCCCAAGGCGATCCGCGGCTTTGGTGAAACTCAGCGTTTCTGCGACGGCCAAAAAGGAACGGAGCTGGACAGGTTCGAACACGGAACTCCTAAAGCGCAGGTCAACGCCGGGCCGGAGTACTGCGCCCTTGCAGCATGGTCATTGCGTTCCGCAATGCTAGTTATAGGCGCAATACGCTTCCATAATTGCTGCTCGCCACCCTAGCGTTAAACGCATCCCACCGAAACTCTCCATCCGAGGACTACCTTTGGCACCCCCACCGCCTTCAGCGGCAAACGTCAGCCAGCCCGTCATCGATTCCCTATCCGCACCTCAGCCCGCGGACACCGTCACCCAGCCACTCGCCGTCGTGAGTGAAAAGCTGCCCTGGCGGCATACCTTCATCTCCCTGAAGGTCCCCAATTTCAGGATCTTCGCGATCGGTCATTTCATCGCCGTGATCGCGATCTGGATGCAGCGCATCGCCCAAGACTGGATGGTGCTGCAGCTTTCCGGTTCCGTCACCGCCGTCGGAATTACTGTGGCATTGCAGTTCATGCCCTCGCTTTTCCTTGGCCCTTGGGGCGGCATGATTGCCGACCGCTTTGCCAAGCGAAAGATCCTCATCATCTGCCAATCCGCGGCCGCCGTGCTCGCGGCCGCGTTGGCGGTGCTCTCCCTGAGCCAGCGAGTCGAAGTGTGGCATGTGTACGTCATCGCCCTGCTTTTGGGCTTCGTGACGGTTCTGGACCAGCCGGCCCGGCAGGTTTTCGTCAATGAGCTCGTCGGCCCCAAATACCTCCGGAACGCCATCAGCGTTAACTCCACCACATTCCAGCTCGGCGGACTGATCGGTCCCGCCCTGGCCGGTGTGCTGCTCACCGCAGTGGGTGCCGGATGGGCCTTCGCGGCGAACGCCGTGGCCTGCTGCTCAACTGTTGCGATGCTGTTGATCCTCCGCAAGGACCAGTTGCACCTCAGCCAGCCGACCCCTCGCAAGAAGGGAATGCTCCGCGAAGGACTCAACTACGCGCTCAGCAAGCCCACAATCTACTGGCCGTGGTTGATGGCCGGGTTCGTGGCAGTTTTCGCCATGAGCCTGCCGGTGCTGCTGGCCGCTTTCGCGGACAACGTGTACGACGCCGGCGCCGGAGGCTACGGCCTGCTGAACGCCATGGTTGCGCTCGGTGCGCTGATGGGAGCCGTAGCGTCCACACGGCGTCGCCAGTTGCGGTTGCGCTCGGTGGTGACGTCGGCGGGGTTGTACGGGCTGATGCTCTGTGCGTCCTCGCTGATGCCGTCCATGGTGTGGTTCAGCGTCACCATGGTCCTCGCCGGATTCTGGTGCCTCATGTTCCTCACAGCGGCCAACCAAATGGTGCAGACCAGCTCCAACATGAGCATCCGCGGACGCGTCATGAGCCTGTACCTCGTGGTGCTGATCGGTGGGCAGGCAATCGGCGGCCCCATGATGGGTTGGCTCGCCGAGCACCTCGGTCCCCACCTTGCCGTCATGATCTCCGGTGGCGTGCCGGCCATCGCGGCTGCGGTAGTCGCCGTCGTACTGGCCCGGAAGTCATCCCTGCACATCAAAGTGGACCTGCGCGATCGGCGTCGGGTGCTGCGGATCGTGCAGGAGCCTCAGACGGCTTAACCAGGATGAAGCGCCCCCGACAGCCGGGGGCGCTTCATTCTGTGCGGGCTATCTTGGCTGAAGCTGTGCCACTGGCAGATGTGGGTATTCCGCCGAGCGTCCCTGGAACTCCAGGACGTCCGGATTGCGGATAACACCTTCACGTATCTCAATGGCACGGGAGACGGTCTCGTTGGCATCCCAGCTTTCCGGCCCGGCCACAACAGTGTCCAGGAAGGGAAGCAGGGCTTCGCTGATCTCCCAGCTGGCCGAGTTCCAAAGGTATGACGGACTGTGGTCCACGGCGTAGTAATTAACGTGCCCGCCCACGCGGAACATGGGCTCGTCGAAAGTGGTGGTCCGCGCCCAGCTGAAGCCCATGCCTTCGTCGCAGGACACGTCAACGATCAGGCTGTCCGGCTGGAATTCCGCCAGATCCTCCGTGCGGAGGTAGGTCAGCGGAGCGTTCGGGTCCTGCAGGGTGCAATTGACCACGATGTCCGCCGCGGCCAGGAACGGTGCCAAGGGCTTGCGCCCCTTGTCCGTGATGACTTCGCTGAGGAACGGCGCCTTGCTGTCATGGTCGAATTGCACGATCCGCACTGAATGGATCGGAGACCCGACGGCGGCGACGCCCCGGTTGGTGAGCACCTGGACGTCGTGGACGCCGTGGGCGTTCAGCGCAGTGACGGCACCACGCGCCGTGGCCCCGAAACCGATGACCACAGCGCTGAGGCGGCGGCCGTAATCGCCGGTGGAACCAGTCAATGCCAGTGCATGCAGCACAGAGCAGTAGCCGGCGAGCTCGTTGTTCTTGTGGAAGACGTGCAGGCCAAAGCCGCCGTCGCCCGCCCAGTGGTTCATGGCCTCAAAGGCGATGAGCGTGAGCTTCTTGTCGATGGCAAGCTGGGTGATAGCCCGGTCCTGTACACAGTGCGGCCAGCCCCACAACGTTTGACCGTCACGGAGTTCGGCCAGATCCTGGGCCTGCGGCTTGGGGAGGAGGATGACGTCGTTGTTCGCAATCAACTCCTGGCGTGTACCGAGCCCGCCCACCAACGATTCCAGCTTGCTGTCCGGGACACCGAACCGCTCGCCGTAGCCGTACTCAAAGCGAAGTTGCCGGCGCACTTCCGGAGCAATGCGTTCCAAGTGCTGCGGGTGGATCGGCAGGCGTCGCTCGTTGGGTTTCAGCGAAGTAGCAAGGACACCAATGCTCAGCGGGCCGGTTGGTGCGGTCACTTCTTGTTGCCGGTAGAGGGCTTGGCGGCCTCGGTGGCGGAGGACTCGGAAGCCCGCTTATCCGCGCGTTTTTCCTTGATGGATTTGCTGGATTTCTTTGACGCAGTTTGGCGCGGTGATTTGTCGCCCATGATGGCTCCCTTAGAGCGGAGCCGAAATGGCTCCTGACTCCTGACGATACACCTCCCCGCATGGCTTTGTGGCCGGAGTCACGCGTGCTGGACCGCAGGCCTCTGGCTGACTGGGTCGGCCGGCGTCGGACTATTGCGCCGGCTGAACGGCCGGGCGGCCATGCGTTACACGGTGAGTGACGCGATCCGCGGTGTCGTCCACGGTCACAACTTTCTCCACTGGCTCCAGGTAGAAGCGGGCACTGCTGATGATGCCCTCATCCACGCCGAAAATGATGACGCCGGTCATCTCATGCTGGGTGCCATCACGGCGGGCGCCTTTCAGGTGCAGCTCGGTCCACACGCTGGTCCCGCTCACGCTGTGCGCCAACATGCGGGCTGCGATGTCCGGTACGCCGGTGAACAGTTGCTCCCAATTGCTGCGGATAGTGTCCCGTCCCGTGAATCCCCGGGTGGGGTGGGCCGGTGTCTCGTTGACGTAGCCTGGCGCGAAACACTCAGCCAGGGCTTCAAGATCATGCTTGTTCGTGGCTTCCAGCAGGCGGTTGATGACGGCGAGTGGACCCGCCTCACCATCGTCGGTGAGAGTCATTGGAGGACCTCCCGGATAGGTGGATGTACGTAAGAGTTTAGGCTTACGAGGCCTCCCGGTCGACGGGTAAGCGGCCCTCTTTGGTGAGTACCGTCGTCGAGCGCTTTTTTGTTCTTGGACAGGGTTCAGTCCTCGGGCAAAGAGAAACCCCGGATCACTGGATCCGGGGCTTTCCTGGAGCGGGCGACGGGAATCGAACCCGCGTATCGAGCTTGGGAAGCTAGCGCTCTACCATTGAGCTACGCCCGCATTGCCCGGAAAAACTCCCCGAGCGAGTCCTAGCTTAGCGCAGTTGCAGGACTCCCCATGACCGGCGCACCGGACGCCTACTTGAACAGCTTCATGCCATTCCAGCCGTTGCCCACCTGGCGCTGACCGCCCCAGGCCCCGGTCCCCAGACGGTAATCGACGAGGTAGCCATCCACGGTTTGGGCAGTGATGCTGCGCGTGCCCGGACCGGATAAACCGAAGCTCGGAACCAGTGCTTTCATGGTTCCCCACCCGGAACCCACTGTGGTGGGCAGGCCTGCGAAGCCACCCCCGCCGTTGCCGGGATAACTCAGCAAGTGCCCGGACGTTGTGGTCGCCAGGATGTCGTTGGCGCCGTCGGCATTCCAATCGGCCATGGTCAGGCCCATGCCCGCCCAGCCACTTCCAATGTCCACCCGGTAGGTCAACGCCCTACCCGAGGTGTTGGGGTAGTATCGGAGCCCGCCATCGGGGAAGTAGCCCACGATGCCTGGATACCCCTGCGCCGCGGACCATTTGCCCACGGTAATCGTCATCTGGTCCCAGTCACCTGTTCCCACCACGATCTGCGTGGAGAACGCACCGCCGGGCCAACCCTTGAACAAGCCCAAGGTGCCGTTGTCCCATTGCGCCAAAATGTCGTAGACGCCATCAGCGTCCCAGTCCACCACGAAGGCCTGCTTCAAGCCCTGCCAGTTGGAACCGATCACCGTGGGGATGCCATAGCCACCACCGCCGTGTGCAGGGTAGCGAAGCAGCCGCCCGGACGAGTCCGCAGCAACCAGGTCCGCGCCGGAGGTGATGCTGGCATACGCAGTGGGGTTGCCGGCGAAATACTGCTCCATGGTGGGGAAGCCACGGCGTTTCATGTCGGTGGCGAGATCCACTCCGACGTAGCGCAGGTGCCACGGCTCATAGCTGTAGCCAGTGACGTTCGTGTAGCCGTTGGGGTAGCGGACAATGAAGCCGTACTTGTGGGCATTCGCTGCCACCCAGATCCCGGCTGGAGTGTCCCCGAAACAGGTGCTGAGGCCGCAGGAACCGTTGGCGTTCCCGACGTCGACGGCGAGCCCCGTCTGGTGCTCGCTGTGCCCCGGACGTGCGGAGATCAGGTCCGCCTGTGCTTGGCCGTAGATGCTGACGTAATAGGAGTAGACCTGCTGCTGCTGCGCGTAGGAACGGTAACCGCTCACCACGGCCAACCCGCCCGTGCCGGCATCAGCCGCACCTTGGAACAACCCATTGAGCCAGGCTGCAGCCTCGGCACGCAGGTACTGGCCGGAGCCGCGGGCGTTGACCAGGTCGCCGGGCGCGTAGCTCACAGGGTTCAAAGGCCGGGACTTGTTGACCAGGACAGAGTAGTTCGCGGGGTCGCCCACAGGATCGACGCTCGGCAGTGGATTCGCAGTGGTCGGTACTGCACTTTGAACGACGACGGCGGCGCGTGCGTTGCTCTGTGCCGTAACAGCCGTGGTGGTCGGCGCAGCCGTGGCAGGAGCCGCAGTTACCACGCCGCCAGCCACCGCCAGACTGAACAAAGCAGCGCAAGCCGCCAGCCGTCGTCGTGCGTTCCTCATGGAACCCGAGTGGTTTTGACCTCGCATTACGCCCCCAATTTGCTTGTAGTCAGCCGCAGGCACTCTACCCGGCCCACGCACTCCTGTCAGCAGTACCCCGGGAAAATCGGGAGATAACCATTCGGTCAAGGCTCGGCAGTCATGTGTTGCTGGCGGCCGCCGCTGACTATTCTGAAGGTGTTAGCTGCAGCGTATGGGGAACCGGGCTACGACACTCGACCGTACGCCGAAAGAGGTATCCATGGCATTCGCTGCCAATGAAGTGGTGATCAGCAAGGACGCCATGACCGTTTACGGATTCCTCATGGACGGGATGAACAACTCCCTATGGCGTTCGGGTGTGCGCAGTATCGCGCTTCGCTCCGGCATTCGCGGCCAAAAAGGTGCCCTCTACCAACAGACGGTTTCCGGCCCCGGCGGGCGCCCCGTAGCCGCCGACTTCAGGATCACCGAAGCCCGCCCGGGAGCCGAAGTCCGTTACGCCGTGGTGGCCGGACCCGCGCGGCCTACCGGAGGTTTCTACCTCAGCACCGAAGGCAACACCACCCGCCTCCGGTTCGCCCTTGAGTACCACCCCAAGGGCCTGCGGAAGCTTATGAATGGCATATTCCAGAAGGCGCTGGAGGGCGAAGTGGCGCAGTTGGAACAACTCAAGGTTGCCATCGAGTCCCACTCGGACGCTTAGCCGCGGCTGTTGACGCGCGACGCCGGATTGGCGCACGACGCCGACACGCAGGTTGGGGTGGCATGCCTTTCTATTGGGCGAACTTCAGCCCGCCCCAGCCGATGCCGATGGTCACCGGCGTGGTAAGCCGTCCTGTGTTGAGATCCCAATATTCAACGACTCCGTTGCGGTCCAGTCCGGCAACACCCGTCGAATCGGGACCCGTTACCCCGCGAAGCGCCCTCAAGCCCGTATAGTCGGTCCATTCAGCGCCCACAACCGGACGGGATTCCTGCTTGGGTGTGCCCAGCCCGCTGCCGCGGTACAGCCTGAGGGTTCCATTGGCCTCAGTGGTGAGGAGGTCCTGGAAGCCGTCGGCATTGTAGTCCACCATGCTTAGCCTGATCGCTGGGAATCCCGTGCCGATTGCCGCTTGGGCACGGATGTAGGCAAGGCCGGCGTTCTTATAGAGGTACAGGTTGCCGCCCGAATCCATGGCAACGATCTGGGGAAGCCGGTTGTTGGCGCACCAAGTGCCCACGGTGATGTTCAGGGTCCCCCAGCCCTGGCCAAGGGCAATGGGATCCTTGAACCCACCTGTCTGAAGGCCGGGGTACACCAGCAGGGCGCCGTCGAGTCTTTGGGAGATCAGATCAAAAACGCCGTCGCGGTCCCAGTCCGTGATGAAGAGGTCTTTGAGCCCTGTGAAGCCGACGCCGATTCTCTTGCCGCCGCCGTACCTGCCGCCACCCCATGATGGGTAGGCAACCACCGAGCCGTCGCCGGCGATTGACACGAGGTCGGCTGCGCTGCTGATGGATGCCGCGCTCAAGTTAAGGGTTGGCGGTTGGTGTTTGCTGCCCGGTTCGCAGACACCCACAGGGTCGGTTGGTGGCGGGACTGTACCGCCCGGGCTCGTGGTGGTCCCTGCCGGCAAAGATGTGTAGCCAAAGAAATTCACTACGCCCCAGAGCGTGTAGCGGTTGGGGGTGGTCTGCCAGTTGCCGTCCGTGTAGGTGATGCCGATGCCCATGACGTTAAACCGGGGATCACGCAGAAGGGCGTCGTGACCGGGAGAACCCTTCCACCACTCCACAAGCTGCGCTGCGTCACGGTCCCAGCGGACAGCGATGACTTCACCCGCCCCGTTGTTGGGGTTGAGAGCCCGGGGATCAGTCCAGAAGTTGGCGCGGTGCTGGATCACCTCACGCGTCGCGATGTTGTTGGACCAGTCCTGAGCCAGGCTGGCCACCGTGGCGTGGTACTTCACAGGAGCCAGGCCGAGCGATGCACGGTAACTGTTGATCGCGTTGAACACAGTCAGGATCGCAGCTGTGTTGCTGTCCGGGAGGAGCGCCAGCGCGCCGTTCTCCGGATCCACGGTGCTGCTCGGGCTCTTGCCCGGGAAGGGGGTGAGTGTAGGGGTTGGTGTCGCTTCGGGCGTCGCCGTCGGGGCTGGTGAGGCGGTTTCGAGCGTTGGAGTGGGGGACGGACTTCCTGTCGGTGCAGGCGTTTCAATTGATGGCGATGTTTCGCTGGGGGAAGTTGGTTCTGTTGGTGCGGGCGTTTCGGTTGTAGACGCAGACGGTCCAGGCCCGGCGGCCTGGGCGGATGGCGTTGGTGCGGCGGGAACAGTACCGAGAGTCTCTTGTGGAGACGGCTCCGCTACGGGTGGCTCGGTGGCACCGGGATCCGAGGGGTTTTCAGGCCCCCAGGAGGGCCCGATGTTGGGCACGGGGGGTGGCGTCTCAAACACCGGATCTATAGCGACGGGCCCGCCGTCCGTGTCGGTTTCCGCGCCGGCGCTTGGTGTCGACTCCGGCGTTCCGAGGTCCGGCGCGGGCACTGTGGTGGGGTCCGAGGCGTTGCCGGCCGCCGGGAGGGGCGCTGAAGGTGCGGGGTCCGCCGTCGTGGTTTCCTTTGGTGCCGTCATCCCTGAAGGGACAACGGCCGAAGGTGTGACGGTGGGCCCGGGGACCGTCTGCGTTGACGGGAGAATCTGGCTGGAGGCGGCCACCCCCAGAGCCAATACGCCAGCCAGCACGATAGCGGCAGGCGCAGCCAGTTTTCTCACAATTACCCCGCGAATGCTCGTTGCCCCCAAGTACGGGCGCGGTTCTACATGTCCGGGAACTATAGTCCCATGGGGCGGCGCGGACAATGCATGGGGTATTTGATGCATGGGGTATTTTTGATGCTGTGCTGATCTCTGACCGCGATATTCGTGCCGAAATAGACTCCCAACGGATTGTTCTTGAACCGTACGACCCCGCGATGGTTCAGCCATCTTCCGTTGACGTGCGGATTGACCGGTTTTTCCGGCTCTTCGACAACCATAAATATGCCCACATCGACCCTGCCGAGGAACAGCCCGAACTGACCCGGCTGGTTGAAGTGGAAGGCGACGAGCCATTCATCCTGCACCCCGGGGAATTCGTACTCGGCTCAACCTACGAAACCGTCAGCCTGGCCGACGATATCGCTGCCCGTCTCGAAGGGAAGTCATCCCTCGGACGCCTCGGGCTGCTGACGCACTCCACGGCCGGATTCATTGACCCCGGTTTCTCAGGTCACGTGACCTTGGAGCTCTCCAACGTGGCAACTCTGCCCATCAAGCTGTGGCCCGGCATGAAAATCGGACAGCTGTGCTTCTTCCGACTGACGTCCTCGGCCGAGCACCCCTACGGTTCCGGCGAATACGGCAACCGTTACCAGGGCCAGCGAGGACCCACCGCGAGCCGCAGCCACCAGAACTTCCACCGGACGTCCATCTAGCCTCGTTTGGTGCCTGTGCCGAGGGGTAGCTCTCGGCACTTTTGAGACTCGCTACGCTGGTGCGCGCTCCTGTGTCCGCGGGGGAGCTCCCGGCGACTTCCGAATGGCCTTGACCACCGGTTCCACGAAGCGGGCAGCCAGCGGGCCAAGGATGGCCATGATGAGCACATACGCGGTGGCGAGTGCCGCAAGTTCGTCCGGAACTGCCCCGGACGCAACAGCCAGACCAGCGATGACAATGGAGAATTCACCGCGCGCAATCAGGGCAGCGCCAGCGCGGAAACGGCCCGGGACGGCGATGCCGGCCCTCTTGGCAGCCCAGAATCCTGTGAGCATCTTGGTAGCTGCGGTGATGACGGCCAGCACCAGGGCCCAACCAAGGACGGGCGGAATGGACGTCGGATCGGTGTTCAGCCCGAACGCCACGAAGAAGATCGCTGCGAAGAGATCCCGCAACGGTTCGAGGATTCTGGTGGCGTTGTGGGCAGTGGCACCGGAGATTGCGATGCCCAGCATGAAGGCACCCACTGCGGCGGACACCTGCAGCGCCGAAGCGATGCCGGCCACCAGGAGGGCGAGACCGAGCACGTTCAGTAGGAAGACCTCGGAGTTTTCGCTGTGAACTGCTTGCGAGACCCGGTGCCCGTGCTTGAGGGCGATGACCAGCACCACGGTGACTACTGCAAGGGCAATTCCCACAGTCTGAAGTCCACCCAGGAACCCTACTCCGGCCAGGATGGCCGTGAGGATCGGAAGGTAGATAGCCATGGCCAGGTCTTCAAAAACGAGAATTGACAGCACCACTGGAGTTTCGCGGTTACCGATCCGGCCGAGGTCCGTGATCACCTTGGCGGCGATTCCGGATGATGAGATATAGGTGACGCCACCCATGACGATGGCGCCCACAAGTCCCCAACCCAGAAGCACGGCGAGTCCCGCGCCGGGAAGGAAGTTGAGGACAAAATCCAGGACGCCGGCCTGCCACGATCGCCGAAGGCCAGTGACGAGCTCCGACGCCGTATATTCCAATCCGAGCATAAGCAGCAGGAGGATAACGCCGATTTCACCGGAAAGATGGGCGAACTCGTGCATTCCGTCCAACTTGACGAACCCGCCGGCTCCGAAGGCCAAGCCACCCACCAAATAGAGCGGGATGGGGGACATGCCTATTCGGCCCGCCAATCGAGCAAGGAGACCGAGGCAGAAGACGACGGCCCCCAGTTCAACGAGGGCTAGTGCGAGCGGATCCATTCCGGTCAGCCGTTGCGGAGGATGTCGGCTGCCGAGTCAAGACCTTCCTGCGTGCCGACCGCTACGAGCAAATCACCGGTGTGAAGTACGACGTCGGGTGCCGGCGAGGGGACAACCTCACCTTCGCGCATGATCGCCACGATGGAAACACCACTCCGGGTGCGGATCTGCGCCTTGCCCATGGGCTGGTTGACGAAGGGTGAATCCGGGGTGATGGAGAACTGGCGGGTGACGATGCCCGGTATCTCGCGATGTTCTTCTGCCAAGCGCATGGCAATGTGCTGGCCGCCCAAGAGGTTCCCCAGTGTCGATGCTTCGTCTGCTGTCAACGGGATGGAGGCTTGGCACGTGTCGGGGTCGTCCCAGGTGGACACGAACAGCTCGGTCTCACCCTCGCGAAGTTCCACCACACCGATGCGACGGCCCGACGCCGTGACGAAATCCTTGCGGATCCCGAGGCCCGGGAGTTCAGTCTCATCCACGTTCATAGCTACACCCTAACTCTGTTGTATGGGTCTGGTACGGCGATAATGCTCAGCCAGTCCTATGTAGTTAACGCTCAGGGACCACGGCTATTTCCACCTTGGCCGGTGGCTTCACTGGCAGGATCACCAACAGGCCGGCCAGAAGGACCACCATGATTCCCAGGATGCCCCAGCGCTGGGCTTCACCTTCTGCTACAAGCGGCGAGGCGATGGCGATACACAGCGTGAAGAGCGTCGGTGCGAGGAAGCTGACGGCCCGCCCAGTGGTCGCGTAGAGCCCGAAAAGCTCCCCGGACTCTCCGTGGGGGGCAAGCCTTGCAAGATATGCGCGTGAGGACGATTGTGCCGGTCCCACGAACAAGCAGAGCAGCAGGCCGAAGACCCAGAACGTAGTGGCACCGGGCCAGTCATTGCCAAAGAAAACGTAGTCGCCGTTACCCAGGACCAGAATGGCCGTGCCTGCGACGAGGAGTCCAATCAGCGAGAGGATAATGACTGCCTTCGGTCCGATCCTGTCGTCAAGGAAGCCTCCAATGATTGCACCGACGGCCGCCACGACGTTGCCGAAGATGGCGAAGAAGATAACGTCCTTGAGCTCGAAGCCGAACGTCCCCGCGGCGATGACGCCGCCGAAAGTAAATACTGCCGCCAAGCCGTCACGGAAAATAGCGCTGGAAAGCAGGAAGTAGATGGTGTGGGGGCTGGTCCGATAGATGGCCCCAATGCGGCGGAACAACAACTTGTAGGACGCAATGAAGCCCAGCGACGCGGTGCTTTTCTTCACGGAAACTTCAGGAACAGCGAACATCACGGGAAGGGCAAAGATGAAGAACCATAGTGCCGAGAAGATGGCAACGAGCCGGATGTTCAAGGAGTCCTGCGTTGAAGCGCCAAACCACTCGAAGGAGGGCTGCACGAAGAGCTGAAGAACCAGGAGGAGCGCAACGATGCCGCCCAGGTAACCCATGG
Source organism: Paenarthrobacter nitroguajacolicus (assembly GCF_051027655.1). Taxonomy (NCBI): domain Bacteria; kingdom Bacillati; phylum Actinomycetota; class Actinomycetes; order Micrococcales; family Micrococcaceae; genus Paenarthrobacter; species Paenarthrobacter nitroguajacolicus. The sequence continues at coordinate 4,183,223 of NZ_CP073234.1, read as the reverse complement.
CCCAGCCGAAGCCGCTGACCCTGCCGATGTTCCGGGGCGTAGATATCTGGGCCAGCATGGCGTTGTAGTTCACGCCGGCAAACTCAAAGAAGATGTTGCCGAGTGCTATCAGGCATACCCCCAGCAGCAGGAACTCGGGTTGGGGGAACACGAAGAAACAGAGCGCTGTCAGGACAGCCGTTGCGGCGGTGTTGACGCCGAGCCACATCTTGCGGCGTCCCCCGGCGTCGGAACGCTGTCCGGTGACGGGAGCCAGCAAGGCAATGGCGAGGCCGGCAACGGCGAGGGCAGCACCGAGCGCGGCCGACGCCGCATCTTCTCCGCCGAACGCATTGGACGTGAGGTAAACGGTGAAGACGAAGGTGGTCATCACCGCTTGGAAGGCAGCTGAGCCCCAGTCCCAGGATGCCCAGGCAAGGATCTGTCCTTTCTTGGAAGCGACGGGTCCTGAGGCAAGCTCGGACGTCGAGTGGGAGGCTTCGGGAACTGCGGCCGCGTTCATAGCTTGAATGCTATAGCGACAGCGGAGAACGGCGGGTAGATGACAGACCGCTATGTGGAGAACGAGGCTTTAAGCCATGCGCGCAGTCAGCTTCCCATGCCAAAAACTGTCGGTTCGCCTTGATAAACTAGCTAAACCGAACCCAACGTATGACCGCCTGCTCCAACTTTTGACAATATGTTCCTGACTTTGCGGAGATAACAGTGATCACAGTTCTCGCCATCACCTTTGTAGCGGCAACTGTGGCGCCTTTGATCTTCAGCAAACTCGGCAGGAATGCCTTCTATGCTCTTGCAGCGGTCCCCGCAGGTGCCTTCATTTGGCTGCTTTTCCAGTACGGCACTGTATATTCCGGTGGTGGCATAGAAGAAGTCATCCCATGGATCCCCAGCCTGAAGCTTGAGCTCGCCTTCCGTATGGATCCCTTGGCCTGGGTAATGTCCTTACTGATCCTCGGAGTGGGATCCCTGGTTTTGGTTTATTGCGCCAGGTACTTCAAGAACAAGGACGCCGGCCTGGGCGGATTCGGCGCTCAACTGCTCGCTTTTGCCGGGGCCATGTTCGGTTTGGTGACCTCCGATGACCTGCTGATGCTCTTCATCTTCTGGGAGCTCACCACCATCCTTTCCTATCTGCTGATCGGCTACGCCCGCACACGTCTGGCGGCGCGGCGTTCTGCACTGCAGGCACTCATGGTCACAACCGCGGGCGGCCTCGCCATGCTCGTCGGCCTCATCATCCTGGGTCAGGCCGCAGGAACCTATCGCATTTCGGCGATACTGGACCAAGCCGGGCCGCTCATGGCCGGACCGATGCAGGGAGCGGTGGCCACCGCCGTCGTACTTATCCTGGCTGGCGCCGTAACCAAATCGGCGCTTGTCCCGTTCCATTTCTGGCTTCCAGGTGCCATGGCAGCGCCCACCCCCGTGAGCGCGTATCTTCACGCTGCCGCGATGGTCAAAGCCGGCATCTACATCGTGGCTCGACTTGCTCCCGGGTTTTCTACGTCGGAGTTTTGGCTTCCCGTGGTTCTGGGGCTGGGCTTGGCCACCATGCTCGTGGGTGGTTACCGGGCCCTACGCCAGACCGACATCAAACTGATCCTTGCCTACGGCACGGTCAGCCAGCTCGGCTTCCTCACCATGGTGGTGGGATTAGGACGTCCCGACGCTGCCCTGGCCGGACTCGGACTGCTGCTGGCGCATGGCTTGTTCAAGGCCGCGCTGTTCCTGGTAGTGGGCATCATCGATCACCAGTCCGGGACCCGCGATATCCGCAAGCTTTCCGGCGTTTTCCGTTCGTCGCGGGCGCTGGGTGTTGTGGCCGCCATCGCAGCGGCGTCCATGGCCGGTGTGCCACCCTTGGCAGGTTTCGTAGCCAAAGAGTCAGTGTTTGAAGCCTTCGTCCACTACGGCACCGGTGATGGCGCTCCAGCATGGGGCATCTTGATCCTGGTGGGCCTGGTCATCGGATCGATCCTGACGTTCGCCTACAGCGCCCGGTTCATGTGGGGAGCCTTTGCCGTCAAGCCCGGCGTGGAACCTACCCCGTTCAAGCCCATCAAACCGGCATTCCTGGCAGCACCGGCCATCCTTAGTTTGCTCACTATCGTCTATGGATTATGGCCAACGCCCGTGGACACCTGGATCCAGCCTTACGCAGCGCTGTTCGCTGCCGGTCCGGACGCGGTCGACGCCGGACACTTGGCTTTGTGGCATGGCGTCACCCCCGCGTTGGGCCTGACAGCCCTGACGTTCGCGGCCGGTGCCGCGATGTTCTACTGGCGCAACCTCGTTGCCCGTGCCCAAAGCCTGGTCCCGGACTGGGTGGACGGCGACAGGGCTTACCAGAACACCATCGGCGCGCTGGACGACATCGCGGTTTGGGTGACAGGCCGCACGCAGCGTGGTTCGCTGTACTTCTACCTCGCGGTGATCCTCACCGTGGCATTCGCGGTTCCGATGACGGCGCTGATCGTGGCGAACAAGCCCCTGCCGGACGGCATGTACTTCATCGACCCGAACTCGCCCCTGCAAGTAGTGGCAGGCATCGGCATCGTGGTGGGTGCCCTGGCTGCCGTCCGGGCCAACAAGCGTTTCCTCGCCGTGCTCATGGTGTCCGTCACGGGTTACGGCATTGCCCTCATGTTCGCACTCCAAGGCGCACCGGACCTCGCACTGACCCAAATGCTGGTGGAAACCATTGTGCTGGTTGCTTTCGTGCTGGCCATGCGCAGCCTGCCCGCTGAATTGAGGGACAGGACCGGGGGACGGCTCAGGGTAATCCGCGTGATCATTGGTGCGGCCTTTGGCATCACCATGATTTTCGTGGCGATTTACGCCATGGGCGCGCGCGTTGCCACCCCCATCTCACTGGACTTCCCGCGGTTGGCGTATGAAGGCGGCGGGGGACTGAACGTGGTCAACGTGACCCTGGTGGATATTCGCGCCTGGGACACGTTCGGTGAGATCTCAGTGCTCGCGATTGCTGCCACCGGTGTAGCCAGCCTGATCTTCGTCCGCAGCCGCGGCGACCGGATCAAGACTTCGGAGGCCGTGCCCGAAGGCAGCGTCGGGCGACGCACCGGCGTCGACCGTGACTCCCGCGACGGCGCCACCTTGGCCGTGGCGAAGAAGTTTACCGACGTGAGCCGCGATGCGTGGCTGGTTGCCGGCCGTACCCTGGCCCCCGAACGGCGCTCGATCATCTTCGAAGTAGTGACCAGACTGATCTTCCACTCCATGATCGTGTTCTCCATTTATCTTCTCCTCGCCGGGCACAACCTGCCGGGCGGCGGCTTTGCCGGCGGCCTCACCGCCGGGCTCGCACTGACAATCCGCTACCTGGCCGGTGGGCGGTTCGAGTTGAGCGAGGCAGCCACCGTCAGCGCGGGGACCCTTTTGGGGACAGGACTGGCGACGGCGGCCGCTTCCGGTGTGGTGCCGCTCTTCCTGGGCGGACAGGTGTTCCAGAGCGCCATTATCGAGTTCTGGCTACCGGTCTTCGGTGACGTCAAGTTCGTTACTTCCACCATTTTCGACATTGGCGTTTACGTCGTGGTGGTGGGGCTGGCGCTCGATGTCCTTCGGAGCCTCGGTGCCGAGATCGACGAACACTTTGAAGGCAAGGGTGCCCCGCTGGCTGAGGAAGATGCCGCCGGGCATGCCGACCTCGCCGAGGAAGCCGCCGAATCCGCTGCATCCGGGAAGGGCAACGCATGAGCATCAACCTAACCCTGCTGATCGTCATGGGCGTCCTGTACGCGTGCGGGATCTATTTGATCCTGGAACGCAGCCTGACGCGCGTGCTGTTGGGTTTGATGCTGCTGGCAAATGCCACCAACATCCTGATCCTGAGCACGGGAGGGTACGCAGGCCTTGCCCCCTTGTTCGATAAGGAAACGAACCCGGAAACGTACAACGATCCTTTGCCCCAGGCCCTGATCCTGACGTCGATCGTCATTTCGTTCGCTGTCACCGCCTTTATGCTCGGCATCATCTACCGCACATGGGTACTGGCTCGCCAGGATGAAATCCAGGACGACCTCGAAGACGTCCGCGTGGCCAAGACTCCGAGCTTCGATGCGGAGGATGACGCCATCGTCCCGCTGGAAACGTCCGAATTCGCCATCACCCCGGCCAGCCCTGCAAATAAGGACAGGCCCGACGCGACCGAAACCCCCAACACGGCTTCGAACCAGGAAGGAGGCAGCGCGTGAATCTCGCAAACCTGTCGCCGCTAGCTGTCCTCCTACCGATCCTTGGCGCTGCCCTGGCATTCCTGCTGATCCGGCACCACAGCGCACAGCGGGTAGTGAGCATTGGCATCCTGAGCGCGACCCTCCTCCTCGAATGCCTGCTCCTGGTCTCCGTGTGGGACGGCGGCACAACGTCCGTCACGCTGGGCGGATGGCTGCCGCCGTGGGGCGTGGTCCTCGTGGTGGACCAGTTCTCTTCGCTGATGCTGGTGGTTTCCACTGTGGTCAGCCTGGCAGTGCTCATCTACGCGACCGGCCAGGGCATGGCCGACGGCGACCAGGAAGCACCGGTCTCGATCTTCCACCCCACCTACCTGATCCTGGTGGCGGGCGTGTCCAATGCGTTCCTGACCGGTGACCTCTTCAACCTCTACGTCGGTTTCGAAATCCTCCTGACGGCCAGTTACGTCCTCATGACACTGGGCGGAACCGGACCGCGCATCCGGGCGGGCGTCACCTACGTTGTGGTTTCCGTGGTGTCGTCCGTGCTGTTCCTCATCGCCATCGCCATGATCTACGGTGCCACCGGAACCATCACCATGGCGGACCTGGCCATCAAACTTGCCGAACTGGATCAGGGCACCCAGAACCTTCTGCACGTGATGCTGTTGGTGGCGTTCGGCATCAAGGCAGCAGTCTTCCCTTTGTCGTTCTGGCTTCCAGACTCTTATCCGACGGCGCCCGCTCCAGTCACCGCCGTGTTCGCCGGGTTGTTGACCAAAGTGGGCGTATACGCCATGGTCCGCACGGAAACACTGCTGTTCCCCGGGGATACCCTCAACGTCCCGCTGATGGTGGTGGCGCTACTCACCATGATTGTCGGAATTCTGGGCGCCTTGGCCCAGAGCGACATCAAACGTCTCCTGTCCTTCACGCTTGTTAGCCACATCGGCTACATGGTGTTTGGCCTCGCCATGAGTTCCGTGGCCGGGTTGGGTGCTGCGGTTTTCTACGTTGCGCACCACATCACCGTGCAGACCAGCCTTTTCCTGGTCACAGGTCTCATAGAGCGGCGCGGCGGCAGCTCGTCCATTGACCGTTTGGGTGGCCTTGCGAAGCTCTCGCCATTGCTTGCGTTGCTGTTCTTTGTTCCGGCCATGAACCTTGCGGGCATTCCGCCGTTCTCCGGCTTCCTCGGAAAGCTGGGGCTGCTGCAGGCCGGCGTGGAGTTGGGGACACCCTTGGCAATCGTGCTGGTGGTGGGTGGCGTTGTCACCAGCCTCCTGACGTTGCTGGCCATCGCGCGTGTCTGGAACAGGGCGTTCTGGCGCAAACCCGAGGACGCAGAGTACCCGGACCCTGTGCTGATGACCCCCGGCAATGTGGGCGTCCTGCCCCGCACCATGGTTGGCTCCACGGCGGGTCTGGTGGTGTTCGGGGTGGCGCTCACTGTATTCGCAGGGCCGCTCTTCAAAGTTGCTGACGGTTCCGCCGGGATCATGCTGGACCGCTCAGCGTACATCCACTCGGTCCTGGGCGATTCCGTTGAGGTGCCGCCGTTGGCACAAACAGACGAACCGCGGACGGGCGAAGCACCGTCAGTTGAGACACAGCCGGGTGATGCCAAGTGAGCCGCAAACCCATCTCCTTCCGCACGGAGTTGCCGCTCCTCGTCTGGTTGGTCATCGTCTGGGGCGCGCTCTGGCGGGACTTCAGCCCGGGCAACCTGTTGTTTGGTGCCCTGATCGCCGTGCTGGTGGCCAAACTGTTCTACCTCCCGCCCGTGGAGCTCAGTGGCAGGTTCAACATTCTGCGCGCTATTCCCTTCGCCCTGATGTTCCTCGGCAAAGTGGTGGCAGCGAGCTTCCTGGTTCTGTACCTGGCTGTAGCCAAAGGACCCACGGTGCGTAGCGCCGTCGTCGCCGTTCCGTTGCGGAGCCATTCAGACCTGATGGTGACAGCTACCGGGCACGTGATCTCGCTGATCCCGGGTTCACTGGTGGTGGAAGTGGACCGCTCAACGTCCACGCTGTACTTGCACGCGCTCAACATTTATGAGGAAGCGGACATCGACAAGATCCGCGAGGAAACCCAAGTCATTGAGGCGAGATTGATCCGCATCATGGGCACGCGCGAAGAAGTCGCAGCCCTCAATGCAGAACAGCGCCCGGGAATGGAAGGGGCAACGCTATGAAGGAATTCGTTCTCGTGGCAACGGCTGTGATCCTTAGCCTCGCCGCGGCAGGGGCAATTGTCCGGATCGCTATCGGTCCGTCCTTGCTGGATAGGGTTCTGGCATCGGATGTCTTGCTGGCGATCCTGGGTGCCGCCCTGGCAATCGACATGGCAATGAACAAGCACCTGAACAACTTGATGCTGCTGGTGGCCCTCGCGGTGATCGGGTTCATTGGCTCGGTGACCGTGGCCCGGTTCGTAGCCGAACGGAGGGAGCAGAGCAATGAATCCTGATGCCACCGGCTTGGATTTTGTGATCGACGCCGTCACTGCACTGTTCCTGGTGGTGGGCGCACTGATGTCCCTCGGCGCTGCTATTGGCTTGTTGAGATTTCCGGACCTCATGAGCCGCATGCACGCGGCCACCAAGCCGCAGGTTTTGGGTCTGTTCCTCATGCTGGCTGCGATCGGCCTCCAGATGCGGACCTGGTGGGTATGGCCAGTCCTTCTGGTGGCGTGGATTTTCCAGCTCCTGACGGCCCCGGTTTCCGCTCACATGGTGGGCCGCTCCGCCTACCGCACCAAGCACGGGCATCGCGAAATGCTCACCAAGGATGAACTTGAAGCGGTTGTGCAGCGGGCGGCCGCGGGGCAAGAGCCCGGGAACCAGCGCTAGCAGCAGCGGAAACAACGAACGCCGGGACTACCCTCATGGGTGATCCCGGCGTTGTGTAGTGGTGCGGTTGCCTAGACGATGTCGTGGGTCTTGGCGAAGCGTGCAATGGCGCGCTGCGTGCCCCTGCTCGCCAGGACCTGGATGAGTGTGCTGACGAAGGCTGAAATCAGCGCGAAAGTCAGGGCCGAGCGAAGACTCGATTCCATGTCGTCGTTGCCCAAGGGTGGTTTGTTGCCCGTGGCCTTTTCCCACCCTTTGTTGACAAGTTTGGTACCTACGAAGCCTGCTCCGAGACTTACTCCGGCGCCGATCAGCTTGAAGAAGAGGTTCATGCTCCCAGCCTAACCGGCTCCAGCTCGTTCCAAGCGCTAGCGGCGGTTTTCCCGCTCCTTGAGGAACGCAGCCATGGAGCCGACAGGTGCCAGAACCGGAACAACATCGTGTTCGGCCGACCAAAGAGCATCCACGGTGGCGAACCCGGCGATTTGTTTGAGCAGGTAATACGTGGGCGGCATCAGTTTCAGGGTGCCCGCGGCCTCCGCCGCAAGAATGTCCGCTACCGGCATCCACAGTGATTGCCAGGCCTCCGTGGTCTGGTGCCGCGGTTCGGCCCCCGGGGAGGGCTTGGCAACATAAAAGTAGGTGTCGAATCGCTTGGGCATGTCTGTCGGTGTGATCCAGTTGGCCCACGGGCGGAGGTCAGAGGCGTCGATGCTGAGCCCGGCTTCCTCCTTGACTTCACGGATTGCGGCGGAAAGCACCGTTCCGGCGTTCTTCGTGGCTTCGCCCGCGCCACTGCAGATGGAGCTCTGCTGCCAGTCCGCCGCGTGGCGTTGAAGCAGGTCCGAGGGGTAGTCCCAGCCGGACTCGTCCGCGGCATCCACCCGTCCACCGGGGAAGACCACCATGCCGGCGGCGAAGTCCATGGTGCTCACCCTGTGCTGGACAAAGGCTTCGAGTCCGCCCGGGGAGTCACGGAGGAGGATGACGCTCGCGGCCAGGCGCGGCTGGGGCACTTCTGTGGGAAGGGGGAGGTCTTGCTGGGGAAGGTCAGTCATGAAGGTGCCCCTTTGCCGCGGTGGATTCTGCTGGTTCATTCTCTCAGGTCTCGTTGTGGGGCCCGGTGTGCAGGGAATGGTGTGGGGGAAGGGTGCAGAGTGGGCCTCGCAACGCACCCCCGTCTTGTTGTGGGGCCCGGTGTGCAGGGAATGGTGTGGGGGATGGGTGCAGAGCGGGCCTCGCAACGCACCCCCGTCTTGTTGTGGGGCCTGGTGTGCAGGGAATGGTGTGGGGTAAGCGTGCTGAGTGGGCCTCGCAACGCACCCCCGGAAGCCCTCGCAACGCACCTCCGGAAGCCCTCGCAACGCACCCCCGGAAGCCCTGGAACGCACCACCACTGCCGATTGTGACCGCCTGCCGGCAACAGACCAACACCCGCCACAGACTCAGGTGTAAACTGAACCAGCCCATCAGGGCAGATTTGATAACGACAGGGGAGCGCCGCCGTCGGACTCTGCAGAGATGCAGGAGACGCGAGGGCGCTGAGAGTGCGGACAGCCGCAGACCCTCGAACCTGATCCGGTTAGTACCGGCGCAAGGGAGTCGAGCTTCTCAGAGTGTCCGGATCCGGGCGGCGCAGGCCAGCCGGATTCCGGGGAGCACTTTCCCCTCCTGTAACCTCAGGAGGCAGAAAATGACCACGGTAAACGTGAAGAAGACCAGTTATAACTGGCGTGTTGTAGACATCGTTGTGGCGGCCTTGATCGCCATCGCGGGCGGCGTGATCTTCTGGGCATGGTCCCAAGGCGCCGCACTGGTATCCATCCCCATGAACGCGACGTATCCGCCTCTCACCGGCCTGATTGCCGGCGGCTGGATGATCCCCGCGGTCCTGGGCATGCTCATTATCCGCAAGCCGGGTGCAGCCCTGTTCTGCGAAACTGTTGCCGCCACCGGTGAGCTCATCATGGGTTCGCAGTACGGCACCACCGTGCTCATCTCCGGCGTTCTGCAGGGCCTGGGCGCGGAACTCATCTTTGCCGCCTTCCGGTACAAGAAGTTCAACCTGCCCACTGCCCTCCTCGCCGGTGCGGGCGCGGGCCTCTTCTGCGGCCTGAACGACTCCTTCCTCCCGTGGGGTTGGAACATCGCCTATGAAGCCGTCGACAAGCTGGCCTACATCACCTTCACCTCAATTTCCGGCGCAATCATCGCGGGCGCACTCTCATGGGTGGCGACACGCGGCCTGGCCAAGACCGGCGTGCTGAGTTCCTTCGCCTCGCGCAAGGCCGCTTCGGAGCCCGTCTTCAGCTGATGTCGGCCACGCAAAGCGGCACGGTGAGGCCTGCCGCCATCTCAGCCGAGGGCTGGGGTTGGCGGCATGCCGGCCGTGCCCAAGCTGCCATTCAGGGCCTCGACCTTCGGATCGAACCCGGGGAGCGCGTACTGCTGCTTGGACCTTCGGGTGCCGGCAAATCCACGCTCCTGCATGCCCTCGCCGGGGTGCTGGGGGATGAGGAAGACGACTCGGATGAGACCGGCTCCCTGCTGATCGATGGCGCCGCGCCCCGCGAGCAGCGAGGACGCGCGGGACTGATGCAGCAGGACCCCGAGACGCAGGTGGTTTTGTCGAGGGTCGGCGACGACGTTGCCTTCGGTGCGGAGAACCTTGCCGTGCCGCGGGACGAGATTTGGTCCCGTGTCCATGAAGCGCTCGACGACGTCGGGTTGCGTACCGCCGCCGGCGGAGGTCTGGCGTTGGATCACCCGACGGCGGCGCTCTCCGGCGGTCAGAAGCAGCGCCTTGCGCTTGCGGGCATTTTGGCGATGCGGCCCGGGCTGATCCTGTTGGACGAACCAACGGCCAACCTGGATCCTGCAGGGGTGCTGGAGGTCCGTGATGCTGTTGGGCGATGCCTGGACAAGACCGGCGCCACGCTGGTTGTGGTGGAACACCGCGTGTCCGTGTGGAAAGACCTGGTGGACAGGATTGTGGTCCTGCAGCCAGGGTCCAGCACGGCCGCAGGGACCGGGAATGCTGCCGGCGGCGTCCTCTTGGACGGCCCTCCCGACCAGGTCCTTTCCGAGGCCCGCACCCTGCTGATGTCGGCTGGCGTCTGGGTGCCGGGGTACGTTCCGGCAACCCGCACCCGCCATAAAGAACCGGACGCCGCGCAGCTTCTCCTCGCAGCCCAGGACCTTGCTGTTTCCCGACTAAAGCCACGGCGCAAAGGTTTCAAAACCATCCCGCCCGTTCCCGTGCAAACGGACATCAGTGCGCAGGTCCGGGCAGGCCAAGCCCTGACCATTACGGGTCCCAATGGTGCCGGAAAGTCCACGTTCGCGCTCACATTGGCAGGTCTTTTGGCGCCCGTGGACGGCAAAGTGAGTGCCGCCGTCGAACTTTCCGAGCGTGCGGGCATTGATCCGTTCAAGTGGAAAGCAGACCAGCTGATTTCCCGCATCGGGACGGTGTTCCAGGAGCCGGAACATCAGTTCGTCACGGGCAAGGTCCTGGATGAGTTGATGTTTGGTCCGAAGCATCTGGGCCACGGCCAGGAGCGCGTGGACGAGTTGCTGGAACGGTTGCGGCTCACCCATCTCGTCGACGCCAATCCGTATACGTTATCCGGCGGGGAAAAGCGCCGGCTCTCGGTGGCCACGGTGCTGGCCGCGCACCCCAAAGTCCTTGTTCTGGACGAGCCAACGTTTGGCCAGGACGCGAATACCTGGGCCGAGCTGGCGTCGTTCCTTTCCGAGTTGCTGGACGCCGGAACCGCGGTGGTCTCCGTAACCCACGATCAGGAATTCAGTGCTGTACTCGGCGGAACCGAACTACGGCTCGGCCCGATACCGCAAGGCAGAGCAACGCATCAGGAAGCGGGTGAAGCGTGAGGGATGCACTGAACATCCGCGGCAACCACGCCCTGCTGACTCGCGCCAACCCTTTGGCGAAGTTCGTGTCGGTCTTCCTGATTTCCCTGGTGCTGGCCTTGTCCATCGACTGGGTCTCTGCGTCGACGGCGCTCCTTGCGGAACTGGCTCTCTTCCCGCTTGCCGGCCTCACCATCAGGCTTTTGTGGCAGCGGGCCTGGCCCCTGATCATTGCGGCAGCGATCGGCGGCTGGAGCACTGCAATAGTGGCGGCGGACAGCGGCGCTGTACTGCTCGACGTCGGACTCTGGTCCATCAGCGAAGGTTCCCTGGAGCTGGGGCTCGGTTTCATGCTGCGCGGTTTGGCGATCGCGTTGCCGGCGATCCTGCTGATGACCTGCACCGACCCCACCGACCTGGCAGATGCGCTGGCGCAGAAGGCCAAGCTGCCGCACCGCTTTGTCCTCGGATCGTTAGCTGCGATGAGGCTTGTAGGGCTCATGGCGGAGGAATGGCAAACCATAGGAATGGCCCGCCGCGCCCGCGGAGTCGGTTCCCAAGGCAGCCCCTTCCAGCGGTTGAAGGCCACGCTCGGCCAGAGTTTCGGTCTGTTGGTTCAGGCGGTTCGTCGGGCATCCCGACTGGCCGTGACCATGGAAGCGCGCGGCTTCGGCGGCGGGCCACGGACGTGGGCACGCGAATCCACGTACTCACTGCTGGACGTGTGGGTGGTCCTTGGCGGATTGGTCATCGCAGCCGGTGCAGTGCTGGCGGCTGTGGGTGCGGAAACCTGGAGTTTCGTCTGGCGCTAGCGGGCCCGCTGCTCCTGGATCTCATCAAAGCCCGCCCGCGTCAGGAACCCTAGCTGGGCCTCCTTCTCCGCCAACTGAATGATGGGTCCCAGCTCGAAGCACGTCGCTTCCAGACGACGAAGGGCCTTGGCATTGCGGGAGTCCGGCTCCACCACAATCCGGTCCTTGCCCGGCAGGGAGAACATGTACTTGATCAAGGACGTGCCCAGCCGCGGGGTGAAATGCGGAATGGGCCGAGTAGCCGGGGCCAGCAGCAGGTGCATGCCGATGTCTTCCTCGCGGGCGGGGTAGGCCTCGCCGACGGGATCGTGCAGCGGCTCGTACGTCTGGAAGAGGGCCAAAGGCTCCCCGTCCAGGATGGCCAGGAACGCGTGGTGGGTTTCCAGGGAGTCAAGGAACTCGTAGATCCCCAGGACTTCTTCGCGGGAGTTCTCCGTCATTCCCCAGAACTTTGCCCGGGGCTGGGTCACCCATTCGAAGATGAGGTCGATGTCCTCGATGGGTACTAACGGAACAATGCGGAGCGCACCCCAGCCTTCCAGGTCTTCGGAGTAGACGGTGGTGCGGACGGAAAAGTCCTGGGTGGTGGTGGTCATGGTTTCCTTCGGGCCGTGGGTCGGGCTGATGTCGGGACTGATGCGGGAACAGGAATGAGTCAGGGCGTGTCGTTGGTCAGAAGCGACCAGTCAGTGACCACCGGGGTGAGTTCCCCGGCTGTCCAGAGCGGGAGTTGGTCGGCGAAGTGCATGTGACCGGGCACGCCGGAGGCGCCGAATGGCACGATCCAGCGGCTGTTCTGCCGATCGGCCAGGTCCCACACGTAGCGGGCCACGGGCCCGCGGAAGCTACGGTCATCGACGCCGGGGAGGCTCTCGGTGCACAGTACACACCCGGTATCTCCACTGAGGTCGGCAGTGGGTGCCGACGTTGCGAGCGGGCCAGGGAGGACATGCACCGGCAGGAGCTTGTGCCGGTCGCCCCAGGCAGCACCATTCAGCATGGATTCCTCCAACGCGGCGTCTTCGAGCGCCGCGGCAGCTTCCACTCCGACGCTGATGCCGAGCTCGGAGCCACGGACCAGTAGGGTCTCAAGGGCAAAACCGACGCGCGACGCCACTGACAACCACGGCCCGAACAATGGTGAGTAGCCTGTGGGCTCATTCAAGGGCGCAAGCACGGAATGCCGCGCCAGGCGCTGGACCAGCGCACCACGCCACGCAGCGAAAACGGCGGTGCGATGGCTGCCGGCTTCCATGAGGCCATCCCAGTCCAACAGGAGGACCCGCAAATCCTTCGCCTCCTTGGAGAGATCCTGGACGTCCAGGCCGGAGAGCATCGAACGGAACAACGGCCACGGACCCAGTAGCGTGTCCGTGTGGATGGCTTGCATATTGTCTACGGACAAAGGCCCGGGAGCCAGTTCCAGCAATTCCCGGATGCGCCGGGCACGATGTGCAGGTGCAAACTCCATGGCCACCTGGTCACCGCCTCCTGCCGCGCGGTCATTCGCGCTCACGGCAAACTGCTGGACCTCGGTGCGAGGCAGGATCACGTACTGGCCCTCCCACTCATGACGGGCGGAGAAGGCCGGAGCGGGCAGGCGCCGGTTGGCCGGATTGCGCTGCGGGACCAGCCCGGCAACGAAGTGCCTCACAGACCCGTGAACGTCGGCGGCCACCACACTGTTAACGGGCTCAACCCAGGCATCGAACGCACGCTCCACCTCGGAGACGCTTTGGCTCCGTAGCAACGGCAGGAGGGCCTCGAACCCCAGCCGGCCCTGAACCTTGGCCGGGAAGCGCAAACTGAGGGCGCCGCCGTCGGGCGTTTCCGAGATGACCGGACCCCGATCGGTCTCGATAATCTCAACGGACACAGCCTCACCGTCGCGGACGCGGATGGTTTCGGAACTCACGACGGCGGGTTCCCAGCCTTCCGCTCCGCGCGCCTCGATGCGCTCACCCGTGAAGTCGCTGACCCGGCGCAACTCCTCGATGAAAAGGTCCTGGTAGTCGGCCATGGCGTTGGTGATGGCCCAAGCGGTGCTGCCCGTATGGGCAAAATGGGGGAGGCCGGGAACACCCGGGAACGCGAATCCGATCGCATCGAACTCCGGGCAGGCGAGCCGTATTTGCTGGTAGACGCCGGGCAGCTCCATGAGGCGGTGGGGGTCGCCGGCAATCAAGGGAAGCCCGCTGGCCGTCGTCGATCCATGCGCTGCCCAAGCGTTGCTGCCTGACCAAACCGGTGCTTCGATGCTGAACAAGCTCACGGCGTCGTCGCCGAGTGTCCGCGCGACGTGGGCCCGGAACAGCTTGTTGGGGAAGGTGGAAAACAGGATGTGGTGGACCAGGAAGACGCCGAGCGGGGTCCACGGATTCCACGGCTCGGGGATGCTGCCGGATTCTTCGAACTCGGGCCCTCCGCGTCGGCCGTCTGACAGGGCCTGGTTGATGCCCGCCACGTATTGTCCGCACCAGCGCTGAGTGGCGGCGTCGAGGTTCTCAAAGCAGCGACGCGCGGTGTCATCCAGCCGGGCTTGCCGGGCGAACCGGTCCCAGACCACCACGTCTGCACCCAGTACCTCAGCTGCGCGGCCCTCCGAGCGCCACCGTTCCAGCTCGATCTGCCACGAGCGGTCCGTGGCCGCATTCATGCCCTGGAGAAAGGCGAGTTCATCGGCGGAATCGGCCCATAAGTGCGGGATTCCCCACTCATCGCGGTACGTTCCGGGGCCGCCTGCCGGGGCGGGTTGGTGCGTGGGGGCAGGCGTCATAATCTCTGGCCACTTTCGAGCTTAGGTTAGGCTTACTTTAGCTCAAGATAAATGGCTTTGGCCCCGTTCACAAATCGTGGACATTCGTGAAGGAGTGTTGCTTGAAGCGCAATTGGGAAGGCGTCGTCCTCAAAGTCATGGGCGCCAAGGACTTCACCCTGGAGGTCACGGGCCGGGACGAGATCACCCCGGACTTCCTCCGCGTGCACGTGCGTGACGGCGGCCTACTGGAGCGCAGCGGCCTGCATCCCACCATGTGGATCCGGCTCTGGTTCAACGATTCCGGCAAGGCTCACCAGCGCGCCTACACGTTGGTCAACGCCTCCCCTGCGGATGGTACGTTCAGCATGGACTTCGCGATGCACGACGGCGTCGCGGCTGATTGGGCCCGTTCCGTGCAGCCCGGCGACACCATCGACGCCACTGTCCAAGGCAGTTCCTTCACCTTCCCGCATCCCGCTCCGCGCCGGATCTGGCTGGTGGGGGACCCTGCGTCCATCCCGGCAGTCAACTCGCTGCTGGAGGAGCGCCAGCGCGTTGCCGCGGGCGCGGCTCCAGTGACCGCTTGGCTTGAATACCAGCACGACGCCGACACCTCGCTTGAGGTGCGTACCTCCGATTCCGACGTCGTCACCTGGATTCCGCGCAAACGCGACGGCGCCGCTTTGGTGGAGGAAGTCTGCGGTGCACTAACAGCGGACACTGTTTCCGTTAGCGAAGACTTCTTCTGGATCGCATGCGAAGCCTCAAGCACGCGGGCAATCGTCAAGCACCTGCGGAAAGAACTCGGAGTGGACAAGCACCGGATTGATGCGCTCGGGTACTGGCGGGTCTAGTTCTTCTTCGCGGGTTACTCGCGCCAGTTGAGGAAGCCCTTCTTCCCCTCCGGCGGAGTGAGCACAACGTCGCGGCCGTACTTCTTCCTGGCGTCAGCCCCGGAGAATGCGTCCGGAACAATGCGGACCGCTTTAGTCACCTTGCCGTCTTTCAGGAAGACAAAGAGTGCCGGTGAAGCGGTATAGCGGCTCTCCTTGGTGAGGGGTTCGCCAAAGGCCTCCTCAATGTCCTTGGCCGGGGTTCCCGACGTGACAAAACCTGCTTGGTCCCAGTCGAAGTCCGTGGCGTCGGCCAGCTTGAGCGATGTGCCGTTCTTGGCGGACTCCAGGACTTGATCGTTGAGGTGATCGTTCGTTTCGGGCATGACGGATCCTCCGAGGGAACAGGATGCCAAGGCGCAGGCCAGGACAAAGGTGAGCAAGGTGGTAACGGTGACGCGGAGCGCTGCAGTCTTGGGGCGGCGTCGTAAGTTGTTGGTGCATGGACGAGTCACGATGTCGTCCTGGACTCGTCGTTAAACTCCGGGTCCTCGCCAGGGGCGGGCTCGGCATTGCCTGCATCACCCGTCTGGTCAGCGGGGACCTCGTTTGAAGGGTGCGGCAATAGGTCAGGTCCCACCACCACGGTGTCCCCGTTGTTGACGGCGTCCTCGATCAAGTCTGCAAGCTCCTCAGCACTGGCGTCCGGATTGGCGATGGCCACGTTGCGCCCAACTTCATTGTTGTACAGATCCATGGCCTCGCGGGGAGCCGGATTCCCGGGGAGCTGTTCGTGAGCCGTGGCGTAATCCTCTGCCCAGTCCGCGCCGAACTCCTTCACCATGAGGGCGTTCCAATAAGCGTGGCGGAAGGCATCGTTCTGGTCGTCGTTGCGGTCTTCGCTGGGGAAGCGCTCGTCGGCAACACTGAAGGCGTCGTCGTGGATGCCCTTGAAAGCGTTCAGCTCAAAGGGGCCCAGGCCATTCAGGAGTTCCGCTTCCTTCTCGGTCACCACCTTCTGGTCCACCACGAACCGCAGCGGATCCCAGTCGCCGGGCCAGTTGGTGGTTTCGGCGTCGCTGACTTGGTACTGGTCCAGGATTTCCTCTGGCGTGGGCTGGGTGGGGTCCGTGGCAGCCGCTGTCTTCGTTGTTGCGTCGTTACCCGGGTTGCTGGAGCTGCCTGAGCTGCCGCCGGCGCCCTCGGTGGACGCGCCCGCCTGCTCGTCGGCATTGGTGAGCACGGACTTGGACGCTTCTTCTATCCCGCGCGAGGTCCTTTCAAGCAAAGGCCGTAGGTGGCCCTGCCAGTCGGAAGCGAAACGCTTGGCATCCTGCCCCTGCCAGTAACCGCCCTGGGCGATCAAGGAGTCGAGCTCCCGGGCGCGGCTAGTAAGCAGCGATGCTCCGCTGGCGAGCGCTTTGGATAGTGCTTTGAGTTGATCGACGTCGGCGCCGTAGAAAGGCATATTTCCCCCTGAGCTTTCCCGTACATCCTTCGCTAACCCTCGTTAGGGCACAATGGGGAGCTCTGCCCTTGATGAAACTGAGGGAAAGCGTTCACGAGAAGTAAGCCGCCGTCGTCGTGCTTTATATCGCACAGAACGGGTACGGTGTGATGTATGCCGCCGATTCCTTGTTTTGCTCTTCACTTCTAGCTCATTTGTGATATTTTTTGGGTATGACGCAACCTACCGCCGAGAATGTAGGCCTCCTGCTCCGCGACGCCCGTGGTGAAAAAGGCTGGACGCAGGGGCAGCTGGCTACTGAGCTGGGAACCAGCCAGAGCGCAATCGCCCGGATGGAACAGGGCAAACAGAATCTCAGCCTCCGGATGATCGAACGCCTTGAAGCCATTTTTGGGCGCTCCATCGTCAAAGTGGGCAAGCCGCAGATGACCCACCTCCGCGTGGAGGGTGGCAGGACCCTATCCGGCGAAGTGGACGTCAACAGCAGTAAGAATGCCGGTGTCGCCCTCTTGTGTGCCAGCCTGATCAACCGCGGAACCACCACTCTGCGCCGGCTGGCACGGATTGAGGAAGTCAACAGGATCGTCGAGGTATTGACGTCCATCGGCGTGGAATGCACGTGGCTCAACGGAAGCGACCTCCGTCTCCGCCGCCCCGAGGTCCTGGATCTTGAATCCATGGACGTTGACGCCGCCCGACGCACACGCAGCGTCATCATGCTGCTCGGCCCGCTTCTGGACGAAACCAGCGAATACCTGCTGCCCTACGCCGGTGGCTGCGATTTGGGTACGCGCACTGTGGAACCGCACATGCAGGCGCTTCGCCAGTTCGGCCTCGAGGTGGAAGCGAAGTCCGGTTTCTACTCCGTGACCGCACCTCCCGGCGACGAACTCCACCGTTCCTTCGTTCTGACCGAACGCGGTGACACCGTGACGGAGAATGCCATCATGGCGGCCGCCCACCGTGAGGGCACCACCATCATTCGGAACGCCAGCCCCAACTACATGGTGCAGGACCTCTGCTTCTATTTGCAGGGCCTGGGCGTGGACATCGACGGCGTCGGAACCACCACACTGAAGATCACCGGACGCTCAGCCATTGATGTAGACATTGAGTACTTCCCGTCTGAAGACCCCATCGAGGCAATGAGCCTCATCACCGCAGGCATCGTGACCAACTCCGAGGTCACCATCCGACGGGTTCCCATCGAGTTCATGGAAATCGAGCTTGCCACCCTGGAGCAGATGGGCCAGAACCTCGAAATCTCCGGCGAGTACATGGCTCGCAATGGGCGTACCCGGCTGGTGGACGTGACTACCAAGCCCTCGGAACTCCGCGCGCCGCAGGACAAGATCCACCCGATGCCGTTCCCGGGCCTGAACATCGACAACCTGCCGTTCTTTGCGGTGATTGCAGGCAATGCCGAGGGCCAGACCATGATCCACGACTGGGTCTACGAGAACCGTGCAATCTACTTGACGGAGCTCAACAAGTTGGGCGCCCAAGTGCAGCTTTTGGATCCGCACCGGATCTACGTCAATGGGCCTACCAAGTGGCGTGCCGCGGAAATTGGTTGCCCGCCGGCCCTGCGACCTGCGGCCTGCCTGCTCCTGGCAATGTTGGCGGCCCGGGGAACCTCCGAGCTTCGCAACATTTACGTGATCGAGCGCGGCTATGAGGACCTCGCCGAGCGCCTGAACACGATAGGTGCGAAGATCGAGTACTTCCAGGACTAGGGCTGCTGCTGGCCGGCCGCGCACCCTTTCTTCCTTTTCGGCGCGCCCGTTCCCGCCATATGCTCCAAGTAACTCTGGTGCGAATGGCGGGAACGGGTGCGAAAAGTCCCGGAAGCACAAGCCCTGTCCTCACCAGCCCTCCTGACGCAGAATGGAGCATGCGCACTTTCGGGGTTGAGGAAGAGCTGCTCATCGTCGATCCTGTGACGGGCGAGCCCCTGGCCCTCGCCGACGCGCTCCTTGCGGGCCACGATGAACCCCGCACTGCCACGGGCCTCAGCCACGAGCTCAAACTGGAGCAGATCGAGACACAGACCCGCCCATGCCATAGTTACGGCGAGATCCTGCAACAGATCCGCCGTGGCCGGGCCATGGCCAACGAGGCCGCACGGCAGCATGGGGCGCGGGTTGCCGCAATCGCCACGTCTCCCTTGGCCTCGAATACGCACACCACTCCGGACCCCCGGTATGCCGCAATGCTGGATCGCTTCGGCATCATTGCCACGGAGCAGTTGACGTGCGGATTCCACGTGCACACCTCGGTGGAGTCGCCCGAGGAAGGCGTGGTGGTTTTGGACCACATCCGGGACAAACTCGCCGTCCTGACAGCCCTAACCGCCAACTCGCCTTACTGGCGGGGGCTTCCCACTGGTTTCGACAGCTACCGCACACAAGCTTGGAACCGCTGGCCGACGTCCGGCCCTTCCTCCGTCTTTGGCTCCCTTACTGCTTATCGACGCATCGTGAAGCGCCTCCTGGAAACGGGCGTGATCATGGATGAAGGCATGATCTACTTTGACGCCCGCATCTCCAGGAACCACCCCACTGTTGAGGTCCGGGTCGCCGACGTCTGCCTCCGCGCTGAGGACGCGGGCCTCATGGCGGTGCTGGTGAGGGCTTTGGTGGAGACGGCCTCCTTGGAAATGCTCGACGGCGTGGAACCCACCGCGGTGCCTACGGCACTCCTGCGGATGGCGAGTTGGCAGGCCAGCAATTCGGGTCTGCGCGGAGATCTCCTGGACTTCGGTGACTTCCTACCTCAGCCAGCGGCGGACGTCGTGTGGGCATTGGTTGATTACCTGAGCCCGGTCCTGGACGACCAAAATGAGTTGGAACTCGTCAAAGCCGGGATTTCGGACTTACTGGCGCGGGGCAATGGTGCCCACGAACAACTGGAAGCCGCTGAACGCTACAACAAAAGGCAGCGCGACGGGCAAACCCAGACGGGAAGTCCGCCCACCAACGAAGCCCTGGCCGCCGTCGTCGCGCATGCTGCGAAGGTGACGGTGCGCGGCGCCGCCGCCGATGCCCATAAGGAACCCTCGCCCATGCTGACCCGGGTCAGGCGGCCATAGGCTTGTCGGGTGCCGGCTCTTCCCAGGCCATCAGGTAGGCTCCGACGGTCCCCTCCACGAGGTAGAAAAAGAGCGGTGGGATGTCCTTCTTGGCCAGAAGGACGGCTCCGTAGATGGGTGCGGCGGCCGCAGCCGTGACCCCGATCCACCGTTTGGCAGGTAAAGAAAGAAGGCTCCCGCCGAGCGCAGCCAACGCCACAATATGCAGCCCGGAATACGCCAGGAACGGAGCGCTGGAACCGCGGCGGTAGGCGAACCCTTCAATGTCGGAAGCCCGCCGGGCAACGCTGGAGACGAAGAACGGTGCACCGGCCAGCAGCGCGGCCGCAGCGGCGTAGGCCCACTTCTTCGCCCTCGTGCGCGGAGCTCCCAGGGCTGGAATGGCACGGGCGAACGCCGCGAATCCCACTGGCACTGCGACGGTCCCGGCCGCGGTAATGTGCTGACCTGTGATCCAGCCGCGCTGGCCGGCTTGCAGCATGCGGAGGCGTTCGGCGTCATCGGGGGTGATGTAGACACGTGAGACCGGCGAAATCCCGACGAACCACACCGCCGTGCCGGCAACGATCACGGATCCGGCACGGCGATAGGGATGGTTCCCGCTCATGGCAGCAAGGTTAGACCTGTTTGAGTGCCTTCTCCAGATCCAGGATGAGGTCGTCCACGTCTTCAAGCCCGACAGACAGGCGAACCACACCATCGGAGAGCCCGATGGCCGCACGGCCCTCAGGCCCCATGGCCCGGTGGGTGGTGGTTGCCGGGTGCGTGATGAGGGACTTGGAATCGCCAAGGTTGTTGGAGATATCGATGACACGGAGGCCATCGAGCAAGGCAAATGCAGCGTCTTTGGCTGTACGCCCGGCCGAAGGAAGCAGCTCGAACGTCAGCACAGTACCGCCGGCCTTCATTTGCTTCGCAGCGAGCTCGTACTGAGGGTGGGACTTCAACAGCGGGTACTTGACCCAGCTGATGGCGGGTTGCTGCTCGAGCCACTCTGCGATCTTCAGAGCAGAAGCCGAGCTGTGATTCACTCGCAGTCCCATAGTCTCCAAGCCCTTGGTCAGCACCCAGGCATTGAACGCCGACAGTGACGGGCCAGTGTGCCGCATGAGCTGCTTGACCGGACCATCGATGAATTCCTTGGTGCCCAGGATCGCGCCGCCAAGGACTCGTCCCTGGCCATCGATGTGCTTGGTGCCGGAGTACACAATCACGTCTGCACCCAGCTCACCACAGCGCTGCAGCAGGGGAGTGGCAAAGACATTGTCGACGACGACAGTCGCCCCGGCGGCATGGGCCAGTTCGCTGACGGCAGCGATGTCGACGATCTCCTGCATGGGGTTGGACGGTGACTCGAAGAACACCGCGGTGGTGGGCTCGGACAGGGCTTCGCGCCACTGCTCAAGGTCGGGTCCGTCAACAAAGACCGTCTCCACGCCCCACCGGGGAAGGATCTCGTTGAGGATCACGAAGCAGGAGCCGAACAGCGAGCGGGCAGCAACCACACGGTCACCGGCAGCCAGCAAGGCACCCAGGGCGGTGAAGACTGCAGACATGCCGGACGCCGTCGCGAAGCACGCCTCGGTTCCTTCGAGCAGCCGCAGCCGCTCCTGGAACGTGGCCACGGACGGGTTGCCGTAACGGGAGTAGACGAATCGCTCGTCCTCGCCGGTGAAGGCACGTTCGGCGGCGGCAGCGGATTCGTAGACGAAACCGGAGTTCAAGAAAACAGGTTCGGACGTTTCCTGGAAATTGGTGCGGTCAAGGCCACCGCGGACGGCCTGGGTGTCAGGGCTCCAGCCGGCGGCGTCGGGATTGAAAGTCACTTACTCGGTCCCCAGATTCGTCGGCAGGCCACGGTTCTTCCAACCATTGACGGTGCGCTCACCGTAGCGGTCCGGTTCGCCTTCGAAGCCCTCCAGGACGTTGTAGGCAGTGAAGCCGGCCTGGGTTGCGGCGATGGCCGCCGAGATGGAGCGTTGCCCGGAACGGCATAGGAAAACGAGCTCAACGCCGTCGTCCTCGGGAGCCTGTTGCTGAAGGTCTTCAATAAAGCGGGAGTTCGGAATTCCGCCGGCCAAGTTCCACTGGATGAACAGGGGGTCGTTCTCGGTAGCTTTGGTGTCGGGGATTCCAATGTGGGCCCATTCGCCCTCGGTCCGGACGTCAACCAGGATGGCACCGTCTTGAAGTTTTGCCCACGCGTCGTGCGGGGTCAGGTCACCTGCGTAGCTCATGCGTGGCCCTCGAACGCTTCTTCGTCGTCGTAGTTCTCCAACTGGTCAACGGCATTGGCCACTGCGGCATCCGCTGTGGCGATCGCGGTCGGCAGGACAACGGCTTGGGCAACGATGACGTCCGTGCCGTTGAACGTAGCTGCCGGGCTCCCGTGGAGGACGTAACCTTCGGCGAGGGCATTGTGGATGCGCTCGCAGAAGTCGCGGGTGTCCGGGCCTGTCACCAGGCGGTAGGAGAGTTTTTCTTCAGTGGGTTCAGGCATAGCTGGTGCTCCTCAGTCACGCTTGCAGTACGAATTGTCGATACGCCGAGTAGTCACCTGAGGCACCCCGCCGGAGAGAGGGTTGCCGACCAGCAAGTCAGGGCTTTGCGCTGGTACTCATTACTCAAGAAAAACGTAACATCCACGGGCATC
Source organism: Paenarthrobacter nitroguajacolicus (assembly GCF_051027655.1). NCBI lineage: Bacteria > Bacillati > Actinomycetota > Actinomycetes > Micrococcales > Micrococcaceae > Paenarthrobacter > Paenarthrobacter nitroguajacolicus. Next base: position 4,160,685 of record NZ_CP073234.1, on the reverse strand, counting down.
CGGCCGCACTTGCGAGTGGTGGGGCGGCCGTCATGTTGCGTAATCGGCGGCCGTTTCACTCTTCGTCCCTGAGCGTGCGGACGGCAGCGCCGACTGTAGGAAAGAAGTGGTCCGGCGTGAAACGTGCTGCCGTTCCGAGGCGGATCAGCTTGTCCTTGACAGGTCCTTTGAGTTCGGCGAACACCAGATCCACACCGTGGCGGGCCAACCATTCATCCAGCGTGACGAGGTCGTCCAGGGCCGTGGTGTCGATGCCTGTGATGGGTTCCGCCGCAAGGATGACGTGGGAGATATTATCCGAAGCTTCGTCCAGTTGTTCCCGGACAAAGCTTGCAAGAACCTGCCCGTTGCCGAAGAACAGCGGTGCATCGAAGCGGAGGATCAGGAGCCCGGGGATGCGTTCGCCGTTGGGGTGTCGTTCAAGATCGTGGTACCCAGGGAGCCCTTCTTCGGCACCGAGTTCTGTTCGGTATGGATCCCAGGCCCGCCGCACGAAGTCCAAGAGTGCCAAGGCTATGGCCACCACGATTCCCTGGAGCACGCCCACTGTAAGGACGCCCAGGAACGCAGCCAACATCACTACGGATTCGCTCCGGCTCAGGCTCAACAGGCGCCGGACGCCGGCCGGGTCCGCCAGGGCTATCGCTGCGGCAATCACGACGGCGGCCAAGGTGGCGGACGGAAGGTACTCGGTCACCCCTGGAGCCAGCAGCATGAAAGCAAGCACCAGCACCGAACCCACCACGCCGGTCATCTGGGACTTGGCACCAGCGTCCACAGCCACAGGGGTCCTCGATGTACTGCCGGAGATGGGGAATCCGCCCAGCAGGCCCGTGGCAGCATTGGCTGCCCCAAGTGCTGCCATTTCCCTGTTGCCGGAGACCTTCTTGCCTTCCTTGGCTGCCAATGTTTGGGACAGGACGCCGGTGTCCGCGAACGCCATGAGGGCGATCCCTGCCGCAGCGGGAAGCAGGGTGAGTGCGTCCGCCCAGCCAATGCCGCCGAGCGCGGGCATCGGGAGGCCCTGCGGCAGGACTCCGGTGACCTTGACGTCGTCGTTGAGGCTCCAAACGGCCGTTGCGACGCACGAGCCGACCACCGCCAGCAGCACACCCGGCACTTTCCACTTCAGCAGCCGGGGAATCCAGATCAGCGCCAGCGAACCCACGCCCAGCAGCAGCGCGGTGATGTTGACCTCGCCGCCCAGCACCCCGGTGGTGACCTTCGCAAGCTTTTGCCAGATGTCGCCGTCGGCCTCTATCCCCAGGAACGCCGGCAGCTGCGACAACGCCACCAACAACGCGATTCCGTTCAGGTATCCGAGCCTGATGGGTTTGGAGAGCAGTCCTGTGATGGTCCCGAGTTTGAGGGCCGAACCGGCCAACATCAGTACCCCGATCAGCACTGCCAGGAGCCCTGCCAATGCCACCGACTTTTCGCTGCTACCCGCTGCCAGCGGCACGATTGCCGCGGCAATCATGGGGGCGAGGGCAGAATCGGGGCCGAGGACCAGGATGCGGGAAGGCCCTACGAACGCGTAAACCAGCAGCGGGACCACGGTGGCATAGAGACCGGTGACCGGTGGAAGGCCGGCCGCCTGCGCATAGGCCATACCGGCGGGTACCAGCAGGGCGAAGAGGGCAGCACCTGCCACGACGTCGTGCCGGAGCCATTCGCGTTTGTAGCCCTTGAGCGCCCAGACGCCCGAAAGCCGGTCCTTGGCGGAAGACTTGGCGGAAGATCGGGTGGGTGAACTCATACAGCGATCATTCCCGACCCATGCTGTTTTCGAAACTATGCGACCGCCGTATGTGGAAAATCCGGACCGTCATCAGTCCCGCCCAAATGTGACGCCCCGGGAGCATAATTGACGCAGTACGACCCCCTGTAACTTCGCATGAAATCAGGTCGCGGTGAACGGACAGAGCAGTTCTACACTCAAGCCCATGCTGCATTTTGGATGGTTCGTGGGACACGGTTTTGGTGTCCAAGGCTGGGGGACGCCCGGGTACAGCCTGGGTTACGACTGGAAGAAACCCGCCCTGTACCAGGAGGCTGTCCGGGCCTTTGAACAATCCGGGTTGGACCTGTTCATCATCGAGGATTCCCTCACCGTCCCGGACACTTACGGCGGCACGGCCGAGGTCTCCCTGGCGCACGCGTCGTTTGCTCCGAAGCATGATCCGCTGGCGCTGGTCCCGTACCTTCTCTCAGCCACGGAGCATTTGGGGATCGTCCCGACGGTCAGCGCGTCCTTCTACCCGCCCTTCACTGCCGCCCGGCTCCTGGCCACGCTGCAACACTTCTCAGAAGGGCAGCTCGGCTGGAACGTAGTCACGTCCGGCAGCGACCTCGCCGCCCAGAACTACGGGCTGGACCAGCAGATCGAACACGACCTCCGGTACGAGAAAGCGGAGGAATTCGTCGACGTCGTCAGGCGGCTCTGGCGGAGTTGGGAACCTGGCGCTGTGCTTGAGGACGTTGAGGCAGGGGTGTTCGCGGACCACAGCAAAGTGCACCCTATCAACCATGAGGGCGACTTTTTCAAGGTCAGGGGTCCGCTGAACACTGCGCCTTTGCCGGAAGAACCCGTCCTGGTGCAAGCTGGTGCGTCGCCGCGGGGTAAGGCCTTCGCAGGTGGGCATGCCGACGTGGCCATTGCCTTGGCACGCGGTGCTGACGGGATGAAGTCCTACCGGGATTCCATCCGCGCGGAAGCTGCAAAAGCAGGCCGCAATCCCGACGACGTCAAGGTTCTTTTCGTCCTGAAGCCCACCATTGTTGGTTCCACGGCAGAGGCAGAGGAGTTGCGGGCACAGAGGCGTGAACTCACCCAACGCGACATCGACAGCCAACTCAACTCCATCTCCTACCTTTCAGTGATCGACTTCAAACAGTTCGACCTCGACGCTCCGCTGCCCGAATTGAGCACCAACAGCAACCAAGGGACGCTGGAGCATTTCGCCAAGGCGGCCCCTCCGGGCTCCACACTGAGACAGATCCTGCAGGCCCGCAGCGGAGGAGCGGGTGATTCGATCATTGGTACGGTTGGCGAAATCGCCGACTACTTGGAGTCGACAGGGTCTGAAGTGGGTGGCGACGGTTTCCTCTTCTCCGGCTTCGTGGACCCTGTGACCGTGCACGGTGTACTGGACAAACTCACCCCTGAACTGCGGCGCCGTGGCCTGTTGAGGAAGAGCTACGGCAACGGTGGTTTCCGGCAAAATCTCTTGGACTTCTGATGGTGTCGGCTGAACCGCGAACCTTCCTGATCGGTGCGGCTCCGGTGCTGGCATCGGACGTGGCGCTGGCCGCCGAAGATCCCTCGTTTGACGTGGAACTCAACCAGGAAGCGTTGACTTTGATGCGTAAGTCGAGGGAACTAGTGGAGCTCACCGCGACCTCCGGAAAGCGTGTGTACGGTCTCAACACACTGCTAGGGTCAGGCCGGGATACGGCGGTGGAGGAGAAGTCGCTCCTGGCGTACCAGGTGCAGGTGGTCAGGTATCACAACAGCGGTGTGGGCACGTATCTTGACCGGGCTGCTGCCCGTGCCGTAATCCTTGCCAGGCTTATCGGTTTCAGCCGCGGTGGTTCCGGCGTGCGACCCGAAACAGCAGTCTTCTACGCCGAATTGCTCAACCGCGGAGTCTTCCCCGCCATCCCCCGGGAAGGCTCAGTGGGCTCGTCAGACCTGACCCAACTTGCCGCCGTCGCCGCTGTTGCTTTGGGCGAGGGCGAAGCGTTCGACGCGGATGGCATGCTGATCCCCGGCGCCAAAGCGCTCGCCGACGCCGGTCTCCAGCCACTTGTTCTCGCGCCGGGCGAGGCCCTGGCCCTGGTCAGTGCCAATGCGTACTCGGTGGGTGTAGGAACTCTCGCCTTGGTGCGGTTGCGGCACCTGGCCGAACTGGCCGACGTCGCACTTTCCCTCTCCCTGGAGACGATCGCAAGGTACGACGGCGGCGGGAACCTCAGCCCGTTCTCGCTGGCAATCCAGGCGGCCAAGGCGGTGGACGGGCAGCGGGAGTCGGCTGCCGCTGTTCGCCGCCTTCTGAGCGGTGGGTGGCTGGAGGATGTTCGTCCCGAAGTTTCGGTGCAGGATGCGTTATCGTTCCGGGCCGCGCCCCAGACGCACGGGGCATTTCGATCCCTGGTGAAGCAGCTCGGTACTGCGTTGGAAGTGGAGCTAAACGGCCGCGGCGATAATCCCCTGGTCGATCTCGACTCCGGGCAGATGATGTCCGGCGGGAACTTCCAACCGATGCAACTGGCTCTCGCCTTCGAGGGCCTGCGGCTGGCTTTGGCCCACGTTGGGATTTCCAGTGAACGTCGCATCGCCAAGTTGTACCCACCACAACGGGCTATCCGGGCCCGCCACCTGCAGGCGGCATCCTCCGGGGAAGGTCTGGCCCAAGAAGAACTTCCCGGGCTGCTCTGGTACTCGGCCGCTGGACTGTTGGCCGAACTCAAGTTCCTCGCCGCACCGGCGACGCTCGGGGCGCCGACGCTTTCTGCCGACGTCGAGGACCATTCGACGCTTGCCCCGCTTGCCCTGCAGCAGCTCGAAAAGTCGTTGGAGGCTGCCGAAAAGCTCTTGGTTATCGAGGCGTTGACGGCGTCGTACCTGCTGCTTGAAGCGGGAGCCGCGCAGCCGCTCGGAAAGGGGACGGGCGCCGTCGTGGGAAGACTGGCCGATGTGCTTGCCGACCGGCCGTCGGCTCCTGACCTGGTGGCGCGTGCGCGTGTGGAGTTGCGGGATGCCGTAACCAGGGAATTTTTGGAGACAGGGGAGGAACCGTGGTGAGTACAGCGATCCGCAAACAGGGTGTGCACGCGGCTGTCCCGATTCCGGACGGGCTGGACGCCTCAGTCCTGGACAAAGTGGGCAACACCCCGCTGGTGAAGCTGGAATCACTGGGTCACGGTCTGGGCAGCACCATCCACATCAAGCTCGAGTCCGAAAACCCTGGTGGCTCCATCAAGGACCGCACCGCACTAAGTATGGTTCGGGCGGCGGAAAGGTCTGGTGAGCTGCAACCGGGCGCCACGATTGTGGAAAGTACGTCGGGCAACACCGGGATCGGACTCGCCCTCATCGGACACCTGACCGGACACCCGGTGGTGGTGGTTACGGGCGACACGATCTCCGAGGAGAAGCTTGCCGCGCTGCACAACTACGGCGCCCGAGTGATCCTCACGGACTGGAATGCGCCGTCGGAATCGCCGGAGAACGCCCGCGCCGTGGCAGCGCGGATTACCGCCGAGACGCCCGGCGCGTGGCGGCCCATGCAGTTCGACAACCCTGCCAATCCGGCCGCGCACTATGAAACCACCGGGCCCGAGATCTGGGAACAGACAGGTGGACTGGTGACCCACTTCGTAGCGGGGATAGGCACCGGCGGGACCATCAGCGGGAACGGCCGGTTTTTGAAGGAACGAGTGACTGCCTCAGGACCCGGCGGGCACGTGGAAGTTGTTGGTGCCGACCCCTACGGCTCCGCCTACAGCGGCGGCCATCCCGGCGAGATCCTGGTGGACGGCGTGGGCAACTCCTGGCCCGAAGCTGAATGGCCCAAGGCTTTCGACCGCGCCGTCGTGGACCGTTTCCTGAGGATCCCCAACGACGAGGTTTACACCACCGTCCACAGGCTTCTGGATGAAGAAGGACTCGCGCTGGGTCCGTCTTCCGGGCTCGCTGTTGCCGCGGCTGTGCGGGTGGCTCGAGCAGCACCTCACGGTTCGGTGGTGGTGGCCATAGCGCCCGACGCCGGCACGAACTACCTGAGCAAGGCCTTCAACCCGGTGTGGCTGGCGGAGCACGGCATACGTCTCGCTGCCGACACCCCCGGCGCCCGCGAGTAAGCCCTCTCTCACATCCCTCGGGTTTGGGGTGGGCGCTCTCTCACGTCCCTCGGGTTTGGGGCGGATGCTCTCTCACATCCCTCGGGTTTGGCATAGGGGCTGCTAGCATCTGAAACCCTGGTCGGCACCGGCCGGGCCGTAATTGGGGGGCTTTCTTTGTTTTCAGCTTTTGGCATTCTCTACGTCTTGGTGACAGTGGGCGTTGCAGCTTTGGTGATCTATGCCCTGGTGCTGGCGATCATCTTCCTTCGCCTCCGCATTCAGGAGCTGAAGCGGGGACAGGAACCCCCGTTGCGTTAGGCTCCAACCATGCCTGAACAGGAAACAAAACCACGTCTGGCCGGCTATCTGGACAAGCAGCAGCCGGATCTTTACGCGACCCTAAGCCACTATTCCCAGCAGCTCGTGGACGAAGCTGACCGGCTTGGCATCCCGCGCCGCACCCTTGAGCTCATCAACTACTTGTGCTCGCAGATCAACGGCTGCGCCTTTTGCCTGGACCTTCATCACCGGCGCGCCCTCAAATACGGCGAGACGGAACAGCGGCTGTCGCTCGTTGCCGTTTACAAGGAAGTTCAGCTGTTTGAACCCGCTGAGGTGGTGGCGATGGAGATGGCTGAGCAGATCACCCGTATGAGCTCGTCGAGGCCCAGCCCCGAGCTTTTTGAACAGGCACGTCAGCACTACAGTGACGAGCAGATCAGCGTCCTCTGCATGGCGGCAATAGGGATCAACGCCTTCAACCGTCTGTCCATCTTGAGCGAGCACCCGGTACGCGCAGCCAAGAAATAGATGCCATCGCTAGCCGAGTGTGCTGCCACCACCTACTTTGGCCTCCGACAGGGCTATGACACACCCATTGGCGGGCGTGTCGGAGCCATCCAGGATTCAATGTGGGTGGTGGCGGCACGAGGTATGGGTCGTGACCCTGGTGAAACGAGATCAGCCCCTGGGCAACGGCGAAGGGTTGCCCAGGGGCAGATTGACTTCCAAATATGGTCAGCACCGCGAAGGTCCGCGCGGGCAGGCAAGGCGGGGGCCGCCGTCGTAAGTTCTTAGAGGATCCAACCAGGGCGTGCTGCCACCACCTACTTTGGCGTCCAACAGGGCCGTGACACACCCCTTGGCGGGCGTGTCGGAGCCAATCAGGATTCAATGTGGGTGGTGAAGGTACCACCCAAGGAGAGCCGTGACCCTGGTGAAACGAGATCAGCCCCCTGGGCAACCGGGAAGGGTTGCCAAGGGGGCTGATTGACTTCCAAAGAAGGTCAGGAAGCCACGGACCACAAAGTCCTAAACGTCCACAGTCTTCTTGAGCGACCGGCGTCGTCCGTATTTGAAGTAGAAGATGGCGTAGCAGGCACCCACGAAGGGAACGCCGAACAGGAGTGCAGCTACCTGGTTGGGGTCGAACGCGATGCCGATCAGCGATACCAGGCAGAGCGCGAACGCGAGGATCGGTACCAACGGAAACAACGGAGCCTTGTACGGAAGCGTGCTGAGGTCTCCACCGTTCTTGATGAACGTCCGGCGGTAGATGAAGTGTGAAGCGACGATGGACATCCAAACGCCAACGGTCGCGAAACCGGCCACGGAAACGAGCACCAAGTAGACGGTGGCCGGGGCAACAACGCTGCTGATCAGCGAAGCCAGGCCACCCAGCATACTGACGCAGAGGGCCACCATGGGGATCCCGCGCTTGGTCAGTTTACGGAAAGCCTTGGGGGCGTGGCCTTCGTCGGCCAGCGAGAAAAGCATGCGTGCACAGGAGAAAAGCCCGCAGTTGCCGGCGGAAAGCAGTGCCGTGATGATCACGAAGTTCATGATGTCCGCGGCGTATGGGATGCCGAGCATGGAGAAGACGGTGACAAACGGGCTCTCGTCCACGCTGACTTGTTCGTAGGGAATGGTGGCGGCGATGACCACGATCGCACCAACAAAGAAAATCATGAGTCGTATGACGGTGGTCCGCATTGCCTTGGGGATGTTCGCCCCGGGGTTTGCGGTTTCTCCAGCGGCAACGCCGATCAGCTCGGAGCCCGAGAAAGCGTAGAAGACCGCCAGGCACGTGACGAAGACGCCGGTGAATCCGTTCGGGAAGAGGCCGTCCGGCGTGCTGAAGTTCTCGCCAAAGGACGGGTACTCGCCAGCGGCCAGAGGGTGGAAGCCAGCCAATGCGGCGCCGCCCAGAATGATCAGGCCGACGACGGCGGCAACCTTGATCAGCGCGAACCAGAACTCCGATTCACCAAAGACGCGCGATGAAATGGCATTGAGGGTGAACAGGACCGTGGCGAAGACGAAGCACCAGATCCAGACGTCGACGCCCGGGAACCAGCGTTGCATGAGTAAGCCCGCTGCGGTGAACTCGGAACCTAGAGCCACAGCCCAGCAGAGCCAGTACAACCAGGCCGTGGCAAAGCCAGTAGCCGGGCCGATGGTGCGGGCGGCATAAATGTGGAAGGCACCTGAGACGGGGAACGCAACAGCGAGCTCCCCGAGGCATGCCATCACCAGGTAGACCACCACGGCGCCAATGAGGAAGGCAATCACGGCGCCCAAGGGGCCGGCGGTGGAGATGGTGTATCCGGAACTAACGAACAGGCCAGAGCCGATGACGCCACCCATGGCGATCATCACCAGGTGCCGGGCCTCCATGGACCGGCGAAGTCCTGTCTGTGAGGCGCCAGTCTGGGGCTGTGCCTCGGTTGCCGATGCTTCGGCTTCTGTGGGGGAGCTGAGTCCCATATTCCCTCCGGGAAGTTAGCCAGCAAAGTCTGAAGTAGTTGTACTAGCGGGACGTGATCCAACTAACACGAGAACAAGATTCATCACATGACGAATGATCATTTCAAGGAGGATAAGAAACGTGATTGAACACAATGGGCGCTCATGGTCGAGCCCAAGAGTTTCTAATCATTGAGTCATGCGAGCAATTACTCTACTTGTGACCTGCTAGGTTCTAGCGGGGCTTCATCAGCGAAAAGCCTTGGAAGCCCAGCGATTTACTCGATGCCTGCGAACAGCTCATTGAGTTCGGCTGTGAGCTGCTTCCGAACAGACGGTGTGCCGATTTCCTTGCCGTTGATGTGGTTCACAGGGGCGATTAAACGGATGCTGGAGATAAGCCATACGGCGTCGGCATCAAACAGGTCCTGCGGCACAAGCGGCCCATAACCCAGCTCCCAGCCGGCAGCTTTTGCCGCTGCGAACAGTGCACCCTGAGAGGTGCCGGGCAGGATTCCGCTGTCATGCTGCGGCGTGATGAGGCGGCGTATGGTCTTCACGGAACCTTCGCCGTCGTCGACTGTTTCAAGGTGAGCCAGCAAAACAGTGGAGGTTGGGCCCTCCAGCACGCGGCCATCCGTGGAGGTGAAGATGGCATCATCTGCGCCCTGCTTGTGCGCAAAGCGCAGCGCAGCCATGTTTACTGCATAAGAGAGCGTCTTGGCACCCAGCAACAGCCACGGCGCCCGTTCGCCGGCTTCGGTGTCGAAGCCGCGGTCCAAAAGTACGACGTCGATGCCCGTCTCGCGTTGTCGGCGACTGCCCGCCGGTGAGGGCGAAGCCTGCACCCAACATGTGGGGCTGGCTGCACCTTCGACACCGCGGGTCACGATCAGCTTGACCACAACCTCGTCCTCCTCCGGCGTGGGAGCCGGGTGGACATCGCGGAACTCGTTGATGGCGGTATCGATCGCCTTGCGCCAGGCATCCTGCTCCGGAAGTACCAGGTCCAAGGCTGCGGCGGAACTGCTCAGCCGGTTCAGGTGGGCTTGGACCTTGCGGGGTCGTCCCTGAACAGCGAGGAGTGATTCGAACACTCCGTCGCCGCGGGTCGCGCCAAGGTCGGTAGCCATGAGCTGCGGCTGGCTTGAATCGGCAATGCGTCCGTTTTCGAAGGCGGGGTCCAGGAAAACCAGGACCGTGGGAGCAGGTGAAGTCATGGTCCCAGCTTAGTGCGGGGCCGTGGCGCACGACTTTGCCGGATAGGCTGTGGTCACTGTTGTTCTTGGACCGTGGGGGTTTGCAGGTGCTCTTTCCTTTTCCGTTTGGCCAGGAGTGGACCTGGTTGTTAGGCGCGTGGGCCATCGCGGAAGTGATCATGCGCATCGTCCTTTTGGGCATCATTCCCGGTAATCGGCGTCCCACCACGGCCATGGCCTGGCTTTTGGCTGTGTTCCTCATCCCATCCGTAGGGTTCGTCCTCTTCCTCCTTTTTGGCAATTTCAAACTGTCCAAGCGCCGGCGTGAGCAGCAGGAAGAAGTGAATCGGCGCGTGCGTGCCGTCACTTCCGACCTTGCAGATCCAGTGAGTGTCTATTCAGGCCCGGAATGGGTGAAGTCGGCGGGTGAGCTGAACCACCGTCTTGGTTCGCTGCCCATGGTGGACGGCAACAAGGTTGAACTGATTCCCGGTTACGAGGAGTCGATCAAAGCCATGGCCGAGGCGGTTCGGAGCGCGAAGGACTACGTCAACGCGGAGTTCTACATCATGAGCAGCGATTTCGTTACCGATGAGCTTCTGACTGAGCTGGAGAAGGCGACCGAGCGCGGTGTCACGGTGAGGCTCCTTTTCGACCACATTGGAACGCTTCGGGTAAAGGGATACCGCCGCCTGATCCGAAGACTGAAGGCAAGCAAGATCCAGTGGAAGCGGATGCTCCCGCTTTTGCCCATTCACGGTCAGTGGCGGCGCCCGGACCTGAGGAACCACCGCAAGATCATGGTGATCGACGGACTGGTCGCTTTCACCGGCTCTCAGAACTTGATTGAGCCTTCCTACAACAACCCAAAGCACCACAAGGTGGGGCGCAAATGGGTTGAGCTTATGTCCCGGCTTGAGGGACCGATCGTCGCTACCTTGAATGTCGTCTTCGCGACGGACTGGCTCAGCGAAACCGACGAGTCCCTGGAAGACCAACTGCGGCTGCCAACACAGCCTCCGCCTGGTCGCGTCACAGCCCAGGTAGTGCCGAGTGGCCCAGGTTTCGCCACTGAAAACAACCTCCGCCTGTTCAACACACTGATCTATTCGGCGCAGCACACGATCTCCATCTGCAGCCCCTACTTTGTCCCTGACGATTCCCTGCTGTATGCGATTACCACAGCAGCGCAGCGAGGTGTCGCCGTGGAGCTTTTCGTGTCAGAGAAGGGGGACCAGTTCCTGGTTCACCACGCCCAGCGTTCCTACTACGAAGCCCTCTTGGATGCAGGGGTTCGCATCTATTTGTACCGGGCGCCGTATGTCCTCCACGCCAAGCACTTCACCATCGACGACGAAGTGGCCGTTCTTGGTTCCAGCAACATGGACATGCGCTCCTTCTCCCTGAACATGGAGGTCTCGGTGATGCTCCTCGGCGCCGAAACCGTGAACCTCATGCGGGCCGTGGAGTCCACGTATCGCGAGGTGTCCCGTGAGCTTATGTTGGAAGACTGGATGGATAGACCCCCGCTGGCGAAGTATGTGGATAACGTAGCCAGATTGACTGCGACGCTCCAGTAGCCCTCAACTGTGGACTAGCGGCTCAGCCCGGGAATTCAGCGCCAAGCGTGGACAGCACGCCGAATGCCTTAGTCCGGATTTCCTCGTACTCATCGTCCGCAACGGAATCCGCGGTGATAGCTCCACCCACGCCGAGTGACAGGGTTCGCCCGCCAGCGCCATCGGGATTGACCACCAGAGTGCGGATCACCACGGCAAGGTCCGTGGCCGCGTTCAAGGAGAAGTAGCCGATGGCGCCGGAGTAGATGCCCCGAGGCCCGGATTCGAGTTGGTCGAGGATGTCCATGGTGCTGATCTTCGGCGCACCTGTCATGGACCCGGCCGGGAAGGCTGCCGCCAAAGCTTCCGCCCGCGGAGCCCCCGGACGAAGGTGCGCGTCTATGGTGCTCACCATTTGGTGGACCGTTGCGTAGCTCTCGATCGCGCACAGCCGGCTGACGGTCACCGAACCCGGGATGGCGAAATGGCTGAGGTCGTTGCGCAGCAGGTCCACGATCATGATGTTCTCCGCACGGTCCTTCAGCGACGTCTCAAGATCGCGCCGCAAAGCAGCGTCCTCGGAGGGGTCGGAGGACCGGCCGCGTGTCCCCTTGATCGGCTCCGCACGCATGCCGCCGTCGGACAATATGCGGAGGAATCGCTCGGGCGAGGTACTCGCGACCACCAGTTCGCCGAACCGAAGGTAACTGGCGAACGGTGCCGGGTTTCGGCGTCGAAGGCTGAGGTAACCCGCCCAAGGATCCAAGTCGCCAGCGGGGGCTTCCAACGTAGTGGTCAGGCAGATCTCGTAGGAGTTTCCTTCGCTGATTTCGTGCTGGGAGTCAGCGATCTTGCGCTTGTAGTCCGTGGCAGAGTCGCGGCTGACGAATTCGGGAACCGTGCCGGATGACACAGAGACGGCGACGTCAAGAGCGGCGACGGCAGCCTCCACGGCGGCGCGGGCCTCCCGGAACCATTCCTCGGCGTCGGGAGCGTCCAAGGCAAGCAGCCAGACAGTTTGTTCGCGATGGTCCAGCACCACAGCCCGACCGGCAAAGAGCAGGGCCGCGTCCGGGGTGTCGGAGGGAACGTCATTGCCGCCGGTTTCGCGCTTGAGTTCGTAGCCGAGGTAGCCGAGCCAGCCAAGAGTGAACTGGCCGTCGTAACCGCGGGGTGCGCGGACGGCGCGGCGGCCCCAGACAGAATCGAGCCAGCGGAAGAACGGCCCGGAGGTGCTCACGGTGGCGGAACCGGCGGTCACTTGGGTAGTCCCGGACCGGTGCAGCACCGACTGGCCGAAGGTGCCGCCGTCGTCAGCCAAGATGCTGAAGCGGCTGCGCGCGGCCGCTTGGGAACGGCCGGCGACCGCGGAGGCATTGGAAGAATCCAACCACACCGCGTTTTTGGACTTGCCGTACAGGGAAGCGAAGAGAAGCGCTGCGTCGGGCGTCGCCTCGAGGCGCTCGGAGCGCAATTGCAGTCCTCGGCGGGCGCTGAGTTCCGGCGACAAGATGGCAGCAACCGGAGGCAGGTACATGAGGGCACGCAGTACATCATCCGGTGCGCTGCCGTCCGCAAGGTTCTGCACGCGGACGTCGGCGGCGCCGATCACCGCATCGGCTGAAAGCCACTCGTCCTCTTGGGCTGCCCAGCTGTCCCAGTAAGGTTCGTAGGTGCTTCCGTCGCGGGTCAAAGCCCGACGACGGCGATCGTCACCTGGGGATTCCACCCACACCACGGCATCCAGCATAGGACGGGCTGCATCCGCTGCCGCTCCTACGCCTTCCACAATGACTATCTCGGCGGGCAGCGTGACGTTCAGGCCGCCGTCGTAATGCTTCTCCCAATCCCAACTGGTCCATTCCGCAGCCTGGCCCTGGCTCAGCGGCTTCAGGACCGTGCCGACGTACCGCTCGATGCCCGGCATGAGGCCGTTCCAGCCCGGGTAGATGTCCTCGAGATGGAACAGCGAAACCTTGTGGTGCTGCCGCAACCGGGCCGCCAGTTCAACGGCCAGCGTGGTTTTTCCTGCGCCGGACCTGCCGTCAACAGCGATGATCACAGGTGCAGGGGTCATGTCATAGAGGTTACCTGCTGGTGGTCCTGGCCTGCCGCGGACTGCGCGGAGCTGATAGGTGCCTTGACATACTGCACGATCCCGGGAATGGCGGCCTTGATGAGCGTCCACGTGTTATCGAAGTCCGCGTGCCCGCCGTACCAAGGGTCTTCGATGCCCAGGTCCAGGGAACTGCGGCCCGCCATGTGCGGATCGAAGCTGCGGAGCATCCGAACTTTTTCGAGTGAGGAGTGATCCGGCGCGCCTTCCTGGAGCCATCCGAAATGGTCAACGTCCAGTGCGAGGATCAGGTCACGTTCGGCGTACCATTCCCGCCGCCACTCACGGGCAACGTGGTCCTCCGACGTGAGGTGCTGTGCGGTCAGGACGCGTGCGGCACGGGGGTCTATGGGGTGTCCAACCTCGTACCCTGTAGTGCCCGCGGAGTCCACCACTACAAGCCGGCCGAGCCCTTCCGCTTCGAAGGCTTCGGTAAGCATGAGCGCTGCCATGGGCGAGCGGCAGATGTTTCCAGTGCAGACCGTGATGATGCGGTATGGGCTCGTCGTTGAGTACATGCAGCAAGCATGATTCATGGCGCCCCCTCTTGGCTAGGGGGAACTTCACAAGTGAGTCACTTTTCCTGTCAAAGCTGTCACGCGGGCGCTTCCAGCGGGTGCTTGCGCTAGGCGGGAGTGGCTTCCCGTGCTTCGGCGGCCAGCGCTGCGGCGGCCAGGTAAACGGTGCGTACGACGGCGGCGCGTCTCCTTTCGGCCCTGCCCGGATCATCCCCGGCCATGAGTCCGTCGAGCGCAGGGAGTACGGGGGCGGCGTCGCACAAACTCACGATGGTGATGAGGAGGTCCCCGGCGTCTTCCTTGGAAATGCCAGGGAGGGCGGCGATAGTGCTATTGACCTTGGAGGCGCAGTTGGCCATCCGCTTGGGCAGTCCGACAACCTCCGCGCCCCGTTCGAGCCCTTCCCAAAACAGGAGGCGTGGTGCCGTGGCATCCTTCTGGTGGTGGTCGAAGAGCCGGCCGGCGTAGTCTGCCATTGCTTCGGGGCCGCTGCCCTCGATGGGAACTTCATCCATGAGTGAGCTTAGGGCGGTGACGATTACGGCGTCGAAAAGCGCATTTTTGTTGCCGAAGTATTGGTAGATCCGCTCCTTGTTGACGCCCGCCTCTGCCGCGATGCGGTCAATGCGTGCACCGGCCAGTCCACGCGCGCAAAACTCGGACGTTGCTGCTTTGAGCAGCAGCCCTTTGGTTCGCTCTGTGTCCCACGCCATAGGGTCATATTACCAGTTTCCAACTAGATGGTTGTAATTGTGGGCGAGCGGGGTTATTGTGATCCCAAGCCAAAAGCAACCGTTTAGTTGGAGAATGCCATGACCACACAAACAACCTCCGAGATCACAACCGAGCCCACAACGCCGGCAACCCGCCCTCACATGCCATCCGTGCACGTTCGCGCGGTGATTACGTGGCTGGCCATCTTCCCGCTCGTGTCCATCGGCATGCTGCTCCTGGGACCCATCATGGACTCGTGGCACCCCGTCTTGCGGGCACTGCTGCTGACGGCCCTTGTGGTTCCCGCGGCTGTTTACGTTGTGGTTCCCAGGCTCATGGCCGGCCACGGCGCCCTGAGCCGCAGGGCCGTCGAGCGCGCGGCCCAGCGCACTGCCCGCAAGTCCGCTTAACCCAAGTAGGTCGCAATTAAGCGCGTTTTGGGGGTTCAAAACGCGCTCAATTGCGACCCAGTTGGGTGCAACGCCGGGACTAAGCGTCCCGCAGCTGCTCGACGTCGGCGATGGTCGGGTATGCGGCCTGCGTCCCTTTCTTAGTGGTAGCCAGTGCGGCTGCCACCGAGGCGAAAGACGCCGCACCGGCAAGTGATTCCCCAGCGGCCAAACGTGCAGCGACAGCACCAGTGAAGGCATCGCCGGCGCCCGTGGTGTCAACCGCAGAAACACGAGTCGGGGCAATGCGCGTGATCTGGTCTTCAGCGCCACGCGCCAACGAATCCAGGACCACGGAACCATGTGCGCCGAGAGTGACCAGAACCCGCTGCAAACCCCGGTCCGCAAACTGGCTCCGGACCGGCTCCCACGCCTCCACACCGGCCTCGGCGTCGGGTACGTCGGCTTCTGCGCCAAGGAACAGTGACGCCTCGTGGGCATTCACCAGCAGCACGTCGCTCAACCTGGCCAAACGCTCCGGCACCTCGGCGTAAGGCGAGAGGTTCAGAAGAACTGTTGCGCCGGCGTCGTGCCCTGTTTGGGCGGCGGCGATGACCGTATCGGTCCCCACCTCCAGGCAGAGGCACACCACAGCCGCGTCCTCGAAGGCGTCGGGCGTGACGTTCGACGGCCTCAGGGTGCCATTGGCGCCAGCCGAGATGATGATGCTGTTCTCGCCGCTGGCGTCCACGGAAATGACTGCGACACCGGTGGCGACGTCGGAGCGTCGGACCCGTGAAACGTCCACGCCGGCCTTGGCTGTCGATTCAAGGAGCATGGTGCCGTTGGAGTCGTCACCCACAGCGCCGATCAGGGTTACATGCCCGCCGAGCTTGCTGGCAGCCACCGCCTGGTTGGCGCTCTTGCCGCCGGGGTTCACTGCGAAACCGTTGCCGTGGACTGTCTCGCCGGGGTGGGGGAGGCGGTCGCAGTAGATGGTGAGGTCTGCGTTGAGGGAGCCGACGACGACGATTCCCGCCTTGGGTGCGCTGGTCATGCGGTCACCTTGTCGTTCTCGGTCACTTCTGCGTCCACGGGCTTCGGAATGAGCAACGACGCGGCGAAGGCAGCGAACGTGATGGCGAGGCCCACCACCACAACGGTCAGATAAGAAGCCTTGTCGTCATTGAGCGAAGACGTGGCCACCAGGACCGCAGGAAGGACAAGGAAGCTCAGGCCCGCGCCGAGGTTGAACGCGCCGGCATTCATGCCAGGCAGGAAGCCCGGGTTGCCCTGGGGCGAGAGAACCACGCCCAATCCGTTCAGCATGATGTTGACCGTACCGGCGTACATGATGCCCAGCAAGGCCGTGCCCACGATCATCATGGGCAGGTTGTTGAGGCCGAAGAACGCGATGATGGCCAGTGCCACGAGGCTGCCGACAAGGCCGATGCGCAGGACCTTGGTGTAGCCGAGGACAGGCGCCAGGCGGCCGCTGATGGGGCCGAACAGCCAGCCAAGCAGTGCATAGGGGGTCAGGATGATGAGCGACATCTCGGTGGGGCCAACGCCGAAACCGGGATCAGCTGCCTGAACATAGGCCGGGACTATGCCGTTGATGACCGCGAAGATGCCCGTCATGGTGAGGGTGGTGGTCAGCAGCGGAGCCCACGTGGAGCGCTGGCGCAGGTGCACTGTTTCCACCATGGGCTGCTTGGCGCGCTTTTCCACACTCCAGAACGCAAAGAACGCGACGGCGGCAATCACCGTGAGCACGATCGCGAGGGTCAGGGTGCCGGCGTCGAAGGCCGTGGCGAGTTTGGCGCCCTCGTTCAGTGCGGTCAGCAGGGCGCCGACGGCGATGACAATGAAAAACACGCCCAGCCAGTCCATGGTGGTGCCGGCGGCGGGCTTGCTTTCGCCTGCGAGGACGGCGATCAGGACGGTCGCTATCAAAGCGAGTGCAACCATCAACCAGAAGATGCTGCGGAAGCCGAAGTTCTCAGCGAAGTATCCGCCTACGAATGAGTCGACGCCGGCCACGCCGCCGTTGACTGCGGTGATGAGGCCCATGAGGGTGCCGTACTTGCGCGGATTGGAGACCGCGGAGCGGAGCATGATCAGGCAGAGCGGAACAGTTGGGCCGCTGACGCCCTGGATGATGCGGCCCACGAACAGCCACGTGACGTCGGGCGCCATTGCTGCGATGACCGAGCCGACAGCCATCAGGAGCATCATGCCAACGAGGATCTTCTTGCGGCCAACGATGTCGCTGAGGCGCGGGAGGAAGAGGGAGAAGAGGGCTGCGGCGGTGAAGAACCAGGTCTGGGACAGGCCGATGGTGGCTTGGTCCGTGTTGAGTTCGTTGCCCATGGTGACCAGTGCGGGGCTGAGCATGGACGCATTGAGCTGGAAGGCCACGCAGGCGGCCAGCAACGCAACCATGAGGGCGGTGACGTTGCCGCGGGTGGAATTGGATTCTGTTGTGGGGGAGGACATTATTTGGCTTCCCCTGCCAGGATTGCCTCGGCCGTGGCGTTGACTGCAGCGGTGGCGTCAGCGCCGACGTCGTGCGTTGGTTCGCCGATCCGTTCAATGGCATCGGTGACCAAATCCCAGAACTTCTTGTGATCCAGGTCCACGGCAACGGAGGTGTGGCAGTCATCCGGTGCGGGTGCGCGGAAGTCTGCAACGGTCATACCGAGGGTGAGTTTGCCCTGCAGTTCAATGTCCACAGGGACCTTGCGAGTGGTCATGACGGTGGGGTCGATCACGTAGGCCACAGCGCAGGGGTCGTGGACCGGTGGGAAATCAAAGCCCTGGGCGTCCTTATAGGTCTTCTGGAAGAAGTCCATGAGCTCCATGACGAACTTGGCCGGCTTGGTGCCAATTTTTGCGATGCGGTCCACTACCTCGTCCGTGGCCAGCGCCTGGTGCGTGAGGTCCAGGCCGACCATTACCAAGGGCCACTTTTCATTGAAGACAATGTGCGCGGCTTCGGGGTCGATGATGATGTTGAACTCCGCCACAGCGCTCCAGTTGCCCACGTGGTAACCGCCGCCCATGAGGACAACTTCCTTCACGCGCTCCACGATGCGCGGCTCCTTGCGGGCGGCCATCGCAATGTTGGTGAGGCCCGCGGTGGGGACCAGGGTGACCGTGCCCGGCTCATGTGCCATGACGGTTTCAATGATGAGGTCGACGGCGTGGCGCGGGTCCAGCTCGATAGCGGACTCGGGCTGCTCCGGGCCGTCCATGCCGGAATCGCCGTGGATGCTGGGGGCCGTTTCGATGGTGCGCACCAAGGGGCGGTCGCAGCCTGCAGCAAAGGGGACGCCCGTGATGCCGGCAATGGTGGCTACGGAAAGGGCGTTTCGGGTGACCTTTTCCAGAGTCTGGTTTCCCACCACGGTGGTCACCGCCAGCAGTTCGATGTCCGGGTTGCCGTGCGCCAGCAGCAATGCCACTGCGTCGTCATGGCCAGGGTCGCAGTCAAGAATGATTTTCTTGCGTGCCGGTGTCATGGTGTTGGGTTCCACGGTTCTCTCCACGTCATTGGGGCCTGCCTGGTAGTTGCCCGGGGCAGGGCGCTAAGCATTCAGGGGAATTCTGGCACTGCTTTGCGGGGTACGTCAAACGCTTAACGCTCGGCGTTTGCTCGCTACGTCAAGCGCTTGATGCCTTCTCGCAGGTCAGAGCGGTTTATGAACGCTACGATCGATGCATGGAATCCCTGGATCGGCGCCACGGCCGCGCGCCCCGCTCACCTCGCGTGACGGCTGCGATGGTGGCCGCCCGGGCAGGCGTTTCGACGGCGACCGTGTCACTGGTGGCGAACGGTAAAACGCAAGGGCGGGTATCCGAGGACAACATTTCCCGGGTCCGTTCTGCCATCGCCGAACTCGGCTATGTGGTGGACAGCATTGGCAGTTCCCTGGCCCGCGGTGTCAGCTCGATTGTCATCCTGGTGACGCCGGACGTTTCCAACCCCTTCTTTGCCAACGTCATCGCCGGTGTTCGGGAATCACTGGGTTCCGAATACCAGCTGCTGCTCTCCGTGACCGACGCCGGAGAATCACCGCAGGCCGATGACGTCCGCAAACTTTTGGCACTCCGCCCTGCCGGCTTGCTGGTAGGTGCCCCCAGTGCGGAGTTCCTGGAGGAACTGTCACCCGCGGGGCCGCTGGTGCTGCTGGACGCGCCGGGCCTTGAGTCCTACGCGCCTTCCGTGAATCTCGATGTCGCCCAAGGTGCCCGCGAGCTGGCCCGGCACTTGGCCGCTTCAGGACACACCCGGGCCGCTTACGTGGACGGC
Organism: Paenarthrobacter nitroguajacolicus; assembly: GCF_051027655.1. Taxonomy (NCBI): domain Bacteria; kingdom Bacillati; phylum Actinomycetota; class Actinomycetes; order Micrococcales; family Micrococcaceae; genus Paenarthrobacter; species Paenarthrobacter nitroguajacolicus. Next base: position 4,141,283 of record NZ_CP073234.1, on the reverse strand, counting down.
GTGACGGGTACAACCACCTTCCAATTGCGGCGCGAAGCCTTCCTGACAGAGGCTGCCTCCAGCGGACTTTCCGTGGCTGACGGGCACGTCATCAGCACCCCGATCGACGTCGGTGCTGCCGCCGCCGCGTTCGCCGCTGCCTGGCCGGAGTGGCAACGCGAGGGGGTCACCGCCGTCGTCTGCGGTACCGATACGCATGCCTATGGCGTGCTGCAGGAAGCCCGGGTTGAAGGTGTGCGCATCCCCGAGGAACTGGCTGTGGCAGGCTTCGATGACCTGCCCTACTCGGCCACCAGCAACCCCAGCCTCACCAGCGTCCACCTGCCCGCGACGCCCTTGGGACGCAAAGCGGGGGAGCAGCTGCGGGGGTTGATGGAAGGCCTGCCGCTGGAGGAATCGCATGTGACGCTCGAGAGCTCGCTGGTGGTGCGGGGATCTACGTCTTTTAGATAGGGGCAGCGTTTCTAGCTAGGGGTCAGGGGGCGAAGCTGGTCCTCCGTGACGGGCAGCGAAACCGTGAAGTAGATCTGGGGAGCTGTCATGTCGCCCCAGTCCTCTTTCTTCACTCGAACCACGGACGGGGTCACTTCCGCTATCCGCACGCGCAACCAACCGCCGTCGTCGAGCCATAACTCGTGAGGGTCGGCGAGGTAACTCAGCCCGAGATCGTCAAGAGTTTCCTCGGCGCTCAACCAGTCCACAACGTCGGTCCGGGGGCGGCCCAGCAAATCCACGGCAACAAACCCGTCATCGATGGGCTTCATCCAACCCACGTGCTCGCCGTCGTCCGCGCGTCGGTGTTCGATCCAGTCCGGCTCCATGCCCATGACGGTAGCACCAGGGTCGGCAGGGTTGCCTCGCAGGGGCAGGTTTGCCGACTAGTGAATGACTGCGAGCAGGATGCCCACGAGTACGAACAGGCAGCCGAAGACGCGGTTGAGTACTTTCTGGCCGCGTTGATCGTGGGTGAACCGCTGGAACGATCGCGCCGCGAAAGCGAAGAAGAACCACATCACCATGATGTCGATGACCAGCACAGTAGCTGTGAGCACGGCATATTGCTGGAGAAGCGGCTGGTCCGGCCGGATGAATTGCGGCATGAACGCCAGGAAGAACACGATGGCTTTCGGGTTCAGCAGGTTCACCCAGATGCCGCGCTGGAACATGGACAGGGCCGACTCGTTCTTTTGGCTGTCGACCTTTTCCTCGTCTAAATCCGGCTTGCGCAGGAACTGCCTGATCCCGAGGTACACCAGATACGCGGCGCCAGCATAGCGAATGACATTGAAGATGACGGGTGAGTTGGAAACCAGCACACCGACGCCCAGGGCAACGATGACGATATGGATGACCAAGGCCACCTGCTGCCCGAGGATGCCCCAGATGGAGCGCCGGAAGCCGGAATTGAGCGAGTTGCTCATGGTGAAGATGGCGCCGGCGCCGGGAGTGAAACTGATCAGGGTGCCGGCACCAACCAGGGCCAGCCAAAGTGAAAACTGCACATCTCAGCTTATGCCCGTGAGGTGGGTTCTTCTGACGCGCGCCTTCACCACCTACTTTGACGGCCTACGAGGCGGAATGCACCCGGAGTTGGTTGATTTCCCGGCCAACGTAGCTCAAAGAAGGTGGTGAAGGTACAGCCACCGCCCCGGGCCATAGGGCAAACTGGTGCCGTGAGCGGAATCCCGTGGGTACTGCACGTAGACCTCGACCAGTTCATTGCGGCTGTCGAGGTCCTCCGCCGGCCTGAGCTCGCGGGGAAACCAATCATTGTGGGTGGTCGGGGCGACCCCACGGAAAGGGCCGTGGTTTCCACGGCGTCCTACGAAGCAAGGGCCTTCGGCGTCGGCTCCGGGATGCCTCTGAGGATCGCAGCCCGTAAAGTGCCCGACGCCATCATCCTGCCGGTGGATCAAGAGGCCTACCTGGCGGCTTCGGACGTGGTGATGACCACCCTGCGCGCACAGCCGGGTGCCACGGTTCAAGTGCTGGGCTGGGACGAAGCCTTTGTTGGCATCGAGACCGAGGACCCGGAAGCCTATGCCAAGCAGATCCAAGCCGCTGTCCTGGAGCAATCCCGGCTGCACTGCAGCGTGGGCATCGGCGACACTTTGGTCCGTGCAAAGAATGCGACGGATTTTGGCAAACCTGCCGGCATCTACAGGCTGACAAAGGACAACTGGCTCGACGTCATGGGCGGAAAGCCCACCAAGGAGCTGTGGGGTGTCGGGAGCAAAGTGTCGCAAAGGCTGGCGAAACACCAGATCACCACGGTGGCTGAGCTTGCCGCGTGCGATCCCCAGGATCTCGTCCCCGAATTCGGCCCCAAGATGGGACCTTGGTACGCGCAGTTGGGACGCGGGGAAGGTTCCAGCGAGGTGGATGACACCCCGTGGGTCGCCCGCGGGCACAGCCGGGAGACCACGTATCAGCAGGATCTCACCGACCCCTCACAAATCGAGGACGCCGTGAAGGAGTTGACGTCGCAGGTCCTGGGAGACGTCGCAGCGGAGGGACGCCCGGTGATCGGGCTGACCCTGAAAGTCCGCTACGCACCGTTCTTTACCAAGACCTACGCCAGGAAGATCCCCGAGACTTTTGACAGGGATGAAGTCCTCACGCAGGCCTTGGACCTCACCGCCAAAATGGAGCCGGACCGTCCCATCCGGCTCCTCGGATTGCGCGCCGAAATGTCCATGCCCGAGGAAGCCCGAAAGGGACATACGCCGACGCGCAGCGGCTGGTAACAGCAGAACGCCCGACGGCGGCCCGGCAGCTACCAGCGCGGGTGGATCGCTTCGCGGAAGTAGCGGTCATAGATATCCCGAACGCCGTCAGCCAACCCTGCCCCGACGGATTGCATCCCACCGGCCTCGGCATTTGCGGCTGCCTGCGAAGCGGATCGTGCACCGGGAATGACCGAAGTGACACCGTCCTGGGCGATGACCCAGGCGAGGGCCGCTTGTGCGGTGCTGACGCCGTCGGGCACTAAGCCGCTGAACTCCTGGGCGGCTTTGACACCGGTTGCGAAATCGACGCCGGAGAACGTCTCGCCGACGTCGAACGAAGAACCGTCGCGGTTGTAATTGCGGTGGTCGTCCTCAGGGAACTCGGTGTCCGGCGTGTACTTCCCGGACAGCAAACCAGAGGCAAGCGGCACCCTGGCAATAATGCCAACGCCTGCTTCCTTCGCTGCGGGCAGCACCTCGTCGAGGGGCTTCAGACGGAAGGCATTGAGGATGATCTGCACGGAGGCGGTGTTCCCGCGCTTGATGGCCTCAAGGGCCTCATCCGTACGCTCGACGCTGACGCCGTAGTTGCGGATGGCGCCTTCGCTGACCAATGTGTCCAGGGCGTCGTAGATTTCGTCGCTGCTGTAGACGGACGTGGGAGGGCAGTGCAATTGGACGAGGTCCAGGGTGTCCTGCTGCAGGTTGCGCCGCGAACGGTCGGTCCACGTCCGGAAGTTCTCCAAGGTGTAGTTCCCGTGGACCTGATCCACGCGGCGGCCCATTTTGGTGGCAACAGTGAGGTCCAGGTCCGGATGTGCCCGGAGGAAGCGTCCGATGAACTGCTCGCTGCGGCCGTCTCCGTACACATCGGCCGTGTCGAAGAAGTTGACGCCGCCTTCCACCGAAGCTTCCAGGACGGCAAAGGCGTCGTCTTCGGTGACAGAACCCCAGTCGGCTCCGAGTTGCCACGTCCCCAGTCCGACAGTTGAGACGGACCGGCCGGTCTTGCCAAGTATGCGCTGTTCCATGGTTTCGACTATATGGGGTTATTGCTCGTCCATCCGCGCTACTTTTCCCATCAAGTACTTTCGTTCCGGCAGGCTTCCGGTCTTCTTGGCGGCGGAAAGGTACGCGGCGCGGGCCTCCACATAGGAGCCCGACATCTCCAGTAAATGGCCCCTGACGGCGTCCAAGCGGTGCGTCCGGCCAAGCGCGCCATCCAACCCTGCCAGCAGCTGCAGCCCGGCGGCCGGTCCATGCACCATGGCCACAGCTACCGCCCGGTTCAGCGTGACCACGGGACTGGGCGCAACGGCTTCAAGGACGGTGTACAGGGCGAGGATCTGCGGCCAGTCAGTCTCCTCATCGGTGGTGGCCTCCGCATGCACAGCGGCAATGGCTGCCTGAAGTTGATACGGCCCGGCGGCCCCGCGGCCCAGGACGGAGGACAGCAGCGCGATACCCTCTTCAATCTGCGTCTGGTTCCAGAGCCGTCGGTCCTGTTCCGCCAACGGGACGGGTGTTCCGTCTGGCAGCGCACGCGCCGCGCGCCGGGAATCGGTCAGCAGCATCAGGGCCAGCAGGCCCACGGCCTCGAGCTCACGCGGTGCGACAGCCACCAGCAGGCGCGCAACCCGGATGGCTTCAGTGGTGAGCTCCTCGCGGTGCAGCGACGGACCCGAGCTTGCGGCGTAGCCTTCGTTGAAAATCAGGTATAGGACGTGAAGTACGACGCCGAGCCTTGCCTTGCGCTCGGAAGCCGGCGGCATGCTGAACGTGGCTCCCGCTTTTTGGATCCCTTGTTTCGCGCGGCTGATGCGTTGTCCCATGGTCGCTTCGGGGACCAGGAAAGCCGAGGCGATTTCCGCCGTCGTGAGTCCTCCGACGGCCCGGAGCGTCAAGGCGAGTTGCGACGGTGCCGATAACGCCGGGTGGCAGCAGAGGAACATCAGGATGAGGGTGTCGTCGGCTTCCGGGAGGGAACTGTAGGAGAAATCAACGTTCATGCCCGCGACTCGGTCCTCACGGGCCCGGCGGGCGCTTTCGCTGCGCCACATATCCACCAGTCGGCGGGATGCGACCGCCATCAACCATGCCCTGGGATTGTCCGGCAGCCCGGAGGGCCACTGAAGGGCGGCCTCAAGGAGAGCTTCCTGGACGGCATCCTCGCAAGCGTCGAACTGTCCATGCGTCCGTGCCAGCACGCCGAGGACCTGCGGCGCCAGCGTGCGCAGCAGGTCCTCCAGTCGCGTATCCCGCGGGGAGCCCAGTTAGACCTCCGGCAGAGCTTCCTGTGGCGGAGCTTGCTGAACTGCCCGGAGCTCAACCACCTGCGCGTACTTCACGATGCTTGAACAGATCTCCACGGCACGTTCCTCGCTGGCCACGTCAACCACCCAGTAGCCCACCAGCGACTCCTTCGACTCCGCGTACGGGCCGTCCGTGGTGATGACGCCGTCGGGGGTCTGCTTGACGAGCTTCGCGGTGCTGCCATCGGCCAGGCCTGCGTTGAACACCATCTCGCCGGACTCCGTCAGGTCCTTGTCGATCTGAATCATGAATCCGATCATTTCCTGGATCCATGCTGGATCTGCGGTCTCCATCATGCCCTCGGCCGATCCGAACATCATGATCATGTATTTCATCTCAAACTCCTTATGAGGAGCGCCCTTTGTGGGTGCTTTCACTCATGGGTCGGAACTGCGGCGGGCATTTCTACATGGTTGGGCAAACTCTTTGTGAGGATTAAGCGCGGGCTATGACCTCACCATTCGGAATGAGGAAGAAACCGTCATCGGTAGCGCCCCAGCGGTGCCAGCCTGCGGCGATCCTGGCGAGATCGGCCTCATTGGCGAATCCATACTCCAGGGCCTGCTCGGCGAAGGCTGAGTGCAGCACGCGTTCGCTCCACACCCGGGATTGCCACGCGCGCTGCTGCGCGGTGGCGTAAAGCCAGTTGCTGCTGGTCGGCGCCACCTGGGTGAAACCTGCTTGCTGAGCCCACGAAACCAGGCGTCGGCCGGCGTCGGGTTCTGCTCCGTTGCGCCGGGCGATCTTCTGGTAGAGCTCCATCCAGTCGTCCAATTCGGGGACTTCGGGGTACCAGCTCATGCCGTGGAAATCGGCGTCGCGGACAGCAACAATGGCACCGGGTTTGGCCACCCGGCGCATCTCGCGGAGGGCGGCGACGGGGTCGGTCAGGTGCTGGAGTACTTGGTGGGCGTGGACGAGGTCGAAGGATTCGTCCTCGAAGTCGAGGTCGTAAATGTTGCCGGTCTGAAAGGTCACGTTGTCCACGCCGCGGTCGGTTGCCAGCTCTGTGGCTTGCGCGACGATATCCGCTGACCGGTCCAAACCGATTACCTGGGCGGGTGCAACCAGCCCCGCGAAGTCGCAGGTGATACTGCCTGGTCCGCACCCGACGTCGAGCACTGACGTTCCAGGGGTGAGATGGGGCATCACGAACGCGGCCGAATTCTCGACCGTCCGTGAGGCGTGGGCCCGGACAACCGACTCGTGGTGCCCGTGGGTATAGACATCTTCAGGCTGCTGCGCGTTCATAGGGAAACGCTACCCAACTGGGTCGCATTTGTGCGCGTTTTGGGCGGTCAAAACGCGCACAAATGCGACTCAGTTGGGTTCGGGTTGGGTGGCTTCCTCGCGCGCTGCCAAGGTGGCTTCCACCATGTCCGTCATGAACCGGGTGACAAGCTCCAGTTCCTCGGGGCTGTAAGCGGCCATGGCCTTGCCCATGCGCATAGCCAGCGGCATGAACATGGCGCTGCCATCCCGGTACGCCTTGGGCGTCATCTGCAACTGGACTTGCCGCCGGTCGGTGCCAAGACGTTCGCGTACTACGTGCCCCGAGGCATGCAGGCGATCAACCAACGCAGTGGTGGCGGGGGAACTCAGTCGGAGTTCGGCGCGGAGAACACCAGGTGTGACCACTTTCCCCGCCGCCGTGTGGCGCATGATGACGGCGAGTGCGTTCAAGTCCGTGCGGTGCATGTCGTTCCGCCCACCTGCGGCGTCCACGTAGTGGTTGGCTTCGAGGGTGAAGTCCTGGAGGAGCCGCACAAGTTCCTGGGGAGCTGCGGTCTCGGGGCGGTTCGTATCCGGGCCCGTTTCCGGGCGGCTCGCCTCAGGGCGTGGGATTGTTGAGTCCGACATGTCCGCCCTCCTGCCAGCGTCGTCTCGTATTTACTGCCTTCCGGATATTACTCCCAGCTGTAGGGGATTCCGGTATTCGCTTCTCTACGCTCTTGGAATAGTTCCATCATAGAGATAATCTATGATGGAATAAAGCCCCTGAAGCATCCCCAGAGAAGAAGGACTCATGAACTCGCAGAAAGTACCGCTCTGGCTGCGCTGGCTGGTGCCCGTGGTGCTGGTCATTACGTGGCTCGGCATCGCAGGCATTGGCGGCCCCACCTTTGGGCGACTGGAGGAGGTCTCCTCAAACGACCAGGCATCATTCCTTCCTGCCGGTGCCGAAGCCACGGAAGCTGGCGACTGGCAGGCCAAGTTCCGGGACTCCGAAGAGATTCCGGCCGTGGTCATCGTGGAGAACGACACTGCCTTCACCCCGGCTCAGCTGGGCGAAGCAGCCCAACTGAAAGCCGACATTGAGGCGCTCAAGCTGGGAAGCGCCGTCGTCGGGCCTATTCCGTCTGAAGACGGCAAAGCCGTCCAGTTTATTGTTCCCATGGCGTCTTCCGATGAGCTTCGGGAGAAAGTCCAGGAGCTGCGCAACGTCGTGCAGCCCGGCGCGCCGGACGGAATGCAGGCGTTCGTCACTGGGCCCGCCGGCCTGACCGCCGACCTCGTTAACGCGTTCGGCGGGATCGACGGCATTCTGCTGTTGGTGGCCCTTGGTGCCGTGTTCGTGATCCTGCTGCTGGTTTACCGCTCCGTGGTGCTGCCGCTGGCGGTGCTGTTCACCTCGGTCTTCGCCTTGTGTGCCGCGATTCTGCTGGTGTTCGGCATGGCCAAGCTCGGCTGGATCCAACTGAACGGCCAGAGCCAAGGCATCCTTTCAATTCTTGTGATTGGTGCGGCCACCGACTACGCGCTGCTGTATGTTGCGAGGTTCCGTGAAGCCCTGACCCACACCACTAACCGCACGCAGGCGGTCATCACGGCTTGGAAGGCATCGTTCGAACCAATTCTTGCCTCTGGTGCCACCGTGATCATCGCACTGCTCTGCCTGCTCTTCTCGGACCTGAACTCCAACAAGGCCCTGGGTCCTGTGGCGGCTGCCGGTATCCTCTGCTCCCTGTTCGCCGCGCTCACACTTCTGCCCGCGTTGATGGCTTTGCTTGGGCGGGCCGCCTTCTGGCCCTTCCGGCCCAAGCTGCTGCCCGACGACGAACGCGAACCTGAGATTGTCACCGGACTTGAGGGGCAAAAGGGTCTGTGGCGCGCCACGGGTCGGCTGGTCTCCAAGCGGCCGCGCGTCGTGTGGGTGGCTTCGGTCCTGCTGCTGCTTGCCGCTTCGACCGGCTTGATGCAATTGAAAGCTAACGGCGTTCCGCAAACGGACGTCATTCTCTCTGCTTCCGACGCCGTCGACGGCCAGGAAGCGCTGGCGCGCCACTTCGACGCCGGCAGCGGCAGCCCCGCCGTCGTGGTCGCTTCCGAAGGTGCCGCGCAGCAGGTGCTGGAGAAGGTCAAAGCGGCCGCCGGCGTGGGCGACGCGTATCTATTGGCCGACGGTAATGTCCCGATCACGGGCGCCCCCGGGACTCCTGCTGACCCGGCTGTCCGCGATGGCAGGGTTCTGATCAACGCCACGTTGAACTCGGCTGCAGATTCGATTGAAGCAGAAGAAGCGGTGAAGTCGCTGCGGGTGGCTGTTAAGGATGCCGACGCCGATGCATTGGTAGGTGGAGTCACGGCGACCGCGCTGGATACCAACACCACTGCGCAACGCGACCTGGTGGTCATCATTCCCATTGTGTTGGTGGTCATCCTCTTCATCTTGATGCTGCTGCTGCGATCCGTGGTGGCGCCGGTGCTGCTGGTGCTCTCCGTGGTGCTTTCGTACGGTGCCGCGATGGGTGTCTCAGCGTGGGTCTTCAATGGAGTCTTCGGATTCTCCGGCGCCGACGCTACCGTGCCGCTTTTCGGCTTCGTGTTCCTGGTAGCCCTTGGCGTGGATTACAACATCTTCCTGATGAGTCGTGTCCGTGAAGAGTCGTTGAAGCATGGGACACGTCCGGGAATCCTGCGGGGATTGGCTGTTACCGGCGGTGTCATTACCTCTGCCGGCGTGGTCCTGGCCGCTACGTTCGCGGCCCTTGGTGTCATCCCCATCATGTTCCTGGTCCAGCTCGCGTTTATTGTGGCGTTCGGTGTGCTGCTGGATACGGTGCTGGTCCGCTCCCTGCTGGTTCCCGCGCTTGCCTACGACATCGGCAGCAAGATCTGGTGGCCGGGGAAGCTGGCCCGTGAGTCTTCGTCGGCGCCGGTCGCTCCGCGCGAGGAGGAAGAGGCGTCGGTGGGGCGGTAATCGTCAGTCAATGACCGGCGAGCGGCGCTCCAGCAGCAGGGTGTCGCGCCATTGTCCGGCGGCGGGTCCGGTGCTCACGCGAGCAATACGATCCCGCCGCCCGACGATGGCAAAACCATTGGCCTGATGGAGCCGAAGGCTGGCCTCGTTCTCCGGGAAGATGCTGGACTGGATAGTCCAGATTCCCTTCGCCTCGGTGGACGCGGCGAGCGCTTTCAGGAGTCGGGCGCCGATGCCTTGTCCCCTCGCCGCCCCGGCCACGTAAATGGAATGCTCAACCACGCCGGCGTAGGCCGGTCGTGAGGAAACGGGGGAGACTGCAGTCCAGCCCAGGATGGCGTCCTCATTGCTGACTGCCACAAATCGGTGCTCAGGCAATCTGGACTTATTGAAGGCGTCCCATTCGGGTGCGGATGATTCGAATGTGGCGAAGCCGGTGTCGATGCCTTCCTGGAAGATCTCCCTTACCGCCGGCCAGTCCCCAGGCCGCATGGCCCTGAGCGACGCCGTCACAGCTTGGCCAGGATCCCGGATACATCATCCAAGGCGCCGGGAACCAACGAGTAGTAGGCCCACGTTCCGCGCTTCTCCCGGTGCAGTAGCCCTGCGTCAACCAGGATTTTCAGGTGGTGCGACACTGTTGGCTGGCCCAGTCCCAGAGGTTCCGTGAGGTCGCAGACGCACGATTCGCCGGAGGGTTCCCCTTTGACGATGGAGAGGAGTCGTAGCCGGTTGGGATCAGCGAGAGCCTTGAAAACCAAGGCCTTCTGCCTTGCTGCTTCGGCACCCAAGACAGGCCTTCCCGTTGGGGCGCAGCGGGCAGGGGTCGTGGCGGGCTCGAGGGTGGGCAGTGCGGTCATGTACTTATTATGCCTCAACATTGACAATCATCAATATATCTAGGCTGCTCACGTCCTGGCTCTACTTGTCTGCTAAGTGGGGCTCTTTCGCTTCGAGGGGAGCGGCAGACTTCTCATGGCCGTGGGCGATACGGTGCCTGTCGCGGACAGGCCGGTCCCCCAAACTGCACTGACTGAATCCTGAAACTTAGCACGTGGAACCGCGGGGAGAGAGTCAATGACCGATCGCGCTGTGGGCGCCCGTTAGGCTGCTTGGGTGCCCCTCCCGCGGCAAGAAGATCCTCAAAAGTAAGGTTGTTCCGTCCATGACTCATCACGTACTCAACGTTGACGCTGCACTTGGAGCCATCTCCGAGTATTGGCAGCCGCACAGATTGACCAGCATCAATGACTACGATGTAAAAGTTGTGAAGATTCAGGGCGAGTTTGTGTGGCACACCCACCCTGACACCGACGAATTGTTCATGGTGATAAATGGCGAACTCACCATTCAGCTCCGTGACGGCGATGTGGTTCTCGGCCCGAACGACATCTACGTGGTCCCTCGAGGAATCGAGCACTGCCCCAAGGCTGAGAACGAAGTCCAGGCCTTACTTTTTGAGCCGAAGGGAACAGTCAACACAGGCGATGTTGGTGGTGATATGACAGCCCAACTCCGCGAGTTGGGCTAGGAAACAGGACGATGGGTGCTATCTGTTCAGGTGTCCGTTAGGGCAGGGGTGAGCTGAGGTGGGTTCGGCAATGGCCAAGTGCGCCTGATCTGTGGCGAAGGGCGACTTTGCCGACGCAAGGATGGCATTAGCGCAAATTAGGAAACGGGCTTGTCCGCGGCGTGGGGGACAACTACCTCGTCGGCAGTGCGCGCGGATGATGGGAAAAGGATCAGTAGCAGGCCCAGGCCCACGCCCGCGCCAATCAATTGCATCAGGATGAATCCCGGTGCCGAGCCGGGTGCGATGCCCGCGAACGTGTCACTGAAGATCCGGCCCACCGTCACCGCTGGATTAGCAAAGGACGTTGAGGACGTAAACCAGTAGGCGGCGCCGATGTAGGCGCCCACCGCGGGAGCGGCGAGGGAGCCACGCTTGGTGGCGGCCAAGGAAAAGATCAGCAGGACGAGCCCGGCGGTGGCCACAACCTCTGCGAGCAGATGACCTGGGGTGACGCGGTCCTTGGTGGAGATCGACGTCCCCACTTCAAACATGGCGTTCGCCAGAACACTACCCGCGATCCCACCCACGGTTTGCGCTGCAACATAGGTGCCAACCTCACGCAGGGTCAGACTCGTACCGCTGCGCCGGCCCAGCACCCAGTCCACCAAGGAAACCACCGGGTTGAAGTGTGCGCCGCTGACTGGTCCGAAGATGAGTATCAGTACCGTGAGGCCCAGCACGGTGGCTGTGCTGTTCTGGAGCAGCTGCAGGCCAATATCGTTCGGGGAGAGTTGCTGGGCAGTGATTCCGGAGCCAACCACGATAGCGACGAGCAGGCAGGTACCCAGTGCTTCGGCGAGGGCGCGGCGCCACAACAGGGGAGGGTTTGAGGTCATGGCAACCAGCTTGACCGATGAAACTACTTCAGTCAAAATTGAATCAATGAATATTGAGCAAAATGATGCGGTTCAGGCAAGGGTGTCCAAATATGCGGCCCTGGCTGATCCTGCGCGGCTTCGGGTTGTGGACCTGCTGACGCTGGGTGACCTGTCTCCCACGGAGTTGCAGTCGGAGCTTGGAATGACCTCCAATCTCCTGTCCCACCACCTGAAAACCTTGGAGGAAGCAGGCCTCGCTGTGCGGCATCGTTCGGAGGCGGACCGGCGGCGCAGCTACTTCCGCTTGGCGCCGGGCGCGCTGGAGGGGCTCGTTCCCGGTCGGGAGCACGGTGCGCACCGCGTCCTGTTCGTTTGCACCCGCAATAGTGCGCGCTCGCAGCTCGCCGCTGCACTCTGGCGGCAGGTCAGCGACATTCCCTCGGCGTCGGCGGGAACCCACCCCGCGGATCGCGTCGCCCCAGGGGCGGTGGATGTCGCGCGCCGCCATGGAGTGGACCTTGGTAGCTTTGTGCCGCGCCAACTCGAACATGTGGCGCGGGATGAAGACCTGGTAGTAACCGTGTGTGACAACGCCCATGAGGAGCTCCCTGGACTGCGCGGAATTCACTGGTCCGTTCGGGATCCGTTGCGCCTGAACAGTGACCAGGCGTTTGAGGAAGCGTTTGCCGATATTTCACGCCGCGTCCATGATCTGGCCCCCCGCCTCCGTGCCGCCTAGCCCTACAATCTTTCTAATATTGACAATCATCAATCTATAGGCCGATACTCAATGCATCGATGAATATCAATATCATTCATCCCGGCATTGGTACGGCACCTAACCCAATCGCCAACACCAACTGATCCAGGAGAAACCCCAGTGAGCACCGAAACCCTCAAGAAGCCCTCCGTCCTTTTTGTCTGTGTCCACAACGCCGGGCGCTCGCAGATGGCCGCTGCCTTCCTGACCACCCTCTCCGAAGGTGCCATCGAGGTCCGTTCCGCCGGCTCGCAGCCCGCAGACAAGGTCAACCCTGCCGCTGTAGAAGCCATGTCCGAACTGGGCATCGATATGTCCGCCGAGATCCCCAAGGTCCTCACCACAGAGGCCGTCAAGGAATCCGACGTTGTCATCACCATGGGCTGCGGCGACGAGTGCCCGTACTTCCCCGGTAAGCGCTACGAGGACTGGGTCCTTGAGGATCCCGCAGGCCAGGGTGTAGACGCCGTCCGTCCCATCCGCGACGAGATCAAGACCCGCATCGAGGGCCTCATTGCCTCGCTGATCCCCGCGGCCAAGTAACCCAACTGTCAGGAGCGACTCCCGTGAGCAACGAACAACTGATCATCATCGGGTCCGGCCCTGCTGGCTACACGGCGGCGATCTACGCCGCCCGTGCCGGTTTGAACCCCCTGGTTCTGGCCGGTTCTGTCACCGCCGGTGGCGCCCTCATGAACACCACGGAAGTGGAAAACTTTCCCGGCTTCCCGGGTGGCATCCAGGGCCCGGAGCTCATGGACGGCCTACAGGAACAAGCCGAAAAGTTCGGCGCGCGAATAGTGTTCGACGACGTCACTGAGGTTGATCTGAAGGGTCACCTCAAGCGCGTGGTCACCGGAGGCGGCGAGACCCACGGGGCACCTGCAGTGATTCTTGCGACGGGATCTGCCTACAAGGAGCTTGGCCTCCCGGAAGAGAAGAAGCTCAGTGGACACGGTGTGTCCTGGTGCGCAACCTGCGACGGCTTCTTCTTCCGCGAACAGGACATCATCGTTGTGGGCGGTGGTGACTCCGCCATGGAGGAAGCCACCTTCCTGACTCGCTTCGGAAAGTCCGTCACAGTGGTGGTGCGCAAGGATGAGCTGAGGGCTTCGCGCATCATGGCCCAGCGTGCCAAGGACAATCCAAAGATCAGCTTCGCCTGGAACTCCGCCATCACGGCAATCCACGGAGATACCAAAGTCACCGGAGTGACCCTCACTGATACCCGCACCGGCGAAACCCGTGAGCAGGCTGCCACCGGGATCTTCGTGGCCATCGGTCACTTGCCACGTACGGAACTCGTAGCCGGCCAGGTCGATCTGGACGACGAGGGCTACATCAAGGTGGACTCGCCCACCACGGTCACCAACCTTTCCGGCGTCTTCGCGTGCGGCGACGCGGTGGATCACCGGTACCGCCAGGCCATCACCGCAGCAGGGACTGGATGTGCTGCCGCATTGGACGCAGAACGCTACTTGGCCGCACTGGATGACGCGGACAGCATTGCCACGGCTCTGGTGGAAGAGCCAACCCACTTCTGAGCTTTACCAAGGCCGACGTGAGGCCCCCTAGTACGGAGGAATGGACAACCCATGGATGCAGACAAGAAGAGCCTTCCCGTCGCCGTGATCGGCGCAGGCCCCATCGGCCTGGCCGCTGCGGCCCACCTGCTGGAACGCGGGTTGGAACCGGTGGTCTTCGAATCGGGTGCCACCGCCGGCGCTGCCATTGAGCAGTGGCGCCACATCCGTCTGTTCTCCCCGTGGCGGTTTAACCTCGACGACGCCGCCCTCCGGTTGCTCGAGCCCACCGGTTGGGAATCGCCCCGCCTGACAGCGCTGCCGTACGGCGGGGAACTCATCGATCAGTATCTGGCACCGCTGGCTGCAACGCCGGAGATGTCGTCCCGGCTCCAAACTGGATCCCGCGTCCTCGCCGTGACCCGGCAGGGCATGGACAAGACCCATACGCGCAGCCGTGACACCACTCCGTTTATCGTTCGGGTCGAGCACACTTCGGGCGAAGTCCGCGACCATGTTGTGGCAGCTGTCATCGATGCCTCAGGTACTTGGTCAACCCGCAACCCCCTAGGGACTTCAGGGTTGCCCGCCATCGGCGAGTTGAAGGCAGCACACCGGGTCTCCTCACCCCTGCCGGATGTTGTTGGCCGGGACCGGGCCGCTTTCGCGGGCCGCCGCGTCCTGGTGGTCGGCGCTGGACACTCAGCAGCCAATACTCTGATCAACCTTGCGGACCTAGCCAAGGAGGAGCCGGAAACAAGGATCCTCTGGGCCGTGCGTGGTGCTTCGGCAGAGAAGGTGTACGGCGGGGGAGATGCTGACGGATTGCCCGCGCGCGGAATGCTGGGATCCCGCCTCCGTCGGCTGGTCGAAGACGGCCGAATTCAGCTGCACGCGGGCTTCGGTATCAGCTCGCTGACTGAGTCCGAAGGCGGCGTCACCGTCACCTCCGGTGACGGTCGCGCTGTGGTGACGGACGTCGTCGTGCCTTGTACAGGCTTCCGACCCGATCTTGAGATGCTCCGCGAACTGCGCCTCAACCTGGACCCTGCTGTTGAAGCCCCTATGGAATTGGGGCCGCTGATCGATCCCGAATTCCACTCTTGCGGCACGGTCCCGCCGCACGGCGCGAAGGTCCTCGCCCACCCGGAGAAAGACTTCTACATCGTCGGCATGAAGTCGTACGGCCGTGCACCCACCTTCCTGTTGGCCACCGGCTACGAGCAGGTCCGATCCGTGGCTGCGGCACTGGCCGGGGACCACGTGGCAGCGGATACGGTGCACCTTGAGCTGCCGGAAACCGGTGTTTGCTCTTCCGGTGCAGGCACCAGCTGCGATGTTCCTGCCGCCTCCTCCGCGGCGGAAGGGATCGAAGAGGCCAGTGGCTGCTGCGGTACCCCGGAACCTGTACTGATCGGCATCCCCACCGGGCTGGCTCATGGCCGCTCCGGCGCCAACTGACCACCTCAACCAGCCGGACACACCCACGGGAGAACTGCCATGACGGACCACCACGAAACAGTGCTTGGACTGCGGGACAACACCGAAGTCCTGCACCGGATCAGCGACCGCCTTGCCCACCGTTTCAGCGGCGTCTTCGCCCCTGAAACGGTGGAGCGCTACGTCTTTGAGTCCTACACCGCCCTGGCACGGACGGCGAAGATCAGCGCCTACTTGCCCGCTACTACCGAACACTTCGCCAACGACAGGCTCGCTGCGCTGGCCAAGTCCAAGAACGCCGTGGTTTCCGATGTTCCGGAGGTGCTCTTCGTGTGCGTGCAGAACGCGGGCCGGTCCCAGATGGCCGCGGCGCTTCTCCACGTCGAGTCCAAAGGAAAGATCCGGGTCCGTTCAGCGGGTTCCATGCCCGCCTCGGAGCTGGACGCAACGGTGGTGGCTGTCATGGGTGAAATGGGCCTGGACTTGGGCAAGGACTACCCCAAGCCACTCACGGACGATGTTGTGCGGGCCTCGGATGTGGTCATCACCATGGGGTGTGGGGACTCCTGCCCGATCTACCCGGGCAAGCGCTACGAAGACTGGGAACTCACGGACCCCGCCGGCCAGTCCATTGACACCGTCCGCGAAATCCGCGACGAAATCCACCAACGCATCAAGACATTGGTGGCGTCCCTCACGAAAGAAGGAACACGCTCATGACCCTGAAGCACCCCGCCGTCCTGTTTGTCTGCAGCAAAAACGGGGGCAAATCGCAGCTTGCCGCTGGCCTTATGCGCGAGCTCGCCGGCGATCGCGTGACTGTGTTTTCCGCAGGCACCAAGCCGGGCGGTTCCCTGAACGGGCAAGCCGTGGAATCCTTGGCCGAAGTGGGCATTGACGTCACCGGGGAGTACCCCAAGCCTGTTACCGACGAGGTCCTGAGCCTCGTTGACGCCGTCGTGGTTCTGGGTACGGAAGCCAAGCTCGATCCGCCCGCCGGGAAACTGTTTGAAGTGTGGGAGACGGATGAGCCCTCGGAGCGCGGCATCGAGGGCATGGAGCGCATGCGCCTTGTCAGGGATGACATCAGCGCGCGGGTTCAGAAGCTGTATGGGGAACTTGCCATCAGCGGACAGTAGCTACACGCTGACGGTGTTCCGCTCACGGTAGGCATCGGCGGCGTAGACGCCGAGGACGCGGACTTCTGTGGTGAAGAATTCCAGTTCCTCCAAGGCGCGGCGGAGGCGGGCATCCTGGGGGTGGCCCTCGACGTCCGAGATGAACATGGTGGCCGCGAACTCGTTGCCCACCATGTAGCTTTCCAACCGGGTCATGTTGAGCCCGTTGGTCGCGAAACCGCCGAGGGCTTTGTAAAGGGCGGACGGAACGTTACGGACGCGGAACACGAAGCTGGTGATCGCAGGACCGGGCAATTCTTCCTTGCTGGGAAGCTCTCGCTCACGCGCCAGAACCACAAAGCGTGTGGTGTTGGTGGGGTCGTCTTCGACACCGGAGGCCAAGACTTCAAGGCCGTACAGGCGAGCGGCGAGCGGCGGTGCGAGGGACAGTTTGCGGGGATCGTTCCAGTCCCGGACCTCGCGGGCTGACCCGGCCGTGTCACCCGCGATGACGGGCTTGAGGCCAGCTTCACGGATAATTTTCCGGCATTGTCCCAGCGCGTGGATGTGGCTGTGCACTTCAGTGGCACCCTCAATGGTGCTCCCCGGAATTCCCAACAGGTCGAAACGAATAGGCAGGAAATACTCGCCCACGATCTGCAGCTTGGACTGGGGAAGGAGGACGTGGATATCGGCCACGCGGCCGGCGATGGAGTTCTCAATGGGGATCATGGCCAGATCGACTTCGCCCGTGGACACGAGTTCAAACGCGTCCTCAAAGCTCGCACATGGAACGCTTTCGAGTTCGGGGAACATTTCCTTGCACGCGAGATCCGAATTGGCTCCCGGCTCACCTTGGTACGCAATCTTCTGGGACATGGTGCTCATGGTTACACGCGGAGCCCCCGGCAACCCAACCGCGTCCACCCTGTGACTGGAAACCCAACTGGGGGACAGATAACGTTCCTATGAGGGCTCATTGCGACGTTATCTGTCCCCTAGTTGGGTGGGCGCACCCGGGGGTTAGCCGTTGATGACCTGCGGGACGCCTAGGGCTTTGAGGCCCTCGGCGCCGAACTCCAAGCCGTAGCCGGACTGCTTCGCGCCACCGAACGGAATACGCGGATCCACAGCCCCGTGCTTGTTGATCCACACGGTTCCGGCCTGGATGCGTGAGGCGACTTCGCGGGCGGCAGCTACGTCGGAGGACCAGACTGAGGCGCCGAGTCCGACGTCGAGCGCGTTCGCTTTGGCGACTGCCTCATCAACGGTGCTGTACTTGATGATCGGCAGGGCCGGGCCGAACTGTTCCTCGGCGACCAACGGGTTATCGTTGTCGATGTCGGCCACCAGGGTGGTGGGGTAGAAGTTGCCTGGCTGATTGGCGTCGGGGTTGCCGCCGAGCAGCACCCGTGCGCCGGATTCCTTGGCGGCTTCCACCAGGCTGGCCACGATGTCGTATTGCTGCCGGTTCTGCAGTGGGCCCAGAACGTTGTTCTCATCCAGGCCGTTACCCATGGGCATGGCCTGAGCCACGGCGACAAGTTCGGAGCACACGGCGTCGTACTGGGATTCGTGGACGTACAGGCGTTTCAGTGCCGCGCAGGTTTGGCCGGTGTTGATGAACGCACCCCAGAACAGCCCCTCGGCAATTGCCTTGGGATCGGAATCAGGGAGGACGATGCCGGCGTCGTTGCCGCCAAGCTCCAGCGTGAGGCGTTTGACGGTATCGGCCGAGGATCGAATGATCGCCTTGCCCGTGGCGGTGGAGCCGGTGAACATGACCTTGCCGATGGATGGGTGCTCAGCAAGCCGGGCGCCGACGTCGCGGCCGCCGGAGACCACGGACAGCAAGCCATCGGGCAGTTCCTGGTTGATGATTGAGGCGAGTGCCAGCACGGAGAGCGGGGTGTACTCGGAGGGCTTGACCACCACGGCGTTACCCATGCGCAGGGCGGGCGCGATCTGCCAGACGGTGATCATCATCGGCCAGTTCCACGGGCCAATGGCACCCACGACGCCGATGGGACGGTAGTGCAGTTCGGCATGGGTTTCGCCATCGTCCACCACGGTTTCAGGATCCAACGGCGTGGCGGCGGTGGCCCGGAGCCAGGCGGCGCACGCGCCTACTTCGAAACGGGCGTTGGGGCCGTTCAATGGCTTGCCTTGCTCTCGGGAGAGCAGGTGGGCCAGTTCTTCGGCGGAACGTTCGACGGCGTCGGCGGCCTTCATGAGCGCCGCGGACCGGGCGTCGTGGCCCAAGGCAGCCCACGCGGGTTGCGCTGCGGTGGCGGCGGTGATGGCGGATTCGAGGTCTTCGACGGTGTGAACAGGGGCCTGGCCTACGGCCTCACCTGTGGCGGGGTCGAGGATGGTGCGGCTGTTCTGGCCGTCGGCTGGGGTGATCGAGGCCAGCAGGGCGTCGTAAGTCTCCATTGGTACTCCGCTCGGGTAGTAATTCTTGGCGGCCAGTGAGGCACGCGGCGATGTTTCCAGTGTGGTCGGCGTCACGCAGCTGGGCCTTGTCGATGCACGAACAGCCATTGACGGGAAGCGAACGCTTTCCGTTGAGCGCCCTGTGCCTGATAATCGAGCTTGTGACTCTTGCATCCCTCGCCGCCTTCGCCGGCCTCTGCCTGGTCTTGTCCGTGACGCCTGGACCGGACACGTTCCTGGTTCTGCGCATTGCGTTGAACCGTCCCAGCGCTGGAATCGCTGCGGCCGCCGGGTCTGCCGTTGGTGCGATTGCCTGGGCTGCGTTGGTGGGCGTCGGTCTGGCCGCCATCCTGGAGCAGTCCGCGGAATTGTTCCGTTGGGTCAAGATCGCCGGCGGCCTGTACTTGCTGTACTTGGGCGTCTCTTCATTCATCAAGTCCCGGAAAGCGGCAAAAGCAGGTGCCGACGGTTCTGCACCGGAGGCGCCCCTCCCGTACAGCAGGCTTTCCGCGCTGGGGGCAGGGGCACTGTCTACGCTGCTCAACCCCAAGGTTGGCCTGTTCTACCTGGCCGTGGTCCCGCAGTTCATCCCGCACGGCGGCGATACCATGGGCACGTCCCTGATCTTGGGCGTCGTCGTTGCCGGCATCGCTTTCGCGTATCTTTCGATGATCGCCGTCGTCGCGTTCAAAGCGATGCGGTGGCTCAAGCGCCCCAAGGTGAGTATCGTCGTCGAGCGTGTCAGCAGCGGTGTGATCGCCGGGCTGGGCGTGGGCGTGGTGGCGTCCGGCGCCACTAGTTAGGCAACTAGTTCAGCGAGATGCGCAGACGTTCCACGCCCTCGGCGCCTTCCGGCACTTGTTCCATGAGCTCCGGTTCATTTGCAAGGCGACCAAGCATATTTGCCAGATGGTCCCGTTCGGCGCGCTTGTAGATGACGTTACGAAGGTCGGAGGCCCGGACAACCGAGGCCAAGGTAAGGAAGTCGTCGATGTGTCGTTGCCGTAGGGGGTCGTTGAGAATGGTCAACGCTCCGGCTTTGCCGATGAGGCTGCCGAGGATCGTGGGCCGGTTGACGCTGCCGGACGCCGATCCTGCTTGAACTTCGATGGTCTCGGAGCGGTCGAGTGCCTGTTGGCTGGCGGGGGCAGCAATGGTTGTTCCGCCCGTAACTCCCCGTCGCTTCTCGGCGCGTTCCCCCAAATATCGTGGGATGAGGACATCCACCACGGCCTCGCCACGCTTCCATCGATGTTGGTATCCCTCCAGGGATTCTCCACAGGATTCGAAGCCGAGCTCCACAAGGAGTTCAGTGAAATCATGAAGCATCGTGGGGTAGGCCCGGATGTCCAGCGCCATGTCGGCGTCCTTGGTGGCCCGCACGTACGGGGCACCGCGTTCGACAGCGTGCAGGAAGACCGCTTGGCCGCCGACCAGGACCCAACCCTGCGGCATCGCGCTATGGATTTCGAAGACAGCCTGCCACGCTTCCTGTTGTTCGTTAAGCATTGCGGGAAGTTCAACGGGCATGGATGTTCCTGAGGATTTCGCGTGCGGCTTGTTGTTCACGGACACCAGGCCGTTCGGCTAAGTCTGCCGCCACCACTAGTGGGGGAAGTTCGTCGGGGACTTGCTCGGCGGCGCGGAGGATTACATTCGGCCTCCTGCCGGGGGATGGCTCAACTAGGAACCAGTCCTTGACGACGTCCTGAAGTTCGTTGCGTCGCACATAGGCTTCAACCTCTGAGTTGGCCAACAGTCCCGAGCGCGGGTGAGAGACTCCGGAGAGATGGATTCGTTTATCCTCCCGAAGCTCGGCAATGTCGTCCGGGCTGGAAGAGAATTCGAATTTCTCGGCGCGATTGGCCAGCCATGCTGCGAGAAGGTTGATGAGGTCCGGGGAGTCCTGCAGTCGGTTGATGCGCTCTTTCAGGCGATGCTTTTCGACCGGTGAAGGTTCGAAGTGGCCGAGGGGAAAGTGCCGCGGGCTGTCTTCCCAGAAGCAGGACATGAGTTGCCAGGCGCTGCGTTCGGACAGCGGGCGGCCAGCAGGCTTACCAGGCCGATACTGGGCGGCGTCAGCTTCGTCAACGATCCAGCGTCCGCCGACTCGTTGGCCGCGAATACGTCCGGAATGGACGAGCTGCCGTGCTCGGCTCTCGTGGACGTTAAGCCGGTTCGCCAGCTCGGGGATACTCAATACCATTTCATAATCCTATCGTTATCGATATGAATATGTAATAAGTCGGGCGAGCTTGTTGAGATTACATATTTCTAGTGTTGCCGCTACCAATGTGCAATAGCTGTGGCAAGTGCGCCGATGGCGGCAGCCACTACCTAGCCGGCCAGCAGCGCCAGATAGTTATCCAATTGCCCCGCGAGGTCCTGCGAGAAATGCTCTGCGGGGGACAACGCCACAACGATCTGCGCACCGAGCATCATGTTCAGCAGGTGATCGGCGACGGCGGCGTCCCCTATGGGGGCTTTGATCTCACCTGCCGCCCGGGCTGCTGCGCAATGACCGGTGATGGTGGTGTGCCACTGGCTCATGGACTCGCTGTGAAGTGAAGCCATGTCCGCGTCATTGAGTGCCTTCTGCCAGAACGGAATCACGATGCGGGCTTCATTGACGCGTTCCTCATCCAGTGGCAGGACTTCTGCGCAGAACGCCCGGAGGGCCGCTACGCCTGATAGTCCCTCGGTCATGGCGGCGATGCGCTGGTTGGTGCGGTTGAACACGTGCCCGAACGCGGACGTCAGGAGCAGGTCCTTGGTGGGGAAGTAGGGCTTCAGGGCGCCGTTGGCGAAACCCGCTTCCTCGGCGATTTCCCGCATGGTGGCGCCTTCCATGCCCAGCCTCGCGATGATGCGCCAGGTTGCGTCTACCAGTTCGAGGCGTCGTTGATCGTGGTCCACAATCTTTGGCACTGAAGGGGCTCCCGGAAAACAAATGGCGGACAGGTCTTGTGACCCATCTTACGTTTTGGTTATTCTCTACATCTATAGAAAATAAACCTTGACCCATCATAGGTCCCGGACAAGAGGCAGCCATGACGCCCACAGCAACTGAGACAGCAACTGAAGCCGTCGCCCTTGAGGAAACGCAGTACGCCCTGGCAACGGGCGCCGAAATTTCCCAGGTGCAGGCGATCCTGCAGGCGACCGGCCACCTTGGCGCCGAAAAGCGAATCGCCTACTTGGGGCTGGTGGACCCGACCCACAACCAGTCAGTGCAGGATCGCCGTTTCCGCGTCTTCATCCATGACATTTCCGGCGGAGCCCCCAGCGACCTCCTCGTGTCCGTGACACGCGGAGAAATCCTGAAAGCCATCGAGCTGGATACCAAGGTCTCCGGTGAACTCCCCGTGCTGGAAGAGGAGTTCGAGGTTGTGGAGACTCTCCTCGCAACCGATGAGCGCTGGCTGGCCGCCCTCGCTGCGCGCGACCTGGACGTCGCCAAAGTACGCGTTGCTCCACTGTCCGCCGGCGTCTTCGAGTACGACGACGAGAAAGGTCGCCGCATCCTGCGCGGCCTCGCCTTTGTGCAGGATTTCCCGGAAGACAGCGCGTGGGCCCATCCCGTAGATGGCCTGGTGGCCTACGTGGATGTGGTCAACAAGGAAGTTACCCAGGTCATCGACCTCGGCGTCATGCCGATCCCGGCAGAGCACGGAAACTACACCGATCCTGAACTGACCGGTCCGCTCCGCGAAACACAGAAGCCCATCAGCATCACCCAGCCGGAGGGCCCAAGTTTCACGGTCACCGGCGGCAACCATGTTGAGTGGGAAAAGTGGAGCGTAGACGTCGGCTTCGACGTCCGCGAAGGAGTTGTCCTCCACAACCTTGCCTTCAAGGACGGCGACCAAAAGCGTCCCATCATCAACCGCGCCTCAATCGCAGAAATGGTGGTTCCCTACGGGGATCCTTCGCCCATCCGGTCATGGCAGAACTACTTCGACACCGGCGAGTACCTGGTGGGCCAGTACGCCAACTCCCTGGAACTGGGCTGCGACTGCCTGGGCGACATCACCTACCTCAGCCCTGTCATCAGCGACGCTTTCGGCAACCCCCGCGAGATCCGCAACGGCATCTGCATGCACGAGGAAGACTGGGGCATCCTTTCCAAGCACTCAGACCTCTGGACCGGGATCAACTACACCCGCCGCAACCGCCGCCTGGTGATCTCTTTCTTCACCACCATCGGCAACTACGACTACGGCTTTTACTGGTACCTCTACCTGGACGGCACCATCGAGTTCGAGGCCAAAGCCACCGGCATTGTCTTCACCAGTGCCTTCCCGGAAGGAGGTTCGGACAACATCTCCCAACTCGCACCTGGCCTCGGCGCACCGTTCCACCAGCACCTCTTCAGCGCGCGCCTGGACATGGCCATTGACGGCTTCACCAACCGCGTGGAAGAAGAAGACGTGGTCCGCCAGGCCATTGGCGAAGGCAACGAACGGGGCAATGCGTTCTCCCGCAAGCGCACAGTCCTGACAAAAGAGTCCGAGGCCGTCCGCGAAGCCGACGCCCGCGCTGGCAGGACGTGGATCATTTCCAACCCTGAATCCCGGAATCGTCTCGGCGAGCCCGTTGGTTACAAGCTCCACGCCCAGAATCAGCCCACCCTGCTTGCCGACCCCGGCTCGTCCATTGCGAAGCGCGCGGCTTTCGCTACCAAGGACCTGTGGGTCACCCGCTACTCCGACGAAGAGCGCTACCCCACGGGCGACTTCGTGAACCAGCACTCCGGCGGCGCTGGCCTGCCCGCCTACGTTGCCCAGGATCGCGAAATTGATGGCCAGGACATCGTGGTGTGGCACACCTTTGGCCTCACGCACTTCCCACGGGTGGAAGATTGGCCGATCATGCCCGTGGACACTGTTGGCTTCAAGCTCCGGCCGGAAGGCTTCTTCGACCGCAGCCCGGTGTTGGACGTGCCGGCCAGCGCTTCGGGTTTGAGCTGCCACAGTCCTGCCGCGACCGGCGAAGAGCACGGCGAACACGGCGGACACGGCGAACCTGCCGGGCACTGCCACTAAACCGCAGCCCGGACACAGAGATGACAACCATGACAGGACGGGTCCGGGCCTCCGGGCCTGTCCTGCACCCCCGGATCTGCGCGGCCCTCACAGCTGTCTCCTGCCTGGTGCATCTATGGCTCGCAGCCTCGGGACACCACCGGATCTGGGTCGGCGTCCTCATGATCAGTCTGGCGGCGGTCTGCATTCCCTGCACGATTCACATCTGGCGCCACAGCAGGGTAGATGCGCTCCACCAAGTGACCACGTCGGCCTTGGCCATGGTGGGCCTCCACGCCGTCCTGCTGCTGGGAGCGGGCGGTTCCGGACACGCCCACGGTGTGGGACCGGCGTCGAACGCTGTTGATACCTCCGGCGCGGCGGGACTGCTGTTGGTGATTGGACTGGAAATCACGACGGCGTTACTCGCCGCGACGCTGGTTGCCCGCCTGAGGCGGGCTAAGCGTGGCGGGTTCGCGGGAAACCTGCTAATTCGCACGGAAGTTTCCCCGCGAACGGGCAGCTTTCCCGCTAGTTCGAGCCACCACTGAGCGAAACCCGCGTCAGCTTGTCCGGGTTGGAGAGTTGGCGCAGTTCGCGGATGCTCCCGTCCGGGGCGGTATCGATCACCAGGATGTCGGAGCGGCCATGATGCCTGAGCACCAAGGCCGCTTCGCTGTTCACCTCAATGACCCAGGCGCGTACCGGCTCCACGGGATCGAAAACCATCGCTTTGCCGAGGATGCCGGCAAAGAAGCGCGCGATCCTGGCTGCTCCGAACAGCGGGTTCATGGCACTCTTGACCTTGCCGCCGCCGTCGGCCCAGAGAACGGCGTCCCGATCCAGCATCGCTACAACCGTGTCAATCTCACCCTGCTCGATGGCGAGAACCAGTTTCTCCAAGGCTGCGCGGTCCTTGGCCCGGGGAGCGGGTGCCTCCGGATCGATCTCCAGCCGACGCTCCGCCCGGGAAATCATCTGGCGCACGGCCGCGGGGGTCTTCTCTAGGATGTCCGCGATTTCCGGAGCGGACATCGCGAAGGCACGGTGCAACACCAGCGCCGCCCTGGCCTCAGGCGCCAGTTGTTCGGCCAAGTGCAGCAAGGTCAGGGACAGGAGCTCGCGGTTGGCCACTGTTTCTTCCGGGAGTTTGGACGCGTCCACCGGTTCGGGCAGCCACGGACCGGTGTATTCCTCCCGCACGGCGGCGAGTTGGCGCACCCGATCAACCGAGCGGCGTACGCACACGGTTGTGAGCCATGCCGGCCAGGAATCCACGCGGTCCGCGTCGGCTTTCCGCTCTCGTTGGACCGCATCAATCGCCACTTCAGAGACCACGTCCTCCGCATGCCCGAAGTCGCCCAACATTCTGTAAGCGATCCCCAAGAGGCGATTCCGTTCGCTCTGCCACGCCGAAGTGGCTGACACCGCAAGAGTCATGCTGCCAACGCTACCTCTCAGACGATCGGGTTCTTCTCATCTACGGGCGGCTCCATTTGTGTGCTGACGGCGATCCTGTTCCACACGTTGATGGTGGAGATGGCGAGGATCAGGCCGCCCATCTGGCTGTCATCGAAATGCGTGGCAGCAGCGTTCCAGATTTCGTCAGTGACACTCTCCGGGCCCAGTTGGGTTACCGCGTCCGTCAGGGCAAGAACTGCCTGCTCGCGCGCATCGAAGAACACCTTCGAATGTTGCCACGCCGCTACGGCATGCAGCTTCCTTTCCGGGATACCGCGCTTCCGGCCGTCGGTGGCATGCATGTCCACGCAGAAGCCGCAGCCGTTGAGAATGGAGGCGCGAAGTTTGATCAGTTCGTACAGATCGGGATCGACTGACTTGCGGGCATAGCCTTCGAGTCCGATGACGGCGGCGTAGCCGAGCTTGTTGCTGCGGCCAATATTGATGCGGGGCATGCTGTTTTCCCTTCAGTGGTGGTGCCTTACATCAGGGATGTCGGATGCGGTGCCGAAAGTGTGACAGGGGCGGCAAATTGTTAGAGTCAGTCGATGCGCGCAGTAGTTTTTGATGAGGTCCGAACCCAGCCCGACGTCAGGGAAGTAGCCAAGCCCCAAGCTCCCGTTGGAGGCGTGGTGGTGAAAGTGCTTGCGACAGGCATGTGCCGCAGCGACTGGCACGCCTGGGCCGGACACGATGACATCGCCATGCCCCATGTGCCGGGCCATGAGCTCGCCGGTGTTATCGACGCCGTCGGGGAAGGCGTCCAGCGCTGGAAGGTGGGCGACCGCGTCACCGTCCCGTTCGTCTGCGGCTGCGGCGCCTGCGAATGGTGCCTGGCCGGCGACGCACAGGTCTGCCCGGACCAGCAGCAGCCCGGTTTCACCCACTGGGGATCGTTCGCCGAGTTTGTGGCCTTGCACGCTGCTGACAGTAACCTGGTTGCCATCCCTGAGAGTGTTGAATTCACGACGGCGGCAAGCCTCGGCTGCCGCTTCGCCACGGCATACCGTGCGTTGGCAGCCCGTGCGCAGGTCAAGGCCGGCGAATGGGTGACCGTGATTGGCGCGGGCGGCGTGGGGCTGAGCGCCGTGATGATCGCCAAGGCCATGGGAGCGAGGGTCATTGCCGTGGACCGGAACCCCGAGGCACTGGCCGTGGCTGCGCGCCTGGGGGCTGAACATACTGTGCTCGCTGACGGCGCGGACATCCCTGCTGCAGTCAACGTCCTCTCCGGCGGAGGCAGCCACGTGGCGGTAGACGCCGTCGGAAGTGAACAAACCTGCGCCGATGCCATCCTCAGCCTTCGCAGGCGCGGCCGGCACGTCCAGATCGGTTTGCTGCCGTCCGTCGACGGCAACCCGCAAGTGCCCATGGCACGTGTGATCGGCTGGGAACTCGACCTCTTGGGCAGTCACGGCATGGCCGCGGTTGACTACCCGGGCATGATGGCCCTCATCGAACAGGGCGCGCTCCAACCGCAGCTGCTGATTGAACGCACCATTGGCCTGGAAGACGCTGCGGCACTGCTGCCCGGTTTCGATCAGGCCAACCCCGCCGGCATGACCATGGTGGACCCTGCTTTGTAAGAGCCCCGCGCGTGCCCAACTGGGTCGCAGCAGTGCGCGTTTTGGACGCTCAAAACGCGCACAATTGCGACTTAGACGGATGCGTCCGCAGGTCGGTTCCGGTACGCGGCCAGGAAATGGTCGATGCGGCGCACCGCTTCCTCGATGTCCTCCACGGCCGGCAGGATCACGAAGCGGAAATGGTCCGGCGTGGGCCAGTTGAACGCCGTTCCGTGCGAGACCAGGATCTTCTGCTCCTGCAGGAGTTGGAGGACGAACTTCTCGTCGCTCTCAATCGGGTAGATCTCCGGATCCAACTTTGGGAAAAGGTACATGGCGCCGGCCGCGGGAACACAGCTGACGCCCGGGATCGCGGTGAGGAGTTTCCATGCCAGGTCGCGCTGGTCGCGGAGCCGCCCGCCGGGACGTATAAGCGCCTCAATACTTTGGTAGCCGCCAAGGCACGTCTGGATGGCGTGCTGTGCAGGAACATTGGCGCACAACCGCAGTGAGGCGAGCAGTTCCAAGGATTCCCGGTAGGCGATTGTTGCGGTCCGAGGTCCTGTGACGGCAACCCAACCTGCCCGGTACCCGGGCATGCGGTAGGCCTTGGACAACCCGCTGAACGTCAGGACACAGACGTCGTCAGCGACTGCCGCGGTGTGGATATGAGGGGCGTCCACGTACCGGATTTTCTCGTAGATCTCATCCGAGAAAAGGACGAGATCATGCTTCCTGGCAAGCGCAGCGAACTGCTCCAAAATGTGGCGCGGATAGACGGCGCCGGTGGGGTTGTTCGGGTTGATGATCACTATGCCCTTGGTGCGTGGCGTGATCTTGGCTTCGACGTCGGACATGTCCGGCCACCAGTTCTGGTCCTCATCGCAGAGATAGTGCACGGGGTTGCCGCCGGTCAGCGTCACGGCTGCTGTCCACAGAGGGTAATCCGGTGCCGGGATGAGGATCTCGTCGCCGTTCTCCATGAAGGCCTGCAAGGTCATGGAAATAAGCTCGCTGACGCCGTTGCCAATGAAGACGTCCTCGACGCCAATGGTCATCAGTCCGCGGGTCTGGTAATACTGCGAGATGGCGGTGCGGGCGGAGAAGATGCCCTTGGAATCGCTGTAACCCTGTGCGCCGCGAAGGTGATGGATCATGTCCACCACAACAGACTCCGGTGCCTCCAGTCCAAACGGTGCGGTGTCCCCGAGGTTCATCTTGAGGATGCGATGACCTTCGGCTTCCATGGCCTTGGCCGCTTGGAGGATGGGCCCACGGAGTTCGTAGCGGACATTCTGAAGTTTGCTGGAGTGCTGCATCGGACGCATGGTAGATCTTTTCACGACACCGCCCCGCCCGAGTAATGGTTCCAGAATCAGTGTCCAATTGGTTCTGGAATCAGAGCCAGCGAATAACCACAGGAAGTCTCTTGGTGCTGGCCGAAACTTCCCGCTCTGTTCCGTCCACCGCGACAGCGAAGTGCTGAAGTTCATCAGCCGATGCCAGGACCTCAAAGTGTCCGGTGGCATCACTCACGGCAGCCGCAGCGGATGAATGGGCGTGGATATACGCCTTAGGGATTCCCTTGTTGTGCACATCAACCAGCCGTCCGCGGATCCGGCGGGCGACACCTGAATTTCCTGTGGCAGGCTGGGCGGGAAAATCGGAAGGTTCCTCGAAACGCAGGGATACCGGGATGCGAACCAGAAATCCCAGACCCTGTCGGATGGCGCCGGAGTACTCCTCGGGCCGGAATTCTCCCTTGGACACTACGGAGTACTGGCTGTGGAGTTCCACGGCCAACAGCAATTGCTCCATGTTGTCCAGCTGCTCGGGGCCGTGGCATTCCACTGCAACCCTCAGTTCGAGGTCTAGGACGGGGCCGTCTCCCCGCGACCGACCTATCCGGTTGAGCGTGACGGCGCGGACGGTGACCGGGGCGTCAGGCGGGGGAACGACGGCGGTGGGGGACCCGTCGTCGAACCTGACATGCTGAGGGGCGACGGCGCCGGAAAGTACCCCCAGAAGGTCGTACAGCGACGAACGCACATGGCCCACGGTAGAACCCCAGCCGGACAGAGATCCACTAATTCAACTGGAACTAGGCTACTCCCGCAGTTGCCTGTAGTCACTGGGATTCAAACCCAAGTAGGTGACAGCACATGTCGCAATGAGGGCTCATTGGAGCAAGTGCTGTCACCTACTTGGGTGGCATCAAACTCAGGCGAGGCCTGGGACGCCGTCGTTGATGGTGAACGACTTCTTGGTGCCGGCCGGCGCGCCCGGCGTGGTGACGTAGTCCAACACACGGAAGTCCGCGGTCATGGCGTCTTTGGTGATGCGGGTGTTCACGTAGCCGCGGTTGTCGTTGTAGAACTTCAAGTGCGGGTTCCAAGCCATGGTGGGGTCGGTGGTGGAGCCCGTGCCATCGCCCGTGGACGTGATGGAGGAGCACACCAGTTCCGTGCCCACCACCTTTGCCACCGGGTCCTTGTAGTCCACCTTGAGGTCGGTGGCCCAGTGGCGGTGAACGTCGCCGGTGAGTACGACGGCGTTGCGCACCTTGGCGTCCACCCAGCCTTGGGTGATGCGGCGGCGGGAAGCGGCGTAACCGTCCCAGCCATCCATGGAGACATCGTCAATCTCCGGTGCCTTGTCGCGGTCCCGCTCGGCGAAGAAGACCTGCTGGCCCAGAATGTCCCACCGCTGCGTGGAGTTCTTGAAGCCGTCCAGCAGCCACTTCTCCTGCTCGGCGCCGGTGATGGTGCGGTTTTCGTCCAGCCGTTCGGCCACGTTCTTCCGCCAGCCGTCCCCCGCGAGCTGATCGTCGCGGTATTGGCGGGTGTCCATCATGTGGAAGTTGGCTAGTTGGCCCCATTGGATGGTGCGGTAGATCTTCATATCGAACCCGGCCGGGACCGATGCCCGGCGCAACGGCATGTTTTCGTAGTACGCCTGGAAAGCCGCTGAGCGGCGCTGCCGGAAGTGCTCGGTGGTGTCGTTGAGCTGGCCAGCGTCGCTGTTCTCGGGGATTTCGTCAGCCCAGTTGTTGTTCACTTCGTGGTCATCCCACACCACCAGCCACGGCGCGATTGCGTGCGCGGCCTGCAGGTCGGCGTCGGACTTGTACTGGGCGTGCCGCTGGCGGTAGCCCTGCAGGGTGCTGGTTTCCGGTCCCTCATGATCGCGCGGGTTTCCGCCGCCGATCACGT
Organism: Paenarthrobacter nitroguajacolicus; assembly: GCF_051027655.1. Lineage (NCBI taxonomy): Bacteria > Bacillati > Actinomycetota > Actinomycetes > Micrococcales > Micrococcaceae > Paenarthrobacter > Paenarthrobacter nitroguajacolicus. Next base: position 4,111,110 of record NZ_CP073234.1, on the reverse strand, counting down.
AACTGTCCTTCTTGTACTCGTAGAGGTAGTCGCCAAGGTGCAATACCAGGTCCGGGTGGTCCTCGGCCAGGCGCTTGTACGCAGTGAAGTAGCCGTGTTCGTACTGGGCGCAGCTGGCGAACGCCATGGCCAGTGCAGTGGGCGTCTCGCCGGGTGCCGGGCTTGTCAGCGTGCGCCCAACTTCGCTCACGTGCCGCCCGGCACGGAACCGGTAGAAGTACTCCCGGCCCGGCCGGAGGCCCCTGAGTTCGGCGTGCACCGAGTGGGCGGTTTCGATCTTGGTATGTTCGACGCCGCGGGCTACTACCCGGCGCATGGCGGGGTCTTCTGCTACTTCCCAGGCGACGGCGACGTTACGCGAAGGCATGCCGCCCAGGCCGTCCTCGGCTACGGGGTTCACTGCCAGTCGGGTCCAGATGACGAAGCCGTCGGGCCACGGTTCGCCCGACGCGACTCCAAGGGTGAACGGATCGGCGCGGAGGCCGGCGTCGTCCGCTGTTGAAACCGCGACGGCGGTACTAGGCAAGGCGGCGACGAGTCCGGCCCCGAGGCCGGCTGAGATGAGGGACCTACGGGAGATGTTTTCCATTCACCCGACCCTAGGGACCGCGGGTTGACTGGATTCAAGGGTGGTGTGAATCAGTGGTTAATTGTGTGACAAAAGGTGTTACCTCATCCTGAAGCAGTGCCTGCCCGGATGAGGGAACGTCTATGCTCAGTTCATGACGACGGGGGAGAGCCTCAAACGGCCCGGAGTGGTGACGTTCTCGGTAGTGCTGATGTACATCGGCGGCATCGCCCAGATCATTCTTGGGATCCTGACGATTTTCCTGCGATACACCCCGGAGGCCCAGTCCGGCGGCATTGCCCTGCCCATCACTTTGCTCGGTGCAGGCATGATCCTGTTCGGCTTGTTGGTGATCGGGCTGGCCTCCGGGGTAGCCCGGGGGAGTGAAGCTGCCCGTCGTGGTGCAACAGCGGTGATGCTGCTCGGTTTGGCCTTTGCCGTGGTGGATCTCATTGTTGCCGCGGACGGAGACTGGTCTGCCGTCATTGTTCAGTCCGTCGCGACCGTTGCGGTGGTTGTTCCTCAGTGGGTGGGACGTGGTCGACGCTACTTCGAGGCGCGCTGAACCAATGCTTGCTGGGCGTCACGGTACGCCACCCGGCGGTGCACGAAGCGCACGATCTCGATCAGCGCGATGCACGCTACGGATGTTCCCAGGACCAGCAGCGCGGTGGGGAGCGTCGGATCGGTGAACTGTAGGAAGTCGCGGGCGATCGGCACGGAGTACACCAGTACCAGCCCAATCATCATCGCCCCGATGACCAAGCCCTTGAAACGGGTGACCGGGCGCGAGAGCACCACGAGGATCCAGATGCCAATGATCGTCAGGATGAGGGTGGACCCGGTCCGGATTTCGGCTTCCGGAATCTGCAGGTTCGCGGCAAGGCGGGCGTAGGAGGCAAGCCCCAACGTCACGGATACGCCTGCCGGCACGGCGAACGTGAGCGACCGCCGCAGGAAACCCGGGATGTAGCGCTGGGCGTTGGGTAGCAATGCCAGGAAAAACGCAGGAATGCCAATGGTCAAGCCATCAGTCACGGAGAGTTGCCTGGGAAGGAACGGGAAAGGCAGCAGGAGGATGCCGAACGCGATGGCAAGGAAGGTGGCGTAGGCGGTCTTCGTGAGGAACAGCATGGAGACGCGCTCAATGTTGGCAATGACTTGGCGGCCCTCAGCAACCACGCTCGGCAGGTGGGAGAATTTCCCGTCCAAGAGCACCAAACGCGCCACGGCCTTCGTAGCGGCGGCCCCCGAATTCATGGCCACACCGATGTCCGCTTCCTTGATGGCCAGGGCATCGTTCACGCCGTCGCCTGTCATGGCCACTGTGCGGCCGGCAGCTTTCAGCGCCACGACGATCCGCTTTTTCTGGTCGGGGGTCACACGGCCGAAGACCACGTTGTTGTTGATGACTTCCATGAGCTCTTTGTCATCAACCGGCAACTCACGTGCATCGAAGCCGTGGGGTGCATCGAGCCCGACTTCCCGGGCAATTGCGGCGACCGTTTGCGGGTTGTCACCGGAAATGATCCGGACATCCACATCCTGTGCTGCGAAATAGGTGAGTGTCTCGGCAGCGTCGGGACGGATGTTCTCCTTGAACGTCAGAAGCACCACGGGGACGGCGTCCGCCGGAACAGTCTCATCATCAGTGGGTGTGCCGTGTGCAAGGACCAGCGTGCGGCGGCCGGTGGCTGCGAGCTCGACGGCTTGGGTGGCGAGTTGCCGGAGCAACGGATCGCCGGAGTTTTTTGCCGGGAACACCATTTCAGGGCCGCCGAGAATCCACATCCCGTCGTCGAAAATCACCGCGCTCCACTTGCGCGCGGAGGAGAAGGGCACCCGGTCAAGCGGGAGGCCGGGCGTCTCATTGAAGTGTCCGTCGAGGCTGCGGGCCGTTGCGTTGGCATCCTTCTGCACCCCGTACCAGGAGAGCACGGACTCCCAGCCAGGGCGGTTTGCCAGGGGATGCGCGGCGTCGAAAACGATGTCGCCCTGGGTGAGGGTGCCGGTTTTGTCGAGGCAGATGATGTCCACGCGGGCCAGCCCCTCCACAGCGGGTAATTCCTGCACCAGGACCTGTTGGCGGGCCAGTTTTACCGCTCCCACGGCGAAGGTAATGCTGGTCATCAGCACCAGCCCCAAGGGGACCATGGCGACGACGGCGGCAATAGTCGCCGTCGCTGCGTCCCGCCACGCTCCACTCGCCGAGGCTTCGGCCCACCCGCCCTGGGCAATCATCTGGGCATTAAGGACCAACAACGCCACGGGACCCACAAACCAGGTCACCCACTTCAGGACCCGGTCAATGGAGGAGCGGAGCTCTGAGGCCACGAGCGAGAATCGTTTGGCTTCGGCGGCGAGTGAGTTCGCGAAGGAATCGGCTCCCACCCGATCCACCACCGCTGAGCCTTCGCCTGCAACCACAACGGAGCCGGACAGCACGCGGTCCCCGTCTTCCTTTTCAACGGCGTCGGATTCGCCGGTCAGCATGGACTCGTCCACTTGGAGTCCGCGTGCGCCGGTCACCACCCCGTCCGCGGGCACCTGATCTCCGGCCCTCAGGACAAGGGTGTCGTCCAGTACAACGTCGTCCAAAGCGATTTCTGCTTCTGAGCCTTCGCGCATCACCCGGGCATGCGGCGCGTTTAGGAGCGCCAGACGGTCCAAAGCCCTCTTTGCCCGGTACTCCTGGACGCTGCCGATCACCGCATTGGCAACTGCACTGAATCCGAAGAGCGCGTCCTGCCAGCGGCCGATAGCGAACAGGACAATGAAGCAGGCCAGGATAATGCCGTTGAACAGGGTGAGCACGTTGGCGCGGACGATGCTCCACACGCTGCGGCTGGTGTCTTGGACAAAGGCGTTGGTTTGCCCTGCGGCCACCCTCTCGGCAACCTCGGCGTTGCTCAGTCCCTGCACCGAGGACCCCACTAAACGGACGGCCGCCGCTGTCAGGTCTTTATCGTTTGGCACTCATGCCCCCGTTGTTGAGTCGGTGGAGCGATGGGACTGAGTATGCCAGCAGCGGGGCGTTATGTCGCCGTCGTCGGTGTCTTGGGATGTGACAGTTAGGCCGTGAAGGCCTTCGCGTGAAGCCTGTGCCGGAGTGCACGGTGACGGGGGAGGACGCGGAGTAAGGGCTTGCGCTGAGGGGGTAAATGTCAGTGGCGACCGTTAGCTTTGCGTGCATGACTGATTCGAGCGCCTTGACGTTGCCGGCAGATTACACAGATCTTTTAGACGCGCTCAAGAAGCGGGTGCGTGACGCGCGTCGGACTGCCCTTCGTACCGTCAACACACAGCTGATCGAATTGTACTGGTCAATCGGAAAGACGGTGTTGGAGCGACAGCAGATCGAGCAATGGGGGAGCGGAGTCATGGGGCGCTTGGCTGAAGACCTCCGGGCAGAGTTTCCGGAGATGAAGGGCCTTTCACGATCGAATCTCTTTTATATGCGGGGATTCGCAACGGCCTGGACGGATCCAATTGTCCAACAAGCTGTTGGACAATTGCCGTGGGGTCACATCACAGTGCTCTTAGACAAACTGGACAACCAAGTGGATCGGGATTGGTACGCGGCTGCTGCAGCTGAACACGGCTGGTCTCGCAACGTCCTCCTGAATATGATCATGAACCGGACGCTGGAAAGGACAGGTGCGGCGCCATCGAACTTTGTCCAACGGCTTGTTGGACAAGATTCCGAGCTGGCCCAGCAGGTCGCCAAGGACCCTTACAATTTCGAATTTCTTGGCTTGTCGGGGGAAGTTGCCGAACGGGACCTGGAACTGGCCCTGACCAGCCGAATCGCCGAAACCCTGAGGGAACTCGGGCCGGGATTCTCGTTCGTCGGACGGCAGGTCCACTTCGATGTCGACGGCGACGACTTCTACATCGACATGCTGTTCTTCCATATGGACCAGAACCGGTATGTGGTCATCGAGCTGAAGACGGGAAAGTTCCAGCCCGAGTATGCCGGCAAACTGAACTTCTACGTTGCCCTTGTCGATGACATGCTTCGCCGCGAACATCACAATGAAACGATTGGCATCCTGATCTGCGGCACTAGGAACGACCGCAGCGTCAGGTACAGCCTCGGGCGGTCAACCTCTCCCATGGCAGTCGCCGCGTACACATACGACAAGCTCCCCGAAGCCGAGCAACAGGCCCTGCCCAATGAAAGCCACCTTGTGGCTGCCCTCGAATGGGCAGAACCTGACGAGGAACAGCCGAGCCCCTCCTAGGAGACGCTGGTAAATTAGCCCCATTTCCGTCAACCGTGCGACCCTGCCGCAGGCTCTGCCGCGGGACTAGGATGACGCGCAACGGCGAGCGATCCTTACATTGCAGGAGGACAACGAATGAACTATCAGACCCCAGACCCGGAAGCCGGTTACGCAGAGGTCAACGGACTGCAGATGTACTACGAGCTGCACGGTTCCGGTGGCACACCCTTGCTGCTCCTCCACGGCGGACTGTTCGATATTGAGCAGCAGTTCGGTGCACTCATCCCGGCCTTGTCAGCGGAGCGCCGGGTAATCGCCACGGACTTCCAAGGCCACGGCAGAACCAACGACATCGACCGCCCATTGAACACTGCCTATTTGGCCTCGGACGTCGTTGGCCTCCTGGAGCACCTGGACGTCGGCGGGGTTGATGTCTTCGGCTTCAGCGTCGGAGGGGCCGTTGCGCTGCACATGGCGATCAAACACCCCGAACTCATCCGTAAACTCATCGTTTCGTCTGTGTCCTTCAACCCCGACGGCGATCGCGGCGGAAACGCTGAAGCGGTCACGGAAATGACCGTTGACATGATTGCCGGAACGCCCATGGAGCAGCGGTACCTGGAGGTTTCTCCGCATCCGGACCACGAGCACCTGCAGGGACTCTTGACCAAGCTCGGTGGTTACGATGCCGGTTCAACAGGATGGACCGATGACGAGATCCGCGGCATCCAGGCCCCCACCTTGATCACGGTAGGCGACTGCGACATGGTCAAGCTGGAGCACGCCGTGAAGTTCCTGCAGTTGCGCGGGGGTGACGTGAACGGTGATTTTGCGGGAGTGCCCGCGTCCCAGCTTGCGGTCTTTCCAGGCACCACCCACTTCTTTGGGCTCGCCAGGACAAACCTCGTGCAGGACGTCGTAACGACCTTCCTCGACTCCCCGACGCCTCAAAGCTGGAAGGACCAGTAGAAAACAGAAGCGTTCGACGGCGGGTACGCACCCGCCGTCGAACGCTTCAGCCCAGGGGCTCACGCTGGTGCTCGCGGCGGAAGCCGCTCGGCGAACAGCCGGTCTTCCTGGTGAAGAGCCGGCTGAAGTAGGCGGGGTCGTCATAGCCGGTGAGCGTGGCTATTCGTTGGACAGGCAGGTCCGTGCCAGCCAGGAGTGACTGGGCACGTGACATCCGGAGTTGGATCACCAGCTCTTTCGGCCCCACGCCTGCGGCGGCCTGAACCGCGTGCCGGAGCTCGGGGATGGAAACCTGCAAAGAGGCGGCAAGCTGGGACAAGGAGAGCGGCAAATGGGCTGTCGCCCGGAGTTCGGCGAGAAGATGCTCGGCGCGCCCCTCGGGACCAACGAAGCCCGTAGTGCGGTGCTTGCCGGCTTCCACGAGCACCCGTTGGCAGAGCACGGAGGACGCCAAATCTCCCTGAGGTCCGCCCGTTTGGAGAGCCTCGCGAAGGGCCGGGAAAAGTCCAAGTACTTCCGTCAAGCCTGTCTCTGACGAACCGTTGAGCTGCAGCATCGGGTGGTCACGTGAATAGCAGCCCAACTCATCCAAGGCTCTTGCCGTAGGTCCGGTGAACAACAGCCAGTGTTCCTTCCATCCTTCCGGCCCGGGTCCGTACCCATGGCTGACCCCCGGGAAGAGCCACATGATCGCGGGAGCCTGGACTTTATATCGCATGCCCTCCACCGAGAAATGTCCGGATCCTTCGGACACCAGCACGATGGCGTGGCTGCTGAGGGCCCGGCCGGCAAAGGAGGGCAAGGGGCCGCCCTGCTCACCGGCACCAAGACACGCCAATCCAAGGTCACGAAGGGGGAGTGCCGGATGCCGGTAGGTTGACCAGATGTCCATGGGCTCCAATGGTGCCCTTCCCTGAGAATCTAAACAAGCCATACAAAAGTCCAAGTTCTCGGGAGTCGGAGTCCATTCACATCGCCGCTCGCCACTGTCAAGGTGGACATCATGTTGACTTCGAACGGTTATGTCCTGGACGAATCGGATACCCGCCTCGCCGAGCTGGAACCGGTACCCCCATCCGAGCGCGGAAATCGTGACGCCTTGTGGGCAAGGCTTCGCCGCGATGGATACCTTTACTTGAAAGGGCAGCTGAACCCGGACCAACTGCTGGAATTCCGCGAGTTCTACTTCGCTTCTTTGGGCGAAGCCAATGTGTACGCTGCGGGAACAGATCCGCGCGACGGCATTGCAGCGCCAGGGGACGTGGACCGCGCTGCGTTGAGGCGAGGCCTTTTCGATCACATTGTTCCGGGTCCGGAGTACCAAGCCTTGTGCACGTCGCAAGGCATTGCCGACTGGTTTGCGTGGTTCCTCGGAGACGATGTCCATCTGCACCGACGGAAGATCATTCGCCACACCAAACCCGGGGAAAGCGGCATCGGCACGGCCACGCAGGCCCATTATGACCTGGTCTATCTCCGCGAAGGCAGCGACCGCGTGCTCTCCATGTGGATTCCCTTGGGCGATTGCCCGCGGGAGCGTGGCGGCTTGGCTTACCTCGAGGGCAGCCACCACTGGGTGATGAGACAGGAGCGTGAGGGAACCCTGAAGATGCCGGCCGCCTCCATCACTGCAGACCTCCCGGGACTGGCGAACGAGCGCGATGCCAGATGGCTCGTGACGGACTACGAGGTTGGGGATGTTGTGGTCCACTCGGCACACATTGTCCATGCTGCCTTGGACAACAAAGACCGCGGCGGCACCATGCGCCTGTCCACCGACATCCGTTACCAATGCCTCAGCGAACCGATCGATTGGCGCTGGCAGGAGCACTGGAATTACGACGACGGTCTCTAGCCCGCCGCCGTGCGGCGCGTCATTAGCTGGCCTGGCGTGCAGCGCCGCTCCACCACGCCACGGTGGCCGCTGCTGCTTCCGCCAAAGGAGTGGGTTCAAGGCCCAGCAACCGCTGGCTTTCGGAGGAGTCCATCACGAAGGGACGCTCGAACTGGTACAGCAATTCGGCCAGCTCGCGCATGTCCGTGGAGAAAATGCCCGCCACCCGCAGCACCCAACCGGGCACGGCGCTCACTTTCGGGGTGGCCACCCCAGCAGCGCCCGCGTAGGCCGCCGCAACTTCGCGCTGAGTCATTGGCGAGCCGGTAGGCGCGTGCAGCACGGTGTTCCAAAGCTCGGGCTTCAGCGCTGCGGCGATCATGGCCGCTGCAAGATCCGGGACATAAGTAAAGGAGTGCGGCCGTTCGGCGCTTCCGATTGCCTGGATCGGCTTGCCTGTCAGGACCAGCGGAACCATCCGTTCGCCTGCATGGGCCATTTTCACACGAGGCCCAAAGAAGTCTCCTGCCACGACGCTCACAGTATTGGCAGCGTGCGCCTCGCGCGTTTTAAGCAGTTGGGTGCGGATGCCGCGCTTGCCGCTGGTAGTTTCCCGCGGGCTCGATTCCGTCATGAGCCGGTCCGGCTCACTGTACGAGTACAGGCTTTCGGGGAAGACGACGACGGCGCCCGCGGCTGCCGCTGCATTCATCACTACTTGCTCGGCCTGGGGGAGTTCGGCGGCCCACACCGATGCCCGGTAGGCGGATCCGTGAATGCAATGGAAAACTGCGGTAGCGCCCTTCAGCGCCTCATCCAGCTGTGAAGGATCGGAGACGTCAGTCCGTAATCGTTCAACCAGGGGATGCTCCGGGCCACTGCCGGATCGCGTTAGGACACGTACCTGATGCCCTTGGTGAGCCAGTTGTTCCGCGACAGTGTAGCCAACCGGTCCTGCTCCGGTGACGACGTACATGGTGTGCCTTCTTTCGGGGCTGTTTGCGTAAGAATCCAAAAAGCGAGAGCAGTGCTCTCTTTTTCAGCATGAAGGGGTCAAGCCGAGTTGTCAAGAGCGGTGCTCTTGTTTGTTGACAGCGCTCTCTGTTGTGGCAAGCTGTGAACATGACTCCAGCCGAACCTGCCGCCGCCAAGAGCAAGGGAAAGCCCCAGACGCCCCGCGAACGTGCCCGCATTCAGACCATCGCCGACATCGTTCGGATCGGCCGGGAACATTTGGCCCTCCACGGCGCCGCCGCTCTTTCCCTGCGTGCCGTCGCAAGGGATCTTGGCGTCGTTTCCTCGGCGGTTTATCGCTATGTAGAGAACCGCGACGAACTCCTCACGCTCTTGCTGATCGACGCCTACAACCAGCTTGGCGACGACGTCGATGAAGCTGTGAATGCCGAGGCGGAGGGTGACTTCGCAGCGCAGTTCACGGCGCTGGCTAACGCGGTGCGTACATGGGCCATCCGCGAACCGGCCAGCTATTCCCTCCTATTCGGCAGTCCCGTCCCGGGGTATCAGGCGCCAGGTGAGCGCACTACCGTCCCTGGTACGCGGGTCATCGTTCGCCTCGTCGGTATCTTCGATGCCGCCTACCGGGCTGGCGCGCTCAACGACGCGGCGAGTCCCGCCGTCGTGATTCCCGAAGGGTTGGCCGCAGACCTGGCAGCCATCCGGGGCGAGATGAATCTCGCCGCACCTGACGCAACCTTGGCGCGGGGTGTCCTGGTGTGGACGTCCGTGTTCGGGGCTATCAGTTTCGAGGTTTTTGGGCAGTACGGACGCGATACCTTCGCCGCGCGCGATGACCTGTTCGAGCATCAGCTGAGTGTCCTTCAGGGTGTCATGGGGCTCCAAGGCTAGGGCGCTACAGTATTCAGATGGCTCGAGGACTTGCAGACATTGGTGCGGAGGGCGTCCTTCTCGCCGGTGCGGGCCGCGCGATCCTCCTTCAGATTGCCGACCCCCGGGTTGGCCACGGAGTCGCGGACCACAGCGACTTTGCCCACCGGCCGCAGGACAGGCTCCGGGCCACGCTGACCTATGTTTACGCCGTGGTTTACGGCACCGAAGAACAGGTCGCTGCGGTGCGCCGCGCCGTCAATCGTGCCCACGCGCCGGTTCGCCGGAACGCCGACGAGGCTTCAGTCGGTTACAACGCCTTCGACGCCGAATCCCAGCTTTGGGTTGTCGCCACCCTTTACGACACGGCAGTCACCGTCTACCAGCAGGTTCACGGACCGCTCGACGACGAAACCGCCGACCGCATGTACGCCGACTATGCGCGGATCGGCACGGCCCTGCAGCTTCCGCCGGACAAGTGGCCCGCTGATCGTGCCGCCTTTGCCGCGTATTGGGACGCGCATGTGGCAACGTTGCAGCCCGACGATAAGGCCCGCAAAATCGCCCAGGACCTGCTCTACCCGGCCGCGGGACCGGCCATGATGCGCTTGGCCATGCCGCTGGCGCGCTTCCTCACGGCGGGCTTGTTGCCGGAGCACCTTCGTGAGGGTTTCGGATTCGACTGGAGTCCCAGCCAGGCGCGACGCTACAAACAGACGATGCGCATAGTGGGGCGCGTTTACCCGCGGCTGCCGCAGCGTGTTCGTCACTGGCCGAAGGACTACTACTTGGGCCAACTCAAACCAGGCAGAATGCCCCATCATGCGTAACTTCACCTCGGTTGAGCAGTCCATTGATGACGCCGCCCACCGATATTTGGACCGGCCCCGAGTCGGCCCTTTGCGGGGGCGGCTCACGGAATTCGTGGTCTTTGGGCTGAAGCAGGCCTGGGCTTGTGTGTTCGGAGCGGCGTTACTCGCAGTGATCATCGCGGCCCGTCTTTGGTATCCGGATAACGCCGGCCTCGCCCGGAACGACTTCCTGACCATCGCCGCCGTCGTTATTCAAGTGCTGATGATCAGCTTCAAACTCGAGACGCTGCGGGAGCTGCGGGTGATCCTGCTGTTCCACGTGGTGGGGACAGTGATGGAGCTGTTCAAGACGGACGTCGGGTCGTGGGCCTACGAGGCGGAGGGCGTCCTGCGGATCGGGGCCGTGCCGTTGTTCAGCGGTTTCATGTACGCCGCTGTGGGTTCTTATATGGTGCGCGTGTTCCGGCTGTTCGACCTCCGCTTCGACCGCTACCCCCGCCGTTGGATCACCGCCTTGGTTGCTGGTGCGATCTACGTCAACTTCTTCTCGCACCACTACATCTTCGACGCGCGCTGGGTGCTGCTGGCCGCCGTCGTGCTTGTCTACGGACGGTGCGTGATGCACTTCCGGGTGTTCCGGCGTCGTTTCCGCATGCCCATCCTGGTCTCGTTCCTGCTGGTGGCGCTGTTCATCTGGTTCGCCGAGAACATAGGTACATGGTCGCGCGCCTGGCTGTACCCGAACCAGCTGGAGGGCTGGCAGGCGGTCTCAATCGACAAGCTCCTCGCGTGGTTCCTGCTGATGATCATCTCGGTGGTGCTGGTGGCCTGGGTGTACAAGCCGGAGTCACTGGAGGCCACCCAAACCGCTGACGCCACGCAAATTCCCTCCGGCCGCCCGGATTTGGGCGTCACCAGTCGTTCGGAGTGACGCCAATCCGTTTGCGCGTCGGCAGGCTTGGTCAGTTCACCGTCGGCGAAACCAGCCCTACAACCGCGTGATTCCGGCATTTTTCAGTCGGCAAATGAGAAAGTTGAGCGTACTTCACTCAACTTTGGATTGACTTAAATCTGAGGCTGAGTACAGTTGAGTGCAGAACGCTCAACTAGCCGATTGTTGAGTGGGCTCCCGGCAGTGAAACCGCCCAGCGGACCGCTGTCAGGTGCAATCTCCAACATCGGCCATTGAAAGGAAACAAGATATGTCACGTGCAGTAGGTATCGACCTCGGAACCACCAACTCCGTGGTCTCTGTTCTCGAAGGTGGCGAGCCCACCGTCATCGCCAACGCAGAAGGCGGCCGCACCACGCCGTCCGTCGTTGCATTCTCCAAGTCCGGCGAAGTCCTGGTCGGCGAAATCGCCAAGCGCCAGGCCGTCAACAACATCGACCGCACCATCGCCTCCGTCAAGCGCCACATGGGCACTGACTGGAACGTCGCCGTCGACGACAAGAAGTACACGCCGCAGGAAATCTCCGCGCGTATCCTCATGAAGCTCAAGAACGACGCCGAGAGCTACTTGGGCGAAAAGGTCACCGACGCCGTGATCACCGTTCCGGCTTACTTCAACGACGCCGAGCGCCAGTCCACCAAGGAAGCCGGCGAAATCGCAGGCCTCAACGTCCTCCGCATTGTCAACGAGCCCACCGCGGCTGCACTGGCATACGGCCTGGACAAGGGTAAGGAAGACGAACTCATCCTGGTCTTCGACCTCGGTGGCGGTACTTTCGACGTCTCGCTCCTCGAGGTTGGCAAGGACGAAGACAACTTCTCCACCATCCAGGTCCGCGCAACCGCCGGTGACAACCGCCTCGGTGGCGATGACTGGGACAACCGCGTTGTCGAGTGGCTCCTGAGCCAGCTCAAGGTCAAGGGCATCGACCTCTCCAAGGACAAGATCGCCCTCCAGCGTCTCCGTGAAGCTGCAGAGCAGGCCAAGAAGGAACTGTCCTCCTCCACCAGCACCAACATCTCCCTCCAGTACCTCTCCGTCACCCCCGACGGCCCGGTCCACTTGGACGAGCAGCTGACTCGTGCCAAGTTCCAGGACCTCACCAAGGACCTGCTGGACCGCACCAAGAAGCCGTTCCAGGACGTCATCGCTGAAGCCGGCATCAAGGTTTCCGACATCGACCACATCGTCCTCGTCGGTGGCTCCACCCGTATGCCTGCCGTCTCCGAGCTCGTCAAGGAACTCGCCGGCGGCAAGGAGCCCAACAAGGGCGTCAACCCGGACGAAGTTGTGGCCGTTGGTGCCGCACTGCAGGCCGGCGTCCTGAAGGGTGAGCGCAAGGACGTCCTCCTCATCGACGTCACCCCGCTGTCCCTCGGCATCGAAACCAAGGGTGGCGTCATGACGCACCTCATCGAGCGCAACACCGCCATCCCCACCAAGCGTTCCGAGACCTTCACCACCGCTGACGACAACCAGCCGTCCGTGGCCATCCAGGTCTTCCAGGGCGAGCGTGAATTCACCCGCGACAACAAGCCGCTGGGCACGTTCGAACTGACCGGCATCGCACCGGCACCGCGCGGCGTTCCGCAGGTCGAGGTCACCTTTGACATCGACGCCAACGGCATCGTCCACGTGTCCGCCAAGGACAAGGGCACCGGCAAGGAACAGTCCATGACCATCACCGGTGGCACCGCGCTCTCCAAGGACGACATCGACCGCATGGTCCGTGAAGCCGAAGAGCATGCTGCTGAGGACAAGGCCCGCCGCGAAGCTACGGACACCCGTAACTCCGCAGAGCAGCTCGCCTACTCCGTGGACAAGCTCATCGCCGACAACGACGACAAGCTGCCTGAGGAAGTCAAGACCGAGGTCAAGGCCGACGTCGATGCCCTCAAGTCCGCCCTGGAAGGCACCGACGACGCCGCCGTCAAGACTGCGTTCGAGAAGCTCCAGGCTTCCCAGACCAAGCTCGGCGAAGCCATCTACTCGCAGGCCGCCGCAGCTGACGCTCCGGGTGCCGGTGCAGAAGGCGCTCCCGCCGGTGACAAGGCCGCTGACGAGGACATCGTCGACGCCGAGATCATCGACGAAGACGAAGCGAAGAAGTAGCCATGCCTCACCACGGCAACGAAGCAGAGCACTCTGAAGGCAACGAGCCGCGCAAGCCCGTCATCCGGGACAACCGCAAGGTTGACCCGGAGACCGGGGCGGCCCGTCACCCCGATAGCGAAGCTACAGCTCCCACCGAAGGCAACGTCGCTCCTACGGACGGCGACGCACTCTCCCAGGCTGAGGAAATCCTCAACGGGGTAGAGGTGCCGGCCGAGGAATCGGTAGCCTCCGGTGCCGCGGCTGAAGCCCAGGCAGCGGAGCTCCGCAACGACCTCCTCCGCCTTCAGGCTGAGTACGTCAACTACCGCAAGCGCGTCGAACGCGACCGCGCCGTTGCAGGAGAGATGGCCGTCATCGGCGTCCTGAACTCCCTGCTCCCGGTGCTGGACGACGTCGACGCCGCCCGCCAGCACGGTGACCTCGAAGACGGCCCCTTCGCCGCCATCGCCACCAAGCTGGAGAACGCGCTGAAGACGTATGGGCTGGAACGCATCGCGGATACCGGAGTCGAATTCGACCCCACCATCCACGAGGCACTCATCCAGCAGCCCGGCGAAGACATCGAGGTTGACACGGTCAGCCAGGTGCTGCGCTCCGGATACCGCTCAGGTGAGCGTGTCCTGCGTGCAGCCCAGGTCATCGTGGCTGTCCCGGCCTAGTCTCACCCTGTCGCTACACCGGATATGGGGCGGTGCCCGCTCCGCGGTGCCCTCCACACCGCCGCCCCATATCCGGTTGCGCGCCCGCTGTAAGCTCGCCTGAGGTGAGCTGACTGCGGCCGTACGCTTTGTTTGTTTTAGAAAGGAAACGCTCTTGGCCAGCCAGGACTGGGTTGAAAAGGATTTTTACGCGATCCTTGGTATTGCCAAGGACGCCTCCGACGCGGATATTAAGAAGGCTTACCGCAAGCTCGCCCGGCAGTACCACCCGGATACGAATGCCGGGGATGCTGCTGCGGAGAAGAAGTTCAAGGACATTTCCGAGGCTTACTCGGTGTTGTCGAGTCCTGAGGACCGGCAGCAGTATGACGCCATCCGTGCCATGGGCGGTGCCCGGTTCGCTCCGGGTGCTGGTGCCGGCCGCGGTGGTGCCGGACCCAACGGCGGGTTTGAGGACCTGTTCGGCGGCTTGTTCGGCGGCGGACCCGGTGCCCGTCAACCTGCTGGCGGCGGCATTCCTCCGGAGTTCGCCGACCTGTTTGGCGGTGGTTTCGGTGGAGCCGGTCAGACCGGGTTCCAGCGTGCACCGCAGAAGGGCGCGGATCGGACGGCCACCACGTCCATCTCGTTCGCCGGCTCCATCAAGGGGACTACGGTCAGCTTGCGTGAAAGTAACGGCAACGTGATCGACGTCAAGATTCCCGCGGGGATCAAGGACGGGCAGAAAGTCCGTCAGCGCGGCAAGGGCAACGTTGGCCCTGCCGGCAATGGCGACCTCATCATCACGGTGAGCGTGAAGCCCCACGACTTTTTCCAGCGCGACGGCGACAACATCCGCATCCACGTGCCCGTCACGTTCGCGGAAGCGGCGCTTGGCGCCACCATTGAAGTGCCAACGCTCGACGGCGACACCGTCAAGGTTCGCGTCCCGGCCGGCACACCGTCAGGCCGGACACTGCGGGTCAAAGGCCGGGGTGTGAAAACATCCAAGGCGACTGGCGACCTGCTGGTGACCATCGACGTCGCAGTTCCCCAAAACCTGAACAAGGAAGCGGAAGAAGCCGTGAAGGCGTTCGCTGCCGCAACCACCGACGCGAACCCGCGTCACGATCTGGCCGCGAAGGCCCGGTTGTAAGGAGGCGGTCATGGCCATCGACGTCAACCAGCCGATCTTTGTCATCTCCGTCGCTGCGGAGCTTGCCGACATGCATCCGCAGACGTTGCGCCAGTACGACCGCCTGGGCATCGTCTCGCCCAGTCGCGCGCCCGGCAAGTCCCGCCGCTATTCTCAGAACGACGTCAACAAACTGCGGGAGGTCCAGCGCCTCTCGCAGTCCGGCGTCTCTCTTGAGGGCATCAAACGCATCCTCGACCTCGAAAACCAGGTGGCTGCGCTGCAATACCGCGTGGCTGAACTGACCGAGGAACTGTCCCGTCGACGCTCGCCACTGGATGCGCGGATCTTCGCTGCAGGCGCAGCAGGCGACGTCGTCAGCCTGGCCCGCGGTCAGCGTCCCCGGGCAAGGTCGCAAGCAGTTGTGGTGTGGCGGCCGCGGCAGGGCGAGAACCTGTAGCTTCGGGTCCTACGGCAGGGTCCTGTCCCAGCTCACCACCACGCGGGCAGCACCCTCTTCGGTTCGTTCCACGTTGGTGACGATCTGCGTTTCCTTCGCTCCCATGTCCCGGATCTGCTGTTTGTAATCCTCGATGTGCTCCAGCAGTGACTCTTCAGTCCATTCGCCCGGCCGCATCCTTGTGGAGATTTCGACCGGCTCTTCAGGGACCAGGATTTCCGCCGGCTGTGCCACATGGGGTTGCGAAGCGTCAGTGGGCGACGTTTCCAGTCGCGAGGCTCCCCTTGGCTCGTGCCTACGGTTCCGGACCGGCTCGGGCTCTCCCGGCGGAACCAGCATGCGAAAGCCGAAAATTCCACCCGCTATGCCCGCAACGAGGCCTGCGGCAATGAGCCAGATGGCCCTTCCGGGTCCGCGTCGCCTGGGAAAGGCTTCAGTAGTGCTCGGTGCTTTCTTAGGCCTTCGTCGTGCCATGGCGATTACAACTTTCCAGTCGGCGGTGGATTTCGTGCTCGTGGTGCTTCAGAATCCTGCCCTTCCATCGTAAGCATGCTTAGGACCGTTGGTAAGAACGGGGCATCGGGCAGATAATGAAGGCATAGCACGGCAAGCAGCGCTCGTGCGGATGTTCTGAGCATCGCCGCAGGTTGCGGCCCTGCTTGTGTGGTGAGGAATTCCGATGTCGTTGTCGGATGAAGAACGCAGGAGCTTGGAAGAGCTGGAGCGGGATCTCGCTGCAACGGATCCCGACCTCGCCTTTGAGCTGAAGTCGGGCCGCCCGCGTGGGGCTATAGCCCGTGCGGTTTCGGGCGCACTGGCAGTTCTGATCGGCTTTGTCCTGGTCATTGCGGGGATCGTCACCCAGCTTGTGATCCTCGGAGTTGCGGGCTTCTTGCTAGCCAGCGGCGGCGCCTATTGGCTCTTGGCCGGAACCTCGCTGCGGAGACGGATTGAAAGGCGCGACGACGACCCGGCCCCTTGACGGGGCCGACGTCGCGACTGACACCTTAGGGCACCGGAGGAACCGGAGGCTGGACTGAGGTTTCCGGCTGCTTGGCAGGCTCGGGTTCGCCCGGAGGCAGCATGGTCCGCCAGGCAAACACTGCGCCGGCTCCCACTATGGCGGCAGCAAGGGCAGTAAACCATATGGCTCGGCCGGAGCTGCGCTGCGTGGTCTTCCGGCTGAGTGCCTGGGTGGCCTTCTTAACTGCCCTGGTAGCGGTCCGTTTAGCTTCCTTGGCGGCCTTCTTGTTGCCGGTCAGAGTGAGCATCACGCCTTGGACCACTGAAGGGACATCGGCATGGTTGATCCGGGCCAAAGCCCACCTCACCACCGCATCTGTCTGGGCGGACTTACCCTCCGTTGCATGGGTTACCCACTCGCGGGCAAGGTCCTGGGCCGCGGGAATGATGCTTTGCGCTTTGTACATGATGAAACCCCTCACGTAGTTAGACGGCGTCGTTGTCAGCCTACGCCGGTGCTGCGGTGACCAACAGATGCTCCCCGGCGTCGACGGTTAGTTCCTCACCACCGACGCCAGCTCCACCGATTCCTCCAGCCCTGCCCACTGGCCGTTCAGCGTGAGTTCGCTGTGAAGCTCGGGGGCTGCAGCGGTGTTGGACGAAGCATCAGCTGCCACATCCAGGACCCGGGCAACTTTCAGTCGCAGCCCGCCCGCATCAATGATGGTCACGCCGCTACCCGAGACCGGCGCCGAGGCACTCAAGGCCGGGATGCCGCCGTCGAGCTTTCCGCTGCCCTTCACCGTCACCGTGCTGGGACGGGGTCCCAGCTCTCCGTCGACAATGAGTTCGGCCTCTTTCTGGCCAGTCAGGATGGCGGTGGCCAAGGCCTTGACATAGATGGGGTCCCCGCAAGCGTCGTAGACCCAGCGCTTGCCCAGGACGGAGTGGTCCATGGTGCCGATGAGCCACTCCTCAGCGCCGGCCAGTTCGTAGCCGCGGTAGCTGAGGGGAACTTGGTAGACGCGCTCTCCGGCGGTGACAACGTGCGTCTCGAGGCCCACCTCGCCGGCGGGATCGTCAAAGCGGTAGGCGCCAATGAGCTCCGGGGAACCATCCTGGATGAACCAGGGCTGCTTCGGGAGGTAGTCAGCGATGAGTTCGAGCTTGGACGGGGACAGGGTTGCCTTGTGAATGATCGCCATGCTCCCCAGCCTAGGGCAGGGCACCGTGACCTCGACTACCGGCCGCTGCGCCCTGCCCTGGCAAACTAATGCGTTGGAACGCCGTCTACGAAGGTGGTCAGCACTGATGTTCCGGCAAGCTCCTCCGGGGTAATCCGCAAGGGATCCTGCTCGAATACGGTGAGGTCGGCGAGCTTGCCCACACTGATTGTTCCCGATGTCGAGCCTAAGCCTGCTGCAGCGGCAGCATGGGTGGTGTAACCCTCAAGGGCCATGAGCGCCGTGAGGGCCTGCTCGGGCTGTACGGGTGCAGCGCCAGGCGTTTCCACCGGCCGGCGCAGAATGGAATCTGCCATCATGGCCCTGGGGTCGTACGGGGTGATGGGCCAGTCGGAGCCGAGCGCCACCGTGACTCCGGCGTCGCGGAGGTCGCGGCACCGCCATCCGCGGGCCGCCCTTTCGGGCCCCAACCGAACGGACCAATTGTCGCTCCGGTCCGCGCGGGTGTGGTGGGTCCCGTGGATGGGTTGCATGCTCGCGGCCACTCCGAGTTGGGCAAAGCGGTTCACCAGATCGTCAGGGATGGTTTCTATGTGCTCGATCCTGTGCGCCGCTAAATGCCGCGCATCGCCGGATGCCTCAAGCGCTTCGAGAACATACCGAACGCCCTGGTCGCCAATGGCATGGGTGGCTGTGGGAATTCCGCGCTCCACAAAGAACCTCAGCGCCTTCTGGAAGTCCTCGGGGTCGGTCCACACCGATTCATGGTTCTCGCCATACACGTCCGGCTGTTCCAGCCAGGCCGAACCGTTGTCGATGGTGCCATCGATGAAGAACTTGACCCCTTCCACCCGCCACCGTCTTCCGCCCATGCCCTGCATCGCAGCCACTTCTTCGAGCTCGTGAAGCGATGCGCCGGCATTGACCATGGGGGAGAAGCGCAGCCGAAGCGGAAGCTCACCGTGAGTCTCCAAGTGGGTGGCCAATTCGGCAGAACCCTCAGCGAAATCCATCACGTGAGTGGAAGCGATTCCGACGGCGGCCATTCCGGTCAGCAGGGTACGGAGCCTTTCGGCCCGGACCTCGAAGGCTTCCTGCGGGATCACTCTCGTCACCAGCTCCATGGCGCTGAACTCGACGAGGTACCCGGTGGGCGAGTCGTCGTCGACGTCTATCAGCGACTCGTCCGGAAAGTCGACCGGACCCGTGATTCCGGCGGCGGCCAGGGCCGCTGAGTTGACAATGGCGGAGTGGCCGTCCCGCATACGCAGAAACATTGGCACCGGGCCGGTGGCGTCGTCGAAGAGCCGGCCGTTGAAGCCGATATCCGTGAAGAGGTTCGGATCCAGGCCCCAACCGTTGACCCATTCGCCTTGTTTGGCGGCGGCGGCTGCGTCCGCGATGATCCGTTGCACTTCCTCAAGGGGACCCAGGTCCGTCAACTGCACGCCACGGGCCAGATCCAGTCCAAAAACAACATGAGTGTGGCTGTCGTTCAAGCCCGGGACGATCGTCGCGTCGCCGTAGTCGAGCACGGTGGTGTTGGGTCCCCGGTACGGCTCCAGATCCGGGGAAGAACCGACGGCGGCAATCCGGCCGTCTTTGATGGCAAGGGCGGTGGCGGCGGGCGCGTTCGGGTCCAGGGTGTGGATCCGGCGTGCCAGGACAATGGTGTCCGCGGCCATCACGTCAGTGCTCCTTGGCTTACGGGTTCCTTCTTCTTCAGCCCTTCGAAGAGCGCGTCAACGCGGTCTTGTTCTGCGGCAGGGGCAGGTTTGGCGAGTGAGACCGCAAGGTAGACGGCAAGGTTGACGATCAACCCAGCTACCCCGGACGTCAGTCCGCCAAGCCATGGAATGGACAGCGGGCTCGGATACATGAGTTCCAGTACCGCGGCCACCAGGATTCCCGAAACCATTGCGGAGTTGGCGGCTGCAGCCGTACCCCGTCGCCAGAAGATTCCGAGCAGGAGGGTAGGGGCGAGCTGACAGATGGCCTGGTAGGACACAAAAGCGACCACGATCAGCCCGGAGACTTGGTTCGCCATCAGCAGTGCGGCGCCAGCGGAGATAAGCGTGATGGCGGCGACAGCGATCTTTGCGCCCTTTGCGGATTCAATGCGCTCTTGTTTGCGAACACCGATCACGTCGTTGGCCAACTGGGTGCCTACGGCCTGCAAGTTGGCTCCAACGTTGCCCATGGTGGCGGCCACAACACACACGCCAGCGATGGCAACCATGCCTGCTCCACCGATTCCGGCCAGGATGAACCACACGGTATCGGGGGCGTCGGAAACACCCGGGATGCTGGTGGCCAGCAGGCACACCGTGGTGAGCGCGGCGGAGAACAGGAACATGATCGGTGCTGCCTGGACGGCGGACTTCTGTACCGTTTTGGGGGTCTTGACGCTGAACATGCGAACAAAGAGGTCCGGCCAGCACCAGGCGCCCATCATTCCCGTGAAGATCAGGGAGAACAGGTAGAACGGGCCCGCCGCGCTGCCGGGACCGGGCAGTTGGAGCAGGCTGGGCGAAACCTCGTTGAAACCATGGCCGTTGGTGATGAGCCACACCAAGAGCCCGAGGATCACCAGGAAGCCGACGCCGTAGGCAAAAATCCCTTGAACCATGTCGCTGATGATGAGTCCGCGGGTGCCAAGCTTCACGGTCCAGATCTGGCGTGCGGCGATGAAAAGCACCCCGATCACCACTGCGACGTAGGGGGAGACCTGCCCGAAGGAGAGAGTGGAGAAGACAAGGCCCAGGGACTGCATGCCCAGGACAACCCATGGAATTGAGGCCAGGACGCCGATGAGGGCTGCGATGACCCGGACCGAGCGGGAGTTGTACCTCAGGCCGAGCAGGTCTGCCTGGGTTCGGAGATCGTGGATGCGGCCCCATTTGTTCACAGGCGTGCCAAGGAAGAACATCAGCACCACGCTGAGCAGTGAGTAGGACAGGGAGTAGAAGCCGATAGCGCCGGCACTGGCAGTCAGGCCGGCGAAGGAAATGAACATGGTGCCGGCCAGCCAGGTGTTGAGGAACGCCATGGTGCCGAACCAGGAGTTGAATGAGCGGCCGCCGGTGGCGTATTCGCTCATGGATTTGTCCACGCGCCGGCCGCGGCTCATGACAACCACCACCAGCATGGTGAACAGGAGGATGGCTCCGTAACCAATCAGCATGTTCATCGCGTTTCCTCCTCATCGGTATCCCGTGTCATCCACAGGCCAAAGAGGGACAGGGTCACCAAGGCGTTGGCTACGAGGAAATACCAGATGGTGGATTGGCCGTCGCTGAACAACCAGTGCACGGGTGGGGCGAGCAGGAGCAGGATATCGATCGCGAAGATCGTCCTGCGGACGTGGCTTCGGCGGTCCGAAGTCAGGACAGCTTGGGACATTTGGGGATCCATTCCTCCGGGCGTCGTTGGCCGGATGTAAGCGAAGGAGACATTTGCGGGAACGTTCCCGCAAATAAAAGTGTGGGACGTCACAACAGCAATGTCAAGAGGTTCCCCAACATCCGGGAAGCGCCATCGCCGGACTGCCGCCTAGGATGAGGTCATGGTGAGAACCCGGGCAACAATCATGGACATCGCGCGCGAACTCGGCCTGTCCAAGACCACCGTCTCCAGTGCCTTGAGTGGCTCCGGCCGTATCTCCGATGAGAAGCGCGAGCTCATTCAGGAAGCCGCTGACCGCCTTGGCTACGTCACCAACCGCGCCGCCCGCAGCCTGCGCGTGAACCGGATCGGCGCCATCGGGCTCCACATACCACCGGTCGCCCGCAGCCTGGCGTTCTATATGGACTTCGCTTTCGGAGTCACCGAGGGCGCAGCTGCCGCGGACTACGATGTCACGCTTTTCGCGCGTGGACTCACGCCACGGATGGCCTTCCAAGTGGACGGAGTGATCGCCATCGACCCCGCCCCGGGTGAGCCCCTGGTGGCGGCCCTCCTAGCCAACGGCATCCCGACGGTAAGTGTTGGCCGCTACAACGGTCCTGGCGAGGAGCGGGTCCAAGGAACCCTTGAAGCCCACCACGCCGAACTGCAGACCCAAGTGCTGGACCATCTCCTTGCCCGCGGGCGGCGATGCCCTGCGCTGCTGGCCATCGACGATGCCATTGGATCATCATGGGCTGTCGATACCCGCCGGAACTACATGGAATGGTGTCTGCGGAATGGTTTGGAGCCGCGGGTGCATGAGGTTACGGCCAATGCCAGTCCACGGGACTTGATCGCCGCCATCACCCAAGCCGTGGATATCGGCGGGGCGGATGCGCTGGTCTGTGGCGCGCAGGGTCAGGCTGCGCAGAGCCAGATCGTCTTGGAAAGCCGGGGCTTCTCTCTTGGCAAAGACCTGGATGTCGTCTCCTTCGCCGGCGCAGCCGCCCTGGAAACTGGCAATCCGCTGATCAGTTCCATTGACCTGGCGCCGCGCGCTTACGGCAAAGCGGCCACGGAACTGCTGGACGCCATCATCCAGGAGCCTGACGCTCCGCCCGTGCACCGTTGGTTCGAGGGCGCGAGCGTGCACTTGGCGAGCTGAATCGCGCCCAGTGTCGCCTATAAGCGGGGTTTGGCAACGACGGAACCTGGGGCGGCGCCCACCATTCCCTCGACGGCGCGGGCAAGGTGCGTGCCGCGATCGTTGACGCCATCCCAGCGGACCAAGGCTTGGGCGTTCAGGCCATCCACCATGCCGAGAATCTGCCAGGCGACGGCCGCGGCATCCGAAACGTTGAACGCTCCGGTCGCGTTCCCGTCCTCGACCACTCCCTGGAAGACCTTCTGCCAAGCATCCATTTGCTCGCGGACCGAGGCGGCCAGGGTTTCGTTGCGGCGTCCCAAGGTCCATGCCTCCACCCAGATTGCCGTGACGTCCAGCCTGCTGTTGTCCAAAAGGGTGTCCACCAAGAGGGCGAGTCGTTCCGACGGTCCCGGTTGCAGGCTCAGCAAGCCTGCGACTTCCTGTGTTTCCGCAGCCACGATGGTGGCGAAAGTGCTGGACACGAGCGCGTCCATGTTGGGTTGGTAGTGCGCCACCAGGCCTGAAGCGACTCCTACCCGGGCGGCTACATTGCGCAGTGTCAGGGCTGTAAGCCCGGCCTCGAGTGCGATCTCGCGGGCGGCCTCTGTGATTTCTGCGGCGCGCTCTGCCGGTGACTTCCGGACTGCGCGCTTCTGTGGAGTGCTTGACATCAAGGACCAGTCTAGATTACCTTTTCAGCATTGTTGATCGTGTGATCAACAAGAGATTTGCACTGAAGACGAAGGAGTCACCCATGGCTTGGAGAATGCCGGCCGAAACCGCACCGCATGAGCGCACTTGGATGGCGTTCCCCCGCACCGGCCTGACCCTTGGCCACGACGCCGCCTCCGCCGAAGAGGCCTACGCAGCCTGGACCGCCGTCGCCCATGCGGTAGCCGAATTCGAACCTGTCACCATGGTGGTGGACCCGAGCGAGCGCCAGCGCGCCGCCCGCATGCTGGGCAGCGGCATCGAACAGATCGAGGCACCGTTGGACGAGTTCTGGATGCGCGACGTCGGACCCACCTTCGTCCTCGACGACGAACGTCCCGGCGTGCTTGGCGCCGTGGACTGGATCTTCAACGGCTGGGGTGCTCCGGCGTGGTCCGAGTGGCAGAAGAGCGCCGGAATGGCCCGCTTCGTCGCCGGGAAGGCGGGCGCCGAGCTGGTCAGCTCGCTGCTGGTCAACGAAGGTGGCGCCATCCACGTGGACGGCGAAGGAACCGTGCTGGTCACCGAAACCGTGCAGCTGGATCCGGGCCGGAATCCCTATGCCGACAAGGCGGCAGTCGAAGCCGAACTGGCCCGCACCATCGGAGCCACCAAGGTCATTTGGGTACCCCGCGGACTGACTCGCGACTACGAGGACCTGGGCACGCGCGGCCACATCGACATGGTGGCCACCCTGCCCACCCCCGGCCGTATCCTGCTGCACTCCCAGACCAACCCGGAGCACCCGGACTACGAGGTCAGCCGCACGCTCCAGGCATTCCTGGAAACCCAGACGGATGCGGCGGACAAGCCGTTCGAGATTGTGCCGCTGCCTGCGCCGGAAACTTTGAGCGACGAAGACGGCTTTGTGGACTGGAGCTACGTCAACCACCTGGTGGTCAATGGTGGCGTCATCGCCTGTGGCTACGGTGAAGAACGTGCCGATTCCCTCGCGGCCGAGATCCTGGCCGAGGCCTACCCCGGCCGCCGCGTGGTCACCGTGGACGCCCGGCCGATCCTAGCCCGCGGTGGCGGCATCCACTGCATCACCCAGCAGCAGCCGCGCCTCAGTGGAGCACAACGCGCTGGAGGTGCAGCGTAATGGCCCGGTTCGACGTCGTAGAAGCGTCCATCGCGCAGTTGCGCGCTGCGCTCGAATCGGGCGAGGTGACCAGCGAGGAACTCACCCAGGCATACCTTGACCGTATCGATGCCTACGATCGCAACGGCATCAAACTCAACGCCATGGTGGTGATGAACCCGGAGGCTTTGGCGGACGCCCGGGCCTCGGACGAGCGCAGGGCGAAGGGCGCGGTGCGGGGGCCGCTGGACGGGATCCCCTACACAGCCAAGGACAGCTACTTGGCCAAGGGGCTTACGGCAGCTGCAGGTTCGCCGGCCTTTGAGCACTTGGTAGCGCAGAGCGATGCCTTCACCATTGAACGACTCCGCGACGCCGGAGCGGTGCTGCTGGGACTGACCAACATGCCGCCGATGGCCAATGGCGGAATGCAGCGCGGTGTGTACGGACGTGCTGAAAGCCCGTACAACCCTGAGTACCTGACGGCAGCCTTCGGTTCCGGCTCCTCCAACGGTTCCGGAACCGCGACGGCGGCCAGCTTCGCGGCCTTCGGCCTTGGTGAGGAGACCTGGTCGAGTGGCCGCGCACCGGCGTCGAACAATGCTCTTTGCGCCTACACGCCCTCGCGCGGCGTCATCTCGGTGCGCGGCAACTGGCCGCTGGTACCCACCATGGACGTCGTAGTCCCGCACACGCGCACCATGGCGGACATGCTGGAACTGCTGGATGTCATTGTTGCCGATGACGCTGAGACGCGCGGTGATTTTTGGCGCGCGCAGCCGTGGGTTCAGCTCCCGAAATCGTCCGAGGTCCGCCCGGAGTCCTACCTGACGCTTGCCGTGGAAGACGCCGACGGCGGGCAGCTGGCATTGCGGGGCAAGCGCTTCGGGGTGCCGCGCATGTATATCAACGCAGACCCGGACGCCGGGACCAGCGAGCAGCCGGGGATCGGCGGGCCCACCGGGCAGCGCATCGAGACGCGGGCTTCCGTGATTGACCTGTGGGAAGCCGCCAAGCGGGACCTTGAAGCCGCTGGTGCTGAGGTAGTGCTGGTGGACTTCCCTGTTGTCTCAAACTACGAAGGCGACCGCCCGGGAGCACGCACGATTGCCACTCGCGGCTTGGTCAGCACCGAGTACCTCAAACGTGAAATCGAGGACCTTTCGGCCTGGGCATGGGACGACTTCCTGCGCGCCAACGGTGATCCCGCCCTCAACAGACTTGCCGATGTTGACGGCGCGGCGATCTTCCCTCATCCGAAGGGCGCCCTGGCGGACCGCTACACCGGATTCGACGACCACATCTCCGCTTATCCGCGGCAAGTCCGTGAATACGGCGTATCCAACTTCACCGAGATCCCCGAGCTGGAAGGCGGAGTGCGCGGCCTGGAGGAGACCCGGCGCATTGACCTCGAGGAGTGGATGGACCGGCTCGGACTGGACGCGGTCCTGTTCCCGGCGGCTGCGGATGTGGGTCCTGCCGACATGGACGTCAACCCTGCGTCCGCGGACCTGGGCTGGCGTAACGGCGTGTGGGTGGCCAACGGCAACCTCGTTCCCAGGCACCTGGGAATCCCCACCGTTACCGTACCGATGGGAACCATGGCGGATATCGGTATGCCCGTGGGCCTCACCTTCGCCGGCCGCGCGTACGATGACACAGCACTGCTGACGATCGCCGCAGCCTTCGAAGCCACCGGTTCGCGCCGGACGGTGCCACCACATACGCCGCCGCTGTAATGGATTCGACGGCGGCCCTACGGGACCCAATGCGTGATGGGGCGTCGGCTCTGATTACAATCAAAGGGACGTCGACCACTGAGGGAATCATGAAGAAACTCACCACTGTCCTGATCGCTGCCGGGCTTATTGCCTCGGCATCCGCCTGTTCCGCTCAGCAGCAGCTGACCACCGCGGAAACCTGTGACCGCGTTGGCGTCGCCGCAGCCAGTATTCCGCAGAACCCGAGCCAGACGGCTTCGAACCGCGCAGCCAACGCCATCAGGCCCATCGAACCGGTGGCGTCCACCGAGATGAAGCCTGTAGTCACAGCCATCCTTGAGTATCTGGATGAGCAGGCAAAGGAAGAGCCGAACGAAGCAAAGATGGGCGAGCTCACGTCGGCCTTCCAGGAAGCCGGCGCCAAGTTCGGCGAGCTCTGCCGCGGCTAATGACGCCCGCGCGCTGAACACACAGACGTGCTGAACACGCAGACGTGCTGAACACGCAGGAGGGGACCGGTTGGATAACCGGTCCCCTTCTGCGTGCCCAACCCTCTATCACTTTCCCGCCCTAAAAACGGAACCCTCTCTCACTTCCCGTCGCTTTGGTGCCACCCGTCTATCACCTCCCGACCCTTTGGTGCCAACCGTCTATCACTCTTCTGAAGAAGGGAGAGAGGGTGGGCGGGAAGGGCTCGGGATGTGCGAGAGGGTTACTTTTCGTCGGGGCCAAGGTCAGGCCCGACGGCGAAGCTCACCTCGCGCGTCGCGCTTCCGTGGAGTTCCACGGCATCAACTGGCTGCCTAAGTGGTCGCAGCTGAACTCTTTTGCCTTGACCTTTAGAGCGGTGTATAGATGTATACAAGTACACTTTCCCTGAAGGCGGCTCGGCATGGCAGAACAACCACGAAATACGGGGGCGCACCTTGTCTACGGCGAGCTGAAGCGGCAGATCCTCAACCTTGAACTCAAACCGGGTGCGCGCATCTACGAACCCGCCATGGCCGCTGCCCTGCAGGTCAGCCGTACCCCGCTGAGGGAAGCCATCCGCCGCCTAATTTCTGAGAGCCTGCTCGAGCAGCAACCCACGGGCGGAGTGACAGTCCCGGCGTTGGACGAGAAGATGATTTCTGAGCTGTACGATGTTCGCGCAGCGTTGGAATCCCTGATGGCACGTGAGGCCTGCGCCAACGCCACCGCGGCGGACCTTGAGGAACTGCGCGGCATCCTGGCCCGCAACGCCGCGATGGTGGAGTTTGCCGACGAAGCCATGAAATACGGGGTTGCCCTGCACGCTGCGATCGCCAGGATTGCGCGGAACTCCTGGGCCCAGCGCTTCCATGAGCAGATCGCCAGCCAGGTTGAACGCTACCGACACTTCACCAACAACGCTCCCGAACGCCGTGACGAAGCGCTTGCCAATCACCGGCTCTTGGTCGAAGCCATTGTTTCCAAGGATGCGGATGAGGCAGCCAAGGTCGCCTTCGATCATGTCATTGGCGCACGTGATGAGACCTTGCGCGTCATCTCGAGCACTGGCCTCGTGGTCGAATGATCGGCGAACTCGGACGGCGTTCGTCCACCGCACTCCTGGTCCACTCGGCCCTCATCCAAGCTGTCACCTTCCTGGTCCGGCCGGCCACCACGTACCGCGCCCTGGAGCTGGATGTTCCTGGGTTCGCCCTCGGCCTTCTTGCCGCGAGCTACGCTGTGTTTCCCCTACTGCTCGCCCTGCCCATCGGCGGACTGGTGGACCGCCTTGGTGAGCGTCGCCTCATGGCGATCGGGGCCGCCGTCGTGCTGGGTTGTTCCGCCTTTCTGTTGTTCTGGGGGACGTCAGTCCCCGCGCTGGTGGCGGGCACAGCGCTTCTGGGCGCAGGGCAGTTGGCATGCGTGGTGGGGCAGCAGGCTGTGGTTGCGAACAATGCGGCGTCAACGCGTCTGGACTCCGCTTTCGGTTATCTGACCTTCGCAGCCTCTCTGGGCCAGGCTCTTGGACCGTTGGCCATATCCGTGGTTGGCGGTGCGTCTGTTCGCCCGAACACCAACGCGATCTTCCTGCTCGCGACGGCGATGAGCCTGGTGCTCTTCCTGACCACGTTCGTGATTTCCTCGAAGGTCAGCCGAGGGAGGCGCACTGCCAAGGGAGGACCAAAGGGCAGTGCGGTCGCCCTTCTTAGGACTCCCGGCGTCGTCCGGGCGTTGGCCACCAGTGCTACTGTCCTGGCAGTGGTGGACCTGACCGTCGTGTACCTGCCGGCACTCGGCGCCGAACGTGGCCTGACCGCGGCCACCGTGGGTCTGATGCTGACGGTTCGCGCCGTGTTTTCCATGGTCTCCCGGCTTGGGCTGGGCAGCATGTCCCGCAAACTTGGCAGGATGAAACTGCTGGTCCTCAGCTTGGCCATTTCCACGGTATCGCTGGGGGTGGCCGCGATTCCCATGCCCGCGTGGTTGCTCTTCATCGTCATGGCATTCCTCGGTTTGGGGCTCGGAATCGGCCAACCATTGACCATGTCCTGGCTCTCAGCCCAAGCGCCCGAAGGCCAACGCGGCCGTGCGCTCGCCTTGCGGTTGGCGGGTAACAGGGTGGGCCAAGTGGTCCTGCCCAGCGCGATAGGCGTCGTGGCGGTAGGACTCGGTGCGGCGGGAGTGTTCCTGGCATCCGCAGTAGCCGTGGGTGGAACCATGTTGTTGCTGCGTGGTGTGCGGCTGGACGACTAGCTGTACTGAGCTGAGAAGCTCGCGGCTTACACGCCCCGACCGTGCACGGGTCTGGCGTTCGCAGGGGGTTCTCCGACCTCGTGGATAGTATGGCCGCCGCAAGCCGTTTTGGTTACGCTGGCCCGATCGATGCGCGACACGATGAACCATCTCATGGCGTCGCGGAGTCGACACCAGCCAACCAAGTACCACTGGCCGTTCGTTGAGGCGAACAGCACGGGTTCGACGTCGCGGATGGTCGTGCTCCCGTCCTTCGATGTGTAGCGGATGCGGATTACCCGCTGCTCGGACATCGCCTGCTCCAGAGCCGACCTGATGATGCGCGAGGATGGGGGACCCGCATTAACCCAGACACGGCCAGCAAGCTCGTCGGCTCTTGCTCGGGTCTTGGGATCGAGGACATCTACGATCTTCCGGATCCCGGCTGCTGCCAGATCGGCATAGGGGGCGTCGGGTGCAGCAGACACGGCTGCCATGAGCGCTACGGCCTGCGTTGGGGACAGGCTTACGGGCGGCAGGGAAGCGCCAGCGGCCAACCCGTAGCCACCGCCCGGCCCTGGGCGCGACCATACGGGGGCACCGCTGCTCTCCAACGCGTCCAGGTCCCTCTTGACTGTGCGCACGGACACTTCGAACTCTCTCGCCAGCCGCTCGGCGGAGACCCCCCGCGTTCCGCTACGGCGAAGCATCTCGGACAGAGCATGGAGGCGTTCTGTTCGCCTCACCCTTCAGGCCGAACCAAATTCATGACATAAATAGTGACACACACTTGTCCTTGACGCCTGCGAGGGTAGGGACATGACAACAACTACAAGCAGTCCGGACATCATCCTCATCGCCGGCCACTGGCTGGGCGCCTGGGCGTGGGATGAAGTCCTTGAACATCTGGAAACCGACCACTCCCGTGCAGTTGCGGTGACGCTCCCTGGTCTCGACGGGGACGATCCTCAACGGGCGACGAAGACCCTCGACGATCAAGCTGCAGCCATTCTGGACATCTTTGCCGGACTCGGTACTTCCGAAGATCAGCCCGCGACAATCGTCGCTCACAGTGGGGCAAACGCCCCTGTCAGCCTTGTCCTTGACCGACACCCTGAGCTTGTACATCTGGTGGTGTGGGTCGACTCCGGCCCCTTGGCCACAGGGAGCGTCTTCGCCCCTGATCTCCCGGAAGGGTTGGAGGAGCTCCCGCTGCCGTCCCTCGAAGTCCTCGCACAGCAGGCAAGTCTCGAAGGCCTGAGCACAGAAGTCCTCGAGCGTTTTCGTGCCCGGGCCGTCCCTGAGCCTGGCCCCGTGCTTCGTCAGCCCGTCGAGCTCATGAACGATGCCCGCCGCAAGGTCCGGACCACCCTGGTGTGCTGCTCCATCCCTGGCGCGCAGGTGCTGGAGTTGGCCCATACAGGCCATGCCATGTTTGCTGAAGTCGCGAACATCGAGCATCTCGACGTCATTGACCTCCCCACGGGACATTGGCCCATGTGGAGCCGCCCCCGGGACCTGGCCAAGGTCATCCAGACAGCTTCCTCACGAGCCGACTAAGCCAGTGCTGCGCTGTTCGGGGAGGTCACTCCGCGAACAGCGCCGCCAGGTCGTCCGCCGTCAACGAGCCACCGGCCAGCGCGTCTCCCTCCATCACATCCGCGAAGAGCTGTGACTTCTTGGCCTTCAACGCCATGACCTTCTCTTCGATGGTGTCCTTCGCCACCAGGCGGTAGACCATCACGTTCCTGGCCTGCCCGATGCGGTGCGTTCGGTCCACGGCCTGAGCTTCTGATGCCGGGTTCCACCAGGGGTCCAGCAGGAACACGTAATCGGCTTCGGTCAGGTTGAGTCCGAAGCCACCTGCCTTCAACGAAATCAGGAACACCGGAGCGGCACCGTTCTTGAACTCGCTGACCACATCGCCGCGGTTGCGGGTGCTGCCATCGAGGTAGCAATACTCCACGCCCTCGGCGTCCAAACGCTCCCGAACCTTGCCCAGGAACCCTGTGAACTGGCTGAAAATCAGTGCCCGGTGGCCCTCGGAGATGAGGTCCTCCAGCTGTTCAAAAAGCACGTCCAGCTTGGATGACCGCACCCCGGACAGCGACGAATCCACCAACGACGCATCCAAGCTGAGCTGACGCAGCAACGTCAACGACTGGAAGATCGTGAAGCGGTTCTTGTTGACGTCATCGATCAGCCCAAGGATCTTTTGCCGCTCACGTTGCAGGTGCGTCTGGTAGACCTTCTGGTGCCGCGGGTTCAGCACAACTTCCAGGATTTGCTCCTGCTTGGGCGGCAGATCCTTGATGACCTGCTCTTTGGTGCGGCGCATCATGAGCGGACGCACACGACGCCGGAGCTTGCCCAGCTGCGCGGAGTCACCGTTCTTTTCGACCGGCTTTTGGTAGTTCTCGGCGAACCGTTTGGGGCTCGGGAACAGTCCCGGCGCCACGATCGATGTCAGCGCCCAGAACTCCATGAGGTTGTTCTCAAGTGGCGTGCCCGTGATGGCCAGCTTGAAACGGGCCGGCAGTTTGCGTGCACATTGGTACGCCTTGGACTGGTGGTTCTTGACGAACTGCGCCTCATCAAGCATCAGCCCTGCCCATTGGAAGGAGGCGTAGGCATCGTAATCAATCCGGAACAGGGCATACGAAGTAATAACGACGTCGGCGCCCGCCAACGCTTCGGATGGTGCCAGCCCGCTCTTGGCGAAGGTCTCACCGACGGTCCGCACCACGAGCCCCGGAGCAAAGCGCTGCGCTTCAGCAGCCCAGTTGCTCACAACACTCGTGGGCGCAACAACCAGGAATGGAGCCCTCGGCGCCACCGCCGAGGCATCACCCTGGGCGGCGGCAGCAGTCGAAGCCGCCAGGTCCTTCGCCGCACAAATCAGCGCGATCGCCTGCACGGTCTTACCCAGGCCCATGTCGTCAGCCAGCACGCCACCGAGGCTGTGCTTGTACAGGAAGCTTAGCCAGTTGAAACCCTCGAGCTGATACGGACGCAGCTCGGCGTTAAGGCCTGCCGGCAGTGGGAGCCCGGTCACGCCGTCGTCGAGCAGTCCGCCCACGGCTTCACGCCACGCGGCGGCCTGTTCATCCACGATTCCCAGTTGCGCCAGCTCGTCCCAGAGCCCGGCCTGGAAGCGGCTGATCTGCAGGGTGCCGTCCTTGTTGTCCGGGTTGTCCTGCAGGGAGCGGGCTTCGTCGATCAGGGCGCGGAGCTGGTGCAGCTCGGGAAGATCAAGCGAGAAGTAGGCGCCGCTGGGCAGCAGCATGCGGCTCATTCCGGCAGCAAGCGCGGAGAACACAGCCGCGAAGGAGACCGGTTCGCCTTCGAGAGTGATCACGATGCCGAGGTCGAACCAGTCGCCGCTCGCCGTTTCCTTCGTGGAAATGGACACCACCGGCGCTTCGGCGGCTTCACGATAGTCGGCGATGTCGCCGGAGGTTTCAACCACGACGTCCGGCAGGTCCTTGAGCGCGGGCAACACCTCTTCGGTGAACGCCAGTGTGTCCAAGCCGCCGAGCTCAGCGGAGGCAGCGATGCGGGGCGCACCCCAGCCGCCCGTTGCCGATTCGGCCAGCGCAGGGACCACATCCCACGGCCGCCCAAGTGACTCCAGGATCCGTGCTTCTTCAAGGTCGTCGCGGTAGCCCCGGTCATCCGGGTGCCGCCACAACGGCTGTGCGGTGACCAAGGTCCCGGACTTGTAGTGCCACTCCCAATGCAGCCGGACCTTGTGGTCGTTGCCGTAATTGGCCAGCAGGGACAGTGTGGGGACGGCCAGTGTGGGCAGCTCCACCGATTCATCCGCGGCCTGCACCGGCGTGGACTGCCGCAACTTCGGATAGAACGAGGTCAGGAACCGGCTCTCATCCTCGGCCGGGATCTGAAGTGTGTCGCCATCCATGACGAACTCCAGCAACTCATCGCTGATACCGCCCTCAATCGGGGCAAGCGTGATGAGATTCTTCTGCTGCGGCACGCCCGGCAGCGTTTCCCCTGAGTGCGTGAAGAAGATTCCGTTGGCCGGTTTGCCCAGGAACCCCACGGACCCCGGGTCCACGGGTTCCCCGCCCAAGGTCACCGACGGCGCGAGCTGCAGGCCGCCGTCGGGCGCTTCCTGCTTCGCGGTGTCCGGAGCGGCTTCAAGTCGCGCCAGACTGAGGCCGACGACGGCGGGTTGCGACTCAACGCGGACAGGCTCGCTACCAGCGGAGTGGATGAGCGGAATGCCCGCCTTGGTGGCATCGGCGAGGAGGGTCCAGAGGTTCTTGGCAGCGAAATCGTTCAGGCTCAACCACATGGCACCGGACGGTTGCTGCCGGCCGTTGCTGGAGCCGTGTGCCGCGAGGAAAGTCTGAAGCCACTCGACATGGACCTCATTGAATTCACGCCGGAAACTCACGTAGCTCAGGTTGTTCCACGAGACGTCGCCGCGGATCCACTTGCCCTTGGCGCCCATCATGACCGGGCGGGCCTTGAGTTGGCGGACGCTGCGCATGGGGTCGCGGCGGCCTGTGTAGGAGAAGTGGGCCGCGGGCTCTTCCACCTCGAACTGAAGCGCAAGCTGGATGCCGGCAGCGCTCGGAGCTGTGCCAGGTTTCGCGATCAACCTGTTGAGGGCTTGTTCCCACGCAGGACGTGCCGAGCCGCCCTGTTGGCCGGAGCCCACCCTCGACGTTTGAATTCCGGGAGCCTGGGAAAGAAGTTGGGCGCGGATGGTGGGGTGGTCTTCGGCAGTGAAGAGCAACGCGGCCACGTGCTTGCAGTCCTTGCGGACCGGGCAGCTGCAGATACCCACCGTGCAGCTCCAGCCGCTGGGCTTACGCACCAGTTTTGCCGACGTCGAATAAGGCTGCGGACCGGTGCCGCGGACCTTGCCCATCAGGAGGCCCGTAGCCGCGTCGAAAGAAATCCCGTTCACGCGGCTGCCCATGGCATAGGCCAATCCGGCCGCGAGCGAGCGGTCCGTGATGGCAGGAGTCTGAATGGCCAGTTCCCAGTTTTCGTCTGTGTGGGACGGCATGCGTAGGGCTACTTTCGGCAGGAGGTTATCTGTTCAATCTTAGTCAGCAGAAAACAGCTCCCAAACTTCGCCCTCCGTTAACCTCTTCCTCGATTGCCACGCCGCTCCCACGCGTACGTTGAAAGTGTCCGGAGCACCATCAGCTTTCAGCAGTGAGGATTCCCCATGACTATCAACGAGTACCCCGTCGTCCTGAGCAAGACCAGCTTCGAAGCCGGCAGTGCGGATGTAGTGGATTCCAACGTCAACGTGGTGAACGAGATGTACGCGGAGCTCCTCAACAGTGACGAAATCGCGACCCCTGCGCTCAACAGCTACTTTGTGGACTTCTACCTGACCCAGGCACTGTCCGGCGGTTTCGCCCAGTACGTCTTCACCGCACCGGAGCGTGAAGAAGTGGACGCCTACATCCGCGCCGGGCTCGAGGGCATGGGAGCCACCCGGCACCTTGACCTCTTCAACCGCACCGCCGCGGCCTTCGACGCCCTAACCGAAGATGAAGCCGAGGCCTACCTCGACGGCGACCTGGACGAGTCCGAAACGCAGCCTGCGGCTGTAGTTACCTTGGACGAGCTCGACGGCGAGTTCGAGGCACTGCTGGAAGAAGAGGACATCATCGAGCTCAACGCTGCCTACCTCCGCGGCCAGTCCGAACTGCTGGCTCTTTCGGATGAAGAAATCGAAGCGCACATTGCCGAACGCGTCGCCCAGATCCCGGACCTCGCCGAGCGCCAGGCCGAAGCCGACGAAGAAGCCCTCGCCAACGCCCCCGAGTTCGAGGTCATCATCCGCGAACTGTGCGACGTGGCCGGCTACGCCTTGGAAAAGATCACCATGGGCGATCCCAACTACGAGCACGACGGCGTGAAGACCCTCGCCTGGCACTTCTCCACCGACCACGGCGACTACATCATGGTGGAAGATGACGACGAGGCCTTCATGATTCACCCGGAGACCAAGGAGATTATCGCGGCCGTAGAGTTCGAGGAGTCCGAGGAATTCGCCGACGCGTAGGCCTTTGGTTCGGCCGGACGGCAGACATCCTCCGCGTGCTGCTCCTTCGTCGCTTTGACGCACGCTTCCGGATGCCTGCCGTCCGGCCGTTTGCCACGCTTCCGGATGCCTGCCGTCCGGCCGCTTTGACGCACGCTTCCGGATGCCTGCCGTCCGGCCGGCGGTTGCGGACACCGGGCCGCGAATTCACGGCTTTAGTCAGGTGGGTTTGTGTGTCGTAATAGACTCGACCGGTGCGTGCGTATTGGGAGCTGGCCAAGTCATCGTTCCGTCGCCATTCCACGTACCGTACTGCCGCCGTCGCCGGCGCTTTCACCAACTCGGTCTTCGGACTCATCCGGGCGTCGCTGCTGCTGAGCGCCATTACGACGGCGGGTGGGGCCATCGGCGGATACTCGGCGATGGAGGCCGCCACCTATGTGTGGTTGGGTCAGGCGCTCCTGGCACCTTTGGGCCTGTTCGGCAACACTGAGCTGGCAAGCCGCGTGAAGTCGGGGGACGTCGCCGTCGACCTTTCCAGGTCCGTCAACCTGACCGCGTCCTACTGGGCTCAAGACCTGGGCCGCGCCGCCTTCGACGTGCTGCCGCGCGGGTTACCGCCGCTCATCGTCGGAGCCCTGGTGACAGGGCTGGCGATGCCCGGAACTCCCGGGCCCTACCTGCTGGGATTCATGTCGATCGTGGCTGCCGTGTCCCTGAACTTTCTGGGCTTCTTCGCCATCAATCTGTTGTCCTTCTGGGTGCTCGAAATCCGCGGTTTCTGGATGCTGTACATGGTCCTGATGAACCTGCTGTCCGGGTTCCTGGTGCCCGTGACCTGGTTTCCTGACTGGCTGCTCGACTTCGCCCGGGCAACACCGTTCCCGTCAATGCTGCAGACCCCGGTGGACATTCTCGCGGGAAGGACCGTTGGCGCCGAAAGCCTTGCCATGGTGGGTCTCCAACTCCTCTGGCTGACCGTGCTGCTGGGGGTCGTGCAGGTGATGGTCCGCTTCGGTTCGCGGAGGCTGGTGGTGCAAGGTGGCTAGTCTGCGCGCGACCTCTCGGCGAGAAACCCGGGACCCTCACGCCCCGGTCGCTAACTTGGTCCTACTCAGACTCCTTGTCTCCGCCCGGCTGCGCTCGCAGCTCGCCTACCGGGGCAGTTTCCTCTCCGACGTCGCCGGGCAAGTCCTGCTGGGATTGACTGAGTTCGTGGAGCTCTACGCGATCGTCCACAACGTCTCCACGTTCGGCGGCATGACCTTGGCCCAGACACTCCTGGTATTCGGGCTCGCCTCGTTGTCGTTCGCACTC
This sequence comes from Paenarthrobacter nitroguajacolicus, assembly GCF_051027655.1. Lineage (NCBI taxonomy): Bacteria > Bacillati > Actinomycetota > Actinomycetes > Micrococcales > Micrococcaceae > Paenarthrobacter > Paenarthrobacter nitroguajacolicus. The sequence continues at coordinate 4,075,307 of NZ_CP073234.1, read as the reverse complement.
GGTGACCTGTTGATGGGGGAGACCGATTCCATGTCCGAGACCATCAGGTCCGGCAAGTTGGAGGTACTGCTGGTCCGGCCTTTGCCTGTCCTGCTCCAATTGGCGACCTCCGATTTCCAACTGAGACGCGTCGGGCGGCTGATCTTCGCAGTGGCTGCGCTTATTGCAGCTCTCCTGCTCACGGAAATCGACTGGGACCCTGCCAAGGTCACGTTGGCCCTCATCACACCCCTTGCGGGGGCGGCGATCTTCTGCGCACTCTTCCTTGGCGCTGGAGCCATGCAATTCTGGATCCTCGACGGCAGGCAATTCGCCAATGCTTTCACCTACGGAGGGCGGTATGTGGCCTCCATGCCCGGAGCGGCGCTGTTCTTCCCAATCCAAATCTTCTTCACGTTCGTCATCCCGGCAACGTTGGTGGCCTACGCTCCCAGCCTGGTCATCCTCGACCTCGACGGCCCAGCCGGTATCCCGGCCTGGACGGGTTGGCTGGGACTGCCGGCCGCCGTCGTCCTTAGCGGACTCATGCTGCTCCTCTGGCGGGCGGCCATCAAAAAATACACCGGCGCAGGAGGCTGACATGCCCATCATCGAAGTGGAAAACCTGAGCCGGGAATTCCAAGTCATGGAATCCGTCGGGCGGTTCCGGCGACGCAAGAAGACAGTTCACGCGGTCCGTGGGATCGACTTCACAGTGGAACCGGGGGAGGCCGTCGGCTACATCGGAGCCAACGGGGCAGGCAAGTCCACCACCATCAAGATGCTGACGGGTGTCCTGGTGCCAAGCTCGGGACGCGTGACCGTCTGCGGGTTCAACCCGGTGCCTCAGCGTAAAGCGTTGGCCCGGAAGATCGGCGTCGTGTTCGGACAGCGCTCGCAGCTTTGGTGGGACCTCCCCCTGCAGGACTCTTACCCGATCCTCGGCGCCATGCATCGCATGCCCGAGGCCGACTGGCGGCCCAGGTTCCGTGAGCTGGCCGACCAGATGGACCTGGCGGAGTTCCTCACCACGCCTGTTCGGCAACTTTCCTTGGGCCAGCGGATGCGGGGCGAGGTCGCGGCTGCCCTGCTGCACCGGCCGGAGCTGGTGATCCTGGACGAGCCGACCATTGGCCTGGACATGATCAGCAAAGAGAAACTGCGTCAGTTCCTGGACGCTGAGCGCCGCGAGAACGGCACCACGCTGCTGCTGACCACACACGACATGAGCGACATCCAGCGTTTATGCCAGCGCGTCCTGGTAGTCGACGACGGCGCAATCGCCTACGACGGTCCGCTCACCGGTTTGGCTGAGGTGGCCGGAGCCGTGCGCACCATGGTGGTTGACCTCACCGCCCCCGTGCACTCCGCTGCTCTCTTTAAGCTGCCTGACGGCGCAGTGCACGAGGGCATTGAGGTCGATGGAATCAGGCACAGCGTTTCCTTCGATCCGCGCAGGCTCTCAGCGGCCACCGTGCTTGCCGCGATTTCCAGCACAGCCGAGGTTGCCGACCTGTCCTTGCACGAGCCCGACATCGAGCACCTGGTGCGGCAGCTCTACGGGAGTGCGAGGCGGTAGTTGAATTGCACGAGTTCGCTGGAACCTTGTGTGCTCGCCCGGAACCTTTCGGCGATACGGCAGGTTTCCCACGAACCCGGCGCGCTGGGCTTGCAGCCTAGCTGTTCTGGTCCAGCGCCTTGGCGAGGTAGCCGAGTAGCTCGTCATCGACGTCGTCAATTGACTTCAGCCGCACCCGGCGGTCGAAGAAGTTTCCCTCCCGTACCTTCACGGCCTCGAGCCTGCCCTCGGCTGGAGCGTCCAAACGCAGGGCGATATCAACGGTGGTGTTGTTGGTCCGGGTGACTTGGGCAAACTTCCGCCGAGGGCTGTGAAGCGAAACATAGCCCTTGCGCATCTGGATCACTACGCCGTCGGTCTCAGCGGACCAAGCCATCAGAGCGTCGGCTATGGGGCGCAACTGGGGGTGGTTGGCGTATTGGCCGTCGATGAGTTCATCGGCGTCCCGGAGCATGAACTCGGGGTAGCCGAACATTTCCCACGAGACTGCGTATTGCGCGTAGCCCGTGATTCCGTGTTCGTCGCGCATCCAGTCGCGGAGCCCGGCGTCGTTCTTCAAGCCCTTGGCGCGGCCCTCTTCGGCCCACCAATGGACGTCGTGTCCGGACTTGCGCAGAAGCAACGCCTGGTTGCTGTCCACCATGGTCTGCCACGTCTTGGCCGCAGCATTGAAGTCAGAAGTCTCGCCCATATCCCGATCGTAGCCCGGCGCTGTTTCTGACTTCGCTGGAAACGTGCGCCTTCGTGGGCAAACTTTCGGCGTGTTCGCAACGTTCCCGCGGCCTCGGCGCTCGGATTTCCACATAGCGCCGCGCACCTCTTTAGCGACTGTATGTTTGGTTGCCATGCTGAGCCGATGGAGCCGCCGTCATCGCGTGAAAGTACCGCCCCGATAGTCCGCCCGCTTCCTGTGCGTGGGTATATCTGGAGGACCGATGAATTACTCCGATTCGGTCTCAACAGTCGAAATATCAAGGCGCTTGTGGAGGCCGGTGAACTGCATCGCTTGAGATATGGCTGCTATATCAGGGCCAGCAAGTGGAACTCCTTGGGGCCGAGGAGGCAGGCCAGGGAGCGGATCGTGGCACATGCGCATGGGACACTGACCACGTCAACAGGTGGTTTCGTTTACAGCCATTTGTCGGCGGCACGACTCCATGGTCTCTTCGTGTGGGGTGTTGATGACAAGGTTCATGTCCTGCACCAAACCAGGCCTTCCTCCGACCGTTGGGGCAGGGATGTCCGGGGACACACAGAAACTTTCACCGAGGACGATGTGGTGCAGGTTCAGGGTTTGCGGGCGACTACACTCGAACGCACCATCTTTGACAGTGCCAGGATGCTTAGCTATCCCAAAGCACTTGTGATTATGGACCATGGTTTACGAGTCGGAGCCGATATCAGCGCACTTGCCGACTTGGCAGCCGTCTCCTCCGGAAAGCGGGGAATCCGCACGCTGCGCAAGGCTTTGGACAACGCAGACCCGCGCTCCGAGTCTGCCGGCGAGACGCTGACCCGTGAGTTGATGCAAAGGCTCAGAATCAGGCCCCCACAGCCCCAATTCGAGGTGCAGTCCCGTTTGGGTCGCCATCGCATGGATTTCGCTTGGGAAGAGGAAAAACTGGCTCTGGAGTTCGACGGTCGAACCAAATACTTCGACTTCAAACCGACGGACGAGGTCATCTTTCAAGAACGACGGCGGGAAAAGGCACTGGCAGAGGAGGGCTGGCGGTTTATCCGAATCGAGTGGAAGGACCTTTTTCAGGAGCGCGCCTTCAAGGAACGCATACTTCGGGCGCTCAGGTGATCAGTCCGGACTGCGAGTTCGTGGGAACCCTGCCTGTTCGGGAGGAACCTTTCGGCGACATGGCAGGCTTCCCGCGATCTCGGTGCCACGCGTCAGTAGCCCGAACCCGCAGCGCCTTTGATCATCTCCCCGGCCGGACTGACCAGGTACCAGACGCCGCCCACGCCCTGACCCGTCACGTCGCCGGGAGCTTTGTCCTTGGCGTAGTAGTACAGGGGCATGCCGTTGAGTGTTACTTGCTTCTTGCCGTCAGGCGTCGCAATGGTTCCCATAGTCCCGGTGACGCCTTCAACCGTGGGCGTATCCGACGTCGTGGTGAAAACAGGCCAAGCTTCCAGGCAAGCGTCCACGCAAGCGCTGGTTCCCGAGTCCTTGACGTCTTTGGTGAAGAAGTAAAGGCTCATGCCCTTGCTGTCCACCACGATTTGCCCGGCGCTGGATGATGACACTTTCATCTCGGCGCCAGCTGCGGTGGTGGAGTCCACTGTCGGGGACGCGGAGGTTGCTGCCGAAGAGGGAGTAGCCGCGGGCGGTGGTGCGGAGGTAGCGGTGGTTCCAGGACTTCCGCCACACCCGGCCAAGGCAGCGGTCAGGATCAACACACCGAATCCAAAACTGAGTCGTTTCTTCATGTCTAGCTCCTTTGACGAGCCGGCCGGAAAGGACCGGCGCTAACCCCTACGACGCCGCCGGGGGAAGAATGGTTCATGGGGCTGAACCTTTTCCGTTCGCTCGTCGTCGTATAGGCGAAGGGGCAGCTGAAAGAGGGAGGTGGCTATGCCGTTGGATGAAGACGTGGTGGCTGCGATCTACCGCGACCACGGCACTGCTCTGAAGCGCTTCGTTCTCAGCTGCACGTCCGACGCCCATCAAGCGGACGACGTCGTTCAGGAAACCATCCTCAAGGTATGGCAGCACGCCCCGCAGATCACGGGAAGTTTGCGCAGCTACCTTTTCCGGACGGCCCGCAACGTCATCATCGACAGCTACAGGAAGGCCCAGCGCCGCCCTGCCGAGGCCGGCGAGCAGGACCTCCCGGAACATCCTGCAACGGAGCGCGTTGATGAACTCCTGAACAGGGTCCTCATGGAGGAAGCGCTGCTACGCCTGAGCCACGAACACCGCCAGGTTTTGGTGGCCCTCCACTATCAAAGGTTCACCGTTAGCGAGGCAGCACTGCAGCTGAACATCCCGGCGGGAACCGTGAAATCCAGGGCTTTCTACGCTGTGAAAGCCCTCCGAACGATCCTTGATGAAATGGGGGTGGAACGATGAACGGCAACTCCGCACACCAGTCGCTGGGCGCCTATTTGCTGGGTGGGCTCGAGCCCGAGGAGGCACGCACGTTTGAGGATCATCTCGCAAAATGTGCTGAGTGCCGCCACGAGTTGGAGCAACTGGAAAGCCTGCCCGCCTTGCTCGACGCCGTTCCCGCAGCTGACGCCGTCGCCCTCACCGTCGCTGGAGGCGCGAACGCGCTCTCACCATTGGAACCGAAACCTGAGGCGCTCCCCGAGAAGGTCTTGGTGGACCTGTCGATCCGCAGGCGGAAATCACGACGGCGGTGGGCGGCTTTGGTGGGCGCGGTTGCTGCTGCTTGCCTTGCTGTTGGCTTCTTCGCCGGGCCCCTGCTGAACCAGCCCGCGAAACCGGACGCAAGCTATTCGGTTCAGTCGGAAAGTGGATTGCAGCTGACCGTGGGCATGGTGAAGAAGAACTGGGGTACCGAACTCGCTGTGGAGGGCCGGTCCATGCCGCTGGAAGGCACGCTCTACCTGTGGGTGAAAGGCCGGGATGGTGCTGAAGAACGCACGTGCGGATGGACGGCCACTCAGAGCGGCCGGATCAAGATCACGGGTGCCACTCCGGTGCAGTTGGCCGGCATCGCCGGTGTTGAGCTTCGTGATGAAGCAGAGAAGACCGTGGCCTCGATTTCGGTGCCGTGAACCTTAGCGGTCCGTGACCCCTGACCCCTGGGCACGCAGTTCCGCAATCAGGGCCTGGTCTTCGCAAGCCCGGGCGAACGCCTCAATGCGACGCTCAATCTCCCGGCCCAGGAGCCAGGTTCCGATCCTCTCGGCCAACGGCTTCACCCGGGCCGGGCGGCAGGAAAAGGTGTACTTCCAGACTGCCCGGGTGCCGCCGTCGTCCGGGGTGAACCGCCAGCCGCCGCCGAAATTCTCAAAGAACCAAGGCCCGGACACCATTGTCATACCCACGTTTCGTGGAGGCGTGTACGAGACGTACTCACTGACCATTTTCAGGCCCATGCGGGAGACAGTCCGGGTCCTGACGCCCTTGCCAGCCGATTTGGCCCCATCCAGAAAGGCTTGGGCGGAGATGAACGGATCCCATTTGAGCCTGAAATCACCCGTGGTCTGGGAGAGGGCAAAAGCGGTCTCGGGATCCAGCCGAATCAGCCGCTCGGCACGCACCTGTGGCATTAGGATCCCTGCCCAGCGCCGAGTACCAGGAACACCATGAAGGCAACACCAAAGACATTGACCGCCATGATCGCCAATCCGACAATTCCCGTGATGCGGCCCGCGTTCATGCGACCCGCCCGGAATACCGCGAGCAACCCACTGACTACAGCCACAATAGCCAGAAGGACCGCGACTCCCGCCAGGATCAGTGCACCGAACCACCAAGCGTCGTTGCCCTGGTTGTAGCGGCTTATCGACGAGGCGATAGCGGCAATACCCAAGGGAATGCTCACTACGGCCGCGACGGGGGAGAGGACAGCAGCGACGATGCTCGTGATGCCGGCGCCCAGGCCCCGCGCTCCGGACCGTTGTGGTTGCTGGTAGTAGTCGATCGGCGGCTGATAGCTCATGGTTCCCCCATAGTCCGTTGGCTAAAGCTTGCGGTACGTGAGGTCAAAGATCATGCGCCCGGCCTCGTGGGCTTTGTTCTCAAAGCTCGTCCGGATGCGGCCCTCGAACCGGGGAGCCCAGCCGCCTTCTTCATCAACGCCCTCGTTCGGACCGGTGTGCTCGGTGCTCACGGGCGCGCGGCCTTCCCTCACGGGCGCACCGCCCACAACAGATTCGACGCCGGACTGCCATACCTGCGTCAGCGGGCTCTCCTCGCCGCTGCGCTCGCCTTCGTGCATGTTCTCGAACTCTGTGGACCCGGCCAGCACTTCGCGGACGTGCACGGCATAGTTGGACCAGTCCGTGGCGATGCGCCAGTAACCGCCCTTTGCGAGAGCCTTGGCAGCTACTGAAGCGAAGGCAGGTTGAATAAGGCGTCGCTTGTGGTGCCGTGCCTTGTGCCAGGGGTCCGGGAAGAACACCCAAAGCTCGCTGACCGACCCCTCCGGGAGCATCGACTCGAGAACCTCTGGGGCGTTGGCTTCCACCACCCGCACGTTGGTTAGCCCACGGCTGTTGATCTTGATGATGGTGTTGGCCAAACCTGGTGTGTAGACCTCTACCGCAAGGAAGTCCTTGTCCGGGTTCTGCTCCGCGGCATGGACCACAGCATCACCCAGGCCCGAACCGATCTCCACAATCAGGGGTGCCTTGCGCCCAAAGACTGCCTCGGCGTCGAAGGTGTAGTCCGGGTGGACCGAGGTGTTGGCAACATGGCGCGGCACCTGAATGGCCCAGCGTTCTGCGTGCTCTTCCCATGCGGCTTGCCTGCGGCCCTGCAGTCGGGTGCCACGGCGCACAAAGCTGACTGGCCGACCACCGTAGGTACCGAAGGAAGCCTGGCTGCCGGGCGTGACTGGTCGCGGGGAATCTGGGGTTTCACTCATCCTTTCCAGAATACTTTGGTTCCGACGAGACGTTCGGCGGACCCGATCGAGTACGGGTAGCGGGCGCTCTTAGAAGAGGATCAGGTAAGGACTCGTTATCAATACCCAAAGGCCGATCGAGACCTCCAGTGCGACAACAGCCAAGCCGGACATGCCCATAAACCATGCCCTCGTGTGGTGTCCGCCGGGTGAGCGGCCCCTGGCCAAAACCATCGACGATATGCCCAGCACTAGTGCCACAAATCCGCATGTGCACGGGAGGCTCCACACAACGGTAGGCACGACCCAAGCTAACCTGCCGGATGATGGGCCTGACCTCGTAAGAAGCACCGCAAGCAGAGAGAAGGGAATGGTCACGTACCAGCACAACGGCGCAGCCAAAGAAAACACGACGCTTGCAATTCCTGTATTCAACCCCGGTGGCTGCGCCGGGGGGACGAGCACGTAACCCAGGGTGGGCTTATCACTCTTAGTGGTGTTCGGCGAAGATTCAGGCTCTCTATCCATGCCCTCAACGCTATGGATCGCCAAGCAACACAGGCAGGGGTGATCAGCCCTATGTGGATAACTGCACTGGAGTCGACTGGTCACATCCTGCCCAACAAGCCCGGATCAGGACTGACTGACAGAATAGGACGTGTGACCTCCTCCAAGACGCCCGGCTACCAAGAGAAATCAGTCCTCCCCGGAATAGCGGTGGATGCCGAGATCGACGAAGAACCGGCCGCGGATCCCACTCACCTCCGCGGCAAGCGGGGTCTCGTCTACTTAGGCATTTGCCTGGTGCTGATCGGCCTGAACCTGCGGACGGTCTTCTCCAGTTTTTCCGCGGTCCTGCCGGAAATAATGTCCGACGCCGGCCTGCCGGGCTGGTCGCTGGTTGTCCTCACCACCGTGCCGGTTACCTTGCTGGGCGTCTTCGCACCGCTGGCCCCCATCCTGGCCCGCAGATTCGGCGCGGAACGGGTTCTTCTCGGGGCAATGGCAGTCCTCACCGCAGGGCTGGTGCTCAGGCCCCTGGAGATCCCCGGAGCAGGACACCTCACCACGCTTCTCGCCGGAACGGCAGCCTGCGGTGCTGCTATTGCCCTCTGCAACGTGCTCCTTCCGGGCGTCGTCAAAAGGGATTTTCCGCACCGACTTGGCTTGATGGGTGGCCTCTACACCACGGCAATCTGCGCTTCGGCCGCCCTCGGTGCGGGCTTCACGTATCCGGTCTTTACGGCAACCGGCCACTGGACATCGGCGCTGTGGTTCTGGGCGGTGCCCGCCGCCGTCGTACTTTTGCTCTTCCTGCCCCTGGCAATCCGTCAGCCCTCGGTAAAACACCAAGCGGTCCACGGCGGCGTCAACGTATGGCGTTCAGCCGTGGCCTGGCAGGTGACGTTGTTCATGGTGCTGCAGGCAATGATGTCGTTCAGTGTGTTCGCTTGGATGGCCCCGATCTTGCGCGACCGGGGGATCGACGGCGGAACGGCGGGGCTGATCGTGTCCGTGTCTATCGTGCTTCAGATGCTCGGCTCGCTGTTTGCCCCTGCCCTGGCCACGCGCTTCAAGGACCAACGAATCATCAACATGGTGGTGGCGCTGATGACCGGCGGCGGTTTTGCCCTCACCATCTTTGGCCCCACCGAGCTGATCTGGGTCTGGACCGGGCTCAACGGGCTGGGCCAGGGTTCGCTGACTGCCGTGGCCCTCACGATGATCATGGTCCGTACCCGCGACGCCCACACCGCGGCACACCTGTCCGGCATGATGCAGGGCGTCGGCTATGGAGTGGGTTCGCTCGGCACACTGATGGTAGGCCAGCTCCATCAGGCTACGGGCGGCTTCGCAGCGGCTGGAATCCTGTTCCTGGTGGTCGGTTCCCTGGCAGCATTCTTCGGATACAGGGCCGGCCGGGACCGCTTCGTTTAAACCCAACTAGGTGACAGCACACGTCGCAATGAGGGCTCATTGGAACATGTGCTGTCACCTAGTTGGGGGAGGAGAGGCTAGACGGTGAGGTCTTTGCCCTTCGTCTCCGGGATGGAGAAGGCGAACGCGATGCCTACCAGCAGCAGGATCACTGCGTATACGTTGAACAACTGGGCCTGCCCGATGCTGCCGAGCCACGTCTGCAGGTACGGAGCCGTGCCACCAAAGGCAGCGACGCAGATGGAGTACGGAACACCCACGCCAATGGTCCGAATGTGCGTCGGGAACAGCTCGGCATAGACAGCCGGGACGATCGCGGCGCTACCGGCGATGAAGAACAGCATCACGGACATGGACACGGCGAGCTGCCACGGTGAGTCCTTGAGCAGCCACGTCATGGGGAAGTGCAGGAGCGCGGCGCCCGCGGCCGAACTGATGATCACAGGCTTGCGGCCGATGCGGTCGGACAGCTTGCCCCAGAACGGCAGCGCGGCGATGAACACCACGTTGGCCACCACGCCGGCCCAGAGCGCCTCTCCGCGGTCCATCTTCAGCGAGGTCGCGGCGTAGCTCGGAGCCACGACACCCCAGATGTAGTACACAACCGTCAGGCCCACGGTGAGGCCGATAACCTGCAGGGCCTGCTTGCGGTACTTCACGATCTGCGGCCAGATGGGCAGGCGCTTCTCAGTGGGCGCCTCGGCCTCGAATGCTTCGGTTTCCTTCATCTTGGCCCGCATGAACAGTGCGTAGATCCCCAGCGCGCCGCCGATGAGGAACGGGATGCGCCAACCCCACGAGCTCATGTCTTCCTTGCTCAAGGTTGCCGTGAGGATTGCGCCCAGCAGTGTACCGGCCAGGATTCCGGCGGTGCCGGAGGTGTAGATGAGGGTCGCCCAAAAGCCGCGGTGTTCCTTGGGCGCCATCTCGGACAAATACGTTTGCGACGACGGCAGCTCACCACCGTGCGCCAGGCCTTGGATGAGGCGGGCGATCAGGAGCATCACCGAAGCGAAGGCGCCAACAGCTGCAAACGTTGGGGCGATGCCGATGAGGAGGCTACCGACGGCTCCGAGGGCAACAGCCACCGTCATGGAGGTCTTACGGCCGATCCGGTCGCCGATCCAGCCGAACACGAAGCCGCCAAACGGACGGGCAACGAAGCCGACGGCGAAGATCGCCAAGGTGGACAGCACTGCTGATGTGGGATCGGCTTGGCTGAACAAGGCGCTCGCGATAAACGGCGAGAACGTTGCGTAGATGGCCCAGTCGTACCATTCAACGGCGTTGCCTATGCCGGTGCCAACAAGCGTGCGCATGTGTGACTTGTGGACCTTGACGTCGGGGGACGTTCCTACGGTGGTGGTCATGTGCTTCTCCAAGATCAGGCGGGCCGGGAGTTAGTTGCCGGCGAGGGCGGCGATACGGGACACGGCGAGTTCGGCGTACAGCGCGGCACCGTCGGTGAGGACGCAGTCGTCGAACATTGCGTAGGGCGAGTGGTTGAACGGCGACGTCGTGTGGTCGGCGCCGGGGGCTACTGCGCTGAGTCCCACAAAGGTGCCGGGGACTTCGGCCAGGACCCGGGAGAAGTCCTCGGAACCGCTCAGGGGAGTGGCCATCCGGGTGTGCCGGGACTCGCCGAACATTCCGGCGATGACCTTCTCAGCAGTGGTCGTCTCGTTCTCATCATTGATGGTGAGGGGGTATTCCTCTTGGTAATGCACGTCCGCCTCCAAGCCGTGGGCTGCGGCGATGCCATGAAGCAGCCTGGGTACTGCTTCCATCATCTTCCGACGGGACTCCTCGGAGAAGGTCCTGATGGTGGCTTCGATGCGGGCGGTCTCGGGGATGACGTTGCGCTTGGTTCCGGCGTGCAGGACGCCAACTGTGAGGACCACGGGATCGAACATGTTGAACTGGCGCGTGACCATCACCTGAAGTGCCGTGACCATCTCGGCAGCTGCAGTGACGGGGTCTTTGGCGGAATAGGGAGCGGAGCCGTGGCCGCCCGCGCCCAGCACAGTGACGACAAGGCCGTCGGAGGAACTAAGCATGACGCCAGGCTTGGTGACGAACTGGCCATGCGGTTCAAGGGAGGAGAACACGTGCATTCCGTAGGCAGTGTCTGCACGACGACCAGCCGCGTCCAGGACGCCTTCCTTGATCATGTAACTCGCGCCGTCGAAGCCCTCTTCGCCGGGCTGGAACATGAGGATGACGTCGCCCGCCAACTGGTCGCGGCGCTCGGCCAGCAGTGTGGCGGCTCCGGCCAGCATGGAGGTGTGCAGGTCATGGCCACAGGCGTGCATGGCTCCATCCACGCGGGAGGTGTAGTCCACGCCGGTAGTCTCCTGCACAGGAAGTCCATCCATGTCGGCACGCAGCAACACCACGGGCTTCTCAGCCGAAGCGTGAGCCGCACCGCCGCGCAGAACCGCGGTGACCGACGTCGTTTCCTTACCAAGGGTGATCTCGTAAGGCAGCCCATCCAGCGCCTGGAGTACCTTCTCCTGCGTGCGGGGGAGCTGCAGGCCGATCTCCGGTTCGCGATGGAGGTCGTGGCGGAGGCGGACGATGTCCTCCTGCAGTTCCTTGGCGTCGGCGGCGATGGTCATGTGTTCTCCAGGTCTTTCTAGGTGACGTGTTCCTCATGCCATTCTGGGGTGACGTGATTCACATGGTGCTAAACATCTGTAAATATGCACCGACTAGTGCTTTCAAGCAGGAAACATGCACGCTTCTGCAAGAATGGGCTCATGGAGCTCAGCGAGGAAGACCTGCGCCTGGTCAACGCCCTGCAGATCTCGCCACGGATCAGCTGGTCCGACGCCGGAGAAGTCCTGGGCGTCCACGCCACCACGCTGGCATCCCGATGGGAACGCCTGAGGGGAGCCGGTGCAGCATGGACCACCGCACACCTCATGGGCGACCCCAAGGATATGTGCCTGGCCATGGTGGATATCGACTGCGAAATGCACCTTAGGCCGGATGTCACCTCCGCAGTCGCCCGACTTCCCGAGGTCATCACGGTAGAAGAGGCTGCCAGCAACCGCGACCTCACGCTCACTGTGATCACGCAGGACCTGGGGCAGTTCAGCACACAGGTGTTGCCGAAACTCAAGGAGATCAGAGGGCTCACCAAGTACCACACAGCCCTCTGCACTCGGATTCACACCAGCGGATATGCGTGGCGGCTCAACGTCCTCACCAAGGCAGAGCAGCAGGCACTCAAGGCGCTCGCCGGACCTGAATCGGCAAACCCGTCAGCCCACGACGCCATGGTGCTCCCGCTACCGGAGAGTCATCTGGCAATCATCCCGTTCCTCGCCCGCGACGGCCGTGCCACAGCCGCCGAAATTGCCCGCGCCTTGGGCCGAAACCCCGCCACGGTCCAGCGGCAATTGGGCAGGGTCCTGAGCAGCCGGATGTTGTCGTTCCGCTGCGAAATCGCCCAACAATTCTCCGGCTTCCCCATCACGGTCCAGTGGTTCGCAAACGTTCCCGCAGGTGAGCACGAAGCCGCAGCCACAGAGTTGCGGGCCATCAGGAACATCCGCTTCTCCGCGTCCACCACAGGCCGCACCAACTTCACCATGATCATGTGGTTGCGCTCGCTGGCTGACGTCATGGAAATGGAGCTCACCATCCAGCAGCGGATCCCGGGCGTCCAACTCGTGGAGAGCGTGGTCATGCTGAACACGGCCAAACGCGTGGGATGGATGCTCAATCCGGACTCCACCGCCACAGGAACAGTGGTGCCGCCCTACGGAGAGCTGCTGCCAGCCGGTATTTAGGGCGTGCAGGTTTCTAGGCGTGCTTGGTTGCCCTCAGGACCGTGTCCAGGGTGGTGCCGGACTCGCCGTCGGGTCCCGTGACACTACGCGCCCGGTCTGTCAGGACGTTGACGAACCACGGCTCGCGGTCCAGCCTCAGGGCACCCGCCAGTTGCTCCGGCGTGAAGAACATTCCGGACTCATGATGATGGCTCCACGACGGGAGTCCATGCGGGTGATGGCCTACCACCAGCAACGTGCCGCCGGGTGCGACGGCTGCCGCGGCTGATGCCACCGAATCCCGCCACGGCAGGAGGGGCGAGTGCAGGAACTGGGCCGAAACCAGATCGAAGACGGGCTCAGGCTCCCATTCCGTGAGGTCCTGTTGCTGCCACGTGATCCGCTCGCTGACGTCGCTTTCTGCTGCATGCGCGGCTGCACGTTCAAGCGCGACGGCGGACACGTCCATTGCGGTAACCGTCCAGCCTTGCGCCGCGAGCCAGATAGCGTCAGCGCCCTCCCCGCAGCCGAGGTCGAGGGCTCTTCCGGGTTTGATGCCTGCAACTTCCGCCACCAGCTGCGGATTCGGGTTTCCGCTCCACACCTTGGGACGCTCCCGGTACATGCCGTCCCACATGTCCACGGCATTGTCGGCGTCCTCGTGGAGGTTCAGTCCGCTCTGCTGAGCCCCTTCGTGGGTGTGTTGACCGTGTTGGTGAGTGGCGGCGTCGTGCGTGTGTTCAGTCATGACCCAAGCGTGCCGCGACGCCGCGTCGAAAGGCAATGCCTGTTGCTATTCCGGCAAAGTCCAGCGTTGTGCGCCCGCGCCCGAGGCTCCGAGTTCGTCCGAAGGGTTCTGCAGCGTACAGGATTTCAGGCTGAGGCAGCCGCACCCGATGCACCCGTCGAGGTCGTTGCGCAGATGCTGCAGAGCGGCGATCCGTTCGTCCAGTTCCTTGCGCCACCGCAACGACAACCTGGACCAATCGCGCTTGGTGGGCGTGCGGCCATCGGGAAGGGATTCCAAAGCCTCACGGATGTCTTTCAGGGGCAGGCCCACCCGTTGGGAGGTCTTGATGAACGCGACCCGCCGCAGTGTGTCCCGCCGGTAACGCCGCTGGTTGCCGGCCGTTCGCTCCGCCTCGATGAGCCCGTTCCGTTCGTAGAAATGAAGGGCCGACGCCGACACTCCACTCCGTTCGGACAGCTCACCAATGGTGAGTGGCCGGTGCGTTTCGACTGGCGGCATGGCGTTCTTCCGTGACTGGGGTGGTGGATTGACCTCAACATTAGTTGAGGTTCTAGGCTGACGTCCATGACCTCTGACACCTCAACGGCCGGGATACTGCGCCGCCCATACCTGCTTGCCACCGTAGGGGCGTGCGCACTTGTGTTCCTGAGCGCGTTCGAGTCCCTCGCAGTGACCACCATCATGCCGCTCGTCAGCCGCGACCTCGACGGAGCCAGCCTCTACGCGCTGGCTTTCGCAGGCCCACTGGCCACAGGCGTGATGGGCATGGTGGCGGCAGGAAACTGGTCGGACCGTCGTGGTCCGGCGGCGCCTTTGTACTCCTCCGTGGCGTTGTTCGTGGCTGGCCTGCTGATCGCCGGTACGGCCGGAACCATGGAGATGCTGGTGCTGGGGCGCCTGGTACAAGGACTTGGTGGCGGCGCGATGACCGTGGCCCTCTACGTGTTGGTTGCCCGCGTGTACCCGCCGGTGCTCCACCCCAAGATCTTCGCCGCCTTCGCCGCGTCCTGGGTGGTTCCTTCCCTGGTGGGTCCATTCGCGGCCGGTGTGGTGGCCCAACTGAGCAGTTGGCACTGGGTGTTCCTGGGGGTTGTGGGCCTGGTTGTTCCAGCCTTGCTGATGGTGGTGCCGGCCGTGCGGGGGATGAATTCCGAACCCGCCTCCGAGCCCGTTCCCTGGGCCTTCGGTCGTATGGGGTGGGCGGCGCTCGCCGCCGTCGCTGTCCTCGGACTGAACCTGTCCGCGGAGGTGCCCGGCTTCGGCGGGGTGATTGCCGTCGTAGCGCTGGTCATTGCCCTTATCGCGGTGAAGCCGCTGGTTCCGCGGGGAACCCTCACCGCCCGACGCGGTCTGCCCAGTGTGATCCTGGTCCGCGGGCTGGCATCTGCGGCGTTCTTCGGGGCCGAGGTGTACCTGCCGTACCTGCTGACCGAGCGCTACGCGTTCACGCCGACGTTCGCCGGGCTGACGCTGACCGGAGCCGCACTGGCGTGGGCCGGGGCGTCGGCGATCCAGGGGCGGCTCGGTGCCCGGTTGGCTGACGATCTGGCCGTGAAGATCGGCGCTCTTTTGGTGCTGATAGCCGTGATCTCAACGCTGGTGACCGCAGCGCTTAGCCTGCCCGCGGCAGTTGCCATCGCTGGTTGGATCCTTGCCGGTGGCGGCATGGGGCTCATGTACCCGAGGCTGTCCGTGATGACACTGGCGCTCTCCACCGAGGAAAACCAAGGCTTCAACAGTGCGGCCATGTCCATCTCCGATTCCCTGGGTGGCGCACTGTCCCTGGCCGCCACGGGACTTGTCTTCGCTGCATTCACGACGACGAACTCGTTTGCGGGGGTCTTCGCACTGACGGCGATCATCGCCGTCGTCGGGGTAGTCATCGCGCCGAGGGTCGCCGCCCGCTCGGGTGGGATGAGCAGGGGTGAGGCGGGTATGGGTGAGCCGGGTGCCCAAGCGGGCGCCCCGGACGCCCAAGCCGAGTTCACGCATCACGCCTGACTCGTTGTGAGGCCCGCTCTGCAGGGTATTGCCGCGCGGAAGGGTGCAGATCGGGCCTCGCAACGCGGGGTGGACTCGTTGTGGGGCCTGCTCTGCAGGGTATTGCCGCGCGGAAGGGTGCAGATCGGGCCTCGCAACGCGGGGTGGGGCGGGGGCCTGACCAGCCCCGATGCGGGCCCGCAGGAGAAACACTGCTAAGCTAGGAACACTTGATGTGCGGTGACGCCCTGAAGCAGGTGGCCTGACAGGCTACGCGACGGGGCATTTTTCATGTGAGAGGCACATCCTGCGTCGATGAACGCGTTCCATTTGGTCCCGGCCAACGCTGTTGAAGCGAACCGGTAGACCACCTGACTTTTCCTCGGCGAACCCCTGGCCCAACCGGCGTCGGGGGCCGATGTCCGCAACTGGACACCGCCCGAAAGACATGAAGTTTATGACTACTTTTGCTGCCCTTGGCACGCCCAAGCCCATTGCTGAATCCCTCGCCGCCGATGGCATCGAAGAGGCATTCCCCATCCAGGTGAAGACCCTCCCGGATACGCTCGCAGGTCGCGACGTCCTGGGCCGTGGCCGCACCGGCTCCGGCAAGACCATCGCTTTCGCCATCCCGCTCGTGGCCCGCTTGGCCGAGCGCGAAGCAAAGCACTTCCGTAAGCCGGGCCGCCCCATGGGCCTCGTCCTTGCACCGACGCGGGAACTGGCAACCCAGATCAACGCCACCATCGAGCCGCTGGCCAAGGCCATGGGCCTGAACACCACGGTCATCTATGGCGGCATCTCCCAGGCACGCCAGGAAAAGGCGCTGCGCGCCGGCGTCGACATCGTCATCGCCTGCCCGGGCCGCCTCGAAGACCTGATCCGCCAGCGCATCCTGACCCTCGAAGCCGTTGAGGTCACCGTGCTGGATGAGGCAGACCACATGGCTGACTTGGGCTTCCTCCCGGTCGTCAAGAAGCTCATGGACATGACCCCCACCCAGGGTCAGCGCCTGCTCTTCTCCGCAACGTTGGACAACGGTGTTGACAAACTGGTCAACCGTTACCTCTCCAACCCGCTGACGCACTCCGTGGACGATCCCCAAGCCGCTGTCACCACCATGGAACACCACGTCCTGGTGGTCAACGACCAGACCGTCAAGAAGCAGCTCATCGTTGAACTGGCCTCCGGCGCCGGCCGCCGCGTCCTCTTCATGCGGACCAAGCACCACGCCCGCAAGCTTGCCAAGACCCTCACCGACGCCGGCATCCCCGCCGTCGACCTTCACGGCAACCTGTCGCAGAACGCCCGCGACCGTAACCTTGCCGAGTTCTCCAACGGTGACGTACGCGTCCTGGTGGCCACTGACGTCGCAGCCCGCGGCGTGCACGTTGACGACGTCGAACTCGTCATCCACGTTGACCCGCCCACAGAGCACAAGGCATACCTGCACCGCTCCGGCCGTACGGCACGCGCCGGTTCCGATGGCACCGTGGTTACGCTGACGCTCCCCGAGCAGCAGAGTGACGTCAAGAAGCTCATGAAGGCTGCCGGCGTTGACGTTTCGTTTGAACGAGTCACCGCAAGTTCGCCCTTGGTTTCAAAGCTCGTGGGTGACATCGCGGACAAGGTTGATCCCCGCACCCGTGCGGCTCTCCTCGCAGCGAAAACCCAGCAGGGTGGCGGCACATCCACCGGCGCCAACGCCCAGCGCAAGCGCGCACGCCGTTCCACCCAGGCTGCTCCCACCGCCGGTGGTCGTGGCGGTCGCAATGGACGCGGAAAGGTCGCGGCTGAGCCGGTTCGCACCGACGTCAACCGCGCTGAGCGTCGCGCAGCAATGAACGACGACGTCGCCCGCAGCCCCCGCGGTCGCGGCAAGGCTGGCGCTACTCACCGCAACGACGTTCCGGGCTCGCAGGGCCAGAACGGGCGCAGTGGTCGCCCGGCTACCGGCCAGCGCTCAGCTTCGGCTCCGCGCACGGCATCCACTACGAGTACTCGTACCGGCGGAAACAAGGCCGTTTGGTCTTCCGCAACGGGCGCTACGTCCGGCGGATCCTACGGCTCGGGTGCCTCAGGCAACTCCGGTCGCGGTGGTTCCGGTGCAGGTCGTCCGGCACGCAGCGGCCCGCGTCGTGCGTCGGCTCCCGCGTCCAACGAGCGTCGCGGCCGCTAACCTCCCCGTTGTGAGGCCCGCTCTGCGCACTATTCCCTAGGTTTAGCGTGCAGAGTAGGCCCCGCAACTCACCAGCCTCGGGCGCGCCACTCCTCAAGGTGTGGCCGCTCGGCGCCGAGGGTCGTGGGCAATCCATGGCCCGGGTGCACCAGGGTCTCGTCCGGATAAGCGTCGAACAGTCGCTCCGACACGTCGTTCAACAGAGAAGTGAAGCGTGCAGGATCGTTCTGTGTGTTGCCGACGCCTCCCGGAAACAACGAGTCTCCACTGAAAATGTGGGCCGGCCCGTCCGGATCCTGGTACACGAAAGCAATCGAGCCCTGGGTGTGTCCGCGCAAGTGGACCGCCGTGATCTCGAAGCCATCGAACCGCTCGACGTCGCCGTGACCAAGCCGGACATCCACTGGAACCGGCAACGCATCGGCGTCGTCCGCTCCAGCTGAGGTGGTTGCCCCGGAAACGGCGACCAACTCCGGCAGCGCCCGGACGTGGTCCCAGTGCTGGTGAGTGGTGGCAATCCTGGCGAGCTTCGGCGTCGCGGCAGTATCTGCGGCACTGTCCTGGAGCAGCTGCTGAATGGCCGGAAGGTCGTCGGCGGCGTCGATCAACAACTGCGCACCCGTGGACTTTGCGGTCAACAGGTACACATTGTTGTTCATCTCGCTGACCGAAATGCTGCGGATAGTGACGTCACGCAGTGAGTGAATAAGCGAATCCATCGTGTCAGTCTATGCAGTTGCCGGGTTGGCTTCGCGGCCCTGTGAAACCCAGTTGGGGTCGGCGGAGCGTGAACCCACGACGGCGGCCGCAGCGTGGTCGAGCCTCTCAAGCTGCGCTGTTCCCAGTTGCAGGGACAGCGCCCCAAGGTTCTCGTCGATCCGGTGCGTCTTGCGCGTGCCGGGGATGGGAACCACAGAAATCCCGAGGCGCTGACCTTGGGTAAACAGCCAAGCCAGGGCTACCTGGGCCGGAGTTGCATCCAGCCCGCTGGCTACCTCGCGGACCGCGGCCACTACGGCCTGGTTCGCATCAAGTGCCTCGTCACCAAAACGGGGGATCTTATGGCGGAAGTCATTTTCGCCAAGGTCGCTCGCGCTGACGGTTCCCGTAAGGAATCCGCGGCCCAGCGGCGAATATGGCACGAACCCGACGCCAAGTTCCTTGGCCGCAGGCACAACGTTGAGCTCAACATCCCTGCTCCAGATGGACCATTCACTCTGGACCGCGGCAATGGGATGGACGGCGTTGGCCTGTCTGAGCTCCTCGGCTGTCACTTCAGACAGTCCGAGGTGCCGGACCTTGCCCTCTCGGACCAGCTCCGCCATGGCCTCCACGGTTTCCACTATCGGAACGCGGAGGTCACGGCGGTGCATGTAGTAGAGGTCAATCACGTCAGTGTCCAAGCGGCGGAGGCTCGCTTCCGCCGCTTGCCTGATGTAGGGCGCATCCCCGCGGACTCCCGTGTACCCGTCCGCGGGGTTGCCCTCAATTCCGAACTTCGTGGCCACTTGGATCTCGTCGCGCCGCTCCTTCAAGAGCCTGCCAACCAGTTCCTCGTTACTGCCCGCGCCGTAGACGTCTGCGGTGTCGATGAACGTGATGCCCGCGTCCACTGCATGCCTGAGCGTCTGCAGGCCTTCCTCGGGTTCAATGCCACCGTAAACAGGTGTGAGGGCCATTCCACCGAAGCCGAGGGGGCTGACCTTGAGGCCGTCGCCGAGCTGAACTGCAGTCATGAACTTCTCCAATGCGCGTTTGGGTGCTCTTGAAAGCATGAACTCAGTGGCTCACATGGGTATTCCTGTAGGCGCCAGAATTGGGCGAAGGGTGCCCGGTTGGCTTGCCCGGGGCACGCTGAGCCCAATTCGATGGCTTACTGCGCATTCGATGGTCGGAAACGTCTAATGCGTAGCGAGCCAACGAAACGGAGCGAGCTTCCTCCCCGGGGAACCGGGCAGGAGCGCCACGGAGCGGTAGCTACTCGGCCTTGGCTGCGGCCTTGTCAGCGGGCAGGGCCTTCAAACCGGCAGCACAGCCCACGATTCCCGCAATAAACAGCAGCTTCAGCGGGCTCGCGGATTCCACTCCTGTGATCATGGCCCACCCAACGGTCAGTGCAGCGCCGATACCCACCCACACCGCGTAGGCAGTGCCGAGGGGGATTCGCTTCACTGCGATACCCAGTCCGAGCATGCTCAGGACGGCAGTGATGGCGAAAACCACAGTGGGCATGAGTTGCGTAAAGCCGTTGGAGAGGCCCAAAGCTGTGGCCCATACGGCTTCGAGCAGCGCTGATGCCAAGAGGATGACCCAGAAGACTCCGTTGCCGGAGTTGCCGGAGCTCCCGGTGTTCTTGATGTTTCCAGTGTTCCCAGTCATGGCTACGCCACCACCTTCAGGCCAACTACACATGCGCCGATGCCCGCAAGCAAAAGCAGCCGGGCCGTCGTCGCGCGTTCAACCTTGGTGACCATCGCGTACGTTGCGGTCAGTACGACGCCGACGCCAACCCACACCGCATAAGCCGTGCCTGTCGGGATGGACTGCATCGCGATGGCGAGTCCGGCCATGCTGGCAACAACGGACACCAGGAAGACGACGGTCGGAACGGGTTTACGGAAGCCCTTGGACCGGTGGAGCGCTGCGGCCCAGACGGCCTCGAGTGCTCCGGAAAGAATGAGAATTATCCACGACATGACATTTCCTTTGGCCAGTCTTGTCGCATTCCGGGTACTGAACCGTCGTCCGGAGGTTCCAGAGCGGAACCTTCATTTCAGGCTAGCAACTCCCGTGCGGGGTGGCCACTTCTGGTGGTTAACGTCACCAACTCAGGAGTGGGACTCCACATGGTCGATCGAGATCACAGCGATGAAGCCGCGGCCCGAGATTTCCGGGCTGCGGGTATCGGAGCCGACCACGGCGTCATACCGTGAGAGCTCAACAGGTTCGGCCGCGCTGGTTGCCGGGGCGTCGCCGTCGGACTCTTCCTCCACAGCCGCGCCGGGCGCAACAGTCGCCTTACCCTCCAGCAGGACGGCAAGCTGGCCTTCGAAGACCGGGTGCGCACGCTTCTTGGAAATCTCCACAATGGACGTGTAGCCCTTGAAGGCTCCCTCCCGGGCGATGACATTCAAATCCCGGATGTCCCCTGTCGGAAGAGTGGCCCCCGACGCAGCCTCGCCCGAGAAACGGAACGGTCGGTACTTCTCGAGCGGGTGCTCGGAGCCGTCCACCGTGAGCAGCAGCAATTCGCCCTCGATGATGGTGATCACGCGCTCCATGCCCGGGAAGACGGAGAAATCTCCGGCCTTTGAAACGTCTGCGATGCTGACTCGCCAATCCCAGGCATTGTCCTGCGCCGAGGCGGCCTTCGGATGGCTGGCGAGTTCGCGCGTCACCCCGCCCCCGTTGCGCCAAGGTTCGGGACGGATGTCGGCAAAGCGGATAATCTCCATTCGACCAGCCTAGTGGTGGACGCGGCTTCTGCGTTGGCATTGCGGCTTGCTACCGTCATATGTGGAAAACGTTGCGATTAAAGCTGGAGGCGCTGGAATGTTCGTCAAAGTGTGCGGCTTGAGCACGCCGGAATCCGTGCGTGAAGCCGTCGACGCCGGTGCAGACGCGGTCGGCTTCGTGCTCACCTCCAGCCCTCGCGAAGTCAGCCCGGACCAGGTGCGCATTCTGCTGCCGTTGGTTCCGGTGGGCGTTCACGCCGTGGGCGTTTTCCGACATGAGGATGCCGCTGAAGCTGTGGCAACGGCTCGAGCTGCCGGACTCGAGTGGGTGCAATTGCACGGCCACCGGACAGCCGGCGACGTCAAAACAGTGCACGACGCCGGGATGCGGCTCATCCGGGCCGTCACCATGGGCGCCTCCCAGGACGAGTTCGCGGATCTGGGCGAAGAAATATTCCTGATCGATGCGGCAGTACCGGGCTCAGGCGAGTCCTGGGACTATGCGTCAGTGCGGGCAAAGGGGCTGGATGGCCGGGAGTGGCTGCTTGCAGGGGGACTCGAATCCGGAAACGTGGCTTTCGCTGCGGCTGCTGCCGGTGCTTGGGGAGTGGACGTCTCCTCCGGCGTAGAGGCATCCCGCGGAGTGAAGGACCTGGCAAAGATCCGCGCTTTTGTCGAAACTGCCAAAGCCTAGGCTCGGTTACCGTGTCAGTGGGACACCCTGGACTCGCTCACGACGACACGATTTACTCGAACGCACCACTACTTGGATATCGAACATCACCGAAACCAGGAGTTAAGCAATGAGTACGGAACAGCACACCCTGACCATGAGCCGCGAGTTTGATGCTCCCCGCGAGAAGGTTTTTGAGGCCTGGATGGAGCCGGACAAGCTCACCCAGTGGTTCGGGCCCGTGGAGGTGGAAGCTCCCCGCGACCAGATCATCGTTGAGCCCCGGGTTGGTGGCATCTGGCAGGTGGTGATGGTGTGGTCGGACGAGAACGGTGAGCAGTCGGCACCCATCGAAGCCACCATCACCGAGCTGAACAGCCCGGCTCTTTTGGTCGCCCAAGCCAAAGCTGCTCCTGACGCTGACCACGAGTACGAGGAAATGCACCTTGAATTCGAGGACCTCAACGGCCGTACCCGGATGAATCTCAAACAGGGTCCGTTTGCTTCCGAAGAGTGGGTGGAAATGACTCGCGACGGCTGGGGCACCTCCTTCGACAAGCTGGATGCGCTCCTGGCTGGTTGAGCTAATGGCCCCGCAGGGAGTGCCGCTGCAAGTCAGGGAAGATTCAGGGCAGACCCCTAGGCTTTTTGTCGTGCCCACAGGGGAGAATGAAGACTATGAAAACGCTCCTTAACATCATCTGGCTTGTCTTCGGTGGGTTCTGGCTGGCGTTGGGTTACTTCGCGGCAGGCATCATTTGCTGCGTGCTCATCGTCACCATCCCGTGGGGTATCGCTTCGTTCCGGATCGGTGCGTACTGCCTGTGGCCCTTCGGCCAGATGGTGGTTGAGAAGCCCGGCGGTGCCGGCGTGTTTGCGCTCCTCGGCAATGTGATCTGGCTTCTGGTCGCGGGCATCTGGATTGCGATTGGTCACGTGGTCACGGCAGTCGCCATGGCCATCACCATCATCGGAATCCCGCTGGCCATCGCCAACTTGAAGCTGATCCCGGTTTCGCTGATGCCTCTCGGTAAGCAGATTGTGCCCACCAACCAGCCGTTCGTCAGCACCTACCGCTAGACCGGCAATGCCCATTTAGACGACTCGCTGCAGGCCAGACGATTCCTACCGTCTGAACTGCAGCGGAGCGTCTAATCGGGCATAAGAAGGGGGAGCCGCTCACGCGAGTTCGCTGGCGAGGTTCCGGCGCGCAGCGTCGAGCCAGAGTGCTTTGGCGCGTTCGCCATGGAACAGCGGGTCCAGCCGCAGGAGATCGCGCACGACGGCGGCGCGACCCTTCGCGAAGTCTTCGTCGCTGACGCGGGCGTAGTCTTCGCGGACGGCGGCCAAGTAGCGTGCGTAGGACTCCGGGTCGCCGCCGAGCACGGAGAGGTCGGCGTCGCAGAGAAGTGCACCTGCGTAGTCACCCGTCTTTGGGCTATGCGAAGTCGTGAGGCGGACCAGGCGCGCCACCTCCGCCACCTCGTGGCGAACCAACCCAGTGGCGGTGAGCCGGTCCTCGGCCAAGCGTGCGGACTCTTCTTCGTCCTGCCCCGCAACCCCTTCGTAGACGGCATCGTGGAACCACGCCGCCAGCAAGACAGTTCGCGCAGGCTGTTCGGGTTCCGTCAGCACGTCCAAGGCTTCAAGGACTGCCAGGAGGTGGGTCCGGCTGTGGTATTTCCTGCCGTCCTCGCCCCAACGTTCAAGCAATTCAAGGCCCAGCTCCTCGTGGCCTGGGTAGGTGCTGTTCCAGCGTTCCATCAAAGGTACTGTCAATGCCTTGCTCCGTTCACGAGCCGGGATGCGCAGTCCGCTGGCAATGAGCTTGCGGACCAGGATGCGGGCCTCCACAGGGATGGCGCCCGCGGAAACGAGGTCGTCATAGCGGCGTTCCGGGACATCATAATGATCTCCGTCGAAGGCCCGTTCGGGAACCCCGGAAGCGGCCGCGAAAGCGTGCAGCTCATCCAGCGAGGTGTCCGAAACGAGGTGCGAAAAGACGGTTCCGTGCGCTGGCCACAGAGGCGGATCGACGTAGATGGCCATTGCCAAAGTGTACCCATGTGATCCTTCCCAGTTGCCGGCCATCGGGACGTCTACCGCCGTGCTGCCGTCCCGGAAGTACAGGCTTCACTGCCCGCGCTGATCACGGCAACTGGGAAGGAGTGCAGGGAACTCAGTGCTGGGCCGGCAGGATGTTCTGGTTGCCGCGGAACACGTTGTCAGGATCGAATTCGCGCTTCACCAAGGACAGCCGCCGGTAGTTCTGTTCTCCATAGGCCGCCATAATCCGATCTTGCCCTTCGTCACCGATGAAGTTCAGCCACACGCCGCCCGTGGTGTGCGGGGCGATGTCTTGCCGGAACTGTTTGACCCAGGCTTTTGCCTCCTGTCCGCCCTCCCGTGTTTCGGACAGACCGAAGGGATGGCTGACCCAGGCTGCACCCCGGTGCTGCAACGGAGTATTCGCTGCGGCAGGGCCGCCCACGGCTCCGCCCCAACGTGCCACCAACTGCTGCGAGTGCGGTCCCGGAAGGCGTTGAGCCGAGTCGACCAGAAGATCCAGTGCGTCGTCATTGAGCTCGTTATGGTAGTCCGCGCTCCAGTAGTTGTAGTGGTCCGGAGGGTCGTCGATCATGCATTGGAAGTCCGCATATTGCATGGGCGAGACCAGATCCACGGAGGGGCCGAGTTCCTTGAACGGTTTGGCGTGCTCTTCGCCGGCCTCAACATCACCCGCGTAGATGTAAGCCATCCCGACGGCGAGCTTGCCCACCATCTCTTCCGGGACGAACTCTTCCGGCGGGGCGGTGAGGTACACGAGGGCTGTCCCCACGGCGTCGGGCGCCTCCAACGCGAGCCCCCGGAAGGCGCGCGACAAATCCTTCGCGTCCTCCCCTGGGAACAACATGAGGCCCGCCATCACGGTGGGTCCAAGGTCGTGCAGCTTGAACGTCAAGGACGTAGCCACACCGAAGTTACCGCCCCCGCCGTGGAGGGCCCAGAACAACTCGGGGTTTTCGCCGGGACTGGCGGTAACGCGTTGCCCGGAGGCCGTGACCAGATCGACGGAGAGCAGGTTGTCGCACGCGAATCCGTACGAGCGCTCCAGCCATCCCGAACCACCGCCCAACGTGAATCCCGAGACTCCGGTGGTGGATGCGCGCCCGCCCGTGACAGCCAGCCCGTACTGCTGGGTTGCGCGGTCGAACTCGCCCCAAGTCAGCCCTGCGCCTACCGTGGCGGTCTTCATCCCGCGGTCCACGCTGATGGACTTCATGGGACGGACGTCAATTACCAGCCCGTCGTCGTTGGTGGACATGCCCGCCACCGAGTGACCGCCTGAGCGCACGGCGACGTCCAAATTGTGGTTGTGCGCATAGCTCAGCGCTTCAGCCACTTCGCCGGGATCAGAGCATTTGGCGATGACAGCCGGTTTGCGGTCGATCATCGCATTGAAGAGTTTTCGGGCTTGGTCATAGTCCGGGCTGTCCGGACGAATCCATTCCATGGGACGTTCCTTCGCATCGGAAACTCTCCCCTAGAACAGGGTACGTCCGCACCTCCCATCGGACCATGGGTAAAGCAAAGAAGTACGACGACGGCGGCGCACCACTTCGCACCGAGCGCACCAGAGCTTACGGGCGCGTCATGCGGTAATGGGAGCGTCGTGCAGCTCACTATCGCTTGGCGGTCACATAACGTATGCGGCGGATTAGATGGCGAAGATCCGCAAATACGGAACTATGATGCATTTATGCCGCAGATACGAATATCCGAGGCCGCGCGCTTTCTTGGTGTCAGCGACGACACCGTGAGGCGATGGACGGAAAACGGAACGCTTACTGCCCGGAAGGACTCAGCCGGGCGCCTCGCAGTGGATGGCTTGGAACTGGCCACGCTTGCCCGCGACCAATCCCATCTCCCCGACGACCCCTCCCGGGCCGGAAGCTCAGCCCGAAACCGCTTCATCGGACTGGTTACCGGCATTACCGCGGACAAGGTCATGGCCCAAGTAGAGCTTCAGTGTGGTCCGTTTCGCGTTGTGTCGCTGATGAGCAGCGAAGCCGTCCGGGAGCTCGGGCTGGAACTCGGTTCGGTAGCCACAGCCGTGGTGAAGGCCACCACAGTCATCATCGAAACACCGCAGGGAAAGAGCGTCATATGAGGATCAGCCGCAAGCCTTTCGCCGCAGTGTTGATTGCGGGTGCCCTGGCGGTGAGCCTGGCAGCCTGTGCCCCCGGGACCACACGTCCATCCTCAGGATCGGCCAACCCGGAGTCGTCGATGTCCGGGGAGATTACCGTTTTCGCTGCGGCATCCCTGAAAACGACCTTCACGCAGCTGGCCAAAGACTTCGAAGTCCAGCACCCGGGAACCAAAGTCACTCTCAGCTTCGCAGGGTCCTCTGACCTGGTCACGCAGATCACCCAGGGTGCCCCAGCGGACGTTTTCGCTTCAGCAGATACCAAGAACATGGCCAAGCTCGCCGACGCGGATCTCGTGGACGGCACGGCAACGAACTTCGCCACCAATGTCCTTGAGATCGCAGTCCCGCCAGGCAATCCGGCGTCGATCTCTTCCTTCGCGGACCTCGCCAAGCCCGGCGTCAAAGTGGTGATCTGCGCCAGCCAGGTTCCCTGCGGCGCTGCAACGAAGACAGTCGAAAAGGCGACAGGAACCACGTTGAGCCCGGTCAGCGAGGAATCATCCGTGACCGATGTCCTGGGCAAAGTCACCTCGGGCGAAGCCGACGCCGGCCTGGTCTACGTTTCGGACGTCAAAGCGGCCGGCAATAAGGTCCAGGGCATCCCCTTCCCCGAGTCGGACAGGGCCGTCAACACCTACCCCATTGCCACGGTTGGTACCAGCAAGAACAAAGAACTCGCAGCTGCGTTCATTGCAAACGTCACTAGCGAAGCCGGCAAGAAGGTCCTTATGGACGCCGGCTTCGGAACGCCGTAGAGGAGGCCAGGGCATCGTGATCAGGCGCAGCGGCTACCACGGCATTCCGCGGTGGATTTATGTCATCGCAGCTGTGGGTGGACTCCTGATGGTGCTTCCCTTGGCGGCGATGCTGCTGCGGGTGAATTGGCCGCAATTCATTCCACTCATCACGTCGGAGTCGTCCCTTGCCGCCCTGGGCCTGAGCCTAAGGACGTCGGCTGCCAGTACCGTCCTCTGCGTCGTCTTGGGGGTTCCGTTGGCGCTGGTGCTTGCCCGCGGCGAGTTCCCCGGACAAAGGCTCCTCCGCTCCTTCGTCCTGCTGCCGCTGGTGCTGCCGCCCGTCGTCGGCGGACTCGCTCTCCTGTACACGTTCGGGCGGCAGGGGCTCCTCGGAAAGTCCCTTGAACTGGCTGGGATCCAGATCGCGTTCTCCACCTCGGCGGTGGTTTTGGCCCAGGCTTTCGTGGCACTGCCGTTCCTGGTTGTCAGTCTGGAAGGCGCACTGAGATCGGCCGGAAGTAGATACGAAGCTGTGGCGGCGACCCTCGGGGCACGGCCTACTACCGTTCTTCGTCGCGTCACGCTTCCGCTAGTGCTGCCTGGGCTTGCGTCCGGTGCTGTGTTGTCGTTCGCGCGAAGCCTGGGCGAGTTCGGTGCCACCTTGACCTTTGCCGGCAGTTTGGAAGGCATCACCCGCACCTTGCCGCTCGAAATTTACTTGCAGCGTGAGGCCGATGCGGACGCCGCCGTCGCGCTGTCGTTGGTGCTGGTGGCGGTTGCAGTTGCGGTGGTTGGGCTCAGCTATGGGCGCCGGCGAAGCAGCACTCCTGTGGAGGTCCAGCCATGAGCTTCGAGCTGCAGGCAAGCGTCCGCGCCAGGAACTTCGACATGTCCCTAAGCCTCGCTGAAGGTGAGACTGTGGCCATACTCGGTCCGAATGGTGCCGGGAAGTCCACTCTGCTGGGCGTGATCGCCGGGCTGCTGCGGCCGGATGCCGGCTCGGCGCGAATCGGCGACAAAGAACTGTTCAAGCTCGACGGCGGCACTCACTCTTGGAGCCCGCCACATCTGCGGGGGACTGCGCTTCTGGCCCAGGAGGCTCTCCTGTTTCCGCATCTGAATGCCTTGGACAACGTGGCATTCGGGCCGCGAAGCGGGGGTGCTTCGAAGGCGGCCGCACGGGAAATTGCACAACACTGGCTGGCCGAAGTTGATGCCCTGCCACTGGCTGACCGGAAGCCCGCCCAGTTGTCTGGAGGGCAGGCCCAACGCGTCGCCGTGGCACGCGCCCTGGCTGCTCAGCCCGAGTTGTTGCTTCTTGACGAGCCGATGCCCGCCCTCGATATTCACGCAGCACCATTGCTCCGCCGCGTCCTCAAACGAGTCCTGCGGGACCGCAAAGCCATCATCGTCACGCACGACATCCTGGACGCCTACATGCTCGCCGACCGAGTCTTCGTGGTGGAGAAAGGGCGCATCGCGGAAGAAGGACCCACTCGTCAGGTCCTTGAAAGACCACGAAGCCACTTTGCCGCTGGCCTCGCCGGCCTCAACCTCGTCGCCGGGACCATTGCTTCCGAGGGAATTACGACGCCGGATGGCCGGCTTTTCGCGGGCCGGCATGATCCGGACTGGTCACCAGTACTCGGCCAGGCAGGCGTGGCCGCCTTCCCGCCGTCGAGCGTTTCCGTCTTCCTGGGCGATGTGCACGGAAGCCCCCGCAATTCCTTCCCGGTGACCATCACTGACCTGGAACCCTACGGGGACCAGATCCGAGTCCGCGCTAGCGGGGTGCATTCGGCACAAGCTTTGTCAGCTGACATCACGCCCGCGGCATCAGCCGATCTTGGTCTGGTACCGGGCATGGAAGTCAGGTTCGTGGTCAAATCTGCGCTGGTATCGGTCTACCCGGCCTGAAATACGCTTGGCCGAATACCCTTGGCGCTACTCGCGATACATCCGCTCCGCATAGGACGGCCCGTAGTAGGACTCCAGATCCTCCAGTGGTGTTTCGGGTTGCGTGTAGGTCTGGGACAGCATGGCGATGCTCGGCAGGCCGTCAGTGTCCCAGGTTTCCGGTTGCCACAGTCCGCTCCGCATGAAGGCCTTACCGCAATGGGTGAACACTTCCTCCACAGCAACCACAACAGCGGCGCGCGGCCGGTGCCCCTTGACCACCAGATGATCGAAGAAGCCGGCGTCACGGACAATCTGTGCCGTGCCATTGATCCGCAGGGTATCCGTTCTGCCCGGGACCATGGACAGGATTCCTACGTTCGGGTTCTCCAGGATGTTGTGGAAGCCGAACGCGAGCTTGTTGCCGGGGCGTTCCGGTATGGCGATTGTGTGCTCGTCCAGGACATGAATGAAGCCAGCGGGATCGCCCTTGGGTGAGGCGTCCACGCGGCCCTGTGCGTCCGAAGTCGCGATCACGCAAAACGGGCTGGCTGCCAGCCATTGGCGGTCGAAATCGCTGAGGGATGTGCGCACTTTCCGGCGCACACGGTCCAAGGGCAATCCGATCAGTTCTTCGAGTTCATCCACGCTGGAAATGGTGTCCATGGCCCCAGCCTACGGGTGTTTTTGGCCCGTGGACCGCCCGCGCCACTTGCCGCCATCCGCGCCGGTTCTCGCTGGTGCGATAGGCGGAAACGGGAGCGAGAGCTATGAGAAGACCCCCCGATATTCACATAGCCATGGTTTTGTGTGGACAGCAGTTTCGCCGTGGGCAAACATGGTACTCAACGGGCCAAAAGCAAAGTTGAGCGTAGTAGACTCAACTTTGTAATCATAGGTATCACTCCAGAAAGGGAGCACTCTTTGGACGTCAAATTCACCACCAAAAGCCAGGAGGCCCTTTCTGCGGCCGCCATGAACGCCTCGACTGCCGGCAACCCGCAGCTTGAGCCTGCCCACCTGTTGAAAGCCCTCATGGACCAGCGCGAGGGCGTCGCCGTGGCACTTCTGCGTGCCACCGGGGCCGATCCCGATGCCGTGAGCGTTCAGGCTAGCTCAGCCATTAAATCGCTGCCGTCGTCATCGGGCAGCTCGGTCCAGCAGGCCCAGTTGTCACGCCAGTCCATGCAGGCCATCCAAGCTGCCCAGAATGAGGCCGACAAGCTCGGCGATTCCTTTGTGTCCACGGAGCACCTGCTGCTCGGACTCTCGGCCGGAAGTGACGCCGTGGGTAAGTTAATGCGCGACGCCGGTGCCTCCCACGAAGCGCTGCTCGCCGCCCTGCCGGGTGTCCGGGGGGACCGGAACGTCAACTCGCCGGATCCGGAAAACACCTTCCAGGCCCTGGAGAAGTTCGGCACGGACCTCACTGCCGTGGCCCGTTCAGGCAAACTGGATCCTGTCATCGGGCGCGACAGCGAGATCCGACGCGTCGTGCAGGTCTTGAGCCGCCGCACCAAGAACAACCCCGTGCTGATCGGTGAGCCGGGCGTTGGCAAGACCGCCGTCGTCGAAGGCCTTGCGCAGCGCATGGTGGCCGGCGATGTCCCCGAAAGTTTGCGCGGCAAAACGCTCATCGCCCTGGACCTCGCGTCCATGGTGGCCGGAGCAAAGTATCGCGGCGAATTCGAGGAACGCCTGAAGGCCGTTCTGGAGGAGATTAAGAACTCCAACGGGCAGATCGTGACGTTCATCGATGAAATCCACACGGTTGTGGGTGCCGGCGCCACGGGTGAAAGCGCCATGGACGCGGGGAACATGCTCAAGCCCATGCTGGCCCGCGGTGAGCTGCGCCTGATTGGTGCCACCACCTTGGACGAGTACCGCGAGAACATTGAGAAAGACCCTGCACTGGAACGCCGCTTCCAGCAGGTCTATGTTGGCGAGCCCAGCGTCGAAGACACCATCGGCATCCTCCGTGGCCTGAAGGAACGTTACGAGGCGCACCACAAGGTGGCTATCGCCGACTCTGCTTTGGTCGCAGCCGCAACGCTGTCCAACAGGTACATCTCGGGACGCCAGCTTCCGGACAAGGCAATCGACCTCGTGGACGAGGCCGCGTCCCGGCTGCGCATGGAGATCGATTCCGCGCCGGAAGAAATTGACCAGCTCCGCCGCGCCGTCGACCGTCTGACCATGGAGGAGCTGGCTCTGCAAGGGGAAACTGATCCTGCTTCGGTGGAACGGTTGGCTGCGATCCGAGCAGACAAAGCAGACAAAAATGAAGAGCTCAGCGCTTTGAACGCGCGCTGGGAAGCTGAGAAAGCCGGACTCAACCGGGTGGGCGATCTTAAGGCGAAGATCGACGAACTGCGCTCGGCAGCGGACAAGTCTCAACGCGAAGGTGATCTCGAGTCGGCGTCGCGGATCCTGTACGGCGAACTGCCCGCTCTGGAACGGGAGCTGAGCGCCGCTGCTGAGGAGGAGTCCGCCCGGAGCGATTCGAAACCGGAACTGATGGTTGCCGAGGACGTGACCGCTGACGACATTGCGGAGGTCATCTCCGCCTGGACCGGTATCCCTGCCGGGCGAATGCTCCAAGGTGAGTCCCAGAAGCTCCTCCACATGGAGGAAGAACTCGGCAAGCGCCTCATCGGCCAGACCAAAGCCGTCCAGGCTGTCTCAGACGCTGTGCGCCGTGCCCGTGCCGGTATCAGCGACCCCAACCGTCCTACGGGCTCGTTCCTGTTCCTCGGTCCTACGGGCGTGGGTAAGACGGAGCTGGCCAAGGCCTTGGCGGACTTCCTCTTCGATGACGAACGCGCCATGATCCGGATCGATATGTCCGAGTACAGCGAGAAGCACTCCGTCGCCCGTCTGGTGGGTGCCCCTCCGGGATACGTCGGCTATGAAGAAGGCGGCCAACTCACAGAGGCTGTCCGTCGCAGGCCCTACTCCGTCGTGCTGCTCGACGAGGTGGAGAAGGCCCACCCTGAGGTCTTTGACATTCTCCTGCAGGTTCTCGACGACGGCCGCCTCACCGATGGCCAGGGCCGCACCGTGGACTTCCGCAATACCATCCTGGTGCTGACCTCCAACTCCGGAAGCCAGTTCCTTGTAGACCAGTCGCTGGATGCAAGGGCCAAGCGGGACGCCGTCATGGCCGTGGTCCAGGCATCGTTCAAGCCCGAGTTCCTGAACCGGCTGGATGAGATCGTCCTCTTCGATCCGCTGACAGTCGAGGAACTTGCCCGGATCGTTGAGCTGCACGTCGCCGAGCTGAGCAACCGGCTCCGCGATCGCCGCCTAAGCCTTGAGGTAACTGATGGGGCACGCGCATGGTTGGCCATGTCCGGCTTTGATCCCGCCTACGGTGCACGGCCGCTGCGCAGGCTGGTTCAACGGGAGATCGGCGACCGCCTCGCCAAGGAGATTCTTGCAGGCGAAATCAGCGACGGCGACACAGTGCTCGTGGATACCGCTGCGGACCTCGACGAACTCACCGTTGAAGGCTTCGAAGCGCTGACAGGTCCCGACGGCGGAGCTCCCGCAGGTACGGGCCTCACGGTTCGTCGGAAGTAGCGTTTCAGGCTACTTCGCGAGGAGATCTTCGGTGATGGTGTTGCCCGAATCCACCACGATGAAGCAATCAACGCGGCGGTCGCCCCGATCCCAACTGGTGGTGCTCGGGTATACGTTCTGCTGAAGCAGCACGTAATTGTCGGCCGCTGCGTTGAGCTTCACGTCCTTGCAAACCTCGCGCCCTTTGTCCCTGAGGGCATTGGTTCCAGGGAAGGATTCGTCAGCCCCGTATGAGTGGACGGCTCCGAGTTGGGCCGAGTGCTCAGTGTCGCAGGCTACGGCCCTGGCTTTTGAGGCGTTGGCATCAAAGTCGGCAAAGCAGTCACCCACTTGGAAGTCCTTAGCCTCTGCATCACGGGGGAGTGGGCCGGCGGTCGGAGCTGCACTGGGTGTGGATACGGCGGCTTCCGGCCGGGTGCCCAGCAAGTTGAGCAGGACCCAAATCACGACGCCAATGAGTATGAGCACGCCAACAACGATTCCGCCGATAACCAACCGCTGCCGCTTGACCGGATCACCATGAGGTTCCGGCTGCCCGTGCAGGGCTTGATTGCCCTGCGGCTCCGGCCTCCATTCCTGACCCGTGTATGGCTGTTGGCCGGCGAAGGGTTGCTGCCCCGCGTAAGCAGGCGCATTGGCGTGAACGGGTGCATGGGCATTTTCCGGCGACGCTGAATCCCCAGCTGGCTGTGCATCCGTGGGTGGCAACGCGGGATCGGGCTGGCCTGCCGGATTGGTAACAAAGTCAGGATCGAGCTCGGGTGCGGGATCCGGTTGCAGACCCGAGGGTGGCACCCAGGGAGCGGATGGCGGTTGCTGACCGGGCGAAGGTGGTGTTTGGGGCGCAGGGGGCACTCCATCCTCGCCTTGTTCGCGTCGTGAACCGTCACGGGGTGAAGTGTTGTCCTGGCTCATATTCCGGGGTGTGCCTTCCTGCTGTGGAGCCGCATTGAGGCAGACTCTACCCAATTTTTGCTTCTCTTGGAGGTGTAACCGCGTGGTTTCAACCGTAGTCGGCCCGGACGCGGGGCCGTGGTGGCGCGCAGGCACCCCCGAAAGCATGTAATCTAGACATACGACAAATTGACCAAACATTCCGGGGCCTCACCGATAGCCAAGGTGACCACCTCCGGTCCAAGTACAAAAGGGGGTCACGCCATGGGGCGCGGCCGTCAAAAGGCAAAAGCTACCAAGCAGGCTCGGGATATTAAGTACTATTCCCCGAACACTGACTATTCGGCACTTGAGCGGGAGCTCACGGGTCCGTCCAGTCGTGTCAAGAGCCACTTCCCCGACGATCCCCCGGAGCCGGACTATTCGGCCTACGAGGACAAGTACGCGGAAGATGACGACGACGAGGTAGACACCCGTCGGATCGGATAGCTGTCGCAACCAACAGGTGCTTATGGCACTGAGTTGCGGACCGCCGTCGTACAAGGTCATCGAGCATTTCCGAATGCCGTATATCTTTTGAAAAGGGCCTCCAGGCCACGCCATTCTTTGGCGTACCCTGGGGGCTCTTTTTTGCGTAGGCTTGAGTTCGGGCGCATCGAAAGGGAAATCCATGCCGGAGGTCGAGAGTTATCAGCAGGGAACACCGTGTTGGGTGGACCTGTCCTCCACCGACATAGAAGTTTCCAAGAAGTTTTACAGCGACCTCTTCGGGTGGGGGTTGGATGCCATGGATGCCGGAAATGGCATGACCTATTACATGGCCAAGCTCAAAGGCCGCTACGTCGCCGGAATGATGCAGCAACTGCCCGATGCCCCGGAGGGAATGCCTTCCTATTGGGCGAACTATCTTGCCGTTGATTCCGCTGACGAGGCCGCCCGGCGCGTGGAAGGCGCTGGCGGAACCCTGCTTTTCCCTCCAGATTCGGTTCCCAACGGCAGCGGACGTATGTTCTTCGCCACAGATCCGACGGGTGCTCAGATCGGCTTCTGGGAAGCCGGTAACCATCCCGGTTCGGGCTTGGTCAACGAGCCTGGGACCATGATTTGGAATGAACTGCAGACAGATGACGTCCACAAGGCCGTGGCGTTCTACGAGGCTGTGACAGGTTGCACCAGCGAGACTGCGCCGGCCGGCGACCTGCAGGAGTACACGAGCCTGCTGGTGGATGGAAAGCGAATCGCGGGTGCCCTTAAGTTGCCTATTGAAGGCCTGTCACCGTTCTGGATGACGTACTTCAACGTGGTGGACATCGATGACACGGTGAAGCAGGCCGTTGAGCTGGGCAGCCATATCATTGCACCGGCTTTTGATGTGTCGGGAGTTGGGCGAATGGCCGTTCTCATGGATCCAGCGGGAGCAGCGTTCAGCATCATGACAGGCTTGGCAGCATGACATCACGAAAGCACTATGCCAGTGGAGAGCCGTGCTGGGCCGACCTTCAGACACGGGACGTCGCGGCAGCCAAGACTTTCTATGGACAGGTCTTCGGCTGGACTTTCAAGGACCTGCCTACGCCGGACGGCCGCAGTTATGCGCAGGCCTTCGTCAAGGATCAGTTGGTGGCTGTGATCGCCCCGCAGAACTCCATGCAGGAGGCCGCCGGAACGCGTGGCCAGTGGAACATCTACATTTCGGCCACCGACACCGAGGAAATCGCGGAGGACGCGGTCCACGCGGGAGGGAAACTCCAGTTCGGCCCAGAGGCTGTGGCCGACACCGGGGTCTTGGCGTTCATCGAGCCTCCGGGCGGCGGCACCACGGGCATCTGGCAGGCCGGCACCCATGTGGGAAGTCACTTGTTCAACGAGCCCGGGGCGCTGGCCTGGGCGGAATTGCTGACGCCCGAGCCGCAAGCCGCCGTCGCGTTCTTCCAGCAGCTTTTCGGGCATGAGGTCACCGAATATCCCCAGGACGACGGCGGCAGCTACAGCACGCTGATGGTCAAGGGCGACGAAGTGGCTGGCATAGTTCCTGCCGATGAAGGTGACGAGGCCGGCTGGCAGATCTACTTCGGCGTAGCGGATCTGCGAAAAGCAGCGGAAGCAGCAGCCGCAGCCGGTGGAGAGCTCCTCGTTGAACCGGAGGCTAAACCCGAAACGGGGTCACTTGCCACCATTCAGGACCCGCAGGGTGGTGTCCTAAGCCTGGTACAGGTCTAGGAGGGGCAGCAGCAGAAAAGAGCGGCCGGGCAGTCCATGACTGCCCGGCCGCTCTCTTTATGAAGCGATAACGCGCTTAGGCGTAGGCGTTCACCAAACGGACAGCGCCGCCGTCGACGCCCTTGGCGCCCTGGACGTAGTCCGGACCGGTCTTGTCGATCGAGTCGCTGTCGGCTGAAACGGTACCCATGACCCAGGACGGCAGGCCGCGGTCGTTGAGGCGGGCCACTGCAGCATCGGCCGCTTCGGAGGAAACAATGGCAACCATGCCCACACCGAGGTTCAGCGTGCGCTCCAGGTCCGCCAGCGGAACGTTGCCGAGCTCGGAGACCAGCTTGAAGATCGCAGGCAATTCCCAGGTGTTGCGGTCCACCGTGGCTACGAGGCCCTGCGGGAGGACACGGGCCAGGTTGGCAGCCAGGCCGCCACCGGTGACGTGGCTGAAACCGTGCACTGCAGCACTGCCCGTGACCGGGAAGGTGCGGGCGAGGTCAAGGCAGTCAGCTGCGTAGACGCGGGTGGGCTCCAGGAGTTCTTCGCCCAGCGTGCGGCCGAGTTCGGAGACCTGGCGGTCCAGGGCCCAGCCGGCGTGGTTGATGACGCGGCGGACCAGGGAGTAGCCGTTGGAGTGCAGGCCGGAGGAAGCCATGCCGATGACCACGTCGCCAGCGCGGACGCGGTCCGGGCCGAGCAGGGCGTCTGCCTCGACGATGCCTGTTGCGGCACCTGCGACGTCGTACTCGTGCTCACCCAGGAGACCCGGGTGCTCAGCGGTTTCGCCACCCACCAGGGCGGTGCCGGCCACGGAACACGCAGCAGCGATACCGCGGACGATGTCCGCGATGCGCTCCGGGACAACCTTGCCGCAAGCGATGTAGTCGGTCATGTAGAGCGGCTCAGCACCCACCACAACGATGTCGTCCACCACCATGCCCACCAGGTCAAAACCGATGGTGTCGTGGATGTCCATGGCCTGCGCAATGGCAACCTTGGTGCCAACACCGTCAGTGGACGTTGCCAGCAGCGGCTTCTTGTAGGTCAGCAGCCGGGAGACGTCGTAGAGGCCAGCGAAACCGCCGACGCCGCCAATCACCGAAGAGTTGTGCGTCGCCTTGATGGCGCCCTTCATGAGTTCGACTGCGCGGTCGCCCGCTTCAACGTCGACACCCGCAGAGGCGTAGGTGATACCGGAGTTATTCTCAGCGGCGGGTGTTGCGGAGCTCATACAGACTCTTTCTTGTCGGCGTCGGTCAAACGATCAGCGTCGGTAAGCAGGTTTTCGAATTCGGCGTCGGGTCCGGGATCGCAACCCGTGGCACCTGGCTTCTCGGCAGGGTCCTCGGAATCGTCCACCGAAGCGGCCTCGTCTGCAGCAGGCAGGCCGCCAAGGTCGGTGCGCTCCAGCAGGTTCTTGCCCAACTTGTCCGCGTGCGGCAGCTCGATGGGGTACTTGCCGGTGAAGCAGGCCGTGCAGAGGCGTTCGCGCGGCTGCTGGGTAGCGCCGATCATGCCGTCTTCGGAGATGTAGGCCAGCGAGTCAGCGCCGATTGCCTGGGAGATCTCCTCGATGGTGGCGCCGTTGGCGATGAGTTCCGCGCGGGACGCGAAGTCGATGCCGTAGAAGCAGGGCCACTGAACCGGGGGAGAGGAAATTTTGACGTGCACTGCGGCGGCGCCGGCTTCGCGGAGCATCCGAACGATGGCCCGCTGGGTGTTGCCGCGGACGATCGAGTCATCCACCACAACAATGCGCTTGCCACGGATCACGGATTCCAGGGCGTTGAGCTTGAGACGGATACCCAGCTGGCGCAGGGTCTGCGACGGCTGGATGAACGTGCGGCCCACGTAGGCGTTCTTGACGAAGCCGTGCGCAAACGGAATGCCGGACTGTTCTGCGTAGCCCACAGCGGCGGGTGTGCCGGACTCGGGCACCGGGATAACAAGGTCCGCCTCATGCGTGTTTTCGCGGGCCAGCTGGCGACCCATTTCCACGCGGGCCTCGTACACGGAGCGGCCGGCGATGGCAGCATCCGGGCGGGCGAGGTAGACGTATTCGAAGACACAGCCGGCGGGGGTTGCCTCGGCGAAGCGCTGCGAACGGACGCCGTCCTCATCAATGGCAATGAACTCGCCGGGCTCGATCTCGCGGATGAAGCTCGCGCCAACAGTAGCCAGGCCGGCCTGCTCGGAAGCGACAACCCAGCCGCGCTCCAAACGGCCCAGGCACAGCGGACGGATGCCATAGGTATCGCGGGCTGCGTAGAGGGTTCCCTCATCCATGAAGACGAAGCAGAAGCCGCCCTTGATCTTGGGCAGCAGCTCCAGGGCAGTCTGCTCCAGGGTCTTGCCCTCTTCGCCCTCGAGGAGAGCGGTCACCAGTGCGGTGTCCGAGGTGTTGCCCTGCTTCATTTCACCGGTCAGCTGGCCATCGTTGCGCTCAAGGATCATTTCCCGAAGCTCAGCGGTGTTGGTCAGGTTGCCGTTGTGAGCCAAGGCAACCGTGCCGGTTGCTGTCGCACCCAGGGTTGGCTGCGCATTGGCCCAGTGGCTTGCACCGGTGGTGGAGTACCGGCAGTGGCCAACGGCCAGGTGCCCGGTAAGGGTGTTCAGGGTTGTCTCATCGAAGACCTGGGACACAAGGCCCATGTCCTTATAGACATTGATGCGCTTGCCGTCACTGGTAGCAATACCAGCCGATTCTTGTCCGCGGTGCTGCAGCGCATACAGCCCGTAATAGGTGAGTTTTGCTACTTCTTCACCGGGAGCCCAAACCCCAAAGACGCCACAAGCGTCCTGGGGGCCTTTTTCGCCGGGGAGAAGATCATGAGAAAGTTTTCCGTCGCCACGTGCCACTGGTCGATTGTCTCATGTTGTGGCCGTGGTACGTTCCCCCGCTGCCTATGTGACCCCTTGAACTGGCGTGTTCCCGCGAAAATGCGGTGTGTCTCACATTCGGGACCCCTGTGAAGAGGCGGGCCGGGCGCCTGACTTAGCGGACGTCGTCGTTCTCTGGTCCTTCATCCGGAACCGAGTCCGGAACGGGCTCCACCACGGCGCGCTGGGTGCGCTTGACGCTGAGGCGGTCCAGGATCAGGGCGAGGATGGAGAACAGGATGACGCCGCCGCCTGCGCAGACGATGAGGAAGAATCCGAACACCGTGCCGGCATCAAAAGCGGGGTCGGCCTGGCGGCCGTAGGCGATGATTGCAGCCACGATTGCACCAACCACGGCTCCCAGAATCATGAAGGGTACGAACTTGGGTGCCCGGCGAACCGTGATCTCGCGGCGGGCGGAGTTGGGGGTGGTGTCCTCTGAAGCCATGCCTTCAAGCGTACCTTTCTCCGCCCAAGTGACAGATAAACCCCATGTTTCCGAAGAACATGGGGTTTATCTGTGAACTCGGTGGGGTGGCTAGCTGCCGCGGTAGGTCGAGAAGGCGAACGGGCTCAGCAGGAGCGGCACATGGTAGTGCTCGCCGGCGTCCGAAACTGTGAAGTTCAGGTCGACTTCCGGGAAGAAAGTCTCCGTGCCGAGGCCCTCATAGTAGGCGCCGGTCGCGAAGTTCAGGCGGTAAGCACCACCTGGAATCCGTTCCGGACCAAGGGTCTTGATGCGGCCATCGGCGTCAGTTTCGCCCTTCGCCACCAAGGTCCAGTCGTCACCTTCCCGGACGTAAAGTACGACGGCGACACCCGCCGCCGGGCGGCCGGAACCGGTGTCCAGGATGTGGGTTGTTACTTGTGAAACGCTCATGCGTTGACTCCTTCGCTGATCAGTCCGGAGAGGCGCAGCAGTGCGATCTCCCGCAGCTGGCCGGCCACGATTGTGTCTTCTTCTTCGGGGGTGTGGGTGAGGCGCTCCTGAAGGGCACCCAGCATTTCCTGCGCGCTGCGGCCTGCAGCGCGGATCAGGAAGACCCTGCCGAATTTTTCTTCGTAGGCCCGGTTTCCCTCGGCGAGTGCCGCTGTTGTCTGGTTGTCGCCGGGATCCACACCTGCCTGCTCCGAACGCGACATGGCCGCCTCGGTGGTCTGGGCCTTGGGACGTTCGCCAATCCGTGGGTGGTGTGCCATGGCGGACTCCACCTCGGCCGCGGTAAACGGCTCGGCGGCGCGCTGGGCTTGCCCCAGCAGCTCGTCGACGCCGGCGTAAGGGCGCGCGTCGACGATTGCTTCCACCCAGCGGCTGATGTCCAGGCAGGGGGTGAGAGTCCTGATGGCCTCGTCACGGTCAACACTGTTGAATACTGCAAGCTCCATGCTTGTGTCATCCTCATGCAAAATGCTGGCATCCATGGTGTGGGCTATGCGGAACTCCTGCTGGTACAGGAGGAAGCCCGTGCTTCAAGCTTCCGCATCATGGAACTGTTATTTCAGCATACGTAATTCAATTAAGCCGAGTGAACGGGCTGGTGTCAAGAGACTATCGCCCTGTGACGGCGTGTTCGGACCGTAAGGTAGAGGCGGTGGGCGGTAATTACCAACGCCAGCCAAGCGATGCCGATGGCCCATGCCGCCAGGACGTCCGTCAGCCAATGGTGACCTAGATAGACCCGGCTTAGACCCATGGTGAAAGCAAACACTAAAGCCACGAGTACCGTGATGACCCTGGCCTTTGCCGTCTTGAGCCTGAGGATAATCAAGTAGGCCACGATTCCGGCGATCACTAGTGAGTTGAGCGAGTGACCGCTGGGGAAAGATGCCGAGTGCTCGTAGGGCGGGATTGCATCTGCGATATCCGGACGGGTACGGCCGAAGATCGGCTTGCCGAGCAGGGTGATGATCAGCGATCCCAGTCCGGCTGCGAGCATCAGGATGACAGGTGTCCATGATCGCCGTTTGGTGGCCAGGAAAATCATGATGCCCACGGCAATGATGGGCATGCCGACGGTGCCGCCAATATTGGTATAGGCCGTGGTGGCCATGTCCAAGGCGGGGGAGCGCACCGTCTTGGCTGCTGCTAGCACGGGATCATCCAGTCCGGCCACGCCGTCGGCTTCCGTCACCGACTCGTAGACCTCGCCGAACACAAGGGCCAGTGACAGGGCGATGCCAAGTCCTGCGATAAGCGTGATAATCAGCGCTGCATAAGGGCCGAGCAGGGACGTGACTTTTTCAGCGCCGCCTGCCAGCGCCCGGCCGGCAGGGGATTTCCAGCGCGTCAGGTCCTGCCCGGCGACGAATCGGTCTTGGCTTACCTCGCCGCTGACGCCTTGCTCTGGCGCCTGTTTTCCTTCAGTCGTCACTCTCGTCCCCTATCCGTGGCGGCCTCAGTATTGGTGAGTAACCTTAGCAGTTTGGACTTGGCGGGTCCTGAGAGCGCGGCTTTACGGCAGCGA
Source organism: Paenarthrobacter nitroguajacolicus (assembly GCF_051027655.1). Lineage (NCBI taxonomy): Bacteria > Bacillati > Actinomycetota > Actinomycetes > Micrococcales > Micrococcaceae > Paenarthrobacter > Paenarthrobacter nitroguajacolicus. The sequence goes on along the minus strand of NZ_CP073234.1, from coordinate 4,034,567 downwards.
TTCGCCAACCTTGACCAGCAGTGTTTGTTCCGGTGTAAGTTCCGCGCCGTCTTCCCGGAGTGGGTGGAGCTGCGGGACCGGCTCACCCGTCGCCGGGTCCACGAGGGCGGAGTGGGCTTCGCCGTCGTTGAAGGCGTTGCGTTCGCCCCATTGCCGGAGGCTGAGGATCAACGTAAAGAGGTCTCGTCCAGCGCTCGTTAGCTCATATTCACTCCGCGTCCCGCGGTCATTCGGGATACGGGTCAGGACGCCCCTGTCCACGAGGAGGCTAAGGCGGTCCGAGAGGATGTTTTTCGCCACCCCCAGCGACCTCTCAAATTCTGAGAACCGCCGCTTGCCGTCCAATGAGTCCCGAATGATCAGCAGGGTCCATTTGTCGCCCACGAGGTCCGCTGCCCTTGCCACCGGACATTCGGGGTCAGTCCACTCGATATCACTTGGTTGCAACATGAAACCATTCTGCCATAGGCTCGAATGGTTGCATATTGAAACCGAAAGTGTGAGGCCGGAAAAATGAGCAGTGATCAGCTGTCGAAAACCACACAGGGACTCAGTCGTGGCCTCTTGCTGCTGCTCGCCGTCGTGGCCGGGTTCATGGTGTCGAACATCTACTACGGCCAGCCCCTCTTGGAGCGCATCGGTTTCGACCTGAGTATCCCCGCGGCGAGCATCGGATGGGTCGTGGCATCATCACAAGCCGGGTATCTTGTGGGGCTGGTTCTCCTGGTGCCATTGGGAGACTTGGTGGACCGCCGCATACTCATCACCGTTCAGGTGGCAGCGAGTGCTGTGGGTGCCTGTGGCGTGACCCTGGCTTCATCCCAAGCTGCCTTGCTGCTTGCGTTCGGGATACTGGGGTTGGCCTCATCCGTTGTACAGGCCATCGTCGCGTACACCGCAGCCTCCAGTACCCCGGACAAAAGGGGCGGAGACATCGGAACTGTCACCGCCGGCGTCGTGAGTGGCCTCATCCTTGCGCGGACCGTGGCCGGTGGCATGACGGACCTCTGGGGTTGGAGGTCGGTTTACATCTTTGCCGCAGTTGCTGCTGTTGTCCTGTCGGTGGCAGTCCTCCGCGCCATGCCACGGGAACAGACATCAAGGGGCGAGGTGCGTTATTGGCAGGCCGTTTCATCAGTGGTGGTCCTGACGCGGCGCATTCCCGTTTTCCGTACCCGTGCGCTTATCACCATGCTGCTGTTCGCGTCTTTTGGGGTGCTGTGGAGCGGCATGTCGCTTCTGCTCAGCGGCCCCGCCTGGAACCTTCCGCCAGGGGTGATCGGGCTCTCTGGGCTTGCCGGTCTTGTAGGGATACTGGCCGCATCCAAGGCCGGTGCCGCTGCGGACAGGGGATGGGGCCAACGGGTCACGGGTTTGAGCCTGGTGGCGCTCTTGGGCTCGTGGCTCGCGTTGTCCTTGGGGAGCTGGTCGCTGCTCTGGTTCATCGCCGGCATTGTGGTGCTGGACGCCGCGGTGCAGGCCGTCCACGTGACCAGTCAGACCATGATCGTGGCGGGCGCCGAAGAGTCGGCCAGCAGCATCATTGGCAGCTACATGGTGTTCTACTCGGTGGGAAGTGCCGTGGGAGCAGCAGCCGTTGCGCCGGTCTTCGATGCCTGGGGTTGGACCGGTGCCAGCCTTCTGGGGGCAGTCTTCGCGCTGGGCGCTTTGGTGATCTGGGGCGTTGACCGGGCTCGGCTGCAGGGTGCTGGGGTGCGTTTGGTTCGCTCCTCACAGCCCGCTGGGGCAGAATGACCTCAACCAGCTGAAGGAGTTCGCACATGCCGCACATTCTGACGTCCAGGTTCCTGTTCGGTCCCGGCCCGAGCAATTGCTACCCCGAAGCCATGGCTGCCTTGGCCTATCCCGTGCTCGGCCACCTTGATCCTGTGTTCATCGAGCGACTCGACCATACCTGCGAAGGTCTCCGGACTGTTTGGGGTACCTCCAATGCGCGCACACTCCCGTTGAGTGCCACAGGTTCCGGCGGGATGGAAGCGGCTTTCGTGAACACCGTGTCCGACGGCGACGTGGCTGTCATCGCTGTCAACGGACTCTTCGGGGCGCGCATGTGTGAAGTCGCCCGGCGTTGCGGGGCCACGGTGGTCCGCGTCGATCACGAGTGGGGCCAGCCCGTAGATGCCGAGCGCGTTCTGTCCGCGCACCCGAAGCCCAAGGTGATCGCCGCCGTCCACGCTGAGACTTCCGTCGGCGTGCTCTCGGACATCGCCGCGCTGGGTGCCGGTAATGGAGACGCCCTGCTGATCACTGACGCCGTGACGTCCATTGGCGGACTGGAGCTCCGAGCGGACGACTGGGGGATCGACGTCGGATACGCCGGAACGCAGAAATGCCTTGGTGTGCCGCCAGGACTTTCGCCCTTCACGGTGTCCGACCGTGCCTTTGAGCGCCGCGTCAAAGATCCGCGCTCCTGGTACCTCGACATCGGGCTCCTGGGCGGGTATGTCGGCGCCGCCAGCGGTGCCCGGACGTACCACCACACAGCGCCGGTCACCATGATCGCCGGACTCGAAGCCGCCTTGGACCGCATCCTTGCTGAGGGCCTTGAGAATGTGCAGGCCCGGCACCGTGCCGCCGGGGCGGCTTTGCAGGCCGGGCTTCAGGAGATGGGGCTCGAATTGTTCGCTGCCGAAGGCGCCCGGTTGCCGAGCCTCACCACCGTGAAAGTGCCCGACGGCGTCAACTCGGCTGCCGTCCGCGCTTACCTTCTGGAGAACTTCAGCATGGAAATCGGCTCGGGCGTCGGGGAGTTCGCGGACACTGTATGGCGCATCGGCATGATGGGCCCGAACGCCAACGGCGCTTCTGTCACGCTGGTTCTCGGAGCTCTGAAAGAGGCAATCGCGAAAGCCTAGCCCTGTTGCTCTCTCATGTCCCGCTGGTTTGGGCGGGTCGCTCTCTCATGTCCCGCGGGTTTGGGTGGGTCGCTCTCTCATGTCCCTCGGGTTTGGGTGGGTTGCTCTCTCATGTCCCTCGGGTTTGGGTGGGTTGCTCTCTCATGTCCCGCGGGTTTGGGTCAGCTGGCCGGGATTTCTTTCGGGTCGCAGCTCTCGGACTTAACCGGGACTGTGAGTTCGAGGTAGGCCGGGAACTTTGATCGGATGCTCAACGTGGCGCCAACAGCATCTGTGCTGCGTGTTACCACCCACCCGCCGGGAACGGGATCGATGCCGTTGAAGGCAGGAAATCCGTGCTTCTCCAGGACGGGATCGGCCGCAGCGAAGAGATCCTCAAAGTTCTTGGACGGTTCCACGATGTCCGCGCTGCTTTGCATGCTTTGCAGATAGAGCATGCATCTGCCGTCTTGGGCTGGGCTCATGTCTGCCGTATCGTCCACGGCCCAGGTGATGCCGGGCATCTTCTCTTCCAGGGCGGCAACAAGTTCCGCGGTCAGAGCGTCGTACTTGGCGATGCTTTCAGCCACAGGAGCAGGTTCGGAAGTAATGGGAGGTGCCTTGCTGGGTTCCCGTTTGGTTTCGCCGGGGACGCTGCAGCCGGCAATCCCAACAGATCCCACGACAAGGGCAGCGGCCAGCGCGAAGGGGCGTGCTGATGTTCGAAGCGTGCGGCAATTCATCTAGTCCCCAGTTTCGTTTAGCGCTCGACGGCGGATCTCACCGAATGCTTTCACGCAGAGTTGTCGCGCGGCGATGGGCAGAACAACCCGTTGCGCTCAAGCGCGCGGGAGGTGATAGAGCATTGCGCCTGAAGCGCGCGGGAGGTGAGAGAGCATCGCGCCTGAAGGGCGCGGGAGGTGAGAGAGCATCGCGCCTGAAGGGCGCGGGAGGTGAGAGAGCGTTGCGCTCAAGCGCGCGGGAGGTGATAGAGCATTGCGCCTGAAGCGCGCGGGAGGTGAGAGAGCGTGGCGTTGAAGGGCGCGGGTGGTGAGAGAGCGTGGCGTTGAAGGGCGCGGGTGGTGAGAGAGCGTGGCGTTGAAGGGCGCGGGAGGTGAGAGAGCGTGGCGTTGAAGCGCGCGGGAGGTGAGAGAGCGTGGCGTTGAAGGGCGCGGGATGTGAGAGAGGATCAGGTGTTGCGGGTCAGGATCCACGTGTTGGTGCCGTCTTGGCGCTCGAAGGTCACAGTGGTCACCAGCGCCTCGATGAGCGCGAGCCCGCGCCCGGACTCCGCATCCTCATCCGGCATATTGGCCTGCATGTCATTCGCAAATGGCTCACGGGCGTTGAACGCACTGACCCGTGCAATCAGCCGGGAGGGTCGGACGCTGATGTCGACGTCGATCTCCACAGGCTTCTCCGCCACGGGAAGCGCATGCTGCACGATGTTCGCCGCAGCCTCGATGACGGCCGTAGCGAAGGTCATCCGGTCCATGTCGGGCACGAAGGAGGCGTCGTCCCACAGGGCGTCCAACTCATTGTGGATGGCCTCGATGGCTTCCTCGTTGGACGGCCCGTGAAAGCCCCGGTGGGCGATGACCTCAGTCATCGCCGAATGCAGCTTCTGCGGTGGGGTACGCCGTGAGTACCCTGTCCATGTTGGTCAGTTCCAGGACCATTTTGACCTGCGGCTGCACGCCTGCGATCCGGAGATCACCGCCTGCCTGACGCGCAGCCTTGAGGCAGCCGATGAGTGCGCCGAGCCCGGAGGAATCCATGAAGTCGGTTTCTGCCAGATTCACCACCACCCGGCTTGAGCCGGCGGCCACAACCTCGGCCACTACTTCCCGTAGCTTGGGCGCTGCCACCATGTTCAGCCGGCCCACGCTCTTCACCTCCGCGTAGGAGTCGTTGACCTCATAGCTAAACTGCATCTGCATTCCTCTCCTCGGGGCGCTCTGGCCCGACAACTTCGGGCACGAAACCCTTGTACAAAACTGCTTTGACCAGCACGCTCAGGACCACCAGATCGAACGCAACCCATGCCACGTTCACCAGTGTGCCAAGGGGCTCGGACATTCCGGCGAGCAGCCGGATAAGGCCAACAACCAGCGCCACCGCCAGCAGCACCGCCACGATGATCTGCGGCCGGATCAGGCTCCAACTGGGCCCGCCGCTTTGCCGGGCTTTGGGGGTGACCGCGAACCCGAGGGGACGGCCGAACCAAACGTTGCGGGCCGCCGTCGTGCAGGCCTTGATCCAGGTGGGGAACAGCGCGAGGCTGTACTGCTGTCCGCGCCAGGTGGGAATCCCATGTCCGGCCACCAGGAACAGCAGTTGATTCACCACCATGAATGGAATGAAGCGGATGAAGAAGTCGAAACTGATGCTGTTGACCGGCAGGATGCCGAGCGTCAGGTAGATGATGGGCGCCGCGAAATAGACCACGGCAGCGAAGCCGCTCAGGTACGTCCACATGGTGGAGAAGTACATGAGTCGCTGGCCCCACGTGAGCCGGCGTTGGACCAGGGGGTTCTCGCGGAGGAGGACCTGCATGGTGCCTTGGGCCCAGCGGAGGCGCTGGGTCAGCATGGTCTTGACGTCCTCAGGGGCCAGCCCATTGGCGAGGATTTCGTGGTGGTAAACGCTCTTCCAACCCAGGCCGTGCAGGCGCATCGCGGTGGCCATGTCCTCTGTGACGGAGATGGTGGCCAGCGGCATGATTGGCTGGGCCTCGTCGGCGCGTTCCACCGAGATGGCGTCCAGGACAGCGTGAACCGACTCGAGCGCACCCAGCGGGGACCAGTCGCGTCCGGACATACGGTCGACGGCGTCAGTCGCCACGGTGGTCACGCCCGACTCGCCGACGTGGGCGAGTTCCATGGCTGCGATCTCCTCGAGGTCCGATTGCAGTGCTGAGAAGTCGGCGGCCACGAGGGTGCGAACGGCATCGTCCACTTGGCGGCGAACCCGGTACGTGATTTCGCTGAGGGATGCCCCGGCTTCGAGTTCCTTCTGCGCGGATTCCGTAGCGGCCTCCACCTCGTTCAGCATCTGCTCAACCAGCGGGTTCTCGGCCTCGGGGGATCGGCGTGCCTTCTTAATGGCGGTACGCGAAGCGGCGAGGGCTCGCCGGACACTCTTCTCGGTGGCTTTGACGTAGCCCACCAGGCCCAGCTGCATGAGGGCTTCCCGGCGGAGGACCGCGTTGGACCCGCAGAAGAACGCCGCATTCCAGCCGTCCTTGCCCTGCTGGATGGGGCCGTAGAACAGGGGCGCCTGGCTGCCGAGGGGGTCGTCGGCAGGGACGTTGGTGAAGTACTGCGGAGTCTGGACGAGCGCCACTTTGTCGTCGTTGAAGTAGCCCAGCGTCTTGTCCAGGATGTCAGGCTCGGGGATCTGGTCGGCGTCGAGAATCAACAGGTACTCGCCCGAGGTGACCATGAGTGCGTTGTTCAGGTTGCCGGCCTTGGCGTGCCGCGGCATGTCCGGCGTCCAATCGGCGCCGCGGGTGACGTAGCCAATCCCGTTGGACTCGGCGAGTTCGCGCATTTCGGGCCGGTCGCCGTCGTCGAGGATCCAGGTACTGTGCGGCCAGCGGATGTCCTTGGCCGCCAAAGCCGTGGTCATCACCAGATCCAAGGGCTCGTTGTACGTGGTGATGAAGACGTCCACAGTGGCCGTCTCCGGGGCAGAGGGTGGCGGTTTCCGGAATTTGATGTTCCACACGGTCAGGCCGAACAACATGACGTCGATCAGGCTGTACGTCTCGGCGATCACCAGCGGGACGGCGATCCACCACGCGTCCCAGTTCAGCGACGCCATCCACCGCCACGCCACGTAGTTGACGCCCAGAATGACCGTCAGCACAACGATCAGCCGAGTCCAGAAACGTGTCACAAATCCCCCCTTTTGCGGTCTACAGTCCTGCGTTTGGTTTTCGGCGTACGACGACGGCGGTCACGTCATCTTCGGCGGTCGCCGCCGGTGCCAACTCGAGCAGGGCGGCGCACACATCGTCTGCAGTTGCTCCGCTCCGTGCCACCTTCTCCACGTTCCGCTGGAAGTCCTCCAAGGAATTGTGGGCGTCGAGAACGCCGTCGCTGACGATCACCAGGGAATCGCCCGGTTCCAGGTCGAGCTCCGACGCGGGCCACAGTTGGTCATCCAGGATCCCGACGGGCGGTCCGGCGGAGACCAGCCGCCGCGCCGCCCCCTCAGCGGGAACATGCAGCGCAAGCCCATGGCCGGCATCGATATAGCTGAGCGTGCCCGAGGCGCTGTCCAGCCGCGCGTGGAACATGGTGACGAAGGACTCGGACTGGTCCAGGTCAGAGGCAATGGTGGCGCTGGCCGAGCCGAACGCAGCGTCTATGGCCGGGGTGTCCGCCACGGACCGCATCACGGCGCGGACCGTTGCTGCGATCAGCGCGGCACCCATGCCCTTGCCCATGGCGTCCGCGAACGTGAAGTGCATGCCGTCACGGGTCTGGTACCAGTCATAGAAGTCCCCACCAACGCTGCGCGAAGGGCGGAAGGCGCCAGCGACGTCGTAACCGCTGAGGCGGACCGTTTCGCGCGGCAGGAGGCTCTGCTGCACCACTGCTGCCCGGGCGAGTTCGTCGCTCTGGCCGGTGTCCTCGGCGGGTGCGGCAGGCGTGCGGGCGCGGCGGAACAGGGCACGGATGCGCGCCTGGAGTTCCTTGGGGCTGAAGGGTTTGTTGATGTAATCGTCCGCGCCGGTGTCCAGCCCGTTGAGCCGGTCAATCTCGTCGGCCCGGGCGGTGAGCATCAGGATGTAGGCGTCGGAGAATTCGCGGAGGCGACGGCAGACTTCCATGCCATCGATGTCCGGAAGATTGATGTCCAGCGTCACCAGTTCGGCGTTGGTTCTGCGGACAGCTTCGACGCCGGAGAGACCGTCGGGTGCTTCCGTCACCACGAAATAGAGCTGCTCCAAAATGAGGACGAGAAGGCCGCGGATGTCAGCGTCATCTTCGACGACGACAGCGTGGCGCACGGGTGGGGAGGAGACCATGGCTCCATTAACTAATGCTGCTGGGTATTTGTCACGTTTAGTCACGACACATGAAACGCCCGCTCACAAAAGTGGGCGGGCGTTACACGATTTGTGCAGTTATGTGCGAGAGGGTTTCCCTCAAGCACTCGGGATGTGAGAGAGGGTTAGACGCCCAGCTCTTCCTTGAGCGCCTGGACGTGGCCCTGCGCGGAAACCTGGTACTGGGTGAGCTTCACGGTGCCTTCGCCGTCGAGGACAACGGTGGAGCGGACCAGGCCTTCGACGATTTCGCCGTCGACCAGCTTCTCGCCCCAAGCGCCGTAAGCGAGTGCCACGGAGTGGTTTTCGTCGGAGAGCAGCGGGAAGGTCAGGGCGAATTCACCTGTGAACTTAGCGAGGTCCTCAGGGCCGTCCGGGGAGATCCCGATGACGTCGTAGCCCTTGCCCTGCAGGCTGGCGAGGTTGTCGCGGAAGTCGCAAGCCTCGGTGGTGCAGCCGGGGGTGGCTGCCTTCGGGTAGAAGTACACAATGACGTTGCGTCCGCGGTAATCGGACAGCGAGACCTTGGTGCCGTCGGCGTCGAGAAGCGCGAAATCAGGTGCTTGCGTTCCGACGAGGAGTTTCTGGGTCATGGCGATCCTTTACGTTTCACCGGCAAACAGCCGGCCTTCATTTCAAACAACAGCGGTCATGCAAATTGCGGGGGCGTTGATCTTTAACAACAGCGAACTTAGATGCTGTATTCCGCAGGTCCGCGCACTGTGGCATAGGGCCCTGGCACGAACTGGTAGCCGCCACCACGGACGGTGGCGACGGTGTGTCGGGCGGAGCCTAGCTTCCGCCGCACCCTTCCAACATAAACGTCGATCGACCGAAATGCCGCGCCGGGGAGGTCAAATGACTCCAGAAAACGTTGCAATTCTTCACGACTGATGGCCCGTGAGCAGTTGACCACGAGGTAGCGCAGCAGCTTATATTCCATGCCAGTAAAGGAAACCGGCTCGCCGTCCAGCAGCACTACTTCAGCGGCGAGGTCCACCGCAAGTTGGCTGCGTCGGCTCGCCAACGTTACGGGCTCGACGGCGGTGCTGTCGCCCTCTGCTTCGCGCTCCGCCTCTTCCGCGCGGGTCACCGAACGCGCCTCCGCGAGGGCTTCGGCGAGCGACAGCGAACCGTTGGTACCGGCGTCGGCGGCTTCCTGCGGAGTGCCGCCCCAGGAAGTGTCGCCGACGCCGGAGTGCTCTGCCCCGGTGGCGGGCCAGATGCGGACTTCCGCCTCCGGGGCAAGTTTCATGGCGCGGGCCAGCACAAGGCGTGCTGCCCGTTCCCAGACTTCAGGATCGATCTCGTCGCCCTCGGCCGGGTTGACCCAGAGGGCCAGCCCGTGCGCTGTCAGGCCGTTCCGGCGCGCGGAAGACCCGCGGGCTGCGGATCCTCGCGACGGCGGTGGCCCGTAGGCATTGACTGCCATGGCGGTTGACCTAAACGTTGCCGCGGCGGAGCAGCTTGCCGCCGGGGTTCTGGCCGTCGATCGGGGTGCCGCGCAGGTAGGTCTTGCGGACGACGCCGGCCAGCGGACGGCCGTCGTACGGCGTGATCGGGTTCTTGTGCTTGAGCTTGGTGACGTCCACAACGAAGGCTTCGTCCGGGGCGAAGATGGAGAAGTCGGCGTCGTAGCCCAGGGCGAGCTGGCCCTTGTTGTGCAGGCGGGCCAAGGCGGCGGGCTTCTCGGCCATCCAAGACACGACCTGCTCCAGCGGGATGCCGCGGTGGCGGGCTTCGGTCCAGATCAGCGACAGGCCCAGCTGCAGCGAGGAAACGCCGCCCCAGGCCACGGCGAAGTCGCCGTTTTCCAGGTCCTTCAAATCCAGCGTGGAGGGGGAGTGGTCCGAGACGATGCAGTCGATGGTGCCGTCCTGCAGGCCCTTCCAGAGGAGCTCGCGGTTGGAAGCCTCGCGGATGGGCGGGCAGCACTTGTAGGCCGTGGCGCCGTCGGGGATTTCTTCGGCCATGAGGGTCAGGTAGTGCGGGCACGTCTCAACGGTGAGGTTGACGCCGTCGCGCTTTGCTGAGGCGATCATGGGCAGCGCATCCGAGGAGGAGAGGTGCAGGATGTGGGCGCGGGCGCCGGTCCAGCGGGCGCGCTCGATGACCTCGGCGATGGCCTTGTTCTCGGCACCGCGGGGGCGGGAAGCGAGGAAGGTTTCGTAGTGGTCGCCGCCGGGGTGCGGGGCGCGGTCAATAGCGTGGGAGTCCTCGGCGTGCACGATCATAAGGGAGTCGAAGGACTTGAGCTCAGCCATGTCCTCTTCCATCTCGTCAGCATCGAGGTGCGGGAACTCGTCCACGCCGGAGTGCAGGAGGAAGCACTTGAAGCCGAAGACGCCTTCGTCGTGCAACGGGCGGAGGTCGGCCTTGTTGCCCGGGATGGCACCGCCCCAGAATCCGACGTCCACGAACGCTTGGTCCTTGGCGACCACGCGCTTCTGCTCCAGGCCGTCCACGGTGGTGGTGGGCGGGATGCTGTTCAGCGGCATGTCGATGATGGTGGTCACGCCACCGGCAGCTGCGGCGCGGGTGGCGGAGGCGAAGCCTTCCCACTCGGTGCGGCCGGGCTCGTTGACGTGGACGTGGGTGTCCACCAGGCCGGGGATGAGGGTTTCGTCGTCTGCGAGTTCGATGACCTCGTTGCCCGTCAGGCCGTTGCCCAGGGGTTCGATGGCGACGATGATGCCGTCGCGGATGCCAACTTCGCGGGCTGCGAGTCCGGCGGTGGTCAGGATGCGCTGGCCCCGGATAACGAGGTCATAGGCGCCGATTGCTTCAGACATTGAGGTACTCCTTGTTTTCGGTCCGTTCCGCCAGGTACACGCCTATGTGCTTACCTAATTGTTCAAGCAACGGACCTGCTTCAGCGATACATTTTTGGACATCTTTTTCCAGATCGGTCAGTGCGTGGACCGTGTGGAAGCCGGCATCCGTGAGTTGTTCACGGCTCAGGGTACTCCGCCCGCACACTGCGATCACGGGAACCCCGTTCCGTTGTGCCGCCCGCGAGACGCCCATGGGGGTCTTGCCGAGCAGGCTTTGCTCGTCCAGGCTGCCTTCTCCGGTGATCACCAGATCGGCGCCCTTGAGCCTGTGCTCGAGTTCAGTGAATTCAAGCACGACGTCGATACCCGGCCGGCGCTCTGCCTTCAGTGCCGCTATGGCTATGTAGCCAACGCCGCCTGCCGCTCCGGCGCCTTCGGCTTTGGCCGCAAACTTGGCGTGCTGCCCGGTTGCTGCTGCGAGCACGTCCACGAAGTGGCTTGCAGCGGCGTCCAGTTCGGCGACGTCGTCCGGCGTCGCGCCCTTCTGCGGACCGAAGATGGCTGGGGCTCCGCTTGCCCCCAAAAGGGGATTGTCGACGTCGGACGCCAACACGAACTCTGTGGCCTCGACGCGGACGTCGAAGTTGGAGAAGTCGATGCTGTCTATTTCCGCGAGGGCCGCGCCGCTGCCGGGGAGTTCGTTGCCGTTCTTGTCCAGGAACACGGCGCCGAGGCCCTGCAGGACTCCAGCGCCGGCGTCGGTGTTGGCGCTGCCGCCCACACCCAGGATGATCTTGCGGCAGCCGAGGTCCAACGCGGCGCGGATGAGTTCACCCGTGCCGATGCTGGTTGCGGTTTTGGCGGTCTGGGACGTGGGGCCGTCCGGGAGGAGGGCGAGACCGGAAGCTGCCGCCATTTCGATGACAGCTTCCTGGTCCCGCAGTGCGAAGTCGGCCTTCACTGGCTCGCCGAGCGGGCCAGTGACGGTGGTGGTTCGGCGGGTGAAGCCGGAGCCGATGGCGGCGTCGATGGTTCCTTCGCCGCCGTCGGCCACCGGGATGCGTGTTGCTTCAAAACCCTTCGAACCGAACCCCGCGAGCAAGCCTGTTGCCAGGTGCTTGGCGACGTCGGGCGCGGACAGCGAGCCCTTGAATTTGTCCGGGGCGATGACAACACGCATTCCGGTGCCTCCCTTCTTTTACTGTTACTTACGCTTTGGTCAGGATCGCGGTGGGAGCGTCCGCCGCGGTTTCTGCCAACTCTTCGAACTCGTTCACGCCGTTGATCTCAACGCCCATGGAGATGTTGGTGATCTTCTCCAGGATCACTTCAACAACCACGGGAACCTTGAACTCGCCCATCAGAGCCTTGGCCTTGTCGAAAGCGGCCGGCAGATCGTTCGGGTCCTCAACGCGGATGGCCTTGCAGCCCAAGCCCTCGGCAACCTTGATGTGGTCAACGCCGTAGCCGTTGGTCTCCGGGGAATTGATGTTCTCGAAGGCCAGAGAAACGTTCTGCTCCATGTTGAAACCGCGCTGGCTCTGACGGATCAGGCCCAGGTAGGAGTTGTTCACCACGACGTGGATGTAGGGCAGGTTGAACTGCGCGCCCACGGCCAGTTCCTCGATCATGAACTGGAAGTCGTAGTCACCGGACAGGGCAACAACGGTGGCATCCGGGGTTCCACGAACAACGCCCAATGCAGCGGGAGCGGTCCAGCCCAGCGGGCCAGCCTGGCCTGCGTTGATCCACTTGCGGGCACCGAACACGTGCAGCATCTGCGCGCCGGCGATCTGCGACAAGCCAATGGTGGACACGTAGGTGGTGTCGCGGCCGAAGGCCTTGTTCATCTCCTGGTACACGCGCTGCGGCTTGATGGGCACGTTGTCGAAGTTGGTCTTGCGGTGCAGGGAGCCCTTGCGCTCCTGGCACTCGGCAACCCAACCCGAGTAGTCCGGCAGTTCGTTTGCAGCCTGGCGTTCGCGTGCCAGCTCCAACAGACCGTCCAGCGCCGCACCGGCGTCGGACGCAATGCCCAAGTCCGGCGAGAAAACGCGACCGATCTGCGTCGGCTCGATGTCGATGTGAACGAACTTTCGGCCTGCCGTGTAGGTGTCCAGGCCGCCGGTGTGGCGGTTGGCCCAACGGTTGCCGATGCCGATCACGAAGTCGCTCTGCAGGAACGTCTCGTTGCCGTAGCGGTGCGAGGTCTGGAGGCCAACCATGCCGGCCATCAGCTGGTGGTCGTCCGGGATGGTGCCCCAACCCATCAGCGTGGGGATAACCGGAACGTTCAGGATCTCGGCCAGTTCAACCAGCTGGGCCGAAGCGCCGGCGTTGATGATGCCGCCACCGGCAACGATCAGCGGGTGCTTGGCGGCGGTCAGCAGATCCAGTGCCTTCTCCAGCTGCTTGCGGGAAGCCTTGGGCTTCTCCACCGGCAGGGGCTCGTAGGCGTCGATGTCGAATTCGATCTCGGCCATCTGAACGTCGATGGGCAGGTCCAGCAGAACCGGGCCCGGGCGACCCGAGCGCATCAGCTGGAAAGCCTTCTGGAACGCGCCGGGAACCTGGCCCGGTTCCAGAATGGTCATGGCGAACTTGGTCAACGGCTTGGCGATGGACTCGATGTCCACAGCCTGGAAGTCTTCCTTGTGCAGCTTGGCAACGGGTGCCTGGCCGGTGATGCAGAGCATGGGGATGGAATCAGCCTGGGCTGCGTACAGGCCGGTGATCATGTCCGTGCCAGCGGGGCCCGACGTGCCGATGCAGATGCCGATGTTGCCATCAGCTGCGCGGCTGTAGCCGTCAGCCATGTGGCTGGCGCCTTCAACGTGGCGGGCCAGCGTGTGGCGGATGCCGCCGTGGGCACGCATTGCTGAGTAGAAGGGGTTGATCGCTGCGCCGGGCAGACCGAAAGCTTCGGTTGCGCCTTCCTTTTCCAGGATGGCTACGGCCGCATCAACGGTGCGCATCTTTGCCATGGTGTACTCCTTGTTTTTTGCCCTTTCGGGCGAAGTCTGTGGTGTTTTTGGGTGTGGTGAGGGAGCCGCCGTCGTTTAAGTACGACGGCGGGTTCCCTGCTGTTTGTTGCTTGGTGCCCTTTTGGGCTTACTTACGGCCGCTGAGCTGGAGGACCTGCTTGAAGAGGCCCGAGTGGTCGAGGCCGCCGTCGCCTTGGTTGACGGTTGCGGCGACGAGCTGGGCGACGACTGCGCCGAGCGGGACGGCGACGTTGGCTTCGCGGGCTGCGGAGGTGACGATGCCCAGGTCCTTGTGGTGGAGGGCCAGGCGGAAGCCGGGGTCGAAGTTGCGGTCGAGCATCTTCTGACCCTTCTGGTCGAGGACCTTGGAGCCGGCCAAGCCGCCGCCGAGGACCTTCAGTGCTGCGTCGGTGTCTACGCCGTAGGCCTCAAGGAAGGCGATGGCCTCGCCGAGGACCTGGATGTTGACGGCCACGATCAGCTGGTTGGCTGCCTTGACGGTCTGGCCGGAGCCGGACGGGCCGACGTGGACGATGGTCTTGCCCACTGCGTTGAGGACATCCTGTGCTGCCTCGAAGTCAGCTGCTTCGCCGCCGACCATGATGGACAGGACGGCGTCGATGGCGCCCTGCTCACCACCGGATACGGGAGCGTCGAGCGGGCGGATGCCGGCTGCTACTGCGTCTTCGGAGAGGCGCTTGGCGACGTCCGGGCGGATGCTGGATGCGTCGATCCAGATGGTGCCCTTCCTCGCGTTGGCGAAGACGCCGTCCTTGCCGCTGACAACACCCTCAACATCGGGGGAGTCCGGGACCATGGTGATGACGACGTCGGCGTCCTTGACTGCGTCCGCGATGCTCGTGGCACCCTGGCCGCCCTCGGAGACAAGCTTGTCGATCTTGTCCTGGCTGCGGTTGAAACCGATGACCGTGTGGCCGGCCTTGACGAGGTTGATGGCCATGGGAAGGCCCATGATTCCGAGTCCGATGACTGCAACGTTGCTCATTGTGGTTCTCTTTCTGGGGAAGTCTGTGCGTGTTTTAACCCGGGTGTGCTTACCCAACTAGGTGACAGCAAGCGTCCTAATGAGTGCTCAGTGGAGCGTTTGCTGTTACCTAGATGGGGCTGCGATGCCTAGTTGGCGTTGGCGCGCTGGCGGATTGCCCAGCTGAAGGCCGTTTCCTGCGGTTCCTTGTACTCGAGGCCGATGTAGCCGTCGTAACCGAGTTCGCGGCTGCGGGCGATCCATTCGCCGAGGGGGAGGGTGCCGGTTCCGGGAGCGCCGCGGCCGGGGTTGTCGGCGATCTGGATGTGGCCGAAGTCCTTGGCATGGTTCTCGATGACGGATTCGACGTCGTCGCCGTTGACTGCCAAGTGGTAGAAGTCGGCGAGGAGCTTGATGTTCTGTGCACCGGATTCTGCCTTGACGCGGGCGATGACCTTGAGTGCGTCTTCGGCGGTGAGGAGCGGGTACTTGGGTGCGCCGCTGACCGGTTCGAGGAGGACGGTGCCGCCAATGCGGGCAACGCCTTCTGCAGCTGCGGCGAGGTTCTTTGCCGCGAGTTCGTCCTGCTCTTCAGGGGTGAACTCGTCCTGGCGGTTGCCGTAGAGGGCGTTGAAGGCCTTGCAGCCGAGGCGCTCACCGATGCCGGCTACGACGTCGATGTTGTCCTTGAACTCGGAGCAACGTCCCTTCCAGGAAACCAGGCCGCGATCGCCGCCGGGCATGTTGCCTGCGTTGAAGTTCAGGCCCGTGAGCTGAACGCCGGCGTCCTTGATGGCTGTTTCAAACTCTGTTGTCTCTTTGTCGGTGGGAACCGAAGTGGCGAAGGGCCACCAGAACTCGACGGCGTCAAAACCGGCTGCCTTCGCGGCGGCGGGGCGCTCGAGCAAGGGCAGCTCCGTCAGGAGGATGGAGCAGTTCACTGTGTACGTCATCGTAGGTCCTTCCGAGGAGGGGCTTTGGATCTATCTTCCGGTTGCTTGGCTGCTGCCTTGGTGATTGGCTTCAGTTTCCGCTTTGTGGAATTTAGATTCTGCTTTATGAAAAGTTTAGGGAAGGTGGGGGTGGGAGTCAAGGGGGTGGCGGGGGATACCAAAGTGATGAGTGCTCGGCTGGGGAGTCCTGTGAAGAGGTTGCAGTTGGTAGCCTAAGGCAACAAGTGATCAGTCCCCCGGTTCTCCAGGAATAAAACGAGTGGAACAAGCTGTTTATTCACCCTCGTGTTGAGTCTCAAACATCGGGCGAGTGCCCGCGCAACCGTCCTAGCCTTCTGATGCCACAGACGAGCTCTTTCGCTTGAATCATCCTTCTACTTGGATCCTGAGGTCTCCGACATCCCGCAATTTCTGCCGGCGCCACGCCAGGGGACCTTCCGAGGAGCATTGGGCCGATGAGGCTTCCTGGTGCTCCAATTCTGGCGATCCGCACTGTCAACTGGCTTTGCGTTCACAACTAGCCACTTCGGTTGGTTGCCTTCCCGATCCCAGCAGTGAACTCAAGACTCAGGCAAAAGTGGTTGATCTCGTTTCGATGAGGCGGCGTGGGAGCGCGGACTCGCGCGACAGTGCTGGCCGGAAAATATTTGGATTAGACTTAGAGCGATTTATGCATTGGGTCTTTCTCAATATCCAGAGATGTTTCTGCGTTTCCATTGAAAGGTGACTAGTCGTGGTCTTGCAGCTGACTCCGGTGTCGCAAGGCGGCCTGTGTCATGGAAACTCTTGGGAAGTCATAGATCGCGATAGTCTGGTATATTATCTTGCTTTGGCCGCGCTGGGACGAGCTCGGCACGCCTATAAGATTCTGGCGGGAGATGCGCAGCTTCAGATAAATCAAAGGGCTTTCGCCTCGGCCATCAAAAAGTTTGATCTAACATCAGGTAATGATCCGTTTCACCGCGATGGCTGGATGTTTCAAGTGATCTCATGGTTGGCGGCAAATATCACCAACCCAGGAACGTTCGTAACAGCGCCTCATATCATTCGTGCTGACAAGGGCCTTGACGGGCTGTTGCTGGAACTCAACTCCGCCACGACCGAGATCATGGCAGCAGTAGTCTTCGAGGATAAAGCAACTACAAATCCGCGGAACACAATTCGAGATGATGTGTGGCCGGAACTCAAGTCCTTTGAGGACGGCGAACGAGATGATGTGCTTACTGACGGGGTGTCAGCACTCTTGCAGACCGCCGAGGGTCTTGATGCAGAAGATGTCGTGAACAAGGTGATCTGGGAAAGAATTTTGAAATATCGCGTGAGCATAACAATAGGCGGTTCGCACAATAGAACTGATGGATATGCTCGATTATTTGATGGTTATGATCAGGTCGTAACCGGATCGGATGATCGTCGTCGTGGAGAAGTTTTTTATTGTCAAGATATGAGGCAATGGATGAAGGAACTTGCTGCGGATTGCGTAGCAAAACTTGAGACGATGCGGTCTCAAAATGTTTGATGCCGCAACGTCAACCCTTTTTCAGGCAGCTCCAGCCTTGGCGGATCTGCCAAATAATGAGATTGGCAGCTTGATATCTCGCACCTATGCAGCGATTTTTGCCGAGAGGCTGAAAACGCGGGCAGATGATGCGCAGTCCAATGATGTATTGGAGGCCGTCAGCAGGCTTCGTCGTCTTGGTTCATCAATGGAAGCCCTCGTCGCTGCCAGCTTGGACCGTCCCAACGTGAAAGCAGCTGCGTTCGTCGGCGCTACAGCGCACCTTGTGGCAACGAGTAGCCTGAGAAATCATAATGCGGCACCACGCAGCTTTGTGGGGGTGCACTCAATATCCTCAGATCTGGCCGGCGTGCTTCTATATCTCGCGGCCGAGTCACCAGCAGATGCCGTAGAAATGACACGCCAGTTCAATATCCCGGTGGAGGTTGGGGTTGAACGCAGCTTATTTCTCACAATCTCCAACATCGCAACGGGCAGGTTGCAGGCAGTCGTTGGTCAACGCGTGCCCGATGCAGACATCGGTCAAAGATCTACGTCGGAGTTTTCGGAAGACGAACTTGCGGTGCGCGAACTCTATCGCCGGATCCTTATTTTGCTTCAGCGGTGTGCTTCCTGCATGATTTTAGAGCAGACGACTCAGCGTTCATCAGTGTCGCCGTCTAACTTTGACGAGGAGCTTGACGGCATAAGGGCCCTTTGTGTCGAAACATGGACCTCACCTCTTGATCTAGATAAGAAGGTGATGAGCGTTTACGCTGGTCCGCTGCACCTGGCTACTCTGCTCAAACCGGCTATCCGATTTCTACTCGAATCATCACTGGTAGCTATGGATAAGCCTGAGAGCGTGTCCGATGAAGCCTGGGGATACGTTGTGGAGCGTTTGGCTGGTCGCCGGCCATATCTATGGCCGAACCATCGCCAAGCCATTGAGCAAGGGTTGCTCCAACAAGGAACGTCTTCGGTCGTTAGTTTCCCCACCGGAGCAGGAAAATCTACACTCTCTGAACTCAAGATCGCGACGACTCTCGCCGCGGGCAAAAAAGTCGTATTCCTCGCGCCGACTCTGGCGTTGGTCGATCAAACACATGACGCCTTGACGCGCTCTTTCCCGGACGTTGCGTTGGAAAGCGATGACATGTTCGACCTCCTCGGACAGGAGGAGCCGCTTCAAAGTATTACCGTCATGACGCCTGAGAAATTCCTCGCGCATCTAGCGTTTACGGAGGAAGCCTTTAGTGACGTCGGTTTGCTGGTATTTGATGAATGCCATCTGATCCATCCAAAACAGGGCGGGCGAAACACCAGAGCCATAGATGCAATGCTGGCAATCCTTCTTTTTAGCAGCCTAGTACCCAACGCAGACCTCTTATTATTGTCGGCCATGATCGATAATAGCGAAGAATTGTCCGCGTGGCTGCAGGAACTGACCGGCCGCCCAACCGTGCCTCTCACCGGTGGTTGGAAGCCAACACGCCAAGTGCGTGGTTGTGTAGTCTACGACTCAACTGAAATTCAGGAACTGCGTGAATATCTAGCGTTCGAACGTATGCACCGGACTCAGAAGGCTCCTCCGAAAGATGTCAAGGAACAGCTCTTGGTGCGGCCAATGGCCGTTTTTGGCTTGCATGCGCTTTGGGAGTCGAATGAATTTGACGACTACGCCCTTATTCCACTACTTGATGGGGATATTCAGTTGGCCGCCGCACACAACACGCGAAATGCCAACAGTTGGTATTTGACTCCGAACGCTAATAAAGTAGCCGCTGCCATCGCTGGCGCTGCAAGCAGTTCCGGTGTGAAAACTCTTGTTTTTGGCGAGAATGTTGTTTTTGTTTCAAGTATCTCAACCTCGATCGTCGAGATTCTACCGTCCCGCACTGTCCTTATGAACTCCAAAGAGGTGGGACTATTTAGGTCCGCCCTCGAAGAGCTTGGGGCCGTTGAGGCTTTGTACGCAGATGTGGACGCATCGCACTTGAGTGTTATCTCTACGAGCCTGCCGCACCACAGCCTCCTACTGCCAGCAGAGCGTTTACTGCATGAGTCACTGTTCTCACGATCCGACGGAATAAACGTATTGGCTGCAACGTCCACCCTTGCGCAAGGAATGAATCTACCGGCCTCGCTTGTGATTATCGCCGGCGACACTCGTTACGACGATACCAATGAGATGCGCCAGAATGTGGCTGCGCATGAGCTTTTGAATGCGGCAGGCCGCGCTGGGCGGGCTGGTGAGAATTCATATGGCATGGTCCTGCTGATTCCAGGACAAATAGTCTCAGCAACTTCTGTGGACCTTCCTAGCTCGAACTCATGGCACAGGGTCCAGAGCGTATTTTCGATGAACGACCAGTGCCTCACCATTCAAGATCCACTTGAAGACGTTCTGGACCGAGTCCTGACAATGGACATGAACCCCGATGCCGATTATGTGCTAAGGCGTTTGGCCCCAACCCTCGGTGCAGAGGAAACTGTTGACAGGGTCGAGACGATAGTGAGACGGACGCTGTCGTCGTACCGAGCCCGAAGCAGGGGGGACCGTGAATGGATTGACCAGCGCGTGGCTGCTGTTAAACGGGCCGTTGCCAGAGAGACAAATGATGTTTCAAATTATTTACAGATGCTCGCGGCTGGGGCAGGCGTTCCTCTCGAGTCTTTGCAAATTATCAAACAAGAACTTGATACCAACTCTCCTTCCGATGCAGTAACCGTCTCAGAGGCAGCGGAGTGGTTAATTGCTGTGCTGTCGAAGCGCCCTGAGCTTCTTGAGTCCATGTCCCGAGGAAGACTTGCTGATGAACTCTCGGTTCAGCCCGACGACGTCTCCGGTTCAGCAGACGAGGCGGCTCTGAACGCGGCGACTCGCTGGGCGTGTCTCCGACTGTGGATGGGCGGCAGTACTCTACAAGCAATAGAGGCTCGACTTGCTGATTCGTTGGGAAAGAAGCCAGATGTGAGGTGCAAACGCGCTCGCGCGTTCGTTATGCGTTTCGTGCGCGACGTGTCCTTCATTTTTGGGTTCCCGGGAAAGATCATGGCAATGGAAGGTTCAACCGCTGAAAGCGAAGATGGGGAGTTCAGCCTCCCGATGGTTTGGGAGCATCTGGGGCAATGTGTAAAGCATGGTTTTGACGACCCGGTTCAGTTTGCCTTATGGATTGCGGCGGATAGGACTATTTCTCGGCCGCGCTGCCACGCGTACGCTCTCAGTCTTGAGGGTTTTGCGGCCAATCCTGGTGAATCTTTCCAACAGACCGTAGCGAGGTTCCGTACTAACATCGAACACGCCACCGATTTGCTTTAGCAGCTCGGGCCTGTCTCGTCGATTTTGTCTTTTGACCTAATTGTGCCTGTTCGGTTGCACGTGTCTCCTGAGGCTTCGGCGGGTGGCTCATTATTCACCAAAGATGCAAGAGATTCGATGCCCTTTCCCTGTCTCCAGCTATGCTGAGGAGCGTCGTGGGCACCGCAGCGGCATGGCGGCAGGGACCATCGACACTGCTCGCGGAAGGACAACGAATGGCTCGGCCGACAGTTCAGGACGTCGCCAAAACGGCGGGCGTGTCCGTGGGGACGGTGTCGCGGGTCTTGAACGGGAGTTCGTCAGTAAGTGAGGCGGCCAAGGAGAAGGTCAATGCTGCCATCCGTCAGCTCAGCTATCGTCCTCTCGCCTCGGCAAGGGATCTCCGAAGAGACCGCACAATGCGAGTCCTGGCCCTCGCCAAAAACCTGGACTCCCTCGTGATCAGTGAAGTCTTCCGAGGTGTCGGCGACGCTGCGGCGGACTCGGGTTACGTCAGCCTCATAGCAGCGACGGACGGAGACCTGGACCGCGAACAGCAGCTCGTGGACATGCTGCGCAACGGCTCCGTGGACGGTTTGGTGATCTTCTCGCCGACGATGCCGGACGACGACGTCAATACGGTCGCTGAGCAAATGAGCGTGGTCCAGGTCTGTGAAATCGTCGACGCCGAAGCGGCATTCGGGGTGTCCATTGATGACCGCCAGGCCGCCTACGACATCACCAAGCACTTGATCGACACGGGCGCCAAGAAGCTGGCCATGCTCGCCCATAGGGGAGCCCGCTCGGGCCGGTTGCGCGAGGAAGGATTCCGCCAAGCTCTCACGGAAGTGGGCTTGGAGCAGGACCAGATCCTGCTCGGGGAGGGCAACTTCGGGTTCCATGCCGGGCGCAGCCTCACGAAGAAGCTCCTGGAAACAAAGGACCTTCCGGATGCGATCTTCTGCGGAACCGACGTTGTCGCGGCAGGCTGCGTCCGTGAACTCACCGACGCCGGACTACGAGTTCCGCATGACATTGCAGTCGCAGGTTTCGATGACTCTGCCCAAGCAGAAATGTGCGTCCCGGAACTGACCACTGTTCGGCAGCCCGCCTACGAGATGGGCCGCGTAGCCTTCGCTGAACTCCTCGAACGAATGACCGTCGAGGGTCCACATCGCAAGGGAAGAACCTTCCTCCCTCACGAGCTCGTCATCCGAGACTCCACGAAATAAAGAGGGTTGACAGCCCTCAATGGTCCCTGTCACACTACTTTGGAATCGATTCCACGGCCGCAAGGCCGATTCTTTTGAACACTTTTGGAATCGATTCCACGGATCAGAAAGAACCATCGGCAAAGAAGCCACCCACAGCACGCGGGACAGCCAAAACGCGCGCTGAACCCCACCGCCCACAGCCACCAAAGGAGCCACTTGTGGACTTGAACCGACCTGCTCTCCCGCTCCAGAACAAAGCCCCCCGAAACCGAAAAGCCCTCGGAGCGGCTACCGCCATAGCCGCAGCCCTCCTCCTCAGCGCGTGCGGCGGGGGAGCGGCGCCCCAAAGTGCCGAGCAAGCGGCAGCTGCCGACCCGGCGTCGGGCGCTGATGCCAGCGGTGCCGTCAACATCTGCGGCGTCAAGGACGCGAGCGGTATCTACAAGGGCACGGCAGAGGCGTTCACGAAGGCGAACGGCAAGGTCACGGCCAAGTACACGGAGATCGGCGCCACCACGGACGAAGCCCGCACGCAGATCGTGCAGCGGCTTGAGGGCAAGTCCACCGAGTGCGACCTCTTCCTCACGGACGTCATCTGGACCTCCGAGTTCGCCTCCCAGGGCTGGCTGCTGGACCAGACCAAGCTGGTGGAAGCCAACAAGGACCGGCTCATTCCCTCCACTGTGGAAACCACCAAGTATGAGGACAAGTACTGGGCTTCGCCGTTCTTCACCAACGCCGGCTTGATCTACTACCAAAAGGACAAGGTGGCCAAGCCCGAGTCCTGGCAGCAGCTCTACGCAGAAGCCGCCAAGGCTCCCGGCAACGGATACGTCTACCAGGGCAAGCAGTACGAGGGCCTCACGGTGAACTTCCTCGAAATGCTCTACAGCGCAGGCGGCGAAGTCCTCAACGACCAGGGCGACGTCAAAATCGACTCCAAGGAAACCCGCGACGTCCTCAACTTCATGAGCGACGGCCTCAAGAACGGCTCAGCCGACCGCGCCGTCCTCACCTACAACGAAGACCCGGCCCGCCTCGCCTACGAGTCCGGCGACTTCGGATACCAGCGCAACTGGCCGCACGTGTACCGCCTGCTCAACGCGACACCGCTGGCGTCCAGCTTCGGCGTCGCACCGCTGCCGGCATGGGAAGGCGGCAAGGCCTCCGGCGTGCTGGGCGGCTGGAACCTGGCGATCTCGGCCCACTCCACCAACCAGGCTGGAGCTGTCGCATTCATCGACTTCGCCACCACCCCGGACTGGCAGAAGCACGTGGCCATGGACTACTCCCAGGCACCCGTGAATGAAGCTGCCTACTCTGACCCGGCGGTTCTCCAGAAGATGCCGTTCGCCACGGAACTCCTCGCCTCCGTGAAGGGTGCCAAGCCGCGCCCGATCTCCCCGGTGTACCCGCGGATCTCGCAGGCAATCTATAAGAACGTCTACGCCGTCCTCTCCGGCACCGCCACCACCGAGGAAGCCGTGCAGAAGATGGCCGAGGAAATCACTGCCGCCAAGGCGAGCTTCTGATCATGGCCATCAAGACACTCCTACCGGGCCGCGGCGCGCCGAACCGCGGCGCGCCGGCCCGCGCAAGCGGCCGCGACCGCGCGGAACGCAAGCTCGCGTTCCGCATGACCGCACCGTCGCTGGTCATCATGGCGCTGGTTGCGGCGGTCCCTATCGGCTACGCGATCTGGCTCTCGCTGAACCAGTACAGCGTCCGCACCGCAGGTCTGTCCCGATTCGTCGGCCTGGAAAACTACATCAACGCCCTCGCAAGCCAGGAGTGGTGGGCTGCGTTCGGCCAGACGTTCCTCTTCGCTGGTCTCTCTGTCAGCCTGGAACTCATCCTCGGCACGGCCATGGCGCTCCTGCTGAACCTCGCGTTCAAGGGCCGGGCCGTCCTGCGCACCGTGGTTCTGTTGCCGTACGCGATCATCACCGTGGTCAGCGCCATCACCTGGCAGACGATGTTCCAGCCCAATATGGGCCTGGTCACCAACGTCCTCTCCGCACTGGGCCTGCCCGGCGGCGACGTGGTCTGGCTCGGTGAGCACGGCTATGCGATGGCCGTGATCGTCATGGCCGACGTCTGGAAGACCACCCCGTTCGCGGCGCTCATCATCCTGGCCGGCCTGCAGGTCATCTCCGCCGAAACGTACGAGGCCGCGGAGCTCGACGGCGCCAGCAAATGGCAGACCTTCGTGAACATCACCCTGCCGCTCCTGCGTCCGGCGATCGTCCTCGCCGCGATTTTCCGCACCATGGATGCCCTCCGCGTGTTCGACCTCCCGTTCGTCCTCACCCGCGGCGCCAACGGCACCGAATCCATGTCCATGCTCGCCTACACCCAACTGCGCGAAAACCGGCTCGTGGGCGAAGGCTCGGCGCTGTCCATCCTGACCTTCCTCACCGTCATGGTGGTCTCGGTCATCTACGTCCGCTTCGCCGGCGGCAACATCCGCGACGTCGCGAAGGAGGAACAATGAGCACGCTGACTGCAGAACGCCCGACGGCGGAACTCACCTCGCGCCCCAAGGCGCCGAAGCGTCGTCGGTTGCGTGGGGAAGCGAAGCTGCATCCGATGGTTTGGGTGTTCGTCATTGCCGTGATGGGCTTCTCGCTCATCCCGTTCTACTGGCTGGTCAACACCTCCCTTAAGAAGGGTGCGAGCCTGTCCCAAGGCGAGCTCTTCCCGAGCCAGCCGACCCTCGAGAACTATCTGGTGGTCTTCCAGAACCCCGAGTTCCTCCTGGCCTTGCGCAACTCGGTGATTATCGCCGTCGTGACTACAACAGTGGCGCTGGTATTCGCGTCCTTCGCCGCCTATGCGTTGGCCAGGCTGAAGATGCGCCGCAAGGCGATGATCCTGACGCTGATCCTCTCGGTCACCACGTTCCCGGCCATCGCCATCGCGGCCCCGATGTTCTCCATCTGGCGTGAAATCGGCCTGTACGACACATTGCTCGGCCTCATCATCCCGAAGCTGACCTTCGCGTTGCCGCTGGCGATCTACACGCTGACGTCGTTCTTCAAGGAGATCCCGCGTGAGCTGGAGGAATCCGCGTATATGGATGGCGCCACACCGTTTGTCGCCTTCCGGAAAGTCATCCTGCCCTTGGCCATCCCCGGCCTGGCGACGACGGCGATCCTGGTGTTCATCTCGGTCTGGAACGAATTCCTCCTGGCCGTCACTCTGACCACATCGCCGGAATCACGTCCCGTCCCGGTGGCCATTGCGTTCTTCAGCGGAACCAGCGAGTTCGACCAACCCCTCGGCACCATCAGCGCAGCGTCGGTGATCATCACCATCCCGCTCGTTATCTTGGTGCTCCTCTGCCAGAAGCGCATCGTGTCCGGCATGACGGCCGGCGCGGTCAAGGGCTAACCCCAAACCTAGTAACCACAGAAAGAACAGGAACAACGTGAGTATTCAGCAGCAGGCCCCGTCCACAACCCTCAAGGTGGGAGTTGTGGGCATCGGTTGGGCCGGCCAGCAGCACCTCAAGGCGTACAGCAATATCGACGGCGTCGAGATTGTCGCCGTCGCCGGTATGGAGCAAGACCTTCTTGCCCAGCTGAAGGAGGAATACAGCATCCCCCACGCCTTCGCCCGGTGGGAGGACATGATCGAGCTCGAAGGGCTCGACGCCGTCAGCGTCGCTGTGCCGACTTTCCTTCACGCACCGATCGCGATTGCGTCGCTCGAGCGGGGACTGCATGTGCTGAGCGAAAAGCCGTTGGCGCGCAACGCCGTCGAGGGTCAACAGATGGTGGACGCCGCCCGCAAGGCCGGCCGCGTGCTGGACGTTGCGTTCAACCACCGCCGCCGCGGCGACATCCAGGCGCTCAAGGAAGTGATCGACGCCGGCACGCTGGGTCGCCCGTACTACGCCAAGGCATCCTGGCTTCGGCGACAAGGCATTCCGATGCTGGGAAGCTGGTTCACTAACCCCGAACTCGCCGGTGGCGGACCGCTTGCTGACATCGGCGTGCACGTCCTGGACTACTCACTGCACCTCCTCGGCGAGCCCAAGGTACTGGCCGTCTCTGCGTCGACCCATTCCGAACTCGGCCCGCGCGGCCTCGGAGGAAACGCCCGCTACACGGCCTCGAACTCCAGCCATAAGTTTGAAGTGGAGGACTTCGCGTCCGCGTTCATCCGGCTGGAAGGCGGCGGTACCTTGATCCTGGAAGCGGGATGGGCCACGTACCGCGACGAGCGGGACCTGATGGACTTCACGGTTTACGGGACCGACGGCGGTGCGGACTTGCGCTCGGTTGGCGCCTCCGAGAACCCGGTAGCGGACGTGCACGTCTTCACGGAGAAGGACGGCGAGAACGCCGACTTCG
The DNA here is from genome assembly GCF_051027655.1 of Paenarthrobacter nitroguajacolicus. Classification (NCBI taxonomy): domain Bacteria; kingdom Bacillati; phylum Actinomycetota; class Actinomycetes; order Micrococcales; family Micrococcaceae; genus Paenarthrobacter; species Paenarthrobacter nitroguajacolicus. Next base: position 4,008,583 of record NZ_CP073234.1, on the reverse strand, counting down.
AAGTTGTGGCCGAACCCGGGCGAGCCCACCAGGCCGTCGTCGACGATTTCATCGCTGCCGTGCGCGGTGGCGAAACTGTATGGGGAAGCCATGACGGCTCACTCGCCCTGAGCCGTGCCCTGGTGCTCGATGCTTGCTACAAATCCGCCCTCGAACAACGTGAAGTGGTGCTCTGAAATGTCTGATGCGAAATTGAAGGTTGTCGTCTGGAACGAGGCCGTGCACGAGGCCCGCAACGAGCCTGCAACCATTGGCGAGATGTACCCGGAAGGAATCCACGGCGCCATCGCCGCCGGACTGCGCGGCTTCTACCCGGACTCCGAAATCTCGACGGCGACACTCGCCGATCCCGAACATGGACTCTCTGAAGAGGTGCTGGAGCAGACCGACGTGCTGCTGTGGTGGGGGCACATTGCGCATGGGGAAGTCGCTGATGAGGTGGTGGAACGCGTGCAACGCCACGTCCTTGGCGGCATGGGCTTGGTGGTGCTGCACTCAGGGCACTTCGCCAAGATCTTCACTCGATTGTTGGGGACCACGTGCTCCCTGAAATGGCGCAACGAGGGCGAACGCGAGCTCGTATGGACGGTCAAGCCCTCGCACCCGATCGCGGCTGGTATCGAGAGCCCGATCGTGATCCCTCAGCAGGAAATGTACGGCGAACTGTTCGACATCCCCGAACCCGATGACCTGATCTTTATCAGCTCCTTTGAAGGCGGCGAGGTGTTCCGCTCCGGCGTGACATTCTCCCGAGGCAAGGGCAGGATCTTCTACTTCAGCCCGGGCGATCAGGAATACCCCGTGTACCACCAGCCGCAGATCCAGAAGGTCATCGCCAATGGGGTGGGCTGGGTTGCCCAGCCCGGTGTTTTCCGGGAGGCGCCCGAGGTCTCCAACCCTGCGCGGGGGTGGTTCGAGGAGGCGTAGGCCGTTCGGGGTTCCGCCGTCCGGTTCTCTGTTCCACACTGGTCTTAGCGGGTTCCGCCGCTGGGCGGCGGAATGGAAACCCTTAGGGGCGGGCCGGAACGAGGAATGCCATGCGGAAAGCGCGCATCGCGGCTGTGCTGACCTGGATCTACGCTGCGGCGTTCGGGATACCTGCGATTCCGGTCAGCATCTACCTCCTCCAGAACGGGTACCTGCCCATGTTCATGGACCTGTTCCCGATGTACGCGGGACCGTGGGACGGCCTGGACGGCTGGGTCTTCGTGACGCTGCTGATGGCATTCCTGCTTGTGGTGTTGGTGGCGTCGTGGGCTGCTTGGCTCGCATGGAGGGGACGCCGGTCCGGGCTTGTTCTCGGGCTGGCTCTCCTACCTGTGGAGGCGGTGTTCTGGCTAGGCTTCGACCTACCGTTTCCGTGGTTGTTCGGTGTGGCCCGGGGGTTACTGGACGCGCTCGCTTTGATGTCCTTGCGTCAACGTCCGCAGGGGCGACTGGCTGGTTAGACCCGTGCCCACACGTGTAGAGCGGGCGATGGCGGTCACGCAATGGTAATTCGCTTATGTGTTCCACAATATTTGCGGATTTAGCCAGGCGGTCGCCAAGCACTGTCCTTTAAGCCGCAAGGCGCTTTTGACCGAGGATATGTATTTGTTTGCATAGTAAGGGAAGCAGAAACTAAGGATCTCGAATCCGTCGTCGATTTGCCTAACGCCCAGGTCTGTCTGAATGTGTGGCGCTCTCTCGGCTGTGGCCGCGGGGCCTTCGCGTGTTCCTAAACTGGTCGTCGAGCTCTGCGATGCGATGATGCAGCGACATCAATTGCAATTGCCGCGGCCGCTACCGCGAGGCCGTTGCCAAGCGCTGACAAGGCGCCATAAATTGGCCAGAATATTGCAAATGAGATGAATCCGGCCAGAAAGACGATGATAGTGCGACGCATTCGTATAGTCACTTTCATGGGACGACGCTACCACGGCAAAAATGCCGGGTAGCGTGCGCCTTGGTGGGCTAGACCGAAGCCGTGACAAACTGCTCGATTCGTTCGAACACTTCCGCTTGGGCCTGTTGGGAGGCCCGCCAATCGTTCGGAATCTGCAATGAGTGGTCGGCTCCCGGCACCTCAAAGAACATTCCTGCACTCTCGGATTTACGTCCGCCGTCCCAGAGCTTGTCCAGTGAACCTCCGATAAACAGGTCGTCCTTCGACGACGTGCCGATAGTACTTCTGACTCTGTCATCTGTGAGCAGGGGCGTCAGCCAGATCCCAGGGATGTCAGCTTCCTCGGCCCAAGGAATACACAAACTGCTGAATGATTTGGCGACAATCAGTCGGTGATCGGCTTCGGGCGAGGCAGCAAAAGCCTGCTCGGCAGCATTGGCCGCAAATTCGTGATGCGCAGCACCCGGCGAATCGTCAAGAGTCCACCGGACAGCCTGAACATGCCATCCAAGCGAACCCAACATTTCGCCTACCCAGAAAAGGACCGGGCCTTCCACTGGATATCCGGAACCGGGAAGCAGAACGGCCACTTTGTTTGTATCCGGTTGATTTGTGGAGGCTTTCGCCCAGGTAAAGGATTCCATATGGCATGGTACTGGCTGGCTTCGCGCTCCATATCTGATCGAGCGAAGTCACCACCTAGACAACCCCTGGCCACCACCTAGGGGCACCCAAATCACACCTATTTTCGGCTCCATCCACCACCTAGTTCCTCCTTTCCAGCCTGGGGCCTCCCAGCGCGCCCATAGTGTCCTTCTCAGAACGAGCCCCGGCCAACCGCCGGCCGCTCCCCGGGAAACACGGACAACTATTGGGGTTGGGGAATTGAAGCTGAGCCAGGAACAGAGCACCGCCGCCGCAATGGATCAGTGGATCACCGGCGTCCCGGGGCGAATCCCGGGCCACGTGATCTTCGTGGAGAACCCCAAACATACCGACTACGCGAAGACGCTGGCGAGCCAAGGCTCCACCATCCTGGTCCTCAACGGCGACAAGGATGTTGAAGGCACCGTAAAGGTTTCGGGATCGTATGACGCCGCCGGGGAGGAACTCCTGGTCGACGGATCTCTGAGCCTGGAGATCCAGGATTACGTGGCCATTCCGTTCGTGAACCTTGTGGGTGTGACCATTGTCCGGATCACTACCGAAGAGGACTGGCAAGCATTCTTTGACGATGCCCGGGAAGCCTGGACCTCGGGGCACTTCATCCAACAACTCACTGAAGCCAATGCCGTGTTGGCTGAGCGCGCGTTGCTGACAGGGCAAAACAAAGAGGATCGCCTCCTTACAAGGCTCCACATCGCTTGGGATGGAACCGTCCTCAACGGACCTTACGGAACCATGATCGGCAAGGTGGGTGACGGACTGGCAGACCTACGCGTGAGGTCCGTTGCCCTGCGTCCGGAGTCTGCTGTCGCCTCGGCCTCACCGTCAATACACATTCGCGACCTACTTGCCGCCTCGCCATGGATTCCCCGCTATCTGGCGGCGCTGGACGCATGGAAGTTCATTCCGCGTGAAGAACGCGCCGGCACGCGCTTGGTCGGCTTCGGAGTCAGCCTGTACGGCTCCGCCCTCAACGATGGTCCACCATCTGCAGGTGCTCCGTTCATCCTCATAAAGGGAAACCAGCACACGCTTCTGGACACCTCAACGGGCAGGCTCTTCACCATCGGAGCTGATGCCGCCGTCATTGTGGAAGCACTATCCAACATGGGGCAGCTCACCAAGGCTGCCAGCGTTGTAGCAGCTGCCATCAACGTGTCACCAGCAGTAGCCGGCGACGCTGTGCATGCGGTCTTCACACATTTCGAGCAGCTGGGCATCGACGTCATTGGGGCGCGCTGATGACGTCCGCAGTAAGTACGGCTCCGGGGATGCAGCGCCCGCTGTGGGTTCCCCTCACCACGCAGCACGACTTCCCGGACAGGAGCCACACGGCAGTCAGCGCCCACGGCGTCCACGTCTCCTTTGAAGACGGGCAGCAACGGATCTGTGCCAAGAGCGGCCTCTGGAACACCAACTTGGGCTACGGAAACCCACACATAGAAGCGGCGATCACGGGAGAACTCCGCTCGGCTTCCTACCTTCCACTCTTCCGGACGGCTCACAGCAAAGCCATCGAGGCTTCACGAGCCCTTCTCTCACTACCCGCGCACAACTTCCAGCGCGTGGTCTTTTCCACCTCGGGAGGAGCGGCGAACGACGCCGTCATGAAGTTGGCACGTCAGTTCTTTGTGCTTAACGGTCAACCCGAACGGAAGCTCATCATCGGGCTGAAGGGCAGCTATCACGGGCTCACTTATGGGAGTCAAGCCCTCAGTGGAGATGAACTCGGACAGTCCGTGTATGGCGTAGACCGGCGCAATATTCGCCACATCTCGTTCCAAGATCAAGGCCAGGAGCTGGCTCAGTTGATGCAGCGGGAAGGCCACAGGATCGCAGCGGTAATCGTGGAACCGGTTTTGGGTTCGGGCGCAGAGGCAGTGCCGGGCGAATTCATGGCGGCCCTGCAAAAACACCGCCAAGAGCACGGATTCCTCCTGGTCGCAGACGAGGTTGCCACGGGTTTCGGACGCGTCGGCGGCTGGTTTGCGTCGGACGATTGGCAACAACAGCCGGATGTCATCGTGACCTCCAAAGGACTGACCAACGGAACCAGCGCATGCGCCGCCCTTCTGATAGCCCAGCGCGTGACCCAACTCTTTGACACAAGCGAGTCCGTGTTTGTCCACGGCGAGACCCAGGCCGGCACACCGCCAACATGCGCCGCCATCCTTGGCACCATCGCCGAAATGACAAGGCTTGATCACAACACCCTGAGCAAACAGGTGGCCGCTGGTCTCAACAAGCTTATTGAAGAACTTCAAGGCACCCGCGGCGTAGGTGACTCAACAGGTCGCGGCTGCATGAGGGGAGTCAAACTCCACAGCAGGAACGGTACGCCGCTCTCCTCCGAAGGTGTCTTGGCAGTGGTGAGGAGCATCCACGAAGCGGGTGCCATCGTCCAGCCCGGTCCGGGCCGAATCCAACTCCTGCCAGCTCTTATTTACACCGAGGAGAACTTCGCTGAACTCCAAACGGCAATAAAGGCAGGCCTTGCTGGGGCCCAAAGCGACGGAGTCTTCGAATGATCGCCGATCACCTCTGGAGGACCCGTTGTGTCATCGTCGACGCCGGAGAGGCGCCCAAGTTCGTCGGCGGACTCACCCGCGGAAGAACGGGTTTGGTGGTGGACCAAGAGCTGCCAGAGCACCGGGATGCGCTGATGGCGGGCGACCTCAAAGGCGTGCCGGTCCTTGAACTGAACGCGGCTCCCGTCACGGTGGGAACTTTGCGGGAGGTGGGCAGCTTCATTCGCGAGAACGGTCTTCAGACCGTTGCAGGGCTCGGCGGAGGCTCAGTTTTGGATGCCGTGAAACTCGCCGCACTCTTCACCGCAGACCCCGGCCTGACCATCTTCGCCGAACGTCACGCCAAGCGTTCCGGCCTGCTCGTCCTGCCTCCCATCACAAACCCCAAAGACCGTCCGAAAACCATTCTGATGCCGTCCACCGTGGGGACCGGCGCGGAAGTCAGCGCTGTAGCTTGCCTGGACACCGCCGTCGGCCGCCGCCTGATTGTCTCGCGGCATCTGGCAGGTGACGTGGCAGTGCTCGACGCCGGACACCTCGCCACCCTGCCCAAGCACCTGGTCTTTGAGGGTCTGCTCGAAGCCCTCCTGAGGGTGGCGGGAACCATGATTGGCAGCAAAGAGAGCATCTTCGACGACGACGGCTACGTTCTCATCCAGCGGATAGTCCGGTTAGGGCAGAGGCTGACACGCGAGGATTCGCCCATGCTGCGCCTGGCCGCAGGGCACCTCAGCATGGAGACACACACTGGATGGGCGCTGATAGGTCGCGACCCCTACGGAGCCAAGCACTGGTACCTCGCCAGCGAGCTCGCATACGTCACTGGCGCAAGGAAAATGACCGCCACGGCCTCGGCGATCGGTCCCGTCTGGGAAGAAATCGGCAAGGGCGCCAGCGCTTGGGGCGACGCAGGACGCCTTCAACGGCTCTGGTCCATGGTGGCCGCTGCTGAGCCCTCTGTGGATCCGGACCCCGTGCAGGGCATCAAGGAACTGATGTGGAACTGGGGCATCACCGGGCTCGAGCGCATCAGCGAGGAAACGCTGCTGCAAACCACTGACGCAACCATCCGCAACTGGGGCGGGGCGCTTCCCATGCTCCGGGGAATCGATGCCCTCCAGATTCAGCATGTCCTCAATGCGGCAGCGAGCGGACAGCACACATCTTGCCAAGCCCAACGGGCGAACGAACAGCGGTAAGGGAAAGGAGGTGAACACACATGATCAGCAGCACAGCACTTAAGAGCCTGGACCTCACCGTCCAGGAACTGGAGCCGATGGATGTCCCGGACGACTGGGACGAACGAATCAAGGGAATCTCCGCAGGACTGGCCTTGGTAGGGATCGCCGTCGCGATTACCTGATCCAACCCCCGTGCATCAAGGAATTCGCAAGGAAGGGAGGTGAACACATATGCAGAACCAGCTCAACATCTCCATCCAGGAGATCGAGTCATTGGATACGCCGGACTTCAACAACTGGTTTATCGGCGTTACCCAAGGCGTTGCCATAGGCATCATCGCCGTCAGCATCACGTAAGGCAGCAACGCCGGGTCCATACGCACAAGCCAGGAAAGGAGGAGCCAATGATCGCAAACTCGAACCTTCAGCTGTCCATCGAAGAGCTGGAGAACCTCGACACCCCGGATGATACGCCGTGGTACATCCGCGTTGGTGACGTCATCATCATCGCCGGCATCGTCGTCGGAATCGCCGCCACATAGCCGTTGCACGCGGGTGGTGCAGATGATTTTGCCACCGCCCGCGTGTACCCCGGACCTCCACCAAACTCCCGGAGAGTACACGCTGATGAACAACGAACCTGACAAGACCGCTGATGCCATCCTTCGCATCTTGGGCCACCTGGATCCGCCGGAGGATATGTACAGTGCGTCAGGGTCCCGTCTTTACGATCAAATCACGGCCAATGACCTCACTGAACTCCCCGAGATCCTCGCCGCGGCGCGCAAGACCACTGGGCCAATCCTGGAGTTGGCCGCCGGTTCCGGCCGGATCACCCGCGCACTCCTGGCCCTCGGGCGTCCGCTGACCGCCGTCGATTCTTCGGTGGAAATGTTGGCGATGCTTAAGGAGAAGGCAGAAGACCGCACCTTCAACCCCCGCACTGTGCCGGTTGAGTTGGTGGAAGCGGACATGTCCGGCTTCGACGTAGGAGGCGAATTTGGTTGCGTGGTGCTTGGCGCCAGTTCCATCACCCTCCTTGACCCGAGCGGACGACGGGAGCTGTTCCGCAGGGTGGGGGATTCATTGGCACCTGACGGCCGGTTCCTGCTGACAGTCCTGAATGCCGACGGTACGGCGGGGTCGGAACATCACGACGGCGGCTCAACAGTTTCGCCGTTGGGGGAAGATTCCTTCCTGATCACGGTCGAAAGCCGGGACATTGCCAATGGCGCACGGAACGTGACCATGATCCACGTGGGCTTCAATGAAGGCGGTACGTATAGATCCTCCGCCTATTCCAGCCGTATCGCCTTTGTCAGCAACAGTCTTATCGAGGAAGACATCCTTGCTGAAGGCCTCACTATCGTGGAACGTCGCCCAGTCCGGATTGCCACCCGTACTCCAGGACTGAACGACATCGAGCTATGGGTGTGCAGCAAATGAGCATCGACGCTGCACGCACCCTTGACCCTGCCCTGGGGCTGGTATCCGAGGCATCCATATACCTGCCGAATGAGGTGGGCCTCTGGCGGACGGTGGGGCTGCTGGCCAATGCCGGCACGGGCGTAAGCGGGTTCGCGTCCGCAGTGGGTGCCTTTGACGTCAACAGACGGGCCTCCATAACGCGAGGGGCCGGAGAAGCTGTTGAACGTTTTGCGCTGGTCCCGGCGGACGCTGACTCCGATTGCCTGTTAATGGCACACCTCCAAGGCGCAGACATGGCCAGTCAACGGATTGATTACGTGACGCCAGGTTTGGGAATGGCCTCGGCGCTCGCCTATGAGCTGCCCTGGTACGCGGCAACGGACCTGCTGACAGGAAAGGAATCCTGCGTACCGGCACCTGTAGTGGATTACGGCGGCGGCATCCTGAACCCTTGGGACGCCTTCTTTGATCCCTCACCAAACGGTGCCGCATCGGGACCATCCGGGGCTTTCGCCAAGGCTTCCGGTGTTGCCGAAGTGATTGAGCGTGACGCATTTCTTGCTGCCTGGCGGACGCGCACGGCGCTGCAGCTATTCCATGATGGCGGGATTCCGGATCCATTGCGCGGGACCCAGGAAACCCAGCGCCTCTTGGGCCTCCTCTACGCTGCCCATGCCCGCGGCATCTCGCCCACCCTGGCTTTCATCCCGTCCGACGAGGGGCCGCTGCACACGGCCGTTTGCATCATCATCGGTAAATCTGACGACGGCGGTGCCCACCAACGGCAGTTTGGGGCCGTGGGTATCAAGGCAGCTTCCGATCCCATGGCAGCACTGAGGGGAGCGCTTCAAGAGGGCCTGCAAATTCGCGAGCTTTTCCTTGCCCGCACGCCTTCCGTCATGCCGGTGCTAGAGGTTACTGATGACGGATCACGGGCCGGTTATTGGACTCGCCCGGAGTCCATTGCCGAACTGTCCGAGTGGGCCCGGTCCTTCGGGGCTTCAGAATTTCCAGCGGCAAAAGCTGCAGCCGATGCAGACGCACTGGTGAAATGGCTGGACAGCCGAGGCATCAAAACCTATTGGGTCAGCCTCACCCATCGGCTGCCTCCAGCCATCCAGGAGCTTGGATGGGTTACGGGCAAAGCGGTTTGCCCAGGCACCATTCCCTTGACCATGGACGAAACCAAGGGGCTGGCCCGGATGCCGGGTGGTTCGTCCACGACACCCCATCCGTTGATATGAGGGCTTTTAGGAGGAACTCTTCTGAAGCCACGCCCGGAGTGGAATGGCCCGTAAAGCTGGCGTCCTCGGCATCCATCGATGCTCCTCTGCAAGCTGGTGCGCCTTGGATCGTTGCCATGGCCAGTGTCCCCAAAGCGCGTGTTTCCACCGATGTGGCCGCCGTCCTGAACGCGCTGGATGGGGTCCGGAACCCTGCGCAGGTGGCCCAGTACCTTGGGATTCCCTGGACTGCCGCCGACGTCATGGGAATTGTCCGGCAGCTAGCCAAGACAGGAATTTTCGACGCCGGCAAGCAGCCGAGCGGGAATGGAAGGATCCAGTTCAGGCCACCCCTGACTGTTCAACTCACCTTGTTCAACCCAGCACCCCTGCTGCAGTCCATCCGCCCGCTGATGACGACCGTGTCCGGACCGAAGGCGGTGGCGGCTGCTGTGCTGCTCCTGCTCGGCGGCGTGGCAGGTGTCTTCATTGCTGGACCCAGCATCGGCCGCGTCTTATCAACGCCACTTCCATTGGAGGCCTATCTGTTTGTAGCGGTGGCCATGTTCGCTTCCACGCTGCTCCATGAATTCGGGCACGGGCTGGCGCTCACTTGTTGCGGCGGCACTCCCAGACGTATCGGAATCATGCTGTTCTACCTGTCGCCGGCCTTCTTTTGCGATGTAACCGATGGATGGAGGCTGGGGTCACGGAAGCAGCGGGTATTCGTGGCGCTCGCAGGTCCACTGGTTCACCTCGGTCTCGGAAGCTTCGCCCTGTCGGTCCACGGCTTCCTCCGGGTGTCATGGCTGCAGGATGCAGTTCTCCTCTACGGAGTCATTTGCTACGCGGTGGCCATTCTGAACTTGTTTCCGTTCATCAAATTGGATGGCTATGTCGCTTTGATGTCAGCCGTGGACGTTCCGCATCTGCGGAACAAGTCCTTGAGCGTCACGGGGGATTTAGTGAGCTCACACGTGCTGGGTTCACTGCCCAAATACCGCAGCTACGGTTGGCTGGCCTGGTTCGGGCTCGCGAGTTTCGTCTCCGGTATCGGGTTCATGGTGATTGGGTACCAGCGGCTTGTCCCTGTCTTCCTCCAACTGGGGATTGCAGGGCACATAGTTGTCGCGGTGGTCCTGTGCCTGCTGCTGACGATGGCGGGAAGGTCTATCGTCCGGTTCTTCAGTACTGCTGCCGCGAACGGAAGTCCGCTGTGGCGGCGGGCGTTCGCAGCGCTCCTGGGAACACTGGCGATCACACTCCTGGCGGTTTTCATCCCAGTGAAAGCGGTGACGGTGGCCGGTTACACGTATTCGGACGGTGCGCTGCAGATCGTGATGCCTCCCGATGCCGCAGGCAGGACGATCCGGCCGGGAGATGAAGTTGTACTTCAGTCGCAGGGAATGATCTTCCACGAAAAGCTGGGTAGTGCCACGATCGGTGACCAACCGCCGTCGGGATCCTTGGCACCGCTGGACACGATCGTTCCCATCGCTTTGGAAGGCAACAGCCTGCCCGTGCTTGCCTACCCAAGCCACCTCACCGGGGAGTCCAAGCTTGCTGCCGCGGAACGTCTTCCCGGATCCGGGCGAGCCGAAGTGACCAGCCAGCGCCACATGAGCCTAGGGGAGTGGCTGTGGGATTCCGTGACCCATTCGATGCTGTGGCCCGGTCGAAACGCGGATGCCAGTGACCACTCCAAGACTGAGGATTCCATGAAAGGGCACTCATGACAGTCACTGCCAGCTTTGAGCAGTTCAGTAAGAAGAGGGACGGGCGGTTCGCGGTCCAGGAGCTGACCTTCGATGTTCAGGCCGGCCGGGTAGTGGGCCTCATCGGCCCTAACGGCGCAGGCAAGAGCACAGCGCTCGCAGGATTGACCGGTCTGGTGGAACCCACCTCTGGACGGGCAACAGTCTTTGGGACTGACTACCGATCGCTGCGGCGGCCCGCCACCAAAGTAGGAGTGAATTTGGACGGAATGGACATAGAACCCGGGCTGACAGGACTCCGGCACCTTCAGATCTGCCAGCTAGCTGCCGGCGCTGAGCGTCAGGCCGTGGATCAGATTCTTGAGCAGGTTGACCTTGCTGCGGAGGCAAAAAAGAAGGTCCGGGACTACTCGCTGGGCATGCGGCAGAGGCTGGGGATCGCGTCCGCACTGATAGGCAGACCCCAGTTGCTGGTGCTGGACGAGCCCGCCAACGGCTTGGATCCGGAGGGCATCCAGTGGTTGCGCCGCTTCCTCAGGGACTTCGCTGCTTCCGGCGGCAGTGCGTTGGTCTCGAGCCATCAGCTGATGGAACTGGAACAGGTTGTCGACGAAGTGGTGATCCTCAAGCAAAGGACGCTTTTCCGGGGAACGCTGAAGGAGGCCAAAGCTCTGGGTGGCGGAAGCCTGGAATCTGCCTACTTCAAGATTCTGGATCGAGCCCGATGACCAGGGATGTTGTGGCCACCGAGGACCGTGTGGCTTGGCTGCCCACCGGACTTCGATCGGAGCTACTGAGGTATTTCAGCGGGTATTCCGTGGTGGGTATTCTGGCATTCAGTGCCCTGGTGCCTTGGTTCGTTGCCAACTTCCTTGGATGGCCGGGCAATTCAGGGGAGCTTTCGGCCGGCCAGAATGTCCAGGTGTTCTGGGCCCTGGCCGCAAGCATTGCTCCAGTGGCCACGTTTGCCGGGAGTTATCTCGTGACCCGGGAGTCCTACTACGGCACGCTTCGGCGAAGCATCGTAACGACCGGACTGCGGCAAGTGCTGCGGGCAAAGTACGTGGCCGCGCTGGTCATCGGCCTTGCCACTGCCATCACAGGAGTGGTGGTGTGGGGTGGAAGCGTGGCGTTGTCGCTCCCGCCAGAAGTGCGGGGAGCCCTTTTGTCTGCGGAGTCGTGGCGGGAACTGCCCGGCGTGGTGATGGCCTCGGCGCTGGGATCTATTTGGGGGTGTTCGCTCGGCTGGATCATCCGGCATTACTACGCGACGACGATCCTCACTTTACTGATCCCACTCGCCGTTGAGTTGCCCTTGTTGCTGAGCAGCTCGGAGGTTGCCCGCTGGCTTCCATCAGGCGCCTTGGCCGGAATCGCGTCACTGCCCTTTGAAGGGTTACTCGAGCCCGTGCCGGCGTTCCTGGTGTCATGCGGGTGGCTGACTGTGGCGGGTGCCGGGGCCGTGCGGACGGTCAAGGGGCGGGAGTTCTAGATGCTCAACCTGGTGCCAGCTTTCTGCTCTGATCTGCAGCGGCCATGGCTGTGGAAGGGCTCGGCCTTGGGGGCTTTGTTGGTATTGGGGCTTCTAGGGTTGCTCATTGTCGCTGCCAGCCTTGAGTCCCAAGCACCAACGCCGGGGTTGGACCGCGTCCTGCGTAAAACCGGGCTCTCCCTCATGCTCACCGGGGCCTCCATTGTGGGTGCATTCTCATTCACCGCGGACTACCGCACCGGTAGCCTCAACAGGAGGGTTTTACTGTTTCAGCGGGGCCCTGCATTCACCGGCCGGGCTGCAACAACCACCTTGGCAGCCCTCATCAGCGGCGCACTGGTGGGGACTGCCTTCGGCTTGTTCGGAGTATTTGCGGACGGCGCGTGGCATCTCAACCCGGTTACCGTTCTGGGCTTCTGTGTGACTTCCGGCATGGGGTCGTTGTGGGGCTTCGCCCTGGGATCCCTCATCCGCAACCACTTGGTGAGCCTCTTCGTTGTGCCTCTCAGCTTGGCACTCCCGGAACTCCTGTCCCCGTCGCTGGGGGAGACCGAGCGGCTCATCTTTCCAACCCTCGCCGCCAACTGGGCGGAGAACGTGGCTGTCAACATACCCGCGTTCGCATCTTTCGCCGGGGCCCTTTGCTGGCTTGTAGTGGTATCAGCGGCAGCCAGCTTGGTGTTTCTCAGGCGAGACCTCGCCTGACACTCCAATCATCAAATTAAGGAACACATAGTGAATACCAAACCGTTGGTCTGGCTCCTTCTGGCCCTCACGCTCGCTGCCTACGCTGTCTCCATCTTCATCTCGAACCGCGGTGAATCAGTGTGGTCAACTGTGTCGGGAGTCATCATGGTGGTCGCAGCACTCGTTATGTTCTGGCGATATCTTCAGGGACGCAGAGCAGGTCAGAACGAACAGTGACCCGCTTGCCACGGAATAGTTGGTCCGCGGCAAGCGAGCCCGTAGTTACTTGCCCGGTCTTGCTGGTTTGACCACCATCGCTGATCCACCACCCCGGCGGTCAGGTTCGGCAGCAGCTGTCAGCGATCCATCCGGGTTGAACTCGATGGCTGTGGCCGCACCGATTTCGGCCGCTGATGTAAAGGCATCGCCAGCCGGAACCAGATCATGCCCCAACGATTTCAAACCTGGACCGTAGGCCTCGATGAAGGCTGGCTCGGAGGTGACTGTGAGGCCATTCCGGGGTGACGTCCGCGGAGCTGCGAGGGCTTCGGAGACGTCCATTCCCAGGTCAATGCGGTTCAGAATGGTTTGCAGCACGGTAGTAATAATGGTCGAACCGCCGGGGGAGCCGAGAGCCAGGAACGGATCGCCATCCTTCAAAACGATGGTCGGCGACATCGACGACCGGGGGCGCTTACCCGGCTGAATCCTGTTCGGATCAGTCTCGCTGTAGACGGTACTGAAATCGGTCAGCTCGTTGTTCAGCAGGAAGCCACGGCCCGGCACAACGATTCCCGAACCACCGGTCTGCTCAATCGTGAGCGTGTACTCCACAACGTTGCCCCATTTGTCGGCGACAGTCAGGTTCGTCGTGGAGATATTCTCTGTATCCGTTTCATCGGCGAGCGGTGCAACGGCAGCCGGGCAGGCGCCGTCGTAATCTTCCACGTTCCCGGGGGCGAAAGGCTCGGGGGCGGCTGCCGTCGGATTGATATTGCAGGAGCGTTCCTTAGCGAAGACGTCATCCAGCAGCTTCTCGGTGGGGACATTCACGAAGGCCGGGTCGCCAACGTAGGCGCCACGATCCGCGAACGCCAAGGAGCTCGCCTCGAGGTAATGGTGGAGGGCGTTGACGGGTTTCATTCCCTTGAGGTCGTAGTTCTCCAGAATGTTCAGCGCCTCACCTACGGTGGTGCCGCCGCTGCTGGAAGGAGCCATGCCATAGACCTCGTAGCCGCGGTACTCCACCTTGGTGGGGTCCTGGTTCAGCACCTTGTAGTCGGCCAGGTCCTGTGTGGTCATGAAACCGACGGGAACGGGCAGGCTAGTGTCGCCCGACTTCGGCGGAGCCTTTACCGTGTTGACGATTTCCTCCGCGAGCGGACCGCCGTAGAAGGCGTCAATGCCTTCGTTGGCGATCAGGCGATACGTCGCCGCAAGGTCGTGGTTCTTGAAGACACTTCCGACGGCGGGAGCGTCACCGCCGGGAAGGAACAGATCCTGCGTGGACGTGAAGGTGTCGAAGCGGACCTCGTTGTCCAGGGTTTGCTGTCGGAAGGTTTCGTCGACAACGAAACCGCGGTTGGCTACCTTGATGGCGGGCTTCAGAGCCTCTCCCAAATCCAACGTCCCCCAGCGTTCCAGGGCCCGCTCCCATGTTGCGGGTGTCCCTGGGACGCCCACGGAGACGCCGCTGGTGACGAGTTCCGGGGTGAATTTGTAGGGTTTGCCGGTAGCGGGGTCAATGAAAGCGTCGGTCGGCATGCCCGCCGGAGCGGTTTCGCGGCCGTCAATGGTTCCAACTTGCTTGGTCTTAGCATCATAGAAAACGAAATAACCGCCGCCACCGATGCCAGCGCTGTAGGGCTCGGTAACTCCAAGGGTTGCTGCCGCGGCGACGGCGGCGTCGGCAGCATTCCCACCCTTCCTCAGTACTTCGATGGCGGCTGCGGAAGCTTCGGGATCGACGGTGCTCACCGCACCGCCGTAGCCCGTGGCCGTCGGGTTTTTCTCGGTTTCGCGGGGATCGGCGAAGGCCGGACTGGCCAGCGCGCCGCTCGTCGCGGTTAGTGCCAAGGCTGCCGTGACAGCAGCCAGTTGACGTCTCACATGTGTCATGGTGTCTCCCAGAGTTGTTCCAGACGATGATGTGGGTGGACGGTCCGGTCACCCTATCGCGGGGTTAGGCGAGGAACAACGGTTGAAATCTGGAGCATAATCGGCATAAAGCGGGCCGTCACCACTAACTTTGAGGCGCCGTGGCGCCGCGACACCCCTTGAAAGCGGCGTGTCGGCCCGGACTTGAAATCAATGTAGGTGGTGGCCGTACGAAGGCGAATCAAACAACCAACCGCAGCGGCCGCTGCCCCAACTGCACCGTGATCTCCTGCCCCCACGACGCCGTCAGCCGGTCGTCCTCCATGCCGTCGCCGAACACCACCAATTGGTCCGACGCCACGGTAATTCGCAGGGCTTCGCCGGTTTCCAGGATGCCTTCCGTCAACGAGGCTCCCGTAACGGGTGAGGGCCACGCTTCCCGGACGAACCACGCGAGCCGCGGATCGGTGGGGGAAGGTAGGGCACGTCCACCGCGTTCCAAGGCGATCGAGGCGCACCACCCGGTAGCGCCGGTGCCGGTGGAAACGATCAGGCCCGACGACGACTGCCGCTCAGTTTGTCCGCCGGGCTGGGTGAAACTCGGCGCTGTGATGGAGTACTTGGCCGACTGGTGCGAAGCGTGCCCGACGAAGACTTCATTGAGCGCCGAAAGCTGCTGGCCGTCGTCGAGCGTTGCCGTCACGGTGGTGAGGCTTTGGCAGCGCAGGCGTCCAACGTCGCCGGCACCCAGAAGGGCAGCGGCTGCCGACGGTGTGTGCCGGACAAGGATGCCGGGGTTCGCGCCGGGCTCGGGGTCGATGCCGATCACCGGTTGGCCGTTCAGATACTTGGCAACGTTCGCCACCAGGCCGTCCTGCCCCACCACGGCGATGATGTCTTCTGCAGTGAGCAGGAAACGGCTCAGGTCCGCGCGTTCCACTTCCGCTTGCCGCCAATCGGACGGTACTGCCGCCCTGATGGTTGCGAGGGCGGAGGTTAGCCGATCATGCCGGTCTTGCGCGTCCTGGATGCTGCGACCGCGGCTACGAAGGAAAAACTCGGCTTGGCCGCGGGTGGCGTGCCGGTCCAGGAGTTCCTGCAGTTCGGTTCGCCGGTGGACGATGACGATGCGCGGGGTTGCCATGACGGTCCTTACTTGGTGGCTTCTACAGGAGCGGTGGGTTCCTTGAACAGACCGGCAAGTGCTCCGCTGAGCAGGTCCGGAGTGATGGTGAGGTTCCCGATGTTCGGCAGGCTACCGGCTGCATCCTTGAGCGCCAAGGCGAGGAGCGTGGCCTGTTCCATACCGCGGTAGACCTCCATGGTTGCGGCTTCGCGGGCTGCGGCTGCTTCGCCAACCAGCCGGATCTGGTTTGCCTCCGCGGCGGCGCCGATGCCCTTTCGTTCAGCAGAGCCTTGGGCCTCAATCAAACCAGCAGCGGCCTTCTCTTCGGCAGCGCGGCGGGCGTTGGCACCTTCCTGCGCCACCAGGTTCTCGCGGCGGACAGCCAGTTCGATTTGGCTCGCCATCTCATTCTCGGAGATCGTGCGTTCACGCTCGACGGCGACCGCCCGCCTTTCGTACACGGCGCGGTCCGCTTCGGCTTGGAGCTGCTCACGAACCGGAGTTTGCAGGGCACGTTCAACATCAGATTCGGGCCGCACGGCCAGTACCTGTACTCCGAGAATTTCGATGCCGGTGGACTGCAATCTGGCGTCTGCCCGGAGTGCTTCGGTGAGGACGAGCCGGAGCTGGCTCACTCCACGTTCGAGTGCTTCGGCGAGTGTTGTGGTGGCGATCTGGTCGATCGCGTGGCTCTGGCAGAGCTGCCCGATGATTGTGGAGACCTGCTCACGGCCGGTCGCCGGAGCCTTGCCAGCAGTTTGCAAACCGAAGTCGAGCCGCATCGAAACCGCCACGGGATCGATGAAGCGGTACGTGACGTTTGCTTGAACGCTGACGTCCTGGTGATCGCGGGTGATGGCGTGGAACAGGGTCGGCAGTTCCTGATCGTCTACCGGAACCTCGCTCAGTACGGAGCTCGCCGGACGGAACCAAAATGCCTGGCCTACTCCTTGGTGGCGCACGGCACCCTTCTGTAGGTGCACGACGTAACCGGTGGGGCTGCCGAGGAAGTGGCTGATCCAGGGGTAGCGCTTGATGTTGGCCATGATGTTCGCCTCTTTCTTTTAGTTGTCGTCAAGTTGACGATAACTAAACATTAGGGTCAATCCGGCTTTATTGTCAACATGACGATAATTACCTACGATTACTTCATGCCTGAAACCCACGCGGCGCCTGAGCGCTTTCCGGTAACCGTCGACGTCGTAGCCCTCACGGTGCGCGACGGCGAGCTGCACGTCCTCCTCATCACGCGCCTCCTCGAGCCTTTCCGCGGAAAGCTGGCGCTCCCTGGTGGTTTCGTCCTCGCGGGTGAGGACCTGCTGGAGGCGGCTGGCCGGGAGCTCGCGGAGGAGACCGGCGTTGAACATCTTCCGGGGCACTTGGAGCAACTGGGCAGTTACGGCCCGAAGGGGCGCGACCCCCGCGGTGACGTCCTCACCGTGGCGCACCTGCTGCTGGCGCCGGATTTTCCGGTGTTGTCGGCTGGAAGTGACGCTGAACAGGCTGCGTGGTACCCGGTTCGCGACGTCATGGAGGGGAGGCTTGAACTAGCTTTTGACCACGCGCGGATCCTCGACGACGCCCTGGAGCGGGCAAAGTCGAAGCTTGAATACTCGCCCTTGGGCGCGGCCTTCTGCGGCGAGGAATTCACCATCGCTCAACTCCGAAGCGTGTATGAGGCTGTGTGGGGCACGCGCCTGGACCCGCGGAACTTCCACAGAAAAGCCACGGGGACGCCAGGTTTTCTGGAGGACACCGGTCGAATGACAACGGGCGACGCCGGACGGCCGGCTGCGTTGTTCAGGCTCGCCCCCGAAGCGCGTCCGACGCCGGGCCAGCCCACCCGGGCGGTACTCAACCCGCCGCTGATGCGCCCGCGGGACTAGGCTGCGCGCCTCCCGCCGGTGTGGCTCAGGATGGCCGCGGCCGCGGGCTCGGGATCCGGCGTTGAGATCATCCATGTTCGGTTTGTGGTCTCAATTGTGATTGCCGGCCCGCCAACCAGAATGCCCCACGTTTTCTGCCCCAGATAGCGAATACCAAACCCCTCAGTGAGCGAACTGGAAGGACTGGGGGAGGCGTCAACGATGTCGTCCCACGGGATAACTCTGGAATAGAACGGACGGCAGCGAAGGACCAAGTTCTGGTCCGTCGCTTCAATAGTTACGGTCAGGCGCAGCACCAACGCTGTAATGAGCAGAATGGCAACAGCTAAGGCAATGGTGATCAGCAGGACGCCACTGGGGACCGCAGTCGCAATGATGAAGAAGCATGCCACTCCGACGACACTCGCGATGACCTTCTGCGACTCGCGGCCGATCTTTGCTTCTGAAATCACCCTAAACGTCCCGTTCACAGTTCGCCTACCAGCACTGGACCCTTGCCGGCATGGGGCGAGCCTACTCTGCAAGCGGGATCATGCAAGTCAAACGTCGCGCTGCAGGCGTTTGGCTAGGCGCCGACCGCCACCTTGGCCGCCATCATGCGATTGACCTGAGCCATGACTTCGTCAGGTTCGCCGTTTGCATCCACCACCACAAAGTCATCGAACTCAGGCAGCGAACGGTAAGCATCCCGGAACGCCCGCAGGTCGGCCACGGTCTCCTGGTCGGTGCCCCGTGCCGTGACCCGCTCGTGCGCGACAGTGGGATCCGCGTCGAAGTGCATGTGAAGATCAGCGGCAGGGAGCTTTTCCAGCAGCCATGGGAGCAAACGCCCACGCTGCAATCCACTGGCCTGGCGCAGCGCGAGTTGGCAATGCAGATGGCGATCCATGACTACCAGGCCGTCGAACTGCCGGGCGCGCGAATGGTTCACCAACACGTTGAATAGGCGAACACCTGTTTCGATGAAGTCCGCAACCCGTGGCGCCATCTTCCAGCCATATCGCGCCGAAAGAAGCGACATCCTCCTGCGTGCGGCGTGATTACTGAGCAGCAGGGCGCTTCGTCCTTCAGCGCTAGCCGAATCGACCAAGGCATGGGCCGCCGTCGTTTTTCCTGAACCGTCAATGCCTGTCAGAACAATGAGCATGAGCCCTCCCTTCGTCTTCTGTGGGACTCGTTCCATGTACAACGCGGGGAGTGCTTCAGTTGTGCCGAGTGAGGCATAGATCACACGCTGGCGCTGTCCGCTACGCTGCGTCGTGCAGTGGGGCTGCCCCGAAATGGGTAATAAGTTTCCTGTCCAAATACTTCGCGCCAGCGGAGTGCGCGCCTATCATGATGCTATGTACGTGCCCCTTAAGGGATGTGGTTTCGGTTTGAACCTAATTCCGCGGGGGTACGTAAGCGATATGGAGAGCAATTCTCCGATCGGTGCCCGTTGGCATGGGTGGCGCTTCAGAAATGGAGTACCAGCGGACGCCTTCCTGAATAGACAACCGTTATTGAAGGGATGCGTAGCTCAATGAATACACTTTTGATAATCGCCGGTGTTATAGCGATCATCTTGCTCCTCGTCGGCGGATTCAACCAAGCCCTCAGCTTCCTCCTGTGGGTGGGAATTATCCTGCTGGTGTTGGCCCTTATTGGCTGGGTACTAGGCCGTGGCCGGTCGCGCGTATGACGACTGATCCAAGCGAGGTTGCCGGTTTTACGCAGGTTCGCGATGGGACAACCACGCCCGGACATCCCATTCCCAGGGATCCCGGGACGCCGGAAGCAAGCAACCAGGTGCCTGTGGGTGATTCGTCGTCGGAAAGTCCGGAAGACTCCGTCGACGCTGGTCCCAGCGAATCAGCCAACCCGCCCGGGCCGGCAGAAGAGAAGGACGAAAAGACTGCGGACCATCGCGGTCTGACGACCGAAACCAACCCTACGGATTGAGCAGGGCAGACGCGGCTGCGGACGGGAGGGATCCTGGTCCGCGGCCGCGTTTCTTTGGTCTTCGACACTTTTGTCAGTATGCTTACTAATAGCTGGGGGTTATCAGTTCAGCGATTGGGGTAGTGATGCGGATCGGGTCGATTGTGGGGCTGTTCGTTGTGGTGTGGCTCATTATTGGGGCCGTAGCAGCGGGTCAGCGCGGGTACTTCACGGCTCCGCCCGCTCAGTGCTCGCAGCTTGCCACCATCACACTCAATATTGTTGCGGGTCCATTAAATTACATGGGTTTGGATCCTCAAGGTGGCTGTGAAATTCCACAGCCGTCTTGATGCGCAAGTGTTTTCAGGGTCGTACGGTAACGCATTCACCCTCAAATTGCTAAGATTGCTGACTAATTTCGTCAGAGCATGGACAGGCCACCAGCTGCACTTATAGGTTCGAAGTGTTCCATAAACACGTTCACCGCTTTGGAAAGGACAGGTCTCATGGACAAGCAAAACGCCACACCGGAAGAGGAAGTGGGAGGCTACGGCACTCCTACGGCTGAGCAAGAGGCCGGCGGCGGCCAGGCACAGCCCCGCGTGGAAGAAGACATCGAGGAAGCCGCCCTCGGAGAAGGCACCGGCGCCCCGAACCTTAGCCACTTGGATCCGGAGGACTCCGACAGTTCCGGAGAGCCAGGCGCGGGCCGCTTTGGCGGAACTGACGAGCAGTACTTGGCCGAGCAGTCCACCCAGCCGGACGGAAACGACGGCGACCTGCCTGACGGCAGCGGCAACGACCTTCCCCAGGAAGAGTCACCCAACGACGATGACGAAGAAAGTTTCGACGCCGGCTAAGAGCTTTGGCTGGCGCGCTTTAGACAGGCGCGCCACTGGTTAAGCAGCCAGCTGGCTGGCGCGCCACCAGCATTACCGCATGAGCACCCGAGACACGATCGAAGGAGCAAAACCTATGGCTACGGTAAATAAGTCAATCGAAGTAGATGTACCTGTATCTGTTGCCTACAACCAGTGGACGCAGTTTGAGACCTTTCCACAGTTCATGAATGGAGTGGAGGCCGTCGAACAGATCGATGAAACGGGCCTTCATTTTTCAACCAACGTGGGTGGTGTGAAGCGGGAGTACAACGCCCAGATCATTGAGCAGGTCCCTGATTCCTTGGTCAGTTGGGCAAGCGTGGACGGACCCCGCAACGGCGGAACGGTGAGCTTCGAGCCCCTTGACGGCGGCAGGACCCGGGTCAACGTGGAGATCGTCTGGGAGCCGGATGGCCTCGCGGAAAAGGCCGGCTCCGCACTTGGTGTGGACAGCCTGCGCGTCGGTGCGGACTTGGACAAGTTCAAGAAGTTCATCGAAGCCCAGGGCCATGAAACGGGCGCCTGGCGCGGCACGGTTTCCGGTGGCGATGTTGACGACACCGGAGAAACCTTCGATAGTGGTGGAGTCGCAACGGCTGAGTTCCCGCCCGTCGATCCGGATCTCGCAGCGCCGGCCGCCAATGAAGGGCCCGCCGAGCCGCCCCAGCCGCGCACCCCGGGGATCTAGCGCGTTGGGTTGATCTAACTCAAACTGGACATGGGACCAAAATAAGCAGCTCCAACGAGGGCCGGCCATCACAACGGGCCGGCCCTCGCGGCATATCCCCGAAAGGCAGGAATTCCGCGGCCATGGCAACCTCCAGCAATGTGGAAGCTGAACAGAAATTCGACGCCGAAGCGTCCACTCCGCTCCCTGCCCTCGAAGCAATTGACGGGATAGGGAGTGTGGGTGAACCCGCGAGCCACAGCCTGGAAGCCATTTACTTTGACACCCGCCACCTGGCCTTGGCATCCCGCGGAATCACACTGCGCCGCCGGACCGGTGGACCGGACGCCGGCTGGCACCTGAAGCTCCCGCACAGTGCGGGCAAGCGAACAGAGATCCAGGCACCGTTGGGCAACGCCGACGCTGTCCCGGTGGAACTCATGGACCGCGTGCTTGCCTACACCCGGGGTCACGCAGTGGCGGCTGTCGCAACGCTGAACACGGAACGAACCAGTTACGCCTTGTACGGCGAGGATGGCCGCCGACTGGCTGAATTCGTGGATGACTACGTTCGTGCCAAAGCGATGCTTGGCGAGCCCCGCGAGCTGGAGTGGAGGGAGTGGGAGGTGGAGCTGGCACCGGAAGAGGCCGACGACGGTGCCGACACCTTGCTGAGCACCCTGACACAGCAACTCTCCGACGCCGGAGCAAAGCCGAGCGAGCGCACGTCCAAGCTGGCCATCGCGTTGGGCGACTTATGGCCTGCTTCGAAGCGAACAGACCGCGAAGAGCTCAGCGGCAACGGTCCAGCCGTCATTCCCGTGCTCAAGTACCTGGACGAGCAAGTGGCCGATCTGCTCCTTCAGGACTCCCATGTCCGCCTTGCGCGTGACGATTCAGTGCACCAAATGCGGTCACAGATACGCCGAATCCGTGCTGTCCTGCATGGTTACAGGGATCTCTTTGAACCGGACCCGGTGAAGGATATCGAAAAGGAACTGAAGTCGCTCGCCAAGACCCTTGGCCGGTACCGGGATGTGGAGGTCTTGCACGAACGCTTGAGGAGCAGCTTCGATGAACTGCCAAGAAAGCTCGTCCTGGGTCAACTCCACAATGAGCTGCAAGAGCGTATGGCATTGAGGGCCGAAACTGCGATGTCTGCCGTAAGGAACAGGTTGAACAGTCCCCGCTATTTCAAGTTGCTGGACGCGGTGGAAGCTTTCATCGACGCTCCGCCCACAACGTCAAAGGGTGAGGCAGCGGCAAAGGAGACCACGGCGAAGCTCGTCAACAAGGCCGGCAAAAGGCTCCGCAAACGGCACGACGAAGCGGTGGGTGCCGCCGTCGGGCCTCAACGCGATAGGGCATTCCACGAAGTACGGAAGGCCGCCAAGAAGCTGCGCTTTGCCGCAGCGGCTGTGGAAGGCATCCACGGCAAACGTGCCGTGAAGTTGGAAGACGCGGCGCACAGGATTCAGTCAATTCTTGGCGACCATCAGGACAGTGTGATGGCGCGGGCGGAACTGCTGAAGCTGGGCTCAGCGCCGGGCGTCAGCAACGGTGCTTTCACTTATGGAGTGCTCCACGCGATGGAGCGCACCGCCGCTGACGCCACTCAGCAGCAGTACCTGCGGAAGGGCAAGAAGGCGCGGAACCTACGCCTCAAAAAGTAGCTCCAGCTTTTACTTCTTGAGGAACGCCAGCAGGGCCTCGTTGATTTCTGCACCATGCGTCCAGAGCAAGCCGTGCGGTGCGCCCTCGATTTCAAGGTACTCGGCGCTGGGCAGGGCATCCTTGAATCGCCGACCCGTGACGTCGATAGGCAGGATGTTGTCCGCCGTGCCGTGGACGATCAAGGCCGGGACATCGATCTTGGGAATGTCCGATCGGAAGTCCGTCAACCAGGTGGGCTGGGCGGCTACTGAGGCGAACGCACCGGATTTGCTGGCAAGGTTCCAGCTGGCATCCACTGATTCCTGGCTGAGCCGTGCGGTGCCAAGGAAGGTGTCCGAGTTGTAGAAGTTCTTGAAGAAGTCGGTGAAGAAGGCGTACCGGTCGGCCTTAACGGACTCGGCGAGGCCATCGAAGACCTCCTGGGGGACGCCGTCAGGGTTGTCGTCGGTCTTCAAAAGGAAAGGCTCCAGCGAACCGAGGAACACGGCCTTTGCAACGCGCGCCGAGCCGTAAGTGCTGATGTAGCGTGCAACTTCGCCTGTACCCATGGAGAAGCCCACCAAAACGGCGTCGTTCAGGTCCAGGGTGTCCAGCACGGTCTTCAAGTCTCCTGCGAAGGTGTCGTAGTCGTAGCCTTCGGTCGGTTGGCTGGACTTGCCGAAACCGCGGCGATCGTACGTGATGACGCGATATCCGGCGTCGAGCAGTGCGGCCGTCTGCTTCTCCCAGGAGGATCCGTCCAACGGGTAGCCATGAATCAGGACCACTGGCTGGCCGGCTCCATGGTCCTCGTAGTAAAGCTCAATCTCAGTGCTGTTTTCGTTTCCGACGGTGATGTAAGCCAAAACTCAAGTCCCTTCGATGCAGTTCAACTCGAACGTTTCCAGCCTACTGTCCGGGGCTGACACTGACACCGGCTCCGGCTCAGGGTGGTGTTCCCACCACCACCATCCGCGGACACTGGTTGCCGACGCTGTTGCAGTGGATTCTTGGATCACCGCCGATGACGAAACCAAGGAACACTCATGCCCCTTGCCCTACGCCCCGCCACCGAGAGTTACGCCTCAATCGACGACCTCTTGGGCGACGGACGCCGCCGCTTCTTCAGCCACGGTTACAAGACCACCAACCCGCGGCTGCGGAACCTTCGCGTTGCCCACACCGTCGCTGAGTCCACGCTGACTGCCCGAGCCAGCTTGGGTGTCGCGGGAGTTTGGTCCGTCAAAGGCAATCAGGAGCAAACACCGCACCTTGGCACCACGGACGTCCTTGTCCTTGCCTGCAGAATGGCGGAAGCCCTGCTGGCCAGCAGGTTTTCGCCGGATATATTGCCGGCCGCTTACCTGACGTCCGTCACCATCTCCGGCGGCAGTGAACCGGTGGAAGACACCTTGGGTGATCTTGGCTGCAAGGCTACGCTGCAGGACCACGGTGACGGGTCCGTCCTGCGATGCTCGGTGGCCTCCATGAGCGCGGTCCTTGAAGTAACCCACGCTCCGGCTGAACTTGGACTTGCTTCCGTCGAGTCACCCTCAGAAGAGGCGTTGGTGGGCGACGCCGCCACGCGACTCTATGGTGACCTGTGGGCCGAACGGCAAGTCACGTTGTCAGACGTGGTTCTCGAACCGGCACAGGGTGCAGCCCACGCGCAGCTCTCGTTTCGCCAGCAACCCACGTTGGGCCACCAGCTGGGTGACCGGCGCGGCCTGGAAGCTGCGTACCCGCAGGCGCTGTCCGCCGTCGAGTACTTTGTGGCCACCCTGCAACTAGGGCAGGTCCTGCTCTACAGCTTGGACGCCATGAACCGTTCCGACAGCAACACGCTCTGGATGCGCAAGACACGGGTTACTTTTACCGGTCCCGGCCCGAAGATTGGGGGCGGGCAGGGAACCGGTCTGAGTGTGGGGTTGCAGAAGAGCCGGCTGATCGGAAAGGACGGCGGGTCCTGGCGCTGCGCCGATGTAGTGGGAACGTTCGACGGCGGCGAGGTAGTCTGCAGCGTCGCCCACCAACTGCCGGCAGGGGCTGTTCAATGAGCGCGAAATCCGCGGTGGTCCGGGGCCTGGGCGGCGCGCTTCCCGAACGCGTGGTGACGAACGAGCACCTCTCCTCCGTCATGGATACCTCCGATGAATGGATCAGGCGCCGGACCGGCATCGCCGAGCGGCGCCACTCGGACGAATCTGAGAGCACCAGCGTCCTTGCCACAACAGCTGGCCGACGAGCGTTGGCAAGAGCCGGCGTCGATACCGTGGGGCTGCTGATCGTGGCGACCTCGACGCCGGACAAGGTCTGCCCTGCCACCGCACCGAAGGTTGCGGCGAACCTTGGGCTACAAGGGATTGCCGCGTTCGATATCTCGGCGGTTTGTTCAGGATTTGTCTACGCGCTCGCTACGGCCAGCTGGGCCATTACCTCCGGCTCCGTTGGCTCTGCACTGGTGATTGGCGCGGACACTTTCACCCGGCTGCTGGACCCGACGGACCGCACCACGTCCGTGATCTTCGGCGACGGAGCAGGAGCTGCCTATCTCTCGGCCGGTACCGCAGAAGAACCCGGGGCCATCCTTGCTACAACGCTGCACTCGGACGGGGACGGGGAAACGCTGATTCATGTTCCACGCAGCGCCGGTGCCTTCTTTGAGATGCAGGGCAAAGAAGTGTTTACGCAGGCGGTGACGGCGATGTCGGACTCCGTGCAGACCGTGCTGGCGAGTGTTGGCTGGACGGCTGGCGACGTCGATTCCCTGATCGCGCACCAGGCCAACCTGCGGATCCTCAACACGGTGGCCTCGGTGACCGGAATACCCGGTTCCAAAGCCGAGGTCCACTTGGACAGGGTGGGAAATACTTCAGCTGCCTCGATTCCACTGGCCATGACCGATGCTGGCACCAAGGGCCACAGGTCTCCCGGGGACAAAGTGGTCCTGACGGCCTTCGGCGGGGGAACCACCTGGGGTGCCATCGCCATGACCTGGCCTTCGATCTCGGTTGTGGACCCGCATTAGGGCCACTACCGATTCCTGCGGGCAGGGTGCCTTGCGGGATCACCGTGGCCCGGCCATCCCGGGCCACACTACAAAGGGGGAAACCAAATGGAAATTACAGCTTTGGACGTCGTTGAGGCTATCCGATCCACCATGGACGAGCTCAGCCACATGGGCCCGGACGACTCCTTCGCGGACCTGGACATCGATTCACTGTCCCTCGTTGAAGCGGCCGTCATCCTCAGCAACAAGTTCGGCGTGCGCGTGGACGAATTCGAACTCGCAGACGCAGGAACTGCCCGGGTTGCGGCCGGACTGGTGACCGGGAAGCTTGCCCTGCAACCCGCCGTCTAACCGGAACCCATTAACGAATCACCTAGCCAGCACATAGACACAGATACGAACATTGAGGACACCCATGGCCACTCCGGCAATTGCAGTTGTTTACTATTCAGGCTCCGGTCACACCAAGGTCCTCGCGGACGCAGTGGTGTCCGCTGCAGCCTCCACGGGAGCCACCGCAGCCCTCCTGCGTGTGGATGAACTTACCCAGGAGTCCTGGGACTTCATCGATGAAGCCGATGCCATCATCTTCGGCGCACCCACTTACATGGGTACTGCACCTTCAGCGTTCCACGCCTTCGCAGAAAAGACGGCAGGCCGTTGGGCTGTGCAGAAGTGGCACAACAAGCTGGGTGCGGGCTTCACCAACGCCGCTTGTAAGGCAGGAGACAAAAACTCAACCCTGGATTACTTTGCTACTTTTGGCGCCCAGCACGGCATGAACTGGATCAACCTCGGCCTGCTCCCGGGCTGGAAGAGCACCAAGGGTACCGAAAACGACCTCAACCGCTTCGGATACTTCAACGGCGCTGCCGCGCAAACCTTCTCGGACGTTGGCATCGAGGGCGTCCACCCCGCGGATATCGCTACGGCCGCCCACTTGGGCCGACGCGTTGCGGAAATCACTGCGGTCTTCGCTGCCGGAAAGGCCGCCCTGGAGAACCGCACCTCAGACAGGGAACTCATCAGCACGGGAGCCTAGCCGTCCTCGCGCCGAGGAGCGGGCTGGACACGGATAAAGCCTGGTGACACGGATAAAGCCTGGTGACACCCATCTTTGGGTGGCGCCAGGCTTTATCCGTGGCGCTGATCCGTCTGGGCGTCCCTACTCGGCTCCGGGGACAGGGTCTTTTCCACGAGTAACCGCACGGCAGGGTTGCCCAAGTGGAACAGATGACCTCCAGTGTCCAGTTTCATCAACCGTGGCTCGGCCGCGCACCATGCCGCCCAGCGGAGGGAGTCGGCAACAGGCACCACGGGATCGTCGGCGCTGTAGAGGACGGTGGCTGGAACTTCCAACTGTTTCCCGGGTGGTCTTCCCGGATATCCCGCCAGGAGATCGAGGTCCTCAAGGAGGACTTCCCGGGCGCGCGGGGACAGTGCGCCCGCAGCGGCAACTGCGGCAGCACCGGCGTCGTGCATTCCCGACGGCGGGCGCGTGGCGGCAAGGAAGACATGGGAGACCCGGCCTGTGTGCTGGAGCCGCAATGCGATCTCGAAGGCGAGGATAGCCCCCATGCTGTGGCCGTACAGGGCTAGCCGGGCAGACGCCGACGCCGTCACGCGCTCTGCGAGGGCATCAGCAGCCGCCCCCAAGGACATGAAGTCCCAGCCACGGTAGCTGAGTTTGGTCACCGTCACGCCGTCGAAGCGCCAGCCTGCGAAACTGGCCGTGGTCCCACCGGCATGGTGCAGGCAAAACAGGTGCACGCCGGGGTCCCGGCCGTCAGTTGAAGGCGAGCCGGTGGCGGTCGTGCTCCAAACGGGACGCTGCAACATCATCCATGTGCTCCTCCGCCCACTCCTTCATTTCAAAGATGATGCGCAGCAGCGAGCGGCCGCGGGGAGTGAGTTCGTAGTCGGTGCGAATAGGAACTGACACCGTGACATGACGGAGGACCAACCCATCGCGTTCCAGGGAGCGGAGGGTGGATGTCAGCATCTTCTGGCTGGCACCTGGTATGAGCTTCCGCAGGTCACTGTGGCGCTGCTGTCCATCCTCAAGGGCAAGCATCACCAAGGTGACCCACTTGCTGCTGATGGCCTCCAGCAATTGCCGGGCCGGGCAAAGGTCCAAGGACGCGTTGTAGTGCTTCCGGGCTTTCTGGCGTTTCTCTTCAGCCGTGAGAGTCATATCCCCAATACTTTCCTCATCAAGTGGACTGCTGGGCACAGTTTACTTGGGGCCTCTGACAGCTGGGGGAACGGTGTCGTAAACCTTAACTCACCGGCGTGGCTGAGACCCTCAGCTTGGCGTCAACCAACAGGGATTCCCCTGCCAAGGCCATGAATTGTAGATCCGAATGATGATCCCCGTAAGCGAAGCTGCCCGCGAGATCAACGTTGTTCGCTAACGCGTGGGCCAGGACGGCACGGGCTTTGGCATCACCCACCAGTGCTTCCTCGATCCCACCCGTGTACTTGCCACCGGCCACCAACGGGCGGGTGCATAACAGCTCAAGGTGGGGCCACCGCCGTCGAACCCGTACCAAGGCCGGCTCGAACGATGCCGTGACTGCCACCAGTCGCCGCCCGGAGTCCGCATGGGCGTCCAGGATGGACACCACAGGCTCCAGGAAAGCCCAGTCGGCCGCCCGCCCATCCTGCAGATCCGCCCAGCGCTCGCCGAGTTCGGCCACCTCTGTGACGCTTCGGCCGCGCCACCAGCGGAAGTAGCGGGCGTTCGTCACCGAACGTGGGACCCCGTTCTCCGCTGCAGTGCGCAGACCTGCGAGGAACTCCTCGGCCTCTTCAGCGCGGGCATGTTCGGCGGCGTCGAAGCGAAGGAACTCGAAAATGGTGTTGTAAGCGGTGACGGTGCCGTCGATGTCTGTGTAGGCAGCTTGGATGTGGCTGCGGGAGGATTCTTCCACAGGAAGAATCCTAGGGACCGATCCGCCGTTCGGAAGCCCCTAAGGGCAGGGCACTTTGAGGTGCCCTAGGCACAAAAAAGTGCGTTCTTACGCGGCGCCGCGCTGTCAGTGAGGATCGATGACGGGGCACAAAGCGTCCCCGAAAGCACAGCCTCGAAAGGAAGCCAATGCCTACCATCCTCCACATCAACGCCTCTCCGCGCTACGCCAACAGCGACTCACTGCGGTTGGCCCGGCACTTCATCGATTCCGTCCAGACTGCCGGTGCGGAGAGTTTCGAAGTGGAGACGCTGAACCTGTTCGACGACGGCGCGCTGCCCGTTTTCGGTCGCGTCGCCGCCGCTGCGAAGATGGCTGTTTTCACCGGACAGGACCAGACTCCCGATCAGGTTGCTGCGTGGGAATCTGCCCGTGCAGTATTCGACCAGTTCGCTGCCGCCGACGCCTACGTCTTCAACATCCCCATGTGGAACTCGGGCGTTCCGTATGTCCTGAAGCAGTGGATCGACATCATCACCCAACCCGGCTGGAGCTTTGGTTTCGACCCCGAGCAGGGCTACCGCGGCCTGCTGGAGGGCAAGCAGGCCCTGGCAATCCACACCAGCGGCGTTTACGCACCGGGCGTTCCGGCCGCGTTCGGCTCTGACTTCAGCAGCACTTTCTTTGCCGACTGGCTGAACTTCGTGGGCATCGAGGACGCCACGCACGTCCGCTTCGCCCCCACGGTGCTCAACGGAGACGTGGATGGCACCCGTAAGGTTGCCGAGGCGGACCTCAGTGACGCCGCCATCGAGTTCGCCGGCAAGCTCAGCGCCGCGGGAACCCTCCAGCTCGTCAACGACTAAGGCGGACGCAGTGCGCATCGGCATTTCAGGTACCTACTCCTCGGGCAAGACGTTCACCTCCATGGCCTTGTCCCACTACACGGGGCTGCCCCGGACCCGGGCAAGGACCATGCGTGAAATCCTCCCCGAGGCCGCGCCGGGCAAGACCCTTGAGGAGTGCACTGCCGCGGAGCTTATCCAGATGATCGTGACACGCCATGTTGAGCGGGCCGTTTACGAGGACAAGCTCTCGGCAGGGTTCATTTCCGACGGATCATCCTTGCAGGAATGGATCTATGGGTCCGTGCGGGTTTCGCTTGGCCTGAATCCCAGTGCCTCGGCGCATCTTTCGGCGGGCGAAACCGTGGAGAAGACGCCGGAACTCGCCTTCTTCGAAGAGGTGATGACCAGCCTTGGCAACAGCTTCAAGAGGCACGTGCAGAACTCCTTCGATGTGTTCGTGCACCTGAAGAACGAGCTCCCGCTCTCCGCCGACGGGCACCGCCCGGTCAATGATCAGTTCCGGAACATGTCCGACGCCATCTTGCAGCAAACCATGGACGAGCTGGGGATGCCGTTCCATGTGGTGTCCGGTTCCGTGGAGGAGCGACTCGAGCAGATCGCTTCCCTGTTCAAGCTGGAGCCACGCATGAGCCCGGAGGATGCTGCTCGTTTGGCCTCCGAAGAGTACGCACAGTTGGACGTCCGTTCTGAAAAGGAACGCGTCCTGCAGTAATCCGCCTGACCCAGGATTCCGGATTCGACTCACCCGTTCGTCCGGCCGACTGCCATAAAGCGGTCGGCCGGACGCTCGTCATTAGTGGAGAACCCATGCCCACCCATCCTTCTGCTTCCCACCAAGCGCGGTCCAACCACGCGCGACTAGGCGAGTTCTTCCGCACCCGCCGCGGGCAGACCCAGCCGGAGGACGTCGGGTTACCGGTCAGCCCACGACGCCGGACTCCCGGACTCAGGCGGGAAGAGGTGGCCGTCCTGGCGAACGTTGGGGTCTCCTGGTACACCTGGCTGGAGCAGGGGCGGGCCATCGGTGCCTCCGCAGAAATTTTGGACGCGATAGCCAATGCCCTGCAGCTCAGCCCGGAAGACAGGAACTATGTCCGCAGGCTGGCGTCCGGGCGTCGGCCCAGCCCTGACGCCGGCAACAGACAAGCCGCTCACAGCGGCTTTGAGGGGACCGGGGAGGGGGGACAGCGTTTCGACGTCGACAACACCCAGCTGGCGCTTCTGCAGCAACTGGTGGATGCCATGGCAAATCCCAGCTACATCGCAGACCCGTTCTGGACCGTCGTGGCAATGAACCCGGCCGCGGCTGACACCTTTGATACCCGGGTGGGCGAAAGCTGCCTCCACCGCTTCTTCACCGATCCGGAGCTTGCCCGGCCCCACGTCCACAAAGAGATGATGGCCCGATCCATGGTTGCCCAGTTTCGTGCGCAATCAGCCAAGTTCCCTGACGATCCCCGGTTCGACACCATGGCCCGGAGCCTCTGTGAGGTCTCGAAGGCCTTCAACGAACTGTGGCAGCGCCAGGTGGTGAGCGACTCGTACCATGTGGACGTTGTCTACGACCACCCAACACTCGGCCGGCTCAGCTTCGCCCCCATGGTTCTGGGCGTGCCGCAGTTTCCCGCCCTTCGCCTCTTTACCTACCTGCCCAAAAGCGGGACAGGGACGCAGGCGGCACTGTTGGGGCTTGGCCGGAAGGCTGTTGTCTAGTGCGGGTCAGAGGTTTGTCATCCGTTCGCCGGCCTCGTTGTAGCGCCCACCCTCCACGGTGATTTTCGCTGCGGCGGCTTCGATCTCGTCAAGCTCTGCAGGCGAAAGTTCGACGTCGGCCGCCGCCAGGTTTTCTTCGAGGCGGTGCAGTTTCCGTGTGCCTGGAATAGGCACGATCCACGGCTTCTGCGCCAGCAACCATGCCAAGGCGATCTGGCCCGGCGTCGCACCTTTTCGTTCTGCGATGCCGGCGAGCAGGTCCACCACAGCCTGGTTATTTTGCATGGCCTCCGGGGTGAACCGGGGGATGGTGCTGCGGATGTCGTTGCCGGATTCGAAGTTGGTGGAAGCGTTGATGGTGCCGGTCAGGAAGCCCTTGCCCAGCGGGCTGAAGGGAACGAAGCCGATGCCAAGTTCTTCGCAAACGTCCAGGACTTCTTCCTCCGGTCGGCGCCACCACAACGAGTACTCGCTCTGGACGGCAGCCACGGGAAGGACTGCATGGGCCCGGCGGATGGTGCCGGCCGCAGCCTCGGACATGCCGAAGTGCTTCACTTTTCCGGCGTCGACGAGTTCCTTGACGGCACCCGCCACGTCCTCGATGGGGACGTCCGGATCAACCCGGTGCTGGTAGTAGAGATCCAGGGCGTCCACTCCCAGCCGCTGCAGTGATCCTTCGACTACCTCTTTGATGACCTCGGGGCGGCTGGTGACCTTGCCGCTGGCTTTCCGCGCGGCGGGGTCAATGTCCCAACCGAATTTGGTGGCGATGACCACCTGGTCCTTGAACGGGGCCAGTGCTTCGCCGACGAGTTCCTCATTAGCGTAGGGTCCGTAGATCTCGGCGGTGTCGAAGAACGTCACGCCGCGCTCCACGCCTGTGCGGATGAGCGAGATCATTTCCTCGCGGTCCGGCCTCTCGCTGTAGCCGCCTGTCATGCTCATGCATCCCATGCCAATGGCGGAAACCTCAAGGCCGCCGGTGCCGAGTGTGCGCTTTTCCATGGTTGGTCTCCTATGGTGTTCGAGCTGATTGCTACCTCGACGGTATGGCCATGCTGAGATGCGAGGGAGTCCCTGGCATTACCCCTCAGTTCCCCTAGTTGCCCACAGCAACCAGACGTAAACTGGCCTTCGGTTCACATCGCCTGGCTCGGAGATTCCATGCTGTGGAAGGTACTTGTTCGCTTCCTGCGGCCGCATCAGCGGCTGCTGATCGCCGTCGTCGTCTTCCAGCTGGCCCAGTCCATCGCTTCCCTTTACCTTCCCACCCTGAACGCCGACATCATCGACAACGGGGTGGCCACCGGGGACACCGACTACATCCTGCGCATGGGCGGCCTCATGCTGCTCATTACCTTGCTGCAGATCGCGTGTGCGGTGGTGGCCGTGTACTTCGGCGCGAAGGCAGCCATGGGAATGGGCCGCGACCTGCGGGACGCCGTGTTTGCAAGGGTGGGGGAGTTCTCGGAGCAGGAGGTCACCAGGTTCGGGGCGCCGTCCTTGATCACCCGGTCCACCAACGACGTCCAGCAGGTGCAGCAGCTGGTCCTCATGTCCTGCACGCTCATGGTCGCCGCTCCCATGCTGAGCATTGGCGGCGTGATCATGGCTGTGCGGCAGGACGCGCAATTATCCTGGCTGATTGCCGTTTGCGTGCCTGTGTTGCTGGTGGCGGTCGGGCTGATCGTGACGCGGATGGTGCCGCTGTTCCGGAAGATGCAGGTCCGGATCGACGCCGTGAACAGGGTCCTCCGCGAGCAGCTCACCGGTATTCGTGTGGTGCGGGCTTTCGTCCGCGAGGACATGGAGGCTGCCCGGTTCGGCAAAGCGAACGACGACGTTACTGATGTTGCGCTCCGGGCCGGCCGTTTGATGGCGCTCATGTTCCCTGTGGTCATGCTTGTCATGAACGTTTCCAGCGTGGCGGTCATTTGGTTCGGATCTTTCCGGATCGAGGACGGCTCCATGCAGGTGGGCACCCTGATCGCGTTCCTAAGTTATCTGATGCAGATCCTCATGTCCGTCATGATGGCCACGTTCATGGCCGTGATGATCCCGCGCGCGTCCGTTTCCGCCGACCGCATCGGCGAGGTCCTGGACACCGAGTCAAGCGTCCAGCCGCCGTCGAATCCGGTCACGGGCGGGATACGCCGCGGCGAACTGGAAATGCGCGACGTCGGATTCGCCTATCCGGGTGCCGAGCAGCCGGTGCTGAGCGGGCTTTCGTTGACCGCCCGGGCGGGGGAGACCACCGCCATTATCGGCAGCACCGGGGCTGGCAAGACCACTTTGGTGAACCTCATGCCTCGGTTGTTCGATGCGACCAGCGGATCCGTGCGGATGGATGGCGTGGATGTTCGGGAGCTGCACCCGGACCTCCTGTGGGGGCACATCGGCCTGGTGCCGCAGCGGCCCTACCTGTTCTCCGGGACGGTCCGCAGCAACCTTCAGTATGGCAAGCCCGATGCCACTGAGGACGATTTGTGGCAGGCGCTCCGGGTGGCCCAGGCTGAGGACTTCGTGCTGGAAATGGAGGGCGGCCTGGATGCGACGATCTCGCAGGGTGGTACCAACGTCTCCGGCGGGCAGAGGCAAAGGCTCGCGATCGCCCGGGCACTGGTGAAACAACCTGAGCTCTACATCTTTGACGACTCCTTCTCCTCCCTGGATACCGCCACCGACGCCAGGCTCCGGCAGGCCCTCAAGCGCCACACCAACGGCGCCACGTTGGTGATCGTCGCGCAGCGCGTCTCCAGCATCGCGGACGCGGACCAGATCCTCGTGCTCGACGACGGCAGGATCGTTGGGCGCGGAACGCACGATGAGCTGTTGGAGACCTCCGAAACCTACAGGGAAATCGTGTCCTCCCAGCTCGCGGCGGAGGACGCGGCATGAGTGCTGTGCCAGCCGGTCCCCGTGGTCCGCAGCGGCCGGCGATGGGCCCGGGCCGCGGAGGCCCCTTCGCCGGAATGAACATTCCTGCCGAGAAAGCCTCGAATTTTGGCGCCTCGGCACGGCGTTTGCTGGGGACACTGCGGCCTGAACGCTTTTGGTTAATAATGGTGCTGGTCTTCGCGGTGGTCAGCGTTACTTTGTCCGTCATCGGCCCCCGGTTGCTGGGCGAGGGCACCAACCTGATCTTCGCCGGCGTCGTCTCCAAACAGCTGCCCGAAGGCGCGTCCAAAGCCGAAGTGATCGCAGGCTTGCGTGCATCCGGCGAGGACAGCAAGGCCGACATGCTGGGGGCCATGACCCTGACCCCCGGCGTCGGAATCGACTTCACGGCGCTGGCCTCGGTGCTGCTGTGGGCGCTGGCGCTCTATGTCCTGGCCTCGGCGTTCGGTTGGATTCAGGCGTACGTACTCAACGGCGTCGTGCAGCGGACCGTGTACCGCCTCCGCCAGCGAATTGAAGCGAAAATCCACCGGCTGCCCCTGCGCTATTTCGACTCCATCCAGCGCGGTGAGCTGCTGAGCCGGGTGACCAATGATGTGGACAACATCTCCCAAAGCCTGCAGCAATCCATCAGCCAAGTGGTCTCGTCCTTGTTGACGGTGGTGGGCGTGCTGGTGATGATGTTCCTGCTCTCGCCGCTGCTGGCGCTGATTGCCTTAGTAACTATTCCGTTGACGCTGGGGACTACACTGCTGATCGCCAAGCGCTCGCAGAAACTGTTCGTGGCGCAGTGGAAGAACACCGGCGAACTCAATGGCCAGATCGAGGAAACGTACACCGGGCACGCGCTGGTGAAGGTGTTCGGACGGCAGAACGAAGTCCAGGAGAGGTTCCGAGCGAAGAACGGCGAGCTGTATCAGGCGAGCTTCGGGGCGCAGTTCGTGAGCGGTCTGATCATGCCGGCCATGACGTTCATCGGGAACCTGGTCTACGTGGGGATCGCCGTGGTTGGTGGCCTGCAGGTGGCCTCGGGCTCAATGCAGTTGGGCGACGTGCAGGCATTTATCCAGTACTCCCGGCAGTTCACCATGCCGTTGGCTCAGCTCGGATCCATGGCGAATATGCTGCAGTCCGGTGTTGCCTCGGCCGAGCGGGTTTTCGACTTGCTGGATGAGGAGGAAGAGTCGGCCGAACCTGACCCTGTTCCGCCGTCGGGTCCGTCGCGCGGGCGCCTCGTATTCGAGAATGTGTCCTTCCGGTACTCGCCGGACAAGCCACTGATCACGGACCTCAGCCTGGTGGCGGAGCCGGGGCAGAGCATCGCGATAGTTGGGCCGACGGGAGCTGGCAAGACCACCCTGGTGAACCTGATGATGCGCTTCTACGAACTGGACTCAGGACGGATAACGCTCGACGGCGTGGACGTCGCCTCGATCCCGCGGCACGAACTTCGGTCCCGCATGGGCATGGTCCTTCAGGACACTTGGCTGTTCGGCGCGACGATCCGCGACAACATCGCCTATGGGCGCCCCTCCGCTTCCGAGACCGAGATCATGGAGGCCGCGCAAGCAACGTATGTGGACCGGTTCGTAAAGTCGCTGCCCGAAGGGTACGACACCTTGCTCGACGACGAAGGCGGCAACGTATCGGCAGGTGAGAAACAGCTGCTCACCATTGCCAGGGCCTTCCTGTCCCGCCCATCGGTGCTGATCCTTGATGAGGCCACCAGCTCCGTGGATACCCGCACAGAGGTACTGGTCCAGAAGGCCATGAACGCGTTGAGGTCCGACCGGACCAGCTTCGTGATCGCCCACCGGCTCTCCACTATCCGGGACGCCGACCTCATCCTGGTGATGGAAGCCGGGCAGATCGTTGAGCAGGGGACCCACGCCGAACTGCTTGCCTCGGGCGGGGCGTACTCCCGGCTGTATGAGGCGCAGTTCGCGGCACCAGCTGCGCTTGAACCCTAGATTTATTGGGCCTGTGGCTTCTGGCCCAGCTACCCGCGTCGGCGGGCCAACGCGTAGGAAGTTTCACGCAGTCGCCTCGTCCAGCCGTACGTTCCTGCTGTTGGAAGCGGATTGAGGACCGGATCATATCGCTCAGCGGTATCTTGGCCCACGGAGTCGGCGAGGCTGAGGGTCAACGTTCCGAACCTGGTCCACGGACCCAGCGGACTGGCGTGATGGAGTTCAAGGATCCACGAACCGCTGCCAAGGAGTGAGCGGAAAGCGCTCGGTTCGACGGGCAACCTGTTCGGGCTCCTGATGGTCCTTGCTGCTATCAAAACGGGGCCGTCATCAGACTTGTAGGGCATCATGCTGGAGAAAACCGCCGCCGCGGCATCCCGACGGAGCCGGAGGATGAAACGCCCAAGTCCTGTCGGTCCGGTGGTAGCAAGGAGCATGTCCGAGAGTTTGTCCTGCTCTGTGAAGCGCACGGCCAGTCCGATGATGTCCGGGAAGGCGTCTGGCAGTCCGATCGAGCGGGAAAGCCTGGCATCCACCACGTTGCTCCCGGCGGTGTCCAGCCAAGGGATGCCCGAGGGCGTGCGCACACTGGAGTCCCTTTCCAGAGTTCCGACCAGCTGGATGCCCTTTGGGTGGATCGGCCTCTGCGGACGCACAACCTTGATGGCCCGGAAGACCGCGGCAAACGCGGATCCGGCGACGACTTGCACTTTGCTGCTCACGGTATCCACCTGACCACCCTATGCGGCGAAACGCTTGATTGACAGGCTCCTGACTTTCGCGGGTGCATCTTTTGCAGGCGCAGGGTGGAGATGCTTAAGGCAACCGCGACGGGCGCAGCACGTTGGCGTCCCCGGCCGTCCTTGGGTCGAGCGGCACAGGACTACTCAGCACGGCGGGACCCCGATGCAACACGCCTCCAGCGATGACCTGGCATCGGACGCCGCCACGCCCACGCATCGCCTTATGGGCGCCCGGGGCAAGCATTTCATCCATCCACGCGCAAGGATGGGCCGGTCGCCCGGCTTTGAGCCGCACAGTGTCCTCACCGGACTCAAGCGTGAACTCATGGCCAAGCAAAGGCGCCAACTCTACTCCACGGAGGACAACGTTCCTCCGGGTCAGCAGGGGATCCAAGGGACCGGCCTCGAGTTCCGACGCGATGGCTTCGAGGGCCTCCATCGCGAACAACGTCACGGCGGCATCCATGTGTGCGGCCTTACCGAAGAACCTGTCGCCAACAATGCCTTTGCCCGCCACCAACTCGGCCTGCCCGGCATCGGTAGTGGGGACATCTGCCGCCCCCTCGCGTGCACGGCCAAAGTAGGCGTGTGCCGGCGACACCAAAAGGTGCAGCACATCGACGCCGTACCTGTACTCAGCGGTCATCCCTCAACGCTAGACCCAGCTTGGACAGTACGCATCAGCTATTGCCCGCCAAAGTAAAGGATGCTTTACTTTTCCCATGAGTAAAGCTTCCTTTACATCGAGGCGGGCGCCGGCTCACCACTACGTCTTGGCGATCATCCTCGGCGCCATCCTGACGGTGGTGGTTTCCGTCCTGGTGGGAGCATCGAACCCGGATGACTTCTGGCTCGCTGCAGCGATCGGCGCCCTTTGCGCCGCCTACCCGGCGATGTCCCTGGGGGGGGCAAGGTGTTCGTATCCAATCACACGATCACCCGCGATCCGCACGGCGAGCAGAGCGTGGAATTGCAGTGGATGCGGCAAGCGGGAGCGGGGGCTTTCCTGGATGTCCTGGTCGCTATCGTGGTCGCTTCACTGGTGCTGGCCATCGGCCGTTTCGCCGTGGACGCACTTCCGGTCCTTTTTGGCCTGATTGCCCTGAGTATGGTTGACGCCGGGCTGCGATACGTGGCCATTCGCCACCGCGCGCTCAAGTGAAGAACAACCTCGCGGAGCGGCGCACCGAACGGCGCTGGACACAGGCGGACCTGGCGGCGGCACTTGGAGTTTCCCGACAGACTGTCATCTCGATCGAACGGGAGAAGTTTGATCCCTCGCTTCCGTTGGCCTTCCTCATCGCACGGACGTTTGACTGTGCCATTGAGGACATTTTCACTGCGGACTAAGGTGCTTTGTGTCCCACGCCGCAGCGCTATGAGCCCCTCCCCGATACTGTTGCACGGTGAACTTTGCTGAGGCCGCCGACGGCGCTGAAATCGCCTGGACATCGGAAGGCGAAGGTGAGCCGATGCTGCTCATCGCCGGCCAGGCGACAGCCATGGATGGTTGGGGTCCGACGGCGGAGCTTCTGTCCCGCTATTACCGCGT
The DNA here is from genome assembly GCF_051027655.1 of Paenarthrobacter nitroguajacolicus. NCBI lineage: Bacteria > Bacillati > Actinomycetota > Actinomycetes > Micrococcales > Micrococcaceae > Paenarthrobacter > Paenarthrobacter nitroguajacolicus. The sequence goes on along the minus strand of NZ_CP073234.1, from coordinate 3,969,881 downwards.
CATCCGTTTTGATCACCGGGGGATAGGTCGGAGTGGGAAGGGCGAAGCCGAGCGCTACACTACGCGGCTCCTCGCGGAGGATGCAGCAGCTGTCCTTGACGCTGCAGGGGTGGATTTAGCACACGTGTACGGTCATTCCATGGGTGGTCGAGTTGGGCAGTGGCTGGCTATCGACTACCCGCAGAAAGTCCGCACTCTGATCCTCGCCGCAACGAGCGGTGGAAGATCGCCGGGCGCCGGAATGCAGCCGGACAGGGCGGCCTTGGATGCGCTGGTTAGTGGTGACATGTCCCGGCTTGAACCGCTCTTCTTCGACGCGGATTGGGTCCGGAGCAATCCCGCGGCGACGCACACGTTCTTCAACTCCCACGCGTCAGCATGGGCCAAAGTGCGCCACTTCAAGGCCAGCCGCGAGCACGATGCCTGGCGTTATCTCAGCTCCATCCAGTCGCCGACTCTGATCCTTCACGGCATCGAGGACGCGTTGACGCCCTTGCCCAACGCGCTGCTCCTCCGCGAGCACATTCCCCGCTCGGTGCTGGTGAGGGTTCCTGGTGCTGGTCATGGCTTGCACCTGGACCATCCCGAAACGGTTGAGTGGATCCGGCAATTCATCGCTGGAAAGAGCCGTTCGTCAGGATAATTGGCAGGACTGCTTGGGTGGTCGGCCCTAGAGGGAATGCCCACCAAGGTGCCGGACCAAGGCGTCGACGATAGGGAGTTGCCCCTTGACGAGCTTTGTCCGGGTTACGGGTTCCTCAAACCATCGGGCGTCATCGATCTCCGGGAATTCCTTGATGGCACCCGAGCCCTTGGGCCATTCCATGGGAAAGGTGTTGCTGACAATCTGCTGAGGTTGAAAGTCGGTGGCTTCGGCAGTGAACGCGGTGATTAGTTTGCCGGAGGGCTGCCGAAAAACGCCCAGGAGGTCGTAGTGGGCCGCTGGCGGTGGTGTGCCAATTTCTTCGGTGAATTCCCGTTGGGCGGCAACCAAAGGGTCTTCGTCCTCGGGGAATTCTCCCTTGGGAATTGACCAGGCGTGTTCATCTTTGCGGGCCCAAAAGGGCCCACCCATGTGGGCTATCCACAGTTCCAATTGACCGGCGGTGTTTCGTCGGTGAAGGAGGATGCCTGCGCTGCGAATTGTGATGTGCCCTCCCGGGGTAAGACCCTGCGCGAAAATTCCCAACCACGTCAAGGCTACTCGTGGAGTTGGCGCCGTTATCCAATTGATGTTGTGTGGACGAATTTGCTTGTTCATTTCGCTTCCGGCAGGACCCTGGCTACTTGATAATCGAGGACAGGCGTTTCTCGGGGGGGGGTGGAACGTCGCTGCGGTCAGCGGCATCAGCCGTTGACGGTTCCGGGCGCATCAGCAGGAGGAAACAGCTATGGCATTGTCAGTGAGGCTCCTTCCACGTGGGGGAAGAAAAGCAATGGGGTTGGCCGTCGTCGTTGCGGTTGGCTTATCGATGTTCACAGGAACAGGCCCCTCGCATGCAGCGGACACCACGCCCATGGCTGAGGATCCTGGCCCGGTGGGCAGCTTTGCGTGGAAAGGGTTCAACTGGCAGAAGCGCTTTTGGGGCGGGGCGCCCATGTATAACGCGAGTTGGGATGCCAATAACGTGAGCAGCCCGGACGCGAACGGGTACGTCAAGTTGTCCATCAGCAACCCCACGGGATCGGCTCCGAAGGGAGCGGAATTTCAATCCACGCGTGAAGGCTTCGGTTATGGAACATACAGCACAACCGTGGAAAAGGATGTCAGCGCCCTCCAGAAGGAAGTGGTGTGGGGATGCCTGTTCACCTACGACCCTAATGCGGTGCCTGGCTATACGGAGATTGACCTTTGTGAAGCCTCGGCCTGGGGTGGGGGCGCCGCTTACGGTGAAAACTGGCCTGTGACCCAAGGGCATGGATATTGGTTTGACGCCAGCTTGCCCCCGGGGCAGGGAAACAACACCGTCACTTTTGATGTCACAAATGCCCCGATCCTCACCCACAGGATGGTCTGGGAACCGGGCAAGCTGACTTACGAGACATTTGCTGGGGAAGGCTACGACGGCACATTGCTCAAGAGAACCATTTTGGAGGGACCCACGGTCCCGCTCCCGGCCAAGGAACAGGTTCACTTCAACCTCTGGGTAGCAGGCGGTGGAGGCGGAGATGCAGCACACGTGGTGCCCGAAACAGTCACCATCCGGGACTTCTCCTTCGTTCCCGCGAACCAAGGTCAGCTCGTTGCGCCAACACCCACCATCTCAGGCGCGGCAGCCGTGGGCTCAACATTGACCGCAGTTCCGGGAACCTGGACCACCGGGACCGCCCTGAGCTATCAGTGGTTCCGGAACGGCACGGCTATTGCCGGCGCAACCAGCGCCACCAGGGTCCTTGCCGCCGCGGATCAGGGCACCAGCCTGACGGTCCGCGTCACGGGAACCAAGGCCGGCTACGCAACTGCCGTCAGGGAGTCTGCTCCCACGGCGATAGTAGTTGCCGGTACTTTGGTAGCGCCTACACCGACTATCACGGGAACGCTGACAGTGGGTTCAACGCTCATTGCCAATCCTGGTACGTGGACGTCCGGGACCACCTTGACGTATCAGTGGTATCGCTCCGGTGTGGCAATCCCCGGGGCAACAGCCCGTTCCTACAAGCTGGTGAGTGCTGACCAGGCTGACGCGATGAGCGTGCGGGTTACCGGCACTAAAGCCGGCTACACCACGGTGGTCAAGTACTCAGCCAGCACGACCCCGGTTCTGTAGACCAATAAGGCTGTAGACCAGTACGGCGAATACAACAAACCCGCCGTTGTGTCGCGCTGGAGGTAGCGACACAACTGCGGGTTCGTTGCTTGATGTGGTTCTTTTAGCCTACTTTTGTGCCCGGACTGGAACGATCCTCTTAACGGCGAGTCCGAGAGCCAGCATGGCAAAGGCTGCCAGTGCGAACCAGAAGAGGTCTCCGGCTCCGGTCAATGCGAGCGTGCCTGAGCCCATTCCAGCTGCTACTGCCCCTGTCACTGGGGTTACTGCGTTGTTGTACATGAGTCGATTTACCAAACTTTCTTTCTGTTGAATGCTGCATCCAGGTACGCCTTGGCGTGGACAGCTTGGAGGAAGATATCGATGACGGTTTCGTACATGGTTGCGGCCAGGAGCATGTACCTCCAGCCCCGGTAACGCACAGTGACTATGCGTTCCAGGATGAAAATGCCGGTGACGGTAATCCAGAAGGGCTGAAGGTTCAGGCCCATGCCGGAAATCAACGCGAACAGGAGGGAGCCGAAGTAGGCCAGCGTCACTAAGACGCCGATCATGGAAAGAAACTGGCGTCCCCAATATGGCCTGGTTACTTTGGTCCATCCGTATTGCACGCAGTTCTCCACCGCGCCGCGCTTCCATCGCAGTCGCTGTGACCACAGTTCACGCCACGTGGGCATGACCTCGGTGACCAACGTGCAGTTGGATGGAGATGCGATGCGGTAGCCCAGGGTCAACAGGGCAAAGGAGAGTTCGTTGTCCTCGGTCAGCACCGAGGTGTCATAGACGCCGCCGTTGCCGTTGCCGGGAGGGAGCATGCCCTTCAACCGGGCGGCCACGACGTCCCGCAATGTCTTGACGCGGAAAAGCGCCGCTGTGCCGGTCACTACCAGGCACTTGCCGTGAAGTCGCTTCACGTCACGCGCGTAACGGGCGTATTCGTTGCGCTGCAGATGGCCCACAAAGCCGCCGCCCGGACCGCCGCTGAACACTCCGCCCACAGCGCCTAGCAGTTCGTCCGCGAGCAGGTTCCTGGTGGCGTTCTCGATGAAGTCGAGGGCCAGTTGCGAGTCGGCATCCTGGACCAGGAACAGGTCCTCCGGGTCAGCATCCGGAAGGAGCTCGCTGAGGGCGAAGTTCAGGGCACCGGCCTTCTTGTCTTTGTTGCCCACGGTGCGCATGACTTCGGCGCCCTGAGCGAGGGCAAGCTCTTCGGTGTCATCGGTGCAGTTGTCTGCCACCACGATCACGCGGTCCGGGCGCTGAGTCTGGTTATTCAAGGAGAGCAGCGTCTCGGTGATGCCGGCAGACTCGTTGTGTGCCGGAACCAGGACGGTGACCACCCCGCCTGGCGCCCGGTGGGATCGTCGCGGCCTGACAACCGTCTCCGGCGCGTTAGCCGGGGCCGGTGCAGCTGCGTTGGCCGTGGTTTCCGTGAGCATTGTGATCCCTCCGTTCAGGCGTTGAAGCGTTGACTCACTTAGACTTCCAACGCGAACGCAAGATCAGGGGAGGGAAACCATCAAGGAAGTCTCAAGGTTCCATCAGGACTTTCTGTATGGCGTCACGAACGGGTGGGGGTAGGGACCACTGGTGCCAACTTCCCGGTGGAACCCGGACTTGTTCGCGTCACGAGCCGTAAAACGCCGGGGGAGGCGTACAACTGCGGGAGGCGCTTAAATGCAAGAGGACGACGTCGGGAGGTCCCGGCGTCGTCCTCTTGCGTAGTTCTTGAGCTGCTTAGCGGTTCAGGCTGACCGTGAAGGTCTTAGGGCCGCTCAGGGTAACTGCGATTCCGCAATTTTCGGCGGCAGCGCGGTGTGAGAGGGATTCAATGGCGGCATCGATGGTGTGGTCGATTGCCGACTTGTCCCAGATTTTCAGCGTGATGGAGTCAGTATGTGTCGTCATTGTCAGTACTTTCACTCAGGCCGTTAACAGCCCCAAGCTTCTTCGCAGGGGCCGCATCCTCGTCGGTGAGGATTGCTGATTCAGCTTGTATGGGAACGAATTCCCTCATTCATGGTTCATGCTGCCCACCACGGTTGACAAGTAAATCCGGCTAAGTGTGACCGATTACACGTTGCTTATGACTCCGTTTAACCGTGCAGGTTAACCGTGGGGACTGCCTCCGGCCGCGGGCGGCACGTCCAGCGTGTAAACCACCAGCTGCACCTTCGGAGCTGGCCGTTCCTTCTCCCGCTCAGGACGGCGGACGTAGCCCAGGCGGCGGTAAAGGCGCTGGGAAGGTTCGTTGTCGACGGCGGTGTCCAGCACCACGCGCTCTGCGCCCCTGTCGGCCGCAATGCGGGCTGATTCGTCCAGGAGCCTCCGGCCAAGTCCGCTCCGGCGGGCTTCGGGCAACACCGCGAGGAGCCTGAGTTCAACTTCGCCTTCCTAAGCCTGGCGGCTCAACCGGGAGCCGTAGGGGAGGAGGCTTGCCGTTCCCACCAAGCGTCCGGATTCCTCGTCCTCGGCCACCAGCAGCACACCTTCCCGTGCCCGGGCGGCGGCATTCAGCAGGAGACCAAGGCGCTCGTCGTCCGGCTGGTGCGCGCCGGGAAGATGGTGACCAAAGCCCTCGTACGTCAGCCGCCCCACGGCGTCGTACTCTTCCTGGCGAGCCTCCCGGATCACGTACGTGCCGGTGACGACGTTTGCTGTGGTGGTCATGGTTGTCCTTTCGGCTGCGGATCGAGTCCGAGGTGGGATTTGAGCGTTGTGCCCGAGTACTCGCGGCGGGCGACGCCGCGCTCTTGGAGCAGGGGAATGACCCCGGAGGTGAAGCGCTCCAGGTCCTGGGGCAGCAGGGAGAACATGAGGTTGAAGCCGTCGGCGGCGCCCTCTGCATGCCAGCGTGCCAAAGAACCGGCAACGTGCTGTGGGGTCCCGATGAAGTCATGATTGCGTTTGTCGCCCGTGAGGATCGAGTAGAGATCCTTCAGCGTTACCTCCTCTTCGCGTCCTTGGATCTGCTCTCCGGCAGAGCGAAAATCGGCCCTGGGCTGCGCGATGGTGGGAATGCCGGATTGGGCCACGGTGGCGTCCGCTCCGAGCCCGGTGAAATCGACTGTGCCTTCGCGGGTAGGGCCGGTGAAGTACTCCTGGAGAAAGTCCAGGACCTGCTGGTCAGTAATGAGGTCGTCCAGCTCCCGGATGCGTTCCAGGGCTTCCTCGCGGGTGTCCGCCACAACGGGTGAAATGGCTTGGTAGACGTAGATTTCGTCGGGATTTCGGCCGAACGTTACGGCTTGGGCCCGGACTGAATCCCTGTACTTACGTGCTTGCGGGATGTCCGGATGGCTTGCGAACAGGGCATTGGCGAACTTCGCGCCCAGTTTTCGGCCCGGGACGGAAGTTCCAGCCTGGGCCAGCAACGGGGAGTGCTGAGGGGAAGGGCCGATGTTGAGTGGACCGGCAACCTTGAAGAACTCACCCTCATAGTCCAGGCGGCTGAGTTTTTGGCGGTCAAAGAACCGCCCGGCTTCCTTGTTGTAGAGGAAGGCGTCCGGGCCCCAGGAATTCCACAGGCCTTGGGTAACCTCAACGAACTCTTCGGCGCGGCGGTACCGGAGGCTGTGGTCGGGATGCTCATCGGCGCTGAAGTTGCCGGCCGTGCTGTTGGTGAGGTCGCGGGTGGTGACGATGTTCCAGCCGACGCGTCCACCGCTGATGTGGTCCGCCGTCAGGGCCGCACGGGCGAAATTGAACGGCTCATCGTAAGAGGTGGACGATGTTGCGATGAGGCCGATGTTGCTGGTGACCGCTCCGAGGGCTGTGACCAGGCCGATGGGATCGAACCGGTTGAGGATGCCGGGGTTGGATGTCTCGTCGATCGCGAGGGAGTCGCCCAGGAAGATGGCATCAAACTTGGCCTTTTCTGCGATTCCGGCCAGCTCCACTTGGTGCCTGAAATCGATGCTGGCCTGGGGGAAAGCCGTTTCGTGGCGCCATGAAGCCAGATGGATGCCCGTGCCCACGAGGTAGGCGAAGAAATGGATCTGCTGGCGTTCGCTGATGAGTGTCTGGTTCATGGGCCTGTTCCTGAATATTCGAAGGGTGCCCGCAACAAGGCGGGCACCCTGCAAACAGCTACTTGGTCTTCTTGATGGCTTCTTCTTCGGCGGTGAGGACTTCCTGCAGTTTGGCCGCAGTCCAATCAGCCTTGAACTGAAGGTTGCCGTCATTGAGCTTGGTCACCGAGGCTTCCACCTCGGGGGAGTGGTAGGCATCCACGATCTTCTTCCACGTGGGATCGTCCTTGCGGTCAGCCTTCACCACGAAGCCGTTGATGTAGGGAGCCAGGGATTCCGAATTCAGGTCTTCCTTGAAGATGATCTTCTCGTCCCCCAAGCCGCCCTTCTGGGCCTGCGTGTTATTGACGACGGCGGCATCCGTGGTTCCCTTCAGCGCGTTTACCGTCTGGTTGCTGTCCACCGGGACAACCTTGATCTTGCTCGAGGTGATCTCAGCCGGGGTAGACAGGGAGTTACCGCCGTCCTTGAGCTGCAGCAACCCTGCGGTCTGCAGATTCAGCAGGGCGCGGGCCTGGTTGGTGGGGTTGTTGGGAATGGCAACCTCGGCATCGGCCGGGAGCTCCTCAACAGATTTGAACTTCTCCGAGTAGAGCGCCAGCGGGTACACCGCAGTAGCTCCAACCGGAACCAGCGTGCCGTTGCTGTTGACGTTGAACTGGGACAAGTACTTCAAGTGCTGGAACAGGTTGATGTCCACCTGGCCCTGCTGTGTTGCGGTGTTGATCTGCGCACCATCGGTGAAGTTCTTGACCTCGAGATCGATGCCCTGGTCCTTCAGCTTGTTCTTCAGGAGCGTCCAGTGTTCCTCGGCGCCGTCGTCCACACCGATAACCACCTTGGTGTTCGCAGCGGTTGACGAACCACTTGAGGCACCCCCGCAGGCCGAGAGCGATAGGGCGGCAATCAGGCCGACGGCGGCAACTAACAGGCGGTTCTTCATGATGCTTCTCCGTACAAAGGGTATTGATGCGAATGGAAGGTACGGGGTGTTCCCCCTGCCTCACGCTAGGCAGTTGCCATGGTGAGAATCGAACGTCTTCGCAACACTCCGACGCGCATCGTCAAGGAAAGAAACCGCAGTTCACAGGGGGTCATTGGGTTCGATACGAGGGCTGGGGCGCTGTTGGAATGGGCATCCAACCAACCCAAAAGGAGGCTCCGGTGAGCGCGATCGTTTCGCTGCGCGGCGTCAGCAAAGTGTTCCCGGTTCAAAGCGGCAACCGGGGGCAACGCAGCAACCGCGGCAGGCACGCGGAGCCGGTACGCGCCGTCAATGACGTCACCCTGGATATTGAAGAGGGGACCGTCGTCGGAATCGTCGGATATTCGGGTGCCGGAAAATCCACGCTGGTGAGGCTGCTTAACGGCTTGGAACGTCCCACTGAGGGGCAGGTCCTCGTCAAGGGGCAGGACATCTCCGCCCTACCCGAAGGCCAGTTGCGCAAAGTCCGTTCCGGCATCGGCATGATCTTCCAGCAGTTCAATCTCCTGAAGTCCCGGACCGTGTTCGGAAACGTCGCCTATCCCTTGAAGGTAGCGGGCTGGTCCAAGCAGAAGATCAAGCCCCGCGTAGACGAGCTGCTGGAATTCGTGGGCATCGCGGACAAGGCCGGCTCTTACCCCCGGCGTCTCTCCGGAGGCCAGCAGCAACGCGTGGGAATTGCACGCGCGCTGGCTAACGCTCCGGACATCCTGCTCGCCGACGAAGCCACCAGCGCCCTGGACCCGGAGACCACCCGGGATGTCCTCCGCCTCCTCCGACGCATCAACAAAGAACTCGGCACCACAGTCGTGGTCATCACCCATGAAATGCACGTGGTCCGCGAGATATGCGACACCGTGGTGATGATGGAATCCGGCCGCGTGGTGGAAGCCGGACCAACCTACTCGGTGTTCGCGGACCCCCAAAGTGCTTCCACCCAACGCTTCGTCTCCACGGCCGTGCATGGCACTCCGGAAGCGGACACGGTTAGCCGCCTTGCCGCAGCGCATCCAGGCCGGCTCGTATCCATTGGCATCTCAGAGGCTGCGCCCACCCCGCTCGTGGCCGCCACCTTCGAACGACACGGCGTGGGATCCAGCGTGGTGTTCGGCGGTGTCACCGAGATCCAGAACAAAATTCTCGGCACACTCACCTACGAGCTCACAGGCAGCGACGCGTCCATTGACGCTGCACTCGCCGACTTAGGCAACGTCACCGCCGTCGAACGCCAAATTTCGACGGCGGCAGCTGCCGCCAGTGCCTCACCGCACCTTCCAGCCCCCGTCCCCGCGAACGCCGGAGAATAGCCATGACCGACTGGACAACGCTCCTGCCCGTGCTGGGCGAATCCTTCCAGCAGACCATCTACATGGTGGTCATCACCGTCCTGCTCAGTGGCGCCGCCGGTCTCGCGTTAGGCGTCACCCTCTACGCCTCCCGGCCGGGAAACCTCTTCGCGAACAAGGGTGTTTTCTCGGTCCTGAATTTCGTGGTCAACGTCATCCGGCCCATCCCCTTCATCATTTTCATCACGGCCATTGCGCCGTTGACCCTGATCATCATGGGCACCACCATCGGCACCACGGCGGCGATTCTGCCCATGGCGCTGATGGCCGGCGTGGTTATTGGACGGGTGGTGGAACAGAACCTGGTAGCGTCCGATCCCGGCGTTGTGGAAGCCGCGCGTGCTGTGGGCGACAGCCGGCTGCACATCCTCTGGTCAGTGGTCATCCCCGAATCCTTGGCACCGCTGATTCTGGGCTACACGTTCATGATCATCGCCATCGTGGACATGTCAGCCATGGCCGGGTACATCGGCGGCGGCGGCTTGGGCAACTTCGCCATCATGTACGGCTACCAACAGTTCAATTGGGAAGTCACGCTGGTGACCGTCCTGATCATCATCGTCATGGTGCAGGCCGCTCAGTTGCTGGGTAACTTCCTGGCCCAGCGCATCCTTCGCCGCTAACTCTCTGTTAGGAGAACCACAATGCCCATCGAATTCCTCGGTATGGGTGCCGGCAATGATTCCACGGAAACTTCGCCGGCCACCACGTCCTTTTTCGACCCTGACTACGCTGCCCGCATTGCCAGGATCCACGAGGACAACAACTGGGACCACGTCCTGTTCGCCTACAACTCCACTACGCAGGATCCCTCGATCCATGCTGCGTGGGTTGCGGCCAATACGGAACGGATCCAACTGCGGTTGGCGCACCGGCCCAACGTTTCGCACCCCACATTTGCGGCCCGGTCCTTCCTGACGCTGGACCACATCGCCCAAGGCCGGTTGACCGTGCACTTCATCACGGGCGGAAGCCAGACAGATCAGGCCCGCGAAGGGGACTTCCTTGCCAAGGACGCACGCTACGGCCGGACGCGGGAGTACATGCAGATCGTGCGGCGGGCGTGGTCCGGAGAATCGTTTGATTGGTCCGGCGAGCACTACAGATTCGAGAATTTCGCCAGCGGCTTGGGGCCTTTCAACGGCAAGCGGCCCGGCATCTCGTTTGGTGGTTCTTCCGAAGCGGCCTGGGCTGTGGGCGCCGCTGAGGCAGATATCTATGCGCTCTTCGGCGAACCGCTAGCCGATGCCGCCGGCCAGCAGGAACAGATCCTTGCACGGGCTGCGTCGCTCGGGCGCCGTGAGCCGTTGCGCTGGCAGATAGCCTTCCGGCCCATCGTTGCCGCTACGGACGAGCTGGCCTGGGAGAAGGCCCAAACCGTCCTTGCGAGGCTCGAGTCCCGCCGGGACAACGGCGAGGTCATCGACCCTGTCCGCCACTACAACCAGAAACCCGAAGCCGCCGGTACCCAGCGGCTCCTCGCGGCGGCGGAACGCGGCGACCTTCACGACCGCGCCCTCTGGACTGCCCTTGCCAAAGCGGCGGGTGGTGGAGGCGGAAGCGCGACGGCGTTGGTGGGCTCCTACGACACCGTCACGCAGGCGATTCTGGACTACCACAAGCTCGGCTTCGAGATTTTCGGCCTTCGCGGCTACGACTTCGTCCCTGATGCCCTTGAGTTTGGCCAGCACGTGATCCCGCAGCTGAAACAGGAAGTGGCGCACCGGGAGCATGGCCGGACCGCCGAGGAACTCCGGGCAGGCCAGGCAGCGGCGCGGGCACGCGTGTTGGCTGGCGCCTCCTGACCCTCTTTGAGTGGCCTCCGGGCCCAAACCAACCCTATGTGGTTGTTTTCGATCATCCACCGAGGCAAAACAGGTCAGGAAGGAACGCGATGAACGGCCCAGGAAATCACGCCAAACGTTCTGCCCTCTGGCTTTGCCTGGGCGCAGGATTCATCACGCTCCTTGACCAGTCAATGTTCGTGCTGGCGGTTCCCGCGATGTCCGCCTCGCTCCACGCCGATTCAGGCTCTGTGCAATGGATCCTGGCGAGCTACTCACTGGCGTTTGGTGTTGCGTTGGTTCCCGCGGGCAGGCTTGGGGACATTGTCGGCCGGAGAACCCTCTTCATCGCAGGCATTGCTGTTTTCGGCGCATCGAGCCTGCTGGGCGGCCTGGCCGCGGACCCATCACTGGTCATCATCGCCAGGCTCCTCCAAGGGCTCGGCGCGGGAACCCTGAATCCGCAGGTGCTTGGCCTCCTGCAGGACGTCTATTCCGGGCCCGACCGCGCCAAAGCCCTCGGTGCCTACGCTGCCGCCGGGGGTTCCGCTGCGGTCTGCGGCCCGCTGATCGGCGGACTCGTCCTCTCACTGGGCGACCCGTCGATCGGCTGGCGGATCCTGTTCCTGGCGAATGTTCCCTTGGTGCTGGTTCTGGTTCCGCTGGCCTTCCGGCTACTGCCACGGCCGGCCGGCAAAGACCCGCGAAACGGCACGGCGAAGCCCTCGATCGACATCCTGGGCGCATTGTTGCTCGGCGGTGTGGTGATCGCCTCGCTCATCCCGACAATCTACGGTGCAGGCACTATTGCCGTGACGTCGCTGGCGATCGGCGGGGGTGCGCTCCTCGCCTTCGCCGGTTGGGAAATTCTCTACCACCGGCGCGGCAGAACTCCATTGATCAGTGCCGCGCTGATGAAATCCAGGGGCTATGCCTTGGGCACTGTTGTGGCGCTCTGCCAGTTCGGTGTCGGTGCCGGAATGGCCGCTGTGACGGCGTTCTACTTCCTTGCCGGGAGCGGAATGGCTCCTTTGGCAGCTGCAGCCATCCTCGCGCCGCAAGCAGCCGGGATGCTGTTGGCGTCCAGCTTCAGTTGGCGCTTCGTAGCCCGATACGGACGTGGTGGGATCGTCTTCGCGCTCGTGGGCAGTCTGGCCTGCTTGGTAGCCAAGGACCTTTTCGTGCAAGGGCTCGACGGCGGGACAGCGGCCCTTGCCGTGGCCGCCGTCGGGCTCTTCCAAGGAGTGGCGACCGGCCTGGTAGTCGCACCGAACCAGACACTGACTCTCGCTCACGCACCCGTAGGCGCCGCCGGAGTGGCAGCAGGTTTCTACCAGCTCAGCCAACGTTTTGCTGCAGCACTATGCTCGGCTGCGGCGGCGGGCATGTTCCTGGACGCGCACCGAGCGGCCACCGGCGAAGCGTCAAAGGATGCCTTCCACCAAGGCATCGTCATGTGCTGCATTCTGCTTGGTGTCGCCTTGCTTGCGGGCGGACTCGACTGGCTGCGTGAGGCGCGGGACCGCAGAAACAGAAATGCCGCCGTCGTGACTTCCGGAAAGGAAGCCCCGACGACGGCGGCAGGTACTCAGCGCTCTGAAGCCACCGAAGCGGTTGACGCCTGAGCTGTTGTCGGGGCTGTTTCAAGGGGCGCAACCGTTGGACCCGTGGTGGGGACGCCGGCGTCGCGCAGGGCCGGGAACCCTCCATCCACGTGGACTGCGTTGGCATAGCCGAGGACCTTGAGCTTCTGCGCGACGGGACGTGAGCCGTTCACGGAGCCGCAGAACACCACGATCTTTTGGTCTTTCCCGCTGACCTGCCCCAAACGATGGGCGGAATCAGGGTTGAAGTCCTCCTCAACATGCTCGCGGTTGACCACCACGGCACCAGGAACCGCGCCTGTGCTGGCGCGGCCGCCTTCGCTGCGGACATCGATCAGTAGGGCGCCCTCTTCGATGAGCTTTGCTGCTTCATCAGCGGTGATCAGCTGGGTATCCTGCACTTCGGTTTCGATGGACATATTGCTCCCTTTGTATTTGGTGGTTGGTAATCCGGAAAACTAGAGACCCCACGCCTCGGCGAGCAATTGGTACGAGCTCTGCCGGTCGGCGTGGTGGTGGGCAATGGTGGTGATCAGGAGTTCCTGGGCTCCGGTTGCGTGTTGCAGCGCGCGTAGCTTGTGGCTGACTTGGTGGGGGTCGCCCACAAAGCGGGTATCCACACGGTCTTTGGTCAGTTCCTCGGCTTCCACGTCCAAGGGAAGATCAAGGGCATCGTCCGGCGAAGGGTAGGGGATGGCGCCCTGGCCGCTGCGGATACCGTAAACCCACTGGGCGTAGCCGCGGGCCAAGCGCTGAGCCTGATGTTCGTTCGGGGCCACCAGCACGTCCGCCGAGACGATCACATGCGGTTCCTGCAAGGCGGCGGACGGTTCGAAGTGGGACCGGTACTCAGCGATGGAATCCAGCACCCCTGCCGGTGCTACGAGGTAGTTCGCGCCGAAGGGAAGACCCAGCTTGCCAGCGAGCCGGGCACTTGGTCCGGCTGTTGAGCCGTGGATCCAGAACTGCGGCGCCTGGCCAAGGGCCGGTGTTGCCGTGACTTCCTCGCCGTGCTTCGTCCGATAGTCGCCTGTGAAAAACCCGATAATGTCCTGCACGTCGGTCTCGAAATTGTCGGTATCGCCAGGGACTCTGCCAAGCAGTTCCCCCTGCAGCCGGAACTTCCGGGGAAGGACGGCACCGAAGACAGGGCGTGGGGAGGGGATCAGCAGACCGTCAATCACACGGTCGCCGGCAGCGGCCACATCAGCTGCAGGCACCACCCCAGGTGCCGGTTCGCTGGGAGACTTGGGCGGCCCGGAGCGACCAAAGCCGAGGTCCAAACGGTCAGGAAAGACCGCGGCGAGCGTTCCGATGCTCTCCGCAATCTGAAGCGGCTTGTAGTTTCCCAGCAGGGTGGCCGCGGTTCCCACGCGGATGGTCTTGGTGGCCGACGCCACCAGACCGGCAAGGATATGCGGAGCAGAACCAGCAACGCCGGTATTGAGGTGGTGCTCGGCCAACCAGTACCGCGAATAGCCGGAAGCCTCTGCGGTGGCGGCAAGGTCAAGGGTGCTGCGCAAAGCCTCGCCGGGGGTCTGCCCGGCTGACACCGGACTTAGGTCAAGGACGGACAGGGGAGTAACTGAAGGCTTCGGCATGGCACGACACTACGGAGCGCAGTGCCTCAGCCAAAGCGGATCCGTCACCCCGCTCAACGGGGCTAAATCCAGCGAAATCCGGCGAAACGGACCGTCATAAGGACCTCCGGCTACGAGTCTGCGATCCCTGCATCAATTGCTAAGACCCCGGTACAAATCCGAACATTCCCCAACGAATTCGCACAGGTATTTCTTGTCAAAGTCTTGACCGGGGGAATGAGGCACTGGTAAACCTTGGGGGCGGAAAGCGTTTTCTCATGCCGCGGCACCATCGCCCCAAGGTTGGAGGCGGTTCTGTTCGTGGTGTGTGAAACGTTCCAATCAAGGTGCGGCAGATCCCCCTGCCGCCCAGCATCAAAGGAGATGTTCTTTGGCTTACCCCTCGAAATGTTCCTACCGCAGTACCCGTAACCGGACTTGGAAGGCCGTTCCCATGGCGGCTTCTGCTTCACTTGCCGCTGCCGCCATCGCGCTGACGGGCGTCCCGCTCGCTCAAGCAGCCCCCGCCCAACTCCCGCAAGCAGCGCAAGCCGGCCTCCCCGGCGTCGTGCCTGCTGCGAAGGATCCATCCACCCTCAAGCGGCAAGTGGAGAACCTGGATCGGGCGCCGGTTGCTGTCCTGACGGATCAGGGCGTCACGGTGAGCTGGCGCATGCTCGGCCTGGACAAGGACAGCGTCGGTTTCCAGGTCCTGCGCGACGGGGTGAACATCACCCCGGAACCACTCCGAAATGCCACAATGTTCGTGGACCCGGATGGAACGGCGGAGTCCAACTACGTCATCAAGACCGTCGGGAATGGGCAAGGCGAGGACAAGCTGAGCGAAGCGGTGACGCCGCTGGCGCAGAACCATGTGGCCATCAAGCTGGACAAGCCGGCCGATGGAGTGACGCCTGACGGGAAGCCCTACACCTACTCCGCCAACGATGCGACTGTCGCGGACCTCGACGGTGATGGCAAATATGAGGTCATTCAAACCTGGGCACCTTCCAACGCCAAGGACAACTCCCAGTCCGGATACACGGGCAACGTCTACGTGGACGCCTACAAGCTCGATGGCACCAAGCTGTGGCGTATTGACCTGGGCCGCAACATCCGCGCCGGCGCGCATTACACCCAGGTTTTGGCCTACGACTTCGACGGCGATGGCAAGGCTGAGGTTTCCCTCAAGACAGCGGACGGCACCCGCGATGCCGCCGGAACGGTCATCGGGAACGCCAACGCCGACTTCCGCAACAGTGCCGGTTACATACTTTCCGGTCCTGAATTCCTGACCGTCTTCAAGGGCGGGACCGGCACCATCATGGACACTGTGGCCTACGAGCCCCCGCGTGGCACTGTCGGCGGCTGGGGCGACAACTACGGAAATCGCGTAGACCGCTTCCTGGCCGGCGTGGCCTACCTCGACGGGGTGCATCCATCCATGATGGTCAGCCGCGGCTACTACACGCGCACCGTCCTGGTCACCTACGATCTGGTGGACGGCAAGCTCGTGAAGCGCTGGACCTTCGATTCGAACCTTGCCGGGGATGAATACAAGGGGCAGGGTAACCACAACTTGTCCGTTGCTGACGTGGACCAGGACGGCAAGGACGAGTTCGTCTTCGGTTCCATGACCATCGACGACAATGGCCAGCCTCTTTACAACACCAAGCTTGGCCACGGCGATGCCATACACACCAGCGACCTCGACCCGTCCAGGCCTGGGCTGGAGACGTTCGCCGTCCACGAGAGCATGAGCCAGAGCGGCAACCGTGGAGCAACATTCCGCGACGCCGCTACCGGTGAAGTCCTCTGGAGCATCCCCGCGGCCAGGGACACCGGTCGCGGTGCGGCAGGTGACATCGATCCCCGCTATGCCGGGGCGGAAGGCTGGGCCGTCGGAGGTACGGCCGCGTGGGATTCACCCGTTGGTCAGTTGGTATCGGCCAAGGGCGAGCTGATCGCCGGGAAGATCCCCGCCGCGAACTTCCTGGCATGGTGGGATGGTGACCTGCTCCGCGAAATTGTGGACCACGACTATGACGCAACGTTGTCCCGCGGCGTTCCCACCATCTCCAAATGGAACTGGGAAACCGAGTCCAGCGATCGGCTCCTGACTGCCGAAGGTGCACGCAGTAACAACACCACCAAGGGCAACCCGTCAATCCAAGCGGACATCCTGGGTGACTGGCGCGAAGAGATCGCCTGGCCGTCCACCGACAGCAGCGAGTTGCGGATCTACACCACTACGGCCCCCACCGAGGTTCGCCTGAGGACCCTCATGCATGACACGGTCTACCGCACAGCTGTGGCCCGCGAAAACGTCGCCTACAACCAGCCGCCGCACCCGAGCTTCTTCATTGGTGAGGGCATGCAGGCTCCGGCGATTCCCGACGTCGTCTACACGGGGACCAGTAAGTAGCCGGTTCCCTGCCGGCGAAGACCCTTTACAACAGGGTGCTTAACAAGTGAATGCCGCCGGGGTCGCGTTGAACCCGGGCGGCATTCACTCTTTGGGGCTTACCGCTGTCCCGGCAGCCCACCTAGCGGCGGGATGAAGCCTGGGCCGCGGTCCTCGTCGTCGTGCCGTTCGGCGGCACTGCGGGTGTCGCTGTCAGCGGTTTCATCGGAGTCGCCCTCAAGGTCCACCAACCCGTTGGTTTGGTCAAAGACGTGGGTGACGGGATCGACGATCGGCGGCGAATCCGAGGTGGGGGTGCCGGAAGTCCCCGTGCCGGTGGCGCTGGCCGTGGTGGTTGACCCCGTGGTCTCGACGCCGGTCTCCGGTGCCTGCTTCTCGATGTACTCCTTGAACTTCTTCAAGTCTGACTCAGCCTGCCTTTCAACAATGTGCAACTTGTCTCCCAGGAATTCGAGGACGCCGTGCGGTTCGTATTCCAGGGACAGATGCAGGGACGTCTGGCTGGGGCCCGCCTCCTTGAAATCAACCCAGCCGGCATTCTTGGCACCCTCGACGGCGGCCCAGGCCACAGCGCGGTCCACGTCCTGCTGAACGATCTTGGCCTCCCAGCGGCGATGGACGCCCGCTATTTCGGCCACCCATTCCAGCCGGTCGTCGCTGAGCCGTGTCACGCGCTCGACCCCGCCCATGAAGTGCGGAAAGTCCTCGAACTTGGTCCACTGCCTGTAGGCCGTACTGACCGGAACGTTGACCATGATGGTCTTGTTCACTTTCGTGGTCATCATGTCCTCCTACTCGATATTGATCAGCATACTTACATTATCGAGCTTTTGGGAGGGTAATAACAGGCCCGGCCAGCCCAAACGCTCTCTCACCTAACGGCCCCTTCCGCCGAACGCTCTATCACCGGGTGATAGAGCGTCGGCGGAAATGGCGCGTTAAGTGAGAGAGCGTCGGGAAGGACTGCACACGCGGCAGGCACAGAAACTAGGAGATCACCCGGCCATCCTGGATGAGGTATTCAAGATGCTCGGAGATGTCGGCCAGCACGGAAATATCCGCAACAGGGTCGGCCCCGAGGACCAGCATGTCGGCGTCCGCACCAGGCGAGATCACGCCAAGTTCGCCTTCGCGCTCAAGCAGCAGGGCCGCCGTCGTGGTTGCGGAGCGGATGGCGTCAATTGCCGGCTGGACCTTGCCGAGCAGCCTGAACTGCTCGTTCTGGTGTCGGTGCATCCCGCCCAGGAGGTCCGAACCGAAGGCCATTTTGACGCCCGCTTCGTGGGCGCGGGCGATCGCTTCGAGTCCGCTGGTGAGTACGGAATCCACTTTGGCCCACATTTCCTCCGTGAGCCCGAATTCCTTGCCCTCTTCCTTCAGCGCCCAGTAGGTGACAAGGGTGGGTACCAGGAAAGCGTCCTTTTCCAGGAATAGCTTGAGGCTCTCGTCGTCCAACAGGTTGCCGTGTTCGATCGAGCGGACGCCTGCTTCCAGGGCGCGGTTGATAGCGCGGGCGGTGTAGGCGTGGGCGGCGACGTAGCGGTTGGCGGCTTGGGCCTCTTCCACGGCGGCGCGCATCTCTTCCATGGAGTACTGGGTGGAGTCGATGCGGTCCGTGGGAGAAGAGACGCCACCGGATGCCATGATCTTGATGTGGTGGGCGCCTTTGCGGATCTCGTCGCGAGCGGCGGCGCGGACCGCATCCACGCCGTCGGCCACGCGGCCGATGCCGCAACAGCCGCGTCCGTTAGGGTCATGGTCTTCGCCTGGCAGGCGCATATCGCCGTGACCGCCGGTCTGGCTGAGCGCGTGACCGCAGAAGTGGATCTTCGGCCCCTCGAGCAGGCCTTCCTCCTGAGCCATCGCCAGCCCAAAATCGGCGCCGGACAGGTCTCGGACAGTCGTGAAGCCGCGACGCAGCATCTGTCCCATGATCCGGGCCGTCTGCGCGTAGACGTAGGACGCCGGGGTGTAGGTGAGTGAACGGAAGTCGGCGCTGGAAGCCACCACGTGGACGTGGGCATCGATCAGGCCGGGGATAACAAATTTGCCGGTGCCGTCGATGACTCGCGCGCCGGAGGGCATTTCGGCGTTTGGCCCGACGCTGCTGATCTTTCCGTCAACGCTTACGACGTCGGCAGTGGAGTAAGTGCCCGCCTCGACGTCCAGGACGCTCGCGTTGCGGATGACCAACGGGGTGGTTTCTGGGGTGGTACTCACGTTAAACGGTGTCCTTCGCAGGGGTTTCGGGGGCTTTGGTGGGATGCGCTTCAAAGGCCTGAACCAGTTCAGCCCGGTTCGCGTTGATGACGTCGACGGCGGTTTCCACACTTTCCTGCGTGTACTTCCCTTCTGCGTCCAACAGGGCCAGGACGCCCACAACATTGTGCTGCTGGTCGAGGACGGGCACGTTGATGACGGCGCCGCAGCCCAGTTGCTGGATGAGTCCGGAGTCTGAAAAGACTTCCCGTAGCGCTTCCAGATCGGGGGCGAGGAACGGCTCCTTGTCCTCAATGACCGTTCCCAACCAGCCGGGGGAGATCTCTACGGTCTTCTCGCCGCCTACCGGGTATTCGGCCGGATGGCTGGTGAAAAGGCGCTTAAGGCTGGACCGCTCCGGAATCCACTGCAGGGCGGTGAACAGAATGACTCCTGGTCCCTGCTGGATTGCCTCGAAGGTCTGCTGGAAAACTGCGTCTGCATTCATCGCTTTCACTTGCTTCCTGCCGCGGCCGGGTCATGTTCGGCGCGGGCGTTGATGTCCTCCAACGACTTGCCCGCCGTGGAGGCGCCGAAGATCACGACGCCCAGCACGCCGATGGTCAGTACCACCGTGGTCATGGTGAACACTCCACCGAAGCCAAGGGAAGCAGCGAAGATGCCGATGATGGACGGAGCCAGGATGCTGCCGATGCGGCCTACCGCGCTGGCCAGGCCGACACCTGTGGCACGCATCCAGGTGGGGAAGAGCTCCGGAGTGTAGGCGTAGACGCCGGCGTAGGTTCCGTTAAGGAAGAAGGACAACGTTGCGGCTGCTACGAGGATCATGCCGGAGTCGTTGGATTGGCTCAACCAGAAGGCGCTGATGGCCGATCCCGCCAAGTACAGGGCAATGGTGTTCTTACGGTCAATCCGGTCACACAACCAAGCGGCGGAGAAGTAGCCCGGGATCTGCGCCAAATAAATGAGGATGGAGAACTCGAAGCTCTTGGTGATGGTGATGCCGCGGCCTACAAGGAGGGTGGGAATCCAGGAGAAGAAGCCGTAGTAGGAGAACGTGATGACGAACCAGATCAACCAGATCACGGCGGTCCGGCGACGCATGGCCTTGGACCACATGAACTTGAGGGCGTTCCAGATGCTGATTTTCTGCTCGTGTTTAGTGATCTCTTCCTCGGCAGGCGGCAGGGGCGCGAGTGGTTTGCCGGTGGCCTTCACTACGCTCTGCTCAAAACGATCCACCACTTCCGTGGCCTCGGCTATGCGGCCACGACTGATGAGGTATCGAGGTGATTCCGGCAGGCTGCGGCGCCACCAGAGAAGGAGCAGGATGGGAATAGCAGTGATCACCTGCGCCCACCGCCAGCCGTCCTCCCCCAGCGGGACAACGAAGCGGCCGATGAGTGCAGCGCCCACGAAGCCGAAGGAGAAGAATCCCGCCAGGGTTCCGATGAACCAGCCGCGACGCCTCGGAGGAATGAACTCGGAGAGGAACGGTGCAATGATCACACTTTCAGCACCTGCACCCAAACCTGCAAAGATCCGTGCAATGAGGAAGACTTCAAAGTTCGGGGCCATGGCCGCCACCACTGACATGACGCAGTAGAAGGCGAGTGCCCAGAGCATGACCTTCTTACGGCCAAAGCGGTCGCCCATCCAGCCGGCCAGGATTGCGCCGAAGAAGAAACCGAACGGGGCCGCCGAGCCCACCAAGCCGAGGCTGGCGGTGTTGAGGCCCCACAGTTCCTGGATGCGCGGGAGCAGGAAGGCGACCACTGCCCCGTCCATACCGTCGAACGAGTAGCCGAGGCCTCCGATGAGGAGAAGCTTGTAGTGTGGTCGACTGAGAGCCAGACGATCCAAGCGTGCTGTGAGAGACATGGTGATTCCTGCCAAAGTGGGCCAAGTTGTACATTTTGAGGAATATGCACGGGTCTGTGCAGAAGCGATGTATCGAAGTTACGGCCAAAGTGTGAGGTAGGTCAATAGGTGGAAGAAGATTTCGACTCGTCAACGTTGACCGAGTGGCTGGATAGTCGCGTCCAAGGGCGGAAGCTCGCGGCGCGCCAAATGCAAGTGATCGGCATCCTCCGATCCCAGCCCCGGCTTGCGTCTTACGGCTCCGTCAGCGACATTGCCGCAGTGGCGGCCTCGAACGCCTCGACCGTGACCAGAACCGCGCAAACACTGGGATTTAAAGGGTGGGCGGACTTTCAATTTGAGCTGCGCTCGCGGTTCCTGGCGTCGCTGAGCGCAGTGGAGGTTGCGGCCGAACACAACGGCCACATCAGCAGTCCTGCGCAGGCCGCGGTATCTACTGACCGGGCGAATCTGGCGCATTTCGAGCGCACCTTGGACGCCCGCACTCTCCATGATATTGCGAAGGCGATCGCAGGTGCGCGGCAAACTTTCATCGTCGCGGCAGGAAGTTACGCCATCCCCGGCAAGGCGCTGGAGCACAATGCGATCATCGCCGGCTACAACGTTCGGCTCCTTGATGCTGACGTTGCGGCACTCACCAATGCCATTGCGCGGCTCGGGGCAGAGGACCTGGTGATCGCCATCAGCCTTTGGCGGGTCTATGACAGCACCATGCGGGCTGTGGACATCGCCCACAATCTTGGCACGCCCATCGTTTCGATCACTGACAGTGCGGGATCGCCTGTGGCGGTGCACGCTGACCATCGGATTGTGGTGCCC
Organism: Paenarthrobacter nitroguajacolicus; assembly: GCF_051027655.1. NCBI lineage: Bacteria > Bacillati > Actinomycetota > Actinomycetes > Micrococcales > Micrococcaceae > Paenarthrobacter > Paenarthrobacter nitroguajacolicus. The sequence continues at coordinate 3,948,438 of NZ_CP073234.1, read as the reverse complement.
ACGGAGGGCGCCGGCTTCTTCCCATCCCTGACAGGTGCGGTGGCCGCGGTCCAGGCGATCGCCGTCGAGCTTGCCTCCTTGGACCGCGAACGCTCCAACCAGAACATCGCCGCCTCGGAGCGGACCTGGGATCAGATGCGTATCATGCATCCCCGCTCAAGTTCCTAACGCGGGGACATTGACTTAGCCCGTTGGCCGGCGATATCGTACAACCAAATGGTTGTAGATCAGCTCAGGACAAGCCCCTCGGACGCCGAAACCGACCGCCTCTTCCACGCGTTGGCAGATGCGACGCGCAGGGACATCGTGGCCCGGGTGACGGCGGGGGAGTACTCGGTCTCCGGGCTCGCGGCGCTCTACACCATGAGTTTCGCGGCCGTGCAAAAACATGTCGCGGTCCTGGAACGGGCCTCCCTGGTCACCAAGGAAAAGCGTGGGAGGGAGCAGATCGTGCGGGGGAACCATGAAGGATTGCAGAAAGCGCGCCATCTGCTGGATCAACTCGAAATGATCTGGCGGCAACGTGCCGGCCGGATTGCGGACATACTCGCCGAAGATGATGAAAGGGATCTGCCATGACTGTTGTCAGCGTGAACAAGGATGTTGAGGCCCTGAGCTTCAGCATTGTTTCTGAATTCGATGCCGACGTGAAGCGCGTCTGGAGGATCTGGGAAGACCCCCGGCAGCTTGAGCGTTGGTGGGGACCGCCCACCTGGCCGGCGACTTTTGAGACGCATGAATTCACCGTTGGCGGGAAGGCCGCCTACTACATGACCGGGCCGGACGGCACCAAGGCGCGGGGTTGGTGGAAATTCACCGCCATCAACGCCCCGGACCACCTTGAGTTCGATGACGGCTTCGCGGACGAGCAAGGTGCGCCCGTGGACGACCTCGGTATCACCCACGCCACAGTGAAGCTCGAGCCCCTGGACAACCGCACACGCATGACCATCACCTCCACCTTCGACTCCGAGGAGCAGATGCAGAAGATGGTCGAGATGGGCATGGAAGAAGGAATGCGGGAGGCAGCCGAGCAGATCGACGCCGTCCTTAAGGAATCAGCCAACGCCTGACGACTGGACCACCAGCAAAAAGATGCCGACGACGGCGGGTGCCTCCCGTCGTCGTCGGCGTATGGTTAAGTCCCGGCTGCCTCTCGAAACGGACCAGTGTCATGGCGCGATTGATCATCATGGGCCCTCCGGGTTCCGGCAAAGGCACGCAGGCGGAGCATATCGCGCGGCATTTTGGGATCCCTGCCATTTCTACTGGTGAGCTGTTCCGCGCCCACGTCCTCGAGAAGACGGAGTTGGGTGCTGAAGCCAGCGGATACATGGATCGCGGCGAGTTTGTGCCGGACCACGTCACCACGGCCATGCTGAGGGTGCGGCTTGAAGAAGCCGATGCCGCGGCCGGTTTCCTCCTGGACGGCTATCCCAGGACCGTCATCCAGATTGGTGCGCTGGACGAGATCCTCGCTGATCGGCAGCAAGCCCTTGAAGTGGTCCTCGAACTAACGGGTTCCGATGATGAACTCATTGCCCGGATGTTGCTCCGAGCGCAGGAAGAGGGGCGTGCCGATGACACGGAACCCGTGATCCAACGCCGTCTGGAACTGTACCGTGACGAGACGCAACCGGTGCTGACGGCTTACGCGCACCGCGGGATTCTGCTCCGTATTGATGGATCCGGGCAACGGGAAACGATCACGAAGGCAGCGATTGCCGCATTGGAGGGGGCGCTGCGGGGTTAGCTGCTGGCGGGTTAGCCGCTGGCGGCAGTCGGAAGCTCGGCAGGGGGCAGTTCAGCTGCAAGGGAGCGCAGATACGCGGCGAATCCTTCCGGAGCACGGGCGTGCGTCCGCCCCGAGGTCAAAACGCGGATGGTGTCCGTAGCGGTGACCGCAAAACCATGCCGGCGGAGCCGCTCCACCAGGACGCGGTCCTCGTGGGCGCGCAGCGCCGGGAAGCCGCCTGCAGTGAGATAGGCCGAGGCACGGATGCCCAGATTGGCGCCATAAATGTGCTGGTGATCCTCACGAAACGGATGGAGTTCCAGCCAACGGCGATGGATAACGGGATCCATGTCCTCCGGGTCGGGTTCCACTGATCCAAGTACGGCGTCCGCTCCCGCGTTGGCCAGTTCCACTTGCCGTGTCAACCAATGCTGCGGAACGGTGGAATCGGCGTCTGTGGTGGCCAGCCAGATACCCTCCGGCCCGTTCGCTGGCAGGCATTCCAATGCCGTGCGGAAACCGGAATCCCGGCTCGCCCCCGTGCTGCGGAGCTTGACGTTGACCACGCGGAAGCGAGCATCGTTGGAGACATGCGCGGCGGTGATCTCAGCCGAACGGTCACTGCAGTTATCCAACACCACAACGATCTTGGCTTCCATGGCGCGGTGTTGCCGTTCCAACTCATCAGCGGCCGTCTTCAGCGCGAGCAGGGCTTTGCCGATGTGTTGCTCCTCGTTGTGCGCAGGCATCACCACTCCCACGCTCTTGATATCGCGTCCGCCAGGCACGGTTATCCTGTCCTGCCCGGAGCAAGAAGGACCTCCAGCATGAAATCCTTCTCGCGGTAGAGTCCGTGCGTTGACCAGCCGGGTTGGTTGCGGGCCATCGCATGGACCGCCTCCGCATCCAATTCCCATCCGGAGATGGGGTGCCGCCAATGGCACAGGAGCAGTGTGCCGCCGGGACGGGTGGATGCTTCAATATGAGCCATTAGTTCGGTGAGCTCATCCGGCGAAAGATAGTAGCCCGTCTCGGACAACACCACCAGATCGAAGGTACCCTCGGGCCACTCGCCGGGCATTGTGAGGTGTCTTGCCTCCGCGGAGGGGAACTGGGAAAGCCGCTCAGTTGCCTGGGCAAGTGCAGCACCGCTGGCGTCCACAGCCAGGAACTGACTGCAACGTTTCGCGAGTTCCTCACTGAGGGTGCCAATGGAACAACCTATTTCCAGGCCGGATTCATAAGATTCCTCCGGAAGTGCGGCCAGGGTTAGTGCCCTTTTGCGCCGTTCGTACCAGCTGGTGGTGTAGCTCCAGGGATCCTCGGCTTTGGAGTGGACCTCGTCGAAGATCCGCTCCGCGTCGGCGGCACTGTTGCTGCCCGCCTTGGAAGGATGCCAGGCGAAGGTTTCCCACGGCCTCTTGAAATGCTCAAGGAAGCCGTCCGACAGTAGCGTCTCATCGCCCGGCTTACTGGACAGCGGCTGCGTTTGCGAGGCGTGGGCGCTCATGGCGTTGGCCTTGGCTTGCTGTTCGTGGTTGTTCAATGGGACCCGAACCCACGACTCCCACGTTGCGTCATCCGGTCCCGACCATAGCCAGTACCAGATGGGATATTCCAGGAGCCCGTGGCCGTCCTTGGTTGCGACTTCCGCGGCGACAGTGCCCAAAACGTCATGGTCCGTGTGCCCATCAGCACGGTACGGGGCCACAAGCACAACGTGCTCCGCGGCGTGGCCGAAGGACGCGACGGCTTCCCTGACGGCTTTGGCGATAACCTCGGTGTGGGCCGCAAGTTGCCCATCGGGAAGTTCCAGAAACCGCCATGTGGCGCTGGGAGCCAGCCCGGACACTCCCGTGTCGAACTCCGTGAGCCTGACAGCGGCAAGCTGTTCCGGCGTCGTGGTTTGTGAGTCCGGGTGCGACGCTTCGCCCGCAGTGCACAGCAAGAAATGCACTGCAGCTCCGGCTGTATGAAGTTTGGCCACGAAGCCTCCGGCGCCAAGAGATTCGTCGTCTGGGTGCGCGGCCAGCACCACGAAAGCTGTGGCCGCAAGTTCGGACGGATCCAACGGCAATTCCGGCAGGGCCGCAACTCCGCTGGCCGCCCATTCCGACTCGACTGTCCCGGTGTCCGTGTGCGAGAAAGCTACCACCAGCGGTCCCCTTTCAGAGCCAGTGCGCCCAGTTGGGCATCGTCCCTCATGGCGTGATGCTGCCGGATGTACAGCGACAGGTCCGCCATGCGCTTTCCATACGTTTCGTTGAAAGCCAACGGCCCGGGACCGAGGTTTTGCGACACCAGCATTTGAACACGCTCGACGGCGGCGGCAACAGTCCCGCGGACACGGAGGGCCTCGCTCCAGGCGCTCGGGCTGCCCGGGCAGGGAGCGCTTGATCCGTCCACGCCGGAGCCGTCAGCGTTGGCGTCGTCCAGCTCGCCGGCGTCGATGCGTTCTGCCGTCTGGGCAAGAAAACCCGTGATTGAGCTGATGATCCGGTCAATTTCGCCTAAGTGAGCCAGTGCCACTTGGTCGGGTTCGCGGCCGTTGGCTGCGGCCTTCGTGAGGGCTTGGGCGTAGTCGCGAGCCACGGCGATGGCACCGCCAAACCAACACGCGGCCACGCCCATGCCGCCCCAGGCGAAGCCCGGTCGCTGGAAATACCAACTTCCTTGGTTCACGGGCTGCGCTGCGACTTGGTCAAAGTGGACGGTACCACTGGGGATTTCCTGCAGGCCGCGACTGGTCCATTGAGGAGTTTCGCAGGAGACGCCGGGGTCCTTTAGATTCACGGCGAAGGCAGCCCTGCTGTTGTCTTCTGTGTGGGCTGTGATCACGGCGCCGTCCAGCTGCGCGGCGAGTGAGCACCACGGCTTGGAGCCGTTGAGGACGTAGTTGCCGTCAGCGGTGCGCTTGGCCTCGAGCTTCATCCCCGGGCCTTCCGCTGCGAAGACTCCCCATGTTCCCTCTTGCGGTTCTTCTACGCCGGCTTGGGTGTGGATTGCCAAGGCATCAAGGTGTGGTTCGAGCACTCGTCCCGCAGCGACATCCACGGCTGTTACGGAAGCAAGGAGCTCCCAGAGCTTGGCGGTGTTTCCCTCGCCTGGCTTTGGGGCGGTCCGGCCGATGTCCTCGGCAATGGTCAGCAACGCCTGCACGTCGCCCACAGCGGCCCGCACTTTTTCGAGCACGGGTTCCAGTGCTTGCAGCTGCACGGGCTCGGAGCTGATGCGGACGGGCTGGGCTTCGGTGTCGCTCATGAGACCCAGCCTATTCTAAGGAGCCTTAGGGTCATGCCATGTCGTCCGCTTTGCGTTGTTTCTTGGTGCTAGATGATCAGGTTCATGGCGTTCCAGCCGGAGCCGACCAGGCCGCGGGGGAGCCAGCCTCCTTGGCCGTTGCTGGGGTAGAGCCACAGGGCGCCTCCGGCGTCACGGGCAAGGAGGTCCACGTTGCCGTCGCCGTTGAAGTCACCGGGGCCGACGATTGCGGTCATGGCGTTCCAGCCGTTTCCGATCGTGCCAGGACCAAAGAATCCGGCAGAGGTGCCGCCGGGATACGGCGTGGCATAACCGGTGTACAAACGCAAGGACCCGGCTCCGTCAACGGCCAGGAGGTCCGCAACGCCGTCTTTTGTGAAATCACCGGGTCCCACCATCGTCGTGAGAACCTGCCAGCCGTTGCTCATCCAATTCTGTGAAAGCCAGCCGCCTTTGCCGTTTCCGCGATAGAGCGAGAGATAGCCGGATGAGTCTTTTGCCACCAGGTCCGCGTTGCCGTCCAGGTCGAGGTCGCCTACGGCGGTAATGCCGCTCATGGAGGTCCACCCCTGGCCCACTTGGACTCTAGGGAACCAGCCGCCCCCGCCGTTGCCTGGGTAAAGCCAAAGAATCCCGCCTGCATCGCGGGCCAACACATCAGCTTTGCCGTCACCATTGAAGTCGCCCGGGGCCACAATGGAGGTCATCATGTTCCAGCCCTGCCCAACCTGTACCCGGGGGAGCCATCCGCCGTTGCCTTGGCCGGGATAGAGCCACAGGTTGCCGTTGGCGTCCCGGGAAAGGACATCGGGCTTCTTATCGCCGTTGAAATCGTGCCGTATAGCGGCCGCGATGGTGATGGTCGCAGCAGAGGTCACGGCATCAGGGCTGTAACCATTTGAGGCAGAGACATTGAAGGTGAACGTACCTGCGGAGGTCGGAACTCCGGAAAGGCTGCCGCCGTCGCTAAGAGTCAATCCGGGCGGGAGGGAGCCGCTAACAACTTTGAAGGTCGGGGTGAGCGAACCCTTTGCCGCGAATCGATGCTCGTAGTAGGTGCCAACTGTCCCTCTTGACGGGGGAGGGCCGGATGTGAATGTGGGGGCAACGCTCTTGCCGTCGATAACGACGATATTCTTGCTGTCTTCGTTGATGCTGTACGGCAGATTTCTTACATAGATTTTGTTGGTCTTCGTATTGATTGCCATCTTGCCCGGCATGCTGAAGCCTGGAAGGCTTCCAGCAGCGTTGGTGGTTCCGTCAAAGACCATCACACGGGAGCGGTACCAAAGGGGTACGTAAACCTTGTTGGTCACCTCGTTGACTGCCAGACCTGAGGCATTTTCGCCCGTAGGAATGCTGGCAATCGTCTTCGTTGCGCCATCCAGGACGGTCATGCTGGCAAGCTCAGAGTTCAGCGCGTAGACCTTGTTGTTGCTGCGATTCAGCGCAATCTCCTTGGGCCCGGAGTCCACGCCAGTGGGAACTGTTGTGACCGCAAGTGTTCCACCATCAATAACCGCGATCGCCTTGGAGGCAAGGCACGTAGCAAAAACCGTATTGGTGGCATCGTTCACTGCTACCCCGCGAGTATCGCTGCAGACAGGAATCGCCGAGACGGTGTTCGTTGCACCATCCACAACAGTCACTTGGCTGCTGCCTCGGGTTACTCCGTAGATCTTGTTGGTTTTCTCGTTGACCGCGAAGGAGTAGACCGTTGCCGGAAGGGCTGTTGTGGCGCCCGTGGCACCGTCAAGGACAGTGACGCCGTTCGTGCCGGATGTTGAGACGTAGACCTTATTGGTGGTCTCGTTCACCGCAACTGCCATAGGGTCACCCATCAAAGCGACGGTCTTCGTGGTACCTGTTGCTCCGTCAATGATGCTCACGGACGAACTGCCGTTGTTCGCTACGTAGATCTTGTTGGTTATCTCGTTGACGGCAAGTTCGCGGGGCCGCACCCCTACCGGTATGGTCTTTTCCAGCTTGGTCGCCCCGTCCAGGACGATGACGGAGTTGCTCTCCTCGCTGGTGACGTAGACCTTGTTGGTGACTTCATTTACCACTACGGCAAAAGGCTCGGAGCCGATGCGGATGCCATCTGTGATGGTGTCAGCTTGAGCGGGCAGGGAAACTCCTACCAAGACTGCCCCAGCAGTGGCCACAGCCACCAGAGTGGCGGCGATTCGGTGCCGGAGGCTGGTGGAAGAAAACGTGAAAATACCCAGAGCAGCCAAAGGCTCGACCCCCATAATTCAGTGCGCGACCGTCGCGTCAACCTGCGAAGTTTATATGGCGAAGGGCCGTTACGCGGCATCGGCGGGTTATGCAACAGTGTTGCTGCCCCGGGACGAAAGCGAACGACGGCGGGAGGTTCCCGCCGTCGTTCGCTTTGCTTTGTTTCCTGGTGCTAGATGATCAGGTTCATGGCGTTCCAGCCGGAACCGACCTGGCCGCGGGGGAGCCACCCTCCCCAGCCGTTGCTTGGATAGAGCCACAGGGCGCCTCCAGCGTCACGTGCGAGGAGGTCCACTTTGCCGTCGCCGTTGAAGTCACCGGGGCCGAGGATTGCGGTCATGGCGTTCCAGCCATTACCCGCTAGATGGGGACCGGCATATCCCCTTGAGCTTCCGTCATAGCCATAAAGCGTGCCGATTGTGTCTACGGCGAGAAGATCCTCGTGATTGTCCCCGTTGAGGTCGCCTGGACTTATCGTGGTTGTCATGATGTTCCAGCCTCCACCAATCACACTCTGACTCAGCCAGCCGCCACGCCCGTTGCCTCTGTAGAAGGAGAAGTAGCCGCTGAAGTCCCGGGCTACGAGGTCTGCATTTCCGTCGTGGTCGAGGTCCCCCGCAGCTGTGATCTCCTTCATGACATTCCAGCCTTGCCCGGCTTGGACCCTTTGAAGCCAGCCGCCGGAGCCGTTCCCCGGATAAAGCCACAGGGCGCCACTGAAGTCTCTTGCCAACAGATCGGGCTTTCCGTCACCGTTGAAGTCTCCCGGGGCAACAATCGATGACATCACGTTCCAGCCTTGGCCAACATGCTCCCGCGCATACCAGCCTCCTGAGCCATTGCCGGGATATAGCCACAGGTTCCCATACCCGTCACGTGAAATCACGTCTGGCCTCTTATCGCCATTGAAGTCACGGATAAGTTGGGCTGGCTTGATTGTTACCGAATGAGTTGGACTTGACGCATTCGGTTCGTAGCCATTTATCGCGGACACACTGAAAGTGAACGTCCCGGCGACTGTGGGGATGCCCTGGAGATCTCCGTTTTCGCTGAGGGAAATACCGGGCGGCAGCGCTCCGGAAGCTACTTTGAAAATGGGAGTCAGGGAGCCGGTCGCAGTAAATTTGTGCTGGTAGTGGTCCCCAACTCTGCTAGCGGGCGGTGCTGTGGAGGTGATGGCAGGAGGAACATTCTGGCCATCAATTATTGCAACATCACCCAGCACCACATCGGCAACATAGATCCTGTTGTTAGGTTCATCAACCGCTATATCCCTACCCGAATACACGCCTGATACTTTGCCTTCAGAGCCAGTGATCCCGTTGAACACCAGCACATTCCTTTGCGTTCCACTTGAGGCATAGACCTTGTTCGTAGATTCATTTACGGCTATATCGGCAAAGAAATATGTCTCGCTTGTTGGGATGTATTCGATGACTTTAGTCATGCCATCAATCATTATTAGGCTGCCGCCGGACCGATTAATTGCATACACGCGATTCGTCCTATGGTTCACCACCATTCGTCCAGGGACCGCACCAGGCTTGATCGGCAAGTACTCGACGGTGTTGTCTTTCGCGTTCAAGATTGCAATTGATTGAGGTTGGGCGATGTAGACCGTGTTTGTTGTCGTATTGACCATCAGCGATTGCCCGCTGCTCTCCATGTTGATGGTGGTCAGTACATTGGTTGCTCCGTCGAGAACGCCAACCTGCATTCCGGGCCCACCAGTCATGTACAACTTATTTGTAACTACATTCAACCCGATGGATGATACATATTGTGGGGTTGGTAATGACACGACTGTGTTCGTGGCAGCGTCAATAATTGACAAACTGTTATCATGTGACACGTACACCGATTTGTTGCTTCATTAACAACAATTCCTCTAGGTGATTTATTTATTGCAATTTTTGTTGTCTGGTTTGTGATGCCATCAATGACGGTCATCCCGCCCGTGGCGGCATGAGTAACATAGATCTTGTTCGTCTTGTTATTCACTGCCAGCAGTTGAGCGTGCTCGGTGACTGGAATGTTTTTAGTGGCCCTGGTCCACACATTCACTTTCGTTACTGATGTGCTCAGCTCGTGAATGAGGTAGACGCTTTCTGCGGCACTATTGAAAACCATCTCGCCACTGTTGGGTGCTGGGATCTGATCGGTGAGAATGTCAGCCTGCGCCGGCCCGGCTCCAACTCCGACGAGGACCGTCGCCGTTGTAAGCAAGACCAGGAGCCCGGCAGCCAGACGCCTGCCAGCACCGACAAAAGACATGGATATACCCCGAGCAGCCAAGGCTCAACCCCCAATAAATTCGATGAGCGACTATCGCTTCAACCAGCGAAGTTTACAGCCAGCAGCGCACCGGATGTGATCCGGGTCCCAATGTTTCATCCAAGCGGCCAAAGCTCCGGACCCCCAACGCGCTCCACCCCCGCCAAAGTTCCCATTGGTCCCAACATGAAGCGCATCTTCACAGCTTTTGTCACGCTTGTCACATCTTGTTGTCATTGACGGTGACAGATTCCGTAGCTTGGAAAGGGTCAGCAGTCCGAGCTAGGAGAACCAATGCCGCAACCCAACCAATCCGCCACAGTTCCTACCGACTCCCACAGCCCGCCAGGCACCAAGGCTCGTAAGCCCACCTTCCTGAGCAACCTTGGCGCAGACCTCCCGGCGTCACTTGTCGTCTTCCTTGTCGCCCTCCCGCTTTCCCTCGGCATCGCCGCAGCCTCAGGTGCTCCCGTCATGGCCGGTCTCATTGCCGCAGCCGTCGGCGGCATTGTCGCAGGCAGCCTGGGTGGCTCCCCACTGCAGGTGAGCGGCCCGGCCGCCGGACTGACCGTCGTCGTAGCTGGTCTGGTTGACGAGTTCGGCTGGCAGGTGACGTGCGCCATCACCGCCGCTGCCGGCGTCGTGCAGCTGCTCATGGGTGTCAGCCGCATAGGCCGGGCGGCGCTGGCCGTGTCGCCAGTGGTGGTCAAGGCGATGCTTGCCGGCATCGGTATCACCATCATCCTGCAGCAACTCCACGTACTTCTTGGCGGTCAAGCCGCTGGATCGGCCATCGAAAACCTCACTGCGCTTCCTGCAGCCATCACCAACGTCGAGCTACACTCGGCGCTCCTGGGCCTGGCCGTCGTCGCAATTTTGCTGACGTGGAAGTTCCTCCCCGCCGCAGTCCGGAGGATTCCTGGGCCGCTTGCTGCCGTCGTCGCGGTTACTGCACTATCTGTTGCCGTAGCGCCGGGTGTTGAGCGCATCAGCTTCAGCGGATCCATCTTCGACGCCATCGCCCTCCCAAGCCTGCCCGACGGGAACTGGCGTGCCGCAGCCATGGCCGTCATTACGGTGGCACTTATCGCGAGCATCGAGTCGCTCCTCTCAGCCGTTGCCGTGGACAAAATGGGCGGCTCGCGCACCAACCTCAACCGCGAACTCGTCGGCCAAGGCTCCGCGAACGTCGTTTCCGGCATGCTTGGCGGCCTTCCCGTGACGGGAGTAATCGTCCGCAGCGCCACCAACGTTGAAGCGGGCGCCGCAAGCCGCACATCGGCCATCCTGCACGGCGTCTGGGTTCTGGTGTTTTCTGCCCTCTTTGCCGGCCTCATCCAACTGATCCCGTTGTCGGTACTGGCCGGCCTGCTGTTGGTCATTGGTGCGAAACTCATCAAAGTCGCCGACATCCGGACCAGTCTCCGCACCGGCGATCTCCTGGTCTACAGCGTCACGCTGGTGTGCGTCGTGGTCCTCAACCTGCTCGAAGGCGTCATTATCGGCCTCGCGCTTGCTGCTCTCTGCGTGCTCTGGCGTGTGCTCCGGGCGCAGATCCACGCGCATGCTCCTGCTGCTGAGGCGACGCCGTGGCGCGTCACCATCGCCGGCTCGTGCAGCTTCTTCGCCCTGCCCCGGCTCAACCGCGTCCTCCACTCCGTGCCCGAAGGCCAGGATGTCGTGGTGGAACTCAACGCCGACTACCTCGATCACGCCTTCCGCGAAGCCTTGGTCGCGTGGCAGAGGCAGCAACGGAATTCCGGCGCCTCCGTGATCCTTGAGGAGCACGGCACCACTGCCTTCAGCGACGCCGAGGACAACACGCCACAGCGCCAGGACCCGCGCGAATTCCCGCTGCCGCCCCGTACTTCCTGGCAGCCGCTTTCTGCGCGGGTCAACCAGGTAGATGATGACGAAGACGGCGGGCAGCCGCCGCTGCGGTCCATCCTCCTTGGCATCGATAAGTATCACCGGCGGCACGCAGAGAAGGTCCGCCCGTTGGTTCAGGACCTCACCGACGGTCAGAACCCCGACACCCTGTTCGTTGCATGTGTAGACTCCCGGGTGAACCCCAATCTGATCACCAGCAGCGGACCGGGCGATCTCCTCACGCTCCGAAATATCGGCAACGTGGTGTGCAATGACGGGCGCGATGCCTCGATCGACTCCGCACTGTCCTTCGCCGTCAAGGGCTTGACCGTGGACTCGATCGTGGTCTGCGGCCACTCCAACTGCGGCGCGATGAAGGCTGTCATTGCCGATGCTGAGGGTGCTTCGCCTGACATGGGCGACGGTTTCGATGAGTGGCTGGAGCATGCACGGCCGAGCTACTCTGCCTTGCTGGCCGGTCACCCGGTGGCTCTGGCTGCTTCCGCTGAGGGCTACAGCCGCCTCGATCAGCTGAGCATGGTGAACGTTGCCCTCCAACTCCGGAAGCTGGAACAACACCCGGTTACCGGCCCGGCCCTGGCTTCCGGTCGGGTGCAGGCCACTGGATTGTTCTACGACATCTGCACGGCGCGCGTTGTCTTGGTGACACCGGAAGGCATCGAGCAACTGGATCCGAGCATGGCGGTCCGTTCCTGATTCCGCCGGGGGACGGCCACCACCCACATTGAGCTGCATTCAGCCCCGACACGCCCCTAGTGGCGGCGTGTCGGGGCTGCTGCAATTTCATAGTGGGTGGTGGTGGTACATGCGCAGCCGCGGGTTTCAAACGTCGAGCGCCGGGGTACGGGGAATAACCTCAGCAACGTGCGGAATACTGGATTCGGAACCACGAATTCCGGCAGGCGAAGGCTGCCGTGTGAGGAGGTGGCGGGAACGTGAACGCCGAGAACAACGCCTTCAGGCGGAAGCTCGAGCGGGGTGCGGAACTGCGGGCGGTGCGGTCTTGGGGCGGAAGTGCCGAGGAAGACGCAGAGCTTGAGGCCGCGGATGCCGAAGAACGCGAGAAACGTCGCAAGGTGGATGACGCTGCCCGCGTTGAGTACCTCATCCGGGACGCCATGAACCAGGGCAAGTTCGACAACCTGAAGTATGCCGGCAAGCCAATTCCCGGCTTGGGGGAGCACTACGACCCCGACTGGTGGGTCAAGGGACTCATCCAGCGGGAACGGCTGAGCGGGATCGGCCCGCCCGCCATTTTGCTGCGGATCGAGGACTCTGAGCTCGACGCCAAGCTGGACCAGCAGTACACGGACAAGCAGGTCCGGGACATCCTCGAGGACTTCAACAAACGCGTGATCGAGGCGCGCAGGCAACTACAAGGCGGGCCTCCAGTGATCACCAGGCTCCGTGATGTGGAGGCCGAGGTGGAAAAGTGGCGGAAGCGCAGGGCGGCCGCAGCATCTCCCGAGCCGGAAACCGAACCGCCGGGCAAGCGGACGTGGTGGCAGCGCCTGTGGAACGGCTCCGGCTAATCCAACTGAGTCGCAGTTGATGTCGTTTTGAGACGTCAGAACGACATTAACTGCTACCTACTTGGGCGGGGACGGCACAAACAGCAGCCGACGGCGGGACTGAACTTCCGCCGTCGGCTGCTGTTCTGCGAAGGGTCCCTTAGGCGAAGCTGTCCTCCTTGGCCTCCGGAACGGCCGCAGCCGGCTTCCGCGCAACCAGGGCCGAGAGGTGCGCCTGCTGTTGGCGGAAATGGCCGTGAGCGGTGAGGCCGAACTCGTAAGCGGACTCGGCGTGCTGGGTGAGGTCGACGCCGGTGACTTCGTGCTCCAAGGGAACCCGGAATCCGATGGTCTTGTGGATAGCCCGGCCGATCACCAGCGTGCCCAAACCGGACAGGGCGATGGTGATCAGCACGGCGACTGTCTGGGCAATGAGCTGCTGCGGGCCGCCACCGTAGAGGAGGCCGCCGGCCGTGCCGTCGGTGGGGAAGGCGATGAATCCCAAGGACAGTGTGCCGATGACGCCGGCGCCGAAGTGGACGCCCACCACGTCCAGGGAGTCGTCGAAACCGAACCTGTACTTCAGATCAACGAACACTGCGCAGGCGGCGCCGGCCACCAGGCCCAGGCCGAGAGCTGCAAGCGGGCTGATGTTGGCGCAGGAAGGGGTGATCGCCACCAAGCCGGCCACGACGCCGGATGCCGCACCCAGGGAAGTGGGGTGTCCGTGGCGGATCTTCTCCACCACGAGCCAGCTGAGCATCGCCGCTGCCGGTGTCACCAAGGTGTTGATCCAGATGAGGCCGGCCTGCTCGGCCGTGGTTGCTGCGCCGCCGTTGAAGCCGAACCAGCCGAACCAGAGGATGGCCGCGCCAATCATGATGAACGGCACGTTGTGCGGGCGGTGGTTGGGGTCCTTGGCGAATCCGTGACGCTTTCCCACGATCAATGCGAGGACGAAAGCGGCGGTTCCGGAACTGACCTCAACCACTGCGCCGCCGGCGAAGTCGATGACCTGGCCGAAGATTTGGGTCACGGCACCCCCGGCGCTCATGAGGCCACCGCCCCAGATCATGTAGGCCAGCGGGCAGTAAACCACGGTGATCCAGATCGGAACGAACAGTGCCCAAGCGCCGAACTTGGCGCGGTCGGCGATCGCACCGCTGATGAGGGCCACGGTGATGATGGCGAAAGTGGCGGCGAAGCCGGCCTTGATGAGATCGGGCGAGCCGATCAGGTCCTGGAGGCCGAAGTGCGCGAAGGGGTTGCCGAACAGGCCGAGGAAGCCGTCGCCGGTGGTCATCGAGTAGCCCCACAGGACCCACACCACGCCCACGATGCCCGCCGAGATGAAGCTCATCATGATCATGTTGAGCGCAGCCTTGGCTCGGGTCATGCCACCGTAAAAAAGGCCGAGGCCGGGGGTCATGAACAGCACCATTGCCGCCGACAACATCATCCAGACGTGTTGCGCAGAGATCTCCACCTGCGTTCCCTTCTCATTGAGCCTGTCCGAAACGGGGCCGTTGTTCCGGCCCACGCCAACCCCCCGATCAATATTCGGTGAGCTATGTTTCCGACTCAGAAGAGCTAAGTTGCAGGTAAGTTACAGAAATCCCCCGTTCGTGAAGATCACGTCACTGCCATGTTTCGGGAATGTTAACGGCGCTTCTCTTGCGGCCCGGCTGGATAGCCTCCGCGTCGGCTGGCGATGATGATCACCAAGGCGATCGCTGTGGGCAGGGCTGCGGCCAGTGGCACAAGTTGGGCACCTACTGTGGTGAGGGCGAAAGCTCCGTACACGGCGCCGACGGCGATACCCAGCTGGATGGTCACCACGGTGAGCCCGTTGGCAGCATCCTTGTGCTCGCCACCTGCACGGAGAATCGCGGCCTGGTTGTAAATGCCCACCGCACCGAACGCAATGCCCCACAGCGTCATCAGCCCGAACGCCCCCACCCAGGTGCCGCCCAGCGCAGGCAGCAGGGCGAACGCAAGGGTCAAAAGTCCGACGGCGGCAATCACCGAGGTGCGTGGGCGGGAGTCTGCCGTCATGCCGGCAATCCAAATACCTACAAGGCTGGCGATTCCCACCACGGACAGGGAGATGCTCGTTGCAGATTCCGGCAGACCGGAGGCGAGCAAGAACGGAGCCACGTAGGTGAACAGCGTGAAGTGGGCAAGCAACAGAAGTGGCCACGCGACGGCCACAGCGATCACGCCGGGCAGTTTCATTGCCGCACGGAGGGATGGAGTCTTCTGGCTGGCTTGGTCATGCGCGCCCGGGAGAAGCCAGAACGCCAGAACTGCCAGGAGCGCGCCCACTCCGGCAAGGACCAAGAACGAGGCCCGCCACGTCATGAGTGAACCCATCAGCGTCCCAATGGGAGCGCCGACGGCCAGCGCGATGCTGTTGCCGCTGAACACAACAGCCATGGCCTTGCCCACGGAATGTGCTGGAACGATGCGCGCCACATACGGCGCCATGCTGGACCACAACATTCCGTGCGCGATGCCGCCAAGGAGCCGCGCCCCGATCGCCCAACCCAACGTGGGGCTGAGTGCGAGGAGTACGTTGCTGAGGGCAAACGCCAGAACAGTGGCGATCAACAAGGTCTTGCGGGGAACCCGTCCAGCCAGGAACCGGGAGAGCGGAAGGGCGGTAAAGACGATGATCGCAGCGTAGACCGCAGTGAGATAACCTACGGCCGATTCGTCCACGTCGAGATCCCGGCTGATCTGGGGGAGCAGACCCGAGGGCAGGAGTTCGGTGGTCACTGCAGTGAAACCGGCAGCCGCCAGTACCAAGAGGCCGCCCCACGGGATCTTCTTCGGTTGCTGCGTTTCAGCACGCGACGCCTTGGATGATGGCGTTCCGACGACCACGGGGTGCTGCTTCAAAGATTGCTCCTCTGGAATGATTCTGGGGGTGTTGTAGGGATCCCTACAACGTTATGCAGCCACGGTGATGCGAGGGAGTCTCTGTCAGAAACCCCCTCAGGTTTGCAACACACTTTGTCCGTCAGCCATTCCTCGCGCAGACTGGGCCTGTGAAGCCCTTCCTCTTGCTGGCCACCCGCGCCGAAGATGCCGCAGCCGATGACGAATACCAGGCCTACCTCCGGTACTGCGGCCTGAAACCGGAGGAACTGGTCCGTATTCGGCTGGAATCCGGGCCTTTGCCTCCCTTTGAACTGTCCGACTATTCCGGCGTGATCGTTGGTGGCAGCCCTTACACGTCCAGCGATCCTGTGGAGGAAAAGAGCGCGGACCAGATCCGGGTTGAGACGGAACTCTCATCACTCCTGGACCGAATCGTGGCCGATGACTTCCCTTTTCTGGGGGCTTGCTACGGCGTCGGCACCCTGGGCGTGCACCAAGGGGCCGTGATAGATCGCCGATTCGGCGAAGCAGTGGGGCCAACGGAGATCACGCTGACTGCAGAGGGGGAGCAGGATCCCATGCTTAGCGGCGTCCCCCACACCTTCGAGGCGTTCGTTGGGCACAAGGAAGCGTGCAGCCAACTTCCCGAGCACGCTGTGCTGTTGGCCAGTTCGGAGGCGTGCCCGGTGCACATGTTCCGAATCAAGAACAACCTCTACGCCACGCAGTTCCACCCTGAACTCGACGCCGACGGCCTGATCACCCGCATCAACATCTACAAGAATGCCGGTTACTTCCCGCCCCACACAGCCGATGAACTCATCGAGACGGCCCGCCAGTCATCCGTGACCGAACCCATGCGGGTGCTCCGGAACTTCACGAAGCGCTACGCCCGCTAACCCCTTGAGTTGTGGGGCCTGCTTTGCAGCCTTTGGCGAAGGAATTGTGCGCAGAATAGGCCTCGCAACGTGGGTGGTGGTTTGTTGTGGGGCCTGCTTTGCAGCCTTTGGCGAAGGAATTGTGCGCAGAATAGGCCTCGCAACGTGGGGGTGGGGGGTCACCGCCGGGTCAGCTGCGGAGTCGCCGGTGTGGTGGGCGCGGGGGAGGGCGGCGGAGCCGGTGCCACGAACGGCCCGCTCGGGTACAGTGCCACAGCTTCCACCATGTAGTTGGCCCATTGCGGCCCGGCGATCATGTACCCGTCCAAGGATTTGTAGAACTTGCCGTTGATGGTGACGTTCTGCCCCGCCCGCTGCTGTCCCGCCGTCGTATCGCCAAAGAACGACGCCGTGGCGAGGGTCGTGGTGTAACCGGCCACCCACGTAGCTCCGTTGTTGTTGGACGTCCCCGTCTTTGCGGCCACGGGGACCTTGGTGTGGACCTTGGGTTCAATCCAGACGCCGGAACCCACCTTCATCACATCCTGAAGGACGGCGTTCACACCGCGGGCCACGGCCGGTTTCACAGCTTCCCGGCATTCGGGTGTTTGAGCTTCGAACTGGCGCCCTTGGGAATCGCTGATCCCGGTAATGGCAATGGGTTTGCAGTAGGTGCCGTCATTGGCAAAGGTGGCGTAGGCGCTGGCCAGAACCATCGGGGCCACGCCGATGGAACCAAGGAGATTGCCGATCTGGTGCATGTTCACCGGCGCGTTGTCCAAACCGCTGTGGAGGCCAACGGCGTCCACCATTTTCTGGATCCCGCAGAAGTCCAGTTGGGCTGCAGTGGCGAAAGTGGCGGTGTTGATGGAGTTGTAGAGGCCGTAGTTGATGGGCATCGGGCGGTAGTAGCCGTCGTCGTTATTTTGCAGGTCGTCGTCGGCACCCAGGTTCTGGGCCTTCTGGGCTGTGCTGTAGCCGCCAAGGACCTTGCCACAACTCGAACGCCAGGGGAAACCCACCGGGTACACCCTGCGCGAGGCGTCGACCGTGGCGGTGGGGTGCTTGCCCTCATTGAGCCACTCGGCGTAGATGAACGGTTTCATGGTTGAACCGGGCTGGAAACCGCCCGCCCCATTGAGGTCGTAGCCGTTCTCGTCTTTGGCATCCACATTGAAGTTCAGCTGGGTGTCGTACTTTCCTTCCTGGGGTACGAACACCGTGTTTTGGGCCATCGCCAGGATCTTCCCCGTGCCCGGCTGAACAGTGGTCATCGCCGCGCCCCACTTGTCCGGGTTGGCTCCGGCGGACGCGTCCACTTGTTGCTGGGCGAGATTCTGGAGGCGACTATCCAACGTGGTGGTGATGGTCAGGCCACCGCGGTAGAGGAGCCGCTCACGTTCCTCCAACGTTGAACCGAAGGCTTCGTTGTTCAGGATGAGGTGGGAAACGTAGTCACAGAAGTAGGTGGCGAAGGATGTGCCCGCACACCCTTGCAGGGAAGGAGTTATGTCCAGTTCGATAGGTGTGGCCACCGCTACGCCGTGGTCCACAGCCGTGATCTTGCCCTGTTCCAGCATCCGGTCCAACACCAGATTGCGGCGGTCGAGTGCAGCCTGGGGATCGGCAATGGGGTCGTAAATGCTGGGACCATTGACCAAACCGGCCAGGAGGGCTGCTTGGGGCAGAGTCAGATCCATGGCGGAGGTACTAAAGAAGTAGCGGGATGCGGCCTCGATGCCGTAGGCGTTCCGGTTGAAGAACACGATGTTCAGGTAACCCTCAAGGATCTGGTCCTTGTTGAAGCGCTTCTCCAGTTCCAGGGCAAGCTTGATCTCGCGCAACTTGTCGCCCACGGTCTTCTGGCCGCTGAGCACCACGTCCTCCGGCCGCCCGTCGGACAGGCGGGACTCGTTGAGGACGTTGGTGACGTACTGCTGGGTGAGCGTGGAAGCGCCTTGCCGGGTGCCTTGGGTCAAGTTGGAGCTCAGGGCCCGCATGATGCCTTGGGCGTCCACACCCGCATGCTCGTAGAAGCGGCTGTCCTCGATAGCGATGATCGCCTCACGGATGAACGGCGACATCTCCTCCAGGGGGACTTTCACCCGGTTCTCGGCGAAGAAGGTGGCTATTAGTTGCCCGTCTGCAGAGACTACCGTGCTGGAAAGCGAGGGGGAATCGACGTCGAGCTCGGCCGGCAGGCTTTGATAAAACCCTACGGACCCGCCCACGGTGGTGCTGGTGAAGGCAACCACGGGGGCCAGGAATCCTGTGATCAGCACCCCGCAGAGAATGCTCACGAAGAAGAACCCGAAGACCCTCAAGAGGACCTTGCCCAGACTTATCTTTGGACCCTTGTTCCGCTTCATTTTCGTGCCACTCCCTAGGGATGTCAGGCTGAAAAGTAGCTACAGAATACGTCCGCCAACGCTGTGGGGCTATGGGTTTGACGCCCTAATATGGTCCCAAATCGGACTCAATCCAGCGGCAGCGTAACCCTCACAGTGGTGCCCCGCCCAACCGCAGAATCGATGTCTACTGTCCCGCCGGCGTCGTGCACTGCAATGGACATCAGCAGCAATCCGAAACCGTGCCGCCGGCCACTGGGGGCGGCGTGGATTTCGAAACCGCTGCCATCGTCCGTGATGGTGATTTGGATGCCGTGGTAAACGGCGTTGAGCCGGACGGTGAGCTGGCTGGCGTTCGCGTAGTTGAGGGTGTTGCTGAAGGTCTCCTGCGCCACGTGATACAGGAGGGCGGCGGCTGAGGAAGAGATCTCGATGCCGTGATGGGGAGTGTGCCAGTGCACTGTGACGCCTGCACGCCGGAGCGGTGCGGCCAGCCGGTCGATGCATCCTGCGACACCCAGCGCGTAGAAATCCACGGGGTGCTGGTCCTGGATGATGCCCTTGACGGAGACCACCTCGGTTAGTGCTGATGCCTGTTCCATTGCTTCCCCCACATCGTCGTGTTTCATACTGGAAATTCGTTGCCGAAACGCCTGTGTATTGGTGCTCCGTCTGTTTCCAGCGTGGCGCTGCTATATCAAGGAAGCTTTTCGATTGGCTCAAGTTCTCATCAAGTTTGCGGGGGAGGCTTGCGGACCCTTGCGGGGTTCTTCAAAAAGCGCCCGACGACGGCATTTGAGTGCCGTCGTCGGGCGCTGCTCTTTGTGTTTAGGACAGAGCCGCGAGCACCAGCCGGCAGGCGCTTGGGATCGGTTGGATGATGTCGACGGCGGTTGTCTCCGCCAGCCGCCGCGCGGTGGCGCTGAGTGGGCCGCCGGCGATGATGACTGCCTCAGTGTTGTCAGTGGCCGTAGCCTCTGTGACGGCCTGCGCCAACTCCTGGAACTGGTGTTCAGGGTCTGCCGCCAAGACCAAGGGTTCGGACAGCGTCAGCCGTACACCGGTGAAGTGCTCCTGGAACCCGTGGTCTGCCACCAGCTTGCCCAGGGCTTCCACCAACAATGGTGTGCTTGTTGCCATACCGAAGTGACGGAGCCCGCCGTGAGAGTTCTGTGCGGCGGCGTAAACGGAGCCTTGTCCTATGCCGATCACCGGGATATCCAGTTCGTCGTCCAACTGTGCCCGCCCCGGATCACCTATCGCTGCAACGATCACAGCGGCCACCCTGCCGCCGTCGGGCCCGGAAAGGTAGCCGTTCACAGCATTGCGGACGTGCACCTCAGATTCGGACAAGGAGACCGGATCCACGATCATGGAAGGCCCGGCGGCTGCGGTAATGCCCACAACCCGGAGACCATGCGCCGCCAAGGTCTCCTCAGCCAGGTCCACCATCATGGTTGTGGTGTCGCCATTGGTGTTCGGATTTACCAGGAGGACAGTGTCCGGGGTTGGAAGGTCAGTGTCCATAGATCGCAGCTTCCTCGTCATCGCCCGGTTCAGCGTCCTCTTCCAGTGGCTTGTTGAAGGTCTCGGGCGGGAATTGGACCACGATCGCCAGGACGACGAACAGCACTGCCAGAGTGGTGAACATGCCCGGCAAACCGGCGGAGTCGAACACGGCCCCGGAGATGAGCGGGAACAGGCCTCCGGACAAAGAACCCGCTGCCAGGATGATGGACGTGCCGAAACCACGGGTGCGCGTGGGGTAGAGCTCCGGCGCAAACAGCCAAATGGTGGTGTTAAGGATGATCACCGAGAAGTTGAAGAGGACTCCAAAGATCACAACGAGCACGATGTCGGTGGCAAGGAAGGCCATGGACAGCCCGGACAGGCAGCCAAGAATTGCGGCCGCTGTGAGCACTTTCTTCCGGGGCAATCGGCTGGCGAGGTAGGCGGCTGTGCAGGCACCCAGCAATGAACCCGACTGCATGATCAGCGTGAACCAGAGGCTCGTGTTCACGGCATAACCGCGGGACACCAGGATGGTGGGCATCAGCGTCAGCATGGAAATCTGGGCGGCGTAGGACATGCAAACGGCAATGCACAGCAGCACCGTACGCTTGAGGAGCTTGCCGCGGAGGGCGTCCTTCCAGTGGCCGGACGATTTCACCACCACAGGATCGGGTACTGCCGTGATGTATGTTTCCGGGTCCTTGATGGGGCCGGAGAGCTTGTTGCGGGCAAGCCGGGTGATGACGAGGTTTGCCTCATCGATTTTGCCTTGGGAAGCCAGGAAGCGCGGCGTTTCCGGAACGTACCTCCTGAAGAACATCACCAGCAGGGCGGGGATGAAGAGCAGGCCGAACACCCAGCGCCACTTGTCCGGGCCGTCGAAGAGCGTGAAGACGAGGATGCCGAAGGCCGGTGCAAGCATGTTGCCCAGACCGGCTGCGGTGACGTTGATCAGTCCCACAGCGGTGCCGCGGTGTTTGGCGGCGAAGAACTCCGCCATCATGATCACGGCAACGGCTATTTCACCACCGAGCCCGAAACCGACAATGAAGCGGCCCGCGGCCAAAATGGGATAGTTCGGGGCAACGGCGCAGAGCAATGAGCCACCGGCGAAAATGATGAGGTTAATGACCAGCATGTGCCGCCGGCCGTATTTATCGACGATGAGGCCCGTCGCGAGCCGTCCAAGTGCAGTTGCCGTAAACGTCATTGTGTTCAGCAAACCGATTTCGGTGGCTCCCAATCCCCACGATTGGCGGAGGATGGGGCCGGTGATTCCTACGGCATTTTGTTCGAGGGCGTCGAAGAAGACGCCCAACAGGATCATGAAGACAATCTGGCGATGTGCGCCAGTCACCCCAATCCGTTGATACGCGCCTTCGATTTGTTTGGCCAGGGATCCGGTCCGCGGTGTTGCAGCCTCCTGGGCAAGGTCTTTTTCCACAGTGCGCTCCTATCTGAGCTCTGAAGGTTTCATTCATTGCCACGCGAATGGTTCCGTCATGCGGAATGCGAATATCACATGAGGGAATGTGATGGAGATTACACTTTGGGATACCAAAAGGCTATGGTTGGCGTGTAAACAGAATGTGACCGGGAGCTCATTGAGAGGTGGAGCCGGTGCGGCGTGACCCGCTTTAGAAGGATAGATGCCCGAATGCACCCGAAATAAGTTGATTTTCGGCACCGTTGGAGTCAAAGGTGGTCAGGAAGCCGCAGCCCACAGCCACCGAACTTCGCTTGGAAGAATCCAGGCGATAGTGGCCTGTGAGCCCGTTAGTATGCCAGCGCCTCCCCGAGCCGCCTATGAAGGTTTAGGCGGTGTTTTTGCCTGCCTGCAGCGCCGCCTGCTCTATGCGGGCACAGTGGGCTGCCCACTCTTCCGTGGACCGGCCCGGGATGTTCGGGTCGCTTGGTCTCTGCCCAATGTTGCCGTCAATGAGTTCGCGAATAATGTCCGCGTGCCCCGCATGCCTCGACGTTTCCACGCACATATGGACCAGGATCTGGTGGAGAGTGACGTTCTTTTTCTCCTCCGACCACCACGGCACGACGCCCGGCGCATCCAGCGGGAGGGATTCGATGGTCTCATCGCTATGCTTGGCGGAAAAGTGGTGAAGCTCCATGATGTCCTCGCGGCTCTCACTTGCCGGAACCCACATGTCCGAATCCGGTGCCGCATCGTCCGCAAACCACGGCAGCTCCCTGCCGCTGGACCGGCCGAAGGTCTCGCCGAAATACCCCAGCTCCACACTGGCCACATGCTTTACCAAACCCAGTAGGTTGGTTCCCGTGGGGGTCATGGGCCTGCGGGCATCGTACTCGCTCAGCCCGTCCAGTTTCCCGAGCAGGTCTGCCCGGCGGAGGCGCAAGTATGTGAGCAGCGTCGCTTTTTCATCCATGCTCAGGACTCTACCGAAGGGGTCCGACAGTTCCGGGACCGCGACCGCGACTTCGCGGGAACCGTGCTGGATCGCCGGAACGCTCGGGCGGCTTGGCAGCTTTCCCGCCGACCGTGCACGTTTCCGGCGACTTGGGACCCCAGCGTGGGATCCGACGGCGCTGCTACCGCGGGCTTTTGTCGATGACACAGAAGCCGATGGTCAACATTCGCCCAGCCGGATCGCGGGAGGGTCTTGTGGCAGAACAAGGGCGGATGCGACAGTGAACCATGGCCACCGAGGACGATGTAAGACGCATCTGCCTGGGCATGCCCGGAGTGACCGAGCGCCGGAGCTGGGGGCAGCCCGCGTGGTTCGCCAAGTCCCTCATGGCCCGCATGTGGGAAGAAGGCGTGGGCACGGTGAAAACCGAAGAACGCGAAGCACTCGCAGCCATGGAACCCGACACCTTCTTCTGGACGCCGCATCACGAACAGTCCCCGAAGCTGATGCTGATCCGGCTGGAACGAATCGACACGGAAGAGCTCGACGAACTGCTCCAGGAGTCGTACCGAATCGCCGGCGGCCCGGGCAAACCCAAACCCAACTAGGTAACAGCAAACGTTCCATTGAGGGCTCAGTAGGACGTTTGCTGTTACCTAGTTGGGTGAGGACGCGCAGGCTAGACTCGGCTGCATGGGGGATTACAACAAATTTGGGGAACAGAGCACACCGCAGCCTGCCCGCAGCGTCTCTGCCGTCGTCGTGCCTTTGCTGGGGCTGCTCGCTGTGATCGTGGGGCTGATCGTGGCGTGGACCAACCAGAGCACGAACTTCGGCTGGTTCGCCTACGCACCGTTGAGTGACACTGTCTTCGTCGGGAACGGTGGGGCCATGGTCAGCCAAGGCACACAGCTCGGGCTGGTCGTGACGGTCGTTGGCCTGCTTGTCCTCGCGTTCCGGGCCGGGCTCACCATAGGCCGCCGAAGCCGCTGAGATCGCCGGACCGCTGAGTTCGCCGGACCCGCGCCGAAACCGCCCGAGAAACGCGAAATCGCCGGAAAGCTGCCAGCGAACTGGCAGCTTTCCGGCGATCCCGGCGCAAGCGAAGCGAGGATCAGGTGAGCTTCACCTGGCGGTTCATGTCCTTGTACAGCAGGTAACGGAACTCGCCCGGGCCACCCGCGTAGCAAGCCTGCGGGCAGAACGCGCGCAGCCACATGAAGTCGCCGGCTTCCACCTCAACCCAGTCGTTGTTGAGCAAGTACATGGCCTTGCCCTCAAGCACGTACAGGCCGTGCTCCATGACGTGGGTCTCCGGGAAGGGGATCACGCCGCCGGGCTGGAAGGTGACGATGTTGACCTGCATGTCGTGGGCGAGGTCGCTGGAGTCCGTGAAACGTGTGGTCTTCCAGACGTCGTCGGTGTCCGGCATGGAGGTGGGCTCCACGTCCTTCTCATTGGTGACGAAGGACTTGGCCTCGAAGCCTTCAAGGCGCTCGTAGGCCTTGCGGATCCAGTGGAAGGAGACGATGTCGTCGGACACGTTCTCCAGGCCCCATTCCGCGCCGGCAGCAAGGTAGGCGTAGCCGCCCTCTTCGAGGTGGTGCAGTTCGCCGTCCAAGGTCAGGTCGACCTGGCCCTTGGTGACGAAGATGACGCCTTCAACGCCTGCCTCAAATTCGGCCTTGGGTGCCCCGCCGCCCGGTGCGATCTCCACGATCAGCTGGGAGAACGTGGTGGCAAACCCAGAGATCGGGCGTGCGATGATCCACGAACGAGTGTTGGAGAACCCCGGCAGGTTGCTGGTGACGATGTCCGTCATGACGCCCTTGGGGATCACCGTGTATGCCTCGGTGACGATGGCCCGTTCGGTGGTCAGCTGGGTCTGCGGCGGCAGGCCGCCCTGAGGGTAGTAGTACTTGCCCATGCGAAATGCTCCTATCAGTGCGAAGTTGGTTGTGCGAGCCGCGGGTGCGCCAGTGCGGTCAGCTGCGAAAGTTCGACGCCGGCAAGCGCCTTGACCTCGTCGGTCCCCACGGCGCCGCACTGGACGCCGCGGAGGACGAAGCCCGCAAGCGCGCGGGCCGTGGCTGGCTCGTCCATGACGCCGCCTTCGGTGCGCTCCACGTAGTTCCGGAGGCGCAGGGCTGCGGCCGGGAGGCCTTCGCGGTAGAAAGCGTACGACGCCGAGAAGCGGCTGGGCAGTTGGGCTGCATGCAGGTCCCAACCCTGGTAGTAGCCGTTTTCCAGGGAGCGACGAACCAAGCGGCCGTGGAGCTTCCAGGCATCCTCCACGCCATCGCCCACGGGGATGATGTTGGTGGAACCGTCGGAGAGCCGGATGCCCGTGCCGGCGACGGCGAGCTGCATGACTTCCTTGGCGAAGTCGGCCACCGGGTGCTCCATGGACTGGTATTCCGCGGAGATACCCAACGAAGCGCTGTAGTCGTAGGTCCCGTAGTGCAGGGCGCTGATGCGTCCCGGAACAACGTGGGGGAGCTGGGCTACCGGTGAGGTTCCGTCAGCGCCGATGATGAGCTGCGGTGTTTCCACCTGCACCTCAAAGCGGAGCCGGCCGGCGGGAAGCCCGTGGACTTCTTCAAGGCGGGACACCGCGAAGTCCATCGCCTGCACCTGGGCCACCGTGGTGACCTTGGGCAGGGTGAGGATCAGGCCGGCCGGGAGTTCGCCAGCCGCGGCCAACGTGGAGACGAACAGGTCCAGCGTCTTCAGGCCGCGGGCCCTCGTGGGGGCTTCGAAGCACTTGAAGCGGATGCCGATGAACGGCGGAGCTGTTCCGGCCGAAACTGCAGCGGCAACAGCCTTGGCGGCAGCAACGGCGTCGGCGTCTTCTGCCGCATCGCCGCGGTCGCCGTAGCCGTCTTCGAAGTCCAAACGGAGGTCCTCGATCGGCTCAGCCGAAAGCTTCGCCGTCACACGGGAAGCAACAGCCGCCGCGAGGTCGGGCTCCTGGCCCAACAGCTGACCGAGCTTTTCGAGACCGCCGTGAGCCTCCGCCGCCGCGAGTGCCTGGGCGCCCCACTCTGCCGCAAGGGAAGGCGTGAAGCGGTCGGCCGGGATGTAGACGGTGTGGATGGGCTGGCGTGAGCCGTCGTCGCCGGGGTAGTTGCGGTCCAGCAACTGGTCCGTCGCGGCGAGCTGCGACTCGATGTGGGCCAGGTCAGAGGAAGAGAATGAGCCCATCTCAGCCCACCAACTCATACGCGGGAGTGGTGAGGAAGTCCGTGTAATCGTCGGACAAACAGATGTCCTCGATCAGCTTGGACGCAGGCTCGTAGTACGCCTTGAAGTTCTCGTCGCCGAACTCGATGCGCAGGCGCTCGGTTTCTTCGCCCAGGATTCGGGTGACGAGTTCGCGGGTCACGGTGTTGCCCGTGTCAGCGAGGACGGACTTGTTGCGGATCTGCTGCCACACCTGCGAGCGGGAGATCTCCGCGGTGGCAGCGTCTTCCATGAGGTTGTGGATGGCAACGGCACCGCTGCCGGAGATCCAGACGCCCGTGTAGGCGACGGCGACGTACAGGTTCAGGCGCAGGCCCGCCTCGGTGACGTGGCCTCCGGCGGACGCGACGTCGATGAGCTGCTCAGCGGTGACGCTCACCTCGGGGCGCTGCTTGTCCAATTGGTTGGGACGGTCGCCCAGTACGGAGTCGAAGACTTCGCGGCAGGTGGGGACCAGGTCCGGGTGTGCCACCCAGGAGCCGTCGAAGCCATCGTTTGCCTCGCGGGTCTTGTCGGCGCGGACCTTGTCAAAGGCTGCGGCGGTGACGTCGGGCTGCTTCCGGTTGGGGATGACGGCGGCCATGCCCCCCATGGCGAAGGCGCCGCGCTTGTGGCAGGTCTTGACCAGGAGTTCGGTGTAGGCCCGCATGAACGGTGCCGTCATGGCAACGGTGGCGCGGTCCGGGAGGACGAACTCTTCGCCGGCATCACGGAAGTACTTGATGATGCTGAAGAGGTAATCCCAGCGGCCGGCGTTCAGGCCGGAGGCGTGGTCGCGGAGTTCGTAGAGGATTTCGTCCATCTCGAACGCGGCCGGGATGGTCTCGATGAGGACCGTGGCGCGGACGCTGCCCTGCGGGATGCCGAGGAAATCCTGGGCGAACACGAATACATCGTTCCAGAGGCGGGCCTCAAGGTGGCTCTCCATCTTGGGCAGGTAGTAGTACGGGCCCTGGCCGTTGAGGAGCAGCTGCTTGGCGATGTGGAAGAAGTGCAGGCCGAAGTCCACCAGCGCACCCACGGCGGGTTCGCCGTCGATCAGCAGGTGGTTCTCTTCCATGTGCCAGCCGCGGGGACGGGCAACAACAACAGCCAAGGGAGCGTCGGTGCGGAGGCGGTATTCCTTGCCCTCGGGCGAGGTGTAGCTCAGGGTGCCCTGGGCAGCGTCGCGAAGGTTGAGGATCGCGTCGATGACGTTGGGCCATGTGGGAGTGCTGGCGTCCTCGAGATCCGCGAGCCATACCTTGGCGCCGGAGTTGAGGGCGTTGATGGCCATCTTGGCGGGGGTTGCCGGGCCGGTCATCTCGACGCGGCGGTCCTGCAAAGCTGCCGGTGCCTCGGCGACCGTCCAGTCGCCGTCGCGGATTTCCTGCGTCTCCGGGAGGAAGTCGAGGCGGCTGGTGTCAGCAACTTTCTGGCGCTTGACGCCGCGTGCTTCCAGCAATTCGTTCCGGGTGCCGGCGAAGCGCTTGTGCAGTTCCTCGATGAAGGCCAGTGCCTTGGGGGTGAGGATTTCCTCGGCGCGATCGATCGGCCCGGGATCAGTGACTGTGATAGCCATGTGGCGGTGTCCTTTTCTAGAGTGCGCTGGCGGCGTTGGCGTGCGCCGCATTGGCCACGGCGGTCGCTACATCGGCGGCAACATGGGGATCGAAGACGCTGGGGATAATGTAACTCGCGTTCAGCTCATCGTCAGCTACCCGGTTGGCAATTGCCTCAGCGGCGGCCACCAGCATGTTCGGCGTAATGTCCGAGGCTCCGGCGTCCAGCAGGCCCCGGAAGAAGCCGGGGAAGGCCAGCACGTTGTTGATTTGGTTCGGGAAGTCGCTGCGGCCGGTGGCAACCACGGCTGCGTGCTTGGACGCGACAACGGGATCGATTTCCGGCGTCGGGTTCGCCATGGCAAACACGATTGCGTCCTCGGCCATCGAAGCCACCTGCTCTTCGCCGATCACGTGCGGGGCGGAGACGCCGATGAAGACGTCAGCTCCCTTGAGGGCGTCGTGCAGGGTTCCGGAGAAACCTTCTTCGTTGGTGTTCGCGGCGATCCAGCTCCGGTGCTCGTCGTCGTACTTTTCACCCGAGTGGATGGCGCCGGAACGGCCGGCGGCGACGATGTGCTGCGCGCCCTGGGCCTTGAGGAGCTGGATGATGGCCGAGCCGGCAGCGCCGACGCCCGAAACCACGATCTTGACCTCGGAGAGCTTCTTGTCCACTACACGGAGGGCGTTGACCAGGGCAGCGAGCGTGACGATCGCGGTGCCGTGTTGGTCATCGTGGAAGACGGGAATGTCGAGTTCTTCGCGGAGGCGGTTCTCGATTTCGAAGCAGCGCGGCGCGGCGATGTCTTCGAGGTTGATGCCGCCGTAGACGGGCGCCATGGCCTTGGCGATCATGATGATTTCTTCGGTGTCCTGGGTGTCCAGGCAGACCGGCCAGGCGTCAACGTTGGCGAACTGCTTGAAGAGCGCAGCCTTGCCTTCCATGACGGGCAGGGCGGCGGCGGGGCCGATGTTGCCCAGGCCCAGAACGGCCGAACCGTCGGTGAGGACTGCGATGGTGTTGCGCTTGACCGTCAGGTTGCGGGCTGCGGCCGGGTCCTCTGCGATGGCCATGCAAACGCGGGCGACGCCGGGAGTGTAGGCACGCGAGAGATCGTCACGGTTGCGCAGGGCTACTTTGGGGACAACTTCGAGCTTGCCACCGAGGTGCATGAGGAAGGTGCGGTCCGAGACGTGCTGGACGGTGACGCCGTCGAGGGCGTTCAGGGCGTCCTTCACGCGGCCTGCGTGGTCGTCGTCGGTGGTGTTGCAGGTGACGTCAACAACGATCGTCTCGTGGTGGGATTCCGTGACGTCCAGCGCGGTGATTGCTGCACCGGCTGCGCCGACGGCTGCTGCCAGTTCGCTGGTAGCGGTGAAGCTCGACGGTGCGGCGACGCGCAGGGTGATCGAGTTTCCGGGGCTCGGATTCGCCATTGAAATTCCTCCTGTAAGGCCCGTTCCCGGGCCGCCGTTCCAAACTGAATGTTTTCGTATTATGGATATTATTATCTACAAAGTGGAAACACAACCCCTTGCTTGGTCATGTTCGGTGTCATCGCGCAGGTGGGCCCTGTGCTGTATGTTGGGTGTTCTAAGCAATTCTTTTCACGATGCGGATAAGAGTTGTCGGAATCTGAGTCATTGGAGACAAGGGAATGGCTGAAAAAGCCTCCGGAGGCGTGCAGTCCGTTGAGCGCGTCTTTGAACTGCTGGAACTGATCACGGACGCGGGCGGCGACGTCACCTTGAGCGAGCTCTCGTCGTCCACTGACCTCCCCCTACCCACCATCCACCGCTTGCTGCGCACGTTGGTGTCACTCGGCTACATCCGCCAGCTGCCCAACCGCCGCTACGCCCTGGGGCCGCGCCTGATCCGGCTCGGCGAAGGTGCCAGCAAGCAGCTCGGTGCCGTGGCCCGTCCGCAGTTGAAGACCCTTGTGGAACGCCTTGGCGAGACCTCCAACATGGCCGTGTTGGATTCCGACATGGTCATCTACGTTGCCCAGGTGCCCTCCATGCACTCCATGCGCATGTTTACCGAGGTCGGCCGCCGCGCCCACACGCACGATACCGGCGTGGGCAAAGCCATCCTCGCCCAGTTGGACGACGAGGTGGTCCGCGGCATCGTGGCCCGCACAGGCATGCCCACTCCCACGGCCAAGAGCATCGGCGACATCGACTCCTTGCTCGCGGACCTCAAGCTGATCCGCGAACGTGGCTACTCCATTGACGAGGAAGAGCAGGAGCTCGGCGTGCGCTGCTTCGCCATGGCCGTCCCCAACGCTCCCACTCCCACCGCGATCTCCGTGTCCGGTCCGATCACCCGCGTGGACCAGAGCTTTGCCGACCGCGCCGTGCCCATGCTGCGTGAAGCTGCGATGGCGATCTCCGCGGAGCTGAACCAGAACTGATTTTCTTTCGCCGAGTTGGCACTTAATGCCCATGTTTTCCAAAAACATGGGCATTATCTGTCATCTCGGCGCCTTCACCACGATCGGGTGAACCGGCCGCACGACGCTGAAGTACAGCTTCCCCCTCCACCCCTTAAGTACGACGGCGGTGGTCACCCTGATGAGTCGGCCCACCGGGTCGACCCCGACGGCAGCCGCGAAGTCCAAGTGCTTATCCCGGACAAAGATCAGGGCTTCTTCGTCGGACTTATCCGTCACTCTGAACGTGTCCCGCGGGGCCTTGGGGATGCCGATCAAAGGGACCAGTGCCTGTCGCAAACCCATCGCCGCAGCAACCCAGCAGGGCACGGACTCCAGGGAGAACAGCCGCTCCGCCCACTCCGCAGGTTCCGTGCTGGCTCCGTCTGGAAGGACGGCCAGGCAAACGTCCGTGTAGTCCGGAGTCGGGATCTCGCGGAAGGCCAATGAGCGGAAGCAGGGTGACTGTTCGGTCATGAGCTGATCCAACGGTGCGAAGCGTGCAGGTGAGCTTCCCACGCGGGTGAGTGCCGCCGTCGTACGTTCTGCCCGAGATGACACTTGACGCCCATGTTTTCCGCAAACATGGGCGTCAAGTGTCATTTCGGCGGACCAGAAAGTTAGTGCTCCGACGCGCTGGACGTCTTGAGCGGGACTTCCTTGCCGTCGGCGTCGATGAGCTTGCCGTTCTCGAAGCGGTCGCCTTCGCTGAGGCACTTGATGTCCTCTTCGCTGACGATCCGGTCTGTGCCGGCGACGAATACCGACTGGTTGTCCGAGTTGCCGGCTTTGAGGTGGTTGAAGAGGATGTTCAGCAGGATGGCCATGACGGCTGCCGAGCTGATGCCGGAGTGGAAGATCGTGGAGAACCAGGACGGGAACGCGTCGTAGAAGGACGGCGCGGCGATGGGGATCATGCCGAAGCCGATTGACGCCGCCACGATGATCAGGTTCATGTTGTTCTTGTACTCAACCTTGGCCAGGGTACGGATACCGCTGGCTGCCACCGTACCGAAGAGCACGACGCCGGCGCCGCCCAGGACGGGCGTCGGAACCGCTGCCACAACGCGGCCCAGGATCGGCAGGAGGCCAAGGATCACCAGGATGAGGCCGCCGGCGCTGACTACGAAGCGGCTCTTGATGCCCGTGATGGCGACGAGGCCGACGTTCTGGGCGAAGGCGCTCTGCGTGAAGGAGTTGAACAGCGGGGAGATGGCGCTGGAGAGCATGTCGGCGCGGAGGCCGTCGCCGATGCGGCGGGAGTCCACCTTGGTGTCCACGATCTCGCCCACTGCGATGATGTCTGCCGAGGTTTCGGTCAGGGTCACCAGGATGACGATAAGCATGGAGATGATGGCGGCGATTTCGAAGGTCGGAGCACCGAAAGCGAACGGCGTGGGGAATGCGACGATGTCGCCCTGGCCAACCTTGGAGAAGTCGGCCATGCCTGCCACGAACGCGATGATGGTGCCGATGACCATGGCCAGCAGGATGGAGAGCCTGGAGATAGCGGCGTTGCCCACCTTGCTCAAGAGCAGTACGACGCCCATGGTTGCTGCTGCGAGGCCGATGTTGGCCATGCTGCCGTAATTGTCCGCCTTGGCGTTGCCGCCCATGGCCCAGTTTGCTGCCACTGGCATCAGTGTGAGGCCGATAGTCGTGATCACGGTTCCAGTAACCACCGGTGGGAAGAACTTGATGATCTTGGAGAACAGGGGAGTGATCGCCAGGCCAATCAGCGAGGCCACAATGACCGAGCCGAACACCGCCTGGATCCCGCCACCGCCTTGGACGATCGCCACCATGGTGGAAACACCGGCGAAGGAAACGCCCTGTACCAATGGCAACTGCGAGCCGAAGAACGGAATGCCGACGGTCTGCAGGATGGTGGCCAGGCCGCCAACGAACAAGCAGGCGGCAATGAGGAGGCCGATGTCCTGCGAGGACATGCCGGCGGCCGCGCCGATGATCAACGGCGGGGCAATGATTCCGCCGTACATGGTGAGAACGTGCTGGAAGCCGTAAGCGAAGGTGCTTCCGATGGAGAGTCGCTTATCCTCGGGGCGTTCCGACTGATGCGTCTGCGAACGGGTGGTATTCGCAGGGCGGGATTTCTTCTTGATGTTCATGGCAGACTTTCTGGGTTCATGGCAGACGTCTTCGTCTGGCTAACTGTGTCTGGCTAACAAAATCTTGGGTTGTTTGGGGTTGGGGTTGTGTGCAGGCCCGGCCGTTACGGGGCGCCGTTGGGGGGCCTGCACACAACCCCGTGGGTGGTGCTTTTTAGTGCTGGTTTGGTGCGGGCTTAGCAGAAGCCGGCGATGCCGCTCCAGGCAACGGGTGCTGCTTCGATGTTCTCGCGCTGGACAGTTGCTTCGATGAGGCCGTACGGGCGATCCGCGGCGAAGAAGACCTCGTTGGGGTTGTCCAGGCCGAACGGGCTCAGGTCAACCAGGAAGTGGTGCTTGTTGGGCATGGAGAACTTGATCTCGTCCACTTCGCTGTGTGCTTCCAGGACCTTCTTGCCCATGTCGAACAGCGTCTGCTGCAGGGCGTGGGAGTAGTTTTCCGTGAAGCCTTCGAGCAGGAGGGCTTTGATGTCCTCGTAGCTCTTGTTGAAGTCCGTGCCGGCGAAGTCCAGGTTGGTGTTGTAGCGCCAGCGGGCGGATACATCGGTGGCCAGGATGCGGTCGGTGGTTTCCGGAAGGGTGGTGTACTTGTCGCGCGGGTAGCCGACAAAACCGGACTGCGTGGTCTTCAGGACGGTCAGGTCCTTGAGGCCGGAAATAAGGTGGGTGGTTGCCCCATCACGGACGACGACGGCGGTACGCACCTCTTGTCCGTTGCGGACGAAGCTGTGGTCGTGTCCCTCACCGTGGGCCTGGATGCGATCCCAGCTGTAGGCTTCGGCTTCCCAGCGGCCGCCGGTGACCCAGTCGAATCCGCCGGTGAAGTGGTTTGCGAGGCGAAGCAGGAAGGACTCGGGTGAGCCGACGCCTTCACGGGCAAAGGCGTAGACCGTGTTCTTCTGGGTGTCGGTGGCAACGACGTGGCCGTTGTCGCCTTCGAGGTGGGCCGCCTGGAAGTCGCCGCGCAGCTGCGAGGTGACGTTCAAGTCTTCAATGTGGTGGCGGTCGGTATCCCGGGTGACCTTGACGACGCGGACTTCTGCTTTGCCGTACTGGTTTTCGCCGAGGACGATGTTGTTGCTCATGGTCATATCCCAACTTCTGTGAGGTGGAACCTACGTTCCATCAATGAAATTAAGCGCGTGTTTCCACTGCGTTTCTGGTGGAGCCGACCCAACAAAAAAGAGCCAGCATCCATGGATGCCAGCTCATTACGACCCTGCCTGCTGCTCTCAGGTTACGTGACCTACGCCACGAACTGATTCGAGAGTAGCGCACTATTTCGTCTTGTGTATACGGGTATCGAAGGATCGTTATGAACCATCCAAATGTGACCGGGGCAACTCACTTCGCCTCCCAGGGGGTCTTGACGACTGCTTTCGCCGCTGCCTACACTTTCCACATAACAATAAAAGTTTTCCGAAGAGCGGAAACTGTAGGCATGAGAAAGAGGAGGAACAGATGGACTCGAAGGATACGAACAACGTCGTGGAATTCCCGGCGCCGGGTCAGGAGCTGTACCTGCCCTTCGGTGCGACAGATCCCGACTTCTATATTCCGGCCGACTGTGACCGCAAAGCCGGCGGGTTCTCCCGTTGGCTGCGCGCGCTCCCGGTATTCGGCCGGCAGCGCCCCTAGATCCCCGGCGGCCCCTTTCCTCGCAAGCTCGGACAGGGAACCCTGCCGCCGTGGGCCCTTATGGGGACGGACTCTGCGCAACAGAGCCAACGAGGCGGGCGGTACCTGGGGAGGTATCGCCCGCTTTTCCGTGTGCTGCCTGACCGTCGCGCCCGCTCGGTCCCCGCCCGTTTCGTGGGTTCCCTGCGCAACGTGCCGTGCGCACCAACGAATGCGCAGCTAATCCCCGAGATGGGCTCTAGCTTGCTCCCCGCAGTACCCTCAGCACTGTTGTTTTGAACTCCTGCTCCCGAAACAACTGCTGCCACTTGATCCGGATGAACTTCCAGCCGAGCTCGGTGAGGGCCTTTTCTCGCTGCCGTTCCTGGTAGATCACCTCGGCGGTGGGTGCGTAGTCGAAGTACTTCACCTTTCCATCGAACTCCAGGGCCACCTTCTTTTCCTT
Organism: Paenarthrobacter nitroguajacolicus; assembly: GCF_051027655.1. Taxonomy (NCBI): domain Bacteria; kingdom Bacillati; phylum Actinomycetota; class Actinomycetes; order Micrococcales; family Micrococcaceae; genus Paenarthrobacter; species Paenarthrobacter nitroguajacolicus. The sequence continues at coordinate 3,914,096 of NZ_CP073234.1, read as the reverse complement.
CCATGCAAAGTCCAACCGATGGTGGCCTTCGGCTGACGCCACCTTCACCTGTAATTCGGGCGGCTCGATCCGCAACCGCTGCAGCAGCTCGCGGGTCAGGGTTTCGCCGGGTGACTCGGATCGGGCATCGGCATTCTCCAAAGCCCGGCGAAGAGTGAGAACTCCGTTGCGTCCGGCCAGCGATGCGCACATCTCTTGCAGTTTCGAGGCATCGGCACCTTTTCGGAGGGCGTGATCCATGAGCACCAGGGCTTGTTTGTAGTTGAGCATGAGGCAGCAGTCCACCACCGTCTGTTCCAACGTGGTGCAAGGCATCCCCTTGACGAAAACAGCCCGTATCTTCGCCAGCGGGCGGGTGTGCGGCACCACATCTTTGCCGTGGGAAGTGGTGGACGCTGTTGTTTGCGTCGTGATGTGGACTTTGTCTCCAACATCCCACAGGAATAACCCGTGGAGACGCGCCGCTGAGGTGTGGCTGTAGACCAAGCCGCCAGACGACGTCGAAAGCGTCCCGTGTGCGTGTGCAGCAATCAATTGCAAGCTGCGAACCCAGGGCTTTTGGGCTGCCCACGTGCTGCCTCGGATATAGCAACCGCGACGTAGTCGTCTTAAGGCGCCGGAGCGAACCAGCGCGGCAATCCTCCGATGGTTGAAGCCTGCTTCGTGGAGCTCATCGGTCCGCCACAAATCCATCCCCGCGGGAAGCTCGTTGCTGTTGTTTGGTGTCATGAGTCAAGACTTCAATGAGCCGGCGTGCGAGGACAGGGGTGCGTAGGCCTATGTGGACAAGCCCGCTTAGTGGGCTCGCTGCGGACTGTGCCGTGCGAACGGCATGTTGCGCAGGGAACCCCCGAAACGGGCCCAGCCGGGCAACCAGAACCTACCCAGCAACCAGCTTCCGGGCCGCCGCCGAGTGCTCGGCGATCAGCCCGGCGACGTCCAGCCCTGGAATCGCACCGTCCACAACGCGCCAAGAACCCCCGACCATCACCCGGTCGGCACGGTCCGCCCCGCAGAGCAGCAATGCGGCGACGGGGTCGTGGCTTCCGGAGAAGCGCAGCTCGTCGGGCTTGAACAAGGCCAGGTCCGCTTGCAGTCCGGGTGCCAGTTGCCCAATGTCGGAGCGTCCCAGAACGGCGGCAGATCCACGAGTAGCCCATCCCAGTGCCCGCTCCACGGGAACCGAGGCGCCATAGCGGAGCCGCTGCAAATACAGGGCCTGACGAGCCTCGAGGATCATGTTGGAGGCGTCGTTCGACGCCGATCCGTCCACCCCCAGCCCCACGGGAACGCCCGCTGCCTCAAGTTCCAGGACGCGGGCAGTCCCGGAGGCGAGGCGCATGTTGGAAGTGGGGCAATGCGCGACGGCGGTGCCCGCGGCTCCCAGCCTGGCGATCTCGTCGTCGTTGAAATGGATGCCGTGCCCAAGCCAGGTGCGGGAGCCCAACCAGCCCACGGATTCCAGATAGTCCACGGTCCGCAGCCCGAACATGGAGCGGCAGAAATCTTCCTCGTCAATGGTCTCGGCAAGGTGCGTGTGAAGCCGGACATCGAAGCGTTCGGCCATGGCTGCACTCTCGGCCATGATCTCCTTGGTCACCGAGAAAGGCGAGCACGGGGCAAGCGCGATCTGCACAACAGCCCCATCGCCGGTCTCGTGGTACTGACGAATCAGCCGTTCGCTGTCCGCAAGGATCGCCTCAGGCGACTGGACCGTGGTCCTGGGCGGCAGCCCGCCGTCGTCCTCTCCCAGGGTCATGGACCCGCGGGTCAAGGTGGCGCGCATTCCCATGGCGCGCACCGCAGCTACTTCGATGTCGATTGCGTCTTCCATGCCGTCGGGGAAGAGGTAGTGGTGGTCGGCGGCAGTGGTGCAGCCGGAGAGCAATAGCTCGGCCAGTGCCACCTGCACTGCGAGCTCCAGGCTGCGGGGGGTCAGCCGAGCCCACACCGGGTACAAGTTTTGCAGCCAGGGGAACAGCGGCGCGTTGGCCACGGGGCCCCAAGCGCGCGTGAGGGTTTGGTAGAAGTGGTGGTGCGTGTTGATGAGCCCCGGGAGGACCACGTGGGCGGAGGCATCAAAGACAGTCGCGGGAGAAGAAGGCTGACCGCCCGTAGGCACCAGCTCCACGATTTTTCCGTCGGAAACCACCAGGCCGCCGCCGGCGTCGAGGTCGTTTGCGGTGAAGATACCCAGCGGGTTCTTGATCCAAAGAGGGGTCATGACAGGTTCCTTGTCTGGTCGGCGTGTACGCGTTCCAGCTCAGTTAGGCCCTGTCTGCTGATCCAGGTGGCCGGTCCCGCCAGAGGGGTGGCCCGGTCTTCAAAGCGTAAAATGCCCGACGGCGGCAGTCAACGCCCGCGGGGTGCCTGCGGTCACATTCGGGCACCAGCGCCGGCACCAGCCCCGGCACCAGTCCGGCGCCTGCCCGCAGCACAGGTAATTTCGCATCACGAAATTAAGTTTTCAAAAAACTATGGCGCGGCTCACAAACCTGGTGCTACGCTCTAACTGCCAAAGGCGGGCACCCGGACCTCGGGAAGCTATCTACCAGGCGCAACTTAACCTTCATCGCACATGCTGAAGCCTGGTAACCAAGCTAACTGGAGCTCCTCTCTGTAGCGCCCCCAAACAGGTCACCTGGCTTCCTCAGCACTAAGGAAGTCGCAACATGAGTACAACCGTCACGGCCGAGCAATTCCTGGCCACATCCATTGAGCTGGCAACAGCCAATGTCCTTAACAGTGGGGGCCCCTTCGGCGCCGTCATTGTCACCGCGGACGGACGAGCCTTCGAAGGCGTCAACCGCGTCACCGCCACGAACGATCCCACCGCACACGCAGAAGTCACGGCCATCCGTAATGCCTGCCGCGAACTGGGAACCTTCGATCTCAGCGGAGCAACCCTCTACACCAGCTGCGAGCCATGCCCCATGTGCCTGGCCTCCGCACTTTGGGCACGCGTTGACCGCGTGTTCTTTGCAGCAGACCGTCACGACGCCGCATCCGTCGGCTTTGACGACGCCGTCTTCTACGAGTACTTCGAGAACGACAACCGGGACGCGCTGATGCCGGTAGCCAAGCTGGAACTGGGCGACCCCCAGGCTCCGGCGGCCCTCCAGCCGTTCAACACATGGAACACGCTTGATTCCAGGATTGATTACTAGGGCCCGGTGGCTGACATGACAATCCTGGACAATTCCGCTGAAAAGCAGACAGCAGCTGAAAAGCAGGCTGCGCTCTTTCCCCAAGGAGACGGCGCAGAGCCCACAGCGGCAAAGCACACGGCAACCGGCCTGGCAGATGGAAACAAGAAGCCCCCGGTGTCGAACTCCTTCCTGGATAAGTTCTTCCAGATCTCGAAGCGTGGCTCAACGTTGGCCCGCGAATTCCGCGGCGGCCTGGTCACCTTCTTCACCATGGCGTACATCGTCATCCTGAATCCGCTCATCCTGGGTGGCTTCTCGGCAGAAAACGCCCCTACCGACGTCGCCGGTGGCTGGCTTTCAGCTGCACAGGTTGGAGCCGTCACAGGCCTGACCGCCGGCGTCATGACCATCATCTTCGGTCTCGTCGCCAACCTGCCTTTCGGCCTCGCAGCCGGCTTGGGCATCAACTCGTTCCTCGCCGTCGCGGTCATCCAGGAAGTTACGTGGCCCGAAGCCATGGGCTTAGTGGTCATCAACGGCATCCTGATTGTCATCTTCGGTGCTACCGGCGCCCGGACGGCGATCTTCAAGGCAGTCCCGAAGGAACTCAAGGCCGCCATCACCGTTGGCATCGGCTTGTTCATCGCCTTCATCGGCTTTGTGGATTCCGGATTCGTTCGCGCAACAACGGGCGGCCCACCGGTCCAGCTCGGCGACAACGGCTCCATCACGTCCATCCCCACCCTTGTCTTCATCATCGGACTGCTGACCATGGGCATCCTCGTGGCACGCAAGATCCAAGGCGGCCTGCTGATCGGCATCGTCGCCACCACTGTCCTCGCCGCCGTTGCCGAGGCCGTGTTCCGCATCGGTCCAGGCAGCGCCGACAACCCCGGCGGCTGGCACCTCAACGTGCCCATCCTGTCGAGCCAACTGGTGTCCGTCCCGGACCTGAGCTTGGTAGGCCAGTTCGATCTCTTCGGCTCCTTCGCCAGGATCGGCGGATTGGCTGCGACGATGTTGGTCTTCACCTTGGTGTTCACCAACTTCTTCGACGCCATGGGCACCATGACGGGCCTGGCCAAGAGCGCAGGCGTGGCACACAAGGACGGCACGTTCCCCAAGCTGAAGTCAGCCTTCATTGTTGAAGGCATGGGTGCAGTGGTGGGCGGCGCAACGTCCGGTTCGTCCAACACCGTGTACATCGACTCGGCGGCTGGCATCGGCGAAGGCGCACGAACCGGCCTGGCCTCGGTGGTCACCGGCCTGCTGTTCCTGGGCTCCATGTTCTTCACACCGCTCACCTCGGTGGTGCCGCTGGAAGTTGCGGCGTCAGCCCTGGTGGTGGTGGGTGCGATGATGATGGCGCAGATCCGCGAGATCAAGTTCACCAAGTTCTCCATCGCCCTCCCGGCGTTCCTGACCATCGTGACCATGCCGCTGACGTACTCCATCGCCAACGGCATCGGCGTCGGCTTCATCTCCTTCGCGGTGATCAGTGCGGCGTCGGGCAAGGCCAGGAAGGTGCACCCGCTCATGTGGGTGGTCACGGCAGGCTTCATCATCTACTTTGCCCGCGGCCCGATCAACGCGCTGATGGGCGTCTAGCCCGGAGCCGCACCCGCGCCGGCGGGCATACATTTCCGGCACTTCGATCGGCGGTCCGCCGGTACCCACCGCACGAATAGGCGTCCGCCGTCGTCGTCCCTAAATAACAGGCACGACGGCGGGCGGCGGCCCTGGTGATTCAGGGACGGGCACCGACGCTCCGTCAGGGAACGGGGGCAGGGAGATGAAGCCCTTGCCCCCGTTCCTATGAACTCCACTTTTACTGAATAACCGCGACTACCTCCTCTGGAAATGAGAATATGAGGCAAGATCGCGCACTGCTCCGGCCGGGCCACCCGGCCGGGACACCTGGAATAAGGATGTGTTGCCATGCTGGATCTGATGCCTTCACTGGGCAGCTGGCGGCCTGCGGTCTCCGGCCAACTGTGTGCTGTGGCCACGATCGTGGGGACCGGAGGCTCCGTGCCGCGGCCCATGGGGACCTCCATGATGGTCTCCGAAAACGGCGAAATCCTGGGCAGCTTGTCCGGAGGTTGCGTGGAAAGTGCCGTGGTGGAGGCGGCCTTGGAAGCAATGCGCGACGGCGGCCCTCGCCTTGAGTCTTTTGGCTACAGTGCCGAGGATGCGTTCGCCGTCGGGCTCACCTGTGGAGGAGAACTGGAAGTCCACATCCAGCCGCTCCGGGCAGGATCGCCTGAACTGTCTGTTTTTGCTGAAACTCAGCGCCCTGCAGCCCTGATCCGCCGGCTCGATGGCCAGGGCGGAGTCATGGTGGTCAACGATCCCGTGCGGTTCCGTGCCATGGAATCCGAGGAACTGGCCAAATTGCTGGGCGACCACCCTTCCACACTGTTCGCCGCCGCCGCCCAGGTTGAGCCCCTGCTCCAAGGTGGCCGCGCCGGGTTGGTCCGGCTGGCCCCGCCCGAGGGGTGCATCGACGGGTGGGTCACTACCGAGCGGTTGGCCTTGCCCCCACAAGAGGAAACGCAGCCCGAGCCCATCACCTTGTTCGTGGAAAGCCGGTTGCCGGCAGCTCGGATGCTGGTCTTCGGTGCCAACGATTTCGGAGCGGCCCTGCTCCCGGCCGGGCAACTCCTCGGATACAACGTCACCCTGTGCGACGCGCGGCCTGCCTTCGCGACGCAAAGCCGCTTCGCAGGCGCAGACCAAGTGGTCGCCGATTGGCCGCACCGTTACCTTGAAACCGAGGCGGCCGCCGGGCGCATCGATTCCCGCACAGTGGTGTGCATCCTGACTCACGACCCCAAATTCGACATCCCGTTGCTCGAGGGTGCCCTCCGGTTGAACCTGGCGTACGTCGGTGCGATGGGTTCCCGTCGCAGTCACCGCCAACGGATCGAGGCCTTGCTCGAGGCAGGCACTCCACCGGAGTCCTTGGAACGGTTGCATTCGCCCATCGGGCTGAACCTCGGCGCCGTGACTCCTGCCGAAGTAGCAGTTTCCATCACGGCAGAAATCATCGCTGAGCGTGGAGCTGGCCAGAAGACTTCCAAGGCACCCGGGTTCCCGTCGCTCAAGGACAGCACCGGCCCGATCCACTCAGCCCCGACTCACGCAGCAGCCCAATACCTCACTCAGGAGGACCCATGGACATGAACACCATCGAGGCCGTGGTCCCCACCACGGACCCGGCACAATGGCGCGACGGCGATGCCTGGCTCGCCGGAGGCACTGTCCTTTTCTCCTACGGCAGCACGGTCCTCAAACGGCTCCTTGACCTCGGCCAAGCAGAGTGGCCCGCCATCACCGTCACTGACCAAGGCATCGAGCTGGCCGCCACCTGTACCGTCGCCGAGCTCTACGCCCTGCCGCAAACCGTGGAATCCGCCAGCCGCGAGTGGCCTGGATTGGCGCTGATCCGCCCGTGCTGCGATTCGTTCGTGGCCTCGTTCAAGATCTGGAACATGTCCACGGTGGGCGGCAACATTTGCACCGGCCTGCCGGCAGGGCCCATGACATCACTCTGCGCAGGACTCGACGGCGTAGCCACCATCCTCAGCCCCGACGGCACCAGCCGGGACGTTCCGGTGGCCGATGTCGTCACAGGCGATATGCAGACTGTGCTGGCACCGGGGGAGTTGCTCCGCAGCATCCATCTGCCCGCCAGCGCACTCTCCGCCAGGGTTGCCTTCCGGCGCTTGTCGCTCAGCAACCTGGGCCGCTCCGGCGTGCTGTTGATCGGGCGGCTCGACCCCGACGGCGGCTTGGTCATCACGGTGACTGCTTCCACCAAAAGGCCGGTACAGCTGCGGTTCCCCGTCGGGCAGGTTCCCGACGCCGGGACGCTGGCTGACGCCGTCGGCGATTCCATTCCGTGGCCGCTGTACCACGACGATATTCATGGGCTGCCAGCATGGCGGCGCGACATGACGTTCAAGCTGGCCGAGGAAATCCGGGCCGAGCTGCTGGGCGAATCGATGACTGTTTCCGGTGATTTCTGGCCGCCGCATAACACCTCGCCCCAGCCGTCCACCCAGCCAGCCGTAACAACCATCAAGCAGAAGGAGGCCCGGAATGGCAATTGAGATCAACGGCGCTGCCTCGCAGGCCACACCCCGCCCCGGACAATGCCTCCGCACCTTCCTCCGCGAGGAAGGCAACTTCGGCGTCAAGAAAGGCTGCGACGGCGGCGACTGCGGTGCTTGCACCGTGCACGTTGACGGCACGCCCGTTCACAGCTGCATCTACCCTGCAGTCCGCGCGGAGGGCAAAGCGGTCACCACCATCGAAGGCCTGTCCAAGGACGGCGAACTACACCCTGTGCAGGAGCAGTTCCTCGAGGCCCAGGGCTTCCAATGCGGCTTCTGCACGGCGGGCATGATGATGACGGCCGCGACGTTCGACGACGAGCAACGCGCCAACCTGCCCCGGAACCTCAAGGGCAACCTGTGCCGCTGCACCGGTTACCGCTCCATCGCGGACGCGGTCTGCGGTCACAGCGGCGATCACCAGCACGACGCCGGAGCGGACGTTTCAGGGGCGCAGTCAGTTGCCGCAGTCCCAGCCACACCCGGCCAGCTCGGGGACAACGTTCCCGCCCCCGCCGGTCAAGCCGTGGTGACAGGAACCGCCCGCTATGCCCTCGATGTCCCGGCGGAACAACTCCCGGGCCTGCTGCACATGAAGCTCCTGCGTTCGCCGCATCCGCATGCCCGCATCGTGTCCATCGACAAGGCTCCCGCCTTGGCTGTTCCCGGCGTCATGGCGGTCTTCACCCACGAAGACGCACCGCAGCTGCTGTTTTCCAGTGCCCAACACGAGAATTACACCGACGACCCGGACGATACGCGCGTGCTGGACAACGTGGTGCGGTTCATCGGGCAGAGGGTTGCCGCCGTCGTGGCCGAATCCGTGGGCGCAGCTGAGGCCGGTGCCCGGGCGTTGACCGTGCAGTACGAACTCCTGGAGCCCGTGTTCACTCCGCAGGAGGCCATCCTCCCCGGTGCCCCGGTAATTCATGGGGAAAAGGACGGCGTCTTCTCCCGCATTTCCCGCCCGCTCCAGAACGTGGTGGCCGAGGTCCATGCCGAACTGGGCAGCGTGGCCGACGGCTTTGCGGCCGCAGACTTCATTCACGAGCACACGTACAAGACGCAGCGCGTGCAGCACGTGGCGATGGAAACCCACGCCTCCATTGCCTGGCTGGATGAAGACGGCCGCTTGATGATCCGTTCCTCCACGCAGGTACCTTTCCTGGTGAAGCGGACGCTGAGCCGGGTGTTCAACCTGCCGCCAGAGAGTATCCGCGTGGTGGCAGGCCGGGTTGGCGGCGGCTTCGGTGGCAAGCAGGAAGTCCTCACCGAGGACCTGGTGGCCCTCGCAGCCCTTGCACTCCGGAAGCCCGTGCAGCTGGAGTTCACCCGGACCGAGCAGTTCACGGCGACTACCACCCGGCACCCCTTCACCATTCACCTCAAGGCCGGGGCCAGCCGCGATGGTTCGCTCACTGCGCTGCAGTTGAACGTCCTCACCAACACCGGTGCCTACGGAAACCACGCACCCGGCGTCATGTTCCACGGGTGTGGAGAGTCATTGGCCGTCTACAAGTGCGTGAACAAGAAAGTGGACGCACACGCCGTCTACACCAACACGGTCCCCGCGGGTGCTTTCCGTGGGTATGGTCTGAGCCAGATGATCTTCGCGATCGAGTCTGCCATTGACGAACTCGCCATCGGCATCGGGATGGACCCGCTTGAGTTCCGGCTCAAGAACATGGTCCGGCCCGGCGATCACATGCTCTCCACAACACCCGAGCCCGAGGAAGACGTCCACTACGGAAGCTACGGTCTGGACCAGTGCGTTTCCTTGGTGCGGGACGCCCTGGACCGCGGCAAGGAACGCTACCGGGTAGCCGGTTTGGATGACCTGGGGCCGGATTGGGTGGTCGGGGAAGGGGCAGCCCTGTCCATGATCGACACCGTTCCGCCCCGCGGCCACTTCGCCCACACCCGGGTGAGCCTGGAGGCGAACGGAAGGTTCGCCGTCGACGTCGGTACTGCGGAATTCGGGAACGGCACCACAACCGTCCATGCGCAATTGGCTGCCACGGCCTTGGCTACGACGGCGTCCAAAGTGACGGTGCGGCAGTCCGATACCGACCTCCTGGAGCACGACACCGGCGCGTTCGGTTCGGCCGGAACAGTGGTGGCAGGTAAGGCGACGTTGGGTGCGGCGCTGGAACTCGCCACCCGGATCCAGACGGTCGCGGCTTCACTGACCGGAGCCGCCTTGACTGATTGCCGCTTGGTGGACGGCGCCGTTCAGTGCGGAGATCGCACGTTGCCGCTGACGGAAATCGTCGACGCCGCCCGGCTGCAAGGCGTTCGACTCGCCACGGACGGCAACTGGGGAGGGACTCCGCGGTCGGTCGCGTTCAACGTTCACGGCTTCCGGGTTGCTGTTAATGCAGGAACCGGTGAGCTGCGGATCCTGCAGAGTGTCCAGGCCGCCGACGCCGGTGTGGTGGTGAATCCGCGGCAGTGTCGGGGGCAGATCGAGGGCGGCATTGCGCAGGCCCTGGGTGCGGTGCTTTACGAGGAAGTGAAAGTGGACGACGCCGGACGCGTCACCACGGACATCCTGCGGCAGTACCATATTCCGTCGTTCGCGGACGTTCCACGCAGTGAGGTCTATTTCGCCACCACCAACGACTCCACGGGTCCCCTCGGTGCCAAGTCCATGAGCGAGAGCCCGTTCAACCCCGTGGCTCCCGCCCTGGCGAACGCGATCCGCAACGCCACCGGGATCCGCTTCGGCGAGCTGCCCATCGCGCGGGACAAGATTTACCTGGCCCTCCGCGACCGCACCACTGCACCCGTCTAACCCAACTAGGTGACAGCAAACGTCGGTATGAGCGCTCATTGAGACGTTTGCTGTTACCTACTTGGGGAAGACGGCGAGCTCCATGAACACACTGTTGGGGTCCAGGGTGTAATCCCCGAAGGGCGGGCATTCCGTGAATCCGTGCCTGGCATACAAACGACGGGCCGGAGCGAAGTAGTCCTCGGTCCCCGTTTCCAGGCTCACCCGCTCGTAACCCAATCGGGCAGCTTCGGCCACGATGTGTTCCAGCATTTGGGTGGCCACTCCACGTCCGCGGGCAATGGAAGTAGTGCGCATTGATTTGATCTCGGCGTGCCCGGAGGACAAGGCCTTCAAGGCTCCACAACCCAGCAGAACGCCGTCCTCCCGGGCTGTCCAGAACGTCATCGACTCATGCTTCAACGCCGAGTGGTCCAGGGCATGAACGCTTTCGGCCGGGGAAGTGGCGAACATATCGGCCAGGTGCTCGCTGAGGAGCTGGTGGACATCCGGGCGTGCGGGATCATCAGTTGCGATGCGGATCATGTCCCTAAATTTACCCGCCGGTACCCGTCCGAACCGCCGCTACCCTTCCAAAAGATGCAGCTGGTCCTTCGTGTCCAGGTCCTCGCCGGAGCAGAGGTCGCTGCAGTCCACCAGATCCACGAGCCCCGGATGCGCCTTCAGGAACGAACGCGCGCCCGTGTCGCCATTGGCGGCTGCAGCCGCTTCGGAGCGGAGTCCGACGTCGAAAATCACCGGGTGCCGACGCTTCAGGTGGCCGGACTCGTCGGGGTAGGCGGCCGCAGTGACCCGGCCGGGACGGTGGCTGCCCAGCAACCTGCTCACCGCCGTCGGGGTTAACCCGGGCTGGTCCACCAGCGCCACCATGATGCTGTTGCCTGCCATGGCCGCATCAATGCCGGCGCGGAAGGAGCCAGCCATTCCCTTGGCCCAATTCTCGTTCTCGACCACCACATGCGCGCCCAAATCGGTGCTTTGGCGGACGACGTCGGCCTCAGCGCCGAGCACCACAACAACCTCGCGGCATCCGCCGTCGAACAGCGTGTCGGCGAGTACTTCCACCAGGGTCCTGCCCCGGAAAGGGAGCAGCGCCTTGGGGCCACGACCCAGCCGTGTTCCGGCGCCTGCAGCGAGGAGCACGCCCGTGGTGGGGGCCGTGCCGGTGTCAGTCATATCCTCACGATACGCGCGGGGCTCCATGCGGTCTGTAGCTCCTTGGGTTTCTTTCCAAGAGATCTACCAATATCGGTTGTAAATTAGCGATCAGTAGGGCTTTTGGTGGTCTGAATTGGCCGATATGGTCGGTGAGGGAGTTATGAAGTCAGCTCGGATACGCAGTGTCGCGTGAAAGAACAGGGGAAAATGGCTGGCAGTTTTGAAATTCTCAAGGCAGGAACCAACTCATTCCGGTTCCGGCTGACCGCGGAGGATGGAACGGTTGTGGCAGTGTCGCCACAGTTCCCGAACCTGAAAGCGGTAGTGGCTGGTATCAACGCGGTTCGCGAGAATGCGGCGACCGGCTTCGTGGTCGATAGAAGGAACCTGGGCACCTAAGTCCGGTTCAACGAAACCCGCTCAACGACAATTGGCGGAAGCGTTCTTAACGAACGCTGCCGCCAATTTGTCATGCGGGCTGTTTAGGCGTCGCCGCCTGCTCCGCCGGTGGTGCCGGCGTTGACGTCCAGCAGCTTGTAGCGGTCAATGGCGTACGACGGCGCGCCCTCCTCTACTTCGCCCCTCGCCGCCAGCAACTGGAGGGTTTTGGCGACGATGGAGTGGGTGTCGTTTTTGAAGTAGCGGCGTGCGGCTTGGCGGGTGTCGGAGAAGCCGAAGCCGTCTGCTCCGAGGGAGGCGAAGTCGTTGGGGATGAATTGGCGGATTTGGTCGGGGACGGCTTTCATGTAGTCGGACACGGCGATGACGGGTCCGGTGGTGCCGGCGAGTTGTTCGGTGATGAACGGGGTGCGGGCGGGTTGGCCGGGGTTCAGGAAGGCGTGTTCTTCGGCGGCGAGTCCGTCGCGTCGGAGTTCGTTCCAGGAGGTTACGGAGTAGATGTCGGCGGCGACGTTCCAGTCTTCGGCGAGGATCCGTTGGGCTTCGAGGGCCCAGGGTACGGACACGCCGGAGGCGAGGATGTTCGCGGTGGGCCGGTTCCCGGTGGTGCCGTCGCTTTGGGGAGCGGGGGCGAGGCGGTAGATGCCTTTGAGGAGCCCGTTGATGTCGAGGTTTTCGGGTTCGGCGGGTTGGGTGATGGGTTCGTTGTAGACGGTGAGGTAGTACATCACGTTCTGATCAATACTGTTCTCGCCGTACATTTCTTCGAGGCCGTGGCGGATGATGTGGCCGATTTCGTAGCCGTAGGCGGGGTCGTAGGTTTTCACGGCGGGGTTGGTGGAGGCCAGGATGGGGGAGTGTCCGTCGGCGTGTTGGAGTCCTTCGCCGGTGAGGGTGGTTCGTCCTGCGGTGGCGCCGATGATGAAGCCGCGGGTCATTTGGTCCGCGGCGGCCCAGAAGGAATCGCCGGTGCGTTGGAAGCCGAACATGGAGTAGAACACGTAGATCGGGACCAGGGGTTCGCCGTGGGTGGCGTACGCGGTGCCGGCGGCGGTGAACGCTGCGACGGCGCCGGCTTCGTTGATGCCGGGGTGGATCAGTTGGCCGGCGGGGGATTCTTTGTAGGCCAGGACGAGGTCGCGGTCCACGGAGAGGTAGTTCTGGCCTTTGGGGTTGTAGATTTTCGCGGTCGGGAAGAACGCGTCCATGCCGAAGGTCCGGGATTCGTCGGGGACGACGGGCACGAACCGGGCCCCGAAGTTCTTGTCCCGCATCAGGTCCTTCAACAAACGGACGAAGGCCATGGTGGTGGCGGCTTGTTGTTTCCCGGACCCGCGTTTGGCCACTTCGTAGGATTTGGCGTCCGGGAGGGTCACGGGGGTGTGGGTGCGGCGTCGTTCGGGCACGAACCCGCCGAGTTCGGCGCGGCGTTCCATCAGGTATTTGATTTCCGGGGCGTCCATGCCGGGGTGGTAGTACGGGGGCCGGTAAAGGTCAGCGTCGAGCTGGTCATCGCTGATCGGGATGCGGAGGTGGTCACGGAAGGCTTTGAGGTCGTCCATGGTCAGCTTCTTCATCTGGTGCGTGGCGTTACGGCCTTCGAAGTGCGGGCCCAGGCCGTAGCCCTTGACCGTTTTGGCCAGGATCACGGTGGGTTTGCCCTTGAACTCGGTCGCTGCCTTGTACGCGGCGTAGACCTTGCGGTAGTCGTGGCCGCCGCGTTTGAGGCCCCAGATCTGCTCGTCGTCCAGGTCCGCGACCATGTCCTTGGTCTGCGGGGACTTGCCGAAGAAGTGTTCACGAACGAACCCGCCGGACTCGGCCTTGTAGGTCTGGTAGTCACCATCGGGGGTTTCGTTCATGATCTTCACCAACGCCCCGTCCTTATCGGCTTCCAGGAGGGAGTCCCACTCCCGGCCCCAGACGACCTTGATCACGTTCCAGCCCGCACCGCGGAAGAACGCCTCCAACTCCTGCATGATCTTGCCGTTACCGCGGACCGGTCCGTCCAGGCGCTGGAGGTTGCAGTTGATCACGAAGTTCAGGTTGTCCAGGTTCTCGTTCGCGGCGAGCTGGAGCAGGCCACGGGACTCGGGCTCGTCCATTTCCCCGTCGCCCAGGAACGCCCAGACCTGCTGGTCGGAGGTGTCCTTGATGCCACGGTTCTGCAGGTACCGGTTGGACTGGGCCTGGTAGATCGCGTTCATCGGGCCGATACCCATCGACACGGTCGGGAACTCCCAGAAATCAGGCATCAGGCGCGGGTGCGGGTACGAGGACAGGGCATGACCGGCCTTGGACTTTTCCTGACGGAACCCGTCCAGATCCTCTTCCGTGAGACGGCCTTCCATGAACGCCCGGGCGTACATGCCCGGCGAGGCGTGGCCCTGGAAGAACACCTGATCCCCGCCCGAGGGGTGGTCCTTGCCGCGGAAGAAGTGGTTGAAACCCACCTCGTACAACGTCGCGGCACCGGCATACGTGGAGATATGCCCGCCGACACCAATATCCGAACGCTGCGCACGATGAACCATCACCGCGGCGTTCCACCGCATGTACGCCCGGTACCGGCGCTCGAACTCCTCGTTCCCCGGGAACGCAGCTTCCTGGTCCACCGGGATCGTGTTCACATAATCAGTGGTCGTCACCATCGGCACACCCACCGACCTCGCACCGGCACGTTGCAGCAACGAACGCATAATGTACTGGGCACGCTCGGTACCCTGCTCCGCGATCAACGCATCAAGTGACTCAATCCACTCCGCGGTCTCTTCCGGATCACGATCAGGCAGCTGGGCAGTCAACCCGCTGAGGATGTGTGAGGTCTCTTCTCCTGCAGCCACGTCCAACCTCTCTTCATTGAATGTCTGGGCGCTTGCTCTGTGGGGGCGCTCAAGGAATTTCGTATTGTGAGAATAAAATTCTGCAATTCGAGATTACGTCTGCTGGTTGGGCAGCGTCAACACGGATTGCCTAACCAAGACAGTCAACTGGGAAAGCTTCGGCCAAGCAACCGAATGTGACCCTGCATACACGGAGAACCTTGACGTTACGTGACCTGAGTCATAGAGTGCTTTCACTATTCAATAACTAGATTCCGTATTGTGGAATCAGTACGAAGTGGAGATCCACGATGCAGACGACTTCATCAGTCGGCGTCACTGGGGCTCCGGGAGACGGAAACGCAGGTGGCCCCAACCATCCGGTCGTGGGAAACACCGACCTCTGCGCTATTGCTTCCGAAGCCGCAGGCCGTACCATCAGTCCCAGCCTTTACAACATCGACCTCGCACCCACTAAGGCCAAGGGCCGGAAGTGGACCAGCTACAGCATCTTTACCCTCTGGGCCAACGACGTCCACAGCCTGGGTAACTATGCCTTCGCCATCGGCCTGTTCTCCCTCGGTCTGGGTGGTTGGCAGATCCTGGTAGCCCTCGGTATCGGCGCCATTCTCCTGTTCGCGCTCCTGAATTTCTCTGGATTCATGGGCGAGAAGACCGGTGTTCCCTTCCCTGTCATGAGCCGCATCAGCTTCGGCATCAGGGGAGCGCAGATCGCCAGCCTGGTTCGCGGCGCTGTTGCCGTTGCTTGGTTCGGCATCCAGACGTATCTGGCATCCGTGGTCCTCCGCGTCATGCTGGTGGCCATGGCGCCGGGTTTGAAAGACCTGGACAGCAACTCCATCCTTGGCCTTTCAACCCTGGGCTGGTTGTCGTTCGTGGCGCTCTGGATGGTTCAGTTGGTCATTGTCAGCTTCGGCATGGAGATGATCCGCAAGTACGAGGCCTTCGCCGGTCCCATCATCCTGGTGACCATGGCAGCGATCGCCGTGTGGGTCTTCATCGAAGCCGGCGGCGCCATCCAGTGGAGCGGCATCAAGGGCCTAGAGGGTACCGAAATGTGGCTCACCATCTTTGCCGGCGGTGCCCTGTGGGTTTCCATCTACGGAACGTTCGTCCTGAACTTCTGCGACTTCACCCGGTCCTCGGCTTCCAAGAAGTCCATCGTCAAGGGCAACTTCTGGGGCATCCCCATCAACATGCTCGTCTTTGGCGCCATCGTGGTGGTCATGGCCGGTGGGCAGTACAAGATCAACGGCACAGTGATCGAGAGTCCCTCAGACATTGTGGAGAGCATCCCCAATACGCTTCTGTTGGTCCTTGCCTGTCTGGCCCTGTTGATCCTGACCATCGCCGTGAACCTGATGGCCAATTTCGTAGCTCCGGTCTACGCCCTGACCAACCTCTTCCCGCGGCACCTGAACTTCCGCAAGGCGGCCTGGGTCAGCGGCACCATCGGGTTGATCATCCTGCCGTGGAACCTCTACAACAACCCGATCGTGATCGTGTACTTCCTGGGTGGCCTTGGTGCCTTGCTCGGGCCCCTGTTCGGTGTGGTCATGGCCGATTACTGGCTGGTCCGCCGCGGCAAGGTCAATGTCCCGGAGCTCTACACGGAGGATCCCAAGGGCGCCTACTTCTACAAGCGCGGCGTAAACCCGAAGGCCATCATCGCCATGCTTCCGGCAGCCGGCCTCGCCATTGCCATAGCTTTTATCCCAGCACTGGCCGCGGCTGCTCCGTTCGCTTGGTTCATCGGAGCCGGCGTGGCAGCGATGACGTACTTCGCTGTCGCGGACAAGAAGCAGGTCCACCAGGACGTCTCGGGCGAGCCGATCGCCGTCGCCAGCACCCACTGACACTGAGGAAACCCATGCGCATCCTTGTCGCAAACGTCAACACCACCCAGTCCATGACGGACTCCATCGCAGCGCAGGCTCGTGCCGCAGCGGCTCCTGGCACCGAAATCATCGGCATCACGCCTCGCTTCGGCGCCGACTCCTGCGAAGGCAACTTCGAAAGCTACCTCGCCGCGATCGCCGTCATGGATGCAGTGGTGAACTATCCCGAACCGTTCGACGCCGTCATCCAGGCCGGCTACGGCGAGCACGGCCGCGAAGGCCTTCAGGAACTGCTCGACGTCCCCGTGGTCGATATCACCGAGGCAGCAGCAAGCACCGCGATGTTCCTGGGCCACAAGTATTCAGTGGTCACCACGCTTGACCGCGCCGTACCGCTGATCGAGGACCGGCTCAAGCTCGCCGGTTTGGAGGCGCGTTGTGCCTCGGTCAGGGCCAGCGGCATGGCCGTGCTGGAGCTCGAGGAATACCCGGAGCGTGCTGTTGAAGCCATTGTGAGCCAGGCGGAACAAGCTGTTCACGACGACAAAGCGGAAGTTATTGTTCTTGGTTGCGGCGGCATGGCCGGTCTCGACGAACAAATCCGCCAGCGCACCGGCGTCCCCGTAGTGGACGGAGTGGCTGCGGCGGTGACCATCGCCGAGTCCCTGGTCCGCCTTGGGTTGTCTACGTCCAAGGTCAGGACCTACGCCACTCCGCGCCCGAAGACTGTCATAGGCTGGCCGATAACAGCCGCCCAGCCAGCTGAAGCCGCACGCTGACGCTGCCACAGGCAATTCCCCGAAAGGCAACCACATGACTGACTCCAGCCCTCCCGCAAACCCGAGGGTCGCCGTCGTGACCGGGGCCGGTTCCGGAATTGGGCGGGCTGTCGCCAGGCTCATGCTCGCCGAGGGTTACCGCGTTGCGCTAGCCGGCCGCCGGGAGGCGCAGCTCCTGGAAACGGCCGGCGACCATCCGGACGCGCTGGCGGTTCCGTGCGACGTGACAGTGCCCGACGACGTCGCGCGCCTTTTCGCGGAGGTCCGCCAACGCTGGGGTCGGGTTGATGTGCTGTTCAACAATGCCGGCATCTTTGGGCCGGCGGGCGACGTGGGTGACATCAGTGTGGACGAGTGGGAAGCAACGCTTCGCGTGAACGTCACGGGCTCCATGTTGTGCGCCGCGGAGGCTGTGCGAACCATGAAATCCCAAGACCCGCAAGGTGGCCGCATCATCAACAACGGCTCCATTTCGGCGCACTCGCCCAGGCCCAAATCCGTTGCCTACACAGTCACTAAGCACGCGATGACGGGCCTGACCAAGAGCATCGAGCTCGATGGTCGGGAGTTCGGTATTACGTGCGGGCAGATCGACATCGGTAATACCCGCACCGAAATCATGGACACCATTGGCGTGGGCTCCGGGGCGCTGCAGGCTGACGGCAGCCGCAAAGTCGAGCCCATGTTCCCCGTGGACGATGCAGCCCGTGCCGTGCTGATGATGGCCAACATGCCGGCGTCGGCCAGTGTCGGATCCTTGGTGGTGACCGCTGCCGGGATGCCCTTCGTGGGCCGCGGCTAGCCTCACAGCACCGCCCCAAACCGCGGGCCCGTGCCGCCACCACCCACTTTGCTTTTCGAATGCCCGTGACACGCCTGTAGAAGGGTGTGTCCCGGGCATTTCTGCGTCAAAGAAGGTGGTGGGCGCACCAACGGCCAAGCTCCAAACCGAATGTGACTTTCCATAATATGGAAATCTTATTTCCCCTTGCGGAATGGTGTGAGCAGGCTTACATTTGAAAAACCCCCTCAAAATGTGGGGCCGTTCCCAACTGATTGGTTCAGATCAATGAAGATCCCAGACTCCGCGGCGCTGAAGGCGAGTTCGGCCCCGCAGAAGAAAAAGCGGCTGTACCAGTCGCTCTTTTTTCAAATCCTGATCGCCGTCGTCGCAGGTGTACTCATCGGTCATTTTTGGCCGACAATTGGGTCCGCCCTCCGGCCACTGGGTGATGGATTCATTCAACTCATCAAGATGATCATCGCCCCGCTGATTTTCCTCGTGATCGTCACAGGCATCTCGGCAGTGGGCGACGTCAAAGCGGTCGGAAGGGTCGGGGTCAAAGCGCTCCTGTACTTCACCGGCGCCACTCTCTTCGCCCTCGTCTTCGGGCTCATCGTCGGAAATATCGTTCAGCCTGGTGCTGGCCTTAATATCGACCCCGCTACGCTCTCCCAGGACGCACTCAACGCCAAGACCGGCAATGCGCCTCCCAAGGACGCTGCAGCCTTCATCCTGGATGTCATTCCCGTCAGCGTGATCGGTGCTTTTGCCAACAACAGCCTGCTTCAGGTGCTGTTCTTCTCCGTGTTCTTCGGCGCAGCCATCGTGGTCATCGGCCGCGAACGCTGCATGCCGGTCATCAGCCTCATGGAAACCGTCCTGGAGCTGATCTTCAAGATCATGTCCTGGATCATGAAAGTGGCTCCCATCGGTGCATTTGGTGCCATGGCCTTCATCATCGGCCAGTACGGACTTGGCACGCTCAGCACTTATGCCCTCCTGATTGCAGCCTGCTATGGAGCGGCGATCATCTTCATCGGCCTGCTGTTCCTGGTGGCTTGGGGGTTCGCCCGGGTTCCCCTGTGGGCGTTCCTGAAGTACACCCGTGAAGAATTCCTGCTGGCACTCGGCACCGCCTCTACTGAAGCAGTCATGCCGCGTATCATGACCAAGCTGACCAACGCCGGCTGCTCCCGTGCCACCACCGGCCTTGTGGTTCCCACGGGTTACTCCTTCAACCTGGACGGCGCCGCGATCTACCTGTCCATTTCACTGCTGTTCCTGGCGCAGGCCTTCGGCCACAACCTTGACCTTGGCCAGCAGTTGGCGGCGTTGGGCGTCCTGCTCCTGACCTCCAAGGGCATGGCCGGCGTGCCGGGTTCGTCCTTCCTGGCACTCTCCGCCACGGCTGCTGCGCTGGGCATCTTCCCGGTAGCCGGCGTCGCACTCCTCCTCGGAGCCGATCGCCTCATGGACTCCATGCGCGTCGTGGTGAACCTGCTGGGCAACTGCGTGGCAACGTTCGTGGTGGCCAAATGGGAAGGCCAATTCGACCGCAGCGTCATGCTCCGCGCCTTCAACGGCGAGATCACCAACCACGATTCCGCCATCATGCTCGGCAAGGAAGAAGTCTTCGAGGAGCAGGAACTCGAACGCATCAGTGGCGGCCAGGAGCCTTCGCCCAAGTTCCGTGGCGGTCCCGTCGCGGAGGACATCCCGCAGTTCGAAATGAGCAAACGGGGCCAACCATCCGCCCCGGTCTGCCCGGACTAGTACAGCCCAAAGCATGAGGCCCCTCAAGAGGATTCTTGAGGGGCCTCAGCTGTGCAAAACCTGTTAAAGGGGCAGCAACTCCGAGAGGTCGGCACGCAAACCGGACGCAGTCACCCTGTGGTCCGATACTGCGTCTGCCCACGAAATCCGGCCCGTCACCAACGAAAGCCAGGTGGCGGCGTCGCACTCGATCACGTTCGGGGGAGTGCCGCGCGTGTGGCGGGGCCCCTCAACGCACTGCGTCACACCGAACGGCGGCACACGGACTTCCACCGAGTTGCCGGGCGCGCGGGCGGTGACTTCCTCCAGGGAGTAGCGGACCGCCGTCGCAATCAAAGTGCGCGACGGCGGCGGGCCGGCAACGCTGCCTGGCTCACCTGTACTGCCGGAAGGCTCGACGGCGGCCTGCCAGGCTGCCAGCGCGGCGCGGCCTTCCTCGATGTTGACGCGGCGTCGTGCAACAGCCATTTGTTCCTCTCCTCAGAAGTTTTAGTCCAGCAGGGCGGAGACAGCGTGTCCCAGCCGGATCTTGCCCACCTCGTGGCCGCCGCCGAGCACGGGCTCCACCACGCGCTCCAGAACGCTCGAAACTGCAGGGATGTCCACGGCACCGCTCACGGCCAGCAGAGTCAGTCCTACCAAGGATGTGGCGCGAAGGTTGCCGTCCAGCATCTTCACGGCCACGGTTGCGCCGGTGGGAGTCGCCAGGACCAGGACGCCCTCGGCCCCTATCTTGGCCAGGACCTCCAGTTCCTCCATCACGATCGTGTTGGACTCACCCTTGCCCTGAACTGCCCAGGGGTAGTCCAGCATGGAGGTGGCGATGGTGGCGGCACGTGCGTTGGACGACTTATCGCCCGGGGATTTGGCCAGGCGGGAGTAGGCGCGGGCCAGGCCGGTCAGCGAGATGGCGGCAACGGGTGCTCCGCAGCCGTCGATGCCCAGGTGGGAGATCGTTTCGCCGCTGTATTCCTCGATCACCGAGCGAACGCGCTGCTGGAGCGGGTGGTTTGGTTCGAGGTAGCTGCGCAGGTCCCAGCCGTTTTCGGTGCACGCCCACAGGAATGCTGCGTGCTTCCCGGAGCAATTGAAGGCAAGTTTGGATTGTCCGCGTTCGGAGCGGACCATCCAGTTGCGGGCGGTTTCGTCCTGGGGCCAGGCGGCGGGGCACTGGAGGTTTTCTTCTTTAGCACCCGCTGCCTTGAGCATCCCTTCCACAACGTCCATATGATCCAGGGAACCAGTGTGGCTGCCGCAGGCGACAGCAACTTGCGCGCCACGGAGGGGCACGCCGGATTGCATGGAAGCCAGGGCCTGGAAGGGTTTGAGGGTGGAGCGGGCGAGGACGGGAGCATCGATGTCACCAAGACGGGTGACCACCGAGCCATCACCGGCAAGAACCACGGCCGCGCCGATGTGCCGGGACTCAATAAAGCCACTTCGTTCGATCACTGCCAGTTCCACCGCGGACTCAACGTTGAACGTTTCATGCGAACTCATGGGCATGAATCAAGTCTAGGGCGCGGCGGGTCGGTTCCCCGGTCATCCGCGTGCCCGCGCGCGTGATCCGTGCACGCCGGGCCTCACGCCGGGCCTCACGCCGGGCCTCACGCCAGGCCCGTGTCCACAGGTCCGGTGAATGACACAGCTTAGGCCCCGCGCCCTTCACAAAGTACCCTTGAGGACTGTGAAGGTACTCGTCATTGGCCCAGGCGGCCGCGAACACGCCATTGTCCGCTCTCTGCTTGAAGATCCCAACGTTTCCGAGGTCCACGCGGCCCCTGGCAACGCGGGCATCAGCAAACTCGTTCCCACCCATGCGATTGACGGGAACAACCCGGAAGCTGTGTCCGCCCTCGCCACCAAGCTGGGCGTGGACCTGGTTGTCGTAGGACCCGAGGCACCTTTGGCCGCCGGTGTGTCCGACGCCGTCCGAGAAGCCGGCATCCCGGTGTTCGGTCCCAGCAAGGAAGCAGCCCAGCTGGAGGCTTCCAAGGCGTTCGCCAAGCAGATCATGGCTGAGGCCAACGTTCCCACGGCTATGGCACGCGTTGCCACCAACGCTGACGAAGCTGCCGACGCCTTAGACACCTTTGGCGCCCCGTATGTAGTCAAGGACGACGGCCTGGCCGCCGGTAAGGGCGTGGTGGTCACCAAGGACCGCGCAGAGGCCCTGGCACATGCCCAGGCGTGCTTCGACGCCGGTGGAACAGTGGTCATCGAGGAATTCCTCGACGGCCCCGAGGTTTCCCTGTTCGTCCTCTGCGACGGCCGCAACACCGTCCCGCTGTCCCCGGCGCAGGATTTCAAGCGCATCTTCGATAACGACGAAGGTCCCAACACCGGCGGCATGGGCGCGTACACCCCGCTTGAATGGGCTCCTGAGGGCCTGGTCCAGGAAGTCATCGACCGCGTAGCCCAGCCCACCGTCGACGAGATGGCCCGCCGCGGCACGCCCTTCGTTGGTGTGCTGTACTGCGGCCTCGCCCTGACTTCCCGCGGCATGCGCGTCATCGAGTTCAACGTTCGCTTCGGCGATCCCGAGACGCAGGCCGTCCTCGCTCGCCTCAAGACCCCTCTCGGTGCGCTGCTGCTGGCAGCTGCCAAGGGCGAACTGGACACGGCAGAAGAGCTGCGCTGGTCCAAGGACACGGCAGTCGCCGTCGTCGTTGCTGCCGAAAACTACCCGGACGCACCCCGCACGGGCGATCGCATTCGTGGACTGAAGAAGGTGGACGAACTGGACGGTGTCCACGTAGTCCACGCCGGCACCAAGCTGGATGACGAAGGCAAAGTGGTCTCTGCCGGCGGCCGTGTCCTTGCTGTTGTCGCGCTCGGTTCGGATCTGGTTGAGGCCCGTGAAAAGGCGTACGACGGCGTTGAGCTGGTTCAGCTTGAAGGCTCACAGTTCCGTACGGACATCGGAGGCAAAGCCGCCCGCGGCGAAATCCGCGTTCCGTACACGGCTACAGGAACCATCCCGAAAGTGCAGGCCTGAGCATGACTGAAGGCATCCCTACGGGCGGCTTCGAAACCGAAACGCTGGAACTTCCGGGCTGGACGCACGTCTACTCCGGCAAGGTCCGCGATCTCTACGTCCCGGCCGACGAAGCCATCACGGAAAAGATCGGCCAGGAATGCGTGCTGGTTGTCGCCAGCGACCGCATCAGCGCCTACGATCACGTGCTGAGCAGCGAAATCCCGGACAAGGGCCGCGTCCTGACGCAGCTGAGCCTGTGGTGGTTCGATCAGTTGGATGTTGAGCACCACGTGCTGGCGTCCACGGTTGAGGGCGGCGTTCCTGCCGCCGTCGAGGGCCGCGCCATGATCTGCAAGAAGCTGGACATGTTCCCTGTGGAATGCATCGCGCGCGGCTACCTCACCGGCTCCGGCCTGGCTGAGTACAAGGAATCCCGCACGGTGTGCGACATTCCGCTGCCCGAGGGCCTGGTTGATGGTTCGCGCTTGGAGAAGGCACTCTTTACGCCCTCTGCCAAGGCCGAAGTGGGCGAGCACGACGTCAACATCACCTATGACGATGTCGTGGCCATGGTGGGTGACGACATCGCTGCCCGCCTGAGTGAACTGACCCTGAAGATCTACACCCGGGCCGAGGAGATCGCCCGCGAACGCGGCATCATCCTGGCCGACACCAAGGTGGAGTTCGGCATCGACGCTGCCACCGGCATCATCACGCTGGGCGACGAAGTCCTCACCCCGGACTCTTCACGGTTCTGGGATGCGTCCACGTACGCGCCGGGTCAGTCGCAGCCTTCGTACGACAAGCAGTACGTCCGCGACTGGCTGACCTCCGCCGAGTCCGGCTGGGACAAGTCCTCGGACACTCCTCCGCCGGCACTGCCCGCCGACGTCGTGGAGCGCACCCGTGCCCGCTACGTGGAGGCTTACGAGAAGCTCACGGGCCGCACCTTCGCCTAGAAGCACCCAACTGAGTCGCAGTTAAGCGCGTTTTGACCCCTCAAAACGCGCTTAACTGCGACTTACTTGGGTCAATCAGGCTTCCGAGTGTTCCTTTGCGGCACGACGCTCGGCCAGCCGGATCTCCAGGACTGCGTCCATGGCCTGCTGAACCCGGTCCGACGCTCCTGCCGCACTGAAGTCGTGCTGCGCCTCTTCCAGGAACTGGAGCGCCTCCGCGGCTTCCCCGGCTGCTTTCAAGGACTTGCCCAGCAGCAGCGACACTTCGCCTGCGGTGTGCCGGGCCAGTACCTTACGGTCTGCGTAGATTTCGCGGAGCTTCTCGACGGCGGCCGGGATGTCCCCGGTCAGGTACAGCCAGCGGGCGCGGATGAAGGCGACCTCAAGCTGGTCTGTCTTGTTTCCGCCCACAATGGACAGCGCGAGTTCTGCACGCTCAATGGCGGACAACGTTTCCGGTTCCACAATCCCCGAGGACAGTCGAACTGCTGCGGAGGCCTTGTTGAAACGGGCCCACAGCTCAATGTCGTTGGCGGGGGAGAGGAGCTTGGCTGCACGCTCGTGGTGCTTGATGCCCTCTACATAGTCGTGGCGCATGAAGGCGACGTTGCCGACCACCCAAGCGACTTCGCCGGCCAGTTGCGACATGGAGTGCTCGTCCATGTGCTCGATCATCGCCAGGCAGTACTGCCAGGCTTCGTCCAGCTTGCCGCTCTCGGCCAGGGCACCGATCAGCGCGCGGTGCGCACCGATGATGAGCGTGGACCCCTTGGGCAGCTGCTCGCTGAGCTTTACGGCTTGCTTGGCATGCTCGACGGCGGTGGCCAGTTGGCCTTGTCCGTGACACACCGCGGCAAGCATCTGCCAGGCGCGCACCCCGAGGCCAGCGGATTCGGTGGCCATGGGGTGCTCCAGGAGGTGCTCAACGATTTGCTGGCATTCCTTCAGCTGGCCTTGCTTCATCACGCACTCGGCCTGCATGTACGTCATGTTCCACCAGGCGCTGTTGTTCTTGGCCTCGAGGGCAATCTGCGCAGCTGTGGCAGCGTGGCTGGCGGCGAGTTGGTAGTCGCGAAGATCCCAGGCCTGTCGGGCGTAGAGACCGGCGAGGACATACTCGGCATCACTAACGGAGACCGGCTGGCTCCACGCTTCCAAGGCCTTCGGTGCAAGTTCGAGCCTGCGGGCCAGCTCCTCGATGACTTCGGCCGTGGGCTCGCGCCGGCCTGTCTCAAGCAGCGAAATGTAGCTCGGTGAATACAGGTTTTTGCCGAGCTCTGCCTGCGTTAACCCACGTTCGAGCCGTTCGGCACGTAGCTTCTCGCCGAATCCGTTTCCCACGGGTCCCTCCTACAGGTGTCTTTTGACCAAAACCTTGACAGTCTCTGTGGAAAACATTTTACAATGTATGTCAACAGGGACCGTGCAATTTCCGTAACGAATCCGACTCGCATTGGGGTACTACATCATGTTCAAGAAAATCATCGCTTCAGTGGCCGTGGCGGGCGCACTGACGTTCGCGGTTGCGGCTCCCGGGGTTGTATCTGCTGCTCCTGCAGCAGATACCAGCACAGTAAGCGCCATTGGCAACTGGCCGGACCCTATGCGGTCCACCACCACAACACCCAAGAAGGACAAGACCGAAACGACAGTCACCACGATGTCCATTGGTAACTGGCCCGACCCTATGTAAAACAATTGTAGTAAAGAAACCCCCGAAGCGTGACGAGCGATGCTTCGGGGGTTTCTTTTTTGCCATTTCCCGTGGATGTGGGCGGCAAGGGGTAGTTCCGGGCAAACAAAAATGGCGCCGATTTCTCGACGCCATTCTCGTGTTTGGTCGGGATGACAGGATTTGAACCTGCGACCTCTTCGTCCCGAACGAAGCGCGCTACCAAGCTGCGCTACATCCCGATCCGCTGCGAAAGCAACTGTTCAAGGATAGCTGAATAGGTGCGTGATGCGAAATCGAGGAGCGGGTGTCGCTCCTCACAGCGGCAGGAGGGGAAAGGCTAGACCAATGAGTCGCGCCAAGCCCCATGAAGCTGGGCAAACCGTCCGCCACCGCTGATCAACTCGGCCGGTGTCCCGTCCTCCACAATGCGGCCGTCGTGGACCACCAGAACCCTGTCAGCCGTCTCCACCGTTGAGAGGCGGTGGGCGATGATGATGGCCGTGCGGGCCCCCCTGCCACCAGCCACTCCCTCCAACAAGTTGGACAATCCCTGTTGGACCATACGCTCAGAAGGAATGTCCAAGGAGGACGTTGCCTCATCCAGGATCAGTACGGCCGGCGCGGCCAGGAACGCTCGGGCAAAGCCGATGAGCTGGCGTTGACCTGATGACACCCGCCCACCCCGCTTGTTGACGTCCGTGTCGTATCCCTCGGGGAGGCTCATGATGAACTCGTGAGCTCCCACTGCTGCAGCTGCGGCCTCGATTTCAAGCCGGGAAGCCTCGGGACGACCAAGAGCTATGTTGTCCGCCACGGAGCCACTGAACAGGAACGCTTCCTGGGTCACCATCACCACGGCGCGGCGGAGGTCTGTGGTGGACAGGTCACGAAGATCTACGCCATCCAGCGTGATGGCCCCGGACGTGACGTCGTAGAAGCGTGCCACAAGCTTGGCCAACGTCGACTTTCCCGCACCCGTCTGGCCTACCAGGGCAATCGTCTGGCCGGCAGGGATGTGCAGGTCAAGCTTTGGAACCACAACTTTGCCGTCGCTGTAGCCGAACTCCACACCCTTGAAATCGATCTCGCCGCGTGAGCTCTTGAGCGGTACCGGGTTCTTTGGTGGACGGACGGTGGGCACTTCTTCGAGGAGCCCGGACACCTTTTCCAAGGCAGCTTGAGCACTTTGGAACGAGTTGTAGAACATTGCCATCTGGTCCACCGGCTGGAAGAAGCGCTTTGTGGACAGGATCAGTGCCAGCAGGACGCCAACGGCAAGGTCACCATCCAGAACCCGGAAACCGCCAAACAGCAGGACCACGGCCACACAGACATTGCCGATCAGCACCAAACCAGGCTGGAAGATGCCGTTCAAGTTGATGGAGCGGACGGTGTTCTTGCGGTAGTCTTCAGCCAGCTCGCCGTATCGGGAGGC
This sequence comes from Paenarthrobacter nitroguajacolicus, assembly GCF_051027655.1. Lineage (NCBI taxonomy): Bacteria > Bacillati > Actinomycetota > Actinomycetes > Micrococcales > Micrococcaceae > Paenarthrobacter > Paenarthrobacter nitroguajacolicus. The sequence continues at coordinate 3,887,412 of NZ_CP073234.1, read as the reverse complement.
ATTCTCGCGCTCCTTGCGGAACGCCTTCACAGCACGGATCCCGGTCATCGTTTCCACGAAGTGGACGATCAGCCGGGCAGACACCACGCGCGACTCACGGAACGCGATTTGTGAATGCTTCTGGTACCACCGGGCAAGGAAGAACATGGGCACGCCGGCCGCGAGGACGATCAATCCACTCTGCCAATCCAGGGCAAAAACAGTCACGGCAGTGAACACCATGAACAGCATGCCCGACGCCAAGGAGCTCACCCCGGAGTCCAGGAGTTCGCGCAGGGCTTCGAGGTCCGAGGTCTGCCGGGCGATGATGCGGCCGGAGGTGTATTTCTCGTGGAACTCAAGGCTCAACCGCTGCGTGTGCCGGAAGACCCGAAGGCGCAGATCCAACAGCATGGCCTGGCTCAACCGGGCAGTAGAGGTCACGTACAGCGCCGTCATTCCTGCCGTGGCAATCGCAGCCGCCAAGTACAGGGAACCAGCCAGTACCAAGGGCCCGTTGTCGCCCGACTGCAGTGCAGGAAGGGCGCGGTCGATGCCGAACGCGATCAACGCCGGTCCCGCAACGCGGGTGAGCTGCGAGACCACCACCATCACGATCGTCAGCCAGAAACGCAAGCGCACAGGGCGGATGAGGGAGGCAAGCAAGGTGAGCGACCGTCGTCGTACGGCTTTGCTGTCTGCCCTGGTGAGGAGGGTGTTGTCCTCATTGGCGGTTCCAAACGTTGCGGCAGTCACCGGCGGGCCTCCTCAGCTTCTTCGAGCTCATCCAGTTCGGTGTCCAGGTCCTTCGGACCGGCGTCCAGGCTGGCGATGACGTAGCGGTAGTGATCATTCTCGGCCAGCAGTTCCGTATGGGTCCCGACGGCGGTGATGGTTCCGTTTTCGAGCAGGGCAACCCGGTCCGCCAAGGCCACGGTGGAGGGACGGTGCGCGACGATCAGGGTGGTGGTCTCGTGTAGGACCTCGCGCAAACGGGCCTCCACACGTTCCTCGGTATTCACGTCGAGTGCGGACAGGGGATCGTCCAAGACCAGCACCTTGGGTTTGGCGGCGATGGCACGGGCCAACGCAATGCGCTGCCGTTGACCGCCGGATAGGCTCAGCCCTTCCTCGCCGATCAATGTGTCCACGCCGTCCGGCAACGAGTAGGCGAACTGGGCCTGTGCCACATCCAGGGCCTCGTCCAAGGCGGCGTCGCTGGGATCGGGGGCTCCAAGGAGTACGTTGTCCCGGACCGAACTGGAGAACAGAGTGGTGTCCTCGAACGCCACGGCAACGATCTTTCGGAGTTCGTCGATGTCGTAGTCGCGAACATCCACGCCGTCGATGGTCACGGCGCCCTCGGTGACGTCATAGAGGCGGGGGACCAGCTGGAGCAGGGCGCTCTTGCCGCTGCCCGTGATGCCGACAAGGGCCATTGTTTCCCCGGGGCGTATATCCAGGGTGACGTCGTGCAGGAGGGTGCCGCCGTCGTCGAACCCGAAACCTGCGTGCTCAAAGCGCAGGGCGCCCTTCACGGATTCCGGAACCGTGGCCTGATCCGGCGAGGTGATGGTGTTGTCCGTATCCATGACCTCGAAGTGGCGATCCAACGCGGTCTTGGCAGTGAGCGCCATGGCCAGGAGCATGCCGGAAAATTCCACCGGAGTGGCCACCACGGCCGCTGTTGCGAAGAACGCCACCAACGCGCCGATGCTGAGTTCCCCACTCGCGGCGAGCATGATGCCCACCACCAGACCGACGCCCAGCGCCAACTCCGGCAGCAGCGTCACTACCAGCGTGAAGCCAGCCTGCTGTTTCGCCTTGGCGATCTCGGTCTGGCGCAGTTCTTCTGCCTGGCCGTTGAAGTTCTCCAACGCTTCGCGGCTACGCCCGAAGGCCTTCAGGACACGGATGCCGTGGACTGATTCCTCCACAGTTGTGGCGAGGTCGCCGGCTTGGTCCTGGCTGAGGCGGGTGACCAAGCTGAAGCGGCGGCGGAAGCGGAACGAATTGATCATGATCGGCACGGCCGCTGCGAGGAAGATCAGTGCCAGCTGCCAGCTCATGGAAAACATGACGCCGACGCCGATGATCACAGTAAGCGTGGTGACCACCAGCATAATCGCGCCAAACGCCATCCAGCGACGCAGGAAACTCAGGTCCGTCATGGCGCGTGAGAGCAGCTGGCCCGAACCCCAGCGATCGTGGAAAGCGACGGTCAGCTGTTGCAGGTGGCCGTACAAGGTCACCCGCATCCGGGTCTCAACCGTGGTGGCCGGGTTGATGACGAACTGCCTGCGCAAGGCCACCAGCCCGGCTTCGGCGATACCTAAAGCAAGAATCACGACGGCGGCAATCCAGACGGCGTCCGTGGAACCGCCGGGCTGCAAAGAGTTGTTGACAAGAACCCGCAGCACTTGCGGGATGGTCAGCGCGACGATGCTGGCCAAGAGGGCGCAGATCAAGCCCATGAATAGTCGGGGGAGGATGGGCCGCACATGAGGGTACAGGCGGCCGACGGAGGTGAAGAATGACGTTTGCTTGGACATGCCCGCTTCTCAACAGCTGGATCTTCAGATGGTGCGGAGGTAGTTTCCCGTAGCAACTACCCTATGCCATGGCGTGATTCGTTTCACAGGACCACGCAATGAAGGTGAAATGTTTGACCCAGTTATTGAGGATCGTAATGCTCGCCCGGAGTCCCGCTGGTGGACGGGGCTCTAGCTGCGTGACGTGAGTGTCAGCAGCACAGCTTCCGGGCGGCACGCGATGCGGACCGGTGCGAAGCGCGACGTGCCGATGCCGCCGGAGACGTTCACCGGCGTCGTGAAGCTGTCGCTTTCCCAGTCGTGGAGGCCCTTGGCGCGCCAGTTGGGGAGATCGCAGTTGGCGACGAGCGCACCGTAACCAGGGATGCAGATTTGGCCGCCGTGCGTGTGGCCGGCGAGGATCAGGTCCGCTCCGGCTTCGGTGAAGTGGTCCAGCACGCGCTGGTACGGAGCGTGGATGACTGCCACCTTCAGGTGCGGGCGGGCATCCTGGTTGACCGTTCCACGGGGCCAGCCGGCATAGCGTTCGCGGTTCAGGTGGGGATCGTCCACGCCAGAGAAGTCGAACCGCAGGCCGTTCAGCACCACTGACTGGGCGCGGTTGGTGAGGTCGATCCAGCCTCCCATCCCGAACGCTGAGCGGAGCTTCGGCCAGTCCAAGGCAATGGGGTCGGTTCGCATCCGCGAAGGACCACGGAAGTAGCCCACCGGGTTCTTGATCCGCGGGGCGTAGTAGTCATTCGAACCCGGAACGAAAACGCCCGGGAACTCCAGCAGGGGCCGCAGTGCCTGGATCAGGGGATCGACGGCCTTGGTGTGGCTGAGGTTGTCGCCGGTGTTGACCACGAGGTCAGGCTTGAGGTCCGCCAGCGATTGCAGCCACTGCGTCTTCTTGTCCTGGCCCGGTACGAAGTGGATGTCGCTTAGGTGCAGGACGCGGAGCGGGGCTGAACCGGCAGGGAGAATGGGCAAGGTTTCGTGGCGGACCTCGAACTGGTCCTTTTCCCACCACCCGTATGCGGCGGCTGCTGCGCCTGCTGCCGCACCGACGGCTGCAGTGACGGCGAAACCGCGCCCGATAGAGCGGACGCGGTTTGCCAATGAATAACTAAACGACATGATCAGTTCTTATTGCCGTTGCCGTTGTTACCGTTCCCGTTGTTGCCGTTTCCGGAGGACGGGGCCGGGTTGGGCGCGGTGGACGGCGTGTTGTTGGACGGGGTGTTGTTCCGCTGCGGGGTCGCAGTACCGAGCAGGTTCGACGGCGGCTGCTGGAACGGGTTGGTGCCGTAGGCAGGTGCAACAGCCAACATGTAATTGGTGAACTGCGGGCCGGCGATCATGTAACCGTCGATGCTCTTATAGAACTTGCCGTTTACGGTGAGGTCCCGTCCGTAGCGTGACTGGTCATCCAGAGGATCACCAAACCATGAAGCAGTCGCGAGGCCAGAGGTGTACCCGACTACCCACGTGGAGCCGTTGGTGTCGTTGGTTCCGGTCTTGGCGGCCACCGGGAAGTTCTTGGAGTTCAGGGCCGGGCGGATCAACGAGCCTGAGCCTTCATCCAGCACCTTGCCCATCGCGTAAGCGACGCCGCGGGCTACTTCAGGCTTTACCGCATCCTTGCAACTGGAAGACTGCGCGGGAAGTTGGGCGCCGGACTGGTCCTTCACCGAGGTGATGGCAATCGGCTCGCAGTACTTGCCGTCGGCCGCGAAGGTGGCAAAGGCTGCAGCCATGGTGAGCGGAGCTGTTTGTGTTGCGCCAATGAGGTTGGACAAACGTGTCATGGGAACCTGGGGGTTCGGATCCGTGACCTTACCAGTTTCATCGCGCGTGGGAAGACCGCCGTGAATGCCGGTGGCGTCTACGATTCCCTGGATGCCACAGAGGTCAACCTGCGCAGCTGAAGCGAACGTCGCCGTGTTAATGGAGTTCATGAGGCCATACAGAACAGTCATGTTCCGGTAGTAGCCCAAGTCGGAGTTCTGAAGGTCGAAGCTTCCTTGGACGTTACCGTCGTAGAACCCGTCAGTCGGCGTGGGACAGGTATTCCGCCAGGGGAAGTTCACCCCGTATTTCCGCTGGGCGGCATTTACGTTTTGATTCATCGACTTGCCCTCGTTCAGCCACTGGGCGAACGTAAAGGGCTTCATCGTTGAACCGGGCTGGAATCCGCCGATGCCGTTGAGGTCGTTGCCGTTGGCGTCCAGGACATCCACGTTGAAGTTTTGCGTCTGATCGAACTTGCCCTCTTGAGGCAGCCAAACAGTGTTCTGGGCCATGCTCACGATCTGGCCGGTGCCCGGCTGGACGGAGACGATCGACGCGCCCCACTTGTCCGGGTTAGCGCCAGCCGTTGCGTCGACCTGCTGCTGTGCGACGTTCTGGGCGGTGGGATCGAGGGTGGTCTGGATGGTGAGGCCGCCACGCTGGATGCGCTTGACGCGCTCTTCCGTGGTGTCACCGTACGCCGGGTTGTTGAAGAGCAGGTGGAGCACGTAGTCACAGAAGTATGGCGCCATGGTGGCATACGCGCAGCCCTGGCGTGCGGGGGTGACCTGCGTGGTGACCGGAGTGGCGACAGCTTCTTCGTACTGTGCCTGAGTGATCTTCCCCTGGTTAACCATGGAGGCGAGCACCAGGTCACGGCGAACCTTGGAGCTGTCAGGGTTGGCGATGGGATCGAAGGCCGACGGGCTGTTCACCAGGCCGGCCAGGAGGGCAGCCTGCGGAAGCGTCAGGTCCTTGGCAGAGGTGCTGAAGAAGAACTTCGAGGCAGCCTCAATGCCGTAGGCGTCACGGTTGAAGAAGACGATGTTGAGGTAACCCTCAAGGATCTGCTCCTTGGAGAACTTCTTCTCCAAAGCGATCGCAAGCTTCATTTCGCGAAGCTTGTCGCCCACGCCCTTTCCGCCACCGTTGAGCTTGACGTCTTCTTCGCGGTCGGACGCCACCAGGGACTCGTTGATGACGTTGTTCACGTACTGCTGCGTGATCGTGGACGCGCCCTGCTTGTTGCCGCGGGCGGTGCTGACGATGGCTCGCATAATGCCGGTGGTGTCAATGCCGCCGTGCTCATAAAAACGGCTGTCCTCGATAGCGATGACAGCGTCCTTGATGAACGGGCTCATTTGATCCAGCGGAACCTTGGTCCGGTTCTCTGCGTAGATCGAGGCGATCGGCGAACCGTCCTTCGCCAGGATCGTGGTGTTCTGGCTGGGCGGATCCACCTGGAGTTCCGCCGGCAGAGTGTCAAAGAACTGAATTGAACCACTTGCGGCACTGCCCGAAACGGCGGCTGCGGGGACCAAAAGGCCCGCCACCAGGACGCCACAAATCGCGCTCACACCAAGGAAGCCTAGAATCTTTCCGAGGGTGGTGGCAGTGTCGAATAGTGGGTTCTTGCGAGTCACCATGTTTTCCACTTTACCGGCAAGGGCTAGGCTTTCTGTCATGACCAAATGGGAGTACGCCACGATTCCGCTCATTATTCACGCTACGAAGCAGATCCTGGACCAGTGGGGCGAGGACGGCTGGGAGCTCGTCCAGGTCGTCGGTGGCCCCGATGGCAAAGGCCTTGTTGCATACCTGAAGAGGGAGAAGCAGTAATCATGACCACCCCCGCAGAAACCACGTCTGCCGCGGAATCCGGCGCCCCCACGTCTGCTGTTGAGCAGCGTCTGGCCGAGCTCGGATTGACCCTCCCCGAGGTCGCCGCGCCCGTCGCCGATTACGTACCTGCCATCGTCTCCGGCAACTACGTTTACACCTCCGGGCAGCTGCCGTTTATTAACGGCAAACTCGAAGCTACGGGCAAGGTTTCCCTCGGCGAGTTGGGCGCGTCCGACGAACCCACCGTTGATCCGGAAGACGCCAAGCGTTACGCAGCCCTGTGTGCCATCAACGCCCTCGCTGCAGTCAAGAGCGTCATCGGCGACCTCGACCGTGTTACCCGCATCGTCAAGGTAGTGGGTTTCGTATCCTCCGAACCCACCTTCACCGGTCAGCCCGGCGTGATCAACGGTGCGTCCGAACTCCTCGGACAGGTATTCGGCGACGCCGGCAAGCACGCACGCTCCGCCGTCGGCGTCTCTGTCTTGCCGCTCGACTCTCCCGTTGAAGTCGAGCTCATCGCTGAATTCAGCTAAGGAACCGGTTCACCCAATTGCCGCAGCTTGCCCGCCGTCTGTTCGTACTGCCCCCGGAACTTGAGGGGGCAGCACGAAACTGGCTTGAGCTTGGCGAACGGACCCCCAGGGCCGCCCGCTACGCCTCCTCAGTTGTGCTGTTGCGCGACTCGCCCACCGGCTTGGAAACCTGGCTTGGATACAGGCCGGGTTCCTCGCCGTTGGGCGTTGTCGCGTTCCCGGGCGGCTCCCTGGACCCGTCCGACGACGACCCCGTGGGTTGGTTGGGCCCCTCACCCCAGCATTGGGCTGAGCAGATGGGAACGGACGACGTCGGACTCGCCCGCCGTCACGTTGTGGGCGCCATCCGCGAACTCTTCGAAGAAACCGGTGTCCTGCTCGCAGGCCCTGATGCTTCCTCTACGGTCGAGGCGAACTCCACCGTCGACTGGATGCGCGCCCGCGAAGCCGTGGCCGCCCAAGAGAAGTCCTTCACGGAGATGCTCTCCAAACGCGGACTCTCCCTCCGCACCGACCTCCTGAAGCCACTGGTGAATTGGCTCAGCCCGGACTTCGCCCATGCGCGTTTTAACACCCGATACTTCGCCGCCACCGTCCCCGTGAACCAGCAACCCACCATCCTGGGCAGTAAGGGGGTTTGGGGCCGCTGGGTCACCGCCGCCGAAGCCATTGCCCTGCGGGACACTTCAGCACTCGGTGACGAAGTCGGCCAGGAAAATACCGTCGGCCTGAAGCTTGGTCAGCTCCTGGTGCCAGGCTCCGAGATCATGCTCGAAAAGATGGCCAACGCCAACGGCTGCATCGCCTACCTGAGCTACAAACGCAAGGCCCACGTGTACCAGGCGAAACTGGTGGACGAGGGCGGAATTCTGATGCTCGAGGTCGAAGCCGCCCGCACCGTGGCAGGGGAGCCCCAGCGCGAGCGCTAACCGCCATTTGACGCTCGCTCACATCCCTCGGGCTTGAGCCGGTCGCTCTCTCACGTCCCTCGGGTTTGGGCCGGTCGCTCGCTCACGTCCCGCGGGTTTGGGGCGGTCGCTCTCTCACGTCCAGCGTGCGTTAGACCGTGTCTGCCAGATACTCGATGGCCAGCTTGTAGCCCAGCACACCCGCTCCTACGATGATCGCGTTGCACACACCCGACAGGTAGGAGTGGTGGCGGAACTCTTCACGTTGGTGCACGTTGGTGATGTGGACCTCGACGGCGGGCAGTTGCACAGCCGCCAGGGCGTCACGAAGGGCCACGGAGGTGTGCGTGTACGCGCCGGCGTTGATCACAATTCCGACGGCGGTGCCCCGGGCAGCGTGGATGGCGTCCAGGAGGTCGCCCTCATGGTTCGACTGAACGCAGTCAACAGTGAAGCCATGGGCAGCGGCCGCAGTCATGGCCAGTTGCTCCACATCGGCCAGGGTGGACGTGCCGTACTTCTCCGGTTCGCGGGTTCCCAGAAGGTTCAGGTTGGGGCCGTTGATCACAAGGATGGTGCCGCGACCGGTTTCGGTGGCAGGAGTGGCTTCAGTCATGGCTCCCAATCTATAGCGGTCCGGAGGAGTCCGGGAATCGTTACTTACGGGTGCACTGACCTGCCGAGACGGGGTCGCTGAGGCCGGGAGCCTGCGCGGCCACCGGTTCCAGGTCCTGCATGGTGAGGGCGAAGCCGAGGGCGGCGTCTGTAGTGGTCTTGGCGAAGATCAGCCCGGCCACCTGCCCCTGCATAGTCAGCAGCGGGCCGCCCGAATTACCCGGCTGGACGTCGCCCGCCAGCCTGTAGACCAGCTCCGGCGAAGGATTGTTGCCGTAAATATCGGGAACCAGAATGGTTGAAATGCCTTGAATTGTAGCCGGCTTGGATTGGAACGGACCGCCGTGCGGGTACCCCGCAAAAGCGGCGGGACTGCCCGCGGCCAAGTCGGCGCTCAGAGGAAGCGGATTGGACTGCAGCCCATCAACGGCCAGGACTGCGATGTCCCGCTGGGAGTCGAAGTACACCACCCGACCCGGCAACGCGCCGCCGTCGGGAACTTCCACAACCGGCTGCGACACGCCCGCCACAACATGCGCGTTGGTGACGACGCGCCCGGGCGAGACAACGAATCCGGAACCGGTCTGGTTCTGCCCGCATTCGAATGCGGTGCCGGCGATCTTGAGGACAGAATCGGCGGCCTGGTTGAGGGCTGGAGTGTCTGTGGACTCGTTGGGAACGGGCACCGGCGTGACGGGGCCGACGCCCTCAATGAGCTTCGGAATCCCGTCGCCGATCACGGTGGACCGCAGCTGTGCCATGGTGCTCTTGACGGGCGTGGGAGTCACATTGTCGATGTAACGAATGACGCGGGACTCGGCCAATTGCTGCGAAACGAACGGCACGCCGAGAGAACTGATGCTGAACGCCAGCATGGACATCACCAGCGCCGCCACCACCACGCTCACCACGCCACCGATCAGCCGGTCCACGGCATGCAACGGCTTGATCCGCACGGCGTGGCGGACTTTACGCCCGATCATGGTGCCCAGCCCGTGCCCCAAAGCGATAAGCACGACGGCGGCACCCACCGTGGCGGTCAGCCTCCAACCGCTGTCGGTCACCCAGCCGCTGACGAGTGGAACTGCCATGAAGGCCGCAATGGCGCCGACGACGAATCCTGCGATTCCACCCAGCGTGACCATAAAGCCGTTGCGCAGGCCATAGATCAGGTAGGACAGCAGCATCAAGATCAATGCCAAATCCAATATCGTCAAGCCAAACACCAATGCTCCTCATAGCCGGGGTAGCGCCAATTCTAGGTGGCCACCCTGACAACCAACCGTTAGTCCGGTCACGATATGGGCCACTTCTACCGCCGTTAAGGGCGTCAGGAGGGGTTGGATGCCCCGAAACCCGCGCCATTTCAGCGTTTCACGTGCCAAGTACGTCACAGAAGCTTAAAAATTCTGAAACAATGGCCTGAGCGCCACGACCGAAACTTATATTCAGGAGATTTCATGGACATCGAGGTATTGCGCCGCGCACCCCTCTTCGCCACCCTTGACGACGACGCATTCCGCTTGCTGACGGACGAACTCACCGAGGTGGACCTTTCACGTGGAGCTTCGGTGTTCCGCGAAGGCGACCAGGGTGACCAGCTCTACTTCATCGTTTCCGGCAAGGTAAAGCTCGGCCGCACGTCCCCCGATGGCCGCGAGTCGCTCCTGGCCATCCTCGGCCCGGGTGAGCTCTTCGGCGAAATGGCGTTGTTCGACCCCAGCCCGCGTACCGCAACGGCCACTGCCGTCTCGGAAACCCGCCTGGCTGGCCTCAAGAACGAGAGCCTCAACGCCCTGCTCCGCACGCGCCCCGAGGTTTCCGCGCAGCTGCTGCAGGCTCTGGCCCGCCGTCTCCGCCGGACCAACGACTCCCTGTCCGACCTCGTTTTCTCCGACGTCCCTGGCCGTGTAGCCAAGGCACTCCTCGATCTGGCAGACCGCTTCGGCCGCCCCGCCACTGACGGCGTCCTGGTAGCGCACGAGCTCACCCAGGAAGAGCTTGCCCAGCTGGTAGGAGCTTCCCGAGAAACCGTGAACAAGGCACTTGCCGAGTTCGTTCAGCGCGGCTGGCTCCGCCTGGAAGCCCGCGCCGTGGTGATCCTGGACATGCAGCGCCTGCGCCAGCGCTCACGCTAAACAGCAACAAAAGAAGCCGCCCTGGTTGCGAACCAGGGCGGCTTCTTTTGTGTTGACCGTGAGCGAGCGTTCGTCTCAAGTCGGTGGGATGTGAGAGAGCGTGCGGCTCAAGCCGGTGGGACGTGAGAGAGCGTGCGGCTCAAGTCGGTGGGATGTGAGCGGGCGTCAGAGGGTCGTGAACCGCAGCAGGATGGCGTGCTCCGGGTTCAGGACCGGCATGGGAAGGCCCACCTCGCCAAGGAACCGCCCCGAAGCGTCAGCCCCGGACGCCAGCCACGGCACCGGCTTTGCCTCGGTGAACGTGTGCCCGTAGTCGGCATCCCCGGGTGCAGGGAAGATGGCTTCCACCCGGTATGAACGGGAGGCATCCAGCCCCGGGAAGGTTACCCGTCCGGGTTGTTCGTCAAAACCTGTCCGGGTCTTCACCACGGCGAAAAGAGCAGCCGTGGCACCACCTGGCGTGCCGCCGTCGAGCCCTTCAGTGTCAGCCACCACGCCGTGCACCATCAGCGATTCGTCCGGCACATCGGCCCGCACCATTCGGCCACTGTGGATGAGGCCGCGGTGTTCCTTGTAGAGGCCGATGAAGCGCTTGAGTTCCTCGCGCTCCGCACCCGTGACGGAGCGGACGTCCCACTCCATGCCGAAGTGTCCAAACAACGCCGTAATAGCGCGGAACGAGAGGTCGTGCGTCCGCCCCGTTGTGTGCGAGGTGGTGGGTCCAATGTGCCCGCCCACCAGTTCCGGCGGGACTACCATTCCGGTCCATCGTTGGATGGTTTGCCGTTCCAAGGCGTCGTTGCAGTCTGAAGCCCAGATCCGGTCAGTCCGCTCCAGGATCCCAAGGTCCACGCGGGCGCCGCCGGAGGAGCAACTTTCAATTTCAACCCCGGGATGGGCCGCATGGAGCGCATCGAACAGCCGGTACGCGGCCAGGGTTTGCTCGTGCACCGAAGCCCGGCCCGCATGCCCGTGTTCCAGGAGGTCGCGGTTCTGGTCCCACTTGAGGTAGCTGATGTTGTTCTCGCGCAGCAAGCTGTCCATGCGTTCGTAAATGTACTGCCACGCATCCGGGTTCACGAGGTCGATCACGTGCTGCTGCCGCCACCCAAGGGGCAGTCGGCCGCCGTCCTTATGGGAAACTGCTGAGGGGCCCACAACCCATTCCGGATGAGCTCTGGCGATGTCGGAGTCAAGGTTGACCATTTCCGGCTCGACCCACAGACCAAACTCCATGCCCCGGCTGGTCACGGCATCAATCAACGGCGTCAGGCCGTTGGGCCAGAGTGTCTCGTCGACGTACCAGTCGCCCAACCCGGCGTGGTCGTCGCGGCGCCCGCGGAACCAGCCGTCGTCGAGCACGAAACGCTCAACCCCGAGGTCCGCAGCCGACTCGGCCAGCTCGATCAAGGTGTCCAGGTTGTGGTCGAAGTACACCGCTTCCCAGGTGTTGAGGACTACTGGGCGGGTCTTTGCGGAAGCTGCGCCCACATGGTGCGGCCGCGAACGGAACCACGCGTAGAAGGCCTCGGAGATCCCGTCCAGCCCACGGTCTGAGTAAGCCGCAAACAGGGCAGGGGTTGTGTAGCTTTCGCCCGGCTGCAGGACTACTTCGGCTGGTCCCAGCAGTTCGGAGCCGCCCACCATCGTGCGGCCATCGGCTACGCTGTCCGCAAACTGCTCGTGGTTCCCGCTCCATGCCAAATGTGTGGCCCACACCTTGCCGTGCCGGTTCCCAAAGCCCGCAGTTCCGGCCGCCAGCAGCAGGGAGGAGTCATGCCCGGTGCGGCCATGGCGGCCGGTGCGGACCCAGGTTCCTTGTTGGATGGCCCTGCGCTGGGGGTGGCGCTCACGGCACCAGCGGCCGGTCAGGTCCAAAAGTTCGACGGCGTCAGGCGCCACCGGAAGCATGGTCGCCAACTCATCTACCTGGAAAGGTGACGTGCCGTCGTTCGTCACCGAGTGCCGCAGTTCGAGAAGCCCGCCCGGGTGCAAGGTGAGGTTGCTTGTCACCGCGATGCCGGCGTCGGGATCCGACTGGACAACCACCGCCGTGCTGCCGTCCGCCGTAGCGCTCGCAACCCGCAGGCGTAGTGAGAAATCGAAGCCAGGTGTGCCGTCTGTGATGCGGTGCCCGCGAAGTCCCGGCCGTCCTTGCCACGACGACGACGCCTGGGGGAGGAGCCCCGCTGGGACGTTGGCATCGATGGACGAGGGCGGAATGGGCTCGCTGAGGATGGACAGGTCCGGCAAGGAATCGCCCAGGTCGGCTCCCCAGTGGATGATCTCAGCCTCTCCACGGTGGGTGGCGATCACCAAGCTGGTACCTGCGGAACGGAGATGGAGCGGGTGCATGTATGGATTCACTTTCACATCGGGTCGTGGGGGGTGTTGTGAGGCCCGCTCTGCGCGCTATTTCGATACGAAAACGCGCAGAGCGGGCCCCACAACGGGTGGGTTGTTACTTCGCGAAGAGGGCGTTGACTTGTTCGTTGGCCTCAGTCAGTGAACTGGCGGGGGACTTGCCGGCGATCACGGCGTCCATTGCCGGCTTCATGATTCCAGAAACCTTGGAAGCGTTGTCAGTGATCGGGAGCATGAAAGTGGTCTTGTCCTTCACGTGCTGGGTGAAGGCAGTGACGTCCACGTTCTTGGCCTTGAAGGCGTCTGCGGCTTTCTCGGAGGAGGTGGTGATGGCCGGGAACACGACGGCCTTGGAAGCCACGACGTCCTGGCAGGCGGCGGAGCCGAGGTATTCGACCCACTTAATGGCGGCGTCCTTCTTCTTGGTGCCCGCCCAAACGGAATCGGCCAAGCCATTGAACATGGAGGCGCGCTTGCCTTCGGGGCCCTGAGGTGTGGGGGCGATGCCGACGTCGATGCCCTTGTAGCCGGTGTACTGGCCGATCATCCAGGAACCATTGCTGTTGATGGCGGCCTTGCCTGCGCCGAAGCTGTCGGCTGCGTTGGCGCCAACCGTGGTTTCAAGTTTGGGCATGTAGCCCTTCACTGCGAGCGAGGCCCACCAGTCGATGGTGTCCTGGAGCTTTTTGTCGTCGTAGTTGAAGTGGGTGCCCCAGGGGTTCTTGTCTGTGGTGGTCCAGCCAGTGGTGGCGGAGAGGTAGCTCCACTGTGTCTGGCCGGCGTTCTCAGCATCGGAGCCTGGCAGGCCCAATCCGTAGACGGCAACATTGTTCTTGTCGAAGCCTGCCTCGTCGCCGCGTTTGCCGTTCTTGTCCACAGTGAGTCGGGCGATTGCCTTCTCGTAGGTTCCGCCGTCCTCGGGGTTCCAGGTCAGGGAGCCCATTTGTTCAGGGGTGATGCCGGCGTCGGTGGCCATCTTCTGGTTGTAGAACAGTGCGACGGTGTCCCAGTCTTTGGGCAGGCCGTAGCGCTTGCCATCCTGACCCACCCAGAGGTCCGCGAGGCCTTCGTTGTACTGGGAAAGGTCTATCTTGTCCTGAGTGATGCTGTCGTCAAGGGCCACCAACTGCTTGGTCTTGAGGAAATCGGGATACTTGGACAGGTGGTCCGTAAAGACGTCCGGCGCCGTGCCGGAGGCCATGCCATTGGTGAGCTTGGACCAGTAGTCGTCCCAACCGGTCTGGGTGATCTTGACGGTGATGTCCGGGTTGGCCTTGGTGAAGTCAGTGGCGCACTGCTGGTAGGCAGGGAGCTGATTGGCGTCCCAGAGCCAGTAGCTGATCTCGCCCTGGGCAGCGTCTCCTCCGGAACTCCCTCCGGAGCTGCCGCCCGAGCAGGCCGACAGTGCGAGGACAGCAGCTGCTGCGACGGCGACGGTGCCTAATGCCTTCTTGTTCATCATGGTTGGTCCTTTCAGGACGGGATGGGGTGCGTTCCGGCACATGCCGGTTTCCGCGTGCGGGAGGTGGAGAAAGCTATTTGGTGCCGTTGAAGCCGATGGAGTTGACGATTCGTTTGCCGAAGATGGCGAAGAGGATCAGCACAGGCGTGGCGGACACGAGCGTTGCGGCCATGAGCCCGGACCAGTCCGGCGCCCCTTGCGGCGACTGGGATTTGAAGACTCCCAGTCCCACGGTGAGCACCCTGGATTCCTCGGAGGTGCCTACGAGCAGGGGCCAGAAGTATTCGTTCCATTGACCCATGAAGGTCAGCAGGGCCAGGGTCGCGATTGGGGCAGCGGCGTTGGGCATGATGATTTGGAAGAAGATCCGCCAGTGCTTGGCGCCGTCGAGCATTGCAGCCTCTTCAACTTCCCTGGACATGTTCAGGAAGAACTGGCGCATGAAGAAGATCGCGAACGGGGTCATGAACAAGTAAGGCAGCACGAGTCCGAGCATGGAATTCAGCAGGCCCAGGTTCTTGATGAGCAGGAAATTGGGCAGGGCGGTGAAGATCGGCGGAACCAGCATGGTGGCAAGGAACAGGGAGAAGACCGCGTCGCGGCCCTTCCACCGCAACCGGGAGAAAGCGTAGGCGGCCATTGAGCTGAAGAACACAGCGCAGGCTGTCGTGATGCCGGAGAAGAGCAGTGAGTTCCAAAGGTACTGCCAGAAGTTGATCGAAGCGCCTGAACCGCCTTCTGCGATGGCTTCGGAGGCACTCTGGAGGCCGAAGACACGCTTGAATGCGCCCAGGTTGAAGTCGGCCGGCAGCAGGTTGGCGGAGTTTGCGGCGAGGGAGCCGTTGGAGGACAGGGCTGTGCGCAGCACCCAGTAGAAGGGCAGGATGCTCACGGCGACGGCCAGGGCAAGGAGGGTCAGGGCGATGGCTCGGCGCCAGTTGAAGGGACGGCTGAGCGGGCGACGGCGGCCGTCGTTCTTGGGCGATGCAAGAGTGGTCATGGCGTGTCCTTAGTCCAGGTCCGACTGGTTGCCGCGGAGGAATTTCATCTGGATGAAAGCGACGATGGCGAGGATGAGGAAGAGGATGACAGCCAGGGCGGATCCATAGCCGAAATCCTGTTCATTGAAGGCGCGCTGGTAGATGTAGAACTGCAGCACGCGGGTCGCGTTGACAGGCCCACCGGCCGTGGTGACGGCAACGGTGTCAAAGACCTGGAAGGAACCGATCACGGTCACTACGAGGACGAGTACCAGGACTGGTCGCAGCAGCGGTAGGGTGATCCGCCAGAAAGTGCTCACGGCCTTGGAACCGTCGATGCTGGCGGCCTCGTAGACGCTGTTCGGGATGGCTTGGAGCCCGGCGAAGATCAGGAGCGCTGTGTAGCCCATGTGCCGCCACGTGTTGATGAGCGCCTGGGTGGGGATGGCCCATTGCTCGCTGCCGAAGAAGGCAACCCTGGGCAGTCCGGTCCATTCGATGATTTGATTGATGACGCCGATCTGGTAGTCAAGCATCCAGAACCACAGCAGGGCCGCAATGACGTTCGCCATCAGATAGGGCATCAGGAGCGCACCGCGGATGAGGGTCGACTTTGCGACCCGGTGCATCAGGATTGCAAGGCCCAGGGCCAACGCCGTCTGAAGGACAATGTTGATAACCACGTATTCCGACGTGACGCCCAAGGCGTTCCAGAACAGCGGATCCTTGGCTATGCGTTCGTAGTTCCGTGCACCAATCCATTCCGGGTCGCCCAGAATGCTGTACTCGGTAAAGCTGAGGTAAATGCCCCGGATGGTCGGGACGAGGTAGAAGAGGATCAATCCGACCATCGCCGGAGCGATGAAGAAGAGTGCGACCTTCAGGTCCCCGATGCCGCGGAACCCGTCGGATGGCTTTCCCCGCTTCCGTGACTTCCGCGGCACCCTGGCGGAGAGCCCTGGATCTGGTTGCTTGGTTAGCGTGGTCATCGTCGACCCTTTCCTAACTGTGATGTGAGTAACAACTGGATGAGAATCTACACGAGTAGATCCCGATAGTGCAAGAGCGTCCGCAACATTTTGGTGGGAAATGTTCAATTATGTTGCTTCTGTTGACTCGAGTAGATGGCAGTGCAAGACTCGACGGGAAATCACATGAGGGACGTAGCGGAGGCTGCTTCGGCAGCCCCAGGGAAGGTAAACAATGACGTTTTCGATCGGTGTTGTGGGTGCCGGACAGTTCGGCAGTCAATTCGCCCACTTGTTCAAGCTCCACCCCGGCGTCAGTGCGGTCTACGCCATCGACGAACTTCCCGAGCGGGCTACTGCTGCGCAGGAACGCTGGGGGCTGGACGGCGTGATGGGCAGCTTCGAGGAGCTGTTGGAGTCCGACGTCGATGCTGTCGCCATCTTCACGCAGCGGTGGACGCACGGGCCACTCGTCGAGCGTGCCCTGCGGGCCGGAAAGCACGTCTATTCAGCGGTACCCATGGCCATCTCCGAAGAGGAAATCGAACGGATCATCGAGGCCGTGCGTGAGACCGGGTTGGTCTACGCGATGGGCGAGACCAGCTACTACAACCCCGCCACAGTCTTCGCCCGGCAGCAACATGCGGCCGGCAAGTTTGGCCGGATTTTCTACACCGAAGGCGACTACGTCCACGACATGGATCTCGGTTTCTATGAGGCATACCAGTACAGCGGCGGAGAGCGGTGGAAGGAAACCGCCAGCTACCCGCCCATGCTCTACCCCACTCACGCAATCGGCGGCGTCCTCGGAGCCGTCCCCGGACATGCGGTCAGCGTCAGCTGCATCGGCGTGAAGGACCAGCGTGGCGATGGCGTCTTCGACAAGGACGTCAGCATGTTCGCCAACGACTTCTCGAACGCCACGGCGCTGTTTGAAATGAACGACGGCGGCGCGATGCGCACCAACGAGATGCGCCGCGTAGGATACCCGTCGCATATCCGCGAGTCCCGCTTCCGTTTCTTTGGCACCGATGCCAGCTTTGAGCAACTTGCCACCACCACCGTGTGGCAGGACAAGTCCACCGTGGAAGACGTGTCCCAGCAGGTGGAAACCAAGCCAACCATGTCCCTGGATGACCCCTCGCTGGCAGACGTGGCCCCTGAGCTGCGGGACGCCTTCATCTCTGGGCTGGCTCCAGTACACGACCAGTCCAGGCTTCCCCAAGAGTTCCTGGGAGCGCCCAACGGGCACGAAGGAAGCCATCAGTTCCTGGTGGACGACTTCGTCACTGCCGTGAATAACCGCAGCCTTCCTCCGGTAAACGCCTGGGTGGCGGCCCGGTTCACGTTGCCGGGAATCGTAGCCCACGAGTCTGCGCTTCGTGGCGGGGAGCGCCTTCCCATCCGCGACTTCGGTGATGCTCCCGTGGAGTAGCTAGCATTTACCTCATGACAACTTCGGCGGTACAAACCTCGCGCGGCCCGGTTACACGCAAAGACGTGGCCCGGTACGCCGGGGTGAGTACCGCCGTCGTGAGTTATGTGGTGAACGGTGGACCCAAGAACGTTGCCCCGGCGACGGAAGCCAAGGTTCGCGACGCCATCCGCGTTCTCGGTTACCGGCCCAACGCCGCCGCCCGGGCCCTGAAGCTGGGATCCAGCGAGACCATTGGCGTGGTGGTTCCGGATAACACCAACCCGTTTTTCACGCAGCTGGCCCACGCTGTGGAAGACGCCGCAGCGGAACTTGGCTTTGGCATGGTGCTCACCAACTCGGACGGAAGCCTGACGCGCGAACGCAAGAACATCCGCACGTTGGCCGCCCGCCAGGTGGACGGTGTATTTTTGGCCAGCTGTGTGTTCGATCCCGATGTCACCGAACTGGAAGCTTCGGAGATTCCGTCGGTGCTCCTGAACAATGCAGGGTCGCCCCCGGGACTTAGCAGCGTGGGTGTCGATCTCCAAGCAGGAGCGCGGGCTGCCGTGGAACATCTCATTGGTCACGGGCACACGAATATTGGCTTGGCAATCGGAACCAATACCGGCAACCAACTGGATGGGCGCGAGGTGGGCTGGCTGGCCACCTTGCGCGATGCCGGGCTGCCGGACGGGCCTATGCTGCACGGTCCCTTTAGCCGTCCGGGCGGCTACGAGGTAGGCAAACGCTTCCTCGCCATGGCCAATCGCCCCACCGCGATCTTCGCGAGCAACGATATGCAAGCCATCGGCATCCTCCGGGCGCTGCATGAGGCAGGCGTTCGTGTGCCCGAGGACCTTGCGCTGGTGTCCTTCGACGGCTCACTGGACGCCGAATACTGCTGGCCCGCGCTGACTACTGTTGCGCAGCCCGTCAAAGCGATGGCCGAAGCCGCAGTGCAGGCATTGGTGGGCAAGGGCCGCGGCGATGAACTGCAACACCAGATCCTGCCCACCGAGTTGATCATCCGACAGTCCTGCGGCTGCAAATAGCCCCGGCGGCTGCGATCAGCCCCGCCGAGATGGCATTTAATGCCAATGTTTGTGGGAAACACCGTCATTAACTGCCATCTCGCGGGGGATTACGACGGCGGCTGGCTGGGTTACGAGTCCATGCTGGCGTAACGCTCGGGGCGGGCCAGCACCTGGCCGATCTGCGCCGTGCCCGCGGCCACGGCCAGCCGGACCAGCAGGAAGCCGGCGGCGAACACCCCGCCGATGGTCAGGATCACCACAGGCTGGGTCAGCAGCGCAGCACCCGTGAGCGGCAGGACCAGGACGGCAGCCGCGGCAGCTGAAATGCCCGCCACCAGGAACAGCGGCGACATCACGGCTTTGACCCGCGCCGCCACCATGAGCTTCCGTGGCATCCCAACCCGGTCCAGTGCCACCAAGGTGGAAGCCCGGTCCAGCACGGCGGCGGCCTGGTTCACACCCGCGGAACACGCAACCATCAGGAACGAGCCCAGCAGGGTGATCATCACTCCGGTGTTGATGTCCCGGACCAGCAGCGTTGCTTCAGCGTCAGCGCCGGTGCCCATGGTGTCGGCTACAGCCATGCCGACACCCACGAATACCCCCACAAAACTGGTCATCGCGACGCCCCCGACTTGTCGCCACGATTCCTTGGGGCTCTCCAAAACGGTCCGCGCGGCCAGCAGTTGCTCGGGTCGTTTGGCCCGCTTGAGCTGGGACGATGCCCTCAATCGCAGGATCCACGGTCCCATGAGGTTCAATGCCAGCAGCGCCAGCCCGAAGCAACCGCCCATCACGGCAATGATCACTATGAACGCACCGAAGCTGCTGAGCATCCCCATCGCCACCACTCCAACAACCACCACCACAGCCGCGATGAGTCCGCGAACCCAGTGCGCGCCGTCGGCCGTTTGCCGGGTCCGGACACCCAGCGGTGTCACCACAACTTTCCGGAGCCCCAATGCGGCGCTCGCCGCAGCAAGGACACAGACGGCCAGAACGCAGCCGAGGATGGACGGCACTGACAGCCACGCGTGGCTCCCGATTTTCTGGCCCCGAAACTGGATCAGCCCCAGGAACGGCGCCATGCAGGCATATAGCCCAGCGCCTGCCAACGCTCCCACGGCGGCGAGGACGGTGGACTCAATGACTGTCATCCAGACCACCGTCGCGCTGTTGGCGCCAAGTAACCGCAGGGAAGCCAAGCGGTCATCACGACGTCGGGCGGCGAGTCGGGCGGCCGAGGCACCGAGCGTCAACAACGGGATGATGAGCAAGACCACGGCGACGACGGCCAATGCCTGGTAGGTGCCTGCGATGTCGTCGGACCAGGACCAGAAGACCTGTGAACCTCCGGCCACGGTGAGCAGCAGGGCGGTGACCGTCCCAAAAGCCAAGATCGGGAGCCCGGCATCGCGGAGACCTGTTTCCCGGAAGCTGCTCCCGTTGCTTCGGGCGAGATATGGCGTGAGGCGCAGGGCCATGGAGAGACTAGACATTAAAGGCACCCTTGAAGTTGGCGGTGGCAGGCTCGGCCTGCGTCGGAGCCGGAACGGGGCTGCTGCTATCCGCCACGATCCTGCCGTCGCGCAACTCCACAACGCGCTGGCAACGGGAAGCAACGTTGGGATCGTGGGTGACCACCAGAAGCGTCCGGCCATTGGCAGCTACGGAGTGAAGGAGTACGTCCAGGACTTCCTTGGAGGTCGCCGAGTCCAAAGCGCCGGTGGGCTCGTCCGCGAAGACAACCCGGGCGCCCGTGACCTGGGCACGGGCGATAGCCACACGCTGCACCTGTCCACCCGAAAGCTCGCCCAATCGGCGTTGTTCCATCCCGGCCAGCCCCAACGCGCCAAGCCATTCGGCGGCCCTCGCCTCTGAAGTATTGCGGTCCGTGCCGTTGAGCATGAGCGCCAGCGCCACGTTTTCCAAGGCAGTGAGCTCCGGAAGCAGCATGCCTTGTTGGAAGACGAAGCCGAACTCCTCGCGCCTCAGGTGGGACAGCGCTGCATCTCCCAACGTGTCCAGCCGCAAAGGTGCGGACGGCGTGTTCAAGGTGATGGCACCGGCGTCGGGCCTCAAAATCCCGGCGAGGCAGTGCAAAAGGGTTGTCTTACCGGAACCTGAGGGTCCAATAATCGCAATGGACTCGCCGGAGTTTGCTGTGAAGTCGACGTGGTCCAAAGCGATGCTTCCGGGGTAGTGCTTGGTGAGCTGCTGGGCGTGGAGGATGGCGTTCATATATCCAGCATCCCTGCGGCCCCTATCCTGGGGCGTCAGTCCCGCGGCTGAACTCTGCGGGCAGGCCTCCACCCGGGGTATGAGACCCAACTGAGTCGCAGATAACGTCGTTTTGAGCTCTCAGAACGCGCTCAACTGCGACCTACTTGGGTTAGGCCTCGGCGATCCTAAGTTTTGCAACGTTCTCGGCCAGTACGCGCCGGGCGTCTTCACCCAGCAGTGAGTCCGTGATCAGTTCGTCAGCCTCTTCCAGTTGGGCGATCGAGGCTATGCCCACCACGCCCCACTTGCTGTGGTCGGCCAGGACAACGGTGCTCCGGGCAGATGCCATGAAGGCGCGGTTGGTTTCCGCTTCCAGGAGGTTGGGGGTTGTGAAACCTGCGTGGCCATCCATGCCGTGGACACCCAGGAACAGGACGTCCAGGTGGAGCTGCTTCAGCGAGGATGTGGCTATCGGGCCCACCAGGGCGTCGGACGGTGTTCGCTCGCCGCCGATCAGGATCACTGTGGATCCGAAGCGTGCGGGGCCGGATGAGGAGCCGTGGTGGAAGAGGTCGGCGATGCGCACCGAGTTGGTGACCACGGTGATGCGGGGCCCGTTGACGAGTTCCTTCGCCAAGGCCCACGTGGTGGTGCCGGCGCCGAGGCCGATTGCCATTCCTTCCTGGACAAGGGACGCGGCCTCAACGGCGATTGCGTGTTTCTCCGCGGTCAGCTGCGTGGACTTGAGCTCGAAGCCGGGTTCGTGGGTGCTCGCATCACCGGGCAGTTTGGCTCCGCCGTGGATGCGCTCAACGCGGCCGGCTTCCTCAAGGGCTTCGATGTCGCGGCGCACGGTCATGGGGGACACGCCCAGCAATTGCGCGAGGTCCGAGACCCGCACCACGCGTTCCCGCTGGACGGCGTCGATGATGGCGGAGTGGCGTGCTGCCTGAAGCATCAGGGCCTTTCTGGGAACCTCGTCAAACATGGGGCTGAATCTGGCTCCAGTCTAGGGCGGGAGGCTTCCGGAGCCGGGCAGGCCCAGCGCGGCGGCGTCACCGCTGCGTCACGCAAGGCATTTAACGCACGACGGCGCCGCTCGCCTCAAGAGGTGAGTGGCGCCGTCGTGAACTACTTACTTGCGGAGGGACTCCGCGATCTGGGTCATGATGCCGGGGTCTGCCAGGGTGGTGGCATCGCCGGTGTCGCGGCCTTCTGCGATGTCCTTAAGGAGGCGGCGGACGATCTTTCCGGAGCGCGTCTTGGGCAGTTCCGGAACGATGAGAAGCTGCTTGGGCTTGGCGATCGGGCCGATTTCCTTGCCCACGTGGTTGCGCAGTTCCAGGACGGTTTCGTCGCCGTTGTTCACTGCGTCACCGCGGAGGATGACGAACGCGACCACTGCCTGGCCGGTTGTTTCGTCTGCGGCGCCAACCACGGCTGCTTCGGCGACGGACGGGTGGCTGACGAGGGCGGACTCGATCTCCGTGGTGGAGAGGCGGTGGCCGGAGACGTTCATGACGTCGTCCACGCGGCCCAGGAGCCAGACGTCGCCGTCTTCATCCTTCTTGGCGCCGTCTCCGGCAAAGTACATCGCCTCGAACCGGGACCAGTAAGTGTCCTTGAAACGCTCGGGGTCGCCCCAGATACCACGGAGCATGGAGGGCCACGGTTCGCGGACCACCAGGTAGCCTCCTTCGCCGTTCGCCACGGATTGACCGTTCTCGTCCACGACGTCCACGGCGATACCGGGCAGCGGAACCTGCGCGGAGCCGGGCTTGGTGGCCGTGACACCGGGCAGCGGGGCGATCATCTGCGCGCCGGTTTCGGTCTGCCACCAGGTGTCCACGATCGGGGCGGGGTGTTCCTTCTTTTCGCCGTTCTTGCCGGCATTGGCACCGATGACGTCGCGGTACCACATCCACGCTTCAGGGTTGATGGATTCACCCACGGAGCCCAGGACGCGGATGGAGGAGAGATCGTACTTGTCCGGGATGTCCCGGCCCCACTTCATGAACGTCCGGATGGCAGTCGGCGCGGTGTAGAGGATGGAGACCTTGTACTTCTCCACGATTTCCCACCAGCGGCCCTGGTGCGGGGAGTCCGGGGTGCCTTCGTACATGACCTGCGTGGCGCCGTTGATCAGCGGAGCGTAGGTGACGTAGGAGTGGCCGGTGACCCATCCGACGTCGGCGGTGCACCAGTAAACGTCCGTTTCGGGGTGGAGGTCGAACACTGCCTTGTGCGTGTACGCGGCCTGTGTGAGGTAGCCGCCGGTGGTGTGCAGGATGCCCTTGGGCTTGCCCGTGGTGCCGGAGGTGTAGAGGATGAACAGCGGGTGTTCGGAGTCATGCCCGACGGCGGTGTGCTCCTTCTCTGCGAGGTCTACCGTCTCGCTCCACCAGAGGTCGCGTCCTTCTACCCAGTTAACGTCCTCGCCGTTGCGCTTGACCACAACCACGTTCTGGACAGTGTGGCCCTCTTTGGAAAGGGCTTCGTCCACTGCGGGCTTCAGGGCACTGGGCTTGCCGCGGCGGTAGGTGCCATCGGCGGTGACAACGAGCTTGGCTTCGGCGTCCTCGATCCGGGAGCGCAGGGCGTCAGCGGAGAAACCGCCAAAGACCACGGAGTGCACGGCCCCGATCCTGGCGCAGGCAAGGAGAGTGATGACGGCCTCGGGGATCATGGGCAAGTACACGGCCACGCGGTCACCCTTGGCAACACCGAGGGACTCGAAGGCGTTGGCAGCCTTCTTGACCTCTTCGGTCAGTTCCGCGTACGTGTAGGTGCGGGTGTCCCCGGGCTCGCCTTCGAAGTAGATGGCAACGCGGTCACCCAAGCCGTTCTCCACATGGCGATCCAACGCGTTGTACGCGGCGTTGACTTCGCCGCCCACGAACCACTTGGCAAACGGCGGGTTGGACCAGTCCAGCGCCTCGGTGAAGTCCTTGTCCCAGCTCAACAGCTCGCGGGCCTGCTTGGCCCAGAACGCGGGACGGTCCGCCTCTGCCTCTTTGTAGGCGTCAGCACTTGTGACGGCGTTTGCGGCGAACTCTGCCGACGGCGCGAACTTGCGGTTCTCGTGGAGGAGGTTTTCAAGTGCCTCAACGTGTGCGGCGGGACCGTTCTGAGCCGTTGAAGCTGCAGCGGTGGCCGTGGATCCGGTGGTGTCCTGGGACATGGTGAACCTCATCATTCATCGATCTTTGCTGCGCGGATCCTGCCGTGAGGTCCTCGCCCGGGCCGTCGTCGGCGTCGAGCGCGTCCCTCAAGGGTCCGCAGAGTGCTGTCCGGCATCAACACTATCGCTTAGCGAAGTGCTACGTGTGCGTCGTCACAAATGCGGCCGTGAGCGGCGCGGATTTAGCGACGAATGGCGGCTTCGGCGGTGGGGAACCGTTTACATGACGCACGACGGCGGACTCAGGCCGCCGCTGCCGGCGGGGGATCGGTGGGCTGCAATCCGTAAGGAACCTTGGAGTTTGCTGTGGGCGAAGCTGTATGGCCGTTTTCAGCTAGAACCCTGTCAGTGGGGTGACATAGGCTGAAGAAGTCTTGGGACGCACTTCTGGCGTGTCCGGTTCTCGGCGGAATCCCGCGGAGGTCGCCGGGCCGGACTGTCCAAGACGCCGCCGTACGAAGGAGAAATAGATGAACCAGCTGAGCCCAGGCCCGCACGACTCACAGCCGACGGGACCGGACACCAAGGCTGGAACGGCCACCTCTGCAGGTGGCAACGCTGCTGCTAAAAACGACGCTGCCGGCAAGAACGACGCTGCCAAGTATGACGCCGTCGCCGGGCCATTCACCATCCGCGATCTTACTGTTTTCGGCTCCGCGCTCCTGATGTTCGTCGCGTCGCTCCTGCCGATGTTCGGGGACCTTTACAACCTCTGGAACCTCGGAAACCTGTTCTTCCTGCTGCTGGGCATCATCCTGCCGCTGGTTGTGGTGGCGCTCTTCGTGGCCCGCAGGCTGCAGCCGGGAACAGTCGTCCGTGTTGGCTCGCTGTCCGTCGATCAGTTCGCGTCCGTGGTTGCCTCGTTCGCGTTCCCCTTGTTCTTCCTCACTATTGCCAACTCGTTCAATGGCAGCGTCCTGCTGGGTTTGGTCGGTTCTGTAGGCCTGCTGGCTGCAACGGTTCTGGCTCCTCACCTTCCGTGGCTTTCCGCTGATTTCAAGGACCGTGCTGAGACGCCGGCTCACGTTATTGCCCGCGAGGCAGCTGTCCCCAGCCGCAAACCGGCTGCCCCCAAAGCGCCGAAGGCCCCTAAAGCGGCGAAGCCTGCCGCCACAACGGGTTCAACTCCGGGATTCCAGGGATCGACGCCCGGATACGAAGCACCGGTCGCCCATGTTTCAGGTACAGCGGCAGCCGCAGCTTCCACCGGCGCTCCCGGCGCGGGCGCTCCTGGCGCAGGTGCCGTCACAGGCTCCAGCCCCTTCGCTCCGCCGGCCAGCTACGGAACTACGCCGTCGCCGGCTACCGAAGCCTCCGCCGTCGTGCATTCAGCCGACGATAAGCCGGCGGACGGTACCGGCTCCGGAACATCCGGACCTGCAACCGCTGGCTCCGCATCTCTTCCCGCGCCGTCCGGCGCAGGCGCTTCTCCCGCGGTTCCTTCGCCGGAGCGCACGGAGTCCGGGAAAGAGTCTGGTGCAAAGGACGCCGACGTGAAGGCCCCGGGTTCAGCGTCCGAGCCAGCCACCACCCAGCATGCAGCTCAGTCCGCTACCACCCAGCCAGCGGCTCAGCAGCCTTGGGCTGCAACCATGGCCACGCCCATAGTCTCCGGTGACACGCGCAGGGTCAGTGACTCGATTGGCGCCACCGTGGATCCGGCCAGCCGTCCGGAAGAATCAGATTCAGCACAGTACGAGGCCTTCTGGTTCGCCGTCGCCCAGCCCCGGACCGCGTACGACGAACACTCCGGCGCTCCCGCTTTCACCATCGAACCCGGCGGATGGGTCCTGGCGTTGGAGGACCGCGGTCATGAATTCCTGGTCCAGGACACCGACGGCAAGGTTGGGGTTCTCCGGGAGCTCAGCAACATCGAACGCGGCTAAGCAGCACCCCGTGGCCATCGCTGAAGCTGGTTCGCTGCTCGCACTCAAACGCCGGGCACGCAAGATCAACAGGGTTCTCGCTGACAAGTATCCCTACGCGCATGCGGAGTTGGATTTCAGGAACCCCTTTGAGCTGGTGGTGGCTACGGTCCTCTCGGCCCAAACCACTGATGTGCTGGTCAACCAGGTCACCAAGATCCTGTTTGCCCGCTACCCGGATGCCCGCGCCATGGCTGAGGCGGATCCCCTGGAGCTGGAGACCATACTTCAGCCGACGGGCTTCTTCAGGACCAAAGCGAGGAACGTCCTGGCACTCAGTACACGGCTTGTGGATGAGTACGACGGCGTGGTCCCGGGACGTCTTGAAGATTTGGTGACGCTCCCGGGCGTCGGGCGCAAGACCGCGAACGTGGTTTTGGGTAATGCGTTCGGCGTTCCCGGGATCACGGTGGATACGCACTTTGGTCGGCTGGCCCGCCGGTTCGGGTGGACGGCCTCGGACGATCCTGTGAAGATCGAGTTCGACGTCGCCGACTTGTTTGAACCCCGGGACTGGACCATGCTCTCGCATCGAGTGGTGTTCCACGGTCGCAGGGTCTGCCATTCCAGGAAGCCGGCCTGTGGTGCCTGCCCGGTCGCGAGCCTCTGTCCGAGCTATGGCGAGGGCGAAACGGACCCCGTCAAGGCGGCCAAGCTGCTGAAGTATGAGCTTGCGCCTGGAAACGAAGAGTTGCTGGAAAAGCTCCTGGCCGAGACGCACAGGGCTGCGGAGATCCGCATGGAATCGCAAAGGAGGCCCGGGTGACCGCGCTTGAGGAACTTTCAGCGCTGGTCGCCCGCTTTGAAGACGGCCAGCAACAGCACACGGCCCTCTGGGAGAAGCTTCCCGTCACCCCTGAAACCAACCGGGCCGCGGCAGTCTTGATGCTTTTCGGCGTACTGGACAACATTCCTGCCGAATCGGGGCGGCCTATCGCGCCGGCCGACCTCGATGTCCTCTTGCTGGAACGGGCGCACACCCTTGACGACCATCCGGGCCAAGTGGCGTTCCCGGGCGGCAGTGTGGATCCGGAAGATGAGTCGGTAGTGGCCGCTGCCCTTCGTGAAGCTGTGGAAGAAACGGGCCTGGATGCGGGTGGCGTCCGGGTTCTCGGAGTCATCCCGGAACTTGGCCTCATTCGCAGCAACTTCCGGGTGACGCCGGTGCTGGCGTGGTGGGATGCACCATCGCCCATTCGGGTAGTGGACTACGCCGAGTCTGCGCAGGTCTTCAGGGTGCCCGTGCGTGACCTCCTGGACCCGGTTAACCGCGTCACGGCCACCATCTCCCGGTTCGGCCGCACGTACACCAGCCCGGGGTTCACCGTAAATGGCGTGCTGGTATGGGGCTTCACGGGGCTGGTCCTCAGCGGCCTCTTTGACGAACTGGGCTGGACCGTTCCCTGGGACAAGGACAAACTGCGGGATATCGACCTCTGACGAGTCCTTACCGTATGGCCCTGCGCGCTGGTGACTGTTTAGGCAGCCTTGCGGGCCGTCGTCGAACGGTCCACGATCAGTCCGGTCGCGGCGTTTTCCCGCACCGCGTTGATGCCGGCGACCACACCTTCCAGGTGCGTGAAAGTTGGTGATACGGCCACGACGGTTCCGTCAGCCGCAGTAAGGCGGAACCGGTAACCTTCGTCGTTGTCCTTGAGAATTTCAAACCTGCCAGCCATCGAAATGCTTCCCCCTTTTGATGCTTCCTTGCACACGGATGTGGACCCGCAAAAATATCCACATAGTGAGACTAGCCAGAACCAAGGGCGAACTAAAGTTACTTTGCAGTACCCGTACCCGGCGGGTCATCCCGGCTCATATGGGGAGATATGACTGGATAGTCCAGCGGCTTCGGGTTATGGTCCGGCTACTTCGCTTTGTCGTAGGAATCGACGACGGCGACACTCACCGGAAATTCCACAGGGATCCGCCCGAACATCAGTTCTTTCGCCGCTGTTGCCGCTTCTTCGATGGCCCTGATACAGGCGTCTACCGCGTGGTCGGGTGCGTGAACCATCACTTCGTCGTGCAGGAAGAAGACGAGTTCCCCGATGGGTGAGCCTTCGGCGCGCGAAGCCCTCAACCGCCGTCGTAATTCCGCCAGCCAGCACGCCGCCCATTCAGCAGCCGAGCCCTGGACTACGAAGTTGCGGGTGAAACGGCCCCTGGACCGGGCCAGGTTGTCAGCGCGGCGCTGTTCCTCGGCAGTGGTGGATTGTTGGCTCCGCAACCAACCGGCCGACGGTGGCGGGCTGCTCCTGCCCAGCCGGGTGGTGACTGTCCGGCCTGCTTCGCCCTCCCGAGCAGCCTGCTCCACGAACCCGACGGCGCGTGGATAGGTACGCGTGAGCTGCGGCATGAGCCTGCCCGACTCACCCGTAGTAGCGCCGTAGATGGCTCCCAACAGCGCAATCTTTGCTTTGGCACGGTCACCGCCAAAACCTTGGGCAGCGATGCCGGCATAGAGGTCCTTGTCGCGAGCCGCCTCCGCCATTTTCGTGTCTTGGGCCAATGCCACGAGGACCCTCGGCTCCAATTGCGAGGCGTCGGCGACGATGAGTTTGTGACCCGGGTCCGCATGGACCGCGGCCCGGATGTTACGCGGGATCTGGAGCGCACCACCACCGCGTGATGCCCAGCGGCCGGACACTACCCCACCCACCACGTACTCCGGGTGGAACCGCCCGTCACGTACCCACGCGTCCAACCAGGACCAGCCGTTGGCGGTGTGCAGGCGGGAAAGTTTCTTGTAGGCGAGCAGGGGCTGGATGGCAGGGTGCTTCCATTCCTGGAGCTCCCATTGACGGGTGCTTTTCACCTCGATCCCGTTCCGGTGCAAGGCACGCATAAGGTCCTGCGGGGAGTCCGGATTCAGGCTGGGGGAGTTAAGGATGCTCCGAAGCTCGGCGCAGAGAGCCTCAAGTGCCGGCGGCCGGTGCCCGAGCGGCGGCCTGGGACCCAGGACATCGGAGAGGATCTGCTGATGCAGCTCTTCGCGCCAAGGGACGCCGGCGTGCTGCATCTCGATGGCGATGATGGCGCACGCCGACTCCGCGGCAAGGAGTAGTTGTAGGCGTTGTTTCTGCTGGTGGGCCTCGGAGACCTGGGAGATGGCGTGCTGCTGGGCAGCGAATTCTTCCCTGAGTTCGGCCAGCCCCGCTTTGGAGCTGGACGGTGCAATGTCCACGAAGAGCGCGCCTTGGTCCACGGGCGGTGGCGGCGGCTGAAGAGCCCGTGGCGGTGTCGAGTCGTCGTCCTGCGTGAGCTTGACCGCATGCTTGGCGTAGTCCGTATGCGCAGTGAATTCAGAGTGGGCCAGAATGGCTCCGCAGAGCGCCAGATCGTGGCAGCGCTCCAGTTCCATGCCATGGGTCAGCAGTTCCGGATACCAATCCTGGGCGCGATGCCAGACCCAGCGGGGCCGTTGCGCTTCGAATTCACGCACGACGCCGGGCAGCTCGCCACGGGTGACGACGCGCGCGTCAGCGGTGGCCTTTCCGGTGGGGGAGATCCTTTGTATGGCTGCGCCTTCCTGGTGGGCGGCGAGCAGCAAATACATGGTTCCATTCTGCCCTGTGCGGAGGGGTGCTGTGGTGGTCCTGGTCCTGGTGCGGGGCGCGACTGGTCCTCCACAGCTGCAGCCGTCCCGGGTTGTGCACATAAGGGCATGCAGACCTTATGTAGTCCCGGCCGCGTCAATCAGTGTGAATGCCATGAGCATGCGAAATCGTCGGCAAGGGCAAACCAGCAAGCACCACGGGCAAAGCAGCCGCACACCGCAGGGGGACGCGGACGGATCATGGGTGCCCCGCGACGCCGTCGGGATACTGCTTGTTTCCGGCGACCCCTATCTTCAGGAAGAAGCCAAACGGATAATCGCAGCGGCAGGCGGAAGCCTCAGAACGGCCATTGACGTGGCGGAGGCCGTCCATGGTTGGGATAACGCCGACGTCGTTTTAGTGGGCAGTGATATCCGCGAACTGCCCCCGCGGCGAAGGGCTCCCACGGTTTTGCTCGGCAAAGCCTCTGAAGGTGACGGGCTATGGCGTTTGGCTGCTGCGCTGGGAGCTGAACGGGTAGCCGTCCTTCCCGAGGCCGCCGCCTGGCTGGCTGAACACCTCAGCATGTCCGGATCTCCAGACCCCGGGGGCACGGTCATCGGGGTCATCGGCGGCAGTGGCGGGGCGGGAGCTACAACCACCGCGATTTGGCTGGCCCAGGCTGCGGCAGGGCATGGCGTCAGCACCGTGCTCATCGATGGTGACCGTTGGGGCGGAGGACTTGAACTGGCGGTGACGGCCGACGAGATTCCGGGCCTACGTTGGCCGGATTTCGCCGAAACCCGCGGCAGCATGGATCCCTCGCAGTTCCGGGACTCCCTGCCCGTCGCAGGCGGGTTCGCCTTCCTCTCATGGCCCGGGACCAGGGAACCGGCCCATATCCCCGCGGCCGGTGCTGTAGCTGCCGTGGTTGACGCCGCACGCCGAAGCTTCGAACTAGTCCTGGTGGATATCGGGCGCAGCGCGGAAGGACTGGGGACGCTCGCGTGGGACTGCGACAGGATCTTGCTGCTGAGCAAGTCCCACCTCAAATGCGCGGTGGCGGCCGCGCGCGTCCTCAACGAGCTCCCACCCGTCGACGTCGGACTTCTGGTCCGCGGAACCGGCGCTACGTCCGTGGACGCTCCGCTGATCTCCGAGTCTTTGGGATTGCCCTTGTTGGGCGTCCTTCCCGAGATGCGTGGCGTGGCGTTAGGCACCGAACGTGGACGGTTGCTGGAACTCGGACGCCGAAAACCGATCAGCCGCTTAGCCGATTCTGTGCTGGAGTTGAACTCTGTGCTGGAGTTGAACGGCGCCATCCAATGAGCCGCTTCGCCGAGGGAACCCGCCGTCGGCAGGGCCGCAGGCTGGACACCGTCCTTCTTGAGACGGTGCGGGAGTCAGTGCTCGCAGGGAACGGACCCGTAACGCCGTCTACGGTCGCAGCAGCTGTGCAGGCCAGCGGCAGGCTACTGGGTACTGCCGGGGCGTTGGAAGCGGCGGAATCCATCAATGCGGAACTGAACGGGCTGGGACCCCTCCAACACCTTGCCCAGGATCCTTCGGTCACTGACATCTTCGTTAACGGTCCCGATTCAGTCTGGTTGGACCGCGGTAAGGGCTTGGAACGTTCAGCGGTTCACTTCGATACTGAACAACAGATCAGGTCGCTGGCCACCCGCTTGGTTTCAGCCGGGGGCAGGAGACTGGACGACGGCTCCCCCTGCGTGGACGTCCGGCTCGAGGGAGGCTACCGGGTCCATGCAGTCCTCGCACCGATATCAACGGCAGGCACCCTGTTGTCCATCCGCATCCGCCGGGAAGAGGTGTTCACTCTGGCCGAGTTGAGGGAACGCGGGATGTTTTCTGAGCACGTCGAGTCGGTTCTGCGTGCCATCGTGGCGCACAAACTGAGCTTCCTTATTAGCGGTGCCACAGGCTCAGGAAAGACAACCCTGCTCTCCACCATGCTCGGGTTGAGCCATCCGGCGGAGCGATTGGTGCTCATCGAGGACGCCGCCGAGCTCAACCCCGTCCACCCGCACGTAGTGACGCTGGAATCGCGCCACGGAAACCTTGAGGGAGGAGGGGCCTTGGACTTGGGAGACCTGGTCCGCCAAGCACTACGCATGCGGCCGGACAGGCTGATTGTAGGCGAGTGCCGAGGCGCCGAAGTCCGTGAATTGCTGACCGCACTCAACACCGGTCACACCGGTGGCGGTGGGACTATTCACGCCAACACCGCCGAGGCTGTGCCAGCACGATTGGTGGCCCTCGGCGCCCTGGCTGGCTTGAACGCCGAAGCTGTCCGGTTGCAAGTCTCCAGTGCCTTGGACGTGGTGATTCACGTAGACCGATCCTCGTCGGGGCGGAAAGTGGCATCCATTGGCGTAGTCGCCGATACACGGGCGGGCCAGAAAGTAGTGCCGGCACTCAGCTGGAGCCGGTCAGGAATGATATACGGCCCAGCATGGCCCGGACTCGCCGCCCGGCTCTCCCTGGCGCCGCTTGAAGTGGACGACTATCCGCAACACGATGATTTGTTGCCACAAGCCGGCGACGGCCCATGATCGGGGCGATTGTCCTCATCGCCGCACTGGCGGCGTGGCTGCAGTTCAGCGGCCATGGTGCCGGGAGGCGACGAATTCGGACGAGCCTGCGGGAGCCGAGAGGCCGGAGTGGTAGCACCAAGGCTCGTGTGGGGGTTTGGCACGGCCGCTCACGACGAAAGCGGACTGAGCCTTTGTCACTTGTGGTGCTGGTGCAACAGCTCGCAGCCCTCCTGCGCGGCGGGCGGGGAACCACCAGGCTGTGGGAAGAATTATGGATTGTCCATGGTTCACGGCAAATCACGGACGGTTGCCCGGCCGCAGTAGCGCAGAAGGGGAATGCCGGGCTGTCGCACGAGTCGCTACAGGTACTTGCAGCAGCACGGGCAGCGTCAACCGTTGGAAATTCTTCTGCCGACGCCATCCGTGGAACGGCAGCAAAGGTGTTTCCGCGGCGCGGACGTTCCGAACGACGTGTGTGGATGGAACTGGCAGCATGCCTGGACATCGCCGAAACCAGTGGCTGTCCTTTAGCCGACCTCCTCACCCGGTTCGCAGCTCAACTGGAAGCCGAAGAGGACTCCGAAGCAGCACGCCAGACGGCGCTCGCAGGGCCCAAGGCTACCGTTCGCCTGTTGTCGTGGCTCCCGGTGTTCGGGCTTGGCCTGGGGATGGCATTGGGCGTGGATCCGTTGGGGATCTTGCTGGACAACTTCCTGGGTGTTGCCACGTTCGCGGCTGGGCTCTTCCTGACGGTGGCAGGCCGGGTTTGGTCCTCACGACTGGTCGCCTCTGCGGCTGGACGCCGCTGATGCCCGGCGCTCCGGTGTTGTTGATGATCGCAGCCATGACACTCGCCGCCTTCATCAGCTTCGCGGCACCCACGCGGCTGAGGGCGCGACTACGTCTTCGTGACTGGGATTCTGAAGCGCCGCAGAAGTCACTGATGGCAGCCCGCGTTGACCCCGCTGCGGACGGGCTCCGCGATACTGCAATGATGCTGGAGCTGGTGGCCTCGATGCTCGACGCGGGCGCTGGAATACGGCGGGCACTGGAACTTATCGCACAGTGCGCGTCACCACCAATCAGGCAATCACTCCGGCCGGTTGTTGCCGCACTTGCCCTCGGCACCGACTGGGAGACTGCCTGGCGGACTCCTATCAGGCATCCGGCTGAAGTAGTCCGGCTCAA
The DNA here is from genome assembly GCF_051027655.1 of Paenarthrobacter nitroguajacolicus. Lineage (NCBI taxonomy): Bacteria > Bacillati > Actinomycetota > Actinomycetes > Micrococcales > Micrococcaceae > Paenarthrobacter > Paenarthrobacter nitroguajacolicus. Next base: position 3,854,233 of record NZ_CP073234.1, on the reverse strand, counting down.
GGACGCACTGGCTTTTGCAGCCCTGACCGGTGCGCCGTCTGCTTCCATCCTCTATGCACAGGCCGCGAGGGAACGGCGCGAGCAGTTCCGGGCCGCGGAGAAGCGGGCAGCTGCCTTGGGGGTAAAGCTGGTGGTTCCTTTGGGTCTCTGCTCGTTGCCGGCCTTTATCTGCCTTGGAATCGTCCCCGTCCTGATCGCCATGCTTCCCTCTGGCTGAGATGCACGGGCAAAGCCTGCTCGATGAGGAACTCCGACCTTTCCTCCACATCCAGCCAGTCAGGAGTGGTTATCCACTTGCAGGAATCGACTTCTTTCGGGTTGCTCCCCGCCACGGAAGAGTCGATTCTGTCGGCAGACCCGCTGGCACTTCTTGAAAGGAACCCACCGTGAAAACTACCCTTCCTGACATTCTCCGTGATCTGCCCCGGGATCGACCGGCGCCTGTTGAAGACCCGAAGGTTTCTTCCGGAGAACCGGCGACAACCCAGCAGTACGAGCTCTCCGAGTACGAGCTTGAGCATAACGACCTCGAGCGATTCGATCTCGAGGACGAACTCGGGCAGTTCGAACTGGGATTCGACGATCTTGAGGAGTTCGGGGACAGGCAACTTGCTGACGATGGCTTCTGGGCAAGGACAAGGCTGATGGGTTCGGAAGTGGGCATGGCCACCGCCGAGTACGCCATAGCTACCCTCGCTGCTGTTGGGCTCGCGGGCCTCCTTGTAGTCATCCTTCGGAGCGAGGAGGTCCGCGGCTTCCTGCTCAACCTGATCCGTACGGCATTGTCCTTGCCATGACGGAGGTGCTGCCTGCCCGCGGGAGAGTGTTCCGGGGAGAGACGGAACGGGGCGCTGTCACTGCGGAGTTTGCCGTCGCCTTGCCGGCCGTTGTGTTGCTCCTGGCATTCCTGCTGGCAGGCGGCGCAGCGGGTATCACCCAACTCCGGCTGGAGGAAGCGGTGAGGGCGGGAGCGCGCGCCTCCGCCCGGGGCGAGACGACCGGGTCGGTGGAAGGGATCGTCAAGCGACTTGCAGGGGACGGCGTCAGCGCGACACTGACCGACGACGGCGAGTGGCTGACCGTGACAGCTTCGTCGCCAGTAGGCGGAGCATTAGGACCGCTTGTCCCGTGGACGTTGAAAGCCTCTGCGTCAGCACGGGCAGAAGCGGGCACCCCGTGACGAGGGTGTTGGTGAATATCCAGCCTGAGCGCGGGGCCGGAACCGTGCTCGCCCTGGGACTTGGGGCGGTGGTCATGGCGATGCTTCTTGGACTGCTTTTCCTCGCGCAGGCAGGGGTAATGGCATCCCGGGCCGCATCGGCAGCCGATCTGGCGGCTCTCGCAGCAGCAGATGCTGCCAGGGGTCTTGCTTCCGGGGAACCTTGTGCCGTCGCCGCAGACGTGGCCGAAAAGCACCATACGCAGCTCACGTCCTGCACGGTAGCCGGCGGGAACGTGGTGGAGGTCGCCACTGAGGTGGCAAACCCCTTCCGGTGGGGCGTTGCCACTGGCCGCGCACGGGCCGGACCTCCTCCGTAGGCGGCACAAACCGGCCGGTTCCTGCAGGACGGGCTTGTTGTCGGCGCTGTTGGCTCGCGCCCTGGTGGTTGGCTGGCGCCCTTGCCTAGCTGGCGTCCTTCAACAACACGTCCAGGAGTGTGATGGCGGCTGCCTTGTCCAACGGGTTGTTCTTGTTTCCGCATTTAGGAGACTGAACACAGGACGGACAGCCGGCATCACACTCGCAGGCCTTGATTGCCTCCCGGGTTGCCGTCAACCAAATCTTGGCCTTTTCAAAGCCCCGCTCAGCGAATCCGGCACCGCCGGGGTGGCCGTCGTACACGAAGATCGTTGGCACGCCGGTGTCGGCATGCAGGGCGGTGGAGACGCCGCCGATGTCCCATCGGTCACTGGATGCCACCAGGGGGAGGAGCCCAATGGCGGCATGTTCAGCCGCATGCAGGGCACCGGGGAACTCCGCTTCCACTAAACCGGCCCCGTGCAGCGAACGGTTGTCCACCACGAACCAGACAGCTTTGGTAAACAGGTCGCGGGCTCCCAGATCGAGCGGTTCTTCACCGAGGATCTCGTTCGAAATCAAGGCCTTGCGCTGAAAGGAGACCACTTGTGTGGTTACTTTGACGTCGCCAAAGTGCACGGTGATGTCACCCCACTGGACCGATCGCGAGGTTTCAAGGACTTCGATCTGGGTTACATCCCGAGCCGTAGTGTAGAAGTCCGGATTTACCCGGCGGACCATCACGCAGTGATCGGTCTCGTTGAGGTCCTCCACCAGGTAGCTGTCACCTTGGTGGACATAGATGGCACCCGTGTGGGCCTGATAGTGGGTCTGTGGCGAGTCCATGGTTCCCAGGAGGGACCCGGTCTCGGCGTCGACGATACTGACAGGGCCGCCTCCGTCGGCCCGGAGATTTACCATCCCGGCAGCGCTCTCGGGGTGGGTCCAGAACCAACCCCCGGGACGCTTGCGAAGGTAGCCCTGCACCACCAAGCGATCAAGGAGACCCTCGGCAGTGGGACCAAAGAGATCCAGCTCCGCCGGGCCGATAGGCAACTCGGCCGCCGCAGCGCACAAGTGTGGGCCAAGGACGTAGGGATTGCCGGGATCGAAGACTGTCGCCTCCACGGAGACATCAAAGATCGCTTCCGGGTGGTTCACCAAATAGGTATCCAGGGGATCATCGCTGGCCACAAAAGCCGCAATAGCGTCCTGCCCCGCGCGGCCTGCACGGCCGATCTGCTGAAAGAGCGAGGCCCTGGTGCCCGGCCATCCGGCCACCAGTACGGCATCAAGTCCCGAGATGTCGATGCCGAGTTCCAAGGCGGACGTGCTGGAGACACCCAGCAACTGGCCGGACCTCAAAGCCTGCTCCAAAGCCCGCCGCTCCTCGGGCAAGTACCCGGACCGGTAGGCCGCCACCCGCCCGGAGAGACTGGGATCCACCTCATCCAGCAGTCTCTTGGTAATGGACGCAATGGACTCAGCGCCGCGACGCGACTTGATGAACGCGATGGTCCTGACGCGTGACGAGACGAGGTTGGCCAGGATATCCGCGGTCTCAGCTACGGCTGTCCTCCGCTGTTTAGCACCGTTCTCGCCTTTGACGTCGGTCAGGGCCGGCTCCCAGAAGGCCACAGTGGTGGAACCGTGCGGAGAGCAGTCTTCGGAAACTTCACGGACGGGGGCGCCTATGAGCCGTCCAAAGGACACCCCGGGATCGGAAGCGGTGGCGGAAGCAGCTATGAAGACAGGCTCAGGGAAGGAAGTCCCCGCACCGTAATAAGCGCAGATCCGGCGCAGGCGACGCATCAAATTGGCCACGTGCGAGCCGAACACGCCTCGGTAACTATGTGCTTCATCCACGATGACGTAGCGCAAGCGTCTGAAGAACCGGGCCCACCATGTGTGGTTGGGAAGGATGCCGAAGTGCAGCATGTCAGGGTTGGCAAGGATGAAATTGGCGTGGTCACGGATCCAGCGCCGGGACGAGACATCGGTGTCGCCGTCGTAAGTTTCTGCCCGAACCGTTGGCAGCTTCAGCGAGCGGATCGCTGAGAGCTGGTCTGCTGCCAGGGCCTTGGTGGGGGACAGGTAGAGCGTGACCGCGCCGTCGTCGTGGATCTTTCCGGGATCCGACAGGACTCGCAGCTCCGAACGGTGTATCGCGTCCAACGCGGGCAGCTGATAGGCGAGCGACTTTCCGGAGGCAGTTCCGGTGGCGATGACGACGTGCTGCCCGGAATGGGCGAGATCTGCCGCCTGGATCTGGTGCCGGTACGGTTCGTGGATGCCCAGGGTGCCGTAGGCTGCCACCACATCCGGGTGGACCCAGCCGGGCCAGGGCTCGTTGACAGCTTTCCGGGCAGGGATGGTATGGACATGGCGCAGCTGCTCAGGGTCCGGCGTCCGGCCCAGCAAGGAGATCAGTGAATTTGGTGCAGCCACCGAATCATTCTGTCACTGTGGGGGCGTGCCAACGGCGGCACCTTTGCGGCGCCGCCGTCGGGCTTGGCTGTAAGCGGGGAGTTTCTACGCTCCTGACAGGTCCGAGCCTTCGCTACCACTGGACATCATCAGGACGTGGCACACCACGTCCCACCCCAGATGGGAGTAGAGCTTCTGGCCGTCCAAGGATGCCAACAAAAGGCCGTTCTCAACGTCATGCGAGAACGCTTGGGCGGCGAGGGCCTTCATGATGAAGGTGCCCAGACCACGGCGCTGAAAGTCAGGTTCTGTGACGATCTTGTCGAAAACGGCTGTGCCGTTGACCACGTAGACCCGGCCGCTGGCAGCCACCTGTTCGCCGGAGTGGACCACCGCATGGTGGACGCCGTTCGATTCGGAAGTAACGAGCTCCAAATCGTCGTCAGGGAGCCACGGATCCTCGGAATCCTGGGTTTCCATGTCCACGATCATCATGGTCTGGGATGCGGACGTCACGGTGAGTCCGCGCTGTTCAGCGAGGTACTTGTAACGTTGGACGTCGTTGGTGAGTACCGTCAGGATCCGGTTTGGGGATTCTGCGGTCTTATCCGCAAGGGCGGCGAACTCTTCGTCTGACGGATCATGGGCAAAATACTCCCAATCACCGGTTTTGTCGGCGCGAAGTGCGGCAGGGAAGCGGCCCTCTTGGCGGAACTCATAGCCGCGGCAGCCGGACCAGCCGGCTACCCAGACTTCCAAGAGGTGCGCAATGTCTTCAACCAAGGCGTCTGGACTCATGTAGAGAGAGTATGCCAGCGCACCATGAAGCAACAGAGCCACGTCAGCCCGGTGATGGTTGCTTATGGAATTGTGACTTCCGGCCGCGGGCACCACACGAAACGAACGGATTTTACTGCACCAAGTACCCTTTAATAGTGGCTTTGAACCGAATTGTGCTCTTCTATGGCTTTACCCCGATCGCCGACCCTGACGCCGTGCGTTTGTGGCAGCGTGCCCTGTGCGAAAAACTGGGCCTCACCGGCAGGATCCTCATATCCAAGGACGGCATCAACGCCACGGTGGGCGGCGAGCTCAACAACATGAAGCAGTACGTGAAAACCACTCGTGAGTACAAGGGTTTTCACGACATCGACTTCAAATGGTCGGAGGGTAGCGCCGCAGACTTTCCGCGCCTCAGCGTCAAGGTACGCGATGAGATCGTGTCGTTCGGCGCGCCGGGTGAACTGAAGGTGGACGCCAACGGCGTGGTGGGCGGCGGGAAGCACCTCCAACCCGAGGAACTTCACGCGCTGGTGGATGCCAGGAAGTCCAGGGGCGAAGACGTAGTGTTCTTCGATGGCCGGAACGCGTTTGAAGCGCAGATCGGCAAGTTTAAGGACGCAATCGTTCCGGACGTGGACACCACCCACGACTTCATCAAGGAACTCGACTCGGGCAAGTACGACGACCTTAAGGACAAGCCGGTTGTCACCTATTGCACTGGGGGCATCCGCTGCGAAGTACTCTCCAGCCTGATGGTCAACAGGGGCTTCAAGGAGGTCTACCAGTTGGATGGCGGGATCGTCCGCTACGGCGAGACGTTCAAGGACAAAGGCCTCTGGGAGGGCTCGCTGTACGTCTTCGACAAGCGCATGCACGTCGAGTTCAGCGAGGAAGCCAAGACCATCGGCGAGTGCGTCCGCTGCTCAGCTCCCACCAACAAGTTCGAGAACTGCTCCAACCTCAGTTGCCGTACTTTGACCCTGTACTGCGAGGAATGTGCCTCCAGCCCGGAAACGCTCCGCTGCCCCGGGGGCTGCGAAGCGGCCTGACCGCTGAATCAGAGCCGGCTCACCCGATAGGTGAAGTTGGCATCGGATCTGGTCCCCACCGTGATGGACAGTATGGCGTCCTTTTCCAGTTGGACCACGCTCACGCGTGCATTGGCGCATCCCAGCGTCAGGTTCACCAGTTCCACTTCGCTCACCTTGACGGAGAAAGTCACCCTGCGAGTGCCACGGCAGGCCAGCGTCACCGCGTACGTCCCTCCAGGCAGTTGAACTGTTTGCTCAGACTTGGACTCGCCGGCATTGAGGTAGCCACTGCTTGAGTAGAACGACTGCCCTTGGGACTCAGGCAGGGCCAACTTTGCCCACTCTTCGAGCGCCTCACCGGTGACGGTTTCCTCCAAGGCCGGATCGGGCGGAAGAACTACATTGCCGGCTGGGGAGGTAGGGCTTGCATCCGGCCGTCCGCCCTCGTCATAGTTGTATTCGCAGGCCGTCAGGCTGCCGCCCAGCACAACAAGGATGACGACGGCGGCCCTCGCCAGCCGCTGTGGCATCACCGAGCGAGCTGCCTTGCTGCCCATGCACTGACTTTACGCCCGTAAAGCCACTGGCCAAAGGCCTATCGGAGCAGGTGCGCCGGCCCTAGGCGGCCGCAGGAACCACGTGGTAGGCGAAGATCAGCGGAGCATCAACACTGCTCGTCGAGATGCTGAGGGGGCCAGTGCCAGGCACCTTGATCTTCACCACATCAAGGCTGCCATTGCATGCCGCGGCCGCGTCCGCGATCTTGGTGCCGCTAGAGGAAACAGCGAAGTACGCCTTGCCGCCCCCATCGCATGCCATGGTGAGCGTGTAGCTCCCGCCCGGAACGTTGGGGGACTCCTTGACCAACGGGTCCCGGTTGAGGATCTTGCCGGAGTCCTCCAACACCACACCGCTCGCCGCAGGCAGGATCTTTTCCCTCCAAGCAGTAACGTCGGCATCTTCGATGTTGGCCGGCGCCTGGCAGCCGCAGACCCCCAGCAAGGCCGCAGCGGTGATGGCAACAAGGCCAGCATGGCGCCTTGTGGAAGAGAAGGTGAGCATGAATCCAACGCTACCGGGTTCCAGCGGCGGCCTTTGTCCACATAGCGCAGGTTCACGATCCAAAGGCAGGGTGCGTCGCCCCTACACTTGCAAGGTGACTGACACAGCTTCCACCTTTACTGCCGGCAATATTGACGATGCTCCCCGCAGTGACCGCCCCGAACTGCTTTCGGCGCTCGCCGCAGACCTTCGTGCCCTCAACTACACAGTGGACGGCGTGGCTGAACTCCTGGGAACAACCGCCTCAGAAGCGCTCGGCAGGGACCAGCTCATTCCCGCGCTCCTTGCCAGTGAGAGACTCATGGACTCCAAGGACCCGGCCCTCAGATCACAGGCTGTAATTGTTCGTCTCTGGCTGCTGGCCGTTCCGCAGTCCGTCGAGGACATCGATTCCGCCCTCCCCGGTATCCGTGCGAAAGGCCTTGAGGAACTGGGTCTGATCACCGTAGATTCAGGAATGGCTCATGCCAAGGCGGACCTGCGCCCCTACGGCTGGGACGCCAACACGGATGGCAGTGGCGGTGCAGAACTCTGGGTTGCCAGCGACCTTGCTGCCCACCAGCAGCCCGGAGTCCTGAGGCACGACCACGTCCTGGGAATCGGGCGTGCCTCCACAACGCTGGTCCAGACCACATTCAGGAAACACAGCAAACGAGCGCTGGACGTGGGCACCGGCTGCGGTATCCAGACCTTCCACCTGCTCCATCACTGCGAGCACGTCACGGCCACGGACATCTCGGAGAGGGCACTCGCGTTCACCCGCTTCAACCTTCTGCTGAACGCCGCAGAACTGGAGCTGGACCCGGACAACCTGGAGCGTCGGGTGAGCCTGCGGCTCGGATCGCTCCTGGATCCGGTAGAGGGGGAGCAGTTCGGCTTGGTGGTATCGAACCCACCGTTCGTCATCACTCCGCGAACGGGCGGCGAATCGTCGTCGGACCAGTTCACGTACCGCGATGGCGGGCTTCCCGGCGACGATATCGTTGCGTCCTTGGTACAGTCCTTGGCCGAGGTCCTCGAGCCCGGCGGAACAGCGCAAATGCTCGGCAATTGGGAGGTTACTTCCGGTACGGACTGGAAGGACCGGCCCAAGGCATGGCTCCAGGACTCCGGTCTGGACGTCTGGTTCATCCAACGGGAGCAGGTGGGTCCCGAGCAGTACGCGGAGACCTGGCTCCAGGACGCATCGCAGAACCGCGAGGGCCAGCAATACCAGGAAGCGTACGCCGCCTATCTGGACGACTTTGCTTCCAGGAACGTCCAAGGTATTGGCTTCGGCATGATTTGGCTGCGCCGCCCGGACACACCCCTCGAGGTCACCATCAGCCGCTTCGAGGAAATCACATATCCAATAGAGCAGCCGATCGGGCCGCATCTGGGTGCTGCCGTGGAACGGGCTGATTGGGTGGCCTCACATTCGGTCCCGGAGGCGCACTTGGTGGTTGCCGAGGACGTCACCGAGGAACGGCACCAGCGACCCGGAGCCGTTCATCCCGGAGTCATCCTCCTGAGGCAAGGGGCGGGACTTCGCCGGACCAATCTGCTCAGCACTGAACTGGCCGGGTTCGTTTCCGCCTGCGACGGCCAATTGTCGGTCCGGCAGATCGTCTCGGCTTTGGTATCGCTCCTGGGCGGGGGAGAGGACTTCGACGAAGAGACCTTCCGCGAAGGGCTTTTCCGCGAGGTCACCAACCTGGTTTTGGACGGGTTCCTCCTTCCGGACCCGGCGCAGGTCGACGCATGATCCGGGGTGCGGCGCCGCGCTCATCAAACACCGGGCCTCCAGGAAGTGACCCTGACTACACTGATGAAGTGAGTGCGAACAACGAATCATCCCAAGCGTCAGGCGATATTCCGCGGCGGAAGCGTGCCGAAAAGACGGTTGAGATCACTGATCCCAAGGCTATCCGTGCATTGGCGCACGCCGCCCGGATTGAGGTTATCTCTGAGCTCTACGCCACACAGGTCAGTCACACAGCCACGGAACTCGCTGCCAGGACAGGGCTGACGCCCAGTGCAATGAGCTACCACCTCCGGGCCCTCCAGAAATGGGGGATCGTGGCACCTGCGGAAAACGCCGGTGATGCCCGCGAACGTCGCTGGAAGGCGGCCGGAACGGACTTCACCATCTCGGGAGGCAGTGTTGCCAGCCCTGAGATTGCCGTGGTTGACCTGGAGCTTGATGCCTTCCGACGCCGGGCTTCAGCCTTCGCCAGGGCTCGCGGGGAACGCCGGCAACGGGGGGAAACAGGGGAAGAGCCGGCAGCAGTAGTCCTTTCCAGCAACCTGCTGTACTTGACCAACCCACAGCGCAGGGAACTTTTGGACAGAATCCGCGCTGTTCTGCGGGAGTACGAACTCGAGGATCCCAACCGGATACCGGAAGGTGCTGAACGTGTGGCAACCTTGTGGTCAATGATCCCGGATGACCGGGTAGCACCCGGTCAGTAAGAGCCCCGACGGGTCTTTGACTGTCCGCCCTGGTTCCGCACCAAAACGCAGGATTCTGCAAACTATGGTGAACTAGGCCAATATGGGCACCAGCCCAATTACACATTTTTTCTGTAGGAGCACCGTGCCCAGCAAGGCAAAAACCGGCAAGAAACTCGTGATCGTGGAGTCTCCCGCCAAGAGCAAGACCATCGCCAAGTATCTTGGCGAGGGCTTCATCGTCGAGGCTTCAATCGGCCATATCCGGGACCTCCCGCAGCCGTCGGACCTCCCTGCCGAGCTGAAGAAGACCTCGTTGGGCAAGTTCGCTGTCGACATCGAAAACGACTTCAAGCCGTACTACGTTGTTTCTCCGGACAAGAAGAAGAAGGTCGCCGAGCTCAAGGCCCAGCTGAAAGACGCTGACGCCCTCTACCTCGCAACTGATGGGGACCGCGAAGGCGAAGCCATCGCGTGGCACCTCCTGGAGGTCCTGAAGCCCAAGGTCCCCGTCTACCGCATGACGTTCGGTGAAATCACCAAGGAAGCCATCCACCGCGCCATGGACAACCTCCGGGATGTCGATACCGCTTTGGTGGATGCCCAGGAAACACGTCGTATTCTTGACCGCCTCTATGGCTACGAGATTTCCCCCGTGTTGTGGCGCAAGGTTGCCCGCGGACTGTCTGCTGGCCGTGTCCAGTCCGTGGTGACCCGCATGGTGGTTGACCGGGAACGTGAACGCATGGCCTTCCGGGCCGCGTCCTACTGGGACCTCACGGGCCAGTTCGGTTCAGATTCGGGTTCTTTCAAGGCCAAGCTTGCCGCCGTGGATGGTTCCAAGGTAGCCAGTGGCCGGGACTTCAACGACAACGGGCAGCTCACCTCCTCAAACGTCGTGCACCTCAATGAGGAACTCGCCACGTCCTTGGCCTCCGGTCTGGAGAACGCTGATTTCCGGGTCCGCTCTGTAGACACCAAGCCGTATACCCGCCGCCCTGCAGCACCGTTCACCACCTCCACGCTGCAGCAGGAAGCCGGCCGTAAGCTCCGCTTCTCGTCGAAGAGCACCATGCAGGTTGCCCAGCGCCTGTATGAAAACGGCTACATCACCTATATGCGTACGGACTCATCAGCTTTGAGCGATGAAGCACTCACAGCTGCCCGCCGTCAGGCTTCGGAGCTTTATGGTCCCGAGTACGTGCCCCAGAGCCCCCGTGTCTACGCCAATAAGGCTGCCAACGCCCAGGAAGCTCACGAGGCCATCCGTCCCGCGGGAGACTCCTTCCGCACTCCCGCGCAGGTTGCCAAGCAGCTGAGCGGTGATGAGTTCCGCCTCTACGAGCTCATCTGGAAGCGCACGGTCGCCTCCCAGATGGCTGACGCCAAGGGTTCCACGGCCACCATCCGCCTCGGTGCAGTGGCTGCTGACGGTCGCGACGCCGAATTCTCCGCTTCCGGTACGGTCATTACCTTCCCCGGTTTCCTCGCAGCCTATGAAGAGGGCAAGGACGAGAGCCGCGGTGATGAAGAATCCGATGAAGCCCGTCGCCTGCCGAACGTTGCCAAGGATGATTCCCTCACGGCTTCGGACATCGTTGCTGTCGGGCACGAAACGTCACCGCCGCCGCGTTACACGGAAGCATCGCTGACCGCTGAGCTGGAAAAGCGGGGCATTGGCCGCCCGTCCACCTACGCGTCCACGATCTCCACCATCCAAGACCGTGGCTACGTTCGTAAGCAGGGTTCTGCCCTGGTTCCCAGCTGGATCGCATTCTCCGTGATCCGCTTGCTGGAACAGCACTTCACTGATTACGTGGACTACGAGTTCACGGCAGACATGGAAGGCGACCTCGACAAGATCGCCAACGGCCAAGCCGTGGGTGCTGCCTGGCTCAAGCACTTCTACTACGGTGAAGACGCAGACCCCGGCCTGCTGAGCATCGTGAACAACCTCGGCGAAATCGATGCCCGGGAGATCAATTCCGTGCCCATCGCCGACGGCATCACGCTGCGGGTGGGCAAATTCGGCCCGTACCTGGAAAGCTCCATCCCCACCTTGGATGCGAAAACCGGCGAAGTGGTTGAGTCCGCACGGGCCAACGTCCCCGAGGAACTCGCTCCGGACGAACTCACGGCAGACAAAGCCAAAGAGCTCATGGAGACCGCAGCGCCCGAGGAACGGGTCCTGGGAACCGACCCGCACACGGGCCACACCATCGTTGCCAAGAATGGCCGGTACGGCGCTTACGTCACCGAGATCATCCCTGAGATGACCGAGGAACAGTTGGCCAACCAGCCGGTGGAGTACTACAAGAACGGCAAGCCCAAGCCTCCCAAGAAGCCTGTGAAGGCCAAGCCGCGCACCGGTTCTCTGTTCAAGTCCATGACCGTGGATACGGTCACCTTGGATGAAGCCCTCGCGCTCATGAGCCTGCCCCGGGTCCTCGGTGAGGACGCGGATGGCAACCCCATCACGGTACAAAACGGCCGGTTCGGACCGTACCTGAAGAAGGGCACTGACTCCCGCTCCATCGGTTCGGAAGAGGAAATCTTCACGATCACCCTGGAACAGGCTCTGGAGATCTACTCGCAGCCCAAGCAACGTGGTGCCCGTGCCTCCGTACCGCCGCTGGCCGAGTTCGGTCCGGACCCCGTCTCCGAGAAGAACATCGTGGTGAAGGAAGGCCGCTTCGGCCCTTACATCACTGACGGCGTTACCAACATCACCGTCCCGCGCACAACCTCCCTTGAGGAGCTGACCCGGGAACGCGCCGTCGAGCTTTTGGCGGAAAAACGTGCCAAGGGACCGGTCAAGCGAACCACTACCCGCAAGGCACCGGCCAAGAAGGCCACAGCCAAAAAGTAGTCACCATGACGGCCGGGGCAGCATTCGCGAATTGCGTCCCGGCCGGCATCGTGGTCGAGTAGAACCATGACTGAACAGACGGTGTCACCGGACAACGAACCCTTGAACGACCTCGAGGCGAAGCTCGCCTCGGCCGAACAACCGGACGCGAACCCGGTGGACGTCATCCTCGCTTTCCTGAACAACGAGGTCTACCTCGTCAGCTCGGAAGCCGTGGACGGCCCCGACTCCTCCGTGGAGCCTTTGGTGCTCTCCAACGCCGACGGCCAGCCCGTCCTGGCCGTCTTTAGCCACCCGAGCCGCGTGGATGAGCGCTTCCTGGAAGCAGCCCCGCACGTCCTGGGCACCATGGGCTCGGCGATCCTGGGAAACATCGGAGACGAACTCGGCATGGTCATCAACCCGGGAAGCGAATTCGGCTTCGAAATCGACCCCGAGGGCATTGCGAACATCCGCCGCGACTTCAAGCGTGCCGACGAAGCCGGGGAGTCCGCCGAATAGCGGTCGACCAAGCTGCCGGTAACCATCCGGTCAGCGAAACGTCGTCGCCAAGTTGCTTCACGGGCTTCGAATCGGTGAATAATGGCAGAATGCGTCTTGGCGTTCTCGACATCGGGTCCAACACCGTCCACCTACTGCTGGTGGACGCTCACCCCGGCGCGCGTCCGGTAGCTTTCGCTTCCCACAAGCGCCCGCTTTCTCTGGTGCAGTACCTCGACGGCGATGGCAACATCAACGACGCCGGGCAGCACGAGCTCATCGAATTCGTCCTGGAAGCCTGGGAGTTCGCGGCCAGCCACAAGGCGGAGGATCTCCTGGCGTTCTGTACCTCGGCCATTCGGGAGGCAACCAACGGACCCGAGGTCCTGGCCCGCGTCAAACACGAGACCACGGTGACCCTCCAGGAACTCACCGGCAGCGAAGAAGCCTCCATGACTTTCTTCGCAGTACGCCGCTGGTACGGATGGGGCGCAGGCAACATCCTTGACCTGGACATCGGCGGCGGCTCCTTTGAAATGGCGTATGGGACGGATGAACTCCCCGAGTACGCCACCTCTGTTCCCCTGGGTGCCAGCCGTTTGACGCGGGACTGGCTCCACGATGATCCGCCCAGCGCGAAGAGCGTGAAGGAACTGCGGCGCTACATCCGGTCCACGCTGAAACCGGTGGTCCGGGACTTCCACGAGTTGGGCCGGGCCAATCTGGTGGCCGGCACTTCCAAAACGTTCCGCTCCTTGGCGCGCATCGCCGGTGCAGCTCCCAGCGCTGCAGGGCCGTACGTGAAGCGTGAGCTCCACGCAGCAGACCTGGGGCTGTGGGCACAGCGGATTTCCGCCATGACCGTGGAAGACAGGTTGTACCTTCCTGGCGTCTCCGATGCGCGCGCCCGACAGTTGTTGGCGGGTGCCCTCGTTGCTGAAGCGGCCCTTGAGCTCTTTGAATTTCCCAAGATGGAGATTTGTCCCTGGGCCCTTCGTGAAGGCCTGATCCTGCGACGCCTGGACCAGCTGGTGTTCGAGGAAGCTCTGGATCCGGCACCGCACGTGGGCAAGCGCAAGAAGGACAAATCCAAGAAAAAGGCAGCCAAGGAAGCCGCCAAGGCTCCCGATAAAGAAGAGCCCCATCCGGGGTTCAGAGAATTCCCGGTCCCTGTAAACACACCGTCCCCATCACCCATCCCAGCTCCTGTGGCAGGCGGGCTGGCCTCCTGAGATGAGCAACGACGTCGAACCTGAAGTGAATGACCGCCAAATTCCCGTGGCGCTGTCCAGTGCATCCGTGTACCCCCTGAGCGTCCACGACGCTTTCGCGGTGGCGCAGGACCTGGGCTACGAAGGCGTGGAGGTGATGGTAACCAATAACGCGGTGAGCCAGAACCCGGATGCCTTGATCCAGCTAAGCCACCGGTACCACCAGGAGATCGTCTCCATCCACGCGCCCACCTTGCTGTTGACGCAACAGGTTTGGGGTACGGCGTGGAACAAGATTGAGAAATCCTGCCAAATGGCCGCGGACGTCGGATGCGACACTGTGGTGGTCCACCCGCCGTTCCGCTGGCAGTCAAATTACGCGGAGAACTTCGTGGAAGGCGTGCGTGAAATCACGGCGCGGTACCGGGTGCGTATAGCCGTGGAGAACATGTACCCATGGCGCGTTCGCGGACGTGAAGCGGTGGCCTACCTGCCGCACTGGGATCCTTTGGGCCAGGATTACGACGACGTCACGTGGGACTTCTCCCATGCCGCCACTGCCGGGGCCAACAGCCTGGAAGCCATCAAAGCGCTCGGAAACAAGCTCCGGCATGTCCATCTCACCGACGGTTCGGGTTCCGGCAAGGACGAGCACCTGGTGCCGGGCACCGGAACGCAGCAGTGCGCCGATGCTTTGCAGCATTTGGCAGCCACGGGTTTCGACGGCGTCGTAGTGGCGGAGATTTCAACCCGCAAGGCGAAGGTAGCGGGGGAGCGCGAGGAAATGCTGGCAGAAACCCTGCGTTTTGCCCGGCAGCACCTCAGCGTCCCGTTGTTGCGCAGCGTAGACAACTAACCGGCGTCGAGCGCTATACACCAGCGCCTCACCCTGTTCGCCTGACCCACCCTTCTAGGGTGCGTCAGGCGGATAAGCGTGGGGCTTCGCGCGGTCCACGGTCCTTAACAGCGAAAGCACCGGCGGCCGAATCGGGAAATGGGGGAAAACCCGCCCGGCCACCGGTGCTGCTGGCGGACATCCCCATGCCCGCCTCATCACTCGCACCCTCAATGAGGTAACTACTAAGTTACGGACCAAGAATGAGTGCTGCCTGCAATAACCTTGGGAGCTAGCTGGGAATCTGGAATTCGTTAGACCCCGTCCAAGGCCAACTGCAATGATGGAGCCATGAGCAACCGAATCGCATTCCTTGGCTGTGGATCCATGAACGAGGCAATCCTGGGAGGCCTGCTTGCCGCCGGGACGGACCCGTCCGATATCGTCGCCACCGTCCGCCGTGCCGAGCGGGCGGACGAACTGGCCCAGCGCCATGGGGTCATGGCCATCGCAGGCGAGGAGGAGCCGGACAACAACAGGCTGGCCACCAAAGGCTCCAGCATGGTCATTCTGGGCGTCAAGCCGGTAGGCATTCTGGACCTGGCCCGGGAGATCAGCCCCGCCCTGGGGAAGGACACGATCGTTGTCAGTGTCGCAGCGGCAGTCTCCCTCGCCCAGCTCGAAGCGGCGCTGCCGGACGGACAGCCGGTGATCCGCACCATGCCCAACACGCCCTCAAGATTGGGCCGCGGTGTCATATCTGTCTCCCCGGGTACTCATTGCACGCCTGAGCAGCTGGAGAAGGCGAAGAAGGCGCTGGCCGGCGCCGGCACAGTGGTCCAGATTCCCGAAGAACAGGTGGATGCGCTGTCCGCTATCAGCGGTTCCGGCCCGGCTTACGCGTTCTACCTCGCCGAAGCCATGGCTGCGGCCGGCGTGGAGCTTGGTTTGGACGAGGAGCTGTCCGTGATGCTTGCCCGCGAAACCGTGGCAGGGGCCGGCTTCATGTTGGCCGAACCGGGAGCAAACCCCTCAGCCCTCCGCATCGCCGTCACCAGCCCCAACGGCACCACCGAGCGGGCCATCGCGGCCTTCGACGACGGCGGGATCCCCAAGATCATCGCCGACGGCGCCCGCGCGGCAGCCGCCCGGGCAGCAGAGATCACCAAGCAGCTCGGCTAGCCCTACGGCCGCGCCACTACGGTCCGGCCGCCACTACGGTCGCGCTGCGAAGCGCTCCAGCAGGTCCACGTGTCCGGACACGATCAACATGTCGTGGCCGGACACTTTGGTTTCCGGTCGGGCGTACGTGAAGTCCTCGCCCGGGGTTTTCACGCCGACAATGGTCACGCCATACTTCGAACGGACCTTGGATTCCTCCAAAGTGAAGCCCACTGTTTCCTTGGGCGGGTACATCTTGACGATCGCGTAGTCGTCGTCGAACTCGATGAAGTCCAGCATTCGCCCGGATACCAGGTGGGCTGCGCGGACACCGGCATCGGCCTCCGGATAGATCACGTGGTTGGCGCCGATCCGTGTCAGGATCTTGCCGTGCGAGGGCGTGATGGCCTTGACCCAGAGATGTTGGATGCCCATATCCACCAGGTTCACAGTGATGAGCACGGAGGACTCGATGGACGTACCAACACCCACCACCGCTGAGCTGAATTCCTGGGCACCGAGCTGGCGCAGGGCATCAATGTTGGTGGCGTCCGCTTCCACGACGTGCGTGAGCACAGGCGCCCACTTCTGGACGAGGGTGCGGTCACGTTCGATAGCCAGGACTTCACGGCCTTGCTTGACCAGTTGCTCAGCCGTCGCGGAACCGAACCGGCCAAGGCCAATCACCAGCACTGGTGCGTTGTGGGCGGGGCGGTTGGCTGCCCCTGTGCTACTAGCCAATGATTGGCCTCTCTTCCGGGTAGTGGTACAGCTGGCTGCGTTGGCGCAGGGCCAACCCGGCCGCGAGGGTTACGGTGCCGACACGGCCGGCGAACATCAGCGCGGTCAAGACGTAAACGCCCGACGGCGGCAGCTCGGCACTGAGGTTTGTGCTCAGTCCCACGGTGGCGAAGGCGGAGATGGATTCAAAGAGCACCCTGTCCAGGGAAGCTCCGCTGATGGACAGGAGCAGGAAGGCGGCCACCGACACCAGGGTGGCTCCGGCCACGATCACGGAGATGGCCACCCGCATGGTGCCCTGCGGAATGGTGCGGCCGTAAACCTTCACGTCGGCGTCGCCGCGGGCTTCAGCCATGATGGCCAGGAACATGACCGCGATGGTGGTCACCTTGATGCCGCCCGCAGTAGACGCAGAACCGCCACCGGCGAACATCAGGGCGTCGGTGAGGAGCATGGTGGTGGATTCCATATGGTTTTGGTCCACCAGGTTGAAGCCGCCGGAACGGGTCATGACAGAGGCGAATAGTGAATGGATCACCTTGTCGCCCATGTCCATGTGGCCGATGGTGCGCATGTTGTCCCACTCCATCAGGGCCCACAGGACAGTGCCTGCCGCGAGCAGGATGAAGGAGACCTGGATGGTGAGCTTGGTGTGGAGGTTCCACTTTTTCCAGTTGAGCCCGTTCTGCTGCAGCACCATCACCACGGGGAAACCGAGGCTGCCGAGGAAGACGCCCAACATGAGTGGAATGAGGATCCAAAGGTCGGTTTCGTAGGGGACGATGCCGTCCGAATGTGGCGTGAATCCGGCATTGTTGAAGGCGGAGATCGAGTAGAACACACCATGCCAGACGGCCTGCCAGAATGGTTCGCCCAGCACCATGAACCGGGGAATCAGGGCTATGGCCAGGGCTGCCTCAATCACCACGGACGTGACGATGACAATGCGCAGCAGCGTACCGACCTCGCCGAGCCTGCCAGCGTTGTTCATGGCTTCCTGGGCGATGAGCTTGCCGCGCACACCCAGCCGTTTGCTGACCATGAGGGCCAACAGCGAGGCGAGGGTCAGCGTGCCGAGACCGCCAACGAAGATGCCCACCAGGATGACCAGCTGACCAAAGAAGGTCCAGTGCGTGGCGGTGGAAACCACTGTCAATCCGGTAACGCAAACAGCGGAAACCGCCGTGAACATGGACTGGTGCAGGGGTGTGACAGTGCCGGCCGTGGAAGCAGCGGGAAGGGACAGCAATCCGGTAAAAACCAGGATCACCACGGCGAAGACGGTCAATGCCAAGCGGGCTGGGGAGGTGTTGGCAATGTTGTCAACGAAGTCGCGCACGCGCGTGAAGATCCAGAGACCTTCCCGCTCCTGCTGGTTGGGTTGCCAGTTGGTCGGGCTCGTGGACCGCGACTGGCTTTGAGACATGGCGCTCTTCCTCGGTTGAACAAGCTTTCCTGAGTAGTAAACCACTATTCCTGCGGCGTAACCGGGCGGTAGGCTACTCCGGGCTCAGGTAGCCTGTTCTGGATGAACTCACGGCTTGGAACAACAGCTTCCAGCATTACGCGGTCCGCATTGCCAACGACGGTGGTGTGGGATCCAGCCATGACTGCCTACAACTTTGGCCCGGGTCACCCCATGGCGCCGCAGCGGCTGGAACTTACAGCGCGGCTGGCCGAATCCCTCGGCCTGTTTGACCACGAGCATGTGGCCGTCGAAGCGCCTACGGTGGCCACCGACGTCGAACTTTTTACTGTGCACAGCCGCGAATACGTGGAGGCCGTGCGCCGCGTCAGTGTCGATCCCTCGGCTCCCGAGGAGGACCGCGGCCTGGGAACTGAGGACGATCCCGCGTTCGCCGGGATGCACGAGGCCAGCGCCCGACTCGCCGGCGGTTCGCTGCTGGCGGCGGAGACCATCCTGTCCGGCCAAGCCGTTCGTGCTGTGAACTTCAGTGGCGGGATGCATCATGCCGCGAGGGAGCGTGCAAGCGGCTTTTGCGTTTACAACGACGTTGCGATGGCTATCCAAAGGCTGCTCGACGGCGGGGTGCAGCGGGTGGTGAGCCTCGACGTCGACGCCCACCATGGCGACGGTACGCAGAGTATTTTCTGGAACGACCCCCGTGTCATGACCATCAGCCTGCACGAATCGGGCCTCACGCTTTTCCCCGGCACGGGCTTTGCCAACGAAACCGGCGGACCAAACGCCCCGGGGACCGTGGTTAACGTCGCGCTTCCTGCGTTCACCGGCGACGCGGCCTGGCTGCGGGCTTTCCATGCGGTGGTCCCGCAGCTTGTCGGCGCGTTCCAGCCCGAAGTCATTGTCAGCCAGCACGGCTGCGACTCCCACCGGGACGACCCCCTGACGCACCTCAACCTCAGCATTGACGGTCAGCGTGAGGCGGCTTCCGCCGTCGCCGGCCTCGCCGCCCGCTACTGCGATAACCGCTGGATCGCGACTGGGGGAGGCGGCTACGACGTCACTGGCGTTGTGCCGCGTGCCTGGAGCCACCTGATCGGGATGGTGACGCAACGTCCCGTGCCGCTCAGCACGCCCGTGCCTGAAGCGTGGCGGACGTACGTGAAGGAAACGTACGGCGTGTGGGCCCCGGAGTCCATGAGCGACGACGTTGACGTCTGGTGGCGCTCATGGGAGGTCGGTTACGATCCCGCGGACGAGGTTGACCGGACCGTTATTGCCACGCGCAAAGAGATCTTCCCCCTGTATGGCCTGGATCCCTGGTTCGACTGACGCTGTAGCGCCACGAAACAGGGATGCCAATCGGCGTATATGTCGCTAGGGTGGGAGGCATGGTGACTGACGACGTATTTGCCGTCATAGCTGAGGCAACCAGGCGCGACATCCTGGTCTCCCTCCGCTCTGGGGATAAAGCTGTAGGCGAACTGGTGGAAGAACTGGCTGCGAGCCAGCCCACCATCTCCAAGCATTTGAAAGTGCTCCGCGAGGCGGACTTGGTCAGCATGCGCGCCCAGGGCCAGAAGCGCTTCTACGCGTTGAATACCAAGCCGCTCGCCGGCGTCGCCAGCTGGCTGGAGACGTTCGACGTCGGCACGCCGGCGCCCGCCGTCGTCGCACCTTCCGAGCCGGCACCCGCCGCCGGGCCTCCTGCTGCGGCTGTTGTTGTCTCTTCTCCAGAGGTTCCGGCCACGCGCACTGACGCCGTCAGCCAGGCTGTGAAGGTTCATGCGAGCGGGATCCCGGTCACTTTGGATCCTGCCTCGGACGACACCGTGCCCCAGCAGATCGGCCGTACCGTCGGCCGGGCGGCCACTAAGGCCGCTGATCTTTTGGCGAACCTACCGAACCTGCCCAACCTTCCCAAGTTCGGGCGAAAGCGATAGTTGGCCTCGACTTAACGTGATCCTGCTCACATTGTGAGTTTTCGTTAACCTCTCATTTCCTTGAGATTTCAACGATTTTCTACACTTGTGTTAACTCCTTGGCCCGGGTCACATTGCCTCCGGATGGAGATCCCATATCCCTCGGTGCAACCATGAGCGGGACTGATCGTCTCGCCGCTGGCCGGCGCACTGAGGATAGGAAGACGCATGGATTCAAGGCTCGAAACAGTCCGCGACACTGTGTTGGCGCGGAACCCGGGAGAGAAGGAATTTCACCAGGCCGTCACCGAGGTCTTCGAAAGCCTTGGCCCTGTCCATGATCGTCATCCTGAATTCCTTGAGGGCGCTGTTCTTGAACGCCTGTGCGAGCCCGAGCGGCAAATCATCTTCCGTGTCCCCTGGACCGACGACGCCGGCCGCGTCCACGTAAACCGCGGCTTCCGTGTGGAGTTCAACTCCGCCCTCGGCCCGTACAAGGGCGGACTTCGATTCCACCCCTCGGTGTATCTGGGAATCGTGAAGTTCCTTGGCTTCGAACAGATCTTCAAGAATGCGCTCACCGGCATGCCCATTGGCGGCGGCAAGGGAGGCTCGGACTTCGATCCCCGCGGACGTTCCGACGCCGAAATCATGCGCTTCTGCCAGTCCTTCATGACTGAGCTGTACCGCCACATTGGCGAGTACACCGACGTCCCGGCCGGTGACATCGGCGTGGGCGGCCGCGAAATCGGCTACCTCTTCGGCCAGTACAAGCGCATCACCAACCGCTATGAATCCGGTGTCCTCACCGGCAAGGGCATCTCGTGGGGCGGCTCCCTGGTACGTCCGGAGGCCACCGGTTACGGCACGGTGATCTTCGCCCAGGAGATGCTCAAGACCCGGGGCCAGTCCTTCGACGGACAGCGCGTTGTGGTCTCCGGTTCGGGCAACGTCGCCATCCACGCCATCGCCAAGGCCCAGGCCCTCGGTGCCACCGTGGTGGCTTGTTCCGACTCCGCCGGTTACATCGTGGATGAGGCGGGGATCGACGTCGCGCTTTTGAGCCGGATCAAGGAAGTGGAGCGGGGGCGCCTGACGGACTACGCCGCACGGCGGCCGGGAGTGAACCACGTTTCCGACGGTTCGGTGTGGGATGTCAACGGCACCGTGGCCTTGCCCTGCGCCACGCAGAACGAACTCGACGGCGAAGCTGCCGCCAAGCTGGTCAGCAACGGCCTGATCGCCGTGGCTGAAGGTGCCAACATGCCCTCCACCCGTTCAGCCGTGTCAGTCTTCCAGGAAGCCGGGATCCTGTTCGGGCCGGGCAAGGCTGCCAATGCCGGTGGTGTTGCTACGTCCGCGCTGGAAATGCAACAGAACGCCAGCCGCGACTCCTGGTCCTTCGAGCACACGGAACAGCGCCTCACCGAGATCATGGTGGGCATCCACGATCGCTGCGCCGCGACTGCCGACGAATACGGTGCGCCCGGAAACTATGTGGTGGGCGCCAACATTGGTGGCTTCGTCAAGGTAGCCGACGCGATGCTGGCGCAGGGCCTGATCTGATACCCCTTAGCCCAACTGAGTAACAGCAACTGTCGCAATGGGGCTCCAATGCGACAGTTGCTGTTACCTACATGGGTGCTTTAGCGCTGGAGCAGCCGCACGTGGTCCGGGTTCAGGTCGGAGACCTTGCTGACGCCGAGCAGTGCCATGGTGCGGGTCATGTCCTTTTCCAGGATCTGGATGGTCCGATCCACGCCTTCACGTCCACCGGCCATCAGGCCGTAGAGGTACGCGCGGCCGATCAGCGCAAAGTCCGCGCCCAAGGCCAGGGCTGCCACGATGTCCGCGCCGCTCATGATGCCCGTGTCCAGCATGACGGCAGCCTTGCTGTTGTCCGCCTTCAAGGCCGTCGTGACCTCCGGCAGCAGGTGGAACGGGATGGGGGCGCGGTCCAGTTGACGGCCGCCGTGGTTGGACAGGATGATGCCATCGGCGCCGTGGTCCACTACCTTGCGGGCGTCTTCCACGGTCTGGATGCCCTTGACCACCAGCTTGCCCTTCCAGGTTTCGCGGAGCCAGTCGAGGTCCTCGTAGGTCAGGGTGGGGTCGAACATGGAGTTGATGAGGTCAGCCACGGTGCCGGTGTAGCGCGAGAGTGAGGCAAACGTCAGGGGCTCGTGAGTGAGGAAATTGAACCACCAGGCCGGGCGGTAAGAGGCGTCCAGGACTGTCTTGATGGTCAGTGCCGGCGGGATGGTCATGCCGTTGCGGACATCGCGGAGCCGGGCGCCGGCAACTGCGGTGTCAACGGTGACCATGAGGGTGTCGTTGCCGGCCTTGGCGGCGCGTTCGATCAGTTCGAGGGAGCGGTCGCGGTCCGTCCATAGGTATAGCTGGAACCAGTTGCGGCCGTTCGGGGCGGCGGTGGCAACGTCCTCGATGGACGCGGTGCCCATGGTGGACAGGGTGTAGGGAATGCCTGCCGCTTCAGCTGCCTGCGAGCCTGCATATTCGCCCTCCGACTGCATCATGCGCGTGAAACCCGTGGGGGCGATGCCGAACGGGAGGCGTGATTCCTTGCCCAGGATGTTCGTGCGGAGATCGATCCTCGAAACGTCACGCAGGATGCCCGGGCGGAACTCGATGTCTTGGAATGCCTGGCGTGCCCGACGGAGGGTGATCTCTTCCTCGGCGGCGCCGTCCGTGTAATCGAAGGGTGCCTGCGGCGTGCGGCGCTTAGCCATTTCGCGCAGTTCCCAGATGGTGCTGGCGCGCTTGAGCCGGGCGGTCTTGCTGAATTCGGGCTTCTTGAACTGCATCAGCGGGGCCAAGTCGGAAACCTTGGGCACGCGGCGCTTCAGTGCAGGTGGCTGAGGTGCAGATGATTGCACGACGGCGGACTGCGGCTGGGCTGTGCGTGTCACGTTGTGATCGCTGCCGGCATTGGCTGGCGCGGCGGTGATTTTGGGGTCGAGGGTGTCGGTCATGCGGTTCTCCCTTGAAATCTGTGGTCTAACCACACTGTAATCTATGTGGTTGGACCACATCAACTAGTATTCCGTTATGCGTACCCACGAGTTGGTCCTTCAATGGATCGAGAAGCAGTTGTCTGACGGAGACCTCACCCTGGGCGGACGGCTCCCGGGGGAACGTGCCATGGCCGAGCAACTGCAGGTTTCCCGGACCTCGGTGCGCGAGGCTGTCAGGATCCTCGAAGCCATGGGCGTGGTCCGGGCCGGCGTGGGTTCGGGCAAGGACGCCGGTACTGTGGTGATCGCCGAGCCCGGTTCTGCGCTCGGCTCTACGCTTCGGCTGCATGTAGCCACGCGCCATCTTCCCGTGGCAGACATCGTTGAGACTCGAGTGCTGCTCGAATCGTGGGCTGCGGAACGGGCTCACGTGGGCGTACCGGCGCTGGAGGAAGCCGCGGAGCTGCTGGATCAGATGGATGCCGCCCCGGACATTGATTCATTCCTGGCCCTTGACGCGCGTTTTCACGTGGCGCTGGCCCAAGCGGCGGGCAACTCAGTGGTCAGTGCCATGATGGCGTCGCTCCGGGGCGCAATCGAAAACTATGCCGGTGAACTCACCGGAAACCTGCCCGATTGGAATGCGACGTGCAGCAGGCTTCGGGCCGAGCACCGTGCCATCCTCGCCGCTGTGAACAATAACGACGGCGGCAAAGCAGCTGAGCTTGTTGCCGCGCACATTCAAGGCTTCTACAAGGAGGCCGGCGTGGGCTCAAACCCTCCGCCCAAGTGACACTTAATGCCAATGTTCGGCCCGAACATTGGCATTAAGTGTCAACTCGCGGGTTTGAGGGCCGGCGCCGCGGTGCTCTTGCGGATCTCCACCCTGGGCGAGAACTCGTCCTGGGCCTGGGTGGTGGCTTCGCCGGCCTGCTGGATCTGTTCGCGCATCCTTCGCCAAGCCAGGCTTCCGAGCTCGTTGATGGGCACAGCCGCGGTGGTCAGCGGGGGAGTGGTGTATTTGGCGAACGGGATGTCATCGAATCCGGTTACTGAGATGTCTTCCGGGACGCGCACTCCGCGTTCGTGCAGCCCGCTGAGCAGCCCCATGGCTACGAGGTCGTTGAAGGCCAGGATGCCGGTGGCACCGCTGGCGATGATGGCCTCGGTGGACTCATGGCCCGAGTCGAAGTTGGAACCGCCGTGGAGCATCTGCAACTCGACGTCCGGGTGATCCTTGCGGAATTGGTCCAAGCCCACCAAGCGTTGGCGATTTGATGCACTGTGCTCCGGGCCGGAGAGGAACACCAAGCGGCGGTGCCCCAAGGTCACCAGGTGCTGTGCCAGTTCCTGGATGCCTTGCCCGTAGTCCACGCTCAGGCTTGGCGTATTGGTGGCGATGGTGGTGCGGTTGATCAGCACCAGCGGATGCAAGGTGGGGGCCAACTCCTCCAGCTCGGCATCGCTCATCCGGGGAGCGCAAAGCACCACGCCATCGCAGCGGCGGCGGGCCTCACCGGCGAGGATGGCTTCCTCGCTGGTAACTTCCGAGGAATCGGCAATGAGCACGCGGTACCCGTCCTGGGCAGCTGCGATGCTGAGTCCGCGAAGGATTGCCTGGAAGGTGGGGTTGGCCAGGTCCGGAACCACGATTCCGATGGTGTCTGTCTTGCCGAGTGCCAGGCTGCGCCCCACTGGATTGGGCTGGTATTTCAGTTCAACTGCGGCGGCCCGGACCCTCGCGGCAATGCCGGGATCAACTGCGGCATTTCCGTTCATGACACGTGAAACGGTGGCGTGCGAGACGCCGGCCTTTTCTGCGACATCGGCGATGCCGACGCGCCTGTTGGTGTTCCTGCGTGCCATGTGGCCCCTTCCCATTGGTCGCCTCCCGCATGCTCCGTCGTTGGAGCAATGGTTGACGTGACCACCAGAGTCTTGATACAAAGCTTATAACGCTCTGAGAAAACGCTTTCTCATGATTCTTCCCATACGAAGCCGGGCCGTCAAGCGGTTCACTCCTGCCTTCCTGAAAGGGGCACCCACATGGTCAACGTCGACTCAGCCGAAACCAAGACCGAATCTGCCGAAACGACCACCAAGACCCCCAAGCGGACCCGTATAGCCCTGATTGGCACCGGTGGCCGCTCGGAGATGTATATCCGGGCGATCTACGGGCAACACGCGGATGTCGCAGAACTTATTGCGCTCTCGGACGTCAACCAGGGTCGCGTGGACTTCTACCAGGACCTGATCAAGGAGCTTGGCGGGACTGAGCCGGTGGCTTCCTTCGCCCCTGGCGAGCTAACCAGCTTCATCCAGTCCAATGGCATCGAGCGCGTCATCGTCACGACGCCCGACTACACCCACGCGGACTACATCGTTGAAGCGCTTGAGGCGGGTGCCGACGTCGTGGTTGAAAAGCCGCTGACCATCGATGTGGAGGGCTGCCGCCGCATCACCGAGGCCGTGGCGGAGACCGGCAAAAACGTGGTGGTGACCTTCAACTACCGCTACTCGCCGCGCAACACCGCTCTCAAGGAAGTCATCCAGAACGGCGTGATCGGCAAGGTCACGTCCATCGACTTCAGCTGGGTCCTGGATACCGTGCACGGCGCTGACTACTTCCGCCGCTGGCACCGCGAAAAGAAGAACTCCGGCGGCCTGCTCATCCACAAGGCATCGCACCACTTCGACCTGGTCAACTGGTGGATCAACGACGTTCCGGAGCGGGTGTTTGCCTCCGGTGGCCTGCGCTTCTACGGCGAAAAGAACGCTGCCGAGCGAGGCTTGGGAGACCGTCCGGAGCGTGGCACTGTTGATGGCCTGGGGCACGATCCGTTCCGCTTGGACATGCGCGAGGATGAGCGCCTGAAGGCCCTGTATTACGACAACGAAAAGTTTGACGGCTACCTCCGTGACCAGGACGTTTTCACCGAGGGCATCACCATCGAGGACAACCTCGCCCTGGTGGTGGACTACCAGGGAGGCCCCACGCTGAGCTACTCCCTGAACGCCCACAGCCCGTGGGAAGGCTACCGCGTCACCGTCAACGGCACCGAAGGCCGGGCCGAACTCGAAGTGGTGGAACGCGCCGCCGTCGAGTCCAGCACCGACAAGAAGACCGTAGTGGACCCAAGCGCCACGCCCATCGAGGAAGATGACGCAGTGCGCCGGAACGGCGAGCGCCTGGTGGTTCAACGCCACTGGGAAGCAGCCTACGAAGTTCCGATCGTCAACGGCGAAGGTGGTCACGGCGGCGGCGACAACCTGCTCCTTTCGGACCTCTTCAATGGCCCGGGCGTTGACCCCTTGGGCCGCCCCTCCGGCTACATCGACGGACTTCGTTCCGTGTCGGTGGGCATCGCCGGAAACAAGTCCCTGGACTCTGACCTTCCCGTCCGCATCAGTGAGCTTGGCCTCGGCGTCGATCTCAGCCGCGGCCAGGCCTGACCGTTCACTACCCCAGCAAGGAAAAGACCATGAGCAGGATTTTCGTCACCGGCGGTTCCGGCAGGCTTGGCCGCAGTGTTGTGGCTGGACTCGCGGAGGCGGGACACAAGGTGATTTCTGTAGACCGGGACGCTATCCCGGCGGAACAACTGCCGGCCGGAGCCGAGCAATACGCGGCAGACCTTTTGGCGCCCGGGGAGGCGGAGCGGCTGATTCGGGAAACAGCGCCCGACGCCGTCATCCACCTCGCTGCTATTGCCGTGCCTTTCAGTGCGCCTGAGGACGTTATTTTCAGCACGAACACCCGGCTCGCCTATGCAGTGGTCAGCGCGGCCACCGACGCCGGTGTCACGAGGATTGTGACGGCAAGCAGCCCCACCGCCCTGGGCTATGGTTCACCGGCGGGTTGGCTGCCGCCGTCGTTCCCCTTGAACGAGCAGACACCGCCCAAACCGTGGAATGCATACGCGCTGTCCAAGCTGATCGCCGAGCAGACCGTGCAGATGTTCGCTGCCGCTCAGGGCAACAAGATCAGATATGCGGCATTCCGCCCGTGCTACGTCATTTCCCCCGAGGAGTGGGAAGGAGCGCTGACACAACAGGGGCACACGGTCCGTGAACGGCTGCAGGATCCGGCACTTTCCGCCCCGGCCTTGTTCAACTACGTGGACGCGCGGGATGTTGCTGATTTCCTGGACGTGCTGCTGGACAAGATGGATGCCATCCCCAACGGCCAGGTCTTCTTTGTTGGCGCCAAGGATGCCTTGGCTACAGCGCCCCTTGCGGAATTGTTCCCGCGCTTCCTTCCGGGCAGCGGTCCCTTGACCGGGCACCTGACCGGCACCAGCCCGGCGTTCTCCATCGATAAGGCCCGGGAACTCCTCGGCTGGGAGCCGAAGAGAACCTGGCGCACCGAACTTACGCCGCCATACGAGGGCGAAGACACAGCAGCAAGCGAACAAGCAGCACTCAATGACGAGATACCCGCCGGCTTGATTCCGGCGGGAGCAACCAAGGAGACACCATGAACTTCGACGGCGTACTGTTCTTCCCCGTCACTCCCTTCGCCGAAGACGGCACCGTGGACGTGGCGCTACTCAAGGAGCACATCACCTCCCGGCTTCCGTTCGGCCCGGGCGGTGTGTTCCCCGCGTGCGGCACAGGCGAATTCCATGCGCTCTCACTGGAGGAAGTCCGTACTGTGGTGACTGCCGCCGTCGAGGCCGTTGCGGGAGCCGTGCCAGTAGTCTCCGGTGCCGGTGGACCCTTGGGTCATGCAATTGCCGCCGCTAAGGTGGCCGAGGAAGCCGGCGCGGACGCCCTCCTGGTGCTCCCGCCGTACTTGGTGACCGGTCCCACCGACGGCGTTGTGGCCTACGTAGAAGCCATTGCCGCCGCGAGCAGCCTGCCGGTCATTGTGTACCACCGTGGCACGGCCAAGTTCACCGCAGAAGCCATCACCAGACTCACCGCCAACCCGAAGGTGGTTGGCTTCAAGGACGGAATCGGCGACGTCGGCCTGGCCCAGGAAATCGTCTCCGCGATCAACGCCAGCGGCCGCACTGACTTCGCCTTGTTCAATGGCCTGCTGACGGCCGAACTGACCCAGGGCGCGTACCGTGGCCTCGGCATTCCCCTGTACTCCTCGGCCGCATTCGCCATGGCTCCGGAAATTGCCAAGGCATACTACGACGCCTATGTGTCCGGTGACGAGGAGCGCCGCCACGCGCTGCTCGAAGGTTTCTACGCTCCGCTCGTCCGCCTGCGCGACCAGACTCCGGGCTTTGGCGTCTCCCTGATCAAGGCCGGCTTGCGCCTTGCCGGGCTTCCCGTCGGCCCCGTTCGTCCGCCGCTGGTGGACCCCTCCGAGGAACAACTGCTGGAGCTCAAGTCCATCCTGGCCAAGGGCCACGAGCTGGCGGGCAGCTGATGCCGGCCCGCATTATGGGCCTCACCACCCGGCTGATCACGGTCCCGCTGCTGCGCAGCTGGGGTGCCGAGGCGCCCGAGAACCATGTGATCGTCACCGAATTGACCACGGACGACGGCGGCACGGGCCACGGTTTCTCGTGGACACCCACCATTGGTCCACAGGCGGTCAAAGCCCTCTTGGATTACGACATCGCACCGTTCATCCTGGGTTTGGAAGCCAACCCGGAAATCGTGTGGGACCAGCTCTGGAAGCGGCTGCATGAGGCCGGCGGGGGTGGCCTCACCACCATTGCCATGGCTGGCGTTGACCTGGCACTTTGGGATGTGAAAGCGCGACAGGCAGGCGCGTCCGTCACGGGACTTCTTGGTCAACGCCAGGAGTCCGTGGAAGTGTACGGCTCCGGAGTGAATCTCCATTACACGCTGGATCAGCTCGTCGAGCAGGCCCGGCGATGGGTGGCCGCCGGGCATAATGCCGTGAAGATCAAGGTGGGCAAGCCCGAACTCCGGGAGGACGCCGAGCGTGTAGCCGCTGTCAGGCAGGTCATCGGACCGGACCGGCTTCTCATGATCGACGCCAACCAGCGATGGGATCTGGCCCATACGTTCCGTGCCCTGGAGGTTTTGGGGGAGTACGGACTGGAATGGCTGGAAGAACCCATCCGCGCTGACGACCTCTGGGCCTACCGGCGTTTGCGCAAGCAGTCGCCCGTGCCCATCGCACTGGGGGAGAACGTCCACACCATCTACCGTTTCCGTGACTTCATCGAAGCTGAAGCAGTGGACATCATCCAGCCCAACATCGTCCGCGTAGGAGGCATTACGCCGTTCCGCAGGATTGTTGAGCTGGCCCGAAGCAACAGCATCAGGGTGGCGCCACACCTGCTCCCGGAACTCTCCGGGCAGCTGGCGCTTACCCTGGCTGAAGCCGTCAGCGTGGAAGACGTGGAAGACGCCTCCTTCGAGCAGCTAGGCATCCTGGACGGGCCGTCCCCGGTACGCATCCGCAACAGCCGGCTTACGTCGTCAGGCCGTCCCGGGCTTGGCTTCGAATTCAGCGGCCAGCCGGCACCGCTGCCCGCCCCTGACAGCTCCGTCCCTGACAGTAAAGGAAACCGCATTGAGTACAGCAACTCTTGACCTGACAGCCATCACGGCCGCAGCCACCGAGGCTGCAAAGGTGACCGCAGCAGCTTCCGACGCCGAACGCGCCGCCTGGCTGACCGCCGTCGCCGACGCCCTGGACGCCAACGTCACCGAACTGGTGGCGATCGCCGATTCCGAGACGAGCCTGGGCACTGTCCGGCTCACGGGCGAGGTAGCGAGGACCAGTGGCCAGTTGAGGCTTTTCGCCAACGTGATCACCGAGGGCTCGTACCTTGAGGCGGTCATTGACCACGCCGACCCTGCCTCCACCCCGCCCAAGCCCGACCTGCGCCGCATCCTGCGTCCGATCGGCCCCGTAGCCGTGTTCTCGGCGTCGAACTTCCCGTTCGCTTTCTCCGTGGCAGGTGGCGACACCGCGTCCGCGCTTGCCGTGGGCTGCCCGGTGATCGTCAAAGCGCACTCGGGACACCTCCGCCTCTCCGAGCGCACCGCTGAGATTGTCGGCGAAGCCCTGGCCAAGGCCGGAGCGCCGGAAGGGATCTTCGCCCTGGTCAGCGGCCGCGAGGCAGGCACAGCCCTGGTTCAGGATCCCGCCATCAAAGCTGTCGGGTTCACCGGCTCCATCCCTGGCGGACGCGCATTGTTCGATCTCGCCGCGTCAAGGCCGGAGCCGATCCCGTTCTATGGCGAGCTCGGCAGCCTCAACCCCGTGGTCATCACGGCGGACGCACTCGCGGAACGCGGACAGCAGCTCGCCGCGGGGTTGGCCGGTTCGTTCACCATGGGTGCCGGCCAGTTCTGCACCAAGCCGGGGCTCGTGTTCATCCCGGCTGGTACGGACTTCGCCTCGCACCTGGCAGAGGCCAGCAAGGACAAGCCCACCGCTGCCATGCTCACGGAGCGCATCGCCGAGGCCTACCCGGATGGGCTGCGGAGCGTCGCGGACCAGCCGGGTGTCGCCGTCGTCAGTGGCACTGTGCAGCAGGACAGCCTGGCCGACGGTGCCGCACCCGTGGTGTTCTCCACCAGTGCAGCCAACGTCCTGGAACGCCCCGAGGAGTTGTTGGAGGAGTGCTTCGGCCCCACCACGCTGCTCATCGAGTACGCCAACCAGGAGGAACTGTCCGCGGCCCTGGCGAAGGTCCCGGGCAGCCTGACAGGCACCGTACACGCACAGCCGGGCGAGGACGTTTCCGCGCTAGTGGAGCAACTCAGCGGTCTCGCCGGCAGGGTCCTCTTCGACGGCTGGCCCACGGGTGTTGCCGTGAATTGGGCGCAGCAGCATGGTGGCCCATACCCGGCCACGACGTCCTTGTTCACCTCGGTGGGCGCTACTGCGGTGCGCCGCTTCCAGCGTCCGGTGGCCTATCAGGACGCCCCCGAGGCTGTCCTGCACCCGGCCTTGCATGACGCCAACCCGTTGGGAATCCCCCGGCGCGTGGACGGCGTGCTAAAGCTCAGCTAACCCCCCAAAGCGCACCCAACTAGGTAACAGCAAACGTCGCAATGAGCCCTCATAGCGACGTTTGCTGTTACCTAGTTGGGTCCGCCCCTTTCGTGGTGGGTGCAGGTGTTAGGGGCGCAGCGTCAGCGGACGACGGCGGCCGTCAACTTCGGTGGTCGGCCAACGGTGGTCAGTGGTCAGGACGCGCAGGCCGGAATCCGTGAGCAGCACCGTGTCCTCGATCTTCACACCGGGCCCGGACGGGTTCCACGTGAAGGGCTGGTTGAGCACCACCGTATCCGTGACGTCAGCGGTGACCCTGGGATCGCGGCCCGCGTAACCGGCCGGTCCGCCCTGGTGGTGAAGCGTCCACTGGTCATCGCCGAAGCCGTGCCGCGCATAGGACTGCTTAATCTCGGCGAAGATCTCGTTGAGGCGGGCCCCGGGCACCGTGGCCCGGAAGATGTCGGCCTCAACAGCGGCGATGCGTGCCTCGGCGTCGAGCTCCCGGGGAGTGCCGGCGTCGAACGCTACCCAACGGGTGACGTTGGCAACCAAGCCGTTCCGGCGCGCGCACACCACGGCCATGGCGCGGCGTCCGAGGGGGGAATGCGTGGCGAGCGGGTGCCGGAAGTCGCTCCGGGAAGCACCATTGCAAAGTAGGACAAGCGGCTCGGCGCCCACCGTCACCATCCGCGCTGCCAGCTCTGAGACGAGCTGGAATTCCGTGGTTTCCGGGGTCGCAGCCATGAGGACGTCCGTCATGGCTGCGGCTGCGTCGGCGGAAAGTGAGGCGTACCGGGCTGCCTCGGCAGGCAGTAGTTGCTGGCGGGCCGCCCGCAGCTCCGTGGCGACGGTCGCTTCCGCCAGCGGGTTGCCATCAACGGCCAGGTCCGCCGCGGCCGCATGCAATTGGCCGTGCCACGGAACCGTGTCCAGGCTGACCCCGTCCGGCAATTCCTCTGCAGCGATCCGTCCGGCCTCATTGTTGAAAGTGACCAAGTGGTCGCCGGAGCGGTCTACCAAGAGGGCCGCGATGGGGTCGCCGGCCAGGCTGATATGGACCCGGCTGCCGTCCAGGTACCAGGTAAGGGCCGTGTTGGTTGTGAGCAATAGCGAGTCGCGGCCCGCAGCGTCCAGAATGTCCAGCACCCGCTGGCGCTTTACCGCGCGGTCGGCAACGTTGCCGGGCGCAGTGGCCGCAGTCAGGGCCGGCGTGAATTGAGTAGGCGTGGTCATGCCGATTCCCCCAAGGTGGTGATGAGTTGTTCAATGTCTTGTGTTGCCAAAAAGCCGTCCGCGATGAGCACGGTGACAGTTCGTTTGACCGGGCGGCCGGGTTCGGTTGCCACCGGCGCATCCCACGCCAAGGACAGTCCGACGCCGGGGTAGCCCGAGTGCCGCACGAACCAAGGGTCAGGCGCTTGGGGCGCTGCAAGAAACACGAGCGTGGCCGGATGGCCCAGCCCGGGATCGCCGGCGACGTGCGAGGCCCCGGCGGGTCCGGCGTCGAACGTTCCGGACCAAGCCAGCCATGGCGCTACGCTGCCGTGCACGGCGTCCTCGCCCCTCGAGCCGGGAGTCCAGATGGTGGCGTCGCCGACCTTCGGCAGCCGCCAGAAAAAGCCACCGTAACCGCCCTGCGGCCGCCCGTTGGAGCCGGGGCTGCCCAGTAGCACCGGACGCCCCGTGGCGGATTCCAGGATGAAGTCCAACGTGAGTTTCCACGCTGAATTTCCGACGGCGGCCCAGCGCCACTCCCGTTGTTCCCGGAGTACCGGTGATCCGTCGGGGCCGAGCCAGCTCAACTGTTCGCGCCGCTCTCCGTCAGCGTGCTCCGCGGCTTCAACCACAATCTGTCCGTGGTCTTTCCGCCACACGTATGCCCCGGCGTCGCGGGTGTAAGTGCGGCCGCCCCAGAAGTTGATGCCGTCAACGTCCTGGAGGGCAACTCCTGCTCCGAGATGCCACACGTGATCCTCGGGGACGTGATCGGTAACCACGGTGCCGGCGAGCGTCCGCACGGGGTGGAGGTAGGGCCGCGGCGACGACGTAGGCCGGATACGGGATCCGTCCTCCAAAGTTGCGACGGGCGTGCCGTCTATATCCAGGGTGGGTCCGCCGGATAAAGTCCAAGGGGCGCCGAGCTCAGCAAACGTGGCCTGCCCCAAGGTTGCCCGGCGGATTAGAGACTCGATGCCATGCACCACGGCGTGGGCATCGTCGCCGGTGCCTTCCCACGTGATGAACTCCGAAGGTATCTCCCGGGGTGCATCGGCCGTGCGGATGGCCTCCAGGACCGACACATACGCGCCGGCCCCGGAGAGCGGGCTGAGGAGGTCCTGCTCGCTGCGGGCCGCCAGCAGGTTCTCCAGCAAGTCGATCCGTCCGTAGGTCTCAGTCCGGAGACCCCGTGGAGAGGTAACCTCCAGGCGGTCCTCCGTATAGAAGAGCGTGAGCTGCCCCAGCGTCCCGTGGATGGTGACCGACGGCGCGGACTGCACGGGAGCGCAGAGCGTCAACGCGCAGGTCAGGACAGTACCGCCTGCCATCCGGACCCTCACCACGGAGGTGTCGTCACTTTCGGTGTCATTCGCCCGGTAAAGGTCGGTATCCACGGATTCAACGTCCGCCACTGTCCGGGCGCCAGCCAGCCGGAGCCCGGTAGCCACAGCATGCGCCAAGGCATTGGTGGCCACTCCGTCCACCACGTCGGTCCCGTTGATGCTGCGTTTCCCGGCCCATCGGGACCGCTTAAAGTACGCCTTGCTCCGCAGCCACTGCCCCGTGGCGCTGATGCCGCGGACTTCGCCGATTTCACCGGATTCCACCAAGGTTTCAATCGCGGGCAGGGCCTCAGAACCCAGACTTTGGAAACCCACCTGCACCAAGCGGCCCTCGCTCGCGGCCGCTGCCATGACCTCCTGGTACTGCGCCATGGACGCCACCGGTGGCTTCTCCAGGTAGACGTTGGACCCGGCCTTGAGGGCAGCGAGGGCAAGCGGCGCGTGCGTCTGGATAGGCGTGGAGACGATGACGACGTCAGGGGCGGTTCCTGCAGCCAGGAGCTCGTCAAGGGAAGCAAAGGCCGCGACGTCGGGGCCGAGCGTTCCCTCTTCCGGGGGGTGCGGATCGGCCACAGCAACCAGCTCGAGGGTACGGTCAGCACCCAGGCGAGCAAGGTTTTCGAGGTGCCGTTCGCCGAAGCCGTGCACGCCCACGAGTGCGATGCGAGGGAGCCGGGCATGGCCCCCCGCTGTGGTGACGGTGAGGGGTTGTGTCATTGGTATGTCCTAGTGGAATCAGGTGTGGGCGTGCTGGTGGGTTGGCGGGGCTGCAAGGTTGCGGTGAGGAAAGACGCGGCTTCGTCCTGCATTGCCGGGGTGAAAACGTGGGGTTCCTGCCAAAAGCTCCCCGTGTAGCGGGCCGGCATATTCTCCAGGAGATGGTGATGGGCATCGCGCATTCCCTGTTCCGGGAAAAGCTGATCAGCCAGCCCGTATTGGACCAGGACCGTGGCACTGGAGCGGACTGACAGATCCGGCCAATCCCCGAGCTTGGCCAGCCCGGGAGTGTGCAGCAACCAAGAGTGTGCGTCCAGGTAGGAGGGCAGGAGCGAGCCGAACGTGGTCATCATGCACGTCACCACATAACTCCGGATCATCGGGCTCAGCGCACCGAGCACCATCGCCCGCCCGCCACCGCCGGAGAAGCCCACGCAGCCAAGCCGATCCATGTCCACGCCCGGAATCGATGCGAGGACACCCAATGCCGCGAGGTCGTCGTGCGCAACGGTCCCGGTAACACTGGTGCCGATCAGCGCTGCGGCCTTCGCCACAGTTTCCTCATGGGCGGCAGCCGCTGCGTTGAACCGTTCCGCTGCGGAAGGTTCGACGCCGGCCTCCCGCCAGAGTGCCTCCTGGCCGCTGACCGCATTGGCAGTTCGCCAAGGAAGGGGATCGAGTCCGAAGCGGCGGCTGCCCCACATGAAGGTGTCGTGGGCAAGGACGGCGAAGCCTTGTTGAGCCAACCACGTGGCGAATGCCCGGCCGCCATAGAGCTTTGCCCTGACATCGAGGGGCGGCAACCTAAGCGACGCAGAACCTGGGGCACTGCCGGGCCTCTCGCCCAAGGGGGCGCCGCCGTCGGGATTGCCCCCGCCGTCGGGATTGTGCCCACCGTCGGGCAGGGACACAAGCCGCTCAGCACCGCAGGCCTTGATCCCGCCGTGGCAGTGCAGGGCGAGCAACCCGGGCAGCGGCCCCGTGGCGACGGCCGGCCGCACGAACCACGCGGACGTCCTTGGCCCGAAACCCAACTGCCACTGCAGGCGCGAGGTGATGACGCCGTCGTGCTCTGAATCGGACTGCACTGCGTACTCGAGGTCCGGTGTTACGGCGGGCACGCCTAGTGTGTCAGCGAGTTGCCGGGCATCCTCGGAGTGGGCGGTGAGTCGGTGCCGGGCGACGTAGGCCGGCCAATCCTCGTAGCCAGCCAGTGCGCTGGGTCGGGTGGGGGATGCTGCCATGTCAACGGCAGTCATGGCAGGCGGAGTTAGTGGGAAACAATAGTGTCCTGCCTTATCGATGCGGAAGGGTGTGCGGTAGCGCACGCCGGGTTTCTTCAGCGTGGAAAACACGTTCAAGCAGCTCTGCAAGAAAACGCTTTCTCAAAAATTAGCAAAAGGCTGTACATGGGTCAAGAAAACGTTTACTTTGGTACGGAGCCGCTGAACACCGGGACCTGAGCCTGGTGCTTCCAAGGGGAAACGCCACACCAATGGCGGCGTCCTGGACGGCAAGCACCAACCACACTTGTATTCCGTGGATGGCCACGATGACCAAAGGAGACCACATGGCCGCTGTACTACGCACGGGGACGCCGCAAGGCGTTCGCGCTCCGGCGAGGGGGAAGCAATGAGCGCTATAGGCGAACTCTCCACGATGACCCGGCGCAAGGGTCCCATGTCCAAAGAAGAGAAGAAGGCGAACGGCCGCGACAACAAAGCCGCCTACATTTTCCTCCTTCCGTGGCTCATTGGCCTGGTCGCCATCACAGTGGGCCCCATGCTGATGTCGTTGTACTTGTCCTTCACGGACTACAACCTCCTGCAGCCGCCGGAATGGGTGGGGCTGGATAACTTCGTCCGCATGTTCGGTGATGCCCGCCTCCACAACTCGCTCCGCGTCACGTTCACGTACGTACTGGTGGGTGTGCCGCTACAGTTGGGCGTGGCCTTGCTGATTGCCCTGGTCCTGGACAAGGGGCTGCGCGGGCTGCCGTTCTACCGATCCATTTTCTACTTGCCGTCCCTGCTGGGCGGATCGGTGGCAGTTGCCATCCTCTGGAAGCAGATTTTCGGCACCACCGGCCTGGTGAACCAGGTCCTGGCGATGATTGGCATTGAGGGACCCGGTTGGATCTCTGACCCCAATACCGCCCTGGGTTCCATCATCCTGCTGCACGTGTGGACCTTTGGCAGCCCCATGATCATCTTCCTGGCCGGCCTTCGGCAGATACCCGTGATGTATTACGAAGCAGCCAAGGTTGACGGTGCCACCACGCTGCAGCAGTTCTGGCGGATCACCCTCCCGATGCTGAGCCCCATCATCTTCTTCAACCTGGTGCTTCAGATCATCGGATCGTTCCAGTCGTTCACGCAGGCGTTCATCGTCTCCGGCGGCAACGGCGGCCCGTCCGACTCCACCATGTTCTTCACCCTGTACCTGTACCAAAAGGGCTTCGGCCAGTTTGATATGGGCTACGCCTCAGCGATGGCCTGGTTCCTGCTGGTCATCATCGGTGTCTTCACCGCCATCAACTTCATCGCTTCAAAGTATTGGGTGTTCTACGATGACTAAACTCCAGACCCTCCCCGCGGCCTCCGATTCCTCCTCAGGGAAGGACGGCAAGAGCCCGCGACGCCGCGAATCTCCAGGCAGCCTGGCCTTCAGCCGCAGCGCCCGAATCAAGGGCCTGGTCAAGCACGCCATCCTGATCATCGTGGGCGGAGTGATGATCTACCCGCTGCTGTGGATGGTAGTTTCCTCCCTGCGACAAAACGACCTCATCTTCCGCGAACCCGGCCTGTGGCTCGAGAGCCTGGAGATGAGCAACTACACCGATGGCTGGTCCGCCCTGACGCACCCGTTCGGGCACTACATGGTCAACTCGGCGATCGTGGTCCTCGGCTCGATCCTTGGCAACCTGATCTCCTGCTCCATGGCTGCCTATGCTTTCGCCCGCCTGCAGTTCAGCGGCAAGAAGATTTTCTTCGGCATCATGCTGCTGACCATCATGCTTCCGTTCCACGTGGTGATCGTCCCTCAGTACATCCTGTTCTCCCAGATCGGCTGGGTGAATACCTTCTGGCCGCTCATTGTGCCCAAACTCCTTGCGACGGACGCGTTCTTCGTGTTCCTGATGGTCCAGTTCATTCGGGGCATTCCGAAAGACCTTGATGAGGCAGCCCGCATTGACGGTGCCGGCCACCCCAGGATCTTCCTCCGCGTCATACTGCCCCTGATGGTTCCGGCCCTGGCCACCACCACCATCTTCACGTTCATCTGGACCTGGAACGACTTCTTCGGCGCCCTGATCTACCTCACGGACCCGGACATGTTCACAGTTCCTGTTGCTCTTCGGGCGTTTGTCGACTCACAGTCGGCAACCAGCTGGGGATCGCTCTTCGCGATGTCCATTGTGTCCCTGCTCCCCGTGTTCCTGGTCTTCCTCTTCGGCCAGCGGTTCCTCATCAAGGGCATCGCCACCACGGGCATCAAATAAAACAACTAGAACAAGTCGGTGTCTTGTAATACAAGATTGTGACTTGTATCATAATCGCAACGGGAAAACGCTTTCTCAGTTCGCATCGAGATCAAAGAAGATCGGAGACAACAGTGCCGGTAAATCCAAAGGGTGAGGCAGCCGCCCCCGCAGCTGCCTCAAAAACCCGCGCATCAGCGCCCAAGTCCAACCGCAGGCTCCGTGCCTCCGCCCTCGTTGCGGCCACAGCTGCAGCAGTTCTCGCCCTCACCGCCTGCGGTGGCGGCGGAGGGCCGGAAGCAAAGAGTGCCGATGGCAAGGTGGAGCTCCGCTTTTCATGGTGGGGCGGGGACAAGCGTGCACAGCTGACGCAGGAAGCAATTGCGGCCTTCGAAGCCGAAAACCCCAACATCAAGATCAAGCCCGAGTACGGCGACTGGAGTGGCTACTGGGACAAGCTGGCCACCCAGGTCGCAGCCAACGACGCTCCGGACATCATTCAGATGGACGAAAAGTACATCACGGAATACTCCACCCGCGGCGCACTGCTGGACCTCTCCAAGTACGACATCGATACGTCCAAGCTGGATGAGGCCGCGTTGAACGCAGGCAAGGGCGAGGATGGGCTGACCGGCATAGCCGCGGGCATCAATGCCGCCACCATCCTCGCCAACCCGGCAGTCTTCCAGGCCGCGGGCGTCCCGCTTCCTGACGACAAGACATGGACCTGGGAGGACTTCGAACGCATTGCGGCCGAGGTCACCGCCAAGTCCCCGAAGGGAACGTACGGTGCGGCTGCCTACGGAACGGATGAAGCCTCCCTTGGCGTGTGGCTGCGGCAGAACGGCAAGTCGCTTTACACCTCGGATGGCAAGCTTGGCTTCGAGCCCTCGGACATCAAGGGCTACTGGGAATTTCTGAAGCAGATGAGCGAAAACAAGGCGGTACCCACCGCCTCGGAAATCGTTGAAGCTGAGGCTGCGCCACTGGATCAGAGCGGACTCGCCACGGGTAAGAACGGCATGGCGTTCTGGTGGTCAAACCAGCTTCCGGCTCTCGAGAAGGCTGCCGGCGGCGAGTTGCAGATCCTCCGGTTCCCGTCCAAGACGGGCAAGGCCGAAGATGCCGGGCTCTGGTACAAAGCCTCGCAGTTCTGGTCTGCATCTTCGCGGACCAAGCACCCGGAAGAGACGGCAAAGTTCATCGATTTCCTGACCAATAACGTCAAGGCCGGCGAGATCCTCCTTGCTGACCGCGGCGTGTATCCGAACTCTGAGGTCCGCGAGGCAATTGCTCCGAAGCTGGCCAAGGCAGACGTGAAGGTGGTCGACTTCATCGGCGCCATCAAGGAAGAACTCGGGGAGGCTCCGGCAGCCCCGCCGAAGGGCGCAGGCGCCATCCAGGAAATCATCAAGCGGTACACCTCCGAGGTCATGTTCAACAGGCTCTCGCCGGAAGAAGCAGGCAAGAAGGCCGTGGACGAAATGAAGTCCGCCATCAGCTAGCCCCTTCGAAACGGAAACCGCGCCCCGGGCGAATCATTCGTGATCCGCTCGGGGCGCGGTTTTTCGTGGGCCCACCGTTTCGCGTGCCCGCCCAACTAGGTAGCAGATGATGTCGTTATGACGCGTCAGAACGGCATCATCTGCTACTTACTTGGGTCAGTCTTCCGCGATGACGGCCACGGCTCCGGCGGGGACAACGCCGGTGAAGCGTGCGCCGCTGAGCAGTTCGCCGCCGTCGGCCTTCACGGTAACGTCTTCCTGGCCGTGGTTGATGGCGAACAGGAAGCTGTGGCCGTCAGCGGCGCGCCGCCGGACGAGTTCGACGCCGGAAGACACCTCGGTCGCGGCCGTCACCCCTGCTTCCTCCACGAGTCGGGCGGTCAGCGAGTCAATGCCATCGGCGTCGGGAAGCGTGGCGAGGTACCAGGCCGAACCTGATCCGACGGTGCGCCGGGTCAGGGCCGGGACGCCGTGGAGCGGGTAGTCGGTGAAAGTTGCCAGAACCTCCGTGCCCGGGGAGGCGTGTACGTGCTCGCTCCACACGGTTCCGGCTGTTCCGGGTTCAAATACTGTTCCGTCGCTCAACGTGACCGACGTGCCGGGGAAGAGCGGGTGGAATTCCTCGCTCCGCACCCCCAACAGTTCGCGGAAGGCGCCCGGGTAGCCGCCAAGCCGCACGTGGTCCCGCTCGTCCACGATGCCACTGAAGTAGCTGATGAGCACCGTGGCACCGGCCTCAGCCGCGGCAGCAATCGAGGTAGCCGCGGTGTCCGTCACGGAGTACAAGGTGCACACCAAAATGAGGTCATAGCCGGACAGATCCGACGACGGGTGCACAAAGTCCGCAGTGATCCCGCGCAGGTACAAGGAGCGGTGGAAGGCGCGCATGGCATCGAGGTATTTCAGCGAGTTGTTCGGGTGCGAATCCAACTCCGAAGCCCACCAGGCTTCGTAATCGAACACGATCGCAACCCGGGATTCCACGCGGGAGCCCTTGACTGGTTCCAGTTTGGACAACGCATCGCCGAGATCCACCACGTTCCGCCACACCTGCGTGTCACGGCCAGCGTGGGGCACCATGGCCGAGTGGAACTTCTCCGAGCCGGCCTTGCTTTGCCGCCACTGGAAGAACATGACGGCGTCGGCGCCGCGGGCTACATGCGTGAGGGAGTTGCGGAGCATTTCACCGGGCATCTTGGGCTGGTTGTGCGGCTGCCAGTTCACCGCCGACGTCGAATGTTCCATGAGGATCCACGGCTCGCCGCCCGCCACCCCGCGGGTGAGGTCGGCGCTGAAAGCGAGCTCAATCTCGCGCTCCGGGTCCGCGGCCACGAGGTAGTGGTCGTTGGCGATCACGTCCATATCCTTGGACCAATCGAAGTAGTCCAGGGCTTTGGTGGCGCTGGAGACCATGAAGTTGGTGGTTGCCGGGATGTTGGGGGTGACCTCGCGGATGACGGCCAGCAGCTCGCGGTAGTAGTCGATGAAGGCCCAGGAGTTGAAGCGTGCGAAGTCCAGCTGCTGCCCGGGATTGAGGGTGGTGGGCGCGGCCCCCGGTGGGATGATTTCCTCGAAGGAAGCGTAGTGCTGCGACCAAAACGCCGTACCCCAGGCCTCGTTGAGGGCCTCGATGGAGCCGTATCGTCGTTCCAGCCACGCCCGGAAAGCGGCTGCATCTTCTTCGCCATGGAACTCGCCAACGTGGCAGCCAAGTTCGTTGTCCACGTGCCAGAGCGCCAGGGCCGGGTGATTTTTGTATCGTTCGGCGAGCGCGCGGGTCATGGCGGTGGCGTACCTGCGGTACACAGCCGACGACGGCGTGTAGTGGCGTCGTGAGCCCCGCTCCAGCCTGATTCCTTCCGCGGTGATGGGGAGAATCTCAGGGTATTTGCGGGCCAGCCAAGCAGGGGGAGAAGCAGTGGCTGTTGCCAGGGCCACTTTGATGCCGGCCCCGTGAAGGTTGTCCATGACATCGTCCAACCAGCCGAAATCGTAGTGTCCTTCAGTGGGCTCCAGGAGGCCCCACGAGAAAATGCCGACGCTGAGAAAGTTGACGCCGGCCTCTTTCATGAGCTCGATGTCCTCGAGCCGGATGTCTTCCGGCCACTGCTCCGGGTTGTAGTCGCCGCCGTAAGCGAGGCCGTCGAGACTGTTCCAGACGGACGGACTGCGGGGGATTTCGGGGGAGGTCAAGGGGACTCCTTCGTCAGGTTGGCAGTGCTGGTACTGATGCTACTGAAGGTATGAGTGCAGCGTATCGGTGAAATTGCGATCTTTGGAAAACGCTTGCCCACTTTCGCGATTAGGGATATTGTATCGATTCAGAACGAGTGTAAGCGAGATCACTGCCACGTTGTAGAGAACTTGGAAGCTTGCACCAACTGAGCAAGGAGGCTCTCATGATCGATAGAAGGAAATTCCTCACCACCGTGGCTCTCGGCACTGCATCTGCCGCGTTCCTCTCTGCTTGTGGCCCGTCCTCATCCGCGGGACAGACGGGCTCCGCGGAGAACCCCGTCACCATCAACTACACCTGGTGGGGCAACGACGACCGGGCGGAGCGTACCCGCAAGGCGATTGCCCTGTTCGAGTCCAAGAACCCGGATATCAAGGTGAACGGAAACTTCACTGACTTCGCTGGATACTGGCAGAAGCGTGCCACCGAGGCAGCAGGCGGCGGCCTGCCGGACGTCATGCAGTGGGACCTTTCCTACCTGCGCGACTACGGCCAGCGGAATCAGCTTCTTGACCTGGGCACCGTGAAAATCAACACGGAAGCCTTCGATAAGTCCCTGCTCCCCTCGGGGCAGATCCGGGGCAAGACCTACGGCATCCCCACCAGCACGAACGCCTTCGCGGTTTACTACGATCCCGCCAAGCTCCAGAGCCTGGGAATCGCCGAGCCGGATGGACAGTGGACCTACAAAGAGTTCAACGCATTCATGCTCGAGGTAGGACAGAAGGGCAACGGAGCGTTCTACGGCGGCACTGACTACACCGGGGTGTGGTGGATGTTCAACATCTGGCTGCGCCAGAACAACATCCAGGCGTTCACCGATGATGGCAAGCTGGGCTTCACCAAGGACGACCTCAAGAAGTGGTGGAACACTACCGCCGAGCTTCGCGGCACCCCCGCACTCGTTCCTGAAGAGCGGGTCACCCAGCTCGCCCCCAAGTCCGCCATGGGTTCCAACGTCACTGCCAGTGAAGTCACGTGGGACAACTTCATGGCCGGCTACCTGGGCGACAGCGGTGCCAAGGAACTCAAGCTGGTGCCGGTCCCGTCTGACGATCCGGACAACCTGGGCCTGTTCCTCAAGCCCTCCATGCTCATGGTTGCCAGCGCCAAGACCAAGTACAAGGATGCTGCTGCCCGTTTCATCGACTTCATGGTCAACGATCCCGAGGTTGGCCAGATCTTCAAGACCTCCCGCGGTGTACCGGCGTCGAAGACGCAGCGCGACGGCACTACCTTCGAAGGCACGGACAAGCTGGTGGTGGACTACGAGAAGTCCATCGAGAAGTACCTCAAGGACGCCCCCGAGCCCCCCATCGTCGGTTTCGGCACGCTTGAAGCCTCCTTCAAGCGGGTCAGTTCCGAACTGAACTACGGCAAGCTGACCCTGGACGGCGCAGCCGATGCATGGTTCAAGGAAGCCGAAGACCTCATCAAGCAGAACGCCTGACCAGACCCATGCGTCTAATCCAGGCTTTCCCGACTGACGGACTGATCTCGTGACTCAAAGCCCAACCCTGAGCAGGCGCTCGTCGTCGTCCGCTTCCCCGCAGCCGCGCAAGTCGCGGCGGCGGGGCGCGGATGCCCGCGCCGGCTACACCTTCCTGTTGCCCTGGCTGCTCGGATTCATCGCCCTGACCGTAGGCCCGATGATTTCCTCGCTGTACCTGTCCTTCACCAACTACAACCTCTTCGAAGCTCCCAAGTGGATCGGCTTGGACAACTACACCACCCTCTTCCAGGACGAGCGATTCCTGCAGTCAGTGGGCGTGACCCTGAACTACGTCATCTTCGGTACCCCGCTGAAACTCGCGGCCGCTTTGGCCATTGCCATGTTGCTCAACAGCAAGCGCAAGGGCCAGGGCTTCTACCGGTCCGCGTTCTACGCACCGTCCTTGATCGGCGCGTCCGTGTCCATCGCCATTGTCTGGAAGGCGATGTTCGGTGACGCCGGCCCCGTGGACCAGGGCTTGTCGTTCTTCGGGATCAACCTCGGTGGTTGGGTGGGCAACCCTTCCATGACCATGCCCATGATGATCCTGCTGACCGTTTGGCAGTTCGGTGCCCCCATGGTGATCTTCCTGGCCGGCCTCAAGCAGATTCCGGCGGACCTCTATGAAGCAGCCTCGATGGACGGTGCCGGTCCAGTGCGGAAGTTCATGAACATCACCTGGCCCATGCTTTCCCCGGTGATCTTCTTCAACCTGCTCATGGAAA
The DNA here is from genome assembly GCF_051027655.1 of Paenarthrobacter nitroguajacolicus. NCBI lineage: Bacteria > Bacillati > Actinomycetota > Actinomycetes > Micrococcales > Micrococcaceae > Paenarthrobacter > Paenarthrobacter nitroguajacolicus. The sequence goes on along the minus strand of NZ_CP073234.1, from coordinate 3,810,705 downwards.
CCATCCACGCTTTCCAGATCTTCGCCTCGGCCTACATCATCTCCAACGGTGAAGGCGGCCCGGCAGGTTCCACCCTCTTCTACACCCTCTACCTGTACTTGCGCGGTTTCAGCGACTTCCGGATGGGTTACGCCTCGGCAATGGCGTGGCTCCTGGTGATCGTGGTCGGCGTCATCACGCTGATCTTCTTCAAGACCTCCAAGTCCTGGGTCCACTACAGCGGTGATTCGAAATGACAACCATGGCAACACCCACCCAGCCCGCTCCCACGAAACCATCAGCGCCACCGGTGTACAACCCGAAGTCAGAGTCCACCACGGCCAAGCGCATCAAGAGCACAATCTTCCACATTGTTGCCTTGGGACTGGTGGCGATGGTCCTCTACCCGGCCATCTGGATGATCTCCGCGTCCTTCAAACCGAACTCCGAGATTGGCGGCGCCAACAACGCGTTGTGGTCGAACAACTTCAGCTTCGACAACTTCGTTACGGCCATGGAAGGAATCGGCGGCGTCTCCACGCTGACGTTCTTTACCAACTCGCTGATCCTGGCCGTCGGCGCCGTGGTGGGAACCGTCCTCTCGGCGTCCATTTCCGCCTACGCCTTCGCCCGGATCAATTTCCCCGGCCGAGGCCTGTTCTTCGGCATGATGATCGCCACCTTGCTCCTGCCGTTCCACGTGGTGATCATCCCGCAGTACATCGTGATCCAGCAGCTTGGCCTGGTGGATACCTACGTGCCGCTGCTGATCGGCAAGTTCCTTGCCGCGGACGCGTTCTTCGTCTTCCTCATGGTCCAGTTCATGCGCGGCCTCCCGGCCGAACTCGACGAAGCAGCCCGCATCGACGGCGCAGGACACGTGCGGATCTTCGGATCCATCATGCTCCCGCTGATGAAGCCGGCCCTGATTTCCACCTCCATTTTCTCCTTCATCTGGAGCTGGAACGACTTCCTCGGCCCGCTGCTCTACCTCAACACCCCCGAAAAATACCCGCTCCCGCTCGCGCTGCGGCTCTTCGTAGACCAGACGCAGTCTTCGGACTACGGTGCCATGATCGCCATGTCCGTCCTGGCGCTCCTGCCTGTGCTGGTCTTCTTCCTGGTGTTCCAGCGCTACATCGTCGAAGGCGTTTCGACGCAGGGCCTCAAAGGCTAAGGACAACAGAGAATGAGCACAATGAACGCCACAGGCAAGTCTTCGGGAAACCCCGGGATTCCGGTAAACCGCTTTGCCCTCTTCGCCGAGACCGTCCTGGCGGGAGTCATCGTGCTCCTCCTCTCCGTCCCCTTGGTGACGGCGCCGGCTGCCTATGCGGCCGGCGTCGCGCACCTGGAAAGGCACCTCGGCGGGAGGGACGATTCCCTCCGGAGCCTGTGGGGGAATTTCCGTCGTGCGCTTCCCGGTAGTTGGAAGATGGGAATCACGACGGCGGTAGCCGCCGTCGTGATTGTCCTTAACCTGTTGCTCGCCCTGGTGGGTCAACTGCCCGGCCGAGCGGTGATCCTGCCCGCTACGCTGATTTTCGCTGCAGCAGGCGCAGTGCTCTTCCTGCGGATCGCTGCCAATTGGAGCGGTGGCGTCAACTGGAGTGGCGATGCTGACCAGCAACCCGCCGACGTTCCCGGCCCGAAGCGATGGGCGCTTGCCTACTCGCAGGCCAAGGCTGATGGATTGCGGGACTGGACAGGTTCGCTGCTATTGCTTGCTGCAGTTTTCATGACTGTTGTCTTCGTTTGGATGCTGCAGGCTCTGTTCGTCATCGTTCCCGGGACCCTGGTCCTTGCCGCAGCTGCGATCAAAATCCGCTCCCATCGTTGAGATCCGACCCAACCCGCTGAATCGAGCAGAACCCTCCGTGTCGCCGCGCCCGTTCCCACCGCGCCCCAAATCCACTGCACCGCGAGCCCGTTCCACGGAAAGCTGGCATTACCCGCTGAGGCACCACAACTACCGGATCTTCGTCACCCTCTCCCTTGTGGGGAGTGGCGGCGTCTGGATGCAGCGTCTTGCTCAGGACTGGCTGGTGCTACAGCTAACGGGCAGTCCGGCCGCAGTAGGCCTCGCCGTTGCACTGCAGTTCCTGCCCATGCTGGTGGTGGGACCCATCAGCGGCGTGCTGGTGGACCTCTTCCCCAAACGCCGCATCCTCCTTGTCTGCCAATCCGTCGCCGCGTTACTGGCCGCCGGCCTGGCCGTATGGAACGCGATGGGTGGCACGGATGTCTGGGTGGTCTATGCGTCCTGTATTGCCTTGGGCATCACCAGCGCCATCGATGGACCGGCCCGGCAAGTTTTCGTCAACGAAGTGGTGGGCGACCAAGGATTGCCCGCCGCCATCGGGCTGAACAGTGCAATAGGCCAGCTGGGAGCCATGGCTGGCCCTGCGCTGGCAGGCGTGGTCATTGCCCAAGCGGGTCCGGCGGCGGCCTTCGCTGCCAACGCTTTGATAGGCGTATCTGTCTTGGTCATGATCGCGTCCATCAGGCCGGGGGAGCTGCACCATTCTTTGGAAGCGCCTGGTCCCACTGCCCGGAAAGGCCAGATCCTCGCGGGTTTCCGCTTCGTTCGAGCGCGCCCACCCCTGCTGTTGACCATGCTGCTCGCGGGCTTATTGGGTGCCTTCGGCATGAACGGGCCGGTTGTTCTCGCGGCGTTCGCGGACGGAGTGTGGCATAGCGGACCGGCCGGCTTTGGGCTCTTCAACACCGTCAGCGCTCTGGGAGCTCTTGCAGGGGCCTTGGTGGCAACACGGATTAAGCGCTTTGGGCGGAAGGGGATCGTGGCCAGTGCAGGGCTCTTCGGCCTGACGCAAGCGCTCGCTGCCTTGATGCCCACGCAGGAGTGGTTTGTGGTGATGCTCATAATCGTGGGCTTCATGACCCTGGTGTTCCTCACGAGCGCAGCCACTGCGGTACAGCTCGAGGCCGGGGCAAGCGTGCGCGGCAGGGTCCTGGCGCTGTACTTCCCGCTTCTGCTGGGTGGCCATGCCTTGGGCGGCTTGCTGGCCGGGTGGCTCACGGAGGACTTCGGCGTCCGCACGGGGCTTGTGGTCACGGGAGCGTTGGGCATGCTGTCCGCGGCCGTGATTGGCTTCCTGCTCTGGCGCTTTTCGGCCCGCCGCGGCGCCTAGCGGGCCGCCGGTAATTGCCAAACACCGTGCCTTCGCGTTGCGGGGCCCGTTCTGCAGGCTATTCATGGCAAATACCATGCAGGGCGGGCCTCACAACGCGTCAGCGAGCACTCATCTGCCTGAAACCAAGCCCTCGATCGCGGCCACATCCAGGATTCCGTCGCTGATCCACACAGTGTTGGTACGGGTGAGGGAAGCCCCTGCCGCCAGTTCCACCGCGGCATCCCATGCCAAGGCAGAACCCACCGCCGGGTAGTCGCTGCACCGCACGAACCACGGGTCCGCCGACTCCGAAGGTGCGCCAAACACCAGAGTGGCAGGGCCGCCGTCGAACTCTCCCGCCCAAGCCAGCCACGGCGCTACGGAACCGTGAACAGAAGGCTCGCCTTCGGCTGTGGAGGAGAAGACGCGCGAGGAAGCATTGACTGGAAGACGCCAGAAGAAGCCGCCGTAACCGCTCCCGGCCGCGCCATGGGAGCCGGGACTGCCCAGGGAAACATCCACGACGGCGGTGAGCCGGGTCTGGATCTCGAGTCGCCAGGTGCGCGCATCCAGGATCGTGCGGCTCAGGGAGCGCCGTTCGTTGAGGACGAGGCTGCCGTCGGATGTGAGCCAGTTGAGGTCAAGCGTGGTGGCGTCTTCTTCCCGGGCGACACTCGCTGTCTCGATCCTGCCGTGGTCCTTCAAATCCACGTACTTTCCGGCCGTCCTGCGGTAGCTGCGACCGCCCCAGAAGTTGCTCCCGTTGACGTCCTGCAGTGCGAAGCCCGCACCGAGGTGCCACACATGGTCCGAGGGCAGGTGGTCCGTGACCACGATGCCGGCTGGTGTGGACACCGGGTGCACGTAAGGCCGCGGGGAGAGGCCGGGCTCGAGGTTGCTTCCGGAGCGGAGGACTGCGGTGGGAAGTGCCGCGGCGTCGGTCGGGGTGGTGTCGGGGGAGAAGAGTGCCTCGGCGCCTGCGGTGGTCGGCCGCGCCCAAGGAAGCCCCAGTTCGGAGAAGGTGGCATGGGATCGGGTGGCGCGTTCCAGGATGTCCTCGATGTTCGGGATCACCGCATGGGCTTGCTCGCCCGTTCCTACCCATTCGACGTATTCCCGGGGAATCAACGCGGGTGCCTCGGCTGTGCGGATAGCTTCCAAAACCCGCATGAACGCGCCGCTGTGATCGAGGGGGCTTAGCAGCGGCGTGCCCTCTGACAGGTGCTGGAGAAGGTTCTCCGTGAGGTCGTCCCGTCCGAAGGTGTGAGAGGTTTCGCCCGCCTCCGTGTGGACTGTTACGCGGTCTTCTGTGTAGTGGAACACCGCCGAACCTTCCGTTCCGTGGAGTGTGACGTAGGGTTCCACGGATTCGGTAGCGCAGAGCGTGAGGGCGCACGTGATGGGCAAACCGCCAATGGTGCGCAAGCGGATCACGGAGGTGTCGTCCGCTTCGATATCGTTCGCGCGGTAAAGATCCGTCTCCACAGACGCGAGGTCTTTCGCTTCCCGCGCTCCGGCGATGCGGAGCGCCGTGGCGATTGCGTGGGCCAACGGATTGGTGGCGACGCCATCAACCACATCCACGCCGTCAAGGCTGCGTTTGCCTGCCCAGCGGGAGCGCTTGTAATAGGCACGATCCCGGACCCAACGGCCCGTAGCAGTTATCCCCTTCAGGTTGCCGATGCTTGGCAGCGCTTCCGTGGCTTCACCGCCCGCCAACTTTTCCAAGGCCGCGAGGGCGTGGGATCCGAGGCTTTGGAAACCGATTTGGACACTGCGGCCGGCCTGTCCCGCCGCTTCCTGGAGACGGAGGAAGTCGCTCATAGAGGCAACGGGGGGCTTCTCCAAATACAGATCCGCCTTGGCGGCGAGCACAGATAGGGCTAACGGAGCATGGGTCTGAATTGGGGTTGCAACGATGATGACATCCGGACGATGCTCGCCGGCCAGCAGCTCGTCCAGGTTCGTATGGACGGCTGTTGTCGCTGGCAGATCTCCGGGTGCCGGGGGATTGGGGTCGGCCACGGCAACAAGGTCCACCTTGCCCTGGTCGCTGAGCCGTTCGAGGTTCCGCAAATGGTGCGTACCGAAACCGTGAACTCCCACGAGGGCGATCCTGGCAGGGGCGGTCCCGGTGGCAGCGCGAGTCCCGAAGGTTGTTGGACTACTGGCGGACTGGGTGTCCATGGCTCTCCTCGGCTGGCGGCAACGATGACGCGTGACGCCGTCGCCTGGGTCTTCACAAAAGTGTTGGGGCGGGATTAGGCTACACCTCAGCAAGCGCTTTCCCGCGATTGGCTATGTTCAGTTTAGCTCGCTCACTCTCAAAATGTAACGATTCAAGCAGCTACAAATTTGGTGGATTCAGATGACGTAGGATGTCCTCTAGTGCGCGCAACAGCACGCCCGCAGCCTGAATCTGCCCAGTCAGACCCACCTGAACCGGAATGGACCATGCCCCTCTTCGACCTTCCCCTTGATCAGCTCCGCACCTACACCTCCACAGCAACTGCACCAGGTGACTTCGAGGAGTTCTGGGACCGAACCATCGCAGATGCCCGCGCACTCCCGCTTGATGCGGTATTTGAGCCAGTGGACAACTACCTCAGTGTGATCAACACTTTCGATGTCACTTTCTCCGGCTTTGGGGGAGACCGCATCAAGGGCTGGCTACACGTACCCGCGCAGCTTGAGCCAGGGGAGCAGCTTCCCGTGGTTGTGGAGTACATCGGCTACTCCGGTGGCAGGGGCCTGGTCAACCAGAACACCCGGTGGGCGCAGGCAGGCTACGTGCACTTCATCATGGACACGCGCGGACAAGGCTACGGTGGCGTTGCCGGCGACACTCCGGATCCGCACCCGTCTGCCGGTGGCATCAACTACGCCGGACTCATGACCCGGGGTGCCGATCACCAGGACAACTACTACTTCCGGCGGGTCTACGTGGACGCCTTCCGTGCGGTAGAAGCGGCACAGAACCATCCCGCCGTCGACCCTTCCAAGGTGGTGCTGGCCGGTGTGAGCCAGGGTGGCGGCATCACTGTAGCTGCTGCCGGGCTGACGGCCGGAAGGCTCGACGGCGTTATCGCCGCGCTGCCCGACGTCCCGTTCCTGCAGGACTTCGCTCGCGCGATCGACATCACTCCCCGTGGCCCGTACCCCGAGATCGCGGGATTTTTGGGACGGCACCGCGAAAAGTATGAGCCCATGCTGGCCGTGCTGAACTACTTCGACGGCGTCCACCTGGGCCGCGCGGCCACGGTCCCGGCGCTGTTCTCCGCTGCGCAGATGGACGATATCTGCCCTCCGTCAACGGTGTTCGCCAGCTTCAACAGCTACGGCACCGGCTCACGAGGACAAGGCGGCGCGCCTGAGAAGGACATTGAGGTCTACCGTTTCAACAACCACGAGGGCGGGCAGGAGCACCACTGGATCAAGCAGTTGCAGTTCCTGCGCAAACTGTTGTCATCTTGATGGGCGCGATTTGCCTGCTGTGAAGAACCGCGGCTATGGTGTGGCTATGACTAAGCGTTGGTATGCGTATTTTTCGTTGGCTCTGGAGGGGCCCGCGTCTAACTGACACGCATCCAACTTTCCTTCAGAGCCAACAGGGCAGAGATTATTCTCTGCCCTTCGCCATATCCGGCGGGTTCTGAAAAGGGGCCCGCTCCGCATCCCGGAACAGGACCCAGAAATGACCAGCATCGCCGCAGAACCCACCGCATCGCTCGACTCCGCTGAATCCGGAGCCGCTGCTCAGCCCGCTACCTCCAATCTGCGGGTTGCCCGATTCGAGCCGCTTCCCGCCCCGCAGGACCTCATCGCCGAGTTGCCGCTCGACGGCCGCTCGGCTGCCGTCGTCGACCGTGGCCGCGACCAGGTCCGCGCCATCATGGACGGCGTGGACGATCGCCTCCTGGTGATCGTTGGCCCGTGCTCCATCCACGATCCCAAGGCTGGTCTCGAATACGCCCGCCGGTTGGTCAGCCAGGCCGAGAAGCACAAAGAAGACCTGCTGATCGTCATGCGGACCTACTTCGAAAAGCCGCGCACCACTGTGGGCTGGAAGGGCCTCATCAACGATCCCCACCTGGACGGCAGCCACGACATCGCCGCCGGCCTGCGCGCAGCCCGCGGATTCCTGAAGCAGGTCACCGCATTGGGTTTGCCCACGGCCACAGAATTCCTGGAGCCCATCAGCCCGCAGTACATGGCTGACCTCGTCTCCTGGGGCGCGATCGGCGCCCGCACCACGGAGAGCCAGATCCATCGCCAGCTCGCATCCGGGCTGTCCATGCCTATCGGCTTCAAGAATGGAACCGACGGCGATCTCCAGGTGGCCATCGACGCTTGCGGTGCCTCCGCCGCTGAGCAGGCCTTCCTGGGAATCGACGACGACGGCCGCGCGGCTCTCGTTGCGACGTCCGGAAACCCTGACACACACGTGATCCTCCGCGGCGGACGCAAGGGTCCCAACTACTCCGCTGCCGATGTGGCAGCTGCGTCATCCAAGCTTGCAGCAAAGGGGCTGAACCCGCGCTTGATCGTGGATGCCAGCCACGCCAACAGTGGCAAGAGCCATCACCGGCAGGCCGAGGTTGCACTGGAAATCGGGGCGCAGCTCGAAGCGGGGGAGACCTCGCCGATTGCCGGCGTCATGCTGGAGAGTTTCCTTGTAGGAGGCGCGCAGAACCTGGATGTGGCCAAGCAGCTCGCGGGGGAGCAGGAGCTTGTTTACGGCCAGAGCGTCACGGATGCCTGCATGGAATGGGATGTTACGGCCTCCGTGTTGGAGCAGCTCGCAGCGTCGGCACGGAAGCGTCGTGCGGTGGTTGCGGCGTAGATCCGGAAGCCCGAGCGTGGGGTTGTCCCCAAGTTACTGGAGGCTCTTTCACATTGGCACCATCAGCCTCTAGAGTATCTAGCACATGGTTGTTTGATGGCTCAGCATCGGCACACCGTTCCACTGGGGGTGTCCTACTGTCTGAGAGCAAAGGAATATGGGAAATGTCCGCGGAGACTAACTTCTCGAATGCGCGTTTCATGACGGTGGCCGAGGTGGCCGATGTCCTGCGTGTTTCCAAAATGACCGTGTATCGCTTGGTCCACTCAGGGGAAATGCCCGCCGTAAGGTTCGGCCGTTCCTTCCGGGTTCCTGAAGAGGCCGTCGCCCAGTACCTCAAAGGTGCCGTGGTGGACGGGCAATCCGAGACCGCCTGAGGGTTTCATGAGTCCGTCCCGCGGACCGTGGTCATGGGGTGCCCCTTTGAAGCGGTACTCTGTTAAGGAACGTTTTACGTCAATGTAAGAATCTGTCAGTTGTACTTGTCTGCTTCCGTGGATCTGTTCCAACAGACAGGAACTTCTAGTTTGTAAGGAACTTTCGTGGGTTCAGTTATTAAGAAGCGCCGCAAGCGTATGGCCAAGAAGAAGCACCGCAAGCTGCTTCGTAAGACTCGCCACCAGCGCCGCAATAAGAAGTAGAGATACTTCTTCAAGCGTGAATGCCCGTTGCCTTTCGAGGTGGCGGGCATTTTTGCATCCCAACGCTCTCTCACGTCCCTCAGGTTTGGTGGGGTCGCTCTCTCACGTCCCTCGGGTTTGGTGGGGATGCTCTCTCAGGTCCCTCGGGTTTGGTGGGGATGCTCTCTCAGGTCCCTCGGGTTTGGTGGGGATGCTCTCTCAGGTCCCTCGGGTTTGGTGGGGATGCTCTCTCAGGTCCCTCGGGTTTGGTGGGGATGCTCTCTCAGGTCCCTCGGGTTTGGTGGGGATGCTCTCTCAGGTCCCTCGGGAAAAGCCCGCGCTGACCGCCGGATCCTGCCATGCTGATCGCAGAGCGCTTTTGATCTTCTGCGTGGCTGCCGAAAAGTTGTCTGCCAAGTCATTCTTGCCAAATTTGAGTACCGTCCAGCCTGCTGCTTCGAATGCTTTGTCGCGCCGCCGATCGCTGAATATTTGTTCCCGCTCGTGGTGATGACCGCCGTCATACTGGAGGGCTACTCGCCGAGCACGAAAGCCCAGGTCCGCGGACGGGGAGAACGGATCATTCTGTCGGAGCTGCACCTGCAGTTCCGGTTCGGGAATTCCTGCGTCCAACATCGCCAAGCGGAGCAGCGACTCGGGTGCGGAATCGGCGCCCACCCGCATGAGGTCGAGTGCTTCTCTTGCCCGAACAACGCCCTGCAGATTCTTGTGTCTGCCCACCAAATCGCGAAGAGCCTTAAGCGTGGTGAAAGCAGTTTCGCGTTCTTCGAACTCCGGCCTGGGAGTGCGAATGAGCTGGTCGCCCATGCAGACGAGGTCGGGAAGCGGCAGGCGTCGTGCGAGATCCAACCAGGTCCGCGACCGAGTGCTCATCCAGATGCCTTGGACGTACTCGATCTCATCCGCGGAGGCTACTACCGTATGTCCGATCACTCCCTTACGCCGCACTGAGGGGAGATGCCTGGGCTTACTGAGGTGCAATTCGTTGGAATCTGATAACCAAGGTGGGAGAAATGTGCCATGAATCCGGGCAGCGGTTACATGGGAAATCCATGCCCCGGGAGTTGCAGCTGACAGCGATCTTGCAGCCGCCGACAGCTCGAAATCCCAATCGGAAGGCCGATAAACGCCACGGCTGACCCCGTCGATTTTGGCGCGATTCCATAAGTGCGACCGTTTTAGGCCTGCAGCCTCGGCCTCGTCGAGGGTGAAGGGCGCAGCGGTCAGTCGGGGAGGAAGTGGTGCGGCATTCTGCATACCGGCATTCTTGCCCAGAAACCCTTGAGCCGTCGGAAGTTATCCACAGGCTGATCGAGGTCCACGCAGGATGTGAGAGAGGGACGGGTTTAGGCGCGAGGGATATGAGAGAGCGTTGGGTTTAGGCGCGAGGGATGTGAGAGAGGGACGGGTTTAGGCACGAGGGATGTGAGAGAGGGACGGGTTTAGGCGCGAGGGATGTGAGAGAGCGTTAGATGCGGGGACCACGGAACTTTGCGAACCCGCGCCACAGCCCATACACAGCTCCGCCGACGGTCGCGGCTTTGAGGCCGAGCGTGGCCGCGCGGCGTCCGGAGCGGAAATCGTAAACGGGCCAATTGTTCTCACGAGCGTGCCGCCGAAGCTTCGCATCGGGGTTGATCACCACGGGGTGACCCACCATGGTGAGCAAAGGAATGTCGTTGGCGGAGTCGCTGTAGGCCCAGCAATGGTCCAGATCCAATCCCTCGCGATCGGCAACGAGTTGGACCGCGATTGCCTTGGCAGGTCCGTGGAGGATGTCCCCCACGAGCTTCCCCGTGTACACACCTTCGTCCACCTCACCCACTGTGCCCAAGGCGCCGGTTAGGCCGAGCCGGGTGGAAATGACAGTGGCGACCTCAATGGGCGTAGCCGTCACGAGCCACACCTTCCGACCGACCCGAAGGTGCTGTTCTGCCAGCGCCTTGGTTCCCGGCCAGATCCGTGACTCGATCATTTCGTCATAGACCTCTTCGCCCAAGGCCTTGATGTCATCAACAGTGATGCCGGCAGCAAGAGTCAGCGCGGAGTCGCGTACAGAGTGGACGTCTTCCATGTTTTCGCCGCGCATGACGAACTTGAACTGCTTCCAAGCGAATCCGGCGGCCTGGGAAAGTGTGAACGCTTTGCGTTCGTACATTTTGCGCGCCACGTGGAAGAGGCTTGCACCCTTCATCAACGTATTGTCGACGTCGAAGAAGGCGGCTTCGCCAGCGTGCTTCCGCACGAGATCCTGTTTTGCCGCGTCCCGCTGCGCGGTGTTTTGCACCAAGGCATCTGCGACCACGGCGGCGTTCTTCTCCTCGGGCATGCCTTGAGTCTAGTCAATCGCCGGGAACTGCGTTGAGGGCGCACGGGCGGAGTAGCGAAGGGGTTGGGGTGTGAGTGAGGGTTGGTGGGAAGGGGTTGGGGTGTGAGTGAGGGTTGGTGGGAAGGGGTTGGGGTGTGAGTGAGGGTTGGTGGGAAGGGGTTGGGGTGTGAGTGAGCGTTGGTGGGAAGGGGGTGGGATGTGAGTGAGCGTTGGGGCGGCTACCTTTGAGACATGGCTATTCCCGACGTCGTACTTCTGACCAAAGCTGACTGCCACCTCTGCACGGAAGCGCGTGCCGCCGTCGAGCGCGTCACGAAAAGCCTTGGCGTGCAGTGGACCGAGCAGAAGATCGACGCCGACCCCCAACTCCAGGAGCGCTTCGCAGAGGAAATTCCTGTGGTACTGGTTGACGGCATCCAGCGGGATTTTTGGAAGATCGATGAGGAACGGCTCACCCGCACACTGAAGAAAGTCCTGGAAGGCTGAGGTGGGGTTACCCGCAGGTAATGGCTTTTGTTGAGTCCCGCCGAGGGTCATAGAGTGGAACAACAAAGCGACGCAATGGAGAATACCGTGACTGCGCTGGAACCGTCCCCGGACGCAACAACCGGGGAAAACGAACCTGCCACCAAGCAGATCCCGCCCGCGGCTGTGGCCCGGATGACTCTCTATTTGCGCGCGCTCAACTCTCTCTTGGCCGAAGGTGTGGAACGCGTTTCCTCGGAAGCATTGGCGGAGGCATCAGGCGTCAGTTCATCCACGCTCCGCAAAGACCTCTCCTACGTCGGCTCGTACGGGACCCGGGGCGTTGGCTATGAAGTCCAGTACTTGAGCCGGCACATAGCCGCCGCACTCGGCCTGACCCACGACTGGAAGGTCGCGATTGTGGGTGCCGGTAACCTCGGCAAAGCCCTTGCACGGTATGGCGGCTTCGAGTCCCGGGGCTTCGACGTTGTGGCCATCTTTGACGCGGACCCCATGGTGATCGGCAACGAGGTGGGCTGGCTGCGGGTGAGTGATTCGGCCGAGCTGGAGCGCGTCCTGGAACGGACCCACACCAACATGGTGGTGCTGGCGTTGCCTGCGACCGTGGCCCAGGCTGTCTGCGACCGCGTCATTGCTGCCGGAATCCGGAGCATCCTGAGCTTCGCCCCCGTGCTCCTGCAGGTCCCCCCGCACGTCAACCTCCGCAAGGTGGATATGGCAACCGAACTCCAGATCCTGGCCTACCACGCACAACGGGCGCAGACACCGGGCCAGGCTGTTTAGCCTTTTCCGGGTCCGCGCCCGCGTTTAATACTTGGAAACGTGAGGGTTTAGCGACCGTAGGGGTTCTGGTACGGGTTTCCGAAAGGCTGGGCCTTACGGAAGTACGGAGCCGACGCCGGCAGGTACAGCATGACGATCGCTGCAACGCCCAGCAGGATCACGATGAGCTGCATGATGCCGTAGGTTGCGCCGAACTGGAACAGTCCGGTGAGGCCCAGAACAGAGATGGCAGCGAACACGGTGCCCAGGATCCGGGCCCAGTTCTTGCCCTTCCGGACGGGGAAGGCGACCAGCGCGTAAAGTCCCAATGAGAAGATGGCACCGACAATGGCGCCCACTGCGATAGCACCGCGCATCCCCTCAATGGATTCCGCGGGGAATTCAGTGCCCTGCTGCGCGGCCTGCTGGTTCATCACGTTGATGAAGGCATCGGCTCCGGTGGTGGCCAGGAGCAGTGAGCTGATGGCAGACAGGATGCCGGCCGCAATGATCATCCAGAACGCGTAGTTCACCATTGGAGGGATAGTTGTAGGACCGGGCTGCTGGCTCGGCCAGTTGTTTCCCTGGCCATACTGCGGAGCTCCGGGAGCCTGGCCATACGGGGAAGATTGCTGCCCATACTGGGGTGCGGCGGGGGACTGCTGCCCGTACTGGGGTGCGGCGGGGGACTGCTGCCCGTATTGGGGTGCGGCGGGGGACTGCTGCCCGTACTGCGGTGCGGCGGGCTGACCGTACTGGGGTGCCGGAGGCTGCGGCGCGGAAGGCTGGGCGCCGTGCTGCTCGGGCTTGTTGTCGTCGCCCGGATTTGAGGGCGGGTACGGAGGGTTGCTCATGGCATTCCTTTGCTTGTTCGACTGCTGGTGCGGCCGCCGGGATCAGCAAAATGACCCTGCCCCCAGCGTGGTTCTGGTACCACCGTACCTCCAGCGTCCGACACTGCAGATGATCACACGCAGGTATTTCAAGCTCACTGGAAAAATCATCATCTCGGCTTACGCCTTCATGATGAAGGCCGCGGGATCCGAGAGGATCTGACCGCGGCCTTCCGTCTCGCTCTACCGCCGATATCGCACGACGACGGCAGTTGAGTCAGTGCTAAGCGTGGCCCTTCACAGTCTTGAACCAGAGCTGCGCATTGGGCAGCCACATCAAGACAACGGCGACTGCGCTCACCAGGAAACCGAACCAGTTGCCGCCCAGGCCCATCCCGGAGCCGCCACCATTTACCGCTCCGAAAATGGCCAGTAGCAAGGAAACGCCGGCCAGGATGGTCAAGGCGAGGCGTGCCCACTCTTTACCTTCCTTCATTTTCATGGCCAGGATCACTTGGGCGGCAGCCACCGCCAAAGTGAGCAGGAGGAGGATCATGGCGACGGCGGCGAATGCCGGAGCGAACGCGAAGGCAGCGATTACGGCAAAGAAGGCGATGAGGCCAAACAGTAGGCCCAGGAGTCCCGAGATCACCCAAATGAAGTAGGAAACTTTCAACTCCGTCGGCAGGCCCTGGGTTTTGAACATTCCCGAGAAGCCGCCTTGAGGCATGACGTCGTTGAAGCTACGCGGTCCGTCAGTGGGCATTTCGAAGTGGAAACCGGACTGTCCGGGGGCAGGCTGGCCTGGTCCGGGCTGTGAGTATTGCCCCGGTTGCGACGGCGGCTGGTAACCCTGCGGGGGTTGGTAACCCTGGGGCGGTTGGTAGCCCTGCGGAGGCTGGTGACCCGCAGGAGGAACATTGCCGGGCTGCGGAGGCTGGGAGCCGGGCTGCTGTGGCTGTGGTGTTTCGTCTGGGGTACTCATGGCATCACTTTAGACCGCAGGTTGAAGGATGCATAGGAAATTCGGAGCTAACGCGCAGCTAAATACAGGCTGTTTGCCGAACAATTGCGGGGTGACTTCCCTTTACGCGAAACGGCGCCCCTCACAGCGTGAACTGTGCAGGGCGCCGTTTTCTGAGGCGTGCGGGCTACGCGGCAGCCGGTGCGATGAAGGCGAGCTCGAGGTTGATGACTACCTTGTCGCTGACCAGGACGCCGCCGGCTTCGAGGACGGCGTTCCAGGTGAGGCCGAAGTCCTTGCGGCTGATGGTGGTTTCGCCGGAAACGCCGGCGCGGGTGTTGCCGAACGGATCCACGGCCACACCGTTGAATTCGGTCTCGATGGAAACTTCCTTGGTCACGCCCTTGATTGTGAGATCGCCCACGAGGTCAAAGCTGTTGCCGTTGGCCTTGACGTGGCGGGACACGAAGGTGATTTCCGGGAACTTCTCCACATCGAAGAAGTCTTCGCCCTTGACGTGGCCGTCGCGGTTGACGTCTCCGGAGTCGAAGCTGGCGGTCTGGATGGTGGCGGTGACCTTGGAATCGGTCAGCGTTTCGCCAACTTCCAGGGTGGCAGCAGCATCCTTGAACTGGCCGCGGACCTTGCTGATGCCTGCGTGGCGGACGGTGAAGCCGATCTCGCTGTGGGAGGCGTCGAGGGCCCAGGTGCCGGTGGTGACGGAAGCGGGGAGAGTCATCATGGTGTTGCTCCTATATCGAGTGGTAGGTACTGCTTGCTTGCCTGGTCGAGCTCATTGCTTGAAGCGTCAACCGAGCTTCGTATCCAGTATAAACATGCATATGCATCTTTTATTCCAACTCCGTGGAACATTTCGTGAAAACTTTGAGTTCTACTAGCGGTAGAAGATTTCGGATCGCCCCGCTTCTTTGAGAAACTGGTAAACATGCCCCAAGCAACTGTCCATCTGCTTCGCCATGGCGAGGTCCACAATCCCGACGCCGTCCTCTATGGCCGGCTGCCGGAATTCCACCTCTCCGAACGTGGCCGGGAGATGGCTCGGATGCTGGCGGACCACTTCACGGCCCGCGTCAACCAGGGCGCCAAGATTGTTCATTTGGTAGCCTCGCCGCTCACGCGCGCCCAGGAAACGGCCATGCCCACGGCCGAGGCACTGAACCTGGAGATCACCACCGAGCCGCGCATTATCGAAGCAGAGAACCACTTCGAGGGACTCCACCCCACCAAGAGCGAGTTCCTGAAGCCCAAGCACTGGATCTACTTCCGGAATCCGTTGCGCCCTTCATGGGGTGAGCCCTACAAGGAGCAGGCAGCCCGCGTGCTGGCCGCGGTTGAAGACGCACGTGTGAAGGCCATCGAACTTGGCGGCGACGGCGCCGAAGCCATTCTGGTCAGCCACCAACTTCCCATTTGGTCCACCCGCTTGACTGCCGAGGGCCGCCGCCTGGCGCATGATCCCCGTAAGCGCGAATGCACCCTCACGTCGTTGACGTCCCTAACACTCGACGACGACGGCAAGATCGTGCGCGTTGAGTACACCGAGCCCGCTGCCGTCCTGCTTCCCGGCGCGGCGAGCACCCCGGGAGCGTAGAAGCATGGACAACAATCTTTCGCGCCGCGGCGTGCTGACCGCCGGTGGTGTCCTCCTCGCGGGACTGACCATGGGCCTGTCCGCGTGTGCCCAGGAAGACTCCCTTGCCAAGCAAGCCAAGGCAGGCGACAACAAGAACTACGTGGCAGGTGATGGTTCGGTGACGGAATTCGCCAAGGCGGACCGTGCCGCACCCGTAGCGCTCAAAGGCACACTCTTTAACGGACAGACAGTAAAGCCGGAGGATCTACTGGGCAAAGTCACTGTCCTGAACTTCTGGTTTGCCGCGTGCGCTCCGTGCCGCATCGAAGCCCCCCAGCTTGAAGCCCTGCACTTGGACTTCAAAGATCAGGGCGTCCAGTTCTTCGGCGTCAACCTGCGCGACGAACAAGCCACCGCCGAGGCCTTCGACAAGACCTTCAACATCACCTACCCGAGCTTCAATGACAAGGATGGGGCAGTGCTGCTGTCCGTGTCCGGCATTGTGCCTCCGGGTGCAGTTCCCACAACGTTGGTCCTGGACAAGGAGGGCAAGGTTGCCTCACGCGTCCTCGGCGAGATCGAGAAGAGCACCCTGAAAGCCCTCATCACCTCCGCAGTGGCCGAGTAGCACCCATGAACAGTCCTTTCGCCGAGACGATCCTTAACGGATCACTGCTGCTGGCTGTGCCAGTGGCACTGCTGGCCGGGCTGGTCTCGTTCCTTTCGCCATGCGTGCTGCCGCTGGTCCCCGGGTACCTTGGCTACGTCACGGGACTGACCGGCGTCGACCTCCAAAAGCAGCGGCGGGGCCGCATGCTGGCTGGTATCGGGTTGTTCGTCCTGGGCTTTTCGGTGATTTTCGTTCTGCTGGGCGGCGCCTTCGGGCAGCTGGGCACGTTGCTGACAGGCCCCCAAAACGCCTGGATCACGCAGCTGTTGGGCATCCTGGTGATCATCATGGGCGTGGTGTTCATGGGCGGCTTCGGCTGGTTGCAGCGTGATGCCAAGATCCACGCAAAACCTCCGGCTGGCTTGTGGGGCGCACCCTTGCTGGGACTGACGTTCGGGCTGGGCTGGGCGCCCTGCATTGGTCCGACGTACTCCGCGGTACAGTTGCTGAGCTTGTCCGGCGGTTCATCGGCGGCCAAGGGCGCCCTCTTGGCGTTCGTTTACAGCCTTGGCCTTGGCATTCCGTTTCTCCTTATTGCCTTGGCCGTGCGCCGGGGCATGGGAGTGATGTCTTTCTTCCGCAAGCACCGGCTGGCCATCCAGCGGATCGGCGGAGGCATCCTGATTTTGCTCGGCATCCTGATGGCCACCGGTGTGTGGGGAACCTGGGTGACCGAGTTGCAGTACTGGTTCCAAAACGATGTGAAGTTGCCAATCTGATGAGCGAGTCCGTGAAAGCCAAGAAGAAGTCACCAGCCGCTGAAAACACAGCGGACGGAAAACTCCAGCAGGCCAAGTCCGAGGCAGCCCTGCCCGCGCTGGGTTTCAAGGGCATGCTCCGGTGGTCCTGGACCCAGCTGACCAGCATGCGCACGGCCCTCTTCCTGCTCCTCCTGCTTGCCGTTGGCGCTGTGCCGGGTTCCCTGTTCCCGCAGCGGCCCGCCAATCCTTCAGTCGTCACGCAGTACATCAAGGACAACCCTTCCTACGGCGAGCTTCTCGACGCCCTGCAGCTCTACGATGTCTACTCGTCGGCTTGGTTCTCGGCCATCTACATCCTGCTGTTCATCTCCTTGATCGGCTGCGTCACTCCGCGTGCCATCGCCCATTACAAGGCCATGAAGTCGCAGCCGCCGCGCACCCCCAAACGCCTTTCGCGCCTGCCGGAATACGGCACTCTGGCCTTGCCCGCCGACGCCGGGATCCCGGCGTCGAAAGCCATCAACGATGCCGCCGGGCTGCTGAAGAAACGCGGCTACCGGGTGGAGGTCAGGGACGTCGACGGCGCCCTGCCGTCCTTGGGTGCCGAGCGGGGCTTCCTGAAGGAAGTGGGCAACCTGGTGTTTCACACCTCCTTGATCGGGGTGCTGGTGTCCGTGGCCATTGGTGGCTTGTACGGGTACAGCGGCCAGCGGATCCTGGTGGAAGGCGATACCTTCGTCAACACCCTGGTGGGCTACGACCAATTCACGCCGGGCACCAACTTCCAGAGCAGCTCACTCCAGCCATACTCGATGCAACTGGACAAGTTCGAGGCCAAGTTCGACCGCGAATCGCCGGGCAAAGCCGGCCAGCCCATCGACTACACCGCCGAAGTGACCACCAAGGAAACCCCGGACTCTCCGGGCAAGAAGGAAACCCTCAAGGTCAACGACCCCGTTTCCCTAGGGAATACCAGCCTCTACCTGACCGGAAACGGCTATGCACCCCTGATCACGGTCCGGGACGGTGAGGGCAACGTCGCTTTCCAAGGTCCCGTAACTGCCAAGGTCCAGGGCGATAACTACTACTCCTCCGTGGTCATCAAGGTCCCGGACGCAAAGCCGGAACAGCTGGGCTTTGTTGGCTTCTTCCTGCCCACGGCATTCGTCACGGAGGACGGAATTTCCTTCAGCGGCGCCCCCGAACTCATCAACCCTCAGCTGAGCCTGAACTCGTTCTACGGTGACCTTGGCCTGGACAAGGGTGTGCCTCAAAACGTGTTCGAGCTGGATGTCAAGGACCTTCAGCAGCTCAACGGCCGCGACCTTCCCGCCGGCGGTATCACCCTGAGCCCGGGTGCCACAGTCAACCTGCCCGAAGGCAAGGGCAGCATCACGTTCGATGGCGTGAAGAAGTACATCGGGGTGGACATCCACCACAACCCCGGCCAGCTCTATGCGCTGATCTTCGGTTTCCTCGCAGTCGCGGGCCTGGTCATGTCGCTGTACATCAACCGCCGCCGCGTCTGGGTTCGCACCGGAACCCATGCGGACGGCCGCACCATGGTGGAGTACGGCCTGCTGGCACGCGGTGAAGACCACCGCTTGGCCGGCGAAGCCGCCGCACTCCGCGAGATCTTTGCCCGGGAATGGAACATCCCCGAGACGCCGGACACGGCTACAACAACAGCAGGATCCTCCTCAACCTCGAAGGACCAGTAATGCCCGTCATCAACGAAACCCTGGGCCAGTACAGCGAGCTGTTCATGCTGTTGGCCGCCGGCACGTACACCGTGGCGTTCATCGCCTTTGCCTGGGACCTGGCGAAGAGCAGCAAGATGCTCCGCGCCGTGGACCTGAAGGCCGCGGCCAGCACCGCCGGCGAGAAGGTCACGGTTTCTGCAGGCCGCGTCGCGGCAGGCTTGGGAGGTCCCGACGCCGGTGGGCCGGCTGGACGTGCCGAGCGTCCGACGTCGGGCCTCACCGTTGAGGGCGGCACCGCCGCCGGCGACATGAAGTATGCGGGCGAACGCCGCGCGCCTGCCCGCGTGGCCGTAGCGCTGACGGTGTTGGGTGTGCTGATCCACGGCGCCGGTGTGGTTACCCGTGCATTTGGTGCAGGCCGCGTGCCGTGGGGAAACATGTATGAGTTCCTCACCACGGGTGCTTTCGTTGCCGTAGCTGTCTTCCTGGTAGTTCTCATCCGCAGGGATCTGCGCTTCCTGGGCACGTTCGTGATCGGCCTGGCCATCATCATGCTGGTTGCTGCTTCGGCTGCTTTCTGGACCCCGGTTGGGCACCTGGTTCCGGCCCTGCAGAGCTACTGGTTGATCATTCACGTCTCCATCGCCGTGCTCTCCTCTGCATTGTTCACCCTGACGTTCGCCATGTCCGTGCTGCAGTTGCTGCAGTCCTACCGTCAGAAGAACTTTGCTGCCGGCCGCAAAGACAACCTGGGCTTCATGCGCCTGGTTCCCAACGCGCTGAGCCTGGAGAATCTCTCCTACCGGATCAACGCGATCGCCTTCATTGGCTGGACGTTCACCCTGATGTTCGGGGCGATCTGGGCTGAAAAGGCCTGGGGCCGCTTCTGGGGCTGGGATCCCAAGGAAGTCTGGACCTTCGTGATCTGGGTGGTCTATGCGGGCTACCTGCACGCCCGGGCCACCCGTGGTTGGACCGGTACCCGCGCAGCCTGGTTGTCGATCGTTGGCTACGCCTGCGTCATCATCAACTTCACACTCGTGAATACAGTTTTCAACGGCCTGCATTCCTACTCCGGGCTCTAAGCCGCGGCACTGCCGCGTTCGCCGCCTGAGCAGGGGCTTCGTTCCTCTGCGGCTATGACGGTCCTGGAATATGACAAATTGGTGTAGCAACCATGACAACTTGGTGTTGCTACGAAGCCTTTTGCCCGTCCGGGGCAGGTGCTAACTTGTTCAGAACCCGCTTGTGATGCAGCCCGCTAGCGACGCGCCGTGTTCTCTTCGAGGTATCCATGAGCTATGTTCTCGCCATTGACGTCGGGACGAGTTTTACCGCCGCAGCCCTTGTTAAGCCTTGCCAAGGCCCCGCTCCAGCCCCGGAGATTCTGTCGTTGGGCTTGCACGGCAGTGCCGTGCCATCCGTCTTGTTCTATGCGGATGATGGCCTTGTCCTGGTAGGTGAAGCGGCCGAACGCCGTGGCTTGGACGACCCCCGACGCATGGTGCGGGAATTCAAGCGCCGGATAGGTGATTCCGTTCCCTTGGCTGTCGGGGGTAGCTGGCTGGCCCCCGAAGACGTGTATGCCCGAATGGCCCGTTGGGTGGTGGACAGGGCCGAAGAACGCGAGGGCAGCGCGCCGTCGTCGATCATCATGACGCACCCCGCAGCTTGGGGGCAGCACCGCACCTCACTGGTCCTTGCAGCGCTCAACGTGGCCGGTCTGCAGGACATCACCCTGATCAGCGAGCCGGAAGCGGCAGCCCTGCACTACGCCTCCCAAACCCGGGTGGAAGACGGCAGTATCGTCGCGGTGTACGACCTCGGCGGCGGCACTTTCGACACCGCCGTGCTCCGCAAGGCCGGCGCCGGCAACTTTGAACTATTGGGCCGTCCCGATGGTATTGAGACCCTTGGCGGTGCCGATTTCGACGCCGCCGTCCTGCGTCATGTGATGGGTCACCTTGGCGAGGGCGCGGCCATGGATGCGAGCTCTCCTGAGACTTTGGCGGCCCTCTCACGGTTGCGGCGGGAATGCCGCGAGGCCAAGGAAGCACTTTCCTTGGACAGCGAAGCCAGCGTGGCCGTATCCCTACCCGGCACCCAGCTGTCCGTGCGGCTGGTCCGTTCGGAATTCGAGGCAATGATCGAGGCCCCTGTCCGGGATACGGTGGACGCCCTCCAACGCAGCCTGCGGAGCATCAACCTTGAAGCGCAGGACCTGAGCGCAGTGCTGCTCATCGGCGGATCGTCCCGGATTCCACTCGTGGCAGAGCTGATTTCCGTGGAACTGGACCGTCCGATCGCCGTCGACGCCGATCCCAAGTCATCCATCTGCCTTGGAGCCGCCGTGGCTGGCCTGCGCCCCAGCGGTTCAAGTGCAGTGGATGCCGCGTCAACGGCTTCAGCTCTGGCCTCTGCGGCTGAGGAATCAAGTGCCGGCGCTGCTCTCGGGAGGCCGCGCGTCCCGGACAGGGCTCCGGCTTTCAACCACCTCAAAGCTGCGCCGGCCAAGCCAGGCCGCCACGCCCCGCGGCCCCGCGTTCGCATGGCCGCAGCAGCCGCTGCCGCAGCAACGGTGCTGACCATCGCGACTGCCACCGCGGCACAGAGCCCCGAAGGCGCGGGACTGCTGGCGACCGTATTCGGTAACCAGGCGGCCGACGTCATGCGCGACGGCGGTGCGCAGGCGGCCGGCGCGGCCCAAGCATCCGGCGCTGGCGCTGGCTCGACCCCCGTCATCGGGGGACCCGCGGCTGGACTCGAAGCCAGCGCCAAGACCGGCGTCACGAGGGCCGGGTCCAACGGACGGGCTCCGGCCCGGCAGAATGCAACGAACCCGGGTACGGCTAACGCGGGGACAGGCGCCGCGGCCAATGGTTCAGGCAACACGGCCGGGACGGGTGCCGTCGGCACCTCCTCCGGTACAGCAGCCGGCGGGACGGGAGGCACCACTACGCCTGCTGCCCCCGGAACGGGAACTTCCACTCCGGGTACTCAGGCTCCGGGCACTCAGGCTCCGCCTCCGGCTACTACGCCGCCAACCACCCCTGAACCTGATCCCACAGGGGGTGCCGCGAGCGGACCAACGCCTCCTCCGGCAACAACAACACCACCACCGGCAACGACGGACCCAACAACTCCGCCGGTAGTCGAACCAACAACGCCGCCCGTCACTCCTACGGACCCGGGGACCCCGCCGCCGCCACCGCCGTCGCCGGAACCAACGGTGCCGCAGCCCGAGCCCACGGTGGTCCAAGACCCACCGCCGTCGCCGGACCCGGTACTGCCCCAAGAGACCACCCCACCGGCCGTCCCTGACCCCATACCAACGGAAACCAGCCCTACTCCGGATCCAGCGCTGCTATCGGCGGTCTGACCCATGACGGGACACGACCATAAGCCCGGGCGCTTTCGCCCCGGGGCAGACGATCACCCCATCAACCAAGCTATCGACACCCCGGGCGCAGATGACACCCTGGGCGCAGATGCGTCGCCCATGCTGACAGGCGGGACTGCCCCTGTCCGCGAGCTGCTTCTGGCCCTGTCCGTGGGGTTCTCCCTTCCGTCGCCCCTTCCTGACAGCCTGCGTGGCGCTGACGGCCTGGGCCACCCCGGCGGCTTGGACTCGATCATTGCCGCTGCCAAGGACACCGGCTTGCTTTTGCCGGACGGGACTGTGGTGGGCACTGCAAGGTACGCCTTGCTGAAGGGAACTCCCACTGCCCGCATCCGGGCTCTGCAAAGGGAACTCGTGGACAAGATTCTCCTCGAGGGCCAGGCCTTAGGGGATTTGGCCCGTGACCTGGCGAGGAGTGGCTTGCAGGAGCCCCATGTGGTGGCTGAGCTCGAACGGTCTGCTGACGAGGCCTTGGAATCTGACCCACGTTTGGCCGCCGAGCTGTATGCGGAAGCCCTCATGGCCGGGGGAGACGAGGTTGCCAAGGCCGCGAGACGTGCCAAGGCTACAGCGGCAACCGGTGACCTGGACACCGCCGGCAGGATCGTGGACCGCCTCCTGGCAGTGCCTGAAGCGCCCGACCTTCGGCTGGGAGTGGACGTGGCCGCGGCCGTCTGGGCCCAGCGTGGAATGCTTGCCCGGAGCGCAGATACCTACAACTGGCTGGGGGCGGACAGGATCGATGGCTCGGCTCCGCTCGCTGCGGTGGCCATGATCGGTTCGGGAAACCCGCTGGGTGCCGAGGAGCTTCTGGCAGCTGCTCCGCCGAGCGGTTCGCCCACGCTCCTGGCTGTGGCGTTG
Organism: Paenarthrobacter nitroguajacolicus; assembly: GCF_051027655.1. Taxonomy (NCBI): domain Bacteria; kingdom Bacillati; phylum Actinomycetota; class Actinomycetes; order Micrococcales; family Micrococcaceae; genus Paenarthrobacter; species Paenarthrobacter nitroguajacolicus. Next base: position 3,787,805 of record NZ_CP073234.1, on the reverse strand, counting down.
TCACTGACCCAGCAAGGGCTCCGACAAACCTTGGGACCTGCACCGGAACTGGCGCTGCCCGAGCTCATCAGGGCTTCCGACATGATGAACGCGGCGGGAACATCCATCCCGTTGCCGGAAACGCCCGGTGCCCTGGCCGCCTTATGCGCCCTCCACAGCGGGGAGCCGGCCGTGGCGGACACTGTGCTCAAGGCGGCGCTGGCTGCGGGCCAAGGCGGCGACGCAGCCCGTCCACGGCTGTTTCTGTTGCGTGCCTGGTCCTCGATGCAGCAGGACAATGCAGATGACGCACGCCTGGCCATCAACGAGGCCGTCAAAGCCAATCACTGGTCCCTGGCGCCACGGGACGAGTTCTTGTTGTCGGCCTTGGAAGTAGGCCTTGCCCGGAGGGGCAGCGACGCACACGAGCTTGTGCTCGCCTGGGACAGGGCCCGCGAAACCATGATGCACGTATCGGTGGATCTCTACAGCCTCCTGCCATGGGGCGAACTGATGATCACGGCTGCGCGATTGCGGGAATCAAGGAGGGTTTCGCACTATCTGGAAGGCGCTTGGGATTTGCTGGCGAAGCTGGGCAATCCATCGTTATGGTCGGTGCCGTTGCACTGGGCGGCGGTGCAAGCGGCCTTGCTGAGCGAAGACCCCGCAGGGCTTGCACCGCACGCGGCAGCACTGGTGCGGGCATCGGAGCGCAGCCATCTGGCGTCAGTGCTCGCCGCTGGCGGTAAGGCCTGGGTCTCGGTCCTGGCCAGCCGCTTTGAAGCGTCCGACGTCGAAACAGCGGCCCGCGGGTTGGCCGCCGTCGGCATGCCATGGGAGGGCGCGCGCCTGGCCGGCCATGCCGCTGCGCATGCGGATGAACGACGTGACATGGTGAAACTGCTGGCATGCGCCAGGGACATCCACCCGCAGGGTTCGGCGCCGTCGGCCGGGCTTTCAGAGCGGCAGGTGGATGCTCGCACTGCCGTTCCTGCTCATCCCGTCATGGACAACGGGGGTGGCCCCGGAGCTCCTGACTCCTCCGGGCTCAGCGCCAGGGAGCGTGAAGTGGGTCGACTCATTCTGGAAGGCAAGACCTACCGGGAAATCGGCGAAGCCATCTACATCTCACCCCGCACGGCGGAGCACCACGTGGCACGCATGCGACGACGCCTGGGGGCCGAAAACCGTTCCGAACTCCTGGTCCGCCTGCGGTTGGCATTGGGGGAGGGGCACCCGCCTCCATAAGCGGTAACCCCCTCCATCCCCTAACGGAAAACCACGCCATCCCCTAACGGTGCGGGAAGCGGTAGGGGGACCACACCCGATGCCCGGTGGCCAGCCCCGGCAATACGTTGAATGCAAGCCCGGCAAAGGCGCCGGGCGAATCCTTATCCATCACAGAATTTGAGGGAGCACTCCAATGCCAACACTCGCACAACAGCTCGTGCAGTTCCTGATGAGCCTGTTCAACGATCCTGATGCCGCTGAAGAATTCGTCCGGGATCCCGAAGCAGCCCTCGCCGCAGCGGGTCTGCGCGACGTTTCTTCGGCCGACGTCGACGCCGTCCGCCCGGTGGTCCTCGACTACGCACCCATCAACGCCCGTTCGTCGTTCGACCGCGAATACAACACCGGCGGCAACAACGCTTCCACTGGCGGGGGCGGCAGCTGGGGTGGACACGACGACGATGATCACGACGGTGGTGGACATGGCGGCGGCGATCACGATGGCGGCGGACACGGTGGGGGCGGCGGTGGCTGGGATGGCCATGACGACGATGATCACGATGGCGGCGGACACGGTGGCGGCGGCGGTGGCTGGGATGGCCATGACGACGGCGACCACGACGGCGGCGGACACGGTGGCGGCGGCGGTGGCTGGGATGGCCATGACGACGATGACCACGATGGCGGCGGACACGGTGGCGGCGGCGGTGGCGGCGACTGGGATGACCACGCACATGCCGTTCAGCAGCTGGTCCACGTGGTGAACAACTACTCGTACACCACCACCATCGACGACCGCGACACGATCACCGACCAGTCGGTCAACCAGAACATCTGGGCAGACGGCGATGTTACGCAGCTCTTCAACCAGGACGCTGTGGTTGCCTCGGGCGACGGAGCGATTGCTGCCGGCGACGATGTGAAGGATTCCGGTAACACCAGCACAACGACCACAACCACGACCACCAACACTGATGACCATTCAACGGACAACTCGGTGAATATCAATGAATCGGGTCCCGGTGACGTTGAGGTTGGCAACACGGACATCGAGGTCAAGGATTCGTTCAACGACGATCACTCGGTGACCAAGGACTCCTACAACACCGATGTAGATGTGGATGTTGACATTGAGGATTCCTTCAATGACGACCACTCCCACGACACAACGAACACCACCATCACCAACAACGATTCGTTCAACAAGGACTCCTACAACAACGAGACCGAGCTGGAAGTCGGCGACGTGGACGTGGAGTACACGAACATCGAGAACTCCACCATCATCAAGGACAACGAGGTGGAACTGGAGTACACCAACGATCACTCCACCAACGTGGAACTGGAAGATGTCCAGGTCAACTACGACTCCACTGTCATCCAGGACAACGAGCTGGAGATCGACAAGTCAGTGGACAACTCGGTTGAAGTAGGCGACGTCGATGTGGATTACACGAACATCGAGGGCAACACAGTCGTCGCCAACAACGAGCTCGATGTCGACTACACGGATATCGATGCAAACCACTCGCTTGTAGTTGCAGATAACGAAGTGGACGTTGAGGTGGAGAACACCAACGAATACGATCCCGCCTCGTAGTAACCGCGGCGAGAACTACCCCCAGCAGTGCCCGGCAGGCGCCAACGTCTGCCGGGCACTTCGTGGCCTCATCGGCGAGGCATGAAGAGCAAAGGACTTACCGTGGCGGACACAGAACGCATGACCACGCTGGTGGAGCAGGGCATGGCGCTGGTGGGGGACCGGAACGACCTTCGGCGCCGACTGGAAAATACCCTCAACCGCTTGCGGGATCCCAGCGTTCGCGTGATGGTGGTGGGTGAGTTCAAACAGGGTAAGAGCCAGCTCATCAACGCTTTGGTTAACGCACCTGTGTGCCCGGTTGATGACGACATTGCCACCTCCGTCCCTACGGTCGTACGACAGGGGGACCCGGCGTCGGCCGTTGTTCTTGTCCCCGGCGAGCATGGTACGGACCCGGAACGGGACGCAAGTGGGCCGGAAAGCGGGCTGGAACGGCAACCGGTGCAGCTGGAGCAACTTGCGGAATACGTCTCCGAAAAGGGCAACCCGGGCAACTCGAAGAACATCGTGGCGGCCGAAGTTTCCCTGCCACGAAAACTTCTGGCGGGCGGACTGACAATAGTGGACTCCCCAGGCGTTGGAGGTCTGGGCTCAACACACACTTTGACCACGCTGACTGCCCTGCCATCGGCGCACGCCATGGTGTTTGTGACCGATGCTTCCCAGGAATTCACCGAGCCCGAGATGCGGTTCCTTCGCCAGGCGATGCGCATCAACCCCAACGTCCTGTGCGTGCTGTCCAAGACCGACCTATATCCGAGCTGGCGCCAGATTGCTGACTTGGACAAGAGGCACTTGGCCGATGTCGGGCCTGACATACCCCTGTTTCCGGTGTCCTCGGAGCTGCGACTCCACGCAGCGCGGCTGCAGGACCCCGAGCTGAACACCGAATCAGGGTTTCCGGCGTTGATCGCCCACCTGCGGAACAATATTGTGGGCGGGGCGGCAAGGATTCAACGCAGATCCGTAGGCAACGACCTGTTGACCGTCAGTGAGAACCTCAGGCTGGCGCTGCAGTCGGAGCTGGAAGCCCTTGAGAATCCGGCGGGAACTCCGCAGATGATCGCTGGCCTGAACGCGGCCAAGGAAGACGCCGACGCGCTGCGCAAACGCTCCGCGCGTTGGCAGATAACCCTCAACGATGGCATCGGCGACCTCATCGCCGACCTGGAGTATGACCTGAGGGACAGGCTGCGCAGGATCCAGCGCGAGGCCGAAATTGCCATAGATCAAGGAGATCCCGGGCCCGCATGGGAGCAGTTCACACAGTGGCTGGAACAGAGCACGGCCGCAGCGGTTTCGGATACTTTCGTGTGGACCAGCGAACGTGCCCAATGGTTGGCCACGCATGTGGCGGAACACTTCTCCGAAGATGAGGTGGCCCTCCCCGCGTTGAAGGTAGCCGACACCGGCGGCGTGCTGGACCCCGTGGCTGACATCCAGGGCATGGAAGACGGGCGCCTCGGGCCTCTGCAGAAGGTGCTGATCGGGATGCGCGGGTCCTACGGTGGCGTGCTGATGTTTGGCCTGCTAACCGGCATTTTCGGGATGGCCCTCATTAATCCGCTGTCCGTAGGAGCCGGCCTGATGCTGGGCCGGAAAGCCTACCGGGAAGACAAAGAAGCCAGGCTCAAGCAACGGCAATCAGAAGCCAAGGTCCTGGTCCGCAAGCACGTTGACGATGTTGTGTTCCAAGTGGGAAAGCAGCTCAAGGACAGGCTGCGGCTGGTCCAACGGGCCACTCGGGACCACTTCACGGAGATCGCCGAAGAACACCACCGTACTCTGACGGAGTCCGTGGCGGCCGCGCAGAAAGCGGCTGCTACCTACGCCGTGGAGCGGGACACGAGAATCAAAGAAATACGGAACCAGCTCAAGGTAGTGGATGCCTTGGCCAAAGCTTCGCAGCAGCTGCAGGAAGAGCCGTCCGTCCCGCAGACTGGCCCCACACCCCAGGCCAAACCCGCCACCCAGGCCAAAACAGCACCGTCCTCGGTGCCGGCAGGATGATCGAGCCGGGCATCGCCGGAGTCGCGGATCTGCTCCGGCAAGCACGGGAGGCCTTCCACGACGACGCAGCGGCGCTCGCAGTGGTGGATGAGCTCCAGGGCAGGCTGGAAGGGCCTCTGAGGATAGCTGTGGCGGGTATGGTCAAGGCCGGCAAATCAACACTTCTCAATGCGATCATCGGGGAGGAAATCGCACCCACCGACGCCGGGGAATGCACTCGGATCGTCACGTGGTACCGCTATGGGCACACGCCGAGGGTCACGCTCCATCCGATCATCGGGGAGCCATTAGCGCTCCCTGTCACCCGCGAAGACGGCCGGCTGGTCTTCAACATGGGGGATATCCGGGCCGAGGACGTGGAGCGGCTGGTGGTGGACTGGCCATCTGCCAGCCTGCGGGAACTTACCCTGATTGATACCCCGGGCATCGCCTCGTTGTCCCATGATGTGTCAGGCCGATCCACGGAGTTCCTCCTTCCCGAAGATGCCCCCATGGCCGCCGATGCCGTCATCTATCTCCTGCGGCATCTCCACTCCTCCGATGTCCGGTTCCTGGAGTCCTTCAAGGACAACGCCGCGGGCCAATCCGGGGCTGTCAACGCCTTGGCAGTCCTGTCCAGGGCTGACGAGATCGGCGCGGGAAGAATTGATTCCCTCATCTCCGCAGCAGTGATCGCCGATAGATACAGCAGGGACCAGAACCTCAAGCCCCTTGCCCTGGGTGTTGTCCCGGTTGCCGGCCTGCTGGCGCAAAGTTCGAGGACCATGCGCCAGACCGATTTCGAAGCCATGAAACTGTTGGCGCAAATGGACAGAAACCAGAGGGAGAGGCTGATGCTCTCAGCGGACCTCTTTGTCCGGTCCACCGAGCCCGAAGGTTTGGGCCGGGCAGCAAAAGCGTCCCTCGTGCAAAGATTCGGCCTGTTCGGAATACGCCTTGGTGTTGCCCTGATCCGGGGTGGCATCAGCAATCCGACGGAACTTGCCCATGAGCTGGCACGGCGCAGCGGCCTTGGCCAGTTGCTCGACAACATCGCTTTTCTTTTCCAAACCCGGGCGGAGGCACTCAAGGCGCGTGCCGCCGTCGTGGGTTTGGAAGCACTGCTGCGCACTTCGCGCAGAGATGTCGCGCTGCTCCTGGAAGCCAACTTGGAAAGACTTCGAACGGGAGCCCACGAGTTCCGGGAATTGAAACTTCTGGCAACGCTCCGGACCGAAGGCCTAAGCCTGACCCCGGAGCAATCAGCAGAGGCTGAGCGGCTGGTGGGCGGCCGTGGCAGCACGCCACCGCTGAGGTTGGGCCTGGATGCGGAGGCAAGCCCGGAGCAGATCACTGAGGCAGCGCGAAACAGCCTGAACCGTTGGCGGTTGATCGCGGAGAACCCGCTCACTGAGCCGGCCGCGCTTGAAGCGTGCCGTGTAGTCCTTCGCAGTTGCGAAGGGATGTTGGCCGCTATTCCCGCCGTTCGTTAAGGAACCCGTTCGCTGAGCAGCCATGTGGTGGTGGAGGGGAGAAACAGCAGGATCAGGGCGGCCGCGGCCAAGATGAATTGGGCCGCCAACAGCACGATCGTCAGGACACCGTCCGCGCCGGGGGCCACCACGAAGTCGGCGGTAATGACTGTGACCACCGCGTGGAGAAGGACTAACGGGGCAAGGGCCCAGCGAGCCCAGATACGGCGTTTGAAGAGGACCGCCAGCAGGATAGCTTCCATGGCTACTACCAGCGCGAGCATGGTGAGGCTTCCCAGGAACACGACGGCGGTGGCTCCCTCCACTGCGTCGGCGTCGCCGTCGGGGACCATTCCTCCGATGACGCCTTTCAGGCGTTCGAAGTGGGAATCGCGGCCGAGAAAGCCTGTTACCACGACGGCGATTCCGGCCACGAAGCTGGCCACCCAGAGAGTGCGGGACAAGCGTGCAGGTCCGGGAGGACGAACAACCGCCGCTATGGGCGGCGGCGTGGACAGGGAAATACCTGGGCGTGGGGGCGGTGCGGAGGGTGATGCGGGCCCGTTGACTGATGGTGTGGAGGAGGGTGACTGCCGTGATCCATCAGCTTGCTGGGCCATGTTTGCCTACTTCAGCTCGTCCGTGTCATGGGGATCCGGCTCGCTGCGCTTGGCGTCGCCGGGTTTGAAGCCGTTGTTTTTGGCGTCGCCGCTGCCATCGTTTGGCTTGTCGCCCGTATTGCTGTCCTTGGCGTCATGGTCTGCCTTGAGTTTCTTCAGGCGATCCTCTGCAGCCTGGTTACGGCGTCGGGTTTCCAGGTTGCGCAGGAATTCGGGGTCGTCGTCCGGGGCTGTGGGCTGGCGGCGTACGGGCTTGGCCGTGGGCTTGCCGTAGGGCCGGCCGAAAATGAACCAGAGGATTGCTCCCAGCAGCGGCAGGAGGATCATCACGATGATCCAGGCGGGCTTGGATATCCCGCGTGTTTGGTTGCCGTCTGTGCGGATGACGTCCACCAGGGCATAGACGAAGATGACTAGAACAATAACGACGCCTACAACCCGGAGCATGCACCAAGTCTAGTCGCCTGAAGCCGATCACTGGACGCCCTGTTCCGGCTGTGATCAGAGTGCAACCATCCGGGCGGCTAAACTTGGATGGTGGCTTTCCTGAAGTATTCCCTCATCCGTCTGGCGCTGTTCGTGCCGTTGTTCGTGCTGTTCGCCTTTTTGGGGGTGGGCTGGATCCTGGCTGTCGTCTTCGCCGGGCTGATTGCCTTCGCTATCAGTTACCTGTTCTTCCAGAAACAGCGCGACGCCGCCACGGCAGCCATGCGCGAGCGGTTCTCCGGGCGGGCCAAGCCCATCCGTACTGCCGGTGAGGTTGAAGACGCTGCCGTCGAGGACGGCTTGGTGGAGAAGAACCCGGACATCGCCGTGAACAACGACAAACGCCCTGGCACTGCCTAGAACCTTTTGTGTACAAGTAACGCCCCTAGGAAAGCTTCTTAGGGGCGTTACTTGTACAAGAACTCAGAAGCCGCGGCTCAGAATCAGTCCCAGCGAGAACAACAGGCTGTAGCCGAGGTTGATCATGCCGGTCTGCTTGAGAACGGGGATCAGGCTCTTGCGCTTCTTGCCGTTCACCATGAGCCAGGCCGGCATCAGGCAGGCGGGAATCAGCAGCAGCACGATCAGCATCCACGGCTTGGTGGGTGCCAGGACGATCACGAGCAGGATGGCCACGGCCAGCATCAGGACGTAGCTTTCGCGGGCGTGCCGGTCACCCAGCCTGACGGCCAAGGTCCGCTTACCTGCGGCCGCATCAGTCGGGATGTCCCTGACGTTGTTGGCCATCAGCAGTGCACAGGCAATGAGTCCGGTGCCGATCGCACCGATGACCGCGGCGAGGCTGACCTGCCCGGCCTGGGTGTAGGTGGTTCCCAGGGTGGCCACGAGTCCGAAGAATACGAACACAAAGACGTCGCCCAGGCCCAGGTAGCCGTAGGGGTTCTTGCCGCCGGTGTATCCCCAAGCCGCCATGATGCAGCCGATACCCACCAGGATCAGCCACCATGCCTGGGTGATGATCACCAGGATGAGGCCGCAAATCATCGCCGCCCCGAAGAGGGCAAAGGCAGCCCACTTCACCTGTTCCGGCTTTGCAGCTCCTGAACCGACCAAACGGAGCGGGCCCACGCGGTCCTCATCCGTGCCGCGGATGCCATCGGAGTAGTCGTTGGCGTAGTTCACGCCAATTTGAAGCAGGAGAGCCACAAGTGCTGCCAGGATCGCGTTCGGCAGCCGGAAAGCGTGGAGCTCGTACGCCGCTGCCGAACCGATGAGGACCGGTGCGATGGCCGCGGGCAGTGTGCGGAGCCGGGCTCCTTGAATCCATTGTGCAGCTGTCGCCACGTGTAGTACCTCGTGTATTTCGCGGTTGATCTTAGTCAGGGGGCGGGAGGGAAGAACTTGTCTATTGTCCCTGATGCAGCTCGGAAAGCCGGTCAATCATGGACATACGGTCCGGCTTTCCGTTGGGCAGCATCGGCAATGCCTTGTCAGCGAACACCGTTTTGGGAGCCAGGACACCCAGTACTTCCTCACGGCGGGCCGTGAATCCCTTGAGGCCCGCAGGCGACGGATCAGTGACGGCCACGTAAGCCGCCACCGCTTGGCCCCATTCCCGTGACGGGACGCCGGTTACGAAAGCTGCGGTGACGCCGTCGAGCTCTTCCAGCTTGCCCTGGATATAAGCGGCGGAGGCTTTGACGCCTCCGGTGATGATCACGTCATCGGCGCGGCCCAGCACTGTGAGCTTGCCGTCGTCGGACAGCTTGCCAAGGTCGCCGGTGATGTACCAGCGGACGCCGTCTTCCTCGAAGAATGCTGCTTTTGAGGCGCGGGCGGCGTCCAGGTAGCCCGCCGCCACGGTGTCGCCACCCAGCAGGATGCGGCCTTCCAGTTCGCCTTCACCGATGCGGACTTCGACGCCGTCCAACGGCTCGCCGTCGTAAACGCACCCGCCGCACGTCTCGGCTGAGCCGTAGGTGGTCACCACCTTCAGCCCCTGGGCGTGGGCGGCCGTCAGGAGATCAGCCGAGGCAGGGGCGCCGCCCAGCAGGATCGCGTTGAAGCGGCGCAGCACGGCCAGGGTTTCCGGCGCGGGGGAGTCGAGGAGCCGCTGCAGCTGCGTGGGCACCAGGGAGGTAAAGCGGATCTTGTCAGTCAGTTCCTCGGCGGCGGCCGTGAAGGCTTCGGGCGTGAAGCCGTTCGACTGGTCCATGACCCACGGACGCGTGCCTGCGTAGAGCGAGCGGACCAGCACCTGCACACCCGCCACATACTGCAGCGGGAGTGCCAGCAACCACTGTCCTTCGCCACGCAGGGCCACGGCGGTGGAAACAGAGGAAGCTGCGAGGGCATCGATGGTCAGTACGGTTGCCTTGGGCGTCCCCGTGGAACCGGAGGTGCGGACCAGCACAGCTGCCTCTTCGACGCCGGTCTCCACAGGAACAGCCTGCGGCTCGCCGTTTTCATCCATCACGATTTCGACGGCGGGTCCCTCGCCATGGAGGGCGGCCATCAGGGCTTTCAAAATGGGATCGATGTTCACGGTGGTCCTAGAAGTAGTAGGGGAAGTTGGACCAGTCGGGGTCGCGCTTCTGGAGGAACGCTTCCTTGCCCTCCACGGCCTCGTCCGTCATGTACGCGAGACGGGTGGCTTCACCGGCGAAGACCTGCTGGCCGGCCAAGCCGTCGTCGGCCAGGTTGAAAGCGAATTTGAGCATACGGATGGCCTGCGGGGACTGGCGGGCGATGTCCGCCGCGTACTCCAGAGCAACTTCTTCGAGGCGGGAGTGGTCAACTGCCTCGTTCACGGCGCCCATCCTGACCATGTCCTCCGCGGAATATTCGCGGGCCAGGAAGAAGATTTCCCGCGCGGCTTTCTGCCCGATCTGGCGGGCCAGCAGCGCAGAGCCGTATCCGGCGTCGAAACTTCCTACGGTTGCGTCCGTCTGCTTGAACTTGCCGTGCTCCCGCGAGGCGATGGTGAGGTCGCTGACCACGTGCAGCGAGTGGCCGCCGCCGGCAGCCCAACCGTTGACCACCGCGATAACCACCTTGGGCATGGTCCGCATGAGCCGCTGGACTTCCAGGATATGGAGGCGGCCGGCGCGGGCGGGGTCGATAAATTCAGCGGAGTCACCCGCAGCGCCTTCTACTTGGTAGCGGTAGCCGTCCCTGCCACGAATCCGCTGGTCGCCGCCGGAGCAGAACGAGTGTCCGCCGTCCTTCTCTGAAGGTCCGTTGCCAGTGAGGAGGACTGTGGCGACGTCAGGAGTCATACGTGCGTGATCCATTGCCCGGTAGAGCTCGTCAACGGTGCCCGGGCGGAACGCGTTGCGGACCTCGGGCCGGTTGAAGGCGATGCGGACCGTGGGGAGGTCCTTGACTGTGCCGTCCGTTGAACGCTCAACCTGCCGGTGGTAGGTCATGTCCTTGAAGTCGTCGAAGCCGGAAACTGTGCGCCAGCGTGAGGGGTCAAAGACGTCGGAAACCTTGGCAGGGAGTTGGTTGTTCACAGTCCGAGTCTAGTAATGGCCTTAGCTGATGCAGAACTCGTTGCCCTCGGGGTCGGCCATGGTGTGCCATTCGTGGGGTCCCTGATTGGCGGTCCACAGGTGCTTGGCGCCGCGCGCTTCGAGCTGTTTCCGCACGTCATCCTTGTCCCGGCCGTCTAGCCGGACGTCCCAGTGCACCCTGTTCTTTACCGATTTTTCGTTGGGATCCGTTTGGAACAGGATCCGCCGGCCGGTCTTGGGGTCCGTGTCTTCGGCGGGTACGATCGCACAGCCCTCCGCCCACACCAGCTTGCCGTTGTGCGTGATGGTCTGGTCCTCGGTGGCGTAGCCCTGCTCGATCATGGAACGGATGAACGCCTCGTCCTGCGGCTCGACGTTCCACTCGAGGGTCTCAGCCCACCAGCCGGCGAGGTCGTGCGGCTTCTTGCAATCGACTACTACCTGGATGTTGAGTGTCATGCTCTACAAGCTATTCCGACGGCGGGTGGCTGGGTAGGGGATTGCGGTCACCTTCCGTCCGGGTTCCCCAACTGAGTAACAGCAGACGTCGCAATGAGGGCCCAGTGGAACGTTTACTGTGACCTAGTTGGGGAGGAGTTCGGGCGGCACCGCGTAGATCAGGACCACGGCCATGAGGTTCTTGGCGGCGTGGACAAAGTAGGAGAACATCAGGTTCTTGCCCGTCCAAACGTAGACAGCCACCAGCACCACGGCCATCCCCAGGTACGGAGCCAGCGCAGACAAAGCGAGTCCTTCGCGACCCACTACATGGATGGACGAGAACACCACCACGGAGATCACGCAGCAAACCCAGATGTTCAGGTATCGCGACAACTTGCCGATCAGGAGGTGCCGAAAGAGATATTCCTCCACGAACGGACCAAGGATGACCAGCAAAGGCACCATCAGCCACGCTGGCACGTGTTGCAGCATGCCTTGGATGCCCAGTTGGTTCTCGGAGCTTTGGGCGGTCCCGAAGGCCGCCACCAGAATGGCTGTGAGAATCAGCATGACCACCAAGGTCAGGGGGACCATGCCCAGAGTGAACCACGGCCGGGTCCCCAGGATCTGGAGGTCACGGCCCACCACCCGCCAGGCAGACGCCACCGCAAATATTCCGACGCCGGCATAAAAGATCGCATTGACGGCATAGGACGCTGTTGCCGGGTCAGTAAACAGCTCAAGCATCAGCCGGTTGAGCGTCTGCCCAGCCAGCAGGAAGTAGGCGGTGAAGCCCACATATGCTGCCACGGCGATGGCATCCAGGGCAGTGAATTTGTACAAAGGTGCCTTGGTGGAAAGAGTGCCCATGTGACCAGCCTAGCTTTGCTGCGTGGGCCATGCGTGGCTACACTTTTCGGTATGCCTAACTTTCCGTTTCGGCGCGCCAAAGATGTCCGCCGTTTCGCTGCTGTCCTGACTGCGATCGCCCTTGCCATGGGAGTCTCCGCCTGTGGTGGGAACTCCTCTGCGGGAGAAGATGACAAGCCCGTGGTCCTCACTACTTTCACCGTTCTGGCAGACATCGCCAAGAATGTTGCCGGAGATAAGCTCCGGGTCGAATCCATCACCAAAGCCGGAGCTGAGATCCACGGCTATGAGCCAACCCCGGGTGACATCCGGAAGGCTGCCCAAGCCGATCTCATCCTGGACAATGGCCTCAATCTGGAAGCGTGGTTTTCCCAGTTCGTGGAGGACCTCGATGTACCGCACGCAGTAGTGAGCGACGGCGTGGACGTCATGCCCATCGCCGAGGACTCCTACCAAGGCAAGCCGAACCCGCACGCCTGGATGTCGCCCAAGAACGTCCAGATTTACGCAAGCAACATGGCCAAGGCCTTCGCCAAGCTGGACCCTTCGCACGCTTCCGAATTCGAAGCAAACGCCGAGGCCTACAACGCCCAACTCCAGACCGTGCAGGACGAGATGGTGTCCAAGCTGTCCGTACTGTCGGAGAAGCAGAGGGCGCTGGTCACCTGCGAAGGAGCGTTCTCCTACTTGGCCCGCGACGCCGGCCTCAAAGAGGTCTACATCTGGGCCGTGAACGCTGAGCAACAGGCAACGCCACAGCAGATCACCCGGGCAATCGAATTCGTTAGAGACAATCAGGTTCCGGCGGTGTTCTGTGAATCCACAGTGTCAGACGCCCCGATGCAACAGGTAGTTGGTGCCACCGACGCCAAGTTTGGCGGGACTCTCTACGTCGATTCCCTTTCCGAAGCGGACGGACCCGTTCCCACCTACCTTGACCTCATGCGTCACGACGCCAAAGTCATCACCACTGCACTCACCGGAGGAACGCCATGAGCACTCCCGCGATCGCTGTTGAGAACGTCACCGTCCATTACGGCGAGGTCCTGGCCTTGGACTCTGCGTCCCTGAGCTTGGAACATTCGCGGATCTGCGGGCTGGTGGGCATGAACGGCTCCGGCAAGTCCACCCTGTTCAAAGTCATCATGGGCATGGTGAAGCCCGATTCCGGCAGGGTGCTCATCAACGGCCAACCCCCGGTAAAGATGCGCAAGGACGCCGGCATCGGTTACGTTCCCCAAAGCGAAGACGTTGATTGGGCTTTCCCCCTGTCGGTCCGGGATGTGGTGATGATGGGCCGCTACGGGCATTTGGGATTCACGCGCCGGCCCCGCAAAGCGGACCGGGACGCCGTCGACCATGCCTTGGAACGCGTGGAGCTGAGCGAGTACGCGGATCGGCAAATCGGGCAGCTGTCCGGAGGGCAAAAGAAGCGGGCCTTCGTAGCCCGGGGTATCGCCCAAGGTGCCACCATGATGCTGCTGGACGAGCCGTTCGCGGGCGTTGACAAACGCTCTGAAGCCACCATCACCAGGCTCCTCCGCGAGCTGGCCGACAACGGCGCCACCATCCTCATCTCCACCCACGACCTCCATGCCCTGCCCCAACTATGCGACGAAGCTGTGTTGTTGATGCGCAAGGTGCTCATGCATGGAAGCCCGGACACAGTGCTCCAACCGGAAAACCTGGCCATGGCTTTCGGCCTCGACGTCATGAACAGGGATTAGCCATGGAATTCCTACTGGAACCCCTCAGCTACGACTTCATGGTCCGTGCCCTGGCAACAACAGCCATCGCTGCCGTGGTCTGTGCTGTCCTGAGCTGCTGGCTGGTCCTCATCGGCTGGTCCCTCATGGGCGACGCCGTCTCGCATGCGGTGCTTCCCGGCGTCGTGCTCGCATACATCGTGGGGGCGCCGTTCGCGCTCGGCGCGTTGGTCTTCGCCCTGATCGCGGTGACGTTGATTGGGGTGGTTCGCAATACAAGCCGTGTGAAAGAAGACGCAGCGATCGGGATCGTGTTCACGTCGCTCTTCGCATTGGGCTTGGTGCTGATCTCCGTGACCCCGAGCCAGACCGACCTTAACCACATCATCTTCGGAAACCTGCTGGGGGTCAGTGTCCCTGACCTTATCCAAGTGGTGGTCCTGGGTGTCGTGTCCTTTGCGATCCTGATCCTCAAACGCCGTGACCTCACGCTCTATGCCTTTGACCCTACGCATGCCCACGCGATCGGACTGTCCCCCAAACGGCTCGGGGCCCTGCTCCTGGGGCTGCTGGCACTGACGTCGGTGGTGGCCCTGCAGACTGTGGGCGTGGTGCTGGTGGTGGCCATGCTGATCATTCCAGGCGCCACGGCCTACCTGCTGACCGACCGTTTTTCCCGGATGCTGGTCATTGCGCCGGTGATCTCCGTGGTGTGTTCCGTGGCCGGCATCTATCTCAGCTACTACCTGGACACGGCGTCGGGAGCCATGGTGGTCCTCACCCAGGGCGTGGTGTTCGGCGCGGTATATCTATTCAGTCCGCGGCAGGGGTTGATCGGTACGCGACTCGCCAAGGCCCGCCGGAAGCGGGCCGTCGCCACAGTGTAGCCATGCCTACCGGGCGCTGACGGGCGATCGGGTCACTGCGATGTCGCCATAGGCGTTGCGGGCGCGGATCTCCACTTTGTCGGTGGTGTCGCCCGGCCCGTTGGTGGCTTGAAGGGCATTGCGAACGCGCCCGTATTTGGTGTTGAGGTCCAGCCACGCGGCCGTGCCTTCACGCACGCCTACGGCCAGAGTGCCGGCAGCGGTCTGAACAGTAAGGCTGCCGGCGGCCACTTCGCCCACCGTGATGTCACCGCTGGAGGTTTTGACGGTAGTGGAAAGCCCGGCCCGCTCCAGCGAAATGTCGCCATTGGCGGCGCTGACGCTGAGTTCGCCGGAAGCGTGCGCGATGTACGTGCTGCCGTTGCCGTTTTTTACGGTGGCAACACCGTCGATGTGACGGATGCGGATTTTGCCTGAGCCGGTCTTTATCCTGGACCTCCCCGAGGTGCGCTCCACCGTGATGTCGCCCATGTCGGTGTGCGCCCGCAGCTCGCCGCAGTGATCGATGCTTATGTGGCCCAAGTCGGTCCTTAGGTCAGCAGCGCCGAATTCGCCGTCACAGCGGAGGTCTCCCATGGCGGACTTCAGCTCCAGGCTGCTGCCTACGGGAACCTCCACGGTGATCTCCACCGCGCCGCCGTCGCTGAACCAGCTGTGGCGGAAGCCGGGGTGAAGCCTGACCTGCAAGCGGCCGTCCGAATAGTCCACAGTGGTTTGCTCGGCCATCCTGACGTCCAGGCTTCGCTTTTCCTTACGGGGCCGGACGTTGACCACGGTGTCTTTGCCTTCACGCGCAACTGCCCAGATGTCGGCACGTACGGAAACGTCAACTACGACGGCGATCGGCTGCGGAGTCTGGAAGGTTGCCATTAGCGTGCCCATCCTGTGAAGTTCTGCTCGCCGGGTTCGCCCCGCGTAGCGCGTTTGCTTGGGGAGCGTCCGTTGAGGGCGTCGGCGACGGCCCGGACCAGCCAGGAGTTCACGGACAGGCCGTCATGGCTTGCTGCTGCTTCGACCTGCTGCTTGAGCTGGTCCGGAAGGCGGAGCGTGGTCCGTGAAGTACTGGCGCCGTCGAAGTCTTCCGACGCTATGGTGCCCCGTATGGACTGTTCGATCATTGCCTCGAAGTCGTTGTCGCCGGGCGGGTTGCTGACCACGAATTCGGGGTCACGGCCTCGGAGCCTGACCTCCACGGAGCCAGGCGCCAGCTCCAGGGTGATTTCGTTGGCGGCGTCGGAAAGGGCCTCGAGGAGGACTAATCGTACGGTGGATTCGAGCGCCGCGGTGAGCCGCTCACTGAGGGCCCGCGCTTCCGGGCCGCCGCCCTCGGCCGCGGTTTCCAGCTGGTGCTTGAGAGTGGCGACGTACTGGTTTAACTGCATGACACCATTTTGACGCCACTGTGGTGTCAGGTCAATGGATTATGGACCGTTATTGGTGTCATCCGTGGTGTCTTGGCTTGACGGAACTCCTGATGCCGGGCAGTCTGGAGCGATGAAGTCTTGAGCGCAGCCCTTCTTCCCGGCTGCATCCCCAGTACATACCCGGCCATCTGCCACCCACTGCGGACCTGCGAGGACTCCTCTTGACTGACCACCTTCACCTTTCCGGCGTTTCCCACGGCTACGGGGACCGCGAACTTTTCCACGCCGTTGACCTCGCCATCCACCACGGCGAACAAGTGGCGATCGTCGGCGAAAACGGTGCCGGCAAATCCACCCTGCTCCGGCTCATGGCCGGCGTTGAAACGCCCGACGACGGCACGGCAGGTTTATCAGGCAACCCCGGCTACCGCGTGGGATACCTCGCGCAAACGCACGGTTTCTCCGAGTCTCTCACCGTGGGAGACGCCATAGACACTTCCTTGGCTTCCCTGCGTTCCTTGGAGGCGCGCATCCTGGAACTGGAATCCGGCCTTGCCGACGCCGACTCCGAAGAACTCCAGCTCTACGGAAGCCTTCAAACCGAATACCAACTCCGTGAGGGCTACGCTGCCGAGTCCCGGGTGGAAGCAGCGCTGGACAAGCTGGGGCTGGGAGGCCTGGACCGCCGTCGAACGCTTGGATCTTTGTCCGGAGGCGAGCAGGAGCGGGTAGCGCTCGCCTGCCTGCTGGCCGATCCAGCCGAAGCGTTGCTCCTGGATGAGCCCACCAACCATCTGGACGCGAGCGGCACAGCCTGGCTGGAGTCGCGGTTGGCCGCACATCGCGGGACGGTGGTGGTGGTATCGCACGACCGTGTCCTGCTGCGGAAGGTCGCCACCACCATCATCGAGGTGGACGCTGACCGTCGGTCCGTGAACCGCTACGGCAACGGTTACGAAGGCTACCTGCGGGAGAAGGCCGCCGAACGGTCTCGGTGGATCCAAGAGTACGAGCAATGGCTCGATGCCATGGCCGCCGAACGACTCCAAGCCGCCACCGTTGCAGACGGTATGGGTTACGGCCGTAAACGCGACAACGACAAAATGGGTTTCGACTTCAAAGCGGGAACATGGCAGCGGGCTGCGGCCAGCAAGGTTCGCAATGCCCAGGAGAGGCTCCGCAGGCTCGAGGACAATCCGGTGGACCGGCCGCCCGTGCCGCTGAAACTGGCAGCACCGCTGGGGGTTACAGCTTTGGCGGCGTCCGAACCCGCGCTGGAAGCTCACGGCATCAGCGCATCCGGCCGGCTACAGCCCACCCACCTCAGGGTGGAAGCCGGACAAAAAGTGCTCATCACCGGTCCTAACGGTGCGGGCAAATCCACACTGTTGTCCATCCTTGCCGGGACGTTGGAGCCAGCCACCGGGTCTGTCACGGTGAACGGCAGGGTGGGTTACCTGCAGCAGGAACTTGACGTGCCCTCCCGGCCGGGGCTGCGCCTGCTTCCTGCGTTCGCTGCGGGGCTGGGTGGGAACATTGACGAACACGCTGAGGGCTTGCTGCGGCTGGGGCTGTTCCGGCCCGCTGAGTTCCATGTTCCTGTCGGAGGTCTTTCAGCCGGGCAGCAGCGTAGGCTCGCCCTTGCCCGACTCCTTCTGGGCGGCTACGACACCATGATCGTGGACGAGCCCACCAACCATTTGGCGCCGGTGCTGGTGGAGCAGTTGGAGGCAGCGCTCGCTTCATTCGAAGGAACCTTGGTGATTGTGAGCCACGACCGTGCCCTGGGCGAGTGGTTTGACCACTGCGCACGTGCCGATGTCGCCGTCGAACACCGCAGTGGTCCCGTCGGCACGGGCGGACACTGGGTGCGGTACGGGATGCAGGGCGGCGAATTGCTGTAGCTCGTGAGCGCGGCGGCGAGCCGCCCAGCGGGCCGTTGCCCAGTTGGGTGAGACGCCCTGGTGAGACGCCCTGGTGAGGCGCCCGCAAAGGGATCGTTACTCCCAATGCTGCAGGCCGAAACACGGCGTCGAGCGTCTCGAAACACGGGCGGAGCACCATGGAAGGAAGCCGGCCGAAAGGAACTTCCGTGATCTCCAAGAACCTCTTCCTCCAAGGCATCTACGCGTTCGAAGGCATCGGCACGGAAAAGCCGGTCCCGTTGCACAGCGAGCTGGCGCACTTTGTCCCGGACGGCGTCGTGAACCAGACGCTGTACTTCCGCGGCGGCAACTCCAGTCCCGAGCTCATCACCGTGGTCCTCATGCGCGACGGCGTGCCCATGCGCTACTTCCCCATCGGAGCCAAAAGCGACGTCCACGTTCCGCTGAGGGTAGTGGAGGACATTGAAGGGGGTTCCATGATTGAGCTGTATATCGTGGCACCTGCCGGCGTCAGGGGTTCCGTTGTGGTGGACCTCGGAATGGTGGAGCACTGATGCGCCGGCGGCTCGTGGTCATCGGCAACGGAATGGCTGGCGCCCGGGCCGTGGAGGAAATCCTCGCCAGGGGTGGCGCGGAGCTCTTCGACATCACCATGTTTGGCGACGAACCCTATGGGAATTACAACCGGATCATGCTCAGCCATGTCCTGTCCGGCGAGGAGAGCGATGCGGACATCTTCCTCAACGCTCTTACTTGGTACCAGCAGAACAACATCACCCTGCATGCGGGTGTCCGGGTTGACCGCATCGACAAGTTCAGCAAGCACGTCTTGGCCGCGGACGGCCGTGTGGAACCCTACGACGACCTGATTATCGCGACCGGCAGCCGCTCGCACTTGCCGCCCATGGAGGGTGCCTATGCCCCCAGCGGCGCTGTCAGGCACGGTGTCTTCACGTTCAGGACCTTGGACGATACCCGGAAGATGATTCAGTTCGCCAACAACGAGCACCATAGCCGGGCAGTGGTGATCGGCGGCGGCTTGCTGGGGCTGGAAGCAGCCCACGGCCTGCAGGCCTACGGCTTGGATGTCGCGGTGGTCCACTCGGGCGGGCATCTCATGAATGCCCAAATGGGGCCCGACGGCGGTGCAATACTGCGGCGGAGCGTCGAGGCGCTGGGCATCGAAGTGCACACGGGAAGCCGGACCACGGCGATCATCGGTAAGGAGAGAATCACCGGAGTGAGCCTGCGCGATCAACGCGAGCTTGACTGCGACATGGTGGTGGTCACCGCAGGCATCAGACCCAACGTGGATGTCGCCGTCGTGAGTGGCCTGGCCGTGGAGCGGGGCATTGTGGTGGACGACCATCTGCGCGTCATGGATGAAGAGGACATCTTCGCGGTAGGGGAGTGCGTTCAGCATCGCGGCGAGGTGTACGGACTGGTGGCGCCACTGTGGGAGCAGGCTGCCGTGCTGGCCGATCAGGTCACGGGGGCGGATCGTTCATCGGTGTACTTGGGCTCCCGGACCGCCACCAAACTGAAGGTCGCCGGCGTCGATGTTGCGTCCATGGGGCTTGCCGGCCCGGAACGGGAGACGGATGAACACATCGTGTTTTCGGAGCCCAGCCGGGGCGTGTTCAAATCGATCGTCATCCGCGACAACAAGATGGTGGGCGCCACGTTGTTGGGGGATAGCCGGAAGGTGGCCTACCTGACCCAGGCTTTTGATCAGGGCTTGCCACTCCCGGAGGAGCGGCTCTCGCTGATGTTCGATCTCGGCTCACCGGGTGAAGAGGAGGCCGTGGCCGAACTGGCGGACAGCGCGCAGGTCTGCAACTGCAACGGGGTTTCCAAGGGGGCGCTTGTAGCGGCGGTGAAGGGTGGCTGCACCTCGGTGTCCGCGGCCATGGACGCCACACGGGCCGGAAAAGGCTGCGGCTCCTGCAAGCCCATGATCAGCCAGGTGGTGGAATGGGCCGCGGGTGGGGCTGTGGAGGAGGATCCGGCAGCGAGCTACTACGTTCCAGGGATTCCGCTGGACAAGCCCGCCTTGATGGCTGAGATCCGGGCCAGGGGGCTGCGGTCCGTTTCCCAGGTGTTTGCCGCTCTCGCCCCGGGACGGCTTGAGGACGCTAAATCGAAGATGGCCCTTGCGTCGCTCATGAAAATGATGCTCGCCGATCAGTACGTTGACGAACGCGATGCCCGGTTCATCAACGACCGCGTGCACGCCAACATCCAGCGCGACGGCACGTTCTCCGTGGTCCCGCAGATGAAGGGCGGGGTGACGTCGGTGCAGCAACTCCGGAGGATTGCCGATGTCGCTGAGAAACACGGCATTCCCATGATCAAGCTGACCGGCGGACAGCGGATCGACCTGCTGGGGGTGCCCAAAGAGGACCTGCCTCAGGTTTGGGCTGATCTGGACATGCCGTCCGGATACGCCTACGGCAAGAGCTTTAGGACCGTCAAGACCTGTGTCGGCAAGGACTATTGCCGGTTTGGAACTGGTGACTCAACCGGCTTGGGCATTGGGCTGGAATCCCGTTTCCAGGGAATTGAGGCACCGGCCAAGCTCAAACTTGCGGTCTCCGGCTGTCCGCGCAACTGTGCGGAGTCGCTGGTCAAGGACGTCGGCGTAGTGGCGGTGGAAGGTGGCCGGTGGGAGATCTATGTGGGCGGAGCGGCCGGCGCCCACATACGTAAAGGAGACTTGCTGGTCACCGTGGATACACCCGAAGAGGTCACCCTCCTGGCAGGCCGGTTCATGCAGTACTACAGGGAGAACGCCAACTGGCTCGAACGGACGTACGCCTTTGTGCCCCGAGTAGGCATCGAGCATCTTCGCAGCGTCATCCTGGAGGACTCCGAGGGCATCGCCAGTCGTTTGGACGCCGCCATGCAGGCCTCGGTGGATGCCTATGCCGATCCATGGAGCGAACGCGATGATCCGCTCACGCCAGGCCAGTTCCGGACTTCTTTGCCGCTGACCGTGCTGCCGCAGGTGCCGGTCCGATGAGCGCCCAGCCCGTGCCCGCCGTCGAACCGAACGTTCAACGCGTCTTAGGGCCTGTTGACCAAATTCCGTTCGGCGAGGGAAGGGCCTTCGGAGTGGACGGCGAGCAGGTCGCGGTGTTCAGGTTACGGGACGGATCGCTGCGGGGAGTGTCCGGCGTCTGCCCGCACAAAGGCGGCCCGATAGCCGACGGCACGATCGACCACAACGTGGTCATCTGTCCCCTGCACCAGCACGCCTTCGAGCTGGCAACCGGGTGTTCCACCACGGGCACCAAGCCGTTGCGCTCTTACGGAGTCTTCGCAGATGAGGCCGGGAACATCGTGCTGAAGTGGGCCTGAGAGGCGCTTTTCCACAGCCCCTTGTTGCCTGCGTCACGGGCATTGGGGTTGATCCCGTAAGATAGACGGGTTGCGCGAAGCTTCGGCGTTCTGCGTTCTTTGTCACACTTCGGGCCCTCTAACGGGGAAAAGCTCGAATTATGTGTGCCAAAGATGCCCATGTTCCGGCATGGGTGTAACACCTACAGCAACACCCCAACCCACAAGGAACAGCTGTGCCGCAAAGTACTCCCACAGATCTCCAGAGCTCCAAGGCCTCATCCGCAGCCTCGGACTCCAACCTCAGCGCCGAGGGATATCAGAAGACCCTGAGCCGCCGCCACGTCACCATGATCGCCATGGGTGGCGCTATCGGCGTCGGCCTGTTCATGGGTGCCGGTGGCCGTCTGGCCTCCACCGGCCCGGCCCTGATCTTCTCCTACGCCATTGCCGGCGTCATCGCTTACCTGCTGATGCGGGCCCTCGGCGAACTCATCATGTACCGCCAGACCTCCGGCTCCTTCGTGAGCTACGCCGGTGAAATGTTCGGCAAGAAGGGCGCCTTCCTTTCCGGGTGGATGTACTTCATCAACTGGGCCATGACAGGCATTGCTGAGCTCATCGCGATCGGCCTGTACTTCCAGTTCTTCTTCCCGAACGTGCCCATCGAGCTGTCCGCCATCGCAGCGCTGGTGCTGCTGGTGGCCGTGAACCTGTTCAGCGTCAAGGCGTTCGGCGAGTTCGAATTCTGGGCTTCCTGCCTCAAGGTCGCGGCCATCGTGATCTTCCTGGCCGTTGGCACGTTCATGGTTGTCACCAACGCCAAGGTAGGCGACGGCAACGCGTCCGTGGCCAACCTCTTCCACGAAGACGGCGGCATGTTCCCCAAGGGTGGCCTGGTGATGATCCTGGTCCTCAACGCCGTGATCTTCGCCTACAACGCCATTGAGCTGGTCGGTATCACCGCTGGTGAGATGGAAAACCCGGAACGCGAAGTTCCCAAGGCGATCCGCGCCGTCGTGGTCCGTATTGTGGTCTTCTACGTCGGTTCGGTGACGCTGCTCGCGATGCTGCTGCCGTCCGACCAGTATGTGGCCGGCACCTCGCCCTTCGTGACTGTGTTCGGCCAGATGGGCCTCGGCTGGATGGGCGACGTCATGAACATGATCGTCATCACCGCCGCGCTGTCCTCCTGCAACTCAGGCCTGTACTCGATCGGCCGAATCTTCCGCACCATGGCCAACAACGGCCACGCTCCGCAGTGGCTCACCAAGATGTCCACCCGCCACGTGCCGTACGCGGCCATCCTGGCTATCGGTGGCGTCTACCTCGTAGGTATCCTGCTCAACATTTGGCTGGGTGGCTCGCACGCATTCGACCTTGCGCTGAACACGGCATCCATCGGCGTGATCTTCACGTGGGGCTCGATCTTCGCGAGCCAGATCGCACTGCGGAAGAAGCGCGGCAACGTCTCCAGCCTGCCGATGCCCGGTTCGCCGTGGACCAGCTGGTTGGGTCTCATTGCCCTGCTGGCCATCACAGTGCTGATCGGCTTCGATTCCATGACGGACAAGGAAACCGGTGAGGTCTTCCTGCTTGGCCTGTGGACCCTCGCGACCATTCCGTTCTTCGCCCTGGTGCTGTGGCTCGGATGGCAGAAGGTCAAGAACAACGAACCCAAGAGCGAGCTGTTCAGCTAAGGCTCAAGTTCTAAACGCTTCAAACGCTTCAAACGTCCGACGGCGCGTGCCTCCCTATGGGGGCGCGCGCCGTTCGCGTTGTGGGGCCTGCTTTGCGCTTTATGCGAGGGGTGAGTCGTGCAGAGTGGGCCTCGCAACGAGCACCCCTGGCGTTGTGGGGCCTGCTTTGCGCCTTATGCGAGGGGTGAGTCGTGCAGAGTGGGCCTCGCAACGAGCACCCCGGTTGGGAGTGTCGGGGGTCGGGTCTAGGCTCGATGTATGGAACACACCACCACCCTGACGCAGCACGTCAACGCAAGCCCGGAGAAGGTTTGGGCCGTCATCTCGGACATTCCCGGCTCGGCCGGTACGCTCTCCGGCATCGACTCAATCCAGATGCTCAGCGAGGGCCCCTATGGTGAGGGCACCCGCTGGAAAGAGACCCGGACCATGATGGGTAGGCAGGAGACTGTCGAGATGTGGGTTTCCGAGACCGACCCTCCGCGCAGCACCACGATCAAGGCGCTCCAAGGCGGCGCGGATTACACCAGCCGATTCACTTTGAACGAGCGCGACGGCGGCACGGATCTGGCGCTGACTTTCGGCGCAGAGATGATAAATCCCAGCCTTCTTAGCAAGGTGGGCATGGCCCTGTTCGGGAAAATCGGGATGAACATGACCCGCAAGGCCCTCAGCAAAGACCTCGCTGAGATCGCAGCCAAAGCGGAATCGCTCTGATGGCGGCAGCGAAGGTTGCGGCACCTAAGATTTCGCCTGTGCGGTTGGACGAATTGCGTGACGACGACGCTCCGGACTTCCAGCGTGGCGAACGGTACGACGGCGTCCGGCTCACCCGGGTTTCTGCCGATGGAGAGGAGCTGAGCGGCGCGGATTTCATTGAGTGCGAGCTAAACGGTGTCTCCTTCAACGAAACGCAGCTGCGGGGTGCCACCTTCCGCGAGTGCATCGTTTCCGAGCCGTATGCTCCCGTCTTCATGGCGGCCCGGACTTCCTGGCAGGACGTGGAGATCACCAATCCACGGTGGGGGTCTGCCGAACTGTATGAGGGGAACTGGCGCTCCGTCCGTATTGACGGCGGCAAGCTGGACTATGTAAACCTGCGCGGCTCCAAGCTCATGGATATCCAGATCTCCGACTGCATCATCAATGAGCTCGACCTCGGGGGCTGCACGGGAACGCGGTTGGCACTGAAGAACTGCACTATCGGCACGCTGGATGTCACGGGCGCCAAGCTGAAGGACGTGGATCTGCGCACCTCGGAGTTCCGGGGAATCAACGGACTGGCAGGGCTTGCAGGAGTGGTGATCGATGACTATCAGCTGAGCCTTATGGCGCCGCTGCTGGCTGGCCACTTGGGAATCCGGGTGGTCTGATCCGGGTTGGGGCCGGTCTCCGCTGGTCCGTAACTGAAGACTCAGCTGTTGACCGGCCCGCTGGGCCGTGTAATCTTTATAGAACGAACGGTCGGTATATTATTCCGAGCCGGTCCCTTTCACTTCGCGAAGGATGTTCTCATGGTCGAGGCTTTTCTTGTTGGCGGCGCGCGTACGCCTGTAGGTCGCTACGGTGGGGCACTGTCCTCCGTTCGCCCGGACGATCTCGCAGCATTGGTGGTCCGGGAAGCAGTGGCGCGTGCCGGCGTCGACCCTGACTCCATAGATGAGGTAATCCTCGGCAATGCCAACGGCGCGGGCGAGGAAAACCGGAACGTGGCTCGCATGGCCACCCTTCTGGCCGGACTTCCCCTCCACATCCCCGGCATCACGGTGAACCGCCTGTGCGCCTCGGGCCTCAGCGCGATCATCATGGCCAGCCAGATGATCAAGTCCGGAGCTGCGGACATCGTGGTGGCGGGTGGCGTTGAATCCATGAGCCGGGCGCCTTGGGTGCAGGAGAAGCCGACCACGGCGTTCGCCAAGCCCGGGCAAATCTTCGATACGTCCATCGGCTGGCGCTTCGCCAATCCGCTCTTCACCAAGGGCGAGCTTTCCCGCGACGGCAAAATGACCTACTCCATGCCTGAAACGGCGGAGGAAGTGGGCCGCGTGGACAATATCTCCCGCGAGGATGCTGACGCCTTTGCTGTCCGCTCCCACGAGCTTGCGCTGGCCGCCATCGCCGGTGGCCGGTTCAAGGATGAAATTGTCCCCGTCACGGTGAAGACCCGAAAGTCGGAGACCGTGGTGGACACTGATGAAGGCCCTCGCGAAGGCACCACCATGGACGTTTTAGCCGGGTTGCGGCCCGTCGTTCCTGGGGGTTCCGTGGTCACCGCCGGCAACTCATCCACGCTCAACGACGGCGCCTCGGCCATCATCGTTGCTTCTGAGGCCGCCATCAAAAAGTTCGGTCTGACGCCCCGCGCCCGTATCATCGACGGCGCCTCGGCAGGATGCGAACCGGAAATCATGGGCATCGGCCCGGTCCCCGCCACCCAAAAGGTCCTGGCACGGTCCGGCCTCACGGTGGATCAGTTGGGCGCCGTGGAACTCAATGAGGCTTTCGCTACGCAATCGCTGGCGAGCATGCGTCGCCTTGGGCTGAACCCGGACATCGTGAACAACGACGGCGGTGCCATCAGTTTGGGGCACCCGCTGGGTTCCAGCGGCTCGCGTATAGCTATTACACTGCTGGGCCGCATGGAACGCGAGCTCGCTTCATCTTCCGGACCTAAGCTCGGGTTGGCCACCATGTGCATCGGTGTCGGACAGGGCACCGCGATGCTGCTGGAAGGCGTGTAATGGCACTGGATGCGAAAGACTTCACCACACTTCTCATCGAGGAACGCGAAGACCGGCTCATTGTTCTGCTGAACCGTCCAGAGGTCCGTAACGCGATCGACCAGACAATGGTGGACGAACTCCACCTTGTCTGCGCCGAACTCGAGCGGAATCCCAAAGTGCTGATTGTTGCCGGGACCGAGGGCGTTTTTGCCTCCGGTGCGGACATCGGACAGCTCCGCGAACGCCGGCGCGACGATGCCTTGCAGGGGATCAACTCCACGATCTTTGTCCGCATCGCCAAATTGCCCATGCCCGTTATCGCGGCCTTGGACGGGTACTGCCTTGGCGGGGGAGCCGAGCTCGCCTACGCCGCCGATTTCCGCATCGGCACTCCGAGCGTCCGCATCGGCAATCCGGAGACCGGGCTTGGGATCCTGGCTGCAGCTGGAGCCAGCTGGCGGCTCAAGGAGTTAGTGGGGGAGCCCAAGGCAAAGGAGATCCTCCTGGCCGGTGCCGTGCTCCGCGCGGAAGAAGCCCTACGGATCAGCCTGATCACGGAGATCCATGAAGCTCCTGAGCTGATGGATGCAGCCCACAAACTGGCCGACAGGATTGGACGCCAGGACCCTCTGGCGGTGCGTATTACCAAGTCGGTGTTCCACGCCCCGGCTGAAGCCCACCCGCTGATCGACACACTCGCCCAGGGGATCCTTTTCGAGTCCCAGGCCAAGTTTGATCGCATGCAGGCGTTCTTGGACAAGAAATCGGCGAAGGCTCCGCAAGACACAGCCGCGAGCGACGCTGCCGCACCCGACGCCGAGGTGCCCGCCAGTGCCGCCCCGACGCAAGACAGGACACAGAAATGACCGAAGTTCCCGCCATCCCGCACGTCGTTGGAGTCCTCGGCGGTGGCCGTATGGGTGCTGGTATCGCACATGCGTTCCTTACTAAGGGTGCCACCGTGATCGTGGTGGAACGCGATCACGAGGCAGCGGCCGGAGCGCAGGGTCGCGTTGCTGATGCCGTAGCCAAGTCCGCCGCCCGCGGCACCTTAGGCGAAACGCCCGAAGAAGCAATGTCCCGCTTCAGCACCTCCACGGACTACGAGTCCTTCATCCACTGCGGCCTCGTAGTGGAGGCCGTGCCTGAGGACTACGACCTCAAGGTGACAGCCCTGAAAGCTGTGGAGGACCACTTGTCCGCCGATGCTTACCTGGCGTCGAACACGTCCTCGCTCTCGGTCACCGGGCTCGCCAACGAACTTCGCCGTCCAGCCAACTTTGTCGGCCTGCACTTCTTCAACCCGGTGCCCGCGTCCACCCTGATTGAGGTGGTGCTGGCCAAGGAGACTTCTCCTGAACTGGCTGAGGCGGCGAAAAGCTGGACTGAGGCACTCGGCAAGACCGCCGTCGTCGTCAATGACGCTCCGGGGTTTGCGTCCTCAAGGCTCGGCGTCGCCATTGCCCTTGAAGCGATGCGCATGGTGGAAGAGGGAGTGGCGTCGGCGGAAGACATCGATGCTGCCATGGTCCTCGGATACAAGCACCCCACAGGCCCGCTAAAGACCACCGACATTGTTGGCTTGGATGTTCGGTTGGGCATTGCCGAGTACCTTCACTCCACGCTGGGCGACCGTTTCGCTCCGCCGCAGATCCTCCGCGACAAAGTGGCGCGCGGCGAGCTGGGACGTAAGACGGGCAAAGGCTTCTTCGACTGGAACGACTGAAACCCCGGGCCGGTTAGGCTAACCGGGTGACTTCTATCGAACCCATCACCCTGACCGGAAAATTCGTGACGCTGGAACCGTTGAGCCAGGAACACCATGACGGCCTGGCAGATGCAGCCCGGGACGGCGATCTCTGGAAGCTTTGGTACACCTCCGTCCCGACGCCGGAGGGCATGGCCGCGGAAATAGATCGCCGCCTGGACCTACAGGCAAAAGGGTCCATGGTGCCGTTTGCCACGCGCTCCAAGGCGACGGGCAAGCTGATCGGTATGACAACGTACATGAACATCGACGCCGAGACGCCTCGCTTGGAGATCGGATCCACGTGGAACGCCGCGTCGGCGCACGGCACGGGGACCAACCCCGATTCGAAGTTGCTGCTCCTGCGGCACGCTTTCGAAACGCTGGGCTGCCCGGCCGTGGAGTTCCGCACACACTGGATGAACCAGCAGTCCCGTGAAGCCATTGCCCGGCTTGGCGCCAAACAGGACGGCGTGCTTCGAAGCCACTCCCGCAGCAAGGACGGCGCCCTCCGCGACACAGTAGTGTTCTCCATCCTCGACCACGAATGGCCCGCGGTCCGGAACGGGCTGGAGTTCCGGCTGGCGAAGTACGGCGCATAGCTGGTCTTACCAAAAGTAGGGTAGCCAGACGTCTATACCGCGTTGCCTGCCAGGCGTAACCTTGCCAACACATTGCCCCGTACGCGGCCGACGGGTGGGCGAGCCGCGAAGTGACCCTTTTGATGGATCACCGGAGCCCCAAAGAGCAGCATGAAGGGGAAGCATCATGGCAACTCATCGAGCACGACGCCGGAACTTGGCTTTTGCAGGCGGACTCGCCGCCCTGGCACTTACATTAGGATTCACGGCCAGTCCGGCGACCGCCGCACCGCCGCCACCAGTTGATTACGTAGCTCTCGGGGATTCATACACAGCGGGGACTGGAGCGGGCGGGTTGTACGCAGACGCCCTTTGTTGGCAGAGCGAGGGCGGCTACGTGGATGTGGTTGCCGAGACAGGCCGCGTGAACCTTTTGGAGAACGGGGCGTGCCATGGGGCGCTCCTGTTCCCTGTCCTCGGAGTGCCCATTCCATCGGTTTCGGAGCAAATAGACATTCTGGGAAGTGACCTTGCAGCGGCGGAGCTCGTCAGTATTACGGCCGGTGCTAATGACATTCGGAGCGGGGATGCCCTGGTTGCTTGCCTCACGCAGACACTCGTCGTCTGCCAGGCTGCTGTGAATAGTGCCATGTCACTTTTGCCGGGCCTCGAGTTGACGCTGGCAGAGTTTTATAACGACCTCGCTGAAGCAGCGCCAAATGCAACCATCGCGGTGATGGGTTACCCCAGGCTCTTTGATCCCGTCAACGGCGTGCCCATTATTTCCGTGGAGCACCAGATTGAGGTCAACCGGGCCGTCGATGCCCTCAACATGACTATTGAAGCAGCGGTGGAAGCCAGTGATGCCAATGCGGTGTTCGTTGACGTGACCAAACGATTCCGCGGGCATGCAGTCAATTCCGCGGAACCGTGGGTTGTGCTGGTCCCGGCTCCCGTGCCCCCGTTCGAGCGGCTGCCGGACGCCAATTTCCATCCAAATCCGGCCGGGCATCAGGCATACGCTGCAGCCCTCCTGTCCACCATCAAGCCCGCCCAGCTAGCCAAGAAGTAGCCCGTTCGCCGAGGGGCGGGCTTTCGGGACAAAAGGCCCGCGATAACCCCGAGAGCTAACCCCTCGGCGAGCTCACAAAGAAGTGCCCGTCACAACGCCACGCTCTCGCCCGCAAGCGCACTCCGCACTGAGGTCCAGGACTTCAGCACCTCCAGCACAGCGGGATCGCGTTCGGCCAGGATGGCTTGTCGGTACGAGTCCTCAAGCAGGGAATCCACGGAAACGCGGGCGCCGGTGGAAGCGCTGAGGATCGCGGCCTCCACCATGGCCAGGCTCATGATGTTCTGGTGAACCCGTCCCATCGGGGTGCTTCCCGTGCGCATAGCGGCCACGAAGTCCCGCAAGGACCCGGCAATTTCCTGGCCGGGATCTTCAGAACTGGCAGCATCGCCGGAAACGGGAACAGAGGAGACCGGTTCCTTGTCGCCGTCCCACAGGACGGTGCCATGCTCACCGCTGATCCGCCATGAGGCGTTCCATGAGGTCTCATGGCCAGGGCTGCACCAGCTGCCGGTGAAAACAAAGCGCTCGCCGCCGGTCATCTCGAAGATGGCCGTGGAACCTGCATCTCCGCGATACCAGCTCCAAGGCGGGTTGTACTCCTCGCAGAATACGGAGACGGGATCGGCGTCGAGTAGGAAGCGGGCCATGTCGAACTGGTGGATAGCCATATCCAGCAGGAGCGGGTGATCCATGGCGTCGCGGAAACCGCCGAAGTGGGGGGCCTTGAAGAACTCGGCTGACACGATTCCAACGGATCCCAGGGCGGACGACAGGCGTTTGGCCGAAAACAGCTGGCGGTTGTATCGCCGGGACTGGCTGACCATGAACAGCTGACCGTGAAGCTCGGCGGCGGCGGCCAGGGAAAGCCCCTGGGACACAGTGGAAGCTACTGGTTTCTCACCGAGGACCGGCAAGCCCGCGGCAAGCGCCTCGGTGGTCACCGGATGATGCGCAGCAGGGACGGTGACGTTGATGACGGCCTGAGTGCCGACGTCGGACGCCAACCGAGCGGTACCCGCACCAATGGGGAGGTCGGGGCGACCCAAGGACGCTGCCGCCTCAGAGGCAGCCCTAAGGTCAAGATCAACGATGCCCGCCAGCTCTACCAACGGCGACTCTTCCACGGTCCGGAGCCAAGCGCGTCCCATGCCGCCGGCGCCTACAACGACGACGCGGAGGGGAGTTCCGTCGTCGGGAATGGTAGCGAAGGGCGTGCTCACGCGTTGGCTCCCTGGTAGCTCTTGCCGTTGAAGAAGTCATTGGTTTCGTAGCGAAGCAGCTCCGGAACAGCGCGTTCGGGGCGGTCGGAGACGGCCCACTCCACGGCGTTGGCGATCACGCGTCGGACGTCCTTGTGGTGGTAAACGGGGTAGTCTTGGTCGCCCGGGCTGAAGAAGAAGATCTTGCCGTGACCGCGCCGGAACGTGCAGCCCGAACGGAAGACTTCGCCGCCGCTGAACGAGCTGATGAACACCAGTTCCTCGGGCGTGGGGATGTCGAAGAACTCGCCGTACATTTCCTGCTGCGGAATCTCGATGGGGTGCGGGATGCCCTTGGCGATGGGGTGCGTGGGGTCCACGGTCCACACAAGTTCGCGGTCCTGCTCGGAGCGCCAACGTAGCGTGCACGAGGTGCCCATGAGCTTGGTGAAGATCTTGGACCAGTGCCCGGAGTGCAGCACGATCAGGCCCATTCCGGCCAAGACGTGCCGGTGGACGCGTTCCACGATCTCGTCCTCAACATCTGCATGGGACATGTGCCCCCACCACGTAAGCACGTCGGTGTTGGCGAGGACTTCCTCGGTGAGGCCGTGTTCCGGTTCGTCCAGGGTTGCGGTCCGGACCTCGACGGCGGTACCCAGGTTCTCCTCGATGCCCGCCTTGACGGCGCCGTGCATACCGTTCGGGTAGAGGCGGGCCACCAGTTCGTCGCGCTTCTCGTGGCGATTCTCGGACCATACGGTGACGCGGATGGGCTGGATCTCAGTCATGATTTCTCCTCTGAAGGTGTGGAAGCGGTCTACTTGACCGCACCGCCGGTGGTGCCGGCGGCGATGAATTTTTGGGCCGCGACCAAAAGGACGATGGCCGGGATGGAGGCGAGTACCGCCGTCGCCATGACGGAACTCCAGTCGTTCACGTAGGCGCCGATGTACTGGAAGATGCCCAGGGTGACGGGTCGTACGGCCTCGGTTGTGGTCAGGGTCAGCGCGAACAGGAAGTCGCTCCACGCGAACAGGAACGTGAAGAGTCCCGCGGTGATCAGGGAGTTCCGGCTCAGCGGAAGCACGATCGACCAGAACGCCCGGAGGTGTCCCGCGCCGTCAACCCGTGCGGCCTCGATCACCGAGGCCGGCATGCCGTTCATGAAGGCCCGGATGATCAGGATGGCGAACGGGATGCCGTGCGCCGAATCAGCCAGGATCAGTCCGGGGATGGAGTTCAGCAGACCGAGATCGTTGTAAGCGGTGTACAGGGCATTGGCCACCACAATTCCCGGGATCATCTGGCTGATGAGGATTGCGAACAGGACCACTCCTGCGCCGCGGACCTTGAAGTAGGCCAAGGCATAGGCGGCCGGGGCTGCAATGGCAAGGCTCAGCGCTACGCTGCCCAGCGAAATGATGAGGCTGGTTCCCAGGTTGCCTGCTTGCTCGTTGATGGCTGTGGCGTAACCCGTGAAGTCGGGCTTCACGGGGAACCATGAGGTTTCCAAGGTGGTGCCGTTCGGTTGCAGGGAGGCGTTGACCATCCAGTAGACCGGGAACAGCATGATGGCCAGGAAGAAGATGGCAAGTGCCGTGTAGCCCCAGTTCTTGCGACCCGTTGGTTTTGGGACGGTACGCCGGAGTGTGGGGGCTTTCAGTACGGTTGTCATGCTGTCCTCACTCGTCCACTGCACGTCGGCTGGCCCGCAAGTACAAGACTGCGAAGACCAGGGAGATGATCACCAGCACGTTTCCCAGGGCCGCACCTTCACCGAACTTGAATTCATGGAAGGAGAGGTTGTAGGACTGCGTCGCGATGGTCTGTGTGGAATTGGCGGGTCCGCCGTTGGTGAGGCCCAGGATGATGTCCAGCACCTTGAGCGTGTAGACGACGCCGAGCACCAGGACCACGCTCACCACTGGCCGCAGCATGGGCCAGGTGATGTGCCGGAAGGCCTTCCAACCGGTGGCACCGTCCAGTGATCCGGCCTCGTACAGTTCGTCCGGGATTTCCTGCAGGCCGCCGTAGAGGATGGTCAGGTTGAACGGAATGCCAATCCAAATGTTCACGCCCACCACGGCAATGAGGGCCAGCGACGTACTGGTGAGCCACGGAATGCCGGTATCGACGATGCCGAGGTCACCCAGGAAACGGTTCAGCGCGCCACTGTCCTTATCCAGGATCCAGCGCCACACAGCACTCGAGACGATCAGGGGAAGGAGCCAGGGAAGCAGGAGCAGGGACCGGAGGATCCCGTTGAGCGGGAACTTGCGCTGGAAGAAGATGGCCAGCGCCAGCCCGATCACGAACTGGCCGATAATGGAGCCGATGGTGAACAGGACGGTGTTCAGCAGCGAGGTTGAGAACAACGACGACGACAATACAGTCACGTAGTTGGTGAACCCTACCCAAGGGGCTTCTCCAGTGAAGAACGTGGAGGTGGTGTATTCCTGGAAGCTCATGACCACGTTCTTGACTACCGGATAGCCGAAGAACAACGTCATGTAGACCACTGCGGGGACCAGGAAGAGCCACTGGAAGATGCGCTCGCGGCGTTGTCGGCTGCTGCGCCTGGGTGCCGGCTTTTCGATCCCTGAGCCGCGGGTTTTCACGGCTGTGCCGGCGGCCTGCCCTTCTGAATGAGGTAAATCGGTAGCTAATGACATGGCAGGTTGCCTACTGACCCTGGGCTTGCTTGAGGGCGTCGGCCGGGGAAGCGTTGCCCGTCAGCGAAGTCTGGATGGCCGTGTAGATCTTGGTGGCCTGTGCCGGCCATTCCTCGCCGAGCTGGCCGGTGCGTGCGCGGGCTGTTTTGATCAGCTCGGTGAACGTGGCGAGCTTGGGGTTGTCGCTGGCGAACTTGTCCGAGAGCGTGGTCTTGGAGGGAATGGTGTTGCGGGCGGTAGCCATGGCGAGCTGGTTCTCGTCGCTGTTCAAGCAGGCAACCATCTCTGCTGCCTTGGCTTGCCGGGCCTTGTTCCCGGTCTGCGGGACAGTCCATACCTCGCCGCCGAGCGGAGCCACGGACGTCTGTCCGGTTTCACGCACAGGAATTTTCACTACGCCGTACTGAAGCGTGGGCTGCTTGTCCAACGCCGGGATCTGCCACGGTCCGTTGACCATCATGGCGGCCTTGCCTGCCAGGAACTGGTCTTTGACATCAGCCTGGGTCCAGTTGAGGGCAGAGGAGGAGACTGAACCGCTCTTGACCAGGTCGGTCCACAGCTGCAGTGCCTGCTCGGTCTCCTTGGTGTCGATCTTCTTCTCATCGCCACCGTTGGACCACATGACAGGAAGGAACTGCCATGTGCCCTCGTAGGTGGGGTTGGCGTTGAACGCCAGTCCGTACTGGTCACCAGCAGTGAGCTTTGCGGAGGCTGCCTTGAGCTCATCCCACGTTGTGGGCGGAGTGACGCCGGCCTTGGCCAGGATGTCCTTGTTGTAGAACAGGGCGATGGTGTTCACAGTGGGTGCCAGGCCGTACACCTTGTCCTTGTACGTGCCGGCGCTCAGCACGCCTTCAGCGAAGTTTTCCGTGCTGACTTTGAAATCGGCAAGGGGAGCCAGGGCGCCGGTGGCCGCGATTTGCTGGAGATCCGGGTTGTCCAACATGAGGACGTCAGGGAGGGTCTTGGAGGAGGACTGCTGGAGAACTTTGGAAATGAGTGATTTCCCGGGGACAGTTTCCCGCTTGACTGTAACGCCCAGCTGGGTGCCGCACTTGGTTAGGGCATCGCCGATGAACGACTTGTCCGGCTCGTTGTTGTAGTAGTCCATCACGGAGAGTTCCGTGACGGCCTCGGAGGACGAAGCGGCGGTGGAGGTGCCGCAGCCGGAGATGACCAGCGGCAGGCCGACCAGGGCGGCCACTGCCAGTGCGAGCGGACGGGATGTCCTTTGTGCTGACTTCATTGTCTGTTCCTTCTTCTGGGAATCGATTTATCGATGCGTATCGACGATGCGTATCGATGAGTTCGGAAAGGGATGCGGATCGGGGGGGCTACAGAGAGGGACTTAGCTGCCGTGGGGTGGGCGGAGCGTGCTTGAACGGTGCGTAATGACCGTAGGTACCAGTTCCAGGGATTCGTGTGGTCCGTGGTTCTCGGCTTCGAGGAGGTCACAAATAATCTTTACCGCGCGGCGGGAAACTTCTGCCGGACGGAGGTCAATGGTGGAAAGCGGAATGGGCTGGAGTTCAGCCAGGGTGGGGGAGGCGCTGCCAATGACGGAGACATCCACCCCCGGAGTCAGGCCGCGGTTGTTCAACACCCGACGGAGTACGTCCTGGACGGTCCCGTCCGGTGCAATGAACGCCGGAACTCCGGTGGTTTCGGCAAGAGCCTTGTCAACAGAGGTGGCGATGACATCGCGGTCGGTGCCGCCTGGCAGGTGCAGTACGCGGACGCCGGCATCTTGGGCCGCCTTGTCGGTGCCGGACATGAAGCGTTCTACGTAATTTACGTGGCGCTCCACCACCTCCGGTTGCCAACCGATCACAGAAATGACACTGTGTCCGGCCGCTGCCAGATCTTGGACGCATTGTTCCCCGGCCATTTCAAAGTCCGCATCGATGCAGACCAAGCCGGAGGGGTCGTGCGGGATTCCGATCAGCACCACGGGTACGTTAAGGCTGCGAACCACGGGGAGGCGTTCGTCATCCCCTTCAACCTGCATGAGGATCAGGCCATCGCAAATCTGCTGGCCCACCACGCGCTTCAGCCCGGGTGCGCCTTCGTCCTCTGTGACCAGGAGAATGTCGTGATCATAGAGTCTGGCGGTGTTGGCGATGACGGACACGAACTCCATGATCGAAGCCATGTGCAGTTCGGGTATGAAGGGGATCACCAGGCCGATGACCCGGGTTTTGCGGCTGGCAAGGGCACGAGCGCCGGCATTGGGTTGATAGGTCAACTGCTGAATAGCGTCTTCAACCTTCTTGCGGGTCTTCTCGGAGATCGGCCGCTTGCCACTCAAAACGTAGGAGACCGTGCTTTGAGCTACTCCGGCGGCTTGGGCAACGTCCTTGCTGGTGGGCATGCCCTGACCTCCTTGTGCTCTCTGCTGAACATTTCCTGTGGTTTGTCGATACGTATCGTCGATGCGCATCGAGAACGAGTATGACATGGGTCACTCAGCCTCCGCAAGACCTCATTCCCAAACTTTGTGCTTAGCTGGCTCCTATGGATGGGACGACTTCAGCTCACCAGGGCGTCCACTGGGACGGCGCCGTCAACGCGTGGCCGATCGCCGGGGACGTGTACCGGATGGGGCGCCACGAATGGGTCACGGAAGCCGGGTGGCAGCAGATGTACGACGACGGCGTCCGCACCGTGATCGATCTCCGCGCCTCGCGCGAGCGGCGGCAACGCGACACCGATCCAGAGGTGCCGGACGACGTGAAGGCGCGTATCGACGTCGTGCATTGCCCAACGGAAGATCCGGACCATCGGGACTTCAGCGAGCTTTTCGGCCCGTACCTGAAGGACCCTGCGCAGTACGGTGATTATCTTGAGCTGTTTGCTGACAAAATCGCGGCGGTCTTCAAAGCCATTGCGGCGTCGCCCGGCAAGGTGGTGGTTCACTGCTCGGCGGGAAGGGACCGTAGCGGCGTGATCGCTTTGATCCTGCAGCGATTGGCCGGGGTTGGTGATGAGGAAATCGTGCACGGATACGAACTCGCAGCGCGGGGGATCAACGAGCGGCACCGCACCCACGGGGCGCCGCATGCCCACGATCCCTACCTGTCCGAGACCGCGCTGGAGGCCATGTTGACCGAGCGGCGGGCGAGTCTGAGGGCATTCCTTGCGTCGCTGGATGCGGCCGGGTTCCTGACAGATAACGGCGTTTCCGGTCCGGAGTTGACCGCCGTCCGGGCAAAACTCGGAGTAGCCAGCGCTGCTAAGATGCAGAGTTGACTAATCTCTGACATGGATGGATCCGCATGACTTCCGGCGCCCGCGTCACCATCGTGACCCGAACCAAGAACCGACCCATCTTCCTGGCACGTGCTTTGGATGACATCTTCGCCCAGACCTTCCAGGACTTCGAGCTGGTGATAGTCAACGACGGCGGTAACCCGGCCGACGTCGAACACCTCACCTCCCAGCGGTCGGAAGCGGAACGGTCCCGCATCACCACCATTCACCATGCTGAGTCAGCCGGCATGGAGGGGGCATCCAACGCTGGCCTCAAGGCCGGTTCCGGCGAGTTCGTGGTGATTCATGACGACGACGACTTCTGGGCCCCCGAGTTCCTGGCCCGCACAGTGGCCTACCTTGACGATCCCGCGCACGCTGCTGAAAGCGGTGTGATGGTGCGTACCGAGATCGTCATCGAGGAGCTTGTGGAGGACAAGATCGAGCCCATCCGCCGCGAAATCTTCTGGGCCGACATGCGGCAGATAACGCTGGCAGACATGCTCAAGATCAACCGCGCGGTGCCTATATCTTTCCTGTACCGACGCAATCTTCACGATCATGTTGGCTACTACAACGAGAACCTGCCGGTGGTGGGCGACTGGGAATTCCACCTTCGCGTCCTGAGCCACTCGCGCGTTGGCTTCCTCGACGGCGAACCTCTCGCCTTCTGGTCGCAGCGGCCGGAATCCGCAGGGCACCACAGTAACAGCATCTTCGCGAAGGTT
Organism: Paenarthrobacter nitroguajacolicus; assembly: GCF_051027655.1. Lineage (NCBI taxonomy): Bacteria > Bacillati > Actinomycetota > Actinomycetes > Micrococcales > Micrococcaceae > Paenarthrobacter > Paenarthrobacter nitroguajacolicus. The sequence goes on along the minus strand of NZ_CP073234.1, from coordinate 3,750,780 downwards.
GCTGAGCATGCACAGTACGACGCCCTGGTCCGCGACGATTACCTCCGCGACCAAGCCGCGCAGGGTGGACTCGGCACCATGCTTTACCTGACGCGCGTGCTTTCTGAGCAAGAGGAACTCATCGTTGCCCAGCAGCGACGCCTGGACGAGTCCGCAGCCAAGCTCGACCACATCCTGGAACGCCTGGAGGCGCTGAACCAGACCGTGGTTGTGCGGACCAGCGTGGGGGAGTTCTTGAAGAAGCCCATGCTTTTGGTGCGGAAGTTGCTCAGGCGGGGCTAGGCGGTTCCCGCGCGGAAACGCCCAGAGTATGAATCTTCACTTCATATAAGAACAACGTATCGACGAACCCCATTGACGCACCCTAATATCGCGATCAGGCCGCAAGTTATGCGGCCTTTTCGTTCGCATCGAACATGGGGGTCAAATGAGGGGCAACTCACGCAGCCGTTTTCGGCTCGTTTTAACACTAGTGGCAGGAATTATCCTTGCCACGCTGCCGGCCGGAATCGCATCCCCGGCACTGGCGGCAGCCACAGCAAGTATTTCAGGGACCGTCACGGTGCCCGCTGGCGTGGACGTGACGAAGATTCGGGTGAGCAGCAGCGGACCAAGCTACAAATCCGTGTATGCCAACAGCAGTGGACAGTACAGCCTTACCGGGCTGGAGGCCGGCCAGTACAAGGTTGATTTCCGGGAGGACACGGAAGTGCCATCGGTGTACGGCACGTACTACGGCTCCGTCGACTACAACCTCGCGACACTTATTACCGTAGGTGAGGGTGCCGCCGTCGCAGGTATTAATCAGACGCTCAAAACTGGTGGCATCATCACCGGGAGCGTGACCGTTCCAGCTGGCGCGGATCCCACCAAGGTCTACGTCAACGCGTACAGCGACAACGGGGGCTCCGGCTACGGCGCTGTTAAGGCGGACGGGACATTCAAGGTCACCGCGCTGGCGACTGGCAATTACAAAGTTTCGTTCCGATACGTCAACTACACGGCATCTCCTGTGGTGGATGCCTACTATCCGGGTGGCGGCTTCGACACGGCAACGCTGGTAGCGGTGGCTGAGGGGAAGACCACACCTGGAATAAACCAGGCGCTCAAACCTGCCGCCATCATTTCAGGAAAGATTTCGGTACCAGCCAACTCGCCCGCCTTCTCTGGGTACGTAATGGTCATGAAGGGTCCGGACTTTTCGCTCAACGCTTCGGCAGGGTCCGATTACATTGGCGACGTGGACTCCAGCGGCGAATATGCAATCGGGGGGCTTGAGCCTGGGACGTACAAAATCAACTTCAGGCCGTTCGGCGGCACCTGGGCGCAAATGTGGCACGGTGGCGTTGCCGGATTCAGCACCTCGCCGACCCTGACGGTCACCCAGGGGCAACAGCTCGGCGGACTCCAGGACACGGCTGTTGCAGGTGGTTCAATATCGGGTTCGGTGGCTGGCGGCACCAATCAATATGTCACTGCTGTTGCCGCGGATGGAACTGTGGTCGGAGGGGCGTCCGCTTCAAATCCTGCCACTGGGTACACCGTCAATAACGTCTTCCCTGGAAGCTACAAAGTCCAGTTCAATCGCTCAAGTGGTGTGACTACTACCCAGGAAGCCCAGTATTACAAGGACCTCCCCGAGTCCAGTGGCGCCGGAGGTGCTACATCGGTGACAGTCTCGGCAGGGCAGAACGCTGCGAATATTGATGCCACCACACGTACCGGCGGTACGGCTTCGGGCAAGGTTGTGGGCGCTGACGGCGCCCCTCTTGAGAACGTCCCGGTCCGCGTATACACAAAGGATGGTTCCTTGGTCACCCGGGCTGCCCGAACAGCGGTAGACGGAACGTTCAAAGTGACTGGGCTCAGCGCCGGGAATTACCTGGTGGCAGCCAACATGCTCGGCGGGCCGCTGGGCCCGATCTTCTCCGGCAACACACGGGTGGAAGCCAACGCCACGACCGTTGCTGCTGCACTCGGCCAGAATACGGACCTTGGGACGCTGAGCTATGCCACGGCCTCTCAAGGGACACCGTCGTTCTCGGATGTTCCGGTGGGTGCGCAGTTCTCTGCTGAGATTTCGTGGCTTGCTGAGAAGGGGATTTCCACTGGCTGGACCGAAGCCAACGGGTCTACGACGTTCCGACCGTTGCAGCCGGTGAATCGTGATGCGATGGCGGCGTTCATGTATCGCTTGGCGGGTAAGCCTGCGTTTGCGGCTCCTGCGGTGTCGCCGTTTGCGGATGTGCCTGTTGGTGCCCAGTTCTACAAGGAGATCACTTGGCTTGCGGCGCAGGGGATTTCCACCGGGTGGGTTGAGGCTGATGGGTCCAAGACGTATCGGCCGTTGCAGCCGGTGAACCGTGATGCGATGGCGGCGTTCATGTACCGGTTGGCGGGTAAGCCTGCGTCTACGGCTCCTGCGGTGTCGCCGTTTGCGGACGTGCCTTCCGGGGCGCAGTTCTACAAGGAGATCACCTGGCTTGCAGCTCAGGGGATCTCCACCGGGTGGACCGAGGCTGATGGGTCAAAGACGTATCGGCCGTTGCAGGCGGTGAACCGGGACGCGATGGCGGCGTTCATGTTCCGCTACAACACAAAGTTCGGCTCCATCTAGCCTACGAATCAACCGGAAAGGGTTGGCTCCATTTCGATGGAAGCAAACCCTTTCTGGCTAGGCTCTGGCTTGGCGGATTCAAATAACATCGGCGTTTAGAATAATTGGATTTCTCCATTAGGATCGCGAGGGGCCGCCATTTGCGGCCCCTTCGTTCGCATGAAACATGGGGGACCCATGAGGGGTTATTCTCGCGGCCGTTTTCGGCTCGCTCTCACTCTATTAGCAGCACTCATCTTGGGTGCCTTGCCTGCCGGGATCGCATCCCCGGCGTTTGCAGCAACTACGGGCAGTATCTCAGGAACGGTCACCGTGCCTGCGGGTGTGGATGTCACCAAGGTAACAGTCTTCGCTGGCCCGGAAATCGGTGGCTATCAAACGGCCAGTGTGGCCTCGGATGGAACGTTCACGGTCAGTGGACTTCCCGCGGTTAACCACTGGGTAAATTTCTCTTACTTCGAATCCCCGTCTCCGGTAGTCGGGGCCTATTACTCAACCTCTCCGGATGGTTCAAGAACGCTCGTCAGCGTTTCAGCGGGGGCCACTACCTCTGGCATCAATCAGACGCTGAAGCCCGCTGCGATGGTCTCGGGCAATATCTCGGTTCCAGCGGGTATGCCCGCTTTCACCGGGCAGGTCAGCCTTGAGGCCGGGCCTGACTACACCAAGAATGAGTTCGTGGGATCGGCGTGGATTAGTGCCGACAAGTTGGGGAACTACACCATCGGCGGTTTGGAAGCCGGAACCTACAAGCTTCGCTTCGCGTCATTCAGCGACAAGTGGGCCACCATGTGGCACGGCGGTGTGGCCTCTGCCGGCAGTTCGCCGTCGGTGACAGTGACTGAAGGGCAGCAGCTCGCGGGCATTCAGGACTCTGCCGTTGCGGCCGCCACTATCGCGGGTTCCATCGCGGGCGCACCTGCTCCGGGCCCCACGATGAGTGGTCCGGGCATGAGTATTACTGCCATTGCCCAAGACGGCACTGTTGCAGCGTCTACGGTCATGGAAACGTCGCAGACCACCTACGCGCTGAAGAACCTGTTGCCGGGTGCGTACAAGGTTCAGTTCAACCGGACCAAGGGATTCATCTCCAATTACGAGGCCCAGTTGTATAAGAACCTCCCGGAGTCCGGGGGCGCGGCTCACGCAACTCCAGTGACTGTGGGTGCAGGACAGGCCGTTTCCGGCGTCAACGCAACCGTTCGCCAGGGAGGAACGCTGACTGGGAAGGTTCTGGGCTCTACTGGTACTCCCCTGAACGGTGTGCGGGTCAACGTTTACACCAAGGATGAGTCTCTGGTCACCCGATTCTCCTACACCGCAGCAGACGGGACATTCAAGGTCACCGGCCTGACCACGGGACTCTACTTTGTCTCAGCGGAACCTGCCGGTGAGTCCGGTCCGATCTTCTCCGGCAACGTCCTTGCAGAGGCCAACGCCCGGTCCGTTTCCTCTTTCGTAGGCCAGAATACGGACCTTGGCACGCTGAGCTACGCGACTGCGACGCAGGGTACCCGGGGCTTTGACGATGTTCCCCTAGGCGCCCAGTTCCAGAATGAAATCCTCTGGTTGGCCAACGAAGGAATCTCCACCGGTTGGGAAGCCAATGGGTCCAGGACTTACCAGCCCCTGACCCCGGTGAATCGTGACGCCATGGCTGCGTTCATGTACCGGTTGTCGGGTGAGCCTGAGTTCACGCCGCCTGCTGTTTCTCCCTTCGCTGACCTCCCCACGGACGCCAAGTTCTACAAGGAGATCACCTGGCTTGCTGACAAAGGCATCTCCACGGGTTGGGAAGAGGCTGACAAGACCAAGACCTACCGGCCCCTGCAGCCTGTGAACCGAGATGCCATGGCTGCTTTCATGTACCGCTTGGCTGAGCAGCCCGAGTTCACCGCGCCGGCAACTTCGCCATTCGTTGATGTTCCTGTCGGCGCTCAGTTCTACAAGGAGATCACCTGGCTTGCAGCTCAGGGCATCTCAACGGGTTGGGCCGAATCAGCTGGCAAGTCCTTCAAGCCGCTGCTGCCCGTGAACCGAGATGCGATGGCAGCATTCATGTTCAGGTTTGACGCAAAGTTCGGCGCCATCTAGCCGAGTCACCGGTCGCAAGCCTGTACAAGTAAGGGTCGGTCTCCCACCAAGGAGGCCGGCCCTTCGTTGTGCTCCAACCAAGCAGCAAAATTCCTGCTGTACTCCACCGGGCATTCATGTACCCTGTATATATTACCGAACGGCCGGTCAGTAATGTTGACTCCAGTCAGCAGGGACCGTGCCGATTTCACGTGCCTTGGAAGGACCCGTCGACGATGACCACTACCGCAGTCGCCCCGGAAACCACAGCCGTTGCAACCGTCCCCAGCTATGTCCAGGATGCTTGGTGGACGCCGGCAGCCGACGTCAGGAAAGTCCCGGTCCGTGATGCCAGCACCGGCGAAGTGCTGGCCAACGTCAGCACCGACGGACTGGACCTCGCCGCCGTCGTAAATTACGGCCGCACCACCGGGCAAACTGAACTTGGGAAGCTGACGTTCCACCAGCGCGCGCTCAAGCTCAAAGAGCTTGCCATGTACCTCAACGGCCGCCGCGAGGAACTATACGAATCCTCTTCGCAGAGCGGTGCCACCAAGATCGACAACATGATCGATATCGATGGCGGCATCGGTGTGCTCTTCACGTTCGGCTCCAAGGGCCGCCGCGAGCTGCCCAACTCACAGGTTGTGGTGGACGGTCCCATGGAGACGTTGTCCAAGGACGGATCGTTCGTCGCCGAGCACATCTACACCAGGATTCCCGGCGTCGCAGTCCAGATCAACGCGTTCAACTTCCCGGTCTGGGGCATGCTGGAAAAGTTCGCTCCGGCGTTCCTCGCCGGCGTCCCCACCATCGTGAAGCCGGCCACGCCCACGGGTTACGTTGCCGCTGCGGCGGTCAAGGCAATCGTCGAGTCGGGAATTCTCCCGGCAGGCTCCCTTCAGCTGATCTCCGGTTCTGCCCGCACCATCCTTGATGAGCTCGACTACCGCGACCTCGTTTCGTTCACCGGCTCGGCATCCACTGCCAACTCGCTCAAGGGCCACAAGAACGTGGTGCAGGGCGGCATCCGCTTCACCTCCGAGACCGACTCCCTCAACGCCGCCATCCTCGGGCCCGACGCCGTCCCGGGCACCCCGGAGTTCGACGCTTTCATCAAGGCGGTGGTCACTGAGATGACCGTCAAGGCCGGCCAAAAGTGCACCGCGATCCGCCGCGTTATCGTCCCGCAGGAGCTGACGGCCGACGTCGCTGCTGCCGTCGGTGCGCGAATCAACGAACGCGTCGTGGTTGGCGACCCGCGCGCCGATGGCGTCACCATGGGCGCCTTGGCGTCGCTGGAACAGCTCGCCGACGTCCGTGCGGCGGTTCAGTCAATGCTCGACGCCGGTGGTGAGCTTGCGTACGGATCTCTCGATTCGCCGTCGGTCACCTCCGTTGGTGGCGGCGTGGGCGTAGTGGAAGACGGTGCCTTCATGTCGCCGGTCCTCCTGAGCTGGGCAGACGCTGAAGCCGAAGAGGTCCACTCACTCGAAGCTTTCGGTCCGGTGTCCTCGGTGATCGGGTACTCGGATCTCGCCGATGCCATCCGTCTGGCAGCCCGCGGCTCTGGCTCCCTGGTGGCATCGGTGTGCACCAACGATCCTTCCGTGGCGCAGGAACTGGTGGTGGGCATCGCTGCCCACCACGGCCGCGTTCACATGCTCAACCGTGAAGACGCGCGCTCGTCCACCGGCCACGGTTCCCCGGTCCCACACTTGGTTCACGGCGGTCCCGGCCGCGCAGGTGGCGGCGAGGAGCTGGGCGGCATCCGATCCGTCCTGCACCACATGCAGCGCACGGCCATTCAGGGTTCCCCCAACATGCTGACCGCCGTTACGGGCCTCTGGCACACGGGCGCTGACCGGAACTTCACCGTAGAAACCGAGGGGGAGCACCCGTTCCGGAAGCACCTCTCCACCCTCCGCATCGGTGACGCTGTTCGCTCGGACCTTCGCGAGGTCAAGCTTGAGGACATCACTGCCTTCGCGAACTCGACGGGTGACACCTTCTACGCACACACCAACCAGGAAGCCGCCGAGGCCAACCCGTTCTTCCCCGGTATTGTGGCCCACGGTTACTTGCTTTTGAGCTGGGCTGCCGGGCTCTTTGTTGAGCCAGCTCCGGGTCCCGTACTGGCGAACTATGGCTTGGAGAACCTGCGCTTCATCACCCCTGTTGCAGCCGGCGACTCCATCCGGGTCACGCTGACGGCCAAGAAGATCACCCCCCGCGAGACCGACGAATACGGTGAGGTGGCCTGGGACGCCGTCCTGACCAATCAGAACGACGAAATCGTGGCCACGTACGACGTCCTCACCCTCGTAGAGAAATAACCCTCTCTCACGTCCCGCGGGTTTGAGGGTGTCGCTCTCTCACGTTCCGCGGGTTTGAGGGGGTCGCTCTCTCACGTCCCGCGGGTTTGAGGGGGTCGCTCTCTCACGTTCCGCGGGTTTGAGGGTGTCGCTCTCTCACGTCCCGCGGGCTTGAGGGAGTGGCTCTCCACCTACGACGAAATGCCTTTCCACGTTACGTGGGAGGGCGTTTCGCGTTCGGGGGACCAATGGTCAGGAGGGGTGTCCGCCGGCGGATCCGGCTCCTAGACGATCGGCCGAAAGCCCGCAGTCCGAGGGATGTGAGAGACGACAGGCGGGAAGCCCGAGGGATGTGAGAGACGATCGGCGGGAAGTCCGGGGGATGTGAGAGAGGGCCGGCCGGGAGTCCGGGGGATGTGAGAGAGGGACGGTGGGAAGCCCGAGGGATGTGAGAGACGGTCAGGCGGCCGTGTGGAGGCCGTCGAAGGCCATGGTGATGACGTCGTCGGCGAGCTTCTCCGGGGACAGCGAGCCGCCCGGCTTGTACCACTCCACGATCGAGTTGATGGTACCGAACAGGAGGCGTGTGACGGTGCGCGGATCGATGTCCTGGCGCAGCGAGCCATCCTCGCGGGCAGCGGCAATCAGCTCGGCCACCTTGTGGTCGAAGGCGCGGCGACGTTCCAGTGCATCACGCTCGATCTCCGTGTTGCCCCGCAATCGCAGCAGCAGGGTCACGAAGGGGAGCCTGTCCACCAGCACCGCAATGGTCTGCCGCAGTACGAACTCCAGCCGAGCATCGGCGGGCCCGGACGTAGCGGCCGGCTCCTCCAGGATGGCTTCAAGACCACCCAACGCGTGGTCCAGGGCGAGCTTCAGCAGATCGCCCTTGGACGGCACGTGGTGGTAGATGGCTGACTTCGAGATCCCGAGATTTTCGGCCAGGATGCCCATGGACGTTGCGTCGTACCCGTGGCGGTTGAAGACGTCGACGGCGATGCGGAGCACCGACTGCTGGTCATAACCGGGCCGTCCGCGCTTGGTGGTGGTCTCAGTAGGCATGCTGGCATTTTCTCACGATCTCAACGGGGGAAGGCGCTCAGCCTTTGGGTCGCATGTCGTAGATCCGGCGAAGCTTGCCGTTGGACCGTTCAAGGGAGCCGGGCTCCACGACGTCAACTACGCAAGATGACCCGACGTGAATCTTGATCTGCTCACGCAAGGTGTGTGCCGCCGTCGTGCCTGCCTCGGACGGGACGTTCTCGCGGCGCTCGATCTTGACGGTCAGCGAATCCATGCGCTTGCCTTCGGGGCGGGTGATTTCGAGCTGGAAGTGGGGGCTGAGCTCGGGGATGCGGAGCGCGATTTCCTCGATCTGTGACGGGAACAGGTTCACGCCGCGAAGGATGATCATGTCGTCGCTGCGGCCGGTGATGCGGCCCATGCGGCGGTGCGCGGGGCGTGCGGTGCCGGGGAGCAGGCGGGTGAGGTCCTTGGTGCGGTAGCGGATGATCGGCAACGCTTCCTTGGTGAGGGAAGTGAAGACGAGTTCGCCGGGTTCGCCGTCGGCCAGCACGGTCGAGTGGTCGAACGGATCGATGATTTCGGGGCGGAAGTGGTCCTCCCAGATGTGGCAGCCGTCCTGCGTTTCAACAGCTTCGCCGGCGACGCCCGGGCCCATGACTTCGGAGAGCCCGTAGATGTCCGAGGCTTTGATGTTCATGGTGGTTTCAAGCTCGTGGCGCATTTCTTCGGTCCACGGTTCGGCGCCCAGGACGGCGTACTTGAGCGAAGTGGACGTGGGGTCGATGCCTTGGTGTTGCATGGCATCGGCGATGGTGAGCAGGTAGGTGGGAGTGGCCAGGATGGCGTCCGGCTTGAAGTCCTGGATGAGCTGGATCTGGCGTTCGGTCTGACCGCCGGAGATGGGGATGACGGTGCAACCGAGCGCTTCAGCACCCGCGTGCGCGCCGAGGCCGCCGGTGAACAGGCCGTAGCCGTAGGCGTTGTGGACCTTCATCCCGGGCCGGACGCCGGAGGCGCGGAAGGAGCGTGCCACCAGGGTCGCCCAGTTGGCGAGGTCGTTCTTGGTGTAGCCAACAACGGTGGGGCGGCCGGTGGTGCCGGAGCTCGCATGAATTCGCGCCACCTGGTCCTGCGGGACGGCGAACATACCAAAGGGGTACTCCAGCCGGAGGTCTTCCTTGGTGGTGTAGGGGAACTTGCCGAGGTCGCTCAACTCGCGGAGATCCGTGGGGTGCACGCCTGCTTCGTCGAACTTGCGCTTGTACAGCGGCACGCGATCGTAGGCGTACGCCACCGTGTGCTGGAGGCGAGTGAGCTGCAAGGCCTCGAGTTCGTCGCGGGAGATGGTTTCTTCACGGTCAAGCACTGGGGCGGTTTCCTTGGTTGAGGATGCTGCGGGTGCGGCCACGGTGTTCTGCGTCATGGGTTTCCTACTTCTTGGAGATGGTGCGGCTGCGGCCACGGAACTCAGCGATGAGCTCCCCGCTAGCGGGATCGGAAGCTATGGGATCAGAGGCGTCTTCGTCCGGGGAAGCCGCATATATCTGGATGTCGTAAAGGCCGCTTCGGCCGGTGCTCGCGCGGCGGTTTGCGACGGCGGTGATCACCTGGCCCTGGAACGCCGGCTTGATGAAGTTGATATCGACGCCGGACGCCACCGTGATGTTGGCGGCTTGCTTTGGCGTGGGGTTGGCCGGGTTGCAGGCCAGTGCGAAGGCGGTGTCGCCGAACGCGAAGATCATTCCGCCGTGTGCCATGCCGAACCCATTGAGCATTTCCTTGCGGAGATGCATGCGGATGGTGGCGTGGCCGTCGTCGAGCTTGAGGACCTCGATGCCCATCCATTCGGACGCGTAGTCGTTCGTCAGGATGTGGTGCTGTGCACCGGAGAGGGTTGTTTCAACCATGCGTCATTGCCTCCAGCTTTATTTACCGAATGTTCATTAGGTAATCCCAGATCGCGCCACGTGTCAAGACTGGACCATGATTCGCCCGTACCTAGTAGCCTCGGAGTCATGCCCGAAATTGAGCTTCCCATCATCACCGATCGACTCATCCTGCGGCGGTTCGAGGCCGAGGACCTTGAACGGTTCCACGGTTATCAGTCGCTTCCCGAAACTGCCCGGTACCTCCTGCGCAACGAGCTGACCAAGACCAAGTCCATGGAGGTCCTCGGCAGGTACGCCAACTTCGAGTTCAACCAGGAAGGCGACTGGGTATGCCTTGCCATCGAGCGCAAGGACCACCCCGGCCTGATGGGCGAGGTAGTGCTGAAGTGGTTGGAGGGTACCGGACAAGGTGAGCTGGGCTGGATACTGCATCCGGAGGCGCGTGGCCACGGCATCGCCACGGAGGCTGCGGAAGCCGTCATGAAGCTGGCATTCGAGAAACTGGCCTTCCACCGCATCGACGCAAAGCTGGATGCGCTCAACGCCGGTTCTGCTGGCATCTGCAAACGCCTGGGCATGCGGCTCGAAGCCACTCTGGTGGACAACTGGCACTACAAAGGCCAGTGGGCCACCGAGAACATTTACGCGATTCTGGACTCGGAGTGGCGCACGCGGCACCATCCGTGGACCCGGAAAATCAGCTGACGGGCCACGTCTTGTGGTGTTTCAGCTGTTCGGTCAATTGCGCTGCAGGCAAAGGACGGCTGAAGTAGTAGCCTTGGCCGCTGGTGCACCCGATGCTCAGGAGGTACTCGGCCTGCTCGGCGGTTTCCACGCCCTCCCACACAGCAGCCAGGCCGCAGGCGCGGATGAGCTGCAGTACGGCGGCGAGAAGGGCTGGCTGCGACGGGTCGCTGCCCAGGGCGGAGAGCAGCGTCCGATCCACTTTGACCGTATCCACGGGCAGTTGGCGAAGGTAGCTGATGGAAGAGTAGCCGGTGCCGAAATCGTCAATCTCCAGTCCCACGCCAAGGCGTCGCAGGCTGTTGAGCGTGTAACGGTCCAGGTCGTTGCCTTGGATCACGGCGCTTTCGGTCAGCTCCAGGACCAGTAGCGATGGGTCCAGGTCGGCTGATACCAGCGCCTCGCGAACGTCTTCAATGAACTCAAGACGCTGCAGGTCCGCGGCTGAAACGTTGATGCGCATGCTGAAGTCGTGGCCCGCCGTCAGGGGGTCGGTTCGCCATTGCTTCAACTGCTCGACGGCGGTGCGGAGCACCCAGCCGCCCAGATCGGAGATCATTCCCGTTTCCTCGGCAATGGGAATGAACTCATCCGGCATGATGATTCCACGGGTGGGGTGGTTCCAGCGGACCAAGGCTTCCACCCCCTCAATCTCGCGGGTATCCAGCCTGATGATGGGCTGGTAATAGAGCACCAGCTGAGAATCGGTGATCGCTTCTTTGAGCTCGCCCACCAGCTGGTTCCGCATTTGCCGGGCCAGCAGCATGTCAGGGGCGAACACCTTGAGCTTGCCGCGCCCGTCCGCCTTGGACTCGTACATGGCGATGTCCGCTTCCATCATGAGCTCCGCTGCACGCTGGCCTGGATCGGCTATCCGGAGCCCCATGCTGACCCCGCAGCGGAGGTGTTGGCCCTCAATCTCCATCGCCCCCACCACGGCGGCGAGGATTCGGCTGCCGATGGCGCTGGCCTCTGCAGGGGTCACCTCCGGAAGCAGGACAGCGAACTCGTCGCCGCCCATGCGGGCAACCATGTCCTGCTCGCGGACAGCACCGCTGATACGGTTCGCCACTGTTTCCAGGACCTTGTCACCGATGGTGTGGCCAAGTGAATCATTGATGGCCTTGAAGCCATCCATATCCAGCAGGAGGATCCCCGGCCGTTTGTTGCCTTGCACGCTGTTCGCTTGCGCCTCGCTCAGGGCGGTGGCGAAAGCGGAGCGGTTGTTCAAGCCCGTCAGGGGATCCGTCATGGCCATGCGCTGCATCGCAAGATGCGCTTCGTTGAGCTGTTGTGTCCGGGCTTGCACCCTTTGCTCCAGCTCCTCGTAGACGATCTGTAGATCTTCGGCCAACAGGTTGGTGCCCATGATTACGGCGTCAATCTCGTCGCGTGCCTCGGAGACCCGGATCCTGGTGTTCAGGTCTCCGGCCGCCAACCTGACGATGCCTTCCAAGAGGAGCCCCAAACGGGGGTCATTCGCGGAGTACATTTCTGAGTCAGACATGCTCACTCCCCGTGCGGCCCGCCCCGGACGCTTTGCCGAAGATGCTCGCGAACGGCTGCGCTGCGCTCGGGCAGGGCCGCTTGGTCGAAGAGCTTAGCTGCTTCTTCGAAAGCAGCCATGCCTTCTTCATGTCGCTCGGACGCCAGCAAAGTCCGCCCGAACAGAAAATGGGCTTCGGCGGACGTTTGGGTAGCCAGAATGGAGGAACGCGAGCAAAGGGGTTCAAGGATCGCCAGGGCTTCCTGCATATCACCGGCGAGGTAATTCCAATGGGCGCGGACCAAGGACATTTCCAGATGATCCCGCTCGGAACCGCCCACAATATCGGTAGCGAGCTCTGCCCTTTCAATGCACCGAAGGGTCGCCGCATCACCGAGTTTTGCCTGCAACCGCATTTCCGCAGAGGCGCGGTTGAAGCGAGCCCACAAATCAACGTCCTTTGACGGTGAAAGCCGTTCGGCGGCCAGATCGTGGTACCGGCCCCCATCTGTAACGCGGTCAGCGAGGAAAGCAACGTTTCCGATCACCCAGTAGCCCTTACCCGCGGTGTCTTCATCAATGTCGTCAGAAATCAAGGTCTCAAGAACAAGGCATTCCCGCCACGCATCATCCAGCAGTCGGCTCTCAGCCAAGGCCGCGATGAGGGCGCGTTGGGCAAGGACCTGAACGTAGAGGAGATCCGGGTCCGTGGCGGCAAGTTTTGCGGCGTCGGCCGCCATGGTTGCGGCTTCGGCAAGCCGGCCGAGGCCTTGCAGCCCGATGGCTACCATTGTTCCTGCCTTGGCACCGAGCTCGGCTGAGGAAGCTGTAAGGCTGTGATCATTGAGGGAGGTCGCCAGTGCCAGGTATTCCTCGATGGTTCCTTGGTCACGGAGGCACTCCGCCTGCAGGTAACGCATGTTCCACCAGGCCAGTTCGTCGCCGGCATCCCGGGCGAGTTCCGCAGCCTCAGCAGCCATCTTGAAGGCCTCGTCAAAGTCCCGAGCCTTCCATTTGGCGCGTGCATTGAGTCCGGCAACAAGGTGGGTGGCCAGGTGAGGACTTTGCATGTGCCCATTATCCATGTCATTGCGGAAGAAAAGCTCGTATAGTTTGCCCCGTGACTTTATTCAAGTCACAGTCAATAAATTCGCATCAGTACGAAAGGGCATAGCGGATGAAAAAATTTGCGGCAACCCTGCTCATGGCGGCGGTTCTGGCAGTAACGGGATTCGCTGCTCCGGCTAATGCCGAGCCTACGCAGGACAGCACGGCAATCGGCTGGTGGCCGAACAGCACCACCACAGGTAAGACGAACACCACCAGCATCGGTTGGTGGCCGAACTAAACATTGGGGGAGCGCCTCTCAAGGCCATACGAGCTAAATTGATGCCCTGGGCTGCTGCCCGGGGCATCAGTTTTGTTTCTTTGCATGTCGAGCATTAGTGACCACAGATCACATCTTCCGGGCCTGGCAATGACACCGCTGTCACAGTCGCGGAGGGCGCAGCCGAAACCTGTCACTCAAGCGGTCGGTTACAGCTAGCCAGCCTACGGTCCTCCCACCGGCAACTCCACGGATACCGTGGTCCCGGATCCCAAAATGGAGTCAAAGGCCATGCGGCCCATATGGCGGCTGATGATGTCGTTGGCGATCGCCAGCCCCAATCCGCTGCCCGGTACTGCCGCAGACGTGGCGTTGGACGCGCGGTAGAAGCGCGTCAGGATGTGGGGGAGGTCGTGTTCCGGGATGCCCAAGCCATTGTCTTCGATCTGCACAAGGGCTGCCCGCCCGCCATTCTCGGAAGCTGCCATGGCGCTGGTGATGCCAACACGGCCGCCCTCGGGAGTGAACTTGATGGCGTTGGCTACGATGTTGGTGAACACCTGTTCAAGCTTTGCTTCATCTGCAGTGACTTCAATGTCTTCGGTCGCCTCCGTAAAGGACACGGAAACATGGCGCGACTCTGCCAACGGCCGGAGAGTTGCCACCACCACCTGCAGGAGCTTGTCGAGATCGACCGGCTTGAGGTCCAGGTTGCTGCCGTCCTGCATGGAGACTGTGAGCATGTCCTCAATCAGCCTGCGCAAGCGGTCCGAGTTGCGGGCAATAACGTCCAGCATTTTCCTGATGCCCTCGGGAACCGGGCCTCCGGAGCCGTCCTGGATCATATCCAGGTAGGCGGTGATGGAGGTGAGGGGTGTCCGTAGCTCATGGTTTACGGTGGCCAGGAAATCGGTCTTAGCCTTGTCCAGTTGCCTCAACTGGTGCAGGACGCGCTGCTGGGCACTGATGAGGTGCCCTTGGATGAGGCCGTGGGCTACGTTCCCGGCGACGTGCTGCATCAAGGCGATCTCGGCACGCGTCCAGTCGTGACGCTCCTGCACAGTGGACAACAGGATGATGCCCATGGCGGAAGCGCCTTCGCCAACAGGAAGCAGCACAGTGGATATGGGTTTAAGTCCGCCGGACCACTCCTGAAGTGCTTTGGCGATCTTCGAGTCAGGGTCTTCCCGGTGGTCCGCTACCGCGAGGACGTCCGCCTCGGCCCAGAGCCGGTTTGCCGTTTCGATGATGATGTTTTCGCTCTCGCCCAGCCTTGCCGGCAGCAGCGGAAGTCCCGGACGGTTCCATTGCGCCCGAATGCTGGGGACCCGTTCATCGCGGAAGGTGGCGAACCAAACATGGTCTGCGCCTAAGGCCTCGCCAAAACCGCGAACCACGTGCTCGGCGATCAGCTGCGGATCATTGGTCTGCCTTATTGCTGAAGAGACGTTCCGGAGGCTTTCCCGCAGTGCTTCGATTTCGCCACGGGAGCGTGCACGCTCCTTTGCACGACCGATCAGGGTTTCAACCCGGTGGACGAGTTCCCCGGGCCGGACCGGGTTGATGAGGTAGTCAGATACGCGCCAGGACTCCACTTCCCCAAGGTCTACAGACTCCTGAGCACCAAGAAGCAGCAGGACAGGAACCCCTGGACTGCCAAGTCCATGGGCAAGGGCGTTCTCAGCCACCACCACTGAGGGGCGGAGTTGCTGGAGATGCAAGGCCATGGAGGCGGTGTCTGCGGCAGGGAAAACCTGGAAGCCCGCTGCACGAAGCACGGACGTGGTGGCCGCCAGACGGTCATGGTCTGAGTCCGCCACGACAGCCGAGCGGGAGGCCTGCTGTTCACCGGCAACGGTCTCGCCCACTGAGCCCCTTCCGTTCCACCTTTGGTCCACAATATTTCAGGATTTGGCAACACCCTATCAGCGGCATAGCGGCCAGTGGCCGCCCAACTCCAAACAAGCTTCTTGAGTCGTGGGACACACCTTTACTTTGACTCCCGGATTCGACAGCCTTGAGGCAGTGAGTGTGGGGGATCCATTCCGGATTTCCACCGCAGCCGTTTGGAAAAAGTGCGAGGAGAATCGTGGACCACCCAGCGACACCGCAAGACCACCAACAGGTGACATTCGAATTGGAACTCGAAGAGCCTGGGATCCTGCGCCTGACTTGGCCGCGAGGCGCCCGGATCAAGGAACCGGATGCCCAAAGGGCCATGGACAGGGTCAACGAAATTTGCGGCTCGGACCGGCATCCCATGATTGTTGACATGGCAACTACGGACGAAGTCACCAGGGGCGCCCGATCAGTGTTTGCCAAACCTTGCCAGGCTTCCCGCATCGCCCTGTGGGGTTCGTCCCCAGTGGACAGGGTCATCGCCAACTTCTTCCTGGGCATCATGAAGCCGCCGTGCCCCACCAAGTTCTTCACCTCCGAAACAGAAGCGTTGGAGTGGCTGGTGGAGGCATAGAGCCCCATATATTTGGAGAATGTTCTCCGCGCTCAGGAAGTACCTGCTGATACCTCGCCTCATTAGGCTGTCCTCTGCAGCCCCGAAAGACCCGCTCACAGCCTGGGACCAGTACTGGGGAAACGTTCGTTCAACCGGCGCAACGGGCGATGTCCTGTGGGATTCGGGAAGCGCCCATGAACTCAATGGCTATCTCCCCACGCTGAAGCAACTGGACCCCACGCTCCCGATAGTTGACGTCGGGTGTGGGAACGGTAGCTTCACCCGGCTGCTGGCGCAGCATTTTCCACACGCACTGGGGCTCGACTACTCCGCTAATGCGGTGGACCGCGCGCGCCAGGAAGCGGCCGGGATCACGACGGCGTCATTCGCCGTATGCGACATGACGGCACCTGGCGCCGTGGAGGCCGTGGCGACGGCCCTTGAAGCTGCGGGTTGGGCTGGGGACGCAAACGTGTTCATCCGAGGTGTCCTGCACGTACTGGACCGCAGCGGCCAGTCCGCTTTGGCCGCGAACCTTCTGCCCGTCGTCGGAAGCCGCGGTGGCGTCTTCCTGGCCGAGACCAACTTCCCTGGCACGCCTGTGGACTACGTCAGCCACCTCGGGGCAACCCGAAACTCGATTCCTGCGCCGCTCGAGGGGGCAATCCGGGGACTTCCGATGCCGGGCCGCTTTGGTGCCGCGCAACGGGCCAAGGCCTTCCCGACGGCGGACTGGAACCTTATGGAGGAAGGCTCAGCGAGCATCGAGACGCGCCCGCTGAGCAATCCGTCATCCCCGGACCTTATCCCTGGCTACTACGCATTGCTCCGGGCACGCCGAGCGTAGCTACTTGAGGCCGGCGCCCGGAAGCAGTTCCGTGGCACCAAGGGAGTCGGCCACGAAAGCGTAGTCCCAGGCCCGCTCGCGCCACTGCACATATCGGCCCGATGCGCCGCCGTGGCCGCCGTCCATCTCGATTTTCATGACGATCGGCTCCGTCCCCGTAGACGCAGAGCGCAGCGCCTGGACCCACTTTGCGGGCTCCACATAAAGCACACGCGTGTCGTTGAACGAGGTGACGGCGGCGATCTTGGGGTAGGCCACGGTCCCCACATTCTCGTACGGAGTGTAGGACTTCATGTACGCGTAGGCCTCCGGGTCCGTGATGGGGTTGCCCCATTCCTCCCATTCCAGGGCGGATAGCGGGAGCTCAGGATCCAGGATGGTGGTCAAGGCGTCCACGAACGGCACCTGCGCCACTATGGCGGCGTACTTTTCCGGGGCCATGTTGGCGACCGCGCCCATGAGCAGGCCGCCGGCGGATCCGCCCATGGCAGCTATACGCGTGGGGTGGACCCAACCGGACTCCGCCAGCCAGTCAGTGGCTGCGATGAAGTCCGTGAAGGTGTTCTTCTTGGTGAGTTTCTTGCCGTCTTCGTACCACTTGCGTCCCAGTTCACCGCCGCCGCGAATGTGGGCGATCACCATGACGATTCCGCGGTCCAGGAGGGACAAGCGGGCCACGCCGAAGCCCGGGTCCATGCTCATTTCGTAGGAGCCATAACCGTAAACCAACCCGGCGGCCGTGCCATCCTGCTGGACCGATGCGTGACGCAGCACTGACAGCGGAACCTGTGTGCCGTCGTCGGCTGTGGCCCATTCACGGGTGGCGACGTAATCGGAAGCCGAGTAGCCGCCCAGAACCGGGCTTTCCTTGCGGAGCAGCAACTCGCCTCCGGGCTGTTCGGCGGTAGGCAGGACGAAGTCGTAGACGCGCGACGGCGTGAAGTAGGAGGTATAGCCCATGCGGATCACCGGAGCTTCGTAGTCGGAGCCGGATACACCCGAGGTGTAAAGCTCCTCATCGAAGGCGGGCTCCACGGGCGCCCCTTGAGCAGCTGTGCCCAGGCCCGCCAGCGGGAGCACCTGCACGCGCTCGATGGTGTCCTTGCGCACGGACAACACCAAATGGGTGGACGTCACGCCAGCGCCGTTGACGCGAACGTCGTCGGAATGCTCGACGACGGTGCGCCAGCCCTGCTGGGCGAGCGGCCTGGAGAGCTCTGCCGGATCCACCAGGCTCACCATCGAATTAATGGCACCCTTGTTGTGGGTCAGGAGCAGTGTTTCCTTGCCGTCAAGGAGGAACGGCTCGGCCTCGTAGAGGACACGGTGGTCGCGCGAAATGACGGTGCTGAGGCCGGCGTCATAATTTTCGAAGCGGAGCAGCCGCGTTTCACTGAACTCGGAACAGCCGATGCTGAGCACCAGGTGGCGGCGGTCGGAGGAGAGGTCGAAGCCGAGCCACATGGCGACGTCGTCCTCCTGGTAGAGGACCTCATCTTCAGACACAGGAGTGCCCAGGACGTGGGCCTTTACTTGGTATGGCCGCCACGAATCATCAACCACGGTGTAGAAGAGCCTGGTGCCGTCGGGGGAGAAAGCCACCCCGTAGAAGATGTCCTCTATAACGTCCGGGAGAAGCTCGCCGGTCCGCAGATCCTTGATCCGCAAGGTGAAGCGTTCGTCTCCGGAGTTGTCCACCGCGTAGGCGTACAGGTTGCCGTCGACAGTAACGGCGGCACCGCCCACGCTGAAGAACGGCTGGCCCTCTGCTTCAATGTTGCCGTCCAGGAGCACCTGCTCGCCGGGAAGCTCAACGCCTGCTTCAACCGCCGGGGGAGTCCAGTCCGCCACAGGATCGCCCGTGTTGGCGGCCAGGACGCGGCACTGGATGCTGTACTCCTTGCCCTCCACCGAACGGCTGTAATACCACCAGCCATCCTTGCGGCTGGGTACCGACAGATCCGTCTCCTGGGTGCGGCCCTTGATCTCCCGGAACATCGCTTCGCGCAGCGGTTCATGGTGCGCCGTCACCGCTTCCTGGTACGCGTTCTCTGCCTTGAGATGGTCAACAACCTCGGCCGATTCCTTGTCCCTGAGCCACTCGTAGTTGTCCACGAAGACATCGCCATGGTGTTCGCGGCGGGTGGGGACCTGCTTGGCGACAGGAGGCTGGAGTGTGGGTTCCTTGGCAGCGGCAGGCGCGGAAGAAGTGTGGCTCATGTGGCCACTCTATAGACGGGCTCTGACAGAGAACCAGCAATTTCGCTCAGAGCGCCCGGGACACCTTTGGCAGCCATATTAATCCATGACATGGAGCACAACGCCCGGATTCGCGTCATGACTTGCGTGGTAACCCCACTGCATATATTGCGAGCACGAATTTTGTCCCCGTTCCCGGATATTGGAGGTTCTGATGGTTCCGCTTCACGCACACAGCGTTCATGTCGGCAAGAGGGGTCGCCTTCAAGCACGGCGACATCCAGACTCGTTGCGTCGCTCCCACGTAGACCTCGAAGTCATCATTCCTGCCTACAACGAGGCAGGAAGAATTGCCACCACACTGACGCAAACAGTGGACTTCCTGGCCGTTCAGCCGTGGTCTTCGCGCATTGTGGTGGTGGATAACGGCAGCGTGGATGAGACTGCTGCGGTTGTCCACCGGATCTCCCGGGAAAAGGGAGATGCAGTGCCGATCTCAGTGCTGGGGTGTTCCCGTCGCGGAAAAGGGGCAGCTGTCCGCCGTGGCCTCCTCAGCGGGACGTCCAGGTACACCGGCTTCTTTGACGCCGATCTCGCCACGCCGCTGGCAACGCTCACTGAAGCCATGGCGCAACTCGCGGGTGGCGCTGCAGCGGTTATCGCCTCCCGTCACGCCCCGGGATCCACCTTTGTTGTGCCCCAGCACATCGGGCGCCGAATGGGCGGCACGGCCTTCCGGGCTCTGACCAAATCGAAGGTCAAAGGCATCCAGGACACCCAGTGCGGCTTCAAGTTTTTCGAACGGGATGCCCTCACCGCTGCCATGGTGCAGTGCCGCAGCACGGGCTTCGCCTTCGACGTGGAACTGCTTCTTCGGCTCCAGGACAACGACGCCAGCATTGTGGAACTCCCCGTGGCCTGGACCGATGGAGCTGAGTCCACGTTCCGCCCCTTCCAGGACGGAGTGGCCAGCTTCGCCTCGGTGATTCAACTTCAGAAAGCAACATCATGACGGACGGCTCCACTGACCTGAACTCCCCGGCCCAACTCGCTGGAAAGCATGTACTGGTGCTCAACTGGCGCGATATCAAGCACTCTCAGGCAGGCGGCGCCGAGCAGTACATGCATGAAATCTCGCGAAGATGGGTGAACAACGGAGTTCGTGTCACGTGGTTTACCGGCCGGGATACCGGCCAGTCAGCCGAGGACACCCTTGACGGCATCCGTATATTGCGCGGTGGCGGAGCGCTCTCCATCTATGGGCAGGCCGCACTCAGGCTCCTGCGCACCAACGGCCAGTTCGATGCCGTGGTGGATTGCCAAAACGGAATACCCTTCTTTTCTCCGTTGTTCCTGCGCGGGGAAATCCCGATCGTCCAACTGGTCCACCACGTTCACCAAGAGCAGTTCCGCACCCGGTTCTCCCCGCCCATGGCCGCCGTAGGCCGCTTCCTCGAAAGCAGTGGCGCCAAGACCGTGTATGGGCAGCGCGCCATCGTAGCGGTATCGCCGTCAACGCGCATGGAACTGCGAAAGCTTGGATTCGGGGGCCCCATCCACGTGGTGCCGAACGGCACCATCGACATTCCGCCCACAGTCGCCGCGCGGGCCGCTGAGCCGACTATCGCCGTCGTGAGCAGGCTGGTGCCCCACAAACGACTGGACCTGCTGCTGGGCCAGTTCGCCGTGGCCGCCCGGAGACTTCCCAACCTGCGGATGGACATCGTCGGGGACGGTCCCGAACGGGCTCGGCTTCAGCAACTGGCCATGGACCTCGGCCTGGACCACGCCATCACTTTCCACGGATACCAGCCCAACGAGGTCCGTGACAACCTGTTGAGCCGTGCATGGATGACTGCCACCACGTCGGCATCAGAAGGCTGGGGTTGTTCAGTAATCGAAGCCGCAGCCTGGGGTGTGCCGTGCTTGGCGCTGCGGGTTCCCGGAATCAGGGATTCGGTAGTGGACGGCCGTACGGGATGGCTGGTGGACCATCCCACGGACTTCGGATCTGCCATGGTTGATGCAGTCACTGAGTTGACCGAACCCGAGGCAGCCATCATCGTCTCCGGCGAGTGTCGTGAATGGGCCCGCTGCTTTACCTGGGACCGCACCACCATGCTGCTCACAGGGGTGCTCCTGGAGGAAGCGAAGATGCGCCGCGACGGCGGAGATCCACGGGCCTTCCACTCGGACTTGTCCACCCTGGTTCAGTTCGAAGTGCCTGCGCAGTTTGAAGTGCCTGACGGTATTGATTTCACAGCCGCCCTGAGGCCCACCGACGAGTATGCCCTGGCCGACGGTCACGTCTCAATCATCATGAAGGGCAGGGACGAGTTCGAGGCTTTCGCCGCGATGAAGAAGATCGGCGTGGCCACTGCAGACATCCGATCGGCAGGCCGCAGCACGCTGCTTGCCGGACCGGGAAGTGTATTCGCCCCGGCCGAAGCCAACGATGGCCAGTAACGGTAGCTGATCAGTGGATTTATCCGAACAGGCCATAACCACCGCAGTGAACTTGAGGCCCAGGGCTGAAAGCAGGGAAAGGACGCCTGATCAAGACGTCAACATAGCTCAAAACAGTGGCTTCCTCGCTGTGTCCGCCGGCCTGGTGGGCGTGGTGAGCTACGCGTGCACGCTGCTAATGGCCAACATGCTGGGAACAGCGGATTACACACAGTTCGCGGCTGCCGCAATGATCCTCGGAGTTGTGGGGATCGTGGCCAATGCGATGGTTCCGCTTCCGCTGTCCCATGTGGTTGCGGTGCATCCGGAAGGTTCCGAAGAGCGACGGAACGGCGTGGCCTTCTCGGTCTTCGTGTCCTGCCTGGCGGGTATTGCCGCAGCAGCCATCACTGGCGGTGTGACTCTCGCGCTTGCCACCCCGGCCCTGGCAGCAGCGGTGGCACTGGCAGCCTTCGTCATCTTCGTTGTGAATGCCCCTGCCGGGTGGCTTCAGGGCGAACTCCGCTTCACGTGGTACGCAGTGTCAACCATCGGCGAGGTTGTCTTGCGGTTGATCTTCAGCCTGCTGGTGATCGTGATGGCTTGGGGTGCCGGGGGAGCGGTGCTCGGTTTTGTCGCGGGGTGCCTGGCGCCGCTGGTGGTGCCGTGGTCGTTCTATCGGGACCTCCGCTGGCGTCCGCGGGTGTTGCTCGAGAAGTGGCGATGGGCCGAAACCAGCGATATCGCGTCGGTTCTGTGCATTGTGTCCGTGCTGGTGGGGATCGACGTCGTAGTGGTCGGCTTTCTGGACAATGGATCGGTTGAGGCGGCGGGTTTCCAAGCGCTCGCCACCATTGCAAAGGGGCCGGTTTACGTGGCTGCAGGAACCGCGCTGGTTGCATTTCCCTTGCTTCGCACCCCTGGGGTCAAGGTCGGCGAGGTGCTGGGCGCTTCTTTCGCCTCGTTCGGGCAGCTTGTGGTTGTTGCCTTCGCCATCATCGCCACGGCACCGCCCCTGCTGTCCGGCGTCATTGTTCCGCAGAAGTATCACGGCTCCCTTGGACTCCTGCCATGGCTGGCGGCTTCCGGTCTCGGCTATGCCGTCCTGATGGTGCTCGCCACCATCCTCCTTGCCATGCGTGCCTATCGCCGCTGCCAAATCGGCCTCGCTTGTGCGTGTCTTCTGGTTATAGGCGGGCTGTGGATCGGCTGGCAGCTGAACGCCGTCTCGGGAATGGCCGTGGGATCTGCCATCGGGGCCGTGACCGCCGGCCTGGTCCTGACACTATTGGCGCGTCCCGTTCTGGCGTCTGCCAACCCGGGAAAGCGGGCGGGCAGGTTCGCCATCCTGGCGTTCGCCTTGATCGTGGTCCTTGCCGTCGCCGCCCACCTGCATCTCTTGCTCTGGTTGCTTCTCGCCGGCATCAGCGGTGCCACCGTTCTTGCCCACCAGCGCGGCATGCTGCCGCACAGGAACGACTTCAAGATTTCCCGACGTCGGCAGGTTGGCAGGCGCAGTAAATCAACCGGCCGCCGGTCGCATAAGGCACCGCACCGACGTGCTTCCCAAAGCCGATGCCACTGCTCCTGATTCAGGGGAGGTGTACCGGGCAGGATGCCCTTCAGAGATTCAGAGACGGAAAGACAGCGATGAGAGTTTTGCATTTGGGCTTTGAAGATCCACGCATGCCGGGGGCAGGCGGAGGATCCGTGCGAACCCAGGAAATCAATCGCCGCCTGGCGGGAAGGGGCTTCCATGTCACAGTACTGACGACGCGCTATCCGGGCTGGCAGGAACGCATCGAAGACGGTGTGCACTATGTACCCATTGGCTTCGGAACGGGCAGTAACCGCCTGACCAGGCTGTTGGCCTATGTTGCCCGGCTGCCCTTCGAGGTGTGGAAGCGCCGGTCAACTGCTGAGCTGGTGGTGGAGGATTTCTTCGCCCCGTTTTCCACCATGGCCGCACCGCTATGGACCAACCGCCCCACCATCGGTGTTGTCCAATGGCTGCATGCCAAGGACAAAGCACGGCAGTACAAGCTGCCCCTTCACTGGATAGAGCGACTGGGCGTGCGGAAACACCGCAGGCTCATCTCGGTTTCCCAAGGCATCGGAGATCGGTTAAAGGGACTGAACCCCAACGTGCATGTGGACGTCATCGGCAACGGCGTGGATCCCGCAGTATGGAACAACGAGCCCCGACTGGGGCAGGACGTCCTTTTCGTCGGACGCCTCGAGTGCGGGCACAAGGGCTTGGATCTCCTCCTGGAAGCCTGGGCACATGCCTGCGAGAGGGTTGAGGGCAACCTTCTGATAGCGGGCACAGGCCCGGACGAGGAACGGTTGCGCACATCAATTCAAGAGGCCGGTCTCTCCGAGCGCGTGCAGATGCTCGGGTGGCTGTCCGGGGAAAGAAAGTTCCGGGCTCTCACCGACGCCCGGTTGCTGGTAGTGCCCTCGCGGCACGAGACGTTCGGGCTAGTAGCCATCGACGCACTCGCGGCAGGCACTCCGGTTATTGCCTTCGACATTCCTTGCCTGAGAGAGATCATTCCTCCGGGTACGGGCTGGATAGTCGAGGCCTTCGATGTTCTGGCACTGGCTGATGAAATTGCCTCCCGTTACTCCCAAACGGGACTGGAGCACGTAGCTGAGCAAGGGCGGAAATTTGCCGCCGGTTACAACTGGGATGCGCTCGCCGATTTGCAGGCGCAGGCTTACCGCACTGCTCTCACTGAACTGAAGAATCCTCATATCCGGCGGCCACAGGCCGGCGACGCAGAAAGGGCTTGAATGCCGCTCCGATCACGAGTCGAACATTCCATGGCGGGCGATGCCCCCTGGCTGTTCCTGTCACCCCATCTTGATGATGCAGTCCTGTCATGCGGCGCGCTTATTGAAGCCCAGGCCCAAGGGCGGCAGATCATTGTGGCCACGCTGTTCACTGAGGCAGTGCCATCACCCCGTACGCGTGCAGCCCGCTCCTTCATGCGCCAATGCACCGTTTCGGATGCGGGGGAACTGTTCCGAGCCAGGCAGTCAGAGGACCGCGCCGTGCTGCAGGACATGGGAGTTCAATCCATCCACCTCGGTGAAGTGGACGCGCTGTTTCGACGACGGCGCAAGCCACCGGTGCTGGGGAGCAGCGCGTGGGAGAGGCTGCTCCCGGAGCTCACCCACCGCTACCCCACGTACCGGTTTGACATCGCGCTGGGAAGGATCGCCCAGGGTGATCGAGCACTCATCCGCCAACTCCGCTCCGACGTCGCCGGACTCATGGCACAAACCCAAGCTGAGCTTTTGTTTTGCCCCGCGGGGGTGGGGAAGCATGTGGACCACCTGATCACCCGGGAGGTAGGCAAAGGACACCCGGACAACGTTGTGATGTATTCAGACTTCCCCTATGATCTGGCAGCCGGCCCGGACGAAACGCATATGTCCAAGTTGGGCTTTGTGCCATGGACCTGGGATACCGGACTCGACGCAAAACCCGGGCGAATCAGGCAGTATTCCACGCAGGCAGATGCCCTATTCCCCAGCGGAGTAATCCCACGGAAACCGGAAACGTACTTTGTACCCGGACTTACTAACGGCAGTGCCTGATGACTTCTGTTGCACTCAAGGTATCTCGGCCGAGGAATCGAGCGCGGAGGTCTGCCCGTGCCTCGCAGAGGGCGCTGCGGGGACACTTGTGGGTTGCAGTCCTTGTAGGCTTGTTGGCCACGGTCTTCCGGGTGTTCGGTGTTCAACGGGCCAATGACGTCTTCATTGACGAAGTAACCTACGCAGACATTGCAAGGCAGATAGCGGACGGGCACATGCCATCAATCTTTGGCACCCCGTTTTTCCTGCACCCCCCAGGCTCATACGCCCTTAATGCTGTGGTGATCCGCGTGTTGGGCCTGGAAGGCCACTCCACGGATTTGGTGTTGCAGTTGCGCTGGGTCAATAGTGTCCTCGGAGCAGTTGCGGTGGTTGTCTGTTTCCTGTTGGTTCGCCGCCTGGTGGGTGTTGCACCTGCTGTTGTGGCTGGCGTCATCCTGGCCAGCGACCCATTTGTCCTTCGCATGGATGGGCGGTTGATGATGGAGACTCCAGCTGGCCTGGCGGTCCTATCGGGATGGCTATTGGTCCTGTTGCTGCTCGACCGTAAGTCGGGGCGAACCCGTCTGTGGCTTGAAATCAGCGCCGGGTTGGTTTTCGGACTGGCCATTGCCATGAAAGACATGACGGCCGTGTTCACCGTGGTTCCGTTGCTTGCCTCGGTGGTCTGGCGCAGGACAGTGTCCCTGCAAACAGCCTTGCGGATCCTCGCCTGCTCCACAGTTCCCTACCTGCTTTATCTGGGCTTGATCGCTGCCAGCGGGCTGTTTCCGCAGTTCATTGAACAAAAGTCTGTGGGTGTCCTACGGATGATGGGCGTCGTTCAGATGACAGGCTTCAATTCAGTCCACAGCGTTAGCCTTACAGACCGCCTCATTGACTTGGCCGGACGCTTCGGCACCAGCTATCTGCTTCTGGGCCTTTCCATCGTTGCGGGGGCAGTGACTGCTATGTCTCCGCTGGTGGAACGGCGAGCTATTGGTTTGTTCTCGCTTTTTACCGGCTTAGTGGGTATCTACTCCGTCTTCTTCGGGGCGGCAGAGGAGCAGTTTGGCTATTGCGTGGTGCTGGCTGCCCTGGTCTCGGTGCCTATAGCCGCTGTGATGGTGGTGAAATGGCGGCCCCGCCTCCGGGGGGTCGTCATGGCTGCCGCAGTAATTATGACCATGCTCAGTCTTTTTCTGGGTGTTCAGGCAAGATCAGTAGTCGATGACGGACTTGTCCGTGCCCGGGACTGGATGAACGCCGAGTTGCCACCGTCCTCCAAAGTGGGTTTGACGTCAGTAACCGGTGAGTTCGCCCTCATGCCTCATGAGGGGTGGGAGGTCCTGCCATCCTTGCAGTCCCTGCATGACCGCGATGCCCAGTACGTCCTGACACAGGGGAGGCAATTGAGCGAGGGATACGGCTTCGCTGCACCTGAGTTCCTGGACTGGCTGGAGGACAACGCCCAACCGGTTTTCACCTTCAGGGGACCGACATCAGGCGACACCGTTGTGTGGCAATTAGACCGCATCAAGCTGGATGCTGCAGTCGCGGGAGGGCTGAATTTCCCTCCCGTGAGCGGTGGATACCCGTGAGAGGCCTGCTTCGTGTTGCCTTGCTGTTCATGGCAACTGTGATCGTCGGTTGCAGTGCGGAGACCCAGCCAGCGCCGGAGCACATGTCTTTCGGTGTCCTAGGCGCCACATGCGCCTCTGCACGCCTGACTGCACTTCACGATGCCGGAGTTTCCGTAGTGGAACTACCCTTGGCCTGGGATCGGTACCAGCCGGGAGCCGGACGAGTGGACCATCACTACGTTGCAGAGGTTCGTGAACGCCTGAACAGTTGCCGTGAGGCCGGTATGGCTGTGGTTCTGTCCCCTGGCCTGCATTACCCACCGGATTGGGTAAGAGGTCTGCCCGGAGGTGTGCTGAGGGGAAGCGGTGGGGGCGTCCCGGAGGACGAGGGGGCCGAGCTAGTATTCAGTGCCGCGGCGAGGGATGCGGCGCAAAAGTATTTGGCCATTGTTGCGTCGGACCTAGGGTTTGAGGGTATAGCAGCGATACGGGTCGGGACGAATGCCAGCGGGGAGTTGGGGTACCCAGGGCCCAGTGACGGCGGAAACGAACGCGAGTACTGGGCATTCGGTGACGCCCCCCAGTACGGCATCGGGTTGGCTGAGGGCGTTGCGCCTTCCCCCATGCCGGGGTGGATTCCGGGCTCCGGTTCATGGCATGGGCGGTCCGTAACTGACGAGCAGGTCCAACGGTGGTGGGACTGGTATTCCGGATCTACGGTGGACGCAGCTGTATGGCAGATAAGCGAGCTACGGAAACTTGGGTATCAAGGGCGAGTGCATGTTCCGGTAGCGGGCCGCGGAGTCTTGCCGAATGACAAAGCAAAAGCCATAGAAGGAGGCTTGGACGGCCGGGCCAATCCGGATGGCGCCCAGGAACGCGGCTTGGACTATTCTGCTCAGTTCGCTGTGCTCGCAACGTTGCCGGGCGTAGACGTGGACTTCACCGGCTTGGATGACGTAACGGCCGTGAGAGCGGCCGCTGCCGTGCCGCGCCAAGACCACTGCCTTCCCACTGACACCGAGAACGTGCTGACGGACGACGTATCACAGTGGTCCTCCCACAGGTACACGAGCGCCCTGGCTCGGCGAGCCGGGCTGGGACTGGTCGGTGAAAACCCCGGTCCTCCCGATGCACCTTTCACCGGCGGCTCACCGCAGTCACACAGCCTCGCCGAACAACTGCGTACGGCTCCGGGGTACGCCGTGGAATGTGGGATGACGATGTTCCTGTTTGGCTTCGAAGAGGACCTTTTTGAGGAGGAAGTCAGTGGTGTCAGCACGGAGGACTACAAAGAAGTCATCCAGCAGCTGAAGCCGCCACCTCAGCATTGACGCCCTCGAACCCAGCCGGAGCTGTACGGCTGCGGCCACAAGAAAGATCCAAAGTACACGTCACGTCCGTCGAAGTGCGCCCACTAACCAGTGGACGGTCTCGTTGCATCCAGACCGATAACAAAGAGGAGACTGACACCCTTGACCAACTTCAGCGACAACCTTAACTTCGGTGCGCCCTCTTCGGACGCTACTCGTCACGCATTGCCCACGGCCGGATATGCAACAGGCGGTGAGCGTCGGAAGGGATCCGCTGCCCGCACCGCAATGGGCAGTGCCCTGGTTGTTCTTTGTGTTCTTGCCTCAACCGCTGCCCCAGCGGCAGCTAGGTCCGCTCAAAATGCCGCAGCCCTTACGGTCACATCGTCGTCGTGTTCAACAAGCGGTGCCACCGGTAGCAGCTCGACCAGCATCTACAACGTCACTGCCATTCCGAACGATTCCATCGACGATACTGCAAGTATCCAAGGCAGGATAAATGCGGCCGGAAATGCCGGCGGCGGAGTGGTAAAAATCCCTGGGGGTACGTTCATTCTCAATGGCAAGCTGCGCATGTTGAGCAATGTAAAGCTTGAAGGTGTTGGCCCTGAAACGATCCTGAAAGCTGGTCCTTCCTTCACGAGTAACACTGGCCCCGCTGGCGGATATCCTATCGTTACGACAGCCGGCGCCGACAATACGACGCTCTCCAACTTCACGGCAGATCAGTCAGGTGACACTCTGAACGGCAATGTGCCGGGCCGCCTGAATGAGTATGTGATTGACGTACGCAATTCGATGAATTCGCTAGTCCAGGGCGTTCATACTAGGAACCCGTTTACGTACTCAATCGCGTTTGTCGGCGGGGCGAAGTGGTGTGTTAAGGACAGCAGCACAGAGTCGGTAACCAACGGAAAGTACGTGGAACTGGATGGCATCCATGCGATGAACACGAGCAACGGAGACATTGTTGGAAATGTTGTGGACCAGCGCAAAGGTACTGACGGCGACGACGGTATCGCCGTTCACACATACGGCGATGAGGACGTTCACGACATCAGGATTGCCAATAACGATGTGCGCGGAGGCCGTCACGGCGCCGGGATCGACCTTGCGGGAGGATCCGGGGTTGTCTACAACATCGACCTCACCGGTAACAACGTTTGGGGTTCGCCGCGGGGGTTGCACGACGCCTACTACGACGGCACGCAGCAAATCCATCACATCCAGATCGTGGGGAACACCTTCAAAGACAACGACATCAAGGCCACGGGCGGGGCAGTGGACTTCGAGCGTCCGGTGACGTATGTGACCATGACAGACAATACGGCATGCAACTCGGGCGATTACCGCCTTCCGGCGGGCATCGGGAATGTAAATGCCCGCAACATTGAGAGCTCAACGTGCTGATACAAGTTTGGCTCTCGGGTGGTGAGCCTGGCAGCTGCAACATCAGCCAGAACAACACCATACAGACAGGAGCATGCTGACTGTGGACCAGGTCACTCTGAGTGGAGCGCATCGGCCAGGGACACCCGGTTCCGGCCGGAGGCCTTAGAGGCGTACAGGGCAAGGTCGGCTTCACGCAGGAGTTGCTCGGTTCCCGCACGGTGACCATCGGTGAAGGCCGAGATACCCGCGCTGATGGTCAGGACGCCGTCGGGATCGCCGGAGTGCTCGATCCGCAGGGACTGCACTGCAGAGCGGACACGCTCCATGACCATTCGAGCGCCGGGAGCCTCCTGATCCCGCAGGACCAGCAGGAATTCCTCACCGCCGAACCTGTAGACGGCGTCGGATTTCCTGACCTCGCTAGCCAGCGTTGAGGCGATGGCAACCAGTGCGGCGTCGCCCGCCTGATGGCCATAGATGTCGTTGTAGCTTTTGAAGTTGTCCACGTCCACCATGGCCAGGCAGTAGTTGTGTCCGGTCACGCCCCCGCTATGCAGGGCACCCAGGTCTTCGGCCAGTTTCAGGCGGTTGTGGAGTTTTGTAAGGGGGTCGGTACGAGCCTGCTCACTCAGCGCGGAACGGTACCGGGCCAGGTCTGCGTGCAAAGAGGTAATGCGTTGGGCAGCCAGGAGCCTGATGTGCAGGCTGAACGGATCCAGGGGCTTGGTGACATAGTCGTCTGCTCCGGCTTCCATTCCGGCCAGCACGTCTTTCCGGGAACCGTGCGAGGTCACCAGGATCACGTAGGTATACCGGTCCTTTTCGGCCGCCCGGATGGCGCGGCAAAGATCCAGCCCGTTGAGGCCGGGCATCATCAGGTCGGTCACAACCGCTTCAGGGCTGTGCTCTTTATAGAGTTGCCATGCCGAGTCGCCGTCGACGGCCACGATGCACTCGTGGCCGGACTGCTCGACGGCGGCCTTGGTGATCATCCGGGAGATCTGGTCGTCGTCAGCGATGAGGATTTTCACGGTGCTCCAGGTGAGTGTGCTTCAGTAAGTGTGCGCTCGAGTGCTTGGTCCACGCGGGCAAGTTCAGTGTGCAATTGGTCCAGCAGCAGCGCTCCGGTGGATCCCAGTTCCGGTCCAGCATCGCGTCCGAGACGTTCCAGTTCCTTGCAAAGGCCGGCAGCGCCCACCGCTCCAATATTGGCGGCCGCGCCCGCGAGTTTGTGAGCCGCCGCTTCCAAATCCGCGGCTTGTCTGTTTGCCAGTGCAGCACGCAACGTATCCAAGGCGCCCTGGGAATCTTGCCGGAAAGCCCTGACGGCTTCAGGCAACAGGCCCAAACCGTCGGCGGGTCCAAGTTCGCGCAGGATCTGCAGCCGCTCGAGTTCAAGAACAACGGAGTTCGACGCCGGTGCTGCCGCCTGCTGTTGCGGGACGTCCGCCGCAGCCGCGGCATCCACCCCGACGTCCGCCGTCGATGTTTGCGGTACCCAGCGCGAGAGGACTTCAGCGAGTGTGGCCAGATCCACGGGCTTGCTGATGTAGTCGTCCATGCCCGCAGCGAAGCAGCGCTCGCGGTCCTCGTCCAGCGCGCCGGCCGTCATGGCGATGATGGGTATTCGGGCGGAGTGACCGTTGCGGGCTCGGATGGCCCGGGTTGCATCGAAGCCGTCCATGACGGGCATGTGGCAGTCCATGAGCACTGCTGCGTACGTGCCGGTCAGTGCGGCGGAAACGGCCTGTTCGCCGTCGTCCACTATGTGCACTTCATAGCCGAGGCGGTTTGCCATGCCGCGTGCCACCAACTGGTTGACTTCGTTGTCCTCGGCCACCAGGAGCTTCCCAAGCCGAGGCACAGGATCCGCCGATTCAACCGGGTGGGCCATTGGCGGCGGGGTAGGCATGCCAGCTGTCTTTGTGGCCAGCACACGCAATAGACGGTTGTAGAGTTCGGAGCTGCGGACGGGTTTGGTGAGGTATTCGCGAATTCCCGCCGAGGTGAGGTCACTCCGTTCCACCTGCATGGTGGAGGTCAGCAGGATAATACCCGGGCCGCCGGAACCGTTGCTCTCGTCCATGATGTTGCGGGCAAGCTGGAGACCGTCGATATCGGGCATGCACATGTCCACCACCGCGATGTCGTAGGGGTGGCTGGACAGGGCCGCGGACCGGTACTCGTCCAGTGCGGACGCGGCGTCGGCAACCGAGAGGGGAAACATTCCCCAGCTGGCCAGTTGTGTTTCGAGCACCAGGCGGTTGGCTGCGTTGTCGTCCACCACCAATACCCGGCGTCCGGACAGGCTGGCTGGCAAAGATTCCGTGTCCGAGGTTGCCGGGCCAACGGGGAGATCAAGGTCAAACCAGAACCTGCTGCCAACTCCAACCTCGCTGTCCAGGCCGATTCTGCCACCCATGACTTCCGTGAGGCGCCGGGAGATGGCCAAGCCCAGTCCCGTACCTCCGTAGCGGCGTGTGGTGGAGGCGTCCGCTTGGGCGAAGGATTCGAAAAGTCTCTGGTGGTTTTCGGCGGTGATGCCAATGCCGGTGTCCCTGACCTCAAAGCGCAACGACGCCTTGCCAGCGTCCTGGGCAAGAACGGAGACCTGGACTTCCACCTCACCGGAGGGAGTGAACTTGACCGCGTTGGAAGAGAGGTTCAGCAGGATTTGGCGTATGCGGCCAGCGTCGCCCATCAGGCGAGCGGGAACGTCCGGGTGGCAGTAGGAGATGAGCTCCAGGTTCTTCCCCTGCGCAGCTTCCACAACCAGTCCCGCTACTTCTTCCACCAGCGCCCGGGGGTCGAAGACGTTGATGTCCAGGTCCACTTTCCCGGCTTCGAGTTTAGAGAAGTCGAGGATGTCGTTGATGAGGGTCAGCAGTACTTCGCCGGCGCCCTTCACTCCCTGGGCATACTGCCTCTGGCCCTCGCTCAGGGGCGTGTCCATCATGAGCGAGGTCAGGCCGATCACCGCGTTGAGGGGAGTCCGGATCTCGTGGCTCATGGTGGCCAGGAACTCGGACTTGAGGCGGCTGGCCTCCAAAGCTGCTTCGCGGGCGGCGAGGAGTTCCTTCTCGGCGGCTTTGCGTTCGGTGATGTCGCGGGAGATGGTGGCGACGCCACGAATGCCGGAGTCACCCCGAACCGGCGAGAGTGTCACGGAAACCGGGATAACTTCTCCGTCACCGCGTAGGCGCTGGCTTTCGTAGTTCTGCACGCCGCCGCTTTGGGCGGTAACTTCCAACGCCTGGCGTTCGTTCTCCACCAAGTCTTGTGGAACAAAGAAGTTGCCTTTCCGGCCAACCGCTTCCGACGCCGGGTAGCCGAAAATACGCTCGGCGCCCGGGTTCCAGCTGGTGATGACGCCATCCGGGGTTTCGCCGATGATGGCGTCGCCCGAGGAGTTCACGATTGCTCCGAGACCCTCAAGTTCGGCCGTCCGTGCGGCCACCTTTGACTCGAGATCGCGGGTCAGGCTCACATTCTCGACGACGATCAACACCTGCCGCACAATGACGAACCCCAAAACCACCAAGCCGGTGACCAGCAGGATCGGGTCATTGACGTTGATGGCGCGGCTTCGGTTGAAGAAGACAGCCATGAACACCGGGACGTACGGCAAAAGTTCCAGGATGGCGGCGTAGCTGCGGCCGTCTTTCCGGGTGCTGCTTGTCTCCGGCGCCAAAGGACTGAGTGCAACCAGGAGGAAGGCAAGAACCCAGCCCAGCGCCAAGGGGGATCCGGTGATGCCTGTGACACCCTCGCTGGTCAGCCTCACATACGTGAGGTCGGTCAGGGCCAGAACCAGGAAGCCTAGTCCCAGGCACAGCCATGGAAGTCTTCGGCCACGGGCGGCCCTCATGGTCAGGACGATCACCAGCGAGACCATTACTACGTCCACAAACGGGTAGGCCAGTGTGGTCAGGAAAGCCAGAGTATCAGTGTTGCCGGCTTCGATCAGTGGTCCAAGAACGGTGCCCCAGGCGATGAACAAGACGGCGCTCGCCACCGTCCCGACATCCAGGACCGCCCGCCACAAAGACATCCGGGGCCCGTCACCCTTGGGGAGCAGGACAAGCCCGACGGCGACGGGCAACGCATAGCCAACGAACCCGATATCCGAGGCGGAGGGGAAGGGATAGGCGTGGTCCAGTGCCACTCCGTTGAACGCCCAGAATGCTTGGGCGCAGGACCAGAGCGCCAAGCCCGCCACTACGAACCAGCGTGCTGCCTTGTGGTCCCGGCGCCTTCGGGCAGCGAGGGTGTGGGTGGTCAGCGCGGTGAGTGCGGCGAGAAGGATGGCTAAGTCACCGGCGAGTTGCGCCGTCGTCGTTCCTATTCCGCTTGCCAGCCCAAAAGCCAGCAGCACCAAACACACCGCAGCGGGCACCAGAAAGAGTGGCCAAACCTGCTGCAACGACGAGCGCACTGGAAGAACCCCGTGCTTCACTCCTGCCACTGAACCCCTGCCTTCAAAAGTGGCCCCACCCAAAAGCGAACAACGCGTCTTGCCTGCGCTGAGGAGAGCATACGCCGAAACCCAACTAAGTAGCAGTAGATGCCGTTTTGAGGGCTCAAAACGGCATTAACTGCGACTCAGTTGGGTGAGGCTGTGTGGGTTAACGCTGCGGGGTGAGGGCTTTCGAGTAGATCACCGCTCCCAAAGCATTGCGCAGGCTCACCGTGAACACACCGTCCGCCGCCAGGTCCACGTGGCCAAAGTACTGGTTCTCGCCGTCGCGCGGTGACTCTCCGGGGAAGCGCCCGGCCTTGGCAAACAGGACTTCGGGCCCGAAAGTTTTGTCCATCTCGCTCGGACCGAAGGAGCCGGCGTTGATGGGCCCGGCCACGAACTCCCAGAAGGGGTCGAAGTCGGTGAACGATGCCCGTTCGGGGGAGTAGTGGTGGGCGGCGCAGTAGTGCACGTCAGCGGTCAGCCACACGGTGTTCTTGACGCCGTACTTCTTGAAGGCGCTGAGCACGCCGGCAATTTCCAGCTCGCGTCCCAGGGGAGCGCCGGGGTCACGGTTGGCCAGGCTTTCCTGGTTCACGGCTCCGTCGGGAACGATGATGCCCAGGGGCAGGTCCGCGGCGATGACCTTCCACGTCGCTTTGGATTTGCGGACTTCCTTGATCAGCCAGTCCACCTGCTCTTGGCCCAGGATATTGGTGGCGTAGGGTTCCTTGCCGTCGGTGTTGGGGGACTTGAAGGTCCTCATGTCCAGGCAAAAGATGTCCAACTGCGGGCCGCGGGAGATTTTCCGGTAGATGCGCGCGGGCTGGTACTGGCCGGCGTCGTACGTCCCGGGGCGCCAGAGTGCGTCGGCGTCGGCGATCGGCATGTTCTCCTGCCATGCCTGCCGGCCGCGCGCTGCCAGGACATTGACGTTCCGTTCGGTGTAGCGGGGGTCGTCCAGGATTTCGCCGGGGTACCAGTTGTTGGTGGTTTCGTGGTCGTCCCACTGCGCAATCACGGGGACATCGGCGAACATGGCCCGCATATTGGCGTCCAGGGAGTTGTAGCGGTGCCGGCCCCGGTACTCCTTGAGGGTTTCGGCCACCTTGGATACTTCCTCGGTGACGATGTTCCGCCATACTCGCCCGTCCTTCTCAGTCACGCTTGCGGCAATGGGGCCGTCGGCGTAAATGGTGTCGCCCGAGTGGATGAAGAAGTCTGGCTTCGTAGCGTGCATGGCTTTGTAGCCCCGCATGCCGCCGAGTTCCTCATTGATGCCCCAGCCTTGACCCGCGGTGTCGCCGGTCCACACGAAGGATTGCCCGTTCGACGACGAACTGCCGCCTCCGCGCGCGTCTTCGGTGCCGTCGTCGTGCTTTCCGTTGGTGGAACCCGGCGCTGTGCTGAAGGTGCCGCGAACTGCCTCGCCTGGACCATTCTCGTCCTCGAAGGTCAGTTCCAACGCGAAGCGTGTGCCTGAGGGAAGGCCCTTGGCGTGGATTTTGGCGGTGAAGTCGCTGGCGTCCGTGGCCAAAGGTCCGCGGATGGTCCGGCTGAAACCGTAGCGTCCGCGAAGGATCCCGCCCGCGCTGTCCACCGCCTGAAGCTGTGCCGAGAGTCGGCCCGGGCCGGAAGCGCGGGACCAGAGGACGGCGGAGTCCGTTGTTACGTCGCCGGTGGCGATCCCCGTGGGAAGCGTGAGCCGCTTGCGCACCAGGGGGATGGCGGAAGGGGTAGCGGACGCGGGTGCGGCGGTGCCGGTGGCAACGCCGGCGAGGGCGAGCGTGGCAAGGGACGTCTTGACGAGTGAGCGGCGCGAGAGGTCAGTCATGGTTCCACAGTGCGTGGCCAGCGTGAACGGAGGGTGAGGGCGAGATGAAACCCAACTGTCTCGCATTTGTGGCTGCTACCAGCGCTGGGAGAGCCACAAATGCCAGTTAGTTGGGCGGCCGGCGTGCCCTGGAGCAAGTAGTCCAATTTCGGAAACTGCGTAATGCCCAAGTAACCATTCAAGCCTTCAGAAGGAAAGTCGAGTAGTTCCTACTCGTGCGGCGGGCATAGACCTATTCCTACCATTGAAATTCCTAGGGTTATAGCAATTCCGTTCCTCCGGCTCAGCGGTGGACCGCACCCCCAACAATTGTGGGCGGTGCCCCTCCCAATACGTAGCTGCGCTTTCCTACCCAGGTCCACAGGGACCTGTCTTGCGCGGTCCAGAGCCATGGAGTCCGGGGTTTCCCATGAACATGAATGACTTAGATCTTCAATCTTCCCTGTCAACCAAGAGCAATGGCGATGTTCGGCGGCCGCACTCCAGTAAATCCAAACTGTTGATTGCCGGCGCAGTGCTCGCGATATTAGCGCTGATCCCATTATTTTTTGGCGTCGTCAACTGGGCGACGCAACCGGCGGGTGACACCGACCAAAATGTTTCCCAGGAACAAGCGCCTTTTTCAAAAGGCGACAGTGCAAAAGCACCCGCAGCTTTGCCGGTCCAGGATGCCGAAGCGGAGGTAGCGCCGGAAGTACAGGCGGCTCCGGCAGCCGAAGCGCCAGCAGCTCCCGCTGCCGAAGCACCCGCCCCAGCTCCTGAGCCAGCCGCACCAGCTCCCGCTCCTGTCGAGGTGGCCCCCGCAGCGCCAGCTGGTGACCCCAACCTCTACACGGTGGCTTCCGGGGACACGGTAGGTGCCATTGCCTCCCGTTTCGGGGTGGATGTCACTGCGATGTTGGCTGCGAACGGACTCAGCGCCTATTCGGTGATTGTCCCGGGACAGGTTTTGAAGCTCACCGGACCGCCCATCGCGGTTGTCGCTCCCGCACCGGCTCCAGCCGCTCCCGCAGCGCAGGCTGCCCCCGCGCCAGCACCGGCCGCTCCCGCAGCTGCTGCTCCAGCTCCCGCAGCAGCTCCGGCCCCCGCGCCGGCTCCCGCTGTCCGGACCATCTACGTAGCCGGCGCCGGTGGCCAGTCGATGGTGGACGCCTGCATCGGGCCCATCCACTACACGCCCACCAACGCCTACGCGACGTTCATCACGGAGCACGATTTCTGTGGAGGTTGGGGACGGTTCTCGGGAATCGGTGTGGGTGAAACGGTGTCGATCCCAGGCTACGGAACGTTCACGGCCACGGGCCGGGGCCAGGTACCCAACCCGGGAAGCACCAACGACGTCGCAGCAGTGTTCGGCGGATTCCCCGCAGTTGTCCTGCAGACCTGCATCCCCGGCACCAGCCAGATGCTGGTGATCGCCCTCAACTAAGCAAAAACCAACTAGGCCGGCGCCGTCAGGCGCGCGAAACGGAGGATGCCTAGGATGGCCGGGGCCAGCTCATCCTCCATCTGGTGGTAGACCTCTTCCGCTCGTCGGTAGGGGTCTACCACATCGTTGTCTGCAGGATCGGACGGTAGCGCGAGGTGGCGGACTGAGGCGGCCCGGGTGGGAAGCGCACGCCAGAACTCCGTGATGTCCCCGGCCGGGGCCGTATCGCCCCGGTTCTCCAGCACGGACAGCATCCGGGCAAATTCCCGCACGGTGAAGGTTCGCTTTAGCAAGGACGCGTCCAACTGGAGGACTTCGCCGCGGTGCTTGGACGTCATGGCCAGCACCAGGTCGGTTTCCTTGAGGATCTTGGGGGTCAGCTGCCTGGCCGCAAAACCGTCAGGGTTTCCGCGGAAAGTGCTGATGATCCGGGCCGAGAGGGGCTGGATGGGCTCACCCACCATGGCGCGAGTGCCGGCGCTGCGGACTTCGAAGGACCCGGGACTGACCTGGTTGAGCCCGGTCTGCAGCAACCGTTCGGCCACGGGGGAGCGGCAGATGTTCCCGGTGCAGACGGTGAGAATCCTGAAGGGATGGGGCGATTCCACGTGAGGCTCTTTTCTAGCGGTGACTGGGACAGCTGAGGTCCCACCCCAAGTTAACACGGCGGGCAGCGAGGTCCTTGTCAACAACGCAGGGCCACGCAAACAGGACCAAACGCCGGGCGCACCAAAGACTCGAACGCTTGACTGAAATCACCCGGTCCGCATATTCTGAACGAACGGTCGGTAATTTATTAGGAGCAACCATGGCATCGCAGAATCTGCAGTCAGTGCCCGCTGAGCTGTCCCCGGAAGAGCAGGAGCGGGAGGCAGCCGGACAGGCGTATTTTGATCGCATCATTTCGGAGGACTCGCGCATCGAACCGCGCGACTGGATGCCGGCGGCTTACCGCAAGACTTTGCTGCGCCAGATCTCGCAGCACGCGCACTCGGAAATTATTGGCATGCAGCCGGAAGCCAACTGGATCACCAGGGCACCGAGCCTGAAGCGCAAGTCCATCCTCATGGCCAAGGTCCAGGACGAGGCCGGCCACGGCTTGTACCTTTACTCGGCCGCTGAGACCCTGGGCCAGTCCCGGGACCAGATGATGGAAGACCTGATTGCCGGCAAGGCCCGGTACTCGTCCATCTTCAACTACCCCACGATTTCCTGGGCTGACATGGGGGCCATCGGCTGGCTTGTTGATGGTGCAGCCATCTGCAACCAGGTTCCCCTGTGCCGCGCCTCGTACGGTCCTTACGGTCGCGCAATGGTGCGCATCTGCAAGGAAGAATCATTCCACCAGCGCCAGGGTTTCGAGATCCTGCTGGAGCTGTCCAACGGCACGCCTGCGCAGAAGCAGATGGCCCAGGACGCAGTGAACCGCTGGTACGCGCCGTCGCTGATGATGTTCGGCCCGCCGGACGACGACTCACCCAACTCCAAGCAGTCCATGGCTTGGAACATCAAGCGGTTCAGCAATGACGAGCTGCGAAGCCGGTTCGTCGGCATGATGGTGGAGCAGGTCCGTGTCCTCGGCCTGACCCTGCCTGACAAGGACATCCGTTTCAACGAAGAAACCAAAAAGTGGGAGCACGGACCCCTGGACTGGAACGAGTTCAAGGAAGTCCTGGCCGGCCGCGGTCCCTGCAACTCGCAGCGCGTCGAGCGCCGCCGTGAGGCACACGAAAACGGTGCCTGGGTTCGCGAAGCCGCAGTGGCCTACGCCCGCAAGCAAGCACAGAAAGAGAACGCAGCATAATGGCTCCTCACGGTAACCCGGAAGCACCGGCCAGCGCCGCCAGCGAAATCAACCGCGAGGCCTCCAAGGTTGCGGCAACCAACGCTGAAAGCACGACGACGGCGCCCGCCTCAGGCCCGGACGTCACCTCGCATGGCGCCAAGGAAGAAACCCCCTGGTCCCTTTGGGAGGTCTTCGTCCGCTCGAGCCGCGGCCTGTCCCACGTACATGCCGGTTCCTTGCATGCACCGGATGCGGCCATGGCACTCCGGAACGCCCGCGATTTGTACACGCGCCGCAACGAAGGCGTCTCCATTTGGGTTGTCCCGGCCGAGGCGATTTCCTCCAGCGATCCCGACTCCAAGGGTTCCTTCTTCGAGTCCCCGCAGGGCAAGGATTACCGCCACGCAACGTACTACACCAAGAGCGAAGGCGTGAAGCACCTGTGAGCACTCAAGAAACTGCTAAAGACACTGACTTCGCCATTGAGGGCCACGGCGACATCTCAGTGGGTGTCCATGGAGCCGGCGCGTCCGGCGACGGCTCGGCCAGTGCCACCCGCATCACGCCGGGCAACGCGCTGCGCCCCGAAGACATCGCGCTCGAAATCAGCCGCGGGCAGGTCAAGCCCACTGAGGACGTTGCAGAGTTCGCCCTGCGCATCGGCGACGACGGCCTGATCCTCGCCCAGCGCCTGGGCCATTGGATTTCCCGTGCTCCCGAGCTCGAGGAAGATATCGCCCTGGGCAATATCGCCCTGGACCAGTTGGGCCACGCGCGTTCCTTCTTGACCTATGCCGGTGCCGCTTGGGACAAGTCCGAGGATGACCTCGCCTACTTCCGCAGGGAGCACGAGTTCCGTTCTGCCCACTTGTTTGAGCAGCCCAACGGCGATTTCGCGGTGACCATCGCCCGGCAGTTCATCGTGAGCTTCTACCAGTACGAGCTCTACACCAAGCTCATGGAGTCCACCGATGCCACCATCGCAGCCATTTCCGCGAAGGCCGTGAAGGAAGTCGATTACCACCGCGATCACAGCGCGCAGTGGGTGCTTCGCCTGGCTGGCGGCACCGATGAGTCCCGGGCACGCATCATCCAGGGCTTCAAGCTCGTGTGGCCGTATGTGGACGAACTCTTCGAAGACGACCAACTGACCACTCGCTTGGCCGAGGCTGGCGTCATTGTTCAGCCTTCAAGCCTTCGCGCAGAATTCGATCGCCTCACCGGAGAAATCATGGCCGAAGCGGAGCTGGAAATTCCCGGCGTCCCGCAGGCACTGGGCGGCGGCCGCAACGGCAAGCATTCCGAATTCCTGGGTTACATCCTTGCTGAAATGCAGGTCCTGGCCCGCGAACACCCCGGCGCGAGCTGGTGACCAGCATGACGACTCTGTCGCGGATGCAGGAAAAGACCGCTGAGCAGCGGGCCTGGGACATCGCGTCCACGGTCTGCGATCCGGAGATCCCGGTCCTCACCATTGAGGACCTGGGGATCCTCCGCGGCGTGCGGGTTGTCCCGGCGGCGACCAACACAACAAGCCAGCACGACGGCGGCGCCTCAAGTGCCGCCGTCGAGGTCACCATCACGCCCACGTACTCGGGCTGCCCGGCGATGGACGCCATTGGTGACGACCTGCGGAAGGCTTTCCAGAAGGAGGGCTACGCCAGCGTGCACATCAACCTGGTGCTGTCCCCGGCGTGGACCACTGACTGGATGACCGAATCCGGCAAGGCCAAACTGGAGGAGTACGGGATCGCCCCGCCCAGTGGCATGGCTGCCGCAGGTGGCCATTCCGGTCCCGTCCGCCTGAGCCTGGCCGTGAAATGCCCGCAGTGTTCATCGCTGAACACCAAGGAACTCACCCGCTTTGGTTCCACATCCTGCAAGGCGCTGTTCGTCTGCCAGGACTGCAAGGAACCGTTCGACTACTTCAAAGTCCTCTAAGGAATTCCATGACCACCGAAACCCAGACGGCCAGCCGCCGTCGTGCGTCTTTCCACAACCTGACTGTCTCGGAGGTCCGGCGCCTGACGGACGATGCCATTGAGGTCACGTTCGGTGTTCCTGCCGAGCTTGCCGGGCAGTACGACTACCTGCCCGGCCAGTACGTGGCCCTTCGCACCACGTTGCCGGATGAGCAGGGCGAGCCGCACGAGGTCCGCCGCAGTTATTCGATCTGCGCAGAGCCGCGCAGCTTCGAGGACGGCAGCAGCGAGATCCGCGTGGCCATCAAGAAAGACCTGGGCGGCCTCTTCTCCACGTGGGCCAACGCCGAACTGAAGGCCGGTGATGTCCTGGATGTCATGAGCCCGCAGGGTGCTTTCATCTCGCGGCACGGCAAGGACGGCGCGTCAGTTCAGCACAACGTCATGAACTCCATGAACCACCCGGAGGAGCTGGCGGGGGAGCCGGGTAACTTCGTGGCGATCGCAGCTGGTTCGGGCATTACCCCGGTCATCGCCATTGCGCGCACTCTGCTGGCGGCCAATCCGGAGACCACCTTTGACCTGGTGTACGCCAACAAAGCTGCCATGGACGTCATGTTCCTTGAAGAGCTGGCGGACCTGAAGGACAAGTACCCGTCCCGCCTGGCGCTGCATCACGTGCTGTCCCGCGAGCAGCGGATCGCGCCGTTGATGACGGGTCGCATTGATTCGGAGAAGCTGCAGGCGCTGCTCAGCAGTGCCATCCGTGCCGAGGACGTGGACGAGTGGTTCCTGTGCGGGCCGTTCGAGCTCGTCCAGCTCTGCCGTGACACCCTTGCTGCCCGCGGTGTTGAGCCCGAGCACGTTCGTTTCGAGTTGTTCACCACTGGCCGTCCGGACCGTCCCGAGGGCAACGCCGGCCGCCCGGTTGTGGAGGACGAGTCGCAGGACACGTACAAGATCACCTTTACCTTGGATGGTCTCACCGGCGACGTCGCCAGTCCCACCCATGCTCGCGAATCCATCCTCAACGCCGCTTTGCGTGTTCGCCCGGACGTTCCGTTCGCGTGCGCCGGTGGCGTCTGCGGCACCTGCCGCGCCAAGCTGATCACCGGTACGGTGACCATGGATGAGAACTACGCCCTTGAGCAGGACGAGCTGGACAAGGGCTACGTCCTCACCTGCCAGTCCCACCCCACCAGCGAAGAAGTTACCGTCGACTTCGACGTCTAAGGAGTCCCCATGATCGAGCTCTCCATTGCCAACGGTATTGCCGAAATCGTCCTTAATTACCCGGACAAGCTGAACTCGCTCAACGAGGACGCGCTTGCCGAACTGGACAAAGCGTACGACGACGCTGCTGCCGCCGCCTCACGCGGTGACGTGCGGGCGCTGCTGCTTCGCGGAGAAGGCCGGGCCTTCTGTGCCGGCCGCGACATCTCGGGGGTGACCCCGGAAACCGACGACGCGCAGGCGTACCTTGGCGGACTCGTGGAGCCGCTGTTGAAGAAGATGGCAGCGTTTCCGGCGCCCACGTTTGCCGCCGCCCACGGGGCTTGCCTTGGGGTCGGGCTGGGGCTGTTGTTGGCCACGGACGTGGTGTACGTGGCGGACAACGCCAAATTCGGTTCACCTTTCGCCAAGCTCGGTGCCACGTTGGATTCGGGCGGCCACTGGTACTTCACGGAGCGCCTGGGCATGCACCGCACACTGGACCTGATCTACACCGCCGACCTCATTTCCGGCGCGGAAGCCGTGGAGCAGGGGATGTTCAGTCGGGCAATGCCGGCCGATTCCCTTCTGCCGGTGACGCGGGAGATCGTGTCGCGGGTAGCCACGGGGGCGACAGGTGCGTTCAACGCGTCCAAGGAACTCGTCGCACACATCCGAGACCAGCGCCTGGGCCTGTGGGCATCCATGGCCGAGGAAAACACAGAGCAGGCACGGCTTTGCAAGACCGACGACTACGCCGAAGGTTTCCGAGCCTTCCAGGAGAAGCGGGCGCCGATTTTCAAGGGCTAGGTTCCTTGCGCGCAACAGGTCCCGCCCTTGTTCGCACCCCTCACCGTTGTACGGCGACTAGGTCGGATAGAGACAGGTTTCGTGAAGCTCGCCTAGACGAAATCCTTGAGGAGCTTGTACGCGGCCACTTTTCCTTCCAAGGAAATGACGGCCATGTCTTGGTCCGGAGTGCTCACGTCAGTGAGGGCACCATAGGTGAATGCGGGGGCCGGGGACCCGCTCTTGAGGCATGGAAATGCGACGAGTGAGCCGGCCCCGATGTCGCCGCCTGGTTGATCCTTGTTGGGCCCATTCGGCGGCATGGTGTAGGTGGTTGCCTTCGTGCAAACAAAAGCATCGTCGAAGCTTGCCCCACTGGGTTTGCCGGTGCGGGCGTCCAACAGGGCTGATGAATAGTAGGTGCCGGCAATCACCAGGTCGCCGTGGCCCGCTGAAGGTATAAGGCCGGCGGTTTCCCAACTGTGAACTTCCACCGGTTTGCTTTGCCAAACGGCTTCGCCGGTGATGGGATCGTAACCTACCACCTTCGAATGTCCGCCCACGTATTTCCCTGCGGGAAATTCAACCGAGCCATCTACGTACTCGCACCGAACAGGAAAAGCGTCCCCGCCCTCCAGCTTGGAAGAAGCCGTGCCCACGGTCTTGGCGCATTCGAGCTGTGAACCATCGGCGGTCCAGAGAAC
The DNA here is from genome assembly GCF_051027655.1 of Paenarthrobacter nitroguajacolicus. NCBI lineage: Bacteria > Bacillati > Actinomycetota > Actinomycetes > Micrococcales > Micrococcaceae > Paenarthrobacter > Paenarthrobacter nitroguajacolicus. Next base: position 3,707,349 of record NZ_CP073234.1, on the reverse strand, counting down.
ACGGCCGCTGGACGCCCGGAAACCCACCGTTTTGGTGCTTTCGCGCAGGTTCAGTGAAAAGGTTTGTTCCGTAAATTCCTCGGGCGCAAAATTTGTAGGGTTAATGCCGACGGAGCCAACGTAGAGATCCAATTTTTCCGAGTAAGTGAAGTGCCAGCCCAGGTCCGTGGTGGCGCCCTTCCCGAAAATGCTTTCCATCTCCACTTCCCACAGGACCTCGCCGTAGGAGACGTGGGCCAGGGTTTCAACTCCGCCCGACAGCACCGAGTACAGTTCTTTCCCGACCGGCCGGAAGTTCCCGGTCAGCGGGTTCACTTCAGGTCCGGAAAGATTGTCGCCGGATTCCAAGTCCACCCAGTGTTCTACTGTCCCGAACGTTTCATCGAACGCGATAAAGCACATGTCCTGCAACTCGTCGCAAGCAAAGGGGCGTGTACTAACTAGTTCCGCCCTCCCGCGGTAGAGCTCCTTGCCGCTGCTCAGGTCAAAGGCCACCGGAGTAGTCCACCATTCGTAGCCGCTGTTGTTGGGCGGAGGAGCCGTAGCCTGCAGGAAGATGGCGGCACTCTTTCCTGCAGCGGTCCTGGTGACAACAGGTTCAAGGGGAACAGAAGGCGCGTCGAGCCCCGGGTGAACAGGCTGGGTCCAGAGCTGTTTCCCATCAGCAACGGAGAACGCATGGGCATTGACACCTGTGGGACTCGACGCGTAGACCAAGGCAACGCCATCGGCCACCACAGGCTGGCCGATGGCGTCGAGCGGTACTTCCCATGCCGCCGTCGTAATTTCTGTACTTCTCTCCACTGGAGACGTGCTGGGAGGTGGCGTTGTTGCGGCGGGAATCCCCGGAAGGGGAATCATGGTGCACGCGGACAGCAGGCTGGCAACACCTACGGCCACGATGCCGGATAACACTGGCTTCCAGCGTGCAATGAAACGCGCGGATCGGGACTGAATCATGGTTCCCCCAGGAACGTCCATGGTTCAGCACCTGCAGGGCGTAGTTCCAAACCAGAAAAGGCCAACAAGACGTGGCTCAGATAGAGAATACAAGGCGTGCGGCCTAAACTTAGTCACACGTATGAAACGCGCTTAGCGGGTCAGCGTGCTGAGAACGGAGTGCGCCATGCTCAAGATGATCATGTGCAAGCTAAACCTTCACCACCACTGGCACGTGGAATCCGCGGAGGATGGCAGCGGCCGGTACAGGCGATGCACCCGCTGCGGCAAATACGACCGGGACTGGGACGGTAGCGGCTTTATGCACTGAGAAAGGCTCGAATTCACCATCCGAAGGTGTCTGTTATGGCACGGTCGGTCTTGTAGTCGGCCTTATCCGGATATGCCCACCGGAGGATCTTGTACTCGCCTCCCCGACGAATTGCTTCAATGGCAACAAACTCCTGGTTTCCTGCCCGGTTGAATTCCACTATTATTCCGAGCACTTCTTCTTCCCTAGGCACCATCTGGTAGATCTTGGGAACCCAGATTATTGGCTGGGGGTCGGCTTCCTGCTTCGCCGCCATTTCTGTTTCGCTTTTCTTGCACTCATCCACGGTTTGTTCGCTGGAACTGTCCAGGAGGTCGCAGAATTTGCCGTCGTGACCCGCCAATGAGTAAGCGAAGGTGATTCCGAGGTCACTTGCTTTGGCGTCATCGTGCCCTTGGGCGCATCCGCTCAGGATCAGTGTGGCCACTGCAATCGATGCCGCAGCTGCCAGATACTTCCTCATGCTGTGTTGCTCCTATTTTGCCGCTTCGCCAGATAGCACCTTGGTCAGTTCCTCATTGGAGAGTTTCATCCAGCCCGAATCTGTGGACCCCTGCAGCGCGGCTTCCGGACTCTGTGTCTGGACCCACCATTTAGCTTCGAAGACGTGCTGGCCCAGCATCACGCGGTCGCCCTTGTGATAAACGCTTGTGGCTGACCATGCCGGATATGTTCCGGCGGGAACAGTGACTTCAGGCTTGGGCCGGTCGCCGGGCAGGACGGGGCCGATCAATTTCCACGGCGCAGCGGCTTTGTCCGGAACGGGATCGTTGGGCACGTCATCTTTGGTCCACCACTTGGCCTCGTAGACGTTGCCGTGCCAAACGATCCTGTCTGACTGCACGTACGTGGCCACGGGAGACCAGATCGGGTAAGGGCTGGTAGCGGGGTCGTCTACTACCGCCGTGGCGGTGGTTGTGCCCGTTGGCAGCACCGGAGCGGGGGAGTCCGTGGGTTTGGAGTCAATGTCAGCACCCAGCACATCGGAGAAACGTTTATCACGCTGCGGCACGCCACTGCAGGCGTCGGACACCACAGTCAGAGTGGGATAGTTTGGGCCGCATTCGGTGTCCCGGTTCAAGGACCACATGGACATCCTGCCAATGCCTTTGCCCTGCGCGAAGTCGTGCAAACCTTGGGCGTCGGGGAGGGTGAAAACGTCAGCCACAATGTCGTTCTGGCCGATCATGGGGGTTAAGCCAATTTTGCGCCATAGGGTTTGTGCCCCAAGGCTTTGCTGCGCTGCGGAGTAGATTTCACCCAGCTGGGAGTGGGTCGCCTCGGCTGCGGCGATTGAGGCCTGCAGCATGGACTGTCCGGCCACACGGCTTTCGCCGTAGTCCATGGTCATGATGTTCACCCCGGCAAGTTCCACACCGGATGAGAGGAACTGCTCGACGGCGGCCGTCCCGTCTGTAGTCAGCCCCGACGGAGCCACGGGTAGCGTCAGCCAGACGGAGAGGCTTTTGCCCTCGGCCCGCCTTCCTTGCTGCACCGCGCCGATGGCTTTGGCCTGTCGTGCGATGGCTGCCTTATCCGTCAGGGCGGTTCCCTCGATGTCGAGGTCGATGGTGTTGAGGTCGTAGCGGTCAACCACGTTCGAGTAGGCCTGCTGAAGCCGGTCGTCGTCGGTGCAGGCGGTGGCGAGTTCCTTGTTCGATAGCCCACCGAAGGAGACGGCGATGTCTCCGCCGGTTTGCCGAAGCCTGGCAATGCGTCGGTCCAGATCAAGGTCTGAGGCGGCCGCGTCCAGGCTGTAGAAGGAGCCCCAGGATGGCGTGCACCCGTCCTTGGCGTCGGCCACGATGAAGGACAAAACCACGGACTTGGTGGTGTCGCTGACTGGCTGCTCGAACGCGTACCGAGGTGTCGCCGTTACGTCGACGTACCCAGTGAAAAGTGAAGGTGACGCTGCCGCGGTACGGGTATCAGTGTAGTTACGCCAGGACACGACGCCGGCCCCCACCACCACAGCTATGACAGCCAGCAGTACGGAGAGCCGAATCCAGGACAGCTTTCGCCCAGGAAAGTGCTTGGACATTTATCCCCCAACATTGAGACCCAAAAATTCGAGTGAGCAGAGTTAAAACCCATGAATGAGGCCAATAACTGTTCCAACAAATTCCGTGGACCACACGGGAATCGTAAGGCTCCTGCTATCGATTACTATAAGGGCAATCGGCGACGCCTTTGTTACAGAAGGTGGACGTTCAACCGGCTACAGGGCCGGAAGGCGCGGTTCACAGTTTGATGGGGAATAATGACGGACCAGTTGGTTGATTTGTCCGATGTAGAGCGGGAGACCAAAGAGCTTCCCGCAGAGCGATTGGAAAATACAGGGCGAAAGAGGCAGTGGGGGTCGGAACGGCGGTCCGAACCGTTGGCCATTGTTCACCCAACGCCGTCGTCGCGAAAGATCGTTCTTGGCAGGCTTGCCATGCTCGTGACGGTGGGGGCGTGGCTGTATTACGTTGTCTCCACCATCATTCGGCAGCTTGTTGACAATCCGAACTCAGGATTCCGCTTCGGATTTGAGTCGATTTCGTACCTTATTGTCGTCACGTTCCTGACGTTCTCCGCACTGATGTACCTTATGGCGCGGCAAGGTGCTCTGTACCGGTTCAAGGAACATCGCAGGGTCCCTCGAGGTGAACTTGATAATCACTTCGCCAACTACAAAGAGGCCGTGACGGTGTTGGTACCGTCCTACGCAGAAGAACCCCAGGTTGTGCGGGGTACGTTGTGGTCGGCCGCCCTTCAGGAGTTCCCGGATCTGCGGGTGGTGCTCCTGCTGGACGATCCTCCGCATCCTACCGAGCCGGAGAAGATCCACCGCCTTGAACAGACCAGGGCGCTGGCGGGGCAAATTGCAGATGCGTTATCTGCTCCGGCAGAGCGCGCAAACAAGGCGTTGGCTACCTTCAGGGTGAGGCACACGTCGCCCCTTGCAGCGGAAGCCCCTGCCACGGTTGAAGCGGACGAGCTCCAACTCCTGATTGCGGAGTATGAGGCAGCGGTGGAGTGGCTGGAAGCGATGGCGGAGGCTGAAACCGTGGAAGACCATGTGGACGAATTCTTCGTGGACCTGGTCATCATGGGACTGGCTCGTGAACTTCGCTTGGTTTTGTTGGCGCTGAATGCAGCGGAGGCGCAGAACACGGCCCCAAACCCGGAGCGGATGGAACAGCTTTACCTGAGGCTCACGTGGATTTTCAACGTTCAAACCGAGACTTTTGAGCGGAAGAGGTATGCCAGCCTGTCCCACGAAGCGAACAAGGCCATGAACCTCAACGCCTACATTTCCCTCATGGGAAAACGTTGGCGGCGGGAAGAGACTGCTGGAGGCGTGGTTCTGCGTCCATCCCTGGTTCCACGTGATGACGATCTGTTGGTTCCGGACAGTACCTATTTGCTGACCTTGGATGCTGATTCCCTGCTGCTGCGGGACTATTGTCTGCGCTTGGTGTACTTCCTGGAATCTGCGGGTAACGAGCGTGTGGCAGTGACGCAAACACCGTATTCCTCGTTCCGGGGTGCACCTACCCGGATTGAGAGGATTGCCGGTGCCACCACCGATATCCAGCACATTCTGCACCAAGGTATGACGTACTATGGAGCGACTTTCTGGGTGGGTGCCAATGCGATTATCCGTAAGCGCGCCCTCGAGGACATCGTTGAAGTTGAGACGGTTGGCGGGTTCGAAATCCGCACCTATATCCAGGACCGCACCGTCATTGAGGACACTGAATCCAGCATTGACCTGGGCACTCATGGTTGGACGCTTGTAAATTATCCGGAGCGCCTGAGTTACAGTGCAACGCCACCAGACTTCGGTTCACTGGTGGTGCAGCGTCGACGCTGGGCCAACGGAGGCTTGCTCATCCTTCCCAAGCTCTGGAACCAACTCTCGCAGCGGCGGAACCAGCGGCAAAGAATACTCATCCGCGAAGTTCTCCTGCGTGTGAACTACATGGCGTCGATTACCTGGGCCAGCTTCGGGCTCCTTTTCCTGCTGGCTTATCCCTATGACAGCAGGCTCCTTAGTCCTGCAGTGTTTATAGCTGCCTTGCCGTATTTCCTGTGCATGGGTTCAGACCTTCGCGATTGCGGCCATCGTTTTAGCGACATCTTCCGGATATACGGGTTCAACCTCATCCTGCTGCCGGTCAACCTCGCCGGCGTCCTGAAATCCCTCCAGCAAGGACTGACGGGGGACAAGATCCTCTTTGTCCGAACCCCCAAGGTGAAGGACCGGACAGCCGCCCCCGCCATTTATGTCCTGATTCCTTACGCCATCGTCGCGTTCTCGGTACTGACCGTTTGGAGGGACGCCCAGCAGGGGAATTGGGGCAACGTCGCCTTCGCATCGCTGAATGCAGTGTTGGCCATGATGTGCATCCAGTCGTATATCGGCTTGTGGAACTCGGCGGTGGATGTTGTCCTGGGAGCAGTCAATTGGCTGTACGTGACGCCCAGAACGCAAGCAAAGCCCGAATCGTTGGTTGAACCCAAAACGGCCGAGGAAGTTGATTGGGAATCGATCCTCTACCACGGCGACCGCAGGCTCAACCGGGACCTTCGCTGCGGAACCGACCGTCGTCGTCGAATTTCACTTCGCTGAACCTTTCGTTGATCAGCGAAACAGTGCACTGATCAACGAAACAGGGCCCTCCGCCATGTGGCGGAGGGCCCTGTTTTCTTGCTCTCAACGTTAGTCGGACCAGATGCCTCCGTCGAGCAGCGCTACGGCGCTGTCGAGGATGCCATCACTGGTATCAGCAACGGCAATTTCCACGGTGACAGGTACGCCCGGTTGCACGGGAACCGAACATGTGAGGGCGGTGGTCATCCCGTCCATGGCGGTGTTGAATCCGCTTGCTCCGGCGGCATTGTCAATGTAATAACTTTCATTCGTGTGATCGTTGACGTTGTTCACGCTGATTGGGCTCTGGGTACCGGGTACCAACGCGCAGTTGGTTCCGTTGACGAAGACGCCCATGACGTCGTTGTAGGCACTGCCCACGTATTCGGGGTATTCCTCGCTGGCAAAGAAGTAACGAACATGGAGGGTGTCGCCTGAAGGAATGATTTTGGCCCAGTAGGAGGCTGCATCAAAAGTGGGCAGATCGCCGATGAAGTTGGACAGCGTGGCGTTTCCTGGTGTTCCCAGATCGCTGGACGCCTGCTGTTCGGGTGTGCCAACGGAGTTCTGCATGTTGCCCGTGGACAGGATCCATGCGGCGCCACCGGGACCATAGTCAGTTGCCCTGCCCCACTGGGACGAGTCACCTGCTCCGCCGTCTTCTTCCACGGCGATGCCGTCGCCGAATACTTCCTCAGAGACGTCGCCAACGGGCGGTGTGGGCTTGCAGAGGTCACCTTCCCAAAGAACCAGGTTCTTGGTGATCTCCTTCTTCCACTCGTCTGTCAGCTTCATACCGAAGACCTCGACGCCGGCGATCACGCCTATGCGGCCAGCCAGGCCTACCTCGTGTGCACAGGTTTCCGGGCCGGTGGCGTAGTTGGCGTATGCATCGAATCCACCCGTAAGTCCCGCGATTCCATACAGCTTTGCGGTCAGGGTGGGTCCGATGGTTACTGAAGATTCACTGGTCAGCTGAGGGCCTTGGAATGTTGCTTCGGCGTTGCCGCCATACTCAGCGACGGGCTGGAAATTGCCGTCTTTGTAGGACATGCCAACCGTAGTGGTTGCAGATGCTGCAGCCGTGACATAGGTATCTGCGGTCCATTCGCTCTTGGCCTTGAGGTCGATGGAGGAGATGAACTGAATGTCTACAGGGACTGGGCCAACTTGGATATGCGCCCAGGTATTGACCGTGCCAAGGTTCTTTTCCGCGGTTCCGGTCAGCGTTCCCGTTGCGCGTGCAGTTGTTTCGGCGGACAAACCAGTGTCCAGCGTGAACTTCGCTTCCTTCAGTGACGCCCAGTGAATATCCACTTCTGCGTTGACAGCAGAATCAACACCGAATTCACTGCTGAGTGCCAGAGTTCCGGTGCCCTCCACATCCACGGTCTTCCACGCAGTTCCTGTGACGGATTTGCTCAGGGTGTCAGAGAATTTGAACGTTTTCTCGAAGATGGGCAGGGACACGTCACTTGGGGTGGCCAACTCGTCCGCTGGAATTCGACCGCCGTTACGGTTCAAGGGAGCCGCGGAGGCCTGCCCGTTATCAATGACGTCCACACCATCCGCCGGAATGAACTCCTGCTTCACGATGGTGGTGGTGGGGGTGACCAAACCGTTGGTGTCGTAAATGGCGTCCGGCAGGGTGGCCTGTTGGACAACAGCTGTCTGTTTTCCGTCCGGAGCATTAGTAACCTGCTGGACGCGAACCAACATTCCGTCCGGAGTAACCTCCGAGAAACCAGAAACAAGCACGTTGCCGGGGTCGATATCCGGTGCTCCCGCACCCACGGAGTTGAACGTGATGGTTGTATCGCCCTGAACGTATTCCTGTGCCAAGGTGTTGGTATCAATCACCAGGGTATCCGGCGATGTCACAACACCATCCGCTGCAGGGGGCAAAGATAAGCGGTACAAGTATGCCGCCATAGCGTCACGGTTGATGGGTGAGAGCGGGCGGTAGGAAGCCGTGCCGTCTCCGTTATCCCAACCGGTAGCGATTCCCTTCGCATGGAGCCAGGAAATCTCGGTGTAGAACTGCGTCGTGCTGGTGATGTCAGAGAAGGGTGGCGTTGCTGGTGCCTGGAAATCAGGCTTGTTTTCAAAGCGGTAGAGGAAGGCCGCCATGGCGTCGCGGTTGATCGGGGCCGTAGGGCGGTACTCCCGTTTACCGTTCCCCACATCCCACCCGGTGGAGATTTCCTCCTCGTGAAGCCATGTCATTTCCTTGTAGTGCTGCTGGCCGGGGCTGACATCCTGGAACGGCGAGGTGCTTGGTGCCGTGAATTCCGGCGATCCTGCCAGCCGGTAGAGGAACGCGGCCATTGCATCACGATTGATTGCGGTCAAAGGACGGTATGTTCCGTCGGACCAGCCGGTGGAGATGCGTTCATTTGCCAGCCAGGACATTTCTTTCGCAAACATCATGCCTGCGGGTACGTCGGTGAATGTCACGGCATTTTCTGTTTCGCCGGCGGCTGTTGCTGCCGTTTGGCCGGTAAGTACCAAGGAGGCACAAAAAATGCCGACCATGAGGGTTCGGCTGGATCGGGAAAAGTGGGTCCTTCGAGGGTGCCCCGCTTTGGGGCTGGGCATAGGCGTATCAGGTGATGTGCTCAAGGGGCGCTCTCTCAAAAAATGAATCGGGCAGCCGCCAATTGCCTCATTGGCGGAAGACCTGGGTGCGAACGGAATTGATGCGAGTCATTTAGGGCGGCTTTGCGATACTGAGCTATCGCAAAGTAGGGCGTTTATTTTATTACTCCAGCGGGCTTCGCATGTTAACGAATTTCGCTGTTGCCGTGATCATAAAGGTCTTTTAGTTATTAAGTCCATATGCACCACGAGTATGAAGCAAGGAGCCTGTCTGTTGGAGTGTCAACAAAGCCGGGGGCATCCAGGTCACCTCGGTGCGGGCAATGCCTCGTTCGGTGGCCGCATCCCTGCGGGTCAGAGGGTCCTGGGTGCTCAGAAGGTGTTGGAGAAGGTGGTTGTGGGCAATCCCGTTCCCATGAATTGGTAGTCGAGGGTGGTCTGGGAGGCAGGGTCTTTCCGGGAGATGCCTTGGATGAATTGTAGGTTTCCGGGGTCCACGGCGGTGCTCGTGCAGCGGACTTCTTTTGTGGCGTCGTTATGTGCTGTGCAGGACCATCCCGCAGGTTGGATGAGTGTTCCCGGGATCAGGCTTGCCCCGTCGGAAACGGAAAAGATCACTTCAGCGGCTTCGGTGGCAGTTTGACCGGCAATGGTGAAGGTGATTGTCGCCTGGACATCGGCCGCGCCTGAGCCCGCCCCCGTGGTGACGGTGGCCGTGACCTCTGGTGCTATAGGCCTGGTCGGGCTCGGCGTCGGCGTTGGAGGGGCGCTCGGCGTCGGGGTGGGGCTCGGTGTGGGGGCTGGTGTCGGGGTGGGGCTGTGCGACGGGGTCGGCGTCGGGGGTGTTGGGTCCTTGGTGGTGCCCGCCCCGGGTAGAGACGGCAGGACTTCGAAGGGCTTGGGCACTTCGAGGGGCTTGGGCGGAGCGGCCGCGGGCGGGGCAGGCCAAGCAACCGGACGGCGCGGCGGCGCGGGGAAGCTGGCGGGGCTGCGTTGCACGCCGTTCAGGGCGGGCAGTTCTTCAGGATTTGCGGGAGGGTCTTCCGGCCCGGGGCCCGAAATCCTCGAGGGTTGATTCGTCGGTGCGGCCGGGGCCGGATGGGTGCCGGTGAGTGGGGACTTTGTGTTCTGGTTCTCGTGGCTGGAAGTGGATGCCGGCACCTCACCGGCCTGCGGTGTGCCGGGGTTGTTGGTTCCGGTTCCTGCCAAAGCTATGGTGGCGCCCACAATAATGACCGCCCCTGTCAACCCAGCTGCCCCAACTTTCATCATGGCAGCGATGGACTTCGGAGCAGCCTCGCCGCCGGCACCGGCCCCGGTACCTGCGATTCCAGCAGTACCCGCGAGTCCAGCGGCGCCGGTGAGTCCAGCGGCGCCCGTGATCCCGGGGGCGGCCGAGGTCAGGGCCACTCCCGCGATTAAGGGGAAGATGATGGCCCTCATGGCGGACTGCACGTCATTGAGATCCAGGAGCAGGGCAGTGCATCTCGAACAGGATTCCAGATGGCTCTGGACTTTCTGGTGCGCCCGCCGACTCAGACCGTTCCGTGAGTAGGCCCCCAACTGGTCCGGATACCCTTCGCATTCCTGGGAGGTTGAGTCTTTGATGTGGCCCTGCAAATAGGCTTGCCGCAGGCCTTCACGGGCCCGGATGGCCAGCGACGAGACCCCGTTCGGGGTGATCCCTAAGACTTCCGATGCCGCGGCGGGTTTCATTCCCTCTATGTCCACGTACCACAGGACTTCCTGCCAGCGCTCGGGCAGGGATTTGAACGCGGCCGCCACCGTGCTGGACTCAAACCCGACCACGGCCGGGTCCTCAGGATCCTCCACCCGGTCCAGCACAAAACTGTCCGAAACCGGCAGGCTACGGGCCGCCATCCGGTTCTGAGCCTGCGCGATCCGCCGCACCGCTGTCAGCAAATACGCCCTAAAGAAAGTATCAGGACCCTTGCCACGCATCAGGGCCTGATGAATCGAAACAAACGCCTCCGAAACAATGTCCTCAATATCGGCCCTGTTATCCACCTGCCCCGCCGCGACATACCGCGCCATATCCCGATGCCGGTCAAAAAGACTCGCAAAAGCCCCCTGATCCCCCGACCGAACCCTCAAGACAAGATCAGCATCACTTGCTGTCATCTGACCAAGTCCAGGACAGCGCGGACGATGCTGTCGGTGTCCACCCCGTGGTAGCGATAGACGTCGTCAATACCGCCCGCCTGGCCGAAGGTGTCGACGCCGAGGTTGCGGCTTCTGACTTGGTGCACGTTGGCGAGGAACGCCAGTGTGTGGGGGTGACCGTCCAGCACGGTGACCATGGGGACGGCGCGCTCGGAGGGCAGGATTTGATCCAGGATCCAGGACGGTGCGTCCTGATTCTGTCCGTTGCGTCCCTGCAGCGCTTCGTACAGAAGGCCGGGACTCGTAACGCAGACAACGTCCACGGGGGTGCCTTGGGCGGCGAGCCGGTCGGAGGCCGCAAGCGCTTCCGGGACCAGGGCGCCCATGGCGACGATCGTCGCCGACGGCGTCGCGGCCGCGCGCAGCATGTAGCCGCCGGCCACGACTTGGCGACGGCGACGCTCACGGGCGGCGGGATCCTCCGGGACGGCGGCCAGTTGCTGGTCGACGGGTTTTGTGGAAAGACGCAGGTACGCGGATTTGCCGTCCGAGCGTCCGAGTTGGGACATGGAGGCGAGCAACGTCCACTCGACGTCGATCGCGAAGGCAGGTTCGTAGCTGGTGCAGCCGGGCTGTTCCAAGCCGATGGACGGCGTCTTGATGGACTGGTGGGCGCCGCCTTCGGGTGCGAGGGTCACGCCCGACGGCGTGCCTACCAGGATCGACTGCCCGCCCGCGTAGATGCCGTAGGACCACGGTTCCAAGGCACGCTCAACGAACGGGTCATAGAGCACGCCGATCGGGAACAACGGCTGGCCCCACCGGCTCCAGGTTGCACCAAGCTCGCCCAGGAGGCTGACAAGGTTGACCTCGGCTATGCCGAGTTCGATGTGCTGCCCTGTGGGCTTTTCACGCCAGTGCATGACCGTCTCGGTATCGTCGCTGAACCAGTTCCGGCGCTCTTCCACTGACCAGACGCCCACCTTGTTCAGCCAGCCGGCGAGGTTGGTGCTTGAGCTCACGTCCGGGCTGACGGTCACCATTCGGCGCGCCACATCGGGCGCCCCACGGGTGACGTCCAGCAGGGTACGGCCCAGAGCCGCCTGCGTGGTTGCCGTGCCCGAGGGCGTCCTGCCGAAATCTGCCGGTACTGAGGGCGGGGCGACAGCAGGCTGCGCGGAGCGCTGAAGGGTTTCGGCCGTCATTCCCACCAGTTGCCCTTCGGTGCTTGCGGGGTCGAACCGCGTCCACGGCGCGTCGGGGTTCTCGCCCATTCCGTGGGCGAGTTGTCGGTACTGATCGATAGTAAGCAGCGAGGAGTGGTTCTGCGGATGGCCTTCGGTGGGCAGCCCGTTGCCCTTGACGGTGTAGGCGATGATGACGGTGGGGCGGGTGTCATCGATCTGCGCGTAGGCCTCGCGCAACGCGGCGAGGTCGTGCCCGCCCAGGTTCCTGATGGCCCGGGTCAGGATCTGGTCCTCGACGCCGGCAATAAGTTCCGCGATGGCCGCACCCCCGGCGCCCTCACCCGGGAGCCTGCGGCGCAGCTCCTCGGCCGAGCAACGCAGAAGCCGCTGGTATTCGGGATTGGACATGTCAACAATGCGTGCCCGGAGTGCATCGCCTCCAGGCATGGCCATGAGACTTTCCAAAAGATGGCCGAAACGCACGGTAATGACCTGCCAACCAGCGGCCGCGAAGAGGCGTTCAATCTTGCCCGCGGCAATGTTTGGCACCACCCGGTCAAGGGACTGCCTGTTCAGGTCTACGATCCAGACGATCTCGCCGAGATCCGCAACATTCGAGTCCAGCACAGCTTCCCAGACAGCGCCCTCGTCCAGTTCGGCGTCGCCGACCAGCGAGTACTGTCGCCCACGGTTCGGTGTGCCGCTCACGGTCTCGATGTAACGCCGCGAGATGGCACCCCAGATCGGCGCGGTGGCCCCGATACCGACAGAGCCAGTGGAGTAGTCAACGGGATCCGGATCCTTGGACCGGCTGGGGTAGCTCTGCAGCCCGCCGAACTCACGCAGCGTCGTGAGGTACTTTTCATCCAAGCTGCCCAGCAGGTAGTTGATGCTGTGGAGCACCGGCGAGGCGTGGGGCTTCACCGAGACACGGTCCTCGGCGCGGAGCTGCCCGAACCAGAGCGAGGTCATGATCGTGGCAATGGAGGCACTCGAGGCCTGGTGTCCGCCCACTTTGATGCCGGACGTGTTGGGCCGCACTTTGTTTGCGTGGTGGATGACGGACGTCGCAAGCCACAGGACACGGCGTTCGATCACAGCAAGTGCTTCCAGCTGGGGGTCGTCGAGGGGCGGGACGGTCTTCGCCGCCAAGTCATCATTGACTGGGGTCAGGTTCATGGGATGCCTTAAGGGTGTGATGGTGGTCCAGGGGTGGCGCGAGCAGTTATTGGGCGATCAGTAGTCCGCGTTTGAGGACTCCAAGGGGTGTTGCGAGAGTGCTGATGTCCTGCATGGGGTCCTCCGCCGTGACGATGAGGTCGGCCCACAGACCGGGCCGGATGCGACCCACTTGCGTCTCCATCCCGAGCATGTCGGCGGCTTCACACGTGGCAGATTTCAGTGCATGCTGTGCTGCCAGTCCGGCGTCGACATAGCGTGCCAACTCGCGGGCAAGGAGATCAAAGGTGACGTGGGCAGGGCCTGCGTCCGTCCCTGCCACGATTGACACGCCGGAGCGGAGGAACTCGGTCACGTTGGTAAACCGCGATTCCAACCGCGCCACCACATTGCGGTCCTGGGGGTTGGATAGTACCGGGTGGCCCCCTCGCAACTGCCGGGAAACGATGTCCGCTGAAACGACGGTGGGCACAATGTGGATCCCGGCATCGGCCGCCCTGCGCAATAGCTCGCGATCGGGAACGCACTGCTCGTCCGGCCCCAGCATCGAGGCATGTTCCAGGGAGTGCACGCCTGCCTCGATGCATGCGGCCATTGAGGAACTGGCATGGGCATGAGCTGCAGTCCTCATGCCGTAGGAGCCGGCGATGACCACCGCTTCACGGAGCAGGACGGGGTCGAATTCAAAAACGCTTGGACTGGTGCCGGGAGTAAATCCGCCGCCGCTGGCCATGAGCTTGATCCAGGTGGCGCCGGCCGCGTGCTGTTCGGCGATGATGGCCTCGATATCCTCACGGGTGCGTACCTCGCCGTTCATGTCGTGACCGTGCCCGCCCACGCGGCAGATCGGCGCACCGCAATGAACCACGGTGGCGACATCTGACACCATGCCCAGGGCTGCCCTCATGGGAGCAAGCAGGTGCCTGGGTGTCCCGCAGTCCCGCACTGTGGTTATTCCGGCTCGAAGCGCAATCCGCGCATTTGCCACCACCTGCGCAACGATCTCGTCATCGCTGCTGCCCTGATAGGTTCCCTTCGGGTCATCACCACCATCGAAGGCCAAGTGAACATGGGCATCCATGAGTCCGGGAGCCACGAACCTGCCCTTAAGATTCAGGACGCTGCCCGTGCCCGGTTCACTGCCCGCAGGAACAATACGTGAGATCTGCCCTGCCTTTAGCCACACATCGCTCGGGGAACCGGACGTGCTCGACTCGGGATCAACAACACGTGAATTGAGCAGCACAGTGACGTCGTCGCCTGTCCGGGCCGCTCGGCTGACGCGGTACGGTACGGGGCGGTCGGCCACATCAAAAGTGATGGTCATGTTAGTTGCTCCTTGGGCTTACGTGCATCGAGTAGGTTTCGTCCAGTAATTCCCTGAGCGCGTCAGCAGCGAGGCGTACGTCTTCCGTGTCAACGTCCAGGTGTGTGACGGCACGAATCGTGGACGGGCCAAATGCGCCCATCCGGATCCCGCTCGTCTGCAGCAGGCGATCCACCAGCACGTGCGCGGTGACAGGGAAGTCGACTAAGTCAAAGAGGACGATATTTGTTTGGACTGTTAGCGGATCGATCGAAATATGAGGGTTAACGGCAAGCAGTTCAGCCAGCAGGCGGGCATTCCCATGGTCGTCTGCGAGCCTGTCCACGTTGTTGCGGAGGGCAAACGTACCCGCTGCCGCCACAATGCCTGATTGACGCATGGAGCCACCCCACCGTTGCTTGAGCCGCCAGGCCTCATTGATGAAATCAGTGTCGCCTGCCAGCACGGCTCCTATTGGGGCGCCCAGTCCTTTGCTGAGGTCCAGCCAGACTGAGTCGAACGGGGCACAAAAATCGTGGGCAGATACGCCGGTGGACACCACCGCGTTGAGCAGGCGGGCGCCATCCATGTGGGTTTTTATCTGGTGAGCCCGTGCCACATTCGTCACTGACGTGATGCCTTCCAGCGACCAGCATGTGCCGCCTCCGAGGTTGGACGGCTGCTCTATGGAGAGCACCGCATTCCGGGCGAATGATCTCCCCCCGGGGCGGAGCGCCGCTTCAAGCTGGGCAACCGAGAACACACCATGGTCTGCTTTGATCGGCCTGTACAGGGCACCGGCCAGGGCGGGCGCCCCGGTTTCCTCATGGCACAGCGAATGCGCGGTCTCGTCAACAAGAATCGCGTCGCCAGGGCGACAGTGCAGAGCATAGGCGATCTGGTTGCACATCGTCCCTGATGGCAGGAAGACAGCTTCCTCCTTGCCCAAGAGCTCCCGTGCCAGGGCTACCAGTTCGTTGGTGGAGGGGTCTTCACCCTTTTGTTCGTCCCCGACTTCGGCGTTGGCCATGGCCTGGCGCATAGCTTTTGTTGGCCGGGTAATAGTGTCGCTGAAAAGGTCGATTCTGATGGGGTAGCTTGATCCGACGGGAATCACTGTGCGGCCTTGGGCGCCTTGGCAGTGCGGGGCTGGAACAACTTGTACCCGTCCCGTGGAATGCCCACGCGCACGTGCGGGGAGTCGGTGCGCTCACGGGTTTCGACCACTAAGGACTGCTCGCCGACGCCCACCGTGTACCGGAAATGATGGCCGTGATAGGACCTCTCAAGGACGGGCCCGTTGACAGTCATTTCGTAGCCGTCAGACGACGCATCGTCAGGCAACAACGCCAGCGCTTCCGGACGAACGGCAACCACGACGCCGTCGGAATCAATTGCGGATGGTACGTGGATCGCTTGGTCCAACCCGTCGATCTTGATCGTCAGGAGCCCCTTTGAGCGGCCAATCACTGTTCCCTCCAGCAAGTTGCTGGTGCCAACAAAATCGGCGACGAAGAGATCGGCAGGATCGTTGTAAACCTGCTCCGGCGTACCAATCTGGCGGACTGTTCCGGCAGACATGACTGCAATCCTGTCGCTCATTGCCAGGGCTTCGTCTTGATCGTGGGTAACAAAGACCGTGGTCACGCCAATCTTGCGTTGCAACTGAAGCAACCAATCGCGGGTACGTTCCCGCAGCTTGGCATCAAGATTGGAAAACGGCTCGTCCAGGAGCAGCAAGCGCGGAGGGAATGCCAAGGCACGCGCCAGCGCCACTCGTTGTTGCTGACCGCCGGAGAGCTGATGCGGATAGCGGTCTGCCTGATCAGAGAGGTCAACCAGCTCGAGCACTTCATCGACGCGTCTGCGTAGTGCCTCGGGCTTGTAGCGTCGCAGCCGCAGCGGATAGCCCACGTTGTCGCGGACCTTCATATGCGGCCACACGGCATAGGACTGGAAAACCACGCCGCAGTCGCGGCGTTCCGGCGGCAGGAAGGCGGAGGAATCGTGGTTGAACAAGGTCTGGTCGCCCACAATAATGCTGCCGCCGTCCGGCTTGAGCAGTCCTGCGATGGACCAGAGCGTTGTGGATTTGCCGCAGCCGCTTGGCCCAAGCAACGTTAGTATCTGTCCGTCGGTGGCTGTCACCGAAACGTTGTCCAGGACCGTCAGACGGCCAAACTTCTTGGTGAGATTGGTGATGACCAGATCAGACATTGGGGCGAACTCCAAACAGAATGCGTCCTGCGCCCAGGACAGCTGCGGTGATGACGAGTTGGATGACTCCGAGGGCCGCGACGGTGCCGCCGAGGCCATTTGCTGCGATCTGAAGCATGGCCAGTCCCAGAACCTGGGTTTCAGGGGTCACCAGGAAAACTGCGGCGTCGGCTTCGTTGAGCATTGCTACAAACAGCAGGACGTATGAGATGCCCATGGCTGGCCTCAGCAGGCTGAGAATGATGGTGCGCATCGCCGTCCACCAGTCTGCCCCGGCCGAGCGCGCGGCGCGGTCCAGGTCCGCACCCAGCGCGGCAAGTGACGGATAGAACGCGGCGTAACCCATGGCGAGTGCACGGACCCCGAAGGCGATTCCCACCGCCCAAAGTGTGGCTCTGAAAGTTCCGGACTGGTCCAGGATTGCAAACGTCCAGAAGAAGGCCATGCCGGTGATCAGGCCTGGGACGGCCCGGGGATAAAGCACGATGTGCTCCAAGGATCCGCGGAACCGAAAGCTGGAACGGTGGGCAACCAATGCGATGACGGCGATGCAGGCGGTGGCGACAGCGGCGCCAACTGTGGCAATCAGCAAGCTGTTGCCAATAGCTCCGGTGTAGAGCGGGTTGGTCAAAATCGCCGAGAAGTGGTCAAGTGTTAGCAGGCTGAACGGGTTGATCGCCGGGGTCAAAACAGCGGTGACCGAGGCGAGAACCACCCCGCTGAGCGGCACCAGGGTTGCGCAACCCAGAACAATTCCGACGCCGGCGGACAGCAACCAGCCGAAGGGGCCTAATTTGACGACGTTTGCTGGTCTGGATGACTTGCCGCCGGTTGTGGTGAAGCGGGCCAGGTCGCCGGCCAGACGGTTGCGCAGCAACAGCAGCAAAGTGACGGCAAGCAACAACATGACGGCTCCTGCAGGCAGGACTCCTCCACCGCCGTCGGCGCTTCCGGTCCACTGCCGGTACAGGTAGGTGGACATCATGTCGATGTTCTTTGAAGTACCAAGGATGAGGGGAATGCCCAGTGTTTCCAGCGCCAAAGCGAAGACCAGCAGCCCGGAGTTGAGTAATGCCGGGCGCAGCAACGGCAGGGTCACCGAGAGCAACGCACGGAGGGGACCGGCACCCGCGCAACGGGCGGCTTCCTCGAGTGTCGAATCGCCTGAGGACAGCGTCCCCCGGGCAAAGAGGTAGACCACAGGCGAGCCAAGGACAGTACCCATGACCACCATTCCGGCAACACTGTAGAGGTCAAAGGGGACAGTGAACGGTGTGTACTGTTCCAGCAGATGTGTGGCATATCCGTTTTTTGACCACATTGACTGCCAGCCGACAATGAGCACCAGTCCAGGCAGGACCAAGGGCAGGACGATCAGGGCTGAGTAGAGCCGCCGAAGCGGGAGGTCGGTGCGGGCTACCAACAAGGCCACTGTGGTTCCAACCAGAACTGAGCCGATGGTGGCGAAGACGGCGAACTGCAGGCTGTTGGCGACGGCTGACCACCAAAGTGGATCGGTCGCCAGTTTACGGAAGTTGTCCAGGGTGCCGCTGCCGCCGCCCTCATAGAGCGGCGTGGACCAGAGTGACGACCAGACGATCGGCACGATCGGGCCGAGGATCAGCAGGACTGCAAGGATCCAAACACCGTAGTGGATGACTTTCTCCGGCAGCCATGCCCGCTTGATGTTTCCAACACCCGGCGGCGGGGGCGGGGCCTTGGGGTCTGTAAGGGTGGAGCTGCTCATCCCCCGAATGCTTCTTTCCAGCGGTTCTTGAAGGCCGGTGCATCGTTCACCAGGGCCTCATCCCATGTGGCGATGTTGATGTTCTCTGCACCCAATTGCTCTGTAACCTTCGCGAGGTTCACCGGGCAGTCCACCCCGTCCAGGTATGGTGCGAACCCGCCGGCGCAACCGGCCGTCTGGCCGGCCTTGTCAATCAGGAAGTTGAGGAACACTTTGGCCGCGTTGGGTGACTTACCCCCGGTTGTTGCTCCGGCACCGCGGGGCATGAAGGGCGATCCGTCCTTGAAGAACTTGTAGTTCAGCACCTTCGCGGTAGCGCCGGTGAGGAGCGGCCGGGTAGCTCCGGACTGGAAGTAGGACATGGTGTACTCGCCTTGCAGGAGTTTGTTGTACATGGGTCCGGCACTGGCTTCCACCTTGGTGTTCTTTCCGAGTTGATCCAAGACGTTCCAGCCGGCCTCTCCCGCCTTGGCTATGTAGGCGTGATTAACCGTGTAGCCGAACTCCGTCGTGCCGTCATAGGTGACGATCCTGCCTGTGAGTTTGGGGTCACTGGACATCTTGGCGAGGGCGTCAAGGGAATCGGGTTGTTCGGATTCGGGCAGGAGGGTGGTGTTGATCAGTGCCATGACCGGATTCAGTTCCATTGCGAAGACCCCTGGGGCGAGTTTCGCGAAGTCGGGCAGTGGCGCGGCGGCAGGTGGTGTGAAGTCCTGGATGTCACCGCGCTTGACCAGATCGAGGAAGTTCGCGCCTTGCAGGCTGACGATGACATCCGCTGTCTTTCCGCCAGTGGCTTTCTCGTTGAGATAGCGCTGGAAGCTTTCGGTTCCGCCGAGGCTTATGTAGCTGGCCTTGATATCGGGGTACTGGGTTTGGAAAGCAGCCAGTACCGGTTTCATGGTCGCCTCGTTCGCCTCGCCGTAAACCAAAAGCGAGCCTTCCTTGCGGGCGGCGTCCAGGATTGCCGGGTCCATTGTTGCTGCCGTCGGAATGTCCGTCTTGACGGCGTAGGCATTGGGTGCGTCATTCCCGGTGCTGCAGCCTGTCAGAGCTGCGAAGCCGCAAAGTGCGGCAACAGCGACTATTGCACGTCGTTTCATGTGGGACTCCTTTGTCACAGCACTGAACTTTGGGTTGGGACGGTGCTTTGAGTTATCGCGTGGGATGGAAACTCGCGGAAGGGGCGCCGCATGCGCCCGGGAAATCCTGTCCATCGGGGTGTCTCGTTCTTGCGTTGTTTCTCTGGGTCTACGGGCCACCGTGGCGTCCCGTAAGTGAATCTGCATCGGCTGCGATGTACTTCTGGCCGGTGCTTGTGTTGCGGGGAACCTTCACGTGTCTACCAAGGGTGAGACATCGCTGTCTCGCGTCAGCTGGCTTATCCGTAAGTGAAGTTCAGTGATCCGCAGGTTGTTCTTTAACATTGGCACGTAGTGGGCTATTGCGCAATAAGTGAATGCGACTAATCTTGTGAACATGAATAAGTCCTCCACCGCCCCGGAGCGCGGCACTAGGCCGCGGAACCGGCGCGCCCTGATACTTGCGGCGGCAGGTGACCTCTTCGCTCAGAAGGGATACCCCCAAGTCAGCATGACCGATGTGGCCAAGGCGATGGCAGTGCAGCCATCCGCCCTCTACCGGCATTTTCCGGGCAAGGGCGAGCTTCTTCGCGAGGCAGTTGTGGCCAGCCTCCAGCCCTTTTTGGATAGCATTACCCAGGCCCCCGACGGCGACCTCGAACAGTTGGTCACGGCGCTGGGCCGGGCAATGCTGGTGCACCGGGAGAACGGCGTGCTGTGGGAGCGTGAATCCCGCCATCTCCCGCCTGCCATCCGCTTCGATATTGCCAGCGGTATCAAGTTCGCCATCAGCAGCAAGCTGCAGTCCGGGAGCTCTGCGCTGCCCGCTCCCGAGGCGGACCTGCGGGCATGGGCCATGTTTGCGGCGATGATCAGTGTGTCGCTGGACCCCAACCGGCTCTCGCGTGCGGACGAAGAATCCCAGCTGACCACGCTCGCCCGCACAGTACTGGTCATGCCAATGCCCCCGATTGAAGCAGTGGCGAATCACCGCAGCGCGTCCATTGACTTGCCGCGCACCCGCCGTGAGGCGTTGCTGGCAGCCTCAATCCGACAGTTCGCTGCGAACGGGTTTGACGCCGTCAGCCTTGACGACATCGGCGCCGAAGTTGGAGTGGCGGGTCCCAGCATTTACCGCCATTTCGACAGTAAGGCGGAAATGCTTGCCGCAGCACTGCATCGCGCCAAAGAAGTGCGGTGGATGGACATGTCGCGGGCTCTCGCTGAAGCCGCTGATGCAGCCGAGGCGCTGGAGCGCATCCTTTCCTCATACATTGCTTTCTCACTGGGAAGCCCGGAATTCCTGCAACTGGCCGTGTCCGAACGTCCGCACCTTCCTGAACGGGAGTTGCGGAACTTAATGGAGGCCCAAAGTGACTACATCACCGATGTCGCCTCGCTGGTCCAGGACGTTTACCCGGGCGCCGATCAGGAAGTGGTCAGGACACGGGTAAAAGCGGCGTTGCATGTGGTCGGCAGCGTTGTCCGCACCCCGTTCCTCCGGGACATCCGTGGCATCCAGGAAATTCTTGAACAGATTGCCGGAGGCCTCATAGCTCCCACGACCCAGTGAGGGGCCGCGCGTCGCGAGTCCACTTACTGTCTGAGTTTTCCGGTCGTATTCCATCAGAAATGAGATCTTGCGCACAAAGCATCTCAGTCATAAGATAATGACTACTGAAGTAATCTATATCACTTCAAAGCTCATTCTGAGACAGGTGCCTAAGGCAGCCCTGGTCACCACGGTCCACGCATAGCGGGGCCGACTGTTCGCAAAATTACCTGGAGGCACAATATGAGTGCAGTGGTCGCACAACCATCGGGCGCGAGTTCTCCGAGGAAGGTCGCCTTCGCGAGCCTCATCGGCACGACTATCGAGTGGTACGACTTCTTTATCTACAGCACCGCAGCGGTGCTCGTTTTTCACCAGCTCTTCTTCCCTGGCTTCGACCCGACAACCGGGACCTTGCTTGCGTTCTCGACTTTCGCGGCCGGCCTCGTCGCACGTCCCCTTGGGGCCATCGTCTTCGGCCACTTCGGTGACAGGGCGGGCCGGAAGCCGATGATGGTCCTCACCATCCTGATCATGGGCATTGCCACTGTAGCCATCGGACTACTGCCCACATACGACTCGATAGGCGTGTTCGCCCCGATTCTGCTGGTCGTACTGCGGCTGACCCAAGGATTCGCGCTCGGGGGAGAGTGGGGTGGTGCAGTACTGATGGCTACCGAACATTCCCCCGAAGGTAAGCGCGGCTATTTCGGCAGCTGGCCGCAGGCAGGCGTTGCTGTCGGGTTGATCCTGGCCATGACGTTGTATATACCCCTGGAGTCGATGTCGGAGGACGCCTTCATGGCCTGGGGCTGGCGCGTCCCGTTCCTTCTCAGCGCGGTACTGGTTATCACTGGCCTGGTTATTCGTGTGAAGGTCGCGGAGAGCCCGGAGTTCGATCGAGTCAAGGCTGACCACGGCGTTCTGCGTCTGCCTGTAGTCGAGGTGCTTCGGACACACCCCAAGCAAGTGTTCCTTGTAGCCGGCGCCAGTCTGGCACCGGGAATCTTCTTCTACCTGATCACCGTGTACAACTTTGTTTACGCAGGGAAGTCCGGAGATCTGGACTCGACGGCGATGTTGGTCCTGGTGATCGTCACTTCCGCGATTGGCTTCGTAGTTACCCCGGTCGCCGGTGCGCTCTCAGACAAATTCGGCGGGCAGCGGGTGTACTTATGGGGCCTTGCGCTCATCGTCATTGTTGCTTTCCCCCTGTACTTTGCCCTTGATGGGGGCACTTATGGCCTAATCGCCGTGTGCTATGTTGCGGCAACGGTGGCCGTCTATATCCCATGGGCACTGTCGCCGGCATACTTCTCCACCGCCTTTGACGCAAAGGTCCGCTATAGCGGGTTGTCCTTGGCTACTACTCTCGGCAATCTTTTCGGCAGCGCCATTGCACCCCTTATTGCCGGTGCCCTGTTTGCTGCGACAAATGCGTCTGTCTCAACTTCGCTTTACGTCTTCGTCGCCGGAACGGTGTCCATCACTTGCGCTGTTTTGCTCGGACGGGTCATACGAAAGAAGGCATCGCGGGCTGGGAGACGCAGCGATGCGACCGGGGTTGATGAGGTCCCCGCATCCACGTATTCGGAGTGACACAAAGCATTCCGCTGTATCAAACGCCAACAAAGGAAGGAACTACCATGAGCGGTAACGATCAACAGTTCAAAACATTCACCTTGGAACGAGCAACACCCACCATCGGGGCGTACATCCATGGACTGGATCTGCGTGAAGAGATCACCCCGGAATGCCGGACGGAACTACGGGAAGCTTTCCTCGAGCACCAAGTATTGTTTCTCCGCGATCAGCACATCACACCGGATGATCAAATCGAATTCGCCAAGGTTTTCGGCGACCCCCAGGAAGTTAGTGCGTTCTTCCCCTCCCTCCCCGAATATCCGCACATTGAGGTGCTGGAGTCGCGTGGCCGGGCGGCGGGGACCGACGTCTGGCACTCGGACTTGACCTGGCAGGCGACGCCGAATTCCGCTACTTGCCTTCACGCCCAGGAAATTCCGCCGTGCGGCGGGGATACGCTCTGGGCGAGTATGACCGCCGCGTATGACGCCCTGCCGGAGAACGTTAAAAGCGTCATTGACGGGCTTGAGGGAGTGCATGACTGGGAAAAGGAACTCACCGGAGTTGTCCGCCAGGGTCCCGACGGCGAGGCGCGCTACGAGGAGACCCGGCGGAAGTATCCACCCATGACGCACCCTGTTGTGCGTAAGCATCCGGAAACCGGTCGAAAGCTTGTCTACGTCAACGCGTTGTTCACCACCCGGCTTACGGGCATTTCCACCCAGCTGGGGGACTCGCTGAGAAACATGCTCACCGACCTCGCCAGGACTCCGGAATACCAGGTTCGTTTCCGTTGGGAACCGAACTCCCTCGTGATCTGGGACAACCGATCCACCCAACACTATGCGGTGGGGGACTATCACCCGCACTACCGACTGATGCACCGGGTCACCCTGAAGGGCGACCGCCCGGCATAGTCCGGGCCCGAACCGTGCCGGGCGGCCTGTGGCGGGCCGCCCGGCAAAAAGCCCCTACCGGGCGAACGCGAAAGAAGGCTGACCAATGCGAGGCCAGAAATTAGGGGCGGGGCTGATAGCCCAGAGCCAGTCCGCGCTTCCACCCTTTATGTTGCATCAGCCCACTTCGCTCGGAGTTGCTGTGGCTCTTGCCCGGCAGCATCCAGAGGCTGTGATTGCGGCGGGTTGTTCGGACCTGGTGGCGCAATTTCGCGAGGGACTGGAGCCGGAGGTGCTGATTTCCGTGCGACGGATCAAGGAATTGCGGGCGATATCGAATAATGCCGGGGTTCTGCGCATTGGTTCCTTGGTGAGCCACGCTGAAGGTAGCAGAAGCCCGGAAATACTGTCCACCGTGCCTGCCCTGGCAGCAGCCTGGGGATCAATTGCCACAGTTCGAATCCGCTATCGCGGCACCCTCGGAGGCAATCTCCTTTCCCGTCGATATAGATACGAAATGCCTGTCATTCTGGCGGCGCTGGGTGGGCAGATGCAGTTTCAAGGCGGTGACGTTGAAGCCCTGCCCGTCTCTTCACTGTGGGACCGGGACTCACTCCCGGGCCGGAACCTTGGCAACGCAGGCATTCTGACCGCCGTCGCCGTCGACACTGCGTCCCTGTTGTGGTTCGGCTACGAGCGGTCAATGCGCCCGGTGAGCACCGTGTCCCTCGCTGTACGAAAGGACCCGGTGGCCGGCCTCACCGTTTCTGCTGTCTGTGGCAGTGAATACCGGCAGCCTTTCGTCCTGTCGCACACTGCCGAGGCAACTGACATCGCCGAGCTTGACCCGGTCTCCGTGGGCGGGGTTCTGGCGGCTCAGCTTCCGGACGAGGCGGGCGACTACGCGGGGTCCATCGACTACCGCCGGCACTTGGTGGGCGTTCTCTGCAGCCGTCTTCTTGCCCAAGCAACCGGTAACAAAGGAAAGGATAGCCAGCCATGAACCTTGAATCACCGGAATCAAGCGAGGAAGCATTCACCCACAAGGTTGAATTCGAGCTGAACGGAAGCCCGCAGCGGCATTGTGTCCCTACGAGTGCCACGGTCTTGGACCTGCTTCGCAACAGCTGCAGTAAACAGGGGGTCCGTGCGTCGTGTGAGCGCAGTGTCTGCGGAGCCTGCACTGTTTTGGTTGATGACCTTCCTGTAGCTGCGTGTTCCACGTTTGCCTTCGACGTTGACGGTGCGCGTGTTGAAACCGTTGAGGGCTTGGCAGCCCAGGACGGCACGTTGAGTGCCCAGCAGCAGGCATTCAGGGAATGTGGCGGCTTCCAATGCGGCTTCTGCACATCCGGCATGCTGATGCTGACCACAGGGCTGCTGCGGCAGAATCCGCAACCGGACCGGGACCTGATCCGGGAATGGATCAGTTCGAACACCTGCCGGTGTACGGGCTACGAGATGATCTTGGAATCCGTGGAGCGTGCCGCAGAACTGGCCTCGGCCAAGCAGCAGGATCAGGATTTCGAATGACGGGGTTCGTGAATCCGTGCGCTCCGGACGATGCGCCGATCGTGGGACGCGACCGCCCACGCCTGGACAGCACCGCGAAGGTAACCGGCCGTGCCGTCTACACGGTGGACATTGTGAAGCCCGGGATGCTTCACGCGAAGGTCTTGCGAAGCCCGCACGCGCATGCCCGGATTCTGAGCATCGATGCTTCGGCCGCCCGCTCCCTGCCCGGAGTCACTGCCGTGGTCACCCGAGAGGAAATCACCGGACTGCACTCGTACGGCACTTACGTCAAAGACCAGCCGATTGTGGCCACAGAGTCGGTCCGCTATGTTGGCGACGTCGTCGCTGCAGTGGCCGCCGTGAACGAACGCACCGCTTTCGCAGCACTGGATTTGATCCGTGTTGAGTACGGGCAACTGCCGGCTGTCTTTGATGTAAGAGCAGCGATGGAGCCCTCCGCGCCCGCCATTTTTCCCGACCAGCCCTTCGCCGCCTTTCCCGAGTACGGCGATGGAGCCTCGGGAGCGGCACACACTGCCCACAACGTGAGCTACGAATTCCGCTACGAAACGGGAGAGGAGAGCGTCTGGGCGGATTGCGACTACATCTTCGAGGACACCTTTACCTTCTCCCGCATGAACCACATGCATCTGGAGCCCTTTGCCACGGTTGCCGAGGCGACAGAGAACGAAATCGAAGTGTGGACCTCTACTCAAAGCCCTTTCCCAATGCGTAAGGAACTGGCGAGGGTTTTCGGGCTGCCTGAGAACGACATCCGGGTCAACGTCCCGCTCCTGGGCGGGGGCTTTGGCGCCAAGAACGGCCCAAAAACGGAGGCGATTGCCATCCGGCTCTCACAGTTGTCGGGTGGGCGGCCGGTGCGTTACTGCATGAGCACAGAAGAAGTCTTCCTGACACTGAGCCAGCATGACGCCATCCTCACGGTCAAATCGGGGCTCAAGGCAGACGGCGAGTTCATGGCGCGCCAGTCGCGGGTGCTGCTTAATGGTGGGGCTTATGCGGATGCCAGTCCGCTGGTGGCGGAGAAAGCGGGATATCGGATGCCCGGGGCCTACCGCTGGAAGCGTATAGATTCCGTTTGCCAAGCGGTGATCACCAACTCCGTCCCTGCCGGTGCCTACCGTGGTTTCGGCGCAACGCAGGCCACCTGGGCCAGTGAGCGCCAAGTTGACCTGATCGCCGAACGGCTGGGGTTCGATCCCCTTGAGCTTCGACTAAAGAACGCCAAGGAATTGGGGGAGGAGTTTGTTCCCGGAGAAACGCCCATCGATTCGGACCTTAAACATGGCCTGAACCTTGTGGCGGACGCCATCGGTTATCGCGACCGCACGCGCTTAAGGAACCGTGGCATGGGAGTGGCCATCGGCATCAAAGATGGTGGTGGCGTCAACAAGCCTGCCCAAGCCCGGGTGAAGGTGACCACCAACGGCGATGTGTTCCTGAATTGCGCCCTGGTGGAAATGGGGCAAGGCGGTCATTCGGCGTTGTGCCAGATCGTGGCGGAGACGCTCGGATGCGATCCGAAGCGGGTGAAGTATGCCGCTATTGACACCGACAACACCCCTTTCGACCAAGGCACCAATGCCTCTTCGGGCATCGCAGTCATGGGTCATGCCGTCCTGCAGGCTGCAGAGCGAGTGAAGTGTTCCGTTCTGGACATGGCGGCCGAACACCTGATGCTGGACCGGCAGTCGATCCGTTTGGATAATTGGCACATCGTCGATGCTGAAGGCATCACCTATGAGCTCCCGCCGCTGATTATGGACAGATTCGGCGGAACGGGATTCGAGTTTACGGCGGACGGCTACTACAAGGTCCGTAACTCCAGCAGCGCACCCCTGGAAGCACCCTGCATTTTTTGGGAGATCGGTTGGGCAGCTGCCGAAGTGGAGGTTGATCCGGAAACCGGTCGGGTGGAGCTATTGCAGCTGGTGGTCAGTGGGGACGCCGGCAAGGTGGTGAACAAGTTGGGTTGCCGCGGCCAGGACGAGGGCGCAGCGGTCTTCGGGCTGGCCCAGGCACTCTTCGAGGAACTGCGGTACCAAGACGGGGAGCTGCTGAATGGTGAGGCACTCCTCTATCGGGTGCCTTTGGCTGAGGATATCCCCCGGCGCTTTTCCTCCATTACCCAGGAACAGGGCCATGGGGCCGGACCTTTTGGGACCAAGGGGATGGGCGAAGGGGGCATGCTTCCCATTGCTCCAGCGATTGCCCAAGCCATCGCTGACGCAACCGGGGCGCAGCTCACATCGTTGCCCATGACGCCTGAAAGCGTCTACAACGGCATCCTCGCTGCGCGTGTGCGCCAACACGGGGCTGATGGAAATGCGTGAGGTGATGGAGGCGCTGGAGAAATCATTGCTAGGCGATCAACATGTCGCCTTGGCCACGGTGGTCCGCACGGAGGGCTCCGCGCCACGGGCAGTCGGAACGTCCATGCTTGTCACCGAAGACGGATCGCCGGTCGGGTCCGTTTCAGGTGGATGCATTGAGGCAAGTGTGATCGAAGCAGCAGCCGGGGTCCTCGCCAGCGGGGTTCCGGAGCTTTACCGATTTGGCATTTCAGACGACGACGGGTTCGGCATCGGGCTGACGTGCGGCGGCAGCGTTGAGATCTTCATCCAAAAGTACGCTCCGGGCTCCTGCGCACAGTTTGCTTCACTGCAGAGGGCGCTGAATGAAAATCTGCCATGCGCCATGGTCACCATTTTCGACGGCGTACCTGGCCTGGTGGGTCGCTCCGAAGTGGTGCTGCAAACTGCGGATGTCGAAGAGCTGTTTGAAGGTACCGCACTTGCTCCCGCCGCCGTCAGCGCCGTCGGGGTTGCAGTCCAGGAGGCAACAGCCTCCGGAAGTACGACGTCGGTCACTCTCCTGGCGGATACCGGTACCGAAGAGCCGCTGTCCTTGCTGATCGATGTCTACCGTCCTGCCCGTAGGCTGCTGATCTTCGGGGCCATCGATTTCTCCGCCTCCTTGGCCCAGTTGGGGGCTTTCCTTGGCTTTCACGTCACTGTTTGCGATGCCCGATCTGTGTTCGCGACAGCCGAGCGTATTCCCGCAGCCCATGAGATCGTGGTCGATCAACCGGCGCGCTACCTGCAGGAAGAAATCGCTCTGGGCAGGCTCGCCCCTGATGCCGCTATCTGTGTTTTGACCCATGATGCCAAGTTCGATGTTCCGGTCCTTGATGTAGCCCTAAGACACGGTTTTGCGTACATCGGCGCGATGGGCTCACGCCGAACTGCCAGTGACCGCCGGGAGCGGCTGATTGGCTTGGGCCACACTGACCGGTCGGTGGGACCTCTCCGCTCGCCCATCGGCTTGGGCCTTTCCGCTTCCACTCCCGCTGAAACCGCGGTCTCCATCATGGCGGAGATCATCGCTGCCAAGAACCAGAGCTCAGGCCTGCCCTTGGCGCACACCAGCGAGCCGATCCATAGAGATGCGCTGGAGTAGGCAGGTCCAAAGCCAAATTAACTTTGAATCTAAATATCTTGACAGAAAGTATCTTACTACTGATATTCTTTTTGTATGACGTAGTTCACAGGATTGGTACG
Source organism: Paenarthrobacter nitroguajacolicus (assembly GCF_051027655.1). Lineage (NCBI taxonomy): Bacteria > Bacillati > Actinomycetota > Actinomycetes > Micrococcales > Micrococcaceae > Paenarthrobacter > Paenarthrobacter nitroguajacolicus. The sequence continues at coordinate 3,678,869 of NZ_CP073234.1, read as the reverse complement.
CACCGTCCTTGGGCGGACGCATGAATTGACGCCGTGGGAATGACAGAGAGATGAACGGAAGCCGATGATGAATACGGACAGCCTGGATACGCGGGATGAAATTTACGTGGGCGGCGTGTGGACCCGAGGCAGCGGCGCACTGATCGAATCCGTGAATCCCGCTAACTCAGAGGTATTCGCCACCCTCCATGGAGCAACGACGGCGGATGTGGACGCCGCGGTAGCTGCTGGCCTGAAAGCTGTGGAAGAGTCCGGATGGGCAAAAAAACTCCCTCACGAACGTGCCGCTGTCCTCCACCGCATCAGCTCAGCGATTGAGGCCAATGCTGACCGCATTGCCGAACTGCAGACGCTGGATACAGGTAAGACACTTGTGGAGACCAGGGCGCTCGCCATGAGCGCGGCAGCCACCTTCCGCTTCACTGCCTCCGCTCTGGAAACCATGGAGGACGCACTGACGTCCCCTCGCGGGAACTACCTCAGCATGTCCACCTACGAGGCGATCGGCGTCGTAGGAGCCATCACGCCATGGAACTCGCCGATTGCCAGTGACGCACAAAAAGTTGCTCCGGCGCTCGCGGCGGGAAACGCAGTCCTGGTGAAGCCACCCGTCTGGGCTCCCTGGGTTTCGCTCCTGCTGGCACGGCTTTGTGAGGAAGCAGGACTTCCGGCAGGTCTGCTTTCTGTCCTTCCGGGCCCCGGCCGCGTCGTCGGCGACGCGATTGCCCGGCACCCTGACATTGGCAAGATTTCCTTCACGGGTGGCACCTCCACGGGACGCCAACTGGGCCATATTGCGGCGGAGAAAATCATGCCGATCACCTTGGAACTGGGCGGGAAATCGCCCACCATTATTTTCGCTGATGCTGACCTGGACCAGGCTGTGGCCGGCGTGCTTTATGGCATCTTCTCTTCGAGTGGTCAGAGTTGCATTGCCGGCTCGCGCGTCTTCATTCAGCGATCGGTCTACGACGCCGTCGTCGAAAGACTGGTCAAAGGGGCCGAAGCCCTGCGAATCGGGCCAGGAACGGACCCAAGCACTCAAGTTGGGCCATTGGTTGCCCATGCCCACCGGGACGCCGTGGCCAGGATGGTTGAAGACGCGAGGCTTGCTGGTGCGCAAATCCTGTGCGGTGGCGCCGTGCCCAAGGAGCCCAGGCTTCAAGCCGGCGCGTTTTACGAGCCCACCATCATTGCCGGTGTGAGCAACTCGGACGTCATTTGCCAGGAGGAAATCTTCGGGCCCGTGGCCGTGATCCTGCCGTTTGAGGATGAAGCGGATCTCATCCTTCAGGCCAACGACAGTGTCTTTGGTTTGGCCTGCGGAATCTGGACCGCTGACTACCGCCTGGCCTGGCGCACAGCGAGGGCTGTTTCGGCCGGCACCGTCTGGGTCAACACCTACAAACAGTTCAGTATCTCCACCCCGTTCAGCGGGCTCAAGGAAAGCGGTCTGGGCACCGAAAAGGGCCGGGATGGCATCCGATCCTATATGCACCAGAAGAGCATCTACATCGACCTCTCGGGTGCATCCATCCCATGGGCCGGCAACTAAGCCGGACAGGCTGCCACCATCTTGCTTTCGAAAGGTACGTCAATGAATGCTCACCCCTACAGCCCGGCCTTTGTGGCCGGGGGATTCGGCTTTGTCTCCGGCGCCTTGTCGGTGGATGAAAGTGGTACTGCTGTACCCGGTCGCTCTGAAGCACTGGTTGCCGCGGCCGCGAGGCTCTCCGAACGACTGGAAACCGTCGGCATGTCCTTGGCTGACGTTATTAAGACCACCTATTTCGTCACGGACGTGACGCTGCGGGACGAAGCCAACACGCACTACGAACTGCTGTTCGAGTCGCCGCGCCCGGCCCGTTCGTTTGTGGAGGTCGCTGCCCTGCCCTATGGAGCCACGGTGGAAATCGAAGCAATCGCGCACCGGAGGAAGTGAGGACCAATGAGCGTGGAAATTCAGAACCGTGCGGTGGTGACCCCTGATGTCCCCGAACCGAAAATGCTGACACTCAGGGTGCACCAGAAAACCTGGGAAGCCGACGGCGTTATCCGGATTATGTTTGTTGATCCCGCCGGGGCGGCGCTCCCGCAGTGGCTTCCCGGCGCCCACCTGAGCCTGCACCTGCCCAATGGGCTCACCCGCGAATACTCCTTGTGTTCGGACCCGGAAGACCTCACAAGCTGGACTGTGGCCGTGCTGCGAACGCCCGATTCCCGCGGTGGCAGCAGGCTGATCCATGATGAGCTCCCGGTGGGAACACTCATTAAGGTTGAGGGTCCGCGCAACAACTTCCACCTTGACCATGCCGGGCGCTATGCACTGGTAGCCGGCGGTATTGGCATCACCCCGATCATTTCCATGGTGCGGCGGTTGGAATCAGTCGGAGCTGATTGGTCCCTGCTATATACGGGCCGGTCACGTTCAACCATGGCTTTCCTGCCGGAGATTTCAGGCCTGCCCCGGCACCGGATAACTATCCACGCCGCAGACGAAGCCGATGGCAAATTCGCGGATCTCTCCGAGGCAGTCGGCTCGCTCCCGCCTGAAGCACTGGTGTATGCCTGCGGCCCGGAATCATTGATGCAAGCTGTTGCCGGCGCCATGGCAGACGACTCGCAATTGAGAATTGAGCGGTTCAAGGCACCGGACGTCGTGCCCGGACCGGAACTCGACCAGACAAGTTTCGACGTCATCTGCCACAGCACTGGTCAGCGGATCGCCGTTGGACCCGATGTTTCGGTTCTGGAGGCCCTCAACGATGCCGGCATCAACGTTCCCAGCTCATGCGCAGAGGGCATCTGCGGAACCTGTGAAACCGGAGTTATCGACGGGGACGTTGAGCACCGTGATTTCCTGCTTTCCCCGGCCGAACGGGCCGAGAACAAATCAATGTTTGTTTGCGTCTCACGTTGCCGGTCCCGGGACCTGATTTTGGATCTCTAGTACGAACATCACTCGACTGAAGGTTGATTCCCATGAACTATTTCTCAGCAGAGCCTGTCTGCAATCTGCGGTCGCTGCGTTCTGTGTCCCTGAAAGTGCCCGACACTCGGCCAGCCAGGGATTTCTACCATGAAGTCTGGGGCCTTTCCACCGTGGAGGAGGACACTGACAAGTTCTGGCTCCGCGGAACCGGATCCGAACACCACATCCTGAGGCTGGAAAGAGGCGAGCAGAATGCCTTGGGCGGGGTCTCTTTCGCCCTGGCCACGCCGCAGGACGTTGACCGTGCAGCCACCAAACTCACCGTCCTGGGGATTCCGCTGTTTCGTGAGCCCGGACCTTTGGATGATGCTGCGGGAGGCTACGGTCTCCAGTTGGTAGACCCCGAAGGCAGGCTGGTGGAGCTGTCGGCCGACGTCCACGCGGTTGTCAGCCAGGAGCCCGCAGGTCGGCGGGCGCTTCCACGCAAGATCGCCCATGTGGTGCTCAATACCGTGGATATTGACCGCGCAACGGCCTTTTATACGCAGGTGCTGGGGATGCGGATTTCAGATTGGTCCGAGCACCAGATGGCCTTCCTGCGGTGCAACAGCGAGCACCATGCCATCGCGTTCAACCAGGCTCCCTGGACCTCGGTCAATCATGTGGCTTACGAGATGCAGAGCATTGATCACTTCATGCGCGGCATCGGCAACCTGAAACGGCACAACATCGCGCCACAGTGGGGGCCGGGCCGTCACGGGCCGGGTGACAACACGTTTTCCTACTTCACAGACCCCTCGGGCCTGGTTTGCGAATATACCTCCGAAGTAGCCCAGGTGGACGAGGACAGTTGGTTGTGCCGCACTTGGGAGCGTACGCCTGAACTGTCCGACCAGTGGGGAACTGCAGGTCCGCCCACTACCGCGGTCCGAAGCGCCATGGCCGGCATTCCGGACAGCGGGTATAAGTCGCTGGTGGTCCCTGGACGTGAGGACTACTTCTCCATGCCGGAAACTCCTGCCGCAGAAAAAGCCCATGCGTAGCAGCTCCTTGCCGCCAGCCACCGACACAGCGTCGACTGTTGCCGAACGCCGGAAAACTGTCCATGGGGTCTCCCTCGTTATTCGCGGGGAAGGCATTCCTGTCTTCCTCATGCACGGCATCGGAGGCGCCGCGTCATCCTGTGGTGCCCTGGCTCAGTTGCTGAGCGCACACGGATTCCAGACGTTTTGCTGGGATGCCCCCGGTTACGGCGAATCATCAGCTCCACCTGAAGGCTTGGATCATCCAGCTTTGGTGTTGGACATCCTGGCCACATTGAATGTTGGTCCTGCCCACCTGATCGGCACGTCCTGGGGAGGCGTGATCGCCACCCGGATAGCCGCTCAGGCACCTGAGGCAGTGCGTTCCATTGTGCTGGCGGACAGCACCCGTGGTTCGGGAATTACCCGGACCGCAGCTCAACGCATGCTGGCGCGCGTTCCGGAACTGGCCGCCGTCGGTCCCGAAATCCTTGCGGCCCGACGGGCAGCAAGACTGGTTTCCCCGTCAGCCCCGGCGTGGGTGGCCGAAGCCGTACGCGCGGACATGGCTGCAGTCCGGCTGTCCGGATTTGCCTCAGCCGCCACCATGATGGCGCAGTGTGACACCACGGACCTGCTGCCTCGGCTCCAAATCCCGGCGCTGGTCTTAGTGGGCCAGGACGACGTGATCACGGGCGTGGCGGAATCCAGGGTCCTTGCAGAGAACATCCCCGGTGCCACGCTGGGCATCATTCCCGGTGCAGGGCACGCCGCAGTGCAGGAAAAGCCGATGGAGATGTCCGCTGCCATCCTTGCTTTCTGGGAGGACCTTCGGTGACGCGCCTCGTGGTAGTTACCGGATCCGGGCGGGGACTTGGCTTCGACATCGCCCACCGGCTGGCAGGTAGCGGAGACCGGATAGTCATTGCCGAGAAGAACCCGGACCTCGCCGGGCAAGCTGCCGCAACATTGTGCGGACAGGGCTTCGACGCCACGGCAATCGTCACCGACATCGCCGACAAAGCCTCGGTGGCGGACTTGGCCTCCGCGGTCCAGCGGCTGGGCGGCGCCGATGCGCTGGTCAACAATGCGGCACTGGCCGACGGTGTCGGTGGTGACACTTTTTGGGAGCTGGACGAAGACTTCTTCCAGAGGGTGATGACCGTCAATGCCTATGGGACCTGGCTGGTCAGCAAACACCTTTACCCCCAGCTGGCACAAAGCCATGCAGGGTCCATTGTCAACATCGCATCAGACGCAGCGCTTTATGGCTCTCCGCGGCTGGTCCATTATGTCGGATCAAAAGGTGCGGTCCTGGCGATGACCCGGACAATGGCCCGCGACGCGGGACCGGCCGGTGTCCGCGTCAATGCGGTTGCTCCGGGCCTCACCCGGGTGGAAGCTACCGAGTCAGTGCCGGCCTCCCGCTACCGCCTCTATGAAGAGAACCGCGTGCTGCCAAGGGAGCAACAACCCAAGGACGTATCAGGCGCCGTCCAGTTCCTGTTGTCGGATGCTGCAAGCTTCATCACCGGCCAGACCATCGTGGTGGATGGCGGCTTCGTCATGAGCCACTGAAGCCGCTGAAGCCTCTGAACCGCCCTGCAGCGGAGAAAAACACTAACAAGGAGTTCCAAACATGGACCTGCAACTGAAGGACCGCACGGTGGTTGTCACCGGGGCGAGCTCCGGCGTCGGCCTTGCCACTGCCCGATATTTGCTGAGCGAAGGTGCCCGGGTTGCTGCCTGTGCGCGTGACGCCGGCCGATTGTCCGACGCGTTCGACGAATTCTCGTGGGCGGACAATGACTCGATTTACCTCGCTTCGTGCGACGTCACGGATCAAGATGCCACCAACACCTTTATCGGCGGCACATTGGACCGGTTTGGCGCGGTTGATGGTCTGGTCTGCAATGCCGGCCGTTCCTTGATGGCAACACTCCAGGACACCACGGACCAGCAGTTGCGTGATGAGTTCAGCCTGAAGATCTTCGGGGTTTTGAACATGGTACGTTCCGCCAGGTCTGCCCTGAATGCCTCACCTCACGGCTCGGTGGTCAACGTCAACGCGATCCTTTCCCGGCAGCCGGAGTTGCGCCTGGCTGCCACCTCAGCTGCCCGCGCAGCGCTGTTGAACCTCACCCATTCCCTTGCCGAAGACCTGGCAACAGAGGGAACACGGGTGAATTCAGTGCTGCTCGGACTGGTGGATACCGGCCAGTGGCGGCGACGCTTCGAGGAAGCCGGCTCGGAACTCGACTACGAGGCCTGGAGCGCAGAAATCGCCGCCAACCGCGGCATCAAGCTGGGCCGTTTCGGCACGGCTGAGGAGGTGGCCTTCCATATTGTCTCGCTGCTCTCGCCCCTCAGCGGATACACCACAGGAGCAACCATCGACGTCGGCGGTGGCGTTGGGCGCTATGTCTAGCCAGCGGAACTTCATCATGAAAGAGATCCAGATATGTCAGTGACACAAGCAGCAACGGTCCCAAGGGGGCCAACAGGCGGTGACGTCCTGGTCCGCGTCATGCGTCGGCACGGCATCGATACGGCCTTCGGGGTGATCAGCATCCATAATCTTCCCCTCGTTGAGGCAGTGGACAGGGAGCTGAACTTCGTGGCCGTCCGCCACGAGGCCGCCGCAGTCAACGCAGCCGACGCCTATGCCCGCGCCTCCGGAAAAATCGGAATTGCCCTGACCAGCACCGGTACAGGCGCCGGCAACGCCGCCGGTTCCATGGTGGAGGCGCTCACCGCGGGCAGCCGCGTGCTGCACATTACCGGCCAGATCGACAGCGAATTCATGGGCAGCAACCGTGGAGTCATCCATGAGGTCCCGCGCCAGTTGCAGATGCTCCATGCGGTCTCCGGCTATGCACGCACCATTTTTAATGGCAAGGATGCGGAGGCGGACCTGGAGGAGGCAATCGCACACCTGCTCTCCTCGCCTCACACACCGGCCAGCATCGAGTGGCCTACTGATTTGCAGTACCTGGCCCACCCGGATGATCAGCGCCCGATCGACGCCCAGGTGAAGCCTTTACCGGATTACGACGCCGATTCCGTTGCCGAAGCGGTTCGGCTCCTGGCAGGTGCCAAGCGCCCGCTCATCTGGGCAGGCGGAGGAGCGGCCGGCGCGGATAAGGAACTTGCGGCTCTGCTCCACCACCTCGGCGCAGGACTCCTGACCAGCAACTCGGGACGGGGCGTGGTTCCGGAAGATGACCATCTGGTCATCGGGAACTTTGCTACCACTCCCGCCGCCGTCCGGCTGATCGAAGAGTCTGATGTGTTGCTAAGTGTTGGTACGCACTTCCGTTCCAACGAGACGCAGCACTATTCGCTCAAATTGCCTGCCACTCACATTCAGCTGGATCTAAATCCTGAGGCCGTGGGCAGGGTGTATCCGGCCACTGTGGGCTTGGTGGGCGACTCCCGGGAAATTCTGGAGGCGCTCGTCGGCCAGTTGGGTAGCCATTCGGTAGACGCAGAGTGGCCGCAGCGGGTACTCGATGTACGCCTCGAGGTACGGGCCACATTGACTGAGTACATCGGTGGGTATGCCGAAATCTGCCACAGCCTCAGGGAGCGCCTGGATCGGGAATCCGTTGTTGCACGTGATGTGACCATCCCCTCCAGCCAGTGGGGTAACCGCCTGCTGGAGATGTACTCCCGCGAAACAAACATTTTTCCGCTGGGAGGCGGCATCGGCCAAGGGTTGGCCATGGGCATTGGGGCAGCCTGTGCCCGCCCGGACGTTCCCACGGTAGTTATTGCCGGTGACGGCGGACTGGCCGTTCACCTTGGTGAACTTGCTTCCCTTGCAGGTTCAGGGGTCTGGTGCGTGGTGTTGGTCTTCAATGACGGCGGCTATGGTGTGCTGCGCAACATGCAGAAAGCCAACGGCTTCGCGGAGGCAGGAGTCAACCTGCATACGCCGGACTTTGCCTTGCTCGCCCAGTCACTGAACTTGCCGTTCTGGCGGGTGCGCGGCCCCGGCTCCTTTGATGGGGCCTTGGTGGAAGCACTCGCGGTGCGGGGGCCCGCGGTGATCGAGATCGATGTCACCGCTTTGGATCCCGTACCGGGTGCGTTTGTTCCGCCGGTGCATATTCCAACACCACATCAGTAGAGGAGCAGGAGAGCACATGAAATCAAGTACGGAAGTAGATCCGCGCCCGGACCATGAGCCCGACGAAGTGGTGCCACAGCACGACGTCGTGTGCTTGCACGGCGGCGAGGGAGCAGGCGAATGGTTTGCCCAACAGCTTGACGCTTTGGGGGCCCGTGCCTGGGAACCCCGAAACGGCGTTAACTTCGACGTCACCGGGCCGCCCGGCCAAATGGATGAGTGGGTAGAAGCGGCGTCGTCGGCCCTCTACGAGTCAACAGCTGGTCCAGCTCATATCCTTGCCAGCGGAACAGCTGCGTACGGGGCCATCATGCTCGCTGCACTACATCCGGAGCAGGTCAAGAGTGTCATCCTGGGCGACCCCTTGGTGGACACGTCGGTTGAGGGGTTCGTGCCCACGCTTCGCCGAGTGCTGGCGCCGTCCTTGGTCATTGCCGCCGCCCCTGACCTGGACGCCGATATCTCCATACCGCAAAGCATCGCAGGGGGAATCAGGAACGGGGTTTTTGTCATCATCGACAACACTGCCGTTCCGGCACACCAGAGCCGATCCCACTCATTCAACGAGTGGAGCAGGTCATTCATGAACATCGCTGAAGGTCTGCGCACCGTCACCGAAACGCAGGAGGAACACAGTGCCTGAGCAATATCTTGATGCCAACCAGTCCCGGGTGGGTCCTGCCAATCCTTATGAGCTGAAGCTCGCCGGAGCCCTGTCCGAGATTTTCGCCAGTGGTAGCCACGAGCTGCCGGCCATCATCTCGGGGTTGAACAATCTGGGCCTTAACGCCCCGGACGGTGAACCGTGGGATGAAACCCGATTCCGTTCCGAAATGCGACGACTGGGAGAGTAGGACATGACAACTGCAACTGCAACTGCAACTGCAACAGCAAGCGCCGCCGCCGGGGCCAGGGCCGGCAGGGCCAAGATCAAAACCGTCGTCGGCACCCGGCGCCAACTCGATGCCGCAGAACTGGCCGCGACGGGACTGAGGGATCGCTGGTATCCCATCTACCCGTCCCGGTTTGTAGGTCCCGGCGACATGGTTAAGGTCCGACGGCTGGGCGTGGATTGGCTCCTGTTCCGCGATGCCAGGGGGCAAATCCGAATGCTGGAGGATCGCTGTCCCCACCGCAGCGCCCCGTTATCCGTGGGCCAACACCTGGGGGACCGGGTGGCATGCAAGTACCACGGCGTTCAGGTGGACGGCCGCGGTACCGTGGTTTCGGTTCCGGGGATGCCCGGCTGCGCGCTTGAGGGTAAGACAGTCACAGCATCGCTGGCTGTGGAGGAAGGCGCTGACATGATCTTTGCCTTCATGCCATTGACTGAGGACTCCGTGGTGACGGCGTTCAAGCTGCCCGATCGCCTGGACAACCCCGAGGTTTCATGGTTCTCAAACTACGCTGAATGGAATAGTCCGTGGCGTTTCTACATGGACAACGTCCTGGACCCGATGCACGGCGCGTTCCTCCACCGTGACTCGCATTCCATGTTTGGCGGTGATACCAGTGCCCGTTTCCGCATCCGCGAGACCGATCGTGGATTCTTCTTCGAGAAAACGGACCAGCGTGGCAAGAATTTTGACTGGGTGGAGTACTGCCGTGAAGCCATGGACTACGTGGACCTGGAGATCCCGTATGCCGATTCGGCAGGCCCCGGGGGCTCGTTCGGCATCGTAGGAATGTCCACTCCTATCGATGCCCATACCTCCGCCGTTTTCCACTGGCGTACCCGGACCGTTTCAGACTGGGAACGGGACGTTTGGCGATTCATGTACAAGACAACCCTTGAAGAAAAGCACTGGGTGGTCCTGGAACAGGACCGGGAACTGTTGGAGGCGCTGGCTGCAGATGCGGACAAGGATGAGCACTTGTATCAGCACGATCTTGGAGTAGCCAGGATCCGCAGGGTCCACGATGCCGATGCCCAGAAACAGGCCGCGATTCTCTCAGAGGGAGTCGTTTAGCCCAAGGAGCCTGCAGCTCGTAACTCTTCGAGCTGCAGGCTCTTTTCGTTGAGCACCCAAATAATTCAGCAAAACAAAACCCGGGTACCGGCCACATCAGCCGGTCCCCGGGTTCTCGAAGATCTAGCGGGTCACGCCGTACATCTCCGAGGTGGGCGGGTAGAACGGGATCTCCGGCTTCTTGGCGCCGATGATAACGCAGATGATTGCGTCAACGTCGCTGACGGTGCGCAAACTCCGGGGAACGCCTGCCGGGACGCGGATCAGATCGCGGTAGCCGAGTACGCGGCTTGCTTTCTTGTTGCCGTCTTCCACGTCGTGCACGCTGAACTCCACCTCTCCTTCGAGGACAAAGAACACCTCTTCGACGTCCGGGTGCGTGTGCTCAGGACCTACGCATCCGGCGGGCAGCACCATGTTGGAAAAGGTGAAGTGCTCCGCCTGGAGGATGTTGTTGTCGTCAGAGTGGTCTCCGGTAGCTCCGGAACCGATGTAGCGGACCTGTCCGCGTCGGAATTTTTCACCCATTTTGGTCTGGAATTTAAGGGTATTGAAGTCAACAACCCGGCTCTCACGGGAGGCGATGGCCGAATCAATCAGCTCCTCAAGTTCCGGTAACTTGCTTTCGATAACGTCGCTCATGATGGACCTCTCTCGGATTGGTTATTGTCTGGGTTCGCAAAAGCCGAGATGACTTCTAGCTCCCTCGGCTCTAACTATCTCAAGACTAAGATATAATAAGAGCCGCTGCAAGATGCTGGTGGAAAGTGCTCAAGATTGCCGCGTTCGTTGGGAAGCTCAGTGTTAAGATGCTTAGACCGAATGAAGGAGAGATTGCGCATGACCACCGAATCGCGGAACACAGACACAGACACGGACGCCGTGGACGCCATTATTGAGGACTGGCACCGCGAACGCCCGGACCTTGATCCCAGGACCATCGGCGTCTTTGGCCGCTTGCAGAGCCTCGTGGCACGGCAGCGAGCTGTGCAGGATGTGAACTATGAGGAGTTCGGGCTCACGTTGGCATCCTTTGATGTTTTGGCGAACTTGCGTCGTTCCGGCCCTCCGCACCGGAAGACTGCTGGTGAACTGGCCAGTTCGTCGATGCTGACCACCGGCGGCATTACCTTCCGGCTGGACCGTATGGAGGAACAAAACCTCATCGAGCGGGTTCGGTCGAAGGAGGATCGTCGGGTGGTCTACGCCCAGATGACGGACCATGGCAAAGAGCTCATTGACGAGGTCATTTCAAAGCATCTGGAAACACAGCGCAACATGCTCGCCGGCCTGACCTCCAAGGAGATCGAACAACTGGCGTTGCTACTGAAAAAAACTGAAGCCTCCATCGTCGCCTACGACCCGAAGGCTTCCTCCGCGGACGAACTTACGCTGAACGTCTAGATCACGGCGCGGGTTCGTCCATCCACTCCATCAAGCAAGGAATCGAATGAAGCCAGGAGCCCGCAGGATCGGAATCATCGGACATGGAGCCATTGGGGCTCGTGTTGCTGCTGACATTGCAGCTGGAAAGGTCAAGGGGGCCACCCTTGAGGGGATCATTTGCCGCAGCGCCATCGACAACGCGCCGGCACCGCAGCTTGAGATGGAACAAGCGCTGGAGCGCTGTGACCTCCTGGTTGAATGTGCTGGGCAAGAGGTCTTGGTTGAGCATGGCGAGGCTGTGCTTTCCGCGGGCGTAGACCTGCTCGCTACATCACTCGGGGCGCTTGCGGACCCACACCTCTCACAGCGGTTGTCGGCCGCAGGCCCTGGCAGGCTCTTCTTGACCCCGGGCTCCATTGGTGGCCTGGACCTGTTGGCGTCGGGCGCCCGCGCAACGGGGTACGACGCCGTCAGGATAACCACAACCAAGCTGCCGGGTTCCCTGATTCAGCCGTGGATGGACGAGGTTGAGGCTGATCGCATTCGGAATACTGCCGGCCCCATCGAGATCTTTGCCGGGTCCGCCGCCCGAGCCACTCAATTGTTCCCCAAGTCGCTCAACGTGGCAGCCGCCGTCGCCCTCGCGGTAGACGACTGGGACGCTGTGGCGGTCTCTGTGAGAGCTGACCCGGCGGCTGAGCTGACGACGCACTTGATCGAAGCTTCCGGAAACAGCGGGAATTACCGCTTTGAAATCTGCAATAAAGTATCGCCACAAAACCCGCGCACCAGCGGCGTTGTACCGTTCGCTGTGCTCCGGTCCTTGGAACTGATCATCGGCGCGCGCGGCGGGATGATCTAAGCACGCCTCGCGCCGATCACTTCTCCGAAGACCTCGTCGGGGTCGAGGCGCCGCAGTTCTTCCGCGAGGCAGTCTTTGAGGCTTCTGCGGGGGAGGGTGATGCGTTGTGCGGGCTGTCCCGGCTGGGTCAGAATCACCCCTGATTGACCCGGCCGGGACAGTTGGACATCCCCGTTATCGCGGCGGAGCCTGATGCTGCGGATGCCCATCCCTGGCTCTCCTTCCACCACGGTGGTGGGAGCGTTCAGGGAGTTCTTAAGCCACGCTGCCAAGAGGTGGGTGCTGGCAGAATCGGAGGCGCCTTGAACCTCGACGGCGGTCACGGACTGGGCGTCGACGTGGTCGAAGACGGCGGCGAGTTGCATGCGCCAGTTGGTCAGGCGGGTCCAGGCGAGGTCGGTGTCGCCGGCTTTGTAGGTGGCACGGATGTTCTCCAGAGCGCGCCTCGGGTCCGGTTCGTTGGCTGAGTCGGTGATGCGGCGGTGCGCGATCCGGCCGATGGATGTCTCGCACGCGCTTTCCGGGGCGCCGTGCGGCCACCAGGCCACGATCGGTGCGTCGGGGAGGAGCAAGGCCGCGACGAGGGATTCGCTTTCGTGGGCCATGTGCCCGTGCCCGCGCAGGACGATGACCTCGGACGCGCCGGCGTCGCCACCAACACGGATCTGCGCGTCGAGCCGGTCCGGTCCTTCAACGCCTGCATCGGCCAGGACGATGATCCGGCAGGGGTGTTCCCTACTGGCTTCGTTGGCTGCCTCGATGGCGTCTTCTTCCTGCCCGGACTTAGTCACCACCACCAACGTCAGCACACGCCCCAAGGCAATCACGCCGCCTTGTTCGCGCAGCGACATGATCTTCTTGGAGATCTTGGAGGTGGTGGTATCGGGAAGATCTACGATCATGGCCTTCTCCAGGTTCGTCCGTCACGGGCCAGCAGGGCATCGGCCGAGGCCGGCCCCCAACTGCCCGGTGCGTAGGGTTGCGGTTGTTCATCGAGCCCGGCCCAGTATTCCTCGAACGGGTCCAGGATCTTCCAGGACAGTTCCACTTCCTGGTGCCGCGGGAACAGCGGCGGTTCGCCCAACAGCACGTCCAGGATGAGACGTTCGTAGGCTTCGGGGCTGGACTCGGTAAAGGAGTGCCCGTAGCCGAAGTCCATGGTCACATCACGGACTTCCATCTGCGTGCCAGGGACCTTGGACCCGAACCGGATCGTGGCGCCCTCGTCGGGCTGGACCCGGATCACCACCGCGTTCTGACCGAAGTCATCATCGTTGTGGTCACGGAAGAGCAGGTTCGGTGCCCGCTTGAACACCACCGCGATCTCGGTCACCCGCCGGCCCAGGCGCTTACCGGCACGCAGGTAGAACGGCACACCATTCCACCGGCGGGTATTGATATCCACCCGGATCGCAGCATAAGTTTCGGTCTTCGAATCAGCCGGGATCCCGTCCTCATCCAAATACCCGAGGACTTCCTCCCCGCCCTGCCACCCGCCGGTGAACTGACCACGCGCCGAATGGGTGGACAGGTCCTCGGGCAGTTTGACCGCTGCGAGGACCTTTTCCTTCTCCGCCCGCAAATCATCGGCATTAAACGAGATCGGTTCTTCCATCGCGGTCAACGCCAGCAACTGCAGCAAGTGGTTCTGGATCACGTCACGGGCAGCACCCACACCGTCGTAATAGCCCGCACGCCCGCCCGTGCCGATGTCCTCGGCCATGGTGATCTGGACATGATCCACGTAATTGGCGTTCCAAAGCGGTTCGAACAACTGGTTCGCGAAACGCAACGCCAGAATGTTCTGCACCGTCTCCTTCCCCAAATAATGATCAATCCGGAACACCGCATCAGCCGGGAACACCGACTCCACAATGTCGTTCAACTGCCGGGCCGACTCCAAGTCATGCCCGAACGGCTTCTCGATCACCACACGACGCCACTGACCCGGCTTGGCCTGCGCCAGGCCGTGCTTGGAGAGCTGCCGGCACACCTGCTCGAACGCCTTCGGCGGGATCGACAAATAGAAACCATGATTACCCCGGGTGCCACGGGTCTCATCCAGCTCATCGAGCACATCACCGAGACGCTCGAAAGCGTCATCGTCGTCGAACTCGCCCCGAACAAAACGAATACCCGAAGCCAACTGCTCCCACACCGCTTCATCGAACTTCGTCCGGGCATGGGCCTTCACGTTTTCCTTGACCTCGGCCGCGAAATCCGCGTTATCCCACTCACGACGTCCGAAACCGACCAACGCGAAACTCGGCGGCAACAGGCCACGATTAGCAAGGTCATAGACCGCCGGCATCAGCTTCTTACGGGCAAGATCACCAGTGACTCCGAAGAACACCAACGACGACGGCCCGGCAATACGATTCAGGCGCCGATCCCGCGGATCCCGCAAAGGATTCGGCCAGGAGTCTGATCCAAGCTCAAGAGGGGGCATGCATCTAGCATGGCGCCCTGGGCCGATAGCTGGAACGCCATAAATGGATGGGAAATACTGCCCGTTTGTGTAGTGCACGGCGGGTCCTGGCATCAAAAGCCGGGACCCGCCGTCGTATTGCTGTTACGGGTGGCCGGGCAGGGACTCGCAGGCGATGCGGTCGCCGTCGGAGTCAAGTCGCGCGACGTCGCCGTACCACGGGTAGTAGGTGTCGAACCAAGCTTGGGCGGCCTGCCAGGTACTGAAACTCGTGCAGTTCTTGGTGTCACCAGGGTTGGCCGGGGGCTGCGGCGTAACCGGCGGCGGCGGAGGGGAACAATTGTTCCCGGTGATTCCGCCGGTGCCACCATTGACGAAGCGGTACATGAACGCGGCCATGGCGTCGCGGGCCACCGGCTGAACCGGGTTGTAGGCACGGCAGCCGTAGCCAATGTCCCAACCAGTGGAGATGCCCTGCGATGCCAGCCAGGTGATCTGTTGGTAGAACTGGCTTCCGACCTGGACGTCCACGAACGGTGAGGTGCTCGGTGCCGAGAACGCGGGATTGCCCCCGAACCGGTACAGGAAGGCAGCCATGGCGTCGCGGTTGACCGGGCTAAGTGGACGGTAGGTCTTGGAACCGTCCTGCTCCGTCCATCCTGTGGAGATGCCGCTTGCCGCGAGCCAGGTTATTTCCTTGTAGAACTGGCTCGACGGCGTGATGTCGGTGAAAGGCGACGTCGCCGGGGGAGTGAAGGTAGGTTTGCCGGCCAGGCGATACAGGAAGGCCGCCATGGCGTCGCGGTTTACGGCATTCAGCGGCCGATAGGTCCGGCTACCGTCGGCTTCCACCCAACCGGTGGAAATGCCTTGGGAAGCGAGCCAGGAAATTTCCACGTTGAATTGGGTGGAGCCGCTGACGTCACTGAAAGTGATGGGGCCCGGATCAACGGGTGTGGATTCAACAGCGATGGTCGGCACGGGGACCACGTTGGTTCCGCAGCCGCCCTGCAAGGTGGAGGAAATTGCTGCGGATTCGGCTGCATCAACGGTCAACTGCCAGCGGTATTTCACCAGCACCCAGTCCGTGACATATTCGCAGGCGCTTCCGGCCAGCGGTGGCATCCATTCTGCTGGATCGCGGTCGCTCTTGGACTGGTTCACGTTGTCTGTCACGGCTTCGAGGGCCACGTCCAAGGTGACGTCGTTGGCGTAGTCGCGCCGCTGCTCGGCTGTCCAGGCGCTCGCGCCGGAACCCCAGGCTTCGGCGAGGGGAACCATGTGGTCGATGTCGACGTCGGACGCAACAGTCCAGGTGCCGCCGTCGTACCAGGAGTTCCACTGCCCTGTGGCTACGGTGCAGCCCGAGCCGAACGTCACCGGCGACAGTGACTCCAGTTGGAGCACCTCGGAGCGTGTGTCGCAGCCGTCGCCGTCGGCATCTATCCAATGCTGAAAGAGATCGCGGTCGTAGCCGCTGTTAGTTTCAGTGGTGACGGATAAGGACGAGAAAAGTGTTGAAACGCTTGCCGTTTCTGCGGCCATAGCGGTTTGCGGCATAAAGACAGCCGCCGACGCGGTCAGCGAAAGTGCCGCCAACCACGAAAGTGCCTTGGGCATCTGGGTTCCCCATATTCGATTGTGTGCGCTCTGAGCAGCGCATTCTCTCGGATGCTACCCGCGGGGACCGACAGATAAAGAACATGGTTTAGTTGTGGCGTGGCGGGGCTGCGTCCGTCAGACTGATGATCGGCACATGGATGTTGGGGATCTTGTTGAAGACTGTCGATGCCCTCCACCTTGGGCTGGATCAACATTCTCCGAAAGGCATCCCCATGACACAGCCGCACCCCGACAACAATCCTGATACTCCGGAGGGCAACCAGCCTCCGGCGCCGCAGCAGCCGGATTATTCCGCTCAGCCGCCGCAGTACGCGCAACCGCAGCCTCCACAGCCGCAGTACGGCGCCCAGCCGCCTCAGCCTCAGTACTACGCGCAACCGCAGGTGCCCCAGCAGCCTCGGTACGGGGCGCAGCCGCCTCAGCCCAACATGGCCTACGGCTACCCTCAGCCCAAGTCGAAGATCGCCGCCGGCCTTTTGGGAATCTTCCTGGGCGGCCTCGGCATCCACCGCTTCTATCTGGGCTACACCACTATTGGTGTCATCCAGCTGGTTCTCACGGTAGTGCTGGGCATCTTCACGTTCGGATTGGTGGGTCTTTGGGGCCTCGTGGAGGGCATTATGATCCTTGCCGGTGCTGAGTACTTCCGGAGGGACGCCAAGGGCGTTCCCCTTCGCGACTGACGCGGGAAGGCAAAACTTTGAGCAACGTCATTCACGACAAGCCCGAGCAACTCGAGCAAATCAGGGCAGGTCTCCTGCAGGGCGAAATAGTCTATGCGGTGTATGACTGCATCGGTGTTGGTACCGGCTTCGTCGGGATCACGAACATGCGTGTCATCCTGCAAGACAAGAGCTTTGTTGGCAACAAGCTCGCCGTCGTATCCGTGCCGTACAAGAACATCCGGTCCGTCTCCATGCTGTCCAACAAATCGATGATGGGCCGGTTCGCTTCTACGTCGAGCATTGGCATAGATACCGGGGGAAGCATTAAAGAAGCCGATTTCCGCGGTGACGACAAAGCCCGGCACGCGCACGACCTGATTCTTTGGAACATGCTGACTACGAAGTAGTTTTCGCTGAAAGAGGGCGGCCGGAGCATCCGGCCGCCCTCTTGGCGGCCATTGTTACCGTCATCGCAGGCAACGTGGGACTAGCCATCAGCCGCAGACGGCTCAACGTCAGCCCGTGTGCAGGTGATACGTTTCTGGGTTGTGGACAACTACGGCATTCGGCCGCGCGGTCGCTGTTCTGTTGATAGTGTTTCCGACTAAATGGCATATTGAACTCCGAGGCCAGGACCTTGGGCCCCGTAAGTTCTGAGGCTAAAAATTGATTGCCGATGCGATTGCCAAGCTCATCGACGAGGAGAAGTAGCGCAGCTGCGCCGGCTATATGGACGAGAAACAAATACAGGAGATAGTTGACAAGGTTGTTACGGCACTGGAAAGCCTGAAGCCGGTAGCCTCTGCCAAAGAGTGGTGGGAACACGTAGCAGCCTTCGGGTCATGGGCTGCACTTTTGGCCGCTGGGTTGGCTTTCTGGATTGGCTGGCGGTCTTTAAAACAGCAGCAGAAGGCTCTGAAGGTCACGGTTCGTAGCGATGCTAGAAACTTGCGACAGAAACGCGAGGCTGATGCACGTAGTGAATGGTGGCGTAGGACTCAGTGGGCTCTGGAAGCTGCTGCTGAACCGGAAAATGAAGCGATGAACGCATACGGAACCGGGATGCTTGATCTCTTGGCTCGCAGTGAGCTGGCCAGCCTCAAAGACAAAGAACTTCTCGATGCAGTGTGGGAAGTCACTGATACGGAGATGCAGGACGCTAGCATTGAAGAACTTATCCGGGAGGCCGCTCATCTTGAAGGTCTCGACGAGGAAGAATTGGCTGTTGTTCGGAGTTTCTACAACGTAGACGAGTCTTCTGATAAGGGAGACAATGAGGACAAGAATCAGTCCCGGAACGAGCGAGAGGAGGCAAATGGCTCCGCAGATAGATAGAAACCGAGCACGCAAAGAACAGGTGTTCAAGAAGTTGCGCCGCGAGATTCTCGCGGCACGTCTCAAGGTCACACTCGACCAGCAACTGAACCGGGAGACTTCACCTACCGTGAAGCGCCTTTCTGAAATGAAGCTGCCTCCGGTTGCGAAACCTATCGCTGCCCCGATCAGACACACTTCCAAGGTGGACATGGCTCGATCGGGCGGAAGAGTTCAGTATTCCAACACCATGCCGCAGTCGCAGCAAGGACGTCGTGTAGCCAGCTGAGGCTGGCATAAGAGAAGCCCCAGCCGGATGAACCGGGTGGGGCTTCTTTGTGGATGAATCGTTTGAGGTCGACGATCTCATTCACCGTTGTTGAAGACGGAAACGCCGCGTGGCACAGTGAGCGGCATGACTCGAATCCTGATGATCGGTATCCGTGCCAGTGCCCTCGACTACAGCAAGCTGCCTCCCGGCCTCGATGAAGCCATCATGACCGAGCGGATCGAGGCTGGCTTCGGGGCGACCATCGCCGCGGGATTTGATGCTGTGTCCTGCCTCATTGGAACTTCACCGGACGAGGCCGAATCGGAGATCCGTGCAGCGTTCTCGCGTGATCGGTTTGGTCTGGTGATGGTCGGCGGCGGCATCAGGATGGTCCCGGATTACACAGAACTCTTCGAGCGCGTGATCAACACTTGTAGCGCAGAGTCGCCCGGCATCCCGTTCTGCTTCAACACCTCACCGGAGACCACCCTGGATGCTTTGAGGCGCCACATCCAACCCTAACTGCTGTGGTTTAAGCCGTAGCTCGTGCGTGTTAAATGCGTGGCAGCGTGGAGTACGGGCGACTCGGAAGGTTCCCTGCAACCCCTGGCCGGACGGGCGGTTCCACGGGGATTTCACCGTGGCCTTCGCAGCACCCGCGAACGAGTGCGTCGTTGAGCGCGGTTGAAGCTAGGGTCGAGGGCATGGCGGTGTCCTTTAGCGGTGTAAATGAACCAACGATTCGCCATTCCGTGACCGGGCACCATCCAGTCCCCATGCGCTGGTACTACCCGGCAGGCAAAGATTCGGAGATGACAGGACTTCCGACGTTAGTCTGGGCGCATGGCGGCGGCTTCTTCTCTGGTGGTCTCGATCAGCCTGAAGCACACGATGTGGCCCGGGCGCTTGCTCAACGAGGACTGCCGGTGGTCACGGTCGATTATCGCCTTGCTCCGGTTCCGGGGCTCTCTTGGATCCGCAGGGGAGACATGCGGCCCCGGGGACGGTTTCCCCTCCCGGTGCAAGACCTCTTGACGGCGTTTCGAAGTGTTAGCAGCCAGTCTGCAGGAGGGGTGGTCCTTGGTGGTGCAAGCGCCGGGGCCTGCCTTGCAGCCGCAGCAGCACTCCAAGCTCTCGACATGGGCCCAGCACCTACGGGTGTCATCCTTGCCTACGGCTTTTTTCACTCCTCGCACACTGCGTCCCGTGAGATCCAACGACGGGTTCGCGATCACCGCCGGCTGACACACTCCCGGTTGGTTCTGAACGCCGTGAACCGTAACTACGCGGGCACACGAGCGGCGCTGTATGACCGCTACGCGTTCCCGGGAGGCCACGATCTGGACGGCTTCCCTTCGACGCTGATGATCAATGCAGATCGCGACGCCATGCGCGCATCGGGTGACCGATTCGCTGCCGAACTGCTAAGCGCGGGAGCCGACGTCGAGCAGCACACGCTCCCCGGGACCCGGCACGCTTTCCTGAACCGACCACGCCTCGACGCCTTCACCACGGCTGTTGACCTCATGGCCGAGTGGTCTTTGGCTCGTTAGCGGAGGCGACGCCGGAACCCGCTACTGAATCGAGGCTACTGAAGGCTGTGCAACCTGCATGATCCAGCGCCGCAAGGACTGCACATTGCCCAATGACCCTCGAGTGCTCCACGGATACTGTGAAGTGAATCACTCGAAAGGAATGCATGTCATGTCCACCTCCGACACAGGGCACGATGACTACTCCATCACCAGGGTCCCCGCAACGAAGCGGAAGCACTGGTTCGGCATCGCGGTCCAACGCTTTGGTCAGACTTCTGACCTGAGCCAGTTTCTTCTTGGGGCAACTTTTGGCTTCGGAATGACCTTCTGGGACGCCTTCTGGGCCTTCACCGTTGGCGCCTTGATTGTGGAAGCACTCATGATTTTTGTCGGCATCGCCGGCATGCGCCAAGGCCTCACAACGTCCATGCTTGCCCGCTGGACTGGCTTCGGCCGCGGCGGCGCGTCAGTACTTGGCCTGGCGATCTGCATCAGCCTCATCGGCTGGTTCGGCATCCAATCAGCCATCTCCGGCGCTGGCTTGAACCAAATCGTCCCTGAAGTTCCGGCATGGGCCTGGTCGCTGGGCTTCGGTCTTGTGGTCACGCTGATTGTGGTCCGGGGCTTCGAATCAATGCAGTGGTTGGCCAATATCACCGTGCCGTTGTTCATGATCCTGATCGGCTGGGCGGCGTGGGCAGAACTGAGCAACCACTCCATCGGCCAGCTCATCAACGATGCCCCTCCGGGCCCAGCACTGGATTTTGTCACCGCTACCACCATTGTTGCTGGAAGCGCAGTACTCGGGGCAGTCATTACGCCCGACATGACCCGCTACAACCGGACAGCTGGCGACGTAGTCAAGCAGACCGTCGTCGGCATGACACTCGGCAACTACACCATCGGCATGATCGGAGTCCTGCTGGCCCACGCCGTAAAGACGGCGGACGTCACACAGATCATCTTCTCCTCGGTGGGCTGGGTGGGCATCCTGATCATCGTGCTTGGCACATCCAAGATCAACGACTGGAACCTCTACAGTGCCGGGCTCGGCGTCGTGTCGTTCTTCAACAGCGCCATGAACAAACGCCTGAACCGGGGACACGTGACCCTGCTGCTGGGTGTGATGGGAAGCGTGCTGGCGGCAATCGGCATCCTGGACAAGTTCATAGACATCCTCATGGTGCTGGGCGTCGTCTTTCCGCCGGTCGCCGGCATCATCATGGCCGAGTACTTCGTCGTCAAGAAATGGCGGCCCCTCCTTGAAGCAAACCGCGACTCAGGACTTCCGCCAGCCAAATCGCCCAACTGGATCCCTGCCACTTTCGTTATCTGGACGATCTCGGCGGCACTGGGCTACTACGTCACCTTTGGGCTCCCTGCCCTGAACTCCCTGGCCGCGGCGTTCATCCTGTACATCATCGCCGGGAAACTGAACCTCCTCCGGTCCTACGGCGACACCCAACCAACCATTGAACCCACCACGAAGGAAGAATCGGTAACTGCACCATGAGTAGCCTGAGAATCGGCATTGACGTCGGCGGCACCAATACAGACGCCGTGCTGCTGGACGGCGGGCAGGTGCTCGCCACCACCAAAGTACCCACCACGAAGGATGTCACCAGCGGCATCACCCAGGTGCTCACCGCACTCAAGGAACTGAACGGCTTCAGCCCGGCGCACATCCGTGGCGTGATGATCGGAACCACGCATTTCATCAACGCCCTCATCGAGGCCCGGGACCTCAGCCCAACCGCTGCAATTCGCCTGGGTCTGCCCGCCACGGCTTCGCTGCCGCCGTTCACGGACTGGCCTGACACCCTCACCAAAGCAGTCAAGGGCCGCGCCTACATGGCCCATGGCGGTCACGAGTTCGACGGCCGCGCCATCAGCCCCTTTGACCCCGACGAAATTCGGCGGCACGCTGCGGATATCGCCACACACGGCATCCGTTCCGTTGCCGTTTCCAGCGTCTTCTCGCCTGTCAACGACGAATTCGAGCAGCGTACGCTGGCCATCCTCCGCGAAGAACTCGGCCCGGAATTCCCCGTTTCCCTCTCGCATGAAATCGGCAGGGTTGGGCTCTTGGAGCGCGAGAACGCCACCATCGTCAATGCCTCCCTGGCCGAAATGGCGAACAGGATTGTTGACGGCTTGGCGAAGGCCGTCCTGGAGCAGGGCATCACTGCGCCCCTGTACGTCAGCCAGAACGACGGCACCCTCATGGACATCGAATACACACGCCGCTACCCGGTGGCCACCTTCGCTTCAGGGCCTACCAACTCCATGCGCGGGGCGGCGGCGCTCTCCGGCTTCACCGATTGCCTGATCGTGGACATCGGTGGCACCACTACCGACGTCGGCGTTTTGGTGAACGGCTTCCCCCGCGAATCAAGCACACATGTCCGGCTCGCGGGCCTGCGTACCAACTTCCGGATGCCGGACGTCCTCTCCGCGGGCCTCGGCGGCGGGTCCCGCGTGCGGACCGATCAAGGGACTGTGGGCCCGGATTCCGTGGGGTACCGTCTCACCGACGAGTCGCTGGTCTTTGGCGGGTCTGTCCTGACGGCAACGGACATCGCCGTCAGGAGCGGAAGGGCCGACGTCGGTGACGCGTCTTTGGTGAGCCACATCAGTGACGCCGTGGTCCGGTCAGCCCTGGAACAGATCGACCGTACCATCGCCGACATTGCTGACCGGATCCGGACCTCGTCCGCGCCTTTGCCGGTTGTCGCCGTCGGCGGTGGCTCCATCCTGCTGGCAGACAACCTGGACGGCCTTGGAACAATCCACCGACCCGCAAACTTCGACGTCGCCAACGCCTATGGTGCCGCTATCGCGCAGATCAGTGGCGAGGTGGACCGCGTGTCCTCCATCGCCGACGGCGACCAAAAGCGAGCGATGGAATCGGCGCGGCAGGAAGCCGTGGACCGTGCTGTTGCTGCCGGGGCCAACCCGGACACAGTGACGATTGTTGAGCAGGAAGCCATTCCCATTCCCTACCTGCCCGGGAACGCCATGCGTGTTCGGGTCAAGGCAGCCGGCAACCTCACGTTAGGAAAGTGAAATGACTCTGGAAGTGACACACCGCCGCAAGCTGAAGAGGATCACTGTAGAAGATATTGACTCGCTGGCTCGCGGGGCGGCCATCCTGGGAACCGGGGGAGGCGGCGATCCTTACATCGGTGCCCTCCTGGCAAAGCAGGCAATCGAAGAGTTCGGTCCCGTGGAACTGGTGTCCCTCGAGGACTTGGCAGATGACGCCTTCATTGTTCCCGTGGCCGCGATCGGTGCCCCAACGGTTGCGGTCGAGAAGCTCGACACAGTGGAGAACCTCTACCTGACCATCCAGAAGCTCGCCGCATCCTTGAACCGGACCGCCACTCACACGGCATGTCTGGAGATTGGCGGCTCGAACTCGATGCTGCCAATCGTTGCCGCGGCACAGCTGGGAATTCCCCTGATCGACGGCGACCTGATCGGCCGGGCGTTTCCGGAAATACAGATGGGAATGGCACCCCTGTACGGAATTCACGCCACTCCCATGGCCCTTGTCGATGAGAAGGGAAACACCCTTGTCATCGAGGCTATTGACTCTTTTTGGGCGGAGCGCTTTGCCCGGCAGGCTTCAATCGAAATGGGTTGCAACGCCTTCAACAGCACCTACGCGATGACCGGCGCCCAGGCCCGTGAGAGTTTCGTGGACGGATCCATGTCATTCGCCATCACCATTGGCGATGCCGTTGCCAACGCGCAACACAACAACCTCAACCCCTGTGATGTGTTGGCGGAAACGCTCAGTGGTCGCATTGTTCATCTGGGTAAGGTGGCTGATTTACAGCGCCAGACCACCGGCGGCTTCGCCAAAGGCCAAGCCATGATCGAAGGAATGGGGTCTGATGCCGGCTCCGTTCTTTCGCTCCACTTCCAGAACGAGCATCTGCTCGCCACCAAGGACGGCGCGGTGGTCACTACGACGCCGGACCTCATCATCGTGGTGGACGCCGAATCCGCAGAACCGGTCACCACCGAGAACCTGCGCTATGGGCAACGGGTCTGCATCCTGACCGCGCCCAGTGATCCCCGCTGGCACACCACAGAGGGACTCCAACTGGCCGGACCTGAGTACTTTGGCTACGGCGTCCCTTCGCACAGATGGGACGGGACACTGGAAGAACACACAGAGTCAATCGAGCGCTACCGCGCCTGACCGCCGTCGGACTCCCGCCGCCGCGCCTCCGACCAAAAGTTGGTGGCGCGGCGGTGGCATTATGGGAGGTAACCATCGAGGAGAACGGGAGCGGCAGAGTGATTCCTCCCATCCCGCTGTGGTCCGTCATGAACCATCTCCCCGCGGGCGTAATAGAGAGCGTCGGAGAACAGGGCGATAAGACCGTATCGTCGCTGATTGCCCTCACCGGTTCCCTCGCCGACGTCAATCGCCAGGTCCGCGAACGTCGCAACCTCGACGGCGATGCGCTGGTTCTGCAGGGCAGCATCTTGCTGCCTCTGGAGCCGCTGCCATCCGGCGTGTCCTGGGACGTTGAAGCGCTGTTGGCGCTCGCGGCGGCGGCTGGCGTCGTGACCCTTGCGGTAAAAATGCCAACCGACGACGGCGCGTTGCCGCCTAATGTGAAAAGGCTCGCCGGGCGTTTGGGCATGGTGGTGCTGTCAGTCTGCAACACCTGGCAATTCGGCATGGCGGCGCAGGAGCTGCTCTCCGGGGCGGCCCACCTTCAAGGCATGTTGATCTCACGTGTGGCATCCGAATGCCGAACACCTTACGGCTCGCTCAGTCATTTGCTGCAGCGGATTGGGGTGGCGATCGGATATGAAGTGACGCTGGTGGATCCTTCGGGAAAGCTGATTTCCGCTGACTCACAGGGCAGCCCACCCGATCCGGCGACGACAGGTTCGCCGGGTTCGCCGGCGGAAATCCTGACGCCGGTCCACAGGGATCAAGAGAACAGTCCGCGGCTCAGGGTGGTCACCGGCCTCTCGCTGGATCAAGAGCGGTCCGCCATTCGCTCAGCCTTGGAAGTAGCGGCGATCGCGGTTTCGGAGCTGCTCTCCCGGCAACGGCTGGAGAGGGAACGCGACGCGCGACACCGTATCGCTTTGCTGGGGCAGCTGATAGATGACGTTGGCGACGTTACCCCGTCCTTCCGGGCGAGAGCACTCGAATTGGGCTGGACTTTGGACGGCTACCACATCGCTTTCCGCGTGATCACCCGCGAGTCCGTGGATCTTGTGGCTCGAAAGCCGGATTTGGACCGTGTGTTGATGCGCGAGAAGATCCAGGCTACAACCGTTGAGCAGTCGGACGGTTGGTCCGGATGGATCAGCTTCCCGTCCAAGCCGGGGCCGGCGGACGTCAGCCGCGTCAGCAGTGCGCTGCGCCGTGCCCAACGGGATCTTGCCGCTACGATTGCAACGCAATTCGGAGTGGGCCGGCTACAAGCCCAACCCGAAGGGATCGTGAGCTCGCTCGAGGAAGCAAACGATGCCGCACGGATCGCCGGGGCCAGGGAAAACTCGGGATATTTCGTTCACGTGGACAGGCTGGATATGGCCCAACTGCTGCTGATCTGGACCCGCACGGATACGTTCAGGCCCGCTGCACGCGAGCTCCTTGCTCCGCTGCTCAAGTCCGGCCCGGAACTTTTGAAGACTCTCACCACTTTCTTGGACTGCGAATCCTCATTGACGGAAACAGCAGCCATCCTCAACGTTCACCGCAACACGGTCAGCGACCGCATCAGGCGAATCCAGTCGCTCATTGCCATCAATCTGGAAGACCCGGAAGCGCGGCTTGCGTTGCAGTTGGCTTGCCGGAGTGTGCTGACGGATACGCCGGAGTAGGAGTGCATCTATATCCTTAAGTGATGAGTGACGTAGCGCGTTCCACCATCGCCTTCGAAGGGCATTTCGCACGGGAGCTCCCGGAGCTGGCTATTCCTTGGCGTGCGGAGGATGCTCCGGATCCGCAGCTTCTGGTGCTCAACCAGCCACTCGCCGTCGAGCTTGGTATTGATCCTGACTTTCTCCGGAGCCCGGAGGGCGTACGGCTGCTGATCGGCAATGCCCTGCCGGAAGAAGCGACTCCGGTGGCCCAAGGGTATTCCGGTCACCAATTCGGCTGGTACTCACCGCGTTTGGGGGATGGGCGCGCCCTCTTGCTCGGCGAGGTTTCCGGTGCAGACGGGACGCTTCGCGACATCCATCTCAAGGGTTCGGGGCGCACTCCCTTTGCCCGGAATGGTGATGGCCAGGCGGCGATTGGTCCCATGATGCGCGAGTACATCGTGAGTGAGTCCATGCATGCCCTGAACATCCCCACTACCCGGTCCCTCGCTGTTGTGGCCACAGGGCGTCAGGTTCAGCGGGAGACTCTGCTGCCGGGGGCCGTTCTGACAAGGGTCGCCAGCAGTCACCTGCGTGTGGGCAGTTTCCAATATGCCAGGGCATCCAATGACATGGATCTGCTGCGCCGGCTTGCTGACCATGCGATCGAACGCCACCACCCGTCGTCGGCTGATGAAGCAAACCGCTACCTGGAACTCCTCAAGGGTGTCATTTCAGTGCAGGCGAAACTCGTAGCGCAGTGGATGCTGGTCGGATTCGTCCACGGTGTCATGAACACGGACAACATGACGGTGTCCGGTGAAACCATCGACTACGGTCCGTGCGCCTTCATGGAGGGTTTCGATCCTGGTGCGGTGTACAGCTCGATTGATGAGATGGGACGCTACGCCTACCGCAGCCAGCCGGTGGTGGCGGAGTGGAACCTTGCACGTTTCGCCGAATCGATTGCGGCCCTGATCCACCAGGATGAGGAGCAGGCGGTACACCTTGCTGTCGAGGCGCTCAATGGATTCCGCCAGGAGTACAGCGCCACGTGGTTCAACGGCATGAAGGCCAAGCTTGGGTTGCCTGAGGAAATTGACGACGACGTGGCCTCACCTTTGGTGGATGACCTCCTTCAGCTGGTTCAGGAGGCGCGCGCGGACTACACCTCGTTCTTCCGGAGCCTTGGAAAGGCAGCCCGCGGGGAGGCTGAGCCCGCGCGCCGGCAGATCCTGGACCTGGCCGCCGTCGATGCATGGTTGGAACGCTGGCAGGCACTGAGCCCGGATGCCGATGCCATGGACAGGGTCAACCCGATTTATATTCCGCGGAACCACTTGGTGGAGGAAGCCCTTGCTGCCGCAACTGAGGGGGACATGGGCCCCACGGAGCGGTTGTTGGCGGCCGTATCCGACCCGTTCAGGGAACGTCCGGGCTTGGAAAAGTACGCCGATCCTGCGCCGGAAAGCTTCGGCCCCTACCGGACCTTCTGCGGAACATAGGGAGTGCTGCATGTGGGGAAAGCAAAGGGCAAACGACCCGAACAGCGTCGCTTGCCCCTAGCTAGTTGCTCCCGTGGCTTAACTCCAGACGGCCCGGACCACCATGTCTGCACCTGCAGCCAAATGATGGCCGGTGTGGCCTGCATCCAGAACGCACACGTCCTCAGATTCAGCTGCGCTTGTTGTCACAAGGCACTCTGCTGCCCTGAAACTCAGAAGATCTACGGGGAGGCTGTCGCCTATACGGAGTTCACTCATGATGCCCTTACTGCTCGTCCGGGTATCACTCTAAGTGACTAGAGCCCGGTGTTGTCGTTGGAGAGACCCTCTCCATGGGACGCCGGACTTCATCAGCGGATAACTCCATGTTGCTAGATAGACAAGCTTTCGTCTACGCCGGGTACCCTAACACTCAGTTGAAATTTGTGTGGCGCACGATTGCCAGAAGATCTTCGCGGAGGTCTTCGGAGTCCAGGTTGACGGCTGAGAGCACATTGTTCTCCTGGCGGTGGGATTGCTCCAGTAGCGTCTGACCCAGGTCGGTAATCGATACCAGCTGGCTGCGTCGGTCAAATCTGTTGGGTTCACGACGGATGAAGCCTCGCGATTCAAGCCTGGACAGCAGCGGCCCCATGGTTTGGGCTTGCACGCGGACGCTTTTTGCCAGGTCTCCTGGCGTGATAGGCCCTGCCGTGGCAACGGCGTCAAGGGTTAATACCGCAGGATAGGTCAGACCCAGCGGGCGTAGTTTGTCGTTCCATGCAAGCTCCACGAGCCGCGCTGCCGTGGACAGCAGCCGGCTGGTTGGCCATAGTTCCATATCAGGCATTCAGGCACCCCCACGCTTGTAAGAATAGTCAGCTTACTTACTAAGGCTACATCAGGCCTGGATCGGTCAGGGCTGACCGCCGGTCAGGGGCGCGGCTCGCGATAGGGGCACGACGGCGGAACCCGCCTTTGGGAGCAATGGTTCCGCCCTGGTTATCCTTCACATTCGGTGCAGTACTTCTGCCCGTTGGTTTCCCGTGCGAGTTGGCTGCGGTGGTGGACCAGGAAGCACGACATGCACGTGAACTCGTCGTTCTGAATGGGGACGATCTCAACTTGGAGTTCTTCGCTGGAAAGGTCGGCGCCGGGAAGTTCGAAGGCGTCAGCCAGCTCCCCTTCGTCCAGGTCAATCGTGTCCGTGCGTGTAGCACCCTTGGCCGGTGCCAGCTCGGCCAGAGGCAAGGCCTGTTCCTCTTCGGGTAGGGCCCGCGGTGCGTCGTAATCGGTGGCCATGGTGGTGAACCCCCTTGTAAAAGTGCCTCTTGGTTATGTGCGCACTTTGTAACTCGGGCTGCCCGTTTTGTATTCCCCGCAGTGGACGACGCTGTGAAAACGACGGTGGAAACCAGCCGGGCTGGTGTCCAGCTCTACCTGTTCAGGAAAGGTCGAAAGCCGAACGTCCCGCGCCCCGCTCGGCACCGTGCACCTGCAGGGCGTGGCGCATGGCTTGGCGGTTGTCTTCTGCGAGCTCAGGTTGGTCGGCGACTCGATAGAGGTCCGCTGCCCACTGAAATTCATCGGCAGCAGCGCGGAAGCGGGCTTCGTCGAAAAGCCGCCTGCCGATGTGGTGACGGACGTAGGCTTCCTCTTCCGGCGACCGGACTGTTCGGAGCGCTTTTTCATGGAGCACGGCGGCCTCGTGCCACCGGTACTGACGCTGATTGATCTGCGCAAGGACCAGCAATAATTCCCGGCGGTCAGGTGTGTGGGGGAGTAGGTTGAAGCCTTCGTCCAAGGCCTCGGTGTCCCG
Organism: Paenarthrobacter nitroguajacolicus; assembly: GCF_051027655.1. Classification (NCBI taxonomy): domain Bacteria; kingdom Bacillati; phylum Actinomycetota; class Actinomycetes; order Micrococcales; family Micrococcaceae; genus Paenarthrobacter; species Paenarthrobacter nitroguajacolicus. The sequence continues at coordinate 3,649,582 of NZ_CP073234.1, read as the reverse complement.
GCCAAGTAGCGCAAGATACCTAATGCGTTCCACGGGAGGACACTCGCCTGCTAACGCAGCTTCCAGGGCTTGACGGTCGATCACCACGTCACGAAACGTGGCAGGATCAGTACGCCAAAGACTTGCAGTATCTTCCACCGTGATGTGCCCCCCATAGGCTTGTTACGGAGCCAACTGAGTCGCAGCACTGTCAATGGCAGGCTGCCGGAACCTCCATGATCTCATGAACGGTTGGGCCCGCAAGTTCGCCTCAAGCTCGCTGGCATCAGTGGAGTTGGCTGTCCGGGGGAGTAGCCCGCCAGGAGTGAAAAGGGACTGTCAGCCCTGCGCGTGTTGGTGCGCAGGTGAACGGCCCGGCGAGTGCGACCAGGTCAGGTGCCAACGGCACAACACGTACCAATTGGAGGTCGTCGCTGCCCGAACCAGCGCGGATGGTTAGGGCGTCGCCCGAGCGGCTGATCCGAATGCGGACCCGCCCGCCGTTCGGCACTATGAGGAACAGCGCGCTGCATATGAAGAGGGCTACCGAGGCGTACTCGGGATGGCGTATTTCTGCCTAAGGGGGTAGGAGTTCACGGCGACTCACCTTCATGTGACGCATAGACATGCTGGCGTGCCACCAAGGGCTCGTCTATCGGGCGGGCCGGGGTCTGCTCGGGGCTCTCAGTCGGACTCACCAGACGACTGATCTATATGCCCATGCCGATCGGCTACCGGAGGCCAACGGAGATTGTCCGTTCAGGGAACGGCTACCGGACACTCTGGCACACCGTATACGCTGACTCGCATGTCTCGAGTTCTGATCACCGGCATGTCAGGGGTGGGAAAGACAACGGTGCTGCGCGAGTTGTCCCGGAGGGGCTACCGAACGATCGACACCGACTATGACTCTTGGGTGCTTCCTGACGGCACATGGGATGAACCGCGCATGTCGGCACTTCTGGCGTCTGATTCTTTCCTGGTTGTCTCAGGGACTGTCGAGAATCAAGGATGCTTCTATGATCGTTTCGCCGCTGTTGTTCTCCTGAGCGCACCCGTAGATGTCCTCATCGAGCGCGTCTCGGTTCGTAAGAACAATCCCTACGGCAACTCAGAGGCAGACCAGTCCGCGATCCGCCAAAACATTCTCGAAGTCGAACCACTGCTTCGGAACGGGGCGACCCTCGAACTCGATGCTCGTCGGCCGGTCCCAGAGCTGGCGGATGATATTGAACGTCTCATAGCGATGTCCAATGAGTCCTAACGCCCGATAAACGATCGTTCACCGAGACACCTCCATTGTCATCTGCATCAGGTAGACGCTCCCCTTCGCGAACATATCCCTACCAATCTTTTCGGAGTGCATCGTCCGGAACGACATAGGAGCTGGAGTAGTGAACCCAATGGTCCCTGCGTCCCTCCCTGAAAAGGCGGTCTGCAACCATCCGGCACTCCTGCCAGTCCTTCCGGGAGTTCTGCGGCCCATAACCGACAGCTTGACCGAGTTGATCCAAAGTCACCAGCCGTGTGACTCCCGGCGCAGTCGCTACTTCGTAAGTGAAGGTTCCTTTGATGGAGAACCATCTATTGCGGACGGGAGTTTCGATCAGACGGAAGTAAGTGCCTCCATTGGCGAACATGGCAGCAGCCGCGCTCGCCTTCGATTCCGGCTCAGCATTGACGAAATCCGTGAACTTCTGGAGAAGTTCTTCGTACTCGGCGTTGAGGACTTCATCTACTGCTCCGTCCTTCTGCACGTACCGGTCACTGAGGCTTCCGCTGCCGCCCTTCAGTGACGAGCGGAGCCACAGGCGAACTTCCTCCACAGACTCTGCCGATGGTTCGGTCTGAAGCGCTCTGGCAAGGGATTCGTATTTGAGCGCCACGACGGAGAGGTTCATGTGTCTTAGCAGGGACGCAAATCGCATCATGTCGGCTGTCAGTACTTCAGTGTCCGTTTTCATCAGGCTTCTTTCGCGGGGTAGGGGTAACGCGAACCACGGGAGGACGTCGCCTTCACGGTATCCCGGCTGAGGAAGCCGATCCCTTCTCGGGGCCTTAGAAGCCGCCGTAAGCCGGTGGTCTATGGGGCGCTTCAAGCACCCGGTTAGGGATCGGCTGTGACTTTCAGCAGTAAATGGCGGCGTTTTAACAGCGCAATTTGGCGCATTGGTAGCCGGCAAGGGGATCCTGTACCGGACATGGAAGCCGAAACTCGTTCCCATTTACAGGGCGCCCTCGTTTGGTTCATAGTCGAGGCATGAGAGCGGCTGACATTCTCCCCGAGGATGCCCCTGACCCCCGTGCCGAATGGGTCGAGAACCTGAAACTCATGCCTATTCCGGTGCTGGGGCTCATGCCCCAACCGTCGCTGGAGGACACGGACTCCGTCGGTCTGAGCTACGGCTTGGATGATCGTGGGTACAGCGAAATGACGGCGAGCATCACCTACACGCTCTGGCGAAACCCGGATGACCGCTCAGACCGCGTTAACCTCGCGGATCTCGACGAGGAGACACGCAGGGCGATCGAGGAAGTTCCGCCATGGCCGCGGCCCCCTTGGCTGATCGAGCAGGTGGAGCGAATGCGCTGTCCGCAACTGTGGGAGGCAGTGCGAACCACCTGGCACCGTGAGCAGTCCGAGCGCTCTTCAGTTCAAAGCCTCCTGGCTGACCATGTCAACCACATCCTCATGAACCAGTACCGGCAGGAGCTCTGGCCGGGCGGCAAACCGTGGGACCAGCACACCCCCGCAGTAACCGGCCGGATGGTCAATGGTCAAGCTAGGATCGTCATCAACGGAATCGATGGGCCCGGTGCGGAGGTCGATACGGACCCGTTCGTATACGGCATCGGAGCCCGACTGGCAGGCGGCGGCGTCGCCACCGCAGTGCTTCCACGCGCTGAGCTGAGGCGCATCCAGGTCCAGTTCACCACCCGAAGCTAACGGTCACACGCCAGCGTCCGTAAGCCGACGGTTTACCGGGCACCTTGCGAGTCGGATGGGCAGGTGCCGTTTGGTTTGAAGACCTAGCCTGACTTAATGGTGGACGGCCTGTTCGATCCAACTGTCCTCTAGTGGAAACACCCCAACCGTGCTTTCGTTGCCGTATACAGCTTTGGCCGGGGAGTCACGTGAAACACCATCTAGATTCTTGGAATGTTCGCCAGTTCCTATCTGTCTCGCTCGCGATCGTTGCTTCCGTTGTTCTCTTATTAGTTCCCATGTACACCCAGATGAGAGTAACTTCTCGTGGGCCAGAGGAGATCAGCCATTCGACCCTGCTGGAAACACGTGGGCCATCTGTTTTCGTGGCGTTGCTCATCCCCGTGGCCCTGACCGCGCTACCTCTCCTGACACGAGGGCGTGCGCGGATCTCAGTGTCGGTTGCGACTGCTGTCGCTCTTGTTGTCTTCGTAGTCATCGGCTCCGGGAGCATCGGCTGGTTCTACGTCCCAGCTCTGACAGCCGCCGTAGCCGCCGTTGTCGCTTCGCTGGGCAGCCAAACAAGGCTCCAAGTCCGCCCTAACTGATGCGCATGGTTTGCTATTCGGCTACTCCACGGTCATGGCGGGCCGACAAAAGATCCAGAAACCAGACCAACCGCGAAATTATCCGTAAGCCGCGCTGTGTATGGTTAGCCCGAGAAACATCCCGAAAGAACAGGCGGCGTGCGGGCGATCTCGTCGTCCCAGTGAAGGATCGTCAAAAAGGGGCGTTTGCTCTAACGAGGGGAAGCCGCCCTAAGCGGACGCGAAAGTATGATGCGTTCATTGAAGTCGAGCAACGACGGAAACACGCCCAGCTAATGGTTGGAGCAATCCTGACGTCAGTGAACTACGTAAACATTGACTATGAGCGCCTGGATCGTTTGCCGGCTTCCGAAGGAACAGGTCCTCGTACTATAACCGACCCTACGGAGTGGGATTCTCCTCTTTGGTCCTGCCCTGGTTTCGATGCCGTAGATTACGGCATCGACCTAGTAATGGAGGACGGTCGAATTTTTTCCGTCACATGGGACACACCCGGAAGGTTCGAGGGAATGGGACTGCCCCCAGTTTTGTTGACTCCTTGATCTAGCGAGCTTGTGCTCGTGGAAGGATGTTGACCATGCCCACGGCTTATGGGGCGGAGTTCCGCCAGGATGTTATTGATGTGGCCCGCAAGGGCGAAGCGCCGCTGGCGCAGATTGCGAAGGATTTCGGGCTGTCGGTCACGACGTTGAAGCGTTGGATTGCCATTGCTGAACGTAAGGATTCCGGGGCCGGCCCGGCAGTGAGTGAGTCGGCCGAGGTGCGGGAGTTGAAGAAGCGTAACCGCTTGTTGGAGCAGGAGAACGAGATTCTGCGCCGCGCTGCTGCCTATCTGGCCAGGGACATCAACCCAAAATGACTTACCCGCTGGTCACGGATCTTGCCGCCGACGGTGTTCCAGTGGCGGTGACCTGCAGGGTGTTGAAATTCAGCAAGCAAGGCTACTACCGCTGGAGAGTCAGCCCGGTAACGGAACGGGACTGGGTGGATGCGCACCTGGTCAACGCCGCCTTTGACATCCACGCAGACGACCCGGCCTTCGGGTACCGGTTCATCGCCGACGAACTTTCCGAGAAGGGCATCGCGGCGAGCGAGAACAGGGTCCAGCGCCTGTGCAGTGACCACGGTATCTGGTCGGTGTTCTCGAAGAAGCGTGGCCTGAACCGCAGACCCGGGCCACCGGTTCATGACGACCTGGTGGAGAGGGACTTCACCGCTGCGGCACCGAACGAGCTATGGCTGACGGACATCACCGAACACCCCACCGCCGAGGGCAAGCTCTACCTCTGCGCCGTAAAGGACGTTTATTCCGGGAGGATCGTCGGCTACTCGATGGACTTGCGAATGAAGTCCTCGCTGGCCGTGGCCGCACTGGAGAACGCGGTGCGGGCACGCAAACCTGCAGGGACAGTGGTGCATTCGGATCGCGGGTCCCAGTTCCGGTCCCGCCGTTTTGTTGAATCACTCCGGCGCCAGGGGCTGACGGGGTCGATGGGCCGGGTCGGTGCGTGTGCGGATAATGCCGCGATGGAATCGTTCTTCTCGCTGCTGCAGAAGAACGTCCTGGACCGCCAGCGGTGGCTCACCCGGCAAGACCTCCGACTGGCGATCACGACTTGGATCGAGAGAACCTATCACCGCCGGCGACGCCAACGACGGCTGGGAAAACTCACGCCCATCGAATATGAAACAATCAACCGGACCGCGCTCACAGCGGCCTAAGACCCCGAGTCAACAAAAGCCGGGGCAGTCCCAATCGGAATCAGAGCTGAACCGGTACAAGGTAGTGGAGTCTTAGCGGATGCCGATGTTGCAATCTGGGACGTCAGCAGGAAACAACGCTGGCGGGACAAATGCACCCGACAGGTGACACAAGTGGACCTCAACTACGAGCCAAGGGGCCTTGGAGGCGGTTTCTGGTGCCCATCGATCCGAATTCGCTTCCAAGGATCGTCTATTGAACTGGAGCCGGGTGAGTCCGGGACGGGCTGTGTTCCAATTCCGTCGTCCAACAACATTATTGTGCGGTAGGAGTCGGTGAGGGATCCTTCACCGGGCTCCCTGCGCAATCCTGGGCTGCTGAGGGATCACGTGAGCGCCTGTGCGCCGACCACCCCAGGGAAGGGCGGCCCGATCCGATCGGAATGGAGGAGAAGTGGAAGGCAACCGACTTGAGATGCAATTTCTGGACGCAATGACCGCGGTAGCCCGGCTGGTACTTCAGCCCGGCAGCGGACGTACCTACGACGTCACCATGGATAACGCCGGTCAGTTCATTGCTGAGTTCTTCGATTGCTCTCATGGTGGTGCCGCGTACGCCATCTGGATGGAGGTCAGCGACTACTTGGACGACCCAAGGGGCCCGATGACGGAGGAAGCGTGCGAGCAAGTCGGACGCAAAGTGGCTACTGAATGGCTGTCCGTCGATCAGTCATCTCCCGAGGCCGTAAGCACGTTCTTTGCCCGGTGGCGCAGCCCGGAGCCGTGGCCAGCTTAAGAGCTGGGAGAGGATCTGCAATCGGAGGCGTGTTGGCGATGCTTCCTATATGCCACCCTGACAAGTCTGACGCCGCGACAACGCCCGGTGAAGGATCCTTCATCGGGCGCTTAAGGGCGTCCCTTAGGCCACCGGCTTAAGTGCGTTCGACGAGCCAGCTGGGGGTCAGATCGGCAGACTACCGTGTCCCACTTCGCTGGCTTTTGGGCCCGGCCCACCAGCAGGCTTCGGAGACGTTGAGTGGGATCAGCGCCCGACACCCTCGAGGAAGCATGTTTGAATGGATCATCATGGAAGCCGCGAATTTTCCGCTTAGCTCTAAATCCGATCTGCAGCACGCGATGGAACAGAATCTAGCTGAGCATGCCAGTCACTTGCACCGTCACCGCCTCGGTGCCTCCGTTGCAAAAACAGCCGATCTCCTGATCGCCGATAGCGGCCTGGCCGACGACACCTTCAACATCGTGGCCGCAGCCCAATTCGCTCAGGACACAGCGCAAACCCGCACCGCGGAGACGGTCCGAACTCTGGCATCCACCGGCCGCCCGTTCTCCTGGTGGGTAGGCCCGGCCTCTACTCCGGGCAATCTTGCCGAATACCTCGAGAACGCCGGCCTCGAGGCGTCAGAGACAGAGACAGGCATGTGGAAGGACCTGCACGGCGATCTCCCTGAGACGCGAGTAGAACACCTGACAATCCGTCAGGTGACCACCCCGGAACAGCTCGCCGATTACGCCACGATCCTCGCTGCAAACTGGAGCCTGCCAGCAGCCACAGTCCAGCAATTCTTTGCCGAGGCCGCAGATTCTGCCCTCGCCACCGATTGTCCCGCCCGCTACCTGGTCGGATACGTAAACGGTCGCCCCGTCTGTTCCGCCGAAGTGTTCTTCCATTCGAGGGTCGCTGGGATTTACAACATTGCCACGCTTGCCTCCGACCGCCGACGAGGCTACGGCGGCGCAATCACCGTGGCCGCACTCGACACCGCGCGCGAGGCCGGATACGAAACCGCAGTATTGCAGGCCTCCGAGGACGGAGAACCCGTGTACCGCCGTCTCGGCTTTGAAGCCTGTGGCCACTTCACGGAATACGCCATCAGTCCCTAACTCGGCCTTGCCACCTTACGTCCCCTCGTCGGCACAAGAAACCCCTTTCCGTCACAGAGCCTATGCGATTGTCCGTGGAAGTGGGACAGCTCACCTGGGACATTCCTCGCGCCGGCGTAAGTATCCGAAGCCGGCTACATAGACGCCAAATTTTCCTTCGCGCAGGGTGCCCGCAAGGCGATCCCTTACCGGGCACCTTCTCAGCGAGTGCGAATCTTGGTGGTGGCGAAGTTGATTCAACGATGGATCACGTCAGCAGGATCGATTCCCAGCGACAAAAGATCGAATTCGATTTGGTCCAAAAATTCCTTGCATCCACGCTCAACTTCCGCCCAATCAAGGGGATTGCTGACTACACCAGGACTAAATACTGACTCCATCAGCCATCCCGATGACGCTCGTTTTAGTGAAACCGCTCCCACCTCCTGGATGGACATCGAGTCAAAAACGAAGTCACCTCGAGGGTTGGCGTTGAGCCAGAGGAACAAGCTGCGAGCTAGTTCGACCACGGGAAAGGCTTGCTCTCGATAGAGCAGCACAGACCCTTCCGAGACGGTGAAAACGGCATCAAGACCCACCAAGTAGTCAGCTTGGCTGGTTCCTCCGATGTTGTCAGCGTCTAGGTGCGCGTAAGCCATTCTCATCGTTGTCACTTCGTCACCACCCTGAATCCACGAGTCCGAAATTCTGCCCGGAATTCTCTCGCACGATAGATGGCCGGAGGCTCTGGCGCACTTAACTCTCCACCGGGTGGAGTGCTGTCGCCGCCTCGGAAGCGCTGGAAGTACACATCAAAGAACACGAACACATGTTGTCACACTGGTGAGAGGAAGAAGCCGGTCAGCGCCCGGTGAAGGATCCGCCTACGGGCACACCGTGGCAGAATCCCATGCATGCCTATTGATCTTCCGCCTGTCCCTTTTGAGATCGAACGCGGCTGGTCCGCTGCCATACCGGGCAACACCGTGATTGCTTGTGAAGCTGGGATAATCCTGGGCAGCATCTTCCTCAGCGATCAGTCCTGGGCGTCACTACGGGGAAGAGGCGCTCTGAGTCTTCGTATAGATGAAACCCCACCTCCAAGCAATGGCTTCGTTGTCCCCACCGGGCCCATTCAAGTCCCGGATTCTGCCCTTGAAAACAGCACCGCCTTGCGCAATTGGGTGTTGGATACTCACGGCAGCGACGGCCGTCTCTTGCTCTGGGATGAGGGGACGGACTGGTGGCTAGTTAATGACGCTGATCTCGAACTAGCCCTTATCTGTTCCCAACCTTCCCGCTTCAGCACAGAGTTTGAGGCATGTAGCGATAGACCTTTCGAATGGGTGGATGCGACTTTCTGGGGGGACGTGGGCATACGCACCGTTTGAAGCGCTGGCCCAACGATATGGACTCAACTGGAACCCATATCCGTGCGCGACCGGAGCAGCTCAGATCCCTTTTCGCCGCCCGGTAAAGGATCCCCAATCGGACGTAGCGGCGCCCGGTGGGCCGCCGGCTTAATGGGCAGCCGCGAGCCTGCTCTACCTCGAGCGACATGTGCGAAGGAAGGGGCCAACACGCATAATGATGGTTCGGAGTCGTTCTGGCGGCTTCTGCATCCCACACTGGCATGTGATGGATCACATGACAGGTACTTCAAGGGTCTGTCGGACGGCACGCAGGCGTGGGCAGAGCCTCGCAACGGTGCCGAGATCACTAACGGAGGACTGAACGTTGTTCCCAGATAGCTCGACTCCCTTAGATCCCATCCTCTCGACCGAAGATTGCTTTCTCGTGATGTCCGACTTTGTGTGGGCGTACGCACGTCGTGGTGCTGGCGACGACCTAATAACTCTGTTGGGAGACACTGGCCTGACGAGCGACGGATGCCCCTTCGACTCCGCCGCTTGGGAGGACTGGGTCGAAAGTATCGAATGGATCAAATCCGGACGCTTCCCTCGAACCCGCGAATCATCGTCACCAGCTGAGTCCCATCAGGGAGCAGGATCGCTAACGTTGACATCGCGTGAGGGGTTCCTGGCCGCGACAGACTTCTTGTGGGAATACGCAAGTCGTGCAGGGGATCACTTGCTTGCGCTGCTCGATGACATGGCCCTCGCGGATGATGGACAGTCAGCAGATCGTAGAATTCGGCGGGACTGGCTTGCTAGCGTCGACTGGATCAGGTCAGGCAACCCGACAAGAAACCGGTTCTAGGCAGCACTCATGTGCATGTTTCCCCACGGGATTTCCCCCAGCTTTCAATCCATCGATCCACCCAAGAGAGCAAGGACCGAGTATCAACACTAAGCCGAAGCGCCAGAGGCCCGGAACCGTCCCCTAGATCTAGCGGGGCGATGCGCAATCTACCCCTCTTCACTGATGTCCGTAAGCCGATCCCGTTGCGGAGCATGCCGACATAAGATTTCTCCTCCAGGTTCCCTGAAGGGTGTTCTAACGCTCGTATTCAAATCGTTTGAAGAGCAATTCCTCCCGCAGGCTCAAACCCTCGCGTCCAGGCCGGTGTTCCAGATCTCGTCTTCGTGCCCCTGGATGTGCATCCGGATCTCCCACGCGCAGGATCGGTTTCTCCCGTCGTATGCTGCCATTTCGCCCAGCTTCGGCTTTGCACGCGAGGCTTCCCAATCAACGAGCTCATCGGTCAGCCGCAGGCTGGTAACGGTACGGATCATTTTGTCCACGGCCAATGTGAAATAGACGCCATTGGAGTTCACATCGAAGGGGTAGAGGCCCTGCTCCTTGTAGATGCGCCGGATGACGGCCATCTGCTTCCGGTTCGGGTAGAACGACTTGTACGCAGACGAGTCATCGGCCTGCGTCCATTGCAGGATCATGAAGGCTGCTGTGTACTCGCGGACAGCCGCAGGTGATTCCAACAGCGTGGGCGTGGCCATCACGCTGATACTGGTGCTTCCAGACCCACCAGACGACCGTGACGGTAAGCCAAGAACACCCAGTTCTTCCAGGCCTTCACTGAGGGACGCACGGACTGGGTAGCTGCTATAGCGTTTCAGGCTCTCTTCGAATTCCTTCACGGCCAGGTCCCACAGGGTTGGCTTCACGTAGGGCTTGTGCCCGGTAGAAGGGAAGACCGCGTCGGGGTGAGGATTTACCGCACCCGAAGGGTAGAGGGCGTTGCCAATGACGGGGTCGTCAACGCGCTGAACACTGATATCGTCGTAACCTGCCCTCGCCTCCGCCAACGTGTACTTCTTCCCTCCCGACCTCTTTCCGTCGTGGAGTAGCTCCACAATGAATGCCCGTCCGTTGGGGACGTAGAAGTCCTCCTCGAAGGGGTCCAGTCCCAAGTTGCGGCAGATGTGGACCAACGTCTCGTGGGGGAAACAGTCAAGGGCGCGCGGCGCGGAATACTGTTCGACGTCTTCGAAGTCGTAGGGTTCTCCACCGTGGTGGAACTTCCAAGGTTCAGATTGATAGAGGCTCAGGCCCCTCCACTTACCCGCCTCGTCGTAAATCTTGAGACTGCGGCCACCCCAACGACCCCTGGCCATTTCATCGGGCAGGCGTTTCATGTTCTTGGGCTCGTCTTCAACCTCAATGATGGGAATTCCCCTTGCCTCCGGGAAATGCACCTGTAAGGGCAAGTAGAAGTTCGCGTCACCGGTGGTGTTCTCCATGACAGCGGTCCACTCGGGATTAGTCGTCTCTAACAGAAGCCAACGCGTGCCATATCCCAGGGGCAGGAGCTTGCCCAGCAGCTCCCTCAAGGTGCCCTTGTGCTCGGTGACGCCAATGCCGCCACGCGGTTGGTAGGGGCTGCCCTGGACCCATTGCCGCCACTCGACGGCGGCTTCGTCAAGCGGTTGTTTGATGAACCCGATTTTGTTGGTCACGGGCGCCCATTCGCCGCCAAGCAGGAGCTTGGCGGCCAATTTTTGGGCAGGGCTTTGGCGTGGTGGCATATTCGTTCCTCGCTTGGATTACGGCTACGGGCTTGCCCATATGCGGGCTTAACAGTAGTTCGTCGGGGTGACAGCCCACAGTGCATCCCAGAGTTTCCCTTGCCGTAAAGACGGTCTACCGCCTTCCCGTACGACATGTCCGGTAGCGGATCCTTTAACGGGAGGGCTGGCTCTGCAAGGGACGGGGCTTTGACGGGGTCCTTTTGTATCTAGCTTATTGTGAACAGGTCTGCTGAAGTGGCGTAGCGAATGACTGGGGTGCCTGTTGACCCCTCGTCTCTGAGCACGACGTCTCGACGAAGAGTCGCTCCGAGCTTGCGCATCAAGTTGGCAAGCCCGTCCATTGCGGCCTGGTTGATGAGTTCCCGAAGGTCGACGTCAAAATATACGCCGTCGGGTCCTGGGAAGAAGTTGACACGCACTCCGTCAATCGGCCAGACGGCAATGATCTCAAACTCGGCAAGACCATGCCTATTGGGTGGAAGCGGTGAATGGCCATCGCTGGTCGTCACTTTCCAATCGCTGTCGTGCAGCATCGCAAACAGCACATCCCAGTCCTGTTCCGCACTCCCGACCACTTCTCCATCAGGGAGCACGCCGGGATCATCCCCGAAAGCTTTATGGACGCGCGCCCAATCAAGTTCAGATCTCATGAGAACCATGATGGCGCACATTAGGAGGCCGTCAGTCTTTTCCTATGCGCCCCCTAATATGTCCGCATAGCCATCCTCTACCGGACACGTTGCGGTCGAACGAAAAGCGACAGATTTACTTGAAGGAGTCCGGTACCGGACCCAAAAGCGGTTGCGCATCCGCAGAGTTGCGGTAGGACGACTCCCAGGGCAGTCGTCCCGTGGAGTCACTCCAAATTGCTTGGAGGGCGTTTACTTCGCCATAGACTTCCGCCACTGCTGTCAGTCCCGTGATGTTTTCTACCGAGATGAAAGCGATGGGAGCTGGAGAGTCCGTGAGGTCGGTGGTGATGCTTCCGGGAGTGAAACGTCTACCTGCTTTGACCTCTTCACCCATGAGGTTCAGGAATGCTTGAGCCACTTCGAACGGCAGGCCCTCCATAACAATCTCAGGATGCCCTACGGCAGTCAGGCCCACAGTGTAGGAAAAAGCAGCCTCATGACCCGCGCCGACATGACGTACCGCCCACCCGTGCTTGTCGATCAACGACAGTAGTTGATCGAAAACGGGGTCATTGCTGTCCTTATGTTTCACGGACTAAATCTAGCAATGCTGTGAAAGCCCTGTCGTGAGCGTGTCCATCGTGTGCAAGGCCAGATGCGGATCGTCTTACGGGCGTCGCTTCGAGCCTCCAACAGAGCAATCCCACGACCCCGACACGATCTGAGCGATGATTGTGCCCATGACATCGGATCTTGACTGGACGCACTTCCATAGGGCCTTCGGGGACGACCCCGGCGTGCTCCCTGATGGCGAGGTACTCGGGAGTGCAGAACACGACTGGGATGCAGTGTTTGCGATGCTGCACCGCAGCGGCTGGCGAGTGACAACCAGTGATGGCCATTCACCTCTGCCGCCCAACAGACACGGTCTTGCCGAATTCGAGAGCTTTGCCGTGTGGCCCGTCGATGGAGCACGCGTCAACTTCTTTCCCGGTCCGGACGCTGTGATATTTGACTTCGACCTCCGGGAACTCGTCAACCAGGCAAGAGTAGACGGCATAGCCCACCTGATCAGGAAGCTCGGAACCACGCTTCATCGAGATGTTGTGATTAGAGACGAAGGTTCGAGCGGCGCGCCAGTCATTCGCTACACCACTGCCGCGGACCAGTTTTCACTGAGTTGAATGCGGGGCCACTCTCTTGCGAGGCCGGGGCCAGAGCAGACCTCTGGCCTGCCCGGTAGAGGATCCCTCACCGTGCCCGGTGAGGGATCCCCTTACCGGGCACCGATTTGGTTACCTCGTGCTAAGGCCAGGAGTTCTGTGATTTTGGCATCGACACAAGTATCCAGTCTGGGCACGTCATTTCCAGGCATCTATGAAGTCCGCGATTAAAGTGTTGCTCATTCGACGCGCATAGTCAGCCGCGGTCATGCCTACGAATTTTTCGTCAGTTCCGTCGTCCGTTATTCGAGGATCTGCTCCGGCCTGCAGAAGGACTCTTACGGTTTCCATCCCGTCCGAGGACTCCGCCGCCGTCATCAGAGCCGTTGCCCCGCGGGACTTGTCGTCGATGCGCGCTCCTGCATCAATGAGCAGCTGTGCGACTTCGGCATTTCCGTAGTCGGCTGCACGTAACAAGGGTGTTTGAAGCAGTCGGTATTCCCTGACGTTAGGGTCGGCTCCCGCGGCAAGGAGGCGACTGATTGTCTCGGTGTTCCCTGGGCCCGCGGCGTTGAGCAATGGCGTGAAACCGGAGTCGTCCATGACGTCGACCGGACACCCCGCTTCGAGCAGTACCCCAATGATCTCAGTATTGTTTAGCGATGCAGCGGCGTGCAGCGCGGACCATCCATCGGATTCGGCCGCAGCAGGGGAAACGCCTTGGGCAAGCAGTGAACAGACCTCGCCAAGGTCTCCAGTTCGGGAAGCGCGTACTAATGGCGGGAGACCTTCCAGAAATTCCACTTCATCAAGCTCGTCCACGCTGCACCTCCGCAGTTTCTACAAGGTCTAACCATGGCATTATGGGCCCAGTCACAGAGCCTACAATGCCACGAAGCGCCACTAAACCGATCCTCTAGCGGGACGCTGGTGCACTATTGGGAATTAGTGCGTTGTCACTGTCTCGTCGATTCGCTGGCGCTATTCTCTTCGTCGCAGTATGCAAGTGATAGGACATAGCCGTAGAGATAGTCGGTTTCGCCTCTGTCAAAGGGACCTGTGTACGAGAATGCGTACATGATCTGGCCAGTGCCGGTGTTGGCGACGCTTTCCTCATGAGCGGTATCACGCATCCATGAACCGGATGTGTCGGCTACCGGCTCCAGCGTTGCCTCGCCAGTCACGGGTACCAGGCCTTCGCGTGTCCGGGTCTGACGACAGCGCACGCTGCACACCTCAGCTACTTCTCCCGACACCCGACGCGAAGGTTGATCCACCGCATCGCCGTACGAATCGAACTGCCAATCGATGACCAGACGACCACCGAACAATCGCCAAACCCAATCCCGGTCAGCCGGATACACTGTCCAATCCACTGTGTCACCCACTCTAATGAGCAGGTGATCTTCCGCAAAGCCAGTCCGTAAGCCATACAAGCATGCGACCATCGTCGCAGACCCTGCATTCGGGATTAGGTGGACATGACACTGGCCACCCCTGACGTTCGCTAAGGGATCCCTTAACGGGCGCGTCCGCCACGAATTTATGTCACCGTCGGCACGGGATCTATTCAGCTATTTGCTGCAGCCAGTCCAAAGTTTCGTCGTTCACGTGCACACCCCTGCACTTCTGACTGCACATCTGAGCTGGGAACTGAGGGCCCACTCCAAGGAGGTCCAAGCCACGACGTGCAGCCTTGCGTGTAGCGTCCTGGTCGCCGATGGCTTGGGCCAAATGGATAACAGCCATGTTCCATCTGAAGTTGTTGACGGCAAAGGGGTCATCTGGCCCCTCGGCCCAGCGTTCGAGCAGCGCTGCTGCCTCTTCGAGGTCGGAGGTCTCGCCTCGGGTTATGAGGACTTGAGCAAGTTTGACTGCCTGCATGCCCGTTGTCATTTGGAGACTGTCTTTTGCCAGCAATCGACGGTAGTAGTGCGCGGACAACTCGGGGTTCTCTTTGGCGTAAATATCACCCAAGCCTTCCAGCGCAGCGTTATGGGACGACATGGCCACGAACTCGTCCGTGTCATCCAGCACCCGTAACCAAAGTTCGCTGGCACCCTTCAGCTCGCCCGCCATTTGGAGTCGGATCGCTTTGCTGTGCAGGTATCCGGAACCCGTGCCAGGGACGCTGCGGAGCTTTTCCTCGAACTCCGCCTTTGCCTCATCGCTCCAATCGGGCGAGTCATACCAGTCAGTGGAGGGCGCAGGCTTCCTGGGCTTCGGCCATACTTCGTCGGTCTGCAGATCCATAGCGAACCCGCTGACTGCTTTGGCCAATTTCTTGGCGAAGGCCTGAGCAGGAGGGACGCCCGACGCATCTCCGTCCCCTTCGATGAGAATGTCGTATCGATACTTGATGCCAAACACGACCATCTCGGCATACGTTTCGGGAGTGTCTTCGCCGCTATCTTCATACGGTCCTTCGACCGTGAAGCTGTAAATACGCTTGGGACCTCTAAACACGCGGAAACTCCAGGAAGAAGCGACGTCGGGGTCCAAGTCAGCGGTCAGGCCGCGGATGTTCGTGATACGCGTAGCTACATCTCCGCTTAGGAGTGCCTCGGAACCAAAAACTGCCAAGTCATAGGACATCGCTTCAGACTACCCGTGCACTCCATCCGTTCCGCTTGGCTAGACAGGGGGCGTCCGTAAGCCGGTCCTCCACCGGCCGCTGTGCAGTCCGATCTTGCGGGCGTCGAAATTCCCGCCGTTCCGGGTCCCCGGATTCCCGTAAGACCCGCCCGCGAAACTGCCCGGTGAAGGGGCCCTAAACGCTACACTCGGCGTCATGCTTTTTGGCTATGCCCGTGTCTGCACAAACACTCAAGATTTGACCGCCCATCGGGATGCGCTCGCGGCGGCCGGCGTGGATCCCGATGCTTTCCACGTGGATCACAGATTCACAGGCACCCAGCGGGAACGGCCCGGCCTTGGCAAAGCCCTGGCCGCATGCCGCAATGGAGACACCCTCGTGGTGACCAAGCTTGATCGCCTCGCCCGGTCCCTGCCCGACGCGAGGAATATCGCGGCCACCTATAGGCTCAAGCCATGACGACAAGGAAGCAGCAGCCCACCAAGGTGCAAGCGGTCTTTTTTGGTCTCCTAGCTCTGATGCTGCTTGCGAGCAGGGTCCTTTCGTTGTTTGAGGGTCATTCTCCAACAGTCCCTTTTTGGATCATTGTGGGGCTGAATCTCGTCCTCTTAGGCTTGTGCATTTGGTGGTTTGTCCGCGCTGCCAAGGTCCCCAAAAACACTCGCCGCGGCTCCAAAGACTTTTTCTAAAAGATCGCCGTCATGACGTTCCAGCCGTTGCCCACTTTCCTCGATGTGGGCCATGCGGATCCACCGCTGCCCTCGTAGAGGTACAAGTCGCCGATGGAGTCTCGTGCCAGGATGTCGTTCTTCCCATCCCCATTGAAGTCGCCTGGTCCAACAAGGGAGTTCATGGCATTCCAACCGGCGCCTGTCACGCTCTGTGGCAACCAGCCGCCGGTTCCGTCGCCAGGGTAGAGCCACAGGACACCCGAATTGTCGCGACCCACGACATCAGACGTGCCATCACTGTTGAAATCGCCGACACCGATGGCCTCCGAACCGAAGAACCAGCCGTATCCCGCCCACGCTGGGTCCAGCCAGCCGCCCTTGCCATTACCGCGCTCTATCCACATCCCGCCACGGTTAGAGACGGCTACGTCAACGAATCCGTCACCTTGGAAGTCGCCGATCCCTAGGCTATTAGTCTGGTTATTCCAGCCACCGGCTGCCAGCACACGTGGCATCCATCCCGCCGAGCCATTTCCGGGGTATAGCCACAAATCACCCAAGGGATAATCACGGGCCAGGATGTCCGCGTGACCGTCACCATTGAAATCCCCGGGGGCAATGATTGCCGTCATGATGTTCCAGCCGTTTCCTACCTGAATCCGGGGCAGCCAACCGCCTGAGCCGTTTCCGGGGTAGAGCCATAGGTCGCCGGCGCCGTCACGGGCCAGAATGTCAGGTTTGTGGTCCCCATTGAAGTCGTTCTTGACGGCGCTCGATGCTGTGCCGAGATTTGAGTGTGCCGCATCCTTGATTTCGCTGGCCTCGGCGGGTGGACCCGAAGTTCCCAGCAACAGTGCCAGCAAGATTGCGACGGCGACCGTCCCCGCCGCACCCAGCCGTCGTCGTTCATTGAAGGCCTGAAACCCACGCAAAGCACCCACTACAACCTCCCCCAAAAAGTGTGTGACGCGGTAGCGCGTCGTGGAACGGGAGTCTACAACTGTCACATCCGGAAAGGGAGACTCTCCCGGTAACCATGACCGGGCGATGCCCTGAAGGCGCAATGAGCACAACTGCCGCCAGGTCGTCCAGTTTCCGCGGTGGCAGCAGTTGGTCATTTGGTGGACTTAAAGACGATCGAGTCGAAGACGGCGCGTGCCTCTCTCGTCAATTCTGGATTGATCGATTCGTGGAACGTGGTGAAGCCGACGACAGCGCGTTCGCCGTTCAGGTTGACCACTCGGTACGTTTCCCGCTCAGCGACGCTTGAGTACCAGCGGGTGTATATGGGCGAGAACTCTGAGCGGACACAGATCTTGTCTTCGTCGCAGCCTTTGATGTCTGCGATGCCTTCGACGGAGTGGTCGAATTCGAAGCCGCGGTAGTCGCCCACCACGACCTCGACCGGAGGGGTGCTCGCCGTTGACGTTTGCGCCGTCATTGCGTCGACGAGGTCCTTAGCCGACGGATCGATCTCGACGAGCGCGCCCTGCCACGCGCATGCGTCCGTCGGTACGTAGTTCGAAGGCCAGAAAGTCAGGTAGACGGCCATGTCACCCGGTGATCCGGGTCGTCCTTTCCAAGGCCGTCTTCTTCGGCCATCCAGCCGTCCGGGACGGTGATCTCGAAAGGTTCCTTGAAACTGGTGGCGAGGTATGTGCCGGCGTCGATGACGCCGCTCTCCGGCAGCGGCGGGACCGCGGAAGTCACCGAAGTCGGAGGGCTGGAGGACGGGGAGATTTCGTCGGGCTTAGACTCGCACCCGCTGAGACATCCAAGCAGGAGGATAGCCACCAAAAGCAAGAGATGGTGCGACCGCTGAGCGGCCTTTTCGAGGGGCGTCAAGGAGCTCATCGTTCCACCAAGCCGCTACAGGATAGGGGGGTAACCGATGCTCTACGGTCGGCGCAATGGGCACAACTGCCCTCACGGGAAGTTCACTGGTCACCCCTGCGGGTGATTTACTGACGTGACCGTCACATACTTCAGGGGGACAGGTATGAAAGGCTTGGCTGCCACTTTTTTGCTCACGTCGTTGGTGCTAACGGGCTGTACGGCAGCTGTCCCTAACGGCTCCGCGACGGCGTCAACGGCGCCTTCCGCACTAACTGGCGCGAAGACCTACGCAAGGTTGGACTCGGCGGGCATCGAGCAGATCAAGAAGTCGAGGATGGCAATTTTCGACATGACGTCCGGCGTGCTCACAAAGGAGAGCGTCGGCCTCGAACACGGCACCAGCCAAGCTCCGGATGTCCTGATTTCTGATGGTCTGATGGACTTGAATATCGAAGCGCCGACGGGACTGATCAGCGCTAAGACTGATCGGCTCAGGCTCAATGGCATGAATAACAGGTCCGACTTCCGCGAAATCACGTACTTCCTTAAGGTCGAATCGTTCGAGGACTTCGCAGCCCTGATCCGCGACGGCGTGGACCGGTACGGAATTCCCAGCGAGTCAGCAGAGGGCTGGATCGAATCGATGTCCAGCCGGCCAGAGGATGAAGGTGACTTTTCCTTGGCTCCGGGCACCTCAACAGGCCTCCGGGTCTCGTACGACCTCCGATATGACGGTTCAAAGGATGTGCAAGTCATTATTGTGCACGTTCACCCCGCCTAAACCCTGCACCAGCCCTCCGTAGGAAGAGCACCGTGGAACCTCACAACCCGTACTCCCCGAATTATTTCCCGAGTCAGCCCGGACAGGTCCAACCTCCGCCGTTGCCCGCGTGGGCCAGGACATTTCGGACGATTCTGCTGATCCTGGCAGGTCTTCTGGTGCTCCTGCTGCTGCTTCTTTTCGGCGCAGGTACGTCCGGATCGGCCGATATGTACAGCGAAGGCGGGCTGAGCGTTTTACAGGCCACCATCTGGCTAGGTTTGGGGACAGTTTTGCTGGCGTTCCCTTACGTGATCGCCAGCATCATCTACGCTGCTCTATGGGCCGGCAAGCTGCGCGGGAGAGGTTACCGCCGGCACCCGGGGACGACCTGGATCCTGATTGCCGGCCCAATTGTTTCTGCGTTACCTATATTGGGCCTAATAGGGCTGATCACTGCCGACCCCAGCACGTTGTGAACCTCTGACCAGCTGACTGAAAAGAAAGAACGGCCCATGATTTCCGACCGTGAGCGGCGCAATGATGCCGTGTACGCAGAGCACAAGGCTGCAGTGGCCGCCGGGGAAAAACGCGTACTCCGCAACACCAGTACCGGCGAACTGCACAGCTACCCGGCAGACGAAATTGGCTTTACTCCAGGCAGTGGGCAGGCACAGGTCAGCACATGGTGGGGGATGGGAATTCTCGCGGTCGTTGCCGCGATACTCACGGTCTTTTCGGTGGTGCTGTTGCTGGCGCCGCTGGGACAGGGGCAAAGCCCTATGTGGGGCGCGCTGTTTCTGACTGCGGCGGCGGAGCCTTCACCTTCTATGCAGTCACGCTGTCGCGCCAAGAATACCGGGCGACGCAGCTCCGTAAGTTGCGGGGTTCACCGAAACCAAACTCGACTGGCAGGGCAGACTATTGGGAGCCAGCTCAGCAGCGACCTAAGCCGCCAACTGATGCTAAGAGCAGTGTGAAATCCCTGGACGACTACATCTACGACATTCATAACCGACCATCAAACCGAGAACTCCGTTTTTGGATCGGTTTTCAAGTGGTCGTCGTGGGCGCACTTGGCTATGTGATCCCGCTATTCAGCCTGCACTGGCTTGGCCTTCGGCAATGGGCGCTCGTCTTTATTCCATTGCTATGCGCTGCGGCGTTGGTCTGGTGGCTCCTTCGCTCCCTGAAACGCCGAGGTGTGAAGACCAAAGCCCTGTACCGGGCTTACGGCGGCGACCCCGCCGGCACCAGTGACCTTCTGTTCGGCCAAGTGACATACAAGATCACGCCGGATGGCCGCTGGAGCTGGCCAACGTCAAGCTCGGGGGACTAAAGCCTGGAGGGCCCCAATGAGGAGCTGTAATAGGATCGCCTTGCGGCGAACAGGGGAGTCCACATGGCAGCGGAATCGATTAGCGAGTACATAGAACAGTACGACGGCGATGTGCGGCAACGGCTGCTGGCGGTGTACGAACTGATCCGGTCAGCCGTGCCCGAGGAAGCTGAAGAGTCGATCAGTTGGCGTATGCCCACCTTCAAACTCGGAACCGAGCCGTTGTTCTTCTTCACCGCAACAAAGAAGCACATTGGGTTCTATCCGACTCCGGACGCAATCGCGCATTTCTCGGCGCAGCTGAACGAATACGGAACCACCGATCACCTCGTCCAGCTGCGCCACAACGCCCCGCTGCCCACCGAGCTTATTAGTGAGATCATCGCGTGGCGGCTGGAGCAGCTTCCTTCAGGCACGGCCTAAGCCGCCTGATTTACTCCACAAGCTTTCCGGCGACCGAGTCCTCGGCATGGGCCTCAGCCAAGGCCCGGAAGGAGTCTGGAGCCGGGGCCAACGTTTCGAAGCTGACACCTTCACCTGGTGACCAGACGAAGTTTCCCTGCAGTGCCGGATCCAGCGTTGGGTAGTCGGCCCGGTTGTGTGCTCCGCGGGTTTCGCGGCGCTCAAGAGCACACTCCAGGGTGGCTCGTGCAGCGAGGAGGGAACCTAGAAGGTCGTAGGCGTGGGCCAGGTCGTCGAACCCCGCAATGTCCGGGTGCGCTGTAACGAACTGCGCACGTCCCTCCAGATCATCCAGCTTCCCTAGTCCCGCCTGCAGCCCCTGTTCGGTGCGCACTACGCCGGCGTGCTCGGTCATCAGATTCCGCAGTTCACGCTGTAGCCGACGCGCTGACTCCGTACCCTTCCCGTTCAGCAGGCTTTGCATTTCGTTGCGGGCAAGACCGACTGCTGCCGGATCCCGATGCACCTCGGTGAGCGAACATACGTAGTCGGCCACATGCTCGCCGGTGATACGCCCGTAGACGAGCAGCTCAATCAGGGAGTTTCCTCCGAGGCGATTGGCTCCGTGCAGCCCCGAGGATGCCTCGCCGATGGCATAGAGTCCGTTCACTCCCGTTCCGTGGTCCTCCGGGGCAACCCAGACTCCGCCCATCGAGTAGTGAGCGGTAGGCGCGATCTCCATCTTGGTAGTGGTGATGTCCAGCATCTGGAGGTCAATCAGGGTGCGATAAACCCTGGGCAGCTTTTCCATGATGGTCTCTCGAGGCAGGTGGGAGACGTCCAGGTAAACTCCGCCCTTCGCAGTCCCACGGCCCTCGGCGACCTCGGTGAATCCGGCCAGGGCCACGCGGTCCCGGGTGGAGAGTTCCATACGCTCGGGGTCGTAACGTTCCATGAAGCGCTCGCCGAGTGCGTTGGTGAGGATGCCGCCTTCTCCGCGTGCCGCTTCGGACACCAAGGTGCCTGCGGCGTCGTCGGGCTCAAGCAGGCCGGAGGGGTGGAACTGGACCAACTCGGCGTCGCGGATCCGGGCACCGGCCAGGGCAGCCAGTCGGAAAGAGTCGCCGGTGTTCTCATCGCGTCGTGAGGATGTGTGGCGCCAGATGCGCGTATGGCCACCGGCGGCGAGGATGACCGCGTCGGCGTGGATTTGGACGGGGGTGCCATCCACTATGTCGAATCCATAGGCCCCGAAAATGGTGCCGTCGGACACTAGTAGCCGGGTGATGTACACGGTGTCGATGATGGGGACGTTCAACTCTGCCGCGCGGCGCATGAGCGTGCGCTGGATCTCCAGCCCGGTGTAATCCCCGGCGTAGGCGGTGCGGCGATATTTGTGAGCGCCGAAGAAGCGCTGGGAGATGCGCCCGTCTTCCTCGCGTGCGAACGGCATGCCCCACTGTTCAAGGTCCTCGATACCGCGGGCCGCGTTCCGGGCTACGGTTTCCACAATGGTCGGGTCCGCCAGGAAGTACGACTCACGCAAGGTGTCTGCGGCGTGCTGTTCCCAGCTGTCTTCCGGGTCCATGGTGCCCAGGGCAGCGTTGATGCCACCGGCGGCCAGGCTCGTGTGCGCATCATGCTTTCTGCGCTTACCCACAGCGAGCACTTGGACGCCTCTCTGGGCCAGTTCAATGGAGGCGCGCAACCCGGCGCCGCCGGTGCCGATGACCAGCACCGAAGTGGACAGGAGACGTTCTGGAGCTGAAGAGAGGTTCATATCAGCAACGGTAGGCCGCATGTCGCAATGTCTCCAATGAATTATTTGCCTCATCCTGATGCGTTTATGCTATGACCATGAAGCTGGACCAGTTGCGTTCCTTTGAGATGGTGGCTCGAGTAGGCCATTTCACACGCGCCGCCGAGGAACTGTATCTCGCCCAACCGTCATTGAGCCGGCAGATCGCAGCACTTGAGGCTCATCTCGGTACGGAGCTCTTTCACCGTCGGCCTTCAGGGGTGACACTGACAAACGCGGGGGAGTTGCTCCTGCCCATCGCACGGCGCATGCTCGGCGATGCACAGGCCGCCCATGACCAGATCCAGGAACTCGCAGGCTTGCGCCGCGGTCGCGTTCGCCTCGGCGCCCCACCTACTTTGTGCGTCTCGCTGGTAGCCGATGTTCTGGCCGCATTCCGCAGCGCTTATCCCGGAGTGGAGTTGCACATCACTGAGGGCGGTTCGCGATTTCTGGTTGAGGCCCTCAACGAAAGCACGCTGGATCTGGCCTTGGTGGTCACGCGTGGAACCGACCCTTCCGTGCCGGGCACTGAGCTGGTCCCGCTGCTATCCGAGGAGCTGGTGGTCATATCCGCTGCGAAATCAGGGTCACCGGAAGAATTCACGCTCGAGGAACTTGCTCGCGTACCGCAGGTGGCGTTCAACCGCAGTTATGAGCTGCGCGTGGCCACCGATGCTGCGTTCTCCGCCGCCGGCCTGGAACCCTTGATTGCCGTCGAGGGTGGGGAGATGGACGCCGTGCTTCGGTTCGTGGAACGCGGCTTGGGTGTTGCAGTGGTGCCGGCCATGGTGGTCATCGACCGGCCCGGACTACAGAGCGCACGTTTAGTGCGTCCCTCCCTGACGCGAACCGTCAACCTGGCCCGCCGCAACGACGTCGGACCTTCAGCGGCCGCCGCCGCGATGCAGCAGTTCATCTTCGACACCGTGGACCGGCTCGCAGCACCGGGCACCGAGCTGTCGCGGCTGGTCACGGCAGCACCAGAACTGACCGACATCAAAACGCCGACGACGGCGGCCGGCTGGCTTCAGCGCGCACGACGACACCGGTAGTTGAACGAAGCTAGACTGTGCGGATCAGGACGGATTGGGGGATTCCGTGCGAGCTGTTGTCGCCGTTCCGCTGGTCGGTCGCAGGCAGCGAACTGAGGACACGGCATGAACTTCTTCGAGGACTTTCCTAAGCCTGAACACGTTGAACAGGCCAAGAACGTGAAGTTCGTTCCGCCTCCATGGGTCGGCCCGCCGCAGGATGAGCTCCCCACGGTGATGCACGTCGGGCAGTTTCTGCACCGCAGTCCCAACCTGGTTATGCTCGTCAAGAGCGCCGAGATTTACACCACGGGCTGTTCGTTCGACCTTGCGTGGATTATTCGTCGTGTGGACGAGAGCGACGAGGAATGGACCATGCTTCATGCGTCGGTTTTCCAGCACGGTCCCGGGATGGGACCCACCAGCGAGGACCGGCAGTTGCTGTTAGGTGTCCAGCTCCCGGATGGCGGCAGTGCGAGGACGGGCATCTTTGCACGGGCTAGTTTCTTGAATCTTAAGGATCAACCCGAAGCGCCAACTCTGGCGTTCCGTGGGGGCGGTGGCAGCGGCAACGACGACGAGGTATCAGCATCAGGAAACCTCTGGCTGTGGCCGCTGCCCGCTGACGGAGACATCCGGCTGCTGGCGCAGTGGAAAGGGCTCGGCGTCGAGGAGTGCTCCATCATGATCGATGGGAGCCACTTATCGGCTGCCGCGGCCAGCGTGCAAAGCCTCTGGCAGTAGCGCGCAGCTAGAAATAACGCGTACGACGGCGTTGCTGCCGCCACCTCAAGTGGTGATCGGTCGGATCAGGCGAGCAGTCTCGGCTGTCCTTCGGAATCCCGCCCCAGCCGTGCAAAGAGCATCAACACCAGCGCGGTTCCGGATAAAACTCCGTCTGCGATGCCCGCTGGAAGGAGGAAGATCATCAATGCGAGGGTGACAGCGCAATTGATCAGCGAAAGTCCGAGGCCCCAGAGGCGGTTACGCAGCAAGCCGATAGCGCCAAGAACACGGAGGGCAGCAAAAATGCCGCTCATGGCCATCATGAAGTACAGGTTTTCCTGCAAGTACGGCAGGGCGAAAACATCGGCTCGTTCAGAAATGACTTCCTGAGGGACGCCGATGGCGAGCAGGACAATCAGCCCGACGAATACGAGCCCTTCCATAAGAATGCCCTGTGCCAGAAGTAGCGTGCCCGCCCACCGGTACTGCCGCCGTCGAGTTTGAAGAGCCTTCACGCTGTGCTGATCGTTGACGATTCCGGAAAGAAGTGAATTGGCCCCAGACATGGCTCCATAGTTGCACGGGTAAGCACCACTCCGGTTGTCGAGTATCCCTAGATGAATCTGAATGACCAATCCCTGCCCCCGGCCGCTCCGAACCATTCACATGACAAACCTCGGAACCCGGGCTAAAGGCCCCACCATTATGGCCGCACTGGCAGGCGTGGTGTCGGCCGCCGTCGTTCTTGCCGTTGCAGAGCTGATCGGCGCATTCTTCACTGCCAGGGCAACCCCGGTATTTGCGCTGGGATCCACGTTCATCGACTTCACGCCGTCGTGGATGAAGGACTTCGCGATCGCCACGTTCGGTACCAACGACAAGGCTGCGCTGTTCGTAGGCATGGGCTTGACCATCGCTGTGCTGGCCTGCGTCCTGGGCATTGTGGCCTACAGGAAGTGGGCTCTGGGTGTCCTGGGTGTCCTCTTCATGGGCGTAGTGATTGTGGCCTCAGTCCTGACTCGCGCCGGGGTGGGACCCGCCGACGCCATCCCTTCCGTCGTGGGAACCATCGCCGGGCTCATCGTCTTGCGCGGGCTCATGGTGCCGTTGTGGGGGTTGAAGGCGTGGCCGGAAGCGCCAGCTGACATAGCGGCCGACGTCGAAGATCAGGTTGGTGGTATCGGCACCAGCCGCCGTCGCTTCTTTGCTGCTGCCGGTATCACCGCGGTGGCCGCCGGAATCGCGGCGACCGGTGGGCGGCTGCTGGGTGCCGCGCGCAACAATATAGCCCAAGCCCGTGATGCCCTTCGTCTACCCGCGCCGGCCAAGGCTGCGGCCACGGTTCCGGCGGGCGTCCAGTCCCCGGTGCCGGGAGTTACCTCCTGGCTGACGCCGAACAGTGAGTTCTACCGCATTGATACGGCCCTGAGCGTCCCGGAAATCAACATCGATGATTGGGAACTGCGGGTGCACGGAATGGTTGAGCAGGAGGTCACCCTCACCTTCCAGGACCTGCTCGACGCCGATCTGATCGAATCGCACGTCACTCTCACCTGCGTATCGAACCCGGTGAGCGGAAAGCTGGTGGGAAACGCCAAGTGGCTGGGCCTTCCCATCCGCGATGTCCTGGCCAGAGCGAAACCCAAAGAGGGCGCGGACATGGTGCTCTCAAGGTCGATTGACGGCTTCAGCGCCTCCACTCCGCTGGAGGTCCTGCAGGATGACCGCGACGCCATGCTGGCCATTGGCATGAACGATGAGCCGCTTCCTGTGGAGCACGGATTCCCCGTGCGGATGGTGGTTCCGGGGCTGTACGGCTTCGTCTCTGCCACCAAGTGGGTGGTGGACTTGGAGGTCACCCGCTTCGCGGACAGTAAGGCTTACTGGACCGAACGCGGCTGGTCGGAGCGTGGACCCATCAAGACCATGGCACGTGTGGACGTGCCCGCTTCGTTCGCGAAAGTTCCGGCAGGGAAGGTGGCAGTGGGCGGCACCGCATGGGCGCAGACGCGGGGCATCACCAAGGTGGAAGTGCAGATCGACGACGGCGATTGGGTGGAAGCAACGCTTTCCGACGAAGCCTCCGTGATCACTTGGCGCCAGTGGTCCTACGAATGGGACGCCACGCCCGGCATCCACTACGTCAAGGCCCGGGCCACCGACGGAACCGGCGAAACGCAGACGGACAAGCGCGCGGATCCGGTGCCTGACGGAGCCTCGGGCTGGCCGTCGGTGATGGTCACTGTGGAGTAGTTGGCTGTTCGCCAGGGATACGGACGGTTCGCCAGGTATCCACTGCAATGACTGCACTGAGCACGATAAGTGACAGTGACACCGACGCCACTGCGTCGCTGGCCCAGTGATAGCCCAGATAGAGCCGGCTGACCGCCGCCAGAAAAATGCCGATGATAGCGACCACAAAACTGAGGACGGTGGCCTTGGGGTTCCGGTGCCGCGAGAAGACCAGGAAGGTACTGACCAGCAGGAAGTCAGAGGCGCCGAGGACATGCCCCGAGGGAAACGAGTATGTGTAGTCGACCCCGAACAACATGAGGTCAACAGGTGGCCGCTGTCGTCTCACGGACCTACCCACAAGCTGGGCCAGCCCCACGCCCGTCAGCATCGCGGCCGCAAGGAGCGTCGGACGCCAGGCGTGCTTGGCCAGGACGCCCCACGTCACAGTGACGATGAGGACGATGATGGGCAGCGCTACTGGACCGAAGATGACGGCGAGAATGATCATCAACACGGTCAGCGTTTCCGTACGAACACTCAAGAGCCACTCTCGTGCCGTGCTATCGGCGCTGGCCAGCCCGTCGTTGTTCAGGACGCCGATGAGGGCTGCAAGGAATATCGCCGACCCTGTGATGGCCAAGAGTGCTGCGGTCCGGTACAGGGCTCTTCTCGCATGGGGTTCAACGTAGCGCTCTTCCACGACGAATTTCTCGTGAAAGACACCCCACCAGCCCGTTTGTTTGCTAGCCATGGCTTAGTGTCAGGGCGGCAAGGCTGCCGCGTCAACGGAGGGCTTTCGACTGTTGTCCGTGAGTGCGCAAATGGGTCTCTCCGGTGGGCGCCGCCGCCTATATCGAAAACCATGTTTCTTTGCTAAATTGCTGCCGAGAGTTTACTGCATGCCGAATGACCCGAGTGCGTTGGGTACTGTCCTGTTGGCCGTGATGGTGATGGTGAGGTGTGGAGTTGGAGAATACGTCTGCCGCTGCTTGGTCCGCAGACTTTGAGCAGCTAAGTGATCTGATTGTCGAAACAGAGGACATCAAAGCTTTTCTTGATGGGATGGCTTGCCTCGCGGCCAAAGTGGTCTCCCGTTCGGCTGGTACGCGTGTTGAATGCGGGGTGACCCTCGGCCGGCACAAGCGGCCCGGGACCATCGGTGGCAGCACCGATAAGGCCATGGAGTTGGAGCGCATGGAGCAAACGCTGGGGGAGGGTCCCTGCATTGATGCGCTGGTCAACGGCCGTCCGGTCCTTCTTGATGATGCCCACGCATCTCCCCAGTGGCCTGATTACAGGGGCGCGCTGAGTGCGGCCGGTATGCATAGCGCCCTGGGTGTTCCCCTGGCACTGGCCGAGGACGGCGCTGCCGTACTTACCTTCTTTTCCACGGCCCCCGGAAGCTTCACCCGGGATGTAGTCGCCGAGGCTCTGACTTTCTCGGAGCTGGCGAGCAAAGCACTGCGGGTGGCGCTCCGGATAACGAGTCTGAATGAGCTTGCCGAACATCTTGATGCTGCCATTAAAAGCCGATCCGTCATCGACACCGCCTGTGGTGTGATCATCTCTCAGAACAGGTGCACGCAAGATGAGGCCTTCGCCATTTTGCGCAAAGCATCAAGTGACAGGAACCAGAAGTTGCATGACCTGGCAGCTGCTCTGGTTGACGGCGTGGGCCATCAGCAAACTATTCCCGCCAGGGGCGGGGCTTCTCATCCAAAGCGTCCAGTGACCAGAACATGAGAGCCAGCGAATGGTTCACTGGACTATGATTATGGGCGAACTGCGCACCGCTATGACCGAAGACCTCGAGATTGCATACTACGACAACGGCCCGGCGGACGGACCAGTCGCGGTGCTCCTCCACGGCTTCCCCTACGACGTGCTCAGCTACGAGGCCGTTGTCCCCTCGTTGGCGGAACGCGGGATCCGCACCATAACCCCGTACCTTCGCGGCTACGGTCCCACCCGGTTCCGTAAGGCCACGACGTTTCGCTCCGGCCAACAAGCGGCCATCGGACAGGATCTTCTCGATCTCATCGATACCCTCGAATTGCAGCGTCCAGTGGTCGCCGGGTATGACTGGGGCGGGCGGGCGGCCTGCATTGCCGCAGCCGTGCGCCCCCAAGGCATAGCCGGTCTCGTGACTGTCGGGGGCTACGCAATCCAGGACATCGCTGCGTCGGTCGAGCCGGCGGCCCCTTTAGACGAGTATCGGGACTGGTACCAGTGGTACTTCAACACCGATCGTGGACGCGCCGGCCTCGAGGCAAACCGCGAGGAATTGTGCCGCTTGCTCTGGCAGTTGTGGTCACCGGAATGGGCGGAGGCAAACGATGCATTCGCCTCCAGCAGTCCCAGCCTGCAAAACCCCGACTTTGTTGATGTCGCCGTACATTCCTATCGCCACCGCCATCGTGCCGCGGTTGGCGACGATCGTTTTAGCGAGCTCGAAGCATTTCTCGCGAATTCGCCGCCCATCTCAGTACCAACCATTTCGCTGGACGCCCTGGCCGATGGGTTCGGGCCGGACGACTCTGAGCGGGATCGGCAGCATTTCACCGGTCCTTTCGAAATCCGCAGGCTACCGGGAATAGGCCACAACGTGCCTCAAGAGGCGCCGCGGGCGTTCGCCGACGCTGTCGCCGACCTTCTGGATGCGCGTCCTTAAGTGAACAAATAACGCTTACGACGGCGTTGCTGCCGCCAGCGAACTGACTGCACCTACCCGCCGTCGGGCTTCCTTCCAAGCACTACAACAGAGGCCTCCGGCCGGCATCCGGCGCAGCAGGCATCTGCTGGTGTCGCGTCTGGATCCTTACTGGTCACAGTTACCGCGATGGCTGATGACGACGAAGGCGTCTTGGTGGGTGCGCAGCAGGTGTCACCGCGCCAAGCGTTGATGCCTTCCCGGACGGCGATGCCTGCGATAACCAGCGCCGCGCCGGCGTCGGCCCACCACCATCCCAGCGTGCTGTTCAGAACCAAGCCAATCAGCAGAACGGCCGAGAGATAAGTGCAGAGCAGTGTCTGCTTGGAATCGGCGACGGCGGTCTTGGAGCCGAGCTCGCGACCGGCGCGACGCTGGGCCCACGACAGCACAGGCATGATCGCAAGGCTTAGGGCAGCAATGACGATGCCGGGGGTGGAATGCTGCGCTTCACCTGCTCCTGTGAGCGAACGGATGGCATCGAAGGTCACGAACGCGGCGAGGGCGACGAAGGAGAAGGCAATAATCCGCAGAGTGAGACGCTCGCGTCGTTCCGGATCTTTACTCGCGAACTGCCAGGAGAGCGCCAAAGCGGAAGTGACTTCGATGATCGAGTCCAGTCCGAAGCCGATGAGCGCGGAGGAGTCTGCAACACCGCCGGCCCACAATGCGACTACTGCCTCGATGACGTTGTAGCTGATGGTCGCGGCTGCAAACAGTCTGATGCGCCGCATGAGTATCGGGCGACGGTCCGGGGCCATAAGCGTCAGTGCGGTGCTCAGGTCAGGCATGTCCCGTCGGGTGCGCAGCAAGCCGGGTCGACGGCGAGGACCACACCCACCAGGTCCTTGATCGCGTGACCCAGCCGTGAATCGGCTAGCTCGTAACGGGTGCGTCGGCCGTCCGGGACTGCAACAACCAAGCCGCACCCGCGCAAACAGGTGAGGTGGTTGGACATGCTCTGGCGAGAGACACCAATAGCATCCGCCAAGTCAGATGGATATGACGCAGACTCTGCGAGCGCCAAGAGAACTTGGGCGCGCGTGGGATCCGAGATCGCGTAACCGAAGCGGGCCAGCACAGGCGCATGGGTAAGGACTTCCATGCAATTGGATAATACACTCAGGCCTGTATTCATCGAAGGCTGTACTCAGGAGCTTGGACCGAGCTCGCCAGCAAGACTTCAGGAACTACGGCGGAAGGCGAATGGCCCGCAGCTTATGTAACGCGCCTTGGACTCCCTGCCCAGAGGGTTCAAAGATTGTTTCGCTCATGGCGCTTCCTGGGCCACGAACACCGCTAGTGCGCCGTCCGCCGTGGCATATTCACGCTGGGCAGTACGCCGGTCACAATAGTGAGTCTTTGGTCGATCTTCTTGACTTTGGAATATGTCGGCCATAACGTACAATTCGCGTCGCCTTTCGCGAGGTGTTGGGAGTACGGATGATGGGGGCCAAGTGCTTGTATTTTCGACAACTTTGCGGGCCGTGTTTTTAGCGGTGCTTGTAGTTTCCCTTTGTCTTATGGATGTGGCTCCTGGGCTTGCCTTGGGGCGGTTTGGTGCGTCAATGCCGACGGTCGACAAGCCCGCGCAGGTATCGGCTGAGATCTCTATGGATCAAGATTCGGTGACCTTCGCAGACGTGCCATCGGAAGCACAGTTTTTTACGGAAATTCAATGGCTGGCCAGTGAAGGGATAAGTACCGGCTGGCTTCAGCCAGACGGGCAACGCATTTATCAACCGCAGGCACCCGTGGCCAGGGACGCCATGGCCGCCTTTATGTATCGATTTGCCAGATTGCCGGATTACCCCAGCCCGGCAGCGTCTCCCTTTGCCGATATCACCAATTCAACGCAGTTCTACAAAGAAATGGCATGGCTGTCCGCTCAAGGAATATCCACCGGATGGACAGAGTCCGACGGTTCTAAAACCTATCGCCCGCTGAACCCAGTCAACCGGGATGCTATGGCTGCTTTCCTCTACCGCTTGGCCGGTTCGCCGGTGTTTACTCCCCCCTCGACGCCCCCCTTTGCGGACGTTCCAGTCGGCGCGCAGTTCTACAAGGAAATTACTTGGCTCGCTTCCAGTAACATCACCACCGGATGGGCGGAGGCCGACGGTAGCAAGTCTTTCCGGCCGCTTACGTCAGTGGCGCGGGATGCAATGGCGGCTTTCATGTACCGTTTCCGGCAGCTTCTCACGGGGCACTGCCCATCCACATATCACCTCTCCGGGAACCTCACCCATGCCTTGGCATTGGATCCTGCCTGCTCAGCGCTCGTTGTGCTGGACGGGGATTACACCATCGACAAGGGCGCCTCGCTCACTGTCCCCGAAGGCACAACGATGACAGCCGCTGCGGGTGCGCGGCTCATCGTCAAGGGCAGCGTTGTTTTCGAGGGCACTCAATCCGCGCCTATTTCCCTCAAATCCACGGCTGACCATCGTGGACTTGCTTTTCCAACGGCGGTTGCGTCGGAAGTCGGGGGGCAGTCTTCCGCCACAGAATCGTGGGGTGGCATCCGAGTCGAATGGGGCGGGCACGTCTCCGCAACGCATCTGAACGTCCGAGACGCACCAGTCGGAATCACAGCGCTGGCCTCACCCACAGCTGAAGCAACCACTCGCCTCGAAATCCAAGCGACATCCATCAGCCAGGCCGAGACCTGTCTGTCCCTCCAAGGCCCCGTAGTCGGACACTTCCACGGCTCCGTCTCGGACTGCTCCACCGGAGTCGTCGCAGACTACCCCTTTGACGCCTCCCAGGTTCAATGGGGCACAGGCATCGGCCCTGGCGATGGCACAGACGGGCATCCCGCCGTTGATGGGCACGACATCAACGTCTTCCCGTGGACCGGCGCCGCGCCCCTGCCGCAGCCCGCAGACAACGTCCCAGATAGCCGCAATCTGCCTTGCGGCGACTACTACTTCATCGGGATGATGGGTTCGGGAGAGCGCGGCGATCCAACTCCGGAACAATATCTTGGCCCTCGGGTCCAAGATGTCTATACAAAATTCAAAACCACTATTCTAGAGACCAAGCCCACAGCAGTCATCCAAGCGCATGGTATCGATTACCCAGCCAACGCTGTCCCGTTCAGTACGTGGAAGTCGGCCAGCATTCAAAGCCTGGCTGAGTACGTCCCGGGCGCTTGGCAGGGTGCTCTCAGCCTCTTGGATACTCTTTCGCAGCGAGAACAAAAATGTGGGCTATCCAACGAGAAAACTGTTCTCACCGGGTATTCACAAGGAGCTTGGGCAATCCATGTGGCCCTCAATTACGCCGAGGCGATGGAAAGACTAAATGCAGCCAACAAGATCAACCTAAACAGAATATCCGCTGTTGGACTCCTAGCTGATCCTCTGAGGAGATACGACGGGAATGAAATCCACCTTGGAACAGCAACCATGGGCAGTGGCATTGCCAATGTGCTGAAACTGGGCGGGACGCTTTACTCATTCGCGGACTGGGCGGCCGCCCGCACGGCAGGCTCCGGCCTTCCGGCACCGGACATTAACACCCCGATGAGTTCAATGCTCTTTGGCTCATCGCTTCCGGGAACAATGCTGAGCAAGACGGCCAGTTATTGCAACGAAAATGACCCCGTATGTTCTTGGGGTGAGACGGCAAACCTTCCTGACTTCAGCATCCATAGTTACGCCGAGACCACAGACCGCGCACATCTAGGGCAGTGGCTCGCGCAAACGCCAACAACCAATGCTCCGATCGGCATTGTCGCCACGAGCCTCCCTGCCGGTGTCGTTGGACAGCGCTATCACTTCGCACTCAAGGCCTACGACGGGGCACCTCCTTACTCCTGGACCCTAACCGGCGCCCTTCCCGCAGGTCTATATTTCGACTCCTACAACGGCGTCATAGCGGGAGTACCGACGGCATCGGGCACGGCCGCCGTCGGCATCACCGTCAAAGACGATAACGCAGGGTCATCCGGACCGGCGAACACTACGCTAAGCGTGAATCCCCCCAGCACTCCGCCGGCCGCGGCGCTGAGCGGCATCAAGGAAATCAGCACAGCAGGCAACTTCGCCGTACTTAATGACGGGACAGTTTGGGCGTGGGGCTCCAACAATGTTGGGCAACTCGGAAATGACACGGCAGTGCCGTCTAGCAAGGCGATTCAGGTGCCATCGCTCGGCAATGTTCGCAGTGTAACGAGTAACGGCTCTGCGGCGTTCGCCCTCAAAAACGACGGGACAGTCTGGGGGTGGGGGAGCAACTCATGCCAGCAACTGGGGGCCGAGACCTCTGTCCCTACCCTTCCGCCTACACAAATGAAAGGACTCAGCGGGATTGTATCTGTGGCTTCTAACGGATGCGTCGTCTACGCATTGAAGTCTGATGGAACGGTCTGGAGTTGGGGATACAACTTCGGAGGACTGCTCGGGCGCGGCCTGGACCCTAATGCTGTGCCCTACCATCCCGACCCGACTCCAATTCCTGAACTTTCGGGGGTTGTGAAGATCGTTACAGACGGGAGTGCAACTTTCGCGGTGCTAAGCGACGGCTCCGTAATGTCGTGGGGCGCCACCTCTAATCATCAGCTGGGACGCTATACATACAGCACCACTGAAGCAGCTCTGCCCGGCCCTCTGCTTGGGCTCACAGGAGTCAGCGACGTGGTTGTACGTCAGAACAGTACGGGGTCATCCTTGGTCATCTATGCGTTGACCACAGGCGGGAACCTCTGGGCGTGGGGCAGAGGTGCGCCCGGCGGTGACTCAGTGGTGCCGATCCAGGTGCAGGGAATAGGTCGAGTAACTCAGGTCGCCTCCAATGGAGAAGCGACCCTAGCAACCGCCGACGGGCAGCTTTGGAGTTGGGGATGGGGCGCCTACGGCCTCCTAGGGAACGGCAGTCAGAAAGAGTCGTCAATTCCCATCCGGGTCCCCGTTGCGGGTAAGGTGACGGCAGTTGACATTTCCGGGGGAGGGGTCTTTGTGGTCACAGAGGACGGCGGCCTCTGGACCTGGGGGATGAATGACCTCGGCCTACTCGGAATTGGAAACCAGACCGCGTTCTCCTACTCATTTGAACCAAGACGGGTCGAGCATCTCCCGGAAATCCACGGGATAGCCAGGAACTACGCCACGGCGTACGCCCTGACGGCTGACGGAACTGCATTGGCGTGGGGGTACAACGCCAATGGAAACACGGGCACCGGACTATCCGCGCAGTTTTTGCCTACGCCAACCCCCGTGCAGCGGTGACGTCGGAGTTACCTTTTGTAGGGGTGCATTCGTTCCGAATCGTTGTTGTCGCGCGGAAGGGCGCCAACGGCTTTCGCACGGTGCGCCTTTTCTGCAGTCCTCATGGCTTCACCCCGTTCGCGGCAGACCTGAAATCAGCGGACGAAGCGCCGAAGCGTAACTACGGTCTCTCGCCCTAATAACCATCGCCTCGCGGTCGCCGCACTGCCTCGGCGTTAAGGATTCGTCAAGAAATCTCTGTTTCCCCTCTGATGGTCTGATATCGGTGCTACTTTCGGCACGAGCCTTGAAGCTGACGGGCTGTCCGGAAAGGGATCCAGTGTTCGAACATCCTTGGGTGCATGTCGGATGACGCGCGCGCCGGAAAGACTGCCTTCGGCTGAACGCCCCGCGATCCGCCGCAACCCGGTTCTGCAGGCCCTCGGCCACGAAGGGGATCGACTGAAGGCAGCGCTGCTGCACCCAGTCCGTTTAGTGCCCTTGGCATTCCTGGCCGTAATCATCCTCGGCGCCGGAATACTGATGCTGCCAATATCTCGGACCGGCGGCGGCGAAGAGGTCGTCACAACGGCGTTCTTTACTGCAGTCTCGGCTGTCTGTGTCACCGGTCTTATCACTGTAGATACAGCTACCTACTGGACCCCGTTCGGGCACGCGGTGATTCTGGGGCTCATTCAGGTGGGAGGCTTCGGGATCATGTCTCTGGCAACCCTGCTGGCTCTGTTCGTCCGCAAGACCATCGGCCTGCGAGGCCAGCTCGTGGCCCAATCCGAAACCCACACGCTGAACTTCGGTGACGTCAAGTCTGTGCTTTTCAGGGTGGTGAAGATTATGGCTGTCTTTGAGGCAATCACGGCCCTCATCCTGACAGCACGCTTTTGGGTGGCGTATGACGACAACCCCGGTACGGCTCTATGGCACGGCGTTTTCCACGCCGTCTCCGCCTTCAACAACGCAGGCTTTGCCCTGTACAGCGATAACCTCATCAGCTTCGCGGAAGACCCCTGGATCATCGTCCCCATCTGTGCCGCCATCATTGCCGGAGGACTTGGTTTCCCTGTAATCATCCAATTGTTTAGGGACCGTCCCAAGTTTAAGAACTGGAGCATTCACCTCCGGTTGACCATTTTTGGTTCATTGCTTCTGCTGACAGTGGGCATAGTTCTCTTTGCTGCCTTTGAGTGGAACCGTGCAGAGACACTTGGGCCGATGAGCTTTGGCGGGAAGATACTGGGCTCGTTGGCGGGCGGCGTGTTCCCGCGAACGGCAGGATTCAACAGCATCGACTACGGGGTGGCAACCCCGGAAACGCTAATGATCACCAACGTGCTGATGTTCATCGGCGGCGGAAGCGCAGGAACGGCCGGCGGTATCAAGATCACGACGTTCCTGGTTCTGGGATTCGCGATTTGGAACGAAGTCCGTGGCCGCGAGCAAGTCACCATCGCACACCGGTCCATCAGTTCTTCCACTCAACGCCAAGCTCTCACCGTCGCCCTGCTGGGGGTCGGGGCGGTCATCCTGGGGACACTGCTGCTCCTCATGTCCACCGACTACAGCCTGGAGAAAGTGCTCTTCGAATCAATTTCTGCCTTCGGAACGGTTGGCTTGAGCACGGGAATCACCTACAACCTGCCACCCACTGCCGAGTGGGTACTCATGGCACTGATGTTCGCCGGCCGAATTGGAACGGTCACGGTTGCTTCAGCCATCGCCCTGGCCTCCCGGCCGAGGCTGTTCATGCTGCCCGAAGAACGGCCCATCATCGGATGATTCAGGGGCGCCTTCTCAGGCCGCCTCACTTTCCTCCCGGTCCTTCTCGTGTGCGTGGTCAGGAGCTTCGGCGCCACCACGGTGTTCTGCCCGGTATAGCCCAGTGAGCATCATCATGATGACTCCCACCCACATCACGGCCGTCACAAGGACAAAGCCCATCAGAACCAGAGCCTGCATGAGCGAATTCTATCCATCGCAACGTCGACAGAGTGTTCCGACATTCAGACCGCGAAAAATCAAGGAAAAGAGCCCTCGCAGCAAGTAGCACGCTCTCGGATGCGGCTGAAAGACGAGTACCGACTACTCGTGCTCAGACAGTACCCAAGGGTCTTTACTGAACACAGCGGCTCAGGAACGACCGCCAATAAACCCCCAATATTTGGTGGTTGTAGGAACCGCGGGCCGGGGCCGGACAAGGTACCCAAATACTGTTGTCCGGCCCCTCGCCCTACCCGGGACTTGCGACAGCGGTTCTACCGCTTTTAAGGGTCGGGAGCGCCATCCGCAACGTCCGCCTCTTAGGCATCACAGCCGTTTCATCCCTAGTGAAGCCGTGGGCCACAGTTGGGCTAAGTTCTATGCGTTACGTGCGTGTCATGGTCATCGCAGTGAGCTCGGCAGCAAACTCGCTACCTGAGACTGTGAAAGGCTTCGCAGAACCAAACACATCAATGGCCATGAGCCAGTCCTCAACGGTCATGCCACCAGTCACGTCGACAATATCCCGTGCAGGTTCTGCATCCACGCGGTGCTGATTGTCCTCAGGCTTACGGTGAGTCCTGAAGAAGGTCACGTTGACGCGTTCGTTCAGAATGGTCACTAGCGTCAGCGCTGGTTCGTGGAGTTGTTCCATACGGTGGATGGTTACTACCGCTGATTCGGTGGGATCTGCCACGATGACCGAGTACTCTCCGTGGGAGTCAACGGGCATGATGTTGCGGGCCTCATCGTAGAACCTGGGGCTCCGCATGAGCGCAGAAAATCGCGCCGCGATATTCGCGCGGCTCTTCAGTGTTTCCTTGTTCGCCATGCATCCCTCCATTCCACAGCTTCTACAATTACTCGATCGTATGAGTCTATGGACGCCTCATGTGCTTGTTCCTCATTGTCCAGCATGCAGAAGGATTCCGGAACCAGTTTCTTGCGCGGATACAGGTAGTTCCACTTATGCAGGTGGTAGTTGGAATGAGCAGAGCAGGCTCGGACTACATTTTCCAGGCTGTTTGTAACCTTATGTGTAGCCAGTAGGCCGACGCTGAAGTCCCAAACGAAGGCCCCGCACTGTATGTACCTCTCGACGGACACCAAGAGGTCTTCCGTATCGATATAGGTTTTGAGTGCTGGCCTCGTCTCCCGACATCCCTCACACTTTTCGTGGTGAAGAAGCCCTTGATCAAGCGCCCTGTGCTCCCCAATTCCCATTCGACAATGATAGATCAGCAAAATGATGGCCGTAGCTCTGTTGCACATGCCAAGGACTGCGACAGCCATGAAACGGTCGCCAGGGGAATGGCCTGCTGCACGAAGCGTTCTATCGCACCGCGTCGGGACTTCTTCAGCTGCGAGGCGTACGGCTTCGCGATCATCGGGAGTCGAAAACATCGGGTTGCCACGAGTGTTAGGCTCAGCTCAAATTGGGGTATCTGGGCTGGGGGAAATCATGGGAACTTTTCGTGCATTTGCGTTGAAATCAGCGGCACTTGCCGTGTTGATGGTGGGCTCGACAGTGGCGGGCATAGCCCCGGCCACGGCTGAAGAGGGCGACGGGTCCATAGCATCCACAAGCGAGTTTGTGCCGTTGATGCATGGAATGCCCAACGTGGGATCAGAGCTGACGATAGGAAGGTTCTTCACGCGCTCCTGTCCCGTGACGGAGGAGGCCCCGCATGGGTTCACCATGGAGTGGCTGAGTAACGGTGTGCCCCTGCCTGCCGAACGGCAAGGCGAATTCCTGAAACTCATCCCGGAGGATCGCGGTAACCGCATCTCCTTCACTGCTCAGTCCTCTTGCAGGGAAGGAACGGTGTATCACAGCGCCGAAACACCGCCCATTGCCGCGTCCAACCGGGCCATGGGTTGGACAGGGCGCGGGAACTTCGAGCTTCTGGGCCGAACTGATGACGGTGACCTTGTCCTGTACCCCCGCACGTACGAGTCAACATGGAGGTTCTGGGACATGTCCTTCGAGGGGCGCTATTACAGCAGCTCCTGGGATGAACCGAGGGTAGTCGGAACGGGCTGGGACGTCTTTGATGTTGTCTTCTCCCCAGGAGACTTCGATGGTGACGGTTACAACGACGCCATCGGCCGTGACCGCTATGGAAACCTGCACCTTTACCCGGGCGACGGAGACGGGGGCTGGCTGGCGCCCTCCCAAGTCGGCGCAGGTTGGAACATGTTCGATTCCATCGTGGGGCCAGGGGACTTCAACGGGGACGGGAACGACGACGTCCTCGCCCGTGACCGCTATGGAAAGCTGCACCTGTACCCCGGCGACGGCCAAGGCGGTTGGCTGGAACCCTCGCAGGTGGGCGCAGGCTGGCAGATCTTCAACAAAATCATCGCCCCCGGGGACACCAGCGGTGACGGTGCAGTGGACATCTTCGCCCGCGACAACAGCGGTGTCCTCCACCAGTACCCGGCAGACGGGCAGGGCGGCTGGAAATCCCCCGCTGTGGTGGGTTCTGGATGGGGTGCCATGACTGAGATCAGCGGCGCCGGCGTGTTCAGCCGAAACTGGGTCACTTACAACCCCGCGAGTGCCGGGCGCGGACCTAGAAATGACGTCATCGCAATAGATCAAGAAGGCGACCTACGGCTATACACCGGCGCCTACCCGTACGAGACCGGCCTCTACGAAGTTGGCGAAATCGGTAACGGCTGGGACATTTTCAAGGACCTGATCTGATTCCCGCGCACCCCCAAACTACTCAGAAAGTAGTACTCAAGTGAACACCTGGGGGTGACGCGCACGGCGCCCTGGCAGGCGAGGCTGGATACCGGGGGTGCACGGTGTGCCCTTGGAGAGGCACGGTTGAAGACGTCTGTTAGGAAGTTGCTCGTGGGGGTCACCGCGGTTGGGGCGGTGGTGGCGGTCGGCTTGGCGACCACCACCGTGGTGAATGTGGTGGCGAGCGAGGGGGAGAGTCACCGGATCGAGTCTTACGGGCAGAGGGTGTCGGTGGACGGCGGCGAGATGAACGTCCTGGTCACGGGTGCCGGGCAGGAGAACGTGGTGCTTTTGCCGGGATTCGGCACGTCGTCGCCCGTCCTTGACTTCGGGCCGCTGGTCAGGGACCTCGCCACGGACCATCGGGTGATTGTGGTGGAGCCTTTCGGTTACGGCCTAAGCGATGGCACGGACAGGGAGCGGACCACGGAGAACATCGTGCAGGAGGTTCATGGGGCACTCGAGGCCCTGGACATTGAGCGCTACACGCTGATGGGTCACTCCATCGCCGGCCTTTACGGCATCGAATACGCCACCCGCTACCCGGAGGAGGTGACGGCGTTCGTCGGCATCGATACGAGCGTCCCCGGACAGCCGGGCATGGACACCCAGTTCCCCACGGGCCTGCTGTCCGCGGCGAAGAACCTCGGCCTGCTCCGGATGATGAACGCTGCCTCCGCCGCCAGCGACCTCGCAGACTACACCGACCACGCCCGTGAGCAGATGCAGATGCTCACCAACAAGAACTCCCTCTCACCCACCTACCTCAACGAGATGGGCCACATCAAGACCAACTTCGAACGCGCGCTGGGCACGGGCTTCCCGAAGGACTTGCCGCTGCTGCTGTTCGTGGTCGCCGAGAACGAGAAAACCCCGGAGTGGCTCGAGCTGCACCACCGTCAGGCCGCGAGCGTCACGAACGGCACCGTGGTGCCCCTGCCCGGCGAGCACTACCTCCACCACACGCACGCGGGGGAGATCGCTGATGGGGTTAGGGAGTGGGAGTCGAGGCGGCAGTAGGGCGGACGCGTCGCCGGAACACGCTAGCGATAAGGGATAAAGCGTACGACGGCGCTGCTGCCGCCGACTTTGGCGGTTGGCGGTTGGCCGGGTTCGTGAAGGGAGAACTCAGGCTCCACAGTGGCAGTAAAAACTGTTTGGGTTCCTATAACGACACTAGAGATCCTCGGCGATCTCGCCGGCAGCTATCCGTTCAGCAGCAATCAAGTAAGCCTGTTCAATATAGTCCTCAAGATCCTTGGTACCGATACGCCAGATACCCCGCCCACCGATCTGGAATCCACGCAACTCACCAGACTTCAGCAACTGGCGGACAGTAGGAAGCCCAACAGCTAGCTCCTCGGCTACCTGCTCGATCGTCATGAATCTGGGGCGCTTCGGGTCATCAATCACCTGACAACCATAACTAGTGGGGGACCGAAACTGAGTTATGGTAGCCAGGCAACAACGTTAGAGGCGTCAAATGCCCCGTTCAAGTCCGCGCCTGCTACGCCAGCGACACCTCCGGCTACACGGACCACGCCCGTGAGCAGATGCAGATGCTCACCACCAGAACTCCCTCTCACCCACCTACCTCAACGAGATGGGCCACCTCAAGCCCAACACAGTGGTGCCCTCCCCGGCGAGCACTAGCTCCATCTCACGCACGCGAGGGATATTGCTGACGGGATCAGGGCGTGGGAGAAGGGGCGATCATCGCGGAGCGGACAAAGCGGCCAACGGTGGTGCTGCCGCCGCCACGGGTATATTGCGGCTGCTCTGGCTTACGAGGTTACCAACGGTCAAGGCACCGCACATAACGCCACTTATACCGTGCTATTCAGTTCGCAAGAAGCCCTGGCCCGCTCACTGCCATGCAGCAAGACGCCGATTCATGATCTCATCGTATCCACGCCGCATCCCCTGTTTGGCTGCGCGCCTCTGACGACGTCGGACGTCATGACCGGGGGAACGAAACAGCCCGGACACCGGAGGACGATTCCGCGGCTCAGTCGCACGTGTTCCAGAGCCGACCCAGCGCCAAGCCTTTGTGACTGATCCCACAAAGCCGACCGCCACATGCTGGCTTGCGTGGAGGTTCAGGCGATTCTTATCCAGGGTACCTGGAGCCAACATGCAAGGTAGCTGGCATCACGCCATTTAATTTTTGTGAACTTCGTGCCAGCGGCATGACTCATGAGGGCCTGCTCAGGCCACTCTTAGGCAGCGCTGGTACCCCGGCGTAAAGTGTGTGCGGTTCGCAGTCACGAGTGACGACGGCCCCCGCAGCGATCACGGCCCCGTCGCCAATGGTCACACCGGGCAGGATGACGGCGCGAGTGCCAATCCACACGCCATTGCCCACGATGATCGGTTGCGGCTTTGATTCTCCGGCTCGCCGCTCCGGCGTTCCTGGCTCATGGGTGCTTGTAACAAACGAAACATCCATTGCTATGTCGCAATTGCGGCCAATCGCGATTCCACCGTGAGTGTTGAACACGCAGCGGTAGTTGATGAAAGTTCCTTCGCCAATGACGATGTTCCGGCTTCCGAACCAAACGTTAGGGCAGATCACCGACCTGGCCACGTCCATGCCAGCGGCACGGTAGAACTTCCACCTCAGCGGGAGCGGGATCAGCGCGGAAGCAAGAACCTTATTAAGAATGATGTCACGAGAGAGCGTCGGCCAAGCCCTATTGAGAATCCCCATGCGTTGAGTATATGTGGGCAACATGAGCCCGGTCATGTTCCCTTTTGAGGAAACCCTCTCTTCGGGAGATTGACGCACTTCCCCGGTAGATTTCGGACCCCTTGAGCGGCTCAGCCGCGCAGTGTGGACGGGCTTGCCGAAGCTGCCGCTGCTGTTATTCGTGTTCGCGGGGGAACAAAGCAGACTCGGTGTGGCTAGAGCTGCACTACCGCTAGGCCACCAGTGTCACGGACGGCACCCTGGTGCCCCTCTCCGACGAGCACTACCTCCACCACATGGACGCGGGGAGGTCAATGACGGGTTCACGGAGTGCGGGGCGGGCGGGTCTAATGGGTTGTTAGGGCAAGAGTAACGATTGCAATGGTTGCGACGAGAAGTATTGCAAGCCCCACATAAGCGGGCCATTTGGGTCCCGTTTTGTGCGGGTTGATGTCAACATACGGCAAGAGGATTCGGTCCCTTCAAAGAGCAACATTGCTAATTCTGGTGCGGTGATTTTGGGTCTGCACAAGTGCATCCAGGGGTTGGTGGTGCAGCGGCACGCCTCTGTTTGGGCAACATTTGAAGTGAGGCGTGCCGCCTGCATTATCCTAAGGCTACTTTTGAAGATCCCAGTATGTTTCATGAACGAAAGCCCTACAAATTCCAGAGGTAATGGCTCAGAGGCCTCGTAAGGGAGGCTTCGCGGGCGTACCGTTGGCCTATGAGGTCCGAAGTCAGGGCTGTCGCCTTGCGCACAGGAATTAGCGTGCCCTGTTTCATTCAGGGACAACTTGATCAAACGGACGACGGCGGCGTGCCACTGTTGCTATTGCACGCCTGGAGTGAATCTGGGGGAAGCTTTGATCGGTTGATCGCCTCACTTCCGTCACATGTCCTCGTAGCACCTGATTTGCGCGGACAGGGTGGGGCGGACAAGCCCGAGACCGGATACTCGCTGGATGACGTTGTTGAGGATGTAGTTGCTTTACTGGAAGCTTTGGGTATCACGCGAGCACATGTTCTGGGCTCGTCTAGTGGGGGATATTTAGCGCAGCAACTGGCGCTGACGCATGCGCAATTAGTGACGTCGCTGATCCTTGTCGGCGCCCCGCTCAGTCTGCGCGGAAAACCTCCGTTTGCGAACGAAGTGGACTCGTTGAGCGATCCGATATCCGAGAACTGGGTCCGCGAGTCATTGTCTTGGTACAGGTTGCTGCACGCCGTGCCGACCTCCTACATCGAAGACCGTGTGCGGGATGGTCTCGCCATGTCAGCGGCTATCTGGAAAGCTTCACTGCGGGGCTTCTACGAGGCCGTTCCGCCCACAGAAGCGGGCACCATTTCAGTTCCAACGCTCATCGTCTGGGGAGCCCACGATCATTTGGTGCCGCGACAACACCAAGAGACACTCCGGGAGCGGATTCACGGTGCACGGTTGAACATCTACGAGCTGACGGGTCATCTGGTGCTCTGGGAGTGCCCGGACCGTCTGGCGGCGGACGTGAAGTCGTTCCTTAAGGAGTTCACTAAGGGTGCATAACCTCTCGGATTGTCAGCACGTGCCCCTTCAATCGCGTCTCCTGCGCGCGTCTTCCGGCATCGTAGAACCACCACTGAATATTGCCCTCTGCAGCACTTGCGGCCACGATGATTTCTTCGGTGTCGAGACCCTCATTAATTATGTATCGCGGCATATTTCCCCCAATGTAAGTGCAGTTAGCACAGTAACATTATTCAGGTGTTACAGCCTTGCTGTCCGCCAACGTACCGCAGCTGAGTCATGACTTCGGTCGCAGCGTATTTTTCAGGGGCGAGGCTGCCCGCATCGAACTTGGGCAAGGGCTTGATGCGGGCAGCCTGAGCCCTGCGCTAAGGCAGCTCATGAAGTGGTCGCGGCTTTGCAGCTAGTTTCGTAATTCATCAGCAATTTATATGGTTTGTTTATGACTGAATGGGGGGAGCACTGTGGGAAAAGCTGTCATTCCTGCTGCGGGCTTGGGAACCCGCTTCCTGCCTGCGACTAAGGCTATGCCCAAAGGGATGCTGCCGGTCATTGATACACCGGCAATCCAGTATGTGGTCGCGGAAGCGGTCAACGCTGGTCTCACCGATGTCCTTATGATTACAGGACGGAGCCAGAGAGCGTATGGAAGACCACTTCGACCGCGCACCCGATCTCGAGCAGACACTGGAGGCAAAGGGGGTACATAGCGCGTTGGGCGCGTCCAGTACGCCTCGGAACTCGGACCTATTCACTATGTCCGCAGGGGGAGCCCAAAGGCTTGGGGCATGCAATGTCTGCGGCCTCCAGCAGGTAGGCGACCAGCCTTTCGCGGCCCTTTTGGGGGATGGCCTCTTTGATGAGCGAGATGAGCTGCTGACGACACTGATGGACGTTCAAGCTAAACCAGGTGGTTCCGTGGTAGCCGTCTTTGGGTTTGAGCCTACCCGA
This sequence comes from Paenarthrobacter nitroguajacolicus, assembly GCF_051027655.1. Taxonomy (NCBI): domain Bacteria; kingdom Bacillati; phylum Actinomycetota; class Actinomycetes; order Micrococcales; family Micrococcaceae; genus Paenarthrobacter; species Paenarthrobacter nitroguajacolicus. The sequence goes on along the minus strand of NZ_CP073234.1, from coordinate 3,605,534 downwards.
ATGAGTGCTTATGGCTGTGCTGGCATATCGGCAATCCACGGCGAGGGCTTTGTTCGCGTCAACAGCTTGGTTGAAAAGCCGAGGGTTGAGGACGCGCCGTCTAACTTGGCCGTGGCGGAGAAATCCAGCTGACCGGCGCGCTGCAAACGCTGGCTGCCGCCGAGGGCGAGGGGATTGGCGTCTACGGTGTGGTCTCCCGCAGTCGGCGCTATGACACTGGTGACAAGCTCAGTTACCTCAAGGCCGTTATCACCTTGGCCTCCGAACGGGCCGAATTCGGCGGAGATCTGGCGAGCTGGAGAAGGGTCTCATCGCCTAGAAACGGCGATGCCCCGGAAGCATTTCCTGTGCCCGTAAAGGCCTATACTTCTGCCAACTTCACTCGTCCGGTCCGAGCAAACAAGCGTGCACAGACGATCCCAGTGACAGCACCACAGGTATTTGTGACTATGTCCCCGAGACTTGAAAAGCGAGCAGAGATAAATAGCAGCTGCCCGAACTCCAAGCAGAGCGAGGCCAGCAATCCGATAGTCGCTAGTTGCCACCATGGCTTGGTGGGAAGGGCCGTAGCAGCCAAAATGCCGAGTGGAATGAACATTGCCACGTTGGCTGAAGCCTCAACAAACCAATAGTCAAACCAGTCCGGTACACCGAGCCCGTGGAGATACTTTAGGACTGTTGTAAGCGTGCCCAGAATTGGTTTGTCCACCGGTGTGGGCCAGAAACCGACTAACGCCAGTCCTGCCAAATACACCATCAGGGCTATTCGCCAAGGGAGTGGGTTTTTCAAGCGCGCCCTCAAGAAGTTCGAATAAGAGCCCAAGCACTGATGCTAATGGCCGTTACAGCTAGTAGCCCTAGCAGGGCGTAACGCGGGAATTCCTGAGGCAACTGGCGTCTTCGCACCCTGGGGACGCGCAGATCGATATGCCACCGTCGCCTTCTCCAATGTCGCCCCATGGTTCCTATGGATACCACAGCCGTCTTCCGTAGGGAAAGGAAACCAAAAAATGAGGGTGGTTTGCCGACAAGAATCTTGTTGGCAAACCACCCTCATGCGGTTCAGGCCTGTTAGGCAGAAACCTCGGTGCCCTTTGCACGACGGCGAGCTACCACGACGGATGCCGTGCCAGCTGCCAGTGCGCCTGCGCCCACGAGGGACCACAAGATGAGGCTGGAGTCAGCACCGGTGTTGGCCAGCGGCACACCGCCGGTGTTTGCTAGTCCGGTACCCGTGCCGGCGTTGCCGCCGGTGTTGGAGAGTGCCGCGCCGCCAACGACTACCGTTACGGGTCCGACGGTTACGCCGGAGGAGTTGCCGGTGGCGGTGAGGGCGTATGTACCCGGCTCATTGATAACGATCGAAGTAGCGAAGGCGCCGTTTCCATCAGCGACGGCGCCCACTGTGGACGGTGCCAGCGGAATACGTGCAGAAACGGAAAGGCTACCAGCAGAAACGCTTCCGCCGCTGGCGGCAGGCGTTCCCGTCGGAGTTACCGTGATGGTGATTCCTTCACCCGGAGTGAAGCCAGTGCCACTGAAGACAAAAGCTTCGCCCGGTGCTACAGCAGCATCCGAAACGGCGACGCTGGTGTTCGGTGCCGGGTAGTTGGCGTTGTTGGCGACGGCTGGTACTGCGCCGACAAGTGCAATGGAACCTGCAAGCGTAAGTGCTGCAAGAGATTTCCTCATGTGTGTCCCCCCTGAGACCTTTTGGTACGACGTGGTGTGTGGAGATTTCCGAGACCCTACGAGACCGTAAGAGAAATCTCATGTGCTGCCCAGATAGAACTTACCATTCAATGGTTGCAAGCCGCAAAGAAAATCCAGAGCCGTTACAAAGGATTAACGTGTACGTCTTTCCCTATTCACAGGACGCCGGCTGTGCCGCCAGGATCACATCGTTGACGTGCTGAGTTGTGGGCGTGACGGACAATTCAGGAGCCGCATGCTGAACAATGTGACCAAAATTGAACTCTAGCCACGCACTTTCTCCGGGTGCTAGCCGTATGGTGGAGGTCCCGACGGCCCGTTGGCTGTGGCGTTGAGCTGCAAACGGGATCTTTTCTCCGTCCTTTACAACAGTGTCAATATTGGACTGCACAGGTCCATATGCCACAACATTCGTCTGAACTGTGCCCGGCGGTACCCCAAATGCGCCGTTTCCCGTGACGTATGCCGGCAGCGATGAAGCGGCGTCTAATGGTGCCGTGTTGGTGCTTGTGACTCTCACAGCAACTTCTCTGTAGCCATCTCGGGTGCAGTCCTTCACGACTCGGACGGATCGCTTCACCCAGTAGTCCATTTTGGCGCCAGTTCCGTCGTTGAAGTAAACGCCGAACTGCGCTGGGGAGATAGCGGTTCCAGAGACCATCCCGCCTAGGGGATACCGTCCAATAGTGGCGCGTTCGTCGGTAGAGTCAGACCATAGGAGGATGCGATGCTCCTTGACCCCTTTTGATAACCCTTCCAGGAGCTTTTTGGAGTCAACCTTTCCCGAAGATAGCGCTCCGAAGATCTCCTTGGCTGCTCCTGCGAAGTAGAGGTCCTGGAGGTCGGGGGAGTCGATTGCTGCATAGGCGTCAGACAGCAGAGTTTTCACCACATTCTCGCTAGTCAGCGTTGCGGGGAGGCCAGCGCCGATTACCCGTATCTCCGGGGATGTGATTTGAATCGGCCCGGTGGCCTCAAGCAGGAAACCGAGGGCAACAGGATCAAGGGACAGAACGCCATCTAGACGTTCGCCGGTCTTCTTTTCCCACATCTGCTGCGCGGTGCTTGCGGTTGTCGGGAAGTCTGGGGTCAGGTTAACGTCCTGCATGAATTTCCCGACGCGTTTTGAGAATATGGCCTGCTGCTCAGCGTCGATGGGCACAGGAGGATCAAAGGTGCCCATTGCTCCTGCGCTGGTTTGAGACTCCAGGGCCAGCTTGCCTTTGTCCAAGCTCAGCACAGCGAGTGCTCCTGGTATGCCGCCCGTCGCCCGGGACTCAGAGTTGTTCTGCACCATCAGAAGATATCGCCGGGTTTCGTTGGCGCCCAGCATCGCCGGCGCCAACCTGGTTACATCGGCCGCTGATTCGAGGTCGTCACTAAGCGATGCCAGTTCATCTCGCGCCTGAATGAGCGGATCCGAGATCTGAGGCAAGAGTTCTTTTGTATTTATCTCGTTCAAGCGCTGCGATGACTCGCGTATGGCGTGCGTCGCTGCCTGAACTTGCGGTGCCGCTGCCCTAACCGGTTCGAGGTCAATGCCGGTTGGCGTGGGTGCAAGTGCAGTCCAATTGAGAGACTTGTAAGCCTTGACTAGAGGTATTGCACCGAGGCGCGCCACGTCATCGGCGGAAATAGCCACCTCACTTGCGGCTTGAAGATTGGGTCCCAACCACGGCAATGCTGCCGCAGCCTTCCAAAGGGGGTCATTGGCAGCGTCTCGAGCAGAAGCTGTGTGTCGTACCAGCGAATCGACCGTGAGCGCTGCAGCATCAGCATCGTTAGCTGAAATTTGCGACTTGAGAGCAGGGAGCAGAGCTGTAGATTGTTGCAACTCTGACTTGATGGTGGCTGCTCGACCACCAATCCATGCTGCGGCACCCGCAAGTGCGATGACGGTCACTGCCGTCCAAATTCCAGCGAGAATAATGCGACGTCTGATTCTTCGTGCCGACGAAACGGATTTCGTGCCGGGTTTGGGGGACATTCCGCCGCAACCTCTTTTTCGCTATGAGTAATGCTTCGAGTTAGTAAGCGCCCGTGCTGGTAAAGACAGCTCTGGCAGTTCGCAATATGATCACGAGGTCGCCGGCCAGCGACCAGTTTTCGACGTAGTAGAGATCCAGTCGAACTGAGTCTTGCCAAGATAGGTTTGAGCGTCCGCTGACCTGCCATAGTCCTGTTAACCCGGGTTTGACCAGCAAGCGGCGGCGAACATCGTGCTCGTACGCCTCTACTTCACTTGGCAGCGGAGGCCTGGGGCCCACGAGACTCATGGATCCGCCCACGATATTAAACAGCTGGGGAAGCTCGTCGAGACTGTACTTTCGCAAGACACCGCCGACCCGAGTAATTCGTGGATCATTCTTGATTTTGAAAAGCAGGCCTTCACCTTCATTCTGATCCTGCAGCTGAGATAGACGGGCTTCTGCATCAACCACCATAGAACGGAACTTAAGCATTTGAAAATGCTTGCCTTCCATCCCCACGCGGTCTTGCTTGAAAAGAATAGGACCCTTGCTATCGATTCTTACCAGAGCAGCAATTATCAGCATCAGAGGGGAAGATAGGACGATTATCAGGCCTGCAACGATGACATCGAACAAGCGTTTCGCTACTCTTTGGCCACCTTCAAGTGTGGGCGTCGTTACGTGAATCAATGGGAGACCCGCGACTTGCTGAGTGTGGATCCGGGGGCCAGCGATATCTGTAAGAGCCGGAGCCATTATCAGGCCCACGTTGCGCGCCGCCAATTCCCACCCAAGGTGTCGGATGGTCTGCGGGTGGAGACGAACCCCGGCTGAAACAGCAACGGCATCCGCTTGGCATTCGTCTATGGCCCTAAGCACGGCCTTGGTGTCTGTTCCGTTTCCCAATATAGGTAAGCGGGAGTCTGCTTCGACAGATGCCAGTGTCTGTTCTCCTGGAGTGAAGGCTGCGACCGGGAGGTAGCCCGCGTGCTTCGCACCGTGTAGGGACGCAGCGAGGTGCGCAACCGCGCCGGGACCGCCTAGAAGCAGGAGCCTTGACATGCTATGGCCTTTTTGGCGGGCCAGACTCAAGTGTTGCCTAAGGAGCCAGCGTGCAAGTAGCAGACCGATAAGGCCAACCGGAAGTGCAACACCGACGTATCCTCGCGCAGTTTCAAACCTGAAGACGTAAGAAAAAATTGCGATGAGTCCGAAAAGCCATAGCGAGGCAGCGGCAACTCGTTTGTATTCGTCAGGGCCCGCGCCGAGGATTCGGCTTTGTCGACTGTTCCAAGCGCCCAGCATGACCCACCAGGAAACTGCTAACGCAACAGAAAGCCAGAAATAGTTGGGCTCTTGACCAGTAAGAAGAAAATCGGGCTCAAGGCCAAAGCGGATGACATACGCCCCTGCCACGGCCCAGACGATGACAAATGCGTCAACAAACTTGAGAAGCCGCGATGTCCGCGGCCGCCAACCAGCTCCGGTCCCCAATTTTCGTCCCTATGCCCTGTGCTTGTAGTCGCTTGGGAAGCCCCCGCCGATAGAATACAGGCGTCGTGACTGCCCATTGCAATTCTGCGACAGCCTGTGTCGCGTTCTTGGTCAGAAAGCTCGCCGCACCGACGCAGGAGTGACTGCTCGCCGACGGTACCAGCACGTTCTAGATGTCCACTCAAGCTGCTTGCGTCACATGACAAAGGCGGGTTCGGCGTAATCGTATGATTGAACTTGATTGTCGGGCCCTCGACGGCCTATGTCTGGCTCACCGGATTCAGTTCTCGTGAAGGAAGCCATTTGAAAGTGGGGAAAATGGAGCAAGAAACTGGATTGTCCGGCCGGCGTTCGGTCGCAATCATCGGCACACGTGGTTACCCGAGCTACTACGGTGGGTTTGAGACAGCTGTCCGAAGGATAGCGCCGCATTTGGCTGCGAATGGGTGGGATGTCACCGTCTACGGGCGGCCGGGAGCCACCAAATCAGAGGACCCAACGAGAGACTTACGTGTCAAGACCGTGGAAACGCATGGACTGGAAACGTCGTCCTTCAGCACGCTGTCATTTGGCCTCACGTCCGTATTGCACGCACTGCGCTCTAAGCCGGACGTTGCCTTGGTCATGAACGTTGCCAATGGGTTCTGGCTACCGCTGCTGAAGCTCAGAGGCATTCCGACGGTTGTAAACGTCGACGGGATCGAGTGGGAACGCGCTAAATGGGGCCGTCTCGCAAAGTTTGTTTTCCGCTTGGGTGCCAAGATTACTGCCCTTAGCGCGACCGAACTCATAGCTGATGCGCGTGCCATCTCTACGCGCTGGGAACAAGATTTCCGACGGAACTCCCGGTTCGTGCCTTACGGTGGAGACGTCCCGGACGACTTGCCCGTTGAAGAGGGGCTGACCCATAGGGGCTACATACTGGCCGTCGCTCGCTTCGTACCGGAGAATACGATCGCCGAGTTCTTTGAGGCGGCCGAGCAGTTAGCCCAGAAGTATCCCGTTGTAATCGTCGGATCATCCGGATACGGCGGTGATCTAGATGCGCGAGCAGCCAAATTGTCCGCCGATCATGACCGTGTTCATTGGTTGGGGCATCTCAGTGACGACCGCAGGCTGCACTCGCTGTGGCAGCACGCGGGTGTCTATTTCCACGGGCACAGTGTAGGCGGAACCAATCCAGCCCTCGTCCAGGCAATGGCTTGCGGCGCCCCAACTGTTGCTAGGGACACTGTCTATAACCGAGAGGTATTGGCTGCTACAGGGACCTTCGTGTCGCCTAGTGCGAACGAAATCGTCACTGAGTTGGATGCAGCGATGCAACGCGCGCAGTCTGTCAACGTCACCGATATCGTCGAAAGAGCAAAGTCTTCATACTCCTGGGCAGGTGTATGCGAAGGCTACGAGCAGGCTCTCATGGCGCAGTTGGGGTCAGCACAGACTGATCTTGCACGGGAAGTAAGTACACGCATTAACCGATAAACCGCTGGCTGCGGATTAAATACCAAAGTCCTACGGGTGTGACAGTCGGGTAAGGTCCTGGAGGGGCTCATGAAACAGCGCCACTATGGGCAATCGACCGAATCGATGCATCAATGTAAGTGTGCGGGTGCGTAGGGCCCTTCCTCTGAGCCGGTCAAATCTTATATGGGTTTGCTTCTAACCTACGAACAGCGTGGAGACACTATGAAATTGCTATTCGACGGCTACTGGCTGGTCAAAGGACCACCCTCCGGAAAAACTGTCGTTCGGGAGATAGTTCAAAGCTGGTGCCATGAGTTCCCTAACGATGAAATTCTCCTGCTAGTCCGTCAGTCGGATCGCTCAGCTGTGGAAGAGCTGGAGTTCGTGAGAAACTCCGATATACGTATGCTTGACACTCGCATACCTATTCACGGCTTAGCCGTTACGACCATGCGCCTTCCTAGCGATGTTGAAGCGGTCGTCACCCAGAATTTCACACCTTTAGTCCCACACCGTGCAACGAAGGCCACGTTCCTTCACGACGGAATATTCAAAGAGCATCCCACATGGTTCACTGCAAAAGAGCGTATCTATCTTGGTTTGGCAACGCTCTCCATTCGTGCCGCTAACTTGGTACTTACATCAACGGCAACTGAATCGAGAAGAATCCGGCGGTACTTCCCTGGTGCACGCAGGAAAACACGGGCGGTCGGCCTCGGCCTGCCGTCATGGGCAAATAGCCATGCAAAAGAAATGAATAAGACAAGCAGTCGTCGATCCAGGCCATATTTGCTTGCTGTGGGCAGGCTCAACATTAGGAAGAACCTACAGGCTCTAGTAGACGCATATGAGATTTCACCTGCGGTACATGCCGAATTTGACCTAGTCATTGTTGGTGAGCCGAATGGTAAGACTGATGTCACCGACCGGCAGTCTTCCTCGGTCTATTTTCTCAGCGGAATCGATGATGCCGAGCTGCGGGATCTATATCGTGGGGCAGCAGGCTTCGTTTTTCCGAGCTTGGATGAAGGATTTGGCTTGCCTCTCATAGAAGCGGCAAGCTTCGGTATCCCGATAGCTGCGAGTAATATTGAGGTCTTCAAAGAAATTGACCTCGCCAGTGTCTATTTCGACCCAAAAGATATTACGAGTATCTCCAGTGGATTGCATCAGCTGGTTACGATCGACCCTCATGTTGAAGTGGATGAGTATCAGCCTAGAATCGAACGTGCGCTCGGAAAGTATAATTGGGTCACCGTTGTTCGAAATATAAGAAGGACACTAGAAATGGAAGTGCAAGGCTGATGCGTCGCCTGCTCGATGTGATCTATCGGCGTCTCCGTGACAGTGACGGGCTGGATCCAGATCTTTCAACGCGGGATCTGGCGTCATTTTCCCTGGGTAAGGGAACGCAGGCATTGCGAGGCTTGATCAGGATGCGGGCAAAGGTTTTTCTTGGTACCCGCACGAAAATCCTAGGTCGGGGCGCCTTAGTTGTGGGCCGGGGGTGCAGCATCGGAGAAGGTGTCACTATCAATGCAATATCGCGCGGTGGTGTGACTCTTGGCGACCGGGTGACTATTGACCGAGATGCTTCACTGCTAGGTAGCGCCGTTATCCGCAGCCTGGGGGAAGGAATCTCCATTGGAAGCGGAAGTTCAGTCGGCGCATTCAATGTGATTCACGGTGGCGGAGGTGTCCGCATTGGCAGGGACGTGCTATTAGGACCCTTCGTAGCCATCTACTCGGAGAATCACCAGTACCACGATCCAGATACTCCAATTCGACTGCAAGGTCACATCCGAAGCTCGGTGGAAATTGGGCAGGATGTATGGATTGGGGCTCACGCCGTCGTCCTCGCAGGTGTATCTATCGGGGACGGTGCAGTAGTAGCAGCGGGAGCCGTCGTAACGAAAGATGTGCCCAAGGGCGCGATAGTCGGCGGGGTGCCCGCAAAAGTGATTGGAGTCCGATAAATGAACCATCAAGTTGGCCGCGGGTCATTTATCATCGTGACTTACAACAGTGAGAGCGTTATCGCGGGTTGTCTAGCGCCGCTTGTGGACCTCGCGTTGGCTGGTCATGAAGTGATAATTGTCGATAATAACTCCCACGACGAGACGCTGACCATATGTGCCAAGCTGATTCCCACTGCAAAAATTATCAGAAATCCAAATAATGATGGATTCGCTAAGGCCGTGAATATTGGTGTAGCCGCCAGCGCGGGTTCGACCATTGTCCTTCTAAACCCGGATGCTGTGGGCACTGCTGAGTCGTTCAATCAACTCTTGAAGTCCAGCGCGGAAAGCCCCAGAGCTGTAATCGCGCCGATGATCGTTCACCCTGAGCATAGGCTGAGTGTAGTCTCGGCAGGTCGGCAACCAAAACTTCGCCGCATGATTCTCCATTACTCTGGACTTGCTAGGTTGGCTGGTCCTCGTTTCCTAGAGGGACACTATCTTTATCCTCATCAAGCAAAATCAGACCGAAACGTCGAGTGGGCGACTGGCGCTTGTCTAGTCATTCCGAAGGATCTCTGGCTGGCTGTGGGTGGACTTACTGAGCGCTGGTTCATGTATGCCGAGGACATTGAGTTCTGTCACCGCGTTGTATCCGCAGGCTATACGGTCAGGCTATTACCCGGCATAGAGATTAGCCACGCTGCCGGCACGGGGACATCCGAACCTAAGTCGATGAAAGCGGATTGGATAGTTAATCTGTGGCATTTCTATAATGACGACTTGAGTCCTAGTAGAGCAGCCAGTTCTTTATGGAAGTTTGTTGTATCTGCCGGATTATTGTCACGTGCTGCATACTATGCACTTCGGGCAGTTACCCCTGGGGACAAGCTCGCGTGGTTGCATGAGTCACGTAGGTTCAGGGCGTTCAGTACTGCGATGCTTCGAGCGAAATGAGCGCTGGTAAGGTAGCGACCGGGACACTTGTGCTGGGTCTTCTCGGAATATTTGTTTCCCTTGTGCTTTTCATCTCCCTTCCTAGCGAAGCATCTGGTCCGATCTTTGTGTTGTTTGCTGTCGGAGTGCTCCTCTTAGCTACCTCCGGGCTTGTTGCCAGTTGGTGTATTGTGTTCGCCGGTGCGACGTTTAATGGACTTTCTATTGATTTAGGTTTCCTTTCGGTTCGTCCGGAGCATCTCACCTTGGTTGTCTTTGTGATCATGCTTTATCACATGCGAATGCGCCGTATTCCCGCAACCCTTAGAAAATCCAGATTACCTCTGATCTGCCTAGCTTTCGGTTTTATCTTCTGGTCTGCAATTATTTCTCTAGGCAGTCCCTCGCCGACTGCCAGTCTCTGGATAGTCTTTCAATATGCCCTCGGAATTGTGTGGCTTCTACCATTTGCATCGCTTGGCGGCGAAAAAGCCAAGTTAGTGAAGGCGGGTACATTTGTTTTCGCTGGTGTCACTTTGGTCAGTTTGATGGGTTATCTTGGACGCGTGTTAGGGCTAGGCGCGGAACTCGGAGTAAGTCAGCAGAGTGGGCGTTTGCAGGGTTTCTCTTTTGAGCCCAATATTTTTGCTAGCCAAGCTGTAGTGTGGCTCGGAGTGCTGTATGTCTGGCGTAGTTCGCTGCACCGGCTCGATCGACTTGCTGCGGCAGTAATTGTGGTAGGAGTTCTGTTTGCGGGTACCAGGTCAGCGTGGTTGGCTCTCGTCGCGATAATTGCACTCGCTGTATTGAACGTACTTAGACGGGGATCGACTCGTTCGGTTATTGTTGCTGGTGCAATTGGTGTCATCGGAGTTGCGGCTCCGTTTGTATTTTCGACACTTGCGTCAGCGGGGCTACTCGGTTCAGAGATTACGTATCGCTTAGACAACCTTTTGGAGTCCGATAGCGGTACTGGTGCTTACAGAATTGACAATTTTGAGCTTGCTTTTAGTGATCTGAGTACTTGGGATTCCTGGTGGACAGGTTTAGGTGCGAACTCGTTTTCGCAGTACCACACCATCGATTCAACAGGTACGGGTCCTGCCTATCTCGGTTCGTTGTGGATTACATTGGTCTATGACTCGGGTTTTATCGGTCTAGCCTTATTCTGCGGTCTGTTCATCTCTATATGGCGTCTCTCTGAGCGGCGTGCCGAGAGTTTGGCTATCTTTGTTGCTATAGCAATTTGTGCCGCATTCACGAACTTTCTTTGGTTTCAGTATGCATGGCTATCGCTCGCCATGGTTATCGGCCGCAGTAAAGAAGCCAAGAATTCAGAAATCAACAATAGACTTAGTTCAGTAGTAGTATCTGGAGGTCGACAGTAATGAAGGCACTTGTTCTTTGGGCGGATGAAGAGTCGCCAAACTTGGGTGTTAGGGTTCTCGCTAAAGGAATGGAAGTTCTCCTTGATCGTGCGTTTCCAGGGATAACCGTCCACAGTCTGGCGGATGCAGCAAATGATGAGGGGTTTGGGCTTTCTGGACGTCACCTCGCCAAGGAGTTGTTGGGCCGTAGTGGCCCAATCGCCAGTTTCATCAAGCGTTATGACGTCGTTGTGGATATTGGGGGAGGAGACAGCTTCAGCGATATCTACGGCTTGAAGCGTCTCGCACTAATGCAGCAGGTTCATAGACTGTGCCGCCGGGTCGGCGTTCCCCTGATTATCGGACCTCAGACGATCGGACCATTTGACTCGGCGCCTGCGAAGTGGATGGGACGATCCATGCTTCGGTCCAGTGTCATGTCGGTAGCGCGCGATTCCAAAAGCGCCGAGTACTCGAACGTCATTGGCGCACCCGTAACTGTAACGGCGACGGATGTTGTCTTTGCACTTGATCGACCTGCGAAACAAGTTCCAACCGGGGTGGTAGTGAACGTCTCGGGGCTATTGTGGGATTCGAGTAACCACGGAGACCCATCCGCGTACCAGAAGTCCGTTCGTACTCTGGTTGATCAACTTATGCGTGATGGGCGTGATGTGTCTTTCTTGGCACATGTGCTCGACAGTCCATCCGCGGACAATGATTGCCGGATATTTCCCCAACTGGAAGAGCTCTACGGCTCCGATGCGAAGTATGTCGTGCCAAGGGATCTAACCCATGTCCGGGAGGTACTGGCTTCCGCTGAAGCAGTAATTGGCTCAAGAATGCATGCGTGCTTGAATGGCCTTTCCGTTGGAACTCCAGCCGTTGCTTGGGCGTACTCGAGGAAGTTCGCTCCGCTCCTTGACGATCTCGGTTGGAATCAGGTCGTGGACCTGGCTACAGCGGACGACCCTGCCTCAATGACGCTCGGGTATCTGGGCGCGAAGGATATGAGACGGCAGATTGCTGAACTTAATAGCAGAGCCGAGGACAAACTTGGAACAGTCGTAAATACCTTGAAGATGGGGTGGGCTTAGGTGCCTAGGTCGAAGTTAGAGCGAGCGGTCTCTGGAGTTAGCAACAGTGGCCGTTGCAGCGGCTGCGGCGCGTGTGCGTTACTCTCTTCATCGATCTCCATCAGATTAACAGAGGAGGGCTTCCTCAGGCCGGATGTGACTGCGTCGCCTCTCGCCAGCGATGACAAGCAACTCGCCCGTGATTTTAGACGCATCTGCCCTGGGGTAGGCGTTGACGCCCGCCGGTTGACCGCGCCTATGTCGCACCCTATCTTCGGCAAGTACTTCGGCGTCTGGACTGGATATGCCACTGATGATTTGATTCGATTCAGGGGCAGCAGTGGCGGCGTATTGACTGCACTTAGTGTTTGGCTGCTTGAGACAAAACGGGCAACCCAGGTGGCTGGTGTCGGTGCTCAGGGCGATGCACCTTCCCGAAGTGTTCCCGTCCGAATTTTAACTAGGGAAGAGGCCTTGGCTGCGTCAGGGTCACGGTATGCACCGGTCGCCAATGCTAGTCAGTACGATCGCGACGACGCCAAGAGCGTATTCGTGGGGAAGCCGTGCGAAGCCTACGCGGTATCCCGGTTAGATGGTACCGACAGTAAGGATGGGCCGGTGAGGCTGTCATTCTTTTGTGCCGGCACACCCAGCCAGCTCGCTACCGACGGCCTGATAGAGAAGATGGGTGGACGGGCTGACCGTATTAGATCACTCCGCTACCGCGGAGATGGTTGGCCAGGCAGTTTCAAATTTGAGGACAATAGCGGTGACGTTAGCCAGGTCTCCTACGATGACTCCTGGGGCAAACACCTAGGACGCAAGCTTCAATGGCGGTGCAAAGTTTGCGTCGATGGAACTGGCGAGTTCGCCGATATTGCTGTGGGGGACTATTGGGAAACCGACGCAAAAGGCTACCCGTCCTTTAGCGACTCAGAAGGAAATTCCATCGTGATCGCGCGCACGGAGCGAGGCTTGGCAATTGTGCAGGAGGCAGTCGCCGCCGGTGTCCTAGGGCTGGCTCCGGCTAATATCGACGCGCTGATGTCGATCCAGCCTCTTCAAAGGATAAGGCGCACAACCATCATCGGCAGACTAACGGGAAGATTCTTAGCTGGGCGGCAAGTACCGATATATAGGGGCTTCGCGTTGCTTGGTCTGTCCGCGAGATCCCTCCGGCAGAACGCGCGCGCCGCGGCGGGTACCTTCCTGCGCACCGTTCGCGGCAAATGAGCTCCAAGTTTTCCCGTTGGAACACACCAAGCCTCATGGCAATAGGCCGGCTAATCGCCACCGTCTTGTCGTTCGTGTCGGTACCGCTGGTTGCGCGGTTTTTGGGACCGGAAGGGCGCGGCGAGACGGCCACGGCGATTGCTGTTTTCGGTTTGGCCCCCGTGCTCCTATCGTTCGGACTTCACTTGGGCGTTCGCCGTCTGGCCGCGCTGGGGCGAGAAGACAGCGTGGTCCGTACGGCTCGCCTCCTGTGTCTTCTAATGTTCATTCCTTCCACTTTGCTCGCCGCGATTCTGCACTTCACGCTATTCTCCGGCTTCAACCCCGATGTCCTGCTGGTTGCTGACATAATCGTTGTGACTTCCCCGCTCGCTGTTTCGTGGATGGTGGACGTCTCCATATTTGTAGTGCGATCCGATTACTTCGGTGTAATTGTGGTTTTTCTGACTCAGCCGCTGGTGATGGTGGTGGGAGTGGTCGCCGTTTGGGCTTTCGGAGTAGTTTCTTCCGCTACAGTTTTGATCGTTTTCGGATGTTCGACGGTCTTGACGACCATACTTGCTTGGCGCCGGTCCAGGATCAGTTGGGTGGGAAGTCGTCTTCCTCTCAGAAACGTACTGTGCGAGAGCCGCGAGTACGCAGGCAGTACCATCACTGAGGCCGGCCTCAGGCGATTGGACCAAGTCCTAATGTTGCCCCTTTTAGGCTCAGTTGCCGTAGGTTTCTATTCTGTTGCTGCTTCGGTCGTGACTGCGCCCTTGTCGCTCAGTCAAGCTCTTGCGGCTAGCTATTTTGGCTCCATCGCCAACTCCGTCAGGCGGGGCCAGCGCGTCCTTATCGGGGAGGCAGTACGTTCCAGCTGGATCCTTGGAATCGCGTCTAGTCTGGCTGTTGCTGCCCTCGCGCCACTGTTTGTGGACTTGGTATTCGGCGCCGAGTTTTCGCAGGCCTCGGTTCTAGTGCTTTGGCTTGCTCCCGTCGTGGCTTTGGGGGTTGTTGCCTCGGTTCAGGCAGGCATCCTCAACGCTATGGGCAGGGGGCGAGTCATGTTTCTCGGGCACGCGTTGTCTCTGGGGATAATCGCGGGGGGTTTCCCCTTCGCCCTGCCAGCGTGGGGGATGGCTGGTGCGATAGGCGTTGTGATCATCGCGAATCTAATCCTCGTAATTATCACAGCATCCGGCCTGGGAATTAGCGGGTCTCGAATGGTTCCAAGGTTCGGAGATCTGAAGCGGACCGTGCAAATTTTCTTTGGAAAGGCCTAGGAGCATCACATGATGAAATCATCCTTTGTTTACCGGTTCGCTCCCAGACTGGGAAATGGTAGAGTCGGACGCCTGCTCTTGGCCTTGGCCTTGCGCCTTGAGGGCGGTCAGATGACATCGCTGACACTGCGAGCCTACTTGGAAGCCCGACATGACGTTGTCGTGGGCAACTATAGCTACGGATCTCTTCTAGCGCCCGGAATGTCTGACCGTGGTCTGAAAATTGGAGCTTATGTGTCTATTGGCCCCAACGTGCGCAGGTTCGGCGCCGCTCATCCGTTGAATAGCCTTTCTCTTCATCCATATTTCTACAACCCGGTGCTGGGCTTAGTAGGAACCAGCCGGGATGTTGACCGGACTAAATGTGAGATTGGGGACGATGCTTGGATCGGCGCGGGTGCTATTATCCTTCCCGGCTGCAGAAGGATAGGCACCGGAGCTGTGGTGGGGGCGGGGTCCGTGGTCACAAAAGATGTTCCGGACTTTAGTGTCGTTGTCGGAAATCCCGCCCGCCCCATCGGAACCCGTTTGAGCGAGCATGAGCGGGATGTGGTGGGTGAGTCAGGATTTTGGACGCGGCCGCCCGAAGAGATCCTCCCGGACGTTTTGGCAGCGGAGCTGGGTAGCGACAAACCGTCTCGGATGTGAGGTGAGACAGTAACTCGGCTCCGGGGACTACAGAAGCTCGGCGTGACTCCTTATGACGATTCGTGTTGCCCGCAAGCACCAGCGGTAGAGTCACTCTGGGCTCGCAGGGAACTCGCCTTAGATTTACTCAAGTCCTGAAACCCCGGCCAACGTACTTGTTGAACCCACCACTGAATCTGATTCTGCTTTGTAACCCCAAACGCGACTAAGGGTGACGTCGGAAGAGACCTAGCGGTCCATAACTATTGTGAGCCTTCCGGTATTCCGTAGAGAGCCACCAACTACCGTCGTCCGCCGATCCGTTCTCCGGGAAAGAGGGTCGGAGGGCGAACTCCAGAAGGGGTTACGGCGCCACCTTCTGTTGAACGACGGCGAGTCTTTTGACCTGTAGTTGATGAGGAGCCTGAATTTTTTACGTGCGTGTCCTCGTGGCTGTAGTACGAGTAAGCATATGAGTCGGGACCTTTCGCCGGAATGCGGTTAAGCACTACTCCGAGCACGTTGGAGCCGACCATCGCAAGAGCAGCCAGGGCCTTCTCGAGGTCTTGGTAACGTAGTTTTTGTGACCCCGCCACGACGACGACTCCGCCGACATGCTGAGAAAGAACTGCGGAATCCGTGACTGGCAGCAGTGGGGGAGCGTCGATAATCACAGCATCGAAGGCTTGTTCAAGCCGCGTAATCAGATGCTTCATCTCCTCAGAACCAAGCAGCTCACTCGGGTTCGGCGGAATTTGGCCAGACGTCAGTACGAACAAATTATCGTCGCCCCACGGCTGAAGCAGGTCATTAACATCTGAAGTACCGAGAAGGGCTGTGGTTAGACCTGCATTCCGGTCGAGCCCCAAGTACTCATTTACCATCGGTCGCCGCAGGTCCGCGTCTACTAGGCAAACCGAAAGCCCGGCCTGAGCCATTGCTATGGACAGGTTGGTGGCAGTGGTGCTCTTACCTTCACCCGGCAATGAGGAGGTGATGAGGACAGAGCGTGCGTGGCCTGACACGTTGGCGAACTGCAAGTTAGTCCTCAGTTGGCGGAAGGACTCCGAGCGTGGACTCTGTGGCGCCGACTGCGTGAGTAGCGGGTTCTTAGAGGCCTCTTGATCGAACGAAATTCCGCCGAGAAGGGGTGCATCAGTAACGCGTCTGAGGTCGCTCTCATTGCGGATTCTGTTATCCAGTGTGGACCGCAAGATCGCAGCTGCAATTCCCATAGCCAACCCAATTGCCAGCCCGGCCAGTAAGTTCATTCGCGTGTTCGGTGCCGAGGGTGCGCTTGGAGCCTTGGCTGGCTTGATGATTGATAACCCAACAGGGGAAGAGCCACCAGTCTTGGGCCGTTCAAGTGAATCGACTGCCCGAACCAGGCTGTTTGCCACGGCTTGAGCTATAGCTGCGGCTTGTACGGGAGACTGGTCAACGACAGCTATGTCGATGAGCACCGTGTTAATTTCGGAGCTGGCCTTCACTCGAGAGGCTAGCTCTTCCGCCGTCATCTCCAGACCGAGATCGTCGATTGCTGGCTGCAATACAGCAGGGGACCCGACTGTTTTGACATAGGACTGCACTCGGGCCGTGCTGAAAGTGTTCCCCTGCTGCAGTTCCAAGACCGACCCTGAACTTTGTATAGCCACAAATAGCTGCGTATCCGCAGTATATGTGGGCTTTGCGAGAACAGAAGCAGCTCCGCCCGTAAGCAATCCAATCAAAGTTATGGCGACAACTAGGATCCAATTGCGCCGCAGGACGCGCAAGTAGTCACGTAGGTCCAAACTGGTGTTCCCCCTGAGTCATGGTCCAAAGTCGCCTGGTGGCATGTCCCTAGGACTGGCATATCGATGGCTAAATCTATTGTACTCGGCCCCGAACGTTGACCTCGTGCGTCGTAACAAGTGTGAAGAGTTGATAGCTTTCGACACAAGCAACTTTGGCCTCTGGAACGCAAAACTAGACGATAGAGGCTGCCTGCGGAGGAGCCGATTTCAGCTTGAAATGCGTCGGTCATTGAATCCTTCCGAGGCGACGTCCACTTGGAAGACGCGCTAGCAGAGCGGTCATGCCCCGCAGGATGCCGATTCTCGTGCAGGCAAGCCGGCGACTACTCGTTCAAGTATCTAATTAGTTGTTCCTGAGCTGAACTCATTTCATAACCTGATTGCCGTATCTTGTCGAGCTCAAGGACGCTGTAAGTTGGGCGGATGGCGGCCGTCGGGTTATCGCGGAAGTAGGACTCTGTCGACACCCCGTGAACATCCTCAGGGGATGCTCCTACAAGGCGGTAGACCTGGGAAGCGATATCGGCCCATGATTGAACTTCGCCATCATTGCTGACGTTGTAGGTGCCGTAGGCTGCCTTCGTGAACAAAAGGTGACGAATGGACTCCGCAATCTCTTGAGCAAAAGTAAGGCGACCAAATTGATCGTTAACTACGGAGGGAGCAATACGCTTGCCAGCCAAATTCGCCATGGTACGAACAAAGTTGTGGCCCTCGCCGATGACCCAGCTAGTCCTAACTATGTAGTGTTTCGGGACAACACTCACTACGGCGTCGCCGGCGGCTTTAGTTTGTCCATAGACCCCAAGAGGCGAAAATGGTTCGTCTTCCCTGTGAGACTCGTGTTGTCCGTCAAAAACGTAGTCAGACGACACATTTACCAAGATCAGGCTGTGGTCGATAGCCACTTTTGCCAGCTTCGTAATAGCTGAAACATTAGTCGCCCAGGCAGCTCTGCGTCCTTCAGCGGACTCAGCTTTATCGACGGCGGTGTAGGCTGCTGCATTGATAATTGTTGAATAGCTATTCCAGTTTTTCGATGTGTATGCTGCATCATCATCGATATCAAATTCCTCACGCCCGCAAAACTCGACTGAGGAGTCACCTGTAAAAGCCTTGCGAAGTGCCGTTCCGAGTTGGCCATTAGCGCCCAGTACTAGGATTCTCTTTGGTTCCATGGGGCGCACATGCAGCAACCGTGGATGTTCTTTGTCTTTGTCAGACAGCTCCGCTTGAGACAACGGAATGGGCCAGTCGATAGCCACAGTGTCGTCATCCAGGTTCAGGAACGTGTATTGCCCTTGGGCATCCGCGCTCCAGTGATCGTTTACCAAGTACGTGTAGGCAGTGTTGTCTTCGAGAGTCTGGAAAGCGTTGCCAACGCCACGGGGAATGAAAATCGCTTGGCTTGCATCCAGGGTCGCAGTAAAGATGTTTCCGAATGTGGGCCCTTGCCTCAGGTCGACCCAAGCACCGAAGATCTTGCCGCTGGCGACAGAAATGAATTTATCCCATGGTTCCGCGTGGATGCCGCGGGTTGTTCCTGCCTTCTCATTGAAGGAGACGTTGTTCTGGACGGGCTTGAAATCGGGGAGGCCAAGGGCCAGCATCTTCTCGCGCTGCCAGTTCTCTTTGAACCACCCGCGGTTGTCACCGTGGACGGGCAGATCAAAAAGTACAACGCCGGGAATTGGTGTTTCTGTTGCCGTCAACTGCTTGGAGAACTCGATCGACATACTATTGACCCTGCTTCGTGTACTTGGCCTCAGTTTGGGCCTTCTGCGGGCGCCACCATGCTTCATTGTCGCGGTACCACTCAATGGTGTCTTTCAAGCCAGCGTCAAAGTTGGAGTACTCAGGGCTCCAGCCCAACTCCGTGCGTAGCTTGGAGGAATCGATTGCATATCGGAGGTCATGGCCCGGACGGTCGACCACATGGTCATAAGCGTCGCGGCTTTGACCCATGTGCTCAAGTATCAGTTCCACTACGTCTTTATTGTTCTTTTCACCGTCAGCTCCGATGAGGTACGTCTCACCGATGCGGCCATTCTCGATGATGGCCAACACAGCGGAGGAGTGGTCATTGGCGTGGATCCAGTCCCGGACGTTTTCGCCCTTGCCGTAGAGCTTGGGGCGCACTCCATCGATGACATTGGTGATTTGGCGAGGTATGAACTTCTCGACATGCTGGTACGGGCCATAGTTGTTGGAGCAGTTGCTGATTGTGGCCTGCAGACCAAATGAACGCACCCATGCCCGGACCAAAAGGTCTGAACCCGCCTTGGTCGACGAGTACGGACTGGAAGGGTTGTACGGAGTGTTCTCTGTGAAGCGCTCCGGGTCATCGAGTTCCAGATCCCCGTACACCTCATCAGTTGAAATGTGGTGGAAGCGCTTGTCGTGCTTGCGCGCAGCTTCGATCAGCGTGTAGGTGCCAATGATGTTGGTGTCGAGAAAAGGACGCGGATCATGCAAGGAGTTATCGTTGTGCGATTCAGCTGCGTAGTGGACTACTACGTCATGTGTTCCGACGAGGCCGTCGACAACCGTTGCATCCGCGATGTCACCTTGAACCAGCTTGACCCGGTTGCTGGGGAGCCCTGCAAGAGACTCGGTATTTCCCGCGTACGTGAGCTTGTCAAGCACAGTGACACTGTGATCCGTGTTTTCAACAATAAAGTGAACAAAGTTTGAACCAATGAAGCCGGCGCCGCCGGTAACGAGTATCTGCCCCATGACGCATAACCTTACGGGTTTGCGGATGCGCACACGAACACGGAATGATCTGATCATGCGAGGAATCATCTTGGCTGGGGGAACTGGATCGCGCTTGCACCCGATCACCCTCGGCATCAGCAAGCAACTTGTCCCTGTCTACGACAAACCGATGATCTATTACCCTTTGTCGACGCTGATTCTGGCGGGCATTCGTGACATCCTCATTATTACGACGCCCCATGATGCGGAGCAGTTCCAACGTCTCTTGGGAGACGGCTCCCGTTTTGGTGTGAACTTAAGTTACGTTCAGCAGCCTTCGCCCGATGGTTTGGCGCAGGCCTTCACCCTTGGAGCAGACCATATTGGTGGCGACACCGTTGCCCTGGTCCTCGGTGACAATATCTTCTACGGACAAGGCATGGGCACCCAACTGCGCCGATATGCAGACGTCGACGGCGGTGCGGTCTTTGGTTACTGGGTAAAGGATCCCAAGGCGTATGGCGTCGTGGAGTTCGATCAGGACGGCCGTGCGATCTCGCTACAGGAAAAGCCCGACAACCCTCGCAGCAATTACGCCGTTCCCGGTCTCTACTTCTACGACAATGACGTCGTAGAGATCGCCCGAAACCTTAAGCCATCAGATCGTGGTGAGCTAGAGATCACTGACGTCAACAAAACTTACTTGGAGCGCGGCAAACTCCAGGTCGAAGTTTTACCTAGGGGGACTGCATGGCTAGATACAGGCACGTTCGAGGATCTCAGCGACGCATCAAACTTCATTCGAACTGTTGAGAACCGGCAGGGTTTGAAAGTCGGTGCACCTGAAGAAATCGCTTGGAGGTCGGGCTTCCTCACAGATGATGAACTACGCGCGCGGGCCGAGCCTTTGGTCAAGAGCGGGTACGGCGCGTACCTGTTGAGCCTTCTGGAATTGAAGCAGTCGGATCCGAGATCTGTGCCTGTCTCGTAGTAAGTGACTGCTGTGGACGGCTAGGGCCTGCTCTAATTTTAGGGGACGTGCCCATCTCGATGTTTGGGCGATGTGCAGGTGTGCGTTGAGCGCAACAACAGATTCTCTGCCATGCGAGGCCCATGCACAAAGCTCTGTGAAGCAGGCACATGCTACGAGTTTGTTTCTGTCCGGATGCAGGATTCAACCAAGTAGTCGCCGATAAAAAAACAGGTACCGACTACTCGTGT
Organism: Paenarthrobacter nitroguajacolicus; assembly: GCF_051027655.1. Lineage (NCBI taxonomy): Bacteria > Bacillati > Actinomycetota > Actinomycetes > Micrococcales > Micrococcaceae > Paenarthrobacter > Paenarthrobacter nitroguajacolicus. The sequence continues at coordinate 3,584,717 of NZ_CP073234.1, read as the reverse complement.
GCGCTGCTTCCGGGTTACCTAGCATCAGTGGATGATAACTCTCGTGGACGAAGGTCCGTACTGGGCCCAAGAAGCAAGTCAACCTGTGGGCGGATTGGTTCGAGACGCTGGATTGGCGGTCGTCTCTGTCACGGCAGCCATGATCGTGCTCCCCGCCATCGTCATCGAGCATGCCATCCGTGCATTGTTTCGGCGGAAGTACGTTGGCGATTGATAGTCGGCGCTTGGGGGCGGATAGGCGCCCTGTTGTGCATGCGTGAATCTGGGGCTTTGGTTTAGCGCGACTTCTGAGAGAGGGACTTCATTTCCAAGTCCCGTGGACCTGGAAGCTGGATCCACACGACCGGAAGCGGCTGATAGTGAGGGAGCGCGGCGCTCAGTCGGATCGAAGCGGTAGATCTGGCTGCCCCTCCTGCTTTGTCGCTCTTGGAGACCTCGTTGCCAACGGCCTACTTGCTTCGAGGGCTCAAGCACTTGCACTCAACGGCTATGTCCAAACGCCTAAGACTCGAATGTTCTTGCGGTGGTGGAACCCCAATACACAGATCCGTTCAAACTCCTGCACCCGGCGCGCCCCACACCCAGCAACTCATGCGTGGTCACCGTCGTTGCCTGTCTGCGTTAGTAAACAGCACGGTGACGCGCGAGTTGCCCGTCACCCAAATATATTCTTGGCAGACAGACCTCTGCTGGCAGGTTTGCCCGGCCCGGTGTTTCTGAGGACAGTGAAAAATTCGGATGCTGATTTTGGGGTTCGCTGCTTCCAGGAAGTGCGAAGGCAGGTTTCAACGCTGACGAGAGCGGCGTCGACCTGGATCGCCCGAATGGCACGATGGAGGCCGCAACAACCTGGCAATAGGCGTGGTGGTTTCGCGCTCGGACAATTACTGCCCCCCGGGCTCGCTCGAAGCAAATAAGGTGTCGACCACTCATCGGCGGTCACGGTGTCCTAGCACTCAGGCCGCAACCACACATCAAACAGCCCACCCGTTTCCACCACGAATCGCCACACCCAGCCAGCGGGGGAGAGCTGCGGCTCGGTGCCAACCATCTGCACGTCGGCTGCGATGCACTGCTTCATCAGCGTGCCGGCTCGTTGAACGTGATAATCGGACGTCACCACGGTCACGGACGTCCAGCCTCGCTCCGCTGCGAGGTCCCGGAGCCGGGCTGCCTCGCCCCTGGTGTTCAGCGGATCCGGACGGAAGCAGTCCAGGTGAGTGACGCCGTCGTGCTCTTCACAAAACTCATCCGAACCGGCGTTGGCCGGCAGCCCCGTGGTGACAACCACCAAGTCCCGGATCCCTAACTGGTCCCGTAAGGCGAGGCCCACCGGGAGTCGTTCGTTGCTCATGCCGCCGAGGACCACAATGGCGTCGGTTCGCTGGGGAGCGGCGTGGGGCGGGTTATGAAAGAGCTGGAAAGCAGCAATGAGCCACAGGACACCCGCCAGGACGCAAGCCACCAACGTCCAGGCGAGCTTTCGTTTGAACGTCACCTGGTGTCTACGTCCTCGAACACCAGGAAGGTTTGGGTGTCCAGGATGCCGTCCATGGACTGCAGTTGATCAAAGATGATGCGGCGGAGGTGGATGTTGTCTGTGGCGCGGACCAGGAGGATGACGTCGAAGTCGCCGCCCACCAAAGCAATGTGATGGATCTCCGGAATGGCCCGGAGCTGTTCCTTGAGTTCGCGCCACGAATGCTGCTGAACTTTCAACGTCACGTAAGCCGACGACCGAAGGCCCGCTTTGATGGGGTCCACCAGCGCCGTGAACTTGGTCAGCACGCCCTCGCCCGTGAGCCGGGCGATCCGGGTGTACGCGTGGGCGCGGCTGATGTGGACGTTCTCCGCCACCTGCGTGATGGACATACGCCCGTCGGTGGTCAGCTCGCGGATGATGTCCCGGTCCACACTGTCCAGCGGTACGGCGGTCTGCTCCGCCTCGGCCTCGCTCACTGGCTCTCCAATTCGTCCACAGCACGGGCACGTTACCCAGCTCACAATTGCAATTCGTCTTTCAGAATACCCAGTTTAGGCAAGGGCTTCCATGATTCGGCGGAAAGCTGGATACGAAACAGAGCCGGGGAACATACTGGAAGCACATAGTGGCTAGAGAAGGACGGACCAATGACGATCCACGCAGACCACTCTGCGCCGGAAACGGCTGTAGAGGACCAAGCTGCTGACGTTCGGACAAAATTCGGCATCAGCGTTGAGGACTACATGCTCCCCGCCCGGCACCAGATCCAAATGGTGAACCCGGACGGCACGCTCCGCTCCCATGACGAGCAAGGCACCGAACCCGGCCACGAGTACCCCACGCCCAGCGACGCTGAACTGATGGCCGCTTACGAGCAGCTCGTCGTCGGGCGTCGCGTCAACGACCAGAACTCTGCGCTCGTCCGGCAGGGCCGCATGGCCGTCTACCCCTCAAGCCACGGCCAGGAAGCCTGCCAGGTTGCAGCTGCCATGTGCCTCAGCGAAGGTGACTGGCTGTTCCCCACCTACCGTGACGCCGTCGCCGTCATGACCCGCGGGGTGGACCCCGTTGAGGTGATGACCATCTTCCGCGGCGACTGGCACGGCGGGTACGACCCCAAAGAGCACAACGTCGGCATCCAGTGCACCCCGCTGACCACCCAGCTGCTGCATGCCGTGGGCGTTGCCCACGCTGCCAAGCTGCGCGGTGAGAACACCGTAGTGATGGCCATGTGCGGCGACGGCGCCACCAGCGAAGGCGACTTCCACGAGGCACTGAACTTCGCCGCCGTCTTCCACCTGCCCGTCATCTTCTTCGTGCAGAACAACAAGTACGCCATCTCCGTACCGCTCAGCCACCAGTCCGTGGCGCCGTCGCTCGCCCACAAGGCTGTTGGCTACGGCATGGCCGGTGAGCGCGTTGACGGCAACGACCTTGTCGCGCTGCTCGCCGTGATGGACCGTGCCGTGAAGCTGGCCCGCGAAGGATCCGGTCCGTTGCTGATCGAGGCACACACGTACCGCATGCAGGCACACACCAACGCCGACGACGCCACCCGCTACCGCCCGGACAGCGAGGTTGCTGAATGGCAGGCCAAGGATCCGCTGGCACGCATGAAGTCTTACCTCACGGACAAGGGCCTGCTGGACGATGCCGCTTCGGAGCGCATTGCTTCGCATGCCGAGGCCGTGGCTACCCAGCTCCGCGAAGGCCTGGGGGAGGACGTTCCAGTGCAGCCGCTGGACCTCTTCAAGTACGTCTTCGCCAAGCAAACCCCGCAGCTGAAAGAGCAGTCCGAACTGCTGGCCAGCGAACTCGCCCGCGCTGAAAGCGCCGACAACACCGGATCGGAGAGCGCAAAATGACCGTCACCACTACTGCCAGCGGCACCACCACAGCCAACGTCAGCGCAGCCACCGCCAGCGCCGCCGCTTCCGCCGCGGCCACCGCCGAAGCCACCGGCCCGCAGAGTCTCACCATGGCCAAGGCCCTCAACACCGCGATGGCCGACGCGATGCGCGCCGACTCCTCCGTTCTGGTCTTCGGCGAGGACGTGGGCATGCTGGGCGGCGTCTTCCGCATCACCGACGGCCTCATGGCCGAATTCGGCGAACAGCGCTGCTTCGACACCCCGCTCGCCGAATCCGGCATCGTTGGCATGGCCGTGGGCATGGCAATCAACGGCATGCGACCCGTCATCGAAATGCAGTTCGACGCCTTCGCCTACCCGGCCTTCGAACAGATCGTCAGCCACGTAGCCAAAATGCACAACCGGACCAAGGGCAAACTCAAAATGCCCATGGTCATCCGTGTTCCGTACGCCGGCGGCATCGGGGGAGTGGAGCATCACTGCGACTCCTCCGAGTCCTACTACGCCCACACCGCCGGCCTTAAGGTCTACACCCCGGCCACCGTGGCCGACGGCTACCGCATGCTCCGCGAAGCCATCGACTCCGATGACCCCGTCATGTTCATGGAACCCAAGAAGCTCTACTGGTCCAAGGACCAGGTGGACTTGGGTGCGCTGCGAGCAGAGCACGACGCCGGCACCTCCACCGAAGGCCGCGCAGCTGTCGCCCGTCCCGGCACGGACGCGACGCTCATCGCCTACGGCCCGTCGGTCCCCACCGCGCTCGCGGCTGCCGCAGCCGCCGCCGAAGAAGGCCGATCGCTGGAAGTCATCGACGTCCGCACCCTCGTCCCCTTCGACGACGAAACCGTCTGCGCGTCCGTACGCAAGACGGGACGCGCCGTCGTGATCGCCGAAGCCCACGGATTCGCGTCCGTGTCCTCCGAGATCGTGGCCCGCGTCCAGGAACGCGCGTTCCACTACCTCGCCGCGCCGATCCTCCGCGTGACCGGCTTCGACGTCCCGTTCCCGTCTCCCAAGCTGGAGCACTTCTACCTGCCAAGCGTCGACCGCATCCTCGACGCCGTCGACGACCTTCAATGGGAGGACTGACCATGAGCTCAGATATGCAGGTCTTCAAACTGCCCGACCTGGGGGAGGGCCTCACCGAGGCCGAACTGGTGAACTGGCTCGTTGCCGTGGGTGACGAGATTGTGGTTGACCAGCCCATCGCAGAGGTTGAGACCGCCAAGTCCATGGTTGAGGTGCCCTCGCCTTACGCCGGCACCGTCGCCGAGCTGCACGGTGAGGCCGGTCAAACGCTCGACGTCGGCAAGCCGCTGATCTCGATCGCTCGCGCTGGTTCTTCCGCGGGTTCGCCCGCTGCCGCTCCTGTTCCTGTCCCGGCTGGTTCTGTGGATCCTTCGCCGGTGTCCTCGGGTCTTGACGCTTCGCCGGCCGTGGAAGCTGCTGCTGAGACGTACCGGACCGAGGAGAAGGCCGGCTCGGGCAACGTGCTGATTGGTTACGGTACGCCAGGGGGAGCCACCGGTGGCCGGACCCGCCCACGGAAGGCGAGTGGTTCTGCTGATTCTGTTTCTGCTCCGGTTGCCGTTGCTGAGCCGGTGATGGAACCGGCTGTGGCTGGGACGCGAATCCCCGGCAAGCTCAGTGCTGTCATCTCGCCGCTGGTCCGCAAGATGGCGCGCGACCACGGTGTTTCCCTCGACGCGATTGAGGGCTCGGGTGCCAGCGGGTTGATCATGCGTAAGGATGTGGAGGCGGCTATTTCTGCGCCGGAGGCACCGGCTGCTCCTTCTGTTCCTGCTCCTGCTGCTCCCGCTTCTGCTGTTTCTCGTGTTGCCGCTCCCGCTTCTGCCGATTCAGGTGCCGTGGACAGCCGGACTGGCTTGGCTGTCTCGGCGCGGACGCCTGTCCGTGGGGTCCGCAAGGCCGTAGCTGCGAACATGACCCGCAGCCGCTCGGAAATTCCGGAAGCCACCGTTTGGGTGGACGTGGACGCTACCGCGCTCCTGGAGATGCGGGCCGAGCTCAAGAAGCGCGCGCCGCACGATACCCCCGGTCTGCTGGCCTTCATCGCTCGTTTTGTCACGGCTGGGTTAAAAAAGTACCCGGCCCTGAACACGCGCTTTGAGACTGCTTCGGATGGCTCGCAGGAAATCGTTGGCTTCGACGGCATTAACCTCGGCTTCGCTGCCCAGACCGACCGCGGACTCGTAGTCCCGTCCGTGCGGAACGCGCACCAGCTGAGTGCCCGCGAACTGGACGCAGAGATCCGCCGGCTCACCGCCGTCGCCCGTGACGGAAAGGCGACCCCCACCGAACTGGGCTCAGGCACCTTCACGCTGAACAACTACGGCGTGTTCGGTGTGGACGGCTCGGCCGCGATCATCAACTACCCCGAAGTTGCGATGCTCGGGGTGGGCCGCATCATCGACAAGCCCTGGGTGGTCAACGGTGAGCTGGCCGTCCGCAAGGTCACCGAGCTGACCCTCGCCTTCGACCACCGAGTGTGCGACGGTGAAACCGCTGCCGGCTTCCTCAGGTACGTCGCCGACGCAATCGAGAACCCTGGCGGCGCGCTCGCAGACATGTAACCCCGACGCTCTCCCATGTCCCTCGGGTTTGGGCGGGACGCTCGCTCATGTCCCGATGGTTTGGGTGGGTCGCTCGCTCATGTCCCTCGGGTTTGGGCGGGACGCTCTTTCACCTCCCGAGGGTTTGGGCGGGTCGCTCGCTCACATCCCTCGGGGTTGGGCGTAACGCTCGCTCATGTCCCTCGGGTAGCGCCACGCGCCAGTGCCGTCGTAACAATCGCCCTGACTCAAGCTGGGCAAACCCCTCAGGATTGGAAGCTTAGGCTTGGCTAACCTAAAGTTCTTGCAGGAGATAGTCCCCAACGTCCCCTTCTTCCCCAAGAAAGTAGCCCCCCATGAAGTTCCGCAAGAACGCGCTGGCCGGAATTGCACTCGCCGCCACCGCAGCCCTCGGCCTCGCGGCCTGTGGCTCCAACGCCGGCACCGCACCTGCCGCCTCTGATGCCGCTGCTTCAGGCGAAGGCATCACGGTGTACAACGCCCAGCACGAGAGCCTGACCAAGGAATGGATCGACGCCTTCACCAAGGAGACCGGCATCAAGGTCACCCTTCGACAGGGCTCGGACACTGAGATGTCCAACCAGATCGTCCAAGAGGGCGCAGCTTCCCCGGCCGACGTTTTCCTCACGGAGAACTCACCTGCAATGGCGCAGGTTGAAAACGCGGGTCTCTTCGCAGATGTGGACAAGGCCACCATCGATCAGGTCCCGGCAGAGTTCCGCCCCTCCACGGGTAAGTGGACCGGCATTGCCGCCCGCTCCACTGTTCTGGTCTACGACAAGAACAAGATCAGCGAAGACAAGCTGCCTAAGTCCATGCTTGATCTGGCCAACCCCGAATGGAAGGGCAAGTGGGCTGCTTCGCCCACCGGCGCCGACTACCAGGCGATTGTTGCCGCCTTGCTCGAACTCAAGGGCGAGGCCGCTACGGAAGCCTGGCTCAAGGGCATGAAGGAGAACTTCAAGGCCTACAAGGGCAACGGTACGGCTATGAAGGCGGTCAACGCCGGAGAAGTGGACGCCGCACTGATCTACCACTATTACTACTACGGCGATCAGGCCAAGACCGGCGAGAACTCCAAAAACGTCACGCCGTACTACTTCAAGAACCAGGACCCGGGTGCATTCCTTTCCATCTCCGGCGGCGGTGTCCTGAAGTCCTCCAAGAAGGCGGCTGACGCCCAGGCATTCCTGAAGTTCGTCACGGGCAAGCAGGGCCAGGAGATCCTCAAGAACGGTACGTCGTTCGAGTACGCCATCGCGTCGCAGGTTGATGCGAACCAGAAGCTGGTTCCGATCAAGGATCTGCAGGCGCCTGCCGTTGACCCGGCCAAGCTGAATTCCACCAAGGTCACCGATCTGATGACCAAGGCAGGACTGCTGTAATTCCGTGACCGTTCGGTTCTCGGCTTCCGGCTCGCAGAGTCAGGAAAGCACGACGACGGCGGGTGGGGGCAAGCGCCCCCGCCCGCCTTTCGGCGTGTCCACGGTGTCTTTGCTGGCAGTGCTGATTGCACTGTTTTCGCTGGTGCCCTTGGGTTACGTCGTCTACATGACAGCAGCGACAGGCTGGGACACCGTCGTCGAGCTCATTGTCCGGCCGAGGGTCGGAGAGCTGTTGCTGAACACCATCATGCTGATGGTTCTGACGGTTCCCCTGTGCCTGGTTTTGGGTGTGGGCGGCGCTTGGCTGGTGGAGCGGACCAACCTCCGCGGGCACCGCTGGTGGGCCGTCGCGTTGGCAGCGCCCTTGGCAATCCCGGCGTTTGTGAACAGCTACTCATGGGTGTCCGCGGTTCCTTCGCTGGAGGGGATCTGGTCCGGCGTACTCATCGCCACCCTGTCCTACTTCCCGCTGGTCTACATCCCCGCGGCCGCCACTCTGGGCAGGCTGGACCCGGCAATCGAACAGTCCGCCGCCTCGATGGGTCTTGGCCCGTGGGCCGTGTTTTTCCGTGTGGTGCTGCCGCAACTTCGTATCGCCATGTCCGGCGGGGCTCTGCTGGTGGCGTTGCATCTCTTGGCGGAGTATGGAGCCTTCGCCATGATCCGTTTTGATACCTTCACCACGGCGATCATGGTCCAGTTTCAGTCGACGTTCAACGGCACAGCAGGAAATATGCTGGCCAGCGTCCTGGTATTTCTCTGCCTCATTCTGTTGCTCGCCGAGGTGAAGAGCCGCGGCACCGCCCGCTATGCGCGCATAGGTTCCGGTGCCCAAGCCAAAGCCACCCGAATTCCGCTCGGACACTATCAAGCGCCGGCGCAACTGGGGTTGTTGAGTCTGACCGTCCTGGCTTTCGGGCTTCCTGTGTGGTTTGTGTTGCGTTGGACCGTAGCTGGAGGGCCGGATGTGTGGGCGGCGAACGAGTTCGTCCCGGCGCTCCTGCAAACCCTTATGTACGGGGCAGTAGGCGCTGCAATTACCACGGTGGTGGCCTTCCCCATGGCCTACCTGGCCGTCCGGCACCCCAGCTGGTTCAGCAAAATGCTTGAGCTTTCCAACTACGTGACCAGCTCGCTGCCCGGGATCGTGGTGGGCCTTGCTTTCGTCACCGTTAGCATCCGTGCCATTCCGGGTGTCTACCAAACCGCCGGTGTCCTGATCGCTGCCTACGTGCTGCTTTTTGTTCCGCGGGCTTTGGTCAACCTCCGTTCCGGTCTGGCCCAAGCACCCAAGGAGCTCGACGAAGCCGCCCAGTCCCTGGGTAAGGCGCCGCTGGTGTCATTCTTCAAAGTCACCCTGCGGCTCACTGCCCCTGCCGCTGCCGGGGGAGCTGCACTGGTTTTCCTCGCCATCGTCAATGAACTCACGGCCACGCTCCTGCTCGCGCCAAACGGTACCCGAACCTTGGCAACGGAGTTCTGGAGCAAGACCAGCGAAATCGACTACACCGGCGCGGCACCTTATGCGCTGCTGATGATCCTGCTCTCGGCGCCCATGACGTACCTTCTCTTCCAACAGTCCAAGAAAGTGGCCGGACAGTGACTACTCATTCCTCCCCGGGATTCGCGGCCCCGCGCGTTGCACCCTCTGTTGCACCAACAACGGACACTCACCTCGACATTGCCGGCGTCACCAAGAATTTTGGTCCGCAGACAGTGTTAAGGGGAATTGACCTCTCCGTAGCCAAGGGTGGCACCACGGCCATTGTGGGTCCGTCAGGTTCGGGCAAAACCACGTTGCTCAGGCTCATCGCCGGTTTTGAACATCCCACCACAGGCGCGATCAGCCTGAAGGGGACTCTCGTTGCGGGAAACGGGATCCGGGTTCCCGCGCACAAGCGACACGTGGGCTATGTTGCCCAGGACGGTGCCCTCTTCCCCCATCTTTCCGTGGGGCAGAACATCTCCTTCGGTCTGGACGTTGGAAAGCTCGACGGCGGTCGGCGGGGCGTGCGGGCACGCGTTGAGGAACTGCTCGCCATGGTTTCGCTCGATGCGTCCATGGCAAAGCGCCGCCCCCACCAGTTGTCGGGCGGTCAGCAACAAAGGGTTGCATTGGCAAGGGCCTTGGCCCGGGAGCCCGAGTTGATGCTCCTCGATGAGCCATTTTCAGCCCTCGACGCCGGGCTTCGCGTCGCCACGCGGAGGGCCGTGGCCAAGGTTCTGAACGAAGCAGGCGTGACCACCATCCTGGTCACCCACGACCAAGCCGAGGCGTTGTCCTTCGCGGACCAAGTGGCCATCATGCGTGATGGAACACTGGCCCAAATTGGCAACCCTTTCGTCGTTTACACTCGTCCCGCGGACCGTGCTACCGCGGAGTTCCTCGGGGAAGCTGTCATTCTGGACGCCTGGATGGAAGGCTCCCTGGCCACATGCTCTCTGGGCGGCATCCCCGTCAGGCGCCCGCCCGCACAAGGCAAAGTCCAACTCATGCTGCGACCGGAGCAAATCCGCATCGCCCCGGATGGCCCCATCCGCGGGGTCGTCGTGGACACCGACTACTTTGGCCCGGAAACCACTGTGCGCATCAAGCTCGGTGCTCATGCTGCTCCCGACGGAGGAAGCTCCGGCTATGGACACCGCTACCCAGGCGGCGGCGAAGTCATCACCATCAGGCATTGGAATGCATCCATCACCAAACCTGGAACGGAGCTCTGCCTTCGGGTGGTTGGAGAGGGCGTCGCGTTCCCGGTGAGCGCTTAGCTGTCATATTCGGGGCACGGGGCATAATCCAGTTAGGTTAGGTTTACCTTGTTCAATTTCGGATGTGACTATTCAGCCGGATTTGGCCGGAGTTTCGTTCGCCGCCAACCTGGCCGCGTTCGGAGACCGTCCCGCCATCAGCGTTGGCGACCGCTCAATCAGCTATGGTGAGCTGGCCCAACTCGTCGGGGCGATGTCGCGTTCGTTCGGTCCCGCCCGACGCCTCATTGCCCTTGAGGCAGAGAACACCCTGTCTTCGCTGACCGTCTATCTCGCCGCGATGGCATCCGGACATCCGCTGCTGATCTTGCCCCCGGGCGGTGGCCAAGCTTCCGAAAAGCTCATTGCCGCCTATGATCCCGACATTGTTGCCCGTTCAGCGCACGGCGATTGTGTCCTGGACATCCGGAGGGATGAGACCCGGCACGATTTACACCCTGAGTTGGCGCTTTTGGTCAGCACCTCAGGTTCTACCGGATCACCGAAACTTGTCCGTCTCTCCGGTGCCTCCGTTCAGGCCAACGCGACCGCTATCGCCGAGTACTTGCACCTGCGTCCAAGTGACACCGCAGCCACCACGCTTCCCCTCTCGTACTGCTACGGGATGAGCGTGGTCAACAGCCACTTGCTGGTGGGTGCCTCGATCGCACTGACAGACCTGTCGGTGGTGGACCCTTGTTTTTGGGAACTGGTCCGGTCCCGGCACGTGACGTCGTTCGCCGCCGTGCCTTACACTTTCGATCTTCTTGACCGGGTCGGCTTCGAGCGCATGGACCTTCCGAGCCTGCGTTACATCACTCAGGCCGGAGGCCGTCTGGCACCGGAAAAGGTCCGTTCATTCGCTGAACTGGGCCAAAAACGCGGCTGGGACCTTTTTGTCATGTACGGGCAGACGGAGGCGACGGCGCGGATGGCCTATTTGCCGCCCGACCAGGCGGTAGTCCACCCGCATGCAATCGGAATTCCAGTACCAGGCGGGGCGTTCCGGCTTGAACCCGTTCCGGGGCTCGATGCCAGCGAACTCGTATTCAGCGGCCCCAACGTCATGCTGGGCTATGCGGAGCGACCCGAGGATCTGGCTCTCGGCCGCGAAATTACGGAGCTCCGTACCGGCGACCTTGCTCGTCAAGGCCCGGGCGGCCTCTATGAGATCGTTGGCCGGCGCAGCAGGTTCGTCAAAATCGCAGGACTCCGGATTGATCTGGGACAAGTAGAGCGGATCCTTTCGGACCTTGGCCTTAGCGCCGCCGCTGCCGGTTCGGACGAGATTGTGGCGGCAGCAGTGGAAGGCGACCATGACCTTGCCTTGGTCGCCAAAACACTGGCGCAGGACCTGCGGGTGCCGCGTGCCGCCGTCGAACTTTACTCTGTACCGTCCATTCCGCGGCTGGCCAACGGGAAACCTGACTACCCCGCTATCCTGGCGCTGTCCGTCCGTCCGGAGCCGGCCCCGCCGGAAGACGTTCTGCACGCCGACGACGACAATTCGCCCGCGACGACGGATTCTGTGCGGAAAATCTTCGCGGATGCCGTGGAGCGCCAGGACGTTGCTATCACGGACAGTTTCGTTTCCCTGGGTGGAGACTCGCTATCTTACGTAGCGGTGTCGGTGCGGCTGGAGAAGGTTCTTGGCCGGATTCCACAAGGATGGCACACGATGCCCATCTGTGAGCTCGTTCCCGCGCCGGACTCAGCACCGTCGGGAGACTTGGGGAAAGCGGGAGCTCCGGGCTCGGTTGGCCGTGCCGTGCAGAAGTGGCAAAGCAAGCTGCTCGCGAGCATGGAAACAGGGATCGTTCTCCGTGCTGTGGCCATCGTGTTCATCGTGGCCACGCACATCGACTTTTTCTCTTGGGAAGGCACCGCGCACGTTCTCATGGCCTTGGCCGGCTACAACTTTGCGCGTTTCCAGCTCACGGGGTCCAGGCGCGAGCGGCTTAGACGGCAATTGCGGGCTGTCGCGCGGATAGTGGTGCCCAGCATCGCAGTGATCGGCCTCGCGTTCGTCGTCACCGACGACTATCGCTGGCACAACGTCTTCTTACTGAATTCCTTGGTGGGTCCGCCAGGGTGGACTGACCTGTCGCGTTTTTGGTTCGTTGAGGTGCTGGTCCACATCCTGCTCGGCTTGGCGATCCTCCTGACCATTCCCGGCGTTGACAGGGCGCTGCGCAGATGGCCATGGGCCTTTCCACTGGTCCTGGCAGGCATTGATCTCTTGCAGCGCTTTGATGTCGTTCAACTGCCCTACCCGGGGCAGGGACCTGTACTGTGGCTCTTCGCCTTCGGTTGGGCGGCGGCGGTGTCCCGGCGATGGTGGCAACGAGCTGCCATGACGGCCCTGGCCCTGTTGACGATTCCCGGATCCTTCCCAGACGAATACCGTAGCGCCACCATCCTGGTGGGTTTCCTCATTCTGCTGTGGATCCCTACGTTGCCCGTTCCCCGCGGCCTTCATCGCATCACGTCTCTGCTCGCGAGTTCTTCCCTGTATATCTACGTCACTCACTGGCTTGTGTATCCGTACTTCGATGAGTTCAGCAAAGGCTTGGCTGTGGCGGCATCCCTGGCGGCAGGAGTGGTGTACTGGGCCTTGGCAACCCGCGCGATGGGCAACGCCGAACGGTGGCTACGGGCCCGCAGTTGTGCTCGGCGTAATGTTCAGAGAATTACGTCATGAACACTGGCTGGTGTGTTGGTCACCGGCCGGGCGCCTGCGTGTGCGCGGCCTTGGCTCTCTGCTCCCGGAGCCAGCGCCGTCGTTTTACCGCGAGCCGGAACGCGTAAACGGACATCACTAGCCCGCCGGTGCCCACCCCGAACCCGAGCAGGATCAACTTCAGCTCCCCGCCGGACGCTATGACGAAGAAACTCACCGCAAGCATGCCGACGGATATGAGTGTGAGGAAGACCGCCAAAGCTGTGATGAGTCCAGGGCTCTGGACGGGCGTGATGGCGTCCATGGAATACCCCTCCGGCACACCGCCGGGGCCGTACTGCTCCTCGTACTGGCGCACGTTAAAGCTGCTGGGGTCATAGAGGGTTCCGTCGGGCCTGCGAAACTTCTTGTCTTGGCTGAACATCACTCGAATCCTATCCGGACGGTAGTGCCGATGGCTTTGAGGCCCGTGCCGCGTCCGTAGGCTGGTGACATGGGGAACCACCAACGCCCCGTAGACGCTGTACGTGATGAGATCTTTCGTTGTGTGGCGGGAACGTATCATTCTCCGATGTAGGAACGGCCGAGTCGGCCCCATGCTGTCGACCAGCTAGCGTGAGTCCTGCGCCACGGACGGATGCTGTTTTTCCCAGCCGCGGGACGATGAGGGTGATGGCTCCTGCAGCACCTTCATGGGCGGCGAGGCCATCTCCGGGTAGGGCAGAGGTCCACTGCATGGCCACGGGTCGAAGCGTGGAACTTTTCTCGCCATAAGGGCGGCGGACCCGGATAAGATCTGGTGTGCAGCCTGTTCAGTTGAACCGGAGTTGCATCTGCACTGATTTCAACTGGGGGGATCCTTGAGTCTTTCGACATCTCTATCTACACTTCGAAAATTCTGCATACTGCTGATTTCGTCTGTTTTTATTATTACTGGTATCAATCCGGCTAACGCCTCCGAGTCGAATTACGGGACGTTGTCCGGGCAGATTATTGCGCCGGGAGATATTGACTACACTGAGTTAAATCTCTATGCTTATTCGGACCATAATACCATTGCCACTGCAAGCCCACGATTTGATGGATCGTTTACATTCCTAACGCTGACGCCTGGTGTGTATAAGCTACATATTGGTTCTTATGCCAAGCAGATTATGCCCCAGTACTATACAACTTTGCAATCCGGTCAGTTCCCCGAAAACATTTCCATTAAGGCGGGCGTGGATTCAACAATAGGGCAATACCGGCTTGCTCAAGGTGCGCATGTAAAGGGCAGTGTTACTCTCCCGCCCGGAGTGGACGGGTCGAAGGTCTTCCTATCCGTCCAGTCCGTTGAGGGTGCCAACATGTATGGCTATGAATACGAAAAGAACCTGAATTCTGACGGAACTTATAGTCTTCAGCACGTTTATCCGGGGCAGTACTGGATCAGGTTTGAAAGCAGGGATGGTGGCGTCGTCGGTGAACCTTACCCAGACAGTGCTTCCTGGAGGTCGGAGCCCGTGAGCCTTGCCGAATCCGAAGTCGTGCAGGCTGACGCCACTCTGGACGCGCCAGCTGTTCTCAAGGGAAAGATTATTGCTCCCTCGGGTGTAGATGTGTCGCGATTCTACGCGCAGGCCCACCGCATCGGTGAAATAGGAGTTACGGCCACAGGCTATGTCGCAAAAGACGGCAATTACACCATCGGTGGATTGCGATCTGGAACGTACGAAGTGAGGTTCACGGACCACGACAGGATGAACCACATTGTCGATCGATGGTATGGGGGCGATGGGCGACGAGCATCGGCCGAGCCGTTGATTGTCACTGCTGGGGAGACTGTCGGCCTCCGGGACTCCACCTTGGAAATGGGCGGGAGTATTAGGGGAACCGTCTCGAGTTCAAGAATACAAGCATATGACAGAGTTGCCGTGAATGTTTTGTCAACTGACGGCTCGGTTGTTTTCTCTGAAAATGCAGATCAGAATGGTATTTTCATATTGGGAGGCATATCGCCTGGAAGCTACAAAGTCTCATTTGATGAGTCCACTCCCACCGAATTTGAAAAGCAATACTATCCGAAGCTCCCGGAATCAAAAGGACTCCAGGCGGCCGGAGAAGTAACTGTCGTAGCAGGTTCATATACGTCCAATATCGATGCAAAACTTCTTGAGGGAGCCTCCTTGACAGGACAACTTCTGGACAGAACAGGGCTACCGTTTACTGATGTCCTCATCGAAGCAGCGCATAAAGATGGTGCCCTTGTTACACGTACGGCGACTACCGACAATCAGGGAAGATTTAGCATTTCCGGGCTTTCGTCAGGCGAATACGTCGTCTCTGCAAAGCCCGTAGCCGATGATCCGCTCTACTTCCCGGGTACCACATCTTCGGGAGAGGCCACTACTGTTGAGACGACCTCTGGGCAGCCAAAAGACCTAGGCGTCTTGTCTTACCAGAAGAAAGTTATTCCCGCTCCAGTTACATTCAAGGATGAGAAAGGTACCGAGGACGGCTTCTATGTCATCCCCTCTACCACCGGCGTGGAGTACTTGGTCAGCGGGAATGTCGTCGCTACTGGGACGTACGCGGGTTCCGGAACGGTGACGGTCACTGCGCAGGCGTTGCCGGCTTATGTGCTCGCTGCCGGTGCAGAGACGGAGTGGGCGCATGAGTTCAAGGCAACCCCGTTCGTCGTGACCCCAGCCGCCGTGACGTTCACGGATGTTGACGGCACGAAGGACGACACCTACACGATTCCAGCAACGGCCGGGGTTGAGTACTTGGTTGAAGGGAATGTTGTCCCTGCAGGGACGTACCCGGGTTCCGGAACAGTGACAGTGACCGCCAAGGCACTGACGGATTATGTGCTGGCTGAGGGCGCGACTTCTGAGTGGGCGCACGAGTTCAAGGCGACCCCGTTCGTGGCGACCCCCGCCCCCGTGGTGTTCACGGATGTTGATGGCACGAAGGACGACACCTACACGGTCCCGGCAACGGCCGGGGTTGAGTACCTGGTCGGCGGAAACATTGTCGCTGCAGGGACGTACCCGGGTTCCGGAACAGTGATAGTGACCGCCAAGGCACTGACGGATTATGTGCTGGCTGAGGGCGCGACTTCTGAGTGGGCGCACGAGTTCAAGGCGACCCCGTTCGTGGTGACCCCCGCCCCGGTGACGTTCACGGATGTTGATGGGACGAAGGACGACACCTACACGGTCCCGGCAACGGCCGGGGTTGAGTACCTGGTCGGCGGGAACGTCGTTGCGGCCGGGACGTACCCGGGCTCAGGAAAAGTGACCGTAACCGCGAAAGCGGTAACGGATTATGTGCTCGCCGAGGGTGCAACATCTGAGTGGGCGCACGAGTTCAAAGCGACCCCGTTCGTCGTGACCCCCGCTCCCGTGCTGTTCACGGACATGCATGGCACAAAGGACGACACGTACACGATCCCGGCAACGGCCGGCGTGGAGTACCTGGTCGGCGGAAACGTCGTCGCGGCCGGAACCTACCCGGGCTCAGGAACAGTGACCGTAACCGCCAAAGCAGTAACGGATTATGTTCTCGCCGAGGGAGCAACATCCGAGTGGTCGCAGGTCTTCAAGGCAACCCCGGCCCCTGTAGTGTTCGCGGATCTTCCCGTTGGCGCCCAGTTCTTCGACGAGATCTCGTGGTTGGCTTCCCAGGGCATCTCCACTGGCTGGACGGAGGCCGACGGTTCCAAGTCGTTCCGTCCGGTCCAGGCCGTGAACAGGGATGCGATGGCTGCGTTCATGTACCGGCTTGCGGGTTCACCCGAATTCAGCGCTCCGGCGGTGTCTCCGTTCGCGGACATCACACCCAGCACGCAGTTCTACAAGGAAATCACGTGGTTGGCTTCCCAAGGGATCTCGACCGGTTGGATCGAAGCGGATGGTTCCAAGACGTTCCGGCCGGTGCAACCGGTGAACCGCGACGCGATGGCTGCGTTCATGTACCGCTTTGCCGGGAAACCCGCGTTCGTGGATTCTCAGGTCTTCGTTGACGTTCCGATGGGCGCTCAGTTCCTCGCGGAAATCAGTTGGTTGGCTGGAGCCGGGATCTCCACGGGCTGGACGGCTGCGGACGGTTCCAGGACGTTCCGGCCGCTGGTGCCAGTGAACCGCGACGCCATGGCAGCGTTCATGTACAGGTACCACCAGAAGTACATGAACGGATAAGCGGCGGTAGCCGTCTCTTCGCATGACAAGAACGACGCCGGAGGTCAGGTTGGATTTCAACCTCACCTCCGGCGTCGTTGTCTTAGGGTCAAACTAGCGCGTCATTGTGTAGGCGACTTCGGCGTCAATCCATGAGCCCGCGCCGGTGGTGTCGTTGGCGCGGACCAGGATTGTCCGTGTCCTGCTATTGCCCGGCTCCGTGGCCCGCCAATCAAGGTAGAAGGCTCGATACTGCCACTTCTCACCGATATCCAGGACGTTGTTGGCGTTCGAGTCGCCGCCTGTGTACGCATAGAAGTCGCTGGCTGGGTCCTCTTTGTCCGTAAGTGTCTTCAAAGGCGTTGTGTTAGACGCCGTAGTTTTGGTGATCTCGAAGGTGACAACGGAGTATGGGGTTCCGCGGTCCGATGTGGCTACGTACGTGGACTGCAAATTTCCCACAGCAAGCGACGGAGCCGGCACCGCGTAAGCGCGCAGGGACCCCGACACATCCTTTGTGCTTCCGTCGTTATACGTAACCCGAATCGAAAACTGGACAGTCTCGACGGTTTTCGGCGACCACGTCAGGGTCGCCGGAATTGTGGGCTGGCCGGCAGACAGTACTGTGTTGGGCAGCGGGCTTGAGATCCATTGGACCGAGGCGACATCGCCGCCGTCCTCGACCAAAACTGCTTGCCCGCTCTGTCCGACGCGAACCGGCACTTGCGGAAGCGTTATGCCCGGGCCGGGTGGGCTAGTCGGCGTCGGTGTGTTAGTCGGTGTCGGCGTCGGCGTGGGGTTTGTCGGCGGGGGCTGGATGACGGTGGTTCCTTGGCAGGGGTTTGCAGTGAACAGCGGCCATGACTTGGTCACGGTGGCTTCCCACTCGCCCAAGTCGAAGCCCATAATCTCGATGCCTGCCGTCACGCCGAGCCGGCCTTCGACGCCAAGTTCCAAGGGGCAGGTCCAGCTGAGTTGTTGCCCGCTTGCCGCGGTAACGGTGATGGTGGTGGTCGCGTACGGTCCCATTCCGAACGTGATTCCCGCGACGCCGTAAAGCTTGATCGTGGCATCAAAATCCAGTGACGCCCTCACGGTAAGAGACGCCGATGCCTTGTATTGATTCTGGATCCCGGCAGTGGAGGGCTTGTCATTGACCAGGTTGAACGAGCCGTTTTTGTATTTGAAACCGTGACCGCTGGAAACAGTCTGCGACGAGGAGAAAACCACCTGCGCATCCCCGTCCAGGGCGAAGTTCGCATTCATCTCCGCATCGGCGGTCACTGCCACGGGGACCGGTCCAACCCAGAACGTGAACCAGGCATTGAGTTCACCAAGCTTTGACGTCACCTGACCCTTCAATGACCCCTCGGCCGTGACGGAATGCTCGGCCTTCACCGACGGCGTCACCACAACCGAGGCTTCCTTCAACTGCAGGAAGCCGACGTCCAAGGTCATCTTCGCCGTGGCCTTCGCCGTCACCGACGACTTCAAAGTCACTGAGCCATTACCGGTCAAGGGTGCGTCGGGTTTGCCGAACTCACCCTTGACGGTCTTCTTGAACGTCATCGACTTGTTGAACACATCCGCCGAAGTCTCCGCGAACGGTTGGGCCATGTCCGGCCGGGTTGCGGTCGGGGCCGCGTTGGGTTCAACGACGACGTCGGGTTCGGGGATGAACTCTGACCTCACCGGGGTGCCGGCTACTTCGAGCAGCCCGCCGGTGGAGACCACGGCTTCGGGGAGAGTGGCTGGTTTGGTTTTGACTAGGGTGTTTCCGCCCGGGTCGCGGGCTACCTGGACGACCCGGACCAGGAGCCCGTCCGGGGTTCCGGTGGTGACACCGGAGACCAGCACGTCATTGGGTTTGATCTCCAACGCCTGATCCGAAGGAAGCACCACAGTGTCAGCGCTCACCAGCGCGGTTTCCAGTTGGGCTGGTTCAAGGACCTCGACGTCGGGGGCCACCGTGACCGTTCCCGCCGCTGGGTTCCCCGGGTCAGCAGGTGCTTTCTGGCCCGCGTACCGGTACAGGAACGCAGCCATCGCATCACGGGCGATACCGTTCAACGGCCGGTACTCACGCACCCCGTTACCGGCATCCCAGCCGGTGGAAATGCCCGACGCCGCCAACCACGTGATCTCCGCATAGAACCCGCCACCAGCCGGCACATCCACGAACGGCGACACCGGCGGGGCCGTGAACGCTGGCTTGTCCGCGTACCGGTACAAGAACGCGGCCATCGCATCACGGGCGATCGGGGACAACGGCCGGTACTCACGCTTCCCGATACCGGTATCCCATCCCGTGGAGATGCCCTCCGCAGCCAGCCAGGTGATCTCTTTATAGAACGCAGCCCCGGCCGGGACGTCCGTGAACGGAGATACCGCAGGTGCCGTGAACGCCGGTGATCCGGCATGACGGTACAGGAACGCCGCCATCGCATCCCGGGCAATGGACTCCAACGGACGATACTGCCGCACCCCGCCACCGGCATCCCAACCCGTGGAAATACCCGAGGCGGCCAACCACGAAATCTCCGTAGCGAACTGCGAGGACTCAGGCACATCAGAGAACGTCACCACGTTCTCCACCACCGGATCCGCAGCCACCGCCGCCGGCAACACCAACAACCCCGGCGCCACCACCACCAACACCACAGCAATCAACCACGCCACACCACGACGAAACACCGCAACCCCCACACACCGGCGACACCCAGAAAACACTCAGAAAGCTAACTAAATGGCATCCCTCGCAGGCGAAGCAACAGAAAGCGCTCAAAAGTCGCGGACATTGCTCAATATGGCGGCGAGGTGGCGCTCCGGTAGGGACTGATGCCACAGAAAGCGCCAAACACAAGTCCAAATAATAAGTAACCTGTCTATAGTGGTGGCAAGACCCAGTAGGAGGTTGCGGAGACATGTACCGGCGATTGAAAGTGGCCATTCTGACGGCGACTGTCATTTTGCTAACGGGCTGCGGAATCAGCGTCCCGGCTGACCCTCAGGGCACACTCGACCGGGTTAGCGGTGACGTGCTCAGAGTAGGCGCAAGTCCCAACGGCGACTGGGTGAAGCTCCCACCTTCCGGGGAGCCCACCGGGACCGAAGCCGAACTAGTGCGGAGGTTCGCCGCACAACTGGATGCCAGGGTGGAGTGGAGCACGGGCGCCGAACATATCCTGGCCGAACGCGTAGAGCACGGCGAACTTGACCTCATAATCGGTGGCTTGCGTGAAGACACGCCATGGGAAAAGCACACAGCGCTGACGAAGCCCTACGCCGAATCCGTGGACGACACAGGGAAAAAGCACAAACATGTAATGCTGGTCGCCAAAGGCGAGAACGGCTTCCTCTTAACACTGGATACGTTCCTCAAAGAGTCGGAGGGCACCAAGTGAAAGCCACCCAAAGCCGGCCCGGCAGCGCTACCTCCCGTTTCGGCCATACCGAACTGCCTGAGGAGCAGCACCAAGCGCTACGCAAAGCGATCCGCTTCGAGTGGATCACCGTGGCATTCCTGGCAGTTTCGACCGCCATGATCTATCTCCTGCTGGGAAACTCACAAGCTATGAAGGCTGCGTGGCTCGAAGACGTCCTTTCGTTCCTCCCGCCTCTGTCTTTCCTGATTGCCGCCCGCGTGATCCGCAAGCGCCCCACCGAGGAGCATCCTTACGGTTATCACCGTGCCGTTGGCGTTGCCCACGTCGTAGCGGCCGTCGCCTTGTCCGTCATGGGCGCCTACTTGATTGTTGATTCCGGCATCAGCCTTTTGACGGCAGAACACCCCACAATCGGTGGGTTCGACTTCTTCGGCCAGACGATTTGGCTCGGCTGGGTCATGATCATCGCGATGCTCCTGACAGCAGGCCCGCCGGTTTACTTGGGCCACAAGAAGATGAAACTGGCGAAGACCTTGCACGACAAGGTCCTCTATGCGGACGCCGACATGAACAAAGCAGACTGGCAGACCGCCGTCGCCGCTGCTGCAGGCATTGCGGGCATCGGTATCGGTTGGTGGTGGGCGGACGCAGCCGCCGCGCTGATCATCTCCGCGAGCATTCTGCACGACGGCATACGCAACACCAAGGCAGCCATCACTGCCCTCATGGACAAACGCGCCAGAACGTACGACGACGCCAAGCCCCACCCCTTGGACGATGAAATTGACGGCTACCTCAGCGGACTCGACTGGGTCGAAGCGGCAAAATCCCGGATCAGGGACGAAGGGCACGTCTTTCACATCGAAACGTTCGTTGTCCCGTTAGGGGACATGCCCACCTTGGAGCAGCTGGAAACAGCCCGCCGAGCATGTGTTGATCTGGACTGGAAGGCGAAGGACATGGTCCTGGTTCCCGTTTCCACCCTGCCCGCAGAATTCCTGCCCGGCCTTTCAGGAGAGCACTGAACCTTCTTGTACAAGGCCGGTGCGCCGGAGAGTCAGACCCGTGCTATTTCTTATACGGCGGGCCTGTCGATCATGGGGGAAAATAGTGCAATCATTACGCCGCATTTGGGAGCCGACTTTCGGTAGCCCCCGAATGGCGCTTCTGAGTGTGACTTTATTGGTCGCCACACCCTTGATCATGCTGCCGGGCGGTCTCTACAGGTTCGTTTTGCCAAAACTCGCCATTTTGTTGCTCGCGTTGTTCCTGGGTCTCCTTACCCCGGCAACGTCAAGACTCGGACGTCCTACTGTGCTGATTTTGGCAGCCATAGTGGGGACATATGTCATTGCGGCATTGAGTTCCGAGGATCTGTTGGCTGCATTTGTTGGACGGTGGCCGCGGTATGAGGGCCTGCCTGTCCTGCTCTTATACGTGGGCTTGTTGGCGGTAGGGGCGCGTGTATTGGGCGGTTCCTCCGCTGCAAGAAGCAGGCAGTATCTGGTCCATGGACTGTGCTTCAGCATGCTCATTCTGGCGCCCATTGCAGTGGCCGAGGCGGCTGGTCTCCGACCCCTTGGTGGTGCCGACGACACACGACCCGGGGCGACGTTGGGTAATGCCACAGATCTGGGCTTGGCGGGATTGGTCGCTTGCCTGCTGCTTCTGCCCACGGCGTTATGGTCAAAGAATAAATTGGCACAAATAGGAGCGGCAGCGGCAGGGGTAGTAACTGTCACTTCCGGTTCCCGCGCCTGCATCCTCATTGTGGTTATTTGCGGAATTCTGCTCTTCGGATTCAAGGCATTTCAGCTGTTCAAATCAGGAAGGCCCGTTCACGCGATCGCTGCCGTCGCAGGATTCATGGGCGTGGCAGCAGTTTTGTCATGGTCCATCCCGTCCGTTGCGGAACGCTTGTTCAGCATGGAAACCGTTACGGGTCGCGTATACCTCTGGGAGGCATCCCTTCAAACCCTGTCCAGCAACGCGTTCCTGGGACTCGGAGCAGGGCAATTCGTGGACGCATTGCCTTCTCACCTATCCGATGCCTTCGCCAAGAACGTGGGTACTGATTTCCCGGCGGACAGCCCGCACATGGTCCTTCTCCAGCTGGTCAGCGCAGGAGGATTGTTCTTCCTTCTTTCCGTAGCTGCGGCTGTGTGCACGGTCATCGTGATCGGCTTCAGGCGTATCCGCACCGCACCATTGAACGAGCACAAACTGTTTCTGATCGGTGCGCTGGTGGCCATATGCGGCTACGGATTCGCACTCATGACTCACTTCACCTCACCGGGAACCACCGCGCTGGTCTGTGTCCTCGCTGGTGCCATTCTTGGAAATGCTCCCGTGCTGGAGGGACCCGCAAAGAGTCGGCGGGATAAAGCTCTTGACGTAGCTCGCCTATCAGCAGTTGGGTTGGCGCTGGTAGGCGCGCTCCTAGCTGGCGTCGCGGCAAGCGCGGAAATACCCATGAAGTCCGGTACTGACTTGGCCGCCGGAGGTGATATTCCGCAAGCGACTAAGGAGTTCGAACAGGCAAAGACCCTACGGCCCTGGGACCAAGACATCGACCTTCTTGCCGCACAAGCATTCGCTGTCCGCGCCGTCACGGGCGATACCACAGCGGCAGCAGCCGCTACCACCTGGGCGAGGGCCGCCGTCGAACGTAACCCGTCCTCCATGGAGGCACTGACCGCACTGGCCATCGGACAACTGGGGACCGGCGACGTTCCAGCCGCGCGGAAGACGCTGGACACGCAGATTGACCGTTCGCCGTGGACGTCGGAGCCCCACCTTCTACGGGGACTCGCGAAAGCCAGCGGCCAGGACATGGAGGGTGCCATTGCAGATATTGAACGTGCTGCGGCCCTGACCCCCAAACCGGAGCGAGCGCTGAACATCCTCTCGGAGCTGTACATCGTGTCGGGCCAGCCCGACAAAGCCGCTGAAGTAGAGGAACGGCTGACCCGGGCCCGTTAGACCCGAAATTGGAGTAACCGGATAATAACGCTATCTTTTTGAATATCTACTAATCAGTAGATGAAAATGGGGGCGGGGTTCCGCCAAAAAGTGCGGAAAGTAGCCATAAGTGCGCCATAAATACGGACGAAGACTCGTAATTCCAGGGCTTAGCCTTGCCTTATCGGCGTTCATGATGATCGGAATGATTCCGGCCAATGCAGCTCCGGTAACTCCCGTAGAGCCAGTGGTTGTCTCGGAAGCCGCGACACAAACCCAGCCGACCGTCGTTACGGCACAAGATAGTGGCCCATCGTTCCCGGCTCCGGCCACATCTCCTTTTGCCGACGTCTCCACATCCCAGCAGTTCTACGCTGAGATGGCGTGGTTGGCCAGCGCGGGCGTCAGTACTGGATGGTCCGAGGCCAATGGGTCGAAGACTTACAGGGCCTTGCAGGCGGTCAACAGGGACGCGATGGCGGCCTTCATGTATAGGCTCTCTGGCAGTCCAGGATTCGTTCCTCCGGCTGAATCACCTTTCGCTGATGTGTCCACATCCCAGCAGTTCTACAAAGAGATGGCGTGGCTGGCGTCCAAAGGCATCAGCACCGGCTGGACCGAAGCAGACGGTTTCACCAAAACCTACAGGGCACTACAGCCTGTAAACCGCGACGCCATGGCAGCGTTCTTGTACCGTCTGGCGGGAAGCCCCGACTACACAGCACCGGCAATCTCGCCGTTCGCCGACGTCGCCACCTCCCAACAGTTCTACAAGGAAATGGCATGGCTTGCCTCCACAGGCATCAGCACCGGTTGGACCGAAGCCAATGGCTCGAAGACGTACCGGGCGCTGCAGGCCGTCAACCGTGATGCCATGGCAGCGTTCATGTACCGCTTCCACCTGAACACAAGCCCGCTGACCATTGCGAACGACCACTTGATGGACGGCATCGCCGGAGTCAGGTACCTCGAGCAGCTCACGGGGGCCGGCGGATTCGGCTCCTTGGTGTGGAATGCAACTGGCCTTCCCCAAGGTGTCACCCTTTCACCCACAGGTGTGCTGTCCGGTTCTCCAACAGCCACAGGCGACTACCCGGTCACTGTCACAGCCACTGATGATTCCGGACTGACGCTATCGCGGACCCTAAGCCTGAACGTCCCGGAAGCCGCGCCCGAGGAATGCGCGGGCAAGCCCTGCGAGATCCTGGTGCCCCAGGAAAACACGGTCCACGTCCCCGGGGACAACATCGTCGCCGTCAACAGGGACCCCGCATCGAACAACATTGTCTCGGTGGAGCTCACGGCCGTCGATGTGACCGTGGGCCAAGTGCTGACTCTTGACCCTTGGGCCAATCTCGAATCCGGTGCAATACTCAACGTCGACGACGTCCAGATGACCGCTGACAGGACGCTTTTGGTGTCGGTCTCCACAGCCAACCTGTCCGCGGCTTACTCCGAGGGCACCGTTCATTTCACGGATGAAGCAGCAGTAACCACTTCACTTGGAGAATCCGAAGCGCTCACCACGCCCTTCGCTGGAAAGGAACCAGTCCCGGCACCGAAGAAAATACAGTGTGAAGGCGGAGCGACAGCAGACCTCAAGGGCCTGTCTGTTACGCCGAACATGAAACCTTCGCTTTATGCCGATTGGAAGCCCTTCTTCGGCGGGCTCCACCAGCTCCAGGCAAACATCGAAGGCTCCATCACCGTCAACCTGGGAGCAGCTGTTTCCGGGGAAGGCGTCTGCACCGTGGAGGGTCCCGAGGTCAAGGTGACCGTCCCCTCAGGCGCAGGTGCCATCGTCATGGTGGCCCAGCCGTCCCTGACGTTTGAAGTCAACGGCAAGCTGGACCTCAGCACCTCCGTGACCCTCAAATGCGGCACCTCTTACCAGTGGAGGGACGGCCAGGAAAGCCGGGCCGCTACGTGTGGCACCGAGCACGAGCCGCTGGGCCTTTCCAGCGATTCAGGCATCGAAGCGACCCTCACGGGCGCAATCGATACACGCGTCACCTGGGTGGAAATTGTCGGAATTACGGGCCAGCTTAATGCGTCTGTATCTGCCGCGTACCACCCAACCGAAGACCCCATGGCAGAGCTCAAGGGCCAAGTTGGTTTTGAACTTGGCGCCTGCCTCATCTGCTTCTTCGACGGCGGTCCCAACGTGACCATCTACTCCGGCACGATCTATGAAAAGACCATTGCCTCCTGGTCCACGAAGCCCCCAGCCCCTGGGGCTCCTGCTGCAGAGGTGCCTCCGACGGTTGCACCTCTGAAAGTGCTTTCTACTTCATTGCCCAGCGCGACTGTTGGGAAGACATACAAAATAGGCCTTGCGGCCAAGGGCGGGACTCAGCCTTACACCTGGACGATTTCGAAGGGGACGCTTCCTTCGGGTCTCGCTCTGAATTCCGGAACCGGAATAGTCTCGGGTGTCCCAACTACGGTGGCAACTGCCGACATCACCGTTACAGCCACGGACACCTTGGGCGTTGTTGCATCAGCACCCTTGACCTTGGTTGTGAACCCCACCCCGCCGCGCGGCGATAAGGTCCTCGTATATGCCGATGGTGACGAGGGGTATGGAATAACGAACGTCGCCAAAACTCTCCGTGCCGCCGGCGCGGAGGTTGTGGAAGCGACCTCCCTCCCTGCTGACCTGAGCGGCTACAAGTCAATTTGGAACCCCTCACGCTACGGTTGGAGCGATGCAGACGAGCGCCGCGTAGCCAGCTACGTAGCTGACGGCGGAGCGGCCTACCTCACGGGGGAACGTCCATGTTGCGAGGCTCTGAATGCCAGCGTTCAGAACGTCCTCCGCCATGTACTTACCGATCAGAACGTTGTGGTGGGGCAGATGGGCGATGTGACGGGAACCTTCTCGTTCAATCCTGCTGCCAGCAACGAAATCACCAAAATGCCCAACGTTCTCACCACTTTTGACCCCGATGCACCCGGAGCCATCAGCGGAATGGGTGGTGTGGACGCCCGGAACGTTTTCGCTCGAAGTGAGAGCGTGGCCATCGGAGGCGTCTGGGCCGAAGGGGATATGAAGACCGGACGAGGGCGCGTAGTTGTCTTGATGGACATCAATTACCTCGAGTACGACGCTAGAACGCCGATCATCCAAAACATCCAGCACTTCCTGTCCAAGACACCCTGATTCCATCTTCAAAGCGGCCGGCCCTTGTCATACCAAGGGCCGGCCGTTTGTGGTGTTCGGGGGGCTTTTTCTTCGTTGAGAATTGCGCTGTCCTCGAATGGGGAGTTCGACGACGGGGTGTGCCTTGGAAAGCGTAACCACCACTACCGCCAGGGCCTTGAACAAGGGCAGTAAGACGGCCGGTCAGGAACGTTGTTCGTGACCGGCCGTCTCAGTGATGGATCTAGCTGGGGTTGTTGGTGTTGTAGCGGTACATGAAGGCGGCCATGGCATCGCGATTGACGGGTGTCAGAGGGCGGTAGGTTTTGGAGCCGTCCGCTTCGGTCCATCCGGTGCTGATGCCTTGTGCTGCGAGCCAGGTGATTTCCTTGTAGAACTGGCTAGTGGCGGGTACGTCGGTGAAGGGTGAGGTCGTTGGGGGAGTGAAGGGGGGTTTTCCAGCGAGCCGGTACATGAACGCGGCCATGGCATCGCGATTGACCGGTGTCACAGGGCGATAGGATTTGGAGCCGTCCGCTTCGGTCCATCCGGTGCTGATGCCTTGTGCTGCGAGCCAGGTGATTTCCTTGTAGAACTGGCTGGTGGCGGGTACGTCGGTGAAGGGTGAGGTCGTTGGGGGAGTGAAGGCGGGTTTTCCAGCGAGCCGGTACATGAACGCGGCCATCGCATCCCGGTTCACGGGTGACAGCGGTCGGAACGTTGTGGACCCGTCGGCTTCGGTCCATCCCGTACTAATGCCTTGCGTGGCCATCCATGCGATTTCGGTGCTGAACTGGGCGCCAACGGGAACGTCCGAAAAGACCGGGACAGGTACTGTTTCAGATTCCATCATCAGATCTGCCACCATTTGTGTCCCCGCGTCGGTTCCATCGGTAGCCCATATCCGAGCGTGCGCACTCCCGCCTGAGTTTTCGGACGTGGGAATGTCTCTGCTGCCGAGGAACCATAGGGATTCTCCGACAGTCCGGCTGTAGTACCAATCGGAGAATCTGACGGAGGTGGTCGTGGTGCCTGTGCCTTCGAGCAGCTGAAGTCGTGTAGTTCCGCTCTGTGTCCCGTCGGAGACCCAGAGGGCCTGCCGGCTGTCTGCAGCCGTGGTTTCCCAAAGGGGGAAGAAGACTTTTCCAAATGCCGGAAGCATCGGCCACACGAAAGTCCGGCCGAGGTTCACGGGAGTTTGGCCGCCGGACATGCCCCAGAGTCCTCCTTTGTGCTCTGAAGCAGGAACTGATGGGCCGTTGTAGGTCTGGTTGAACAATATGGTGGACCCGGAACCTCTAAAATCTTGGATGCCATGGTTAGCGGGCGCCTGGTACACGACATCGAACGAACCGTTTGCGCAATCAGCTTTGCGGACGGTTCCTTGGTTGGTGCCCATGGCGATGTACAGGCCATCCGAAGCCGGGACGGGTTGTGCATAAGGGGAACCCGACTGCAGCTCTGTTGAGAGCCGGCGGGTCGTGCCGCTGTCCGTGGTGCACCAGAGGGTGTCCTGGAATGCTTCGATGATGTTCAGCGTGAGGTCGGTGCCCGAGGGCAGAGCGGTATTGAGCGTTAGCTGGAATTCGCCCACGAAATAGGGAGTATTTTCGAACTGTCCGGCTCGCGCCGTGCCGAGCTGTTGTCCGGTGGAATCCTTAACAGCGATCAGGGATTCGGGTGGGGCAAAGCCGCTGATGACGGTTTTGCCTGCAGCCGCCGTGGCTGTGGCGCTGGGTGCATCCATGCGGCCGTCAACGTAGTCGTAGTAGGTCGGAGCCGATGTCGCTGCTCCACGGGTGGCAATGAGTGTCACGGTGCTGCCGGCAGCGACAGGGGTTGAGAAATCTATCTTGCCGCTACCTTGTGGATCCGTGGTCACTTGGCCGAGTGGTGTCCCGATACTGTCGTAAGCCGTGACCAAGTCACCGGCGGTCGCCCGCACCAAAATAGTGCCGGTGTTGGTCCCTTGCGTCAGCGCTTCAGGTGCCTGGACGACAGCGCCGATGCGGGCGGTGCCGCGCTGGGATTGGGCGGGTAGGCTGTCGTTGACCGAGAAGTAGTAGCTGTCGTCAACGGCCGCCAGTACGGATATGTTCCGGGCCTCGGAGGTGGGCGGTTCGAACAGGACCCTTGTGCCTTCCTTGGTGCCGTTGCTCAGCCAGGTGGCTTCTGTGAACTCGTCTCGGAAGAGAGCCCCGGTTTCCGAAGTGACCCGGGGAGCCGATGAACCATCCGGATAGGTGTTTGCCACCAGGACCGTTCCGCCGACGGTGCCATCCGTGGCCCACAGTTCGCCCGATTGCCCAGCCCAGTTCAGGGCGTTGTAGTAGAACGCTTTTCCCTTCCAAACGCTGAAACCGGAATCGGGCTCTAAGTTCGGGACGATGGGCTGGGTTCCCTGCGCGGTTCCATCGGAGGCCCAGAGGTCCGTCCGGTTGGTGTCCGGGTTATTCACAAAAAGGACGAGCTTGTTGCCTGCCACGGCCAAGCTTTTGGCTTGGTCGGTTTGGCCGGGATCAAGGTCGGTCAGTTTGGTGGTTCCGGCGGCGGTACCGTCCGAGGTCCACAGGGTTTTGTTGGATCCGCCGTCTTGGGTCGGATCGTCAGGGGCGAGGAAATAGGCACGATCACCGAGGGTCACTAGTTCAGATATTGCCGCCTGCGAATCAGGGCCGTTGCCGAGACTGAGGATCCGCTTCCCGGGTTCATCGGATGTTCTATCGTGGACCCATAGTTCTTGCGACGCAGTGTGGCCCCAGCCGTTGGACCCGTCCGTGGCTGTGGTGGCCTCGTCGTAGGTTTTAACCCCGACGGTGAAGAAGTCTTTCGTAGCGGTGTTGGCGCTTTCTCCCAACCACGGGAATCGGTGGGTCGTTGTCGCAGCGATGGCTTCCGTTGGCTCGAGTCCCGCGATAAGGCCACCCACAGACAAAACGGCGAGGGCGGCCGCCACCGCCTTCGGTCTGACACGGTCGGTGACGTTGCTCTTTGTTGCTTTTCTGTCCGAAACTTCGAGCCGAAACCGGCCCGGCGATCTACCCCTCATTAAAGGCTCCTATTTCGATGCGAACGAAGAGGCCGCTTACCTTGCGACCGTGCTCGTGATCCTAAGTTGCGGAAGAGGGTTAGTCGACACGCTGTACTTATGTGAAGCGGAGTTTCATGTCCGGGCATTCGCCGCGGAGGACTCGCGGCCTGTTACCCCGAGAAATCCAATAAACCGATACGCTGGAAGCTGTTTTTTGCGTCCTAAACCCTTTCGTCCTAAACCCTTTTGCGTCCAACCACCGGAGTGCCGTGCGAGTCGTAGTTCTTGGAGATATTGGTCAGCCCGTTTATCACGTGGGCGACGAAGCTATGACCCATGCCGTAGTGGACGAACTACGCGCCCGGGGAGTTTCCGACATTGTCCTGCTGTCCCGGGATCCGGAGCAGAGCACCCGAATTTTCGGGACTTCCTCGGTGAAGACACTGGAATTCCCGTGGCCTCCGCACAGGCGCGAGACGTACCTCCGGGAAATCCGTGCCATCCTCGCGGGCGACATGACTGCCCTCCCCGCTGAGGATCAGGTCCATGCGCTCATCGAGACCATGAAGACTTGCGACGGCGTGGTGATCGCCGGCGGCGGGAACATGACTTCGCCCTACGGCTGGCTGCTCTATGAGCGGGCGGCCGTTGGAGCCATTGCCAATGCCTTGGGTAAGCCGCTGGTTATTTCCGGACAGACAGTTGGACCCGTCCTCACGGGACCCGATTACGACACAGTGGTCGAGCTTTTCCGCTCAGCGACGCTCACCAGCGTCCGCGAGCAGACCTCCTGGGAGCTGATGCGGAACGCGGACGTGCCCGCAGGCTTGACGCTCGACGACGCGAGCTTCCTTGAGGTCGACCACGACCCTGCAACGGGCATTGAACCGGACCAAACCACCTACAAGCCCCAACCTGGCCGACCATTCCTGGTAGCCACGTTCGCGCCCGGTACCGGTGCCATGGATAAGGGCGCTTTCAACCAGCGCATCGCTGAGGTGCTGGACAGAATCGCCGACGCCGGGAACCTGGACGTCGTGATGATCCCCCACATGTCCCACCCGGGCCAGGCGGACATCGACATCGAAACCCACCAGGACATCCGGCAAAGGATGCATACGGAGAACGTGGTGGTCTGCGGCCAGCTGTCCGCTGAGGAATCCGCGTCGCTGACAATGCAGGCCGGGTTTGTGGTGGCGAGCCGGTACCACCCGATTGTCTTCGCACTGTCAGCGGGTGTTCCTTGCCTGGGCATCGCCGTGGATTACTACGGCGAGGTACGTATCGGCGGCGCACTGGCGAACTGGGGCCTCGGCCACGCCATGCGTTCCCTGCGGCACCTGGCCACTCCGGAATTCGATACGTACATAGATCAGTTGTGGGCCGGCCGCGATGACATCAGTGCCTACCTGAAGCAACTCAGCCGGACGCAAGGCGAGTTCCAACGCGCCTGGTGGGACGCCGTCGTCGAGACTTTGAAGGGGGCCAAGCCAGAGGCGCCGGTCCTTGAAAGTCCGGAACCGGCGTTCCTCGAACTCGCGTCCGGTGAGCATCCGTCCGTGGCCAAGCTGACGGCCAACAATGAACTGCACATCGGCCACCAGTCGGTAGAGCTCTTCGGACTGACCCACGTCCTGGAAGACACCCGGGGGAGCCTAGGCGCTGTGGAAGCGGAGCGGGACCGGTTGCGGGGCGAACTGAACGGACTTACTGAAGCGCTCTCAGCAAGGAACTCGGAGCGCGAGCAACTCCAACACGAGCTTCAGTCGCTGAAGTCCTCTTTGTTGGTGCGTGCTGGCCGAAGGCTCAGGCTGCTCCGGCGCTAAGGAACATCCGCCAGCCTTCCAGCGTTCGTCCGGGTTCCGTGGGTAGAGTGGAGGCCTGAACATCGCCGGATTGCAGTGGATACGGAGCACGAATTGTCAGCTTGGCTAGAACTCGGACCGGACAACTACGTCTTGGAAACCGAGGGATCGTTACTCAACACCGGACTTGTGGTGGGCTCTGAGCTCGCCATGGTCATCGACACCGGCTGCGGTCCGCGCCAGGGCCGCGAGATCCTCGCTGCAGTCCGCGAAAAGACCCAGCTTCCGCTGGTTGTGGTGAACACCCACGCGCACTACGACCACTTCTTCGGCAACGCAGTATTTGCCGACGACGGCGTCACGGAGTTTTGGGCGCACGCCAATTGTGCGGCGACCATAGAACGCGACGCCGACAACCAGCGGCGCTTCGTGGCCACCAACGAACCTGAGATGGCAGCGGGGGAGGGCGACGCCGTCGACATCGTTGTCCCCAACGCACTGGTCCACGACCAGCCTGTCCTCGTTGACCTTGGCGGCATTACCGCCACGCTTTTCTACCTGGGACGCGCGCACACCGACGGTGACCTTCTTGTTGGCACCAGCTCCACGCTGTATGTGGGGGACTTGGTTGAACACGGCGCGCATCCGTCGTTCGAGGACTCCTATCCGGAGGAGTGGGCGGACGCGCTGCGGCACATCTCGGCCTTGCGCCACCGCTACGAGTTCCTGGTCCCGGGCCACGGCAGGCCCGTCAGTGATGAGTTCGTGAAAACCATGGCGGACACCATGAGCACCGCAGTCCGGCAGGCAACACAGTCCATTCGCGACATGCCTTCCGACGCCACCAAGGCCATTCCTGTGCTGCCTTACGGTCCGGAACAATCCCGTTGGTTTATCAAACGGCTTCAGGAAACCAATGCCCAGGGACGTTCGTCATTAGGTACTCCGGACTTTGGGCCCGGTAAAACGGGTTCCTACCCTTCTTAAACAAGGTTCCTTACAAATTTGTCATCTTGTTTACTCTCACCCATGGACTAATGGCTTAGTCCCGTCCTAGGATGAAGGCGACCATTGGTTCGCGACTACCTGGGGGTGTCGAGATGAAGGGTTCACGCGTTTTCCCGCGTGCTACCAGCATTCTCCGCTCTGTCATGGTCGCGGGCGCCGGTACCGCAATCTGGATGGCCCTCTCCGCTTCGGCCGCGAGCGCAGACACTGGAACTTCCGACAAAACCCTTTTGGGCAGTGTCGCGTCCTCCAGTTCCGTCAGTGTTCCGGTGCCGAACGTGCCCCTGCCGAACCTGGTCAAAGGATTAGTTCCGACCCAACAGATCAACGTTCACGTGCCAGCGGTGACGCCCATCGCGGAACATGTTGGGGGCACGGTTGATCATGTGGTTGCCGAGGTTCCGGTAGTCAACCAAGTGGTTCCTCCGAACACCGCCGGAACCGTGGTGAACACTGTCGTGGTTCCGGCCACTGACACCGTGGATCACACGGTCAACGTTGTTGTTCCGCCGGTAAATCAAGTTCTGGAACCCGCTCGTTTGGAACCCGTTACAGACGCGGTAAACCCGATCGTGGAACCGATTGTCGGCGTGGTGGACACCGTTCTGGCACCCGTCGACGCCATCGTCCCGCCGGTAACAGTCCCACCTGTTACGGTCCCGCCCTTGGTCGTGCCGCCTGTTACGGCACCGCCGGTTGTTGACCCCGGGACCTCTCCGGTGGCCGGGATCCCGAATGCGCCAGGCAGTGGCGTTTCAAATGTCCCCGCTACGGCGGACGCTGGCGCTTTGGCGACTACCGGCGTCGAAAGTTCAACGGACGCAACGCTTCCGGAGCCCAGCAAACTGGACGTCCAGGCGAACCCTTCAGGGGTGGTCGCTGAAGCTCCAGCGATGCTGACACCCACCCGCAATTTTGGTCCTACTGGGATTACCGCGGTGCTCGGCGGCGCCTCCTCAGCCGCCGATCCCGCGTCGCCCTCGAGGCTGCCCACGGACCCTGCGACCGCACCCGCCGGCCTCACGGGAGCCGGTTCCGGCAACTCCCAAAACGGTCCGCCCAGCCAGGCAGCCGCCTTCCTTCACGACGCACTGATCATTCCCGTAGACGCTCTTCCCGGCCTGGAATCGGCCGATGCTGAACAACATCCAAAGCCGGTCTGCTTCGACCCCGGCTCTTCTCCTGACTAGTTCCCCAGCCGGCCGCGCAGCACTTCGCGGCAGACGGTCATTCGGGCGATCCGTCACTCGGACGTCCTTGGGAACAAGGCCTTCAGGAGAGAATCAAAATGAACACGACCATACGCAAGTGCCTCATTGGCACATGCTTTGCCGGGGGCATGATCGTCCTCAGCGCTACTGCGGCAAACGCCGCGGACACCACCAGCGGCAAGGACGGACTCCTTTCCGGAACGCAGGTGGTAGCGCCAGTAACAGCGCCGGTCAGCCTCGGCGGAACATCACTTGGACTGTTGGGGGATTCAGCAGCTACGACGTCCGCGTCGGCACCTGCTGCAGGTTCAGGGTCCGCTACAGCGCCGGCGGCCAGCACCAACGGCGCGAACAGCATCGGCTCCGGAACGCAGGTAGTTGCTCCGGTAACGGTGCCCATAAACCTGGGCTCGTCGTCAGTGGGTCTGCTGGGGGGCTCCACTGAGGCGAGCTCAGCCACACCTGCCGCTCCTGCTTCAGCGGCAAGTTCGACGCCGGCAGCCAGCACCAGCGGCTCCAACGGTATCGCTTCGGGAACCCAGGTTGTCGCACCGGTGACGATCCCCATCACGGTGGGTTCGACGTCGGCCGGTGTACTTGGCGACTCAGCTGCCACATCGGCAGCACCAGCTCCTGCACCAGCACCAGCTCCTGCTCCGGCCCAAACGCCGGCGCAGGCAACGACGTCGGGGGGAGAGGGTATCGCGTCCGGCGCTCAGGTAGTGGCTCCGATTTCGGTCCCTGTTAACATCGGAGCCACTGCCGTGGGTGTTGGCGGAGACTCGTCCGCTACGAACACCGGCACAACCGGCGGAACTGCGGCTCCGGCGGGAACGACATCCGGCAGCAGCACTTCCGGTTCGGATGGTGTTGGTTCGGGGACTCAGGTAGTTGCTCCGATTACGGCTCCGGTGAATCTTGGTTCGACCTCGGCTGGTGTGTTGGGTGACTCTTCGGCCACGAACGGCAGCACCACGGCCGGAACTTCGGCCCCGGCGGGTACCACCTCCGGGAGCACCACGTCGGGTTCGGATGGTGTTGGTTCGGGGACTCAGGTAGTTGCTCCGATTACTGCTCCGGTGAACCTTGGTTCCACCTCGGCTGGTCTGTTGGGTGACTCTTCGGCCACGAACACCGGCACCACGGCCGGAACTTCGGCCCCGGCTACGTCGGGTGCTTCCACGTCGGGTTCGGATGGTGTTGGTTCGGGGACTCAGGTAGTTGCTCCGATTACTGCTCCGGTGAACCTTGGTTCGACCTCGGCTGGTCTGTTGGGTGACTCTTCGGCCACGAACGGCAGCACCACGGCCGGAACTTCGGCCCCGGCGGGTACCACCTCCGGGAGCACCACGTCGGGTTCGGATGGTGTTGGTTCGGGGACTCAGGTAGTTGCTCCGATTACTGCTCCGGTGAACCTTGGTTCCACCTCGGCTGGTCTGTTGGGTGACTCTTCGGCCACGAACACCGGCACCACGGCCGGAACTGCTCCGACGGGTACCACCTCCGGGAGCACCACGTCGGGGTCGGATGGCATTGGTTCGGGGACTCAGGTAGTCGCTCCGATTACTGCTCCGGTGAACCTTGGTTCCACGTCGGCTGGTCTGTTGGGTGACTCTTCGGCCACGAACACCGGCACCACCGGCGGAACTGCTCCGACGGGTACCACCTCCGGGAGCACCACTTCCGGCAACGGAGGACTTCTCTCAGGCACTCAGCTGGTCATCCCGATCACTGCTCCTGTCACCGTTGGTTCCACCTCGGTGGGCATCGGCGGCGGCTCGGCCGGTACCGTGAACCCTCCGGTTGTGAACCCTCCGGTTGTGAACCCTCCGGTTGTGAACCCTCCGGTTGTGAACCCTCCGGTTGTGAACCCGCCCGTCGTGAACCCGCCTGCTGCCGGTGGCAGCCCTAGCGCCGGTGGAGAAACCGGCAGCAACACCCCGGCTGCAGGCTCAACCGGCACGACTGTCGGAGTACAAGCCAGCACACCTGTCGGCACCCATGCCGGCACCGTAGTAGCCGCTGGTAACACCCAAGGTGCAGTGACCGCGGCAGTCTCAACCGCCGTCGGAAGCGCCAACACCTTGGCCAAAACGGGACTGAACGGAACCTGGGTTCTCTGGGCAAGCGCCATGCTCCTGATGGGCTTGGTGCTCGCAGCAGCAGGTCGCCGGAAGGCAGTGGCTAACCTCCGCTAAGCAAGGGAAGCAATCTCATCTCGCATGTAGTTGTTGCGGCTCCGGCTTCCCGGAGCCGCAACAACTGCGACCAAGCAGCAGACTTGTGCGCACCCGTACCCGCCGATCGCCCCTGTTGCCTCTGGTGCGATTGGCGTGAAGTGGTGCGGGGCTGACCACGAAGGGGAGCGCCAGGCGGCAACGGGTGCGCAGCACGGAAACCCGTGCGTGCCAGCCAGCCGGGCTCGATCGCACCCGTACCCGCCGATCGCCCCTGTCGCCTCTGGTGCGATTGGCGTGAAGTGGTGCGGGTCTGACCACGAAGGGGAGCGCCAGGCGGCAACGGGTGCGCAGCAGCCCCCGACCGGGAGTGCGAAACGTAATGTGGCCCCTCGGCCCGCCAACGACGGTCATAGGATGAAAGGGATGACCACCACCCAAGCAGACAAAAACTTCAGCCTCCGCAGCGTCGCGCTACCGGCATTCGGGCCAGCTGTGCTTTTCTGTCTCGGTGAGGGGGCTGTCCTCCCGGTCATCGCGCTCTCCGCCCGCGACCTCGGCGCATCGGTGGCGGTATCGGCATTGATCGTGACGCTGATCGGTCTGGGTTCCTGGTTCTTCAACATTCCGGCGTCGATCATCACTGAGAAGTTCGGCGAACGATGGTCGATCGTCGGAGCCGGTGCTGTAGGCGCGATCGCCCTCGGAGCGGCAGCCTTTGCACCGCAAATGGAACACGGACTTTGGCTGTTGGCCGCCTCCATGACCCTGGTGGGGATGTCCGCCAGCGTCTTCAACCTCGCTCGGCAAAAATTTCTCACCGAGGCCGTCCCTGTCATGTTCCGCGCGCGAGCCCTCTCGACCCTGGGCGGCGTCACCAGGATCGGCCTCTTCATCGGGCCATTCGTGGGCGCCGGCGTGATGCAGTTCGCCGGGATCAGCGGTGCGTACTGGGTGGGCTTCGGTGGCATGATGGCTGCCGCTGCCTTGTCGCTCACCATCCCGGATCTGGTCGCCCCAAAAGCTGCCGACGGCGGTCCACCACCTCCCGCGTCCACCTTGCGGAACGTCGCGGTTTCCCATGCCGGAGTGTTCCTGACGGTCGGCTTTGGCATCCTCCTGCTGAGTGCGTTGCGTGCTTCGCGACAGGTGGTGATCCCACTGTGGGCGGACCATCTGGGACTTGATGCCACCCACGCTTCGTTGATCTTCGGCTTGTCCGGGGCGATCGACATGCTGGTGTTTTACCCGGCCGGGAAGCTCATGGATAAGAAGGGGCGGCAATGGGTGGCCATCCCGTCCACTGTGATCATGGGGACTGCCTTAATCCTGGTGCCGTTGTCGGCCGGGCTCGTCCCGCTTCTCCTCGTTGCCTTGCTGATCGGTTTCGGCAATGGGATCAGCTCAGGGCTCATCATGACGCTGGGAGCTGACTTCTCGCCGGATAACGGTCGAAGTCACTTCCTGGGCATTTGGCGATTCATGGCCGACTCCGGTGCCACGGGTGGACCCGTGCTGTTGTCCGCGCTGACGGCTGCGATCTCGTTGTCGGCGGGTATCTGGGCCACAGGTGTACTGGGCTTCGCAGCGGCGGTGGTGTTCGCCGTCGCAATTCCACGCCTGAAGCACCGGCGTAACTATTAGCTTTCTTATGGTGGATTAGCCCCAAGCGCCGGGAGCCTCCCAGGTAATTCGCAGGAAAGTCCAAAGTGTGGCTAAACTCATGCTGGCCGCAGTCTCGCGGCCATTTTTCCGCGCTCTTGGGGGCGTTTGAGCAGAGGGCGCTGTCTTATGCAGATCCGACGGAGAGCCCGCATGCGCTCTCAAGTAATTTTTGCCGGCATTATCGCAATGGTGGGAGCCGCCCTGCCGGCGCTCCCGGCCGTCGCGGATGTTCCCCAGCCACCACCTGCCGTCGTGCCGAACAATTCCAAGGTCAGCACGGACCAGTTCATCGTGAGGTTCAAGGAGCGAGACCGCATCCAATCGGCCGAACGGGAGTCCTTCTTCGGCCGTGCCGCAAGCGCCGTGGGCGCCAGCGTCCAAGCTGTGCGAACTACAGCTACGGGCGGTGACGTCATCAAGACGAATCGAAAGCTTGCCCCCGAGGAAGCCGACGATCTCATTTCAGCTCTGGCTGCGGATCCCAATGTTGAGTACGCCGAGCCGGACGTTATTATGCGACCGTATTCCGTGGCGCCGAATGATACTTACTATCCCATCCAGTGGGCCCACTCGGTTGAGCCAGGGGGAATTCATGTCCGGGAGGCATGGGACTTGAGCCAGGGTGAAGGGGGCGTGGTTGCCGTCGTCGACACCGGTATCCTTGATCACAGTGATCTAAACCCCAATATCCTCCCGGGCTATGACATGATCAGCACGGCTGCGGTGGCACGCGATGGCAATGGTCGGGATGCGGACCCCACCGACAAGGGCGACTACAACAGCGCCGGTCAATGCGGTGTAGGAGTGCCTGCAGAATCATCGTCATGGCATGGAACGCATGTGGCCGGCATTATTGCTGCCGTTGCCGGAAATGGTAAAGGCGTGGCGGGTGTAGCGCCCAAAGCCAAAGTAGTGCCAGTCAGGGTGCTGGGATTGTGCGGCGGTTACACCTCGGACATCACCGACGGAATCGTCTGGGCCGTAGGCGGTAACGTTCCCGGCGTGCCGGTCAATCCCAATCCTGCACGGGTTGTCAATCTCAGCCTGGGAGCGGAGGCGGCGTGCCCCTCTTCGTTCCAGAGCGCTCTGGATTTCGCGTCGACGCGCAACGCGGCTGTAGTGGTGGCAGCCGGAAACGAA
Source organism: Paenarthrobacter nitroguajacolicus (assembly GCF_051027655.1). Classification (NCBI taxonomy): domain Bacteria; kingdom Bacillati; phylum Actinomycetota; class Actinomycetes; order Micrococcales; family Micrococcaceae; genus Paenarthrobacter; species Paenarthrobacter nitroguajacolicus. Next base: position 3,546,271 of record NZ_CP073234.1, on the reverse strand, counting down.
AACATCGATGCCGCATACGTCAGCCCTGCAAACTGCCGGAACGTAATCACTGTGGCTGCCAGTACTCGCGCAAAGCAACGTGCGTATTACTCCAACTACGGCAATAACGTAGACCTCTCAGCCCCTGGAGGTGACATGAGGTATCAGGTTACCGATGGCATCGTATCCACGCTGAACAATGGTCGAGACGTTGCAACAGGGGAAGAGTATTACATCAAGGCCGGAACCTCCATGGCGGCTCCGCACGTTTCCGCCGTCGCAGCCATGATCACTGTGATGAAGCCATCTGCGACGCCGTTCGAAGTGGAACAGAGGCTTCGCGCCAATATCTCTCTAATGAGCTACTGTGCTGTCTGCGGTACCGGGTTGCTGAATGCTGCGGCGGCTTTGAAGGATGTGTGGATGGATGTGACGCCCATCGTTCCAAGCAAGCCAACTATTGAAGGCAAGCCGCAAGTAGGCGAAACTCTCACTGTCTATACAAGCCCGTGGGTTCCAGTCGGACGACTTGCGATGCACTACCAATGGAATCGGAACGGCGTTCCCATCCCCGATGGTTACCCTTTTTCCTACACCTTGACACCCGAGGACCTGGGTGCGACTTTGTCCATCACTCAAACCGGGGTTCGAGCGGACGGGACATCAGCCTCGGCAGTGTCTGCGCCGACGGCTCCCATTGCTCCGGGGCCGCTAGCTGCAGTAGAGCCCACAATTAGCGGCAGTGCCTACGTCGGCAGTGTCCTTACCGCTGAAACAGGTACTTGGGAACCTTCCCCTGTGGACCACTTCTATCAGTGGAATCTAGGGGGAGCTCCTATTGCCGGGGCAGTGGGAAAGGACTACAGCGTCGTCAACGAGGACGCCGGTAAGCCCATCAGCGTCACAGTGACCGGGAGCAAGGTCGGCTACACAACACAGTCACTTAGCAGTAAGCCAACTGTGGCTGTGGTACCGGCGGACAAAGTGGTTTCCCCCCTACCCGCCACTTTCGCCGAGGCCCCTTACATGCAAGGCGATCGGTACACGATTCCAGCATCTCCGGGTGTTGAGTACCAAGTGGATGGCGTCACGGTAGCAGCGGGGACGCACCTGGCCAGAGGGCAGGTGAGAGTTGTTGCGAAGGCCGAAGATGGATACATGCTCCGAACAGGAGCTCCAGCCCAATGGACCGCTTACTTCAGCATGAGGGGGCCAAACTTTACCGCTCCAGCCGTTTCACCTTTCAAGGATGTCCTGACGACGCAGCAGTTCTACAAGGAAATGTCGTGGATGGCCGATCGGAAAATTTCTGAGGGTTGGGTGGCAGCAGATAAGAGCCGCACCTACCGTCCGCTTACTCCGATAAACCGTGACGCCATGGCAGCATTCCTTTACCGCATGGCTGGTTCGCCCGACTACACACCGCCTGCCCAGTCGCCCTTCAAAGACGTGCTGACAACCCAGCCGTTCTACAAGGAGATGGCCTGGTTGGCGGAGACCGGCATTTCGACCGGATGGACTGTAAATGGCGCACGTTCGTACAAGCCGGTGACACCTATAAACCGTGACGCCATGGCCGCCTTCCTTTACCGGCTGGCGAACAAGCCTGACTATGTGGCCCCGCCGTGGCTGCCCTTCAACGACGTCAGCCCAAGTCAGCAGTTCTACAAGGAGATGGCCTGGATGTACGAATCCGGTATTTCTTCCGGCTGGACTGATGCTTACGGATCACGCACTTATCAGCCCCTCTCACCAATCAACCGCGATGCCATGGCTGCTTTCCTGTATCGGATGCCATAGCGCACGATCGCGAGGAACAAGCGAAAATCAACCGGGGCCGGTTGCAGGACTTTCTGCAGCTGGCCCCGGCCATTTTTGAAGCGATCTCCCAGACTCACAGGGAATTCGCAGGAAAGTCCAAACTGTGGCTAAACTCATGCTGGCCGCACTCTCGCGGCCATTTTTCCGCGCTCTTGGGGGCGTCTTAGTAGAGGGCGCTGTTTTATGCAGATCCGACGGAGAGCCAGTGTGCGCTCTCAAGTAATTGTTGCGGGCGTTATCGCCTTGGTTGGTGCCGCCCTTCCGGCGTTCCCGGCCGTAGCGGATGGAACACCGGCGCCTACGCCGAGTGCCGCACCTAAGACGATGTCCACTAGTTCCGAGGAAATTCCCACGGATCAGTTCATCGTGAAGTTCAAAGAACGGGACGGCATCCAATCCGTCGATCGGAAGTCGTCGTTCGGCCGGGCGGCCAGTGCCGTGGGAGTGCCTGTACAAGCTGTACGCACCATGGCCACGGGCGAAGAGGTGGTCAGGACTGACCGGAAGCTCGCACCTGCAGAAGCCAGCGAACTCGTTTCCACCTTGGCGGCTGACCCGAGCGTTGAGTACGCCGAGCCGGACTCCATCATGAGGCCCTTTGCTGACTCGCCTAATGACACCTATTACAACCTCCAGTGGGCGCACGGCACAGGCAACGGTGGCATGGGCGTACTTGGTGCGTGGGATGTAAGCCAGGGTGAGGGGAGCGTTGTTGCGGTTATCGACAGCGGCATCCTGAACCACAGCGACCTGAACGCGAACGTCCTTCCCGGCTACGACATGATCAGCGAGCCGGAAATAGCCCGCGACGGTAACGGCCGTGACTCAAACCCGCGTGATGAAGGCGATGGGACGTACTACGGGCAGTGCGGCGTGGGCTGGCCTTCTGAAGCGTCCTCGTGGCATGGAACGCATGTAGCAGGAATTATTGGTGCCGTTGCCGGGAATGGCAAGGGAGTTGCCGGGGTAGCCCCCAAGACAAAGATTGTCCCGGTTCGAGCACTGGGTATCTGCGGCGGCTACATTTCAGACATCGCCGACGCGATCGTCTGGGCCGCCGGTGGAACCGTTGCCGGAGTCCCTGCAAACGCCAATCCCGCACGCGTTATCAACCTCAGCCTCGGCGGCCGCGGAGTTTGCCCGGCCTCATACCAGAATGCAACAGATTTTGCCCGCGGCAAGGGTGCCTCCGTAGTAGTCGCTGCGGGCAACGAGAACATTGACGCATCGCAGGTCAGGCCGGCTAACTGCAAAAACGTCTTGGTTGTGGGCGCTACCAAGAAGGACGGCAACAAGGCCTATTACTCCAACTTCGGCGTGAACGTAGATGTTGCTGCGCCGGGTGGCGACATGAGGTTTTCCGGTGCCGACGGCATCGTGTCAACGCTGAACGATGGTCTGGATGTAGCCACGACCGAGGACTATTACCTCAAAGAAGGCACCTCCATGGCTGCCCCGCATGTAGCTGCGGTGGCCGCGATGATGTACTCCAAGCTGCCCGCGCTGACCCCCGCCGACATCGAGCAGCGAATTAAGGAGACAGCCCGGCCGGTCTACAACTGTAACTGCGGGGCCGGTTTTGTGGACGCTGGCAAGGCCCTCAAAATGCTCGCCGAAGATGTAGCGCCCATCATTCCAGGAACGCCCACCATTTATGGTCAGACAAAGGTGGGCGCGATGCTGACCGCCAATCCGGGATACTGGAGCCCAGGCCAGGTACTCAAGAGCTACCAATGGCTGCGCAACGGGGATCCTATTCCCTATCAAAGGCTTGACCAGTATGTGCTTGCCCCCGAAGACGCAAACGCAGTCATCTCGGTGAAGGTAACCGGAGCGAAGACATATGCCGCGAGCGTGTCGGCAACCTCGGCCCCTACTGCCCCCATCACGCCTGCGGATATCTACTCGGTTTCCCCGAAGATCACTGGCCCAGCCTATGTTGGCAGCGTTCTCAAAGCAGACGTGCAGCCCTGGGGACCGGCTCCGGTAGCCCTCGCATACGAATGGAAGCGCAACGAGGATCCGATAGCCGGAGCCACAGGTTCCCAGTACAGCATCACGGAGGCTGAGATCGGCGCGTCGATCACCGTGACGGTGACTGGCACCAAGCTTGGCCATACCACTGTGTCCTTGACCAGCGAAGCGACTGCTGCAGTCCTGCCGGCTGACAAGGCTGTAACCCCCGCAGCAGTTGAGTTCGTGGACGCTCCGCTTACCGACCAGGACACCTACACCATCCCTGAAACGGAGGGTGTTGAGTACCGCGTCGCAGGTGAGGTGGCTACGCCGGGAACCCGTCCAGCAACAGGCCGGATCACGGTCACGGCAGCGGCCAAGGATGGTTTCGTGCTCAAAGCAGGTTCGACTGTGGAGTGGACTGAACGCTTCAGCGCCAAGGGCCCGGACTTTGTGCCTCCCGCTGTATCGCCCTTCAAGGATGTGCTGACAACTCAGCAGTTCTACCGGGAAATGGCATGGATGGCTGACGCTGGAATTTCCAAGGGTTGGGTTGAGGCGGACAGCTCTGTCACCTATCGCCCACTGACCGCGATCAATCGCGATGCCATGGCAGCGTTCCTATACCGCATCGCCGGTTCCCCTGACTACACCGCACCGGCTCAGTCGCCGTTCAAGGACGTATCCACCACCCAGCAGTTCTACAAAGAGATGGCCTGGCTGGCAGAAAAGGGAATCTCCTCGGGTTGGACGGAGGGCGACGGCTCCAAGACCTACAGGCCCCTGACTCCGATCAACCGTGATGCCATGGCGGCATTCCTCTACCGCTTGGCTGAGAAGCCGGACTTCCAGGAACCCGCTACGTCACCGTTCCACGATGTGCTCACCACGCAGCAGTTCTACAAGGAAATGGCTTGGATGCTGGAGATGGAAATCTCCACAGGCTGGCTGGAAGCCAATGGCTCACGCAGCTACAAACCGCTTTTACCCATCAACCGCGACGCCATGGCAGCGTTCCTGTACCGCATGCCATAGCAGTTCATTGAGGTCGTTGATTCCCGACCCTCTTTGAACCAACAACGGCCGCCGAACAACCTGATCAGGTTGTTCGGCGGCCGTTTGGCTTTCAAGGAAGGTCAGGAAGCCACGGATCCCGTTGAGAGAATCCGCGGAGTCTTCCACGCCCGATCAGCAACCTTGCCGGACACCAGAGCCACGGCGATCACCAGCAGCACGAGCCCCCACGTAGCATTCACGACGTCAAGCGCAGACCTCATCACCACGAACGGCGGAACGATGGCCAGGACAGTTCCGGCAACGATGCGCCACATGGCGGGCCGGATCGCACCGGGGGCCAGTGCAGTGCTGGCGAGTTCCAGTCGGACCAGAGGGGTGGAAACCAGCAGCACCATCGCCCACGCGGCCACATAAAACAGTGGCCGGCTGAGCCACCACTCGGTGCCGGCGGGCTCGGGGAACGGCAGGCGAAGGACCAGTGCAATCCCAAACATTGCAATGATCAACGGCAGGTGCCACAGGTAAATGGTCATTGCCCGGCTACCCACCACGAACATCACCTTCTGCACCCAGCTGACGCGGACGCATCGCTGCAGCACCGGATACACGGCTTTCACTAAAAGAATGTGGGCCAGTCCCACCAGGATCAGCGGGAACATGGGCGGGTTTTGGCTGGTCAGCATGTCCACGGGGTAGGGACCGGCGTGCGTCAGCGGAACCATCACGGCGTAGCAGCCGCCAGCGGCAAGAACGAGCTTCCACTTGGCGAAGCGGTCAAAGAAGCCGTCGGCGTAGAAAAACCCCAGCTGTTGCAGAAGTCCCCAAACGAACACCATGTTCAGCAGGCCGATCGGGTTTGAATCGAAGCCCCACGGGTTGCGCTCCAAGCCCAAGCGAAGAACATCAACGACGACGGCGCCCGCAGCCAGCGCTGCGATGGTCCGGTAGGGCGCCGCCTCGTGAAACCTGGCCATCGTAGGAACCATGGCCTGGCAGATCAGGTACGCGGCCAGGAACCACAGCTGCACGCCGGCGCCCGCAGCGATAACGGCGAGCAGATCAGCGGGGACACCAGCCGCCGTCGCACTCCACAGCGCAATGGCGAGGAAGATGTAAAGGGCGACCGTGGGTCGGACCAGTCGCAGCACCCGGTTTCTGAGGTAGTCGCCGGCGTCACCGCCCTTGCGTTGCAGGCTGCGCCACGACGTGAGCGAAGCAAAGCCGCCCACCACGAAGAAGAGCGGCATGACCTGGCCGAACCATGTCCCTTGGGCAAACCAGCTCAGGGATGTAAGGGGATTGCCCACGCCGATGCCGGACTCGTCCACACTGATCCCCATCATGAGCAAATGAACGGCAACAACGGCAAACATGCAGGCGACGCGGATGAAGTCGACCACCAAATCGCGGGAGGCCGAGACGGCGAGACCTTGGGCATCACTTCGGTGCGAGGCGGATCTGAGGGTAGATGACATGGGAGCTCCTGGGGTTAGCCGCTGTTTGTCCATCGATTGGAATAACTGTAACCCATGAAGAACGGCCAGTCGACGTCATCCTCAGAAACGTTGGAACTTACTGGTCAGGATCGGCATGGCCGGGCGTAGCCTTGGAGAGGACCGTACTCGCGATCATTCGAGGTTTCACGCGGCGCATTTCATGAATCCACCCCCCACCAATGAAGGGCAGTGCTGATTGTTATGCACATCAAAGAATTTTGGGACCAGCTCTCACCGGACACGCAGCAGTGGCTCATCGACAATCCGGGAACCATGATTGTGCCGAGGACTGTCACGGCGATCATTAACGGGGAAACGGGAGAGAACGAAGGTGTCGACGCCCACGGTGGCACGCACCTCACGGATGAGGATCGGCACTTCATCCATGAGCAGGCGCGGGCGCGTGCTGGATCTGCTCCTGCGGAGGAGCCCCAGTTCTTCGACTCAGTAGGGCCGGCGGATTAGTACCCTGGGACTGCGCGCCCTTTAGTGCCCGTTGCCCCCGTAACCACTGGCGCGTGGGGCACGAAGGGGTGCGCCGCCGTCGTGCTTGTGGTGCGCGGGGCGCGAAGGGGTGCGCGGCCGTCGCAATAACGCGCTAGCCCTTGCGCGCCGCCAGGCCGAACAGCCACGTGCCGCCGAGCGCAGACAGGTATCCGGCGATCACGATGAAGGCGGTGCCGGCCCAGAAGTAGTCGATGGTGCTGTCTGTGCTGAGGTCGGGCACCTGCAGCAGCGAGTAGACCGCCACGAAGCCGGCGATCACAAGCGCCGCAACAGTGAGCCAGACCCACAGTCGCGAGGCGGCCCAGTGCTCGCCGTACCCCTTCCACACATTCCAGCTGTTGCCGGTGCGGAGGATGAGCCAACCCGCGGGGAGCATGACGGCGGCCACCACCAGGAAAGCGGCAACGACGTCGGCGGGGCGATGCCACTGGTTGATGAGTGTGGAGACTCCCGTGGCTACTGCGAACGTGCTGCCGAGGAAGCCTGCCAGTGGACGCCAGCGGGGCGAAACCATAAGGAACACCGCGGCTGCAGCGGAAGCGGCCAACGTGGTGTGCCCGGAGGGGAGTGAGTTCAGTTCAAGTGTCTGGACGCCGCGGTCGGGCCTGTCCGGGATGAGGAGCTTGAGGATCTGCGTGGCGGCGTTGGCGGCGATGCACGCTGCGACTGCGATTCCGGCTGCGGTCCAGCGTCGGCGGGCGACGGTCACGAAGAGGACCATGATCGCGGCGATGGCCAGTGAGAGCATGGGAAGCATGTCCAGGAATTCGGTGGAGGCCCTGCCGGCTGTTCCGCCCAGTACGGTTGCTTCGACCAGTGCGGACTCGTCAATGAACTGGCCTGCGGTGGTGCGCACAAAGAAGTAGTACGTCGCGGCCAGGCCAACGGCGCTGGCGATCGTAGCGAGGCAAAAGAGGAAGCCTTTGCCGGCGCCTGCGTCGCGTCCTTGAAGCGGCCGTTTGCTCGACCTCCCGCTGGTGCGGAATTGCTGGGAACTCATTCTGACTAGACTGCCACAGTTCTCTGGACGGCTCGTGTGAGTCACCCTCGAGCGTGGCGGGTCCTTGTGAGACGTCGGCAACATTCCTGTGACGCTTGACGCGTGTTAGGTCACAGGTTTAAGCTTCCTAACACGTGTTAGGGAAGGAAATCCACATGTCGGGAACCAATAGGGCTTTGCGTGAATTCACACGCAGAAGTGCCCTCACAGCCCTCGGCGTCGGAATTGTTGGAGTCACCGCGGCGTCGTGGCCACGCTTGACGGGAGCCGACATTCCAGGCCGGGGAGACAACAGCCTCAGCATCGCCATCATGGGCACCGCCGCAGACGCCGCGGCCCGCCAGAAAGTCATTGACGCTTTCGCGAAGGTCCACCCCGAAATCAAGGTCAAGGTCCAAGCGATCCAGGCTGTGGACTGGAAGGACTTCTTCACCAAGATCCTCACCATGGTTGCCGCAGGGACGCCGCCGGACGTGGTGTACGTGGCAACGGAAGGCGCCCAGCTCTTCGCCGAGAAGCTGGCCCACCCGCTGGATGAGTACCTGCGCCGCGACGCCGACCATATGAAGGAATACTTCGAGGACGTTCACCCCAGCCTGGTGGAAGCGTTCATGTACAAAGGCAGCCTGTTCCAGCTCCCCATCGACTGGAACGCAGCCAACATGTACTACAACACTGCATCGCTCCGCTCGGCGGGCCTGGAACGGCCCTCCGACAACTGGACGCACACGGACTTCCGCAGCACACTCGCCGCGATGAAGAAGGCCAAGCCAGCCGACTTCACCCCTTACTACTGGACCAACCGTCTCTTCGGCGGAGTGGTGCCTTGGCTGTACGCAAACGACACCAGCTTCCTCAAGGAAACCAAGTCCCCGGGCGGCGAATGGCTGTGGGACGGCTTCTACGCCAACGACCCCACGCGCAGCCTCCGCTCCGGCGGCTACCAGTGGCTCGAGCCCAACGCCGATGATCCCCGCGTCTTCGAATCCTTCGACTACCTCCGCGGACTCGTCAAGGACGGATTGGGTGTCCGGCCGGAGGAAGGCGGCGGCAGCGCCCTGATCGGCCTCTTCGCCTCCAACAGGATAGGTACGACGCCGGCAGGCGGCTACTGGGTGCAAGGCCTCCACGAGGCGGGGATGACAGAGAACGACTTCGACGTCCAGTTCTTCCCGAAATGGCGGAGCCAGCGCCACCAGTTCGGCACGGCGGGCTACGCGATCATGAAGACCGCCAAGGACAAGGATGCCGCGTGGGAATGGGTGAAGTTCAGCTCCAGCCGCGAAGCCATGCAGATCGTGTTCCCCACGCCGAACACCACGCCCGCCCGCCGCTCAATGGTCAACGAGCAGCTCTACGCCGGAACCGGTCCGCGGAACTGGAAGGTCTTCTACGACACCCTGGACAAGTTCCCCACAACAGGTCCCATCCCAGCGCCACCCCAGCAGGCCGCCGTCGAAACCGCCCTGATGAAAAACGTAAGCCTGGCTGTCAGTGGTGACGAGCGGCAACTCAAGGACGCCCTCAGTTCCATGCAGCGCGACCTTGAACTGGCCCTAAGGAGGCAGCCATGAGCACCGCAACCAGTACACCTACGGGGACGGGGAGCGAGCCGGGCCGCCGCCATGCCGCCCACAAGAACGAACAAGGCTCCAAGCGCGGACGCGTGCAGCAACGCTGGCTACCCTGGGCCTTCCTTGCGCCGACCATCGTGGGCATGGGCATCTTCACCCTGCTGCCGATCGTTGCCTCGATCGCGCTCGCATTCTTCCGCTGGGACATTATCTCAGCACCGACGTTCGTTGGTTTCGACAACTTCGCCGAGGTGGTCCAGGACCCCACCGTCCGGGTGTCGTTCCTCAACACAATCGTGTTCGTGGTGGTGGCTGTTGCCCTCCAACTCGGACTGGCCCTTGGCCTGGCCATCATGGTGCAGGAGAAGCTCCCGGCCTGGCTCAGGGTGTTCTTCCGCTCGGCTTTCTTCTTCCCGTTGATCCTGTCCGCGGCGTCGGTATCGATCTTCATGCGGTACCTCTTCAACGAACAATTCGGCGTCGTGAACTGGCTGCTGTCCATAGTTGGCATCCCAGCGGTTCCGTGGCTGACGACGCCAAGCGGCTCGGCCGCCGTCGTGATTCTTGTGTACGTATGGCAGAACTTCGGGTTCTCGTTCCTGCTGTTCATCGGGGGTCTTGCCTCGATTCCGGTGGAGACATACGAGGCCGCGTCGATCGACGGTGCGACAGGCTGGCGCAAGCACTGGTTCGTCACCCTGCCGCTGCTCAGCCCCACCACCCTGGTGGCCTCGGTCATGGCGATCATCAACGCACTGCAGGTGTTCGACCAGCCCTACGTGCTCACCCGCGGTGGACCCGGCGACTCGACACGCACGGCCGTGATGGTGATCTTCGAATCCGCATTCCAGCGCCTCGAGTTCGGCCAGGCCTCGGCGATCGGCGTGATCCTGACGCTCATCATCATGGCCATCACCGCCGCGCAGTTCCGGCTCAGCAAACGATTCGTCTTCTACCAGTAAGGCCCGCCATGACTACCCTCCAAGAACGTGTCACCACCACGGCGCCTGTAGTAAAGCGGAAGAAGCGCGACTGGTCAGTGGCCGTCCGCGTCATCGTCTTGCTGATCGCGTCCGTCTTTGTCCTGGGCCCCGTGTTGTGGACGCTGTCCACCTCGCTGCGACCGCCGTCGGAATCCTTCCAGCTGCCGCCCGCCTTCCTGCCGCTGAACCCCGACCTGACCTCATACGAGCAAGTGTTCAAGCAGCTCAACATCGTGGCGCTGGTAGTGAACAGCGCGCTCGTTACGGGCCTCATTGCCGTAGGGCAGATGATTACCGCAGCGTTGGCGGGCTACGCTTTTGCCCACCTTAACTTCCGGGGTCGCGGCGCACTGTTCTCCATTGTTCTGGCCACCATGATGGTGCCCGCGCAGGTCACGATCGTTCCCGTGTTCATGCTGATCCGCGGTGTCGGGCTTTCGGACACATTGCTCGCACTCATCATTCCGGCCATCCCGACGGCGTTCGGCACCTTCCTGATGCGCCAGTACTTCATGGGGTTGCCGGGTGAGCTCGCTGAAGCGGCTGCGATCGACGGCGCCTCGCCGTGGCGGACGTTCCGTTCCGTGTACGCACCGCTGGCCATGCCTGGCCTGGCGATCGTGGGCATCCTGGCGTTCAACTTCCACTGGAACGAGTTCTTCAGGCCACTCATCATGACCATCTCCGAGCAGAACTTCACACTGCCACTGGGCTTGGTCTCGCTCCAAGGCAACCTCGGCACCGGAAGCATCTCCGTGGTCCTGGCCGGCGTTGCACTCTCCATGATTCCCGCGCTGGTGGTGTTCATGTTCGGCCAACGCGCGTTGCAGGACGGACTCACCGCAGGCACGGGCAAGTAACTTTCTTGAAAGGGGTTCCGTTGACGGACCTTGCACTCTCTTCCTCCCTGGCTATGGCAGCGACGCACCCGGATCCGGCGTTCCCTCGCTTCCACCCGCGTCCGGCACAGGGCTGGATCAACGACCCCAACGGCATCAGCTACATCAACGGCCGCTACCACGTGTTCTTCCAGTACAACCCTTTGTCCGCGCGACACTCACAAATCCAGTGGGGGCATGTGAGCTCTGCTGATTTAGTGCACTGGGAAGAATACCCAGTGGCCCTTTCACCGCAACCCGGCGGTCCGGACTCCGCCGGGTGCTGGACCGGTGTGGTGACATTGGATGGTTTTGTTCCGACTGCTTGCTATTCGGGTGTCCAGGACCACGGCGGACATTCGCAGGTGGTGATTGCCCGTGGTTCGGCCGATCTGGTGACCTGGAAGCAGGACGGGCACGTTGCTGCGTCCATGCCTGCTGATCCGCTGGTAACCGCTGTGCGCGATCCCTTCATCTTCCACTTCAACGGGGCCCGCTACGCCATGCAAGGTGCCGGCCTGGCCGATGGTCGCGCGGCCTTGCTGCTGTACACAGTGGAGTCCCTTGACGACTGGAAGTACCAGGGGATTTGGCTGACCACCGCCGATCCCGTGGCTGCTGCTCATACGCCGGCCGAAATCTGGGAATGCCCGCAGCTGGTGCAGGTACCTGTGTCTTCTGGTGGCTCGGCGTGGGTCATGATGTTCTCCCTGTGGCTCTCGGGCGACGACCACGAGCACGCCAACGGGGTGGGGCACCTGATCGGGTCCCTCACCGCGGACCCTTTGTCCGGCTTGCCGGTATTTACTCCGTCCTCCGGTGGGAAGGCCGATCTTGGCCGCGACTTCTACGCGCCGCAGATCGTGCAGCTCTCTTATGGTTCAGCTGATTCTTCTCCTGCGGCGCTGCTGTGGGGGTGGGCCAACGAAGGTCCCGGACGTGACGGTCGCCGTGGCCGCACCCAGGAAGAAATCGACGACGCCGGGTGGTCGGGTGTGTTGACGCATCCCCGCGTTTTGTCGGTGGTTGACGGGGCGCTGGTGGTATCTCCAGTGCCCGAGGTTGAGGCGTATCGGGGTGCTTCGGTGGCTACGCGTGCTGCTGGTTCCGCTGTGGTTCCTGGGTTCGCAGAGGTGCTGGTTCGGGGTGCTTCTGGTGCTTCTGCCGGTTCCGGTGCCGGTTCTGTGGAGCTGGTGCTCGGTTCGGGCGCCGATGCTCAGGTGGTCTACTCAGGTTCCCTGGCAGCGGGCGAAGAGTTGCGGATCTTCGTCGATGCATCCCTTGTTGAGGTGTACCGTTCTGGTTCCGTCGCCACCACCCTTCGGGCCTACCCGGCCCCGGGGGAGGAATGGCAGCTCACCTTGCCCACTGGTGCGACTGCCGACGTGTGGGCGTTGGCCCTCCCGGCGTAGGCGGCAGGCCGGCGTCGTCCGTGTGTTGTGGGGCCCGTTGTGCAGGCTTGGGGTGTGTTTTGGGGTGCAGAGTGGGCCTCGCAACGGGGGTGTCGTGTGTTGTGGGGCCCGTTGTGCAGGCTTCGGGTGTGTTTTAGCGTGCAGAGTGGGCCTCGCAACGGGGGTGTCGTGTGTTGTGAGGCCTGTTGTGCATGCTTGGGGTGTGTTTTGGGGTGCAGAGTGGGCCTCGTAATGAGGGGTGTCGTGTGTATTAGCGGGTGGGCGCGGGGCCGGTTGATTCGCGAGTAACCAGGCGGCAGGGGACCATCGTTTCGGCCGTGGTTCCCTTTCCTGCATCTGTGCCCTCGATCGCGTCCAACAACTTGGTCATGGCTGTCCGACCGATCTCCCGGAGGGGCAGTGCCATGGTGGTGAGAGAAGGAACCATGGTGTCGGCAATCCGGTTTTCGTCGTCGTAGCCCATGATGGACAGGTCCTCGGGAACGCTGAGTCCCAGGCGCGCTGCGGCGAGGGCGACGCCGACTGCCAAGCGGTCGTTCGCGCACATGATGGCCGTCGGCCGATCAGGCGGGGACACGCCGTCGAGCAGTTTCATGGTGCCACGGTAACCGGCGTCGATGTCCCAACCGGCCATGAAGATCCGATCTTCACGGATCGGGGCGTGGGCCGCGGCGTGCGCGTCGCGGTAACCCTGAACGCGCAAGCGGGCTGCGGGCGAATCCTCTGACCCGCCCAGCAGCGCGATGTCCCGGTGGCCAAGCGCCAAAAGGTGCTCCGTGGCCTCCCTGCCGCCAGTGAGTTCGTCCGGAATGACGTGATGCAACTGAGGCTGGGCGTGGTTGTCGTAGCAGTTGGCCAGGACCGATGGGACGCGGAGCATCCCGTGCGGGACGTCGATGGGTTTCAGGCCAACGGTCACGTACATGAGCCCATCAACCTGTCGGTCCAGGAGGGTTTCAATGGCGCTCGCATCCCTGGCGGTGTCCCGCTCAGTGTCCATGACGACGGTAACGAACCCGCGGCTTCGGGCAACATCATCTGCACCGCCGATGATGTTGCCATCGAAGGGGCTGACCACTACTTCATCGGCCAGGATGCCGATCACCCGCGACCGTTGATTCCGCAGGCTCAGGGCGATGGCGTTGGGGGAGTAGTTGAGCTCCTCAGCCGCTTGCCGGATTCGATCTTGGCTTTCCTTGGCCACGTTCCCATCGCCGCGCCCGTTCAGAACCAGCGACACCGCGCTTCTGGAGACGCCCGCCCTTTTGGCGACGTCCAGTGCGGTGGCCTTGCGGTTCATGGGAAAGTCCTTCCGTACTCTAGTGTCAGCAGTCTACCTAACGCGTGTGAGGGTTCACCTTGGGAGTTATGTCGAGACCGAGTACCCAAGTTGGGAGTACATCGACTGCATGAAGTTGGACATCCAGATACCGGTGACCACCATGCTGATAACAAACACGGCGATTGTGGCCCACACAGGCCACAGCCCCCGCTTGGGCGCCACTTTGTTGACGATCACAGAGCGGCCGATCACGTACACAAGCGCGCTAAGGAAGGCCCAAGCCCAGTGGAAAGGACGTACGACGCCGGACTTGAGAAGGCGTTGACGGTCCAGGAAAGCGAACAATACGGAGAGTCCGTAAATCAGGAAGCTTGAACCCATCAGCAGGAAATAAGCGGGGGTGTACATGGAGAAGGGGTCCATGGTGGTAACCCCCTGCCGGGTGGTGATCATCTTGAACTCCGGCTGCCAGGTCAAAAGGAACAGGATGGAGACCAGTGGCATCAAGGTGATTGCCCAGATGAACGGGTTGTACACCGGCGTCTCCGGGCGGAGCTCAGGACGCGGCACCGGGACCGGTGCCTGAAACTGACCGGGCGCCTGGAATTGAGCGGGCGCTTGGTGCGCTGTCCAGGCGCGTCCATCCCACCACCGGACGAAACGCGGGTCCGAAGGATCCGGGTACCAGCCGGATGGCGTAGTCGAACCGGGCATTGATTGAGTCATTCTTCCCCCACTTTGAGTCGTGGTTCTGAGAATATCGCGATTGCCGGCTCTCGCTTGCCTGGAGCCTCTCCCCAGTCGCCATGTGGCGGTGTAAGGATGGAGCATGAGCTTCTTCGACGACCTCCCCGAGCAGCCCGCGCGGCCGCGCCAGCCGCAGCCCGTCCAGCCCGGCTGGTACGGACCGCCGTCGGACGAACTGCCCGGAATTGCGCGCGTTGGCGGGTTCGTCCACAAGAGCGCGCGGATGGTGGTGGTGCTGAAACTCGTGGAGGTTTACTCCACCGGTTGCCTGGTGGACCTGGTGTGGTCGGTGCGACGGGGCACCGAATCGGACCAGGAATGGCGGGAAATCGTAGAGGAGAGCTACAACCACCCTCGATCCAGCCTGGACACCAGGACGGGGCTCGAATTGGGAGTCGCTTTTCCGGACGGACGCAAGGCTGTCGCTGCCATCCACGGACCGTCGTCCTTCCAAGAGCCCGACGACGTCACTGGCCCTGTTCTGACAACCTTGGGCGGCGGTGGGGGGAGCAACAACGACGAGTATGTCCAGTTCACCGGTCGTTATTGGTTGTGGCCCTTGCCGGTGGAGGAGGACACGACCCTGGTGGTGCGCTGGCAGGCGTTGGGGATACCAGAGAGCTCCTTTGTCCTGCCCGGCGAGCAGTTGGCTGAAGCGCGGGAACGCCTGCTGAACTACTGGAACGAGTAGCTTTTCCACATAGCCGAATTGGCCTGCAGAGGGGGCGGGAGGCCGCCGGTACAGTGGCAATATGCCTGAACTTCCCTCCCTCGAAGAACTCCTCGATTCCGCCCACGTAGTCTCGCTGCCCATGCGCGTGAAGTTCCGGGGCATCATGGAGCGCGAGACACTCCTCTTGCAAGGACCGCACGGTTGGGGTGAGTTCTGTCCCTTCCCCGAATACGACGACGACGAATCCTCCCGCTGGCTCGCGGCCGCCTTGGAAGCGGGCTGGCTGGGTTTCCCCGCCCCCGTCAGGGACAAGATTCCGGTCAATGCCACGGTTCCAGCCGTTTCGGCGGAGCGCGTCCCCGAAGTGCTGGCGCGTTTTGGAAGGGTGGATGCGGTCAAGATCAAAGTTGCTGAGCGGGGACAGAGCCTGGGGGACGACATCGCCCGGGTTAACGCGGTGCGTGAAGCCCTTCCCAACGCAGCCATCCGCGTGGACGCCAATGGGGGATGGGACATTGACCAGGCCGTGGAAGCCCTGGGCAAGCTTTCCGCCGTTGAACTCGAGTATGCCGAACAACCTGTTCCCACCATTGAGGGCTTGGCCGAGGTCCGTCGTCGCCTCGCTGCCGCCGGTACGCCAGTCCTTATCGCTGCCGACGAGAGCGTTCGGAAGGAAGACGATCCCCTGCGTGTCGCCCGGGCTGGGGCAGCTGACCTCATCGTGGTCAAGGTCGCGCCACTTGGGGGAGTAGCACGGGCCCTGGACATCGTGGAGCAGGCCGGGCTGCCCGCCGTCGTGAGTTCCGCGTTGGACACCTCGGTGGGCATACGTGCCGGGCTTGCGCTCGCAGCCGCCCTGCCGTCCCTTCCCTATGCATGCGGCCTTGGCACCGTTTCGCTGTTCAACTCGGACATCACGTTGGACCCGCTGGTGGCCGACGACGGCGCCATCCAGTTACGCGAAACGGTGGCCGATCCCGGGCTGCTTGAGCAGTATGCGGCACCCGTGGAGCGCCAGGACTGGTGGCGGGACCGACTCAGCCGGGTGCACTCGGTACTGGCGCGAAACAAGCACGGTTTGTTCACCGGGTCTTAACCAGAGCGACCTCTCAATTTCGGTTTCCGCTGAAAAGCTCAGCGGGAACCTCGTACATCCTCTGGAAGGTCTTCCCCCATGTCTGAAACCACCGGACGCACGTTTCCGCTGCTCCCCATGCTCGGCCACACCAAAGGCAAGCGCAGCGCTGTCACCTGCGCGTTGAAGTGCGACAACGCCTGCTCGGGCGATGTCTGCAACACAAGCGCCAACGGATACTTCCGCGATATCGCTTCAACGGCTATGTCCCGCCGCGCAGCCCTGGGGCTCGGCGCAGCAGGAGCGCTCGCCATCGTCCTTGGTGGCGCCGTGACTGGTGGAGACACCGCCGTGGCCGACTCCGGCAACGGACTTTCTGATGCCGCCAAGAAGGGCTTCGACAAGTCCAAGCTCAAGTTCACTGCCATCAAGCCGGTAGACGCTGCAGTAGACGCCTTCACCGTGCCCGAGGGGTTCGACTGGAAGCCGATCATCCGCTGGGGCGACCCCCTCTTCGCCGACTCGCCGGCCTTTGACCTCAACGCGCAGACTGCAGCCGCCCAAGCACGCCAGTTCGGTTACAACAACGACTACACGGATATCCTGCCGATCCCCGGATCCAAGGATCGCCGTGCCGTGCTCTTCAGCAACCACGAGTACACCAACGAGAACATCATGCTCCCCGCAGGCTTCGACCCGGCCGAGGCGCGGGCAATTGGCCGCGCCGGACACGGGCTGGCCGTGGTGGAACTCGAGCGGAAGAACAAGAACAAGCCATGGAGCTACGTCCAAGGCGCACCCCTGAACCGACGTTTCCTTACCGATACTGTCTACGAGCTGACCGGACCCGCAGCCGGCACCAACCTGGTCAAGACCATTGACGACCCCGCCGGCCGCTGGATCAAGGGCACCCTGGGCAACTGCGCCGGCGGAACAACCCCGTGGGGAACCATCCTCTCGGGTGAGGAGAACTTCAACGGCTACTTCGCTGCCCCTGGTACCAGCGACGGTGACAAGCGCTACGGAATTTCGTCGAAGGCAACCACTCGTCAGTGGGAACTTGATGAGCCGCGCTTCGACACCCGCAACTCGGGCTACGCCAACGAAACCAACCGCTTCGGCTGGATCGTGGAAGTGGACCCCTTCGACCCCACCTCCACCCCCAAGAAGCACTCCGCCATGGGCCGCTTCAAGCACGAGGGCGCCAACGTCATCGTCGCCCCTTCCGGTCACGTAGTTGCTTACATGGGCGACGACGAGCGCTTTGACTACCTCTACAAGTTCGTTTCCAAGGGCAAGTACCAGGCCGGTGACTCCAAGGAAGCACGCAAGAACAACATGGGCCTGCTCTCCGAGGGCGACCTTTACGTGGCTCGCTTCACGGGTAATTCTCCTGCGGACATTGACGGTACCGGCAAGCTTCCCGCAGACGGTGCCTTCGACGGCACCGGCGAATGGCTGCCGCTGGTGGTCAACGGCACCTCCGCTGTGCCGGGCATGACCGTGCCTGAGGTCCTTGTCTACACCCGCATCGCCGCTGACAAGGTTGGGCCCACCAAGATGGACCGTTGCGAAGATGTTGAGCCCAACCCGCGCACGGGTAAGGTCTACGTTGCCTGCACCAACAACACCGATCGCGGCAAGGCCGGCAAGGAAGGCGCCACCGAGGTCAACCCACGCAACCTGAACCGCGATGGCCACGTCGTGGAAATCACCGAAGGACGCGAGCAGACGGGCACCAAATTTAACTGGAACCTCCTATTGGTGGCCGGCGATCCCGCCAAGAACACCTCCACGTACTTCTCCGGATTCCCGTCCGACAAGGTTTCACCCATCTCCTGCCCGGATAACGTGGCCTTCGACTCCGTGGGCAACCTCTGGATCTCCACCGACGGCGCCCCCGGCACCATCGGCTACGCGGACGGCCTGTTCAAGGTCACCCTCGAAGGTCCTGAGCGCGGCAAGGTGGAGCAGTTCCTCGCCGTTCCCCGCGACGCCGAAACCTGTGGTCCGATCATCCACGACGAAGAGCGCACCGTGTTCGTCGCCGTGCAGCACCCCGGTGAGGACGGCTCGTTCGCAGCACAGAATTCCTTCTTCCCGGACTACGTGCCTGCCGGGGCTACACCCGCAGCGGGCGCAGCAAGGGCTCCGCGTCCCTCCGTGGTGCAGGTCTTCCGCAAGTAACGCCTGTCGTTCCCGATTCTGACGAATGCTCCCCCTCCCGGCTCCCCTGGGTGGGGGAGCATTTTGTCGCCCTGAACCTTCTCTCACATCCCACGGGTTTGGGCCCGTCGCTCTTTCACTTCCCACGGGTTTGGGCCTGGTCGCTCTTTCACGTCCCGCCTGTTTGGGCCCGTCGCTCTCGCACATCCCACGGGTTTGGGCCCGTCGCTCTTTCACGTCCCGCCTGTTGGCCTGGTCGCTCTTTCACTTCCCGCGGCTCCCTGTCGCCCAAGCCCGCCAGCACCAGTGAGAGAGGCCTGCCGGTTTGGGGCTGGGATGTGAGCGAGCGTTTGGGGCCGGGAGCGCCAATAGACTGGAACGGTGACTTCCCAGGACTCTCTAACATCCATCGGCGCCGCCCGGATCGCCGTTACAGCGCTGCTCGACGGCGGTGTGCGGCACGTGGTGGTGGCGCCGGGTTCGCGTTCAGCGCCCATGGCCTACGCCCTGGCGGAAGCGGAAGCTGCAGGCCGCGTGCGGCTCCACGTGCGCATCGACGAACGGGACGCCGGGTTCACAGCCTTGGGCCTGGCGCTTTCCACCGAGGCGCCGGTGGCTGTGGTCACTACCTCCGGCACAGCGGTGGGCAATCTCCTGCCTGCAGTCATGGAAGCCAACCATTCAGCTGTCCCCGTGATCGTCATCTCGGCAGACCGGCCCGAAGAACTTCACGGAACCGGGGCGAACCAGACCACCATCCAACTGGACCTCTTCGGCGAGCACGTGCGATTCGCCGTCGACGTCCCGGCCGGTGACCACCCGCAGAAGGCTGTTGCCACCGCACTCTACGCAGCCACCGGGGCCCTCGAAGACACCCCTCCGGGCCCCGCCCAAGTGAACCTTGCCTTCCGCGATCCATTGGTGCCGGCGGACGGCGACGCCCTTCCGGTCGCCGCAGGACACGGGGTGTTCCATTACGACGCCGGTCCCCAAGCGCTGGATCTTCCGGCAGCATCCACCCACCTCGTCGAGCGACGCACCGTGGTCCTCGCGGGCCACGACGCAGGCCCTGTCGCGGAGGCTTTTGCCCGCGCCCATGGCCTGCCGCTGCTGGCGGAACCTTCATCGAACGCACGCTTCGGGCCGAACGCGGTGGGGCCGTACCGAGTACTGTTGGCACATTTCGGACCTGATTCGCCGACGCCGATCGAGCGCGTGGTCCTGTTTGGCCGGGCCACTCTCTCCCGCCCGGTGGCTGCCCTCCTGGCACGCGCGTCTGTTGAGTCCGCCATTTACCAGCCCGTCCCGGTTGCTTGGTATGAGGCCGGCCGGCGGCGTGAAACCCCCATCGAAACGCTGCCCGAGCTAGCCGAATTTGCTGGGCGGGGCTCCGCCGATTGGCTCGATTCCTGGCTTCTCGCAGGCGCTGCCGCCCAGCACGGCCTCGATGGCGTGCTGTCGGGGGAGAGCCTCGCCAACGGACCATCAGTCGGGGCCACCGTCTGGGAGCACTCCCGCGGGCAGCTGGTGCTCGGTTCCTCCAACGGCATCCGCGATGTCGACCTCGCCGGTCAACCTCACACCGAACCCATCGCTACGGTGTACGCCAACCGTGGCCTCGCCGGCATCGACGGCACCATCGCCACGGCCACCGGAATCGCCCTGGGCAGCGGACGCGAAACCACGGTCCTCTTGGGCGACGTCACCTTCCTCCATGACGCCGGCGGGCTGCTCCTCGGCCATGGCGAACCTGTGCCGGACCTCCGCATCGTGGTGCTCAACGACTCCGGCGGTGCCATCTTCAGTCTCCTCGAACACGGGGCGGTTGAGGACTCAGGCGCCTACGGCACCGCCGTCGAGCGCCTCTTTGGCACCCCGCACTCAGTGGACATCGCGGCACTCGCCGCGGCGTACGGCGTCGGACACCAAGCGGTGAGCACGACGGCGGAACTCGCCGCGGCCCTGAAGTCGCCGCTGAAGGGGCGCGCCATTGTGGAGGTGCGCGTGGACCGGGCGGGCCTCCGCGAGCTCCATGCCCGGATCAAGGACGCCATCTCGGCCGCAGTGGGCCAAGTCCTGACAGCGGGCTAGTCCCCTGCGACACCCAAATACGCCTGCGCCTCCAAAATCCGCGAACGCTGCGCATACAGATCCACGCTGCGCCGATTCGGGTATCCCCCGTGAATTTGGGTGTCGGCTAAGACTTTGAGTGTCGTGAACCGGATTGCGCGGCGTCCGGTTTTGGTTGTCATTGGTCCGTGTCAGCAGCGGCGGTGGGTCGGGAGTTTCCACATACGGCGGAGAGAGCCTACTCAAGGCACCGGCAAAGCCGAAGGCTGGTGCTATGCGGAGCCTACCCAAACTGATCCTCGCCAAGGACCTGTCACTCATCGGCGGGGATTCCCGGAAACTGTCAGAGGCAGCCAAGGCGGGAAAGCTTGTGAGAATCAGGCATGGGGTGTATGTCGACGCACAGAAGTGGGCGCTGTTGGAGAGTTGGGATCGCTATGCCCTGAGGGTCGAGGCGGCGGCGGAGACATTCACGTCCGCCACCGTGTTCTCACACCATTCCGCGGCCAGCATTCATGGCATTCCGACCATCCTCGGACGACAACCCATTCACGCGCTCAGTTCCTACGCCGGCGGAGGGAGGTCCAGGGCAGGTGTTCGACGGCACTATGTCAGCGATGGCCACCAGGAAGCTGCGGAAACGAACGGTTTCCTGGTGACCAGCCGGATCAGGACGGCATTGGACATCGCAGCCTCCGTGCCATTTGCCGAGGCCGTTGTTCCCATGGATTTCCTTTTATCCCCTGGACGTCGTCGCAAACCAGTAACGAAGGATGAACTGTTGAATGCCATTGATGCCCGGTATTCGAAGGCTGCCGCCAAACGCGTGGCAGCGGTTGTTCAGTTCGCTGTTAAAAATTCAGGTTCGCCGGGGGAGTCCTACTGCAGGGGACTCATGCATCTCGCCGGTTTCGCTGCTCCCGAGTTGCAGTATGAAGTTCGAACGAAAGTAGGGGTCGTCTACACGGACTACTACTGGAAGGACGTCAGGTTGGTGGGGGAGTTCGATGGCCGCGAAAAGTACATGAAGGCGGAGTACTTGAAGGGACGTACGCCTTCCCAAGTAGTGATCGAAGAAAAGGACCGCGAGAATGCCATCCGCGCCACCGGCCGAAGTGTGTTCCGGTTGGTGTGGAGTGACTTGACAGTTGGCAAGCTGGAACGCGAGCTTGTGGCAGCCGGGGTTCCCCGCCGCCGTCGTGCTTCATTAGGACACCCAAATTCGTAGGCGAGACGGGAACGGGAGGGCGACCCCCAAATATGGGTGTCGCCCTCCCGTTTCAGTGGCGCGAACGAAGAGGCGTGGCGCCAGCGAGTTAGGCCTCCTCGACGCCAATGTGCGTGGGGTCGAGGACGCGGCGCAGGAATTCCTTGGTGCGGGGCTGGGTGGGGGCGCTGATGACGTTCTCCGCCGGCCCTTCTTCCACCACAACACCGGCGTCCATGAAGACCACACGGTCGGCAACTTCGCGGGCGAAGCCCATCTCGTGCGTGACCACCAACATGGTCATGCCTTCCTGGGCCAGCTTGCGCATGACGGCAAGGACGTCGCCCACGGTCTCGGGGTCCAGGGCAGACGTGGGCTCATCGAAGAGCATGAGCTGCGGGTCCATGGAAAGTGCACGTGCGATGGCGACGCGCTGCTGCTGGCCACCGGAGAGCTGGTCCGGGAAGCGATCGGCGAGGTGTCCCAGGCCAACGCGTTCCAGGTTGCGGCGTGCCACATCCGAAGCCTCGGACTTGGACCGCTTGAGGACCTTGGTCTGGGAGATGGTGCAGTTGTCCAGGACGCTGAGGTGCGGGAAGAGGTTGAAGTGCTGGAACACCATTCCCACGCTTCGGCGCATCTTGTTGAGGTCGACGTCGGGGTCGGTGGCTTCAAACGAACCCACGTTGATGGTGCCCGCGTTCGGCTGCTCAAGCAGGTTGACGCAGCGAAGGAGAGTGGACTTGCCTGAACCCGAAGGCCCGATCAGGCAAACAACCTGGCCCGGTTCAACCGTCAACGAGATGCCTTTGAGGACCTCGTTGCTGCCGTAGGACTTGCGCAGATCCTTGATATTTACGCCGGCGGCGCGAACGGTGGCCGTGCTCCCAGTGGAGTTATTCATGACTGTCCTGCCTATCGCTTGGTCCGCGCGGAGCGGCTTTCGAACTTCCGTGCCAGGAGGCTCAAGGGGATGGTGATGACCAGGTAGAAGGCTCCCGCCACGAGCAGCGGCGTGAGACCGGCACCGAGGCTGGAGATTCCGTCGCGGCCAAACTTGGTGAGCTCGTACTGGGAAGCGGTGAGGCCCAGGACGTAGATCAGCGAGGAGTCCTTGGTGAGCAGGATGATCTCGTTGGTCAGCGGCGGCAGGACGATCTTGAACGCCTGGGGGATGACGATGGAAACCATCGCCCGCCAGTGCGGCATGCCCAGCGAACGGGCGGCTTCCATCTGGCCCTTGGGCACAGCCTGAAGGCCGGCGCGCAGGGTTTCAGCGATGTATGCGGCAGCGACCATACCCAGCGACACCATCACGATGATGTTGACGTCCCACTGGATTCCGAAGGCCAGGGGAACGCCGTAGCCGAACGCGATGAACACCAGCAGGGCCGGAACGCCGCGGAAGAACTCGATGTAGCCGGTGGCAAGCCAGCGGTACAGGGGGAACGATGAGAGCTTCATCAAGGCGAGCAGGAGGCCGCCGGACAGGCCCACAATAAAGCCGAGGGCCGTGTAGATGAGGGTGTTCTTGAGGCCCACCAGGAAGATATCCGGGAACATCGGGCCGATCTTGGCGAAGTTGAAGACGCTGGTGCCTACCGTCTTCCAGTCCACGGCAATAATTACGGCGGCCACGGCCACAACAAAGATTCCGGCCTGGACGTACAAACTGACTTTGGCTCGTTGACGTGCAGTCATTGCCATGGGGTTCTCGCATTCATGTTGCGCAGGTGGGGCCCCGAAAGGACCTGAACAGATCGTTTCGGGGCCCGCCTGCGTGGATCT
Source organism: Paenarthrobacter nitroguajacolicus (assembly GCF_051027655.1). Taxonomy (NCBI): domain Bacteria; kingdom Bacillati; phylum Actinomycetota; class Actinomycetes; order Micrococcales; family Micrococcaceae; genus Paenarthrobacter; species Paenarthrobacter nitroguajacolicus. Next base: position 3,522,640 of record NZ_CP073234.1, on the reverse strand, counting down.
CGGGGAGCCGGGGCTCGGACTACTTGGTGGCTTCGCCGAACCAGGTGGTCTCGAACTTCTTCAGGGTGCCGTCGTCGGTGATGCGCTTCAGCGTGGCGTTCACGGCATCCGTCATGGCAGTGTTGCCCTTCTTAATGGAGATGCCCAGCTTCTCGCCCGTTGCGTAGTCTTCAACGCGCTTGAGGTTGGAATCGTCCTTGATGGCGTAGCCGAGGACGGACTGGTTGCCGACGGCGGCGTCGATGGTGCCGGCCTTGAGGGCCTGGACCAGGAGGCCGGAGTCTTCGAACTGCTGGGCGTCAATTCCCTTGTCCTTGGCGTACTGGGCGCCGGTGGTGGCCTGCTGGACGCCCACCTTCTTGCCCTTTGCGCCATCGAGGTTATCGATGCCGGAAGCCGACGTGGCCACGAGGGTCAGGTCATCGTCCAGGTAAGGAGTGGAGAAGTCCATGACGTTCTTGCGGACGTCAGTGATGGAGATCGAGGAGATGGAGACGTCGCAACCGGTCAGTGCGGTGCCGGTCTCGATGGCTTCGAAGGAGCTGTCCACCACGTTGAGCTCGGCTTTGACATCCTTGGCAAGCTCGGCGGCGATGTCCATGTCGAAGCCGACGATCTTGCCGTCCTTCTGGAATTCGAAGGGCTCGTAAGGAACGTCCGAGCAAACCGTGAGCTTGCCGGCGTTGATGAGCTTGAGGCCCGACTCGGAGGAGGCGGCGGGGGTGGAGGAACCACCACAGGCGGTCAGGGCCAGGGCGCCGGCTGCCAGGACGGCGGCAATCTTGGTGCCGGACAGAACCGAACGGGAGATCTGCATGTTGTTTACCTTTTGTTGCGGTGGATGCTGAACTGAGTCGGTTTTAGTGTAGCGCCGAACGTGAGATGTGCATCACAGGAAACGAAGTTTCACTATTGGATAACAAGTTTACCCAGTAATCAACCTCGCCCGCCGAGGCACTGTCTGGGATCCCAGATTCAGCGCTTGATGCCCAGCGCTTCAAGCATTGGCCGGAACTTGGCCCACGTTTCGGCCAGTTCTGCCTCCGGCTGGGAGCCCTCAACGATCCCGCAACCTGCGTACAGGCGCACCGTGTTGGCGTCTTCGATGACCGCGCCGCGGAGCGCAATACCCCATTCACCGTTCCCTGCAGCGTCGAGCCAACCCACTGGTCCGGCGTACGGGCCGCGGTCCAAATGTTCAAGTTTGCGGATCAGCGCGCCAGCTATCAGCGTGGGCGTTCCGCAGACCGCCGCCGTGGGATGCAAAGCGTTGATCAGGGCCAGGCAAGTGGGGACGTGTCCCTCGATATCCGCCAGCTCAGCCTTCACGTCCGAGGCCAAATGCCACACATTGGGCAGCTCCAGAATGAACGGTTCGCTATGGGAATTCATCGCCTCCGAGAAAGGAGCCAACTGCCGCGTGAGCGAATCGATGGCGATCTCGTGTTCGTGCCGCTGTTTTTCCGAACCGGCCAAAACCCGTTCCGCATATTCCATGGGGGAGCCGTCCATGCCGTCGGCATCGCGGCGATCCAAGGTTCCTGCCAGCACGCGGGCCTGTGCAGTGCGGCCCTCCACCTGAATCAGCATCTCCGGCGTAGCACCCACGAGCCCGTCCACACCGTACGTCCAGCATTCCCGGTACCTCGCGGCGAGCTGACGAAGCACCTCCGCAGCGTTCACACCCTCGGGGAGGTTGGCCACGACGTCGCGCGCCAGCACAAGCTTCTCCAGCTTCCCGGCACGGATCTCCTCCACGCCGTTGGAAACTGCCTGCATCCAAGCGGCCTCGCTCAGGGAACCACGGCTAAGGTGACCCGCGGAACCGTCCGCAGCAACGGCCTCCGGTGAGAGTCCGACGTCGGACCCTCCTGCCGCTGAACCGTCACCGTTGGGCTCCGGCTCAGTGAGCCAGCGGTCCACCGAGGCGAGGACGCCCGCCTCGGTGAGGGGGCCGTCGTCGAACGTTAACTGGGTGGCCCAGGCGCGGCCGTCGCGGATGCCAACCACCAGCTCGGGAAGAATCAGGCGGGAAACGTGCGGAGAGGTTTTGGAGAAGGCGAACGAGCCGAAAGCCACAGGGCCCGTGCCCGGGACCTCAACGTGGTCCGTGATTTCCGCCTCAAGAATGAGGTGCCGCCACCAGATATCGGCCTCAAGGAATCTTTCGGGGCCGGTGGCATTGAAGCGCGTTAGCTCGCCGTAGCCCACCAGGCCGGCCTCGCGGCGGGACCAGCAAAGGACGTCGTCCCGCACCAGAAACGACGGCAGCCCCCCGGAGGATGATTCAACATCGAGGGGGACTGTCAAGGTACGGAGCGTGCTCGTCATGATGGAACAACAGTACTCCCGCGCGCAGCCAGAATCTGAGCCGACTTCTACAGCGCAGCAAAGTCGGCTGAATGTCTGAGACAATTACAGGGTGAACCGAGCATCCTTGGAAAAGCGTCCGGACGAAGTTGCGACGATGTTTGATGATGTCGCCCCAAAATACGACGTCGTCAATGATGTCCTGTCCATGGGACAGACGCGGCGTTGGCGGCGGATCGTGGTTGACGCCATGGATGTGAAGGTAGGCCAGAAGGTCCTTGACCTGGCTGCCGGAACGGGAACTTCCAGCGAACCCTACGCTGATGCCGGCGTGGACGTAGTGGCCTGCGACTTCTCCCTGGGCATGCTCAAAGTGGGCAAGCGCCGCCGCCCGGACATTGACTTCATCGCCGGTGACGCCACCAACCTGCCGTTCGCTGACAACAGCTTCGACGCTTCCACCATTTCCTTCGGCCTCCGCAACGTGGTGGAACCCCGCAAGGCCCTCGAGGAAATGCTGCGCGTCACCAAGCCCGGCGGCCGGCTGGTCATCGCCGAGTTCTCCCACCCCGTGGTTCCGCTGTGGCGCAACCTCTACACCGAATACCTGATGCGTGCGCTCCCTGCGATCGCCACCAAGGTCTCCTCCAACCCGGACGCCTACGTGTACCTCGCCGAGTCCATTCGTGCCTGGCCGGATCAGGACCACCTGGCCCAGTGGCTCAGTGATGCCGGCTGGACGGACATCACGTACCGCAACCTCAGCGGCGGCATCGTTGCTGTCCACCGTGCACAGAAGCCCGGAGAGCACCGCGAAAGTGTTCCCGTGGCAAAGCTCCGCCGCCAGATAAAGCCGCGCCACCAGGCCGGCTAACCAGCACTGCCTGTTGAATTAGGACGTTGTGAAAGTACTGATTGTTGGCGCGGGCCCGGCAGGGTCCACCGCCGCGTATTACCTCGCCCAGCAGGGCATCGATGTCACGGTGCTGGAAAAGACTTCCTTTCCCCGCGAAAAGGTCTGCGGCGATGGCCTGACTCCGCGCGCCGTCCGCGAGATCCAGAAGCTCGGGCTGCCCCATGCGGTCTCCGAAGGGTGGAGGCGCAACAAGGGCCTCCGCCTCATTGCCGGCGGTCGCACCATTGAACTTCCTTGGCCCGAGGTAGCTGACTTTCCCACGTACGGCCTGATCCGGACCCGCCTCGGTTTCGACGAGGACCTGGCCCGTCACGCTCAGTCCGCGGGCGCCGTCGTGCTTGAACGCCACAGCGTCACCTCCGCGTTGACGGCTGAAGATGGCCGCGTGATCGGCGCCCGGGCTTCCATCCTGGACGAGTCCGGACGCAAGACGGGCGAAACGCGCGACTTCCACGCCGACGTCGTACTCGCCGCGGACGGAAACTCGACGCGAACCGCGGTGTCGCTGGGTATGCACAAGCGTGACGACCGTCCGCTGGGCGTCGCGGTGCGCACGTACTTCACCTCGCCCAGGCACGACGACGACTGGATGGAAGGCTGGCTGGAACTTCCCGGCAAGTCCGGTAAGCCGCTGCCTGGCTACGGCTGGGTGTTTGGTGTTGGCGACGGGACGTCCAACGTGGGCCTCGGCATCCTGAACTCGTCCAAGGAATTCGGCAAGCTCGACTACAAGCAGGTTCTCCGCGAATGGACCGCCGGCATGCCCTCCGATTGGGGCTTCACGCCGGAAAACCAAGTGGGGGAGATCCGCGGCGCCGCGCTGCCCATGGGCTTCAACCGCACGCCGCACTACTCACCCGGGCTGCTCCTGCTGGGCGACGCCGGGGGAATGGTGTCCCCGTTCAACGGCGAGGGCATTTCCTACGCGATGGAATCGGCCCGGTTCGCGGCAGAATTTTTGATTGACGCTTCTTCGCGGTCGGCTTCGGCCGGTTGGTCCACGTACGACGCCGATGCCCACCTTTCGCGGTACGCGGACTATGTGCGGGACCAGTGGGGATCGCACTTCACGCTGGGCCGGATGTTTGCTTCCTTGATCGGGAAGCCTGCCGTGATGAAACTTGCACTGCGCACGGGCATGCCAATTCCGGTGCTCATGCGCTTTGTGGTTCGAATGCTCGCGAATCTCACGGATCCGTCCGCCAAGGGCTTCGAAGACCGCGTAATCCGGGTCCTCGAGATGCTGGTTCCGGCTACGTCCAACACTTCCCCTGCCAGCGCCCTTACGCCGGCAGGCACCGACTCCGCGGTTTCCGCAACAACTAGTTAGGGTTAACCCGTGACGAACTCTGCCGAACACAGCTGGACGCATGCCGGGCACGGCTTGCCGCAGGCTGTCGAGCCTGCTCCCAACACCACTGCAATCGCAACGGGACTCCAGCTGCCCGCCGGATTCGCTGCCATTGCGGGCGATCCCGAGCTCGGCCCTGCCATCACCACCAACCTTGCCCGGGTGGAGAAGAAGCTCCGCGAAGCTATTTCCAACTCGGACCCATTGGCTGACGCGACGTCGCGCCACCTGGTGGAAGCCGGCGGAAAGCGCATCCGTCCGCTGCTCACTCTGCTGTGTGCCCACCTCGGCGATGCTTCACGTCCCGAGGTTGTCCAGGCCGCTGTAGTGGTGGAACTGACGCACCTTGCCACGCTGTACCACGACGACGTGATGGACTCAGCTCCGTTCCGCCGCGGTGCTCCCACTGCCCACGAGGTATGGGGCAACTCGGTGGCCATCCTTACTGGCGACCTCATCTTCGCCCGCGCTTCCATCCTGGTGTCCGAACTCGGTTCGCGTGCCCTTGGCATCCAGGCCCGCACGTTTGAGCGCTTGTGCCTCGGCCAGCTCCACGAAACCGTGGGCCCTCGCGAAGACGAAGATCCCGTAGAGCACTACCTGTCCGTCATTGCTGACAAGACCGGCTCACTGGTTGCAGCGTCCGGCCAACTCGGGGCGATCTTCGCCGGTGCCGACGAGTCCTTCGAGGACCTGCTGGTGGAGTACGGCGAGAAGGTTGGCGTAGCCTTCCAGCTCGCCGACGACGTCATCGACGTCACCGGTGTGAAGGTCAAGTCCGGCAAGTCCCCGGGCACCGACCTCCGCGAGGGTGTTCCCACCCTGCCTGTCCTGCTGCTTCGCCGTGATGCTGCTGCGGGCGATGCCTCGGCCAGTGCACTTCTGGAACTGGTGGACGGCGACTTGTCCTCCGACTCGGCTTTGGCTGAGGTTGTTGCCGGTCTGCGCGAGCACCCCGTCACCGAGGAGTCCTGGAAGATTGCCCGCCAGTGGTCCGCCGAGGCAGTTGCCGCCCTGGACCCGCTGCCGGAGGGCGTAGTGAAGGCCTCACTGACCAACTTTGCCCACGCAGTGGTGGACCGCAGCAGCTAGTTTTCTTTTTGGGTTGGCGGGCGTCCGGACTTTTCATAGGCCGGGCGCCTGCTTTTGTTTCCCCATATTTTGGGCCCGCAGCCGTGGTGGACTTGGTACCTTCACCACCCACTTTGAGCCTGCGAGGGTGGTGACACGCTGGTGGATACGGTGTGTTGTGCCCTCGGTGGAATCAAAGCGGGTGGTGGCCGTACGCGCCCAAACTTTTAGTCCCCGGAAAAACGGAATGGCCCCGGCTCGCTGCAACGTTACGAGTCATACGCTGCACCGAACCGGGACCACAATCTCCGTTCGCATCAGACCCACCGGAGGCATTTAGTGGATCCGTGATAAGCTTATGACAATTCTGTCACATATGCAACTCCCTGCGTCAATGGTTTTCCCGTTCCTGCAGCGCGATTTACAGCCAAGCGCCGATCCTCCACCACCAACTTTGAATTTCGGAAGCGACGGACACGCCGGAGTTAGGGTGTGTCATAACCTCAGGGCCGCCAAACCAAGTGGTGGAGGTACACGGAGTTATCCACATAGGGGACTTTGCGGCCATCTCAGGGTCCCTGCCGAACTCAGCATGGCTACATGGACATCGACAATTTCCTCCGAAGCCGGCGCGGAGCAGCGACCACTCGGACCCTGATGACCGCGGGCTTCACTCGCCGCATGCTCGCAAACGCGGTGAGGGACGGAGTAGTCAATCGCCTTCATCGCGGCGTCTACACGTCCCGGGCATCAGACCCCGACGTCGTTGCCGCCTTTCGAGCCGACGGCTTGCTTACCTGCGTCTCGGCAGCGCGCTTCTATGGTCTCTGGACCCTGGGAGGCGTAGACGCTCTCCATCTCAGCTGCAGCACGGGACAAGCGAGACGGGGTGTAGTACACCACGGGGCCTGCCTGCATCCAGTCCACTCGTATCTGCCCATAGCGGGGGTGGCCGATGTTCTGATCCACGCCCTCAGATGCCTACCGGAACTTGAAGCACTGGTCATGGTGCAGAGCGCAGTTAGCCAAGCACTGCTGTCCATAGATTTCCTGAAATCAAAGCTTCCGGGCAACAGGAATGGCAAGGTTCGGGAAATCCTGGACTTGGTTTTGCCTCGGGCCGACTCGCTCCTGGAAGTACTCGCGCACACCCACTTCACCAGGGCAGGTCTCGAAGTCCAGATGCACGTGGACGTCCCGGGCGTAGGGGAGGTGGACTGCTTGGTTAACGAATGCCTGATTGTAGAACTCGACGGCGGCACGCACCTTGAGGGAAAACAGGTCAAGAAGGATCAGTATAGGAACAACGCAGCCATGCGCAGAGGCCTATTGACCCTCCATTACTACTACGTCGACGTCGTTCATCACCCAGAGAGGATGGTCGCCGAAGTCATGGCAGTTCTGCGCAACAGGGAAGTTGGCCGCTACGCGCCGGCGAGGTACGCGCCAAGGTGGGTGCCGCCGTCGTAAGTTCCCTCTGGGCCTGTACCGCCACCACCTACTTTGACCCCAACTTTCTGGCAACACACCCCCGAAGCGGCGTGTCAGGGCAGGCCCAAAATCAAAGTGGGTGGTGGCCGCACGGGGTCCCAATAAAACAGCCCCTTCCCAACCCGGAATGGGTGGGAAGGGGCTGCTCCAAAACGGAAAGTTAGTCTTCGTCGTCGTTGAATGCCCACTCGAACATGTCGAACACGAACTCGGAGAACGTGCCCTCTTCGCTCTTCCACTGGCCGCGGGCATTGTTGCGGCGCCAGACGATAGGGTCCGGGATGCTGAGGTCGGCGGTGCGGAAGCCCCAAGTGAACTGCTCGTCCTCGTCCTCAAGGAACATGAGGAAGCCTTCGTCGTCCACCTCGAGTTCCTCGGGGTCCCAGAAGTAGTGGTAGGCCTCCATGAGGTCCTCGCAGCCGCCAATTGCGAGGTAAAACTCGCGCAGCACCAGCGGGATGGTGAAGGAGTGATCGGAGAGGGCGTCATCCAGTTCGTCGGGCGTGAGGCCGTCTTCTTCCTGCCATTCATCCTCGAGATACTTTGGGACCAGCGCGCGGAACTTCTCGAGGAACATGTCAGTCATGCTCTTATCCTAGCTAATCCCGGGCACCGGAAATTGCGCCCCCACCGGTGCCTGCGCGATGCCAACCACGCACAGCCAAGGGCACATACCAGCCGCGGCGCCATGCGGTCACCCGGAAAGTGAAAACAACACCGGCAATGACACAGGCCGTAAGCCCGCTGAACAGGCCAAGGTGCCACATCAATGTGGTCAAACCGGCGCCCGCAAAGGCGGGCAGTGCATAGAGGTCGCGGTTGTTGAACAGGGTGGGGACTTCGTTGGCGGTGATGTCACGGAGCAGGCCGCCGCCCACTCCCGTGGTGACGCCCAACAGGATTGCAGCCACGGGGTTCATGCCCGCACTGATGGCTTTCAGCGTGCCGGTGATGCAGAACAACGCCAATCCGCCGGCGTCGAACAACGTTAAAAGGGACGTGAAACGCTGCACCGACGAGAAAAGGTAGTAGACCAGCAAGGCTGCCAGCACAGGCGGGGCGAGGTAGGCGGGGTTTGTGAAGGCGATCGGGGGGCCGGCGTTGATCACGATGTCGCGGATCACCCCACCGCCCAGCGCCGCGATGGAAGCGAGCAGCACCGAACCAACAAAGTCGAACTGCTTCCGGGCGGCCAACAACGAGCCCGACACAGCAAAAAAGAACACGCCGATGAGGTCAAGCCAAAGAAGAACAATGTCAAAGGAAATCAAGTGGACTGGTTCTTTCTTAACGTGCTTCACAACAGGTGCTGGCTCAACGTTACGCTAGCTCCCATGAACAGCCCCGTTTTGATCGCTTGCGCCCACGGAACCCGCAACGCCGAAGGCCAGGCTGCCATCCGACGCGTGATGGCTGAAATTGAAACTCTCCGCCCCGGTTTGCGCGTGGTTGAAGCGTACGTTGACGTGCAGGAACCCGAGTTGGGCGGTGTGGTGGAGGGCCTGCCCGAGGGGACTGCCGCCGTCGTCGTACCGCTTTTGCTCTCAACGGGCTTTCACATCAAGGTGGACGTTCCCAAGGCCATCAAGAGCCGCCCCGAGGTAGTGGCTGCCAAGCCGCTGGGACCGGATCCCCGTCTGGCTGAGCTGTTGACCACGCACCTGCGTGCGGCTGGGTTGCAGGAGAACGACGGCGTGCTGCTGGCTGCCGCGGGATCGTCCCTTCCGGACGGCTCGGTGGACTCGGAAGAGCAGGCGCGACTCCTCGGTGAGCTGCTGCCCAACAAGGTCCGGGTCGCCTATGGCGCCAGCGCCCAGCCAACAGTGCCCGACGGCGTCGCCTCCTTGCGTGCCGAACTCGCCTCCGACGGTGGGACCGGAAGGGTCTTCATTGCCTCCTACCTGCTGGCGACCGGTTATTTCCACGACCAACTGGCAAAGGCCGGCGCGGACATTGTGTCGGCTCCTTTGCTTCCGTCGACGGTGCTGGCAGAGATCGCGCTGGAACGTTACGACGCAGTGTTGGAAAGCCTCTCCTAACCTTTATTCACGCGGGAAAAGGGCCAAATGGACCTGCACAAAACAGGTCCTTCGGACAAGGCCGCTGGCGTGTTCGTGACGAAATGTTTCCCTAGGTGACTTCGCGTTTCCGGACCTTTGCTGGCGAAAACTCGCCAGACCTACAGTCGATGTATGACAGATACAGCTGTAGCCGGTGCGTCCTCGGACACCGCAGTCCCCTCGCGTCCGGCACGCACCCGCCCTGCCGCCAAGCCCCACGGCCAGTGGAAGGTTGACGGCACCGCTCCACTGAACGCCAACGAAACCTGGAAGCAGGAAGACAACGGGCTGAACGTCCGTGAGCGGATTGAGTCTGTCTACTCCAAAGAGGGCTTTGATTCGATCGACGGCACGGACCTTCACGGTCGCTTCCGTTGGTGGGGCCTCTACACCCAGCGCAAACCCGGGATCGACGGCGGCAAGACCGCAACGCTTGAACCGCACGAGCTCGAAGACAAGTACTTCATGCTGCGCGTGCGCATCGACGGCGGTGCGCTGACCACCGAGCAGCTTCGCGTCATCGGCCAGATTTCCGTGGACTTCGCCCGCGGATCGGCCGACCTCACGGACCGCCAGAACATCCAGCTGCACTGGATCCGCGTTGAGGATGTGCCGGAAATCTGGCGCCGCCTTGAAGGCATTGGCCTGTCCACCACCGAGGCTTGCGGCGACGTTCCCCGTGTCATCCTCGGCTCCCCCGTTGCGGGCATCGCCAAGGATGAGATCATCGATCCCACCCCGCTGATCCACGAGCTCGCCGAACGTTTCATCGGCGACCCTGAGCTGGCCAACCTGCCCCGCAAATACAAGACCGCCATCACGGGCCACCCGTCCCAGGACGTGGTGCACGAGATCAACGACTTCGCTTTGGTGGGCGTTGTCCACCCTGAACTCGGTGCCGGCTACGACCTCTGGGTCGGCGGCGGCCTGTCCACCAACCCGCGCCTGGCCGAACGCCTTGGTGTATTCGTCTCCGCTGATGTTGCCGCTGAAGTATGGCTCGGCGTCACCAGCATCTTCCGCGACTACGGCTACCGCCGCATGCGCACCAAGGCACGCCTGAAGTTCCTCATGAACGACTGGGGACCGGTCAAGTTCCGCCAGATCCTGGAGGACGAATACCTCGGTTTCAAGCTTCCCGACGGCCCTGCTGCTCCCAAGCCCACGGCCCCCGGCGATCACATCGGCGTTCACGAGCAGAAGGACGGCAAGTTCTTCATCGGCGTGACCCCTACTGTGGGCCGCACATCCGGCGAGGCACTTGTCACGCTGGCGGACACCCTGGAGAAGCACGGCAGCTACCGCTTGCGCACTACCCCTCACCAGAAGCTCGTCATCCTGGATGTGGCCGAGGAGCAGGTTGAACCGCTCATCGCCGAACTGGACACTTTGGGCCTCTCCGCCCGTCCGTCCGTGTTCCGCCGCGGCACTATCGCCTGCACGGGCATCGAATACTGCAAGCTGGCCATCGTGGAAACCAAGGTCACGGCAGCCACGGCCATCGCTGAGCTGGAGCGCCGCCTGGTGGACCTCGTGGAGACCAAGCAGCTGCCGTCGGCACTGTCCCTCCACATCAACGGCTGCCCGAACTCCTGCGCACGTATCCAGACGGCCGATATCGGCCTGAAGGGCATGATGTTGCCAACGCCCGACGGCGACCCCACCCCGGGTTTCCAGGTCCACCTCGGTGGCGGGCTGGCTAACAATGAGCGCGAGGAAGCCGGTTTGGGACGTACCGTCCGCGGCCTCAAGGTCACGGTGGAAGACCTGCCCGATTACGTGGAGCGCGTGGTCCGTAAATTCGTCGCCGTGGGCGCCGAGGGCCAGACCTTCGCGGAGTGGGCACACTCGGCCGATGAAGGAGATCTCCAATGACAGATCCCGTCACGATTACCAACCTCGCCAGCGCAGCAGCCCGTCCGGCACTGCGCTCCCATGAAGAGCTGAAGGCCCTGGCCGAACAGGGCGCCGCTGAGCTGGGCTGGAACGCCCCTGCCCGGGACGTCATCGCCTGGGTGGCCCGTAACTTCGAGCTGCCCGCGGTGACGGTCGCCTGCTCCATGGCCGACGCCGTCCTGCCGGCTTTGGTCGCGGACCAGCTTCCCGGCGTCGACGTTTTGTTCCTGGAGACCGGCTACCACTTCAAGGAAACGTACGAGACCCGCGACGAAGTTGCAGCCAACCTCCGCGTCAACGTGGTGGACGTCCTTCCGGAAAGCACCGTGGAGCAGCAGGACCGCCTCCTGGGCAAGGACCTGTTCGCCCGCGACCCCGCCCAGTGCTGCGCGCTGCGCAAGGTACAGCCGCTGCGCCGTTCGCTGGCCGGCTACGAGGTGTGGTTCACCGGTGTCCGACGCGACGAGGGCCCCACCCGCACCAACACGCCGGTGATCACCTGGGATGAGGGCTTCGGCCTGGTCAAGGTGAACCCGATGGTCGACTGGACCTTCGATCAGCTGATCGAGTACTCCGAGGACAACATCCTTCCCGTCAACCCCCTCCTGAGCCAGGGCTACCCGTCCATCGGCTGCCAGCCCTGCACCCGCAAAGTGGCCCCGGGTGAAGACCCCCGAGCCGGCCGCTGGGCAGGATCCGACAAGACAGAATGCGGACTACACACATGAGCACTTACACAACAGAGGAGTCCACGGTGGAAGTTGCAGCGGCAGTTGACGCCCCCTCAGCCGAGCGCCTCTCCAGCTTGGACACCCTCGAGTCCGAGGCCATCCACATCATTCGTGAAGTTGTTGCCGAGTTCGAGAAGCCTGCGCTGCTGTTCTCCGGCGGCAAGGATTCCGTGGTCATGCTGCACCTGGCCACCAAGGCGTTCTGGCCGGGCAAGGTTCCCTTCCCGGTCCTGCACGTGGACACGGGCCACAACTTTCCGGAGGTCATCGACTTCCGGGACCGCACCGTTGAGCGTCTTGGCCTGAAGCTGGTTGTCGGCTCGGTGCAGGAGTTCATCGACCGCGGTGAGCTGGCCGAGCGTGCCGATGGCACCCGCAACCCGTTGCAGACTGTTCCGTTGCTTGATGCCATCCAGCGCAACAAGTTCGACGCCGTGTTCGGCGGCGGCCGCCGTGACGAGGACAAGGCCCGCGCCAAGGAGCGCATCCTGAGCCTGCGTGACGAGTTCGGCCAGTGGGATCCGCGCAACCAGCGCCCCGAGTTGTGGAACCTGTACAACGGCCGCCACACCGTGGGCCAGCACGTTCGCGCGTTCCCCATCAGCAACTGGACCGAGCTGGACATCTGGCGCTACATCGAGCGAGAGAACATCGAGCTCCCCGGCCTGTACTACGCCCACGAGCGTGAGGTTTTCGCCCGCGACGGCATGTGGCGCGCGGTAGGCGAGGTTTCCGAACCGTTGCCGCACGAGGAAGTCATCACCAAGCTCGTGCGCTACCGCACCGTGGGCGACATGTCCTGCACCGGTGCCGTCGAGTCCGATGCCCGCACCGTGGCCGACGTCGTAGTTGAAGTCGCTGCCTCCACCCTGACCGAACGTGGCGCCACCCGAGCAGATGACCGCATCTCCGAGGCAGCCATGGAAGACCGCAAGAAGGACGGCTACTTCTAAATGAGCACCGAAACACTGGCTGCCGGGCTGGAAACAGCCCTGCCCACAACCCTGTTCCGCTTCGCTACCGCCGGGTCGGTGGACGACGGCAAGTCCACTTTGGTGGGCCGCCTCCTTCACGATTCCAAGGCGATTCTTGCTGACACGCTCGACGCCGTTGCCCGCACCTCCGCGGACCGCGGCTTCGGCGGCGAAAAGGGCGGGATCGACCTCGCCCTCCTGACCGACGGACTGCGCGCCGAGCGCGAGCAGGGCATCACCATCGATGTCGCTTACCGCTACTTCGCCACGGACCGCCGCAGCTTCATCCTGGCGGACTGCCCCGGCCACGTTCAGTACACCAAGAACACGGTGACCGGCGCGTCCACTGCGGATGCCGTCGTCGTACTTATCGACGCCCGTAAGGGTGTGCTGGAGCAGACCCGCCGTCACCTGTCCGTGTTGCAGCTGCTGCGCGTTCCCCACGTGATTGTTGCCGTGAACAAGATCGACCTTGTTGATTTCAGCGAGCAGGTATTCCGCGACATCGAAGCCGACGTGCAGAAGGTTGCGCGTGAGCTTGGTCTGGGTTCCGATGGCGTTGCTGATCTGCTGGTGGTTCCTGTTTCGGCCCTTGATGGCGACAACGTGGTGGACCGCTCCGAGCGCACCCCCTGGTACACCGGTCCTGCACTGTTGGAGGTCCTCGAAACCCTCCCGGCTGCTGACGAACTCGAGGCCGAACTGGAGAGCTTCCGCTTCCCGGTCCAGCTGGTGATCCGTCCGCAGGGTGCCCTGGCTCCGGATGCTGTTGCCGCCGGGCTCGATGTGGAGGCGTACCGCGATTACCGCGCCTACGCCGGCCAGATCACCGAGGGCTCCGTCAAGGTTGGCGACGAAGTATCCGTCATCAGCCCGGGCCACGAGCCGCGCACCACCACGGTGATCGGCATCGACTTCGCCGGCCAGTCGCTGGAGGAGGCCGCGGCGCCGCAGTCGGTGGCTGTCCGCCTGGCTGACGAGATCGACATCGCCCGCGGTGACACCATCGCTGCTGCCGGGACTGTCCGTGAGAGCACAGCTGATCTGTACGCGTCGTTGGCATGGCTCTCACCCAAGCCGCTCCGCGAAGGCCAGAAGGTCCTGGTGAAGCACGGTACACGAACGGTCCAGGCCCTGGTCCGGAACGTCACGGGCAAGCTGGACCTGGCCACGTTCAACGTAGAGCCCGCGTCCAACCTGGAGCTCAACGACATCGGACACGCACAGCTCCGGTTGTCCGCTGCGCTGCCGCTGGAGAACTACCTGCACCACCGCCGCACCGGCGCTTTCCTGGTGATCGACCCCATCGACGGCAACACCCTTGCCGCCGGTTTGGTCAAGGACCACCCGGGCGACCACGAAGACGAACGTTACGTCATCTAGGGTCATACGTAGTCACAAAACCGCAGCTTGTTCGCGACTCCTCTCGTTGTACGGCGGGAATTTCGAACAGGCTGCGGTTTTCTTTTTTGGGAAGGACCCATGCCACAGAACACAAGGCTCAGCACGCTCCTCAACGCCGGCAAGGACTTGGTCCTGGACGGCGCCTTGGCCACGGAACTGGAGGCTCACGGCTGCGATCTGGAAGACGCGTTGTGGTCAGCCAAGGTCCTGCTTGAGCAGCCGCACCTGATCAAGCAAGTCCACCGCGACTATTTCGACGCCGGAGCCTCCGTGGCCATCACCGCCAGCTACCAGGCGACTCCGCAGGGTTTTGCGCGGCGCGGGTTGTCCGTTGATGAGTCGTTGGAGCTGGTGGCGTTGAGCGTCCGGTTGGCCGATGAAGCCCGCCAGGAAGCCTTGGCTGAGGGTTCTGCCCGTGGGCCGCTTTTGGTAGCCGGATCCGTGGGTCCCTACGGCGCCTACCTGGCTGATGGCTCTGAGTATCGGGGCGATTACACGCTTTCCGCCGCGGAATTCCGGGACTTCCACAGGCCCCGCATTGCCGCTCTCGTTGAAGCCGGCGCGGATTTCCTGGCGTGCGAGACGCTGCCGTCGTTCGCCGAAGCGGAGGCGCTGTTGGCGCTCGTGGCGGAGTTCGACGTCGAATCCTGGTTTACGTTCACGCTGCGGGACAGCGGCCACATCAGTGACGGAACGCCGATTGCGGACGTGGCAGCGCTGCTCAGCGCGGAACCGCGGGTGGCCGCCGTCGGCGTGAACTGTGTGCCGCTGGACCTGGTGACAGAAGCTCTCGGCACCCTGCAGCAGTCCTCCGACAAGCCGCTGGTCGCGTATCCGAATTCGGGGGAGAGCTACGATGCCGTCACCAAGACGTGGGGTCCGTCAGAGGGTGTTCAGGGCAACGGAACCTTGGCCGGCAACGCAGCCGTTTGGCAGGACCGGGGCGCCCGTCTCATAGGTGGCTGCTGCCGCACAACTCCGCGCGACATTGAAGGCCTTGCAGCGAATATGACGTCACGTGAACCTGCGTGAACCTTGATTTCTACGGGATTGAAGCCGAAATATGACAGTCCCTACTGTGAAGGCATGACCTCTCCGGAATGGTCCTTGCTTGCCCTCGACGGGCGATGTCACGGGGCCTGATCTTCGCCCCGCTCGCATCCCACCTCCCTAAGGACCCACCCCCATGGCTAACACCCCCGAGTCACCCAACACCGGCACCACCCGCATCGTTGCCGGTGAGACCGCACCCAAGCCCAAGCGCCGCCGCACAGTAGAGATCGCCTTGGCCGTCGGCCTGGTGCTCCTCATCGGTGCGGGCGCCGCAGTCGCTTCCGCTGTTTCGCAGAACAACCAGGCCGCCCCGGCGCCCACCACGACGCCGGCTGCTGAGCTGAAGCTTGGTTACTTCAGCAACGTGACCCACGGCCCCGCGCTGGTAGGCACCAGCAAGGGCCTGATCGCCAAGGAGCTCGGCGATACCAAGCTCAGCACGCAGGTCTTCAACGCAGGCCCCGCCGCGATCGAAGCCCTGAACGCCGGCGCCATCGACGCCACTTACATCGGCCCGAACCCTGCCATCAACTCCTATGTCAAGAGCAACGGCGAGTCCATCAGCATCATCGCCGGTGCCGCTTCCGGCGGTGCCCAGCTCGTAGTCAAGCCGGAGATCAACTCCGCTGCCGACCTCAAAGGCAAGATCCTCAGCTCCCCGCAGCTCGGCGGAACCCAGGACGTTGCACTCCGCGCCTGGCTCGGTGACCAGGGCTTCAAGACCAACACCGATGGCAGCGGCGACGTAAACATCAACCCCACCGAGAATGCCCAGTCGCTGAAGCTCTTCACCGACGGAAAGCTCGACGGCGCATGGTTGCCGGAGCCGTGGGCCTCCCGCCTGGTGCTCGAAGCCGGTGCGAAGGTCCTGGTTGATGAGAAGGACCTGTGGGAGAACGGTGACTTCACCACCACCATCCTGATCGTGAACAAGAAGTTCGCCGCAGAACACCCCGAAACCGTGAAGGCTCTCCTGAAGGGCCACGTGGAATCCGTGAACTGGCTGAATAGCGCTTCCACTTCCCAGAAGGCGACCACCATCAACGCGGTCCTCAAGGACACTGCGGGCAAGCCGCTTCCGGCGAACGTGATTGAACGGGCGCTGCAGAACATCAAGTTCACCACCGACCCGCTGGCCGGAACGTACAACAAGCTCCTCGAAGACGGCGTCAAGGCCGGCACCACCAAGCAGGCCGACATCAACGGCATCTTCGACCTCCGCACCTTGAACGAGGTTGAAGGCAAGAAAACCTCGGCCGCAGGACTTGGCCAGGACTAAGCAGTAGCAGGCTGGTCCGCTTCCCCTCATCCACAGGGGAAGCGGACCGGCCTTTGGCCACATCAGCTCTACCAATCAACATGAAGGACGGGACCATGCCAGTCGTACTCGAGAACCTGGGCAAGCGCTTCGGCGACGGCGCCCCGGTGCTGGACGACGTCAACGCCACCATCGCTCAAGGCGAGTTCGTCGCCCTCCTCGGTGCGTCCGGCTGCGGAAAGTCCACCCTCCTGAACATCATGGCGGGACTGGAACCGCCGACGTCGGGCGCTCTTGAAGTCCCAAGCGACGGCGCTGCCTTCATGTTCCAGGACGCAGCCCTGTTCCCGTGGCTGACGGCGAGGGGCAACATCGAGTTGGCTTTGCAGTTGGCGGACAAGTCCAGCACGAAGGCGAGCCGGCGTGCACGTGCCACCGAACTGTTGGAACTCGTACACTTGGGCGGCGCCGGGGATAAGCGTCCCCACGAGCTGTCCGGTGGCATGAGGCAGCGCGTTGCGTTGGCCCGTTCCTTGGCTCAAGACCGGCAGTTGCTGCTGATGGATGAGCCGTTTGCTGCCCTCGATGCGATCACCCGCGACCTTCTGCACGACGAACTCGAGCGGATCTGGAAGGAAACGGGCCGGACCATCGTGTTCGTCACCCACAACGTGCGCGAGGCCGTCCGTCTGGGTCAGCGCGTACTGCTCTTGTCCTCGCGTCCTGGCCGTGTGGTGGCTGAATGGGATGTCACCGAGGAGCACCGTACCGATGCCGGCCGCGCTGGGGAGCTGACCGGAGTTATTACCCGCCGTCTTCGCGAGGAGATCCGCCGCCATGCCAAGTAACCCCATTACCACCGAAGAGCGGACCCTTCCCGTGACTGAATCCAAAGAGCACATCACTTCGCCGTCGCTGAAGGGCAACGCCTCCGAGCTCCGGGACCTTGAAGCCGGGCTGGACAACCTCCAATCGGACAGCCGACGCAAGACCGGTATCGACTGGAAGCGGGTGCTGCTGCCCGTTGCCGCGTTGGTGGTCCTGATCCTCGCGTGGCAGTTCTACGTTTCGCTTGAGTTCAAGCGCCGCGACCTCGTTCCCGGGCCGCTGGATGTCCTCACCCAATTCGTGACGATGTGGGGCGAGGGCAAAGTCCAGGAAGCAGTATGGACATCTCTCCAACGCGGTGTGGTCGGCTTCCTGATTTCAGTGGTCATCGCTACTCCCGTGGGGTTGATCCTGGCCCAGGTAGCTCCCTTGCGGCGTGCGTTCGGGCCGCTGATTTCCGGGTTGCAGGTGCTCCCTTCCGTGGCCTGGGTTCCCGCAGCGATCATCTGGTTCGGCCTGACCGACGCCACCGTGTACTTTGTGGTGTTCATGGGCGCCATCCCGTCCATCATCAACGGGCTCATTTCCGGTGTGGACCAGATCCCGCCGCAGTACCGCAGCGTGGGCACAGTCCTTGGCGCGAACCGGCTCCAGATGGCGCTGCAGATCGTCCTGCCCGCCGCACTTCCCGGCTACATCGGCGGTTTGAAGCAGGGCTGGGCGTTCTCTTGGCGCTCCCTCATGGCCGCGGAAATCATCGCAGTGGGCGGCACCATTGGTTTCGGGCTTGGCTCGTTGCTGGACCAAGGCCGGCTCCTTTCCGATATGACAATCGTGATGTCCGCCATCCTGCTGATCCTGTTCGTGGGCATTCTGATCGAGATCCTGGTGTTCGGGCCCATCGAGAAGCGCTTGCTGCAACGCCGGGGTTTGCTGGCGGGCAGCAGCCGCTAAGGCCTGGCGGGCCGCACGCTCCACTTTCCGCCGTGTGCACCACTTCTTCGCCGAGTCCGCACCCTTTCGCGCCGTCTGCACCAGCGGTTACGGGGGCGGTTGGCGGCAAGTGGTGCGGACGCCCGACGTAGCGCAGAGGCCCGACGGCGACCTTCCGCCGTCGGGCCTCTGCATCACCACACCGTGGGGTTAGAGTCCGGCCAGGAGGTCCTGCATTTCCCGAATCTCAGCTTCCTGGGCAGCGATGATGTCCTTGCCAAGCTGAACGGCCTCGGGATTCTTGCCTTGGCTGGTCTCGGTTTTGGCCATGCTGACGGCGCCTTCATGATGCGCGATCATCTGGGTCAGGAAGAGTTTGGCCGCTTCCATGCCTTGGGCATCCTTGAGTTTCTGGAGGTCGGCGTCGCTCAGCATGCCGTCCATGCCGTGACCGCCATGGCCGTCCGCTGGCATGGTGGCATTCTCATTCCAGCTCTTGAGCCAAGCCGTCATCTTGTCGATCTCGGGTGCCTGGGCTTCTTTGATCTTGACGGCCAAGGCGGTTACTGCGGGCGGGATGTCAGTCTTCGCGAGCATAGCGTCGGACATCTCCACTGCTTGGGCATGGTGGGGAATCATCATCCGGGCGAACATCGTGTCTGCTGCGTTGTGCCCGGCGTCGCTGCTGTTCGCTGAAGGGCTGACGGAAGTGCCGGAACCTCCGTGGTCCATCCCCGGCATGGAATCGGATCCGGCGTTGGAGGCACAACCGGCCAGCGCAATCAGGCTTGCGACAGCGGCTCCGGTAAAAGTGAAGTGAGTCCTGTTCATCAGAAAAAGGTCCTTTGCAAATTTAGGCGGGCGTATGTCAGCCGCCGAGGGGTAAGCAGATGGTGATGGGATAAGCGGGCCCGGCTGTCGCGGGCCGCGCCGGTGCTTACGTACGGCTGATACAGAGCTGCACGGGTGTGGGACCGAGGGGTTGGTAGGACCAGAAGCGGGGGAAACCGTGAAGTTCCCACGAGACAGGGATTGCTGCGACAGCAACGGCTGGAGGCGGAGCGGCCAAGGAACCTGTTTGTAGCGAAGGGATGCAGTTGGTGGTGGTCGCCTGGGTGCAGGAGCAGCTTCCAGACGAGCACTTGTCCGCATCAGCAGGCGGGCTCCTGTGGAGCTGCACGGTGTCGTGAACGTGGAGCGCAGATTCGGCAGCTATGACAGGTGACACAGAGCTCGCAGAGTGGGCGCCATGAGATCCGCTGACCACGTGCATTCCGAAGATGCCCGCCATGACGGCTGTCACCAGAAGCAGGAGCGAGACCCGCCGGAGGAAGGTAAGAGGCTCGAGGACGGCTGCAGGAGTTTGAGGAGAGATCGGCTTTTTCATGATGCTCCACTACCTCCTTCGCTGTCCTGTCTTGACCATTGTCCAGACAGTGCGGGCATACCCCGGGTGGGTATGCGTTCCGACAATTTTATACTCTATGCTCATTTGCCGTCGAAGCCTAGAATCGTCGGATGGGCCTTCTTACGTTCAGCATCAACGTCACGCTCGATGGTTGCGTAGATCATAGGGAGGGCATCGCCGATGACGAGACGCACGCCCACTTCACCCACCTCCTGGACCAGAGTGGGGCAATGCTCTGGGGCCGTACTACTTACGAAATGATGGAGGACTACTGGCCGTTGGTTGCCCGCGGCGAGGTGGACGCACCACCAGCCCTACGCGAGTGGGCGCTTAGTCTGGAGACCAAGCCCAAGTACGTCGTATCGGCAACGCGGAGCGACTTCCCTTGGACCAACAGCCATCACCTGGTCGGTGAGTTGCGAACGGCGGTGCAGGAACTCAAGGACAAGACTCCAGGCGGGGTGCTCGTGGGCAGCGGCAAACTTGCCACAGAACTGGACCGACTGGGTCTTATCGACGAGTACAAATTCCTCGTCCACCCCATGATCACCGGACACGGCCCCACCCTGTATCAGGGCGGACTGCCAGGCACCCGGCGCCTGGAGCTGATCTCGGCCGTTCCGCTCAGCAACGGTGCGGTGGCCATGCACTATCGACGGGCTGATTGAGGAATTAGCACACGGCTCGAAGTGTTGTCCCGGACATGCACAACAAACGGATCGGCTTCCTTTCCTTCGGACATTGGGCACGTGTCCCGGGCTCCCTCGTACCAACGGCCGGAGAAGCACTTAAGCAGGGAATCGAACTGGCGGTGGCCGCCGAGGAGCTGGGTATAGACGGCGCGTTCTTCCGTGTCCACCACTTCGCCCGGCAGCAGGCCTCGCCCTTCCCATTGCTTGCAGCCATCGCAGCCCGAACCACGCGCCTTGAAATGGGCACCGGCGTGATCGACATGCGCTACGAGAACCCGCTGTACATGGCCGAGGAAGCCGCGGCCACGGACCTCATCAGCGACGGCCGTCTGCAGCTCGGCGTGAGCCGTGGTTCACCCGAACCCGCACGGAACGGGGCCGCGAACTTCGGGTACGTCCCTGAAGACGGCGAAGACGGCGGCGACATGGCCCGGCGCCACACAACGCTGTTCCGAAAAGCGATCGCCGGGCACGGCGTTGCCGAAGCGGATCCCCATTACGCCGGCGGAGCCACAGGTCTGCTGCCCATACAGCCCCAGTCGCCCGGCCTCCCGCAAAGAATCTGGTGGGGTGCCGGAACACGGAAAACAGCCGTTTGGGCAGCCGAGCAAGGCATGAACCTCATGAGCTCCACCCTCCTCACCGAGGACACGGGGGTGCCCTTCGACGAGCTGCAGGCAGAGCAGATCCAGATGTTCCGCGAGGCGTGGGCCGCAGCCGGACACGACTTTGAACCAAGGATTTCCGTGAGCCGCAGCGTGATACCGATTGTGGACGACGTCGACAACCACTACTTCGGCCTCCGCGCCCAAGCGGACAGCCAGGACCAGGTAGGAATTCTCGACGGCGCGTTGTCCCGTTTTGGGAAGAGCTACATCGGCGAGCCGGACGCCCTGGCTGAAGAGCTGGCTAAGGACGCCGCAGTCCAAGCGGCGGACACCGTCCTGCTCACGGTACCCAACCAGTTGGGCGTGGATTACAACGCCAAGCTTTTGGGCAACGTCGCGAAGCACATCGCCCCGGCTATCGGATGGAACGCGAAACCCTAGTAAGCCACCGCTGCCACCGCCGCCACCCCGGCAGCCGAAAACGATACCGGCTCAACGAAGACCCGGTACCCGCGGTCGTGATCGAATCCGTGAATTTCGCGGGTGTCCAGGGCATCCATAAATTCGAGCGTCTGCCGTGTAATCACTTGGCCCGGGACAAGGATGGGGAAGCCCGGGGGATACGGCGTGACGAAACCGGCCGAGACCACTTCCTGTCCCGTGGAAACCGCTGCAGCTACTTCAGCTGCCGACAGGTACACAGTGGAATCGGGCTTGTAGCTCTCAAAGTAAGCTGCCCGGATGTCCCCGTCCTCGCAGGCATCGTCAACGCGGAAGCGCGCGGCGAACGTGCTGAAGTCGGGGAGCGGAGGAGTCGGGCGGGGCGCATCGGATGACGCCGGAAGAGTCCGCTGCCGCGCCGCAGGATGTGGATTCTCAAAACTCTCGGCTAGCTTCACCAGGACCTCGATCAGGTAGGCCACGGAGCTGCGGGAGGTGCCGATGTTGGTCATGAACAGCACAGTGTTCCGGGACGTTTTGTTCACCTGGATACCGTGATCGTCCATGAGGTAGCTGTGGCGGAAAGTATCGCCGTCGATCCCTGTCTTGCTGATGTCCAGTGTGAGGCGGCTGGGATCGATGACGAACTCGTCCCGCTGCCAGGCATTCTCCAGTTCGGCCAGCCCGTCCCGCAGCGGCATGCTGGAGCCGGTTTCCCGATAAATCGAACCGATGAGGTCCCGGGAGGTCAGCACCCGGAAGTACTTCTTCAGCAGCGGATGCCTGGCAACGGCCTGGGCCACGGAAACCGCAAGGTCGGATTGCCGTTGAACCAGGCCGAACCCTTCCAGCTCAACCTGTCGCCTTCCGATGTCCAGGGACGCCAGAATCTGGTAGTTGGGTGAGGTAGACGTATGGGTCATGTAAGCCTCGCGGAACGACTCCTGATTGGAGCCAGCGAAATCCTGATCAAAGACGTGGATCATGGAACCCTGCCGCAAGGATGTCAGGGTCTTGTGGGTGGACTGCGTGGCGTAGACCCGGATCCGCGCCTTCGCGGGATCGGGAATCAGCCGGGTGTTGAGCCAGGCGTCCTCATCCACGGGTTCACCGGTGACAGGGTGGTGCAGGGCGGCCGCCTGTTCGGCGTACCGGGCAGCGTAGGCAGGGCTGTGGAACGAGGCCTCCAAAGCAGCAGCAGCTGCCATGCCGGTTCGACGGCGGTACACGGGATGGGAGCGGGCGAAGGCAAACCACGCCTCGTCCCAGAGGAAAACCAAGTCGGGTTTGATGGCAAGGCATTCCTCCATGACCCTTTCGACGTCGTAGACAACGCCGTCAAAAGTGCAGTTGGTGAGGGTCACCATCTTCACCTCATGGAGCCTGCCTGCCCGCCGGTACTCCAGGAGCCTGCGTTTCAGGCTCGCCAGGGGAACAGCGCCGTAGAAGGCGTACTTGTCCAAGGGGTAGGCGTCCAAGTAGGAAACGCGGGCACCGGCGAGCACGAAGGCGTAGTGGTGGGACTTGTGGCAGTTTCGGTCCACCAGGACAACGTCGCCGGGGGCAAGCAGCGATTGATGCACGATCTTGTTGGCTGTGGACGTGCCGTTGGTGACGAAGTAGGTTCGCTGTGCCCCGAACGCGCGGGCAGCCAGCTCCTGTGCCCGCTTGATGGACCCGTGGGGATCGAGCAGCGAGTCCAGCCCGCCCGAGGTGGCAGAGGTTTCGGCCAACAGCAGGTTCGTCCCATAGAAATCGGCCATGTCCCGGATCCACGGCGAACTCCCGACGGAAGCTCCCCTGGAAATTGGCAGCGCGTGGAAGACGCTGGCGGGGCGACGGCTGTATTCCTGGAGGGCGGTGAAGAACGGTGTTTCGTACCGTTCCGCCACTCCGGACAATAGCGACAGATGCAGGTCCAAATGATCCTGCCTCCGGAAGATCCGCCTGAACTTCCTGGTGAGCGATCCCGCCAGCGATTCGATGGAGACCCCTGCCACCAGGTAGACGTCCAGCTCGGGCCGAAGCCCTGAGATCGCGTCGGCCAATCCAAGAATCCGTCTGATGGGCCGCGAGTCCTGCAGGTCCGCTGGGGTATGCCGGGCCAGGAAGCGTCGGAGGTCGCTGCCCAGCAGATGTGAGCTGCGGAGTGCGAAGCCCGGCCGAAGGACAACAGACTGGATAGCGGGGTTGAGCATGACGGCAACCAAGGCATCTTCATAGCTGGGAACCACGTTGACGGTGTAAGTGAAAGCATCAGACGGCCGCCTCTGGGCAGCCATGGTGTTCTTCAGTGCTTCGGCTTCGTCGGGGTCAACGGTGTCAACCACCACCACCTCAAAGCGCGGCCGCTCAGCCGGCTCGGGCTGGTCAACAACTTCCTCGTCCACAACCTCTCCGCGCGGCACCGCAACCGTTTCCCCCGCAGAAGCGAGCGGAAGGTTGGACAAGCCGCCCAGAAGCTGGAGCGCGGCCTGGGGTTCGCCGTCGTCGATCAACTGGCGCAACTGGACCACGGCGCCGACTCCCGGTTCAGCCCAGTACGGTTCCACCGACATCAGTAGGGCAAGGGTCCGGTCGATCTGGGACAGCAGCCCGGACTCCCGGTGTCGGGCTGAGGCCAGCTGCCTGAGTGCGTATCCCAAAAACTCCCACGCATCGGCACGGGACCGCCAGGCCCGGCTGGGTGTGCCGATTTTCAGGGACGGGGAAGGGTTGCTCATGTGTTTCACTTTCGAACTGAAGATGTGTCTAGGACGTCTGGGCAGTGCGGATGCGGCCGCGATACGCATACCAGCCAGCTATCAGCAGCGGCGCCAGTACCAGCAACGAGGCCAGCACCCAGCGGCCGGTCTCCGAGAACCCCATGGTGACCAGGACAAAGGCCAGGAACGCGAGCGTGATGTAGGAGGTGAAAGGCGCTCCGAACAGCCGGAATGCCGGCCGGACAACTTTGCCGCTGCGGACCCATGATTGGAGCTTGATGTGGCAGAGCATGATGGTGGCCCAACCGCCGATGATGCCCACCGCCGAGATTTCAAGCACGATCTCAAAGACCTGTGACGGGACGACGGCGTTCAAACCAACGCCCACCAGGGTAATGACGGCCGTGAGCAGGATGCCGCCGTAGGGCACGCCGGACGCGCTGATCCGTCCCGTGAATTGCGGAGCCGAGCCGTTCACGGCCATGGAGCGGAGGATACGGCCGGTGGAGTAGAGGCCGGCGTTGAGGCTGGAGAGCGCCGCCGTGAGGACCACGAAGTTCATCACAGAGGCGGAGATAGCTCCAGCCTGCGGATCTCCGAGGTGCGAGAAGAACGTGACGAACGGCGATTCGCCGGATTTGTAGGACGTGAAGGGAAGCAGAAGCGAGAGCAGCAGGACGGAGCCCACATAGAAGACTCCGATGCGGATGACCACGGTGTTCACCGCTTTGGGCATCACCTTGTGGGGGTTGGCCGTTTCTCCTGCGGCGGTGCCTACGAGTTCCACCGCAGCATAGGCAAACACCACGCCGCTGATCGCCAGGAGCGGTGCCACAGCCCCCATGGGGAACATGCCGCCGTTCTCTGCAATGACGTTGAAGCCCGGAACGCCTACATCCGTTCGGCCGCCAAAGACGATAAAGCAGATCCCCACGACGAGGAAGGTCACCAACGCACCCACCTTGATCATGGCGAACCAGAACTCCATCTCGCCGAAGATCTTCACGGACACCAGATTCAGGGCGAGCACCACCACTAAGGCGATGAGCGCAATCAACCATTGCGGGATGTCGTTGATGGGTGCCCAGTATTGGCCCCAGAACTTCACATAAAGGGCAACTGCGGTGACGTCCACAATGGAGGTCATGGCCCAGTTCAGGAAGTAGAGCCAGCCGGCAGTGTATGCCATCTTCTCGCCGTAGAACTCCCGGGCGTAGGAAACGAAGGAACCGGACGTGGGGCGATACAGCACCAACTCGCCCAGTGCCCGGAGGATCAGGAAGGCAAAGAATCCGCACACGGCGTAGACCAGGATCAGAGCGGGCCCGGAACCGTTGAGGCGGCCGCCGGCACCCATGAAGAGCCCGGTACCGATCGCACCGCCGATGGCGATCATCTGGATTTGCCGGGGCTTGAGGGTTTTCCGGTAACCGGCTTCCTCTTGGGCGAAAGCGCCCGACGACGTTTCGGCGGCTAAGTCTGCCGGGGAGGGAAGGGTCTGCGTAGACGCAGGGGCGGGTATCACTTCGGGGGTCTCCTTTGACTCCGGTGCCACCTCGGGTGGCTCAATACTCCAAAACGTGGGGCCTGCCTGTTGGATAAGTGCGGCTGAAATTGGCCGCGCTGCAGGCAGTCTTCGTGGTGTTTGGGACAGTCGTTAACTCTAGGTGGCCTCCGCCGTCGACAAATTGGCTGGCGAACCAAATTCGGGGCCCGGCTCTTGTGCCGGGGGGACAACACTGGTGTTCTGGAGGGCCGGTAATGTTTCTCGCTGTGCGTGTCTGCGTACATGTACCGGCGGAGCCCCTCAATGGCGAGGGAGCGTCCTGCTGAAGTGAACTGATGAGGAGAGGAAGCGATAGCTTCGTTGAAAGCCCTGGAAATTGACGACGACGGTGTCGTCACCTTATTGAGCGATGTCCTTGAAGACCTGGGCGTCCACAACGCACGGTTGCTGTTGGCCCCGGCAGAGGACAACAGAAACGTCCGCGAAACTGTCATTGTTGACGCTGAAGACGACGATGCGATCCGCCCGGGGGCATTGGTCATGCTCATCGGCGCACGGGGACGCGCGGCGCTCCCCGCCCTTCGCAGGATTGTTGCCGACCGTCCTACGGCAGTAGCGGTGAAGGGTAACGAACGCGAGTTGGAAGCCGCAGCAGAGTTACTGCGACCCACGGGCATCGGACTGGTGGCGGTGGCTCCGGGCTTGCGGTGGGACAAATTCGAAAGCATTGCCCTGGACAGGGTCCGCGAAAACGATGTCCTCGAAAACGACGGCCGCTTCAGCGATGTGCCCGGCGAAAGCGCCACGTCAGTGCATCGGGACCTGTTCGCGATCGCCCAAACAACCGCCACGCTGACCAACGGCCATGTGGTCATCGAAGATCCAGGCAATAAGGTGCTTGCCTACTCGCCGGCGTCCAATGATGTTGATGAGCTCCGCAGGCTGTCCATCCTGGCACGGCGGGGGCCTGAAAAATACCAAAAGCTGCTCAAGGAATCAGGGGTTTACAAGCACCTGCAGGCTACTGAAGCGCCTGTTCATGTGGAAGCCAACCTCGATGCGGGTCTTCGGGAGCGCGTAGCAATCGGTATTCATGCCGGCAGCCGTGTGATGGGGTACATCTGGTTGCAGGAAGGTGCGGAACCCTTGGCGGCCAACACGGATCGCATCATGGTGGGAGCCGCCCGACACGCAGCGATCGAACTGGTCCGGCACCGCAACGAACAGTCCCAATCCATGCGCGAGGACCGGGTCTCGAGCCTCCTGAGCGGCACGGCTCAGGTGCATTCGCAGGCCCAGTCCGCAGGGATTGATCCGTCAAAACCAGCAGCGTTGGTCCTGATCTCCGCGGGCGGTTTGAGCCAGAGCGCCGCAGGCCTCCAGCTACGCAGGGGAGAACTCTCCAAAGTGGCATCAATTCACGCCGCCGCGTACAGGCCGGGCGCGGTGGTGGGGGCACTCGGGATGGAAACGGCCATCATCCTTCCCGATCTGGACCCGCTCAAATCCCTTCCTGCCATCAACAGGCTGGTCAACACGATCGTTCGTGACGCCACCACCCACCTTCACTTCCAAGTGCAGGCAGCCGTGGGTCCCATCGTTCCGCGCTTGGACGCCTTGCACGCCACCCTTGATCACGTGCGCAGCGTCCTCAAAGTCATGGAGGCGACTCCCGAAGTTCGCGTGGCCTCCTACAGCGACGTGGAAACGACAGTCCTCACCAGGGAGCTGCTGGAGCTGCTGGAATCACGCACCACCTTGCGTCATGCAGGAATCACCCGGCTGTGCAGCCGCTACCCGGAGTTCGCCCTGACCCTCCTGACGTACTTGGAGTTCTTTGGCGACGTGAACCGGTGCGCCGAGGAACTGGCCGTCCACCGCAACACAGTCCACTACAGGCTCCGCCGTGCCTGCGAAGTGGCGGGACTGGACCTGCAATCCGCAGATGAACGCCTCCTGGCGCACCTTCAGATCAGGCTCTGGACCTACGCAGGGACCAAGGGCTAGAACCGTGGACATCCAGAATCTCCTCGACGACATCGTCGGGGCTGTGCAGCCGCATGTCGGCCAGGGCAACGTTGCTGACTACATTCCCCAGCTCGGAGCCGTGGATCCCCAACAATTTGGGATTTCCGTGGCAACCCGGGAGGGCGAAGTCTATTCAGCCGGAGACGCCCACGTGGATTTCTCCATCCAAAGCATCTCCAAGGTTTTCGCGCTCGCCCTGGTGTTGGCCTTTGACGGCGACGGAATCTGGAAACGGGTCTTCCGGGAGCCCTCGGGTAACCCGTTCAACTCGCTGATCCAGCTGGAAAGCGAGGAAGGGATTCCCCGGAACCCCTTCATTAACGCGGGTGCAATCGTGGTGACGGACAGGCTCCTCAGCATCACAGGCAATGCCGCGCACGCAGTGAGGGATTTGATGCGGCAGGAGACCACCAAGGTAAGCATCGATACCGATCACCACGTTGCCGGGTCCGAACTGGCCAATAGCCACCGAAATGCCTCCTTGGCCCATTTCCTGGCGAGCTGCGGCAACCTGGAGAACCCGGTGGACGAAGTCCTGGACTCCTACGCGAAGCAGTGCGCCCTGGCCATGACGTGTGAAGACCTGGCGCTCGCAACCCGCTTCCTGGCGGCCAACGGTTTGGGAACGGACGGCACCCTTTTGCTGTCGCCGGCGCAGACCAAGAGGATCAATGCCGTCATGCTTACCTGCGGAACGTACGACGCCGCGGGCGAATTCGCTTACCGCGTGGGCCTTCCCGGGAAGAGCGGCGTGGGCGGAGGGATCGTGGCCGTGGTTCCCAACAAGTGCTCCATCAGCGTGTGGAGCCCTGGCCTGGGACGGTCCGGGAATTCCGTGGCAGGCGTGGCCGCGCTGGACGAATTCACTACGCGTACTGGCTGGTCGGTCTTTTAGGCGCATTATTGATGGATGACCCCTCAACCGGGAAAGTCCGCAAAAGCCGCACTGGCGCCGGGAACCGAGCCAACCGCCGTCGAGTTCCTGGCACGGCTCCAGGCGAGGCAATCCGACGTCGAGCAGGCCAAGTACCAGCGGTACTTCAAGACCGGCGAGGGTGACTACGGCGAGGGCGATTTCTTCATGGGTGTCCGCATGGGCGAGGTCTTCACGCTTGCCAAGGAATTCGCGGCCATGCCCCCGGCTGAGATCGAGAAGCTCCTGGATGAGGATATCCACGAGGCCCGCGCCGGAGCTGTGAAGATCATGGCGCTGCAAACGCAGAAAAAGAAGACCACGGAAGAGCGGCGCAAGGAACTGTACGAGCTGTACCTGCGCAGGCATGACCGCATTAACAACTGGGACCTGGTGGACTTGGGAGCCGGGCGGGTGGTGGGCGGTTGGCTCATGGATAAGTCGCGGGATCCGCTGTATGACCTGGCTCGTTCGGAGAATATGTGGGAGCGCCGGACGGCCATCGTCGCCACGTCGGCGTTCATCCGCGAAGGCCAATTGGATGACACGTTCGCCATCGCTGGGATCCTCCTTCATGACAAGGAAGACCTCCTCCACAAGGCGGTGGGCGGTTGGGTCCGCGATGCCGGGCGCAGCAGTCGCGAGCGTCTGCTGGCGTTCCTCGACGAACACGCAGCCACCATGCCGCGGACGGCGCTTCGTTACGCGATCGAGCACTTGGGCAAGGAACAGCGCGCCTATTACCTGACGCTAAAAGACAGTGTTTCCCCGAATTAAGCGGGGAACTATGTGACGTTGGATTACCCAGCGTTACCGGGTGTTTCCGAGCCTTTGAAGCATGTTACGGCGCAGCCCTACAGTTTTTTCATGGCAATACAGGACATTTACCCCACCGCGCTGCGGCTGCTCGGCCGCCCGGTGCTGGTGGTTGGCGGCGGCCCCGTTGCGGAGCGCCGCGCCAAGGGACTGCTCGACGCCGGTGCTAAAGTCACCGTGGTCGCTCCCGTTGCCACCGACACACTTCGCGGTCTCGCCACTGCCGGTCTCCTCACCTGGGAGCAGCGCGAGTACCGCACCTCAGACCTCGACGGCGTCTGGTTCGCTCAAACCGCCACTGGCACAGCCGCTGTGGACACCCAGGTAGCTGCCGACGCTGAGGCGCAGCGCATCTGGTGCGTCAACGCCTCGGACCACGAAGCATCAGCCGCGTGGACCCCCGCCGTTGCCGTGGTGGACGACGTCAAGATCGCCATCAACGCCGGGGGAGACCCGCGCCGTGCCATGGCCCTCCGCAACGCTGTAGCCACGGCCCTTGAAACGGGTGACCTGCCGCTCCGCCGTCATCGCAAGCCGGGAACCGATGGCACGCTCGGCTCTGTCGCTTTGGTAGGTGGCGGTCCCGGCGACTCGGGACTCATCACAGTCCGTGGTCGCCGCCTGCTGGGCCAGGCCGACGTCGTGGTTGCTGACCGTCTTGGCCCCCGCGAGCTGCTCAAGGAACTTGCCCCGGATGTCCGGGTGATCGAGGTAGGCAAGACCCCCGGCCATCATCCCGTGCCGCAGCTCGAGATCAACAAGATCCTTGTGGAGGAAGCCCTCAAGGGCAACCGGGTGGTGCGCCTCAAAGGCGGCGACCCCTACGTCTTGGGCCGCGGCGGTGAAGAAGCGGAATTCTGCCGCCAGAACGGCGTCGAGGTTGAAGTGGTGTCCGGCGTAACGTCTGCGATTTCCGTTCCGGCGGCCGCGGGTATCCCCGTGACGCACCGCGGACTGGCCAAGGGCTTCAGCGTGGTGACCGGCCACGAAGAGCTGTCCGAAGTCCCGGCACGCCCCGATCACACTGTGGTGTTGCTCATGGGAGTGGCGCAATTGCGCGATTCCGCGGCCGAGCTGGCGGGCTCGGGTCTGCCTTTGGACACACCAGTAGGTATCGTAGAGAACGGGTATTTGCCGGACCAGCGCGTCACTATCGGCACTCTGGGTACCATCGCGGACCAGGCGGAAGCCGTCGGCGTGGCCAACCCGGCGGTCATTGTGATCGGCGATGTGGTCCGTGTCAGCCCCTTTGCACCGCAGCACTTCAAGACCGCTGACTACAGCACTATTACCCCAAATCGTCCCAGCGTCCGCAGTAACTAGCCCCCGGCCCAACTAGGTAGCAGATAAGCGCGTTTTGAGCCCTCAAAACGCGCACAACTGCGACCTGGTTGGGATGACTGAACAGAAGAAGGAACACAGCCGTGTCAATTAGCACCCCCGTAGGTTCTGCGGACCGTCCGCTTCGCGTCGCCGTCATCGGCTCCGGCCCGGCCGGCGTTTACGCAGCGGACATCCTGACCAAGAGCGAGGCCGTCAAGAGCGGCGAACTCAACGTCAGCATCGACCTCTTCGACCGCTACCCGGCACCGTACGGCCTGATCCGCTACGGCGTCGCGCCGGACCACCCCCGCATCAAGGGCATCGTCAACGCCCTGCACAAGGTCCTGGACCGCGGCGACATCCGCTTCTTCGGCAACGTTGACTACGGCACGGACATCTCCATCGAGGACCTCCGCAAGCATTACGACGCCGTCATCTTCGCCACCGGCGCCATCAAGGACGCCGACCTGAATATCCCGGGCATCGAACTCGAGGGTTCCTTCGGCGGCGCCGACTTCGTCTCCTGGTACGACGGTCACCCGGACGTTCCCCGCGAATGGCCGCTTGAGGCCAAGGAAATCGCTGTCCTCGGCAATGGCAACGTGGCCCTTGACGTGGCCCGTGTTCTCTCCAAGCACGCCGATGACCTCCTGGTCACCGAAATCCCGGACAACGTTTACGCCGGCCTGAAGAACTCCCCGGTCACCGACGTTCACGTCTTCGGCCGTCGCGGCCCGGCACAGGTGAAGTTCACCCCGCTGGAACTCCGCGAACTTTCGCACTCCAAGGACGTAGACATCATCCTCTACGCCGAGGACTTCGAATTCGATGAAGAGTCCGATCGCCAGGTCCAGACGAACAACCAGACCAAGACCATGGTGGGCACGCTCACCAACTGGATCGCCGAGCAGCCCGAGGATCTTTCCGAGCTCACGGCTTCCCGCCGCCTGCACCTGCACTTCCTGCACAGCCCGGTGGAAATCGTCGACTCCCCGGAAAGCCCGGGCAAGGTTGCCGGCATCAAGTTCGAGCGCACCGAGCTTGACGGCACGGGCAACGCCCGCGGCACCGGCGAATTCATCGACTACCCGGTCCAGGCCGTGTACCGCTCCATCGGCTACTTCGGTTCGGCCCTGCCGGACGTCGAGTTCGACCACAAGAAGGGCGTCGTCACCAACGACGGCGGCCGTGTCCTGGACGCCGACGGCCAGCACGTACCCGGCCTCTACGCAACGGGTTGGATCAAGCGCGGGCCGGTTGGCCTCATCGGACACACCAAGGGCGATGCCCTCGAAACCGTCACCTACTTGTTGGAGGACCGCGAAAACCTGCCGGTCGCCGAGGTTCCCGCGGCAGACGCCGTCGTGGATCTGCTCGATGCCCGCGGCGTGAAGTTCACCAGCTGGGAAGGCTGGCTTGCCCTTGATGCACACGAGCTCGCTCTCGGCGCAGCAGCCACCGAGGCCGGCGCCTCCCACGGCGTTGAGGTCAAGCGTGAGCGCATCAAGGTTGTGCCGCGCGAGGACATGGTCAACATCTCCCGTGATGGCGTAGCCGCACAGGTCTAGTTCTTCCGGTTCTTTGCTGGCGGGGTCACTCAGCTCGAGTGGCCCCGCCCTGCTTTTAAGCTCGCTCTGTGGCGCCCGGCGGTACCCTGAGTCATGGACGTCGTCGTCATTGAAACTCCGCAGCTGGGCGACCGCAGCTACTTGGTGCATGACGGCTCAGTCGCGTTGGTGATCGACCCCCAGCGGGACATTGACCGGGTGGAGCGAGCGGCAGTAAAGGCCGGGGTCCGGATCACGCATGTGGCCGAGACGCACCTGCACAACGACTACGTCACTGGTGGGCTGGTCCTTGCTGAGAAGCATGGCGCTGATTATTTGGTGAACGCCGCTGATGAGGTCTCCTTCACACGCGTCCCTGTCACGGACGGCCAGGTTCTTCGCGTTGGCCGGCTTTCCGTTTCGGTAGTTGCGACGCCTGGCCACACCCACACACACCTTTCCTATGTGGTGCGGGATGACAGGCACGACGCCGGCACGGAGGCCGTGTTTTCCGGCGGCAGCTTGCTTTACGGTTCAGTGGGGAGAACGGACCTGGTCTCTCCGGGGGACACCGCGAAGCTGGCCCATGACCAGTACTCCTCGGTCCGGCGCCTGGTGGATTCGGCGACGCCCGAAGCGGCGCTCTACCCGACGCATGGCTTCGGCTCGTTCTGTTCCATCGGCCCGGCGAGCCATCAAGAGACCTCGACGATCAGTGAGCAAGCCGCGTCAAACCACGCCCTGACAGATCGCGACGAGGACCACTTTGTCTCGCAGTTGCTGCAGAACATCACGGCCTACCCCGCGTACTACGCCCACATGAATCCTCTGAATGCCGCTGGTCCGCACCCGGCAATCCTTGACGTCCCGGACTCCGTGGACGCAAAGGAACTGGGCCGGCGTTTGAGGGCAGGGGAGTGGGTGGTGGATCTGCGGCATCGCGTGGCCTTCGCGGAAAGCCACTTCCAGGGCAGCGTGAGTTTCGAGTACGGCCGTGGGGACAATTTCACCAGTTACCTCGGCTGGGTGATCCCGTGGAACCAGCCACTCACGCTACTGGGCCCACTCGGCGAGGTTGAAAAGGCGATCCGTGACTTGGCGAGGATCGGTATCGACAGCCCGGATGCCGCCGTCGGGCCTGAAGCCGCGGTTCTGAACGTTGGTGCGTTGGCGCCCGAGTCCCCACAGGCGAGCTACCTGCACGGGGACTGGAGCTTGTTGCTCAGGGAACGGGAACCGGCTGACGTGGTGCTGGATGTTCGCCGACCGGACGAATTTGAGGCCTCCCATGTGGTGGGTGCCTTGAACGTTCCTGTCTACGAGCTCCTCGGGAAGATCACTGAGCTGCCGGACGCGAGGATCTGGGTGCACTGTGCCACGGGATATCGGGCGAGTGTCGCGGCCAGTCTGCTGGACCGGGCCGGGCGAGAGGTGGTGCTGATCAATGCGAGATTCAGGGATGCGGCCGGGATCGGAATTGAAACCACTCAGCCGTGAAGGTGCCTGGCTAACGCGGCGCCTGGTCTGCGCAGAAATCCAGGTTCCGGTACACGCTCTGGACGGCGGCATCGGGGTCGTGTGCCTCCAATGCGTCCACCAGTTCGTCGTGGCCTTCGCGCGGGATGCCGTTGAAGCCTTCCTTGCGTTGCTGCCGGAGGAGGTCGTTGTGGAACACTCCGCCGAACGAAACGTACAGCTGATGGAGCAATGGATTCCCTGAAGCCAAGGCAACGCGTTCGTGGAATTCCCAGTCGGCACTGGCCCACGTGGGGTAGTCCTCGGCTTGCCAGGCATCGTGGCGGAGCGCGAGGAGGCGGCGCATCTCGGCCAGGTCCTCGGCGGTAGCGTGCTTGGTGGCCAATCGGGCAGCCTGGGTGTCCAGGCCGAGCCGGACCTCCACGATGTGCTCCTGAGTATGCTCCAAGTACATGCGCTGCGCCGCGCCGGACATCTCACTATTGGCCCGCACGTAGGTGCCATCCCCGCGCCGGACTTCCAGCATGCCGGAGTGGGCCAGCGCCTTGATGGCCTCGCGCAGGGTTCCCCGCGAAACACCCAAGGTGGACATGAGCTCTGGCTCGGCTGGGATTCGCTCCTGGAGCGGCCATTCACCGGACTTGATCATGTCCCGCAGCTTGGCGGTGATCTCCTCGGCAAGGGCGGGGCGATGCGAAGGGGTCAGGGTCATGCTGTCCTCGGTCCGGTCTTGGTGGCAGTGCGCTTGCTCGTGAGCAGGTGGCAGGTAACCATGAGCGCCACGGCCACGATGGACAGCAGGCTCAGCGGCAGCACCCAGCCGCCGGTGGCGCTGTGGAGCAGCCCCATGCCAAAGGGGCCTATTGCCGCAATCAAGTATCCCAGCGATTGGGCGATGGTGGAGAGCGCGGTGGTTTCCGCCGTCGAACGTCCGCTGCGGCTAATGATCACCAGGACCAGCGGGAAGATGCCCAAGCCGAAGCCGAAGAGCACTGCGGGCACAACCGCCAACGACGTCGGCAACCAGACCATTGCGGCGATGGCCAGCAAGGTGGAGCTGCTGGCGAGATACAGTGCGGGGCGGAGCATGCGGGGGCGGGAGCCGAAGGCGAGCAGGATCATGCCGGCAGCGACGGAGACCAACTGCATCACGCCGAACTGCAGGCCGCTTTCGGAGGCGCTGAGGCCTTGCGAAGTCAGGATGTAGGCGAACCAGCTCATTACTGCGTAGGCAAGGAACGCCTGGAAGGTGAAGATCGCCGTAATCAGGATGCCGAGGCGGGTACGCAGCAACGGCCACATGGACACCCGCGGACGGTCCGTTTTGGTGGAGTTGCGGTGGGTGTGGAGGACAACCGGCAGGAAGCCCAGCAGGGCCGCGACGCCAAGGATTCCCCAAGCGGCCAGGCCCATGGACGGCGAGCCGAGTTCCTGAGCCAAAGGCACGCTTACGGCTGCAGCGAAGGTAGCGCCCCCGGACATGGTGAAGGTGTAGAGGCCCGTCATCATGGAGGTGCGCTCTGAGTAGTGCTCACGGATGAACGACGGCATGGCCACGTTGCATACGGCCAGGCCGGACATCGCCAGGACGGTGCCTCCGAGGAGCGCGCCCGTTACCGGAACGCCACGCACCAGCAAACCGCCGGCCAGCAGGGCCAAGGCGATGGCGATGGCCTTCTCGACACCCACACGCCGGGTCAGCCAGGACGTTCCCATGCCCGCAACCGCAAAACACAGCAGCGGGATGGAAGGCAGAATGGACGCCACCAGGGCGCCGTAACCCAACACCTGCTGCAGGTCGTGGAACAGGGCAGCGGCGCTGGTGATGCCCGCGCGCAGGTTCAGGCCGATGAGCACCACCGCAATAATGCCGACGACGGCGACGACGCGCGTCTTGGGGACTGCGGAACTTGCCGAAAGCGCAGGGGCAGCTTGGGCAGGGCTCACAGTAGGGATGTTTCCGGTGCTGGGGGTGAGAGGAGTCGTCGCGGCCATATCTAAAGGTTAGACGTTTGACGTCTAATGTCTAGGGTTTTGTGGCGAAGCTCTCCGTGCGGGCTTTCAGGAGGCCTAGCGAGGGTTGCGCGAGCCCAGGCGCTGGACTGCCAAGGCCAGCCACAGCTGCACGCGGTCCTGCGTTTGGGAGGGGTCGTAACCCGTCAATTCGGTGATCTGTGCCAGGCGGTAGCGCACAGTGTTGCGGTGCAGGGTGAGGGCTTCGGCCACAGCTGCTACTGAGCCGTTGTGGTTGAGGTAGCTCTCCAGTGTGGCCACCAGCTCGGCCCCGTGGGCGGCGTCGAACTTCCGCAGCGGCGTGAGGGACTCGCTGGCCATATCCGCCAACGGAACATCCTCGCTGGCTAGCAGCAGGGATGTCAGGCTCAGGCGCTCCGGCTCGTTGACCGGCAAGCCGTGCGCTACGGCGTCGCGCGCTTCAAAGTAGCTCCAACGCAGGCCGTTCGGCTTCGTGTAGGCGCCGCCGATACCGATGACTGCGTGGATGCCGGCTTCCTGCAAGTGATCGCTAAGGCTCTTGGCCAAAGCGGTGGCCGAACTGCCATCGTCGCTGATGACAGTGACAAGGTCCTTCCCGACGACGGCGCTGACGCCGGCTTCCAGCGCCTGAGGCAGGGAGATGCTGATCAAGTGTTTGTGGTGTGCCGTGGACTCTGCCACGAGCACAACGTTCTTCCGGGTGCTGTTGATGCCGACGCCTGCCAGGCGCCGGGCGGCCTCGATGCTCTCAAGAGTGCCGTGGATGACGTCGTCCAAGACCTGACCGGCCATGGCGCGCTGGGCTTGGCGCTGCTTGACCATGTTGTTGAGCTCCACGCTGATCAGGTTTTGCGCGTAGCTGACGATGCCGGAGTCGACGAACGGCTGCCGCAACCAGAGCGTGCAGGCATCCCTGCGGCCGGTGGGAATCGGATACGAAGCCCAGCCATCCGCCGTCGGGGCCGGTTTCCCCGCCACGCTGTTGTAGAGCTGCGCGCTGAACTGGGTGAGCACCACATCAGTGCGGAGCATGCTGCCCAGTTGCTTGAGAAGTTCGTTTAGGCCTCCGCCGGTGAGGAGGGAGCGTGCCAGGATCTGGTGTCCGGCGAGGAGTCGTTCCAAGTTGGAATAATGGTCGGCAGAGTGCGATTCCGCCACGAGTTTGCCGATCGCGATGAAGGGGATCTCGTAGGGGACTTCCACCAGGGGCAAGCCCCAGCGGTTGGCTTCCGCGATGAGTGCTTCCGGGACGGACTCGTGGGTGAGGCCGATGCCAAAACCGATCCCGACGGCACCAGCGCGTTGGGCCTGGCGGACGAATCGTCGCTGGTCGGCGGCGCTCTTGAGGCGCAGGCCGGTGGTGAGGACCAGCTCTCCGCCGCTGAGGAAACGCTGGGGGTCTTCCAGTTCCGTCACCGCAACCCAACTGATGTCCTGGTTCCACGTGGTTTCGGCAAGGCCGGCTTGGCGGAGTTTCAGGGAGGGGACAGCGACGAGCGAAGCGAGGGACATTGCCATGCTTTCAAGCGTAACCCGGCACTGGGCAAGCGCACTAAGCGGGGGGTCCTTGTGTGTGCAGCTGGCTATTCCTTGGACCCCCTCCCTGGCATAGGCTCTGATCAGCTAAACCCATGCCCAGACTCCGAAAGAGGGTTGCACACCGTGGTTCAAACCTTGCAGAACTTCATCAACGGCGAATTCGTTACGCCGGCAGGTACGGGTCTCCTGGACATCGTGAACCCCGCCACCGGGGAAATCGTTGCCAAGTCGCCCATTTCGGTTCAGGCCGATGTGGACGCCGCCATGACCGCGGCCAACCAGGCTTTCAAGTCGTGGAAGAAGGCCACTCCCGGCCAGCGCCAGCTGATGCTCCTCAAGCTCGCAGACGCCGTCGAGGCCAATAGCGATGAACTCGTGGAAGCCCAGCACCGCAACACCGGTCAGGTCCGTTCCCTGATCGCCTCCGAGGAAGTTGCCGCAGGTGCTGACCAGCTCCGCTTCTTCGCCGGTGCAGCGCGCATCATCGAAGGCAAGTCCGCAGGCGAATACTTCGAGGGCCACACCTCCTACGTACGTCGCGAACCGATCGGCGTCGTAGCCCAGGTTGCTCCGTGGAACTACCCGTTCCTCATGGCCATCTGGAAGATCGGCCCCGCCCTGGCCGCAGGCAACACAATTGTCCTGAAGCCTTCCGACACCACCCCTGAGTCAACCTTGGTGCTGGCACGCCTGGCCGGCGAGATCTTCCCGGCCGGTGTCCTCAACGTTGTCCTGGGCACCGGCGAAACCGGCGCCATGATGGTTGACCACAAGGTCCCCGGCCTGGTGTCCATCACGGGCTCCGTCCGCGCCGGCATTGCTGTGGCAAGCGGCGCTGCCAAGGGCCTCAAGCGGGCCCACCTGGAACTTGGCGGCAAGGCTCCGGCCATCGTCTTCAAGGATGCCGACATCAAGAAGAGTGCCGCGGCCATCGCCGAGTTCGCGTTCTTCAACGCAGGCCAGGACTGCACGGCCATCACCCGCGTGTTGGTGGAGGACTCCGTCCACGACGACGTCGTGGCAGCGATGGTGGAGCACACCAAGACCCTTCACACGGGTTCGCAGAACGACGAAGACAACTACTTCGGCCCGCTCAACAACGTGAACCACTTCAACGCTGTGACCTCCGTGGTGGAGAACCTCCCGGCGAACTGCAAGATCGAAACCGGTGGCCACCGCGCAGGCGAGAAGGGCTTCTTCTTCGAGCCCACCATCATCTCCGGCGCCAAGCAGACTGACGACATTGTGCAGAAGGAAACCTTCGGCCCGGTCATCACCGTCCAGAAGTTCAGCACCGAAGAAGAAGCGCTCGAACTGGCCAACGACGTCGAATACGCCTTGGCTTCCAGCGTCTGGACCACCGACCACGGCACGGCCATGCGCATGAGCCGCGACCTGGACTTCGGTGCGGTCTGGATCAACACCCACATCCTCCTGACGGCAGAGATGCCGCACGGCGGCTTCAAGCAGTCCGGCTACGGCAAGGACCTCTCCATGTACGGCGTTGAGGACTACACGCGCATCAAGCACGTGATGTCTGCGCTCGACGCGTAACCCGTACCTTCACCAGAGCTTCCCAGAAAGGCAACCACCTCATGACCACCACCGCGAACGAACTCTCGTACCGCATCGAGCAGAAGCGCAACATCAACGGCGCCTTCCCCGGCCCCAAGTCGCAGGCACTGGCCGAGCGTCGCGCCGCCGTCGTTGCTGCAGGAGTCGCCTCGGGCGTCCCCGTTTACGTTGAAGACGCCGATGGCGGCATCATCCGCGACGTCGACGGCAACTCCTTCATTGACCTCGGTTCCGGCATCGCCGTGACCAGCGTCGGCGCGTCCGACCCCGCCGTCGTCGCCGCTGTCCAGGAAGCTGCTGCGCACTTCACGCACACCTGCTTCATGGTCACCCCGTACGAGGGCTACGTTGCAGTTGCCGAGCAGCTCAACCGCCTCACCCCGGGCGACCACGCCAAGCGCACCGTGCTGTTCAACTCCGGCGCTGAAGCCGTAGAGAACGCCGTCAAGGTTGCACGCCTGGCCACCGGCCGCGACGCCGTGGTTGCTTTCGACCACGCCTACCACGGCCGCACCAACCTGACCATGGCACTGACCGCAAAGGCGATGCCGTACAAGACCAACTTCGGCCCGTTCGCGCCCGAGGTCTACCGCATGCCCATGAGCTACCCGTTCCGTGAAGAGAACCCGGAAATCACCGGTGCCGAGGCCGCCAAGCGCGCCATCACCATGATTGAGAAGCAGATCGGTGGCGACCAGGTCGCCGCGATCATCATCGAGCCCATCCAGGGCGAGGGCGGCTTCATCGTTCCGGCCGAAGGCTTCCTGCCGGCACTGTCCGCATGGGCCAAGGAAAAGGGCATCGTCTTCATCGCTGACGAGGTCCAGTCCGGTTTCTGCCGCACGGGCGAATGGTTCGCTGTTGACCACGAAGGTGTTGTCCCGGACATCATCACCATGGCCAAGGGCATTGCCGGCGGCCTCCCGCTGTCCGCTATCACCGGCCGCGCAGACCTGCTCGACGCCGTCCACCCGGGCGGCCTCGGCGGCACCTACGGTGGCAACCCGGTTGCTTGCGCCGCAGCACTCGCAGCCATCGACACCATGGAACAGCACGACCTCAACGGCCGCGCACGCCACATCGAAGAGCTCGCCCTGGGCAAGCTCCGCGAACTGGCAGCCGAAGTTTCCGTGGTTGGCGACATCCGCGGCCGCGGGGCCATGCTGGCCATCGAGCTCGTCCAGCCCGGTTCCAAGGAGCCGAACGCTGAGCTCACCAAGGCTGTTGCTGCCGCTTGCCTCAAGGAAGGCGTCGTCATCCTGACCTGTGGCACCTACGGCAACGTGATCCGCCTGCTCCCGCCGCTGGTCATCAGCGACGAACTGCTCATTGACGGCCTCGAGGTCCTCGCAGCAGCCATCAAGGCTCACGCGTAAGACTTCACGCTTGTTGGAGGAGGGCCGGGGACACCCCCGGCCCTCCTCCTGCGTTTAAGCGGTGCACCGCCGAGTTCGCGGGAATGCGCCGAGTTCGCTGGAGCGTTCCCGCGTTCTGGCAGCGTTCCGGCGTTCTCGGTGTTCCCGCCCGAGCTACGAGCCTCGCGGTTGTTCGGCAGTACCGAACAAGGGCAGGAATGGGGGGCCTACGAGCCAGCAGCCGCCAGCCGGGCCCTCTTCTTCAGCACCGAGTTTTTCCGAGTGGTGCGAAGCATGTCGATGGTCAGCAGCACCAGCGCCAACCACACCACGCAGAAACCGATCCAGCGGGCAGTGGTCATGGTCTCGTTGAACACGGTCAGCGCCACCACGAATTGGAGGACCGGCGCGAAGTACTGCAGCAGGCCGATGGTGGTCATGGGAAGACGGCGGGCTGAGGCGCCGAAGAACAGGAGGGGTACGGCCGTGATGACACCGGAAGCCACCAGCAGCCAGAAGTGGCCCGCGCCCAGCGTGGTAAGGGTTTCGACGCCGGTTACCGAGAGGACAACCATGGTGATGGCTGCAAAGGGAGCCAGGACCACCGTTTCCACGCTGAGGCTCGTGAGTGCGTCCACCTTGGGCCCGACACGCTTTTTCACGAAGCCATAGAGCCCAAAGCTGAAGGCCAGGATCAGGGCAATCCACGGGAGCTGTCCGTAGGAGAATGTCAGGACGCCCACGGCCACGAAGCCGATGCCCACAGCTGCCCACTGCAGGGGACGCAGCTTTTCTTTGAGGACGAAAACGCCGAGCAAAACCGAGACCAACGGGTTGATGAAGTAGCCCAGGGACGTCTCAACGGCGTGGCCCGTGGTGACCCCGAAAGTGTAGGTGAGCCAGTTGATGGCAATCAGAACTGCCGCCAGGGCCAAAGGACCGAAAACGCTGCTGTCCTTCACCGCCGCCCAGAATGTTTTCCAAGCGCGCGTGATGGTGATGAGCAGTGCACAGAAGAGCAAGGACCAAACGATCCGGTTGGCCACGATCTCGATTGCGCTGGCCGGCATGAGGACGAAGAAGTACAGCGGAAGCAGGCCCCATAGACCGTAAGCGCCAATGCCGAACAGGATTCCCGCCGTCGACTCGCTCCGCACAGGCTTGCGGCCGGTTTTAGCGGAACCGCCGGTACCTCCACCGCCGCCCCCGACTGTCGTCGTCGTTGGCTGGTTTGAAGAGCGAGAGTTGGCAGCTATCTGTTCCGGAGTCGACACATTGTCGCCAACACCGCCTGCACGGGCAATATTCCGCAATCTTTATCAATTTCTGTGACTCCTGCCATAAAGGCGGTCCGGCGTAGGGTCGACATCTAGAATTGGAATCTGCGCGCCCCAACAACGGCGTGGCTCACTGCTTCGGAAGGGTAACGGTGTCCAACTCAGCCGCAACAACCCCCAATCGTCCGCTTCGCGTTGCGATCGTTGGTGCAGGACCCGCAGGCGTGTACGCCGCGGACATCCTGACGAAATCGAACGAGGTCAAAGACGGGCATGTGGAGGTCAGCATCGATCTCTTCGAGGCATATCCGGCGCCGTACGGCCTGATCCGCTACGGCGTGGCGCCGGATCACCCGCGGATCAAGGGCATCGTGAACGCGCTGCACAAGGTATTGGACCGCGGCGATATTCGCTTCCTCGGCAACGTGACCTACGGCAAGGACCTCACTCTCCACGATTTCCGTGCGTTCTACGACGCCGTGATCTTCTCCACGGGTGCCATCAAAGACGCCGATTTGAGGATCCCCGGCGTCGAACTGGAGGGCTCCTTCGGCGGAGCCGACTTCGTCTCGTGGTACGACGGCCACCCGGACGTTCCCCGGGACTGGCCCCTGGATGCCAAGGAAATCGCCGTGATCGGCAACGGCAACGTGGCCTTGGATGTGGCCCGCATGCTGGCCAAGCATCCCGAGGAACTCCTGGTTACGGAGATCCCGGACAACGTCTACGCGGGGCTCAAGCAGTCGCCGGTCACCGACGTTCACGTCTTCGGCCGCCGTGGCCCGGCCCAGGTGAAGTTCACGCCGTTGGAGCTGCGCGAGTTGTCCCACTGCAAGGACGTGGACATCGTCCTGTACCCGGAGGACTTCGAGTTCGACGAAGCCTCGGATGAAGCCATCAGGACAAACAACCAGATCAAGACCATGGTCAACACCATGACCAACTGGCTGGTGGAGGAGCACGCAGAATCGGAACAGCCGTCATCGCGGCGCCTGCACCTGCACTTCCTGCACAGTCCCATAGAGATCCTCGACTCGCCTGAGACGCCCGGCAAGGTCTCGGGCATCAAATTCGAGCGCATGCAATTGGATGGAACCGGCAACGTCAAGGGCACCGGCGAGTTCATTGAATACCCGGTCCAATCCGTCTACCGCGCCATCGGCTACCACGGTTCCCCGCTGGAGGAACTTGAGTACGACGCCCGCCGGGGCGTCATACCGAACGACGGCGGTCGCGTCCTGGACGCCGACGGCAAGCCCGTGCCGGGAATTTACGCCACCGGCTGGATCAAGCGCGGACCGGTGGGGCTGATCGGCCATACCAAGGGTGATGCCCTGGAGACCATCGGCTTCCTCCTCGAGGACAGGCTGAACCTGCCCCCTGCTGAGAACCCGGATCCGCAGGCCATCATCGACCTCCTTGAGGAACGCGGCGTCGAATACACCACGTGGGAGGGCTGGAACAGGCTTGATGCCCACGAAGCCGCGCTTGGTGCTGAGTGGACTGCCGGTGAAGGTAACGGCGTGGTCCGCGAGCGCATCAAGGTTGTTCCGCGCGAGGAAATGATCCGGATCTCCCGCGGCTGACATTCGTCTTCACCCGAACTAGACTTCACGGTACTGTCCCGCCCACCACACGTGCAGCGCACTGTCATTGCGGACTACCAGGGAGTTCGATGAGGAATCCAGTTCATCCGCCGGTTCCAGGCAGCGATGCCGCGGAGCTGTTGCAGAAGCGTGCTCTTACCGGCCACGAGCGTCTGGACTCCTTGCGTCTCGGGATGCCCGAGGACATCGTCGGGTTGCGCCGCTTGGTACGGGAATCCTGGCAACGCTCGGCAACTCTGCAGGCCAACCCGGACGTCGCGGAGGCTCCCCTCGCAATGGATGGAGATGAGCTTGAGGAGTACCGCAGGCAGCACCCCTTGGCGACGATCATGCCCGTGATCAAGAAGCTTTTGGTTCAGCCCAGCCATGACAGCGGCCTGCTGGTGGCAGTGGGTGACGACGTCGGGCGGCTCCTGTGGGTGGATGGGGATCCCGTGATGCAGCGCCGGGCTGAGGGCATGATGTTCGTGGCCGGCGCCGACTGGTCCGAAGCTTCCGTGGGCACCAGCGCACCCGGGACTGCGCTGGCTCTGGACCGCAGCATCCAGATTTCCGGGGCGGAACACTTCAAACGCTCGGTCCATCCTTGGAGCTGCACGGCTGTTCCCTTCCACGACCCCGATTCCGGCGCTGTGCTGGGCGTTGTGGATATCACGGGCACGGAAACCGCCGTCGCCGCGCATACTCTTTCGTTGGTGGAGGCTACCGTTGCCGCCGCCCAGGCTCAGCTCCGTATTGAACGACTGACGCTCGCCGGCGCCGTCAAGGACAAACCCCGACGCCGGAGCGCGGCTGCCGCCTCCGGCCACGCGCTCTACCGGAACAGCCTCCAGCTGCTGGGTCGTGACCAAGCCCTGCTCAGCATCAACGGACGGACGGTTTCCCTATCTGCCCGGCACAGCGAGATCCTTGCCATCCTGAGTAACCACCCCGCCGGGCTCAGCGCTGAAGACCTGTGCAACCAGCTGTATCCCGGGGATGGTTCTGCCGTGACGCTTCGCGCGGAAATGGTGCGGCTCCGGAAGGTCATGCAGGAACTCAGCCCGGAGGCGGTCCCGGAATCCCGTCCTTACCGCCTGCCGGTTGAGTTGTTGCCCGACTCCGGCCAGGTCCTCAGTTGCCTCCAGCGCGGTGCCCACCGCATCGCCCTGGAAATCTACAAAGGCGGGCTCTTGCCACGCTCGGTGGCGCCCGGCGTCGTGCAGTTGCGCGAACGGGTCTCGCACCTGCTGCGCGAGGCGCTGCTCAGCGACGGCAGCGTTGACTCGCTCCTCAAGTACGCTGAGCTGCCCGAGGCGAAGTACGACGTCGACCTCCGCCTTGC
Source organism: Paenarthrobacter nitroguajacolicus (assembly GCF_051027655.1). Taxonomy (NCBI): domain Bacteria; kingdom Bacillati; phylum Actinomycetota; class Actinomycetes; order Micrococcales; family Micrococcaceae; genus Paenarthrobacter; species Paenarthrobacter nitroguajacolicus. The sequence continues at coordinate 3,478,228 of NZ_CP073234.1, read as the reverse complement.
CGTCCTGAAGCTGCTGCCGCCGCGCTCACCCAAGCGGGCCGCCGTCGTGGCCGACCTTGAACGGATCGAAACGGAAATGACAGAGTGAGCTGACTCACATGGTTGCAACGTAGCTGCAACCTCCCTGCTCCTAGGCTCGGATCAATGGCGACAGCCACCGTGATTCGCAGCAAAGGAGCTAGCAATGACTGTTTATGCACAGCCGGGTGCCGAGGGTTCGAAGGTCACCTTCAAGGACCGCTACGAGAACTGGATCGGCGGCGAATGGGTTGCCCCGGTCAAGGGCGCCTACTTCGAGAACATCACCCCCGTCACGGGCAAAGCCTTCTGCGAAGTTGCCCGTGGTACCTCGGAGGACATCGAGCTGGCGCTGGACGCCGCCCACAAGGTTGCACCCTCCTGGGGCAAGACGTCGGCCACCGAACGCGCGGCCATCCTGAACAAGATCGCAGACCGCATCGACGAGAACGTGGAGCTTCTCGCGGTGGCGGAAACGTGGGACAACGGCAAGCCCGTCCGCGAAACCCTGAACGCCGATATCCCGTTGGCTGCCGACCACTTCCGTTACTTCGCCTCCGCAGTCCGCGCGCAGGAAGGTCATCTCTCCCAGCTGGACGAGGACACCACGGCCTACCACTTCAAGGAACCGTTGGGCGTCGTCGGTCAGATCATCCCGTGGAACTTCCCCATCCTCATGGCCGTGTGGAAGCTGGCACCGGCGCTCGCCGCCGGCAACGCCGTGGTTCTCAAGCCCGCCGAGCAGACGCCCACGTCCATCCTGGTCCTCATGGAACTCATCGGAGACCTCATACCGGCAGGTGTGGTGAACGTCGTCAACGGCTTCGGTGTAGAGGCCGGAAAGCCTCTCGCTTCCAGCTCCCGGATCCGTAAGATCGCCTTCACGGGTGAGACCACCACCGGCCGCCTCATCAGTCAGTACGCATCCAACAACCTCATCCCCGTCACCCTGGAACTCGGCGGCAAGAGCCCGAACATCTTCTTCGATGACGTCGCCGCCCAGAACGATGCTTTCTACGACAAGGCCCAGGAAGGCTTCACACTCTTTGCCTTCAACCAGGGCGAGGTCTGCACCTGCCCGTCCCGTGCACTGGTCCAGGAAGGCATCTACGACTCCTTCATGACTGATGTCGTGGCCCGGACCAACAAGATCATCCAGGGAAACCCGCTGGACACCGACACCCAGGTAGGTGCCCAGGCCTCGAATGACCAGCTGGAGAAGATCCTGTCCTACATCGACATCGGAAAGCAGGAAGGTGCCAAGGTCCTCACCGGTGGTGCCCGGGCCGAGCTGTCCGGTGACCTGGCAGGTGGCTACTACGTCCAGCCCACCATTTTCGAAGGCCACAACCGGATGCGCATCTTCCAGGAGGAGATCTTCGGTCCGGTGGTGTCCGTGACCAAGTTCAGTGACTACAACGACGCCATCGGAATCGCCAACGACACCCTCTATGGGCTGGGTGCCGGAGTCTGGTCGCGTAACGGAAATGTCGCCTACCGCGCGGGCCGGGAAATCCAGGCCGGCCGTGTGTGGGTCAACAACTACCACGCCTACCCGGCAGGTGCCGCCTTCGGTGGCTACAAGTCCTCAGGTATTGGCCGTGAGAACCACGCCATGATGCTGGACCACTACCAGCAGACCAAGAACCTCCTGGTCAGCTACAACGAGAACAAGCTCGGCTTCTTCTAAACCGTCCTGTTCATCGATCAAAGGAGATCGCAAATGGCCACCATGCAAGCTGCAGTAGTTACGAAATTCGGAACCGACCTTACAGTCAAGGAAGTGGAAAGGCCGACGCCGGGTCCCGGCCAGGCGCTGGTCCGCCTCATCACCTCCGGGGTATGTCATACCGACCTCCATGCCGCCGAAGGCGACTGGCCGGTCAAGCCCACGCCGCCCTTCATTCCCGGACACGAAGGTGTCGGTGAAGTGGTGGCTCTGGGAGAGGGTGTCACGGACGTTGCCGTGGGCGATCTTGTGGGGAACGCCTGGCTGTGGTCCGCCTGCGGAGACTGCCAGTACTGCCGCACCGGTTGGGAAACCCTGTGCGAGTCTCAGCAGAACGGTGGTTACAGCGTTGACGGCTCGTTCGGCGAGTACATGCTGGTTGACACGCGCTTTGCTGCCCGCATCCCGGAAGGCTCGGACCCGGTGGAAGTCGCACCGGTTCTGTGTGCCGGAGTCACGGTCTACAAGGGCCTGAAGATGACCGAGGCCAGGCCCGGTCAGTGGGTCACCATCTCCGGCATCGGGGGACTGGGGCACATCGCCGTGCAGTATGCGGTGGCCATGGGGCTCCGCGTCGCGGCGGTGGACATTGCCGACGACAAGCTGGCGCTAGCCCGCGAACACGGCGCCGAGCTGACCGTCAACGCCCTGCATGAGGACCCGGCAGAGGTCATCCAACGTGAAACGGGTGGCTGCCACGGTGTCCTGGTGACAGCGGTTCACCCTTCGGCGTTCGGCCAGGCGATCGGTATGGCGCGCCGTGGTGGAACGATCGTTTTCAATGGGTTGCCTCCGGGAGACTTCCCTGCGCCGATCTTCGAGATCGTCCTCAAGGGCCTTACGGTCCGCGGCTCGATCGTGGGAACACGGCAGGACCTGGAGGAAGCACTGGAGTTCTACGCCCAGGGAAAGATCAAGCCAACGGTCTCCACCCGGGAACTCTCCGAAGTCAACGCGGTCCTTGACGAGATGAAGCACGCCAAGATCGACGGCCGAGTGGTCCTGAAGTTCTGATGGACAACACCAGCTTGGAAGCTGCGGTGACGCTGCCCGGGGAGGATTTCTCCCGGGTGGCGCTCACCGCGGTGTCCCTGGAACTCCTCCGCAAACTTTGGGACCAGCACGGGCCACTCATGTTCCATCAGTCGGGTGGTTGCTGCGACGGCTCTGCACCTATGTGCTATCCCGCGGGGGAGTTCCTCACCGGCGACTCTGATGTCCTTCTGGGCCGCTTCGATATCGGAACCGGAGGAGAGCGGCAGCCCTTGGAGTTTTGGATGTCCAAGGAGCAGTTCAACTACTGGTCCCACACGCACCTCACAGTCGATGTGGTCCCGGGCCGCGGTAGCGGATTCTCAGTGGAATCACCTGAGGGCAAACGGTTCCTGATCCGTTCCACCCTCATGGACTGGGACGTTCCAAGCGTTTAGGAGCCCATGGATGGTGTGACGGGGACTACGTGTCCTCGTCACACCAGCCACAGCTGTCACAGCGTTTCGTGGGTCGTCTCACTATCTGGGATAAATATGGTCGTCCAAGGGCCGGACACTATTCTTGATGAGTCCTATACCACTCCCATCCAGAATGTGGCATTTTCATGAACATTTTCAGGACCAAGTCGATCGAGCAGTCGATCGCCGATGCCGACGAGCCCGGGCGAAAGCTGAAGCGCAGCCTCAGCACCTGGGACTTGATGATCATGGGCGTCGCCGTTGCTGTCGGCGCCGGGATCTTCTCAGTGGGCGCCAAGGCTGCCGCGAACTTTGCCGGCCCTGCTGTCACCATCTCCTTCGCCATCGCCGCTGTCACGTGTGCTTTGGCCATCATGTGCTACGCGGAGTTCGCCACAGCGATCCCCGTGGCAGGCTCCGCCTACGTGTTCACGTACGCCACCATGGGCGAGGTCCTCGCGTGGATCATCGGCTGGAACCTCATCCTTGAACTTTTCACCGCCGCAGCCGTGATCGCAAAGTATTGGGGCATTTACCTCAGTACGGTCTTCGGCCTGATGGGCGTGGAAATGCCGCCGTCAATCCAGGTGGCTGGTGTTGATCTCTACTGGGGAGCCTTCCTCATTGTCGCGATCTTCACCGTCCTGCTGGTGCTGGGGACAAAGCTGTCCGCCCGCGTTGGCAACGTCTTCACGCTGATCAAGATCGCCGTAGTGCTGTTCGTGATCGTTGTTGGCTTCAGCTACGTGAAGTTCTCCAACTACACCCCCTTCATTCCTGCCTCCGAGCCCACCGACTCCGGCGCCGTCGACGTCATGAAGCAGTCCTTCTTCGGCTTCCTCACTGGCGCTGCTCCGGCCCAGTACGGAACGCTCGGCGTCTTCGCCGGCGCAGCTTTGGTGTTCTTCGCCTTCATCGGCTTTGACGTGGTGGCAACCTCCGCAGAAGAGGTCAAGAACCCGCAGAAGACCCTTCCCCGCGGTATTTTCGGTGGCCTTGCAGTGGTTACGCTGCTCTACATCCTGGTGTCCCTCGCACTGACCGGCATGGTGTCCTACACGCAGTTGGCCGAGGTGAAGAACCCCACCCTGACCACGGCTTTCGAGGCCGTGGGCAACACCGACGCTGCCAAGATCATCGCGTTCGGTTCCCTGGTGGGCCTGACCACGGTGATCATGGTGCTGCTCATGGGCCTGTCCCGCGTGGTCCTGGCCATGAGCCGCGACGGCCTCCTGCCCCGCTCGCTGTCCAAGACGAGCGAAAAGCGCTCGACGCCGGCCCGGTTGCAGATCATTTGTGGTGCGGCCGTGGCCCTGGTAGCAGGCGTAACCAAGGTGGACCTGCTCGAGGAAATGATCAACATCGGAACGCTGTCCGCGTTTGTGATGGTCAGCCTGGGCATCCTGGTATTGCGCAAGAAGCGGCCTGACCTCAAGCCGGCCTTCCGGGTCCCGTTCGGGAAGGTTCTGCCGTGGGTCTCCGCAGTCCTCTGTTTCTACCTCATGACCAACCTGGCCGTGGAAACCTGGATCTTCTTCGCGATCTGGCTGGTCATCGGCATGGCCATCTACTTCGCCTACGGCCAGCGCCACTCGCGGTTGAATGAGAAATTCGCCGCAGCCAAGGCCTCCGTCAATGGTGCCGCCGAAAGCCGCCAGACCAAGGGCGACGAGGACGAGGACAGCTACACCAAGGTTTAGACCAATGTGAGCAGCTTGTCGGACAGCTGCACCGTATTGCTGCATAGGCGCCCGGGAACCATCGTGAACTGGGTCCTGAAATTGGATTGGCCAAATAAGAGCCGAAGCCGCGGGGGCCTGGGTCCGGTATTGAACTGGGCTCAGGTCCTTTGAGGTTTGTCGAGTTTCGTCTGGTCTTGTACTTGTGGATGTAGTCGTCTAAATGGGTGGCCAGTGCGTCCGTGCTGATGAACCGTACGTCGCGGAACGCCTTGAGGGCTTGGACCTTCACCGCTCCTTTTGAACCCTCAAGGCCCGTAATTTTCCCAATTGCGCCATTTCGGCCGCAACGTCCGAGCCCTCGCGACGATACGCACGCACCCACCTTCAAAACAGGACAGGCGACGACGAGTCAGCCTCCGCTGCCAGATCCTGTGCACTCTCGCCCGCCAGGAACCGTTCGACCAACGCGAGCTTGAAGTCGAAAGAAAATGACTGTTTCTACGGCTTGGTCAACGGCGCTCCTTGCCCACGAATCCTTTACTTCAGTTGCAGACTCTTGACCGGCCAGTGGGACACACCCAGCCGATTGGCTGTCGCCGTATCCGCAAGACACTTCTCCAACCACGCTACAGCGGTCTCGCCGCTGGACCTCATGCAACGAACTCTGCGAATGCAAAACTGCTCCCCGGAAGTCAGAACTGAATTCTCAAATCCAACTTCCGGGGAGCAGTTCAAAGGGCTTCCCGGCTTCTTCTCTTTACTGCCCTAAATGCCGCTCTTTGAACGCCGTTGTAAAGCGGAATGTGCCAGTGCGGACTACGGTGTTGCGGCGGGTGATTTCGGTGGGCCAGCCGTTCCTAGTGCCAGCTGCCATCGTGACTCATGCCAGTCGAGCTCGAAGGTGAGATCATCGCCTTCGTTATCGCTGGCTGTCACCAGATAGTTGTCAGGTGCTCCGTGATGTTCCTGGTACTGGATTTCGTATCCGCTGGATTCAAGAGCCTGGGATTTGGTGATGAGTTCGTTGGCTCCGGCCTCTCTTTCTTGCATGTCGACAAGCGCGAGTTCCAAGAGCTTCTTTTGATCACCATTCTTTGCAGCGCTAATAACAGTTTCGGCTGTGGAATTACGTTGTCCCATGTCTGGGTCGAAATTTCTGTCGCAACCGCCGAGCACCAGGCCGAAAATGCAGAGCAATATGACAAAAAATATCCGTCCTAGATTGTGCATGGTATTTAGCTTAGCTCTTAGGTCCGCAGGCCGTACCAGGTTGCGTATGGGAATGACGAATAAAGATTCCAGATACTCCTGTTGAGGGTATCGGTGGTGTGATAGCTAACGCGGATGTCACGAGTACCCGCACTCCACGGGGAGTACGTCACGAACATGGAATGGTCGACATCAGGCGTACCTTCAGGCCAATGCACCTGCAATACGTCTGCAGGACCAAGGTCATTTAGGTAGCTCAGATAGCTGACCCGGCCTTGGCCGACTGCAAAGTTGCGGAAGTTTTGGGCACCCACCCATGAATACGTTTGATTGGCGAATGTGTACCACCAGCTGTTGTCGTAGGTATACCAACCTCCTTGGTCGGCCCACCCTCCCGTCTTCAGCGACTGGGAGACAAAGTTTTGGCAGTCGTTGCCGAATGATCGGCAAGCGCCGTTGCGGCCAAGTGCCCAGTTGAGGGCGTAGTTGGTCATGGCCGTGTAGTTGTACCCCGCGGCCAGTGTGACTTCCTGGTCCGACTTGGGACCGGTACCCGGCTTCGTCTGGGGTACATGGGAGTTAGGTGCTGAAGCCTTCGCCTCAGTGGCTACCTGGCCCGGTCCTAGGATAAGGGGCTTTCGAGCCCCGGGAGCCGGGGCCAGTTGTGCCGCGCTGACTACTGTTGAAGGTGGTAAGCCTCCTTCATTCTTGGGTTTGACCGAGTCGATTGTCCATCCGGAGTCCGTCTTTGTGAACTCCACAATCTGCTCGTACCTGTAGCTCTCCGGCGGTCCTCCCGTTGTGTAGGTCAAATCTGTTCGTTCGGTGATTTCCGCGGAGGCCCGTTCGGCTTCGAACTTGAAGATTTCTGATTCGAAGGTTGTAATGACTGACGAATAGCCCTGTCCGTATGCAGCCAGTCGGGTCTTCCGCGCTTTCAGTTCGTCGTATTCCGCGGCCACTTTGGCCTTGGATTTCGCGCTAAACAGCTGCAGCTGTGTCCGAGATGAGGAGGTGGCAGGGTCGCCAAGGATCTGCTGGTTTCTCTCGGTGATGACAGCTTTCAGCGTTGCGGATAGTTCCCCAATGTCAGCTGGCGGCTGCAAAACCTGCTCAGTTGCGGCAAGCGCAGTAGTTGGCTGAAAAGCAGTAAGCACGACTCCGATGGCTACGAAGGTTGCGCTTAGATTTCTGGTTCTTCGCGTGGTACTCACGTCCACGTCCTTTCAAACGATCATGCCAGAGCGCCTCCCTCAATTGAAAGGCTGAGCGCAAGATAACACTTATTGACTAGAGAAACACCGGTTATTACAAGTAACTTTACTAACTCACTGAAATACAAAACAGGCAGGAGTCTTACCATTTTTTGGGCGAACGGAGCATTCTGTTTGCGCGACAGCTTCCTTTGACGCGGGTCCGGTGCTCAGTGCTGCAGAGCGTCGACCTCGATGTTCTCAGCCAGAAGTGGGTGAGCGTGGGCTTGACGAGTCGAGTGACAACAGATCCTAGGAGTTGACGACGGCCGGCTAACTATGCCGGTGTCACTTCTAAGGGAGGGCTGCCGCTGATCCGGACATGGACTCATATCAGGGGTGGGGAAAAAGTACCGCTGTTTTATAGCCGAGGTCCGCTGGCAGCAAAACAAGCAAAGCAAGCAATTGGGAAGTTGCGCCTGGGTCGACTTTGAAACCCGCCCAGGGGAGCCTGGGGACGAGTATAGGCCGCACATCCTATGAGCCGTCGCGGAGCATGGACCAGCACATCCATATCTCTGCGCTGGAGACCTATATGGACGTTACCCACCCCCCACCGTCCGGGCTAGTTACTCAAGACGGCAAGTCACGCCCGGTTGCAAAGGGATGCTGGGAACAGATCGGGCGCCACGGCTTCCCAGTGCCGGCACGGCGAACGGCAAGAGGAGCAGCAGACAACACACGACTCCGGCGGTCTTTGGCGCTTTGCGGTTTCCAGCCATTGGGGAAGTGTGTTTGGGAAGGCCAACGGCAAAGACCTTGTGAATCTCCTCGACGCAACGCCGGCGTATCTCACTGACCAACAGCCCGGCGAACGAGCGGGCGTCTGAGGTGAGTTTCGAGGACCAACATCAGAGAATATCTACGGCGCAGCATGCTCACCGACCCACTCCACCAGCGGCCTCAGCACTTCCCAACGGCCGGCGATCTCGTCCCGGGCTGTGGGAGTGGACCACCACTCCGGCTGACCCACCTGAACGCTGGCGGACAAGGACTTGTGCTTGAGCAGCTCTGCGCGTGGATGGTCTTTGTCGAAACCCCGTGGAACGGTCTTGAGGGTCTCACCCTCAATGGCGAAGCCTGCCGCTGCCACCGCATCGACGATTCCCTGCAACTCCAATCCACTATCAGGAGCATCCACTGCGGCCCGGAAACGTGTCAGTTGGGCGGGCGTGTGAGAGTGGTAGCCGCCGCCGATCAGCAGGCCGTCGGCACTGATCTGGAGATAGAAGCCGACGCCTTCCTGGCTGGCAGCGAAGGCGCCTTGCGCTGTCTTGTACGGTGACTTGTCCTGGGAGAATCTGATGTCCCGGTTGGGCCGGAAGATCTTTGCCGGCCCGAACTTCGGCTCCAGCTCCGAAAGGAGGGCTGTCAGCGGTCCCTTCACCTCGGCGTCGTACGTTGTTTTATGCTCCAGCCACCACTCCCGGTTGTTGTTCTCTTCAAGCTCGGCGTAGAAACGGAATGCGGCAGTGGGGATGCCTTCGAATGTGCTCATAGAAGGATCCTAGGGACGGCATGACCCGCCCAGCCATAACCAACAAGAGCTATGTGGAAAACAAAAGGAACACCCCGTCGCGGAGAAGATCCGCAACGGGGTGTTCCTGGAAAAGCAGTAGAGCAGAGACGCTTAGAGCTTGTTGGCTGCTTCGGCGTCGGACTCGGTCTGGCCTGCACCGAGGTTGGCGCGGAGCTTGGCGCCGAGCTCGGAGTCAACGTTGGTCCAGTACTGGATGGCGCGTTCCTTGATGTCGGCGGTCTTCACGCCGCCAACGGCACCGGTGATGGTGTCCAGGAGGCGGGCCTTGGCAGCGTCATCGTAGACCTCGCGGTACAAGGTACCGGCCTGGCCGAAATCGTCGTCCTCAGCGTGCAGGGTGTGGGCGGAGAGGGTGAGCTCACCGTCGTTCTCCCAGCCACCGGCAGGCGAAGTGGGCTCAACAGCAGCCGGGCCACCCACCGAGTTCGGTGCGTACACCGGAGTGGAAGGGGAGTTGAACAGGAAGCGGCCCTGTCCGTCCTGGCTGTAGTTGTTGACCTGGTTCTTGGGCTGGTTCACCGGGATCTGTGCGTGGTTGGTGCCCACGCGGTAGCGGTGTGCGTCTGCGTAGGAGAAGATGCGGGCCTGCAGCATCTTGTCCGGGGAAGCGGCAATGCCCGGTACGAAGTTCGACGGCGCGAAGGTGGCCTGCTCGATCTGCGCGAAGTAGTTCTCCGGGTTCTTGTTCAGCTCCATGGTGCCCACGTGGATCAGCGGGTAGTCGGAGTGCGGCCAAACCTTGGTGAGGTCGAACGGGTTGAAGCGGTACGTCTTGGCGTCCTCGTACGGCATGACCTGGACGTGCAGTTCCCAGGAGGGGAAGTTGCCATCGGCAATGTTCTCCTGGAGGTCGCGGATGTAGAAGTCCGCATCCGAGCCGGCAAGCTGTTCAGCCTGGTCGCCCGTGATGGTCTTGACGCCCTGGTTGGACTTGAAGTGGTACTTGACCCAGAAACGCTCGCCGGCGGCGTTGATCCACTGGTAGGTGTGCGAGCCGTAGCCCTGCATTTCGCGCCAGGAAGCCGGGAGGCCGCGGTCGCCCATGAGCCAGGTGACCTGGTGTGCGGACTCGGGGGAGAGGGTCCAGAAGTCCCACTGCATGTCAGCGTCACGCAGGTGGCTGCCCGGGAGGCGCTTCTGGGAGTGGATGAAGTCCGGGAACTTGATGCCGTCACGGATGAAGAAGACGGGGGTGTTGTTGCCAACGAGGTCGTAGTTGCCCTCGGAGGTGTAGAACTTCACAGCGAAACCGCGGGGGTCGCGCCAGGTGTCGGGAGAACCGTTCTCGCCTGCAACGGAGGAGAAGCGGATCAGCATGTCCGTCTCAACGCCCGGCTGCAGGAAGGCTGCCTTGGTGTAAGCCGAAACGTCCGAGGTGGTCTTGAACGTACCGAATGCGCCGCCACCCTTGGCGTGCACTACACGCTCCGGGACCCGCTCGCGGTTGAACTGAGCGAGCTTTTCCACCAGGTAGTGGTCGGTGAGGATGATGGCACCGTCAGCGCCGACGGACTTCGAGTGCGCGTCGGAGGTAACGGGGGCACCTGACTGGGTTGTTGAAATGGCAGTCATTGTTCTCCTTTTTCTTTATTTCTGAGTTACGGAAGTTACGGGAAGCTGTTGTTTGGACTGGCAGTCCTGGCAGATGCCTTGGTACAGGACGTCTGCGATCTGGATGGTCATGGGCTTGGAATTTTCATCCCAGTGCGGGGTGAGGCACGGTGCGTGTCCCACGGCGCAATCCACGTCCTCCACCTTGCCGCAGCTGATACACACGGCGTGATGGTGGTTGTCACCCACCCGGGTTTCGTACAGCGCCGGGGAGTGTGGGGGTTCGAAGCGGCGCAGCATCTGCAGGTCCGTGAGGTCGCTGAGCACTACGTAAACGGACTGCGCCGTCAGTTCAGGAAGCTCTTTGCGGGCAGCGGCAAGAATGCCTTCTGCCGGAGAATGCGGATGGTGCTGGACTGCGGCAAGCACGGCCAGCCGCTGTTTGGTCACACGCCGGCCGTGGGCATGCAGGGCGGCGGCCCATTCTGCTTGCTCGGCTGTGTGATCTGTCATGCATTCATTGAAACACTTATTTTGATCAGTTCACAATAAGGCAAGGCTAACTTCTGGTGAACGGAACAGATCCTCCATGGGATTCGCGTTCTCAGCTGCTGATCGAGCCAGCGCATGCACCCGTAGAGGCGCGCCAGCTGTCTCTGATTCCAATGCCAGGCAACTGAAACCACTGAGACCTCCGCTGAGGGGAAGGGCGGCCAAGGCCCCCGCCATGGCCAGCAGTTCCGTCGGCAGGACGTCACGAACGTTCGCCACAGCCCGGACAGGTTCGATCACCGTATGGCGGGGCCCCGTTTCCACCGCCCGTACCAGCGGACCAGCGTCAGAAGCGGGCACGACTTCAGAAGAGCGCTCGACGGCGGCGCCCGCCCCGGGTTCGGAACTTACGGAGGTCTCAGGTCGGCTCAGCCGCAGCGCCTCACGGACCGCCGTGTCGGTGGCTTCCAAGGTGTGCTCAGGCTCCCCGACACGACGGTGGGCCGGCAAGGAAAGCTGAGCGCCCGGCGTCGTGGTTTCTCCGTCCCAACGCCCGAACAGGTGGAACGTGGGGGTTGAGGACTCGGCCACTGGCTCGCCTATTGCGGAACCAAGCGGGTGCCAGCGGTGGGCGAACATCACGGAGAAGCGTGTTGCCCCCAGTACGTCCTGGAGTGCGGTGCGTACCAGGTTGTGGCAGAAGAGCCAGTCGGACGCGGAAGCCTGCGCGAATTCGGTGGACGGATCGGACAGCCTGATCAAGATGTGCCCGGCCGTGAGGGGATGGCGAGGCCGGGCGATTTCCCAAAACCTCGAACGGTACAGCAAACGTCGCTCCAAGCCCATGTCAACTCCCTCCCCGGGGTGAGCCTACCAAGCACCTCCCGCAGCCAGGGAGAGTTGCGGGAGGTTGCTGTAATGCTCGTTAAGGTAGGACGGTGGCGAAACTACTGGCAGACATCACTCCCCTGAAGGAGAGTCCCGCTTTTCGGCGGCTCTGGCTGGGGGCTTCAGTAGCTGCCATCGGAACCCAGTTGACCCTGGTGGCTGTCAGCCTGGAGGTCTATCGGCTCACGCAGGAGAGCTTCTATGTGGGCCTCCTGGGAATCTTTGCGCTGGTTCCGTTGGTGATCGCCGGGCTCTACGGGGGTTCCGTTTCGGACGCCTACGATCGCCGCAAAGTAGCCCTCATCGCTTCCCTTGTTCTGTGGGCAACCACTGCCGGACTGGCCTTGCAGGCTTGGCTGGAGGTCGGCAACATCTGGCTCCTTTACGCACTGGTGGCCATCCAAAGTGGCGCCCAAGGCATCAACGGCCCCGCCCGGAGCGCCATTATCCCGCTCCTGGTCCGCAAGGACCTCCTTCCCGCTGCCAATGCCCTGAGCATGCTGACGTTCGGCTTGTCCATGACCGCTGGACCACTCCTGGCGGGCGTGCTCGTGGCCACCATCGGCTTTGGCTGGACCTATACCATCGACGTCATCAGCTTCACGTTCGCACTGTGGGGGCTCTTCAAACTCCCGCCCCTTCCGCCGTCCAAGGATGCCGTGCGGCCAGGGCTTCGCTCCGTGGTGGAAGGCTTTAGGTTCCTCGGGACGCGGCCCAACGTCCGCATGACCTTCATCATCGACCTCATCGCCATGATCTGCGCCCAGCCCCGCGCACTGATGCCGGCCATCGGTGCGGTAATGATCGGCGGGGGCGAGACCACCGTTGGAGTGCTGCTCGCGTCAACGGCCGTGGGCGCATTCCTGGCCGGCCTGTTTTCCGGGCCCTTGGGGCGGGTCCGCAAGCAGGGCAGTGCCGTGGTGTGGTCCGTGATTGGTTGGGGCGCGTCCATTGCCGGCTTCGGATTGGTGGTGCTGCTGGCAGGGGATGCCGGCCGCGACGGTGTCACGCCGTGGCTGATCCCGGCAGCATTCTGTTGCGCCCTTGCCGGAATCTCGGACTCCGTCAGCGCCGTTTTCCGCACCACCATCCTGCAAGCAGCCACACCGGACCACTTGCGGGGGCGACTCCAGGGCGTGTTCATCGTGGTGGTGGCCGGAGGGCCCCGGGTAGGGGACATGCTGGCTGGCGGCGTCACCCAGTTCCTGAGCGAAGGCGGAGTGTTGCTGCTGGGCGGGCTCCTCTGCATCCTTGTTGCATGGTTCGCTTCGCGCATGCAGCCCGGATTCGTCGCGTACGACGCCAAACACCCGGTGCCCTAGCCACAAGGGTCACGCCTCGGAGACCGGGCCCCTTTGCGTAGCCCCTTCGCGTTGCGAGGCCAGCTCTGCAGGGTTTCGGGGACGTTTACTCTGCGTAGCGGGCCTCGCAACGTAGGCTGACAACGGAACACGAGGGGCGGCGTCGGCGTTAATCCGTACAGAACCCTTGCGACAACGAAAGCGACAAGAACAACCGTGCATAAACACAACAATGGACTCAAGACCGCGGCGCTCTTCGGTGTGCTGTGGGCGGTGTTGTTGGGTTTGGGCGCCATCATCGCGGCCGGGACGCGCAGCACCACGCCCATCTGGATCATGGCTCTGATCGGTGTGGCCACCACGGCCTATGGTTACTGGAACAGCGACAAGATCGCCATCCGTTCCATGGCCGCCTACCCCGTCACCGAGGCACAGGCACCGCAGCTGTACCAGATTGTTCGAGAGCTGTCCGTGCGTGCCAACAAACCCATGCCGCGGATCTACCTCTCGCCCACCATGACGCCCAACGCCTTCGCCACCGGACGCAATCCCAAGAACGCTGCCGTGTGCTGCACCGAGGGGATACTCCACCTGCTCGACGCCCGCGAACTCAGGGGAGTACTGGGGCATGAGCTGATGCACGTGTACAACCGCGACATCCTCACCTCATCGGTTGCTGCTGCCGTGGCCGGCGTCATCACTTCAGTGGGTCAGATGCTGCTGATCTTTGGCAGCGGGGACCGGCGCAACGCCAACCCGCTGGCTACTATCGCGATGGCCCTGCTCGCACCTTTCGCGGCGTCACTGATTCAGATGGCCATCTCCCGTACACGTGAGTTCGACGCCGATGAGGACGGTGCGGAGCTGACCGGCGATCCACTGGCGCTCGCCTCAGCCCTGCGCAAGATCGAATCCGGTGTCACCCAGTTGCCGCTCCCGCAGGACCAGCGGCTGGTCAATGCCTCACACCTCATGATCGCCAACCCGTTCCGTGGCGGCGGCATGCGGCGCATGTTCTCCACGCACCCGCCCATGAAGGAGCGGATCAGCCGGCTGGAGCGGATGGCCGGGCGCCCGTTGCTGTAATTGCCTTAAACGTCGCTGGCCCGCTTTTCCGTGGTTGGTCAACAACGGAACAGCGGGCCGGCAACGTGTCAGCAGAGACTAGCTGCGGAAGTTCACGAACTGCAGGTCAGCCTCTTCGAATTTCTTGAGGATGTTCATGGTCTCCTGCAGGTCATCACGGGACTTGGAGGTGACACGGAGTTCGTCGCCCTGGATCTGGGACTTGACGGACTTCGGGGCTTCGTCGCGGATGATCTTGTTGATCTTCTTGGCGATGTCCTGGGCAATGCCTTCCTTGATGGTGCACTCCAGGCGGAATTCCTTGCCGGAGGGGAAAGGCTCACCCTGGTCCAGGGACTTCAGTGAGATGCCGCGCTTGATGAGCTTGGACTGGAAGACGTCCAGGACAGCCAGGACGCGGTCCTCGGAATTGGCCTTCATGAGGATCTTTTCGCCACTGAAATCAATCTCAGCGCCGACGCCCTTGAAGTCGTATCGCTGCGCGATTTCCTTCTGGGACTGGTTGAGCGCGTTGGCGACCTCTTGCTTGTCTACCTTGCTTACGACGTCGAATGTGGATTCGCCTGCCATGACTCTCCTTAGGTTGGGGGCCCTGTGAGGGCGGGTTGGTCTGGCATCCAGCCTAGTACGGAAGGCGTGGGTTAGGGCCGTGGACTTCTTTCACAGTTCGCTCACAGCACATGCAGGGTTGGAACAGAGGCTGCTGGTTGAGAGTTGTACCAGTTGGAAGAACGCATCCACGGAGGATCAGCATGAGCAGCAAGGCCGTCCAGTCCATCAGCAAATCCGCATCTGCAGCAGCAGGCTCCATTGGCACGGCTGCAGTCGCCGCAGCGAGTGCCGTAGCTGCCGCGGCTGTTGCCGCATCGATCGTCCTGAGCCCGGTTCCCGACGCTACTGCCCGGATGGACGGAGTGCACGCGGACTTGTTGCGCGCAGTGCAGCTCAACCAGATCACCGCCGAGCAAGCCGAAAAGTTCGAAGCGAAACTGGCCGGCCGGATCCTCGGGGAAGCCTGAAATAGTGCGAATTCCCGGGTGTCTGCGGCCGATTAGATTCTTCGCAGAAAGTTCTGTAAGGTTGTCTCTGCCTTCGGTTACCGGATCTAAAAGAAACGGTCTCCGGAAGTGATCTTCTTTTGAAGTTCGGCAGATTACCCGAGCGGCCAAAGGGGGCTGACTGTAAATCAGCTGGCAACGCCTACGGGGGTTCGAATCCCTCATCTGCCACCCAAGGAGAATCCCCGGAACCACTGGTTCCGGGGATTTTTTCGTGTGCCCTCGCGCCGCCTGAGGACACTCATATCCGTTCGTGCCGCGCAAATGCGGCGGCGACACTCGATTCCGCGTGTCGCCAGCGGGTCAGGACGAACGCAGGGGTGTGCGGCTACCACCCACTTTGGACCTGCAATCCGGGTGACACACCGCAAGCGACGGCGGGTCACGTGACATTAGTGTTCAGAGTTGGTGGTGACGGTACGGCCGGCCCAATCCCGGGGTTGTCCGCCTGGCAGAGCGTTGACCGGCGGGGTATCCGAACAATCAGGGATCGGTCAGCGGCGCTCCGTCGCTTGCCGGAGCTCCGCGATCTCCATCCGTAGGGCCGCGATTTCCGTGACCAGGTCGGCCATCTCGGCGCGGACGGGTTCCTCGGCCGCGGCGGCCTTGATTTCCGCTGCCGCTGCTACGCCCTCGGCGTTCTCCTCGATTCGTTGAAGCAGCCAGGAAGCAATTGAGGCTGTCACGATGCCAAGGACCGCGATCCCGCTCATCATGAGGGCCGCAGCGACGATCCTGCCGATGGGGGTTACCGGGTAGAGGTCGCCGTAGCCCACGGTGGTGATGGTGGTGATGGCCCACCACGCGGCGTCCCCAAAGGTGACGATCTTGGCGTCGGGTGCGTTCTGTTCGACATCCAGCACGGCCAGTGCTCCGATGAGGATGAGCATCGCGGCTGCTCCTGCTACGTATGTGGCGACGCGTCCGCGCAGGGTTTCACCTACGGTGCGTTGCAGGACGGAGAGCAACGTGACCAGCCGCAGCAACCGGAGTGGCCGGAAGAACGGGAGTACCACTATCAGGAGTTCGTGCAGGTTCCACAGGAACCACCGCATCCGGTCTTCGGCAAGCCAGAGATTGACGAAGTAGTCCAAGGCGAAAATTCCCCAGGTGATCCAGAGAACAACCTCGAAAGGTATTGCCTCGGCTCCGGTGACGCGACCGATGACCTGCCACGCGTAAGCCGTGAGGAAAATCAGTGCCGTGGCCATGAGGGGCCATTCAACGAGGTCCCTGTATCGCGCTTGAGTCATACGGGAATACTAGCCACCGCGGAAGTACTCAACAGCTTTCAGGCGGCCGGTGTCTCCAGCCAGTAGCCGTCCAAGTGGTGAATCAGTTGGCGGCCCAAGCCGCCCTTCAGTTGGATCCACAGCGTGCTGCGATCATTGGTCATGCCATCGATGGTTCCCTCGATGCGGTTGCCGCGGGCATCCTGGAGAACCACGTTCTGGTGGCGGGAGAGTTCCGGCCAAACGTCGCCTTCCGGCCTGGCGGTTTGCAGTGTGCTCAAAGGGTCCCCCTTATGTGTTCGATCAATATGAGTTTCAGATATTGTGCACGTCTTTCATGAACCGGCGGTAAACGTTAGTGCAATCGTTGTACATAAACGGTCTTTGGGCTATGAGCCGGGTCCGCGATGTGGTCTGCATATTCCCCAGGAAGTTACCGGCGGGTAACATTGAGCCATGCACTTGCTTCTTCGTACCCTCATGCTGCTGTTCACGTCATCCAAGCGTTCGCCCTTGGGTGTCTGGGAAGAATCCTCGCTGCCTTTGCGGGTTCTGCCCACTGACATCGACATCGCGATGCACGTCAACAACGGTATGTATTTCTCGCTCATGGACCTCGGCCGTTTCGACCTGATGGTCCGCAGCGGCATCTGGACAAGAATGCGCAAGCGGGGTTGGAGCCCGGTGGCAGCCGGTGAGACCATCGCTTTCCGCAAATCGCTGCAGCTCTGGCAGCAATACACCATCGAGACCCGCATCATTGGCTTGGACAGTAAGGCCATCTACTTCGAACAACGCATGGTGGTGGACGGTGAAATCTATGCACGGGCACACATCGCCACCCGCCTGGTGCACAAGGGCAAGCCTGTCTCTCAGGAAGAAATCATTACCGAGTTCGGCGCGCCGCCGGCTGACCTGGAACTGCCCGAGTGGATCCACGAGTGGCGCGAAAACAACGCCCTCCCCGGAGCGCGTCGTCCCGCCCCGCACGTCTGGAGCTAAACCCCTACGTCGCGTCGCTGCAGCGCCACGGCTCCGAGCACAATGAGTGCTGCCGAGATGCCGTACAGGCCCGCGGTGGCTCCCCAGTCAGCACCGTTGGCCACTGGGGAGTTGCCGTACGCCCAATGGTAGGGCGACAGGTTCAGCAGCCACTCGACGTCGGGACTTTGCCGCCCCACTGCGTTGAACACATACCCGAGGACGGCCACGGCGGCGCCCGCCGCGATCCCATAAACTTTCCGGCCGCTCAGCGATCCGGCGCAAAGCGCAGCTGTCCCGCTGAGCAGCGCCAGGGCGGCGAACAGCAGCACCGCTCCGGCGAGATGTCCGACGTCGATGCCCAGTTGCGAGGGCCCGTTCAGTCCCAGCACCAGCAGGAAAACGAGAACGGAAAGCAGCGCGATACGAACCACGATGGCCAGTGCACGCTCGAGGACTACCTGCACCCGGGTGACACTGTGAGCGAGCGTCAGTTCAAGTAATCCGGATTCCTCGTCGCCGCCCACGGCCGCGGCGCCCCATCCGACCGAGGCCATGGACATCAGCAGGAAGCCGATCAACCCGAACATGGTGGCTTGGGTGTAGCCGGGGCCCGAAGCGATTTGATCGTAGTTCAGGGCTTTGGTCATTTCGGGGGGAAGCGCGTTGATCAGGTCCTGCATCTGCGCACTGCCCCCGATCGAGGGATACAGAGGCAGGTAGAGCATGCACGCCGCCGACAAGCCCAGTGCCCATGCCAACGTTGAACGCCACGAGTCAGTCAGGGCCTTGGTGAACAATGGGAGAACCCTAGGCACGGTGGGCTCCTTCCGCGCGGCGTCCCGAAGCATGAAGCTTCCCGGAAGCGTGGTCATTCCCCACGGATTGCGCCGTGTAGAGAGTCAATACGGCTTCCTCCAGATCGGGTTCTTCAAGGACCAGATCCGTCACGTTCAGCTTGGACAACTCCTGGATCAAGGGCTGGACGTGGCCGGAGAGCGTTGCCGTAGCCTCAACTGTTCCGGCGGCGTGACCGTCGGCCTTGAGCTCCCGTACTGCCACGTTGGCGACGCCGGGCACCCTGGCCAGCAGCGCGCCGACGTCGTGCGGCTCCGTCCCTGTGCTGTTGAACCGCAGCTGCCGGACTGCTGCGGTCCTGAGCGCCTCCACGGTGGAAACGGTGACGATTTCGCCGTCGCGGAGGATGGCGACGGCGTCGGCGGCTTGCTGTACTTCGCTGAGGACGTGCGAGCTAAGGAATACCGTGGCGCCGTCATCCACGGCTTCACGAACCATCGCATGGAATACCTGCTGAACCAAGGGATCCAGGCCGCTGGTGGGTTCGTCGAGCACCAGGAGTTCCGGCTTGTGCATAAAGGCCTGCAGCAGTCCGAGCTTCTGCTTGTTGCCTTTGGAGAGCTTCCGGGTTTGGCGATCGAGGTCAAGGTTCAGCCGCTCGGCGAGTTCGATGACGTGCCGTTGCTCAACGGGGCCGCTGATGGCTGCGAAGTGCTCCAGCATGCGCCGGCCCGTGGTCCTGTTTTCCAAATGCAGTTCGCCGGGCAGGTAGCCGATCCTGCGGCGAAGGGCAGTGCCTGCCTGTCGCGGGTCCTGGCCCAGCACCGAGATGGACCCCGCGCTGGGCCTGATGATGTCCAGAAGGCAGCGCATGGTGGTGGTCTTGCCCGCTCCGTTCGGCCCGATGACGCCGAACACCGTCCCGCGTTCCACTGCGAAGTCGAGCCCATGGAGGACTTCCCGGGCTCCGAATCTCTTGCGCAAACCCTCGACGACGATTGCCTGGGTCACAGTGCATGCTCCCTTCCGGCGCTGGTGCTGTCATGCTGCAAGGCGTCGCGGGCCGCGTCCAGGAATCGCGAGTCCGTGTAAAAGCCGTGTGTGTAAATCTCCAGGGCGGGCAAGGTGAGTTGCCGGAGAAGCTCGGGGCCGATGCCGTGGGGCTCGGGGGCTACAGTTCTCAATGTCCGGGAGAGGTGCCTGCCCAGCATGAGGATCGACAGGCTGTTGGAGGCGATGACGACGGCGGTGGACCGGACGTCGTCGAACTTCCGGATGGTGCCGGCCTCGATTCCGGCGTGGATGATGTCCTGGGTCTGCCTGACCACGGCATCAAAGAAGGCGTCACCCGCCTCGGACTCGTCGCTGAGGACACGACGGATGTAGGCGATCTCGTCCGAGTATTGGTCGGGGTGGTTGAGGTAATCCTGGATGAGTTGCCGCGTGGACTCCGGGTGGGTTTTCTCGCGACCCTGCGTTGCTGTTTGGGCCAGGACGTGCTGGTCGCAAGCGTCGCGGAGCCCGTCTTTGCTACCGAAATGGTGGATGACCAGGCCTGGGCTGACTCCCGCAGCAGCGGCTACCGCCCTGACGGTGGCGCGGGCAAATCCTTCACGGCCGAAGAGGCCGATGGCGGCGTCGCGGATGCGCGCCCGGGTGGTCAGATCTTCTGCGCTTGAACGCATGTTTCAAACACTAAACAGCTGTTCAACCGGGATCAAGGGGGTGCCGTGATATGCAGTTCGTCCCTTTATTCCCGGTGACGCGGGAAGCGAACAGGCCCCGCCTCAACGGGACTTAGCGGGCAGGGTCGCGTACCGTGGAAGCATGGCTACAGTTGACATCACTGGAGAACAGTTCGCATCGACCATCGAGGACAACGACATTGTCCTGGTGGATTTCTGGGCGGCCTGGTGCGCCCCGTGCCGTCAGTTCGCCCCCACGTACGGGGCAGCTTCAGAAAAGCACACTGACGTCGTGTTTGCGAAGGTAGACACCGAGGCTGAGCAACAGCTCGCCGCCGAAGCCGGGATCACATCCATCCCGACGCTCATGGCATTCCGTGAAAAGGTCCTTGTCTTCTCGCAGCCGGGAGCCCTCAACGGTCCGCAGTTGGAGCAGGTCATCGAGGCCGTGAAGGGCCTGGACATGGAAGAGGTCCACGCCCACGTTGCCAAGGCGCGTGCCGAGGCTCAGGAAAACTAAGACTAAGCGGCGGCTCGAAACATCGAGCTCGCCGGAACGCATCGAGGTCGCCGGAAAATTCCGGCGGCCTCGATGCGTTTTAGGCGTTCTCGCAGTCTTGCAGCGATTTCGCCGCCCTGAAGCAGGTAAAGCCTAGAGCCGTTCCAGCTTGACCGGCTCGGCGAGCAGTGCGCTGAGGGACTCGTTCAGGTCCTGGACGGCGATGCCCTTGGAGTGCTTCTCCAGAAGCTCCTCGGATTCCCATCGCTCAGTCAGGACTAGCTTCTCTTCGGTGGCCTCGGTCAGTTCATAGCGGATGCAGCCAGGCTCGTTGACGACCTCGTCGATCGCGATTTCCAGGGCGAGCTTCACGCGGAAAAATTCGCCTTCGTTGGGGATGAACGTGGCCTGCAGGTCAATGGGTTCACTCATGGCTCCAACCCTACCGGCAGGACACGGCGCTGCTGGAGGCGGTTACGGTTCTGTTGCGCGCCGTCCCTTGGTAGCGTTCCGTCATGTTGTCCTACACTGCCGGAGACACTGACGTCCCGCTGCTCGAAGAGACCATTGGCGCCAATTTTGAGCGCATCGCGGCCCGGTTTCCCCTGCGGGACGCGCTTATCGAAGCGGCTGTGGTGCCGGGCGGTGACGCCCGCCGCTGGAGCTACCAAAAGCTTAACGACGACGTCGATCGCCTCGCCCGCGCCCTGCTCGCCATGGGCGTGGCCAAGGGCGAGCGGATCGGCATTTGGAGCCCCAACTGCGCCGAGTGGACCATTCTTCAGTACGCCACAGCCAAGATGGGTGCGGTGCTGGTCAACGTGAACCCGGCCTACCGGAGCCATGAGCTGGAGTTTGTGGTGAAGCAGAATGGCATGCGGATGCTGGTGGCAGCGCCATCGGATAAGCACAGTGACTACGTGGGCATGGCCAGGGATGCGGCCCGTAACTGTCCCGAGCTCCGGGAGATCGTCTTCCTCCCGGGAGAGCCGGAATTGGGACTCACTGCGGGCGTCCCGGAAGCCAACCACGAACTCACCTACGGTGAACTCCTGACCCGGGCAGACGGCGTCGGGCTTTCAGCGCTTCGGGACCGCATGGCCGGCCTTGACCCACACGACCCCATCAACCTGCAATATACCTCCGGCACCACGGGGTTCCCCAAGGGCGCCACCTTGACGCACCACAACATCCTCAACAACGGGCACTCGATCGGCCGGCTCCTGAACTACACCGAGCACGATCGGGTGGTGATCCCCGTGCCGTTCTACCACTGCTTCGGCATGGTGATCGGGAACTTGAATGCGCTGAGCTTTGGGGCTGCGACCATCATTCCGGGCCGCGGTTTCAACCCGTCGGCGGCGTTGGAAGCAGTTCAGGACTTCGGCGGGACTTCCCTATATGGCGTGCCCACCATGTTCATTGCCGAGCTCGCACTGGAGGACTTCAACTCCTATGATCTCTCCACGCTGCGTACCGGAGTCATGGCCGGTTCCTTATGTCCCATGGAGGTGATGCGCCGGGTCATCGATGAGATGCACATGGTTGACGTCGCCATCTGCTACGGCATGACCGAGACCTCGCCCGTGTCCACCATGACCCGCGCGGGGGACACCCTGGAGCAACGGACCAGCACGGTGGGCAGGACCATGCCGCACCTTGAGAGCCGCATTGTCGATCCGGGATCGGGTGAAGTGGTGGAGCGCGGCGTCATCGGTGAGCTCTGCACGCGGGGTTACTCGGTGATGCAGGGCTACTGGGGCCAACCGGACAAAACGGCGGAGGCAATCGACGCTGAGGGGTGGATGCACACCGGCGACCTCGCCCGCATGGATGAGGAAGGCTATGTGGTGATTGAGGGCCGGATCAAGGACATGGTGATCCGCGGTGGAGAGAACATCTACCCGCGCGAGATCGAGGAATTCCTGTATCTCCACCCGTCCATCCAGGATGTGCAGGTGATTGGTGTTCCCGACGAGAAGTATGGAGAGGAGCTGATGGCGTGCATCATCCTCAAGCCCGGTACTGAGACGCTGACTGCCGAGGACCTGGCCGATTACTGTCGCGGAAAGCTGGCCCACTACAAAATCCCGCGTTACATCGACGTCCGTGAGTCCTTCCCGATGACTGTGTCCGGGAAGGTACGGAAGGTGGACATGCGCCAGGAGGCGGTGTCCCGGCTGCACCTGTAGCTGAAACAGGCCGTCAGTTGGTATTCCGGCTGATGGTCCGGATTCCCACTACAAGTCCGACGGCGGCCGTCACCACGGCGGCCACGAGACCCCACATCGTGTCCATCCCAATGCGTCCGGCAAACAACTCCCGTTCGGCGTTCACCAGGTAGGTCAGGGGATTGAAGAGGCTTGCCACCTTCATCCACCCCGGACCGGCTTCTATGGGCAACATGATGCCGGAAAGGATCATCAGCGGGAACAGCAGCGTTTGCTGCACGCCCCAGAAGATCCATTCCTTGTTCTGCGAGACCAGGGCAAGGGCATAGGACAGCGCGCCGAGCCCGATGCCGAAGATGCCCAGAATGACCAAGCCCAGCACCACATGCAAAGGGTAGAAAACGAAACCAAAGGGAATGCAGACCACGGAGATCAGCAGACCCTGCAACACCAGGGGAGCCCATTCCTTCAGCGCCCGGCCGATCATGAGCGAAGACCGGGAGAGCGGCGTGGCCAAGATCCGTTCGTAGGAACCGGTCATGAGTTCGTACTGCAGGTTGGAGCCGGTCATGGAGGTGCCGAACAGTGCGATCATCACCACCACTCCGGGAAGGAACCATTGCAGCGTGGACTGGCCACCGAAGGCCGGGGCACCAACAGCTGAGCCGAGCAGCGGCCCGAACAACCCCAGGAAAACCAGCGGTTGGATCAGGGAGAAAATCAGCGAGAAAGGATCCCGCAGCGGCAGCAGCATCTCGCGCCAGAAAACGAACCACGTGTCAGTGACTACGCTGCGTGGTCCACGCCTTTGGAGGGCCACACCCGGGGCAACGGCTTGTTCAATCATCAGACTTCAGCTCCTTCCCGCAGGCTGCGGCCGGTCAATTCCAGGAAAACGTCGTCCAGCGTGGGTGGTTTCAGTTCGAGCGACTGGGCGGGAGCGCCGGCGTCGTGCATTTCCTTCAGCAACCCCGGTGCAAGTCGGGCACCCTGCGCCAACCGAAGGCGGAAGCGGACCACGCCGTCGTACGCGTTTTCCTCCATGTCGCCTTCCGCGGCCGCGCGGCCCAGCAGCCCCCGCACCTCGGACGCGGAACCGGCGGCAACTTCCACGGCGAGGAGGTCCCCGGCGAGGTTCGCCTTGAGCCGTGACGCGGTGTCGTCGGCAATGATGGTCCCGTGGTCGATCACGATGACGCGCTCGGACATGGAATCGGCCTCGTCCATGTAATGGGTGGTCAGCACAATGGTGGTCCCGTGCTCCTCGCGCATCCGCATGATGTGCTCCCAGAGGTTGGCGCGGTTCTGGGGGTCCATTCCGGTGGACGGCTCATCGAGGAACAGCAAGCCGGGGGAGTGCATCAACCCGAGGGCCACGTCCATGCGGCGCCGTTGCCCGCCGGAAAGTTTGATCACGGTGCGCTTTGCGAGGTCGCTGAGGTCCAGGGATGCCATGAGTGTCTCGGCACGGGCTTTCGCGTCTGTGGTGTTCATTCCGTAGAAGCGGCCTTGCATGATCAGTTCGTCGATCACGCGGTAGCTGTGCCCGCCGCCATTGCCTTGGCCGATGTAGCCGATCCGGGCGCGCACCCCCGCCGGGTCCTTGGCCACATCAACGCCCGCCACTGTGGCCGACCCGGAGGTGGGTTTCAACAGGGTGGTGAGCATCCGCAGGGTCGTGGACTTGCCGGCGCCGTTCGGGCCAAGGAAGGCGACAAGTTCGCCGGGCGCGACGTCGATGTCCACGCCCTTCACGGCCTCGACGGTTTCCTTCTTCACGGTGAAGGTCTTGGTGAGCTTGTTGGTGTGGATCACGGTCACTCCAGGGATGGCAGGTGATGGCTCCTAGGCGCCACGCTATACCCGTGGATGAAGGCCGTCCATGCTCCTGCGGACAGGTCCCGTCCGCAATTAAAACTTAGTGGCCGCGGTGATCCTGGACCGTCATCCGCGGCCCGAAAGTGGGTTTGCGGAAGCCGCTCAAATACAGCATCCGTACCAGCCGCTGCCGTTGTCCGCGCCATGGTTCCAGCAGCTCGAGCATGCCGGCGTCGTCGGTCTTTTGACCTGTCAGGGCGTACCCCACGTAAGCCGCCAGATGGTAGTCGCCCACGGAAATCGAGTCCGGGCAGCCGTGGGTGCGTTGGACCACTTCGGCTGCCGTCCAGATGCCGATGCCAGGAATGGTTTGCAGCTTGGCGCCAGCCTGCGTTGAGTTCAGGTCCGCCAGGCGTTCAAGCGCGACGGCGGACTGCAGCGCCCGCATCACCGTGGCCGAGCGCTGTGGTCCAACGCCGGCTTTGTGCCATTCCCACGAAGGGACGGCCAACCACTGCCTGGCGGTAGGAGGGACAAGGAGCCCGGCAGGGGCCTTGCCCGGCGCCGGCGTTCCGTAGCGATACATCAGGTACCGGTAGCCTCGCCTTGCCTCAAGGGTGGTGACCTTTTGCTCCAAAATGGTGGGCACAAGGGAGTCAACCATCCGCCCGGTGGAGGGCAACCGCAGAGCCAGGTTCCGGCGTCGTGATTCTGTCACCAGCCGCGGAAGGGTGGCATGGAAGGCGGGGTCATCGAAGGCCGACCAATCGTCATCGGCGCCGAGCAACCGTGGAACTCCCGCGATGGCGTCGTCCGCGCCGGGTCCCCAGGCTTGGGCGTCCACGAAGGAATCGACTCCCAAGCCGCCTCCCGAGAGGCGGAGCGCCACCGGACCGGAGGGAGCAGTGAACGCCATCCAGAAGCCACTGGGATGCGCTGAGAAGGATGGATCGGCGTTGCCGCGCATGAGCGGAAACATGGTTTGGTCAAGGCGGAAGGACCCGCCCGGATGCCACCGGACGGCCGCATCTGCCGCGGCCGCAACAACGGGCGGGGCGTCTGCGATGGTCATGTTTTTATAGTCCCACGCCGGGCTGACAATCTCCTGACGGAACCCCTTACGGCAGGAGTCCCCCGGGTCTAGACTCCCTGATGTGGCGTGGGTGGGCCGCGCCATATCTGAGGAAAAACTTCCAGGGACGAGGAGCGCGGACCATGGCCGCCATAGTGCATTTCGAGATTCCGACGGACAACACGGACAGAGCCAACACCTTCTACGAGAGTGCCTTCGGCTGGAACCTGAGCCCCATGCAGGGGATGGACTACACGATCGCAATCACAGCGCCTTCCGACGAGCAAACCGGCACGCCCAAGGAGCCTGGAGCCATCAACGGAGCCCTGTTCCCGCGCACGGATCATCTGAAGACCCCCATCCTCACCATCGATGTGGACGATATTGATGCCGCGCTCGAACAGATCGAGTCGGCAGGTGGCAGTGTGGTCCAGGCCAAGGACGCCGTACCCACCATGGGCTGGTACGCCTACTTCAAGGACACGGAGGGCAACGTCCTGGGCGTGTGGGAGACCGACACCTCTGCCGGCACCTAGCGAAGGGACGACTCACTGTTCATCATTCGTCGTTGTTCACGAATCGTGAACATGCAAGAATAATGAACATGATCTCCGGTGACTTGCTCGGTGCGTTTCATGAGACTCTCAGGCAACGGGGCTGGGACTTCGAAGTTGTTGACGACGATGTAGATACTGCACACTCAGCGTTGATTATGCTCCACACGCCGGGTAGGAGCTTAGAGGTCCTAGTCCAGGCGACAGCCGACAAAGACCTATTGCATCCGCCCTTGGACTACGACCGAGGGCGGATGGTTCCATGTCGAATGGTGCTTAGACCTAGTGTGCGGCCCTCCCAGGCGGAGGCGTTGAGGAGGGCAGATATCAACTTCGCCGATGCTCAGGGGAACATGTTCTTGAACGCTCCCGGAGTCTACATAGATATACGGGGCCAGCGATCAGATAAACGACACTGGAAATCGCTCCCAGAGGAAAATCTTGCTTTGAAGGCCCCGCTGGATCTATTTACGCCGGCAAGGTCCCAGGTTGTATTCGCCCTCGTGACATGGCCCGAACTGCTTGACGGAACTATCCGTGAAATATCCCGCGTTTCAGGGGCGTCGTTGGGTGCCTCGCAGCGCGTTGTTGAGGCGATTCGAGAACAATATGACCGCTTTGACACGACCGCCCGTGCTGACCTTTATCGCGATTGGCTTGCGGCGTACCCGCGAAGATTACTGCCGAAGATCAGAATCGCAGAATTTCAAGCGGCCGACCCACGGACCGTGGTCGGTTGGGATATATGGCTCAGCGGGGAGTCAGCTCTGCTCGATCGCATTCGGCCGGCGACTGCCACGGTCTATGTTGACGACCTCAGGCCCGAATTGATGAACACAAATCGATGGCGAAAGTCGCTGACGCCGAACGTTTTTGTCAGGCGCAAATTCTGGGAAGACCCAATTGACTGGCGACTACAGGACGGCCAGCCAGGCCGTGTACCGGGCACCTTGATCTACGCAGATCTGTTGGCCAATGGCGATGCAAGAATGAGAGAGGTGGCGAGGGAATTTGCCTGGGATGATGTACGACTTAGAGAGCTCACCTCCCGCTGACTTCCAGATAGTGATGGACGTCATGTCGCACCTCGACAAGGCTATCGATGGTGTGCGGGGTCGAACTATGTTGGTGGGGGCCCAAGCCCGCGACTTAATGCACAGGCGGCTGGGTGACCCAGCAAATTTTCTACGGACTACTTCTGACGTCGATCTTGCGCTCGCAGTAGCCAGTGGAGAGGATTACGCCAATTTGACTGCAAGCTTCGAGGCGCGCAGGTCATCCTCAGAGGTGAAGTATGTCATTGGCGGGCTCGCGGTTGACCTTATCCCATTCGGCGGCATAGAGCGCCCAAAGGGTTCCGCCCGGCCGTCACCTGCCTCGGAGCCGCTTAGTGTTCTGGCTTACTCCTCAGCGTTTGCGGCAGCAGATGAATACACCTTCCCGGACGGACACCGGATTAAGGTTGTGGACCCTCTTCACTACGCAGCGCTCAAACTGGACGCGTGGGTTGATCGTAGTAGCTACGGTGAATACAAGGACGCTTCTGACGTCCGCGTCGTCTTCGACTGGTTCCGCGAACATCCAGAGCACATAGACGGTGCATACCTCGGCGATCCATCGCCCGCTGAGCGATGTGACTGGGATCAAGCGCTGGCCTGCCTCTGGATTCTCGGATCAAAGGTAGCTCACGCGATTGGCGCTGCTAACACTGAGGCCATTGTGGCCAAATGGGACCAGCCCAACCGTGAATCGCTTGCGAGGCATCTTGGCAAGCCTTGGGAATCCGTGGGAGACCTGGCAGGCGCGTTCAGCGAAGTCAAAGCGTTCGCAGAAGGACTGCAGGCCAAAATTGCAGACCCAACGTCGCAATGACGAGGAAACGAGCTAGCCGGCTACTTCACTGGGCCCGGTCGGGGCCGGGTCAATCCCCATAGCGACCAGGCGGTAACTTTGTACCTATGAAGTACGCCCAGTCCGTGTTGGACCTCATCGGCAATACGCCCCTCATCAAGCTCAACCACGTCACGGAGGGCATCAAAGCCACCGTCCTGGTGAAGCTCGAGTACATCAATCCCGGCGGATCCATCAAAGACCGGATCGCCGTGAAGATGATCGAAGATGCGGAAAAGGACGGCCGGCTCAAGCCGGGTGGAACCATCGTTGAACCGACGTCGGGCAACACCGGAGTGGGACTGGCGCTCGTAGCCCAGCAAAAGGGCTACAAGTGCATTTTCGTGGTGCCGGACAAAGTAGGCGAAGACAAGCGCGCCGTGCTTCAGGCGTACGGTGCCGAAGTTGTGGTGACGCCCACCGCCGTCGCGCCCGACAGCCCGCAGAGCTATTACGGGGTCTCCGACCGCCTGGTCAAGGAGATCCCGGGCGCCTTCAAGCCGGACCAGTTCTCCAACCCCGCCGCTCCCGGCAGCCACTTCGAGTCCACGGGCCCGGAAATCTGGCAGGACACAGACGGGCGGGTCACGCACGTAGTCATCGGCGCCGGAACCGGCGGCACCATCACCGGCACCGGCCGCTACCTCAAGCAGGTCTCGGCGGACCGTTCGGAGTCCGACGGCGGCCCGGTCAAGGTCATCGGCGCTGATCCGAAAGGCTCGGTCTACTCAGGCGGAACCGGCCGGCCCTACTTCGTGGAGGGCGTGGGCGAGGACATGTGGCCCGGCAACTACGATCCCGCTGTTCCGGACGACGTGATCGCTGTCTCCGACGCCGACTCCTTCTCCATGACCCGCCGGCTGGCCCGGGAAGAGGGCCTCTTGGTGGGCGGTTCCTCCGGCATGGCCGTGGTCGCGGCGCTCCAGGCTGCCAAGGACCTGGACGAGTCCGCCGTGGTAGTGGTGATCCTCCCGGATTCCGGCCGCGGCTACCTTGCCAAGATTTTCAACGACCAATGGATGCGTTCCTACGGCTTCCTCTCCGGCGGCGAAGAAGCTTCTGTGGGCGAGGTGCTCAAGTCCAAGACGGGCGAGATGCCGGACCTGGTCCACATCCACCCGAATGAGACGGTGCGCGACGTCATCAACATCATGAACGAGTTCGGTGTCTCCCACATCCCGGTGCTCTCGCAGGAACCACCGGTGGTGATGGGCGAGGTCTTGGGTGCCGTGGACGAGCGCAGCCTCACCAGCAAGTTGTTCCGTGGGGAAGCGAAGCTGACTGACATGATCTCCGAACACATGGGGGACAGACTCCCGGTCATCGGATCACTGGAGACCATTTCCGCCGCGCGTGAGCTGCTGTCCGACGTCGATACGGTCATGGTGACTTTCGTCGGCGCGCCGGTGGGCATCCTGACGCGCCACGACCTTTTGGCGTACCTGAGCAATTAGGCGCCCCGCGCTGATCCAAGCAAGTCCACGAACCAATTCTGAACGAACCTAGAGGAGCTTCCATGTCTGCCAGCAACAACGCCGGGTTCAACACACGCGCCGTCCACGCCGGACAGGCCTTCGAACCGGTGACCGGTGCTGTGGTGCCCCCGCTGCACTTCAGCTCCACGTACGCCCAAGACGGCATCGGCAACCTGCGCTCAGGTTATGAATACGGCCGCGGCGGCAACCCCACCCGCGACGCCCTCCAGGAGCAGCTGGCCGCGCTTGAAGGTGGAACCGCTGCGTTTTCCTTCGGCTCCGGCCTTGCAGCCGAGGACTCCCTGATCCGCGCGCTCGCCCGGCCAGGCGATCACATTGTTCTGGGCAACGACGCCTACGGCGGGACCTACCGCTTGATCAACCGCGTGCTGGGTGATTGGGGCATCGGCAACACGCCCGTGGACATGTCCGACCTCGACGCCGTAGCAGCTGCGGTTGCGGCCAACAAGACGCGCATAGTGTGGGTGGAGACGCCGTCCAACCCGATGATGAAGATCACGGACATTGAGGCACTCGCCGCAGTAGCGCACGACGCCGGGGCCCTCCTGGTGGTGGACAACACCTTCGCGTCTCCCTACTTGCAGACCCCGCTCGCCTTGGGCGCCGATGTGGTGGTCCACTCCACCACCAAGTACATCGGCGGCCACTCCGACGTGGTTGGCGGTGCGATCGTGGTCAAGGACGCCGAGCTTGCCGAGAAGATCGGTTTCATCCAGTTCGCCGTTGGCGCGGTGTCCGGCCCGATGGATGCCTTCCTGACAACCCGTGGCCTGAAGACGCTGGGCGTTCGCATGGACCGCCACAGCGAGAACGGCCAGGCCGTGGCCGAATGGTTGCTGCAGCGTCCCGAAGTTGAGGCCGTCCTTTACCCGGGCCTCCCGGACCACCCAGGACACGAGCTCGCGGCCAAGCAGATGAAGAAGTTCGGCGGCATGGTCTCCGTACAGTTCAAGGGTGGCGAGGCTGCTGCCCGGACGGTTGCCGAATCCACGTCGGTGTTTACTCTTGCCGAATCCCTGGGTGGCATCGAGTCCCTCATGAACTACCCTTCGGAGATGACCCACGCTTCCGTGAAGGGTACTGAACTGGCTGTCCCGGTCAACCTCCTCCGCCTTTCCTGCGGAATCGAAGAAGCCGAGGACCTGATCGCAGACCTTGAGCAGGCCTTCGCCAAAATCGGCTAGCGCCAACATCAGCTAGCACTGACGAATCCGGCCCTTGTCCGCTCTTCTCACCGTTCTACGGCGAGGGCTGCGAACAAGGGCCGGATTTCTTCATGCCGGTGCTGTTGGCTAGCCGGAGATTCCCTCGTGGCCGTCTTCTTCACGGCCCGTCAGGCGGCGACGGAACGTGGTGTCTTCGGCAGAGGTGATTTCCAGGTCGTACCAGCCGTTCAGGGTCTCCCAACCGATCTTCCTGGTATGTCCCGGCTTGAGCTTCACGGTTTCGACGCCGTCCGCATACTGCAGCGACTTCAGCCCCAGGCTTACCGTTGCGGTGCCGTTGTTGCGCAGCTCCAATTCAACGTCCTTCCTGCCGCGGCGGCCATTGACGGTGACGTCGACGCCGAAGGCCGCGCCCGCCGTCGTGCCTTTCAGTTCGTACTGGTACCGGTTGGGGCCGGTGACGACGACGTCGAAGGCGCCGGACGCGACTGGGAGGTCCACGTTTTCCCGGCCGAGGACGTCCACGTGCCGGGGTTCGGTAACTTCGCCTGCGTACCCGTACACGGTGAAGTGGGTTGAACTGGTGCCTGCGTTAGCTAGCGTCAGGGCGATCTTTCCGGCTTGCACAGAAGCCGAAACCCGAGGCCTGTAGGGGAGCGGGCGGGCAGGCCGGCTGCCCGTTTCCTGGATGGGCGCTACCTGGACGGCCGGGGGATTCGGGCGCCAGCGGCTGATCTTGGCGGGGACAGCGTCGGGGTGCTCAAGAGTTGGCGGTGTGCCGGGGGATGCGAAGTTGAAGACACCCGTCAGGTCACCGCAGACTTCGCGGCGCCACGGGGAGATGTTCGGTTCCTCTACGCCGGTCCAGCGCTCCAGGAAACGGAGAACCGACGTGTGGTCGAAGACTTCGGAGCTGACGTAACCGCCCACGGTCCACGGTGAAACCACGGTCATGGGCACTCGAGGTCCCAGGCCGATGGGCCGTGCCGTGGTCCATTCAGTGGACTCGCCTGACGCTGGTCGCGGCTGGACAGGTGGCGGGACGTGGTCGAAGTAGCCATCGTTCTCGTCAAAGTTGAGGAAGATGGCAGTGCTGTCCCACGTGTCAGGGTTGCGGGCCACAGTGTCCAGGAGGCGGTAGACGAAGTTGGCGCTGCCCACCGGTGTGGAGGCGCCGGGGTGTTCGGAGTCAGCTGCGGACGGTACCAGCCAGCTGACCTTCGGGAGGGTGCCGCCGCTGATGTCTGCGCCAAGGCGTTCCAGGAGGGTGTCGGGACGTCCGCGCCACATGGCTTTGTCGAACAGGGACCTCTCGGCTTCGGTGAGGGCGGCGCGGCTTTGCTCCAGCTGGGC
Source organism: Paenarthrobacter nitroguajacolicus (assembly GCF_051027655.1). Classification (NCBI taxonomy): domain Bacteria; kingdom Bacillati; phylum Actinomycetota; class Actinomycetes; order Micrococcales; family Micrococcaceae; genus Paenarthrobacter; species Paenarthrobacter nitroguajacolicus. The sequence continues at coordinate 3,446,255 of NZ_CP073234.1, read as the reverse complement.
GAGGAGGCGGTCCTGCTCGGCCGTGGACTTCCCGGCGAGGTGGTCGTAGAACTCTTCCGTGGTGCGGAGGTTTCCCTCCACGGATGCCAGCATTTTGCGGCCGATCGCCTTGAACGTTTGGAAGTACTCCACGGCGTTGTCGGTGAAGTTGTCCCAGTCCTGGTAGATCTTCCATGACACCCCGGAGTTCTCCAGGCGCTCAGGGTAGGTGGTCCAGTCGTAACCGCCGTGATCGTAGCCGTAGGCCGCGTTGGTCACGGCACGCTTGGTGCTGCCGGGCTCATTGCCTGTGGTGCCGCTCCAGAGGTAGTTGCGGTTAGGGTTCGTGGAGCCGTTGACCGAGCAGTGGTAGGCATCGCAGATGGTGAAAGTGTCCGCGAGTTCGTACTGCAGCGGGATGTCCTGGCGCTCGTAGAAAGTCATGGTGGAGGCGCTCTTCACGGGAATCCACTTGTCACACCAGCCGTTGTTCCACGCCGTCGTGGTCCCGTTGAACGAGTGGTCCAGATCGCCCAGGTACTGGATGTCGGAACCGGGCCTGCCGGCTAGTTCCGCGGCCTTGCGGAGGGAGAACGGCAGGACAGTTTCGCCGGTGGCCCGGGGCTGCTCGAACATGGACTTGCCATTTGGCAAGCGGGTCACGGACTTGTCACCGTATCCTCGGACGCCTCGCAGCGAGCCGAAGTAGTGATCGAAAGATCGGTTCTCCTGCATCAGGACAATCACGTGCTTGATGGACTGCAAGTTTCCGGGCGGGACCGGCCTGGCCATGGCAGCCTGCACTGACGGAGGCAGTAGGGAGCCCGCAGCAGCAAGCGCCGTCGCTGCAGCTGCCGTGCCGAGGAAGCCGCGACGGGAAAGTCCGCCGGTTCCTTCGGTTGAACGATTCACCATATCAGGGATTTTCGAGGACATTCAGGGGTGCCTTTCGTGGTCGGAGTCGACTGGGCCAGCGTAGGCATGGAGAGTGAACCGATGATGAAACTGCGGCAAACCGGCGGGGTGTGTTTTGCCGTAGCTGCTCGCATCCGGTGCAGCAGCACGTGGCTTTCTTTAGGGAAGTCAGCTAGTTTTGTGCGCATGCCTCTTCGTTCCGACTGGTCTGCACGCACGTGCAGCCTTGCCCGTGGCCTGGATGTCCTCGGCGACCCTTGGGGGAGCCTGGTCCTCCGCGAAATCTTCTTCGGCAACGGACGCTTCGATGCCATCAAGCAACGCCTCGAGGTAGCGGACAACGTCCTCAGCAAACGCCTGGGATGGCTCCTCGACGCCGGTCTGCTCGCCCAGCGCCCATACCAGGACGGCTCCCGCACGCGGCAGGAATATGTCCTCACGCGCAAAGGCGAGGACGCGCTTCCAGTGCTCAACGCCATCATCATCTGGGCCGAGAAGCACCTGGACGCTCCCAACGAGGTGTCCCATATGAAGGTCATCCACACCGACTGCGGGCAAGCCACGTTGTCAGCGGACACGTGCACCAACTGCGGGGCCCAGCTGACCGCCGCCAACACCAGCTGGCATAGCCTCAAACGCAGTGACCACCCACTACCACTCGCCATTGCACCGCCGGAAACCCGCCCCACCGCTGAAACCGCCACCCCGGCTTCCCCTGAAACGGAGATCCTCGCATGACCGCTTCCGACGTCACCGGGGCTCCGCCCGAAAACCCCGGGACACGTGCCGGCAAAACAAGCAACGGCAAAACTCCTGCCGGCAAGAACCGCCGTCTCCACCCGGCCTGGATCGTGGCCGCAGTTGCCTTCCTGGCGCTGGTTGGAGCCGCAGGCTTCCGTGCGGCGCCCGGGGTGCTCATGGTCCCGTTGCAGGAGGAGTTCGGCTGGTCCACCACGGTGCTGTCACTGGCCGTGAGCATCAACCTGGTCCTGTTCGGCTTGACGGCCCCGTTCGCAGCCGCCCTCATGGAACGCTTCGGCATCCGGAAGGTCACCTCGCTGGCGCTGTGCCTCATCGGGCTCGGCTCAGCGTTGACCGTCTTCGTGAACCAGTCCTGGCAGATCCTGCTCACCTGGGGGCTGCTGATCGGCCTGGGAACCGGCTCCATGGCCCTGGTTTTCGCTGCGACCATCGCCAACACCTGGTTCGCCACGAGCCGTGGCCTGGTCACTGGCATCCTGACCGCAGGAAGTGCAGCCGGACAATTGGTGTTCCTGCCCTTCATCGCCGCGCTTGCCCAGAATCCGGGCTGGCGAGGCGCTTCCTTGCTCATCGCTGCCGGTGCGCTCGCAGTCGTCCCGCTGGTCCTGCGCTGGCTGCGGAACTCGCCCGCCGACGTCGGGGTCTTACCGTACGGTGCGGAGAAGCCTGACGGCGGGAAGCCGGGTGACGAGGAACCTGACGCTAAAGAGGCCGACGTCGGGACAAACGCGACGACACAAAGCCGGCCCGCCGCTGTGGTTGCGTCGCCCGGATCGGGGGATTCGCCCAATGCAGCGATCCGTGCCCTGCAAGTCCTCAAGCGCGCAGCTAAAGTCCGCACGTTCTGGGCCTTGGCTGCCGGTTTCGCGATTTGTGGAGCCACCACCAACGGACTGATCGGCACGCACTTCATTCCGTCGGCGCACGATCACGGCATGCCCGAAACCACGGCGGCAGGCTTGTTGGCCGTCGTCGGAATCTTCGACATCGTGGGGACCATCGCGTCCGGCTGGTTGACCGACCGCTTCAACCCCAAGGTCCTGCTGGCGGTTTACTACCAGTTCAGGGGGATCGGCCTGCTGGTGCTGCCGCTGCTGCTGGGCTCATCGGTGGAGCCGAGCATGATCATCTTCGTAGTGGTGTACGGGCTCGACTGGGTTGCCACCGTGCCTCCCACTGCAGCTATCTGCCGCTCGGTGTTCGGTGCCGATGGTTCCGTGGTGTTCGGCTGGGTGTTCGCGGCCCACCAGCTCGGCGCTGCAGTGGCCGCCCTCTTGGCCGGGTTCATCCGCGACGCCACCGGGCACTACAACTACGCCTGGCTGGGTGCAGCTGCCATGTGCACGGTGGCCGCGGTCATCAGTGCCACCATCCGCAAGGACGCCGTGAAGAAGGAACCCGTGCCGGTTGCCTGAGGCGGGTTGCGAGGCCCGCTCTGCGCGTTATTCGTCCCCGAAAGCAAGCAGAGCAGGCCCCACAACGGGGTTCCGGCGGGTTGCGAGGCCCGCTCTGCGCGCTATTCGTCCCCGAAAGCAAGCAGAGCAGGCCCCGCAACGCACGATTAGCGCGCTTCTGTGATCCGGAAAGTCAGCGTCCGCGCTTCCGGGCGCAACGCGTACTCCGGCCAGACATCCGGTCCGCATGCCCTGGAACCGAGCCCGTGCTGAGCGGCATCGAGGTACAAGTAACTGCCCTTGCTTGCCGGCAACTCGTGCGGATGTGCTGCGGACGAGATCTCCTGCGCTGTGTGCCGGGAGAGCGTGAAGCCGGGCAGACGGCCGCGTGAGTCCGGGACGGCATCGAGTTGCAGCCAGGAAGCGCCGTGGTTCTGGAGATCCAGCGTCCGGACAGCACTGCGGTGGCCCGTTTCCTGCGGCTTGGCGTAATTTACCGAAAGCTCGTCGATGCCCGCCGAGTAGCTGCCCACAAGCGTCGCGTGCATGCTGTCCGGGTAGGACTCTCGAGGTCCCGCGCCGAACCACGACACACCGTCCACCGATCCGGGCAGGTCAAAGCGCACCCCCACCCGCGGCCAGATGATGTCCCATGCCGCGCTCGGAGCAATGTCCAAGCGGAGCCACAGCTCGCCGTCGGACAGTTGCCAAGTCTCCTCCACAGACACCCAATGCGCGGCGTCGGCTGCGGCGTACCGGGTGCGGGTCACTACGCTGCTTTCGCTGGTTGAGACCTTCTCTACCCGGGCCGTGAGCCTGTCCAAACCGGCATGGCGCCACACCTTTTCCATCGAAGGTGCAGCAACGCCGTTACCGTTGTTGAGCCAAGGATCTGCGAGGTCGTAGCTGCCGCGGCCGGCACCGGCGTCGTTATCCGTGGGAGCACGCCACAGCTCCAGCCGCGGCCCGGACACCGGCAGCCCCGCGAGCGAGACCAAGCGACCATCCTCAAAGACACCAGGACCCAGCGAGACGGTCCCGGAAACCAGCGAACCTGCCCGGCCGGCTGATGCCAAGGGGCGAGGGGCCGCCAGGCGCGGACGTGCTGTGGCCAATTCCAGCTGCGCGGCGGAGATGACATGCCCGGCTTCGGCCCAGGCCGTGTCCTTGCGAAGCGCCACCTCCACGGTCAGCCACTGCTCGCCGACTTCCACACCATCAACATCAGGCAACCCGATAAGCGCCGAATCCCCGGCGGCGAGGGGCGCACCCGATGCAGTGACGATGTCGAGCTCGCCGGAAGTGGTCACCACGCCGTCCACCTCCGTGCGCCAGCGCAGTACGACGTCGGACGCGTCCGCCGTGTGCCGCAGGTTGGCGACCGAGACGAAGCGGCGCGTGCCGCCGTCGTGGGTTTCCGTGCTGAAGCCCAAGCGCAGGGGAGCGACGATCTGCTTGTACTCATAGAGCCCGGGGCTGGGAGTGGAGTCGGAGAGGACCATGCCGTCCATGACGAAGTTGCCGTCGTGGACAACCTCGCCGAAGTCGCCGCCGTAGGCGAAGAATTCAGTGCCGCTGGCCGTGGTGGTACGGATTCCGTGATCCCGCCACTCCCAGACGAATCCGCCGTGCAGCCGCGGGTAGCGGTCCACCAGGTCCTCGTACTGGTCGATCGCGCCGGGACCGTTGCCCATGGCGTGGACGTACTCGCACAGGATGAACGGTTTGGCGCGTTGGCGTGCGGACTCCGCCGCGGAGCAGCCCAGCAACAGCGAGCCGGAATCGTCGCGGCCGATCGCCTCAGTCTCAGGAACTGAGGAGTACATGCGTGAGTAAACGTCTGTGTAAGCACCGCTGTAGTCGCCCTCGTAGTGGACGGGCCGGCTGGCATCGCGGGCATGCGTCCAGGCAGACATTGCGGCGAGGTTTGAGCCCGTTCCGGACTCGTTGCCCAGGGACCACATGACGATTGAAGGGTGGTTCTTGTCCCGCTCCACCGTCCGCTCCATGCGGTCCACGTACGCCTCCCGCCAGACGGGGTCGTCACTGGGATTGCCTACCCAGCCGTGCCGTTCAAAGCCGTGGGTCTCGAGGTCGCATTCCAGGATCACCCAGAAGCCCATCTCGTCGGCGATGTCCAGCAAACGAGGATGCGGCGGGTAATGGCTGGTACGTATCGCGTTGACGTTGAACTGCTTCATCAAAGCAAGGTCGGCGCGGGCAAAATCTTCGTCGAACACGCGGCCGCGGTCAGGATGCGTTTCATGCCGGTTCACGCCGTGGAACACCACACGGCGGCCGTTCACCAGGAACTGGTCGCCCTTGATCGCCACCGTACGGAAACCGATGCGCAGCGAAATGGTCTCGCCTCCGCTTGCCACCGTTACGTTGTAGAGGCGCGGAACCTCTGCGGACCAAGGTTCGACGCCGGTGATCGCCACCGGGGCGACGTCGGCAGGGGAGTCCCAGACGACGTCGACGTCCAGTTCCGGGACTGCCAGCCGAATCGGGTAGGCGGCCCGGTCCGCGGTGATTTCGGAATCGATGACGCCCGAGCCGATGGTGTAGGACGTCCGCAACCAGACGTCGTCGATGCCCTTCCTGGGGCGGGCCTGGAGGGTGACGTCGCGGAAGATGCCCGGCATCCACCACTGATCCTGGTCCTCCACGTAGCTCGAAGCCGACCATTGATGGACCCGGACAGCCAGCACGTTGTGCCCGGGACGCGCGGCGTCGGTGACGTCGAATTCCTGGGCCAGCCGGCTGCCTGTCCCTACGCCGATTTCGCTGCCGTTGAGCCATACCTTGTAACGGGATTCGACGCCGTCGAACCTCAGCACGATACGCTCGGATTCGCTCCAATCCGCTGGCAGATCGAAGGTTCGACGGTAATCACCTGTGGGGTTCTCATCCGGGACGTACGGTGCGTCCGTGGGGAAGGGGAACTGGACGTTGGTGTAAATGGGGTTCCCGTAGCTGCCCCCTCCCTCCAAAACCCAGTGCGCCGGGACCGGGATCTGGTCCCATGTGGAGTCATCCAAACCTTCCTCGGCGAAGCCTTCGATTGCCTCACCCGCGGGAAGGACGCCCCGTCCGCCGAGGGTTCCGGGTGCTCCGGGGAGAAGTCGGAAACGCCACTGGCCGTTCAGGGAAAGTGTTGGCGCGTCAGAGTGCAGCCAGGAGCGGGCGGGGAGTCTCTTGCCGGTGCCGGGACCGGTATCAGTGATGTAGTTGGCGGTGTCGGTCATTACTTGACGGCTCCTTCTGTCAGCCCGCCGCGCCAGAAGCGCTGCAGGACAACCATGGCGATGCTGAGCGGAATGATGGAAAGCAGCACCCCGCCCGTGGTCAGTTCATAGAATTCGGGCAGACGGTCAACCTGGCTCAGCCAGTTATTCAGGCCGAGCGTGATGGGGTACAGCTCGGAGTCGGACAGCATGACCAGCGGCAGGAAGTAGTTGTTCCAGATGCCCACCAGCTGGAACAGGAATACGGTGACCAGGGCCGGTGTGAGTACCTTCAACCCGATGGTGTGGAAGATGCGGAGCTCGCCGGCGCCGTCGATCCTGGCGGCCTCGATCAGCGAGGTATCAACGGTGGCCTGGGCGTAGATGCGGCAGAGGAACAGCCCGAAAGGGGAGACCAGTGATGGCAGCAGGACACTCCAGTAGGTGTTCGCCAGGCCCATCTGGCTAAACAGCAGGAAGAGCGGCAAGGCAGTGGCCGTACCGGGGACCAGCACGCCGCCCAGGATGGTGCCGAACACCAGGTTCCGGCCCCGGAACTGGTACTTGGCCAGCGCGTAGCCTCCGGCCGCAGCGAAGTACGTGGCCAGGAGTGCGCCGATGCCGGCGTAGATCGCCGAGTTCAGGAACCAGCGGCCAAAGATGCCGTTGTCATAGCTGACCACCCGAGCGATGTTTTCCCACAAAGAGAATGTGGGCGCGAACCAGAAGCCGTTGGTGGAAAAGAGATCGGCGGTGGACTTCGTGGAGGCGACGAACACCCAGTACACGGGAATCAGGAAGTACAAGGCCACCACCACCAAAAGTGCGGTGACGATGATGGTGGATGACCGCCGTCGTCCTGCTGAGCGGTCCGGGCCTGCCGAAGCCTTGCTGCGGACGGCGGTGGTGGTGGGCTTCGTGGCGGTGGCGGTCATGAGGACTTCCTGTTCGTCAGTGCGAGGAAGGCGAAGGAAAGGGCAAAAGCGGCCACGGCGATGATGACCGACTGGGCTGCTGCGACGTTGTAGTCGTTATAGGCAAAGGCCGTTGTGTAGGCACTGAGGTTCGGCGTGTATTGGCTGTCGATTGCCGGAGCCACCGTCTTGAGGACTTGCGCCTCAGCGAAGAGCTGCAGGGTTCCGATGATGGAAAACACGGTGGTGAGCATAAGGGCGGGACGAATCAGGGGGAGCTGGATGCTCCGGGCAACGCGCCACGTGGAGGCACCATCCACCTTTGCGGCCTCGTAAAGTTCCACCGGAATGGCTTTCAACTGCGCCACGATGATCAGCATGTTGTAGCCCGTGTAGCTCCACGTGACGATATTCGCGATGGACCACAGGACGCTGTTCGCGCCGAGGAAATCCGGGGTCAGGCCAACAATCTTGGCCGCGTCAAACAACGGGCTGAGCCCGGGCACGTACAGGAAGGACCACAGGATGGTGGCGATCACGCCCGGCACACCGTAAGGGAGGAAGTAGGCGGCACGGAAGAAGCCCGGCCATTTTGCCGAGGCCGATTCCAGCATGAGGGCCAACGCCGTGCACAAGACGATCATGACGGGCACCTGGACTACGCCGAACAGCAGCATTCGACCGATGGACGCGACGAAGCTGCCGTCGGCAAGGGCTTGAGCGTAGTTGCTGAAGCCGGCGAACTCGCTGGTCACGCCTGCCTCGCCGAAGAGTCCACTGCGGGTCACTTTGGTGAAGCTGGAAATGATGGCCACAACAATGGGCAGCAGGAACGTGAGGACGAAGAGTCCCAGGAACGGTGCCAGCAGGAGCCAGGGAGCGCGGGCGGCAGCGTCGGCCCGCTTGCCGGCCCGTTTGCCGGAACGGCTTGGTGCTGCGGGGCGCTGGGCGGCGGGTGCGGTGCGGGTGGTGGTCATGCCGTTTCCTTCCGGATGCTGAGGCCCTTGTTCTTGAAAACGGTCATGATCTGCTGCTCCGAAGCGGCAATGGAATCCACCAATGAGGTGCCGAAGGCTTTCTTGCGGAAACCGTCGCTGAGGATGTTGAAGGACTGCTGGGTTACCGGCCACCATGACCAGTCAGGGTTCTGCTGTTGGGTGGCGGGGACGAAGACTTCCTCGTTGTAGCGCTGGCCGCCGAAGAACGCCGACGGTTGTTGCCGATCCGTGCCGATGAAGTCGGGGTTGGGTGACCAGCCGATGCCGCTGTTCTTGATTTGGGCGTCGATTCCCTCGGTGGACGTAGTCATCCACACCGCGAACTCGAGTGCCTCCTTGGGGTGCTTACTATTGGCCAGGACTGCTGCCGTGGAACCGCCGAGGTAGCTTGATCCGAAGCCTGTATCGCCCCATGTGGGCATCGGTGCTGCGCGCCACTTTCCTTCGGAACCGCTGACACCCTGAACCAAAGCATCACCCCAGCTGCCGGTTATGGTCGAGGCAATTCCGCCCTTGGCGGCAGCCGCAAACCAGCCCGGGGAGAAGGCTCCATACGCGGTGGTGACGAGGTCGTCGTCGATCGCTTTATCGAAGAAGCGCGCGGTGTTGAGCGTGGCGTCGTCGGTCATGTTGATGACCCAGCCATCCTCCTCCGGGCGCAGCCACTGCGCGCCGGCCTGCCCCGCGAAAGAGGCAAAAGGAGAGGCATCACTGATGGGGAAACAGTCCAGGTAGCTGTCCACGGAGCGAAGTTCGGCGGCGAGCGCGGCCCATTCGTCCCAGGTCGTCGGAGTGCTGCCGCCTACTTTGTCCAGGATGGCCGGCTGGTAGAACATGCCCATGGGGCCCGCGTCCTGGGGGATGCCATAGACGCCCCCGGTGTAGCTGACTTGCTTCCATAGGGTGGGGTCGTACAAGTGGGCGTGATCGTTGGCGCCGTAGCGGGACACATCAACCAGGCCATTTACCAGCATGAACTCCGGGATGGAGCGGAACTCGATCTGGGCCAGGTCCGGTCCGCCTCCTGCTGCCAAGGCCGAGTAAAGCTTCTGATATCCGCCGTTGTTGCCGCCCGGGATCCACACCACGTCCACTTGGATGTTCGGGTTGGCTGCATTCCAGACGTCTGCCACTTTCTGGAAGTCCTTGAGCCAGGCCCAATAGGTCAGCCGCACGGGCTCACCGGCGGCAGGGATGGTTGGCGCAGCGTTGACGGACTGCGTTCCTGGGGTAGCGCACCCGGTCAGCAGGCCCATGGCTGCTGTTCCCAGGCCTGCGCCCAGGAGTTGTCTTCGCGTGAATCGGGTCATTAGCCTTCACCTCTTCGTGTCAGGTTGACGATGACGCGGGCTTGGATTCGTGGGTCCCGCCGCGGCAAGTGTGACCACGGTAACAGAAAATTCGAGTGGGTACTCGAATTTCATAGTGAAGCCGTAACACGCATGTACACTGGCTAGCCATGACCACAAAGGACGTGGGTCGCGCAGCGCGGCGGGGCCCCTACGCGAAATCCGAAGAACGGCGCCGGACCATCCTGGATGCTGCCCATGAGGTGTTTGCTGCCCACGGCTATCGTGGCGGATCACTTCAGGATGTCGCCGACAAGGTGGGGCTGAGCCAAACCAGCCTGCTGCACTATTTCCCGTCCAAACGCGATCTCCTGATGGCAGTCCTGGAGCGCCGCGACGAAATCACCGGCGATGCCTTCCCGGACGACATGGAAGATGGCTTGGTTGACTCAGTGATCCGGACGGCGCTGTTCAACGAGAACATTCCAGGCGTGGTTGAGCTGTACAGCGTTCTGTGCGCGGAGTCGGTCACCGATTCGCACCCGGGGCGGGTTTACTTCACCGAACGGTTCGAACGCCTCCGCAAAAGCTATGCCCGGCGGTTCGCCGAGCTGGCTGCCCAGGGCAGGCTCCGACCCGGCGTCGATCCTGAATTGGCTGCCATGTCCCTGGTTGCTTTGTGGGACGGGCTGCAGACGCAATGGCTGCTGGCCCCCGATGAGGTGGACGTGGTGAAGGGCCTGCGTGGCTACTTTGATCTGGTGGTGCTCCCCGAACCCTCACCCAACTAGGTAACAGCAAACGTCCCATTGAGCGCTCTAACCGACATGTGCTGTTACCTAGTTGGGGGAGGCTAGCCGCGGAAGGCCCCGATGCCCGTGATGTGCTGGCCCAGGATCAGCGTGTGAACCTCATCTGTGCCCTCGTAAGTCCGCACGGATTCCAGATTGTTGGCGTGGCGCAGCGGTGAGTAATCCAGCGTGACCCCGTTACCGCCCAGGATGGTGCGCGCCTCGCGGGCGATTTTGATGGCCTCGCGGACGTTGTTCAGCTTGCCCAAGGAAATCTGCTGGGGCTGAAGGTGGCCAGCATCCTTCAAGCGGCCCAGATGAAGGGCCAGCATGGTGCCCTTCTGGATCTCCACCAACATGTTCACCAGTTTCTCCTGTGTGAGCTGGTATCCGGCCAGCGGGCGGCCGAACTGGAGTCGGCTTCCGGCGTACTCCAAAGCAGCTTCGTACGAGTCCCGGGCAGCGCCCATGGCGCCCCACGCGATACCGTAGCGCGCCTCGTTCAAGCAGGAGAACGGTCCTCGAAGTCCAAGCGCACCCGGGAGGATGGCCTCGGCACCCAGCCTCACGCCGTCGAACTTCACATCGCATTGAATGGACGCGCGCATGGAGAGTTTCGGCTCAATGGGCGTCGCGGTTACACCCGGCGTTCCGGCGGGAACAAGGAACCCGCGGATTCCGTCCTCGGTGTTTGCCCACACCACCATGACGTCCGCGATCGAGGCGAGGCCGATCCACCGCTTGGCACCGTCCAGGACCCAGCCATCGGCGGTTTCGCGGGCAGATGTTGTCATGGACGCCGGGTCCGACCCCGCCGTCGGCTCCGTCAGGGCGAAGCAGCCGATCAGCTCGCCGGCAGCCATCCGCGGGAGCCACTGCTCTTTCTGCGCCTCCGAACCCCACTTGTGGATCGCCGTCATGGCAAGGGAGCCCTGCACCGAGACGAACGTGCGGATCCCCGAATCGCCGGCCTCCAGTTCCATTGCCGCAAGGCCATACTCGACGGCGGTCCGCCCGGGACAGCCGTAGCCTTCCAAATGCATGCCCAGGACACCGAGCTCGCCCAACTCCGGGGCGAGCTCGAGCGGGAAGTGAGCGTCCTCGTACCAGCGTGCGATGTTGGGACGGATCCGTTGCGATGTGTAGTCGCGGACCCGGTCGCGGAGGGCCAGCTCGTCCACAGCCAGCAGGGAATCGAGGGCAAGGACGTCGGAGGTGTTCGTCGTTGAATCGCTCATTCCAGCATCCTAGGTGGCTAACCCGCCGCCCGGCAGCACAGCCTACTCGCCGCGGACCGCCCCGACGTCTGCGCGTTCGCCCGTGAAGTAGCCCTTGGTGGAGGGCGCGAAGCGGCACACGATGGCCAAAACGACGCCCAGAGCGAGCAGCAGCACGCCGCTCACGAACGCCCCGCCAATGCCGAAGATCTGCGTGTCGCCATACGCCGGGTCCCACATCTGGACTGCGGAGATGAAGAACGCCACAGTGAGGGACAGCGCACCGAGGAACGGCAGGATGCCCCGGAACCACAGGTTCCGTGCCGAGTCCCGGAGCGTAGAGCGGAAGAACCATACACAGGAGAAGCCGGTCAGTGCGTAGTAGAACGCGATGAACAGGCTGATGGCGCTGATGGAGTCTGAGAGCAGGTTTTCGCTCAGGAAGCTCATGGCCACGTAGTACACCACGGCCACCGCACCCATCACCTGAGTGGAGAAGCCCGGCGTCATGAAGCGCTCGTGTACTTTGCCGAAACGGGGAGGAAGCGCGCCGTGGACACCCATGGACAGGGTTCCGCGGGCAGTCGGAAGGATGGTGGTCTGAGTGGAGGACAGGACGGACGCCAGCACGGCCACGATGATCAGCCAGCCCCAAGGACCCAATACGACGTCCTTCATGGCCAGGAAGACGTCGTCCTGGTTGGCTTCGTTGCCCAGCCCGATACCGTCGGTACCGATCGTGGCGTACATCATCACCAGGAGGGCCACGGAAACGTAGATCGCCACCAGGACAGAGGCCGAGATCACTGCGCCGCGGCCGGGGGTCTTGGCCGGGTTTTCGGTCTCCTCGTTGAGCGCCAGGCACGTGTCCCAGCCCCAGTAGATGAACAGGGCGAGCAGGACACCGTGGACCACGGCGCCGGGATCGGCAAAGGCGCCGGCCGGGTTGAACCACTCGAAGTCGAAGGCCTGCCCTTCAGGCGCTCCACCGGCGATCCGGAAGACGATGGCCACCGCGAAGATGCCCAACGAGATGTACTGGATATAGGTCAGGGTGCGCTGGACATGCTCGCCCAGCCGGATTCCGCGATGGTTCACGTACGTCATGAACACGATGAACAGCACGCCGGTGGCGGTCACGAGCCACGTGTTATCGGCCAGGGAACCGTCGCCGATCAACAGCCACAGATACTTGCCCGCGATCTGCGCCAGGTTGGCCAGCACCACCACCCCCGCAAGTGCCACGCCCCAGCCGCCCAGCCAACCGGCCCACGGCCCGAAGGCCTTCCGGGCCCAGAAGAACGTAGTGCCGCAGTCGGGCATGGCGCTGTTGAGCTCACGGAACGCGTAGGCGATGAACAGCACCGGGATGAAGCCGAGGATCAGGATCAGGGGAGTGTAATTGCCGTTGACGGCAACAATGAGGCCCAGCGTTGCCGCCAGTGAGTAGACGGGCGCGGTGGATGCAAGGCCCAGCATGACGGAGTCGCCAAGGTCCAGGATCCCGGCGTGGAGGCCTTTGGAAGGTACGACGGCGGTACGGTCGCCGCCCGCTGAGCCGCCACCCGGCGTCGAGGTTTCAGTGCTCATAGTGCAGCTCCGTAGGAAGTAGCAGGGGGCGCGATGGGCGCGGGGGAGTCGATGGTGTTGGGGACAAAGCGGCAGAAATAGTCCGTAATGGGTCCGTCGGATTCCCGGATGCCACACCCCACGGATTCGCCATCCACTACCCAGAGACCCAAGACGGGATGGTTCCCGTCGAAGTCGGGGAGGGAATGGTACTGCTGGAAGCACCAGCCTTCGCGCCCGTAACCACCGGGCTGCTGGATCTCGATGCCCGGGGCGTGGATGCGGATGTTGTCGCCCTCACGTCCGTGCAGCGGCTTGGCTACCCATTCTTTGAGGGGACCAGGATCGCCCAGGTAGGCGGGAAGCAGATTCTCGTGGTTGGGGTACAGATGCCACAGCGCAGCCAGCAAGGCTTTGTTGGACAGCAGCATCTTCCACGCCGGTTCAACCCAGCGGGGGTTGTGGGCGCGCTGGAAGAGACGCTGTCCGAAGGGCTCCTTCATCATCAGTTCCCACGGGTACAGCTTGAACATGGTGCTGATCATGAAGTTGTCCAGGTCCACGAACCGGTTCAGGTTGGGGTCCCAGCCAATATCGGACATGTTGATGCCAATGGTGGTCCACCCTCCTTGGCTTGCGACATCGCGCATGTAGGCCGCAGTCATCCAGTCCTCGCCGGATTCCTCCGCCTCCGAGTGGGCAACGTGCAGGGTGCTCATGCCGGTGCGGAACTGGAGCTTCTTCCACTGGCGGATCAGGGCCTCATGGATTCCGTTCCACTGGTCCTTCTCCGGGAAGACATCCTGCAGCCAGAACCACTGGGCCACGGACGCTTCGATCAGGCCGGTGGGGGTATCGGCGTTGTACTCCAGCATCTTTGCCGGGCCGCCCTTGCCGTCATAGATGAAGTCGAAGCGACCGTAAATGTCCATGTCGGCGGCCAGCAGTGATTCGCCGGCGAGTTCCAACGCCTGCTGCCCGATGCCGATATCGCCCATGGCCCCGGTGGCGAGGTACTTTGCGGCCTCCAAGCACATGATGTGCATGTCCTCGGCCGTCTTTTCGAGGGTTTCCACCTCGTCCATGGTGAATTCGTAGTAAGCCGATTCGTTCCAGTATTCGATTTTCCGGCCATCGGGCATGGTGGTTGTGGAAAATACCAAGCCCTGTTCCTCGATCTTTTGCTTCCAGTCCGGCCTGGGCTCGGAGAGCAGTCGACGCACGCCTAGCCTCCCGAGCTTCCGCCGCTTTTGGAGCTGCTGCCGAAGCCGCCACGGCTCACCGTGCCGCCCTTGGTGCTGTAACCCTTGGAAGTCTTGGCGTCCGTAGGCACGTTCTTGGTATAGCTCGGGTAGGAACTGCGGTTCTGGCCCACGGCGGGCACACTGGCTCCGCGTGAGTAGAAGTACCAGGCGTAGACGCCTGAGCTGCGGCCCGCCGAGCTGCTGTTGTCGCACTGGTTGTCGTCGACGCGCTCGCCGGTTTCCTCATTGAAACAGACCTGGGCGTAGTCAGCTTCCTTCTCGTTGCTGGCCACGATCGCGGTGATGGTTCCGGCCAGGAGGGCAGTTACACCCAGACCCACGACGACGGTGCGGCGCTGCGAGCGCTTTTTCTTCTTTGCTGCCTCGGCTTCACCGCGTTCGCGTTCTTTGGCGAAAGGGTCGACCACGGGGAGGGGCTGGCCGGGCTGGGGCGTCCCGGCCGGGAATGCCCCGCCCGGCGGTGCCCCGGCGGGAGTTTTCTTCCTCTTGCCTGTGCCCCCGTTGCCGGAACCGCCTTGCGCCGGGTCGTTTTTCACGGGCGTGAACAGCTCAGGATGCAGCTCGGGTTTGGGTACCTGCCAGGGAGGAGGCTTGGGCTGGTTGTTGCCCGCTCCGAAGTCGCCGTTGTTGTCCCTGCCGCTGCCGTTGTTGCCGGCTGCGTCAGGGCTGTCTTTCGGGCCCATGTGTATCCCCCTGGATAGACCGTTGAAGTGTCCGGCGCCACGCCGGACCAGAATGCTCAGAGCAAGCCTAGTCCTTGTGCGCGGTGCAGGCACGGGTGACAGCCGTAAATGGGGAGAAGTCCCCATCTGCGGAACCATGTAAGGATGTAGCCATGCCGGGACAAGAAGCACACAGCAACGTCGACGACGGCGTTCTGCTGCGGCTTCCGCCGGTCCGCGGTATTGGCTCCGCCCGGGTCATCACTGGCCTGGTCTTGGCTGTCCTGTTACCGCCCGGCATTGAACTCATGGTCACTGTCCTCGGGTTCCGCAACTTCGCCATGATCATGCTGTTGCAACTGGCAGTAGCTGTTGCGGTGGCGGCCATCGGTGGTTTGTGGCCGGCAGTGGTCGCCGCGGTGCTGGGCAGCTTCCTCCTTAACTACTTCTCCGCCGACCCCGTTGGTTCCCTGTCCATCGCCGATCCCACCACGTTGTTCACGCTGGTGGTTTTCCTTGCGGTGGCCTGTGGGGTGGCGCTCGCTGTGGGCCTCGCAAGCCGCCGTGCCCAGGAGGCGGCTCGCTCCGGAGCCGAGGCCACGGCGCTCAGTGGGCTCGCCCTGCAAATCCTTAGCTCGGATGGAAGCTTGGAAGCGTTTCTTGAAAAAGTGCGCAGCAACCTGGGCATGGAGGCGGTAACGCTGCTGGGTTCGTGGGGCCAAGGTTCATCAGGTCAGGCGCCCGGAGCCCCGGGTACGGCGTCAGCCGGTACCCAACCCGAGTTGCGTGTCTTGGCGAGTGCCGGCCCGAATCCGCCGTTGACCCATGCCGCCGCCGACCACACCGCCGTCGTCGATCCCCATTACACCCTGCTGTTGCGCGGCGGACCGTTATCAGCGCAACGCCAACGGATGTTGGCTGCGTTCGGGGCTTTCGTGGTGGCTGTCCGGGAGAGGCAGCAGCTGGTGAAGAGCCGGCGGGATAACGTGCGGTTGGCCGAGGGCAACAAGATGCGGACGTCCATCCTGCGTGCTGTGTCGCATGACCTTCGGACTCCCTTGGCCGGGATCAAGCTCGCTGTCAGCAGCCTGCGCCAGGAGGATGTGCATTTTCCGCCGGATGTTGAGCGCGAGTTGCTGGAGACCATCGAGGATTATGCGGACCGACTGGACCATTTGGTGGACAACCTCTTGGACATGTCGCGGATCACGGCGGACGCGGTGAATCCGCTCTTGAGCGGGATTGTGTGGGCGGAGGTGCTGCCGCAGGCGCTGAGGGGGATTCCCCGGGAGCGGCTGCGCAACGAGCTCCCGCCCAACCTTCCTCCGGTGCAGGCCGACGCCGGAATGCTTGAGAGGGTGGTGGCCAACATCGTGGAGAATGCCGTGAAGTACGCGCCCGACTCCGACGTCGTCCTCACCGCCCGTGCGGGTGCGGGCATCACGCTGGGGGACCGGCCCGCCAGCGAACTGAGAATCATCGATCACGGCAGCGGAGTAGGGCAGAAGGAAGTGGTGGATATTTTCCAACCTTTCCAGCGCTTTGGTGATTCGCCGTCGCCTGCGATCGGAGGCGGAACCACCGCCGGCGGCGGGATTGGACTGGGACTGGCCGTCGCGAAGGGTTTCAGCGAGGCCATGGGCGGCAGGCTCGCAGCGGAGCCGACGCCGGGTGGCGGGCTGACCATGGTGGTCACCTTGCCGCTGTGGACAGGGGGCCCGCAATGACGCTGGTGCTTATCGTCGAGGACGAAGCCCGCATCGCCAGGGCCATGCAGATCACCCTTCAAGCCCATGGCTACCAGGCACTGACGGTGGGAAATGGCGCCGACGCCCTGCAAGCCGCTGCCAAGCAGCCCGTGGAGATCGTGGTGCTGGACCTTGGCCTGCCGGACATGGACGGGGTGGAGATCATCAGGCGCATCCGCGGCTGGAGCAGTATGCCCATCATTGTGCTGTCCGCCAGGCATGCCTCGGAGGACAAGGTTGAAGCGCTCGACGCCGGTGCGGACGACTACGTGACCAAGCCTTTCGGTTTGGATGAGCTGCTTGCGCGGCTTAGGGTCGCTTCGCGCCGGGTTGTGACCGAACATGAGGAACCAACGCTGGCCACCACGGACTTCATGGTTGACCTGGCGGGCAAGAAGATTCTCAAGGATGGCTCGGAAGTGCGCCTGACGCCCACGGAATGGAACATCCTGGAGTTGCTGGTCCGTAATAAGGGCAAGCTCGTGAGCCAGCAGCAGATCCTCACCCAGGTATGGGGACAGGCGTATGCGAAGGAAACACAGTACCTGCGCGTATATATAGCCCAGCTCAGGCGAAAGCTGGAGCGGGATCCTGCCGAGCCCCGGCATCTGCATACGGAAGCCGGTATGGGCTACCGATTCGATCCTTAATCTTGGAGCTGCCCGTCCGTACACTGGTGATCATGAACACCGCATCCCTCCTTGCCGTCTGCCGGGTCCACCAGTTGCTGCCCGATCCCGAGGGGAGTGTGGGAGTCACCGGCATGGACAAGCGTCCGGTAGAAGGGCAAGTCAAGGTTCACAAACTTGGGCTTCACGGGGACGTGCAGGCGAACCGGGTGGACCACGGCGGTGAAGACCAAGCCCTGTACGCATACTCGCAGGCGGATGCGGACTACTGGGCGGGCGAGTTGCAGCGGGAGTTGCCTGCCGGCGTCTTCGGAGAGAACCTTCGCGTGGCTGGAATCGAAACCACCGGAGCGGTCATCGGGGAACGCTGGAAGATTGGCCTGGATGTGGAGCTGGAAGTCACGTCCCCGCGCGTACCATGCGCCACTTTCCAGCGGGTGATCGGCGAAGCCCAATGGGTGAAGCGCTTCACCCAGGCCGGCCGGGTTGGAACGTACCTCCGGGTGATCAAGACAGGCACGATTTCCGCAGGGGACCACATTCACCGCACCTTCATCCCCCAACACGGCATCACGGTGGGTCAGTGGTTCAGTGAGCCCACTCCTGAACTGGTACAGATCCTGCTGGATGCGGACGCCGATGGGGAGATCCGTTTGCAGGAGGATTACCACCCGGTCTTCGAAAAGGTGCTCCGGAGAAACGGGCTCTAGAACCTTGGCGGGGGAGCCTTCCAAGCCGGTGTGAACAAGCTCACCTGGCCTTCGAGGACTCTCAACTCGCGGTGATGGGCCTCTGTGCCCTACACTTGAAATATCCCCCACTCCGGAAATCCCTTTATCCTGCCCAATTCTTGAGGCAGGACTGGTAAGTGTTGGGGCCCGCAAATGTGTGCGGGCATTTTCATAGGGAGAGCCGGCTAAAGAAAACGCTGTACAGACTGCTGGGATAGCAGCCAAGAGATGCAGCGGGAAGTCCTGCCATGGGATTGCGATAGCGCCGGACTTCTTGCGAAAGCAGGGCACCTTTTCCTGTTTCTCGCGACGAGTAATGCGGCCAGCCCAACCGGGCCGCGCCGACTGCCCTATGGATGAGGAATTTCCCCCTATGACCGAAAATCTCAACGAAAACTTCGACGCCAACACTGCTGAGTCCGCTGATGTAGCAGAGACCTCCGCACCCGCCGAAGCTGAAGCACCGGCTGCTGCCGCTGCCCCCGTCGAGACCGCTGCAGCCGAGACTGCAGCCCCCACCTTCACTGAAGCTCCTGCCCCCAAGGCAGAAGAAGAGGAAGAAGAAGGCGTCCGCTTCGTCGATCTTGGCATCGACGGTCGCGTTCTGGCCGCCCTGCAGGACGTCGGCTACGAGAAGCCGTCTCCCATCCAGGCAGCCACCATCCCGCTGCTCCTCGAAGGCCGCGACGTAGTTGGCCTCGCCCAGACCGGTACCGGCAAGACCGCAGCTTTCGCTGTTCCTGCCCTGTCCCGCCTGGCCGAACTTCATGACCTCAACGGCCCGTCCCGCAAGACCCAGGCCTTGGTCCTGGCTCCGACGCGTGAACTGGCTCTCCAGGTTGCCGAGGCTTTCACCTCCTACGCCAAGCACATTGATGATTTCACCGTGCTCCCGGTTTACGGTGGCTCGGCTTACGGTCCCCAGCTCGCAGGCCTTCGCCGAGGCGCACAGGTTGTTGTAGGTACCCCCGGCCGCGTGATCGACCACATCGCCAAGGGTTCCCTGGACCTTTCGGAACTCCAGTACCTGGTACTGGACGAAGCTGACGAAATGCTGCGCATGGGCTTTGCCGATGACGTAGAGCAGATCTTCCAGCAGACTCCGGAAACCCGCCAGGTTGCGCTGTTCTCTGCCACCATGCCGGGCCAGATCCGCCGCATGTCCAAGCAGTACCTGAACAACCCGGCCGAGATCTCGGTGAAGTCCAAGACCACCACCGGCGCCAACACCAAGCAGCGCTACCTTCAGGTCATGGGCCCGCACAAGCTGGACGCCCTGACCCGCATCCTCGAGGTTGAAGAATTCGACGGCGTTATCGCCTTCGTGCGCACCAAGATGGCTACCGAGGACCTGGCTGACAAGCTCAAGGCCCGCGGTTTCCAGGCTGCCGCCATCAACGGCGACATCCCGCAGCAGCAGCGCGAACGCACTGTGGACGCGCTGAAGGAAGGCCGCATCGACATCCTGGTTGCTACCGACGTCGCGGCCCGTGGCCTTGACGTTGAGCGCATCAGCCACGTGATCAACTACGACATCCCCCACGACACCGAGTCCTACGTGCACCGCATTGGCCGTACGGGCCGTGCAGGCCGTTCCGGCGATGCCATCCTGTTCATGACGCCGCGTGAAAAGTACCTTCTGCGTTCCATCGAAAAGGCCACGCGTCAGCCGGTGGAGCAGATGCACCTGCCTACCGCCGAGACCGTCAACACTCTTCGCCTGGGCAAGTTCGCCGAGCGCATCACCGAGACCCTCGAGTCCGAGGATGTTGCAGCGTTCCGCGACCTCATCTCCTCCTACGAAGAAGAGCACAACGTTCCGGCGTCGGAAATCGCTGCAGCCCTGGCCGTCATGGCCCAGGGTGGACAGCCGCTGCTGGTCAAGGAACTGCCTGCCGCTCCTGAGTACCAGAAGCGCGAGCGCTCCAAGGACGGCTTCGGCTCACGTGGCCCGACCCGTGCACTGACCGAGGGCAACGCCACCTACCGGATCTCCGTGGGACGCCGCCAGCGCGTCATGCCGGGTTCGATCGTTGGCGCCATTGCCAACGAAGGCGGCATCTCCTCTGCACAGATCGGCGGCATCGACATCCGCTCGGACCACTCCCTGGTGGAGCTCCCGGCAGACTTGAGCGCCGATCAGTTGCGCGCACTGTCCCGCACCCGTATCGGCGGCGAGCTGATCAACCTTGAGCTGGATAACGGCCGCAAGCCCAGTGGCGACCGCGGCAGTTACTCCGGTGGTGGCCGTGGTGGCTATGGCGACCGCGAGAACCGTGGCGGCGGAAACTTCAAGGGCGCCGGTGGCTTCAAGAAGGACTTCCGCAAGTCCGACGGCGAGCGTACCTCCGCTGACCGTGGCGGCCGCTCCTACAGCGACCGTTCCGAGCGCACCGCAGGCAGCTACGGCGACCGCGATCGCGGCCAGGCCAGCGGTTCACGCTTCGGCGGTCACGGTGACGGCGCCCGCAAGCCCCGCACCGGTGGAGAAGGCGCAAACCGCGACTTCAACCGCAAGGGCAAGTGGTAAACACTCTCTTGGTGATCCTCACTGAGTAGTTCCCGTGAGGGGGTCGGCTTTCGAGCCGGCCCCCTCACGCGTTTAACGCTCATTCCGGTTCTTGTTCGCTGTGCACGCCCTTGTGCGGCTCGGATTTCGAACAGGACCGGGTTCCATGGGGCCGGGCTCGGCCGTACGATCGAGGCACGGCTGAACGCAAGCAGAAATCAGGAGGGTGCTCCATGGGATTGCTGGACAACGTGAAGAAGAACCTGGGCTTCGGCCGCAAGGACGCTGGTGAAAGCGACGCAGCTCGGGTAGGCCAGGGTGCGGCGAACCCGGTGCCAGTAGACCAGAGTGCGGCGAGCCAGGCAGCAGAGGATGCTGCCGCCGTCGAGGTTTCCGCTGCGGACAAGGCCGCTGCGGAGGCTGCCGCCGCGCAGGCAGCCCGGCAACAGGAGGCTGCGGACGCCGCAGCAGCGCAGGAGGCCGAGCAGGAGGGCTTGGAGCCCGAGGCCCCGGAAGTCCAGCTGCAGGCGCAGGAGGCCGCCTCAGAGGCCGCCGCAGGGACCGGTCTGCCGGGTCCGGTGGCGCCGCGGGTCACGGAGGTCGTGGTGGAGCAGGGGGACACCATGGACGGAATCGCTGCGCAGTACGGCGTGGACCTTGGAGCCCTCATCGCCACCAACGCAGATACGGTGCCCAATCCGGACAGGATCTACCCTGGGCAGGTGCTCCGGCTGCCCTGATTCGATCCGCCAAAAACGCCGACGGCGGTTGCCGGCGTCGCGAAAAATGGATCAGGAAATCTGCGTCTTCGCAAATTGTGTCGGCGCCGCTTTTCCGCGTTTTTTCGCCGATTTGTAGCTTCCGAAAACGTCCGGTAGAGTATTTACTCGTTGCCCCCCTAGCTCAGTGGTAGAGCGCGTTCTTGGTAAGAACGAGGTCACCGGATCGATTCCGGTGGGGGGCTCTGGATGAGGGCCTGTGTCAAGGCGGTTTTGACCGGCTTGACACAGGTTTTTCTCATTCGTGGCGGTGTAGCTCAGTTGGTTAGAGCGCACGACTCATAATCGTGAGGTCGGGAGATCGAGCCTCCCCACCGCTACAGAGCAAGACCCCGCAGCATTCGCCTGCGGGGTCTTTTTTCGTTCTGTGGGACAGAATGGGTCCATGAGCCGAATCGCAATCATTGGCGGCCACGGGAAAGTGGCCCTGCATCTGTCCCGCATTCTGAGTGGCGAAGGTCACGACGTCACGTCTTTCATCCGAAATCCAGATCATGTGGCAGATGTCACGGAGACTGGCGCAACTGCTGAGGTGCTGGACGTGGAAAATTCGACGACGGCGGAACTCGCCCAGGCGTTCGAGGGCCACGACGCCGTGGTCTGGTCGGCCGGGGCCGGCGGAGGCAATCCGGCCAGGACCTACGCCGTTGATCGTGACGCAGCCATCCGCTCCATGGACGCGGCGGCCGAAGCCGGCGTCAAGCGGTATGTGATGGTGTCCTACATCGGGGCCTCCAAGGATCATGGCGTCCCGGAAGACCACCCGTTCTTTGCCTATGCCGAGGCCAAAGCGGCGGCAGACGACTACCTGCGCAGCACTGACCTCGACTGGACTGTCCTGGGCCCGGGAACTTTGACGGACGAACCTGCCACCGGTCTGATCGAAACGGATCCAGCCAACCCCGGCAATGGCACGGAGACTTCCAGGGCCAATGTTGCCTTGGTGGCAGCGGCCGTCCTGGAACTCCCGGGGACCATCCGCCGGACCATCGCGTTCAAGGATGGCACCGACGATGTTGTAGACGCCCTCACGGAGGACTGACTCAGCGCTGCCTGTTCCGCCGGGATATGTTGGTAGGGAACTTTTTCGGCCTGGCCTGGGGAAGTGCCGTACAACCTCTGGGGAAGCAGGAAAATGGATCAGTTGGCGCTCATTGTCGGGTTGCTGCTTGCAACGGTGGTGGCAGTGGGCCTGGGGGATAGGCTCCGGCTTCCCTACCCTGTCCTGATGCTGCTTCTGGCTGTTGCCCTCACCTTCATTCCGGGTTTTCCCGAGTTTGAGATCTCGCCTGAACTGATCCTGCCCATCTTCCTTCCGCCCTTGCTTTTCGCAACAGCGCAGAAGAGTTCATGGGCTGTTTTCCGTGTCCGCTGGCGGACACTGCTGCTGATGGCTGTGGCCCTGGTGGTGGTGTCCACGGCAGTGGTGGCTGGCGCTGCGTGGCTCATGATTCCGGGCATTGGTATCCCGGCTGCCATTGCCTTGGGTGCGATGGTGGCCCCGCCGGACCCCGTTGCCGTGGAGTCCGTAGCTGGCCGCGTGCACATGCCGCGCCGGCTCATTACCGTCCTTCAGAGCGAAGGGCTCTTCAACGACGCCGCGGCAATCGTGATCTTCCAGGCAGCGGTGGCAGCAACAATGTCGGGCAAGGACGTGGGCCCGGAAGTCGTTCCACAGTTTGTCATCGGCGCTGCGCTGGCCGTTGTGATTGGCATCGCGATGGGCTGGCTGACCAAGTTCATCACCACGCTGGTCACCTCCATGGTTGCCCGTAGTGCAGTGACCTTGGTGGTTCCTTTTGCCGCCTACATCCTCGCGGAAGAGCTCCACGCCTCAGGTGTGGTGGCCGTCGTCGTTACCGCCTTGGAACTGCAGCGTCATACGCGGCCGCAGGACGCCGCTGAACGCATTACGCGCACCGCCTTCTGGGACGTGGTGGAGCTGCTGGCCACAGGGCTGGCCTTTGGGCTGGTGGGGCTGGAGATCCGTCACGTCATCCGGGATGAAGGCACCGCCATATTCGGGATGATCGGTATGGCCGTGGTGATCTGCATCCTGGTGTTCGGGGTGCGCTTCCTCTGGCTTGGCCTCCTCGCCCTCACCGCACGTAAACGCAGAAACCTGTTGCAACCAACGTCGCCCAAGGAAGTGCTGATCCTGACCTGGTGCGGCATGCGCGGCCTGGCCACCTTGGCCCTTGCTTTGGCCCTCCCCATGACCTTGCCGGATGGCAGCGACTTCCCGGCCCGTCACGAGATCCTGGTGATTGCCTGCGCGGTGCTCCTGGCCACTTTGGTTCTCCCCGGCCTGACTCTGCCGTGGCTCATGCGCGTCCTGGATGCGACGGAGGACGGATCACATGAGCAGGACGCAGCAAAGGTCCTTGCCAAGCGGGCCCAGTCGGCGGCGGTGGCTGCTTTGAAAGACCATGACCTCATGAAGGAACTTCCCGCCGAGAAGGTGACACTGGTCAAGGAAAAGATGCGCCGCCTCCATGCCGAGCTGTTGGATGGCACGCTGCAGAACGAATCCGTTGCTGAGAAGCGCAAGCGTGGACGGGAACTGTCCATCGCAGTGCAGACCATCGCCCTCGATGCCGCCCGCCAGGAAGTGGTGGCAGCCCGCAACGAGCCAGGCACCGACCCGGAAGTGGCTGACAGGGTCCTCCGGCAACTTGACCTGCGGACGATGTCAATGCCGGACTAGGTCGAGCCGGATCAGCCCGCGGCAACCTGCTTTGACAGGGAAGCCGGGTAGAGATCCAGTGCATTCTCTTCTACGTAGTCCAAGGCGTGGCGGATCGCGCCGAGGGACACAATGCCATCTCCCAAAGCTGATGTTGCCAGGCGTGGGGGAGTGAAGGTGAAGTCGGGCACCTGCTTTTCCATGGCTGGGATCAGGGCCTGGGCAGAGGCTGCGACGGCTCCTGCTATAACCACCAGCTCGGGATTGACCAACGTACTGATGGAGCCAATCACCCGGGCCATGCGGTGCGCCATACGGTCCATGACCTTGCGCGCTGCGTGGTCGCCTTCTTTTGCCGCCCTGAAAACCATCTCTGCCGTCAGGGCTTCGGGATCACCACCGCACAGTGCCCGCAGGTTGGTTTCCGCGCCGGAATCGAGGGCTTCCCGGCCCCATAGGGTTGCGTAGTGGGCAATGCCGTAGGTGTCGCCCACACCATCCACGTTGTCCAGGTATCCCAGCTCGCCAAAACCACCAACCTGCCCGTGGAGCAATCGGCCGGATTCGAGGATTCCGGACCCCAAACGGTCGCCGGCGAGCATGACTACCAGGTTGTCGACTCCCTGTGCGCTGCCCTGCCAGCGTTCCGCGAGGGCTGCGAGGTTGGCGTCGTTTTCCAAAAGTACGTGCCAACCGTGGCGCTCGGATACGATCTTGCGGACATCGAACGATTTCCAGAATTCCTGTGCCCTAAGGACCTCGCCCGCACGGCTGACCGGCGCGGCCACGCCAACAGACACGGCTAGAACAGAGTCGGCAAATACGCCCGCCTTCTCCAAGGCCTCTGCCGCTATGCTGTCCAGCACGTCTGCGCGTTCATTGGCCGGAACGTTGTAGGCACGGAAAGGCATCGTGACCTGGGACAAGGGCGTACCGGCCATGTCGGCCACAATCGCTGTGATCTTGTTGGCACCTATGTCAATGCCGATCACGCTGGCCGCACTGTCATCAAATGCGAAGCGCCGCGCAGGCCTGCCCTTGACGTAGTCACCGGCTCCTCGCTGGTTCTCCAATTCCTGAAGCCAGCCGAGCCGGACCAGTTCGTCGCAGATCGAAATGACGGTGGCCCGTGAGAGCCCCGTGGCGGCCATTAGCTCGGTGCCGGTGACGATGCCGACGCCGCGCATGGCTTTGAGCATGGCGCTGGCGTTGACCCTGCGTACCAGTTGCGTTGACGGTGCGGTCCCGGCCTGCATTCGGAGCTCCCACTTTTCAGCCGCCCTATCGGAGTGATAGAGCGGTCTCTCTAAATTTAGTACATAAATTTAGATGACGACGCATTTCGGCAAACTCTTGACCCTGTGGCGGGCATCACTCACCATGGTTAGCGATAGGGCATAAATTTAGCTCCTATCTAAACTTCGGGTGGCGATGCGCATGGTCCGCCGCACGATGGAGATGCGGCCACTGAGGTCCGCAAGACGAAAGGGCTACGGTGTCTGTGAAATCGACACGCAGGAAACGCTTTGCAGCAATGGGCCTGGGCTTGGCACTGCTCGCCGGCCTACTCTCCGGCTGCACCGGGAACTCAGGTAATAGCGGGGGCCCGGGGGATTCGGACAAGGAGACAATCCGCTTCACGTTCAGCAAACGGGAAGCCATCGGCTTCATGACCAAACTTGTTGCCGACTACAACGCGTCCCAGGACGAAACCGAGGTGGTACTCGATACTTCCGGCGTCGACGTCGTGTCTGCGAGTTTCGTTCGCGGCAATCCGCCGGACATCGCCCTTGCCAACTACAACATGGAGACGTCCCGGTTCGTCCAGCGCGGAGCGTTGAGCGACTTGTCAGGGACGGAGGCGGCATCCCGCATCCGCGAGGACCTCCGGCCGCTCATGGAACAGTACGGTTCGTATCCCGGACGGACCAGTGCCCTGCCGTATTCGGTCATGGCGTCCTCCGTGATTTACAACAAGGAAATCTTCGCTGCCAACAACCTTGCCGTGCCCACCACCTGGAGCGAATTGATCGCGGCGTGCGAAACGCTGAAAGCTGCTGGAGTAACGCCGTTTTATGCCACCTGGAAGGATGACTGGACTATCGCCCAGGGGTGGTTTGACTACTCGGTAGGAGGGCAGGTGGACACCCTTGACTTCTTCAAGAAGCTTGAAGCTGAAGGGGTAGACGTTGGGCCGGAGTCTTCGGTGTCATTCCAGAAGGACTTTGACCAACCCGTCCAGAAAATGTTGACACTGGCAAAGAGCTACGTGAACAAGGATGCTGCGAGCCGGGCGTACGGCGACGGCAACTTGGCGTTCTCACAGGGCAAGGCTGCTATGTATCTGCAAGGCCCGTGGGCCTTCAGCGAGATCGCCAAGACCGCCCCCGACCTGAAGCTCGGAACCTTTCCGCTGCCGATGACTGAGGACCCCAAGGAATTGCGCGTCCGCGTCAATGTGGACCTCGCGGCCTGGATTCCGGAGGCATCCAAGCACAAGGACGCTGCCCGAGGCTTCCTCGAGTATTTGTACCGGCCCGAGGTGATTGATGCCTACAACAAATCGCAGCTGGGTTTCACGCCCACCAAGGAGACCGCAAACGTCCCGGACCCCCGGATTGAGGGAATGGTGGAGTACTACGACAACGGCAAGGTCTATCAGGGTCCTTCGGTGCTCGTTCCCCGCACCATCCCCATCATGAACTACACGCAGGCAATCGTGTTCGGCGCACCCCCTGCATCCACCCTCCGCACCCTCGACGCAGATTGGGCGCGCCTGGCGTTCCGCCAGTAGTGCAGACCATAGGGAGTCAGCTACATGTCCACCATCACCACCCCAACCACGTCCAAGCAAGGTCTTCAAAAGAACGGTCACCCGGCCTCACGCAGCAGGCGGCGCGTTGAACCGATCTTCTACCTTTTCCTGGTCCCCAGCCTCATCCTGTTCACGCTGGCCATCACGATTCCCGGCATCATGGGCATCTTCTTCAGTTTCACGAACTCCATTGGAATCGGTGACTGGGAGTTCATCGGCCTCACCAACTACATCGCGATCTTCAGCGACCCGGCGATCCTGCAGAGTTACCTCTTCACTTTCGGGTTCTCCATCGTCACCGTGATCGCGGTCAACGTGGTCGCTTTCCTCCTTGCCGTCGGGCTCACGTCGCGCATCCGGATGAAGTCGGCGCTCCGGACCATCTTTGTCATCCCCATGGTGGTTTCCGGCATCATCATCGCCTATGTCTTCAACTTCCTGTTTTCGAACTCCCTGCCGTCGCTTGGAGCTGCGACAGGGATTCCTTGGCTGGAAAGCAGTCTGCTCGCCAACCCGGACCTGGCATGGATTGCGATCGTGATGGTTACGGCGTGGCAGGCCGTTCCCGGCGCACTGCTCATCTATATTGCGGGCCTTGTGGCCGTTCCTGGAGATGTCTATGAGGCCGCCGACATCGACGGCGCGAGCAAATTCCAGCAGCTTCTGAAGATCACGCTTCCGCTGGTGGCCGGTTACGTGGTCATCAACATCATTCTCGGGTTCAAGGGCTTCCTCAATGCCTACGACATCATCGTCGGGCTGACGAACGGAGGCCCGGGAACCTCCACCAGGAGCATCGCGATGACTGTCATTTCCGGCTTCAACGGCGGCGATTACGCCTATCAGATGGCCAACGCAACGATCTTCTTCGTGGTCGCCATCCTCATCTCTCTCGTACAGCTCTCGCTGACTCGCGGACGGAATGCACTGTAATGACCAACCAACTGATGACCAAAAAATCCAGCTCCAAAGTTGAACGCGTCAACTGGCCGGCAACCACCGTCCTCGTTCTTTGTGCAGTGACTGTGCTTCTTCCCCTGTACGTCACGGTCTCCATGGCTTTCAAGACCCAGGGGCAGGCGGTGGATGGCAACGCCTTCTCCTTCCCCGCACCCTTTAGCCTCGAGGGCTTCGTCCAGGCCTGGACCCTGACGAACTTCCCGGTGGGAGCCGCGATGTCGCTGCTGGTGACAGCGGGGACCGTCTTTGCCACGATTATCCTGGCCGCCTTCGCCTCCTATGCGATCGTGCGCAACTGGGAACGGCGGCTTTTCAGGTACTCGTTCTTCTATCTTCTGGGCGCAATGTTCATTCCCTTCCCTGTGGTTGCGCTGCCGCAGATCCAGCTCACGGGCCGGCTCGGCCTGGACAACCCGTTCGGCGTGATCCTGCTGGCCACCATGTTCCAACTGAGCTTCAGCGTCCTGCTCTTCACCGCGTTCCTCCGTTCGATCCCGATGGAACTGGAGGAGAGCGCCAGGATAGATGGCGCAACCACGTGGCAGACCTTCTGGAAACTGATTTTCCCGTTGCTGGCGCCAATGAGTGCCACCGTGGGGATCTTCGCGTTCCTCTATGCATGGAACGACTTCATGATGCCGTCGCTGATTATTTCCGATCCGGCAATGCAGACGCTGCCCGTGCGGCAGAACCTTTTCCAAACGCAGTTCAGCAACAACTATCACGTGTCCTTCGCGTCCTACCTGATGGCGATGGCACCGGCCATTGTTGCCTACCTCTTTACGCAACGCTGGGTCATGGCCGGCGTGACACAAGGTGCCGTAAAGGGCTAGCCGTTGTTGACCTTCCCGGACCGGGCATTCCATACTGGTCCGGAAGATAAATTTAGATTCTAAATCAAAGGAGTTTCGTGAGCACTTCCGCCACTCAGGCACACCGTACCGACGTCCACCGCATGTCTGATCCGAACTGGTGGCGCCAAGCGGCCGTCTACCAGATCTACCCGCGAAGCTTCTACGATGCCAACGGTGACGGCCTCGGAGACATCAAGGGCATCACGGCCAAAGTTCCTTACCTGAAGGAGCTGGGGATCGACGCCGTCTGGCTGAGCCCGTTCTACCCGTCGGCGCTCGCGGACGGAGGCTACGACGTGGACGACTACCGCAACGTGGACCCGAAGTTGGGAACCCTTGAGGACTTCGACGAAATGGCAGCAGCCCTGCACGCCGCAGGCATCAAGATCGTGGTGGACATCGTTCCCAACCACTCCTCCGACCGCCACGAGTGGTTCAAGGAAGCGCTCGCATCACCCAAGGGTTCTGCGGCTCGCGACCGCTACATCTTCCGCGACGGCCGGGGCGAAAACGGCGAGTTGCCGCCGTCGGACTGGGACTCCGTCTTCGGCGGACCTATCTGGGACCGCATCACCGAACCCGACGGCACGCCGGGACAGTGGTACCTGCACATCTTTGCCAAGGAGCAGCCGGACTTCAACTGGGAGAACCCGGAGATCCGGGAGGACTTCCTCAAGACACTGCGCTTCTGGTCCGACCGTGGGGTGGACGGCTTCCGCATCGACGTGGCCCACGGCATGGCCAAGGATCTTTCCGAGCCGCTGCCCATGAAGGCCGATTTGGAAGCCAAAGCCCACGGCACCGATGGTTTCACTGATGGTTCGCACCCTTTCTGGGACCGCGACGAAGTCCACGAGGTCTACGCCGAGTGGCGGAAGCTCTTCAACGAGTACAACCCGCCCCGCACCGCCGTTGCCGAGGCTTGGGTGCACGAGTCACGCCGTGCCCGCTACGCCAGCCCCGAAGGACTGGGCCAGGCGTTCAACTTCGACCTCCTGCAGTCCGATTTCGACGCCGGGTCGTTCAAGAAGATCATCACTGACAACCTGGTAGCGGCCAAGGAATCGGGAGCATCCTCCACGTGGGTCTTCTCCAACCACGACGTCGTCCGCCACGCCACCCGTTACGGCCTGCCCAAGGGCGGTTCCGTAGCGCAGGGAACCAATGCGGCGCAGGACATCACCGGCGGCAAGCCCAAGGGCCAGGACGGCAAGGGGTGGCTGCTGGCCGGCGCGCCGGCGGAAGAGCTCGACGTCGAACTTGGCTTGCGTCGTGCACGCGCCGCGACGCTCTTGCTGCTTGCGCTCCCTGGTTCTGCCTACCTCTACCAGGGTGAAGAGCTCGGGCTGCGTGAAGTGTCGGAAATTCCTGACTCTGAACGCCAGGACCCGTCCTTCTTCCGGAACCCCGGCGTCGAGATTGGCCGTGACGGTTGCCGTGTGCCGCTGCCGTGGACCGCAGAAGGTGCTTCCTTCGGTTTCGGTGCGGGCAAAGCACACCTCCCGCAGCCGGAGTGGTTCAAGGACTACGCAGTCTCCAGGCAGGAGGGTGTGGAAGGTTCCACCCTTGAGCTCTACCGCAAGGCACTGGGCTTGCGCAGCGAACTCCAAACCGACGAGGAACTCGAGTGGGTGGAAACCGGCAACCAGGACGTGCTGCACTTCAGCCGCCCCGGAGGCTGGCACACGGTGACCAACTTCGGCAGCGAGCCTGTGGAGCTTCCGGAAGGTGACATCGTGGTGACAAGCGGTCCGTTGGAGGACGGTAAACTGCCGTCCGACACCACTGCCTGGGTTGTCCGCAAAGCCTAAGGGCCGCGGTGATACTGAAAGCATGACTGTTGCGAACGGGCGGGGACGCCTCATTTACGGCTGCATGGGACTCGGCGGCCCTTGGGACGGCACGTCCTACGGGGCTTCGGAGATCGATCAGGCAGCCGCGGTGATTGAAGCTGCGCAAGGGATTGGCATTGAGCTTTTCGACCATGCGGATATCTATCGCAGCGGAAAGTCCGAGGCGGTCTTTGGTGAAGTCCTCGCCCGTTCGCAGGGTCTGCGCGACAAGATCCAGCTTCAGACCAAATGCGGGATCAGGCTGGGGGAGCGCGGACTGGAGACGCATTACGACCTCAGCCGTGACGCCATCCTTGAACGGGTCCATGAAAGCCTGAAGCGGCTCCAAACGGACTACGTGGACGTACTGCTCCTGCACCGGCCCGATCCGTTGATGGACCCGCGCGAGGTGGCGGACGCCGTCGGACAGCTCATGGCGGAAGGCAAGGTGCGGCAGTTGGGTGTGTCCAACATGTCCGGCGCTCAGATCGCCTTCCTGCAGGACAGGTTGGAGGCGCCCATCATGGCGAACCAGCTGGAAATGAGCCTCCTTCGCCGGGGCTGGCTGGAGAGTACCGTGCTGGTCAACCATGCGGACAGTCTGGAATACAGCTTTCCGCACGGGACTCTTGAGCACTGCATGGCCAAGGGAATTGAACTGCAGGCATACGGGTCGTTGGCCCAGGGGCGCTATACAGGTGCGCCGTCCGCGGAGCATTCGCCGGCCGAGTCGGCTACCGCGGACATGCTCGAAAAATTGGCGGGGGAAAAAAGCACCACGCCGGAGTCAGTACTGCTGGGTTGGCTCATGAAGCACCCGGCCAGGATCTCGCCGG
The DNA here is from genome assembly GCF_051027655.1 of Paenarthrobacter nitroguajacolicus. Lineage (NCBI taxonomy): Bacteria > Bacillati > Actinomycetota > Actinomycetes > Micrococcales > Micrococcaceae > Paenarthrobacter > Paenarthrobacter nitroguajacolicus. The sequence continues at coordinate 3,414,894 of NZ_CP073234.1, read as the reverse complement.
TAGTGGGAACCACCAACCCTGCCCGGATCGCTGCCAGCGCCGATGCCGCCTCCGTGGCTGCCGGCATGACCCGTGCCGAGTGGTACGGACTGTGGTTGGCAGCGCGGGGAAACAACATCCCTTAACTCCGGTTTTAACCCAACTGAGTCGCAGTTGTGCGCGTTATGACGACTCAAAACGCGCTTAACTGCGACTCAGTTGGGTCACAACAGCAACACATACTACGAGGCGCGGCTGATCGGAGCGACCACGGAGTACGTGCTCGAGTCACCCTGGATGGCCTGGCTGGGTTTGCCATCGATGCTGACGGGAATGTCGCCCGCAATGGTCACGCGGTTGAGCTTGCGGGGCTGGCCGTCGTAGTTGTCCGGTGCGTAGTGCTGCGTGATGCGGTTATCGAACAGGACCACCTGGTTGGGCTCCCAGTTCACCCGGACCACGTTCTCCGGACGCGTCACGTAGGCCTGCAGCAGGCGGATGATGTCCTTGGATTCGGTGTTGGACAGGCCCACGATCCTGAGCCGCTGCGCGAAGCCCCCAATAAACAATCCGCGCTCGCCGGTCAAAGGGTGGACCCGCACCACAGGGTGGGCGGTTTCGAACTTCAGCCGGGTGAATTCCTTGCGTCGTTCTTCCGCGTTGGAGTGCTCAAGGTTCTTGGGCACCGAGTAGTCGTAGTCGTTGGTGTGGATGGCCCACAGGGTGTCCGCGAAGTTCCGCAACTCCTCCGGAAGGTCCTGGTATGCCCCGGCCGAGGACGCGATCAGGGTCTCGCCACCGTAGGCGGGGAGATCGATGCTGCGCAGTGTGGAGGCCTGCGGCGGGTTGACCACGAAAGTGACGTCCGTGTGCCAATTGTTGGCCGAGCCATTCTCGCTGTCCACGGGCAGGACATTCTCTTCGCCGTCCACCGAAGCGACCGTCGGGTGCGCCTTGGTGAGCGGGCCGAAGTGGCTGGCGAACTTCACCTGGGCTTCGTCCGTGAGGATGTTGGCCTCGCGGAAAACAAGTGCCTTGTGCTCGTTCAGGGCTGCCCGGATCTGCGCAACAGTTTCTTCACCCAGGTCGCCGCTGATGTCCAGGCCACGGATTTCGGCGCCGATACGGGAGCCGAGTTTGGCGAACTCGAGTTTGGTTTCGGTAATGACGGTCATGACGTGTTCCTTACTTGTTGAGATGGATCTTGTTGTGATGGTTGCGGCAGATGCCGCGGGGTGGGTCAGGAAGCGGCAGCGCCAACAGCGGTCCGCCAGCGGGAGAAGTGCTTTTCAAGGGCAACCAGCAGGAAGTTCACGCCGAGCCCCAGCAAGGACACTGTGAGGATGCCCGCGTACATATCCGGGATGAGGAAGCTGCTCTGCGCATTCACGATCAAGTAACCAAGCCCAGCCTTGGCTCCCACCATTTCAGCGGCGATCAGCACCAGGATGGAGGCGGTGCCGGCCATGCGAATGCCCGTGAAGATCGTTGGTACAGCCGACGGGAGAATGACCTTCTGGAAGAGCCTGAAGCTGTTGAGTCCCAAGGAGCGGGCGGCCCTGATCAGGAGCGGGTCCACGGTCTTCACACCGGCAATGGTGTTGAGGAGAACCGGGAAGAACGCAGCGTACGCCACGATGCTGATCTTGGATTCTTCTCCAATGCCCAGCAGCAGCGTGAACACGGGAAGAAGAGCCAGCGCGGCTGTGTTGCGGAAAAGCTCCAGCAGCGGGTTCAGCACCGAGTTCAGGCGTCCGTACCAAGCGATGAGCAAGCCCAGCGAGACACCCGCCACCAATGCCGCGCCGAAGCCGGCCACGGACCGGGTGAGGCTGGCCGCGATATGGCCTTGGATGGTGCCTGCTTCGAAGAGCTTGCCCCAGGCCAGCAGCACTTCGTGCAGCGGCGGGAGGAACACCCGGGTGGACGGGCTCGCCAAATAGGTAGGTCCAAGCTCCCACAGTGCCAGGAAAGCCAAGACCGCTGCGGACTTCCACAGACCCGACCCCACGGCTCCGGCGACGCGTCGCGCTATGCCGGGTGCCGGCGTCGTACGCTCTTCAGTTGCCACCTGAGTAACGGAACGTTCGACGGCGGCACTTGGGTCAGTCGCGGTACTCGCCTTGGGCGCTGTGGCGGCAGTTTCGGCTTGAGTGAGTGTAGTGGTCATCAGGCGGCGCTCCTTTCGGTGATGGTTGCCGGTTCGTCCGGTGCGCTGCCGTCCGGCAGGATCTTGCGGTGGCCGGCGTCCTGGGCCCGGCGGACTTCGTCGTGCAGAAGAGTCCACACCTGGTGGCGGTGCTCCACAAAGGCGTGGTTGGAACGGATGTCCTCGTCGCCGTCGCGGTCCGGGATGTTGATGTCCACGATTTCCTTGAGCCGGCCGGGGCGGGCGCTCAGCACAGCAACGCGCTCGCCGAGGTACACAGCTTCATCGATGCCGTGCGTGATGAAGACGATGGTCTTGCCGGTGGCCTTCCAGATCCTGAGGAGCTCATCCTGAAGCTGCTCGCGGGTCTGGGCGTCCAAGGCTGCGAACGGCTCGTCCATCAGCAGCACATCCGGCTCGTAGGCCAGGCTTCGGGCGATGGCAACACGCTGCTTCATACCGCCGGAGAGTTCGTGGGGGTAGCGGTCCTCGAAGCCCGCGAGCCCCACCAGTGCCAGGTATTCGCTGGCTTTCGCGGCGCGTTCGCGGCGATTCAGCTTCTTGCCATCCGGACCCGCACCTTCGAGCCCGATGGAGACGTTGGCCGACGCCGTCCGCCACGGGAACAACGCATACTGCTGGAACACCACGGCGCGGTCCTTGCCCGGCCCTGTGACGGCCTTGCCATCCACCAGGACTTCACCGGAAGTCGGGGTGGAGAGCCCGGCCAGGAGGTCCAGGAGCGTGGTCTTGCCCGAGCCGCTGGGCCCTACCAAGGTGAGGAACTCGCCGTCGCGGACGTCCAGGCTCAAAGAATCTATAGCGGTGAGGCGGGTGGCGCTTGTGGTTTTGGTGGCCCGGACCGTGAATTCCTTGGTGACGTTCCGGAGGCTGATTTTGGCGGTCATGGCTATCCTTTCGCTGCAGCGAGCTCGTTGAACTCGTTCGTGTAGTACTTGGACGGCGTGAGCTTGTCCTTGACGATTCCAGACGAGTTCAGCCAGGCCTCCCAGCGGGTGAAGTCCTCATCCTTGACCACACCGTTTTCCGGAACGCCGGGGCTCTTCCAGAACTTCAGGTTGGCTGTGCTCTCGTTGCGGCCACGGCTCTCGATGATCTTGGTGTAGCGGGCAATGACCTCATCGCGGGGCGTTTCAGTGGCCCACTTGAGAGCTTTCGCGATGGCCGAGGTGAAGGTCCGGGTAGTGGTGGGGTTCTTCTCGATGAAGTCGTTGCGGAGCACAATCTGCCCGCCGGCGAACGTGCCGAACAGCTCGTAGTCGTTGAACAGGGACCTCAACCCACCGGCCTCGATGGCCCGGTCCTGCAGGACGCCGCCCAAGGTTCCCACGTCCACTTGTCCGCGGCGGATGGCTTCTTCGGTGTCATTCGGCGCGAGGGGTACCAGCTGGACTTGCTTGATCTCGTCCTGGCTGAGCCCGTTCTTGGTCAGGTACGTGTTGATGACGGCCTCATGGTGGGCGCCGAGTGTGTTGACGGCGATCTTCTTGCCGATCAGGTCCCGCGGTTCCTTGATGGCGCTGTCCGCTTTCACGTAGTAGCCGCTGAAGTTCTTCTCGTCGGCGCCGTAGTAGTTGATGACGCCTTTCACGGGCGCCCCGGCTTCGATGAGTTTGGTGACGGCGCCGGTGAACGCGCCACCAAAATCGGTCTGGTTTGTGGCCGCTGACTGGATGTCCTGGGGGCCGCTGGTGGTGTTTCCCACCCACTTCAGCTTGACGTCACCCAGGTATCCAAGGTCTTCCGCCAATTCCGGGAAGGTGACTTGGTTGGCCCAGCCCTGGTACCGGAGTTCCGTGATTTCGTTGCCGGCTTGAGCGCCTTGCCCGGCTTCGGCTGCACCGCCGCAGCCGGACACCGTCAGCGCTAGTACGACGGCGGCCGCGACGCTCAGCAGGGGCAGGTGCAGTTTCATGGGAGCTACTTTCGATGGTTTGTGATCTGTTGGGTGGCCGGCTTAGGCAAGTGCTTGGGAGCCTTGCAACGGCTTGGGAACGATGTAAACCCATCCCGACGCCGACTGGGAAGTGCGGCGGTAACTCCCGGAAACCCTGCGAAACAGCCCGAAATGGAACGAAATCCGGGGCCATTCCCGGCAACCCTGGGACACAAAGACGCCGTGTTGAGCCCTGTGAACAACAGCGACAGGTGGGCCGGATATGACTGGCGCGTCACGCCGTCGGGCGTTCATACTGCGGGACCCCACAGTCATATGGGGTTTAGTTCGTATTGATCCTCACAACCGGGCGGAATTCTTCGCTGTGCGGGGTGCCGGACGGATACGGTAGATACATGACGTCTAGCATCGCCGCCGAATCAGTTCGGCCTACCCGCAATATTCCCGCCGACATTGCCCGTTCATGGCTCCTTGTGAATGCCATGAAGACGGAGCTTTTTGACGAATCCGCGGGTTCACGGGCAGACGCCATCATCCTTGACATCGAAGACGCCGTTGATCCTTCCCAGAAGGACATTGCCCGCGAGAACGTGGTCAACTGGCTGACCTCCGGCGGCAAGGCGTGGGTCCGCATCAATGACGCGACCAGCCCGTTCTGGGCCGACGACCTTGCTGGATTGCGTGGCACCCCGGGCCTGCTCGGCGTCATGCTCGCCAAGACCGAGTCCGCTGACCAGGTCACAGAGTCCTACCACCGCATGGACGGCAAGACTCCCGTAGTCGCACTGGTTGAGTCCGCCCTCGGCATCGAGGAAGCAAACCACATCGCCCGTGCACAGGGTGCTTTCCGGCTTGCCTTCGGTTCCGGCGACTTCCGCCGCGACACCGGCATGGCGGCCACCCCGGAGGCCATGGCCTACCCGCGCGCAAAGCTCGTCGTTGCCAGCCGCGTTGGTAACCTGCCGGGCCCCATTGACGGCCCCACTGTCGGCACCAACCACCCCATCCTGCGTGAGCAGACCGGCATCACCGTGACCATGGGCATGACCGGCAAGCTCTGCCTGGCCATCGACCAGACCACTGTGATCAACGAGGTCATCAGCCCCACGCCTTCGGACGTCGCCTGGGCCACGGACTTCATGAACGACGTCGAGGCCAACGGCCGCGTCATCCGCGATGGTTCCGACCTCCCGCGCCTGGGCCGTGCTGAGAAGATCATGAAGCTCGCAGTGGCCTTCGGAGTCCAGCCTTCCCTGTAAACATGCTTGTCCACGGGGTCGCTTGGGACACTACGTCCCCTTCGCTGCGAATGTTCACGCCGGACGCGGAGTTCAGTGACGTTGCGTTGGTCCAGGGTTCAGCCCTGGGCCTTCGCGTAATCCCCGGATTGTGGTGCCTTGGCCACACCAAAGTCCACGGCCCCGGGGATCGGACGCATGTCCCGTGCCGCAGCGGTTCTCCAGCCGAGCGTGGGAAGCAATGCGGAGCCTGCTTCGCGCGGGACGACTCCCGGCTGATGCACGACTTCCACCGCGGCACGGCCGTTCCCACCGGCCTCCGTGCCTACCTGATGCAACCGCACTGGCTTTATGTGGCTACGTTCGCCAACGGTGCCAGCAAAGTGGGTACGGCCTCTGCTCCGCGCAAGTGGAACCGGCTCGCCGAACAGGGCGCTGTCCACGCTTCCTATGTGGCGCACACCGATGACGGCCGCGTCGTTCGTGTTCTCGAGGACTTGGTGACGCGCGAGCTTGGCCTCGTCCAGCAAGTCCGCTCTGCTTCCAAGGCAGCGGGCCTCGTGGAGCCGCGTGCCGGCGTCGAGCTTTTGACGCTGAACCGTCAGCACGCTGGCCGGGTGCGCGAGCTTCTAGGCGGTCTGGCGATGACCGGCTATTCCGTCGTGGAGGAAGAGTGGGAGCGGCCCGCCTTTGCGGAGCGGCTCTGTGCTGCTGCCGAAGGGGTCCGTCGCCACGCCTACCCGGCAACCTTCGACGGCGGCGGGCACGGTTTGCGGATCCGCTCCCTATCGGGGGCGATCGCCTTGGCGGGCCTCCCGGATGCTTCGGGTAACGAGGTAGAGGGCAGTTTTGTGGCGGACCTGGGTGCTTTGAAGGGCCGCAAGATCGAGTTCGGCCCGCACACCACGGAAATCCCGGCGCTGCAGGACTCCTTGTTCTAATTCGTTGTGAGGCCCGCTTTGCGGGGTATTTCGTGGTTTTGGGGTGCAGAGTAGGCCTCGCAACGCCCCCCTTTTTCGTTGTGAGGCCCGCTTTGCGGGGTATTTCTGGGTTTTAGGGTGCAGAGTAGGCCTCGCAACGCACCCCGTAGACTTGGACGGTGCTGGAACAATTTTGGGCTACGGCCTCTACGTCTTACAAAGTGCTGGTTTTCAGCGCCATGGGGCTGATCGCCGTCGGGCTCATCCTGTCCATCGTGGGGAATACCTCCGGCAACCAAGGTCTGGCCATTGCTTCGTTGCCCGTCATTGGCGTTGGCCTGGTGCTCCACGTCGCCGGACTGGTGGTTCGGGGCCAGAAGATCCGCAAGAGCTACAAGAAGTAACCTCTTCACCCAAGCAACGCGCTGCGTCCGGGCTCCCGGGGCCGATAGGGTTGGAGCATGAGTATCAATCCGGACTTGCAGGGCCGAAGCTACCCTGCCGCAGAGGTATATGACGTCGGCCGTGAAAAGATCCGCGAGTTCGCAAAGGCTGTAAAAGCCGGCAACCCGGCGCATTTTGATGTTGAGGCAGCCAAGGCCCTGGGCCACAGCGACCTCGTAGCCCCGCCGACTTTCGCCATCATCGTCGCCCAGCGTGCTGACGCCCAGTTGGTCCAGGACCCGGAGTCGGGCATCGACTTTTCCCGTGTGGTCCACGCCGACCAGCGTTTCACGCACCACCGAGCCATCGTTGCCGGCGACCGCCTTGTTGCCGAATTGCATGTTGACGGCGTCCGGGCCATGGGCGGGGGAGCGATGATCACCACCCGCTCCGAGATTTCCACCGAAGCCGGCGAAAAGGTCGCCACCACAACCTCGTCCATCCTGGTCCGCGGAGAGGGACAGTAACCATGAGCCCAATATTCGAAGAACTGACGGTCGGCCAGGAAATCGGCACCCGCAGCATTGACGTCACCCGTCAGGACCTGGTCAAGTACGCCGGAGCATCGGGCGACTTCAACCCCATCCACTGGAACGAATCGTTCGCAACCTCCGTGGAACTGCCGGGTGTCATCGCGCACGGCATGTTCACCATGGGTGCCGCAGTGCAGCTGGTGAGCGACTGGGCAGTCGACCCCGCCGCCGTCGTCGATTACCAGACCCGCTTCACCAAGCCCGTCCTCGTCACCGACACCACCGGGACCGATGAGGCCGGTGCTGTCATCGACGTCACCGGCGTGGTGGGAGCGCTCGACGCCGATGCCCGCACCGCACGCATTGATCTCACCGTCGTTGCGGGCGGACAGAAGGTCCTCATGAAGTCGCAGGCGGTTGTGAAGGTCTCTTGAACCAACCGAACACCACTCAACGGCGCGCTACTTCGACTGACATGTCGCGGTGGCGCGCCGCCGTTCTTGCTTCATACGGGGCCAGCGGTATCGCGTTCGCCACCTGGGTTTCCCGCCTCCCTGCCATCCGTGACGGGCTGAATCTTACGCCTGGTGGCATCGGCCTCTTGCTCATGTGCATGACGGTGGCCTCGTTCATTTCGATCTCCGCCTCGGGGCTCATTGTGCTGCGGCTCGGTCCCAAGCTGACCACGAGGATCGGCAGCTGCATGGTGGGTGCGGGCCTTGTCATCGTGGGTGTGGGCACCTCTATTGCAGCCAATCCACTGGTGGTGGCCGCAGGCTTGGTAGTCCTGGGTCTGGGTACGGCCAGTTGGAACACTGCGTCCAATGTGGAAGGGGCCTCGCTTGAACGCGAATTGCAGCGGCACATCATGCCGCACTTGCACGGCGCTTTCAGCCTCGGAACCGTCGCCGCTGCGGGGTTCGGTGCCTGGGCCGCTGCCATCCATATGCCGGTGTTCTGGCATTTCCTGATCTCGGGTGTGGTTGTAGCGTCATCCGTGGTTACCGCAACCTTCTGGTTCCGTGCGGAAATGACCGCTGCAGCCACGCACACGTACCGCGCCGAAGAAACCGACACTTTCCAGGATCCGTCCACGGGCCCGCTGCCCATCATCTCCGGAGACGCGGCCGGCCCTCAGACGGACGCCGGCAAAGCCGCCGCTCCACTGGATAACAAGCGGCTCGTGGCCCTTGCCTGGCGTGACCGAAGGACTTTGCTGATCGGCGTCCTGGTCCTCGGCTTGGCGTTAGCCGAAGGAGCCGCGGGGGACTGGGTTGCACTGGCACTCGCTGACGGTTACGGGCAGTCCGATGCCGCTGGGGCTGTCGGTTATGGGCTCTTCGTTACCTTCATGACCATCGGGCGTTTCACTGGCACTGTCATCCTGGATCGATTTGGACGTGTAGTGGTGATGCGCTGGTGCTCGGCCACCGCCGTCGTGGGCCTTGCGCTGTTTGTTTTTGCTCCGGTTCCATGGCTCGCGTTTGTAGCCTTGGCGGTGTGGGGCCTTGGTGCCTCACTCGGGTTCCCCGTGGGGATGTCTGCCGCTGCCGACGATCCTGTGCACGCGGCGGCCCGCGTGTCAGTGGTGTCCACCATTGGCTACGGCGCTTTCTTGTGCGGACCTCCGCTCCTGGGGCTGTTGGCCGAACATTTCGGCATCCTGCATTCGCTGCTGGCACCCCTGGTACTGCTGGTGGTCAGCTTCTTCCTGGCACCATTGGCCGGTCAACAGAAGGCGAAGTCAGCGCACGCCAGCTAAGCCCGTTAGGCTTGATTGGTGACCCAAACGCTGCTTTCCGAACTGACCACTGCTGCCGTTGGCGGCCCCGCGGGCAACTATGTTGAGGCCCGCACCGAGGCAGAAATTATCGACGCCGTCCGGTCGGCCGACGCTGCCGGTGAAAAACTCCTGATCATTGGCGGTGGCTCCAACCTCCTGATTTCCGACGAAGGCTACCCCGGTACCGTTCTCAGAATCGCCTCCGAAGGATTCACCGTGAACTCCGAAGACAGCTGTGGAGGCGTGTCCGTCGTAGTGCAGGCAGGCCACAACTGGGACGCCCTGGTGGAACACACGGTGCTTCACGCATGGTCAGGCCTGGAAGCATTGTCCGGTATTCCGGGAGCGACCGGAGCCACCCCCGTGCAGAACGTGGGAGCCTACGGCGCCGATGTTTCACAGACCATTGCAGCTGTCCGCACCTGGGACCGCGAACGCAACGCAGTGCAGACATTCACCAACTCCGAGCTCAAGTTCGGATACCGCGATTCCATCCTGAAGCAGACCACAGTTGAGGGCTCGCCCCGCTACGTGGTGCTGACCGTGGAGTTCCAGTTGCCGCTGGGACGGATGAGTGCCCCCATCAAGTACGCCGAGTTGGCCCGTGTGCTGGGCGTCGAAGCAGGTAAGCGCGCCTACTCCAATGATGTGCGCAGGGAAGTCCTCCGGCTCCGCGCGTCCAAGGGCATGGTCCTGGACTCAGCAGACCGCGACACCTATTCCACGGGCTCATTCTTCACCAACCCGATCGTGCCGGCGGAGCGTGCCTCAGCTCTGCCGGAGAACGCGCCAAGGTATCCCGCTGGCGACGACGGACTCGTGAAGCTCTCCGCTGCGTGGCTCATCGATCAGGCCGGATTTGGTAAAGGCTTCGGTCTCGAGGAATCCAGCGTCTCCGGTGGGCGGGCTTCCCTGTCCACCAAGCACACACTTGCCATTACCAACAGGGGTTCAGCAACGGCTACGGACATGGTGGCCATCGCGCGTGAGGTGCGTTCCGGCGTCGTCGAGCGTTTTGGCATTGAACTGCACCCGGAACCATTGCTGATCGGCGTCAACCTCTAGCGAGTGCGGCGTTCGGCTATCGGCAGGACCTTATTGAGCAGCAGGAATGTGAGGCCGCAGCTGACCGCTCCCAACAGGAAGATCTGGCTGAACGCGATACTTTGCGGCGACGGGCCGCTGGGCATGAACAGTCCGGCTGTGGCGAAGCCGACTAAACCCAGGAGCAGGACGATCGCTCCGAGCAGGAAGCTCCGGACCTGGGCTGCGGCTGCCGGGTAGAACCAGGGTTCGGGGGCGTCGTCGTCGCGGTCGGCTACGGGCTGGGTGGCGGCAGCGGTTCCCATGAGTAGCGCGGCTGCCGCAGTTGCCACCAGGCTGACCGTCTGAATGAGCTGCATTGAGGGGGAGAGGCTCACCCCGGTACCCACCGCCACGATCAGCCCGGCGCCGAGCCCGGCGAGCGTGCAGAACCAGCCGGCGGTAGCCAACCACCGGCTCATCGGCCGCACGAACGGAGCAAGATCACCAAAAAGCATGAACCCATCCTAGGATCTACTGCTGGGTGACGGCTGGGAGGCGCGGCAAGGTTCCCTGTGCTGGCCGGTCCTTTTAGGATGAAGCATGCCTGCAGAGAGAACCACTCCCACTCCGCGCGTCATGGGTCGGATGCGGCTCGCCAGCCAAGGCCTGTTGGGTAGCGGCTTCACTACAGTTTCGGACGCCGTCCGGTGGATGACGGCCATGCAGGCGCAGGACCTCGGCTCAGCTTTGTGGGCAGTAGGCCAGCGTGTTCCGGGCACGGTTGCGTCGGATATCCGGGCCGCCCTCGACGCCGGGACAGTGGTCCGTTCGTGGCCCATGCGCGGGACACTGCACTTGGTTGCCCCCGAGGACCTCCGCTGGATTCTGGGCATCACCAGTGACCGACTGATGAATTCACTGGCAGCTCGCCACCGTGAACTCGGCATCACGCCCGATGACATCAGCCATTGCCGGGACATCGCGTTCAAAACCACTGAGGTCCTTAAAGCAGGGGGTGCGCCAGGAGCCACACGGGAGCAGTTGTTCCAAGCGTTCGAGGAAGCCGGCCAGCTCACCAAGGCGCAACGTGGCATTCACTTGCTGGGGAGCCTCTGCCAGCGTGCGTGGCTGGTCCAAGGGCCAATGGCAGGGACCAACGGCAAAGTGGGCGTGCAGCAGCTGTTCGTGCCGTTCGACGAGTGGATTCCGGAGTCCAGGGAGCTGGGACGCGAGGACGGAATTGCCGAGCTGCTGTTCCGCTACTTCCAGAGTCACGGCCCCGCAACCATCAAGGATTTTTCGTGGTGGAGCCAAGTGCCCCTGACGGAAGCGCGCAAAGCCCTGAACGAGGTACAGGGCCGCCTGGTTGAGCTGCAGTTCGGTGGCACTAGTTACTGGCTCTCGCCGGAGACAGCAGAAATGCTCGACGACGGCGTTCCCGGCTCGCGCTCGTTCCTGGCGCTCCCGGGGTTCGACGAATTCCTGCTCGGGTATCAGGACCGGGACCTCGTGCTGGCTCCCGAGCATGCGGAATTGGTGGTGCCTGGCAGGAATGGAGTCTTCAAAAGAATCATGGTGTCAGGCGGAGAAGTGGTGGGAACGTGGGCAAGGACCGTGAGCGGGAAGACCATAGGTGTGGTGCCTGAACCATTCACGGGGCCCTTGGGTCCGGCCGCTGAGCGTTCGTTCCAAGCCCAGGGCCGTGCCTACCTGAAGTTCATGGCCGGCTGAACCCGCCGGCAGAGTGCCAAGCAGAACCCCTAAGACGTCGAAAACCCGCTGTTCCGTTGCTGGGCAGTAACGGAACAGCGGGTTAGCGACGTGCCAAGCCGGTCAGGATTAGAGCTTGCCCGTCACAATGTTGAGCATGCGGCGGAGCGGCTCGGCTGCACCCCACAGGAGCTGGTCTCCCACGGTGAAGGCGCTGATGTATTCCGGCCCCATTTCGAGCTTGCGGATACGGCCAACCGGGATGTCCAGGGTGCCGGAAGCGGCCACGGGCGTCAGGTCAGCCATGGAGGCTTCCTTGGTGTTGGGAACAACCTTGGCCCATTCGTTGTCCTTGGCCAGGAGATTTTCGATTTCGGTCACGGACAGGTCTTCGCGCAGCTTGAGCGTAAGGGCCTGGGAGTGGGAACGCATGGCGCCGATGCGGACGCACAGGCCGTCCATGGCGATGTGGTCCTTGCCTGCGGTGCCATTGCCGGTGCCGAGGATCTTGTTGGTCTCCACCCCGGCCTTCCACTCTTCCTTGGACTGGCCATTGCCGAGATCGGCGTCGATCCACGGAATGAGGGAGCCCGCCAGCGGCACGCCGAACTGGGTGGCGTCAACGCCGGTGCGCTGGGCAGCGAGGACCTTGTGGTCGATTTCGAGGATGGCCGATGCAGGATCGTCCAGTTCGCTGCTGACCTCGTTGTTGAGGGTGCCGAACTGGTTGAGGAGTTCACGCATGTGCCGGGCGCCGCCACCTGAAGCTGCCTGGTATGTCATGGAGGTGCCCCACTCGACCAGGTTGTTCTTGAAGAGACCGCCGAGGCCCATCAGCATGCAGGAAACCGTGCAGTTGCCGCCGATGAAGTCCTTCACCCCACCGGACAGGCCGGCGTCGATGACATCGCGGTTGATGGGGTCCAACACGATGATCGAGTCGTCGTTCATGCGCAGGGTGGAAGCAGCATCGATCCACAGGCCATCCCAACCACGGTTGCGGAGTTCGCCGTGGACCTGCTTGGTGTAGTCGCCACCCTGGGCCGTGACAATAATCGGCAGCTTGGCCAGCGTCTCAATATCGAACGCATCCTCGAGCTTGCCGGCCCCCTCAGCAAAGGACGGGGCGGCACCTCCTGCGTTCGAGGTGGAGAAAAATACCGGGTTGATGTTGGCGAAGTCGTTCTCTTCCTGCATGCGCTGCATCAGGACGGAGCCGACCATGCCACGCCAACCGACCAGTCCAACGGACGGATTAGCTGCTGTAGTCATTCACCAAGTCTAAACTTTCGGAGCGAACTGCCGCTGTTGGTTACGTCACGCACACACTGCACGACGACGGCACTCGTTGTGGCGGCACCAGGCGGCTGACGCGCGTGGCTAGAGGCTGCCGGCGTCGGGTTCCTGGAGAAGGAGGGCTTTGCGCTTGCGCAGGGCAAAGAAAGCACCAAACGTAAAGACCTGGGTGACAACGATCAGCACGATAATTCCGGCAATCCTGTTGCCGCCCAAGATCATGGTGAGGCCCACAATGGCAGAGATCAGGGCGAAGAGCGGCAGCAGCATATAGCCCAGCACGAACAAGGTTTCAGGTTTTTTCAGCATGCTTAGTCTTCCTGGGTTTCCTGGCTAGCGTTCCGGCGCCAAGTAGTGAACCGGTAGTTGGTGCCGTTTTTAGCAGTGAGCCAGCCTTCGGACGGGGCTACCGCGTCGAAGGTCCAATCCTCACCGAGTTCCGGTGCGAAGGTGTCGCCTTCCAGTTCGGCATCAATAATGGTGACTACGGCCAAGTCAGCGATGCCCATGGACTGTTCAAAGATTTCACCGCCGCCGATAATCCACACTTTCTGGCCACCGGGCGCGAACTGCGATTCCAGCAGTGCCGCATCAAGGGATGAAACCACGACGGCGCCCTGGGCCTCGGGCGTGGACGCCCAGTCAGCGTTGCGGGTCACCACAATGTTGGTGCGGCCGGGAAGTGGACGATACTTTTCGGGGAAGGACAGCCAGGTCTTGCGGCCCATGATGACGGGGTGCCCCGTGGTGAGCTGACTGAAGTGCTTCAAGTCCTCGGGGAGGTGCCACGGCATGGCTCCGTCCTTGCCGATCACGCCGGACTTGGTTTGGGCCCAGACCAGTCCGATGCCCGTCATGCGGGCTGCGATGTCCTGGGTGAAGATGACGCCGGGAAGCTGGGATGGAGTCTCAGGGGTAGGCATGCTCATACCGCGATCGGCGCCTTGATGGTGGGGTGGTGGCGGTAATCCACAACCTCGAAGTCATCCAGCGTGTAATCGAAGATGGAGTCCGGCTTGCGGAGGATCTTCAACTGCGGGTACTCGTACGGCTCCCGGCTGAGCTGCTCGGCAACCTGGTCAACGTGATTGTCGTAGACGTGGACATCGCCGCCGGTCCAGACGAATTCGCCGGGCTCGAGTCCAAGCTGCTGCGCCACCATGCACGTCAGCAGGGCGTAGGAGGCGATGTTGAAGGGGACGCCCAGGAACGTGTCCGCGGAGCGCTGGTACAGCTGGCAGGACAACTTGCCGTCCGCCACATAGAACTGGAAGAACGCATGGCACGGCGGCAACGCCATGTCCTTGAGTTCGGACACGTTCCAAGCCGACACAATGTGGCGCCGGGAATCGGGGTTGGCCGCCAGATTGGTCATCAGCTCAGAGATCTGGTCGATGTGCCCGCCGTCGGGAGTTGGCCAACTGCGCCACTGCACACCGTACACAGGGCCTAATTCGCCGTCGGCATCCGCCCATTCGTCCCAGATGGAGACGCCCTGATCCTGCATCCACTTCACGTTCGAGTCACCGCGCAGGAACCACAGGAGTTCTACTGCCACGGATTTGAAGTGAACCCGCTTGGTGGTGATGAGCGGGAAGCTTTCGGCGAGATCGAACCTCAACTGGCGGCCGAAAACGCTGCGCGTTCCGGTTCCGGTGCGGTCCGACTTGTGCGTGCCGTTGGCCATGACGTCACGCAGGAGGTCTTCATAAGGGGTGGGGATGCTCACGAGTCCAGCTTACTGGGTTCGGCGAGGCGCCCGCGGAGCAGGTCCACGAGCGCCTTAGTCGTCAAACGGCTTGACCTGCTCCACTGACACAACTTTCCGTTCAGATCCCCTCGCTACCTGGCAAACAATGACCTCACCCGGCGACAGGTAGGGGTCAGAGGAAGGCAGCAGGTTCCGCAGGGCCTGTGACATGTGCTGGCCAAGCTGCTTCAGCGCCGTGGGCAGGGCGGGGCGATGCGTACACACAGCGATCGGCACTTGCTTGTCGAACAGGGCCTCAACAGCGGCTGCGGTTTTCTTGGGGGAGCGTTGGTGGGTGTGCTCGGTGAGTGCTTCCACCAGTTTCACCTTGGCTCCGCTGGCCTTGGCATAGGGGGCGATCGTGGCGACACAACGCGCCCAAGGGCTGGTCACAACACGTTGCGGTTTCCACACCTCCAAAAGGCGCTGGACAGCCACTGCCTGCCGTTGGCCGGTTGCTGCCAAGGGGCGGTCGCCCTCGGCTTTTGTCCATGAGGAGCGCGGCTTCGCTTTGGCATGGCGGATCAGTACCAACGGCCACGTGTCCAGTTCCCCGCGGACGTGGGCCTTCTCGAGATATTCGAGCGGCTCCACGTCCGTAGGGTTGCTCAGGAAGCTGGCCGCCCGGTCCGGGCTGCACCACATGACGCTGTCCACTTCTTTGCCGTCGGGCCGGAGCTGCGCTCCGTTGACCTTGACCGCCCAGTACCGGACCACCTTTAAGCCGGCAGCTACCTGGTAGTGAATAGCTGGAAGAGGTATGCCCAGTGGTGCCTGTAGGCCTATCTCTTCCCACACTTCACGGGCGGCGCATTCGGGGACTGTTTCGCCGGCGTCGAGCTTTCCTTTGGGCCATGACCAATCGTCGTAACGGGGGCGGTGGATCAGGAGAACCTCAAGGGCACCTTTGGTGACGCGCCATGGAATCGCGCCGGCGGCTACAACGGCCACCGGCTCGCCGGGGTGATCTGTTTGATCTGCCACGGGGGTATCGCTGTTCAACTGGGTCCTTACCGCCGGGCCGCAGCGCGCTGGCGTGAACGGGAAGCCAGGAGCCAGGACTGCATGTCCAGCAACGGCTTGCCGTCTTCGTCCAAGTGGTGCCTGGTCCAATGTCCGTGATCGTCCAGGTGCCAGCTGGCGGTCCCGTCGTCAACATAGCGGCGCAGCAGGTCCATGACAGTCGCTGTGTCTTCCTTGCTGGCGAGCTGCACCAGTGCCTCTACGCGGCGGTCCAGGTTGCGGTGCATCATGTCGGCGGAGCCGATGTACACCAACGGATCGCCACCGTTGCCAAAGGCAAAGACGCGTGAGTGTTCAAGGAAGCGACCCAGGACGGAACGGACCCTGATGTTTTCGCTGAGTCCCGGCACGCCAGGGCGCAGGGAGCAGATGCCGCGCACCACGACGTCAACCTTCACGCCGGCCTGCGAGGCCCGGTAGAGGGCATCGATGATGGCTTCGTCCACCATGGAGTTGACCTTGATCTGTACCAATCCGGGAGCGCCGGCCTGGGCATGGCGGATTTCGGCTTCAATCCTGTCCATCAAGCCGGCCCGCACCGATCGCGGCGCAACGAGCAACCTCTTGAACGTGGACTTTGGGGCGTAGCCGGAGAGCTGGTTGAACAGCTTGGAGAGGTCTTCTCCCACTTGTTCGTTGGCGGTCAGCAAGCCAAGGTCTTCGTAATAGCGGGCTGTGCGCGGGTGGTAGTTGCCCGTGCCGATATGGCAGTAGCGCCGCAGTCCGTCCACTTCCTGGCGGACCACCAGGGACAATTTGCAGTGGGTCTTCAGGCCGACGATGCCGTATACCACGTGAACGCCCGCTTGTTCGAGCTTTCGCGCCCAGGAAATGTTGGCTTGCTCGTCGAAGCGGGCCTTGATCTCCACGAGGGCCAGGACCTGTTTGCCTGCCTCAGCGGCATCGATGAGGGCGTCAACGATGGGGGAGTCACCTGATGTCCGGTACAGGGTCTGCTTGATGGCCTGCACCTTGGGATCCGCTGCAGCCTGCTCCAGGAAGGCCTGAACGGAGGTGGAGAACGAGTCATACGGGTGGTGGAGCAGGATGTCCCTGCGGCGCATCGCTGCAAAGACGTTGGCGGCCTTCGAAGTCTCGGACTCGTTGAGGTACCGGGACGTGTGCGGGACATGCTTGGGGTAGTGCAGGTCAGCGCGATCAATGGCGCTGATAGCTGACAGTCCCCGGAGGTCCAACGGCGCGGGAACCGAGTAGACCTCGGACTCTTCAACCCCGAGCTCACGGATCAGCAAAGCCTTGATGTTCGGGTTGATATCGGTGGTGACCTCTAGGCGGACCGGCGGGCCAAACCGGCGGCGCAGGAGTTCCTTCTCCAAGGCCTGCAAGAGGTTCTCGGCGTCGTCCTCTTCTACTTCCAGGTCCTCATTGCGGGTGACGCGGAAGGTGTGGTGTTCCAGGACTTCCATGCCGGGGAAAAGCTTGTCCAAGTGGACAGCGATGACTTCTTCCAAGGCGATGAAGCGGGCTACGCGGCCGGGAATGGCGCCGGCGCGCGGTCCGTCCACGGAAATGAGGCGGGGGAGTTGGTCCGGAACCTTGACGCGGGCGAAGAGCTCCTTGTCGCTTATCGGGTTGCTGACGATCACGGCGAGGTTGAGGGAGAGGCCGGAGATGTAGGGGAAGGGATGTGCGGGGTCCACAGCCAGCGGCGTCAGGATGGGGAAGACCTTCTCCTGGAACATGATGCTGATCCGGTGGCGGGCATCCTCATCCAGTTCATTCCAGTGCATGATGTGGATGTGTTCGTAGGCCAGCGCCGGGCGGATCTGCTCAGCGAAGACCCTGGCGTGACGTTCCTGAAGCCTGTGGGCCTCTTCGCTGATCTGTTCCAGCACCTCAATGGGGCTCAGCCCGGCCGGTGAAGGCACAGCCAGGCCTGTGGCTATGCGCCGCTTGAGGCCGGCAACACGGACCATGAAGAACTCGTCGAGGTTGGAGGCAAAAATCGACAGGAAACCGACACGTTCCAACAGGAAAAGGTCAGGATCTTCGGCGAGCTCCAGCACACGGGAGTTGAAGGCCAGCCAGCTCAGCTCGCGGTCCAGGAAGCGGTCCGGGGAGATGTCGCCTTCGGGCTCCAGGCTCGGTGCGAATTCCGGAATATCGATGCGGTCCTGGGTGGCTCGCGAGGCCGGCACTTCCGATGATCCGAAGCGTGGGGGCAGGGTTGCGCCCTTCGAGGTGGATCCGGCGGTGCCGACGGGGTCCGGCTGCATGGGTTCTCCTAAGCTCAGGACGGGGTTTCCTCCCACATTACAAGCAATTGCGGTGCTCGAATCCAAGATGTCACCGGCTTTCCGGCAACTGATCCCCTCAGGTTAATTTTTGGTTAAAGGCCCATACATCACGTCGGTGTCCCAGCGAACAAAGCCAAGCTTCTGATATAGAGCTACTGCTGCCTCATTGTCAGCATCAACGTAGAGCATGACGGCGTGCAGGTCCTGGTCCTGGAGGTGCTTGATGCCCGCAACCGTGAGCGCCTTGCCAAGCCCCAAACCCTGCGCCGCTGGAGTCACGCCCACCACATAGACCTCGCCGATGGCCGGGTGGGGACCTTGCCGGGGATGGACCTTGGTCCAGTGGAAACCCAGCAGCTCGCCTTCAGCGTTCACAGCCAACAGGAAGCCTTCGGGATCGAACCAATCCTCAGCCTTGCGTGCCTCGAGGTCCGCCAGTGTCATGGACCCCTGTTCGGGGTGGTGGGAGAACGCAGCCCTATTGGCTGCCAGCCACGCCTGCTCATCCTGGCCCGGCACGAAGGCGCGGAGCGAAACACCGTCCGGAAGACCGGCGTCGGGCAGTGCCGCGGTTGAAGACATCAATCGCATCTTCCACAGTTCGCGCATCGGACCGTAACCGAACCGCGTGGCCAGTTCGGCGGCGGCCTCATGGTTGCCGTGGGACCATGCGCTTAATCCGTCGAGGCCCCGCTTGCCCTGCAGCGCGCCCAGCAGCCTTCCAGCAACGCCCTGGTTGCGGTAGCTGGGGTGGACGGCCAACTCCAGGACACCGCTTCCGTCTTCACTTTCAACGACGACGGCGACACCTGCCAGATCCTCTCCGGTGGCCGGATCAGAATCTTCGTCCGGTGCATACAGGACGAAGGACAGGACTGAATGCTCGCCCGAGTCCGCACCGCGCAGCATGACAAACGTCTGTTCGGAGAAGGGCGGATTCCCGTCGGACTCCCCGGCGGCTGCGGCGAGGGTCTTGACGTCCCTGAGGAGTTCAGTGTCCAAAGCTCCGGCAATGATCAGTACGGGCCAGTTTTCCGGGTGCGCGTGACTCATGATGCAAGGCTATACGTCCGGTGCAAGCCTGATGATTTGATGTCACTGGAAATGGGAGGTAGTCTCAATATCTCGTTCGGCTTTGCGGTTTGTCCGCGAGTCAGCACAGGGGGGATCCACCAGTGGGGTGGCCTCGATACGTTCGACCCGTATGTCCTCCACCAGAAAATGAAAAAGAGGCCAGGATCCGTGTGGATCCTGGCCTCTTTTTTGGTCTGCTTCATCTGTCCGGGTTGCCGCTCAGGCTTCGGACAACTCATCGTCCGGGAGGCGGACAAGGGTGAGCCGGTAGCCCACGTTGCGGACTGTACTGATCAGGTTCTCGTGATCCACGCCGAGCTTGGCCCGAAGCCGCCGGATGTGGACGTCCACTGTCCTGGTGCCTCCGTAGTAGTCGTAGCCCCACACTTCGGTCAGCAATTGCTGGCGGGTGAATACGCGGCCCGGGTGCTGGGCCAGGTACTTCAGGAGTTCGAACTCCTTGAATGTCAGGTTGAGTGGCTGGCCGCTGACTCGGGCGGTATAGCTTGCCTCGTCAATCACGACGCCGGCGGCCCGGATTTCGGTCTGGGTTTCCTCTTCGCCGGGGACGGCACGCGCCATGGCAAGCCTGATGCGGGCCTCTACCTCCGCAGGCCCGGCGGAGTCCAGCACAATGTCATCCACTGCCCAGGCCGAGGAGACAGCAGCCATGCCGCCCTCCGTGAGGATCAACATGAGCGGGGCACTGAGGCCGGTGGCTTTCAGCAACTGGGTCAGTGAGCGGGCACCCACCAGATCCTTCCGGGCATCCAGGAAAACGATATCCGTGGGGTCGGTTTCCAGTAGTGCTGTGGGTTCTGCCGGGAGGATGTGCACGCGGTGGTTCAGCAACTCCAAGGCAGGCAAAATGTCCACCGAAGAGCCGGTGCTGTTCGTTAGGAGCAGGATGTGCGACATAGTTCCTCCAATGGGCTGTACGCGCATCATCGGGCGTCGAAACCGGAGTCTCACCGGTCGGTCACAACGCATTGGCAGCCTCTCCCGTTGTAACGGGATCGCGGCCAACACAGTGCGCTGTTGAAGTCTGAGTATACCCATCAGTGCCTTGCGACACATGGATTCGTGACGGGCAAGCGCTGGAATTACGACATATTGGGTCAGCTTAAGGCAGGATTGTCGAGAGGTCGTAAGGCGCATCGGATTGAGGTCGGCACACAGTGAAGTCTTGGAGCATCGGGGTATTCGGACTCGTGGCGCTCGCAGCCATCGTGGCCAGCACCTTCGTTTCCCGGGAAGCCATGGTGGGCGCAGGCATCGCGGCGTCAGCGGCTGTCGGGATCGGGTGGCCGCACTTTCTGGCTGTCCCGGCCAAGAAAACGCTGGCCGCCGTCATTGGTCTCGCCGGCGCGGGATCTGCTGTCACCGCTGCCTATATGCCGGCGCCTGGATTCCTGGACGGTACACCCGCGTTCGTGGCCTTGGGCGTGATGGCAGTGTTCGTCGTCCAACTGGTCAGGGGCACCGGGCAGGCCCAACGCTTGGAATCCACCCTCGGCTGCTCTGCCGGTGTGCTGCTGAACTGCCTTGGTGCGGGATGGATCGCCAGTGCACGGTTCAACGGCGTCAAGGAGATGGTCCTTGTGGCCGGACTCAGTGCCGCGGTGGCCCTGCTGGTGGGAATCATCCGTTGGCCGGACCGGATCGTGGCTCCGCTCGGCGTTGTGATGGCTGGCCTGATGGGACCGCTGGCGGGCCTTGTTTTCTCCGATATCGCCGTGCTTCCGGCCGCTTTGGTTGGCGTGGTGGTGGGTTCCGTCCTCGTTTGCTTCCGGCGGATGACCACCCTCCGGCGGGGGCGCCTCAACATCCCGGCAGCAATAGGAATGGGCGTAGCACCCGTTTGGGCTGTGGGGGCCTTGGCTTACTTCATAGACAAACTACTCATCTACTAACGGTTAGGATTGCATCATGTCTGTACTCGCATTTGAAATCTTCTTCCTCGTTCTCCTTGGTCTGGCCAGCGTCGCCATGGCATGGTTTGCCGGATTTGTCGTTTACCGCCTTTTCAAGGGCCAGAAGTAACCTTCTGATCCTGCAGCTCGACAGAGGTAATCGTTGTGCCTATTGAGATCCCAACAGATCTGACGCCCGAACTCGTCCCTCTTTCCTGGCTCATTGGTGAGTGGGAAGGCCGCGGCCGGCTCGGCAGCGGAGACGAAGATTCCGAGCATTTCGTCCAGCACGTGTCCTTCACCCACAACGGGCTTCCGTACTTGCAGTACCGGGCCGAGACCTGGCTCAGTGACGACGCCGGCGAGAAGTTGCGCCCGTTGACCGTTGAGACAGGGTTCTGGGCGTTGGAGCGGAAACTTGAAGAGGGCGACGGAGGCCCCGGCCTGATCCCGGCCGACATCGTCCCCGTCCTCAAGACAGCTGACGAAGTCGAGGAGCGTCGAAACAAGGAGGGCGGCTTCGACATCTCAGTGTCGATCGCCCACCCCGGCGGAATCACCGAGCTTTACTACGGCCAGATCAAGGGACCCCAGATCCAGCTGAGCACCGACATGGTGATGCGTGGAAGCCACTCCAAGGAGTACACGGCGGCCACCCGCATCTTCGGTTTGGTAGATGGCAACCTCCTTTGGCGCTGGGATGTCGCTGCCAGCGGCAAGGCTCTCGAAGCGCACGCCTCGGCATTCCTCCACAAGGTGTCCTGACCCGAGGCCTCACTGTACGTTCCACGGCAACCAGCAGAAGGAGCAGATAGTGAACAACCTCAAACCGGAGGGCTACAGCGGGCTTAAGGCTGTCTTTTTCAATGGCACGCTCAAGCCCTCGCCGCAGCTCAGCAACACCGACGGCCTGATCAAAATCAGCCGGGACATCATGGAGAAGCAGGGCGTCAGTACCCGCCTCATCCGGACCGTGGACCACGACATCGCCAGTGGTGTCTACCCGGACATGCGCGAGCACGGCTGGAAGACCGACGAGTGGCCTGAGATCTACCCGCATGTCCGCGACGCCGACATCGTTGTGGTTGCAGGGCCCATCTGGTTGGGCGACAACTCATCCATGACCAAGAAACTCATCGAGCGCTTGTATGCCCACTCCGGCGAACTGAACAGCAAGGGCCAATGGGCTTTCTACCCCAAGGTGGGTGGCTGCCTCATCACCGGCAATGAAGACGGCATCAAACACTGTTCCATGAACGTGCTGTACAGCCTTCAGCACATCGGCTTCACCATTCCGCCCCAGGCCGACGCCGGATGGATCGGCCCGGTGGGACCCGGACCCAGCTATCTTGATGAAGGATCGGGCGGGCCGGAGAGTGATTTTACTAACAGGAACGCCACCTTCATGACGTGGAACCTGCTCCACATGGCCAAGCTCCTGCGGGATGCCGGGGGAATTCCCGCCTACGGCAACTTGCCGGAGGAATGGAAAGCGGGCACCCGATTCGATTTCGAAAACCCGGAATACCGCTGACTCGCAAGGACTTCTACTACATATGACTTACAAGAGCCCCCTGTTGTCGCGCCCTGGCGCCGTTGAAGATACTGGCCTCGATGCCGGCGTCGCGGCCCACTACGGTGAACCACTGCGTGAGCAGCGCGCCCTGGCAACCGGTACCGCCGTCGTCGATCTTTCGCACCGTGGCGTGGTGACCGTGGGCGGCCCGGACCGGCTCAGCTGGCTGAACACACTTTCATCCCAGCAGCTCACGAATCTCCAGCCGGGCGTCGCCAGCGAACTGCTGCTGCTCAGCGTCCAAGGCCGCATCGAGTTCGATGCCCGTGTCATTGACGACGGCAGCACAACGTGGCTGATCGTAGAGGCCGCCGAGGCCGCGCCGCTTGCTGAGTGGTTGAACAGGATGAAGTTCATGCTCCGCGTCGAGATCGACGACGTCTCGGAGCAGTGGGCCGTGCTGGGCGCCACCAAGCCGGTGGAGCGGCTGTCCGGCCGCCTGGTGTGGGAGGATCCGTGGCCGCACGTGAGCCCTGGGGGTTACGCGTACAGCATCGTCCCGGAAGAATCGCATCCCGGACTTGAACGCCCTTGGTTCGAGTACCTTGTACCGGCCAGCGAGTTGGCTGAAGTCGTGGAAGGCCTCCCCTTGGCAGGTGCCATGGCGGCAGATGCCTTGAGGATTGCAGCGTGGCGGCCCCGCCTTGGCGCTGAGACTGATGAAAAGACGATTCCCCACGAGCTGGATCTCTTGAGGACCTCGGTGCACCTGAACAAGGGCTGCTACAAGGGGCAGGAGACCATAGCGCGTGTCCACAATCTTGGCCACCCGCCCCGGCGCCTCGTGTTCCTCCAGCTTGATGGGTCACAGCACACGTTGCCGGCCGTTGGCAGCGTCGTATTTGTCGGGGAGCGCAAGGTAGGTACTCTGACATCGGTGGCGCAGCACTTTGAAATGGGACCCGTTGCTCTGGCCGTGATCAAACGGTCCGTTTCGGCGGAAGAAACCCTGACGGTGATGGACGGCGAGGAACCGTACATCGCAGCCCAGGAAGTGATCGTCGCCCCCGACGCCGGCCAGGTTGTCGGGCGCCAGACCGGATTCCTGAAGGGACCCCACCGATGACCCAAGCTACAGGCCCCGACGACGAAACGTTGGCCTTGGCCCATGCCTTGTTCGATGCTGCCCGCGAAGGTGACACAGAACTGCTGCGTGGCTACTTGAACGCCGGCGCTCCTGCCACGTTGACGAATGCCGCTGGTGACTCCCTGCTGATGCTGGCGGCCTACCACGGGCATGCGGAAGCCGTGCAGCTGATCCTCCATCACGGTGCTGACGTCAACGCCGCGAATGATCGAGGACAGACCCCACTCGCCGGAGCTGTCTTCAAGGGATACACGGATGTGGCGCGGGTCCTGCTGGACGCGGGAGCAGATCCCGACGCCGGAACTCCCACCGCGCGTGAGGCCGCTTCGATGTTCGCCCGATCGGAGATTCAAGCCCTCCTGGGCTAAAGCAGGTATGACGAGGGAAGCCCGGTCGCTGTGCGGCCGGGCTTTCCTGCGTCCGGGCTTTCTTGCGTGCCGATACTCCACGTGGAATAGTTGTTGTGGAATATTTGATGGGGAAGAAGGTCATCGTGCCAAAAATCGCGGAACTGACGCCGCTCGGTGTCGCTTCACTGGCGCTCCTGGCAGAGCAACCCATGCATCCGTACGAGATGTACCAATTGTTGATGGCACGCCATGAGGACCGCCTCGTCAAAGTCCGCCCCGGCACTCTTTATCACGCAGTGGGCCGGCTGGCGGAAAGCGGGCTTGTGGAGGCCGCAGGAACGGAACGCGAAGGCAACCGTCCCGAACGGACCACCTACAGGATTACCGCCGCCGGACATGAGGCCCTCGATGCGCGGATCCAAGACATGCTCTCCACGCCCGTCAACGAATACCCCGTGTTTCCCCACGCAATCGCCGAAGCCCATAACCTTCCCGCGGCTGTGGTGATGGAACTGCTGGCGGAGCGGCTGGTAGCCCTCGGAACCGATCTCGACTTCCTCGTTCATGCCGAGGCAACCGTGACGGCCAAGGGGCTGGATCGCAAGTACTGGATCGACATCACGTATCAACAAGCAATGCGCCGAACGGAGATCGCGTGGATCCGCGAACTCCTCGAGGAGTTGCGCACTGGGCGCCTGCCTTGGGATGAACCCCGGCCAACTCCAACCGAACTTTCATACAAGCCAAAGGAATCCCTTGGAAAACGTAGCTAAGCCGTGGCCCGCCCTGTGGTCACTGGTGGTGGGCTTCTTCATGATCCTCATCGACACCACTATCGTGTCGGTGGCCAACCCTCGGATCATGGAGGGCCTCAACACGGACATCAATGCCGTCATTTGGGTTACCAGCGCCTACTTGCTGGCCTATGCCGTACCGTTGCTGATCACTGGCAGGCTGGGTGACCGTTTCGGGCCCAAGAACCTGTACCTGATCGGCTTGGTTGTCTTTACGCTTGCTTCGCTGTGGTGCGGACTCTCCGGCGACGTCACCATGTTGATCGCGGCCCGGGCAGTCCAAGGCTTGGGTGCGGCCATGATGACTCCCCAAACCATGGCCGTAATTACGCGCATTTTCCCTCCGGACCGCCGTGGTGCAGCCATGGGGTTGTGGGGAGCCACAGCCGGCATGGCTGTGCTGATCGGGCCGATCCTCGGTGGCTTGCTCGTGGACAGCCTCGGCTGGGAGTGGATCTTCTTCGTCAATGTCCCCATCGGGATCGTGGCCTTCATCCTGGTAATGCGTTTCGTGCCGAAACTGACCACGCACAGCCATACGTTCGACGTCGTGGGCGTGGTGCTTTCCGCCGTCGGCATGTTCCTGCTGGTCTTCGGCATCCAAGAGGGTCAAACGTACAAGTGGGGAACAGTCACAGGCTTCGTTTCCGTGTGGGGACTGATCATTACAGGACTTGTGGTCCTGGTGCTGTTTGTCGCCTGGCAGTGGCTCCTTGAACGCCGCGGCGGGGAACCCCTGCTGCCGCTTGGCCTGTTCAAGGACCGCAACTTCTCCCTGGGCAACACCGCCATCATGGCGGTTGGCTTCACGGTGACCGCCTTCCCGCTGCCCACCATCTTCTACTACCAAACCGTGCGGGGCCTGACGCCGACGCAGTCTGCGTTGCTGATGATTCCCATGGCCGTTATTTCAGGTGCGCTGGCCCCGTTCGTGGGCAAGCTCATAGACCGTGCCAACCCGCGCTGGTTCGCATCCTTCGGCCTCGTCTGCCTGGCCGGGGCTCTGTTCTGGACGGCGTCCCTGCTGGGGCCGGATACTCCCATCTGGATGTTCCTGCTGCCCAGCGCACTGCAAGGTGTTGCCAATGCCTTCATCTGGGGGCCGGTGTCCAACGCGACCACCCGCAACCTGGAACCACGCCAGGCAGGGGCCGGTTCCGGCGTTTTCAACACCACACGCCAAATCGGTGCTGTCCTCGGTTCGGCTGCCATCGCCGCCCTTATCCAGTCGCGGCTCGCAGCGGAGTTGCCCGCAGCTCCCGCCGGGGCTCCTGTTGGCGAAGCCTCCCTGGGCGGAGTGTTGCCGGAAGCGCTCCACGCGGGATTCTCGACGGCGATGAGCCAGTCCATCTTGTTGCCCGCCTGCGCGATTCTGCTGGGTGCCGTGGTGGCGTTGTTCTTTGGCAAGCCGAAGTCGGTCAGCGGTTGGGGTGGGGAAGCGGCTGGAGAGCCGGCCGTACAGGAAACTGTCCGGAAGTAGCATTTGTTCGGTGTCGGGACCAGCCCGCTTTTGGGCTGGTCCTGCCCTTTTTAAGCGCTGTTCCAGCCCTTTATTTGCCCAAAGCAGGGCCGGTTCGGCGCTTTGTCAGCCGAGGAGCACGCTCGCGTGGAGCCCGCCGGTGGCAAAGCCAAGGCTGCGGGCCATCGCGAGCGCTCCGGTGTTGCTGACATCGGCCTTCCATTGGAGGGTCAGCCCGGATGCCAGGGCCTCGTGCGCAGCGATGGACGCGGCCAGGGTGCCCACGCCGCGTCGTCGCCAGGGAGGCGCAACCAGGACACCCATGTTGGCCAGGATGCCTTCCCACTCGGCATAGGCTCCGCAGGCCACGGGCGTAGGCTGGTCCTCTTCGGGGTGCATGATAGTGAAGCGATGCTCGAGCCCTTGCAACCCGACTTCATTGACGTCATCCGGCGGGCATAATCCCTCCAGGCTGATTGCTTCGGGGTTGCCCTGCGAAACCGTGAGTTCGTCGGACGGCTGCTTGAGCGGTAGATCGTCCGCAAAGAACAAGGCGGATGACCCCAGGCCGTGTCCGCCGTGTGATCGGGTGATGGTCAGCAGCGTCACGTGCTGAGCGAGCTCGGTGTCCGGAATTGGCGCCGCCGCATCCAGCGCCCACTGCGGCCCCACGAGCGCCGAGACGCCAAAGAGGCGCAGGAAAACCAAGGCCCGCGCAGAATCATCCACACGGGTAATGCGGTTGCCGGGTTCCTCTGGGTCTACCGCAGAAGCGGTGAGCCGGGCAGCCGCGCTGGCGAAAGCGTCGTCGTCGAGCCCCAAACGGCGAGCCCACGCCAGCTGGATAATGGCAGCAGACGTGGGCTCTAGAGTCATGGATTCAGCCTAGCCGACTAGCCGAACAGCACAGACGCTTCGTCGTAGCGGTGTTGCGGCACGGTCTTGAGCTTGCCGAGAGCTTCCTCGAAGCCCACGTGGGAGATGTCCGTCCCCTTCAGGGCCACCATGGTGCCCCAGCGACCTTCCACCACGGAGTCGATGGCTGCCATGCCCAGGCGCGTGGCCAGGACGCGGTCGTAGGCCGTGGGGACGCCACCACGCTGGATGTGGCCGAGGATGGTGGCCCGGGTTTCGATGCCCGTGCGCGCTTCGATTTCGGGGGCGAGTTGATCAGCGATGCCGCCAAGGCGGGGACGGCCGAACGTATCCAGGCCGCGCTCGGAGTGCGGGGACTCCATGTGGTCCGGAACGAAGCCCTCGGCAACCACTACCAGCGGCGCACGGCCACGGTCGTGGGCTTCCTGGACCCATTCAGTGATCTGTTCGATGCTTGCCTTCTGCTCCGGAATCAGGATGGCGTGGGCCCCGGCTGCCATGCCGGCGTGCAAGGCGATCCAACCGACGTGGCGGCCCATGACTTCGGCGATCATGCAGCGGTGATGGGATTCGCCGGTGGTGCGCAGCCGGTCGATGGCCTCAGTGGCGATCTGGACAGCGGTATCGAAACCGAAGGTGTAATCAGTGGCATCAAGGTCGTTGTCCACGGTCTTGGGGACGCCAACAATCTTCAGGCCCGCGTCGGTGAGGCGCTTGGCAGCTGCCAGTGTTCCCTCGCCCCCGATAGCGATGATGGCGTCGATGCCAAGGCGTTCCATGTGTGCCTTGATGACGTCCGGGCCGCCGCCGTTTTCAAACGGGTTGGTGCGGGAAGTGCCCAGAATGGTGCCACCCTGCTTGGCGATACCGCGGACCATGGTGCGGGGGATGTCGATGACATCACCTTCAACTACGCCGCGCCAGCCGTCGCGGAAGCCCACAAACTCCTGGCCGTGGATGGCAATGCCCTTAAGGACTGATCCCCGGATCACTGCGTTGAGGCCGGGGCAGTCGCCACCGCTGGTAAGAATGCCAATTTTCATGTTTGCTCACTCATGGCTTGGAGGAATACGTGCAGAGCGCCACGCTGAGCTCCCAATGATTGTAGACGCGCATGTGGGGTGGGACACAAATGGTTACTTTTGACCCTGACCGTGCGGTATTGGAAACCTGGCTGAAAACAAGGAAACGCCCCGCCATTTGGCGGGGCGTTCCATTGTTTCGGCTGGCCGTAACCGGCAACTACCGGGAACGCTGGCTGATGAAGGATTCGAGCGCGATCTTGTTGTTCTGGTCCGGCAAGATGAGCCAGCCCAGGATATAGGCCACGAATGCGGGGCCGGGCAGCAGGCAGAAGAGCAGGAAAGCGACCCGGACGTACGCTACGTCGACCCTGAGCTTTGCTGCGATTCCGCCGCAGACTCCCCCGAGCCAGCGTTGCGGACCACGCTTCAGGCCGAAGCCCCTGACGATGCTGAAGAACTTGTCCATGGCTACACCCTTCCCTGTTGCGGTTGCTTTGTCACGTTGCTGCTTCGAGTCACTTCGCCGGGCTCTTCGTGGTGCCGGAGCCCTTACGGGCCGAGAGGAGACCACCCACGACCAAGGCGGCGCCGGCGCCGATCATCAGGCCGATCAGGACATACGTACCGTTCAGCGTGACCCAACCGAGTGTCGAGATGACGATTAGGGCCGCCAGGGCGATCACAATCAATCCCCACACCACTGTGCCGATCCGGGCCTGGCGGGGTTCGTCGTCGTCCGCGTGCTCCACCTTGAAGCTGGGCTCCAGCGGTGGCGTGAGCGGGATCTGCTGAAGGCTCGGCTTTGGAAGGGCCTCCGTGGGGCGGGTTTCCTTGGGCAGTGGCTCGCTTGCTTGGGCTTCGCGTGCCTTGCCTGGCTCGTTGGTGCTCATATCAGTTTCCTTCCTGGATGGTCACGTTGCTGAACGTGCCGTCAATTTCCACCACGAGGTTGGCTCCGGGCTTTTCTGTGTTGTAGAGGGTCCTCTCGTCCTGCAGCCGGCCGCCCCGGTCCGTGCCGCGTTCGTTGAGGTTGCCGAATGTCATGTCTGCCCGGACCTCAACGGGGACGTCATCGGGAATGACCACGGTGACGTTGCTGGCTGTGGCATCAACCGGAATCAGGACCTCGGAAACCAGCGGGGGCGTCATGGTGATTTCGCTCAGGTCCACCACACCTTGTGCCCCGGTTACATCGATGCCTTGCCGTGCCTGCTCCAGACTGGTGGGCGCCCAGTTCACGTCATGGAAGGTGAAGCGGTCGCCGTCCCTGGGGACCACATTGAAGATTCCGCCGATGATCAGGGCGGCCACGGCGAGAAAGCCAAGGAAGCCTGACGTCCGCCCACGAAGTCCCGCGATGAGGATGCCCAACCCGAGTACGGCGGCACCGGCAGCCCACACCACGGCGTTGCCCGAGTTGCCCAAATCGATGACGTTTCCGGCGTCGAGCGCTTTCAACGTGCCGCCGGCAAGAAGTGCCGCACCGGCTGAGACCGAAACGATCGCAGCCCCGGGTCCCCTGCGCTTGGGAACGGCGGGCTCGGGCTGCCAACCTTGCGGGGGAGTGGAACCGTAAGGAGGACGCGGGCCCGAAGGCGTGGACGGTCCTGAGGGGCCGAACGGCCCTGACGGGGGAACCGGCCCGGAACCGTAGCCACCTGCCGGGCCGTAGGCACCGCCTGCGGAAGGAGCTCCGTAGGATTTGCTGCCGGGCTGGCCACTGCCGTAGACAGGCACACCGGTGTTAGTGCCGGTGGTCGTGGTGGACGCGAAGGACGTGGGCGTACCGTAGGCAGCTGTCCTGCCGGAAGAGTACGGCGTCGCGGAGTAATTCTGATGGCCCACAGGTGGAGTTCCCTTCGAAGCTTTGTTGCGTTGAACCAGGAAGTAGATGAGGTAGAAGACGCCGCCCATCCAGAAGAGCGTCCAGAACAGTCCGGGCAGTCCATCCCAACCCCAGCCCCAGAAGCCGCGGCCCAGGCTGGGCAGGCCGATAATGGTGGTGATCAACGCACCGGTCATGCCCCCTGACCATCGGCCCGCGGCTGCTTCCTGCACGTGGATGCGGCCGTCAGGCTCCGGGAGGAGCGCCCAGGCTACGCCGTACAGCAGCACGCCGACGCCCGCGAACAGTGCCAGGACAATGAAGATGCCCCTCACAATCAGGGGGTCGATGCCGAACCGGTGGGCCACTCCGCTGGAGACGCCGCCGATCCAACGGTCCGGTCCCCGGCGGATGCCTTGGTCACGGATCCAGTCGAAGAAGTTCTGCTGGGAGGTTGCAGGAGCGCTGCCGGCTTGCGGATAACCGCCGCTGGGGGCACCGGTTCCCGAGGGCACGCCGGCTTCATCGGGTGCCGCGGATGGTGCCCCCGAAGGTGCCCCGGAGGGTGCCTCGGACGTGGCCCCGGATGTAGCGCCAGGGGCGCCGGTGGAAGCGCCGGTGTTGGCGCTGGAGCCGGATTCGCCGGCGGTGCCTGGCGTTCCGGGTTCCTCTGGGTTCATGCTGTTCGCGTTCATACTTCGATCCTGCCGCCCGGGCCATCCTTCCCTCTACTGGGGGATACCCTGATTGATCCCTGAGGGACCCCCGAACAACGCCGGTTTCCGGTCCGGGGCACCCTGATCCGTGTTTGGATTGGTACATGACAACCGTTGTGCAACGCCCCACGCTGGTCCGCAGCAGCGACCGCATGATCGCGGGCGTTTGCAGCGGTTTGGCCGATCATTTGGGCTGGCCGGTCAAGTTCGTCCGGCTGGGGATGATTCTGGCCTGCTTCGCCGGTGGAGCAGGCGTGGCCTTCTACGCGTGGCTGTGGACCATGGTTCCCACCGCGGACGAGAACGCCAAGCGCAACGCCCGCCGCCCGGCGTCGCCCATTGCTCCTGCGGTGAGCCTCCCGCCCACCTCTGTGGCACTCGGCCCTTCCGCGGCGCCAACGTACGACGCCGGACCCTCGCCGACGGTGGCCGGCGCGCCTCCGGTGTCCGGTTCAGTCGCAGGGAGCAGTCGTGTTCCAGGCAACGGTTCTGTCCCGGGTATCGGTTCTGCCCTCGGGCATGCAGGCGCCGGGTCCGTCGCCGAACCTGCGGCCTTTGGCAGTGCCGCGTCATCGTGGGATTGGGCAGCATCCAGGGACAAAGCAACCAACGGCACCGGAAGTACGTTGTCGTCGTGGTTCACGTTCCGCAAGATCCAGTACGGCAAGGAAATCCTGCTCGGCGCAGCCTTGCTCTTGGTTGCTGCGATCCTGATCGCCCGCCAGTTCGGCGTCGACGTCCCTTTGGGGACACTCATTCCGGCGGCCGCCATCCTCGGTGGCGCAGCGATTGCCTGGATGCAGCTCGATGAGACCCGCAGGGCCGGCCTGGTGGACAAGACGAAGGCCGACCAAGCCGGCGGATGGACGCGCTTGGCAGCGGGATTGGCCCTAGTGGTTGCCGGCGTCCTGGTGATGGTGTCCGGTTCGGGGTCGTGGGAGCAGACGTGGCTGGCGCTCCTTGCCTCCGTCGCTGTCCTGGGCGGTGTTGCCTTGGTATTGCTGCCGTGGGGGCTGAAGTTCTGGAAGGACCTTGAAGCGGAACGGGCCGGCAGGGTCCGTGAAACTGAACGCGCAGAGATCGCTGCCCACTTGCACGACTCCGTCCTTCAGACCCTGGCACTCATCCAGCGCCGTGCGGGATCCGAGCAGGACGTCATACGGCTCGCGAGGGCCCAGGAACGCGAACTCCGCTCCTGGCTGTTCAGTGATCCCGCCAAGGAATCGGGCCTTCTGGCAGACAGGATCAAGGCCGTGGCGGCAGAAGTGGAGGACTCCCATGGACATGCCGTGGAGGTAGTCACTGTAGGGGACACCGACATGACGGACCGGCACGAGGCCTTGGTCCAGGCAGCCAGGGAAGCCATGCTCAATGCCGCCCGCCATGGTGGCGGGACAGTGTCCGTTTACTTGGAGAGCACTGCCGGTAGTACGGAGATCTTCATCAAAGACCGCGGCCCGGGCTTCGACCCTGATGCTGTCCCGGATGACAGGCTGGGCGTTAAGGAGTCGATCATCGGCCGGATGAAGCGGCACGGCGGCACGGCGGTCATCAACAGCAGCAGCGATGGAACGGAAGTCCGATTGGCCCTTCCATCAATAAGTCCGGACGCCAGCGAGCAGCGGAATGGCGACCTGCGGAATGCCGAACATCGGAATGGAGAAACAAAGCAATGAACAACAGCCCTGAAAGTGGTGTCGGACGCAGGGTGCGCGTGGTCATCGTGGACGACCACACCATCTTCCGTTCCGGTTTGAAAGCGGACCTCGACGAACGTATGGATGTGGTGGGCGAGGCCGGCACCGTGGAACAGGCCATTGCCGTCATAGCCGGGACCCGCCCTGAAGTCGTGCTCCTGGACGTGCACCTCCCGGGCGGATTGGGCGGTGGCGGACGTGAAGTCATTGCCGGCTCCGGCGCTTTGCTCGGCACCACCAGCTTCCTGGCCTTGAGCGTGTCCGACGCCGCCGAGGACGTGGTGTCGGTCATCCGGGCCGGAGCACGTGGATACGTCACCAAAACCATCTCGGGCAAGGAGATTTCCGACGCCGTCATCCGCGTGGCCGATGGCGATGCCGTCTTCTCTCCCCGTTTGGCAGGCTTTGTACTGGACGCTTTCGGGACCGCTCCCGCTGACATCGCAGACGACGAATTGGACAAGCTTTCTGCCCGCGAACTCGAAGTCATGCGGCTCATTGCCCGGGGTTACAGCTACAAGGAGGTGGCCAAGGAGCTGTTCATCTCCATCAAGACGGTGGAAACACATGTGTCGGCAGTACTGAGGAAGCTCCAGCTATCCAGCCGCCACGAACTTACCAAGTGGGCGGCCGAGCGTCGACTCCTCTAACGCTCTCTCATTTCCCGTCGGGTTTTCCCGATCGCTCTCTCACTTCCCGCGCCTTAAACGGAAACGCTCTTCCACCTGTCACAGGTGGAAGAGCGTTTCCGTTGGCTGGTTGCTACTTGGCCTTGCCCAGGAACTCCTGGATGCGGCGGACACCCTCTGCGAGGTCGTCATCGCCGAGTGCGTAGGACAACCGCACGTAGCCGGAAGGACCGAAGGCTTCGCCCGGAACGACGGCAACTTCAACTTCGTCGAGGATGAGGGTGGCGAGTTCCGCAGAGGTGGACGGGCGGACGGGACCATTGGAGGTCTCAAATTCCTTACCCAACAGGCCGCGCACGTCCGCGTAGACGTAGAAGGCGCCGGTCGGCGTCGGGCATTCAACACCTTCGATCGCGTTCAGGCCGGCGACAATCGCCTTGCGGCGTCGGTCGAACGCAACTTTCATTTCGTCGACGGCGGTCAGCGGACCCGTGAGGGCTGCTGCGGCTGCGATCTGCATGATGTTGGAGACGTTGGACGTCGCATGGGACTGCAGGTTGGTGGCGGCCTTGATGACGTCGGCAGGGCCGATCATCCATCCCACGCGCCAACCGGTCATCGCGTAGGTCTTGGCAACACCGTTGAGGATGACAACCTTGTCGCCCAGTTCCGGCGCAGCAGTGGCGATGGACGTGAACTCGACGCCGTCGTAGGTCAAGTGCTCGTAGATCTCGTCAGTGACAACCCAGAGGCCCTTGGACGCGGCCCACTTGCCGATCTCCGCAACCTGCTCCGGGCTGTAAACAGCGCCGGTGGGGTTGGACGGGGAAACGAACAACAGGATCTTGGTCCTGTCCGTGACAGCGGCTTCGAGCTGCTCGACGGTTACCAGGTAGCCCTGTTCCGGGCCGGCGAAGACCTCAACGGGCACGCCGCCGGCGAGTCGGATGGCTTCCGGGTACGTGGTCCAGAAGGGAGTGGGGATGATGACTTCGTCGCCCGGGTCCACGAGGGTCGCGAACGTGTTGTAGACGGCCTGCTTACCCCCGTTGGTCACCAGGACCTGGGAAGGATCAACCTGGTAACCGGAGTCCCGCAGGGTCTTCTCGGCGATAGCCTTCTTCAGCTCGGGGAGGCCACCGGCGGGGGAGTAGCGGTGGTACTTCGGCTGGCCTGCCGCCTCAATGGCGGCCTGGACGATGTAGTCCGGGGTTGGAAAATCAGGTTCGCCGGCACCGAAACCGATCACGGGACGTCCCGCGGCCTTCAGTGCCTTGGCCTTGGCGTCAACGGCAAGGGTGGCGGATTCTGCAATGGCGGAGATTCGCTGTGAAATGCGGGCGGTAGTTGTTCCGGCAGACATCTATGTACCGTTCTACGCAGGCAGCTCGAGGGCTGGATGATGGGATTCGACGTAAACTACCTTATGCTGTTCTGCGGAGCTCCCGGGTGCCTACAGAACTTTGTGACTGATAATGCTGGTCACAGGCTTTTACGGCTGGGGACTCCGGAATCGGGCCGGTTCGACTAACGCGAATTTCTTGCGTAGACTGGTTCACCGGTGTTGAAAAGCACCACAGGCTGAAGTGCGGCCTGAAACATGGATTCGATCCATAGGGTAGTGGCGCAATTGGTAGCGCAGCGGTCTCCAAAACCGCAGGTTGCAGGTTCGAGTCCTGTCTGCCCTGCGCAAGCTGTTCCGGCGGAAACGCCGGGGCACGCGCAGCAACCATGGCTCTGATCAGAGTCGGGTCAACGACTTTGCAAGGTGAGTGAGGACCAGGTGACCGAAACAGCTGCCAGCAGCTCGAAGGGCCGTCCCGCCAAGAAAGCCGATCGTGGCTTCTTCGCCCGTATTGCACTCTTCGTCCGCCAGGTAATTGGTGAACTGAAGAAGGTCGTTGCACCCACCCGCAAGGAACTGATCAATTACACGCTCGTGGTGCTGGTGTTCGTGGCCATCATGATGCTCATCGTCAGCCTGCTGGACATCGCCTTCGGGACGGGAGCCAGCTGGGTCTTCGGTGGGACAGGCGTCACGGACCGCTAAGCGGATCTGTCCGCAAACTGTGTGAAATTCCTTGTTAGCTCAGGGATTTTGCGGGGTTTGCGGAATTGAGCCATTTAAATAGGCATGTTAGGCAATGAGGAAGCAGGAGACCAAGTGTCTGAGCAGGAGCTCGAGGTAAACGAGACTGAGCTGGAAGAAACTGAGGGCGCCGCAGCTGAGGCTGTGGAAGAGTCCGAGGTTGATTCCGCTGCGCCCGAATCTGCCGACGCCGACGATTCCGAAGAGGACTTCGAAGGCGACGTGGACGCCGAGTCTGATGACGCGCCGGACGACGCTGCAGGCGACGAGGAAGAGTCCGACGGCGACGACCTGGCAGCCGCTGCTGCTGCAGCGCCGGCCGATCCGGCTGAAGAATTCAAGGGCAAGCTGCGCCGCCAGGAAGGTGACTGGTACGTCATCCACTCCTACGCCGGTTACGAAAACCGCGTGAAGGCCAACCTTGAGACCCGCATCCAGACCCTGGACATGGAAGATTACATCTTCGAGATCCAGGTGCCCATGGAAGAGGTCGTCGAGATCAAGAACGCGCAGCGCAAGGTCATCAACCGCGTGCGCATTCCCGGCTAT
Source organism: Paenarthrobacter nitroguajacolicus (assembly GCF_051027655.1). Classification (NCBI taxonomy): domain Bacteria; kingdom Bacillati; phylum Actinomycetota; class Actinomycetes; order Micrococcales; family Micrococcaceae; genus Paenarthrobacter; species Paenarthrobacter nitroguajacolicus. The sequence continues at coordinate 3,379,268 of NZ_CP073234.1, read as the reverse complement.
GTCCTTGTCCGCATGGACCTGACCGACGCTTCCTGGGGCGCCGTTCGCCACACGCCGGGTGTCACCGGCTTCGTGGGCAACGCCCACAACCCCGTCCCGCTGCGGCTCGATGAGGTCTTCTCCATGCTCGCCCCGGTCTTCGAAGAAGAGCAGGCAGAGCAGGGCAAGCCCGTCAATAAGCAGAACCAGGCTCCCGTGGCCGTCGACTTCGAGGTCGGCGAGTCGGTCATCGTCAAGGAAGGTCCGTTCGAGACCCTCCCGGCAACGATCTCCGAGATCAAGCCCGAGTCCCAGACCCTGGTGGTCCTGGTCTCGATCTTCGAGCGCGAAACCCCGGTGACGCTCGCATTCAACCAGGTCACCAAGATCTAGCTGATTCCAAAATTTCGCTCCAGTCCTGCCTGCTTAGCAGTTCGGGAGCGGCCGGCCGCCTCGCCATGGCGGCCACCAACCTGGGACGCGCTCCTGTGTCCCAGGAAGCTATTGAGAGAAGGACCCTACATTGGCTCCCAAGAAGAAGGTCACCGGCCTCATCAAGCTGCAGATCCAGGCAGGTGCCGCTAACCCGGCTCCGCCGATCGGTCCTGCGCTTGGCCAGCACGGTGTCAACATCATGGAATTCTGCAAGGCGTACAACGCTGCAACGGAATCCCAGCGCGGAAACGTTATCCCGGTTGAAATCACGGTTTACGAAGACCGTTCCTTCACCTTCATCACCAAGACCCCGCCGGCTGCAGAGCTCATCAAGAAGGCTGCAGGCGTCGCCAAGGGTTCGGCTACCCCGCACACCGTCAAGGTTGCAAAGCTGACCCAGGCACAGGTTGAGGAAATTGCTTCCACCAAGATGGAAGACCTCAACGCCAACGACATCAAGGCAGCTGCCCTGATCATCGCAGGCACCGCCCGCTCCATGGGCATCACCGTAGAAGGCTAGTAACCTTCGAAGGCCCTTGTGGCCTTCACCCGCCGGGCAACCGGCATCTGAAACATTGAAATGTCGCAGGATCCTTGCCGGATCCGCGACTTGTGGCAGGGCCCAGCGCGGTCCGCAGACCACAACTGCACAAGGAGAAATAGCAGCATGGCAAAGCGCAGCAAAGCATATGAGGCAGCCGTAGCCAAGATCGAGGCAGACAAGGTCTACGCCCCGATCGAGGCCATCACCCTCGCGAAGGACACCAATCCTTCCAAGTTCGACGCAACCGTTGAGGTCGCTTTCCGTTTGGGCGTTGACCCGCGTAAGGCTGACCAGATGGTTCGTGGCACCGTCAACCTGCCCCACGGCACCGGTAAGACCGCCCGCGTCCTCGTTTTCGCAACCGGCGACAAGGCTGAAGCAGCTATCGCTGCCGGCGCCGACTTCGTTGGTTCCGATGACCTGATCGAAAAGATCGCAGCCGGCTGGACCGACTTCGACGCCGCAGTGGCAACCCCTGACCTCATGGGCAAGGTTGGCCGCCTCGGTAAGGTCCTCGGCCCGCGTAACCTGATGCCGAACCCGAAGACCGGTACGGTTACCCCGGACGTCACCAAGGCTGTCAACGACATCAAGGGTGGCAAGATCGACTTCCGCGTCGACAAGCACTCCAACCTGCACTTCATCATCGGCAAGGTGTCCTTCGACATCAACAAGCTGGCTGAGAACTACGCAGCTGCTCTGGAAGAGGTGCTTCGCTTGAAGCCGTCCGCTTCCAAGGGCCGCTACATCCAGAAGGCTACCGTTGCCACCACGTTCGGCCCGGGCATCACCGTTGACCCGAACGTCACCAAGGTCCTCGTCGACGCGTAAGCTTCGCGGGCACTTGCTCTGATAAAAGGACCGTCCGGCTTTGCCGGGCGGTCCTTTTTCTTGCCCTTTTCCCTGTTCACCACGGGGGGAGAGCCGTAGGCTGTGGTGCGTGCCGACGTCGAACTCTTCCGCCATTGCCGGGTTGTCCGTGCAGCGGATCCCGGTCCCGAAAAGCCCCGACGCGAAGGGGGAGCCTGATTTCCGCGCCTTCCATGACCTGGACGTTGCCCACCACATGGATCTCTGGGGAAACCTGGACCGTTGCTCCACGCTGGCCGAAGCTGTCCTCTTCTGGCAGGGCAATGAATACGAAGAACGGCATGTTTTCCTGGCATGCCTCGACGGAACCGTAGTGGGCAGCGGCACACTGACTCTGCCCCTTAGCGAAAACACGACGACGGCGGGCGTGGACGTCCTGGTGGACGCTGCCTTTCGTCGGCGCGGCATTGGGACTAGGGTCCTCGGGGTGCTGGAGCAAGTGGCGCGTGAGCGGGACCGCACGTCCTTTGACGCGTTTTGCGCGGAACCAATCCGGCTCCTCATCCCGGGCATTGAGTTGCTGGAGGCAAAGTCAGGAACGGGTGGCGTCCCAATGAATTCCGCCTCTACCCGCTTTGCCCTCCATCACGGATATTCCCTGGAGCAGGTCGAAACCAACAGCACGCTGCCCCTCCCGGTCGAAGAAGCGCTGCTGCAGAACCTTGAAGAGCAGGCAACAAACCGGGCAGCAGGCTACAGCCTCATCGGGTGGCAGGACCGCTGCCCTGATGAGCTTGTGGATGTGTTCGCGAAGCTCAAAAGCCTCATGAGCACCGAGGTGCCCATCGCAGGCCTTGGCTGGGAGGGCGAGGACTGGGATGCCAACCGCGTCCGTCTCGAGGAATCCACGTGGCTGGCAGGCGGCGTTGCTTCCATGGCAACTGTTGCCCGGCACGACGCCACAGGGGAGTTGGCGGCCTACACCATACTTACCCACCGCGAGGCTACCCCGGGCATGGTCTACCAAGAGGACACGTTGGTTGCCCCAGGGCACCGCGGACACCGCCTTGGCATGCTGGTCAAGATTGCCAATCTTCGCCGTATTCACGAGCTATGGCCCAGCGCCACGTCCGTTATGACATGGAACGCCGATGAAAACCGGCATATGCTGGCCATAAATATCGCACTAGGATTCAAGCCCTCCGGCTTTGACGGCGAATGGCAGAAACGGCTGGAATGACTGTAGACGAGGCGAAGACCGTTCAAGTCGAGCAGCTGTGGGTGCCTGACACCCTGGACAGCCCCGACGCCGCTGATTTCCTGGACGCCGTTGAAGTTGGGCGCCGGGTACGTATGGAGACATGGGGGAGTGACGACCTCGCCTATACGCCTTTGGAAAAGCTGTTGGAGTTTTCCGATCCCTATGAGCGCCAGATTATTTTGGTGGCAAAAGTAGAGGGCGTCATTGTGGGCACGGTAGATATTGCCTTGCCCTTGGCGGATAACCTGGACCTGGCCGAGTTCACCCTGGACATCCTTCCTGAGTTCCAGGGCCAAGGGGTTGGCCGTCAGTTGCTGGAGGCAGCGGAGCAGCTCGCCCGGGCGGAGGGACGCACCATGGCGTTGGTGGATACCAACCACCCGGCAACGTCGCTCACTGAGATACCCGAGGACCAGTTGATCCCGGGCAGCGGGGCCGGGTTTGTTCCTGAGAGCAGCAGGGAGGTGGACTTCGCCAAGCGTGCCGGGTACACCCTTCAACACATCGAACAGTTCAGTTCATGCGTGCTCCCCCTGGATTCCAAGCTGGTGGGGGATCTGCAGCTTGAAGCCGAAGAAGCCAACGGCGGCCGGTACACCCTGCACCACTGGACTGACCGTTGCCCCGAGCCCTGGCTGGAAGCCGTGGCCGCCCTGGAGAACGCCGCTGGCGAGGTAGTCCGTGACGCTGGCGACGAAGACGCCCCTGAAGTGGAAGCGAGCGGCATGGTCTTCGACGCAACGGTACTTCGCGAAACCGAGGATGCGGCCTTGGCGCAGGGCCGGCGCACGGTGGTGACCGCCGTCGAGCATGTAGAGAGCGGGCGGCTGGTGGGTTTGACCACCATCAGCGTCCTTGCGCACCGCCAGGATGTGGTTTTCCAGGACGACACGTTGGTCCTGCAGGAGCACCGGGGCAACAAGCTCGGTCTGTTGATCAAGATCGCCAACATGGAACGGCTGAGTGAGCAGTTTCCGGACGCCCGGGTCATCTATACCTGGAACGCGCCCGAGAACAGGTACCTCCTGACCGTGAACAAGCAGTTGGGATTTACCACCGCGGGCGTCACCGGACTGTGGCAGAAGGAACTTCCGGGCAGGCTCACAGGGGCTACATCGTCAGACTAGGCATGGCCGATTTGGTTTGCCGAACACTCTCCCGTAACCTTGAAGTACCAAAGACCGTCGGTTGATGGGAATCCACTCTTTCGAGCAAAGCTCAAATCTGTAGCTGTGCCCTTGAGGTAAAAGCGGATTCCTTGACGAAGGACCCTGAACATAGGGCGGCCGGCGCAGGTGAACGAAGCAAGTCTCCACGGATCAAACTGTGTTGAGCCAAGCCCCGTGCATCTGCGCGGGGCGTTTTTAGTTTTAGCTCTCGTGAGCGGGGACCCGGAAGACCGGCTTTATTCCCCGGAAGGAGGGTTATGACAACGCCTAGCAAGATCTCAGCAGTTGCAGAGATCACCAACGATTTCAAGGAATCGAACGCGGCTGTCCTGACCGAATACCGCGGGCTCACTGTTGCACAGCTCAAGGAACTGCGTGTTGCGCTCGGCCAGGACACCAAGTTCTCGGTCGTCAAGAACACCCTGAGCGCCATTGCAGCCAAGGAAGCTGGAGTTGAAGCATTCAACGATCAGCTCGCCGGCCCTACTGCAATCGCCTTCATCAAGGGTGACGCTGTTGCTGCTGCCAAGAGCCTGACGGACTTTGCCAAGGCCAACAAGCAGCTGGTTATCAAGACCGGCGTCTTCGAAGGCAAGGCATTGGACGCAGCAGGAGTTGCCGCACTGGCAGCCCTCGAGTCCCGCGAGCTGCAGCTTGCACGTGTTGCTGGTGTCCTCAAGGCTCCCGCATCCGCTGCTGCACGCATCATCGACGCCCTGCGCCTCAAGCTTGAAGAAGAGGGCGGCGCATCTGCACCGGCCGCTGAAGAAGCCCCGGCCGCTGAAGAGGCTGCTGCTGAAGAGGTCGCGGCTCCGGCCGAAGCCGCTGAAGCTGCAACCGAAGAGAACTAAGTTCTCCCCTCAATCAAACTCTGGTGCATGGACAGGCTTAGCCCGGATCTGCATCAACTAATGGAAGGACGCCACCATGGCGAAGCTCAGCAACGAAGAGCTCATTGAAGCTTTCAAGGAACTGACCATCATCGAGCTCTCCGAGTTCGTCAAGCTCTTCGAAGAGACCTTCGAAGTTACGGCTGCTGCTGTTGCAGTTGCTGGCCCCGCTGCCGGCGGTGCTGCTGAAGCTGCTGAAGAGAAGACCGAATTCGACGTCGTTCTCGAAGCTGCTGGCGACAAGAAGATCGCAGTGATCAAGGAAGTTCGCGCCATCACCTCCCTCGGCCTCAAGGAAGCCAAGGACCTGGTTGACAGCGCACCGAAGGCTGTTCTCGAAGGCGCCACCAAGGAAGCTGCCGAGAAGGCAAAGGCTCAGCTCGAAGAAGCTGGCGCAACGGTTACCCTCAAGTAACTCGTCTTGCTTGTGGAAGCCCCGTCCGGTTCGCCGGGCGGGGCTTCCTGCGTTTAATACACGCAAGGTTTCGGGCACCCAAGTAGGTAGCAGTTAAGCGCGTTTTGGGCTCTCAAAACGTGCTCAGCTGCGACTTAGTTGGGTTCGCTGATGTCCGCTACTACCGCGCCCAGTGCTGCGGTGAGTGCGTCCGCGTCAACGAAAGCACTTCGGCCATGCGCCCCGGCACCCATCGAGATACGTCGCCCGGCAATGGTGGCGTCGGCATAAACAGGCCACGGTGTGGTGCTGCCAAGCGGAGTGATGGTTCCACGCTCGTAGCCGGTGGCGGCCAAGGCGACGTCGGCGTGGGGGAGCGAGAGCTTATTGACGCCTACCAAGGCTCGCAGCTTGGGCCAGGAGATCTGGCGGTCCCCGGGAATGAGTGCGAAGAGGAAACTGCCGTCGCGGTGTTTGACCACCAACGACTTGACAATGTCCGCGGGCCTGATGCCCAGGATGACGGCAGCCTCTTCCAAACTGCGGGCAGCTGGACGCTCGACGACGTCGACGTCCAGACCGCGCGCGGCGGCGTCTGACAGGAATCGTTCGGCACCCTCCATCCCGGGCACAGGCACTGCGTTAGTCATCAGTCGCGGTAAAGGAGGAGGGCTTCACCCTGGCCTCCGCCTCCGCACAAGGAGACAGCCGCTTTTCCGGTCCCCCTGCGCTTGAGCTCGTGTGCGGCATGCAGCGCGAGCCGTGCCCCGGACGCCCCGATGGGGTGGCCCAAGGCAATGGCGCCGCCGTGGATGTTGCACTTCTCCAAGGGATAGCGGAGGTCCTTGAGGGACTGGACGGCCACGGAACCGAAAGCCTCATTGATTTCGATGAAGTCCAGGTCCTCTGCCGTCCAACCGGCGCGCTTCAATGCCTGGGCTATGGCGTTCGAAGGTTGTGAATGGAGCGAGTTGTCAGGTCCTGCAACCTGCCCGGGCTTGCCCACCACAGCCAGGTAGTCCAGCCCGTTGTCCTTGGCGAAGCGGCGACTGGTCAGTACCAGTGCGGAGGCGCCGTCGGACAGGGGAGAGGAGTTGTCGGCCGTGATGGTGCCGTCGGTGGCGAATGCAGCCTTGAGCGGTGCCAGCGTCTCCACTGTGGTGTTGGGGCGAATGCCTTCATCCGTGGTGAGCACCAGTGGATCGCCCTTGCGCTGCTTGACGCTTACCGGAGCGATTTCGACGTCGAAGGTTCCGGCCGCGATGGCGGCGGCAGCCCGTTGGTGCGAGGCTGCCGCAACTTCATCCTGGGCCTTGCGATCGATGCCGAGCGTGACGTTCTTCGTTTCCGTGGACAATCCCATGGACTGTCCGTCGAAAGCATCGGTGAGGCCGTCATGGGCGGCGACGTCCAGCGCCTGGATGGCTCCGTACGTCCACCCTTGCCGGGATCCCGGGAGGAGGTGTGGCGCCCGGGTCATGGATTCCTGGCCTCCGGCAACTACCACTGTGGCGTCGCCGCTGCGGATCATGCGTGCGGCATCAATGACGGCTGTGAGGCCGGATAGGCACACCTTGTTGATGGTGACGGCAGGGATGTTCCAGCCGACACCTGCGGCGATTGCGCTCTGCCGGGCCGGATTCTGGCCTGCACCGGCCTGAAGAACCTGGCCCATGATGACAGCGTCCACCTGCTCGGCTTTGACACCGCTGGCCGCCAGCGCGGCGGTTATGGCATGAGCGCCGAGGTCGACGGCGGTGAAGCCCGCCAATTGCCCGTTGAGCCGACCCTGTGGTGTGCGGGAAGCAGCAAGGATGACAACGTCATTGTCGTCAGCGGAGTTGGTCATGGTCTCTCTTCCGATCCGGGAGTGGTGTAGCAAGGCTATCGCGGAGCGCGCGCCAGCCTATCTCTTCAACAATTGTGCCGTTACCCCCATTCCTTGCCGGCTTCCCCAAGTATGTGCCCGGGCATTGGTGCCTGCAGCAACCGTGCTTGCAATCACGGCCGATCTGGGGTAGACAGAAAGGCTGCTTTGCCGTATCGTAGATATTTGCGTCTTCCCTGTTAACCTTCAGCCTTCATATAGCGGTGGGCTTTACCTCTCAGCTGCGTCATTGACGTGCCGTTCCGAAACGTGCACTGTCATAAGCGGACTGGGTCCGGGTCATATAGCGGAACCGGAACAAGTATCCTGCGGAGCACTCTGCAGGATGCAAACGGGGGAGATCTGAAAACGCCTGAAGGTCTGTGGAAGGATCCCTCTTGGTCGCCTCGAGCACCTCTAATAACGAAACCGCTAACACGGCAAGCACCGATGGTGCCACCCGCCGCCTCTCATTCGCAAAGATTCACGAACCACTTGATGTTCCGAATCTTCTCGCCCTGCAGACAGACAGCTTTGACTGGCTGGTCGGAAACGAACGCTGGCAGGCGCGGGTAGCGAAGGCTGTCGAGGAGGGCGACCTCAGCGTCGCCACCACCTCCGGACTTGCCGACATCTTCGAAGAGATCTCCCCCATCGAGGACTTCCAGGGCACTATGTCCCTGAGCTTCTCCGAGCCGGAGTTCGCTGACCCGAAGTACACCATGGCCGAATGTAAAGACCGTGACGCCACCTACTCGGCCCCGCTGTACGTCAAGGCCGAGTTCATGAACAACAACACGGGCGAAATCAAACAGCAGACCGTGTTCATGGGCGACTTCCCCCTCATGACTGAAAAGGGAACGTTCGTCGTCAACGGCACCGAGCGTGTCGTTGTCTCCCAGCTGGTCCGTTCGCCGGGCGCCTACTTTGAGCGCACCGCTGACAAGACCAGTGACAAGGACATCTTCACTGCGAAGATCATCCCGTCGCGTGGCGCATGGTTCGAACTCGAAATCGACAAGCGCGATCAGGTCGGCGTTCGCCTCGACCGCAAGCGCAAGCAGTCGGTCACGGTTCTCCTGAAGGCCCTTGGCTGGACCGAAGGCCAGATCCTGGAAGAGTTCGGCCAGTACGACTCCATGCGTGCAACGCTGGAGAAGGACGCCACCGAGACCCGCGAAGACGCGCTTCTGGACATCTACCGCAAGCTGCGTCCAGGCGAGCCGCCCACAGTTGAGGCTGCCCAGTCCCTGCTGGACAACCTGTACTTCAACGCCAAGCGCTACGATCTTGCCAAGGTTGGCCGTTACAAGATCAACCGCAAGCTCGGCATCGACCGTTCCCTTGGCGACAAGGAAGCATCGGTCCTGCACGTTGAAGACATCGTTGCCATGATCAAGTTCCTCGTTGCGCTTCACGCCGGCGAGAAGACCCTCATGGGCAAGCGCGACGGCGAAGACCACGAGCTTCGCGTCGACGTCGATGACATCGACCACTTCGGCAACCGTCGCATCCGCGCCGTTGGCGAACTGATCGAGAACCAGGTCCGCACCGGCCTCTCCCGCATGGAACGCGTCGTCCGCGAACGCATGACCACGCAGGACGTCGAGGCCATCACGCCGCAGACACTGATCAACATCCGTCCCGTCGTGGCAGCCATCAAGGAGTTCTTCGGAACTTCCCAGCTGTCGCAGTTCATGGACCAGAACAACCCGCTCTCGGGTCTGACCCACAAGCGCCGCTTGTCCGCGCTTGGCCCGGGTGGTCTGTCCCGTGACCGTGCAGGCATGGAAGTTCGAGACGTTCACCCGTCCCACTACGGACGTATGTGCCCCATCGAAACTCCTGAAGGCCCGAACATTGGTCTGATTGGTTCGTTGGCATCCTACGGCCGCATCAACCCGTTCGGCTTCATCGAGACGCCGTACCGCTTGGTTTCCGAGGGCGTCGTGTCCGACGAAGTCCAGTACCTGACAGCCGACGACGAAGCCGAGGTCCTGATCGCACAGGCCAACGCTCCGCTGGATGCCGACAAGAAGTTCTCGGAAGAGACCGTTCTTGTCCGTGCCCGTGGTGGTGGAGGCGAACCTGTTCTGGTTCCCGCTGCCGACGTTCAGTTCATGGACGTTTCCCCGCGCCAGATGGTGTCCGTGGCAACCGCCCTGATCCCGTTCCTTGAGCATGACGATGCCAACCGTGCACTCATGGGTGCCAACATGCAGCGCCAGGCCGTGCCGCTGGTCCGTTCCGAGGCTCCTTTCGTGGGCACCGGCATGGAGCGCGCAGCAGCCGTCGACGCCGGTGACGTTGTCATCGCGAAGAAGGCAGGTGTGGTCACCGAGGTTTCCGCCGAGCTGGTTGTCATGATCAACGACGACGGTACCGAGACCAACTACCGCATCAACAAGTTCGCCCGTTCCAACCAGGGCAACTGCTACAACCACCGCGTATTGGTCAGCGAAGGCCAGCGCCTGGAAGTTGGCGGCATCATCGCTGATGGTCCCGCAACGGACCAGGGCGAGCTCGCCCTTGGTAAGAACCTGCTCGTGGCATTCATGTCATGGGAAGGCCACAACTTCGAGGACGCCATCATCCTCTCCCAGCGCATTGTTGCTGAGGATGTACTCTCCTCCATCCACATCGAGGAACACGAAATTGACGCCCGCGACACCAAGCTTGGTGCCGAGGAAATCACTCGTGATATCCCCAACGTGTCCGAGGAGGTCCTTGCAGGCCTGGACGAGCGTGGCATCATCCACATCGGTGCCGAGGTTGAAGCCGGCGACATCCTGGTCGGAAAGGTCACCCCTAAGGGTGAAACCGAGCTGACTCCGGAAGAGCGCCTTCTCCGCGCGATCTTCGGTGAGAAGTCCCGCGAAGTCCGCGACACCTCCCTGAAGGTGCCCCACGGCGAGTCCGGTACGGTCATCGGCGTGCGCGTCTTCGACCGCGACAACGATGATGAACTGCCCCCGGGCGTGAACCAGCTGGTCCGCGTCTACGTTGCAGCCAAGCGCAAGATCACCGACGGCGACAAGCTCGCCGGCCGTCACGGCAACAAGGGTGTCATCTCCAAGATCCTTCCGATCGAGGACATGCCCTTCCTTGCAGACGGTACCCCGGTGGACATCGTCCTGAACCCGCTGGGTGTTCCGGGTCGAATGAACGTTGGCCAGGTTTTGGAAACCCACCTCGGTTGGGTTGCCAAGACCGGTTGGAAGATCGAGGGCGAGCCGGAGTGGGTCAAGAACCTCCCGAACCTGCCCCGTGAAACCGGCCAGACCACCGTTGCCACCCCGGTGTTCGATGGCGCCCGCGAAGAAGAAATCACGGGCCTGCTTGACTCCACCAACGTGACCCGCGATGGCGACCGCCTGATCGACTCCTCCGGTAAGACCCGTCTGTTCGACGGCCGCTCCGGCGAGCCGTTCCCGGATCCGATCTCCGTCGGTTACATGTACATCCTGAAGCTCCACCACCTGGTGGACGACAAGATCCACGCGCGTTCCACCGGCCCGTACTCCATGATCACGCAGCAGCCGCTGGGTGGTAAGGCTCAGTTCGGTGGCCAGCGCTTCGGTGAAATGGAAGTGTGGGCGCTCGAAGCTTACGGTGCCGCTTACACCCTTCAGGAACTCCTCACGATCAAGTCGGATGACATCCATGGTCGTGTGAAGGTCTACGAAGCCATCGTCAAGGGCGAGAACATCCCTGAGCCTGGCGTTCCCGAGTCCTTCAAGGTCTTGATCAAGGAAATGCAGTCGTTGTGCCTGAACGTGGAAGTTCTTTCCACCGATGGAACCACGATCGAAATGCGTGACTCTGATGACGCAGTCTTCACGGCTGCGGAAGAACTGGGCATCGATCTGTCTCGCGCAGAGCCCAGTTCCGTAGAAGAGGTCTAGCAGCTGTTCCGGCGGGCAGCCTCACAACTGTCCGTCGGAACAACTCCCTCTTCCCGTAACCAAGACTTCAGAATTTAGAGAACAAGAGAGAACAGGGACCATATGTCCAGCGAATCCTCCTTCGGCCTCATGCAGATCGGCCTCGCCACCGCGGAAGACATCCGCGGATGGTCTTACGGTGAGGTCAAGAAGCCGGAAACCATCAACTACCGCACGCTCAAGCCCGAGAAGGACGGCCTCTTCTGCGAGAAGATCTTCGGCCCGTCCCGCGACTGGGAATGCTACTGCGGTAAGTACAAGCGCGTCCGCTTCAAGGGCATCATCTGCGAGCGTTGTGGCGTTGAAGTCACCCGCGCCAAGGTGCGTCGTGAGCGCATGGGCCACATTGAGCTGGCCGCGCCTGTAACCCACATCTGGTACTTCAAGGGCGTTCCCTCGCGCTTGGGCTACCTTTTGGACCTGGCACCGAAGGACCTTGAAAAGGTCATCTACTTCGCTGCCTACATGATCACCAGCGTTGACACCGAAAGCCGTCACGCTGAACTGCCGAACCTCCAGGTCGAGCACGACCTCGAGAAGAAGCAGATGGTGGACAACCGCGACAGCGACATCGCCACGATCGCCCGCGACCTTGAAGACGAGCTTGCCCGTCTTGAAGGCGAAGGCGCCAAGGCTGCCGACAAGAAGAAGGCCCGCGACTCTGCTGACCGCCAGATGGCGAACGTCCGCAAGCGTGCCGACGCCGACATCGAGCGCCTTGAGCAGGTTTGGGACCGCTTCAAGAACCTCAAGGTCGCGGACCTTGAAGGTGACGAAGGCCTCTACCGCGAACTGCGCGACCGTTACGGGCTGTACTTCGAAGGCTCCATGGGTGCCGAGGCCATCAAGAAGCGCCTCGAGACCTTTGACATGCAGGCTGAAGCTGAGTCACTGCGCGACACCATCCAGAACGGCAAGGGCCAGCGCAAGACGCGTGCCCTGAAGCGCCTGAAGGTTGTCAACGCGTTCCTGACCACCAACAACAGCCCGCTCGGCATGGTTCTCGACGCCGTTCCGGTGATCCCGCCGGAATTGCGCCCGATGGTCCAGTTGGACGGTGGCCGCTTCGCGACCTCCGACCTAAACGACCTCTACCGCCGTGTGATCAACCGCAACAACCGACTCAAGCGACTGCTTGACCTCGGTGCTCCGGAGATCATCGTCAACAACGAGAAGCGCATGCTTCAGGAAGCTGTTGACAGCCTGTTCGACAACGGTCGTCGTGGCCGCCCCGTTACGGGTCCGGGCAACCGTCCGCTGAAGTCCCTGAGCGACATGCTCAAGGGCAAGCAGGGTCGTTTCCGCCAGAACCTCCTCGGCAAGCGCGTTGACTACTCCGGCCGTTCGGTAATCGTCGTCGGCCCGCAGCTGAAGCTGCACCAGTGTGGTCTGCCCAAGCAGATGGCCCTGGAGCTCTTCAAGCCGTTCGTGATGAAGCGCCTGGTTGACCTCAACCACGCACAGAACATCAAGTCGGCAAAGCGCATGGTCGAGCGTTACCGTCCGCAGGTTTGGGACGTGCTGGAAGAGATCATCACCGAACACCCGGTGCTGCTCAACCGTGCACCTACCCTGCACCGCCTCGGCATCCAGGCCTTCGAACCGCAGCTTGTGGAAGGCAAGGCAATCCAGCTTCACCCGCTGGTTTGTGGCGCCTTCAACGCTGACTTCGACGGCGACCAGATGGCAGTACACCTGCCGCTGAGCCCGGAAGCCCAGGCCGAGGCCCGCATCCTGATGCTGTCCTCGAACAACATCCTGAAGCCGTCCGATGGCCGTCCGGTGACCCTTCCTTCGCAGGATATGATCATCGGCCTGTACCACCTGACCACCAAGCGCGTCGGTTCCGCCGGCGAAGGCCGCATCTTCTCCTCGGTTTCGGAAGCCATCATGGCGTACGACGCCCGTGACCTGCACCTGAACTCCCAGGTGAAGATCCGTCTGGACGACTTTGTGCCTTACGCAGGATGGGAAGCTCCGGAAGGTTGGGAGCCCGGTCAGCCGGCGCTCGTTGAAACCTCCCTGGGCCAGGTCATCTTCAACCAGACGCTGCCTGAGGATTACCCGTGGGTTGAGGCTGTTGCGGATAAGGGCGAACTGTCCCGGATCGTCAATGACCTCGCCGAGCGCTACCCGAAGGTTGTTACGGCGGCAACGCTGGATAACCTGAAGGATGCCGGTTTCTACTGGGCCACCCGTTCGGGTGTCACGGTTGCCATCTCCGACATCGAGGTGCCGACTTCCAAGCCTGCCATTCTGGCCGGTTACGAGAACATGGCTGCCAAGATCCAGGGCCAGTACGACAAGGGCCTGATCGACGACGACGAGCGTCGCCAGGAACTGATCGAAATCTGGAACAAGGCAACCAACGAAATCGCCCAGGCGATGCGTGACAGCCTGTCCCCGATGAACACCATCAACCGCATGGTGTCCTCCGGTGCACGTGGTAACTGGATGCAGGTCCGCCAGATCGCGGGTATCCGTGGTCTTGTGGCCAACCCGAAGGGTGAGATTATCCCTCGCCCGATCAAGTCCTCGTACCGCGAGGGCCTGTCGGTTCTGGAATACTTCATCGCCACGCACGGTGCCCGTAAGGGTCTGGCCGATACCGCTCTCCGTACCGCCAACTCGGGTTACCTGACCCGTCGTCTGGTGGATGTTTCGCAGGACGTCATCGTCCGCGAAGAGGACTGCGGTACCGAACGCGGTCTGGTCACCCCGATCGCCGTGCCGGATTCCAACGGTGAGCTCGTCCTGGACGAGAACGTCGAGAACAGCGCCTACGCCCGTACGCTGGCCGTCGACGTCGTCGATGCCCAGGGCAACGTCCTGGCTGCCGGCGGCACCGACTGCGGCGACGTCGTCATCGACCAGCTGCTGGCTGCAGGCATCACCGAGGTCAAGGTCCGCTCCGTGCTCACTTGTGAGTCCAAGGTCGGCACCTGTGCACTTTGCTACGGCCGTTCGCTGGCCACTGGCAAGACCGTGGACATCGGCGAGGCCGTGGGCATTATTGCCGCACAGTCCATCGGTGAGCCGGGTACCCAGCTGACGATGCGTACGTTCCACACCGGTGGTGCTGTTTCCGCCGGTGGTGGCGACGACATCACCCAGGGTCTGCCCCGTATCCAGGAGCTCTTCGAAGCCCGTACTCCGAAGGGTGTCGCACCGATTGCTGAAGCAGCCGGCCGCATCACCATCGAAGAGTCCGAGCGCCAGATGCGCCTGGTCATCACTCCGGACGATGGTTCCGAAGAGATTGCCTACCCGGTGCTGCGCCGTTCACGTCTCCTCATCGAGGATGGCGAGCACGTCAGCGTCGGCCAGAAGCTGATCAACGGTCCGGTGGACCCGAAGCAGGTTCTGCGCATCATGGGCCCCCGTGCCGCACAGAAGTTCCTTGTGGACGAGGTTCAGGGCGTTTACCGCAGCCAGGGTATTGGTATCCACGACAAGCACGTCGAGGTTATCGTCCGCCAGATGCTGCGCCGCGTGACCGTCATCGAATCCGGCGACTCCGACCTGCTCCCCGGTGAGCTTGCAGAGCGCGCCCGCTTCGAGGACGAGAACCGCCGCGTCGTGTCCGAGGGCAAGGCCCCGGCTTCGGGCCGTCCGGAACTCATGGGTATCACCAAGGCTTCCTTGGCTACCGAGTCCTGGCTGTCGGCAGCTTCCTTCCAGGAAACCACCCGCGTCCTGACGCAGGCGGCCATGGAAGGTAAGAGCGATCCTCTGCTCGGCCTCAAGGAAAACGTCATCATCGGTAAGCTCATCCCGGCTGGTACGGGTCTGCCCCGCTACACAGAGGTCACTGTGGAGCCGACGGAAGAAGCGAAGGCAAGCCTGTTCACGGGCCCCAGCGCTTTCACGGACTTCTCCTATGACGCCCTGGGTGGCGACGGCGCTCCCGAGTTCCACGCCATCCCGCTGGATGACTACGACCTCGGCAACGACTTCCGCTAAACCGGCTCACGCCGTCACCGCAAAGTTGACGCTGTAAGGTCCGGCCCCGTACTCAATGAGTGCGGGGCCGGACCCGTTAACGGCGGCTTTTGCCCGGCGAGGCGGGGGAGCGGAGGACGACGGCGGCAGCCGGCCTGCGCCGTCGTCCTCCATACACCCGATTAAGGCGCCAGATCAAGCCGTGCTAGACTTTTGGTAATTGTTCTGTGTGGCAGTGGATGAAGGCCGCCGCAGCATCATTTTGGTTTTGTTCTCATGGTGCTGGGTGGAGCCTGTTTCCGGGTTGCGGGCAACATGCGCAACGAATGCCGCACTTTTGCACGCCTACCGGAGTTTCGGCCGGCTGCACGAGCAACGCCAAAGTTCCCACGTTTACACCGGCTGGCGCCTGTGTGTGGGGGCAGAGATCAAACAACGGAGAACACGAAAGTGCCTACGATTAACCAGCTGGTCCGCAAGGGCCGCACGCCGAAGGTCTCCAAGACCAAGGCTCCCGCGCTGAAGGGCAGCCCGATGCGCCGCGGTGTTTGCACCCGCGTTTACACCACCACTCCCAAGAAGCCGAACTCGGCTCTCCGTAAGGTGGCACGTGTGCGTCTCAACGGCGGCGTAGAAGTTACCGCCTACATCCCCGGTGTTGGCCACAACCTCCAGGAGCACTCCATCGTGCTCGTTCGTGGTGGTCGTGTTAAGGACCTTCCGGGTGTCCGCTACAAGATCGTCCGCGGCGCACTCGACACCCAGGGTGTAAAGAACCGCAAGCAGGCTCGCAGCCGTTACGGCGCAAAGATGGAGAAGAAGTAATATGCCTCGCAAGGGTCCGGCCCCGAAGCGGCCGCTAGTTTCCGATCCCGTTTACGGCTCCCCGTTGGTCACGCAGCTGATCAACAAGGTTCTTGTCGACGGCAAGAAGTCCACCGCAGAGCGCATCGTTTACGGCGCACTCGAAGGTGCACGTGCCAAGTCCGGCGGCGACCCCGTTGCCGCTCTCAAGAAGGCCATGGACAACGTCAAGCCTTCCCTCGAGGTGCGTTCACGCCGTGTCGGTGGCGCTACCTACCAGGTTCCGGTTGAGGTCAAGCCGGGTCGCTCCACCGCCCTCGCTCTGCGTTGGCTCGTGGGCTACTCCAAGGCCCGCCGTGAGAAGACCATGACCGAGCGCCTCCAGAACGAAATCCTGGATGCCTCCAATGGTCTTGGTGCCGCTGTGAAGCGTCGCGAAGACACCCACAAGATGGCCGAGTCCAACAAGGCCTTCGCACACTACCGCTGGTAAAAACTTTCCGGACGCCGCCGGCTCACTGAGCCGGCGGCGAACGTGTAGTCCATCCGAAAGGGAGACCCCGTGGCACAGGACGTGCTTACCGACCTTAATAAGGTCCGCAACATCGGCATCATGGCCCACATCGATGCCGGCAAGACCACCACTACCGAGCGCATCCTGTTCTACACGGGTGTGAACCACAAGATCGGCGAGACGCACGACGGCGCTTCGACGACTGACTGGATGGAACAGGAAAAGGAACGCGGCATCACCATCACGTCTGCCGCCGTGACTTGCTTCTGGGACAAGAACCAGATCAACATCATTGACACCCCGGGCCACGTTGACTTCACGGTTGAGGTTGAGCGCTCCTTGCGCGTCCTCGACGGTGCAGTCGCAGTGTTCGATGGCAAGGAAGGCGTGGAGCCGCAGTCTGAGACTGTTTGGCGCCAGGCTGACAAGTACAACGTTCCGCGTATCTGCTTCGTCAACAAGATGGACAAGCTGGGCGCTGACTTCTACTTCACCGTAGACACCATCATCTCCCGCCTTGGTGCCAAGCCGCTGGTCATGCAGCTGCCCATCGGTGCTGAGAACGACTTCATCGGTGTTGTTGACCTCCTCGAAATGCGCGCCCTGGTTTGGCCTGGCGACGCTAAGGGTGACGTCACCATGGGCGCTTCCTACGAAGTGCAGGAAATCCCGGCGGACCTCCAGGCGAAGGCCGAAGAGTACCGTGCACAGCTCGTTGAGACTGTGGCCGAGGCTTCCGAAGAGCTCATGGAGAAGTACCTCGAAGGTGAAGAACTCACCCTCGAAGAGATCAAAGCCGGCATCCGCAAGATGACCATCAACTCTGAGCTCTACCCGGTCTTCTGTGGTTCTGCCTTCAAGAACCGCGGTGTCCAGCCGATGCTTGACGCTGTTGTTGACTTCCTGCCGAACCCGCTCGACGTCCCGCCGATGATCGGTCACGATCCCCGCGACGAAGAGAAGGAACTCACCCGCAAGCCGTCTGCAGACGAGCCGTTCTCGGCCCTCGCCTTCAAGATTGCCGCGCACCCGTTCTTCGGCCAGCTGACCTTCGTCCGCGTGTACTCCGGTCACGTCGAGGCAGGCGCCCAGGTGGTTAACTCCACCAAGGGCAAGAAGGAACGCATCGGCAAGCTGTTCCAGATGCACGCCAACAAGGAAATGCCCGTCGAGGGCGCTACCGCCGGCCACATCTACGCAGCCATCGGTCTGAAGGACACCACCACGGGCGACACCCTGTGCGATGCCAACAACCAGATCGTCCTCGAGTCCATGAGCTTCCCGGAGCCCGTGATCTCGGTTGCCATCGAGCCCAACACCAAGGGTGACCAGGAGAAGCTCTCCACGGCCATCCAGAAGCTCTCCGCTGAGGACCCGACCTTCCAGGTCTCCCTCAACGAAGACACGGGCCAGACCATCATCGCCGGCATGGGCGAGCTTCACCTGGATATCCTGGTGGACCGCATGCGCCGCGAATTCAAGGTCGAGGCAAACGTTGGCAAGCCGCAGGTTGCTTACCGCGAAACCATCAAGCGCGCCGTTGAGCGCCTTGACTACACGCACAAGAAGCAGACCGGTGGTTCGGGTCAGTTCGCAAAGATCCAGATTGCGATCGAGCCCATGGACACCGCTTCCGGCGAGCTGTACTCGTTCGAAAACAAGGTCACTGGTGGCCGCGTTCCGCGCGAATACATCCCGTCCGTTGACGCTGGTATCCAGGATGCACTGAACGACGGCGTCCTGGCCGGTTACCCGGTTGTCGGCATCAAGGCCACGCTGATTGATGGCGCGTCCCACGACGTTGACTCCTCGGAAATGGCGTTCAAGATCGCCGGGCGTATGGCTTTCAAGGAAGCTGCACGCAAGGCGAACCCTGTTCTGCTTGAACCGCTGATGGATGTTGAGGTCCGCACACCTGAGGAATACATGGGTGATGTTATTGGTGACCTGAACGCCCGTCGTGGCCAGATGCAGTCCATGGAAGACGCAGCAGGTGTGAAGGTTATCCGTGCACACGTTCCGCTGTCCGGCATGTTCGGCTACATCGGTGACCTGCGGTCCAAGACCCAGGGTCGCGCTGTGTACTCCATGACGTTCAACAGCTACGCGGAGGTCCCCAAGGCAGTAGCCGACGAGATCATCCAGAAAACCCGCGGCGAGTAATCTCCCGGTAACGGATGCAATTCCGGTATCGGGAAGGCATCTGAGCGCTTGAGGCGGGGCTGCGGCGACAGCCGCGGCCCGGCCCCTGCGCAAACAGGCTCGAGGAACTACCATTGGTTCCTGAATCTGCAATTTCACCAAAACCAAGCCCCCAAGTAGACTTGCTAAAGTTTCTGCCGCGAAAAGCGCGGCCGAGGAGCACTTCACTTGAAATCGTTCTAGGAGGAACCTGTGGCAAAGGCAAAGTTCGAGCGGACTAAGCCGCACGTCAACATCGGCACCATTGGTCACGTTGACCACGGTAAGACGACGCTGACTGCCGCCATTTCCAAGGTGCTGTACGACCAGTACCCGGATCTCAACGAGCAGCGCGACTTCGCGTCGATCGACTCTGCTCCGGAAGAGCGCCAGCGCGGTATTACCATCAACATCTCCCACGTGGAGTACCAGACCGAGAAGCGCCACTACGCACACGTAGACGCCCCGGGTCACGCTGACTACATCAAGAACATGATCACCGGTGCTGCCCAGATGGACGGCGCAATCCTCGTGGTTGCTGCAACCGATGGTCCGATGGCTCAGACCCGTGAGCACGTTCTGCTCGCCCGCCAGGTTGGTGTTCCCTACCTGCTGGTCGCACTGAACAAGTCCGACATGGTTGATGACGAAGAACTCCTCGACCTCGTCGAAATGGAAGTTCGTGAGCTCCTGAGCTCGCAGGGCTTCGATGGCGATGAGGCTCCGGTTGTTCGCGTTTCCGGTCTCAAGGCTCTGGAAGGCGACCCGGTTTGGGTCAAGTCCGTCCAGGACCTGATGGCAGCTGTCGACGAGTCCGTTCCGGACCCCGTACGTGACCGCGACAAGCCGTTCCTGATGCCGATCGAAGACGTCTTCACGATCACCGGTCGTGGCACCGTTGTTACGGGCCGCGCCGAGCGTGGAACCCTCGCCATCAACTCCGAGGTTGAGATCGTCGGCATCCGCCCGATCCAGAAGACCACGGTTACCGGTATCGAGATGTTCCACAAGCAGCTCGACGAAGCATGGGCCGGCGAGAACTGTGGCCTCCTGCTCCGCGGTCTGAAGCGCGACGATGTCGAGCGTGGCCAGGTTGTCGTCAAGCCGGGTTCCATCACCCCGCACACCGACTTCGAGGCTAACGTCTACATCCTTTCCAAGGACGAAGGCGGACGTCACAACCCGTTCTACTCCAACTACCGCCCGCAGTTCTACTTCCGTACCACGGACGTAACCGGCGTTATCACCCTGCCGGAAGGCACGGAAATGGTTATGCCTGGCGACAACACTGAGATGACCGTTGCGCTCATCCAGCCGATCGCTATGGAAGAGGGCCTCGGCTTCGCTATCCGCGAAGGCGGCCGCACCGTTGGTTCGGGACGTGTCACCAGCATCATCAAGTAGTCTCTACTTGTAGATCGGTGAAACTCCGGCCCAGCCGGTAGTTAGCTAAGAGAACCCCACCGCTACGGCGGTGGGGTTCTTTTTGCTATAGTTACTCTATCGAATGGATAAAGGCAGGCCAGCTGCTGCGTCCGGCGCAACCTAGGAGCTTCCATGACTGCATTCCTCATACTGCTGCTCATCGTCGTCGTTGGCGGGGTTGGCTTTGCGGTCGGTTTGGCTAAGGGGCGCCGAGGGACTTCGTCCGATGCTTTTTCCACGCCGGACCAAGCCGCCTATCAAGCGGGCTACCTCGCCGGCCACCTGGCTGGTTGGCGGGATGCGGAGGCCAAGGGGCAGGGTAAGGACGGACCCTCGACCATGACAGTCACTCCTTCCCCTGTGAGCCCGCCAGTGGCTCCGCCCTACACGCAGTCGTCCACGGGGTTGCCCCCCCAGCACTCCATGCCAGCACCAGGTGTCCGGCACCCCGTGCCGAACCAAGCGGAGTATTTCCAGCCGCCTGGCCCGCAGCTCGTAGGCCCGACAGTCCCGTATTCATCGCGGCGGGCCGTTCCGCAACAGGCCGTGCCACGGCAACCTGTCCCTCAGTCGCAGGCGGCTTTCCTTGCTCAGCAGCCGCCGGTCGTGCGGGAAACTCCCGAAGCCGCCGCTGCCCGCAAGGCGAAGCGTGACCAGCAAAACATCAACGTCACCCTCTACGTGGCCAGCCTTCTGCTGGTAGCTGCAGGGGCCTTGTTCGTGGGCACGAGCCTTCCTGCACTCTTCCGCTTCGTGGGTATTTGGTTCATCACTGTCTTGTTCTATGTGTCGGGCATGGTGATCCATTCCCGGGTTCCCCGCCTGCGACCAGCTGCGGTTGCCTTCGTCGGAACCGGCCTGGCACTCATCCCCGTCACCGGCTTGGCCATGTACAACTTCGTTCTCCACAACGGTCCGGCTGCCTGGCTGGTCACATCGTTGCTGGGCACGGCCGTTTATGCATACACAGCAGTAAAACTGGACAACAAAGTCCTGGCCTTCCTTTCCCTGAGTTTCGTCGTCTCAACGGCGTGGTCCGGTGTCTCCGTGCTTGGGGGCGCCTTGGTCTGGTACTTCACGGCACTCATCGGCGTGGCCGTTCTCCTGACTGTTGTTTCCTTGCTGCGTCCCAAGTGGCTTCCTCCGTTGTATGTCCGTCCGCTGATGGTGCTGCACCCCTCCCTGGTTCCCCTCGTGGCCGTTGTCGTGACCTTCACTCCGCAGCTTTTGTCGAAGGGGGAGTACGCCTGGGTGATGTTGATGTGCGGCATCTACTTCGCTGTCATGTTCTTCGTGCCGCGGGCCCGGTACAGGAGGCAGCATCTTTATGCTGCCAGGGCTGCGCTGACACTGGCTGTCCTCGGGGTGGTGTGGGATATCACCGGTGACGTGAGCTCGGTGATGTTGGCAGCCATAGTCTGCCTCAGTGTTCAGTCCCTGGCAGTTGCCTTCGGCGGCAGGAAGTTGTTGCCGCGCTTCTGGTGGAACGACGCCATTTCCTGTCTGGCCTTGCAATTGATCACTTCGGCCGTACTCACTGTTGTGCTGGAGTTCGGGGCGTTCGACCTTCCCAACTATGTTCCGCTGTCCCTGACAATGCTGACTGCCATGGTGGTTGGTTGGAAACTGGGCCAAGGCATGGAGTTCGCCCCGGCCGTGGTGCTCGGGGTGGGAGGTGCGCTCGGAGGCCTGCTGGGTGCATGGACCGTCGCGGCACTCTTGGCTTCAGCGGCACTCTACTGGTTCGTGCGCGCAACGATTGGGCCGGTTGCTTCCCGCCGGTACTTGATTCTTGCGGGACGGATCGCGTTCACCCTGGCAGTGCCCGCCGGTGTGGCAGGCATGATGACCGGAAATCCGGACAGGACTGCCTACTCCCTGATAGCGCTAGTGGCCGTGGCTGCTGTGCAGCAAGTTGTGAGCGCAGGGCTTGAACGAGGGGGAGTCCGCCTGTTGGCTCCGCAAGCGTCTGTGGCCGGCTTCGGCGGTGCCGCCGCGGCTGGGCTTCTTGTCCTCCCGGTGTTCGATGACGGCGCCGGACGCCCGGTAGTGGCTGCAGCTGTTCTGCTCCTCTTGTCGGCGGGCCTGGTCTCGGGCCTCCTGATGTTTCCGGGAACTCATCGGGCGCCGGATGCACCGGTGGCGTGGCGCCCGACGGTGGCTGAGGTAATCGCTCCGGCAACTGCGGTTCTTGCTGGCGGCATGGCAGCATCATTCGTGTCCTGGACGCTTGGAAATGCTGTCCTGCTGGCTTTGCTTGCTTACCTTGTGGTCACGGCCCTTCGAATCCACCCGTCCTTCCACAGGCAGTGCTATTGGTGGCTGGCCCGGGCAACCGGCACGGTGCTGGCGGCGTCGGCCTACGGAGATGCAACGCGCGATGGCTGGAGCATTCGCCTCGTAGGTGAAGTTCCCGCGATTGGGCTTGTACTCGTCATGGCTGCTGCGCTCCAGTTGTTCCTTCCCCTGCACGCCGGCAACCGACGCCGTTACCCCCGTGCTTCCGTGCTCGATGCCGGCGCTGTGGTTGTCGTCATGGCCGCGGCTACCACCTTCCTTACTGTCACCACCGAGTGGGGAGCTTGGAGCGTCAGGGACAGCTGGCAGCCGGGTGTTGCCGCGGTAACAACTGCCGTCGCTGCCGTCCTGGTCAGTTCGGTTCTCCGAAGTCACTCCGCAGCGTGGATCTTCGCTCCCTTGGCATTTGTGCTCCTCCTGGCTCTTCGGCTGGGGAATATCCGGGACGTCGAAATCTTGCTTGCCATCTTCGCGAGCTACAGCGGTTTCATGATGGGCGTGGTAGGCGACCGGTTGATCCGGGGTGGTTACCTGCTTGGCGTCCGGGTGCTTGCGGGCGCCTTGATCGCTGTAACGGTCGGTGATGTCACGGACTCGCCCGCAGCGGTGACCATCAGCCTGGCCCTCGTGCTTGCGTTCCAGCATGTGTTCACCTTGGTCCTGCGCAGGCGTGGCGTGGATGTCGCCTTCCAACAGGCAACCGTTCAGCTCACCTTGGGTGCCCAACTCCTGCTGCCGTTCACCTACTTGCTCGCTGGAGATTACGACGGCGGTGGCCGCTGGGTGCTGTTGCTTCAGTTGGCCTTGGTCCCGGCTTCCGCTGTGGTCGCCTGGCGTGTCCTCGGTGCACGCGGATCCCAATACTTCGGTGTCGCGGCCATAGGAGCGGGAGTCATCGCAGCCGGGCCCGCGCTCACGTTCCCTGTATCTACCTGGCTGCACCAACCACTGCTGGACAAGTCCCAAGTACCCGTAGTCTTGCTCGCGCTGGCTTTCGCCATGATTGCGGCAAGGGCCGTGTTCCGGCCGGAAAAGACGCCTGCCGGTGCAATCGAGGGTGTTACAGAGCGGTGGTTCTGGCTCATCTCTGCCATCGCGTTCACGGTTGTGGGTGGCCTACTGACCTTCGGTGTGTCCTACTCCCTGACCGGACTTTCCGTGTTGGTCCTGGCTTGTGTTCTGTTCTCAGCCTCACACTTTGAACGAATCCCGGCTCTTTATGGGGCAGCCGCTCCAGCCGTGCTGGTAGGGGCGATTCCCGCCGTCGACGGGCTGCTGCAAGGCCTGCCTGCGGGCGTCTGGAGCGATTACGCTGTTTGGCTCATTGGCGGAGTCGGGACCGCTGTGCTCCTTTATTCGCTAAAGACCTTTGGCGGACCGGCAATGAGGGACGAGGACTGGCGGCGGAACTCCCTGGTTGCGGCCGCGGCCTTGGCTGTTGCATCATCCGCGGCGGTGGGACTGGGAAGCGACGAAACATCCATGGTCGGGTTTATCCTGGTGGTCGCAACCGGGGTGCTGGTGGTGGCTGAGGTTCCGCACGGTAAATGGGTGGCCGCTGAGGTTGGGGGACTGGTCTCTGTCGCAGCCCTCCAACGGGCGGTCCTGTTTGTGGACGCATCCAGGCCTGATTGGTTCTGGGCCGCGCAGTGGTACGTGATAGCCGGCGCCGTTATAGCAGGGCTGCGCTACATGAAGGGGCAGCGGGCGGAGGGCCTGCTTCGGCTGTGCGTTGCAGCCGGAGCTCTGTCGCTCACGTCCGTGGGGACCATCTTCAGCGGTACTTCATCGCAGCAACTGTACGTACTCGTGGCACATGTCCTGCTACTGGCCGCCGGCCTGCTGCTGGCGGAGCGGGTACTTGTCTGGTGGGGTGCCATTGCCGTTGCGCTGAGCATCATGTGGGCGTTGCGCTCCTATGCCTTTGCGATGCTTGCCCTCGTCGCTTTGGGCCTGATTGTGCTGGCGGTGTGGCGCTTGAACCGGAAGCCGCCAGGCAATACAGGCGGACCGGGAGAGGGCGGAGCTCCGAGTGACGCCCCGCCTGCGCGGACCCGTGACGGAATCCGATAATGTTGCAGTCTACGGAGAGGAGCGCACCATGGAATTTCTGATTTTCCTGGCAGTCATTGCAGCTATCGGCGGCGGCGTGTTGTGGGGTCGAAAGAACTTTAAGACCGAGATCGAACGCGCCAAGAGGATTCGGCGCGCCAACAAAAACAAGTAGGGCAACGTTCCGTAGTGCCGGAGTTAACCCGGGCGGGCTACATGAAGGTAACGTCCGCGGGCTATAAGTGACGGTGACGTGCACGGCCCAGCGCCCGGTACCAGTAGAACGAATCCTTGGGCGTCCTTTCCAAGGTTTCGAAGTCCACATGGATCAGGCCGAATCGCTGCGAGTAGCCCGCCGCCCACTCGAAATTGTCCAACAAGGTCCAGACGTAGTACCCGCGAAGATCCACATCCTCGGCGATGCCTCCAGGCCCGGTTGCCGTCAGTGCGTGTCCTAGGTGTTCAGCCAAGTACGTGATGCGGTTGGTGTCCTGGACGGGTCCTTCAACGTGGGCAGGTTCGGGATAGCTGGCTCCGCCTTCGGTGATGTAAATGGGAGGAAGTGCATCACCGTACCGGTCCTTCATTTCGCGTAGCAGCAGGGCCAGGTACTCAGGCGCAACCGGCCAGCCGAACCCGGTGGTCTCATACTCCTGGTAGGCGGCCAGGTGGAATGGAACCTTGGTCATCTCCGGCGACCTTCCGGTGGGTATCTCCGCCGGACCGGGGCCTGCCGCGGCCTTCACGGGGTAGTAGTAGTTGAGCCCATAGAAGTCCAGCGGTTGGCTGATCAATTCGAGATCGCCGTCGTGAACTGTACCCAGCGAGCGGAACCACGGTTTCATGGGCAGGGGTGGCTTGGGATATTGGCCCAGCAGTATCGCATCGGCATAGATGCGGTTGAGGATCAGGTCCAGGGCCTGCGCCATCAATCGGTCGCCGAGACTGGTGCTGGCGGGTTCGACGGGGCAGTGCATGTTGGACACGCCGATCTGACCCTTCACTCCGGCGCCTCGGAGGGCCTGGACCGCCATTCCATGGCCCAGCAATTGATGATGTGCGGCAGGCAGTGAGTCGAACAGCAGTTGCCGGCCTGGTGCGTGCACTCCCAACGAGTATCCCTGGACGGTGACTGACACGGGCTCGTTCATGGTCACCCAGTGCTCAACGCGATCCCCGAAGCGCTCGGCTGCGGCTTGGCAGTAAACAGCGAAGCGTTCGGCTGTGTCCCTGTTCATCCACCCCCCGGCATGTTCCAACTCCAGCGGGGTATCCCAGTGGTACAAGGTGGCCATAGGGGAGATGCCTGCGGCAAGGAGTTTATCGATCAGGCGATCATAGAAGTCCAACCCCCGCTGGTTGACCGCGCCCTTGCCTCCGGGCTGGATGCGCGGCCACGAGAGTGAGAATCGGTAGGAGTCGACTCCGAGCTCCTGCATCAAGGCGATGTCTTCGTCCGAACGGTTATAGTGATCGCAGGCCACGGTGGGGGAGCCGCCGTCGACTATTGCTCCAGGCTTTTCACAGAACGCATCCCACCCGGACGGTCCCCGCCCATCAGCGGTCAGCGAACCTTCTATCTGGAAGGCTGCGGCCGCGACACCCAGCGTGAACCCCGGGCGGAGTCGGGCGGCGAGATCTTCCACGGAGCCTGAATCCTGGGCGTTCATGACCCCATCATCCTCACCGGATGGGGGCCGGGCAATGGCTCCTCAGCGTCGATTGGCCTTTACACCATATTTCCGCCATACTGGATGAGTTGTTCAAGCGCTTCTTCGTGTCCCGATCCGGATAATGCCGGGTGTCAGGGTCCAGGCTGAAGCCCAAACATAACCCTGAACCCCATGATTGCGGTCGAGTTTGCGTGGAAATCGCGACACGCCCGACCGCGGGGGTCGGTGCGCCGACAAGGTGAGGAACCCGGATTACTTCGGATTCAGCTTGTGCGGCGTGTGGTGGTAAATCCTCAAACGCTTCGGCGGCCACATCAACAGGTAAGTAAACAGAGCAGCCCTAACTAGAGCAGCACTAGCTGAAAGAGAGTCAGGCGACATGGCGGGACAAAAAATCCGCATCCGGCTGAAGTCATATGACCACGAGGTCATTGATGTTTCAGCGCGGAAGATCGTTGAGACGGTCACGCGCGCAGGCGCAACGGTAGTCGGCCCGGTGCCGCTGCCGACGGAGAAGAACGTTTACTGCGTTATTCGCTCTCCTCACAAGTACAAGGACAGCCGTGAGCACTTCGAAATGCGTACTCACAAGCGTCTGATCGACATCATCGACCCCACGCCGAAGGCTGTTGACTCGCTTATGCGTCTCGACCTGCCCGCCGACGTGAACATCGAAATCAAGCTCTAGGGAGGTGCTGAGAGACTATGACCGCAACCCGTAACGTAAAGGGCCTGCTGGGCACGAAGCTCGGCATGACCCAGGTCTGGGACGAGAACAACAAGCTCATCCCGGTAACTGTTGTCCAGGCTGACTCGAACGTCATCACCCAGCTGCGCAACGCAGAGGTAGATGGCTACGTCGCCGTACAGATCGGCTACGGCCAGATCGACCCCCGCAAGGTCACCAAGCCGCTGGCTGGTCACTTTGAAAAGGCTGGCGTGACTCCTCGTCGCCACGTCGTCGAACTGCGTACCGCAGACGCCGCATCCTACGAGCTGGGCCAGGAGCTCTCTGTTGAGATCTTCGAAGCCGGCCAGAAGATCGACGTCGTCGGCACCTCCAAGGGTAAGGGCTTTGCCGGTGTTATGAAGCGTCACGGCTTCCACGGCGTTGGCGCTTCCCACGGTGCCCACAAGAACCACCGTAAGCCTGGCTCCATCGGTGGCGCATCCACCCCGAGCCGCGTCTTCAAGGGCCTGAAAATGGCCGGCCGCATGGGCGCCGAGCGTCACACCACGCTGAACCTCACGGTTCACGCCATTGACGCTGAGAAGTCGCTGCTCCTTATCAAGGGTGCCGTTCCCGGTGCCCGCGGCCAGGTCGTACTCGTACGCACCGCCGTGAAGGGAGCCTAGTTAAATGACTAGCACTGTCAAGGTAGACCTGCCTGCAGAGATCTTCGACGTCCAGACCAACGTGCCGTTGCTGCACCAGGTCGTCGTCGCACAGCTCGCTGCTGCACGCCAGGGTACCCACAAGACGAAGACCCGCGCCGAGGTTTCCGGTGCAGGTCGCAAGCCGTTCAAGCAGAAGGGTACCGGCCGCGCCCGTCAGGGTTCCATCCGTGCTCCTCACATGACCGGCGGTGGCGTTGTCCACGGTCCGACTCCTCGTGACTACAGCCAGCGCACCCCCAAGAAGATGAAGGCTGCTGCACTCCGCGGCGCCCTGTCTGACCGCGCCCGCAACGGCCGCATCCACGTCATCGCTGAACTGGTAGCCGGCACCAAGCCGTCCGCCAAGGAAGCACTGGCTTCGCTGCGTGCAGTCTCCGAGCGCAAGAACCTGCTCGTCGTAATCGAGCGCGCCAACGATGTTGCTGCACTCTCCGTGCGCAACCTCGAAGGTATTCACGTTCTGTACGCAGACCAGTTGAACACCTACGACGTGCTTGTCTCCGACGACGTGGTCTTCACCAAGGCTGCTTTCGAGGCGTTCGTCGCTGACAAGGCCAAGAACGAGGAGGCCTCCAAGTGAGCGTAACCACCATCAAGGACCCGCGCGACGTCGTGCTTGCACCCGTCGTTTCGGAAAAGAGCTACGGTCTGATCGACGAAGGCAAGTACACCTTCCTGGTGGACCCTCGCTCGAACAAGACCGAGATCAAATTGGCCGTTGAGAAGATCTTCTCGGTCAAGGTTGACTCGATCAACACCATCAACCGTGCCGGTAAGCGCAAGCGCACCAAATTCGGCTGGGGACAGCGCAAGAGCACCAAGCGTGCAATTGTCACCCTCAAAGAAGGCACAATCGACATCTTCGGCGGTCCGCTCGCGTAGCGGAGACCACTTTAACGAGGAAATAAATTATGGGAATCCGTAAATACAAGCCGACTACCCCGGGCCGTCGTGGCTCGAGCGTAGCCGACTTCGCTGAAATCACGCGATCGACTCCGGAAAAGTCGTTGCTGCGTCCGCTGCACAAAACAGGCGGCCGTAACAACTCCGGTAAGATCACCACCCGTCACAAGGGTGGTGGGCACAAGCGCCAGTACCGTCTGATCGACTTCCGTCGTCACGACAAGGACGGCATCAACGCCCGCGTTGCCGAAATCGAGTACGACCCGAACCGTACGGCTCGCATCGCACTCCTGCACTACGTTGATGGCACCAAGCGTTACATCATCGCTCCTAACAAGCTGTCCCAGGGTGACTTCGTCGAGGCTGGTCCTGACGCTGACATCAAGCCGGGCAACAACCTGCCGCTGCGCAACATCCCGGTTGGTACCGTAATCCACGCAGTTGAACTGCGTCCGGGTGGCGGCGCCAAGATGGCACGTTCCGCAGGTGCTTCGGTACAGCTCGTTGCCAAGGAAGGCCGCTTCGCACAGTTGCGTCTGCCCTCCGGCGAAATCCGCAACGTTGACGTGCGCTGCCGCGCAACCGTCGGCGAGGTCGGCAACGCCGAGCAGTCGAACATCAACTGGGGCAAGGCCGGCCGTATGCGCTGGAAGGGCGTTCGCCCGACCGTCCGTGGTGTAGCCATGAACCCGGTTGACCACCCGCACGGTGGTGGTGAAGGTAAGACTTCCGGTGGACGTCACCCGGTTAACCCGAACGGCAAGCCCGAGGGCCGTACCCGGCGTCCGAACAAAGAGAGCGACAAGCTTATTGTTCGTCGCCGCCGTACTGGCAAGAACAAGCGATAGGAGCCTGGACACATGCCACGCAGCCTGAAAAAAGGTCCTTTCGTTGACCAGCACCTCTTTGTGAAGGTCGCACGGGAAAACGATAAGGGCACCAAGAACGTCATCAAGACCTGGTCCCGCCGTTCGATGATCATCCCCGACATGCTCGGGCACACGATCGCCGTACACGACGGACGCAAGCACATCCCGGTGTTTGTCACAGAGTCGATGGTCGGGCACAAGCTCGGCGAATTCGCTCCCACGCGGACATTCCGCGGCCATGTTAAGGACGACCGTAAGGGCAAGCGCCGCTAGGCGCCTGACTTTACGTCTTAGACGAGAGAAGGAAAGCAATGGAAGCCAAGGCTATTGCGCGTCACATCCGCGTAACGCCTATGAAGGCCCGGCGCGTCGTCAACCTTGTTCGTGGTAAGCAAGCGAATGAGGCTCTGGCAATTCTGAAGTTTGCCCCCCAGGCAGCTTCGGAGCCGGTATTCAAGGTACTTCAGTCGGCAATGGCCAACGCACGTGTCCTCGCGGACCGTGACGGCGTTGCATTCGACGACAGCGACCTCTTCATCACCGAAGCATTTGTTGATGAAGGCCCGACCATGAAGCGGTTCCAGCCGCGTGCCCAGGGCCGCGCCTACCGCATTAGGAAGCGGACCAGCCACATCACGCTGGTTGTCGCAACCCCGGAGAAAGAGGAGGCTCGCTAAGTGGGACAGAAAGTAAACCCGCACGGGTTCCGACTCGGCATCACCACCGACCACGTTTCGCACTGGTTCGCTGACAGCACCAAGCCCGGACAGCGCTACAAGGATTTCGTCCGCGAGGACATCAAGATCCGTCAGCTCATGTCCACCGGCATGGAGCGCGCCGGCATCGCCAAGGTCGAGATCGAGCGCACCCGTGACCGTGTCCGCGTGGATATCCACACGGCACGCCCGGGTATCGTTATCGGCCGCCGCGGCGCTGAAGCAGACCGCATCCGCGGCGAGCTCGAAAAGCTCACCGGCAAGCAGGTTCAGCTGAACATCCTCGAGGTCAAGAACCCCGAGATGGAAGCACAGCTTGTTGCCCAGGGCATCGCTGAGCAGCTGACTTCCCGCGTGGCTTTCCGCCGTGCGATGAAGAAGGCAATGCAGTCCGCACAGCGTGCGGGTGCCAAGGGTATCCGTGTTGCTTGCTCGGGTCGTCTGGGTGGCGCAGAAATGTCCCGCTCGGAGTTCTACCGCGAAGGCCGTGTGCCCCTGCACACCCTCCGCGCGAACATCGACTACGGCTTCTACGAAGCCAAGACCACCTTCGGCCGTATCGGTGTGAAGGTTTGGATCTACAAGGGTGACGTAACTGCCAAGGAACTGGCTCAGCAGGCAGCTGCTGCTCCGTCCCGTGGCCGTGCAGGAGACCGTCCGGGCCGCCCGGGTGGCGACCGCCGTCGTCGTAACGACCGTCCGGCAGCTGAGGCAGCACCCGCTGCCGTTGAAGCACCGGCCGCTGAAGCTGCTGCTCCGGCAGCAGAAGGAGGACAGGCTTAAATGCTTATCCCACGTCGAGTCAAGCACCGTAAGCAGCACCACCCGGGTCGTTCCGGCGCTGCAACGGGCGGCACCAAGGTCAGCTTCGGTGAGTACGGTATCCAGGCTCTCAGCCCGGCATACGTAACCAACCGTCAGATCGAGTCCGCTCGTATCGCGATGACCCGCCACATCAAGCGTGGCGGCAAGGTCTGGATCAACATCTACCCGGACCGTCCGCTGACGAAGAAGCCTGCTGAAACCCGTATGGGTTCCGGTAAGGGTTCTCCGGAATGGTGGGTCGCAAACGTCAAGCCGGGCCGGGTTCTCTTCGAACTCTCCGGTGTCAATGAAGAGGTAGCTCGCGAGGCCCTGCGCCTGGCAATCCACAAGCTCCCGTTGAAGGCACGCATTGTGCGTCGCGAAGGTGGTGAATAGAAATGGCAGTAGGGTCGAAGGATCTCGCACCCGCACAGCTGGACGGTTTCGACAACGAGCGTCTCGTTGAAGAACTCCGCAAGTCCAAGGAAGAGCTGTTCAACCTGCGTTTCCAGTCCGCCACCGGACAGCTGGAGAACCACGGTCGCCTGCGTGCGGTAAAGAAGGACATCGCACGCATCTACACCGTTCTCCGTGAGCGCGAGCTGGGCATTCGTGCCGAGGTTGCCGCACCGGTTGTGGAAGCCAAGGAAGAAAAGAAGTCCAAGAAGGCTGCCAAGGCTGAAAAGGCCGAGGTTGAAGCTGGAGAGGACGCCAAGTGAGCGAGAAGGAAACTGTGACGGAAGCAGCAGCCAGCGCTGAACAGCGCGGTTACCGTAAGACGCGTCGCGGCTACGTTGTCTCTGACAAGATGGAAAAGACCATCGTTGTTCAGGTTGAAGACCGCGTGAAGCACGCTCTGTACGGCAAGGTTATTCGCCGCACCTCGAAGATCAAGGCTCACGACGAAGAGAACACCGCCGGCATCGGCGACCTCGTTCTCATCTCTGAGACCCGCCCGCTGTCCGCTACCAAGCGGTGGCGTCTGGTGGAGATCCTCGAAAAGGCCAAGTAAATCCGACGCCGGGCACGCCTGGCAGTGATTCACTGGAAAGGCCCGCATTCCTTTGGGAATGCGGGCCTTTCCGCTTCTCCCGCCGTTTCGGTTTCAGGCTGTAAACGTGCTAGGATATTGAGTTTGTATGGCGCCACTTGTGCGTCGTCCACTACCTCGTAAACAATCGTGCCGCTGCATACTGCCCCGCGCAGAGTTTTCTGCAAGGGAAGCTGATGCTTGTGGCACGGGCGTTTAGGCCTGTACTGGCAAAATCCAGGCAGGTCAAGAGACACCCCGATCAACCGTTCCGCAAGGCTCATTCCGTATGCATGATTTCGGTCTGAGAACCGGCGCGACGCAAGGAGTAAAAATTGATTCAGCAGGAGTCGCGACTCAAGGTCGCCGACAACACGGGTGCTAAGGAAATCCTTACCATTCGCGTTCTCGGTGGATCCGGTCGTCGCTACGCAGGCATCGGCGACGTCATCGTCGCCACCGTCAAGGACGCTATCCCTGGCGGCAACGTAAAGAAGGGTGACGTCGTCAAGGCTGTCATCGTTCGTACCAAGAAGGAACGCCGCCGTGCGGATGGTTCCTACATCAAGTTTGACGAAAACGCAGCTGTGATCCTGAAGAACGACGGTGACCCCCGCGGTACCCGTATCTTCGGCCCGGTTGGTCGTGAACTTCGCGACAAGAAGTTCATGAAGATCGTTTCGCTGGCCCCGGAGGTGCTTTAGTCCATGGCTAAGATCAAGAAGGGTGACCTCGTTCAGGTCATCACTGGCGCCAAGCAGGAACGTGGCGGCGACCGCGGCAAGCAGGGCAAGGTCCTGCGCGTATTCCCCGACACCAACCGCGTGCTGGTAGAGGGAATCAACCGCGTCACCAAGCACTCCAAGGTCGGTCAGTCGCAGCGCGGCACCAAGACCGGTGGCATCGAGGTTGTTGAAGCCCCGATCCACGTTTCCAACGTTGCTTTGGTTGACCCGTCCACCAAGAAGCCGACCCGTGTTGGTTTCCGTCTCGACACCGTTGAGAAGGATGGCGCTACCAAGACCGTCCGTATCCGCGTGTCCAAGGCCACCGGGAAGGACATCTAATGACTGAGACTCTCGAGACTCCGGTAAAGATCGTTCCGCGTCTGAAGACGAAGTACGCAGAGACCATCAAGAAGTCACTGCAGGACGAATTCAGCTACGCGAACGTCAACCAGGTTCCCCGCCTGGTGAAGGTTGTAGTGAACATGGGTGTTGGAGATGCCGCCAAGGACTCCAAGCTGATCGACGGCGCTGTCCGCGACCTCACCCTGATCACCGGCCAGAAGCCGCAGGTAACCAAGGCCCGCAAGTCTATCGCACAGTTCAAGCTGCGCGAAGGCATGCCCATCGGTGCACACGCAACTCTGCGTGGAGACCGCATGTGGGAATTCGTGGACCGTCTGGTTTCGCTGGCACTGCCGCGTATCCGCGACTTCCGCGGCCTCAACGGCAAGCAGTTTGATGGCAACGGCAACTACACCTTCGGTCTGACCGAGCAGGTTATGTTCCACGAAATCGACCAGGACTCCATTGACCGCGTTCGCGGTATGGACATCACGGTCGTCACCACCGCCAAGACCGATGACGAAGGCCGCGCGCTGCTCAAGGCGCTTGGTTTCCCGTTCAAGACCGAAAACTAACTACGTGACAGGTCCGTCCGCGCAGGCTCTTAGGAGCAAGCGCAGCGGAAACCGGTACGAGGAAGGGCTATAGCCCAAATGACTATGACAGATCCTGTCGCAGACATGCTCACGCGTCTGCGCAATGCAAACTCGGCATACCACGACACCGTGTCCATGCCGTACAGCAAACTGAAGGCACGCGTTGCTGACATCCTGAAGGCAGAAGGCTACATTGCCGGCTGGAAGGAAGAAGACGCCGAGGTTGGCAAGAAGCTGACCATCGACCTGAAGTTCGGTCCGAACCGCGAGCGTTCCATCGCTGGCGTCCGCCGCATCTCCAAGCCGGGCCTCCGCGTTTACGCGAAGTCCACCAACCTGCCGCACGTGCTGGGTGGCCTGGGTATCGCAATCCTGTCCACCTCTTCCGGCCTCCTGACTGACAAGCAGGCCGGCAAGAAGGGCGTGGGCGGCGAAGTCCTCGCGTACGTCTGGTAACGGGAAAGGAAGAGAATAATGTCACGTATTGGACGTCTCCCCATCACCGTTCCTGCCGGAGTTGAGGTCAAGCTCGATGGCTCCGTCATCAGCGTCAAAGGTGCCAAAGGCGAGCTGAGCCACACTGTGGCCAGCCCGATCGAGGTTACCCAGGAAGAGAACACTCTCACGGTCACCCGCCCGAACGACGAGCGCAACTCGCGTTCGCTGCACGGCCTGACCCGCACCCTGATCGCCAACATGATCCAGGGCGTTACCGAGGGCTACGAGAAGAAGCTTGAAATCGTTGGTACTGGTTACCGCGTTCAGGCCAAGGGTTCTGACCTGGAGTTCGCTCTGGGCTACAGCCACCCGGTCAGCGTCTCTGCACCCGAAGGCATCACCTTCGTAGTAGAGGGTCCGACCAAGCTCTCTGTTGCGGGTATCAACAAGCAGCAGGTCGGCGAGGTTGCTGCCAACATTCGCAAGCTGCGCAAGCCCGACCCCTACAAGGGCAAGGGTGTCCGTTACGCCGGCGAAGTCATCCGCCGCAAGGTCGGAAAGGCTGGTAAGTAAACCATGGCCATCGCAATTAACAAGAAGCGTTCGAACAAGAGCAAGTCTGCTGCACGCAGCCGTCGCCAGCTTCGTATCCGCAAGCGCATCACCGGTACGGCTGTACGTCCTCGTCTGGTCGTCAACCGTTCGGCACGTCACGTATTCGTCCAGGTTGTCGATGACAGCAAGGGTGTAACCGTGGCTTACGCTTCCACCCTGGAAGCTGACCTCCGCGCATTTGACGGAGACAAGACTGCCAAGGCCAAGCGCGTCGGCGAGCTCGTAGCCGAGCGTGCCAAGGCTGCAGGCGTCGAAGCTGTTGTCTTCGACCGTGGCGGTAACAAGTACCACGGCCGCATCGCCGCCGTCGCTGACGGTGCTCGCGAAGGTGGGCTGGCACTGTGACCGTTGAAAATAACGAAAAGGACACCCAGGTGACTGAAGCTGTAGCTGCTGAAGCAACTGAGACCGCACCCGCTACCGATGACCGCCGCGGCGGACGTCGTGGTGAGCGCGGCGACCGTGGCCAGGGCCGCGGCGACCGTGGTGGCCGTGGTGGCCGCGACGGCGGTCGTGAGGCTGAGAAGAGCCAGTTCGTAGAGCGCGTTGTCACCATCAACCGCGTTGCCAAGGTCGTCAAGGGTGGTCGTCGCTTCAGCTTCACCGCTCTCGTCGTCGTCGGTGACGGCAACGGTATGGTCGGCGTCGGCTACGGCAAGGCCAAGGAAGTTCCCGCGGCTATCGCAAAGGGCGTTGAAGAGGCCAAGAAGTCCTTCTTCCGCGTTCCCCGCGTTGGCAGCACCATCCCGCACCGTGTGCAGGGTGAGGCCGCTGCAGGTGTAGTCCTGCTGCGTCCGGCTTCCGCCGGTACCGGTGTTATCGCCGGTGGTCCGGTCCGCGCGGTATTGGAGTGCGTGGGTATCCACGACATCCTCTCCAAGTCGCTCGGTTCCTCAAACGCGATCAACATCGTTCACGCGACTGTTGCCGCTCTGAAGCAGCTCGAAGAGCCCGCTTCCGTGGCTGCCCGCCGTGGCCTGCCGCTGGACGAGGTTGCTCCTGCTGCTCTGGTGCGCGCGCTCCAGAACCAGAAGGCAGGTGTTTAGTCATGGCTAAGAACCTGACTCCCTCCGACGCCAAGTTGGAGATCACCCAGATCAAGGGCGTCATTGGCGCCAAGCAGAACCAGAAGGCCACCCTCCGGTCTCTCGGCCTGAAGCGCATCGGACACACCGTTGTCCGTAACGCTGACGCTGTGACCGTTGGAATGCTGAACACGGTTCCGCACCTCGTGAATGTAGAGGAGGCGAAGTAATGGCAGAGAACAAGACCGCCGAAGAGACTGCTGAGAAGCAGCACGCTCTGAAGGTCCACCACCTGCGCCCCGCCCCGGGTGCCAAGACCGCCAAGACCCGTGTTGGTCGTGGTGAAGGCTCCAAGGGTAAGACCGCTGGTCGCGGTACCAAGGGTACGAAGGCCCGCTACCAGGTAAAGGCTGGCTTTGCCGGCGGCCAGCTGCCGCTGCACATGCGCCTGCCGAAGCTGCGCGGCTTCAAGAACCCGTTCCGGGTTGAGTTCCAGGTTGTTAACCTGGAGAAGCTCAACGAGCTGTTCCCGGAAGGTGGCGTTGTCACCGTCGAGTCCCTGGTTGAGAAGGGTGCCGTTCGCAAGAACCAGCCCGTCAAGGTGCTGGGCACCGGCGACATCACCGTCAAGGT
Source organism: Paenarthrobacter nitroguajacolicus (assembly GCF_051027655.1). Taxonomy (NCBI): domain Bacteria; kingdom Bacillati; phylum Actinomycetota; class Actinomycetes; order Micrococcales; family Micrococcaceae; genus Paenarthrobacter; species Paenarthrobacter nitroguajacolicus. Next base: position 3,342,989 of record NZ_CP073234.1, on the reverse strand, counting down.
TGACGTCACCGCCCACGCATTCTCTTCCAGCGCTGCGGAAAAGATTGCTGCAGCAGGCGGAAGCACCACTGCTCTCTAAGAGCCAGTGGGGCAAATGCCCGTTGTAAAAGGATCCCGGTATGCGGGGCTTCGGCCCTGTATACCGGGATTTTTTGCGTGATTGTGGACTCTCGATTATTCCGACGGCGTCACAAGCGGTTAGACTCGGTTGTTGGGTTTCATTGATCCCATCCACATCCTTGTACTTTCTACTCAGGAGGACGCTTGCTAAGCGCATTCGGCCGGGCGTTTCGGACGCCTGATTTGCGACGCAAGTTGTTGTTCACGCTGGGAATCATCACAATCTTCCGCTTGGGAGCTTTTATCCCCTCGCCTGGTGTGAACTACCAGAATGTCCAGCAATGCTTGAACACCGGTGACACCTCGCAGGGCATCTACCAGCTGGTGAACTTGTTCAGCGGCGGCGCGTTGCTGCAGGTTTCAGTGTTTGCCTTGGGCATCATGCCCTACATCACGGCGAGCATCATCGTGCAGCTGCTCCGGGTGGTCATTCCCCGGTTCCAGCAGCTCTACGAAGAGGGCTCCTCCGGTCAGTCAAAGTTGACGCAGTACACCCGGTACCTCACTATCGCTCTCGGACTGCTGAACGCCACCACGTTGGTGTCGCTCGCCCGGTCCGGCCAGCTGCTGCCAGGCTGCAACCTGCCCATCATTCCTGATGAGAGCATCATGACCACCATCCTCATCATCATCACGTTGACGGCCGGCACAGGCCTCATCATGTGGATGGGCGAACTGGTCACCGAAAAGGGTGTGGGCAACGGCATGTCGCTGCTCATCTTCACCTCCATCGCTGCAAGCTTCCCCGGCTCGCTGGGCTCCATCTGGGAGTCGAAGGGCCCGGGCACCTTCTTCATGGTCCTGGCCGTCGGCTTGCTGACGGTGGCCTTGGTGGTCTTCGTGGAGCAGTCCCAGCGCCGCGTTCCCGTTCAGTACGCCAAGCGCATGATCGGACGCCGCACAGTGGGTGGCACCAGCACCTACATCCCCATCAAGGTGAACATGGCCGGCGTCGTGCCTGTTATCTTCGCCTCCTCCATGCTCTACCTGCCCGGGCTGATTTCACAGTTCAACCAGCCGGCGCCAGGGGAGCAGATGGCCCCGTGGGTTGAGTGGATCAACAACAACCTCACCCGTGGCGACCACCCCATCTACATGGCGCTGTATTTCGCCATGATTGTTTTCTTCACCTACTTCTACGTTGCCATCACCTTCAACCCTGAAGAAGTGTCGGACAACATGAAGAAGTACGGCGGGTTTATTCCGGGCATCCGGGCGGGTAAACCGACCGCGGACTACCTGCAGTACGTGCTTTCCAGGATCACCTTGCCTGGAGCCCTTTACCTGGGCTTCGTGGCGTTGATTCCTTTGGTTGCACTCGTCCTGATCAACGCCAACCAGAACTTCCCGTTCGGTGGCACGTCAATCCTGATCATGGTGGGTGTTGGCCTGGAGACCGTCAAGCAGATTGATGCGCAGCTACAACAACGTCACTACGAAGGGCTTTTGCGATGACGAGAATGCTGATCATTGGACCTCCCGGTTCGGGCAAGGGTACGCAGGCTGAGCGGATTTCCGAGCGCCTCGGCGTAGTCGCCATCTCCACCGGCGACATCTTCCGTGCCAACGTAAAGGGCGAAACCCCTTTGGGCATCGAAGCAAAGAAGTACATGGACGCCGGGGACTTCGTTCCGGACAGCGTCACGAACGACATGGTTCGCGATCGCCTGAGCCAGAGCGACGTCGAAAACGGCTTCCTCCTGGATGGCTACCCGCGCACCACCGCGCAGGTGGACTACCTTGACCAGATCCTCGCTGAGGGTGAGCAGGAGCTCGACGTCGTGCTCCAGCTGACCGCCGACGATGAAGAGCTGGTAACCCGCCTCCTTGGCCGCGCCAAGGAAACGGGCCGTTCGGATGACAACGAAACCGTCATCCGGCACCGCCTGGATCTCTACCACGAGCAGACTGAGGCAGTTGTGGCCAAGTACGCCGAGCGTGGCATCCTCACGCAGGTTGATGGCATCGGTGGTATCGACGAAGTTACCGACCGTGTGCTGACGGCGATCGAGTCGGCCAAGGCCGTTTAGCTGGTTCTCCACATAGCCGGTAAAACGGCAGTGGAGCGAGGGGTGTGTCCCGTACGGTGAGTGCGGGACACGCCCCTTTCTTTTTCACGCTGCATTCCAATTTCGGCCATGCTCCCGGGTACGGGAAAATGGTTGAAGCACGGGGCCTGGTCGGCCTCGACAGCAAACCTTCCAGAGGAGATCATGGCGTTCGGTCAGCCCCGCATTGAATACAAAACCAACGAGCAGATGCGCACCATGCACCAGGCAGGCCTTGTCCTGAGCCGTGCACTCGACGCTGCCGTTGCGGCGGCCAAGCCGGGCGTCACCACCAAGGACCTGGACGATGTCTTCGCCGCAGTCCTCAACGATGCCGGAGCAAAGTCGAACTTTCTTGGTTATCACGGCTTCCCGGCCACCATCTGCACCTCGGTCAATGAGGAAGTGGTGCATGGCATCCCGGGCGGCAGGGTCCTCAACGACGGCGATATTATCTCCATCGACGGCGGCTGCATCGTTGACGGCTGGCATTCCGACTCTGCCAGGACCGTAATTGTTGGCAACGTTGATCCCGAAGACCAGCGTCTTTCCGATGTCACCGAGGCAGCCATGTGGCGGGGCATCGCAGCCCTCGCCCAAGGCAAGTTTGTGGGAGACATCGGCAACGCGATCGATGACTATGTGTCATCCGTCCCTGGAAAGCCGTTGGGCATCCTGGAGGATTACGTCGGCCACGGCATTGGTTCGGAGATGCACATGGCCCCGGACGTTCTGAACTACCGGACCAGCCACCGCGGCCCCAAGATCCGGCCCGGCCTATGCCTGGCCATTGAACCCATGCTGGTACGTGGAGGCATCGAGACTGCTACCCTCGACGACGACTGGACCGTCGTCACCACGGACGGCAAGCGTTCCTGCCAGTGGGAGCATTCGGTAGCTGTTCACGAAAAGGGCATCTGGGTCCTGTCCGCCCCGGATGGGGGCGCCGAGCAGTTGGCACCGCTCGGCGTCGTGCCTGTTCCCATCCCGTAACACCTGCAAATGAAGAGCTGGGCTACTCAAGTAGCCCAGCTCTTTGCATATCCAGGAAAGCAGTTATGCCTTCAGTTTGGGCTTTACATCCTTGGTGTAGATGCCCTCGAGGGTCTTCTTTAGCTCGGTCATGGTTGTTTGGACGTCACCTTGTTGCGTCAGTATCTTGGCCGCCGATTTGGCCATCTCCTGGTCAGCGCCCGGCAAGAACACGCGGGCATTGTCCTGAACCCTGGTGGCGGTGAGTTGATCCATGGCGGTCTTGATCTGTGGCGTTGCCGCAAGAACCGCTGTCATGTCAGCTGAGAGCCTGGTGGGCATGTAGCCGGTGGCGGCCGAGAAGGCGGCAGTGTTCTCAGGTTCGGTCATGAACTTGAGGAACGTCGCCGCGGCCAACTGCTCTTCCTTGCTGATGCCGCTGGGGATGCCGAGGCCCGCGCCGCCCGTGGGGCAAACGCCGCTGGGCGCCTCAGGGCCGCCGGGCAGGAAGCCGACGCCAACGTTGAATTTGGCGGCCTTCAGGACGCCGAGCAAGGAACCTGTGGAAGAGATAGTTGACGAGGTGATCCCGGCGGCGAAGTCGTCTGCTGCCTCTTTGGACGAAACGCCGGCCCAACCGTCCTTATAAATGGAGTCCTGGGCCCACTGAAGTGCGGCTACGGACTGCGGCGAATCGCAGGTGATGTTCCAGTCCTTTGACCAGCTGCCTCCCCAACCCCACAGGTTGTTCTGCAGGGTCCACCCTGCGTAGCCGGCCAGGGCGGGGTAGATGTAGGCGTATTGTGCACCCGAGGTGGCCTTGAGTTTCGGCGCCCACTCTGCGAACTCTTGCCAGGTGGCCGGCGCCCTGTCGGGAAGTCCGGCGGCCTTGAAATGGTCCTTGTTGTAGTAGAAAAGCGGCGTGGAACGGCCGTAGGGGAGCGCCCACTGCTTGTCCTCGTATTTGTAGTCGTCCACCAGCGACTTTTGGAAGTCGTCGATTTTGATATCCAGCTGCTTCACCAAGCTATCGATGGGAATGATGCTGCCGTTGGAGTAGTAGCGGAACCACCAGACGTCAGAAAGGACTACCAGTCCCGGCAAGCCCGTCTTGGCTGCCTGCGACGTCTGGAACTTCTGGGCGATCTCTTCGTAGTTGGCGCCCGCCGTCACCAGGTTGACCTTGATGTCTGGGAATTTGGCGTGGAACTTCTCGATAATCGCCTTCTCCACGTCCTGTGACTTACCCGGGTGGTTGGTCCAGAAGTCGATGGAAGCTGCGGGCTTTACTCCGCTGAAGTCAATCGTGGCGGTGTCGACGGCGTCTGCCGTACCCGCCGTCGACGGTCCGCCGCATGCGGCGAGGGCCGCAGCTCCGGCGCCGAGGCCTGCCAGTCCAAGGAAATGTCGGCGGTCAAGGTTGGTGTGCATGATGCTTCCTCTCAATAACGTACTTCGATGCGAATGGTGCGGTGGGAGAAAATCAGCCGGTGACACTGCCTTGGGTCAGGCCGGCAACGATGTAGCGCTGGAGCGCTGCGAACACCAGCAGAATGGGAACGATCACCAGTACGGCGCCTGCCATGAGGATTCCCCAACCGGCCCCATTGCCTTCCGAGTTCTGCAGCAGGGTCAGGCCCACCGGGAGCGTCATGGTTTCGGGGCGGTCAGTGATGATGAGCGGCCAGATGTAGTCGTTCCATTCGCTGACCACAGTTACCAGAGCGACCGTTGCGATCGAGGGCACCGAGACGGGCACGATGATCTGCCACAGCCGGCGCCAATGACCCGCGCCGTCGATTTCAGCTGCTTCGAGGATCGACGGCGGCAGGGTCAGGAAGTGTTGTCGGAGCAGGAAGGTACCGAACGCCGTCCCCAAGCCTGGAAGGATGATGCCCCACAGGGTGTTCTTGCCGCCCATCCCGGCGATCAGGATGTAGTTGGGCAGGATGGAGACCTGCGCAGGGACCATGAGGGCCACGAGGATCAGCACGAAGATCACGTTCTTGAACGGGAAGCGAACAAACACCAGCGCGTAAGCCGTCAGAATCGCCAGGACGACCTTGATGCTCGAACCCACCACCGTAACGATCAGGCTGTTGGCGAAGAACTGTGCGAACGGGACCGTGGTCATGGCCGTGGCATAGTTCTCCAGGTTCAGGGACTCAGGCAGGATCTTCAGATCCATGGTGACGATCTCGCCCGGTTGCTTGAAGGAACTCAACAACATCCAGAGCAACGGAAGGAACACCACAAGCGTGGCAATGATCAATGGAATGTAGCCGGTAGCCAGTGTCTGGAGGAGGTTTGCGCTGGAGAAGGGGCGCGGACGCTCTGGCTGTGCAGCTGGCTGTGCGGCCTCTTGCGGGGGATCAACGACGACGGCGGGTGAGGGCTCGCTCATGAGTAGTGGACCTTTCGCTCAACGAACCGCAGTTGAAGAACAGTAATGATCAGTAGGATCGCGAAAAGGATCACCGAAATCGCCGCAGAGTAGCCTGCCCGGTTGTAGGCCCCGAACGCCTGCAAGTACGCCTCGTAAATCAGCGTGCTGGTGCCGTTGCCCAACGGTGTCATGATGCGGATGAGGTCGAAGGCCTGCAATGAACTCAGCATCGTGGTGATCAGCAGGAAGAACGTGGTGGGGGAGAGCAAAGGCATGGAGATGTTGAAAAATCTCCGCACGTTGTTTGCGCCGTCCAACGCCGCAGCTTCCATCACGTCGCGGGGCAGGGACTGCAGGCCCGCCAGATAGACCACGGCACAGTAGCCGAGGTTCTTCCAGACGTACACGATGATGACCATCACCAACGAGAGCTGGGGATCGTTGATCCACTGCGGGCTCTGTTGTCCAAGGCCGCGCAGGACCCAGGCGAGCACTCCGTAGCCGGGATCGAAGATAAACAACCACACCAAGCCAACACCCACGCCGGACAGCACATAGGGCGCGAACACCGCGGAACGGGCGAACGTGGTGCCGCGGACCTTGGAGTTCAAAGCAAGGGCAACCAACAGGCCGAGGACCATCGAACCGCCCACCGTCACCAGGGTGAAGATAGCCGTAGTCCCCAGGACCTTGGACGCATCCTCACTGGTGAAGAACGTGACATAGTTCTGCAGCCCAACAACCGTGGCCGAAGCCGAGCCGAGCGTCCAATCCAACGTTGAGTAGTAGATGTTATTGATCAGCGGCCAATAGGTGAACGTGCCGATCAGAACGAGGTTAGGCAGGGCCATGGCCAGGAAGACCAGGAAGTCCTTGCGGCTGCGGCCGGACGAGCGCCGTCTCCCCGGACGGGGCCGGGCGGCGTCGACCGACGGCGTGGAATCCGGCCTTCCAGCAGGTGCAGCACTGCTGCTTTGAATCTGTCGGGTAGTCATGAGTCACTAACGTTTTCGGGCCAAGGCGGGCGCCAGCTCCCGGACCGGGGCGGCGAAGACAGGCCTAGCTCACCACACCGAAAGTCACCGACCGGACGAAAAGGATGCCCCGTACCGATAGTTGGCTGACACTTCCAGAGCCGTTTACGCGACGTTACTCGCGTGTTCGAATTCGAGGCTCGGCTCCCACTTTCCATGGGTCCTTGCCCTGCGGGCGGGCTGAGCCCCTCTGCGCGCTCGGTCGTTCCTCCCCAACGGCCCCCTAACCTCGCAAGCTCGGCCAGGGAACCCGGCCGTCGTGGGCCCACCTTAGACGCGCGCTGCCGGGTCACCGCCCGGCTGGCCTTCGAGGCGGGGAGTGTGGCAGGTGGAGAATGGAGCCATGAATTCGATCACCGATGTTGCTGGCATACGGGTTGGGCATGTGCAGAGGGTGGGGGAGGGGTGGTTGTCCGGGGTTACTGTGGTGCTTCCGCCTGTGGGGACGGTGGGGTCCGTGGATGTGCGCGGCGGGGGGCCGGGGACTCACGAGACAGATGCCCTGGATCCGACAACGCTGGTTTCCACCGTGGATGCCGTAGTGCTGACCGGGGGTAGCGCGTTTGGACTGGCCTCCGCGGGTGGGGCGCAGCTGTGGTGTGAGGAGCAGGGCAGAGGTTTCGCTGTTCCCGGGACTGTGGTGCCGATTGTGCCGGCGGCCGCCATCTTCGACCTCGGGCGCGGTGGCGACGTCAAAGCGCGACCCGGCGCCGACATGGGCTACCAGGCAGCCGCCGCAGCCTTCGCCGCAGGCGACCATGCCGCCGTCGAGCGTGGAAACGTGGGTGCCGGGACCGGGGCCGTTGTTGCGCGCGGCCAGTTCAAGGGCGGGATCGGTACGTCGTCCATCACTCTTGAAGGCGGGGTGATCGTTGGAGCCATTGCGGTGGTGAACGCGATGGGGGCGCCTGTGTTTGGCCCTGCGGACCTGCAGCCCTCTGCGCGCTCGGTCGTGCCTCCCTTAGACGCGCGCCGCCGGGCCCCAGGCCCGCAGGATCAGCCGGGTGCGCCGTTCGCGACACCGCCGCAGGGGCTCAACACCACGTTGGTGGTGATTGCGACCAATGCCGTACTTGATGTGGCTGAGTGCAAGCGGACTGCTTCTGCCGGGCATGCGGGCTTGGCCCGGGCGTTGGATCCGTCCCATACTTTGGCGGACGGTGACACCGTGTTCGCGTTGGCGACCGGCGCCGTCGGGCTTGACCGCAGCACTGAACAGGCGCGGCAGGTGTCGCTGATAACGCTCCAAAGCGCCGCTGCGGAAGCTGTTCGGCTGGCGATTCTCGACGGCGTCCTGGCAGCCGAAAGCGTTTCGACGGCGGCGGGTGACTTCCCCCGGTATCGGCAAGCGGGGGAGTGACGGCTGGAGGCAGGTGCGCTACCATTGACGGATTTAACTTTCCGGCCTCATTGGCGTAGAGTTATTTGTTGGTTGTCTGTGCAGCCACGCCCTTTTTAGTGTCGTGGTTCCAAGAGGGCCAAGCAAACAAAAAACGTCCGCTGGATCTTCGGTGCCTAACTGGAGGACAGCGGCAAACAACAGTTAGCGGAGGATATGGCCAAGAAGGACGGGGTCATTGAGATCGAGGGCGTTGTGACTGAGGCGCTGCCCAATGCGATGTTTCGTGTTGAGCTCACCAATAAGCACGTCGTTCTCGCACACATCTCTGGGAAGATGCGACAGCACTACATTCGAATCCTCCCCGAGGACCGGGTAGTGGTGGAGCTGAGCCCATACGACCTCACACGTGGTCGTATCGTCTACCGCTACAAGTAAATTGCTGGGCGGCAAGGCAATAGTGCCTAAGCCGCTCCAGCAGATCAACTGCAAAACACGCAAAGGAACGCCATGAAGGTCAAGCCGAGCGTCAAGCAGATCTGCGACAAGTGCAAAGTGATCCGCCGTAACGGCCGGGTCATGGTGATCTGCGAGAACCCGCGCCACAAGCAGCGCCAGGGCTAATTCCCCTTTCGGGAATCAGCGTCCGCGAGGACAAACCTGGGCTGCTAGCCCACGCAAGTAAATAAAGGCAGCACAAGCTGTGCCAGGACTGCATTACAGAGCCTGGTCAGCGAACCCCCGGTCGGAGGCTGGGGCCACACTGAACGTGTGGGTGTACTGCCTACGACCTCCGGTTTATTCAAGGAGTACTGCCACTATGGCTCGTCTCGCTGGCGTAGACATTCCCCGCGAAAAGCGGTTGGAAATTGCGCTTACTTACATCTACGGCGTGGGCAAGACCCGTGCACACGAAACCCTGGCTGCCACCGGCATCAGCGCTGACGTTCGCGTCAAGGACCTGACTGACGCCGAGCTGGTCCAGCTGCGTGACTACATTGAAGGCAACTACAAGGTTGAGGGTGACCTTCGCCGCGAGGTAGCCGCTGACATCCGCCGCAAGGTAGAGATCGGCAGCTACGAAGGCCTGCGCCACCGCAAGGGCCTGCCCGTACGCGGACAGCGTACGAAGACCAACGCTCGTACCCGTAAGGGCCCGAAGCGCACCGTCGCCGGCAAGAAGAAGGCCGGACGTTAATCCCTCGGGATTGATCCGGTTTTCCCCCGATAACTTTCTGTAGGAGAAACAATGCCCCCGAAGACTCGTGGAGCGGTTCGTAAGCCGCGTCGCAAGGATAAGAAGAATATTGCGCTTGGCCAGGCGCACATCAAGAGCACCTTTAACAACACCATCGTGTCCATCACGGACCCGAACGGTGCTGTAATCTCATGGGCTTCCGCCGGTGAGGTTGGCTTCAAGGGCTCCCGTAAGTCCACCCCGTTCGCTGCCCAGATGGCTGCCGAAGCTGCTGCAAAGCGCGCTCAGGAGCACGGTCTGCGCAAGGTTGACGTATTCGTCAAGGGCCCGGGATCCGGACGCGAAACCGCAATCCGTTCGCTTCAGGCCGCTGGCCTCGAGGTTGGCTCCATCCAGGACGTCACCCCCAGCGCCCACAACGGTTGCCGCCCGCCGAAGCGCCGCCGCGTCTAATTAGGTCTTCCCCGCCTGACCGGCCGGGCCTGCTATGGATGGTTTCGATCATCCATCAGCATGGCCCGGCTGGTCAGGCTGGAAACCGAAGCCGATTTCCACCACCTGTGTTGCGTCATATAGCGGATGCTCGCCGAAAGGAAACCTAAGTGCTCATTGCACAGCGCCCCACCCTGTCTGAAGAAGTTGTATCCGAGAACCGCTCCCGTTTCATCATTGAACCGCTGGAGCCGGGCTTCGGCTACACCCTCGGAAACTCCCTCCGCCGTACCCTGCTCTCCTCCATCCCCGGTGCCGCTGTAACCAGCATCCGGATCGATGGCGTGCTGCACGAGTTCACCACGGTTCCGGGTGTCAAGGAAGATGTCACCGAGATCATCCTGAACATCAAGAACCTTTCGGTTTCCTCCGAGCACGATGAGCCGGTTGTTGCTTACCTGCGCAAGCAGGGCCCCGGAGTCGTCACCGCCGCGGACATCGCTCCGCCGGCCGGCGTCGAATTCCACAACCCGGATCTGCACATTGCCACTCTGAACTCGAAGGGTAAGTTCGAACTCGAACTGACCATCGAGCGCGGCCGTGGCTACGTTTCGGCAGCTCAGAACAAGTCCGGCGACTCCGAGATCGGCCGTATTCCGGTTGACTCGATCTACTCGCCGGTCATGAAGGTAACTTTCCGCGTGGAAGCTACCCGTGTTGAGCAGCGCACCGACTTCGACAAGCTCATTGTCGACGTCGAGACCAAGCAGGCTATCGCCCCGCGCGATGCTGTCGCTTCCGCAGGCACCACCTTGGTGGAACTGTTCGGTCTGGCTCGTGAGCTGAACACCGCAGCTGAAGGTATCGAGATTGGCCCGTCGCCGACGGACGCTGCCCTGGCAGCGGACATGGCTCTGCCGATCGAGGATCTGGACCTCACCGTCCGTTCCTACAACTGCCTCAAGCGTGAGGGCATCCACACCGTGGGTGAACTCGTTGCCCGCTCCGAGGCTGACCTGATGGACATTCGTAACTTCGGTGCGAAGTCCATTGACGAGGTCAAGGCAAAGCTCGTGGAACTGGGTCTGTCCCTCAAGGACTCCCCTCCCGGTTTCGATCTCGCAGCCCGCGCCGCAGCCATCGAAGAGGACGACGCCGCGTTCAGCGACGACGAGCTCTAAACAGCAGATCTTGGCCGCCGGGTCCAGCGATGGACCTGACCGGCTTACATAACAGGAGAAATAACTATGCCTACCCCCACTAAGGGTCCGCGCCTCGGAGGCGGCCCGGCTCACGAGCGCCTGATGCTCGCGAACCTGGCAGCTGCTCTTTTTGAGCACAAGCGCATCACCACCACGGTCACCAAGGCCAAGCGCCTCAAGCCGTACGCAGAGCGTCTGGTCACCTTCGCCAAGCGTGGCGACCTCGCTTCCCGCCGCCGCGTTCTCGGCCTGATCAGCGACAAGGGCGTTGTCCACGAGCTGTTCACCGACATCGCCGGCGCCGTTGCTAACCGCGATGGTGGCTACACCCGCATCACCAAGATCGGCAACCGCAAGGGCGACAACGCTCCCATGGCTGTCATCGAGCTCGTTCTCGAGCCGGTTTCCCCGAAGCAGGCCGTTGTTGCTGAAGCAACCGCTGCCGCTGCCAAGGCTGCTCCGGCTGCCGAGGAAGAGGTCGTTGAGACCGAAACCGCAGAAACCGAAGCTGCTGAAACCGAAGAGGCTCCGGCCGCTGAGGCAGAAGCTGCTGAAGCTGAAGCTGCTGAGACCGAAGAGGCTCCGGCCGCTGAGGACAAGAAGTAATTCACTGAATTCTTCACAGTAGACTTAAGTCTATGAACGAACGAAAACCCGCTGCCCCCGTCATGGGGGGCGGCGGGTTTTTGCGTGTCCGGCTGGATCTTTCCTACGACGGCGGCCCGTTCAATGGGTGGGCCCTGCAGCCTGGTCTTCGCACCGTTCAAGGATCCGTTGAAGAGGCTTTGGCGCTTCTCCTGCAGCGCCCGATTCGCGTGACGGTTGCCGGCAGGACCGACGCCGGAGTCCACGCCCGGGGCCAAGTGGTTCACCTGGACCTGAGCGAAGCCGAGTGGCTGTCGCTGCCGCGGGGGCACGAACTTGATCCCGGCGCTGCGCTCTTGCGCCGCCTCCGTGGCGCCTTGAGCCGAATTCTCGGTGACCTGACGGGTGCTATTGAAGTGCACGACGCCGGTCTGGCGCCCGAGGGCTTCGACGCCCGCTTCTCAGCGTTGTGGCGGAGATACAGTTACCGCATAGCCGACGGTCCGGAACGCTGGGACCCGGTTCTGCGCGGGATTACTTTGTGGCATAAGGCGCCGTTGGACGTTGCGCTCATGAACGAAGGGGCCCGTTCGTTGCTGGGCCTCCAGGATTTCCGTTCCTATTGCAAACCCCGAGAGGGAGCGACGACCATCCGCGAGCTGCAGCAGTTCTCGTTTGCTCGTGGAAGCGAGGACGTTATTGTTGCCACCGTGCAGGCCGATGCGTTCTGCCACAACATGGTGCGGTCCCTGGTAGGTTCGGCCTTGCGAGTTGGAGAGGGCCTGGAAACTCCGGCGTGGCTGCACTCGCGGCTCCTGGAACGGAAGCGCGATGCCAAGTCTGTTCTCGCTGCGCCGCATCCCTTGGTGCTGGAGGAAGTTGCCTACCCGTCCGACAGCGAGTTGCTGGCTCGCGCCGAGCTGACTCGGGCGCGGCGGGAGTAGCCCTATCTGCCCCTGGCTATGGTGAGTTGCGCCGACGTGGGAGGACCCCCTCCCGGCTCTGGGTACCGGAAGGGGGCCGTTGTGGCCGCCCGTGGTCTGGGATCCGCGAACGGCCGGTTTTTAGGGCAGTAACACCAGAACCCTAAAAAGTGCCGGCCAGATTAGTCATCACATTGAGGACGGCCGGACCCATGATGACGATGAAGAGCACTGGCAGGATGCAGAACATCAAAGGGAACAGGACCTTCACAGGCAGCTTCATTGCCTGCTCCTCCGCCCTTTGGCGGCGTTTGATACGCATTTGCTTGGCTTGGGTCCGCAGGACGTTGGCTATGGCGATCCCATAGGTATCGGCCTGCACTATGGCCCCGACGAATGCCCTGAGGTCGTGGACATCCACACGTTCGGCCAAAGCCACGTATGCTTCCTTGCGGCTGCGTCCCGCCTGCATGTCCTGCAGTGTTCGGAGCATTTCCATGGCCAGCGGTCCCGAACCATTCTGCCCGGCCCGGGCCATGGCCCCTTCAAAACCAAGGCCGGCTTCAACGGAGATGAGCATCTGGTCCAGAGTGTTGGGTAGCTCAGTTTGAATTGCCTTTTGCCGTTCGGCAGCGCGGCCGTGGATGATCAGGTCCGGGATGAAGTACACCAGCAACACTGCGGCCAGGTACAGCAGGAAACCCTGGCCCGAAGGGGCCCTCAGGAAGAACAACAGACCCACGAGACCTGCTGCCAAGGCCAACGCTGGTTTGAGGATCAGGAGGCGTCCCAAGGGCATTCCCGCTGGTCGGCCCAATTTGGCCAGCAACTTGTCCAGCCAGATGGTGTAGCCCTTTGGGGTGAGCTTTGCACCCAGACGATGCAGGTTGAATGCTGACGGCTCTGCCCCCAAGTCAGTGGCCATTCCTGCGCTTCGACTCAAGTTGGTACGGACGGTTGCGAGGCCAGTACGGTCTACTGAAATGAACGCCCATGCCATAAAGGCGATGGGAACTACGATCAAGGCGACGGACGCCCATGCAATAACGTTCATGGTCACTCCCTAGAACTTGATCTTGACGACGCGGCTGAGCCAGAAGGAGCCCAACGCAAGAAGGACGACGGCTACCACGAGCATGATCCAACCCACGGGGTGCGTGAAGAGAGGCTGGATGTACGTCCCGTTGGCGAGGCTGAGGTACAGAAACATGCCGGTCGGCAGTGCTATGAGCACATACGCTGACAGTCGACCTTCAGCGCTGAGGGCCCGCACTTGGCCTTTGATTTGTGACCGCTCGCGGATCGTTTCAGCCACGTGGTCCAGTACTTCAGCCAAGTCGCCGCCCACTTCACGGTGAATTTCGATGGCCTGGGTGGCCCAGAGGAAATCCTCGCTGTGTAGACGGTTTGCTGCGTCCAGGAGTGCATCGCGGAGGTCACGTCCCAGACGGACTTCTCCTACGATCCTGGCGAATTCTTCCTTGGTAGGTGACTGTGCCTCCAGAGCCACAGCATCGACTGCCCGCAGCAAGCTATGACCGGCCCGCATGCTGCCGGACAGCATTTGCAGCGTGTCGCCCAGTTGAGCTTCGAACTGCGCCCGGCGTCGGGACGTCATGACGCTCAGAACCATGCGTGCGCCGATGGGCACTAAGATTCCGAAGAGTATTGCCACCAAGAGACCGCCGAGGATGAAGCCTACGACGGCGCCAGTGAAGGTGGCGCAGATGACCAACAGTACGTAGTCCGCCGGCCGCATCCTGGAGCCGGCCTGCTCAAGGAGAAGCCTGGTTCCGGAAGCCCTGCTGGCCGAAACTGACCCATCTACCAATGCGACAGCAGAATTTGTCATCCGGGTCAGCACTGAGTCCTGGGTGCCGGCGTTTGGACGCCGCCGGGACAATGCGATTGCCGAGTTTCTCGACCGAGGGATGAGAAAGAGACCGATTGCCAGGGCCGCGATTCCGAGGATTACCCCGCCGATGAGCAGCAGGGGACTGGTTGCGGTGATCATCGCTTTCCACCGCCAGCTGCCATTGTTCCAAAGACCGCTGGTGAAATATGGATGCCCAAGTCCGCAAAGTGGTCTACGAACCGTGGCCGCACACCGGTCGGAACCGGTTTCCCTAGGAATCGCCCGTTTGCGTCCATCCCTGCTGAGTAATCGAAGGTGAAGGCATCCTGCAGGGTGACAACATCACCTTCCATGCCTTGGACTTCCGTCACATGCGTGATGCGGCGGGTGCCGTCGCGCAACCGCGAAATTTGGACAACCAGGTTCACAGCGGACGAAATCTGCTCTCGAATTGCGCGGAGAGGTAAGTCCATGCCGGCCATCAGTACCAACGTTTCAAGGCGTGCGATGGCGTCGCGCGGAGAATTCGCGTGGACAGTGGAAATGGAACCATCGTGGCCGGTGTTCATTGCCTGAAGCATGTCCAGTGCCTCACCGCCACGAACTTCGCCCACTACGATCCGGTCGGGGCGCATGCGCAGGGAATTTCGCACGAGATCCCGGATGGCGATCTCACCCTTTCCTTCGATGTTGCTTGGTCGGCTTTCCAACCGGACAACGTGCGATTGCTGGAGCTGCAGTTCCACGGCGTCTTCGATGGTGACGATGCGTTCATCTGAAGGAAGAAACGATGACAGGACGTTCAACAGCGTTGTCTTTCCTGTTCCTGTACCGCCCGAGACGATGATGTTCAGCCGGGCCTGTACGCACGCGTGAAGCAGTTCGGTGATCTCGGGGCTCATGGTTCCCAATTGGATGAGATTCTGGGCCGTTAGCGGCACGCGGCCAAACTTTCGAATCGTGAGCGACGATCCATTGACAGCGAGCGGAGGAATAATCGCATTGACTCGGGATCCGTCCGAGAGCCTTGCGTCCACCAGTGGAGAGGACTCGTCAATCCGGCGGCCAACCTTGGAGACAATCCGCTCAATGATTCGGCGAAGATGCTCTTCGGAGCTGAAATGAACATTGGTTAAGTGAAGTCTTCCGGCAATTTCCACGTAGACCTTGTCGGCACCGTTCACCATGATCTCTGTGACGTCCTTGTCGTCAAGGAACCGTTGAAGCGGCCCAAGACCAAGAACGTCGTCAGCGATTTCCTGGACCAGTCGTTGTCTCTCCTGGGATGTCAGCGGAATGTCGTCTTCGTCAATAACGGCACGGAGTTCCTCTTTGACGTAGCGGTGGAGTTCCGCCTCATCCAGTGTGGTGTCTGAAATTCGGGAACCCATACGATCAAATAACGCTGAACTGGTGCGTTCTTTGACTGCTGACAACGCTTGGCTGGAGTCCTCGGTAGTTCCTCCTGCTCCCGTTGAATCGGCGATGTAGTCAGGGGTGTGGGTTGCTGGCCCGGCCCATGGATCTCCCAATGTTGACGTGCCCGGGGTCTCAACTTCCAGCCCCCGAGCGGTCTGAAGGCGCTTTGCGAGGTTCACTTGACTACCGCCCTTCGGTGCAGCTGCTTGTGCGGCCGTTCTTCCCAGCCCGGCTTGAAGCGATCAACGAGCTGACGGAGACCGCGGAGCGTGACATCCTTCGTCCCGTCTTGAAGTACGGGGATGCCCCTATTGGTTGAGTAGGGGAGTGAACGGGACCGCGGTAAAGTGACATCCACCGGGCACCCTATGGTTGCTTCCACATCAATCAAGGTCAGCCCGCTGCGTTTGTCCGCGAAGTTCAGGACAACGTGGCGCTGTTCGGGGACCAGCCCGATCTCGTCAAGTATTTCGAGACCGTTCCGAAGTCCTCTGATGCTCGGGATATCCATTCCACATACCCACACGACGTCGGAGGCACGTTCTAGGGTCGCCAGGACGTGCTCACCAAGACCCGGTGCGGTATCCACAATCACGTAGTCGAATTCCCTGGCCAGTTGTTCAAGGAGATGCCCCACCTGTTCCGCGGAAATCTGCTCGATTTGGGAGGGGTTACGGGGCGCACAGAGGGCATAAATACCGGCGGGATGAACTGAGAGATATGACTTCAGCACCATGCTGTCCTGGACTGCCGCACCGGTAACCGCATCCGCGATTGTCCTATCCGGGTCTATGAGGAGCCCGGATGCGACGTCGCCGAACTGGAGATCCAAATCGGCGATGACAACCCTCATGGGAGAGATTCGCCCCAGCCCAATAGCGAGGTTGGTTGAGATAGTCGTCTTGCCCACGCCGCCCTTGGGCGACATGACGGCGATAATCCGCCCTCCCTGTGGCCCTGCGTCTACTTGTGCACCCAAGCCCCTGCGACGCCCGGCAGCCGCGAGGCTGGCACGCTCCAACAGCGCCCGAATGGTGCCCGGATCCGCGGAAGGCTCCAACAAGTCACGGATGCCTGCGCGCATTGCCGGGAGTGCGACTTCCGCTGCATCCGTCGAAGCGAGCACTACGCTGATCTCCGGATACTGAAGATCGAACAGGCTTGCCAATCGGATTGCGTCGTCAGCCTGTAGCCCGGGCCCCAGGACAAGGACTTCCAGCAGTTGTCCGGACAGCACCCGGAGGACGTCGTCCGGGCCCTGCGGCAAGTAGTCGGCAATGATGGACTGCACATCGCCATGCATGCCGGCCGCGGCTTGGCGGACGCGCTTTTCGAAATCTACATCAGCCGTGATGACTAGAAAGCGGCTCATTGGAGTACCTCTGCCTTCTTGATGGTGACGCGTGCGCTTTCCTGGGCCTCGGCGGGTTCTTTCGTCAGCCAGATATCCCCGTACTTTGCTCCGTAAACGATCTTGGTGGCGTCCACATCGCTGCGGGCGAGTGTCACGATGAATGAACCCTCCGGCAGCTGTGTGTTGGCCTGCTCCGAGCTTGCTTGCGCGGTGTTCGAGTTCCTGGCTGTGGCCCGCTGAACGCTGGTAACGAGCACTTTATGGAAGACGAGCTGGGCTGAAGCGTCAGTGTCGGATTGCCCGTTCTCGCCCACCAGCACCACGACGCCTACGGTGTCGCCGGCGGCCAGTCGCCCGCCTACAACGCGCTGCGCATCAAGTTGTACTGAAACTTCTTGAAGTCCGTCGGGGACAGGGACTGATCCCGGGGCCGCCAGGCTGTTGGGATCCACCAGGCGGTTTCCCAGCAGGGCTTCACCAGGCATGAGTTCTGCCCCCGCGACTTTGCCCTCCATTCCGGAGAGGCTCTTGAGGGCACCATTGGGTACCGAAGCCGCGGGTAGCGAAGCAAGCTTTACAGCAGACTTGATCTGCTGAAGATCGGCTCCCTCGGGAACCTGACTTTGGATAACAAGGACATCAACGGGCTGGAGGTCCTTTTGTGCCCGCGCGTCTGCTGCTTGAACGTATGTGACCAGTAGCAGCGTGCCGACTATTGCCAGCACGACTGCCACTATGCCTCCCAGTAGGCGAGTTTTCACTTTGATTCTCCTTAGTGCAATGGAGTTTTCTCCCAGATTGGTTACTACTCGGTGAGTTGGACGCCCAAGGCGCCGTACGTGGTTGGGCCGCCCAGAGTTGCGGCCTCCGTCAGACTTACTTTCTTGATGAAGGTGCCGTACAAACCTGTGTCGCTGTTCTTGAGACCCAGGGACTTCTGAAGCGCAGAGGCATCGGAGGTCATGTAGCTGGATCCGCCGCCCGTGAGATGCCACCCCCGGAGAGAGATCTGCGCGAAGGCCTCGATCTTGAAGGACTTCTTATAGGGTGAGGAAGCGCAGGGGTTGGTTCCCGTACCCTTCTTCACTGGGCAGGCTGTTTCGAAAATCGGAATGAGAAGTTCCACAGGCTTGCCGGCTTTGAGCTTGGTCTCCCAGGACGCGAAGGCGGCAGCGCACGTCGAATCGAAATCATTGCCCTCGTTGGCCTCCAACCAGGGATCGTCAATGTCTATGTGCACCGTGCAGGTGGAGCCTGGGTGTTTGAGCCAGCCGAATCCACCGGGAAGCTCGAATCCCGATGAGGACTGGTGCTGGCATGCGTAATCCGGGTCGTTGGAAAGCGTGGTGCCGTGAACCGGGAAGAACTGCAGGCCCTTGGTGAAGCTCGGGTCCGCCTCGCATTGGGAGAACGTCAGCGGGATGGCATCCGTAGCTGAGAATCCGCCGAATTTAGCTTGGGCCGAGGCCTGGATGTTGGCTGTCTCGACGCCCAAGGCTCGCGCGAACACCAGAGTGAAGTGATTATCGCCGGAGGTGTTACGGGATTGGGTCGTGACATCAACGGTCCCGGTGCCCAGATTTACCGAGGCTTGTGGCGCATTGCTGACACCGTCGAGTGCATTCAAGCCCGCCAAGGAGGTTGCTGCTGATGTGGGTGCAGCACAGTCGGCTGAACCTGCGTTCTGTGCACAAGCCTGGGCGATGCCTATTGCTGATGAGTCGGCACCATTCTGCAACTGAGCGTGCTCGGAGTACATCATGGCAACATCTACGGCGAAAGCGGTCATGCCCAGTAGGGCCACCATCAGCATGGCGGTCATGGGAGCAACAGCGCCGCGCTCGCGATCATCGTGTTTCAGCCGCCGCATCGCATGACTCCTGTCCCGGAGATGTCCAGTTCGGCCGGCATCCCAGGCACCAGTCCTGGAAATCCAGTCATCCACGGCGTGCTGTAGGAGATATTGACCTCCACGTTGCACGGGCTTGTGCCCGACGACGTGACGGTGATGTCGCCCGGAGCCAAGTCCACGGTGGGCGCGGCGGCCACACCAGCCGCCTGCGCGTCGCCGACGCTGTAGGTGGAATCTGATTGATGAATAGCTGCGTAGCGCGCTGCTTCGCGAGCGGCCTCAGACAAGGAAATCTGGATGTTGAATGCCCGGCCGAACTCAAAAATCCCCAGTACCAAGACGAGGAATATCGGCAGTACAAGTGCAAATTCAACTGCTACCGCACCAGACTGGCTTTTGGCGGTAGAGGGCTTTCTGTTAAAGAGCGTTTTACTCTTCCTACCTTTGGATCTCATAGCAACTCCCAGAAAACGATTCCGGGCCGGCTGCAGCCGATGAGTGTATCGGAGC
The DNA here is from genome assembly GCF_051027655.1 of Paenarthrobacter nitroguajacolicus. Taxonomy (NCBI): domain Bacteria; kingdom Bacillati; phylum Actinomycetota; class Actinomycetes; order Micrococcales; family Micrococcaceae; genus Paenarthrobacter; species Paenarthrobacter nitroguajacolicus. The sequence continues at coordinate 3,323,760 of NZ_CP073234.1, read as the reverse complement.
AGCCGGCCCGGGTTTCGATATGAAGCCGGCCAGTTCCGAGCTACGGAAGGGTGTTGACGACCGTGGTGAAGCCCTTGAGTACCTCAGTGCCCAGTGTGAGCACGGTGCCCACGATGACAGCCGCGATCAGTGCAACGAGCAGGCCATATTCAACAGCCGTCGCACCCTTCTCCTCGGAGGTGAAGCGGTCCTTGACGCCGGCGATGAACGAAATGACAGAAACCATGAGAGATGACATTGGAAAATCCTTCCCAGAATAAAATTGGCGAATGATGAATGACGAACTCCAAATTGAAATTCGTCCGACTTTCGAACTGCCCCATGTAGCCTTAAGCGGTTCGGAATTCGATGAGATAAGAATTCACCAGGGCAGGCAGAAGCCACAATGCGTAGTCGTACTCGATTTCATAGGCCACTCATTACTTGGTGGCGCACTGCGGAGGCGGTGAGTACTCAGTTTTCGAAGCCATAACAGGCGGAAACTACTTGGTTTGCAAAGCAGCCTTATTAATTGCGGCGCACTCCGAAGTCACAGGAAGGGCGTACTAACCTCGGCTAGTTCATGAACAGGGCAACGCCCAGCGCAGCGATGACCATTGCAGGGCCGTGAGCCGTCTCCACGGGCTTTTCAGCTGATCGCAGGCGCAACATCAGCACCGTGAGCACCCCGCCCACCACGAATCCCAGAAGCCCCCCGAAGAGTACTTGGCCCCAACCCAAGTACCCCAAGTACAGCCCCAGGGGCGCTGCGAGCTTCACATCGCCCATTCCGAGGCTTCCCGGCGAAATAAGTCCCAGAATTAAGTAGCCGGCGAACAGGATCGCCCCTCCGGCGAGAGCTCGAATCAAGTCCGCCCATCCTGGCGTGAGGGCAGCGGAGGCAAGGAGCAGGACCAATCCGCCCCCAAACAAAAGCAAAACCAGTGCGTTCGGCAGCAAGTGGACGGTGAAATCAATCCGCGAAAGCTGAACGCCAAGCAATGCCAATAAAAGAAATGCCGGCAACTCCGGAGAAAACCCAAAACGCCACGCCAGTAAGCCAAAAAGCAGCGCGGTGACCGCCGCAGTCGTGATCCGGACCTTGAGGGCAGGCGTGCCGCCGAGTCGCGGCAGCGTGCGGGCGATCACTAGCTCGACAGTAGGGCTGAGCAGCAACCCGAGGAGCGCAATGAGGAGCGGGACGCCGGGGCCATCGGTCATGTTTCTCCCTTAGTAAAGGTGCGCTACCCCGAGGGGCGGTTACCCCATTTTGACCCGGACGCCCTAGTGACGGTATTGTTTAGAGTCGTTGTGCGTGTCCTATCTCGATGACACATGCCTTCCGGGGGATCCAGTTGCAGGATCGCTAACTCCTGAGGCATTTCGAGATCCTGGGATAACTGGTACATAGAGCCCTCACCTCTGCTCCGGTAGCGCATACATAGATAGGTGCACGCCTTATTGCGTGCCGCCTAAAACATGAACGCCAGAACAAGAACGAGGCAAAACCGTGCGTACGTACACCCCGAAGCCCGGCGATATCAACCGCCAGTGGCACGTCATTGACGCCACCGACGTTGTCCTTGGTCGTCTTGCCAGCCAGACCGCAACACTGCTGCGCGGAAAGCACAAGCCGACCTTTGCGTCCCACATGGACATGGGCGACTTCGTCATCATCATCAACGCTGAAAAGGTTGCCCTCACCGGCGCCAAGCTGGAGCAGAAGCGCGCATACCGCCACTCCGGTTACCCGGGCGGCCTGACCTCCGTCAACTACGCCGAGCTGTTGGAATCCAACCCGGTTCGCGCTGTTGAGAAGGCCATCAAGGGCATGCTCCCCAAGAACTCCCTCGCTGCACAGCAGTTGGGCAAGCTCAAGGTCTACCGTGGCGCTGAGCACCCCCACGCTGCACAGCAGCCGAAGACTTTCGAAATCACCCAGGTCGCCCAGTAGTCCTGGCCACCAACCAACTTTTCATTACAAGGAGAACCGTGGCTCAGAACGAAGAACTGACCGCCGAAGCCGTCGAGGCTGAGGAAACCCTCACCAGCTACACCTCTGAAAGCACATCTGGAGAAGATGCGCCCAAGAAGGAGCGCCCGGCACTGACCGTTGCCGGTGCAGCTGTTGGCCGCCGCAAGGAAGCCGTTGCACGCGTTCGCGTTGTTCCGGGTTCCGGCAAGTGGACCATCAACGGCCGCACGCTGGACAACTACTTCCCGAACAAGCTGCACCAGCAGGACGTCAACGAGCCCTTCAAGATCCTTGATCTCGAAGGTGCCTACGACGTCATCGCCCGTATCCACGGCGGTGGCATCTCCGGCCAGGCCGGTGCGCTGCGTCTCGGTGTTGCCCGCTCGCTGAACGAGATCGACGTCGACAACAACCGCGCCACCCTCAAGAAGGCCGGTTACTTGAGCCGTGACGCCCGCGTCATCGAGCGCAAGAAGGCTGGTCTCAAGAAGGCACGTAAGGCTCAGCAGTACTCCAAGCGTTAATCCGCTTCACCCCGTTCGGGGTATCGAAAGTCCGTTCCGCCGTTTCGGCGGGGCGGGCTTTCGTCGTTTTCAGAACCCGGACAGGGGAGTCAAGAGGAGCGCCGCTTGTGACCCTCCGGCGGCCCCTTGAACCAGTGCTGCCCCGGCGTCGTCTAAACTTGACCCGATGTCTAGATTATTTGGAACAGATGGCGTCCGCGGTCTCGCGAACGGATTGCTCACCGCCGAACTGGCTATGCAGCTCGCTCAGGCAGCCGCCGTCGTACTCGGCCATGACCGCACAACCGATGGCAAGCGGCCGCGCGCCGTCGTCGCCAGGGACCCCCGGGCCAGCGGCGAGTTCCTTGCCGCTGCCGTTGAAGCCGGGCTTTCAAGCTCTGGCATCGACGTGTACGACGCCGGTGTGCTCCCCACTCCCGCAGCGGCTTACTTGGTGGCAGATCTCGACGCCGACTTCGGCGTCATGCTCTCGGCCTCCCACAACCCGGCTCCGGACAACGGTATTAAGTTCTTCGCCCGGGGCGGTCAAAAGCTTCCGGACGATGTTGAGGACGCCATCGAGGCGCAGCTGGGTAAAGAGCCCCAGCGGCCGGTAGGCGCCGACGTCGGACGCATCCAGCGGTTCTCAGACGCCGAGGACAGGTACATCGTGCACCTGCTGGGCACGCTCCCCAAGCGTTTGGAAGGCCTGAAGGTGGTCCTGGACTGCGCCCACGGCGCAGCAAGTGGCTGTTCGCCCCAGGTGTTCAAGGACGCCGGGGCTGACGTCGTGGTGATCGGAGCAGAGCCGGACGGCCTGAACATCAACGACGGCGTAGGTTCCACGCACCTGGGCCCCCTGAAGGAAGCGGTGGTCAAACACGGCGCGGACCTTGGCGTAGCGCACGACGGCGACGCCGACCGCTGCCTGGCCGTTGACCATGAAGGCAATGAAGTGGACGGCGACCAGATCATGGCGATCCTGGCGCTGGCACTCAAGGAAGCCGGAAAGCTCAAGGACAACATCCTTGTTGCCACGGTCATGAGCAACCTTGGCCTTAAGATCGCCCTTCGCGATGCCGGTATCACCATTCGCGAGACCGGAGTTGGTGACCGTTACGTTCTGGAGGAAATGCGCGACGGCGGGTACAACCTTGGTGGCGAACAGTCCGGCCATGTGATCTTCTCGGACTTCGCCACCACGGGTGATGGTGTTCTGACTGGTCTCCAGCTTGCCGCGCAGGTTGCCCTGACGGGCCGTAGCCTCAAGGAACTGTCCAGCGCCATGACCAAGCTTCCGCAGCTCATGATCAACGTCAAGGACGTGGACAAGGCCCGTGCCGCCACGGACGAGGGCGTTGCCCAGGCCGTTGCAGCAGCTGAGCTTGAACTGGGCGAAACCGGCCGTGTGCTGCTCCGCCCCTCAGGCACCGAGGCGTTGGTCCGAGTCATGGTGGAAGCCGCTGACATGGAAACAGCAGAGCGCATCTGCAAGGGTCTTGCTGCCGTGGTCAAGGACCGTTTGGGCGCCCCCAGCGAAATGGCAGTCTAGGAAAGCACACTTTTTGGCCCGCTCCCTTGCTTGAGTTGAAGCAGGGGAGCGGGCCTCAGTATTTAAGGACTAGAGCCTAAGCATCATGTACTAGAGGTAGTCCGGCGCTGCTTCGAGCCCAAAATACTCTTCCACGGTCGCAATGCCGCGCGTGACCATGTCCGTGGCTGCTTCCACTCCGATGTAGCGCAGGTGCCAGGACTCGTAAAAGTACCCGGTGGTGTCGTGGAACATCCACGGATAGCGGACCACAAAGCCGAACTTGTGGGCATTGGCTTTCGCCCACACAGCGGCAGGTTGTTCGGCAAAGCACGGTTGGAAGCTGCAGGCACCCGCGCCGTCGCCAATGTCGAAAGACCAACCAGTCTGGTGCTCGGAGTGCCCTGGGCGGGCGGACGCGCGGTCCGCTGCAGCCTGACCGGTACTGGCTACATATCCGTTGTAGGTAGTCACCTGAGTGGAATAAGAACGGTAACCGGAGGCCAACGTCATGATGACGCCCTCCGCGGCGGCTGCGCCGAACATCTTTTCTGCGGCAGACGCCGTCGTGCTGTTAAGCAGAGCCGCTTCGCCACTGACGGCGAGCCGTACGCCCGGCTGGACCAAATCTGCCGGAACGAAATCCTGGGGAGCCAATGGCCGGTGCTTGTTGACTACAACCCAGGGGCTCGCCGGATCCGTCAGCGAGTGCTGAGGGGCTACGGAATGCGACGGAGCGGTGCTGGCAGGTATGTCGCTGGAGGGTGCAGGCTCCACGGGTGCAGGCTCGGTGGTAGCGGCGCCGGGCGTAGCCACGGAGGACGCTGCAGAGGTCGAGGGGACGTCGCTGGCGGCGTTGGCTGCGACAGGGGAGGGAGTGGTGTTGTCCGGCGTGCAGGCGGCCAGGGCTGCCATTCCGGCACCAGCGGTCAGGAAGCTCGCGAAAACCCGCCGGCTGGGCAGTGGTTGAGGATTGTTCTGCAAGCTAGACCTTCCTCAGCAGCATGCGGCGGATGGAGTGGTCTGCGTCCTTGGTAAGGACCAGCTGTGCACGTCCGCGGGTAGGCAGGACGTTCTCCTCAAGGTTTGGCTCGTTGATGCGTTTCCAAATGCCGCGTGCGGTGGATTCGGCGTCGTCGTCGGACAACGTGGCGTAGCGGTGGAAGTAGGACTCGGGCTGGGCGAAGGCTGTGGTCCGCAGCTTGCGGAAGCGGTCTACGTACCACTCCTCAATATAGGAAGTTTTGGCGTCGACGTAGATGGAGAAATCGAAGAAGTCGCTGACGGCCAGTCCTTGTTTGCCGTCCATGCGGGGACGGGCGGGGGCCAGGACGTTGAGGCCTTCAACGATCAGGACGTCGGGTCGCCGCACCACGACTTCCTTGCCCGGCACGATGTCGTAAGTGACGTGGGAGTACCAGGGGGCGCGGACTTCCTCGGCGCCGCCTTTGACTTCTGAGACGAAGCGAAGAAGGCCACGGCGGTCGTAGGACTCCGGAAAACCCTTGCGCTCCAGCAGATGCCGGCGCTTGAGCTCGGCCAAGGGGTAGAGAAAGCCGTCTGTGGTGATGAGTTCCACGTTGGGAGTTCCGGGCCAGCGCCTGAGCATTTCCCGGAGCACGCGGGCGATGGTGGACTTACCAACAGCAACTGAACCGGCCACGCCGATCACGAACGGGGTCCGCTGGGTTTGCTCGCCCAGGAAGGTGGTGGTGGCTGCGTGCAGCTGGTGGGACGCCTCGACGTACAGGTGCAGGAGGCGTGACAGCGGGAGGTAAACCTCCCGGACTTCCTTCATATCCAAGGGATCGCCGAGGCCGCGGAGACGGAAAATGTCCTCTTCGTTGAGGGGCTGCTCCATCTGCGCTGCAAGCCTGGACCACGTTTGACGGTCCAGCTCTACAAACGGGGAAGCGCCGTCGCCATTAGCTTCGGTGCGTTGCAAAGTCACGCTCATGATTCTGCCCTCCGCGGGGCGGATCAGGAAATGCGCGACGACGGGCAGGTGAATTGTGAGTGGTCGATCTCGCGCGGAAAGGGGGTGGAGGGAGGATGTCCCACATCAGTTGTTTGCCCTTGCCGCTAGGCTTGTACCCATGTGTGGAATCGTAGGCTATGTTGGCAATTCGTCTCGCAAGGCAGCTGGATACAGCGCTCTTGACGTTGTGGTGGAAGGGCTGCGCCGTCTGGAATACCGCGGCTATGACTCCGCCGGCGTCGCAGTAGTCGCTGATGGGACCATTTCGTCCCGCAAAAAGTCCGGCAAGCTGAGCAACCTGATCGCGGAACTGGAAGCAAATCCCGTTCCCGAGTCCCTGACCGGCATCGGCCATACCCGTTGGGCTACGCACGGCGGGCCCACCGACCGTAACGCACACCCGCATCTTTCCGACGGCGGCAAGCTGGCAGTCATTCACAACGGCATCATTGAGAACTTCGCTGAGCTTAAGCAGGAACTGTTGGGTAAGGGTGTCACCTTCGAGTCGGAAACCGACACCGAAGTTGCAGCCGCCCTTATCGGTGACATCTTCCGCACCCGGCTCAATGGCGGCGGCGGCAACCTCACCGAGGCGATGCGCCTGGCTTGCCAGCGACTCGAAGGCGCTTTCACCCTTCTCGCAGTCCACGCGGACCAGCCCGACGTCGTCGTGGCCGCCCGTCGCAACTCCCCGTTGGTGGTGGGCCTGGGCGATGGCGAGAACTTCCTCGGCTCCGACGTTTCCGGCTTCATCGACTACACCCGCCGCGCCGTGGAACTGGGACAGGACCAAATTGTCACCATCACCGCGGACACCGTAGAGATCACCGATTTCTTCGGCGCTCCCGCCGAGGGCAAGGAATACCACGTTGACTGGGACCCGGCTTCGGCTGAAAAGGGTGGATTCAGCTCCTTCATGGAGAAGGAAATCAACGACCAGCCGGACGCCGTAGCGCAGACCCTCCTGGGCCGCTCGGACCTCAACGGCAAGCTCACCCTTGACGAAGTCCGCATCGATCCTGAGCTCCTCAAGCAGGTGGACAAGATCATCGTGCTGGCTTGCGGTACCGCAGCGTACGCCGGTCTCGTAGCCAAGTACGCAATCGAAAACTGGTGCCGGATTCCCACCGAGGTGGAGCTCGCACACGAGTTCCGCTACCGTGACCCCATCGTTGACTCCAACACGCTGGTGGTCTCCATCAGCCAGTCGGGCGAGACCATGGACACGCTGATGGCTGTCCGCTACGCCCGCGAGCAGGGCGCCAAGACGATCTCAATCTGCAACACCAACGGTTCAACCATCCCGCGTGAATCCGACGCCGTGCTCTACACGCACGCCGGTCCTGAAATTGCCGTTGCATCCACCAAGGCATTCCTGGCGCAGATCACAGCGGCGTACCTGCTGGGCCTGTACCTGGCCCAGCTGCGGGGCAACATCTTCTCCGGCCAGATCAAGGATGTCCTCGCGGACCTCAACAAGATCCCGGCCAAGATCCAGAAAATCCTGGACAACGCAGGGCCCCTGCGCGAGCTCGCCCGCAGCATGAAGGACGAGAAGTCCGTCCTGTTCCTGGGCCGCCACGTGGGTTACCCGGTAGCCCTGGAAGGTGCCTTGAAGCTCAAGGAAATCGCCTACATCCATGCTGAAGGCTTCGCCGCCGGCGAGCTCAAGCACGGTCCGATCGCCCTGATCGACGACGGCCAGCCGGTCTTCGTTGTTGTCCCGTCCCCTCGTGGCCGCGATTCCCTGCACGCCAAGGTAGTCAGCAACATCCAGGAAGTCCGCGCACGTGGTGCCCGTACCCTGGTGATCGCTGAAGAGGGCGACGAATCGGTCAAGGATTACGCAGAGCACGTCTTCTACGTACCGGAGACCCCCACACTGCTGATGCCGCTGCTGACCACCGTTCCGCTGCAGATCTTCGCTGCTGAACTCGCTGGTGCCAAGGGTTACGACGTCGATCAGCCGCGTAACCTGGCCAAGAGTGTGACCGTAGAATAACGCCATGATTGTTGGCATTGGCGTAGACGTCGTAGACATCGAGCGGTTCGGCCGGCAGTTGGAACGGACACCGGGCCTGCGGGACCGCTTGTTCGTTCCTGCCGAGCGAGAACTCAACACCCGGTCCCTGGCTGCACGTTTTGCTGCCAAGGAAGCTGTAGCCAAGGTGCTGGGCGCTCCGGCGGGCATGAACTGGCAGGATTGCTGGATTGGCCTCGACGAGAACGGACCCACCGTTCAAGTCAAGGGAACTGTGCTTGCTGTGGCTGAGGCCAAGGGCGTCAAGCGCTGGCACTTGTCCATGAGCCACGACGGCGGCATTGCTACGGCGACTGTCCTCGCCGAGGGCTAAGCGAACTTCATAAAAACAATGATCAGCGCCTTCACCGGACAACAGATCAGGGATGCGGAACAACCGCTCCTGAACTCCGGTGCGGGCGCTGTTCTGATGCAACGGGCAGCTTATGGCCTGGCCCAGGCAGTGGCTCGCGAGGTCAAAAGCATCCGAAAGCTTGCAGGCGCCAGTGTCACGGTGCTGGCCGGCAAGGGCAACAACGGCGGCGACGGCCTTTTCGCTGCGGCAATGTTGGCCCGTCGCGGAATGCGCACGACGGCGGTGCTCGCCGCACCTGAGGTGCACCAGGAGGCCTTGGCCTCTTTCGTCGCAGCAGGCGGGCGCGTTGTCCAGCTGGAGGCCGGGAACGAAGAGGAGCTTGCGGTCCTCAGCGCGGGCAGTGACTGCATTATCGACGCGCTGCTGGGGACCGGTGCCCGCGGGGGATTGAGGGAAGCCCCGGCGGAGTTGGTGGCTTCACTTCAAGAACTGCGTCCCCGGCTGGTGGTGGCATGCGACCTCCCCAGCGGACTGGACGCCAATAGCGGGGAAGTGCACTGGCCCGTCCTGGATGCGGATATCACCGTGACGTTTGGCGGCATCAAAGCCGGACTCATGGCCGACCCGGGTGAGGGCTGCGCCGGGCGCGTGGAGCTGGTGGCGATCGGGATTGAGCGATCCTTGGAAAGTATCAGCCCTGAGCTTCGCCGCCTCACTGACCCGGACCTTGGCACTTTGCTTCCCAAGCCAGGCCGACGTGCGCATAAATACTCGCGGGGCGTCCTGGGAGTAGTAGCAGGTTCGGCGCGTTTCGCGGGAGCTGCTGCTCTGAGCGTTCACGCGGCGGCTCTCGCCGGAGTGGGCATGGTGCGCTATCTCGGGCCTCAATCCGCGGCCCAACTGGTGCTTGCCCGAACTCCGGAAGCCTTGTGGGAGACGGATCATTCCGGCCGAGTCCAAGCGTGGTTGCTGGGGTCCGGGGTTGACGGCGAGGAACAGCTGCAGCGGGCGAAGGAAGCCGGCGCGTTGGCCCTTGCTGACGATTTGCCGGTGGTCGTCGACGCCGGAGCCTTGAGCCTCCTGCCGGAACGCTGCCCCGCTCATTGGATACTGACACCCCATGCCGGCGAGCTGGCTACCTTGCTGAACTCGCTCCCTTCCACGGGGGAAGTGAAGGTGACCCGCGACGACGTCGAATCCCGACCCCTCCACTTCGTGCGGCAGGCCGCCGAGCAGACCGGTGCCACAGTGCTCCTGAAGGGTGCCACCACGCTGGTGTCGTCGCCGTCGGGCGTGGTGTTCAGCCAATCCGAAGGCACCGCGTGGATGGCCACCGCAGGCAGCGGCGATGTCCTGGCCGGCGTTCTGGGCGCCCTTCTGGCGCAGGCCGCGGAATCCATCCGGCACGACGACGGCGCATATGCCGCCTTGTGCGTGGACCCCGCCGACCGCTGGGCTGCCCTGGCCGCGGTTGCTGCAAGCGTTCACGGCCGGGCTGGTGCTCTGGCATCGGCAGATTTCGACGGAGGACCCATTACAGCCTCGGCGATCGCGGAGGCTGTACCCCGCGTTATTGGTTCGCTCAGCGCGGAATACGACCCAACAAGACCGTAAGGTTGCTGTCGGTGTCTGGGGGCTTGAGTAGGCTTGCAACAGTTGTTCGCATCATCAAGAGGAGAACGCATGGAAGTCTGGCCTGGATCGGCTTATCCGCTGGGTGCCACCTTTGACGGCACCGGCACCAACTTCGCGCTTTTTAGCGAGAAGGCCGAAAAAGTGGAATTGTGTCTCTTCGACGACGACGGCGGGGAAGTCCGCGTAGACGTTACCGAAGTGGATGGTTACGTATGGCACTGCTATCTGCCGCAGGTCCAACCGGGACAGAAGTACGGCTACAGGGTGCACGGCCCCTACAACCCTGACGAGGGCCAACGCTTTAATCCCAACAAGCTGCTGCTGGATCCTTACGCCAAGGCCATCCACCGTCAGATCGACTGGGACCCGGCCCTGTTCTCATACAACATGGGTGACCCGGATTCGCGCAACGACGAGGACTCTGCACCGCACATGATGCTGGGCGTGGTCATCAACCCGTTCTTCGACTGGGACGGTGACAAGCTCCTGCGGATTCCGTATCACAAGTCCGTAATCTATGAGGCGCACGTCAAGGGCCTCACCCAGATGCATCCGGAAGTGCCCGAGGAGCAGCGCGGCACATATGCCGGCGTCGCCCACCCGGCGGTTATTTCCCATCTGCAGAAGCTGGGGATCACGGCGATCGAACTCATGCCGGTGCACCAGTTCGTCAATGACGGCATCCTGCAGGACAAGGGCCTGAACAACTACTGGGGCTACAACACCATCGGTTTCTTTGCGCCCCACAACAGCTACAGCTCCAAGGGTGATACCGGACAGCAGGTCCAGGACTTCAAGGCCATGGTGCGGGCGCTGCACACAGCTGGTATCGAGGTCATCCTCGACGTCGTGTACAACCACACGGCCGAGGGAAACCACCTTGGACCCACGCTGTCCTTCAAGGGCATTGATAACTCCGCGTACTACCGCCTGGTGGAAGACGACCAGAAGTACTACATGGACTACACCGGCACGGGCAACTCGCTCAATGTCCGCAGCCCGCACTCCCTCCAGCTGCTCATGGATTCCCTGCGCTACTGGGTGACCGAGATGCACGTTGACGGATTCCGCTTTGACCTCGCCTCCACGTTGGCCCGTGAGTTCTACGATGTGGACAAGCTGTCCACCTTCTTCGAACTCATCCAACAGGACCCGGTGGTCTCCCAGGTGAAGCTCATTGCCGAGCCTTGGGACGTTGGGCCCGGCGGCTACCAAGTGGGCAACTTCCCTCCCCAGTGGACAGAGTGGAACGGCCAATACCGCGACACCGTCCGCGACTTCTGGCGCGGCGAACCTTCCACCTTGGGCGAGTTCGCATCCCGGTTGACGGGGTCGGCGGACCTTTACGAGCACTCCGGGCGTCGCCCGGTGGCCTCGATCAACTTCGTCACCGCCCACGATGGCTTCACGCTGGCTGACCTTGTGTCCTACAACGAGAAGCACAACGAAGCCAACGGCGAGGGCAACAACGACGGCGAATCCCACAACCGTTCCTGGAATTGCGGTGCGGAAGGGCCCACGGATGATCCCACCGTCCTTGGTCTGCGGGCACGCCAGCAGCGCAACTTCATTGCCTCGCTGTTCCTGTCCCAGGGTGTTCCCATGCTTCTGCACGGCGACGAACTCGGCAGGACGCAGAACGGCAACAACAACGGCTACTGCCAGGACTCCGAGCTCACGTGGATCAACTGGGACAACGTGGACCAGCCCCTGATCGAGTTCACGGCGGCGGTCAGCGCACTCCGTGCCAAACATCCGAGCCTGCGTCGCAGTCGATTCTTCGATGGTCGTCCGGTATTGCGTGGTGAAGGCGAGCGGCTCCCGGACATCGTATGGCTGGATGCCGACGCGAGCACCATGACGCCGTCCGATTGGGACGAAGCCCTGGGACGCTCCGTGGGCGTGTTCCTTAACGGCGACGGTATTCATGGCCGGGATACACAGGGCCGGCGTATCACTGACGTCAACTTCCTGTTGTACTTCAATGCCGACCAGGATGAAGTAGGCTTCCGGATTCCTTCCGACGAGTATGCGCCCGCTTGGGATGTCATGATCGACACCGCTGGAGAAGGCGCTGAAGCAGGCGTCATCAAGCCCGACCAGATCCTGATGGTCGGCGGTAAGTCACTGGTGGTACTCCGTGCCCACAGCACCCCGGAAATTGAACCGGATCACTCTGTTGCAGCTTCCCTTGCCGCGCTGACTCATACGAGCACTCCGGAAACGGCATCCATCACCGCCCCTGCGGTGACGTCGTTGCCGTTCGATTACAAGGGCGCTGCGCCCGAGGGCAATGACGATGAAGGTGAAACGAAGGAGCCGAACGCATGAGGACCCCTGTCTCCACATATCGGCTCCAAATTCGCCCGAGCTTCACTCTTCAGGATGCAGCTGAGCTCACGGGATACCTGCAGTCCCTGGGTATCGACTGGGTCTATGTGTCACCGATCCTGACTGCAGAAAAGGGCTCGGACCACGGCTATGACGTGACCGATCCCTCCACTGTGGATCCCTCCAGGGGAGGCCCGGAAGGGCTCTCCGCCCTGTCCAAGGCAGCGAAGGACAAGGGCCTGGGCATCTTGGCCGACATCGTGCCGAACCACATGGGCGTTGCTTCGCCCAAGCAGAATGCATGGTGGTGGCAGCTGCTGAGGGAAGGCCGTGGCTCAAAGTATGCCGAGGCCTTCGACGTCGACTGGGAGTTCGGCGGGGGGAAGATCCGCATCCCCGTCCTGGGAAGTGACGACGACCTTGACGAGCTGAAGGTCGTGGACGACGAACTTCGCTACTACGACCACAGTTTCCCGTTGGCCGAGGGGACGTACACGTCCGGGGACAACCCGCGTGAGGTCCATGCCCGGCAGCACTATGAGTTAGTTGGCTGGCGCCGGGCTGACGCAGACCTGAACTACCGGCGGTTCTTCGCAGTGAACACCTTGGCCGGAGTGCGCGTCGAGGTTCCCTGGGTCTTTGACGAGTCCCATGAAGAGATTGTCCGCTGGTTCCGCGAAGGTCTGGTGGACGGCCTGAGGATCGACCACCCGGATGGGCTCGCCGACCCCGAGGGTTACCTCGCCAGGCTGCGCGAGGTGACGGGGGGCGCTTACCTGTTGGTGGAGAAGATCCTGGAACCGGGGGAGCGACTGCCCGAGACCTTCGACTGCGAAGGGACCACAGGATACGACGCCTTGGCTGACGTTGACCGCCTTTTTGTGGAACCGGCTGCGGAGGAGTACCTGGACTCCCTCGATGCCCGTCTGCGGAATGCGGACGCTCCGGCGGATTACCACGCCATGATTCATGCCACCAAGCGCCGCATCGCCGATGGCATTTTGCGCTCGGAAATCCTGCGGCTGGCCCGCCTGGTGCCCGAAACCTTGGAGCTGCCGTTCGCCAAGGTTGCCGACGCACTGGCTGAAGTAATTTGTTGCTTCCCCATCTACAGGACATATCTGCCCTACGGCGGGAAGACGCTCGTAGAGTCCGTGGAAAATGCCGCCAAGGAGCGACCTGACCTGGCAACCGTCCTCGGCCAGCTTCAGCCGCTCTTGCTGGATGAGACCAGTTTGCTGGCCCGGCGTTTCCAGCAGACGTCCGGCATGGTGATGGCCAAGGGTGTGGAGGACACTGCGTTCTTCCGCTATACCCGGCTAGGATCGCTGACGGAAGTGGGCGCGGATCCCACGGAATTCTCCATCCCCAGTGGAGTCTTCCATGAGCGAATGGCCCGCAGGCAGCAGCTCTTGCCGCTCTCCATGACAACGCTGAGTACCCACGACACCAAGCGGAGCGAGGACGCAAGGGCCAGGATCTCGGTCATCTCCGAGGCAGTACCTGAATGGGAGCTTTTCCTCGGCACCGTCCAGGAACTCGCCCCCATCCCCGATGGACCCCTCTCGGCACTGATCTGGCAATCGATCGTCGGCGCATGGCCCGCGGATCGCCAGCGTTTACAGTCCTATGCCTTGAAAGCAGCCCGCGAGGCCGGTAATTCCACTAACTGGACCGACCCCAACCAGGAGTTCGAGCGCAAGTTGGCTGCCGCCGTCGACGCCGTATTCGACGTCCCGGAGGTAACCGCCGCCCTGACGAACTTCGTGGACGAGCTCGAACCTTATGGAACGTCCAACTCGCTGTCCGCCAAACTGATCCAGCTGACCATGCCCGGCGTCCCCGACGTCTACCAAGGGACGGAATTCAGGGACGGCTCGCTGACTGACCCTGACAACCGGCGGCCAGTGGACTTCCAAGCCCGCATCGCTGCCTTGGCGGAGCTGGATGATGGTTCCAAGCCCGCATTCACGGAGGAAGCTGCCAAACTGCTGGTGATTTCCCGTGCGCTGCGGTTGCGTCGCGACAGGCCTGGGTTGTTCGCCGGCTACCTCCCCGTCGCGGCCCAAGGCGCTGCCGCCGCACACGTGGTGGCTTTCGATCGAGGGGCTGACCGTCGGGGAGCTCTCACCGTTGCTACGCGCTTGCCCAAGCGCCTGGCCAGGGAAGGCGGCTGGCGGGACACGTCAATCGAACTGACAGTGGAATGCCGGGATGAACTCACTGGCGCTACGTACGGTGCCGGTGCTGTGCCTGTGGCCACTTTGCTGGAGCAATACCCGGTGGCCCTACTGGTACCCACGGACTGATTGTTGGACGGTCCTGATGAGCTGACCGTCAACATCGTCACTGCAAGCACGCTTGAACACGTACAGGGGAACTTGATGCTGGAAAACGCTGCTGGAAAAAACCGTTACGACGTCTGGGCGCCGAACGCCAATTCTGTTCGGTTGCTGGTCGAGGACCGGGAGTACGGCATGGAACACCACCACGACGACGGCGCCCGCGGTTGGTGGCGCGCGCCGGCTGATGTGGCGGCGGAGCAAGCCGACGGGGTGCGGTACGGCTACATCGTTGACGGGGAGGGGCCGTTTCCCGATCCCCGCTCGCGGAGGCAGCCGGACGGGGTCCACGGTTTATCTGCGACCTTCGATCCCTCCACCCACGAGTGGAAGGACAGCGGATGGAAGGGCCGGAATCTCAAAGGTTCCGTGATCTACGAGATGCATCTGGGCACCTTCACACCCGAAGGAACGTTGGATGCCGCCGCCGGGAAGCTGGACTACTTGGTGGAGCTTGGTGTCGACTTCATCGAGCTGCTGCCGGTCAACGGCTTCAACGGTGTCCACAACTGGGGCTACGACGGTGTCCTTTGGTATGCCGTCCACGAACCCTATGGCGGACCTGAGGCATACCAGCGCTTTGTGGATGCTGCTCATGCTGCGGGTTTGGGTGTCATTCAGGACGTTGTTTACAACCACCTCGGGCCGAGCGGCAACTATCTGCCCAAGTACGGTCCCTACCTGAAATCGGGGGAGGGCAACACCTGGGGTGATTCGGTCAACCTGGACGGACCCGGCTCGGATGACGTTCGCCGCTACATTCTGGAAAATGCGGCGATGTGGCTCCGGGACTACCATGTGGACGGACTTCGTCTCGATGCCGTGCATGCCTTGCGTGACGAGCGTGCCGTGCACATCCTTGAGGAGTTCGGCGCGCTGGGAGATGAGATTGCGGCGGAGACGGGAATTCCCCGGACCATGATCGCTGAATCTGACCTGAACAACCCGCGGCTCATCTATCCGCGCAAGGACAATGGCTACGGGTTGGAAGGCCAGTGGAGCGACGACTTCCATCACGCAGTGCACGTCAACCTCAGCGGAGAGACTACCGGCTACTACGCTGACTTCGACTCCCTGGCAGTCTTGGCGAAGGTCTTGCAACATGGCTTCCTTCACGATGGCAGCTACTCCAGCTTCCGGGAACGGCATCACGGCCGGCCCATCAGGCACGATTTGGCGCAGCCGTCTGCGCTGGTGGTCTGCTTGCAGAACCACGACCAAATCGGCAACCGGGCAACTGGCGACCGGCTCACAGCTTCGTTGTCGTATGGAAAGCTGGCCATAGGGGCTGTGCTGACCATGACGTCCCCGTTCACGCCCATGTTGTTCATGGGCGAGGAATTTGGGGCCTCAACGCCGTGGCAGTTCTTCACCTCCCACCCGGAACCTGAGCTTGGGAAGGCCACAGCGGAGGGGCGGATCAAGGAGTTCGAACGTATGGGTTGGGACCCTGCCGTGGTCCCTGATCCGCAGGACCCGGAAACGTTCCAGCGTTCCAAGCTCAAGTGGGACGAAGCAGGAGAAGGCGACCACGCACGCTTGCTGCAGCTGTACAAGGATTTAGCACAGCTGCGCCGGAACACTCCGGAGCTGGCGGACGGTGGATTCGGTGAGACCTCCGTTGAGTTCGACGATGACGAACACTGGCTGCAGTTCTCCCGCGGCTCAGTCCGGGTGGTTTGCAACTTCGGGAACGAAGCACTGGGGACGCCGCTGACCGGTTCCGTGCTGCTGGCCACTGACAGCGAAGCAGCACTGGAAGAAGGGACACTGACGCTTCCCGGCGGTAGCGCCGCCGTCGTGCGCGTGCACTAAGCCCTGCCGATCGAGGGTGACGGCGCCCACATTGCGGACAGCGCCGTCACCCCGGTTTGTGCAGTGGCAGGATGGTACGTATGACTTATTCGGCTGCGGAAAACCGCTACGAAACAATGCCCTACCGCCGCGTCGGACGCAGCGGACTCATGCTCCCCGCCATCTCGCTGGGACTCTGGCACAACTTCGGCGACGACAAACGCTTCGACGAACAGCGCGCCATCCTGCGCCGGGCATTCGACCTCGGCGTGAACCATTTTGACCTCGCCAACAACTACGGACCGCCCGATGGATCGGCCGAGACCAACTTCGGACGTCACTTGAAGGACGACTTCAAGCCGTACCGCGATGAACTGGTCATCTCCACCAAAGCCGGCTACTACATGTGGCCCGGGCCGTACGGGGAATGGGGATCCCGTAAGTACCTGATTTCCAGCCTCGACCAGTCGCTGGAGCGCATGGGCCTGGACTATGTGGACATTTTCTACAGCCACCGTCCCGACCCCGAAACGCCGCTGGAAGAGACCATGGGTGCGCTGGACTACGCGGTCCGGTCGGGCAAGGCACTCTACGCGGGCATCTCCTCGTACACCCCGGAGCAGACCCTCGAAGCTGCCCGGATTCTGAAGGAGCTCGGAACCCCGCTGCTCATCCACCAGCCCAGCTACTCCATGCTGAACAGGTGGACGGAAAACGGGTCACCCAACCTGTATGAAGCGCTGGACCAGGTGGGCGCCGGTTCAATTGCCTTCTCACCGCTCGCCCAGGGCATGCTCACCAACCGGTACCTCAACGGTGTGCCGGCCGACTCCCGAGCAGCCAAGGAACGCTTCCTGTCCGAGTCCGCATTGACTGAAGACAAGCTGGACCGCGTGCGCGGACTGAACGCCATTGCCGAGGGGCGTGGGCAGACCCTCGCACAGATGGCCATTGCGTGGATCCTTCGCGATCAGCCCAAGGGTTCGCCGGTGACATCTGCACTTATTGGTGCTTCCAGCGTGGACCAGCTTGAGGACACTCTTAGCGCAATCAACAACCTGAAGTTCACTACGGACGAGCTGACTGCGATTGACGAGTTCGCCGTCGAGTCGGACATCAATCTGTGGGCGCAGAAGTAGCATTCAAGAACTGACATAAACAGCGGAAGCCGGTAGGGAACAAAACCGGCTTCCGCTGTGTTGGTTACAATGCAAGTGTGCGCCGAATGGCGCCGTGCCAATCAGCCGTGCCCTGGACTCAGTCAGGGATGCGCCTGGCACCTGAGGTTATTTCTCAAAAGGAGTTCCGTGTCTTCACATCCGATTCGTGTTGCCATTGTCGGCGTAGGTAACTGCGCCGCATCGCTGGTCCAAGGTGTTCAGTACTATCGCGACGCTGACCCCAAGGCCACGATCCCGGGTCTGATGCACGTCGAGTTCGGCCAGTACCACGTCAACGACGTCCAGTTCGTTGCTGCTTTCGACGTCGATAGCAAAAAGGTTGGACTTGACCTCGCAGACGCCATCGGTGCCAGCGAAAACAACACCATCAAGATCGCCGACGTTCCGGCCACTGGTGTGACCGTGCAGCGCGGCCACACCCTGGACGGCCTCGGCAAGTACTACCGCGAGACCATCGTCGAGGCCTCGGAAGAAGCCGTTGACATTGTTGCCGCCCTCCGCGAGGCCAAGGCCGACGTCATGGTCTGCTACCTGCCCGTCGGTTCGGACCAGGCCGCCAAGTTCTACGCCCAGTGCGCTATCGACGCCGGTGTTGCTTTCGTCAATGCGCTGCCCGTCTTCATCGCAGGCACCAAGGAGTGGGCGGACAAGTTCACTGAAGCCGGTGTCCCGATTGTTGGTGACGACATCAAGAGCCAGATCGGTGCCACTATCACGCACCGCGTCATGGCCAAGTTGTTCGAGGATCGCGGTGTCACTTTGGACCGCACGTACCAGCTGAACGTCGGCGGCAACATGGACTTCAAGAACATGCTGGAACGCGACCGCCTGGAGTCCAAGAAGATCTCCAAGACCCAGGCCGTTACCTCCAACGTCGAGGCTGAACTGCACGCCGACGATGTCCACATTGGACCGTCCGACTACGTTGCATGGCTCGACGACCGCAAGTGGGCCTTCGTCCGCCTTGAGGGCCGCAACTTCGGTGACGCTCCTGTTTCCCTCGAGTACAAGCTCGAAGTGTGGGACTCGCCGAACTCTGCCGGCGTGATCATCGACGCCATCCGCGCTGCGAAGATCGGCCTGGACCGTGGCATCGGCGGCCCGCTGCTTTCAGCTTCCAGCTACTTCATGAAGTCGCCGCCGGAGCAGTTCAACGACGACCTCGCCCGCGACAAGGTTGAAGCCTTCATCCGCGGCGACATCGAACGCTAAACACCCCGGTACACCAAACGCCCCCGTATTCCGATACGGGGGCGTTTGTCGTATCCCGGACGCTCTACCAGATCCCTCGGGCTTGGGCCGGACGCTCTATCAGATCCCTCGGGCTTGGGCCGGACGCTCTATCACTTTCTTCAGAAGAGTGAGAGATGGTCGGGTTAGAGGGGATGGGATGTGAGAGATGGTCGGGTTGGAGGGGGTGGGATGTGAGAGATGGTTAGAAAAGGCCCGTGGGGTTACCTTCCGAGTCGACGTCCATGCGCATCGCGGCGGGTTCCTTGGGGAGGCCAGGCATGGTCATCACCGCGCCGGTCAACGCAACAATGAACCCGGCACCCGTCTTGGGAATCAGTTCGCGGACGTGCACCCGGAATCCTTTGGGCGCACCAAGCCTGGAGGCATCGTCGGTGAAGGAATACTGAGTCTTGGCCATGCACACAGGGAGCCCTGACCAGCCATTTTTCTCGATCTCGGCGAGGCGCCTGAGTGCCGGAACTGAGAACTCCACGCCATCGGCCCCGTAGATCTCCTGCACAATCGTTTGGATCTTGTCCTCGACGCTCAGTTCCAGCGGGTACAGGTGACGGAAGTTGGACGGCGCATCCAAAGCCGCCGCAACTTTGGCTGCGAGCTCGTCACCGCCGTCGCCTCCGCCTCCGCGGCCCCAAACATCAGCGACGGCGGCTTCCACGCCTTCTGCTGCACACCAGGCGAGGAGCCATTCAAGTTCCTCGGGAGTGTCGGTTCCAAACTTGTTGATGGATACAACGGGCGAAATGCCGAACTTCGCAACGTTGCCCACGTGCCTTTTCAAGTTCTCGACGCCTGCTGCCATGGCCTCGACGTTTGGCTCGCTGAGTTTCTCCTTGGGAACCCCGCCCTGCATTTTGAGGGCGCGGATTGTTGCAACCACCACGACGGCGGATGGCGCCACGTCGGCGATGCGCGCCTTGATATCCATGTACTTCTCAGCGCCAAGGTCTGCGCCGAAGCCGGCCTCGGTGACCACGATGTCCGCAAGCTGCATGGCGGTGCCGGTAGCGATCAGGGAATTGCAGCCGTGGGCAATGTTCGCGAAGGGTCCGCCGTGCACCAACGCAGGGGTGCCCGCGATGGTTTGGACGAGGTTCGGCTTGATGGCGTCTTTCAGGAGCATTGTCAGTGCACCCTCCACGCCGAGGTCTGACACGGTGACCGGGGTGCGATCGTAGGTGTACCCGAAGGTGATGCGCCCCAGCCGGGCCCGAAGGTCGTCAAGGTCCGTGGCGAGGCAGAAGACCGCCATGATTTCCGAGGCGACGGTGATGTCGAAGCCGTCCTGCCGAGGTACTCCTTGTATGGGGCCGCCGAGACCAATGACAACTTTCCGTAGCGAGCGGTCGTTCATGTCCAGGACGCGTTTGAACGTCATGCGCCGGGGATCGATTCCGAGTTGGTTGCCTTGGAATATGTGGTTGTCTACGAGTGCCATGAGGGCGTTGTTCGCAGACGTGATGGCGTGGAAGTCCCCGGTGAAGTGCAGGTTGATGTCATCCATGGGCAACACCTGGGAGTACCCGCCGCCGGTAGCCCCTCCCTTCATGCCCAGGATGGGGCCTAGAGAGGGTTCACGCAGGGCGATCATCACTTTGTGCCCTGCACGGGCCAAGGAGTCTGCGAGTCCCACTGTGGTGGTGGATTTGCCTTCGCCGGCCGGGGTGGGAGACATGGCAGAGACCAGCACCACCTTGCCGGGGGCCTTTCCCTGGGGGAGTACCAGCTTGGCCCGGTTGATTTTGGCCTTGTAGGGTCCGTACAGCTCGAGGGCGTCCACATTGATGCCTGCGCGTTCGGCGATGTCTTCAATGGGAAGCATGGTTGCGTGGTGGGCAATTTCAAGATCACTCAGGACCTTGTTTTCAGACATCCTTGTCCTTCGGCTCTGCCCGCAGCGGGGATGCAGCTGCTGGGGTTCTTTCGCTGTGCGCGACAATCTATCAGCCCGGGAGCGGATACGAGCGGAGACTCAGCGCCGGGGAAGCAGCAGGCCGCCGACGGCCTCCCGATAACTTTCCAAGGTGATCGCTGCAGTGCGCTGCCATCCAAAGGACTCGGCGTGGGTGGCAGCGAGCCGGCCCATGTCCTCCCGGGTTTGCACGTCGTCGTAAAGATCCTCAAGGGCATCGGCCCAGTCGGAGGGGTCGTGCCCGTCCACCAGCAGGCCGGTGCGTCCGTCCGAAATGGCGCGGGAGAGGCCACCAACGTTGGTTGCCACCACGGGTGTACCGCACGCCTGTGCTTCCAACGCCACCAAGCCGAAGGATTCGCTGAAGGACGGCATCACCACCACGTCAGCGGACCGGAACCAACTGGCCAGCTCCGGTGCCACGACAGGCGGCCGGTGAGTGACGACGTCGGCCAGTCCGGCGTCTTCGATGAAGTGCTGGAGGTTGAAGTCCTTGGCGCCGCTAAGGGAACCCAGAATAGTCATTTCCAGATCGATATCAGGCCTGCGTTGGCGCAGGATCCCGGCCGCCTTGACGAAAACCTGCGGGCCCTTGAGCCGCTGGATCCTTCCGGCGAAGAGGATATGGAAGCTTTCGGGCCTGACTCCCCGCAAGGAACGGGACTTCCTCCGGAATGACGGGGTGAACACCTTCAGGTCCACCCCGGGTGGAGCGACGTCGATGCGGTCAAGGTCTGCCCCGTAATGGGAAACCAGTTCGTCCGCCTCGGCAGGAGTGTTGGCAACCAGCCGCGAAGCACCATCCACGATCCGTTGTTCGCCTTCTTCGCGGCGCCGTGGCTCAGGCCGTTCGCCGGACTCCAGGACCAGATTCTTGACCTTTGCCATGGTGTGCATGGTGTGGACCAGCGGGACACCCCACAGTTCTGACAACTCAAGCCCTGCCACCCCGGAAACCCAGTA
Organism: Paenarthrobacter nitroguajacolicus; assembly: GCF_051027655.1. NCBI lineage: Bacteria > Bacillati > Actinomycetota > Actinomycetes > Micrococcales > Micrococcaceae > Paenarthrobacter > Paenarthrobacter nitroguajacolicus. The sequence goes on along the minus strand of NZ_CP073234.1, from coordinate 3,302,049 downwards.
GTGGGAATGGATCGCGTCGTAACGCCCATGGAGCTGTTGGTGGCGGATCTTGTCGATTTCTTCCACCATGTGGTGCAGGAGCGCCGGTAGTTCTTCCTTGGGCAGTTTGCGGCGCGGGCCAGCCATGACGTTATGGACGCAAACGCCCGGCCCGGGATGCTCGACGGCGGGCTGGCCGGCTTTCGTGGAACGGGTGAAGATCTCCACCTCCACACCGGACTCGGCCAGTGCCATGGCCAGGGCGCGGACGTAGACGTTCATTCCGCCGGCATCTCCTGCGCCGGGCTGCTCCATGGGGGAGGTATGCAACGACAGGAACGCCACACGACGGATCAACGGCACCCGGTCCTCCTCACGATCACGGCAATAATCAGCTTTGCCCTGCAGAAAACACTACTCCTGCCCTCGAGTCCCGGGCCGAGCAAGCCCCGCTATGTGGACAAGGCTGCTAGCGTGGCGGCTGTGAGCCACGAACAAAACTTCCACGTCCGCAAAGCAACGCCTGAAGACTGGCCCGGAATGTGGTCCATCCTGGAGCCTGTGATCCGCAGCGGCGAGACCTTCACCTGGGACCGTGACACCACGGAGGAAGCAGCCAGGACCAAGTGGATCAAGGAAGCTCCCGGTCAAACGTTCGTGGCGGCGCGCCAGGACACGGGCGAGATATTGGGAACGGGGGAGTTCCACGCCAACCAAGCCGGCGGCGGCAGCCATGTTGCCAACGCGGGGTACATGGTGGGGGCCAACAACTCGGGCCAGGGCATCGCCCGGGCGCTCTGTGCCTACTCCCTGACCGAAGCCAAGGCAGCCGGGTTCCTGTCCATGCAGTACAACGCCGTGGTGGAGAGCAACGTCAGGGCTGTGTGGTTGTGGCAATCCATGGGGTTCAAGATTTTGGCCACGGTTCCTGAAGCCTTCAACCACCCGGAGATCGGCTACGTGGGCCTCCACGTCATGTACAGAAAGCTCTAGGCCCACAACTGGCTTAGCCCGGGAAAAGCTGCCTCGTACCCTTCCAGCAGCTGCCGGCCCAGGGGGGCCGAACCTACCAACGGGTGAGCGGCAAAGGCTTGGACGGCGGCCTCGCGCTCGCCGGCGACTACGGCCCGGATGGTCAGCCGCTCAACCTCTTTCACATGCTGCATCAAGGTGAGGAACTGCCCGTCCGGCCGGTCCTGCGGAAGTGGCGACGCGCCGTCGGGCGTTACCTCGCAAGGAACCTCGACGACGGCGTCTGCCGGCAACCCCGGAACGGCCACCTCTGCGGTAGACGAGGCGTGCAACACCGGCGAGTTGGGCACGTTGAGGATCAGCTGGGCGGTCCCGCCCCCGGACAGTGCACGCATAACGGACAGGGCAACACGTTCGTAGCCGCCCCCTGCCAGATCAGACTCGTCGCGCTGCTCACCATGCGTCCGCGCTTCGGCCAGGTAGCCTTCCTCGCGGGAGCGCCGGGCAGCATCCCAGACCTTATAAGGATGTGGGGCCTTAAGAAGCGAGGGGTAGAGCGACTGTTGCTGGTCGTGGATGGACGCCCCGCGCGTTTCGCGTTGCTGTCCAATGGCTTCAGTGGCCTGTGACGTTTGGTAGTAGTAGTACAGGTATTCGTTGGGCAGGCAGCCAAGTTGCAGCAGGGTGTGCTGGCCGAACAACCGCCCCTCCTCCATGGTTTCGAGAGCAGCGTGATCGGACAGCAGGGCAGGTAGCAGATCCGTTCCACGAGGAGCCAGCCGGTAGAGCCAGCCGAGGTGGTTCAGCCCGTAGTAGCCCACGCCGTCGAGCGTTCCTTCTTTGAGGGGCGCCCCGGCAGCCCGGGCGGCACGCTGGACCAAACCACCGGCGGAGTCGCAGATGCCGATCACCTTACGTCCCAGGACGGGAACCAGCGCTTCGGTGACCATGCCGGCAGGATTGGTGAAGTTGATGAGCCACGCGTCGGGGCAATGGCGACGCATCGCCTCAGCGAGCTGCAGCATGTGGGGGATCGAGCGGAGCGCATACGAGATGCCGCCGGCGCCGGTGGTCTCCTGTCCCAGCAGCCCCAGCCTCAAGGGAATCTGCTCGTCCGCGATCCTCCCCGCGGTACCGCCTGGGCGGATTGCGGCGAACACCATGTCTGTTCCCGTGAGTGCCTGCTCAAGGTCTGTGGAAACCACGACGGCGGGTGCGGAACCTCTGTCCGCCGGCATGTCGCGGAGTACCGCCTCAATGGCCGCCAGCCGCGAGCCGTCCACGTCAAAAAGGACGAGTTCATCCACCAACCCGGCGAACGGACCCGCGCACAAAGCCCGATATACAAGGGGAACCCGGAATCCGCCGCCACCGGCAATCATGAGCCGCATGGTCCGAGTCTATGCAGGCCCGCAAGTCTATGCAGCCCAGTACGTGCAGCGTAGTCTGCCGTGCATGGATGCTAAACCCCAGCGACGCTTCGACCCCCTGGCTGCGCTGCGGTCGGATGGGGACCACCAGTGCGACCTCCTCCTCACTGGAACGGTTTTCCAGGACATCATCTTCACCGGGCTCCCGCACGCGCCGGAACCCGGCACGGAGGTTTGGAGTGAGGGCATGGGCAGCTGCCCCGGTGGTGTCGCCAACCAGGCCATTGCCGCCGCGCGCCTCGGCTTGCGGACCAATCTCGCGGCAACCTTCGGGGACGACGGCTACGGTGACTACAACTGGCAGATCCTGGAAAGCCAGGAACACGTCGACCTTTCGCTTTCGCAGAAGGTTCCCGGCTGGCACTCACCGGTCACGGTATCCATGTGCGTGAACCAGGACCGATCCATGGTGACCCACGGCCACCCTGCCCCGATCAGTTCCTCCGAGCTGATCGGGAAGCCACCCAAGGCGCTCGCCGCCGTCGCTGATCTGGGGGAGGAGCTGGAACCGTGGATGCTCGCAGCGAAGGAGGCCGGAACCAAACTCTTCGGGGTGGTGGGCTGGGACCCGACAGGGGAGTGGTCGGAGCGCCGGCTGAACCAGCTGGGGAACTTCTACGCCTTCCTGCCCAATGCCCCGGAAGCGATGGCGTTTACCGGGAAGGCCGACCCCTGGGCGGCCCTGTACTCCTTGGCTGACCGGGTTCCCGTGGCAGTGGTAACCCTTGGCCCCCAAGGCGCGGTGGCAGTGGATTCGGAAACGGGTGAAGAGGAGTGGGTGCCGTCCCTGCCCGTATCAGCTTCCGATCCCACGGGCGCCGGGGACTGTTTCGGGGCGGCCTTCATCGTGGGATGCCTGGCAGGGTGGAGGTTGGGGGACCGGCTCCGGTTCGCGAACCTTTGCGCCTCCTTGGCGGTCCAGGAAGTGGGCGGCTCACTGGCAGCACCGGGTTGGGGTGACATCGCCGACTGGTGGCAACGGGCGAATGCGCGGAAGGAGCGTCAGTCAAGTCAGTGGTTGAGGCGCTTCGCCTTCCTGGAACCGATCGTCAAGGACATCCCGGCGGAAGCACAGCGTCGGGCCCGGGCGACCATCGCGCATTTGTCGGACGCGCAGTAGCCGTGAGAGCCTCACAGCTAACCGCGCAGTTAACCCGAGTTCACTGACAGCACTAGAATCTCTAGGGTGACTTACGAAGCAGCTGCAGATATCGGTATCGGGTCGAAGGCCTCCATAGCAAAGTCAGCGGTGCTGGAACGCTCCGCCGTGATTGACCTCGACGCCGTGCGGCACAACGTTCGTCAGTTCGTCGGCATCGCCTCCCCGGCCGCTGTGATGGCCGTGGTGAAGGCAGACGCTTATGGCCACGGTGCCGTGCAGGTTGCCCGGGCAGCCCTCGACGCCGGAGCGGCCTGGCTGGGTGTCGCCCACATCTCCGAGGCGCTCGCCCTGCGTGCCGCCGGGGTTGATGCCCCGCTACTCGCCTGGCTGCACACCCGCGAGAGCAACTTCCAAGCGGCAGTGGCCGCCGGCATCGACGTCGGAATTTCCGGTTGGGAACTTGAAGCCGTGGTGGCTGCCGCCCGGGAGCAGGAGCGGCCGGCGCGTGTACACCTCAAGGTGGACACGGGTCTGGGCCGGAACGGCTGCACCATCGCTGACTGGGACCAGTTGTTGGGCCAGGCCATGGAATACCAGGATCAAGGCCTCTTGCGGGTGGTGGGTATCTTCTCCCACCTCGCCGTTGCGGACGAACCCCAACGCCCTGAAACCGATGATCAACTGGCTGTCTTCCGGGAAGCCATCGCCATGGCCGAGGACGCGGGCGTGGATACCGAGGTCCGGCACATTGCCAACACGCCGGCGGCGTTGTCCCGCCCGGATTCACACTTCGACCTCGTCCGAGTGGGCCTGGGCATCTACGGATTGTCGCCCTTCGACGGGGCTACGTCTGCGGAACTTGGCCTGCATCCCGCAATGACGGTCCGGACCCTCCTGTCCAACTGCAAGACGGTGCCCGAAGGCCAGGGCGTTTCCTACGGACTCAATTACCGGACCAGCCAGGAAAGCACGCTGGGCCTGGTACCGCTGGGCTATGCAGACGGTGTCCCGCGGATCGCCACGGGAGGTCCTGTGCGGGTGGACGGCATCAACTACCCGGTGGTTGGCAGGATTGCCATGGACCAAATGGTCATTGACCTGGGGCCGCTGTCCCCTGAAGCGGCGGCAAATCTCAAGGGCGCCGAGGCTGTTATGTTCGGCAACGGTGCCGACGGCGGGCCCACCGCCGATGATTGGGCGGCCGCCGCGGGAACCAACAACTACGAAATCGTTACGCGCATCAGCCCCAGGGTTCCGCGCAGTTACGTCAATGAGCTGCCCGCCCGGGTCGAAGTCAACAGCGCAGCAGATACGGCCGCGCTGTGAGTGAAGCCCAGTGGGAGCGCACGCTGACGGTCACGACGGCGGAGCAGACCCATGCGCTCGCGGCAGAATTGGGTGGGGTGCTTGAGGCCGGGGATCTTCTGGTCTTGACCGGCGAACTGGGTGCGGGCAAGACGACGTTCACCCAAGGACTTGGTGAGGGCCTGGGAGTCCGTGCCGGCATCATTTCGCCGACGTTTGTCCTGGTACGGATCCACCCCAATCTCGCTGATGGACCCAGGCCAGGGGGCCCGGACCTGGTCCATGTTGACGCTTACCGGCTGGACTCGGCAGCGGAGATTGACGATATCGATCTGGAGAACACCATGGATACAGCGGTCACCGTGGTGGAATGGGGCCGGGACCGGGTGGAGCACCTCTCGGACAGCCGCTTGGAGGTTGACCTCCTCAGGTCTGTTGGCGGGGATAACACGGCAGCCACAACGGACGGCGACGTCATGGACTTCGATACCGATGACGACGACGAACCCCGCACCATCGTTTTCCGTGGATTTGGTCCCCGCTGGGCCGAGGCACCGAAGCTCTTGGAGACCAGCGAAAACGGAGGCTACTGATGCTGATACTGGCCATTGATACCTCAGCGGTTGCAAGTGCGGCCCTGATCTCGGATGATGCCATGGAAAGTGTGGTGGACTCTTTCGCTACGGAGGACACCCGAAGCCACGCGGAAGTGCTGGCTCCCGGGATTGAAAAACTCCTGGCTGGTGCCGGGGTCACCGGCGCGGACATCGATGCGATTGTCACCGGTGTGGGACCTGGCCCGTTCACCGGGCTCCGCTCCGGTATCGCGACAGCCCGCACCCTCGCCTTCGTGTGGGACAAGCCGCTGTATGGGCTCATGAGCCTGGATGCCATCGCCTTGGAAGTGGCGGAGTCCACCGCAGCGACCCCCGAGTTCCTGGTGGCTACGGATGCCCGACGCAAGGAGGTCTACTGGGCCCGATACAGCCTGGCCGACGGCCAGCTTCCGGAGCTCGTGGACGGCCCCCACGTTGGTTTCGCCTCGGATCTTCCGGACTTGCCGGTGTTCGGCGCAGGGGCAGGCCTCTACGCCGATGTCCTCACGGCGGATGAAGATTTCACCACCACCCAGCCGGATGCAGCCTCGTTGGGCCAATTCGCCTTGGCCAAGCTCACTGCCGGGCAGGCTTTGCTTGACTCAACACCCTTGTATTTGCGGGAATCGGACGCCCAGGTGCCTGGCCCCAGGAAGCGTGCACTGTGATGGGAGGGACACTGTGAAATTGTCACCCAAGCTGGAACTCGCAGGAGTTTCCTTGCGCGACATGACCGAGGCCGATGTCCCGGCCGTGGAGACGCTGGAGCGCCGGCTGTTCCCCGTGGACGCGTGGCCCCTGCAAATGTTCTTCGACGAGTTGGCCCAGCCTGAGACCCGGCGCTACGTGGTGGCAGAGGTGGCAGGGGAGATCGTGGCTTACGCCGGATTGATGTGCATCGAGCCGATCGCGGACGTCCAGACGATCGCCGTCGTGCCTGAATTCGAGGGCAAGGGCATTGGCTCAGCTGTCCTGACGGAACTGATTGACGAAGCGCGGCGCCGCCGTGCCGAGGACGTCCTGCTGGAAGTGCGGGCGGACAATCCCCGCGCCCAGCAACTGTACTTGCGGTTCGGTTTCGAGCAGATCCACGTCCGTCCCCGCTACTACCGGGACGGCACGGATGCCCTGATCATGCGCCTTGAACTGAACAAACCCCAAGAAGGAGCCACAGCGTGAGCGGGCCGAATCCGGAACAGCCCAAGCAGCCGCTGGTGCTTGGCATTGAGTCATCCTGCGACGAGACGGGTGTGGGAATCGTGCGGGGGACCACCCTGCTGACCAACACGGTGTCATCGTCCATGGATGAGCATGTTCGCTTTGGCGGCGTTATCCCGGAGATCGCGTCACGCGCACACTTGGACGCCTTCGTGCCCACCTTGCAGGAGTCGCTCCACGAGGCCGGCGTCACCTTGGATGACATCGATGCCATTGCCGTCACGTCCGGACCGGGCCTTGCGGGGGCGCTGATGGTGGGTGTTTGCGCTGCCAAAGCCCTTGCCGTTGCCACCGGCAAGCCGCTCTACGCCATCAACCACTTGGTGGCGCACGTTGGCGTGGGTTTGCTGGATAGTGGGGCAGCTTCGGAAAGAGCGTCCGACGCCGTTGCTGCCGCCGGCCTGGGTGCCGGAAAGCTTCCGGAGAACCTCGGAGCATTGCTGGTATCGGGAGGCCATACGGAAATCCTGCGCATCCGGAGCATCACGGACGACGTGGAGCTACTGGGTTCAACCATCGACGACGCCGCCGGCGAAGCGTACGACAAAGTGGCCCGCATCCTTGGCCTCGGGTACCCGGGTGGGCCTGCCATCGACAAACTGGCACGCCAGGGCAACCCCAAGTCCATCCGTTTTCCCCGGGGACTCACGCAGCCCAAATACATGGGCACCGCGGAGGAGAAGGGACCGCACCGTTACGACTGGTCCTTCAGCGGCCTGAAAACAGCCGTGGCCCGGTGCGTTGAGCAGTTCGAAGCCCGGGGCGAGGAAGTTCCCGTGGCAGATATCGCGGCAGCGTTCCAGGAGGCCGTGGTGGACGTCATAAGTTCAAAGGCAGTCCTGGCCTGCAAGGAGCACGGCATCACTGACGTCCTGCTGGGTGGGGGCGTTGCAGCGAACTCGAGGCTGCGGGAACTGACTGGGCAGCGCTGTACCTCCGCAGGTATCAAACTGCATGTTCCGCCGCTGGATCTTTGCACGGATAACGGAGCCATGGTTGCCGCGCTCGGAGCTCAGCTGATCATGGCCGGCATTGCTCCCAGCGGGGTTTCCTTCGCACCGGATTCTTCCATGCCGGTGACTACGGTCTCAGTGCCCGCCTAACGCTCCGCGGGGTAGTACAGCTAGGCGTCCGGACCCTTGCGCATCTGCTGTACGAGGTCCATGACCACTGCCTGCAGGTCGCCGTTGTGTTCAGCGGCCACCCGACGCTGTCGTTGGTAGCTTGCTCCGCGCTCGATGATCTTCAGGACGTCAGAGAGTTCTTCGGAGCAACCGAGCTTGGCCGCTACAGGTTCCAGCCGGGCGACGGTTTCAGCGAGGTGCTCTGTGACCAACTGCTCGTTGCCCTCGGCGTCGAGAATGATGATGGCTTCCATGCCGTACCGTGCGGCGCGCCATTTGTTCTCCTGCACATGCCACGGCGGCATGGTGGGGATGCTGCCGCCGGCATCAAGGATGGAGGAGAACTCGTCCACAAGGCATTGGGTCAGCGCAGCAATGGCGCCTACTTCTTCAAGTGTGGCCAAGCCGTCGCAGATGCGCATCTCGATGGTGCCCAGGTTCGACACGGGGCGGATGTCCCAGCGGATTTCGGAGGTCGCGTCAATGACACCTGTGGTGAACATGTCCTGGACGTAGGACTCGTAGGCCTCCCATGTTTCGAACTGGAAGGGCAGCCCGGCGGTGGGAAGCTGCTGGAACATGAGCGCACGTTGGGAAGCGTAGCCGGTTTCTTCGCCGGCCCAGTACGGGCTGGAGGCGGACAACGCTTGGAAGTGCGGGAAGTAGTTGACCAGGCCGTCCAGGATGGGGAGGACCTTGTCCCGGCGGTCGATGCCCACATGGACGTGAACGCCGTAGATCACCATCTGGCGTCCCCACCATTGGGTCCGCTCGATCAGCTTGGCGTAGCGTTCCTTGTCCGTGACGGGCTGGAGCAGGGGAGGGCTGAACGGGTGGCTGCCTGCGCAGAAGACCTCCACGCCCATAGGGTCGGTGACTTCACGGACGGCGGCCAGGGATCGGCTGAGGTCTTCCTTGGCATCCTTGACGGTCTCGCAAATGCCAGTGACCAGTTCCACGGTGTTGAGGAGCAGTTCGCGCTTGATATGGGGGTGTTCGTCGTCCTCATTGAGGTCGGGGTGGTTCGCGGCGACGCCCTTCAGGACATCGTTGGCAACTGATACCAATTCCCCGGTGCGTGCATTGACGAGCGCCAACTCCCATTCCACACCCAGTGTCGATTGCCTGGATGGCGCAAAATCAATCTGCACGTAGTCCCCTCATGGTCTGTCTCAGCCGGACACGGTTCCCCGCTGTGGGGCCGCCAGCGGTCGGATCAAGTCTAATGCAGCCGGAACACCGGTGGCTGCTGGGGGCTAGCGGGAGACAACGACTATCATTTGCTAATGAGAATGATTCGCAATAGAATCAACGCATGCATCTTACAGTCCTCAGTTCCCTGGACAGCCAATGCCGGGAGTCAGCCGCCGCCAGGCTCGGCCAGACCCACGCCAATTCCGTTGTGGTCCTTCACGATCTTCTGGATGGTTCACTGGTCTTGCGTCGCGTCTATCGGAACGGCCAGTTATTCGAACGCGAAACCACGGTATTGGAGCATGGTTGCCTTAGCTGCACCGTCAGGTTGGATGTTGTCCCGACGGCGGAACGCCTCGGCTCATGCGGCTTCGACCACGTTGTCCTTGGCCTCCCACCCGGCGTCGCAGCAGGGATGGCTGTTGCCGGGCTTCGGCGTGGATTGAGCCGCACGGCGGTGATCGACAACGCCGTGCTGGCCTTGGACCCCGTAGACCTGGACGACCATATCTGGGATCGTCACACGTTGTTTGAATCAGGATTCACGTCCATGCCCACTGATGATCGCACCAGTGGGGAATTTCTGATCGGCGAGTTCGGGCAGGTGGACACCGTGATGGTGCACCCCGGACTGGGGGCCGTGCTGACCGGCGAGCCACGCGAGGGCTCCGCCCAGTGGCTGCTGGGTGTCGAATTACTCGGCCAGTTGGCGTCCCATGCCGGAGTTGTTGGCGCGGCTGACGACTACCGCCCGGGATGCTTCGACGACGCCGAAGCGGCGGCCCGTAACCGGCCCGGCGTCGTGCGTGTGCCCGTCAGCGAAGCCAAAGGTTCCTTCCGGACGGTGCTCCGGAAAGCGGGTCGACCACTGCATCCTGGGCGCTTCCGTGATGCGCTGCCACAGCTGGCGGCCGGCACGCACTGGCTGCGTGGCCGCCTCTGGATCGCGTCGGCGCCTAAAACGCGGATCGCCGTCCAGGGAATCGGGCCGCGTGTGTGGCTGGAAAGCACCGGAAAGTGGCTTGCTGACACTGTTGAATCAGCGCCTGGCCTCGCGCGCCCGGGGAAGGCAGGTGCCGACGTCGACTCCCTCCTTGACTGGCACCCCAGCCATGGCGACCGCGGAACTGTGCTGGCCATCACCGGAAGGTCGGAGGACATTGATCCCCAGGAAATCAGCGATCTGCTGGACGGCTGCCAACTGACGGAGGCGGAGATGGAGCAGGATTTCGGCGTCTGGGACGACCCCCTGGAACTCAGCGACGCCCTCTAAACCGAACACCCACACAAAGGAGAAACACTATGAAAGTCAGGAATTCGCTGCGTGCCCTCAAGAAGATCCCCGGCGCCCAGATCGTGCGCAGGCGGGGACGCACCTTCGTCATCAACAAGAACAACCCGCGGATGAAGGCGCGGCAGGGCTAGCTTCACGGCGTTGTTTAATAGGGGAATGCCAATCCTGAACAAAGACATGTCCCTGTGCATTTCGCTTGCGGCCCGGCCCAGCAATATCGGGACCAGGTTCCACAACTATCTGTACGATCTGCTCGGCCTGAACTTTGTCTACAAGGCATTCGCCCCCGCGGACATCACCCTTGCGGTGGCGGGCATCCGCGGCCTCCCGATCCGGGGCGCCGCGGTGTCCATGCCGTACAAGGAAGCTGTCATCCCGCTGGTTGACGTCATGGATCCGTCAGCCAAAGCCATTGATTCGGTGAATACCATCGTCAATAACCACGGTGTCCTCACCGCCTACAACACGGACTACATCGCGATCGCCCGGCTCCTGAAGGACCACCAGGTTCCCAGCAGCCACACGGTGCTGCTCCGCGGTGCCGGCGGCATGGCCAAGGCCGTAGCCGCAGCCCTTCGGGACGCCGGGTTCACCGCCGTGACCATCGTGGCACGCAATGAGGGCGCCGGTCGTGCGCTCGCAGACCTCTACGGCTTCGGATGGCAGGACGACGTCAACGGCTCAACCGCGGACCTCATCATCAACGTCACTCCGTTGGGAATGGCAGGTGCGGATGAAACCGCCCAGTCCTTCGATGACGCCACTATTTCCGCTGCCCAGGTGGTGTTCGACGTCGTGGCATTGCCGTCGGAGACGCCGCTCATCACCGCTGCCCGGCGAGCTGACAAGAAGGTGATCACGGGCGCCGAAGTCATCGCTATCCAAGCCGAGGAGCAGTTTGTCCTGTACACGGGCGTGCGTCCGAGCGCCGAGCAGGTGCGTGAAGCTTCGGAGTTCTCCCGCCGCTAGCTCTTGTGACACATCAGGCCGTCACTGGCTCCACGACAACAGCCACTCTTTCCTCGCCGATCCGGGTGAGGACCAAGGTGGCTGTTTTCGCATCCTTGCCCTTGATGGGTTTGGCGGGAAGTAGTTGCTTCCGCAGCTCTTCCGGGGTCACTGCCGTGCCGCGCTTCTTGATATCCAGCACCGTGACGCCGTTGTTCTTCACCCATGCCTTGAGCGCCTTGACGTTGTAGGGCATCACTTCAAGCACTTTGTAGGCACGGGCGAACGGGGTGTCATGCAGCTCGGGGGCGCAGATGTAGGCGATGTGCTCGTCCACCAGATGCCCACTGAGGCGTTCTGCGACGTCGGCCACCAGCCCTGCCCGGATCACCGCCCCATCGGGTTCGTAGAGGAAGCCCTCGACAGGTCCGACGGCGGCTACCGGGCCGCCGTCGAAATCCGCACCGCTGGTGATTTCAGCGGCGCCTTGGCTGCCGATAACCAGCGCTGCGCGACGCACGCCGGGGCGGGCCACTGCGTTGAACCATAAGGTCACTTCGGTAACATCGCCGCCCACTGAGACCCATTGGGCCTCGCAGCCTGACGGCACGGAATCATGGGGGATGCCGGGACCCATTTTGACGCCGATTGCTCGACCGGTGGCTGCCAGGCGTTCAACGAAGGATAACGGGGGAGAGAACGCTTCAGGGTCCCAGATCCGCTTGGTTCCGGAGGTGGACGTGGTTCGCCGGGCAGGATCCAGCCACACACCGTCGATCCCGTCAAGTTCCACGGACGTGGCATCCGAGTGCACCACAGTGGCGTGCGGGAATGGCATGAGGTTGATCGTGGCGCAGGCGGCAGTGGTTTCATCCATCTCAACGGCGGTCACCGAAATGTCCATGGAAGCCATCGCCATGGAATCGGCACCAAGGCCGCAGCCGAGGTCGGCAACGTGCGGGATGCCCGCCTTCGCGAAACGCTCGGCGTGCCGGGCCGCGACGTTCAAGCGCGTTGCCTGCTCCAGTCCCGCTTGAGTGAAAAGCATCTGCCGGGCGAACTCGCCGAACTTGGCCTCGGCACGTGTCCGCAGGCGGGATTGCGTGAGGACCGCGGCCACGAGTTCGGGGGAGTGGCCCGCTTTCCGGAGCTCGGCATTGACGCTGAAAGAGTCGGCTTCCCGGTAGGGCCCCAAGGAGGCAAGAAGTTCCCATCCTTCAGTTGTCAGCAAGGGCGCGATCTGTTCCTGCGGTGCGTGAGGCATGGGATCAAGCCTAACGGCGCGGTGCTTGACAACGTGACCGCCGAATCAGCCCGATAGGGTTGTTTTCATGGAAGACAACGCAGCCCCGCATCACTCCACCATGACAAAGTTCGCTCGTCCGGCCCTGATAGCGGGGGCAGTGATCGCGGTGGTTTGCGTCGGCCTGCTCATCATTATCTTCGCGCTGGATTCCTTCAATGCCGCCACCTACTCTGTCGCCGGCAAGAGCGTTAACGACGCCACCGAAGAAGCGCGGGGCATCCGCGAACTCTACAGCGGCGCCAGAACCGGTGGAATCATCACCTTGGTGATCTCCGGTGTCGTAGCTCTTGCCGCTGCCGTAGTGCTGTATCTGAACCGCGGCAACGCTCCGCTGGACGAGGACGACGACGGCGAAGACTACGACCTGGACGACCTCACCGGCCGGTGACGGAGGTTCACTCATGACGAAATTCTGGCACTCGCCTTGACCGAGTGCTAACGCTTACATAGAGTCTTGTTAGCACTCTCCCCCGGAGGGTGCTAATCACGCCAAGCGTCTTCCGGCACCGCGACGACGGTTGTACGCTCCGGCACCCTAGTTCTTAGTCCATGAATCAGCTCATGAAAAGGAGAGTCCGAGTGTCGGTCTCGATTAAGCCTCTTGAGGATCGTATTGTTGTTCGCCCGCTCGAAGCAGAGCAGACCACGGCTTCCGGCCTGGTAATTCCGGACTCCGCACAGGAGAAGCCGCAGGAAGGCGAAGTTGTTGCAATCGGCCCCGGCCGCTTCGATGACAACGGCAACCGCGTACCGGTTGACGTAGCTGTTGGCGACGTCGTCATCTACTCCAAGTACGGTGGAACCGAAGTCAAGACCGGCGGCAACGAGTACCTCGTTCTGTCCGCCCGCGACGTCCTTGCGATCGTCGTAAAGTAACTTCCTGGAGCCCCGCACCGCCGCCGCGTTGGAATCATTCCGACCGTCAGCGGTGCGGGTTTTCTGTCTTGAAAGGACACAACCATGGCAAAGCAGCTTGCTTTTAACGATGCTGCCCGCCGGTCTCTTGAGGCCGGTATCGACAAGCTCGCCAACACTGTCAAGGTGACGCTTGGCCCGCGCGGCCGCAACGTCGTGCTGGACAAGAAGTGGGGCGCTCCCACGATCACCAACGACGGTGTGACCATCGCCCGCGAAGTTGAGCTTGACGACCCCTACGAGAACCTTGGCGCACAGCTGGCCAAGGAAGTAGCAACCAAGACCAACGATGTCGCCGGCGACGGCACCACCACGGCCACCGTGCTGGCACAGGCCCTGGTCAAGGAGGGCCTCCGCAACGTTGCTGCCGGCGCCGCTCCTGGCGAGATCAAGCGCGGCATCGAGGTTTCCGTCGAAGCCATCGCAGCCCGCCTCCTGGAGAACGCCCGCGAAGTCGAAGGCACCCAGGTTGCCAGCGTCGCAGCCATCTCCGCGCAGAGCGACGAGGTTGGCGAACTGCTGGCCGAGGCGTTCGGCAAGGTTGGCAAGGATGGTGTCATCACCATTGAAGAATCCTCCACCACCCAGACCGAACTGGTGCTCACCGAGGGCATGCAGTTCGACAAGGGCTACCTTTCCCCGTACTTCGTCACCGACGCAGAGCGCCAGGAAGCAGTTCTTGAAGACGCCCTCATCCTGATCAACCAGGGCAAGATCTCCTCGCTGCAGGACTTCCTGCCGCTGCTGGAAAAGGCCCTGCAGGCCAACAAGCCGCTCTTCATCATTGCTGAAGACATCGAAGGCGAAGCCCTCTCCACGCTGATCGTCAACCGTATCCGCGGCACGCTCAACGTTGTTGCCGTCAAGGCTCCGGGCTTCGGCGACCGCCGCAAGGCCATGCTCCAGGACATCGCGACGCTCACGGGCGCCCAGGTTGTTTCCCCGGACCTCGGCCTGACCCTGGACAGCGTTGGCCTCGAGGTACTTGGTACCGCTCGCCGTATCACGGTGACAAAGGACAACACCACCATCGTTGACGGCGCCGGCACGGCCCAGGACGTTGCCGACCGCGTGGCGCAGCTGCGTGCTGAGCTTACCCGGACGGACTCCGACTGGGACAAGGAAAAGCTGCAGGAACGCCTGGCCAAGCTGGCCGGCGGCATCGGCGTGATCAAGGTTGGCGCAGCCACCGAGGTTGAGCTGAAAGAAAAGAAGCACCGCATCGAGGACGCTGTTTCCTCCACGCGTGCAGCCCTCGAAGAAGGCATTGTTTCCGGTGGCGGTTCCGCTCTCATCCACGCCCTCAAGGCGCTGGACGAGTCCCCGGCCGTCAAGGCCCTGGAGGGTGACGCGGCAGCTGCTGTGGGCATCGTCCGCCGCGCCTTGGTTCAGCCTTTGCGCTGGATCGCCCAGAACGCCGGCTTCGATGGCTTCGTGGTTGTTGCCAAGGTTTCCGAGCTGGAAGCCAACCACGGCTTCAACGCCAAGTCGGGCGAGTACGAGGACCTGATCGCCGCTGGCGTGATCGACCCCGTCAAGGTCACCCGTTCGGCTCTCCGCAACGCCGCTTCCATCGCTGCCCTGGTTCTCACCACCGAGACCCTGGTTGCCGAGAAGCCGGCTGAGGAAGAAGACGCACACGCAGGCCACCAGCACTAAGAGCCTGTTATACAGAAGCCCCGGTCGCCTTGACCGGGGCTTCTGTTGTTTCCGGGGTGGTGTCGTGGCCTGTGTCGCTCAGCTATTGTGAGCGCACGACGGCGGCGGTAACCTGACGCTAATACGGCGGCTTGGGTGCGTCAACGGGGCGCATCGACGCCGACGGGTGAGCCATGACGATGCCTGCCACAGCTTTGGACCTGGGACGCTCGGCATTCTCCGAGCACCGCTGGAGCGATGCCTTCGAATGCCTCGCACGCGCCGACACCGCAGGGGGACTGCCTCCTCAAGATATCGAGTTGGTGGCCTCCGTAGCGATGCTGTTGGGCAAAGACGCCGAGGGCGTGGCCTACCTGACCCGGGCGCACGACGAATTCATCACGCTGGGCGACACGGATAGTGCCGCACGCTGCGCAGCGTGGCTGGTGCTGTACTTGATGGATCTCGGTGAGCCCGCCCGCAGCAGCGGCTGGATGTCCCGGGCCAAGCATCTGGTGGAAGGGCTGGATAGCCCTACCGCAGCGGAGGGCTACCTGTTGGTGCCGGAGGCACTTGGTGCCCTGTACGGAGGAGCTCCGGAGGCGAGCTTTGCGATTTTCAGCCGGGCGTTGGAGATCGGCCGGCACTTCCAGGACAAGGACCTCATGGCGCTGGGCCAGCTCGGCGTCGGAACCGCCAGGCTCACCCTCGGATTCCCTGATGAGGGCCTTCAACTTCTTGATGAAGTGATGGTCTCGGTCATCGCGGGCGAAGTTTCGCCCATCCCGTCCGGGATCATCTACTGTGCGGTGATCGGCAACTGCCGTTTGGTGTTGGATGTCCGCCGTGCCCAGGAGTGGACGGCCGCGTTGGAGAAATGGTGCGGGGACAGGCCGGACATGGTTATGTTCAGCGGGCAATGCCAATCCCACCGGGCGGAGTTGTTTCTCCTCCATGGCGCATGGGATGACGCCCTTGCCGCGGCGCGGATTGCCCAAGACCGTGCGCGGCGGGGCGATCCGGAAGCCACTTACGGCGCTTGGTACCAGCAAGGGGAAATTCTCCGTCTCAGGGGAAGCCTGGCCGAAGCCGAAGCTGCCTATGCAAGGGCCGGGGAGACGGGTTTCGAGCCTCTTCCCGGTATGGCCCTGGTGCGATTGGCCCAGCAGAACGGCCCCCAGGCCCAGTCCATGATGCGTCGGGCAGTGGCAGCATCGGATCCTGCCAACCGGCGAAGACTTCTTCCGGCTCTTGTTGAGGTGGAACTCGCCGCCGGTGAGCTGACAGCGGCAAGGTCCGCTGCCAGCGAATTTGCGTCCCTTGTTGACCCGGAAAAGCGCCCTCTGGAAGCTGCCCTCGCTGCCCACGCGGAGGCGAGCGTGCTCTTGGCTGAAGGCAGCGCGGAAGCTGCCCTGATGGCGGCACGGACGGCATGGAGGCTGTGGTTCTCCCTTGAAGCCCCGTATGAGGCAGCCCGTTGCCGCGTGCTCGCGGGCAGGGCCTGCGCGGCGCTGGGCGACCCTGATTCGGCGACCATGGAATTCGAAGCGGCCCGGGCGGAATTCGTGGAGCTGGGTGCCGCTCCCGCGGCCTCAGAAGTAGTGGGCATCAGTGGGGAACGCGATCAAGGCACCAACTCGCCGCTTACTGTCCGCGAACTGGAGGTCCTGCGTCTGGTGGCGGAGGGCAACGCGAACAAAACCATTGCCCGATCCCTTTACCTCAGCGAAAAGACCGTTGCGCGGCACGTGAGCAATATCCTCACCAAACTCGCTGTGCCATCGCGCGTGGCTGCGACCCGGTATGCGTTCGATCACCACCTGTTGAGCTAACGCCATCTGTTGAGGTAACGCTCGTTCGCCTGTGCGCATAAGTACCCATGCAGCTCGGGTGGGAATGGGTCATTCTGCCGACGCGGTGGATGGGGCTGGACTCATAGCTTGGCTGTATGAACATTCCACTGCTTGCCGGCACCGTATCCACCGTGCTCTTCGCCGCCAGCATGCTCCCCATGCTTCTGAAGGCCGTGCGCACCAAGGACCTTGAGTCATACAGCGTCGGCAACATCGCCACCACCAACGTGGCCAACGCAGTGCATTCGTTCTATGTCTTTGATCTTCCGGCAGGCCCCGTATGGCTGCTGCACTCCTTCTACGTTGTGGCGTCTGCCCTCATGCTCCTGTGGTGCCTGCGCTACCGGAAGGTTCCTGAAGACACACACAAAGAACCCATCGGAGAACCAGTAATTGAAGGGAAAAAGCCATGAACTGGAGCCAGAACCCAGCAGTAGACACGCTCATAGTAGGAGGTGGACAGGCAGGCTTGGCGATTGGATATTGGCTGGCACAAGAAGGCAGCAGCTTCCTGATAGTGGATGAAAATGCCAGGACGGGAGACTCTTGGCGGCAGCGATGGGATTCCCTGCGGCTGTTCACTCCCGGCAAGTACGACGGCCTTCCCGGGGTGCCGTTCCCCGGCGACAGGTTGAGTTTCCCCACCAAGGATGAGCTGGCTGACTACCTTGAGGACTACAAGCGTCGCTTCGACCTGCCGATCGTACACAATGTGCGTGTCGACGGCCTTGAGAGCGACGGGGATGGATTCCAAGTCACCTCCGGGCAGCGAGCATGGCATGCCAGGAACGTGGTTATTGCCACGGGGGGATACCGCGTGCCCAAGACCCCGGCCTTCGCCGGGGAACTGTCGGCGGACATACTCCAACTCCATTCCCAGGACTACAAGAATCCTTCCCAGCTCCAGCCCGGCCCTGTCCTGGTGGTGGGACTGGGGAACTCAGGGGCGGAGATCGCCCTGGAGGTTAGCGGGAGCCATCCGACCGCTGTGGCGGGAGGCCCCGGTGGCGAGCTCCCCGTGCGCCACGGACGTGCAGCAGCGCGCTTCGTGCTTCCGGTCATTCGTTTCGCGGGCCTGCACGTGCTCACACTGGACACCCCTGTTGGCCGCAAGGTTGCTCCAAAGTTCATGCAGAAGGCTGCGCCGCTGATCCGGACCAGGACCAAGGAACTGCGCGCTGCAGGTGTTGAATTGCTGCCCAGGGTCACCGGTGTCCGGGACGGGTATCCGGAAGTTGGCGGAGACATCCAAACGGTCAAACCTGCCAACGTTATCTGGTGCACGGGTTACCGGGACGACTACTCGTGGGTCCGGGTGCCCGTGGTGGACGGGGCCGGCAGGCTGCTGCAAAAGCGGGGAGTGGTGGCCGATGTTCCAGGTGTGTTCTTCATCGGCCAGGAATTCCTGTTCGCTGCGGCTTCGGCGACCCTTCCGGGTGTCGGACGGGACGCGCGCTACCTTGCCCGTCGGGTGGCCGCACCGCGTTCCAGCGGACTGGTGAACGTGTAATGGGTCACGTTAGTGAGGGGCGTGGCCGGCTGCAGTGTTAACGAGAGCGGGGAGTATCAGCACAGGTCACGCACAGGTTCGGGGGGCACAATGTATGGCTGGACCTGTGCTGATGGGGCTTCGGATGGCGGCCAGGGACACCCTTCCACATCGGTTGCGCGACTGAAACCGCGTAATATTGATGCTTTGTGCCAGAGCTTTGAGGAACTGCCTAACGTGACGACGCCAACGATTCCAGCCCCTGCCCACCACGGTAAGCGGGCTGCCGGACCCGTTGCAAAGTCTAAGTTCCGCCCCGAAATCCAGGGCCTTAGGTCCCTCGCAGTCCTGATGGTGGTCAGCTACCACATCTGGATCGGCAGGGTCTCCGGAGGCGTTGATGTCTTCCTCCTCATTTCAGCGTTCCTCATGACCCTCCAGTTCACGGGACGTTACAAACAGGGCCGCCCCATGGACCTTGTGCGCCACTGGCTGCACCTGTTCAGGCGGCTGCTGCCCGCCGTCGTCGTTGTCCTGGTGGGCACTCTCGCAGCAACCTTCGTTTTCCTGCCAGCCACGCGTTGGGTTGAAATTGTCCAGCAAACCTGGGCTTCGCTGTTTTACTTTGAGAACCGGCTGCTGCAGGACCTGGCGGTTGATTACTATGCCACCGACCACAGCATGGCGAGCCCCGTTCAGCACTTCTGGTCCTTGTCCATCCAGGGCCAGGTATTCATTTTGTGGCCCATCATCTTTGCGACGGTTGCGCTGGTGTGCCGCCGCTTTGCCCTCCGCTACCGCGCCACTCTGGTGTATGTTTTCGCCATCATTTTCCTGGTGTCGTTCATCTACTCCATCATCTTCACAGCCAGCAACCAGGCCGTGGCATACTTCGATACCTTTGCCCGTTTGTGGGAGTTCGCCTTGGGCACGCTGGTGGCGTTGGTGCTACCGGGCCTGGACTTCTCCAAACCCGTCCGTGTGATCTTGGGATGGGTGGGGGTGGCAGCGATGCTCACTTGCGGAATCCTGTTGCAGGTACAGACTGCGTTCCCGGGATTCGTCGCCTTGTGGCCTACGCTGGCCGCGGTCGCGGTGATCGCAGCCGGTCAGACCGGGAGCCGTTTCGGGGTGGACCGGATCCTGAGTTCCAAATTCCTGGTCCGGCTCGGTGACAACTCCTACGCCCTATACCTCTGGCACTGGCCCATCCTGGTAATTGCCCTGGCCTGGAGCGGCAAGGGTCAGGCCGGTTGGCTTTCCGGCACCGCCATCATTGCGCTGTCACTCGTTTTGGCCTTCCTGACCACCAAGTTCGTGGAGAAGCCGTTCCGGGAATGGAAATGGCCCGAGATGAAGCGCCGCCGCTCGGTCATCGCAATCGCGACGTGCCTGGCAGTCGTTTCCGCGCCCCTGCTCGCTTTCCAGTACAAGCTGGACTTGGACCAGCAAGCTGCAGAGGCGCGAATGGTCTTCGACAATCCCGGGGCAAAGGCACTCCTGCCAACGTACGTGAATGAAGCGGCTCCAAATGCGCTCACTCAGCCCACCGCGGAAAGGATCGGGCGTGACTGGGCCCAACTGCCCGAGGGGTGCTCCGGAGACACGAAACCCGAGTCGCAGTTGCTGCAGGACAACTGCCGGCAGAACGGTGTGGGTTCCGACGCCACCAAGACAGTCCTGGTGGTAGGCAACTCCCACTCCCAGCAGTGGCTTGCCGCCATGGAAGTATTGGCCGAGCAGCATCATTGGCGCCTCTACTCGCTGCTGTACGGGGCGTGTCCCTTCATGACTGAAGACCCCGAGTCGGAGCCTGGCTGTAACGAGTTCAACAGTGAAGTGCGCAGCCACATCCGGGACCATACGCCGGATGCCATCTTCATGGTGGGCACAGCGGCTGTGTCGTCCTTGCCTGACGAAAGACTGACCCACGGCTTTGAGGACCTCGTTCCCGAGGTCACGGCACTGGGCATCCAAATGGTGGCAGTGCGGGATAACCCAAGGTTCACTTACAGCCTGACGGACTGCGCCCTCGCCAAAGGGGTGGACAGCCCTGATTGCCGTCCGCTGAAGTCGGACGTCCTGGCCGAACCCAGTCCTTTTGACGCCGTGGCGGGTAAATACCAGGACCTGGTCCTGCTGGATATGACCGACCTTGTGTGCCTGGGGATCTACTGCCCGCCCATCATTGGTAACACCTTCGTGTACCTGGATGACAACCACCTGACCAAAACGTACGTCAAGAGCATGTCGGGCATGCTCGATGAAAGGTGGTTTGCCGCGACAGGGTGGCAACGATGATGGACACGCGCGCAAGAACGGCTGCCCCGCCAAGCAAGGAATCCACGACGTCGAAACCCGGCTTCCGCCCGGAAGTCCAGGGCCTGCGTGCCCTGGCAGTGCTCATGGTCGCGGCCTACCATATCTGGCTCGGCAAGGTCTCGGGCGGCGTGGACGTTTTCCTGCTGATCTCGGCTTTCCTGCTGACGCTGTCCTTCACGCGCAAGCTCGAAAGTCATAAGCCATTACGACTCCTGCGGCATTGGCTGCACGTGTTCAAGCGGTTGCTGCCCGCCGTCGTCGTTGTCTTGCTGGCAGCCCTGGCAGGCACCTGGGCACTCATACCGCAGAGCCGGTGGCCCGATATCCTCACCGAGGCCTGGGCATCCCTCATGTACCGGCAAAACTGGCAGTTGGCCGCTTTCGCGGTGGACTACTACGCCCAGCAGCACGTTCACGCCAGCCCCCTGCAACACTTTTGGTCGCTATCCGTGCAAGGCCAGGTGTTTATTCTGTGGCCGTTGATCTTCGCCGGAGTCGCGTTTCTGCAACCGCAGCTGGCTAAGCTGTCTCCGCAGCGGAAGGCCGCAACCCACAGGCAGTTGCTGTTCTTCGCCTTCGGCGCAGTCTTCCTGGCATCACTCGTGTTCTCCATCGAGCAGACCGCCAACAACCAAGCCCACGCTTACTTTGACACCCGTGCACGCCTATGGGAATTCGCGCTGGGTTCCCTTCTCGCTCTGGCGATCCCATACCTGAAACCGGGACGCCGGTTCCGTGTTTTCCTGGGATGGGCAGGTATTGCAGCGATGCTCGCCTGCGGGCTGATGCTCACGGTGGACCGCTCCTTCCCGGGTTTCGTAGCCCTTTGGCCCACCCTTGCGGCTGCAGCCGTCATCATCGCGGGTCAGAGCGGTAGCCCCTTCGGTGCCGACCGTCTCCTGGGCTCACGCCCACTGGTCATGGTGGGTGACAACTCGTACGCCCTGTACCTGTGGCACTGGCCGGTTTTGGTGTTCTTCCTCCTGGCCACCGGCACTACCGCGCCCAGCCTCCTCCAAGGCCTGGGAATCATGACGGTTTCCATGCTGTTGGCGGTAGCCACCACAAGGTATGTGGAAGTTCCCCTGCGCCGCTGGAAGTGGCCGGACGTGCGGTCCTGGCGGGCCGCCGTCGTGATTGCCACGTGCGGTGCGCTGTTGGCGTTGCCGGTCACGGTGTGGCAAAGCGCCATCACTGCTGAAGCTGCAGCGATTGCGGATCAGCCCCACGAACTGACGCCGGGTGCTGCCGCGTTGTCCCCGGAGTACGCCGGTGAGCCGAGCGAAGAAGCCCTCATCATCCCCGCGCCCGCAGCCATGAAGGACGAGTGGGCAAACGTCGACGGCAAGTGCACCGGCGACAACGTACCCAGCGATCCGTTGCTGCAGGACTGCCTGCAAAATGAGGAACCGGCGGTGGTCACCAAGAGGATCGTGGTGCTCGGTGATTCCCATTCCCAGCAGTACACGGCTGCTCTTGGCCCGATTGCCAAAAAGCACGGCTGGGAAGTGGTGACGCTGCTTAAAGGTGGCTGCCGGTTCGGTGCCCAGTCGCCGGAGCGCCCCGATTTCTGCAACGAGTTCAACAAGGCAAGCTCCGCCTACGTGATGGAGCACAAGCCCGACGCAGTTTTCACCGTGGCATCCAAGACGCACGTCGATGCTCCCTTTGAAACCGAAGTGCCCGGATACCTCGAAGGCATCAAGCCGTTCACGGACCTGGGAATCGATGTGGTGGGTGTCCGGGACAACCCGCGGTTCAGCTTCAATATGCCCGAGTGCGTGCAGAAGAAGGGCAAGGATTCGCCCGACTGCAATGTGCCCCTTGAAGAGTCCTTGGCGGCGTCATCACCTATGGACGACTATGTAGGCAAGGTGGAGCGGCTCTACCTAATGGATATGAGCGACTTCATCTGCGAGCAAGGGACCTGTCCCGCGGTGGTTGGTAACGTCTACGTGTATAAGGATGACAACCACCTCACCAAGACCTATGTTCAAACCATGATCCCCATGTTTGAACAGCGGCTGCTGGCCGCTACCGGTTGGTCCGCAAGCTAGGTTCCGCGCTCGCCGGCTGTTTCAAACGTACGACGACGGCCTGCCGCCAGTGCTGTTGCTCACAGTCAGGCGTCGCGGAATATGGCGATCGGCGCGGAGGTTCTAGTATTTATCCAATACCTTCTGCACAGGTAACTTTTGCACAGGTACTCTCTGCACAGGCCAGTCCCGTAATGACGGGCTGGTCATCAGTTGCAACCCCTACCAGTTAAGCCCCCGGAACCCAGGTAAGAGGCGCACACTCATGACCCAGCCCGAACACGATCCCTTTGGCTTTGTAGGCCTGACCTACGACGACGTCCTGTTGCTGCCCGGCCACACGGACGTCATCCCGTCCGACGCTGACACGTCCTCCCGCATTTCCAAGCGCATCTCCGTACAGACTCCTTTGCTTTCAGCAGCAATGGACACCGTGACCGAATCCCGCATGGCCATCGCCATGGCCCGGCAGGGTGGTTTGGGCGTGGTTCACCGCAACCTGTCCATCGATGACCAGGCCGAGCACGTAGACCGCGTCAAGCGCAGCGAATCCGGCATGATCACCAACCCGCTGACCATCGGCCCGCAGGCCACGCTGCAGGAGCTGGACGAGCTGTGTTCCCGCTACCGCGTTTCCGGGCTTCCCGTCGTGGACACGGACGGACGCCTGCTGGGTATCGTCACCAACCGCGATACCCGCTTCATTCCCGAATCTGAATTTCCGCTGCGCAGCGTCAGCGATGCCATGACCAAGATGCCGCTCATCACCGGTCATGTGGGTATCAGCCGTGAGGAAGCCTCCCACAAGCTGGCCACCAACAAGATCGAGAAGCTCCCGCTCGTTGATGAGCAAGGCCGCCTGATGGGCCTCATCACCACCAAGGACTTCACCAAGGCTGAGCAGTACCCGTTGGCCACCAAGGACGACGAAGGCCGCCTCCGCGTAGGTGCCGCCATCGGATTCTTCGGTGACGGCTGGGAACGCGCCATGAAGCTCGTCGACGCCGGCGTGGACGCACTGTTCGTTGATACCGCCAACGGCCACTCCCAAGGTGTACTGGACATGATCCGCCGCCTGAAGTCGGATCCCATTGCCGCGCACGTGGACATCATCGGCGGCCAAGCAGCCACTCGTGAAGGTGCCCAGGCACTGATCGACGCCGGTGCTGATGGCATCAAGGTGGGCGTGGGTCCGGGATCCATCTGCACCACCCGCGTCGTCGCCGGCGTGGGCGTGCCGCAGATCACCGCCATCTACGAATCCGCCAAGGCAGCAATCCCCGCCGGTGTTCCACTGATTGCCGACGGCGGACTCCAGTACTCGGGCGATATTGGCAAGGCACTGGTTGCCGGAGCCGACACCGTGATGCTGGGCTCCCTCCTCGCCGGCTGTGAAGAGTCCCCGGGCGAGCTCATCTTCGTCAACGGCAAGCAGTTCAAGAGCTACCGTGGCATGGGCTCCCTTGGCGCCATGCAGTCGCGCGGCAAGAACACGTCCTACTCCAAGGACCGCTACTTCCAGGCCGACGTCTCGGGCGACGACAAGCTCATCCCCGAAGGCATCGAAGGCCGCGTTGCCTTCCGCGGCCCGCTGGCCTCCGTGGCTTACCAGTTGGTGGGTGGCCTCCGCCAGACCATGTTCTACACGGGCGCCCCCACCATCCCGGAGCTGAAGGCACGCGGCAAGTTCGTCCGCATCACGCCCGCAGGCCTGAAGGAATCGCACCCGCATGACATTCAGATGACCGTCGAAGCGCCGAACTACGGTTCCCGCTGATCACCCATCTGCCCAACAGCTGTTCCCCGTGGAAGTTTCCACGGGGAACAGCTGTTTAACAGGACGCGACATAAATGTCGGTCCCGAAGAATAGGCTGGGCACATGTCAGAAAAGCCCGCACAATCGCGGCACCCGGAGTCGGTCCGGTTGAACTCGGTCCCACCGGGGGCGCCGCCCCGCAAGCTCGCCTTGCGGCCATACGCGCGCGCCGTCGGGCAGGTCCTCAAGGTGAGCTTCAAAGCTTCACCCGGCGCAGTCATCATGAAGGTGGCAGGGTCCCTGATTTCGGCCACTCTGCCGCTGGTCACCACGTATTTCGCTGCACTGACCACCACAGCACTGGCGGCCGGTTACGCGGGAGACCCCGACGCCGGTCCCCGGGCCATTCTGTACGTCATCATCACCGCAGCACTGGGATTGTTCTGGGGCGCCTTCAGCAGCGTTGACCGCTACATCCAGCAGTTGATGAGCTTCAAGGTGGGCGCCATCGTGGGCGACATGATGTACCAGCGCTTCCTCGCACTGGAATTCTGGCGCTATGACGACAAAGAAACGGTGGATCTTTACGACCGCGCCAAGCGGTTCTCCGATTCGTATGCCCGCGTCCTGGACCGGATAGCCGCCATCTTTACACAGTTCGTTTCCGTGGTCCTGGCTATCGGTGCTTTGCTCCTGGTCAGCTGGTGGATCGCAGTCATCGTACTGGTGGCCATCGTGCCCAGCGTCTACCTGCAGTTCAAACTGTCCCGCGAACAGATCGCGCACTGGAATACGCAGGTGGATTCGAGGCGGCAACGCCGGATGATCGAACAAAACCTGCTCCGGCCCCAACACATTGCCGAGATGCGGCTGTACGGGATCGTCGGATACCTCATGGATCTGCGATCGAGGCTGCGGGATGCTGACGAACGCAGGCGCCTGGACTTCCAAAAGCGGTACATTCCCAAGCAGCTTGCCGCCGATTCCCTGCAGTACGGGGCCGAGGTTGTGTCCCTGATCTGGGTTGTTGGCCAGATCATCGCCAGGGCGCAGCCAGTTGGACAGTTCCTGTACGTGCAGCAGATTGTGAGCCGCGCGCTGTCTACCGCCAACAGCCTTGTCTCTTCCCTGAGCTCCATTGACGAGGACCTCGCCAACCTCAAGGACTATGAGCTTTTCATGGCCCTCCCTATCCCAAGCGGGAAAGAAAAGCCGCTGTCGTCGTCGCCCGCAACCGTGGAGCTGCGGGACATCCGGTTCAGCTACACGGGGAGTGACATCGAGGTCATCAAGGGCATCTCCATGACCATCAGGGCAGGTCAGCACATCGCCATTGTGGGGGAGAACGGTGCAGGCAAATCAACGCTGATCCGAATCCTGGCTGGACTGTACCGCCCCGACTCCGGCCAAGTGCTGCTTGACGGCGTGGACCTTGCCGGGATCGACGTCACCAGTTGGCACCGGCACCTTGCAGTGCTGAGCCAGGAGTTCCTGAAATACGAGTTCGCCACCGCGGCGGAGAACATCTATCTCGGCGACGTGGACCAGCCCCGGGACGACGACCGGATCCGGCGGGCGGCCTCGGACGCCGAAGCCATGGAGTTCATTAACAAGTTGCCCAACGGCCTGGAGAACCACGTCAGCAACTGGATGGAGGACCCCCGGGGACGCAAGGGAAGCGGGCTGTCGGGTGGCCAATGGCAGCGCCTGGCCATGGCACGCAACTTCTACCGCGATGCCTCGTTCATGGTCATGGACGAGCCCACGTCAGCCATCGACGCTTTGGCGGAACATCGCATTTTCACCCGGCTTTTCGCAGACCGGAGCAGCACCATCATTGCCATCAGTCATCGCCTCGCCACCATCGAGAAGGCAGATATCGTGTACATGCTGGAGGACGGCCGCATTGCCGAGCAGGGAACCCACAAGGAACTGGTGGCATTGAGGGGACGTTACTTCCGGATGTTCGAATCCCAGCTGTCGGTGGATGAAACCAGCCGGAACACCTAGGGGGAAAACGGGGCCTTCGTTTTGGTGGGATAAACTCGAGCAGTGACTTATGAGATTGAGATTGGCCGTGGCAAGCGTGGGCGTCGTGCCTACTCCCTGGATGACATCGCGATCGTCCCGAACCGCCGGACGCGTGACCCGAAGGACGTCTCTGTCTCCTGGCAGATCGACGCCTACAAGTTCGACACCCCCGTTATTGCGGCTCCCATGGACTCCGTGATGTCCCCGGATACTGCCATCGCTTTTGGTCGCCTCGGCGGCTTGGGCGTCCTTGACCTCGAAGGCCTCTGGACGCGCTACGAGGATCCCCAGAAGGTGCTTGACGAGATCGCGGACTTGGCCGACGAGACCAACAGCCCCGCCGTGACGCGTCGCATGCAGGACCTTTACCAGGCACCCATCCAGCCTGAACTCATCAGCTCCCGCTTGGCGGAGATCCGCGCCGCCGGCGTGACTGTTGCAGGGTCCTTGACCCCCCAGCGCACCCAGGAGCACTACAAGACCGTGGTGGCTGCCGGCGTCGACATCTTTGTCATCCGCGGAACCACGGTTTCGGCTGAGCACGTCTCCAAGAATCACGAGCCCCTGAACCTCAAGCAGTTCATCTATGAACTGGACGTTCCGGTGATTGTTGGCGGAGCAGCCGGCTACACGCCTGCCCTGCACCTCATGCGCACCGGCGCTGCCGGTGTCCTGGTCGGTTTCGGCGGCGGAGCCACCACCACTACGCGTCGCGCCCTCGGTATCCACTCACCCATGGCTTCAGCCATTTCCGATGTCGCTGCCGCCCGCCGCGATTACATGGATGAGTCCGGTGGACGTTACGTCCACGTCATTGCCGACGGCGGCATGGGCAGCTCCGGAGACATCGTCAAGGCCATCGCCATGGGTGCCGACGCCGTAATGCTTGGCAGTGCACTCGCTCGCGCCGAAGAGGCACCGGGCCGGGGCTGGCACTGGGGTCCTGAAGCACACCACCTCGAATCTCCCCGCGGCGATCGCGTCAACGTCGGAACGGTTGGTCCGTTGGAAGAGGTCCTCTTCGGACCCGGCCACCACACCAACGGGACGTCGAACCTTATCGGCGCCCTGCGCCGCTCCATGGCGACCACCGGCTATTCGGACCTCAAGGAGTTCCAGCGCGTCGACGTCGTGGTTTCTCCTTACGCAGGCAACTGAAACTAGTCGCTGAAGGCCCGTGTTGGCTCCGATCACCATCGGAGCCAACACGGGCCTTCTTCGTTGGGGCGGTTCTTCCGATCGCGGCTGCACCCGTGCCCTGCCCAAGGAGGCGAGCAACAAGTAGGGTAGGTGACTACCAGCTGTTGCGTTTGAGGAGGGGTCCGATGAGCAATGTCGCAGGCGGTCCGCAGGTGAATTCCCCGGGAGCACTGAGCCCGGAATCCCGTGCCGCGTCGATCGAAGTCCTGAAAGCCACTGCCCAGCCGGGCAAAGAGCTCGACATCCTGATTGTTGGCGGCGGAGTAGTAGGAGCCGGTGCAGCGCTGGACGCAGTGACTCGTGGCCTCACGGTAGGCATCGTCGAGGCTCGGGATTGGGCGTCCGGAACCTCCTCCCGATCGTCCAAGCTCATCCATGGCGGCCTGCGGTACTTGGAGATGCTGGATTTTGGCCTCGTCCAGGAAGCCCTTCAGGAACGGGGGCTGCTGATCCAGCAGATCGCGCCGCACCTGGTGCGCCCCGTCCCCTTCCTCTACCCGCTGACGCGCCGCATCTGGGAGCGCCCTTACGTCGGTGCGGGCATTATGCTCTACGACACCTTGGGTCTGACCTCCGGCCACAGCCGGGGCGTCCCCATGCACAAGCACCTCTTCCGGCGCGGAACCCTGCGCGCAGCTCCTAGCCTCAAAGAAGATGCCTTCGTCGGATCCATCCGCTACTACGACGCCCAGGTGGATGATGCCCGTCTGGTGGTCAATCTTGTAAGGACTGCGGCGCACTATGGCGCCCATGCAGCGAACCGCGTCCGCGTGGTTGATTTCCTGCGCGAGGGGGAACGCGTGGTCGGTGCCAAGGTGGAAAACCAGGAGGATGGTACAGTCTTCGAGGTCCGGGCCAAGCAGGTGGTCAACGCTACAGGCGTATGGACCGATGAAACCCAGGCAATGGTGACGGACCGTGGGCAACTCAAGGTGCGGGCCTCCAAGGGAATCCACCTTGTGGTGCCGCGCGACCGCTTCCAATCCACGGTCGGGTTGATCCTCCGCACCGAAAAATCTGTGCTTTTTGTGATCCCTTGGGGCAGGCACTGGATCATCGGCACAACAGATACCGATTGGACGTTGGACAAGGCACACCCGGCAGCTTCCAGCAAGGACATCGATTATGTGCTGGAACATGTCAACAAGGTTCTCAAGCGTCCCCTGACCCGCGAGGACGTGGAAGGCGTGTACGCGGGCCTCCGCCCCCTGCTCGCTGGTGACAATGACTCCACTGCCAAACTGTCCAGGGAGCATGTGGTGGCGCACCCCGTGCCCGGACTCGTGGTGGTAGCCGGCGGGAAGTACACAACGTACCGTGTCATGGCCAAAGACGCCGTGGACGAGGCAACCAGGGCCATGGACGAACGTGTTCCCTCCAGCTGCACTGAGACAATTCCGCTCCTGGGCGCCGAGGGATTCAAAGCCGCGTGGAACCGTCGCGGCAGGTCCGCCGAGCAGGCGGGTGTGCATGTGGCACGCGTGGAGCACCTGCTCAACCGTTTCGGATCCATGACCCCCGAAGTCCTGGACATTATCGCTGGACGGCCGGAACTGGGTGAGCCCCTTCCTGGAGCGGATGACTACTTGGCTGCCGAAGTTGTCTATGCAACAACCCACGAGGGCGCGCGCCACGTTGACGACGTTCTGACCCGCCGCACCCGGATCTCCATCGAAGCGTGGGACCGGGGTGTGTCTGCCGCGCCCGTTGTAGCTAAGCTGATGGGAGAAATCCTTGGCTGGAGCGAGACCCAGCGTGAGAGCGAAATCAAGCACTACCTGGCGCGCGTGGAAGCTGAACGACTTAGTCAGCAGCAACCCGATGACGAATCGGCCGATGCCGCGCGCATGGGAGTGGATGACATCGTTCCCCTTCGCTGACCAGCTCAAGGAATTGAGGCCGGGAGGCCACATGGAGGGAACATAACTTGGCTGAACCACTTGACCGTTACGACGCGGAACTGACCACCCCGGATACGGTCATCCTTGAACTTGTTGCCAAAGACAAGATCGATGCCGCAGCGCAACTGGCTCAGAGGCTCCACGCAGCAGGCAGGATCTCCAATCTTGAAGGCTTCCTGGAGCAAGTGCATTCGCGTGAGCACCAGCTTGCCACCGGGCTTCCGGGTGGCATAGGACTGCCGCATGCCCGAAGCGAATTCGTGGACAGGATCTCCATTGCGGTAGGCGTGACCAAGTTTGGCCATGCCTTGGACTTCGGCGCCACTGACGGTCCGGCAAACCTGGTCCTCCTTATCGCCACCCCGGCCAGTTCCTTCTCCGACCACCTGGAGGTTCTTGCCACGCTCGCGCGTTCCCTCTCCAAGGAGTCATTCCGGGAGTCCCTTCGCCGGGCACACGATACCGAGGTCATCTCCGAACTCATCAACTCCAGCCTCGTGTTCTTCGACCACTAGAGATTGGGGCAGGCCCTTTCGTGTCGACTTCGTCGCCACGTAGGGACCCTGCTGCCCCACTCTAGCCAACCTCGTTTCGTTGTTCTACAGCCGGACGAAGTACGGTTAAGGGGTGTTGAAAACCGCGTTGAAACCCCGCTGGATCGCAGGACTGGTCTTTGCGCTTCTGTTGTCCGGGGTGTTTGTGCTGCTCAGCCAATGGCAGCTCAGCCGGTCCGCCCAGCACGAGCCCCCCGCTCCGTCCAGCATCGAAGAAGTGAAACCGCTGGTGGACGTCCTCCAGCCGGGCCAGTTCTTCCCCGGCTCTGTCTCGGACCAGATGGTCACCGCTACGGGATCGTACGATCCCGGCAAGCAGGTCCTCGTTGAAGGCCGCCTTTACAACAAGCAAAAAGGCTTCTGGATCGTCTCAGCCTTTGCCGTCAACAACGCTCCCACAATCAAGGGCGCAGGCGCCTCGCCCCAGACTTGGATTCCGGTGGCCCGCGGCTGGGTGGCGGACCCCGCCCAAGCCGGCCCGCCGCCGTCGGGAACCATCACGTTGACGGGTCGCCTCATCCCATCCGAAGCGCCGCTTCCAAACGTCGACGCCGGTCCAGACCGGGCGTCTGCAGTCTCAACGGCGGAGCTCATCAACAAGTGGGAAGTCTCCAGCTATCAGGGTTTCGTCGCCGCGACATCCGAGGCCTCAGGCGGAGTGACCATTCCCCTTGACGGTGACGTCAAAGCACTTAATATCCCGCCGCAGCCCCCTGCAGAACAAGTCAACTGGCTAAACCTCTTCTATGCGGTGGAATGGGTTGTCTTTGCCGGGTTCTCGATCTTCATTTGGTGGCGTCTGGTGAAGGACGACTACCGGCGCGACCTCGAAGAAGACGAAGACGAGGATGATGACTTCGACGAAACGGGCCACCCCGAAGCAGCCACAGAACCCACAAGCCCAGAGCCAGAACATAAGGTGCAGCAATGATTGAGCCAAAACCGGCTATCCAGCCCGAACATTCCGGACCCAAGCCCAAGAAGCGACGCTTCGGCGGCACGGAAGCGCAGATCCGTTCGGCGTTGAAGTTCTACAAAGTCATGGCATACCTGACAGGTGCCATGCTGCTCCTGCTATGCGCCGAGTTGATTGCCCGCTACGGCTTTGGTGTCTCGCTCTTCGCGGGCGGCACGAATGCGGTTACGGGTCAACCCTTTGGCTTTGGCTTTGCTGAATCCGAACCCAAGGGCGTCATCGGTGGCTTCAACATCTCCACCTCCGTGCTGATCGTGCACGGTTGGATGTACGTGGTGTATCTGGTTTCAAACTTCCGCCTGTGGTCGCTCATGCGCTGGCCTTTCTCCAAAATGGTCCTTCTGGCGCTGGGCGGAGTCATCCCGCTGCTGTCCTTCATCGTGGAGAAGAAATTCCACGCGCAGGTGGAAGCGGAACTCGCAGCCAACCCGCAGGCGTCCAAGCGCTACTAGGACTTCACGGCGTCCCGGTGTGAGATGCCTAACGGCAGGCCCTGTTTTGGGCCTTGGCCGCCCTTGTCAACGTGCACCGGGGCGGCCCGGCAAAGTAGTCTTGTCTGGTGACTACTCCCACCGCACCCCAAACTTCCCAGAAGCCGGTGCTGGTTGTTGACTACGGTGCCCAGTACGCGCAGCTGATTGCCCGCCGCGTCCGCGAAGCGAATGTGTATTCGGAAATCGTTCCGCATACCTTCACCACCGAGCAGCTTCTGGCCAAGAACCCGGCAGCCATCATTCTCTCCGGAGGGCCTTCCAGCGTCTACGCCGAGGGCGCCCCGTTCGTGGGTGCTGACCTCTTCGAGGCCGGCGTTCCCGTTTTCGGTATCTGCTACGGCTTCCAGGCCATGGCGAATGCCCTGGGTGGCAAGGTGGCCCAGACCGGTTTGCGGGAGTACGGTGCCACCGAAGCACTCCTGGTGGGTGACGCACGCTCCATCCTCGACGGAGTCCCGGCGTCCCAGAACACGTGGATGAGCCACGGCGATTCCGTTCACGAAGCCCCCGAAGGCTTCGAGGTGCTGGCAACTACGGCCGGAGCCCCAGTGGCTGCCTTCGCCAACGATGAGAAGCGACTTTACGGTGTGCAGTGGCACCCGGAAGTGAAGCACTCCGTCCTTGGGCAGCACGTCCTGGAGAACTTCCTGTTCAAGGGCGCGGGCCTGAGCCCCAACTGGACCACGGGCAACATCCTCGAAGAGCAGGTGGACCGTATCCGCCAGCAGATCGGCGACTCGAAGGTCATCTGTGGCCTCTCCGGTGGTGTCGACTCTGCAGTGGCTGCCGCTCTCGTCCAGCGTGCTGTCGGCGACCAGCTGACCTGTGTGTTCGTTGACCACGGCCTGCTGCGTGAAGGCGAAGCAGAGCAGGTTGAACGCGACTTCGTGGCAGCAACGGGTGTCAACCTGTACGTTGCCAACGAGCAGGAGCGCTTCCAGTCGGCATTGGCCGGTGTCAGTGATCCCGAGACCAAGCGCAAGATCATTGGCCGGGAGTTCATTCGGGCCTTCGAGGAAGCGGAACGGGCCATCATTGCCCAGGCCGCTGCCGAGGGTGAAAAGATCAAGTTCCTCGTCCAAGGCACGCTGTACCCGGACGTCGTCGAATCCGGCGGTGGCGAGGGTGCTGCCAACATCAAGAGCCACCACAACGTTGGTGGGCTTCCGGAGGACCTGCAGTTTGAGCTGGTCGAGCCACTGCGGGCCCTGTTCAAGGACGAAGTCCGTGCCGTTGGCGCCCAGCTCGGCCTCCCGCAGGAAATCGTCGGCCGCCAGCCGTTCCCCGGTCCCGGCCTGGGAATCCGCATTGTGGGCGAAGTGACCAAGGAACGCCTGGACCTTCTGCGCAAGGCTGATGCCATCGCCCGCGCCGAGCTGACAGCTGCCGGCCTTGACAATGACGTATGGCAGATGCCGGTGGTCCTCCTGGCCGATGTCCGCAGCGTTGGAGTTCAGGGCGACGGCCGGACTTATGGCCACCCGATCGTGCTGCGTCCGGTGTCTTCCGAAGACGCCATGACGGCAGACTGGTCGCGCTTGCCGTATGACCTGCTCGCACGTATCTCCAACAGGATCACCAACGAGGTGGACGGCGTTAACCGCGTGGTACTGGATGTCACCAGCAAGCCTCCGGGAACCATCGAGTGGGAATAGCATTCTGAGTGGCCGGCTTCCTTTGGGAGGCCGGCCACTGTGCTTGAACCGGGCAACGTCATCCGGGGTACGTCTTTGCCCCAGGAAATGCTGCCAACTGTGAAATGACGGCGAATTTCACGTTGGAACAGCGTTGCGGAGCGGGCTGAACGAGGATTCCCGCTACCCTCGAACGTATGCCGGTATGGTCCAAGGCGTCTAAAGCTAGTACAGAAAAGAAGGCAGAAGTCGTGTCAGTAGGTCAAGGCCAGGAAGAGGGCTCCGAAGAGCTCCGCAAATGGCTGTCTGGTCTCAAACCCGTCACCGGGGCAGATACGATGCTGCGCTTCGTCAAGACACCCGAAGGCGCGATCGATCTCAGCAATGCCCACCCTTCCGGGCTGGCTCAGTTGCTCGCCGGTCGCAGAACACGGCTGTCCACTCTTATCAGGGACCGCCAACAGTACTTGGTGGCGGCCAGGGCGGCCCGCAACATCCGGTCCAAGATCTTCGAGCTCAGCAACGACCGCGGCATCGAGGCCGGGTACTTGTCCGCCGGGACAGTGGTGTGGACCTCGGCCGTTGGTGGTAAGCCG
This sequence comes from Paenarthrobacter nitroguajacolicus, assembly GCF_051027655.1. NCBI lineage: Bacteria > Bacillati > Actinomycetota > Actinomycetes > Micrococcales > Micrococcaceae > Paenarthrobacter > Paenarthrobacter nitroguajacolicus. The sequence continues at coordinate 3,268,185 of NZ_CP073234.1, read as the reverse complement.
CAGCGCGTCTCCGCACCAGTGATGCTCACGTCCATCGTCCTTACAGTCAGGCCGGGCGAAGACGACTTCGAACTTCAGCTCACCGAACAAGCACGCATGAACCCCGCGCTGGTGCGTCACCTGAAGACAGTCCACGGCATCGTTTTCGACGTCAACGCTGTAGCACGCATGGCTTACAACACGGCCCGGCTGGATCCCCAGCCGGTTCTGGACCGGTTGTCCACGCTCATTAAGCCTATCCATGGTGCAGAGGTGGAGTTCAACCTGCTGGTCACTACCCTGGCTGACCTTTCGGGCAACCTGGATGATCCCTGGATCAACATGAACAACCCAACGGTTGCGGCCCTCTCGACCGCAGCCAATGGCGGCGACATTGAGCCGGAGCCCATTAAAGCGGGCAGGTTCCCCAGCTTGGATCTTCGGGACCCGGCCGACGAACTTCTCTTGCTCGACGCCGATACGGACCAGCAGTACGTGGTGGACGCCGTTCGCGCGGGAGACTCCCTGGTTGTCTCCACTCCTCCTGGAAGTGGGCAGACGCAGACGGCAATCAACGCTATCGGTGCCTTAGTCAGCGAAGGCAAGTCCGTGTTGGTGGTAGGAGACAGGCAAGCCAGCCTCGCGGGTCTTTCCGCCCACCTTGAATCGCTGGGCCTCGAATCGGTGCTCTTCAGGCCTGGTAACGGGACCACGCCGCAGCAACTCAAGGGTCAGCTGGTCAGGGCCATCATGCGCAATGAGAAAGCGCTTGAACCACAGCTTGGCAACCTTCACCAGACACTGACAGGCCACCGTCATGCCTTGATGGATCATGTTGCCTCGCTGCACAACGTCCGTGAGCGCTGGGGGTGCTCGCCCTATCAAGCGATGCAATCACTCGCCGAGCTGACGTCCATCCATCCGGCACCCTCCACTACTGTGCGCTTGAAGCGAAGCGTCCTGGACAATATCAAGGACCGTGAAGAGCTCGCGGGGCGCCTTCGTCGCGCTGCCGAACTTGGTAGCTTCAGCCGGGCCTCCACTTCCAGCCCTTGGTATGGCGCCCGTTTGGTCACCCGTAAGGAGACCGAGGAAGCCCAGCAGCTGGCACGCTTGGCCGAGGAGAAGCTCCCCGTCCTGCGGGATCGCATGAAGCAGGTTTCCGATCACGCCGAGATTCGCCTGGGCGAAACCTTTACCGAGTGGGGTGCGCAGCTTGAACTGCTGATCGCCGTCCGCGAGAGCTTGGATAAGTTCACTCCGGACATCTTCGACCGGCCGGTGCATGACCTCATCTCAGCCACTGCCAGTTCCGCTTGGCGCCGTGAGCGCAATCTTGAGATGCCTTCCATGCAGCGTTCACGCCTGCGCCGGGTCGCCAAGGAGTACGTACGCCCCGGTGTCCACATCGCGGACCTCCACAGCTCCCTGGTCCTTGTCCAGGAGCAGCGCGCCCTGTGGGCAGGCTATGCCACAACCCAGCGACACCCGGCGGTGCCATCCGGCCTTGCCGATCTCGGGGCCCTCTACCGCGAACTCGACGCCGAGCTGCGCCGTCTTGGTGATTCGCTCAAGCACACGTCCGATGGCGGTTCGTTGCAGGAGACGCCGTATCTGCAACTGATGGAACGCCTCGAGCGTCTCGTCGCGGACACGGCCACATTGGAGACCCTTCCTGAGCGAACACTCCTCATCGAGGAAATGCGGGAGCACGGGCTCGGCGAACTGCTTGCCGACCTTGCTGCCCGGGAAGTCCCGGCGTCGTCCGTAGCGGCCGAGCTGGACCTTGCCTGGTGGCAGTCCGCTTTGGAAGCCATGATCAGTGGTGATGACTACCTCGCCATGTCCGACGGTGATTCGCTGCGGCGCCTGGAAGCTGAATATCGCCTGGCCGACCAAGCACACATTGCCAGTGGCGCCGCCCGCCTTCGTTGGCAGCTGGCCCAGAAGTGGCGTCAGGGCCTTCTTGAGCACCCGAGGCAGGCGGAGTTGCTCCGTGCCTTGTTGAAGGACGGCCGTGTGACGTTGCCCGCCTTGAGCGCCCAAGCACCGGATCTTGTGCCTCTGTTGGTTCCTGTGTGGTCCGTCAGCCCTTATTTGCTCACAGGCGTTCTCCCGGCCGAGCAAAAGTTCGACGCCGTGGTGGTCATCGACGCCGAATCCACCTCTCTGCAGGCGGTTCTTCCCGCGATCGCCCGAGCACGACAGGTAGTTGCCTTCGGTGATGCAAAAATCGCCAATGCGCGTACTTTCAGCGTGGCCGTGGAACCTCCGGTTGCCGGGGTTGCCAGCCATGAAAACGTGGACAGTGCATTCAAGGCTTTGGCCCGGGTCCTGCCCACCTGGCAATTGAACTGGGTCTATCGCGCGGTGGACGAGGACTTGATCCTCCAGTTGAGCAAGAACTACTACGACGGCGGTCTGCGACGCCTGCCGGACGGCAATTCGGTCACTGGCCTGGATCGATCGATTCACGTGGAGTACATACCCGACGGCACCGGGCTGCCCGGAGCGGACCATGAGGGCGTTGAGTCTGTCACTGCAGAAGTGAACCGCGTGGTGGACCTTGTCTTCGAACACGCCAGGCTCCGGCCCCGTACTTCCTTGGCAGTGGTGACCGCAAGCCTGCGCCATGCTGCCAGGATCGGCGAGGCCATCAGGCTCCAATTGCCTAACCACACTCTTTTGTCCAGCTTCTTCGGAGCGGGCCCCGAGTCCTTCCGGGTGGTGGACCTTGAGCGCGCCCAGGGGCTGGTGCGTGACCACGTGATCTTCTCGCTGGGCTATGGCCGCACTCCGCACGGCCGTGCGCTCCATTCCTTCGGCCCGTTGTCCACCGAAGGTGGGCGAAACCGTTTTGCCTTGGCGATGACGCGCGCTCGACGCTCCATGCACGTCCTCACGTGCTTCCGGCCTGAGGATCTCGACCTTGATCGCCTGGCCCATGGTGCAGTGGATTTCTATGAACTGCTGGACCGGGAACTCTCCGGTAACAGTAACCTTGGAACACCTGCCTCCCGCGCTGTAGCTAGTGAGCAGGCGCTGGGTGAGGATCCGTTGGTGGCCGATCTTGGCGAACGCCTGCGTGCACGTGGAGCCCGGGTCTGGCATCTTTACGATGGTGTGCTGGATATCGCGGCGGCCGCGGACCCCGTCCACACCATTGGCCGCGAGGGTGCGGAAATCCCCACCCCTGTCGCCATCGAATCGGATGGCACTGAACGGTACCGGCGGATGAGCGTCCGTGAACGGAGCCGGTTGCGGCCGCAGTTGCTTGAGCGTATGGGCTGGCGCTACATGTCGCTTTGGACGATCGAAGTGTTCACGGATCCGTCCTCCTGCGCTGACCGGATCGGTTCGTACCTGGGGCTTGAGAACCACATCGCCCAGTCCGCTTCTGCCCACCATGGCTTCCTGCATTCGGATGGTGAACAATTGAATCCGGGCAATGAAGACCAGAGGGTGGACCAGGGCTCCGCCGTCCATGCAGACGGCGAAGCTCAGGCCGTTGCCCGTGAAGAACATGGCGTCGCCGCGACCAAAGGCTACGCGGAGAATGGGAAAGAAGCACCACTGATGGATCAGGAAACAGGCACAGAAGACCGCGCCGCGCAGGACTCCGGCGAGCCGGTCAACGATGCCACTGAAGAAGCCGCGGATGCCAAGGCCACGGCAGCTAAGACAGCCTCCAACGGAATTCTTCCTACGAAGGCCGCAGAGGATGATCCCCGGCGATGGGGCGACGACTCCGGCTACGACCATGAACAGTGGCTGAAGGAACAGAAGCCCCCGCATTGGGGATGAGCTCCATCCGGCAGCAGACCCACGCACTATGGGCTGACTAAAACAAAGAAGAGCTTGCCTTGCGTTGATGCGCCGGCAAGCTTTTCTGCTTGTTGGGGATCGGCGGCCACCACTACCAAGCCGTCGGTATCACTTGTCCCCAGCCATTCGCCGGGCTTGCCGCCTTGGGCTGATGTCCATAGAACGGGCACCGGGCCCGCAAGAACCTGGCTTTGCCGGGCCTCGTCATAGGAGCCCGCCGCGGTAAGGACCACTGTAACCAGCTGGCCGGGGGAGAGAAGCTGGATGGATGAGGGATCAGCCATCCTGAGTGGGACCGCTGCCGAGCCCACGGGTGCGCCCGTCAGGAGTCCCGGGCCCAGCAGGCTGGCCTCCGTAGGTATCTGCCCCCTGCGGAGGGGGGAAGCAAGCTGACGGCCAACAAGGGTGCCGATACTATGCACCGATCCGGTAATCGCGAGATCGGGCGGCACTCCAACGCTGGTGAAATCAGATTCTGTGAGGCTGCTACCTGTCGGCAGGTCGCGGGCTGCTACCACGATGCTCACGCGCTGCTCAGACGCAGGAGTGAGTTGCTGGACGGCGATGCCGGCAGCCACGCACAGCAGGAGCGCAACGGCCAAGCGGCGGTTGCGTGAAATCCATGATCCAAATCCGCCCCGCTGACCGACATGACCTCTTGGACGGCGGCTGAACCGCGAGGTGTCTCCGGCTCGGGAACGGGATGGTCGGGCAGGAGAGCGGTTCAGCGGCGGCCAGTCACCGGCGGCTGCTGCTGACCGCTCGGCGCGGGCAATGAGGGCTCTGCGGGAGGAAGATGACATCCCGCCACGTTAGCCAGTCGCACCGGGCCGCAAACAGCGGTCCGGTGCCTTATGTGGAAAACCTTTTAGCTGGCTGCGGCTGCAGTTGCGGGTGCTGCTGCCGGGGCCGCCGGAGCGGCGGGTGAAGCTGGTGCGGCCGAAACCGTGCTGCCCTTGGCATCGCGGGAATCAGTCCGGTAGAACCCGGAGCCCTTGAAAACGACGCCAACGCTGTTGAACTTCTTGCGAAGCGCGCCCTTGCATTCGGGGCACTCCGTCAAGGAGCTGTCAGAAAAGGACTGGACGATGTCAAAGGCATGGTCACAGTCTTTGCAGGCGTATGCGTATGTGGGCACTGAGTTCCTCCTTCAGGACAAAGTTCAGGTCCTGTGCAACACCGGCGGAGAATGTCCGCCTTAGCAGTCGCAGGGCCTGAGTGCTAATTCTATCATTGGTCCCTGTCTGGTGTACCAGCGGATGTGCCGGACCGCACTTGCCGGGACAAGGCTGTCAGCCGGGCTCCGGTCCGTCGTGGAGTTGGACGACACCCGACGGGGTCAGCACCTGGCGTACCGGGCGATCAAATGCCTCGGCGGGAATCGAGCCTGAAGGCAACAAATCGTCGTCGTACACCACTGCGATGGTGGGCGGCCGCTGGCCGGCAGCATCGAGGCCTTGGAGAAGCCGGTCGTAGTAGCCACCGCCTTGGCCAATGCGGTTTCCGTCCCGATCCACGGCTGTGGCGGGCATGAAGATCCCGGCAGCTTTGGCAATCACGGTGCTTTCCAAGCGTTCACCCTCCGGTTCGTCTATGGGCGCATAGGCGGACCTGACAAAGGCCGTGGAAGGCGTCCAATACACCCAACTCAGTAGCCGGCCAGGCTCGCAAACAGGCAGCAGCACTTGATGCCCGGCCTCGTGCAGGGACTCGATGAGGGGGATAGTGGGCGGCTCGAAGGCGACGCCAAGGTACACAGCAAAGGTGGCTGCGCCGCCGGGGGAGAGCTCCGCTGCCCAGGCTGTCCCATGCCGCGCAAGCGACTCGCCAGCAGTTGCTATGTGCTCCGGAGTGAGTGTCCGCCGGTGCAGCCGCCGACTGCTGCGGATGTCTTCCTTGGATGCCATATGTGTCCAATCTGAGGTTCTCCCCGCTCGCTGAAGAGCAGGGGCTGTCCGCTACCAAGACGAAATGTGCGTCCCGCCGCGGCGAGGGGTTTAGCCTATGATGTGTTCCTTCCGTTACATTAGTCCGGTGACTCTAGAAAACAACGCTGTCCGTAAGGCCGTCATCCCCGCAGCGGGCCTTGGCACCCGGTTCCTTCCCGCCACCAAGGCGATGCCGAAGGAAATGCTGCCCGTGGTGGACAAGCCCGCCATCCAGTATGTGGTCGAAGAAGCAGTCAAGGTGGGCCTGCACGACGTCCTGATGATCACGGGGCGCAGCAAGCGCGCGCTGGAAGACCATTTTGACCGCGTGCCCGCTCTGGAAGCCACCTTGGCTGAAAAGGGCGACACCGCCAAGCTTGAGGCCATCCAATCCGCCACCAACCTCGGCGACATTCATTACGTCCGCCAGGGTGACCCGAACGGCCTGGGCCACGCAGTCCTTCGTGCAAAGCAGCATGTTGGCTACGAGCCCTTCGCCGTTCTGCTGGGCGATGACCTGATCGATGCCCGCGAGGACCTGCTAAGCGAAATGATCGCTGTCCAGCAGAAGACCGGCGGTTCCGTGGTTGCCCTTATTGAGGTGGAGCCGTCCAAGATCAGTGCTTATGGTTGCGCTGATGTTGAGGACAATGGCGAGGACGGCTACGTGCGCATCAAGCAGCTCGTCGAGAAGCCTTCTCCGGAAGAGGCCCCGTCCAACCTTGCTGTGATCGGGCGCTACGTCCTGCACCCGGCCGTGTTCGACGTCCTGGAGAAGACTGCACCCGGACGCGGTGGAGAGATCCAGCTGACAGACGCCCTCGAGGTTCTCGCTGCCGGCGAGGGCGAAGGCTATGGCGTCTACGGCGTTGTCTTCCGCGGCCGTCGCTACGATACCGGTGACAAGCTCAGCTACCTCAAGGCCTGCATCGAGCTTGCCTGCGAGCGTGAAGACCTCGGTCCTGAGCTTCGCGAGTGGCTGCCCAACTTCACAGCCGCTCTTCCCAAATAAACAAACTCATGATGTACGGCTCCGCGATCTGGCCGGTGACGCTGGAAAGCGGAGACCTGCTGCTTCGGCCTATCCGTTACCGCGACAAGCGGGAATGGTCCGAAGTCCGTTCGCGGAACAGCGAGTGGCTCGCGCCATGGGAGGCGTCCAACCCGGCACCGGGTGGGCGCCTCCCCAGCTACCGCCAAATGGTGGGTTCCTTGAATGAACAAGCCCGTCAGTCCACCGCCCTGCCATTCCTCATTGTTGAGCGAACCGATGGCTTTGGTGAGCCGAAAATCGTCGGGCAACTGACGGTTTCATCGATCGTTTGGGGGTCGGCCATGATGGCCACCCTCGGATATTGGGTTGATAAGGACCGTGCCGGGCACGGCATCGCTCCCACAGCGGTTGCGATGGCCACAGACCACTGTTTCAGGGTGCTGGGACTGCACCGTATGGAAATCAACATCCGCCCCGAGAACTCAGCGAGTTTGCGGGTGGTGGAGAAGCTTGGATTCCGCGACGAAGGTTACAGGGAGCGCTACCTGCACATCAACGGCGAATGGGCTGACCACCGCTCCTTTGCACTGACCTCCGAGGAAGTTCCAGAGGGACTTCTGTGCCGGTGGCTCAGAGGATAAACGGGCAGGTCATCGGCCTTTTTGCCCGTATCTCCAATCATTTGCGGACTCGCGGGCGACACACCGGCCGCAATGCCGCCGCACCCGAAGATTTGCTTCTACGGTTTTGAATGTGGACTTCCCTCTCAGCAGCTCAGTGATACTCGTGGTCACTGTTGCGCTGTGGATGGTCTGGGTGGCGCCCTATGTTCTGCGGAACAGGCGGCAACAAGTCCAAACGGCCGGTGTTCCAGCAGAGGCTTTTGATGACGAACCAGACGAAACGCAGGCAGGGGTGGTACTGACTTTGGCACCTCAGCAGGAGAAACCGATGGAGACCATGCATAGCGAAGCACCGGCGTCGCCCCAGGAATCCCGCGCGGCCGAGCCCGCCCTCGGGAAGGTACCCACTACTCCATTCACTATCCGCTATGCCCGGCTAACACTGGCCCTGGCAGGTCTTGCCCTGCTGGTGACAGCTGCGGTGTCCGGAGTCCTACGAATTCTTGGGATCGGTTCTGTCTGGTTGCCGCTGGTGTCGCTCATCGGTGCGGTGCTCGCCGTCGTAACGCTGCGGAAGCTGGCCCTGCGGGATCTTCGCGAACGCCGGGCCCGCCGTGCTGCTCAGGCCTCGCCCATCCCGACGCCTGCGCGATACCTGCCGAAGGAACCGGCTGTGGAGTCGAAGGAAACCACGGTTTTCGACGCCGAAGCCACCAGCCGTGAGGCTGCTCGCTTATCCGCGGTGGAACTGCGGCAGGCAGCGCTGGCCGTGGCTATTGCCGCGGGAGACAAATCTGCTCAGAATACGAAGGATTCGAAGGGTGCCTCCTGGCAGCCAGTCGAGGTCCCGAAGCCCACTTACGTGGCTGCTGCCAAAGCACCGCGTCCGGCTCCAGAGCCCTTGGATCTGCCCGAAGCACCAAAGCCTGTGGGCAAGCCTGTCCTGAAGCAGAACGTTGAACAGGCTGAGGTTGCGGCCGCCGTAGTCGCATCCGCCAAGGGCCACAGTGCTCTGAGCAACTTGGACGATGTCCTGCAGCGTCGACGCGCCTAACCACACGTGACAACGCTGTGCGTTGCGGGTGGCACGGGCCAGGTAGGTCATGAGCTTGTCCGGCTCGCCCTTTCAGCGGGGTACCAGGTTTCGGTCCTGAGCCGCAATGTGCCGCCTGCCGGCTCACCGAAGCACCACGACGGCGCCACGTACTTCGCCGGCGACGTGACCTCAGGGGATGGCCTGGCGGCCGCGGTGGCGGGAGCCGACGTCGTCATTGATTGCCTTGAGGGACAGTTCGGTAAAGCCCAAAAGCAGTTCGCCGACGGCGGCGCCAGGCTTCTTGCTGCGGCGCACCTGGCTGGCGTCCGCAAAGCTGTGGCTCTGTCCATTATCAACTGTGATCTCAGCTCCGTTTCCTACTACGCCTCCAAAGCCGCCAAGGAACGGAAGTACGCGGAGTCGCCATTGAAGACCGTGGTGGTCCGGTCAACGCAGTTCCATGGCTTGGTGGCAAGGATTTTCACGGCCGGTGCAAAGGTAAGGCTGATTCCCACCTTCAAAGCCGTCAGACTCCAGTCGATCGCGCCGGCAGATGTTGCAGCGGCGTTGCTTGAGGCAGCGGTGGGTGAATCGCGGGATAACTCGCATGCCGAGCATCTCGTGGTGACAATTGCGGGCCCGGAAACCCTGGCAATGAGGGAGATGGCAGAGTCATGGAAATCGGTGGTGGGCTCGAGGGGCAAGATTATTGAGCTGCCTTTGCCCGGAAGGATGGGTGAATTTCTTCGCGCCGGACACAACGTGAACTCCGAGCAGCCGTATGGCACGGAGACGTTCGTGTCGTGGTTGGAAAAGCGCAGGGAAAGTTTGTAGCCTAAGGAAACCGGTCGGGCAGTTGAGGCTTGGTTCAGGGGCTATAGCTCAGTTGGTAGAGCGCTTCGTTCGCATCGAAGAGGTCAGGAGTTCGAATCTCCTTAGCTCCACAGATTTTCTGGCCTTCGGTGGTCCGCATCGCCGAAGAACGTTCCCATCAATCGCTTTAGGGGCAGTTCAGCGTGCCGCTGAGGGGCTGCCCGGCCCAGAAGTTGGTGGAGTTGGGAACCTTGTAGTAACCACGGATCTGGTATGTCCAGGTGCCGGACAAGTCCCCTATGCTGTGGATTCCGGAGCTGTAGGAACGTCCGGAGCTCTTGCTCATGTCGCCGGTGAACTGCACGACGCCATCCGGGTCGATGACCTTGAGCTCGTGGTAGTTGGCGAACGGAACAGCCGGGAAGCTGCCGACGCTGATTTTGGCTTGGGCGAACCAGAGGAAGGAATCGCAGCTCTTGGTCACGGCCACGGTGTTTGCTGCTGGTGCCGGAATACGTGCGGCAGTAAGTGCCATTGCGCCGGCATCGGTGTCGTTGAATTGCGCGTGCGCGGGTGAAACCTGGGCACCCATCAAGAGGAGTACCGCGGCCAGGATGATGGCCGGTACTTGCCAGATGATGCCCTTGTACTGCATGCGTGTGGTCCTCGTTCCCGTAGCGTGGTGATCTCTCCCTCCAAAAGTGTGCCCGGGCGGTCTCAGGAATGACCTCGGTGAACACTCAAGGTCTGCTCAAGAATGAAAGTACCCCCGATGCCGGTTCAACGAGGCGTGGGCTGCCCGGAAGACGCTGGACCGTGACGCCAAGCAGCGGTCGGCTGTCGGTCGCAGGGCGTTCCTTTCTCGTGTTCGTTCTGCTTTTGTTGGGCGGCCTGACTCAAGGCAGGGTGCGCAACGGCCTCAAGACTTGCTCAGGAAATGGCTATGAGACTGGATCAGGAAAGTGGACCGGGGACCGGCCTGAAGGGCAAACGGGCCGGCCCCCGGGGCCTTGGGTGGAACCTCTGGGGCTCCTGCTGTTGCTGCGTCTGGCTGACAAGAACTACTGTGCAGGGCCCGGATCAAGAACAAATCCTGCTCTTCCTCAGGAAATCATCAAGACTCCCGCATTGCCCGGATGAGCGGCTACGAGCCGGCTTTAGAGCGGTCGCCGGAACTGGGCGAAGACCCGCACAGGTTCCGGTCGGAAGTCCGATCCCTCGGTAAGCCCCAACGATTCGTAGAAGGCTCGCTGCCGCGGTTCGTCGTCCGTGATGAGGACGGTCTGCCGGACGTGCCGGTATCTCTCTTGGATTTGGCCAAAGAGTGCACGACCAACGCCTGCTCCTTGGAAGCTGGGGTTGACGAGAATGTCTTGGACGTAGGCAATGGTGGCGTCGTCGGAGATCGCCCGGGCCAAGCCCAGTAACGCGCCTTCTTCGTCCCTGGCCACCACCACAAAGGACGAACTCCTGATCGCCTGATCGAGCAAGAGTGGGTGGTTGGTGTAGGCGGACCAGCCGACCGATGCATAGAGAGAAAGCAATTCCGTCTGAGATACCGTGCCATCGGTTGAAAGTGTGAATGCAGGCATTCGACCAGCCTTACACGATTGCGGTGCCTGCGCGTGCAAGTAGGCTGTACCTGTGAGTCAACCGTTGGACGAGGGTCCGTTCTTTCACGGCACCAAAGCCCATCTTCGGGAGGGCGATCTCCTGAGGCCAGGCTTCAGGTCGAACTACCGTCCTGAAGTGGTGATGAACCATATTTACTTCACCGCTCTTCGGGACGGTGCGGGGCTGGCTGCCGAGCTGGCGGCCGGCGAAGGGGAACCGCGCGTCTATGCCGTTGAACCCACCGGAGCATTCGAGGACGACCCGAACGTGACCGACAAGAAGTTCCCGGGCAACCCCACCCGATCATTCCGCAGCAGCTCCCCGCTCAAGGTCACTGGTGAAGTGACTGACTGGACTCGCCTGACTCCCCAAGCGCTGGAAGAGTGGCGGGAACGACTGGCGGCAATTGTTGCGGACGAACGCGGCGAAATCATCAACTAACGGCTTTGCGCGAAGCAAGCGCTCAGGGCAGGTAGTGGCCCCTCCAGAAGCAGCAAAAGACGAGTACCAACTACTCGTGTGCCGGCTTGGCGGCTCGTCTTTACTGGACCCAGCGGATCCCCGCAACGGCCAGTGACCCCCCTCGTTGGCCGGGGCTGCCCAAGGATCCGCGGCAGGGGCCGGACGGCATCACCCAGAAGTGCTGTCCGGCCCTGCGCAAAGGGCCCTGCCATTGTCTCAGGGACAAACCGTGTATATCGTTAACTATCGTTCAGTATCGTTGGCGACATACCGAGGTGAGCCTGATGCATAATTCATTCCCCGCAAACGGATTTATGGGAAACAACCTGGACGGCATGTGGCAAGCCGTGGAGGAGTTCCGGTCACGCTTCGAGAAGCGTTCAGGCACCCGGGCTGGGCGGGGCGAGCTGAGGACAGCCATTCTGGCCCTCCTCGCTGAGCGTCCGATGCACGGCTATCAGATCATCCGTGAAATCGAAGAGCGGAGCGGTGGAAGCTGGAAGCCAAGCGCTGGCTCCGTTTATCCGACCCTGCAGTTGCTGGCAGATGAGGGTTTTGTCAGCACTGAGGAATCAAATGGCCGCAAGATCTACTCCCTCACCGAAGCGGGCCGCGAGGACGTTGCAAGTGCCGAAACAGCAGCGCCTTGGGAGTCCGCCGGCAACACTCCCGGCTTCGGCGCACTGCCCAAGGCTGGGGTAGAGCTTGCTCAGGCGGCGGCCCAGGTGGGGCGCACCGGAACGCCAAAACAGGTGCAGGAAGCTGTGACGGTGCTGGAAGACGCACGCCGTCGGCTGTACTCGATCCTCGCCCAGGACTGAAGGGGTGACGTCGGTTCGACGTAACCGGACGGATCCCTTGGCCGGTGAAGCCCGAGCCCGTTATCGCCGAATCCTGCGCTTTGCCGCATGGCATTTACTGGTCACCTGGTGGTTCGAGTTGTTTCTGCCTCGAGTCGGGCTGCGCCGACTGACTGAGCGCAACCGGGCTCAAAGGATGCGGCGCTTCGCGCAACGCTTCCATGGCCTTGCGGTGGAGCTTGGCGGCCTGATGATCAAGGTGGGCCAGTTCATGTCGTCCAGGCTCGATGTACTCCCGCCGGAGATCACTGCCGAGCTGGAGGGCCTTCAGGACGAAGTCCCGCCGGTCCCGTTCCCGGCCATTCGCGCGCTTGCTGAAGCCGAGCTGGGTGCGCCTTTGGAAGCAGTGTTCGCTTCGATCGAGGAGACGCCGATCGCAGCCGCGTCACTCGGGCAGGCCCACCGGGCGAAATTGCTCCCCGGCAACGCCGAAGACACTGGCCTCAGCAGCGTGGTCTTCAAAGTGCAGAGACCGGGCATCGATACCATCGTGGACGTAGATCTCGCTGCCCTGAGGAGAGTGGGTGGCTGGCTTAGCCGCATACGTATCGTCTCAAACCGTGCTGATGTGCCAGCCTTGATCAAAGAGTTCGCCCAGACCAGTCTGGAGGAAATCGACTACCTGAATGAGGCGGCAAATTCAGAGCGTTTTGCTGCTGACTTCGTCGACGACGCCCGGGTAACCGTGCCGGGGGTGGTGTGGGAACGGACCACGCGCCGCGTGCTCACTTTGGAAGATGTCACAGCCATCAAGATCACTGATGCGGAGTCCCTGCGAATGGCGGGGATCGACCCTGCCTCGGTTGCCCCTGTTTTCGCTTCCGTGATGTTTGACCAGTTGTTCACCAACGGCTTCTTCCATGCCGATCCGCACCCTGGCAATATCTTTGTCACACCCAATGCCGGATCAGCGGAACATCCATGGAAGCTGACGTTCATCGATTTCGGGATGATGGGCGAGGTCCCTGCGAAGACCAGGAGCGGACTGCGTAAACTCCTGATCGCGGCTGCCTCGCGGGATGGAAAGGGCCTCGTCGCCGCCATCAGCGACGTCGGCGTCTTGATGCCCTCGGCTGATACTGCCGAGTTGGAGCGGGCAATGACGCAGCTGTTCGCGCGTTTTGGCGGGATGGGTTTCGCTGAACTTCGCGATGTGGATCCGCGGGAATTCCGTGATTTTGGTGCGGAGTTCGGCAACGTGATCAGATCGCTTCCGTTTCAGTTGCCGGAAAATTTCCTGCTCATCATCCGCGCAATGTCGCTCACGTCGGGGGTATGCAGTTCGCTGGACGCCCGTTTCAATCTTTGGGATTCCGTGGAACCGTATGCGGCACAATTGCTGCGGGATGAGCGCAGCAATCTCGTCAATGACGTCGCTGCACAGGCGTTCGACGCCGCTGCGGTCGCCTTGCGCCTGCCGAAAAGGCTCGACGGGCTGGTCACCAAGCTTGAGGACGGCTCACTGCAGGTATCCAACCGGCGGCTGGAACAACAAATGGCCCGCATTATGGTCTTGCTAAAGCGAGCAGTGGGTGCGCTGATCTTCGGAGCAATGCTGGTGGCCGGATCCGTGATGAGGGCCGACGACCTAGTGCTCGGCAATGTGCTGATGATCGGGTCGGTGGTTCCGCTGCTCTACGGGTTGTGGCCGGGCCGGGGTCATCTCTAAGCCAGCCGTCGTCGTCGTAGAATTGCCCTGTGACTGAGACCCCCACCCCACGTCCCGAGGCCTCCGGCAACATGTCCGGCCCCATCCTGGTGGGGGTGATGCCCGGGCAACATGCCATCGTTGTGGAGCGGGCAGCACAGGTTGCCGCCGGCGCGGGTGTTCCACTGGTCTGCGCCTATGCGGATGTCACGGTGTACCCCGTGGACGGAACAGCGGGCGGTCCGGCCGCCCCGATTGATCCGGATGGGGTTGCCGGAGCCCAAGGCATTCCGGAATCACTGAAGGCGACCATTGCCCACCAGCTGGATGGCCTGGACGTCGAGTGGTCCATCGTGCCGCTCGCGGGGGAGCCCGCGCGTGCTCTGGCACGCGAGGCCGGGGATATCGGCGCCTCCATGATCGTGGTGGGTACACGGGAGCATAAACTGACGGCCGCCCTCAAAGAGCTGACGGCCGGTTCGGTGGCCCGGCATCTGTTCCATCGTCAAGACCTGCCAGTGCTCGTTGTCCCCGTGAACCCCAGGGTCCCGGACGACGATGACGACGACTGAGGCAACAAAAGCACTCCACCGTCAGTGGGGCTTCATCGGCATAGTTGCAGCGGGCGGGGTGTTCGGAGCGCTCGCCCGGTACGGCTTGGGACTGGTGATACCGGCGCCAAATGCTTGGCCGCTTCCCACCCTGGTCATTAATCTCTCCGGCGCGTTGGCACTGGGCGCCCTTCTGGAAGGACTTTCCCGCAGAGGGTCCGACGTCGGTAATCGTCGGGTTTTGCGGCTCGCCTTGGGTACGGGGTTCCTGGGGGCATACACCACCTACAGCACCCTCGCTTTGGACGCAGTTCACTTGTTTACGGTGGGTGAGGCACCTGGAGCTGTCGGATACTTGGCTGTGAGCCTGCTCGGTGGAGCCGCGGCCACGACTGCGGGCATCTGGTTGGGTGCCTGGCACCATCGGCGTGCAACCGGACGCCAACAATGACGGTGGTACTCCTTGCGCTCGCGGGCGGAATCGGAGCAGCTGTCAGGTTCATGGTTGACGGTTTCATTAGGCAGCGCTTCAAGACGGCCCTCCCGTGGGGAACCATCCTGATCAATGTCTCAGGTTCCTTGGCGCTCGGGTTCCTTGCCGGACTGCTGATGCGGGGCCAAGCACCTGAGTCGCTGTTCTTAATCGTGGGAACAGGCTTCCTCGGTGGATACACCACGTTCAGTACGGCAAGCCTGGAGACCATCCGGCTGATTCAAAGTGGCAGGACGGGCCTGGCGCTCATTAACGGCTTGGGATCCATGGCGGCAAGCGTTCTTGCTGCAGCGGCAGGAGTGGGGTTCGGCCTGTTGCTCGCTTGAGCGGTTTATGGCTCCAGCAGTGGCGAAGCTCACCCACAAAAGTGTCATGGCCCGGCTGTAGGATCGAGCCATGGCTAAGAAGACTTTCAATGAGCTGTTGTCCGCCCAGGTCGCCAATGAGTTTGCGGCCTCCCAGCAATACATCGCAGTAGCTGTGTATTTTGATGGCGAAGACTTGCCGCAGCTGGCCCGTCACTTCTATCGCCAGTCCCTCGAAGAGCGCAATCACGCCATGATGATGGTCCAATACATGCTGGACCGCAACGTGCACGTGGAGATCCCGGGTATCGCCCCGGTGCGCAACAACTTCAGCAACGCCAAGGAGCCCATCGCCCTCGCCTTGGAGCAGGAAAGGGAAGTTACCCGGAGCATTGAGGAGATGTTCCGCGTTGCCCGTGCAGAGGGCGATGCTTTGGGTGAGCAGTTCATGCTGTGGTTCCTGAAGGAACAGGTCGAGGAAGTTGCCTCAATGACCACGTTGCTGAACATCACGGAACGTGCCGAGAACCTCTTCGACATCGAGAACTACGTCGCGCGCGAAACCGTAGGCGACGGCGGACACGACACCAGCGCGCCATCGGCCGCCGGCGGGGTCATCTAGGTAACTGCCTCGGTTAAGTGCCTCAAGGGGCCGCTGGATGCTTAGCTTCCGGCGGCCTCTTCGCTGTCCGTGTCCTTGTCCGGATGGGAGCGGCTCAATAAGGACAATCGGCTGGCGATGCGCGCAAGGTCTACCGGCAGGGCAGTGCCGCTAGGCTCAACGTCCCAGTCGAGAGGCCCAGCGCCCACCAGGAACAGCGTGATGTCCTGGTCGTAAAGGACATCCACCACGTTGCTGAACCGCTGCCAAGCAGGCGCGGACGCAGCATCATCGGCCGGCGAGGGAACGTCGTCGATGACCCATGTCCTGAATGTTTCAGCCAAGGCGAGAAAGTCCGACGTCGAGGTCAACCCACCGCACAGTTCCTCAAATCCAACCCACAGGAGATCCGGATCGGAGTTCTTGACCACGATCGGTTGGGTGGTGGGGGTCAAAACGCGGCTTTGCGGGGGCGTTGGCTGGAACAAGCCCAAGCGCCCCAGCTGTCGGGGTGTGCCGGGGGAAATAATGCGGCCTGAGCGGAACGCACCACTATCGGCAGCGGGGTCGGTTCCAGCAACCGGATAGCGACGAAAATCCGAGGCGCCACTGATTTCCACGGTATCCATCATCTCCTTGATCGCCTCGATGGTGGGCAGGAAATGGTCATGCCATAGGGGATTGGGCAGTAAGTCGTCCGGTGCGTAGTTGGATGTCACCACAAGGGGAATCCGACGCTGCGCCGCGGCCCGGAGCAAACGGGAAATGAACATGCCGTCGCCGATGTCGTGGACGTGGAACTCGTCAAAGAACAGAACCTCAACGTCGTCCAGCAGCGCGTCCACTGACTGCTGGATTGCTGGTCCATTGCCGGACTCCACAGCATGCGCGCCGCTATGGAGCTTTCTAAAGAAATCGTGGAAGTGGACACGCCGCTTCCGCGCCTCAAGCCGTCCGTAGAAGCTGTCCATCAGCCAAGTTTTACCGCGGCCGACGGGTCCGTGGAGGTATAGGCTTCGAGGTGGCTTCCGGGGAAGCGCCCGACGGCGGCGGGTTACTTGGGCGCCAAAGGCTGCCAGTCGCTCGGCTGCTTGCCGCTGGCTGGACTCGAGCTCAAAACCCGACCGCGCGGCGTCGTGCGCCATGCCCTCAACCAAAGTCCTCATGACGTCCCGCGGAGTGCGCGGATCAGGCCTCAGCGGCGGCGTCACAACCAGCCTTTGCGTTTGAAGATGACATACATGAGCAATGCGGCGCCGAACATGAGCCCAACAGCCAGTGGATAGCCAAAGTCCCAATGCAGCTCAGGCATATGGTCGAAGTTCATTCCGTAGACGCCTGCCACGAAGGATGGAGCGAAGAGGATGGCAGCCCACGAGGAGATCTTCTTGACCTGCTCGTTTTGGGCAGCACTGGCCTCGTTCTGGCGGTTGGCGGTCAGCGTGCCGTCAAGGGTGAGGGCGTTTTGGAGGAGATCCCGGAACGAGTTTGCCCTGGAGATCACGCGTTGGACGTGGTCCTCGACGTCCCGGAGGGAGCGCTGCAGCTCGATGTCCACGCCGTACTTTTCGAAGCCCTTCTCCAGGAGCACCATCATGTCCGGCAGGGGATGAATGGCACGCTGGAACTGGATGACTTCGCGGGCGAGCTCATAGATACGGCGAGATACGGCGCTGTCGCCGCTGAAGAGCTGGTCCTCAATCTCGTCAATGTCGTTTTCAAGACCTGCAACCACAGGGGCGTAGTCGTCCACTACTTGGTCCAGGAGGGCGTACAGCACCGCCTCCGGGCCGTGGCGGAGGAGATCCGGGCGTTCCTCCAGCCGCTTGCGCACCCGGGCCACGCCACCGGTTTCGGCATGCCGGATGGTCACCACAAAGTTCGGTCCCGTGAAGACATGGAGCTCGCCGAACTCCACAGTTTCGGTTTCGTCCAGATACCGCGCCGGACGGAGGACCGTAAACAGGTTGTGGTCGTAGCGCTCCAGCTTGGGTCGCTGGTGCGCGGAGACGGCATCTTCCACGGCGAGTTCGTGAAGCCCGAACTCTTCGGCGACGGCGGCCATTTCGTCTTTGGTGGGACGGTAGAGGCCAATCCAAGCCATGCCGCCGTGTTCCGCGAGTGTCTCAAATGTCTGTTCGAGGCTTTGCGGGGTGGCAGTGCGTACGCCGTCTACATATACGGCGTTGTCGATAATGGTCACTGGTTGAACGCTACTGCATGGCCCCGATGATGGCGCCCGCGACGGTCATTGCCACGATGTCGTGGCCGGAGTCGATGAGGGTCACTGCCCATGGGCGCCCGGCGAAGCCGTTATGAATGACATGGCCGCCGGCGCGGAATACCAAGGCAAGGATCAGCGCGAAGAAACCGCCGGCAAGGAAAGTGTTGAGGTCCAGGGCGCTGATGAGGACAGCGAGGAGAATGCTGGTCACGGCAGCTGCCACCATCATGGGAACCCAGATGCCTGCGCCGCCTTCAATGTTCTTGAGGTCGTCTTCGGTTTTGCCGATTGCCTGCATCCACTTCCGCCCCAGTACAGCCGGCATGTACCAGACGAAGCCGATCACCATGCTTGAAACGAAGGCCAGAAGTACGGCGAGCCAGTTGATCTGGGAGATGTGTGAGAGCCAATCCATGCATAAAAGCCTAGTGCGTTCAGGTCTCTGGGCTCGCGCTCCGGCCTTCTTGCCTGGACCGTGTTGGTGTTGCAGCCATTCTCCCGATGAGGGGCTCAGTGCGGTACGGGATATGGGTGTGCAGGGCCAACACTGTTTCGGTCCTGATGACTCCCTTAGTACGGAGTACTGACCGCAAAGCTGACTGGAGGTTGTGTGTATCCGTTGCCACCACGCGGCACCACAGATCGCCGCGGCCGGAGATTTCATGGACCTCCAACACTTGGGGGATCAGGCGCAAGGCGCCGATGACGCCGTCGAGTTCCCGGTGGTTGACTTCAATCGTGACGAAAGCGACGACGTCGTAGCCCACCTTTTCGAGGTCCACTTCCCGCCCAGCGGCTTGCAGCACGCCTGAACGGAGAAGGCGCTTGACCCTGCTTTGGGCTGTATTGCGTGCTATGCCCAGTTCGTCGCTTAACTCCGCGATCTGGATGCGGGGGTCTTTGATCAGTTCCAAGAGGATCTTCAGGTCCAGGGGGTCAAGGGTGTTCAAATGGTCACTCCAGCTCACTTGGCTCGTACTAGTTTGAGTATTCTGCTCAATTCTTGCATTCTGATAGTCCTCAAAGATCAGTGCTACTGCATTCTATTGCCATCACTACATAGCTGGGCTGCAATTCTCACAAGGAAACAAACAGTCCGGCCACCGAGTCCGAAGGCATGGAAAATGACTGTCTTGAGCGAACTCCGCATGCGTCCGGTTACCGCCGGGCGCTGGGGATGGGATGCCTCCACCACTGCCAGGTTGGTCCTGGCCGGGGTTGTAATCTTTACGTTGCTGGTCGGCGCCAACCTGGCCACGCCTTTGTACCCCTTGCTGCAAGCCAGGATCGGCATGTCTTCGCTCGGCGTGACGGTTGCGTTCTCCAGCTACGTCCTCGCACTCGTAGCGGTTCTCATGGTGGCGGGCCATTGGTCGGACCACATCGGGCGGAGGGCAGCGCTGGTGCTCGCTGTCCTCGTCGGTTTGGCGGGAGGCGTCATCTTCGCGAACGCGGACACTCTCATCACCTTGTCCCTGGGCCGGGCGCTGCAAGGCGTAGCGGTTGGCCTAGCCACGGGAGCCAGTTCGGCTGCACTGCGCGAATTACTGCCCCAGCGGCCCGACTGGGCGTCCCGCTTTACGTTGCTTTCTTCTGCCGGCGGCGTGGCCGCGGGCCCTGCAATCGGTGGTCTCTTGTCGCTCCTGCCGGACCCGACGCGCACTCCGTACTATGTGCACTCCGCGGTATTGGTAGCTGCCCTCATTCCCTTGTGGCTGCTGAAAGCCAGGCCAGCCATCGCGCCGGCGGAAGGACCGAAGCCACTGAAGGTCCTTGCCCCCCGGAAACCGTCCATATCGCATGATGCGCGCGGAGCATTCTGGATGGCTTCGGCTACCGGGTTCCTGAGTTTCGCGGTCTTCGGCTTCTGCCTGTCCTTGGCGCCCGGGTATTTCGCCAGCGTTGTCCACGCCGATTCCAGGCCGCTGATCGGACTTCTTGCCGGCGTCACTTTGGGCGCGTCAGCCCTGAGCCAACTGCTGGGTGCACGCGGGCGTTTCGTTGTCCCCGTGGCGCTTGCCGTACTGGGGGTCTCGGTTGTTTTGGTGGGAGCCGCCGCAGCATGGTCCAGCCCCTGGTTGCTGGTGGCAGCAAGCATCACCGCCGGAGTGGGACAAGGGATTGCTTTTCGACAGGTATTCAACGAAGTGGCCGGGAAAGTGGAAGCAGCCCGCCACGCCCAGGTCATCAGCACCGTCTACGTCATCACTTATCTGGGGAGTGCTGTTCCGGTGATTGGGCTGGGGCTGGCTGTCTCGGCGCTCGGCCTGCAGCCCGCCGTCGTGGGTTTCACTGCTTTGTGCGGCCTGGCCGCCTTGTCGCTTGCGACGGTGTCCCTTCGAAGCGCCTTGCGTCCCTGAGCTGCTCCGTTTATTCGGGCAGCGGTCCCCGGTTGCCGGGAATGTGCTGGAACACCATGGTGGTTTCCGTGTGACCCACCACCGGATCGGTGGCGAGGTTGTCCAGGAGCCAGTTGCGGAGGTCGTCCGTATTGGCGACGGCGATGTGCAACAGGTAGTCCACTGAACCGGTGGTGTGGAAAGTGGAAATGACGGCCGGGAGTTTGGGAACCCGCGCCGTAAAGCGGTCGATTTGGTCACGGTCATGGGCGCGGAGGCGAACCGCAATGAGGGCCTGAACAGAACGGCCGATGGCCGGCAGGCTCAAGACCGCTTCAAATCCCTCAATGATTCCCCGTTCGGAGAGCGCCCTGGTGCGCATCAGGGCAGTGGAGGGGGCGATTCCTACAAGTTCAGCCAGCTGCTTGTTGGAGATCCGGGCGTCGTCCACCAACGCGGCGAGGATTCGTTCGTCGATCGCGTCGAGCGGCTCTGCGCTGCCCGGGCTTGACCGAACATTCTTCGTGGGGTTGCTCACGGATCCTCCTGAAATTGCCTTTTGTCCATCCTAATCCGTGAAATCTTCAGGTGACTATCGTTTGGCGGGGCGTCGGCGGGCCCATCTCCGATCAAGCCGTTGGAGAGGCTCACTAAGCAGCATCACCAGCAGCGGCCAGTTTCCTGCGCCCGGAATGACAAGGGCCAAAACAAGCGCCAACAGGAAAAGTCCGGAAACGATGCCGCTCGCTCGAATTCCTGACACCGCATCGGCGTCATCCATGGTGTGGAGATCGGGGTGGGTCCGCAAATAGGCACGGGCCAGAAGGAGCATGAGGCTGGTGGCGAACAGGGTTCCAATGTAGACAAGGGGCTGCGCCCAGTCAGACTGCATCTGGGTGGACAGTGATGTGGCCACGGGCATCACCACAATGGTGAACATCCATGCCACCGTCAGCCACAACAAGCCCGGGTCCACGCGCTTGACGCTGCGGAACAGCTTGTGGTGGTGCACCCAAAAAACGGCAATCAGGATGAAGCTTAGGACAAACCCGAGCAGGGCGTACTGTTCTTCCGCCAACCACTCGGCCGTTGTGCCGTCGTGGTCCGCCAGTTCACCCACACTCTCCATGAGGGGCAGGATCAACAACGTCAAAGCAATCGCCACCACGGCATCCGTAAACGCCTGCAAACGCTCCGGCGACGACAGTTCCCGGCTTTTCGTGACCTGTGTCATGCCTCCGATTGTAGGGGCAGCCCGGCTGAAATCAGCGGGAGTTTAGCCGTGGGCGGTGCACTATCAAGGTGACTGCCGCCGTCGTACATGACAGTGCGATGACGCTCAACGCCAAAGCCGGCCACCCAAACGCCTGAAAGGCAAGTCCGCCGGCCCAACCGATGACGCTGGAACCCAGGTAGTAGGACAGGTTGTACAGTGACGCTGCCTGCGCTCGGCCCGTGGTGGCGATAGCTCCCGTCCATCCGGACCCAACGCTATGGGCAGCGAAGAAGCCGCCAGTGAAGATCACCAGCCCGGCAAGGGTGGCTGCGAGGTTCTCCACCAACGTCATTGCCAAACCTGCCGACATGATGGCAATACCTGCCACCAGGACGTTCCGCCGACCGAACCTGGTGGTCAGCCCCGCGGCCCATCGTGAGCTGATGGTCCCGGATAGGTACGCCAGGAAAATTAGGCTGACTACGGTGGCAGGAAGTCCAAAAGGTTCGGCATGCAATCGGAATCCGAGGTAGTTGTAAACGGCAACAAAGCCACCCATGAGCAGGAAGGCCTGCAGGTACAGCGACACCAACTTGGGATTACTCGAGTGCCGGCCGAGGGTTCGCAGGGCGCCGCGAAATCCCATGGGCGGGGCGGGGCTGAACCGGCGTTGCTTCGGAACAAGAACCAGGAACAAGACTGCTGAAGCGGTGGCCAGCAGGGAAACAGCCAGCGCCGCGGCGCGCCACCCCCAAAGTTCTCCAACAGGTCCGGCGACCAGACGCCCGGCCAAACCACCCAAGGTAGTTCCGGCAACGTAGGTTCCCGCGGCGAGGGCGGTATGGATTTTAGTAACTTCCTCATTGAGGTAGGCGATGGCGATGGCCGGGATTCCGCCCAGGGCCATACCTTCCAGAGTTCGGAGCCCCAACAGCCAGGGCACTGTGGGTGCCAGAGGCACCAGCAACCCCAAGAGCGTGGCGACGGCGATGCCGATGGCCATGGCGCGGACCCGGCCAATCCTGTCGGCCACAAAGGACCACGGCAGCACAGTGACTGCCAAGCCCACAGTGGCGAGGGAAATGCTCAAGGCCGCTTCGGCCGCCGTGATCCGGAGGTCCGCGGCCATGAGTGGAAGTACGGCCTGCGTGGAGTACAACTGCGCGAAGGTCGCAACCCCGGCAAGCGCCAAAGCGGCCAGGACGCGACTATAACCGCGGGAACCTTTGACGTGTCCGTCCCAGGAGTCGGTGCTGGGCTTGGAGGTTGCTTTGCTCACCGAGCCAGATTAGGGCTGGGTGGACACCATGTTCCAATGCATAGGTCACTTAGGATTGATGCAATAGTGCATGAATTGATCCTGCCAATAATGGAGCTTTATGGAACCCGATCACCAACAGCTCGTTCAACTGCTCCCTCTGCTGCCTGTCTTGGCGGAACTCGGCCGGACGGAACACATGACCGAAACAGCCGAGATCCTCGGCGTTCCACAGTCGACAGTGAGCAGGGCTGTTGCACGGGCCAGCGCCATCGTGGGGATGGACCTCCTGATCCGCGAGGGTCGTGGCATTCGCCTGACACCGGCCGCGCGGACGCTGCTGCCCTACATCGAAGCAGCGCTGGAGGACTTCCAAGCCGGGCTGGACAGGGTGCGGCACGAATCTGACGTTGTGAGGGGCAGGATCGGGGTTTCGTTCCAACACACCTTCGGTGAAGCCACCCTTCCCTTGCTCATCAGCGCCTTCCGCGCCCACCACCCGCACACGGTGTTCGAACTCTGGCAGGGTCCACGCGACGATTGCCTCAGGCAGCTGGCTAACGGGGACATGGATTTCGCGTTGACGGCACCCATCGCGCCGGAGGGGCGGGGTATTCGTGCTCTGCCTTTGTACCGCGAGCCATTGCGCGCGGTGCTGCACTACCGGCACCCTCTGGCCGGAAAGTCCAGCGTCCGCCTCTCCGAACTCCGGCACGAACCGTACATCACCCTCCCGGAGGGGGTGGGCCTTCGGGCGTTGGGCGAAGCGCTCCTGCGCGAAGCCGGATTCAGGCCGCGGATTGCTTTTGAAGTCCAGGAGTCCACCTCTGCCCGTGGATTGGTCTCGGCCGGGCTGGGCTTTAGCATCCTGCCGCCAGCGGGACCCGGTTCAGGGACCGGCCAGTTCCTTCCCGAGGCCGAACTTGGGCTCGTTGAAGTCGCTATCGAATCGGACCTGGCATTCCGGCAGATCGGTATCGCCTGGAGGGAGCGGAGTTTCGAACCGGACGCCGTCAGGCTGTTCCGGGAACTCGTGGTCACCGAGGGCGGCGACTTGCTCGCCGAACTTGTCAGAGCCCGTTCAGGAACTCCCTGACCACGTCCTTCGCAGATCCTTCCCTGGCCTGCTGCCAGCCGGTCCCTGCCCACAGGTTGAGGCGATGGGGATCACCTGCCGCGGATGATGCAGCCCGGACGGGACTGGTGAGGTGGTGGATGGCCGGATAACCCTCCGGCGCGTCCTGATGGTCGCGGACGAATTCATTGACCAGCGAACGTGCCCAGCGCCCCGTGAATGCCCGGGTCATTGCTGTCCCCGTGAAGGCAGGGTCACCCAGCGCGTCCTTGTGCGGTTTCCGTGCACCGCTCTCGTCAGTCCGAACCAGGGCGGTCCCGACTTGCGCTGCTACCGCGCCACCGGCCAGCACGTCGCGCAGCACTGCGGTATTCATGATGGCTCCGGCAGCGATGAGGGGAAGTCCGACGGCGGCACGCACCTGGGCCACCAGTTCCGCCGTCGTACGGGCTGCTGGTCCCTGCCGGCCAGGCAGGAAGGCTGCCGTGTGTCCGCCCGCGGAGCTGTGCTGCACTGCGATGGCATCGGGGCCCTCCTCTGCAGCCGCAAGAGCCTCGTCCACACTGGTAACACTGGAAATGACCCTGGTGCCTGCTTTTTGCAGGGCCTGGACCACCGGCTTTCCCGGCAGGCCGAAGGCGAAGCTCACGAACTCCACGGGGTCGGCCAGCAGGGCATCGATCTTGTCCTGCCAGGCGTCGTCGTCATCGAGCCGGAGGGGAGGTAGCGTCACGCCGTAACGGGCCGCCTCGGGTTCCAGTTCCGCCCGGTATGCCTCAAGTTCCGCCCGTGCTTCAGGACCGGGCGGGAGCTGGCTTGGGTCCGGTACGAACACGTTCATGCCAAACGGAATATTAAGTTCCCGCGTGGCAGCAATTTCAGCCGTCATGGCTTCGGGGCTCTTGTAGCCGGCAGCGATGAAACCCAGTCCACCACCCTCATGAACTGCTTTCACCAACGCCGGCGTGGACGTTCCCCCGGCCATGGGAGCTGCAACAAACGGTGTACCAAACAGGGATTCAGGCATGTGCGGTTTCTCCTCCGGACGCTCCAAGCTAGTCTTTCACGGTGAACAATCCTGACTCTGCCCAGCATTCCCACGCCGCCCCGGAAGCCGTGAGCGGCACCGTCATCGGGCTCGACATCGGCGGCACGAAAACCCGCGGCGTGCGGTTCCTCAACGGATCGCCGATCCGGGATGAGAGCGCAGGCAGCTCCAACGTTCAAAACGTTAGCCGGGAAGTGGCCGCAGCGAACCTCGCTGAGTTGTTCGGGAAAATCGGTGGCGGCCACATTGACCAGGTGTACGCCGGTGCAGGGGGGATCGATACGGACGAAGACGCCCAGGCGCTCGCCGACCTCATCGCACCGCACGCCCCGGGCGCCCGCATCACAGTGGTTCACGACTCACGGCTGTTGCTGGCGGCTGGGGGAGCGGGCACGGGCGTCGCGGTCATTGCCGGGACCGGCTCGGCCGCGTGGGGAAAGAACGACGCCGGCGAGGAAGCCCGGGCAGGTGGCTGGGGCTACCTCCTGGGCGACGAAGGAAGCGGCTACTGGCTGGGGCGCGAGGCCGTCCGGCACAGCCTGCGCCGGATGAACCAAGGCCTGGAGCCTGACCGGCTCAGCCGTGCACTGTTGGACTCCGTCGGTGTGGAGGAACCCGGCAAGCTAATCGCACTGTTCCACTCCCCGGACACCGGCCGCCGCTACTGGGCGCAGCAGGCCCGGTTGGTAGTGGAAGCCGCCGACGCCGGTGACGACATGAGTCGGGCACTAGTGGAGCAAGCAGGCCGCGACTTGGCTGAACTCGCCGAACAAGCCGTCCGCCAATTGGGCCTGGACGGTCCAGTGATCCTCGGCAGCGGACTCGGCATGAACGTCCCGCGGCTCCAGGAAGCGTTCAAGGCCAGGCTGGCCCAACACGGCATTACTGATGTGCGCATTCTTCAACAGGATCCCGTGTTCGGCGTCCCGCGGCTCGTAGCGGAGCAGCGGGACTAACCGTACGAAACTTAGCCGCGGGTTCGTGGCCGTAGCTTGACGCCCGGGAGCGGCGGGGCGGGAATGCGGCCAGCCTCCGGTCCTGCGTCAGGACCATGCCCGGGGACGAAGCCGAAGCGTGAGCTGGCGGCAGCGTCGTCGTCGAGCGATCCTTCGGCTTCCCACTCCTCACGGGCCTTTTCCACTTCCTCATGCGTCCTGCCCACGAAGTTCCACCACATGAGCAGGTCTTCGCCGAACGGTTCGCCGCCGAGGAGCATGAAGCGGGTGTTCGGCTGCGCCTGGGCGGCAAGGCTGGACCTGCCGGCCCCCAAGTAGGCCAGGGGACCAGCCTCGATGTCCTGGCCATCGATCACGACGTGGCCATCCAGGACCAGTACGGCGTGCTCAAAATCGGGCCGCAAGGGCAATTCGAGGGAGCCCGTGCCCGTGATGTCGGCTCCAACAATCGGGCTGAACATCGTGGCGGGGGAGCGCTGTCCGGCGAATTCGCCCACCATCACGGTGGCCGTAAAGCCTTCGCCCACCGCTATCGGCAGGTCCCTCACCTGTTCAAATGACGGCGCACGGTGCCTGTGCTCGTCCGGAAGGGCAACCCACAGCTGGAGTCCTCGGGACATCGGAATTTCTTCCACCAGCGGACTGGACCCGGTCTCGGTAGTGGCCGGAAGGACGGAGAACTCGGAATGGGAGATGCCATGGCCTGCCGTCATGATGTTCAGCTCGCCGGGCCTGACCACTACATCGCTGCCAACGCTGTCGCGGTGCCGTACGGCGCCTTCCAGGGGCCATGTGACAGTTTGAAGTCCGCAGTGTGGGTGGGGGAGTACGCTCATGGCCACCCGGTCCGGCCCGAAACTGTCCAGGAAACACCAGGCACCCACGGTCGGCAGTCCCCGCTGGGGCAGCGTCCTCATGACGTTCATGGCGCGCACGCCGCCCAAGGGAACCTCGCGCTCGGGCCACAACTGAACGCAGGGACCTTGACCTTCCGGCACAGCGGGGCAGACTTCCTCTGCGGGGGAAGTATCAAGATTGGTCATGTGATCATCGCCTGTGCATAAATGTTGGAAATTGAGCTAATCTGTTCCACGTGAACAACGCCCTCCTGAGCTACCGAGACGCCGTCCTTTACCGTTCGGGTGAACCGTATCGCATCCTCGCCGGAGCCATCCACTACTTCCGTGTTCACCCGGACCTGTGGCAGGACCGGCTGCGTCGACTTAAAGCGATGGGCGCTAACACGGTGGACACATATGTTGCCTGGAACTTCCACCAGCCTACGCGCGATGAGGCGCCGGACTTCAGTGGTTGGCGGGACCTGGGCCACTTCATTGACCTGGCGGCCGAGGAGGGGCTCGACGTCATTGTCCGCCCTGGCCCGTATATCTGCGCCGAGTGGGACAACGGTGGCTTCCCCGCCTGGCTGACCGGCATTCCCGGCATCGGCCTGCGCTGCATGGACCCGGAATTCACAGGTGCCATCGAGAAATGGTTCGATCAGCTCCTCCCGATCATCGCCTCACGGCAGGCGTCAGCGGGCGGTCCTGTGGTGGCCGTTCAGATTGAAAACGAATACGGCAGCTACGGCGACGACCACGAGTACATCCGCTGGAGCCGACGCGTCCTGGAGGATCGCGGCATCACTGAGCTCCTGTTCACGGCCGACGGCGGCACGGACTATTTCCTCGACGGCGGTTCCATCGAGGGAACCTGGGCGACCGCAACGCTGGGAAGCCGGGGCGACGAAGCGGTGGCCACATGGCAGCGACGCCGGCCCGGCGAGCCGTTCTTCAACGTTGAGTTCTGGGGCGGCTGGTTCGACCACTGGGGCGAACACCATCACCGCCGGGACGCCGAGGACGCCGCGTTGGAAGCACGCAAGATGCTCGATCTCGGTGGCTCACTCTGCGCCTATATGGCCCACGGCGGGACTAACTTCGGCCTCACTTCCGGCAGCAATCACGATGGCACCATGCTGCAGCCGACGGTTACCAGCTACGACTCAGACGCGCCCATCGCAGAGAACGGGGCCCTGACGCCCAAGTTCCATGCTTTCCGCAGGGAGTTCTTCCTGGCACAGGGCATAGAGGAGCTACCCGACCTCCCTCTGGAGTTGTTGGCTGACGCACCGGTACTTGCGGCGCAGTCCTTGCCTCTGACCGCGGGCCCGGATCTGCTGGAGCTTGTGCGGGAAGCCGGCAAACCTGTCAGCAGCGTGAGGCCACTTAGCTTCGAGCAGCTGGGACTCGACGCGGGCATGATCCTCTACGCCGCCGAAGCCATCCTTCCTGGCCGCCCGGACGCTCCCTCGGAGAGCCGGCTGAAGATCACTGGCCTGAATGACCGTGCCTACGTGTGGGTGGACGGCACCTTTGCTGGTGTCCTGGACGACGTCAACGGTTCCGAGGGGTTGCCCGTCAGCGGCACGGGCATCCTCGCCAAGCTTGAGATCCTGGTGGAGAACCTCGGCCGCATCAACTACGGACCTCTGACGGGTCATGGGAAGGGAATTCTGGGCGGTGTCCTCGTCAACCAGCGCTACACGTTCCACTGGACGCAGACACCTGTTGCACTCGCGGACTGGACGCAGGAAGACCTTGAGGGGTTGGCAGGCGTCGACTTCGAGGTCCGGGAACCGGCCGACACTTACATTGCCTTGCCCGACTCGGGGAAGGGCTTCGTCTGGCTCAATGGCTTCCTCCTGGGCAGGTACTGGGATAAGGGCCCACAGGTGACGCTCTACGCACCGGCTCCTTTGCTTAAAACCGGCCGAAACAGCATTAAGGTGCTGGAACTCGGGAAACCAGGGACCGTCGTCGAACTTCGCGAAGCGCCTGACTTGGGTCCGGAAGAAGCAGGTACGATCTCGGCGGCCGAGCTTCCGTAGAGTCCGACCCGAGGATTTATGCTGACTCCATGACCCTCCAGTTCGATACCCGCCCAGCCGCTTACGCCGTGATTGTCCAAGAGGACAAGATCCTGCTTGCGTACTGGAAACAGGACGGCAAGGAAGGCTGGACGCTACCGGGCGGAGGCCTGGATCTGGCGGAACATCCGGTGGACGGTTGCAGGCGTGAAGTCTTCGAGGAAACCGGGTATGAAGCGCGCATCGATCGCATGCTGGGTATCGACGTCGGCCATTGGCCTGCTGATGTCCGCCCCGACGGTTCGGTCAAGGATTTTCAGGCCATCCGACTGGTCTACGAGGCAACGGTGGTGGGCGGAGAACTGACCCATGAGGTGGACGGGAGCACCACGCACGCCGCGTGGATCCCCCTGAAGGACATTGGGAAACTTAACCGGGTGTCGTTGGTGGACACAGCACTGCGCCTGCACCGGGAGCGCCCGGCGGACGGGAAGCTGAGCTAAGCCAACCGGAAGGTGGGCCATAAGGCCTAGCCAAAAGGGCCCGATGTTGGCTACGCTGAACATCGTTGCCGGCCCATCAGCTGCCGGCCTGGATGCCGAGGAGGTGGATTTGATGATTGCCACGATCTTGCGCGCCCCGCACTACGTTGCGGCGCGCCGTCATCAGCCCACCATTCCTGCCCCGGCATCAGCCTGCCAAAACTAGGCGGCCGGGCCTCCTCAGAGGCATTACATTGAACACTTACGCTTCAAGCGACCCTTCTTTTAGTTCCATCAAGCAGCTGCCCACTCACCCATTAAACGGACCAGTGGAGTACGGCTTCACCGACAAAACCGCGGAGCTTTTCCGCGCCCACAGCGCCCCCGGGAACCAGGAAACGGCCACACCCGGCCGCGTAGTGCGCCTGGACAGGAACCGGGTCCTCGTCGCATCGGCCCAAGGTCTCCTGCATTTGCCCTATCCCACGCATGGGCTTGTTCCGGCTACCGGAGACTGGGTATGGCTAGGCCACAACAACGCTGGCGAGCCCGCCGTCGTCGAGGTCCTTCCCCGCCATTCGGCGCTGAGCCGCAAGCGGGCCTTTGAAGCCTCGTCGGAAGAACAGATACTGGGCAGCAACATCGACATTGTTGCGGTGGTGGTCCCTGTGGACCGTCCGCTGACCCATAACCGACTTGAACGGACATTGGTGGCTGCGTGGGACTCCGGCGCCACGCCGCTGGTGGTCATCACCAAGGCTGACCTCGCCCACCTCGCGGACGACGTCGTGGAGGAAGTCATCCTTCAGGCCGCGGGCGTTGACGTCGTTACCACCTCCGCGGAGCAGGGCGATGGCCTCGACGAATTGATGCAGCGAATTCCTCAAGGCGCCACCTTGGTTCTCCTGGGTCCTTCCGGTGCCGGGAAATCGACGCTTATCAACGCCCTCGCGGGGCGTGAGCTCCAGCAGACAGGCGAGGTCCGGGCAGGCGACGGCAAGGGCAAACACACCACCACCTCGCGGGAGTTGGTACCTCTGGCGGGCGGCTCCGTGCTGATGGATACGCCGGGAGTCCGCGGGTTCGGGCTCTTCGACGCCGACGAGGGCATGGACGAGATGTTTGGCGATCTGGAGGAACTTTTCTCCCGGTGCCGCTTCACGGACTGCGCCCATCAAGCAGAGCCGGGATGCGCAGTCCAGGAGGCGCTCGCGGAGGAAACCCTGGATCCCCGGCGCTGGGCCAGCTACCTGAAGCTGCAACGCGAACTGGCGGCCTTGGCCAGGAAGCATGACGCTGCGGCTCGCCGTGCCTACCAGCGCGAATGGCACCAAAGGGTGATGTCAGCGGACCGAGGCCAGCGTGCAGCGGAACGTTACAAGCACGACCAAGCCGAGGAACGGACCGGAAAGGGCGGCAAGCGACGAAAACGCTGAACATTGCCGATTCATTACGGAACTCGTGGCGACGCTGACATCGTCGGTGGTGCTGGCTACGCTGGGTGAAGATTGCTTTGCAGCCAAGTAATAAGAGTGCATATGATCATCTGGCTCTACCGATGTTCTCTACCACAGATAGGTAAGCCCGGGTATGGCCGAAGCCATGATTGATTTCAAGAGCGTCACCAAGCAATACCAGGGCGGGCAACCGGCGGTGGATTCTCTCACCATGTCCATCGACAAGGGCGCCATAACCGTGTTTGTGGGCCCTTCGGGCTGCGGAAAGACCACTTCCCTGCGCATGATCAACCGAATGGTGGAGCCCACCAGCGGAACCATCACTGTTGCAGGGGAAGATGTCTCCCAGGTTCCCGCGGCCAAGCTCCGCCGCTCCATGGGCTATGTCATGCAGTCATCCGGCTTGCTTCCGCACCGATCCGTGCTGGATAACATCGCCACCGTTCCACGGCTCAACGGCGTACCCAAGGCGGCTGCGCGGAAACGCGCGGAGGAACTGCTCGACGTCGTCGGGCTGGCTTCCGTCTTGGGCAAGCGATACCCGTCACAACTCTCGGGTGGTCAGCAGCAGCGCGTTGGAGTTGCCAGGGCGCTCGCTGCTGATCCGCCGGTCCTGCTGATGGACGAACCTTTCAGCGCAGTTGATCCTGTGGTCCGTGACGAACTGCAACAGGAACTTCTGCGTCTGCAGCGGGAACTGGCCAAGACCATTGTGTTTGTCACGCACGACATCGACGAAGCCACTGTTCTTGGTGACAAGGTGGCTGTCTTCGCCGTCGGGGGCAAGCTCGCGCAATACGCGGCTCCTGAAGAGATCCTTCGGGCACCTGCGAATGACTTCGTGGCCTCCTTCGTGGGACGCGACCGCGGCTTCCGCCACCTTGCCTTCAACGCCGCAGACGCCGTGACGCTGCACCCTGTCACCATGGTGAGTCCTTCCGACGGCCACCATGCGGGCCGCCAATCGGGGGAGTGGGCGCTGGTTGTCGACGACGATTCGCGGCCGCTCGGATGGTCTTCACCGCGGGACGGCGCCGGGCTGATCCCCGGAGGTTCGCTCTTCCGCAAGGGAGATACGCTGCGGCGCGCGCTGGATGCGGCGTTGTCGTCGCCGTCGGGCCTTGGCGTCGCGGTTGACGACGACGGCCGGGTGGCCGGAGTCCTGAAGGCGCCGGAAGTCCTGGCACTTATCGAAGAAGTCCGGCACCACAGGGAGGACGCCACCTGATGGAGTGGTTCCTTGCCAACAGTGGCATGGTCCTGGGGTTGGCCGGTCAGCACATGGTGCTCGCGATCATTCCCATGATCTTCGGATTGCTGATTTCGGTCCCCTTGGCCCAGCTGGCCAGGCGCAACAGCACGCTCAGGTCAGTGGTGGCAACAGCAACCTCATTGCTGTACACCATTCCCTCGCTGGCCCTGTTCATCATTCTTCCCACCATCCTTGGCACGCGTATTTTGGATCCGCTGAACGTGGTGGTGGCACTGACCATCTATGCCGTGGCATTGCTGGTCCGTGCCGCGATGGACGCCTTCGACTCCGTGGATGATGACCTCCGAAACGCTGCCGTTGCCATGGGTTTCAAGCCCCTGGCCCGCTTCTTCCAGGTGGACCTTCCGTTGTCTTTGCCTGTGCTGTTCGCAGGACTTCGAGTGGTGTCAGTCAGCAATATCTCCCTGGTGAGCGTGGCGGCCCTGCTTGGTGTGGGCAACCTTGGGGTTCTGTTCACTGACGGCCTGCAGCGCACGTTCATCACCGAAGTTGTGGTGGGCATCATCGCAATCCTGGTGTTGGCGCTGTTGATGGATGCGGTTCTGGTGGTGTTGGAGCGGCTCTTGACGCCATGGACCCGTGCGGCAGGTGGAAGTTCGTCGCGTCCGGATGGAAACGCGTTGCTCACCGAGCCCAAAGCGGGACCCGCGAAGCCGCACGCGGCCCTTCGCCCGGACTCGGGGGCGTCCGCATGAACATCTTTGCTGAGACCATTGCCTGGCTGACAAACCCCAAGAACTGGACCGGCAGCGGTGGAATCCCCACCCGCTTGCTGGAGCACTTGCAGTACAGCGCACTGGTGCTACTCATCGCCGCCGCCATTGCAGTGCCAATCGGTCTCTACATCGGGCACACCGGGCGCGGCCGCGTTGTCGCAGTGGCTGTCGCCGGAGCATTGCGTGCCCTCCCGACGCTCGGTTTGCTGGTCCTCTTCGCGTTGCTCGCCGGGAGTGGCTTGATGCCTCCAGTGTGGGCGCTGGTCATCCTCACAGTGCCGCCGCTTCTGGCCGGGACCTATGCCGGCATTGCCAGCGTTGATGCCACGGTGGTGGACGCTGCCCGGGCCATGGGCATGACCGAACTTCAGATCCTGTTCCGCGTGGAACTGCCCAACGGACTGCAGGTGATGTTCGGCGGCATCCGCACCGCGGTTCTGCAGGTCATCGCGACAGTCTCTGTGGTTGCCTACCTTCCGTTGGGTGGGCTTGGCCGGTATCTGTTCGACGGCCTCGTGCTGCAGGATTTCCCCAGGATGCTCGGAGGCTCCCTGCTCATCGCGGGGTTGGCCATCGCAGTGGACCTGATCCTGGCCGGCATACAAAGGCTCGTCATCTCGCCCGGCCTGACCCTCGACTCAAGCGGCCGCCAGAAGGCAGCCGACGATCTCACAGCCACGGTTCCCGCCGGGGCTGCCGTTCAAGGAGGTACATCATGAAAAACCCCGTCCCCATGACTCTTACGCGCCGTGGTCTCGGCGGCCTTGCCACTGGACTGGGTGTGGCCCTCGCGTTGAGCGCCTGCGGCGGCAGTCCCTTGGCCACGCCTTCCACCTCGGCGCCCAGCGGTTCCTCCGCCGGAGGCTCACTGGTAGTCGGTTCGGCAGACTTCCCGGAGAGCCAGGTCATCGCAGAGATCTATGTGGGTGCCCTCAACGCGGCTGGTCTCACGGCCACGTCCAAGCCGAACATCGGGTCGCGCGAGATCTACTTCAAGGCTGTCCAGGACGGCTCCGTGGACCTCGTGCCGGACTACTCCGGCAACCTTCTCTCCTATGTGGACACGGAGGCCGCTGAGGTATCTGCCGAGGACGTCTACAAGGCGCTCCCGGGCAAGCTTCCGGAAGGCCTCGCGGTCCTGGAGCCGGCCAAGGCCGAGTCCAAGGACGCCATGGTGGTCACCAAGGCCACGGCGGAGAAGTACCAGTTGAAGTCCATCGAGGACCTGGCCAAGGTCTGCAAGGACTTCACCATGGCTGCACCGGCCACCTTCGAGACCCGTGCCTACGGCTTCCCGGGGCTGAAGGCGAACTATGGTTGCGAGCTCAAGGGCCTGCAGCCCTTCAACGACGGCGGTGGCAACCTGACCCTCCAGGCTCTCCTGGAGGACAAGGTTCAGGTGGCGGACATCTACACCACCACGCCGTCCATCGCAGATAACGACCTCGTCGTCCTGGAAGATCCGAAGAACAACTTCAAGGCACAGCAGGTCCTGCCGTTGGTCAAGGAAGCCAAGATGACGGACAAGGCCAAGGAAGCGCTCAACAACGTTTCCAAAATCCTTACCACCGACGACCTGATCAACCTGAACCGCGCAGTAAGCGGCGACCAGAAGCAGTCGCCCAAGGATGCCGCAGCCGCATGGCTGAAGGACAAAGGCATCGTCAAGTAGTACCTGAACAAAACCGCGTACGACGGCGGTGACGGACCCGCGCGGGACCGTCACCGCCGTCGTCGTATGTGTGAGTCAGGTCTCAGCTGAACTCCATCACCCGTGTGGCATATTTGAGGGATGGCGAATTTCAAGCAGTCCACCAAGCTTCATAATGTCCTCTACGACATCCGTGGACCGATTCTTCAGGCCGCCCAGCAAATGGAAGCGGAGGGTCACCGAATCCTCAAACTGAACATCGGAAACCCGGCCCCTTTTGGTTTCGAAGCGCCCGACGCCATCTTGGTGGACATGATCCGCCACTTGCCCAACGCTCAGGGCTACAGCGATTCCCGCGGCATTTTCTCGGCCAGGACCGCCGTCTCGCAGTACTACCAGACGCGCGGCATCCAGAACATCCACGTTGACGACATCTACCTCGGCAACGGTGTCAGTGAGCTCATCACCATGTCCCTCATGGCACTCCTGGACGACGGTGACGAAGTGCTGATTCCTACGCCGGACTACCCGCTGTGGACGGCATCTGTAGCCCTCGCCGGCGGCCGACCCGTGCACTACCTCTGTGATGAAGAGTCCGGATGGCAGCCGGATCTTGAGGACATGGAATCCAAGATCACGCCGCGGACCAAGGGCATTGTGGTGATCAACCCCAACAACCCCACCGGCGCCGTCTACCCGGAGGAGACCCTCAAGGAGATCGTCGCGTTGGCAGAGAAGCACGGACTGGTTCTCTTCGCTGACGAAATCTACGAGAAAATCCTCTACGAAGACGCAGTTCACGTTAACCTCGCCGGGCTTACCGGTGATGACGTCCTGTGCCTGACGTTCAGTGGCCTGTCCAAGGCCTACCGCGTCTGCGGATACCGCGCGGGTTGGATGGCGATTTCCGGGCCAAAGAAGGAGGCCGCCGATTACCTTGAGGGCATCAACCTGCTGGCCAACATGCGCTTGTGTGCCAACGTACCTGCACAGCACGCCATCCAAACCGCGCTCGGCGGCTACCAGAGCATCAACGATCTCATCCTTCCCGGTGGCAGGCTCCTGGAGCAGCGCAATAAGGCCTACGACCTCCTGAACGCCATCCCCGGCGTCAGCACCCAGCAGGCCAGGGGTGCCCTTTATCTATTCCCGAAGTTGGACCCAGAGGTCTACCACATCAGGGACGACGAGAAGTTTGTCCTGGACCTGTTGAAAGAACAGAAAATCCTGGTGTCCCATGGGCGTGCGTTCAACTGGGTTCGTCCGGATCACTTCCGAATGGTCACCTTGCCCAACGTCAAGGACATCGAAGAAGCCATTGGCCGCATGGCGGACTTCCTGTCGAGGTACCCGGGCAACTAGCCTGAGGTCCATAGCCGCGCCACGGGGGCGCGGCCGGGCAGAAAGGCATGCCAATGGCTGCTGCAGTTGAGTTCGCCAAAAGTCCGGCCGAGGTACTCAGGGTGGGCTCGGGGTTTACGCTGGCAGGCGTGGACCCTGAATCCACCCCGGGCTACACCGGTGTGAAAGCTGATGGCAAGGCGCTGCTGGCCGCCCAAGATACACAGCTTGCCGAACTGCAGGAAAAGCTCTTTGCCGAAGGCAGGGCGGGCAGCGGGAAGCGGCTCCTGTTGATACTCCAAGCTATGGATACCGCCGGGAAAGGTGGCATCGTCAGCCACGTAGTGGGCGCCATGGATGTGCAAGGCGTTCACGTGTCCGCGTTCAAGGCCCCAACTGACGAGGAAAAGTCGCACGACTTCCTGTGGCGGATCGAAAAGCAGGTTCCCGAGGCTGGGATAGTGGGAGTCTTCGACCGCTCACACTACGAAGACGTCTTGATTCACCGCGTCCACGGGTGGGCCGACGCTTCCGAGCTGGAGCGCCGGTATGCCGCGATCAATGACTTCGAGGCCCGCCTTGCCGACCAGGGAACCACCATCGTCAAGGTCATGCTCAACATCGGCAAGGACGAGCAAAAGAAGCGCCTCATTGCCAGGCTTGATGATCCCACCAAACACTGGAAATACAGCCGGACTGACCTCGCCGAGCGGGCGTTCTGGGATGACTACATGGACGCGTACAGCACGGCGTTCGAGAATACGTCAACCGAGATCGCACCTTGGCACGTGGTGCCCGCCAACAAGAAGTGGTACGCCCGCATCGCCGTCCAGCAACTGCTGTTGGATGCCCTGGGTGGTTTGCAACTGGATTGGCCCAAGGCTGACTTTGATGTCGCTGCTGAGCGTGCCCTCGTGATGGAGTCGTAAGCCGCCTCCATCAGGGATATCAGTCGGAGACGGCGGCAGCCCCGCCCTCGCTGTTTGCATCACGGGCCGTGGCAAGACGCTTGCGTGCGCCCTCAAGCCAGTCCTCGCAGCGTTTAGCCAGTGCCTCGCCACGCTCCCAGAGCGCCAGTGATTCTTCGAGGCTGGCTCCGCCGGCCTCCAAGCGCCCTACGACGGCCACGAGTTGTTCGCGGGCTTCCTCATAGCTCAAGCTGTCCAGGGAATCCGGTGCCGTTGGATTGTTCTCAGTCATGGTGTCCTTTGATGTGGTGGTGACGGTGGCTTCAGCAGTCTTAGTGTTCGACGAGTTGTCCTTGGCCGGCGGAGACAGCCCTGAAACGGCCCTCAGCTACGCGGATGCTTAGCGGCGTCCCGTCCGGTGCCTCTTCTGGGCTGCTCACCACGTGGTGCCCCGCCTGGTCCTCGCCGAGGAGCTGGACAACGGCATAACCGCGGTTCAGGGTCTTTTGTGGTGAAAGGGCACGGACCTGCGCACGCAAGTGGTGGACTTGGTCCAGCGCCCTAAGGACCGCAGTGCTGACCGCTGAATGGGTCCTGCGCTGCAAGCGGTGGATATCTTCGGAGCGGGCATCCACCATCGAAGCAGGAGTGGCCAATACGGGCCGGGACCTCAGTGCATGGAGTCGATCAGTCTCGCGGTCCACCATGCGGCTGATACCTCGGCGGAGATGGTCCCGGGCCTGGCGAACCATGGCCAGTTCTTCGGCCACATCCGGAACTATGCGCTTGGCCGCGTCTGTGGGTGTTGACGCACGTAAGTCCGCCACGTCGTCCAGGATCGGACGATCAGCTTCATGGCCGATTGCACTAACAATCGGAGTGGTCGCGGCCGAGACGGCTCGAATGAGGTCTTCATTGCTGAATGGCAGGAGATCCTCCAGCGCGCCGCCACCGCGGGCGAGGACAATGACATCCACGTGGGGGTCGGCATCCAGTTTCTTTAGGGCCGCGATGATCTGCGAAACGGCGGTGTTGCCTTGGACAGCCACTTCGCGAACGTCAAACTCAACTGCTGGCCAACGCAACGCTGCATTGCGAAGGACGTCCTTCTTGGCATCGGAATCCCGACCGGTGATGAGGCCGATGCGGTGGGGGAGCAACGGGAGTTTGCGCTTCCGCGAATCCGCGAACAGTCCCTCGGCTGCCAAAGCCTGGCGAAGTCGTTCGATCCTTGCCAGTAGATCGCCCAGGCCTACCGGACGAATGTCCTTGACGGACATGTTCAAGCGGCCGGTCTTGACCCAGAAGTCCGCCTTGACCAAGGCAACCACCCGGGAACCCCGTTCCAGGGGTATCTTCTGGCGGTCAAGCACCGTTGACCAGACCGATGCCGGAAGTGAAATTTCTGCGTCAACATCACGCAGGGTCAGGAAAGCGTTACCGCCCCGGCGGTTCAGTTCAATGACCTGACCCTCGATCCATGCAGCCGGAGCCCGCTCTATGTGTGCCTTGAGCTTGCGGGACAGCAATTGCAGGGGCCAGGGGTTGTCCGGGCTGGTTTCGGCGGCAGTCCCCGGCAGCGTGGATCCCGGTGTCGCTTCAGCGGACATGGTGGGTCCATGGCTGGTTCAGTCGCCGTGTTTTTTCCTGCATTGTCATAGTCCTCGCTCAGGGGTGCGGCTGTGGTTGCCAACCGGCCTTCCAACTCTATCCATAGCTTGGGCGACGCCTCCGACATTTTTTCTGCCATGTGGACAGACCTAGGATGGTGCCATAGCCCCCGAGCCTGAGGATGACCTTGCGTACTTTTGTTTCAGCATTGGGAGTTATCCTCGCCTTAATCCTTACGGCTGTGGCCGTTCCAACGGCATGGATTGACCAGAACATCGTCAAAGAAGAGGGCTTTGTTCGCATAGCAGGTGAATTAGGCAACGATCCGGAATTCCAAGACCGCCTGGCCACGGCCGCTGTTGGAACCTTCGAGTCCTCCGTGGATCTTCCAGGACCTATCCAGTCCTTGGCGGCCGACGCGCTCCGCAGCGCTGCATCGGGCATGCAATCGTGGAGCGACTACCCTCAAGCGTGGGAAGAGACAGTACGCAACAGCCACAGGTTGAACTTCGGCGCAGCGAACCAACCTGAGGAGGCCGCCACCACCACTGCCCTGGTCCTTGATATCAGCCCTTTGGTTCGGCTCATTCGTGATCATTTTGCCGAGGCCACCCGGATTCGGATTGATGTTCCTGCGGAAAGTCTGGTGTCCCTGGGGGAGCCCTCCCACCGCCAATTGGTGGAGCGGGTGGCGGCATTCGCACCCCTGTGGTGGGTGGCCGCACTCGGTGCCCTGATATCCATGCTCCTGGCGCTTGTCGCCGCGCGCCGGCGGTCCTTGGTGTTGGTCTTCCTCGGACTGGGCGGCTTGGCGCTTGCTGCTCTCTGGACGGCCGGGGCGGATCTTGCCGGGGGAGTGGTTGGCAGTCTGTCCAGCGCAAACGGCGTGGCTGAGCTGTTCAAGCAGGAGTTCCTCACGGCAGCCAAGGCAGGCTTCGGGGAGTGGATCCTCATGGCAGCGGTGGCGTCCGGTGGAGTCTTTGTGGCCGGCATCATAGCTTCCGTTGTGTCAGGGCGACGAGGGTCACGTTCGGCCAGCAGCTAAAGTCCTACCCGATAGCAGGGAGGCAAAGTCCGGCCCGGTAGCATGGAGGAATGACCAGCACAGCAGTTTCCATTCCTATGCCCACGGTGCCCCGTAGACGCCGTTCCCCGGAAGAGGTTCAGGCAGCGGCGCCCGTCACGGGCCCCAAGAAGGTTCTGTTGGCGGCTCCCCGCGGTTATTGCGCCGGCGTGGACCGGGCTGTCATTGCTGTGGAGAAGGCCCTGGAGCACTACGGCCCTCCCGTTTATGTGCGCAAGCAGATCGTTCACAATGTGCATGTGGTCAGTTCCCTCGAGGAACAAGGAGCCATCTTCGTCGAGGAGACCGACGAGGTTCCCGAAGGTGCCTTGGTCATCTTCTCGGCACACGGTGTCTCTCCTGCAGTGGTCCAATCAGCCGAGGACCGCGGACTGCGTACCATCGACGCGACGTGCCCACTGGTGACTAAAGTCCACAAGGAAGCCGTGCGCTTCGCCAAGGAAGACTACGACATCCTGCTCATCGGCCACGAAGGCCATGAGGAAGTCGAAGGAACCGCCGGTGAGGCCCCGGAGCATATCCAGATCATCAACGGACCGCACGAGGTAGACAAGGTCACCGTGCGGGATCCGGAGAAGACCATCTGGCTTTCGCAGACCACTCTCAGCGTGGACGAAACCATGGAGACGGTTCGCCTCCTTAAGGACCGGTTCCCCACGCTGCAGGATCCGCCCAGCGATGACATTTGCTACGCCACCACAAACCGTCAGGTGGCCATTAAGAAGATCGCACCGCAGGCTGACCTCGTGATCGTTGTGGGTTCGGCCAACTCGTCCAATTCCGTGCGATTGGTTGAGGTAGCCCTCGAATATGGTGCTAAGAGCTCGTACCGAGTGGACTTCGCCAATGAAGTGGACGAGTCCTGGTTCGAGGGCGTCGCCACCGTGGGCGTGACCTCCGGCGCTTCTGTCCCTGAAGTGCTCGTCAAAGATGTTCTGCGGCTTCTGGCTGACTACGGTTACGGCGAGGTCCAGGAAGTGGTGACAGCAGAGGAAGACCTGCTTTTCTCGCTTCCAAAGGAACTGCGGGCCACCTTGAAGAAGGCCGGCGACGTGACACGTGCCCTTGGCGGCCGTGGAAACCGTCAGACCTCCTAGCTCTTTCTCCATACAAAACTGGCCCGCCATGGTCGCCTTCCTACGGGAAAGCTTCCACGACGGGCCAGTTTCGTTAGGAGGGGTTACGTCCTAAGCGGCTGACTCCTGGTCTTCGCTGTCCTCGTGTTCGCTGGTCGAGTCCTGGTGCCCGAGGGTGTCCACGGCGAGCAGTTCAGGGGCTGCCAAGGCGCGGGGGACAGCCTCCACAGACATGGGAGCGGCAAGACCCGCATCGTCCATGGTGTTGAGCTTGCGCGCGGTCGGGAGTACCCGAGCCTCCAGCGTGCCCACCATGGCGTTGTAGCGATCCACGGATGTCTTCAGTGAGCTTCCCAACTTGCCGACGTTCTCGCCAAGTGTGCCCATGCGCTCGTACAGTTGCTTGGCGAGCTCGAACAGCTCGTGGGCGCTGTCCGTTAGGACGTCCTGTCGCCAAGTGAAGGCAACCGACTTGAGGACCGCCAGCAAAGTCCCGGGCGACGCCAGAACCACGTTCCTGGACAAGGCATGTTCAAGCAAGGCCGGATCGGATTCGAGGGCTGACGCCAGAATGGATTCCGCCGGTAGGAAGCAGATCACCAGCTCAGGCGAGTTCCCCGGAATGTCCCAGTATTTCTTGGCCGCCAAAGCGTCGATGTGGGCCTTGAGCGCCTTTGCATGCTGTGCCAGCAGAGTCTTGGAGTCATGGTTGACGGTAGGTCCCACCGACTCGCCGAACGAGCCGTCTCCGTGGAGTTGTTCCTGCGCGGCGAGGTAGGAAGCCAGCGGTACCTTGGCATCCACCACCAGTTGCTTGCCCCCGGGAAGCTGGACCACCAGGTCCGGCCGCAGGGTGTTGTCACTACGTCCGGAATGAACCTGCTCATGGAAATCCACGTGCCGGAGCATCCCGGAGGCCTCCACCACCCTGCGCAGCTGCACCTCGCCCCACTGGCCGCGGGCGCTATTGGAACGGAGCGCTGAGGCCAAAGCATGGGTTGACCGCAGGAGCTGTTCGTCGGACGAACGCGCATCCTGAAGTTGCTGGGCGAGTTGCCCGTACTGCTCCACCCTGTCCCGTTCGAGGAGCGAAACCTGTTGCTGGACTGCCGTCAGCTTTTCCGCCACGGGAGCGAGCGCACGCAGGACGCTGCCGTCAGAATTCCTTGCTGCGTTCAGCTCACGGTTTTGTGTAAACAAAAGCCGGCGTTCGGCGTCGGCCGCTGCCAGCTGTGCCGTCACCTCCGAAAGCCGTGACGAAACGGCGTCGAAGTCTTCTTCCAAGCCGGCGCCCCGACGCCGGAAGACAACATAGCCGGCCGCGAGGCCAACCGCAGCGCCAATCATCAGCATGAGCAAGGCCAAAACCAATCCAAATCCATCCATGTAGCAACCCTGTCACAGGGGTACGACAGTTTTAGCGAGGCTGCAGCTGCAGGCACGAATTGGAGGAGTGAACAACCGCGGACACGGTTCCAACGGGTAGAATCAATGCTCGTGGCTCTTACTATTGGCATCGTCGGACTGCCCAACGTCGGCAAATCAACTCTTTTCAACGCACTGACCCGTAATCAGGTGCTCGCGGCGAACTATCCGTTCGCAACCATCGAGCCCAACGTCGGAGTGGTCAACCTTCCTGATCCCCGTCTGGCGAAGCTGGCGGAGATCTTCGGTTCGCAGAAGTTGCTTCCCGCTCCCGTGTCCTTCGTGGA
This sequence comes from Paenarthrobacter nitroguajacolicus, assembly GCF_051027655.1. Taxonomy (NCBI): domain Bacteria; kingdom Bacillati; phylum Actinomycetota; class Actinomycetes; order Micrococcales; family Micrococcaceae; genus Paenarthrobacter; species Paenarthrobacter nitroguajacolicus. The sequence continues at coordinate 3,226,157 of NZ_CP073234.1, read as the reverse complement.
CATCGCCGGCATCGTGAAGGGCGCCTCCGAGGGCGAAGGCCTGGGCAACAAGTTCCTTGCCAACATCCGCGAGGCAGAGGCCATCGCGCAGGTCGTCCGCGTATTTGACGACCCCGACGTGATCCACGTCGACGGCAAGGTTGATCCGCGCTCCGACATGGAGACCATCAACACCGAGCTGATCTTGGCAGACCTTCAGACGATCGAAAACGCGATCCCGCGCATCGAAAAAGAAGTCAAGATCAAGAAGCGTGAAGCAGCCGAACTCGCCGCCATCAAGGCAGCCCAGGCAGTTCTGGAACGCGGCGACACCATCTTCTCCTCCATCAAGAGTGACAAGCTGGAGATGGGGCACCTCAAGGAGCTCGGACTTCTCACTGCAAAGCCCTTTATCTACGTCTTCAACGCCGATGAAGGCATTCTCGGCGATCAGGAGAAGCAGGACGAACTGCGAGCCCTCGTTGCGCCGGCAGATGCCGTGTTCCTTGACGCCAAGCTCGAAGCCGACCTCGTCGAACTGGACGAGGAAGAAGCACGCGAGATGTTGGAAATGAACGGCCAGAGCGAATCCGGCCTGGATCAGCTGGCGCGCGTCGGTTTCCACACCCTTGGCCTGCAGACCTACCTCACGGCCGGTCCCAAGGAAACCCGGGCCTGGACCATTCGCCAGGGCGATACCGCACCGCAGGCTGCCGGCGTGATCCACTCTGACTTCCAGCGTGGCTTCATCAAGGCCGAGGTTGTCTCCTTCGACGACCTCATCGACGCCGGTTCCATGGCCGAGGCAAAGTCCCGTGGCAAGGTCCGCATCGAAGGCAAAGAGTACGTGATGGCCGACGGCGATGTGGTGGAGTGGCGTTTTAATGTCTAGAAGCGCGTAAACTCGCGCTTTTTTCGGGCCGGTTTGACACGGAAATGATGTCACATCGGCCCTTCTGTGTCAGCTTTGTGTCAAGATCCTGAGCCTGACACAGTGCCAGGCTGCGATCTCAGCCCGTCGATGGTCGAGGCGGTTCGATTGATCGATTCGACGCTGTGAGTGCCCGAGGTCGCCCCCTACAGGCTGGAGCGACACCGTCCGTCGCTGTAACTGAGCAGGGGGAGTGGGGGCGGTGTCGTTCTCTCGCGGTATCGAATGGCAGGACTGACGGCGAGCGCGCTGCACACACACACGAGCCCGGGGCAATGTTGCCCCGGGCTTTGTCGTAGCTGCCTGCTCATGCGCCCATCATCACGAGATCGATCGATCACCCCGGCCTGCCAGGATCAGCGCCGAGATCGCCTCCTATGGTCAGCGAGGTTGTGTCAGCGCTTCGAAGGGTGCTGGGGTGCGGTGTCGTAGGCGGGAAGGCCGTAGTGCCGTTCGTAGATCTCCCGGAACTCCTTCTTGAGCGGTCCCATCTGGTTGAACTCGATGCCCTGCTCTTGCAGCCATTCCCTCGCGGCCACCGTGTCATAGGGCTTCTTACCCGCTGCCAAATTACGCTGTGCCTCCGCCTGGAGGAGCTGTGCGCGGGCTCGCTCGGTTTCCCCGAGGGGCACCGCCGGGGCTGCTACCTCTCGTGCCTTCTCGATGTAGGGAGCGAGTAACTTCGCCAGTTCCTCCTCGTGAGCGTTGGTCAGGTCGATCTCGAAGTGCCTGCCGAGGAAGCCGAAGCTGACCGACCCCCCGCCTTCTGGAGGGATCGGAGTCCCGTCGAGGTCATCGACTTTCATCACCACATCTGCCATGGGTTCATCTTATACTCGCGGACACTTCTCCACCAGTGACGGGAGCGAGTCTCATAGACTCTGAAGAACCCAGAGAGTCCGATTTGGCCCCTTCGTCGGGCTTCGTCCAAAAGTTTTTTCAGAAATTTTCTGCAGATCGGCTGGACTCGCCCGCGGAATCATGCGGCAAAACCGGGCATGAACCCCGTGTCCCTTGGGGGTGGCGGAGTGGTGGCCATTTTCGGCTTGAGTCTCAGAGACTGATTCTGTAAAGTCGAAGACACGAAGCAACCCCGCGGAGGAAACGAGGAACCGGTCAAGAGCTTCTGAACCTTGACAACTCAATCAGATTTTTCAGAGAGGGGCCCCGAGCGGCTCCCTCAAGAGCGCGCCATTGGCGTAACAACAGACCTCGGCGGAGCGCAGGCTCCGTCCGACCCACAGAAACCGGCTCACGCGAGCCACCAACTAACAAGGAGGCCCACCATGGGCAAAGCAGCACGCAACAAGAAGAACAGCAAGCACAAGAAGACAACACGGCGTTTCATGCTCGAGAGTCGCGACCCCGCCGCCGAGGGATCCTTTGCGGCTGGGGGTGAGATCAATCGCATCCACGAAGTGAACCGGTTCCTCCTGGATATGTTGACAACGGGAGACGAGATCTGGGCAGATCTGGATCTGATCGGGAGAGTGAATCGGCTCACGCCGCGTGAGTTTGATCTAGCAGTTGACTCGCTGCTGCACGATCCCAAGATCGCGACTTTCCGCACGGAGGGTGGCCATACGATGCGCGGCTACATCGCTGGCCGAATTGCCGAAGGAAGCCTGGACGCAGAGTACATCCCGGCGCTGATCATCGTTGAGTTCCACGCACGGGCGCTCATCAACGCGCTGTACCAGGTCCACGAGGCCTTTGGGTACAGTCTCGGCGCATCCGAGTTCAACCAAGTTTCGAATGCCGTCGGCAGCTACATGGGGGCTCTGGCAGCCCAGTTCCCTGACCTCAACTTCGCGGAGATCGAGCGGGCGGCCGAAGAGAAGGCCCGCTGGAGAGCGGCAGATGTGCTTCTCCACGCGGTGGCCTTCCCGAGCGCAGCCGCCTAGCCCTGAGCAGTACTGGGGTCGCTACTCACAGCGGGTAGCGACCCCTTTGAATCACTACAGATTGGAATCAACCATGCAACACACTCAAAGCAAGCCGAAGCACACCCACGCTCATCACAGCTCACCCTTTGCTGGGCAGCTCGTGAAGATCGCGCTAGTCCCCACCCCTGAACACGCTCAGCGCTACAGCCGAATGGATCAGAGGCCTTATCTTCCTACGGAGACTCCCTGGGCCGAGTTCGATGCTGAGTCCTACGCGATCTATGCGTCAGGCGCCTCAGCCGTCGTGGAGGTAACGCTTCGAAACCAACCGAACTTTTACCCCTCGCTGCTCTGGGGTGATCGAGTCAAGGTGCAGGTCGGAGGTGGGCGACAGCCCACGGTGACGCCAAGTCCAAGCATTGCTGAGGTCGAACGGGATGCACAGTTCGAAAGCTCGCCGATCGACCGCGCAGTAGATCTGGCGCACGGAATCCTTGCACTCACCAGCGAGCAGAGCCTCACGCAGGCTGAGCTTCTGACCGGCTTCTATCGAGCGGCAATCGCAGCAATTCCGGGACTCATCGCCCAGGACTTCATCTCCGATCTCGGGAGCGCAACCCGAGGGGAACTTCCACCCGTGGCGGTCGTTGGCGACATGCTGAGCTGGCCGCTCGCGGAGATCTTCATCTCGCTCTCCCTTGACCGCGAGGCAGAGAAGATTGGTTCGAATCAGCGCTACGACACGACAGTTGGTGAGTTCCGAGCTGGGCACTCTAGCGACCCTCGGCTTACAGAAATCCACAGGGCACTGGTCGCACTCGAAGGGACTTTTGGCCCCGTCGATTGGGACGCGGTTTACGCGCAGACTCGGCGGCTGGCCGTGCGTGTCATGAGTCATCTGCGCGGTGCGATGTGGCTCAAAGAACTCGACTGGGCGACCGTACTCAAGATGCACGGATAAGCAGACATTTCACCGTTAGACAACTACGAAAGGAACCAACTATGAGCACAACAACCACCGCAACAGATGCCGAGATCATCGAGTTCTTTGCCGAGAACTTCGACCTGCCCGAGGATGAGCAGAACATTGACGGGTGCTGGCACGCACTCCTCTGCGAGATCGCGCCCCCGCTCGAAGACCCAGACATCCTCATGGGTGGCTTTCGCGATTCGCTTGCCGATACCGAGCGCGCTCACTGTGATCACACCTGCGATTGCGCCTACTTCAAGCGGGTGCAGCGAGCGGCTGAACTCTTCGGGCTAACAGCCGAGCAAATCGCGGACGGCGACTACGAGCTTGCACCGCGATTCGCAGACCAGCTCGAATGAAACAAGCAAGAGCCCCGGCCAATGGTCGGGGCTCTTTGTGTCAGTGCGAGGCTAGCGCGCCAGCCGATCAGCGATCCACTGCGCTCCGTCGTGGAGCCAAGGCCCGCTGATCTCCCAGCCGTCCTGGATCGCCTGAAGCATGATCTCGACAGCCTGCCGAAGCAGCTCCATCAGCTCGAAGAAGGTCACGACTTGTCCCTCACGGAGTAGAGCAAGGGCACGCCGTTGCCGACGATGACGGAGTAGACCTCCTGGCCCTGGGCCTCAGCATCGGCCAGAGCCTTCTTGAACTCGTCCATCAGCTCGGGCTTGATGTGCTTGTGGGCCTCGCTTGCATCGTAGGTTGCCATCAGTTCTCCTCCTCGTCGGGGCTGTAGAAGAGATCCGTGGAGGGTGAGTCGATGATCGAGCCGTAGGTTGCGCCGTAGTGCTGCCCGTTGTTGAGCACAATCACGGAATCAGCGCCGTAGACCTCGATGGCCTGTTCGACCTCTTCGAGGAGCCGGGCCAGCGTGAAGCTGGTGCTGATCTGATCCGGGGCGTAGCCCTGGTTGTCGGAGATGTTGAGGAGAACCTGCGAAGCCATGATCTGCTTTCTGAGTGGGTGGTTAATGAGGAAGGGCCGGGGATGATCCCCGGCCCTGCTGGTTCCGATCAGTCCTGCTTCTTGAGCGTGTCGATCCGGTCGGCCAGCTCGTTGAGAACCTTGATCGCCGCGTCGCGCTTCGCGGTGGCCTCCTCCTTGCTCTTGGCGTAGAAGGGGCGGGTGCGCTGTGCATCGTCGACGAGGCCGCCGACCTCGTGGCGGAGCCGAGCGAACATGCGAGTGAGGTCCTTGCGGTCGAACTCGTCAGCCTTGACGGAGGGAGCCTGGGGAGCGGTGGTGGTTGCCATGATGGTTGCCTTTCGAGCGGTGGTTGTGGTGTGAACATGGCCAACAATATTGAGAAGCTACTAGGAGTCAACTCCTCTGCAAAAATACTTTTGACCTGGGTTTTCCCTTTCGCCAGGCTCCGCGTATCGCCGCCGCATGGACAACTACTGGAAGCAGTATCAGCTCACGCTCGACCGCATCGAGAAGGAGAAGCCGCAGACCTTTGATGGGGTGAAGGCCATCCTTGATCTCTTCGAACCTCCCTCGTCCGGGGAGGCCTTTCTTCCCCGGCGGTGCTGATGAAACGCTCGGTGATTCTCTCTCAAAGGCTGGCTGGCACATCGACTGGCGAGAGGGCGACTACCTCTGGCTCGGTACATCCAAGACGGGCGAGCTCATCAGCTATGTGGAGGGCGATCTCTACCGGGGCAACGCCTTCAAACCGCGCCGAGACTGACCATCGGCAGGATGCAGAAAAACTGTTCTGAGCGCGCCCGCTACAGCCCCGATGTCATCGATCGTCTGGACTGTGCTCCAGCCTTAGGCGGACAACCGTGGGCTGAGAGTGGCCATCCTCGATGACGATTCGAGGAGCATCGATTCTCAGAGGAACATGACGACCTCTCCAGGCACAAAAGACGGCGGCGAGGGTGGTAGATCCTCGCCGCCGTTGGTGTGCGCGCACCTATCAGCTCGCCTCCTCCCAGGTGCTTGCTGTCTGGGGAGAGTTCAGCCTGCCAGTGTGGCCAGGAGTCCACATGTCCTCCATGTTGCTGATCCCGATCTCCCGCTCTACAAAGTGTCGAGCGGTGTCCTTGTCGCCGTACTCTCGGATCAGCTCATAGGCAGCGTTCCAGCGGATGAGCCGTTCGCCCTCATCGAGGTAGCGACCGAATCGGCGGATTTCGATCTCTGTCTTGAATCCGTCGTCTGTCAGTAGCGCCTCCATGTCATCCACGAGATCGAGCAGCTTGCCGGGGTACTCATGCAGACTGGAGCCGTCAGGGTGCACTCCTGAGAAGGCGTACCTGACCGCCTTCTCCAGCGGCACCCAGCCAGAATGAGGGAGGCTCGCCTTGCCGACAAGCTCTGCTCCAGCAGCCACAGCGGTGATGAATGGGCTGAGTTTCTTTTCCATTATGACCTCCTCAGGTCAGTAGAAGGTCTGTGGTAGGTCGTCAGAGCGTCCAGGCTTTACCGTCGAAGCGGTTTCCGGCGGCGTCTTTCAGCTCAAGGATTCGAACCAGGTACCTTTGATCTCGGTTCTCCAAGACCTCCTTCGCAGCGCGTTTCACAGCCGTGCTGATCGCTGGAGTGGGTGTGAGGTAGGCGAGGACATCGAGAGATGCGAAGCCGTGATCCGTCTTGTTTTGCCAGAAACTGTTGAGGATCTTCTTCAGCTCGACCGGCTGCTTCGCTGAAAGCTCGACCTCAACGCCGATGGAGACGGGCTTGTCCAGGTCATGGCGTAGGTGTTCGAGGTCGATCACAAGGTCGGCTGGGTGGCTCTCCTTGGTGGTGCTCGCATGGACCTTTTTGTTCACGACGGTCCAAAGAGCGGGGTAAGCATGCATCACTTCGGATGCGTGAAGGTGGCCATTCCGCACATCCATGGTGGCTCCCTCTCGGATATCTCGAGCGATTTCGACCGGCTTGTACTTGCCCCTCTTGTCGAAAGTTGCCCGCGAGTACTCACTGTTCATGTAGTACTCAGGGACAAGGAATGGGAGCAGATCGATGCCGGTAGCCAGCTCGACCGGTGCGAGCTTGAGTAGATCTGACTTGCCTCCGACGAGTTGAGCGATCACATGATTCACCGCGAGCGTGTGCTCAAGCTTGCTCGGAACTCCCTTGCCAGCGTGGTATCTCTTCGAGATTCGATGATCAGTGATGCCCATGAAGTCCAGAACTTCGTAGCCCTTCTGTGTCAGATACCAGAGCTGAGTCATGCCGAAAACCTTGTCTGAGCCAATCAGGCCGATCTCCTTGAGGCCGAGCGCTCGCTTGTGAGCGGTCGAAGTAGCCACATTGAGAGCGATGCCGATCTGCTTCGAAGTGCTGAATCCACACTTCCGAACCAATGCCATCAGCAGGTAGTCAGCAGGGCGGAGAGCTGTTCTTCCATACTTGGGAGCAGCCGGATTCACCTTCCGCTTACGCTTCTTGGCTGTCGGCTCAGCGTCTGATTCGACCGCTTCCACAGTCTCCTCAGCGGCAGTAGCGGTCTGCTTAGGTGCTGAAACAGGTGCGTTGGGAGTCGGCTTCGGTGGCTCCTCATCATCGAAATCGTCCATATCTCCAGCGAGAATCGCGTTGTATTCAGCCGTCTCGGCCTGCGAGTCTGCGCCGATCGTGGCGCTGTCGGATGTTCTATCTGCACCGATGGTGGCGTTTTCAGCGGTCTTGGACTCTGGCTCAGTGCTGTTCTCAGGCTGTTGGATGGTCCCTGGCATCATCTGGGTGATGGAATCATCTTCCTCGTCCAGAAGGAAGTTTGGGACGCCTGAGTCGGTGTTCTGGGTGTCTGTAGCGGTCATCTCTGTTCTCCTCTGTGATGAGATCGGCGCTTAGGATCGTTCTCCTGGCTGTTTTCTCGCCAGCAAATGTTCCTTGCGAGTCCCATATCAAAGGAGTTGCAGCGAAGGTTGCAGTAGAAGCGCGAAAAGGTATGCAGCGGGAGCGCGAACTGCTTTTGCTGGTCCTACTGACGCTCTTACGCCATCAGATTGGCGCGAGATCTCGCCTTAGAACAGCTCTCCTAGAACCGGCTGTAAAAACAGGTTGATGAGCTTCAGCAAGGAGCGGAAGCCGGAGCAGCGGCGGCCAGTATCCAGTGGTCTTTATTTTTTGCTGACGCTTAGGATGCGTCTCCTGCTTGATCCTAAGCGCGAGTCAACAGGAGTTGTTGGCAACGGTCAACCTTGGACTAGGAGGATGACGCTCACCGATGTTCTATCTGCACCGATGGTGGCGCGTCGTCGGCTGATAGTAGTCGCTGGGGTGATTCACCATGGAAAGAGCAAAACCACTGGGTGAGTGGGTCGGCTACCACGCCGATCCTGAATGGCCTGAGCCAACAGTGTGCTGGCCGCCCTGTAGCGACTGCCGCTCGGGCATGATCCGCTACGAGGACGAAGAGGAAGCCGAAAGGGTACTCGCAGAGCTTCGGCGCTGATGTTCTATCTGCACCGATGTTGATATGCCCTCCGACTCAACACGAGAAGGAGGAATCGATCATGGAGCAACTAACACCGGCAGAGAAAGCAACTCTGGCGACTCTGGTCTTTCACTTGCCCTGGGGAGCCGCTGAACCCGGGTGGTGCGAAGACCCAGAGACATGCTCGCTCGGTGGCGGCCATGTGGTCGGGATCGAAGCGGCAGAACAGATGCGACCGAACCGAGACGCGGCCGCAGCCAAGCTACTGCCATCGTTCACAAAGAAGGATCTCCCGATGCTCCGGGAGAGCGAGCGCACCGGCAGATCAATCTTCGAGCTACGCAAGGAGGGCTGGTGATGGCTACCGCAACAAAGACCAGGCTCCACTACTCCCCGGAACTCGGTAGGTACATGCGCTGTGTCGCCCTGGAGAGCTGTCCCTACGGTGACGCGCACACCGATGTGGCAGGGATCGCAGACGCTGGCGGTGGGCAGGCTGTGCCCAATGGACGGACGCTCGATGTCAGCCCGATGATCGACGGCCACTACACAGTCGGTACCCCCAACAGGACGCAGACCTTCACCCAGGAGGGCCGGAAGCTCACTCCTGTTGAAGCTCGACGGAGGCGGCGAGAGCTGGAGAAGCGAGCCGAACAGGCGAAGGCTCAGGCCGGGGAGGCGGGAGCGGCGACCATCGATCTCGGTCCACGAATCAAGGAGTTCGAGCTAGCCGAGACAACCACGGACCCGGGAGTTCTTTCGATGCTCGCCGGTTCAAAGGATCCGGCTGTTCGGCTCGTGGTGCTCCGCAATCCAGCGGTTGCTACATCTACCCTGGAACAGCTCGCCATGAGCGAGGATCAGGGCTGGAAGGTCTACCGGCTCGCAGCGTTCGAGGAGCTGGGCTTCCGCTACCAGGATGAAGAAGATGCTCGCGAACTCGAGATCGATCGACAGCTCGCACTCAAGGCTCCCGCTGCCGCTGTGCTGTCCGCAATGCCCGAGCCTGTCTTCCAGAGGAAGACTCCGACCGAGCGGCGCTCGCTCATCGGCAAGGCTGTCGAGCAACTGGCGCGAATGCTCAAGCTGTCCGTGAAGTTCGCTGGCTGGGCGAACCGAGCGGCCTGGAAGGTCGCCATCGGATCTGATGGAGTCAAGATGGTCTCACTCCCGAGGAGGGTGGCCCGCGATCTGAGCCGCAAGGGAGTCCTCGGATTCCTGATGGAGATGTTCATCGCGGTAGCGGAGAAGCCCTTCAGCTCGAAGAGCCTGTCGAAGCAGCTCGGCTTCGGCTGGTGAACCGTTGTGATATGGAGCCACGATGCCTGTTCGGTGGATAGGGCATCGCCTCCCGATGTGAAACAGGGGCCGTAAGCAGATGCCGTGTTCTGCTTACGGCCCCTTCCTTGTGTCCGGGGAGATGTTCTATCTGCACCGCTGCCGTCGTATTGATATGGGTCTGTGTTCTCACACAACAGGAGGAAGAACACCATGGATAAGACCACTCAACTCCCCGAATCCGCAATCGCAGCGAAGGAGCGAAACAGATTCCGGCTCACCCTCGCTCTCATCATCGTGGCGGCTTTCGTGCTCTCGATGCTTGCAGGCTGGCTCGGCCTCGTGAAGCCCTCGGCAGCCACCCTGTCCAACGGAGGCTTCTGCATCATGGCGACGGGCTACGACGGCGAGTTCACGGGCAAGGCTGGAGCGAAGAACTGCGGGTCGGCGGAGGTACCACCCGTTGTGACTCACCCAGTACCCAAGCCCAACCTTACGATCACGGGCTGCACGATCACGAACAATGGCCTCGGCATTTTGGCTAGCGCACGGCTTACCTGGACAAGCGCTCAGCCCTACAGTGCGGTGAGCGGCACGATTGACGGACGAGAGATTCCGGGATCGGAGATCACGACGACCGGACCCACCGCAGGCACCTATACCTACACGATGACCCTCAGCAAGACTCAGCTCGATACGCTCATGGGGAAGACTGGTGGCTACTCAGCTAGTCTCAGGGTCGATGCAAGGCTCGGCGACGAGGTTTCATACGGAACGCGCTCGCTTACCGTTGGGGCCAACGGCTTCGGATCTGCCTGCAGCTGACCACTCGATAGACAAAACCGCCCGGCACTCCCACAGTGCCGGGCGGTTCTCTGTGTCCGAAGTGAGCACCCCAGATGCCTGCTTTCGGAGCATGCTGAATGATGCTGAGATCGCAGTCTCAGCGCGCAGCCCAGAGCATCGATCCCCTCGACGCTGTAGCGCGCATCTCAGCCCGTAGCCTGCGACCTCGGGTGAGATTCGTCCAGCGCGCATGACGATACATGGACATCGATTCCCTGGCGATTGTTGACCCTCCTCGCGCGCGGGTGTGCGACACAACAGCCGGCGCCTCTTGTTAGAACAGGCTTCGACCAAGGAGGAACCATGAACAGACTTGAGCAGGCCCGGGCTGCAGCTCGCCGCTCATCCGAGATCGCAGCAGCTCGAAGGGCCAGAATCCCCGGCTGGACTGAGCCGACAGAAGAGATGACAGAGCGCAGACGGCTCATGAATCGAGAGTTCGTCAAGGCTCAGGGAGCCGCTGACATCTTCTATGCGCTGAAGGCCGAGCGCCTGGCAGCACAGGAAGGAACATCTGTTGACTCGCCCGAGACTGCGATCTGAGACACCATCTGTCATTTCGCGCACATGCTGACCGCCTGACAATCATCGACGCTGAGACGGGCAGGTAGCGATGCCCCTCGATATGAGCCATGTCCCACCAGGGACAGGACTCATCTGGAGGAATCATGGAAACACTCAACCTGCTCGCCCTCGGCGATCTCGTCAACTCTGCAATCAGCGATTGGATCGGCCCCGTGCTGGTCGGCATCATCGCTGTAGTGGCGATCGTCCTACTCTGGAAGCGCCAGTTCGCTGGCTTCCTGACCTTCGCAGCGATGGCCGTACTCGCGGCTCTCTTCGTCTTCTTCGGCGGCGACCTCTTCGGCAAGAACGGAAACATCACGAAGGCTGGAAAGGATGTGGCCAAGAAGATCAACGCTGTCGATCTGACCGCAACCACCTACGCTCAGGACTTCCTCACGCTGGATCGCTGAGCGTAGCGACTACTACTACGCAGGCGGGATGGTGCTTCGGCACTGTCCCGCCTTCTTCTTGGTCAGCGTGGCCTTTTGCTGATGTGCGACACCACGGCTAAGGCGATTCTCGGATCACTGTGGTGACACACAACTACCTCCTCAGCTCCTGCCGGAATCCCGTCTTGGTACCTACGATCTGGGCCGACACGGGACCGTCCCGACCACGGAGAGGGGCTGAAACCCCGATCTCATCGATGTTCTGGCAGGAATCCTGGGGTGTGTCGGGGTGCCGACGGTGTGCCGGGTTGCCGACACACCCAGAACCGCGATCTCATCGATGCTCTGGGCTGAGTGTGTCGGTGTGTCGGGTATTTCAGGACCATCCCTCTACGCGAGATCAGAAGTATTCCATTTCTTGTTGAGGAGAAGTAGCCGCAGAAATGACGGCACACCGACACAGCGCGCTACAGCCCCGATATAGCTGCCTATCTGGCGTGCCGTGCCGCCGACACACGCAGTGGCACACGGCACACCGTGCAGATGTGCGACACCACGATAGCTGTGGCCGTTTTGATATGAGAGTTGTGCAGCTTGCGGCTGGGGCTTTGGGGTGGTTCCCAAATGCTTACGGCCCGGAGCGGTGGATTGAGTTTGGCTTCCAGTGCCTGTGTGTCCTCTCCGCCGCTCCGGGCCGTTTCTTTCGTTGTGACCGTTTTGATATACCTCCCGTTCCCCGACCAGGAACACAGACGCACTTAAAACCTGGAGGACTCATGTCCAATAAAGACATTGCCGCTCAGCTCGCCCAACTCCGCATTGAGGAGGGCGACCGGATGGAAATTTTCTGCGAGAACTACAAGCCCTATGGCGGCTGGGATAGCGATGAGCTGAAGGATGCATACCTGCGATCTCTCTCCGGCGAGGAGATCGAGGAATCCGCTGTGCCGTCAGTCTCAACTGGCGCTGATCGCAAGAGGTCACCCGCCAAGAAGGGTGCCGACAGCGATGGGCTGATCCCGGAGCGCTACGACGAGTCCGGGCTCGGTGATGCTTTCATTGAGGCACATCCCGAGCTGATCTGGAACAGCACCCGGCGCACTTGGATGCGCTACGACAGCTCGCGGGGTGTTTGGGATGTCTTCGGTAGTGAGGCCGCTGAGAAGATGATCGATGAGTTCCTCAAGAAGGTTCAGCGGGACGGCGAGGAAGCCTTCGGCAAGGACGACTTTGCTGCAGGGAAGCGTCTAGGAGACCAGCGCACACAGGAAGCGGTGGCGAAGAAGATCAAGACTAAGCGGCACATCGAGCAGCGGCACCTTGACGCAGATCCATACCGCCGGGTCTTCCGCAATGGGGTCTTCGATCCTCGATTCCCTGAGAGGGGCATGGCCCCCTTCGACCCAGAGTTGTACGCTACGCGCTGCGTGGACCTCGACTACAGGCCGGAGGCGACTCACCCCCGGGTCAAGGATGTCCTGGCGCCCCTGCCGGACGACGCCCACGAGTGGTTCCAGCTCATGGCCGGCCAATCGCTGCTGGGCTTCCAGCCCGCCGCTGAGTTCGCCATATTCCTCCACGGTCCTACTGCTGGCAACGGCAAATCCATGGAGGTCGACTGGCTGGAGTCAACGGCGGGGAAGTACATCGAAGAGGACCCGGACCAGAGCGGATATTCCGGCAGGCCGGACCAGGCCACGCTTCTCGCTGGAGATAACTATGACCTCGTCAGCTTCGAGGGGTTGAGCCAGGCGATCATCGAGGAGCTGCCCGACAAGCACATCCACTCTTCGCCCTTCAAGCGGCTCATCGGCACCGACAGCTTCAAGGGGAGACAGATCCGGGAGAAGCACCGGATGATCCACAACCGGGCAACCATCTGGATCACCTGCAACATCTTCCCCTCAATCGACAGCTCGGATCAGGGAGTCATCCGACGAATCAAGGTGGTCCCGTTCACGAAGAAGTTCGTGGACACCCCCGAGGAGCTGAGCAAGTATCCCGCTGGAACCGCGTTCCTGAAAGACCCCAGCCTCAAGAAGATGGTGAAAGAGGATAAGGGGCTCAAAGAGGCGCTGCTGGCATGGCGCATGGTGGGAGCGATCCGCTGGTGTGCGACACCAGAGTCCAAGCGTGCCGCCCTCGAGGGTGCTGTGCCCGCGAGCGTTGCCCGTGCCACTGCCGCTCAACTTGAGCGAGAAGACACCATCCAGGCGTGGCTCGATGACTGCATCATCTTCGATCCCCGCGAGGACGAGAACGGCGAGCCGTTGGCCCCTGCACACTACTGCCTCACGATGGATCTTTACCGGAGCTACAGCGCTCATCTGAAGGCGAGCGGCCACGCTTATGGGGTGAAGCTCAACACCTTCCAGGATCGGTTTGAGCTCAACCCGAAGGTGCAGGCCAACCAGCTCCAGAAGGTGCGGGGACGAGTGAGTGGACTAACCCACTCGCGCTACGAGACGGCTGATGGCGAGTTCGAGAAGCCCGGTGCAACGCCACGCCATGTGAAAGGAATCCGCTTCCGCACGGTGCTAGATGACAACGAAATCAAGCCTGGCCTGACTGCCGTAGAGGCTAAGCGACTCAAGATCGTCGATCTCGTTAACCAGATGGAGCTTGCAGGAATCACACCTGAAGACCTGGCAGAGGCTATTGCGAATGACCGCCGCGTGCTCGTTCCAGCAGAGGCCTCAACTGACGATCTCGACGACCTGAATGACACCCACTAACCCACAACCCCGCTGAGGCGGGAGGAACGAGGAGCTCATGCACCATGCAACTAATCAACAGCGAAGCACCTACTGTCCCATTCGGCAGGTACAAGGGCCGTAGCCTCCAGGAACTCGTGCAGTTCGATCACCAGTACGCCAACTGGATGGTCTCACTTCCGAACTTCCATACGGAGTACCCGAAGCACTATGACGAGCTACTGACCTTCCTCAAGATGGCGGGCCTCTACAAGGCTGCCGGTCTTCGGGAGCCGTGGCGGGCACCGCTCAACTGGAAGAGGAGGCGCTGACCATGGCTCGCTATACACCGAATCAGATGGCGGCACTTCGAGCGAAGTTTCAGGAAGCCGCTGAGGAAGCGATCATGCAGGCAGGCATTCCAGATCCGGAGGGAACACGGACGCGGAAGCTCATCCGGTTCTTCTATGAGGACATCGATGAGTGGGCGCTGGTGCTCGGCTTCGCACCGAGAGACAGCCAATCGCGGAAGTAGCCCGATGATCAAGAGATGGTGTCACACACCTACTGGGCCACGATCCGAAGTTGGATCGTGGCCCTTCTGCTCAAGTGGATCTATGCCTGGTTTGCGCGGCGTTCGATGAGGATGGTATCCCGCCAAGTGCCCTGCTGCGGCCCATAGCTCATCTTGGCGATGCGGTCCCTACGACCCACTACGCGGAAGCCCGCTGACTCGTGGAGCTTAAGGCTCGCAGTGTTCTCCGGGAAGATTGAGGACTGAACTGTCCAGACCCCAACTCGGTCGGCCAGCTCAAGAAGAGCTGCGAGTAGTCGGGTCCCGACGCCTTGACCTGATGCTTCCGGATGAATGTAAATCGAGTGCTCAACGACTCCGCGATAGACCGCCCGCGATGATACGGGTGAGGCTGCGACCCAGCCAAGGAGTTTGCCGCTGGGATCGATCGCTACGAGTCGAAGATCAGGCCGCTTGCTCATGTCGAACTCAGACCAGCTCGCTGGTGGAGCGGCTTCGAATGTAGCTTGGCCTGTGGCGATACCCGCTCGGTAGATCTCCTCAACGGCGGGCCAATCCTCCGAGGTCATCGGCCGGAACTCTAGCTCGATCATCAGGTCGTTAAGTTCTTCGCTGCCTCCACGAGGGCGCCGGTCGTAGGCCGGTAGTAGGCCCAGCGTCCGCGCTGCTCCCGGCTCACAAGACCCGCCTCCACGAGGAGCTTCATGTGGTGGGAGACGGTTGGCTGAGAAAGGCCAACAGGCTCGGTGAGATCGCAGGCGCACAGCTCACCCTCCGGGCTCGCCGCGATGAGCGAAAGTAGCTTCACTCGGGCGGGATCTCCGAGTGCCTTGAACACCTTGGCGAGATCCTGCGCCGTGCCGTCATCGATCACGCCACCACTCGCCGGGTTGCAGCAGGATGTCTCGGCGCTGGTGGGTTCGATGGTGACAGGGAGTGTGGCCATGGATCCATTCTGCCTCACATATTGACATCTGTCGATGTGTCAGTCAGGCTTGTCACATCGAAGATCATCAATCTATGGAGGTTGGGATGTATCCCGTTGCTGTGATCGGTGCTGGCCCGCAGGGTCTGGCCGCTGCTGCCCATCTGTTGGAGCGCGGGCTTGATCCCCTCGTGCTGGAAGCCGGAGGTAGCGCCGCATCTGCGGTTGCCGAGTGGGGCCATGTGCGGCTCTTCTCGCCCTGGTCGGAGCTGACTGATCCAGCAGCTCGCAGGCTTCTGGAACCGACCGGCTGGAATGCACCGGCCAAGGGCTACCCGACTGGAGCGCAGTGGATCGAAGGCTACCTCGCTCCGCTCGCTGAGCAGCTTGGGGACCGAGTCCGCTACGGCTCCCGTGTGGTGGGGGTCGGGCGGAAGGGCCGCGATCTCTCCGTGGATGGTGGGCGAGCTGAACAGCCTTTCGTGGTTCGTGTGCAGCGAGCGGACGGCCAGGAGGAGCGCATCGAGGTATCCGCCGTGGTCGACGCCTCCGGCACCTGGCGAACCCCGAGCCCTGCTGGAGCCGATGGACTCCCAGCCCTCGGGGAGAAGAAGGCACAGGAAGCGGGACTGCTCGACTACAGGATTCCCAGCGTAAAAGAAGCGGCCGAGCTTGCTGGCAAGCATGTGGTCGTAGTGGGGAGCGGCCATTCGGCTGCCACGGCGGTCAACACTCTCGCTCGAATCGCCAAGCGAGAACCAGGCACCCGGATCTCCTGGGTTCTTCGGCGCGGGGCTGTCGGCAACACCTTCGGGGGTGGCGCGGCGGATGAGCTGCCTGAGCGAGGCTTGCTAGGCCAGCGGGCGAAGGAGTTTGTCGAAAGCGGAGCCGTTGACCTCCTCACCGGGTTCCGCGCCGAGCATGTGGGCATCGATGATGGGCGTGCTGTTCTGACCTCGGAGGATGGCCGCCAGCTTCCCCCAGCGGATCAGGTATTCGTGCTGACCGGGTTCCGCCCGGATCTGACATTCCTCTCGGAGATCCGCCTTGATCTCGATGTGCGGCTCCAGGCTCCTGCCCGGATCGCCGCCGAAGTTGACCCGAACATCCACTCCTGTGGCTCGGTCAGAGCAACGGGGGCAGCGGATCTTGCCCACCCGGAGCCTGGCTTCTACATCGTGGGGGCCAAGTCCTACGGACGGGCGCCCACCTTCCTCGCGCTCACCGGCTTCGAGCAGGTGCGCAGCGTGGTCGCCGAGCTCGCTGGAGACAGGGAAGCCGCAGCTCGGGTCGAGCTGGCACTTCCAGACACTGGAGTCTGCGGTGGGTCCGGCGTCTTCGACGCCCCGGAGGATAGCAATGCAGGGTCCTGCTGTGCACCCACGCCGCAGCTCATCCAGCTCGGCACCGCACCAGCGTCTCGCTGAATAGCAAAAGAGGGCGGACAAGGAGCATCCTTGTCCGCCCTCTCTGCGTAGTCCTCAACCGAGGAGGTCAGAAGCCAGGGCTTGAATCCGGGCTTTGATCTCATCTCGAATCGGTCGCACTGCATCGATGCCCTGCCCTGCGGGATCGTCGAGCTTCCAGTCTTCGTAGCGCTTGCCAGGGAAGAACGGGCACTCGTCTCCGCAGCCCATGGTGATGACCACATCGGAAGCTTGCACAGCTTCGGGGGTGAGGATCTTGGGCTCTTCCGCCGTGATGTCGATGCCTTCTTCCCGCATTGCTTCGACGGCGACGGGGTTGATCTGGTCGGCGGGCATCGAGCCCGCTGAGCGCACCTCGATGCGGTCGCCGCCGAGCTGGCGAAGGTAGCCGGCAGCCATCTGGGAGCGTCCGGCATTGTGGACACAGACGAAGAGCACCGAAGGCTTCTGCGTGGTTGTCATTGGAGTTCCTTTGGTCAGTGAATTGCGAGAGTTTCAAGGAGGCCACGGACGCGGGTTTCGATGTCTCCCCGGATTGCTTCGATGCCTTCCGGTGAAGCGAGCGCGGGATCTCCCACGGCCCAGTCCTCGTAACGGACTCCAGGAATGACCGGGCACACATCGCCGCAGCCCATGGTGACCACCACATCAGCAGCTCGCACCGCATCATCGGTCAGCGGCTTCGGATAAGCATCATCTGCCTCCTGCTCGCCCTCGATCTCCGCAAGCAGTGAGCGCACATGGGGGTGAACATCTGTGGCCGGAGTCGAGCCAGCAGAGCGGGCAACAACCTTGCCGCCCGAGAGCTGATTGACGATGGCCGCAGCGAGCTGGGAGCGTCCGGCGTTCTGCACGCAGACGAAGAGCACCTGGGGGGCTCCAGTCTTACGGTCCCGAGTGAGGTCAGAGAGCCGCTGTCTGGCGAAGCGCTCAGTCAGCGGGATCATGTGCTGAGTGAGCTTGGCGGAACGAACGAGGCTAGCGTAGGACTCCCGCACAATAGCCACGACAAGATCCCGGTTGAGGCTGGTCAGCTCATCTGCAAGCTCCTCCGCCAGTCGGGACACTCGGGCGTCCATCGTCTTCAACGCCTCTTCACGCCCTTCGGCAACCTCGGGTGCTTCGAGGACCGCGGCCGGAGCGAAGGCATCGAGCAGCGCAGCCGTCGCCGCCCGGCGAGCTGGAGCGATCCGGTAGTAGACCCAGGTTCCCCGCCGCTCCGAGAGGAGCATGCCGGTCTCCTTGAGCACCTTGAGGTGATGGGAAACCGTGGGCTGAGAAACCTGCGCCAGCTCCGAGAGGTCGCAGACGCAGCACTCGCCTCGGGGGTCAGTGGCGATGGCCGAGAGCATCCGGAGCCGAAGAGGATCAGCGAGTGCTTTCAGCGAGTCCGTCAGCGCGGCGGCTGCCTCAGTACTGATGGCATGAGTCGGTGCTGGAGCACAATCCTGTGCTGTAGGGGCTGGGCTCATGATGCGTTCCCTTCATAGGGGTCAGTGTGGAACCAGGCCCGAGCGGCCCAGAGCGAGACATAGACGAGGCCGACGAGCACCGGCACTTCGATGAGCGGGCCGACGACTCCGGCGAGTGCCTGACCTGACGCAGCACCGAAAGTTCCGATGGCCACGGCGATGGCCAGTTCGAAGTTGTTTCCCGCCGCAGTGAAAGCGAGGGTGGTGGAGCGTGCGTAACTGAGCCCCAGTCCTTTCCCGAGCAGCAGGCCGAGGAACCACATCAGGCCGAAGTAGATCAGCAGCGGCAGAGCGATCCGAACCACATCGAGCGGGCGCGAAGTGATCGCGTCTCCTTGGAGAGCGAAAAGCAGCACGATTGTGCAGAGCAACCCGTAGAGTGCCCAGGGGCCGATCTTCGGGAGGAAGCTCGCCTCGTACCAGTCGCGTCCTCGGCGCTTTTCCCCGATCCAGCGCGAAGCGAAGCCTGCGATGAGCGGAACGCCGAGGAAGACGAGCACATTGAGAGCGATCTGCCAGACAGAAACCTCGAGGCCTTGGGAGTCCAGGCCGAGCCAGCCCGGAAGCACGCTGAGGTAGAACCAGCCCAGCAGCGAGAAAGCCACCACCTGGAAGATGGAGTTGATCGCTACCAGGACGGCGGTTGCTTCCCGGTCCCCACAGGCCAAGTCATTCCAGATCACTACCATGGCGATGCAGCGAGCAAGGCCGACGATGATGAGCCCTGTCCGGTACTCGGGGAGATCGGGTAGGAACATCCAGGCGAGAGCGAACATCACGGCAGGGCCGATGAGCCAGTTGAGTACTAGCGACGAGAAGAGGAGCTTCTGGTCGCCCGTGACTGCAGCGACCTTGTCATAGCGCACCTTGGCGAGCACGGGATACATCATCACGAGCAGACCCAAACCGATGGGCACTGAGATCCCGCCGATCTCAAGCCGCGAGAGAAGATCGGCAAGACCGGGGACGAAGCGCCCGAGGATGAGACCCGCGACCATGGCCAGCCCGATCCATGCGGGAAGCCAACGGTCCAGGGTTGAGAGCTTCCTGGTTGCAGGAGGAGCTTGCGACTCCGCTTGTATCGACATGCTTCTATATTGACTCTCATCGAATCAGACTGCAACTGGATCGAGAGCTGTTCACCGCATGTTCAATTCCGGGCGGGCAGCGCCTTCGGCTCGCTCCTCTGTTCAAAGCTGTCGAGGAGAGTCTTGGTTCTGAAAAGTGCCGTGGAGTAGAACGAGGCGACGAAGCTCAGCCTGGAGGTTCGAGTCACGGACTCACCCAGCGCGCCCTCCGGGTGGCGTTCCATTATGTTGATGAGTGACACCTGGTTGGCATGGGTGACGGCGCTACAAAGCCTCCAGACTTCGAGCCCCGTGAACACATCGAAGTCGCTGCTCTGCGATGGATGGTTCCGGTCGACTGCTGCGATCACATCAGTAGACTTCACTGCCTTCTCGAAATCCGTAGGGTGGATTCCCTTGAGGTTCAGGTGGCAGGCCTCCGCGAAATCGGAGAGTTGCGCGTGCCTACCCGAGTTCCGTCCCACCACTGTCTTCCAGAGCGTGCGGTCGGACTCGATGTTCTGTCGGTAGATCCGCAGAGTTCTGCTCGCTGCGATCTGTTCGTTCTTACCGTCGAGGATCCAGAGCCCGAGTGAAGCCGACTCCATCGCGGCTCGGATCATCGAGTAGAGCGAGTACAGCGGCAGCCTCTTCTTCAGAGTGTTGTTCACTTCCTGAAGGTTCTCCGCTGCGACCTGCGCGAATACCCGCACCTGTTGGGAAGTTTCAAATGGCGTTGTGAGGGTGTCGAGCTTGCCGAGCCAGCTCTCGGCAGACGGTGGGGGCAATTCGCGACTGCGCTTCACCGTGTGGAACAGCATCACCCGAGACCGTTCGATGTGCTGTTGAGCCCAGCGCTCGGCAATTGGTCCCTCTCGGGTGTCGAGCACTTCTTGCAGATCCATGCTTTGACCGTATCTCAGCTTCGAGCGCTTGATTCTGGTCTTCATCCGGGGTGCTCACGGGAGCTGTTCGCAAACGAACGGTTGCGAACAGCTCAGGAGCGAGACGATTCGAGGGCGCTCCGATATGACATTTCGTCGGTGCCAAAGAACCGCACCGCGAAGGAGAATCATGACCAAGATCGGACTTACGAGGCCTAGTGCCCGGAGGAAGGAACCCACTCCCGACGAGCAAACTCAGCTTTTACTTGACTACGGCGTAGCCGCTGAGAGAGTCCATCAGTCTGTCGAAGCGGTGCTTACCGAGATGCTGCTTGCCCTGGATGGCGAAACTGCGCTGGACGAAGAGATCGAGATCGTGGTCAGCTCGCTTGCGAGGCTAGGACCGAAGATCAGGGATCTACTCCAGAAGTTGGACGCAATCAACTTCGGAGAAGCGAAGCTCACCGTGCTCGGGCCTGAGTACCAGTCTCAATCCATTCAGGAATGGCGAATCACGGTGAGGAACATCGCGGACATGTTTCTCGAAGACATCGCCGAGAAGAAGAGCGATGCAGCGGCGGCAGCTCGTGGAAGAGGAGTGCCCATCGGCCCTACGCCGAAGCTCAGCCAAGCAGATGTGGATTGGATCTGGGAACGCCGGGAGGCAGACGGGTGGGGGCCGGATCGTATCGTCAATGGACTGAAGCGGGACCGCAACATTGCTGTCGGCAAGAGAACCGTCATGCGAGTGCTCGGCCTCATCAAGGGGGCTTCACCATATGTTCCGCGAGACAACCACAAGTACCTGAAGCGCGATGCCGAGAGGAGGGGCTGAGCATGGCGAAATCACCTGACCCAATCGCGCTCGGCTGGGCGCGGGTCTCCACGGACAAGGAAGACAAGAGAGAGCAGACGCTCGAACAGCAGATCGATGCGCTGCTGAAGTACGGTGTCCCGGCTGAGAACATTTACAAGGACAAGATCAGCGGCACCATCAGCCTGGACAGAAGTGAGGAGTGGGCCGCCCTCAGTGAGCGCGCCCTTGCTCCCAGTCAGCCTGTCGAGATCGTTCTCGCGAGTTGGTCGCGGCTTAGCCGAGACTTCTGGAAGTTCCTCGCCGCTGTCAACCACTACGCTTCCGAGGGATGTGTATTTACCATCCTTGGTGATCCTCGCTACCAGCGGTACGCACCGAGGGATTCCGCTGATGGTCTGATGCTCGCCATCGAAGCCTTCGGTTCGACCAGCCTCCGAGAGAAGATCTCCATCGCGACCAAGGCAAAGCTGGACTACCTGAAGAGTCAGGGGATCAAGCTCGGCAGACCGGAGAAGCTGACGCTGGCGGACTGTGACGAGATCAATCGGCTCGCCCAGCTTGAGGACTTCAAGAATCCTCGGCTCATCGCTGAGGAGATCAGCGCACACCGGCTGGCGGCGATCCCAGAAGGTCTGGATGATCCCGAGCGCGAGAGGGCCGAGAAGCACGCCCGAGTGTCCCGGCCAATCGTCTACCGCTACCTCGCCCTGACCGGGCTTGCTGAATCTGACTTCATGCTGATCGATGTGCTCAGATCGCAGCATGGCGATGACTGTGAGGCCATCGCCAAGGATCTCACCGCCGCCCGTATCGCTTCGATCCCGGAGGAGACCGCCGACGATGAGGAGGCCTACGCCAAGGCGCTCAAGGCGTCAACGGTGCTGCGCTCATCCGTTTACCGATACCTGGCCAAGGAGGCCGCTGATGCGTAGGCGGGAGAAGGACTACATGAAAGATAAGCGCTGGTTCGACTGGTTGATGGACGGACTGTCGTGGCTCCTGTTCCTGATCCCGTTCCGCTGATGAGTACAAGAAGGCCAGGGATCAGACCTCGACCCCTGGCCTTCCTTGTGCCGTCCTGTCACTGTCCTGCGAAGGCCCGAAGCGCGACACCCCGTGTTTCCGGGCCGAGCCGCTGAACATCGGTAGTCTGGCCGCATGAGTAAGAAGAACCCCGCCGTCGATCAGGTCGAGGACGATCAGGATCTGGCAGTAGCCGAGCCCGAGGATCTGACGGACGATGAGCGGCAGGCCGCCATCGAGTCCGAGGGCGAAGCGGAGGCGGTGAGCTATCAGGGGACCGACTTCGACGCCGAGGGTCTGGTGCGGCGTCTGAACCGGCAGGACATTGTGATCCCGAGCTTCGGCCACGGAGATGATGATGTGGAGTTGGCTGCCTTCCAGCGCAGCTTCGTGTGGACTCGGCCGCAGATGGATCGCTTCATTGAATCTCTCCTGCTGGGGTTCCCCGTGCCGGGCATCATGCTCGTGCAGCAATCGGACAAGCGGTATCTGGTGCTCGACGGTCAGCAGCGCCTCCGGACGCTCCAGGCCTTCTACAACGGAATCCACCGCAAGCGTGAGTTCTCCCTCGAGAATGTGGCCGAGGAGTTCAAGGGGCTGACCTACAAGACCCTGGAACCCGAGCAAAAGCGCGTGCTCGACAACAGCTTCATCCAGGCCACCATCGTGAAGACTGACGGAACGGCTGAATCTCGCGAGTCCGTTTACCAGATCTTCGAGCGGCTCAACTCAGGTGGCACACAGTTGACCCCGCACGAGATCCGCATCGCCCTCTATCCCGGACCGTTTGTTGACTTCCTCGGTGAGCTGAACCAGATCGAATCCTGGCGTAACATCTACGGCTCTGTCTCGCCCCGAGTCCGGGACCACGAACTGCTCCTTCGAGTCGTGGCGCTCTATGTCAGCTCCGAGGAGTACTTCCGCCCGCTGAAGAGGTTCCTCAACAGCTTCCTTGGGCGGCATCGTGCCTTGGACAAGCTCTCGGCTGACGATCTTCGCCACCACTTCACGAAGGCCATCGACGCGCTCGATGAGGCTGACGCGCGGGACTACCTGCGCCCTCCTCGTGCTCGACTGAATGTTGCTACCTTCGATGCAGTGATGGTTGGGGCGATGAGGCGCGTGGCTGCCACTGGTGAGCTGTACCCGGAAGAGGCAGCGGCAGCGATCGCCGAGCTGCAAGCTAACTCAGATTTCACCGAGGCAACATCCACGCAGACCGACACCGAGGAGAATGTTCGGAACCGTCTGCGGATCGCCACGGCAGCGTTCGCGAAATGACCAAGAGTATCCGGTGGCCACCGCCGGATCTACGCCGGCTGGAACGCTCGCTCGATGAACTTGCTGAGTCCGTGCGAGAGCGACCAGAGCATCGCACCGATGACGAACAGGTCTGGCTCGTGCGATTCCTCGTGGTCCGTTCCTGCGGGTATCTGGAACAGGTGATGCACCACTGCGCCATGGGCCATCTCCAAGAGCTGTCCTATGGAACCGCCCGGTCGTACTCGCTCTCTTGGCTGAGCAGAAGCATCAACCCATCGGTCGAGAACATTCGCAATACACTCGGACGGTTCGACGCTGGCTTCGTCGATGAGTTTGAGGCGATGCTGACCGAGGGGGACGGCGAACTCGCCAACGATCTAGGTGCCTTGATCACCAAGCGCCATGCGATCGCTCACGGTGAGAATGAGGGCTTGGGTGATCGCCGCGCGCTGGATCTGTACCAGATGTCCAAGCGGCTCGCGGACTGGATGATCAGACGGCTCAGCCCTGACCCCGGGTGGGGCAGCTCCTTCTCCCGCTAGGTAAGCCTTAGGCTTAGCGCCAAGCGCCCGCAGTGCGCCGTCAGCGTTCACAGGCTGCGATCTCAGGCTGTGGCGCTGCCCGGCTGCACATGCTTACCGTCTGCGGCCAGACGGGCTGAGATCGTGCCCTACGGTCGATCAAAACTCGAACCCCTCGGAGCCGATGCTCTCGTGAAGCACATGGCCGTAGCGAGCCAGAGTGAAAGCGGAATCCGCGTGGCCCATCTCGTCAGCGATGAGTGGGAAGGGCACTCCAGCATGGATTCGGGAGCTGACTGCCCAGTGCCGCAGACCGTGATGAGTCCAACCCTTCCTATCACGGGCATTGGTTCGATGCTCCGGGTACTCGTTGAACTGCTCAGCCACGAAGTCATAGATCGGGTTGACATCCTGCGCGTAGTTGCTCTGTCCCTGGTAGGTGCCAGCACCTTCTACGATCCGGGTCGACTTCCGCCAACCTGGGTCAGTGAGCACATGAGGCTGTCCGTCTCGCCCCTGGCGCGCCTTATTGCGGGTCGGGAACAGCAGCAACTCTCGGAAGTTCAGAATCCGCAGATCGTTGGGCAAGGACTGGATGCAGGGAGCGTTCCACAGCTCGATGAGCCGCTGCTGGATCAGGTAGCCCAGGGGAGTGAAGCCATTGGCCCAGAGTAGGATCGCTTCTTCTTCGGTGGCGTCCCAGAGAGGAATGCCCTCGTCCTTGAATCGTGGAACCAGCTCAGCGATCTGCCGTCTCGTGCTGTCTCGCTTGAAGCCCTGCCAGTTGGGCAGGAATGCTGGAAGGTGAACCGTGCGGCTCTTCCTCAGCCCCTTGGTTCCGGTGATCCAGATCTTGCCCTTGCTCGCCTGGCTTGCCTGCTCTGAGACATCGAGCACACCTCGGAATGCCAGCCGGTCGATTTCCCGCTGTGCGAGTTGGTGGCTGCGCTGGAGCGCGTGCTCTGGGAGCGGGATACCGCGCTGCTTCTGAGGTTGTGGCTGGCGGAGCTCCTTGAACTGTCCACCGATCTCAAGTCCGCGCCGCACCCAGTAGGTTGCCTGCTCTGGAGTCAGGAAGTGCCGAACCCGGAGAGCCAGCACTTCTCCAATGCGGAGGCCTCCACCCGCACCAAGTGCCGTTGTGAGTCCTACCTGCCGGTAGCGGCCAGCAAGCTCCAGAGTTTCGGCCCGTCGCCGTCCCTCGGGATCGGTGTAGTGCTTGGGCATCCCACGCCTACGGGAATCGGTGCCGCGGTTCACCAGCTCGCCTCTCTTGCCGGGAACGAGGTAGACACGGGGGAGTCCGCCGCGAAATCTATCCTCAAGGGGATCAGTCAATCCGGAACCCACCGGCTGACTGTGGATCTCGCTTCCCAAGGTCTTCTCTCCGGTGATGGGATCAACCACCGTGATAGGCGCCGGGGTGATCGCAGTTTCATCCCGCTCTCTGTTGGACGCATCGATGTGCTTGTCCAGTGGTCCAACCTGGAGAGTGCTGTAGGCCGTGATGATGAAGGCTGCAACCAGCTTGCTCGATGGGATGTCGCCCTTGGGTACTCGTGGATTGCGCTTGCCTGCTGCGTTGCCCGAGAGCACGACTGCGCTCACCAGGGTTTCGATCTTCTTTGCTGCCCTGGCAGGATCTCGCTCCAGCCATCCTGCGCTGTGGTTGAAGATTCCTCGAAGTAGTGTGCGCGCCTTCTCCTGCTGTCCCCGGCTGTGCTGTGAGAAGTCAACCTTGCGGATGTCTGCTGGAGCGATCTGGGTTATGGGACGGCTGCCATAGAGGTCGGTGAACTTCTGAGCGAAGTACGCGTAGTGATCATAGGTTCTGCTTGACCAGTGGGCGCGATTCGATTCCAGCCAGAAATCAACGGTTTCCTGAAGCGTGGGCGGGTTGTCGCCGCTCCTCCAGCCTTCGACATATTCGCCGCTGAGATGCCGGGCCTTGTCTTCAGCGTCTTCCTGCGTCTTTCCGCCGCTGGTAGTCTTTCGCTTGCCGGTGGCCCGATCGATGTAGCTGATACGCCATGATTTGTATTTCTCGGTCGGCTCGTAGAGCGTGGCTTCTGTCCCGCGGACTGAGATCCCCTTGGCCATGAGACGCCTCCTCGATGGTCTGTGTCAAACCGTCTGTGTCAAGATCGTATGACACGGGCTGAGATCCGCGTAATCATGCGCTTCGAGGCCTTGGATGACACATAAATCACTGAGTTCCGCTTCAACGTCTAGATTTTTGTTTGATGGAAGAATGCCGCACCTGCAGAACGGAGGGCGGCATTTTTCGTAGTGTGAATGCCGAGGCATTCCACGCGATACGACAACCGCGTGGGATGTATTGGGCTATGGCACCATGAGCAGGAAAAGAACAATAAGGGGGAAATTGTTATGACCGAACCACATCAACCACCTGCCACGCCCGGCGGGCCGCCGCAAAATACCGGCCCGCACAATGCTGCGCCGGACAGCCCACCGGCCGCTGGCACGGAGAACGCCGGCCACAACGAAGCCGGGGCAAAAAGTACACAGGTGTCCACTCTTTTCAGTTCCTTTGACTTCAAATCGCTGATTCCCGGGGCCTTAGTGGGGGCCGTTTCCTATATGGCCGTTCTCATCACGGCACTTCTCTTTCTGATTCTGGCTTTGATAGGTGTAGCCGTCAGCAACGGCGGCAACACCGAGATACCGTCCAATTCAATGGTGTCCGGCGACAGCACAATGCCGTCTCCGTGGTCCCTGCTAGGCCAATTCGCTGTTCAGTTGGTGGTCATGAGCCAGCTTGGCGCGCTTGGCTCAAGCATCGACGCAACCATTCCGTTCGTCGGTAGCGTGCACGGTTCGGCGTCATTCTTTGCTGTTCCACTGTTGCTGACTGCCATCTCGGTTGCGGTCCTGTTTTTTGCCGCACGGTTTGCCGCCAAGCGGTCCGCGGCCCAATCCACAGCCGGATTCTGGATCGAGGCAGCGACAGCAGGCCTCGTTTTCACTCTCTTGGTCAACATCATCGGGGCGATCTTTGCTGTAAGCCTGCCGATTCCCAATGTGAAGATCAGCCCGATCGGGGCAGTGACTTTTGGCTCTGTGGCGTTTGCATTGATCCTCGGAACTCTCGCCGCATATTTGGGGCGCGTGTCAGGTACGCCACGTTTCTCCGTCCGTAGCGGGCTGCGTGCTGCAATTGGCCGGGCCTTTGAAACTGTGGCGGTTCACTATGGTGTATTTTTTGCCATTGCGATTCCCGTCCTGGTGATTGCCATCGGCATAAAGTCCGGATGGCAGGCCTCACTCTCATCGCCCTTGTGGGCGCCAACGGCAGGCTTTTTCATGTTCGGCCTGGGCCACCTGAGTGCCGTCAGCCGCACCTGGAATTCCGGTTCAAGCATGTCTTCATCGTCCAATTCTTCAGGTTCAGACATCAGCTTTGGATTTGGAAACGCGCTCACCCAGTTCGGTGTCCCGGGTTGGGCAGGGTGGTTGATGCTTCTCCTGGCGCTAATTTCCGTCGTGGTGGCTTCCGTCTTCTGGTACCTCCGCCGGGGGCCGGTGGTGAGCAACAAGATCGCCGACTGGATTATGCTCCCTGCAGCCTTCCTCGTTGTCGGGACGCTGATGACGTGGCTCAGCGGCGTGACGGGGACTTTCGACGCCGGGTCGTTGGCTTCGGGCGCCTTCAGCATGACGCTGGCGTGGTGGACGCCGTTCTTCCTGCTGCTGTGGGGCGGCGCAACGGAAGTTTCAGCACGCTATCTGGCGCCCCAGTTGAGCAGGTACGTGCCTTTGCCCTTGGCGTACAAGATCGCTCCTGCCCAGCCAGTCGTCGCGGAACAGGTTGCCACTGCGGCCGTTGACGATCCAAACGGGACGGCTGCCGCTGGAGCTTACCCGGCACTGTCACCGAGAGAGCCCATGACTGCCCAGGCAAAGCGCAAGCTTGGCCTGATTTTGGGGGCAGCCGGTCTCGTCGTCGTACTGATTGTCGGTGGGTTTATCGCTGTCGATGTGATCAAGGGAAACAATGGACCCGACAAGGCCGTTGCCAGCTACCTCCAGGCGCTGCAGAATGGCGAGGCGTCCAAAGCGATGGCCATCGCCGATCCCGGCGTTGCCAATGATCAGCGGGTTCTTCTCTCTGACGAGGTCTATTCCAAGGCGGCCAAGCGCATCGACAGGTTCGACATCGTGTCGACGAATATCTCCAACGACAAAGCCAACGTGGTTGCCGATATGTATCAGGACGGCCGGAAACAGCAAACGACCTATAGTTTGCGTAAGTCCAACCCGGAGTTTTTGGATGACCACTGGGTCATGGAGTCTGCGCCTCCCCGGAACCTGCGTATCTCCTCGGACACCCCGGTGAAGACGGTCCTGATCAACGGACAGCCAGTTGACGTCAACCTTGCCGACAATCGCTCCGTGACCTACCCCGCATTGCCCGGCGAGTACACAGTGGAGTTGCCGTCCTCGGAGAAATACCTGACGGCCCCGAAGCTGACGGCGATGGTGAACATCGGAACTGTTTCAACTTCCCCCGTGGCCAGCCTTGAGGTGGAAGCTTCCGAGACCTTGAAGTCGGAGGCGATGGCCCAAATCGACGCCTACCTGGCTGAATGTGTGAAGTCCACCGAGGCCAGGCCGGCCAACTGCCCGTTGAACAGCTACAGTTCGTCGCGCTATACAAAGAACTTCCGCTGGGCACTCACCACCAAGCCCACGTTCGTTGTGAGCAAGGGCTACGGCACTTCCCCTTGGCGTGTCCGCACGGAGACTCCCGGTAAAGCGACCGTCACCTATGAGAAGGACAACTCATATGGATTCGGGACTTCTGATTGGAAAACTACAACGGACACCACCTCAGTGTCCCTGAGCGCCAATATCAGCGTGGAGGATGGCAAAGTGAAGCTGTCTTTCAACAGCTACTAGGACCCGTGGCACTCTGGCGGGGTCTCTGACACTACCGAAGTTTCGCTGACATCAGAATCCATAAAGTTGAGGCCCTTACCGGCGAACCGGTAAGGGCCTCAACTTGTTGAAGATCTTGGGGGTTATGGACGGCGCATTTGAAAAGCGGCGACGGAACAGCTGACGATTCGCCGCCGGGAGGCGGGAACTGCCCCTCTTCGAGCAACACGCCGCACCGGGCGGCAAGCGCTTCGGCTTCTGCTGGCTTAATCAGTTTTCCAAGTCCGGCGTCGGATTGCAGATACCGCGCGCGATTGCATTCCCGCCATGGACTCGCCTCCGGGAAACTCGACGGCGGATGCTTGGGACTGCACAACGGGCTGTCCTCGCTGCTTGTTTGGGCCCTGTTTGGTCCAAAGGACGCCAGCGGTCCGGCCAGCCAGCATTCCGGTCGCGTTGGCGGTTGCGCGGCCGTGCTGCCCGTGCATAACTGTCTCCATCGGGCCAGCCTAAGCACGGGGCAAACGATGAAGCGTGAACCGGGCTGTTCCCGGAGAAGAGAGGCCCTGTCCTGCTGTCAGACAGCGAATATTACCACCGAGTAGGGTTTGACTTGAAATCCGCGCCAGTTTAGGCATGTGGAGGTTGCGGAACGGTTACAGTTTGGCCAGCATGTCCCAACATCTGGACACAATGTGGGTAGGCTTACACACACATGTAGGCAACGTCACAGTAGGAAACTGTGCCTGTGCCTGGGGGAAATCACGAATTTCCCCTGCTCAACTCCACGACTCATAGGAGGCGGAATGCGTTTCTCGCGCACTTCCAAAGCTCTAGGCGTAGCGGCGATCATCGCCCTCGCAGTGACCGGTTGCGGCGGCGGTGGCGGCAGCAATACGAACAGCTCAGCCGCAACTGACCCGAACAAGGTCATTTCCGCATACAGCAACGAACCGCAGAACCCGCTGCTCCCCGCCAACACCAATGAGGTGTACGGTGGCCGCGTCGTCGAGCTGCTGTTTGAAGGCCTTCGTGCCTACGACTCGGACGGTAAGCCCGTCAACGCGCTGGCGGAGTCGATCGAAACCACCGATTCACAGAACTGGACAATCAAGGTCAAGTCCGGCGCCAAGTTCACCAACGGTGAGGCCATCACGGCCAAGACGTTCGTTGATTCCTGGAACTTCGCCGCGCTGAGCACCAACCTCCAGAACAACGGCTTCTTCTTCGAGTCCATCGAAGGCTACGCCGACGTCAGCGCCGTCACTGAGACCACCAGCGCCGACGGCAAGAAGACCTCGACGCCGGCTCCTACGGCCCAGACCATGTCCGGCCTGGCCGCGACTGACGACCAGACCATCACGGTCAAGCTCGCTCAGCCTGAAGCTGACTGGTCACTGCGCCTTGGTTACTCCGCCTTCTACCCGCTGCCTTCCGAGGCTCTGAAGGACCCGAAGAAGTTCGGCGAGAACCCGATCGGCAACGGCCCGTACAAGTTCGAGAAGGAAGGTGCCTGGGTACACGACCAGTCCATCTCCCTGGTCAAGAACGCTGACTACACCGGCCCGCGTGCTGCCAAGAACGGCGGCGTGACCTTCAAGTTCTACACGGATCCGGGCCCCGCATACACGGATCTCCAGGCCGACAACCTCGACATCACTGACGTTGTTCCCTCGAACGCTTTGAAGACTTACACCACGGACTTCCCGGACCGTAACTCCACGCGCCCGAACGCCAACAACGCAACGTTGAACATCCCGGGCTACAACCCGAACTTCCAGGGTGAAGCCGGTCTGCTGCGTCGCCAGGCTCTGTCCCACGCCATCAACCGTGAAGAGATCACCAAGGTCATCTTCAACGGCACGCGTACCCCGGCCACCGAGTTCACGGCTCCCGTGCTCGACGGCTACAACGACGCCATCCCCGGCAGCGATGTCCTGAAGTTCGACGCCGCCAAGGCCAAGGATCTTTGGGAGCAGGCCGAGAAGATCAAGCCTTACGACGGTTCCAAGCCCCTCCTCATCGCCTCCAACACCGATGGCGGCAACAAGGAATGGATCGACGCCGTTGCCAACGGTTTCAAGAACAACCTCGGCATCCAGGCTGAAATCCAGCCGTTCGCGAAGTTCGCTGAAGTTCTGGACCTGCGTAAGTCGCAGTCCCTCCCGGGCCTGACCCGCGCCGGCTGGCAGGGCGACTACCCGTCGCTCTACAACTTCCTCGGACCTGTTTGGGCAACCAACGCATCGTCCAACTACGAGAAGTACTCGAACCCCGAGTTCGACAAACTCCTCAAGGAAGGCCTTGCAGCCAAGACTCCGGAAGATGCCAACAAGAAGTTCAACGAGGCACAGGAGATCCTGTTCAAGGACCTCCCCGGTCTGCCCTTGTGGTACCGGGCAACCCCGATCGTTTGGAGCAACAACGTTGTCTCAGCTGAAACCGGCTGGAACGGCGGCATCCGTTACTTCGACATCGAGGCCAAGTAGTCCTCAGGATCTGAACTTGCCTTAGGGCAGCGGGGGTCCGGCCAAAGCGCCGGGCCCCCCTTGCTTGCTTGGCAGGAAGGC
The DNA here is from genome assembly GCF_051027655.1 of Paenarthrobacter nitroguajacolicus. Classification (NCBI taxonomy): domain Bacteria; kingdom Bacillati; phylum Actinomycetota; class Actinomycetes; order Micrococcales; family Micrococcaceae; genus Paenarthrobacter; species Paenarthrobacter nitroguajacolicus. The sequence continues at coordinate 3,194,825 of NZ_CP073234.1, read as the reverse complement.
ACACATGACACACCAACGCCCAACCACCGGAGAGGGGTGACCCGTGGTTCGCTTTATCTTCCGTAGGCTCCTTCAGGTCATCCCGGTATTCCTGGGGACCACGCTCCTCGTTTACTACATGGTCTTCGCACTACCTGGCGACCCGATTGCAGCCCTCTTCGGAGATCGCCAGCCGCCGCAGAGCGTCATCGACGCCCTGCGGGCCCAGTACAACCTGGACCAGCCCTTCTGGGTCCAGTACGGGCTCTTCATCAAGAACCTGTTCACCTTCAACCTTGGCGTTGACTTCACCCAGCAACCCATTGCGGACTCCCTGGCGAGGGCTTTCCCTGTCACAGCAATGCTTGCCATTGAAGCCCTCATCATTCAGGCCGTCTTCGGTATTGCCTTCGGTGTCTTCGCCGGCCTGAAGAAGGGCAAACTTTTCGACTCCACCGTTCTGGTCGTTTCCCTTCTGGTGATCGCAGTTCCCACCTTCGTTTTGGGCTTCGTCTTCCAGCTCGTGTTCGGTGTCCAACTTGGCTGGGCCAAACCTACAGTGGGCGCCAACGCCGATTGGGGCAACCTGATCCTCCCGGCAGTCGTGCTGGGACTAGTGTCCTTCGCCTACGTCCTCCGCCTGACTCGAGCCTCTGTCAGCGAGAACATGAACGCGGACTACGTACGCACTGCTACGGCAAAGGGACTGTCCCGGCCCCGCGTCGTGGTGGCCCACATCCTCAGGAACTCGTTGATCCCGGTGGTGACCTACTTGGGCGCCAACCTTGGTGGCCTCATGGGTGGTGCCATTGTTACCGAGGGCATCTTCAACGTCCCCGGAGTGGGTAACAAACTCTTCCAGGCAATCGCACGCAGCGAGGGACCTACCATCGTCGCCATTGTGAGCGTCCTGGTCCTGGTTTTCGTTATCACCAACCTCTTGGTTGACCTCCTGTACGCCTGGCTTGACCCGAGGATCCGCTATGACCAGTAATAATGAACACTTTGTGGCTCCCGTCGAGGAGACACCGCTTCTGGCCACTGACGCTGTCAAAACAGATCAGGCGCCCCTAAGCCTCTGGGCTGATGCCTGGCGCAAGCTTCGCCGCCGCCCCCTGTTCATCGTCTCCTCGCTGCTGATCCTGCTCCTGGTTATTGTTGCCGTGTTCCCGGGGCTGTTCACCAGCGTCGAACCCAACAACGACTGCCAGTTGGCCAACTCCGAGGGCTCGCCCACAGCCGGCCACCCGCTGGGATTCACCCTGCAGGGTTGCGACGTCTATTCACGGGTCATCCACGGTACGCAGGCTTCGCTGTCCGTCGGTGTCCTGTCCGTGCTTGCCGTCGTCATCATTGGTGTCACCCTCGGTGCGCTTGCCGGCTATTACGGTGGCTGGTTGGATTCCGTCCTGGCCCGACTGGGCGACATCTTCTTCGCATTGCCGATTATCCTCGGTGCCCTTGTTATCACGCAGCTCCCGCTGTTCCGTGAGAACCGGAGCGTCTGGACCGTGGTCCTGACAATATCCCTGCTTGCGTGGCCGCAAATGGCACGCATCACCAGAGGCGCGGTTATCGAAGTGCGCAACGCGGACTTTGTGACGGCGGCCCGATCACTGGGTGTTTCCAAGTTTGGCGCCCTGGTCAAGCATGCGCTGCCGAACGCCCTGGCACCCGTGATCGTCCTCGCCACCCTGGAATTGGGCGTCTTCATCGTCCTGGAGGCCACCCTGTCCTTCCTGGGCGTCGGGTTGCCTGGCAGCGTCATGTCGTGGGGTAACGACATCTCCGCGGCCAATGCATCCATTCGTACCAACCCGGGAATCCTGCTTTACCCGGCAGCCGCCCTGTCCATCACCGTCCTGAGCTTCATCATGCTTGGCGACGCCGTCCGCGATGCTCTTGATCCCAAGAGCCGTCAGCGCTAAGGAGGCGAACATGACTTCTGCCAACATCAGAATTGATGAAGCCACAGCACCGGTACGGCCCATCTTGGAAATCAAGGATCTGGCCATCACTTTCAAGACCGGTTCCGGGGAGGTCAAGGCGGTAAAGAACGCCCACTTGTCCATCATGCCGGGCGAAACGGTCGCCATTGTGGGGGAGTCGGGTTCGGGAAAGTCGACGACGGCGCTAGCCGCCATCGGCTTGCTGCCCAACAACGGACGCGTCTCCGCCGGGCAGATACTGCTCGACGGCGAAGACATCGCCCACGCTTCGGAGAAGCGCATGATCGAGCTCCGTGGCAGCCATATCGGCATGGTTCCCCAGGACCCCATGTCCAACCTGAACCCTGTATGGAAGATCGGCTACCAGGTTCGTGAAACGCTCAAAGCCAACGGGCGGCCGGATGGCCCGGACGACGTGGCCAGGGTGCTTGCTGAAGCCGGCCTCCCGGACGCTGCCCGGCGTGCCAAGCAGTATCCGCACGAGTTCTCCGGCGGCATGCGTCAACGCGCCCTGATCGCCATCGGCCTGAGCTGCCAGCCCAAGCTCCTCATCGCCGACGAACCCACGTCGGCGCTGGACGTGACTGTGCAGCGCAGGATCCTGGACCACTTGGACAAGATGACCACTGAGCTTGGCACTTCCGTGCTGCTCATCACGCACGACCTCGGCTTGGCTGCCGAGCGGGCTGACAAAGTCATTGTCATGTACCAAGGCAATGTTGTTGAGGCGGGTCCCTCTTTGGAGCTCCTCCGCAATCCGCAGCACCCGTATACCCGCCGCTTGGTGGAGTCGGCGCCGTCCCTGGCATCACGCCGCATTCAAGTGGCTAAGGAGCAGGGCGTGGATGCCGGTGACCTGTTGGCACCTGTGGCAGCAGCGCAAAGCCGCGTCCAGGACGAGATCCTCCAGATCAAGAACCTGCGCAAAATCTACAAACTGCGACAGGGGCTGGGTCAGACCTCCGATTTCGCTGCTGTTGACGATGTCAGCTTCTCTGTAAAGCGCGGGACCACCACGGCTATCGTGGGGGAGTCCGGATCGGGCAAGTCCACTGTGGCCAAAATGGTTCTCCAGCTGGAAAAGCCTAGCGAGGGCCAGATCATCTTTGACGGCGTGGATACCGCGGGGCTGAAGGGTAAGGAACTCTTCAAGTTCCGTCGCCGTGTGCAGCCCATATTCCAGGACCCCTACGGTTCCTTGGATCCGATGTACAACATCTTCAGGACCATTGAAGAGCCGCTGCGCGTACACAAGATCGGCAACGCAGCTAGCCGTGAAAAGAAGGTCCGGGAACTGTTGGACCAGGTAGCCCTGCCACAGTCCATGATGCAGCGGTACCCCAACGAGCTCTCCGGTGGCCAGCGGCAGCGCATTGCCATTGCACGTGCCCTGGCCTTGGATCCGGAAGTCATCATCTGCGATGAGGCGGTCTCGGCTTTGGACGTCCTTGTCCAAGCTCAGGTGCTGAACCTGCTGGCTGACCTTCAGGACAACCTCGGCCTCACGTACCTGTTCATCACGCACGACCTCGCGGTGGTGCGTCAGATCGCGGATCATGTCTGCGTCATGGAAAAGGGCAAGCTCGTGGAGACGGGCAGCACGGATGACGTCTTCGACAACCCGCGCGAGGCCTACACGCAGGCACTCCTGGATGCCATTCCGGGCGGTTCGCTGTTGTTGCCACCCGCGGTGGCCTGACCGGCGTCGAGCGTTTGACGGCTGTTTAGCAGAAGAGCCGGTGGATCCCCGAGAAGGGAACCACCGGCTCTTGCTGTTGACTTCGTGTTGTGAGGCCTGCTGTGCACGTCATAAAGCTCGCGAAGCGCGCAGAGCGGGCCACGCAACGCGCGCTCTACTGCGCAGGTGCAGATTCAGGTGCAGATTCAGATGCTGAGGCGGAGCTGTCCGGGCGGGCAGTGAGACCAAGCGAAGTGAATTCGCGAGCCAGTGCGGCGCCTAATTTTGCATGCCCGGCCGGCTTCAAGTGCACGCCGTCCTGGAGATCCCCGATTGCGTTATAGCGGGTGAGCCAGTCGCCCGCGCTGACGAAAGGTATGCCGTGCTTGGCGGCAATACGGCCTAGAAGGGCGTCGATTTCAGTGCGGCGTCCGCCTCCGTTGCTCACGCCCCTGGCAAGGGTTCCAATCATGGCCAAGGTGGTGCCCGGGTAGCGTTTCTTCAGGGCTGCGAGAAGCCGCTCGGCGTTGCTGGTGATCTGGGCGTCGGTGGCGCGTTGGGTGGCATCGTTGCCGCCGCCCTGGACGACGATCAGCGGTGGATCACCGAAGGGCAGTACCCAGTCGCCGCGCTGCAACGCGTCGATGTAGTTGCCGGTCTTTCCGTTGGTGGCCACATACCCGGTGCCGCCCATACCCACTACGTGCAATTTGTAGCCCATGGCTGCGATGCCCTGCTGCGGCCAGGAATCCTTCGGCATTGACTGGGAATCGCCAATTAGTACCGCGGTGTGGCGCACGTCGGCGAGAACCAGTTCGCTGCGGTTGTTCGCGGGGTTCTTATACAGGGATCCCACGGGCAGGTTGAGTGAACTGGGGGCAGGTGCAATCCTGAGCGGTTTGTCTGCGGCGGCTGTCTGCGCAGGCCCGGGCGCGGTCGAGCCAGAGGGGGCGGTCATTGGTGCTGGGCTTGGTCCGCAGCCTACCGTCAGAACGCCAATGGCGATCAATGGTGCGAGCATACGGAACACGGCCGGAGCTTGTCGCATCGTTGTTCTCCACGTGGCACTGGTTCTGCAGCCCATCATGGTGCACAGCGCGGGGAAAATCCAGCATCTGGACTTGCGTTTACATAACAAGACAGCAGTGTGAGCAGCGCCACATCCGAGCGCTGAATAGCTTGCTTTTTAGGCTCAGAAATGCAACTGCGTTTAGACTGGATGCAGGTGCCCTGTGTCCCGGGGTCTTTTCGCTGTGTGTTCCGATCAAGTCGATCAGGTATGCGCGCGGATACAAACAGCTGACTTCACCACTGAATCGAGTCATTAACGCATGTCTGAAACCATCACCAACACTGCGTCGCGGAGCGATCTGCGCAACGTCGCGATCGTCGCACACGTTGACCACGGTAAGACCACCTTGGTCGACGCCATGCTCAAGCAGACCAACTCCTTCGCTTCCCATGGTGAGGTTGAGGACCGTGTCATGGACTCCGGTGACCTGGAGCGCGAAAAGGGCATCACCATCCTCGCGAAGAACACCACGGTTGCCTACAACGGCCCGTCGTCCAACGGCGAGACCATCACCATCAACGTCATCGACACCCCCGGCCACGCCGACTTCGGTGGCGAAGTAGAGCGCGGTCTCTCCATGGTTGACGGCGTCGTCCTGCTGGTCGACTCCTCCGAGGGCCCCCTGCCCCAGACCCGCTTCGTGCTCCGCAAGGCCCTTGCCGCGCACCTTCCGGTCATCCTCCTGGTCAACAAGACCGACCGTCCCGACGCCCGCATCGACGAAGTTGTCCATGAGTCCATGGACCTGCTCCTGGGTCTCGCTTCGGACCTCGCCGACGAAGTTCCGGACCTGGACCTGGACAAGGTTCTCGAAGTTCCCGTCGTCTACGCCGCTGCCAAGGTTGGCCGCGCGTCCCTGGATCAGCCGGCCAACGGCTCTGCTCCGGAGAACGAGGACCTTGAGCCTCTCTTCAAGACCATCATCGAGCACATCCCCGCTCCGACGTACAATCCGGACGGCGTGCTGCAGGCACACGTGACCAACCTGGACGCATCCCCGTTCCTTGGCCGCCTCGCACTGCTTCGCATCTACAACGGCACGCTCCGCAAGGGCCAGACCGTTGCCTGGGCGCGTGCTAACGGCGAGCTCAAGAACGTCAAGATCACCGAGCTGCTTGCTACCAAGGCACTGACCCGTGTTCCTGCTGAGTCCGCTGGCCCGGGTGAAATCGTTGCTGTCGCCGGCATCGAGGAAATCACCATTGGTGAAACCCTCACGGACGCCGAGAACCCGCAGCCGTTGCCGCTGATCACCGTGGATGATCCCGCGATCTCCATGACCATCGGTATCAACACCTCGCCGCTGGCCGGAAAGGTCAAGGGCGCCAAGGTCACGGCCCGCCAGGTGAAGGATCGCCTGGACAAGGAACTGATCGGTAACGTCTCCATCAAGGTGCTCCCCACCGAGCGTCCTGACGCCTGGGAAGTCCAGGGCCGTGGCGAGCTCGCGCTGGCCATCCTCGTTGAGCAGATGCGCCGCGAAGGCTTCGAGCTGACCGTGGGCAAGCCGCAGGTTGTCACCAAGACCATCGACGGCAAGCTGCACGAGCCGATGGAACACATGACCATCGATGTGCCCGAGGAATACCTCGGCGCCGTCACGCAGCTCATGGCTGCCCGCAAGGGCCGCATGACAAACATGGCCAACCACGGCACCGGCTGGTGCCGCATGGAATTCATCGTCCCTGCGCGTGGCCTGATTGGTTTCCGTACCCGGTTCCTGACGGACACCCGTGGCGCCGGTATCGCTGCCTCGATCTCGGAAGGTTACGAGCCGTGGGCCGGACCGATCGAATACCGTACCAACGGTTCGATGATTGCCGACCGCGCAGGCGTTGTTACTCCATTCGCCATGATTAACCTGCAGGAACGCGGTTCCTTCTTCGTGAAGCCCACCTCCGAGGTTTACGAAGGCATGATTGTTGGCGAGAACTCCCGCGCTGATGACATGGACGTCAACATCACCAAGGAAAAGAAGCTCACCAACATGCGTGCCGCTTCCTCCGACACCTTCGAAAACCTGACGCCGCCGCGCGATCTCACCCTCGAAGAGTCCCTCGAATTCGCCCGCGAAGACGAGTGCGTCGAGGTAACCCCGGATGCCATCCGTATCCGTAAGGTCATCCTGGACTCCAACGAGCGCGCCAAGGCCAACCGCGCCCGCGCCAAGTCCTAGTCCTAACTGGCCTGAACCAGTTCGGAACAGCTGAATGAAGAGAGGAGCCGCCGGTTCGGTCCGTGGAATTGCCACGGCCGTGCTGGCGGCTCTTTTCGTTGCCCTGACTGGCACCGCCTTGCACCGGCAGACCGTACTCTGGTCCGGCGTTGAACTCCCTTGGGGCGTGGCCGCAGCCTTGCTGCTGCTGGCGTCCGTGCAGTTGTGGCTCGCTGCATGGTCCCGCTCAGTGATACCGACCGCGGTGGCAGGCGTGGTGAGCTATGCCGTCGTCGGCGTCCTGTCTTCAGCCGGCTCCGCCAAGCAGTTGATACTCGGCGACCTCGTGGGCAACGTGTGGGTCTTCGGCATCGGCGTAGTGACGTTAATCATGCTTATGGTTGTTAAGCGGCTGGTTGTCAGTCCGCTGCGACGCGGACGGACTGCCGCCGTGGCGGTGGCGGTGGAACCTCTTTCGCCGCGATAACCATTGCCAACGGAATCTCGACGTCGGCCGTACGGGTCCTGATGGTGCAGGAACCTTCAGTAGTTCCCACCAGATAGCCCAAGGCGTCCGTCAACCCGTCCTCGATCCTGTACCTGACCACCACCCGGATGCCTGGTTCTGCGGCGAGGAGGAATTGTCGGGGCGGCAAGTTCGGGGGAGTCACCGTTTCATACTAAGACGCGGGCTAGGTTGGCGTCAGCGCACTGTTGGATAATAGGCTCGGAAGTTGAGTGCCCGGCATGATGCCGGCCGTATTACCCCGGCCATCGCCGGGACAAACCGTGGAGAGGTCTGGGACGTGACGTACGTAATCGCGCAGCCGTGTGTAGATGTCAAGGACAAGGCATGTATTGAAGAATGCCCTGTCGACTGCATTTACGAAGGTGAGCGTTCCCTCTACATCCACCCCGATGAATGCGTCGACTGTGGTGCCTGTGAACCCGTGTGCCCTGTTGAAGCCATTTACTACGAGGATGACACCCCGGAAGAATGGGCCGACTACTACAAGGCCAACGTTGAGTTCTTCGACGACCTCGGATCCCCGGGTGGAGCGGCCAAGATCGGTAATACGGGTAAGGACCACCCGTTCATCTCCGCGCTGCCCCCGCAGAACCAAGACCACTAGGCGGTAGTTTCGGTGATTTCAGCGGCGCCGGCTTTCGGCCTGAACCTGCCTGACTACCCTTGGGAGGCCATGGCGCCGTATGTCGCCACGGCTTCCAAGCACCCCGATGGCGCAGTGAATCTCTCCATCGGAACTCCGGTGGACCCCACCCCCGGGTTGATCCGCGAGGCTCTGGCCAACGCTGCCGATGCCCACGGCTATCCCACGGTTCACGGCACGGAGGCCTTGCGGGAGGCGGTTGTGCACTGGTTCGCCAGCCGTCGCGGCGTCCCGGGGCTGGACCCCAAGGACGTCATGCCTACCGTGGGTTCGAAGGAGCTCGTGGCGTGGTTGCCGTTCCTGCTGGGCTTGAGCGCAGGCGACGTCGTCGTGCGTCCCACCGTTGCGTACCCAACCTACGACATCGGCGCCTCTTTGGCAGGCGCCACGGCAGTTGCCGCTGACGATCTGGATGAACTCGATCCCGCCACCCGCGCGAAGGTCCGGTTGATCTGGATCAACTCGCCGGGCAATCCCACAGGAAGCGTCCGCGACATCGAGTCGCTGCAACGGATCGTCGGCCAGGCCCGTGAGCTCGGAGCAGTAGTGGCCTCCGACGAGTGCTACGCAGAGCTGGGCTGGGGCGAATGGGATGCCCAGCGTGGCGGCGAAGCTGTCCCCAGCATCTTGGATCCCCGGGTTACCGGAGGTTCCACCGATGGCTTGCTGTGCGTCTACTCGCTCAGCAAGCAGTCCAACCTTGCCGGGTACCGTGCCGCATTCGTAGCTGGAGATTCGGCGATCATGGCCAATCTGGTCAACAGCCGCAAACATGCCGGCATGATCGTTCCCTACCCTGTGCAGGAAGCCATGCGCGTCGCTTTGGGCGATGCCGGCCATGTCCTGGCCCAGAAGGACCTCTACCGCGGACGCCGCGAGAGGATCGTGCCGGCGCTGGAGAACTTCGGACTGAAGATCCACGAATCCAAGGCCGGCCTGTACCTGTGGTCCACAGCCGGCGAAGCCACGTGGGATACGGTGGCGCGCTTCGCGGAACTCGGCATCGTGGTTGGCCCGGGCGTTTTCTATGGCGATGCCGGCAATGGCTTCATCCGCGTGGCGCTCACCGGCACCGACGAGCGAATTGACGCCGCCGTAGAGCGGCTTGGCACGGCCTCATAACAATGCTGTGACTTGCACCACTAATAGCGTCATTCCGCCAGTAACCGGATGGTACGGATTAGTTCCGTAGGGTTACTGGCGGTAGCTTTTTAACTGACTATCAATGGTGGCCTTCTCTAAGAAAGCACTTCGGCCGTTGGAGCCCTGCAACAGTAGGGCCGAAGGCGGCCACACCAGAAGGTTGTTGGACAAGCGTTCGATAGAGGCCTTGAGGCCTCATGAAGGGGACTCCATGACTGAGACCACCAGCGCGACACTGCGCCATGCCGGCGGCGAACTCGAACTGCCGCGCATCAAGGTTGTAGAAGGAAACGAAGGTTATGACGTTTCCAAGCTGCTGAAGCAGACGGGCGCCGTCGCCTATGACCCCGGCTTCATGAACACAGCGGCCACCACCTCGGCCATCACCTACATCGACGGCGACGCAGGCGTACTGCGTTACCGCGGTTACCCCATTGAGCAGCTCGCGCAGCACTCGAGCTTCCTCGAAGTTTCCTACCTGCTGATCTACGGCAACCTCCCTTCTCCCACAGAGTTGGAAGAGTTTGATCAGAAGATCCGCCGTCACACGCTCCTGCACGAAGAGCTTAAGGGCTTCTTCGGTGGGTTCCCGCGTGACGCCCACCCCATGCCGGTGCTTTCCTCGGCCGTTTCTGCGCTGTCCACCTTCTACCAGGACTCGCTGGATCCCTTCAACGCGGAACACGTGGAAGTTTCCACCATCCGCCTGATGGCAAAGCTGCCGGTCATCGCTGCTTACGCGCACAAGAAGTCCATCGGCCAGCCGATGCTCTACCCGGATAACTCCCAGAACCTGGTGGAGAACTTCCTGCGTCTTAGCTTCGGCCTGCCCGCCGAGCAGTACGAAATGGATCCTGTGGTCGTGAAGGCCCTGGACCTCCTGCTCATCCTGCATGCGGATCACGAGCAGAACTGTTCCACGTCCACCGTGCGACTGGTGGGCTCGTCCAATGCGAACCTCTTCGCGTCGGTGTCCGCCGGCATCAACGCTCTCTTCGGCCCCGCTCACGGTGGCGCCAACGAGGCCGTGCTGAAGATGCTGCGCCAGATCCAGGCCGACGGCATCAAGCCCGAGGACTACATGGAGAAGGTCAAGAACAAGGAAGACGGCGTCCGCCTCATGGGCTTCGGACACCGCGTCTACAAGAACTACGATCCCCGCGCCAAGATCATCAAGGCAACGGCACACGAAGTTCTGGGCAAGCTCGGCGGCAATGACGAATTGCTGGACATTGCCATGCGCCTCGAAGAGAAAGCACTGGCTGACGACTACTTCATCCAGCGCAAGCTGTACCCGAACGTCGACTTCTACACTGGCCTCATCTACAAGGCCATGGGCTTCCCGGAGAAGATGTTCACTGTATTGTTCGCCATTGGACGCCTCCCGGGTTGGATTGCCCAGTGGCGCGAAATGATCAATGATCCCCAGACCAAGATCGGCCGTCCGCGGCAGCTCTACACAGGGGAGCCGGAGCGCAACTACCCGGCCAACTAATACGGCAACAGCGTCAATAACGACGGCGGCCGCCCACCTCGCGCGAGGTGGGCGGCCGCCGTCGTTGGTTGCCGAAGCAGTGTTCGCCTAAGCGTTGCTCGTCGCGGCAGCCTCAGCTGCGTTGTAGCCGTAGGGGTTGTTCTTCTGCCAGCGCCAGTGGTCCTCGCACATCTGGTCCACGGTCATCGTGGTGGACCATCCAAGGTCAGCGAGGGCGGAAGAAGCGTCGGCCCAGAAGGCGGGGAGATCGCCGGCCCGGCGGTCGGTGATCTCGTACGGGATCGGCCGGCCCACGGCCTTCTCGAAGGAATGCAGGACCTCCAGAACGGACGAACCGCGGCCGGAGCCCAGGTTCCAGCGACGGACACCGGCGCGCTCGGCGATGTAGTTCAGGGCTGCTACATGGCCATCGGCCAGATCGACTACGTGGATGTAGTCGCGCTGCGCAGTGCCATCGGGGGTGTCGTAGTCGCCGCCGAAGACCATGAGCTTCTCGCGGCGTCCTACGGCTACCTGTGCGATGAAGGGGACGAGGTTGTTCGGGATGCCCTGGGGGTCCTCGCCGATGCGGCCGGACGGGTGCGCTCCAACCGGGTTGAAATAGCGCAGGAGTGCGATATGCCAGCGGTCATCCGCGTTACCCAGGTCTGAGAGGATGTCCTCGATCTGTTCCTTGGTGCGGCCGTAAGGGTTGTTGGCCCCGATTTCCATCTTCTCGATGTAAGGAATCGGGTTGTGCTCGCCGTACACAGTGGCCGAGGAGCTGAAGACGATGGAGCGCACGTTGTGCTTGTCCATGGCGCGGAGCAGGTTCAGGGTGCCCACGATGTTGTTGTAGTAGTAGGCGAGGGGTTCCTGGACGGACTCTCCTACGGCTTTGAGCCCCGCGAAGTGGATGACTGCGTCGATCTGGTGCTGGTCGAAGACGGCCTCAACGGCGGGCTCATCCACCAGGTCCACCTTGTGGAAGGCGGCAGTCTTGCCGGTGAGCTCCGAAACCCTGCGGAGGGATTCCTCGCTGGAGTTCACGAGGTTGTCGAGCACAACGACGTCGTGGCCGGCTTCCTGAAGGGACAAAACGGTGTGGGAACCGATGTAGCCGGTGCCACCCGTGACAAGAATTTTCATGGTTCCTACGCTATCGGAAATTGGAGCCACGCCGCTCTGTGTTGAGCGGTGTTGAAGCACGTTCGTGCTAAAAACTACTGGTGCCCAAAATTGTTGATGCCGAAGCCCGGCGCCATGAAGTTGTCCAAGCCGTCTTCCGGATTATTGCCAGCGATGGCTTGGAACGGGCATCCCTCAGGGAAGTAGCTGACGAAGCAGGCCTGGCTGTTGGTTCGGTGCGGCACTACTTCGCCAGCAGTGATGAACTTCTGGTCTTCTCCTTCGCGGCCGTCATCGATCGCCTTGCAAGGCGTCTTGAGGCGGCACTCGTGTCCGTCGAGGATGCCTCACCTGAAAGCCCCGAGCAGCACAACGCGGTGCTGAATCTCCTCGGTCAGTTCCTGCCCTTGGACGAGGAACTCGCAGTAGATGCCTGCGTGTGGATGGCGTTCCGGCACGCTGCCCGGATCAAGCCCGTTCTGGCCGACGAAGCCGAGCGCAGCCACCGCACGGTGGCCGCAATCGTCGGTCGCCTCATCATGCTCCTGAATCCGGGTGAAGCTGACGCGCAGCAAACCCTTGTGACGGAAGCGGAGAGGCTCCTGGCCACCATGGACGGGCTGTGCATGCATGCGCTGCTCCAGCCCGAGTGGATGACCGCAGAGATGTGCAGCGACGTCCTCACGGCCCACCTGCGCTCCTTGGGGGCAGTGCCAGCTGGCCGCTGAGGGTTGTTGCGGCTGCCGAGCCAATAAGAGCCGGACAACGCCATTACCGTCCGGAGTCATCGGGAATAGACTGGAACATGTCGGGGACCTGCCAAAGGGAGGAATTCGCATGCACGAGTCAGGCGGCCCGGGATGGCGCATCACCATGGATACGTCCGGGCCTATGCTCATTGCCCTGTACTTGCGCGACGTAGCCGGATTGGATGGTGCTGGAAAACCCATCCTCTCCCACGCAGCACCAAAAGTCAGACATGCAGACCACCAACACCTCACCTCTGATGTGGGGGGTCTCCCGGCGCTAAAGACCGAGTGGGAGGCCTGGTGGGAGAGCCTGGTGAAGTCTTATCCCAATCCGGCTCCCGAGCTATCGCCGCCCAGCTTCAAAGCTTTTGGCAATTCACCGGCACTCCAGCGCGTCCTGCAGGCACATTTTGGCTCTGCTCTGGGATGGGCCACCGACAGGATTGACGAGTATGCCCATCTTGAGGCCGCGCGTGAAGCCAACGGGGTGACACACGTACTGAACGAAATGGTCGAGGACAGGCTCCTCGAGGTCGGTCGTAGTTCCCGGGACTTCGAACTCACTATTATTGAGCTGCCCCTCAATGAACCCCGGGCCTGGTACCTGGAACCGAGCACCATGATCATGAGCCATCGGCTGATGTCCGAGCCCGATGTGTTCCGTAGTTACGTCCAGCCCGTGGTGGAGATGCTGGCCTAGTGGGCTGCACAAAAAAATCAGGTTGCTGGCGCTGAAACAGTGATGATGACCGCCTCAGTGGGAGCGGCGGAGGGTTGCCATCCGTCGCGTTTCTCCCGGTTCCACGTCTGGCCTGCAAGGTCCACTTGCGTGATGGACAAAGTTTTTGCGTTTGCCACCGCCCAGTGAGCCACAGCCCAGGCCTGCGTTCCGCCAATTTCCAGCTGAACCGAGCGGCCCTGAACGGTGGCCGCCTGGGGGCCGAACGCCGTCGTGAGTTCATCGACGACGACGGCAGGGTCACCCGCCGCCTCCGGCATACGCAATTCGCAATTCAATGACGAGGTGGAATGCCCGGTGAGGGCGGAAGCAAAAGCCCGTGCCATTCCCTCATGCTGGGCGTACGCGCGGGGGAAAGCGGAACGCTGGACCGCTTGGGCAGCTTGGGTGATCTCCATGGCCTCGTAGCCGGGCACTTTGACCAGTCCGTCAAAGAAAGCATTGCTTGCATAGATGGGGTCCATCACCTGTTCCTCGGTTCCCCAGCCTTGCGAGGGGCGTTGCTGGAACAAACCGCGGGAGTCCGGTCCGGCGTCGTCGCCGTAGTTGATGTTGCGCAGCCTGGATTCCTGCATGGCTGTGGCAAGAGCGATACTCGCCGCCCGGGGCGGCAGCCCACGCCGGACGGAGATCGCCGAGATGAGCGATGCGTTGGCAGTCTGGTCCGTGGCAAGCTCATGGTTTTCAGAGCCGACCACGGCAAAGCAGCGCTCCGTGACCAGGGTCTCGGAGCGCTGCAGCACGGCAACTATCGCGTAAATGGCACCTGCTACGAGGGCCAAAGCCAGCACCGCAACGATGGCGCGGCGGAACCGGCGCATTGCGTGTCTCCTGCTAGTTGGCGTGGAGAGCCTCGTTCAGCTCCACCGTCTGGCCCTTGCGCGGCAGGACTTCCACGCCGCCGGTGGTGGAGTTGCGACGGAAGAGGAGGTTCGGGACGCCGGAGAGTTCAACGGCCTTGATGATCTTGCTGGTGTCCTCGCCGTTCTCGTCCTTGGGGCCCGGAACACGCACGCGGGTGCCGGCGGTAACGTACAGGCCGGCCTCCACAACGGAGTCGTCGCCGATGCTGATGCCCACGCCGGAGTTGGCGCCGAGCAGAACCCGCTCGCCCAGGGCGATCTTTTCCTTGCCGCCGCCGGAGAGCGTGCCCATGATGGACGCTCCGCCTCCAACGTCCGTGCCGTCGCCGGCAACAACGCCAGCGGAGATCCGGCCTTCCACCATGGAGGTGCCCAGGGTTCCTGCGTTGAAGTTCACGAAGCCTTCGTGCATGACCGTGGTGCCTTCGGCGAGGTGGGCACCCAAACGGACGCGGTCGGCGTCGGCAATGCGCACACCGGTGGGAACGACGTAGTCAACCATCCGCGGGAACTTGTCCACGCCGAAGACCACAACGTTGCCGCGCTTGCGCAGGCGGGCGCGGGTCAGTTCGAAGCCGTCAACCGCGGCGGGGCCGAAGTTGGTCCACACAACGTTGGGCAGCTTGCCGAAGACACCGTCCAGGTTGATGCTGTTCGGCTTGACCAGGCGGTGCGAGAGGAGGTGCAGGCGGAGGTAAGCATCGGCGGTGTCTGCCGGGGCGGCGTCGAGGTCGATCTGCGCGAAGACGACCTTCTGCTCGGTGCCGCGGTCGGCGTCTTTGCCTTCCTCGGCCAGCGCAGTGAGTGCGGGATCGGCGTTCTCGACGTCGCGCAAGGACTCGGCGGCAACGCCCAGCGCGGGTGCGGGGTACCAGACATCCAGCACGGTTGCTTCCCCGGAAGCCGAGGTGGCGATGGTGGCGAGGCCGAAGCCGTAGGCCGATCGGTGGTTGTCGGTCGCGTTTGCAGGCACAGCAGAGGAAGCAGTTTCAGTCATGGGCCAAGTCTATCCAGCAGGCAAAGGTCGGTTAAAACCCGTCTCATGCCATAGAAGTCGCATTTGCGGGCATTAGGCTGGACGGGTGACCCTGAACCCTGCTCCCGCCCTCCTTGACCTGCGCCAGGACGTTGCCCTGCTGACGGCCGCGATCATCGACTTCAACAGCGTTTCCGGCAATGAGACCGAGCTTGCCGACGCCGTCGAGACCGCCCTTCGCGCCATCCCCGCTTATACCGTGACCCGGGATGGCGACGCCATCATCGCGCGCACCGAACTTGGCCGTGCTGAACGCGTCATCCTGGCCGGACATCTGGACACCGTGCCGCTGCCCACCGTTGAAGGCTCCTTGGGCACCGTCCCGGCCACGTGGGAGTCCGGCGTTCCCGGCGAGGGCGTGCTCTATGGCCGCGGAACCACGGACATGAAGGGCGGCGTCGCGGTGCAGCTGGCCCTCGCCGCAACACTGTTTGACGATGGCAGGCAGCCGGACAAGGACGTCACCTTCGTCTTTTATGACCATGAGGAAGTGGAAGCAGTGAAGAGCGGGCTCGGGAGACTGGTCCGCAACCATGGCGACCTGCTCAAGGGTGACTTCGCAATCCTGTTGGAGCCAACCCACGGCACAGTGGAAGGCGGCTGCAACGGAACCAGCCGTTTCGAAGCAACCACCATCGGCGAAACAGCACACTCTGCGCGGGCATGGATGGGCATCAACGCGATCCACGCCGCAGCACCCATCCTGGCCCGGCTCGCCGACTATGAGCCGCAGACCATCAACGTGGACGGCCTCGATTACCGCGAGAGCCTCAATGCCGTAAAGATCAACGGTGGAACTGCGGGCAACGTCATCCCGGACCGCTGCGTGGTGGAGATCAACTACCGCTTCGCCCCGGACAAGACACCGGACCAGGCTGAGGCCGTCGTCAGGGACTTGCTGGAAGGATTCGACGTCGTACGCACAGACGCTGCTGCCGGCGCGCGCCCCGGACTCAACCATCCCGCCGCCGCGTCCTTCGTTGCCGCAGTGGGTGCCGAGCCCAAACCCAAATACGGCTGGACCGACGTCGCGCGCTTCAGTGAACTGGGCATCCCGGCAGTGAACTTCGGCCCCGGCGATCCTCTGCTGGCGCACAAAGACAACGAACACGTCGACGCCGATGCCGTCCGTGAGTGCTTCCGGGCACTCAGGACGTGGCTAACGCCGTAGTCCCAAGGCTTCCCGCTCAGCAAATGAAGAAGGTCCGCAGCCTGGTGAACTGGTCACCGTGGCTGCGGACCTTCTTATTTGCTACAGAGCTACTTCTTATCGGTACCCGGTACGTTGACTTCGAGATCCACCGTCTTGATGGCCGAGGCCATGCCGCCGGCGGCCTTCTTGGAACCGCGGCGCTCAATCATGATGGCAATCCGCGACACCGTCAGGTTAATCAGGATGTAGATCGCAGCGCCCACGAAGAACGCGGGGAACAGGAAGTCCGGACCCAGGAAGTCGGCCATGATCTGGATCTTCCGCAGGAGTTCCTCGTAGCCCACGATGTAGCCGAGCGAGGTGTCCTTGAGCAGAACTACCAGCTGGGCCACCAAAGACGGAAGCATCCGGCGAACAGCCTGGGGGAACTCGATGGACATCCGTGATTGGAAGCTTCGGAGGCCGATGGCCAGACCAGCCTCGCGTTGTCCCTTGGGGAGGGACTGGATGCCTGCACGCAGGATCTCAGCAAAGATGGCGGCGTTGTAGAGAACCAGGCCAACAACCACGGCTTGGAACTGACCCGTGGCGAAAACCAGCAGGACAAACAACATCATGAGGACCACGGGCATGCCGCGGAGGAACTCAAGCACTACCTGCGTGGGAATCCGGATCCAAGGAATCAGGGAGATACGCAGCAGGCAGAGCGCGATGCCCAGGGGGAAGGCGATCACGGCTGCCACGGCGGCTGCGGCCAAGGTGGAGAGAATGCCTTGGCCGATCAGGTTCCAGACGTCCGGAGCCATGGGACCGTAGAAAATCTCCCAACGATCGGCGTCGAAAATGCCCTGCTGTGCCAGCGTTACGACAGCAATGGCGAGGATGCCAAGGATGATCAGGATTCCAGCGGCGGAGCCCAGGAGCGAATAGAGGCGGGCCTTGGGCCCGGGGACGTCGTACAGGACCGATGTCATCGGGCAATCGCCACCTTTCGTTCAACAAAGTGCGCCAGAAGTCCCAGCGGAACTGTGATCAGGAGGTAGAAGAAAGCCACCCCGAGGAGGATCCAGAGGACTTGGTTGCCGTAGTCGTTGGAGAGCTGGCGGCCGTAGCCGAAAAGCTCCAGGACGAAGAACGCGCCGGCCACCGAGGAGTTCTTGACCAATGCGATCAGGATGTTGATCAACGGAGGTATGACGGTGCGCACGGCTTGGGGGAGGACGATGAAGCCCAACACCTGGGTGAAGGTCATGCCGACGCTGCGGGCAGCTTCTGCTTGGCCCACAGGCACGCTGTTGACGCCGGAACGGACGGCTTCGGCGATGAAGGCCGCTGTGTAACTGCTCAACGCGATGATGGCCGCGACTTCGAATTGTTCAAACTTAACGCCCAACCGCGGCAGAACAATGGCGGCGAAGAAGAAAATGATGGTGAGGGGGGTGTTACGCGCCACTTCAACATAGAACATGCTGAAACCGCGAAGTGCTGCCACGGGGGAAACCCTCATGGCTGCCAGGAGTGTGCCGACAATGAGGGCAATGATTCCTGAAATTACGGAGAGATAAAGGGTTCGGAGAAATCCGTCCCAATACTCGGGGAGGCTTGCTATGACGGCGTCCATGGCTTCCTTTGGCTGCAGCTAATCAGGGAACAGGGTCCTGGATTCGTCAACTGCCGCCGTCCGGGTGGGCGGCGGCAGTTGACGGGTCCCGACTAGTAGCGGTTGATCGTAGGAAGTTCAGGAGCGGTCTTGATGACCTTGCCTGCAGTGGCTTCCCAAGCCTTCTTGTAGGTGTCGTCCTTGGCGAATCCCTCAAGCTGGTCATTGATCCAGTTGCGGAAAACGGTGTCGTCCTTCTTCAGGCCGATGCCGTAAGGCTCCTTGGTGAAGGTTTCATCCGAGGCGAGCTTGAAGGCGTCCGGTTCCTTGTCCACATAGCCGGCGAGGATGACGTTGTCAGTGGTGACGGCGACAACCTGCTTGTTGCGAAGCGGCTCCAGGCAAGCGGTGTAGGTGGCCGCAGGGACTACCTCAGCGCCGTACTTCTCGGCGATGGTCTTGGCCGGGGTGGAACCCGTGACGGAGCAGACCTTCTTGCCGGCGACATCTTCGGGCTTGGTGATGGAGGTGTCGTCCTTGTTCACCAACAGCGCCTGGCCTGCTTCGTAGTACGGTCCGGCGAAGGCGACCTTTTCCTTACGGGCATCGTTGATGGTGTACGTGGCGATGACGAGATCGACGCGACCCTGCTCGATGAACGACTCACGGTTCTGGGAGACAGTTTCTACCCACTCGATCTTGTCAGCCTGAATTCCAAGCTTGGCGGCGATTGCCTTGCCCATTTCGACGTCGAAACCGACAGGCTTGCCGTCCAGGCCCTTCTGGCCGAACAACGGCTGGTCGAACTTGGTACCGATCTTGATCGTCCCGGCCTTGTTCAGCTTCTCCATGGTGGTGCCGGCTTCGAAGCTCGCCGAGGCAACGGGGGGAGTGGTGGTGCTGCTGCCGCCGCCGCAAGCGCTCAGGGAGAGAGCAAGCGCAGCCGATGCGGCCACCAGGAGTGACTTCCTCCGGGTAATAAGAGACTTCATGATGTTCCTTTCATTGGGTGGCCGCCTTACGGCCGGGGGTGCTGGCGGTAAGGAGCTAGTGGGTCAAGAGCTTGGACAAGAAGTCCTTGGCACGGGTGCTCTTCGGGTTGGTGAAGAATTCCTCGGGAGTTGCGTCTTCCACGATCTGACCGTCAGCCATGAACACCACTCGGTCAGCGGCCTTGCGGGCGAAGCCCATCTCGTGGGTGACCACGATCATGGTCATGCCTTCCTTGGCCAGCTGGATCATGACGTCCAGTACTTCGTTGATCATCTCGGGGTCCAACGCGGACGTGGGCTCGTCGAACAGCATTACCTTCGGCTTCATGGCGAGAGCGCGGGCAATGGCCACACGCTGCTGCTGGCCGCCGGAGAGCTGGGCGGGAAGCTTCGGGGCTTGGTGCCCGACGCCTACGCGCTCAAGGAGGGCCATGGCCTCCTTGTCAGCCGTGCCCTTGGCCACCTTCTTAACCTTGATGGGGCCCAGCGTGACGTTCTCAAGAATCGTCTTGTGGGCGAACAGGTTGAAGGACTGGAAGACCATGCCGACGTCGGCACGCAAGTGCGCGAGGTCCTTGCCTTCTTCGGGAAGCTTCTTCCCGTCGATGGCGATATCGCCGTCGTCGATCGTTTCCAAACGGTTGATCGCGCGGCAGAGAGTGGATTTACCGGAACCGGAAGGCCCGATGACCACCACGACTTCACCCTTCTGAACCTGGAGGTTGATGTCTTTGAGGACATGCAATTGACCGTAGTGCTTATTGACGCCGTTCAGTGAGACGAGGGCATCGCCGGACGCTTGAGTAGTCATACGACGAATCTAGCGAACAAAGAAGAAAATATGACCACGGTCACGGCAACTTCCTGAAGATCGTGACTGAACAGAAACCTGCCCCACAGCGATATACCAGACTGCAATGCAAGAAGCGGGTCGCAGCGACGGAGCAGGCCTTCGTACGCGCTAGCCTTGGGCAATGAGCATCAGCCAGCACCCAGTTCCCCACCCGGATGCCAACGGTCGCGTCACGGGCACCCATGTGCCACTCCCCTCGGAGATCGCTCCCGCCAAGCACAAAGGCTCCCTCGAGCTCCGTCGCAAACAAGCGGATACGGGGATGTCGGACCAGCATTTGTTGGATACCAGCGGTGCCGGGCAGTTCATCCACACCGATCCTTGGCGTGTCCTGAGGATCCAAAGCGAATTCGTGGAGGGCTTCGGAGCCCTGGCCGACCTGGGGCCTGCCGTCAGCGTGTTCGGATCGGCACGAACCAAACCGGGAACCGAGTACTACGAGATGGCCGTCGATGTAGGACGCAAGCTCGCTGAAGCCGGAGTTGCCGTGATCACCGGTGGCGGACCCGGATCGATGGAAGCCGCCAATAAGGGCGCCGTGGAAGGCAACGGAGTCTCCGTGGGCCTGGGCATCGAACTGCCTTTCGAGCAAGGACTCAACCAGTGGGTGGACCTGGGCATCAACTTCCGGTATTTTTTCGCCCGCAAAACCATGTTCGTCAAGTACGCGCAGGGCTTTGTGGTGCTTCCCGGAGGACTCGGCACCCTCGATGAGTTGTTCGAGGCCATGGTGCTTGTCCAAACCCGCAAAGTGACGTCGTTCCCTATCGTGCTGCTCGGTATTCGGTTCTGGGGACCCATGATCGAGTGGATCAAGGACACCCTGGTGGCAGAAGGCATGGTTTCCGAGAAGGACCTTGACTTGATCCAGCTGGTGGATGACCCCGCCGATGCCGTGCACCGGGTCCTGCACGGTGCACCGCTACCCCCTACCACCAATGGCAACCAGCGCCCGGAATAGGCGGCTGTTTCTGGCACCATGGACCCTGTGAGCTTTTTCCTGGTTTTTCTCGCGATAGTCCTCATCGGCGCGGCGCTGTACCTCGGCGCCGGGATCGTACGGGGGCGCTCGATCGGTTCGGGACTTGACCAACCGGTCCCCAACTTGCCCGCTGTTCTGCTGTCGGAGGATGCCAAGCCCTCCGACGTCGACTCCTTGCGCTTTGCCTTGGGGCTTCGCGGGTATCGCATGGATCAGGTCGACCAGGTTTTGGATGAGCTGAGGGACCAGCTGCAGGCAAAGGATCGCGAGATCGAACGGCTTGGCGCCTTGGTCCAGCCGCGCCTCCAGGACGATGAAACCGGCCGGACCGGGCAGTGAGTTCCCGGGTCCCCGCGCCAAAGGGAACTGCTGCCCCAAAGACACCGATGCAGCAAGGACCCACAGTGCGGCTTTCCCTGGGGCTGTCAGCCGCGGGCGCCAGAATGGCCGGATGGCCGTGGTGGGTACAGGTTTCCTTGGTCTTTGTGGCTGCCAGGCTGGTCAGCGCCTGCATCTTCATGGCGGCCGCCATTCACCAGGGAACGAATCCCTGGTTCCCGCCGGCTCCTGACTACTGGAACTTCATCACCATCTGGGATGGGCGCTGGTACCAGGAAGCTGCTGACAAGGGATACCCCTCGGTCCTTCCCCTGGACGCGAACGGCGTGGTGCAGCAAAACGCCTGGGCGTTCTACGCGCTCTTTCCTTTCCTCGGAAGGGGTCTCTCGGTGGTCACCGGGATAGGAACCCTGCCTTCGCTCACGATCATCGCGATGCTGGCGGGTGTGGGCGCTGCTTTGGTGATCTACAAGCTTTTCCGCGAGTTCGCAGGGAGGCGGGCCGCCCTGTGGGGCGTCATCTTCGTCTCTACTTTCCCGGTATCACCTATTCTTCAAGTCCCTTATGCCGAGTCGCTGAATCTGTTGTTGTTGTCGGGTTCCTTACTGCTGGTAGTTCGGCGCCAGTACCTGGCAGCTATTCCCGTAGTGCTCCTGATGTGCCTTTCCAGGCCCACGGGGGTTCCTTTTGCAGCCATGGTGGGGTTGCTGTTGCTGTGGCGTTTATGGCAGCACTTCGGGCCATCCAGGCCGGCTCCAGCTCCGGCTTCAGCTCCCAACGACGACGGGCCGACGCCGGTGCGCAGCCTGTTGTCGCTGGCGGCTTTGATGTTGGCAGCGGGAGCCGGGGCTCTGGCGTGGCCGGCGATTGCGTGGGCCACTACCGGTGAACTAACGGCCTACACACGTACCGAAACAGCCTGGCGGGGGCACGATCTTGTGCCTTTCAAGCCATGGTTCGATACGGGCAGGATGCTGTTCGGTCCGGTGCTGGGTGTGCTGGCCCCCTTCGTCTTCACGGCACTTTTCGTGCTGGTCATGGTGTCAAAGCCCGTTCGGGCGCTCGGAACCGAGTTAAGGCTCTGGTGCGCCTGCTACATGGGGTACCTGCTGGTTTTCCTGCATCCGCAGACCAGTACATTCAGAATGCTGCTGCCCCTTTTTCCGCTGGCGCTGGGGGTGGCGTTGCTGTCCAAGTCCAAGGCGTACCGGGGGACCGTCGTGCTGATGTTCGTCCTCCTCCAGATCGTCTGGGTGGTGTGGCTGTGGGCGTGGGCCCCGCTCCCCGGGGGCGGAGACTACCCGCCCTGACGTGGACCTTTGCCGGGCAAGGCGAGTATGTACAAAGCCCGGACAAATAGGCGTTTGATTCGCTACGGACGGGTAATTACGGGATAATGGACTAAGAGCAAGGACAAAGCACCGAAAAGTGCCCGGCGAAGGCGGCCTCCCAAGCGGTGCCGCCGGCTGCAATTGCGACGCGGAACCAGCCCGGCCGGGTTGGCGTGACTTGGGACAAATGGAGGGGATTTTCCTAATGGCGGCTATGAAACCACGTACCGGCGACGGCCCTATGGAAGTTACCAAAGAGGGACGCAGCTTGATCATGCGTGTGCCGCTCGAAGGCGGAGGACGACTTGTTGTCGAGCTCAATGCCGCGGAAGCGGCCAACCTCAAGGAATGCCTCGTAGGCGTCACTGAATAGGCATTTTTGACTAGAGTTACAAAGCAGGGCCCGGCGAGCATTTCAGAGCCGGGGCCCTGCTTTTGTTTAAGCTCTTGCTACCGGTTCTGGTCCCGGGTTTGTTGAACCGCCCTACTTCTTGACGGCCACCAGAAGTCCATCGCCGGTGGGCAGCATCGCCGAAGCCAGCCGCTCGTCGTCGCGAATGGCCTTGCCGATCTGACGCAGAACCACCGTGGTGGCATCCCGAGCTGCGGGATTGGAGACGCGGTCTTTGTCCAACGCATCGTTGATGACCAGGGTGCCGCCGGATTTCAGGAGGCGGATTGCCTGTTCTACATACTTGGGGAAGTTGGGCTTGTCGGCGTCGATGAAGACGAGGTCGTAGGCAGAGTCGGTCAGGCGCGGCAACACGTCGGCTGCGCGGCCCGAGATGGTACGGGTGCGGTTGGCCGGGCTCCCCGATTCCAAGAACGCTTCCCTGGCCGCCTTGAGGTGTTCGACGTCCACATCGATAGTGGTCAGCACCGCGTGCGGACTCAATCCACGCAGCAGGCAAACCCCGGATACCCCGGCACCTGAGCCGACTTCCACCACTGTCTGCGCTTTGGAAGCGGCAGCGAGTACGGTCAGCACGGCGCCCACGCCGGGACTGATGGGCGTAACACCAAGTTCGAATGACCGCTCCCGGGCACGCAACAATACGTCATCCTCAGCCGGCAGATCTTCTGCGTAGGACCAGCTGCTTGACTTGTCGGCACTCATGAAGGGGTTCGCTTTCCGCGGGTAGGGGTGTTTGTACCAAGACTACTGTGTCCGCCCCCGTAAACCCGTCGCAGGGAAGCCTCCCCGCACCTGTGTCCACGGCCGATTTCAGCCTCGCGGGAAAATCCTCTGTCAGTCAGGAAATTCCCAGACAAACTTGGGATGATAATGCTCTGGTCATCCATGAGGTGGGCGGCGCCGAAGACTCGGTGAACCACAGTTTGAGGGGAGTGGACGATGCCGGCATCGCATGCTGCGCCAGTCCAAACATCGGGAAGCGTTGAGGCCGTTACTGATTGGGTCATGCCCAGCTGGGAGGAAGTGGTTTCGAATCACTCCGCCAAGGTATATCGGCTCGCCTATCGCCTGACCGGCAACAAGTTCGACGCCGAAGACCTCACCCAGGAGGTCTTCGTCAGGGTTTTCCGGTCCCTGGAAAACTTCAAACCGGGAACCCTGGACGGCTGGTTGCACCGCATTACCACCAACCTGTTCCTGGACCAGGCCCGGCGCAAGAGCCGGATCCGCTTCGACGCGCTTGCCGAGGATGCCGAATCCCGCTTGCCCGGCCGCGAGCCAGGCCCGGAGCAGAGCTTCGAGCACAATAACCTTGACCTTGATGTCCAAAGGGCCTTGGAAGAACTCCCGCCGGACTTCCGCGCCGCTGTCGTGCTATGCGACCTTGAGGGCCTTTCCTATGACGAAGTGGCGGAGGCGCTCGGTGTGAAGCTCGGAACCGTCAGGTCCCGTATCCACCGCGGCCGGACCATGCTGCGCGAGAAGCTTGCCCACCGTGACCCCAGACCGGCGGAGGCCCGCAAGCCGCGGCTGAAGATGCCCCGCATCGCCAGCATTCTTTAGGTAGTCGATGCCTCGACGTTCACTTCGTCCGGGAGCCCTGTCCCGGCGCAAATTGGCCGCGCTTCGCCATACGCGCAGCTCCGAACACCTGGAGGACTGCCCGGACTGCCGGAGCGCGCTCCGCAGGGAACGGCAGTACCTTGAACGCCTCCGTGGGGCAGCCGTGCCCGAAGCCAGCCAGGATCTTGCGGCGCGATTAATTCAGCACACGGAACGCTTGGCCAACGAACCGGCACCAATGTACTCAACACCGCAATATCCGAACCGTCGATTGCGCGGCCTTGGCATTGCGGGCATTGCTGCCGGCACCTTGGCGGTGAGCGCAGGAGCCTTGGCGCTGTCCGCCTATGTGATTGCCGGCGATGAAAGACCACAGGCCCTCGGGGGAACCAGCGATGTTGGCCCCCTTGCCGGTGCTTGGACGGGTAACCCCGCAGAAGCCATGGTTGGACCCGCGTTTCAGGCCGGCAGCAAGGTCAGCTTGAGCACTGCCCAGTTGGAGTCACTGCGTGGAGACGGGTGGGCGTGTCCCGAACTATCCGGAATGGGCTTCCACGTCGTGTCCGCCCAGGCCACCATGCATAACGGGAATCCGGCTGTGGAGATCAGGCTCGAAAGCAATGGTCACTACGCCACCATCGTGGAGGAGCATTTGCCGGCGGATCGATCCGGCACTGGACGGTCTACGTCTGCGCAGCTTTCTGTCACACAGGGAACCCCGTGGAAGGCTGTCTACACCATGCCCGCCGCAGTCATCAGCTATGCCTCCGACCTCCCGGCGGACAGCGCGGACGACGCCGTCCCTGAAATCGTCCGGGCCGGGGAGTCCATGGCGTTAATGTCCGCCAACGAAGATCCGGAAGCCTGGTACCAGAGGCTGCTTCGCGGCCTTCAGACCCTACTCCGTCCCGCCGGTTTATGAGCGGCACCACAGACAAGGTAATCTTCGTAGCGTGCTTGGAATCAACGGCCCGGAGTTCATACTCCTTCTGATTATCGGCGTACTCGTCATCGGTCCCAGCCGTTTGCCCGAATACACTCAAAAGCTCGCCAACCTGGTCAAGGAAGTCCGTCGAATGGCTTCCGGCGCCCGCGAGCAGATCAAAGAAGAAGTCGGCATCGACATCGATGAGGTCGACTGGAAGAAGTATGATCCCCGCCAGTACGATCCCCGTCGAATCATCAAGGACGCGCTCCTGGATGACGACACCAAGCCTGTCAGCGCTGGAGCTCCGGCAGCTGCTGCCACTGCAGTAGATACCAAGCCCAAGGCGCCTGTGCGGGTCATTGAGCGGCTCGCCGAGGGCGAAGCCGCCCCGTTCGATACCGAAGCGACCTGATTCGAAGCAGCTGAAGCCCGTTGTGGGTGCCGGCTCCGCGTAAAGGACGCCGGCCTAGCGCGGCTGGATTCCCAAGGACATGCCGGACAGCCCGCGGGGTCGCGTGGCCAAGGCGGAAGCAATACCTTCCATCGCCTTTGCGGCAGCCGTTTCAGGTGCTGCAAGGACCACGGGTTTTCCGGCGTCGCCGCCCTCCCGCAAACGGATGTCCAAGGGAATCTGCCCGAGGAGCGGAACGTCGCTGCCCACGGCAGCGCTCAACCGCTCAGCCAGGATGGCACCTCCGCCACTTCCGAACAGTTCCATACGTCCGCCGTCGGGCATTTCCAGGTAGGACATGTTCTCGATGACGCCGGCCACTTTCTGCCCCGTCTGGGTGGCGATGGTACCGGCTCGTTCTGCGACATCGGCAGCAGCTGCCTGCGGTGTGGTGACAACCAAAATTTCTGCGTTGGGCAGGAGCTGCGCCACGGAAATGGCGATGTCACCCGTGCCCGGGGGCAGGTCCAGGAAGAGCGCATCGAGGTCACCGAAGTAGACGTCGGTGAGGAATTGCTCCAGGGCCCGGTGCAGCATGGGACCGCGCCAAGCCACCGGCTGGTTGCCTGCAACGAACATGCCGATGGAGATGACCTTCACGCCGTAGGCGACAGGCGGCAGGATCATGTCGTCTACCTGCGTGGGTTTCTGGTCGATCCCCATCAGGGCGGGCACGGAGAAGCCGTGCACATCGGCGTCCACGATGCCAACCCGGAGGCCTTGGGCGGCAAGGGCACACGCCAGGTTGACGGTGACGGATGACTTGCCAACACCGCCTTTTCCGCTGGCTACGGCGTACACCTTGGTCAGGGAGCCAAGCTTGGTGAAGGGTATGCCACGCTGTCCACCGGGCCCGCGGAGTTGTTCCTTGAGGGCTTCCCGCTGGGCCTGGGTCATGACCTTCAGTTCAACATCTACGCCCGTGACGCCTTCCACCCGGATCAGGGCGTCGGTGGCGTCCTTGGTGATGGTCTCGCGCAGGGGGCAACCGGCGATGGTCAGCAGAACTGCGACGTGTACTGCGCCGTCATCATCGGCCGACACCGATTCGACCATTCCCAGTTCCGTGATGGGGCGCCGGAGCTCGGGATCAATGACGGTGGCCAAGGCAGCATGCAGCGCCTCGGCAGATGCGATGCTCATTCGTTCAGGCTCGGCTTTCGGGATTTTCAGGCGATGGCTTGCCGGTGGAATGTTGTGGACCTGCGGCCCGCGGCGGGCGGACCTTCGGAATCTGCTGTGTGCGGGGCCCACGCGATTTGTCGCGCTTCTCCTTCAGCTTCTCCTTGACCTTTTCACCAGACGATTCCGTGCCATCAGTGGCGCCTTCGCTCTCACGGAGTTCCTCCTGGGCGTCGATGATGTCTTCCAGAAGGCTTCGAAGCTCGGTGCGGACGTAGTCACGGGTGGCTACTTCGCGCAAGGCGATGCGCAGTGACGCCAGTTCCCGGGTCAGGTATTCGGTGTCGGAGAGATTGCGTTCGGCACGCTGGCGGTCCTGCTGGAGCGAGACACGGTCGCGGTCATCCTGCCGGTTTTGGGCGAGCAGCAGGAGCGGTGCCGCATAGGAAGCCTGAAGGGACAACATCAGGGTCAGCAGGGTGAAGCCCAGCTCCACGCGGTCGAACTGCCAGTCCGTGGGCGCGAAGGTGTTCCAGGCAAGCCAGAAGACGCAGAACACCGTCATGTAGACGAGGAACGTCGGCGTGCCCATGAACCGGGCGAAGCCCTCCGTTGCGTTTCCGAACGCGTCCGGGTTCGGGGAGAACTTGGGCAGGATGCGTTGGCGACCGCTCAGGGGCGTGTCAAGGCTGCTGCTCGAGCGTCCTGCGGACTTGGGGGATCGGGCGGCGTTGTTATCAGCCAATGCGGCCTCCAAGTTTCCTTATAGGGGCGTCGTCCTCATGGGCGCGCCAGTCATCCGGCAACAGGTGATCCAGCACGTCATCAACAGTCACCGCCCCCACAAGGCGGCCGTCGTCGTCAACGACTGGAAGCGAGTTCAGGTTGTACGTGGCCAGGGTGCGGGCCACCTCGCTGATGTGGGCTTGGTCCGAGAGCGGCTCGAGGTTCTTATCCACGAGGTTGCCCAGCGGTTCCGGCGGTGGGAAGCGCAGCAGCTGCTGTATGTGCACCACCCCCAGGAAACGGCCTGTCGGCGTCTCCAAGGGAGGGCGGGCGATAAAAATGGATGAGGCCAGTGCAGGCGAGAGCTCCTCGCGGCGAACGTGTGCCAGGGCCTCGGCCACGGTTGCTTCCGGCGGCAGGATGACCGGAACCGGAGTCATGAGGCCACCGGCGGTGTCTTCGTCGTATTCCAGGAGACGGCGGACGTCCTCGGCTTCCTGGGGTTCCATGAGTTGAAGCAGCTCTTCCGCCTGGGCGGAAGGCAGCTCGGCCAAGAGGTCGGCGGCGTCGTCCGGATCCATTTCTTCGAGGACGTCAGCGGCGCGTTCCACATCCAACGCTGAGAGGATCTCCACCTGGTCGTCTTCCGGGAGTTCCTGGAGGACATCGGCGAGGCGCTCGTCCTGAAGCTCACTGGCCACCTCGAAACGTCGCTTGTCGCTCATTTCCTGGAGGGCCTCAGCGAAGTCGGCAGGTTTAAGGTCTTCGTGCGTGGCAACGAACTGCGTGGCAGCCTGGGGCTCGTTGTGGGCGCCGGTCTGCGCATCGGCCCAATCGATGATAAGGGTCTCGTTGCGGCGAAGCCTGCCAAAGGGGGACAGGGAGTGCCCACGGCGGACGAAGAGCTTGCTGACAAACCAGTCTTTGGACCTGTGCTGGTCCATGGCGATGTCTTCGATCGTGGCGTCGCCACTGCCATCGGCCAGCGTCACGCGGCGGTCGAACATCTCAGCAACCACCAGTGTTTCGGCGCCGCGCTGCTCGAAGCGGCGCAGGTTGACCAGGCCGGTGCAAATGATTTGCGTCTGGTCTATGGACGTGATGCGCGTCATGGGAACAAAAACCCGCTTCTTGCCCGGAACTTCAACCACGATGCCCACCACATGGGGCGCACCACGGGTGCCGCGGGAGAGCACCACGACGTCGCGCAACCGGCCCAGACGATCGCCCAGGGGGTCGAAGACGTCCAAGCCGAGCAAGCGCGCGACAAAGACGCGTGAGGGATGTGTGCTCATGTTTACAGGCTACCGAGTCTGCTCTCTTTTAGCTGAATTACAGCCGCTACACATGTCCATGAGACACAATGGGGCTATGTCAAACATTTTTGGTGCTCCCAAAGCCGTTGAGGAATCCCGCAGTGTCCCCCAGGGTGACACCGTAGGCTCGTACACCTCGTATTTGGATGCCCAGAAGGCGGTGGACTACCTCGCAGACCAGCAGTTCCCAGTACAGCTGGTGTCGATCGTGGGCAACGACCTCAAAATGGTGGAACGGGTAACAGGCCGCCTGAGCTACCCGAGGGTGGCATTGTCCGGTGCCTTGAGCGGCATGTGGTTCGGCCTCTTCGTCGGCGTCATGCTGTCCTTCTTTACTCCCGCCGGGGGACCGTTCTCCATCATCACTTCCGTGCTCATGGGTGCTGCTTTCTTCATGCTGTTCGGCATCGTCACCTATGCCATGCAGCGCGGGAAGCGTGACTTCACCTCAACCAGCCAGGTGGTGGCCACCAACTACGACGTCATCGTCGCTGTAGAGGCAGCCCACGAGGCCCGCCGTTTGCTTCACCAGCTGCCGATGAACCCGGCGCAGGCAGCCGCGCCGCAGGCCAACTACAACCAGCCGAATGCGCCATTCCAGCAGCCGGGCCAGGCTCCTGAGCGGCCTTCCACCTGGAACGACCCCTACGGCCAGCGTGGTCCTGAGGCCAATGGTTCAACGGCTCCGGAGGGACAGGGCGCAGCTGCGCCGGAGACCCAGCCGGCTCCGAACCCGGCGCCGGCAGCCGTCCGTTACCCGGACCTCCCGGACGGTCGCCCGCAGTACGGTGTCCGGGTGACCGACAGCCAGGACCCGACACGGAACGCGCCGCAGGAAGACGGAGAGCACTCCAGCGCCGAGGGTTCGCCCAAGCAGTAGTCGCCTCCGCAGGCACCAGCTTCCGCAAAGCACAAGCCTCCGCAATGCACCCGCCTCCGCAAAGCACAAAGGGAAGGCCACCGGATCTCCGGTGGCCTTCCCTTTGTTTGGCTCAACTGCCTGTGTCAGCCCAACTGCCTGTGTCTGTCCAACGGCGTGCGCTTAGCCTTGGGCTTCCTGGTAGATGCCGGCCATCCAGGACTCGACGTCATCGGCCTTGCGCGGCAACGCTGCGCTGAGGTTCAGGGGGCCGTCTGCGGTCATGAGGATGTCGTCTTCGATGCGGACGCCGATCCCGCGGTACTCCTCGGGAATGGCGAGGTCTTCATTCTTGAAGTAGAGCCCGGGTTCGATGGTGAAAACCATGCCCTCGGTGAGGATGCCATCGAGGTAGAGCTCGCGCTTTGCCTGCGCGCAGTCGTGGACATCCAGGCCAAGGTGGTGGCTGGTGCCGTGCGGCATCCAGCGGCGGTGCTGCTGGCCCTCCGGGCTGATGGCTTCCTCCACGGAAACAGGCAACAGACCCCACTCGGCGAGGCGTTCGGCCAGCACCGTGGTTGCAGCGGTGTGGATATCCCGGAACCTCACGCCCGGCTGGGCAGCAGCAAAACCGGCATCGGCGGCGTCGAGCACGGCCTCATAGACTTTGCGCTGGACATCGGTGAACGTCCCCGTAGCCGGCAGTGTGCGGGTGATGTCCGCTGTGTAGAGGGAGTCTGCCTCCACACCGGCATCGAGGAGAAGGAGTTCGCCCGCATTGACGGTTCCGGAGTTGCGGTTCCAGTGCAGCACGGTGGCGTTGTTGCCGGACGCAGCAATGGTGTCGTAACCGAGTTCGTTGCCTTCCTCGCGGGCCCGGGCAAAGAAAGCGCCCTCAACTACACGTTCGCCGCGCTTGTGGGTCAGCGCGCGCGGGAGGGCCCGGACCACGTCGGCGAAGCCTTCCACGGTTGCCGCCACAGCGATCTTCATCTGCTCGATTTCCCACTCGTCCTTGATGAGGCGCAGCTCGGACAATGCTTCGCTGAGCTTCTCATCCAGGGCGTCGAGTTCGCCGAGGTCAAGGTTCTCGGGGTCTTTGGCCGTGTTGTAGCGGGCGGTGTCAACCAGCGCATCAATGTTCTCGTCCACCTTGCGGACCAGGCGAATGGAGATGCCGCCGATTTCCGGGGCGCCCACGTTCTTGGTGATGGCCATCTCTAGCTCGGAGATGTGCGCGGCGGGGAGGCCGAGGCGGGCTTCGAATTCGGCCAGTGTGGGACGCGCACCGATCCAGAATTCGCCGGCGCGCGAGTCCGCGTAGAACTGCTCTGTATCCCGGCCGGCCAACGGACGGAAGTAGAGGGTGGCAGTGTGGTGACCGCCGTCGTCGCCCTTTCCTTCAGCAACAGGCTCAAGGATCAGCACGGCGTCGGGCTCGTGGTCGAGGCCCAGACCCGTGAGGTGGGCGAAGCCGGAATGCGGGCGGAAGCGGTAGTCGCAGTCGTTGGAACGGACCTTCAATGGACCGGCCGGGACGACGAGCCGTTCGCCCTTGAACAGTTCGGAGATAGTACGACGGCGGCGCGCGGCGTGGTCTGCAACGGCGTCACGCGCAGGGGTCACCTGCGGGGCGGGCGCCCAATTGCTTGCCATGAATGCCTTGAAGGCATCGGATGTGGGCCTTTGCGAGCGGTTGTTGACACGCTCTTGCAGTGGCTGGGAGGACGAGTTCTGGGTGTTTTCGGCATCGTTCACCGTTACATCGTCCCACCAGTTACGTGAGGAGGCCAACGGCGCAACGCTCCAAGCCGGCCCGCATCCCATAGGCTGGGAAAGTGAGGATAGACCTGCATGCGCACTCAAATGTTTCCGACGGAACCGAGACTCCGGCCGGCGTGATCATCTCCGCCGTCTCGGCCGGCCTGGACGCCGTGGCTCTGACTGATCACGATTCCACCGATGGCTGGGAACTTGCTGCTGCAGCCGCCCGGGAACATGGCATCGCGTTCGTTCCGGGAATGGAGATCTCCTGCCGGACTGAGCAAGGAATCAGCGTTCACTTGCTGAGTTATCTCCATGACCCCGCACATCCTGGCCTGCTTGAAGAGATCACCAAGTCCAAGGACGCCCGGCTCACCCGTGCCGAGCACATGGTCACCTTGTTGTCCGAGGATTACCCGTTGACCTGGGATGACGTCATCCACCACGTGGCTCCCGGTGCCACGGTGGGCCGCCCTCACATCGCCGATGCCTTGGTCGCGGCTGGCGTTGTCGCGGATCGAACGGAGGCCTTCACTTCCATCCTCACCTCACATTCGCGGTACTTCGTGCAGCACTATGCGCCCAACCCGGCAGTCGCCGTCGAGCTTGTCCGCGCGGCTGGCGGCGTTCCGGTTTTCGCGCATCCTGTGGCCTCGTCGAGAGGACGCATCGTGGGGGAGCGAACCTACCGGGACATGATTGATGCCGGACTGCTGGGACTTGAAGTTGAACATCGGGACAACCCGGAGGAGGGCCGCACGTTCCTGCGGGGCCTGGCCGCCGAACACGGTTTGCTCATGACAGGGTCATCTGACTACCACGGAGCGGGCAAGCCCAACCTGTTGGGCGAAAACACTACCTCGCCCGAGGTCTTGGCACGCATTGAGGAGTTGGCAACAGGGAGCACGGTCATTCGCTGATGGATCTTCAACTGCTTGCCTCCGTGATCGTCACCTTGTTCGTGATCATGGATCCCCCGGGTACCGTGCCGATTTTCATGTCACTTACGGCGCAGATGTCGGCCAAGGACCGGAACCGGTCCGCGTTCCAGGCTCTTTTGGTGGCCACCGGTGTGATCGTTGTGTTCGCGATCTTCGGGCAGTCCATCCTGAACTACATGCACATCTCGCTGGCGGCCTTGCAGGGCGCTGGCGGTCTGCTTCTGGTGCTCATTGCGCTGCAGCTGCTGACGGGGTCCACCAGTGGCGAAGAGAATGCTGCCAAGTACAAAAACGTGGCGTTTGTGCCGCTGGGAACACCGCTGATGGCCGGGCCCGGGGCGATCGTCGCCGTCATGGTGTTCGTGCAGCAGTCCAGCCAGCTCTCGGAGTACCTGGCCGTTGGCCTTGGCATCGCCGTAGTGCTGGGCTCGCTTTACCTTGCGATGCGCTTCGCGGGCGTCGTGCAGCGCGTGCTCGGTGAAAACGGAGTGGAGCTGGTGACCCGGATCGCCGGCTTGCTGCTGTCAGCCATTGCCGTCCAGATGATCGCGGACGCCGTTCAGGCCTTCGTGAAGGGTGCTGCCTGATCCAGGCCGGCGACCGGCAAGGAGCCGCTCCGGTGGAAACCTGCCTTGCTGCCCAGCCGTTTCCGCATGACCTCGATGGCCTGTTCGTTCTGGTCTACGCACACGAAGTTGCGGCCTAGCTTGGCTGCAACTGCGCCCAGGGTGCCTGAACCGGCGAAGAAATCAAGGCACCAATCGCCCTCGCGGCTTGATGCAGAGACAATCCTGCGAACCAGGCCTTCAGGTTTCTGAGTGGGGTAGCCGGTCTTTTCGCGGCCCGTGGGCGAGACGATGGTATGCCACCAGACATCCGTGGGAAGCTTGCCGAGCTCGCGTTTGGCTGGAGTGACCAGGCCAGGCGCCATATACGGTTCCCGGTCCACTTCGGCGTTGTCGAAGTGATATTTGGTGGGGTTCTTGACGTACACCAGGATGTTGTCGTGCTTGGTGGGCCAGCGGTTCTTGGCGCGGGCGCCGTAATCGTAGGCCCAGATGATCTCGTTCAGGAAGCATTCCCTGCCGAAGATCGAATCCAGCATCACCTTGGCGTAGTGGACTTCCCGGTAATCCAAATGCAGGTACAGGGTGCCGTCGTCTGCCAGCAGTCGCCAGGCCTCCACGAGCTTTGGTTCCAGGAAAGACCAGTAATCGCTGAAGGCGTCGTCGTAGCTATGGAGGGCGCCCTTGATGGTGTCGTAAGAACGGCCCTTGAAGCCGACGCGGTCGCCGTCGCCGTCCGCATTGCGGACCATACGGGTTTCCTGGCGGCGTTGGACCCTGCCCGTGTTGAAAGGCGGGTCCACGTAAATGAGTGTGAAGGCGCCGTCCGGCAGCGTAGGGAGGAATTCCGCGTTGTCCGCGTGCACCACCAAGTTGCCGCCGTCCGGCGCCCAAACAGATTCAGTCATTGAGGTTTTTAGGCCTCGGTGCTGCCGGACTGGGCAGCTGCGGTCTCTCCGGAAACCACTTCGCCGTTGCGACGACGCGTGCGGGTCCGACGCGTACGTGACGGCTTCTCCGCATTGTCCGCAGTGGCGGTGCGGGTCTCCGAGGCGCCTGCAGCGGGGGCTGCCTCACCATCAGAAGTACGACGGCGGCGCGTACGGTTACGACCACCCTCGCCCTTGGATTCGTTGGACCCGGCGTCACCGGACCTGCCGGAGCGGCCACGGCCGCCATCGCGACCACCGTCGCGCTTGCCGTCTCGTCCGCCATCCCGGCCGGAGCGGGCGTTCTTCTTGCCGGTCTCGCCCAGGTCCTCAAGGACCTCGGCGTCGACGCCGGCGAGGACGCGCTTGTTGCGCGGGAGGCGGCCCTTGGTGCCCTCGGGGATGTCGAGATCGGAGAACAGGTGCGGCGAAGAGGAGTACGTCTCAACGGGCTCGGGAACGCTGAGTCCCAGGGCCTTGTTGATCAGGCCCCAGCGAGGCATGTCGTCCCAGTCAACAAACGTGACGGCCGTGCCCTTGTTGCCCGCGCGACCGGTACGGCCAACGCGGTGCAGGTAGATCTTTTCGTCTTCCACGCACTGGTAGTTGATGACGTGGGTGACGTCATCGACGTCGATGCCGCGGGCTGCGACGTCGGTGGCCACCAGGACGTCAACCTTGTTGTTGCGGAAAGCGCGGAGCGCCTGCTCGCGGGCGCCCTGGCCAAGGTCGCCGTGAATGGCTGCAGCTGCGAAGCCGCGGTCTACGAGTTCCTCGGCAACCTTCGCGGCGGTGCGCTTGGTCTTGGTGAAGATGATGGTGCGGCCACGTCCGCGGGCCTGCAGGATGCGGGCCACAACCTCGGTCTTGTCCATGCTGTGGGCACGGTAGATGAGCTGGCGGATGTCGCGCTTGGTGAGGCCTTCATCATTCGGGTCAGCCGCACGGATGTGGGTGGGCTGCGTCATGTAGCGGCGGGCCATGGCGATGACGGGGCCGGGCATCGTTGCCGAGAAGAGAAGCGTCTGCCGAACGGCGGGGGTGCCCGCAATCAGCGTTTCGACGTCGGGCAGGAAGCCGAGGTCCAGCATTTCATCGGCTTCATCAAGGATGACCATCTTGACGTTCTTGAGGCTGAGGTGCTTCTGCTTGTAGAGATCGATCAGCCGGCCGGGCGTGCCCACTACGATTTCGACGCCCTTCTGCAGGGCATCAACCTGCGGCTCGTACGCACGGCCGCCGTAGATGGTGGCGATGCGCGCGTTGCGCTTGCGCGACGCGGTCTGGAGATCGTTGGCAACCTGCACCGCGAGTTCACGGGTGGGGACGATCACCAAGGCCTGGGGTGCGCCCGGGACAGCAAGCTTTTCGTAACCGGCGTCGTCGCGGCCGGCGACGCGCTGGAGTGCGGGAATGCCGAACCCAAGCGTCTTTCCCGTTCCCGTCTTGGCCTGGCCGATGATGTCGTGGCCGCTCAAGGCGACCGGCAGGGTCATGGCCTGGATGGGGAAGGGGTGCGTGATGCCAACGTCGGCCAAGGACTCAACGATGTCGGCGCGCACGTTAAAATCAGCGAACGACTTCTCTTCGATCTCGTGGGGCGTCTCATCCGAGATGATCGTTTCCTCGGGTTCGATTGATTCGGTTCCGGTGGAGTCCGTCAGGACTTCGTGGGTATGCAATTCACTCACAGGGAGTTTCCTTATTCATTTGGGCATTGGCGCTGCATGCTCAACGGCGGCGGCGGAGCCGTACCGGAGCACGAACGGGCGCGCAAGCAAGTCCAGTGGAAGCCGATCGCGGGCTATCTAAGTACTGGCACTGGTGACCAGTTGGTACATCTCAAGATCGCGTAGGGGCGGGCTTGTTGAGTTCAAAAATTAACTGAATCAACGACCGGGCATCCATTACTACAAGCCCAGTCTATCCTCTGGGGGCCGGAAAGCCCGGATCGCCGGATGAGCGGCTTCAGGGCAGCAACTGGAACCGGATCTCCCGGCTGGCGATATCAGCCTTCAGCAGGCGCACCCGAACCTTGGTTCCGGACTCCATTTCTCCGTCGCAGCGGGCCGTGACAGCGGGTTCTGCGATTTGCACGACGCCAAAGGGTCCGTTGCCGTTTCCGTTTCCACGGGCGGCTCCGTTGGAGGGTTTGGACCCGGAAATGACAACAGCCTCGAATTCCTGGCCGATGTGGTTGGCAACGAGCGCCGCTTCCACTGTGTCCAAAGCCGCCCGCTCGAGGCGTCCGGCCAACTGATCCGAGGATGCCATGATCTCGGGTAACGACGGGAGGGCTTCCCGCGCCCATGCCGGAATGTCCTGGTTATTGCTGAGGGCTTCGCAAATCACCAGGACAAAGCGATCAATGAGGCGCCGCAAGGGTGCTGTGGTGTGGGCATAGGGAGCCCCGATAGCTGCCTGGATCACATTGGCCGGAACATCACCGTCAAAGGGCGTGTAGCCTGCACCGCGGAACAACGTTCCGGCCGAATGCAGGATGGCAAGCTGTTTGGGATCGGATGCATCCAGGGTCCGCAGGTATTCGCCGTAGCTGACCTCTCCGTCCCAGGGTTTGCCGAGGGCAGTGGTCTGCCGCTTGAAATGGAGCAGTGACCGATCATCAGGTGCGGGCATGGTGCGCAGGATGCCCACTTTTCCATCGAGCATCATCTGCGCGGCGGCCATGCCGGTCATGAGGGAGATCTGCGCGTTCCAATCCTCAACCGGCAGGGACGGTGCCGCTGCGATTCTGTACCCGCCGCCGTCAGTCGCCTGGACTATTTCCTGTTCCGGCATGTTGAGGCTTGCGCCGCCGCGTTGACGTTCCAGTTCAACGCGCTTCAGTCCCACTTCTTTGAGTAGCTGGAGAACCGGCGGGGCAGTACCGTCGTCGATCTGTTGTTGTGCGCCCTTGTAGCTCAGCTTTGCCCTGCTGCGCACAGTCGCACGGGCAACGGTGACGGCCAAAATTTCAGCTTTCCCGTCCAGGTCGAAATCCCAAACGAACGCGCTGCAATCCTGGTCGGCCAGCAGGCTTCCCGCGTTCTCACTGATGACCTCCGGATGCAGCGGGATCCGCCCGTCAGGGGCGTAGAACGTCTGCCCGCGTTGACGCGTTTCGGTATCAAGCGCGCCGCCGGGAGCCACGAAGGAAGGCACATCGGCGATGGCATAGAGGACCTTGTACCCATCACCGGCCCTTTCAATGAACAGAGCCTGGTCCAGGTCGGTGGACGTCGCGGGGTCGATGGTCACAAAAGGAATATCCCGCAGGTCCTGGGCCGGCAGCTCAAGGGCCTCCACCGCTTCCCGTGCCTCCTCCACAGCTTCTGCCGGGTATTCGCCGGGGAGTTCCAGCTCCGTCCTTAGGGCGGCGAGGGCCGAGGCGAGCTGGTCCGACGAGTCGTCGACGTTGGGCGCAATCCGATGATGTGACACGAAAATCAGGTTAGCCCGAAATGGGCCGATAGTCTTGGATCATGGGCACTTCCCCGGACGCCGCAGCCTATGCCGGGCAACTCTCAGCGGAGTTGCTTGGAGCCATGGCGTATGGCGAACTGTCCGCCTTCGGGCGGCTCTCCTTGGATTCCCGCTATGCACCCACGCTTCACGACAGGTCCGTGCTCGCGAAGATCGCAGTGGGGGCCTACGGAAACTTCGCCCTCCTCAACGACCGCCTGTCGGAGATGGGTCTGGATCCCGAACGTGCCATGCTGCCGTTTCAGCGCTCCTTCGATCACTTCCACGAGCGCACCAAGCCGGGGGACTGGTTCGAATCCGTGATGAAGGCCTATGTCATCGATACTGTGTCATCGGATTTCTATAGGGCTGTCTCGATGTTCCTCGACCCGACAACGCAGCATTTCGTTGAGCGCGTTGCTTCACCCGATCAGGCCACGGAAGTCCTTCGCGTCCTGCTCAGGCGGGCCTTGGCAGATGACCCGCGCCTCGCTTCGCGATTGGCGCTGTGGGGCCGCCGCTTGGTGGGGGAAGCGCTGACGCAGGCGCAACGCGTGGGCATGGAACACCCCCTGCTGGGGCCGATGCTGAAAAGCGGCGGGGACGCGCGTGCCGCGGCGAAAAGGCTGACGACGGAGCTCGCCGAAAAGCACGCCCGCCGGATGACTGGCCTCGGCCTGACCGCCTAGCCCGCGGATCGCACGGAACCTCCGGCTTCCCTAGACGGAATCCAAGGCTTCCAGCAGCGACTTGGCCGCCGCCGTCGGGTCCGGTGCCGCTGTGATGGCGCGGACCACCACGATCCGGCTGGCGCCCGCTTTCACAACCTGTTCAACGTTGCTGAGATCGATGCCACCAATGGCGAACCAGGGGAGGGTCACACCGTCGCCCGAGCGCTTGACCGCTTCTGCGGCATATGTGACCAGGTCCAAACCGACAGCAGCGCGACCTGGTTTGGTGGGTGTTGCCCAGACCGGACCCACGCAGAAATAGTCCAGTCCCAGGGGCCCTTGGGAGGTGGCGACAGCGGCATCGATTTGTTCGGTTGTGTGGGTGGAGAGGCCTATGCCGGTGGCGTTCGGCAGGAGGGTCCGGGCTGCAGTCAGGGGCAGGTCCTTTTGCCCGATGTGGAACACGGGAGCCCCGGAAATGCTGGCAACATCGGCCCGGTCGTTGACCGCCCAAAGCCGTCCGTGCCGTTGTGCGACGCTCCGCAGGACGGCCAACATCTCCAGTTCCTCGGCAGCTTCCAGCGTCTTGTCGCGGAGTTGGATGATGTCCACGCCGCCTTCGAAAGCGGCGTCCACAAAGTCCTCAAAATCGCCCTGCTGCTTACGGGCATCGGTGCACAGGTAAAGACGGGCGGAGGCAAGAGCGTCAGGCTGAGTCATGGGAACCAGAGTAGTTCCTCTAAACTGGGCTCGTACTGCGGGAGCCGCGACATTCGTCATATGACTGTCCGGCTGAGAGGGCTTCAGCGCCGACCGCTTGACCTGATCCGGCTAGTACCGGCGTAGGGAAGGAAACGAATGGCAGATTCCCGCCGTACCCGCCTCCAGGCAGACGTTGCCGTCATTGGTGGCGGCGTCATCGGCCTCGGCATCGCTCACGAAGCCCGGCGATTGGGCCGTTCAGTTGCGCTGATCGACCCCGCTCCCGCTTCCGGCGCGTCCTTCGCAGCGGCAGGCATGCTTGCACCCGTCAGCGAACTCCATTACCAGGAAGAAGACCTTCTTGAGTTAATGCTTGAGTCTTCCCAGCTCTGGCCCTCCTTCGTGGACGGCCTGCATCAAGGCGCAGAGGACAACGGATATCGCACGACGCCGACCCTCGCCGTGGGTGCCGACGCAGCCGACCGCCGGGCGCTCGCAGACTTAAGGTCGGTCCAGCTTGCGGCTGGCCTGGAAGTCGAACCTATCGCTCTGCGGGACGCGAGGCAACGGGAGCCGCTCCTCAGCCCGCAGATCTCCTGTGCTTTCGATATACCTGCCGACCACCAAGTCGATCCAAGGAGACTCGCGGCATGCCTCCTGGCAGGACTGGCAGCCCATTCGCCCAATGACAGTTCCTGGGTGTCGGGAGCCGATGACGGATTCGCCATTGCTTCCAGGGCGCGCGGTTTGCTGTGGGAAGGCGGGCGTGTCACAGGCGTGGCGCTGGACTCAGGAGTCACCGTTCACGCCGGAGAAACGGTGGTGGCCAACGGGCTCGGGGCGTCCCAACTCTCCGGTCTTCCTGAAGGCCTCAGGCTTCCCGTAAGGCCGGTCTACGGGGACATCCTCCGGCTTCGCGTCCCCGATCACCTGCGGCCCTTGGTCACATCAACGATTCGCGGGATGGTTCGCGGGGTGCCGGTTTACATCGTGCCCCGGGACGACGGAACTGTGGTGATTGGAGCCACGCAACGCGAAGACGGGTTGTCAGCCTCTTCCAACGCGGTCTCGTCGGGTGGCGTTTACCAATTGCTGAGGGACGCCCAAGTATTGGTCCCTGCAGTGGCTGAACTGGAACTCCTTGAAGCAACCGCCCGCGCCCGGCCCGGAACTCCGGACAACGCTCCACTGCTCGGACGGGTCGGTGCTTCCAACGGCGACATCGACGGCCTGGTGATTGCCACAGGATTCTTCCGCCACGGAGTCCTCCTGACTCCGGTGGCCGCCAAGATCGTGGGGGAACTCCTCAAAGGCTCCTCGGACTCCCGGTGGGCCCCCTTCCTGCCCCATCGTTTCGCGGGCAACGCCCCTGTTGCCCGAGCACTTACACCAGCAGCCCGAACCACCACCAAGGAAACAGCATGAACATCAAAGTGAACGGAACCGACCACGCAGTCTCTGACGACGCATCCGTCAGTACCCTCGTCACCGCCGTCACCGGTCGCGCCTTGGACCCTCGCGGACAAGCGGCCGACGGCGGCAAGCTGGGAGTCGCCGTCGCACGCAATTCCGAGGTGGTGCCGCGCAGCCAATGGGCCGTGACAGCGCTCTCCGACGGAGACGAACTCGAACTCGTAACAGCAGTCCAGGGAGGCTAATCATGACAACAGCAAACGTTGACGTTCGCACCGACGCACTGGTGATCGACGGCGTCGAGTTCGGTTCCCGCCTCATCATGGGTACCGGAGGCGCGCCGAGCCTCGACGGCTTGGGAGCAGCGCTCCTCTCTTCAGGGACGGAGCTCACCACAGTGGCGATGCGTCGCTATTCGCCCGCCGAAACGGGCTCGCTGTTCCAGCTGCTGGTGGACCATGACATCCGCGTGCTGCCCAATACTGCTGGATGTTTCACGGCCAAGGACGCCGTGATGACTGCTGAACTGGCCCGGGAAGCACTTGAGACCGATTGGGTGAAGCTGGAAGTCATCGCGGACGAACACACGCTCCTTCCAGACGCCGTGGAACTGGTGGATGCAACGGAGCAGCTGGTGAACCGAGGCTTCAAGGTATTCGCTTACACCAATGACGATCCCGTACTCGCGCTCAGGCTCGAGAACCTGGGTGCAACAGCCGTGATGCCCTTGGGATCGCCCATCGGGACGGGCCTTGGCATCCTGAATCCGCACAACATTGAGCTCATCGTGTCCCGGGCCTCCGTACCCGTGGTCCTGGATGCAGGGATCGGGACGGCCTCCGATGCTGCCCTTGCCATGGAACTGGGCTGCGACGCCGTCCTGCTTGCCACCGCCGTAACGCGGGCGCAGAACCCGGTGCAGATGGGCGAGGCCTTCAAACACGCTGTGATCGCCGGTAGGCTGGCCAAGCAGGCGGGCCGGATCCCGCGGCGGGAGCACGCGCTCGCATCCTCGGCGATGGAGGGCCGGGCAGAGTTCCTCTGATGAAGGAGCAGTCATGGCAGGCACGGAAGACCAACTGACTGAAGCAGCCATCAATGATGCCCTCGGTGACCTTCCGGACTGGAAGTACCAGGGTGGCCTGGTGAGTGTATATAAAACCTCGACGGCGGCGGACGCGCTAGCGCTCATCGCCGCGGTTGGAGAGATCGCCGAGGACCAAAATCATCATCCGGATCTGGAGTGGCGCTACAACAGGGTTTTTCTCCGCTACGTGTCCCACGATGCGGGCGGCCAAGTGACCAAACGTGACGTTGCCGCTGCCACCGCTGTGAGCGAAGCGGCCGCAAAGGTAGGCGCAGCTGCGCAGCCTGAGCGGTATCCGGCGTCGTAAAGAGCCGAGATGGCAGTTAACACCAATCCCAAGCTTGACCATTGGTGTTAACTGCCATCTCGCGGGCTTAAGGCATTAAAGCCGCAGGGCCTTGGTGAGCGCCGCAGTGTCGTGTTTCGTTCGGGTCCGGCCCAGGAAGAGCACCACGGCAACCGCCGCGGCAGTCCCGAGCACAATGGGCAGAACCCAAGGAATCCATGTGGCGCCCGGCTGGTAGCCCAATCCGGCGCTGATGAATGCGATCCAGCTCAGGGTGCCGACAGCTGCTGAGACGCCGGCAGGCAGCGCGATCCCGTATTTGCCGTGCCGCTTGTCGTTGGCCCACACGATGAATCCGGTGGCAATGGTGGCCAAAACCACCACGACGAGAGAAAGCATGAAAACTCCTTAGCGGACGACGAGACGGGTGATTGGGCTAGAGGGCCCCGAAGCCTACGCGGCGGACTTCCTCGGCGCCGATCTCCACGTAGCCCAGGACGTTGCCCGGAACGATGATCTGGCGGCCCTTCTCGTCCGTAAGGCGAAGTTCGGAGCCCTTGGTCACGGCCTCGGCCACGATCTTGGCAACAGCATCGGCATCCAAAGAGGATTCGAGCACGATCTCACGGCCAACATTCTGAATGCCGATCTTTACTTCCACAGCAAGGCCTCCAAGCCAATCAAGGGTTAAGTCAGTCCTCTATTTGTAGCCTAGGACTCTTTGGGGAAACGACTGATTCCGCGCCAAGCTAAACGATAGATCAGATCGCTGGCCACATCGAGGTCCAGGTTTCCATCCGTTTCAAGCCAATACCGGGCGCTGACCTGCGCCATTCCGGCCAAACCACGCCCAAGCAGCTGCGCTTCAAGCGGGGGCAGCTTGGTGTCCTCCGCAATCACGTGGGCCACGGCGTCCGCGAACGTTTTGTTGAAAGTCTCCAAACGCGAACTGACGTCGGGGTCGTTGATGAGGTCGGACTCGAACACCAGGCGGTGGGCTTGGTCGTCGTCGGCGATGAACCTGTAGTAGGCGCGCATGACGGCCTTGACGCGTTCCTTGTTGTCCGTGGTGGAGTTCAAGGCGTCGAGCATCAGCTGCGTCAAGGTTGCCAGGTGGCTGTCCAAGAGAGCCATATAAAGCTCGCGCTTGGACGGGAAGTGCTGGTAAAGCACTGGTTTACTCACATGTGCGGCTTCCGCGATTTCGTCCATGGCCGCGCCGTGGAAACCGTTGGAGACGAAAACTTCCAATGCCGCGTTCAGCAACTGGGCGCGGCGCTCGTCCCGCGGCAACCTTGGTGAACGCGTTGTACCTGCCCGTTCCAGCTTGGCCGGTGCTCCATCGTTTGCCCGTGTGCCGTCAGCCACAGTCTGCCGCCTTTCCTTTGCAGTTATGACTACTCTACCGGGGGGTAATATGACCGCGCGGCATCTGCAGGCATACATTGGGGTATGGCCTCAATTGTTGCTGCCCACACTGCTGCGCCCGCTGTCCTGCCGCCACTCGTCGAACCTGCCGCCGAACTCACTCCGGCCGAGGTGGAGCGGTACTCCCGGCATCTCATCATTCCCGAAATTGGCGCCCTGGGCCAACGCAGGCTTAAGAATGCCAGAGTCCTCGTCATCGGCGCCGGAGGCCTCGGGTCCCCGGCTCTGCTTTACCTGGCCGCCGCAGGCGTGGGCACTCTTGGCATTGTGGACGACGACGTGGTGGACCTCAGCAACCTGCAGCGACAGGTCATCCATGGTGTGAAGGACGTGGGTACGCCCAAGATCGAATCCGCGCGCAATGCCATTGCAGAGCTCAACCCCTTGGTCAACGTGGTCCTGCATGACATCCGGCTCGACTCTTCAAACGCGCTGGAGCTGTTTGCGCAATATGACCTCATCCTGGACGGCGCCGACAACTTCGCCACGCGATACCTCGTGAACGACGCCGCTGCCATCCTCGGTAAGCCTTATGTCTGGGGCTCCATCTTCCGTTTTGACGGCCAAGTGAGCGTCTTCTGGGCCGAACACGGGCCCACATACAGGGATCTCTACCCTGAAGCGCCTCCCGCGGGGTCTGTGCCGTCCTGTGGCGAGGGCGGGGTGTTCGGCATGCTGTGCGCAGCGGTTGGATCGCTCATGGTGACTGAGGCCGTGAAGCTGATCACCGGCGTCGGACGTTCCTTGCTCGGCCGTGTGGCGCTCTTCGATGCCCTTGGCGGCAGCTGGCGCGAGATCAAGGTCTCCAAGGATCCGGAAGCCGAACCCATCAC
The DNA here is from genome assembly GCF_051027655.1 of Paenarthrobacter nitroguajacolicus. Lineage (NCBI taxonomy): Bacteria > Bacillati > Actinomycetota > Actinomycetes > Micrococcales > Micrococcaceae > Paenarthrobacter > Paenarthrobacter nitroguajacolicus. The sequence continues at coordinate 3,150,976 of NZ_CP073234.1, read as the reverse complement.
TGAGCTGACCGACTACGAAGCCTTCTGCGGCGTGACGCCACCGGCCGCCACGGACCAGGCTCACACTGTTACCGCCAAGGACCTCGCCGGGATGCTTGCCGAACGGGAGCTGGGGGAGCGGGATTTCGAACTCGTGGATGTCCGTGAGTCCGGCGAGCACAGCATCGTCAGCATCGATGGCTCGCGGCTCATTCCGCAGGGCCGCATTCTCTCCGGCGAGGCGTGGGTAGAGCTGCCGCAGGACAAAGACATAGTGTTCCACTGCAAGGCGGGGACGCGCTCGGCTGCGGTCCTGGAAGCGGCACAAAAGGCGGGTTACACCCGCATTAGCCATCTCGACGGCGGTATTCTCGCCTGGGTGCGGGATGTGGAGCCGCAGAAGCCCGTTTACTAGACGGAGAGGTGGGCTTACTGGACAGAGCTGGGCGCCCAGCTAACTGGGCACAGCCAACCGGCGGGCGGCAATCTGGCGGCTAGGCGCTTTCGGAGCGGAGTTGCTCGTGGTCAACCGGGCACTCAGCGGACGGGGCAACGGCCCGGGGCTGTTCCACCTGGATGCCGTAGAGCGCCTCGAGCGCGGCAACGTAGTCGTCCTGCTGGCCGTTTGCCGCGAGTTCACGCGCCCGGACGGTGGGGATGTGCAGGAGCTGCTTGACCATCCGGCGCAAAGCGAACTCCACCTCTTCGGCAGCGGCAGTACAGCCGTGACGGGCGCGGACTTTTTCCATTTCCGCATCCAGGACGTTCATGGTGTGGCGGCGGAGCGCCACGATGGCGGTGTCCACGGAGCGGGCTTCGCGTTCTGACTCGAATGAGGTAGCGGCACCGTTGACGATTGCGCTGGCCTGCGAGAGTGACTCTGCCTGTTCCTGGGGGGCCGCGAGCCGAACGGATTCGAGCGTCAGGAGTTCAACGCCGTCGAGTTCGCCTACTGCGGGGTCGAAATCATGGGTGAGGGCGAGGTCGATTGCGATCAAGGGTTTGCCCGAAGTTGCCCGGACACGGGCAAGGTCCGCGGCCTCCACCCGGTTGTCGGAACCGCTGCAGCCGATCATGACGTCAGCTGCGGCAACAGCAGCGGGAAGGGTGTCGGCGTCGAGTGCTGTTCCACCGCGTGTCGCGACGAAACCTTCGGCGCGGCCGGAAGAAGAATAGACGGAAACATCCGTGCAGCCACGCTCACGGAGCAGCGACATGGTGGCGCCGGCGTAGGCCCCGGTTCCGAAGACCACCACTTTCTTGGTGGACCAATCGTCGTTCTCGGCGAGGTCGGTGGCCAGGTCCAACGCGACAGACACGATCGAAAGACCACGCGAGCCGAGGGCAGTCTGCGCGCCTACATCCTTGGCGGTCTTGGATGCTGCCTGGAAGAGACGCACGAGGCCGGAGCTGGCGGTGCCTTCCTGCTGGGCGGTGATCAATGCACGGCGGACCTGGCCGGCGATTTCACGCTCACCCACTACGGCTGAATCCAGTCCGGCGCTCACAGCGAAGAGGTGCCGGGTAACGTCCGGGCCGGTGTGTGTGGCAAAGGAGCGGGAGACGAGTTGCTCGTTGAGGCCGCTGAGTTCGCTGATCTGCGAAACGAGGGCGGAACGGGCTGCCTCAAGGTCAGCGCCGTTGGCAGTTTCGCCGTAAACCTCGTAGCGGTTGCACGTGGCCAGGACCACGGCTCCGGAGACCACAGAGGAATCTGTCAGGGCTGCCGAGGCAAGCTCAGAGGAACCGTTGCTCAACTGAGCGACGGTTTCGAGGTCGATGTCGGCGTGTGTAGCCACCAATGAGAAAAGAACCACAGCACCCCAATCATAGCTTTTTCGTAGCCCGGTAGAACAATGTGGCGCCGTGGTGATCCACACGAAGGCGGGTGATCCCGGCCACAACGGCCCGGGCGGGGCGCGACGTGACAGCTTGTCGTTATCTTTTGCCCCGGATTTTCGGCACAATCGAAGGCATGACTTCTAGCGCGGCAGCATCCAACAGTACGGCCTCCAACGCCCCGGCGGGAACCCTCGACGCCAACCACCCGCTGAAGGACGGTCGGACCTCGGACTCGCCGCTGATCACGGCATACCGCGGTGGCACCCCTTCCCGCAGGCCGGTGTGGTTCATGCGCCAGGCTGGCCGTTCCCTTCCGGAGTACCTGAAGGTGCGCGAGGGCGTGGCCATGCTGGACTCCTGCCTCCGTCCGGAACTCGCCGCCGAGATTACCCTCCAACCTGTTCGCCGCCACGATGTGGACGCCGCCATCTTCTTCTCGGACATCGTCATTCCGCTGAAGCTCGCCGGTGTCGGTGTGGACATCGTCCCCGGCGTGGGACCCGTCCTGGATAAGCCGGTCCGGACAGCAGCCGACGTTGCTGCCCTGCCCACGCTGACGTGGGAAGCGCTGGAGCCCATCCGTGAAGCAGTCCGCCTGACGGTTGCCGAGCTGGGAAAGACGCCGCTCATCGGCTTCGCCGGTGCACCCTTCACCCTTGCCGCCTACATGGTTGAAGGGAAGCCCTCGCGTGACCACCTAGGCCCGCGGACCATGATGCACGCGGATCCCGAGACCTGGGCCGCGCTGGCCAACTGGGCTGCCGACACCTCAGGCATGTTCCTCCAAGCCCAACTTGAGGCAGGCGCTTCGGCGGCGCAGCTCTTTGACTCGTGGGCCGGATCCCTGGGCCTGGGTGACTACACCAAGTACGTGGCGCCGGCATCTACCCGCGCGCTTGACCACGTCCGTGGACTCGGGGCGCCGCTGATCCACTTCGGCACCGGCACCTCCGAACTGCTGGTTGCCATGCGCGACGTCGGAGTGGACGTCGTGGGCGTGGACTACAGGCTGCCCCTGGACGAGGCCAACCGTCGTCTCGGTGGCACCGTGCCGCTGCAGGGCAACATAGACCCCGCTCTTCTGTCTGCCCCGTGGGAGGTCCTCGAAGCCCACGTCCGCGAAGTCATCGCCGCCGGTTCCCACGCCCCGGGCCACGTACTGAACCTCGGCCACGGAGTTCCTCCCGAAACGGACCCCACAGTCCTGACGCGCGTCGTGGAGCTCATTCACTCCATCCCCGCGGAGTAGGAACAATGCGCGGGGGACACCCAACGCCCAAGGCAACAGTCGCAGGACCAGCCGCCGTCGTGGTGGGCGGTGGCGTCTCGGGCCTGATCGCCGCACGGGAACTGGCCCTGGCCGGTTCTGCGGTTACTGTCCTTGAGGCAAGCCAGGCCTGGGGCGGCTGCGTGGGTAGCCATGTTGTTGCGGGGCTGCACCTGGACAGCGGGGCGGAATCGTTCGCCACCCGGTCCACAGCTGTAGCCGACCTCGCACGTGAACTTGGACTGGCGGACAGGATCGTAGCTCCGCACCCGGGCGGTGCTTGGGTGCAGCTGCCGGACGGCCCGCAGGAGCTCCCAAAAACGGGAGTGCTTGGGATTCCGGCGAACCCGTGGGACCCGGAGGTACGGCGTTCCCTGGGCCTCGCCGGAGCCATCAGGGCCTCCTTGGACCGCTGGCTCCCGGCCTCTGTTGGCACGTCTTCGGACGTCACCAGCGTTTCCTCTTTGGTCCGCGCCCGCATGGGCAAAAAAGTTCTTGAACGGCTTGTCTCACCCGTAGTGGGCGGCGTTCACTCGGCCGACCCTGCCCTCTTGGACGTTGACATGGTGGCCCCGGGGCTGCGCGCTGGGATTCGCGCCCAGGGCTCACTCGCCGCCGCTGTGGCGGCTCAACGCAAAGCCGCCAAGGGTTCCGGCGGCGCGTCTGGTCCGGCCAAGGCGGGTTCCGCCGTCGCGGGCTTGAGGGGTGGAATGAACACCTTGGTGGACGCGCTCGTGGCGGACCTCCGGGAACGTGGAGTCAAGTTGCTCACGGGTCAACACGCCGACGACGTCGTGAAGGCACCGGAGGGCTGGCGGGTCACCGCCGGGAATGCCACGTACGACGCCGGCCGCCTGGTGGTCGCGCTCGACGGCCCGGCCGCTGTCGGGTTGCTGGAGAAGTCCTTGCCTGAGCTGTCCAGCCTCCGCCCGGCTCCCGGTCCGCTGGTGAGTCTTGTGACGATGGTGGTGGACTTGCCCCAGCTCGATGGCAGGCCGCGGGGGACGGGGATCCTGGTGGCGCCTGAAACCCCGGGGATCAGGGCCAAAGCGCTGACTCATGCAACGGCCAAGTGGGATTGGCTGGCCGACGAAGCTGGTCCCGGCACGCACGTTTTGCGCCTTTCCTACGGCCGGCGTGAAGAAGCTGGCGGGGGCGGGGATGTTGTCCTCGATGACGAATCTCTGCTGGCGGCGGCGTTGGAGGATGCTTCCACACTGCTGACCGTTCCCATTTCGCAGGCGGACATCGTTGACTGGGATGTGGTGCGGTGGGCGGGCGCCTTGCCGTTCGCCGCCGTCGGTCATAAACAGCGCGTGGCGCAAGTCCGCCAGGTGTGCGCCGCAGCGGACGGACTTAGCGTGGTGGGCGGCTGGTTGGCCGGAAACGGCCTTGCCGCAGTAGTGGCTGATACGCGGGCGCAACTCAAGGCTGCACCCGCCGACGGATCACTTGCTTTGTGATTTGCGTCACTTCTACGGCTTGTAGAACTGATCCGTTTCGACTTAGGGGCTGGCACGGGGCAAACTTGAACCATGAGCCACACTTCTGCCGAATCTGTCACTAAAACTGCTGAAACCGAAGAACAGTTCTACACGCTGTGGACGGTCTTCAAGCGCTCGGCCGACGTCCTGCGCAGCGGCGATGCTGCACAGGAATTCGAAGCCCTTGCGGAGAAGCTCGCGGAGGGCGGCGTGATCCTCCGGGGCAGCTACGACGTCTCGGCCATGCGCTCGGACGCTGACATCATGGTGTGGCTCCATGGGCCCAAGCCGGAGGACCTGCAGGCAGCTGTTCGGTCCATCCGCCGCAGCAAGCTCTTCGCGGGAACAGACATCGTCTGGTCCGCCATGGGCGTGCACCGCGAAGCTGAGTTCTCCAAGAGCCACGTGCCCGCCTACGCACGCGGTGTCGAGCCCAGCACCTGGCTCTGCGTCTACCCGTTTGTGCGTTCCTACGAGTGGTACCTGCTGCCCACGGACGAGCGCGGCAAGATGCTCCGCGACCATGGCCTTCTTGGGCGCGAATTCCCGCAGGTCATTTCCAACACTGTCTCCTCGTTTGCCTTGGGCGACTGGGAATGGATCCTCGGCCTTGAAGCACCTGAACTGGTGGACCTCGTGGACCTGATGCGCCACCTGCGGTCCACGGAAGCGCGACACCACGTCCGCGAAGAAATCCCCTTCTATACCGGCCGCCGCGTCACGGCTGCCGAGATTGCCGAGGTCCTGGCATGACCCAGCCCGTTATCTCCACAGCACCGAACGCCGTCACTGAGCGTGGGCGGCAGGAACCCAAGCGGTACGACGCCGTGCTGCTCGCATCCTTTGGTGGTCCTGAAGGCCAGGATGACGTCATTCCCTTCCTGCGCAACGTCACCCGTGGCCGCGGGATCCCGGACGAGCGCCTCGAAGAGGTCTCGCACCACTACCGGGCTTTTGGTGGAATCAGCCCCATCAACCAGCAGAACCGTGAGCTGAAGGCCGCGATCGAGGCCGAACTGGCACAGCGGGGGATTGAATTGCCGGTCCTTTGGGGCAACCGGAACTGGGACCCGTACATCGCCCCGGTCCTGCAGGACGCTTACGACGCCGGACACCGCCGGATCCTGATGCTCACCACCAGCATCTACTCCTGTTACTCCAGCTGCCGCCAGTACCGCGAAGACATTGGTATTGCGCTGACCGAAACCGGTTTGGACGGCAAGCTTGAAGTGGACAAGATCCGTCAGTACTTCGATCACCCCGGCGTAGTCCAGCCCTTCCTTGAGGGAACTGCTGCCGGCCTGGAGGAGATCCGTGGGAAGCTCACCGCCGCAGGCGAAGCGGACCCGGATTCGAAAATTCGAGTGCTGTTCGCCACCCACTCCATTCCTACCCGGGATGCAGAGGCCGCAGGCAGGTCCGAAGACGAGCCGCGCGAATTTGCGGAAGGTTCCGCCTACGCTGCACAGCACCTTGCCAATGCCAAAGCCATCATGGACGCTGTGGCGCCGAACGTGGCTTGGGACCTCGTGTACCAGTCACGCTCGGGGGCCCCGCACATTCCCTGGCTGGAACCGGACATCAATGACCACCTTGAGGAGATCGCCCCCGAGGGCGTCCGCGGTGTGGTCATCGTTCCCCTTGGCTTTGTCAGCGACCATATGGAAGTTGCCTGGGATCTGGACACCGAGGCACTGGAAACCTGCAAGAACCTGGATATCGAGGCCACCCGTGTGCCCACACCGGGTACGCACGCGGCTTTCGTGTCCGGCCTCGTGGACCTGATCTGCGAACGCACAGTGGACAACAACATCGCCGACCGTCCCCACGTCACCGACCTGGGCCCTTGGTACGACGTCTGCCGTCCCAACTGCTGCGAGAACTTCCGCGGGGCAAAACCCGTCATCTCCGAAGTCGGCGCCGGAATCGGTATCGGCCACGACGCCTACCCGGCTCCGGAGGCTGCCAAGTGACTGTTCGCATCGGCACCAGGGCGAGCAAACTTGCCCTGACGCAGACGCAGCAAACTGCGGACCAGTTGGCTGCCGTCGGCGGCTTCCCCGTAGAGCTCGTGCACATCAAGACCGAGGGCGACGTCAAAACCGGATCCCTTTCCCAGATGGGCGGCACAGGCGTGTTCGTTGCTGCCCTGCGTGATGCCCTTCTCGCCGATACCTGTGATGTCGCCGTGCACTCCCTGAAGGACCTGCCCACGGGAGCCGCACTTGGCCTGAGCATCGCAGCAACTCCCAAGCGGGTGGATGTCCGTGACGTTCTCTGTGCACGCGACGGTATGACTCTTGCCGAGCTGCCGGGCGGTGCCAAAGTAGGCACAGGCTCGCCACGGCGTGCCGCTCAGCTTCGGGCTGCACGTCCGGATATCGAGGTACTCGATATCCGTGGGAATGTGGACACTCGCCTCGGTCGTGTCCCGGGATTGCCCGGAAACCTCACCGATGTTGTTGTGCCGGGCAAGTCCTGTGACCTCGACGCCGTGGTGTTGGCTGCTGCGGGCTTGGAGCGCATGGACCGCCTGGACACTGTCAGCGAGTTCTTCGAATCCGACGTCATGCTTCCCGCGCCCGGACAGGGAGCGTTGGCCATCGAATGCCGGACCAACGACGCCCCGCGTACAGCGGGTTCCACCGAAGGGTCAAACGGCGTGCTCGCACAGGCCCTTGCGGCGCTGAACGACGACGACACCCGCCTCGCCGTCACGGCCGAGCGTGCAGTCCTGGCCAGGCTTGAAGCCGGTTGTGCAGCTCCCGTGGGCGCCTACGCCTTCCGCAAGGGCAGCATGCTGCACCTTGAAGCAGTGGTCTGTGCCGTGGATGGCACCAAGACTGTGCGCGAGAAGAAAGCCACCGACGGCCTCACGGAAGTCGGAGCCACGTTGCTCGGCATCGAAGTGGCGGAGCTCCTGCTCGCTGCCGGCGCCGCGGAGATCGCGGACCTTGCGGCGTCCTGAGACGCATGAATTGAACGGGCTGACCGGTCGGCGCGTCCTGATTACCAGGACCGCCGACCGTGCGCGTCCGCTGGCGTCGCTTTTGACCGGTTTGGGAGCGGAGCCACTGGTGCTGCCGCTCATCGATTTTGAGAAGGCGGGAAACCAGGTTCCCCTTGACGCCGCCTTGGACCGTTTGGTGGCCGGCGACTTCGACTGGATGGTGATCAGCAGCATCACTACCGTGCGGGTTCTGTTGGAGAAAGCTTCTCAGCGCGGCATCGCCCTCGCTGACCTTGTCCCAGCCGATACGAAGGTGGCCACCATCGGTCCGTCATCCCGTCAGGTCCTTGAATCCGTCGGCCTCACTATCGCCTTGGCGCCGGCGGAAGTCCAGTCGGCCGAGGGCTTGCTTGCTGTATGGGAGGCGTCCAATGGAAGGGTTTTCCTGCCTCAGGCTGATATCGCTTCGCCCGGCCTGCGGGACGGCCTGGCCGCCACCGGCGCGGACGTCACGTCCGTTGTCGCCTACCACACGGTCGATTACCCTGCCAGTGCGGAACTCCGCCTAACAGCGGAACTACCGTCCGGCGTCGTGCTTTCCGCACCAGACGTTCCGGCAACGCTCAGCCCTGAAGAGGCACGAACCGCACTCGATGCCGGAACCCTGGACGCAATAGTGGCTGCTTCTCCCAGCGCTGCACGTCGTATCGCCCAATTATTTCCTGCATTGGGCACCTGCCGCTTAGTCGCCATCGGGCGTCCGACGGCGGCGGAGGCCTCGCGGATCGGCCTCGCCGTTGCAGTCACAGCCAAAGAACCAACCCCGGACGGCATTGTGGCCGCCCTGGAGTCTATTTTCGCCAACGAAGGGAACCCGCAATGAGCTTTCCGAACCATCGTCCCCGCCGCTTGCGCACAACTCCCGCCATGCGCAGGCTCACCGCCGAGACCCGTCTGGCGCCCGCGGACCTGATCCTTCCAGCGTTCATCCGGGAGGGACTTACCGAGCCGAGCCCCATCAGTTCCATGCCGGGGGTCGTCCAGCACACCACCGAGTCCCTGAAGCGGGCGGCCGCGGAAGCCGTGGAGTTGGGCGTTGGCGGCATCATGCTGTTCGGCGTGCCCGCGGTACGTGACGCGCAAGGCACCGCCTCGCTGGACCCTGAAGGCGTCCTGAACAAGGCCATTCGTGACGTCAAGGCCGAGGTCGGCGATGACCTGGTCATCATGGGCGACGTTTGCCTCGACGAATTCACGGACCACGGCCACTGCGGCGTCCTTGATTCCGATGGCTATGTGGACAACGACGCCACGTTGGAGATCTATGGCCGGATGGCAGTCGCCCAGGCCGACGCCGGAGCCCATGTCTTGGGCCCCTCGGGAATGATGGACGGCCAGATAGCGGTGATCCGTCAGGCACTGGAGGAATCCGGACACAAGAACACGGCCGTACTTGCCTATGCTGCCAAGTACGCGTCAGCGTTCTACGGCCCCTTCCGTGAGGCCGTGGATTCCCAGCTCAAGGGCGATCGCCGGACCTACCAGATGGACGCTGCCAACCGTCGGGAGGCCATCCTGGAAGTTGAGCTGGACCTCGAAGAGGGCGCCGACATGGTCATGGTCAAGCCCGCAATGAGTTACCTGGACATCCTGGCCGACGTTGCAGCCATGAGCCCTGTGCCGGTGTCGGCCTACCAAATCTCTGGCGAGTACGCCATGATCGAAGCGGCCGCGGCCAACGGCTGGATCGACAGGCGCGGTGCCATCACCGAATCCGTCCTCGGCATCAAGCGTGCCGGGGCAGACACCGTCCTGACCTACTGGGCCTCCGAACTGGCAGGCTGGCTGAAGGAGTCCTGATGACATCCGTTTCCTCCGACCCCACCGCTCCGGTAGGGGCCAACGAGATCCTGCTCGGCCTGAACACTTTTGGCGACGCCGGTGTGGATGCCGATGGGAACCCGAAGGAGCATGCGCGCGTCCTGCGTGAGTTGCTGCAGGAAGCGAAGCTGGCTGACGCCGTCGGAATCCATGCCTTTGGTGTGGGCGAACACCACCGCCGCGATTTCGCTGTGTCGGCGCCCGAGGTCTTCCTTGCTGCGGCAGCCGCAGTTACCTCACGGATTCGCTTGGGGTCGGCCGTTACCGTGCTCAGCTCAGATGATCCGATCCGGGTTTTCCAGCGCTTCGCCACAGTGGACGCGTTGTCCAACGGCAGGGCTGAGGTAATGCTCGGCAGGGGTTCGTTCGTGGAGTCGTTCCCGCTGTTTGGCTTGGACCTGGCGGACTACGAAGTCCTGTTCGAGGAAAAACTGGAGCTGTTCGACAAGGTTCGGGCACAGAAACCGGTTCATTGGGAGGGGCGCACGCGGCCCAACGTCAACGGGCTGCAGGTATACCCCAAATTGCAGCACCATTTGCTGCCGGCCTGGATCGGCGTCGGAGGTACACCTGAGTCCGTGCTGCGCTGTGCCGAATATGGGTACCCCATTATTTTCGCCATCATCGGGGGAGAGCCCCGCCGCTTCGCACCGCTGGTCAACCTGTACCGTGAGGCGATGGCCAAGTACGGACATCCGATGCGTCAGATCGCAACGCACTCACCCGGTTTCATCGCTGACACGGACGATGTTGCCCGCGAGGAACTCTTCCCGCATTGGCTGGAGCAACGTAACAGGATTGGTTCCGAACGCGGCTGGGGTCCAGGGAACCGTGGCGAGTTTGATGCCATGTGCGGCCCCGAAGGCGCACTCTACGTTGGCTCCCCGGAAACCGTGGCGCAGAAAATCGTCTTACTCAAGCGGAACCTTGGTGTGGACCGCTTCGACCTCAAATACAGCAATGGAACATTGCCGCATCCATCCATGATGCGCTGCATCGAGCTCTACGGCACCGAGGTAGCCCCGAGGGTTGCTGAGTTGCTGGCCGCAGCATCCTAGGTGGCGGCCATGCCGCTCCCTGAATCACTGAAAGAATAGGTACCATGACGTCAAACACCCCCGTGTCCGATCAACTGTTCGACCGTGCCCGGTCCCTGATGCCCGGCGGCGTGAACTCGCCGGTACGCGCCTTCGGGTCAGTGGGCGGCACTCCGAAGTTCATGGTGTCCGCCAAGGGCGCCTACTTGACGGACGCAGACGGTAAGGAATACGTAGACCTCGTGTGCTCCTGGGGGCCGGCGCTGCTGGGCCACGCCCACCCCGCCGTGCTCGACGCCGTTCACGCAGCTGTGGACCGCGGCCTTTCCTTCGGAGCTTCCACGCCGGATGAAGCCAACCTTGCCGCGATCGTCAAGGACCGGGTGTCCGCCGTGGAACGTTTGAGGATGGTGTCCACCGGAACCGAAGCCACCATGACGGCCGTTCGCCTGGCCCGCGGTTTCACCGGCCGCAACCTGATCATCAAGTTTGCCGGTTGCTACCACGGGCACCTTGACGGACTGCTGGCAGCCGCAGGATCCGGCCTCGCCACGTTGGCACTGCCCGGCTCTGCCGGTGTCACAGAGGCCACCGCAGCTGAGACTCTGGTTCTGCCTTACAACGATCTTGCTGCCGTTGAGGCTGCCTTCGCTGCCCACGGCCAAAACATCGCTGCTGTCATCACGGAAGCGGCTCCGGCGAACATGGGCGTCGTCACCCCGGGCGAAGGCTTCAACGCGGGCCTGTCCCGCATCACCAAGGAACACGGTGCACTCCTGATCCTCGATGAAGTCCTTACTGGCTTCCGTACCGGCTACGCCGGCTACTGGGGATTGACCGGTCGCCAGGAAGGCTGGGCTCCGGACCTGCTCACCTTCGGCAAGGTCATCGGCGGCGGACTGCCGACGGCGGCACTCGGCGGCCGTGCCGACGTCATGGACTATCTCGCGCCCGTGGGCCCGGTTTACCAGGCCGGTACGCTGTCCGGAAACCCCGTGGCCATGGCCGCAGGTGTGGCGACGTTGACCAATGCAACTCCTGAGGTCTACGCCTATGTTGATGCCCGTTCGCTGGAACTCTCAGCTGCGCTCTCCTCCGCCCTTGATGACGCCGGCGTGGACCACTCCATCCAGCGGGCGGGCAACCTCTTCTCGGTTGCGTTTGGAACCTCTTCCCACGGCGTGCACAACTACGGCGACGCCCAGCGGCAGGATAGCTTCCGATACGCCCCGTTCTTCCACTCCATGCTGGATTCCGGCGTTTACCTCCCGCCGTCGGTCTTCGAAGCCTGGTTCCTCTCCGCTGCCCATGACGACGCTGCGATGAACCGGATTATTGATGCCCTCCCAGCCGCAGCGAAGGCCGCAGCGGGCGCCTCGGCCTGATCTTTGATGATGCCCCGGGCGACTGCTTGAAGCAATGGTCCGGGGCATTGTTGCGTCCGATCGGGGTAGGCTCGTAGGTGGAAACCCCACCCCCAACGAATTTACGGTTTACCATGCGCAAGTCCCCTTCCTTTGCATCATTGAGTGTCAGCATCGCCACCGCCGGAGTGCTTCTGGTCTCGGCGGCCGGATGTTCCACTGGCCAAACGAACTCCGGCCAAAATTCGGCCGAGGGGACACCATCGGTGGCTCCTTCTTCGCCGTCAGGCACGCAGGCTCCCTCGTCCCCGCCGGCGTCAGTTACCAAGCCAGCGGTTCCTTCCCCGGCTCCCTCCGTGGCGCCTGTGCCGGCGCCGAGCACGCCGTCAGCTGCGGAGCAGCAGCTCGCCGCTCTCAGCCTTGAGCAGCGGGTGGGACAACTGTTCATGGTGGCAGCCAAGGCCAGCGGCCCCGAACCGGGAACCATGGAAGCGCTGACGAAGTATCACGCCGGGAACGTTTACCTCAGCGGACGCAGCAAGGCCGGAACTGCCCCGACGGCGTCCCTTGTGTCTTCGCTGACAGGCACGGTCTCTGCCGCCACAACCGGCGGGGTACCCCTTTTTGTGGCCACCGACCAAGAGGGTGGATATGTCCAGGTTCTCTCCGGTCCGGGTTTCTCCACCATTCCCACGGCCCTGGTCCAGGCGTCCTCCGGGGCGGCAAGACTTCGCGCGGATGCTGCAACGTGGGGGAAGGAACTTAGCAGCGTAGGCATCAACGTGAACCTCGCACCGGTCTTGGATACAGTGACGAGCCCACAGTTTGCACCCTCCAATGCCCCCATCGGCCATTTCCAGCGGGAGTACGGCTACGACCCAGCCAACGTTTCGCTGCTGGGCAATGCCTTTGCCGATGGCATGAAGGATGCCGGCGTTGCCCCGGTAGTGAAGCACTTCCCAGGGCTTGGCAGGGTAGTTCCCAACACGGACGTCACCAGCGATGTCCGTGACGCGGCGACCACCCGGAACGATCCCGCACTGGGGCCGTTCCACGCGGCCATAAAATCAGGCGCCAGGTGGGTCATGGTTTCGAATGCCTACTATGACAAGATCGACGCCGCCAACATCGCACCATTCTCATCGACAGTGATGGACACGATGCTGCGTGCTGACGCCGGCTTCAAGGGGATAGTTCTTTCGGATGACCTCTGCAGTGCGGCCCAGCTGGAAGCATGGTCCGATGCCGAGCGTGCCCTGAACTTCTTCGGCGCTGGGGGAACCATGCTGGTATGCGCCGATCCCGCGAGCATTCCGGCGATGCACCAGGCGGTGGTGCAGAAGGCCACGTCCGATCCTGCCTTCCGAGCCAAGGTGGATGCCGCCGCGCTCACGGTGCTGCGCGTCAAGGCCAATCAGTAGCGGCCCCAAAGCAGTGTGAACGGCAAAGAACCCCGCCTTCGCTTGGAAGGCGGGGTTCTTTGTAGCGGGTGTAATCCTGCTAAGGGGTCCTTAGAGGACGTCCGAAAGGAAACCCTGGAGGCGTTCCGTTTGCGGATTCGTGAACAGCTGCTCCGGAGGCCCGGATTCAACCACCACGCCGGCGTCCATGAAGGTCACGATGTCCGAGACGTTGCGTGAGAAGCCCATTTCGTGGGTTACCACCACCATGGTCATGCCTCCCTGGGCCAGGTCCGTCATGAGCGCAAGGACACCCTTGACGAGTTCCGGGTCCAGCGCGGAGGTAGCTTCGTCAAAGAACATCACCTCAGGCTTCATGGCCAGCGCGCGGGCAATCGCCACACGCTGCTGCTGTCCGCCCGAGAGGTTTGCCGGACGGGAATCCGCCTTATGCTTCAAACCCACCAGGTCCAGCTGGGCCAATGCCTCGTCGCGCGCCTGTTCCTTGGACATGCCACGGAGTTTGCGCAGTGCCAGCGAGATGTTCTCAGCCACCGTCTTGTGCGGAAAAAGGTTGAACTGCTGGAAGACCATGCCGATGCGGCGACGCAGTTCGTCCGGGTTGTCCTTAAGGACCGAACGTCCATCCAGCAGGATGTCGCCCTGATCCGGCTCGATAAGCCGGTTCATTACTCGAAGCAGCGTTGACTTGCCTGAGCCGGACGGGCCGATAACGGAGGCCGTGGTGCCCTTCTCGACGTGCAGGTCGATGCCCCGCAACACATGGTTGCTGCCGAACGACAGGTGGATGTTCTTCGCCGTCAACGTGCCTGATGCGAATTCACTCATGCCTGCGCTCCTTTTCCTACGACGGCGGCTGCCTCGTCCGGTTCCTTCTTCTCCGGGCGTCCAGCGCGCATCCGGGCGTCAATAAAGTTCACGAAGTGCGTGAGCGGGATGGTCAACGCCAGATAGAAGATGGCTGCTGCCACGTAGGGGGACAGGTTGCCGCTGTTGGCAGCTGCATCCTTACCAATCTGGAAGATCTCACGCTCTGTTGCCAGGAGGCCAAGCATGAAGACCAGTGACGATTCCTTGATCAACGCGATGAACTGGTTGACCAACGCAGGAAGAACGCGGCGGATGCCTTGCGGCACTACCACCAGGCGCATGGACGAGCCGTAGCTGAACCCGAGGGCACGGGTCGCCTCCAGCTGGCCCTTGTCCACGCTTTGGATGCCTGAGCGGAAAATCTCGCCGATATACGCGCCGGACATCAAGGACAAGGCAGCGATCGCCATGGGGTATGGGCTGGTGGAGCCGGTTAGTTCACGAATGATCGGGCCAAAGCCGAATCCGATCACCAGGATGGTCAGCACCGGAGGGAGCCCGCGGAGAATGTCCGTGTAAATGCGGGCCACCCACCGTGCTGCGGCATTCCGGGAGATCCCCATCAGGGCGAGCAACATCCCGAGCGCGGTCCCGATGATGCCCGAGACGACAGCCAGGACGATGGTGTTGGGCAGACCGACGGCGAACATTTTGGGGATGACTTCGCCCATCGCCTCCCAGTCAAAGAAGGTGTCGGCTAATTGATTGAGGATATCCATGGAACGCCTTGGTTACTTGGCGGGGAGCTGGACGGCCTTGCTGCCCGGCTTCCAGCCCTGGGGGGTCTGCTCGGCGGCAGTCGGACGGTCCTTGTACCACTCGGCCGTGAGCTTGGCCCAGGTTCCATCAGCGATGACAGCGTCCAGACCGGAGTTCAGGGCATCAATCAGCGGTTGGTTGTCCTTGTTCACGGCATACGCGGTGAAGTTCTGGGTGTTGACAACCTTCTCTGCGATCTTGGTGTTGTCGCCTTCCTTGACCTGGCCTTCGGCCTGCTGGGACGGTGCAACCCAAGCATCGATCTGGCCGTTCTTTACGTTGCCGTAAACGGTGTTGTAATCAGGGAAACGGACCGGCTCGATCTTCAGCGTGTTGGTCATGTAGTCATCCTGGACGGTGCCCTGGACAACGCCGATGCGCAGGCCTTCTTTGACGTCCGCGAAGCCGGTGACCTTGGAGTCACTCTTGGTCACGATTGCCATGTAGCCGAAGTCGTAGCCATTGGTGAAACCAACAGTCTTGCGGCGGGCGTCCGTGGTGGAGATCGAGGAGGATCCGACGTCGAACTGCTTGTTGCCCACCTGGGACAGGAGCGCCGAGAAGTCGGTGGAGGCGAACTCCACCTTGAGGCCCAGCTTGTCACCAATGGCGCGCAGGAGTTCGTTGTCGTAGCCGGTGAACTTGCCGGAAGGATCAATAAAGATGTTCGGCGGGGCGTCGGAAAGGGTGCCCACGCGCAGGGTGCCGTCGGTGATAAGGCCCAGCTTGGACTTGTCGATCTTGTCCAGCGGAGTCACTTCAGCGGTAGTAAACGTGTCCAGCGACTTCTGGTCGCTGCCGGCCAAAGCGTCGGTCGGCGAGCCGCTGGGCTCGGAGGTTCCTCCGCCGCATGCTGCCAGGGAAATCACCAGGGCTGCGGCCACGGGGGCAACAGACAGCCACTTAGGGGCTTTGAATTTCATGAAGAAATCACTTTCATCGAGTCACGGGGACGTTTCGCGGTGGGCGGGGAATGCGGCAGCAATACGAAGGTTGGCTGCTCTAGCAGACTTCAACCCGCCAAACTTAATTATGTCACCAGCCCACTGGCGCGCGGTGAATCGAAGAAATGATTGCCTGCAGTCGATTTGGCCGAACAAAGTTCCCGTCAACAGACCTTCTGGCTCCGGACTATTCCGGCGGCGGAGGCTCGCGTGGAATCCGCGGGCGGACAACCCTGAAAAACGGGTTCCCGAAATTGCTGTGACTTGCGTCGCAAAAGGAGGCGGTCGCCTGCTCTCCGGGGCTAGAAGCCGCCCCGGCTTGCGTCTTCGGGCGGGAGGACCGGCCACTCGCCCTCGATGACTGCAGTGGGCTTACTGCGCCGCAAGTACTGCTGGAAATCAGCGGCCTGGGATGCCGCCCAGTCTACTTGCAGCTGATGCAACGCCGGCGCCGGCATCTGCAACTTGGGGAATTTGCCGGCCATTGCATCCAATACCCGGAGCGTAGCGAGAGCGTCCGCAGCTGAGGTGTGCGCGTTTGTCAGGTCCACACCGTACTCCTCGCACAAAGCGGTAAGCGTGCGCTTTCCCTTGCGGTAACGGTCCACCTGCTTGTTCATCACATAGGGATCCAGCACGGGGAAGCGGCTGAGTTGGGGGACCCCGTAGCGGGCGGACTCGGCCGCCAACACCGTGAAATCGTAGCTGGCGTTGAAAGCAATGACGGGAGTGCCGTCGTCGAACAGCCCTTGGAGTACACCGGCCACCTCGCGCGTGACCTCGGCCGCCGGGCGGCCCTCTGCACGGGCTTTCTCTGTAGTGACACCGTGCACCTCGCTGGCTTCGAGCGGGATTTCGACACCGGGATCTGCCAGCCACTCGTGCTCTGCGATGAGCTCCCCGTGGGCATCCACGACCGTGATGGAAGCTGTGACGATCCGCGCTGACCGTGAGTTTTTCCCGGTGGTCTCGAGGTCGAATGCGGCGCGGGAGAGGGTGTTCCAGGAGCTCATGTCTTCAAGCTACCGGCTGGGTCCGACACTATTCGGGCACGACACTCCTGCCGTTACGCTGAACACATGCGGATGGAGTATGTGACAGCGGTTCTGGCCGTTGTGGACCTTGTTCCGTCGGGTTCGGCGGTTTCCTACGGTGACGTCGCAGAGCTTTTGGGAGCCGGTGGGCCGCGGCAGGTCGGCGCAGTGATGAGCCATTATGGCAGCTCGGTCGCCTGGTGGCGCGTCCTTAGGGCCAGCGGGGAAGCGCCACCAGGTCACGAAGTCGCCGCCCTGCAGCATTACTTGGAGGAAGCCACCCCGCTGCATGGCGCATACGAGGCCTTCCTGAGGACGGGCGAAGGCCGTTGGCGCGTCGACCTGACAGCGGCCCGATGGACGCCTGCCGACTCCGATTTCGACCAACTGGATGTGATCTCGGACCAGTTGGAGCGTCAACTCCATAAATTGTCGGTGCCCGATGATGAAATGACTGTGTGACCGCAACTCCTGCCAAAACCCGCCAAGCACCGGCAGCCCTCCGGCTGCTCCCGCCGCGTGAGACCCACTATGCGGCTCCTGTTTTGTCTCCGGACCAAAGTGCGGTCGTTGCCCTCCCACAGGGGAGCGGCCCTGTCCTCGTGCCCGGGGGGCCGGGAACGGGTAAATCAACTGTGCTGGTGGAAGCCGCAGTCCGCCGCGTCCGCGAGGATGGCCTGGACCCGGAACAGATTCTCGTTCTTGCTCCCGGGCGCCACGCCGCAGCGGCTCTGCGCGATACCTTCACAGGGCGGTTGGACCGCAGCCTCAGTACGACGCCGGCACGAACCTGGGCGTCCTACGCTTTCGACGTTATCCGGCGGGCCAAGGCGGAAGGCATATTGCCGCTGACGCGGCCACCGAAGCTTCTGTCAGGCCCCGAACAGGACCTCATCATCAAGGAGTTGCTGGAAGGCCACTCCCGTCCGGGATTCCAGCTGCCTTGGCCGGAGGATCTGGCAGCGGCACTTCCCACCCGCGGCTTCCGTCACGAGATCCGGCAGTTGTTCGACCGCATCATCGAATCGGGGCGCACCGCAGAGGACCTGGTTGGGCTGGCCTACGAGTGCGGACGGCCTGATTGGATGGCGGCTGCCGAACTTTACAGCGAGTATCGGGATGTCTTGGACCTCCGTATGCCTGAGGCCTTTGACCCTGCTGGAATCATCACCACGGCGCGGCAGATTTTCCAAGACTCGCCGGCCTTCCTGGCTGCCGAGAGGGAAAGACTCCAACTCATCCTCGTGGACGACGCCCAGGAATCGAATCCTGCCGTGTTCGAGCTCCTTGCCGACATCGGCGAAGGCAAAGACGTCGTGGTGACCTACTCACCGGATACCGTCGTGCAAGGATTCCGCGGCGCACGCCCGGACCTGGTGTCAGAGCTGCCAACACTGCTGGGCGGCACACAGCAAAACGTTCTCGAACGCCCGCTGTCGGTTACCCACCGGCATGCGCCTGAGGTAGCTGAGGCGTGGACCCGGGTCGCGAGCCACATCTCGCAGCGCTCGGGTGGCCAGTTGGCCAGGCAAATGGAACAACCGCAACATCCGGAAGGCATGCATACTGCATCTGCGCGGAATGGTCGCGTGGAGGGTCATGTGCTGCCGTCAGCTGTCCACGAGTTGAGATACGTTGCACAGCGCATCCTCGAGGCTCAGCTGCGGGAATCGCGGGAGTTCAGCGACATCGCGGTGATCGTCCGGAACGGTGGGCAGATTTCCCAGTTGCAGCGTTACCTGAGCGGGCAGGGGATCCCGGTTCGTGTTCCAGTGGCAGACTCGGCCGTCCGTGACGAAGTCGCGGTGCGTCCGTTGTTGGAGGCCTTTGCCATTGTCCTGGACCCGGCAAAGCTGACTCCGGAAACTGCGGTTTCCCTCCTTACATCCCGCATCGGCGGAGCTACGGCCATCGAACTGCGCAGGCTCCGACAGTCCCTGCGCCGCGAGGAGCTTCTGGGCGGTGGCGGCCGGTCCAGCGACGCTTTGCTGGTTGAGGCACTGCTTCAGCCCGGTGCCCTGGCGTCGCTGGGTATTGAAGGCAGTTCTGCCCGTCGGCTCGCCCGCATGATCGCAGCCGGTTCCGCCGCCGCCGCGGAACCCGGTGCCAACGCGGAATCCGTGCTGTGGGCGTTGTGGCACGCCACCGGCTTGTCTTCCCGCTGGGCAGAAATGGCACTTGAGGGAGGCAATGCCGGTGCACGTGCCGATAGGGACCTTGACGCCATGATGGCGTTGTTCCATACAGCCGAACGGTTCGTGGACCAACTGCCCGGTTCGGGTCCTGAACAGTTCCTGGACTATTTGCTGAACCAGGAACTTCCCATGGACACCCTTGCCGCGCGGGCACAGCTGGAGGCCTGCGTGGAGATCATGACCCCCGCAAGCGCAGCCGGGCGGGAATGGCCGGTGGTGATCGTTGCGGGTCTCCAGGAAGGCGTATGGCCCAACACCCGTTTGCGTGGAGAGCTGCTGGGCAGCACTGTCTACGCCGATGCAGTGGAGCATGGAGTGGACTACGCCCTTCGGCGCGGGCCCCTGAGCAGGCTCCGGGATATTCGTTACGACGAACTCAGGAGTTTTTCGACCGCCGTTTCCCGAGCTCGAGAAGTATTGATCTGCACCGCGGTGTCTTCCGAGGACGAGCAACCCTCGGCTTTCCTGGACTACGTGGCGCCCCTGGAGGCCGGTGAGTACAAGCGTGATTACACCCCCGTTGACCGTCCCATGACCTTGCGGGCCCTGGTCGCAGAACTGCGGCAGCACGCCCAGTTGGAAGACTCCGGTAGCGGCGAAGCCCATACCTCGCACGAGGCCGCCCGGATATTGGCCAGGCTCGCCAGCACGGAACCACCCGTTCCGGGTGCACATCCGGACACGTGGTGGGGTTTGGCGGCGCTGAGTTCCCAGGAACCCGTGGTGCCACCCGGCGGTACCGTTTCCGTCTCGCCTTCCAAAGTGGAAGCTGTCCATAAGTCGCCGCTGGACTGGTTCGTCCAAGCCGCCGGAGGGGAAGCTGCCACCGACTTCGCACGCAGCCTGGGCACTTTGGTCCACAGCATTGCCCAAGAGCTTCCCGATGCTTCAGGAGCCGAGTACGTGGCTGAGCTCGTACGCCGGTGGCCCGCTTTGGGCATGAAGGACAACTGGGAAGGGAAGCTCGATTTCCAGCGGGCGGAACTGATGGTTCGGAAGTTGGCACAGTACGTGCTCATCATGCGCGGCGACGGAAGAAGCTTGCTGGCCGTGGAGCACGACTTTGAAGTTCAGCTACCTGATGTCACCCTGGACGACGGCGCTGTCGGTGGTTTCCCTGCTCCTGAAGGGGAGGCCACTCGCCACGCAGTACTCCGCGGCCAGGTGGACCGGCTTGAGATCGATCCGGAGGGCAGGCTCGTGATCGTTGACCTCAAGACCGGCAAACGGCAACCAGGCAAAGCGGAGGTTGCCAAGCACCCACAACTGGGTGCCTACCAGGCCGCCGTCCTCAAAGGTGCCTTCCGGGACGCCGGGGAAGGGGACGAAACACCCGGCGCCGGCTCTCTTGCGGCGTCCGCGGACGGCTTAGCCCCCGGCGGCGCCGTGCTGGCCCAACTTGGGACCAAGACCAAGAGCCCGGCGGTACAGCAGCAGGATCCGTTGGATCCCTCGGACAACTGGGCCGAGGGGCTGGTGAATGAGGCGGCTGCGCTGATGGCCGGTGCAACGTTCGAAGCACGGCACGACCCCGGCAAGGGCGGGTATGGCGGCCATGGATGCCGCCTACCGGACGTTTGCCCGTTGTGCGCCAGAGGAAAGCAGGTCACCGAATGACAACCGAACTCCTGGACGGCTTTGCCACCAGCAACCCGGGCGTCGAGGCAGTCCCGGAGCCAAGGTTCTCTCCTTCTGAGCTGGCCAACATCCTTGGCGAAAAGAACCACCCTACGCCTGAGCAGGCGGCCATCATTGCCTCCCCGCTTTCTCCGCGCCTGGTGATTGCCGGGGCAGGTTCGGGGAAGACGGCCACCATGGCGGACCGTGTGGTGTGGCTGGTGGCCAACGGCTGGGTGCGCCCTGAAGAAGTCCTCGGCGTGACATTTACCCGCAAGGCTGCCGGAGAGCTGGCGAGCCGGATACGGTCCAAGCTGGCCACGCTCCAGCGGATAGCGGTGGCGGACGATGGCAGCATAGGCTTCGCGGAGGGACTTCTCGGGGCAGACGACCTCGAACCCAAAGTGTCCACGTACCACTCTTATGCAAGCGGCATCGTGTCTGACTACGGCCTGCGGTTGGGCATCGAGCGGGACGTCGTCTTGCTGGGAGGCGCACAGTCCTGGCAGCTGGCCAGCGAAGTCGTGGAAGCATATGACGGCGACTACGAGCACTTCACTGCCGCCAAATCCACGCTCGTCAATGCAGTCATCCAGCTGGCCGGGGAGTGCGCAGAGCACCTTCAGAATCCGGGGGAAGTGCGGGAATGGGTCCTGGAGCGCGCTCACGCCTTTGAGCAGCTTCCCTACGTGGCCGGGGCCAAGAAGAATCCAACGCAGGCCGCAGGAGAACTTGCGGCCATGCTCAGGACACGCGCCAGCGTTGCCGACATGGTGGTCCGTTACCAGGAAGCGAAGCGCCATCGCGGTGTCCTTGATTTCGGCGACCTCGTGGCGCTCGCAGCCCGAATTGCGAGCGATATTCCGCTCGCCGCCTCCACTGAACGTGCCCGCTACAAAGTAGTGCTCCTGGATGAGTTCCAGGACACCTCCCACGCCCAGCTTGTTCTGTTCTCCCGTCTTTTCGGTCAGGGCCACGCAGTTACTGCGGTGGGCGACCCCAACCAATCGATATACGGCTTCCGAGGCGCTTCCGCCGGCCAGCTCTTCCACTTTGTGCAGGAGTTTCCC
This sequence comes from Paenarthrobacter nitroguajacolicus, assembly GCF_051027655.1. Taxonomy (NCBI): domain Bacteria; kingdom Bacillati; phylum Actinomycetota; class Actinomycetes; order Micrococcales; family Micrococcaceae; genus Paenarthrobacter; species Paenarthrobacter nitroguajacolicus. Next base: position 3,129,262 of record NZ_CP073234.1, on the reverse strand, counting down.
GTCCGGCATGGGGACCCCTCCGGCGGCCCTGAATCCTATTCCGTCGCCCCCACTTCGTATCTGACCACCGCTTGGCGGAACGGCAGGAACATCCTCCGGGCCGCCAACACCATCGCAGCGCCCCTCAACAGGTCGGCGGCACTGGATGGTCCGGCGGGGGAGAGGGAAACAGCGAGCAACGTCTCAGTCCCCGCGTTGGTTCCAAGCCCTGCTGCGGTGGATGGAAGCGTGGTGATCGGTCGCTTCGGCACGGATGAGGACGAAGCCGCAGTGATAGCCCGCGATGTCCGTCGGTACCAACGGACTGTCTTCGAAGAAGAGAAGGACGGCACTCCGGTCAAGCCCACCATGGCGGTCCTCTGCCGCCGACGGGCGCAGATGGAGTGCCTCCGCCGCGAGTTCGAACTCCAGGGGATTCCCTATGAGATCGTTGGACTTGGCGGCTTGCTGGACACACCGGAGATCGTGGATCTGGTGGCGACCTTGCGGGTCCTTGCCGATCCAGGACGTTCCGATGCCCTGATGAGGTTGTTGGCCGGGGCACGGTGGAGGATTGGTCCGGCAGACTTGATGGCCTTCAGTGACTGGTCCCGCTTCCTGGCCCGCCGACGGTCGGCTCCGGAAGCACAGCCTGAATCCTTTGACCAGGACGAAGAACCGTCAGGGACCGTGATTGAAAGCGACATCACCGATGCCGCAAGCCTCGTGGAGGCCCTTGACTTCCTTCCCCGTCCAGGCTGGACGTCCGGACATGGGAGGAGCCTGAGCGCTGCTGCCCTGGATCGGCTGACCCGCCTTGCTTCGGAACTGCGCTCCCTGAGGAGCTACATCGGCGACGACCTCACCACACTCCTTGGCGAAGTGGAACGTGCGATGCTCCTGGACATCGAAGTAGCGGCCAAGCCGGGAATCAGCATCCATCAGGCGCGCCGCAACTTGGATGCTTTCCAGGATGCGGCAGCCGGGTTCCTGCAGACGTCGCAACGCATTGACCTGCTGGCGTTCTTGTCGTGGCTGGAAGCTGCAGCCTCCGAGGAAGGCGGCTTGGATGTTGCCCCCGTTGAGGCCAATCGGGAAGCGGTGCAATTGCTGACCGTTCACGCTTCGAAAGGATTGGAATGGGACGTTGTTTTTGTCCCGGGACTCAATGCTGGTTCGTTCCCCAGCAACAGGGATTCGCGGTGGAGCACCGGCGCCGCGGCCTTGCCGTGGCCCTTGCGGGGCGATCGCGCCGACCTTCCCCAGTGGGATCTCGATCAGCCTGACCAAAAGGGATGGTTGGACGCAGAGAAGGACTTCAAATCCGAGGTCCAGCATCACGGTGAAGCCGAAGAGAGAAGACTCGCCTACGTCGCTTACACCCGGGCGAAGTTCGTCCTGTGGGCTTCCAGCGCCGCTTGGAATGGCTCGCGATCAGGAATGGCCGGCATGTCTGCCTTCCTCTCCGAACTGGCGCCTCTTGCCGGTGTTGCTGGAGAGGATAATGACGCCGGCCGGACGCAGTCGGTTGGCGGTTCGCGGCCGGTCGGAGGGGCGGTGGTCCATGCGGAATCGGTGGCCGAAGAGGCCTTGCCTGAGGAAAGCCCCTTGACCGCAGCGCTCGAGGTTGCCCACTTCCCCTATGATCCCTTGGAAGGACCGTCAGACCCACGGACCGGCGCCCGGCTGAGGCTGACTCCGGGCAGGCGGCTTGCGATGGACCGCGCCGCAGCCATGGTCCGGGGATACATCGAGGAACCCCGCACGGCCCCTTCAGATGAATTGACTGGTGCCGCCGGGAAATGGTCCCAGGAGGCCGAACTACTGCTGGATCGCCAACGGCAGCTCAAGACCGTTCAGGATGTCCACCTGCCAAGCCACATCTCTGCCTCACTTTTCGTTGACCTCGGTGCTGACCCCGCCGCCGTCCTGACCCAGCTGCGCAGGCCCGTTCCCCGCGAACCGGGCATCTCGGCTCGCAAAGGCACGGCATTCCATGCATGGGTGGAGGAGTACTTTGGCACAACCGGCATGCTGGACCTTGATGAAGCTCCGGGTTCGGACTCCCACATCGACGAGGCTTACGGCTTGGATGACATGGTGGCGGCGTTCAAACAGTCCGAGTGGTCCCAGCGCGCTCCGGCTTTCGTCGAAGTGCCTGTGGAAACGCGTATCGGCGACGTCGTAGTCCGTGGGCGTATCGACGCCGTGTTCCGCGATGCTGACGGCCGCTGGCAACTCATTGACTGGAAAACCGGGCGACGCCCCGCGGGTCAGCAGCTGGCGACCCGGGCGGTGCAGCTGGCCGTTTACAGGCTGGCTTGGGCACGGCTTAAGGATGTACCCCTCGAGGACGTCAGTGCCGCGTTCTACTATGTGGCTGACGACGCCGTTGTGCGTCCGCACGATCTTGGCAGCGCCGAGGAACTGGAGCTGATCGTGGCGAAGGCACTGAAGACCAGCGCTGATGGGTAGGAACGCCCTGGAACCCGGGAGGGCACTGGGATTCCAGGGTTCTGCCTACTAGGAACGTTCGGCTGCGTGAAGCGGCGTTACGCTGACAACACTGATAGCGGCAGTGGACGTGTCGTCGTGTGATGTCGTGCCGGGGCCGCTGTCTTCGGAGCCCCCTGACTCTTCGGCGTCGGGAATCGCCGCCACACTGACTGCAGGCTTGTGGGCCCGTGAATCCGCTGCTCCCAAGTGATTGGCCTCGTGCTGAGCAGCTTCGTTCTCGGCGGCTTCGTCCTCAGCTGCCTGTGCGGCGTCTTCGTCGCGACGCGCCTGCTCGTCGATGTCATCGGCCAGTGCCTGGAGCATGGACTCTGCTTCTGCCGTCATGCTCTGGTGCCCTGCCGCCATTGCCTTGACCAGATATTGGGCGAGGGCGAACTCGGCCAGCAGGGCGGACCGGCGGAGAAGGTGCGCGTCAGGGATCTCGCGGCGTGCTTGGGTGTAGTGGCTCAAAACGGACTCAACAAACGAGGCTTCGTTGGATGCAACCAGCCAAGCGAAGTCGTCTGCAGGATCACCGATCCGGAGATCGGTCCAACCCGTTAGGGCGGTCACCGCGTCATCCTGCACCATGAGGTTGTCTTCATGAAGGTCGCCGTGGACCACTGAGGGATTGAAACGCCAAAGGGCAACGTCTTCGAGGGCGTGCTCCCAACGACGCAGCAGGGTGGCCGGAATCTTCCCGGTGGTTGCTGCTTGGTCCAGTTCGTTGAGTTTGCGTTGCCGGAACTCATTGGCCGAGTAACTGGGAAGGTCCGCATTGGTGACCAGGGTCAGTGGCAAGTCATGAATGGCTGCCAGTGCTGCGCCGACTTCCTTGGCCAAGGCGGGGCTTCCGGCTGACAGTTCGTCGATGGAGAGCATGGAGCCTTGCAGATGGGCGTACACGAACGTCGTCAAAGCACCTTGCCTTACCGTGCCGGCGATGGTGGGCACATGAAAAGGCAGTTCAGCGCGGATGGCGGGCGCGAAGGCCCGCAGGACCATAAACTCGGTTTCCAGTCGCGTGCTGGCTTCCGGATGGCGCGGTGAACGGACTCGCCAGCGTTTGCCTTCCGCGTCCAACAGCAGCGCGGAGTCGAAGTCGGCGTCGTCGTCGGGGGAATAGGCTGCGGCCGTTGGCGAAAGGCCAGGCACCGCCGCTGTTGCTATGGCGGCCAGTTCGAGCGGTGTTCTTCTCACGTTCTCCACGGTAGATTGAGTGCGGCCTGTGGCCATGATGCAGTGCGGCGAGTCTTCAGATCCGCAGCAAATGCGCAGGAAATGTGGAGCAAAACATTGCTCAAGCGCCCAAGCGGGCAACCGTGCGGAGTGCTGTCCACAACAGTGGACCTTTCCAAATGTTTTTTGTCGGTACGAGTCAGTACGGTAGATACATGAGTCAAACGGAGTCGCCGGCGCTTGCCAATCACCTGATGGAGACTGTTCTTCCCGTCCGTCCTGCCATGGTGGATCGCGGCTCGGGCGTGCGGATGAAGCCGGGCATGGTTGAGGATCTCATCGCCTCCGGCACCGCCAAGGCCATGGTCATTTCACAGCGCAAAGCGTTGGTGACCGCTGACGGCCTGTGGTTCGGAGACGCTGCGCCGCTCTGGAACGCTCTAAATGGGTCCGAAGGCGGCGCTGTTGCTGCCATCTACTTGGGTGCCACCTTGACGTCGTCCTCCTTGCCGGAGGGTACGTCCGTTGTGCTGTTCACAGTTACTGAACCGCCGGCGCCCGGCATCGCCACGGTGCCGTTGGATGCTGAGTGGGCCGGTTTTCGGGATGTCGCGGCGCGTCTTGACGCCAAGGACACCGCTTTGTTCATCGAGGCCAGCGCAATCTCCAACTGGCATGCAACCCACACACATTGCCCGCAGTGCGGCACGCCCACGGACATCGAGGCCGGTGGCTGGGTCAGGCGTTGTCCCAAGGACAACTCAGAGCATTACCCGCGGACGGATCCCGCCATCATTGTCACGGTGATCGGCCCGGATGGCCGTCTCCTGCTCGGCGGCGGGGGGCCCGTCGACGCCAGGAATTACTCCACGCTGGCAGGATTCGTTGAGCCCGGGGAATCGCTGGAGCAGGCTGTCGTCCGGGAAATCGGCGAAGAAGTGGGTGTCCGTGTGACGGCCTGCCAGTATCTCGGTTCGCAGTCCTGGCCGTTCCCCGCTTCCCTCATGTTGGGATTCACCGCTAAAACAGACGACGCCGTTGCCCGGCCCGACGGCGTCGAGGTCACACGGGCGAGGTGGTTCAGCCGTGAGGAGCTGCAGGAAGCGGTGTTGAGCGGTGAAATCACCATCTCAACGCGCCTGTCCATCGCGCGTTCATTGATTGAGCATTGGTACGGCGGCGTCATCGAAGACCTGCAGCCGTGACCGAAGGGATTTTCGACGGCGGTGGCTCACTTGAGGAGCGCATCCTCGGCGGGCTGGACGAAGAACAGCGGGAAGTAGCCAGTACCTTGACAGGTCCCATGTGCGTCCTCGCAGGGGCAGGCACGGGAAAGACACGCGCCATCACTCATCGCATTGCTTACGGTGTTCACTCCGGGGTTTACAGTCCGCAGAGACTGCTGGCCGTGACCTTCACTGCCCGGGCCGCAGCTGAGATGCGCAGCAGGCTCCGCGATCTTGGGGTTGCCAACGTTCAAGCCCGCACATTCCACGCGGCCGCATTGAGGCAATTGCAGTTCTTTTGGCCGCAGGCAATCGGCGGCACTTTGCCCAATCTCCTGGACCACAAAGCCAACATGATCGCTGAGGCCTCCCGCAGGCTTCGACTGAGCACTGACCGTGCATCCATCAGGGACCTGGCAGCCGAGATTGAATGGGCCAAAGTGTCCATGCTGACGCCCGCCAATTACCTGGAGAACGCACAAGGCCGCGGAACTCCCGGAGGCTTCGACCTCACCGCGGTCTCCCGGGTGTTCCAGGCCTATGAGGACATCAAAACGGACCGCAACGTCATCGACTTCGAAGACGTCCTGCTCATAACAGTGGGTATCCTCCAGGAAGACCCGAAAGTAGCGGCAACAGTCCGGGAGCAATACCGCCATTTCGTGGTGGACGAGTACCAGGACGTTTCACCCCTGCAACAGCGGCTTTTGGATTTGTGGCTCGGTGGCCGGAACGAGTTGTGCGTGGTGGGCGATGCCAGCCAAACCATTTACTCCTTCACCGGCGCCTCACCCAAGCATCTCCTCGGGTTCAAAGGGCAGTTCCCCGGAGCGACCGTCGTCAAGCTCATTCGTGATTATAGGTCCACCCCGCAAGTGGTGAAGTTGGCCAACGACCTCCTGGGTTCCCGCCGAAGCGGTGGGCCGGTGGCGGATGCCGCGTGGGCTTCGCCCCTCAAGCTCGTCGCCCAGCGGCCCTCCGGTCCGGAACCGCGGTTCATGGAGTGCCCGGACGACGAAGCCGAGGCAGCTGTGGTGGCAGGCAGAATTCAGGAGCTGCTCAACAGCGGTGTCAAAGCCAGTGAGATAGCCATCCTGTTCCGCACCAACGGCCAGTCTGAAGCGTACGAGCAAGCCCTGGCCTCTGCCGGGATCGGCTACCAGCTCCGGGGAGGCGAGCGGTTCTTCGCGCGCAAGGAAGTCCGCGATGCGATCCTCCAGTTACGCGCGGCAACCCGGGCCGTGGCGGAGGGGCCCCAGGAACCCCTGGGCCAGATCGTGCGGGACATCGTTGCCTCACTTGGTTACACGGAGACCGCCCCCCACAACGGCGGAGCACTGCGTGAGCGTTGGGAATCCCTGGCAGCCCTGGTCGCCTTGGCCGATGAGCTTGCTGTCAGCCGCGGGGAGTCCTTCACCTTGTCTGAGTTCGTCAACGAGCTTCAAGAGCGTTCGGTCGCGCAACACGCACCCACCGTTCAAGGTGTCACTCTTGCTTCCCTCCACGCCGCCAAGGGCTTGGAATGGGATGCGGTGTTCCTGGTGGGCCTCAGCGAGGGCCTAATGCCTATTTCGTTCGCAGATACCCCGGAGGATGTGGACGAAGAACGCAGGCTGCTTTATGTCGGCATCACCCGGGCAAGGGAGCACCTGAATCTCTCATGGTCCACAGCCCGAACACCGGGTGGCCGGGCCAACCGCAAGCCGTCCCGGTTCCTCGACGGACTTCGTCCCAATTCCGTGGCTTCCGCCAACGCGCGCAGCAAAACAGGTCCCACACGGCGGAAAGCTGCCGCCCCGGCGTCGTGCAAGGTATGCGGAAGCATGCTCGCGAGTGGAGCCGAACGGAAGGTGGGACGTTGCAACCAGTGCCCGCCTACCTACGAGGAACAGACCTTCGATGCGTTAAGGCAGTGGCGCAGGGACGAGGCCCAATCGGCCGACGTCCCCGCGTACGTAGTCTTCACGGACGCTACGCTGACGGCCATCGCCGAGGCCAAGCCTTCAACGCTTGAGGAACTTGCCGGCCTGGCGGGGATCGGCCCGTCCAAGCTCGAACGCTACGGCGAGGCTGTCCTGGCAGTGCTCGCCGAGAGCAGTGAACTCTGATGACGGGCAGATCTTCCTCCGATACCGCCATCCCGCATCTCACCGACGACGGCGCTCCCGTTGTGGTGCGTAGATCAGCCAGACGGCGGCGAACCGTTGCCGCTTTCTGGGAAGACGGCAATGCCGTGGTCGCCATCCCTGCCAGCTTCACCAAGTCCCAGGAACAGGAGTGGGTCCGGCGGATGCTGGTCAAGCTGAAGAAGCAAGGGGAGCGCCAAACGGGTGCGGGCAGGCGTCGTCCTGCCACGGACCAAGCCCTCGCCAAGCATGCCGAGCACCTTTCAAAGACGTATCTCGGCGGGCGGGCGGTCCCGACGTCGGTGCGCTGGGTAGCCAACCAGAACGCCCGGTGGGGTTCGGCAACTCCTGTGGACGGCACCATCCGGCTGTCCAACAAGCTTCAGCCCATGCCGCAATGGGTTATTGACTACGTTCTGGTCCACGAGCTCGCGCACTTGCTGGTGGCGAGCCACAATGCCGAATTCTGGAGATTGGTTGAGGCCTACCCTGATACGCAACGGGCAAAGGCCTTTCTGGAGGGCGTTGCCTTCGCTACGTCCCGGGGACTCCCGGCAGAGTCTGGGTCCGGGGATCCCGGCGATTCGGCTGTGGAACTGACTGACTAAAGATCTCAGAGACTTAGCCGCACAGCTTCTCTCAGCAGCACCTGCCCTGCACCATTGCTCAACAGCAAAGCAGCCGCCATGATATGGCGGCCGCTTTGCTGCATTGTTTCTTCCGAGGACTGGCCTACTTGGTCGGCGCCTCGGGGTCGTTGTCGTCCGATGTTGTTTCATTGTCGGACTCGTTCTCCGCGGAATCAACGTTGGAAGCTTCCGTTCCAGCTTCATCGGTCTTGGTGGAGTCGTATCCGCCGCTCAGAAGCTTCTGCAGGGCGTCGTCAACCTCGCTGTCACTTGCCTCGGCAAGGCGTCGACGTTCGGAGAAGCCCTTGGGATCGTCGAGGTCCTCACCGGTGGGCAGTAGATCCGGGTGGTGCCAAATCGCGTCGCGGCCGGCGATGCCCCTTTCTTCCTTCAGGGTTGCCCACAATGTTGCTGCTTCCCGGAGCCTGCGGGGGCGAAGCTCCAGGCCGACGAGGGACGAGAACGCGTGCTCGGCCGGTCCGCCTGTGGCCCGACGACGACGCACGGTCTCGCGCAGCGCCGTCGCCGACGGCAGCACCTTGTCGGTGGCTTCGGCGGTGAGCTCGTCTACCCAGCCCTCCACCAAGGCAAGAGCTGTTTCGAGCTTCTCCAACGCGGCCGTCTGGACCGGCGTGCGTTCCGGTGTGAAGACTCCCTGGGACAGTGCTTCCTGAATACCTTCGGGGTTGCTCGGGTCGAGGTCGCGGGCGAGGTCTTCGATGCGGGACATGTCAATGTGAATGCCGCGGGCATATGCCTCGATGGCTCCGAGGAGGTGGCCACGCAACCATGGGACCTGGACAAACAGGCGCGCGTGAGCGGCTTCACGGACGGCAAGGAAGAGCCGAACGTCGTTCTCGGGGAGGCTGAGGCCTTCCCCGAATTTGGCTACGTTTGCCGGCAGCAGCGCCATTTCCAGGTCTGCCAGGGGGACACCGATATCGGTGGAGCTGACAACCTCGGCCGAGAGTGCGCCGATGGCCTGTCCCAGTTGCATGCCGAAGATCGCTCCGCCCATGTTCTGCAGCATGGACGAGGCACCGCCCATCATGGACTTCATTTCTTCGGGCATTTGCTGGGTGAGAGCGCTGGACAAGGCATTGGCGATGCTGTTGGCCACGGGCTCAGTCAGGCGCTTCCACGTGCCCAGGGTTGCTTCAACCCATTCGGCCCTTGACCATGCCCTACCAATCAAGCCGGTCGCCGAGAGATCAGTAACCGGGTCCAGCCAAAGTTCTGCAAGCCTGAGCGCTTCGTCGATCTCCCTGGCCTGTTGGGAATTGACCGAGGGATCGCTACCGGCAGCGGCGACGCGCCGTGCATTCTCGTGGGCGAGCTGCCAATTCACGGGACCTTCGGAGGTAGAACTCATCATCGCCTGTACCTGAGCGAACATCTGCTGAAGGAGCTGGGGATCGTTGGGCAGGCCTGCGGCCTTGGCCAGCTCAGCGGGATCGATGTTGCCCATGCCCTGGCCGCCCATCAGGTTCTGGAGCATTTCTGCCAGCGGATCCTTAGGGGTTTCGTCGTCGTTGGACGGAGTGTTGGGGTTGGAAGTCATGGTGCCGCCGATCGTCGAACTGGCTGGTGATCTCTTTCACCGTACCGCGCGGCCGGAAGGCTGTCTGCCCGGAGGCGGTGCCGTTCGCTGTAGGCAAAGCAGCCCTGCAACGTCAGACCGCGTAGTGTTGATGTTTGGTATGTGCCGCCGCCGCCTTCGGCGGCAGGAGCCATGGATCCGGTCACGCAAATGCCGGCATAGAGAGGCCTCAATGCTTACTTCGCCCAGCCCCGAGGGCTCATTGGACCCGCGTCAAACGCCCGACGCCGATTCCACCTCCACGCCGTCGGCACCGCCCCGTGACGGTCGCTACATGATCATGGTGATCTCCGGTCTCCTCGCACTCGGCCTCGGCATCGGGGCGGCAGCGTTGCCGGTTCCATATGTCATAGAGTCAGCTGGTCCTACCTTCAATACCCTGGGCAAGGACGGCGACAAGCCTGTCATCAACATTTCCGGGCGTGAGTCATTTCCAGCGAATGGCAACCTTGACCTGACCACCGTGGTCATGACCGGCGGTCCCAAGAGTCCGGCCTCCATCTTCGATGTCTTCCGCGCCTGGTTGGATCCCTCCAAGGCCATTTATCCCGAAGAACTTATCTATCCCAAGGGCACCACCGCCGAGCAGACCGTTCAACAAGGCGAAATAGCCATGGAAACCTCGCAGGAGAACGCGGTGGCCGCAGCCCTGCGTGAGCTCGAGATCCCCTTTGAACAGCGGCTCAATGTCGCAGGTCTATCAGACCCTTCGCCATCCGCCGGGAAGATCCAGGAAGGTGACCGGCTGGTCTCCATCAACGGCAAGGCGATCACGTCCATGAGCGTTGTCCAAGCCGAACTGGCCGCGGGCGCCGGCGCCCCGGTCGTCGTCGGCGTGGACAGGAACGGCACCTCGGTTTCCGAAACAATAACGCCAACCAAGAATCAGTCGGACCGTTACGTTCTGGGTGTGCTGCTGGCCAGCGATTTCACGTTTCCGTTCGACGTCAGCATTTCCTTGGACAATGTTGGCGGACCAAGCGCAGGCATGATGTTTGCCTTGGGGATCGTGGACAACCTCACGCCGGGGGACCTTACTGGCGGCAAACACGTGGCGGGCACCGGCACGATCACCGCCGATGGCGCCGTGGGCCCCATCGGGGGCATTGCCCAAAAGATGATAGGCGCCCGTCACCAGGGTGCCACCATGTTCCTCGCGCCGGCATCGAACTGTGCCGACGTCGTGGGCCACATTCCGGACGGGCTTCAGGTTGTCAAAGTGGAAACTCTGGCTGACGCCACCGCCGCCGTAGAGCGGCTAGGATCCGGCCAGGACACGGGGAGCCTTCCCACCTGCACAAACAACTAGACTGACGGTGGAACTTAGCTTCACCGCCACTCGTGGCATAGATGACGGCCCCTGCCACATCCCAGCGGCAGGGAAAGTCAACACTCGCACACCGACTGTTCACTGACACCAATGAGGTACAGAGTTTGTCCCGTCCCGCCAGCTCCAACCCGCCCGGAAGATCACCGCTGAGACGAGGTGCCCTGACGCCGACGCTCATTGTCGTGGCAGTGGCCGTCGTCGGGTTCATTTTCTTCGCCAATGTGTGGACTGACGTCCTGTGGTACCAGCAGCTTGGCTTCTTCGAAGTTTATATCCGCGAAAACCTCGCAAGGATCATTACGTTCCTCATCGGTTTCGCCATGATGTTTGCCGCTGTTTTCTTCGCCATCAGGATCGCCTACCGCTCCCGGCCCGTCTACGCTCCGGATGCTGAGGCCCGGGACAACCTCAACCGTTACCAGGCACAGCTTGAGCCTGTCCGTCGGGTTGTCATGATCGGCCTCCCCATCCTGTTCGGGCTCTTCGCTGGCAGTGCGGCAGCCAGCCAATGGCAGAAGGCCCTGTTGTTCTTCAACCAGGAGCCGTTCGGACAGACCGACCCGTTGTTCAACATGGATATCAGCTTCTATCTGATGACGCTGCCGTTCCTGGGTTTTGTCACGGGGTTCCTGATCAGCATCGCCGTTGTTGCCGGTATTGCAGGCATCCTGACGCATTACCTCTACGGCAGCATCCGCCTTATGGAACGCGGCATCTTTACAAGCAGGGCAGCGCAAATCCATATCGCCGTCACCGGCGCTCTTTTCCTGGTCCTGTTGGGCATCAACTTCTGGCTGGACAGGTACACAACTGTCCAGAGCAATTCCGGCCGCTGGGCCGGTGCCCTTTACACGGATGTTAATGCCGTTGTACCCACCAAGGCGATCCTTGCCGTAGCCGCGGGCCTTGTTGCCATCCTGTTCATTATTGCCGCGGTCATTGGTCGTTGGCGCCTTCCGGTGATCGGCACGGCAATGCTGGTCATCACGGCCATTCTGGCCGGCGGCGTCTACCCGTGGGTTATTCAGCAGTTCCAGGTTCGTCCGTCGGAGAACACCTTGGAAAAGGAGTTCATTGATCGAAATATCAAGATGACGCGGGCTGCTTACGGTCTGGACAAGATCGACGTATCTGCTTACAACGCCACAACTACGGCGACTACCGGTGCCTTGGCGGCGGACGCGCAGACTACCGCCAATATTCGCCTCCTTGACCCGAACCTCATTTCCTCGGCGTTCGCTCAGCTTGAGCAGTACCGCCCGTACTACCAGTTCCCGCAAACGCTGAATGTTGACCGCTACATGGTTGATGGCAAAGTCCAGGACACCGTTATTGCGGTTCGCGAACTGAACCCGGATGGCCTGAGCGCCAACCAGCAGACGTGGGTTAACAGGCACATCGTTTACACCCACGGTTATGGCGTGGTCGCAGCCAAGGGCAACAAGTTCACGGCGGACGGCAAGCCGGAATTCCTGCAGTCGGGCATTCCGTCCAACGGCGTCCTCGGCAACGACAATTCATACGAACCCCGCATCTACTTCGGCGAGAACTCTCCGGAATACTCCATCGTCGGCGCGCCGGATGGTGCCCCGAACCGCGAGCAGGACCGGCCAGCGGGCCGTGAAGGTGGCGGGGAGACGCAGTACACCTTCAGCGGTAATGGCGGACCAAACGTCGGTAACTGGCTCAACAGAATCCTCTATTCCATCAAGTTCCAGTCTTCGGATCTGTTGCTTTCGGACGGCGTCAATGCGGAGTCCCAGATTCTCTACGAACGCAATCCGCGCGAACGCGTAGAGAAGCTGGCCCCGTACCTGACTGTCGATGGCAATGCATACCCGGCGGTCGTTGACGGCCGGGTCAAGTGGATTGTTGACGGCTACACCACCAGCCAGTATTTCCCTTACTCCCAGCCTCAACAGTTGCAGAATGCCACTGTGGACTCGCAAACCAGTGCCGGACGTACCGTGGCTCTGCCGAACAGCTCGGTGAACTACATCCGCAACTCGGTCAAGGCCACTGTGGATGCTTACGACGGTTCCGTCAATCTCTACGCATGGGACGACCAGGACCCCATCCTAAAGGCATGGCAAAAGGTCTTCCCGACGGTCATCAAGCCCTATTCGGAAATGTCCGGCGACCTCATGAGCCACGTACGTTACCCCGAGGACCTGTTCAAGGTTCAGCGTGAACTGCTCGGGCGTTACCACGTGACCGACCCGGACAGCTTCTACCAGAACAACGATGCGTGGAGCGTTCCGAACGATCCCACCGTTTCGGAAGCCGTCAAACAGCCTCCGTTCTACATGTCACTGCAGATGCCTGACCAGGAGAAGCCGGCGTTCCAGTTGACCTCATCCTTCATTCCTCAAACGGTCAACGGCAGCGCCCGAAACATCCTGTACGGCTTCCTCGCGGCTGACTCCGACGCCGGGAACGTCAAGGGCGTCAAGGGGGAGAGTTACGGAAAGCTGCGGCTCCTGGAGCTCCCCACCGATACCCAGGTCCCTGGTCCCGGACAGGCGCAAAACAAGTTCAACTCTGACCCCACTGTGTCTCAGGCACTGAACCTTCTGCGACAGGGCGCATCAGATGTGCTGAACGGCAACCTGTTGACTCTTCCCGTGGGTGGTGGCCTGCTTTACGTACAGCCTGTCTACCTGAAGTCCACAGGTGAGACGTCGTACCCCACATTGCAGCGTGTGCTTGTGGCATTCGGTGACAAGATCGGCTTCGCGGCCACACTGGATGAAGCTCTTGACCAGTTGTTCGGCGGCGACTCCGGTGCTACTGCCGGTGACTCGGACAACAACGGCCAGACGCCCACCTCGCCTCCTGGCACCACGCCGCCGCCTGCTGGCCCCACTGACGCCAAGGCTGACCTCAAGGCAGCGCTGGATGAGGCCAACAAGGCCATCCAGGATGGCCAGGCGGCACTGGCCAAGGGCGACTTCGCCGGCTACGGTGCGCAGCAGACCAAATTGTCTGAGGCACTCAAGAAGGCGATCGACGCTCAGGCCCGTTTGGACGCCACTCCGGCTCCAACAGCGACGCCGGGAGCTACTCCCAGTGCGACGCCGTCGCCCTCACCAAGCAGCTAGTTCTGTAGGCGGTTGAAGGCCGGTGCCTGCTCCCTTCCGGGGGGCGGGCACCGGCCTTTTCCGTAGGCGAGACACACATCACGTCGCCTCGATTTGGTCTGCCATTCACCGGACGGTAATGTTGTTCTTGCGACGCGGGGTGGAGCAGTTCGGTAGCTCGCTGGGCTCATAACCCAGAGGTCACAGGTTCAAATCCTGTCCCCGCAACTGGAGAAAAGGTCCGGATCAGTAAACACTGATCCGGACCTTTTGTTTTCCCTGAAAGTCCCAAGCCGGCATCTTCCCTGGTCAGACGCCCTCTCACGTCCCTCGGGTTTGAGCCTCACCTTCTCTCACGTCCCTCGGGTTTGAGCCTCACCTTCTCTCACGTCCCTCGGGCTTAAGCCCGGCGCTCTCTCACGCCCCTCGGGTTTGAGCCTCACCTTCTCTCACGTCCCTCGGGTTTGAGCCCGGCGCTCGGAAGGCATTGGCCGGCCGACGGCGAAGCGCCTTTTGGCTGCCGGCCACGGTGACCGCGAAATGTTCAGGCTTGAGGGAGTGATCTGCGGCACCTTGGATGCCATATGGTCAGAAGCACCCTGGACGGTGGGGTAGAGTTGTTCTTGCGACGCGGGGTGGAGCAGTTCGGTAGCTCGCTGGGCTCATAACCCAGAGGTCACAGGTTCAAATCCTGTCCCCGCAACTGGAGAAAAGATCCGGATCAGTGACAACTGGTCCGGATCTTTTGTTTAAGGGGTAACCGGTACACCGGTGCTAGCATCAAACCCGGATTTGCTGAGGCAAGAAATGGATGGGAAGGCCCAATGGTCAACGACGACTACAAGTTTGGCCTAGAGCGTGAAGTCCTCCAGAGGGACAGCCCCGTTGCCGTGTATCAGCAGGTGGCGGACGTGCTCACGGATCAAGTCAGCCGACTGGAGCCGGGGTCGCGGATTCCCACGGAGGAGTCCCTGATGGATGCCTACGGCATTAGCCGGACCACCGTCCGGAAGGCGATCGAAACACTGGTTGTGAAGGGCCTGTTGGTCCGTAGGCAGGGCAAAGGGACATTCGTGATGGCTCAGCGCCCCGTCAAGATGCTGAATCGTCTGGCACCGTTCATGGAGACGTTCACGGCGGCCGGCATGAAGACTGTCAAGGGACTCATCGAATACAAGTGGATGGAGAAGGACAAATCGGTGCCAGCCAAGCTGGTTTCCGATGACAATCTAGTTCTGGTCATCCGCCGCTCCTACTCAAGCGCGGGTTGGCCTTATGCCATAGCCGAGATTTTCATCCCCTCGCACATTGGCCGCCACATCAGCCTCGCCGATGCCGAACGGAACTCCATCTATCAAGTCATCCAAGACAGGACACTGAAGCCCCTCCATCGGGCAGAAATCACTGTGACAATGCATGCACCGCCCGAGCACCTGGCAGACGCTCTGAACGTCCGCGGGTTTGCTATGGTGCCACGCTTGGAGCGGACTACTTTAGGCCCGCATGGAGAGGTTCTGGAGTGCACGGTGACCTACTTTCACCCCAAGGGATTCGAAATCCGCGCTGAAGTGGCAACCGACGTCAGCCCTGGCCAGGATTCGCCAGTTCCTTCGGCAGGTTAGGTGAAAAGCGAAAAATGGGCCGGATCCCTGCGAGAATCCGGCCCATTTCCTGGTACAGCGGTATGTTGTGGGCAGTCCGCCCGATGGACGGTTTAGTTCCTAGAGCTTGTCGAAGTCAGCTTCGTCGACAGTTGCGCCGGTTGCCGCCGGAGCTCCCGCGCCGATGGCAGGCTTGGAACCGCCCGACTTCAGGGCTGCAAGACGGGCTTCGATCTCGGTCTGCTCTCCGAGATCTTCGAGCTGGTTGAACTGCGCATCGAGGCTGGAGCTGGCGAGTTCCTGCTGGCCCAGGACCTTGGCCTCTTCGCGGCGGATCTTCTCTTCGAAGCGGCCCACCTCGCTGGTGGGATCCATGATGTCGATGCTCTTAAGGGCATCATGCACCTGGGACTGCGCGGCAGCGGTCTTGGAGCGTGCCACCAACTCGTTGCGCTTGGCGGTGAGTTGGTTCAGCTTGTTCTTCATCTGGTCAAGCCCGGTCTTGAGCTTGTCCACCACCTCGGTCTGGGACGCGATGCTCGGCTCTGCTCCCTTTGCCTCGGACTCCGCCGTCATCTGGCGCTGGATGGCTACCTTGGCAAGGTTGTCGAATTTTTGGGCATCAACGGAATCACCGGAAGCGCGGTACTCATCGGCTTTCCGGGATGCTGCCAGGGCCTTGTTGCCCCAATCCTGAGCGTTCTTGACGTCCTCGTTGTAGTCCGCCTGCAGCATCCGCAAGTTGCCGATGGTCTGGGCAACGGCTGATTCGGCCTCGGCAATGTTGTTCGTGTAGTCGCGGACCATCTGGTCCAGCATCTTCTGCGGGTCCTCAGCCTGGTCCAGCAAGGCGTTGATGTTTGCCTTGGCGAGCTGCGAGATCCGACCGAAAATGGACTGCTTAACCATGGTGTTGCCTTTCGTCCTGCTCAGTGGTGACACTGAAATCAGTGATCAGTTGTTGTACCGCTTCTATGCGGGGCATGGACCCCGCCTAGTCTGTCTGGCTAGAAGCTGCCGGAGTCTCCACCGCCAAAGTCGCCCCCGCCACCGCCAAAGTCGCCCCCGCCGCCGGAATCGCCGCCGAAGAAGCCACCGCCACCTCCGCCGTCATTGCCGCCGCCCCAGCCGCCTCCTCCACCGTTCAGGATGGAGTTGATGAGGATGCCGCCGAGTATTGCGCCGCCGAGGCCACCGCCTCCGCCACCCCCGCCGAACATTCCGCCGCGGCCGTAGCCTTGGTCGGCGTAACCGAACTGGTCGACGTCAGACTGCGCGAGTTGCGCCGCCTGGGCTGCCAGCGAATGCGCCTGCTGTGCATAAGTAAGAGCGGTCACGGGGTCGTTGCGCGAGATCGAAAGCGCGTAGTCGAGGTTGCGCTGCGCTTCCGCCAACCTTGTCCGGGCTTCTGTGCCCACGCCGCCGCGGCGGGCGGTGATGTAGTCCGATGTTGCGCTGATCTGCGCCTGGGCGGCCATGATTGTTTGCTGCAGGGAGGCCTGTGCCCGGCGGGCCTGTTCCTGCTGGTCGCGGATGCCGGACAACGACTGATCGAGCGCTTGGTGGGCTGACTCTACGCGGCTCAGCGTCGCGATGGGATCGATCTTTCCGCCTTGGATCTCGGTCTTCACCTGTGCCAAGGCGGCTTCCACGCCGGCCACGGGCCCCGCGAGTTCCGGGTGTTCGCCGGACTGGATCATCGCACGGGCCTGGGCAAGGTCTTGGCTGGTCTCCGCCACGGCGCCTTCCAAGGAGGAGCGCGCCTCATCAAGGCTGCCTGCCGTCTTGGAGATGGCATCGATCAGCACGTTTGTTTGGTGCAGGCTTTCTTCTGCTGCACGCACTGCCACAGCAGCCAGGCTGTTCTCACCGGTTGCCAACTTTTCCTGGGCGGCGGTGGCGGCGTTCTGCACGAATGCGAGTCGCTCCTTGGCCTGCAGAATGTTGTCTGAGACCTGGGCCAAGGCGGACTCGGCGTACTTGGCGCGCAATCCCTCGAGGGACTGCTCTGCGCTGGCGATCTTCGCATCGGCCTCCCTGGCTCCCGCGGTTACTGCTGCCAAAGCCTGAGGGGCGTTCTTCTCAAGCTCGCGCAAAGAGTCGAAGTCAGCCTTCTGATCACGCAGTGACGCCAGGGCGGCCTCTGAGCGGCGGATGATTTCGCCAAGCCAGCTCCGCTGCTGCTCTTCGGTATCAGGAATGTGGTCGTCCAGCTGCTGCTGCAGCTTGAACGACTCCGTCATGTGGCCCTTCGCCTCTTCCAAGGCTTTGGTGAAGTTGCCAATCGCGGAATCACCGTACTGCGCCTGCGCAAAACCGAGTTCCTGCTCGCTGGACTTGATGGCGTCGTCCGCCTCGATCAACAGCGAACCGCTCTTCTGGCGCAGTTCCGGAATACTGAGACCCGCAAGAGGGTCAAGTTCCTCACCCTGCGGTCCGTAGCTGGCGCTGACGGCCTTGGTGCTGCCCTTCTTGCGGCGGTTTCGGAGATAGAGGTACGTACCGGCGCCGCCTGCTGCGACCACGCCCACCCCGACAAGGACGCCAACGCCGGCGTTGCCGCTGGGCACTGTTCCGCTGCCTCCACCTGCGGCGTCGCCAATGGCAGCAGCAGTGTCAATGGCTGCCTGGGCGTAGTCCTTCTTGCCACCGGCCAGATTGGCAACGACGGCGTTCTGCGCGATGGCAGATTGTTTGGAATAGATGGAGCTGCCCGAGTCAAGGGTGAAGTTGTACTGGCCGGCCGTAGAGATCGCCAGAACGGCGTCGGCCTTGCCCATGCCCCTATTCTTGGCAACGGCCGCAACCCATGCAGCAGGATCGCTTGGATTCTCGAACTTGTCCACTGTGACCACGTACAGGTTGTACTTGTGGTCCTTGAGCGTCTTTTGGATGGCTTCCTGGACTTCGCCTTTTCGGCTACCTAGGACGTTTGCGTCGTCCACGATGTTTTGACCGGACGGAATGGTCACCGGATCGGCAGCCCAGGCTGCGCCGGCCGGCAGGGCCAACATTCCAGCCAGGCCGATAACGGCGAGTACGCGTTTAACTATTGACCGCATGTGCAACCCTTCAGCACGTCTGCGACTGGAACAAGGCGTACCAATCGTCACAGAATGCTCAGCGCCCCCACGCATGGTGTAAAGCCGCAGGTCGCTGTGGCAATTCCTCTTGATTCTATGGTGCACCCCATGGCCCGTCCACAGGGGTGAATATGCCACCAGCGAAATATAGGAGAGAGCTGGAATGTTGACCCGTTGAGGGTCTTTTTGAAAGGTTCCCCCGGCTGCGGGGACAGAGGCCGGGACCTTTCAGGAAGCTCCCAGCGAACGTCCGCTTTTGTTCCAGTTAATGGGTACATAGTTGTTGGAGACGAGGACGAAAGGAAGACCCATGACGGAGAACCCAGCGCAGGGCACCGCACCAGAGGACCGCGAGCCATCCGAGCCGCGGAGGACGACGGGGGAGCAGGGCGATGCAGCCGACACCCAGCAGCAGCCTGCCTGGACGTCAGGACAAGTGACCGGTGCGGAAGGCACTGCACAGCACACCACTCCGCTGCCTGCCTTCCAGCCTCCGGCAGCCCAGCAGCAGTCCCAGCAACCGCAGCAGCCGCAGTACTACGGCGCTCCGCAGCAGAATGATCCGGCTCACCGCCCCAGCTACCCACAGCACCAGCCGTTCTACGGTGGTTCAAACCCCGGAACAAATGGAAATGCCGGCAGCCAGTTCCACAACGCACAGGGATTCCAGAACGCCCAAGGCCAGAACGCCCAAGGCCAGAATGGCCCCGGAATGCAGCACACCCCAGGCCACTCTTCGGCGGTAGCCAACAAGCGTAAGCCGGCATTCGGTGTCGGCACCCTTGTGGCAAGCATGCTTGCGGCAGGTTTGGTCGGTGGCGGTGTGGTGGCCGGCAGTAACGCGCTGTGGGATAACCCCGCCCCGGCTGCTTCAACAGGCGGGCAGTCCAGCACGGTCATCGTGAACAACAAGGACGACGTCAACGTCATTACCGCTGCGGCGGCCAAGGCATCGCCCAGCGTGGTGACCATCAAAGCGACCAGCGGCAACGAGGGCGGCACGGGTTCCGGCATCATCCTCGACGACCAGGGCCACATCCTCACCAACACCCACGTCGTAACGCTGGACGGTGCTACCGCCAACGCTGCCATCGAGGTCCGGACGAGTGACGGAAGGGTCCTGAAGGCCACAGTGGTTGGCACGGACCCGTTGTCAGACCTCGCCGTGATCAAGGTGAGCGACGCATCGGGCCTTGTCCCGGCGACTCTGGGTGACTCGTCCAAGATCAACGTGGGGGACACCGCCGTCGCCATCGGTTCACCGCTGGGCCTCACCGGTACGGTGACGGACGGCATCGTCTCCACGCTCAACCGCACCATTAGTGTTGCGTCGTCTGCGGTGCCGGAAGGTACGCCGGATGAGAGCCAGGGTGACGACGAAGGCTTCCAGTTTGCGCCGCCGAACGGTGGCCAGAACCAGCGGACTGCCAATGAGGGTTCCATCGCCATTAACGTGATCCAGACTGATGCAGCGATCAATCCCGGCAACTCCGGCGGTGCCCTGGTGAACAGCAAGGGTGAAGTTATCGGCGTCAACGTAGCCATCGCTTCCGCGGGCAGCGGAACCTCCGAATCGTCCACCGGTAACATCGGCGTCGGCTTCAGTGTCCCGATCAACCACGCCAAGCGCGTTGCGCAGGAGATCATCGATACCGGCAAGGCCAGCCATGGTCAGTTTGGTGTGTCCGTTCGTTCGAAGTCCTCTTCGGGCAGCGATTCAGGCTTCTCCGTGGGTGCTGAGGTTGCCTCAGTGACTTCGGGTTCGGCAGCTGCCAAGGCTGGGCTCAAGGTCGGCGACGTCGTAACCAAGTTCGGCGACTACACCGTGAGCGATCCCAACCAGTTGACCGCCGCAGTCCGCGAGCAGCCGGCCGGTGCCAAGGTGAAGGTCACCATTCAGCGTGGTGGCCAGACACAAGAGGTAGAGGTCACCCTCGACGCCGCCCAGCAGTAGGCGGCCCATTAGCAGGCAAGAACAACGTACGACGGCGGACGGCACCTCCCTGGTGTCGCCCGCCGTTTTGCTGTGGCCACGCAGTCAACTGCAACGAAACGCATCGCGCGTAGCTGAAACAGGACTTAACGCAGGGAGTGGTTTTCTGCGGGCAATATGCTTAGCTAGGACGAGCCCACACGATGGGCAATTTACGGCCACGCTGCTGCGTTTGGCCGTCCACAAGCATGGAAGGCTGCTTCGAAGACAGTGGAAGAGACATTGAAGATTGTCGTTCTGGTCAAGCACGTCCCGGACGCCCAGTTCGACCGGCACATCACCGGACCTGGCAACACCACCGACCGTGAAGAGAGCATTTTGTCCGAACTGGACGAATACGCCCTCGAGGCAGCGCTCCAGCTGGCAGAGGAACGCGGCGGCCCGAAGGCCGGAAACGAGGTCATTGCCTTGAGCATGGGCCCGTCCGGTGCGGTCAATGCTGTGAAGAAGTCCCTCCAGATCGGCGCGTATTCCGGCGTCCACCTCAGCGATGACGCTTTGGCTGGTTCGGATGCTGCTGCTACATCTCTGGCACTTTCCGCAGCCATCCGCCACATCTCAGCCGACGGCCGACCCGTGGACCTGGTTCTGACGGGCATGGCCTCCACGGATGGCGAGACTTCGCTCATCCCTGCCCAGCTTGCCGAGCGTTTGTCGTTCCCGCAGGTCACCTTTGCCTCCAGCCTTGAGGTCACAGGCGGCCAGGTCACGGCCCGCCGCGATGCTGGCGCCTTCTCCGAAACGGTTGAAGCGCAACTCCCTGCAGTGGTCTCGGTGACCGATCAGATCAACGAACCGCGCTATCCCAATTTTAAGGGCATCCTGGCTGCCAAGAAGAAGAAGATTGCCTCCTTGTCGCTGGCCGACATCGGCGTGGACGCCTCGCAGGTCGGCTTGGCCGGCTCGTGGACAGTGGTTGAGTCTGCAGAGGCACGCCCACCGCGGACAGCAGGAACCATCATCACAGACGACGGCGACGCCGGCATCAAGCTGGTCGACTTCCTCGCCGCACAGAAGCTGCTCTAAAGGGGACTCCAACCATGGCAAATGCACTTGTTTTCATTGACAACCCGGGAGCAGCGCTCAAGAAGAGCAGCCTGGAGCTCCTGACCATCGCCCGTTCCCTGGGGGAGACCGCCGTCGCGTTCACCGGGCAGCTGCACGACGACGTCGCCGCCACCTTGGGCGCATACGGTGCCACCACGGTCTACCAGCCGTCGGTGGACAACCTCGACAACTACTTGGTGGGACCCAAGGCCGCTTACCTCGCCGCTGCCGTGGCAGCGTCCGGAGCTACGACGGTACTCCTGGACAACTCGCCTGAGGGCAAGGAAATCGCGGGGAGGCTCGGCATCAAGCTCAACGCCGGCGTCATCACCGACGTCGTGGGCGTTGAGGCTGACGGCACCGCGCACAAGTCGGTTTTGGCGGGCTCCTACAACACCACCGCTAAGGCCACCACTCCGGTGACGGTTCTTTCGGTCAAAGCCAACAACGTAGAGCCTGCACCGGCTGGTACTGCGGCAGCCCCGTCAACCTCCACGGTAGACGTTCCGGCAGACGCGATCGCGAACTCCGCACGCATCGCGGCGCGGACCGAGAAGCCCGTCAGCGGCCGGCCCGACCTCAGCGAAGCAAGGATCGTCGTTGCCGGTGGTCGTGGCGTGGACGGCGACTTCGGCCCGCTCGAAGAGCTTGCCGATGCCCTGGGCGCGGCGGTTGGTGCGTCCCGCGCCGCTACCGATGCAGGGTGGATCGGCCACGACGCACAGGTTGGCCAGACCGGCGTCACGGTGTCACCGCAGCTGTACATTTCTGCCGGCATCTCAGGGGCCATTCAGCAAAAGGCCGGGATGCAGACTTCCAAGGTCATTGTGGCCATCAATAAGGACGCAGAATCGCCGGTGTTCGAGATTGCCGACTACGGCATCATCGGTGACCTCTTCAAGGTTCTCCCGCAGGCCACTGCGGAGATCAAGAAGCGGAAAGGCTGATCCCTTTGTCCACTGACGCCACGTCAGCGAAGAGCCCGTTCGACGCCTCTACGGAGCGCGTTGAGCGGGTGCTTTGTTTTACTGCCCATCCTGACGACATCGACTTTGGCGCTGCCGGGACCATTGCGGCCTGGACGGCGGCCGGCGTCGAGGTCAGCTATTGCATCATGACCGACGGCGACGCCGGCGGCTTTGATCCGGTGGATAGGGAACGAATCACCGAACTCCGCGCAGAGGAGCAACAGCGGGCAGCAGCCCTGGTGGGAGTCAGCGACATCCATTACCTGCACGAGCATGACGGCTACCTTGAGCCGACACATGGCGTCATCAAGCAAGTAGTGAAGCTGATTCGCGAGATCCGTCCCGACATCGTGCTCACCATGCACCCGGAAAGGAACTGGGATCGCCTGCAGAAGAGCCACCCTGACCACCTCGCGGCAGGCGAAGCCGTTACCCGGGCGGTCTACCCGGCAGTGGAAAATCCCTTTGCCTACCCCGAGCTGGCCGCGGAAGGACTTACTGCCTACAAGCTGCCGTGGTTGTGGTTTATCTCCAGCCCGGATGCCAGGGAGAACTACTTTGTGGATGTCTCGGACCACGTGGAGGCAAAGCTTGACGCCATCCGCGTCCATGCGAGCCAGCACCCGGATATCGAAGGTATGGAGCGCGTGGTCCGGAGCATGATGTTGGCCAACGGGGAGCGTGCCGGCCTGCCCGCCGGGACCAGCGCGGAGGCTTTCCACGTAGTGTCCGTTAACGGGTCAAGCACCATCGCCGGCTTCTGACGTTGCTGTGGTGTAACCCGTGTCATATGCTTGATCTCGGTTAAATCATATTTATTCGAGGAAGGCAGACTTTGATGGCGAAGACTGCGCAGCAACCTGTACTGGTGATTATGGGAGTCTCCGGTTCGGGCAAATCGACTGTAGCCGGCGTATTGGCAGGGAAGCTTGGATGGGACCTTGCTGAAGGCGATGACCTCCATCCTGAAGCGAACGTGGCAAAGATGCACTCGGGACAGGCCCTCAGCGATGAGGACCGCTGGCCTTGGCTGGGTATCATCTCGGATTGGATCAGGGCGCACGTGGATTCCGGAACCCCGGCGATCATCACCTGCTCGGCACTGAAAAAGAAATACCGCGACGTACTCAGGGGGGAAGGCGTTGTCTTCGTCTTCCTACAGGGGAGCAAGGACAAGATCTCGGATCGCCTTGCCTCCAGACATGGGCATTTCATGCCGCCGTCGCTCCTGGAATCCCAGTTCGACGCACTTGAGGAACCCACGGAAGACGAACACCACATCTCCTTGTGCGTTTCCGCGTCGCCGGCCGAAGAAGCCGACGAAGTGATTGAGCGGCTCGGTCTCCGGCCCCTGGGCGCCGGTACCGAATTGACCGCCTCGTGAGGGTCCTGGAGACAGCGACCCAGGTGCAGGAATGGACAGCGCACGACACCCAACTCCTTGTGGTGGCAGCGCTGGGCATTGCACTGATCGTGGTGCTGATCGCGAAGCTGAAACTGCATCCGTTCCTGGCGCTGGTCCTGGGCTCGGCCTTCGTGGGACTGGCGTCAGGCGTGGAACTGGGCAAGGTGATCACCAACTTCGAGGACGGCGTCGGGGGTGTCCTCAAGGAAGTCGGCCTGCTCATTGCGCTCGGAGCCATGCTGGGGAAGCTGCTGGCTGATTCCGGCGGAGCCAACCGCGTGGTGGACACCCTGTTGGCTAAAGCCAGCGGCAACAAGCTCGTGTGGATGATCACGCTCGTGGCTGTGATCATCGGCTTGCCAATGTTCTTCGAAATCGGACTCGTTCTGCTGCTTCCGGTGATTGTCCTGGTAACCCAGCGGTCCAAGATGAAGCTGATGCGTATCGCTATTCCGGCGTTGGCAGGCCTGTCCGTGCTTCACGGACTGGTGCCACCGCACCCGGGTCCGTTGATTGCGATCAGTGCAGTCAAAGCGGAACTGGGAACAACGCTCGGCTTGGGCATCCTCGTGGCGATCCCCACGGTTATTATCTGTGGCCCGCTCTTCTCGCGGTTGGCTGCCCGTTGGGTACCTGTTGACGCTCCGGCCGTAGCCGGAGGCATCGACACCCAGCACGCAGCCGATCTGAGCGAAGTGAAGCGCCAGCCGTCGTTCCTTGTGACACTGCTGACCATTATCTTCCCCGTGGTCCTCATGTTGCTGAAGGCTTTGGGCGGCATCATCTGGCCAAACCCTGAAACGGCACCGGCAATCAGGATCTTCTTCGACTTCGTGGGCCAGCCTCTGGTGGCCATGACGTTGGCGGTCCTTTTGGCAATCGTGACGTTCGGATACGCCGTAGGCTTCACCGGCAGCAGGATCACAGCCAAATTGGGTGAAAGCCTGGGGCCCATCGCTGCCATCCTCCTCATTGTGGGCGCCGGTGGTGGTTTCAAGCAGACCTTGATCGGTGCCGGCGTAGGCGATGCCGTCAAGAAATGGGCAGAAGGCGCCAACATGTCGGTCCTGGTGCTCGGCTTCATCGTGGCGGTGGCTCTCCGCCTGGCCACGGGCTCGGCGACAGTGGCGACCGTGACTGCAGCGGGCATTGTGGCACCCCTCGCCAGCAGCCTTAGCCCGACGCACGCAGCCTTGCTGGCCTTGGCCATCGGAGCAGGGTCCCTGTTCCTGTCCCACGTCAATGACGCTGGATTCTGGCTGGTCAAGGAATTGTTCGGTCTTACCGTTGGGCAGACGTTCAAAACCTGGTCCGTGATGGAGACGCTGATCTCCGTGGTGGGCTTCGGCTTCGTGATGCTTCTATCGCTCGTGTTGTAGCTGCGAAAACGATCTTGTAGCTGCGAAAGCAGCCGACAAACGCACGACGCCGGCCGTCCCCTTAGGTGGGGCGGCCGGCGTCGTGCGCTGTTTCGTCATGTGTCAGGCGCTGAGCCCCACCACCAGGACCGGGTCCGTGGTGGGGGCGCTGGATCCGCCAGTGGGTTCCACGGTGATGGCTACGGACGAGGCTGAGGACAGGCCCTTTACGACGGCTGGCTTGGAGAGCGTCTCCGCGTCCATGGTTCCCTGCGGTACAGGGGCGGAGCCGTCCTTGGGCAAGGTCCACAACTGGTAGACCTTGCCTTCCGGTGCCGGTGCAACCCCGTCCATCAGAACCACGAAGGAATCTTTGGCCGATGATGCAGAGATGGTGGCCGTACCACCGCCGGGAACAGGCGCGGACTTCTTCTGGACATCCTGTGCCTGCAGAACCTGGTTGACCGGGTCATTCTGCGCAGAAACGTAGGCGCCCACTCCGATGCCGCCCAGTGCAATCACAGCTGCTGCGGCAGCTCCGACGATCCATCTGCGTGCGCCACCGGTGCGAGTGCGTTCTGCGCGCCTGGCCCTGGCAGCCGCAAGGTCGTCGACGGCGGGATTCGCTACAGGCGGGGCCGCCGGCTCAGCAGGGGGTTGGGTGACGGCATCCGTGGTGATGCGTTCCATGATGTTGTCGAAGAGCCCGACCGGGGGTGCCTCTTCCGGCGCGAAGCTGACTGACAGTGCCTCGCGGGCTTCGCGGACCCGATCCAGGAACTCAGGACGTTCAGGAGCGTCCTTGATGTAGTCATCGATCATGGCCCGTTCGTCGTCGTTCACGGCGTCCAGGGCATAGATTTCGGCCAGTTCCAGAACGCGGCCCTCGGCGAGGTCGGTGGCGATGTCGTTGGCAAACATTCTGCGGATAAAGCCTCCACTGGTGTTTTCACTCATATCAACCCACCCCCAGGCAGGTCTTCAGACGTAGTAGTCCATCACGGATGCGGGATTTGATGGTGGGGACAGCGGCACCGAGATGCTCGGCTACTTCCCGGTAGGTCAGTCCGCCATAGTATGCGAGGCGGACGGATTCGCGCTGCGTGTCCGTGAGCGTACCGAGGCAGCGGCTAACAGCTTCGGCCTCCAGGTTCGTGTCGGCTTCCTCCGCCACCAGGTCGCGGTCCGGATCGAGGCTCGCTGCGCCGTACTTGGCTTCGCGGTCGGTTGCCGCTTGCACGGCGCGGACACGGTCAATGGCCCGCCGGTGGGCGATGGTCATCAGCCAGGCCAGTGGAGTCCCGGCGGCACGGTCGAATTTGGCAGCACCCTGCCAAACCTGGATATAGACCTCTTGGGTGGCGTCCTCGCTGAGGTCAGGGTCTATCAGGACGCGCCTGGCCATACCGAACACACGCCGCGAGGTGAGGCTATAGAACTCGGCGAAAGCCTGCTGGTCGCGTGCTGCCACGAGTTCGAGCAAGCCAGCCAGCTGCGAGTTCAGATCAGTCGCAGAGCCGGTAGCTTCGGAGACCGGGGGGCCGGGGTTGTTGGGGATGTCCATCACCGTCCAGCATATGTCGTCCGGTTTGAAACCGGCAGCATAACGGGATTGCGTCGACGGCGCGGCGGTGCAGCGGCTTGCCGTCATCACCCTGGTCTGCAGCGCACTCACGTAGGCTCCCTCAACGAATGTCCAAGGCAGGAGTTGTCCTGCATAAGGTATTCGGTGCTGTGGGGCCGTTGGATGGGCTACACCTTGGCGCCGGCAAATCCGTTCTGCCGCCAAGCTTCAAAGACGGCGATCGAAGCAGCGTTGGCCAGGTTGAGCGAACGGAGCGAAGGCTTCATGGGAAGGCGAACACGCGCTGTAACGTGCGGATCCTGTTTGAGCCAATCCGGCAGGCCCACGGATTCCGGACCAAACATGAGGACGTCGCCCTCGCGGTAACTGATGTCCGTATAGGACGTCTCACCGTCAGAGGTGTAGGCGAAAACCCGTTCCGGCTTGAGCGCGGCCCACGCGGCATCGATGTCCTTGTGGACAGTAACTACGGCGAGATCGTGGTAGTCGAGGCCGGCGCGGCGCAGCTTGGCATCGGAAAAATCGAAGCCGAGGGGCTCCACCAAGTGAAGCTCGGCCCCCGTGATGGCGGCCAAACGGATGGCGTTGCCCGTATTGCCCGGGATTTCTGGAGTGTGGAAGAGGATGCGGAACACGGTCCCATCTTAGTCAGCCGCGTAGAAGTCGGCTGCGCCTAGTGCATCCCGCGAAGCAGACGTGCCAGGACTGGTATCACCACAGTGTTCGGCGCCGGCCCTGAACTGAGAAATTGCTTGAGCCCCCTCACCAGCCCTGCCGCGTTGACTACTTCCACAGCGTTGTGGCTGGACTGGCCCTTGCCGTATTGGTCGATAACTGGTTCGTGGAGGTTGCCGTCAGGACTGTGCAGAACCACCCAGCCGGTGACATTGAGTTCGGGAAAGAGGTCCTGCATATGGCGGACGATGTGCGCGAGCTGCGGTGGAGCTACCGAACGCCCGCCGTGCCGCAGCGAGTGGCCATCCCAGGCATAGGCACCTTTGGGCAGGAGCATGGAACCGATCAGCGCCAGCCGGTAGCCGGAAAGGACGGCGTGATCGATGTGATTGTTGTCCGATGGCGAGCGCAACCCGTTGATCAGCCTGGCGGCGGGTATGGCAGTCAGGACCTGCCGGCTGATGAGCTGCACAGTGCGCATCTCGCGTTGAATGCGGGCCTCGGCTCCAAATATGCCGCGTTTGCGGGGGAGCCCGTGGACCTGCTGGGCCGCTTCGGCCGCTGAAATGAGCGGAACCTCGGTGGGATCGTCAAACGCAGGGACATAGACCGGGGGGTCGCCCGCCGTATTGCGGTGGGCCTGGGGTCGCTTGACGTTTGTGGTGGCGGAGGGGCCCGGCGTGGCAGTGCCGGTGTAGTCCCCGGGCCGGGGCTGGCTGACGCTTGAGGCTCCACGGGCGTACCTTCGGTCGTATTCGGCCCGTCGTTTGGGATCAATCAGGGTTTCGTAAGCGAGGGTGACACGCCGGAACATTTCGGCTTCTCCACCGTGGTCAGGGTGTGCCTTCCTGGCAGCCTTTCGGTACGCCACTTTGATCTCCTTGTCCGTAGCTGTGACGGAAACGCGGAGAACCTGATAGTGCGAGCTGTTGCCCTCGGCCAAGCACGGGCCCTTCTCTGTGATGGTGGTGCGCTTCCGGGGAAGCGCGGTACTGGCAAGTTTATCCAGCCACTATGTGAACGTCGGTAACGGGCCCCGTGGTTCCCGCTGGCATAATTCACGCTGTGAACCCTTCGGCAACCGATAACACCTGAGCATGCCGAAGAAAATCGCTGTCGCCATCAATCCTGCTGCCTCATTCGGCCGCGGGCGCAATGCCGGGCACCAAGCCGTAGGTTTCCTCCGCGCCGCCGGCCTGGACGTCGTCGTACTTGAAGCGGACGACTACGACGCCCTGCGGAGGGCGGTGGATGTGACCTTGGCAGCTGGTGTGGAGGCGTTGGTAGTGGTGGGTGGCGACGGCATGGTCCATCTGGGTGTCAATGCGGTTGCCGGGATGGACATTCCCCTCGGCATTGTTCCTGCCGGAACAGGCAACGACGTCGCGCGGCTGTTGGCTTTGCCGCTGAACGACACTGGGGCCGCTTGCCGCAGGCTGCTGGCTGCCTTGGAAACGGGCGGGCGCAGGATCGACGTCGGACGGGTCGCCGCAGGCGGTGAGACCAGCTACTTCGCGGGCGTCCTGTCCGCCGGCTTTGATGCGGCCGTCAACGAGCGGGCCAATTCCTGGCGGTGGCCCCGCGGGAAGAGCCGGTACAACCTTGCGATGCTCAGGGAACTGGTTTCCTTCCGGCGAATCACCTACACCGTGACCGCCGATGACGTGGCCTGGCGTCAGCCTGCCTTGCTCATTTCAGTGGCCAATGGTCAGTTCATAGGCGGGGGCATGCAGATTACACCTGACGCGGTTCCCGATGACGGGTGGCTGGACATGTTTGTGGTGAAGCCCTTGTCGCGGCTCCGCTTCCTTGCCGTGTTTCCCAAGGTTTTCGCCGGAAAACACACCAGCCATCCTGCCGTGGAGATCAAGCGCGTCCGGAAAGTGCAGTTGGACGCCGAAAGCGTGGTGGCCTACGCCGACGGGGAGCGCATCGCCGAGTTGCCGGTCGTCGTCGACCTTGTTCCCGCAGGCCTATGGGTGCTTGCCTAGTGCGTGCGCGGTGCTGGCGGAGCCTCGTTGCAGCAGGCGGCTAGACTCGATCGCGGCGACAAGCCGCGGTTGCCGGATATCAGGCGGCATGGCCCGGACGGCAGGGCTCAGGGAGCAGACAGGGAGAAATAGTGGCGAACAACGTTCGACGACGACTGGCCGGCTTGGTTGCCGGCGGAGCCGCAGGCGTCCTGCTGGCTGGCTGCACCGTCAACGTTCCGGACCCGGCAGCCCCGAAGCCTTCGCCATCGGTATCCACGCTGGCTACTCCGACTATCACTCCTGGACACGATGCGGCCGCGGTGGCCGCCAAGGATTTGCCGCTGGCAGCAGGAGGAACCTTGGCACCGGGGGAGCCGGTGACTGTCTCCACGCGGTTGGAGGAAGTGCCAGGCTGGTCCGTGGTTCACTCCGCTCTGCAGGGTGAGACCAGATACAAGAAAACGGATGGATGCATTCTCGCGGTCCGGGTCAGCGTGAACCAGGGGCCGTTGGTGGTGGCTGGCGACGACATCGCGTCAACCAAGGCATTGTTCGATTATTTGAATGCCGGCGCTGCGGTGGACAGCTTGAAGCCGGCGTCGTTGCGTTGGGGGGAAGACTCTGACAAACCCCAACACAGCGTTGAGTTCCTCAGTTTGGAATCCTCTTCAGCATCCGGCGGCCAGTCAGCTGTTGTCCTGGCCAGGTTGTTCAGCGCCCCCGCGTCCTCGGTGTATGTCTCCCTGGCATGCCCGGATGACAAGACCTTGGCCCCGGCGCGTGCTGAGATCATGGCCCAGCTCGTCGTGGTACCGCCGTCTTGATCCGGGCAGCGCATAAAGCAGCAATTCTTGTTTTTAGAGTTAACGTAATGCATGGGCACTTTCGACCTCCCGTGGATCCGCAAAATCGCAGCTATCGCTGTGTTGGGCGATGAGAACCGCCGCAAGTTGTATGAATACGTTCTGAATGCCGGCAGCGCGGTGGGGCGGGATGAGGCGGCCTTGACTCTGGGCTTGCCCCGCAGTTCGGTGTCTTTCCATTTGGACCGCCTGGTTCGCGAAGGACTTTTTCAAGTCGAGTTCAGGAAGTCGCCCGACAGGACGGGTCCAGGCTCGGGGCGGCCATCCAAGCTCTACAGGCCAATGGTGGATGAGATTGGCGTCTCCATCCCGGAGCGGCACTATGACCTCGCCGGCCACCTCATGGCTGCAGCCATCCAGCGGGCTGAGTCCGATGGCGCTCCCGTTGAGGCTGCCCTGCGTGAGGTCGCTTCAGCCAGGGGAAGCGAGTTGGGAAGGCCTGGCGATTTCCTGGGTGCGATCTCGGATCTTGGGTACCATCCCACCCCCGATGCCTCCGGGGGATACCGCCTGCTGAACTGTCCCTTCCATCGCCTGTCGCTGGACCACAAGGAGGTAGTGTGCGCCATGAACGGCGCCTTCCTCAGCGGTGCTGCGACGGCCTCCGGACTCGGCGCCGACGTCGTCGTGCCGGATCCGGACCATGGACCGGGACACTGCTGTGCGCGCATCACCACCCTTGAGGGCGATTCCTGAGCAGGCGGCTCCTGAAGGCTCGTCGTCGGTAGAATTGCAGGGTGCCTGTTTACCTTGACCATGCTGCAACCACGCCCCTGTCGGCCCAAGCGCTGGCCGTCATGACGCGCGAACTCGCGCGGACGGGGAACCCTTCGTCTCTGCACGGCGCAGGGCGCCGCGCGAGGCGGGCGGTAGAGGACGCACGGGAGACGCTCGCCGCGGCTGCCGGGGCACATCCATCTGAGGTTATTTTCACCTCAGGCGGGACGGAAGCGGACAACCTGGCAGTCAAGGGGCTGTATTGGGCCAGGCGGGACGAGAACCCGCGCCGCACGCGCATCCTCTGCTCCGCCGTCGAGCATCATGCGGTCATGGATACCGTGGAGTGGCTTGAAAAGCATGAAGGCGCGCATGTTGTATGGCTTCCCGTGGACGCTGACGGGAAGGTCCGGATGGACGTCATCACGCACGAAATCGAACGGGAGCCCGAATCGGTAGCCTTGATCACCGTCATGTGGGCCAACAATGAAGTAGGCACCATCCAGCCGGTTACGGAGATCGTGGAACTGGCGAAGCCGCATGGCATTCCGGTCCACTCCGACGCTGTCCAGGCGTTCGGTTCCGTTCCTGTGGATTTTCGTGGTTCCGGGCTCTCCGCAATGTCCGTCTCAGGGCACAAGCTTGGTGGTCCCGTAGGGGTTGGCGCCCTTTTCCTGGGGAGGGCTGTGAAGTTGACGCCGGTGCAGCACGGGGGTGGCCAAGAGCGCGATGTACGGTCCGGGACGTTGGACACTCCCGCAATTGCTGCCTTTGCCGCAGCCGCCGAGGCTGTGGCGGCAAACCTGGAGCGTGAACGTGAACGCCTCAGCTCGTTGCGGGACCGCCTCATCCGCGGGGTACTCGAATTGATTCCCGACGCGGTGCTGAGGGGTGCTCCCGGGGACGGTCGGCTGCCGGGAAACGCCCACTTCACCTTCCCTGGTTGTGAAGGCGACTCACTGCTCTTTCTCCTGGACCTTGCAGGTGTTGAATCTTCTACGGGTTCGGCGTGCACCGCTGGTGTGCCCAGGCCATCACACGTCCTCCTGGCCATGGGCTTGGACGAGGATACTGCCCGCGGCGCCCAGCGATTTACCCTGGGCCACAGTTCCACCGAGGCGGATGTGGACGAGCTCCTGAAGGCACTTCCCGAGGCATGCCTCAGGGCCAGGCAAGCAGGAATGGCTGGTCATGAATCCAGCATTCAGACAGCGGCGACGGTAGCCCGGCAAGCCTCGGCAGAAACTTTGTAGAGACTCCTGCTAGCCAGGCACCAGTTCGTCCAGCGGTACTCCGGGATCCGTCAGTTTCGCTACATCTACCGGGACGCGGTTCGAAATCAAGGCCTTGATGGGTTTCTGGACGCGGCTCTGGTTGACGCTCATTCCGGCCACTACATTGCCCTCCCTCAACCAGAAAGCAATGAAGCTGCCCTCATCCAACGAGCCGCGAATCACCGGTGGGATTCCGAATGTCAATGAGGGAAAGCCCGAATACTCCATGCTCAGGCTGAACTGGTCCGTATAGAAGTAGGGCACCACATCCAATCTGGCGTCCTGGCCCATCATGGACTTTGCCGCGACTTTGCCGCCGTTGAGTGCGTTGGCCCAATGCTCGCTGCGATGGTGCTCGCCGGTAAAGGGATGCAGTGCGTTGGCGACATCTCCGGCGGCCAGCACATCCGGAGCGCTGGACCACAGTCCGGCATCCACCAGTATTCCATTGCGTATTTCAAGCCCGGCGGCTTCGGCAAGTGCTGTGTCCGGTACGACGCCGACGGCAACGATGACGACGTCGGCAGGCAGCATTTCGCCGGTATTGGTGCGAACCGCCGTCGCCTTGCCGTCCTGTCCATCAATCCCGACGGCGCTTGCCGGGAGACGGAAACTGACGCCTTGGTCTTCATGGAGACGTTGGAAGTATAGGCCGAGTTCAGGGCCGATAGCGGCACTCAAAGGTATGTCTTCGAGCCCCAGCAGCGTGACGTCGTTGCCGTACGTGCGGGCTGCAGCGGCCAGTTCCATGCCGATCCATCCGGACCCGATCATGACCACCCTCCGTCCTCCGCCTTTCAAGAGGGACCGAAGTCGCAGGCTGTCATCCAGTGTCCGGAACATCATGACTCCGTCAAGGTCTACGCCGGGAAGCGGGATAGTACGAGGCCGGGCACCCGTAGCCAGAAGCAGTTTGGAGTAGCCGAGGCGTCGGCCGTCGGCCAGAGTTACCAGATGTCCATCAGGGTCGATCCGGCTGACGGGGCTGCCAAGAAGAAGTTCGACGTCGTTCTCCCCGTACCAGTCCCCGGGTACTACGAGGGCAGAATCTGCGTCAGCCTTACCCAGGAGGAATTCCTTGGACAGGGGTGGGCGTATGTAGGGTGTCCGGTGCTCGGCGCCCACCACAGTGACGTCCCCTCCGTAGCCCTCGGCCCGGAGGGTTTTGGCCGCAGTAGCCCCGGCGAGCCCGCCGCCCGCAATAACGATGTGTTCGTTTGCCATGTCAGCTCGATTCTAAAACCACTAGTTTTGACTTTAGAAGCAGGGGTGTGGCCAGTCAAGGGGTTTTAGGGCGGGCGTGGCACTACGGGCTAGAATGGATGGGCACGCCGACTCTTCCCAGCCGGATCAGTTGCTCCAAATCCCACAGACACAGAAAGCCAGCATGCGAGTACTTGCAGCAATGAGCGGCGGAGTAGACTCCGCCGTGGCCGCAGCCCGGGCCGTGGAGGCCGGACACGACGTCGTCGGAGTCCACCTTGCGTTGTCGCGCATGCCCGGCACCCTGCGCACAGGAAGCAGGGGCTGCTGCACCATCGAAGACTCGCGCGATGCTTGGCGTGCCTGCGACGTCCTGGGCATTCCCTACTACGTGTGGGACTTCTCGGAGCGTTTCAAGGAAGATGTGGTCCAGGACTTCATTGATGAGTACGCTGCGGGCAGGACGCCCAACCCTTGTATGCGGTGTAACGAGCGGATCAAGTTCGCCGCCCTTCTGGAAAAGGCCATTGCCCTGGGCTTCGACGCCGTGTGCACCGGTCACTATGCCAAAGTCATCGAAGACGCCGACGGCAACCGTGAACTTCACCGCGCCGCCGATTGGGCCAAGGACCAGAGCTACGTTCTCGGTGTGCTGACCCACGAGCAACTCAAGCACTCCATGTTCCCGCTGGCCGACACCCCTTCCAAGGCTGAGGTGCGTGCCGAGGCCGAGCGTCGCGGGTTGTCCGTGGCCAACAAGCCGGACAGCCACGACATTTGCTTTATTTCTGACGGTGACACCCGCGGATGGTTGGCCGAGAAGATTGACATGACAACCGGCGACATCGTTGACGAAACCGGTGTCAAGGTTGGCGAACATCCTGGTGCCAACGCGTTCACGGTGGGGCAGCGGCGCGGCCTGAAGCTGGGCACCCCCGCGGCAGACGGTAAGCCCCGGTTCGTCCTGGAGATCCGCCCCAAGGAAAACAAGGTGGTCGTGGGACCGGAAGCCCTGCTGGCGATCGACGAGATTCGCGGTATCAAGGTTTCCTGGGCCGGCGTGCCCATTTCCGAAGTCGCCACCGGCGCTGAGTTCGACTGCCACGCCCAGGTCCGGGCGCACGGCGATCCTGTTCCGGCAATCGCCCGTGTGGAATCCGTTGCTGACGAATCCGGAGTGGAGCGTGCCCAGATTGTTGTCACGCTGACGGATCCCTTGAGAGGCGTGGCCCCGGGCCAGACCGTTGTTCTCTACCAAGGCAGCCGCGTACTGGGGCAGGCAACCATTGACGCCGCCCGCTCACTCCAGCGGGAAGTCCTCTAGGAGCCGGCACCTTCCCGGCAAAACCTACTGGAAAGTAAATTTTGTGTCTCGAATCACAAAATGAAGGGTTCGCGGCCTTCGAAGTCTGATTGAATCGTGGAATCAAGAGTGCGCGCCGTCACAAATATCCCACGGCGGCGCGCCGAATCCATCGAACAGAAGGTTCACCAGATGGCACTGAACAAGAAGGCCCTGCACGGCGTTATCGCGCTGGCGGGCATTTCCGCGCTCGCCCTGACGGCATGCACGGGTCCCTCCGGCGGCGGTTCATCATCCGCCCCGGCCGCCGCAGGCCCCATCGCCTACGGCACTACTGACAAAGTCACGTCGCTGGATCCCGCCGGGTCCTATGACAACGGTTCGTTTATGGTGATGAACCAGGTCTACTCATTTCTCCTGAATTCGAAGCCCGGCGGTGCGGAGCCCGTTCCCGACCTCGCCGAATCGTCGTCGTTCACGGCGCCGTCGGAATACACCGTCAAGCTCAAGTCGGGGCTCAAGTGGGCCAACGGGCACACTCTGGATTCCAAGGACGTCAAACACTCCTTCGATCGGCAGGTGGCAATCAACGATCCCGCCGGACCTGCCTCGCTGCTGACCAACATCGAAAGCGTAAGTACGCCCGATGCCACCACCGTGGTATTCAAGTTGAAGAACGCCAACGACCAAACGTTCAGCCAGATCCTCAGCAGCCCTGCCGCGCCGATCGTGGACGATGAAGTCTTCCCGGCCGACAAGATTCTTTCGGACGACGAGATCATCAAAGCGAACGCGTTCTACGGCCAGTACACGATTGACAGCTACAAGAAGAACGAGCTGGTCAGCTTTAAGGCCCTCGCTGACTACCAAGGCGTTCTTGGCAAGCCCGCCAATGATGCTGCCACCATTAAGTATTACGCCAGCCCCACCAACCTGAAGCTGGAAATCCAGCAAGGTGCCATTGACGTTGCCTTCCGCAGCCTGAGCGCCACGGATATCGACGACCTGCGCAAGGACTCCAAGGTCAAGGTCCTCACCGGACCGGGTGGCGAGATCCGCTACATCACCTTCAACTTCGACACCATGCCGTACGGAACCAAGGCAGCCGGCGCAGACCCTGCGAAGGCACTCGCAGTTCGCCAGGCCGTGGCCAACCTCATTGACCGCCAGGCTATCGCTGACCAGGTATACAAGGGCACCTACCTGCCCCTGTACTCCAACGTTCCGAGCGGATTCCTCGGCGCCAACGAGTCGTTCAAGGACGCCTATGGCGATGCCGGAAAGCCAAGCCTGGACAAGGCAAAGAAGGTCCTGACGGATGCCGGCATCACGGAACCCGTCGCACTGAACCTGCAGTACAACCCGGATCACTACGGCGGATCCTCCGGCGATGAATACGCCATGGTCAAGGAGCAGCTGGAGAAGTCCGGTCTCTTCACCGTGAACCTGCAGTCCACAGAATGGGTCACTTACAGCAAGGCCAGCCGTGCCGACGAGTACCCGTTGTTCCAGTTTGGCTGGTTCCCGGACTTCAGCGATTCCGATAACTACCTGACGCCGTTCTTCCCGGAAGGCGGCTTCCTGAAGAACCATTACAACAATCCCGAGGTCAATGGGCTGATCGCCAAGCAGCTGACGGATGCGGACAAGACCAGCCGCGAGGCTGCCATCAAGGATGTCCAGAACGCCTTGGCCAAGGACATTTCCACCCTGCCCCTGCTCCAGGGCGCCCAGGTGGCGGTTGTCGGAAGCGGCGTGAATGGCGTCGAGAAGACACTGGACCCATCGTTCAAGTTCCGCCTCGGAGTAATTTCCAAGTAACCGCACCTTTGTGAGGAAAGGGAGGCGGGACACTGATCCGGTGTCCCGCCTCCTTTGCTGACCACCCAGGTGGCCGGCTCGCATGAGACAACCCCGCGCAATCCACGGGCATGAAATGCAGGTAACAATGACAACACTTATTGAGGTTCCCGAGGCTGAGCCCGGCATCGTTGCTCCCAAGAGCAAGTCCAAAGCCGGGGGAGGTCTGGGCAGATACATCGTGGTCAGGTTTTTCCTGATCATCCCCACCGTCTTCATATTGGTGACTCTCGTCTTCTTCCTGATGCGGGTCATTGGAGACCCCATCACGGCGTCGCAAGGCGGACGCCTGCCCCCGGACGTCCTGGCCCAGCGAATACAAGAGGCCGGCTACGATCGGCCCGTACTGGTCCAGTACTTCGAATACCTGGGCCAACTCATCACCGGCAATTTTGGCAGCACCATCACCGACCGGCGGCCAGTGGTGGAAGTACTCACCACTTTCGGTGCAGCCACACTCGAGCTGTCGATCAACGCACTGATCGTCGCGCTGGCAGTCGGCATCCCCTTCGGTCTCATTGCCGCACAGCACCGGGACAAGACTCCTGATGCGTTTCTGAGGTTCTTCGCCATCCTCTGCTACGCCACACCTGTTTTCTTCTCCGGGCTCCTCCTCAAACTGACGTTTTCCGTGTGGCTTGGATGGTTCCCCGTAGCTGGTCGAGCCTCTACGCGAACGGAACTGACCATGAGCGGCCTGGCTGCACCGTCAGGCATTTACTGGCTGGACGCATTGCGCAGCGGCAACTTCGCAGCCCTGGGGGACATCGTGGCCCACGCGGTGCTCCCCGCAGTAGCCCTCGGATTGTTGACCGCCGGCGTCTTCCTGCGACTGGTGCGCACCAACGTCATCGGCACGCTGGGAAAGGACTACGTTGAGGCCGGGCGTTCCCGCGGTGTCAGTGAGTTCCGCCTGGTGACCAAGCATGCCTACAAACCGGCACTGATTCCCATCATTACTGTCATGGGCCTGCAAATTGCCCTGATGCTGGGCGGCGCCATTCTGACCGAAACCACCTTTGAGTGGAAGGGCCTGGGCTATCAACTGGTGCAGTACCTGAACGCGCGCGACTTTGTGGCCGTCCAGGGAATCGTTGTATTGCTGGCCATCATTGTGGCCGTCACCAACTTCGTGGTGGATATTATTGCCGCACTCATCGACCCTCGAGTGAGGTACTGACCATGAGCACTTCCCCATTGACCCGACCCAAGCAGCCCTTGTTCTCAAGGCTTCCCGTGGTAAGCCACTTGAAGAAAAGCGTCGGACTTCAGCGAGGCATGCTCATTGTGGGCGTTGTCCTCAGTGGACTCTTCATCCTTACGAGCATCTTTGCACCTCTCCTTGCTCCCTATGGCTACTCCCAACTCAGCGACGCATCCGGTTCGTTTCCCACCCAGGAAGCTCCGAACTCCAAGCACCTGCTGGGAACAACTGTTGGCGGCTACGACGTCTTGTCACGGGTGGTTTGGGGTTCCCAAACAGCGGTGACAGTCATCGTTGTGTCAGTGGCGATGTCCTTGTTCCTCGGTGTCGCCCTTGGTCTGCTCAGTGGATATTTCGGAGGGTGGCTGGACAGGATTCTGGTGGTAGTGGCGGATGCCATCTATGCGTTTCCTACCCTGCTCCTGGCAATCGTAATTTCCATCGTGATCAGCCGGGGACAATCCAGTTTCTGGGGCGGCATCTTCTCTTGTGCTTTCTCCATCACGGTGGTCTTTGTCCCGCAGTACTTCCGGGTCATCCGGGCAGAGACCATTCGTCTTAAGGCCGAGCCGTTCGTCGAGTCGGCCAAAGTGCTCGGGGCTTCCAGCGTGCGCATCATTGGGAGGCACATTTTCAAGAACGCCACCCGGACCCTGCCGCTCATGTTCACCCTGAACGCTTCCGAGGCGATCCTGACGCTCGCCGGCCTGGGCTTCCTTGGCTTCGGCATCGAGCCCACATCAGCCGCTGAATGGGGGTTTGACCTCAACAAGGCACTGGCGGACACTTCGTCCAGTATTTGGTGGACGGGCGTCTTCCCCGGGATCGCGATCGTACTCACGGTCTTGGGGCTGACCCTCGTGGGCGAGAGCATCAACGACCTCAATGACCCCCGGATCCGTGGACGCAAACGCGCGGGCAGGACGCCAAACCCAACAACGGCAGGAACGCCTTCAAACCCGACAGAGGCAGGCAAGCCATGACCACCAACTTGGGAAATGAGTCAGATCACGTCAGCACCGAGCCGCCTGTACTAACCATCGATCGGCTCCAAGTCACCTTCGCCACTGATGGCGGGGACGTTCACGCTGTAAAGGACGTCAGCCTGGAAGTTGGAGCCGGTGAAGTAGTGGCCATCGTAGGGGAATCGGGTTCCGGCAAAACCGTCACAGCCAAAACCATCCTGGGCTTGCTTCCGGAAACTGCCATCAGCTCCGGTGCCGTGGTCATCAACGGCAACAACGTCATCAGCGTCAGCAAATCGACGCTTCGCAAAATCCGTGGCCGGGATGTTGCAATGGTGTTCCAAGAGCCTTCCACGGCCCTGAACCCGGTCTTCACCGTGGGCTGGCAGATTGCCGAAGGTATCCGGGCACACGCCACGGACGGCCGTCGCATCTCCGCCAAGGAAGCCAAGCACCGGGCAACCGAGGCGCTCCGCAAGGTGGGCATCCCGGATCCTGAGACGCGGGTCAACTACTACCCGCACCAGTTCTCAGGTGGTCAGAAGCAACGCGTGGTAATCGCTGCGGCCTTGGCCCTCAACCCGGGGCTGATCGTGGCGGATGAGCCCACCACCGCGCTGGATGTTACAGTCCAGGCTGAAATCCTGCAGCTCCTCCGCGACCTGAGGGACAACTATGGCACCTCAATCGTGCTCATCACGCACAACATGGGTGTAGTGGCAGATTTGGCCGACCGCGTTGTGGTCATGTACCAGGGCGACGTTGTGGAGGAGGCTCCTTCACGGGTCCTGTTTGCCGAACCCCGGCAGGAGTACACCAGGAAACTGCTGGCCGCAGTACCGCACCTCGGACGAAACTCGGCCTCCGAGGGTGCCCGTGGCCGGCTCCACCAGGGAGGCAAAATCCTGGTGGAAGCAAAGAACCTCACCATCGAATACCCCGGCCGTTTCGGCAGGCACGGGTTCAAGGCCGTGGACGACGTCAGCTTTACGGTCTCGGAGAATGAGGTTTTCGGACTGGTCGGTGAATCCGGTTCCGGAAAATCCACCATTGGACGGGCCATAGCAGGCCTGACCCGAACCACCGGAGGCAGCCTGAAGGTTCTTGGGTACGAGATGCTGGACTTCAAAGAGCGTACCTTCCGTCCGCTCCGCAAGGAGATCGGCTTCGTTTTCCAGGATCCGGCGGCGTCCTTCAACCCGCACCTCACCATCGGCGAGTGCGTCGCAGAACCGCTGCTTATCCACACCAAGCCCGGTGCCGCTGAGGCGAGGAAAAAGGTAGGTGAGCTGCTCGAATCAGTCCAGCTGCCGGCGTCGTACGCGGAGCGCTACCCGCACGAGCTGTCCGGTGGGCAGCGGCAGCGCGCATCCTTGGCGAGGTCGCTGGCACTCAACCCGCGCCTCCTGATCGCCGACGAACCCACCTCCGCCTTGGATGTCTCGGTGCAGGCCAAAGTGTTGGACCTGTTCAAGGACATACAGGAGCAGTACGGTTTCGCGGCTCTGTTCATCAGCCACGACCTCGCAGTAGTGGACATGTTGTCCCACTGGGTTGGCGTGCTGTACAAAGGCCAGTTGGTGGAGCAGGGGATCGGAAACCATGTGATGGGGTCACCGCAGCATGAGTACACCAAGAGGCTCATCGCCTCGCTGCCGGTGCCGGACCCCGACGAACAAGCACGACGGCGGGAAGCGCACCGCACTCTGCTGGGCGGCTAGATTGTTGCTTGGCGACTAGACCGTCCCTGGAGAATCCACCCAATGTAGAGAAGGTACGCCCCCCACTGTGGCGGGCGTACCTTCTCCGCGTTAAGGGATACGCCAATAGCTGAGGCCATGGTTGCTGTAATGTGCCTCCTGGCCCGCAGGTAACACCCGCGGCTGGACCGCCCCACACCATAGACTGGGGTGCATGACCGAGCAGAACAACGCCCTTCCTGATGACGCCGATTCCTTCAACCCGGCAGCGAGCTCCCTGGCCGGCCAAGTGGACCGTGCAGTCATGGACGAGCTGTTGTCCATCCGGTCCAGCATCGACAACATTGACGCAACACTTGTCTTCCTGCTCGCGGAACGCTTCAAGGCCACCCAAAAGGTAGGAATCCTAAAGGCCACCCACAAGCTTCCCGCCGGAGATCCGGGCCGCGAATCGGCCCAGATCGCCCGCTTGCGACGGCTGGCCGAGGATGCGCACCTTGATCCAGCCTTCGCAGAGAAATTCCTCAACTTCATCATCAGCGAAGTGATCCGCCATCACGAGGCAATCGCCGAGGATCACCAGATTTCCAGCCAGCAGGCCTGAGCCGTGGCGGAATTGGCTAATTTGCGCGCCAGCGCCACCGCACTGGGCCCGTGGCCCGGAAGCGACCCCGCGGAAGCAAACCGGATCATTCGGGGCGAATTGGGGGACCCCCACCTTCCTTT
This sequence comes from Paenarthrobacter nitroguajacolicus, assembly GCF_051027655.1. NCBI lineage: Bacteria > Bacillati > Actinomycetota > Actinomycetes > Micrococcales > Micrococcaceae > Paenarthrobacter > Paenarthrobacter nitroguajacolicus. Next base: position 3,088,114 of record NZ_CP073234.1, on the reverse strand, counting down.
CCTGCCCGAGTTGCCTGATCGAGGGGTGGGCTCGGATGCTGTCGGAAGGACCGGCTCACTGTTGGTCGACCTGGCAATCGATGTCCAACCGCACGGCTGGCGCCTGGTGGACAAGCCCGGGAAGGATGCCCGGCGCGCCCGCTCTGCGCTCTCGACCGACCTCAACATATTGGCCGACATAGCTGGTGCCGAGGACGTCGCTGCAACGGAGTTCAAAATCCAGCTGTTGGGCCCCATGAGTCTTGCTGCCAATCTTTACCTGCACAACGGCGAACGGGCACTTCTGGATTATGGCGCCCGCAGGGATATTGCGGAATCTTTGGCCGCCGGCATCACAGAGCACCTCAGCCGCATCGCCTCGGCTGTCCCGGGTGCCCGGTTGGTGGTTCAAATTGACGAGCCGGACATCGCCTCCGTCACGGCCGGCACGATCCCGACGGCGAGTGGCTACCGAACATTGCGGTCCATATCCGGCGAGGAAGTGACAGGCGCGTGGCGAGTGGTGATCGACGCGCTCAAGAGTGCGGGAGTCGTCGAGGCCGTGGTCTCAGTACCGGAAATCGAAGCGCCCATCGAGCGAATCCTGGCAGCGGGAGCCGACGGCGTCGCGGTGCCCCTGAAAGCCCTGACGACACGCCAATGGGAGCAGCTGGCTGTAGCAGTGGAGGACGGAAAACGCCTGTGGGCGGGCGCACTGTCAACAGGCGAGCCACAGGCGCAACTGCCACGCACCGCCGAGGTTGTCGAAAGCATCGCGAAGCCGTGGCGGCAGCTCGGGCTTCCTGCCTCGGGCTTGGCGGGACTCCGGGTTACTCCCTCTACGGGGCTGGCAGACTTCAAGCCTTCAAGGGCCAAGGCTGTGCTATCTAAACTGACCCAAGTGGCAGACGGACTGGACCAGCTGGCTCAGGGCTAACTGCGAAGGCGTCAGATTCTCTCTTCCCAGCGGTCTGGTTCCGCATAGCGGGGGAGAGAGGTACCGGGGGCAGCTCCTGGCAGATATGGTGCCAAGCGGTAGTCGAAGCGTCCTGCGTATACAAGGACCAAGCCGATCTGGGGCTGGATGACTTTGACTTGGATGCGGTGCTTGCGCTCTGCGCTGTCCCACCACTGCTCCGCGTAGGCACGCGCATCAAGTGCGTTCGGTAATGGTACTCGCAAGGGGCCAAGGAATAGTCTGCTTGCTTTGGACACGCCACGAAGGCGGCCCTCAGCGGTAACGCTGACATCCAGGTCCGTGACAAGACGGCGATAACGCCCCACATGGTCCACCAAATGGGCATTTCGATGGTCGGAGCCAGTCAGGACCGCGCTCGTCGTATCGTGGAACAGCCGTGTACCCGAAGGGAAATAGATCTCCCGACGGGCCGTCAAGGCCGGTCGTCCGAAAGGATCCAGATGGGCGTGGTTTTCGATCCGGAACGGAATGCCCTCACCGTAATCAGGAAAGAAAGCCTCCTCGCTCCCCGTCAGGGCGAGCAGTGGCCGCAACCACTTTTGACGGCACCCGACAACGTCAAAGACTCCCTCTCCGATTCCATACAATCCGGAGCCGGCAGCCAACGAAAAATACTCCTGGAGCTCCGGGGTTAGCCGGCTGAACTCGTCGCCGAGTGCCAGCTGGTAGATGGGGGTATTCATTGCGGTCCTTCCTTGTACGTGGAACTCAATCTTGGAACTAGAGCCTCCCGGCTGCTTTGAGCCGTATGTAGGTGTCAGCGAGTAAGGGAGGAACATCGTGGGGCTCGGCGTCAACCACTTCGGCTCCGAGTTGCCGGAGTTGCGCCGTCACCGCGGAACGCTCCAACAATGCGCGCTCGGCGGCGGCTGCACGGAAAACCTGGCTGGCCGTCGTTCTTTCTTCTTTCATGGCAGACAGCAGGGGATCCCGGACCGAGGCCACCACCACAACGTGTTGGCGCGACAATTGCGCCACAGTGGGGAGGAGCCCCTCTTCGGGGGCGCCGCCGTCGAGCGCTGTCAAGAGGACCACCATGGATCGGTGCGCCGAAACTGCCCGTACCTGAGCCGGAACCTGCTGCCAATCGAGTTCGATCAGTTCAGCTTCCAAGGGGGCCATGGCTTGGACGAGTTGACCCAGCAGATTGCCTTTTGAGGCCGATTCAACGCGTGCGCGAATTCGCCGATCGTAAGCGAGGAAGTCCACGCGGTCGCCTCCGCGCTCGGCCAGCACCGCAAGCAGCAGCGCCGCCTCAATTCCGGTGTCGAGCCGGGGTTCATCCTCGATTCGGGCGGCTGCCGTGCGCGAAGTGTCAAGCACGATGACCACGCGCCGGTCGCGCTCCGGGCGCCACGTCCGTACCACCACTGAAGTCCGCCGCGCGGTGGCCCGCCAGTCGATGGACCGGACATCGTCACCGCGGACGTAGTCCCGCAGTGAGTCGAATTCGGTGCCGGCCCCACGGATCTGTACGGCGGCCCTGCCATCCAACTCCCTAAGCTTCCGGAGTTTGGAAGGGAGATGACGTTTTGAATGGAACGGGGGGAGGACCCGCAGTTGGCCAGGCAGGGTGCGGGTCCGCTGCCTTGCGGCCAAACCCATGGGGCCGAACGATCGGATGGTCACGTGGGGGCTTTTGAGGTCGCCGCGACGACGAGGAACCAGGGTCACGGTCATGCGGCGACGCTCTCCGGACGGGACTACCAAGGACTGTGCAGCGTTTACTGCGCCGGCGGAGGGCTGCCACGTGTCTCTTACCTCGGCACGCAGCTTGCGCCGCGTGCCATTGGTGACAGTGACAACGGAGTCCGTCTCGCCCTCAAGCGTCACGTTTCCAGGTTGCCTGCGTTCCAAGGCAAGCCTCGCGGGCGAGGCGGCCACGACAAGATCCGCAACCAGTAAGAGCAGCAGCCCCACGGCCACGAACAGGACGGTGCTCCACGCGGGAAAAACCACCAAGGGCACCAAACCCAGAAGGGCCAGCAACACGAAACGACCCGTAATGGCCACTCAAACCCCCTTGGCCAATGCCGGTCGGAAGATCACCGCGGCACCGGGACGGACGCCAGGATACTGCCCAGGACGTCGTCCACTTGGATGCCGTCCATTTGAGCCTCCGGACGCAGACCCACCCTGTGCCTCAGGCACGGCAACGACAAAGCCTTGACATCGTCCGGAGTCACGAAAGTCCTGCCGGACAACCATGCCCATGCCTTTGAAGTGTTGAGAAGGGCGGTGGCTCCCCGAGGAGAAACGCCGAGTTGGAAAGAAGGAGCAGACCGCGTTGCGCGCACCACGTCAACTATGTACGCGAGGATTTCCGGAGCCACGGCCACTTGCGCGACAGCCGCTTGGGCACTGGAAAGCTCGACGGCGCCCGCCACGGACCGTACGCCGGCTGCAGACAGGTTCCGGGGATCAAAGCCGTTGGCGTGGCGACGGATGACCTCGATCTCCTCTGCCCGTCCAGGCAGTGGCATGGTCAGCTTGAGGAGGAACCGATCCAGTTGTGCTTCCGGCAAGGGGTAGGTGCCTTCGTATTCCACCGGGTTCTGGGTTGCCGCCACAATGAACGGGCTTGGAAGCGGACGCGACACACCATCCACCGAAACCTGGCGTTCCTCCATTGCTTCCAGGAGCGAGGCCTGGGTCTTGGGCGGGGTCCGGTTGATCTCATCGGCCAGCATGATGTTGGTGAAAACCGGGCCCTCGCGGAAAGTGAACTCAGAGGTGTGCGAGTCATATACCAGTGAACCCGTGACGTCGCCGGGCATGAGGTCCGGAGTGAACTGGACGCGCTTTGTGTCCAGGCTCAGCGCGGTGGACAACGCCCTGACCAACAGGGTCTTGGCTACACCGGGTACACCTTCGAGGAGAACATGTCCGCCACAGAGCAGGGCGATCAGCATACCCGTTACGGTGGGGTCCTGACCGACCACGGCCTTGCCCACCTCTGCCCTGACATTCAGCAGTGACTGCCGGGCCGGATCCTCACCGGGGCGGCGCTGTCCGTTTTCTGCGGGTCCGGTTCCCCGAGGCGCACCCTGCCGGGTAGCACCCTGCGGGCTGGCGTCTTGCTGGGGTGCATCGGGCTGCAGAACATCCGGGTGAGGCGTCGCACCTCCCTCGGAGTGGCTGTTGCTGTCCGTATAGCTGTTTGGCTGGCTGCTCATCGAGCGGTCGCCTCCTGTTCGATTCGTTCGATTTGTTGTGCCCACTGCACCAGTTGTCCTTCGCTTTCCGGCATGAAGTCGATCAGGACAAATCGGACTTCCTGGATTGATTGCTCCGCATGGCGGGCTGTTGCGTCGACTATTGCTTCGGCGGTGGTGTCAGCGCCGAGGTTGAAGTGCCGGGCCAACCGTGAGAGGGTTCCTGCCCTCAAGTTGTTGGCTGCCCGCCCCACAGCCCGTGAATCCTGGTAAAGGCGTGCCCGGCCTTCTGCTGTTTCGACGGCCTTGACCACCACGGGCAGCGGCTCGAATACGAGAGGGCCCATGCGCCGGCCCCGCCAAGCGATGGCCAACAGGGCTACCAAGCCCAACCACGGTCCGGCGAAGGCCAGCCATCGCGGTGCCAGCTCGTTCAGTGTGGGGTTTGAATTGGAGGCGGAGATATCGCCGACGCCCGGGATGTACCACACGAGGTCCGCGTTGTTCCCCAAGGTACGCAGGGCAAGGGCAGCATTACCCTCCAAGGCGAGGTGTTGATTGTCCATGAGTTCCCTACTGCCCAGGACGATGACCCGCCCATCGGCTGATGCCGCATACAAGCCTGGTCCGTCCTCGCGGGTGGGATAACAAACCAAGGGCCCGGACAGGATAGATCCTTGTGCGGACACCCGGCCCGCCGCCCTGGCATCTTCCTGTTCACATCCGGGTTCGATCACCTGTGTTGCTTCTGGAACCACACCGCCGGGCCGGATCCCCTGGTTCAGGCCGTTGAGTGTCCTCAACCGTGGAGCAACTACCACAACGCGGTCTGCTGCGGCAGTGATCTCCTCCAGTTGGGACCGGTCAAGAAAGCCCTGCGCGTCAAAGAGGAGAACCGTGGCTTCGTCCTTGGCTGACAACGCATCCATAGTGTCTTCAAACGTGTCTGTCGGAGTGACGGAAACTCCGTGGCGTGCGAGGATTTCGGCTGCAGCCATGGCGCCGTCCGGCGCTGGATTCCGTGCGGAGAGCCGCCGGGAATCAGTTGCGCCGGAGACGCTGTTGATGGCCAGGAAAGTGACCAAGCCTGCAAGCAGGGTGCCGAGGGCAATCCATACCAGGTGTTTCCGGAACCAGGCCATGAAACGTTGACCCGCGGGAAGTCCTTCGGCAGCGGCATTGTCGGTACCCGGGGTGCTATCTTCCAAGATGGTGGTCATCGTGGTACCGCGAATCCGGCGTGGGCTTGTCCTGTGAAGTCGGGCTTCAGCTCAAGAAGATCAGCGTCCAGCTGGCGGACGGACTCATAGTCCGCCCGTGTTGCGGCTTGTTCGCCGTACCGCACGGCGTCGAAAACACCCGCAGCGGCGAGCAGCCTGACTTGGGCCGAACCAAAAACCTGGCCCAGTTGACCGGCTGCTTCGTCTGCCGTCCTGCCCGCTCGAGCATCAATGATGTCCCGTTCTTCGGCAGATCGGACAAGAGCGCGAAATTGATCGACGACGGCGGCCGGCCAGTTGCCACTGTCGGCTGCAGTCGCCGCCCTGCTTCGGTAGCCCCCGGCGTCGACGCTCTGGTCTTCTCCATAGAGATCTCCGGGTTCTTTCCGTCGTCGGGCGTTGAGTCTTGGCCGAACGACGACGACGGCAGCGATGATGAGTGCCAGCGCCAAAACCACAATCAACGGGACAGCAAGGTTGGGTCCGGTGCCAGGTCCATCACCTTCCAACGATGCCAGCCAGTCCAGGAAATCCCGCCACAACTGGTCCAGCCAGCCGGGCCTTGCATCCGGATATCGGGGATTCGATAGCTCCTCAGCAGCCCAACGCCGGGCTTCGTCACGGTCCGGTTCCACCGGTGGTTCCATCAATGCCAACGGTGCAATGTCAATGGCGGCGACCTTCATGCGGGAGGCCGCTGCCCGGGGGGAGCGGAAGGAAACTGCCCGCCATCAGGTGGCCAGGTGGTGTTTCGTGTCAACGTGGATGGCCCACCGGGAATACCGTCAGGATCGGAACCAGTTTCCATGAGCCGCATCAATTCAACATCCAGGCCATCGCGACGCATCCGAAGATCCATGTAGATCAAGCCCGACACGGACGCTTGAAAGGCGAATGTCACGGACCCCACCAACGCCCCAATCGCAGTGGAGATGACAGTGGTCAGAACCAACGTTGAGGTCATCGAGTCGGGATCAGGGTGGGGTGCAACTACTCCACCAATGGCTGCGGAGGCCAAGGACACAGGAATTTGGACGATCTGCGCGATGATTCCCACCATGATGGCTACCACCAGGGTGATGCCGAAGATCCGCCACCAATTGTTCTTCGTCAATCGCCAGGATCGGAGCAATCCTTGGAAAACGCCGGTCTTCTCCACCACGATGGCGGCGGGAGCCAGCATCAACTTCAGGCCGATCCAAACGAAGGCCACAAAGGAACCCAGGCCCAAGGGCAGGACGATAAGCAGGGCCGCGGGTCCCATCGCAGTGAATAACAAGATCGCTACCCCGATCACTGCGGCAGCTACGAGCAGGCCGCCCAGCGTCAGCAGCGCGGCAACGCCGAGGAGCGGCAGGATTCCCGGGCCCGCAAGCTTCCACATTTGCTTGAAGCCAGTCCGGCGGTTGAGAACCGAGCGGGAGACCGGGACAACCAGAACTCCTTGGAGGACAGAACCCAGGAAACCGATCAGCACGGAAACGCCCAGGGTGCCGGCCATGAAAGCGAGGAACGGGCCCATCGCATCGGCCAACTCTGCTTCTGAACTGACAGATTCAAGGGAAGTCGACAGCTGGAACATCCCAACGGTGACGATGCCGATGAAGACTGCTCCAATGGCTTGGACGATCAGGGCGGAACCAAACATCGAGGCAGCATTGCGGCGGATTGTTTGGAAGGAGCCATCCAGAATCTCGCCGAACTGCAGCGGACGCAGGGGAATGACTCCTGGCTTTGGGGGCGCGACGTAGAGGGGCTGCCCATACGGAGGCCCTGGGGGCCATCCCGGAGTAGCTTGGCTTGGATGGTTCTGCCCGCTGCTCTGCGGTGGCGCCCAGCCCGGAGGGCCTCCCCATTGTGGTTGGTTTCCCCACTGCGGTTGATTTCCCCATTGCGGCTGGTTTCCCCATGCGGGCTGACCGCCCGGCGGATTCTGGCCGTGCTCTGGTTGTGACACGATTCCCTCCCCATAAGATCCGGCCCGCCGACTCCCGACGTCCCCCACACGGACCTTCGCACCCAGCCTATAGTCCCGCCGTCGTCCCTCATAGCCTGTAGCCCATGCTGCCACCGGGGCGCACAACGGCAGGGTGCAGTACGGTGGAAATGCCTTAGGGGCGCCATGCCGTGCGCCGCGCCCAACGGGACAAAGACTTGGTGATAAGGGAATATATAACTATGAAGGCACGCATTCTGGTAGTTGACGACGACGAAGCACTCGCAGAGATGATTGGAATCGTTCTGCGCAACGATGGCTTCGAGCCGGTGTTCTGCGCGGACGGCGGCCAGGCTTTGGAGGTCTTCCGCTCCTCAAAGCCGGATCTGGTGCTGCTGGACCTGATGTTGCCGGGCTCGGATGGCATTGAGGTTTGCCGGCAGATCCGTGGCGAGTCGGATGTACCCATCGTCATGCTCACCGCCAAGTCCGATACTTCAGACGTTGTTCGCGGGCTTGAATCCGGCGCCGATGATTACGTGCCCAAGCCGTTCAAGCCTGCTGAACTTGTAGCACGCGTCCGGGCCCGGTTGCGGCCGGGTGACCAGAAGGCCCCCGAGACCTTGCGTATCGCAGACGTGACCATCGACGTCGCCGGTCATTTGGTGACCCGTGGCGGCGAGCGGATCTCCTTGACGCCCCTGGAGTTTGATCTCTTGGTAGCGCTGGCACGCAAGCCGTGGCAAGTATTCACCCGCGAATTGCTTCTCGAGCAGGTGTGGGGATACCGCCATGCGGCTGACACCCGGCTGGTCAATGTTCACGTCCAGCGTCTGCGCTCAAAGATTGAACGTGATCCGGAAGCGCCCGAGGTCGTTTTGACGGTGCGTGGTGTCGGATATAAAGCAGGTTCCTGAGTCCCCGGTCGGCAAGACCGGCGAGGCAGGCGGGGGCCCGGGCCCCAAAACTCCCGATCCGGCCGGTGTCCAGCAGGTGACCCCGGCTGAGTCTGAGACCCCGGAAACGTCCCCTGAGCAACCCGATACCTCCCCTGATCAGTCCGCTCGCGAGGCCAGGGACCTTTCCTGGGTCCTGTCCCGGGCGCGGATCTGGACACGGCGGGGATTGATCCTGGTCCTTCGGGTTTCGCGACTCGTCGCCATTGGCGTGCGGCAAATAAGACCAGGGCTGCGCTTCGTTTGGCGCTCCTTGTTGAGGCGATGGCGGCGGTCGTTGGAGTTCCGCACGGTCCTGACCACATTGCTGCTCGCTGTAACGTCGTTCGCCATTGTTGGCGCGTACTTGTCCAACCAAATCGCCAACAACCTCTTCCAGGAGAGGCTGGCACAGGCGGAATCCGAGTCGCGCTTCAACGTCAAGCAAGTCCAGGACACGTTCGACGGCGCCCAAGTTACCGACCAGTCAAGCGTCATCACCTTGGTTTATGACACCTTGACAGCCGTGGAAGGCCGGGGCTCGGTCATCCAGCGTAGGTATGTCTTCGAAGCTGCTCCGGAACAAACCAAACCACGTAACCGTTGGGTTGAATCGCGCGCTTCGGACCAGCTGACGGTTCGGGTCATTCCCCCCGAGCTGCGTAAGGCTGTTCAAAGCGGTGGCAAGCAGCAATTCTGGGCCTCCACGCAGTTCCCGGTGGGGAACGAGGACAGGCCCGGTATCGCCGTCGGAAACATGGTCACCTTCAACGGAACGGCTTACGAGCTATACCTGATCTACGACCTCAATACTGCCCAGCAAACACTGGACGAGATTCAGAACGTACTGTGGGCAGGCGGTGCGGCTCTCGTCCTCATGATCGGTGCCATTGCCTGGTACGTGACCCGTAACGTAGTCAGTCCGGTCAGCCATGCTGCCGTCGTATCGGAAAAGCTTGCTGCCGGCCAACTACAAGAACGAATGGTGGTTAAGGGAGAAGACGAAGTCGCGAGATTGGGCGCTTCCTTCAACCACATGGCCGCTAGCCTCCAGGAACAGATCACCCAGTTGGCCACGTTGTCGCAGATGCAACAGCGCTTTGTCTCTGATGTTTCCCACGAACTGCGTACCCCGCTCACCACGGTACGAATGGCGGCCGAAGTCCTGTTTGATGCGCGTGACGATTTCGATCCCATGAACAAGAGATCGGCGGAGTTGCTGTACCACCAGGTTGAGCGCTTTCAATCGTTGCTTTCGGACCTGCTGGAGATTTCACGATTCGACGCTGGCGCTGCCGTGCTGGATGCAGAACCGCAGGACATTTTCCAAGTCATCTCGCACGTTATGGAAGGTGCCGCACCGGTGGCCGCGGAGTACGGCTCGGAAGTCCGGCTGAACGCCCGGCAGAAGAGCATCATCGTGGAGATGGACTCCCGCAGGATCGACCGTATTCTCCGCAATTTGCTGCTCAATGCCCTCGAACACGGTGAAGGCAAGCCTGTCCATATATCTGTCGCTGCCAATCATGAAGCTGTAGCGGTGTCAGTAAGGGACCACGGCATCGGAATGACCCAGGCTGAGGCTGCCAGGGTCTTCGACCGCTTCTGGCGGGCAGATCCTGCCCGCGCCAGGACCACCGGAGGAAGTGGCTTGGGCCTTTCCATCGCAGCCGAGGACACCAAGCTTCATAACGGTTGGCTTCAGGCCTGGGGCCGAAAGGGTTCCGGTTCCAACTTCCGACTGACGCTTCCACTGCGGCAGGGAGGCACCATTGTGAAGTCTCCGCTTCAGCTGGAACCTGCGGACATAGGATTCCCCGGGGCGGCAAGCGAACGGCAAATGCTGGTACTGGGCCAGGATTCCGGCGAGACTCCGCAGCCGACTCCATCAGTCGGCGGGATTCCGGCGCCTGACGACGATGGAACGGGGGAGAAGTCGTGAGAACGTTGCGTCCCGGGCGTACCAGGGCAATCGTTGCGCTGTTGGTCGTGCTGATGGTCATGCTGGCTTCCTGCGCGCAGATTCCACGCTCCGGCCCTGTCGGAAAGAGCAAAGACGAAGGCGCCGGTAACCCCAACGCACCGGTATTTTTCCCTGCTGCACCGCGCGCCGGTTCCAGCCCGGAGACTGTGATCGAGGATTTCTACATGGCTGGCAGCGGCTACGAGGATGACTATCCCGTGGCTCGTCAGTACCTGACGCAAGCGCAGTCTGTAACGTGGAAACCGGACAAACGTGCGATCGTTTTCCGCGAGGCACAGGTAGTCAAAGCAGCGGGTGAAAACGAATACCTCTACGAACTCGATCTCGCATATTCGGTGGATGCAGACGGCGTGGCGACCCAGTTCCCGCCGGGTACCAAAGAGACCATTCCACTAACGCTTGAGCAGGTGGAAGGCGAATGGCGGATCTCTAAGGTTCCTGATGGTACGGCCATTCCGGAGGAGACATTCAAGGTTATCTACGGGGCAAACCCCATCTACTTCTATGACCCGACGTTCACTTACGCAGTGCCGGACTACCGTTGGTTCATTAAAAAGAACACAGTGAAGTCCATGACCAGTGCCCTGCTTGCCGGCCCCGCCCCCTACCTGCGCGGGGCAGTGGTCAGTGCCTTCCCATCGGGAATGAAGCTCGCCCGCGAATCTGTTCCGGTTGTCTCCGGTGCAGCCCAGGTGGACCTCTCTGCCAAGGAGCTATTCGACGCCTCGGCGGAGGACCGTCAGAGGATGCAAAACCAATTAGCGCTGACCTTCCGTAGCCAGCCCGATGTCATCAACGTTCAACTTCGCGCCGATCAGGATCTGGTACGCGTGGAAGACAACGGCACTGTTTTGCCGCCAGTGCTGGACAAGAGCGTTCCTGCCCGCCAGATCGCAGTAAACAACGGCGATCTTGTGCGGTACGAGAACAACAGGATTACTCCGTTGCCGGACATTCAATCGGTGGCCGGTCTGGGGCCGCACTCGCCCGCTGAGTCGCCGGTGTCCCAGACAGCCGCTTTCCTCAACGGCGATAAAACCACGCTTTACTCCATCGAACCGGGGCAACCTGCGCGGCAACTAACTACCAGAAGTACCCTCACTGGTCCTTCCTTCAGCCCAAACGATTGGGTGTGGACAGCGGGCCCTGGTGCCAACGGGGCAGCCGAAGTTGTGGCTTACAAGCCCACAGGCACAGCCCCGGGTACCGGCGTTCCCAGCGTCACCATGACGCCGGCCTGGCTCACGGGACGAACAGTCAAGGACTTCCGGGTCTCCAGGGAGGGGACCAGGGCGCTGGTCATTTCCGAGGCAAACGGTAAGTCCGCTGTGCAGATTACGGGCATAGTCCGGAACCCCGACGGCGTTCCGAAGGACCTCACGCTCCCCATCACACTGCTGAGCAATTCAGCCGCCGACCAAGGCGCCTGGGTCAATGGCTCTACGGTGGCCGTGATGTCCGGTTCGGCCTCTTCGACGGTGGTTCCGGAGTTGCTGTCGCTGGCATCGGGTGAACCGCAGCAGTTGGCACCGTGGGACGGCTTGACCAGCCTCAGCGTCGGAAACGGAGCTGAGCAAATCTACGGACAGTCGGCTGCCGGCATCTTCCAACGCGTCGGAAACGGCTGGGAGCTTCAGCTAAAAGGCCCAACAGAACCGGCGTTTCCAGGCTGACTTCTGTATCAGGGGCTCCGCTCCATGGAATCCGATTATTTATGCACATAGCGTGCTGTGTGCCTTCTGCGGGAAAGACCAGACGGTAAAGCTGAAGAGTGACCTTTACCGTCCGTAGCTCATGGTTCCGTGCACGGCAGACCCGGCAATATGTCGACCCTGACCTTGATCCGCCCGAACCTGGCGGTTCGCGTCGTCGTGGCCCGGACCAACGAAGAACGGGTAGGGCCCTTGCCGCTCTGCAGGGGGCACTGGTTGACCTTCTGGCTGTGCTGGTTCCCGTCGGCTGTGTCTGCTGTGAGATGGAAGACGCGGTACTTTGTGGCAGCTGTGCAAGGAAGGTCCGTCACCTATGCAAGCAGCCGTTCAGGGCTGAGCAGCAGTCGCCGGCATTGGTTGACGTCGACGGCACGGCAAAGATCGAAGTGGTAGCAGCGGGGGCATACCGGGATGAGCTGGCGAAGTGCCTCCTCTCTTTCAAGCATCACGGTCAATGGCGGCTGGCGGCTGTTCTGGGTCCTTGCCTTGGCAAAGCCGTGGTGACTGCCATCGGTGGCCGGTCCGGTTATTGCCTCATCCCTGTCCCCAGTAGCGGAAAGGCCTACCGCAGGCGCGGATTCAGCCCTCTGCATCTTCTGCTCTTTTTCATACGCATGCGCCGGATGCTGCCCTTTTGCCCAGTCATTGACGTGTTGGAGCGGCGGGGGGATCCGTCAGTGATTAAGGCTGCGCCACAAGCCGTCCGGGAAGCGGCAGCCCGGCTTTTTGGGGAAGTGTCGGGACGTATCCCCGTGGAACGTGGAAGCGGTGGTCAAAAGGGGCTGGGAAGAGGCGAACGGGCTCGCCGGGTCCGGGGATCCATGAGGGTACGCAGGGGAAGAGGCAAAGAATTGAGGGGCAGGAGATGCATCCTCGTTGACGATGTCCTCACCACCGGGGCAACGCTGGCTGAGGCAGCGCGGGCGGTTACCCTTGCCGGCGGGGTAGTCTCCGGCGCTGTTGTGCTCGCGGCCACGAGGCCACCAGCCTACGCCTCGGTCGCTGCAGAGGACCACCTGATGCAGGCATTAAGACTCAATCAAAAATTAAGTGGCTAAAGGATGAATAACGGGTGCCGATGAACTAACGTCGGTTGTGGGTACCAAGAACAGATGTACCTGTCGATAGCGGCTCGGAAAGGGGCTCGACTGTCCGTCAGACAAGCCCCCAACAGCGTCGTTGTCGTGTCACCTGAGTTATTGGAGGGCACCATGGAGTTCATGATCAGCGGACGAAATCTCACAGTTTCTGACCGCTTTCGCGAATATGCCGGCGAAAAAATCTCAAAGATTGAATCGCTGGGGGATAAGGTCCAGCGGGTTGACGCCAAGGTTTCCAAGGAAACCAATCCCAGGCAGACGCCTGGCGAACTCACCGTTGAAGTGACTGTCCTGGGCAGAGGCCCCGTTATCCGTGCCGAGGCCACAGCCGCTGACAAGTTTGCTGCATTCGATCTCGCGTACAACAAGCTGCTTGAGAGGCTTCGTCGTGCGAAGGACCGCAAGAAGGTGCACCACGGCCGCCATACGCCTAAGGCTGTGCGGGAAGCCACGGCAACACTTGAGCCAGCCAGTGCGAGTGAGCCGCTTTATGTAGAGGCAAGCAACCACCAGGAGTCCGCGCCGCAGGCAGACGAGCGCTCACCCTATGACATCGAGAACGACATTCCGGCCGGTGACTCTCCCGTCTTGATCCGCCGGAAAGTCTTCCCTGCAGCATCGCTGACCCTTGATGACGCTGTGGACAACATGGAGCTCGTCGGACACAACTTCTACCTGTTCCTGGACAAGGAAACCAACGCACCGTCGGTTGTTTATCGGCGTAGTGGCTGGACCTACGGTGTCATCACCCTCGACTCCACGTGCGAGCCCGGCGAGGAAGCAGTGGAAGAGAAGATCCACGCCTACCGATCCGATGATCAGGCCGCCACAGCCAAGTAAAGCCTCACCTTAAGCACGAAGGGACTTCAATGACCGCTTCGCTGAGCCTGTCACAGGCACGGCGGATCGCATTGGCAGCTCAAGGATTGGCAAAGGTCCGGCCCGCCGGCTCCGTGACTTCACGGGCGGTGGGCCGCACCTTTGCCCAACTACAGCTTGTCCAGATCGATTCTGTTAATGTCGTGGCACGTAGCCACTACCTTCCGTTCTTTTCCCGACTGGGTAATTACGATCCCCTCATCCTCCAATCGATGGCAAGCCGCAATCCACGCAAAATGATGGAGTACTGGGCACACGAGGCAAGCTTTATCCGACCGGAGCACTTTCAGGACTTGCTCGTATGGCAAAAGCGGGCCTGGGTGGGTGCCCATGGCCTGGATCCGGCCGTACGTCAGGATATGGAGGATCGAATCCTCGACGCCCTCAATGTAGGACGCCCGATGACAGCATCCGAACTGACTTTAAAGCTCGGACACGATGAAGACCCGGAACGTGACAACTGGGGCTGGAACTGGAACATCGTCAAGCGTGTGCTGGAGCACCTGTTCGAAGAAGGGCGGATTTCCGCTGCTTCGCGAACATCGCAATTTGAACGCAAGTATGCCCTGACCTCACGGGTCATTCCACACGTCACTCCGTCCGCAGTCGACGCCGAAGCGTCCCTGGATCGTCTGATGGAAGCAGCCGCCCAAGCCCACGGCATAGGCACGGTGAGGTGCTTCTCAGACTACTTCCGGACACCCCTGAAAGCAGGTGCAGGCTCTGTACAACGCTTGGTCCGGGCCGGCCGCCTTGAGCCTGTTGTGGTTCGGGGATGGGACCGGGAAACCTACAAGCATGTTGATGCCAAGCTGCCACGACAGGCCGCGGGCCGGGCGCTACTGAGTCCTTTCGATTCCTTGGTCTTCGAAAGACGGCGACTCGAGGAACTGTTCGGATTCCATTACCGGATTGAGATTTACACCCCTGCCGCCAAACGTCGGTTTGGCTACTATGTTCTGCCGTTCCTGCTCAGGGACGCCATCGTAGCCAGAGTGGACCTTAAGGCGGACCGGGCATCCGGTCAGCTCCTGGTGCGCTCCGCTTTTGGTGAGATGAACGCGCCGGTGGACACCGCCGTCGAACTAGCCCAGGAACTTAGGCTCATGGCTACATGGCTCGGCCTTCAGGAAGTGGTGGTGTGGCCGGTCGGGGACCTTGCCGGAGCGCTTTCCGAGGCGGTGGCAAAAGGTCATGCTGCGCCGGAAGAATGCGTCCAACCGGGCAGTCCGCTCAGAGGGGAACCCGGCAACGTGGCGCTGGTCTCTCCCGTAGACTGAAACAGCCAGAATTCGGCAGCATGAGACTGGGAGCAATTTCACGTGGCATCACTAATCGAAAAACTTCTCCGCACGGGTGACAAAAAGACACTCAAGACACTGCGGAACTATGCCGATTCCATCAATGCCCTGGAAGACACCTTCAAGTCCTTCTCGGACGCTGAAATCCGCGAGGAAACGGACCGGCTCAGGTCCCGTCACCAAGACGGCGAATCCCTGGAATCCCTCCTTCCGGAAGCCTTCGCCGCTGTGCGCGAAGCCTCGTCCAGGACCTTGGGGATGCGGCACTTCGACGTGCAGCTGATGGGTGGCGCCGCCCTGCACCTGGGCAACATCGCGGAAATGAAAACAGGTGAGGGCAAGACCCTCGTTGCTACAGCGCCTGCCTACCTTAACGCTCTTTCGGGCAAGGGTGTCCACGTTGTCACGGTGAACGACTACCTTGCCGAGTACCAGTCCGAACTCATGGGCCGCGTCTACAGGTTCCTTGGTCTCTCCAGTGGTTGCATCCTGTCCAACCAGGATCCCACCGTCCGCCGCGAACAGTACGCCGCTGACATCACGTACGGCACCAACAACGAATTCGGCTTCGATTACCTGCGCGACAACATGGCTTGGGACTCGAGTGAGCTCGTCCAGCGCGGCCATAACTTCGCGATCGTGGATGAGGTCGACTCCATCCTGATCGACGAAGCGCGTACTCCGCTGATCATTTCCGGTCCCGCGCAAGGGGACACCAACCGGTGGTACAGCGAATTTGCCAAAGTCGTGCTCCGTTTGCAGCCTGACGTCGACTATGAGGTCGATGAGAAGAAGCGAACCGTGGGCGTGCTGGAAGCCGGTATTGAAAAGGTTGAGGACTACCTGGGAATACAAAACCTCTACGAATCTGCCAACACCCCGCTGATTGGCTTCCTCAACAATGCCATCAAGGCCAAAGAACTGTTCAAACGGGACAAGGACTACGTCATCCTCGACGGCGAGGTCCTGATCGTTGACGAGCACACCGGCCGCATCCTTGCCGGGCGGCGCTACAACGAAGGCATGCACCAGGCTATTGAAGCCAAGGAAAACGTCGAGATCAAGGCGGAGAACCAGACTCTCGCCACGGTGACGCTGCAGAACTACTTCCGCATGTATTCGAAGCTGGCCGGCATGACGGGTACGGCTGAGACCGAAGCCGCTGAGTTCATGAGCACCTACAAGCTTGGTGTCGTTCCCATTCCCACTAACCGCGACATGCAGCGTATCGACCAGCCGGACCTCGTCTACAAGAACGAGGTGGTTAAGTTCGATGCTGTTGTTCAAGACATCGCCGAACGTCACGAGCACGGCCAGCCTGTGCTGGTAGGTACTACTAGCGTCGAAAAGAGTGAGTACCTCTCCAAACTCTTGGCGAAAGAAGGCATCCGGCACGAAGTACTGAACGCCAAGAACCACGCAAGGGAGGCGTCCATCGTGGCGCAGGCCGGGCGAAAGGGCGCGGTGACAGTAGCAACCAACATGGCTGGCCGCGGTACTGACATCATGCTCGGCGGCAATGCTGAATTTACTGCCATTGCCGAACTTGCCAAGCGCGGCCTTGATCCAGAGGAAAATTCCGAAGAGTACGAGGCCGCGTGGCCGGCGGCACTTGCCGCAGCCAAACAGGCAGTCAAGGACGAGCATGAAGAAGTTCTGGACCTTGGCGGACTTTACGTGCTTGGAACCGAGCGCCACGAATCCCGCCGGATCGACAACCAGTTGCGTGGACGTTCCGGACGGCAAGGTGACCCCGGCGAATCCCGGTTCTACCTCTCGCTGACAGATGACCTCATGAGGTTGTTCAACTCAGGTGCGGCCGAACGTCTGATGAACAGTTCGGTGCCTGACGATGTTGCCCTTGAGTCGAAGCTGGTTTCCCGTGCAATCGCATCCGCGCAAGGCCAGGTGGAGGGCCGCAACGCCGAGCAGCGTAAGAACGTCCTCAAGTACGATGACGTCCTCAATCGTCAGCGTGAAGCCATTTATGGCGACAGGCGTCGGATCCTTGAGGGCGATGACTTGCACGAGAAAGTCCAGTACTTCCTGGAAGACACCATCAACGCACTCATTGACGCCGCTACTGCTGAAGGATCGGGCGACGACTGGGACTACAACCAGCTGTGGGCGAACCTCAAGACGTTGTACCCGGCAACAGTGACTGCACAGGAAATCATTGACGAAGCCGGCGGCAAGTCCAGGGTCACTGCGGAATTCCTCAAGGAGGAAATCCTCTCTGATGCCCGGCTCGTGTACCAGGCACGTGAAGAGGCAATCGGTTCTGAGAGCATGCGTGAGCTCGAGCGCCGGGTTGTGCTTTCGGTCCTCGGACGCAAGTGGCAGGAACACCTCTACGAGATGGACTATCTCAAGGAGGGCATCGGTCTTCGTGCAATGGCCCAGCGTGATCCCCTGGTGGAATACCAGCGCGAGGGGTTTGTGATGTTCCAAAGCATGATGGAAGCCATCCGTGAGGAGAGCATCGGTTTTCTCTACAACCTCGAAGTTGAGGTAACACCTGCCGAAGATGTGGTGGTGGCGGACGCCGCTGGCACGCACACCGAGCACCACGACCCGCAAATCCGTGCGGCAGGCCTCCAAGCGCCGGAAAAGCCGGCGCAGCTGCAGTACACCGCGCCAGGTGAAGACGGAGCAACCCAGACGCGCATTGAGGGGCGGGCTTCAGGCCGCTCCGGCAATCCTGCGAAAGCGGCAAGCCAGGACCAGCGCAAGCAGGCCAAGAAGAAGCGCCGCTGAACCGGTCTCGCAAAGCAGTAATGAAAAGGGTGAACCTTGGCTAATGGTCCAGGGTTCACCCTTTTGTCTGCCTCGGCGCAATATTGCCGTTGAAGTTATCCAATTTCCAGTACGGTAACCTGCCAAACTCCGTCCAACCGCTCCAGCCTCATGGCTACGGCACGGCAACGTTGCTCTTCCGCCACTACGATGCTCGCCTCGCAAATGGCTTCGGATATTGAACAGACCCGAACAGAGCGGACCATGGGGCTCAGGTGCGGCTGCGGATTGCCCCTGGTCCTGGCTGCGTGCTTTCGTGTGAGGGCTGCCCGATGCTGGAGGGACAGGTAGCACTCCGAATCCAGTAAGCGGGAGAGTTGTTGCAGCGGACGGGTGCCGGCCAGCACCTCCAAAGCTGCCTGCGCGATGCTCCTGGCCAAAAGCCGGACATCGATGTCCGGGCCCCCCGGGCCGTAAGCCGGGGTTGTTCGTTTTGTGCTCCGACGGCTTGATGGTCGGTTCGCTGTTGCAACGGTCATGGTCATACCTCAGGCATTCACTACATGAGCTTCAGCGTGGGGACGCTTTGCTCGGTGGCTTCTGCTGGGATGACTCTAGGAATCGGTGTTGATAGGTGGAGGCTGCCCCTGAGCGGGCGCGTCTGTGGAAATGGCGGGCACGAGCCCTTTACTGCTAGCCCGGCGAGGGCGGCTGCAGAACCTGCCCGGCAAGCAGCACTGCTGGGTCACTTCCGATGGTTTCACGGTTGGCGGCGTACCACTTGGGCCAGGCCAGTGCGACGTCCACGTCAGTTGCGAAGGGTCCCATCCTGGACGCCGCAATGGACCACAGTGAGTCACCACCCTTGACGACAACGCTGGCATCGCCGGCTGGTGCCGATGAACGGGAGGACTGGCGGCTCAGAAGTCCTGGATCAACCACAGGAGGTTGAGGCTGCCACCGCGGATCAGTGGCGGGACTGCCGGCCTTATCGTTTTCGTCTACAGATGCCGGGGTGGAGAATGCGCGGTCCACGGAAGAGGGCTTCCACGCCGGCTGCGCGTGGGCCGTCTTGCCGGAGGAAGCATGATGCCAACCTGGTTCAGGCGGGCTGGTATCCGCTTGAGCGACCCCTGCGCCCAGAAGGTTCAGGCTCATGAGCGCCACGGCGATTCGCAGCATGAAGCCAGGGCTGAACTTTGAAAGCGAGTCGGCACGCTTCCTGTGCCCTGCATGGTGCAGTAGCGACGCCATGAAGGCGATGAAGAGGGAGAGCGCCCACCAAACTACTATCGCAATCCCGGCAGCGCAGGCAACAAAACCGAGAAGATGTTCAAACGTGGATCTGCGATTAAGTCGCTCAGCAGCTTGCCATTGTGCAAGGAGCAGGTTTCCTACAAGAACCAGGAGCAGTCCCAGACCAAGCACAGATGCTGCGAGGGTGGAGTCTCTGCGCAATGTTCGTGCCATTCAAAAGCCCCCAAGCTCTAGTTGACGCAATTTGATGCAGTTTGACCTGCTGAACCTATTTTGAACATAATTGCGCCCTCTTGTCCAATCGCGATGTTTCCCGAACCGACAGGTTGCCCTTGCTTCTTCCTGCAGCCTAGTCTGACTACATGAGATGGGACTCTCTTTTTGGTGATCTGGAAGCACAATTCTCTGCAGGGCGTGCCCTGGAGAAGGAATCTGAGATAACAGATCGGGCCAGGGTTGAGCTCGCGGGAATCGATCTGGCCGATCGCCTCCGCGGGGCCGGTGGTGCCGAAATCAAGATCGTTCTGGTTGACGGCAACGTTATCCGAGGGGTGCTAGGTCATGCGGGCAGCGAGTGGCTGGTCCTGACCGAGGGTGCGCGACAGTGGCTGGTGCCTTACGCGTCTGTGCTCTCCTACCAGGGATTGGGGCGGCTGGCACTGAAGCCCTCGTCACGGATACAGCAGTCATTGGGGATTGCCTCAGCACTGAGGGCACTGTCAAAGGACCGCTCTGAACTGGTAGTTCATCTGAAGGTGCGGACGGGCGACGGGTACAAGTTGCATGGAGTCATAGACAGGGTGGGGCGTGACCATTTCGACCTCACAGTTGTTCCGCACGGTGAAGTACGCCGGGCCGGCAATATAGCCGCTGTCCTGACCATCCCTTTCAGTTCATTGGCAGCGCTTTGCTCTGGGGCGAACCAAGACTTCAGGGGGTAGCGGCAACTAAGGCTGATGAACCTTGTTCTTCGCCTCTTCGATCATGCGGCCGGCCTCTGTGTAGCGATCCTCGATGTACTGCTCAAGCATCTTTTCCTCGATGCGCCATTGTCCCCGCCCTCCCACCTGTATGGCCTTCAGTTCGCCGCTTCTAACCAGGGCATAGGCCTGAGGCGAATTGATTTGGAGTTGTTCTGCGACATCCGCAAGAGTCAGGAATCGGGGCATGGCTTCATTTTGCCACCCTTGTTTGCTTTTGGGATAGTTATCCACAGTTTCGGCCCGTTTGCGGCCAATGGCTTTGGCGCTGGGGAAGACGCCGGTAAGAATGAGGAGGCAGGTGCCATCGGCCGTGCCATAACTCAAAGTGGGGGAGCAGGAAAATGGGTCAGAGTGCGGGCGTTGCAGCTCCAAGGCTACAGAAGCCATCGTGGAAGGATCCCCGGCTGCTCATCGGCGTATTGCTGGTTTTGGGGTCTGTGGCCGGAGTCATTGCGTTGCTTGGTTCGGCTGACAGGACTACGCAGGTCTACTCGGCCCGGGAAGACATAGCCGTAGGTCAGGTGGTCACGGAAGCGGACTTATCCATTGTCAAGGTCCGTTTGGATGAAGTCGAGCCCAGCTATGTCACAGTGGAACACGGCTTCGCTGAGGGCAAGGTTGCGCTGCAGCGGGTAGCAAAGAATCAGCTGGTCCCGCAGGCAAGCCTGGGGTCTGCCGATGCCGTCGACCGTAAGCCAGTAGCCATTGCCATGGACGAAGAGCTGCCCGCTCAGGCCGTTCCAGGCACCAGGGTTGATGTCTGGGTTGCCATGCCGGGTTCGAATCAAGCGTTTGAGGAACCGCGGCTACTTCTGCCCAGTGCGGAGATTGCCGGAATGACCAGCGGCTCTTCTGCGTTGGGTGCTGCGAAAACAACCGTGGTGATGGTGCTGGTAACTGATGAGCAAATGCCAAAATTGCTGGGTGCCCAAGCAAACAAGGCCAAGGTATCGGTTGTTTGGAATCCTGCGGGCGTGGTTCGGTGAGCATTCCTGTCGTTACCGTTGGTTCCGCACAGGAAGCTGTAGTCGGCGGGTTGGAACGCCTGCACGGACCGGTGACGGTGGTGCGCCGGTGTTCAGAGCTAGCTGAACTGATTGCTGCTTGCCAAAGCGGCCTCGCAGTGGCGGCTGTGGTAGCGGAAGGTTGCGAGGAACTCACCACCACACTGGTTGATCGCCTCGGAGCAGTCGGCGTCTCCATCGTTGCCTTGACCGATGATCCCGCTGAGGCGAACCGCCTGCACTCCATAGGCGCCGTGACAGCTTCGACCGGCATCGATGCCGCGGACCTGGCGGCCAAAATATCGGAGGCCGTGGACCGCGAAGGTCCACGTAGCCAGCCTTTGGCTGGTCGGGACGCAGGATTCGCAGACCCTGGGGCGGGTGTGCTTTTGGAGGCTGCGGCGGAATCCGTCGACGACACACCAAGGGGGTCAGGCCAGATAACTGCCGTGTGGGGACCGGTCGGCGCACCTGGCAGGACTCTTCTGGCGGTCAACATCGCGGCGGAGCTGGCCGCAGCCGGCGAGTCCGTCATCCTCGTGGATGCTGACAGCTATGGGGCAAGTGTGTCAGCGGTGCTTGGGCTGCTGGACGAGTCCGCGGGTCTTGCCCAGGCCTGCAGGCTGGCGGACCAGGGTTTGCTCGATATCGAGGCACTCAAGTCGGCGGCCATGCCTGTTTACACGAAGGCCGGTACCTTTCGTGTACTCACGGGAACTACCAGGGCGGACCGGTGGACGGAGTTAAGGGCGGGGGCTGTCTCGATGGTCCTCGAAAGGGCCAGGCAAGTTGCGGATCATGTGGTGGTGGATTCAGGTTTTTGCCTTGAAGCCGATGAAGAGCTCAGCTTTGACACCATGGCTCCGCGGCGGAACGCCGCGACGCTTCGCAGTTTGGAAATGGCTGATGTTGTGTTCGCCGTAGGAGCGGCGGATGCCATTGGAGTGCCGCGATTGGTTAGAGGGCTGGCGGAGCTTGAGTCCGCGGTTCCGGAAGTATCTCCCCGTGTCGTGCTGAACAAAGTGAAGCGTTCGGCAGTGGGTCATTCGCCCAGGCAGCAACTGGGTGACGCCTGGGACCGCTATGGTCCGGGAGCGGGGGTGGACGCCTACCTTCCGGCGGACTCTGTGGCGTGTGATGCAGCTTTGCTTGCAGGTGCAGTCCTTCTGGAAGTGGCGCCTGACTCGCCTCTTAGGATGGCGATAGCCAGCCTGGTCTGTGCACCCGTCCAGCAAAATCGCAATTCGTTTGGTCGAACTATCAGAGCTTTGCGCCTCTTTAAGCGCTAGGCTCGCCATGTGGGCTGCAGAGTCGCAGCAATGAACATGTGATGGAGGCGTTTGTAGATGTCGTCAGGATCCAGCGTGGAGGATCGGTCCGATGCAACAGTTGTCCGTGAAGGGTTCTTCGGTGACTACTATGAACACCTGGCAGAGGAAGACTCGCGTGCGTATTCACCTGAACTTCTGATTGCGCGGGCCACAAAGCACAAGGACGTTGCCCAGTCCCGACGGCCCGGAAATGCCGTCGTCCAGATCGCCGCCGAACCCGAGCGAAACGTTGTATATATCGTCACGGACGATATGCCGTTCCTCGTCGACTCTGTCAATGCAGAACTTGTTCGCCAGAACTGCGCGATCCGTTTGGTGATGCACCCGTTGTTCGTGGTCACACGCGACCGTGTGTCCGGTGAGCTGAGCGGTATTTCCAGGGTCCCGTCCAACGTTGGCATCTCCAGCGGCGACACCGCCGCACTCCCCAGCGTGGCCCACCTCTTGGGCGATGGCGATAACGCGTCGCATATGGAGTCATGGATCGCTGTTGAAATTGACCGTGTAAGTGACGATGCGCGGGAAGAGTTGATCGCCGGGCTGCAACGTGTCCTTGGCGACGTCAGGGCGGCGGTGGAGGACTGGCCAAAGATGCGCAGCAAAGCTCTCGAGCTAGCCGAGGCGTTGGCCGGCATCACGCACCCAGAGCAAGTCGCTGAACTCCGGCAGGCACAAGACCTTTTGCGATGGCTGGACAACGGAAACTTCACTTTCCTGGGTTACCGCGAATACGACCTCGTGGACGAGAACGGCGAGGACGTTCTTCAACTCCGTGAAGACAGCGGCCTCGGCCTCCTGCGTGCCGGCGACACCACGCGTCAAGTCCAGCACCTCACGGATGCCGGCCGGAAACGTGCGCGGGAGAAGCGTGCCTTGGTGATTACCAAGGCGAACTCGCGTTCCACTGTGCACCGGCCCGCCTACCTTGATTACATCGGCGTCAAGAGCTTCGATGCGTTGGGCAACGTTAACGGTGAACGGCGGTTCATCGGCCTTTTTGCCACTAGTGCCTACACTGGATCGGTACGCAACATCCCGATCGTTCGGGACAAGGTGGATGCTGTCCTGCGCAACGCAGGGTTCCCCATTGACTCCCACTCGGGCAAGGATCTTTTGGGAATCCTTGAAACGTATCCCCGCGACGAACTGTTCCAGATCGAGATACCGGATCTTGCCGCCACTGCCACCGGCATCCAGCGACTCCAGGAGCGACGACGGACCAAGCTGTTCCTGCGCCCGGACATTTACGGCCGGTTCATGTCCGCCGTGGTCTACCTGCCCCGTGACCGATACACCACCAGCGTCAGACTCCGGATCGAGCAGGAACTCCGCGAGACGTTCCACGCCGAAAGCATTGACTACGAGGCCCGGATCACTGAATCCGCATTGGCTCGTGTCTTCTTCAGGATCAGGTTGCCCCGCACGGCTGAACTGGCGGAAGTTGACGTAAAAGAACTGGAACAACGGCTGATGCGTGCGTCCCGGTCTTGGAGCGAAGGTATCGCAGAGGTGCTCCGTGAGCACCGGTCTGCCGAGGACGCTGATGTTCTGTCTGCGCTGTGGGCTGAGGCGTTTCCCGCGGGGTACCGCGTGGACTACGAAGTGGAAGACGCTCTTGAGGACATTGAACGCTTCGAGAAATACGGTGCGGAGGCGGAGCGGGCAGGACGGGTCACCAAGCAAATCAAGCCCGGTGTCCATGTGTATCTTCCCGAAGGTGCCGGTGAGGCCTTGGAGGAGGATGCCCGAGTCAAGCTCTACCTGATGGAGCCCAAGAGCCTTAGCCAAATCCTTCCCTACTTCCACAACCTCGGCCTTGAAGTCTTGGATGAGCGGCCGTTCGAGATCGAAACCTCGGATCATCGCGATTTCTTCCTTTACGACCTAGGACTCAAGTACCCCGCGGGCGTCGACCCCCTGGCTACGGGAGACCTGCTGGGCGCCTCCTTCGGTGCAGCCATCACGGGTGCTGTCGAATCAGACAACTTTGACCGGCTGGTTCTCCGTGAAGGCATACATTGGCGTCAAGTGGTGGTACTTCGTGCCTACGCCAAGTACATGCGGCAAATGGGCAACACCAATTCCTTCGGATTCATTGCAGATACCTTGCTGGGCAACCCCGATGTTGCACGTGGACTCAATGAGCTCTTCTCTGCACGCTTCGACCCCGCCGTTCCGGAAGGACAGCGGCCCGAACGCCAAGCCGCAGCGCGGGCAGCGCTCGCTGAGTCGATCGAGCAGGTGGCCACGTTGGATGCCGATCGCGTTCTGCGTACTTTCGTGAACCTTATTGAGTCGACTCTCCGGACTAATTACTACCAGAACAAGGAATACGTCAGCTTCAAGCTGGATCCCACGTCCATTGAGGGTCTTCCTTTCCCACGCCCGATGTTCGAGATCTGGGTTTACTCTCCGAGAGTTGAAGGCGTGCACTTGCGCTTCGGGAAGGTAGCCCGCGGTGGCCTTCGCTGGTCTGACCGCCGGGAGGACTTCCGGACGGAGATTCTGGGCCTCGTAAAGGCGCAGACCGTCAAGAACGCGGTCATTGTCCCAACGGGCGCCAAGGGAGGTTTCTTTGCCAAGAAGCTCCCCAACCCGGCAGTAGACAGGGCTGCTTGGATGGCCGAAGGAATTGAGAGCTACAAGACTTTCATTCGAGGCCTTCTGGACATCACAGACAACCTCGTAACGTCAGCAGACGGCGAGAGGCTGGTGCCGCCGCCGGACGTTGTTCGGCACGACGATGACGACTCGTACCTTGTAGTTGCAGCGGACAAAGGCACCGCAACGTTCTCCGACACCGCCAACGGGCTTGCGGCCGAATACGGATTCTGGCTCGGTGACGCGTTTGCCTCGGGTGGGTCAGTCGGTTATGACCACAAAGCCATGGGCATCACCGCCCGCGGAGCCTGGGAATCAGTCAAGAGGCACTTCAGTGAGCTCGACCTGGACACCCAGACTGAGGAATTCACGGTGGTTGGCGTTGGCGACATGTCTGGTGACGTCTTCGGCAACGGCATGCTGCTTTCCCGGCATATCCGGCTGCTGGCCGCCTTCGACCACCGCCACATCTTCCTTGATCCCTCGCCTGATGCTGCTGCATCGTTTGCCGAGCGGCAAAGGCTCTTCGAACTGCCCCGATCCTCGTGGGACGACTATGACCGCACCCTTATCAGCGAAGGTGGCGGCGTTTATCCACGTCAAGCCAAGACCATCCCGGTCTCGGAGCAAGTACGCAAGGCATTGGGCCTGCCGGATGGAACGACGCAGCTAAGCCCGCCGGAGCTTCTTCGCGCGATTTTGCTGGCACCGGCAGATCTTCTCTATAACGGCGGTATTGGCACGTATGTCAAGGCTAGTACTGAAACCCATGCCGCCGTGGGCGACAAAGCCAACGACGCTATCCGCGTGGACGGCCGGGATCTGCGGGTCAAGGTCGTGGGCGAAGGAGGAAACCTGGGATTGACGCAGCGGGGACGTATCGAGGCCGCTTTGCAAGGCGTCATTCTGAATACGGACGCGATCGATAACTCCGCCGGTGTTGACTGCTCCGACCATGAGGTCAACATCAAGATCTTTGTGGATCGGATGGTCGCGGCCGGCAAACTTGACTCCGCCGAACGAGCCAGCTTCCTCGCTGACATGACAGATGAAGTGGGACGGCTTGTCCTGCAGGACAACATCGACCAGAACATCCTGCTGCTCAACGACCGGACCCGAGTCGCGGACTGGAGCCCAAGTTACGAGCGCCTCATGGACTGGCTGGAGAAGTCTGCCGACCTCAAGCGTGATCTTGAAGCACTCCCCACCACGGAAACCCTGCGGTCGAGGTTGGAACAGGGCCAGGGACTTACGTCTCCCGAGTTGGCGGTCCTGGCCGCATACGCAAAGATCGAGCTGGCTGGCGCGTTGCGGGACAGCAACCTCGCCGACGATCCGTGGTTTGCGGACACAATCCGTGAGTACTTCCCGAAGCAACTGCGGGAAAAGTTCGACGCTGATTTGGACACTCACCCGCTGCGGCGCGAGATCATCGCCACTGTGGTTGCCAATGACATCATCAATCTTGGGGGCATCACCTTCGCCTTCCGGGCCATTGAAGAAACGTCGGCCAATGAGGTGGCCGTTGCCAAGGCTTTCGTGGCTCTGCGTGAAATCTATGATCTCGATCCCATGGTTGCCGAGCTGAATGCACTTCCGGCATCCTTCCCCACCGAACACTGGAGTGAAGTCCATCTGGACATCCGGCGGTTGCTCGACCGGGCAGTACGCTGGGTGCTGGGCCAGGGGATGGGGTCACAGCCTATTTCCGATGTCGTTGAATCCTTCAAACCCATGTTGGCCCCACTGAGGGCCAAGCTTCTGGACTACCTCCGGGGTGAGGACAAGATCCGAATTTCCGGCTGGTTGGACAAAGCCAGAACCTGGGGACTGCCGGAGCATCTTGCGCACAGGTGGGCTGAGCTGTTTGAGAGCTACGCACTCTTGGACATCGCGCGGATTGCCCAGACCGGAAGCGAGGGCGTCGAGGACGTTGCACACGTCTACTACACAGTATTCAACCGCTTCCATGTGGATTCGCTGCTGGAACGAATCAGTTCCTTGCCTCGCGATGACCGCTGGCAGGCATTGGCGCGTGCAGCTCTCCGTGATGACTTGTACTCCACGGTGGCGGATATGACGACGTCGGTCCTTGAGTCCACAGAGGCCGGCGCCTCGGCTGAGGATCGCCTGAAGGCGTGGGAAGGGCAGAATGCCGAACAGCTGGGACGTGCCAAGACGATGTTTGATGAGGTCAACGCGCTCGAAGCCGACGACATGGCTTCACTGTCGGTAGCATTAAGGCTCTTGAGGTCAATCGTTCGACGCTAGGGTCCGTCCCGGCGTCGCAAATGGAGGTGCAGTGGCAATCTTTACAGACCCCATCAGGGAACACGCTGATTTCGGGCCTGGAGATGCCGAATGGCTGCACCTCCTCGTCGGTGACTGGCAGATGGTCGCTGACTTGGCTTTCGCGGACCTCGCTTTGTGGTTCCCGCATCCGGAGTTCGGCTATATTGCCCTCGCCCACGTCCGTCCGTCGACATCGCATACGGTGTTCCATGCGGACTTCGTGGGGGAGGGCATCCGCTCGGATCTCCGCCCGATTGTGGATAAGGCGTGGAACAGTCGCTCTATCGAGCGATCAAGTGAAACAAGCTGGAGCAGCGAGATGGCACTCCGTGTTGAGGCTGTCCCCATGGTGCGCAACGGCAGAACACTCGCTGTTGTGACATCGCATATGGACTTGTCCAGTTCGCGCATGCCATCCAGGCTGGAACTCACGTATCGTCAATGCGCCTATGATCTCTTGCGGATGGGAACCCTGGGCCTGTGGCCCGACTTCGCATCTCCGACAGGCTCCCGACGTGGCGCCCCCCGAGTGGGCGACGGGCTCATCAGACTAGACGCGGAAGGCATTGTGCAGTATGCCAGCCCCAATGGCGTGTCTGCCTTCCGTCGACTGGGGGAAGTGGAATCCCTGGAGGGGCGTTCGCTGGCAGAGGTGACTGCCGGCCTTCTGAAGGACCGGCGGATGGTGGACGAGACGCTGCCTTTGGTTGTGACAGGGCGGATGCCTTGGCGCAGCGAGATTGAGTCCAGGGGTGTCAGTCTGTCACTTCGGGCCATTCCACTGCGCGATGAGCAGCAGCGTTTCGGAGCACTTGTCCTTTGCCGTGACGTTTCGGAACTGCGTCGCAGGGAAATGGAACTTGTTACCAAGGACGCCACCATCCGGGAGATCCACCACCGGGTAAAGAACAATCTTCAAACCGTTGCAGCTCTCCTGCGTATGCAATCGCGGCGAATGGTCAGCGACGAAGCCAAGCAGGGTCTGGAACAGGCGATGCGGCGGGTGGCCACCATCGCGCTCGTACACGAGACCCTTTCCCAAGGCCTGACTCAGAGTGTCGACTTTGACGAACTGATTGGGCGGCAATTCAGGCTGTCAGCCGAAGTAGCTTCACCGTCCCAGCAAGTGCGAACAGAACGCTCAGGTTTGTTCGGCGAGTTGCCCAGCGATTTTGCCACCCCACTGGCCTTGGTCATCAACGAACTTGTCACCAACGCCGTTGAGCATGGACTCGAGGGACGCACAGGAACGGTGTGGTTGCTGGCCGATCGGGCAGATGGCGACGGCAACGACGAATTCCTGACGGTGACCATAGCCGACGATGGCGTGGGCCTGCCGGATGGCCAATACACCGAAGGATTGGGCCTGCAAATTGTTCGTACACTCGTGACCAGCGAGCTCGGCGGGTCCATTCAGTGGAGCCCGCGCGAAGGCGGGGGGACCGCTGTCGAGATCGTCCTCAACCTCGCTCGGGCGTAGCTCCCAAAGCCAGGTTTCGCGAATCTCACGAGCAGCACTTAACGAAGAAGGCCGCGGACCAAGGGTCCGCGGCCTTCACTGTCCTTGGGCTAGGAAGCGCGGCGTGCGCGTGCAGCGCGACGCTTAAGTGCCCGTCGTTCGTCTTCACTCATGCCGCCCCAAACACCGGCGTCTTGTCCGGACTCCAACGCCCACTGAAGGCAGGTGTCTACAACGGGGCAGCGGCGGCAGACGCTTTTGGCTTCCTCGATTTGCAGAAGTGCTGGTCCCGTGTTGCCTACTGGGAAGAAGAGCTCCGGGTCCTTTTCGAGGCAGGCTGCGCGATTACGCCAATCCATGCTGATCAGTCACTCCATTCGTGAGAACTAGAAGGGCCTTTTGTGAAAACATTCACGAGAGGCTCCAAAGGAAAGGGGCCCGCATGGGCCCCCTTGGTCGTCTGAGTCAAGCGTTTCATGTTAACGCCTTGTAAACAAGGGGTGTTAGTGGTCGAAATGCCCGGAATCCGTGAGCGATGCATCACATCAGCCGCCAGTGCCCTCACTGCTAGATGACTATGTCCGGTAGTGTGCCAGTGTGTCAAGACCTCCCGTAAACCCTGCCCAACCCGCGTCCGGCCCGGACGGAAGCGATAATCCTGATGGGTCGTCGAGCCTCGCAGCCAACAGACTTGGTGCTGGTCGCCGTCCCCTGGGAATCGTCATCATCTCAGTGGTTGTAGCGCTTGAAGCCCTCGCCCTCCTCGGGGCAGCTGCTTGGTACGCATTCGAACTGTTGACGGGTGCTCCAGTGCTGACCTTTTGGGGGGCAATCTTCACTCTTGGGCTGCTGCTGGCCTTCTCTGCGTGGCTATTCGCCGTAGGACACTTCTTGTTCCGCGGCTATAGGTGGACGCGTGCCGCAGCCTTGGTGGCCCAATTGTTTGTTCTCACCATTGGTTTCCCCACCATAACCGGGGGACTGGTGATGCAGGGAGCGGCGATGCTGATTCCGGCGTTCGCTGCGATTGTTTTCCTTTTTCAGAAGGACGTCGTGGCTTTTGCCTCACGTACTGGGGGAGCTACCGGGGCGCTCTAGCCATCGGGCTGCTCCAGACACACGGCAGCATGGACCGAGCCTGGCACTCGTTCAGTGCCCTTGGCTTGCGATGGAAAGCTTGTGGCGAGTACGCCTTGAAAGGGCTTTACTTCCGCTCCGCTGATGAGAAAGCCGCGGCCCGGGCGTCCGCCCCGATCGGACTCCAGCCTCACGCCGAGCAGTTCGCCATCGTGGGGTGTTCCGGGGGCTAAAACCAACCCCATACCGGACGCCTGTGCTTCCTTTGCCAGCGGCAGATGATGTAGCAAGGCCGGTCTCGTTGTTGCTGCCAGGACGATGCCACGCACTTTACCGACCAAGCCCGCCAAGGCTTGGCGTCCTTGGGGATCAAGCAAATCGGCGTCGTCCACCAGCAGGATGCTGTTGGAGGCAAGGGTCTTCGCCGCGGCCTGGGATGCCACCACGGCCCAGAATGGGCTGGCAGAAGCTGTATCCGGCGGGTAAACCCATGGGACCAAAGGATTCAGCGCGTGCAGCGATGCCAGGAGCGAGCTCTTTCCGGAGCGAGGACTACCCAGGATGACGCTGACCCCATGTTCCCGCAGCGGCATGGCTACCGGGAGGGCTTCGTCTCCTCCGACGCCGATCCACAGTGGACCCAACGCGCTGCTTTCCGCGGTGCAGGCTCGCGCTACGTTGCCAGGGGCCGGGCCTGAACCTGATCCCGACGGCAGTCCTTGTCCCTGGAATTCCGCCACAAGGTCGCGGAATTCCTCTCCTCCCAGAAGCTCTGGGAGTGGTCGTACCCGGAACGGCGGTTCAGATGGAGCTAGATCACCGAACGGCCAGCGTCCATTGTCCGGAGCCACACGAAACTGAGCGACGGTTGCGTGTTGGCTGGCAAGATTTCCCATGACGACGGCGCGCCCAGGGAGGGATTCCATATCCGGGAGGCGTGGCCAGTGGAACCGCGACTCTTCAGTAGATCCCGAAGGAAAGTAAGCGCGATTCTGTATCGAGGCAAAAAACCGTGAGCTGACGAGTTCCCGCTCGCCGGAGATCAACACAGTGACGCCGACGGAACAACCGTCCCTCACGATGTCCTGCAGAATTGCTTCTGCATAACCAAACGGCCCACTCCGGAGCGCTGTGGCCCACGAGCACCACCCGGCCACTATGAGGACCAGGGGCGCATTGGCCGTCCCGGCCTCGCCGGCACTTCGTCGACACTCCATCTCCGCAGCGAGGCGCTTTAAGACCCGCACTGCCAGGTGCAGTTGGTGCAGGCCCACGCTGGCACCGATTCGGCCGCCCTCGATGACATGTCCAAGGATGCCCCTTGCATCCAGGATATAGAGGTCTGGTTGGGGCTTCTGGGTCGCGAGCATCGCGGACGCAGCCCTGAAGCAGTCCCGTATGCCACTCGTGTCGCTGCCGATCATTGCCAGATGGCCGTCTTTGGAAGGTGACCATAGCAGCGGTTCCACTACTTGATGCGCCGGCCTGTCGAGCATCGCCAGTGGTCCCACCGCCCACTGCCCTTCCGTCGTGGACACGGGGCCGTCCGCTCCAGGTAGCTCATCACCCCAAAGGATCGTTGAGGGCAGTGGTGGGGCTACTGGAAGTCTGGGAATGGGTTTGCAGAGGCGCTGCCATGCCTCGTGGACTGCTGAAACCACCCATTCGGCGCCAGCATCCTGGAGGGAGTCCTGTTTGGCGGACGTATTGGCTGCGGTAGAAAGGGGCTCCAACGCCTGCAAAGCTGACTGCACGGTTGGCACGGAACTGTTATGCCTGACGCCAGCCATAGTCATGGTCGGGGAAACCGATAGGGACGCTGTCTGGAATTCTTCGGGGCTGCATGAAGCCGTTGCAAGGTAGGCCCGTCCCGGCGCTCTCACGCTTATGGAGGCAGCAGCCTTCGTATTGATGATGTCCATGGACTCCGCCGCAGACTGCACGCGCAGGGCAATGCTTGATGTCACGTTCGCCCGGATGTCGGCTGACAAGGCCCCTTGGGGCCGCTGGGTAGCCATCACCAAATGAATACCCAGGGAGCGCCCGATGGTAGCGACACGCATGAGCTCGCGGAGAGAGCCCGGGGCTTCGTCAACCAGCATGCGAAACTCATCAATTACCAAGATCAGATACGGGATCTTCGGATCGCTTGCCAACGCTAATCGCCGATATCCGGCGAGATCTGACACGCCGGCCGCCGCGAATAGCTCTTCTCGGCGCCGTATCTCCCCACGGAGGGAAACAAGAGCCCGGTCCAAATGGTGTTTGCTCAAGTCCGTCAGCATTCCGACGCAGTGAGGTAGGCCCGCTAGTGGCCGCAAGCCTGATCCGCCCTTGAAATCAAAAAACAAGAATGTCGTGCGATCGGGTGAGTCACGCAGTGCAAGCGAAGCTACCAGTGTCCGAAGAAGTTCGGACTTACCGGAACCAGTGGTTCCGGCTACCAACAGATGCGGGCCGTCGAGCTTAAAGTCGAAGGTCAACTGCCCGCGGTGGCCTTTGCCCAAGACTGCGCTGAGGCCGTCTTGCTTGGATGACTCTGCCCACCGCCGGAGCACCCTGCGCTGGCCGTAAGGAAGCAAATCAGCGAGCGAACATTCCTCCGGAATCGCGTTGCTGACTCCAAGTCCTTCACCGAAAGCTGCACCCCGCGCCCTACGGCAGAACCTATCGAAAACTTCGGCTGGCACGAGATCCGGGATGAAGTGCCGGCGCTCGCCGTCCGTCTCCAGATAGCCTGTTGTTCCGGATGGCGATATTTCGATGACGCCCCCGGAAAGCTCGAACTGTATGGAGCACCTGATAACCCGCCACGCGGCGGTTTGAGCAGTCTTCAAGACCTCGGACACGGATTCTTGATCTTGCGGTGGATCATCGAGCATGATGAGCATCCCCTGCAGCTTGCCGTTCGCACGCTGCAGGGCAGCAAGGACGGTGGCCAGGGTGCTTGTGAGCGTGACCCGAGGTAGGAACCTGGCGCTCAAGGGCAACCTTCCTGTCCTGCCAAAAATAATGACGGGCGTCTCCGCAGAGCCCGAAAAGCTGGCTAGTTGCATCAACACGAATCGAAGCATCGCCTCCGTGTGATCCGGATGGCCGCAGAGTGTCACCACGGAATGTTTGGGATCCAAAGTCATTGCCGCGCTGCCTATGGACGGCGGCCGGAACTGGGGATCGTCGGGAACAAGGCGCATGTTTGCTGCCGCCTGCGTGGTGCCGAGCCTGAGCCACACATCGTAGCCCTGACTGCTGATCCCGGACGGCCCGTTGGTCCCTGCCGGCGACACCGCTGCAGCAGCGACAACGGCCTGGTCCGTGGTGGGCTCCGTTGTCATCTGTCCCACCTTGGAAGCGCGGTGAGCTGCCACAATCAGCTCTGCAGCTGAAGGCGAGCACTGCCGGCGTCGTTCAATGTCTTGCTGCACCGCGCGCGCAACGGCCAGCCTTCGTTCCCGGCGGCCCTTTTGCCCAGCGATCAGCGGGACGAGAAGGCTGATCGCTGAGATGGCTGTAAATCCCAAGTACATCCAGATTCCTGTGGCAACTGCCAGGCCGATACCGGCAATTAATGGCACCCCGGCAGCCAAGGCCATTGCCGGACGGTTTCCGGCGCGACTGACATGAGGTACTTCGAGTGGTACGTCAACCGAACGACCTGCATCGACTGAAATCTCCGTAAGGGGACCACTGCCCGTGACGACGGTGAAGGTGGAGTTCCCACACTGCACCAATGACGATGACGTGATGAATTTTCGATGAACGGGCTGACCATCCACGAGAACCGGGTTCGCGCCCCCGACCGCCCTCAACATCAGCGCCGTGCTGGAAACCTCTAAGAGAGCCTGTTCCCTGGACATCCCCGGATCCGGCAATGAAATATCGAACGGACCCCTGCCAATGCAGTACTTGCCCCGTTGAATGCGGAAGGCGGAGCCTGCGCCGGGGCCTGAATGGGTAAGCAACATTAGGGGCATGGACATGTTCTCCGTGTCTCGATGCGGCGGAGGACCATCCACAATGACGGCGCCAGAAACAAGCGGGGATATTCCCACCGTGAGAGTAGCCAGGAACTGTCCACCCACCGAGAGCACGCCAGTTCCACGCGTTTCGCTGAGAAGTTGCTGTATGCGGGCGCCGGACGTGCCTTCCGGGACGGTGATGCTGAGTTCCTCCGGGCCCTTTGTTCCAGCGGCTCCGGGGGCGCAGACCAATGTGCACTCCAAGGCCATGGGCTCTTCCTCCGCATTTCGTAGGGCATTGAACATCGGATTGACAAGAATCACGCTACGGCCGTCCGAATTTAGGCGCTGCGGCCGTAATGCCTTATGTGGAAAACTCTCGTCAAGGCTCATGCAGACGCCGCCTTGACACCGGGGCATGGTGTCTCAGCTAAGATGAATCACGTTGTCGCGTGTGCTCAATGAGGAAGGACCTTCACCGGTGATAGTGGTTGCGGAGAGCGCCGATGTTTCAGACAAGGCGATTATTGGTGATGGATCAAAGATTTGGCATCTGGCCCAAGTCCGCGAGCAGGCCGAGTTGGGTGTTAATTGCATCGTAGGACGCGGGGCCTATATTGGCACCGGAGTCAAGATGGGGGACAACTGCAAAGTTCAGAATTATGCTCTTGTCTACGAGCCTGCAGTGCTGGAGGCTGGAGTGTTCATCGGCCCGGCCGTAGTACTCACGAACGATACTTACCCCCGGGCGGTCAGCCCGGATGGCGGTCTAAAGAGCGCTCACGACTGGGAGCCGGTTGGCGTCACCATTCGTGAAGGTGCATCAATTGGTGCCCGCGCCGTCTGCGTGGCCCCAGTGACCATCGGACGATGGGCCACAGTAGCTGCAGGAGCTGTTGTGGCTAAAGACGTCCCTGATTTTGCCCTAATGGTCGGAGTGCCGGCCAAACGCCATGGTTGGGTCGGTAAAGCTGGTTTCCCGCTGCAGCGCAGCGGCGAGAACTGGGTATGCCCGGAGACCGGCGCCACATATGTTGAACAGAACGAGACCCTTCGAGAGGTAGAGGCATGAGCCCCGAATTCATTCCCCCCGCCAAGCCCATCATCGGTGATGACGAGCGCAAGGCAGTAGAGGCCGTCCTGGCCTCCGGCCAACTCGCACAGGGTTCGGAGGTTGCGTCCTTTGAGCAGGAGTTCTCTCAGGTGCTCCTCGACGGCCGGGCTGCTGTAGCGGTCAACTCCGGTACTTCCGGCCTGCACCTTGGCCTGTTGGCTGCGGGGATTGGCCCTGGTGACGAGGTCATCGTTCCGTCGTTCACGTTCGCCGCCACGGCCAAC
This sequence comes from Paenarthrobacter nitroguajacolicus, assembly GCF_051027655.1. NCBI lineage: Bacteria > Bacillati > Actinomycetota > Actinomycetes > Micrococcales > Micrococcaceae > Paenarthrobacter > Paenarthrobacter nitroguajacolicus. Next base: position 3,052,897 of record NZ_CP073234.1, on the reverse strand, counting down.
TCCGTAGCTCTGACGGGAGCGACGCCCATCTTCGCTGACGTGGACCTGGACCACTACACGCTTGACCCGGCCTCCGTCGAATCAAAAATCACGGACCGTACGGCCGCCATCATGCCGGTGCACCTTTATGGCCACCCGTTCGACGTGGACGGCATCGGCGCAGTCGCATCCAAGCACGGCGTGAAGGTCTTCGAAGATGCAGCCCAAGCGCACGGTGCCGCCGTCAACGGTCGGAAGGTGGGCACGTTCGGTGACTTCGCAATGTTTAGCTTGTACCCCACCAAGAACATGACGTCCGGCGAAGGCGGCATGGTCAGCACCGGTTTGGCAGACGTCGAGCGTCGGCTCCGGTTGCTTCGTAACCAGGGCATGGAGCGCCAGTACGAGAATGAGCTTGTCGGCTTCAATGCCCGAATGACGAACATCCATGCTGCCATTGGCCGCGTGCAGCTGACCAAAATCAACGCTTGGACGAAGACCCGGCAGGAGAACGCGGCCTTCTTCGATGCAAACATCGAAGGCGTTGTCACTCCCAAGGTTTCTGAAGGCTACGAGCACGTATACCACCAATACACCATTCGCATCGCTGAGGACCGCGACGGCTTCGCCAAGGCGCTGCGTGAGGAATACAACGTGGGCTGTGGCGTGTATTACCCCATCCCGAACCACCGTTTGGCTCCTTTCCAGACTTCTGATGACCTTCCCGTCACGGAGGAAGCTGCGGCCAGCGTATTGTCGCTGCCTGTACACCCGTCGCTGACCCAGGACGACCTTGATCGCATCGTAGCTGCGGTCAACGCCATTGCGAAGGCAGGAAGCTAGTGGCAAATCTGCGTGCAGGCCTCATCGGACTGGGGATGATGGGTCGCCACCACGCCCGCGTTATTCGCGAGCTGGAGGGCGTGGACCTCGTTGCCGTCGCTGACTCCTTCGGTGACCCTCACAACGTAGCCAGCGGCCTCGAGGTGTGCAGTTCGGTTGAACAGCTCATCGAACAGGGCATTGACATGGCCGTGGCCGCTGTGCCCACCGTGCTTCATGAGGAAGTGGCACTGCGATTGGCCGAAGCCGGCGTGCACTGCCTGGTGGAAAAGCCCATTGCCAACGATTCCGTTTCGGGCCGCAGGATCGCCGAAGCGTTCGATTCGCGGGGATTGATCGGGGCGGTAGGCCACATCGAGCGCTTCAACCCGTCATTGCAAAGCCTCCGCGAACGGCTCGGCAATGGCGACCTCGGAGAGGTCTACCAGATCTCGACCCGCCGCCAGGGGCCATTCCCTTCCCGTATTGCTGACGTTGGCGTGGTCAAGGACCTGGCAACTCACGACATCGACCTGACTGCATGGCTTGCACAAAGCAATTTCGTGAATGTAGTTGCGCACACCACCTCCCGAAGCGGGCGCGAGCACGAGGACATGGTCACCGCAATTGGCCACCTCAAGAGCGGCGTAGTCACCAACCACATCGTCAACTGGCTGTCCCCCATGAAGGAGCGCACCACGGTTGTTCTCGGTGAGCGCGGTGCATACATCGCGGACACTATCTCGGCGGATCTGACGTTTATTGAAAACGGCACTTTCCAGACAGACTGGGATTCCATAGCCGCATTCCGTGGCGTGTCCGAGGGGTCATCCACACGTTTTGCCCTGGCAAAGCGCGAACCGCTGAAGATGGAACACGAGGCCTTCCGTGATGCTGTACTCGGAAAGTCCATGAACATTGTCACAATGGCGGAGGGGCTTGAGACCCTTCGCGTTGCCGAAGCAGTGCTCGAGTCCGCAGGGACAGGCTCCGTGGTCTCGCTCTAGGCATTGTTCTTTTTGCAGTATTGAACGGGAGGCTGGCTATGGGCCACGCCTCCCGTTCGTTTTTCCGGAACAAATGCTGCCTTGCTGCCAGGCGCCGCCGAATCGGGGAACGATCGCAACGTCGGGTAGCCTTGACCAGTAGACGTGGGCATTTCTGTGCCCGCACGCCAATACACAGGAGAGTTTGTGAACGCTGATCTCGTCGTCGTCGGCTCGGGTTTCTTTGGCCTGACCATTGCAGAACGCGCCGCTACCGAGTTGGGGCTGAAGGTTGCGGTGCTTGATCGCCGCCACCATATTGGTGGAAACGCCTACAGCGAGAATGAGGCGCAGACCGGAATTGAGGTGCACCGCTACGGTGCCCACCTCTTCCACACCTCGAATGAGCGAGTGTGGGACTACGTGAACAGGTTTACCAAGTTCACGAGCTACCAGCACAAGGTTTACACCAGCCATAAGGGCGAGGTGTACCCAATGCCCATCAACCTGGGTACCATCAACCAGTTCTTCCGTTCGGCTATGAGCCCCACCGAAGCAAAGGCACTCATTGCCGAGCAGGCTGGCGAACTGGCGGGAACAGACCCCCAGAACCTCAACGACAAAGGCATCCAGCTCATCGGCCGTCCTCTTTACGAGGCCTTCATCAAGCACTACACGGGCAAACAGTGGCAGACGGACCCGAAGGACCTGCCGGCTGAAATCATCTCGCGGCTTCCCGTGCGCTACAACTATGACAACCGTTACTTCAACGACACCTACGAAGGTCTCCCGGTAGACGGTTACACGGCTTGGATTGAACGCATGGCGGATCACCCGAACATTGAGGTCGTCTTGAACTCGGACTTCTTCGACGACGGTGAGTACGGCCGGTCTTCTGTCCTCGGACAGGTACCCGTCATCTACACGGGTCCGGTTGACCGCTACTTCGATTACGCAGAAGGCGATCTGTCCTGGCGCACGATCGATCTCGAAGAAGAAGTCCTGCCCATTGAGGACTTCCAGGGCTGTTCGGTTATGAACTACCCGGATGCAGATGCAGCTTTCACGCGCATCCATGAGTTCCGTCACTTCCACCCCGAACGGGACTACACCAAGGACGCCACCGTCATCATGCGCGAGTTCTCGCGTTTTGCTGAGAAGGGCGACGAGCCTTACTACCCCGTCAACACCTCTGATGACCGTCAGAAACTGCTGGCCTACCGCGACCTTGCCAAGGGCGAGAAATCTGTCCTGTTTGGTGGCCGCCTTGGAACCTACAAGTACCTCGACATGCACATGGCAATTGGTTCCGCCTTGTCCATGTTCGACAACAAGATCAAGCCGCACTTCACCGGTGGCGCCAAGCTTGAAAGTGGGGGAGTAGACGCATGACCGCTACAACAAACGAAAGCCAGGAGATCGCCATGACGGCCACAACTGCCGCTGAAATCCCCGCTTCGACGGAACAGAGCCTGCGGATTGTCCAACGCGTGGTTTTCCCGGCCAACCGTGACCTCGACACGCTGCCCCTGTATGTGGATCCTGACACCAACAAGGTCCACAGGAGCGACAGCAGCGCCGATGTTCAGGCGATTGGCATGGCGAGGAAACTCCACCCGGAGGACATCTTGAACCGCGGCTCCGTTCAGGTGCGCCGGGGTGAGCGTCTTTCATTCGGTTCCTACTTCAACGCCTTCCCTGCAAGTTACTGGCGCAAGTGGACCATTGCCACCAAAACCGTTCTTCACATTGAAACCGAGGGTGAGGGGACGGTCATCGTTTACCGCTCCAACGCTCGTGGCGCATCTCAGCGCGTCGACTCGATCCTGGTTGAGGGCACTTCCGTCAATGATTTCGAACTGACCTTGGCGCCGTTTGGCGACGGCGGCTGGTACTGGTTCGACCTCATCGCGGGCGGCGATGGCATGACGCTGAAAAGCGCTCACTGGGCTGTCCCCGATGAAGGCCGGCCCCAAGGCCGCGTGACGCTGGGCGTAACAACGTTCAATCGCGCCGACTACTGCCTCGAGACCATCAAGTCCATTGATGGTGACGCTGGTCTGCGGGAAATCCTGGCTGAACTCATCATCGTGGACCAAGGCAACAAGAAAGTTGCCGACGAAGCCGGCTTCGATGCAGTTGCGGAGTCCATGGGCGATCAACTTCGGATCATCAACCAGGGCAACTTGGGCGGTTCGGGCGGTTTTGCCCGGAACATGTACGAGATGGTCGTTTCTGACAAGAGCGATTACGTCATGCTTTTGGACGACGACATCGAGCTGGAAACAGAGGGCGTCATGCGCGCAGTGGCGTTTGCCGACCTCTGCCGGAAGCCGACCATTGTTGGCGGCCACATGTTCGATATGTACAACAAGTCCGTCCTGCACGCCTACTCAGAGGTAGTCAACTTCTACCGCTTCCTCTGGGGTCCTGTGGAGGGACTCGGTAACCACGACTTCTCCACCGCAGGTTTGCGCTCCACTCCGCAACTCCACCGTCGCTGGGACGCAGACTACAACGGCTGGTGGATGTGCCTCATTCCCAAAACCGTTGTGGAAACCATCGGCCTGTCCCTTCCTGTGTTCATCAAGTGGGACGACGCTGAGTACTCCCTTCGCGGCCGCGCAGCGGGCTTCCCCACCGTGACCCTTCCCGGGGCAGCAGTCTGGCACGTCTCCTGGGCCGACAAGGACGATTCGGTGGACTGGCAAGCCTACTATCACGAGCGAAACCGACTTATCGCGACCCTCTTGCACTCTCCGTTCCCCAAGGGCGGACGCATCCTGCGGGAAAGCTTGAACACGGACGTAAAGCACCTGGTGTCAATGCAGTACTACCCGGAGCAGGCCCGTGTCATGGCTCTCCGCGACGTTCTCGCCGGACCAGGCAATCTGCACGAGCAACTGCCGACCATGATGCCGAAACTCCGTGCCATGCGTGAGGAGTTCCCGGACTCGCAGGTCAAGACCGACCCTGCAGCTTTCCCGGAGGTCTTCCTCAAGCGTCCCCCCAAGAAGCCCCAGTCTTACAAGCAGCCAGGTGCTTTGGGCCTGCTTCCCTGGGCGGTTAAGACTGTCCTCAAGCAGACGCTGGCCCCTGTCCGCGATACCGCGAAAGCCAACCCTGAGGCTCATGTGGCCCACCAGGACGGCAAATGGTGGAGCTTGGCGCACTTGGATAGCGCAGTGGTGTCCAATGCCGACGGCACAGGTGCTTCATGGCACTTGCGTAACCCCAGGATGGCCCGTCAATTGGTGGTCGAATCGGCCAAACTCCATGCCCAGCTCTTCTCCAACTGGGAGACCCTCCGGGCTCAGTACCGTGAGGCTCTTCCCCAGATCACGTCCATGGAGTCGTGGCGGGAAACATTCGAAGCTTCGGAGCCCAGCAAGTAGCAATGACGACTTCCACAGATACTTATGCTGTTCCCGGGGTAGGGGCCGGGCTGCTGGACGTTTACCGGCGCCGGTACCTCCTCAAACTGATAGTCCGTAAGGAGCTCCGAGTAAGGTACCGGGGCTCGGTCCTGGGACTTGCCTGGTCCTACGTCAAGCCGTTGGTTCAGTACGTTGTGCTGTTCTTCGCTTTGGGAATTGTCCTGCGCGTCGGGGATCAGATTCCCAACTACGCGTTGTACATGTTCTCCGGCGTCATTGTCATCAACTTTTTCTCCGAAGCGTTTTCGAATGCCACGAGATCCATCGTGTCGAATGCTGCTTTGGTCAAAAAGATCTATCTGCCGAGGGAGCTGTTCCCCGTTGCGTCAGTGTGGGTGGCAGCAGTTCACTTCCTCCCACAACTGGTGGTCTTGTTGGCAGCTGCGCTGCTGAACGGGTGGAAACCAGACATCATGCAGCTTATTGGAGCTGCTTTGGGCTTCGTCATTGTGGCCATTACGGCAACGGGTTTGGGCCTGTTGGCTGGCGCCATCAATGTGTTCTTCCGCGACGCTGAAAACATCGTGGATATGTTGATGATGATCGTTACGTGGACGTCGCCGGTGCTCTATGACTGGACAATGATCCGTCGGCTGGCACCCCCTTGGGTGTTGGTCATCTATCAGCTCAACCCGATCACAGTCGCTGTCGAATTGTTCCACTGGGCCTTCTGGTTTCCCACTGTTGACCGCCCAGTCGAACTGCCTCCCCACCTCATGTGGACGGGATTGATTGGTCTCGGTATGGCAGCCCTGTTCCTTATCATCGGCCAACTCGTCTTCCGACGACTTGAGGGCCACTTTGCGCAGGAGGTCTAGATGGGCGCCGCAATTATCGTCAAGGGCCTTAAGAAGACGTTCAATCTCCGCCATTCGCACTCCCTCAAGGAGACTCTCGTTTGGTTGGTCAAGGGTCGGAAAGGCGACCTCAGCAGGAAGTTCGATGCTCTCCACGATGTGAGCTTTGAGATTCAGCCGGGGGAGACCGTGGCACTGTTGGGGTTCAACGGCTCGGGAAAGTCCACACTGCTCAAACTGATATCGGGCGTTATCCTGCCCGATAAGGGAACGGTCCGCACAAAGGGTCGCGTAGCTGGGCTCATCGAGGTTGGCGCAGGATTCCACCCGGACTTGTCCGGGCGTGAAAACGTCTTCCTCAATGCCGCCATTCTGGGAATGAGCGAGCAGGAAATCAACGAGAAGTTCGACGAGATCGTTGCTTTCTCTGAGATAGAACAGTTCATCGACACTGAAGTGAAGTTCTATTCCTCCGGCATGTTTCTGCGGCTGGCTTTCGCCGTAGCGGTCCACACGCAACCGGACATATTCCTGGTGGATGAGATCCTGGCTGTGGGCGATGAACCATTCCAGAAAAAGTGTTTGGCCAAGATCAAGCAACTTTCGGCGGAAGGCCGGACTCTGGTGGTTGTCAGCCACGACCTCGACATGATCTCGCGCATATGCGACAGGGGAGTTGTCCTTGCCTCCGGCACGGTGCAATTCGAAGGCCCCGCCAAGGAAGCTGTAGCTTGGCTGCGGGATAGCAACTAGCCGATACTCCTTATGTGACCACCCTATAGGGTGGATTGAAGGCCACCTCCCATCTTCTCAAAAGATGGGAGGTGGCCTTTTGCCTTACCCCGGAGCAGCAATCAGAAGGTCGGAGCGGCAATCAGAAGGCCGGAGCAGCACACTCGTAGGTGCATCGGATACGGATAGGCTCTGACGTGCCTGAGTCACCCATTCCATCAGCGCACCCCCGTCTTCCGTGATGGTTCCAGCGGGCCTTGGACGGCCCCAAAAAAGAAGAGCGTCCTTCCCTGTGAGGGAAGGACGCTCTTCTGAGTCGCAGGTGCCTCTGGGCCCATGCCCAGCGGCTAGACAGAAACCTTTTCAGCCGGCGTCTGGATGACATGCTCTTCCGACTTAGTCCGGCGATGCCGACGAACGTAATGGAAGACAGTGAACACCAATATCCCGAACCACGCGGCTGCTTGAGCAGCAAGGCCCATGGTGAGACCCGGCGTCGTGAAGGCAACGTCCACAGAGCTTGCGCCGGCCGGAACGTCCACGAGTATTACGCCCGCCGGGCCCTGTGTGAGCTTCTGTGGTTCACCGTCGACCGTGACGGTGTAACCGGGCCATGCGAGACGGGCGAGGGTCAGCTTTCCAGCGCTGCCGTCGCCGGAGAGCGTGATGTGTTCATCGTTGCCGTTCTTGACAGCATCCTGCACGGAGATACCGTCGGAAGCCCAGGAGACGGTGCCAGGATAGGGTAGCGGGTTCTCCCGCTGGAGGATTGTCCTGGTCTCATCCGAGGCCACGATGCTCCAGCCCGGGGCTACGTTCAGTTGGTCCGGGGCGATCAACGTTTTTTGGACGGCTACAGTCTCCACTTGGAGGACGTCTGCCAAAGTAACGTCAATTTCACTTGATGCCCGCTTGAACAACTCAGTGTAGGCCAGTGGGCAAGTCTCCCCGCGGTAGTTCATGCACAAGGCGTTCACATAGGTGGTGAAGCTGATCCCGCTGTACCGCCCCATGCTGTTGTTGACGTCGGCATTGAGGATCTGATTGCCGTAGAGAAGTCGGCCCTCAGTGAATTCCTCTCCTGTGATCTTCATGGTGTTGAAGATCTGAATGGTGTTACCCCTGTAACTACTGGTTGAGTCACGGAGCGTGTCTGCATCCACGGGGGAACCGATCCCGGCAACAGCGTTGTTGGGAACGAACTGCCTGGACTGCATTCCAAGCGTAGCGATTGTTCCGACCACCATTACGGCTGCGAGACCGCGGTAGCCGAATCGCTTCCAACCAAGGACGGCCAGCCCCACCAGACCCAAAGTCACGGCCAGGGTGAAGACCTGCCATTTGCCGCCCTCGGGCACCATGGACCATGCCCGATAGGTTCCAAAACCAAGGATGGCCACGGTAATGAATAACCGCTTTTTCCATGACGTGGTCTTCAGGCCCGCTGAGGCCACGACTGCGACGAGGACGATGACTCCGAGGTATACGTACTCGATGAGCCGAATGGGCCAGCGGAAGACGAGCACCTGGGAGGGAGCGAAGGTCAGCAGGAAGTAGATTCCCGTAATGATGTAGATACTGAATATTTGACGCGAGCGGTTCCTGAAGCTGCGGAAATCAAGCCACGGAAGCAACGGTAGGACAAACCACGCCAAGTAGCTGGAGGGGACGTTGTCTATGGGGGCCCAGAAGTTGTTGATCCTGGGCCTCATGGACGAGGTGCTCATGGTCAGCAGCGAGGACATATCCGGGGAAAGGAAGAGGTCATTAAGGATTTCGCTCTGCTGCCTTACGGTGACAGCCGAGCTGAGGGGCAAGGGGAAGTAGACCAGGACGGCGGTCAAACCCACCAGCGCACCCACGATGACGATGGGAATCAGCCGACGCCAGTGCCTCATGAGCATCAGCTCGACAGCGACTGCCGCGAGAACCAGGATGACGCCAATGGCACCGTAGGGGTTTCCTGCTGTCATCGTGAGGAAACCCAAGAAGAACGGCAGGAACGGTGAGGTGTTGCGACGCGCGTAGCGGCGAACAGACCACCAGAAAACGGTAATCCAGGCGAAGGCCATCAGGCCGCCTGGCCAGCGGGCGGCCTCGTAGAAGAGCGTGAATCCGCTGAAGGGAATGGCTACACCGGCAGCCAGGGCGAGCGGCCTGTTGGAGCCGTAGTCGCGGGCGAGCATGAACGTCCCGAACGCCAGCAACGCGATGAATTGCACGATGATGAAATAGCTGGCCAGAGACAAGTTCTCGAAGTTCGAGACGATAACTGAGTTGACGATGTTGACCGGGTTGAAAATGCCGTAGCCCACCTCGGCCACGATGTTGCCGCCGACCCAGCCGCCTGGTTCCATCAATGGGAATCGACCGGACCGTATCTCCTCGCCCATATGCCGCCACAAGGGGAGGAACGACTGCATCATGTCATCCCAGTAGTAGAACGTGGGATTGAACAGTCGCGGAATAATGGAGGCAACGGCCGCTATAGCGGCAGTAACAATTCCCCAATGCCAGTCGTGCTGCATGAAGTAGCGCCGCCGAGTGACCGGGGGGCGCTGGGCAGTAGCCCCGGAGGTTCCTGCTGTCATGGTCTTAGCTTGCTCCTTAGCACGCGGCATAAGTTTGGATATGGGCCAGAAAGACTGCCGTGGTAACGGAAAGCCGGAGGGTGTCCGTTACCACCTGCTACTTGGCCTCGGAGGCGGAGTCTACGGAGGTCTTGGAAGCGGATTGTTGCCGCCACCGGAAGTGAACGAAGGCGATACCGACGCACAGGAGATCGGCGATCGTGAACATAATTCGCGAAAGTGCAGCGATTGCCGTCGCGGCACCGGCGCTCATCATTCCGGCCAGGGCAAGGATCAAGATGGCTTCGCGGGCACCTACGCCGGCGGGAAGCAGGAACGCCAGCACTCCGAGCGTCATTCCAAGAGCCAATGCACCAGTCAGTACCAGGAACGTTGCGAGGTCGAGGGTGGCCTCATGACCAACCAGGATCCACAGGTGCAGGCCGAAGCACAGGTACATCAGAACGCCAAGAATGAAGGCCTTCACCATGGTGTTGGCCTGAATTCGTTCGGGGAGCGGTGGCCGGCGGAACACTCGCAGAACGATGTTGACCAGGAATGTCACGACGTTCGGGTTCATCGCCAGGATCACCACCGGGAGTATGACGTACAGCCACTGCAGATTGGGCTGCCGCTGCACCAGGATTGGAAGAGCTGAAGCTCCAACCACCAAGGCTGCGCCAATGGTGATTCCGGTGCTCACCAGGGATGCTACGAAAACCTGTGCGCGCGCAATGCCGTTTTTACGGCCAAGCTCCATCTGAAGCACGAATGCCCACACAGAGCCGGGTAGGTACTTGCCGATCTGGCCGACCAGGTAGATCTGGTTGAGCACCAAACCTTGGGGTTCAATGTCTACTGACCTGAGCAGACTCGCCATGACAACCCGCCACATGTACATCCCGAGGAGGACACCAGGGATGAGCGCCAACAGGGACAGCAGGACCTGCCACCATTGCAGGGCGAAGACAGTGGCTTGGACTTGTGGCCATTGGACTGCAATGAAATACACCGCGGCGGCGAACACGATCACTACCAAGGCTCGCCGGGCGAAGTCGACCAGCTTTGCCTTGGTGCTCTTTGCAGCGGGCTGTTCCGGATTCAGATCGTTGTCATTTGAAGGTGTTTCCGCGATTGAACCCGTCATGAGGCATGCGTTCCCGCGCTTGGCGCCACGGCAAACTCACTCCGACGGCGGCGCATGGCTACCAGCCCTTTGAACATCTTTACGACGTCGGCAGTCCGGATGGTGGTTTCGCCTGGTTCGTCGTCGGGAGCCAGCGTGACGGGGACTTCAACAATCCTGAAACCTTGCTTCTCAGCGGCGTAGACAACCTGGGTGCTGAAAAGAAACCCGGGGTCATCGAAGCGGTCAACCATGCTTCGAAGCCAGTCGCCGTCGACGATCAACGTTCCTTGGGAGTCACCAATTTTTGACCCGAGTATTACCTGTCGCAGCGTCTTGAAACCGAAGGTGGTAATACCGCGAATGACACTGCGCTCGGTGATCGAGTCCTTATGGGCTTTCGAACCGATGACAATGTGTGGTTTGGTTTCCAGCTTCTTGTCTTCGTCGAGATCATCTGTGCCGAACGGCAGATCGTCGGCGGTGAGAAGCACTCTACGGCCGGAGCTGGCTTCGATGCCCCGGCGATATGCATTGCCCATGCCCTTTTGGCTCTGGAGAACCTGGAACGTCACGTTGGGAGTGTCCACCGCATGCTTGAGGGCGACCTCGAGTGTGTTGTCGGAAGAACCGTTCTCCACGATGATGATCTCGGAGGTGCCACTGGTTAAGTAGCCGGAAAGACGGGCCATTGTTGCCGCCAAAATCCGTTCTCCGTTATAGACCGGGATCACAACGGAGAGATCCGGTTGGCCTGCCTGGTCGAAAGTCAAGACTCTCCTCGGTAGTTCGTGCCGACGAATTCTTGAACGCCAGCCGCAGCCCGCAACGCTGTTGTCACGAGTTCCTTGCAAACCCTCAGTCTAGTTCATTGTTGGATACCTTCTGTGGAAGGGAACCGGCTTCACCGCTGGCAGCAGACGAAAGGGGTGCACCGGATATTCTCCGATGCACCCCTCAAAACGGCAAGCTATGTCCGGTCCCTATCAGGGGAGCGACGTGAATCCTTGCCATCCGTTGCCTACCTGGCCCCAAGCCAGCCAGCCCCCGGAACCGTTGCCTGGGTAGAGCCACAAGTTGCCGTTGGCGTCCCGGGCAAGTACATCAGCTTTGCCATTCCCGTTGAAGTCTCCCGGGCCGAGCAGCGCTGTCATGCCGTTCCATCCGCTTCCGATTTGGGAGCGGCTGCCCCAGCCACTGCTGCCATTGCCAGGGTAGAGCCACAGGGCGCCTGCAGTATCCCGGGCCAGCACATCAGTCTTCGCGTCGCCGTTGAAATCGCCCGTGCTGAAGATGGCATTCATGACGTTCCACCCTGCTCCTACTTGAGTGCGGCCAGCGCTGAACTTACCCAGGCCGTCGCCCTTGTAGAGCCACAGGACTCCAGAGGAGTCCCTCGCCAGGACATCGGATTTGCCGTCCCCGCTGAAATCCCCGGGGGCGATCACGGACGTCATACCGCTCCAGCCTGCGCCCGCTGCCTCAGGGGGTTGCCAGCCGCCCACGCCGTTTCCTTTGAAGAGCCACATCTGCCCGGACGCGTCCCTGGCCAGGACATCACTTCGTCCGTCCCCGCTGAAGTCCCGCGTAGGGACAATCAGGTTGTAGTTGTTCCACGAAGTACCCGTGTTGACCTTGCCCAGCCATCCGCCTGTGCCGTTGCCCGGGTAGAGCCACAAAGTACCGGCGGCGTCCCTGGCCAAGACGTCGTTCTTGGCGTCGGAGTTGTAGTCTTTCCAGGTGTTGGTTGGCGCCGCAGGCAACGTGTACGTCTGCGAGGCTACTGCGGATTGGTTTCCTGCAGCATCAACGGCGAAGTACTTGACCGTAGTGGTTGCCGTTGGGGTCACCGTTACTGTTGTGGTCCCGCTAGGGCTGGAAACCGTCGGAGTGGAGTTGTTCGTGGTGTAGTAGATCTTCGCGCCGGTCTCTGTGGTCAGTGTGACCTTTTGCCCGAGGGTGAGGTTGCCACCTTGTGGGCTGGCGGTCACGGTAGGCGCTACATTGTCCAACACGTATACCTGGGTTTGGGGTGCGGAGGCGTTGTTGGATGCGTCGACGGCCATGTACTTGATGGTCTTGCTTCCCATCGTGATGGGACCGGTGTAGAGCGTACTGGCCGTGGTAGGAGTCGTGCCATTTTCCGTGTAGTAGATTTTGGCGTCGGCTTCATTCGCGGTCAGCGTGACCTTGGTTGCAGGACCGTACGTTCCGCCCAGAGGACTGGCTGTCACTGTAGGTGGTGTCGTGTCCGCCACGAAGACAGTGAAGTTGACGCCTGCGACGGTGGTGTTGCCGGCAACATCCCGGGCCTCTACCTCGAACCTGTTAGGTCCGTTGGCGATGTCTGCATAGACCTTGGGTGAGGTGCATGCGGTGAAGGCATCGGTTCCCAAGCGGCAGCGGAATCCCGCCACATCCGGAGAAGTGGAGGCGAACTGGAACTGGTACCCGGCTCCCACTGTGGCCCCGCTGGCCGGAGCCGTGATGGCTACCTGGGGGGCCGTCAGATCAGCCGTCACGGTCTGTGCAGCAGCAAGGCTGACATTCCCGGCTGAGTCTGTGCTGCGGATCCTCAATGTATGGGTGCCCGCAGTTGTGAGCGTGAAAGTGTCGCCAGGTACACAGGTCTGGAAAGCGGCATCGGCAGTGGAGTCAACAGAACAGGAGAGTGTTGTTCCTGGCTCGAAAGTGGCACCGAGGACCGGTTTGCCATTGACCACTTGACCGCTGTTGGGGGCAGTGAAGACCGGCGCAGCCGGGGCGACGGTGTCCACTGTGAAGGTCCGTGAAACCGGAACCCCGCCGGGGGCCGGCCTGACGGAGAACGTCTGCGGTCCGTTGTTCAGTGCAGTTGACGTGTACGTTCCGCCAGTGCAGGCCACCCAAGCACCGCCCATGGAGCACTCCAAAGCGCTGCCTGCTGGTTCCGCTGCCACACCGAACGTTGGAGTGGTGTCGTTGGTGAATTCGGGGTTGGGAGCTTGTGCACCACTCGCCAGCGTGGGACCGGAAGTAATTTTGGCCACAGCGCCGCCGAGGATGCTGATGCTGCCCCTGCCGGTTCCCGGAGGGGAGCCCAACTGTCCGGGATCGTCCAGGACCAGCAGTTGGCCACCGCGCATACCCAGGCCGCTGATCTTGCTGAAGCCCAGAGCCCATTGGTTATCTACTGCACCGGTGGCGAGGTTGAGGCGTGACACTTTGTCGGTGCCTGCGGTCGTGCCGCTGCTCGTCCCCGTGTAGATAACGTGGGCGTCGTAGTCGTAGAAGATCGATGCCGCGACGCCAACGTTGTAGGAAGCCAGGGGTACGTAATCTGTCATCTCCCCGTTGCCCGGGGCAGAGAACGCCCGTAGGCCAGTAGTTTCCAGGACATACACACTGACATATCCATTGCTGTCATAACCTGCCGCCACAAGGCCCAGTGCCCGGGTGCTGACCGACGCAACGGATTCGATGCTTGGGTGCATGATGGTCGGATCAACGATCTTGATGATTGATCGGGCGTTGGCGAACGACAGATAGATGTTGCCGTCCGGGCCATCCGATACTGCGTTCGGGCGGACGTCGCCGTCGAGGACCGTCAGCGTACTGCTGTATTCAAAGAGGTCCAGCGGCGGATTCCATACAGCCCGTACAAGATGCGAACTCCCAACGGCTGAGTCCGGGATGAAGGCTGTTTCGTCGCCGTTGCCGATGGAGCCAGGCGTCGGGTCGAGCACGATGGAAACCCCGGGCACTTTGGGGCCCGGTCCGGCTCCAGGCAGACTTCCGCCCAAGCATGTGTCTTCCTCAATGGTTCCGGCGTTGCCATTAACTGGTTCGGACATCCGGCAGAATCCGGCCACGCTGTCTGAAACCCACATCCTGCCGATGGGGTCCAGAACCGTTCCAGCCGGCTTGGTGAGCCCGATTCCTATGATTTGTTTCTGTTGGTCGGCGTGTGCGGGGGTACTGGAGACCACCGCTGTCATACCGGCAACCGTCAGAAGAACCGCAGCCAATGCTGTGGTGAGCTTGTGGCCGCGAAGCCGCCAACCGCCGTCGTGCCTTACCTGCTGTTCCATCACGCCACTTCCTTCAGCCACTTGGTCAGGACTGCGGCCTGTGGTGCCATGGGCGCCAGGGTGAGCGCTCCCTTGACGATGGGAACACCGCCAAGCCCGTAGAGTGCCGTACTTATGGTTGGTGGATTGTTTCTGGTGCAGGCTTTGATAATCAAAAGGCAAATGTCATTGCGGGCGCCAACGGCCCCCGCTTCAAGAGCGACATTTACCGCGGCATTTTCTTCGGCCACCAAAACCTGGGGCTGAGGGCCCACATATGTCACCACGACATCTGCGAATTTCTTGTATTGAGTGTTGGCCCAAACCTCTTCAAGGCTCGACAAGATGATGAGCGGATTTCCATTTATTCCGCGGCACTCAAATTGATAGCGCTTTACTGGTTCGGGTCTTTCGACGCGTGGTTTGTCGGCATCGCCGGCATTCGTCACGCCCAGCCTGAATGGCTCAACATTTTCAACGACCTTGACCGAGCAGCCTGTAAGAACGAGACCGGCTAGGCCAAGCTGGACGATAGCGCGTCTTGGCATGTCCACCGAGGGATCCCCACTTCATTCGGATGCTCCCCAGCTCCGCATGCAGTTGGATTTTCGCCCCAGCCGTTGCCGGCTGCATTACTCTATCTTCTCCCAAATTCCGCATTTGTCACTAGTTAGTACGTCTTTTTCTTTCAGGAGTATTCCTGATTGGCCTTCAGCTGCGCCGCCGCTGGCCTTCGTGCTGCCGTCAGAGGCCGTCACCGACCACGTGCAGCCCTCCGGCGGGGTCTTCCGGAGATGGAACTTTCCGGGAACCAGGCCGTCGTTCGTCACCGCATACTCGCCGTCCGCGGCTCTTTCGCCGGACGCCCAAAAACCAATGACTCTTCCTTGTGGCGCTCTGGGGCATAGCTCGCTGGCTGCCTGCAGCATCTGCCGGCTGCTGCGTCCGAAGAGCTCGGAAGCTGCTTCGTCGCTGACGCGGCTACAAAGCGACAATGCAGTTAGGTAGGCTTCGAGTCCTTCGGATGGCGGCACGCCGGGCTCAGCTATGGAGATGATCCTCGCTTCATCTTCGGTGGGTTCGAATGGGACAGGCCCCTCGTAGTTTGCCGTGCAGGAAGCCAGCCGGACATATTCCGAGGAAGCCCAAACCTCGGCGAGGCTTGTGTACGCAACGTCTGGAACAGCCTCGTTCAGGCTTGAACATAAGTACGAGAACCGGCCCGAATCATCAGGCGCGCCGGCACCCTGCCCGCTGCCTTCGCCTGGTTCCGTTGGTTCGGGACTCGAGGTGGCTGATGATGAGGGTGTTGTGGTGGGAGGTGCCGATGCAGAAGAACCGGACGATGCCCCGGTCGAAGGCGTCGTCGTGGGTGTCGTAGCGCCTGAGCAACCAGCCACAAGCAGTAGCAGCGCCGCAGCGGCCGGGTACAGGGTTCGCATGGTGACCTCCACCTCCATGGTTGCCATAACCCGAACGCCGGTCAATGAATTTGGCTGCGAATCGGGTATCGATACCGCTACGAAAATTGGCGGTGCGCGTACATCGAAGGCCTTGCTCCGGGGACCAAGGCCTTCGACGTTCGCGGTGCTTAGGCGAACATCGAGTTCAGTGTGTTGATGACAGTTGCTTCTACGCCCGTTGTTCCGCCACGGAAGTGGCCGATGTGTCCGTACACAGTCATGGAGCCACCAGCGATCCCGGGATGGTCCGGGTCCCAGCCGCCCTCGTAGCTGCCGCCGGAGGAGTAGGGTGGCAGGAACTGTGCACTGGGCACGTAATAGCACGATTCGTTTCCGTAGCCCCCGACGATCACTCCGTTTGCACCGCCGAACCTTGCCCGGAAGTATGCGGCATAGCCGCTCACCAGCTCGCCACCGACGATCCCGATCCTGAGTTGGGGGCTGCCTCCGAACTTCCACACCTGGAAGGGACAAACGACTGAGGTTTCGTAACTGCCGCTGTCAATTCGACCGATCATGACCTGGGCGTGACGTCCATACCAGGCGGGATTGCCATCGAGGTTGGGAAGCCGGGACGCATAAGCGGCCCGGACAGCTGCCATGTTCCCGGCCGTGGGTGTGATGTCCAGCGGGATCTCCACTTCCCGGTAGCTGGTCTGGAGGGGGCTGCCAATGATCCTTCCCGGCGTCTGCATGGCCACATCAACAGCAGCGCCGAGCCTGGTGGCGTACTCGTCCCTCAACTCCCAACTGGGTACTCCCATGGGGTTCTGATCTCCAGCAGCTCCCTGCAGGAACAAGGCGAAACACTCGGGGTTGGTGTTTTCGATGTAGTTACACGCCCCGGCGGGGAAATCGCCGTCGAAGAGTGTGCGCATGCCTGCCGCGACCGGATGGCACGCGTAATTGAAGATCACCGCCGCGGCGTTGCCGTTTGGCTTGCGTGCCACGATGACGGGGACTGTGTTCTCAAGGTAGGGAAGGCCCACCCTGTTGTACGCGATGCTGGCCGTTGTGACCTTGTAATCCAAAGTGACGGCGGTTTGCGAGGCGTTGAGCGCTTCACTGGCAGCGTCCACAAGGTCGTTCTCCAAGTGCTGGCTGTAGGTCTCCACCATTGACAAATCTGACAGCCCGTAGCACATGAACGGGTGGAGGGTGTCAACTACGGCCGGCCCGTTATGGGTGTGGGTGGACTGAATCAGGATGTCGCCGTTGGACCAGCTTGCCAACTCCAGGATCCGTTGCCGGGCACGCTGATGGAGGGACCTGGGCAGGGCAAGAATATCCACGCTCATGATCAGGTTGGGGGAGCCGTTTTCCCAAAGCACGATCGCCCGAACCCACAGTGATTCGTAGGGGGCGCTGCTGGTGGCCTCCCTGCCGCCGTCGAGGGTCCCGTACCCCGCCATGTAGGGATTGACGTCAAGCGGCGGCGAAATGCTGACCTTGGCCGTTGAAACGGTAAACGCCATGAAAGATCACTCCTTGATTGTGCGCATTGGTGACCTTCGCTTGCCCCCAAACAAAGCCCGTTTCCCGAATGCGCTGAACAGCCAATACGTGAGACCACCTTCATTAGATCACGCAATCCCGGGATTTAGACCTGTCCGTTGGCCTAAACATTATTTGTTTCCTTTACGTAGATTTTGCCAAATGCGAAAGGGCCTGCGCACTCCTTTTCGGAGTGTGCAGGCCCTTGCCAAATTTCGGACTCGTAGCGCGCCGGCGTCTAACTTCAGGCGGGTGCGAGGATTCTCAGCCCGCCCCAACCAGTGCCAACTTTGGTGGGTGAGCCCCAGCTGCGATTCTGTCCTACAGGGTAGTAGCGCAGATCGCCGCCGGTGGTCCGCGCCAGGATTCCCGTGGAACCGACTCCTGCGAAACCACGGATGGCTCCGTAGCTGTTGACCACGTTCCAACCGGTTCCCACTATGCCGGGCGCTTCCTGGACCAGGGCTCCACTGCCGTTTGACCGGTATAGAAACAGGTCACCGGCGGAATTCTTGGCCAGGAGGTCCATGTTGGAGTCCTTGTCGAAGTCCATCTGGGCGATGTCCAATCCGGCCCAACCTGTACCAATCTGAACCCGGGCGCCCAATGAGGTGCCGGATGGATTGCTGATATGGAACAAGCGACCAGCGGGATCGTAGCCAACGATGCTCGGTCGTGCATCAGACTTCCGCCACGAACCAACTGTAAGAGTCCAGTCCTTCCAACCGGTCCCGAGGCTGATCGGCGCCCCGTAGCCCCGGCCCGCGAATCCTGGGTAGACACTAAGCCGCCCATCGGTCCACTGCGCAACGATGTCCAAAGCGTCGTCGTTGTTCCAGTCTGCGAGGAAACCCGCCTTGAGGCCGGTCCACTGCGTGCCGATAAGCTCGGCTGGCATCAAGGAAGTAGAGCCGGACCCGGCGTAACGGTACAGGTTGCCGTCTTGACGTGCGGCCACGACGTCTTGCGCGTCGACGCCGAGAGTCGTCTCAACGTTGACCGGTGCGCCGCTGATCACGTTCGCGTCATTCCATCCCACTCCGATGAGGAAGCGGTTGCCCCAGGACCCGGAGACTGCCGGATAGTAGTACAGGTCACCATTGGCAGTCCGGGCGTGGAGGCCCTGCGAACCGGAGCCGTTGAAACCCGCCGCGGAGCTCACCGATGTCATGCCGGTCCAGCCGTTGCCAATCACCCGGCTCGTCTCGGAGAGGAACGATCCCACACCGTTTGAGCGGTATAGGCGCATGATGCCGTCGGCCGTCCGGGAGACGATGTCCTGGTTGCCGTCACCGTCGAAGTCCAGTTGATTGAATTGGTGCCCGCCGAAGCCGGTCCCGATAAGCACGCCTCCGTTGAGGGCGCCTCCTGCCGCATTCGTATAGCGGTAAAGGTTTCCTTTGCCATCCTGGCCGATGACACCCGGATAACCGTCCCTCGAGTTCCACCACCCAACCGTGAGTGACATCTCCTGCCACCCTGTTCCCACCAGCAAAGGTGAAAGGAATCCACCGCCGGAGGCGCCGCGGAACACCTGGAGCGAGCCGTCCCGCCACTGGGCGAGGATGTCTTGGACTCCGTCCTGGTTCCAGTCAACGACGTAGACCGACTGCGCTGTGCCCCAACCGGACCCAATGGTTACCGGGCCCGTGATTCGGCCTTGCCCGTCTGCGGGGAAATTGTCCAGGCGTCCGGAGGGCATGGCAGCGAGCACGTCAGCCCCGGACCGGATGGAGGGGCTGGATGGGCGGGGGACTCCGCGCGCAAATGTCCGGAGCTGGTCATAGGTGCCGTTGAAAATATTTGAATCACCCTCAAAGGGGCCGGTGCTGCTGTACTGCCACATGGTGTAGTTGCCCCAACTGACTGGCAGGTTACCCGGGGAGTTGGTTGGGTTGTTCCAGTAGGACGCGATCCACAGTGGGTAGCTTCCGAAGGTGGAATTTCCCACGCAGGTGTTCCACCAGTCGGTGGTGCTGTAGATCACCGGGAAACGGCCGGTCAGGGCCTTGACTGTGTTACCAAAGTCGGCCGCCCACTGTCCAAGCTGCGCCTTGGACATGTCATAGCACGTGTTGCCGAAGTAAAACCCGTTGATGGTCCGTCCGGCATAGGGGTTGTACTCAATGTCCAGGACGGGAGGCAACGTATAACCGTCGGCTGTCCAGCCGCCACCGTTTGCGACGAAATACCGGGCCTGGTCAGCACCTGATGACCAGTTGGGTATGGCGAAGTGGTAGGCGCCCCGGACCATGCCTACGCTGCGGGAGCCGTTGTACTGCTGTGTGTAGTTCTCATTGAGGTAGTAGTTGCCCTCAGAAGCCTTGACGTATGCCCATCGGGAACCTTGATTCCATTGGTTCTGCCAGTTGACGTTGCCCTGGTGGGCACTGACGTCCTGTCCGGCAATGCCGATGGAGGGGCGCCAGTGTCCCGGGTCAGCCGCCATGGGGAACGCTGAGTCCACGGCTCCGCCGATTGCTTTCGCTCCAGAAGGCTGCGAAGCCGCCTTCTGCTGGTTGGCCAGTACTCTCGGCGAGCGCTGCCCCATTTCTGCACCACCGGCTGGAATGGCGGCTCGCATGGCCGTTTTCATGGCTTCGGCGTCCGGGGCGTTGCCGGGCATGGATTTGGGTGTTGCGGCAGGTGCTTCGGGCTGACCGGAGTTGGTTGGGCTTGTCACCACGGGTGAGGGTTCGACGGCGGCAGGCCGCTCTTGCTGCTCGGGCACCTGCGCATCCGTTGGCAATTCGCTGTCCGGCGCGGACCCGGAGCCGTCACCGGCCGGCCGGGGGCCCTGCGGCGGCGGGCTTTCCTGAGTGTTGGAATGCGGGGCTGGTTGAGGTCCGGAAGGCTGCGCCCAGGCGGGAACTCCAAGGCTGCAAGCCGCCAGCAATGCGACAGATAGCGCCAGGCCGGCACGTGCCAGAGGGATGCGGTGGACCGTGTCCATCGAATTAGTTTTCATTTTCACATCCGGCCCTGTACCGCGGCTTAGCGGCGCATGGTGTGGCTTGCGGACAAGCTCCAGGGCGGGCGCCTGCGCATGAGACCAAAGGCCAGCTCCTAACGGGCTTTACCCTAACATTCCGCAACTGGAGTGACTAGTGGGATACAGGATGCTTGTGCGACAGATGATGGCACTTATCCACAGGTGTTTTCTCAGTGACTTGGGCGCAGGGATTCGCTCGCCTAGCGTGAGTGACTCGAGATGCGCCTCTCATTTACGGTTCGTGATCATGGGGAGAGATGTGGATGCTGTAAAAATCGTCGAAGGAGAAGTCCGGGAACTCATACGACGCCGCGGGCTGGATCCGCTGGAACAAACAAAGGACGTTCGGCTCCTCGTGGATGAGGCCGTCAACGATTACGACGAGCGGGCACTCCTGGGTCCCCTGCCTTCACTCGGACACCTCGAGGCCGCCCGACAACACATCTTCGATGCCGTAGCAGGGTTTGGGCCGCTGCAGCCGCTCTTGGACGATGCCGGAATCGAAGAGGTATGGATCAATGCGCCGCACGAGATCTATGTGGCCCGCAATGGGGAATCCGAGCTGACGACCGTAACACTCACCGAGCAGCAGGTGCGGGATCTCGTGGAAAGGATGCTCAAGAGCTCGGGGCGCCGTTTGGATCTCTCGTCGCCTTTCGTGGATGCGGCACTTCCCGACGGATCCAGGTTGCACGTAGCGATCCCGGACATCACCCGTAAGTACTGGGCTGTGAACATCCGGAAATTTATCGCGCGGGCAAACCGACTCGAACACCTCGTTGAGCTTGGAAGTCTGACACCCCAAGCTGCCAGGTTCCTTGGCGCGGCTGTAGCCAGCGGGCTCAACATCCTGGTGTCGGGAGCCACCCAGGCGGGGAAGACAACCATGCTGAACTGCCTTGCCGCAAGCATCGGTTCCCGTGAACGTGTCATCACGGTCGAGGAGATCTTTGAATTGCAGCTCCCGCTGCGCGACGTAGTCGGGCTGCAATGCCGCCAGTCGAATCTCGAAGGGGGAGGGGAAATTCCGTTGCGGCGGCTGGTTAAGGAAGCGCTTCGGATGCGTCCGGATCGCTTGGTGGTGGGAGAGGTCCGCGAAGCCGAAAGCCTCGATATGCTCATCGCCCTGAATTCCGGGTTGCCTGGGATGTGCACTGTGCATGCCAATTCTGCACATGATGCCGTCACTAAGATCTGCACGCTACCACTCCTGGCAGGAGCGAATATCTCCAGCGCTTTCGTAGTGCCCACAGTGGCATCCTGCATCGACCTCGTGGTGCACTGCGGCCGACATTCAACCGGGCGTAGGCAGGTAACCGAAATTCTCTCCCTGGGGCGCAGGGTGGAAAACGGGATCATCGAATCCACTGGTGTCTTTGGCTTGGTTGCAGGTCAGTTGCAGCCCAGGGCAAACTCCATGCCGGCAGCGGAAAAGTTTGCCAGGGCAGGCTTTGACGTGGCTGCCCTCTTGGAGTTGAACTGATGGCCCCGTTGCTTGGGATCGTGGGTGGTTTGGGAGTGTTCCTCGTTTGGTGGTCCGCATGGGTCGAGCCACCGGTTGAATCCAGAAGAAGCAGGCCCCGTGGCTTGGACCTCCTACTGATGTCAGCAGGGATCGAAAAAGTAACGGGCGGCGGACTCCTTGCCACCTGCGCCGGCTTCGGCTTGTTTGCCCTGCTGGCGTTCTACGTTCTGACAGGGTCGCCGCCGGTTGCCTCGTGTTTTGCGATATTCGGTTCCTGGATTCCGTTTGCGGCTGTACGTTGGCGGGCCCGGAAGCGCAGGACTGCGCTCCGGCAACTGTGGCCGGATGTGGTGGACCACTTGCGGTCGGCGATTCGTGCGGGTCTTGCACTGCCGGAGGCGTTGATCCAGCTGGGACACAATGGACCGGAAGAGCTAAGGGAATTGTTCCTGGACTTTGGAGCCGACTATAGAGCTGCCGGGAATTTTGAGGCGGCGGTGAACAGACTCAAAGGTCGGCTGGCAGACCCTGTGGCCGACCGCATCATAGAGGCCCTGCGAATGACCCGCGAAGTGGGCGGTTCAGACCTTGGGCGCATGCTGGGTACCCTTTCGGTGTTCCTGCGTGACAGCGCCCGGACCCGCAGTGAGCTTGAGGCCCGGCAGTCCTGGACCATCAATGCTGCCCGGCTTGCTGTAGCTGCTCCCTGGATAGTTTTGGTGGTCATGGCAAGCCGGCCAGAAGCCATGATGGCTTTCAACTCCGGCATGGGCGCGGTGGTGTTACTGGGAGGGCTGCTGATCTCAGTTTTTTGCTACTCCGTGATGCTTCGCGTTGGTGCCTTGCCAGAGGATGAGCGGGTTTTTCAATGAACACCTCGGTTGCTATCGCCATGTTGTGCGGCCTGATCCTCGGAGCCGGATGCTGGCTAATGCTGGTGCGGCTCCCGTTCATGCGGCCACCGAGATTCTCTGACCGCATTGAACCGCAGTTGAAGTCGCAGAACCTCGATTCGCGCCTTCTCCGCGCGCCAACACAGAATCTCACGCCTTTCGGCCCGTTGGAACGGATTCTCCGCCCAGTCATTCGCGATGCAATCATCGCTATGTCCCGCTTCAATCCCGGTTTCACAGCCCTGGGCAAGAGGCTTGCCCGTGCCGGATCGACAAAATCCACCTTGGATTTCCGGGCTGAGCAGCTTCTGTGGGCCAGCGCCGCTTTCGTGCTCGCTGTCCTCGTGGTTATCGGGGGCGCGACCTCCGGGCGATTCAGTCCGGCCGGCTCTTGTATCGCAGTCCTGGGAAGCGCGCTAGGAGGTTACCTGCTTCGCGATTTTGTGTTGGGACTGAGGATCAAACGGAGGGAATCAAGGATGTTGTCCGAGTTTCCCAGTCTCGCGGAGCTCATGGCGCTCGCTGTTGCCGCGGGAGAGAGCGCGATGGGCGCAATGGACAGGGTGAGCCGCAGCTCGAATGGTGAACTTTCCGGGGAATTTGCCACAATCCTGGCGGATGCACGGTCGGGGAAACCGTTGACGGAAGCACTTCAGGCCTTTTCATCAAGGGCGGAATTGCCGCCCCTCGTCAGGTTCATCGACGGTCTGGTGGTTGCTGTTGAACGCGGAACGCCCTTGGCGGACGTCCTACGGGCGCAAGCGGCAGACGTCCGCGACGCCGCACAACGGGAACTCATGGAGTCTGCAGGCCGAAAAGAGATTGCCATGATGGTGCCGCTTGTCTTCGGCGTGCTTCCTCTGACCGTAGTCTTCGCTGCTTTCCCGGCCATTGCGGCTCTGGAAATGAGCCTCTAACGCACAGCCATCAATATGTCCTATCCGTACATTCAACCAGCGGCGCTACGTCAATGCCTGCTGGAAACACATTGGGGAAACCATGAAACGAGTTACAAACAAACTGTCCGCTGTCTCTCTCCCTCTGCTTTGCCCCTCATGGGTGTTCGTGGCCATTGCTTTGAGGGCACTGCCCCACAGGGAAAGTCGCGAGCGCGGGGATGTCCCTGGTTGGGTGATGATCACCCTGATGTCAGCGATCCTCGTGGCCGGACTACTTGCCATCGCCACACCGGCGTTGGGCGATCTCTTCAATCAAGCAATGAGCAAGGTGGGCAAGTAGGGCGCGGGATGGACAACAAGGGCCCCGTGGGTGATTGTTTCAAGCCGGCAAGTGTCGGACAGGTGAATGAGCGCGGATCAGCGGTTGTTGACTTCGTGTTGGTCGGCGCATTGCTGACCCTGTTTTTCCTGGCGATTGTTCAACTAATGCTGGTGCTGCACGTTCGGAACACGCTTATTGATGCTGCCGCTTCCGGAGCGCGGTACGGGGCGTTGTCGGATCGAACGTCCGCGGACGCCCGTTCCCGGACTGCCGAGTTGATTGGTGCCGCGTTGAGCGGTGATTTTGCCCGCGATGTCACGTCGACTGAAATCACGATGGATGGCATCCGAACCTTGGAAGTGACAGTGAGGGCACCCCTGCCGGTGGTTGGCCTGATCGGCCCCGCCCAAACCTTGGAGGTCAAGGGTCATGCAGACCTCCCGGGGTGACACGCAAAGGTCACTACTCGTCGCTTTCCGGCTTAGGTTGCGGGCGGCCCTGTGCTTACGGGCGGAGCCGCTTGGGACAGCAACGACTTACTCTCCCCATCAGGAACAGGAAGCCCAAGGGGGCAACGCCACGGTGGAATTCACCTTCCTGGCGTTGTTGCTCATGGTCCCCGTGATCTATTTCGTGGTGACCGTAGGCCAGATTCAGGGCGGATCGTTTGCTGTGGTGGGTGCTGCTGACCAGGCAGCTAAAGTCTTCGTGACGCAAGGGGATCCCGCCAGCGCAAGGATCGCAGCGGAGCGCAGTGTTCTTCTGGCCCTCAAGGACCACGGCCATGGACCCGAGAAGGCCAGCATCACCATCGATTGTGATCGTGGGAGTTGTTTGGCGGCCGGTACGACCGTAACCGTGACAGTGCGCCTGGAGGTGTCTTTGCCCTTGATGCCGTTCGGGGACGTGCTGCAATTGCACGCGAGTCGACTCAGTGCCTCGGCATCGCAGGTTGTAGGGCGTTACCAATGACAGTGGTGTCATCGAGTGGACACCCTCGGGAGGATGGCCAGGTAACGGTTCTCATCCTGGGGTTCGTGCTGTTGTCGCTTCTCCTGGCCTCGGTGGTCATAGGAGCTTCAGCTATCTATCTGGAGCGCAAGAAGCTCTTGTCCCTGGCCGACGGAGCGGCTCTCGCGGCCGCGGATTCCTACACGGCGGGCGATATTGGGGGAAGCGGTACTCCTTCCACCTCGCTGGTGGATGGAAGAGTGCTGGCCGCAACCGGCTCCTACCTCGACGCCAGCAACGCTTTTTCCCGCTATGACCAGCTGGCTGTGGCAGCGGGGACGGGTAGCGAGCCGGGGGGTACCGCGGTGGTAGTCCTCACTGCCGTGGCGCATCCGCCGATGGTCAGCTTTCTACTCCCCGAAGGGATTCTCATTGAGGCGAGGTCAACGGCCCGTTCCCGGCTGACCCAGTAAGTGCATCTTCCACGGGCAGGGCGAGGACGCCATGAGGGAGGCCGACGGATAGCGTACGCTGGGAAGATCATGGCTGAAATTGATTTTCCCGCGGAAATCCGCGCACTTCGAGCAACGTACAGCTCAATTGAGAACGTCACCGATATTGATGCCCTCAAGGCTGAGATCGCTGAGCTGAGCGAGCAGGCAGGGGCTCCGGACCTTTGGGATGATCCCGCTTCTGCCCAGGTGATCACCTCCCGGTTGTCGCACCGGCAGTCCGAAGTTGAGCGCCTGTCCAGACTCGCATCCCGGATTGACGACCTCGAAGTCCTGGTGGAACTGGGCCAGGACGAGGGCGATGAGGATTCGATGGCGGAAGCGGCCAAAGAACTTTCCTCCATCCGCAAGGCGCTGGCGGAACTCGAGATTACAACCCTTTTGTCGGGCGAGTATGACGAACGCGAAGCTGTAGTGACCATCAGGGCAGGAGCCGGCGGCGTTGATGCTGCCGACTTCGCAGAGATGCTCATGAGGATGTACCTGCGTTGGGCAGAACGCCATGGCTACCCGACCACTGTGATGGACACGTCCTATGCCGAAGAAGCCGGCCTGAAATCCGCCACCTTCGAAGTCAAGGCACCATACGCCTTTGGCACGTTAAGTGTTGAAGCCGGAACCCACCGGTTGGTCCGCATCAGTCCTTTTGATAATCAAGGGCGCCGTCAGACATCCTTCGCAGCGGTAGAAGTCATCCCGTTGATCGAGCAAACAGACTCCATTGAGATCCCGGACAACGAAATCCGCGTGGACGTCTTCCGGTCCTCGGGCCCGGGCGGCCAGTCGGTCAATACTACTGACTCCGCAGTGAGGCTGACTCACATCCCCACGGGCATTGTGGTCTCCATGCAGAATGAGAAATCGCAGCTACAGAACCGGGCGGCCGCCATGCGGGTGCTCCAGTCCCGATTGCTGCTGGTTAAGAAGGAACAGCAGGACGCTGAAAAGAAAGCATTAGCCGGAGACGTCAAAGCGTCCTGGGGCGACCAGATGCGTTCCTACGTCCTCAATCCCTACCAGATGGTCAAGGACCTGCGGACGGAACACGAGGTGGGCAACACCTCGGCGGTGCTTGATGGAGATATAGATGATTTCATCGACGCCGGCATCCGCTGGCGTACCGGCAACCGAAATGCAGCGGCCAACTAGGAACCGGATAAGGCGGCCCGGGTCACCCAAGGCTTTG
Organism: Paenarthrobacter nitroguajacolicus; assembly: GCF_051027655.1. Classification (NCBI taxonomy): domain Bacteria; kingdom Bacillati; phylum Actinomycetota; class Actinomycetes; order Micrococcales; family Micrococcaceae; genus Paenarthrobacter; species Paenarthrobacter nitroguajacolicus. Next base: position 3,026,222 of record NZ_CP073234.1, on the reverse strand, counting down.
GATTCCGCGACACGCCCTTGAAAGCCGCGGAATAGCGGCTGAACCGTGCGTATAGTCGAGTGGCCGGTGCTCTCACTTCCCCCATCGAAAGCCCGCGCTCCGGCTGTTGGACTGGGCGACTATGTCATGTCCGGCGGGGTTCTAAAGGGCCATGATCAGATTTGAGAATGTCACCAAGGTCTACGAGCAGAATGCCCGACCGGCGCTCGATTCTGTGAGCCTTGAGATCAACCGCGGCGAATTCACCTTCTTGGTGGGAGCTTCTGGATCAGGCAAGTCCACGTTCCTGCGGTTGATCCTGAAAGAGGACAAAGCCTCGTCCGGATCCGTTTATGTCGCTGGCCAGAATGTTGCCAACATTTCGAGTTGGCGCGTCCCGAAGCTCCGGCGCGGAATCGGCGTTGTCTTCCAGGACTTCCGGCTGCTCCCTCAGAAGAACGTCTTCGCCAACGTAGCATTCGCGATGCAGGTGATCGGCAAAAGCCGCTCGATTATCAGGGAGACAGTACCTGAGGTCCTGAAGACGGTTGGTCTTGAGGGCAAGGAACGTCGCATGCCTCATGAACTTTCCGGTGGTGAGCAGCAGCGCGTGGCGATCGCCCGCGCCGTCGTAAACCGCCCCGGCATTTTGCTGGCGGACGAACCGACCGGAAACCTTGACCCCATCACGTCGATGGGAATCATGGGAGTCCTGGACAAAATCAATCAGAACGGCACCACGGTAGTGATGGCAACCCACGACGACGACATCGTTAATGAAATGCGCCGCCGCGTGGTGGAACTCAAGAACGGCAAGGTCATTCGCGACGAAGCCAAGGCGCTGTACACCTCGATGATTCCCGTGGTTGGGGAATCGCGCCGGCTGCGGGACGCCAGCGGGGAAGAGCTCAACCGTGCGCAGGGGGCACAGCTGTGAGGCTTTTGTTTATCCTCGGGGAAATCGGTGGTGGCCTGCGTCGGAACCTCTCCATGGTGATTTCCGTGGTCTTGGTGACTTTTGTTTCCCTGACGTTCGTGGGCGCGGCGGGAATGCTGCAGATGCAGATCAACCAGATGAAGGGCTACTGGTACGACAAAGTCCAAGTAGCTGTCTTCCTCTGTAATGATGGTTCGACGGCGGTCGGTTGCGCTTCGGGGTCGGCCACAAAGGAACAGCAGGACAACCTCCAGGCAATGCTCGAATCCCCGGCAATCAAGCCGTACATCAACGACTTCCAGTTCGAGTCCCAAGCCGAGGCGTACACGCACTTCAAGGAACAGTTCTCCAACTCGCCGATAGTGGATTCCGTATCCGAGGACCAGTTGCCGGCCTCGTTCCGGATCAACATGAAGAACCCCGAAAAATACGAAATCATCAGTGAGACGTTTTCCTCGCAACCGGGTGTTGAAACGGTCAGTGACCAACGGCAGGTGCTCGAGCGCATTTTTTCCTGGATGAACGGGGCATCGGTTGCGGCCATTGGCGTGGCAGCCGTAATGATTTTCTGTGCGGTCCTCCTGATCACCACCACCATCCGGCTGTCGGCATTCAGTCGACGCCGGGAGACAGGAATCATGCGGCTGGTGGGTGCGTCAAAGACGGTGATTCAACTGCCGTTCATCCTGGAAGGTGTCATAGCTGCCGTTGTGGGAGCGCTGCTGGCCTCCGTCACGCTCTGGCTTATGGCCCACTTCTGGCTCAACGGCGACTTGTCGAGGCAGTTCCTCAACACCCCGTTCATCTCGTCCACTCAGGTCCTGGTGATCGCGCCGGTGCTGATTGCCTTGGGCGCTGGTCTTGCCGGCATCTCTTCCCTCCTGACTCTCCGGCGTTACCTGAAGGTCTAACCGTGAACGCCCTGACTGAAACAACCGCCATGCTGACAAGCGAAAAGGAATCCTGATGACCACGTTGGACCCGAACCCCCTGCGCCGGCGCCTTGCGTCGGGCCATGCTCGGTTTCTGGGGGCGGTTCTTGCTGTTGGCCTGGCTGTCAGTCTCCTTTCAGGCGCTCCATCAGCCCAGGCAGACAGCCTTGAGGACCAGCAGGCTGCGCTGGAAGCAGAAGCGGCCCGGGTCCAGGCTTCGCTCGAGTTTGTTGACTCAAACATCGCAAAGGCTGCCGGTGACCTGGTGATCTACCAGGGGCGGCTTCCTGGCGCACAGCAGGCTCTGCTTGAAGCGCAGGGCCGGGTGGCGAGTGCGGTCAAGGAAGTCGAGGCACTTGCTGCCAGGGTTGAGCTCGCCCAGCAGAACAAGGCCAAAATTACGGAGCAGCTGGAGAGCGATAAGCAGAAGATCACGGACACCAAGAAGCTGATCGGACAGATCGCCTCGCAGGCCTACAAGTCCGGTGGAGTGCCCACTAACATTGCACTTTTGTTCGGCTCCAGTGAATCCGGAAGCTTGACCGAGTCCATGGATTTGGCTGACCAGGCCATGCGCAGCCAAAACGCGGCGATGACCAAACTCACCCAGCAGAACGCCACCAACGTGAACTCCCAAGCGAGGCTTGTTGCTGTCGAGGAAGAAATCCAGGACCTGAAGGCCAAGGCGGACGCCGCACTTGACCGGGAAAAGTCGGCGAGGGACGAGGCGGCGAGCAAGAAAGCCGAAGTCGACAAGCTCATTGAAGACACGACCCGCCTCAACGGACAACTGCAGGCTGCCAAGCCGGGCATCGAAGCGAATCTTGCCCGGGTGAAGGCCGAACAAAATACGGTGGCCGCCGAGATCGTGGAGCGTGACCGGAAGCTGAGGGAAGCATGGGAAGCGGAACAGCGCCGGATTGCCGAAGAGGCTGCGGCCGCGGCTGCTGCTGCTGCAGCAGCGCAAGGTAGGCCTGCACCTCCGGAACCGCCGTATTCTCCTCCGCCGGCTGGTTCGCCGTCGGCGTTCGGCCTTCGGCACCCCTTCGCAAGCGCTGTCCCCATCACCTCCGGATTTGGCTGGCGTGCAACGCCACCAGGCACCATTGATTTCTATGGCACCGGTGGTTACATGCACACCGGCATCGACTTCGGTGCGGCTTGTGGCACGCCCGTTTACGCAGCAGCGGCGGGCGAGGTCTTCAACTCGGGCTGGAACTCGGCCGACGGCGGCGGATGGCGGGTAAAACTGTCCCATGGTGTGGTGCAAGGCAACTCGCTGACCACCATCTATTACCACAACAGCAGCATTGTCGTAGCAAACGGCCAGCAAGTATCGGCGGGGCAACTCATCGCATACTCGGGCAGCACGGGTAACTCGACAGGTTGCCACGCGCACTTCGAAACCTGGCTTAACAGTGCCGCAGTGGACCCCATGACTCTTCTCTAGCGTGCCGATAGCGCGCAGAGGCTATGCCGCGCTGGCGTACACTAGTTGAAATCCGCATCTAAACAAGGAGTTCTACCGTGCCCAAGGAAAGTGGCCGTAAGGTAGTGGCCACCAATCGGAAGGCCCGGCATAACTACCATGTCCTGGACACCTATGAGGCAGGCATTGCCCTCATGGGAACAGAGGTGAAGTCCCTCCGTGAAGGTCATGCCTCCATGGTTGATGGCTTCTGCACCTTCTACAACGACGAACTGTGGATGGAGGGCATCCACATCCCTGAGTATCACCAGGGGAGCTGGACAAACCATGCTGCACGCCGCCGTCGTAAGCTCCTGCTGCACCGCGATGAACTGGACAAGATTTCGCAGAAAATTCGCGAGTCCGGCTTCACCGTTGTGCCGCTTCAGCTCTACTTCCTGGACGGCCGGGCCAAGGTGGAAATTGCTATCGCCCGAGGCAAGAAGGATTACGACAAGCGCCAGACGCTCCGTGAGCAGCAGGACAAGCGTGAATCGCTGCGTGAGTTGCGGGAACGCAACCGACGCTAGGTAGCGTGTCTCCGGGGAATGATCCGCCGGATGGATGCGTTATGATAGGTAGTCCGACGGGAGTTCAAAGACTCTTGCCGGGTTTGGTAACAAAATACGGGGATGATCGGTTTCGACGATGTTAGTCGCGACAGGTGAAGCGGGCCGAGGATGCAGAATTATCTCGTAAACGCTGTCTGCAAACCAATAAGTGCCGAATCTAAGCGCACTGACTTCGCTCTCGCTGCCTAAGCAGTAAGACAGTCCGTCAGCCCGGGGTTGCTATCGCCCCGGTTCCTGGCGTCATTTAGATAGCCACTGCTGTTTGCCTTCGTCATTGAGGTAAACGGGACTCTTAGATGACTGGGCCCGGATCAGCCACCTGTTCGCAGGATGGCTGGGGCCGAGAAAATCCGACGCGAACTGCGCCCGGAGAAGCCCTGACAAAACGACATCGGACGGGGGTTCAATTCCCCCCATCTCCACCCCGGAAAGCCCTCGGATCCTCGTGATCCGGGGGTTTTCTTTTGCCACCTGCCATCGTTCACCCACGGCGTAGCAACTTCCGGACTACCGGCAACTGCATGGCAGTTATACAGGGTAGACGCGTCGCCGAAGGTTAGCGGTGAAGCGCGGCGGACCTTGGCAGGAGGCACGAGATGACGACAAACCAGGCTTTCGAAGAACAGGCGTCAGACGACGACGGAGCCTTGGACGCGTACTCACAGATCGTCATACAGGTTGCCGAGTCGGTGACGCCCCACGTTGCTGCAATCGAAATGACGAGTACAGACCGCCGCGGACGGGTCCGCGGAGGAAGCGGTTCAGCTGTGGTCTTCACCGGCGACGGATACATGCTGACCAACGCCCACGTGGTGGCAGGCATCCAGTCCGGTCGGGCCGTTTTCGCGGATGGCAAGCAAACTGATGTGGAGCTGGTGGGCGCAGACCCCCTCTCCGACCTGGCCGTGCTCCGTGGCGTGAAGTCAACCCCGCCTCCGGCTTTGCTGGGCAACGCTGACACGCTACGGGTGGGCCAGCTGGTGATTGCTGTGGGGAACCCGCTCGGTTTGGCCGGTTCGGTAACTGCTGGCGTGGTGAGCGGGTTGGGGCGTTCCATCCCCGTACGAGCTGGCGAACACAGGCGGGTGATTGAGGACGTCATTCAAACCGATGCTGCGCTCAACCCAGGGAACTCAGGGGGTGCACTGGCGGATACGAGGGGACGCATCGTGGGCATCAACACCGCCGTTGCGGGTCTTGGGCTGGGGCTGGCAGTACCCATAAACACCACAACCCAGCGCATCATCGCAGCGCTGCTGAGGGACGGCCGCGTGCGCCGCGCTTATCTTGGCCTGGTAAGCACTCCGATACCTCTGGATGCAAGTTCGGTGGTTCGAACCGGCCAGAAAGAAGGCCTGAGAGTAGTGGAGGTCATTCCGGGCTCGCCGGCGGAATTGTCCGGGCTCCAAGCGGGGGATGTGGTGCTGCGTGCGCAGGATCGTGCGGTGTCCAGTGCGGAAAGTTTGCAGAAATTGCTGTTTGCCGATGCTATCGGCCAGCCGTTCCCGCTGACGGTGCTCCGGGAAGGCACAGTACTGAAGCTGACTGCCGTGCCATCCGAAATGAGCCAGCTGGCCTAACCATCGCGAACGTCGACAACGCCGATGAAACGGCTTCCCACGCCTTCATATTCGCTGCGGACATCGCCGAGGAACAGTTCGGGAAGTTCGCTGTTCCGGTGGGTGCCACAGAAGACGAAGGAAAAGTCCGGCCACCATTTCTTGGGGCGAACGGCCTCGGTGTATCCGCAGACAGCACACGTCAGGTGTACCCAGACGGGTCGCTTGCCGGTGCGGTTGGCCCTGGACTGAACCAACCACGCCGGGGGATTGTCCTGGATGTCCCGGAGTTCGGCCTCGGAGAGGCGGGACGGAATGCCGTGGCGTTGGGCCATTTCCATCGAAATATCAAGGGCCAATGCGGCATCACGTCTGCTAATCACCATTCAACGATACGGGACTTCCCGGGCGTAGGCTGTGCACATGACTGATGCTGCGGTCCTTCCGCCGAGCACACCTCTCCAGAAACGCGTGCTGGTGGTGGCAATTGTGGCGTCGTTCATCGCCATCCTCGATGGATTTGTGGTGAATCTCGCATTGCCAGCCATTGGAAGGGAACTGGGTGGCGGCCTGGTCATTCAACAGTGGGTGGTGGACGCGTACCTGCTCACACTGGGGGCATTGATCCTGGTTGCCGGTTCACTATCTGACCATTTCGGCAGGGCAAGGATCCTTGAATGGGGGCTGGCCGGTTTTGCCGTGACCTCGGTGATGTGCGGGCTCGCGTGGACGGGCGAAGTGCTGGTAATCTCCCGGGCACTGCAAGGGATCGCCGGCGCCCTCCTTGTTCCGAGCTCGCTCGCCATGATCATCTCGTCGTTCACCGGCCCGGCGCAGTCAAAAGCCATCGGGCAGTGGTCGGGTTGGACGAGCGCTGCGGCTATTGTGGGTCCGCTGATCGGCGGCATTGCTGTCGACTTGCTCTCATGGCGGGTGATCTTCTTCATCAATGTCATCCCTGCTGTTGCCATCTGGCCAATGCTTGCAAGCCTGCGGTCGTCGGATGCGGCGAGGGACAAGAGCAAAAGCATCGACTACCTGGGAGCTTTCCTGGCCATGGTTGGCTTGGGCGGGCCAGTGTATGCCTTCATCGAACAGGGGAGGATGGGATGGGGCAGTGCCCAGGTATGGGCTCCGCTTCTGGTGGGTGTAGTTGCCATGGTTCTGTTCCTCATCCACGAGGCCCGGACTGCTGAGCCCATGTTGCCGTTGCGACTCTTCAGTATCCGTAATTTTGCCTGGGGTAATCTCGCCACTCTGGCCATCTATGCCGCGATCTCCCTGGGTTTCTTCGTGTTGGGCATTTACCTGCAGCAGGTAGGCGGCATGGGCGCCACCGTGGCGGGCCTGGCGCTGCTTCCGGGCACGGTCATCCTGATGCTGGGTGCGTCCTACTTTGGTGGTCTCGCGGGAAAGTACGGTCCCAGATGGTTTATGACGGTGGGCCCTCTACTGTGCGGTGCGGGCTTCCTGATGTCATTGACTGTCCAGGAGCCGCTCAACTACTGGACGCAGGTGTTGCCGGGGCAGATTGTCTTTGGCCTTGGCCTGGCGACGTTGGTTGCGCCCCTTACGGCTGCCATTCTGGGCGCTGTTCCCTCGGAGGAGGCCGGGATCGGTTCAGCCGTGAACAACGCTGTTGCCCGTATTGCGGGTCTGATCTCCATCGCCTTCGCAGGGGTGATTGTGGGGCCGGCCTTCACCCGGGACGGACTGTACAACGCTCTGCTTGTGACAGCGGGCCTGTTCCTGTTCGGGGCGCTGGCGTCCGCCGTCGGCATCCGGAATCCTGTGCAGGAAGCTGCGGCGGCCGCCGTCAGCGAACCTCATACCGCGTCCGACGACGGCGGTGCGAGCGGGCAGCCCAGCTGACCTAAAGCGCGCCTGGGCTCAATGGGGCCTGGGCTTGTCGGGATCGGGCTTACCGGGCTGGAAGGATGCAGCCTTCGTGCGTCTCCGCGCTTTGAACCCAGAGAGCTGAAGTGACCTCGTCCGCGAGGTCGAACTCGCGGCCTTTAGCGCCGCTGCCGATGCGCACCACCAAAGCTCCGCCGAAGGGTTTGCGGCCCACCACTTCAACGGGCGCGTCCAAGGAAATTTCTTCAGAGGCGAGGTATCGCAAGAGGTCCGGATTCTCATCGCTGATTCGCGTGATCCTGCCTGAGTGGCCCTGATCCAGTTCAATCATTCGGTAAGCGTGCGGCAAGTCGACCGAACCATCTTCCGAAGGAATCGGGTCTCCGTGTGGGTCCCGGACAGGATGTCCAAGCTTGGCCGACATCCGCTCAATGAATGTATCGGACACGGCGTGCTCCAACATTTCGGCTTCGTCGTGGACCTCGTCCCAGCTGTAGCCGAGTTCATCCACCAAGTACGTCTCAATCAACCGGTGCCGGCGCACCATGGACAGCGCGAGCCGCATACCTTGAGGGGTCAGCCTGATGGCACTGTAGGGTTGGTGATCAACCAGGCCTTGGTCCTTGAGCTTGCGCACCATCTCAGACACCGAGGAGTTAGCCACTCCCAGGCGCTGGGCAAGCTGGGACGACGTAATTGGTTTGTCCTGCCACTCCGTGTAGGAGTAGATGACCTTGACGTAGTCCTCGATCGAGGATGAGGGCGTACTGGTCTTCACACCCCAAGCCTACCGTGGCGTTGTACCTTGAACCTTGACTGCCCGCCAGGTCTGCGTCATGTAGGGCAACCCGATGGTTTCACCAGGGACATGGCCGAGGTGGTCGTAGAAGTACCACTCCAGGTTGCCCATGACCTTCGCACGGGTGGCGTCGTTGGCGCGGAGGTAGTAGCTGCGCGACTTGGTCAGTTCCATGATGTCCTCCGGCGTCAGGGCATCCTCCCACCGGGTCAGATGACTTTCCAAACCTTCAAACTCCGGGCCGATGACTGGCCGGAATCCGGGCTTGTGGACATCGCCTGCATGCATGATGCGTGAAAGGCGGTGAACCCACGGGACTGAAGTGTCCAGTTGATTCCAGATCAGTCCCAAGATCCCATGAGGCCGCAGGATCCGGGCGATCTCCGTGCTCGCTGCGAGGGGCTCGCACCAGTGCCAGGCCTGGGCAACGCTGACGACGTCGAATACTGAGTCCGTCAGTCCTGTTGCCTCGGCCGTTCCCTCCAGCGCATTGACGTGGGGGTAGGCTTTTCGCAATTGCTCCAACATGTCCGTGGAAGGATCGACGGCGGTGACCGCCAGGCCGCGTTCTACGAGGAGTGCCGTGAACTTTCCTGTGCCAGCTCCGAGGTCGGCCGCGGACCTCGTCCCCGGAGGAACCAGCCAGTCCACGGAATCGGCGGGGTAGCCGGGTCGCACGCGGTTATAGTGTTCGCCGCCGTCCTGGAAGCTCTGACCGAGTTCATGCCGGCGGGAAGCATCCAGCCTTGGACCACGCGGCCCCGCTGGTCCGGGAGTACGTGGCTGTCCGCTGGCGGCAGCCGGTGAACGCAGGGCCACGAAAGCTCCTTCACAGGGTCACTAAAAGTACCCTATGAATTTACCGCAGTGTTCCTAGTCAACAGTGCAGGGAGCTGCGCCCGCAGTGCCGGGAGTGTTCGGGGCCCATTCGGGGTAGCTGCGATGGTCATTTGCAGGAACCCAACGGCCCTCGTCCACCACGTAGTCCCAGCCCAGTCCGTCGCGCTTGAGTCCTTCGATACCTGCGAGCAGCCTGGTGGCGTCCTCCAACCGGGAGCCGACGCCGAAGCTGGCGCGCAGGGATCCGGAGGGGAGCCCGAGGCGTTTGAGGAGCGGGTGGGCACAGAACCGGCCATCGCGGAGGCCAACGCCGTGCTCGGCCGCAAGATAAGCCGCAACCAGTCCGGCGTCGAATCCTTCAACGGAGAAGTTGACCACACCGATGGTGTCCAGGGAGTCAGCGAAGATCTTGTGGACGGTCACGCCATCGATGGCCTCCAGGCCCTGCACCAGGTACGAGCGGATGGCGGACTCGTGGGCGTGCCACGCGTCCTGGTCGAGCCCTGCGAGGACTTGGGTGGCGCGGGCAAGTGTCGCGGCGCCCAGCACGTTGGGGGAGCCGCCCTCGTGGCGCGCCGGGCCCGCGGCCCAGCTCACTGAGTCCAGGCGCGCTTCACGTACCGCGCCGCCTCCGGCCAGGTGCGGTATGCCGGCGTCGAGCCAGTCCGGACGACCCACCACGACACCCGCACCGAAGGGGGCATAGAGCTTGTGTCCGGAGAAGACGATGTAGTCGACGTCCGCCTCGGTGATGTTGATCCGGCGATGAGGTGCGAGCTGCGCAGCGTCCACCACGATCCTTGCGCCGTATTCGTGGGCAAGCGAAGCAAGGCGGGCGATGGGAAGAATCTCCCCCGTCACGTTCGAGGCGCCGGTAACAGCCAGCAGGCTGACCCCGCCCTGGGCAAGTTCGGCCTCGAGCTTGTCCACCGTTTCGGCCAGGGTTGGTGCCGCGACGACGCTGCGGTGGGGGACTCCCTGCCACGGAAGCAAGTTGGCGTGGTGCTCGATGTCCAAGTACAGGACCTCGCCCGCAAATCGGCCATCCACCTGCGGGAGGCATCCGGCCAGGAGGTTCAACGAGTCAGTGGTGTTCCGTGTGAAGATCACTGAGTCATCGGCACGCCCGCCGACGAAATCACGGACGATGTTCCGCGAGTTCTCGTACACCGACGTGCTGATTTGCGAGGCGTACCCGGCGCCCCGGTGAACGCTGGCGTAGTAGGGCAGGACCTCGTTGAGGTAGGCCGAAACGACGGTCAGGGCCGGGGCCGATGCGCCGTAGTCCAAGTTTGCGTAGCGGACGTGGCCACCCTGAATCAGGGGAGCCTGAAGCTCAGCGCCAGTGACCGCGGCAAGCGGACGCACAGCGGTTATCGTCTCTGCTGTGGATTCTTCAACAAAGGACGGAATGATGTTGGAGTTGAACGTGACAGTGCTCATGGAACCTCACTCAAGAGGGACCCCCATAGGGGGATCCGCGCTTGCCGCATCCGTTCCGGACCGGCCGGGTCGTCACCCGGGGCACCCCACCGCGAATGGAGGGTTGCCGGCCAGCAAACCGGGGTTTAGCGCTGGCACTCGTGACCTGTAAAAAAGGCTAAGGCACGTCCGGGGAGGCTTCCAAAGCCGCTCCCTTTTGTTAAGCCCTTTGTTACGTCGAATGCGAAATCCCTTCTTCGCCGAATAAAAAACGGCGGAGACCCCCTACGGGGGCCAACCGCCGTCGAAAATTCCGCCTGCTGCTTGGTTGGCCAGGCGTGGATAGGTTTAGAGAAGGTCGTCCAATCCGGGGTTGAGGCGCTTGAGGACCTCGGAGTGCAGGATCGAGTTGGTGGCCAGGGCGTTACCGCCAAACGGACCGTCTTCGCCTTCCAAGGACGTGAAACGGCCGCCTGCCTCGGTGACGATCGGGACGAGTGCTGCCATGTCGTAGAGGTTCAGTTCAGGCTCGCAGGCGATATCCACTGCCCCCTCTGCCACGAGGCAATACGACCAGAAATCACCATAGGCGCGTGTCCGCCAGATGTCTTCCGTCAGCCCCAGGAATTCATCCAGGTTGCCGCGTTCCTTCCACCCCGAAAGGCTGGAATATGACATGGAGGCGTCGGCCAGGCGGGAAACGTTGGACACCTTGAGCCGCGTTGCCGAGGCCAGGGAGCGGCCCATGTAGGCGCCCATGTCCTTCGCAGCCCACCATCGCTTGCCTAGTGCAGGCGCACTGACTACGCCCACCACAGGTTCCCCCTCATCCACGAGGGCGATCAACGTTGCCCACACCGGGACACCGCGGACAAAGTTCTTGGTCCCGTCGATGGGGTCTATGATCCAGCGACGTGAACCGTGACCGCTGCTGCCGAACTCCTCGCCCAGGACCGCGTCCCGCGGACGGGAGCGGGACAGTTGACCGCGGATTGCTTCCTCTGCGGCCTTGTCAGCGTCAGTGACAGGTGTGAGGTCGGGCTTGGTTTCGATCTGCAGGTCCAGTGCCTTGAAGCGATCCATGGTCTGGGCGTCGACTGAATCGGCGAGGACGTGGGCCAGGCGCAGGTCATCGTTGTAGGTGGAAACGGGATGGGTCATGCCACCAAACTATCCTGAATCGTTCGCTGCATTGGGGACGTGAAGCAGACAACGAATCAGTTGACGGTGCCCAGTTCCTTGGTCTCTTTCGCTTCGAGCCTTGGGTCTGCACCCAGCAATCGGCGCAAGGAGGCCAACCGGGCCACTCCCGATGGCCCGGCATGGCCATCGTTTACCCATGCATCCAGCCCGCAATTAGTGGCTGTGGCACCGTGCTTGCAGCCGCGGTCGCAGGTCTCGGTGCCGGGCTCAAGGTCCGGGAACGAGTGCAGTATCCGGTCCGGATCCACATGCGCCAAGCCGAAGGAGCGGATTCCGGGAGTATCGATGATCCAGCTGCCGGACGGTGCATCGTCCAGCTTCAACGCCAAAGCCGAGGATGATGTGTGCCTGCCACGGCCCGTGACCGCGTTGACGCCCCCAGTGGCGCGCTCTGCGCCTGTCAGCGCGTTAACCATGGTGGATTTGCCAACGCCGGAGTGACCGAGCATGACGGTGACTTTTCCACCCAGGTGCGAGCGGAGTTGGGATACGGCGACCTTGTCCAGCCGGGCTGATAGTCCGTCATCGGAACGGGCATCGATGCCGCCGGCCTCGGAGTCAGCGGTCCGGCTGATGATTACGGGAAAATCCAAGCTCAGGTAATTGGCCAGGAGTTCCGCCGGGTCCTTCACATCCGCCTTGGTGATGAGCAGCAACGGCTCGATGCCGGCGTCGTACGCTGCGACCAAGGCGCGATCAATGAATCCGGTGCGTGGCTCCGGGTTGGCCGCCGCAACAACCACCACGAGCTGATCGGCGTTGGCCACGACCACCCGTTCGATGGGGTCCGTATCGTCGGCACTCCGGCGAAGGAGGGTCTTCCGCTCTTCCACCCGGACCAGGCGCGCCAAGGTATCGGGAGACCCGGAGACGTCACCCACCAATGCGACGAAGTCGCCGGGGACAACGGGGTTGCGTCGCAGTTCGCGGGCGCGGGCTGCGATAACGATCCGTTCGTCGGCGGAATCTTCGCCAACAATTGCCCTGTACCGTCCGCGGTCCACTGTGATGATCCTGCCTATTACGGCGTCATCGTGGCTGGGGCGATCCTTGGTGCGTGGCCTGGATCCTTTTTTGCTGGGACGGATCCGGACGTCGGATTCGTCCCAGGAGCGTGCGTCACGGCCCATGGTTAGTTGCTGGCCTCATCAAGATCGGTGTTGGCATCAGTTGGCTGCAGCATTGCTTCCCACATCTTTGGAAAATCCGGCATGGTCTTCGATGTCGTGGCGATGTCCTCAACCTGTACGCCTTCGACGGCGAGCCCCAGGATGGCCCCGGCAGTGGCCATGCGGTGGTCTGCGTAGCTGTGGACCACGCCGCTGTGAAGGGCCGACGGGCGGATAACCAGGCCATCGGCGGTCTCTTCCGCGTCGCCCCCGAGGCTGTTGATTTCGGCAACCAGCGCGGCGAGCCGGTCCGTTTCGTGTCCGCGGAGGTGGGCAATACCGGTCAGCCGGGAGGGGCCGCTGGCCAATGCGCACAGGGCGGCCACAGTGGGTGCCAATTCGCTTGTTTCGTCGAAGTCGGCACCCTTGATTTCTGCTCCGCCGGTCACCGTCAGTGTCCCGTTTTCGAAAGTTACTTCTGCTCCCATGGTGGTCAGGATGGTGCGCCACTGGTCGCCCACTTGTGTGGTCCCGGCCGGCCAATTGGGGATGCGGACGGTGCCGCGTGTGGCCAGCGCAGCGGCGAGGAAAGGTCCTGCATTCGAGAGGTCCTGTTCGATCCGCTGGTCAAAAGCGCGGATGGGTCCCGGAGAGACCCGCCAGTGGTTGGGCACGGAATCGTCCACGACGACGCCGACGCTGCGGAGGACTTCCACGGTCATGGTGATGTGGTCCAAGCTGGGGACGGGCTTGCCCACGTGTTCCAGATGCAGGCCATCAACGAAGCGGGCACCCACCAGCAGTAACGCGGAAACGAACTGCGATGAGGCGCTGGCGTCGATAACAAGGTGGCCGCCCCGGACCTGGCCGTTTCCCTCTACGGCGAAGGGAAGGGACGACGGCGTCCTGCCGCCGTCTGCTGCCACTGGCACGCCGAGGGCGATCAACGCTTCGATGATGGTTCCCATGGGCCTGTTGCGGGCGTGGGGATCGCCGTCGAAGACGGTGACGCCCGTACGCAACGCAGCCAACGGGGGGACGAACCGCATGACAGTTCCGGCCAGCCCGCAGTCAATTGCCGTTTCAGCCCCTGTTGCGGCGGGATCCATGGGCGTAATTTCCAGGTCCGGTCCGAAGGCGCCGTCCCCGGATACCTCGGTGACGCTTGCCCCCAATTGCCGGAGGGCCTGGATCATGAGCGCAGAGTCGCGGGAATGGAGGGGAGCCCGCAGCCGTGAAGGACCATCCGCCAGTGCGGCCAACACCAGGAACCGGTTGGTCAGCGACTTTGAACCAGGGACCGTCACCGTTGCGTCCACGGGCCCCTTGGCGTACGGGGCCGGCCACAGTGGCAGCATGGTGGCGGCCTTGGTTGATTCGGTGTTTGCGGCGGTGGTACCGGTCATGCTTCCTTATGCTCCAACTGCGTTGTCAACGGCCTTGCGAACTGCTTTGTCTGCACGCTTGATCTGCTTGCCCGTCACCTTCTTGGCATCGGCGGCCAGGTGCTCGGCCCTCCAGGCGATGCTCGGCTGGCCCGCGGTATCAACAGAGGCCAGAAGCACACCACCCGTGAGGGAAATGTTCTTCAGCAGCTGGGCCTTGCGGGCACTTCGGCCTTCCTTGGTGCTGATATCGGCGGACCGCCACTCCACGTAGGAGTTCAAAGCCGACGTCACAGCCAGGACCGTGGCGGCAAAACGGGAGAGCTTGCCGAGCCCGAGCAAGGCTCCGGCGCCCAGTTGCGCCCCGCCGATGACGCGCGCCAGGGTCTTTTCATCAGTTTTGAAGGGAAGGGATTCCGAGGCACGGCGAAGGACTGGCGAGAGTTGCTTCGCAGTGTCGTCCGCGTTCCTGAGCTTATCCAGCCCTGCGACGACGAAGCTCGACGCGAGCATGGGACGTGCGAGAAAACGGATAACAGACATGTCTTGCCTCCTGGATGGCTTGCCACATTAGTTTGATAAGTGTTGTGTTCAAGGGGTGCAGTCTGCTCTAGTCTTGCACTTTTGCGGAATATTTACCCAGCAGCAGCCGTTGTGAACTTCAGGTGCGGTGGAGACCGGACTGCGGCATCGTGTTTGCCGCCTGTTGAACGGAGTTGGTTTTTTGACTTTGGTTAAGGACCGGTTGGTTCTACCGGAGCCTGCGTATGGGATGCAGCCGGAATCCCGGCAGCTGACAGTAGACTTGGCAACGATGAGCACCACTGAACCGGCCGCAGCGGCCATGTACCAGGCAACCGGCGCGGACGACGCGGCGGCTGTAACCGACGTCGATCCTGCTACGGAAACTCCAGAACAGCGGCGGGCGCGCTTTGAGCGCGACGCCATGCAGTACGTGGACCAGCTGTATTCGGCAGCCATGCGGATGGCACGCAACCCATCCGATGCTGAAGACCTGGTTCAAGAGGCTTACACCAAGGCGTTTTCTGCTTTTCACCAGTACAAGCCGGGGACCAACCTCAAGGCCTGGTTGTATCGCATCCTGACCAACACGTACATCAACCTTTATCGGAAGCGGCAGCGTGAGCCGCTGCAGTCCAACTCGGACACGATCGAGGATTGGCAGTTGGCCAAGGCAGAGTCGCATACTTCGGCTGGTTTAAGGTCCGCGGAGACTGAGGCCCTTGACCACCTCCCTGATTCCGACGTGAAGAACGCATTGCAGTCGATCCCTGAGGAATTCCGGCTGGCCGTCTACTTCGCGGATGTTGAGGGGTATGCGTACAAGCAAATTTCAGAAATTATGAATACCCCGATCGGCACGGTCATGTCACGGTTGCACCGCGGCAGGAAGATGCTGCGGGACATGCTGGCGGATTACGCCGCCGAACGGGGCTTCAGGGCCCAAACCGAAGATCAGGCCGCGGCCGGAAGCAACAATCAGGAGAAAGAGAAATGAGCGACTGCCAGGGATTGGGCGATTGCGACGATACGCGAATGCAGCGGATCTACGAGTACCTCGACGGTGCGTTGACCCGCGAGGACTTAACTGAGATCAAGCAGCACCTGGACTCCTGCGAGGAGTGCGCCGAGCAGTATGACCTTGAGTGCCTCATTCGCACCATGGTCAAGCGATCATGCACTGAGTCCGCGCCGGAGAACTTGAAAAACTCCATCCTTGACAGGATTCACTCCATCAAGCCTGTGGACGCCTGATTCGGCTCTCATTCCACTCATAGGGTTTAACATCGAAGGCCCCGGAATCCGCATGGTTTCCGGGGCCTTCGCTTTTAAGCCTGTGACGCTAAGCCGATGGCTTAGGTGTTGGGACGCTTGCCGTGGTTCGCGCCGCCGCGCTTACGGTCACGACGCTTACGTGCACGCTTGCTCATAGCTGGCCTCCTTCAAGGATTGATACTCAATAAAGCTGCCCTCCAGTTTCGCACATCCGGGTGCTGCGCCGCGAACCGGGCGGGTGTTGGGGTATTTCGGAGCCAGCCAGGTGGTTAGCTTTGCAGGGAATTCCTGATCGAGATACGGGCTTGGTCCAAAACTGTGCGAACGGTTTCCAGTGCCAAAGGCGTCAGCGGCTGCGAGGCGCCGTGTTGGCGTAGCTCGACACGGAGGTCGTCCCTGAAGGACTGAACCAATAATTCAGCTTCCTTGAGGATTCGCTGGCCTTCGGGAGTGTAGCCCGCCGTCCTGCTCCGAAAAGCAGCCGAAGAGGCGCCGGTGCGCGCAGCCTCCGCTGTTGCCGCAAGATCTGCCCGCAGGCCACGCATATTTGCCCGGATGTCCTCCCGCAGGTCGTCTGCCAGCCTCCTGACGGAGGCCGATATGGTGTCCTCGACGGCGGCCAACTCCTGCCGGCGGCTGTCCAACTCAGCACGGCCGGAATCGGTAATGAGGTATTTGGTGCGGCGCCCTTCGGTCTCCGTGGCAACGAGTCCTTCCTCCTCCAGCTTGCCCAAACGAGGGTAGATGGTGCCGGCGCTGGGGGAGTAAGTGCCGCCGAATCGGTCGCCTAACGCTTTGATCAGCTCGTATCCGTGCTTGGGACCGGTCTCCAGCAACGCAAGCAAGTACAGTCGCAGGGCGCCGTGTGCAAAGACAGGGGGCATCAGAGGCCCGCTTTCCCAGGAACCGGATGGCCGTTTTCCGGCGTGGGCGCAGATCCGTGCACGATGTAAGTCTTTCCGGATACCGTGTTGGTCCGCACCAGCATCAGCCTTTCGTCCGGGCCGACAATGGTGTGAACGTTGCTGCCAGGCTGGGCGTACATTTGGTCGTCGATCACCACGGTTCCGCTGGCCGATTTCGCTACGATGTCCAGGCCGACGTCGTGCGGCAGCCGGATGGTCAGGTCGCCGGAGACGGAGTTGGCGCCAAGGTCGTTGGTGTAGTCCTGGAGGTCGAAGCTGAGGTCGCCGCTCACGGTGCTCGCACGGACATTCTTGAACTTGCCCGAGGCGGTAACTTCGCCGGAGACGCTTTTGGCGGTGAGGACGCCGTCGTGGTTTCTGGCGATGACCTCGCCACTGACTGTGTTAACGTGCAGTTCGCCGCTGGTGTTGTCCGCCAGGACGGAACCGGAGACGGTGTTCAGGCGGATGCGCCCGCTGATGCCGGACACCATGCCGTCACCACTCACGGTACCTGCTTCAACGTCGACGCCGGACGGCAGCGCAATGCCGACGATCACAGAGTTGGTGCTTGTGTTGTTGACGGTCCCCATCAGGTTGCGGAACCAGCCCTGAGGTCCCTGGAGTTGGTGGCGGACTTCCAGTCTGCCGTCAACAAGCGTGATCGTCAGGGGGTCGCCAGTGATCTCACTGATTTCGATACGGACGTATGGCTCGTCGTGTGTCACCACGTCAAAGCGACCCCTAACGATGCCCAGTTTGAGAGAGCGGACCTCCTCTACATCTATTGTTTGCGGGCCCATCACGGTCCATAGTTCGTCAGGCATGATCCCTCCAAGTTGCGATATATCGCGTTGATACAAAACACGATATATCGCGTCTGATCGGGAGGCAATGGTTTTTTGGCTAATGCGGGACGGCAGGCCTAACGCTAAGGCCGGTAAATCTTGCCGATGAGCGAGCGGGCAATGATTACTGCGGGATCGCGGCCGTCGGCAGTGGGCGCCAAATTAGTCCACACCACCAGCGTGACGGAGTTTATGGGGTCACTGCCCATGAAGGTGTTGAAGCCTGGAAGTTCTCCGGTGTGGCCGAAGAGATTACCGAACTTCGCAATCCCCAAACCATACGAGGCGCCGTCCGGTTTGTCCGGGTTCGTGGGCGTGACGGTCTCAAGCCGCTTTTGTTGCAATTCAGCGTCCAGGAGCTTTCCGTTGACGAGGGCCTCACCAAGAGTCTTCAGATCAGTGGCCGTGGAGATCCCCGAACCCGCTGCCCAAGCCCACGATGGATTGACGTCAGTGACGTCGTTGGGTGCGAGCGTGCCAGCGATGGCTTCCTGCTGCATGGCCTCCGGGAGTGCGGGATTCGTCATGGTCAGGACGTTGTCCCCGAAGAAGTAGCCCTGGGGATGGGGTTCGGGAATACTGTTCGACGCGATGTCGGGGAACACTGTTCCCTTCATGCCCAGCGGCTCGAAGATGCGTTCCTTGAACAGTTGCCCCAACGGTTTCCCGTCGATCTTTTCGGCGATGAGGCCCAGCAGGACCGTGTTGGTGTTGGAGTAATGGAAACCCTGGCCAGGCGCAAAGTACGGTGGGTGTTTGTAGGCCAGGGCAAGAAGTTCGTCCGGTTGCCAAGCCCTTTGCGGGTCCGTGTCCATGGCCGAATTGAGCTCGAGGGTTTCCGTGTAGTTGAACAGCCCGCTCCGCATGGTCAGCAGCTGATCGATAGTGATGTTGTCCCCGTTGGGAACGTCGGGCCGGTGCCGGGACACCGGATCATCCAAGGAAAGCTTGCCCTCCTGGACCATCTGCAGAATGGCAGTTGTGGTCCAGGTCTTGGTGACGGAGCCCACCCGGATATGGTCCTCGGTGGATACTGCGCGCTGGGCGTCGCGGACTCCAGTGCCGTACGAAGCTGTGAGGGTTCCTTCGGGGGTAACCAACAGCATCATGGCCCCGGGTACGAGGACTTCCTTTGCCGTCCGCTCGAAGTCTGCGCGGAGGGTTCCGGCATCGAAGGGCTGCAATGCAGCCGAGGGCGTCGACGGTGATGGCGAAGTGGGTGATGGCGAAGTGGGTGATGGTGACGACGCAGGCGTAGCCGTAGACGACGTCGCTGAAGGAGCCGGTGGACCGGAACTGCAGGAAACTGTGGCTACCACCCCGGCAACAACGGCCGCTGTGAATGCTGCTCTGACAGAAACCTGCACGTTCCGCGTCATGGCTACTCCGGTTGAGCGATATTAAGCCACTGGAACCATCCGCGGTGCAGAACAAGCCACGCAATCAATCCGTAGCCGGCCTGGCCCGGTGTTCCCCCATTGGCTGCGAGGTCCGTCCTCCACTGCTCATGATTGAGCAAGGGGGAGAAGGTGTCAACGTAATGGTGATTTCGGCGGGTGGTGACATCGGCAAACGCAGTGTTCAGTTCAGCAAGCCGCTTATTGCGTGTGGGATCAAGCGTGGGAGGCGGACCCACCACAAAGACTTCCACGCTGCTGTGCGAAGCGCCATCAAGGATGTTGGCAAGATTCAAGCGGCTGCGCGCGGTGGACAGCCCGAACTCGAGATCCCGCCCCGAAAGGCCGATCACCAATCGATTCTCATGCGTATCACTGAAACGCCTGCCGGCTTCATCCTGCCAGCGGGCGGCAAGGCCCTCAGTACCTTCCATGGGGCAGGGGAGCGGGAAACTTTCCACCACGACGGAATCCTGGGGTGTGCGGGCCAGGACTCTTCCGAGCCAACCCAAGGCGCGGGGATCCCCCAGGCCCGCGAGCAGTTCATCTCCTACAGCTGCGATGCGCAGCTTCCTGTCTTCCACGGTTACCTCTTCACACTCGTTACGGTCCTTGCACGGTTTCCGGATCACCGGCCGGTTCGGGAACCGGGTACCTGTCCCATTAAACAGAACTGCCCGGCCTAAGGCGCGCTCATCGCTCCTCAGGCCGGGCAGTTTCGCTTACTTGCGTTCGAACGCCTGCTTGATCAGGGCGTCCTGTTCAGCGGCGTGGCGCTTCATGGACCCGGCAGCAGTGGATGCTGACGCCGGACGTGAAACGAGGCGGAGCTTGCGGTCGAGCTCCGGTGCCAGATTCAGGCCCATGAACGGCCACGGACCCTGGTTGGCGGGCTCGTCCTGTGCCCACACGATGTCAGCGTTCGGGTACTTGGCGAGCTCGGCGTCGATCTCAGCCTTGGGCAGCGGGTACAGCTGCTCTACGCGGATGATCGCCGTGGAGGTATCCCCGGACTTCTGGCGGTTGGACAGGAGGTCGTAGTACAAGCGTCCGGAGACCAGGATGACGCGGTCCACATTGGCGGGCTGCACTTCCGGATCGCCGATAACCGTCTTGAATCCGCCGGTGGTGAAGTCCTCGACAGCCGAGGCGGCACCCTTGAGGCGGAGCAGCTGCTTAGGCGTGAAGATGATCAACGGCTTCCGTGGACGGCTGTAAGCCTGGCGGCGCAACAGGTGGAAGTGAGAGGCAGCCGTGGTTGGGTTGGCCACGATCATGTTGTCCTCGGCGCACATCTGCAGGAAGCGTTCGATGCGTGCAGACGAGTGGTCCGGCCCCTGGCCTTCGTAGCCGTGCGGGAGCATGAGCACCAGCGAGGAGCGCTGGCCCCATTTCTGTTCGGCTGAGGAAATGAACTCGTCAATAATGGTTTGCGCACCGTTGACGAAGTCACCGAACTGGGCTTCCCAGAGGACCAAGGCATCGGGGCGCTCAACCGAGTAGCCGTATTCGAAGCCCATTGCAGCGTATTCGGACAACAGGGAGTCGTAGATCCACAACTTGGCCTGGTCGTCGGAAAGGTTGCCCAGTGGCAGCCATTCGTTGCCGTTGGCGCGGTCGTGGAACACAGCGTGACGCTGGACGAACGTCCCGCGACGGGAGTCCTGTCCGGCCAGGCGAACGGGTACGCCTTCCATGATCAGCGAGCCAAAGGCTGCGATCTCGCCAAAGCCCCAGTCGATGCCGCCTTCACGGGACATCTGCTCACGCTTCTCCAGGAGCTGCTTGAGCTTGGAGTGAACGGTGAAGCCTTCCGGAATTTCCAGGTGCGCCTTGCCGATGCGGGCAAGGGTCTCTGCGGAAATCGCCGTAGACGCGGGCGAATTGGTGCCGAAGTCCGACTGCTGGGCAATGGGACGCTCGATGTCCGAGACCGCCGCGGAGTCAGCCGTGATGATCGGGATCGGCGACGTCTGCGCAGCGTGCGTTTCGGCGAAGACGCGCTCGAGGCGCTCCTGGTAGTCGCGGAGCAGCTGCTCTGCTTCTTCCTCGGTGATGTCCCCACGGCCGATGAGCGACTCGGTGTACAACTTGCGAACGGAGCGCTTGGCTTCGATCAGGTTGTACATGAGCGGCTGGGTCATCGAGGGGTCGTCGCCTTCGTTGTGGCCGCGACGGCGGTAGCAGACCATGTCGATGACGACGTCCTTGTGGAAACGCTGGCGGAACTCGTAGGCGAGCTGTGCAACGCGCACTACGGCCTCGGGGTCATCGCCGTTCACGTGGAACACAGGGGCCTGGATCATCTTGGCAACGTCCGTGGAGTATGTGGACGAACGCGAAGACGACGGAGCAGTGGTGAAGCCCACCTGGTTGTTGACGATCACGTGGATGGTACCGCCGGTGCGGTAACCGCGCAGCTGCGAGAGGTTGAGGGTTTCAGCCACAACACCCTGGCCTGCGAAGGCTGCATCGCCGTGGACCATGATGGGCAGAACCGGGAAGGATTCGCCCTGGTCAAGGCGATCCTGCTTGGCGCGGACGATGCCTTCCAGCACGGAGTCGACTGCCTCGAGGTGGGACGGGTTGGCGGCGAGGTAAACCTTGGTCTGCTTGCCGTTGTCCGATGTGAAGGTGCCTTCGGTGCCGAGGTGGTACTTGACGTCACCGGATCCCTGGACCGAGCGGGGGTCCTGGGTGCCCTCGAATTCGCGGAAGACCTGCGCGTAGGTCTTGCCTGCAATGTTGGTCAGCACGTTAAGGCGGCCACGGTGGGCCATGCCGATGGCAACTTCGTCCAGGCCGTCGTCGGCTGCGTCTGAAATGACGGCGTCGAGCAGCGGAATAAGCGACTCGCCACCCTCAAGGGAGAAGCGCTTCTGGCCGACGAATTTGGTCTGCAGGAAGGTCTCGAATGCCTCAGCAGCGTTGAGCTTGGAGACGATGCGCAACTGCTCTTCGCGGCTGGGCTTGGAGTACGGGTGCTCCAACTGGTCCTGGAACCACTTGCGCTCGGCGGGCTCCTGGATGTGCATGTACTCGATGCCGGTGGTGCGGCAGTAGGCGTCACGCAGTACGCCAAGGATGTCACGGAACTTGAGCTGCGGCTTGCCGCCGAAACCGCCGGTGGGCCATTCCCGGTCCAGGTCCCAGAGGGTCAGGCCATAGGTCAGGACGTCAAGGTCCGGGTGTTTGCGCTGGACGTACTCCAGGGGATCGGTGTCAGCCATCAGGTGGCCACGCACACGGTAGGAGTGGATCAACTGCTGGATACGAGCAACCTTGTTGATCTCGTCAGCGGGGTCAACCTGGAGATCCGGGCTCCAACGCACCGGCTCGTACGGAATGCGCAGGGCTTCGAAGATTTCGTCGTAGAAGTTCTGCGCGCCGAGGAGGAGCTGGTGAACAAGCTTGAGGAACTCGCCGCTGCCTGCGCCCTGAATGACGCGGTGGTCATAGGTGGAGGTCAGGGTCAGGATCTTGCTGATGGCGTTCTGGGCGATGATCTTCTCGCTGGCGCCCTGGAACTCAGCCGGGTAGTCAAGGGCACCGACGCCGATGATGGCAGCCTGGCCCTTGGAAAGACGCGGCACCGAGTGGACCGTACCAATTCCACCGGGGTTGGTCAGCGAGACGGTGGTGCCTGCGTGGTCATCAGCGGTCAGTTTGCCGTTGCGGGCGCGCTTGATGAGGTCCTCGTAGGTGTGCCAGAACTCGGCGAAGTCCATGGTCTCTGCCTTCTTGATGTTCGGAACCATCAAGAGGCGGGTGCCATCGGGCTTGGGCATGTCAATAGCGATGCCGAAGTTTACGTGAGCCGGCTGCACCGCGCTCGGCTTGCCATCGATTTCGTCGTAGTAGACGTTCATCGAGGGGAACTGGGAGAGCGCACGGACAACGGCATAACCGATGAGGTGGGTGAAGGACACCTTGCCACCGCGGGCGCGGGCAAGGTTGGAGTTGATGACCACCCGGTTATCGATGAGCAGCTTGGCAGGAACTGCCCTGACGCTCGTGGCAGTGGGAACTTCAAGGCTGGTCACCATGTTGGTGGCAATAGCCTTGGCCGGGCCGCGGAGGACGGAAACGACGTCTTCCTCAGGTGCCGTGGGAGCCTTGGTGCTCTTGGGCAGTTGTGCCGGGATGGGCTGGGCCGTGGTGCCGGCGGCGGGCTTCTTTGCTCCGTCCCGGGCAACCGTGGCGGGAGCCTTTTTCGCCGGGGCGGGTGCCGCCGGTGCAGCCTCGGGGGCAGCTGCCGGAGCGGCCGGCGCCGGTGCCGGTGCCGCTGCAGACGGAGCTACCACGGGAAGTACTTGGGTTGGGGGATTGGCAGCCGTTGCGGCTGCGGAGGATCCGTTGGAAGAAGTGCCGTCAGCGGAAGCAAAGGACTCGAAGAGCGGCCACCACTTGGCGTCGACCGAATTCTTGTCCTGTTGGTACCGCTCGTACAGTTCGTCAACGAGCCACTCGTTTCCGCCAAATTCCTCTGGTAGACGGTGGCTGGGCTGCTCTGGCACTTGAAATACGCCTCTTCCATGAGTGTTGTTTTCCCGCTGGCCACAGATGCTCTCCACAACGATGGGCCAGGGTCCGGGTCCCGCGAACTCAGACCCATGTCAGTCTAGTTAGGATCGTTGGTTAACTGCCAATAGTGGTGACCTAAATCATGTTGCGGCTGACTTAATGAGCATGTCCTTCATTCATGTAAGCGCACGTGACGCCAGCGGGGCGCCCTGGCCGGGTGGACTGTAGACTGAAATTCTTATGGACAGTAAATCTAGGTGCCGGCCTGGGAACTGTCGGGGGAGCCAATCTGGTAACTCCGCACAGCGCGCCCGTCGAGCCGGCAACACCCGTTCACATGCCCATCACGCGCCGGCGCTCATAGCCGGTGGTGCCGCAGACCATGCGTCCGCGGGACCCGACCAGCCTCCGCCGGGGCGAATCCCCGCGCCAGAGGCGTTACCGCCATTGCACGTGCCCACTCTTGGAGTGATGCGCTAAGTGGAATGGATTCTTCTCCTTGCCGGCTTTGCCCTGATTCTTGGCACCGGCTTCTTTGTAGCAGTTGAGTTTTCCCTTGTTGCCCTGGACCAGGCAAGCGTTCAGCGGGCGGTGGATAACGGCGACCACGCTGCCGCGCCGCTGCTCAAGTGCCTCAAATCGCTCTCCACGCAGCTCTCCAGTTGCCAACTCGGCATCACATTGACGACTCTCCTGACAGGTTTCGTGATGGAGCCCTCTGTGGGGCAGTTGCTCGTTGGGCCCCTCGGCTTGCTTGGCCTCGCCCCTGAGGTAGCGCATTCGGTCGCGCTGATTGTTGCCATGGCGTTTGCCACGCTGCTGTCGATGCTTCTGGGCGAGCTGGTCCCCAAGAACATGGCCATTGCCCTCGCTTTCCCTTTGGGTAAGCGCCTCGCGCGGCCCCAGTTGATGTTTACCGCCGTTTTCAAACCGGCGATCGTGGTGCTCAATGGTTTCTCGAACAAGGTGCTGAACCTGTTCGGCCTCGAAGCAAAGGAAGAGATCTCGGGGGCAAGGACCCCCGCAGAGCTTGCGTCCTTGGTGCGGCGCTCGGCCGAGCTGGGGACGCTGGATGCCGGGACAGCCAACTTCGTTGCCCGCACCCTGAACTTTTCCGGGCGCACGGCGGCGGACGTCATGACCCCCCGCATCCGCATGGAAACCATCGACGCCGATCAGCCGGTCTCAGACGTCCTGGACGCCGCGCGGCGAACCGGATACTCCCGTTTCCCTGTCATTGGGGATTCGACGGACGATATCCGCGGGGTTGTTCACGTCAAGAAGGCAGTTGCTGTCCCTGCGGAGCGTCGGGCCAAGCTTGAGGCGGGCGCGATCATGACTGACGTCCTGCAGGTCCCGGAGACTATCCATCTGGACGCACTCCTGTCTGAGCTGCGCGAAGGCAACCTTCAGCTAGCCGTCGTGCTGGATGAATACGGCGGCACCGCGGGGATCACCACCCTCGAAGACCTTGTGGAAGAGATCGTCGGCGAAGTATCCGACGAGCATGACAAAGTTCGGCCGGGAGTGCTGCAGAGCGCATCCGGTGACTGGTATTTCCCGGGCTTGCTGAGGCCGGACGAAGTGTCCGAGCAGATCCCCAACCTCACTGTTCCTGATGAATCCGCCTACGAGACTGTGGGTGGTTACGTCATGAGCCAGCTGGGCCGAATTGCCAGGACAGGCGATGTGGTGGACACCGTTGGCGGGACGCTGACGGTGACCAGGATGGATGGCCGAAGGATCGACCGGATCTGTTTCCATCACGTGGAGACGGGCGAATCATCATCCGCTGACTCCGGAAGCACGCGTCACGAAGCAGGTGCCGTATGAGCGACTGGGCAGGAATCGTCTGGCTCGTGGTCCTTTTGATCGGCAACGCCTTCTTTGTGGGTGCAGAGTTCGCAGTCATGTCTGCGCGTCGCAGCCAGATCGAGCCGCTTGCCGAAGCGGGATCCAAGCGCGCGCAAACAACGCTGCGCGCCATGGAAAACGTTTCGCTGATGCTCGCCTGTGCGCAGTTGGGTATCACTGTCTGCTCCCTCCTGATTCTTCAGGTTGCCGAGCCCGCAATCCACCACTTGTTGGCGGAGCCCTTGGAACTGGTCGGTGTTCCGGTTGAACTGGCAGACATCATCGCTTTTGCCATCGCGTTGCTGTTCGTCACGTTCCTGCACGTCACCTTTGGTGAGATGGTGCCTAAGAACATTTCGGTCTCCGTTGCGGACAAGGCTGCCCTGCTGCTGGCCCCGCCGCTGATGTTCATAGCCAGGGTGGTCAATCCGATCATCTGGACGCTGAACTGGCTGGCCAACCACATCCTTAGGTTGATGAAAATTGAACCCAAGGACGAAGTCTCCTCTACGTTCACGCTGGAGGAGGTGCAGTCGATCGTCCAGGAGTCCACACGCCACGGCCTGGTGGACGACGAAGCGGGCTTGCTCAGCGGCGCTTTGGAGTTCTCGGAGCATACTGCCTCGCACATCATGGTTCCCCTGGACAAGCTGGTGGTACTGAAGACAGCGTCCACGCCCGTGGACCTCGAGAGGGCGGTCAGCCGCACCGGATTCTCCCGGTTCCCGATGGTTGACGACGACGGCGAACTCGCCGGATACCTGCACGTGAAGGACATCCTGTCCATTCCCGACGAGGGCCGGAGGTACCCCATCGCAGAGGGTCGCATCCGGTCACTGGCAAACCTCTCCCCGGATGACGAGATCGAACAGGCAATGTCCGTCATGCAACGCACGGGTTCACACTTGGCCCGTGTTGTTGGTGGGGGCGGCGAGACTCAGGGTGTCCTTTTCCTGGAGGACGTCATTGAGCAGTTGGTAGGTGAAATCCGTGACGCCACGCAGGCGACCGGCATTCGCCGCTACGGTGGTCAGCAAGCGCAGTAGCAGGAGAAAACGAGTCTGGCGTCGATGGATCACCATCGGCGCCAGATCCGTCTAAACTGGAATCATTCCTATTTAGGGGTACACTGGGTGGAACCCCTAATTGTGTTTGATTCTCATTTTGACTAGATCCGAGGTCTCCGTGCGCCGTTCCGCCGCCCGACTTTCCCTTGCCGCTTCTGCAGGTCTTGCTGCCCTTTTGTTGTCCTCCTGTGCTGCCCCGGCCGGCGGCAATACTCCGTCTTCATCTGATGCCATTGAGGTTGTGACCTCTACCAACGTCTATGGGGATGTGGTCAAGGCAATCGGTGGTGACAAGGTCAACGTGAGTGCGATCATCACCAAGACCAGCCAGGATCCGCACTCCTATGAAGCCACGGCCCAGGACAAGCTGCTGATCTCCAAGGCCAAGCTGGTGGTGGAGAACGGGGGCGGGTACGACGAATTCCTACACAAAATTGCTGACGAGACCAAGGTCGGCCACGAGAATATGATCAGCGCTGTGGAGGTCTCAGGGCTGGCTCCCGACGAAGAAGGCCACGGCACGGAATCCAGTAGTGCCGGGGCCCACAACGAAGATGAGCACGCGCACGATCACGGCGAGTTCAATGAGCACGTCTGGTACAGCCTGGACGCCATGGGCAAGCTCGCCGATGCCGTTGCCGAAAAGTTGGGCAGTCTGGACGCCGGATCTGCCTCCACATTCACTGCGAACGCGGATTCCTTCAAGACCAAAATTTCTGAATTGACCGGCAAGCTCGGTGACATCAAGGCCGGCAACGAGCACGCACCCGTTGCTGTTACCGAACCCGTTCCCCTGTACCTCCTGGAGGCGGCCGGCCTGGAAAATAAGACGCCGGAAGCTTACAGCGCCGCGATCGAAGAGGAAACAGATGTCCCTCCCGCCGTCCTGAAGGAAACCACAGACCTCGTCAGCGCCAAATCTGTGCGTCTCCTCGCCTACAACCAGCAGACGGAGGGGCCACAGACCGAGTCCGTCAAGCGCGCCGCTGAAAATGCCGGGGTGCCGGTTGTGAACTTCACCGAAACACTTCCGGATGGCAAGGACTACCTTCAGTGGATGGCGGATAACGTGGAATCCATTTCGGCAGCACTCAAGAAGTAGCCGTGCCCGCATAACAACGTGCAGTGGAGAGCCCCGTTGGCGTCCTAAGATATTCAGGATGGCTGCGGGGCCTTTTCCTGCCATCAGCACAGCCGCGGATACCAGCGGCACAACTATTGCGCTCCTCCCGGGGCGCATGGATCGAGGACAACTTTTGACACCGGTAGTGAGCCTCCGCGGAGCGAGCCTGCAGTTCGGCAAGAGGACACTGTGGCGGGATTTGGACCTGGACATCCACCCCGGAGAGTTCTTTGCCGTTCTTGGGCCCAATGGCAGCGGAAAAACAAGCTTCCTGAAAGTTCTTCTGGGGCTGCAGGAACTGCATTCCGGAACTGTCTCGCTGGGCGGCCACGCAGTGGAACGCGGCAGTAAACGTATTGGATACATACCGCAGCAAAAGTCCTTTGCAGCGGATACGCCGTTGAGGGCACGCGACCTGGTTGGGTTGGGGATCGATGGGCACCGCTGGGGAATGCGGTTCGCATCCGGCAAGGTCAACCAGCGGATCGACGAGTTGTTGGAGCAAGTGGGCGCGTCAGACTACGCCAAGGTGCCGGTGGGGCAGTTATCGGGTGGCGAGCAACAACGTCTCAGGGTGGCTCAGGCACTGGCCACTGAGCCTCAGGTTCTCCTGTGTGATGAGCCGCTGCTCTCCCTGGACCTGCATCATCAGCAGGGCGTCAGTTCACTGATCAACAAGCAATGCCACGATCGGAACAGTGCCGTGGTCTTCGTGACCCACGAAATCAACCCTGTTATCGACTATGTAGATAGGGTCCTTTACCTTGCCGGCGGCCAGTTCCGTGTAGGGACGCCTCAGGAAGTCATGACCACGGAAGTTCTTTCCGAACTGTACGACAGTCATGTGGAGGTCATCCACACCAACGGAAGGATCGTCGTCGTCGGTCTTCCAGACGCAACCACGCACTTCCATGACGATGCCCACGCCACCGCGGGGGAGGAGTTCTAGATGGATCTCGAGAGCATCCTGCAGACCATTTTCAACTTCGAGAATTACGGTGAGTTGCTGGTACTTGTCCAAAATTCCATCTGGGCAGGAGCTGTACTCGGATTGCTGGGCGGACTGGTTGGCACCTTCGTGATGAAGCGCGACCTTGCTTTCGCTGTTCACGGCATTTCCGAGCTGTCCTTCGCCGGTGCGGCGTTTGCTCTCCTGATTGGCACCGACATCATTTTTGGTTCCTTGATCGGCTCGGTGGCCGCGGCAGTGCTATTGGGTTTCATGGGAGTCCGGGCCCGGGACAAGAACTCGATCATCGGTGTGATCATGCCGTTCGGGCTGGGCTTGGGGATCCTGTTCCTCGCCCTTTACGAGGGGCGCGCGGCGAACAAGTTCGGCCTGCTGACCGGTCAGATTGTGTCCGTGGATACGGTGCAACTGCAGGTTTTGGCCGGCACCGCAGTGGTGGTGATGGCGGCGCTGGCGGCGATCTGGCGGCCACTGAGCTTTGCCAGCGTTGACCCGGAGATGGCTGAGGCCAGAGGTGTTCCGGTTCGCGGCCTGGCTATTGGCTTCATGGTTCTCCTGGGTGTCAGCGTGGCACTGTCCATCCAGATTGTCGGCGCGCTGTTGGTACTTGCCTTGCTGATTACCCCTGCAGCCGCTGCACTGCGGGTCACCACATCGCCCCGTTTGGTGGTGCTGCTGAGTGTTCTCTTCGCGATGACGGCCACCGTGGGCGGTATTCTCCTGGCGCTGGGTAGCCGTATTCCCATCAGCCCTTACGTCACCACGCTGTCCTTCCTCATCTACGTGGTGTGCCGGGTCATTGGCAGGGTCCGCGCCAACAGAGGCATCAACGGCCGGGTGTCGCGGGACCTGCCGGCAGGTGCCCTCTAGAGCTTGCCGGCTGCCTTCCTGGCCGTGCATTCGGGGCATAGCCCGAAGATTTCCACTGTGTGGGCTACCTCGGTGAAGCCATGTTCAGTTGCCGTGCGGGCAGCCCAGGTCTCGACGGCGGGTGCTTCCACTTCTTCTGCTTTGCCGCAGTTGCGGCAAAGCAGGTGGTGGTGGTGCCCGGTGACTGCACAACGACGATAGACGGCTTCGCCGTCTCCGTTTCGGAGGACGTCAATGAGTCCGTCGTCCGCCAAGGACTGCAGAATGCGGTACGCAGTAGCCAATGACACCGAGATGCCCTTGTTCTGCAGCAGCCGGTACAGCTCCTGGGTGCTGACAAAGTCATCCAATTCATCCAGGGCAGCGCTGACGGCCAAGCGCTGCTTGGTGACGCGCTGCTCCTTGACGCCGCTGGTGGCCGGCGCGTCATGGCCGGTCGTGGCGGGACTGGTGCCTTGTGGCATTGAAAGACTCACTTCCCTGGGGATGCTGGCAAACCCCAATTTTACCAGTAGGGGAACCTTGGAAACTGTCAGCGGGCGGCCCTAGGCTGTCTCCATGAAGCTCACCAAGTACACCCATGCCTGTGTTCGGTTGGAGAAGGAAGGAAAGGTCCTGGTGATTGATCCCGGGGCTTTCTCCGAGTCAGAGGAAGCGTTAAGCGGAGCCCACGCTGTACTTGTCACGCACGAGCACAATGACCACATTGACCGCCCGGCAGTAACGGCAGCCCTGCGGAGCAACACCATGCTGGAGGTCCACGCGCCAGCCGGGGTGGCAGCTGCGTTGAAGGAAAACGGGGATGTCGCTGCCCGCGTGCATACTGTGGAACCCAACTCCGGCTTTGACGCGGCAGGCTTCAACGTCCGGACTTACGGTGGTCAACATGCCGTCATCCACGCCCAGATCCCGGTGGTAGCGAACATCGGCTACTTGGTGGACGACAACGTATTCCACCCCGGGGATTCGTTCGTGGTCCCTGACGGAATCAGCGTCCAAACCCTTCTTGTCCCCATTCATGCGCCGTGGTCCAAGGTGGGCGAGGTAGTGGACTTCGTCATTTCCGTACGAGCTCCAAAGGCATTCCCTGTCCATGACGGGCTGCTCAACGAACTGGGCCGGGGGATTGTCGAGGGACATGTCACCCGGATAGGGGCCCGTTACGGAACCACTTACGCGCGACTGGCGCCCAAGGAGTCCGTGGAGGTCTAGCCGGTCCAAACTCCTGTGTTGTGGAAGTTTTCCAAAACTGCTTCATGCGGTGCGGGGTCCAGGCCGTGCGCGGCCAACCATCCGGCATCGTTGTAGCTTCCCGCATAGCGGTCGCCGGCGTCGCACATCAGGGAAACGACGCTGCCCCTGCGGCCCTCAGCCACCATCCCGGCAACCAACTGCCAAACGCCCCAGAGGTTGGTCCCGGTTGAAGGCCCTGCATGCAGGCCGGTGAGTTTCCGGAGGTGCCGCATGGCGGCTACGGACGCGGCGTCGGGCACTTGGATCATATGGTCGATGACCGCCGGCACGAAGCTGGGCTCAGACCGAGGCCTGCCGATGCCCTCAATCCTGGACGGCAGGCCAGTGGCTGCGGCTGCGTTTCCGTCCCGCCACGCCGGGTAGAAAGCCGAGTTTTCGGGATCAACAACGGCCAGGCGGGTGTTGTATCGGTTGTACCGCAGGTAACGGCCGATGGTGGCGCTGGTACCGCCGGTGCCGGCGCCCACAACGATCCATTCCGGAACAGGGTGTTCTTCCAAGGAAAGCTGTTCGAAAATCGACTCGGCGATGTTGTTGTTGCCCCGCCAGTCCGTTGCCCGCTCGGCAAACGTAAATTGGTCCATGTAGTAGCCACCGGACGTCCTGGCCGTCTCTTCGGCCACGGCGTAAACTTCCGAGGCGTGGTCCACCAACAGGCAGGCGCCACCGAAATCCTCGATCAGGGCGATCTTCTCGGGGCTGGTGGTCTTAGTCATGACTGCGATGAAGGGCAAGCCGATGAGCCGGGCGAAGTAGGCCTCTGAAACGGCCGTGCTGCCGCTGGAGGCTTCCACGATCGTGGTGCCCTCGGTGATCCAGCCGTTGACCAGGCCATACAGGAACAGGGACCGCGCCAAACGGTGCTTGAGGCTGCCGGATCTGTGGGTTGACTCGTCCTTCAGGTACAACTGGACTCCCCAGTGGTCCGGGAGTGGAACCGCATAAAGGTGGGTGTCGGCGGAGCGGTTATTCTCGGCCTCGATCTTACGGATGGCCTCGCTGGCCCATGCCCTGTCCTGAATACACGAATTGCTCACCGGATAAGCCTAGGCTGGAATTCGGACACCGGCAGCAACGAAACCTCTGCGGAAGACCAGCCGCCAGAACGAAGGAGATCCCATGGCCACGTTGATGAGTGCGTCAGAACTGCACCAGCGACTCGAAACCGGGCGGCGGACTGTGCTTCTCGACGTCCGATGGGTCCTGGGCCGCACTGACGGGCACCTTGAATATCTGGGCGCCCATCTTCCGGGCGCCGTTTTCGTGGACCTGCCCACAGAGCTGGCCGACCACGCACAGACCGGGCTGGGCCGCCACCCGTTGCCAACCAAGGACCGCTTTCAGGAGTCGGCTCGAAAGTGGGGGATTAACGACGGCGACACCGTGGTCGCGTACGACGACAGCGGCAGCATGGCCGCGGCACGCGTTTGGTGGATGCTGCGGAACGCTGGATTTGTCTCTGTGTACCTGCTCGACGGCGGCCTCGCCGCTTGGCGTTCGGCTGGTTACCCGGTGGAGTCCGGTGAGGTGAGTCCCGCCGTCGGAAATGTCACTTTGGGCGAAGGCCTCATGCCGGCCATCACGGAGCAGGAGGCGGCACAGTGGCATCGCAATGGTGTCTTGCTGGATGCCCGGGCAGGGGAGAGATACAGGGGCGAGGTAGAACCGATAGACCCCAGGGCCGGGCACATTCCAGGTGCGGTGAGCGCGCCGACCACGGGGAACGTCTCAGCCGCCGGCACCTTCCTTCCAAGGGAAGAGCTGCGGAGTCGTTTTGAGGAGTTGGGTCTGGATCAGTCGTCCAACGTTGCTGTTTATTGCGGATCCGGCGTGACAGCTTCCCATGAGATTGCTGCCTTGGAGATCGCCGGATACCGTGCGGCGCTCTATCCGGGTTCATTCTCGCAGTGGTCAAACAATGCTGCGAATGACGTGGTTGTGGGCAGCACGCCGTTTGCCGAGGACTCCGCGGTCCCAAGTGGCACAAGCACGGCTGCCGGGAGTAGCGTCGGAGCATGACTCCCGGACGCCCTGTGCCCCCGCCCCTCGCCAAGCCCGTCACCCTGGATAGCAGTGAACACCGGTCCGGAACGCTGGCTGCAGCGTACGGGGCCACTTCCCCGGACAGTGGTTTGGTGCCGCTGACTGTTGCGCGCCGGACCCCTACAGCGGACGACGTCGAAATCGCGATTGAATTCTGTGGTTTGTGCCACTCGGACGTGCATGCAACGCGCGGTGAATGGCGGGTTCCTCCCTACCCGTTGGTTCCAGGCCACGAGATCGTAGGCCGTGTGACACGTGTGGGTGCCGGGGTGCAGGAATTTGCCCCCGGCGATCGTGTTGGTGTGGGTTGCATGGTGGACTCCTGCCGCGAATGCGAGAGCTGCCTTGAAGGACTGGAACAGTACTGCGAGAGGGGCAACGTTGGTACTTATGGAGCTGCGGACCCGCGTCATGGGGACGACATTACGCAAGGGGGATACTCGACGTCGGTAGTGGTGGACAGGCGCTTCGTGCTGCGCATCCCGGAGGCCGTTGATCCGGCAGCGGCCGCTCCCTTGCTGTGTGCCGGAATCACCACATACTCTCCGCTGCGTTATTTCGATGTGGAGGAAGGCGACTCCGTGGGTGTCGTAGGCTTGGGTGGCCTTGGCCATATGGCAGTGAAGATCGCCAAAGCCATGGGTGCCGACGTCACCGTTTTCACGACGTCGGAATCCAAGTTCGAGGCTGCCCGGGAACTGGGCGCTGACCACGTGGTCCTCTCCAAGGACGCGGACGCCATGGAGGCCGCCAACCGGAGCATCGACGTCATCATCGATACCGTCGCAGCGCCGCATGATCTCAACCCGTACTTCCGGACCCTTCGCCTGGATGGGGCCCTCTTCCAATTGGGCCTCCCCGCGGACGACATGCCGCCGGTCAGCCCGGGACTGCTCATCCGCCGACGACTCGCCTATGCGGGCTCACTGATCGGCGGCATTGAGGAAACGCAGGAAATGTTGGACTTCTGCGCCGAACACGGGGTTGTGAGCGACATCGAGATAGTGGGAGCCGGACAACTCAATGAAGCTTACGACCGCATGGTGGCCGGGGACGTGAAGTACCGTTTCGTACTGGACACCGCAACACTTCAGGAACCATCCGAAAGGGCAGACGCATGAGCACACTGTTCACCAAGATCATCAATGGGGAGATCCCGGGCCGTTTTGTCTGGAAAGACGAGGACGTGGTCGCCTTCCTGACCATCTCGCCCATTACCCAGGGACACACCTTGGTGGTTCCTCGTGAAGAAGTGGATTCGTGGACGCAAGCCAGCCCTGAACTGCTGGCAAAGGTCATGGACGTGGCCCAGCGCATCGGCAAGGTGCAGGAGGCTTTGTTTGACGCCAAGCGCGTTGGCGTGCTGATGGAAGGTTTCGAGGTAGACCATTTGCATGTCCACGTGTGGCCCGCCTACTCCACGGCAGACTTTGAAATCCACAACGTGGACCACAACCCCGATCCCGCAGTCATGGAGGCCACTGCTGTAAAGCTCCGTGCTGCGCTTCGGGAAGCAGGCCACGGCGACGCAGTCCCTCAGGACTGAGTCCTGCACGACTTAACCCGGCGGTGCTTATTAAGCGCCGCCGGGTTTTTTCATGGCATTGCGCCGCGGCTATGCGGGTGCCAAGGCTTGGTTCAGCACCGTGCGGATGCGCTTTTCCGACACCGAGTAGGCAGTACCAAGCTCGACGGCGAAGAGGCTCACCCGGAGCTCTTCGATCATCCAGCGCACCCGGGTTAACTCGGTGCCCGCCCTGCGTCCCGGAAGGAGCGCCGACACAGCGTCGTCGTAGTCGTCCTCCAGTGCCTGCACTATTGCCATGTTGAGGTTGTCCCGTTGAACGTTGCCCGGGAGCTTTTCCAGCCGCTTCTCGATCGCCTGCAGATAGCGTGGCAGTTGGCTGAGCTGCGCATAACCCGTCTGTGCCACAAAGCCCGGGAACACCAGTTGCTCCAGCTGGCTCTTCATGTCATTGAGGGCGCTGATCAGTGGCAGGCTGGTGTTGGACTTCAGCTGCTTCTGGATGCGCCGCGTACTGGCCAGGATGCGTTCGACGACGGCGGTCACCGTGAACACGGTGTCGATCAGTTCTGCCCTGACCACTTCGTACAACGCATCGAAGGCCTCCTTGTCCCACGGCAGATCCTGCGGAACCAGTTTGTCGATGGCTGCCAGTGCACAGTCAGCGATGAGGGCACTCACGGATCCATGCGGGTTTTGGCTGAACGTCAGCTTCTCCGTATTACTGAGGTGTTCCAGCACGTAACGGTCGGGTGGCGGGATCCGGAGGGCCAGCAGCCGGATAACACCGCCCCGCATGGCGGCTTCCTGTTCCGGCCGGGTCTGGAAAACACGAAGGGCGACAGACTTGCCCTCATCGACGACTGCAGGGAAGCCCGTCACGGCGTGACCCTTCACGGTGCGCGTCACTTGGCGTTCCACTGCGCCGAAGTCCCATGCGGTGATACCTTCGCGTTCGGCAACCGCTCCGCCACCGGCAGGAGCCGGCCCTGAAGCCGGCGTTCCGCCGTTGGGTGCGCTCAGCGGGCCGGTTGCCTTGACGCCTTTGGCGCGTGACGTCGTCGCAGGTGTTGCTCCGAGTGATTCGGCAATGGCGCGGCGCGTGGCCGGTGCCAGCTTTTCCTGGAGTCCAGCGAGGTCCTTTCCTTCGTCGAGCACCTTGCCACTGCTGTCCACCACCTTGAAGCTCACGCGCAGATGCGGCGGTACTGCGTCCCAATTCCAGGATCCAGGGGGAATGACGTGCCCGCGGAGCCGTCGAAGGACAAGTTCCAAGGACGGCTCGAGCTCATCGGTGGCGGGATCGAAGTCTGCTTCCAGTGCTGCGGTTGCTTGCCTGGCAACGTCAGGGGCAGGCACGAAATTCTTCCGGACTTGCTTGGGCAGCGATTTGATGAGGGCAGTGACCAGCTCCACCCGTTGGCCCGGGATCTGCCAACGGAAGGGGGCGTCGTCCAATTGGTTGAGGAACAACACCGGAACTTCGGCGGTGACGCCGTCGGACGGGTTGGGGGCCGAGCCTGGAGCCACAGGATGGAATTCGTAGCTCAGGGGCAGTTCGAATCCCTTGTGCAGCCAACTCTTCGGATATGCGGAGTCGTCCAGTGCCTCGGCATCTTCGCTCATCAGCAACGATTGGTCGAAGTCCAGGAGGTCGGGGTCTGACTGGCGGGCATCCTTCCACCACTTATCAAAGTGCCTCTCGGAAACCACTTCCTTGCCCACACGTGCGTCGTAGAACTCGAAGAGCGTCTGATCGTCCACCAGGATGTCGCGGCGCCGCATGCGGGTTTCGAGTTCTTCGATTTCCTGCAGGAGGGCGCGGTTACGGTGGAAGAACTTGTGATGGGTCTTCCACTCGCCTTCTACCAGCGCGTGGCGGATGAACAGTTCACGTGAGAGTTCGGGATCGACCCGTCCGTAGTTGACGCGGCGGTTGGGAATGATCGGGACGCCGTAGAGCGTCACTTTCTCGTGAGCCATGACGGCCCCTTGCCGTGAAGACCAGTGCGGCTCACTGTAGGACCGCTTTACCAGGTCCGGAGCTACCTGCTCGGCCCACAGGGGATCGAACTTGGCGGCGACACGTGCCCAGAGGCGGCTGGTTTCCACCAGTTCCGCCGCCATAACGAACGTAGGCGATTTCTTGAATAGTGCTGAACCTGGGAAGATCGCAAACCGGCTTCCGCGGGCGCCGGCATATTCACGCTTGCGCTCATCCAGCAGGCCGATATGGCTTAGCAAGCCGGAAAGCAGGCTGATGTGGACGCCCTCGTAGTTGCCTACGGGATCCGCTTCCCGTTTGTTGTCCAGCGATATGCCAAGGGGTTTGGCCATCTGCCGGAGCTGGGTGAAGAGGTCCTGCCACTCACGCACGCGCAGGTAATTGATGAATTCGTTGCGGCATAGCTTGCGGAACTGGGTGGAGGACAGCTCGCGCTGCTTTTCCTGGATGTAGTTCCACAGATTGAGGAAGCCGGTGAAGTCCGAGAGTTCGTCCCGGAATCGTGCATGCTTCTCCGCAGCCAGCTGTTGCTTGTCTGTTGGCCGTTCACGGGGGTCCTGGATAGTGAGGGCGGCCGCCAGGATCATGACCTCGCGGACACAGCCGCGCTTTCCCGCCTCCACGATCATCCGGCCCAGCCGTGGATCCACAGGCAGCTGAGCCAATTTCTGCCCGACGGCGGTCAGTCCACTGCCGCTGCGACCGTTGCCACCCGCGTCACCGGACTTGGGCGACGTCAAGGCGCCGAGTTCGCGCAGGAGCGTGACGCCGTCGTTGATGGCCCGGGAGTCGGGCGGTTCCACGAACGGGAAGTTCTCTACGTCTTTGGGTCCGCGGGCAACTCCCATCGCGGTCATCTGCAGGATGACGGCAGCGAGGTTGGTCCGGAGAATCTCCGGGTCCGTGAACAGCGGACGCGACTCGAAGTCCTCCTCCGAGTACAAGCGGATGGCAATGCCCTCGGAAACGCGCCCACAGCGGCCCGAGCGCTGGTTGGCCGAGGCCTGTGAGACGCGCTCGATGGGAAGGCGCTGGACTTTAGTACGGTGTGAGTACCGGGAAATACGAGCGGTTCCGGTGTCGATCACGTACTTGATGCCTGGCACGGTCAGCGACGTTTCGGCAACGTTGGTGGCCAGGATGATGCGCCGTTTTCCGCCGGGGTTGAATACCCTGTGCTGCTCTTGCAGGCTCAATCGGGCAAAAAGGGGCAGAACTTCCGTCCCGGCCAGGCGCCTGTTTGTTTGGATGCGGCCGTTGATGGCTTCAGCAGCATCCCTGATTTCGCGCTCGCCGGAGAAGAAAATGAGGATGTCGCCGGGCGCTTCCTTGGCGAGCTCGTCCACGGCGTCGCACACAGCGTCCAGGGGATCGCGGTCCTCTTCGAGTTCATCGTCCGAGGTGTCTTCGTCCCCGCCCGCCGGCTGCGATAAAGGCCTGTACCGGATCTCCACGGGATACGTTCGTCCGGAGACCTCGATGATCGGAGCCGGATCTTCTTCGGTGCCGAAGTGTTTGGCAAACCGTTGGGGATCGATGGTGGCCGAGGTGATGATCACCTTGAGGTCCGGGCGCTGGGGGAGGATGCGCTTGAGGTAGCCCAGGATGAAGTCGATGTTGAGGCTGCGCTCGTGGGCTTCGTCGATGATGATGGTGCTGTATTTCCGCAGCAGTTTGTCCCGCTGGATCTCTGCGAGGAGGATGCCGTCGGTCATCAGCTTGACTTTGGTGGAGGCGCTGACCTCTCCGGTGAAGCGGACCTGGAAGCCCACTTCCTGGCCAATTTCCACGTCGAGTTCGGACGCGATGCGTTCGGCCACGGTGCGGGCTGCCAGCCGGCGTGGCTGGGTGTGCCCGATGAGGCTCTTGTCTCCAAGGCCAAGCTCGAGGCACATTTTGGGGATCTGGGTGGTCTTACCCGAACCGGTCTCGCCGGCAATGATGGTCACCTGGTTTGCGGCGATGGCCGCCATCAGATCCTCGCGGCGCTCGGATACGGGCAGCTCTGCGGGGTAGGAAATATGAAGTGTCATGGCTGCTGTCAGTCTACTGTGAGTGGGGTTCCACGTCCGCTGTGTCCGTCACAGTCCCGGCCGCAGCACGCAGCCGGCTCGATAGTTCCATGGCGTAAGCCTTGAATTCAGCAGGCTCGAGGATCTCAAAGTCCAGGTCCATAGCTGCCAGGTACGCCGCCGGGGCGGCAAGGTTGTCCCATCCGGAGCGCAGGATGGTGGCATTCAGGCCGTCGGCAGTCAGTGTCGCATATTGAGAACTAATGGTGGCGGCTACCTCGGCCAGTGGAGCGCGGAGCCGCACCACGACGTCGAACCTGTACGGCGAGCGGGTGATGGACTGCTGCACGTAAGCGGCGAGGTCTTCTGCAGGCAGGGGCCTTGGCGTGTACCTCTTCCGTTCCGATGGCAGGGAAGCAAGACGGTCAGCCCTGAAGGTTCGCCAATCTTCCCGTTCAACGTCCCACGCCACCAGATACCAGCGGCGTCCGGTGTCCACCAACCTGTAGGGCTCCACCAGCCGGCGTGCTGATTCGCCGTCGGATTTCACGTAGTCGAAGGAGATTTGGCGCCGGTCCGATATGGCGGCGGAGACGACGGTCAGTTGCTGGGGATCAACGGTCCCCGCGTTGCTGGGGAGGGTGGTGACGGCGGCTTTCAGCATGGCGAACTTGGGACGCAGGCGGGACGGCAAGACCTGCTCCAGCTTTGCCAAGGCGCGGACGGATGCCTCACCGATGCCTGCCACGGGGCCCGCGGCTACGGAATTCAAACCCAGGGCGACAGCCAGGGCTTCGTTGTCATCCAGCAGCAGCGGCGGAAGCTGGGCGCCGGCACCAAGCTGATAACCACCGGCTATGCCGGGGGAGGCGTGTATGGGATATCCCAGGTTGCGCAGCTTGTCGATGTCCCGGCGCACGGTCCGCTCCGTCACACCCATGCGGTGGGCCAAGGCTGGTCCCGTCCACTCGCGGCGCACCTGCAGCAGTGACAACAGCTGGAGGAGCCGCGCAGACGTTTGGATCATGCATGTGAATCTAGCCCATGGGACATCCGCATGGGTCCATTGGCGGGACCAGGGGCAACATAGGGACGCCCGCCGTTCGGGGGAATCCTGCAGAATTCCGTGAACGGGCGGGCGTCATATGGATGTGGCCTGGTGCACCTCGCGGCGGCTTGGCATCCCCTAGTAGATACGGGGGTTCCAATACGGG
This sequence comes from Paenarthrobacter nitroguajacolicus, assembly GCF_051027655.1. Lineage (NCBI taxonomy): Bacteria > Bacillati > Actinomycetota > Actinomycetes > Micrococcales > Micrococcaceae > Paenarthrobacter > Paenarthrobacter nitroguajacolicus. The sequence goes on along the minus strand of NZ_CP073234.1, from coordinate 2,986,752 downwards.
CTGCTCGGAGCGTCGAAAGCGCTCCAGGGTTCCTTGGAGTTGATGGGCGGGTTGTGCCCGCGTCCATCCTTCAACAGGGCTGAAACGGTGGCAGCGACGGCGGTGATGAGGACGATGAAGAGGATGATTCCAAAGATTTCCATGCCTCAAGCCTGCTCTCACGGCAGCTGAAGAAACAGTGGCAGAAATGCCCCATTTAGATAAATTTCTGCCACACTGGAGATATGTTGAAATCAGTGGCGGTGATCGTGGTTCCCAACTTCTCGGTCTTTGAATTCGGTACAGCCTTCGAGGTCTTCGGCATTGACCGATCGGACCGGGGTGCCGGAGTACCGGCTTTTGACTTCCGCGTGGTTGCCCCGGAACCGGGTGATATCCGCATGAAATCCGGCTTGTCCCTTCATGTAAACCTCGGCCTCGAAGCAGCAGCCGACGCGGATCTCGTCATCATGGCGCCGTTTGGCCGTGACCAGGACGTCCCCGAGTCCGTTATGGCTGCCTTGCGCGCAGCGCATGCCAGGGGCGCGTGGGTGATGTCCATTTGCTCCGGTGCCTATGCCCTCGCCCGGGCAGGTCTACTGGACGGGCGTCGCTGCACCACGCACTGGCACTATTCGCAGGACCTGGCCAGCCGGTACCCGAACGCTATCGTGGACGAGAACGTCCTCTACGTTCAGGACGGGACCATCATCACCAGTGCTGGCACGGCCGCCGGAATCGACGCATGCCTCCATCTCGTTCGTGAGGAGCTGGGAGCGAACGTAGCAGCCGCGATCGCGCGCGACATGGTGGTACCGCCGCATCGCGACGGCGGCCAGGCCCAGTTCATCGACAGGCCCATGCCCCGCTGCGGCTCAGCGCCCATGGAGGCATTGCTGCGCTGGATGGTTGAACACCTCGACGAAGAGCACAGCGTGAACGAGTTGGCTGCGCGGCTCCACATGTCTCCCAGGACGTTTGCCCGCCGTTTCCGGGCGGAAACCGGAGCGACGCCCGCAGCCTGGCTGAACTCGCAACGTGTGCTGCGTGCGCAGGAACTGTTGGAAACCACTGAGTTGAACATCGACGAGATCGCCCGTGTTGCAGGGTTCGGGCATTCCGTCCTGCTGCGTCACCACTTCACCAAAGTGTTGGACACAAGTCCGCAAAGCTACAGGCGGGCATTCCGGGGTCAGTTGGCAGAAGCCATCTGAAATCGCGCAAACCAGAAGCAGACCGAAACCGCTTCGGGCTATGAGTGCGGCTCCTCCTAGCGGCGGTTTCCGAACCCACCCCGCGACTCTGCACCTTCGGCCTTGGCGCATTCCACCAGTTCCTGCCAGGGGCCTGTTACGGCGCGGTCGGGAAGGGTTGCCCGCCGCTGCCCCGCACGGATGGAGTACATAAACCGGTCCGCCTCATTAGGTGTCCGGGACTGACTCTTGGCTTCGTCCCACGGGCAGGCCTCAACGATCGGCACCCATCGTTCCTTCTCATCGGGGGATACAGCATCTACGCTCCAGACGCGTGTCATCGCGGCGATTCCCCCACTGCGTTGGACGGTGATCTTCATGGCCGGCTGCTTCTCGTTCGACGTTCCGTTGTCAGCCAGCCGGCAGGGACCGAACCAAACTGTCCGGTCCCGCCACCTGACTAAACCTTGACCTTCACAGTCTCCCACGCCTTCAGGACGGCGTCATGCTCAGCTGATCCGGTCCCGAAAAGTTCCACAGCAGTTGCGACTGTGGTCTTGGCAAACTTTCCAAACGTGCAGGTTGCCGGCAAGGATCCACTGGTCAAGGTGTCGTACCAAATCTGGCCGGGTGCCTCCCACGCATGGCCTCCGAGTTCCGAGGCAACCACGTAGAAGGCCTTATTGGGGATGCCGGAGTTGATATGCACTCCGCCATTGTCAGCACTCGTCCGTACGTACGTATCCATGGAATCCGGTTGCGGGTCTTTACCCAAAACGTCGTCGTCATAAGCCGTCCCCGGCGCTTTCATTGAGCGCAGGGCGGCGCCTTGGACCTGATCTGTAAAGAGGCCCTCCCCGATGAGCCAACTGGCATCCCGGGCGGACTCCTGCTTCAGATACTGCTCGACGAGGACCCCGAAAACGTCCGACATGGACTCGTTCAGCGCGCCGGCCTGGTTCCGATAGGCCAAATTGGCTGTGTATTGGGTGACTCCGTGCGCAAGTTCGTGGCCTATGACACTCACGGACTTGGTGAAGCGCTGAAAAATCTGGCCATCGCCGTCACCGAAGACCATTTGGCTCCCGTCCCAAAAGGCGTTGTCGTAGAGCTTCCCGTAATGAACCGTTGCATCCAGGGCGAGCCCTGCATCGTCAATGGAGTCCCGCCCGAAGATCTCCCCGTACAGCCGGTGTGTGCTCCCGAGGCCGTCGTAGGCCTCGTCCGCAGCAACGTCGCCGACGGGTGGGGTTCCTTCCTTGCGGACAATGCGGCCGGGCAAGGCCTCGGAGGACTCGGCATCGAAGATTGTCCGCTTGGGTGGACCGGGTTTGGCTTGACGTGCGCTCGGCGGTGCAGCAGGGATGGGGGCTGTCCGGATGGCCTGCAGATCCTTGATATGCAGCAACGACTCCTTCGCGGCCCTGGCAACTGCCCGGAGTCGTGGTTCGTTCCGGGCAGCGATCCTGCGCAGCATATACGGCGGGACGATTGAACACATCACGGCAAAACCCCTTTGGCTATCGGTATGACCAACTGAAATCAGCCTAGGAGCAGGGGCTGACAATATTGCGGTCCAAGCCCGGCAAGCCCCCAACTGATAGTCCATATCCGGCACACAAAAATACCCCGCCAGCAAGGCTGGCGGGGTATTCGTTGTGCCCTCGATAGGATTCGAACCTACGGCCTTCTGCTCCGGAGGCAGACGCTCTATCCCCTGAGCTACGAGGGCATCCAGGGTTCCCTCCGTTGCCGGTGGGACGTCCTAGAGCTTAGCAGTCCCTGCGCCGCAAATGAAAACCCGCCACAGCAGACGAAATTCACGGCGCAGGAGCAGCAAGCCCGGCCTCGAACCCTTCGAATCAGTAACCCGCAAACGAGTCCACGTGCACCCGACGCGCTCCTGCGCCACGTGCTGCAGCTCGAAGGGAATCCACACTCGCCGGGGAGCCCGAGACAAAGACCTCCCGATCCCCAATGTCCGGAACCAGCTCTTTAAGGCGCGCTGCATCGATTCTGGAGGTACCGGCGTCGACCATGTACTCCGGGGGAGTGGAACCGTCCGCAAGGCGGGCGACGACCTTGGCCCCGGAGGCTTCCAGCTGTTCCACGCAGGCCAGCTCATCGCGACCTTTCGCGAGGTACACCACCACCGTGTCGCGTGCGGCGTCGTCGGCGGCCAGCTGTGACAGGAACGGCGTGATGCCGATTCCTGCGGCGATCAGCAGGACCGGCTTGCCGGCGTCGTGCGGTAAAACAAAGTCTCCACCCACGGCTGTTGCGGAAACGCTGTCCCCGGGTCGAAGCGCAAGCAGTGCCTTCTTCGCTGCAGACAGCGGCTCGGCCGTACCCACGCCGAAGGTAACCTCAGCCGCGCCAGGTGGGCTGGTAATGCTGAAGACGCGGCGACGGCCCTTGCCGTCGGATCCGGAATGCGGCAGGTTGAGCTCCATGAACTGTCCGGGCTCAAAACGCACAGGCCGCTGCGGTTCGAACCTGAATTCAGTACTGGCGGGGGTGAGGGGGCGCGAGCCCTTAAACGTCAGATGGACGCCGCCGCGCTGTCCAAGGAAGAACGCAATGAGGTTGCCCAGCAGCAATGCGAGCTCCGGGGAGTTGGCAATGAAGCCGAAATTATAGGGGACTGCGAAAACGACACCCACGACGGCGGCAAGCGCCAACTGCTGCCAGCGGCGGGGAGGCAGGGTGAGAGGTTCCGAAAGCATGAAGCCGACGAAAAACAGCAACGGCCGTTGGGCCAAGGCCTGCCATAAAGCCTGTCCCAGCGTCATATCGCGGCTCAGCAGCTCCACGGTGATGATGCTTGTGGCAGCCACCAGGAAAACGGCGCCCATCAGCATTTTCCGTGTGCGATACAGGACAATCACCACTCCCGGAACCAGGAGCCAGAGCATGGCCGGGGTGGCGGCCCACCACGTGGCGATATTGAGCCCCGTCAGGCCCGTAATGAACGCACCTGCGGCGGCCGGGTTGAAGATATGACGCCCGCGGAAGGCCAGAGCGTACTTGGACACGCTGGCCAGCACGCAAGCCAAAGCAACGCCCGCCATATCCATCGCTCCAAAGGCGGGCCAGAAGAGGAAATACAGCAGCAGTCCGGTGATCAGTGACGACTCCGTATGCTGCTTGACACCAAAGAGCAAAGCCAGGAGTCGGCCGGATGCATAGGTTGCGCCCAGGCAGAGCACCAGATGGACCAACATCTCAGGTAGGCCAAAGGTCAGCCATCCCAGGATGTTGAGGACCATGCTGTAGGCCGCCAGTACACCCAGCACCCAGAGAATCAAGCGGTACATGGTGAAGCGGCCCAACCAAGTGTCCACGCGGGACTTAGCGGCAATCATGTGAACAGTCTCCCCTCAAAACCCTTCGAAAATGCGGCAGCACCGCTCGACGACACCGTAAGCCATGAGAATTCGAATTCCTTCTCCAGCGGAGCAGGTTCCTGCATGAACAATGCCGTGGCCAGGCCGTCCGCCATCAGGGCGCTCGCAGCCATGGTCCAGGTTGCCACTGTGGTGTGTATTGGCTTGCCCGTGGTTCCATCCAGGACATGGTGCAGGCCGTCACCCCACGTGCGACGATTCGAGGCCGAGGCACACAGCGCGAAGTTATCCAGCTCCACCGTGCCTACGGCCTGGCGCGGGTTATAAGGGTGCTCCAACGCAACGGTGACCGGGCGTTTTCCGGAGTGCAGCATGTCGCCGCTGCCGTCCACCAGGAAATCGGTGCAGCCCGCTTCCCGCAGGACTTCACCCAAGAGGTCCACGAGCTGGCCCTTGCCGGCAGCTCCAATGTCCAAAACCACCGGCTCCTTCACTGTTATCTCGGTTCCTGCCCAATCAAGGACGTCTTCCCAGCGGGGCGGAGGGAGGGGAGTGCCCGACGGTGTGAGGGCATAAGTGGCGTCATAACCCAGCCGCTCCAGGCTGCTGCCGACGAGTGGGGTCATGGCACCACCGGTGAGGCGATACAGCGCGGAATAGACCTCCTGCAGGACGACGGCGTGCCCCGGCAGGGTGATCTTGCCGGCATTACGGGAAAGGCCGGACACCAGAGAATCCGTCCTGAACCGTGACCACGTCTTGTCGTATGCCGCTACTGTTTCAAGCAGTTCGCTGCGGACGGCGGGTACTAAGCTGTCCGGCGTCGAAATCTCCCACTGCGTACCGATCCCTTCGAAGCGGAAGGTGCTCCAGCCAGGGTGGGGCATGGCTGCTACTTGGCCTGGGACTTGATCTGTTCCACGGCTTCGTTGAAGCCACCGGACGTCAGTGAAGAGCCAGCCACCTTGGAGACGTTGAGCTCATCGATGTCCTTGCCCACGATCTGTGCGGCGATGCCACTGGCGAACTCACCCTGGAACTTTTTGGTATTGGGATTGGAGGGGTGGACCGTGATGTTGACCGCAGAAACCTTGTCGGCTGCAAGCGTCAGCTCGACGCCCACCGTCTCCTGGCCATTGGGCGAAGTGTACGTGCCGTCGGAGCTGTAGGTCCCGTCCTTATAGGTGGAAGCGCCGGTGGAAGCGACAGCCGTTGACGATGACGTGCCCGCTGATGAAGGACTGCTGGAAGCGGCCTGGCCCCCCTCCTGGGTAGCGGGGGTTTGGGTTGAGGGGGCTTCGGTTGTGGGGGCGCAGGCCGCAGCTGTTCCAATGATGGAGAGGCCGGCGAAACCAACGTAGAGGCTCTTGCGGAGTGGCGTAGTCATGGTTCTGCTCGTTTCAACTGGACAAGAATTCGTCAATGGTCATTTACGTCAAGGGATACTGCGTGTACCGGGATGACCAACGAGGCCACCTCCTACGTGTTCACAACGTTGAATTCAGCGTAATGGTTCAGTCTGCGGCGTCGGGCAGCCGTTCCTGTGAGTGGGCTGTGACCGGCTTATCCACATACGAGACCCTCAATTCCGCGACTTTGCGGGCCCCCGGTAGGCTAGGAGAGTGACTCCCGAAGAACTCTCTGCCGCCATATCCGCCTGCCTTAAGGACGCCGTTTCCACCGGCGAAATCGCCCTGACGGAATCTGCCGTGCCCGACGCCGTACGAGTGGAGCGACCCAAGAACCGGGATCATGGAGACTGGGCCACCAACATCGCCCTGCAACTCTCCAAGCAGGCCGGCATGAATCCCCGCGAATTTGCTGGAATCCTCAGCAACCATCTGCAGGGCATTCCCGGCGTTACCGGAGTGGAAATCGCCGGTCCGGGCTTCCTGAACATCACCGTCGATGCTGCCACAGCCGGCGCCCTCGCCAAGGCCATTGTTGAGGCCGGAACCAGCTATGGCACCAACCAGGCGCTCGCAGGGCGAGTGGTCAATATGGAGTTTGTTTCCGCGAATCCAACCGGTCCGTTGCACATCGGGCACACACGCTGGGCCGCTCTGGGCGATGCCATTGCCCGTGTTCTGCGTGCCTCGGGTGCCAACGTCACCGCCGAGTATTACATCAACGACGCCGGCTCGCAGATGAACGTCTTCGCAAACTCGGTCCTCTCCCGCCTTCACGGACGTGGCGTGCCTGAGGGTGGCTACCCGGGCGAGTACATCCGCGAACTTGGCGACGAAGTACTGAAGGCCCATCCGGATATCCGCGAGTTGACGGACGAGGCAGCCCTGCCCGTTATCCGCGCCGCTGCGTACCAGGCACAGATGGCAGACATCAAGACCACGTTGGCGGAGTTTGGCGTCGAGTTTGACGTCTTCTTCTCGGAAAAGGAACTGCACGACGCCGGTGCGATCGAATCCGCCGTCGCCCGCCTTCGCGAGCAAGGCCACGTTTTCGACGATGGCGGTGCCGTCTGGTTGCGTACCACAGACTTCGGTGACGACAAAGACCGTGTGATGATCCGCGCCAATGGCGAACCTACCTACTTCGCTGCGGACGCCGCGTACTACCTTTCAAAAAAGGACCGCGGCTTCACGGAGAAGATCTACCTGCTCGGCGCGGACCACCACGGATACATCAACCGTTTGAAGGCCATCGCCGCCTGCGCGGGAGATGATCCCGAGGTCAACATCGAGGTCCTCATCGGCCAGCTTGTGTCCGTTAATGGCGCCAAGCTTTCCAAGCGTGCCGGTAACATCATCGAGCTCAAGGACCTTATTTCCTGGCTCGGCAAGGATGCCGTCAGGTATTCCCTGGCCCGCTTCCCGGCTGACTCGCCACTGACGCTGGATCCGGAACTGCTGAAGAAACACAGCAACGAGAACCCGGTGTTCTACGTGCAGTATGCGCACGCCCGCTCCCGCGGCACAGCACGCAATGCTGCGGAGGCCGGCGTAGAGCGTTCCGTCTTTGACGCATCGCTCCTGGACCACGCCACTGAAAACGAGTTGCTCTCCTACCTGGGCAGCTACCCGTCTATTGTGGCGAAGGCTGCCGAACTGCGTGAGCCGCACCGCGTGGCCCGCCACCTCGAAGTCATCGCCGGTGCCTACCACCGCTGGTACGACGCTTGCCGCGTCTCGCCGCAAGGCGATGAACCCGTGCAGGACGTTAACCGCACGCGCCTGTGGCTGAATGACGCCACCAGCCAGGTGCTGGCCAACGGACTCGAACTGCTGGGCGTTTCTGCGCCGGAACGGATGTAGGGAAATGACCATAAACGCTACACACGCTTCTCCGCTCGCACCCGAATGGTTGGCTGTTCCCGAAGACCTCAACGCCTTGCAGGCACCCATGTGGGCTGCCGGGGTTGAGAAGAACGACGCCGGTGAGGTCACCATTGACGGCGTGTCCGTCAGTAAGCTCAAGGAACAGTACGGAACTCCGCTGTTCGTCATGAGTGAATCGGACTTCCGGTCCCGTGCACGGGCGTTCAAAGACGCGTTTGATTCCGCCTTCGCCGATATTTGTGGGGGAGTGGATGTCTACTACGCCGGAAAGTCGTTCCTGTGCACTGCAGTAGCCAGTTGGGTTTCCGAGGAAGGCCTTCGCTTGGACACCTGTTCGGGCGGCGAGCTGGCTGTTGCCGCCCGTGCGGGAATCGAAGGGCCCAATCTTGGCCTGCACGGCAACAACAAGTCCGACGCCGAGATCAAGCGCGCCCTGGATATGAAGGTCGGCCGAATCGTGGTGGACAGCCTCGATGAACTGGAGCGGGTGGCCAAGATTGCCTCCAGCCGTGGCGAAACTGCCAAGGTCATGCTTCGCCTGACCCCCGGCGTACACGCCCACACCCATGAGTTCATCGCCACGGCACACGAGGACCAGAAGTTTGGCCTCTCCATGGCCGGAGACACCACCGATGAAGCAGGCCTGTCAGCAGCCGAGGAAGCGGTGGCTGCAGCAACCTCCTACGCCAGCATCGAGCTCTTGGGCCTGCACTGCCATATCGGCTCACAGATCTTTGAGCCCGACGGCTTTGCCCTTGCAGCGGAGAAGCTGCTGGGCTTCCTGGCCTCCATGCAGGCCAAGTACTCCATCGTCATGCCCGAACTGGATCTGGGCGGCGGCTACGGAATCGCCTACACCCCGGTGGATACACCCCGGCCGCCAGCCGAAATTGCGCAGGCGATGGCCGCCGTCGTGCGTTCCAAGTGCGTGGAACTGGACATCACTCCACCGCGTATCTCGATTGAACCCGGACGCGCCATCGTGGGCAGCACCACGTTCACGCTCTACGAAGTCGGCACGCTCAAAACCGTTCGTGTTGACGCTACTGAGGGGGAAGACGGGGACAACAACGTTACGTATCCCCGCCGCTATGTGTCGGTGGACGGCGGGATGAGCGATAACGCGCGCCCGGTGCTTTACGACGCGGATTATTCGGCAATTTTGGCTTCCCGGAACTCTTCGGCGGATCCTCAGCTGTCCCGCGTAGTGGGCAAACATTGCGAGAGCGGCGACATAGTTGTTAGAGATGTATATCTGCCCGCGGACGTGGCAGCCGGTGATTTGCTCGCAGTACCGGGTACCGGCGCCTACTGCTGGGCCCTCTCCAGCAACTACAACTACCTGGCCAGGCCTGGCGTTGTCGCTGTAAGCGACGGAGCCGCCCGGCTGATTGTCCGCGGGGAAACCGAAGAAGATCTCTTGAACCGCGACATGGGAGTGGCGAATGTCTGAAGTGCAAACCTTGAAGGTGGCCCTGCTGGGCTGTGGCAACGTTGGGGCCCAGGTTGCGCGGATTCTGATTGACGACGCCGAGGCCCTCGCAGCCCGCAGCGGAGCCCGCTTGGAACTGGCCGGCATCGCCGTGCGCAATATCGACTCCCCACGCGACGTAGAACTGCCGCGCGAACTATTCACCACGGATGCCGAAACCTTGGTGAAGGACGCAGACCTCGTCATTGAACTCATGGGCGGCATCGAGCCTGCCCGTTCGCTGATCCTGACGGCCATCCAGAACGGCGCATGCGTTGTCACCGGCAACAAGGCACTGCTCGCACAGGACGGCCCCACACTCTACGAAGAGGCAGACAAGGCCGGCGTCCAGCTGTCCTACGAGGCCGCCGTTGCCGGTGCGATCCCCATCCTGCGCCCTATCCGCGACAGCCTGTCCGGCGACCGCATCACCCGCGTCCTGGGCATCGTTAACGGCACCACCAACTTCATCCTTGACCAGATGGACACCACCGGTGCGCAGTTCTCCGACGCCCTGGCCGAAGCCCAGCGCCTTGGCTATGCGGAAGCCGACCCCACAGCCGATGTCGAAGGCCACGACGCTGCAGCGAAGGCTGCGATCCTTGCATCGTTGTCCTTCCACACGCGCTTCTCCCTGGACGATGTCTATTGCGAAGGCATCACCAAGGTCAGCGCTGCGGACATTGCCTCCGCCAAGGAAGCCGGCTTTGTCATCAAGTTGCTCGCAATCGCCGAGAAGATCGACTCATCGGACAACGGCAGCGGCATTTCCGTGCGCGTCCACCCCACGCTCCTGCCGCGCGAACACCCGTTGGCTGCTGTCCGTGGTGCCTTCAACGCCGTCTTCATCGAAGCGGAAAACGCCGGTGAACTCATGTTCTATGGCCAAGGTGCAGGTGGAACGCCCACCGCATCCGCTGTGCTGGGTGACCTCGTGTCTGCCGCGCGGCGCTTGGTCCTGGGCGGCCCGGGCCGGACGGAGACCACCACTGGCCACGTTCCGGCGCTGGCCATCGATGCGTCCACCACGAGCTATTACATCGGCCTGGACGTCGCGGACCAAGCCGGCGTTCTGGCCCGGATCGCGCACATCTTTGCGGAGAACGGCGTTTCCATCGAAATAATGCGTCAAACGATCCACCGCGACTCTGCCTCGAACGTTGAGTCGGCCGAGCTGAAAATCGTGACGCACCGTGCATCCGAAGCTGCACTCGCGGCAACCGTCGAGGCCGTGAAAGGCCTGGACGTCATCAATTCTGTAACATCCGTACTCCGGGTAGAAGGGGTCTAAGTGGCTCACCAATGGCGCGGAGTAATCCGCGAATACGCTGATCGTTTGCCTGTAACGGAAGCCACCAAGGTCATCACCCTGGGCGAGGGCGGCACGCCTCTGGTCCACGCGCAGAAGCTTTCAGAGCTGACCGGCTCCGAGGTTTACCTTAAGGTCGAAGGCATGAACCCCACGGGTTCGTTCAAGGACCGTGGCATGACAATGGCCATGACAGCTGCTGTGGAGGCCGGTGCTAAGGCCGTGGTTTGCGCCTCCACCGGCAACACCTCCGCCTCAGCTGCTGCGTACGCGACGGCCGCAGGCCTCAAGTGCGCGGTGCTGGTACCCGAAGGCAAGATCTCCATGGGCAAGCTGAGCCAGGCCATCGCCCACGGTGCCACCCTGCTCCAGGTTGACGGTAACTTCGACAACTGCCTGGACATTGCTCGGAAGCTCGGCGAAGCCTACCCGGTGTTCCTGGTGAACTCAGTCAACCCGGCGCGCATCCAGGGCCAGAAGACCGGAGCCTTCGAAGTTGTGGACACGCTGGGCGACGCCCCCGACATCCACGTATTGCCAGTGGGCAACGCAGGCAACATCAGCGCCTACTGGAAGGGCTATAAGGAGTATTCCGCGCCGTTCGAGACGGCTAACGGAACACTTCCGGCTGTTTCCACCAAGACGCCCGTCATGTGGGGCTTCCAAGCTGCAGGTGCCGCACCGTTCGTTGCAGGGCATCCCATCACCGAGCCCGACACGATCGCTACTGCCATCCGCATCGGCAATCCGGCCTCGTGGGAGACCGCCGTTGCGGCCCGTGACGAATCGGGTGGCTTGATTGAGGCTGTGACCGATGACGAGATCCTGGCCGCCCACCGCTGGCTTTCCGCAAAGGAAGGCGTGTTCGTAGAGCCCGGTTCCGCTGCCGGTGTCGCGGGCTTGATCAAGAAGCACGCTGCAGGCGAGGTTCCGTCCGGCAAAACCATCGTCATCACGGTCACCGGGCACGGGCTCAAGGACCCGCAGTGGGCCCTCCGCACTGAGGACGGCAGCGATGTCCAGCCCGTCAAGGTGCCGAACGACGTCGTCACCGTTGCCGCAGAACTGGGACTGGAAGAAAACTAAGAGTGGAATCAACGCAGCCCACCGCGACCGATCGTGCACTTGTCGCGGCAGGTCAGCGGCTGACCGTCAAGGTCCCCGGTACGAGTGCCAACCTGGGACCCGGTTACGACAGCCTCGGCTTGGCCTTGTCGATTTACGACACCTTGACGGTGGAAACCCTCAGTACCGGAGAGCTCGAGTTCGAGCTCTCCGGTGAGGGCGCTGACTCCCTCCCACGTGACGCCAGCCATCTGGTTGTTCGTGCCATTGACCTTGCGCTGAATCGGCTTGGATTCCGGCACTCAGGTCTGAAGATCATTGCGGACAACGTCAATCCACATGGCCGGGGGCTGGGGTCTTCAGCCTCGGCTGTGGTTGCTGCCGTATCTGCCGCCAACGCATTGGTCCCTGCCGAATTCCGGCAGGACCGCGATTGGATCCTGCAGTTGACCAGCGAGATGGAAGGCCACCCGGACAACGTCGCACCCGCCATTTTCGGCGGACTGGCGCTGTCGTGGCAGGACAGCGAGCAGTACAGCACCACACGCGCTGACGTCGCACGGTCGGTGATCCCAGTGGTGGCGGTCCCGGACTACGAACTGTCCACGGAGACTGCACGCGGATTGCTTCCGGCATCCGTTGGACATCACGCGGCAGCAATGAATTCCGGACGTGCAGCCTTGTTGATTCACGCACTCACCGCGGATCCCACGTTGCTGTTGCCCGGCACGGAAGACTATCTCCACCAGAGCTATCGCGCTCAGGCAATGCGCCCCAGTGCCGACCTCATCGCTGCTCTTAGGTCGGCCGGCCATGCAGCGGTTGTCTCCGGCGCAGGCCCCACCGTGATGGTGCTGGCCAATGGCGCTGAGGAAGCAGTAAGCGTCGCCGAATTCATCGGCACACTCACGGCGGACAACACACCCGACGTCGGTTGGCGCGTGATGACGCTGGCTGTGGACGATCAAGGTGCTAGAGTGGAAGTGCACCGCCGGTAAAGCCGCGGGCAGTTCCCTGATTTTGGATCTCGGTGTTTTGCCGTACCTTTCGTCAACTGTGCCAACGTTGGTGGTGTCGTCTCTTTCCGGCCTGTCTCAGGTGCCGCAGAAATCTCTCTGTTTCCTGAATCTACGCCGGCTGTCCGGGCAACTGGATCCAGTGATGACGATCAGTATCCGGCCCTGTTGGCCACAATCCATCAGGCACGGCCCAAATCACCGGCTGCAGATCTGAACTGCAGCCCAGAACAAATCATCGCGTCCAGCTCTCGCTCTGGACGCCGTCGAGGGGGAAGGATCCTTCGTGACAGAAACCACTGAGCTGGCTTCAGCTGTGGACACAACATCTTCTGCTGCTGAGTCGTCAACTGCAGCAACCACCAAGAGCAGCGGCCTCGCAGGCCTTAAGCTCGCCCAGCTCCAGGCTCTCGCGAGCCAGCTGGGCATTTCCGGGGGATCCCGTATGCGCAAGGGGGATTTGGTCACGGCCATCTCCGCCCACCGTGCCGGCACCTCCACTACCAAGGCGCCCGCCAAGGCCAGCACGGCGAAAGCAACTGCGGCCAAGGAAGCCCGGGCTGCAGAGCCGAAGGCCGCCCCTGAAAGCAGCGCACCCGCTGATGCAGCTGTCGAGGCCCCGGCCCAGGAAGCACCCCGCGGCCGTGGTCGTGGTCGCAGCCGTCGGGCTACAAGTGACGGAGTAGTAGCAGCCGCTGAAGCCGCTGCTGCGCCTGCCGAGACCTCAGCCGCACCGGCTGTTGAAGCTCCGGCGCCCGTCGAGACCGGCGAGGCCGCAACTGAGCGTCGCCAGCCGCGAACCCGTAACCGCCGCCGCGGCGAAGCTGCCGCGGCACCTGCCGAAGCAGCAGAAGCACCAGCAGCCGAGCAGCGTACGGAACAGCGTGAGCAGCGTGCCGACCGTACCGAACAGCGTGAGCAGCGTGCTGACCGCACGGAACAGCGTGAGCAGCGTGCCGACCGTACCGAACAGCGTGAGCAGCGTGCTGACCGCACGGAACAGCGTGAGCAGCGCGAACAGTCTGACTCGGGCGACCAGCAGCGCGAACGTCGCGACAACACCCGCGGACGCCGTGAAGACAACAACGACGGCGACGACACCGGCAACCGCCGCAACCGCCGCAACCGCCGTGACCGAAACGAACAGAACGACCGGAGCGACCGCCGTGGCGGTCAGGACAGCCGTGATGGAAACACCCGCAGCGACCGCTTCCGCGACCGCAACGAGCGCCGCCGTGGCCGCGCGCAGGGGCCGGACGTTGACGACGTCGAGGTCACCGAGGACGACGTCCTTCTTCCTGTAGCCGGCATCCTGGACGTTCTGGAGAACTACGCGTTCATTCGGACCTCCGGATACCTCCCCGGTGCAAACGACGTCTACGTTTCCCTGGCACAGGTCAAGAAGTACAACCTTCGAAAGGGCGACGCCGTCGTCGGCGCCATCCGGGCACCGCGGGACGGTGAAGACCGCAGCCAGCAGTCTGCCCGCCAGAAGTTCAACGCGCTCGTCCGCGTCACCTCTGTCAACGGCAAGACGCCGGAAGAACTCAAGGATCGCGTCGAGTTCGCCAAGCTCGTACCGCTGTACCCGTCCGAGCGCCTGCGCCTCGAGACGGATCCCAAGAAGATCGGTCCGCGTGTCATCGACCTCGTGGCCCCGATCGGCAAGGGCCAGCGTGGCCTGATCGTCTCCCCGCCGAAGGCCGGCAAGACGCTCATCCTGCAGTCCATCGCGAACGCGATCACCACCAACAACCCTGAGGTTCACCTCATGATGGTGCTGGTGGACGAACGTCCCGAAGAAGTCACGGACATGCAGCGCACCGTCAAGGGTGAGGTCATCGCCTCTACCTTCGACCGTCCCGCAGACGACCACACCACCGTTGCCGAGCTCTCCATTGAACGCGCCAAGCGCCTCGTGGAAATGGGCATGGACGTGGTGGTCCTCCTGGACTCAATGACCCGCCTGGGCCGCGCCTACAACCTGGCAGCACCGGCCTCAGGCCGCATTCTGTCCGGTGGCGTGGACTCCGCAGCTCTGTACCCGCCCAAGCGCTTCTTCGGTGCAGCCCGTAACATCGAAAACGGTGGCTCGCTCACCATCCTTGCAACCGCGCTCGTCGAGACCGGCTCCAAGATGGACGAAGTCATCTTCGAAGAGTTCAAGGGCACCGGCAACATGGAGCTCCGCCTGTCCCGCCAGTTGGCAGACAAGCGCATCTTCCCGGCAGTGGACGTCAACGCGTCCGGTACGCGCCGCGAAGAGAACCTGCTCTCGCCTGAAGAAGTCAAGATCATGTGGAAGCTGCGCCGCGTCCTTTCCGGTCTGGAGCAGCAGCAGAGCCTTGAGCTGCTGACCAACAAGATCCGGGAGACGCAGAGCAACGTCGAGTTCCTCATGCAGGTTCAGAAGACGACGCTCGGAGCGAAGTCGGACAACGACAAATAGCTGTGCTCTAACCGCTCAAAATATGCCGGCCCCGCCCCTACGCCGGGTAGCTTCTGATCTACGATCAGAAGCTACCCGGCTCCGGCAGGCCCGAAGCCACTCCCTGGCCGGCATATTTTGAGCGGTCCTTGTTTAAGACGGAATCCTTGACCCGACACCACGCGAGGTCATTTGGCCCATGTGGGCCCGCCAGATGGGCTGTACGTGACCCTACGTTGCAGTTATTAGACTTGTAGAAGTCGAAAGAGGTTTGAAAATGTTTGAGTCCGTACAGGGATTGCTGGATGAGCATGCTGCTATTCAGGCGCAGTTGAGTGATCCTGCCGTTTATGCCGATCAGTCTGCTGCCCGGAAGTTGGGGCGTCGGTCTGCTCAGCTCCAGGGCATTGTGGAGGCGTACAACAAATGGCGCGGGCTCAATGATGATCTGGAAGCTGCCAAAGAGATGGCAGACGAAGATCCCGAATTCGCTGCAGAAGTTGTGCAGTTGGAGGAGCAGATTCCTGCGGCACAGGAGCGGCTGCGCCGTCTGCTGATCCCTCGTGATCCGGACGATGCCCGCAACGTGATTCTCGAAGTCAAGGGCGGCGAAGGTGGCGACGAAGCTGCACTGTTCGCTGGCGACCTTCTGCGGATGTACATGCGTTACGCCGAGTCGCGGGGCTGGAAGACTGAAATGATCTCCGCCACCGAGTCCGATCTTGGTGGATACAAAGACGTCGCCGTGGCCATTAAAGGCAATTCGAACGACCCCGCACAGGGCGTTTTTGCCCGCTTGAAATTTGAAGGTGGCGTGCACCGCGTCCAGCGGGTTCCTGTGACTGAGTCGCAGGGCCGCATCCACACGTCGGCTGCCGGCGTGTTGGTGCTCCCCGAAGTTGATGAGCCCGAAGAACTTGAGATTAACCAGAACGACCTCAAGATCGATGTTTACCGTTCATCCGGACCGGGTGGCCAGTCCGTGAACACCACCGACTCCGCCGTCCGCATTACCCACTTGCCTACGGGCATCGTGGTGGCCATGCAGAACGAAAAGTCCCAGCTGCAGAACCGTGAAGCCGGTATGCGCGTCCTCCGCGCGCGCCTTCTGGCCCACCAGCAGGAACAAATTGATGCTGCCAACTCTGAACAGCGCAAGTCGCAGATCCGCACCATGGACCGTTCAGAGCGCATCCGCACATACAACTTCCCGGAAAACCGTATTGCGGACCACCGCACCGGCTACAAGGCCTACAACCTCGATGCCGTCATGAACGGCGATCTTGAACCCGTGATCCAGTCAGCCATTGAAGCTGACGAGCAGGCACGCCTGGACGCCATCGGCGAATAGCGCTGCCGGACAACAACCACAGCAGAGTTCATCCATGACGTTTTACCAAGGCCAGAGCCTCGCGGACGCTGTTCGCGAGGCTACTGCCGTCTTATCCGACGCCGGTGTGCCCAGCCCGCGTGTCGACGCCGAGTTGCTTGCCGAACACTTGCTGGGTGGCGGCCTTGGCCGCCTACGGGCCATGATGCTTGGCGACACACCAGCTCCCGACGGCTACCGGGAACTGGTGGAGGAGCGCGCCGGACGGGTCCCACTGCAGCACATCACCGGCGTCGCGTATTTCCGTCACTTGGCGTTGCGTGTCGGTCCCGGCGTCTTCATTCCGCGTCCTGAAACGGAATCGGTAGTGCAGCTGGTCATTGACCACCTCGCTGGAATGCCGAAACCCAAGGTGGTGGACCTCGGCACAGGATCCGGTGCAATTGCCGGTTCCATCGCCCATGAGGTTCCGGGCGCTGAGGTTCATGCCGTGGAATACAGTACGTTCGCGCATGCCTGGGCGGCCAGGAACCTGGAACCCTTGGGGGTCATGCTCATTGAAGGCGATCTGCGGGATGCGCTCCCTGAGCACAACGGAACTTTCGACGTCGTCGTGTCCAACCCTCCGTACATCCCGGCCGAAGCGATCCCCACGGAGCCGGAAGTCGCCCTCCACGATCCGCCGGAGGCACTGTACGGTGGGGGATCGGACGGCATGGAACTTCCGACGGCGGCAGCGGCCTCAGCGGCCCGCCTCCTTAAACCCGGTGGTTACTTCGTGATGGAACATGCGGAAGTCCAAGCGGCCTGGATCGCCGGCATGCTGCAACGAACGGGGCGTTGGAAAGACGTCACCACGCACTGTGACCTGAACGGCAAGGAACGTGCCACCAGTGCCGTCCTGGCAAGCCCGTCTCCCGATGAGTGAAAGAATAGCGCTGTGACCACAACCTATAACTGCACTTCCGATGACCAGCGGACTGAAGGCCTTCAGCATGCCCAGCGCGCCATCAGTGAAAAGAAGTGCATCGTGATGCCAACGGACACCGTCTACGGCATTGCCGCTGATGCCTTTTCGCCGTTGGCCGTGACCATGTTGCTGGCCTCCAAGGGGCGTAGCCGGCAGATGCCCCCTCCGGTCCTGATACCCCGGGTCAATGCCCTGGACGGGCTGGCCACCGATGTCCCTGCCGATGCGAGGGCGCTGGCGCAGGCCTTCTGGCCTGGTGGCCTGACACTGATCCTGCATGCACAGCCGTCCTTGGACTGGGACCTCGGCGAAACCAAGGGCACCGTCGCCCTCAGGATGCCCGATGACCAGATCGCCCTGGAACTCCTGGGGCTCACAGGTCCGTTGGCCGTTTCCTCCGCCAACCGGACGGGCCAGGAAGCAGCACAGACGGCCTCGGAAGCACGACTCCAACTGGCAGAGTCCGTAGAGGTCTACCTCGAGGGCGGTTTCCGTCCCGTCAAGGGGACTGCTGCCCTGCCCTCCACGATTGTGGATGCCACTTCCACTCCGTTCCGGGTAGTGCGCCAAGGAGCCATCGAGCTGGAGCGACTCCGCGAGATCGTTCCCTCGATTCTGGGCATCGGTGAAACCATTCCTGCGGAGGTGCCTCCTGTGGAAGACGCGACCCCAACAGCGGGTGACGCGACCCCAGCAGCGGATGACGCGCCGATCGAAGTAACGGAAACGGCCGCCGTCGTGGATTCAACCCAAGAATCAGTGAAACCAGGGGCCCCGAGCGAAGCCAAACCCGAATGATTCCGGAGCGCCAACGCGTCCCCGTCTTCGACGTCGACGCCACTCCCATGCGCGTCAACGAGCTAATTGAAGCGATGGCCGGACTCATCGCAGCCGGAACAACCGCCACCGCCCTTGGACATAATCTTCACAGCATCACGCTGCTTCATTCGCGCCCGGATGTCCGTTCCTTATACGAGGAAAGCTCGATCGTCCTACTGGATGGTGCTCCCGTTGCGATGCTTTGGGGACTCGCCCACAAACGTCAACTCCAGACGCTGGGTGAGGGCCCCATGGCCTACCGGCTCGGTTCCATGGATTGGATCCCGGATCTCGGCAAGGTCAACGGTCTGGAGCGTGTAGCCGTGGTTGGCGCCGGACGGGCGGCCAATACGAAGGCGGTCGCCCGGCTGCGCTCCATCATCCCCGGTGCAACGGTGGATGGAATGCCCGGTGAGGGATGGGACAGCACCCTGGAGGACGCGGTGGTGAACTGGCTGACGGATTTCCGTCCGCAACTGGTCCTGTTCGGACTTGGGATGCCGCTGCAGGAA
Organism: Paenarthrobacter nitroguajacolicus; assembly: GCF_051027655.1. Lineage (NCBI taxonomy): Bacteria > Bacillati > Actinomycetota > Actinomycetes > Micrococcales > Micrococcaceae > Paenarthrobacter > Paenarthrobacter nitroguajacolicus. Next base: position 2,968,017 of record NZ_CP073234.1, on the reverse strand, counting down.
ACAGTCCTGCACCGCCGGCTCGCAGAGTTGCCCCCCGCCCTCTATTGCGCCGTCGGCGGTGCCATTGAACAGGTTGCAGGCATCCAAAAACTAGCGCCACGTTGGCTCGGCCGCTTGGGGCTCGAATGGGCCTGGCGGCTGGTCCTTCACCCGGGCCGTGTGGCCTACAGAGTTTTCGTTGAACCTTGGAAGCTGGCAGGCCTGCTGATTCGGCGCCGTTTCCAACCATCCAAGACCAAAGGCAAGTAAATGACGTCCCACCCTGTCGTGGTCGCTGTTGTGGTGACCTATAACCGGCGTGAACTCCTCCAGACGACCTTGGAAGGCATTGTTGCAGGTACCCGGGTACCGGACGCCGTGGTCATCGTGGACAATGCCTCCACGGATGGAACCGCAGAGTTCCTCCAGCAGTATCAAAGCCCGGTAACCATTGATGTGGTCTCGTTGAACACGAATGTGGGCGGTGCCGGTGGGTTTGTTGTCGGTATGGAACGGGCCGTGCTGGACCACGGTGCCGACCACGTATGGATCATGGACGACGACACGGAACCGCAGGCGAATGCCCTTCGCGAAGCATTGGACGTGTCGGAATCCTACCAACAGGAAACGGGAGAGGCCCCGGCCTTCATCGCAAGCCGTGTTGTGTGGACTGATGGCCGTGACCACCCAATGAACCGTATGCGTCCGCGGATGGGAGCGAGCGAGGACCAACGCAGCGTTGCTGCCCGTCTGGGCGCCACCCAGATCCGGAGTGCTTCGTTCGTGTCGGTGCTGATACGCGCTGGAGAGATCAAGCAGCATGGCCTGCCAATTGCGGACTATTTCATCTGGAACGATGACCTTGAGTACACCGCGAGGATTTCCCGCCGCGGTACCGCTTTGACCACCAACGCATCGGTGGCCAACCACCACACGAAGGTATTTGGTGATGCGGGAGCGGATCCCGGCCCGCGCTTCTATTATGAAGTGCGGAACAAGCTCTGGGTTTATACCCGATCGAACGCCTTGGCGCCGTGGGAAAAGGTCCTGTTTACCGGCGCTTCGCTGCGCAATTGGACCCGCACCATCGCCGCCTCTCCGAACCGCAAAGTGCTTTTGGCCGGGCTCTTGAAAGGCCTGCGCCACAGCCTGAAAGCTCCGCGGTCCAACGCCCAGGTGCTCGATGGGATCTACGCACTGCGTAACGTCCAGGGGCCCGTCAGGTAGCAGCTGCGCCGCTTGAGTTTCCAGCTGAACACGCTGGGTCTTGGTGGCTGCATCACAGGGTGGTCACGGCCATTGGCATTAGTATCGTGACTAGAGTCCACAGTAATCCCGCAACATTCGGCACAGCCGGTGCAGGCATGGCGACGGAGTAGTTCCATTTATCCAAAGACAGAATTCCACACCTTGAGCTGCCCACAACCAGACGGCAATCAAACCCGCCGGCTGCATTCGATGATTCATTCTTCCGGTGTGGTGTGCAGGCTGCTGTCCGGGGCCGCGTCATGATCATGTACATGCTGATGGCCCTTACAGCGGCCGTTGTGTCGTACGCGGGGACTTGGGGTGCACGCGTCGTGGGAAACAAGCTGCGCTTATACCAACCCATCCGAAGCCGCGACATGCATTCAGCCCTGATCTCCAAACTCGGGGGGCTGGGCATCTTTGTGGGCTTCTTCGCTGCGTTGGTGGTCGCGAGCAATTCCTTCTTCGTCAAGGACATCTTCAGGCACAACGATGCCCCATGGGGCATCCTCGCTGGTGCCGTTGTGATTGTCGCGGTGGGGGTCGCGGACGACATCCTGGACATCCGTTGGTGGATCAAGCTCCTGGGCCAGGCCGCAGCCGCCTTCATCGTGGCTATCTGGGGTGTGCGGATGTCTGTGGTGCCCTTTATTCCCGAACCGATCTTCCTTGAGTCCGAAGTCGTGCAGATTGTGCTCACCGCAGGGCTCATTGTCACCACCATGAATGCCGTCAACTTCATTGACGGACTGGACGGTTTGGCAGCAGGAGTCGCCATCATTGGTGGGGGAGCGTTCTTCCTCACCGCCTATTGGGTTCACAGGAACAACCCATCCACTGACAACTCAGACCTCGCAACACTCCTGATGGCCATCCTCGTGGGCAGCTGCATCGGGTTCCTGCCGCACAACTGGTTTCCGGCAAAGATCTTCATGGGCGATTCGGGAGCCATGCTTATTGGTTTGCTGATGGCTTCCGCCGGCGTCGTGGCCACGGGGCAGATCGGCTCCGGTCTCTACGACCGCGCCAACGGTATCCCCACCATCGTTCCCATCCTGCTGCCCTTCGCGGTGTTGTCCCTTCCCCTTCTTGATTTGGGGATGGCCGTTGTCCGCAGGACAGCCAGGGGCCAATCGCCGTGGTCGGCTGACCGCGGGCACCTCCACCACAAGCTGGTGGACCTTGGTTACTCGCACCGCAGCGCCGTCGTCATGCTCTATGTGTGGACGTGCATTCTTGCCTTCGGTGGCGTCGCCTTTGCCGTGTTCCCCTGGCAAATCGTGCTCATCGTCATCATTGTGGCAGCGCTTGTCATGGCCGCTGTGACGGCATGGCCCTACTTCACCCGGAACTCGCCGCGGCCGGGGGAGTAGTTGTGACGGCTGGTTATGGTCACAGTTCTATCTCATGTAGAATTCTTTCTGCGGACAGTCACTCGCCCGTAACCCCACTTTGAGAATATGGCACCTGTGCCACGAGGATTGGTATCCCCATGACATCCAACGCCGAAACCGGACGCCCGTCCGGTAAACGTGGTGTTGGAGTTTCCGGTGCGACCACCAATCTTTGGCTCCGGCTGCTTTATTTCAGCGTCGTTGCTGCACTGGCAGCCGCCGCCGTCACGTGCGTCATTGCGGCCCTCGTGGCCGGCGGTCAGAGCGCACTTTCGGCTGCTCTCGGCGCCATGCTGGTCATGCTCTTCTTTGGCATCAGTCTCCTGATTGGCCACTTCGTTGGCCGGAACAATCCTTCCGGCGCAATCGGACTCTTTGTTGCGACTTACTTCATCAAAGTCATCGGATTCGCCGTAGTGCTTTTTGTGCTTGGTAAGCCGGACTGGCTCCAGGGCCGGTGGTTCCTCATTGGGGCGGTTGTTTCAGTCGTCTTCTGGCAGGCCGCAGAGATCTACGCTTTCAGCAAGGCCCGTCTCCAGATCTACAACGATCCCGCAGAACCGAAGGGTGGCCCGGATGTCTCCGCGTAAGCGTTATTCACGCCCGGCTGCCACTGCTCAGCAACCTGCCAACCACAATGAATCCGCCGAAGCAGGAAACGACGGCGGATACAACGCCGGCATCGCTGTCTTCAGCTACATCATTGGCGGGATCATTGTCTGGAGTTTGATAGGCTGGGGTCTGGATAATCTGTGGGGGACCCGCTGGATTGTGCTCCTTGGCGCTCTGCTGGGAGCCGCAGGAGGGTTCTATCTTTCCCATATGCACGGCCTCACCAGGCAAAGCTCCAATCCTTCTGGCGAGAGCAACGCAGACAGCGGTCCGTCCACGGACGGGGACAGTAATGCCAAATAATTTCACATGGATTGTGAATGCGTCCAACGCGTTCGGATTCCAACCAATGCCCAATGATGGACACAGCAGAGAGGAAACGCGTTGATCGCGCTTGCGCTCCCCGCCCAGGATTCGGGGTCATTCACCCCACCCGGAATCGACGAAATGCACCTGCCGGCAATCCTGCCTTGGGGTGCACACGACGGATTCTCCAAGCAGATGCTGCTGGTGATCCTTTCGGTCGTCATTATCGCTACATTCTTCATCCTCGCTGCACGTAAGCAGCAGCTGGTTCCCGGCAAGCTGCAGTTCGCAGGCGAGATGGCCTACGGCTTCGTCCGCAACAGCATCGCCAAGGACATCATCGGCGGCAAGGACTTCATCAAGTACGTCCCGCTGTTGTTCAGCCTGTTCTTCTTTATCTTGGTGAACAACATTTACGGCGCCATCCCGGTGATCCAGCTCCCGAGCTTCTCGCACGTTGGCGGCGCCTACGTGCTGGCCGGCATCGTGTACTTCACGTGGATCATCATCGGTATCAAGAAGAACGGCCTGAAGTACTTCAAGCTCGCCACCGTTCCGTCCGGTGTTCCTTGGTACATCCTCCCGATCGTCGTACCGATCGAGATCATCTCCAACTTCCTGGTCCGCCCTGTCACGCACAGCCTCCGTCTGTTCGCAACAATGCTGGCCGGTCACCTGATCGTCATGCTTGCCGGTTCCGGTATCGAGTATCTCGTCATGCAGGAGAACGTCCTCTTGAAGGGCACCTCGGTCCTGGTCCTGGTTGGGGCAATCGCCATGTACATGCTCGAAGCATTGATCATGGCCCTGCAGGCTTACGTGTTCACTCTGTTGACCGCGATTTACATCGAAGGCGCACTGCACGCCGACAGCCACTAGGCTCCCAAACTTCCCCTTGTGGGGATTGAAGTAAACCAAACAACCTGCCACATGGGTGGCATCTTGAAAGGAAAAAAATGGAAGGCAATCTCAACCTCGTAGGTTACGGTCTGTCCGCAATCGGCGGTGGTATCGGTGTGGGTCTCGTGTTCGCGGCTTACATCAACGGTGTTGCTCGTCAGCCGGAAGCTCAGCGTGTGCTGCAGCCGATCGCGTTCCTTGGTCTGGCACTGACCGAAGCTCTCGCCATCCTCGGTCTCGTCTTCGCGTTCGTTCTCTAGTCTTCGGATTCAGAACAAGCGAATTCCGCAACCGAGTAGATAGGACGGGTGAAATATGAATCAGCTGATCATCTCAGCCGCCACTGAAGGCGAAGAGGCCGCTAACCCTCTCGTTCCCAATGTTTGGGAAATGGGCGTCGTCCTCGTCGGCTTTGCGGTCCTCCTGTACATCGTGATCAAGTTCATTGTTCCGATGTTCGAGAAGACCTTCGCAGAGCGCGCCGAAGCAATTGAAGGTGGCATTGCAAAGGCCGAAGCGGCACAGGCAGAAGCTTCTGCTGCTCTCGAAGAGTACAAGCAGCAGCTCACTGATGCCCGTGCCGAAGCCAACCGAATCCGTGAAGAAGCACGCGCCGAAGGCGCCCAGATCCTCGCGGACCTGAAGGCAAAGGCTGCAGCAGAGTCTGCACGCATCACCGAGCAGGCACACGCTGCCATCGAGTCGGAGCGCCAGGCAGCTGTTGTCTCGCTTCGTTCCGAGGTTGGCACTTTGGCCACCACACTGGCCGGCCGCATCGTTGGGGAAGCACTCACCGACGACCAGCGCGCCGCACGTGTTGTGGACCGCTTCCTTGCAGATCTGGAGACCCAGAGCGCAGGTGCAGCTAAGTAATGGCAGGTATATCGAGCGAATCGCTGACCACAGCGCTGGCGCAGCTGGAAGCCAAGCTTCCCTTCGCCTCGCTGCAGTTGGCTAAGGACCTCTTCGGAATCCTGGGAACGGTGGACAGCTCGGCTGGCTTGCGCCGCGCCCTGACTGACCCGTCCCGTTCCGGTGACGAGAAGTCGGCGCTGGTCAAGCAGCTGGTTGGCGGAAAAGTCTCCGCTGATGCTGCTGAAATTGCAGGCGGATTGGCCAGCTCGCGCTGGGCATCGGCCCGCGATATCGGCGATGCACTCGAGACGCTTGCCGCCACGGTTGTCATTGCCGTAGCTGAAAACAAGTCGGCCGTTTCTGCCTCCGGTATCACGGGGCTGGAAGAGCTGGAAAACGATCTGTTTGCCTTCAACCAGGCCGTCGCCTCCAGCCACGAAGTACAACGTGCTCTGTCTGAACCGCAGGCATCTCCTGCGGCGAAGATTGCACTGGCCGAGAAACTTGTTCCTGGCAGCAGCGAGGAATCAAAGGTTCTCATCCGCCAGGCAGTTACGCAGCCACGCGGTGTCAAGCCGAGCAAGCTCGTCGAGTCATTCGCCAAGCTTGCAGCCAAGCGCCAGCAGCGCTGGATTGCAACTGTCAGCGTTACCCGTCCGTTGACGGAAACGCAGGCCAGCCGTCTGCAGGCCGGGCTTGATGCCCTGTACGGCCGCGAACTGAAGGTCAACGTCAATGTTGACCCCGCACTGATCGGTGGAATTCGCGTTCAGGTGGGTGACGAAGTGCTCGACGCTTCGGTCATCGCCCGCCTGTCCGAACTCCGCCGCCAGCTCGTTGGCTAGCGAAGACAAAGCACAACTTAACTGATATAAAACCCGGTCATCGTGAGCAACGATGATCACGAAAACAGGAGAGCAGGGACTGCAGATGGCCGAATTGACCATCAACGCCGACGACGTCCGTAATGCGTTGAACGAGTTCGCGGCGTCCTACGAACCCGGTAACGCAGAGCGCGTAGAGGTTGGTCGTGTGACCACCGCAAGTGACGGCATCGCCCGTGTTGAGGGTCTTCCCTCGGTCATGGCGAACGAGCTGCTTCGCTTCGAAGATGGCACGCTGGGCCTTGCCCAGAACCTTGACGTCCGCGAGATCGGTGTCATTATCCTCGGTGACTTCACCGGTATTGAAGAAGGCCAGGAAGTTCACCGTACCGGTGAGATCCTGTCCGTTCCGGTTGGCGACGCCTTCCTGGGTCGCGTAGTCGACCCCCTGGGCCAGCCCATCGATGACCTCGGCGAGATCAAAGCCGAAGCCACCCGTGCACTGGAACTTCAGGCTCCGGGCGTTACCGAACGCAAGTCGGTTCACGAACCGATGCAGACCGGTCTCAAGGCTATCGACGCCATGATCCCGATCGGCCGCGGCCAGCGCCAGCTGATCATTGGTGACCGCCAGACCGGCAAGACCGCCATCGCTGTGGACACCATCATCAACCAGAAGGCCAACTGGGCTTCGGGAGATGTCACCAAGCAGGTTCGCTGCGTCTACGTTGGTGTCGGCCAGAAGGCTTCCACCATTGCAGCCGTTCGCCAGACCCTTGAGGACCACGGCGCGCTGGAGTACACCACCATCGTGGCGTCCCCGGCGTCTGACCCTGCCGGCTTCAAGTACTTGGCACCGTATGCAGGTTCGGCCATCGGCCAGCACTGGATGTACGGCGGCAAGCACGTTCTGGTGATCTTCGATGACCTGTCCAAGCAGGCCGAAGCCTACCGCGCCGTATCCCTGCTGCTTCGCCGTCCGCCGGGACGCGAAGCATACCCGGGTGACGTTTTCTACTTGCACTCCCGCCTGCTGGAGCGTTGTGCCAAGCTCTCCGACGAGCTCGGTGCCGGCTCGATGACCGGTCTTCCGATCGTCGAGACCAAGGCAAACGACGTCTCCGCTTACATCCCGACCAACGTGATCTCCATTACCGATGGTCAGATCTTCCTCCAGTCGGATCTCTTCAACGCCAACCAGCGTCCCGCTGTTGACGTTGGTGTGTCCGTCTCCCGCGTTGGTGGCGCTGCACAGGTCAAGTCCATGAAGAAGGTCTCCGGTACCTTGAAGCTGGACCTGGCCCAGTACCGCGACATGCAGGCATTCGCCATGTTCGCCTCTGACCTGGATGCTGCATCACGTCAGCAGCTGACCCGTGGTGCACGCCTGATGGAACTGCTGAAGCAGGGCCAGTACTCACCGTTCCCCGTTGAGAACCAGGTTGTTTCCATCTGGGCCGGCACCAACGGTTACCTGGACGACGTTCCGGTTGAGGACATCAGCCGCTTCGAGTCCGAGTTCCTGGAGCACCTCACGCACAAGTCCTCCATCCTGACCACGCTGGCTCAGACCAACGTCCTGGATGACGACACCGCTGCAGCTCTGAAGGAAGCCATTGTTTCCTTCAAGAAGGGCTTCTTCGGCGAGGGCGACAACCACTTGGTTGGCGCTGGCCACGAGGAGCACGCAGCGATCTCCGGCGGCGACGTCGACCAGGAAAAGATCGTCAAGCAGAAGCGCTAGTTCCGATCACCTGCCCTGCCGGGGTCCGCAAGGGCCCCGGCAGGGCAGCACATCGGAAACTTAGGAAAGGATAAGTATGGGAGCCCAGATTCGGGTCTACCGTCAGAAGATCAGCTCGACGACGTCGATGCGCAAGATCTTCAAGGCGATGGAACTGATCGCTACCTCGCGCATCGGTAAGGCCCGCGCCCGCGTAGCAGCTTCACTGCCTTACGCGAACGCGATTACCCGCGCCGTTTCTGCTGTCGCAACTCAGAGCGAAATCGACCACCCGCTGACCACCGAGCCGGAGCAGATCCGCCGCGCCGCAGTCCTGATCATTACATCGGACCGTGGCCTTGCAGGATCGTACTCCGCGAGCGTGCTCAAGCAGGCTGAAGGTCTCACCGAGCTTCTTCACGCAGAAGGCAAGGAAGTCAAGGCATACCTGGTTGGCCGTAAGGCGCAGGCGTACTTCGATTTCCGCAACCGGTCCTACGCCCGCGTATGGACTGGTGGCACCGACGCACCGGAATTCGAAACCGCGCAGGAAGTCGGAGCTGCACTTCTTGAAGACTTCTCCACTGACTTTGAAGAGGGCGGCGTGGACGAGATCCACGTTGTATACACCCGCTTCAAGTCCATGGTGACGCAGGAGCCGACGGTCATCCGTTTGCTCCCGTTGGAGGTCGTCGAAGAGGAAGCAGCCTCGGAATCCGAGCTGTTGCCGTTGTACGAGTTTGAGCCGGAAACAGAGCAGGTGCTTGACGCACTGCTGCCGCGTTACATCGAGTCCCGCATCTTCGCAGCCATGCTGCAGGCCGCAGCTTCCGAGCTCGCAGCCCGCCAGCGTGCTATGAAGTCGGCCGGTGACAACGCTACCGACTTGATCAAGAAGTACACGCGCCTTCGCAACACGGCCCGCCAGGCCGAGATTACGCAGGAGCTTTCCGAAATCGTGGCCGGCGCAGACGCCCTCGCGTCTTAGCCTCCAACGAATTCGGCTCGAAGCCGCACCTGCACCAAACAGATAAACTTAAACCCACGCCATCTACTGAGTGAAGTGAGAGAGATGACTGCCACTGCTACCGAACACGTAGCTACGGCCGGTGCTACCGGCCGCATTGCCCGTGTTATTGGTCCGGTTGTCGACGTCGAATTCCCGGCTGACGCAATCCCCTCGATTTACAACGCTCTGACCACTGAGATCACTCTCAACGGCCAGACGAAAACCATCACGTTCGAGACTTCCCAGCACCTGGGTGACAACCTCGTTCGCGCCATCTCCCTGCAGGCAACCGACGGCCTCGTCCGCGGCACCACTGTGCGGGACTCCGGTTCTCCCATCTCCGTGCCCGTCGGCGACGGCGTCAAGGGCCACATCTTCAACGTTCTCGGCAAGCCGCTGGACGTCGAAGAGTCCGAGATCAAGGCAGACGCCTACTGGCCGATCCACCGCAAGGCTCCGTCCTTCGCTTCCCTCGAGGGCTCCACGGAGATGCTCGAGACCGGCATCAAGGTCATCGACCTTCTCACCCCGTACATCAAGGGTGGAAAGATCGGCCTGTTCGGCGGCGCCGGCGTTGGCAAGACCGTTCTGATCCAGGAAATGATCACCCGTGTTGCCCGCAACTTCGGTGGTACTTCCGTATTCGCCGGTGTTGGCGAGCGTACCCGTGAAGGTAACGACCTCTGGGTTGAAATGGAAGAGGCAGGCGTTCTTAAGGACACCGCCCTTGTATTCGGCCAGATGGATGAGCCGCCGGGAACGCGTCTTCGCGTGGCCCTGTCCGCCCTGACCATGGCGGAGTACTTCCGCGATGTTCAGAACCAGGACGTGTTGCTCTTCATCGACAACATCTTCCGCTTCACGCAGGCAGGCTCGGAAGTTTCCACACTGCTCGGCCGCATGCCGTCCGCTGTGGGCTACCAGCCCAACCTTGCTGACGAGATGGGTCTGCTCCAGGAGCGCATCACCTCCACCAAGGGCCACTCCATCACGTCGATGCAGGCCATCTACGTGCCGGCTGATGACTACACCGACCCGGCTCCGGCAACGACCTTCGCACACCTCGACGCGACCACGGAACTTTCCCGTGAAATCGCCTCCCGTGGTTTGTACCCGGCCGTTGACCCGCTGACGTCCACGTCCCGTATTCTGGATCCCCAGTACATCGGCAAGGATCACTACAACACGGCTGTTCGTGTTAAGCAGATCCTGCAGAAGAACAAGGAACTCCAGGACATCATCGCCATCCTCGGTGTTGACGAACTGTCTGAAGAGGACAAGATCGTCGTGTCGCGTGCACGTCGTATCCAGCAGTTCCTCTCCCAGAACACCTACACCGCCAAGCAGTTCACCGGCGTCGAGGGCTCCACCGTGTCCATCAAGGACACTGTTGAAGGCTTCACGGCCATCTGTGACGGCGAGCTGGACCACATCGCAGAGCAGGCGTTCTTCAACGTCGGCGGCCTGGATGACGTCGAGCGTCAGTGGGCCAAGATCCAGGAACAGACCAAGTAGTATGGCTGAGCTCGAGGTTGAGATTGTCGCAGCGGACCACTTCGTGTGGTCCGGTGCGGCCAAGATGGTGAAGGCCCGCACCAGTGATGGTGAAATCGGAATCCTGCCGGGCCACTCGCCCCTTCTGGCCATCATGGCCGCGGGCGAGCTGGCAATCCAGCCGGTTTCCGGTGATCGCATCGCAGTAGTTGTTGACGGCGGATTCTTCTCCGTCGACAACGATCGCGTGGTCATTGTTGCTGACAACGCCAAATTGGGCGAAGCGGCTACAGCGGGGATCCGATAGCACGACCTTGATGGACGATTCCCTTATTCCGTTCATCGCCTTGGCAACAGCGTTTACGTTGCTGATCATTTCACTGTGCCTTTTCGGGGTGCGCCGCTTCAATCTGCGGCGCGCCCTGGGCACGGTCGACGCCTCCATTTGCATGGCTGGAAACAGCTGGCAAATGGGGGTTTGTCGTTATCAGGACAATGAGCTCGAGTGGTTCCGCTTGATGTCCCTGAGCGTCATCCCCAAGCACAAGTTCACGCGCAGTTCACTTGAATTGCTTGGCCGCCGCCAGCCCACGGAAGAAGAGCTCGTCAGGATACAACCTGGCGTGGTCGTGGTTGAACTGCAGTACGAAGGCAAGAAGTTCATGCTCGCCATGAATTTCGATGCCTATGCGGGTTTGTCGTCCTGGCTTGAAGCTGGGCCGGTCATTGGCGTCGGAACCTGGCGTTAGGCGCCATGGACTTTCTTTCGGACGTCAGTCTGGTTGATGGGCCGTTCCTCTGGTTCAGCATCGCCTGTGGCGCAGCAGGCGGGGCCTACCTCCTATGGCGTCGACGACGTTCCTGGCCTCTGTTCGTCGCAAGCAGCCTACTGCTCGCTGTAGGTGTCGTGGCGCTGATTCACTGGATCCTGGTGGATCTTATGGCCACGTTCTCGGAGAACCTTCCCTTTCAGGCTGTGGGCTGGGCGGTCCCCGCCGTCGCAGCCCTTCTCCTGTGCGCTGCGCGCTTCCCCCGAAACTCCTGGCGCGGCCGCTCGTTCAGTGTGGTGGCGATGCTCGGCGTCGTGCTCTTATGCGTGGTCCAGATTAATCTCTATTTCGGATTGAATAACACGATCTCGGACCTGATGGGTACTGCGGTGGCGCGCATACAGCCACTGGAATCGAGCCTCAAACGCGCTGTAGACGCGAAGCCCGGTCAGGCCCCCTCCGCATGGAAAGCCCCGGACTCCATGCCCCGAAACGGCGTCCTGCGCAGAGCTGACATTCCTGGTACGGTATCCGGCTTTAACGCACGGGAAGCATATGTTTACTTGCCACCCGCCTATCAGACCGCATCCCGTCCCAGCCTGCCTGTGTTGGTGCTCTTCGCCGGGCAGCCGGGTGGTCCGGCGGATTGGCTGACTGGTGGCCAGCTCCGTTCCGTACTCGACCAGTTCGCTGAAAATCATCACGGGATTGCCCCTGTCACAGTGGTGGTCGACCCCAACGGATCAGCCAACGCCAACACCATGTGCATGGACAGCAACATCGCCTCGGTGGACACCTATCTTTCGAAGGATGTCCCGGCCTGGATCACTCAGACTTTGGATGTGGCGACTGATCACAAGCAGTGGGCCGTTGGCGGTTTCTCTTTTGGCGGCACATGCGCCATGCAAATGGGAACTTTGCACCCGGATCTGTTCGCATCCATTCTGCCTTTCGCCGCAGAAAGGGAACCTGCCCTGGCCAAAGATCGAAGCAAGACCATTGCGGACTCGTTCGACGGCGACGTTGAAGCCTTCGAATCCCGGACACCTCTGGTGTTGATGCAGCAGCGCAACTTTGCCGGCAGCGGGGTGTATCTGGTTTCGGGCGAAGCTGACCACGAGTTCACTGACTACATGCATGAGCTTGCTGACGCGGCACGAAACGCTGGTTTTGAAACCGAAGATCATTCAATTCCTCAGGCCGGACACTCCTGGGATGCAGTGATTCGTGGAATGCCCGGCGGACTCGACTTCCTTGCCACCCGGTGGGGGTTGCCGCGGTGAGCCTTACCCTCAGAGGTGTGGCGGAGCCTGCGCTGAGGCAGACGGGCCGGCATTTGCGGTCAACGCCGTTCACCCTGCTCGTGCTTGCCGTTTTTGTGGGCCTGTCGTTGGCCTCCGGGAGCTTCCTGACTGGACCACCCCGGCCGTGGCTTGCGGTGGCCAGTGTGTCCCTGGATGGGTTGCGCTCGGGGGAATGGTGGTCCATCTGGACGTCGCTATTCTTCACCACCAATCCGTTGGCCTATGCCACTGCCGTCCTCATGATTTTGCTCCTGCTCGGACTTGCAGAGCGGCAGTTGGGCTCCCCTAAAACGGCTGGAGTGTTCTTCGGGAGCCAGTTCGGCTGTATATCGGCCTTCCTCTTGGTGACCCAGGTGGCGCAATACGTCGATGACGGGTGGCTTTCCGAGATGGCTGATACCCGCCTGATCGGACCCTACGGTGCAATTCTTGCTACGGCTTTGGCCGCGAGTGCGCTCCTGCCCACATTGTGGCAGCGTCGCCTGCGCACAGTGGTGCTTTCCATTTCCCTGTTGCTGGTGCTCTACGTAGGTCATGCGGAGACAGTTGTTGGTTTTCTGGGCGCCCTGATTGGCTTGCTCGCCGGCTGGTGGATGCAAAGCAGCCAAGGCCATCTCCACCTGCATAGGTCCACCAGCCGTGAAATCCGGAACCTCCTGTCACTGACCATGGCAATTTTCGCTGTGGGTCCCATCGTGACCGCGGCAGCCAAGAGTCCATCGGGGCCGTTGGCCTTGTTGCGTGACGTCATCCTTAACCCGCTTCCAACCCTGAGCCAACTGGAAAGCAACTGCGGGGGCACCATCGACGTCGCTTGCCTCGAGATTGCACGCCAAGGTTACACAGGGCCGTTCGGTTTGGCCTTGGCAGTGGTGCCGGTTGTCCTGCTTTTGATCTGTGCCGACGGCATGAGGCGCGGACGCCGGCTCGCGTTGGGAATTGCCATCGGCGTGCAGTTGGTGGTGGTTGTCTTGTCCACGATCTATCTTGGCCTTTTTGCCGGTATGCCGAGGCCGGCAGGACGCGCCCATGCGGGGATGCTCAACTCGGCCGTGGTTCACATCATTCCGCTTGTGCTGGTCCCCTTGGCTTTGGCACTTCTCCTGTTCGCCTATCGGGGCCACTTCCGGGTGGTGACCTCCGACCACCTGCGCCGGAAGGTGTTCTGGGTGGTCGGCTTGACTGGGGGAGGGCTGGGCTTGGCCTACGCAGCGGTGTGGCTGGCTTCCGGTGGCCTGGTTCGCGACGGCGGTGTGCTGGGTCTGGTGGCTGAGCTCGCCAGGCAGTATCTCCCCGTTCCGCTTCCGGGTGTTTACCGCAAGGTTTTTGCTGACCGCGACGTGCTGGAAGTTTTCCTCTTTTCCTATTCCGGTACGGTGTTTTGGCTCGTTGCCTTGATTGGCGTATGGGTGCTGCTGATCCGCGGACACCATACGGGTGGACTTGACCGTCAGGCGCGTCAGGGTGCGCGTGCCCTGGTGAAGCGGGGCGGAGATTCGTTGTCATGGATGGCTCTTTGGGAGCCAAACAAATACTGGTTTACTCCCGAAGGGACCGGGGGAGTGGCCTACCAGCAGCACAGCCACGTGGCGTTGACGCTGGCCGGTCCTTTCGGAGCAAGGCAGCATCACGCGGCAACCGCCAAAGGCTTCCTGGAGTATTGCTCACAGCATGCGTTGACGCCATGCCTCTACTCCTGCACGGACGAACTCTGGCCCATGCTGCAATCGCGCGGATTCCGCAGGGTGCCGGTTGCCCAAGAGACTCGATTGCGGATCAGGGGCCTGGAGTTCAAGGGCAAGGAGTGGCAGAACGTCAGAACATCCCTCAACCGTGCCGCGAAGATGGGGATCACGGCCAGCTGGGGCCGATACTCCGAGCTCCCGCATGGAGTGCGTGCCCAAGTGAGTGAGGTTTCCGAGGAATGGGCTGCCCAGAAAAAAATCCCGGAAATGGGCTTCACCATGGGAGGCCTGGATGAGTTGGATGACGACGACGTCCTGTGCTGCGTCGCTTTGGACGACAAGGGTTTTGTCTATGGCGTCACCAGTTGGCTCCCCGTCTATGAGGATGGTCTGATTGTCAGTTGGACACTGGACTTCATGCGGCGACGGGGCGATGCTTTCCCGGGGGTCATGGAGTTCCTGATAGCTTCGGCTGTTTTGCACCTGCGGGATTCGGTGGAGCTGATTTCTTTGTCCGGTTCGCCTTTAGCCCGGGAAAAGGGTGAAATCGAGCAGCGGGCCAAAGGCCTGGCAGGACTACTGGAGGTGGTGGGACACGCCTTGGAACCTGTTTACGGATTCAGGTCGCTGGCGTCCTTTAAGTCGAGGTTCCAGCCCGAGTACAGAACCTTGTACATGTATTACCAAGACCCGCTGCATCTTCCTGCAATTGGGCGTGCGCTCAGCAGGGCCTATCTTCCGGGATTGTCAGTCCGGCATTCCGCGCGGCTGCTTCGAAGCTTGGTTGGTTGAATTGTCAACACTTATCGGAAGGACCCTTTTGGTATTTCTTCATGGTTAGTAACAAGTCTTGTTGACAAGCCGCGTATTGTGGCGGGCATTCTTTAGGTTAAGACGCGTTGACCCCGGCTCGGAAGCCAGGGTCAACGTGTTTGTTGTATCTGCAACAAGCAGAGATCAACGGGTAAGACTAGACGACCGTAACGCCGGTTGCCTGGGGGCCCTTGGCTCCCTGACCGATCTCGAACTGAACGCGCTGGTTCTCATCGAGGGTCTTGAAGCCACCGGTCTGGATCTCGGAGTAGTGAACGAAAACGTCCCCATCCGCGTCATCCGGGGTGATGAAGCCGAAGCCCTTTTCAGCGTTGAACCACTTGACGGTTCCCAGTGCCATGTATTTCTCCTCATTGTGGAACATCAGTCCGATACACCTCGTACCGGGTTTGTTACTCCGCGAGAAGACCTGAATACCGCACAAGCCGGGGCTTGGTTGATTCGCAGGAGCTTCACGCTCGCAACTGGTCTTGCGAGCATGAAAACCACCTACACAAAGACTGCTACAACACTTTCATGAGCTCTGCCGGAGGTCAACGGTGTTTTGGGCAATTCAGGAAAATTTTCGGTAAAAAGAAGGTAACGTCGGCTTCTGCAATTACCAAAGTCCTTTTCCTGCAACCAGGGCAGTCGCTCACTAAGACAACCACTGGCCATTGCGCATTACGCCTGTCAGTTCCAGATCCTCGTTTGTTACAACGACATCGGCCCGCAGTCCCCGGCGGAGCCCGCCTATTTCGTCGGAAAGTCCCAAGACAGCGGCCGGGACCGCCGTTGCCGAGCAAATGGCGTCGGGAAGCGCGACGCCGGCTGCCACCGTTTTGCTGACGACTTCCAGGAGCGTGGAGGTGCCTCCGGCGATGGAGCCGGTGGCATCCAGCGTGGCCACGCCGTCGCTGACAGTGACCGGCGACGGGCCAAGCATGTAGTTGCCATCGGACAGTCCTGCCGCCGCCATGGAATCCGTTACCAGCACGATGTTGCCCGCTCCCACCAACTGGAAGACGGTGGCCACGGTGCTGGGGTCCAAATGCGTTCCGTCAGCAATGAGTTCAACAACCGCCTTCCCTTCCTGGGCCATGCGCAGGCATGCCGCAACGGGACCTGGGGCGCGGTGATGCAGGGGAGGCATTCCGTTGAAAAGGTGCGTGACCGTGGGAAGCGAGCTGACGCCGTCGAATCCTGCTGACTCGAGTCCCTCGCGGGCCGCAGCCAGGGACGCCGCGGCTGTGGCGTCGTCGCAGTCCGTGTGCCCCAAGGAGGGAGTGACTCCATGGGAAGTCATCAAGTCCACCAAGGCAGCTGCCCCCGGAAGCTCCGGTGCGTAAGTCATGGTGGCGAGCTTACCGGCCGCGGCTCCCACCAGTTCGTCCATGAGCTCCAGGTCGGGCTCCAGCAGGTATTCCGGATTCTGGGCCCCGCAACGGGCATGGGAAAGGAAGGGGCCTTCCAAGTGAATGCCGGCCACGAGGCCTTCATCCACTAGCTTCACGTATAGCTCGATGCCTCGAAGGAGATCTGCCCGGGGAGCGGTGACCATGCTTGCCAGGAAAGTGGTGGTGCCTGAGCGATGAAGGAACTCCACTGCCCTGCGCGCCGAGCCTTCTTCGCCGCCAGGGAAATCGCCGCCGTTGCCACCATGGCAGTGAACGTCCACGAGTCCTGGGAAGAGGTAGCTGCCGCTGGGAATCCCCAAGCGGATCGCGCTTTGGAAACCCTCAAAATCTTCGGGATCGAAGCCTTTGGCCGGCCCCGCGTAGGCAATTCTGTCCCCGTCGACGGCAACCAGGCCGTCTTCCACTACCTCCCCGTCGCTGACAAGCGTTCCTCGGATGATCTGGTGGCTCGGAGCGGAGGAAGAGGGAAAACCGGATGCGACAGTCATAATTCTGATTCTAGTGGCCTGCGGCACAGTCTCCCGAAGGGGAAAACTCAGAAGAGCCGTGACTCGCTGTCATCCACACCGCGCATGGCGTCATAATCCAGCGTGACGCAATCGATTCCGCGGTCGTTGGCCAGTACCTTCGCTTGGGGCTTGATTTGTTGGGCGGCGAAAATCCCCCTTACGGGAGCCAGCAGGGGGTCGCGGTTGAGCAGTTCGAGATACCGCGTGAGTTGTTCGACGCCGTCGATGTCTCCGCGCCGTTTCAGCTCAATGGCAACGGTGGCGCCGTCAGCGTCCCTGGCCAGGATGTCCACAGGGCCGATAGCGGTGAAGTACTCGCGGCGTATAAGGGAGTAGCCGGACCCCAGAAGCTCGATTTGTTCGGCCAGCAGCCTTTGGAGGTCTGCTTCGACTCCGTCCTTGATCAGGCCGGGATCAGTGCCGAGCTCGTGCGAGGTGTCATGCAATTGCTCGTAGATGTTGATGATGAGGCGGTCATCCGTCTTAGCGGACTGGACAGTCCACTGTTCCACCACGCCTTCTTCCACTTCGGTTTCCTCAGGCGTGGTCACACGAAGGGTTGCAGGGGGGCTCATCCAGTTCAGCGGCTTGTAGGAACCGCCGTCGGAATGCACCAACACCGAACCATCCGCTTTGACCAGCAGGAGCCGGGTAGCGAGGGGAAGATGGGCCTTGAGGCGGCCAACGTAATCAACAGAACAACGGGCTATGACGAGTCGCACCCGCCCCACATTACCGTCTCACCATCTACAACAGGGTGGCTGGGGCAGAATGGAAGCATGCCCCGCTCCAACCGTCCTCGTCGCAACGCGTCCAGCACACGCTCCGGCAGCGCCGGCGGCAGCAAATGGACGGAACCGACGCCGGAGCTCGACCTTGAGCGGGCGCGCGGTGGCATTGCCCGGCGCGAAAGTGCGCCGGACGGGGACTGGATGGTGCGGACCATGACGGCCAAGAAGGCGGAAAAGCAATACATCTGCCCTGGTTGCTCCACCGCCATCGTCCCCGGCATCGCGCATCTGGTGGTGTGGTCCGACAGTCACCTGTTTGGACAAGCCGCAGGGCTGGCCGAACGCAGGCACTGGCACACCAACTGCTGGACGGGCAGGACGTACCGCTACCGCTGATTCCCTTAGGCTTGGTTGCATGACTTTCGACCCCGCCTCGTTCGTGTTTACCCCGCAGGACGCGCCATCGGAGATCCGCGCCTCCACGGTCCTTCCCGCCCGGCGCGAGAACGTGGAGTTCACCACCGAGGACGGCAAGGTATTGCTGGGCGAACTGGCGTTGCCGGAATCAGGGGAGGTCACCGCGACGTTGATAACCCTCCACCCGCTGCCCACGCACGGCGGGTTCATGGATTCCCACGTCTACCGGAAGGCCTCCTACCGGCTGCCCGCGCTGGCGGGAGTTGCAGTCCTGCGCTTCAACACGCGGGGCACGGCATCACCGCGTGGCACCAGCGATGGCCAGTTCGAGGAGGGCATTGGGGAGCGCTACGACGTTGAGGCTGCCGTCCGTTTCGCCGTGGAACGCGGCCTCCCGAACCGCTGGCTCGTCGGGTGGTCCTTCGGTACCGAGCTTGCCCTCATGTACGGGGCGGTGGAGCCGGTGGCCCCGGAAATCGAAGGTGCAGTGCTGCTGTCCCCGCCCTTGCACCGCGCCACTGATGTGCACCTCAAGGAGTGGGCCGCCTCCGGCATGCCGCTCACGGTCCTGGTGCCGGAGCATGACGACTACCTGCAGCCTGCCGAAGCAGCCCAGCGGTTCAGCCTGGTGCCGCAGGCCCGGCTTGTCGGCGTCGACGGTGCAAAACACCTTTGGGTGGGCGAGAAGTACGCGGCCCGCGTCTTGGATGAAATCGTCGACGACGTCACTACGGCGGGTGCCGGAGCGGACGGCCTGCCACGCGAGTGGGCGGGGCCGGTCGCGAGTGCCTAGTACGGTCGCGAGTGCCTAGTACGGTCGCGAACCGCTGAGCCTGTGTGCAGATAATGCCCCTAAGAACACATCGTGTTCAGGGGCATTATCTGTATGAAGAACCTGTGGAGGGCGGGGTACTCAGTGCCGATCTTGGCGGACGATGAATACTTCCTTGATCAGCAGCATGATGGCCGCCGCTGTCGGAATGGCGATCAGTGCGCCAAGGACGCCGAGCAGGCTGCCGCCGGCAATCACCGAGATCACCGCCACCGCCCCCGGTACAGCTACTGCACGCTGCATGATGCGCGGTGAGATGAAGTACGCCTCGAACTGCAGGTAGGCGAAGTAGGCGATCGCATAGATCACGGCTGTCTGCCAGCCGGCGGTGAGTGCTACCAGGATGACCACGACTGCGGCGATCATGCCGCCTACCAGGGGAATGAACGCCAGCAGGGCAACAACGAAGGCAAGCAGGACGCTGAAGGGGATGCCCAGGATGGTCATCAGGATGAAGGCAAAAATGGCGTTCAGCAGGGCAACGCAAACCTGGCCTATGACGTAGTTGCCCACGGAGTCGGTAATCGCTTCGGAAAGCGCCTCAACACGTGGACGGCGGGACCGGGGAGCGAGGCGATAGGCCCACTTCTTCATGGATGGCAGGGCTGCCAGGAAGTAGAGGCTGAGGACCAGTACGATCAGGGAACCGAACAGGCCGTTGGCAACCGTGGACCCGAAACCGACCACACCGCCGAAGATTCCGCCCATCGCTTCGGGATCCTTGACGAACTTGTCCAGTTCGGTGGTGATGCGGTCACGTACGCCAAATTGGCTGTCTGCGTTGCGGAAGAAGTCCGAGTCCAGGAAGCTGCGGATCCAGTCCGGGGCTTGGCGGACGATTTCCGATACCTGTTCGACGATGGTGGGAATCAGGGTTGCAAAGAATCCGGCCACCGCGAGCACAAGGGCTGAGACGGATATGAGGATGCCGGCGGGCCGGGGCACTTTGCGGCCTTCCAGCCAGCGGACCACGGGATCAAGTCCGAGGGCGATGAAGAGTGCCGCCACGATCCACAAGATGAGCTGGGTGGTGTTGCTGGCGATGTAGAACACGGCCAAGGCAATGCCGACACCTGCAGTACCCATGAATCCGACATATACAGGATGCTGGGAAGACATCCGCGGGCCAGGGGCTCCGAAGCCGTGGTCGTCCTCGGGGCGGAAGCCTTCGCGGCCTTCATCCGATTCAGCTTCCGGGGGCATCTCGAAACGTACGCGGTTCCGGGCGCCGGGGATGGGTTGCCTCAGCCTGCGGCTGATTGCAGCCAGGCGTCCGGTGCGGACTGGAACCGTCGCGGCCGGAACCGTCGCGGCAGTGCCCTCGGAGGGGGCATCCACCGCACTTGACCCGGGCTCATCGACGGGACGGGGCTCCATGTGGTCTTTCACGCGGTTTGGCTGCCTTTTCAGTGGTGGTACAGGGTGGACTTAGGCGCTGGAAGGCCCGTATATCATGATCATCGCCACACTATCAGGAGCGCGGATTGGCGCTGCAGCGGCGCGGTGGCGGGCTTTTCGGGATGTCGGGGAGATCACCTCGATCTGACTCTCTGATAACAAAACGGTTACCCTTGAAGTTCAACGACCGCTGATGATAGGTGATCCTGTGCGTTTGAAGACTGCAGCCTTGCTGGTGCTGCTGGGCCTGCTGACGATGCTGGCCGGTATTGGCCAGCTGACTTTTTGGGCCCCCTCCGAGACCGTGACGGCTTCGGTTCCCAGCGATACCAAAGCTGCCCCGCTGACCGTGATCGACCAAAAGTTGATCGCCCTCCATGACGGGCCGGTGAAGATCAAGATCCAGGGTGAAGGCAACTTCATCGTCGCTACGGGACGCCCGGACGACGTCGAAGCCTGGGTCGGCGAGACTGCCCACAACACGTTGACCGGAGTCTCTGCGGACCAGAAGTCGCTGGAGGTGTCCTCTGCTGACGGCGAGGCGACGGCGCCTTCCCCGGCTGGATCCGATTTGTGGGTCAGCACCGAGGACGCCAGCGGCGATTTGGACTACACTTGGAACCCTCCCGCCGATGGTGAGTGGTCCCTGTTGGTTGCCGGCGACGGTACCCAGCCCGCGCCGTCGTCGATTTCCATGACGTTCCCGAACAACGCCACCACCCCCTGGGCAGTGCCGCTGATTGTCTTGGGCATCATCATCATCCTGATCGGAGCGGCGCTGCCGTTCATCGCCAAAGCGCTCAGCAACCGCCGCAAGCACGACGACGACGAGCCGCGCGATGGCGGAGAGACCACCACGCTCCCGGTTCAGTCCTCTACTGCCAAGTCGCCGGGCGTTGAGGCGCCTACTACCCAGTCGCCCACTGTTCAGCCGCCTGCTGGCAACAAAGGTCGTCGTCCTGGTGCCGGCGCTGAAGGTCCAACCCTCCGCATCACGGCCCTCGCCGCTACGATGGCCGCCGTCCTGGTCGGAGGGACGGCAGTCGCCGCCCAAGCCACCACGACCCCCGAGGCCACCACGACCTCGTCAGCTGCGGCTGACGCTGAGGCCTCCACGCCTGTCATGCTGGAATCCCAGCTGCAGCGGATCCTTGAGCAGGTAGCGAGCACTGTGGATGCGGCGGACGCAGCCAAGGACGCGGCTAAACTGGCCCCGCGAGTAGACAAGATGGAACTCCAGATCCGGACCCAGAACTACAAGATCCGGTCCGCAGTGTCTGCCTACGAGCCGCGTATGCCGGTGCGGGCCACCAAGCTTCAGAGCAGCGTTATCAGCACCAAGCGGGACTGGCCCCGAACGGTCTTCGCCCTCACCCAGGGTGAAGGAAACGTGGTGCCGCAGGTCCTGACCCTTGTCCAGCTTTCGCCTCGTGAAAACTACAAGCTGTGGGGCAGTGCGCCGCTACAGCCTGGCACTAACTTCCCGTCCTTCCCCATTCCGCGCAACGGAACTGAGCCTGTACCGGCGAGCGACAGCACTGGCCTGGCCTACAGCGGTAATGAGGCCTTGGAAATCCTGAGTGAAATGCTGACGAATCCGGAGTCGCCCAACCGAAGCAAGTTGGCCGATGGGCAGTCATCCCCTTACATTGCAGGGGCACTGGCCTACCAGGCGGACACTGTGAAGAACGGAACCAGCGCAAACTTCAAGTTCACGCACACGCCGGTCACCAACCAGACTGTGGTGCTGCGGACAGCTGACGGCGGCGCCGTGGTTGTGGGGCGTTTGGATTTCGCTTTCGAAGGCACGCCCAAGGCTGCAGGCGACAAGCTTGTGCTTGAAGACGATTCCGCAGTATTCGCCGGTGGTAAGGAAACCACCACGGGCATGGTTCTGAACTTTGCCGAATCCGTGGCCGTGTACATTCCGCCGGCAGGTTCTGCCGACCCCATGAAGCTCGTGGCGGCTACCCGCGGGCTGGTCGGCGCCAGCTTCAAGTAAGGCGTACCCATGGCAGGGCAGCGGCTAGAGTGGACGGTATGAGTTCGCCCGGATACCGACCCACTCCAGCCGCTGCCAGCCAGCTCAATCTTCGCGGTGCCGTTGACTTGTCGTCGCTGCGCCGCCCGGCCGCCCCGCCAGTGCCGGCCCCCTCTGCTTCGGCAGAGGGCGGATCGCCGGCGGATGGCACGCCCCAAGGGGGCGAAACCGGCAAAGCACCACTTCGAGTGGATGCAACCGAATCAAATTTCCAGGATCTGGTGCAATTGTCCGCACAGATCCCCGTGCTTTTCCTTCTTTGGTCGCGCTATGCGCCCGAGTCACCCGCCGTCCTCGATGCCGCCGAACGTGTTGTTGAGACTTACGGTGGTCGCTTGGTGCTTGCAGCCGCCGATGTGGACACCTTCCCGCAACTGGCACAGGCCTTCCAAGTTCAGGCTGTTCCCACAGCAGTTGCCGTGGTCAAGGGGCAGCCCGTCCCGCTCTTCCAAGGACCAGCGGATGACGAACAGATCCGAAACCTGGTTGAGGAACTTCTCAAGGTTGCTGCAGCGAACGGGGTCACCGGCAGCATAGGTGATGCCGCACCGGGGGAGGACGCGGAACCCGCACCACTGCCACCACTCCATCAGGCAGCCATTGACGCGATCGAGGTCGGCGATTACGCCGGTGCAGCCGCAGCCTACAAGCAGGCGCTCCTCGAACAGCCGGCAGACACCGACGCCAAGGCGGGTTTGGCTCAGGTTGAGCTGATGGCCAGATTAGACCAGCTCTCGGCCCCCGAGGCCGAAAGCCTCCGCGAGCTCGCCGCCGAAGAACCGGACAACGTGCAGGCCCAGTTGACCGTGGCCGACCTTGACGTCTCCGGTGGCCACATCGATGATGCCTTCAACCGCATCATCACGTTTATTGGCAGGAATTTCGGTCCCGAGCGTGAGACCGCCCGCGTGCGCCTCCTTGAGCTCTTCGAGGTTGTGGGAACCCAGGACGAACGGGTGGCAAAAGCGCGCCAAGGGCTTGCGAGGGTTCTCTTCTAGTGCCGTCCGCGCTCTTCACTCCGCTTCAGCTGCGCTCGCTTACCGTTCCCCACCGTGGTTGGGTATCGCCCATGTGCCAGTACAGCTGCCACCCGGAGACCGGCGAAGGAGTCCCCAACGACTGGCATTTGATGCACTTGGGTTCTTTGCAGCCGGCGGCGCCGCGCTCATCCTGAGTGAGGCGGCGGCGGTGAACGCTGCAGGCAGAATCAGCCCCCTGGACGCTGGCTTGTACTCCGATGAGCAGGCGGCCGGATGGGAGCGCATAGTGGCATTCGTCCACCGGCATGGCGCCGTCGACTCCAAAATAGGGGCGCAACTTGCCCACGCCGGGCGCAAGGCATCAACGTATTGGCCATTTTCCGATCGCTCCGGCTCTGTTCCGGAGTCCGACGGCGGATGGGTCACCTCCGGGCCGAGCAGCGATCCGTTTGACGGCTACGCCGCACCGGAAGCCATGAGCGACGCGGACATCCATGGCGTGGTGGCCGACTTTGCCGCCGCTGCCAGCCGGGCAGTTGCGGCGGGTTTCGACACTGTGGAAATCCACGGAGCCCACGGGTACCTCCTGCACCAGTTCCAAAGCCCGCTCATCAACACCCGGACCGATGGCTGGGGTGGAAATGAGGAGGGGCGCAATCGGCTCATGCTCGCCGTGGTGGATGCGGTCAGGGAAGCCATTCCGGACTCCATGCCGCTGCTGCTCCGCATTTCCGCGTCGGACTGGGCTGACGGTGGGGTTGACGTCGAGGCTTCTGTTCGCCTGGCCCGCGCCGCTGCCGAACGTGGCGTTGACCTTGTGGACGTCTCCAGCGGCGGCGCAGTAGCGCATCAGCAGATCAGGGCTGTGCCCGGATACCAGGCTGGATTTGCACAGCAGGTAAAGAATGACGCCGGTGTCCCCACCGGCGCGGTGGGCTTGCTCACGAGTGCCACGCAAGCGGAGGATATTGTGGCGAATGGCAGGGCGGATGCGGTTTTCATGGCACGTGCTGCATTGCGGGATCCGCACTGGTGGCTCAGGGCTGCATACGAACTGGGCCACGATATTCCGTGGGTTCCGCAGTACCAGCGGGCCGTTCCCCGCCACGGCTTCTAGGACCTCCTCAGGTTCGTGTTGGCAAGGCTAGGCTGGGTCCATGACGGAACCACGCCATGAACCCACGCCCACTTCCGCGCCGCCACAAGCGTCCACGCCGCCACAAGCTTCGGCCACGCAGCCGGTCAACCAATTACCGGACGGCACCCTCCCGCTGGCCGCCAGTGGCCCGGCTGAGGGCGCGCCGTTGGCCGCATTGTCCATCCGCGGCCTGGCCAAGCGTTTCGGTGAGAAGATCGCCGTCGATGGCGTGAGCCTGGAGGTCCCCGCGGGTTCCTTCTACGGGATGGTTGGCCCCAACGGTGCCGGCAAGACCACAACACTGTCCATGGCTACCGGCCTGTTGCGGCCCGACTTTGGCACGGCTCTGGTCCACGGCGTTGATGTTTGGGCCCGGCCCTTGGAAGCCAAGAAGCTTATGGGCGTCCTGCCGGATGGCGTGCGCCTTTTTGACAGGCTGACGGGCGAACAGCTGGTCACCTATTCCGGACTGCTCCGCGGCATGGATCGTGATGTTGGGGGTTCCCGGGTTTCTGAATTGCTGGCCGCCCTCGATCTCCAGGCAGACGCCGGCACTTTGGTTGTTGATTACTCGGCCGGTATGACCAAGAAGATCGCCTTGGCCTCTGCGCTGATTCATGCGCCCCGCCTCCTTGTCCTGGATGAGCCCTTTGAATCGGTGGACCCCGTCTCGGCCTCCAACATCCGTGGCATATTGGAGAGTTACGTCGCTTCCGGCGGCACTGTCATCGTTTCCAGTCATGTCATGGACCTAGTGCAGCGTATGTGCAGCCACGTCGCCGTGGTTGCCGGCGGTAGGGTGCTGGCGGCTGGATCTGTGGATGAGGTTCGGAACGGCTCCACCCTGGAAGAACGGTTTGTTCAATTGGTGGGCGGCGGACACCGGACGGAGGGGCTCGAATGGTTGCGCACCTTCTGAGCCTGAAGTGGCGCCTGCTTCTTAACGGATTCAAACGCAGCCCGTGGCAGTTGGTGGGGATGGCACTCGGGTTGCTCTATGCCTTGGGCGTCCTTTCCCTTCTGATTGGCGGACTCATTGCTTTGCGTTGGGCTGATGCTGAGATTGCCCACACGGTAGTAGTGCTGGGCGGTGCGGCCACGGTGCTGGGATGGGCCATTATTCCGCTCCTCGCTTCCGCTGCGGATATGACGTTGGACCCCGCCCGCTTCACCACGTTCGCGATTCCCCCGAGGCAACTACTGGCCGGACTCGCCCTGGCGGGGTTCATCGGTATTCCGGGTTTGGCTACCTTGCTAGCCGCCTTGGGCACGGTGGGAACCTGGTGGCGTAGCGTTCCGGCTGCTGCCGGCGCCTTTTTGGGTGCCATTCTGGGTGCCCTTACATGCATCGTTCTGTCCAAGGTGGTAACGACGGCGACGGCCGGCCTTGCCTCCTCGCGACGCTTCAAGGACGTGAGCAGCATTATTGTCTTCATCCCGCTGATGCTGTTGGGGCCCATCATGGTGGGAATTGTGGACGGCGTTCGCGGCAGTGCTGATTACCTGCCCCTGTTGGCCCGCACTGTGTCCTGGACGCCGCTGGGTGCGGCCTGGTCCTTGGGCGGAGACCTGGAGTCCGGCAACACCGGCGCCGCAGCGCTGAAATTTCTGATCTCTGCAGCAACCATTGCCGGCCTCCTCCTGGGCTGGCATCTTCTGCTGCAGCGTGCTTTGGTGACGCCCCCGTACTCCGGAGGCTCCGCCAGGAAGGGTGGAAAGCTCGGATTGTTTGCCCTTCTTCCTGGGACTCCTGCAGGCGCAGTTGCTGCCAGGGCTTTGATCTATTGGATGAAGGATCCAAGGTATGTGGCCTCTTTGGTGATTGTTCCCTTGTTTCCCGTCATCTTTTTCTTCAGCGGATCGCAGAGTGGCAGCTACGGCCTGCTCATGATTCTGGGACCGTTGACAGCGTTCATGATGGCTTGGTCCATCTGCGCCGATGTCTCGTATGACAACACAGCTTTTGCGCTCCACCTCGCGGCGGGGGTCAAGGGCATTGACGATCGCTTGGGCCGTGCCCTGGCCTGCTTGGCCATCTCACTTCCAGTGGTGCTCGTGTTTACTATTGGGCCACTTTTCGTCACCGGGGACTGGCAATGGCTCCCCAACCTTCTGGGGTTGTCGCTGGGAACTCTCTTTACCGGGCTGGGGCTCTCATCGGTGATTTCGGCCCGCTATAACATCGCAGTACCTTTGCCGGGAGACAGTCCGTTCAAGAAACCGCCGGGAAATGTCGCCCAGACGCTGGCAGTGCAAGCCGTTGGTATGGGCGTTTTGGCCCTCCTGCTCGTTCCGGAGCTTGCGTTGGTGGCTGTCCAGGCCTTCAGCGGAGGTACTGAGGCGGGTTGGATCAACCTGGCTGTTGGACCTTTACTCGGCGTCATCCTCTTCGTGGTTGGCGTTCGGCTCGGGGGAAAATGGTTGGATGCGCGCGGTCCGGAAATGTTCGCCCAACTCAGCGTGAACCGCTAGCCTGCGTAACAACCGTGCCCGTAGGTGGGACATGGGATAACGTCTTTGTCAGATAGCTCATAACTAAGAAAGGCCGTGACGATGGAAGTTGTCATTCTCCCTGGCACTAAGCAGATCGGTGCGCTTGCAGCCGATGCCATCGAAGCGCTGGTACGCCGCAAGCCCAATGCAGTCCTGGGCTTGGCGACGGGGTCGTCACCGCTGCCCATCTACGACGAATTGGCCAGGCGGTACGAGGCAGGGGGATTGGACTTCAGCGAGGCGCATGGGTTCGCTTTGGATGAGTATGTAGGGCTCCAGGCAGGACATCCCGAGTCCTACCGCGAGGTCATCCGGCGTGAGTTCACGAACCGGGTAAATATCAAGCCCGAGAACGTCCATGGGCCGGATGGCGCGGCTGAGGATCTTGAGGCTGCATGCCAGGGCTACGAAGACGCCATTAAGGCGGTAGGTGGAGTCGATCTCCAGATTTTGGGCGTAGGAACAGACGGGCATATCGGCTTCAATGAGCCTGGCTCATCTTTGGCATCCCGGACGCGCATCAAGACGCTGATCGAGCAGACCCGGAAGGACAACGCCCGTTTCTTCAACAGCATCGATGACGTTCCCCACCATGTAGTCACGCAGGGCCTCGGAACCATCATGGATGCCCGGCATGTGGTCTTGGTCGCAACGGGGGCCCAGAAAGCCCAGGCTGTCCGGGATTTCGTGGAGGGCCCAGTGGCTGCCATTTGTGCGGCCTCCATCCTTCAGATGCACCCGCACGCCACGATTTTGGTGGATGAGGCGGCCGCGTCATCGCTGAAACTAGCCGATTATTATCGGCACACCTATGACAACAAGCCGGAGTGGCAGGGCCTGTAGACGGTAAGATGTTTGGCATGACTACGCTTCCTCCGGATCCATTCGAAAACGACCCCATGCGCGAGCTTTCCGGAGCCGGAACGTCCACTGCCACCATTGAGCGCGAAGAAACGCGCCAGGAAGTGGAGCCCGGCGACCGCGAGCGGTTTTCGCACTATGTCCGCAAGGAAAAGATCATGGAGTCGGCCCTGACCGGCGAGCCCGTCATTGCCCTGTGCGGCAAAGTCTGGACGCCGGGGCGCGATCCCCAGAAGTTCCCGGTCTGCCCGGAGTGCAAGGAGATTTACGAAGGCCTCCGCCCCGGCAATGACGGTGGAAAAAACGGCGGCCCGGGCAACTCCAAGTAGTGGGTGGGAAGAGAACTCCGGCCCTTTCTGAACTTCACCGGCCTACGGTCCGCTTTGGCGTGCCCGGAAAGCCGGAGAACACCGTCTCTGCCATGAGGCCGGGGGAGTCAGCATGACAGAAACACTTTTTGGTGGACCATCCCTGCCTCCGGCGTATCCGGAGCGCGCCGCCTGGGGTACTGCGCCCAAGCTCCGTGCGTGGCAGCAAGAGGCGCTTGACCTCTACATGACCCGCAATCCGAAGGACTTCCTCGCTGTGGCAACGCCCGGCGCTGGTAAGACCACCTTTGCGCTGCGCATCGCCACCACCCTGCTGGACAGCGGTGTGGTCAACCGCATCACCATCGTGGCGCCCACTGACCACCTGAAGCGGCAGTGGGCAGACGCCGCAGCAAAAGTGGGAGTCGCCATTGATCCCAACTTTAAGAACTCCGATGGCCAACACGGCCGGGGATTCGTGGGTGTTGCCGTCACGTACGCGCAAGTAGCGAGCAAGCCCATGTTGCATCGCGCGAAGACCGAAGCGGCCCGCACCTTGGTGATCCTGGATGAAATCCACCACGGCGGCGAGGCGCTTTCGTGGGGAGACGGCCTCCGGGAGGCCTTTGATCCTGCTGCACGGCGCCTGTCCCTGACGGGTACCCCTTTCCGTTCGGACACCTCGCCAATTCCCTTCGTCGAATACGCTGAGGACCGGGACGGCATTCGCCGTTCGAAGGCTGATTACACCTACGGCTACGGAAACGCACTGCGGGACCACGTGGTGCGTCCTGTCCTGTTTATGGCCTATTCAGGCCAGATGCGCTGGCGCACCAGTGCCGGCGACGAGATGGCGGCGTCCCTAGGGGAAGCGGCTGTAACCAAGGACATCACCTCGCAGGCCTGGCGGACTGCCCTGAACCCCACGGGTGAGTGGATTCCTGCCGTCCTGGCGGCCGCAGACAAAAGGCTCGGCGAGGTTCGGAGGACCGTGCCGGACGCCGGCGGGCTGGTGATTGCCACGGACCACGATGATGCACGCGCCTACGCCGGTCAGCTGAAGAAAATAACGGGCCAATCGCCCACGGTCATTCTCTCTGATGATTCCAAGGCTTCCAGCAAGATCGAGGAGTTCTCCGCGGGGGATCAGCGATGGATGGTGGCTGTCCGCATGGTGTCCGAAGGCGTGGACGTTCCACGTCTATCGGTGGGCGTCTATGCCACTTCAACCTCAACGCCGCTCTTCTTCGCTCAGGCCGTGGGCCGCTTTGTGCGTGCCCGCAAGAGGGGCGAGACGGCGTCGGTATTCCTTCCGTCCGTACCTCCGCTGATGGTGCTGGCCAACACCATGGAGGCCGAGCGCGATCACGCATTGGACCGCCCTGAAAAGGACGACGACGGCCTCTTCAACCCGGAAGAAAACCTCATGGCGGAGGCCAACCGCGAGGACAAGGCCTCCGACGAGCTCACCAAGGGCAAGTTTGAAGCCTTGGACTCCCAGGCGTCCTTTGACCGTGTCCTTTTCGACGGCGGCGAGTTTGGCACGGGTGCCGATATCGGTTCGGATGAAGAGCTGGACTTCCTGGGAATCCCGGGGCTACTCGACGCCGAACAGGTAGGCACGTTGTTGCGTCAGCGCCAGCATGAACAGCAATCGCGCAAGAAGCGCCAGTCGCCCTTGGCAGCTGCTGCTGCGCCTGCGGTTCCTGACCACCGCATGCTGATGGACTTGCGCAACGAGCTGGCTAAGAACGTGGCCGCCTGGTCCGCCCGCACCGGCACTCCCCATGGGGTGGTTCATACCAAACTTCGTGAAGTGTGTGGGGGTCCCGCTGTGGCCCAGGCGAACGAGGAACAGCTGCAGGCGCGCCTGCGAAAGCTCCAGGACTGGTTCATCGGCAGGAAGTAGCTGGCTCCAAAGTCAGCAAAAAGCAAAAACCAGGGAGGGCGCCGCGGTTGCGGCGCCCTCCCTGGTTTTGAGCTTGAGAAGGGCGGTTTCAGTCCCGTTCGACTTCGACGCCGGCGGCTTCCATTTCGTCGTAGGCGCCCGAAAGGTCCTCGGCGATTCCGGCTGTGAGTTCAGCGATGACCGTCGTGGTGTAACCGGCCTGGACGGCATCCAGTGCCGTGGCCTTGACGCAGTAGTCCGTAGCCAGCCCTACCACAACCACTTCTTCGACGTCGTGGCTCTGCAGCCAGTCATCGAGCCCTATCGCGTCTTCATCGAGGACCTCCGCTACGGCGGTGCCTGCCTTCAGGTCGCCGGTGGGGACATCGTCTTCAGGAGCCAGGACTCCCTCGAAGCCTGAGTAAGCCGCAGTGAACTGTCCTTTTCGGAAGTACGCCTGGATGTACTCGGGGTCAAGGTCTTCGTGGAGTTCGGCACCTTTGCTCCTTGCCCTGCAGTGCGGAGGCCAGGAGTCAACCATGTCGGGGTCGTCTGAAAAGTGGTCGCCGGGCTCGATGTGCCAATCCTGGGTGGCCACGATGTGGTCAAAGTGTTGCTGGTTGGCGTCCACGTACTCGGTGATGGCACCTGCTACGGCGGCGCCACCTTCGACTGCGAGCGTTCCACCCTCGCAGAAGTCATTTTGTACATCGACGATGATCAGGGCCCTGGACATCAGTTCTCCTCGTAGATGGTGGGGATGGCAGCCTCGCCGCGCTGCAGGCGGTTTACGACGGCGGGCAGCTCGGCCATGGTGGCCGCGTGCCGTTCACGGGCACGGATGACGCCTTCAGGTCCGGTCCATCCCGGCAGCACTTCGCCGTTCTTGACGAACTGGTGGAGCAGGACGCGGTCGTTGCCGTCGTCTTCGGGGCGGTGGCCGATCCCAACGATTTCCTGGGTGGCCCGGCCTCGTTCGTTGAGCTTGCGGAGGGCGTATTTGCGTCCACCCACGCTGGCCTTGTTTTTTGCGGCCTTGGCAACCGAAATGAATTCGCCGGCGTCGTTCGTGCGGCTGACCAGCTTGTACACCATGCTGGCCGTTGGTGCCCCGGAACCGGTGACCAGGGAAGTGCCAACGCCGTAGGAGTCCACCGGCGCGGACTGGAGGGCGGCAATGGCGAATTCGTCGAGGTCCGAGGTGACCACGATGCGGGTGTTGACGTTGCCCAGGTCATCCAGCATTTGGCGTACCCACTGCGCCTGGGCAATGAGGTCGCCGGAGTCCAGCCGGACTGCGCCGAGTTTGTCACCGGCCAGCTCGACGGCGGTGCGCACAGCCGTCTCGACGTCATAGGTATCCACCAGCAGGGAAGTGCCCGGACCGAATGCGGCGATCTGTGCCTCGAAGGCCTCGCGCTCGGTGTCATGAAGGAGCGTGAAGGAGTGCGCTGCCGTGCCGACGGTCTTGATGCCGTAGCGCCGTCCGGCTTCCAGGTTGGAGGTGCTGGCGAAGCCGGCAATCACGGCGGCGCGGGCTGCCGCCGTCGCTGATTCCTCCTGGGTGCGCCGGGAACCCATCTCGATGCAGGGGCGTGTGCCGGCCGCCGAGGTCATCCTTGAAGCCGCGGAAGCAATGGCGCTGTCGTGGTTGAGGACCGAGAGGACGAAGGTTTCCAGGATGCAGGCCTCGGCGAACGTCGATTCGACGATGAGGATGGGGGAGTTGGGGAAGTAGGCGTCACCTTCTGCGTAGCCCCAGATGTCGCCGCTGAATTTGTAGTCGGCGAGGTAGTCCAGCGTTTCCTGGTTGACCACTTTGTTCTGCTCGAGGAAGGCAAGTTCGTCGTCGCCGAACCGGAAGTCGGCAATGCCTTCCAACAGGCGGCCCGTGCCGCCCACCACGCCATAGCGGCGGCCGTCCGGCAGCCGCCGGGCGAATGCTTCGAACACTGATCGGCGGTGCGCGGCGCCCGAGTGTAAGGCTGCCTGAAGCATGGTCAGTTCGTAGTGGTCTGTGTACAAGGAAGTTGCGGGGTGGTCCCACGACGAGGCTCTACTCACGGATTCACTCTAGTGCGAGCCGCCATAGAATGGACAGATGAGCCCTAGCGTTGCGTATGGCACGGACATCGATGAGCGGACGAAAGCTGCAGAGCAATCGTCCACCGATGTCCTGACAGCCCCTGATATCCCGTGGAACCTTGTGATCTGGAATGATCCCGTGAATCTGATGAGCTACGTGAGCTATGTGTTCCAGAGTTACTTCGGCTACTCCGAGTCCAAAGCCCACAAGCTGATGATGGAGGTCCATAAGAAGGGCCGGTCCATTGTGGCCCACGGCAGTAAGGAACAAGTGGAACAGCACGCGGTGGCCATGCACGGGTTTGGTCTCTGGGCCACTGTGGAAAAGGCCGCGAGCGGCAACGAAACACCTGGAAAGGGCGGCCGCCAGCGTGGCTAAGGCATTCAAGTACGGCCTCAAGGGCATCAGCGGATACCTGGAGCCGGCGGAGCGTGACCTCCTGCGCGGATTGCTTGACGACGTCATTTCCATGCTGGAATCGGATGTCCGGGAAAACGAAGACCCGCTGGCAGCGCTGATCGGCTTGGATATGGACGTCAAGCAGCCCAGCGACCGCGCCCTGTTGCGTCTCCTGCCGAACGTCATGAAGGACGACGACGGCGGCTCGCTGGAGTTCCGCCAGCTCACCGAACGCTCTGTGCGGGAAAACAAGATCGGCGCCTTGAGGGCTGCAGCTTTAGGCCTGGACAAGAACGAGCTCGTTCTGACGCCGGAGGACGCTACCCGCTGGTCGATGGCGTTGAACGACGTCCGGCTTGTACTGGCCGAACGCCTGGACATTCGTGATGAAGCGGATGCCGAGCACATCCACAGCATGCAGGATTGGAGCCAGGCGGAGGACGTGGAGAGTTACCTGGCCCTTGTCTACAACTTCACTACGTGGCTCCAGGAGTCTTTGGTGCAGGCGATGATGGCCGCAAGGCAGGCGAAATCCTAAGCCGGATGGCGGGTTGCTGCTTCTGCCCTGAAACAAATGCGACTGCCCTGTGACAAATCAGACACGAGGCGGAGAGCACAGGTAATGGCCGCACACCACGGGAAGCCTTATTCTCGAATAATTATGACTTCATCATCGGGTTCCACAAGCGGCGCGTTGGGCAATGACGCCCCCATCGGCAACGTTGAACTCATAGGGGCACGGCCAATCGGCATTTTTGACTCAGGTGTGGGTGGATTGACGGTGGCGCGTTCCATCATCGACCAACTCCCGAACGAATCAATCCTCTATGTGGGCGACACCGCAAACGGCCCTTATGGTCCACTTCCCATTGCCGAGGTCCGGGCGAATGCGCTTGGCGTTATGGACGAGCTGGTGGATTCAGGGGTGAAGTTGCTGACCATCGCCTGCAACTCGGCCTCTGCCGCGGTGCTCCGTGATGCCAGGGAACGCTATACAGCCCGGTATGGCATACCTGTCATCGAGGTCATCCAACCGGCAGTCCGGCGGGCGGTCTCTGCTACCCGTTCCGGCAGGATCGGTGTCATCGGAACCTCGGCCACTGTAGGGTCCAGGGCTTATGAAGACACGTTCGCTGCCGCTCCGGACCTGACGATTACATCCGTGGCCTGCCCGGCGTTCGTGAACTTCGTGGAAGCCGGAATCACCACCGGTCCGGATCTCCTGGCCGCCGCCAATGAATACCTGGAGCCACTTAAGGACGCCGGAGTAGACACTGTGGTCCTGGGTTGCACCCACTACCCACTGCTGACCGGCGTCATCTCATTCGTCATGGGCGAGGACGTCACGCTTGTCTCCAGCGCCGAAGAGACCGCCAAGGACGTCTACCGCGCCTTGGCCAACCACGGCATCCAGCGGACAGAGTCCCAAGCACCCAGCCACGAATTCATAGCCACTGGCGATGCCACCCAGTTCGAGGCCCTGGCCCGCCGCTTCCTGGGCCCGGAGGTCCTCTCCGTGAAGCACGTGGACCACGTTGCGGCCCAGTACCCCACAGGCAGCCTTGCCCGCATCACTCCCGAGATGCTGGAAGCGGCACGATCGGGAGCGGGGCTGTCCCGCCGCTCGTACTTCGTCCAGCCCGGGGACGCGCTCGCCGGCGGCACCGGCACAACCATGGGGCGTGGCCTGTGAAGCTGACCATAGTGGGCTGCACAGGCTCGTTCCCCGGTCCGGGTTCGCCGGCGTCGTGCTATCTGGTGACGGCCCACGACGGTGAGCGCGAGTGGAAGATCGTGATGGACCTGGGCAGCGGTGCCTTGGGCGCCATCCAGCGCTACACGGACTTGGAAGACATCGACGCGATCTTCCTCACCCACCTGCACCCCGATCACTGCATGGACCTCTGCGGCCTGCACGTCGCGGTCCGGTGGAAGCCCGGTGGATGGGGCCGGGATCGCCTGCCGGTTTGGGGTCCTGCAGCTACTGCAGACAGAATGGCCACCGCCTATGGGCTGGACTTGGATCCCGGCATGCACGAGGAATTCGACTTCACCAACTGGACCGAGCTCAAGCCGGTCACAGTGGGGCCGTTCACAGTGACCCCCTTCGCCGTTAATCACCCCGTTGAAGAGGCATATGCCTTGCGGGTCACGGCCACGGAACCGGGCAAGGACGGCGTATCCGTGACCAAGATCCTGACGTATTCGGGGGACACCGATTCCTGCCAGGGACTCGAAGATGCCGCGAGGGACTCAGACCTGTTCCTTTGTGAGGCGGCCTTCGAGGAAGGCCGCGACGACGGCATCAAGGACGTCCACCTCACCGGTAAGCGTGCGGGCGAGGCCGCCATGAATGCAGGTGCCAAGCGCCTCCTCCTGACGCACATCCCGGTATGGACTTCACAGACCAAAGTGCTGTCCGAGGCCAAACCGGTCTTCACCGGTGACGTGGCTGTTGCCGTAGCCGGGGTCCACTACACAATTTAGCTGTCCGCTTGACCCAGCTGTTCGCTTCGATCCAACTTTGCAGGGCGTCGGGTTGGGGCCCTCAGCTTGGCTAAGCTTGAACCATGACTTCTGAAGCTACAGCCACTCCCGTCATCCGCGCCGATGGCCGGACCCCTGACCAACTGCGACCCATCAGCATTACCCGCGGCTGGTCCAAGCAGGCAGAGGGCTCGGCGCTGATCGAGTTCGGGAACACCCGGGTTCTGTGCACAGCTTCGCTGACCGAGGGTGTGCCCCGCTGGCTCAAGGGCGAAGGCCGCGGCTGGGTAACTGCTGAGTACGCCATGCTTCCCCGGGCCACGAACACCCGGTCCGACCGCGAGTCGGTCAAGGGCAAGATTGGTGGCCGCACCCACGAGATCTCGCGCCTCATTGGCCGCTCGCTGCGCTCCATCATCGACACCAAGGCGCTGGGTGAAAACACGATCGTTTTGGACTGCGACGTCCTCCAGGCCGACGGCGGTACACGCACTGCCGCGATCACCGGTGCCTATGTGGCGCTGGCGGAAGCCATCCGTTTTGCCCGTGAGAACAAGCTGATCGCCCGCAACGCGGAGCCCTTGGTGGACACCATCGCGGCAGTTTCCGTGGGCATCATCGATGGCGTTCCGATGCTGGACCTGCCGTACGTGGAAGACGTCCGCGCGGAGACCGATATGAATGTGGTGGTCACAGGTTCGGGCAAATTTGTGGAAGTTCAGGGAACTGCAGAAGGGGCCCCGTTCGATCGCGACGAACTCAATGCGCTGCTTGATCTCGCCCTCCTCGGCACCACCCAGCTGTCCGCAATCCAGCGCGAGACGCTGGCGGAAGCTCCGTGAGCGGCACGCCGATTCCCGGGGCTCCACGCCTCGTCCTGGCAACACACAATAAGGGCAAGCTGAAGGAGCTCCGCGAACTTCTCCGGGGCCAGGTTCCAGGGCTCGACGTCGACACCCAGGTGGTGGACGCCGCTGCGGCAGGTGCCCCGGATGTTGCCGAAACCGGTGTTACCTTTGCCGAGAACTCCCTCCTCAAGGCCAGGGCCGTGGCGGAAGCGACGGGCCTGCCGGCCATCGCTGACGACTCCGGATTGGCCGTTGATGTGCTGGGCGGGGCTCCCGGTATTTTTTCGGCACGCTGGTCCGGCAGGCACGGCGATGACGTCGCCAACCTGAACCTGTTGCTGGCACAGCTCTCTGACGTTCCGGACTCGTTCCGCGGCGCTGCGTTCGTCTGTGCGGCTGCGCTGGCGGTCCCGGGTCCCGACGGCATTGCCCGCGAGACTGTTGAGTATGGCCAGTTGGAAGGGGCGCTCCTGCGCGAGCCGCGCGGGGAGGGCGGCTTCGGCTACGACCCCGTGCTGCAACCTGCCGGGATGGATCGGAGCTGTGCCGAGCTTAGCTCTGAGGAGAAGAACGCCATCAGCCACCGGGGGCAGGCGTTCCGCGCATTGCTTCCCGCCATCGTGTCGGCGTTGTCCGAGGCTGGTTCGAACTAGTTCCTTCGTGGACGCAAAAGGCACCCCGCTGTGCGGGGTGCCTTTTTGCTGCGCTTTGGCGGTTGCCTGAGCCTTAGTGCTCGCTGTGCTTGCCGCCCTCGTGCTCCTCGATGAACTCTTCCACGGGGTCGGTGCCTTCGGCCGCGGCCCTGCGCTTGGCCATGAATCCCCGGCCGATCTCAATGAAGATCGGGATGACGGAGATCAGGACGATGACGATGAAGATGATGTCGATGTTGTTGCCAACCCACTCAAACTGGCCAAGCCATGCGCCGAGCAAGGTAACGCCGCCGCCCCAGAGGACTGCGCCAATGACGTTGAAGAGGAAGAATTTGCGCTTGTCCATCTGCGCAACACCCACGATCACCGGCACGAAAGTGCGGATGATGGGAACGAACCGAGCCAGGATCAAAGCCTTGCCGCCGTGCTTTTCGAAGAACGCGTGGGCGCTCTCCACGTTTTCCTTCTTGAACAGCCGTGAATCCGGCTTATTGAAGATTGCCGGGCCGGCCTTGGACCCGATGAGGTAGCCGGTTTGGTTGCCGATGATGGCAGCCACGATGATCATGGCGCACATGGCCCACAGATTGAACTCGATGGCGCCGGTGGAGACCAGGAGTCCTGCCGTAAACAGCATGGAGTCACCGGGCAGGAAGAACCCCACCAAGAGGCCTGTTTCCGCGAACACAATGGCGCAGACCAGGAGGACCACCCACGGTCCCAAAGGTGAATCGCGGAGGAAGACGTCGGGGTTCAGCCAGTCCGGCAGGAACGAAGCCATAGGCGGCGAAACCGGTCCCGCGCCTCCGAAGGTGGATACGGCAAGGTCGCTTATCGCAGAAAAGATCACCCATTAAGCCTACTTGACGGCCGTCGTCGAATTTTTCCCGGTTATTCCTTGACTGCTGGTTTGCTGGTTGTATGGTTAGTTACATGAGTAATGAACCAGTAAGGCGGTGGTGCTCATGATCGATGACAGCAAGCCGATCTTCATGCAAATCGCCGAACTCATCGAAAACGGAATCGTGGACGGCACCATGGCTGAAGAGTCGCAGGTTCCTTCCACCAATGAGTTCGCCGCTTTCCACCGCATCAACCCGGCGACTGCCGCGAAGGGCGTCAATCTGCTGGTGGATTCAGGAATTCTCTATAAACGCAGGGGGATAGGGATGTTCGTCGCCACAGGAGCGCGCGCCCAGTTGGTAGCACGCCGCACCGAGGAATTCTTCGAGCAGTACGTCAAGCCGCTCGCAATGGAGGCCCGAAAGCTGGGTATCTCACCAGAGCAGCTGAACACGATGATCGAACGCAGCTCCGGGCTTGCACCGGAAACCGGGACAGACAAGGAAAGGAGCGCGGCCCTGTGAACGACACCATCGTCGAGGCCCGTAACCTGATCAAGCATTACAAAGACCTCAACGCTCTGGACAACGTTAACCTCAGCCTCTCGGCGAACCGCATTTACGGCTTGCTGGGACGCAACGGTGCGGGCAAGACCACGTTGATGTCAATCCTCACCGCCCAAGCCTTCGCCACTTCCGGCGAAGCCCTGGTTTTTGGCGCCAGCGCCTACGAGAACGATGCCGTATTGTCCCGGATCTGCTTCATCCGTGAATCGCAGAAATACCCGGACGACTTCCAGCCGCAGCACGCCTTCCGCTCCGCGGCGCTCTTCTACAAGAACTGGGACCAAGGATTCGCTGACCGCCTCGCCGAAGACTTCCAGCTTCCCGTCAAGCGCCGGATCAAGAAGCTCTCACGTGGTCAGCTGTCCGCCGTCGGAGTCATCATTGGCCTCGCCTCGCGCGCAGAACTGACGTTCTTCGATGAGCCGTACCTGGGTCTCGACGCCGTCGCACGGCAACTGTTCTACGACCGCCTGGTGGAGGACTACGCCGAACACCCCCGCACCATCATCCTTTCCTCACACTTGATCGACGAGGTAGCGAACCTCCTTGAACACGTCATCGTGATTGACCGGGGACGGATCATCATGGACGCCGATGCCGACGAGATCCGGGGTTCGGCTGTCACTGTGTCAGGTTCCGCAGACAAGGTGGACGCCTACCTCGCCGGCCGCAGGATCCTGCACCGCGAAACGCTGGGGTCCTTGGCCTCCGTGACGGTGGACGAGGTTCTCAGCGGCCGTGAACGCACCGAAGCCCAGGAGTTGGGCCTTGAACTATCGCCGGTGTCCTTGCAGCAGCTGGTGGTGCGGAAGACCATGGCCGGTACCGAAGCCGGCCTCTCATCAAATACCGGAGACTTCGCCGATGACACGATGGAGGCAAAGCGATGAGCAGGACGCTGGCAGTTGCCCGGATGCAGCTGATCAACAAGTGGACGTACATCGGATGGCCGTTGACCATCCTGGCGGCATCCTTCCTGATGTCGCTTGCTATCTTCGCGCTCATTCCCGTCACTGAGGGGAAAAATGGTGGCGGCAGCCAAGCGCCCCTGTGGTATTTCCTGGTCCTTGGAATCCAGAGCATGACCTTGGTCTTCCCCTTCTCCCAGGGCCTCAGTATCAGCCGGCGTGCGTTCTACCTGGGAACCCTGGGTCTCTTCTCACTGATCGCGGTCGGGATGACAGTGCTCTATATGCTGGGTGGCGTCATCGAACGGGCAACCAACGGCTGGGGTGTCGATGGCTACTTCTTCAATATCCCTTGGGTCACGGATGGTCCTTGGTACTCGACAGCAGCATTCTTCTTCGTGCTGATGATGTTCATGTTCATCATCGGGTTCTGGTTCGCCACCATCTTCAAGCGTTGGGGCACCACTGGAACGCTGGTCTCAACCTTGGGCACAACCGTCGCCCTGATCGGTGCCGCTGCCCTCACGACGTTCTTGCAGGGGTGGGGACACGTTGGCGGTTGGTTTGCCCAGCAGACGCCGCTTAGCATCAGCGGATGGGCTGCGCTGCTGTGCGTCATCCTGGCGGCCGGTTCCTACACAACCCTTCGCAGGGCCACCCCATAGGCTCAAATGTAGCGTTGGCCACAATGCCGGACGGAAGGGCCGCCCCGCCGCGGAAATCGGCAAGGGCGGCCTTTTCCACCTGTAATCTTGTCCAGTGGCATTGGACTTTACGGCGATCGACTTTGAAACAGCCAACGGCTTCCGGGGGTCGCCGTGTTCGGTAGGCCTCAGTAAAGTCCGTGGCGGAGTAGTAGTGGAGGAAGCCTCCTGGCTCATGCGCCCGCCCGAAAACCACGATCACTTCGAGTTCCACAACACGCGCATCCACGGCATCCGCGCCGAAGACGTCGCTGATCGCCCGCGGTTCGGGGAGCTCTTCCCGGAAATTGGCGCCTTCATCGGTGACGACGTACTCGCTGCCCACAACGCAGCCTTCGACCTCGGCGTTATCCGGTCAGGCCTGGAAGTCTCCGGTCTTGCCGGGCCAGCATACGACTATGTGTGTACTGTGATGCTGTCCCGCCGCTGCTACTCATTGGTGTCCAACTCTTTGCCCTATGCCGCCGAGGAGGCAGGCGTTCCCCTGGTCAACCACCACGACGCCGCGGAAGACGCCCGTGCCTGCGCCGGAATCCTTGTGGACATCGCCCGACGGAACAGCGCCAACAGCATTGCCGAACTCTACCTTTCCCTTGGCCTCAACCTGCCGAAGCAACCTGCCTTCGATCCATCCCAAGGTCTGTCCAAAGCGACCATGTCCGCCCTCGCTGCCAGAACCGGAAGCTTCGCAGAACGAACATTGGAGCGAGCACTTG
The DNA here is from genome assembly GCF_051027655.1 of Paenarthrobacter nitroguajacolicus. Taxonomy (NCBI): domain Bacteria; kingdom Bacillati; phylum Actinomycetota; class Actinomycetes; order Micrococcales; family Micrococcaceae; genus Paenarthrobacter; species Paenarthrobacter nitroguajacolicus. The sequence goes on along the minus strand of NZ_CP073234.1, from coordinate 2,927,877 downwards.
GCGTCCCCAGCGGTTTTCAGAGCTGGCCGGAGGAGGGCCCAAACCCCTTGCCGAACCCGGCTGCGGAACCCGGACATCCGCTCTTCGGCCAGACAGTTGTCTTCACAGGCGACCTCGCCATCACCAGGCCGGAGGCGAAATCCCGCGCCGCGGACATGGGGGCACGTCCGGAAAGCCGGGTCACCGCGCGCACCACTGTTCTGATCGTCGGTGATGGCTTCGTGGCAGGCGACCTTCGCGCCGGCCGACTCACTGGCAAAGCCAAACGGGTCCTGGAACTGCATGCCAGGGGCCAGCAAATCGAGGTTGTTTCTGAGGGCGAGTTCCTGCAGATGGTGGGCGGCGCGTAACCTTCCGGCCGCCGGGTCATCTGGTCACACTGCGCAATAATCCTTCCCGCCGGAAGAGTGGCACTCCTAGCCTTGGGGGATGACCAAGTCAGCCCTTCCCCAAGCTCCCGAGCGCCGTCCTGCCAGCGGTCCCGCTCCTTCTGGCGCTGCAACAAACGGTGGGTCTGGTTGGCGGGCTTTTTTCGCTTTCCCCAATCCCGTCAATGAATATGCTGCCCGGATCACGGCCGGACTGGTTGTGGTGATGGCCGTCGCCACCTTGCTGACCGGCTGGGGTTGGGGCTTGGTGGTACTTGCCGTCGGATTCTGGCTTCGCGTGCTGTTTGGACCACGGATCTCCCCGCTCGCTCTTCTGTCAGTCAAGGTGTTGGCACCAAGGATCGGGCACGCCAAGCTTGTGGCCGGTCCTCCCAAGCGGTTCGCCCAAGGGATCGGCGCCGCACTGACGAGTGCCGCCGTCGTGCTGTTTTTCACCGGCTTCCAGCCAGCCGCCTGGATTCTGCTGGCGCTGCTGATCGTGGCGGCTTCGCTGGAAGCGTTTGTGGGTTTCTGCCTCGGCTGCGCGATCTTTGGGTTCCTTCAGCGCAGGGGCCTCATCCCCGTGGACGTGTGCGAGGCCTGCAACAACGTGACGCTCCGCCGGATATAGCTATTGTTTAGCCGGTGGTGACGGCAAGCAATCTGTCCGCCATGCCGCGAATGACTTCCGGCGCTTCCAGGGACTCGAGCCAGTCGGACGGCAGGCCGTCTTCGCCGTAGTAGGCCCCCAGGATGTTTCCCGCAATGGAGCCTGTGGAGTCGCTGTCGCCGCTGTGGTTGATGGCCAAGGATATTGCATTGCGGAAGTGTTCTGCCGACGTTCCGCCGCTGGTGGCCAGCACAGCGTAAAGCCCGACGGCGAGTGCTTCCTCTGCGACCCAGCCCTCACCGAGCGCTGTGGTCAGTCCTTCCGGGTCCAGTGGGGCAGGCTGCAACGACAACTGCAGGGCGGCTTCCAGCCGCTCCGCCAGCTCGGGTGCTTTGGTGGGGACACCGTTGACATAGCTGAGGGCCTCGATAGCGGAGGTGCGGATGTCGCTTCCGGCCACGATGTTGTGGATCAGCAGGCTGAATGCTGCTGCGCTGAGTCGCGCCGAAGGGTGTCCGTGCGTCAAGGAGGCGGCGTCCGAGCTGAGTTTGTAGACGGCTTCCCTTGAAATGTGGGGGATGAGTCCGAATGGGGCAGAACGCATCACAGTGCCGCAACCTTTGGAGTCGGCGTTGACCGGCCGTGCAACTGTTCCCATTTCCCCCGTTGCCAAACCACTGAGGCAGGCATTTCCGGGTGCCCGGCGGTGACGCAGGACCTCCTGGGCGTCGATCCAGCGCGGTTGCGGCACAGGAGCGGAGGAGGCAACAGCAACATCCTGGGTAGCGAGCCAGCGGAGGTAGGCCAGCCAAAGGCAGGCGATTTCGTCCGCCGCTAAGCCGTCGTTGGCCCATTCGAGCGCTTCCACAAGACCGTCAACGGTGTACAAGGTCATTTGCGTGTCGTCCGAGAAGTGGCTGCGGCCGTCGAGTTGCGCGAAAGACGTCAGGCCGCCGGAACCATAGCGGGCACGGATCGCGGCAATGGAGTCGAACTCCACGGCATAACCAAGGGAATCACCCAGGGCTCCTCCCAGAAGTGACCCGTGCACTCGGGATTCGAAGGAAGGAACAGCGGGGGATTTAGGCTCAACACTCATGCCAGTAACTTACCGTGCCCGTGAACCGCCGCTGATATGGTGGGGAAGCTGCACGGCACTGACAAAACTTGGAGTGACATTTTGCGTGAACCTGCTTGGCGACGGACAGGCAAGACGCCCGACTACAGGTTTTCCCTTGCCAACGAACGCACCTTCCTCGCGTGGATCCGCACGTCCCTGGCATTGCTCGCCGGCGCGGTTGCCGTTGACCAGCTGGCCCCGAACATCGCGCCCACACCCGTCCGGCTGGTCCTTTGTGTCTTGCTGGCACTGGTCGGGGCCGGGCTGGCGGCGCTTTCCTACCGCCGTTGGGGGCAGATGGAAGCGGCGATGCGCAACGATCAGGCGCTTCCGTTCTCCAGGGTCATGCTGTTCATGACCATTGTTGTTGCCGTAGCGGCGTTCGCCTTCGCTGTGCTGATATTGGTGGCGCGGTAAGCATGGAAGTCCGCGACCCCGGGTTGCAGCCCGAGCGCACCACCTTGGCATGGCGCCGGACGCTGATCTCGTTGGTAGTAGTGGACCTGTTCATTTGGCGGAGTTGGCTGACGTCTGAGCCCTCCACGGGCAACCTCGTCGCCGGTCTCCCCGGACTTGATTACCAAGGGATCTGTGCACTCATGGCGGCACTTGCCACCATCGTGCTGGCGTCCGTGGTGTGGGTTCGCTCACGCCAACTCCAGGTCGGAAACGAGGCGGCATCAGCCCGGCTTGTCCTGGTCAGCACGCTGGCTGTGATGGGCCTTGGTGCCACTGCCATCGCTGCCATTGCCTTGGGTGGATAAGCTTGGAGGCGGGATTCAGCAACCGTCCAGACTCTGCTGGCAGGATACTCAGTGGCTTTGGGCTTGCGTTACCCCTGCCAATACCAGCGTGCAGCCGGTCAATCCGGCATCCATACCAACCGTAAGGACCCATTCGACATGACCTCTCCTGTACAAGCGACGCCTGAACACCAACCGGGACTACTTGCCCGGCTGTCGGCTGAAGCTTTGGGTTCGATGTTCGTTGTGGTTGCCGCGGTGGGAGTCGGGATATTTTCGAATCCTGGTGGGGCGCCCTTGCCGGTGGCTCTTGCCACGGGCCTGGCGGTGACAGTGGCAATGCTGGCTTTCGGCTATGTCTCCGGCGGGCATTTCAATCCGGTGATCACCTTAGGCAATTTGATTGCCGGCCGCATCCGGGCCGTGGCGGCCTTGGCCTATGTGGCGGCCCAAATCATTGGCAGCGTCGTTGGTGCTGCCTTAATCTATTTCGTGGTGACCACCGTGCCTGTCCTCACGGACGCCAGGGCGGCGTTCGACGTCGTTGCCCCGGGGTTCGGTGAGCATGCTTCCGCGCAAACGCAGATGGCAGGAGTTCTGCTGGTCGAAGTCCTCGGTTCGGCCCTTATTGTGGCCGTATTCCTTGGCGCGACCGCTGGACGCCGTGCTCTTCCAGCCATGGCCCCCTTCGCGGTAGGCCTTGCAATGGCTGTCCTGCTTCAGCTGGGGCAGGTCCTGGGAAACCTTCCCTTCAACCCCGCTCGGGCAACGGCCCAGGCATTCTTCAGTTCGCCTTGGGCGATTGAGGGCCTGTGGCTCTTCTGGGTGGCCCCGCTGATGGGTGCCGCGCTTGCGGGTCTCGCTTTCCGTGGCTTCCAAGGCCTGTCACAGGCCACCGTCGCCGTGACCGACGACGTCCATGGCGGCAGCGATGGGGTGAACGACTCCTTCGATGCCAATGACGAGCCGGTTGAGGACGTTCATGTCAACGAAGCTCCTGGGAAATCTGACGAGGACGCTTCCCGACGTGTTCCGGCTGCGCCGGTCAGTGATGACGCGCGCGACTTCTTCGACGGGAAAAAGGGCAAATAACCGCACGGGGTCGACGGCGGACGGCTCGCCTGCGCTTTATTGTCGGTGCCCCCGGTTAACTTGAGAATATGCGGTTACTTCATACTTCCGATTGGCACCTTGGCCGGTCATTCCACGGCGTTGGCATGCTTGAAGCCCAACGCAACTTCGTGGACCAGTTGGTATCGCTGGTTGAATCCAAGTCCGTTGACGTGGTGCTCATAGCAGGAGACGTCTACGATCGTGCCTTGCCCGGGCTGGATGTGGTCAAACTGCTGGATGATGCCCTTGTGCGCCTTACTCAGGCAGGGGCCGGGGTTGTCCTGACCAGTGGCAACCACGACTCCGCCATCAGGCTGGGCTTTGCCTCCCGCCTGTTGGAACGCGGGGGAGTGCTCCTGAGAACGCGCGTGGAAGATCTTGATGTTCCAATCCTCTTGCCCCTCGGAGCCGATGGACGTGGCGCCGATGGGCATGGCAAGGACGGCACCGGAAGCGGCCACGTTGCCATTTACGGCATTCCCTATCTTGAACCCCGGCTTGTGGCTGAGCGTCTGGGCGCTGAAAACGCCAACCACTTTGATGTCACCTTGGCGGCAGTGGATCGGATCCGGCAGGATGTTGAAGCCCGCCGCGCATCCGGACCCGTTTATCCGGTGGTTCTAGCGCATACCTTTGCCAGCGGCGGCATTACTTCGGAAAGCGAACGGGACCTGAGCATCGGCGGCCTGGGAGCAGTTCCATTGGATCTCTTTGAAGACTTCACCTACACCGCACTGGGACACCTCCATGGGCGGCAGGAGCTGGCACCCAATGTCCGGTACTCCGGTTCTCCCTTGGCCTATTCATTCTCGGAAGCCAAGCACCATAAAGGCGCCTGGCTGGTGGACCTTGACGCCCATGGAGTGATCGCTGTTGAGGAAGTTGTGTGGGATGCTCCCAAATCCCTTGCCACCTTGCGTGGAACGCTGGATGATCTGCTCGGTGCCGAAGAGCATGCCTGGGCAGAGAGTGCTTACTGCCAGATCACGTTGACGGATGCGCAACGGCCTGCGCAGGCCATGGAAAAGGTGCGCACCCGCTTCCCTGACACCCTGGTTCTCTCCTTCGATCCCCAAGGTGCAGGGCCACGGACTTCCACCAGTTACAGCAATCGGCTCGCCGCTGCCGAAGACGACCTTGGAGTCTGCTGTGGATTCCTGGAACACGTCAGGGATCGCGGTGCCAGCGATGCAGAGGAAGCGGCGCTGCAGGAAGCACTTGAAGCTGTCCGGTTGCAGGAGGCTGAGCTGTGAGAATTCATCGTTTGGACATCGAAGCCTTCGGTCCGTTTGCGACGCCCCAACACATTGACTTCGACCATGTGAGCGCACAGGGCCTTTTCCTCCTCAACGGCGCTACGGGTGCCGGCAAGACCAGCATTCTGGATGCGATCTGTTTCGCCCTGTACGGGTCCGTTCCGGGTGCCCGCCAGGAAGGGAAACGGCTACGAAGCGACCATGCGGCGCCAGGCGCGGAGCCGCGCGTGGTCTGTGAGTTCTCAGCACGCGGGCGGCGTTTCGAAGTGACGCGATCGCCGGCGTGGGAACGGCCCAGCGCCCGCGGCCGCAACGGATTCACCACCCAGCAGGCCAAGACCCTCCTCCGGGAACGGGTGGCAGGAAGCTGGGAAGAGAAATCTTCCAGGAACGATGAGGTAGGTGCCGAGCTCTCGGACGTCCTTGGGATGGACCGGGAGCAGTTCACCCGGGTGGTGATGCTGCCCCAGGGCGACTTCGCGGCTTTCCTGAGGTCCAAGGCCAACGACCGGTTGGAACTGCTGCAAAAGTTGTTCGGCACGCAACGATTTGAAGCTGTTGAACGCCAACTTGTTCAGCAAGCAGCCGAGGCCACCCGGGCCGTGCAGGAGAACGCGTCAGAACTCAAGTTGCTGCTTGACCGGGTTGCATCGGAGCAGGAACAGCTGGGCCTTGCCGCAGTCGCTCCAACCGCCGGCAAGGAGCCAGGACAGGAACCTCAGGCCTGGCTTGCCGCTGTGGAAGCGGAAGTCAGTGCTGAATGGAAGCGGCGGCAGGACGAGGCCGCTGAGGCAGAATCCCTGGCTACCCGCCTGATGGAACAATTCCAAGAAGCTCAGGAGAAGTCGCTACGGCATGGGCGGCTCGGCGCTGCGATGCAGCGGCGGGTCCTGCTGGAGCTGGCAGCGCCCCGGGCTCTGGAGAACAAGGAGAAGCTCGGAAAGCACCGACGTGCCGCTGTTCTCGGCGGCCATCTGGAAGCGGTCGATACTGCAGCGCGCAAACTCGAAGCTGCGGCTGCGCGGACGGAAGGCCTGCGAGGGAAGCTTGCCGCGGTCGGCTTGGAGGCAACAAACACTGCCGCTGCCTTGGAAGGCGTCAAGGCAAGCAGCGCAGTTCTTGAGGCACGGCTGCCCGATGAGCAGCGATTGGAAGAGATCACGGCGCGCCTTGCAGCCAAGCGTAGTCAAACGGCGGAACATCAAGCCGCTGCCGAGGCTTCGGCGTCCGTGCTGGAACAGCTGCGCGAAGACGTGTCCACTGTGGAATCGCAAATTCGGCCCCTCGAGCCTTTGGCCGGCCAACTGACAGAACTGGAACGGAATGCTGAGGCTGCGGCTGAGCTGGTTCGAATCGTAGCCCGCCATGTAACGGCTGCCAGCGAGTTGGCCGAGGTTACCGAAAAGCAGCTCCAGGCCCGGTCGGCGTCACAGGACCTCCGGCAACAGTGGCTCGACGTCCGCGAGCTGCGTTTGGCCAACGCAGCAGGGGAGTTGGCCGCGGCACTGGAAAGCGGTAAGCCGTGCGCTGTTTGCGGCAGCCAAGAGCACCCCAATCCTGCCGAAGCAGTGCGATCAGCACTCTCCCTGGCCCAGGAAGAGGAAGAAGCCAAGGAACAGTTCGAGGCCAGTGAAAAAGCCCTGGGGCTCCTCACCGAACAAGTTTCCTCCGCAGCCCAGGTGCTTGCCGGACTGGTTGCCCAAGGGGGTGCAACCGATGCTGCTGAAGCAGAGGCCAAACAGATATCCGCCCAAGACGCTGCCTCGGCGGCACGAAAGGCGGCAGGCTTGCTGGAGAAGCTTCGTGGCCGGCAGGAAGCCCTCACCAAGCGGATCTCTCTGGTGCAGGAAGAACACGACGCTTCCGTGAGCAAGGCGGCACAGGCGTCGTCAGCTGTTCACCTGTTTCAGGAGCAATGTGTTGCCCTTGAAACGGATCTGGCTGGCTTAAGGGGGGACTTTCCGAGCCTGCGTGAACGGCTGGATGCACTCATGGCTGAGCGCGGGCTCTTGCAAGCCGTCGCGGACGCAGATGTGGAACTGGAACGGGCGGAGCAAGCCCGGGAAGACGCCGCCGCGTCGCTTGAAAAGGCCTTGCCGGAATCCGGTTTCACCTCCGCTGACGACGCTCGCCGGGAGATACTCTCACCGGCCGATGTTGTGGGTCTTGAGAAAGACCTGGCTGATTTCGACGCTGAATCATCCCGCTTGGATGAGTTGTTTGCCAGCGAGGACCTGGTCCTTGCCGCCAAGGAAGCGAACATAGGCGAGCTTCCCTTGGGAGAAGCTGAACTTGCTGAATCGAAGCTGATTGCTTCCAATGCCGCAGATACAGCGCGGGCCGAGGCTTTGTCTGCGGGTATGGCCGGAAAATCGGCGGCCGCTGTTGCCCGGTTGCGGAGGGAGTATCAAACCCTGGCACAAGCGGGAAGCGAACCGCGGAACAGGGCGCACATGCTTGCTGAGCTGGCCGACACCTTGAGGGGATCGGGCGACAACAGCTACCGGATGAGCTTGAACACCTACGTCCTCGCTGCACGGCTGGAACAGGTGGCAACTGCCGCCTCCGAGCGGCTCGTGGCCATGAGCGACGGCAGATATACGTTGCAACATACGGACGCCAAGGCCGCCAGGGGAGCGAAGTCCGGCCTCGGGCTTGAAGTCGTAGACGAATGGACTGGCCAGCGCCGGGACACTTCCACCCTCTCTGGCGGCGAATCCTTCATGGCGTCGTTGTCATTGGCACTTGGCCTTGCCGATGCCGTCCAGCAGGAGGCCGGCGGCGTGGACATCGAGACACTGTTTGTTGATGAAGGCTTCGGCAGTCTCGATGAACAAGCCCTGGAACAAGTGATGGATGCCTTGGAGGGACTGCGCGACGGCGGCCGGGTAGTTGGGCTGGTCAGTCACGTCGGGGAGATGAAGCAACGCATCACCAGCCAGCTACAAGTGGTCAAGGGCAGGCACGGTTCCAGCGTGCGGATTGCCGACGCCGTGCCCGTCTGACAGCTATCCGATAGACTTAACCCGTTACACCGGGTCGCGCGCATCGGGAGGAGGGACGATGCGCACACTTTAGCGAACCCGGATTAATGGAAAAGTCTTCTCTAGCTTCACAGCCTTTATCATCGGCTCCCGCACGCCCTTCACGCCTTCCGGGCCGCTTCGCGCGGCTTCCCGAATTGGCCGGACCCGGTTTCCTTCCGCTGGGCCTTTTCGCCAGGCTTCCCCTGGCCATGCTGACAGTCGGCACCCTGACGCTGGTCACCGCCGTCAGCCATTCCTACGCGATCGGCGGCATGGCGGCCGGAGCGGTTGGCATCGGCTCGGCCCTGGGTGCTCCCGTCCTCGGCTCCCTGGCTGACAGGGCAGGACAACGGATCGTACTCCTCGTGGCAGCGGTCATCAACACACTCGCCGTCGCGGGGCTCCTTGCTGCGGCTTACCTCACTCCCGCGTACGGCTCGGTGGCCGACGCAGTTGGCGTCCTCATTGCAGCTTTCCTCGCGGGAGCCAGCTGCCCCCAGGTGGGTCCCATGGCCCGTGTCCGATGGATGGCACTGACAACCCGCAATGTATCCCAGTCCTCAGCCAACGGAGGCCGAAGCGTCGCGGCCAACCGGGCTGACCTGGACACCGCGCTGTCCTATGAAGGGACAGCGGACGAGATCACCTTCGTCCTAGGCCCTGCCCTGGTGGGGGTCCTCGCCAGCATGGTGGCACCCTGGTTGCCGCTCGCCCTGGCAGCCGTCATGACCATCACGTTGGTTCCTGCTTTTGCGATCCATCCCAGCCAGCTGGCGGTTGTACCGGCACCTCGGAAGCCGAGTGCCGGCGCCGTGCCTCCAGGAGAGCAAGCGGCCCCGGTAAGTCCTGCGAGCCGCAACCGTTGGGCAGGCGCGGTGGTGGCCGTGCCGGTCTTCGCGATGGTGTGCATGGGTACCTTTTTTGGGGCAACCCAAAACGCCCTGAGTGCCTTTTCCGCACAGTACGCCACTGCCGAAATCGCTGGACTTCTATACGCAGCAATGGGCCTCAGCTCAGCTGTAGCAGCGCTATCCGTCGCATTCTGGCCGCAACGGTTCAGCCTGGCTTCCCGCTGGATAGCGGCAGCGCTGGCGATGTCCGTTTTGTCGCTTTTGCTGCTTCTTCCGGCGGGTATCTGGCCCATGATCTTTGTCCTGCTGATACTGGGCATCCCCGTAGGGCCGGTGATGGTCACTGTCTTCAGCATCGGCGGAGTGGTGGCGCCGGCCGGCCGCATGGCAACGGTGATGACGGCACTGGCCAGCGGAATCGTGGCTGGAACTGCTTTGGGCTCTTATCTGGCCGGGCAATTGGCTGAAACGCAAGGCCCGGGTGCGGCGTTCGTGGTCTCCATGGCGGCGGCCGCCGGCCTTTTGCTGCTGGGCGTAGTCACGTCCTTAGTCTTGAAGCGGCAGCCCCAGGCGTAGCTGCTACGAGGCGTTGCGGTAACCGGTGGGGGAGTTCCCGAATGCTGCCCGGAAGATCCTGCTGAAATGGGCGGCGTCGGTGAACCCCCACCGGGCTGCGATGGCAGTGACCGGTCGATCGGCAAGGACCGGATCCCTGAGGTCGCGCCGGCAACGTTCGAGTCGTCGTTGCCGGATGGACGAGGCCACCGTAGTCCCGATTTCCTGGAAGAGATCGTGCAGGTGCCGCGTCGATATGTAGTGGGCAGCGGCGATGGTTCCGGGGGAGAGCTCCGGGTCACCGAGGTTGGCTTCAATGTAATCGTGGATGCGGCCCAGCAGGAGGAGGTGCGGATCCCGTCCCGTCTCGATCAGCTGATCGAGTTCACCGTTGAAGAGTGTGGTCACCAAATCCAGTGCATTGTGGACCAGCCGTAGCCCGTTGGAGCCCGAGAGGGCTTCAAGGTTGTCGGCCAGTTTTACCAGAAAGGGGCTGATTAATTCACCAAGGCCCTCGTCGCCCGGAATGCGCAAGGCAGTGACATGGCCCATGGCTTCGGCTGGCAGGTCCAGCAGAACATGCGGGAACATGAGCACCAGAGTGCGGAAGTCGTCGTCGAACGTTAATTGATAGGGCCGGGAGGTGTCATAGATGGAGAGATCACCGGGACGCAACACGGCTTCGCGTTCGTCCTGAACCAGGCGGCCCGAACCAGCGAGTTGGATGCTGAGTTTGAAGAATCGCCCTGTGGACTTGGCAATCAGCTCCGGTGTGCGGAGGACGGTATGGGGTCCGGCAGTAATCTCCACTACGGAGATCTGCCCCAGCACCCGGGCACGCATGGTTCCGTGGAAGGCTGCCCCCTGGAGGGAAGAACTGCGCGGCCCCGTTGCCAACAGAGGCACGAAGGAGGTGGATATTGCTTTGCTCCACTCCTGGAACGACTCCGCCACGATGGTTTGCACGGTTGCGGGGCCCGTATCAGCCGCGACGGTCATCAAACTCCCTTTCAATGGCCCGCGGGCGACGCCGCCTCCGGGGCCGGTATGCCGATAACGCGGACGTGAGCTTGCCCACGATTCTACACCGGGGCCCACGTGCCGCCGTGCTTGCGTGCAGCGACAAATACCCTGCCGTGTGAGACAAGTCACGCACGCTTCCTGCGGTGGAAGATTGCGGAATGACAGACACCGTGCCGTGCAATCTCCCGCGGCACCGAGGCAGGAGCACACTATGAGCGTGGATAACCCCGTCAAGGGCAGGACCGCCGGAACAGTCGGTACCAAACGGCGGCTCGGCGTACCGGCAGTGACCTTCATGATTATCGCGGCCTCCGCACCGCTGACTGTGCTGGCAGGAGGTGTGACCACCACCTTCGCGGTCACCGGCGTGACCGGGGTGCCGCTGTCATTCCTGATTCTGGGCGGAATCCTGGCGCTGTTCGCCGTGGGCTACGCGGCAATGAGCCGCTACGTCACCAACGCCGGCGCCTTCTACGCCTACATAGCGCAGGGCATCTCCAGGCCCGCCGGCGTGGGGGCATCGCTGATTGCACTCATGGCCTACAACCTGATGCAGGTGGGCATCTATGGGTTGTTCGGCTTCACGGTCTCCTCGCTCCTATCTGCGCGGCTTGGCATCAGCGTTCCCTGGTGGATCCCGGTGCTCGCCTGCATTGCCGTCGTCGGATGGTTGGGTGTGAACAGGGTGGACCTGTCCGCAAAGGTGCTTGGTGTCCTGGTGGCCCTCGAATTCCTGGTGGTGATCGTGTACGACATCGTCAGCCTGGCTGTGGCTCCGGAAGGCATCAGTGCAGTGACTTTGAGCCCCGAAAGCCTCTTTGTTCCCGGGATCGGCGCAGTCCTCTCCTTTGGAATAGCCGCCTTCATGGGCTTCGAATCCGCTGCAATCTATGGTGAGGAATCCAAGGACCCCAAACGAACGGTCGCAAGGGCAACGTTTGCAGCTGTGGGAATCATTGCCGTGTTCTATGCCGTCTCCGCCTGGGCAATGACCGTAGGGGCAGGGCCGTCCGCCGTTGTCGAGGCGGCAACTACTGACGGACCAGATATGATGTTCGCTTTCCTTGGCGCCCACGGGGGCCTGTTGCTCAGCGACATCGCCCAGGTTCTCTTTGTCACCAGCCTTTTCGCCGCACTCGTTAGTTTCCACAATGCCGTAGCGCGCTATTTCTTCTCCCTCGGCCGCGAGCGCGTCCTGCCGTCGGCGCTCGCCAAGGTGCGGGCGGAAAGTGGGGCACCGTTCGCCGGTTCGCTGGCGCAAACGGTGATCGCCGTCGTCGTAACGCTTGGCTTTGCGATTGCCGGTGCAAGTTCCGAACTCGGTGAACTGTATCCCGTGCTGACTATGTTTACTTGGCTGACCAACAGCGGTGCCATGGGGCTGGTGCTGCTGATGACCGTGGTGTCGGTAGCTGTGATCGGTTTCTTCCGGCGGCAGCAGCACGGGGCAAACCTGTGGGTAAGGGTGATCGCTCCAGGCCTGGGTTTCGTGCTTCTTGCCGTTGTCTTTGTGCTCATCATGGCGAACTTCAACGTCCTGCTGGGACAGACCGAGTCAACGGCCGCTACGTTCGTCTTGCCGTTGCTGGTGCTGCTGCCCGGGGTTGCGGGCGTCATCTGGGGCTTGCGCCTCCGGCGCTCGCAGCCTGCCTTGTACGCTCGGATCGGCCACGGCTCGGAGGCCTGATAACCCGCGCACCATAGATGAAGCCCCGGCGGGCGTTGCGCTCGCCGGGGCTTCATTGTTGTCCTCTTTGCTTGGGCTAATCCCGCATGGCCGGGTCCAGGGCGGGGTTCAATTCCGGGCTGTGCTGGGTGATGCTGATCAGGCGGCCGTGTGCACCGAAAGTGAAGTGCACGGGTTCCCTTCCTGCCTCGTCCCAGCCGAAGAGGCTGCCATGGGACCTGATGGCGTTGGGATCACGGTGGTCGGCGACGGTGACCGAGCCGCAGGGTATGACCTTCTCGCGCCAAGTGAAGACGAAAATCCCGGGGCGGACCTGAAATACGGTGTTGGAGTCCGTGTCTGCCAATCCGCGCTCAGGACCTGCCAGGCACTGCCACGTGTACCAGGTTGGGCTGAGGTAGATGTGTTCGTAGGCATGCGTTTCGCTGTAGACCCATTCGACGCGGCGGCCGATGAGTGCACGGCTTTCGGAGATTTCCGTGCCCGTGGCGCGGTATCCATCGAGCGTCCCTGGGCGGAAATCGTGATGGACGGCCACGCTGGAGGGGGTTGCCCTGCCGAGCGTGGCGCCAATGTAGAGTGCCCGGCCGTGTAAGAGGTCCAACACCAGGGAAACGGCGAGTTCCGGGTCCTGGGGGTTCTGCCATTGGGCGTAGTACAACTCCTCGGCCACCAGGAAGGCCTCATAGGTGGATGTCCCGGCGTGACTGGCGGCAGCCCATTGGACTTCTTCGTCGTCGAAGCTGAAAGTCATGGGTCCACCGTCGCCGCTGACGGAAAACTGTTGTCCTGCCAGGTCTTGCACGGTAGGGGCCTTGTTGGCGTCGAAGCCGGGGGCCAGGCCGTCCAGTGGCAGCCAGTTGGAGGTATCAAGGAGATTCAGGCTCATGGGTTCCTTCTCGTGCTCGAAAGAAGGACCGGACGGTGTGTCCGGTCCTTGTTCGAGTATTCGCTTTCCCCGGGCTGCCGTCTTGTGCTGTGGGGCACGTCACTTGACCTGAAAGGAATGGTTCAGGGAGGAGGTTTCAGGCCAGCTGGCTTTCGATCCGCGCGGCGCTGGCGGCCAGCGCCTTGCCCACGGCGTCAGCGTCCTGGTCCAAGCGGATATAGACGACGGCGATCGCCGCCGGCCGGCCGCCAGGCACCCGGATGGGGGCAGCGATGGAGGACAGGCCGGCGATGACTTCATCGTGGCTGGTTGCGTATCCCAGGCGGCGGGCCTCGTGCGCTTCGGCGCGGTAGGGGTTTCCTGCTCCTACCTGCTGCCAGCGGTCCTCCGTCATGGTTGATTGGATGGCGATCCCGGGAGCGCCGGTGGCGATGGGGTGGCGGTTGCCCGGGTGCTGCGCGAGGGCGGCACCTGAGTGTCGCGGCTCAACAGTGACCAGATTGATGCATTCCTGGTGGTCCCACACCGCCACGAATGCAGTCATGTGCAGTGTGTTCGCCAACTGGGTGAGCTCGGGTAGTGCTGCCGATTGCAGGTTCCGTGAGACTCCGCGGGCCAGGACGGACAGCCCGGGGCCAGGTTGCACGCGGCCGGAGTCGTCACGCACCAGCAGCGAGTGGTCCTCCAGCGTCCGCAGAATTCGGTAGGCCACGGACCGATGGACGCCGAGGGCCTCCGTGAGTTCGGCGATGCTGAGGGGGCGTTCGGCTGCCGCCAGAATTTCCAGCGCACGGATTCCGCGGGAGAGCGTTTGCGACGGCGGAACCTGCGTTGCCGTTTCCGGCGGACCTTTGACGTCGCTGCGGGGATTCATGCGAACCATTCTATGGTGGCCGACACGACAGGGGTCTGTGCTTTGAGTCACAGGTTGTAGTATTCTTTCCTAACTGACCGTTCTGTCGGTTAATGCATGTCCCGCGCCGACCAGTCACTCTCACCCCATGGAGTTCCAATGACCGAAACTTCCACTGTCGATTCACCGTCAGGGCCCAGCACCAAGCGCGAAGAGCGCCGGGTTCTGGCCGGGACGCTGGTGGGCACCACCATTGAGTGGTACGACTTCTTCATCTTTGCCCAGCTGACGGCCACGCTGTTGGCCCCGTTGTTCCTTTCTCCTTTGGAGAAGTCCAACCCGGGCGTCGCTCAGCTCCTGTCGTTCGCCACGATCGGCATCAGCTTTTTGTTCAGGCCTCTGGGTGCCTTCGTAGCCGGGCACCTCGGTGACCGCCTCGGCCGCAAGGCCGTGCTGGTTATGACGTTGGTCATGATGGGTGCTGCCACCGCGTTGATCGGGATGCTGCCCACCTATGCCACCATCGGCGTCTGGGCTCCCATCCTGCTGATCACCCTGCGCGTTGTCCAAGGATTCTCGGCCGGCGGCGAATGGGGTGGTGCTGCACTGATGGCTGTGGAGCACGCGCCCCTCAAAAAGCGCGGACTTTTCGGCGCCTACCCGCAGATCGGTGTTCCGATCGGTATGATCCTGGCCACCGGGCTGTTGTTCCTGCTGCAGTCGGGCATGTCCAAGGAAGATTTCGCGTCTTGGGGATGGCGCGTTCCGTTCCTGCTGTCCGTGGTCCTCATCGTGGTGGGCTACCTGATTCGACGCGCAGTTGGCGAGAGCCCTGTCTTCAAGGAGATCGCCCAGCGAAAGGCTGAAAGCAAGGCACCGCTGGGCGAATTGTTCCGGAAGAACAAGAAGGAAGTAGTCCTGGCCGCGCTGATCTTCATCGCCAACAACGCCGCTGGCTACTTGTTGATTGCCTTCTTCATCTCCTACGCCACGCGTACGTTGAAGATGCCCACGCCCCAGGTTTTGCTGGCCACCACCATCGCGTCCTTCGGCTGGCTCATCTTCACTATGGTGGGCGGTTGGTTGTCGGACAAGATAGGCCGCGTCAAGACTTTCATCATCGGCTACGGCCTGGTCTTCGCCTGGATGATTCCGATGTTCGTGCTGATCGATTCCAAGGACATCGTGCTCTACGGAACCGCGTTGTTCGTCCTCACCATTGGGTTGGGTCTGTCCTACGGTCCGATGTCTGCCATGTATGCCGAGATGTTCCCGGCGCAGGTCCGCTATTCGGGAATTTCCATCGGGTACGCGTTGGGTGCAATTCTGGGCGGCGCCTTCGCTCCGCTCATTGCCCAAGCACTCCTGGACACCACCAAGTGGTCCGGCTCAGTGGGCATCTACATCATGGTGCTGTGCGTCATCTCTGCCATAGGCGTGATCCTGGCCAAGGAAACCCGCGGCCGGCCGTTGGGCTACAGCGTCCATCACTAGGCGCTCCAACAGAGTCCAAAAGACGGGCGCGGTCCAGGGGACCGCGCCCGTCTCTGCGTCCATGCTGGACTCTTCGCGTTTATGGACGACGGCGACTACTTGCGGCCGCTGGCCTCTGCAGCTTCAAGTTGACCTACGACGTCGTCGTCCGACAACTGCTCGAAGCGTTCGTAGAAGGCGCCAACAGCATGGAATTTTCCGGGCGTGTGCAATGCCATCACAAAGTCGCAAACCCGACCCAGCGACGTCGAGGCTTCCAGCGAGGCAACCGGTACCGCGGCGACGATGGTGCTGGCACCACCGGCCCGGACCGCCTCCACGGCTGCCCGCATGGTGGCTCCTGTAGCCAGTCCGTCGTCGGTCAGCACCACGGTCTTCCCCCGGAGATCGTGGCCGATACCCGGGTAGCGGGTGGCGCGTCGGATAAGTTCGGCACGCTCATGCGCTTCCACTGCATCCAAAGCGGCCTGGGAAATGCCGTGGGCGAGGACGAGCTCCTTCAGGGGCCTGTTGACGATCCGCAGGACGTCCCCCCGGGACCAAGCCAATGCCCCGAAAGCGGTCTCGTCACGCCCCGGAATGCCCAGCTTGCGGACCAGTACAGCGCCAAACGGCAAGTACAGTTCTGCAGCTGCGGCTGCGGCTACCGGGACCCCGCCACGGGCCAGGCCAAGGACGATGGTATCCGGCCGTTCCCTCAGCTGGGGCAGTCCTTCAGCCAGGCGTCGACCGGCTTCCGCGCGGTCCTTGAAACGCATGCCCATCTGCTCCACTTCCACGTAATTCGTTGCACTCCCAAGCCTACCGTCCAGACCTTGCCCGGTGGCGCCCCCGCTGAAAGCATGGCCTTGTGAACAAGCCCATCGGATATTGGATCAAACGGCTGGACGCCGCATTGGAAGTCCAGCTGGACGCCACCTTGGCCAGGATCAAGCTCACTAAGCGCCAATGGCACGCCTTGGGCACCCTTTCAGAGGGTGCCCTGCTGCCTGATCAGCTGGAGGACATCCTCCAGCCGCTGTGGGGCGGCGACGTCCGGCTGCGCGAGCGGGAACTTGCAGCCCTGGTGGGGCGGGGAATGATCACCATGATCGATGACAGGCTGGCACTGAGCGAACGCGGTCGGGAAAAATACCACGAGGCCCAGCGGATGGTGGAAGATGCGCGTCAGGACTTGTCCATGGGCATCGGCATCGACGAGTACGCAATGGCCCTCAGCGTGCTGGAACGCATGAGCCTTAATGCTGAGCGGCTGGCCCGCTGACTTCTATACGCCGAGGAATTCGACGGCGGCTTCCTTGAACGCCCGGCTGGTTATCACATTGGTATGGGTGCGCCCCGGAATCACCAGGGTCTCCACCATGCCTCCACGCTTGCCGGCGATCGAGGCCAACTCGGGCATGGTGGCCGCCCGTTCGTCTTTCTCGCCGGCTACGAGCAAGAGGGGCATGTGCGGGGCGGCCTCCGCGGGATCAAAGGGCTCGCCCTTGATGGCCTCGATCAGTGACAACATGGCGAACAGGTTGTTGCTTGGAAGCATCTGGGCCATCTTCAGGAGCCCGGCGGTGGAGGCGTCTTCAATGGGTGTGCCGTCTGCCAGGTGCCGCTGCGCAGCAACGAGGTCGAAAGCTGCCAACGGATCTGCTGAACTCGGCCCACCCAGGACAATACGGTGAACCAGGTCCGGCTGGGTGGCGCCAAACTCCCAAGCCAGCCGCGATCCCAGCGAGTAGCCGATGACGTCCAGTCCCGTGGACGGGTCGCCGTCGCGCAAGGGCCGCGCGCCGGCGTCGGTCACTATTTGGAGAAGGTCAGCGCGGATGCGGCTGGGCGTGTACGAATCCAGGTCCTCGGGGGAGTGGCTCCGGCCGTGACCCGGAAGGTCCACAGTGATGACCCGGCGGCCGGCATCCTGAAGGGTGGTGATCCACCCGCTGTCCACCCAGTTCAGTTTCGTGGAAGACGAGAAGCCGTGAATCAGCAGGACGGGGCGCAGGCCGGCGTCGGTGGCCGGCTCGTGAACTTCCACGAACAACCCGGGGTCCGTTCCCTCTACCGTGTGCCTGTGCTGTTCCATGGTGTGCCTGCCGGTCATCATGTCAGTCCTCATCGAGTACGGCGCTCAGGCGGACCCGGCGCTTGGGTGCTTCGTCCTTCGGAACAGTGCCCACGATCCCGGCGGTGTCGTCCGGAACCTCGAACACAATCAGCGGTTCGCCAACGTTGATGGTGTCACCGGGCGCCCCGTGAATACGCACCACTTTACCCGCCTGCGGGCTCGGCAATTCGAGGGCCGATTTTGTGGTTTCGAGCTCCACGATCGGTTGGTTGCGTTCCACCTGCTGGCCGGGCTCCACGAGCCAGTCCAGCACGGTCGCCTCAATGAGGCCCTCGCCGAGGTCGGGGAGCGGGAAGGAAATTTCAGCCACGGCGGTACTCCAGGACGCGTTGGATCCCAAAGAGGATGCGGTCGATGTTGGGGATGTATTCGTCCTCCAGGTCTCCGGAGGGGTAGGGCACGTCGAAGCCGGTCACGCGTTCAACCGGCGCCTTGAGTGTGGCGAAGCAGCTCTGCGTGATGAGCTGGGCCACCTCCGCACCCAAACCTGAGGTCAGCGGCGCTTCATGGACGACGACGGCGCGGCGCGTCTTCCCGACAGACCTCGCCAGGGCTTCTGCGTCAATCGGTTTAAGCCAGCGCAGGTCCAGGACCTCGACGTCGATGCCGTCCTCGGCCGCCAACTCAGCAACCTGCAGGCAGCGCGAGACCATGGCACCCCAGGCAACGAGGGTGAGGTGACGGCCTTCCCTGGCCACCCGGGCGCCGGTCAGGCTGCCGCCGTAGGGCGTGTCGCCGTCGTGGGTTGCCTCGCCGGGCACCGCGGTGGTGACGTCCACCGGTCCCTTTTGCCAGTAGCGCGATTTGGGCTCCATGAAGATCACCGGGTCCGGCCGGGTGGCAGCGTACTTCAGCAGGTGGTAGGCGTCGTGCGGGTTGGAGGGGGAGACCACCTTGAGCCCGGGAACGTGGGCGAAGAGCGCCTCCAGGCTCTCGCCGTGGTGTTCCGGTGCGCGAATGCCGCCGAAGCTGGGTACGCGCAAGGTGATGGGCATGGGCAGGGTGCCGCGGCTGCGGTAGTTCATCCTCGCGATTTGGCAGACGATCTGGTTGATGGCCGGGTAGGCGAAACCGTCGAACTGGACTTCCGGGATGGGGTGGAAGCCTGCCATTGCAAGGCCCACGGACATGCCGAGGATGCCGGACTCGGCAAGCGGGGTGTCGAAGACGCGTGCCTCGCCATGTTTCGCCTGGAGGCCGTCGGTGATGCGGAAGACGCCGCCCAGCTGTCCGCAGTCCTCGCCAAAGATGACGGCCTTGGGGTTCTCAGCCAGGATTTCGTCGAGTGCACGGTTGAGTGCTTGCTGCATGGACAGCTGTTGAACGCCGTCTGTAGCGGTTTCCGTGCTGTTGTCTTTTATTCGCAGATCGGTGATGGTCTCAGGCATGTTCTGACTCCTCGCGCCACGCGGTGGCCTGGGATTGAAGGGCTGGCGTTGGTTCCTGGAAGACCAGGCTGAACATTTCGGCGCCGGGCCTTGGGCCCAGGTCCGCAATGCCCGCCCGGACGGCCTCTTCTTCCTCTAAGGCCAATCGCTGTGCATCCGCGAAGAAGGCCTCGTCGGCCACTCCTTCGGCGAGGAGCCGCTGCTTGAACCGCTCCAGCGGATCCTCGCCGGCGTCGAGGCGTTCCTCCTCCAGCGTGCGGTAGCGGCCGGGATCGTCTGCGGTGGAGTGCGGACCGCGGCGGTAGGTCATGGCCTCGATGACCACGGGGCCGTTGCCCGCGCGGCAGTGCGTGAAAGCAGAACGAGTGGCTTCGTAGACTGCCACGACGTCATTGCCGTCCACTTGCACGGACGGGATTCCGTAGCCTGCGGCGCGAGCTGCGACGGAGCCTCCGGCAACTTGGCGTTCCGTAGGGACGGAGATGGCCCAGCCGTTGTTTTGGATGAAGAAGACCACCGGGGCTTTCATGACGGCGGCGAAGTTCATGGCTTCGTGGACGTCGCCCTGGGAGGAAGCTCCGTCGCCAAAGTACGTCATGGCTACGCCCGTTTCACCTGTGGCATGGCCGGCCAGGGTTTGGCCGTGGGCCCAACCCACAGCGTGCAGCACTGACCCTGCCACCACCGCCTGGATGGGTGCGAACCTGGATTCCAGCGGGTTGTACATTCCGCCGTGCCACGTGGCCTTGTGCGTGGACATGTAGCCCACCATGTCCAGGCCCATCGCCCGTGCAACACCCATCTCGCGGTAGGTGGGGAAGACGAAGTCCCTGGTCCGGTCAACGGCGTAGCCACTGCCCACCTGCGCGGCCTCCTGGCCGAGCTCCGGCGCGTAGCCCGGAATGATCCCTTGGCGCTGCCAAGCCACGGCCGAAGTGTCCAGGTGCCGGACGGCTGCCATCAGGGTGTACAGCTCACGTAGTTGCTGGTGGGTGAGCGGGGCCGCGTCATCATCGACGGCGGCCAGCACAGGATGTGTAGTCATAGCTGTGACCCTAGTCACCCAATGATGGTGTGCGCAATCAGCTCAGTTCAAACGAAACACTTTGTACAATTTGGGCACACAAAGAAGCCCTGCACAGTACAAACTGTGCAGGGCTTTCTTGCGGTGATAAGCAGTTGGTTACTCGACGGATGTGGAGTGTTTGGCGGCCTTTGACTTGGCGTTGATGAAGCAGCCGGCGGCTATGACCAGGATCAAAATGAATGTTCCGATCAGCTGTCCGGCACTTTCCGGGTTGGCGAAGCCCACCACCAGGATCAGGCCCAGCAGGACGAGGCCGACGATGGTGAGGAAGGGGAATCCCTTCATGCGCAGCGGCAGCTCTGTGCCGTCCCGATCCGCCCTGCGGCGCAGGATAAATTGCGACACCAGCGCCGTACCCCAGACCACCAGGCAAGTGGAGCCCACAAGGTTCAGCAAGGCGGGCAGGATTTTTTCCGGGAACAGCAGTTCAAGGACCGTTGCGATGAAGCCGAAGGCAACCGAAATTCCGACGGCGGCGACGGGAACCTTTGAGCCGCTGAGGCGGGACAGGAAGCGGGGTGCTTCCCCCCGCTCTGAGAGGGAGAAAATCATGCGGGAGGCGCCGTAGAGATTGGCGTTGAGCGCGGACAGCAGGGCAACGACGGCCACCAGGGTGATGGCTGCGCCGGCGCCGGGGATTCCCGCAAGGTCCAGTACGCCGGCGAACGGGGACTTCAGGCCGTCCGAGCCCACGGGGAGAACGGCTGCGATGACAAACACGGAGCCGATGTAGAAGACCAGGATGCGCCAGACCACCGTGCGGATGGCCTTGCCAACGCTATGGGCAGGGTTCTCGGTTTCGGCAGCAGCAACGCTGACGATCTCGGTTCCACCGAACGCGAAGATCACGACGAACAAGGCGGCGGCGATGCCACCGATGCCGTTGGGTGCAAAGTCGCCAAAAGCTGAGAATCCGGGGGAGGGAACGTTCGGCAGCCAACCGAACAGCAGGGCTGCGCCGATCAGCAGGAAGATGACGATTGCGGCCACCTTGAGGATGGCGAACCAGAATTCGAACTCGCCGAAGTTGCGGACGCCCACCAGGTTGATTCCGGTGAAGACCACCATGAAGACCAGTGCAAGGACCCAAACGGGGATGACCGGCCAGATGGAGAACAGGAGTCCGGCTGCGCCGATGGCTTCGGCGGCAATGACCACCACCAGCTGGAGCCACCACAGCCAGCCGATGGTTCCGCCGGCGGTCTTGCCCATGGCTTTCTCCGCGTATACGGAGAACGCGCCGCTGTTCGGGTTGGCAGCTGCCATCTCGCCGAGGGCCCACATGACCAGGATGATCAGCGTCCCGGCCACGAGGTAGGAAATAAGCACTGCCGGGCCGGCGGCCTGGACGCCCGCTCCGGAGCCGAGGAAGAGGCCTGCGCCGATCGCACTTCCGAGCCCCATCATGGTGAGCTGGCGCGGTTTGAGTGAATGGCCGAGGCCGGATGTTGGGGCAGGAGCCGCGATGGACTTCGTTGTCATACGTGTCTACCTTCTATGGATTACATGCTGGTTTGGCGTGCTGGCCTCATGGGCTTGGCACGCAGGCGTCGACGACGCAGCAAGAGCCGTGGAATAATTCTCGCAGTTTGTAAGATACATCACTTTTTGCTTTGGCGATGTGATGGGTACGGATCCCCGGGGACAGGAACTTTGATGCTGGTCGATGCGCTTGATGCAAAAATTGTACGTTTCTTCACCGATTCACCGCGATCCTCAGTGCTGGAGGCCTCCCGCGTGCTCAAGGTTGCCCGGGCTACGGTGCAGTCCAGGATCGACCGAATGATTGAGAACGGTGTTATTGGTTCCTGGGTTCCACAGCCTGATCCCGCCAATTTCGGTTTTCCGGTGGTGGCGTTCTGCTCGGTGACCATCACGCAGGAGATAGGCCACGACGCCATCATCGAAAGCCTCAGTGCCATCCCGGAGATTATTGAGGTCCACACGGTCACGGGGAACTCGGACCTCATGGTGAGGATCGCGGCGCGGTCCAACCCGGATATGCAGCGCGTGCTCGATGCCATGATCGCAACCAAATCGGTGGTCCGGTGCTCGTCGGTCATTGTCCTGAACAGCCACATCCAAGGTCGCACTTTGCCGCTGATGGAAGCGGCCGTGAAGACAGTGTGACGCAAGGCATTTTGCTAACCGCCGGTCGAGTCGTACCATTAGTTCTAGTCAACATGACTTTAACTAACACTCCGCTTTGGTGGGAGCGTTTGGGACGGCGATGAAGCGAGGTGAACGCCGTGAACACCAACTCAGCAAACGTCGCCGAGAGGCGGCTCGCGCCGCCGTCGTTGGCTATTTCTACGGTGATTTTCGCCCTCCGTCCCAGCGAGAAGTCCGGGCGCCCCACGCTGTGGCTGCCGCTGGTCCGCCGCATCCGCGAACCGTACAAAGACATGTGGGCCCTCCCGGGTGGGCCGTTGGCCCACGACGAATCGCTTCAGGATGCGGCCTCGCGAAACCTCCGCGAAACCACCGGCCTCGCGCCCCACTACCTGGAGCAGCTCTACGCGTTTGGAGGCCTCCACAGGTCACCCACCCAGCGGGTCGTCTCCATTGTGTACTGGGCTTTGGTTCAACCCACCGAAGCTGCCCTCGCCGACGAATCCGAGAATGTGCGCTGGTTCCGGGCAGACCGGCTCGGCGAACTGGCCTTTGACCACAACGCAATCGTTGACTACGCCCTCTGGCGGCTCCGCAACAAGATGGCGTACGGGTCCATCGCGTACCACCTGCTGGGAGAGTTCTTCACCCTCGCCCAGGTCCGCGAAGTCTACGAGGCCGTGCTGGACCGCCAGCTCGATCCCGCAAACTTCCGAAGGCACGTCAAGGCAACACCGGAAATCGAAGAAACCGGTGAATACCTCCAAGGCGGAAAACACCGCCCACCACGCCTCTACCGCTTTACCGGCACGCCCGGCCTCGGGCCAGATAACAGGAGTACACCATGAGCAGCGTCAACACTGCCGTCCAGCTGATCACTCGCGAGGAAGCCGAGAAGGGCCTCTCCCGCGCAGGGTCCACCTGCAGCCCTGCCTTGGCCAGGGGCCCATGGGAGTACGACCTTGCCGAGGCCCTCGCCGGCGAGCCCGCCTACGGCCCGGGTGCCTCAAGTGACGACGTTGCGCCCCAAGCCACGCCGCGCCAAGGCCAGCTGCCGGAAGAGTACAAGAAAGCCACCGACGCCGAACTTGACGCCCGCATCCGGGCCGCCAAGGCGACGCTCGGGGACCGCGCCGTAATTCTGGGCCACTTCTACCAGCGTGACGAAGTCATCCAGTACGCAGACTTCGTCGGCGACTCGTTCCAGCTCGCCAACGCAGCACTGACCAAGCCGGACGCCGAAGCCATCATCTTCTGTGGCGTGCACTTCATGGCCGAAACGGCGGACATCCTCTCAACGCCTGAACAGGCCGTGATCCTGCCGAACCTCGCTGCGGGTTGCTCCATGGCGGACATGGCGGACGAAGACTCCGTTGAGGAGTGCTGGGAGCAGTTGGAGGAAATATTCGGCACGGAGCCGGACGCATCAGGGCGTGTACCCGTCATCCCCGTCACGTACATGAACTCTTCCGCTGCGCTCAAGGCGTTCTGTGGGCGCAACGGTGGAATCGTTTGCACCTCGTCCAACGCCAAAGTGGTCCTGGAATGGGCCTTCGAGCGCGGTCAGCGGGTCCTGTTCTTCCCCGATCAGCACTTGGGCCGCAACACCGCCAAGGCACTGGGCGTCCCGCTGGAACAGATGCCCATGTGGAACCCGCGCAAGGAACTCGGCGGCAACGACGAACAAGCGCTCCTGGACTCCCGCGTCATCCTCTGGCACGGCTTCTGCTCAGTCCACAAGCGCTTCAACGTAGGCCAGATCGAAAAGGCCCGGCTGGACTTCCCTGGCGTCAACGTGATCGTCCACCCCGAGTGCCCCATGGAGGTAGTGGACGCCGCCGACTCCGCCGGTTCCACCGACTTCATCAAGAAGGCCATCGCTGCCGCAACCGAACCCACCACGTTCGCTATCGGCACCGAGATCAACATGGTGAACCGGCTCGCCGCCGAAAACCCGCAGCACACCATCTTCTGCCTCGATCCCGTCATCTGCCCGTGCTCCACCATGTACCGCATCCACCCTGGCTATCTCGCCTGGGTCCTTGAGGAGCTCGTGGAAGGACGCATTGTCAACCGGATCACGGTGGACGACTCCGTGCAGGAAAACGCCAAGATTGCGCTGGAGCGCATGCTGGCCGCCAAGCCGGCCTAAGCCAGTCGGCACAAACCATCTGGCACTTCACCCCGGACTAGCCGAATCGAGCCTCACATGACTACAGCGAGCGTTGCTGAAGGGCCTGCCCCCAAGCGGCTGATCGTCGTCGGAAGCGGAATTGCAGGACTGTACTCCGCGCTGCTTGCCGCGGAAGCCGGTGCGGAAGTGGTACTGCTGACCAAGGGTGCGCTCGCGGACAGCAACACATACTACGCCCAGGGTGGGATCTCCGCCGTGCTGGACGAGCCAGCCCCCGGTGACACGGTGGCTGCGCACATCGCTGACACCCTCAAGGCCGGGGCAGGCCACTGTAACGAAGAAGCAGTACGGGTGTTGTGTACCGAGGCGCGGCTGGACATTGCCGGGCTTGGACGGTTCGGCGTGCAGTTCGACCTCGACGACGACGGCGACCCCGCCTTGGGTCTCGAAGCCGCCCACTCGGCTCCGCGTATCCTGCACGCCGGCGGCGACGCCACCGGTGCGGGAGTGGCGGCAGCGCTGATCAGGACAGTCCTGGATTTCCAAGCCGCGGGCAGGATCCAAGTCATCGGGCACGCCCAAGTCACTTCGCTCTCGTTGGGCGGACCGCAGGGTGGCCGCGTGGTGGGGGCCAATTTCCTCCACGACGGACGCCACCTCGGCGTCCACGGCGACTCCGTCCTCCTCGCGACGGGCGGAGCCGGACAGCTTTTCGCCCAAACCACCAACCCTGCGGTTGCCACGGCAGATGGTTTGGCGCTTGCATGGCGTGTTGGAGCCGCGGTTGCAGACCTCGAGTTCTTCCAGTTCCACCCAACATGCATGGTGCTCCCGGCAGCGGCCAGGGAAGCAGAAGGGAACAACGACCCCCTGCTCATCTCTGAAGCAGTGCGTGGCGAAGGGGCCATCCTGCTCGATGCCACCGGGCTCCGGTTCATGCCCGATTACCACCCTGACGCAGAACTCGCGCCACGGGACGTCGTCTCCCGCAGCATCGCCCTGCACCTGGCAAAACTCGGCGACCCCAACGGCCACGTCTTCCTCGACGCCACCGTGATCGAAGAACAGCGAGGTCGGGGCTTTCTGGCCAAGCGCTTCCCCACCCTCAGCAAGCGGACGCGCCAGGCCGGCGTCGACTGGACCCGGCAACTTGTTCCCGTTGCACCAGCGGCCCACTACTGGATGGGCGGGGTGGTGACCGACCTCTACGGCCGCACGTCTGTTCCTGGTTTGCTCGCTGCCGGCGAAGTCGCTTGCACCGGTGTAGAAGGTGCCAACCGGCTGGCCAGCAACTCCCTGCTCGAAGGCCTCGTGTTCGGGCGCAGGGCTGTTGAGGGGTTCCTCGGGTCGACTAACGGAGTCCCTCTGCGTGCTAACTCGGCCGCGGGCGGCCTCGCTTTTACGCACGCTGCCGGGACCCCGCCAGCCGACCAACAAGACGCCAGCTCTCACGCGACAACGGCGCTGTCGGGACCTCCGGAACTACCGGTTGTTGACAGCGGACGTCCGCTGTCGGGACCTCCGGAACTACCGGTTGTTGACAGCGGACGTCCGCTGTCGGGGTCTCCGGCGCCGCTGGATGATGTGGCCGGTTACGTGCGGTCTCAATCTGCAGAGTCGGGTGGATTTTCGCGGCAGGCACTTCGCCGCCTCATGACCGCCAGGGCCGGCGTGCTCCGGAGCGGGGAGTTGTTGGGTGAGGCCGCCGAAGCTCTTGGCGAGTGGGAGAGCGGGGTGCTGCCCCTCAACGTTCCGGATTCCCTTGATGTCCGGGAGCATGAGGACGCCAATCTGCTGTTGGCGGCCCAGTTGCTCGTCCACGCGGCCCGGGAGCGGCGGGAGTCGCTTGGAGCGCATTACCGCAATGACAGCGTGAGGGAACCAGCCGCCGTCGAGGAATTTGATAAGCGTTACACCATGAGCCGGAAAGCGAGCCTCGTCCATGACTAACCTGACCCTCCCCGCAGCCCCCGTCCGGGACATCCTGGAACGGGCATTCGCGGAGGACGCACCCAGCGGCGACATCACCTCGCAACTGCTGATTCCCGCCGATGCCCGGGCGAGCGCCGTGCTGAACGCGCGCGTCCCCGGAGTCTTCAGCGGCGGTACCGTTTTCCGCGACGCCATGAAGCTTGTGGACCCGGACACCGAGGTGGAGCTACTGCTCGCCGACGGTGAAGCGTTCGACGCCGGAACCCACCTGGCGCGGGTCAGTGGCAGGGCCCGCTCAGTGCTGCTTGCCGAAAGGGTGGGCCTGAACCTGGTGCAGCGGATGAGTGCCATCGCCACCAAGACCGCAGAATTCGTAAAGCTCGTGGAAGGGACGCGTGCGCGGATCACTGATACCCGCAAGACCACGCCGGGCCTTCGTGTCCTGGAACGTTACGCCGTGCGTTGCGGTGGGGGAGCGAACCACCGCTACAGCCTTTCAGATGCCGTTCTGGCCAAGGACAACCACCTGGCCGTCATGACCGGAGGCGACTCCAGCAAGCTGACCGAATTGCTGGTTGCCGCCAAAGCCCAGCTGGGCCACACCACCCACTTCGAAGTTGAAGTGGACAGGGCCGAGCAGATTGAACCGGTGCTGGCGGCCGGTGTGGACACCATCATGCTGGATAACTTCTCCGTCGACGAGCTCCGGGCCGGTGTCAAGCAGGTGGACGGGCGGGCTATCGTGGAAGCGAGCGGCAACGTGAACATCAACACTGTCACCGAAATCGCTTCGACGGGCGTGGACGTCATCTCCATCGGAGGCCTGACGCACAGCGTAAGCGCGCTCGACCTCGGCCTCGACATCGAACTCAAAGCCACACCCAACTGAAGGCGTTTCCGCCATGATCTTCCTTGATGCCGCAGCCACCACTCCGGTCCGCCGCGAGGCTCTCGAAGCCATGTGGCCTTATCTGAGCGGCGAGTTCGGCAACCCCTCCAGCCATCACAGCCTGGGCGAAGCGGCAGCAGCTGCGCTCGCAGGGGCCCGTTCCGGCGTCGCGAAGGTCCTGAACTGCCGTGCCGGCGAGGTGACCTTCACCTCCGGAGGCACGGAAGCTGACAATCTTGCCGTGAAGGGCATTGCGCTGGCCCGTCAGGCGGCCGATCCTTCGCTGAACAGGGTGGTCATCAGCGCAATCGAGCATCCCGCGGTGGAAGAGTCGGCCCGCTACCTGGAACGAGTGCACGGGTTCGCCGTGGATGTGCTTGCGGTCGATGGAGAAGGCCTGGTGTCGATCGACGACCTGCGGGCGACAATAAGGCCCGAAACGGCTTTGGTGAGCATCATGTACGCGAACAATGAGATCGGAACCATCCAGCCGATCGCTGCCTTGGCGACGGTGTCACGGGAACACGGCGTGCCTTTCCATACTGACGCGGTGCAGGCCGCCGGATGGTTGCCGCTGGACGTCAAAGCGCTTGGCGTCGATGCATTGAGTATTTCCGGACACAAACTTGGTGCGCCCAAAGGATCCGGCGTCCTGTTCACCAAGGGGCGTCTCCGCATGGAACCACTGGTTCACGGTGGCGGCCAGGAGAGGGCAAGGCGCTCGGGCACGGAGAACGTGGCTGGAGCTGTGGCACTGTCCACGGCACTAAGGCTCTCCCACGCCGAGCAACCCGAACAGGCTGCGCGGGTTTCCGCTCTGAGGAATCAGTTCATCGATCAGATCCTCGCCACCGTTCCGGACGCCTTGCTCACGGGGCACCGAGGCCAACGGCTGCCTTCAGTAGCCTCTTTCTGCTTCCCGGGCACCAGCGGCGAGTCGGTGCTGCTTGAGCTCGAGCGGCTTGGGGTGGTGTGTTCCAGTGGCTCGGCCTGCGCGGCAGGATCGGACGCGCCCTCGCCGGTGCTGGTTGCCCTCGGCATCGCCCCTGAAACGGCACAGACTGCGGTGCGTTTCAGCTTCACGTCAACTGTCACTGACGCCGAACTGAAACAGGCAGCCGTTGCCGTGGAAACCGCCGTCGGACGTGTCCGGAACCTGGCGGCACCGCAGCCAGGCTAGAACCGGCGGCCGTGCCGGCTATACGTGCCGGGCCCGCCGGAAAATCCAGTGCCGCAACAGGGTAAACCGAACGGCCGTGGCCACGAACCCGGACAATGTAGTGGTCCAGAGCTCCTCGGCCACCGTGGCTTCGGGCCGGAGGAGATGCAGCATGCCAAGGCTCCCCCCGGTGATGATCAGCGCAATGCCGATCACGATCACTCCACTCAGGTGATCCTGCGTGCGCTTCTTGCGGCCCGTGATCTTGAACGTCAGGCGGCGGTTCAGGGCCGTGTTCATCAGCGACGTCAGGATCAGTGCCACAGCGTTGGCCAGTTGGGGATCAATCCACGGACGCAGCAAGGCATAGATGGCCAGGGAACTCGCCGTGCAGACGACACCAACCCCGGTGAAGCGGATCAACTGACGGACCACCGGGTACTTCAGGATGCCGCGATGCCGCTTGCGTGGGAGCTTCTGCCGGCCTGGTGGCTTGCTTGAGGGAGATGGGCGTAGCTCAGTGGCCCCCGCAGCTATCTCCATGAAGTTAAGCCTGACACACTATGCGGGCTACTGTTCCCAGGAAGCGCCGGTTACAGGGTTGTGGAGCTCTCCGATTCCTTCCACACGGCACACTACGGTGTCGCCAGGCTGGATTCGCGCGCACTCCGCGGGGAACCCTGAGAGCACGAGGTCGCCGGCTTGGAGGGTCATGAACGAAGTCAGATAAACCATGATCTCGTCCACTTTCCAGCCGAGATCAGCTGTACCGGCGGTGCTGAGGGCGTGGCCATTGTGGACAATGCCGATTTCAAGGTTCGAGTCATCCAGGTCCGTGACTATCCACGGGCCGACGGGCGTGAACGTGTCCTGGCTTTTGGCGCTGATCCAGAGTTCGTCGGACTTCTGGAGGTCTCGGGCGGAGACGTCGTTGCCGATGGTGTATCCAAGGATTGCCGACCTCGCCGTCTCCAAGGTCAAACCCCGCGCGGCACGGCCGACGACGACGGTCAGTTCAGCTTCCGGGTCCACATAACCCACGGTGGAGCTCAGTTGGATTGCTTCGCCGGGTCCGATGACGCTGGATGCTGCTTTGTGGAATGCCTGGGGCGGCAGGTCCCGGCCAGGCTGCCCGGTGTTGTGGGCCATACCGAAGACGTTGACAGGAGCCGATGGGGCCAGGAAGTAAAACGAATCTTGGCTGACCACGTCGCCAAGCTCCCAGCCGTCCCTGGCAGGACTGTTGGCGTTCGCCCTCGATCCCGGGAAAGGGGAGTCCACCACGGTCCACTGGGTTCCTGCGGGCGAGTCGAAATCCGTGGCGTTGTTGGCCACGAAGAACTGCTCGTCCGGATACGAGCTCGTCGAAGGCCTGCCGCTCAAGGACTCACTAGTCGGGGACTGGGCAGGGACGGGCCGGACGCGGGCGATGCGACGGGGAAGCAGCAAGGTCATGATGACATCCTACGTCCTCCCTGAGCTTCGCCCTGCGTTGCGAGGCCCGTTTTACACCCCATGGCACGCCCTTAGCACGCAGAGCGGGCCTCGCAACGCGTCAGGAGAGTGGGGCCGATCCGAACGCAACGCTGAAACGGTCACACCACAGGACCACAGACGTCAGACCGGCGACGTCGGTCCCTGCGGGGATGGCGTAGTTGTGGTTGCCGTGAGTGGCTTTGATGGCTCCCAGGTCCACGTATCGCCCTGAACGGTACTTGAACCAGTCGCCACCGGCTTCCAGGCTGCTCAACCAGACTTTGACGTCCGGACCGTCGCTGCTGGCCAGGTTCTCAAGTCGCAGCAGATGGCTCCCGTCGGCGAGTTTCACCAGCTGGGCCGTGCCAGTGGTCTCATGCTCCTGGGATTGGAAAGCACCCGAGCTAAGAACCAGCGGAGCTGCGGGGACGGGCGGGGTGGGAGCCGGTGCTGCGGGACCGGAGGACGCGGGCGGTGGTGAGCCTGGGACTGCGGGCCTGTCGGCAGGTCCCGAGCTCGCAGAAAACGGTGCAGCGGGCAGCGCTTCATTGAGGGTGCTGCTGGTGAAGAGGCGCCACGGCTGGAACAACGCGGCTCCCGCCACCACCGCTGAGAGGATCACCAAACCTGCCACCGCCGCAAGGATCCTGTGGGCCCGGACCAGTCTCCGGAATCGGGTCATGCTCCACAGTGTGTTCATGCTCCAAGGCTAGGCTTCGCAGGACCGGCGCGGGTGCTCCAAGGCTTACGGTTCGATGACGCGTTGTCCTCGTGGCGCGGAGGAAGGACACAGGGGCCGGGCTTAGAATCCGTTCCATGCGTCTGGCAATCATTGGGTTGGTCCTCCTTGTGGCTGGTGGGATCACCGTGACCACGGGTGTCCTGCCATGGCAGGAAGTGGCGGTCCTGGTGGACCGGGTGGCACCCATCCTCGGCTTCGTGGTTGCCATGACGGTGGTGACAGAACTCGTCAGTGAGGCCGGCGCCTTCCAATGGATAGCCCGCCATCTGCGCGGTTGGGGGCGCGGACGCAGCATCCTTCTGTGGTTGCTTTTGGCGTTGTTTGCCACCTTGGGCACTGTCTTCCTGTCGCTGGATACGACGGCGGTTCTCCTCACCCCGGTGGTGGTCACCGTTGCCCGCCAAGCGGGCCTACCCGTCCTGCCCTTTGCTCTGACAACCGTGTGGCTCGCGAACACCGCCAGCTTGTTGCTTCCCATCTCCAACCTGACCAATCTCTTGGCGCAACACAACCTGGGCGGTATCAGTCCCGCACAGTTCGCCCAACTGATGTGGGCGCCGTCGGTGGCCGCCGTCCTGGTCCCTTTGGCGTTCATAGCCATCGTTTTCAGGCGCGAACTGCGCAAGACCTATGCACGCGATTCCACCCGTCCAGCCCAAGGAATTTCGTCCAAAGCAACCACCGACAGGGTCCTGCTGCTGGTCAGTGCCGTGGTCCTGTTGTTGCTGTTGCCGGCGCTGGTATCCGGAGTTGCCATCTGGATTCCTGCTGCAGCGGCTGCGGCCACCCTTGGGGTGGCGTTCGCAGTCCGTAGGCCCAAGGTGCTCAGGGTGACGTTGATTCCGTGGTCCCTGTTGCTGTTCACGTGCGGACTCTTCCTGGTGGTCGAGGCAGGTCAATACCTTGGAGCGTCAGTGCTTCTTGGCGAAGTGGCGGGGCAAGGGTATGGGTTCCTTGAACTATTGAGACTGGCCATGACGGGAGCCCTGGGCTCCAATGTGGTCAACAACCTCCCCGCCTACCTGCTGGCCGAACCACTGGCAGGAAACCCTGAGAGGATGGCTGCCCTTCTGGTGGGAGTCAACGCGGGGCCCTTGATCACGCCGTGGGCATCATTGGCCACCCTGTTATGGCACGACCGGTTGGTGCGCATGAACGTGCTGGTCAAGTGGAGGGGATACGCGCTCTTCGGCCTGATCGTGGCGCCCCTGACAATACTGGCCGCCGTTGCGGCGCTCGCGGTTTTTGGCCCGGGTGGGCTGTTCGGCTAGCCCAGGTAAAGTTCTCCCACAGGTACTTCTGCCGCCAATCGGTTGGCTGGTCCAGCCAGCGGGCACGCCCAAGCTTCGTTGTAGGCGCACGACGGGTTGTACGCAAAGTTGAAGTCCAGCACGAGCTCTTGCCCGGCGCCGGTTTCCCGTGTCCCATGGAACGCGCCTTTGACTGTGTCCAGCAGATATCTTCCCGCTCCGTAGCTTCCGCCCTCTTTGCCGGCAGTCGAGTCACGGAAGGGCACGAAGATGCCGCCACCATAGCTGCGTAGCCGCCAGGCCGCCAACGAGCCCAGTCCGGGTAGCTCAAGGGTGCCGATCCTTGTAAAAGGCACTACGCCGTCAGTCCCTGTTTCGACGTTCATCTCCTGGCCGGCTCCGTCGGGGGACAAGGCGGCGTACATCCGGAAGGAGGGATCGTAATCAGCGGTTCGCAGCCCGGAAAATGAGGCTTTCATGCCCGCGGTCAGCGCTGAAGCAGGATGGGTAGCGAACATCAGGTCCCGTTCCTGCCGCCAGAAGACATGCGCGTCGAACGGGTTGGTGGCTGCGAGCTGACGCACCTTGTCGTAGAGAGCGAACGTCCGCAGGCGCCAGTCGGCAATATCAACCGCTGACATAGTGGGGATGTCGTCCTCGAAATAGTCCTGCTGATCGGGAGCCATACCCTCAGCCTAGTCCTGTGCGTGTCGCGGGATCGCCGCAGCTAGGCTGAGCTCATGAAGGGCATCCTGAACCTGCACCGCATTCCGATGCGGGTCGCAGCCGTGGTATTGGCTGGGTCCGTACTCGCGGCCACAACATCCTGCTCCGCTGAGAACAAAGGCCCGCAAGTAACCTCGACGGCCAGCTCCCAGCCCAACACCTCGGAATCAGGGACCGGTACTGCGGAAAGCACGACGCCGGCAACGGCCTCCGCGGCAGGCTCGCCTTCCGAAGCCCCCAGCGAAGGCGGCAGCGCCTCGGCCAGCGCGGAACCCAGTCCGGCCGCAACGGCGGTGTCCTGGAAGACGTACACGGACTCCGCCAAAACCGTCAGCTTTGAGCTACCGCAGGAGTGGATAGCGCAGTCGGTGACGCCGGAGGCAGGCTCGCTGGCCCATGCCTTGAAGGTGGAGGTCAAGGATGCTGAAGGACGCTACATCGCCACCCTCCAGACAGGCCTCCCTTCGGCTGCGCCCGTTGCATGCCCCGCCGGGCAGTCCCGCCCGTACGTAGTAATCAGCAGCGTGCCCTTGGACGTCCCGCACTCGGATGGCCCGGACACCATTGATCCGCGCGTGGTTTTCCGTGTGGTCCAAGGCTACAAATTTTTCGGCTCCTACGGCATCACCAATATGGTGGCTGGTGTGGACGGGCAGTCCTGCGAACTGAGGAACAGGGTGCTCGGCCCTGCCGGAAAGGGCGATATCTCCTTTGGCGACGTCCTGGCGATCCATGCCTTCGCCGCGGACGAGAAGGTGGCCCCGGCCAAGGCTTTCGATACTCTGGACCTGGCTGCGAAGTACGCGGTCCACGGATCTGAATTCGCCAATGTCCAGCGGATGCTACTGTCTCTGAAGGTCAATCTGTAGTCCTGCGATTGGCTGATTCACACATACGGCGGCGATGGGGATGCCCGCCGCAACCCACCCCGGAGATCAATGGAACGCAATGTTGCTGCCTCGCTCGTTTTCAAGACTGCAGCCAACACCAAGGTGGCCATGGCCGTAGCCGTGGCCAACAACCATGGCTACGACGCAGTGGAGGAAACTCTGTCCATCACCAAGGATGGTGCTGAGGTTCCCTTTGCCGAACTCAGCGACCACCATGGCGGCCGCTTCCACTACCTGGAGTTCACTGAGCCCGGTGAGGTGACAGTGGACTACCGGGCAACGGTTCATGGCTATGGCGAGCCCGATACGTCCAGCCCGATGGAGCTCATCAGGTACGTCAGGCCCAGCCGGTACGCGGAGTCAGACAGGCTGCTGCCTACTTCCTATGCCGAGTTCGGCAGCCTGCAAGGTCCCGAACTGCTCCAAGCGGTACGCGATTGGGTGAACGGGGAATTGCGGTACGTCAGCGGTTCGTCGCGGGGAACAGACGGAGCCGTGGAAACCTTGCTTCACCGCAAAGGTGTCTGCCGGGACTTCGCCCACCTCGCCATCGCCCTGTTGAGGTCCAAGGACGTTCCTGCGCGTCTGGCGGCGGTGTACGCTCCAGGGCTGAGTCCCATGGATTTCCATGCTGTTGCCGAGGCACATATCAACGGAGCCTGGCACATCATCGACCCCACCGGACTGGCTCCCCGCGAATCCATGCTCCGCATCACTGCGGGACGCGATTCATCGGATACCGCGTTCCTGTCCACCGTGGGCGGCAGCCTGACCCTGAAAACACTCAAGGTCAGTGCGTCGGTAAACGGAGAGCTCCCGGTGGAGGACCCCCGGGAGCTCATCAGCTTGCGTTAGTGTCCCGCAACCGAAGCGCGGAGCTTCTCGGTCAGCCGCAAAAGCTCCCGCTGTTCCTCAGCTGTGAGCGCAGGCGCCACCAGGTGCGCGATGTCCCGGACATGTTCGCGGCCGATGGTTTTTTGAAGTTCACTGCCCGCTTCGGTGAGTGAGAGCAGGACTCCGCGGCCGTCGTCGGGCGCTGTTGTTCTTTCCACCAAACCGCGCTTCTCCAAACGGTCCACCAAGCGGCTCAAGCTGGACTGGCTCAGCAGGACTTTGTCGTTGATCTCATTGAGCCGAAGTTGGCCCGAAGGGCATTTGGACAACGTGAAGAGGACATCGTATTCCTTGACGGGCAGTGTCTTGAAGGCGGGTCCCGACTGCAGCTTCCGCATCACCGCCACCTGGGAGCGGAACAACGACTCCCAGGTTTCGGCGGCGAGGCGAACGGCGGAGGACGCCGAGGGGCTGGACATCAGGCGTCCTGCCCCGCAGCACCAGCGGTAGCGGATTCGCTGACCGTGGCTTCCAGGGCGGCGGCGGCGCGTGAGGCGTGCGTCGGTGCGTCAGGCACGTGCGCTGGCTTCATGGCGGCGTATTCCTTGCGGAGTACCGGCAGGACTTCTTCGCCGAAGAGGTCCAACTGTTCCAGCACGGTCTTCAGCGGCAGGCCGGCGTGGTCGATCAGGAACAGTTGCCGCTGGTAGTCACCGAAGGCCTCGCGGAATGTCAGCGTCTTCTCGATGACTTCCTGCGGGCTGCCCACTGTCAGCGGAGTCTGCGAGGTGAAGTCCTCCAGGGACGGTCCGTGCCCGTAGACCGGCGCGTTGTCGAAGTACGGGCGGAACTCCTTGACGGCGTCCTGCGAGTTCTTCCTCATGAAGAACTGACCACCAAGGCCAACAATTGCCTGGTCTGCCTTGCCGTGTCCGTAGTGCTCGTAGCGCTCCCGGTACAGGCCGATCAGCTGCTGGTAGTGCTCCTTGGGCCAGAAGATGTTGTTGGCGAAGAAACCGTCGCCGTAGTAAGCGGCAACTTCTGCGATCTGCGGCGTCCGGATGGAGCCGTGCCACACGAAGGGGGCCATGCCGTCGAGCGGCCGCGGTGTAGACGTGAAGTTCTGCAGGGGTGTGCGGAACTTTCCGGACCAGTTGACCGTGTCCTCATCCCACAATTTGCGGAGCAGGCTGTAGTTCTCAATGGCGAGTTCGATGCCGTCCTGGATGTTCTTGCCGAACCAGGGGTACACCGGCGCGGTGTTGCCACGGCCGAGGACCAAATCAACGCGGCCATCGGAGAGGTGCTGGAGCATGGCGAAGTCTTCGGCGATCTTGACCGGGTCATTGGTGGTGATCAGGGTGGTGGCCGTGGACAGCGTGATGCGCTCGGTCTGGGCTGCGATGTAAGCCAGGGTGGTGGTGGGCGAGGAGGAGAAGAAGGGCCGGTTGTGGTGCTCGCCAAGGGCGTAGACGTCCATGCCGATTTCTTCGACCTTCTTGGCAATGGCAACGGAGGCCTTGATGCGTTCGTTTTCCGTGGGCGTGCGGCCCGTGGTGGGGTCAGTGGTGATATCGCTGACGCTGAATACGCCGATCTGCATGATGTGCCTTTCTCCCTGCCCGAGGTCCCGGGCTCTGTAAACAGTGTACCTCAAACTAGATGCATTTGCATGTATCGATACCTGTAACAGGGCAGGGCCGGGAATTGTTCCCGGCCCTGCCCATCGATGTTAGTGTGCTGGGGAGCTTGCTATTCTCCGGGATTGTGCGCCGCGCGGCGGCCCGTAACGCGGGGAATCATTCCAGTGGTCCAGTCCTGGAACTCGCCCGATCCGTTGCCGGAGGCACCGCTGCTGTCAGTGCCGCCGGGTCCGTCGTCACGTTTCGTCGTCGGCTTGTCCTGCAGGGCCTTCAGCAACTCTTTCTTCTCCCGGCGGCCCTCCACAAGTTTGTAAAGAACCGGGACCAGAACCAGCGTCAAGGCAGTGGATGAAACCAGTCCACCGATCACCACGATGGCCAGTGGTTGCGAGATGAACCCGCCGCCACCCGTGAGGCCCAGCGCCATGGGAGTCAGGGCGAAAACGGTGGCCAATGCGGTCATGAGGATGGGACGCAGGCGCTGCCGTGCACCGTGTGTGATGGCATCGGCAACGTTCATGCCCTGACTGCCGTCATGTGGTTTGCGGTATTGGTTGATGAGGTCGATCAACACGATGGCGTTGGTGACCACGATGCCCACCAGCATCAGCATGCCGATCAGTGACGGCAGGCCCAACGGAACGCCTGTCACCAACAGCAGACCCACTGCGCCTGTGGCAGCGAAGGGTACAGAGACCAACAGGATGAGCGGTTGCACGAGTGATTTGAACGCGGCCACCATAATCACGTAGACGATCGCGATGGCTGCCAGGAGGGCCAG
Source organism: Paenarthrobacter nitroguajacolicus (assembly GCF_051027655.1). Lineage (NCBI taxonomy): Bacteria > Bacillati > Actinomycetota > Actinomycetes > Micrococcales > Micrococcaceae > Paenarthrobacter > Paenarthrobacter nitroguajacolicus. Next base: position 2,891,127 of record NZ_CP073234.1, on the reverse strand, counting down.
GCCCAGCTGGCGGAAGGACTCGGCCTGCTGTGTGGTGGCACCGCCGATAGTCGCCGTGACCCCCGCGGGCAGTTCCACAGCTGCCAGCCTTTCCTGCACTGCGGCGCTGACGCTGCCAAGGTTGGAGCCGGAAGGCGTCACAGTCACCCTCGCGGTCCTCTGCCCATTGCTGCTGGTGATGGATACGGGGGTATCAACCTGCTCGACGGCGGCAATCGTCTCCAGCGCGACGCCTCCGCGGGCCGTTGGGAGCTGGAGCGCGCGTACTGCGGCAATGCTGGTGAAGCGCGTGCCCTCGCCGATCTGCACCGGGTAGTCGTTGGTTTCGATCCGGACGGTACCGGCCGGAATGGGGCTTACCGTGGATGCGAGGAAGGCACCTACCTGCTCTTCCGTCAGGCCTGCTGCGACAGCCTTTGCCCGGTCAACGCGAACCTGGACCACCGACTGCTTTGAAGCGAGGTTCGTGGCGACTTCCGAGCTGCCCGGGACGCCTTCCATGGCCTTCACCATGGCATCGCTTGCTGTCTGCAGGTCTGCGGAGTTCGCTGCCCTGATGGTGATGTCCACAGTAGAGGAAGTACCGAATCCACCTTGCTGGGATCCCACAGTGACTTTTCCGGCGGCCCCCTCCAGCTTGGAGCGGACCTCGTCCTGGAGTTTGCCTTGATTTATTTTCTCGTCGGTGACAATGGTGAACGTTGAGTTGGATGACCCGGTTGACGTCAGGGCAGCGAAACCCGTTTGGGCATTCCCTGAAGTGACCTGCACGTCCTTGATACCCTCAATGCCCTTGAGGGATTCCTCAATCTTGGACGCCTCATCGCTGGTGGCCTGCAGGCTGGTGCCAGGCGGAAGGACCTGGCGCACCGTCATGCTGTTCTCTCCGGAACGGCCCAGCAGATCGGTGGCCAGAAGTGGCGAGACGGCGATGGTCGCCACCAGCACCAGCGCTGCCGCGGACAGGGTGATGACCGGGTGCTTTTGCGTCTTCGCAAGAATGGGAAGGTAGCCGCGCTGGAGGCGACTCCGCTGTTCGGCTTCCTTGGCCTTCTCGGCAGCTTCCTTGGCAGATGCCTGTGCTTCAGGGCCTTTCCCGGGGGAGGACAGGAACCAGTAGGCCAGGACCGGAACGATCGTCAGGGAAACCAAGAGTGACGACAACAGCGCGATGGTCACGGTCAAGGCGAAGGGACGGAACAGCTCACCGGCGAGGTCGCCCACGAAAGCGATGGGGAGGAACACGGCCACAGTGGTCAGTGTGGAAGCCGTGATGGCCCCGGCCACCTCCCGGATGGACGTCAGGATGGCTGTCAGCTTGTGTTCGCCGTAGCTGAGGTGCCGCTTGATGTTCTCGATGACCACGATGGAATCGTCCACCACGCGCCCGATCGCAATGGTGAGGGCGCCCAAGGTAAGGATGTTCAGCGAATAGCCTGTGGCGGAGATGCCGATGAAGGTGATCAACAAGGACAACGGGATGGAAACGGCCGTGACCAGGGTGGAGCGCACGGACATCAGGAAAACCAGGATGACGGCGACAGCGAAACCCAGACCAAGGAGCCCTTCCGTAGTGAGGTCCTTGATGGACTTCTCAATGAAAGGTGCCTGGTCGAATACCGGTGTGAAGGTCGCGTTGTTGCCGAGCTCGTCTTCCATGGGGCCGACGGCGTCCCGCACCGCATGCGAAATCGCCACCGTATCGCCCTCGGGCTTTTTGGTGACGGACAGCGCCAGGGTGGGCTTGCCGTTGGTGCGGGTGATGGAAGTAGCGGCGTCGTCCTCGATGCTGACGTCGGCCACGGCTCCGATGGTTGCAGCACCCTTGGCACCGGCCAAAGGAAGTCCCTTGATGATGTCGAGGGAATCCACGGGGCTGCCGAGCTGGAGGGACAGGGTCTTGCCTTGATCCTCGATGGTGCCGACAGGAACCAGGGTGCCGTTGTTTTTCAACGCATTGCTGATGGACTGAACCGAAGCCCCAGTAGTTGCGAGGTCCGCGGGGCGGGGCTGAATCAGGATGTGTTGGCTGGAACCGCCGGTCACATCGGCGCCGCGGACGCCGTCGATCTTCTGCAACCGGGGCACGCTGAGTCGCAGGAGGTCAGCGTTGAGCTCGCTCAGGGCTTTGTCCGAGGACACCGCCAAATAGACGATCGGGAAGTCGCTGATGTTGCCGGCGATGGACTGGGGTTCGACGTCGGCCGGCAGCACCCGCTTGGCGTTGGAGATCGCCCGGTCAATCTGGTTGCGTGCCCGGTCCAGGTTGGAGCCGTACGTGAAAACCATGGTGATCTGCGAAACGCCGTTGCGGGACGTCGATGTGGTGGATTCCAGACCCTCGACACTGTTCAGGGCTGTTTCCAACGGCTGGCTCAACTGCTTGTCCACAACCTCCGGGGAGGCGCCGGGCATGGAGGTCACCACTGTGATCTGCGGGAACTCGATGGAAGGAATGAGTTCCTGCTTGAGCGACCCCATGGTGATCACGCCGAACACCGCCGCAAAGACGGTGATCAGCGCGATCAGGGCCCGGTTTCCCAGGGACAGTTTGGCCAAGCGGAACATTGCATTGACTCCAGCGGTCTACGTAACGATTCGACTGACGGGAACCGGCCGCAGCCCCGGGGGTGGTCTAGCTCTGGATGGCGTTGGCCACTTCCAATTGCAGCGACCTGGCGGTGCTTGCTTCCAGTTCCGCGGCCAGGTCCGGATTCTCGTTGAGCTTGACGCCGTAGCCCGGCATCATGTCCTTGAGCTTGGACTGCCATCCCTTGAAGTTCTTGGGGAACGACTTTTGCAACAGTTCGATCATGATGGGCACGGCGGTTGAAGCACCCGGAGAAGCGCCCAGCAGAGCGCCGATGGAACCATCGCGGGAAGCAATGACTTCAGTGCCGAACTGCAGGACGCCACCCTTCTGAGGGTGCTTCTTGATGATTTGTACACGCTGGCCGGCGGTGATCAGTTCCCAGTTGTTCCCGGCTGCTTCGGGGTAGTACTCACGCAGGGCCTCCACCTTGGCCTCATGCCGCTTGGCAACCTCCTTGATGAGGTAGGCGGTGAGGTCCATGTTGTCTTTGGCTACGGCCAACATGGGAATGATGTTTCCCGGCCGGATGGACAGCGGAAGGTCCAGGTAGCTGGAGGTCTTCAGGAAGTTGGTGGAGAAACCCGCGTACGGGCCAAAGAGGAGGGAACGCTTGCCGTCCACGTAGCGGGTGTCCAGGTGCGGAACGGACATGGGCGGGGCGCCAACGGACGCCTGGCCGTAGACCTTGGCGCTGTGCTGGGAGGTAATGGCGTCATCCGTGCAGCGGAAGAACTGGCCGGACACTGGGAAGCCGCCGTATCCCTTGCTCTCGGGGATACCCGAGGCCTGTAGCAGGTGGAGGGCACCGCCGCCCGCTCCAACGAAGACGAACTTCGCGTGGATGCGGCCGTGCTCGCCGGACTTGGGGTGTTTGATGGAGAGGTCCCATCCACCACCTGCTGCGCGGTGGATGTTGGTGACGTCGTGTCCGTAGTTGACCTCGGCGCCGCTGCTTTGCAGGTAGCCGGTCAGTTCACGGGTCAAGGCGCCGAAATCGACGTCGGTGCCTTCCGAAGCGCGGGTTGCGGCAACGCGCTGCTTGCGGTCGCGGCCCTTGACGATCAAGGGGGCCCACTTGGCGATTTTGTCCTGGTCCTCGGTGTACTCCATGCTGCGGAACAACGTGTTGGGCTTCAGGGCCTCGTACCGGGTCTTCAGGAAGTTCGCGTGGTCATCGCCAATGACGAAGCTCATGTGCGGGACGGTGTTGATGAAACCTTTGGGGGACCCGATCACGTTGCTGTCCACCAAGTGGGACCAGAACTGGCGGGAAAGCTGGAACTGCTCGTTGATGTGCAGGGCCTTGGAGGGGTCTACGGAACCGTCTTTTGCAGCGGGAGAGTAGTTAAGCTCACACAGCGCAGCATGGCCGGTGCCGGCGTTGTTCCATGGTCCGGAACTTTCGAGCCCTGCTTCGTCGAGTCTTTCGAAGAGGGAGATGGTCCAAGTGGGTTCAAGTTGTTTGATGAACGCACCAAGGGTGGCACTCATGATTCCACCGCCAATAAGGACGACGTCGGCATGTTGAGTCTTGGAAATGAAGGTCACGATCAATCTCCGTTAGCGGCGGCACTGGCTGTCACAGAATATCCCCGCGCAGACTCAATACTGAAATTGCGGGGAATCGTCAAGGCTTTAGGCGGACGTTTGTGAAAACTTCGTTGAGGACGGGGGAAGCCGGGTAGCTTTCCACCTTGTTGGACAGTGCCAGGGCAGAGATGGGGAAGGCGATGGGCACAGCGGGTACCGACGCCGCGATCTCTGCGTTGATGGCTTGATACTGGGTGTTGCGGTCGTCGCCTTCGGGCATGGCCCGCGCGCGTTCTATCTTGTGGAAGACTTCCGAGTCTGCGTAGCCGAACTCGGCGCGTGATTCGCCGAACAAGGGTCCCAGGAAGTTGTCCGCGTCAGCGTAGGAGCCATTCCAACCGAGCAGGTGCAGGCCGCGGTCACCGGCCGATTGGACCCGCTGGAGGTAGCCGTCTTCCCAATCGATGGGAACCGGCTTGATGTTGAAGCCGACAGCCACGAGTTGGCGGCTGAGTTCGGCGTAGATCTTTTCCGGCGTGGGCATGTAGGCCCGTGTGGCGTTGAGCGGGTAGTAGAACTTCAGTTCTTCACCCTTATAGCCGGCCTTCTTCAAGAGCTCTTTAGCCTTCTCCGGGTTGTATCCCAACGAGGGAGCATTGTTGTTGAAGCCACTTAGTTTGGGCGGCACGAACTGGGACGCCTGCGCGGTGTTGTCGATGAAGAACTTTCGGATCAACGCTTCCTTGTCGATCGCCATTTCTATCGCTTGGCGGACCTCTGGCTTTTCCAACGGTGCCACAGCCTGGTTGATGCCGAGGTACATCACCGAGAACGGGTCGCGCTGGATGATCTGGACACCCTTCTTGACCAACTGGTCAAAGGTTCCGGAGGTCACAAGATCATAGGCATCGATCTTGCCGTCCAGCAGGGCCTGCTGACGGGTTTCGGCGCGATCGTAGGGGACGAAGTTGATGGTTGCTATTTGTCCCCTGTTGCCCCAGTAGCCCTTGTAGCTGGACAGGGTGAGTTTCTTCTCGTCCCAGCCAGTGAACTCGTACGGGCCCGTACCCACAGGATGGCCGGCGTAGCTGGACATGGCTTGGCCATTCCGGACCTGATCAAGGACGTTGGCTTTCTGTGCCTGCAGAGCGGCCGGGGAGGATATTGCGAAGGCCGGCAGTGTCAACGCCTGGAGGAATCCCGTGAAGGGACGCGTCAGATTGATCCGGACGTCGCTGGCCGAGACCACTTTGCAGTCTTTGAAGATGGAGAACACCGGCTGGTCCGAGTAAGCCTTGAATACGCTTTGGAACGAAATCCCGGGCGCCTGCTTTCGGAGGTCCTCGGGGAAGGTGAACCAGCGGTTGAAGTTGGCGCATACTGCGGTTGCGTCCAGTGGAGTGCCGTCGTGAAATGTCACGTCGGAGCGGAGCGTGAAGTCGTAACTCAGCCCGTTGTTGCTGTCTTTCCACTCAGTGGCGAGGAGGGGAGTGGTCTGCCCTGTCTCACCGTCTACCCCCACGAGCCCTTCGAGGACTTGACGGGTGACACGGTAGGACTCGGAATCGGCGGTGACTGCAGGATCGAGGCCCAAGGGCATGGACGCCGTGCCGAAATTGAAAGTTGCCGAAGGTTCAACGGCGGGGGAGTTGCTGGTGGATGTAGACAGTGCGGGGCCGGGTGTTCCTGTGCACCCTGCCAGTCCCAAAGCCAGTACGGCAGCTCCGAACTGAATGCTTAGGTGCCGCATTTTGCTGCTTGCCACTCTTGTCCCCTCAAGCCGGTTGGAAGTGCTGTGGCCGGCTTCGGCCAGACCGCATTCCAGTCTAGTTGAACGTCCTGAGTGCACTTCCCAGCGCACCCTCAGGATGGCCCCCGCGGCTTGAGGAGAAAAATACCCCCGATCGTGCAACCGGGGGTATTCACATATCTGTGCGCAAGGGGGGACTTGAACCCCCACGCCCGAAGGCACAGGAACCTAAATCCTGCGTGTCTGCCAATTTCACCACTCGCGCTGGCTGGCTAACGAACCGCCGGGTTGGACGGTCGATGCCATATACCGGCCTCCAGTGTACCCGCTACTTGTCCAGCTTGAGATCCCGCCGGAGCTTGGCCACGTGCCCCGTAGCGCGTACGTTGTATTGCGCCAGGGAGAGCTTTCCATCGGGATCGACCACAAAGGTGGATCGGATCAGCCCCATATAGCTGCGGCCGTAGTTCTTCTTCTCGCCCCAGGCCCCATACGCTTCGGCAACGGAGTGGTCCTCGTCCGAGAGGAGGCGGAAGGTCAGTTGTTCTTCCTCACTGAACCTGGCAAGCGCCTTGACGGGGTCGGGGGAGACTCCCACCACTTCGTACCCTGCAGCCTGCAGTGACCCGAGCGTGTCGCGGAAATCGCAGGCTTCCTTGGTGCATCCGGGAGTGGAAGCGGCCGGGTAGAAATAGAGGATGGTTTTCCGTCCCCGGAGGTCCCCCAAGCTCATGCTTTTGCCGGTTTCGTCCTGAAGTGTGAAGTCCGGGGCGATGTCTCCCGGGATAAGTCGTTCAGCCAAAATGTGCTCCTTGCCAGTGATCGCGATTTCCCAGTTTAGTAGGAGAAGCCGCGTCCTCACCGCTTCCGCGCATATACTGTCGGCATGCCAGATATGGAGAGATGGCCCACCACCCGATTGCTTTCGACAGCTGCACGCCTGGTGGAAATCTCGTGGAACGAAAAATTGAAGTCCATCGGCCTGACCCACGCCGGTGTCATTGCCATGCAGGTATTGGCTGCCAAGGGTGCCATTACGCAGGCGGCTTTGGCCGAAGTTGCGCGGGTCAAGGCCCAAACAATGGGGACCACCCTGGCGAGGCTTGAGCTGCACGGGCATGTCACCCGGCAACGCAGTGATTCCGACCGCAGAAGTCACGTGGTGACCCTTACCGACGCTGGTATTGCAGCGCTTGCAGAAGCAGTAAAGCTTGAGCAGGATGTCTTGTCGCCCGTCGCCGTGGACACCGCCCGCCTCCGCGAGGAACTTCGGATCGTTGTCAGGGGCCTTGCCGGGCTGCCGGCGCCGGAATCGCACCAGGTTGACACCGACCTGCCTCAAGTCTGACCGAAGGCTGTGGCCGGGGTTTAAGTTGCGAAGCCCCGGCATGGAAACAGATGGAATACAGAAAGGCTCCGGATCGTATCTACGATCCGGAGCCTTTCCTCTGTGGTGCACCCCCCGGGACTCGAACCCGGAACCCATTGATTAAGAGTCAATTGCTCTGCCAGTTGAGCTAGAGGTGCAGCTATTGTTTCGGCTTATCCGGGAAATTCACATTCCCCGTTGACCTCCGCAACGACAAATAACTCTACACCACGATTTGACTGCTGGAGACCAAAAGGCGCAATGCGTGATGAACGCCATTTGATTGACCCGAAAAGAGTATTGAACAACAAAAAAGGCCTTGGAGTGGGATTCACTCCAAGGCCTTTTGCTTGGTGCACCCCCCGGGACTCGAACCCGGAACCCATTGATTAAGAGTCAATTGCTCTGCCAGTTGAGCTAGAGGTGCAGCTGTTGATTCTGATCAAACCCGGAAGCTTTTCTTTCCCCGGCGATCTCCGCAACGACATGTAACTCTACACGACTTCCGCCCAAGAGGGAAATCGGCACCTCGTCGCCTGCGGTGTCACGGCCCAACCCTCAGAATCACCGCGAAATCAGGGTTTCTGTTGTTGCTGATAACCCAGAGGGTGCCGTCTGGAGCTCGGGCTACGTCCCTGAGCCGCCCGTATTGTCCTGTGAAATAGGCCACAGGAGTGCCCGCGTTCTCACCCTCAAGGGGAACCGCCCACAGTCTTTGACCACGAAGCGCACCGGTGTAGGCAATGCCATCCACGATTTCGAGTCCGCTCGGTGAGGCGTCCGACGTTGAGGGCCAGACGACCTTCGCATCGATCAGCCCGCTTCTGCCCGGTGCGCCGGTCACGGTAGGCCAACCGTAGTTGCCGCCCGGGGTGATCAGGTTCAGTTCGTCATCCACGTCCGGCCCGAATTCGCTGGCCCAGAGGCGTCCGTCACTGTCCCACGCCAGGCCCTGCACGTTACGGTGCCCATAGCTGTAGACAGCGTTATCGCCGAAGGGATTACCCGGCGCCGGGCGTCCTTCCGTAGTAAGCCTAAGGATTTTGCCTCCCAGGGCGTTTGTATCCTGGGGTTGCTCCCGGCGCTGGGAATCGCCGGTTCCCACGTACAGGAACCCATCCGGGCCAAAACGGATTCGACCACCGTTATGGGTTGAGGCCTTGGACATCCCGGAGAAGATCACTTCAGCCTCGCCCAAGGCCAATTGACCACCAGAGTCCTCAGTCAACTTCATCCGCGCAATCCGGTTGTCGCTCGGCGAAGTGAAGTATGCGTACAGCCACCGGTCCGTTGCGAAGTCAGGTGAGAGGGCCAGTCCGAGCAATCCGCCTTCTCCGCCGGGGTCGACGCCGGACACCTCGCCTATGGTGGTGGCCTCGCCGTTTCGGATGCTCTTGACCTGTGCGGAGTCGCGCTCGGAGACCACAGCTGTGCCGTTTGGCAGGAAGACGACCGACCATGGCAGTTGCAGTCCGACGTCGAGCTTTTGAGCGACTTCCGGGATCCGTGGCGACGCGGGCGTCGTTTGGCTGCTTCCGGGGGCGGATGTCCCTGAATCGGTTGTCCCCTCCTGGGTCGCCGACGCGTTGGGTGTTGCCGCGGTGCCCGGCGACGACGGACTGCCCGTGCATCCCGTTAGCGACAAGAGCAGGACAAGCGCAGAGGCGCGCATGAGGCGATCACGCCGTTCCGGAGAGCGCCTGCCCATGTTCCTGCCTGCCTGTATGTCTGGCCGCGCGCGTTCTTCCCAGCGCGTGTTCTTCTCAGTGCCTGCTGCGGCGGGGTGGGCGGAATCCGGCAGCCTCTGCGTGCGCGGAAGACTCAAACCACACATCGGCAGCAGCGTCGTCGTACCCTGCCGTGTCCTCGTCGTGGTAGGTCATGGCCGAGGCGTCGGCCTTGACTGGATACGCATCCCCTGGGGCGCTGGATGATCCGGTGCCGTAGGGATGCTCGACGGCCAGGTGACCAGAGGCCGCCGAATCTTCGGCCGCTGCGGACTCTGCTCCCGGCAGGGTGGGTGAGTGGGCATCGGTGTACTCGTGATGATGGACAGGGGTGCCGCTCTCGTCTGTCCAGGAAGACTCCCACTCAGCCTTATCTGCTGCCTCCTTGGAGGCGGCAGCGGAAGCACCTGTGCCCCAGTCGTCCACGTCACCGGCGTCCATTTCACCGGCGTCTGCGGCGTGGACCTTCGCGTCCGTGTCCACCACGGGTTCGGCCACCACTGGTTCGTCAATCACGGGTTCGGCCACCGCGGGGGGTGCGATGACTGGTTCGGCCACGGTCAATCCGGGTGTGGTGGCCGGCTGAGCGTCGGAGGCTACAACAGGTGGTGAGTCGTCGACGGCGGTGCGGGGCTCGGCTTGCATGTCATGGGTGACAGGGGAGGCGCCGTGGATTTCTTCGGAAGGTCCGGGTTCGGCAACGTCCGGTTCGGCAATGTCGGGTTCGGCAACCCTTGGCTCGTCGACAGTCGGGCCGCTGCCTTCGGCGGCGGTCTTGCCCAGGTTGGTTACCCCGGCCATGCCGGCCACACCTGCTGCCGTTGCACCAGGGTCAGGCATGGAAGCTGTGTTACTGGGCTCCATCGCTGCCGGGGCCGTGGTGCTGGTTGTCCCGGAAAGGCGATCATCGGCGGGAGCTTGGCTTGGGGTGGTATCGACGTTTCCTGCCTTGTTGCGGTTCATTAGCCACCAAACAATTGCGACGACCAAAACAATGACAATGACCCAAATTAACCAGTCCATGGTGGAAGCCCTTCTGCTCACTGGGGTGAAGCTCGTGGTAATGCCGACGTTACGTGCCTGCTTATGGGCTGTCCAGCGTTTGACCTGCCGGTTTGTCCGAAATGTCAGTTGCCTTACTAATTGCAGGCCGGGATAATTCGCGGGCAGGCAATTCTCCGGGCGTCGCCTAGTCTGGCTCCATGGACTTCAAAAGGCTGCAGATTCTGCGCGAATTGGCGGACCGGCAAAGTGTTGGCGCTACCGCCGAGGCCATGAATGTCACAGCCTCGGCGGTATCACAGCAGCTGAAAACGCTACAGGCCGAGATCGGTGTTGTCCTTGTGGAGAAAGTGGGCCGGGGCGTTCAGTTGACCGAAGCAGGGCTGGCCATGGCGGCAGCAGCAGCGGATATAGCCACAGCCATGGCCCGGGCGGAGTCCACCATTGACACCTACCGGAACGGTTGGCAAACACGTGTTTCTGCTGCTTTCTTTCCCAGCGCTGCGGAAATGCTCCTCCCAGGTGTCCTGCACCGGGTCTCCTCCGTGGATGGTCTGACTTTCGATGCACATTTCGAGGATCCGGGAACCGCCCATTTCGCTCCCTTGGTGGCGGACTACGACATCGTGCTGGCGCACAGCGTGGACGGGCCGGAAGTTTTCGCCCGGCGGGGCCTGACCGTGGTGCCGCTCCTGGAGGAAGCCCTGGACGTCGCCATGCCGGCCGGTCATCCCTTGGCCGCAAAAGTCCGGCTCAGCCCCCAGGACGTTGTTGATTACCCGTGGATCGGGGTCCCGGAGGGCTTCCCGTTCGACACGGTGCTTCGCCAGATCGAACTCCATGCAGGCAGGCAGGCCCTGAGGGGTCAGCGATATCCGGATTTGAGGGTGCTTGAGGCTCTGGTGGGCGCGGGCCATGGCATCTGCCTTCTGCCTCGATACACTGCCCGGGCAAGTGCGCGGCGGGGACTCGTTCTTCGGCCCCTTACAGGGGTCAAAGCAAGCAGAAGCATCGTGGCTTTGTCGCGGCAGGAAGTTGCCGCTCGGGCCACCATTGCAAGTGTCCTGGATATGCTCAAAAGCGAAGCTGAATCCATTGCCAAGGAACTCAAGGAGACACGCCCCAACGGTTGAGGCGCAGGTCATTCGAGGCACGGACCTTCGTTTGGGGCAGGGTGGCCGCAAAATCGCAACATTCGGCAGTTTGGGCTTAACCCGGCGTGCATCAACGTTCGCAGCCGCCCGGTACACATAGACTTTGGACCATGAGTGACACCACCCGAATTGCGACAGACAACACGCCGGACATCAAACCCCGCAGCCGGGTGGTGACCGACGGCATTCACGCGGCGCCTGCCCGTGGCATGTTCCGTGCGGTGGGCATGGGAGACGACGACTTCGCCAAACCCCAAATTGGTGTTGCCAGTTCGTGGAACGAAATTACCCCCTGCAACCTTTCCCTTAACCGCCTTGCGCAGGGCGCCAAAGAAGGCGTCCATGCGGGCGGTGGCTTCCCGATGCAGTTCGGCACCATCTCCGTCTCGGACGGTATTTCCATGGGCCACGAGGGAATGCACTTCTCGTTGGTTTCCCGTGAGGTCATCGCCGACTCCGTGGAAACAGTGATGCAGGCTGAGCGCATAGATGGCTCTGTGCTGCTGGCCGGCTGTGACAAGTCCCTTCCCGGGATGCTCATGGCGGCTGCCCGCCTGGACCTCGCATCGGTGTTCCTTTACGCAGGTTCCATCATGCCGGGCTGGGTCAAGCTGGAAGACGGCTCGGAGAAGGAAGTCACCCTCATCGACGCCTTCGAGGCCGTGGGCGCCTGTGCCGCCGGCAAAATGAGCATGGAAGACCTCACCCGCATCGAAAAAGCCATCTGTCCCGGCGAAGGCGCTTGTGGCGGCATGTACACGGCCAACACCATGGCTTGCATCGGCGAGGCCTTGGGTATGTCCCTGCCGGGTTCGGCCGCTCCGCCGTCGGCTGACCGCCGTCGTGATGATTTCGCCCGCAAGTCCGGCGAAGCGGTGGTGAACCTGTTGCGCCTGGGCATCACGGCCCGCGACATCATGACCAAAAAGGCCTTCGAGAACGCCATTGCCGTCACCATGGCATTCGGCGGCTCCACCAACGCCGTGCTCCACCTGCTCGCGATCGCCCGCGAAGCCGAAGTCGAGCTGACGTTGGACGACTTCAACCGCATCGGCGACAAAATTCCCCACCTGGGGGACCTCAAGCCTTTCGGCCGCTACGTTATGACCGACGTGGACAAAATTGGTGGCGTGCCGGTCATCATGAAGGCACTGCTCGACGCCGGATTGCTGCATGGTGACTGCCTCACCGTTACTGGCAAGACGCTTGCCGAAAACCTCGCCTCGATCAATCCGCCGGACCTTGACGGCAAGATCCTCCGTGCCTTGGACAACCCCATCCACAAGACCGGTGGCATCACCATCCTGCACGGGTCCATGGCTCCGGAAGGTGCCGTAGTGAAGAGTGCAGGCTTCGATGCTGACGTCTTCGAAGGAACTGCGCGTGTCTTCGAGCGCGAACAGGGCGCCCTCAGCGCGTTGGACAATGGCGAAATCAACAAGGGTGACGTCGTGGTCATCCGCTATGAAGGCCCCAAGGGCGGCCCCGGCATGCGCGAGATGTTGGCCATTACCGGAGCCATCAAGGGTGCAGGGCTTGGCAAGGATGTCCTGCTGCTGACCGATGGCCGCTTCTCCGGAGGCACCACGGGCCTGTGCATCGGCCACGTTGCGCCGGAAGCCGTCGACGGCGGCCCCATCGCCTTCGTGAAGGACGGCGACCGCATCCGTGTGGACATCGCTGCCCGCTCCTTCGACCTCTTGGTCGACGAAGCCGAGCTCGAGGCCCGCAAGGAGGGCTGGGAGCCACTGCCAGCCAAGTTCACCAAGGGCGTGCTTGCCAAGTACGCCAAGCTTGTCCACAGTGCCTCCACGGGAGCGTACTGCGGGTAGTTCCTGCTTCGGACTCCGGCTGCCACGCGGCGGCCGGAGTCCGGCAGGCGGACATTGCTGTCCAAATAGTGAGATACGATAGTGCCCGATTGACACGTATCTCACTTTGAGGGAACACTGAACGCATGATCACATTCGTTACCGTCGGCATCGTCGTCCTTACCAAGCGCGTGGCTTAGCCCGACTGGTAACGAACCGTCACGCGCAAACCCCTCGAAGAGCCGGAAGGCTGAGGGGTTTTTTTATTCCCCGAAGCAAGACCCACCTATTGAAGATCCACTAAGGAAGAGTCCGATGAGCAAAGGATCGCCGATCAGCCCCTCGCTGATGGCTGCAAAGTCCGCTGGAGCCCACAAAGCTCCGGAAAAGGTCGACCGTACGGCTGAGGCCGTCGTCGTCGACGCTGCTGCACCTCTCTCTCCTGTACTTGGGCCGAACACCGTTGTACCCCCAACGGTGATGTCCGGCTCGCAAGCAATTGTCCGTTCGCTCGAAGAACTCGGCGTGGACGATATTTTCGGTTTGCCCGGTGGCGCGATCCTGCCCACCTACGACCCCTTGATGGCCTCCAGCATGAATCACATCCTGGTCCGTCACGAACAGGGAGCCGGCCACGCCGCGCAAGGCTACGCCATGGTTACCGGACGGGTTGGCGTTTGCATCGCCACCTCGGGACCCGGTGCCACCAACCTCGTTACCGCCATCATGGACGCCCACATGGATTCCGTGCCCATGGTGGCCATCACCGGCCAGGTTTCCAGCGGTGTCATCGGCACCGATGCCTTCCAGGAAGCGGACATCGTGGGTATCACGATGCCCATTACCAAGCATTCGTTCCTGGTGACTGACCCCAATGACATCCCGCATGTCATGGCTGAGGCTTTCCACCTCGCGTCTACCGGCCGTCCCGGCCCCGTCCTGGTGGATATCGCCAAAGACGCCCAGGTTGGCCAGATGACCTTCTCCTGGCCGCCGAAGGTTGATTTGCCGGGCTATCGCCCCGTAGTGCGCGGCCACAACAAGCAGGTCCGCGAAGCTGCCAAGTTGATCGCTGCCGCCAGCAAGCCGGTCCTCTACGTGGGCGGCGGTGTGGTCAAGGGCCATGCGTCCGCAGAGCTCATGGAGCTCGCGCTGGCTACCGGCGCTCCCGTGGTCACCACCCTGATGGCGCGCGGTGCATTCCCTGATTCGCATCCGCAGCACGTTGGCATGCCGGGCATGCATGGCTCTGTCTCCGCCGTGACTGCGCTTCAGCAGGCTGACCTCCTGATCACCCTCGGTGCCAGGTTTGATGACCGCGTCACCGGCGTGCTGAAGACCTTTGCCCCGTTTGCCAAGGTCATCCACGCTGACATCGACCCCGCGGAAATCTCCAAGAACCGCACGGCCGATGTCCCGATCGTTGGCTCGGTCAAGGAAATCATTCCGGAACTCACCGAGGCCGTGAAAACGCAGTTCGAACTGAGCGGGACCCCGGACCTGGACTCGTGGTGGGCCTTCCTGGGCAACCTTCGCGACACGTACCCGCTGGGATGGACCGAGCCCGAGGACGGGCTCACCGCCCCGCAGCGCGTGATCAAGCGGATCGGCGAGCTCACGGGTCCCGAAGGCATCTACGTTGCCGGCGTTGGCCAGCACCAGATGTGGGCCGCCCAGTTCATCAAGTACGAACGGCCACATGCCTGGCTGAACTCAGGCGGTGCAGGAACCATGGGATACTCGGTTCCGGCGGCCATGGGCGCCAAGGTCGGTGAACCGGACCGCGTGGTCTGGGCCATCGACGGTGACGGCTGCTTCCAAATGACCAATCAGGAGCTGGCCACCTGTGCCATCAACAACATCCCGATCAAGGTCGCCATCATCAACAACTCCTCGCTGGGCATGGTCCGCCAATGGCAGACGCTGTTCTACGAGGGCCGCTACTCGAACACGGATCTGAATACAGGCCACGACACCATCCGGATTCCGGACTTCGTGAAACTGGCCGATGCCTACGGTTGTGCTGCACTGCGTTGTGAGCGCGACGAAGACATCGATGCCACCATCCAGAAGGCACTCGAAATCAATGACCGTCCCGTGGTCATCGACTTTGTCGTCAGCCCCAACTCGATGGTGTGGCCGATGGTGCCTTCGGGCGTCAGCAACGACCAGATCCAGGTTGCCCGCAACATGACCCCGGAATGGGAAGAGGAGGACTAGGCATGAGCCGCCACACACTGTCTGTTCTGGTAGAAGACAAGCCCGGCGTGCTGACCCGCGTGGCCAGCCTCTTCGCCCGGCGCGCTTTCAACATCAATTCCCTGGCTGTGGGACCCACCGAGGTTCCTGGCATGTCCCGCATGACGGTTGTCGTCGACGCCGACGGCGACCTCATCGAGCAGGTCACCAAGCAGCTCAACAAGTTGGTCAACGTCATCAAGATTGTTGAGCTGACTTCCGAATCTTCCGTACAACGTGACCACATCCTGGTCAAAGTACGTGCGGATGCCGCGACACGTCTGCAGGTTACCCAGGCTGCAGACCTGTTCCGTGCCGCTGTCGTCGACGTGTCCACAGACTCGTTGGTGATTGAGGCAACCGGTACCCCCGAGAAGCTCGCCGCGCTGCTTTCAGTGCTCGAGCCGTTCGGCATCCGTGAAATCGTGCAGTCCGGCACCTTGGCCGTTGGACGGGGATCCCGCTCCATGAGTGACAGGGCGCTCCGCTCCGCGTGAGCGTTGCGTCCAGTACCGCAGCACCACTATCAATATCGAAAAACCACTCAAGAGGAGTTACGCAAGTGACTGAAATGTTCTACGACGACGACGCAGACCTGTCGATCATCCAGGGCCGCAAGGTAGCCATCGTTGGCTATGGCTCCCAGGGCCACGCCCACGCACTGAACCTGCGCGATTCCGGCGTCGAGGTTGTTATCGCGCTGAAGGACGGCTCCAAGTCGGCCGCCAAGGCAGAGGACGCAGGCTTCACTGTCAAGAACGTTGCGGATGCCGCCGAATGGGCAGACGTCATCATGATCCTGGCACCGGACCAGCACCAGCGCTCCATCTACAACGACTCCATCAAGGACAAGCTGACCGAGGGCAAGGCACTCGCCTTCGCTCACGGCTTCAACATCCGCTTCGGCTACATCGAAGCTCCGGCAGGCGTCGACGTCATCCTGATCGCCCCGAAGGCTCCGGGCCACACTGTGCGCCGCGAATTCGAAGCCGGCCGCGGTATCCCGGACATCATCGCTGTTGAGCAGGACGCATCCGGTTCCGCATGGGACCTGGCGAAGTCTTACGCCAAGGCAATCGGCGGAACCCGCGCCGGCGTCATCAAGACCACCTTCACCGAAGAGACCGAGACCGACCTCTTCGGCGAGCAGTCCGTTCTTTGCGGCGGCGTTTCCCAGCTCGTCCAGTACGGCTTCGAAACCCTGACCGAAGCCGGTTACCAGCCGCAGATCGCCTACTTCGAGGTTCTCCACGAGCTCAAGCTCATCGTTGACCTCATGTGGGAAGGCGGCATTGCCAAGCAGCGCTGGAGCGTTTCCGACACCGCAGAGTACGGCGACTACGTCTCCGGCCCGCGCGTCATCACCCCCGAGGTGAAGGAAAACATGAAGGCTGTCCTCGCCGACATCCAGAGCGGTGCTTTCGCCAAGCGCTTCATCGACGACCAGGACAACGGTGGCACCGAGTTCAAGGAACTGCGTGCCAAGGCAGAGCAGCACCCGATCGAAGAGGTCGGCCGCGAACTGCGCTCCCTGTTCTCCTGGCAGCAGCAGGACGCTGACTACGTTGAAGGTTCCGCAGCCCGCTGATCCTTCGGTGCTGGCCTAACGGCCGGCGCACTACGACGCCCGTCCGGAGAACATAGCCGGGCGGGCGTCGTCGTTTCTCCATCGACACCAGTTTCTCCAGTGAATTGCCCAGCCTCATGGGCTGTGAACTTCTTCACAACAACTACCGGCCCGGCCGTAACATCCCTCCCCGGCACCGGAAACCCTGCCCGGATTCGATATTCTGGGCTGGTCCCGGCGCCGTGCCCCGGGCCACGCATCCGCTCCTTGTCCAGTTCTGTCCAAAGTTGTCCAAAGTAAGGTGCCACCCCGTGTCAGTCAGCAAACCCGTCGTCCTCCTCGCCGAGGAACTTTCGCCCGCCACAGTCGAGGCATTGGGCCCGGACTTTGAAATCCGACAGACCGACGGCGCCGACCGTTCCCAGCTGCTGTCCGCCATTGCCGACGTCGACGCCATCCTGGTCCGTTCGGCCACCCAAGTGGATGCCGAAGCCATCGCTGCGGCCAAGAACCTTAAGGTCATCGCCCGCGCCGGCGTGGGGCTGGACAACGTGGATATCAAGTCCGCAACGCAAGCAGGCGTCATGGTGGTCAACGCACCCACGTCCAACATCGTTTCTGCCGCAGAGCTCACCGTGGGCCACATCCTGAGCCTCGCCCGCCACATTCCGCAGGCCAGCTCTGCGCTGAAGAACGGCGAGTGGAAGCGCTCAAAGTACACCGGCATTGAACTCTTCGAGAAGAAGATCGGCATCATCGGCCTTGGCCGTATCGGCGCACTGGTAGCAGCACGCCTGCAGGGATTCGAAACCGAAATCCTCGCCTATGACCCCTACATCACGGCTGCACGCGCGGCCCAGTTGGGCGTCAAACTTGTAACTTTGGATGAACTGTTGGAAAACGCCGACTTCATCACCATCCACATGCCCAAGACGCCGGAGACGGTAGGCATGCTGGGCGCCGACGCCTTCCGCAAGATGAAGGAAACGGCGTACGTCATCAACGTGGCACGTGGTGGCCTGGTGGACGAAGAAGCCCTCTACACGGCTTTGAAGGAAGGCCAGATCGCGGGCGCCGGCGTGGACGTCTTCGTCAAGGAACCCAGCACCGACCTTCCGTTCTTCGAGCTCGACAACGTCGTTGTCACCCCGCACCTTGGAGCGTCCACGGATGAGGCCCAGGAGAAGGCCGGCGTGTCAGTGGCCAAGTCGGTTCGCCTTGCCCTTGCAGGCGAACTGGTTCCCGATGCCGTGAACGTCGCCGGAGGCGTCATCGCTCCCGATGTTCGCCCGGGTATCCCGCTGATCGAAAAGCTGGGCCGGATCTTCACGGCGCTTACCCACGCGTCCCTCACCCAGATCGACGTTGAGGTGGCCGGCGAAATTGCCGCGCTGGACGTCAAGGTACTCGAACTGGCTGCACTGAAGGGCGTCTTCGCTGATGTGGTCACGGAGCAGGTCTCCTACGTGAATGCTCCGGTAATCGCAGAACAGCGTGGCATCAACACCCGGCTGATCACCACCCCCGACGCCGAGGACTACCGCAATGTCCTGACCATCCGTGGTGCCCTCAGCGATGGTTCGCAGATCTCTGTTGCCGGTACCCTCACGGGTCCCAAGCAGGTGGAGAAGCTCGTAGGCGTCAACGGATACGACGTCGAAATTCCCATCAGCGAGCACCTGGTTGTTGTGGCCTACGCCGACCGTCCGGGCGTGATTGGCACCATCGGACACATTTTGGGCATGAACAACATCAACATCGGCGGGATGCAGGTTGCGCGCCAGACCGAAGGCGGCCAGGTTCTTGCGCTCCTGACCATCGACAGCTCGGTTCCGCAGCAGGTGCTGGAAGCCATCAAGGCCGGTATCGGCGCAGAGATGGTTCGCGAAGTGGACCTGGAGGACTAGCGCTGATCTCCATCAGCTAGGTTCGCGTGCCGGCGACACACCATGGCACGCAGGAGTGGCCGGTCTGCTTACAATGGCTGGGTCCGGGATTCGGACCCGGCAGCAGGCCGGCCACAACTTTTTGCACATACAGCCCGGTCTTCCTCTGTGTCTTTTGAGGAATCACGGTGCGTGTGTGCGCGCCCGCAATCAAGGTCTCAGGGAGCCCAATGAACGCCGTCCAAAGGTTCATCAGAAGCCGTGTGCTGCTGCTGACCGCGGCCATTTTGATCGTCGCCATGTGCTTGTCCGTCCTCGTCCAGAGCCAGTCGCAGGCGGCTCTGAACAGGACAGTGGACGAGAACTCGCGGGGACTCTACGACATCCTGGTCCAGGCAAAGCCTGACCAATCACAAGATGGCGACGGCGGTGCATTGATTCAGCCGGAAATCGCCAACGGCCAAGGCGGCATCAGCTTTGAGCAGTTGGAGAAGATCCGGACCATGGGCCAAACGGCCGTGGCCGCACCCATCAGCCTGGTCTCGCGTGTATCGCAGAACCTTGAAGCTCCGCGGCTCAACGCCATGGACTACCTGGGCTATAACGCGGGCCTTGCCGGCGCAGTGACGGCGGGGGATCCATCCGCCATGGATTCGGGCAAGTGGCCTGCAGCGGAATCAGTACTGCCTGATTCCCCCAAGAAGTACCGCCTGACCGCCTCGGCCACGAGCTCGGACGGAGCCAACCAGAAAACCCTTTTCAAAACCAGCGCTGAGGGCACCTTGGGCAAGGGCCGCCTGATCCAGGAACAGACGGCGGGCGGCACCAACGTCCGGATCGCCGGTCCTGAGGGCGAGACGGGCGTCAAGTTCCCCGCCCCGGCCTTGGGCTCGGAACACAATCTTTTTAATCTCTCCGTGGCGCTTCCCCTGGCGCCTGAGGTGACAGAGTCCGTCGTCGCCGTCGACCCTGCCGCTGAGCGGGCGCTGCTGGGCTCAGCAGGAGATTTCCTGGCACCCCTGGAAAAGGCACCTCCGGCGGATGCCCGTGACGCGGGCGCTATCGGACGCCACTTCGAGAGCCTTTTCACCACCGGCCTCAGCATGGACCAGTTGGAAGAAGGTCCCGATTTCCTGGGCGTCAAGCTCAAGCACTGGGCGCCGCTGATGACGCAGTACCAACAGGCCAAGCGCGACGGCCTGCTGACTGCGGACTCCCAAGCCATTCCGCTGATTGTCCGTTCAGGCACATCCCTCGACCTGCAGTACTCGGTGAAGATCGAGGAACTTGACGCCAGCGGCAAGGTAGTCAATGAGGTGGGCACCGTAACGCGTTCACTGGACAAGGACTACCTTCCGTTCGTGTCCAAGTCCCCGTTCGCCCTCGAGTGGCCTGGATCAACCGATCACAGCAAATTGCTGGGCAGCACGGCCTCCTTCAGCCAGGGTTTGTACAATCCCGCCACGTGGAGCACGGCATTTGCCGCAGCGCCCCAGTACAAGGACGGCGACGAAGCTTCCAACGGCGCTTCGGATAAGAGCGCCACACCGGGGGACTGGGTTACGGTGAACCGTCTGCCGGAGAAGTCGTCCTTCGGTGCGCCCGTGGACCAGACGCAGCGTAAGCCGGTGGAGGAGCGCTCATACCGGGAAGACCTGGAAACAGGCAAGAAGCCGGCAACGCCGCTGCCCATGGTGTACGGCACCTTCGACCCTGCCGCGGTGAAGTCAGCTGCCGGGGACGTCAACAAGCTGCCCTTGGGCGGCTACGACCCCACGCCGATGACTCTCACCAAGGACGCTGAAGGCAAAGAGGTTGAGGGCACGGAGCTGAAGCCATCGCTGAGTGCTACGGGCTTGGTCAGCCAGTCCGCCGGTGCCATCACCGATTACTACGGTCTGGCAGCCGCCCGTGGTTACGACACCAATGCGGACGTCATTGACGCTATCCGTGTCAAGGCGTCGGCAACCGGAAACTGGAAGACGGCACAGCCCGAGGTTGAGAAGCTGGCCACCCAGATCCGTGAGCTCGGCCTTGAGGCTACGGTCGTGGCGGGTTCCGCCCGTGAAGATGCCAATATCTTCGTCCCCGGTTACAGCAAGGACGACGCCGGCAAGGAATCACCCCTGGGCACTGTCCAGCAGTCGTGGGTGCGCCAGGACGCAGCCGATGCCGTCTCAGGTTCCCTCACTGGAACCAACATCACCCTGCTGTTCCTGACGCTGCTTGGTGCAACGCTCCTGACGGGCGCTTCCACAGTCAGCTACATCCGACAACGCCGAAGCGAAGCCGGCATCCTCCGCGCCATGGGTTGGACCCAGAAACGGATCCGCTCCTGGGTCCTGGAGGAATTCGCTGTGGGAGCTGCCGCACTCGCGGCGGCGGGACTCGTCCTCAGCTTGCTGAGCTGGAACGTTGCCACCGTGATCGTCTCAGTCACGATGCTGGTCATTTACAGCGCTGCTGCATTGCTCGCCGCCCAGCAGTTGCGCCACCGCGTGGTGATTGATCAGGAACCGCAGCACGATGAACGCCTGGTGACTGTTGACTCGCCCCTGACGTTCGCCAACAGGCAGCTCACCACGAACCGCTTCAACTCGATCTCCCTGGCCGTGGCAGTGGGTGTGTTCGGTGCAGCCGTGGGTGCCCTGATCGCACTCCTGATCGACATTCCCCGAGCAGCCGGCGCAAGCGCTTTGAGTGGTCTGGCCGCTGCCAGCATCACCTTGCCGAGCATCATCCTCGCTGTGTTCGGTGTGGTTGTTGGCCTTCTCCTGACCTTGGTCACCGGCCGCTTCGAGCTCCACGCCAAACGGGAGTACCTCGGTACTTTGCGTGCCATGGGCTGGAACCCGGACATGCTTGGCCAGGTCCGCTTCTTCGAAAACGCACTTGTGGGCACCGTGGCACTTCCCTTGGGTGTCCTTGGTGCCCTGGGGCTGGGATTGCTCCTGGCTCCCTACGCGGCTCTTTGGGCCGGTTTGGCCGGTCTGCTGGCCGTAATTTGCTGGATTCCGATTGCAACGAAAGTAGTCAAATGACTGACAACCTCAACCCCGAGCTGAAGGCCACCCCGGAATCCGCGGACGAGTCGCTGCAGACCCGTGCCAACACCATCGTGAGGGCCACGGACCACGCAACTCCCTTGGAACTGAGCCGGGTCACCATTCATTACGGTGGCGACAAGGGCGGTGCCGAGGAAGTGGACGTCGTGGACGACTTCAACCTCACCCTTCACGCTGGTGAGATGCACTGCATCGCCGGACGAAGCGGTTCCGGTAAGACCAGCATCCTGACGGTGAGCGCGGGACTTACGCTCCCGACGTCGGGCAAGGTCTTGTGGGAAGGCCAGCCGTTGGACACCATGGGCGACGACGAGATCGCGGACCGCCGACGGGCCCTGATTGGTTACGTGGACCAGGGCGGCGCCTTGATCGACGGTATGAGTGCCCTTGAGAACGTCCTGCTTCCCGCAGTACCCGACGGCGAAGTTGAACAGCGCACCGAAATGGCCAAGGACCTCCTGGACCTGGTGGGGCTCGGACGCCGCATGCGTCACCGTCCCGCCCAGCTCTCCGGCGGTGAACGCCAGCGAGTCGCCATTGCCCGTGCCCTGATCCTGGGAACCCGCGTACTGGTGGTGGACGAGCCTACCGCCAGCCTTGACCGTGCAGCCGCCAACCGCATCATCGGCATTCTCAAGGACACCACCAGCGATGGCATTGCCGTCCTGGTTGCTTCCCATGACCATGAACTGGTCCGGCTCAGCGATACGCTGACCGAACTTAACTAAGCTATTTCATCCCAAAAAAAGGTAACTTCTTAGAGTGACGTCTCCAGAGAAATCCCCGTTCTACATCACCACCGCAATCAGCTACCCCAATGGCGTGCCGCACATCGGCCACGCCTACGAGGTCATCGCGACTGATGCCATGGCGCGGTTCAAGCGCCTTGACGGCCATGAGGTGTTCTTCATGACCGGAACGGACGAGCACGGACTCAAGATGCAGCAATCAGCCGAGAAGGAAGGCATTACTGCCAAGCAGCTCGCTGACCGCAATTCGGCAGCCTTCAAGCAGATGAGCCAGGACTTGGGGATCTCCCACGACCGGTTCATCCGCACCACGGATAAGGACCACTACGCGGCTTCCCAGGCCATCTGGAAGAAGATGGAAGCCAACGGTGATATCTACCTGTCCAAGTACGAGGGCTGGTACTCCGTCCGCGACGAGGCCTACTACGTCGAAGACGACACCGTGGTCAAGGAGGATGGGCTCCGCTACTCCAAGGAGACGGACACCCTTGTCACCTGGACTGCCGAGGAAAGCTACTTCTTCCGGCTCTCCAACTACCAGGACAAACTCCTTGCCCTGTATGAGGAACAGCCTGAATTCGGTGCGCCGCAATCCCGTTTCAATGAGGTCATCAGCTTTGTGCGACGTGGTCTGGAGGACCTGTCCATCAGCCGCACCACCTTCGACTGGGGTGTCCCGGTCCCGGGCGACGAGAAGCACGTCATGTACGTCTGGGTTGACGCGCTCACCAACTACCTGACCGGCGTCGGCTACCCGGACATCGAGTCGGAATCCTTCAAGAAGTTCTGGCCCGCTGACGTGCACGTCATCGGCAAGGACATCTCACGCTTCCACGCCATCTACTGGCCCGCGTTCCTCATGAGCGCAGGGCTGGAACTGCCCAAGCGCGTCATGATCCATGGCTTCCTCACCAACAACGGTGTGAAGATGTCCAAGTCATTGGGGAATGTTGTGGCACCCCAGGATTTTGTGGCGCAGTACGGCCTGGACCAGTGCCGCTACTTCTTCCTCCGTGAAGTTCCTTTCGGGGCGGACGGCAACTACAACCACGAAGCCATCGTGGGCCGCATGAACTCGGATCTGGCAAACAACTTCGGCAACCTCGCGCAGCGTTCGCTGTCCATGGTGGCGAAGAACTGTGAAGGCAAGGTTCCGGTTCCCGGCGCGTTTACAGCCGAGGACACCGCTTTGCTGGCCCAGGCCGGCGAATTGTTGGGCACTGCACGTGCTGCCTTCGATAAGCAGGAATTCAGCAGGGCCCTTGAAGCGATCTGGACTGTCCTCGGCGACACTAACGCTTACTTCGCGGAGCAGGCTCCGTGGGTGCTGCGCAAGACTGACCCGGAGCGTATGAACACGGTCCTGTACGTCACCTTGGAGGTTGTCCGCATCGTGGCGATCCTCGCCCAGCCGGTCATGCCGTCGTCGTCCGCGAAGCTCCTTGAGGTGCTCGGGCAGCCTGAAGGCGAGTCGCGCCGGTTCGCCGCCGTAGCCACCCCGATTGTTGCCGGCACGGAATTGCCCGCCCCGGCGCCCGTCTTCCCGCGCTACGAAGAACCCGTCGAGGCGTAGACCCTCTTTCACATAACAGCCATAAACAGGAAACGCTCTCTCACTTCCTTCCGGTCCGTCCGGGGTAGTGAGAGAGCGTTTCCTGTTATAGGGCGATGAAGTGGGAGAGGGTCTAGGCTGTGGCCAGTCCCTCCACCGGTGACAAGCGTGCCGCGCGCCTGGCAGGGACCACCGAAGCCAGGAGTCCGGCCACCACGGCGACCCCAAAGACAGCCGTCAGCTGAAGCCACGGCACGGCCGGAACAACAGTGGCTACGCTTCCCAGGCTTGCCTGCGCGCCAAGCCAGCCATAAACGATGCCCAAACCTGCGCCCATGATCGCTGCCACACCTGCGACGAGCACGGCCTCGATGGCCAGCATGCCGCGGAGTTGGCCCCTGGTCAGCCCCAAAGCACGGAGCAAGGAGTTCTCGCGCGTCCGTTCCAGGACCGAAAGTGACAACGTGTTGGCCACACCGATCAACGCGATCACCACCGCGACACCAAGGAGCCCCGTGACTACCAGCAACAGGACATCGATGATGCTGTTGAACGTCACCCGCTCAATCGCGGCACCGCTGACAGTGCGCTCATGCACGCCCAGCTCTGCGGCGATCTCCTTCTGGATGGCCTGAACCCGATCTGCGGATACGGAATCATCCAGTTTCACCCACACCATCCCGGGAATTTCCGGCAGCGTACCGGAAGAGATGCTGGAGCTTTCCACGAAGGCAGGCACATGGCGGGTACGCAGGACTTTGGCATCGAGCGAAATGGTTCCGGCCGCCGTCGTGATGCTTGCCGGGCCTTCGGGGGAGTCCTCAGGCAGATACACGGTGCCCGCGGACGGCTGCAGGTGGTTATCACGCACCACGGATGCAGCGTCTGCGGCGGAGAGACCATAGATGGTCATGCCGCCGTCGGGCGTCGTCTTGTCATTCAGCATTCCCACCGGCTGCAGCAGTACTGCAGCGCTGACGCCGTCGAGCGCTTTGATCCGGGATACAGCCTGGACGGGATCGCTGGCGTCCACCGCGGTCTGGGCGGACAGGTCCACCGGGTAGTTTTCAGCCAAGGTGTCGTTGAAGGCGTGCCTGGAGGTAGCCGCCCCCGTCATCATGAGGGAAACCAAGGTGACGCCGATCAGCAGCGCGGCGGCAGTAGCGGAGGTACGTGCCGGGTTCCGCGTCGCGTTGACGGCGGCAAGCTTGCCTGGCACACCGGCCGGTGCGGCCAGACGTCCGGCCAGGGCCACCACGGTGGGAATGAAGAGGGTGGAGCACAACAGGATGCCCACAAACGAGACAGCTCCACCCAGCAGCGCCACAAGCAAGGAAACAGTCATGCTGCCGTACACCAGCAGGGCTGTTCCGCCCAGCAGGCCCAACAGGCCCAGGACAAGGCGAATCCTGCCGCGGCGGTTGCTTACGGAGGCGTCGTCGGCCGGGCGGAGGGCGGCGAGTGGTGCGACGGCGGTGGCCGCCTTCGCGGGCACCAGCGCGGCAACTACGGTCAGAAGCGTTCCGGCCACCAAGCCGGCAATGATGGCCGACGGCGGCACCGCCAACGTAGCGAACGCCTGCTCGGGCTGGGATTTGGCCCAGGCGATCAAGCCGGTCATCAATCCCGTGGCAGCGAGGACACCCAACACTGAAAAAATGAAACCAACCACGACCGCCTCCAGCATCACCGACCCGCGGATCTGTGCCCGGCCGGCGCCCAGGCATCGGAGCAACGCCAACTCCCTGGTCCGTTGAGCTACCAACACTGAGAACGTATTGGCCACCACCAACGTGGAAACGAGGATGGCCACCCCTGCGAAGGCGAGCAGGACAACGGTCAACTGGTCCTGGCCTGCACTGAGCATGGCCACTGTGGAGGTGACTTTCTCCTGCGCCGTTTCCAACACTGGCTCACTTGCACCGGCTGCTTCCATGCGGTGTGCGATGAAGTCCTTGGCGGCGGTGACGTCTTCGCCGGGCTTGAGTGCGAACTGTAGCCCCGAGTACCCGGCGCCAGTGTCCTGGACCGCGTCCAGCACTGATTCAGACCCCACCAACTGGGCAGCCGATGACGAGAAAGGGTCATTGGTGGCCTTCGTCAGGCCCGAAATAGTCACTTTCGCGGTCTTGACGGGTCCTGACCCCCGCAGCTCCAAGGTGCTGCCCACTGTGAGGCCCAAATGCCCGGCCGACTTGACGTCAATGACCGCTTCCGAGGCTCCCGATGGCATGGATCCGGAGGAAAGCACTGCGCCCTCCAGGGAAGCCGGTGCCGCATTGCGCAACCGACCGTATTGTTCACCGCCACCAGCCTCGAACGTCACGTAGGTGGAACGCTCGGGATAGCTGTCCTGCACTGAGGGCGAGGAAACCGCTGCGTCCACCGCTGCCTGGGTGAACGGCTCCCCGTTCTTGGACGTAGCCACAACATCGGCGTTGCGGTACGCCTCGCCGATGCTCGCGCCCAGTGATGCATTGGTGCTCGCGCCCACCATCAGCGTGGCGGAGAGGAACATGACAGACAACATAACTGCAAGCCCGATGGCCACGAAACGCCGGAAATGGGTGGTCAATTGGGAAAGGGCAACACGCAACATGCTCTAGGCCCCCAGCTTGCCGAGGGCAGCCAGCACAGAATCGGCAGTGGGATCGTGGATCTCACCCACCAGGCCTCCATCACTCATCAGCACCACGCGGTCCGCATAGCTCGCCGCCACGGGATCATGGGTGACCATGATGATGGTTTGCCCCATCTCCTGGCTGCTCCTGCGCAGCAACGCCAGGACTTCCCCGCCCGCCCGCGAGTCCAGGTTTCCAGTGGGTTCGTCGCCGAAGACGACGTCGGGACGCGTCAGCAACGCCCGGGCAACCGCCACGCGCTGCTGTTGGCCACCCGAGAGCTCATGGGGCCGGTGCTTCAATCGGTCCTTGAGCCCTAGCGTTGTGACAACGGTATCCAGCCACCCGGCGTCGGCCGTGGTTCCCGCCAAGGCGAGCGGAAGCGTGATGTTCTGTTCTGCGGTCAAGGTGGGCACCAGGTTGAACGCCTGGAAAACGAAACCGATCCGCTCGCGGCGCAAAGCGGTGAGCTGACGGTCATTGAGCCCCGTCAATTCGGTGCCGCCCAACAAGATCCGCCCGGAGTCGGCCGTGTCCAAGCCGGCAAGGCAATGCATCAAGGTGGACTTGCCGGAACCGGACGGTCCCATGATGGCAGTGAACTTTCCGGCATCGAAGCTCACTGACACTTTGTTCAAGGCAGTGACGGTGGTGTCAGCACGGCCGTAGCTCTTGGTCAGCTCATGCGCCTCCACGGCGGGACGAGCCTGTGCGTCTTCCGGGCCTGCGGGCCGATCGGTTCCTGACGGGTGGGGGAGAGACGTGAATGTTGTCATGGTTCCACGCTATGTTTCCGGCCGGCCCTGGCGGATCGGGCCGCAGGCCCATTATCAGGGAGGCTTGCTCATACCCTGGTCTGAGTTGCTAGGTACCCGGGGCTACAACGCCGGTCTCATAGGCGATGACCACTACTTGAACGCGGTCCCGTGCGCCAAGCTTCGCCAGGATATGCCCCACGTGGGTCTTGACCGTAGCCTCGGACAGGAACAGCCCCGCCGCGATTTCGGGGTTTGATTGTCCCTGCGCGATCAGCTGGAAAACCTCGCGCTCGCGGGCTGTGAGGCGCTCGACGGCGGCAGCATGTTCAGTCTGCTCCGGTGTCTGCGTCCTCAGGAGTGGCGCCACATGGTCAAGCAGGCGTCGGGTTGTGGAGGGGGCAATCACGGCGTCCCCGCGGTAGACAGTGCGGATGGCCTCCAGCAGTTCCTCCGGCGGCGCATCCTTCAGGAGGAATCCGCTGGCGCCGGCCTGAATGGCTGCAAGGGCGTACTCGTCAAGGTCAAAGGTGGTGAGGACCACAATTTTGACATCGGCCCGCTGAGAACCGACGGGCTGTGCCGCTGCCTGTTCCAGGATGCGACGGGTCGCTTCAATCCCGTCCATGCCAGGCATTCGAACATCCATCAGGACCACGTCGGCAGCGGTGGCGCTCAGGGCTTGGACCGCCTCGATCCCGTTGCCGGCCTCAGCAACTACTTCAAGGTCCGGCTGCGAATTGATGAGCATGCCAAAACCCGATCGGACCAACTGCTGGTCATCAACGAGAGCCACCCGGATGGGTGCGGAAACTTCAGGCATGGATCAGGCCTCCGAATACGGGATAAATGCGGACACACGGAAACCGCCGCCCTGTTCAGGTCCCGCGGTCAAGGAACCATCGTAGAGGGAGACACGCTCACCCATTCCCAATAGTCCGTTACCGCCCCCTGCCGAGGGCGGATCAGCAGCGGCGCCCCGGCCGTCGTCGATGATGTCCAGTTGCAGGCCGCGGGCCTGCCACGTCAGGGTGACACCCGCCGTCGCCTTCGGTCCTGCGTGTTTCATCACGTTGGTTAAGGCTTCCTGGATGATTCGATAAGCCGTGAGTTCCGCGCCGGCTGGTAGGGCCCTGCGTGGTACACCGGTCTGTTCGAACGCCACCTGCAGTGTTGCGGCGCGGAAGCCGAGGAGGAGTTCGTCAAGATCGGAAAGCCGGGGTTGAGGGCGGGTAGGGGAGTCGTCGTCGGAGCGGAGTACGCCCAGCAGTCTTCGCATCTCGCCCAGCGAATCCCGGCCCGTAGCGGCAATAGTGGCCAGTGCCTCGGTCGCGAGTTCAGGTTTCGCGGCGGCAGCGTATCGGGCTCCGTCGGCCTGGGTGATGATGACGGACAGGGAGTGCGCCACGATGTCGTGCATTTCCCGGGCAATGTGGGAACGTTCGTCGGCGGCAGCCAGCTTGCGCTCCTGCATCTGCTCCACTTCAAGCCTCCGCGTGCGATCCTCAAGAGCCTGAAGCTGTAACCGGCGTACGCGCGTGAGGTCGCCCAATGTCCAGCTCACCAGCACCAGCATCCATATCAGCACGGTATAAAGCGCACCGATGGTGAGACCCAGGATGCCGGACTCAGCTGTGGTTGAAAAGAGCCGGGTAGTGAGCATGACTCCACCCAACAGGCCGGCCAGAAGAACCGTCCGGCTCGCCCACGCGGGCCCATAAGCCGCCGTAGCGTAGATGACCAGCGGGACGGCGATTTGGCCAGCTACGGGTTCGACGCCCGCTGCCCACTGGATGAGGCACACAAGGATGACGACGCCGGCCGCCACGGCCGGGCGCGTGCGTCGCCATGCGAGGGGCAGCAGGAGGCTGCAGGACAAGAGGAACAGCCAAGGGCGGTCCGCGACCAGATATACGGGACCAAAGAGGAGGATAAGGAGGCACGTGGCCGTCATATCAACTTTGAAGCGGTTGATGCGGAACCATTCGTATATCTCGTGCCTTCTATCCACGCTACGACTCTATGTGCACGCGACCGGCCCGGGCATCATGCCGTGGTCTGAGTCTTACCCAAGTCCCGGGCACGGCCAGTGTTCGCAGAGTGAGACGATTTTGACCAGCATGTGGATTGCTTGGCTAGATAGAGCTATGAGTGCAACGTCCATCAATCTCGCTGTCATCCCTGGCGACGGCATTGGCCCTGAGGTCATCGCCGAAGCCGTCAAGGTCCTCGAAAAGGCTGTCGCCGCCGAAGGCGTGGCCCTCGAGCTGACCAACTACAAGCTTGGCGCCCAGCACTGGCTTGAGACTGGCGAGACCCTCCCGGACGAGGTCCTGGAAGACCTGCGCACGCGTGACGCCATCCTCTTCGGAGCAGTGGGCGCAGCCCCGGGGGATACCCGCATCCCTTCCGGCATTATCGAACGCGAGATGCTGCTCAAGCTCCGCTTCAGCCTGGACCACTACGTGAACCTGCGCCCGTCCCGCTTGTACGGCACCGTCGGCAGCCCCCTGGCGAACCCCGGCACCATCGATTTCATCGTCGTCCGCGAAGGTACTGAAGGTCCCTATGTGGGCAATGGTGGCACCCTGCGCGGCGGAACACCCCACGAAGTGGCCACGGAAGTTTCCCTCAACACAGCTCACGGTGTGGAGCGAGTCGTCCGCGATGCCTTCCGCCGCGCCAACGAGCGTCCGCGCAAGCACGTCACGCTCGTCCACAAGCACAATGTGCTGGTCTTCGCCGGGCACTTGTGGAAGCGCACGGTTGAGGCCGTGGCCCTGGAATTCCCTGAGGTCACCCACGACTACCTGCACATTGACGCCGCCACCATCTTCATGGTGACCGACCCCTCCCGTTTCGATGTCATCGTCACCGACAACCTGTTCGGCGACATCCTCACCGACCTCGCCGCTGCCATCACCGGCGGCATCGGCCTGGCGGCATCGGGCAACATCAACATGGACCGCACCGCACCGTCCATGTTCGAGCCCGTCCACGGCTCAGCCCCGGACATCGCCGGACAGCAGAAAGCCGATCCCACCGCGGCCATCCTCTCCGCAGTGCTCCTCCTGGACCACCTTGGCTACACCACGGCGGCCCGCAAGATCGAAGCGGCAGTAGTCGCCGACGTCGAAACCCGCACCGGCGAGCCGCGCAGCACGGCTGCTATTGGCGATGCCATTGCGGCCGCACTTTAGGCCCTTTTCTCAGGCGTAAGCTTGTGTTGAATTATTTACCTGCTTCCCTGGTCCATCGCTGAACCATACCCTTTTTTGGGACCCGGTTCGCCCTGCCAGGTAGCTGACTGTGGAGGAAACATGACTCAGACTGCCCATGGCGTCGACTTCAGCCAGCAGCTTTCGGATACCCCGAAGTCTGCTGAGGAGCGTGCAGCCGTCCTGGCGAACCCAGGCTTCGGCGACTACTTCACCGACCACACCGCCGTCGTCGACTACAAGGTTGACGCCGACGGAAATGGCGGTTGGCAGAATGCCCGGATCGAGCCCTACGGACCCATCTCCCTGGACCCCTCGGCTGCGGTTCTGCACTACGGCCAGGAAATCTTCGAAGGCCTGAAGGCATACCGCCACGCTGACGGCTCCGTTTGGACTTTCCGGCCCGAAGCCAACGCCGCCCGCTTGAACAAGTCCGCGCGTCGCCTAGCCCTCCCGGAGCTGCCGGAGGAGTACTTCCTCGGCGCCATCCGCGAACTCGTCCAGGCTGATAAGGAATGGGTTCCTTCCGGCGACGGTGAAGCCCTCTACCTGCGTCCGTTCATGATCGCCACGGAGGCGTTCCTTGGTGTTCGTGCCGCGCGCGAAGTGTCCTTCCGCGTCATTGCTTCTCCTGCCGGCAACTACTTCGGCGGCGAGCTCAAGCCCGTCTCCATCTGGATCTCCCGCGAATATGCCCGTGCCGGCCGCGGCGGAACCGGTGCTGCCAAGTGCGGAGGTAACTACGCAGCTTCCCTGATCGCGCAGCAGGAAGCCGAAGCGAACGGTTGCAAGCAGGTGCTGTTCCTGGACCACTTCAACGACGACGCCGTGGAAGAACTCGGCGGCATGAATGTCTTCTTCGTCATGAAGGACGGCTCCCTGGTCACTCCGGCCCTTAGCGGCACCATCCTTGAAGGCGTCACCCGCATGTCCGTTATCCAGGTGGCCAAGGACATGGGCCGTGAAGTCACCGAGCGCAAGATCACCCTGGACGAGTGGCGCGACGGCGTGGCCTCAGGTGAGATCACCGAAGTCTTCGCTTGTGGCACCGCGGCCGTGATCACGCCGATTGGTGTGCTCAAGGACGCCACCGAATTCATCGGCTCCGAGGACGCGAAGGCCGGGGAAACCACTATGGCCATCCGCCAGCAGCTCCTGGGCATCCAAACCGGAACCGTCGAGGACACCCACGGCTGGCTGACCCGCCTGGTCTAGGTTTTCGGCTCAACAGAACGCACGACGGCGGCCCTTCCACTTGGCAACAAGCGGAAGGGCCGCCGTTCTGCTTCCCCCAACGCTCTTTCACCTCCCTCGGGTTTGGGGTGGACGCTCTTTCACCTCCCGCGGGTTTGGGGCGGACGCTCTCTCACCTCCCTCGGGAGGCTTTAGATTGGCGACGGCGGCACCTTGGTGAGGCGACGGCGTCGGGGCGTTGGTGGGAAGGGTTAGGGATGTGAGAGAGGGGTGGTGGGAAGGGTTAGGGATGTGAGAGAGGGGTGGTGGGAAGGGTTAGGGATGTGAGAGAGCATCCGTTCAGTGCCAAGATGGGACAGTGACTCAAGAATCAACGGCGACCTCCCATGACAGTTCCCTGCAACGCAGCAGCGAACTCACCCGCTTCCAATTGGCCCCCAATCCGGGCCCGATGAGCCTGGACGGTACCAACTCGTACGTCATCGGCGCCCCGGGATCCCGTTATGTGGCGGTGGTAGACCCGGGCCCTGAAGACGAACAGCATTTGGCTGTGTTGGCATCGGCAGGTGTTGTGGACGTAGTCCTCATTACGCATCGGCATGCGGATCACACGGAGGCGTCAGCACGTTTTCATCAGATCACCGGGGCGCCTGTCCGTGCTGCATTGCCGGAGCATTGCCACGGCGGCGAGCCGCTGATGGACGGCGAAGTCCTGACGGCAGGTGGCGTGGAGATCCGTGTCGTGGCCACCCCGGGTCACACGTCGGACTCCCTCTGCTTCCATCTCCCTGATGACGGGCCCAACGGATCCGTTCTCACCGGCGATACGATTCTGGGCCGCGGAACCACTGTGTTGGATTACCCGGATGGCCGGTTGGGAGACTACCTTGCAAGCTTGGAAAGGCTGGAAGCGCTAGGACCCGCAACACTGCTGCCCGCACATGGGCCTGTTCTGCCGGCCTTGGACGAAAAGTGCCGTGAGTACCGTCATCATCGCGAGCAGCGGCTCGACCAAATCCGGACGGCGTTGAAACACCTCGGTACTCATGCATCCGTCGCTGCGGTCACGGATGCCGTTTATCCCGACGTCGACCCTTCGGTCAGGTGGGCGGCAGAGACTTCCGTTGCGGCCCAGTTGGATTACCTCCGAAGCTAAACCCGGACTGTAGGCTTGAGCCCATGCGTATCGCCCGGTTTGTAGTTGATTCTGATCCCCTTTACGGCGTTGTTGAAGGCGAGCCCGGCAGTGAGGAAATCACTGTCATCAACGGCGACCCCTTCTTCAATGGCGTCGAACGTACCCATGTGAAGCACAAGCTGGAGGACGTGCGGCTCCTCGCCCCGATCATTCCCCGCAGCAAAGTCATCGGCGTTGGCCGGAACTTCGCCGAGCACGCCGCTGAACTCGGCAACGAGGTTCCCCAGCAACCGCTGCTGTTCCTGAAGCCCAACACATCAGTGATCGGCCCGAACGATCCCATCATCCTTCCCGAGTTCTCCGAGGAAGTTTCTTTCGAAGCTGAGCTCTGCGTAGTGATCGGCCGGATCTGCAAGGACGTTCCCGAGGAGCGTGCGGACGATGTTATCTTCGGCTACACCTGCGGTAACGACCTCACCGCCCGTGATGTCCAGAAGACCGATCTTCAGTGGGCGCGGGCCAAGGGGTTCGATACCTCCGCACCGCTGGGTCCGTGGATCGAAACCGAACTCGACCATGAGGACCTGTCCATCCAGGGCCGGCTCAACGGCGAACTCCGCCAGGACGGCAGCACCAACCAGATGATCCGCGGTGTACGCGAGCTCGTCTCGATCGTTTCGCACGCGTTCACCCTGCTTCCGGGCGACGTCATCATGACCGGCACTCCGGCCGGCGTCGGCCTGGTCAGTGAAGGCGACCGCTTTGAAGTGGAAATCGAAGGCATCGGCCGGCTCTCCAACCCGGTGGTTCGCCGCTAGGCTCCCAGCCAGGCCTTAAACCTCGACGGCGGCACGCACCTTTCACACGAAAGGCACGTGCCGCCGTCGAGCGTTTCCGTACGGGAATCCGAGGCATCGCCAAGCGGTAAAGTTGGAACCACTATGACTACTGCTTCTGCGTCGAACGCTGCCTCCAGCGCCATTCCTGCCGTCAACGCCGAGACTCCGGTCCGCGTCCGTTTTTGCCCGTCACCCACGGGAACGCCGCACGTTGGCCTGATCCGCACCGCCCTGTTCAACTGGGCCTATGCACGCCATACCGGCGGCAAGCTGATCTTCCGCATCGAGGACACGGACTCAGCCCGCGACAGCGAAGAGAGTTACCACCAGCTGCTGGACGCCCTCAAGTGGCTCGGCATCAATTGGGATGAGGGCGTAGAGGTTGGCGGACCGCACGAGCCTTACCGGCAGTCGCAGCGCGGCGACATCTACCAGGATGTTATCGCCAAGCTCAAGGCAGGGGGACACGTTTACGAGTCCTACTCCACGCCCGATGAGATTGAAGCCCGCCACAAGGCGGCCGGCCGCGACCCGAAGCTGGGCTATGACGGTTTCGACCGGCACCTGACGGATGAGCAGCTGGCACAGTTCAAGGCCGAGGGCCGCGAGGCCGTCCTGCGTCTCCGCATGCCGGACGAGGACCTGACATTCAACGACCTCGTCAGGGGCGAGATTACCTTCAAGGCAGGCTCGGTTCCCGACTTTGCCGTTGTCCGCGCCAACGGTGCTCCGCTCTATACGTTGGTGAACCCCGTTGACGATGCCCTCATGGGAATCACCCATGTCCTGCGTGGCGAGGACCTCCTGAGCTCCACTCCGCGTCAGATTGCGTTGTACCGTGCGCTCTACGCCATTGGCGTGGCCGAGTACATGCCGGAATTCGGACACCTTCCCTATGTCATGGGCCAAGGCAACAAGAAGCTTTCCAAGCGCGACCCGGAGTCGAGCCTCTTCCTGCACCGCGAACGAGGATTCATCCCCGAAGGCCTGCTCAACTACCTCTCGCTGCTTGGCTGGTCCTTGAGCGCGGACGAGGACATCTTCACCGTGGAGCAGCTAGTTGCTAACTTCGACATTCATGATGTCCTGGGCAACCCCGCCCGTTTCGACATCAAGAAGGCCGAAGCCATCAACGGAACGCACGTGCGGATGCTCGCGCCGGAGGACTTCAAGGAGCGCCTGGTTCCCTACCTCCGCGCTGCTGGTTTCGTTGGGGAAATCCTGACTCCACGGCAGGAGGAGATCCTCGCTGAAGCAGCTCCTCTGGTCCAGGAACGAATCACCCTCCTGGGTGAAGCTCCCGAGATGCTGGCTTTCCTCTTCAAGGCCGATGACGCGATCGATGTTGCGGACGATGCCCGCAAGGGTCTGCCGCAGAACCTGGAAGAAGTACTGGATGCCGCCCTGGCGGCGTTGGAGCCCATCGGGGAGTGGACGGCAGAGAACATCCAGGCCGCGCTCAAGCAGGCCCTGGTTGAGGACTTGGGTATCAAACCGCGTGCGGCGTTCGGGCCTGTGCGCACTGCTATCTCAGGACGACGCATTTCGCCGCCGCTTTTCGAGTCGATGGTGATCCTCGGCAAGGATTCCTCGCTCGCCCGCGTCCGCGCCTTCCGCGGCTAGCAACGGAAGCAGTCATGGCTATCTCAAGTACTTTCGGCACCATCCGCGGTGTCCTCTTCGACATTGATGACACCTTGGTGGACCTTGAGTACGCCATGACAACAGCACTCCGCGATGTCAGCGAGCATCTCCTGCCCGGCCTGGACCAGGCCGGGTGGGTGAAGTTCGGGCGCATCTTTACCCACGAAACCACGCACTTCTACGACCGCTACCTGGCCGGAGAGTTGACGTTCAACGAGCAGCGGTTGCTGCGTGGCAGGGCCGCTTTGGGCCACTTTGGTGTGGAGCTTCAGGACGGCGAGGAGTCGCAGGCGTGGGTAGCCGACTATCACCAACGCCAGACGGCGTACGTCCGGGCTTTTGACGATGTAGAAGGCGTACTGGACGCACTCGATGCTGCAGGCATCCCTTACGGCGCCGTCAGCAATAATGTGCATGATTACCAGCGGGCCAAGCTGGATGGTGCCGGCCTTGCAAGGATCAAGGTCCTCGTGGGTACGGACACTGTAGGTGTGCCGAAGCCGGATCCTGCGATCTACCTCGAAGGCGTGCGCCTGCTGGGTACCCGTCCGGGGGAGACCCTCTATGTGGGCGATAACAGGTTGCTTGATGCTGACGGTGCAACGGCGGCGGGCTTGGTTGGCGTGTGGCTTAACAGGACGGGGGAAGTGGTGGAAGAGTTTGCCGGCCGCCAAGTGGACTCACTGTCGCGGCTACTGGTGAAGGCTGCTACTCCGGCATGAAGGCCGTGTGATGCAGGTAACGGCTTGACGATTTGTGCAGGTGGCAAGACTCCGGTAGAGTCATTACTCGTGCTGAGGGGCACGGAGGGAAAAGCTGAGGGAAACCAAAGCGCTGAACTCCGGTCCAAAAGCCACTTTGGGATATGGTGTAATTGGCAACACTACGGTTTCTGGTACCGTCATTCTAGGTTCGAGTCCTGGTATCCCAGCTCTGAAAATCCGCGTAAACACGCTGGAAATTCAGAAGTTTCAAGTCGATTAGTCGATTTGGAGCGTAGCTGAAAGTATGAAATACTCATTCAGCTTGATCGCCGGAAACGGTGACAAAAAGTGCAAGGCCCCATCGTATAGCGGCCTAGTACGCCGCCCTCTCACGGCGGTAACGCGGGTTCGAATCCCGCTGGGGTCACAAACAAATCCCCCGGAACCACGGTTCCGGGGGATTTCTTTTTCCCCAATTTCGGCCACGGTGCTTGCGCCGCTCCTGTGACGGAGATCGGGCTGGCATGATGATGCTGTGACCGCAAATGATGAGACAACACCCCGGGCTACCCAAGCTGCCCAAGGTGCGGCAACCGCCGTCGAAGCCTTGGAAGCTGCCCGTGCGGAACTCGCGGCCACAACCCTTCCGCTCGCGGTGCCGGAGGTCCGGGAAGCCCGTCAGTGGATCCGTGAATCCCTGGCCCAGCTCGACGACTACGTTATTCCCCGCTACCGCAGCCTTGACGCTCCGCTGCTGGCCGTCGTAGGTGGTTCCACCGGCGCAGGGAAATCCACGTTGGTCAACGCGCTGATCGGCTACCCGGTGACCCGTGCAGGCGCTATCAGGCCCACCACCCGCCAGCCCATCCTCCTGCACCATCCTCTGGACGCGGGGTGGTTTGAAGGCCACCGGATACTTCCCAGCCTGGACCGTATCCGCGGCACAGTCTCTGCGAGTCCTCTCCCGGCGCATCAGGCAGGGGCCGCTCCGGACGCACAGGCCATCACGTCTTTGGTACTGGTGGGACACGAGTCAGTGCCCCAGGGAATCGCCCTTCTGGACGCACCCGACGTAGACTCCATCTCCGATGACAACCGTCGGCTCGCCGGACAACTGCTTGCTGCCGCTGACCTCTGGGTGTTTGTCACCACGGCTAACCGCTATGCCGACGCCGTACCGTGGCGCCTGCTCTTGGACGCAGCTTCGCGGGATATCACCGTAGCGGTGGTCCTGGACCGCGTGCCCGCAGCTGCGGAGGATGAAGTCAGGACTGACCTCCAGGCAATGCTGGACCGGCAGGGCCTGGCTGACGCGAAGCTCTTCGTCGTTCCGGAGAGTGCCTTGGATGGGCTGGGGATGCTCCCGGAGGACTCCGTGGTCGGCTTGCGTCAGTGGCTGGGGGCCTTGGCGGCCAATGCGGCCGGACGGGCGGAAGTGGCCAGGCGGACACTGAATGGCGCAGTTAAAGCTGTCAGCGTCCGGTTGGAGGGAATCGCGGGTGCTGCTGCGGCCCAGGATGCCGCCGCCCACGATCTCCAGGCAACGTGCGTCACCGAGTATGAGCAAGCTCTCTCGCGCATTCTGGAGGCCACGAAGGACGGAGCGCTGCTTCGCGGCGAAGTGTTGGCGCGGTGGCAGGACTTCGTGGGAACAGGGGAATTCTTCCGGGCACTCGAGCAGAACATCGGCCGGATGCGGGACCGTGTAGGGGCCTTCTTCCGGGGCGAGCCGGCTCCCGCTGTGAAGGTTGAAACAGCGATCGAGACCGGGTTGCAGGCGGTGATCCTGGACGAGGCCGCGAACGCGGCCGAAAACGTGGACAGGCGATGGCGTTCGGACCCCGCTGGTCGGGAACTTCTTGGCTCCGAAGATCTTTCGGGCACCAGCGAGGGTTTCGATGCGAAGGCTGCAGCAGCTATTCGTTCCTGGCAGGAAGGACTGATGGAGATGATCCGCACGCAGGGCCAGGGAAAACGCACCCAGGCCCGGTGGTTGTCCTTCGGCGTCAACGGGCTCGGCGCCGCGCTTATGGTGGTGGTGTTCTCCATGACCGCGGGCCTGAGTGGCTTGGAGATCGGTATTGCAGGCGGAACGGCTGTTGTTGGGCAGAAGCTGCTGGAAGCCGTGTTCGGTGAGGACGCAGTACGTCGCTTGGCCCAGCAGGCCAGGGATGATCTGCACACACAGTGCCAACGACTCCTGGACGACGAGAGGCAAAAGTTCCTGGATCGCCTTGAAGCGGCCCATCCCAACTCCGGAGACAACCTCGCCCGGCATGCCCAAGCCTTGCGCCGCCTGGCAGGGGTCGCATGAGCCGCCACGGCCAGGTCCGCGAGTCGTCCCAACTGCAGCGCCGGCTTGAATCGCTCAACACTGCCAGGGAACTGGCTGAGGGCGTCCTGCCGGACCCCGATCTGCAGTCAGTGTACGACGTTTTGGAGCGTGCAACCTCGCGGCGGTCATTGTCGGCAGGGCACACTGTGGTGGGGTTTTTCGGGGCGACGGGCAGCGGAAAATCGTCGTTGTTCAATGCTGTATCCGGCAGCAATCTCGCGACTGCCACTGCGCGGCGTCCCACAACGTCTGCACCTTTGGCGGGCATCTGGGGCGAAGAGGGCAGCGGCCCTTTGCTTGATTGGCTGGACGTCAAGGAGCGGCATACCCTACCGCCTGTGCCAGGGCTCGCAGACGAGAACAGCGGCCTGGTGCTGCTGGACCTGCCCGACTTCGATTCCACCAGGGTGGAAAACCGGGAGATTGTTCAGCGCATGGTGGGCATGGTGGATGTGCTGGTGTGGGTCCTGGACCCGCAAAAGTACGCCGACGCTGCGGTGCATAACGACTTCCTTCGACCCATGGCCTCCCACGGTGCCGTCACGCTGGTTGTCCTGAACCAAGTGGACAAACTCAATGCAGCCGATGCAGCCGCCGTGATGGTGTCCTTGGAAGGGATCCTGGCGCGGGACGGACTAGGCAAAATCAGAGTCCTCAGTGCCTCGGCCCTAACCGGCGACGGCGTCCAGACTCTCCGCGCGGCCATCCGGAACGTAGTGGTCCAGCGGCAGGCAACAACACAGCGCCTGTCAGCAGACGTCACCAAGGCCGCGGCGGAACTTGCCCGGGCCTCCGGCGAGGGCGAAGCCCGAGGCATCAAAGGAAGCGCGAAGGCCCGCCTGGCGTCTGAACTCTCGACGGCGGCAAACGTACCGGTGGTGGTGGACGCCGTGCAGCGATCTTTCACGAGGGAGTCAGCCAAGAGGACCGGGTGGCCCGTCACCCGATGGCTGTTGCGTTTCCGACCCGACCCATTGCGGAGGCTGAACCTGGGCAGGGATGACACCAAGCCGGAATTGAGCCGGACATCGCTGCCTCCTGCGGGGGCGCCGGAACGGGCACGGACGGACGCCGCCGTCAGGGATTTTGCCGATGAGGCTTCCGCCGGCGCCCCCGGTCCTTGGCGTGCAGCCATTCGCAGCGTGGCCAGGGAGGGGCGGGAACAGCTGCCTGACGCGTTGGATCAAGCTATTGCAGGCACCGACTTGAAGGCGGGCAAACGTCCCCTGTGGTGGATCCTTTTCAATACCCTTCAATGGATTGCGCTTCTGCTCGCAGTAGGCGGCCTTGGGTGGCTGGGTGTGTTGGCCGTACTCGGCTACTTCCAAATGCCAGTGCCGGAGGTCCCGCGAACTGAAGGGTGGCCGTGGCCTACGCTGATGGTCGCCGGGGGAGTGGTGCTGGGCATCGTCCTTGCCATCACTGGAAGGATTCTTGGAGGCTGGGCTGCCCGGGTCAGGGCATCGGGAGCAGCGAAGCGTTTAAAGGCCGCCGTGGCGGCAGTTGCCGAGCAACGGATCGTGGAGCCTGTCGGGGTGGAAATTACGCGCTTGAAAGCGTTCAACGCGGCGCTGAAGGCCGCGCGCTCCGGCTAGGGCCGTGCAGCTTAAAGGGCCGAAGCGGCGTCCCTGACTTTGATAAGCGTGCGCAGGTTCCTTGTAGTCGTGCTGGCTTTGTAGCGTGCCTTGGCCGAGAGCTTGCTGAAGGGGCTGTCCAGCGTCCCGCCGGCGGGAGCCAGCCACGCGGAGGCTTCCGGGCCCAGCCGCACTTGTTCCACGCCGTCCACCGCTTCGCCTGCCTGAAAAAGTTCATCGAGCATGGCTGTATCGGAGGTGAGGGTGATGTAGCTGTGCGTGGTTTTGTCGTCCGCCGGGTACGGGCACGCGTCCACCAATTCCGCTACCCGTGCGGCAGTAAGGACAACCACCCAGGCATCGTAACCAAAGGTTTCACGTAGGCACTTCTCGAACTGGGCCTTGACGTCCTTGGCGCTGAGTTCACTCTGAAGCACCACATTTCCGCTGGCCAGCAGCGTCTTGACCTTGGTAAACGGGTAGTCCTTGAGGGCTGATGTGAGATCGGCCATCTTGATGTTGATGCCGCCCACATTGATGCCGCGGAGGAATACTGCGTAGCTACTCAGGCTAGTCATTGTTCTTGCGCAGGGCTTCGGTCAAAACCCGGGCGGCGTTACAGACTACCTCGGCGTGAAGGCGGCCCGGCTGGCGGGTAAGGCGTTCAATCGGACCTGAAATGGACACGGCCGCGATGACCCGGCCTGACGGTCCGCGAACGGGGGCTGAAACCGAGGCGACCCCGGGCTCGCGTTCGCCAAGGCTCTGACCCCAGCCCCGGCGTCGTACGCCTGCAAGGACGGTGGGCGTAAAGCGGGCGTTTTGCAGCCCTTCGAGAAGGCGGTCGTGGTCTTCCCACGCCAGCAGGACCTGTGCGGCGGAGCCGGCCTTCATGGAGAGCTGGGTCCCCACCGGAATGGTGTCACGCAGGCCGATGGGACGTTCCGCGGATGCCACGCAGACACGCCAGTCGCCCTGGCGGCGGAAGATCTGCGCGCTTTCGCCTGTGGCGTCCCGGAGCTGAATGAGAACGGGTCCTGCGGAGGCAATGAGCCGGTCCTCACCGGCAGCGGATGCGAGCTCCACCAACCGGCTGCCCAGGACGAAGCGTCCCTGGATGTCCCGGCTCACCAGGCGATGGTGAACCAGAGCCAGCGCAAGGCGGTGAACTGTGGGCCGGGCAAGCCCCGTGGCCGCTACGAGTTGCGCGAGAGTCGTGGGCCCTGCCTCAAGGGCATCGAGCACTTGGGCCGCTTTATCAATGACACCGACTCCACTAGAATTGTCCATGTAATGATATTGCCGTCTCAATATCTGAGATGCAAGTTGTTTCGCTGGCCTATTTTGCGGCAGTGCTGCTTCAGTGGAACAAGAACAACGCAACAAGCCAACCGCAGTGAAGGGAGCAAGGCCGTGGGAAAGACACTGGCCGAGAAAGTCTGGGACGCGCACGTAGTGCGCAAGGGTGAGGGCGAAGGAGCCAATGCCCAGCCAGACCTTCTCTTCATCGACCTGCACCTGGTCCACGAAGTGACGTCCCCGCAGGCGTTTGAGGGCCTGCGCCTGGCTGGCCGGCCCCTGCGGCGCGTCGACCTGACCATCGCCACGGAGGACCACAACACTCCCACGCTGGACATCGACAAGCCAATCGCGGACCTGACCAGCCGCACGCAGATTGAGACCCTGCGCGCCAACTGCAAGGAATTTGGCGTCCGACTGCATTCCCTGGGTGACAAGGAACAGGGGATCGTGCACGTCGTGGGGCCGCAGCTGGGACTGACCCAGCCGGGCATGACAGTGGTCTGCGGCGACTCGCACACCTCAACACATGGCGCCTTTGGTGCGTTGGCCATGGGAATCGGCACGTCCGAGGTGGAGCATGTCATGGCCACCCAAACCCTGTCTTTGAAGCCATTCAAGACCATGGCCATCAATGTTGAAGGCACCCTGCGTCCCGGCGTCACCGCCAAGGACATCATTCTTGCCGTCATCGCCAAGATCGGGACAGGCGGCGGTCAGGGTTATGTCCTCGAATACCGTGGTTCGGCTATCCGTGCGTTGTCGATGGATGCCCGGATGACCATTTGCAATATGTCCATCGAAGCCGGTGCCCGCGCCGGCATGGTGGCTCCGGACCAGACCACGTACGACTACATGCAGGGCCGCCCCCACGCGCCGGAAGGCGCGGACTGGGATGCCGCCGTCGAGTACTGGAACACGCTCAACACGGACGCGGACGCAACTTTCGACGTCGAGGTTGACCTGGACGCCGATACGCTCGAACCGTTCGTGACCTGGGGAACCAACCCGGGCCAGGGCGTGTCGCTGTCCGCCAAGGTACCGTCGCCGGAAGATTTCGGTGACGAGAATGCCAAGGCAGCTGCCGAGCGCGCCCTGCAGTACATGGGCTTGGAAGCCGGCACTCCCATGAAGGACATCCGCGTGGATACCGTCTTTCTGGGATCCTGCACTAACTCACGCATCGAGGATCTGCGCGCCGCTGCGGACATCATTCGTGGCCGCGAAAAGGACCCCAAGGTCCGCATGCTGGTGGTACCGGGTTCCGCCCGTGTCCGCCTGGAGGCAGAGGCGGAAGGCCTGGACAAGGTCTTCAAGGAATTCGGTGCAGAATGGCGTTTTGCCGGTTGTTCCATGTGCTTGGGCATGAACCCGGACCAGTTGGAGCCGGGGGAGCGCTGCGCCTCAACATCCAACCGCAACTTTGAGGGTCGCCAGGGCAAGGGCGGCCGCACGCACCTGGTCTCGCCTGTCGTGGCTGCGGCCACTGCTGTCCGGGGCACGCTGAGTTCGCCGTCGGACCTCGAGTCCGCTGCCGCAGGCACACTGACCGGAATCGCAGTCTAGGAGGATCCCATGGAAGCATTCACTACCCACACCGGCATCGGCGTTCCACTGCGTCAGAGCAACGTGGACACCGATCAGATCATCCCCGCTGTGTACCTCAAGCGCATCACGCGCACAGGCTTCGAGGACGCTTTGTTCGCTGCTTGGCGGAAGGACGAGTCCTTCATCCTTAATCAGGCCCCGTTCAATGCGGGCTCAGTGCTGGTGGCAGGCCCTGACTTCGGTACGGGGTCATCCCGTGAGCACGCTGTCTGGGCATTGAAGGACTATGGTTTCAAAGCCGTCCTGTCTTCCCGGTTCGCCGACATTTTCCGGGGAAACTCCGGAAAGCAGGGGCTGTTGGCAGCCCAGGTGGCACAGGATGACATCGAACTGATCTGGAAGGTCCTGGAAAACCATCCGGGAACTGAGGTCAAGGTTGACCTGGTGTCCAAAACGGTTGAGTGCGGCAACGTGGTGGCGCCGTTCGAGATTGACGACTACACCCGTTGGCGCCTCCTGGAAGGCCTCGATGACATCGGCCTGACCCTTCAGTATGAGTCGGACATCACGGCGTACGAGGCCACCCGCCCGGCTTTCAAGCCGAAGACGCTCCCGGCGAAAGTTGATGCCCGGTAGCCCCTTGTCTTGAGCCGCAACCTGCGGATAAACGGACCGGCAGGCCTCCCTCGGGAGCGTCTGCCGGTCCTTTTTCGTCGGTGTGCGGCTGAAGCCGGATACGGGGTGTGTCGGGCGGTTCCATTTCGGATCGGTAAAGCGAGCTTCTATGCTTAGCTGGAGCCTTTGTAAGTTTGGGGGGCGAGTAGTCGTGAGGAAACCGGTATA
The DNA here is from genome assembly GCF_051027655.1 of Paenarthrobacter nitroguajacolicus. Lineage (NCBI taxonomy): Bacteria > Bacillati > Actinomycetota > Actinomycetes > Micrococcales > Micrococcaceae > Paenarthrobacter > Paenarthrobacter nitroguajacolicus. The sequence continues at coordinate 2,847,422 of NZ_CP073234.1, read as the reverse complement.
GATGAGTAGTGTTCTGACAATCCGCGGTGGCGTCCCTTTGACCGGGCGAGTGACCGTTCGCGGTGCCAAGAACCTGGTGCCCAAGGCCATGGTGGCGGCGTTGCTGGGCAGCGAACCATCGGTGCTGAGGAACGTGCCGGAAATCAAGGACGTCGAGGTTGTCACCAGCCTGCTGCAGCTGCACGGCGTGACCGTTGTGAAGGATCCGGTATCGGGTGACCTCACCCTGGATCCCAAAGATGCAAAGACGGCCTCCAGCACGGCAATTGATGCGCACGCCGGTGATTCGCGGATTCCCATCCTGCTGTGCGGACCGCTGATTCACGCGATCGGCGAGGCCTTCATCCCGGATCTGGGTGGCTGCAAGATCGGCGACAGGCCCATCGACTATCACCTGAATGTCCTGCGGCAGTTCGGTGCGGTGGTGGAAAAGCGCCCGGGCGGCATCCACATCTCTGCCCCGAATGGCCTGCATGGAGCCAAAATTTCGCTGCCGTATCCATCGGTTGGCGCCACCGAGCAGGTGCTCCTGAGCGCAACGCGTGCCGAGGGCATCACTGAACTCATTGGCGCGGCCACGGAACCCGAGATCATCGACCTCATCGCGGTCCTGCAGAAGATGGGCGCCATCATCAGCGTCCAGACTGACCGGACCATCCGGATCGAGGGCGTCAAGGACCTTCGGGGTTACAACCACCGTGCGCTCCCGGACCGGAACGAATCCGCATCCTGGGCCTCTGCTGCATTGGTTACCCGAGGCGACATTTATGTTGAGGGTGCTTCGCAGCGCGACATGATGACATTCCTGAATACCTACCGCAAAGTTGGTGGCGGCATGGACATCGGCGACGACGGTATCCGCTTCTACCACCAAGGCGGTAAGCTGTCCCCGCTCGTCCTGGAGACGGATGTCCACCCCGGCTTCATGACGGACTGGCAGCAGCCGCTGGTGGTTGCCCTGACACAGGCCGAGGGCGTTTCCATCGTCCACGAGACTGTCTATGAGAACCGCTTCGGATTCACGGAAGCCCTTGCCCGGATGGGTGCGAATATCCAGGTGCACCGTGAGTGCCTGGGTAGTGTTCCCTGCCGGTTCGGACAGCGGAACTTCCTGCACTCAGCAGTGATTTCAGGCCCCACTCCGCTCAGGGGCACAGACATTGACATCCCCGACCTCCGGGGTGGTTTCAGCCACCTCATCGCAGCGCTGGCAGCTACGGGCACGTCACGCGTTACGGGCATCGACATCATCAACCGCGGTTACGAGCGCTTTACCGAGAAGCTGGCCGGCCTGGGCGCCGATTTCGATATCACCACCACCAAGTAGCGGGGGCTCCTTTGAAGGAATCGGCCAAGAGCCGTGCAACGTTCATGCTGCTGGCGGGTCTCGCGCGTCCGTTGATGAATGTCCTGATGGCCAGGAAGTGGGAAGGCGTGGAGAACCTTCCACCCGGCGGCTTCATCGCAGTACCGAACCACTGCACCGAGATCGACCCCATCGTCATCGGACACATGGTGTACAACCAGAAGCGGCCACCGCATTTCCTCGCGAAGACGGGCCTCTTCAAAGTGCCCGTCCTGGGTGCCCTGCTGCACGCCACCAAGCAGATACCGGTTGAACGCTCGACGGCGGGAGCGAACCGCTCGCTTCAAGTCGCCAAAGAAGTGGTGGACGCCGGTGGTGCCATCATCATCTACCCCGAGGGCACTCTCACGCGCGATCCCGATTTGTGGCCCATGAAGGGCCATACCGGGGCCGCCAGGCTAGCCCTGCAGACCGGAGCCCCTGTGGTGCCCATGGCGCATTGGGGTGCACAAGAGGTTTTCCCCCGGTATGCCAAGCGGTTCCATATCTTCCCGCGGAAAACCGTCCGAGTGCTTATTGGGAAGCCCGTTGATCTCAGTGCCTTCAGCGAACGGCCGCTGGATCGCACAACGCTGACTGCGGCCACTGAAGTCATCATGGATGCCATTACCGAACTCCTTGAAACCCTTCGAGGCGAACAGGCCCCGGCTGAACGCTGGGATCCGGCTGTGCACAAGCAGTCCAAGCACGGCCGCTTCATTCAGGGTGGTTCTCCTGATGCCCACGAAGGCGGGGACGGCAAATGACCACGGTGGAAACGAATGTCTCCACGCCGGACATCGTGGCTGTTTTGGGCGCGGGTTCGTGGGGAACCACGTTTGCCAAGGTCCTGGCCGATGCCGCTGCGGCTACCGGATCTGAACGTAGTATCCGGATCTGGGGTCGTCGGGCGGAGGTCGTGGAGCAGATCAACTCTTCGCACCGAAACGAGCAGTACCTCAAAGACATTGAGCTTCCACCATCCGTAACAGCATCCACGGATGTGGAGAAGGTGCTCAAGGATGCCACCCTGGTGATCCTCGCCGTACCCGCCCAGTCACTTCGGCCGCAGCTCGGGGAGTGGAAGGCCTTCCTTGCGCCTGACGCCGTGGTTGTCTCCCTGATGAAGGGCCTGGAACTGGGCACGGACGCCCGGATGAGCGAAGTCATTGCCCAGGAGTTGGGTCTTCCCGCACCGCGTGTAGCAGTAGTCTCAGGCCCCAATCTGGCCATGGAGATTGCCAGGGAACAACCAACAGCGTCAGTTGTTGCCTGCAGTGACGCAGACACTGCTGCTGCCATAGCGCTGTGCTGCACGGCTCCGTACTTCCGGCCGTACACCAGCACTGATGTTGTGGGCGTGGAAATCGGCGGGATCGTAAAAAATGTGATTGCGCTTGCTGTGGGCATTTGCGAAGGCCGGCAGATGGGCGACAACACCAAAGCCTCGGTGATCACGCGCGGACTCGCTGAGACGTCCCGGCTTGCCTTGGCCCTTGGCGGAGAAGCTCACACAATGGCCGGTCTTGCCGGACTCGGCGATCTTGTTGCCACTTGCTCTTCAGCCCTGTCCCGGAATCACACCGCCGGCAGGTTGCTTGGTGAAGGCCTCAGCCTCGAGCAAGTGGCCGAACAGATGACGCAGACAGCAGAGGGCATCAAATCCGGCCCCGCTGTGCACGAGCTGGCCGGCAAATTGAATGTTGAAATGCCCATTACGGCTGCCGTCGTGGCAGTGCTGGAAGGCAGAATGTCCGTTGATGACCTGGGACCACGATTGTTGGCCCGGGCACTGAAGTCCGAAGGCGACTACTGATGGTGACTGACCAATCCACCCCCTTGACGGGCCGCCCCCGCGTAGCGATTCTCTTTGGGGGTCGCTCCAGCGAACATGCCGTCAGCTGCGTGACAGCGGCTGGTGTCATGGGTGCGATCGATAAGAACAAGTACGAGGTCATACCGATTGGCATCGCCAAATCGGGGCAGTGGGTACTTGCCTCGGGTGACACCAGCGACTGGTCCTTGACTTCGGCAGCGCTTCCCGAGGTGGCGCCCTCAGGCAGGACCGTGACCTTGGCCGAAGTGGGTGGTGAGCATCAGCTCATCGTTACCGAGCCCAACGCGGTTCCCCAGGAACTGGGTTCCGTGGACGTTGTCTTCCCCCTGCTTCATGGGCCATGGGGCGAAGATGGGACCATCCAAGGCCTGCTGGAGCTTTCGGACACGCGGTATGTAGGCGCCGGTGTCCTGGCCTCGGCCGTGGGGATGGACAAGCATTTCATGAAGGTGGTTTTTGAATCCGCCGGACTGAGCGTAGGACCGTACGTGGCTGTCACGGACCGCGAATGGACCACGGACGCCGAGGCCGTCCGTAAGCGCGTGGACAAGCTCGGGTACCCCGTGTTCGTTAAGCCTGCCCGCGCGGGTTCGTCCATGGGTATCTCCAAGGTCGACTCGATGGAAGGGCTCGACGCTGCCATCGAGGAAGCCCGCCGCCATGACCTGAAGCTGGTCATTGAAGCCGGCATCGTGGGTCGCGAGATCGAGTGTGCTGTCCTGCAGGGTCGTGGCACGGATGCGCCCCGTACTTCCATGCCTGGTGAGATTGCGGTGGCAACCGGTGAGCACCAGTTCTACGACTTTGCTGCCAAGTACGTTGAGGACGGTGCCGCAGCCCTGAGTTGCCCGGCTGACATGCCGGACGAGGCAATCGCACGCGTGCGTGAACTCGCCGCCGTCGCTTTCGACGCCGTGGGGGCGGAAGGCCTCAGCCGTGTGGATTTCTTCTACACCCCGGCCGGTGAACTGATCATCAATGAGATCAATACCATGCCGGGCTTCACGCCCAAGAGCATGTACCCGCAGATGTGGGCGGCATCCGGGCTGGCTTACGGGGACTTGATCGACGAACTGATCCACCTGGCTCTGACCCGCAAGACAGGGCTGCGCTAAAGCACTACTGCGGGGATGGCAGGTTCTGCAGATCTTCCTGGCCCACGCACTTTCCGGTCGCCTTGATCTTGCCAACCGCGGCTGCCAACTCAGTCAGGACAGTTGCTGAACTGATGTTTGCCGCCTCCAGCTTGACTGGATCTATCAAGATCTCCGTGGCTGGTTCGCGGCCGAACGTGGTCAGGGTGTAAACGGGATCGCCTTCCTTGATGACCCAGTCGATGTCATTGACGCTCACACAACGGTCCGTGGTGGGTCCGGGAACGTTCACTCCGCATCGGAGAATGACCTGCGAAGGATCTCCCCAGGCAGCTGTCGCCTGGCTGTTGGTTTTGCGGAGGGCAGCATCACCGATCTGGTCCGGCAGAGCAACCATCATTGGCGCGCAGGCAGGATTGGCGGCGTCGGAGGCTGCCGTGACGTCCACCGTAGGCGCACAGGCCGACAAAGCGGTGACGGATGCGGAAGCCAAGGCCATGGCCAGGGCGGTCCGGGGAAGGGTCTTTCGGTGCATTTATCCAGCCTATCCCGCAAGCGCCGGCAGGCAGATTCGCGTTGCCCGGGTCACATTCCCGCTGGAACTGCCGTCCGGAGAGCCGCATTTTTCTGTCGGTGGATCGCGATAGCGTAGAGCGGTGCCATGAGAAGACGCAGGCGCCGTGCCAAGAGAAGAGTTGACAGCAGTGCCAGAAGAACCGTTGACCGTCCAACACCTGTCGGAGTCAGAGCTCCTCGCGCGGATTTTTCCGCGCCTGCACCATAGCCCAGGCGTTCTGCTGGGACCCGGCGACGACGCCGCCCTGATAGCAGCGCCGGATGGCAGGGCGCTCATCTCCATCGACACCCAAACGCAGGACCAGGACTTCAGGCTTGAGTGGCGTAACGGCTACCGGACCACAGGATTCGACGTCGGCTGGAAGGCCGCAGCGCAGAACCTCAGCGACATCAACGCCATGGGCGGCAGCGCCACGAGTCTCGTGGTGAGCCTGACCATGCCGCCGGAAACGGCTGTCGAATGGGTTGAAGCGTTTGCTGATGGGCTCACGGCGGCAATTGTTGGCTTGGGCGCTTCGGATTGCTCGGTGGCAGGCGGAGACCTTGGGAGGGGCCGCGAGCTGGCGGTGACTGTCGCCGTCGTCGGGACGCTTGCCGGTGTTGCGCCAGTGCTGAGGTCCGGTGCCAAAGCCGGGGACGTCGTGGCGGTTTCAGGGACCCTGGGAAGGGCCGCTGCGGGCTGGGCGCTGCTGGAAAGCGACATTCCGTTCGACAACCTGTCTTCTGAATTGCGGAGCCTGGTGGACAACCAATGCCGGCCGATGCCACCGCTGGCCGCCGGACCGCTGGCTGCGCGTACGGGTGCCACGGCCATGATGGACATTTCCGATGGCCTGCTGCGGGATGGCAGCCGCCTGGCCGGAGCGAGCAACGTGATCCTTGATTTCGATCCGGTTGCTTTGAAGACTTATGCAGCCTCACTGGAACCAGCAGCGGCCGTTCTGGGAAGGGAAGCCATGCGATGGGTGCTTGGCGGGGGAGAAGACCATGGTTTGCTTGCTACGTTCCCGGCAGGAATTCAGCTGCCGCAGGGCTTCACTGCGATAGGCTCGGTGCAAGCCGTTGTCGAGCCGCCAGGCAGTGGCGTCCGGATTGCCGGGCAAACTGCTGACACCGTTGGATGGGATCACTTTGCAGACTAAGATCGCCGCGAATGCACACGCCATGAAACGTTGGCTCGGCAAGGCGGAGGTGGTCCTCGGCAACCACAGTGACCGTCTCAATGCGATCAACATCTTCCCTGTCGCTGACGGAGATACCGGAACCAACCTTTACCTCACTGTCCGGGCAGCTGTGGCTGCCCTTGGCGGAACTGCGCCGGACTCCACTGAAACCGGCAACGACGTCGGCGCCGTACTGTCCCGTGCCGGGCAGGCAGCCATGGAGCAAGCCCGAGGCAATTCGGGCACACTCTTTGCAGTGTTCCTCTGCGCCGCTGCTGAGCCCCTGGCCGGGAAAACCCGCCTCAGCGCGCCCCTGCTTGCCACTGCGCTGAACAGGGCACAGATCCGTGCCTGGTCTGCCCTGAGTGAACCTGTGGCAGGCACCATGCTTTCGGTTTTGGAAGCGGCCGCCCATGCTGCTCAAGCCGTGGACGCATCCCAAAGTGGCGACGACAGCAACCATGCATTGGGGCTCTCGCTCGACGCCGTGGTGGAGGCCGCCTACCAAGCCGTCGTCCGGACAGAGGATGAGCTCGCACAACTCCATGAAGCACATGTTGTGGACGCAGGCGGCGTGGGGATGCTGCTGGTGCTTGATTGCCTCCGAGCCGCCGTCCTCGGGGAAGAACTCCAGGAGGAGCTGCTCGACGGCCTCCACGGCTACAAATTGCAGGATCCCCACATCCACGAGCACATGCCGGCCGACGACGGCGTGGAAGTCATGTGCACCATCAACCTCTCGCCCCTGAATGCGGCCATCCTTCGGCAACGCCTGGACGAGATGGGCGATTCCGTCATCATGAGCCAAGTCGGCGGTGCCCAAGGCGCAGATGATGACGACGACGAATCCAGTGTGGAGATCAGTTACCGATGGCGCGTCCATGTGCACGTCGCCGACCCGGAACCGGCCGTCGCATTCATTCGTTCGCTGGGAGAACCGACTGATATAGCAGTAAGCCAGTTGGCAATACCCCGTGATGACGTGCAGCGCCCGGCTGTCACACAGGAACCCGAGGGCAGCGAATCCGAGGGCATCAGTGAAGCTTTCAATGTCTCAGGCCAGTCACGGCATGAATACTGAGCTGGACCTGCCCCTCGAACGCAGGATTGGCAAGCGGTCTGCGGCCGTCATAGACAAGCACTTGGGCCTAAAAACGGCCGGAGCCTTGCTGAATTACTTTCCTCGCAGATACTTGAACCGCGGTGAGTTGACGCCCATCAGCAAGCTCCCGCTGGATGAAGAGGTCACGCTGATTGCCCGGGTGCTGTCCAACAGTACCCGCCAGATGAGGGCCCGCCGTGGTTCGATCACCGATGTGGTGGTGACGGACGAAGCCGGTGGTAGCGGTGTTCCAGGTACGTTGAAGGTCAGCTTCTTCAACGGGTTCCGGGCAAAGGCTGAACTCCTGGCTGGTCGTCGGGCCATGTTTTCAGGCAAGGTGTCCCGTTACGGTGGAGCCCTCGGCCTGACCAACCCGGACTTCCTTCTGCTGGACGAGGACCCGGAAGCGGAAGGGTCTGTAGACCCCGAAAAACTCGCAGCTATGCCCATCCCCATTTATCCGGCAACGGCCAAGCTGACCAGTTGGTCCATCCACAAAGTGATCACTGCCCTGCTCCAGACCATGGACCTTGATTCGCTGGAAGATCCGCTTCCGGCAAGCATCGTCCGAAGGGACGGCCTGCTCAGTGTCGCTGAGGCCTACCGCTTGATCCATTCACCCGGGATTGCCAAGGACTGGCAACGCGCTCAGGAACGCTTCCGATACCAGGAAGCCCTGGTGCTGCAAACGGCCCTCGCACGCCGGCGCGCCCAGCTGGCTGCAGAAGAAGCCACTGCGCGCCGTCCGCGCGTGGGAGGTTTGCTCACTAAGTTCGATCAAAACCTGCCCTTTACCCTGACTGCCGGCCAATCCGCCGTCGGAAAGACGCTGGCTGAAGAGCTCGGGCGCGACACTCCCATGAACCGTCTGCTGCAGGGTGAAGTGGGCTCGGGAAAGACGATCGTCGCCCTGCGGGCCATGTTGCAGGTAGTCGATGCAGGTGGCCAGGCAGCACTCCTGGCGCCCACGGAGGTCTTGGCGGCCCAGCATTTCCACTCCATCCGCAAGACGTTGGGTGCGCTCGCCCGCGACCACATCTTTGGCGGTGCCGGCATGCTTGGCGGCGACTCCACCCAGGAAGCCGTTCAAGTGACGCTCCTGACCGGTTCCATGCCCACTGCTGCCCGGAAACAGGCAATGCTGGACGCGGCCTCCGGAAATGCGGGAATTGTCATTGGCACGCACGCTTTGCTGAGCGACAAAACCAGCTTCCAAGACCTCGGGCTGATCGTGGTGGATGAGCAGCACCGCTTTGGTGTGGAACAGCGCGATGCCCTCCGGGCCAAGGCGCAGCGGCCTCCACATTTGCTGGTCATGACAGCCACGCCGATTCCCCGCACGGTGGCCATGACGGTATTCGGGGACCTTGAGACTTCCATCCTTGATGAGCTTCCGGCCGGGCGTGCGCCGATTTCCACTCACGTCGTGGGGCTCGCGGAAAATCCCGGCTGGGTGGACCGCATATGGAAACGTTCCCGCGAAGAAATCGATTCGGGTCACCAGGTTTATGTGGTGTGCCCCAAGATCGGCTCGGACGACGACGGTGACTTCAGTCCGGGCGAAGCGGAACCCAGCGATGCCGACCTGGCGGACGAAGGCCCGGCGCGGGAACTCGCCTCGGTAACCGCCGTCGTCGAAAGCCTCCTGCAGGAGCCTTCACTGGCTGGCGTCCCGGTAGCGCCGCTCCATGGGCGGCAGGATCCGCAGGTGAAGTCGGAGACGATGGCCTCCTTCGCCGCCAACAACACCAAAATGCTGGTGTCCACCACCGTTATTGAGGTGGGCGTCGATGTTCACAACGCCACCCTCATGGTGATTCTCGATGCCGACCGCTTTGGAATCTCACAGCTCCACCAGCTGCGTGGGCGGGTTGGCCGTGGAGGTTTGCCCGGCACTTGCCTGCTGGTGACCACGCTGGAACCCGGACACCCGAGTCGTCGCCGGCTTGATGCCGTTGCTTCAACGACTGACGGCTTTGAGCTGTCCCAGGAAGACTTGAAGCTCCGCCGTGAAGGCGACATTCTAGGTGCTTCGCAATCCGGCGGACGCTCCACCCTGAAGTTGCTCCGTGTACTTGAACACGAAGACATCATTGCCCGCGCACGTACCGACGCCCAAGGCCTGGTGTCGGAAGACCCTGCCCTGCAACAACAGCCGGCACTTGCCGCCGCAATAGATGATTATTTGAACCCGGAGAAGGAGGCGTTCCTTGAACGCGGTTAGAGATCCATGGAAGCGCGCTCATGGAGAATCCCTGTGAGCCGGATCATCGCCGGAGTTGGTGGCGGGAACCCGCTGGCCAGCGTCCCGGGAACGGCCACGCGTCCCACAACGGACAGGGTCAAGGAGGCGCTCTTTTCCCGCCTGGAATCCTTGGCAGTCATTGACGATGCCCGGGTCCTGGACCTTTATGCAGGCTCTGGATCCTTGGGAATCGAAAGTGCCAGCCGAGGGGCCCGGACCGTGGATCTGGTGGAGTTCGATGCCAAGGCTAGCGATGTCTGCCAGCGCAATGCGGATTTGGTGAACCAACTCCTGGGCGGGAAAAGGGTCTCAGTCCATCGGTCCAAGGTGGAATCATTCCTGGAGCGAGCGGGTAACGCAGACATGTGGGATCTCGTCTTCCTTGATCCGCCCTACCCCTTGGATGAGCCTGCCTTGAGTGCTGTGCTGGCAAAGCTGGGGCCGCATTTGGACGATGCGGCCGTTGTGGTGGTGGAGCGGAGTTCGCGGAGCCCGGAGCCTTTGTGGCCAGACGCCTTGGAAAGTTTCGCCGACAAGAAGTATGGCGAGACCAAGCTGTGGTTCGCTGAGCCGGCCTAGCGGACCATCTCGTTAGCCTGTAATGCCGTCCAGCTCAACGCCCGTGAGGACGGTGGCGGGGTGGGGGCCACGTGCCAGCAGTTGCGCCGTCCAGTCCGGGGACCACGGTTTGCATGTGCCTACCAGGACGATGTTGCCCGGGTAGCGGCCAGCGAACATTCCCGTTTCAGCGAAGGCGGCGACGTCCGGCATGGCTTGGCGCAGCGCTGCCACCTGGCTGCGGACGAGCGTCAGCGCAGGTTCGTCACCCACATTGACGATCAACACCCCATCCGGCCGGAGCCTACTTGCTGCTTCCTCATAGAATTCCCGGCAGGCAATATGGGCTGGGGCCTCCGGCCCGGAAAAGATATCGAGAATCACGACGTCGAACATCACCTGTGCGGGAAGCTCCGCCAGTGCGTCGCGGGCGTCACCGATGTGAGTGGTCAACGAGGTGCCGTCAGGCATGGGCAGCTTCTGAAGTACGAAGTCCAAGAGCTCACGCTCAAGCTCAACAGCGTATTGCTCCGAGCCAGGACGGGTGGCTTGGATATATCGCGCCAGGGTGAGGGCGCCGGCGCCCAAATGCAGGGCGCAGATGGGCATTCCGGGTGCTGCAGCCAAGTCCACCACGTGCCCGATCCTGCGGAGGTACTCGTAGAAGATCTCCGAGGGATCGGCCAGATTCACGTGCGATTGTTCGGCTCCGCCGATGCTGAGGATGAAGCCGCCCTCAACGAGGGTGTCGTTCTCGATGGTGGCGTGCTGTCCCGTGGTTCGGAGGAAGCGCGTTGCCTGGGGCTGGCCGGAGCCTCTGGCGTTCAGAGCCGGTCCTTCAGGGTGGCGAGGCGTTCGGCGGCTTCCTGCAGGACGCCGGTCTTCTTGCAGAAGGCGAAACGCAGCAGGCTTCGCGTACGCTCGGCTCCCTCCGGATGGCAGAACACCGGGACCGGGATGGCTGCCACGCCGACGAGCCCTGGCAGCCGCCTTGCGAGGTCAACGGAGTCGCGAATGCCCAGCGGTGCCGTGTCCACGTTGATGAAGTAAGTGCCGCTCGGGTTGTAGACGCCGAAGCCGGCTGCCCGGAGGCCTTGGGCGAGAATGTCCCGTTTGCGGCGCAGTTGATCGGCGATTCCTGTATAGAACTCATCGGGAAGGCCAAGGCCCACTGCGATGGCGCTCTGGAAGGGGGTGCCTGAACTGTAGGTCAGGAACTGCTTCACCGTGCGAACTGCAGCCACCAAGTGTGCCGGTCCGCTGAGCCAGCCGATTTTCCAGCCGGTGAAGGAAAACGTCTTTCCCGCGGATGAAATGGTGATGGTACGTTCGGCGGCGCCGGGCAGCGAAGTAATCGGTAGGTGCGGTGCGCCGAAGGTGAGGTGCTCGTAGACTTCGTCGCTGACGATGATGGCGCCGTACTTTGCGGCCAGTTCCACAATCATGGACAGGACGGATTCCGGAAAGACCGCACCCGTGGGGTTGTGCGGGTTGTTCAGGAGGACAACTCTGGTGCGGGTGCTGAAGGAGCTTTCCAACATCGCGAGGTCGGGAAGGAAATCCGGGGCCAGCAGGGGAGCGGTGACGTGTTTGGCGCCGGCCATGCCGATGATGGCCCCGTAGGAGTCGTAGAAGGGTTCGAAGGTCAGGACTTCGTCCCCGGGCTGGATGAACGCGAGCAGCGTCGCTGCGATCGCTTCTGTTGCGCCCGTCGTGACAAGGACTTCAGTATCAGGATCCGGGTTCAGCCTGTAAAAGCGCTGCTGGTGGGAGGCGATGGCTTCCCTCAACGCGGGAACGCCTTTGCCGGGCGCATACTGGTTGGCTCCCGCGGCGATGGCGGACTGGGCTGCCGCTTTGATTTCCGCGGGGCCGTCTTCATCGGGAAAACCCTGGCCGAGGTTGATGGCGCCGGTGGACAGTGCCAAGGTGGTCATTTCCTCAAAAATGGTCACTCCCAGCGTTCCTTCGGGGGAGAGCAGGTTGGCTCCCGTGGCCGCCCGCTGCCATGGTGTTGCGTTGGTACCTGCGGTGGTGCCCGCGCTCATATCAAGGGAAGAATTGCTGCCTGCGGATGCCATGTCAGACATGGTATCCCGGCAAAGCCATGGGGTAGGTTCGTCTCATGAGACGCGCGGTATGCCCTGGATCCTTTGACCCTATCCACAATGGACATCTCGAAGTCATCGCCCGGGCCGCCGGCCTGTTCGACGAAGTCATCGTGGCCGTGTCCACCAACTACGCCAAGAAGTACAGGTTCAGTCTTGAGGACCGAATGGAGATGGCGCGGGAAACTTTGGCCTCTTTGCGCGGCATCATCGTTGAGCCGATGGGTGAAGGGCTCCTGGCGGAGTACTGCCGCCACCGCGGTGTCTCGGCCATAGTCAAGGGCCTTCGTTCATCGTCGGACTTTGACTACGAGTTGCCGATGGCCACCATGAACCGCCAGTTGGCCGGCGTCGAAACGGTCTTCCTGCCTGCTGAAGCGCATTACGTGCACCTTTCCTCCACCTTGATCAAAGAGGTCAATGTCCTCGGGGGCGATATCTCCGATTTCGTCCCCAAATCGGTACTGAGGAGGCTCCTTGCTGGCGAGCCGCCAACAGAACCGCCGCGCAAGGGGTAGGCTTGTCGGGTACCTTGCGCCATCGCGCAGAGTTCCCCAAGCTGAAACCACTGCGCGTTCACGCGCGCCCGGCGTCGGTTTGAGTCCTCAAGCGTGATCAGGCTAAGATGGTACGTCGGTCATATGTTCTACAGGAGTTCTCATTAAGCGAGATGCAAGTTCGCCCTTGGCGCTGGTAGTCAAGGACCTTGGACGCAGTCCAGGGACCATGCGGACACTCAACGAGCATGTACCTGCGCCAAGTGACCTTGGTGTGGCGCTCATTGGCGTAAAGGAAGGCTCGGATATCGAGCTGGATCTTCGTCTTGAGGCCGTACACGAAGGAATTCTGGTATCCGGAACCGTAGTCGTCGAAGTAACCGGCGAATGCGGTCGATGCCTGGATCCCCTTGCGTATGACCTTGAGGTCAATGTGCAAGAACTTTTCTTCTATGAAGGTGTTGAGCTTTCAGGCGAAGAAGACGATGAAGAGCAACGTCGAGTCGAGTACGATCTGATCGATCTTGAGCCGGTGTTGCGGGACGCAGTTGTCACTATGCTGCCGTTCCAGCCGGTGTGCCGGGAAGACTGCCAGGGCCTGTGTTCCGAATGTGGAGTGCGCCTGGAAGACGAGCCGGGGCACCACCACGAGGTCATTGACCCTCGCTGGGCTGCCCTAGCTGATCTGGCTAAGACTGACCGGCAAACCGATTAGTAAGTGTTCGTCTAAGAGAGAAATGAGATAGCCGTGGCTGTTCCCAAGCGGAAAATGTCTCGCGCAAATACACGCGCCCGCCGTGCCCAGTGGAAGGCAACTGCCCCCAACTTGGTCAAGACCATCGAAAACGGTCAGGTTACCTACAGCCTGCCGCACCAGGCAAAGGTCGTCACTGACTCTGCCGGCACCGCGCTGTTCCTTGAATACAAGGGCCGCAAGGTCGCAGACGCCTAATCTGCCGTACAGGCTGACTAAGGATGTCTTCAACTGAAGAGCTTCTGAAGCGTCTCGGTGTCTCGATTGACACCGAGACGCTTCGTCTTGCTCTGACACATCGCTCATACGCGTATGAGAACGGCGGGATTCCCACCAACGAGCGCCTCGAGTTCCTCGGCGACTCCATTCTGGGCTTCTCCGTGACCGATTCCCTTTACCGTGAGAACCCCTCGCTGCCCGAAGGTGAGCTCGCAAAGCGACGCTCGGCCGTCGTCAGTACGCGCGCGCTGGCCGGGATTGGCCGGCAAATCGGCGTGGGCGAGTTTATATATCTCGGGCAAGGTGAGAAGCTCACCGATGGCAAGAACAAGGCCTCCATCCTGGCTGACACCATGGAAGCCCTGATCGGGGCCACGTATCTCTCGAACGATATCGAGACCGCGCGGCAACTGGTCATGCGCCTGGTAGGACCGCTCCTCAAGGATGCAGGCGCACTGGGGGCGGGAACTGACTGGAAGACGAGCATCCAGGAACTTACGGCCAGCCGGCAGCTGGGCGCCATTCACTATGCCGTCGAAGGTTCAGGGCCGGACCATGCCCGGACGTTCGAGGCAGTTCTGAACATCGGCGGAACTCCCTACGGTCGGGGCTCGGGCCACTCCAAGAAAGAAGCGGAGCAGGAAGCCGCCGCTGATGCATGGCGTGCCCTGACCGCCCTGGACCCCACTACTGCCGGTCCTGCTTCCTCTTGAACCCAAAATGCCTGAACTTCCCGAAGTAGAGGTAGTCCGCCGCGGCTTGGCCCGTTGGGTCCGTGGCCGAACAATCACCGGAGTGGACGTCGTCGATCCGCGCTCCATCCGGCGACACACACTCGGAACCGAAGACTTCATCGGGAATCTTGAGCAAGCCACTGTCCTGGACGTCGTGCGGCGAGGGAAATTCCTCTGGATGCCCCTGGCCATGTCGAACTCGCCCGAAACCGACCCCGGAATAGCGCTGGCCCTCACAGCAGATCTCCCTAAAGTGGCGCTGATGGCGCATCTGGGAATGAGCGGCCAACTGCTGATGCAGGACCCCGAAGTACCGGATGAAAAGCACCTCAAAGTCAGAATCCGGCTCAGTTCCGCGGATGGTATGCCGGAGCAGCTGCGGTTCGTGGACCAGAGAATTTTCGGCGGCCTGTTCGTGACGACCCTGGTGCCGACTGTCGACGGCGGCCCTGGCGGCTTGGGCGAAACGCCCCTGCCGGAGATCGCAGAAGAAGCATCGCACATCGCCAGGGATCCGCTTGACCCCTACTTCTCGTTCGACGCGTTCTATCGGAAGATCAGGAGTCGCAAGACAGGGCTGAAACGGGCGCTGCTGGACCAGGCGGTTATTTCCGGCATCGGCAACATCTACGCGGACGAAGCGTTGTGGCGCGCCCGGCTCCATTACGCCAGGGCCACGGACACGCTTCGCCGTGCGGATGCTGAACGGCTGGTTGAAGCCGTGAGAGAGGTCATGAACGCTGCCCTTGCCGCAGGGGGGACGAGTTTTGACTCCCTCTATGTGAATGTCAATGGCGATTCCGGGTACTTCGCCAGGTCGCTCAATGCCTACGGACGTGCCGGTGAACTGTGTGGCCGTTGCGAGGCAATCGGATTGCACAGCGTCATGAAGCGGGAACAGTTTATGAACCGTTCTTCCTATACCTGCCCGGTGTGCCAACCGCGGCCGCGGAATGGACGTTGGTAGGGCCAAAACTGTTCCGGAATCGGGGTCGCAATGGCAGACTGTCCCCATGAACAGCTTGGCGCTTCGAATCGCCATCGCAAGGATCAACGCCACCACGATGCGGGTGGCGTCAGTTCTATCCGCTCTCCTTCGTGAAAGCGCCTCCCAACCTTTCAGCAACCCAGTCACCCCGGGTATGCCATGATGGCGCGGCGGTTGGTCATCGCGGGCATTTGCCTTGCTGTGCTGATCGCCGCCGTCGCCATAGTTCTGGACCAGATGGCCGGGAAGCCAGGGCCGTCTGCTGCCCAAAGCACATTCTCTTCCGCTCCGAGTACTGGCTCCAGCATCACCCCATCCGGGGGAGCAAGCCCTGGCGGCACGGGAGATCCCACCGGCGATCCTCAGCCCGGCAGCCCGGCGTCGGGGACTGAAGGCAGCGGCAATGGTGACGGCAGCGGTGACGGCGATGATGGTCCGTCCACTGCCAAGCCGCTCGAAGTCCTGCCGCCGGTGACTGCCACCCCAACAGGGCTGCCTCAACCATCTGCCCCCGCACCATTGGTCACCACCTTGCCTGACCCCGGCAGCGCAGCCGGCGAAGTGGTTGACGGGTGGCCTGCCGACATTCTGACGTTGCCCGAAGGAACAACGATCGGTTCCACGTCAGTGTCGACGTCGGGTGATGTCCTCCAGGTGGCTGCTGATGGCATCATCGCCAAGCCACAGGCAGAGGTCTTGGCGTCCTTCCGCCAGTCGTTGGTTGCCCACGGGTTCTGGTCTGAGGCTGCGCCGGCCGCAGAGGGCGCACTGGCCGAACGATTCGTGCGAGGCGCAGACACGGTCACGGTTTCAGTGTCGACGACAGGCACAGGCAACTCACGCTTCCAGCTTTTGGGCAGCCTGCACACGGCGGCGGACTAGGGGCAGCGATGTACATTTCACTTTCGGACCGGGGCAAACGGGACAAGCCGGAGGGAACAAGAACGGCACTATCGAGCGAAGTGCCGTTCCGTTTGTCTCCGGTCATTCTGTGGCTGGGCATTGTGAGTATGGTCACCGATGTTTCTTCGGAATCAGTCACAGCGATCCTCCCGTTGTACGTGACCGGCTTCCTGGGGCTGTCCACCATTGCCTTCGGGTTCATCGACGGAATCAACCAGGGTGCCAGTGCAATCGTCAGAATCGCGGCCGGCTGGGCTGCCGACCGCAGCGGACACCCCAAACGAATAGCTTTGGCCGGATACGGATTATCAATGCTTGCGCGGATCGGTTTCCTCTTCGCGGGCGGATTCTGGGCCATTGCGGCGATAGTTACCGGGGACCGGATCGGCAAGGGCATCCGCACGGCACCGCGGGACGCCCTCATTTCAGTTTCAGCACAGCCTGAACACCTGGCCCGTTCGTTCGGCGCTCATCGCATGCTGGACAACATCGGCGCCGCAGCCGGGCCTTTGATCGCCTTCTTCGTGTTGTTGATGATTCCCAACGGTTTCAGCACGGTGTTTGTAGTGTCGCTGGCGTTCGCCGTGATCGGTGTTGCCGTCCTTGCCTTGGTGGTGCCTGACATTAAGGCACATGGCGTTAAGGGCATGGAGGAGCGTGAAGGCCGCCGTCTTTTCGCTTTCTCTTGGTCCCACCTGAAGGAACCGGGCCTCGGCAAGCTGCTGATCGCTGCCGGGTTGCTGGGCTTAGTGACCATCGGCGACGGCTTCATCTATCTGGTGCTGCAGGCGCGGGATTCTTTCGCAGTCCAGTGGTTTCCGCTGTTGTTCGTAGGCACAAACGTGGTGTTCCTGGCTTTCGCCATTCCGCTGGGACGGCTGGCTGACCGGGTGGGAAAAATCCCGGTGTTCGTGGGTGGGCATATTGCACTGCTGGCAACGTACCTTCTCGCGGCGGCACCTTTTGGTGGGCTGTGGGCGACCGTCGGTTGCCTCATCCTTCTAGGGGCGTTCTATGCAGCCACCGATGGCGTGCTGGCCGCCTTGGCCAGCCAGCTGACACCTCCGGGAAAACTTGCTACGGGCATCGCGTCCGCCCAGACCGTAGTGGCGCTAACCCGGATGTTGGCATCCGCAGGTTTTGGTGTTCTCTGGTATGCGGTTGGTGCCCCAACGGCCATGGTGGTGGCGGGTGGATTGCTCGCTTGTGCTGTCGTGGCTGTGGCCTTTATCCTGCGTGGCGCAGGGGTTGCACCGGCAGGGAACCCGGATGACTCGAGCAACGAGGCATGAGCGGCGCGCTCGCTGAAGGCAAGCTGCGGTGGGGTGCACTCCTGGCCGTCACGGCACTCGTCCTGGTGGCGGCCGGTATATACGCGGTGGCGGCCTACCAGCGCTTTGAAGAAAGCCGCACTGCAGCTTCGTCCGTGGGCATCACGGCGAGCCAGCCGCTTCCAGCAGCGCCCTTCATCCTTTTTCGCAACACAGCATCGGGCCAAGGCTATGGCAACGCGGCCACTGTTCCGTTGGCATCTCCCGATGGCAACCGGGCCGTCAGCGGGCAGGAGTGCGACCGCGTATACGGAACGTCTGAGAAGGTGGTGTGCCTGAAGACAAACCGTGGACTGGTGACGGCGTTTGAAGCTGCTGTCCTGGACCGCAACTGGGAGCAGCAAAGGGCATGGCCGGTCCCGGGAATACCCAGCAGGACCCGCATCAGCCCCGACGGATCCATGATAGCCACCACCGTGTTCGTCTCGGGCCACTCCTACGCCACGGCAGGCTTTTCCACGGCCACCGAGATCAGCCTTCCGGATGGCACATCAGGCAACCTCGAGGACTTTGCTTTGATGGTGAACGGCGAAAGGCTTCTGGCTACGGACAGGAATATTTGGGGTGTGACGTTCGCGCCTGGCCAGAGCGATGTTTTCTACGCAACGGCCGCTTCCTCCGGGCGCATCTGGCTGGTTCGGGGGAGCCTGTCCGCGAAGACCCTGACTGCCATTCACGACAATGTGGAGTGTCCGTCCATTTCGCCTGACGGCACGAGGATCGCGTTTAAGAAGAACGACGGCGGGGCGCTGGCCGCACACTGGAAAGTCGCAGTGCTTGAGCTCGCTACGGGACAACAAACTGTGCTCTCCGAGAAGCGCAGTGTTGATGACCAGATCGAATGGCTGGATAACCGGAACCTGCTCTATGGCTTGGCAGCCGATGGCGGTAACGGTGACAGCAACATATGGAAACTCGGAACGGACCCGACCTCACAGCCGCGCCTGTTCATCGCCCATGGGTGGTCTCCCAGCGTCGTCCGCTGAAGGTAGTCGTCCGCTGAAGGTAGTGGGCTCAGAATTGGCTGGTACGTGGAACCGCTGGCGCCCGGCCCGGAGTTCGGGGGTCGGACACCAGCGGAAGTCGCCGTTTACGGCCGGCCGTCAGCAGGCCCGCAGCAACCCGCAGAGAAGCCCGCCGGTTTGCGTGGGACTGGGCGTCGGACTCGGCGTCGGACTGGGTGTGGCGGTCGCCGTCGCCGTCGGAGTCGCCGTCGCTGTTGGTGACGGCGTTGCCGTGGCGGTGGCAGTCGGAGTAGCTGTGGCTGAAGGTGCAGCCTGCTGCTGGGCCGGCGCCGCCGTGGAGTACACGACGTCAACGAAGTAGTTCGTGGCGTTCCAGGAGTTGGTTGGCATCACACCGCCGGATCCGTACCGGTAACGGCCATTGTTCGGGCCAGTGGCCGTAAAGACTCCGCTCGTCCACGTCTGGTTGAAGAAGCCCTGCGTTGAGGAGTAGCGGCCGTTCGGCGCCCGGTAGGACACGACGTAGGTTTGGCCTGTCGCCAGTGCCACTGGTGTGGCCAGGGTGGCGGTCTGCCAGCCCGTTGCCGTCTCGTTGGTGAAGGTTACTTGAGCCAGGCGGGTGCCGGCCGCATTCCAGAGTGAGCCCACATGGGTTCCGGTGTTACCGGTCCCCTTGTAGAAGCGGATGCCGGTCACATTTCCCGCTTGGGAGACAGTGAAGGCAGTACCGAGTTCCACAGATAGGAAGTCGGAGTTTGCGGCCACCTGTGGCACCAGCGATCCAAAGATCGTGGATTGTTGCATGGTTGGGGCGGCCGTGGTGAATTGCCAATTGCTCGGGGGCAGCGTCTGCCCTTGTGGAGTTGCCACACCTGAGACGCTGGCGGAAATCGCAGTGTTGGCCGGCAGTGCAGCCGTCGGCGTGAAGGTAATGGTCTTCGCGTCGGCGGACAAGGCAGCCGTCCCGGCGACGGACGAGCCGTTCGCGGTCAAGGTGAACGAGGCACCGGGTTTTATGGCCGTGGAGAACGTGATGGACGGTTTCACGTCAGTCGGAATGGCCGTTGCACCGGGTGCCGGCACCTGTGCCACCACGCTCAGTGGCGGTGCCGCTACGGTAAATACCAAATCCACGAGGTAGCTTGCCGTGGATGCGGTATTCGGGAAATCCCCGCTGTAGGAGTAAGACCCGGAATCCGGCTCGGTCTTCAGCGGCCCCCGGGTGAAGCCTTCTCCGAATCCTCCGGCCGTGTATGAGTACTTACCTGTAGGCGTCTTGTAGGCGGCCACGTACTCCGTATCAGCCTGGATGTTCACCGGTTGGCTGAAGGTGGCCGTCTGCCAGCCGGTGCTGGATTCATTGGTGAAGGTGACGGTAGCCAAAACCTGGCCGGCCGACGTGTACAGGTAGCCGGTGTGGGTTCCGGTGTTCCCGGCGGACTTGTAGAAGCGCACGCCGGTCACCTGGCCGGCGGTGTCACTGCTGAACCGGACGCCCAACGTCAAAGGGACTCCATCATTGACTTCGACAGTGGTCGGCGTCACCGTGTCCTCGTACAGGGTGCAGGGGCACGAACCAGGCGTGCCGGCGGGCGGGACAGTGGTGAACTGCCAGGTACCACCGGACGACATCGGTTGTCCGGACGTCGCCGTCGCAGTCACCGTTGCCGTGTACGTTGTACCGGCCGCCAAGGGGGCCGCCGGAGTGAACGTGACCTTGCGCGTTGCCGTGTCGTAGGCGGTGGTTCCTGAAACCGCAACGCCGGCGGCGGTCTTGAGGGACAGAGTAACGCTTGAGGCAACTGCGGCCTCGGAAAGGACTGCGCTCACGGTCGAGTTCAGTGGGACGCTGGAGGCGTTCGGGATCGGGTTATGACCGCCGACCGTGAACGGTGGCGCCGAAACCATGACCACCACGTCCACCAAGTAGCTGGCGGACGACCGCGAACCCGGGAAATCGCCACTGTACGTGTACGCGCCCGCGTCCGACACAGTCCGCAGGGGTCCAACGCTCATGCCGGACCCAAAGCCGTTGGACGTGGCCGAGTAGGCGCCCGTGGGTGACTTGTAGGACGCAATATATTCCGTGTTCGCCGCAATCTGGACGGGCTGGCTGAACATTGCGGTCTGCCAGCCGGAGCTGCTCTCGTTGGCGAAGGTAACTGTTGCCAGCTGCTGGCCCGTGGCCGTGTAGAGGGCGCCCGTGTGCGTGCCCGTGTTGCCGGCTGACTTGTAGAACCGGATGCCGGTGACCTCGCCTGCCGAAACACTCGAGAACCGCACACCCAATGTCAGCGGAACGCCATCACGGATCTCGGCAATCCCTGGCGTCACACTGTCATCGTAAAGACTGCAGGGGCAGGAACCGGGAACCGGCACCGTGGACGCTGTGGTGAACGTCCAAGTGCCGCCTGAGGTTACCTGGCCGCCTACCGTGTCGGTACCGGCAAGAGTCGCCGTGTACTGCGTACTGAAGGCCAACTGCGACGTCGGAGTGAACGTGGCGCGGCGGGTAGCAGCGTCGTAGGTCGTGGTGCCGGCCACGGGACCGGAAGCAGACCGCAGCGTCAACTGGACGCTGGCGGCGGTGACCGGCTTGGAGAACACCGCGCTGACCTTCGTGGAGACCGCGACGCTTGACGACGATGGGATCGGGGAGTGCCCGGACACCGTCATTGGGGAATTGTCAACGGTGCTGAAGATGGCGTCGGCGAAGTAGTTGCCGCCGTTGAAGCTGGTGGTCGGGAAGCTCTGGGAGGTGCTGTAAACACCCGCGGGTTCAGCGCCAAAGCCCCCCGCAACCGTCAGCGGGGCAGCAGTGGACCCGAAGCTCACCCACTGGAAGTCCTTGGTGGCATAGTGCCCCCGTGGAGCCCAATACGAGACCGTGTACTTTTGCCCGGCGGCGACCGCTACAGGTTGGCTGAACAGCGTGCTCTGCCAACCGCTGGCAGTCTCATTGCTGAATGTGGCGGTGGCCAGGCGCTCGCCGGAGGAGCTCCAGAGTGAGCCCGTATGCGTTCCTGTGTTTGCGGTGCTCTTGTAGAAGCGGACGCCGGTGATGAAGCCATCCACTGTGGGAGTGAAACGCAGTCCCATTTCGTAGGCGCCCCCATCACCGGAGTCCTGGATCGCGGGAACCGTTTGGCCGAACACACTGTACGGTCCGCTCAGTACGAGGTTGCGGGTGGTCGGAGTTCCAATGTTGGCGCTGTCGTCAATCGCCCGAACCTGGATGGTGGCATTCGCCAGGCCCTGCTGGATGTAACTGTAGGTCCAGTTCTGCTTGCCCGCGGCGGGGTGCCAAGTGCTGCCGCCGTCCGTGGAAACCTCGACGCCGGCAACCACGCCGCCGGTGTCGGCTGCGGTGCCGCTTACTGTGACTTTGCTGCCATGGGGGATGGTGGCCCCATTGGCCGGGGCGGTAACAGCAACCGTCGGCGCTGTCCGATCGCTGCTGGCGGCCGCGGCCACAAGGCCTGCTGCCCGCGAAGCCGGCTGCGCCCCCATGTCGGCAAGAAGGTTGACTTGGGCTTGGCGCATCCTCGGGTCAGCCGGAGCCCCGTTGCCGTCGTGTTCCTGATCCAGGCCCCAGGTCCACTGCACGCTGCCGGCTGAGAACA
Organism: Paenarthrobacter nitroguajacolicus; assembly: GCF_051027655.1. NCBI lineage: Bacteria > Bacillati > Actinomycetota > Actinomycetes > Micrococcales > Micrococcaceae > Paenarthrobacter > Paenarthrobacter nitroguajacolicus. The sequence goes on along the minus strand of NZ_CP073234.1, from coordinate 2,825,380 downwards.
CCAGGGCACCGCTCGCAGCGCGATACAGCGTGACGTTATGGGTGGTGGTTCCGGGCTTCACCGTGTTCCCGTAGTCCTGCAGATATTCAGCTACGCTGCCTACCGTTGTGGACAGGCGGATGAGGCCCGCCGGACGGAAGCCGTTGTCGATGTCCTCATTTGACTCATACCCCACGGTGTGCGGAGCCAATGCCGCCGACGAGCCCGCCGGCAGGGAAGCCAGAGTGGTATTACGCCATAGCCGCGTCTTGCCTTCCTCGGAGCTGACGGTCACGGGAAGGTCGGAGTAGTTGGACATGTACAGGGTTCCAGTCAGCCCGTTCTCCGGGAGTCCGCCGCCATTGGCCTGTGACGCGAAACGCGGGTCCCGCCAGGTGCCTGTCCACTGCGGGCTGGGGTCGATCTTGCCGTTGGACCACGTCTCCTTGTAGGAGGTCAGCGTGCGCCCGGCAGCGCCATCCACGATTGAGGGTTCGAAACGGGTCCTCCAATACATCTCGTTGCCGGACAAGAACTGCAGGTTGACGCCCGCATCGCGTGCCGCTGCAACGTTGGCGCGCTGTGGGCCGGACCAGTATTCATCGTGCCCCACGGACAGGAACACTTTGTGATTGAGCAGCAAACTCCCGCTGCGGTCGGTGTCGAGCCCGCTGATGTAGCTGACGTCATAGCCGTTTTGCTCCAGGAAGCGGACCATCGGGTACTCGTTGGCGAAGTAAAAGTCCCTGCCATCGGGCCCGCCGCGGCTGTTCATGGGCCGGTTGTAACTGATCTTGTAGGCCCTGCCATTGTCACCGCCCTCATAGAAGCTGGAGCCTCCGTAAGTGTTGTAGGCCTGCCATGTGGTGTCACTGGTTTGGAAGACCACGTCCGAGTGGCTGGCGTCTTGACGGACAACGAACGTTATGTGGCTTTGGCCGCCAGTATCAGGCCTTGTCAGCAGGGCAACGTAAACACCGGACACTGCTGTTGCCGGTACTTGCCACGTTGCCGACACACCCCACGTGCCGCAGTCGTACAGCTCCGTGGCGAGGTCGCTCCGGCAGGCAGGTTGGTTCTGGCGCAAGACCGATGGCACAACATCCGCGATCTTGCGCGCTCCGTTGCCGCCGTACCAACCTGTGCGGTAGATCGCTATGGTGTAGCTCGGCGCATTCGTGGCCACCTTAAAGCGGATGGGCTGGCCGGCATTGACGCTGATCTCGGTCGAGAAGCCTTGAATGCTGTCATCCCCGGCTCCAAGGATGTCCCACTCCGATGGGGGGCTGCCTGGTTTGGAGTTCTCGCAGACCACAGGGTTAACCACGGGGTCGCAGGGCCCTGCCGCAACGGCTGCTGGTGCTGTAAGAGGCAGCAGGGCTGCCACCATGGCAAGCACCAAGGGCACAAGAAACCCTTTGAAGACCCGCTGCGGTTGGGTAGCTGAAGGACCGGGCATGAGAACTCCTGGAGTGGTACGCCGATTGCTAAGACGGGGCCACGCATTAAGCGCAGCCCCTGCTTGCCGCTCCCCAGCCAGGGTCAAACCAAGATCTTCAGTTATGAAATACAGGATTATCACGGATGGATGTTCCGAAGATCGGGACCGGATCCGGCAAAGACCGAACAGAAGTTCAAGCCGAAGCCGGATCACAGGAACGAATCCGCCAAGTAACCCTTGGCAGGAGTGTAGGGGCGTGGCTTGCCGCCCGCAAGGGCTTACGCCTTCAGATCCGCGGATTTCGCACAAACCGCAGTAGATTTAGTGGATACAGACACCCGGGCCACCCAGGAGAACCGAAGCGCCTTGCACCTGAAAAGTTTGACTGTCCGAGGATTCAAGTCGTTTGCGTCGGCCACGACCTTCGACTTTGAGCCGGGCGTCACTGCCGTCGTCGGTCCCAACGGCTCGGGCAAATCCAATGTGGTGGATGCCTTGGCCTGGGTCATGGGAGAGCAGGGCGCAAAAACCCTCCGCGGCGGCAAGATGGAAGACGTCATCTTCGCAGGTACCTCAGGCCGGCCTCCGCTGGGCCGAGCCCATGTAGCCCTGACAATCGACAATGCGGACAACGCACTCCCCATCGAGTACAGCGAAGTCACCATCTCCCGGACCCTCTTCCGTACGGGTGGGTCCGAGTACGCCATTAACGGCGCACCCTGCAGGCTACTGGACATCCAGGAACTCCTCTCCGATTCCGGCCTCGGCCGCGAGATGCACGTCATCGTCGGACAAGGCCAGCTGGACCGCGTACTCCATGCCACCCCTGAGGACCGCCGCGGCTTCATCGAAGAAGCCGCAGGCATCCTTAAGCACCGCCGCCGCAAGGAAAAGACTGTCCGCAAGCTGGAAGCAATGCAGGCCAACCTCGCACGGCTCGGTGACCTCACGGCAGAGATACGGCGGCAACTAACCCCCTTGGGCAAGCAGGCAGAAATAGCCCGCCGTGCCCAAACAGTCCAGTTCGATGTCCGTGATGCCCGCGCACGACTTTTAGCTGACGACCTCGTGCAACTGACCACAACCCTTGAAAAGGACGTCGCCGACGAAGCGGCGCTCAAGGAGCGCCGCCAGGTGGTTGAAGCGGAGCTGGGTGCGGGGAGGCGGCGCCAAGCTGCCTTGGAGCAACAGGCCACCGAAGCCACACCGCGACTCAACGCAGCACGCGACCATTGGTACCAGCTCTCAGCAAACAGGGAACGACTCCGCTCGCTCGGATCACTGGCCACCGAGCGCAGGAGGCTCTTGGGTTCCTCGGAGGTCAGCCCGGACACAGGACGCGACCCCGAGCAACTCGAACGCCAAGCCGCCAGGGTCCGTGAGGAACAGGCTGCCCTTGAGCACGACATCCTTGCAAAGCAAGCGGCACTCCTGGAGGCCACAGTTGCCAAGGACTCGGCCGAAGCGCTCGCAGCTGCGGAAGACAAACGCTTGACGGCCATGCTGAGGGCAGCCGCCGACCGTCGGGAAGGGCTGGCCAGATTGGCAGGCCAGGTGGCCGCGGCCAGGTCCCGGGCTGAAGCTGCCGAGGCCGAACGTGGTCGCCTCAGGGAATCTCTCGCTGCAGGTGATGAACGGCGCCGCAAGGCCCAGAGCGAGTTCACTGCCCTCGAGTCGCAAGTGGCCGGTGTCGAGGATGGCGAAGAGAGCCTTGACGCTGACTATGAGGATGCCAATGACGTCCTGGACGCAGTCCTCGCGGAAATCGAGGAGCTCAAAGCATCTGAGCGGGAAGCTGTCCGTGAGCGGGACGCGCTGACGGCACGTCGCGATGCCCTTCAGCTTGGGCTCAACCGCAAGGACGGGTCCGCAAGTCTCCTCACGGCCGATGGCGTGCTTGGACCTTTGGCCGCGCTGGTTTCCATCGAGCCGGGATACGAGGCCGCCATAGCTGCCGCCTTGGGGAGTGCCTCCGATGCCTTGGTGGTTGCCGATAGGGATATTGCTTTAGCAGCCATTGGATTGTTGAAGGATAACGACGGCGGGCGGGCAGCATTGCTTCTAGCCGGCGGTACCGCTGTCGATGCAGAAAGCCGTGCCAACCCCGCGCTTCCCGGTGGCAGCCGCTGGGCAGCGGATGTTGTCAAGATTGCTGATCCCGCTGCCCAAGGCGCGCTCGGGCTCTTGGCCCGGACCGCCGTCGTCGATGATCTGGAGGCGGCGGCAGCCTTCATCGCGGAACATCCCGACCTCAGGGCCGTCACCCGGGAAGGTGACATCCTGACCTCCCTGACCATTACAGGAGGATCGGCCAACGCGCCGTCGCTGCTTGAGGTCCAGGCAGCAGTTGACGACGCCGTTGCCCGGCTTCAGGAGGTCACGGCCCGTCTGGAACGTGGACGCTTCGCCCTGGCCGGGGCCCAGTCCCGCCGCGCTGAGGCGCAGGACCGCGCCGATGCCGCGTTGGAGAGGCTGCACGAATCGGACGCCCGGCTTGCGGCGGTAGCCGAGCGCTTGGGTCACCTTAATTCGGTTCTTCGCAGTGCTGTTGGAGAAAGCGAACGGCTCGCTGCTTCCATGGCCAAGGCTGAAGCCAACATCGCCGATGCTCAACTGGACCTCGAAGTTGCGGCGGAGCGCCTCGCCGCGGCCCAGGAAGCTCCGGACGAGGAACCGTCCACCGACCAACGGGACGAACTCGCTGCCAAGGCCAGAACCGCCCGGGCACAAGAAACGGAGGCCCGCCTTGCCCTCCGCACGTCCGAGGAGCAAGTGGGGGCCATCAGCAACAGGGCTGCATCGCTGGAGCGGGCAGCAGCGACAGAACGCCGCGCCCGTGAAGAAGCCGCCCGCCGGGCCCAACGCCGACGCGCCCAGGCCCAGCGTGCCGCGGCAGTCGCGTCAGCGGTGGAGCAGACCCTCCGGTTCATCGATATTTCGGTGGACTTGGCGGGCTATGATCGTGACCTTGCCGAGCAAAAGCGGGAGCAGCTGGAGAAGGAACTCACCGAGGTCCGCACTGGTAACGATGCCTTGGCCCGGGAGCTTGCCCAACTTACCGATTCCGTCCACCGGGACGAGATGGCCCGGACACAGCAGCGGCTCCGTATCGAGGCCCTGGAGACGCGGTCCATCGAAGAACTGGGCCTCTCCGCTGAACAACTCATCGCAGATTATGGTCCCGATCAACCGGTTCCGTTGACTCCTGGAACCACCACCGATAAGTGGGCTGAACTGCGGGCGCCCGTTGATGAGAATGGCGAGGCCATCATTGAGGGAGTTCCGTTCGTCCGGGCGGAACAGGAGAAGAGGCTCAAAAAGGCCGAGCGGGAACTCGCGGCGCTGGGCAAAGTAAACCCGCTCGCGTTGGAAGAGTTCGCCGCCCTGGAAGAACGGCATCAGTTCCTTAGCTCGCAACTCGAGGACTTGAAATCCAGCCGCAAAGACCTGCTGGACATCATCAAAGAGGTGGACAACCGTGTCCAGCAGGTATTCACTGAGGCTTTTGCTGATACTTCCGCCCAGTTCGACCACGTCTTTGCCCGGCTCTTTCCTGGTGGTGAGGGCAGGTTGGTGCTCACGGACCCTGACGACATGCTGAACACGGGAATTGAAGTAGAAGCCCGGCCTGCGGGAAAGAAAATCAAGAGGCTTTCGCTGCTCTCCGGCGGGGAGCGCTCACTCACGGCAGTGGCGCTGCTGGTGGCCATCTTCAAAGCCCGGCCCTCACCGTTCTATGTCATGGACGAGGTGGAGGCGGCGTTGGACGATACCAACCTGGGCAGGCTCATCACCATCTTCGAGGAACTGCGCGAGTCCAGCCAGTTGATCGTGATCACCCACCAGAAGCGCACCATGGAAGTGGCGGATGCGCTTTACGGAGTCACCATGAGGGGCGACGGCGTCTCTACGGTCATCAGCCAGAGGCTCGGTGCCGGGGCATAGCTTTATGAGAAGGTAGGGGAGTGAACGATTTCCTACCCATAATTCTGTCCATTCTCGCTGCGCTCGTAGTGGTCGGCGGACTCGTGCCGGTACTGATGAAAGCCCGGAAGACCGGAGCCAAGTACCCCGGAACACGCGACGCGAACGATCCCGTCCAGCCATCAGCAGCAGGCGGCGGAACCCTTGTGGAGGACCGCCCGGATGCGGTGACCGCTCCGGCCCCGACCTTCGACGGGACCGTGGAGGATACGGATGTCCCTGATGACGCCGCCGGGCTCGAAACCATCGCGATTGATACTCCGGCGCCGGTGGAAGGCAGGCTCACCCGCCTCCGCGCGCGTTTGATCAAGTCCAACAACATCCTGGGCAAGGGCCTCCTGGCTCTCCTGTCGGGCGACAAGATCGATGAAAACGTCTGGGACGAGGTGGAGGAGACCCTCCTCCTGGCCGATCTTGGCACCGAACCCACCATGCAGCTGGTCGATGCACTGCGTGAGCGCGTCAAGGTGCTGGGCACGCGCAGCCCCGAGGACGTCAAGGCAATGCTCCGTGAGGAGCTCATCAAGCTGGTCGATCCCTCCATGGACCGCTCCTTGAACGTCGAGCGCAAAGCTGACCGTCCCGCCGTCGTGCTGGTTGTCGGCGTGAACGGCGTTGGCAAGACCACCACAGTGGGCAAGCTGGCACGTGTGCTGGTGGCCGAAGACAAGGATGTCCTGTTGGGCGCCGCTGATACTTTCCGCGCAGCTGCTGCGGAGCAGTTGGCCACTTGGGGACAGCGCGTGGGTGTGCCTACGGTCAAGTCCGACATCGACGGCGCCGATCCCGCGTCCGTGGCCTACGAAGCCGTGAAGGCCGGTATCGATCAGGAAGTCGATGTGGTCATGGTTGACACCGCAGGACGCCTGCAGAACAAGACCGGTTTGATGGATGAGCTTGGCAAGGTCAAGCGTGTTATTGAGAAGCTGGCCGAAGTTGATGAAGTCCTGCTGGTCCTGGACGCCACCACCGGGCAGAACGGCCTCAACCAGGCCCGCGTCTTCGCGGAGGTGGTGAACATCACCGGCATCGTGCTGACCAAACTGGATGGAACCGCCAAGGGCGGCATCGTCGTGGCCATCCAAAAGTCACTGGGCGTCCCGGTGAAGCTCATTGGCTTGGGTGAAGGCCCGGACGACCTCGCACCGTTTGACGCCGAGAGCTTCGTGGACGCACTGCTCAACTAACGTCGTCACCGGAGGGGGAGTGCTTTGAGGGTTCGCGCGCCGGCAGCCATGCCACTGCGGTGAGGATGAGCACTCCTCCGGTGATGCCGAACGCCCATCCGTAGCCGAGGCGGTCAGCGAGCAAGCCGGCCACAATCGGACCGACAATCGCGCCCGTGTCGGCCGCCATCTGGAAGATGGCGAGTACTTTCCCTCCCGAGCGTCCGCGACCGATGACATCCGCGACGGCGGCTTGTTGCGCCGGGCCCAGCAATCCGGAGCCGAAACCCGCCACTGCGGATGCGATGAGGAATGCAGTCAGGTCGGTGGTGAGTCCTATAACGCCGGTGGCTGCGCCCGTGATGAGCAAGCCTGGGATGAGCAGGGGCTTACGTCCCCAAGCGTCTGCGAGCCGCCCACTGAAGGTCAGCGCCAAGGCGTTGCCCACAGCAAAAATGGCCAGCGCCCAGGCAGCGGTCTCGGGCGCTGACTGCAGGACGGCCACGGCGAACAGCGGGATGGTGGCCATTCGGACGCCGAAGGTCACCCAGCCGTTGCCAAAGCTCGAAAATACGGCGGCGCGGTAAGCGGAGTCCGCCAGGGCTTCCTTGAGCGTCATGGCCGGGGCAGGTGTAGCGTTCTCTGCTGCGTTGCCTTCTCCGCTGAGCATGGTGTGCACCACCAAGGCCGCCACCAACAAGGCTCCTGCGTAGGCAAGGAACGGTACCCGGAGGCCGAAGCCTGCCAGCAAACCGCCCACGACCGGACCCAGGACGCTTCCGATCAGGAATGCGGAGGCGTAAGCCCCGGACACGCGGCCCCGACGCTCGGGCGGTGCGAGGCGGATGAGCAGTCCCATGGCGGCAACGGTGAACATCACAGAGCCGGCCCCTCCGAGGCCCCGGAAGATCAGTAGTTGCCAATAGTCCTGCGCGAAAGCGCATGCCGCGGTGGAGACGGCCACGATCAACAAACCGGTGACGTAGACGTTCCGCTCACCGAACCGTCCAATCAAGGCGCCGCCTGCAGGGGCGAAGACCAACCGCATGAACGCGAAGATGCTGACGATCACCGCGGCGGCCGTGGCACCAACATCGAACGTCGTAGCGAACTGCGGCAGTACGGGGGCCACCAAGCCAAAGCCCAGGGCGATCAGGAACGCTGCAGCCAACATCACCTTGATGTCGCGCGGAAGGGGAGCCTTATCCGGCCTGATCCTTGGGGCTTTGACGGATCTGGGCGACTCGGTCATACGGTGCTGGTCCTTCTGGTGGGATTTCTGGTGTTACTTCCGGGATATCGAGGTGCGTGTGGTCCAAAACCGGCTATTTCCGGTGAAGTCCGACGCCTGAAACATATCCGTAACACCGGGGATATGCACCATTTACGTTGGGGAGGTTGTTGTAACGAGCCCGCAATGTAAAACCTGCGCAGGTGAAACACGGCGGCACAAAACTCTTAAGCAGGACGCAAACGGCGTCAGGACAGCGGTTGAACCGCAGATCTAGCAAGAGAGGAACGTGCACCATGGAACTTACCGCAGGTCACGTATGGGTCATGGTGGCGGCGGCGCTTGTGCTGTTCATGACACCTGGTCTGGCATTTTTCTACGGCGGCATGACACGCGCCAAAGCAGCCCTGAACATGATGATGATGAGCTTCATCTCCATCGGCATCGTGGGCGTCGTCTGGGTGCTGTGGGGCGCTTCCATGAGCTCCGGTGAAGGTTTCATGCAGATTGTGGGTAACCCCTTTGCTGCCTTCGGTCTTGCCGGAGTTGAAACCACGCCGGACGCGATGATCAAGATCGGCTACGCAGCCACCTTCGCCATCATCACCGTCGCCCTTATCAGCGGCGCAATCGCAGACCGCGCCAAGTTCGGCGCCTGGAGCATCTTCGTTCCGGTCTGGGTCACCCTGGTTTACTGCCCGCTGGCCTACATGGTCTGGGGCGGCGGCCTGTTCGGTCCCGAAGGCGCCATTGGCAAGGTCCTCGGCCCGGCCATCGACTTTGCCGGCGGCACCGTAGTCCACATCAACGCGGGTGTCGCGGCCCTCGTTCTGGTCCTCATCATCGGTAACCGCCGCGGATTCGGCAAGGACCCGAACCACCGCCCCCATAACATCCCGTTCGTGATGCTCGGCGCTGCGATTCTCTGGTTCGGCTGGTTCGGTTTCAACGGCGGCGCTGCAACCACCGCGGAACAGGCGGGCCTGATCTGGATCAACACCCTGGCAGCCCCTGCAGCAGCCATGATCGGCTGGCTCATCACCGAACGCATTCGTGACGGCCACCCGACGTCGCTCGGCGCAGCGTCCGGTGTTGTAGCCGGGCTTGTAGCCATCACCCCGGCCTGCGCAAACGTAGATCCCATTGGCGCCCTCGGCCTGGGCGTAGTTGCAGGCGTTGCCTCTGCCCTGGCAGTTGGCCTGAAGTTCCGTTGGGGCTTCGATGACTCCTTGGACGTAGTTGGCGTCCACCTCGTCTCCGGCATTATCGGCACCGTGGCCCTTGGCTTCATCGCCAAGTCCACTGACGGAGTCGGTGGCGGCCTCTTCTACGGCGGCGGCATGACGCAGATGTGGGCACAGCTCGCAGCGGCCGGCATCGCCATCGCTTTCTCCGCCATCATGACCGCCATCATTGCCTTCGCCATCCACAAGACCATGGGCTTCAGGGTCTCCACGGAGCAGGAGAACGTTGGCGTCGACCTCAGCCTCCACGCTGAGACGGCATACGAGTTCGGCGTCAATGGCCACGGTGGGAGCTTCCAGCCGCTGCACAATGCAGTGACTGGAAAGTCCGACCCCGCCGCAGCCAAGACCCCCGCAGAAGGCAAGGAGAGTGTCCAGGCATGAAGCTCATTACAGCGATCGTCCGTCCCGAAAAGCTTGAAGCAGTCCGGGAAGGCCTCGAGTCGTACGGGGTCCAGGGCCTGACGGTCAGCGCGGCCAGTGGCTACGGCCGTCAGCGCGGCTACACGGAGGTGTATCGCGGAGCCGAATACAACGTTGACCTGCTGCCCAAGATCCGCATCGAGGTCCTGGCCACGGATGAGCAGGCAGACGACATCCTGGATGTCCTCATCGCCAGCTCAAACACGGGCCGCGCCGGTGACGGCAAGGTGTGGACCGTGGATGTCTACGAAGCAGTCCGGGTCAGGACCGGGGAGCGCGGCGCAGCCGCAATCTAAGTCCTTCAGTCAACACACAGCGGGCCGGGTACCAGTTCAAGGTACCCGGCCCGCTTGCCGTGTTGGCGGTGACTCTCCTTTACACCTTCTTTAGTCCTCGACGACGGTGGGCCAGTCCGCCGGCCCGGCGCTGCCGGCGTCGTACTCCTGAAGCGGGACGTCGCCGCCCTCCCAAGCGCGAAGAGCAGGCTCGATGATCCGCCAGCAGTCTTCGGCGGTATCGCCCCGAACGGACAACAACGGGTCGCCGTTGAGGAGGCCCTCCAGCACCTCTCCATAAGGCAGCATTCCGGCTGCGTTGAGCTGGGTCACCAAACTAGCGCGGTCCAGCGTGAAGATGTCGCCGGGGCCGTTCACATCGACGTCGAGTTGGAGCACGTCCGGACCGAAACCGATCCGCAGCTGGTTGGGGGAGTCCACGCCCGAAAATCCTTTGGGCAGGTGGGGGACAGGACGGAAGGTGATCACGGCCTCCTTGCGTCGGCGTCCCATGGCTTTGCCGGAGCGAAGGATGAACGGGACACCCTTCCAACGCCAGTTGTCGATGTCCACCCGGACCTCTGCAAGGGTTTCAGTGTTGCGGGCCGGGTCCACGCCTTCCTCGGCAGCGTAATCCGGCACCGTTCGTTCTCCGAGGGTTCCCGTGGTGTATCGGGCCCGGCGTGTGGAATCGGTGTACGGGGCTTTGATGCTGCTGGCTCGCAGGACCGTCGCCACGGCGTCGCGCAGGTCCCGTTCTTCGATGGTGGCCGGCGCGTCGATGGCCAGGAAAGCCATGATGTGCAGGAGGTGGCTCTGGATCATGTCGCGGAGGGCCCCGGCAGTGTCGTAGTACCGGGCGCGGCCCTCAAGTGCCAGGTCCTCGTCAAAGATGACTTCCACTTTCTCGATGTGATCGCGGTTCCACACCGGTTCCAGGAACCTGTTGGCGAAACGAAGTCCCAGGATGTTGAGCACCGTGGCTTTGCCCAGGAAATGGTCCACGCGGTGGATGTGGTCCTCGGGCACCAGTGCGGCCAGCGTCTTGTTCAGCTCATGCGCAGATTCTGTTCCCGAACCGAATGGCTTCTCCATCACCAAGCGTGTTCCCGCGGGCAGCTGATCCTTGTGGAGAACCTCGCAGGCCTTCTGGCTGATGTGCGGCGGCAGGGCGAAGTAGATGGCAATCGGGCCCTCCAACCTGGCCAGCAGCTCCGCCAGAGGCCCGTCTGCCGTGACGTCGAGCTGATGGTATTCGGTTGCTGCGGCTACAGCAGCCAGAGCAGCGCGGGCTCCTGCGTCGGCTGCATCCGACGCCGCAGCAAAGGCGCCATGAACCCGTTCCTGCCACTGTTCAGGGGACCAAAGGTCGGAACCCGCCCCGACCAGCCGAAGTCCGGGCGCCCGGCCGGAAGCCAGGAGTCCGGCAAGTCCGGGCAGGAGCAGCCTGCCTGTCAGGTCCCCGGACGCGCCGAGGATGAGCAACGTTTTTACAGTTGTTTTGCTGGTCACTGTGCCAGCATGCCATCTTGCAGGTGCGACTTGGTACCCTAGATAGTCGAGTCCCGTAGTTGAGACATATTTGCCGGGGCAAGAATCGTCAAGACTATGGCGTGCCGTATTGGCCGCCATTCGTAGACCATCGAAAGAAGTGCACGGCGCGTGTTCAATTCACTCTCTGACCGGTTGACAGCAACCTTCAAGAACCTTCGTGGCAAGGGCCGCCTCACCGAGGCTGATGTCGATGCCACCGTTCGCGAGATTCGCCGTGCCTTGTTGGATGCGGACGTTGCCGTATCCGTGGTCCGCGAGTTCACTGGCCGTATCCGCGAACGTGCGTTGGGTGCCGAAGTCTCGGGAGCACTGAACCCGAGCCAGCAGATCGTGAAGATCGTCAACGAGGAACTCAAGGAGATCCTCGGTGGCGAAACCCGCCGCATCCGCCTGGCCAAGACCGGTCCCACCATCATCATGCTTGCCGGCCTCCAAGGTGCCGGTAAGACCACCCTCGCCGGCAAGCTGTCCAAGTGGCTCAAGGCCCAGGGCCACAGCCCCATGCTGGTGGCATGTGACCTTCAGCGACCCAATGCAGTGACCCAGCTCCAGGTTGTTGGTCAGCGCGCGGGCGTCCCCGTATTCGCTCCGCACCCCGGTGCTACGTCCGAGCTCGAGCACCCTGCCGGTGACCCGGTAGCCGTAGCCAAGGCCGGCGTCGAGGAAGCGCGCCAGAAGCTGCACGACGTCGTGATCGTTGACACCGCCGGCCGCCTTGGCGTCGACGCCGAGATGATGGATCAGGCCCGCCGCATCCGTCAGGCGATCATCCCCAACGAAGTCCTTTTTGTCATCGACTCAATGATTGGCCAGGATGCCGTCAACACGGCGATGGCGTTTGATGAAGGCGTCAACTTCACGGGTATCGTGCTCTCCAAGCTCGACGGCGACGCCCGCGGTGGTGCCGCGCTTTCTGTAGCGTCCGTGACCGGTAAGCCGGTCATGTTCGCGTCCACCGGTGAAGGCCTGGACGATTTCGAACTGTTCCACCCGGACCGCATGGCCTCCCGCATCCTGGACATGGGTGACGTCCTCACCCTGATCGAACAGGCTGAGAAGGCGTGGGACAAGGACGAAGCCGCCCGGATGGCGAAGAAGTTCGCTGACCAGGAAGACTTCACCCTGGACGACTTCCTCGCCCAGATGCAGCAGATCCGCAACATGGGCTCCATGAAGAAGATGCTCATGATGATGCCGGGTGCGCAAAACATCCGGCAGCAACTGGAGAACTTCGACGAAAAAGAGATCGACCGCGTCGAGGCGATTGTCCGCTCCATGACTCCGCACGAGCGTGTGGCTCCGAAGATCATCAATGGTTCACGCCGCGCACGTATCGCCAGGGGTTCCGGTGTGCACGTGTCTGAGGTCAACGGCCTGCTGGAGCGGTTCGCCCAGGCCCAGAAGATGATGAAGAAGCTCGCTCAGGGCGGTGGCATGCCGGGTATGCCCGGGATGCCTGGCCTTGGCGGCCCCGGCGGCGGACGCAAGGGCGGCAAGAACGCTCCCAAGAAGAAGGCGCGCTCGGGCAACCCTGCCAAGGCAGCCCAAGAGCTGCGGGATGCCGAAGCCAAGCGGGCAAATGCAGCCTCGGCAGCCCCCACAGGCGCGGCTTTCGGCCAAGGCACAGCAGACTTCGATCCCTCATCGCTCAACCTCCCCAAGGGCTTCGACAAGTTCCTGGGCAAGTAGTCCGTGGCTGACATCCCAACCGCGTCGCAGTTGGGATGTCAGAGCCGTGGAATAGGCTGAACCAATGCATAAGCAGCGCGTAGTCTTCGTCCATGGCCTGGGAAGTTTCGGTGCTGCGGCATGGCCGAAGCAGCATGGCATGGCCCTTGCTTATGATGCACTCTTCCTTCGGCGGCACGGCTTTGACGCTATGGCCGAACCGGTGGAATCCAACGTGGCGGCGGACGTCGCAATACTGATCAATGCGTTGGTCGATTCCGGCGGCGGTCACATCGTTGCCCATGAACAAGGTGCAATATCCGCCATGCTGGCAGCCGTCGAGCGCCCGGACTTGGTGCACTCACTTTGCTTGGTAGAGCCGTCCTGTTTGTCCCTGACCGCTGAGCTTCCGGCGACTGCTTCCTATCGGGCCCTCATGGAGCCGCTGTTCGACGTGCGAAACCAGCTCAACGACGCCGATTACCAGCGTGAGTTTTACCGGCGTGCTTTCTCCGCCGAGACCGGCGGACTGGACACTCCGGAGGCGCGGCGGTCAGCACACAGGCTCCGGCTCCAAGCACCGCCATGGGAAGCTCCGCTTCACATTGTGCCGGGCGTTCCCACGCTGGTTCTCACTGGCGGTTGGGAGCCCTTGTACGAGGAAATCGCCGGCTATCTCCAGGAGACCGGCGCCCTCCGCCGCGTCGCAGCGGGTGGACACCGGCCCCAGGATTCAGTTGATGGCGATCAGGCAATCCGCTCATTCATCGCGGACGTCGGACGAGCCATGTCAGCTCAGGCTTCCTGAACTGCTTCCGTTTAAGTTCGTTGGGACCTGAAGTTCCGGCAGGTAGACCTTTCCGCCGGAGGCCAGGAACTCCTCGCTCTTTTCCCGCATCCCGCTGTACATCCCGGCGATTGCGGCCTGCGACTCTGCCGAACCATACTCGTCACGGATGTCCTGGCTGATGCGCATCGAACAGAACTTGGGGCCGCACATGGAGCAGAAATGCGCGGTCTTCGCTGGTTCGGCGGGCAGGGTCTCGTCATGGAAGGATTCTGCCGTGACCGGGTCAAGGGACAAAGCGAACTGGTCCCTCCAGCGGAACTCGAACCGTGCCTTGGAAAGAGCATCATCACGCTCATGGGCCCCCGGATGTCCTTTGGCGAGGTCAGCTGCGTGAGCCGCGATCTTATACGTGATGACCCCCGTCTTGACGTCGTCCTTGTTGGGGAGCCCCAGATGCTCCTTGGGGGTCACGTAGCAGAGCATCGCCGTGCCGTAGCGGGCAATCTCCGTGGCGCCGATTGCTGACGTGATGTGGTCATAGCCGGGGGCGATATCGGTAACCAACGGCCCCAACGTGTAGAACGGCGCACCCTTGCAGAGTTCCTGCTGACGCTCCACATTTTCCCGCACCAGATGGAAGGGAATGTGCCCGGGTCCCTCCACCATGACCTGCACGTCGAATTCCCACGCCCGCTGCGTCAGCTCCGCGAGCGTATCAAGCTCGGCGAACTGCGCGGCGTCGTTGGCGTCGGCGATGGAACCCGGGCGGAGACCGTCACCCAGGGAGAACGCGACATCGTATTTGGCGAAGATTTCGCACAACTCGTCAAAGTGCGTGTAGAGAAAGTTCTCCTGGTGGTGTGCCAGGCACCATCCGGCCATAATCGATCCGCCGCGGGAAACGATGCCCGTGACGCGGTTGGCGGTCAAGGGCACGTACCTCAGCAGGACGCCAGCGTGAATGGTCATGTAGTCCACACCCTGCTCGCATTGCTCGATCACCGTATCGCGGAAGATCTCCCACGTCAGCTGGTTGGCCTCCCCGTTTACCTTCTCAAGTGCCTGGTAAATAGGCACTGTTCCGATCGGAACGGGCGAGTTGCGGATGATCCACTCGCGAGTGGTGTGGATGTCATCTCCGGTGGAGAGGTCCATCACCGTGTCAGCGCCCCACTGGGCTGCCCACTGCAGTTTGTCCACTTCCTCTGCAATGGAGCTGGTGACTGCCGAGTTGCCGATGTTGGCGTTGATCTTGACCAAGAATGCCTTGCCAATGATCATCGGCTCGGATTCAGGGTGGTTGATGTTGTTCGGAATAATCGCCCTTCCCGCGGCGACTTCGCTGCGGACCAGCTCAACGTCACAGTTCTCCCGCAACGCAACGAACTGCATCTCCGGAGTCACGACGCCTTGTTTCGCGTAGTGCATTTGCGTGACGGTCTTACCCGCGACGGCGCGGCGCGGCACCGGTTGCGCACCCTTCCACTCCGCTGACGCGGCTCCACGCCGAACCGCGGACTTACCGTCGTCGAGCAGGTTCCTTTCCCGCCCCGAATAAGCCTCCGTGTCTCCGCGGGATTCGATCCATGGTGCACGGAAAGGCTCCAGGCCCACCACGGGATCGCTTCCGGGGCCCGCTGTTCGGTATACCTGCAGAGGTTTGTTTGCTTGCCCATTGGGAGAAGGCTCCAAGGCGATCTCCGTGACGGGGACCCGTATGCCGTTACCTGGGTCTTCCAGCCAAGCCAACGAATGGGACTTCAGGGATTGCGTTACAGTTTCCGCCGTATTTTGGACAGTATTCGTCTGGTTTTGGGCAGGGCTGTGCTGTGTTTCTGTGGTGCTCAAGGGAATACTCACTTCCTTCGCCGGCATTACCCGGACAGGTTCAACGGTCGCAGACTGCGTCAGTCCGATCTCAGCCCCTGCAGGGGCCCCCGTGTGGTCGTAGACGAAGCTACCACAGCTCCCGACGGGCTCCCAGTCACATGCAGGCACCAGGCTCCAACACGCCGCCCCCGCTACGCTTTTGCCATGGCCAACATCATCGAATTCAGCGGACCTGCGCTCGTATCGGCAGTCGAAGAGCGCCATGGGCTGTGGTCCGTAGACGGCATACTGACGTTTGAGCGTCCCGGTGCGACGCCGGACAGGATATTGGATGGCTGGGTCCTGCCAGGTTTGGTTGATGCCCACTGTCACATCGGACTCGGCCTTGGAGGAGCGGTGAATGAACAGGCAACGCTCGCCCAGGCCCAAGCAGACCTCGACGCCGGAACGCTGCTGATCCGCGATTGCGGATCGCCCGCCGACACCCGCTGGGTGCAGCAACGAACGGACCTGCCGCGACTGATCAGGTCGGGTCGGCATATCGCCCGGAGTCGGCGTTATCTTCGCGGTTTGGGTCATGAAATTGAGCCGCGGGAACTAGTGGAAACGGTCCGAAAGGAAGCCCGTGACGGAGATGGCTGGGTAAAACTTGTGGGCGACTGGATCGATCGCGGCGTTGGAGACCTCGCTGCCTCGTTCCCCGCGAAGACCGTCAAGGAAGCCATTTCCGCGGCCCATGATGAGGGAGCAAGGGTCACCGCGCATTGTTTCGGTGAGGACACCATCGATGACATGCTCGACGCCAATATCGACTGCATAGAGCACGCCACCGGACTCCTTCCGCGGCACCTTCCCCGTTTGGTGGAACAGTCAGTGCCCATCGTCCCCACCCTGGTCAACATCGCTACCTTCCCGGATATCGCAGCCCAGGCAGCGCCGAAGTTTCCGGAGTACGCGGACCACATGATGCGTCTCTGGGAGCGTCGTCGCGAGCGTGTGCTGGAGGCCTTCGAAGCGGGGGTTTCCGTCTATGCCGGTACTGACGCCGGTAGCGTGATCAAACACGGCAGGATTGCGGACGAAATGATGGAACTCCACGACGCCGGCCTTCCGCCGGCGGCGGTCCTGCACGCCGCCGCCTGGGGCGCCCGTGAGTGGCTGGGAGTCGAGGGCATCAGCGAAGGCGCAAGTGCCGACGTCGTGCTGTGCAGTGACGATCCGCGCCGTCATCCGGGTACCATCGCGGCGCTCAAACATGTCGTGCTCAGGGGTAATGTCGTTCGTTAGGAATAAATTGAAGCTTCAAGTAATTTAGATAGGTAAGAAGGTGCCGATGCGCGGCCACCTCAGAACCGGGAGCTTCACATGACCTCATCATTCAGCCAGGATCTTCTGCCTGCCGAACTCACCATGGGCACCGTCATGCTCAAGGTGGGCGACATGA
The DNA here is from genome assembly GCF_051027655.1 of Paenarthrobacter nitroguajacolicus. Lineage (NCBI taxonomy): Bacteria > Bacillati > Actinomycetota > Actinomycetes > Micrococcales > Micrococcaceae > Paenarthrobacter > Paenarthrobacter nitroguajacolicus. The sequence continues at coordinate 2,808,351 of NZ_CP073234.1, read as the reverse complement.
AGGTCATGAGCGACTACTATCAGCGAGCACTTGGCCTGGAAGTCGTGGCTGAGCAGGATGGTGGCCTGTACCTCGGACGCGTAGCCAAGCCCGTTGTCCACCTTGCCCCCGCCGCGGGACTGCAGATTCCCGGGCGGGGAGAGGCCGGTCTGTTCCACACAGCAATCCTGTTCCAGGATCAGCCGTCGCTGGCCGCGACTATTGCTACGGCGGCGGAGTACGAACCTCGTGCTTTCGCAGGCAGCGCCGACCACCTGGTGAGCGAAGCGTTCTACTTCACTGACCCCGAAGGCAACGGAATTGAGCTTTACTACGACAAGCCGCGTGAGCTCTGGCAGTGGGACGGCAGCAACGTTGTGATAGACAATGTGGCCTTGCCCCCGCAGCGCTTCCTCCAGCAGCACCTGAGTGAAGCTGCCGTGACGGGTCAACGCGAGGCCGCTGCCGGGATCGGGCACGTGCACCTGCAGGTGGGTGACGTCGAAACTGCGCAAAAGTTCTATGTGGAGACCCTCGGCTTCGAGCGGACCGCAGGCTGGCATGGCCAGGCGTTGTTCGTTTCCGCCGGCGGCTACCACCATCACATGGCCATGAACGTCTGGAACAGCCGCGGTGCCGGCCCCCGAAAGGACACGCTCGGACTCGGGGAGGTTCTGATCGAAGTGCCCGGAAGTGACGACGTCGCAGCGTTGGCGGATCGTCTGAAGGTTGCAGGAGTGCAGCATCAGCACACCGGGGCTGAGCTTCAGTTCGAGGACCCTTGGCGGAACAAGCTGCGGGTTGCCGTCCGCTAGCAGCTGGCCGCTTCTCCTGCACTAGGCTGGGCAGTGACGGCACGGAGCCATTCGGATTCGCGCCGCCGCCCCGTCAGCACGAAGGAATGAGAGTACTCTCCATGGGCTTTGCCGAAATTTTTGTAGCCACCCACGATGAAGCACTCAAGCGGGCAGCTGCCCTCGAAAAGGGTGCCGATGTAACCGGCCCCGCCGTGAGGATTGAGGGAATCACCGACTTCGAGGTCGAACAGTTGGGCGACCTCGCAGGACAAGCTGTCCACGCCGCCGGAGCTGACTATGAGCTCGCCCTGGTTGATGTCACCAGTGATGCCCTTCTCGGGGTTCCTGAAGCCATGGTGAGGGCGCTGGCCGAACTGCTCACCTATGAAAGCGAAGGCGACGCGAACGTCCTTGATGACGTGGCTGCTGCCTGGGCCGCGCAGGACGATATGCCGTTTGATGCAGCCCGATCGCGCCAGTACGTCCAGCAGTTGGCTGCCCTCGCCACGGACGTCGAAAAGGCGGAACGCTCCGGACTCTTCGTCTGGTCTGAATGATGCATTGACGCGGACCACGCGGCACGTTTTATTCGGGGGAGTGGGCAAGAACACACCGCTCGGCGTGGGCTGAGTCGTATTTGCTCCGGGCATCTGGCACAATAGACAGGTACTCGATCGGTGCGGCCCCTCTCTCCGTGCTCGTATCTTGTCCTTCGAACCGTCAAGTATGGCCCGCCCCACGGGTGCAAAACGTCGGGTTCACCTCGTTTCAGAAACAGGAGTGACCACAAAAGTGGCCGTAAAGATTCGCCTTAAGCGCTTCGGTAAGATGCGCGCACCGTACTACCGCATTGTCGTCATGGATGCCCGCGCCAAGCGCGATGGCCGTGCCATTGAAGAAATCGGCAAGTACCACCCCACCGAAGAGCCGTCGTACATCGAGGTCGCTTCCGAGCGCGCCCAGTACTGGCTTTCCGTTGGCGCCCAGCCCACCGAGCAGGTTGCCGCGATTCTCAAGATCACCGGTGACTGGCAGAAGTTCAAGGGCCTGCCGGGCCAGGAAGGCACCCTGAAGACCAAAGCTCCGAAGGAAGCCTTCGTAGCCCCGGAGAAGGGTTCCGTCATCATTCCGGAAGCCATCACCAAGAAGGCCAAGAAGGACGAAGCCGAAGCTCCGGCCGAGGCTGAAGCAGAGACCACCGAGGCTGAGTAAGTTGCTGGCAGAAGCGCTCGAGCACTTGGTCCGTGGGATCGTTGACAGCCCTGAGGATGTCAAGGTCAGTGCCAAGAACAACCGCCGCGGGGAATCCCTCGAGGTGCGTGTTCACCAGGAGGACCTCGGACGGGTGATCGGCCGTCAGGGACGCACCGCACGCGCATTGCGCACTGTGGTTGCAGCCTTGGCTGGTGGCGAGCAGGTCAGGGTCGACGTCGTCGACACCGACCGTCGCCGGTAACGCGCTCAGCAATACTTGTCTTAGATCCGGCCCCTTCACCGAATATGGTGGAGGGGCCGGATTGCTTTATCCACATTTACCTGTCCGTTGCCGCCCGGTTGCGCGGACACTACAAGAATTCAGAGGAACCCATGCAGCTCCAGGTGGCCCGGATCGGCAAACCCCATGGCATCCGCGGCGAGGTTACGGTGCAGGTACTCACCGATGCCCCCTCCGAGCGCTTCGTCGCCGGAACGGAGTTCGTCGTTGAGCCCGCCTCCGCTGGACCTTTGACCATCCGCAGTGCCAGGTGGAACAAGGACATCCTCCTGCTTGGCTTCGAAGAAATTGCGGACCGCAATGCCGCCGAGGTCATCCGTGGGGCGAAGCTCTTCATCGAAACCGAGGAACTCGACGACGAAGACGATGATGAGGGCTGGTACGAGCACGAGCTCGTTGGCCTGGAGGCCCGGGTAGGTTCTCAAGTGGTGGGCAAGGTTGCCGCCCTCACCACGCTGCCCGTTCAGGATCTGTTGACGGTCAAGGCCGACAACGGCAAGGAAATCCTGGTTCCCTTCGTCGAGGAAATTGTGCCGGAGGTCAACGTCGAGGGTGGGTACATCCTTATCACCCCGCCCACGGGGCTCTTTGAGATCAACGACGAGAACCTCAAGGAGCCCACGGACGACGCCGGGGATGATGCCTGAATGAGGATCGATGTCGTCAGCATATTTCCTGAGTACCTCGCCCCGCTCGAGCTTTCGCTCATCGGCAAGGCCCGCCAGGACGGGTTGTTGGAGCTCAACGTCCACGATCTACGCACCTTCACCACGGACAAGCATCGGACTGTAGATGACACGCCGTATGGTGGCGGCGCTGGAATGGTCATGAAACCGGAGCCATGGGCGCAGGCCCTTGAATCGGTTGCCGCAGCGCGCGAAGGCTCCAAGCCGGTGCTGATTGTCCCTTCGCCGGCAGGGGAGAAGTTCAACCAGGCCTTGGCCTATGAGCTAGCCGAAGAAGAGCAGCTGGTCTTCGCCTGCGGACGCTACGAAGGCATCGACGAGCGAGTCATCGATTGGGCGCAGGAACACTTCACGGTCCGGCCCGTAAGTCTCGGTGACTACGTCCTCAACGGCGGAGAAGTGGCCGTATTGGCCATGGTCGAGGCCATTGGCCGCCTCCTTCCCGGCGTGGTTGGTAACCCCGAGTCCTTGGTAGAGGAGTCCCACTCCGATGGCCTCCTGGAGTATCCCGTGTACACCAAACCGTCGGCATGGCGGGAACACGACGTCCCCCCGATCCTCCTCAGCGGTAACCACGGCAAGATTGCACAGTGGCGGCGCCACGAGCAGTTTCGCCGGACGGCTGAGCGCAGGCCTGATCTTATGGAGGGGTTCGACGCCGGTGTGTTGAGTCGCGCGGACCGTACGGCCCTCGCGGACCTTGGGTACGACGTCGTTGACGGCCGCCTCCGTGCCAGGCCGGCCGGCGACGCCGAAAAGTAAGTCCACTTTCCGCCGTCGAACGTTCGGAACTCACGGCAGTTGGCCGGATGGTGGCGACTATGGCAGAATTAACCCTTGTGTCTGCTGGGCTGACACCTGCCACAGGGGGAGTTCAGCCAACAGTCGGACAACCCGGCGACGCCAATCAGTGGCGGAGCTGGACACTAAGAAACTTCGGCGGAGATTTCCGGTTGCTTTCATGCCCGGGCTTGTCTGCCGTAACCCAAAGTGAATGACCTGTGGCGTTCACCAGGAGTGGATTAATGCATATCCTCGATAGCGTAGATGCAGCCTCGCTGCGTAACGATGTTCCGGAGTTCCGCGCGGGCGACACCCTCAAGGTTCACGTCAACATCATCGAAGGTAAGAACTCCCGTGTCCAGGTATTCCAGGGCTTCGTCCTGGGCCGCCAGGGTGACGGCGTTCGCGAAACCTTCACCGTGCGCAAGGTTTCCTTCGGTGTCGGCGTAGAGCGTACCTTCCCGGTACACTCCCCGATCATCGACAAGATCGAGGTCGTCACCAAGGGTGACGTCCGCCGCGCGAAGCTTTACTACATGCGCGCACTGCGCGGTAAGGCTGCGAAGATCAAGGAAAAGCGCGACTTCGCCAAGTAAGTCCCGCGACTTACGCAACGGGTCCAGGATTCGTGCCCGGTAGTTCCGGAGCAATCCGCAACGCAACAGGGATGCGAGTCATGGACACAACAGAACGCCAGCCCCGTAAACAGGGCTGGCGTTTTGTTTTGCTCGCACTGGTGCTGGCCGTCGCGATCAGCGGCCTGGTCCGGTCCTTGTGGCTGGATGTCTACTACATTCCGTCCGAGTCCATGGAGCCCCTCCTCGTTGAAGGGGACAGGATCCTGGTTTCGCGGACTGCCTTCAGCGCAGAACCGATCCGCCGCGGGGACGTTGTGGTCTTCGACGGCCGCGGTTCCTTCGCACCCTTGAGCAGCGGTCAGAGCCCATTCGTTGACGCGGTGTCGGCTGCAAGCCAATGGTTCGGGCTCACCGGCAGTGACACGACATACGTCAAGCGGGTCATTGGGGTCGGGGGAGACCACGTCCAGTGCTGTGATGCAGCAGGGCATCTCACGGTCAATGGTCAGATTCTTGAGGAACCATATCTGTATGCGGGGGATGAGCCCAGCACGCAGAAATTCGACGTCGTAGTTCCTGATGGCCGTCTATGGCTCATGGGTGACCACCGTTCGCGTTCTGCTGACTCCCGTGGACTACTGGGTGCGCCGGGTGGCGGCATGGTCCCGGTCGAGCGTGTTATCGGGCGACCGGTCCAGATTGTTTGGCCACTTGATAGATTTGCAGAGATGCCTCGCTCAGCGAAGGTTGAAACATCATCGAAGAACGGACAGTAAATGCCGGACAAAGCTCCTGAGAATCCCGAGCGGCACGACGACGACGCCCGGCTCTCGGACGGAACGGCAAGTGCCGCCGCCGGTGTGGCTGAGCCGCGCCAGGTCGACGGCGTCACATCCGGCTCACGCCATGCCGCGGACGAGTCCCGTTCCCGTGATTCTGAAGGCGGCTCCCACGCTGCAGAGAAGCCGCGCAAGAATCCGGTGCTCGTGTGGGTCAAGGAGATCGTCACAGTGGTGGCGATTGCGCTGGTGCTGTCCTTCCTTCTCAAAACTTTCCTGTTCAGGGCGTTTTACATTCCTTCCGAGTCCATGGAAAGCACCTTGGACGTCAACGATCGCATCTTCATCAATCTCTTGGTTCCCGGGCCATTCGATCTTGAGCGCGGGGATGTTGTGGTCTTCAAGGATGCTCAGGCTTGGTTGCCTCCCGTGGCCAAGAAGCCGGCCGGGCCCATGGACTGGGTGGGAGATGGTCTGGAGTTCGTAGGTTTGGCTCCTGATGACAATGAGCAACACCTTGTTAAGCGCATCATCGGACTCCCGGGTGACAGAGTTTCCTGCTGCGATGCAGAGGGCCGTCTTTCGATCAACGGTGTGCCTGTCAACGAGACCTATATCAACCCGGCAGAAGTGCCTTCGCCCATGACGTTCGACGTCGTCGTTCCGGAAGGAAAGGTATGGGTGATGGGCGATAACCGAAACCACTCAGAGGACTCCCGGGCGCACCAGGAAGTCAATGGCGGCTTCATTAACATTGAGGACGTCGAAGGCAAGGCCACGGTCATCGCTTGGCCGATCAACCGCTGGACCATCCTCGATAACTATCAGGACGTTTTCCGTGACGTCCCTGAAAGCACCTCGTCAAAGTAAGGCATCCCGGCAAAGTAATGGCAACAACGGCTAGCGGCACGAAGGGCAAGGCGAAGGTCAAAGCCGCGTCCAAGACAACGGCGAAATCCACCACCAAGGCCAAGAACCCGGTGGGTTTCCCTACCCTTGATGTCGAACGATCCTTCTTGTCCTCCGGAGTGCGCTTGTTGGCCGGCGTGGATGAGGTTGGGCGGGGAGCGTTGGCTGGTCCTGTGAGTGTGGGAATTGCCGTGGTCAACCTCGAGAACCACGGCTTGTTGGCTGACGTCCGGGACAGCAAACTGCTCAAGCCTGAGGATCGCGACAGGCTGGAACCACTGGTTCGGGAGTGGGCCGTGGCCTCCGCCGTTGGGCACGCATCGTCCCGGGAGATTGACCAGATCGGCATCATCGCGGCGCTCCGTTTGGCCGGAACCCGCGCCTGGTTCGAGATCCTGGCTGGCGGCGTTACGCCTGATGCGGTGCTGCTTGATGGCAGCCACAACTGGTTGTCGCCCGAGGTTCAGGCCTCTCTCTTCGATACGCCCGACTCGGGACCGTGGTGCGAAGCGCCTGTCCATACCAAGGTCAAGGCCGATATGAGTTGCCTCAGTGTTGCCGCAGCCAGCGTCCTGGCCAAAGTGGCCCGGGACCGCATCATGGTGGGCCTGCATTCGGAACTTCCTGCCTACGGCTGGAACGAGAACAAGGGCTACGCCACCTCTGCCCACCGGGAAATGATCCGGCTGCAGGGCCCAAGCGCGTACCACCGGACGAGTTGGAACCTCACTGGGCCGGAACTCCTCTGACGTCACCCTGAGCGGCGCTCTCGGCTTCCATGGCGCGGGCCGCCCGGCTGATAGTGCAAGATGGAACTATGAGCGCCGAGGACCTTGAGAACTATGAAACCGACATGGAGCTTCAGCTCTACCGCGAGTACCGGGATGTTGTCGGTCTGTTCAGTTATGTAGTGGAAACCGAGCGGCGGTTCTACTTGGCCAACCATGTGGACCTGCAGGCGCGCAGCGCGGACGGTGAAGTCTATTTTGACCTGACCCTGCAGGATGCCTGGGTTTGGGACGTTTACCGCTCGGCCCGCTTCGTGAAGAACGTCCGGGTAATCACGTTCAAGGACGTCAACGTGGAAGAGTTGCCGCGAAATGAGGAGCTGGCCCTGCCGAAGGATGGCGGACTTGGGGATTTGGGAGATCTCGGTAACTAACGCCTGCCTCTGCCTGGAGTAGTCCTCCACAACCACCTTTTGGCCAGGTTTACCCACATAGCTTCATAGGTCTCTGCCGCCGCTTTCCACCAGCCTGAAAGCTGGTGAGCGGAGGTGGTGGTCATGAGAGCAAAAGACCTGCTTGGTCGAAACGGCGAAGCACTGGCGGCCGGTTTTCTGGAGAACCAGGGAATGCGGATCGTTGATCGCAATTGGCGGTGTCCGGACGGCGAGATCGACATTGTGGCGTTGGAGGGCGACACCTTGGTAATTGCCGAGGTGAAGACCCGGAAGAGCCTGGATTACGGACATCCTTTTGAGGCGGTGGACGCGGCCAAGCTGGCCCGTCTCCATCGGCTCTCATCGGCGTGGTGCCGGGAGCACGACCTCAACGCCCCGCGGAGGCGCATCGATGTCGTGTCCGTGATCGATAGCGGCGTCGGTGAGCCGCAGCTGGAGCATCTGCGGGGAGTCGGCTGATGGGGGTCGGACGCAGCTACTGCGTTGCCTTGGTAGGGCTCAACGGCTACATCGTGGAGGTCGAAGCTGACATTGGCCAAACTCTTCCGAACTTTGTGATCCTTGGGCTCCCTGATGCTTCCTTGAATGAGGCGAAGGAACGCATTCGATCTGCGGCGCAGAATTCCGGGATTCCGCTGAGCAGACGGAAGATCACGGCCAACCTGATTCCGGCTTCCCTCCCCAAGCGGGGCTCTGGATTCGATCTCGCCATAACCATGGCCGTGCTCCGCGCCGCCAACGACATCCGTGAAATTGGTGGAACCGTCTTCATCGCGGAGCTTGGCTTGGACGGCAGGTTGAGGCCGGTACGGGGCATACTTCCTGCCGTGATGGCCGCTGTTCAGGCTGGCTATCCGGATATTGTGGTGGCCGACTCCAACGCCGTGGAGGCCGCCCTTGTTCCCGGGGCAAAGGTCCGCGGTTATAAAACGCTGGCTCGGCTTGCCTTCGACTTTGGCGCCGATCCCAAGGACCTCGCCCTCGATTACAACCCCTTGGACGCCGATGCTCCGGACGAGGACGACGATGTTGCAGCCACGATGCCGGACCTTTGCGATGTGTCGGGGCAGGGCGAGGCGCGACGTGCCCTGGAGGTAGCTGCCGCCGGGGGTCATCACATGTTGCTGACCGGGCCGCCGGGGGCCGGCAAGACCATGCTGGCTGAGCGTTTGCCGGGCTTGCTCCCGGATTTGGCCGATACAGCGGCAATGGAAGTTACGGCTATCCGATCGTTGGCCGCTGTCCAGTCGTCTACGGTGCGGCTCGTCCGCAGGCCGCCCTTCGAAAATCCGCACCACAGTGCCACCGCCGCTGCCATCATCGGTGGAGGCTCAGGGCTTCCCCGGCCCGGGGCGGCCTCGCGTGCACATCGGGGCGTGTTGTTCCTGGACGAGGCCCCGGAGTATGAGCGCCGGGTACTGGATGCCCTCCGTCAACCGCTGGAGAGCGGAGAGCTGGTCATCCATCGCTCAGCGGGAACTGCGGCATACCCGGCACGGTTTCAGCTCATACTTGCCGCAAATCCCTGCCCCTGCGGAAAAGCCTCCGGCAAAGGCATGGACTGCACGTGCACGGCAATGATGCGGCGCAGGTATTTCGGACGAATCTCAGGACCGCTGTTGGACCGCGTGGATATTCAATTGCAGGTTGAACGGGTGTTCTTGGCCGATTTCGGCCATGCGGGTGAAGAAGAAGATACCCGCACCGTCGCGGAACGTGTATTGGCAGCCAGGGAACGCCAGCTTGAGCGACTGCTGGCCATGGGGCTTGAAACGAATTCCCAAGTGCCGGGGCGAACCTTGCGGGGTGAATTGCGGCTGCCTCCCGGGACCACTCGGATTCTGGACACTGCGCTGGAACGGGGCACCCTCACTGCGCGCGGCTACGACCGCGTCCTCCGGTTGGCATGGACGTTGGCAGATCTCGCGCACAGCGATACGCCGGACATGGATCACATAGGCCAAGCACTGGGCCTGCGCCAAGCTGCAGCTGCGACATGAGAAATACCGACACGAAGGGATTCACAGCAGTGGCCGAATTGGGGAAGCAAGACAAAGAACGCATAGCCAGGGCAGCATTGGCCCGGCTCATGGAACCTCAGGACTCCGTAGGCCTCGCATTGGTGAGGGCAGTAGGCGCCGTGGATGCCTTGGGGGTTGCAAGCGGCGAGCTGAGAACAGGTCAAACCTTGGAACAGGAGATCTCGTCATTGCTTGTTGACGGAGGAGGAGCATCGTCGTGGGCAGGACTTCCGGCCAGCCTTCGGCGATGGGCACCGCGCGTCGCCGACCTTGCGCCGGACCGCGATTTGGAGACCATGCGTCGTTTGGGTGGGAGATTGATCATCCCCGGTGATGACTTGTGGCCCGAGCAGTTGGCAGACCTGGGACTCCAGGAGCCGCTTTGTTTGTGGTGGCGGGGACAGGAGCAGCAGTTGCCCTCCGCCCGCCAAACCATCGCCCTGGTGGGTTCCAGGGACAGCACCAATTACGGAGCATCCGTCACAGGTGATCTCGCTTACGGCTTGGCGCAACGCGGTTATACCGTGGTTTCCGGTGGAGCCTATGGCATCGACGCTCACGCACATCGTGGAGCCTTGAGCGCCGGAGTCGCCAGCGTTCCCACCATCGCAGTCATGGCAGGAGGTGTGGACCGTTTCTACCCATCGGGTAACGAGGACCTTCTTCGCGCAGTGTCCATTCAAGGCGCTGTCATCTCTGAGGTACCACCTGGATCGGCTCCAACCCGTTACAGGTTCCTTCAACGGAACCGGATCATTGCCGCCTTGGCATCAGTGACGGTGGTAGTGGAGGCACGCTGGAGGTCGGGCGCCCTCAACACAGCCCACCATGCTGAAACCATTGGAAGGGTTGTTGCTGCTGTCCCGGGTTCCATCCACAGTGCCAATTCGGCAGGCTGTCACCGCCTACTCCGGGATGGGGGAGCAATCTGTGTTACCGACGTTGGCGAAATTGCCGAGCTTGCCGGCGCCATAGGAGAAGCCACAAGCGAGGAAAAGGACTCAGGGGCAGCGGTGCACGATGGCCTGTCCTTGGAGGACCTCATTCTTCTGGACGCACTGCCTCTCCGGTCCACCAGCTCGGTGGAAAAGCTGACTGTGGTGGCAGGACTGAGCGCGGATTCCGTGCGGGCCGGCCTGGGTCGGCTGGGGTTGCTGGGTTTGGCCGGCTCGGAAGGGGGAGGGTGGAAACGGGTCAAAAATGCTTAGTCCGTCAAGGAGAAGCATGTTGATGCACCTTCTTTGTGCTGGTAACTGGCACAGTGTGAAGAGTGGACGGACAATCGCTACCAGCACCCCTTCAAGATGCAGTCGATGGCTTTCGGCGGTATTTGGAGGGCGAACGTGCCAGGTCTGCGCATACAGTCCGTGCCTACCTTGCCGATGTCGAGAGTCTCCTTGGCTTCGCCGTGCAGGAAGGAGTCAAGGAACTTGGGGAATTGGAGTTGGGCTCCCTGCGTCGGTGGCTTGGCGCGCAGAGTGAGGCCGGCATGGCCCGGGCCACGTTGGCGCGCCGGGCCGCAACCGCGAGGTCGTTCACGGGCTGGGCGCTCCGGGAGGAACTTATCCAGACGGACCCTGCGGTCCGTCTGCAGGCACCCAAGCGGGACAAGTCCCTGCCCGGAGTCCTTCAGCAACAGCAGGTCTCCCGGATGGTGGATGACCTGAACTCTGCAGCCGCCGACGGGGACGCCATGGCTTTGCGCAACAGGGCCATGGTGGAACTCTTGTATGCGACGGGAGTCCGCGTGGGGGAACTAGCGGGGCTCGATATAGATGACCTTGATCCTGATCGTCGTACGCTCCGCGTGCTGGGCAAGGGTAACAAGGAACGCACTGTTCCGTTCGGCGTACCAGCGGCTGTTGCTGTGGACGATTGGCTCAGGCGGGGTCGACAGGCAGTGGTAACAGCCACGAGCGGACCTGCCTTGTTCCTGGGCGTGCGTGGCAACCGCGTTGATCCCCGCCAAATCCGGGCAGTGGTCAGCGAATTGCTGCAGGCGCTGGGCGACACATCCGCCACAGGGCCGCACGCACTCAGGCACAGCGCGGCCACCCACTTGCTGAATGGAGGAGCAGATTTGCGGGCTGTTCAGGAGATCCTTGGTCACAGCAGCCTGGCAACCACACAGATCTATACGCACGTGTCCGTGGACCGACTCCGGAAGAGCTACCAACAAGCGCACCCGAGGGCCTGAGTATGCCCCTCAAGGGCGCCACTGGCGGAAAAGTGCAGCGTACGGCAAAATGAAAGCACCACGGGGAAACCTTCAATTCACGGTTGAGGGTTATATCTGTGCCAATATCGTCTGTAGTACAAAAAACTGAATAGCCTGTCAGGGCCCGCATGAGTTTCATGGCATCCGGCAGCAACAGCAAAACATCCAGGCAGAGGTCGTTGGGGAAGACGTACCTACAGCTATGGAGGATGGAATGTCTGTTGCAACAACCCGCGGTGTCTTGTTCGTGCACTCGGCCCCAACGGCCCTTTGCCCGCATGTTGAATGGGCCATCGGATCGGTCGTGGATAAGCGAACCGATCTTGAGTGGACCCCTCAACCGGCTGCGCCAGGAATGTTCCGGGCGGAGTTGTCGTGGACCGGGGCGCCCGGTACGGGAGCGCAATTGGCATCAGCCCTGAGGGGTTGGGCCCATTTGCGCTACGAGGTGACCGAAGAACCCAGCCAAGGGGTGGATGGAGCGCGCTGGTCGCACACCCCCGAGCTGGGAATTTTCCATGCCGTCACGGACGTGCACGGCAATATCATGGTGACGGAGGACCGCATCCGCTACGCCTATGAGTCCGGTGCAGGGGATCCCTCCGCGGTTTACCACGAGCTCTCGTTAGCGCTCGGTGAAGCGTGGGATGAGGAACTTGAGCCCTTCCGCCACGCAGCTGAAGGTGCTCCCGTGCGCTGGTTGCACCAAGTCGGTTAACAGCAATCGATCCAGAGCACTGACTCACAAGCGTCTCCCATAGCAATGAGAAGGGCCCCACCTGTTGGTGGGGCCCTTCTCATGTCTCATCGAGGCAATGGTGAAAGCCGGACTTAGACGTTCCGGACTGCGATGACGGCGTTGTGGCCCCCGAAGCCGAAGGAGTTGCTCAATGCCACGATGTCGCCACTGGGCAAGTCACGGGCAGACGTCACAACATCGAGTGGGATCTCAGGATCCTGGTTTTCGAGGTTGATGGTGACCGGTGCCTTGCGTTCGTAGACGGCAAGTACGGTCAGAACAGCTTCAACGGCCCCTGAAGCGCCCAGGAGGTGGCCCATTTGCGACTTCGTAGCGGAGACTGCCACGTTGTCCACGTGGGTCCCCAGAGCGGCGCGCAGGGCCGTGTACTCGGGCTTATCGCCAACAGGAGTCGAGGTAGCGTGCGCGTTGACGTGGACCACGTCCTCCGCCTGGATCCGCCCATCGAACATAGCGGCCTTCAGTGCGCGGGTAGCGCCCAGACCCTCAGGGTCCGGTGCTGTGATGTGGTAAGCGTCTGCTGTCACGGACGTTCCGGCGAGCTCGGCATAAATGCGCGCGCCGCGGGCGATGGCGTGCTCCTCGGCTTCCAGTACCAGCGCACCGGCACCTTCGCCCATGACGAAACCGTCGCGATCAATGTCGTAGGGGCGCGAGGCGCGCTCCGGCTCGTCATTGCGACGGGACAAGGCCTGCATGGAAGAGAAGGCGGCCAGCGGCATCGGGTGGATGGCAGCTTCAGCGCCACCGCAAACCACAACGTCTGCTTTGCCGGACCGGATCAGGTCCAAGCCAAGGTGGAGGGCCTCGGTGCCGGAAGCGCAGGCCGAGACCGGAGTGTGCGCGCCGGCCCGGGCGCCGAGGTCGAGGCTGACTGCCGCTGCCACACCGTTGGGCATGAGCATGGGGACGGTCATGGGCAGGACCCTGCGGGGGCCCTTGTCCCTGAGCGTGTCCCAAGCATCGAGGAGCGTCCAGACACCGCCGATGCCTGTGGCGAATGCCACGGCGAGGCGGTCGTGGTCGATTTCTTGAATCCCCGAGTCGGACCAAGCCTCACGGGCTGCAATGACACCAAACTGGGTGGAGGGGTCCATGCGCTTGGCCTCTACGCGGCTCAGGACCTCAAGTGCCGGCGTCGAGGCCCGGGCAGCAAAGTGGACGGGGAGGTCGTACTTGGCCACCCACTCGTCGCCGAGCGTGCGGGCGCCGGAGACCCCTTTCAGCGCGTTCTGCCACATTGTGGGTACGTCGCCGCCGATGGGAGTGGTGGCCCCCAGACCGGTTATGACTACTTTGCGTGCCATGCGATCACTCTCTGTCGGATAGCCATCCCGCATGCGCGGTTCACAGGGGGAGGCATGAAAATCTATGGGTGTTACTGCGGCTGTGCCGGGCAAGGATAGGAATCCTGGCCCGGCACAGCTGGTGTCAGGACTAGGCCTGTGCGTTGGCGATGAAGCTGACGGCGTCGCCGACGGTCTTGAGGTTCTTGACCTCTTCGTCCGGGATGCGAACGCCGAACTTCTCTTCAGCGTTGACGACGATGGTCATCATCGAGATGGAGTCGATGTCCAGGTCCTCGGTGAAGGACTTGTCCAGCTCCACGGCTTCGGTTGCAAGGCCCGTTTCTTCGTTGACGATTTCAGCCAGGCCGGCCAGGATCTCTTCGTTGCTAGCCATTGTTGGCTCCTTTTCTTGTTGTACCGGCTACTGCCGGAAAGGGGGGCAAACCGCGGGTTGCGGCTTGGGTATGTAAGTCGTATTCAGTTGGCTGGTGGTAGCCGGGACGTGTCCTGGTCTACGGCAGAACCACAACCTGGGCGCCGAAGACCAGTCCGGCACCGAAACCGATCTGCAGTGCCAGGCCGCCGCTCAGCTCAGGATTCTCCTGAAGCAAGCGGTGCGTTGCCAAGGGGATGGATGCCGCCGACGTGTTTCCCGCCTGGGCGATGTCGCGGCCGATGACAACAGATTCGGGAAGCTTGAGCTTCTTGACCATCTCGTCGATGATGCGCATGTTGGCCTGGTGGGGAACGAAAGCAGCGAGGTCGCTGGCTTCGATGCCGGCGGCATCCAAAGCCTGCTGGGCTACCTTAGCCATTTCCCAGACTGCCCAGCGGAAAACGGTCTGGCCGTCCTGGCGCAGGGTGGGCCAAACGTCCTGAGTCGCCGAGAGGATGGCGGGGTCGTCGATTTCGTCCGAGTGGCGGGCAGATTCGCCGAGTTTCTTGACGTCTTCCAAGGAGTGGGTCATCCCGATCGCGTCCCACTTGCTGCCATCGGAGCCCCAGACCGAAGGTCCGATGCCAGGGGTGTCGGACGGGCCGACCACCACAGCGCCGGCGCCGTCGCCGAGGAGGAACGAGATGGTCCGTTCGTGGTTGTCGATGACGTCTGAGAGTTTCTCGGCGCCGACCACGAGAACGTACTCGGCAGCGCCGGAACGGACAAGGGCATCAGCCTGGGCCACGCCGTAGCAGTACCCTGCGCAGGCGGCCGAGATGTCGAAGGCCGGTGCCGGCGTCGCGCCCAATCGGTCGGTAAGCGCAGCGGCAGCGGAAGGAGTCGCGTAGGGGTGTGTCACGGTGGACACGATGACGGCACCCAGCTGGGACGGTTCAATTCCTGCCTGCTTGAGTGCCTCACGTGCGGCGCCTTCGGCCATGTCGATCACGCTGACATCCGCGGCTGCACGATGACGGGTGATGATGCCGGTGCGCTGGCGGATCCACTCGTCCGAGGAATCAATCCACTGGCACACGTCGTCATTTGTGACGATGACGTCCGGCCGGTAGGCACCGATGCCCAGGATGCGTGCATTCTCGTTGACAGCAGCCTTGTTGAGTACTGGAGTGCTCATGCCTGCCCCTCCAATTCAGCAAAGAGTGCAAGAGCCGCGGAGAGATCCTCCGGGGTTTTGACAGCAACCGTCTTGACGCCGGGCATCCCGCGCTTGGCGAGCCCTGCGAGCGTGCCGGCAGGGGCAAGTTCGATCACACCGGTGACGCCGCGTTCAACGAGGGTTTCCATGCACTGATCCCAGCGGACCGGGCGTGAGACCTGCGCGATCAGGCTTTCGACGGCGGCAGACCCTTCTGTGACTTCCTTGCCATCGTAGTTCGACAGCAGCGGAACTGCCGGGTTTCGCGGCGACAGGGACGGCTTGAGGGCCTCAAGGGCGCTGACTGCCGGTGCCATGTGGGAAGTATGGAAAGCGCCGGCCACCTTGAGGGGTATGACGCGGGCCTTCGCTGGCGGGTTGTCCGCCAAGGCCTTGAGTTGCTCGAAGGTACCTGCAGCGACTGTTTGTCCCGCGCCGTTGACATTGGCTGGTGTGGCACCCGCGGCAGTAATTGCCGACAGGACCTCGGCCGGGTCTCCGCCCACAACGGCGCTCATGCCCGTGGGGGTCACTGCGGCTGCTGCAGCCATGCTGTTGGCCCGCTCCCGAACGAAGCTCATGGCCTCGGCCTCGGTGAGGACGCCCGCGAGGGCTGAGGCCGTGATTTCGCCCACCGAGTGCCCGGCGAGGATGACGGGAAGGGTGCTGAGTTCGACATCGAACAAGGACTTGGCAGCAACCAGGCCGGCGGCGACGATCAATGGCTGCGCTACGGCAGTGTCCTTGATGGTCTCTTCATCCGAGGTGGTTCCGTGGGCCTTGAGGTCAATGCCTGCGATTTCGCTCAGTACGGCCAATTGGCCTTCGACGGAGGGGAGTTCCAGCCAAGGGGCCAAAAATCCGGGGGTCTGGGAGCCCTGTCCAGGGCAGACGATTGCAAGCACGTATCCAGCTTTCCAAATTGCCACGTGATCCACTGGTGTTTTGGTACACCAAGCTCACTGGGTCAGTTTGTAGGAAGTCTACAACGGTTCAGTTCTGTGAACGTGACGAGTGACGTTCGGCGGCGGCTTTCGGTTGGGCCGAAAGGCGGCCCACCACCAACGCCGTTTGCAGCACAAACGCCTCCCTGGGGAGGAGCGGATCCCAGCCTGTCACATCGCAGACACGCTTCAAACGGTAGCGCACGGTGTTGGCATGGACGAATAGTTCGCGTGCCGTGGCTTCCAGCGAGTGGCCGAGCTCCAAGTACGTGCCCAGGGTCTCCACGAGCCCGTTTGAGGCCGCCAGCAGGGGCCTGTAAATGTTCTTGATCAGTGACCTGCGCGCGGCGTCGTCACCGGAAACGACACGCTCGGGGAGGAGGTCGTCCGCAGCAACAGGCCGTGGCGCGGACGGCCATGCACGGGCTGCGGTCAGCCCTGCGAATGCCGCTTGGGCGGAACTGCTCGCCTCAAGCAACGAGCCTGCTTCCGGGCCGTAAACCACAGCCCCTGGTGCAAAGAGCTCACTGAGCTTGACATAGGCGGTGTCGCGGTCCTGCACCCCGCCAAGGATCAAGATGAGCCGGTCGCCCTGGATTCCCACCAGTGCGTCCTCGGCGAAGCGGCCGGCGGTACGGCGAAGCTCGCTGACATAGCTGGCGCTGGGCTCCGACGGCGAATTTCCCACCATCACGGTGAATCGCTCCTGCGCTTTCCAGCCAAGGGCTGCGATCCTGGACCTTAACGCATCGGTGTTCTCGCCTCGCAAAATGGCGTCAACGATCAACGCTTCCAACCGCGTATCCCAGGACCCGCGGGATTCCGCAGCCCGCGCATAAACATCAGCGGCCGCGAAAGCTACTTCCCGTGAATAGCGCAGTACGGCTTCCCGGAGTGACGGCTGGTCCGATTCCGGGGCGATTACGGGCACCTGGTCCTCGACGACTTCCACCACGATGCGGATCAGCTGCAGGGCCTTTTGCAGGCTGATGGAACGAGTCAGTTCCGTGGGGGCGTTGCCAAAGACGTCTGTGAGGATCCACGACGGCGAACTGGGCCGTTCGTACCACGTCACGAAGGCCGCGATGCCGTTCTGGGCCACCAGGCCCAAGGCCGAGCGTTCATCGGAGCTCAGGCGGCCATACCAGGGCAGCGATTTCTCGAGCTGGCGCATGGTGCTGGTGGACAGCTGGCCCACGTTGGCGCGGAGTTGCCGAAGGGTTTCAGCCTTTTCGGGTGACAATGCCTGGGATGCTGCCTTGCGCTTGGTGGTTGTTTTGCTCGGCTCTGCCATGGAACGAGCATACGGCCCATCACGGGCAAGCTCCATTTGTGAGAAGGCTACAACTCGTGTTGTTGCTGGTCACGTCCTTGGCATGTATGACCTAACCCGTTTAACCCCCGACGGCGGCCCCCACCTTTCGGTGAAAGCCGCCGTCGCGGATATTGCTGTCGCTGCTTTTGCCGCGAATTACCCGACGAACAGTTAGGCGTCGCCGCCTGCTCCGCCGGTGGTGCCGGCGTTCACATCCAGAAGCCGGTACTTTTCGATCGCCTTTTCCAGCGCACCTGCTTCAACTTCTCCCTTGGCGGCGAGGAGTTGGAGGGTTTTGGCGACGATGGAGTGGGTGTCGTTTTTGAAGTAGCGGCGTGCGGCTTGGCGGGTGTCGGAGAAGCCGAAGCCGTCTGCTCCGAGGGAGGCGAAGTCGTTGGGGATGAATTGGCGGATTTGGTCGGGGACGGCTTTCATGTAGTCGGACACGGCGATGACGGGTCCGGTGGTGCCGGCGAGTTGTTCGGTGATGAACGGGGTGCGGGCGGGTTGGCCGGGGTTCAGGAAGGCGTGTTCTTCGGCGGCGAGTCCGTCGCGTCGGAGTTCGTTCCAGGAGGTTACGGAGTAGATGTCGGCGGCGACGTTCCAGTCTTCGGCGAGGATCCGTTGGGCTTCGAGGGCCCAGGGTACGGACACGCCGGAGGCGAGGATGTTCGCGGTGGGCCGGTTCCCGGTGGTGCCGTCGCTTTGGGGAGCGGGGGCGAGGCGGTAGATGCCTTTGAGGAGCCCGTTGATGTCGAGGTTTTCGGGTTCGGCGGGTTGGGTGATGGGTTCGTTGTAGACGGTGAGGTAGTACATCACGTTCTGATCAATACTGTTCTCGCCGTACATTTCTTCGAGGCCGTGGCGGATGATGTGGCCGATTTCGTAGCCGTAGGCGGGGTCGTAGGTTTTCACGGCGGGGTTGGTGGAGGCCAGGATGGGGGAGTGTCCGTCGGCGTGTTGGAGTCCTTCGCCGGTGAGGGTGGTTCGTCCTGCGGTGGCGCCGATGATGAAGCCGCGGGTCATTTGGTCCGCGGCGGCCCAGAAGGAATCGCCGGTGCGTTGGAAGCCGAACATGGAGTAGAACACGTAGATCGGGACCAGGGGTTCGCCGTGGGTGGCGTACGCGGTGCCGGCGGCGGTGAACGCTGCGACGGCGCCGGCTTCGTTGATGCCGGGGTGGATCAGTTGGCCGGCGGGGGATTCTTTGTAGGCCAGGACGAGGTCGCGGTCCACGGAGAGGTAGTTCTGGCCTTTGGGGTTGTAGATTTTCGCGGTCGGGAAGAACGCGTCCATGCCGAAGGTCCGGGATTCGTCGGGGACGACGGGCACGAACCGGGCCCCGAAGTTCTTGTCCCGCATCAGGTCCTTCAACAAACGGACGAAGGCCATGGTGGTGGCGGCTTGTTGTTTCCCGGACCCGCGTTTGGCCACTTCGTAGGATTTGGCGTCCGGGAGGGTCACGGGGGTGTGGGTGCGGCGTCGTTCGGGCACGAACCCGCCGAGTTCGGCGCGGCGTTCCATCAGGTATTTGATTTCCGGGGCGTCCATGCCGGGGTGGTAGTACGGGGGCCGGTAAAGGTCAGCGTCGAGCTGGTCATCGCTGATCGGGATGCGGAGGTGGTCACGGAAGGCTTTGAGGTCGTCCATGGTCAGCTTCTTCATCTGGTGCGTGGCGTTACGGCCTTCGAAGTGCGGGCCCAGGCCGTAGCCCTTGACCGTTTTGGCCAGGATCACGGTGGGTTTGCCCTTGAACTCGGTCGCTGCCTTGTACGCGGCGTAGACCTTGCGGTAGTCGTGGCCGCCGCGTTTGAGGCCCCAGATCTGCTCGTCGTCCAGGTCCGCGACCATGTCCTTGGTCTGCGGGGACTTGCCGAAGAAGTGTTCACGAACGAACCCGCCGGACTCGGCCTTGTAGGTCTGGTAGTCACCATCGGGGGTTTCGTTCATGATCTTCACCAACGCCCCGTCCTTATCGGCTTCCAGGAGGGAGTCCCACTCCCGGCCCCAGACGACCTTGATCACGTTCCAGCCCGCACCGCGGAAGAACGCCTCCAACTCCTGCATGATCTTGCCGTTACCGCGGACCGGTCCGTCCAGGCGCTGGAGGTTGCAGTTGATCACGAAGTTCAGGTTGTCCAGGTTCTCGTTCGCGGCGAGCTGGAGCAGGCCACGGGACTCGGGCTCGTCCATTTCCCCGTCGCCCAGGAACGCCCAGACCTGCTGGTCGGAGGTGTCCTTGATGCCACGGTTCTGCAGGTACCGGTTGGACTGGGCCTGGTAGATCGCGTTCATCGGGCCGATACCCATCGACACGGTCGGGAACTCCCAGAAATCAGGCATCAGGCGCGGGTGCGGGTACGAGGACAGGGCATGACCGGCCTTGGACTTTTCCTGACGGAACCCGTCCAGATCCTCTTCCGTGAGACGGCCTTCCATGAACGCCCGGGCGTACATGCCCGGCGAGGCGTGGCCCTGGAAGAACACCTGATCCCCGCCCGAGGGGTGGTCCTTGCCGCGGAAGAAGTGGTTGAAACCCACCTCGTACAACGTCGCGGCACCGGCATACGTGGAGATATGCCCGCCGACACCAATATCCGAACGCTGCGCACGATGAACCATCACCGCGGCGTTCCACCGCATGTACGCCCGGTACCGGCGCTCGAACTCCTCGTTCCCCGGGAACGCAGCTTCCTGGTCCACCGGGATCGTGTTCACATAATCAGTGGTCGTCACCATCGGCACACCCACCGACCTCGCACCGGCACGTTGCAGCAACGAACGCATAATGTACTGGGCACGCTCGGTACCCTGCTCCGCGATCAACGCATCAAGGGACTCAATCCACTCCGCGGTCTCTTCCGGATCACGATCAGGCAGCTGGGCAGTCAACCCGCTGAGGATGTGTGAGGTCTCTTCTCCTGCAGCCACGTCCAACCTTCCTTTAGGCGCATGCATCGGCGCCTCAAGTCCGGCAGGGTAACTGCCCGTCGTGAACGCGTCGTGTGCGACATCTCTGTTTCAACAGCCCGGTCGGATGCGCCGGGCAGGTCTTGTGAGCGCTTGGCTGCCTGTGGAACTTCTCGGGGCGGTCGCCCTGCAGCCGTAGCGCTCATGGCCACTCTAGCTTTCGCGGCGTCGCGATGCGTAGCCGTGGGCGCCTGGGGGCGTTGTATGTCACACTCCCGCGGCCTCCGTGACGCAAAGCACGCAATCCTCTTGGCGTCGAAACACCGTGTGGAATGCGGAATATGGCCGCTGGCTGGGACAATAGCTTGAAGCACACGCCCAAAGGGTGTTGGCTGTTAGTAATGGAAGTCACTGCAAAAGGAGGAAACGTGAGCGAGGCCGACGCCGCCACATCGGTAAATGTGGCGGAAAGAATGGGTTTCAAAGATGGGGATCTGATTCAGGAACGCGGCTACGACGACGACGTCGATTTCGACTTGCGTGACGACATCGAAGATGTCACAGGCTCCGAGTTGTTGGATGAAGATGATCATGACGTCGTGGATGCTGTTGTTTTCTGGTGGCGGGATGGCGACGGTGACCTTGTTGATGCCCTGATGGATTCGCTCACCAACCTGAAGGAAGGCGGGGTTGTTTGGGTACTGACGCCAAAGTCAGGCCGTGACAACTACGTTTCTCCTGCAGACATCCAGGATGCCGCCCCCACTTCAGGACTACACCTGACTACATCGGCAGGGGTCTCAAAGGACTGGAGCGCCACGCGTTTGGTGCCCAAGAAGAACAAGTGACAGCAGTCCACCAGGCTCCGACCCAGGTGCTCGTTCCTGAAACGGGGCAGCTTGCACCGGATTTTGAACTGCTGAATCAGTACGGCGAGCCTGTCCGTTTGGCGGACTACCGGGGCCGCAATGTTGTCCTCGTGTTCTTTCCCTTTGCTTTCTCCGGCATTTGCACCGGCGAACTCTGTGAGATTCGCGACAACATCGCGGACTTCAAGTATTCGAATGCAACGGTACTGGCGCTGTCCGTCGACAGTAAGTTCGCACAACGGGCCTACGCGGAGCATGAGAACTTTGGCTTCGACCTCTTGGCGGACTTCTGGCCGCATGGGGCCGTGGCACGGGACTACGGCGTCTTCGATGAAGCGAGTGGAATGGCCCTAAGGGGGACGTTCATCATCGACGCTACAGGTGTCATCCGCTATGTCGTTGTCAATCCCCGCGGCCAAGCGAGGGACTTTGCCGAGTATCGCCGGGCGTTGTCGTCTTTGGCGGACCAGCCGTCATGAACCATCCCAGGCCCGGAGTCGGCATGACTGGATTTGCCAGCATGCCATCCGCGCCCGTAGGGCAACTTGACCCCGAAGAGTTGCAGGCGCTCGAAGTTGCCGGGAATCTCCTAAGCGGGAAGCGCTTAGCTGTACTCACCGGAGCCGGGTTGAGCACTGATTCAGGGATTCCTGACTACCGTGGGCCCGGTTCTGCGCCCCGGAACCCCATGACCTACCAGGAGTTCGTGGGAAGTGAGGCAAACCGGCGGCGCTATTGGGCGCGGAACCACATCGGTTGGTCCCACCTCAGGCATGCCGATCCTAATGCCGGCCATAAGGCAGTCGCGGTTCTGGAACGTCGCGGCCTGTTGTCCGGTCTCATTACACAAAATGTTGACAGGCTCCATGAGGACGCCGGAAGCATCAACGTGGTGGACTTGCACGGCCGATTCGACCAGGTGGTTTGCCTCAGCAATGGACACACCTTCACCCGGCGCTTGATCGCAGCAATCCTTGAAGAAATCAATCCTGGTTTCCTGGAGGCGGCACTGGAGTCCGGTGTAGTAGAGATGGCTCCGGACGCTGACGCAACAGTTGAGGACCACGAGCTCATTACCTCGTTCGTGATGGCGGTCTGTCCCATTTGCGGTGGGACGTTGAAGCCGGACTTTGTCTACTTCGGTGAGAACGTCCCCAAGGATAGGGTGGCCCGCGCCTACGAGATGGTGGATAACGCGGACGCCCTCTTGGTGGCGGGATCGTCGCTGACGGTTCAGAGCGGACTGCGGTTCGTGCGCCACGCCGCAAAATCGGGAAAACCAGTGGTCATCATCAACCGGGGAACTACCCGCGGCGACGACTTTGCTCAAGTGAAATTGGAACTGGGAGTCAGCGGCGCATTGGACTACCTTGCGCGCTCCTTGCCGGATCTTCCACAAGCTCCTGCGCCGATTGGTGTTTCGGGCGGTTGATCATGTAGAGTCATTGTTCGTTGGTTGAAGCGCGGAGGAAGTTACGAAGCACGGAAGCCGCGGTTTGGGTCTTTAGCTCAGCTGGTAGAGCGCCACGTTTACACCGTGGATGTCATCGGTTCGATCCCGGTAGGACCCACCAGGAAAACCCCGTCATTCAAGTCGAAAGGCTTGGAGGGCGGGGTTTTTGTTTGCTTCCTTCCAGCTGCCCGCGATCTTGAATGTCAGACCTGCACCCTACGGTTTCTTCCATGGAGCACGTACACATCGTCACAGTTGAGCCAGGCGCCCCGGCGGTCATCATGAGGGGCGGCCGGGAGTGGCGCATGGTGGTGGAACCAGTGCGGTGGTTTGAGCGGGTCGCCTGGTGGGAGCAGTCCCGCCGGATGCCCAGGGGGCAAGGGCGGGTTGATATTGAAGTCTGGCAGGTCCAGGTCCGTCTGGGGAGCAACCCACGGTCCGGCATCGCTACCTGGGAACTGGTGAGGGACGGAACTGGTGGGGGCTGGCGCCTCCGGGGCGAGGAACTCGCTGCTGCTTAGGCTGACGCCGGAAATGGATGAGCTCTCCACCACGACTATTGGGGGATGCCGCGGTGGAGAGCTCGAAGATGAATATACAGAGAACTTTTTGGTTTGGAAAGTACGGTCTCACCG
Organism: Paenarthrobacter nitroguajacolicus; assembly: GCF_051027655.1. Lineage (NCBI taxonomy): Bacteria > Bacillati > Actinomycetota > Actinomycetes > Micrococcales > Micrococcaceae > Paenarthrobacter > Paenarthrobacter nitroguajacolicus. The sequence continues at coordinate 2,785,153 of NZ_CP073234.1, read as the reverse complement.
GAGACGCCGCGTTGGGCCCAACTCACCCTGCTGAGGCGCCCCCTATTCCACTATGATGAGTATTGTTCAGCAGAATGAACAGTCTAATTGCGATGTCGAAGGAGAATCATGGCCGATTCCCGCACCTCCCGTTCCGAAGGGCTGGGCGCTTCGTCGCCGGCGCCTGCCGTCACCCGCGCTGCAGCCGTGTTGGAGGTGCTGGCCGAGTCGCCTACGGGCCGACTGACGCTGAGTGATCTCTCGCGTGAACTCGGAATTCCCAAGTCCTCCACGTCCAACCTGCTATTGGCGCTGGAAGAAGCGCGGCTCATTACCCGCCAAGGTGCCGACTTTGCCTTAGGGAGGAAGCTTGTGGAACTGGGAGCTGCATACCTCAGTCGCCTGGACGAGGTGCAGGAGTTCTACAAATACTGCGAGCAAGCGCCTACGCTCTCGGGAGAGACTGTGAGAATTGCGATGCTCGATGGCGACCATGTCATCTATTTGGCACGGTACGAGGGCCATCCAGCGGTCAGGCTGACGTCCAACATCGGCGACAAGATGCCTGTCTCGCTCTGCAGCGTCGGCAAGGCCCTGATTGCACAGCTTCACGACCACGATATCGACGCGATGTTCCCGGATGGCATGGAGTTGCCCACCATGACCGCGAACTCCCTCAAGACTGCGGAGGAGCTCAAGGCCCAGATTTCCACCATCCGCAAGCAGGGGTACGCCTTCGAGGATGAGGAGTCCACGGTAGGCGTAGTCTGCCTGGCCGTGCCGGTCCCTACCCACGGGGCGCATGGCCCAAGCCTTGGCCTGTCGGTGACAGCGCTTAAGGCCACCTACTCGGAGGAGCAGGGCGCCCTCATGGTCAAGGAACTTAAGGAATTGGCGCGTTCCCTGGGTAACCCCATGGGTTAGGTCCCTTCAAACGGTCTAAATAAATCTGATTACAACCTTGGCAGCGCGTTCAACAAGCTGTACGCTGTTCATCATAGTGATCTTGGCGGTGATGCCATCACTATCTCGCTGGGCCAACGGGGGCCCGGGGTGATTTTGAGGGAGTGCTTGTGATAACTCGTGCAAATGAAAAGCTCGCGGCCGAGGCCGTGGACGCTGTAGTCGAGCCGGAACAGCTCCGACGGGCTACGCTGGCCAGCTCTGTCGGCTCCGCACTGGAGTACTACGACTTCTACATTTATGGCTTGGCTTCGGCGCTGATCTTCGGTCCGCTGTTCTTTTCTCCGCTGGGCCCTGACGGCGCGTTGATTGCGTCGTTCGCCACCTACGGCGTTGGCTTTGCTGCCCGTCCGTTTGGCGGTTTGATCTTCGGCTACATCGGGGACAGGTTCGGAAGGAAAATGGTCCTCATCCTCACCATCGCTTTGATGGGAACTGCGAGTTTCGCCATCGGCCTTCTTCCCACCTTCGAACAAGCCGGAATGCTCGGCGCTGTATTGCTGGTCACGCTGCGAATCATCCAGGGGTTGGGGGCCGGAGCCGAGCAAGCCGGCGCTACGACCCTGATTTCAGAAGTGGCTCCGCGCCGTCGTCGTGGGTTCTTCGCTTCATTGCCGTTTGTCGGCATCCAGTTGGGCACGCTCCTCGGTGCCGGCACCTTCGCGCTCATTGCCATGGCGGACAAGGCCGTCCTTCAGGGGTGGCTGTGGCGGGTGCCTTTCCTGGCCAGTTTCATTCTGATCGCCGTGGCCATTTTCATCCGTCTCAAGCTCAAGGAAACGCCCGCGTTTCAGGAGTTGGAGAAGCACAAGAACGTGGTCAAGAACCCCATTGGCGCTCTCTGGAAGCACTCCAAGAAGAACGTGTTGCTCGGCATCGGTCTTCGCATGGGCGAGAACGGCAACTCTTCGATCTACTCCGCGCTTCTGGTGTCCTTCATGAGCATGCCGGCGGGCGTGTTCGCTGGTAACAACTCCATCGGTCCTGTGGGTTTGCTGATCGCGGCCGGTTTCGCCGCGGTCATGGTGGTAACTTTCGGTGCCTTGTCCGACAGGTTCGGCCGTGTTCCTGTGTACCGCTACGGCGCACTCTTCCAGGCGATCATCGCGGTTCCTGCCTTCTACTTGGTCACTTTGGGGAACGTCACGTTGGTATGGGTAGTCATGGCGGTAGGCATTGCAATCGGTGTTCAGTCCATGCTGGGCCCCCAGTGCCCTCTCTTGCCGGAACTGTTCGGATCCCAGTACCGCTTCACCGGCGTCGCCATGAGTCGCGAAATCTCGGCGGTCCTGGCTGGCGGACTTGCACCGCTGCTCGGCGCGCTGATGTTGGCCGCCACCAACCACTCATGGCTGGTCCTGGCCATCTACTCCCTGGTCCTGGCGCTCATCTCTTTCGTGACCACGTTCTTTACCCCTGAGACGGCGGGCAGGGACCTCGTCAGTACCGAAGACGCAAAGTAGGTTCCGCAGAAGCACCTGCACCAGGAACTCCCAAAACAGCGCGGCACCTCCTTCAAGAGGGGGCCGCGCTGTTTTGCGACTGAACACAAAAATGAGTGGCTCAGACTGTGGTGGAAATTCGCGGGTGGCAGTGCAGAATTGGTGCAGCGAAAGAGGAGCGTGTCGATGACGGCAACCAAGGGCCTTGCGTCACCGGAGAGTACCGGGCAGGTCCGGGCAGGGAAGACTACGTTTCGGCCTGAGATCCAAGGCCTGCGTTCCTTGGCTGTACTCATGGTCGTTTCATACCACATTTGGTTCGGCCGGGTTTCCGGTGGAGTGGACGTCTTCCTGCTGATTTCGGCGTTCCTGATGACGTTGCAATTCGTCAGCCGTTACGAGGACGCGCGGCCGGTATCACTGGTGCGGCACTGGCTGCACCTGTTCTGGCGGCTGCTGCCTGCCGTCGTCGTGGTCCTGCTTGGCACTCTCGCGGCCACGTATGTGTTCATTCCCCGCACACGCTGGATCGAAATAGTCAGCCAGGGATGGGCTTCGCTGTTCTACGTCGAAAATTGGCTGCTCCAGCGCCAGGTGGTCAATTACTACGCGGCAGACCACAGCTTGGCGAGTCCGTTTCAGCATTTCTGGTCGCTGTCCATCCAAGGGCAGGTCTTTATTGTCTGGCCGGCCATCTTCGTTGCCACGGCCTGGGTGTGTCGCCGCCTGAATCTGCGGTACCGGGCCGTGCTGCTTGGAGTCTTCGGACTGATCTTCGCAGTATCGCTGGCGTATTCGATCTACTTCACGGCGGCCAATCAGGAATTGGCCTACTTCGATACCTTTGCCCGGTTGTGGGAGTTTGCCTTGGGCACGCTGGTGGCGCTGTTGCTTCCGTATCTTCGGCCCGGGCGGGGACTGCGAAGCGTGCTTGGCTGGGCAGGGGTGGCCGCCATGCTGAGCTGTGGCGCCCTTCTTCAGGTGCAGACCGCGTTTCCTGGGTTTGTGGCTTTATGGCCTACCCTTGCGGCCGTGGCTGTCATTGTCGCGGGGCAATCGGGCAGTCGCTTCGGAGTTGACAGGATCCTTTCGTCCAAGCTGTTGGTGGGTCTGGGATCTACCTCCTATGCGCTCTACTTGTGGCATTGGCCGCTGTTGGTGATTACTTTGGTGTGGATCGGCCAAGACCATGCAGATGCGATCACCGGCACCTTGATCGTGGGTGCGTCGCTGCTGTTGGCGTTCCTCACTACCCGGTTCGTGGAGCAACCATTGCGTGCATGGCGATGGCCGGAGGCCAAGCGCCGGCGTCTGGCGTTGGCTGTATTTGTTTGTCTTGCGGTCGCTGCCGCTCCGATGGTGCAGTTCGGATACCAGCAACAAATGGCGAAGAACATTATCGCTTCGCAGAATGCCGACGATAACCCGGGGGCGCGGGCGTTGCTTCCCGGATATGTCGACCTTGTTAGCGAGGGCGCGCGGACGCTGCCCACCCCTGAGCAGCTGCCGGAAGATTGGGGAAGGCTCGACGGCGCGTGTACCGGAGATCTTCGTCCAACGGATCCGGTGCTGTTTGCAGAGTGCCAGCAGAACGACGTCGGTGCTGACGCCGAGAGGACCGTCTTTGTGGTGGGTCAGTCCCATTCGCTGCAGTGGCTTGGAGCCATCGGCCCCCTGGCCAAGGAGCACCAGTGGCGTGTCCAGGCCATCACGTTCGGGGCCTGCCCGTTCATGACCGAAACGGACGAGGTAGGGGACGAATGCAACGCCTTCAACCGAAACGTCCGGGAACACATCCGTATCCATCAGCCCGATGCTGTCTTCCTTGTGGGGACGGCAGCAGTTACAGACTCGCCGGATGAGGACCTCACTTGGGGTCTTGACGAACTGGTTGGCGAGATCACTGACCAGGGCATTGAGGTCATCGCCATGAGGGACAACCCGCGCTTCTCATTCAGCCCGAGTGAGTGTGCAATGGCGTCCGGCGTAGAGGACCCACGCTGCCGTCCAGCCCAGTCGTCGGTGCTTGCCGAAAGCAATCCCTTGGATCAGTTGGAGGGTACTTTCACGGGGTTGTCCATCCTGGACATGACGGACCTGATCTGCGACGGATCTTCATGCCCGGGCATCGTTGGCAACGTGTATGTCTACCTCGACGACAACCACCTCTCGAGTACCTATGTCAGGACCATGACCGAGACGTTGTCCGAGAGGTGGTTTGACGCCACAGGATGGTAGTTTCCGGCCTAGTAGAAGTGGACCGGATCAACCAGGTGGGGGAGTTCGCCACCGTCCAGGAATGTGCGCAGGTTGCTGCAGAAGCGTTCCGTGATGAGCCGGTTTTCCGCTGTGCTTAATGCCGAGGTGTGCGGTGACACCAGGACTTTGGGATGATTCCACAAAGGGCTGTCCTGCGGAAGTGGCTCCACCGCGAATACGTCGAGGCAGGCGTATGAGACCTGGCCGTTGTTCAGGGCTTCCAGCAAAGCGACCTCATCCACTACGGTGCCGCGGCCGACGTTGACGAATACGGTTCCCGGCTTCATGGCGGAGAAAATGTCCTTGTTGAACAGCTTCTCCGTGTATGGGGTGCCGGGCAGTGTGTTCACCACTGCGTCGGCGTCCGCCAGCAGGCCGGGGAGGCCCTCATTGGTGGTGACCTCGTCGATCCCCTCCACCGGTTCCACAGTGCGCTTCGTTCCACTGACCTTCATCCCCAAGGCCCGGGCGATTCGAGCAGTCTCCATGCCAATCTCGCCGAGGCCCGCGATGACCACTTTGGAGCCGTTGACCAGCTTGGTGGGCGTCCTCAGCTCGGGCCAGTTTTTGGTGGCCTGGTCCTGCGCCATTTCGGCGCTGCGCTTGAACCCGTTGAGGATGCCGAAGGCTGAGAACTCTGCCAGGGGCAGCGCATGGACACCCGCGGATGTCGTCACGCGGAACTTTTGAAGGGTTTCCGTGTCCAAGCCGGATGCCTTGACGGCGCCACCCGCTCCGGCCGCCATGGCGTGGATCCATTGCAGGTGGGGGTTGCTGTCGGCTATACGCGCCAGTCCGGCCGGGCTCTCGTTAGGGAAGCCGTACAGGACCTGGGCCCTGTTAAGCATGGCCCAGTAGCGTTCCTCCTGCTCCGGCGTGCGCTTGAACTCCGGATCGCCGGCGTGATCGGCGGGGAACCTTTCCGGCGGAAGAAGTTCGGGATCGTAAAGAACGGTTACAGAGGGATCTACAGCGCGGATCAGCTCTACGTGCTCTGCTTCGAGCGGCACAGCGATGGCGATGGTAAGTTCGTCAGTCGTCATGGTGTTCATCATACTGAATGGAGGCTAGGATATTGAACAGAAATCTCCTGGATGACCACAAAGAAGTGAGGTGTTACCTACCGTGACCAGCAAACGCGTGGGCTTCGTCGGCCTAGGACTCATGGGAGCGCCCATGGCTTCCAACCTCGCCGGTGCAGGATGGAATGTCACCGCCTGGAACCGCTCAGACACCGTTTTTGAGGACCTCTCCGGCGTCCGCCGCGCAGCCAGCGTCGCAGAGCTGCGCAGCGAAAACACCATCATCTTCATGCTCCCTGACCTGCCCTTCATTGAGGAAGCGGCCACGGAATTGCTCGAGTCATGGCGGAACGATCCACCCGAGCCGGGCACCGCTGTCGTCATCATGAGCAGCGTCTCACCAACCGCAGTCCGGCTGTTCGGCGAGACTGTTCACCAGGCATCCGGGGGCAACGCCGCGGTGGTTGATGCGCCGGTCAGTGGCGGCACCTCCGGGGCACAAAGCGGAAGCCTGGCCATCATGGTGGGCGCGACCGAAAGCCAGTTCGAAGCGCTCGAGCCGCTTCTGGGAACCATGGGGACCACGGTGCGGCGCATGGGTCCTCTTGGATCGGGGTCGCTCGCCAAAGCCTGCAATCAACTCATCGTGGGAACCACGACGGCGGCGCTGGCCGAAGCGGCCGAACTCGCGGAACGCTCCGGCATGGATGTGGTGGCGCTTTACGAGGTCCTCTCGGGAGGGCTGGCCGGAAGTCGGGTGCTGGACAACGTAGGCCCCCGCCTGGCTGCCAAGGACTATGCCCCGACAGGGCCGGCCAAGTTCATGCATAAGGACTTGGGCTTCGTGCTCACCAGCGCTGAAGCGGTTGGCTCCGCCGTCCCCATGGCTTCGGCGGCAATCGATTTATACGACGAACTCAAGCGCCAAGGACTCGGAGACCTGGACCTCGCCGTGGTCCGCCAGGCCATCGCAAACCTGAGCGTGGCAGCAACCGCGGGGTCGAACAGCAACTGACCGGGGCAACTGAAGAAGAACCGGCCCAACCGAAGAAGAAACGACGTACAAACTATGAATGGACTTTTTGATCTGACCGGCCGGGTTGCGTTGGTCACTGGTTCAAGCCGGGGGATCGGTAACGCCCTGGCCAGGGGGCTGGCGGATGCCGGAGCGACCGTGGTGCTCAATGGCATCAATGCCGAACGGCTGGAAGCAGCCCGGCAGGCCATGGCTGCTGACTACCCGGAGGGAAGGGTCCACAGCCTGGCCTTCGACGTCACCGACGCCACGGCCGCCGCTGAAGGAATGGCCTGGGTGGAGGAGAACGTGGGTCCTCTTGACATCCTGGTGAACAATGCCGGAATCCAGCACCGTGTTCCCATGCTGGACCTTGATGTGAAGGACTGGGAGCGTGTGATTACCACCAATCTCACCAGCGCCTTCCTTGTGGGCCGGGAAGCGGCCCGGCACATGATCCCCCGGGGACAGGGGAAGATCATCAATATCTGCTCTGTCCAGACGGACCTGGCCCGTCCCACCATTGCACCCTATGTGGCGGCCAAGGGTGGACTTCGCAACCTGACCCGCGCCATGACTGCAGAGTGGGCTGCCTCCGGCTTGCAGATCAATGGCATAGCGCCCGGGTACATCCACACGGAAATGACCCAGAACCTGGTGGATGATGACGATTTCAATTCGTGGATCCTGGGCCGGACGCCGGCCAACCGGTGGGGGACAGTAGCCGATCTTGCCGGGCCAACTGTGTGGCTCGCCTCGCAGGCATCCAATTTCGTGAACGGCCAGACGATCTTCGTCGACGGCGGAATGACGGTGGTGGTCTGATGGGCATCAATCTCCCGGCCTTCGGGCCGGCCGTAGTCGCCCACGGCAAGGGCGATCTCAGGATTGAAGACATTCCCTTGACGGCACCTGCTCCCGATGAGGCGGTGGTGGAGATCGCCTACGGTGGGATCTGCGGTTCAGACCTGCATTATTGGCTGCATGGTGCAGCGGGGGAGTCCGTACTCAAAGAACCCCTGGTCCTCGGGCACGAAATCGTAGGCGTGGTGGTACAGCAAGCTGTTGATGGTGCCGGCCCCGGGGTTGGCACACGTGTGGCTATCCATCCGGCTACCCCTGCCCCGGGCGACGTCAGGTACCCGGAGGACCGGCCAAATCTGTCCCCGGGCTGTACGTACCTGGGCAGTGCTGCCCGGTACCCGCACACGGACGGCGCGTTCAGCCGCTACGCCAACCTGCCCACGCGAATGCTGCGACCGCTGCCGGAAAACCTGGACCTTCGCACTGCTGCCCTGGTTGAACCTGCCAGTGTTGCCTGGCACGCGGTAGGACGCGCAGGAGACGTCAAGGGAAAGACCACGCTTGTGATCGGCAGCGGCCCTATTGGTGCGCTTGTGGTCGCCGTTCTCAAGCGTGCCGGTGCGGCCAGGATCGTCGCTGTCGACATGCATGACAAGCCCTTGGAAATCGCCCGGGCCGTTGGCGCCGATGACGTCCTTAAGGGTGATGATGCGGATGCCATCGCCGCCGTGGATGCCGATGTCGTTATTGAATCCTCTGGAAGCCATTTCGGGCTGGCCTCGGCTATCAAGGGTGCTACCCGGGGTGGCAAAGTGGTGATGGTGGGGCTCCTGCCGTCGGGACCGCAGCCGGTGTTCATCTCACTGGCCATCACCCGTGAGTTGGAACTGCTTGGCTCGTTCCGCTTCAACAACGAGATCGATGAGGTCATTGATGCCCTGGCTGATGGCTCGCTGTTTGTCGATCCTGTGGTGACACACGAGTTCGACCTCGCCCAAGCCCTGGAAGCCTTTGAGGTGGCGAAGAACTCAGCCGAATCCGGCAAGGTGCTGCTGAACTTCCGGCAGTAGCTGGCTCTTGGCGACAGTCAGTTCTGCGCGATGGGGACGAAGACGCGGGGCTGGTCATTCCAGCTGGGTGCCAACTCCGCGATGGTCTGCCGCATGATCTTGGCGGCGGCATCGCGCGCGACAGAACCGTCGCCGGCGTCGATCGCGTGTGCGACATCCATGTGCCACTGAAGCGCCTGCTTTTGGGGGTGTTCCGGCATGAGCCCATGGACGGTGCGACCGGTGAGGGTTTCAGTGACCTGCCCAATAAGGTTGGCAAACATTTCGTTCCCGGAGCCGGAGAGGACCAGCGCATGGAACCGGATATCGAGGTCAAGGAAGCGGGCCATATCGCCGGCATCACCGGCTTCCTTCATGGCCAGGGAGATGCCCACCAGCTCCTGCCGAAGACTTTTGGGTGCGTTTCCTGCGGCCAGCTCTGCTGCAACAGGCTCGACGGCGGAACGGAGTTCGGCCAGCGACCTCAACTGGGCGCCACGCCCCTCGCCGGCAAGCCGCCAACGGATCACCAGCGGATCGAAGGGATTCCAACGGTGGGCGGGGAGGACCCGGATGCCCACCCGCTTAATGGTCTCCACCAGCCCCAGCGACTGCAGTACACGGACAGCTTCACGGACAACGGAGCGCGACACTTTGAGTTCGTCTTCCAAATGCTCGGCCAGCATGACGTGGCCTGTAGGAAGGGCGCCACCGACAATCCTGGTGCCCAAATGCTCTACGGCGCGGTGGTGGAGGCTGGTTGACATAGAGGTAAGCATAGTGGCGCGGGGACGTCCCGTGCGCAGTCGGATCCGGGTCGGCATCATAGACTGTTTATGACGCGGCGCCGTTCCAAAACGTGGGCGCCGCTTTCCGGCCCACGGTTTTAATACGTATGGTTTATTACAGCCCCTGGTTTTGAATTCGCTTCCTGCGTGCCCCCAGGGGGGTAGGTGGGACTGTTTGCACACGAACGAATTGGAGTTTTGATGTCAGCACACATCGGTGTCACCGGCCTTGCGGTGATGGGCGCCAACCTGGCCCGCAACCTCGCCCGCAACGGCTTCACCGTGGCTCTCCACAACCGCTCCGTGGAAAAGACTGACGCCCTGCTCGAAAAGCACGGCACGGACGGCGACTTCATCCGCACGGAAACCCTGCAGGAACTCGTCGACTCCCTCGAAAAGCCCCGCCGCGTCCTCATCATGGTCAAGGCAGGCGCTCCCGTTGACAACGTGATCGAGCAGCTCGAACCGCTTCTCGAAGCCGGTGACATCATCATCGACGCCGGTAACTCGCACTACGAGGACACCCGCCGCCGTGAAGCCGCGCTGGCTAAGAAGGACCTCCACTTCGTAGGCGTCGGCGTATCCGGTGGCGAAGAGGGCGCACTGAACGGCCCGTCCATCATGCCCGGCGGCTCGCGTGAGTCCTACGACGCCCTCGGCCCGCTGCTGGAGAAGATCTCCGCGAAGGTCGACGGCGAACCGTGCTGCGCTTGGATCGGCACCGATGGCGCCGGCCACTTCGTCAAGATGGTCCACAACGGCATCGAATACGCCGACATGCAGGTCATCGGCGAAGCATTCGACCTCCTTCGCTCCGGCGCCGGCATCGAGCCCGCAGAGCAGTCCAAGATCTTTGCTGAATGGAACAAGGGCGACCTGTCCTCCTTCCTGATCGAAATCTCCGCCGAGGTCCTGGGTCACGTTGACGCCAAGACGGGTAAGCCGTTCGTGGACATCGTCGTGGACGCTGCTGGCCAGAAGGGCACAGGCCGCTGGACGGTCATCTCCGCCCTGGAGCTCGGTTCTCCGATCTCAGGCATCGCCGAATCCGTCTTTGCCCGCGGCCTCTCCTCCCAGGCCGAGCAGCGCAAGCTTGGCCAGGAACTGCTGGCCGGCGAAGAAGCCTCCGTGGAAATCCCCGAGACCTTCGTCGAGGACGTCCGCCAGGCACTGTACGCCTCCAAGCTGGTCTCCTACGCCCAGGGCCTGGACATGTTGACTTCCGCTGCCAAGGAATACGGCTGGGACCTCAAGCTGGACGAGATCGCTTCGCTCTGGCGCGCTGGCTGCATCATCCGGGCAGAACTGCTCAAGGACATCACCAAGGCCTACGCCGCCGAAGAGAAGCCAGCCAACCTGCTGTTCGCGCCGGCCTTCACCAAGGCCATCGCCGAGGCCCTCCCGGCATGGCGCCGCGTGGTAGCCACCGCAGTCCAGCTGGGCATCCCGGTACCGGTGTTCTCCTCCTCGCTGGCCTACTACGACGGCCTGCGCCGCAAGCGCGTTGCCGCTGCCCTGATCCAGGGCCAGCGCGACCTCTTCGGTGCCCACACTTACGGTCGCGTGGACACCGAGGGCACGTTCCACACCCTGTGGGGAGAAGACAAGTCCGAGATTTCGGCAGTCGACACCCACTAGCAGCAGCTTCCCGTCAAAGGCCGGTTCCTCCCAGTTACGCTGTGGAGACCGGCCTTTGCCGTACCCAGCTGAAGGAGACCAGTCATGGCATCCCGTATCGCGTTTGTCACCGGAGCTTCAACGGGAATCGGTTTCGAAACTGCCGTCGCCCTCAGGTCCGCCGGCTTCACCGTCTACGCAGGGGCACGCCGTGTGGACAAGATGGAGCCGTTGAAGCAGCATGGCATCACGGTGCTGTCCTTGGACGTCACTTCGGAGGAATCAATGGCGTCTGCTGTTGGCCTCGTTGAAGCGGCACATGGGCGAATCGACCTGCTCGTCAACAACGCCGGATACGGCTCCTACGGCTCACTCGAAGAAGTTCCACTGGCTGAGGGCAGGCGCCAGTTCGAGGTCAACGTCATGGGCCTGGCGAGGATGACCCAACTCGTCCTACCCGGGATGCGCCGCTCGCGTTCAGGCAGGATCATCAATGTGGCGTCGATTGGCGGCAAGATCCATGAGCCCTTGGGAGCGTGGTACCACGGCACCAAATTTGCCGTTGAGGGAATGAGTGATTCCCTGCGCCTGGAGCTGGGGCCGCACGGCATCGACGTGGTCATTATTGAACCGTCGGGAACGGACAGTGAATGGGGCACCATCGCGGGCGAGGGCCTGTTGGCTGCCTCCGGCGGAGGGCCCTACAGCGAGCAAGCCCACATAGTGGCTGCCGCACTGGCATCAACATCAGGAACCGGTCATGTGTTGTCGACCCCGGCGCGGGTTGTGGCGAAAACGATAGTACGGGCCGCAACGGCAAAACGCCCCAGGACCCGCTACCCGGTGGGTAGGGGAGCCTGGAGCGTCCTGGCATTGCGAAGGGTTCTTCCGGACCGCGCCTTCGACGCTGTCTTCTGGAATTTTTACAGAAGGCTCGCCGGCTAGATCCGGTATTCGATGTAGTACTCCGCCGGATCCACAGCGGGTTTGGTTTCCGACCGTGCATCGCGGTGTCGCCATGTGGCCGGAATGCCTGTGATGATGGATTCCGCTGGCGCGTCCTTGACCACCACGGCATTGGCGCCGATTGCGCTGCCGGCACCGATGGTGATGGGCCCAAGGACCTTTGCGCCTGCGCCGATGGTCACGCCGTCACCTATGGTGGGGTGCCGCTTGACCTTGGCCAGCGAACGTCCGCCGAGCGTTACTCCGTGATAAATCATCACGTCCTCGCCGATCTCTGCGGTCTCACCGATCACCACCCCCATGCCGTGGTCGATGAAGAATCGGCGACCGATGGTGGCACCGGGATGGATTTCGATTCCGGTAAGGAACCTGGCCAGCTGGGAGATCAGGCGCGCAGGAAAACGGAGCGCCGGATTCTGCCACAGCCGGTGCGTCACACGGTGGGCCCAAATGGCGTGCAGGCCGGAGTATGCGAAAAAGTTCTCAAAAGAGCCTCGAGCCGCCGGGTCGTGGGACCGGGCGGCATCGAGGTCTTCCTTAAGCCTTGCGAAGAAGCTCACAAAGACCTTTCTACAGGAAATGAAGGCGTGCGGGCGAAGTGTTAGCCGCGGATGTCGTCGAACAGCACCGTGGAGATGTAACGCTCTCCAAAGTCACACACGACGGCGACGATCAGCTTGCCGGCATTCTCGGGACGCTTGGCCAGTTCCAGTGCACCCCACACGATGGCGCCGGAGGAAATGCCGCCGAGGATACCTTCGCGAGCGCCGAGTTCACGGGCTACGCGGACCGAGTCCTCCAGAGTCGCGTCCAGGACTTCGTCGTAAACGTTGGTGTCCAGGATTTCCGGAACAAAGTTGGCGCCGATTCCCTGGATCTTGTGCGGACCGGGCGCTCCACCGTTGAGGATCGCCGAGTCCTTGGGCTCGATAGCGACAATCTGCACGCCGGGCTTGCGCTCCTTGAGGACCTGGCCAACACCTGTGATGGTGCCGCCGGTGCCTACGCCAGCAACAAAAATGTCTACTTCGCCATCGGTGTCCTCCCATACTTCCTCGGCGGTCGTGGTGCGGTGGATCGCCGGGTTGGCCTCGTTGGCGAACTGCTGAGCCCAGATGGAGTTCTCCGTGTTGGCGACGATTTCCTGTGCCTTCTCGACGGCGCCACGCATGCCCTCGGAACCGGGCGTCAGGACAATTTCCGCACCGTACGCACGCAGCATGACCCGGCGCTCAGTGGACATGGTCTCAGGCATGGTCAGGATGACCTTGTAACCGCGGGCTGCACCCACCAGAGCCAGTGCGATGCCGGTGTTGCCGGAGGTACCTTCGACGATGGTTCCACCGGGCTTCAGGGCTCCGGACTTCTCGGCGGCATCAATGATGGCCACGCCAATACGGTCCTTGACGCTGTTGGCCGGGTTGTAGAACTCAAGCTTGACTGCAACGGTGGCGTCGAGGCCTTCGGTCAGCCGGTTCAGACGGACCAGCGGGGTGCGGCCGACAAGCTGCGTGACGTCGTCGTAGATCCTTGCCATGAAAATTACGCCTATCTCTGAAGAGGGAATGCTGAGGTCAGCCTAACCAGCAGGATCGAAACCCTGCTAAGCAGTAAGCCACGCAGAGTAATATTTCCGGGCCTTAGCCAATTTCGGGTTAATGATCACCTGGCAGTACCCCTGATACGGGAACTTCGCATAGTAATTCTGGTGGACTTCCTCGGCCTCATGGAACTCGGGAAGGCGGCTGACCTCGGTCACAATCGGATCGGACCATAGGGCCTGGGCGCGCTCGATGGCTTCCTCGAACAGCACCTTCTCTTCCGTCGTTGTGTAGAACATCGAGGACCGGTACTGAGTTCCCACGTCATAGCCCTGACGGTTCAGCGTGGTGGGGTCGTGCAGGGCGAAGAACATGTCCAGGATGACTTCCTCCGGAACCACGGTTTCATCGAATGTCACCGCCACAACTTCTGCATGGCCCGTAGTACCGGAGCACACTTCGTAGTAATCGGGATTGCGGACGTGGCCGCCGGTGTATCCGGATACTACCGAGCTGACGCCGCGGGTCTTCTGGTATACGGCATCAAGGCACCAGAAGCAGCCGCCGCCAAGTACGAAAGTTTTCATGTTCTCTTCAATGGATCGGAGGGCCTGATGATTCCCGCTTCACCTTACGGGAGAATTACGGCACCAGGGAGGTGCTGCCGGTGCGGCAACCGCCCGATCGGGCCCAGTAGGGAAGAATAAGAGCATGGAAGCAGTAAACACCGACATTTCTGATGCGGATTTCGTCGAAGAAGACGAAACAGTTGACGCCAGCGGTGATCCTACGCTCGGTCAGGTGTTGCTGGCTGTCGAGGAACTCTGGCCGGAGTCCCTGGCTGAAGACTGGGACGAGGTGGGCCTTGTTGTCGGCCGACCCAACGCCCCCGTCACCAAGATCCTCTTTGCTGTGGATCCCACGCTGGCCGTGATCGATGAGGCCGTGGAGTGGGGAGCCGAACTGCTCATCACCCACCACCCCCTGCTTCTCAAAGGGGTGAACTCTGTGGCAGCCACGTCCGCAAAGGGCCTCGCTGTCCACCGGTTGATAGAGGCCGGTACGGGCCTTTTGACCGTGCACACCAATGGTGATTCAGCAGTGGGCGGGGTTTCCGATGTCCTGGCCGACGCTTTCGGATTGGAGAACGTCACTCCGCTGACTGCTGCAAGCAACGGCCTTCCGGAGGAGGGCATCGGCAGGGTGGGTGACCTCCCCGAACTTGAGACGCTCGGTGATTTCGCAGCGCGCGTCTTTGAGATGCTGCCCGCTGTAGCCGGGGGAGTCCGGGTGGCTGGCGATAAAGACGGCCTGGTCCGGCGTGTCGCAGTTTGCGGTGGAGCCGGGGACAGCCTGTTCGACGCCGTTCGGGCCAGCCATGCGGATGTGTACGTCACGGCAGACATGCGTCATCACCCGGCCTCGGAGGCGCGCGAAGGTGCCACTAACGGCCGCCCCTACCTGATCGATGTTTCGCACTTTGCCAGTGAATGGCTGTGGCTGCCTGCAGCCGCCGAAGCGCTGGGTAACGTGCTCGCAGACCAGGGCTACGACGTCGAGATCCGCGTCAGCGGCACCAACAGCGACCCATGGGACTTCATACTCACTCCCGGCGGGGACTAGAGTCTAGAAAGATACGGGCAGCCCTGACAGATAGTGGCGGTCCGGCCGGACCTGATCCCCAGGACCGGTGGCGATTAGCGGAGGTAAGCGTGGCGAAAGCAGCACCGGCAGAACAATTGAAATTGCTTGAACTGCAGGGGCTCGATGCCAAGCTCAGGTCGCTTGCCGGCCGACGGAAGGTTCTGGAAACAGATCCACGCATCACGGACCTCACGGATGCGTTGAACGTGGCCAACGGCGAACTTGGCGCTGCCAAGGTTGCCGTCCACGACGCCGAGGCCGAACTTCGCCGTGCGGAAGCCGACGTTGAGCAGGTAGCCACCCGCATTCAACGCGACGAGACCCGGCTCAACAGCGGCACCGGCCTGTCCAAGGACCTGGTGGCGCTGCAGAGCGACATTGCCTCACTCAATAAGCGCCGTTCGGACCTTGAAGACGTGGAGCTCGAAATCCTGGAGCGCCTGGATACGTTGCGGGAGCGTCAGGCTGCCCAGCAGGCGATCGTGGACGACATCCAGGGCTCGTTCGGGAGCATCCGAGCTGAGCTGGACGAGGCTATTGCAGAGATTGCCGCTGAAGAAACTGTGGTCCGCGGGCAACGCGCCGCCTTCGCGGAATCCCTGGACGCGGGAGTGCTTGCCATCTACGAGAAGACCATTACCAAGCGGGGAGTCGGTGCAGCCCGGCTGTTCCACGGTAAGTCCGAAGGCTCCGGCATGATGCTCAGCCCCGGCGACCTTGCCGAAGTCAAAGCAGCCGCAGAGGACGACATTGTTTTTTGCCCGGACTCAGGTGTCATCCTGGTCCGTTCGGCGGAGTGGAACTGACGCAGCCCAACCTCAGCTGTGCAGGAGCAGTCAGTTGGACAGGATGATGTTGAGCGCGTGCGGCTTTCGGGCCGTTCCCTCAACAAGTTCTGTTCTCCAGATTTCGCGCGCGGCCTTCAGGAGCTGATCCGGGGTTGCCGGCGCCTTGCCACGCCGGGTCAGCAAGTGTCGCGCCAGTTCCCCTCGGGTGTGTTTGGCGAAGTGGCTGACAACCGTGCGCTTGCCGTTCGCCTCGTTGAAGACGTTGACATTGACTGTCTGCGTCGCCGGGGGAGCCCAGGCCGCGGCGTAGGTGCTGGAGCGGCAATCGACCAGGAGCTCACCTTCAGCACGTGAGGCGAGGGCGGCGTTAAGCTGCGGCTTCCAGTAGGAGGCGAGGCGTCCGACGTCGGGCAGTGCAGTTCCCATGGACAACCGGTAGGCGGGCACATGGTCGCCAAAGCCGATGGCGCCCCACAGTGCGGAAACCACCAGGATGGATTCGTTCGCCTTCCGGCGCTGCGTCGGGGTCATGGTGTTGTAGCCAAGGGCGTCATACAGAACCCCTGAATAGACCTGATGCGCGGGAGCGGCCGGTTCGGCATGCAGCCGCGTATTACGTTCGACGTCGTCCCGCAGCGAGGCGCCGACCCCCAACAGCGCAAGTGCATCCTCGTGCGCGCTCACCGTGCCCAACGCTTCTAGTACTTTTGCCCGGTGCGGGTTCAGCTCAGGGAAGCTGAGCGATTCCCAGTTGATGGAGGGGCCGTTGGCAGCGGGGGTCTTGCCTTCGGAAGGCGGCAGCAGAATCAGCACCCGTCGATATTACCGGGGTCTTTGGGTGGTCCCAACGCCGGTAGACTGGACGGCGGATGGGTCGACCAGGCGGTCGCGCGTCACGAAAGTGGCTCGAGGAACGTCCGGGCTCCGTAGAGCAGGGTGGTGGGTAACGCCCACTCGGGGTAACCCGCAGGCCAGTGCCACAGAGAAGAGACCGCCTGCGCGTCGTGATGTTTGCATCGCAGCGCAGCAGGTAAGGGTGAAACGGTGGTGTAAGAGACCACCAGCTCCCTGGGTGACCGGGGAGGCTAGGTAAACCCCACCCGGAGCAAGGCCAGACAGGACACGCTTGAGGGCTGCTCGCCCGAGTGTCCGGGTAGGCTGCTGGAGGGCGTCGGCAACGGCGTTCGTAGATGGATGGCCGCCACTCCCTTTCCGGTAACGGCAGGGGATGACAGAACCCGGCGTATCGGTCGACCCATCCATTTATTACTCCCGGATTTCCGCCGTGTGAGTGATTTCACGCCGCGGGGCGGCCTTCACCCCTTCCTTCCGCCTTAGAATGGTTACTGAACGTAGATGTTCTGCCGCCGGGACTGCGTTCGCAGCCGGCGGATTTTCTTTGCTCTCGTTCAAGGCGCTGTGGGTGGACCGAAGCCCGCCGGCGCATGAGCCGCAGGACTACTCCGGGCGGCCGCTGCCATCTACATACGAGGACGTATGTGGTTGACCCAAGGAAGGTAGTTCTGTGAGCCAGACGTCAGATTCTTGTCTTGATAAGTGGATGGGCCGGGAGGCTCTCGCCGAGGCCATGATTCCGGTGATCGGCCGGTTGTACCGGGAAAACAACGTGGTCACGAGCATCCACGGCCGGAGCCTGATCAACAAGTCCACCATGAACATCCTGAAGGCCCACCGCTTTGCGCGCCGGATGAGCAACCACGAGCTGCTGCTCGAAGAGACCGCACCGCTGCTGAACGCCCTGTCCGAGCTGGAACTCGGCGCAGCCGCCATTGATATCGCACGTTTGACAGAGAAGTTCCGGGCCGAAGGCAACGGCGCCTCGCTGGATGAGTACCTCCGTGCCGAGCTCGCCGAAATCGTGGGAAAGCGTGGCGCAGACGACCGCACCAGCACCGACGTCGTTCTTTACGGCTTTGGCCGCATTGGCCGCCTCCTGGCCCGCATCCTCATTGAGAAGGCCGGTGGCGGGCACGGCCTGCGACTCCGCGCGATCGTAGTGCGCAAGGGTGCCGAGAACGATCTTGTGAAGCGCGCCAGCCTGCTGCGTCGTGACTCGGTGCACGGTTCCTTCGAAGGCACCATCCGCGTGGACGAGGAAGCCAACACCATCACCGCCAACGGCGTGCAAATCCAAGTCATCTACTCGGACAACCCGGCCACTGTGGACTACACGGCCTTCGGTATCAAGGACGCCCTGGTGGTGGACAACACGGGCCGCTGGCGCGACGCCGAGGGTCTCTCCCAGCACCTGCAGAGCAAGGGTGCTTCCCGTGTGCTGCTGACTGCACCGGGCAAGGGTGAGCTGAAGAACATCGTCCACGGCATCAACCACCGGGACATCTCCGATGATGACAAGATCGTCACCGCGGCATCCTGCACCACCAACGCCATTACGCCGGTGCTGAAAGCCATCAACGACAAGTTCGGGATCATCCACGGCCACGTTGAGACCGTGCACTCCTTCACCAATGACCAAAACCTGATCGACAACTTCCACAAGGGCGATCGTCGCGGCCGTTCCGCGGCCCTGAACATGGTCATCACGGAGACTGGTGCCGCCAAGGCCGTAGCCAAGGCACTTCCGGAACTGCAGGGCAAGCTCACGGGCAATGCCATCCGCGTTCCTACTCCGGATGTTTCCATGGCCATCCTGAACCTCAACCTTGAAAAGGGAACCACCCGCGACGAAGTCAACGACTTCCTCCGTGAGATGTCCCTGCACTCCGATCTTCGCAAGCAGATCGACTACATCGACTCTCCCGATGTTGTCTCCACTGACTTCGTTGGCTCACGCCGCGCGGGCATTGTTGATGGCCTCGCAACGATTTCCAACGACAAGAACCTCGTTCTGTACGTCTGGTACGACAACGAGTTCGGCTACTCCTGCCAGGTTGTCCGTGTCATGGAAGAAATGGCCGGCGTAAACCCGCCGTCGTTCCCGGCACGCGACGTGGTTGCTCCCATCGCAGTGCTTGAAGGCGCTGGAGCCTAAGCACGCCGAAGTATTCACGGGTTTCCCGGCTGAGTCACTGGTATCAGCCGGGAAACCTGACCAAAATGGGTTCATGGAAAACGAATCAACGTTGGAACATGAGACCACCTTGGAGCACGCCCTGGACGTCGCAAAGGCCAACCACAAACAGGCCCAAAAACTTCTGGATCAAGCTATCGCAGCCAACGCTTCCGGCGACGTCCCGGATCAGCGCGTGGAACAACTGCGAGGCCTCCTCGCGCTGGCAACAGAGGACCTGCAGCGCGTAATGCGTGAGCAATAACCCACTGAAGCATCCCATCTCCACAGTGTGACTTCTCCTGCACACTGTGGATATCGACTCTGACTGTCGGGGCCATGTCCTACGCTCGTAGGACATTGCTGTTTCCCCATTGGATGGAGTCCCTTGAGTATCACTTGGTCTGCCTACAAACGCGCGCGGCGGCGGTCACGTCAGGCGTGGGCCATTCTGGGACTGGCCGCCGCAACCGTGGTGGCAGGGCTTTCCTGGTATTTCACCACAGGACAATTCACGGCCGCTGAACCATGGGCCGCCGGCCCTAGTGAAGCGCCCGTCTACAATCCCGGCTGGATGAAACCCCTTCGCGGTGGGGTGCCCGTTGCCCCGGAAAAGGCGAGCGACGCCTTGGAGCGACTCCCGGTCAAAGGGCGCGCGGCCAAATCGGACTACGATAGGGCCGCATTCGGGCAAGCCTGGTCGGACGCTGACCGGAATGGGTGCGACACCAGAAACGACATTCTCCGGCGGGACCTCTCGGCGGTCGAATTCACGGAAGGTTCATCGTGCAAGGTTGCCGGTGGCAGCTTTCACGAACCATACACGGGGGCGCAGGTGACTTTCCGGAGAGGCCAGGACACCAGCGCTGCAGTTCAAATTGATCACGTGGTGGCCCTCGCCGACGCCTGGCAAAAGGGCGCCCAGCAGCTCACTGTGCAGCAGCGGCAAATATTCGCGAACGATCCGCTGAACCTGATCGCCGCCGACGGTCCCGCCAATGTTAAGAAGGGCGCAGGTGACGCGGCCACGTGGCTGCCGGCTAACAAGAATTTTCGCTGCCACTACGTGGCCCGGCAGGTCTCCGTGAAAGCGGCCTATAAGCTCTGGATTACGCAGGCCGAAAAGGACGCCATGAAGCGGGTTTTGTCCTCGTGCCCGGAACAGCAAACCATCTACAATGCCAGGTGACCGTGCCCCAGTTGCCAGATGCCGCCGTCGTCGATCCGCTCCAGGACCACGCGCTGGAGTGAGGTTTCCCGCGGGAGCTTATCCAAGTCATGGAGTCCCCGCTGCCTGAAAGTGAAGTAGATGGCATCCGTAGGTGCATCAGTGCAGCGGTCGAGCGTGAAACGTCCGGCAAACGACGCGATGTTGCTGTCCGGTAGGCGCTCGACGAGATACGGGTCCAACATCCATGAATCACACGTGGCTTTGCGCGCAGGCTTGTCAGGAAAATACCGGGGGAAGAAGGATCCCGCCTCCGCAAAACTGGCATCCACCAGCGCAGGGGAGAGGCCTCCATCTTCGGGTATATGGACGCCAAGAACCCAGCCTGAGCCCCGACCATCGGCCGGAACCAAATGAAACTGCAGTCGGCCAAGCCGGAACAAATTGCCGGCCATGTGCAACGTCAGCCAACTCCAGGTATCCAGGCCAAAACGGCCATGGACCCGCCTGTTGATACGAAGCTGCAAGCCCATGTCTGCCAAGGATGCGGCCGAGACAGCGGGACTGATTCCCAGCTCCAGATGGTAGGCGTGAACTGAGGGCGCGAAGCGGAGGAGTGCTTCGATCCACACCGTCTCCACAGCGCCGCCGGCCCGAATGCTGTCTACTGGAAAGGTCCCAAGCCTTTCCTGCATCGTCTGCATCGCCTGCAGAACAGGCTCGTCCGGGGGCGTCCCCAGAAGGTGCGCACATTCAGTGGCGTCTTCGCCGGTGATGTCCAAGAGCTCAAAAAGCTCTGCGTGAGGGCTGGCGGCCATGGCTTAGTGCCCGAACGGATCTGGGTCGACGCCAGGCATCCAGGTCAGGCCCGGCACACCCCAGCCGTTTTTCTTTGCTTGCTTGAGGGCCTTCTTTGAGTACCGGTCCACGAGACGATTGACGTAAAGTTTGCCGTCCAAATGGTCGAACTCGTGCTGTAGGATTCTGGCGAACCAGCCTGTCGCTTCGAAATCCAGGGGTTTGCCGTCACCGTCAAAGCCCTGAACCCGTGTCCATTCAGCGCGCTGCAGCGGGTAGTACTCGCCGGGGAAGGACAAACAGCCCTCAACGTGTTCATCGGGATCCGGGAGTGCGCCGGAGACCTTGGACAGTGTCAGCACGGGGTTGACTACAACACCCTGTTCGGGGACGTCGTCATCGTTGGCGTACTTGTAGACAAAAAGGCGTTTGCCCACGCCGATCTGGGGCGCGGCGAGCCCTACGCCGTTGGCAGCGTCATTAGTCTCGAACATGTCCGCGATCAAGGCGCGGAGTTCGTCGTCGAAAACCTCGACTTCACTTGCCCGGCGGTGCAATACAGGTTCGCCCCAAATGGTGACTGGCAGGACGGTCATCTCAGTTTTTCCTTCGTCTAGCGCTGCGGTCCGGAAGCGGCCTTGGTCCGCTTTTGGGTTAAAAGCAAAGGCCGCACCGGATAACCGGTGCGGCCTTTGTGGAAACCGGCTCTGGAGCCAATCTCGGTGGGGTGAGCTACGGGGGTTGAACCCGCGACCTCCTGGACCACAACCAGGCGCTCTGCCAACTGAGCTAAGCCCACCATGTGCCTTTTTGGGCTGAACCGTTTGACCGGCTTTCCTTCAAGGCAACGACAAATAGCTTACCTGCTGTTTTGGGGTGCAAAGTCCACTTTTGCCGGTTTTGGCAAAAAAACCTCAAAAAATGGTGCAGATCACACTTTTTCGCTGGACCCCAGGGTCTCTGCGGTAGCCATGATGTCCTTGGAAATGCGCTGTGCCGTTGCCGTGTCCGGTCCCGGCGCCGGCACGAAGACAGCCTGGCGGTAGTAGCGGAGCTCGTCAATGGAGTCCTTGATGTCGCCCAGGGCGCGGTGACCGCCATGCTTGGCCGGGGACTGGAAGTACGCGCGCGGGAACCAACGGCGTGAGAGCTCTTTGATGGTGCTGACATCGATCACGCGGTAATGGAGGTGCTCTACGATGTTGGGCATGTCCCTGGCAAGGAACATGCGGTCTGTTCCCACAGAGTTTCCACCCAGGGGAGCTTTACGGGGATCCGGGACCCACTTCTCAATGTATTCAAGGACCTGTGCTTCTGCCTCTGCCATGGTCTTCCCCTGGGGGAGCTCGTCCAGGAGCTTGGAGCGGGTGTGCATGTCCCGCACGAAGTCATTCATTTGTTCCAGCGCTGCGTCATCCGGCTTGATGACGACGTCAACGCCGTCGCCCAGAATGTTGAGCTCGGAATCCGTCACCAACGCTGCAACCTCGATCAAGGCGTCGTTCGTGAGGTCCAGGCCGGTCATTTCGCAGTCGATCCAGACGATGCGTTCATTAGTAATAGGCACGCGCCAAGCCTATCCCTCAGTGGCTTACAAGTGCTCCGATGGTACGATTTTTGAGCGCGGCAGTGTCGTTTCTTCCTGTTGCCGAAAGCCCCCATGACGCAGAATTTTGACCCGAACACAGCGGGTGAACGATTGGATGACGACTACATGACGGTGCCAGTACCCGCCGCCCAGTTGGCAGGGACAGCGACGCCGTCGGCTGACGCCGTTGCCGGCGAGGTAGATAACGCACGTTCGCCGCTGATCGCCGGCTTCGTTGGTTCCATGTTCATGGTGTTTGGCTCACTGGGGGTTGGCTGGCTTGCTCCGGTCTCGGAACTTCGCCGACTCCCGCTTTTCATCTGGATGCGCACCGAAGGTGTGGGCGTCGGACTTTCCATTGTTTTACTGGCCATCGGCGGTATGCTGCTCGTCCGCGCCTGGCTTCGTCTGGGCCAGCGGGTCCGGGTCTGGGGAATGGAAGCCCGAAAAGCCACGCTGCAGGCGGTGGTGGCCTGGGGTCTGCCCATGATGTTCACTGTTCCCCTCTTCAGCAGGGACGTTTACGCGTATATCGGCCAGGGCCGGTTGATGGTGGAGGGCATCAATCCTTATGAGAACGGCATATCGGCGCTGCCCAACTACTTCCAGTTGGGAGCTGACAAGCAATGGACAGAGGCGCCGGTACCGTACGGACAGCTGTTTCTTTGGATTGAACAGTTTGTGGTGTGGGTGACCAACGTCCAACCGGAAGCAAGCATCATGCTCTTCCGCCTCGTCGCTGCAGTGGGTGTGGTTCTCTGCATCATCTACGTGCCGAAGCTGGCCGAACTCCACGGTGTAAATCCCCACAGGGCACTATGGCTGACAGCTGCCAATCCGCTCTTTCTCACTAACTTCATTGCCAGCGTCCATAACGACGCCTTGATGATCGGGCTGGCACTGGCAGGCCTGTACTACTGCGCAACCCACCGCGTCATTCGCGGACTGGTGCTGGTAACGCTCTCCATCTCAGTCAAACCGATCACGGTGGTATTCCTTCCCTTCATTGGGCTTCTGTGGGCCGGCAAGCATGCCTCATGGCCGCGCAGATTTCTCTACTGGTTCCTGACAGCGGCTCTGAGCTTCGGGCTCCTCTATGCACTCAGCCTGGTCAACGGCTTCGGGTTCGGATGGATCAACGGCTTGTCGGCGCCCGGGAGCGTAGCAATCTGGTATGCGCCCGTTGGTCTTATCGGGTTGGCTGTCGGATCGATTTCCAGCGTTTTGGGTTTGGACGGCCAGGTCATGGCCAAGGTGGTTTATGACGCCGGCAAGGTCCTCATGGTTGCTGCTGTTGCCTGGATGATCTTCCGGGGAGACTACGACCGGCTCATGCGGCGGCTTACGTTGGCATTTGCTGCCATTGTCCTGCTGGCACCAATGATCCAATCCTGGTACGTGGTGTGGTTGATCCCCCTGTTTGCCGTGACCGGCATCCGCAACGACTGGCAGGTCAAGGCACTGTACTTCGTTGTGTCGTTCTTCATGGTCTACGCCATCTCCGACCAGTTGGACGTCTTCCCGTACCTTCAGAGTGAAGACCTGGGCTTGGCACTGTTGCTGGCCCGGATCGGGGCGGCCGTTATTGCGTTGTTCTTCGCCATTTACCTGATTTTCATGGATCCGAAGACCAAGAGCTTGTTCCGGGTGCGGGACGAATCCGGACTGCGTCCGATTATCTGAAGACCCGGCCCTGTCCGGCCTGCTAAGTTCCGCGTCAGTCGGACGGCAACAGCCGCAATGCCTCGCGGGTGGACAGCGGACTCAACGCCGCTGAGTTGTTGGCAGCGAACGCCTTGACCCATGCGGGATCTGTTTTGCTGTACTCACGGAGCGCCCACCCGATGGCCTTGCGGATGAAGAATTCATTGTCGGCGAGGTTCGCGGAGATGACTGCTGACAGGAGGCCGGTATCAGTCTCTGACTTGGCCCCTAGCTGTGCAGTGATCGCCGCCCGGCGAATCCACATGTCGTGGTCAGTGGACCACTGCAGCAGTACCGGCGTCATCGTGGGCCGGTGCGCAAGAAGAAGCGCGCAGATCCGATGTGAGACCCCATCGACGAGGTCCCACCATGCACCAGTCCGGATAATTTCCTCATATAGGGGGAGCATTTGCAGGTCTTCTTTGACCATTCGCAGGCCTGTCAGGTCGATGGCTGCGTATCGCTCTTCGCGGGCCTCCGCGTTGCGCCACAGCTCAAGAACGGCTTTTTGCAGCTCAGCTGGCGAGGTCACCGGGAACTGCTTTACTGCAACCTTCACTATCCTGCGAACCTCGGGAACCCGGACACCCCAAGAAGGCATGTCGGACTTCAAGTAAGCCTGGGCTCCGGCGCCGCGTTCGGCATCAGCGGCTGATCGGAGCGTTGATCGGATCGACTCCACGAGGACATTGGGGCTCATGCCATAACTCTAGGTCGGTGACGGACGACGGGGTGTGAGCCGCTGCGCGAGAACTGTGGTCCCCGCTGTTCGGCCACCGTAGAGTGGGCATATCCGGCCCGCTGTTCCTTTTCGCGGCCATCGGCTCCCGAACTCATATCGGCAACAACGAACTCCCGCCGGCAACAACCAACTACACATCGGCCACAACGAAGGAACCTTGATGTCAATGCTGAAATCACCGGACCAAATCGCGATGATGCGCGAGGCCGGTCGCGTAGTGGCCAATGCACTGTCCGCAGTCCGGGAGCAAGCTGCAGTGGGTGTTTCGCTTAAGGAACTCGACGACGTCGCTGCCGCCGTAATCTCCGATGCCGGGGCAAAGCCTGCCTTCCTGGATTACCACCCACGCTGGGCGGCTGTGCCGTTCCCCGGCGTCATTTGTACCAGTGTCAACGACGCCGTTGTGCACGGGATCCCCAATGGATACGTACTGGAGGACGGCGATCTGCTCAGCGTCGATTGTGGTGCCTTCGTGGAAGGCTGGTGCGGTGATGCCGCCGTCAGCTTCGTCGTAGGGGACGGAGACCCGGCGGATCACGAATTGGTGAAAGCAACGGAAGCCGCACTTGTCCGCGGTATCGACGCTGCCCGCATAGGAAACAAGATGGGTGACCTTGCCTATGCGATTGGTGGCGAGGCGAAACGTGCCGGATATGGGCTGTTGGCTGATCATGGAGGGCATGGCATAGGACGGACAATGCACGCCGAACCTCCTGTCCCTAACCTGGGACGACCTGGCCGGGGCATGAAGCTCGAAGAAGGCCTGGTCATTGCCATTGAGCCCATGTTGATCCTGGGCGGCAAGGACGACTACTACCACGACGAGGACGAATGGACTCTTCGTTCGGCAAACGGGCGACGCGCCGCCCACAGCGAACACACTGTGGCCGTCACGGCTGACGGGCCGATGATCCTCACTTTGCCGTAGTTTGCCGACCCTCCTTATCGAGCCGCACCACGCTTTTTGAGGCGTACCACCGGCCGGCCGGGAACTGATTCGGACACGGAACTGAAGCCGGCAGCCTTGAAAAGAGAAAGCGTGCCGTGGAACAGGTCCGAGGCCGTCGCTTTGGTCCTATGATCCGTATCCACCGGATAGGCCTCGATGACGTTCGCACCGTTGTTGAAAGCGTGATCCATCGCGGCAGCAAGCAGAGCGGACGACACTCCGGTGCGCCTGTGGTTCGGTGCTACAACAAAGCAACTGACGGCCCAAAGATCGAGGCCGTCCTCCGACCGGAGACCTGCCTCTCTGAGGACCTGGGATCGTTTCAGGCGCGGATACTTGGCTCGTGGTTCCACTGCGCACCAGCCGACCGGACGACCATCCCGGAACGCCAGTACGCCGGGCGCAGGACCTGTTTGGAACGATGACTTCAACAATTCCCTGCGGTCACCGGGCGATGTTCCGGCCCAATCATTGCCGGTAAGGGCGAACCACCGGCACCAGCACCGGGAGGGTTCGCCCTTGGTTCCGAACAATTCCTCAACAGCCGCCCAGGTGGCAGGAGCTGTCTCGATCTTCGAAGCAGGATGGCCGTGTTCCATGGACCCACAATAGGCCGGGCCCGCGTTGCTGGTCCCGTGGACGCCGGAATCGTGGTGCAACGATCACACGCCGGCACCCACCAGTTCGCCTGTTGTGGTGTTGACCAGTAGGGGACCGGTGCCATCAGGACCGTCAACGTCCCTCACGATGGACTCGTCTTCCGGTGGAACTTGTTCGTGGTCGTCCGAGTCCCAGTCATTGCTGCGGTCAGGGGTGCCGGGTGCCTCAACAGCAGGTGCTGCATCGGCAGGGGCTGAGGCGCCGGTCATTCGGGTGAAGTTGGCAGAGCCCCACATTAGGTCATGTCCCACTGATTCGGCGTCGATTTCGGCTACGTGGTAGACACGGCCCTCATGTTCCCATTGCCGCAACCGGAGCTTCCCAACGACGAGGACGCGCTGTCCCTTTTTCACGCTGCATCCAACGTGTCCGGCGAGGTAGCGGAATGACTGAACCGTGTACCAATTGGTGTTCCCGTCCACCCAGGTGTTGGTGGCGCGGTCGTAGCGGCGTTCCGTGGTGCCCAGGCGGAACGATGCCGTGGACGTGCCCCGTGTTGTGGTGGAACTCTTGACCTCCGAGGCCACGAAGCCCCGAACGGTGATCATGTCATTCATGGTGGTCCTTCTCGGTTTGGTGAAGTGCCTGTCCGGCTCCTTCAGCTTCATCCAGGGAAGTCAGTGAGGGCAGGGCCTCATGCGCCTATGTGGATAACGGCGGCTGTGGAGGAGTAGAGGCACCTTGCATGGGATGGCAAGCAGTTGGCTGATCGCACTGTAAACTCTTTGTGGCGCCAGCGGCCCATGTGGTCTTGGCGCGAGTGCGCCCCAGTAGCTCAGGGGATAGAGCAGCGGCCTTCTAATCCGCCGGTCGGGGGTTCGATTCCCTCCTGGGGCACCGAAACATCCCCCTTGGAACAGCGTCCAAGGGGGATGTCCGCGTTAGAAGGCACTCACTCGTTAGCGCCCTTACTCGAGAAATTCCTTGAGGTTTCGGAGCACCAACTCCCAGGTCGCGGTGGACTGCTCCACTTCCTCCACACTCGAATTGTTGCCCTGAATGATGGTCACTCTTGTTTCGTCAGATTCGTCAGTCACGTTGTATTCCACAGTGTGGTGGTTCTCGGGAACGTCAGGGAGCCCCGAGGATGGACTGTAATGAGTGGTCTTCAGCAACTTCGGGGGATCGAAAGACATTGGTTCCCAGGAAATACTGCCGAATGAGGGCCGGATCAGTCAGGGCTTCCCATACCTTTTCAGGAGGGGCAGCAATGGTGGTCGATGCGACCGCATCAGGTATTGGCCCGCTTCTTGGTCCACGCATTATGCAACTCCACCTATCGTTCTGCCCTGAAACGTCACTTGGAAGCGCTAAACCCTAACTGGGAAAACGCTACGCCCGTCAGCACGCCCTGTGAATGGCGCTCGCAGGTGAATGGCGCACTCGTTTGTGGATGGCAGAATGGCTAGGTGATCAGCAGGCGAACCGCACAGGCATATGGCAGGGCAGCAGACGCATCGAAAGTCCGCGTAGCCGGGTTGTCGCTGATGATCGCGGCGGCATTGACGATCACCGCTTGCACGGCAACGCCCACGTCATCCACCGTTCAGCCTGCGGTTACTGCCTCACCGTCCGCGAGTCCGGTGGCCACGGCCACCATTGATCCGGCTGTTGCAGCAACCACCTCTGCCGTGGAGTCAACGCTGAAAACCTTAGTAGCCAGCAACCCCAAGCCCGACCGCGAAACCCTGCGTGCGGCCCTGGTTGCTGCAGGCATCCCCAACGCCAACGTGGAGGTGTCCGTGAGCCGTACGCCCACGGGCCTTGATGTGGATGCAATGGAAGCCGCAGCGCTGACGGGGGAGAGCTGCATCATGGGGCAGATCCGCGACGGCGGGGTAGTGGTCACGGTGCTGCCGGTGCTGGCCACCGGAAAATGCTTCGTGGGAGACGCCCGCTAGCTCCACCGCAGGGCTCGAATGTGAGTTATGTACGCCTACCCATTAGATTTAAGGGCATGGCGGAATTCATTTACACGATGACCAAGGCTCGCAAGGCCGTTGGCGACAAACTTATTCTGGACGACGTCAGCATGTCGTTCTTCCCTGGCGCGAAGATCGGCGTCGTGGGTCCGAACGGTGCTGGTAAGTCCACCATCCTGAAGATCATGGCCGGACTGGACACCCCGTCAAACGGCGAGGCCCGCCTGAGCCCCGGCTACACCGTGGGCATCCTCCTGCAGGAACCGCCGCTGAACGAGGAAAAGACCGTCCTGGGCAATGTCCAGGAGGGTGTTGGCGAGATCTACGGCAAGATCCAGCGCTTCAATGAGATCTCCGAAGAAATGGCCAACCCGGATGCGGACTACGAGACGCTCCTGGACGAGATGGGCAAGCTTCAGGAAGCCATTGATGCTGCTGATGCCTGGGACATCGATTCCCAGCTCGAGCAGGCCATGGACGCACTGCGCTGCCCGCCGGCTGATTCCGATGTCACAGTCCTCTCCGGTGGTGAGCGCCGCCGCGTAGCACTGTGCAAGCTTCTCCTGCAGAAGCCCGACCTCCTGCTCCTTGATGAGCCCACCAACCACTTGGACGCCGAGAGCGTACTTTGGCTTGAGCAGCACCTGGCTCAGTACCCCGGCGCTGTCCTTGCCGTGACCCACGACCGTTACTTCCTTGACCACGTGGCTGAATGGATCGCAGAAGTCGACCGCGGCCACCTCTATCCGTATGAGGGCAACTACTCCACCTACCTGGAGAAGAAGAAAGCCCGCCTCGAGGTCCAGGGCAAGAAAGACGCGAAGCTTTCCAAGCGCCTTACCGAGGAACTTGAGTGGGTGCGCTCCAACGCCAAGGGCCGCCAGACCAAGTCCAAGGCCCGTCTGGCCCGCTACGAGGAAATGGCTGCCGAGGCCGAGCGCACCCGCAAGCTGGACTTCGAAGAGATCCAGATTCCGCCTGGACCGCGCCTGGGTTCTTTGGTCATCGAGGCCAAGAACCTGAAGAAGGGCTTCGACGATCGAGTGTTGATCGAAGACCTTTCCTTCTCGCTGCCCCGCAACGGCATCGTCGGCGTCATTGGACCCAACGGTGTGGGTAAGTCCACGCTGTTCAAGACGATCGTCGGTATGGAGCCTTTGGACGATGGTGAGCTCAAAATCGGCGAGTCCGTGAAGATCTCCTACGTGGACCAGTCCCGTGGCGGCATCGATCCCAACAAGTCCCTGTGGGAAGTTGTCTCCGAAGGCCATGACTTCATCCAGGTCGGCCAGGTTGAAATGCCTTCGCGTGCCTACGTTTCGGCGTTTGGTTTCAAGGGACCGGACCAGCAGAAGAAGGCGGGTGTCCTCTCCGGTGGTGAGCGCAACCGCCTGAATCTGGCTCTGACGCTCAAGCAGGGTGGCAACCTCCTGCTCCTTGACGAACCTACTAACGACCTCGACGTCGAAACCCTGAGCAGCCTTGAGAACGCCCTTCTCGAGTTCCCGGGCTGCGCCGTAGTGGTATCGCACGACCGTTGGTTCCTGGACCGGGTTGCGACCCACATCCTCGCCTACGAAGGTGACGACGAGAACCCCTCCAAGTGGTACTGGTTCGAGGGCAACTTCGACTCCTAC
The DNA here is from genome assembly GCF_051027655.1 of Paenarthrobacter nitroguajacolicus. Taxonomy (NCBI): domain Bacteria; kingdom Bacillati; phylum Actinomycetota; class Actinomycetes; order Micrococcales; family Micrococcaceae; genus Paenarthrobacter; species Paenarthrobacter nitroguajacolicus. Next base: position 2,755,077 of record NZ_CP073234.1, on the reverse strand, counting down.
GAGGAGAACAAGGTGGAGCGCCTCGGCCCCGATGCCGCAAAGCCGCACCGGGTGACCCACCGCCGCCTGACCCGCGACTAGTAGTAAGCCGCAAACACAAGAGGCCGGTCCCAGCAGGGATCGGCCTCTTGGCTTTAAGGCAAGGCTACGGAATCCGGACCATGCCTTCTTGGGCCACCGTGGCAACGTGCTGCCCGTCCCGGTTGAAGATGCGTCCCGTGGCGAGTCCCCTGGCACCTTGGGCACTGGGGGATTCCTGCACATACAGCATCCACTCGTCCACCCGCACGGGACGGTGCCACCACATGGCGTGATCGAGGCTGGCAACGCTCATGCCCGGCGTCATCCAGGCCAGGCCGTGCTTACGGAGGATGGGTTCCAGCAGCGTGTAGTCGCTGGCGTACGCCAAGGCGGCCCGGTGAAGGTTGGGGTCATCGGGAAGGGGGCCCATGGTCTTCATCCAGACAGCATTGGTAGCTACATGATCGGTGGGTGGGGACACGTAGAGCGCGGGGTCGATGTGGCGGACGTCGAAGGGCCGCTCTGAAGACATGTGCCGTGCCATGGGGTGATCGTAGTGGGACAACAGCTCGGCGGTGCTAGGCAGGGTTTCCGGATCAGGGATGCCCTCGGGCATCTGTGCCTGGTGGTCCAGGCCGCTGTCTTCCACCTGGAAGGAAGCGATCATTGAGAGAATCGGTACGCCGTCCTGGTAGGCATGTACGCGGCGGGCCGAGAAGGACCGGCCATCCCGCAGCCTCTCCACACCGAAGGTGATGGGTTTGTTGGCATCACCCGGACGGAGAAAGTATCCGTGCATGGAGTGCGCCACCCTGTCCGGCTCAACGGTCCTCATGCCGGCCATCATGGACTGCGCCAGCACCTGGCCACCAAAAACGCGGTGCCTGGGTTGCTTTTGGGACGGCCCCAGGAAAATGTCCTCGTTGGTGCGGGCTCCGTCAAAGTCACCAAGATCCAGCAGGCCAATCAGCACTTCCATGGGGTCTTCTACGGGTGCCTCCACCTCGAGGCCAGCGTTCGTGTCAGTCATGGTTCGACTTTAGACGGCACCCCAACCCCTCTCAACCGGGGACATGCCGGTAGAGTCGATGATGTGACAGACGTCTTGACCCAGTCCTTCCGCTTCGCCGATCCCCGCGACCTCGCTGACCTGCGAACCTTCGTTACGCGGGCAAAGAGCATCGACGACGGCGCTATCCGCCTTCAGGCCACGGGCAATGTCCTGGCTGCCTACGTGTGTGTGCTGAGGCCCCGCATCCTGGGCGAATCAACCCCTACGATTCTTGGCCTGCGAACCATGGCCCTGGCAGAGCCTGCGCAAGCCGACGTGACGGTGACGCTCGCGTCCGTTATGGACCGGCTGGCCCGCTCAGGGGCCGAGGATGTGGAACTGCCCATCCCGCCGTCGACAGTTTCTGAATCCTGGGCGGGCGTTGGCGCGCCGCGGACCGGCTGGGAAGCCCAAGGAACAGTTCCCGACGCCGACCTCAAGTCTGCGGCGGAGGCCGGCATTGCGGAGGTGGCGGGCGTCATTCCCGCTTTGGCGGGCGCCGCAGTGGTCAACACAGCCAGGGCAGCAGTGTGGGGCCGGGAACTACCCGGTCTGGACGGATTGCCGGCAGGTGCGGCTTTCGCCGCTTTCGCTTTGGGTTTCCTGGGCGGGTCCGAGCAGAAGGTCTTCCGCAATGGCCGCTGGTTCCGCCTGAGCGGCCCTCGCGGCCATGTGCTGGTCCGGACCGGAGCAGGCCTGGGGCTCGGTTTCTAGGACCTAGGCCTCAGGGCCGGTCGAAGGGCTATTGACCATGGTCAGCGCTGCGCGCTCCATGTAGTCCCACAGCGTGCCCTCATGCAACGGCGAGAGCTCCAAAGAGTCCACGGCCGTGCGCATATGAAACAACCAGCGGTCCTTGGCTTCGGGGGTCACCCGGAACGGCATATGGCGCATGCGCAACCGTGGGTGGCCGCGTTCTTCGCCGTAGGTGGTTGGACCGCCCCAGTATTGCTCCAGGAACATGAGGAAGCGGCGCTTTGCCGGTTCGAGGTCCTCTTCGGGGTACATGGGTCGAAGCAACGGGTCCGTGGCTACGCCGTCGTAAAAGACGTCGATGAGCTTGACGAACGTCTCATGGCCGCCAACTGCCGCGTAGAAGCTGTCCGTGTAGGCGGGCTGGCTGAACGGATCGTTCTGCATCAGCTGGCGTCGGGGGCCCGCCTGCGGTGCTGGTGGTTGCCCACCTGCAGTGTTACTCATTGGACTTCTCCTCGGCTTTGGTGACGCGCGGTGCGCCTGCTGTGACGGGCGCAGCTGCAGCGCCTGGTTCGTCGCTGGTGTCAGGTGTTTCCAACGGCACGTAGTCGCCCTGCGAACGGTTGCCCACGCGGAGGATTTCGCCGTTGCGAAGGTACCAGATGGCGCCGTCTTCAGCGCGGACCCGCGTGATGCGCAGGCCCACCGATTCAACGGTACCAATGACTTCACTGGTAACGATCACGTCGCCGATTCCGTATTGGTCCTCAATGGTGATGAAGATTCCCGCGAGGAAGTCGCGGATCAACTGCTGGGCGCCGAAACCGATGGCAACACCGAGGATGCCCACGCTGGTCAGGAGCGGTGCGACGTCCACGTTCATGTATTTGAGGACGTAGATGATCACGATCACCACCACCACAACGCTTACCAGGCTTGTCAGCAACGAGCCGATGGTCTCGGCGCGCTGGGAGCGTCGTTCATGGTCCAATGCACGGATTGCGGGTTGCACCCACTTGAAGTGCGGCTTCTTGAAGAAAGAACTGCCCGCCGAGACTCGTCGCGTAATGCGCAGGATGATGAACCGCGCCACGATCCACACTGCCAGGCCTACGCCCACTGTGATGAGGATCGACATGAGGTCGATTTTTTCGGGTTCGATGTTGATGGTTTCCGCCAGAGGGATGGAGGTCAAGGTGGAATAGCTCCTTGTCGTCGGCCCGTGTTCGCCGGGCGCGGAACACTCTGTCCACCTACAACCCTAGCGCCGTAGCGTGACGGTATGCGCATCCTGGTCTTGGGCGGTACCGCCTTCTTGTCAGCAGAAATCGCCCGGCAGGCTGTTGAAGCCGGGCATGAGGTCACCTGTTTGGCTCGCGGCAGTTCAACAAGCCCGCCCGACGGCGTCACTTGGGTCAGGAGCGACCGCGCGGCGGGTGCAACGGCCTTCGCGGAGATCGACGGACGCTGGGACGAAGTGGTGGATGTCTCCCGGGATCCGGTACAGGCGCGTGTGGCACTGGACGTGCTGGGCCCTTCCGCCGCTCATTGGAGCCTTGTTTCAAGTTGCTCCGTGTATGCGGACCACTCAGTGCCTGACGCGGATGAGAATGCGGCCCTCTTGGAGCCCTTGCCTGAAGGCCAGGCAGGCACCCCGGAAACGTATGGGGAGTCCAAGTCGGCGATCGAGCAAATGACGCTTGCCGCTGTGGGGGAAAAGGCGCATATCGTCCGGGCGGGACTCATTGGCGGACCCGGGGACGGCACCGACAGATACGGTTATTGGCCTGCCCGATTCGCTGCGAACACTGACACGGTACTGGTCCCGGACATCCCGGACGAAGCCACGCAGATCATTGATGTCCGGGACCTTGCGGCGTGGATCCTGCAGTCCGCGGAGGAAGGGCTGACGGGAATTTACAACGCCTTGGGAGAGGTAGTGCGGTTCGAGGACTACATCGCCGAGTCCCAGCGGGCGGTTGGAACCCCGGACGTCGTCGTGCCGGACGTCGATTGGCTCGTGCAGCACGGTGTCGAGTACTGGTCCGGCCCGGATTCCCTGCCTCTGTGGCTCCCGTCAGGCCATGACGGCTTTCAGACTCGGAGCAACCGGGCGGCACGTGAGCGCGGAATGGTCCTGCGGCCGTGGCAGGACACCCTGGCTGCCACGCTCGAGGATGAACGGGCGCGAGGCCTGGACAGGGAACGAAAAGCCGGCCTGAGCCGTGAAATGGAACAAAGGCTCGTGGCACTCTGGCAGCTCGAACAGCGTTAGGCTGCTGCCGCCGTCGTGATCGGTTCGTGGAGTACCGGGAAGTTGACGCTGCGGGCGATGAAGCAGACCTGGTTGGCTTCATGGTGAAGCTGCGGGACCAAGCTTTCGTGGGCGGGATCGGCAATGATGACGTGAGGCTTCAGGGTGACGCTTTCGAACTGCCCGCTGCCGTCCCGGTTGAGCTTCATGAGGCCTTCGGCGTTGTCCTCGTAGCCGGTCACTACCACCCCATGCTTGACGGCCACGTGCAGGAAGGACAACATGTGACATTGCGAGAGGGCCGCAAGTAACAACTGTTCCGGGTTGTAGCGTGTGCGGTCGCCGTGGAACGTCGGATCTGCTGAGCCCTTCAAGGTGGGCAAGCCACTGATTTCGACGTCGTGGTCCCTTGAATATCCCCGGTAGCTGGCCGTGCCTTCGCCGAGGTTTCCAGTCCAGCGGACGGTCAGTGCGTAATGGTGTTCGTGGAGGCCCATGCGGACAGTTTAGCTTTGGGGCCACAACCGTCCGCACGGGCCTCACGATCCTGCGGGCTTAGACGTCTGCTGCCCGTGCGCGCAGTGCCCGGGCTACGCTGTCCCGGTTTTCCAGCATCATGCGGCGCAGTGCTGCGCTCTCCTCCGGAAGACCGGCCAGGAATTGGTCCGTGCGATCCACTGTGGCCTGCGTGGTGAGCTGTGCCGGGTAAAGACCCACCACAATCTGCTGGGCCAGGGCGTGCGTTCGGTCCTCAACGATTCCAGGTACGGCCTCGAAGTACTTCTCCGCGAAAGGTTCCAACAAGCCGGTGTCCACGACTCGCATGAAGCCGGCCACGGCTGAGGCTTGCAAGGCGTTGGAGAGTTCTCCTTTGACCACGATCGAGTCCCAAGCTGCTGCCTTGGCCTCCGGCGTGGGGATGGCTGCTGTCGCCTGGGCTGCTGCATTTTGGCCGTTGGAAGTGTTGTCCCGGGAAAGCTCCTCGTCGATCCGGGCTTGGCCCTGCCGGCCGCCGGCAACAAGGGCCGTCAGCAGTTCCCAACGCATGTCTTGGTCGATGCTGAGTCCTTCGAGGGTCTCCGTACCGTCCAAAAGGGCCTGAAGACGGTCGAGCTGTCCGCCACTGCGGGCCAGCTGGGCATACGACTTGGCGAACTGCAGCTGGGCATCCGAACCTGCGACAGCTGCCGATGCGAGCTCCCACAACTTGTCCGCAGCCGCGGTCGTTGAGTCAAGCTTGTGATCGGCGGCCACGAAATAGGTCAAGGTGGTGGCGAGCTGGCGCAGCTGGACCAGGATCACGGAGGAGTCTGTTTCCGAGGCGATGTTCGCCAGGATCAGTTCTACGTAGCCGCGGGCCGGGGTTTCGCCGTCGCGGGCGGCGTCCCAGGCCGAACCCCACACCAATGTGCGGGGCAGGCTGGTGGCGAAGTCCTTCAGGTGGGCTTTGGCGGTGGCAAGGGAGTGCTCATCGAGGCGGACCTTGGCATACGCGAGGTCGTCGTCGTTCAACAGGATCAGGTCCGGCCGGGCTTTGCCAACCAAGGCAGGTACCTCGGTACGAGGGCCATCGACGTCGAGTTCCTCGCGGTGGGTCCGCTCCAGCTTGCCTTCGCCCGAGAGCGAGTAGAAGCCAACGGCCAGGCGGTGCGGGCGGAGCGTGGGCTGTTCGTCGACCGCGGTTTGCAGGATCGCGAAATCGGTAATGTTGCCGTCCGCGGCAACGGTCAGCTCCGGGGCGAGGGTGTTCACACCGGCAGTTTCGAGCCAGAGCTTGCCCCACGCGTCCAGGTCGCGGCCGGACGCAGCTTCGAGCTCCACCATGAGGTCCGCGAGCTCGGTGTTTTTCCAAGCGTGCTTGGCGAAGTACGTGCGGACGCCTGCCATGAACTGTTCAGGTCCCACCCAGGCCACCAACTGTCGTAGGACAGAGGCGCCCTTGGCGTAGGTGATGCCGTCGAAGTTCACCTCGACGTCTTCGAGGTTGTTGATCTCGGCGAAGATCGGATGCGTGGTGGGCAACTGGTCCTGCTTGTAGGCCCAGGACTTTTCCACGGAGGCGAACGTGGTCCAGGCCCGGTCAAATTCGGTGTTCTCCACGGCGGCCAGGTGAGACATGTATTCGGCAAAGGATTCGTTGAGCCAGAGATCGTTCCACCAACGCATGGTTACCAAGTCCCCGAACCACATGTGCGCCAGCTCGTGCAGGACCGTGATGGCGCGCCGCTCAATCTGTGCACCCGTGACCTTTCCACGGAAAACGTAGCCTTCCAGGATGGTCACGGCACCGGCATTCTCCATGGCCCCGGCATTGAACTCCGGGACGAAGAGCTGGTCGTACTTCTCGAACGGGTACGGGAACCCGAATTGTGCCTCGAAGAACTCGAAGCCCTGGCGCGTCAGTTCGAAGATGTTGTCCGCGTCGAGGTACTGCATGAGTGACTTGCGGGCGAATACTCCCAGCGGGATGACGCGGCCATCTGAGCTGGTGACCTCGGAACGGACCGACTGGTACGGTCCGGCGATCAAGGCCGTGACGTAGGAAGACAGACGGGGCGTGGGGGCAAATTTCCACACCGAACGCGCGGTGCCGTCCTCGGTGCCAGGGGCTTCAACGGGAACCGGCGTGGGGGAGTTGGAGATCACGTCCCAATGCGAAGGAGCGGTGACGGTAAACGTGAAGCTGGCTTTCAGGTCGGGCTGTTCAAAGACGGCGAACATGCGCCTGGAGTCAGGAACTTCGAACTGGGTGTAGAGGTAAACCTCACCATCAACAGGGTCAACGAATCTGTGGAGTCCCTCACCGGTGTTCATGTAGGGAGTGTCTGCCACCACCACGAGTTCGTTGTCCGCTGACAGATCCGGGAGCTGGATGCGGACGCCGTCAGAGACCTCAGCGGGGTTCAGCTCGGTGCCGTTGAGCGTCACGCTGTGGACCGCTGCGGTGATGGCATCGATGAACGTGGACGATCCGGGCTCCGCGGAAAACTTCACAACAGTGGTGGAGCCGAAGGTCTCTGCTCCCTGGGTCAGGTCCAGGGTGACGTTGTACGACTCGACGTTGAGTAGTTCGGCGCGCGTGGCGGCTTCATCGCGCGTAAGATTCAGGCCTGGCAAGTGGTGCCTCCGGAGATTTGGGATGGCCGGCCCGTCATGGCCGGTCGCTGGTGTGAAGTCATTCTTTCACTCCACGCCGTGAAGGCAAGGAGCGGGCACCACAGTGTCGCGCCACGGAGTAGCGTTGGATTATGGCATCGTTCCGGGACACCCTCGATTTCCGCGCATTGAGGTTTGCGGTCGCCTTTCCGTTGCTGCTCGCGGTCGGGTTTGTCGTGTGCGCCCAGATGCTGCGCAACGACCTCCCAAACCCGGTCGCCGTTATGTGGAGCGCCGACGGCGGCTCTTCCTTCGCTCCTTTCGGCGCCTACGTGGCAGGCGGCGCTGCCCTTATCACCTTCTGCGGTTGGGCAGTCTTCCTCCAAGCGGTGTCGATTTCCCGGCCGGTGGTCATGCGCCGCGTCATGATGGGTGTGGGCCTCATGGTCAGCCTTTTCATCACCACCGTGTTGGCTGCAGGTCTGGTCGGCCAGTCCGGGCTGGCGGACGCGCGCGAGTCCCACGTTGATCCGATCGTGCTGGCCATGGGCAGCGGAGCCGCTGTGGCGCTGGGCGTCGTCATGATGTTCGCCTTTAAGCCGGACCCTCGTTGGACCAGGGAAGATGACGTTGCGCTCGAGGAAGAGTTGAGACTTCTCGAAGATCCCGATCTCGCCCGCGACACGCTCCGGCTGTGGGTGCATGCCCGGAGTTCCGTTTTCGTCATGATCATAGTCTCGGCACTGTTCCCCGCTGCGCTGATAGCCGTGGCAGTTCCATGGCTGGGTGCCTTGGTAGCAGCGGCGGCCCTCATCGGCGCAGGTTTCCTGTTCGCACGGGTGCGGGCGGACAGGGGAGGGCTGCAGGTATTCGCCGGCGGGATCGTCCGCGTCCTGACCGTCCCCGCCGTCGACATCGCTGGGGCAGCACCTGCGGACGTAAAGGCGGCAGATTATGGTGGGTGGGGCTGGCGGCACCATGACGACGCGACAGCGATGCTCGTCAGCAGTGGCCCGGCCGTCGTCGTAAGGAAACTCAACGGAGGCCGCGTGGCACTCAGCGCAGGGACCCAGGCTTCCGCAGACAAGCTGGCCGGTGTTCTCAACAGGGCGGCGCATCGCGCCCATGGCGACGGGCAGGCCCAACAACCCGGGTAGCGGTACCCTAGGTAGCGCATCCCTCAACGCCGCGCCCGGCCATATGCCGTACCCGCGCGCCAGAAAGAAATGGACTTCCTGTGACTACACCCCGCGTCCACATCGCCACGGACCACGCCGGCATGGAACTTAGCGCCCACCTGGTCAGCCACCTCACGGCCAAAGGCTACGAAGTGGTGGATCACGGGCCCAAGGAGTATGACGCCCTGGATGACTACCCTTCCTTCTGCATCAATGCCGGCCTTGCCGTGGTGGCAGACCAGAAAGCCGGTGTGCACGCTCTCGGCATCGTGCTGGGCGGCTCGGGCAATGGGGAACAAATTGCTGCCAACAAGGTCAACGGCGTCCGCGCGGCCCTGGCCTGGAACCTCTCCACCGCGAAGTTGGCCCGCGAACACAACGATGCCAACGTTGTGGCCGTTGGCGGACGCCAGCACACCGTTGAAGAGGCCACGGAGCTCATCGAAGCCTTCCTGCAGGAACCCTTCAGCAACGACGAACGCCACGTTCGCCGGATCGGAAAAATTGCGGTGTACGAAACCACCGGCGAGATCGTCGAGTAGTGCCTGAGGGGCATTCGGTCCATAGGCTGGCCCGCCAGTTCCAGGATGTTTTTGGCGGCCGGTGTTTGGATGTCTCCAGCCCGCAAGGGAGGTTTGCCGCCGGCGCGGAGCTACTCACCGGGCACACCATGGTTGAAGCCACTGCCCATGGCAAGCAGCTCTTTCTCAGGTTTGACCACGAGCTCTTCCTGCACGTCCACCTGGGCCTCTATGGGGCCTGGAGCTTTGGCGGTGATAGTTCCTTCACGGGCGCCTCCAGCATCGGGGCTCCGCGTCGTATCGGCGAACGGGAGGCAGGTCCGGCTTCCGACGACGGCGATTACGCCGGCCCGCCTCCTCCCGTGGGCGCGGTGCGTGTCCGGCTGGTGTCCGGGCACGGCTGGGCGGATCTCCGTGGTGCCACCACCTGTGCCGCCATCACTGCGGCCGAGGCAGCCGCCGTGTTGGCGCGGCTGGGCCCGGATCCGCTGCACAATCGCCGGGGTGACCGTGAGGAGTTCATCCGCCGCCTTCGCCGCCGCAAGACTGCGGTGGCCCTGCTTTTGATGGATCAGTCCGTCCTGGCCGGCGTCGGCAACATCTACAGGGCCGAGGTTTTGTTCCGGCAAGCGGTCGATCCGTGGACACCGGGGAGCAGCATTGATGCGGAAACCGCTGGCCGTCTCTGGGACGACACCGTGGACACCATGTCCGACGGCGTCCGTGACGGACGTATTGTTACGACGCCCCCGACGCTGTGGACCGGCGGTGGTGCTGTAGCGCCCGACGCCGATGCCCACTTCGTCTATAAGCGGGACGGCATGCCCTGCCGGGCGTGCGGGACGCTCGTGGGGATGTCGGAAATCGGTGCGCGCAAGCTGTATTGGTGTCCCGGCTGCCAGGTGTAGGAGTTCATCTTTGAATAAGAAAAAAAGGGCCCCGATCCGTTGATCGGGGCCCTTTTTGCGTGGAGGGGACGACGGGAATCGAACCCGCGTAATCAGTTTGGAAGACTGAGGCTTTACCATTAAGCTACGTCCCCAGGACGGATATCCTTGTTCAGGACATCTTCCTGGTGGCTGTTGAAGCCGGGTACTACTAAACCTAATTCCGGCGGCAGTGTCAAATGTGCATTCTGGGCTCGCTTGCCCGTAGACTGTCCTGTGCGTTCGGGGTGTAGCTCAGCTTGGCTAGAGCGCCTGCTTTGGGAGCAGGAAGTCGCAGGTTCAAATCCTGTCACCCCGACTCTGTGTTTGTGTCCGCTTCAGGGGCACGACAGAAACCCATACCCACAAAATCAGGAGTACTTAGACTGTGAAGAGCGCTGTCGAGAACCTCACCGCAACGCGGGTCAAGCTCAACGTTGAGGTTCCCTTTGAGGAACTGAAGCCGAGCATCGATGCCGCGTACAAGACCGTTGCTTCGCAGATCCAGGTTCCCGGATTCCGCAAGGGCAAAGTTCCCTCCAAGCTGATCGACCAGCGCGTTGGCCGTGGCTATGTTCTGGAGACTGCCATCAACGATGGCCTCAACGGCTGGTACCAGGCTGCAGTTCAGGAAACGGGTGTTCGCCCCCTGAGCCGTCCCGAAGTTGAAATCACCGAGGTTCCGGACCCGTCCGCAACCGATGGCGAACTCAAGTTCCAGGTGGAGATCGACGTCCGCCCCGAGATCGAGCTGCCGGACTACGCCGGCATCAAGGTTGAGGTTGCGGCTGCTGAGTCTTCCGAAGCTGACGTTGACAAGGCGCTGGACGAACTGCGTGGCCGCTTCGGCACGCTGAAGTCCGTTGAGCGTCCGGCCAAGAACGACGACTTCCTGACCATCGACATCACCGCCACGATTGACGGCGAAGACATCGATTCCGCTTCCGGCCTTTCTTACCAGGTTGGTGCCGGCACCATGCTCGAAGGCCTCGACGAAGCCGTGACAGGCCTCTCCGCCGACGAAGAAGCAATCTTCGAGACCACGCTGGTTGGCGGAGACCACGCCGGCGAGTCCGCGCAGGTGAAGGTTGTTGTCAAGGCTGTCAAGGAGCGCGAGCTCCCCGAAGCAAACGACGACTTCGCTCAGCTCGCCTCGGAGTTCGACACCCTTGCTGAGCTCCGTGAGGACCTCGCCAAGCAGGCTGCGGACTCCAAGGTAGTCGAGCAGGGCGTTGAGGCACGCGACAAGGTCTTGGACAAGCTCGTTGAGCTCGTTGAAGTTCCCGTTCCGGATTCCGTCGTTGAGGAGCAGATCGAAGCTCACTTCAACCCGGAGAACGCACACGGCGAAGGTGAACACGACACCGAGGAGCACCGCGCCGAGGTCAAGGCCAACACCGAGCGTGCCTTCCAGAATGAGATCATCCTGGACGCCATTGCGGACAAGGAAGAAGTAGACGTCAGCCAGAACGAGCTGATCGACTACATCGTTACCACCGCAAGCCAGTACGGCATGGATCCCAACCAGTTCGCCCAGATCATTGATCAGAGCGGCCAGGTTCCCATGATGGTTTCCGAGGTTCGCCGCCGCAAGGCCCTTGCCGTTGTGCTGGGTCAGGCTGAGGTAGTCGACTCCGAGGGCAACAAGGTTGACCTCACTGACTTCGTCCGCCCCGCCGGCGAAGCAGCAGCCGAAGAGGCTGCAGCGGTTGAGGCAAACGAAGAAGCCGACGTTGTCGCAAGCGACGACCCCGCAGCAGTGAAGTTCTAGTCAACGACTTCAACCGGCCCCGGATCTCTTGATCCGGGGCCGGTTTGCTTTAAGGCTGAACATTGGTGCTGAACGCAGACGTGCGCCGTCAGCGAACAGTGCGATTTCGGCGAACAAATCACCCGCGAAAACGGTTAGTGTCCAAGTAGTGAAGTTCAGTGAGGTCACTGGCACCAGCGAGAGGTAAGTACTTATGTCACAGCAATCAGAGGCTCCCCGGATGGCAACTGTCGATCCCGCAGCCCAGGACAACTACATCTACAACCGCCTGCTGAAAGAGCGCATCATCTGGCTCGGCTCTGAAGTCCGTGACGAGAACGCCAACGCCATCTGCTCGCAGCTCCTCCTCCTCTCGGCCGAAGACCCGGAGAAGGACATCTACCTGTACATCAACTCACCGGGTGGATCCGTGACGGCCGGCATGGCCATCTACGACACCATGCAGTTCATCCCGAACGACGTCGTCACCGTGGCAACCGGCCTGGCAGCGTCAATGGGTCAGTTCCTTCTTTCCTCCGGCACCAAGGGCAAGCGTTACGCAACGCCCAACGCTCGCATCCTGATGCACCAGCCCTCGGGCGGCATCGGCGGCACGGCGTCGGACATCAAGATTCAGGCAGAACTGATCCTGCACATGAAGAAGGTCATGGCCGAACTCACGGCAGAGCAGACCGGGCAGTCCGTGGAGACCATCCTCAAGGACAACGACCGCGACAAGTGGTTTACGGCTACTGAGGCCCTGGAGTACGGCTTCTTCGACAAGATCTCGGCGCACGCCGGTTCTGTTGCCGGTGGCGGCGGAACGGCCAACCAGTCGAACTCCGAAAACTAACCGGCACAAAGAACCACTGAAACCCCAGGAGTAAAGAACATGAACTACAACTTCGGATGGTCTGCCGGTAATCTCCCGTCCAGCCGTTACGTCCTGCCCCAGTTCGAGGAGCGCACGCCTTACGGCTTCAAGCGCCAGGACCCGTACACCAAGCTGTTCGAGGACCGCATCATCTTCCTTGGTGTCCAGGTCGACGACGCGTCCGCTGACGACATCATGGCCCAGTTGCTGGTCCTTGAGTCGACTGATCCGGACCGTGACATCACCCTGTACATCAATTCGCCGGGTGGCTCGTTCACTGCCATGACGGCCATCTACGACACCATGCAGTACATTCGTCCGGAGATCCAGACGGTGTGCCTTGGACAGGCAGCCAGCGCCGCTGCGGTCCTGCTGGCTGCTGGTACACCCGGGAAGCGCCTGGCCCTGCCGAACGCCCGCGTCCTGATTCACCAGCCGGCTCTTTCCGGCGGCCAAGGCGGACAGGCCTCGGACCTCGAGATTCAGGCGGCCGAAGTCATGCGTATGCGCACCTGGCTCGAGGACACGCTGGCGCACCACTCAGGCCGTACGTCCGAGCAGGTAAACAACGACATCGAGCGAGACAAGATCCTCACTGCGGCGGACGCCCTGAGCTACGGTCTCATCGACCAGGTTCTGGACTCCCGTAAGATCAAGCCCCAGGCAATCGCCCGGTAGAGCACGGATTTCGACGCCGGTGCGGTTCACGAAATATGGACCGCACCGGCGTTCTGTTTCCACCCAAGCAGCCCATTGTGACCTAGAGTGGATGTTGTCACGGTGGTGCCAACCGCGGCGTGGCCGCACACCTGGGTACGGCGCGGAGCCGCATCACCCGTATGCAACGAAGGGATTCCCACATGGCTCGGATTGGCGAGAGCACGGATCTGCTGAAGTGTTCTTTCTGCGGAAAGAGCCAGAAGCAGGTACGGAAGCTGATTGCCGGGCCCGGTGTCTACATCTGCGATGAGTGCATCGAGCTTTGCAACGAGATCATCGAAGAGGAACTCGCTGAAGTCTCCGATCTCGGTAGTTTCGAGTTGCCCAAGCCTCGTGAGATCTTCGACTTCCTGCAGGAATACGTCATCGGCCAGGAACCCGCCAAGCGTTCCCTGGCGGTAGCGGTCTATAACCACTACAAGCGCATTCAGGCCGGTCACGCGCCCAAGGCCGGCAGCCTCGGCGAGGGTTCGCACCATGAGGATGTTGAGATCGCCAAGTCCAATATCCTGCTGATCGGGCCTACGGGTTGCGGCAAGACTTACTTGGCGCAGACACTGGCTCGTCGCCTTAATGTGCCGTTTGCCGTAGCCGACGCCACTGCGTTGACGGAAGCCGGCTATGTTGGCGAGGACGTCGAGAACATCCTGCTCAAGCTCATCCAGGCTGCTGACTACGACGTCAAGAAGGCCGAGCAAGGCATCATCTACATCGACGAGATCGACAAAATCTCCCGCAAGAGTGAGAACCCGTCGATCACCCGTGATGTCTCGGGCGAAGGTGTACAGCAAGCACTCTTGAAAATCCTGGAGGGCACAGTCGCCTCCGTTCCACCCCAAGGCGGCCGTAAGCACCCGCACCAGGAATTCATCCAGATCGACACCACCAATGTTCTCTTCATTGTGGCCGGCGCGTTCGCCGGGCTGGAAGACATCATCGGTTCGCGCTCCGGACGAAAGGGCATCGGTTTTGGTGCGCCGCTCAACGAGGCCCGGGACAACGTGGATACTTACGGCGAAGTCATGCCGGAGGATTTGCTCAAGTTCGGCCTCATCCCGGAATTCATCGGGCGGCTCCCTGTCATCACCACGGTGTCCAGCCTCGATCGGCCGGCGCTGATCCAGATCCTCTCTACCCCAAAGAACGCTTTGGTGAAGCAGTATCAGAAGATGTTCCAGTTGGACGGCGTAGAGCTGCAGTTCGACGACGACGCCTTGGACGCCATAGCGGACCAGGCCCTTGAACGTGGCACTGGTGCACGTGGCCTGCGGGCCATCATGGAAGATGTGTTGCTGCCCGTTATGTTCGATCTCCCCAGCAGGGATGACATCGCAACTGTGGTGATCACGGCGGACGTGGTGGCCAAGAAGGCCCAGCCAACCATGATCGCCCACGACGTCGTTGCCAAGCGCCGGAATAAGTCGGCTTAGCCTCCTGTTGGCCTAAACAAGACATGGTTCCGCTGGGACCTTGGTCATGCCACTTTCACACCTTTCAGAGGAGTACCCTGTGCCCGAGCAGACTTCGACCGAACAGCTTATGTCCGAAGAGAACGTCAACAAGGCCGATTTCTGGTTCGACCCCGTATGCCCCTTCGCGTGGATCACGTCGCGCTGGATCGGCGAGGTGGAGCAGGTACGGGGCATCGAGACCGAATGGCACGTCATGAGCCTCTCGGTGCTCAACGAGGGCCGAGACCTTCCCGATAACTACCGGGCCATGATGGACGATAGCTGGGGGCCTGTTCGAGTGATCATCGCAGCCCAGGAGCTCCACGGCAGCAGGTACGTCAAGCCTTTGTATGACGCCATGGGGGAGCAGATCCACCACGAGGGCAACAAGGACCGGGCTTCGGTGATCCAGAAGGCCCTCGCCGACACCGGACTGCCCGCTGACCTGGCACGCTTTGCCGGATCAGATGAATACGATGCCCAGCTGCGCGCCAGCCACGAAGCCGGTATCTCGCTTGTGGGGCAAGACGTCGGAACTCCCGTGGTAGCCGTGAATGGCACGGCGTTCTTCGGTCCTGTCCTTACACGGATTCCCCGGGGCGAAGAAGCAGGAAAGCTCTGGGATGCCACGGTGACTTTGGCTGGCTACCCCCACTTCTTCGAGCTTAAGCGCAGCCGAACTGAAAGCCCTGAGTTCAACTAGCGGCGTAGCCCTACTTCAGAAACCGTGAGGTCCTGCGGTCGGCGAGGATCTTCCCGTTGGTCTGGCATGTAGGGCAATACTGAAGTGAGGTGTCCGCGAACGACACCTCACGGACGGTATCTCCACACACAGGGCAAGGCTGGCCCGTCCTGGCATGCACCCGGAAATTGCTGCGCTTAGTGTCCTTGAGTTCGCTGGAAGGCTTGCCCGCAGCTGCGTTGACGGCGCCCACCAGAACTTCCTGCATGGCCTCATAGAGCCGGGCCACCGTTGCTTGGTCCAAGGACTTAGCGGTGGCAAAAGGTGAAATTTTCGCGGCGTGGAGTATCTCGTCGCTGTAGGCATTGCCGATTCCAGCGATCACGCTCTGGCTGCGGAGCAGACCTTTGATTTGTTGGGAACTTGAGCCGACGATTGCGGCCAGCGCTTCGAGATCAAAATCGGGACTGAGGGGTTCTGGTCCAAGGGTTGCTATTCCCGGGACGTCTAGTGGATCTTTCACCACGTAGATGGCTAGGCTCTTTTTCGTTCCGGCTTCGGTCAGGTCTACCCCAATGTGGGCATCGTCGGCGGGGCGGTGGAGTAAGAGTCGTGCTGATATGTTGCTTTTGCCCAGGCGCAGCCCGGCCGAGGACGGGTGCTCGGTGTACCTGACCCAGCCGGCTTTCGCTAAGTGGAACACGAAGAACAGTCCGTCAGCGTCAATGCACACGAACTTCCCGATGCGCTTTGCGCCACGAATGGCCCGTCCCTCAAGAGCCGTGTAGGGAGGATCTGCCGTCTTGAGTGCAGAGATGGAGTTGATGCGGACCTCGGTCAGCACGGCTCCATGGAGTTGGGTGTCCAAGTACATGCACAGGCCGTGCACTTCGGGGAGTTCCGGCATGGTCAATACTCTGCCACAGGTAGCCATCTTCCGGCAGGAAAACTACAGGTTTGTAGTTCTTTCGAACCCCTTGTGCATCGTCCTCAGCGGGACAACAATGGTTCTTACCCACTTCGAAAGAAGAGGGACACGGAAACCAAAGATTCAGTGATTGCAACCAACGCAGCCTTTGGCAAAGTTGGAAGCAACCTACCAGTGATGAGGTAGGAAGACCTGAAATTCCAAGGATTCCGCCAGACTGTCAAGACATCACCAGACAGCCGAAAAGTCGAAGCCCCACCAACGGCAAAACGCTGATGGGGCTTCCCCTTTGCCCTAAAACGGGCGGCTGACTATTTACTAGGACGCAGGCTGTTCCTCGGCGGGTGCCAGGACAACATCGCTGACCGTCAGTTCGCCTTCACCGGACTGGAGGGTGATCTCCTGAGCGTTTGCGGCTGCCTTCAGGTCGCCAAGGCCGGCCTTCAGCTGGGCGACGAGTAATTCCGAAGCCGTAATGGATGCCGACAACACCTCGGTGCGCTGCTTCACCTTCGCCTCAGACTTGGCCTTGCGGATACCGCTGAGTGCTATGCCCACGGTGCCAAGCATCGTGGTGTCGCCATCGGTGATTTCCAAGGCTGCAGGCCACTGGGCACGGTGAACTGATCCTGTGCGCCACCAGCCCCAGACCTCTTCGGTTGCGAAGGGCAGGAACGGTGCGAACAGGCGCAGGAGCGAGTCCAGTGTTGTTGCCAGGGCTGCCAGGACGGATGCCTGCTCTGTTTCGCCGGCGGCACCGTAGGCACGGTCCTTGATGAGCTCCACGTAGTCGTCCGTGAATTGCCAGAAGAACGACTCAGTGATCTGGAGCGCGCGGGCGTAGTCGTAGTTCTCGAACGCCTTGGTGGACTGGGCAACGACGTCGGACAGCTGCGCCAACAGCGCACGGTCCAAGGGGTTGGAAAGCACCGACAGGTCAGATGTCACCACTGAGTTCTCGGTGGCGCCGAGGTTCAGCACGAACTTCGAAGCGTTCAGCAATTTGATGGCCAGGCGGCGGCCGATCTTCATCTGGGCGATCTCGTACGCCGTGTCAGCACCGAGCTTGGCCGAGGCTGCCCAATAGCGGACGGCGTCCGAACCGTACTCGTTCAGCACGTCCGTAGGCACAACAACGTTGCCCTTGGACTTGGACATCTTCTTGCGGTCCGGGTCCAGGATCCAGCCGGAGATGGCGGCGTGCTTCCACGGGGCGTTCTTCTGCAGGGCATCTGCGCGAACGGCAGAGGAGAACAGCCAGGTTCGGATGATGTCGTGTCCCTGTGGACGGAGGTCGAAGGGGTAGACCTTGGAGAACAATTCCTCGTCACGGCTCCACCCACCCACGATTTGCGGGGTCAGCGATGACGTTGCCCAGGTGTCCAGCACATCGGCGTCACCTGTGAAGCCGTTGGCCTGGTCGCGCTGGGATTCCTCGAAGCCGGGAGCAGCGTCTGCGGCCGGGTCCACGGGGAGCATCTCGTCCGAAGGCAGGATGGGGTTGTCGTAGTCCGGATTGCCCTGGGCATCCAGCGGGTACCAGACAGGGATGGGCACGCCGAAGAAGCGCTGGCGGGATACGAGCCAGTCACCGTTCAGGCCCGCGATCCAGTTCTCATAACGGGACCGCATGAACGCTGGGTGGAAGGTGATTTCCTGCCCACGGCCGATCAGGCGTTCGCGGCGTTCCTCATCGCGCCCACCGTTGCGGATGTACCACTGACGGGAGGTAACAACCTCGAGGGGCTTGTCGCCCTTCTCGAAGAAGTTCACCGGGTGGGTGATCTTCTTTGGTTCGCCGTCCAGCAGCTCCGCTGCCTTGAGCAGTTCAACCACGGCTTCCTTGGCGGAGAACGCGGTCTTGCCGGCGATCGCAGCGTAGGCTTCCTTGCCGGCGTCGGTGGTGATCCATTCAGGGGTCTCGGCAATGATGCGGCCGTCGCGGCCCATGATGGCGCGGGTGGGCAACTGCAGTTCGCGCCACCAGGTGACGTCGGTCAGGTCACCAAAGGTACACACCATGGCGATGCCGGAACCCTTGTCGGCTTTGGCGAGCGGGTGTGCCTTAACCTCGAGCTCCACGTCGAACAGGGGCGACTTTACAGTCTTGCCGAAGAGCGGCTGGTACCGTTCGTCGTCGGGGTTCGCCACCAGGGCCGCGCAAGCAGCAAGAAGTTCCGGGCGCGTGGTTTCGATGAAGATCTTTTCGCCGTCTTCCGTGAAGAAGGGGTAGCGGTAGTAGGCGCCGGCAACTTCGCGGTCCTCAAGCTCGGCTTGGGCAACAGCGGTGCGGAACGTGACATCCCAGAGTGTGGGTGCTTCGGCCATGTACGCGTCACCGGCCGAGAGGTTCGCGAGGAAGGCACGCTGCGACACCGCACGCGAAGTGTCGTCAATGGTGCGGTAGGTGAGGTCCCAGTCCACCGACAAACCAAGGGTCTGGAACAGGTTCTCGAAGACCTTCTCGTCCTCAACGGCGAGTTCTTCACACAGTTCGATGAAGTTCTGGCGCGAAACGACGTCGAAATCGCGCTGGTTCTTGGCAGGCTGCGCCGGGGGCGTGTAGTCGGCCTTGTAGGGGATGGCGGGATCGCAACGCACACCGTAGTAGTTCTGGACGCGGCGCTCAGTGGGCAGGCCGTTGTCGTCCCATCCCATGGGGTAGAAGACATTCTTGCCGGTCATGCGCATGTAGCGGGCCTGGACGTCAGTCTGGGTGAAGGAGAACATGTGGCCCACGTGGAGCGAGCCGGATGCCGTGGGCGGGGGAGTGTCGATCGAGTAGACCTGCTCCCGGGTGGTGTCCGGGTTGAACTTGTAGGTTCCTTCCTTCAGCCAGCGCTGCGTCAAGGCAGCCTCGAGGCCTTCAAGGGCCGGCTTGTCGGGAACGTTGATGGGGGCGGTGGCGGGCGTGTCTGTACCCTGCGTTGATTCAGCCATGGGTCAATTGTTTCATGGCCTGGCGTTACCGCCCGCCCTCCGTGCAGCCTGCACCCCCGATAAGGTGGTGCCATGACTTTGGCTGCGCACAACACGCCTTCCGGACAGAATGTAGACAACAACAAGACGGCAGTCGTAACCGGTGCAAGTACCGGCATCGGCGAGGCAACGGTGAAGGCGCTGGCTACCGCCGGATGGAAGGTCTTCGCGGTGGCCCGCCGGGCGGACAGGCTGGACGCCTTGGGGGCCGAAACCGGCGCCGTGCCGTTCCCGGCTGACATCACGGACGACGACGACGTCTCGGCCTTGCTCGCGGCCGTCACCAAAGCCGGGGGTGCCGACACGCTCATCAACATCGCCGGTGGGGCACGCGGCGCGGACACCATCGCGAACGCTGACACTGAAGACTGGGATTGGATGTACCAGGTGAACGTCCTGGGCACCATGAAAATCACCCGGGCCTTCCTGCCCATGCTGCGGGACAACGGCGAGGGCACCGTCCTCAACCTCACGTCCACGGCAGGGCTGTCCGCCTATGAAGGCGGTGCGGGCTACAACGCAGCCAAATTTGCCCAGCATGCCATGACCAATGCCCTGCGCCTGGAAGAGGTGGGCAACAACATCCGGGTCATCGAGGTTGCCCCGGGCTTGGTGCAGACGGAGGAGTTCGCCCTGAACCGCCTCGGTGACAAAGACGCAGCCGCCAAGGTCTATGCCGGTGTGGAGAAGCCCCTGACTGCCGAGGACGTGGCAGGCGTCGTGGCGTACTCAGTCTCTTTGCCGCACCACATCAACCTCGACCAGATCGTCATCCGCCCGGTGGCCCAGGCGGCGAACCACAAGCTTGTCCGCAAAGAAGGCTGAGACGCTCAACCAGCTGGAATGATCAGCCTGGCCATGATTGCCGCGTGGTCCGAACCGGGAACCCGATGGACGGCGTAGTCGCTGCTGCTGATCCCTGTCGAGGTGACCATGTGATCGATCACGATGCCCGGAAGCAGTGGCCCTTCCATGGGCCATGTGGGGGAGAACCGCGCACCAGCGGCCATCCCGACGTCGACGAGCTTTTTGCCGGCCGGAGTATCAGCCTGCGGCCCCCCACCCAACGCGGTGTCCAGCAAAGCCCGGAATTCGGAGTGATCGTACGTGGCGTTGTAGTCACCCATCAGCAGGTGATTCCCGGATTCTGATGCTTGGCGGGCGATCTTGCCGAGGTCGCTCCGCCATTGGTCAATCCGCTCATCCACCGGTGGGAGGGCGTGCACGTTGCTGAGGTTCAAGGAGGCCTTGGCGCCGGACTCCGGGTGTGAGACGAGTACTCGCGTGACGTCAATCCGGAAGGGCGTGTCAGGCAGGAGGCCGTCGGGCTCGAGCGGGAACACCGAATACACGGCGCCGCCGGATGCGTCGTCATTGGGTTCACTGACCCGGTTCGGCAGTACATCCTCCATGCCCGCGGAGGTTAGGCGATCCTCGAGTCCCTGCGTATGTTCCTGAATGGTCAGCAGCTGAATCCCGTTGTCCCGGACCAAATTTACGATGGTGGCGGCGTCCGCCTCTCCGTATCCGGAGTTGAGGCTCATCACTCTCAAAGGGATTGTTGCAGTACCGGCAGGCAAAGAATCCGGCTTTCCGGCGTCCAGCGGGAACAGCCAGAACAGCTGGGCCGCCAACAGGGCCGCCGTCGTGATGATGACCCAACGCCGCCGCCCTACCAAGGCAAGCACCAGGGCAAGAGCCGCCGGCAGAACCATCCACGGGGTGAAGGACAACAGCTGCACCACGATCAAGGGCCACTCCGCGGGGATCGCGCGGAAGATCGATACCCCCGCCACGGGCAGCGCAGCAAGGAACGCCATCACCGACCACGCCAAAGAAGCGTGGCGCGGCGCAGGGCGGGTTTCCATCACGGCAGTCCCGGGGTGTGTCATGGGCTTGAGTCTATGCATCGCCCAGCGCACCGGACTCCATCCACGGGATGAACTCACAAGTAGAGCGGGGCCCTCCGCTGCCGCTAGACTTGGAAGAGCAGCTTTGACCCGGCCATCACCGGTGAGCTTCCGGAAGAACAGCACTGACCACCTGCAAAGGTGGCAAGCGCCCAGTAGAGCCGGACGGGTAAGCCCGTCACAGCAGTAATGAGAGGCCGGAACTTCGCGTTCCGGTAAGTGAGGTGGTACCGCGGTACCTGCGCAGCCGACAGGCAGCACAGAAGCCGTCCTCGCATCCTGACAGTCAACCAGCTATCACAGGATATGAGATGACCCACTACCCCAAGGCCTCAGCGTCTTCGTCCGGCACGCACGGCGTGTCCGCTTCCGTGAAGTTCCCGGAAATCGAAGAGCGCATCCTCAAATACTGGGACGAAGACGGCACCTTCCAAGCCAGCATCGACCAACGTGATGCAGGCAAGGACGGCAGCAACGAGTTCGTCTTCTACGATGGCCCTCCCTTCGCCAACGGACTCCCGCACTATGGCCACCTCCTGACCGGCTACGCCAAGGACCTTGTGGGCCGCTACCAGACCCAACGTGGCAAGCGCGTGGAGCGCCGCTTCGGCTGGGACACCCACGGCCTCCCTGCAGAGCTCGAAGCCATGAAGCAACTAGGCATGACGGACAAGACCCAGATCGAAGCCATGGGCATCGACAAATTCAACGACGCCTGCCGCGCCTCGGTCATGAAGTACGCCAACGAGTGGAAGGCCTACGTCACCCGCCAGGCACGCTGGGTGGACTTCGAGAACGACTACAAGACGCTCAACGTCGAGTACATGGAGTCGGTGCTCTGGGCCTTCAAACAGCTGCACGAGAAGGGCCTCACCTACAACGGCTACCGCGTCCTCCCATACTGCTGGAAGGACGAGACACCGCTGTCCAACCACGAACTCCGTATGGACGACGACGTCTACAAGAACCGCCAGGACCAAACGGTCACTGTAACGTTCCCCGTCAAGGCAGGGGAGTCCGAGCTCTCCAACGCACTCGCCGGTGTTCAGGCACTCGCCTGGACCACCACGCCCTGGACGTTGCCCACCAACCTGGCGCTCGCCGTCGGGCCGGACATCGCTTACGCAGTCCTGCCCGCCGGACCCAACGGCGTCAAGGCCGCTTCAGCTGAAGCGCCCGTCACGGGCAGTTTCCTGCTGGCAGCTGACCTTGTGGGGGCGTACGCCAAGGATCTGGGGTACGACGACGCTGCTGCCGCGGCTGCCGCTGTCGTGTCCACTCACTCCGGCACCGAGTTGGCCGGTCTTGAGTACGAACCGCTCTGGAACGACTTTGCCGATGCTGAGAAGTACGGCACGCAGAACGCCTGGCGTTTCCTCGTGGCTGACTACGTCACCACCACCGACGGTACGGGCATTGTCCACCAGGCTCCGGCCTACGGTGAGGATGACCAGAAGGTCTGTGAAGACGCCGGCATCCCCGTGGTCCTGTCCGTCGACGAAGGCGCCAAGTTCCTGCCGCTGTTCGCGCACGGCGAGCTGGCCCCGATCGTCGGCCTCCAGGTCTTCGACGCCAACAAGCCCATCACCCAGGTGCTCCGTGCCGATGGCCGCTTGGTCCGCCAAGCCAGCTACGAGCACAGCTACCCGCACTGCTGGCGCTGCCGGAACCCGCTGATCTACCGTGCCGTGTCGTCCTGGTATGTGGAAGTCACCAAGTTCAAGGACCGCATGTCCGAGCTGAACCAGGAGATCAACTGGATCCCGGGCAACGTCAAGGACGGCCAGTTCGGCAAATGGCTGGATAACGCCCGCGACTGGTCCATCAGCCGCAACCGGTATTGGGGTTCGCCCATCCCCGTATGGCAGTCTGATGACCCCGAACACCCGCGCACCGACGTCTACGGTTCCCTGGCCGATCTCGAAGCCGACTTCGGCCGTCTTCCGATGAACAATGAGGGTCAGGTAGACCTGCACCGGCCGTTCATCGATGAACTGACGCGTCCCAACCCGGACGATCCCACGGGTAAGTCCACCATGCGCCGCGTCGAAGACGTCCTGGACGTCTGGTTCGACTCCGGTTCCATGCCGTACGGCCAGGTGCACTACCCGTTCCAGAACGAGGAGTGGTTCGACACCCACAACCCGGCGGACTTCATCGTCGAGTACATCGGACAGACCCGCGGCTGGTTCTACATGCTGCACATCCTGTCCACCGCACTGTTTGACCGTCCTGCGTTCCGAAATGTGATCAGTCACGGCATCGTGCTGGGCTCTGACGGCCAGAAGATGTCCAAGAGCCTGCGCAATTACCCTGACGTGTCCGAGGTCCTGGATCGCGACGGTTCCGACGCCATGCGCTGGTTCCTCATGTCCAGCCCCATCCTGCGCGGCGGCAACCTTGTGGTCACCGAGCAGGGCATCCGCGACGGCGTACGCCAGGTCATCCTGCCGCTGTGGAACGTTTACAGCTTCTTCACGCTGTACACCAACGCTGCCAATGGCGGCTCGGGCTACGAGGCGAAGCTGCGCTACGACGGCTACGCCGACACCCTCGACCAGTACCTCCTGGCCAACACCGGGGACCTGGTCCGCAATGTCACCGCAAGCCTGGACAGCTATGACATCTCCGGTGCCTGCGATGAGCTGCGCAGCTACCTGGACATGCTCACCAACTGGTATGTGCGCCGCAGCCGCCAGCGCTTCTTCGATGAAAGCGTTGACGCCTTTGACGCGCTTTACACCGCGCTCGAAGCGGTGTGCCGTGTATCGGCGTCCTTGCTGCCGCTGGTGACGGAAGAGATCTGGCGTGGGCTGACCGGTGGCCGCTCTGTTCACCTCGCCGACTGGCCTGACGCTTCGCTGTTCCCGTCCAATCCGCAATTGGTTGAAGCAATGGACCGCGTCCAGCAAATCTGCTCCACCGGCTCAAGCCTCCGGAAGGCAGCAAACCTGCGCGTCCGCTTGCCGTTGCAGGAGTTGACCGTGGTGGCACCTGGTGCAGATGCGCTGGAAGGCTTTGCCGCCGTCGTCGCAGATGAACTGAACCTGCGTTCCGTCCGGCTCCTGGACGCTGCAACTGCCTCGCCTGAGGAGTTCGGCATTGAGCAGAAGCTCGTGGTCAACGCCCGGGCCGCGGGTCCGCGCCTTGGCAAGAACGTGCAGCAGGCCATCAAGGGATCCAAGTCCGGCGATTGGTCTGTCAATGACGCCGGCGTGGTGGTGGCCGGTGGCTTGGAGCTCGAGCCCCAGGAATACACGCTTGAAACTGTCGTGGCAGACACGGCCGACGGCGGCAGCTCGGCAGTAGCTGTCCTGCCGGGCGGCGGTTTCGTTGTCCTCAACACCGAGGTCACTCCTGAACTTGCAGCCGAGGGGCTGGCCCGCGACATGGTCCGCGCCATCCAGCAGGCGCGCAAGGACGCAGGACTGAACGTGAGCGACCGCATCCGCACTTCCGTGGAGGCCGCACAGGATGTGGTTGACGCCCTGGAAGCCAACTCGGAACTCGTCAAGACCGAAACTCTGACGTTGGAACTGGAGGTTCTGTTGGCCAGTGTCGACGAACCGCAGGTCACCGTCGCAAAGGCAGGGGCCTGATCCATGACTGACGAATTCTCGGTTGAAAGTGTCTACGCCGAACTTCTGGGCCGTGCCCCGGAAAACAAGATGGAACCTCGCCTGGCTCCGTTGTTCCGGGCGATGGATGTGCTGGGGGAGCCGAACAAGGCCTTCCCGATCATCCACATCACCGGCACCAACGGCAAAACGTCCACGGCACGCATGATCGAGGCCGGACTGCGTGCCCACGGCCTGAGCACGGGCCGTTACACCAGCCCGCACCTGTCCAAGGTGACTGAGCGCATCAGCATTGACGGAGAGCCTGTACCGGATGCGACGTTCGTGCGTATCTGGGACGAAATCCGCCCCTACCTGGAGATCGTGGACAGCGAGCTCGTTGCCGAAGACCAGCCGCGACTGACCTACTTCGAGTGCCTGACTATTCTTGGCTTCGCGGTGTTCGCTGATCAGCCTGTTGATGTTGCCGTCATGGAAGTCGGCTTGGGAGGCATCACCGATGCCACCAACGTTGGCGATGGCCAAGTCTCAGTCATCACACCGATTTCGCTGGACCACACGGATCTTCTGGGTGACACCACCGAGGACATCGCCTACGAGAAATCCGGCATCATCAAACCGGGCGGCTTCCTGGTCAGTGCAGCTCAACCCGTTGACGCTGCGCAGGTCCTGTTGGAGAAAGCCCGTGAAGTTGACGTGCCGTTCCGTTTTGAGGGCGTCGAATTCGGTGTCGAGTCCCGCAGCGTCGCTGTGGGCGGCCAGGTCCTGACCATTCAGGGTCTCGCCGGCCGCTACGAGGACCTGCTGCTGCCACTGCATGGTGCCCACCAAGCCGAAAACGCCGCCGTAGCCGTCGCGGCTTTGGAAGCGTTCTTCGGTGGGGGAGAGAAAGAGCTCGATGCCGAGGTGCTCAAAGAAGCCTTTGGCAACGTGACTTCGCCCGGCCGGCTCGAAGTTGTGCGCACTGCGCCCACAGTTGTGGTGGATGCTGCACACAACCCGGACGGCATCCGCGTCTCGTCAGAAGCCATCCAGGAGGCCTTCAGCTTCAGCAAGCTGGTGGTTGTGGTTGGCGTTCTTCGGGAGAAAGACGCCGAGGAGATCCTCAAGACCCTCAAGGAATCACTGGGTGGCCTGGCCGAGGAATTCTGCTTCACCCAATCCAACTCGGCGCGCGCCGTTCCGGCAGCGGAACTGGCCGAACTCGCCGTCGACCTCGGCTTCGGCGAGGACAACGTCCACATCGCGGAGAAGTTGGACGACGCCCTGGAATGGGCTGTGGAGCGCGCCGAATCCAACGATGACCTGGCAGGCGGTGTCCTGGTAACGGGTTCCATCACTGTGGTGGCCGAGGCGCGGATCCTGCTTGGAAAGGCGAGTGCCTAGCATGGCGAAAATGACCAAGGCGCAGCGTGAATGGCGGCCCGGCATGCCCAGGAAGCGCCGATCCACCAAGGTGATGTTCGCTTCTACCGTGCTCCTGCTTGAAGCCTTCGTCGCGTTCTTCGGCACGTTGGCAGTCTTCGGCCTGAGGCGTGGAGAAGTTGACCCCGGCATCATTCTTGGGGTCGGCATCGCACTGACGGTGGTGCTGGTGTTGGCGTGCGCCGTACTGTCCAAGCCATGGGGCATCGGGGTTGGCTGGGCACTGCAGCTTGTGCTGATCCTGACGGGCTTCGCCGAGCCCACCATGTTCATTGTGGGGATCCTGTTTGCCATCTGCTGGTGGTACGGGATCAGGGCCGGTATGCGGATTGACCGCGAGGTGGCCCAGCGCGACCGCGAGCAGGCGGAATGGGATGCAGCCCACGGTGACCAGACTGGCCCGCAAACCCCGTAAACTGGCTGGGAAAACCACCGAACAACCACATTGGAGCAACTGTGAGCATTGAACGGACACTTGTCCTGGTCAAGCCCGACGGCGTCGCCCGCAACCTGGGTGGAAGCATCCTCGCCCGGATCGAAGCCAAGGGCTACACCCTGGCGGAGTTGAAGAAAGTCAACGCGACCCGCGAGCTGCTCGAGCAGCACTACGAGGAACACGTTGGCAAGCCGTTCTACGAGCCGCTGGTTGAGTTCATGCTCAGCGGACCGGTTATCGCTGCAGTCTTCGAAGGCCACCGCGTGATCGAAGGCTTCCGCTCGCTGGCCGGAACAACGGATCCGACGACGGCGGCACCGGGCACCATCCGCGGCGACTTCGGCCGCGACTGGGGCCTGGCAGTCCAGCAGAACCTCGTTCACGGCTCAGATTCAGTCGACTCCGCAGAGCGTGAGATCAAGATCTGGTTCGAGGGCTAAACACCCCCGCCGAGATAACAGTTAAGGCCAATGTTCTTCGTGAACATTGGCCTTAACTGTTATCTCGCGAGTGGTGGTTCTACGCTGTGGACGCCACGAAGAGGTGGATGAACGAGAAGAAGATCGTGGCGATCACGGCGATGTACAGCAGGGCAACGATGATCCATCCCGATCCGGACAAAAGCTTGACCAGTGCCGGCGGCGCCTTGATGACCCCGCTGGTGACGTTGCGGATGGTTACCCAGACAAACAGGGGGATCATGGCGGCCCACACCACCATGCAGAACGGGCACAGCACGTGAATGACGTAGAGTGCCTGCGACCATAGCCACACAACGAACGCGAAACCAAGGGTCACACCGGTTTGCAGGCCCAGCCAGTAGCCCCGTGAATACCTGGCTCCCGCGAGAATGCCCATGGCTGTAGTGATGATGACAGCGAAAGCAACGATGCCGATGAACATGTTGGGAAAGCCGAAAACCGAGCTTTGCGGTGTCTGCATCACTTCACCGCAGGAGACAAACGGATTTACATCGCACACTGTCACGTGGTTGGGATCCTTGAGGACCTCAAGTTTCTCCAGCACCAGGATTCCGGAAGCCAGCCAGCCAACGACGCCGGTGATCAACAGCAGCCACGCGAAAGGCTTGTCACGGACCGTATTCGGGAGGGAATCCTGCTGGGTGGATATGTCCTCCACATGGCTTGTGGATTTGTTGGCCAGGTTTTCCCTGGCGGTGCTTGGCATCGCGGATGTGATCCTTTTCGACAAATGGCCCGGCAAGCCGGGAAGGGCTCTTGGGAGGATTGTAACTCCGAAGGCTGGGCGCCGGCCCCAGCTTGTGCACGGAGCTCCACGACACAGCGACCTACCCTGGGAATGTGCAGGGGTGTGAGAGAATGAACATGGCCGGGAGTCGATCCACATTCGAATTCCGGTCCGGTGACTTTGTTCCCAAGACCGCCAGTATGAGCTGGGCATGCCCGGATCGTGTGATCCTCGGTAGGCCCGCCATGTCAATGGACGGCACCTGGTTGTGGCAGCAGAACAACGGGTTTCAGAATAAAGCCGCCGGCCTTCCAGGGCTGCCGCACCCCAATGCTGGTGCGAACCGGAAGGCATACTGCCGACTTCTGTCAACGCCTGCGGGTTTTGACAATATTTGCTCCACTGGGCGCCGGATGTGGCGGCGTCGCTGGGGCAGGAGTGTTGCCACATATGGATAATGACCAGGTTGTAGCCGTTAATGACGAGGCAGCTCCCGCGGAAGCCGCGGAAGCGCCCAAGAAAGCCACCCGGACCCGGCGCAAGGCAGCGCCCAAAGTCGCCGCTGACGTAGAGGCACCTGCGGCCGAGGCCCCCGCCTCGGAAGCCGCCCCTGAGGCCGCCGCCGCAGCACCAGTGCGTCGCACGCGTTCCCGCAAGAAGGCAGAGCCCGCCGAAACCCTGCCCGGTTTGGGCGACGACGCCACTGCTGTGGTCGAAGACGCCGCTGCCGCCCCGGCAGCTGCCGAAGCCACGCCCGAAGCGGCCGCTGAGCCGGCCCCCGAAAAGCCGGTCCGCCGTCGTCGTGCTACCAAGCCCAAAACTGAAGCCGTAGAGGCACCGGTTGCCGCGGAAGCCGCGCAGGAAACCACGACGCCGGAAAATGGCTCCCAGCCGGAAGTACCGGTCGCTGAGGTAGCCACCGATGTTGCTGCCCAAAACCCGGAAGCGGACGCCACCGCGGACGAAGCTGCCCCTGCAACATCCACCTCCCTGTTCATGGAGCCGGTTTCCATCACCTCCATGATCTTCCAGGCCCCGGACCTCACCACAGTTCCCCGCGTCGCCGCGGTGGAGGAGAAGGCTGAGGAGCCCGAAGAAGAAACCGAAACTACCGCTGAAGGCGAGCTGGAAGATGCAGGTAGTCGCCGGCGTCGCAGGAGCCGAGGCCGCCGTGGCCGCCGTGGAACCGAGCGGGACGAGAACGAGACCGAGGACGGCACCGAGTCCGAGGACGAGGAAGCGCCGGTAGTAGAAGCCCTCGAAGAAGGTGTCACGTCTCGGCGCAGGCGTCGTCGCCGCCGTGGAGACCAGGATCTTGAACTGACCGGCGGCTCGGATGATGATCCGCCCAACACCGTCACCCGTGTCCGCGCGCCGCGCCCCATCACGGAAACAGCACCCTCCAACCGTGTTACCGGCGTCAAGGGCTCCACGAGGCTGGAGGCCAAGAAGCAGCGCCGACGCGAGTCCCGTGAAACCGGACGCCGCCGCCAGGTCATCACCGAGGCTGAGTTCCTTGCCCGCCGCGAGTCGGTGGACCGCCAGATGATCGTCCGCCAGCGCGACGACAGAATACAGATTGGTGTCCTGGAAGACGGTGTGCTTGCTGAGCACTTCGTGTCCAAGACCCAGCAGGACTCCCTGATCGGCAACGTGTACTTGGGCAAGGTCCAGAACGTGCTGCCGTCCATGGAAGCTGCGTTCGTGGACATCGGACGGGGCCGTAACGCCGTCCTGTACGCCGGTGAAGTCAACTGGGACGCAGTCAACCTTGAAGGCCAGCCGCGCCGGATCGAGAACGCCCTGAAGTCCGGCGACTCCGTCCTGGTCCAGGTCACCAAAGACCCCGTGGGACACAAGGGTGCCCGCCTTACCAGCCAGATCTCCCTGCCGGGCCGCTACCTGGTGTACGTACCCGGTGGTTCCATGACCGGCATCTCACGCAAGCTGCCCGACGTCGAGCGCAACCGCCTCAAGCGCATCCTGAAGGACCGCCTGCCGGAAAACGCCGGTGTCATTGTTCGCACAGCAGCCGAGGGCGCTTCGGAGGAAGAGCTCACCCACGACATCAACCGTCTGCGTGCGCAGTGGGAAGGCATCGAAGGACAGGCCTCGTCCACCAAGGTCCTGGCTCCGGAACTGCTCTACGGCGAACCTGACCTCACCATCAAGGTGGTCCGTGACGTCTTCAACGAGGACTTCTCCAAACTGATCGTCTCCGGCGACGACGCCTGGGACACCATCGAGGCTTACGTGACATACGTTGCCCCTGATCTGGTGGGCCGCCTCGAAAAGTGGACCAAGGACCAGGACATCTTCGCGGCCTGGCGCATCGATGAGCAGATCCACAAGGCCCTGGAGCGGAAGGTCTTCCTGCCGTCCGGCGGTTCGTTGGTCATCGACCGCACCGAGGCCATGACTGTGGTGGACGTCAACACCGGCAAGTTCACCGGCAGTGGCGGAAACCTTGAAGAAACCGTCACCAAGAACAACCTGGAAGCGGCCGAAGAAGTTGTTCGCCAGCTTCGTCTGCGCGATATCGGCGGCATTATCGTCATTGACTTCATTGACATGGTCCTTGAATCCAACCGCGACCTCGTCCTCCGCCGCATGGTGGAGTGCCTCGGCCGGGACCGCACCAAGCACCAGGTGGCCGAAGTAACGTCGCTGGGCCTGGTCCAGATGACGCGCAAGCGCATGGGTACCGGCCTCCTTGAGGTCTTCGGTGAGCAGTGCGAGCACTGCGCTGGCCGAGGTGTCGTCACGCACGACGAGCCCGTTGAGCACCGACGCGCCAACGTGGTGGCTGCTGAACATCACCGCCCGCATACGGAAGCGCAGCAGCCTGCTGCGCGGACCGAACGCAAACGCCGCCGCGGCAAGGGCGGGGGACCGGCTGTTGCCGAAGCTCCCGCGCAGGTCCACACCACCACGTCCGCCCCGGTCGCAGCATCCACCACGGCTGAACCGCAGGATCCTGCCCGGATAGCCAAAGCCGAGGCAACCAGGGCCGCCCTGGCGACGATTGCCGCTGCAGCGCACGCCGCACACCTGCACGACGACGAAGTTCACCGTGCAGAGGAGGAAGCGCGGGCGGCAGGCCGGCACGAGCCGGACGCAAGCCCTACAGCCGGCACCGCCGCCAGTAGTGAAGCAGGCAGCGGCGAAGCAGGGACTTCAGCCCGCGATGCCGCAAACAGGGAAGCAGCAGTCCAGGAAGCAAGATCTACTCCCGTGCTGCGCTTCGGCGGGGAAGAAGTTGCCTTGCCGTTCGTTGAGCACCACGAGGAACCGCAGGCAGCCAAGCCTGCCATGAGCCTGGATCTGCTGGCCGAAGCGTTTTCGCACCTCGGTGCGGCTCCGGCACCCGAGCAAGAAGCCGCTCCGGTTTCAGCCCCGAAGGCTGCTTCTCCGGCACGGACTGCCGAGGAAGATCCCGAGGCTGTTTCAGCCTCGCGTGGTCGTCGTGGTCGCCGTAACCGGAGTGCCAGCAGGGCCCAGGGCGCGGCCAATGAAACCAGCGTTGAACACCATGAGGCGACAGCGTCGGCCACCCGGGGTTCGGCCCACGAGGCCAAGGCGCCTGTGGAACCGACCAAGAAGGCACCCAAGGATGAGCCCATCATCCTTGGCGTTGGAGTTCCTGCTTCCGAGCTCTAATCGCGACGAATAAGTTGAAGAGGGCCCTGCGCTATCTGCCAAACGGCGGGTAGTGCGGGGTCCTTTTGCTTCCGCTCTGCAAGCCACGCACAGGCTGCGTTCAGAGTCACATCCGGGCGTCGGTGTGGCCCGGTTCCCGCGGCGCGTTGCTTCCCGGCTACGCTTGGGGACTGACACGGGGTGCCGGGCGTTGGGCCAGGCTGAGATCCAAACCCGTTGAACCTGTCCGGTTAGCACCGGCGAAGGGATGTCCTCATGACTGCATCATCATATTCATCGGTGTACCCCCTCGACGCTACGGCTTCGGGCCGCCCAACCCCGCGCATTCTGAGTATTGCCGGCTCGGACCCTTCAGGTGGCGCCGGAATACAGGCGGACCTGAAGAGCATCGCCGCTTTCGGCGGGTATGGCATGGCTGCCATCACGGCCCTCACCGCGCAAAACACCAGGGAGGTCAGTGCCGTCCACGTCCCTCCCGCGCACTTCTTGCGTCAGCAACTGGAAGCCATTAGTGCCGACATCACCATTGACGCCGTCAAGATCGGAATGCTCGGCGACGCAGCCGTCATCAACGAGGTCCGGGGCTGGCTCGAAGAGGTGGGTCCCGCCGTCGTGGTCCTTGATCCGGTGATGGTGGCCACCAGCGGTGACCGGCTGCTGCGGGAGTCTGCTGAGAAGGCATTGCGTTCGCTGCTGCCTTTGGCCCACCTCATTACGCCGAACCTTCCTGAACTGGCCATGTTGCTGGGGGAGCCCGAAGCAACTGACTGGGCTTCGGCGCTGGACCAGGGCAAACGGCTGGCAGCGGAGTACGGAAACACGGTCCTGGTCAAGGGTGGCCACCTGCCAGGATCGGAGTGCCCGGATGCGCTGGTGAACACGAGCGGGCTGCTGTCCCAGGACGTGATCGAAGTGGCAGGTCCCCGGGTTGCAACGCGGAACAGCCACGGTACCGGGTGCTCCCTGTCTTCCGCCTTGGCCACAGTCCAGGCACGAACCTGTGACTGGGAAGTTTCATTGCGGGAAGTCAAGCCGTGGTTGCTAGGGGCATTGCAGGCCTCTGACAGCCTGCACGTGGGTCAAGGCAACGGGCCCGTGAACCACTTCCACCACTTCCAGCAGGCATCCACGCCGGGCACTTTCGCTGCGGCGATGTGGAACGAAGCCGTCCCGGAACTCGAAGCGATTTACGAGCTCCCGTTTATTCAAGGACTTCAATCCGGCGAGCTGCCGGAACGTGACTTCAATTACTACCTTGCCCAGGACGCCATCTATCTCAATGGGTACTCGAGGGTCCTGGCACGTGCGGGCGCCTTGGCGCCCACGGAGGAAGAACAACTGTTCTGGGCAAAGGCATCACAGCAGTGCCTGGAGGTTGAATCGGAGTTGCACAGGAACTGGTTGAGCACGCGGGAAGCCTCCACGGCAACCGGACCGGTTACCAAGTCCTACGTGGACCATTTACTGGCAAAATCCGCCGCCGGCAGCTACGCCGTGGTACTGGCGGCGATCCTGCCCTGTTATTGGTTGTACGCGGAGGTGGGTCAGCAGCTTCATACGGCATACGTAGACGCCGGCGCGCCTGCGGACCACGCATATGCGGACTGGTTGAAGACCTATGCCGACGAGGATTTCGCGGCGGCAACACGGAAAGCGATCAACTTCACTGCTGTCGCGGCCGTCGTGGCTTCTGGCACGGAGCGGACTGCGATGATGGATGCTTTCACTCAGTCCTGCCGCTACGAGACGGCGTTTTTCGATGCTCCCAGGCTGTTTGCCCAGGCTTCGTTCACGCGCGCTCAGTAGCTTTCCGGGCACGCACTTGAGGCCAATTGCGGCGACACGTCCGCGCGTCGCTGGCCGGATCGCGTTAATCTCGCTCAAACCCTGTAGGCTGTATGGGCACGGTGCCGGGAGAGTCCGTTACAACTGGTGATGCAAGTCACGAGGTAGCCTCCGGACCCGGCCTCATTTGCAGCTGAAGGTCAAACTAGCGTAATCTTGATCTTCGGTGCTTACGCCAACACTTGGGTTATGCCCCTTGGAATTGTTCATGGGATGACTCGCGGACTTCGATTTAGAAGTCCACGGCGTTGAGGCACAGCGCGAACCAGGGCTGATTCCGGTTCAAGGTTCCGCACGCAAATTTTGTAATAAACGTCGAGAGAAGTGAGTACCCAAGTGGTGTACGCGATTGTCCGCGCAGGCGGCCGCCAAGAAAAAGTTTCCGTTGGAGACTACGTAACGCTGAACCGCGTCCCCGGTGGAGCCGGTAGCACGCTTGAGCTGCCCGCATTGCTCCTGGTTGACGGCGAGAAGGTCACCTCCGCAGCTGCGGAACTGGCCAACGTCAAGGTCACGGCTGAGATCCTCGAGGACCTCCGTGGTCCGAAGATCGTCATCCAGAAGTTCAAGAACAAGACCGGCTACCGGAAGCGTCAGGGTCACCGTCAGGAACTGACCAAGATCAAGATCACCAGCATCGCGTAACTTTCGTTACCCGCTGTTCAGGTTTTTCAGTTTCCCCAGAAATTTAGAGGCAGGCATTTCACATGGCACACAAAAAAGGCGCGAGTTCCACTCGCAACGGTCGTGACTCCAACGCTCAGTACCTGGGCGTCAAGCGTTTCGGTGGTCAGGTAGTTTCCGCTGGCGAGATCATCGTTCGCCAGCGTGGAACCCACTTCCACCCCGGTGCAGGCGTCGGTCGCGGTGGCGACGACACCCTGTTCGCACTGCAGGCCGGTGCGGTTGAGTTTGGTACTCGCCGCGGCCGTCGCGTAGTGAACATTGTTGCTGCTGCAGCTGCAGAGTAACTACAAGTTCTGAACCGGTGGAGCGGGCCAAACGGCCCGCTCCACCGTTCTTTTAACCGCATTACAATCGACTAGGGCGCTTTAGCGCACTGGTTTTTGCAACAACGCTGGCAACAGCAACAAGCGCTGTAAGACAGCAACTGAGGAGATTCACGTGGCGAGCTTTGTAGACCGGGTAGTCCTGCACGTATCCGGCGGAACCGGCGGCCACGGCTGTGTCTCTGTCAAGCGGGAAAAGTTCAAGCCGCTCGGCGGCCCTGACGGCGGCAACGGCGGCAACGGCGGCGATGTCATCCTGCGCGTATCCGCCCAGACCACAACCCTGCTTGATTACCACCACGCTCCCCACCGCCACGCCACCAACGGTGGCCCCGGCATGGGTGACTGGCGTGGCGGCAAGAATGGTGAAACCCTGATTCTTCCCGTGCCCGATGGCACCGTGGTCAAGACCAAGGACGGCGACGTTCTGGCCGACCTCGTTGGCGAGGGTACTGAGTACATTGCAGCTGCCGGCGGCCAGGGCGGCCTCGGCAACGCGTCCCTTTCATCGCAGAAGCGTCGGGCTCCGGGCTTTGCCCTGCTTGGTATCGAAGGTGAATCCAGCGATATCGTCCTGGAACTTAAGTCCATCGCAGATATCGCCCTGGTTGGTTTCCCTTCTGCCGGTAAGTCGAGCCTCATTGCAGCCATGTCTGCTGCCCGGCCCAAGATTGCCGACTACCCGTTTACTACCCTCATTCCCAACCTCGGTGTGGTGCAGGCCGGCGATGTCCGCTTCACTATCGCCGACGTTCCCGGCCTGATCGAGGGCGCCAGCGAAGGCAAGGGCCTGGGCCACAACTTCCTGCGTCACGTAGAGCGTTGTGCTGCACTGGTTCACGTCCTCGATTGCGGAACCCTTGAATCTGACCGGGATCCTCTTTCCGACCTCGCCATCATCGAGGCCGAACTTGAGAAGTATGCAGTTGACATGAGCTACGCCGGTGTTGACGGTGAAGTGGTTCCCCTTAACGAGCGCCCGAAGCTGGTAGTCCTCAACAAGGTGGATCTTCCTGACGGCAAGGACATGGCCGAGTTCGTCCGTCCTGACCTCGAAGCCCGTGGCTACCGCGTT
This sequence comes from Paenarthrobacter nitroguajacolicus, assembly GCF_051027655.1. Classification (NCBI taxonomy): domain Bacteria; kingdom Bacillati; phylum Actinomycetota; class Actinomycetes; order Micrococcales; family Micrococcaceae; genus Paenarthrobacter; species Paenarthrobacter nitroguajacolicus. The sequence continues at coordinate 2,719,802 of NZ_CP073234.1, read as the reverse complement.
TTTGAGGTATCTGCAACGAGCCACGAGGGTTTGCGTCAGCTCGGCTTTGCCATGGCTGAGATCGTCCAGGCAGCCCGTGACGCCGTTCAGGCCACGCCTCCCAAGGTGACTGCTCCCGTCCTCAGGCCGCGCGCCGTCAACGAATCCGGCTTCAAGATCCGCCGCGAGGAGAAAAACCTCGAGCCGCTGTTCCGCGTCCTGGGCGAAAAGCCCGTGCGCTGGGTCAAGCAAACCGACTTCACCAACGAGGAAGCGATTGGCTACCTCGCCGACCGCCTCGCCAAGCTCGGTGTTGAAACCGAGCTCTTCAAGGTTGGCGCCAAGCCCGGCGACACCGTGGTCATCGGTGAAGACGATGGCGTGGTGTTCGATTGGGAGCCCACCATGATGGCCGGCGCCGAGCTCCTGGCGACGCCCCGCGGTACCGACATTCGCGTCGCGGACATCGGTGACCGCCCCACGCGTTCACAAAAGCGCGACGAGCAGATCGAGCGCCGCGAAGCCAAGGCTGCCGCGAGGGCTGAGCTTGAAGCTGAACGCAAGGCTGGCATCTGGACTGAATCCGTCAGTGGTCGCCGAGCCCAGGCAGTGAAGGAAAGCCACCTGGATTCCGGTGATGACGACTAAGACTGTCGACGCTCCGGACATAACTGAGGGACTTGAGCGCCAGGCCCTTGCCACCGCCAAGCGGATTGTTGTCAAAGTGGGGTCGTCCTCACTGACCAGCATCAAGGGGGGCATCTCCGAAAAGTCCCTCACGGGGCTCGTCAATGCCTTGGCTGAAAAGCGCAATGCGGGGACAGAGATCATCCTTGTGTCCTCGGGTGCCATCGCTGCCGGGCTTGCCCCTTTAGGCCTGGCCAAGCGACCCAAGGACCTCGCCACGCAGCAAGCTGCCGCCAGTGTGGGGCAGGGACTCCTGATGGCACGGTATACCCAGGCTTTCAGCGCCCACGGTGTAACAGTCAGCCAGGTCCTGTTGACCGCCGATGACCTGATGCGCCGGACGCAGCACACAAATGCCTTCCGGGCATTGGACAGGCTGTTGAACCTTGGTGTCGTCCCCGTAGTTAATGAGAACGACACCGTGGCCACGCATGAAATCCGTTTCGGTGACAACGATCGTCTCGCTGCCTTGGTGGCCCACTTGGTTCGCGCCGATGCGCTCGTGCTGCTGTCCGACGTCGACGCCCTCTACGACGGCCCGCCGTCCCAGGGCGCCCAGCGTATTCCTCTGGTCCGTGGTCCGCAGGACCTCGAGGACGTGACCATAGGCAAGGCGGGCAAAGCCGGCGTCGGAACCGGCGGCATGATGACCAAGGTGGAAGCAGCGTCCATCGCTGCCGGTTCGGGTATACATGCCCTGGTCACGTCCACGGCCAATGCTGCGGCGGCTTTGGCTGGCGAGGACGTTGGAACGTGGTTTGCCGTTAACGGCAATCGCAAGCCGGTCCGACTCCTCTGGCTGGCACACCTGGCCACCGTTCACGGCCGTTTAATACTCGACGACGGCGCCGTGAAGGCCGTGCGCGACCGGCACAGGTCACTCCTTCCCGCAGGCATTTCGGACATCAGCGGTGATTTCGAAGCAGGAGATCCCGTTGAGATGGTTGCCCATGACGGAACCGTGGTGGCACGCGGCCTGGTGAACTACTCTTCGGAGGAACTCCCGCGCATGTTGGGCCGTACAACGCAGGAGCTCGGACAGGCCATGGGTCGCGGCTATGACCGCGAAGTTGTTCATGTTGACGATCTGGTGCTCCTGAGGGCGTCGCGCTCATCTAAACTTGGAGCATGACTGAAGCGCTGACCCCTGACGCCCCTGTGATCTCCGACGTATCCGGTACCACCGGCCAGACGCCGGAGAACCCTGCGGCAGGCGTCCAGTTGTCACCGGAAGATGTCCAGACAGCTGTTCACGCCATCGCGGACCGTTCCCGTAAAGCTGCACGCCGCATGGGACAGGCCAACCGTGCATGGAAGGACCGCGCGTTGCGTGCCATCGGAACTGCCTTGGTGGAGAACCGGAAGCGCGTGCTGGAGGCCAACGCCAAGGATGTAGCCCTGGGCCGTGCCAACGGTACGTCAGCGGCTTTGCTGGACCGTTTGACCCTGACTGCTGCCCGCATCGACGGTTTGGTCGCTGCCTTGGAGAACCTGGCTGGCTTGCCCGATCCCGTGGGAAACGTGGTCCGTGGACAAACACTGCCCAATGGACTGCGCTTGCGCCAAGTGAACGTCCCCATGGGTGTTGTCGCCGCCATTTATGAGGCCCGTCCGAACGTTACGGTGGATATCGCAGGCCTGGCATTGAAGAGCGGGAACGCAGTAATCCTCAGGGGAGGTTCCGCCGCTGCGAACACCAACGAGGCACTGGTTCAGATCCTCCGCGAAGCGCTGGATTCCGTCGGCCTGCCCGCGGATGCCGTGCAGACTGTGGACCAGTACGGTCGCGAAGGAGCCAACGTACTGATGCGCGCCCGCGGCCGGGTGGATGTCCTGATTCCCCGCGGTGGACGGGATCTCATCCAGACTGTTGTGACTAACTCCGCTGTACCCGTCATCGAAACCGGCGAAGGCAATGTCCATATCTTCATTGACGAGTCCGCGAATGAAGAGATGGCCGTGGAAATCCTCCTCAACGCCAAAACGCAACGCCCCAGCGTCTGCAACACAGTTGAAACCCTGCTGGTGCACTCGGGTGCCACTGTGCTGCCTGCAGTTGCCAAAGCACTGCGTTCAGCCGGCGTCACACTCCACGTTGATGAGCGGATCGCTTCTGCCTTGGGCAAGGACGTTGAAACCGTTCCCGCCGACGATGACGATTGGGCCACCGAATACATGGACCTTGATCTCGCGGTTGCCATGGTGGACAGCCTGGATGAAGCGGTCAACCACATCCGCACCTGGACCACCGGTCACACGGAAGCGATCCTCACCAACAACCTGGCCAACGCTGAGAAGTTCATTGCGGACATTGATTCTGCTGCCGTGATCGTCAATGCCTCCACCCGGTTCACTGACGGAGGGGAGCTTGGCCTCGGAGCCGAAGTGGGTATTTCCACCCAGAAGTTGCACGCCCGGGGTCCCATGGGCCTCACGGAGCTGACCACCACCAAGTGGATCGTCCAGGGCGAGGGCCAGATCCGCGCCTAGCAACGCGGTAACATAGAACAGAAGTCCGGAACGGCGGGGAGTCCCGCCGTCGAAAATCCTTTGAGAACCAATAGGGGAGAAGATGCTGTTTCAGCAGATCGCCACGTCCATTGCCGCCCAAACTGAAGGCGGCCACGAGGAACTCGCTCCGCTGTGGGCCGAGCCGTGGGTTTTCGGCGTAGTGATGTTCGCCCTCATGCTGGTTCTCCTGTTCGTTACCCTCTCCTACACCAACCTTGGCAACCGTCACGAGGCAGTTGAAGAGCACTCCGATCCGCACCGCCAGCACCCGAACAAGCACACCCACGGCCAAGGCCACTAACATTATCGCCGCAACACCGCGTGGGGAGGCGGGGCGCAGGCTCCGGCTGGGCGTGATGGGTGGAACATTTGATCCCATTCATCACGGCCACCTTGTTGCTGCCAGCGAAGTCGCAGCCAAGTTCGGCCTTGACGAAGTGGTTTTCGTGCCCACGGGCCAGCCTTGGCAGAAGTCACACAAGCTGGTCAGCAGGCCTGAACACCGTTACCTGATGACCGTCATCGCCACGGCCTCCAATCCAAGGTTCACAGTAAGCCGGGTGGATGTTGATCGGCCGGGGCCGACGTTCACCATCGACACCCTCCGCGATCTCCGTGCAGAGCGTCCTGACGCTGACCTGTTCTTCATCACGGGTGCAGATGCCTTGGCGCAGATCCTTTCGTGGAAGGACGTTGACGAATTGTGGTCCTTGGCCCATTTCGTCGGCGTGACCCGGCCCGGCCATGAACTGCACGACATGGGCAGGGACGACGTCAGCCTGTTGGAAGTCCCCGCCATGGCCATCTCCTCCACGGATTGCCGGACCCGCGTTGGGGCCGGAAACCCTGTCTGGTACCTCGTGCCTGATGGAGTTGTGCAGTACATCGCAAAATATGGACTGTATGCGGCGCCGGCGAACGCAGCGGATCTGACACCAGCCCTGTCCGGATCAGACGACCAAGCACGTACTGAATGAGTTTTGAATGAGCAGCCAGGACCAGCGACCCATCCGTAGCAGGCGCGAGCTTCGACGTGCCCGGGAGGAAAACCCCGAGGCTCAGCAAGTGGATACGTCCGCGCCTGCGGACGTGGAAAACCTTCCTCAAGCCGATCGCCCGAACGGCCGCAATCGTCGTGCCGCCGACGTCCCTGTGGATGCAGTGGGACCGGCAGCCCAGGAACGGTCATCGCAGATCCGTGCCCGGGATCGTGCCGCTTTGCGCACCATCAAGGAGCTGGCGGACAAAGAGGAGCAGCTCTCCGGTGGGGGACCGCCTACTCGTCGCCAGTTGCGCCTCCAGCAACTTCAGGCCGAAGTTGCTACCTCAATGAATCCCATTGTTCCCGCCCCAGCGGCAAAGGACACGGGTCAGTCGGAGGGTACCAAGTCTTCCAAACCGGATTCTTCCAAGCCGCAGCCTGCCAGCAAAGCTCCCAACGAGAAGACTCAAGGCGCTCCCAAGCCCACAACGGGTGGCGCGGGAAGCGGCAAGGCTCCTGCTGAGTCCGAAATGTCTGTGGAGCAGGCGCTTGCGGTTCGGCAGCTGATCGCCGCGCAGGTGGAAAACCAGACGTCCAAGCTGGAACACATTGCCGAGCAGGACCCATTGGCTGTAGATCCTGAGGTCCTGGCCCAGCAGATCGCCCTTGCCGAGCGTGCTGCCGTCCTGAACAAGCGCGCCGCCGCTAAGCAGAAGCTTGCCGAGAAGACGCAGGGAGAATCCGCCAAAAACACGTCGGAACCCGCCAAGAATGCGTCGGGTTCCGGGGTTGACGGCAAGTCGCCGGCCGCTACGGTGGGTCCTTCCACGGCTAACAACCTGGCGATGGTGACTCCCTTGGAGTTCGTTAAGATGCCGGGGATCGAACGCCCCGTCATGAAGCGCCCGAGCACCACCTTTGTACCGCTGATCACTTCTGCGGGGCCAAAGCTCGACGCAGAACAAGCCCAGGGAAAAAAGCCGGCAGCACGCGGCCGTGCCGGCGTTCTTGCCCGCGCAGAAGCAGTTGCGAAGTCGGTCGGGAAACGTCCTGTCGCCGCCGCGGAGCCCAGCCAAGAAACCCAGCGCCCACCGGTTTCGGCCAGCGCCGCGTATGGTCTTGACCCCTTGGATGCCAACACCGCCGGTTTGGCCCGGGCGCACCGGAACAGGTTGCTGCAATTCGGCGTCCTGGGGTTGGGCATCGTGGCACTCATCGTCGGCATCATCATGATCACCAGCGGCTAATTCCGCTGAACAACGGCTCACGCCAAACATAGGCCACTGGCCACAACAAGGAGTACCCGTGTCTGCACATGAACAATCCATTACCCTCGCCCGTCACGCTGCGCGTGCCGCGGCAGACAAGCTTGCCGAGGACATTGTCGCCCTGGACGTCAGTGAGCGTTTGGCGCTCACCGACGTCTTCCTGATTGCGTCCGCTCCCACCGAACGCCAGGTCAACGCCATTGTTGACGGCATCGAGGAAGAACTGATGAAGCAGGATCTTCGTCCGGTGCGCCGCGAGGGCCGCTCTGAGGGCCGTTGGGTTCTCTTGGATTATGCGGACATCGTGATCCATGTCCAGCACGCTGAAGATCGTGTCTTCTATGCCTTGGAACGCCTCTGGAAGGACTGCCCTGTAGTGGACCTCGAATTGGGCGACGACGCTTCCGCGAAGGCTGTTTCGGCGGAAGATTCCGAACACTAGGAACAGCGGTCAGCAGAGATATGTCCGATTTGGAATTTTCGGAAATGCTGTTCTAAGATATTTGAGTTGCTTCGGCGCGGATGGTCCAAAAAACCAGTTGCGAAGCAGCAAGAATATGGGGCTGTGGCGCAGCTGGTAGCGCACCTGCATGGCATGCAGGGGGTCAGGGGTTCGAGTCCCCTCAGCTCCACCACCAAGGTCCTGTCTTCTTCATGAATTGCATGGAGAAGACAGGGCCTTTTTTCGTACCCGGAGGCAGTCGCTTGCAGAACTCGTGGCTATTTGGCCTGTGCCGGGCGTAACGCCGGCAGCATGAACTCCCACATCTGTTCGATCCTTGGCAGCACGTCTTCACGCGAGGTCAGTACTTCAGAGACCATCTGAACGCCGGTGAACGACGCAACCAAGTACCGGGCGAACGCTGCAGCGTCCAGCTCGGGACGTACGGCGCCATCCTCTGCAGCTTGCCGCAGCAGTTGCTCTGCCGTGCTGATCCAGTCCTGGTAGGGACCTGAGACGTCGGCATCGAAAGCGGAGGCTTCAAACGTGAGCCGAATGCCTCCTTGAACAACCGGCTCATCCAGCAGCTGTTGGCCGAACATCCTGCAGAGTCCTATGAGCCTGTCCAGGGCGGGTGCGCCTGAGGCGACGATTTCAGACCCCGCGGCCAAGACGATGGCGTGCTGCTCCTCGATGACAGCTAAAGCCAGGTCCCGCTTTGACGTGAAGTGGAAGTAAAGCGCACCCTTCGTCACGCCTGCACGCTTGGTGATGTCGGTCAGGCTGGCATTACCGTAGCCGATTTCCGCGAAGACCCGGGCAGCGCCTTCGATGACGGAAAGCCGGGTGTCTTTCGCACGTTGCTGCATGGGTGGTGGGTAGCCTCTCAGGTCAGGCAGGAGACGGAGGAGCGGGCCGCCGTCGAGACTCCACAACGCTACCACCGGCCGACCACGGCCTCACCGGAAACATAAACCGACTGAACGGTTTGGTTTTGTTCCGAAGAAAATCTAGACTTCAAGTGGAGCCGGGCAGTTTTGGCGGATGGCTCCTTCGCGGCCGGTTTGGGGGGAGGTGCGGTGGATTAATCCAGTGCACCTCGGCTGCGGATCGCCGTTCGTCGGACCGCAAGGGCGGCGTGATGCAGCTCATGTTCCGGCGATTTCGCTTCTCGTGGGATTGTGGTTAGTATTGACGAGTTGCTTCGACGGGAAGAGAAATTGAACCGTTTGCGGTCAACAAAACTCCGGGGCTGTGGCGCAGCTGGTAGCGCACCTGCATGGCATGCAGGGGGTCAGGGGTTCGAGTCCCCTCAGCTCCACTTCGGAAGAAAGACCCCGCTCACTGAGCGGGGTCTTTCTGTTATTGACCTCCCGGTCCCTGGAGGCTACTCCGCAGGACGCGCGAATTCGGCGCCGCTGACGAACTCGACGCCTTGGAAGGGTTGGTCGCCCACCACATGGGCGTTGTGACCCGGTGGGATGGAGTAGGAGTCACCGGCTGAAATGCTGATCTTGCCGCCGTCATTGGTTTCTACCTCCAAGTTGCCGGAAAGGCAGAACCCGACGTGGCTCAATTCGCAGGAGTCGGTGCCAACCACTGGCTTGATGCAGTCGGCCCAGGTCCAGCCTGGTTCAAAGGTCATACGGCCGATTGTGTAATCTCCCACGGTGACGAGGTCCAGGACCGTCTTATCGGGGCGTCGCGTTTCGTCGGGAGAGTTGTGGGACTTTACTTCAAGGTTCGTGACAACATTGACACTCATGGCTTCTCGCAGGGAAAGGGGAGCCCAATGATGAGTGGATCCCGGTGCCTGGCTCCAAGGGTCGCCGTGACCTGTGCCTGCCGCCTTGGTGGTCTCCAGCCGAAGGCATGACAGGTGTTTGCGTGGTGCAAGCACTAGGTTCCTCCCAAGCCGCCCTAAAGTCGAGACAGTTAAGCATGAAAGCGAGAACCACACCGTGACGGCAATGGATGTTGAAGCGCTCTTGGGTACGTTGAGCAGGCTTCCCGACGTCGAAGCGGACAACCTGCAGGCCTTCGATGCCACAGACAGGCTCCTGTTGGACACGGCGGCGGATCTGCTGGGGCCCGACGCGAAGGTGGTTGTCATCGGCGACCGCTATGGTGCGCTGACATTGGGCACCTTGGCTGGGCTCGGCGTCGGGCACGTACGCGTCAGCCAGGACCTTTTCACTGGAAGGCTTGCGCTGAAACGCAATGCCGTGGTTGCTGGCTTGGAGGGACGTTTCACCGAATACGAACTGAACCGGGACTTGCTGGCCGGTGCAGGCGTTGTGCTTCTGCAGTTGCCTAAGTCTCTGGCTGAGTTGGAGGAAATCGCCGACGCCGTAGCGCGGTTTGCGGCGCCGGATGCGGTCCTGCTGGCCGGGGGTCGCGTGAAGCACATGTCACTCGGCATGAACGAGGTCCTGGAACGCTACTTCTCATCAGTCCAGCCGCAACTTGCCCGGCAGAAATCCCGGGTCCTGGTGGCACGGGACCCCAAAGCGACGCCCGGAAAGCGTCCCTTTCCTGTGGTGGAGTCGCTGCCGGAGTTGGGAATCACGGTGTGCGCGCATGGTGCTGCTTTCTCCGGCGCCCGTCTGGACATAGGCACGCGCTACCTTCTGACGTTCCTGGATCGTATGCCGGCATCGAAGCAGGTCGTGGATCTGGGCTGCGGGACCGGTATTCTCGCCACAATGTATGCGCTTCGCCACCCGGATGCCCGCGTCGTAGCCACCGACCAGTCAGCTGCAGCCGTTGCTTCAGCCAGGGCGACGGCCGCTGCAAACGGGTTGGGGGAGCGGGTGGCAGTGATCCACGATGACGCCATGTCCACCCTTGAGCCTGGCAGTGTTGACCTCATCTTGCTGAACCCGCCGTTCCATCTGGGTGCCAGCGTGCATGCCGGCGCTGCGCTCAAGATGTTTCACGCGGCCGCCCGTGTTCTTGCCCCGGGGGGAGAGTTGTGGACCGTTTATAACAGCCACTTGCAGTACCGGGCCGCCCTGGAACGGAACATCGGGCCAACGGTGGAGGAAGGCCGGAATCCGAAGTTCACTGTGACCCGAAGCCGGAAGTCCTGAGCCTGGCCATCAAGGGCCCGCCGGAAAGACGGTGGCATGGAATGCAGCGGCATCGTTACCAAGCCCTGACACCTGCGTCAGCGTGTGCTCGTATCCGAAGCGGCGGCGGTATCGTACGATTCAGACAAAGACCATCTTCGACGAAGTTCATCCCAATGACGAGGGGCATCAGTGACTGAGATCCGGCAGCCGACACCGAGGCGCGGAACCAACCTTCCCCGCATGGGGGACTTCAACCTGACCGTGATTCTGGAGGCGATCCGGCGGTCATCGGGCGGTCTCAGCCGTGTTGAGCTGGCTCAGATCGTGGGCCTTTCCCCACAGACGATTTCGAATATCTCCCGGCGCCTCCTGGACCAGCAGCTGATAGTGGAGGCCGGCAAGGAAGGCTCGGGCCCCGGCAAGCCGAGGACCATCCTGCGCCTGAACCCGGCGGGTATGTACGCGGTGGGCGTTCATCTGGACCCGGCCGTCATCACCTTTGTCGTCCTCGACTTGCTGGGCGACGTCGTAAGGCATTCGCGGATGGCAACCCCCGGTGGTGACCCTGCCGACGTGATTACCAGCATCGCCGAACAGATCAATGTCCTTATCGAAGAGTCAGGCGTCGATGCTTCCAAGATCGCCGGGCTCGGTGTTGCGGTTCCGGGCCCGATCGACCTCGACGAGGGCTCCGTGGTGGAGCCGCCCCTCCTGACGCGATGGAACCGCGTGCGCATCCGCGAGGCTTTGGCCGAAGCCACCGGCATGGAAACTTTGGTGGACAAGGATGTGACAAGTGCCGCGGTGGCGGAAACCTGGGCCGGTGGCGCGAGTGGGGCCGGCAGCTTCGTGTTCATGTACATGGGAACCGGTATCGGCTGCGGCATTGTGCTCAATGACGAAGTAGTGCGCGGCACTTCCGGCAATGCCGGTGAAATCGGCCACATCGTGGTGGACCCCAACGGTCCGCAGTGTGATTGTGGATTGCACGGCTGCGTCAAGTCTTCCTGCATTCCGCAGGTGCTGGTGGCCGAGGCCGAAGCCGCCGGTTTGCTTGAAGGGCACCGGGAGGGGGCTGACGGCCCTGAAGTCCAGGAACGCTATGCCGCGTTGTGCGACAAAGCAGATGCTGGTGACGCCAAAGCCATTGCCATCCTGGACAAGTCCGCCACACTGGTGGCACGCGCCGTTTCCATCGTGACCAACACACTGGACGTGGAGCGCGTCGTCTTTGGTGGTCCGTTCTGGGCGCGGATGTCCCCTTACTTCCTGGAACGCGTTCCGGATTTGCTGGACAAGAACAACGCAGCCCGCATGATCCATGACCTGGAAGTCGTGGGAACCGGTGTAGGTGAAGACGTTGGCGCCATTGGTGCCGCCTGCCTGGTTCTGGAGCACATGCTGGCTCCGCGCGCGCAAAGGCTCCTGCTGGAAGGCTAGTTCAAAGCAGGACAACTGAATATCCACAAGGCTCGGCCACGTCGCATGGGTGTCACGGTGAAGTATGGGGGCTGTAGCCACGTTCGACTGAATGGAGCATCATGCGCCGCCCTGTGAAAAACAAGGCAATGACTAAAATGTCGGTGAAATCTGCCGCAGTTAAGTTCGCTGCCGTTGTCTCCGTCGCTGCCGTTCTTACGGCAGCGACGTCTTGTTCGCCCACACCTGAGGCTGCTGAGAGCAAAACGCTCAAGATCGTCTATCAGAAAACGGACTCGTTCACGGCCTTGGACACTGTCATGCAGGACGCCAAGAAGGAATTCGAAGCCTCCAACTCCGGTGTGACCGTGGACCTTCAGCCCATCCAGGCCAATGACGACGACTATGGGACTAAGCTCGCCCTGGCTCAGCGTTCCGCTGATACGGCGCCGGATGTTTTCTATGAGGACACCTTCAAGGTGCGGTCCGACGTCGACGCCGGTTACCTCCTCAAGCTGGACAGTTACCTTGAGAAGTGGGACGACTGGGGGGCGTTCAACGAAGCTGCCAAGGCAGCCGGCCGCGCGGATGACGGCGGCATTTATGCGGTGCCGTTGGGCACTGACACGCGGGCCATTTGGTATAACAAGTCCGTCCTGCAGAAGGCGGGAATTTCCGTACCCTGGCAGCCGAAAACGTGGGACGAGATCCTGACCGCCGCGCGCGCCATGAAAGCTGCGGATCCCAATGTGATCCCGTTCAACATGTATGCAGGCAAGGGGACCGGAGAGGGAACGGTCATGCAGGGCTTCTATGAACTGCTCTATGGCACAGACAGCAGCCTGTATGACGAGAACGAAAAGAAGTGGGTGGTGGGCTCCCAAGGGTTCACCGACTCGTTGGCGTTCTTGAAAACCCTGTACGACGAGAAGCTCGCCGTGAGCCCTGCCGAAGCCCTGGATGCGAACGTCTGGAAGAAGGTCTTTGGCGAGTGGTTCCCGCAGGGCAAACTCGGGGCAACTGTGGAAGGTTCCTACACGCCGTCGTTCTGGCAGAAAGGCGGCGCGTATGAGTGGGCCGGCTATGAGCAGGAGATGGGCGTAGCAATGTTCCCCACCCAGAAGGGACAGGACCCCGGTGGCGTGAGCATGTCCGGTGGTTGGACCCTGGCTGTGGGGGCGAAGAGTAAGAACCCTGAACTGGCCTTCCAGTTCCTCAGCACAGCGCTGAACAAGAAGAACGCCCTGGCCTATGACATCAACAACTCCCAGATTGCTGTCCGCACGGATGTTGCATCGGAGCCTGAGTATCTGGCAGCCAACCCGTTCGTGAAGGACGTTTCAGACTTGGTGAAGGTAACGCATTACCGGCCGGCGACTGCCGATTACCCGCGGATCTCCACGGCTGTCCAAGTAGCTACTGAGTCCGTTATCACGGGTAAGCAGAGTCCTGAGGACGCCGCGGCTGAATACGATGCCACCGTGCGCAAGCTGGTAGGTGAGGACAAGGTTCTGGAGAAATGAGAATGCGCCGCTTCCTGCGGCTGCTCCCCGTCGTCCCATCCGTTCTCCTGCTCCTGTTGTTCCTGCTGGCTCCTGTGGCGTGGTCCTTCTACGCCTCGTTCACGGACGCCGCGTTGTCAGGGCGGGCGGCCAAAGACCCGCAGTGGGTGGGTGCGGACAACTACGTCCGGATGTTCAGCGACGACTCTTTCCCTTTGGCCGCGTGGCTCACAGTAGTGTTCGTCGCCGCATCGGCGGTGTTGGGACAGAATGTGTTGGGCTTGCTGATTGCCCTGTTGATGACGCGTTCGCGCAGGGCAATGGCATCCTGGGTGGGGACCGCTGTGGTGGCGGCCTGGGTGCTTCCGGAGATCGTGGCTGCGTTTGCCGCCTACGCCTACTTCAACCGTGAGGGAACGCTCAACCAGATAGTGGGAGCCTTCGGTGGTGTGGGCCCGGATTGGCTGTACTCGTTTCCCCTGGTGGCGATCGTCTTGGCGAACACCTGGCGTGGAACTGCCTTCTCCATGCTGGTTTACCGGGCAGCGCTTGCTGACGTTCCCAGGGATATCGCAGAGGCGGCGCTCATGGATGGGGCACGAGGCTGGCAGCGGCTCGCCTTCATCACGCTGCCGCTCATCCGGAGCAGTATCGCCACCAACCTGATGCTGATCACGCTTCAGACGTTGGCTGTGTTCACCCTCATCTGGGTGATGACTGCCGGAGGCCCCGCCAATGCCAGCACCACCTTGCCGGTGTTGGCTTACCAGGAAGCGTTCAAGTTCGGTGACATTGGTTACGGCACAGCCGTGGCATCGGTGCTGATTCTGTTGGGGATGATTTTCGGTGGCGTGTACGTGCGGTTGCTACGGGAGCAACGGCCATGACCACCAAGGCCAAGTTGGGCGCGGACATCGCCCTGGCGGTCATCGGGATTTGTTTTGTCGCGCCGTTGCTCTGGTTGCTGCTGGCCGCCGTCGACCCTCAAGCCGGGTACCAGACCAAGGTCCCCTTGGCGCCTTCCACCGAGAACTTCCGTGCGGTGATGACTTCCGAGCTGTTGTTTCAACCCTTGGCAAACAGCTTTCTGTTGTCAGCGGGCACGGCTGTGGTGAATGTGCTTGCAGCTGTGCTTGCCGCCTACCCGTTGTCCAGGTATCAATCACGGTTCAACAAGCCCTTCATGTACACGGTCCTGTTTGGAACGTCGTTGCCCGTGACGGCCATCATGGTGCCTGTCTATGGCTTGTTTGTTCAGCTTCAGTTTTTGGATTCCATGGCTGCCACCATCTTCTTCATGGCAACTACCACGTTGCCCATGGCGATCTGGATGACCAAGAACTTCATGGATTCCGTTCCTCTTGAGTTGGAGGAAGCGGCGTGGGTGGATGGGGCCTCCACGATGGCGGCCCTGCGGAGCATCGTCCTGCCTCTGATGAGGCAGGGACTGGGAGTGGTGTTTATTTTTGTTTTCATCCAGGCGTGGGGGAACTTCTTCGTCCCCTTCATCCTGCTGCTGTCCACAGGCAAGCAACCAGCCGCCGTTTCCATCTTCAGCTTCTTTGGCCAGCACGGCGCTATCGCTTACGGCCAGTTGGCCGCGTTCTCCATCTTGTATTCGGTCCCTGTGCTGGTGCTCTATGCGCTGGTATCGCGTGGCATGGGAAATTCGTTTGCCCTGTCTGGCGCTATGAAGGGTTAGTTCGGTGTCAGTCGATGTCCTCGATGATCTCCCCGTAAGGTATGGAATCGTCCAGATGGGCTTGGTGACCGGTTGGGCCCCTGTTGAAGGTGATGCGGACGCCGTGGCGTTGGTCTGCTGCAGACTGGAGGAGAACCGGCCGTACGGCGTCGATGACGTGCTGGTCCTGGGAGGCGAGGTACTTCTGATAGGCGGCTGGTAGCGGATGCATGGCAAAAGAATAGACCCAGGAAGACCACATGGGGAGGGGTCCCCATTGCGGCGCTGCTCCAGGAAGGCTTGGATGAAGTGGCCGTTTCACATCAACGCCAGCAAGCAAGGGGACCACGAGTGCAACAGATGACAGCCATGGCCGGAATCGATGCGCCGGACATGGCCCGTGCCCAGCAACTCGTCGGGAGCATCGTACGAAGCTTCGAAAACAAGGTGGTGGGCCAGGTACGGCTGCGCGAGACGTTGGTTATCGGCCTGTTGACCGGTGGCCACGTCCTGTTGGAAAGTGTGCCCGGCCTGGCCAAGACCACCGCGGCCCAAGCAATCGCGGAGTCGGTAAGCGCAGAGTTCCGCCGGATCCAGTGCACGCCGGACCTGCTGCCCAGCGACATCGCCGGTACGCAGATTTTCGACGCCGTCAAAGGCACGTTTGTCACCCAATTGGGCCCGGTCCACGCCAACATCGTCCTGCTGGACGAGATCAACCGATCCAGTGCCAAGACCCAGAGCGCCATGCTGGAAGCGATGCAGGAACGGCAGACGTCCATCGGCGGCGAGTCCTACCCTTTGCCGCAACCCTTCCTCGTGCTCGCTACGCAGAACCCCATCGAGCAAGAAGGGACGTATCGTCTTCCCGAAGCGCAGATGGACCGGTTCATGCTCAAGGACGTACTGGATTATCCAAGTCCTGCGGAGGAAGCGGAAGTCATCCGGCGGATTGACGCCGGCGTGTTCAACGCGGATCAGAAGCCTCCGGCGGCCGCCTCCCTTGACGCCGTAGTCCAGGTCCAGGAATTGGTACGGCGGGTCTACATTGATCCGGCGATCGTCCGCTACATCGTGGGACTCGCCTACGTCACCCGCAACGCTTCACAGTATCTGGAGCCCAGGCTGGCCAGCGTCGTGGAATTCGGTGCCAGCCCGCGGGCGAGCATCGCCTTCAGCCAGGCAGCCCGCGCCATGGCACTGCTCAAGGGGCGTGACCACGTCATACCTGAGGACGTCAAAAACCTCGCACATCGGATCCTTCGTCACCGGATCATTCTCGGATTCGATGCCGTGGTTGAGGAAATTTCCGTGGAAACCGTGATCGATGCCGTGCTGGCGTCCGTCCAGACGCCGTAGCGGGGCCTGCACGTGCCCAGCCTCCTCCGACGCGTCAAGTCGAAGATGTTCATCTTCGCCCACCGTAGGACACTGACCCTCCTTGACGGCGAATACGGTTCGGTCTTCAAAGGACGCAGCCTGGACTTCGACGAACTCCGGGCGTATGTCCCCGGCGACGAGGTCCGTGACATCGATTGGAAAGCCACGGCACGGCACGGATCACCCCTGGTCAAGCGCTATGTCGCAGTGCGCCGCCACGCGGTCCTGTTACTGGTGGATACCGGAAGGAACATGGCGGCACAGGCGTTCTCGGGGGAGTCCAAGAAGGACATCGCCGTTCATGCGGCCGGGGTCCTGGGGTACCTTGCTTCCCGGCACGGTGACGACGTGGGTCTCCTTCACGGGAACGCCGTTGCGTCCAAGTACCTCCCGCCCCGCAGTGGCGAGGAGCATTTGGAGCGGCTGCTCCGTGAAGTGGATGCGAGTGCTTCCCTGGACGGCCCAGCCAGTGGCATCGCAGCGCAGCTGGATTATGTGCTGAGGTACCTGAAGGGGCGCCTGCTGATTGTCGTCATTGCGGACGAATTCCTGCCGGATGCCCGCACAGAGAGCCTGATGCGCAGGTTGCGCGGCCGGCACGAAGTCCTGTGGCTGACCGTCCGGGACGCCGAGCTCGCTGCTGAGACAGGGAGCCGCATGCAAGACAGCACGGACGTGGGCACGGGACGTGGAATTCCCCGGTCCGTGGCCGGGGATGGCAAAGTACGTGCCGCCTACGCTGCGGCAATGCTTAAACGCGACCAGGGGCGGCGGGACGTGTTTCACAGGCTGGGAATCGCCGAGGAACACACAACCGGCAATGAGAACGTCCTGACCGCAGTCTTCTCACTTCTGGAAAAGCACCGCTCCGGAACTTTCACCACAAGAACCTTTGCCCGGGGTGGCACTCGTGCAGGATGAAGCCGGCTTCTATTCGCCCCTGCAGTATCAGCCACAATGGTTGTGGCTTGGGCTCGTTCTGGTGCTCATCATCGGGGCTTGGTACGCATGGATCTTCCGGCCCGCCCGCAAAATGGTGGCGGTCCACGAAGATCCAGCACGTCAGGTGACGGTGGTGCCGGATCTTGAGACACTTCGGGCCGCCTGCCTGGCAGCAATCAACGCCACAGCTTCAGACGCCGACGCCGGCCGCCTACCCGAGCGCGACGCGCACCAGCGGCTCAGCTTCCTCGTGCGGGAGTTCGCCGGAGCGGCCACCAGCCTGCCAGTGACCTCCATGACCCTCGAGGATCTCCACCGCCACGACCTCAAGGAACTTGCGGCAGTTGTGGCCGGCATCTATCCCAACGAGTTCGCGCCGCTACCCGTCCATACGGTCAGGCAATCCGCGGAGACCGCGCGTCAGGTGGTCCTGGCATGGAACTAAGCTACTGGTGGATTCTTCCCATGGCCGCAGCAGCCGTGACAGTCACAGCGTGGCTGTACCGCCGCCGTCGTCCGCAAAAAACCAAGCCAATCGCGCACGGTGGGCGGCTCACTGACCTCCCCGAATACCAAAGGGCCCTACGCCGGCACCGCACCCGCTTGGCGCTCGCGGTGGTGTTGGGCGCAGTGTTCCTCGCTGCGACCGCCACGGCAGCCGCAAGGCCCATCCAACGCACAACAGAGCAGCCGGAAGTCAGGAACAGGGACATCGTGCTGTGCTTGGACGTCTCTGGGTCCATGACCAGCACGGATGCCGCCATCGCTGCGGTATTCGAAGACCTCGCCAAGGAGTTCGACGGCGAAAGAATCGGCATGGTCATCTTCGACAGCAGCAGTGTGCAACTCTTCCCGCTCACCGACGACTACCAGTTCGCCGCCGAACAACTCACGCAAGCGAAGGAAGCCTTGGACAGCGGCACCGGGTCCTTCTTCGACGGCACCTGGAACGGGGAAGGCTCCTCGCTCATTGGTGACGGACTGGCATCCTGCATACAGAGCTTCCCCGACACCGCCGCAGTGGATACCGAGCGAGGGGACAACCAGCCAGGAGACAACCAGCGCTCACGGTCCGTGGTGCTGGCCACGGACAACTTCCTCTCCGGGGAACCGATCTTTACCTTGGACGAGGCCGCAGCCCTGGCCGCCGGGAAAAACGTGAAGGTGTACGCCCTGAACCCCGGCGACATGGACTACGGCGAGCAACCCGAGCAGCCCGGTGCCCAGCTCAGGGCAGCAGCAGAAAGGACCGGCGGCTCCTACTTCACCTTGGACAGCCCCACCGCCGTGCCGGGCATTGTCCAAAAAGTGCAGGAAACCGAGGCCACAAGCTACCTCGCGGCACCGCAGGCAGTGGTCGCCGATACACCCGCTTGGCCTCTGGGTATCGCCTTGCTTGCCGGCTCGGGAATGCTGCTGCTCGGATGGCGGCTGGAGCCATGACCTTCGCCCCCATCATTCCGTGGCCCCTACTGGCCTTGGCATTCGTCGCCGTGCTGGGCTTCACTGCCTGGACCTACATGAGGCGTGTTCGAAGCCAGCCGCCTCGAACCTGGAGGCCCGCAGCCCTGCGGAGCGCCGCCGTCGTACTTCTTCTGCTCGCCGCTTTGCGTCCCGGTTGGGCAGGTGGCCAAGCCCAAACCGCCACCGCTGACCTCGACGTCTACTTCGTCCTAGACACCAGCACCAGCATGGCAGCCGAAGACTACAACGGAACCGGCACCCGGCTTTCAGGGGTCAAACAGGACGTCATGGCCATCGCAAAGGAACTCGCGGGAGCCAAGTTCTCCCTCATCACCTTCGATAACAAAGCAACCGTCCGCATGCCGCTCACACAGGACGCAACAGCCCTCCAAACCGCCGTGACCACCTTGCAACCCCAAAACAGCAGATACGCCAAGGGGAGCAGCGTCACGGGTGCGGCACGACTCCTGAAAGAAAGGCTCGCAGCCGCTAAACAGCAACATCCAGGTCGCCCGGCACTGGTCTTCTACGCCGGCGACGGTGAGAACACCAGTGCCGAGGCCCCGGCTCCCATGGATGCCACCCATGTGGCCGGGGGAGCGGTACTGGGGTACGGCACGGGCGAGGGCGGCCCGATGAAGGAAACCGCGGACCCTGACGCTGGATACGTGAAGGACAAAACCTCCAACACCCCACAGGATGCCGTCTCACGAATTGACGAAACGCAGTTGCGAACCATCGCAGAGCAACTCCACGTCCCCTACGCCCACAGAACAGGCGCCGAGCCAACATCGGACATGTTGGGCCAAACCGACCCTGGCGCCACGACCGCCATGACACACGACGGCCCGGGGCGCGTAGAACTCTACTGGCTGCTCGCCCTGGCCGCTTTCCTTCTGGCAATCCACGAGCCCTTGCGGCACTTCACCGCACTTCGAACGCTTCGGCCCACCATGCGGAAGGAGCCCACCCCATGACCGGCGACAAAGCACGACGGCGGCGAAGCAGCCTCGCGCTCTGGTCAGCGCCACCTGCGCTCGTTGCGCTCGCAGTTGCGGCGAAGCTTCTGAGTGTTGGGGTGTTGGGTGTCTCTGCCGGGCAGTCCTTCGATTCCGGGGAGCAGCAGGGTGTCGCCAGCGCGGCGTCTTGGCTGCAGATAGCCAACATCCTTGAGCCGCACAAGGCACATTTCGCCTCCGGGGATGCCCACGTTTTGGCGGGCGACTTCACAGCTGCGCGGAAGGACTTTGAGTCAGCCCTCAAAGCCGGCTCCGGCGTCGATGAGTGCAAAGTGCGCGTCAATCTGGTCCTCAGCATTGAGAAGCTGGGGGACGCCGCCGGGGATCGGGATGCCGCCGCCCAACTGTTCAGGGAAGCCATGGGGGCAGCAAAAAGCGCACCGCCGCAGTGCCACGCGGAAGGTCCGGCAAACGCCGCCGGAGAGGGTGACAGCCTGGATGCGGCCCAGGACCGGCTGGCCGGCAAAATCACCGAGGGCGAGTCGCGGAACGACGGTGCATCCCCGCCCAACCAGGAAACGCCGTCGCCACCGAAACAAGAACAGCTTCAGCAGCTTGAAGAGAACGCGCAACAGGCCCAGCGGGAGCGTTCGGAAGGTCAGGAACGTGGCGAGTACCTGCGAGGACCGGACAAAGCCCCGGGTATGGATAGGCCATGGTGACTTGACGAAGCATCTGCTGTGATCGCGTCCCGCGCAACCTCGTCAAGCCAGCCATAACGACGGCAGCCGGTCACCCGAAAGGTGACCGGCCGCCGTCGTTCGCGGTTAAAAGCTGTTTACGACTCCCACAGGATTTCGTCGTCCACCACGCCGTCCTCATCAGCGGCTACTACCAGCAGCTCGTCGGTGAAGTGCGAGCCGAGGGTGAAGTCCAACACGAAGTACCGCTCCGGCTGACCCGGGTAGATGGCCACATGGCCGAGTTTGAGGGCTTTCAGGAAGACGTCGTTGGTGAGCTGGCCCTTGTCGCTGACACCAAAGACCGATTCGAGTTGCTCTTCCTTGAGCTGCGAGCTGTGGAAGTGCAGGAACTGTTGGGGATTGGTGCCGTCCTGGTCGAGTTCATCGGCGATCATCTCCCTGACCTGATCCACTAGTTCCGGCAGGAAGCGCAATCTATAGTCCACCTTGCGCATGGCCGCCTCATCGAAGTGGTCGTGCGCGGTGACATTGAGGTCCAGCTCAAGCTGGTTGCCGCCAAGTTCGTGTCTCGCGACGAAGCAATGTTCACGCCCGTGATTGAGCTCGATCTCCCCAAAATGTTTGCTCGCTACCTTGCCCATGTGATCAATCTAACCCCATCAACCGGCGGGTTCCAGCACTTCGCAGCAATTCACCTCTGGAGCTTGCGACCCTTGACAGGAGCGGATTTCAGGGGGTGAAGACCACTCTTTCCCGAGGTGTCCCTGAGAGTGTCCGCAAGCAACTGTGTGAACAACTGCACTTGGGCTGTGCGCTTTTCGTTGATGAGAAGGGCGAACACGTTCCGGGCAAGCCGGATGTCCGGTACGTCAAGGACCACGACGCCGGGTGGCCGGTTCCGCAGGGCCAGTTCCGGTACCAGCGAGGCACCAAGGCCGGCGGCTGTCATCTCCAGGCTCGCGTGGAAATCGTCGCTGTAGGCCACCACCCGGGGGTGCAGGTTGCAACTGGCGAACAGGCGTTCGATCACCAGGGCATCGCTGGTGCCCGGGTGGTGGACGATCCATGGCATGTCGGAGAGATGTGCTGCTTCGATCTCGGCGTCCTCGCGGATTTTCCAGGATGCCGGCAGCACTACGCGGAAGTCGTCGTCGCCAATCCACTGGCGTTCCAGTGAATGCGGCCACGCCAGGCCGGACTGCCCCACCTGGTACACAAGTGCCACATCCAGTTCACCGCCGCTGCGAAGGCCTTGAATGGTTTGTGCCGGCTCAGCAACGGAGACCCGCAGCTCAATACCCAGTCCGCTCCATCGCTCATTCCTGAGGATGTCCGGCAGTACGTAGGTTGCGAGGCTGGGGAAAATGCCAAGCCTCAGCTCCTGCGCGGGGGAGTCATTGGTCCTTGAGGCAGCCGCCATGAGGGCCTCGACGTCGGTCAGCACTTTCGACGCGTGCCGGGTCATGGTCAACGCGGCCTCCGTTGGGACAACGCTGCGGGCTGACCGCTGGAAGAGCTCGACGCCGGTATCGCGTTCCAGCGCAGCCATCTGTTGGGAGACTGCGGAAGCTGTGTAGCCGAGTTGGGCGGCAGCGGCTGCGAAGGAACCCAACCGGGTGACCTCCATCAAGGTGCGGAGATGGAGAAGGTTGACCATCAGCCGATTTTAGCTGTTCGCCACGCCACATTTTCAAAGTGTCACGACACGCCGTATCCGGGCGACACGCTGAAGATTAAATGTGGCTAAGTAGTCCACAGGGTGTGGATGACATCTCTCAATTCGGCGGAATCACGGACATTTTGAGGGCCCCCGCCTGTGGACGAGCGGTGGATTGAATGACATACTTGTAATACATCATCTTGGGGTTCCGGCGAGGCGCTTGCACTACATGTAGTATCGATTTACGGATTGAGCGGGAAACCAGCACAAGACTAAATAAGCGTGTTGGCTGCCACAGCAGCCCGCGGGCCGGTATCGGATTCAGAAACTAGTTCCGGTTGAGCCCGCCAGATACGAAGAGCGACAGACTTCAACTAAGGGGACAGGGATCATGACCGTTACGGTTTACACGAAGCCGGCCTGTGTTCAGTGCAACGCAACCTACCGTGCACTCGACAAGAAGGGCATTGCCTACCAGAGTGTCGACATCTCCCAGGATGCCGAGGCCCTCGAGCGCCTCAAGGCCCTGGGCTACATGCAGGCGCCGGTTGTCGTGACCGAGCAGGACCACTGGTCTGGTTTCCGCCCGGACAAGATCGAGGAACTGGCCCAGGCTGTTTCCTCCGTGGCCTAAGTTTCCATTCAAACTTCGCCACCACAGCAAACTCAGAATTCCTATGTAGTGGAGGTGACTCCCATGGCACCGCTGGCAACGGCAACCGTACGCGAAGCTGCGGAAGCGGTCACCACCAGGAGTCACCTCATCTACTTTTCCTCGACCTCCGAGAACACCAAACGATTCGTCCAAAAATTGGGCAGGGATGCAGCACGCATCCCGCTCTATGCCCAGGATGCTCCGCTTCAGGCCCTTGAACCTTTCGTCCTTGTGCTGCCCACTTACGGCGGAACAAACGGCGAAGGTTCTGTGCCGAAACAGGTCATCAGGTTTTTGAACGATCCCCGGAACAGGAAACTGATCCGGGGTGTTATTGGAGCAGGGAACACCAATTTCGCGGATAACTACTGCGCAGCGGGGGACATCATCTCCGTCAAGTGCAAGGTGCCGCATCTTTACAAATTTGAACTCATGGGGACGCCGGAAGACGTTCAACGGGTCAACGAAGGGCTGGAAAAGTTTTGGACACAACTGTCGCAGAAACAGAAGTAACCGGGGGCGCTGTGGACACGGTCAAGAAGCCGCTGCCTGAGGCTTTCAAGGGCTTGGGCTATCACGAGCTCAACGCCATGCTGAACCTGTATGGCCCCAACGGTGAGATCCAGTTCGAAGCCGACCGTGAAGCTGCGCACCAGTACTTCCTGCAGCACGTGAACAACAACACGGTGTTCTTCCACGACCTGGAAGAGAAGCTCGACTACTTGGTGAAGAACCAGTACTACGAGCGCGAAACCCTCGACCAGTACACGATGAACTTCATCCGCGACCTCTTCAACCGCGCGTACAAAAAGAAGTTCCGCTTCGAGACCTTCCTCGGCGCCTTCAAGTTCTACACGTCTTACACGCTGAAGACTTTTGACGGCAAGCGTTTCCTCGAGCGCTACGAAGACCGCGTCTGCATGGTGGCCCTCCACCTGGCCCGCGGTGACGAAGAGCTGGCCAACCGCCTCGTCGAGGAAATTATTGACGGCCGCTTCCAGCCGGCCACTCCCACGTTCCTCAATGCCGGCAAGGCTCAGCGCGGTGAGCTCGTCTCCTGCTTCCTGCTTCGCATCGAGGACAACATGGAGTCGATTGCCCGCGCCATCAACTCCGCCCTCCAGCTCTCCAAGCGCGGCGGCGGTGTAGCTCTTTCGCTCACCAACATCCGCGAGCACGGCGCCCCGATCAAGCAGATCGAGAACCAGTCCTCCGGCGTCATCCCCGTGATGAAGCTCCTCGAAGACAGCTTCTCCTACGCCAACCAGCTCGGTGCCCGCCAGGGCGCAGGTGCCGTGTACCTGCACGCCCATCACCCGGACATCCACCGCTTCCTGGACACCAAGCGTGAGAACGCTGACGAGAAGATCCGCATCAAGACGCTCTCCTTGGGCGTCGTGGTTCCGGACATCACGTTCGAGCTCGCCAAGAAGAACGAGGACATGTACCTCTTCTCCCCGTACGACGTCGAGAAGGTCTACGGCGTTCCGTTCTCCGATATTTCGGTGACCGAGAAGTACTACGAGATGGTTGACGATTCCCGGATCAAGAAGACCAAGATCAGCGCCCGCGAGTTCTTCCAGACCCTCGCGGAGATCCAGTTCGAGTCCGGCTACCCGTACATCATGTTCGAGGACACCGTGAACCGGGCCAACCCGATTGACGGCAAGATCACCATGAGCAACCTGTGCTCGGAGATCCTGCAGGTTTCTTCGCCGTCCATCTACGCCGAGGACCTCAGCTACGAGACCGTTGGCAAGGACATTTCCTGCAACCTCGGTTCCATGAACATCGCCAAGACCATGGATTCGCCGGACTTTGGACTCTCCATTGAGACCTCCATCCGCGCCCTCAGTGCTGTTTCGGACATGTCGTACATCAACTCCGTGCCTTCCATCGCCCAGGGCAATGCCCAGAGCCACGCGATTGGCCTCGGCCAGATGAACCTCCACGGCTACCTTGCCCGCGAGCACGTCCACTACGGCTCCGAAGAGGGCCTGGACTTCACCAACATCTACTTCTATACGGTGCTGTTCCACGCCCTGCGCGCTTCCAACCGCCTGGCCATCGAGACCGGCCAGAAGTTCGGCGGATTCGAGAAGTCCACCTACGCTTCCGGTGAGTTCTTCGACAAGTACACCGAGCAGGAATGGGTTCCGGAGACGGAGCGCGTCCGCGAGCTCTTCGCCGGCCACCACATCCCCACCCAGGATGACTGGCGCGAGCTGAAGGCTTCGGTCATGGAGCACGGTATCTACAACCAGAACCTGCAGGCCGTGCCGCCTACCGGTTCCATCAGCTACATCAACAACTCCACGTCCTCGATCCACCCGGTGGCCGCCAAGATCGAAATCCGCAAGGAAGGCAAGATCGGCCGCGTTTACTACCCGGCTCCGTACCTGACCAACGACAACCTGGAGTACTACCAGGATGCCTATGAAATCGGCTACGAGAAGATCATCGACACCTACGCCGCTGCCACGCAGCACGTGGACCAAGGCCTGTCCCTGACGCTGTTCTTCAAGGACACCGCCACCACGCGTGACATCAACAAGGCGCAGATCTACGCATGGCGCAAGGGCATCAAGACCCTCTACTACATCCGTCTCCGCCAGATGGCCCTCGAAGGGACCGAGGTTGAGGGCTGCGTTTCATGTGCCTTGTAATGGTAGTGCTCCACCGCTGCGGAAGCTGCGCTAAGTAGGAGTTAAAAGTTTGAGGGGCCGTGCGCTAACACAGCCCCTCAAAATGTCCCGCTAACGAGACGCTCCAAATGGTTACTCTGGAACGTCGAATGTATCAGGCTGTTTGGACGGAAGTCCAATGCTTGAAGCGGGATGGCAATGGTCGGTATCTCCGACTATTTCATCGACGCCGATCTTCGGCAGAAGGGAGCCTACAGTGGCTCAGAAAATTGCTCGCGACGCCAAGTCCGGTGAGTTTGTACGCATGGCGGTCGCTGCGCGACGTCCGTCCACTACGACGGTGGAGTTCGTAGGGTCGGGTACCAACAATTCACGCACGGTCAACCGGTCAGCCGACTCTGGTCGCTTTGTCACAGCCGCAGCCGCTAAGCGGAACCCCGGCGGAACCATCAAGCAGAAGGTCTAGCCTTCTGTGCGTGCTGGTACGGTCGCGTGGAACCGTGGCCGTACCAGCAACTAGTATTTATCAGAGTTCAGTGGGCTGATCCCGTAAACAGCCGTCAGGTGGAGGAAGAAAATGACCGAGAAGGTTAAGCTGCTTAGCCATGTCGAAGCGATCAACTGGAACAAGATCCAGGACGATAAGGACGTGGAAGTCTGGAACCGCCTGGTCAATAACTTCTGGCTCCCGGAGAAGGTGCCGCTGTCCAACGACGTCCAGTCGTGGCACACACTGACGCCGGACGAGCAGCAGCTCACCATGCGCGTTTTCACTGGCCTCACTCTCTTGGACACCATCCAGGGCACCGTCGGCGCCGTTTCGCTGATTCCGGACGCGATCACCCCGCACGAAGAAGCTGTGTACACCAACATCGCTTTCATGGAGTCGGTGCACGCCAAGTCGTACTCGTCCATCTTCTCCACCCTGTGCTCCACCAAGGAGATTGACGACGCTTTCCGCTGGTCGCTCGAAAACGAGAACCTGCAGAAGAAGGCGCAGATCGTCATGGACTACTACCAGGGTGACGATCCCCTGAAGCGCAAGGTGGCCTCCACGCTGCTTGAGAGCTTCCTGTTCTACTCGGGCTTCTACCTGCCCATGTACTGGTCCTCGCGCGCCAAGCTCACGAACACGGCTGACCTCATTCGCCTCATCATTCGCGATGAGGCCGTGCACGGTTACTACATCGGCTACAAGTTCCAGAAGGGCTTGGAGAAGGTTTCCGAGGCCCGCAAGCAGGAAATTAAGGACTACACGTTCGAGCTCCTCTTCGAGCTGTACGAAAACGAAGTCCAGTACACGCACGACCTCTACGACGGTGTCGGCCTGGCCGAGGACGTCAAGAAGTTCCTGCACTACAACGCCAACAAGGCGCTCATGAACCTCGGCTACGAGGCTATGTTCCCGGCTTCCGTCACCGACGTGAACCCGGCCATCCTCTCGGCCCTGTCCCCGAACGCCGATGAGAACCACGACTTCTTCTCCGGCTCGGGCTCCTCCTACGTGATTGGTAAGGCCGTTAACACGGAGGATGAAGACTGGGAGTTCTAAGACGTCGCGTCGTCGTCTATTAGTCGACTGTAGAAGGCGGGCAGCGAGTGATCGCTGTTCGCCTTTCTGCGCAGTTTGAGGCATCGCAGCTCCGCCGGCGGGTGGTTACGTTCTGGAGGGGCGGTGTCCGGGTAGGGGTGGGGCTTTCGATTGATAGCTGTGTCCGGTGGGGGTGCTGATTTCCAGGGTGTGCGTCCCCCCGTGTACGTCGGCATGGACGGTTTTGCTGGTCCAGCCGGGGTTTTCCTTGGTGTGGTTGCACGCCTCGCACAGACCTGCACCGTTGGCGAGGTTTGTTTTCCCTCCGGAACGCCAAGGAAGAACATGGTCGATATGCCGGATGGGCGCATCGCAGTACGGCATCCGGCAGGTATCGTCGCGGGTTTCAATGAAACGCCGAAGCCTTGTCGGGAAGAGCCGGGCTTTGGAGTCCATGCTCAGGAGCTCACCCGTGGCCGGCGCGGTGTAGAGCCGGCGAAGCCAGATACTGAGCTCTGCATTCAGCGTTCCCGCGTGATCTTTGCCGGTTCGCCCCGAACCGACTATTTCCCTTCCCCATTCGGCCGGGACTATTCCGTAGCCCTTGAGCCGGGCTGGTTCGCTGTCGCCTTGGAACAGGGTGCGGTCGGTCATGACAAGGTCCAGGTTGATCCCTGAAATCCCGCCAGGTGTGCCGGTAACGCGCTCGACCAAGGTATCGGCCATGACCTGACCACGGGTCGGGACAACACCAGAGCCCGCATCCCCGCTGGAACGGGCCGAATCAGCAGCCTGGCAAAGAGCAGCGTAAACCGCCACCCCTTGCGCGACCGGCAGCAGGGCGGTCAGGTACGTCATGGTGTCCGGCGCCGGACGCAAGCTCACCATCCGTTCAGCGGCGGCACGGCTCGCACGCCCGACCACCGACCGCGGATCCCGCCGATACGCAGCAGCCTTCGCCGCCGCAACAATCGCCTTATCGCCCTTCCCCTCAAAAGTCCCGGTATCGGGAGCGAGCTCCTCATCCACAGCGCACCGGTCCTCAACAGACAAACACGCAGTCTCCTTCACCAGCAGCGTGGCCCGCCACTCATTCAACTGCCCCGACTTCAGAGCCGCCAACGTCCGCGGCATCTCCAGCACAAGGGCCCTCGCCAAACCCAGCAACCGGGACCCACGATTCGGCGACTCCCGCCGCGCCAACGCCACCTGAGCACCCACCCCACTGCCACGCTCCGAAACAGGAACACCCGCCTCGGCCTGCTCGGCACGCCGGGCAAGATCAAAAGCCACAGCAACCCGCGCCTGCAAAGCCGTAATGGCCGACTTCATCTCCTCCAAGACCCGCAACTGCTCAATCAAGTCCCCACTGATGGTGCCGGCCGAAACCGGACCGGCCGAAACCGCGCCGGGTTGAGACACGCCTCGGGAAATGGCACGAAGAGGCGCAGCGGACACCGCTGTCTTCGTTTGCCTTTCCCGGATCTGTTTCATGTCCCTACTCTCGCAGGAGGCACTGACATTTTTAGACGCTTCGCCCGGGACCGAGACTGAACCATCCCGCCCTTGTCCGCGTCTTCACATCAGGGGAGGATAAGTGCCATCTTCGGGAGGTTCACCATGGTGCAGCTTGAGAAGTTCGAAAAGTACTTGATTGAAGAGTTTTACGACGACTTCCGGTCGGGGGACATGTCGCACAAGACGTTCACCAGGCGGGTGGCGTTCATCATGGGAAGCATGACTGCGGCCGCGGCGGCCATGACTTTGGTGGGCTGTACACCGGACGAGGTTCCCCAAACCACCGATCCCATGCCCACGCCTTCGCCCACGTCAAAGGCCACATCGCCAGGGACCGCGACCACTGCGGTTCCCAATGCCAAGAGTCCGTTATCTGTCCCGGAAGGTGCTGCGGGCCTGACGACGGCAACAGTGTCGTTCCCCGCAAACGGAACGGAAATTAGCGCGTACCTGGCCAGGCCCGAGGGGAGCCAAAAGGGTCCCGGCGTTTTGATCTGCCACGAAAACCGAGGCCTCACCCCGCACATCCAGGACGTCGCCCGGCGCTTCGCCAAGGAAGGATACGCGGCTCTGGCGCTGGACCTCCTCAGCAGGGAGGGCGGCACAGCGAATATGGACCCCGACGCTGTCCCTGGCGCTCTGACGCAGGCAGGTGCCCAAAGGCACGTGGCCGATTTCAAAGCCGCCTTCGAGTACCTCAACGGCCAGGACTTCGTCGAAGAGGGCCGGATCGCCATGGTGGGTTTTTGCTTCGGCGGCGGCATCACATGGCAGGCAAGCACCGAGATCCAAGGACTCAAAGCAACATCCGCTTTCTACGGTCCCGCACCGGATCTGGCCAAGGTCCCCACCATCAAACCGGCGGTCCTTGGCGTCTACGCGGAGAACGATGCACGTATCACCGGGGCAATGCCCCAGCTGCAGGCGGCCTTGGATGCCTCAACGGTCAAGCACCAGCTCAAGGTGTACCCCGGCGTGGACCACGCGTTCCACAATGACACGGGTGAGCGCTACGTGGAGGCCCAGGCAACTGCGGCTTGGAACGACACCCTGACGTGGTTCAAGGACAACGTCTAAACACATCTAACCCTGCAACCGCGCAGCCTCACTTGCCAGCTCGGCCTCCAATGTCTCGATACTCGGCAGGCTCGCCACCAACTCATCGGGCAAGGAGTCGGCAACGGAGGTTTTCCACTCCGCGATGCCCACAGGAGCGTTGAACCCGCGCAGTGCATACTCCGCCACCACGCTGTTCTTCTCCTTGCACAACAGCAGGCCGATGGTGGGCTTGTCGTCGGGGTGAGCCATGAGGTCGTCGACGGCCGCCATGTACATACCCAATTGCCCGAGGAACCCAGGTTCGAACTTCACGGCCTTGAGTTCAATCACCATGTAGCAGCGCAGCTTCAGATGGTAGAAGAGCAGATCTGCGAAGAACTCGTCCCCGGCAATCTCCAGCCGCACCTGCTCACCAACGAAGGCGAAGCCCTGGCCCAGCTCCAGCAGGAATTTCTCCACGTGTTTCACCAACTGCAGCTCCAGGTCCCGTTCGGTGTGCCGATCACTCATGGACAGAAAGTCAAAGACGTAGGGGTCCTTGGTCGCCTGCTGCGCGAGGTCCGAATCGGCAGGGATCATGGTGGTTTTGAAGTTGGTGATGGCCTGCCCTGAGCGTTCGTGCAGACGCGTTGAGATCTGGTGGGTCAGCACGTTGCGCGACCATCCGTGTTGGGCAGCCGCCGCGGCGTACCAAAGGCGCGTGGCGGCGTCGTCGAGCTTTTCCAGCAGTGCGATCTGGTGGTACCAGGGCAATGTTGCAAGCGGCGCTTGCAACATTGGAAAGTCCGGCCATGCCTGGGCGAAGCTCTTCATGTACCTCAGGTTCCTGGGGGAGAAGCCTTTTGCTTCCGGGAACCGTGTACGGATGTCGGCGGACAAGCGGGTGACCACCTTGGCTCCCCAGCCTTGCTCGGATTCACGCTCGGCGAGCTGCCGGCCGATACTCCAGTAAGAATTCAACAACTCGCTATTGGCGGCTGCCAGCGCCCGGGTCCTGCCGACACGGACCTCTTGAGCCACGGTGTTGAGCAGTGTGGGGTACCAGTCGGGCATGGACGAAGCAGCGGGGACACCCGGAAAGGATGCCTCGGTGGCGAGCTCTTGGGACGGCATGTTGCTCCTGTCGGTTGCTGTTGTCATCACGCTAGGGGGAGGCACTGACAAAATAGACAGGTGAGTGAAGCCGGTGAATTCGTGGACTACACCCTGCAGATGGAATCGACCTGGGAGAAGGCGGCAGAGGCCAGTGAACGTCTGGGCGGGAGCCTGAAGGTATACGGCGCGTCCGTGGGCGCGGTGCGTGGCACGGTCCGGGATGCGCTGAAGCGGTACAAGAACCTCAACCATGACGACATCACCGCCCTGAGCTCGGAACTTTGGGAGGAGCCGGTCTTCGAACGCCGCCTCGCAGCGGTGGTTCTGCTGCAAACCAAGGTCGGGCTTCTCGTCAACACCGATCTGACGCGCATCGAGGGATTCATCAGGCATGCAGGAACCCGGGAGCTGGCGGATCCCCTGGCTGCAGACGTTGTGAGGCCTCTGATTGCGCGGCTGGAGGGACTCGCGAAGGAACGCGCAGAACGCGTACTGGAACGTTGGGCGACTGATCCGGACGCCGAACTACAGCATGCAGCGGCTCTGGCGAGAGACGCCGCCACCCCTTGATAAGCACCAGCGACCCGCCTAGCGTTTCCCTCAACACATGCCAGTGAGTTTGAGAGGCGGATTGTTCGATGAAATCGCTATGGCTTGACCGCAAATCTCACTTCACGTCTGACGCAATCCCCGCTGAGAAGCACTTTGACACGATTGTGGTGGGCGCCGGCCTCACCGGAATGGTCGCAGCGTTGCTCTTGTCCCGCTCCGGCCAGCGCGTGGTGGTTTTCGAGGCCCGGACACTAGGCGCTGTGACTACGGGAAATACCACTGGCAAGCTGAGCCTCCTGCAGGGCGGTGTGCTTTCCGCGTTGCGCAGCCAGTACTCCCTGAAGGTGGTCCAGGCCTATGTGGAAGCCAACAAGACCGGACAAGCCTGGCTTGCGCAGTACATGGAGCAGCAAGGCGTCCCCTTCCAGCGCAGGACCGCGGTCACCTTCGCAACCACCGACGACGGCGGGCAGCGGCTCCGCAAGGAAGCTGCCGTTTCGCGGGACGCGGGTTTGGATGTCCATTTCAGCCGTGATCCTGGATTGCCGTTCCCTGTTGTGGAGGCGCTGGAGCTCGAAGACCAAGCGCAGATCCACCCCATGGATGTCCTTGAGACCCTCGCCAGCGATGTCCGGGAGCACGGCGGCCTGATCGTTGAGGGCGTGCAGGTCCAGAACGTGGGCTCAGATCTGCCGTTGGAAGTGGCCACCCGCAAAGGAACGTTCACCGCGGACACTGTGGTGGTTGCCACAGGAACGCCCATCCTGGACCGCGGCTTGTACTTCGCGAAGCTCGAACCGAACCGTTCCTACGCCGCCGCCCTTCGCATGGCAGGGGACATTCCGAAGGGAATGTACCTGTCCATCGACGCGCCAACCCGATCCCAGCGGACCTATCCCACTCCCGAGGGCGAGCTGCTCTTGGTTGGCGGCTACGGGCATACCGGTGGCCGCGCCACTTCGCCGCAACAGCATCTGAATGACCTTCTGGGATGGGCCAATGAGCACTACCCCGGTGCCGAGGTGACCCACACCTGGTCGGCGCAGGACTATCAAGCCACTAACCTGATGCCGTTCTTCGGCAAGCTTCCCCGTGGCCACGGACGGATCTTCTTTGGCACCGGCTACAACAAATGGGGGATGAGCAACGGGGTGGCTGCTGCCCTGTCCATCACCTCGGACATCCTGGGTGGCCAGTCCGACTGGGCCACGGCCATCCATCACCGGGTCACATCACCCCAAGGTGCCATCCAAGCCATTCGCCTCAATGCCAGCACCGCCAAACGGATGATCGAGGACAAGGCCAAGGTCAGGAGCAACCCTGAAATCACTGACGCAACGCGCCCACCGGAAGGCAGTGGCGTCGTCGGGCTCTACAAGGGCGAGCCCGCGGCGGTGTCCACCGTGGACGGGAAGGTCTGCATGGTGTCTGCCAGCTGCGCGCACTTGGGCGGATTATTGACCTGGAACGACGCTGAAAAATCGTGGGACTGCCCCTTGCACGGTTCGCGCTTCACTCCGGAAGGAAAGTACCTGGAAGGCCCGGCCACGCACCACCTGCAGAAGTCGCCGGTCAAGAAGAAGGACTAGCTCAGCCGCTCGACGCGCCGCTGGGCTTGGTCCGCGGCGCGTCGTTGCTGCGTTGCGGCCCGGACCGCACGCTTCTTGTCTGATTCCGCGGATTCCGCATCACGGGTAATCCCAATGAGTTCGGCTTCAAGAGTGGCCAGACGCTTCTTGATGTCTTCGATCTCGGATTTGAGGTCTGTTCGACGGCCGGCCAACTCTTTGACGGTGTCCCACGCCTCGGATGCTGCCGCTTCTGCTTCCCTGGCGTCCTTGTCGGCGGCTTCGAAGTCGCGGCGGGCCTCTTCCAGTGCTGCTTGTTGTTTGGCGGCACGCCGATCGGCGAGGGACGTCGCTTCGTCTTTTGGTTCCTTTTCTCTGGACGGCTTCTCTTTGGAGGTCGTGGCGGCCCTGGGAGTTGTCGCCGGTTCCGTCTTGGCCGCGCGCTTTGCAGGCGTCTTCGCAGATACGGGGCCAGCTTCGTCATCCGGACCGGTCGCAGCGATGGCACCTGTAAGGTCCACTGCCTCAAAGCCGCTCCCGCTGAGCCCCCGCACCAGCCGCCCGGTTCCTACCGCCGCGGCGGCCCCGGCATCGGCCATGGCGGCCCTGAGCGTTTGCTCAACGTCGGATGCCGCGGCAGCACTAAGAGGAGCGCCAAGCTCGGAGGCAAGATCTTTAGCCGCATGCACAGCAGATGTCAGCTGGCCCTGGCGTTGCTGCCCGAGTTCGCGGAACGCTTCTGCGTCGCCCTCCTCTTGGGCGGTTCGCAGCGAAACACCAAAGCGTACGACGCCGTCAATCACCTCGGGCTTGTGAACGGCCAGCATGTTGATGGCCCAGGCACCGGCGGCCGGCTTGGGGAGGTTGCCAATCTCTTTAGCCAGGTCCTTCTGGCCGGCATCCTTCGCTTTGCGGACAACCGCAGTTCGTTCCGCCGTGAAATCACGGGGCGTCACGGCGTACAGCTCCTGGGCGGCATCGCGGAGGTCCATCCACTCATCCTAGGGTTCGCACTGGTCCTACGGTTTGGACACGTCCAGAGTTTCCACGGTGCAGTCCATGAGCCCGGGTCCTCATTGACCCGCTGCTTAGGGTAGCCTAAGTCGAGTGGACCAGATCATGAGTTTGCCTTTCGGCGTCGCACTCGCGGCGCTCTTCGCGATCGTCATGATCCGCGTCAACGTCACCTACTGGATTGGGCGGGGAGCGGTGGCAGGGCTGGCGCACACCCGCTTCGGTGATTCTTTGGAGCGACCCAAAGCAGCGCGGGCCCAGGCCCTGATACAGCGCTGGGGACCATACGCCGTCGTACTCTCTTTCCTGACCATCGGCCTCCAGACGGCCATCAACCTTGCAGCGGGCGCTGCCCGCATGCCGCTCCGGCGGTACTTGCCGGCCGCCGTGGCGGGTTCTGTCATCTGGGCACTGCTTTACGCGACCATTGGTCTTGCTGCTTTGGAGGCGTGGCTGGCGGTAGCGGCGGCGTCGCCAGTTGGTGCTGCGGTGGGAATCGCGGCCTTGGCGGCCATCGTCGTCTGGGTTGTCGTGTTCCGTCGGCGTCGGGCGAGGACCAAATCAGCGGATACAGTGGTCTGAGTTCTACAGCTGGATCGGCGAAAGGCCTGGGTTGACTACTGCATTACCGGAACTGGCGGACGGCGATTTTTACTACGAATCATTGGGCGAGGGCCGCTATCGCTCCACCATCCACGCCCAAGGTGCGTGGAATCCCCACGAACAACACATGGCCCCCGCCTCGGGCATCATCGCCGATGCCCTGGTTCGCCATGAGCCACGGGACGACGTCCGCCTGGCGCGGATCAGCTACGAAATCCTCGGGCTGATTCCGGGCGGCGAGTTCCAGGTCACCACCTCGACGTTGAGGCCGGGACGGACCATCGAACTCATCCAGGCAGAGCTTTCGGCGGGAGGCCGTGTGGCAATCCGTGCTGCCGCGTGGCGTATGGTCACCAGCGACACCAGCGCTGTAGCCGCAGTGGAAGATGAGTCCATGCCGGCCCCCGACGAATGCAAGCCATGGGATGGCGCCAGCGTGTGGCCCGGAGGATACATCCGGTCCTTGGAGATGCGCATTGCCGAAGGACACCGGCCTGGTTCGGGCAAGGTGTGGATCCGGACGTCCCACCCGCTGACCGACCAACACGACAGCACCGATCTCGCCCGCCTCATGGGCTTAGTGGATACCGCGAACGGCATCGCGGCCCGTGTTCCACCGGGCGAAAACAGCTATATTTTTCCCAATGTTGATCTTCAGATTCACATGTATCGTGCTCCGTCTGGTGAATGGTTGGGCCTGGACAACAAGGTCTCTTTCGGGGCTGACGGCATCGGCCTGACGTCCACTGTGCTCCATGACGCCAACGGACCTTTCGGGCGGGCTGAACAGATCCTGACGTTGAGGAAGAGTTGATGGTCGGCTCGGAAGCAGGGACCCGCCAGCTTACGGTTTATCGCCAGGAGGATTCGATGGGGGCGGCGGGTGACCTCGATTTCGCCTTGGAGCTGCTTCAGCGTGCCCGCAACGGCAAGCTCGGTCCGTCCCTCCGCCTGTATCGTCCGCAACCTACCGTGGCTTTCGGCCAGCGCGATGCAAACCTTCCTGGTTTTCACGCAGCGGAGGAGGCATGCCGGGAACTCGGTTTTGAGCCTCTGATACGCAAAGCCGGGGGCCGCGCCGCCGCGTATCACCAAGGGACCTTGGTCATAGATCATATTGAGCCGCATCCCGACGCGATCGTGCGTGCCAAAGCCCGTTTCTCGGAGTTTGGTGAGCTGCTGGCCGGTGCGCTTCGCAGCGTCGGCGTCCATGCCGCCGTCGGCGAAATTCCGGGGGAGTACTGTCCGGGGGAGTTCAGCGTCCACGGTGAGGACCCCGATTTTCCTGCTCACCGCATCAAGCTCATCGGCACTGCACAACGCGTCGTCTCCGGAGGTTGGTTGTTCAGCTCCGTGATCGTGGTGGAGGACTCCAAACCCATTCGCGAGGTCCTGGCCGCGAGTTATGCGGCCCTCGGCCTCGAATGGGACACTGCCACCGCCGGGGCTGCGAATGACCTGCTGCCGCATCTGGACGTAGCAACGGTGGAGGACGCCGTGATTGAGGCTTACCGCGGTTACGCAGACATCATCGACGGCGACTTCCAGACTTTGCTGGCCTAGTCGCCGCAGGTCCGTTGAGCGTGTTGGTGCCCGGGTCTAGTCTGAATTAGACAGGGTTTCCCAAGCACGCGGATCGCGGTGGAACAATGGGCCGGAAGAAGCACCCTATTGAGGATTCTGACGTAGGCATCAGCGTCAGCCCGCCCAAGAGATCCGCCGCGGGATTGCCCAGTCTTAGCGAAACACTCCCGCATGCCATGGCCGATATGGGGCCGTCCCGGGCGTGGAAGACACTACGGGCCGTCAACCAAAAGGATGGTTTCGATTGCATGAGTTGCGCCTGGCCTGACCCGCCGGAACGTAAGGCTGCTGAATTTTGCGAGAACGGCGCCAAGGCAATCGGGTGGGAGGCGGAGCCACTCAGGATTCCCACGCAGTTCTGGGCGGACAACACCTTGAGTGCCTTGGAGTCCAAATCCGAGTACTGGCTGGGACAGCAAGGAAGGTTGGTGGAACCGGTCTATAAGGCCGCGGGCTCTGATCATTATGAACCTGTGAGTTGGGACCGGGCGTTTGAGGTCATCGCCCAGGAGCTGAACGGGCTTGGGACCCCTGACCAGGCGACGTTCTATACCAGCGGACGCACGAGCAACGAGGCAGCGTTCCTCTATCAACTTTTCGTTCGGGCATTCGGAACCAACAACCTCCCCGACTGCTCCAACATGTGCCACGAATCTACAGGGGTCGCGATGGGGGAAACCATCGGGGTGGGGAAGTCTGCCATCACCTATGCGGACTTTGCCAAGGCTGACCTGATCATCATCATGGGCCAGAACCCGGGAACCTGCCATCCGCGGATGCTGACGGCCCTGGAGGAAGCGAAAGAAGCGGGCGCGGAAATTGTGGCCGTGAATCCGTTGCCCGAAGCTGGTCTGATCAACTTCCGGAACCCGCAACGGCCTCGGGGATTGGTAGGCAAGGGCACAGATCTGGCAGACCAGTTCCTGCAAATCCGCATTGCCGGGGATATGGCATTGTTGCAGGCACTTTCGAAGCGTGTCCTCGATGCCGAGAGGGCTGCCCCCGGAACGGTGCTGGACCGCACGTTCATAGATGAGCATTGCCAGGGCTTCGTCGGTTTGGCAGCCCACCTCGCCACATTGAGTGAACGCGATGTCGTCACTGCCACAGGGCTTGGCAGCGCGGAGATTGATGAACTGGCCGCAAGGTACGTCCGTGCCGATAAAGCCATCATCACGTGGGCCATGGGCATTACCCAGCACAAGAAGGCCGTGCCCACCATCAAAGAGATCATCAACCTGCTCCTGTTACGCGGCAACATCGGAAAGCCCGGCGCAGGGCCGTGCCCGATCCGTGGACACAGCAACGTCCAAGGTGACCGGACCATGGGCATTTGGGAGAAGATGCCGCCACGGTTCCTGGAGGCAATCAAGCGGGAGTTCGGCTTTGCCCCGCCACAGAAGCCCGGCGTCGATGCAGTGGACAGCATTAGGGGCATGCGGGATGGCAGGATCAAAGTCCTGATCGCGTTGGGAGGTAACTTGGTCCACGCCATTTCAGACACCAAGGTTGCTGAAGCGGCGGTGCGGAAAACGCGTCTGTCTGTACAAATCTCAACCAAACTCAACCGCTCCCATGTGGTGGTAGGTGAGCAGGCCCTGATCTTGCCGACGTTGGGTCGGACAGAGATCGACAGGCAGGGCGGCGTGGCGCAGTTTGTCACCGTGGAGGACACGGTCTGCGCGGTACATCGCTCGGTGGGTCCGCTTGAGCCAATAGCCCCGAATGTGTTGTCCGAGGTGGCCATCGTCAGTCGCATGGCCCAAGCTGTCCTGGGCGATAAAGTGCCGGTTGACTGGGTCGGGCTTGGACGCAACTATGACGCCATCCGGGATCACATATCCCGCGTCGTGCCGGGGTTTGAGGATTTCAATGCCCGCATCCGTGAGGAGGATGGCTTCGTCTTGCCGCACGGGCCAAGGGACAGCAGGACATTCCCCACAGCAACGGGCAAGGCCATGTTCTCCGTCAACGAGCTTGAGACAATTACGATTCCCAAGGGCCGCCTGCTCCTGCAAACAATCCGGTCACATGATCAGTTCAACACCACCACGTATGCCATGAACGATCGGTACCGGGGCATAAAGAAAGGCCGCATGGTCCTCTTGGTGAATCCATCGGACCTGGCCGAATTGGGTTTCGAGCACGGGGGCTACGTGGATGTACACAGCGAGGCCGACGACGGCGTTGACCGTTTCCTGCCTCAGTTGCGTTTGGTCGCGTACCCCAGTGCGCGGGGATGCGCAGCTGCTTACTATCCGGAGGCGAACGTCCTGGTGCCGTTGGATTCGACGGCGGAGGAGAGTAATACTCCGGCCTCGAAGTCGGTGATTATCAGGCTTGAGCCGGCCGCCGCCCCGGCATACGGGTCGGCAGCCGGCTGACGCGAACGAAACCGTGAAGCTTGCTCGCGCTGGAGCTAGTGACCCCTGGCGATCCACTCATCCAGGTGCGGCTTTTCCGCGCCGATGGTGGTGGAATCGCCGTGTCCGGTGCGGACCACGGTTGCCTCGGGCAGTGGGAGGAGCTTGGTCCGGATGGACTCGATGATGGTGGGGAAGTCGCTGTATGAGCGTCCCGTCGCACCGGGTCCGCCTTGGAAGAGTGTGTCTCCGCTGAAGAGTGTTTCTTCGCTGGGCAGGTGGAACGAGACAGACCCGGGCGAGTGTCCGGGAGTGTGGATCGCTTTCAGTGTTGCACCGGCAACGGTGAACTCGTCGCCGTCCATGATTGCCACATCGGGATCAATTTCGGGGAACACTGCCCGCCATAGCATCCAGTCGTCCTGGTGCAGGTGGATGGGAGCTTTGACGAGCTCCCAAAACGCGCCGGCGGAACTGATGTGGTCGTCATGGCCGTGGGTCAGCAAAATGGCTTTGACGGTGCGGCCGCCCACGGCCTCACGAATCGCTTCGGGGTTGTGGGCGGGGTCGATGACGATGCATTCGGAGTCGTCGCCGATGATCCAGACGTTGTTGTCAACGTCCCAGGTTCCGCCGTCCAGGGAGAATGTCCCGGAAGTAACGACGTGATCGATTGCGAGGTTGCCGGCGCTCACAGCTCAACCACCGATCGCAGGACGGCGCCTTGATGCATCTTGTCGAACGCTTCTTCGACCTGGTTGATGGTGATGCGCTCGGTCACGAATGCGTCCAGGTCCAGCTTGCCCTGCTTGTAGAGGTCCACGAGCATGGGGAAGTCCCTGGATGGCAGGCAGTCGCCGTACCAGGATGACTTGAGTGATCCGCCTCGGCCGAAGACGTCAAGAAGTGGTAGTTCCAGTGTCATCTCCGGAGTGGGGACACCAACCAGGACCACGGTGCCTGCAAGGTCGCGGGCGTAGAACGCCTGCTTGTAGGTTTCGGGACGTCCGACGGCGTCAATCACCACGTCTGCACCGAAGCCGCCTGTCAGGGCGCGGATTTCTTCGACGGGGTCTCCTGTGGATGAATCCACGGTGTGTGTCGCGCCGAGTTCTTTGGCGCGCTCGAGCTTCTTTGCGTCGATGTCGACGGCGATGATGGTGGTGGCGCCTGCGAGCGCGGCACCGGCGATGGCTGCTACGCCCACGCCGCCGCAACCAATGACGGCCACCGAGTCACCACGCTTGACGCCGCCGGTGTTCAGTGCCGCACCCAAGCCTGCCATGACGCCGCAGCCGAGCAGCCCGACAGCGGCGGCATCGGCGTCGGGGTCTACCTTGGTGCATTGTCCGGCGGCGACCAGGGTCTTTTCGGTGAACGCGCCGATGCCCAGGGCGGGCGAGAGTTCCGTGCCGTCTTCGAGGGTCATTTTTTGGGTGGCGTTGTGGGTGTTGAAGCAGTACTGGGCTTGGCCGCGGTTGCAAGCACGACAGTTACCGCAGACTGCCCGCCAGTTGAGGACGACGCGGTCGCCGGGGGCTACATCGGTGACATCGGGGCCCACCGCGCTGACAACGCCGGTGGCTTCGTGGCCGAGCAGGAACGGAAAATCGTCGCTGATGCCGCCCAGTTTGTAGTGGAGGTCTGTGTGGCAGACGCCGCTGGTGAGGATGTCTACCAGTGCTTCTCCCGGTCCGGGTTCGGGAACCAGGATGGTTTCTAGGGTTGCGGGTGCGCCTTTGGAGCGGACGACGACACCTTTGACTGCGTGGACCATGGAGATGTTCCCTTCGGGCTCTCGGAGGGCAGGCCCAATAATGCAGCAGGGCCCGCTACGGATTCCCATTCTGTCTATCACAGGTGACAGACAGTATGTGGATTGTTCCGTGCGGGCCCAGGCAGTAGCCGAGTGGACAGCTTATGCGGCCAAGCGGTTTTCGACTTCGGAGGCGGAGGGGTTGGTGGCCGCGGTTCCGTCGGGGAAGAGGACGGTGGGGACTGTGCGGTTGCCTCCGTTGAGCTGCTCGACGAGTTCGGCAGTGCCATCCACTTCTTCGATGTTGATCTCGGTGTAGCCGATGCCTTTGGCGTCCAGCTGCTTCTTCAGGCGGTTGCAGTAGCCGCACCAGGTGGTCGAGAACATGGTGATGGTGCCGGAGTCGGGAGTGAAGTCCACAGAGCTCTCCTCAGTATTGATCGTTTGCACGGGATGGTTCGTTGTTATCAACGGTAACCCGCGTCCGAATAATTCCCGTTCGGTGGCGAAGCCGGGTTACGTCACATGCCTGTGCTGGTGCGTTCGGCGGGGAGGGGGCAGACTGTTGCCATGTGTGGACGCTATGTGATGGCCCGTGCGGTGGGGGACCTGCTTGCCGATTTCGACGCCGAGCTTGAGAACGAGATTGCCCTTGGGAAATCGTGGAATGTGGCTCCTACGGATGCTGTTCCCATTGTGTTGGAGAGACTGATTGACGACGACGTTAAGCGACAGCTCCACGTCGCGAAGTGGGGGCTGGTGCCCTCATGGGCGAAGGACCCCAAGGGCGGCGCGAGGCTTATCAACGCCCGCAGCGAAACGTTGTTGGAGAAGCCGTCCTTCAAGAAAGCTGCGGTGGCCAGGCGTTGTGCGGTTCCCGCGGATGGCTACTACGAGTGGAAGAAGGGCGAGGGCAAGAACAAGCAACCGTACTATGTGCATCCGGCGGACGGCCACGGTCTGGTCTTTGCGGGCTTGTACGAGTGGTGGCGGGACCAGTCAGCTTCCCCTGATGATCCGGGCCGCTGGTTGCTGTCCATGTCCATCCTGACCGCCGACACCCCCACGGTGGAGGAGGCGCGAACCCGGCGCAGTGCTTCGGTGTTTGACGAACTGACTGCCCTCCATGACAGGGTTCCGTTGCCCATGAGCACTGAGACGATGGAAGCGTGGTTGGATCCGCGCGAGAAAGACGCCCAGGGGTTGGTGGACATGGTCCGGTCCAGGGCACACGACGCCGCCGCTGCTTGGACGCTGGACCCGGTGGGGGCCGCAGTGGGCAATGTCCGTAACAACTCACCGGAACTCATCGAACCGGTGGAGGGTCTCTTCTAGTAGTTAGAGGGCTTCGTTCACCGGCACGCCGGATTGGAACTCCCGGCCATCGGCTTCGCTGAAGCCCGTCATGACATGGCCTTTGCTGAGGCCGTGGATGGCCGACATCGGGAAGTTCCCCGTGATGACGTTGCCGGAGTGCTCCACGCCCTTGATGTCGTAGTTCTCCTCGGCACTGAGGGAGTGGTTGAAGGAGTAGAACGAGATTGCCTCGCCGTTCATGAACTCGATTCCGAGCCTGCGCTGTGAGGAATAGTCCTCGCTGGCAGCAACAAGGCCCACGACGTAAGCGCCGGAGCCTGGTATGTTGCCGTCGATTTCGAACCTTGCCACGAGGTTGTCGTCTTCGGCGGAGATGTTGACCTGCTTCAGGAGTGCGTCATTGGTGCTCATGCCACAATCCTGCTCTGTGGACCGGCTGCCGTCCACCCCTTGACTTTCAACCTTCCAGCAAGCGCCGGACGTTCCGTGCCACCGTAGCGCTATCCGTGTGCTGCCCTTTGCGGGCGGTCAGCAGGTGCATGGCCAGGCCGTCGCTGTAGTCGGATACTGCTTCCGCCCGGGCCCTGGCTTCTGGTATTCCCATGGCTTCGAGCAGTTGCGCCAAGGCCGATACCAGCCGCTCGTGCCCGGCAGCCACAACATCGGGCTGGTCAAGGGCAAAGGCGAAACGTGCCCGGGTCAGTTCCGCGTTCTCATGCGCGAGTCCCATGACCGCTCCGGCGATCTGCTCCGCCAAGGTGGCTGCCGACGTCGGGATTTCCCTTCCACCCTGCTGGAGCAGGAGGCGGTCCCGTTCTTCAACGCGGTCGACGGCGGCCCCTATCAGCGCTGCACGGCTGCGGAAATAGTTCGAGGTAGTTCCGACGGCGACGCCTGCCTGGGCGTCGACGGCCCGGTGGGTGAGTCCCTTGAGGCCCTTGGCAGCAACGACTGCGAGCGCTGCGTCGGCAAGTTCGGTTCGGCGGTCCGGCATGGCGAAAGTCTAGCTTCAAACCCTATCGGCACTACAAATGTAGTAGTACAGTGTGGCCATGGAAAAAGTGGACATCATTGGTGGAGGAATCGCCGGGCTTGCGCTCGCAGGGATGCTCAACCCCGGCAGGTTCGACGTCACTGTCCATGAACAGCGGACCGAACTCCCAACAGTCGGAACAACCTTGGCCATGTGGCCGGAAGCCCAGCAGGCGTTATCCAGACTGGGGATACTCGGCGCCGTGCGGAATCATGGAGCCATTATCAAAGCCGGCGCACTTCGACGGCCCTCCGGTGAAGCCCTGCTGTCCATGGAGGGTGAGGGTTTGTTGGGAGTATCCCGACCCGAACTGCTGAGGCTGCTGGACACCGCGGTGCCCGTCTCCGTACGCCGGGTAGCGGGGAGGGTGGATCAACCTTCGGGCGCAGCCACGTTGACCGTGGGAGCCGATGGAGTCAACAGCATTGTTCGGAGGGATTCGTGGGGCAAGCGAAGTGCGGCAAAGCCCACACCCTTCCTGGCAGTCCGGGGAGTCGTTCCCGGAACCCCGTCCCCACACGACGTTGGAGAATACTGGGGACGCGGTGAAATTTTCGGCTTGGCCCCTGCCATAGGGGGAAGCAACTGGTACGCCTCCTTCCGCTCCGAGTTGGGCCCGGACAAGGTAGATGTCGCAGAGGCACTCGAAGTGACACGTCAACGCTATGCCAACTACTCGTCCGCAGTGCGGGATGTACTCTCCCAGGCAAATCCGGAGACGTCACTGGCGCAACGCATCTGGACCACTC
The DNA here is from genome assembly GCF_051027655.1 of Paenarthrobacter nitroguajacolicus. Lineage (NCBI taxonomy): Bacteria > Bacillati > Actinomycetota > Actinomycetes > Micrococcales > Micrococcaceae > Paenarthrobacter > Paenarthrobacter nitroguajacolicus. Next base: position 2,678,106 of record NZ_CP073234.1, on the reverse strand, counting down.
CACCCATGGGTCGATACACGCGAGGGAGCGTTGCGCTGGTAGGGGATGCCGCGCACGCCATGACCCCAAACCTGGGGCGTGGCGCCTGCGAAGCCCTCATCGATGCTGTGACCCTGGGCGAACTGCTGAACGACCAACCCATGGACCAGGCACTCGCCACCTACAACAGCAGGCGGGTCATACGAACCCAACTACTCCGCTCGGCTTCTTACGCCATGGGGAGCATTGCTCTTGCCCAGGGCGCACAACCATGGCGCGACGCCTTGCTGAAGCAGGTGGGAAAACGTGTGGCCGGAGCCCGGGAGAAGGCTGAAACTTCGAAGTAGGTTTTGTCGGTACGTCGGCGTAAACTTGATTTATTCGAACATACTTTCGAATATGGTTTCCTGGCGTAAAGAGGTGAGGGCATGGGGCTGTTCAGTGAATCTGTCGGAGTTAGCTGCACTGACGCAGGCCAGCCGCGGGAAGTCCACTGGAAAGGAACGCAATACACGGTCACCAACGAACCTGTTCGATGGTACGAACGGCGCCAATGGTGGCTTGAAGAAAGCCGCGCCCCCCTTGGCAGCGGAGCTGGCCTGGTTGACCACGAGATCTGGCGTGTCCAACTCCTGCCAACCTCATCTGACGCAGAAACCAGCCACCCCATCACCCTCGACCTGGTCCGGCACGTAGGAAGCGGACGCTGGAGACTCCTGCGCATCCACGACGCCGCACCAGCACGCGCCGTAGAACCCGAAGAAGCGGCGTAAACGTTGAGCTTCACCCACCTGCACGTCTCCACGGCATTCAGCGCACACTACGGCGTCTCCTGGCCGGATGAGCTAGCCCAAACAGCCGCAGCAGACGGAGCCACAGCGCTCGCCTGCACAGACCGGGACGGCCTGTACGGCACCATCAAACACCTCAAAGCATGCATGGACGCAGGCATCGACCCCATCGTAGGGGTGGACCTGGCGGTATTCGACGACGACGGCGACCACCGCACCCAAGTCGCGGGCCGCGTCGTCGTACTCGCCCACGGAAACAACAACGGCGCCGGGTATAGGGCACTGTGCCGCCTTATATCCGACGCCCACGCACGCACTTCAGGCAAAGCCGGGGGAGCGGTCCCCGCTGCAGTCACCCGCGGCGAACTCGCATCAAGGACCCTCGAGCCCAAAACCCTCAAACCAGTCCTGACCGTGCTGATAGGACCCGACTCAGACGTCGGCCAAGCCATGGGAGGCCGTAAATACCTCAGGCCCAGAACCCTCTTCAAACAATGGATCGACGCCATGCCACCCGGCACCATGGTCGCTGAAGTCGTATCACACCTCAGCGCCCCCGGAGAACCACTAAGCACCGCCCATGCCGTGCGCATGCTCAAGCTCGCACTCGAATACAACATTCCCGCAATCCTCAGCAACGCCGTCCGCTACTGTGCCCAGGACGGCGCCGCCACCGCAGACGTCCTCGACTCCGCACGAACCCTCAAATCCCTCCCTGAACTCTCAACGGCACCCCTGCTCCAACCAGCAGGGATGCTCCAACCAACAGGGCAGGGCTGGCTTAAGACGCCGCACCAAATGCTCCAACTCGGCAAAGAAATCATGGGCGCAGCAGGCCTGGGGAAAGCCGACCTCACCAAACTCCTCGCAAACACTGAAGCGCTCGCAGACAAATGCCGCATCAATCCTGTCCTTGATATGGGATGGAAGAAACCGGTAGTTCCCGAGGCCTCCATCATCGGCATCGACGCTGACCCCATGATTGAACTCACTCAACGCTGCGAAGCCGGAATCACCCGACGGTTCCCGGGCATCAATGGAGATGCAGAAGAACATCTGCGCTCGCGGTTGGAGCACGAGCTGGGAATCATCGGCAGGCTCGGCTTTGCCTCGTACTTCCTAACAGTGGCAGAAGTTTCAAGGATGATCCTCGATATGGGGGTCAGGGTAGCTGCGAGGGGATCCGGTGCCTCAAGCCTGGTCAATTACTTGATCGATATCAGCCAGGTTGACCCGATCCGCCATGACCTCATTTTCGAGCGCTTCCTCTCCGGCCGCAGGTCCACGCTTCCTGACATTGATATTGATGTGGAAAGTGCTGAAAGGCATAACGTCTACCGAAAGATTTTTGACCGCTTCGGTGCCGAACGCGTCACCCTGATGAGCATGCAAAACGGCTATAGGGCACGTGGTGCCGTTCGGGATGCAGGCATGGCCCTGGGAATGCCTGACGAAGAAGTGGGTGAGATTGCCAAGCAACTGTGGAGATTCTCTGCACGTAAATTCCGCGAAGCCCTGGTGGAGAAGCCCGAGTTGCGCGATTTTGCCGGGCGCGTGGAGCGGGGTGCCATGGAGGAGAACCAGCAGTTGGATTTGTTGGTGGATCTCACCGAAAGGCTGGATCGGCTGCCCCGGCATATCTCCATGCATCCCTGTGGAGTGATTTTGGGAGATGCAACACTCCTGGACCGAACTCCCGTTCAGCCCAGCGGTTTGGGCCTGCCCATGAGCCAGTTCGACAAACACGACATGGACCCCATGGGCATGCTCAAACTGGATGTCCTGGGAGTGCGCATGCAGAGCGCCATGGCATTCGCGGTTCGGGAAGTAATCAGGCTGCATCCTTCCAAGGCTGAAGTTGTCGCAGCCGGGCGGCATCCAGTGGAGCCAGGTGGCGCAGGTCCCGACTACATCGCCCCTGACGGCAGGATTGACCTCAACGCCGTACCGTTCGACGATGAGCCCACCTATGAGCTGATCCGGAGTACCCACACACTCGGTTGCTTCCAGATCGAATCACCGGGACAGCGTGAGCTCATTGGAAAGATGGCGCCCCGGGAATTCAACGATCTCATCATCGACATCTCACTTTTCAGGCCCGGACCCATGAAATCCGACATGGTGCGACCCTTCCTGGAACATCGGCATGGCTTTGCTCCTGAGATTTATCCCCACCAGGACCTGAAGCCCGTGTTGGAAGAGACCCATGGCGTTACCGTGTTCCATGAACAGATCTTGAAGACCTTCCACGTCATGACTGGCTGCGGTTTGGACAGGGCTGATGAGTTTCGCAGGGCCCTGGGCGACGAAGTGCATGAGCCGGGTGTGGAGAAGTACTTCCGCAGGGAAGCAATCAAGAACTACTCTCCCGAAGTGGTGGACAAGGTCTGGGGAACCTTGAAAGCCTTCGGCAGTTTTGGTTTCTGCAAAGCCCACGGTGCTGCCTTTGCGGTGCCCACTTATCAGTCCGCCTGGCTCAAGGCCCATCATCCCGAGGCTTTTCTTGCCGGTCTGTGGGAACATGACCCCGGGATGTATCCCAAACGCCTTCTGGTAGCGGAAGCCCGCCGACTCGGCATTCCCATCCTGCCTTTGGATATCAACAGGAGCCAGGCTGAATATCGAGTAGAGAAAATCCAACAGGGCCCCGACCAGGGCAAGCTCGGAATCCGCTTGAGCCTCACGGGAATCTACGGACTTTCAGGCGCAGAGCTGAAACGCATCGCGGCCGGGCAACCTTACGATTCCTTGGCGGACCTGCGCGCGCGGGCAAGGGTGAGCAAGCCGAACATCAAAAGACTTGCCCAACTTGGCGCCTTCGATGCTTTGCATAAAGACTCTGGCGGAAAAGCTAACCGGGCCGATCTTGTGCACCATTTGCAGGCACTCCAAAGCAGCCCTTCGAAAAAAGCTGCAGACGTCATCGAAGGTCAACTGTCATTTGCCTTGGGCGATATTGAATTGAGGAACCTGGCTCCTGAACTTCCCGAACCTTCCATGGTGGACAACGTCAGGGCGGAACTTGATCTCATGGCTGTGGATGTCAGCGAGCATCTGATGGATAGCCACAGGCCATTGTTGGACAAACTGGGAGTTACAACGGCAGACAAACTCCTGGGCTTGCGCAACGGGACCGAAGTCCTGGTGGCAGGGGTCCGAATAGCGACCCAGACCCCACCCATGCGAGGCGGGCGGCGCGTCGTCTTCATCAGCATCGACGACGGTACCGGCTGTGTGGATTCGGTCTTCTTCCATGAAGCGCAGGAAGAATCCGGGCCACTGCTGTTTGGTACCCGCCTGCTGCTGATCCGTGGAACCACCAGAAGGACAGGTCCCAAGGGAATCAGCCTGAGCGCCAGCAAAGCCTGGGACCTCAGCCGGCCCGAAGCATTGCCATTTGCCGAGCTCCTACCTGCCGAAACCGGGCTACCGGAGGAATACACCCAGCAGGGGCCGCTCCACGGCATCTCCAGGAACCTTGCCATCACCGGCCTGGGTAGCTGAACCCGGCAGAATCATGCCTCGGTTAGCCGGATTCGGCCACGGCGCGCTGCTTTGGCCGCCTTCGCTGAAGCGGATACGATTGACGGTGGCTGGCTGTGGTCCCCGTACGCCACAAGCTATGAAGCCTTAACTATGAATAGGAGACACCCGTGTCAGATGCCCAACAGATCACCCTCATCGTCGATGGCGAAGAGACCAAGGTGACGGAAGGGACTACCGGCGCGGAACTCTTCTTCGAGCGCCGCGACGTCGTTGTAGCCCGTGTGGATGGTGTGCTGAAGGACCTTGACCAGGTCCTCACCGAAGGCGCAGACGTCCAGGGCGTCACCATCGATTCCCCTGATGGGCTCAACGTTCTCCGCCACTCAACAGCCCACGTTATGGCACAGGCTGTTCAGCAGTTGCGCCCCGACGCCAAGCTCGGAATCGGCCCGTACATCACTGACGGCTTCTACTTCGACTTCGACGTCGCTGAGCCGTTCACCCCGGAAGACCTCCGCACGCTGGAAAAGATGATGCAAAAGATCATCAACCAGAACCAGAAATTCGTTCGACGTGTGGTTACCGAAGAAGAAGCCCGCGAAGCGATGGCCAACGAGCCCTACAAGCTCGAGCTGCTGGGCAAGAAGAACGACGCAAGCGATGCGGTGGAAGGCGTCAATGTCGAGGTAGGTGCGGGCGACATCACGATCTACGACAATGTGGATCGAAAGAGCGGCGAGAGCATCTGGTGCGATCTTTGCCGCGGTCCCCACCTGCAGAACACCAAAATCATCGCCAACGCCTTCGCGTTGACCCGCTCTTCCGCAGCGTACTGGCTCGGCAACCAGAACAACCAGCAGTTGCAGCGCATCTACGGCACCGCGTGGCCCACCAAGGAAGCCCTCAAGGCTTACCAGGAGCGCATTGCTGAAGCTGAGCGACGGGACCACCGCAAGCTCGGCGTCGAACTTGACCTCTTCTCCTTCCCGGATGAGCTGGGCTCAGGCCTCCCTGTGTTCCACCCCAAGGGTGGCATCATCCGCAAGGCAATGGAGGACTACTCCCGTCAACGCCACGTGGACGCAGGTTACGAGTTCGTCTACACCCCGCACATCACCAAGGGACACCTCTACGAGGTCTCCGGCCACCTTGACTGGTACAAGGACGGCATGTTCCCGGCGATGCAGGTAGACGCTGAATTCAACGAAGACGGCACCGTTCGGAAGCCGGCGCAGGATTACTACCTGAAGCCGATGAACTGCCCCATGCACAACCTGATCTTCCGCTCACGGGGCCGGTCCTACCGCGAACTTCCGCTGCGCCTCTTCGAATTCGGCTCTGTGTACCGCTACGAAAAGTCCGGGGTTGTGCACGGTCTGACCCGCGTCCGTGGCATGACACAGGACGACGCCCACATCTACTGCACCCGCGAACAGATGAAGGACGAGCTCACCACCACGCTGAACTTCGTCCTGGGCCTGCTCAAGGATTACGGCCTGGACGACTTCTACCTGGAACTCTCTACCAAGAACGAAGAGAAGTTCGTTGGTGACGATGCCGCTTGGGAGGAAGCCACCCGCACACTTTCCGAGGTTGCTGCGGCTTCCGGTTTGGAGCTGGTACCGGACCCGGGTGGAGCAGCATTCTACGGACCTAAAATCTCCGTCCAGGCAAAGGACGCACTCGGCAGGACCTGGCAGATGTCCACCATCCAGCTGGACTTCAACCTGCCTGAGCGTTTCGAACTGGAGTACCAGGCAGCCGACGGCACACGCCAGCGGCCGGTCATGATCCACCGAGCCCTTTTCGGTTCCGTAGAACGCTTCATGGGTGTACTCACCGAGCACTACGCCGGGGCGTTCCCGGCCTGGCTGGCTCCTGTCCAGGTGGTGGGAATCCCCGTAGCGGAAACTTTCAACGACTACATGTTCGACGTCGTTGGCCAGCTCAAAGCTGCAGGAATCCGTGCCGAGGTTGATATCTCCTCGGACCGGTTCCCGAAGAAGATCCGCACGGCCAGCAAAGACAAGATCCCCTTCGTCCTGATTGCCGGTGGTGAGGACGCAGAAGCCGGTGCGGTGTCGTTCCGCTTCCGGGACGGCAGCCAGGATAACGGGGTTCCCGTGGCCGAGGCGGTCCGCAGGATCGTTGACGCCGTCAAGAACCGCGAGAGCTGACGGAACGGACACATAGACGGTGCAGGAGAACACAGGCGCGGCAGCTGACCTTCCAGGCGACGCAGACGTAACCGATGACTTCGGATTGGCGGGCGTACCGGACGCGTTTCAGCGCCTGTGGACTCCGCACCGTATGGCCTACATCAAGGGCGGGCAGGATCAATTCAAAAACAAGGATGACTGCCCGTTCTGTGTAGGACCCACGCGCTCGGATGAGGAATCCCTCATCGTCCATAGGGGAAGGACCTGCTATGTGGTCCTGAATTTGTTCCCGTACAACCCCGGGCATCTGTTGATCTGTCCCTACCGGCACGTTCCCGACTACACGGACATCACGGCAGAGGAAACGGCAGAGTTCGCCGATCTTACCCAGACGGCAATGCGCGTGCTGCGGAAGGTTTCGAATCCCAGCGGGTTCAATCTGGGCATGAACCAAGGCGTTACCGGCGGTGCAGGCATCGCTGCGCATCTCCATCAGCACGTGGTTCCGCGCTGGGGCGGGGATGGAAACTTTTTCCCGATCATCGCTCAGACCAAGGCCATTACGCAGACCCTTGATGAGGTCCGCAAGCTTGTGGCCGAAGCCTGGCCGGGGGAGTCGAATGCTCAATAGGCATGCGCGCGGCTTTTTCACTTCACTTTTTACACCTCTAGCGCGTTGGCTCCTCAGGATCGGTGTGTCTCCGGACGCAGTGACCATTGCAGGGACCGCCGGCGTCATCCTGGGAGGACTCGTCCTCTACCCGCTGGGCTTCTTATGGTGGGGTTCAGTCGTGGTCGCCTTTTTTGCGTTCTCGGATGTCGTAGACGGAATCATGGCAAGGCTGCAGGGGCGGAGCGGTGGTTGGGGTAATTTCCTGGACTCTACCTTGGACCGTCTCGCCGATGGCGCGATTTTTGCCGGCCTCACCATCTGGTTTTTCACCGGCGGTGAGGATCCGGCAATAGGCACCGCCGCCGTCGTCTGCCTGGTTCTTGGCATGGTTGTTTCCTACGCCCGGGCCAAAGCGGAGTCCTTGGGCTACCAAGCCAGTGTGGGGATCGCTGAGCGCGCAGAACGCTTGGCTTCCGTGCTGCTCATCACGGGGCTCACGGGATTGGGGCTCCCGCCGGTTGTGTTGTTCGGGACCCTGATTCTTCTTGCCCTGGCCAGCCTGGTGACGATCGTCCAGCGAATGTCGGCAGTGCGGCGGCAGGCCATGGCTGAAGCCGATGGAACCGCTGCAGCGTAAAGGACCAGCAGGCAATGCATGCCAAAGGAACTGGCAAGCGACCAATGTGGCTCCTCCGAAGTTGTGCACCTGCCCTACTGGAGCCCGCTTTGTTGCCCGCTCAGGCAGTAATGAATGTACTGCCACCATGCAAGGTGCGACTACTATTACTAGTACTTGGTCACCTTGACCTGAAACCCGGTGTGCGCTGATAGCGGTCGTGTGGCTGCGTGCGCCCCCGGCAAGAAGGTCGTTTATCTACCCATAGGGGTTTTTGTGTCTACACCAGATGTAAGCAACGAAGCCGGTTCGTCCGCGAACAGCGTCACGGGCAGCAGCCGCGTCAAGCGGGGCATGGCGGAGATGCTCAAGGGCGGCGTCATCATGGACGTCGTTAACGTCGAGCAGGCCCGCATCGCCGAGGATGCCGGTGCCGTCGCTGTCATGGCGCTCGAGCGTGTCCCGGCCGATATCCGCGCCCAGGGCGGCGTGTCCCGCATGTCCGACCCGGACATGATCGACGCGATCATCGCCGCCGTGTCCATCCCGGTCATGGCCAAGGCCCGCATCGGCCACTTCGTCGAAGCCCAGGTCCTGCAGTCCCTCGGTGTTGACTACATCGACGAGTCCGAGGTCCTGACCCCGGCTGACTACATCAACCACATCGACAAGTGGAACTTCACGGTCCCCTTCGTTTGCGGTGCCACCAACCTTGGTGAGGCCCTGCGCCGCATCAACGAGGGCGCGGCGATGATCCGTTCCAAGGGTGAGGCCGGCACCGGCGATGTTTCCAACGCGACCGGGCACATGCGCAAGATCCGCTCCGAGATCGCCAAGCTCGCAGCCCTGCCCGAGGACGAGCTCTACGTTGCGGCCAAGGAACTGCAGGCCCCGTACGAACTGGTCAAGGAAGTTGCAGCCACCGGCAAGCTCCCCGTGGTGTTGTTCACCGCCGGTGGCATCGCCACCCCGGCTGACGCTGCGATGATGATGCAGCTCGGCGCCGACGGCGTGTTCGTCGGCTCCGGCATCTTCAAGTCCGGCAACCCGGCCGAGCGCGCCGCCGCCGTCGTGAAGGCCACCACGTTCCACGACGACCCCGATGTCATCGCCAAGGTCTCCCGCGGCCTCGGCGAAGCCATGGTCGGCATCAACGTCGACGACATCCCGCAGCCCCACCGCCTCGCAGAGCGCGGCTGGTAAGCCGCACTTAAGTCTCGGACAGCGGCAATCCTCTGCGTGCTATTCCCCGCGCCCCGTTGGCAGCTAAGTAGCTGCTCAGGGCGCGGGGCGCCTTTTACGCACACTGCCGGATCGCCCCTGCCCTCAGCTTGAGGTGCTTGAGGTTATGAACGACGCCGGACGGTCGCCTTATGAGGTGAGCGTCCGGCGTCGTTGTGTTTAGTTGAGGCCGCGGCGCTTTAGCAGGGGGGCCAGGTCGGCGTCATGGCCTCGGAATGAGCGGAAGGATTCCAGCGGATCGCGGCTGTTACCCCTCGATAGCAGCTCGGATCTGAACCGGTCCCCGTTGGATCGGGTAAGGCCGCCGTTTTCCTTGAACCACTCCACGGTGTCCGCGTCCAGCACCTCACTCCAGATGTAGGAGTAATAGCCGGCTGCGTAGCCCGCGCCGGCGAAGATGTGCTGGAAGTAGCCGGTGCGATACCGCGGCGGGATCAGTGGGTGCGCGACTCCCGCGTCGGCCAAAGCCTTGGCTTCGAAGGCGGGAATGTCGTCCGGAACTTCGGACGCGGACAGCACGTGCCACGCCAGGTCAAGGAGGGCCGCGCCGAGGTATTCGGTGGTTGCGAAACCTTCTCCCCACAACAACGACTCATTGAGTTTGTCCACCGTGTCCTGGGGGAGAGCTTCCCCGGTGGAGTAGTGACGTGCGTAGTTGGCCAGTACCTCCGGCCACATGATCCACATTTCGTTGACCTGGGACGGGTACTCCACGAAATCGCGCGGCACGGACGTGCCGGAGAACCGCGGATAGGTGACATCGGAAAAGAGGCCGTGCAGGGCGTGGCCGAATTCATGGAAAACGGTACGGACCTCGTCCAAGGACAACAGTGTAGGCTCGCCGGGCGCCGGCTTGGTGATGTTGAGGTTGTTGATGACCACGGAGCGCGTTCCCAGGAGGCTGGACTGTTCGACCAGGGAATTCATCCAGGCACCTCCGCGCTTTGATTCCCGCGTGTAGTAGTCGCCCAGGAAGAGGCCGAGGCCGCTGCCGTCTTCATTCCGGACCTCCCAGATTCGGACGTCGGGGTGATAGCCGTCCAAGTCTTCGCGCTCATGGAAAGTGACCCCGTAAAGCTGCGTTGCCGCATGGAAGACACCGTCGTTGAGCACGGTTTCAAGGCTGAAGTAGGGCAGGAGTGCCTGCTCGTCCACCTCGAACTTTTCCTTTCGGACAAGTGCAGAGTAGTACGCCCAATCCCACGGCTCGAGTTGCTGTCCGGCGGATTCCGCTAAGGCGTCTGCCTCCTTCCGGGCGTTACGCACAGCAGCAGGTGCCAACTTGCCCAGCATCGCCGCCACCTCGCTGAAACCGGGAGCAGTCTGTTGGTCCACGACCAACTCAGCGAAGTTGGCAAACCCCAGGAGCGTAGCTTTCTCTGCCCGCAAACGCGCGGTAGCCTTCACAAGTTCACGGACATCCAAGTCGCCGCCATCGGTGCCGCGTGCCAGGGACGCTTCGAATAGACGACGGCGGATGGTCCGGTTCTCCAAGGACGCCATGGCGGGTTGGTTGCTGGGTTGGATCAAGGTCAGTAGGTACTTGCCGTCATGCCCGGCAAGCTTGGCTGCTTCCGCGGCGCCGGTGACCACTTCGGGCTGCAGCCCGGCAAGATCAGCGGCGTCGTCAAGAAGCAGGGCGGCGGACTTCATGGCTTCCTTGACGCGCTGGCCAAACTCGGTGCCCAATCGGGACAGTTCGGAGTTAACTTCACGCAAGCGTTGTTGCCCGGTGTCATCCAGTTGAATTCCGGACTGCCGGAACTCCTTGAGGTACTCCTGCACCAGTCGGGACGATTCTGCATCCAAGTCTGTTGTATCGATTGCTGCGAACCGGTGGTAGAGCGCGCGGTTCATGTAAACAGCATCCTGGTGTGCCGACAACTTAGGTGACAGCTCTGTCTCCAGCGCCTTGATGGCGTCGGAAGCATCCGCGGAAACCAGGGTGAAGAATGCCGCAGCCGCCCTGTTGAGGAGAAGCCCTGACCGCTCCATGGCCAGTGCCGTGTTTTCCAAGGTAGCTGGCTCCTGATTGGCCACGATCCGGGAAATCTCCTGGAGGTGCGATGCCAATCCTGCCTCTATAGCCTCCGCATAGTGCTCTGCTGAGATGCCGGCAAAGGGCGGCAGCCCATAGGGCAGGGGGCTGGGGCTCAAGAGTGGATTAGTCATGAAGTGACTCTTTCACGTAAGAATCGTGTCCTCAAGGGCGGCACGCCCGCTTCCGCAAAGCTCCCGCCGTAGGATGAAAGCCATGGGCAAAATCACATTTTCCGGGGGATGGTTCGGTCCTCGCAAGGCGGTACTCGTGCTGAGTGCCGTGGTCATGTCCCTATCGGTGAACGCCTGCGGTGTCATCGCGGAAAATGATGACGGGAACCGCAGCAGCGCCACTTCCGCTCCGGCAAACGTGAGCCCAAGCCCAACCCGCACCCCTGCACCGAACCCTACCCCAGGTAAGGGGCCCGCCTGCCCGGAGCTACGCTGCACCTCCATCACGGTGACAGGCGACATGTTGGTCCATACGCAGCTCTGGCAACAAGCGAGAGCTGACGCTGCGGCAGCTGGTCAGCCCGGCTATACGTTTGTTCCGCTTCTCGAGGGGCAGCGTCGCTACATTCGTAACAGCGACCTCGCCATTTGCCACCAGGAAACTCCCGTTGCAACCCCGGAAGGGCCGTTCTCTGCCTATCCATCCTTCAACGTGCCACCGCAGATCATCACAGCATCCAAGGATGTCGGCTACCAGGCCTGCACCACGGCCAGCAACCACACCATTGATCGCGGTACTGAAGGTTTGCTTCGGACACTGGACGCGTTGGACGCGGCGGGCCTGAAGCACACGGGGTCCTACAGGACGGAAGCGGAGTCCAAAGAGATACTCATGCTCCAAACGGACGCTGCCAAGGTGGCGGTCATCATTGGAACGTATGGCCACAACGGGCAAATCCCGGAATACCCGTGGTTGGTTGACGAGCTGGACCCAGCGGCCATGATCGCTAAGGCGAAACAGGCAAAGGCGTTGGGAGCCGACATTGTCCTGGGCGTCATGCACGCCGGTGACGAGTACGCCAGCGAAGCCAATGCCCAGCAGCAGGAAGTTGCGCACGCGTTGGTGGACAGCGGCCAGTTCACCATGATCTACGGGCACCACACCCACTCGGTGTTGCCGATCGAGAATTACAAAGGCACCTGGATCGTCTATGGGCTGGGCAACGGCGTTACCGAACTGTCCCCGTGGTACGTCCTGAACAATGAGGGGCTTCTAGTCCGGGCACAGTTCAGCCAGAACGCAGCAGGTGTTTGGACTGCGTCGGATCTCGCCTGGGCCCCGTCAGTGATCGTTCGGGATCCCTATCGTTGGTGCTCCGTGGCCAGCGATGCACCACAGGGAGTCTGCGCTACACCCGCGGCCGATGCTGAGACCTACCAGCGGACCAAAGCGGTGGTTGAGTCCATGGGCGCAGCAACAGCAGGCGCGCACGAACTGCTGATCACCAAGGAAAAGTAGCGCCTACCGCGGCCGGCGTGCGGCGTGTTCGCGCGCAAGGCGGGCGTAACCGTCGTCGGGCGTTCCCGGCACGAATGTTCCGAACTTGCGTTCGGCTGCCGTTCGGATCAGGAAGTCCGCAATGGCCGGATTCTTCGGGAGCAGTGAACCGTGCAGGTAGCTCGCTACGACGTTGTTGTAACGGGCGCCTTCATGTCCGTCCTTGCTGTTGTTGCCGGCGCCTTTCGTGACAGTGCCGAGGGGCTCGACGCCGGGACCCAAAGTTGTCTGCCCGCTGTGGTTCTCGTAGCCCAGAATGTCGCCGAACTCGGCAGATTTCATGGTTACGTTGCCGATGAGTCGCTCGTCAGTACCGTGGGTTTCGACGTCAAGAATGCCGATGCCGGGAATGACGGGTCCGGTGCTGGTCTTGAAGAACTTGCCGAAAAGCTGGTACAGCCCACAAATCACCAACATGGGGGCACCTTCATCCGCGAGTTGCTTCAACTGCGAGGCACGCGCCTGGAGATCGTCCTGGATGACCAGTTGTCCACTGTCCTGCCCGCCTCCGCCCACAATAATGTCGACGTCGTCCGGGAACTCGTCACCCACGTTGTATTCGAGCAACTCGGGCGTATAACCGTGCCACTTGATGCGTTGCTTCAGTACCAGGGCGTTGCCCCAGTCGCCGTAGATGTTCATTTCCCGCGGGTAAAGCTGGAGGACGCGGATTGTTCCCTTGCTGGGCTGTGCGTCTGAGTGCGGCTGTACGTCTGAGTGCTGTGTTTCCGAGGTCATGAGACCACCTCAACTATGGTGATTTTGGCCAGTTCACGTCGAATGGCGAGCATGGAGGTGTAAGTGCAGAAGACGCGCTTGGGCTTGCCTCGCGAGCCGTCTATGAAAGTCCGCAGGGCAGCGGTGATGTCCGGTTCCACTGTTCCGAACGGCACATCGTCGTACTGGAGGCGGAGGGCCATGTCGTAGGCGCGGACGCCGGTGAGGACTTCCACGCCGCCTTCCCGCAGGGATTCGAACTCGACGTCCCAGAGCCAGGACATGTCCCTGCCGTCGGCGTAGTTGTCGTTGATGGCAATCATGGTGGCGTATCCGCCGGCGGGGAAGGACTTCAGTCCGAGTCGGAAACCGCTCGGGTTCTTCACAAGCACCAGCTCCAGGGGCTGGCCGTCCACCGTGAGGCTTTCGCCGCGGCCGAACGCGGGAGCAACTTCTCCCAAGGCCTTGACGAGTTTGGGCGTGTCCACCGGCCCGGTTCCCAGGATGGCGCGCGCCAGCGACAAAGCTGCCGCCGCATTGAAGATGTTGTAGACGCCACGCAGTTTCATCGATGTGGTGACGGTTTCGTCGTCGAACTCAAAGTCAGCGTCCTGGGCGCCTACCCGGCGGAGTACGACGTCGGCAGCCGGCAGTTCTACATCGTCACCGGTTTCCGCGGCAACAGAGGTGCCTGACGGGGACGGACCAATGCCCGTGGTGCGCATCTCGTCATCATTGGGAAAGGTGCTCCGCAACGATTCGTCGAGTCCGAAGTACCGGATTTCGGGGTGGTGAACAGCGTCTAGGGTGTTGAGGGCGGCGGCAATCCGGGCAACGCGCGGATCTTCCCGGTTGAGGACCACGGTGTCCGTCGTCTTGGAGGCGATGTGCTCCAGTAAGCGGGCGGTCTTGTCGATTTCTCCGAAGCGGTCCAGTTGGTCGCGCAGGACATTGAGCAGGAGGCTGAAGCGTGGCTCCACTTTGTTGACGAAGTGCACGGCGTGGGCTTCATCGAGTTCCAGGATGGCGATGTCCGCATCGAGTCGTCCACGCCAGTCCACATCGCCCAGGAGCGAAGCGGCCACACCTCGGGTGAAGTTGCTGCCGCTGCGGTTGGTGAAGACCTTTAAGCCCTGGCTTTCAAGGAGTTCCACCACCATTTTGGTGGTGGTGGTTTTACCGTTGGTACCACTGACCACGGCTACACCAAGGGGGAGCGACGCGAGCGTTCGCTGCATGAAGCCGGGGTCGATCTTCTCGACCACCAGGCCGGGAAAAGCTGAGCCTCCGCCCCGGAGCCGGGACAGTGTGCGGACCAGCTTGCCGAGGGGAACGCTGAAGGAAAGCATGCTCTGTAATATATCCCAGTCGGGGCATGGAACCCTGCCTGACGGCAGCGCCCGACGGCCGGACACAAGGTTACTGAGGGCTTGGACCACTATGATGGACCAATGACCAACCCCCTTTCCGACGCTTCGTCACGCGTGGGTGCAGGACTCCGAATAGGCGTGCTGGCTCTCCAGGGCGACTTCCGCGAGCATATCCACGCTGTTGAGGCCGCTGGAGCCACCGGCGTGGGTATTCGCCGCCCGTCAGAGCTCGACGACATCGACGGCCTGATTATCCCTGGCGGCGAGTCCACCACCATAGACAAGCTTTCCCGGATCTTCGAAGTCCGTGACCCCCTTCAAAAGCGCATCGCGGAGGGCCTTCCCGTCTACGGCTCCTGCGCCGGCATGATCCTGCTGGCCAATGAAATTGCAGACCCGGCTACGGACCTTGACGGAAATCCCCAGCAGACTTTCGGCGGCCTGGATATTACGGTCCGCCGCAACGCCTTCGGACGACAACGCGAATCCTTTGAAACCGACCTCGATTTCAAGGGCTTGGATTTCAGTGCCGGTGAATCCGGTGTGGATCCCGTTCACGCGGTATTCATCCGCGGCCCCTGGGTGGAACGTGTTGGTCCGGGCGTGGAAGTCCTTGCCCAGGTTGATCCCGACCACGCCAGCCACACGGCTACTTTGCATGGAGTGGCTAGAATTGTTGCAGTGCGTTCCGGCCAACTGCTGGCCACCTCCTTCCACCCGGAAGTGACGGGAGAGAAACGCGTGCATGAACTCTTTATTCGAATGATCAGAGGAGAAGCGTAAAGCATGTCAGGCCACTCCAAATGGGCGACCACCAAGCACAAGAAAGCCATCATTGACGGCAGGCGTGCAAAGTCGTTCGCGAAACTGATCAAGAACATCGAAGTTGCTGCCCGCATGGGCGGACCGGACCTTGCCGGCAACCCGGGCCTTGAGCTCGCCGTCACGAAGGCAAAGAAGACTTCGGTACCCAACGACAACATCGACCGCGCCATCAAGCGTGGTGCGGGCCTCACCGGTGAAGTGGTGGACTACACCGAGATCATGTACGAAGCCCGCGGTCCCCAGGGTTCGGCGTTGTTGATTGAATGTCTGACCGACAACAAGAACCGTGCCGCTTCCGAGGTGCGACTGGCGATTTCGCGCAACGGCGGCACCATCGCCGATCCCGGTTCCGTGAGCTACCTCTTCGCCCGCAAGGGTGTTGTTGTCCTGCCCAAGAACGGCCTTAG
The DNA here is from genome assembly GCF_051027655.1 of Paenarthrobacter nitroguajacolicus. Taxonomy (NCBI): domain Bacteria; kingdom Bacillati; phylum Actinomycetota; class Actinomycetes; order Micrococcales; family Micrococcaceae; genus Paenarthrobacter; species Paenarthrobacter nitroguajacolicus. The sequence continues at coordinate 2,662,351 of NZ_CP073234.1, read as the reverse complement.
CGAAGACGACATCCTGATGGCTGTCCTTGATGCCGGAGCCGAGGAAGTCAAGGACAGCGGTGAAAACTGGGAAATCCACTCCGAGCCCTCCGATCTCCAGGCCATCCGTGACGCCTTGAAGGAAGCCGGCATCGACTACGAAACTGACGAAGCCGAATTCGTTCCGTCCATGCAGGTTGACTTGGACGTTGACGGCGCCAAGAAGTTCATGAAGCTCGTGGATGCGCTGGAAGACCTGGACGATGTCCAGAACGTGTACAGCAATGCGGACCTCAGCGAGGAAGTGCAGGCTGCCCTCGACGCCGAGTAATCGGGTGGGCGCAGCGCATCAATTTTGACAACCATCAGGCTTACAGCCATCAGGAAGGCCCGGACTTGACTCTTCGCGTATTGGGAGTCGATCCGGGCCTCACCCGTTGCGGCATCGGTGTGGTGGACATTGAGCGGAACCGCCGGGCAACCATGGTGGCCGTCGGAGTGGTGGGCACGTCCGCCGAGCTGACCTTGGACAAGCGCTTACTGGTCATCGCCCAGGCAATCGACGAATGGTTGGACCTGCACAAGCCGGATGTCGTCGCCGTCGAACGTGTTTTCTCGCAAATGAACGTGAGCACGGTGATGGGCGTAGCCCAGGCTTCGGGCGTCGTCATCGTGGCGGCAGCACGCCGGGGTATCCCGGTCGCCATGCATACACCCTCCGAGGTGAAAGCCGCAGTTACCGGCAGCGGCACTGCCAACAAGGATGCGGTCACCAAATTGGTGACCAAGATTCTGCGCCTGGATGCTCCACCCAAGCCGGCTGATGCTGCCGACGCCCTGGCCCTGGCCCTCACCCACGCGTGGCGCGCAGGCAGTGGCATGGGCTCAGCCGGTGGCGCCAACGGCAAGGCCGGACTTACTCCCGCGCAGAAAGCGTGGGCCGAAGCCGAAGCAAAAGCGCGCCGCAAACGGTGATTGTCTGCCGCTCTTGCTAGGGTATTCGTAGATATGTTCGGATAGTCCGCTTTGGCCGCAGTTTTCACGGCAACGGAGCAGGCAGTATTTCAGGAGCCGGGTCTTGATCAGTTTTCTCCGTGGAACCGTAGCCCACGTTGGTTTGTCCACCGCTGTTATCGACCTCAACGGTGCGGGAATGAGTGTCTTCGCCACACCGCAGACCTTGAGCCACCTCAAAACAGGAACCGAAGCCAAGCTCTTCACTTCCATGATCGTCCGTGAAGATTCACTCACGCTGTTCGGATTTGCCGACGACGACGAACGCGAAGTTTTCGACGTCCTGCTCAGCGTCAGCGGGGTTGGGCCCCGTTTGGCCTTGGCCGTCCTCGCCGTGCACGAACCGGAAGCCATCCGGGTGGCGGCTCACACTGGTGACAGCAAGGCATTCACCAAGGTGCCGGGCATCGGCCCTAAGGTGGCCGGCCGTATTGTCCTCGAGCTGGCCGGGAAGTTGGTTCCGCATGGAACCGGCACTGGTGCTGCTCCCGCCGCGGCCCCGAACGCAGAATGGAAGCCGCAGGTCGTCGCAGCCATGACCAGTTTGGGATGGTCCGAGAAAGACGCCAACGGCAGTATCGACAAAGCGATGGCCGATTCGCCGGAACTCGTAGACGCAGGAAACGTGGCCCAAATACTTCGGGCTACGTTGCGCTGGCTTGGCCAGGACGGGGCTCGCGCCGGCAATCGTGTAGGCAGCCGTGGTTGAGCAGTCACTCGTCAGCGGGGGAGAGGAACCGGAAGAGCGGGTCATTGAGGCTGCTCTCCGCCCCAAGAACCTGCACGACTTCGTAGGACAGCATCGGGTCCGCAAGCAACTTGCCCTGGTGCTTGAGGCTTCGAAGATGCGTGGCCGCAGCGCCGACCACGTGTTGATGTCCGGACCTCCCGGACTCGGTAAGACCACACTTGCCATGATCATTGCAGCGGAGATGAACGCGCCGCTGCGTATCAGCAGCGGTCCGGCCATCCAGCACGCCGGGGATCTCGCTGCCATCCTTTCCTCGCTCTCGGAGGGCGAGGTCCTGTTCCTCGATGAAATCCACCGCATGTCCAGGCCTGCAGAAGAAATGCTGTACATGGCCATGGAGGACTTCCGCGTGGACATCGTGGTGGGCAAGGGAGCAGGCGCAACTGCAATTCCCCTGGAGCTTCCGCCTTTCACCCTGGTAGGTGCCACCACCCGCGCGGGACTCCTTCCGGGGCCCTTGAGGGACCGATTCGGTTTCACCGGGCACCTCGAGTTTTATTCGGTGGCCGAACTCGAACTCGTCCTCCGCCGTTCTGCCGGGCTTCTGGACCTGAAGGTAAACTCCGCGGGTTTCACCGAGATCGCCGGTCGCTCCCGGGGAACGCCGCGTATAGCCAACCGGCTGCTGCGCCGTGTCCGTGACTGGGCGCTTGTTCATGGCATCGAGCAAATCGACGCCCGTTCGGCGTCAGCTGCCTTGGATATGTACGAAGTAGACGAGCGTGGCTTGGACAGGCTGGACAGATCCGTTCTGGAAGCCCTCATAACCAAGTTCAACGGTGGCCCTGTTGGCTTGTCCACATTGGCCATTGCCGTCGGTGAAGAACCCGAAACGGTTGAGACCGTGGCTGAACCGTTCCTTGTACGCGAGGGACTTCTGGGACGTACTCCGCGGGGTCGAATCGCGATGGCGTCGGCTTGGACCCACCTTGGCTACGCCGTACCGGCCGGAGTCTTTGGCCAAGAGACCCTCGCCTTGTTCGGTGAGGACGAAAACCACGCCGAAAGCATAGATACGGTCGGTTAACACGCTCTGTTCAGCTTTTCCCACTAGACTGGTATGACGCTCGGCACGTTCGAGTCCTTGATCAATGCCCGCCATGCGGATCTGCCAGGGACGTTGCCGTGAACCAAAACGTAAGTACAGAACGGAACTTCCCTGTGGATCCAATGACCATATTGCTGTTCGTCATGCTTGGACTCTTTGTCTTCATGATGTTCCGCCGCAACAAGAAGACCCAGCAGCAGCAGGCTGAAATGCAGTCCAAGTTCGCTCCTGGTGTTGACGTCATGACCAGCTTCGGTCTCTTTGGCCGCATCGTGTCCATCGACGAAGCCGAGAACAAGGTCGTCATCGAACTTTCCCCGGGTAACCAGGCAACGGTTCACCGCCAGGCAGTCACCAAGGTGGTCGAATCCACCCCCGAGGAAGCACCGGTTGTCCCGGATGACGCTTCTTCCCTGACCGCCGCGGAGGCTGAGGCTCCTGCCGCCGTCGAGACACCGGACGAAACCATCGCGCGCCTCAACAAAGAGGACAAGAAGGACAACTAGCACCGTCAGTCGCGGCGACACCGCGCAAGGCAACTTCTACGGCAGCGGAGAGCCGCCGGCAGACGCTCACCAGCGTCGGCCGGCGGCTGTCCGGCGATAACAGGAAGATCGATAATGGCACGGACCGGCCCCAAAAACTCAGCCCGCAGGGTGCTGACCTGGCTTGGAGCAATTTTCGTTGTATTAACCGCTGTCCTTGCTGGCGGAGTGGTGACTGGCAATGCCAGTTGGGCTCCCAAGCTTGCTCTGGACCTTGAAGGCGGAACCCAGATGATCCTGGCACCCCGCGTGGAGGGTTCCAGCGAGATCAATGAGGAGCAACTCAACCAGGCAGTCGCCATCATCCGGCAGCGAGTGGATGGCTCCGGTGTTGCTGAAGCCGAAATCAGCACGCAGTCCGGCCGCAACGTGGTGGTCAGCCTTCCGGGGACACCATCTAAGGAAACCCGCGACCTGATCCAGGCTTCGGCCGACATGAACTTCCGTCCGGTCATCACCTATGGCGACCCGGCAGCTATACCAGCCGAGCAGCGCACTCCTGAGGACCAGCTGAACAAGCCGACGGCGGAGCCGGCCAACGCGAGTGATGTCAACTGGATCACCCCGGAAGTCCAGAAGGAATTTGAAGCGCTCGACTGTGTTAATCCGTCACCGGAAAAGCGCGACCGGTCGGATCCTGCCAAACCGCTGGTAACCTGCGAGGCGGCCACTGCCACGACTCCGGCGATCAAGTACATCCTCGGGCCCGTTGAGGTCAAGGGCCAGGACATCAGCGATTCCACCTTTACCCAGGTCCAGGGTGCCCAGGGCTCCGTGACGAATTCCTGGGGCGTCAACATTGTCTTCAACTCGGATGCAACGGCAAAGTTCAAAGCCGTAACCGAACGCCTCAACCAGTTCTATGCTGCAGCGCAGACGCAGGGTACTGACGATCCCAAGTCACAGTTCGCGATCGTCCTGGACGACAAGGTACTTTCAGCCCCGCGAGCCCTGGCTGTCATCACCGATGGCAAGCCGCAGATCACGGGTAACTTCACCCAGGCGTCAGCGAAGGCCTTGTCTGACCAGTTGCGCTACGGCGCGCTGCCCATCAGCTTCGAGATCCAATCACAAGAGCAGATTTCGGCCACCCTCGGTGGCGACCAACTTCGCCTCGGCTTGCTGGCAGGCATGATCGGTCTGTTGCTGGTGGTTGTGTACTCCCTGTTCCAGTACCGCGCTTTGGGTCTTGTCACCATCGCGTCCCTTGTGGTGGCTGGTGTGCTGACCTATCTCGCCATTGCCATCCTTGGGTGGACGGAAAATTACCGTCTCTCCCTGGCAGGTGTGGCGGGCCTGATCGTGGCCATTGGCCAGACTGCTGACTCGTTTATCGTCTACTTCGAACGCATCAGGGATGAGCTGCGCGAGGGCCGTGGCCTGGTGTCCGCCGTCGAGAATGGTTGGAAGCGGGCCAAGCGCACCGTGCTGGCTTCCAAGGCCGTCAACCTCCTTGCCGCCCTGGTCCTCTATTTCGTAGCTGTCGGCAACGTACGTGGCTTTGCCTTCACCCTCGGCCTGACGGCCCTGGCTGACCTCCTGGTGGTGTTCATGTTTACGCACCCCATGCTGCAGGTCCTTGCCCGCACCAAGTTCTTTGGCGAAGGGCACCGTTTCTCAGGGCTTTCCCCGGACCGTCTCGGCGCAGTTCCCCTTTACCGGGGCGCGGGCCGCCTCCGTGCGCCTGAGGAAAAGCCTGCCGTGGTTCGCGCACGCAACACCGGCGCGGCAGCCGAAGCAGAACGACGCATGACCATCGCCGAGAGGCGCCTTGCCGAGAAGGGCCAGCTCACTGGTACTTCCAACGGCACCAAGGAGGAGAAGTAATGACCACGAGCTTCGCAACCTTCGGCCACGAGCTATACACGGGCAAGCGCTCGTACAACTTCGTCAATTCCAAGAAGATCTGGTTCATCATTGCGGCGGTCGCCGTGGCACTCTCCATCCTGATTCCGGTGGTCAAGGGCGGTTTCAACCTTGGAATCGAATTCCGTGGCGGCTCCGAGTTCACTGTTTCAAATGTCAGCACCACTGATGCAAGCCTGGGCGAAAAGGCCGTCCACGACATCGTGCCCGATGCCATTCCCCGCGTTGCCAACGTGGCAGGCAACACCATGCGGATCCAAACGGATCAGCTGACCGATGACGAGACGAACCGGATCAAGGATGGCCTCACCAGCGCCTACGGCGTGACGGAGAACGAAGTGACGTCCAACTTCGTGGGCCCAACCTGGGGTCAGGATGTCACTCGCCAGGCCCTCATCGGCCTGGTGGTCTTTGTTGCCTTGGCCGCTGTCCTGATGGCGCTGTACTTCAGGACCTGGAAGATGTCCTTGTCGGCACTCGTCGGCATGCTGGTCACCATGTTCACCACGGCGGGCGTCTACGCCCTGAGCGACTTCGAAGTGACGCCCTCGGCCATCATCGGCTTCCTGACGGTCCTCAGCTACTCGTTGTATGACACCGTGGTGGTCTTCGACAAGATCCGGGAAAACACCTCGGACATCTCCACCTCCACCCGCCGCACGTTCAGTGAAGAGGTCAACCTCGCCGTCAACCAAACCTTGGTCCGCTCCATCAACACCATGATGGTGGCCGTCCTCCCGGTGGCGGCAATCCTCTTCATTGGTGCCGGGCTTCTGGGCGCGGGCACACTTCGCGATCTTTCCCTGGCGTTGTTCGTGGGTATCCTCATTGGTACCGCGGCCACGATCTTCATTGCGGCACCGCTGTACGCGTGGCTCCGCCAGAGCGAGCCCGACCTCGTCAAGCAAGCCAAGAAGGTTGCCCACCGCAGGACTGAAGCCACCGTCTAGGGGTTTTAAGTACCGTTGTTTGGCCGGGAGCCGGCCTCCGCGCGACTGCGGAGGCCGGCTCTTTGACTTGCCTGCGTCATCGTCATGTGCTGCCCGGTTGCAGAAGCATTCACCTGCGGGAATAGACTGGGAGAATTAAATCGGTTGTGAGGGGTACTTCTGTGGAAGAACGTGCGACGTCGGCACCACCGGCGGGCGGGGATGACGGCCGCAAGACTGTGGCAGTTCCGGCAACGAGTGTGCCCGGACGGACTGCAGCTGCGGTTCCGGTCGATGCTCCCGGCGCGCGTCCCACCTTCCCGGGACGGCGGGAGCGTACGCGTTCCCGGCTTGCCCGCCTGACGGGACGGGGAATCGCTCCGTACTCGCCGATCCTGGAGCCACTGCTGCGGACGGTCCGGGCGAACAATCCCAAAGAGGACTTCGACCTGATCCAGCGCGCCTTCGCAGTGGCAGAGCAGAGCCACCAGGGTCAGAAGCGCAAGAGCGGTGATCCGTACATCACCCATCCGGTGGCCGTGGCCACCATCCTGGCTGAACTCGGCATGACCGGGACTACTCTGGCAGCAGCGTTGCTCCACGACACAGTAGAGGACACCCCCTACACACTGGCTGACCTTACGCGGGACTTCGGACCCGAAGTTGCCATGTTGGTGGATGGCGTCACCAAGCTGGATAAAGTCAGCTTTGGCGAGGCTGCGCAGTCGGAAACCGTTCGCAAGATGGTGGTCGCGATGGCCAAGGACATCCGTGTCCTGATGATCAAGCTTGCAGACCGCCTCCACAATGCGCGCACTTGGCGGTTCGTTTCCGCGGAGTCTTCATCGCGCAAAGCCCGTGAAACCCTGGAGATCTTCGCACCCCTGGCTCATCGCCTGGGTATGAACACCATCAAGTGGGAACTGGAAGATCTCTCCTTCGCTGCGCTGTATCCCAAGGTGTACGAGGAAATCGTGCGCATGGTGGGCGACCGCACACCGGAGCGGGAAAAGAGCCTCAGCGTCATCCGCAACCAGATAGCGGATGACCTTCGAACGGCACGAATCAAAGCGACCATCACTGGCCGGCCCAAGCACTACTACTCGATTTATCAGAAGATGATCGTCCGGGACAAAGACTTCGACGACATCAACGACCTCATGGGCGTGCGTGTCCTGGTTGATTCGGTTCGTGATTGCTACGCCGCCTTGGGGACGCTGCATTCGCGGTGGAACCCCCTTCCGGGCCGGTTCAAGGACTACATCGCGATGCCCAAGTTCAACATGTACCAATCACTGCATACAACGGTGATCGGCCCGGGTGGCAAGCCTGTGGAAATCCAGATCCGCACCCACGAGATGCACCGCCGTGCAGAATACGGTGTGGCAGCCCACTGGAAGTACAAGGACCAGCCCAACCGCACCGCGCAAGGCCCGGGCAGCCCTCGTGACGGCGACATGGGCTGGCTGCGGTCGCTGGTGGACTGGCAGCAGGAGACATCGGATCCCGGAGAATTCCTGGATTCGCTCCGCTACGAGATCAACGCCCGGGAAGTGTTTGTTTTCACGCCAAAGGGTGAGGTCATGGCCCTTCCGGCCGGATCAACCCCTGTGGACTTCGCCTACGCCGTGCACACGGAGGTGGGCCATCGAACCATTGGTGCCCGCGTCAATGGCAAATTGGTTCCGCTGAACAGCGAGCTGAACCATGGCGACTGGGTAGAGATCTTCACCTCCAAGGCGGAAGGCGCCGGGCCCAGCCAGGACTGGCAGCACTTCGTCAAGTCGGCGCGGGCACGCAATAAGATCCGCCAATGGTTCACCAAGGAACGCCGCGAAGAAGCCATTGAACGCGGCAAGGACATGTTGACGCGGGCGATGCGGAAGCAGAACCTGCCCTTGCAACGCCTGATGACGCACGACGCTTTGTCCGCGGTGGCGGAGGATTTCCACTATGTAGACATCTCCGGGCTGTATGCGGGCGTTGGCGACGGGCACACCTCGGCCCAGTCCGTCATGGAAAAGCTCGTGGAGCACTTGGGTGGTCATGAAACACCCGACGAAGACCTTGATGAAGTCAGTATTCCTACCCAGGTTGCGAAGTCGAAGTTCTCGGATTCGGGTGTCATCGTGCGCGGCGTCGGTGATGTGTGGGTCAAGCTGGCCCGGTGTTGCACCCCGGTACCACCGGACCCCATCCTGGGCTTCGTAACGCGTGGATCAGGAGTTTCTGTCCACCGGACTGACTGCACCAATGTCTCGGGTCTTCGTGACCAGCCGGACAGAATTGTTGAAGTTGAGTGGGCACCCACCCAGTCGAGCGTGTTCCTGGTGGAGATTCAGGTGGAAGCTTTGGACAGGAAGTCCCTGCTGTCCGACGTGACCCGTATCTTGTCCGAGAACCACGTGAACATCCTGGCCGCGTCGGTTCATACGTCGAGTGACAGGGTGGCGATCTCGAAGTTTGCCTTCGAAATGGGCGATCCGAAGTACCTGCATCACGTCTTGAACGCGGTTCGCCGCATTGATGGCGTTTTTGACGTGTATCGCACTACGGGAAACCGCCGTCGCAGCTAGCCCGGATCTGAGGAAGCCAGCTGGCCCAGTGTTGCCAAGGCACGCTTCTTATGTGGCACTCGGGGAGCCGTCTCGACGGCCAGGGTGAGCAGCCGCAGCCTGATGCCAAGCTCCTCGCGTTCAAGAAGGCGCTTCAACGCCGGCAGCGCGCGATCGGGTTCGACATGGAGGGCGATGTCCGCCGCGGTACGCAGTGGGCTGCTGACCAGCATTCCTCCGAGACTGACCACGTCCATCTGACCCAGCCGAACCTCATGGAGACTACATTGTGTGGTTCCCCGCAGGCTGGATATGCGATGTTTTGCATCGACCAGTAGTGACAGGTGCTCGGGCGGATTGGCGCAACCGTAGATCCATGCTGCCGTGAGCCGGCCGGCCACAACCTTGGTCCGGATTCTTTCCGGGACTGTGAGCGCCGCTGCTCGGGCTCTGAGGCGGTGAGTGACAGCAACACCAGGGGAGGCGTAACTCTTCCCGTACAGGGGCAACAGGATGCCATCGAACGCCATACTTTGCAGTTCGTTCCACGTAAAGATGCGGCTGGGGGAGTAGAGCTCGGAGATGACCGGCTCCAATAAATGCGGGGCGTTGACAGCGGGGACCATTCATCGATCATTCCGTGCGGCCACCCTACGAGTACAGGCTCCGTCCCGGTTATGTGGATAACCGGAACGGAGCCTGCAGGAAAGATTTTGGCCCGGAGTCCTCTAGGCGAGGTCGCTTGCCGAGCGCTGGATCTGGTCAAGCCATGCCTGGCGAGCTTCCAGAGCCTCTCGGGCGGCCTTGATACGGCGCTGGTCGCCGGCCTTCTCGGCCTTCTCCAGATCGTCCTTGAGGCCTGCAATAGCCGATTCGAGCTGTGACAAGGCGCTGTTGGTGCGGGCCTTGGTTTCCGGGTTGCTCCGGCGCCACTTCTCTTCCTCGGCTTCACGGACCGCATCTTCGACCTTGCGAAGCCCGGCCTCAATCCGACCCATGTCGGCGCGGGGAACCTTGCCGGCGTCTTCCCAACGGTCCCTGATGGACTGCAGGGCCTTCTTGGCGGCGTTGAGATCGTTGATGGGCAGGAGCGCCTGCGCCTCAGCGACCAACTGTTCCTTGACGGCCAGGTTCGCAGTGTATTCCTGGTCGATTTGTTCGTTGGCGGCCTGGCGGTTGCTGAAGAAGACGTCCTGGGCGGCGCGGAACCGGCCCCAGAGAGCGTCATCGTCCTTGCGGCTTGCACGCGGAGTGGTCTTCCACTGGTCCATCAGCCTGCGGTACTCGCCGGCCGCGAATCCCCAGTCGGTAGACGTTGAAAGCGCCTCGGCCTCCGCGATCAAGGCCTCTTTGGCTGACTTTGCCGCGGAGTTATTGCTGTCAAGCTGCGAGAAGTATGCGCGGCGGTGACGATCAAATACCGTCCGCGCCGAGCGGAAACGCTTCCAGAGCGCGTCTTCGTTACTGCGGCCAAGCCTGACCCCGCTCTTTTGTGCAGCCTTCCAGGTTTCAAACAACTCGTTCATGCGTGCGCTGGAAGTCTTCCACTGAATCTGCGCAGGGTCCTGGCCGGCAATGGTCTCAGCTTCAGCAACAATTGCTTCGCGCGCTGCGAGTTCGTTGGCGCGCACCGCCTCGTGGGCAGCCTTCTCGGACTTCTCGAGTTCTACGATCTGGGCTGACAGGGCGTCCAAGCGGGCCTCAGCAGCACGGATGTCACCCACCATGTTGCGTTCCGCGAGTTGCTCGCGCAAATGAGTGACCGTCTTCTGCATGTCGGTGGCAGGAGCCTTGGACTCCACGCGGTGTTCCAGGAGAACCACCTGCGCGATGATGTCGTCGAACTTACGGGCAAAGTAGCCAAGTGCTTCGTCGGCGCTGACACCCGGGTACTGACCGACAGGGATTTCCTCACCATCCAGCGTCAGGAAGACGTGGCCATCACCTTCAGCCCGTCCCCATTTGGCTGCCTCGGCCAGTGAGGCAGCGGAGACCGCCGGGGCGGCAGGTACGACGGCGGCAGGAGCCTTGGGCCGGGCCGCGAAGGCCGCGGGGGACGGCGCCGCGGAAGGCGTCGGACGTGGAGCGGCAGGGGCTGCGGGTTCTGCGACCGGCGCCTCTTCCGGTGTTTCCGCGGCTGGGGCGGCCTCCACCGGAGCTGATTCGGCAGCCGGAGTTGCTTCGTTGGCTGGAGTGGGCTCCGCCGGAGCTGGTGCCTCGGTACCGTTGGTGCCGGTTGCCTCGACTGTGTCTTGGTTGGCCACTACTGCTGTTTCGTCGGATTTCTGACTGTCTGTCACCGCTAAAAGTCTTTCGCTTGGAGGGAACTGCTCAGGTAATGCACCGCAGGCCGGGCCTGGAGCTGGTTACTTCAGAGAAAACGAGTCTATCGTGACAGGTGCCACAGGGGCGCCGTCGCTGGCGTTTTCACCGGGCTTAAGGCCTGCTGCGGCGATCTTGGTGACCACGTCCAGGCCGCTGGTCACCTTGCCGACCACGGTGTATCCGCCGGCGGTATCCGCCGGAATGGTGGTGTCCTTGTAGACGATGAAGAATTGGTGTCCGTTTCCATAGGCATCGTTGCCGGTGCGGGCAACGGCAATCGTCCCTGCAGGGTACTTGTTGTCTGCGGGGGTATTTTCCAGTGGTCCCCACCGATAATTTGCGTCGTCTGCGCCGTCTTCGGATTTGGCTCCGCATTGGAGGAGGCCAAACGTGTCGGACGTTGTCAGCCGGTGGCAGAACGCTCCGTTGTAGTAGCTGGCGTCGCTCAGGGACTTGAACACGGCAGCAGCTTGCGGAGCGGCGGTTCCGTTGAGTTCCAAACCGACAACACCGCTGTTCAACGCCAGCTCGCCGGTGAAGGTCTTTCCGGCAGCCGTATCCGGGCTGGGAATGTCGGCACTGTTGGAAGCGGACGGGGAAGCGGAAGGCGAAGTGAGCCCAGCCTCCGCGGCGGCGAACTCTGCCTCGGTGGGGTTGGAACTGAAGACGGTCAGTTGCAGCACGACGGCCAGAACCACTGCAATGGCAGCTGCACTCACGGCGATGGTGTTGTCACGTTTGCGTCGCTTGCCCTGTTCCTGCCGCAGGGCACGCTTCGCTTCCATCTGCCTGATGCGCCGTTTCGCTTCGCGGTCATCCCGCGACCTTGTTGCCAAGAGTCCTCCTGATTGTGTCCACTTTCGGTGGCTGCCGACAGGAACCGGGCGTGCTGCATTAGATGTGCACGCGCGGAAAGCATAAACTGGCTGCCGCACATAGTTTATGCATGACCGGCTGGACGCCCGCCCTGTAAACGCCGAAAGGGTGTTTAAAGCTGCGGTGCAAAGCCAGTTTCAGCTTTCTTCGAGGAGACTTTTCCACCATGGCACGTACCGCCTCCCTGTCCGGATTCCCCGAGTGGCTTCCCCAGGAGCGGTTGGTGGAGCTCCATGTGCTGGATACGCTCCGGAAGACGTTTGAACTACACGGCTTTTCTTCCATTGAGACCCGCGCTGTTGAGACCGTGGGCCAGTTGCTTCGCAAAGGCGAGATCGACAAAGAGGTCTATGGCCTGAGCAGGCTCCAGGACGATGAGGGCGAGGCTGCGAAGCAGACCCAACCCGACAAGGCTGACCCGAACGCCTTGGCCCTCCACTTCGACCTGACCGTTCCCTTCGCCCGCTACGTGGTGGAGAACGCCGGGTACCTGGCATTTCCCTTCCGCCGGTACCAGATCCAGAAGGTCTGGCGGGGCGAGCGGCCGCAGGAAGGCCGGGCACGCGAGTTCACCCAGGCAGACATCGATGTTGTGGGCGACGGCGAACTGCCGTTCCGCTACGACGTCGAAATCGCGCTGGTCATCGCTGAGGCCCTTAGCGCCCTGCCGATCCCGGACTTCAGGCTCCGGATCAACAACCGCAAGCTGGCCGAAGGCTTCTATCGCGGCATTGGGCTGACGGACACGGCCGGAGTACTGCGTAGCATCGACAAACTGGAAAAGATCGGCGCCGCGAAGGTGGCGGAGCTGTTGAAGAGCGAGCTTGGTGCTACTGATGAACAGGCCGGTCTGGCCCTCGAATTGGCCACGATCCGTACGGAGGACACCTCATTCGTGGACAAGGTCCGCGCGCTGGGAGTGAAGAACGACCTCCTTGAAGAGGGCCTCAATGAACTTGAGCAGGTCATTCAGGCGGCAGTCCAGCGCGCTCCCGGCAAGGTAGCGGCAGACCTCAGCATCGCCCGCGGCCTGGATTACTACACGGGGACTGTGGTTGAGACGGTGCTTGTGGGCCACGAGCAACTGGGTTCCATTTGCTCCGGAGGCCGCTATGACGCACTTGCCAGCAAGGGCAACCGCAAGTTCCCCGGCGTCGGACTTTCCATCGGCGTGACGCGGCTTGTTTCCCGCATCCTCAGCCAGGAACTGGCCACAGCGTCGCGTTCTGTGCCTACGGCGGTACTGGTCGCCCTGAACTCGGACGACAGCTGGTCGGCTGCGCAGGACATTGCAGCCCAATTGCGGGCCCGGGGGATTGCCACGGAGGTGGCCGCCAAGGCCGAGAAGTTCGGAAAGCAGATTAAGTTCGCTGATCGCCGGGGCATCCCTTTCGTTTGGTTCACCGACGACGACGGCAACCACCAGGTCAAGGACATCCGTTCCGGGGAACAGGCTGACGCTGACCCCGCCACCTGGACGCCCTCTGAAGAGGATTTGTACGTCCGCGTTACCACCGCGGGCTAGGCAACATCCATTGTTCCGTCCTCGTGGCATGAGCTGTGGCGGGGGCGGGTAAACTCGGACGGGATCGTCTTTGCAACGATCCCCCTATATTTCATGCTGAAAGGAATGCTGTGCTGCGCACACATGACCTCGGATCTCTTCGCTCCGAGCACATTGGACAAACCGTTACCCTGGCCGGCTGGGTGGGGCGCCGCCGTGATCACGGCGGCGTTGCATTCGTTGACCTGCGTGATGCGTCCGGTGTAGCCCAGGTGGTTGTCCGTGAGGAAGAGGTCTTCCACGGCTTGCGGAATGAGTACGTCCTGCAGGTGACGGGTACTGTCAACAAGCGTCCTGAAGGCAATGAGAACCCTGCGTTGGCTACGGGTGAGATCGAGGTCATCGCGGACAAGGTTGTCATCCTCAACACCTCCGAACCCCTGCCGTTCCAGATCGACGAACACGTGGAGGTCGGCGAGGAAGCCCGTCTCAAGCACCGCTACCTTGACCTCCGCCGCCCCGGCCCCGCCCGCAACATGCGTCTGCGTTCCGAGGCGAACCGTGTGGCACGTGAACTCCTCCACCAGCGGGGCTACGTCGAAATTGAGACCCCGACGCTGACGCGTTCCACGCCGGAAGGCGCCCGTGACTTCGTGGTTCCGGCACGTCTGGCGCCGGGTTCCTGGTACGCCCTCCCGCAGTCGCCTCAGCTTTTCAAGCAGCTCCTCCAAGTGGGCGGCTTCGAGAAGTACTACCAGATTGCCCGCTGCTACCGTGATGAGGATTTCCGCGCGGACCGCCAGCCGGAATTCACGCAGCTGGACATCGAAGCCAGCTTCGTGGACCAGGACGACGTCATTGAGCTCGGCGAGGCAATCGTCAAGGCTTTGTGGCAGCTGATCGACGTCGAGATCCCCACCCCGATCCGCCGCATGACGTACTTGGATGCAATGGCCAAGTACGGCTCGGACAAGCCGGACCTGCGTTTCGGTGTTGAACTGACTGAGCTCACCGAGTTCTTCAAGGACACCAACTTCGGTGTCTTCAAGGCGCCGTACGTGGGCGCCGTCGTGATGCCCGGTGGCGCTTCCCAGCCGCGGCGTACCCTGGACGGTTGGCAGGAATTCGCCAAGCAGCGCGGGCACAAGGGCCTGGCCTATGTCCTGTTCAAGGAAGACGGCGAGTTGGCTGGCCCGGTGGCCAAGAACCTGACCGAGGCCGAGCGCGAAGGTCTGGCGGACGCTGTTGGCGCCAAGCCCGGCGACTGCATCTTCTTCGCGGCAGGCGAAAAGTCCGCAGCCCGCGCCCTGCTGGGTGCTGCCCGCGTTGAAATCGGTCACCGCACTGGCCTGATCGACCCCAAGGACTGGGCTTTCGTCTGGATCGTGGACGCTCCCATGTTCGAACCCGCGGCCGCGGCTGTCGCGTCCGGTGACGTTGCAGTGGGCGGTGGCCAGTGGACGGCTGTGCACCACGCCTTCACCTCGCCAAAGCCCGAGTTCCTGGACACCTTCGACAAGGACCCGGAATCGGCGCTCTCCTACGCCTACGACATCGTCTGCAACGGCAACGAGATCGGCGGCGGTTCCATCCGTATCCATGAGCGCGAAGTACAGGAACGCGTCTTCCAGCTCATGGGCCTGGACAAGGAAGACGCCGAAACCAAGTTCGGCTTCCTGCTCGAAGGTTTCAAGTACGGCGCACCTCCGCACGGCGGCATGGCACTGGGCTGGGACCGTGTGGTTGCTTTGCTGGCCGGCGTCGAGTCGATCCGCGACGTTATTGCCTTCCCGAAGTCGGGCAACGGCTACGACCCCCTGACCGCGGCACCGGCACCGATCACGCCGCAGCAGCGCAAGGAAGCCGGCGTCGACTTCAAGCCGGAGGTCAAGTCGGAGTCCAAGCCCGCAGCCAAGCCGGAAACGAAGTCCGAGTAAGTTTCTGCCCAAAAGGCTCCTCACTGATGTGGGGAGCTTTTTGCGTTCCAGCCACAAGGAGACCCGCATGATGGAGCAAGCAGTCCTGGAAACGCTTATGGACAAGGCCTGGCCCGCCCTTGAGCGTGAAAAATCGGGGGAGTGGGTCCTCCGTGCTTCGGGCGGAGTGACCCAGAGGGCTAACTCCGTGTGGCCAAGCACCTCGGACGGCGGCCCGAACGGCAAGCCGGGCATCACAAGAGCCGTGCGTGCAGCAGCGGAGTGGTATCGGCATCGTCGCCTTCCCTTGATCTTCCAGGTGTTCGACGACTCCCGCAGTGCCGGACTCAATGCTGTCCTGGATGAGCAACGCTTCACCAGGCAATCCGCAACAAGGATCATGGTCCGCGGCATGGATGAGCTGCCGGTCAGCAGTTCGGGACGGAACGTTGAACTGGCTGATGAGCCCTCCGAAGAATGGCTGCGCGTCTGGTGGTCCGTGGACGGCCGTGGCGGTAGTGCAGAACTGTCCGTCGCCCATAAGATTCTCACCGGCTGTTCGGCGCTGTACGCAACGGTGAGGGACGACGACGGCGTCCCCGCCGCCGTCGGGCGTCTCGCCCTGGTGGATGGTTGGGGCGGAATTTACAGCATGGCGACGTTGGCCGGGCACCGCAGGCGCGGCTATGGGACGGACGTGCTGACTGCGTTGTTGCACGCCGGGACCCGGCAGGATCTTAATGGATTCTGGCTCCTTGTCACCGAGGCCAATCGTGGAGCGCAGATACTGTACTCGCAAGCAGGTTTCGCCCACTCCGGCAGCTACCTGTACCGGCAGGCGCCGCTGAGGCGTGCGTCCAGCGGCTGCTAGGGTTGCGGGTCGGTGACCGTAATGCGCACAGAGCAGGCGTCGGCAGCCGCTTTCGCCAGCACGGCAGTCTTTGGCCCTTGAATGTCCAGGAAGGCTAAGCGAGTCCGTCCTGCAAGGGCTTTGAGCAAGGGCTGGGAGAGAAGCTGATCCACCAGGACGCGGTCGCCGCCCGGGACGATGTACTCAATGCGGTGTTCGTTGAAGATGCGGGAAGCCTGTTCTGCCGTGGCTTTGGCTTCGAGGAAACGACTGCCGCTCTTCGAAGCCAGGATCGTGGAACCGCTGGCAGCAGCTATGGCGTAGCCGCCCCTGCGAATAAGGAGCAGTCCAAGCCCCCGTTCCTGGTTCGCAAGCGAAGCCAGGCGTTCCAGCTCAGTACCGCCACGTCCCGGACGTCCGTCAGCCGGCCAAGGGGCCTTCAACATTGCAGTCGCACCGTCGGCTGCCCGCAGGAGCAGCCCACCGTCGTCGAGGTCTTCAACAACGGCGCCGTGGCTCGCCGCGAACCGGTCGGCCCAACCCTGCAACCTGGCGGCGGGCACCAAAGCGGTCCGCCTGCCGGAAGGCTGGTGCGGGGCAGATGCTCGGCGATCCACGTCGATGTCTCCTTTGCTGGAACTATGAGTAGCCTATCCATGTGGAAGATCTCTTTGGTGCCGGTGCAGTTGACGACGACGAGTCGGAGGATCTGCCTGCGTCAGGGGGTCCTTCCGATGCTCATTGGATGGCTTCCCAACGCAGTCCACTGGCGGTAAGAATGCGTCCCCGGTCGCTGGACGAGGTGGTAGGGCAGCAGCACCTCCTGGGGCAAGGTTCGCCTTTGCGGCAACTGGCAGCGGGTGCTGAGGCTGCCGGCCCGGCGGGTCCGAGCTCGGTGATCCTTTGGGGGCCTCCCGGGACAGGGAAGACCACGCTCGCCCACGTGATCGCGCGCGGACACGGACGTAAGTTCGTTGAGTTGTCGGCAATCACCGCCGGAGTCAAGGACGTCCGGCGCGTCATGGACGAGGCCCTGACGGCCCGGGACCTGTACAAGAAAACCACGGTTCTCTTCCTCGACGAGATTCATCGCTTTAACAAGGCCCAACAGGATGCCCTGCTGCCCGGTGTCGAGAACCGCTGGGTTGTGCTGGTAGCTGCAACCACGGAAAATCCTTCCTTCTCCGTGGTGTCGCCGCTCTTGTCACGCTCACTCCTGCTCACCCTGAAGCCGCTCACCGATGACGACATTTCGGGTCTGCTGCAGAGGGCAGTGGCCGACGCCCGCGGCCTTGCCGGCCGTGTGGAGCTTAGCCCTGAGGCGCTGGACCACCTGGTCCGGCTATCCGGCGGTGATGCCCGACGGGCGCTGACAGCACTGGAAGCAGCTGCCGGCGTCGCCTTCGGTGACTCTACCGCCGTCGATATTTCGGACGACGCCCCAATAGTGGCCGAAGAGGAGGGCGACCCTGACGACGGCGAATCCGGACTCGCCAACGACGGCCTGCCTGACGCTCCGGTATTGGTGGAACTCCGGCATACTGAACGCGCTTTGGATGCGGCGGCCGTTCGCTACGACCGCGCCGGCGACCAGCACTACGATGTGGCCAGTGCGTTCATCAAGTCCATCCGGGGCTCGGACGTGGACGCGGCCTTGCACTATTTGGCACGCATGCTTGAAGCCGGGGAGGACCCTAGGTTCGTGGCGAGACGGATCGTGATCTCGGCGGCCGAGGATATTGGCATGGCCGACCCCACGGCGTTGCAGACTGCAGTCGCGGCGGCGCAGGCAGTGCAGTTGATCGGTATGCCGGAGGGCCGCATCGTGTTGGCCGAAGCCGTGGTCCACCTGGCCACTGCGCCCAAGTCCAATGCCGCCTATATGGGTTTGAACAAAGCGGTGGCCGACGTTCGTGCCGGTTTTGGTGGCGGCATTCCCATGCATTTGCGTGACGCGCACTACCCCGGGGCCAAACAGTTGGGCCATGGCAAGAGCTACAAGTACGCACACGACGAACCACACGGTGTGGCAACCCAGCAGTATCCGCCGGATGACCTGGTGGGTAAGGACTATTACCAGCCCACCAATAACGGAGCTGAACGGGATATTTCCGCCAGGCTGGAACGGCTCCGCAAGATCGTACGCGGGGAGTAGCCGGCAGGATCAGGCCAACTGCGGGTGGCGGCCCTGCGCGTGATAGGATAATTGCTTGTCTGGCATGGCCCGACGCACACCCCTTTGAAGATTTCTTCAATAGTGCTGTGCGCCCGGGCTAGTAGCAAGAGGCAGCGGTTGGCCGATGCTCTCCCTTATGGAGGCCAGTAACACTGACACACCGCAGTAATTGGAAGGACACAAGTGGCTAACAACACTCGTGCTCGCCGTACCGCACGCCTTTCGCGTGCACTCGGCATTGCTCTGACCCCCAAGGCCGCCAAGTACATGGAGCGCCGTCCGTACGGCCCCGGCGAGCATGGCCGTGCCCGCAAGAAGCAGGACTCCGACTACGCCGTACGTCTGCGCGAAAAGCAGCGTCTGCGCGCCCAGTACGGCATCCGCGAAGCCCAGATGACCCGTGCCTTCGAAGAAGCACGCCGCACCAAGGGCCTCACCGGTGAAAACCTGGTTGAGCTGCTCGAAATGCGTTTGGACGCCCTCGTGCTCCGTGCAGGCTTCGCCCGCACCATCGCACAGGCCCGCCAGCTGGTTGTGCACCGCCACATCATGGTTGACGGCATCCGCGTGGACCGCCCGTCCTTCCGCGTTGGCGAAGGCCAGCTCATCCACGTTCACAGCCGCTCCGAGGTTATGCCCCCGTTCCAGGTGGCAGCCGCTGGCGCACACGTGCTCAACAACGTGCCGGCATACTTGGACGTCAAGATTGACGCCCTTCAGGCCCGCCTGGTTCGTCGCCCGAAGCGCTCCGAGGTCCCCGTGATCTGCGAAGAGCAGCTCGTCGTCGAATTCTACGCTCGCTAAATTCAAGCAGCGCATACAAAGAAGCCCGTGGCACACGCCGCGGGCTTCTTTGTATGTAAGGTACCGGTCCAAATAGGTAAGGTACTTGGGGAGGCTTCGGCCAAAGCCGTGAACCGGCTGGTGCGAGGCAGCGAAACGATCCAAGGAGAGAAATTCTATGTCTGGTGGCGACATCGCCGGCCTCATCGCAGCAGGAGTCTTCGCGCTCCTCGTCTTGCTTTTGGCCGTGCCCATTTTGAAGCTGGGCGGCGTCTTTGACGAGGTGCGGACCTCCATCCGTTCCATCAGCGACGGCGCCACGCCCCTGATGGATGAAGTGACTGCAACGGTCACCACCACCAACCAGCAGTTGAAGAAGGTTGACGGCATCGCCTCCAACGTCTCCGATGCATCGGCCAACATCTCCGCGTTGTCCTCGCTCGTTGCAGCCACGGTAGGCTCACCGCTGATCAAGGTGGCTGCCTTCAGCTATGGCGTTCGTTCTGCCTTCGCCGGACGCCGGACGCCTTCCTCCGGCCGTCGCAGCCGCTGAACAAGTCAGCCGCCGAACAAGCCAACTGCTGAATTACAGGGAGACTGAAACCTCATGAAGAGAATTGTCTGGATGGGCATCGGCGTCGCCATCGGCGTCATTGCCTTCCGTAAGATCACCGAAGCGCAAGCAAGCCTTGGGCCGGAGGGCCTTAATCGTGCCGTCGGCCGGATGGCTGACGGACTGTTCGACTTTGCCGACGCCGTGCGTACAGGGATGCATCAACGCGAAGAGGATTTGCGGGCAGCGTTGGGGATCGACGACGCCGGAGCCGCTCGGCCCTAGTGGGAGCGGTTCGCCCCCACGCCCTCAACAGGGCAGAATGGAAAGCTGCGGAACGGCACCAGCCGGTTCCGCGCACATCGTGTGCAGTGAATTGAGAAGGGTAAGTAATCAGCTAATGAAGTCGCAGGAGATCACCAAGCGCTGGGTGGACTTTTTTGTCAACAAGGGCCACACCGCCGTTCCCTCCGCGTCGCTCGTTTCCAGCGACCCGTCACTTCTCTTCACTGTGGCCGGAATGGTGCCTTTCATTCCTTACCTGACCGCCCGCGAAGAGCCTCCCTACAGCCGTGCAACGAGCGTCCAGAAGTGCATCCGCACCGGAGACATCGAGGAAGTGGGCAAGACCGCCCGCCACGGCACGTTTTTCCAAATGTGTGGCAACTTTTCCTTTGGCGATTACTTCAAGGAAGACGCCATCAAGTTCGCTTTCGAGCTGCTCACCACCAGTGTTGACGACGGCGGTTACGGGCTTCCGGCCGAACGTCTTTGGGTGACTGTGTACGAAGAGGACGACGAAGCCAAGGAGCTGTGGCTCAAGAACACCGGAATTCCGGCAGAGCGCATCCAGCGCATGGGCAAGGCTGACAACTACTGGTCAACTGGCCAGCCAGGCCCGGCCGGCCCCTGCTCGGAGATCTATTACGACCGCGGCCCTGCCTACGGAATCGAAGGCGGCCCCTTGGCCGACGAGACCCGTTACATCGAAATCTGGAACCTCGTGTTCATGCAGTACCAGATCGAGAACGTCCGCTCCAAGGTGGACTTTGACATCGTTGGTGAACTGCCGCAGAAGAACATTGACACCGGCTTGGGCATGGAACGTCTCGCGATGATCCTCCAGGGTGTCGAAAACATGTATGAGACCGATCAGGTCCGTCCGGTCATCGACAAAGCTGCTGAATTGTCCGGCCGCGAGTACACCTCGGCTGAATCTCCGGAAGACCCGCACCACACGGACGATGTCCGCATGCGCGTCGTTGGCGACCACATTCGTTCTGCGTTGATGCTCATCGCTGACGGCGTCGCACCGTCCAATGAGGGCCGTGGCTACGTGCTGCGCCGGCTCATCCGCCGCGCTGTACGCGCCATGCGCCTGCTCGGCGTCGAAAAAGCTTGCCTGCCTGACCTCCTTCCCGCCTCCCGCGACGCCATGAAGGGTGTCTACCCGGTGGTGGAGACTGACTTTGCCCGCATCAGCCGTATTGCCTACGCCGAAGAAAAGGCGTTCCTGCGCACTATTGCTTCCGGTACGGCCCGCTTGGAGGATGCAGTAGCCGAATCCAAGGCTGCCGGCGTTCCCCTGTCCGGCGCGGACGCTTTCGCCTTGCACGACACTTACGGCTTCCCGATTGACCTGACCTTGGAAATGGCGGAAGAGGCCGGGCTCAAGGTGGACGAGGCAGGCTTCCGTGCGCTCATGCTCGAGCAGCGCCAGCGTGCCCAGGCCGATGCAAAGGGCAAGAAGGGCGGCCACGCCGACCTCAGCGCCTACCAGGAGCTCCTCGGCAAGGGCGAGACCGTCTTCACGGGATACGACGAACTTGAGGGCGAGGCAAAGGTCCGCGGCATCGTCAGCGGTGGCCGTGCCGTAGCGCACGCCTCCACAGGCGATGAGATTGAGTTGGTCCTCAACGAAACCCCGTTCTATGCAGAAGCCGGTGGCCAGTCAGCTGACACCGGCCTCATCACCGGCGATGGTTTCGTGGTGGAGGTCCTGGACGTGCAGCGTCCCATCAAGGGCCTGAGCGTGCACAAAGCAATTGTCCGTGAAGGTGAGATCGGTTCCGATGCGCTGGTGCGCGCCGCCGTCGACCGTGAACGCCGCCATGCTGCCGAGCAGGCCCACACCGGCACGCACATTGTGCATGCGGCACTGCACCAGATCCTAGGCCCGGAAGCTACCCAGCGCGGTTCCTACAACAAGGCCGGGTACCTTCGCTTCGACTTCGCCTGGGGCGAGGGTTTGAGCACCGCCACACGGTCTGAAATCGAAGAGGTCTCCAACATCGCCATCCGGAACAACTACCGGGTGGACACCAAAGTCATGGGGCTTGCTGAAGCCAAAGCACTGGGCGCCATGGCTCTGTTCGGTGAGAACTACGGCAGCGAAGTCCGCGTAGTGGAGATCGACGGCGCGTGGTCCCGCGAATTGTGCGGTGGCACCCACGTTTCCAACACTTCCCTGATCGGCAGCCTTTCCTTGCTGGGCGAACAGTCTGTTGGGTCCGGAAACCGTCGTGTCGAGGCTTTTGTTGGCTTGGACGCATTCCGTCACTTGGCAGCCGAGCGTGCTCTGGTTTCCGAGCTCACGGAGCTCTTGAAAGTTCCGTCCGGACAACTTGCTGACCGCATCTCCAGCACCCTGAACAAGCTCAAGGCCACGGAGAAGGAGCTTGACCGTCTCCGCAAGGAACAGCTTGCAGCAGCGGCCGCTAACCTGGTGGGTACGGCCAAGGATGCCGCTGGTGTTCGGGTGGTAGCTCACGACGCCGGTCAGGTGGGCGGAGCTGACGATCTGCGCAACCTCGCCCTCGATCTGCGTAATCGACTGGGTTCGGAGGCCTCCACCGTGGCTGTTGCGGGTGTAAGCAATGACCGGCCCGTCATTCTGATCGCTACCAACGAGGCTGCCCGGGAAGCAGGCGTAAAGGCCGGCGTGCTTGTCCGCCTTGCCGCAGGGATCCTCGGTGGCGGCGGCGGCGGCAAGGACGATGTCGCCCAAGGCGGCGGCACCGACGCTGGGAAGGTCTCCGAGGCCCTCACAGCGGTGGTGGATGCGATAGCCAAGCGCTGACGGTGAATTCCAGTACTGACAGCGGCGTCTACCCCCACGGCATCAAGCTGGGGGTAGACGTCGGTACCGTCCGGGTGGGTCTGGCCATTTGTGATCCCGACGGGATATTGGCCACCCCGTTCAAGACGGTAGGGCGGGACAGCAAGAAAAACTCCGATGTTCGCGTAGTGGTCAAGCACGCGGCGGAGTTGCCGGCGGTCCAGATTTTTGTGGGTCTACCACGAACCATGAAGGGCGAGGAACGCGCGTCTGCCCAAATGGCCATGGACTACGCGGACCTTCTTACCAGTGAGCTTTCGCGCGCCGGTTTGGACGTTCCCGTAAACCTCGTCGATGAGCGACTTTCCACTGTTACGGCACACCGCAACCTGCACGAAGCTGGCATGAGCAGCAAGAACCACCGTAAAGTGGTTGATCAGGTTGCCGCTGCTGGAATACTTCAGCAGGCAATCGACATGCAAAAAGCCCGAGGAACGGACGTTGGCCGCCGAGTGCAGGCACCGGCGCAGTCCGAGAAACCCAGCAGTGCCCCAACGCTGCGGGCTGCCTCAGGCCGTGAATCCGATTCTTCTAAGAGGGGACTGCAACTGTGAGCCCGGTCAACAACGACCCCTCCAGCGGTACCGCCGGCGGCGGTATGTCGCTAACCCGCAAAGAGCTGCGGGCGCGTGAACGATTCCTCGCCACGCAGAACCACAATGTGGTGCCCGTTCCTGAAGCGACTCCGGGAGAGGCGGCTTCCTCAGCGGAAGTTGAGCCGGAATTGCCCCGACCAGTCCCGGCCGTGCAACCTGCGCCCGTGACGCCGCCACCCACACCCGTCGCGCCCCCAACACCTGTAGCGCCCCCGACTCCTGTGGCACCCCCAACGCCCGCGCCGCCTGTCGAGGAGGCCGGCGACGCCGAGGTGCACGCAGCACAGGTGCTTGGTGAGCCGGAAGGTCATCACGAGGACCTGCGCGAGGCAGACGTCCACGTCCGCGAGGATGAAGTCCACGCCCAAGAGGCCAGTGAACACGAGGTCAGTGGACACGAGGTCAGTGAACACGACCTCAGTGAACACAACCTCAGTGAACACGCCGCCGTTGATCACGGTGATATTCACGACGGTCATAACCAGCACGAGTTCGCTGCGCATGACGGTCACTATGAGCTGGACATCCACGAAGAACTTCACGATGACGTTCATCTCCATGATGAGCACCACCATGACCTTATTGCCCCTGCTGCCAGTCCGGCGTCCAAGGCTGCCGCGAAGAAGGCCCGCCGCCGTCGTCGTGTCCTGGCTCT
The DNA here is from genome assembly GCF_051027655.1 of Paenarthrobacter nitroguajacolicus. Taxonomy (NCBI): domain Bacteria; kingdom Bacillati; phylum Actinomycetota; class Actinomycetes; order Micrococcales; family Micrococcaceae; genus Paenarthrobacter; species Paenarthrobacter nitroguajacolicus. Next base: position 2,638,312 of record NZ_CP073234.1, on the reverse strand, counting down.
CCTGATCACGCTGGGTGTCTTCGTCGCCGCCATCGCCATTGGTGCGCAGTTCTTGAAGCCCCTGCTGGGAATGGATAGGGTCACCGATTACCCGGGTCCCGGAACGGGATCGGTGACCATCACCGTACCCGAGGGATCCGGTCCCAAGGCCGTAGCCAACGAGCTCGTTCAAAACCGCGTGGTTGCAGACTCCGATGCCTTTGTTGAGGCGTTCCTGAGTGAAGGCGGGGAACTGTCTCCGGGCGACTTCACGTTCCGTACCGAAATGAAGAATTCCGACGCCGTGGCTGTCCTCGTCAACAAGGACGCCGGCAAAGTGATGTATTTCGCTCTGAGTGCCGGCTTGCGCATCAATGAGTCACTGGAGGCCATTTCCAAGGGTTCCGGCATTCCCGTGCAGCAGCTCAATGCCCTGAACCAGGCACCGGCGCAGTTCGGAGTTCCTGCCAAGGCTAAAAACCTGGAAGGCTTTCTTGCCCCGGGCGAATACCGATTTGAGCTGGGGACGCCCGCGAAGGACATCATCCAGAAGTTGGTGACCACCACCCTTGATGAACTCAAAGCCCAGGGTGTTACGGACCCCGCCAAGCAGTACGACACCGTAACCATCGCCAGCATCGTGCAGGCCGAAGGTGGTCAGGCAGATTACGGGAACGTGGCCGGAGCCATTTACAACAGGCTCAAGCCCAACAACGTAGAGACCAGCGGCCTGATCCAGTCCGATGCCACTGTGACGTACGGCTTGGGCAAGAAGTCGTTCCACCTCACTGAGGAAGAAAAGGCCGACAAGTCCAACGCCTACAACACGTACGCCAACGTCGGGCTACCGGTAGGACCTATTGGCTCGCCTGGAAAGACGGCGATTGATGCTGCAGCCAAGCCAACGCAGAATGAATACCTCTACTGGGTGACCATCAACCTGGACAGCAAGGAAACCAAGTTCTCCAAGACGTTGGCTGAGCACAACACCTACGTTGAGCAGTACAACGCGTGGTGCCAGGCCAACGCTGGACGGTGTGTGTGAGTCGTCGCGCCGCGGTACTGGGGCACCCGATCTCACACTCGAAATCTCCGGCACTGCACTCTGCTGCCTACGCCAAGTTGGGTGTGGATATCGAGTACTCGGCCATCGACGTCACTGTGGAACGGCTTCCTTCTTTCATGGACTCGCTCCGCGGAGATGACGCTTGGTGCGGCCTCTCGGTCACCATGCCGCTGAAGTCGGCCATGGTCAAGGAAGTGGACGAAGTCCGTGGCGCCGGCGCCCATCTGGGCGTTATCAACACGGTGGTTTTCGAGCACGACGCCGGACAGGTCCGTCTGGTGGGTTACAACACTGATGTTGCCGGCATAGTGGAAGCGGTCCGCTACGCGGGCGTCGCATCCGCACCCCACGCGGCCATCCTTGGTGGCGGAGGCACCTCAGCTGCGGCTGTTGCCGCTGTGCAGGAACTTGGGGCCCGTCACGTCGACGTTTTCGTTCGCGACGCGGGACGTGCCGGCGATGCGCAAGCGGCCGCGGCCGCCGTCGGAATTTCCCTGGCCATCCGGCCCCTGACGGAAGCGGCAACTGCTGTGGCCGGCACGGATCTGGTGATCTCCACGTTCCCGCCTCGCGCTGCCGATTCGTTGGCTGAGGAGCTTGCGGAGTTGCCAGGCACCGGGGCTGGAGTCCTGCTGGATGTTGCCTACGATCCTTGGCCCAGTCGCCTCGCGGAAGTGTGGCATGGTCACGGGGGTGCGGTAGTCCCGGGCCTGGAGATGCTGATGTATCAGGCGGCCGAGCAGATCAGGCGTTTCAGCGGCTGTGACGTGGATGCCGCCGTCATAGATGTGATGTGCGACTCAGTCGGGCTTCCCCGGCGAGTGTTCTAGAAGCCTTACATGGCAGGATTGGTTATATGTTGCGTTGGTTGACTGCCGGTGAATCCCATGGTCCGGCCCTGATCGGAATTGTTGAAGGCGTGCCTGCCGGTGTTGAACTCACCAGTGGGCAGATTCGTGACGCGTTGGCGCGTCGACGCCTGGGCTATGGACGTGGTGCCCGCATGAAGTTTGAACAGGACGAGGTCACCATCATGGGTGGCGTCCGGCATGGACTTACCCAGGGTGGCCCTGTCGCCATCCAGGTTGGCAACACCGAGTGGCCTAAATGGGAGCAGATCATGTCTGCTGATCCCGTGGACCCTCAGGTCCTCGCCGACCAAGCCCGCAATGCACCTTTGACCCGTCCGCGCCCGGGGCACGCTGATTTCACGGGCATGCAGAAGTATGGCTTCGACGAAGCCCGTCCGGTCCTTGAGCGTGCCAGCGCACGCGAGACCGCCACGCGAGTGGCTCTTGGTACTGTCGCTGCACAGTTCCTGAAGCAACTGGGCATCGAGTTGGTAAGCCACACCGTTTCCATTGCCAGCGTGACAGTGCCCGAAGGCCGGCCTTTGCCGTTGCCGCAGGACGTCATAGCCCTCGACGCCGACCCTCTGCGTTGTTTCGACCGCGAGACGTCCAACGCAATGGTGGCTGAGGTTGATGCTGCCCACAAGGAAGGCGAAACCCTGGGTGGCGTGGTAGAGGTCCTGGCATACGGGCTTCCCCCGGGACTCGGCAGTTATGTGCACTGGGATCGTCGCCTTGACTCCCGCCTCGCGGCCGCACTCATGGGCATCCAAGCCATTAAGGGCGTAGAAGTGGGCGACGGCTTCCTCACGGCTGCACGCCGTGGATCTGCTGCCCACGATGAGATCCTCAAGGACGGAAACGGCAAGATCGTTCGCCAGACCAACCGGGCCGGTGGCATCGAAGGCGGCATGAGCATCGGTGAGGTTCTTCGTGTTCGAGCGGCCATGAAACCAATCGCCACGGTCCCTCGCGCACTTCGCACCATTGATGTCAGCACGGGTGAGCCTGCCAAGGCACACCACCAGCGTTCAGATGTTTGTGCGGTTCCCGCAGCCGGTGTTGTGGCGGAGGCGATGGTGGCTTTGGTTCTGGCCGAGGCTGTCGCCGAGAAGTTCGGTGGCGACTCCGTCGCGGAGACCCAGCGGAATCTGCAGAGCTACCTTGAGAGCATCCCGGCCACCCTGGACTCGGTCGGCCGGTAGTGGTTGGCGCTATCCCGGATGGCCGCCCCGTTGTTCTCGTGGGCCCCATGGCCGTCGGAAAATCGGCGATCGGCCAGCAACTGGCCCACCAACTCCGTGTCCCGTTCGTGGACACTGACGCGGTGGTGGTAGCTGCCCACGGCAGCATTGCAGACATCTTCGCCGGCAGGGGAGAGCATGCGTTCCGCGAGATTGAAGCGCGGGCAGTGGCGAAGGCCATTGAGTCTGCCAAAGTAGATCCGGCCATCATTTCCCTGGGCGGCGGGGCGGTGCTTGACTCCGGGACCCAGCAGTTGCTGGGGGAGTGCACCGTTGTCTATCTGGAATGCGATGCGGAAACGGTCGCAGACAGGATTGCCCGGAACACCGGACGGCCACTGCTGCAGGGTGACGCCATGACCCGCTGGGAAGCATTGTTTGCCACCCGGCGTCCCGTCTATGAGCGTCTCGCGGACATAGTCATGGATGTCCGTTCCGGATCCGTGGCAGAAATCGGCCTCCATTTGGAGGAGCGGCTGCTCCAGCATGCAGCCTTGAAAGAGGAAGTTGAAAAGTGAGCAACGAAGCAACTGTCATCAAGGTGACCGGCCAGTCGGTTAATGAGAACTACGACGTCGTGGTGGGCCGCGGGCTGTTGGACACCCTGCCCGCCAAGCTTGGCGAACGCGTACGACGAGTTCTGGTGATCCACCCGCGGGCCTTGCGCCTGACCGGCGATACCGTCCGGGACGAACTTGAGGCTGCAGGGTTCACGGCACTCACAGCCGAGATCCCGGATGCTGAAGAGGGCAAGCACATCCAGGTTGCGGCGTTCTGTTGGCAAGTGCTGGGCCAGAACGATTTCACGCGGTCCGACGCCATCGTGGCAGTCGGTGGCGGCGCTGTCACGGACCTCGCCGGCTTCGTGGCGGCAACGTGGCTCCGTGGCGTCAAAGTCATCCACATGCCCACGAGCTTGCTGGGCATGGTGGATGCCTCGGTGGGAGGCAAGACAGGCATCAACACTGCCGAGGGCAAGAACCTTGTGGGCTCCTTCCACCCTCCGGCCGCAGTCCTGGCTGACTTGGACACGCTCCAGACCCTGCCGAAGAACGAGCTCATTTCAGGGATGGCCGAGGTCATCAAGTGCGGCTTCATCGCCGACCCGGCAATCCTCGACCTCGTGGAAAAGAACACCGACGCAGTAATGGATCCGGGATCCGAGGTAGTTCGGGAGCTCATTGAACGCGCGATTTCCGTGAAGGCTGAAGTCGTTTCCCAGGACCTCAAGGAGTCCGGCCTCCGCGAAATCCTGAACTATGGTCACACGCTGGGCCACGCCATCGAGCTCGTGGAACGCTACTCATGGCGTCACGGCGCAGCCGTTTCCGTGGGTATGATGTTCGCCGCCGAGTTGTCGCGAAGTGTCGGGCGTTTGTCCGATGCTGACGCAGACCGGCACCGCACCATCCTGGAGAGCCTTGGCCTGCCCATCACGTACCGCAGGGACCGCTGGCAGGGTCTTCTGGATGGAATGCGCCGGGACAAGAAGTCCCGTGGCGATCTCCTCAGGTTCGTTGTCCTTGACGGCGTTGCCAAGCCGGGCATCCTGGAGGTCCCTGACACGTCACTCCTGTTTGCCGCCTACCAGGAGATCGCATCATGACCGTCACTCTTCGGGAAGGCATCAGCGACTGGCCTACTGCCGGTTTCCCCGGAGTCCGGATGAACCCGGACACTTTGCTTCCCGTGGTTGTCAATGAGGAAGTCATGGAGTCCGCCCTCGCGACGTCGGAAGACCCCGCGGACCGCATCATGGCCTTACTGCTGGACAACCAGCCCAACGAGGCGGCTGAGCTGTTGGCCGAGGCGCGCTACAAAGATCCGGAGTCGTTCCGGTTGAGGATTTTTGAAGCGGAAGTCCATCGGGCAACCAACCGGCTGGACCGTGCGGTGCAGTTGTTCAGGCACCTGTTGCAGGACGTCCAGGGCAGCTCCAAGGAAGCGATCGTGCACCAGTATCTGGGCAGGGCATACTTCGTCAGCGGCAATGCACTGGCCGCATCCGAGGAATTCGCCAAGGCCTTGGATCTCCGCGTCGCCATGGCCGCCGATGCGGCGCTGATCTACTCTTCCGCTGTTGCCCTGCAAAGGGCCCGGAATGTGCTTGAACTGGCTTCCTGAAGCAGCGGGAAAAGCAGCTCGCAAGCCGTGGCCGTATTTGCCGGTAGAATGGTTCTTGGATTTTTGATAAATACGCGCTGGCGGGCCGTTTGGCATGCCTGCTTGGCATAGACAAACTGGCAGCTTGAACCAGTGAGAGAAACCAGAGGATACGAGTGGCAACCACAAACGACATCAAGAACGGGACCGTACTGAAGCTCGAGGGCCAGCTCTGGAACATCATTGAGTTCCAGCACGTGAAGCCGGGCAAGGGCGGCGCCTTTGTTCGCACCAAGATGCGCAACGTCATGTCCGGCAAGGTGGTCGATAAGACCTTCAACGCCGGCCTGAAGATCGAAACCGCAACGGTTGACCGCCGCGACTACCAGTACCTGTACCAGGACGGCGAAGATTTCGTCTTCATGGACACCCAGGACTACGACCAGATCACTGTTTCCGGTGCCACTGTAGGCGACGCCACCAACTTCATGCTCGAGAACCAGATGGTCAACATTGCCATCCACGAGGGCACGCCGCTGTACATCGAATTGCCTCCGAGCGTCGTCCTCGAGATCACCTACACGGAGCCGGGCCTTCAGGGCGACCGCTCCTCGGCAGGCACCAAGCCCGCAACTGTGGAGACGGGCTACGAAATCCAGGTTCCGCTGTTCGTTGAGCAGGGCACCAAGGTCAAGGTAGACACCCGCGATGGCGGCTACTTGGGCCGGGTCAACGACTAGTGAGCGCACGCGGTAAAGCCCGTAGCAGGGCGCTCGAAGTACTTTTCGAGGCGGAGCAGCGCTCCGTTTCGGCTTTCGACGCGATGACAGCGCGCCGGGAGAAGACCGATCTTGTCATCAACCCCTACACGGTGGAAATCGTGGAGGGCGTTGTTTCCATGCAGGCAACCATCGATGAATTCCTGGAGACCTACGCCCAGGGCTGGACGTTGGAGCGTATGCCGTCCGTAGACCGCATCATCCTTCGTATCGGCGCTTGGGAACTTCTCTACAATGACGAGGTTCCTGACGGCGTAGCTGTCAGCGAAGCTGTGGCCCTTGCCAAGACGATGTCCACCGACGAGTCGCCAGCCTTCATTAACGGGCTGCTTGGCCGCTTGCAGAAGCTCAAGCCGTCACTTCTCGCTTAGGCATTCATGAGAAAAAGGACCCGCATCCACAGGATGCGGGTCCTTTTTGTATTACCAGCATTCGTATTACCAACAGGTCCGGTGCGCTACTGAAGCACGGCCGCCCGGAGGGAGGGGATGCTGCGCAGGTGCTCCAGTTCATCGTGCTGGTGAACGTGGACGTCCCGGCCACTGAGGATCCGCTGCCGGGTAAACGCCAGTGCCGTGGCCCCTTTGATGAACGACTTCATCTGGTTGCCGCGACCGCGCGACGACGCCCAACGAACAGCCTGCCGCCGGCCTCGTGACGTGGCCAGCATCTCCACTTCTGCTGGCGTGAACCAGCCTGCCCGGGCATACTCGAGAAGCCGTTGGCGGGTGATTTTTCCTTCGGCAACGCGGAGAAGGATGATGCCTGCAGCAGCGATCAGGAAGATCGGCACTTGGACCACGAAGTACTCCACCAGGAAGTTCTGCCCCATGCTGTTCCAGCGGTTGTGCAGGAACATCGCGGGCAGCAAACCGACGAAGAAGGCCAGCACGGCATAGCCCGAGTGCCATTTCCGGGCTGCGAAGCCCATGATCAGTCCGGTGGTCCCCGTGAACACCGCGTGGGCGAACGGCGACATAACGCCACGGAGGATGAAAATTCGGACCAAGTCGGTGCCCGGGTCGGCGGAGGAGGCTATTTCGCGGCCAAAGTAGAGGATGTTCTCAGTGAAGGCGAAGCCGGCGGCGATGGTGAAGGCGAAGACGACACCGTCCACAGGTCCGTCAAAGTACTTGCGGGCAGCCAGGATCAGGACCAGCAACCCCAGTGACTTGGTGAACTCTTCCACGATGGGAGCCTGGACCGTGGCCATGAAGTAGGTGAAGGCTTCTTCGCTGGAGGTTGGTGCGGCGAGTGCGAACACCGGCTGGATGAGCAGCGTCCCGGCAATGGAAACCGCGGCACCCCATGTGAAAGCGAACCACAGGAGCCTCTTTGGCTCGGGCTCCCAGCGATCGATCAGGCGTACTGTCAACAGCACCACGGACAGCGGAACAAGGGAGGCGATGAAGCCGACCACGAAACCGGTAATGCCCGTATTGCCCAACAGGAACGGCACCACCAGCAGCAGGCTGCCGAAGACCAGGACGGTTCCCACAATGAGTAACGGAAGCATGCCCCAGGACCTGCGACCTGGCGGCGCCGGCGGCATGGCCCAGGTTTGGCGGGGGAGGGACGTCGGATTACCCGGAGCCGGTTGATAGTTCCCCGGCTGGACGCGGCCGATCCAAGTGGGATTGGCGCCAGGTTCCAGATAAGGCCGCGGATACGGTTGGCCGTGGTGGTTCATGGTCATGGGCACGAGCCTATTCCACACTGCGAAGTGTGAGCTTAAACTCACGCATCACTACAGCCCCCGGTGAGGTGGGAAACGGGTGCTGTGGTAGCTTTGAAAAGCAAATATTCCTTTTTTAATTCCGTCCAGTGAGGCGGGGAAAGGGGAGACGAGCGATGACTGAAGTCACTTCAGCGCACGTGCCGTCGCGGGTTGTTCTCAATCAGGCGGACATTGACCGTGCGCTCACTCGTATCGCCCACGAGATCCTCGAAGCCAATAAGGGCTCCAAGGACCTGGTCCTGTTGGGCATTCCCAGCCGCGGCTATCCTTTGGCAGTGCGGCTTGCCAACAAGATTGCAGCGGCCGACCCCACAGTGAACGCCGAGACGATGGTCGGCCAGCTGGACGTCACCATGTTCCGTGACGACCTCTCCCACCAGCCCACGCGGCCCCCACGCCACACACGGCTTCCGTTGTCCGGGATCGACAACAAGGTTGTTGTCCTGATCGACGACGTCCTTTATTCGGGCCGGACCATTCGCGCCGCGTTGGATGCTTTGGTTGACCTTGGCCGTCCGCGGATAGTCCGCTTGGCTGTGCTGGTGGACCGGGGCCACCGCGAGCTTCCCATCCGTGCAGACCACGTGGGCAAGAACCTGCCCACTTCCTCATCTGAAAAGGTCCGGGTCCATCTCGAGGAGATCGACTCCGTGGACGGCGTGCCCGTCAACGAAGTAGTTATTGAGGCCGGCAAGTGAAGCACCTCCTTTCCACCGAAAACCTCAGTCTTTTCGACGCCATTCGTGTTCTGGACACGGCTGAGGAAATGTCCGCAGTCGGCGATCGTGAAGTTAAGAAACTACCGGCACTGCGCGGCCGTACCGTAGTCAACCTTTTCTTCGAAGACTCCACCCGTACACGTATTTCCTTTGAGGCCGCGGCCAAACGTCTGTCGGCCGATGTCATCAATTTCGCCGCCAAGGGGTCCTCGGTTTCCAAAGGGGAGTCCCTCAAGGACACGGCGCAGACACTCGCAGCCATGGGTGCGGATGCCGTCGTCATCCGCCACTGGGCTTCCGGGGCGCCACACCGGCTCGCTGCCACTGACTGGATTGACGCAGCTGTTATCAACGCCGGCGACGGCACCCACGAGCATCCAACCCAGGCGCTGCTGGACGCGTTCACCATGCGTCGGCACTGGTCGCAGGTCAACGGCACCGAGTCCACTGGAGCAGACCTGAAGGGCATGCGGGTAGCAATCGCCGGGGATGTCCTGCACTCCCGTGTCGCCCGGTCCAACGTCTGGCTGCTGAAGACCCTTGGCGCTGAGGTCACCCTGGTGGCACCGCCCACGCTGCTGCCCATCGGCGTCGAGCACTGGCCTTGCAAGGTCAGCTACAACCTGGACGAGACGCTGGAGGCCGGCATCGACGCCATGATGATGCTGCGTGTGCAGGGCGAGCGCATGAACGCGTCGTTCTTCCCCTCGACCCGCGAGTACTCGCGCCGCTGGGGTTTCGACGACGCCAGGCTCCGAACTCTGGACGATCTCGGCATGAAGGACACCATCATCATGCATCCCGGCCCCATGAACCGGGGGTTGGAAATATCTTCGGCAGCCGCGGATTCGCCGCGTTCCACTGTGCTCGCGCAGGTGCGGAACGGTGTCTCAGTCCGTATGGCTGCCCTTTACCTGCTGCTCTCCGGGGACTCCCGTGAAGCCGCCCCGAACGTAAGCCAGTCCAGCAAGGAGACCAACTGATGGCCGAGAACACCTACCTGATTCGTGGGGCTGCCATCCTCGGCGGCGAAGCTGAAGATCTCTTGATCCGTGACGGCGTCATTGAAGCACGCGGCAAGGACTTGTCAGCTGACGACGCAACAGTCATCGACGCCCAAGGCCTCATTGCCTTGCCTGGCATGGTGGACGTTCACACCCACTTGCGCGAACCCGGCCGCGAAGACGCCGAAACGGTGGAAACCGGCACCCGGGCCGCCGCGCTTGGTGGCTTCACCGCGGTCCACGCCATGGCCAACAGCAACCCCGTGGCAGACACCGCGGGCGTCGTGGAGCAGGTTCACAGCCTGGGCCAGGCGTCCGGCTGGGTGGATGTGCGTCCTGTCGGTGCCGTGACCGTGGGCTTGGCGGGGGAGCGGCTCGCCGAGCTGGGGGCCATGGCGGATTCCCGTGCCCAGGTCAGGATGTTCTCCGACGACGGCATCTGCGTCCACGATCCCGTCCTCATGCGCCGGGCCTTGGAATACGTCAAAGCGTTCGACGGCGTGGTGGCCCAGCATGCGCAGGAGCCGCGCCTAACCGCTGGCGCACAGATGAACGAAGGTGCTGTTTCCGCGGTGCTGGGACTCACCGGCTGGCCGGCTGTCGCCGAGGAAAGCATCATTGCCCGCGATGTCCTGCTTGCCCAGCATGTTGGTTCCCGTCTCCACGTATGCCACGTCTCCACGGCAGGTTCCGTGGAAATCGTGCGCTGGGCGAAGGCGCGTGGAATCAATGTCACTGCCGAGGTCACCCCTCACCACCTGCTCCTCACCGATGAGCTGGTCCGTAGCTACGACCCCGTCTACAAGGTCAACCCGCCGCTCCGTACCGACGCCGACGTTCAAGCCCTCCGTGAGGGCTTGGCGGACGGCACCATCGACGTCGTGGGAACCGATCACGCCCCGCACCCCAGCGAGCACAAGGAATGCGAATGGGCGCAGGCAGCAATGGGAATGACCGGCCTTGAAACCGCCTTGTCCGTGGTCCAGGAGACCATGATCGAAACCGGACTCATGACCTGGGCCGACTTCGCCAGGGTTACCTCGTTCGCGCCGGCAGTCATCGGCCGTGTGGCCGATCAGGGCCGTCCGCTGGAGGTTGGCGAGCCCGCCAACGTCATCCTGGTGGACCCGGCTGCGCGTTGGACCGTTGACCCCCATAAAATGGCAACCATGGGCCGCAATTCACCGTTCAAGGGCAAAGAGCTGCCCGGATCCGTGGTGGCTACTTTCTTCAAGGGTCACCCAACCGTCCTCGACGGCCAGCTCAACACGCCGTACAGGTACCCGGCAGTCAGCAGCAACTAATGGACAACCAAACACTGACCGTGCTCATCACGGTGCCGCTGATCGTCGTCGTCCTGGCGATGATCTGGCTGGGATGGCGGAACCGGCTGAGGCGACAAGCCGACGTCGAACGCCTTCCCGGGGTGCCGGAGCAGCTGACGCCGGCAACGGTGGTCGCGGACGGCCAATACGTTGCCACCACCACCGCGGGCGACTGGCTGGACCGGATCGCAGTGCAGGGCCTGGGTATCCGGACAAATGCGGAACTGAGCATCCACGCAGAAGGCGTGCTGTTCGACCGATCCGGTGCCGCCCCTGTGTTCATCCCGCGAGCCGCCCTGGTGGACAGCCGCGAAGCCAACGGTATGGCCGGGAAATTCGTCGAAAAGGACGGACTCCTGGTCGTCAACTGGAAGCTTGGTGACCGGGAACTCGACACCGGATTCCGTTCCAGGCACGCAACCGACAAGCAGCTCCTCCTCGAAGCCCTCCAAGAATTGATCTCCGCAGCCCCTCAGGCAGATGCCGATAGTGGAAAGTAATAAAGTGACGGATAGTAAAGCAGCCACCACACCCGCCCCCTCAGCAGCAGTACTCGTGCTCGAAGACGGCCGCATGTTCCGCGGCCGCAGCTACGGAGCCCAGGGAACCGCTCTTGGTGAGGCCGTCTTCGCCACCGGCATGACCGGCTACCAGGAGACCATCACCGACCCCTCCTATGCGCGTCAGCTGGTGGTCCAGACTGCGCCGCACATCGGCAACACCGGCGTCAACAGCGAAGACGCTGAGTCACGCCGCATCTGGGTGGCAGGGTACATTGTGCGCGACGCCGCCCGCCGCCCCTCAAACTGGCGGTCCGAACGAAGCCTCGATGATGAACTGGTGGATCAGGGGATCGTTGGCATCCAGGGCGTAGACACCCGCGCCATCACCCGCCACCTCCGCGAGCACAAGACCATGCGCGCAGGTATTTTCTCCGGCGAGGCCGCGCAGGCCACCGACAAGGAACTGCTGGACGCTGTCCTGGCCAGTGCGCCCATGGAAGGCGCAGCGCTGGCTGAGGAAGTCTCCATTGACGAGGCCTACGTCGTGGAGCCCAAGGACCACGGCTGGGAAGGTGAGCCGCGCTTCTCCATCGCTGCCGTTGACCTGGGTATCAAGGCAATGACTCCGGTGCGCTTCGCTGAGCGCGGCGTGCGCGTGCACGTCTTGCCGGCCACATCCACCCTGGAGGACGTCAACGCGGTCAAGCCTGACGGCTTCTTCATGTCCAACGGACCCGGCGACCCCGCTACGGCCGACCACCAGGTTTCCCTGCTGCGCTCGGTGCTGGACGAGAAACTCCCGTACTTCGGCATCTGCTTCGGTAACCAGATCCTGGGCCGTGCCCTGGGCTTCGGCACCTACAAGCTCCGTTACGGCCACCGGGGCATCAACCAGCCGGTGATGGACCGCCGGACCGGCAAGGTGGAAATCACGTCGCAGAACCACGGCTTTGCTGTTGACGCGCCGCTGAACGGCTCCACCGTAGCGCCGGAAGAGCGCTTCGGTCGCGTTGAAGTCAGCCACGTTTCGTTGAACGACGACGTCGTTGAAGGACTCGCCTGCCTCGACATCCCTGCGTTCTCGGTCCAGTACCACCCCGAAGCGGCGGCCGGACCGCACGATGCTGCCTACCTCTTCGACCGCTTCATCGACCTCATGGCCGATACCAAGTCCAAGGCCACAGGCGCCAACTCCACCGACTCCAAGACTGAGGACAAGAAGTAATGCCCAAGCGTACAGATCTCAAGAGCGTCCTTGTCATCGGTTCCGGCCCCATCGTCATTGGCCAGGCGGCCGAGTTCGACTACTCCGGTACCCAGGCACTTCGCGTCCTCAAGGAGGAGGGCCTGCGGGTCATCCTCGTAAACTCCAACCCGGCCACCATCATGACGGACCCCGAGTTCGCCGATGCCACCTACGTTGAGCCCATCACCCCTGAGGTGGTGGAGAAGATCATCGCCAAGGAGCGTCCGGACGCCATCCTGCCCACCTTGGGTGGCCAGACGGCCCTGAACACTGCCATCGCATTGGACAAGAACGGTGTGCTGGAGAAGTACAATGTGGAACTCATTGGCGCGAACATTGCTGCCATTGAGCTTGGGGAAGACCGCGAGAAGTTCAAGGGTGTTGTGGAGCGTTGTGGCGCGGAGTCCGCACGCAGCCACATCATCCACACCATGGAAGAGGCCTTCGCTGCTGCTGAGGATCTGGGCTACCCCATGGTGGTCCGGCCGTCCTTCACCATGGGTGGCCTGGGCTCCGGCTTGGCTTACAACGAGGACGACCTCCGCCGCATCGTCGGCCAGGGCCTCCAGTACAGCCCCACCACCGAGGTCCTGCTCGAAGAGAGCATTCTCGGCTGGAAAGAGTACGAGCTTGAAATGATGCGCGACAAGAACGATAACGTCGTTGTTGTCTGCTCCATCGAGAACTTCGACCCCGTGGGCGTCCACACCGGTGACTCCATCACGGTTGCACCGGCACTGACCCTCACGGACCGCGAGTACCAGAAGCTCCGCGACGTCTCCATCGCCGTCATCCGCGAAGTGGGCGTGGACACCGGTGGCTGCAACATCCAGTTCGCCATCGACCCCGCCACGGGCCGCGTAGTAGTCATCGAAATGAACCCGCGCGTATCCCGCTCCTCCGCGCTGGCCTCCAAGGCAACTGGCTTCGCAATTGCCAAGATCGCAACCAAGCTCTCCCTCGGTTACACACTGGACGAGATCCCGAACGACATCACCCAGAAGACGCCGGCCTCCTTTGAGCCCACGTTGGACTACGTAGTGGTCAAGGTTCCCCGTTTCGCCTTCGAGAAGTTCCCGGCAGCCGACAACACGCTGACCACCACCATGAAGTCTGTTGGCGAAGCCATGGCCATGGGCCGTAACTTCACCGAAGCCCTGCAGAAGGCCCTTCGCTCCTTGGAGCAGAAGGGCTCGCAGCTGGACTTCAGCTCCGTGCCGGAGTACGAGGTCGCCGAGCTCATCGAGAAGGCCAAGCGCCCCACGACGGACCGCCTGCACCAGGTGCAGCGCGCACTCCTGGGTGGTGCCACGGTGGAAGACCTTTTCGAAGCCACCAAGATCGACCCTTGGTTCCTGGACCAGCTGCAGCTTCTCAACGAGACCGCGCAGGAGATCCGCAAGGCCGGCGTGCTCACCGAGGAAATGCTGCGCAACGCTAAGCGCCACGGCTTCTCCGACGAGCAGATCGGTGCCTTGACGCACAACAACGAGGCAGTGGTCCGTGGTGTCCGCCAGGCCTTGGGTATTCGTCCGGTCTACAAGACGGTGGACACCTGCGCCGCTGAGTTTGCCGCTTACACCCCGTACCACTACTCGTCCTACGACGAGGAGGATGAGGTAGGCCTGCACGCGAAGCCCTCCGTCATCATCCTTGGCTCGGGGCCCAACCGCATCGGCCAGGGCATCGAGTTCGACTACTCCTGCGTCCACGCCTCCATGGCGCTGCGCAAGGCCGGCTACGAGACCGTCATGGTCAACTGCAACCCCGAGACCGTATCCACCGACTACGACGTTTCCACGCGCCTTTATTTCGAGCCGCTGACCCTTGAGGACGTCCTCGAGGTCATCGCCGCTGAAGAGCGCACCGGTGGCGTCATGGGTGTCTTCGTGCAGCTCGGTGGCCAGACTCCGTTGAAGCTGGCACAGCAGCTCGCCGACGCCGGTGTTCCGATCCTTGGCACGTCGCCGGAAGCGATCGACCTCGCCGAGCACCGCGGTGCCTTTGCCCGCGTCCTTGACGAAGCCGGCTTGACTTCCCCGAAGAACGGCACCGCCGTTTCCTTCGAGGACGCCAAGAAGATCGCCGACGAAATTGGCTACCCGGTACTGGTCCGCCCGTCTTACGTCCTGGGCGGCCGTGGCATGGAGATCGTGTACGACGAAGCAAACCTCTCCCGCTACATCGCCAATGCCACGGAAATTACCCCGGACCACCCGGTGCTGATTGACCGGTTCCTCGAAGACGCGGTCGAAATCGACGTCGACGCGCTCTTTGACGGCACTGATATGTACCTCGGCGGCATCATGGAACACATCGAAGAAGCCGGCATCCACTCCGGTGACTCCGCTTGCGTGCTTCCTCCGATTACCCTGGGCAATAACGTGATCGAGCGCGTGCGCACGGCAACCCGTGCCATTGCCGAAGGCGTGGGTGTCCGCGGCCTCATCAACATCCAGTTCGCGTTGGCCTCCGACGTCCTGTACGTCCTTGAAGCCAATCCGCGCGCTTCCCGCACGGTTCCGTTCGTCTCCAAGGCAACGGGTGTGCAGATGGCCAAGGCGGCAGCCCTCATCGGCACGGGGGTGACCATCAACCAGCTCCGCGGCGCCTACAAGATGCTGCCGGAGTCCGGTGACGGCTCCACCCTGCCCCTGGACGCCCCGGTTGCCGTCAAGGAAGCGGTCCTTCCGTTCAGCCGCTTCCGTACACCTGAAGGCAAGGTCGTCGATTCCCTGCTGGGCCCGGAAATGCGCTCCACCGGTGAAGTCATGGGCATCGATAAGCACTTCGACACCGCCTTCGCCAAGAGCCAGGCCGCTGCCAACAACGCGTTGCCCACCGAAGGCAAGATCTTCGTCTCGGTAGCCAACCGTGACAAGCGTTCGGTAATCATGGGCGTCAAGCGCCTCTCGGACCTCGGGTTCGAGATCGTCTCCACCGGTGGCACGGCTGACGTCCTGCGTCGCAACGGCATCCAGGCGACTCCGGTCCGCAAGGTTGCCGAAGGCAGCAGCGCAGAAGGCGAAGGCACCATTGCGGACCTGGTTATTGCAGGCGAGATCGACATGGTCTTCAACACGCCCTCCGGTGGCGAAGCCCGCAGCGACGGATACGAACTTCGTGCCGCGGCAACGTCCATCGGCATTCCCTGCATCACCACCGTTGCCGAGTTCAACGCCGCAGTGCAGGCCATTGAGGCGCTGCGCACCTACGAATGGTCCGTGACCAGCCTGCAGGAGCACGCTGCCAACCTGGCAGCAGCAGTGGAAGCAGCCAATGCCTGAGTCTGCTTCACCAGAGCAAGGGCAGCAGCCGGTCCGGGAGTCTTTTGGCTCCCGGCTGGCTGCCGCCATGGCCTCGCGCGGTCCGCTGTGCGTTGGAATCGATCCGCACCCGCAGCTCTTGGCTGAATGGGGATTGAACGACGACGCCGCGGGACTGGAACGCTTTTCGCTGACAGTGGTGGAGGCCGTGGCTTCCCTCGCTGCCGCGGTCAAGCCGCAGGTGGCACTCTATGAGCGTCACGGCTCCGCCGGCATGGCAGTCCTGGAGCGCACCCTGGCTGCCTCCACGGAGGCAGGTGTGCTCAGCATCGCCGATGCCAAGCGCGGGGACATCGGCTCCACCATGGCGGCGTATGCGGATGCCTGGTTGCGGGATGGTTCGTCCTTGGCTGCGGACTCCGTGACACTGAGCCCCTACCTTGGCTTTGAATCGCTGCGCCCCGCTTTGGACCTTGCTGCGCAATACGGCAGGGGAGTGTTTGTACTTGCACTGACATCGAACCCTGAAGGCAAGTCGGTCCAGCATGTCGGCGGAGGCGACTCGGTGGCGCGCAGGATCGTGGCTGCAGCTGCGGCCGAGAACCAGCGGTACGCGGGCTCCCTTGGTTCTGTTGGCTTGGTTGTTGGAGCCACTATCGGTTCCGCGCTTGAGGATCTGGACATCCACCTCGGCCCTGTCCGCGGGCCGATCCTGGCTCCTGGTCTTGGTGCCCAGGGGGCCACTCCGGCCGATCTTCGAGCGACGTTCGGCGTTGCCTACCCCACTGTCCTGGCGACCTCCAGCCGGGGGATCCTGGCCGCTGGTCCATCCCCGGCCGGCCTCCGTGCCGCAACGGAAGGGACGCTGGGCGGGCTTCGCTCAGAGTAAGTTGCCTACCCTCATTGCGCAACGCGGCCCCTGCCGGTAGGTTCAGGATCAGTCCGCGTGATCTGGATCACAATTGAGATCTGACAGGGGTTTGGCAGTGGGCCTTAAAGAGCTGACACCGCAGGAGCGTTCCGATGCGCTTGAAAAGGCTGCCAAGGCGCGGGCCGTTCGTGCCGCTGCCAAGGAAAAGCTCAAGCGCGGCGAAGTGAGTGTCGCGGAGCTGATTTCTTCCGGTTCAACGGACGAAGCGATTGCGCGCATGCGGGTGGTGGAGTTGCTGGAGGCCCTGCCGGGCATTGGGCCCGTCAGGGCTGCGGGGATCATGGCGGAGATTGGTATCGCAGGATCCCGGCGCATCAAGGGCCTGGGAATTCATCAGGCCCGGGCGCTGGTAGATTTTATGGATACCCAGCAAAGCGTTTGACGCATCTCCCCGAAGGAATCCGTGAGCAAGAAACCCGGACTGACTGTCCTTGCAGGCCCCACTGCCGTTGGCAAGGGAACCGTATCCACCTATATCAGGGACAACTATCCAGAGGTTTGGCTCTCGGTCTCGGCAACCACCCGGGCTGCGCGTCCGGGCGAAAAGGACGGCGTTCACTACTTCTTCAAGTCCGCCGAGGAGTTCGACTCCCTGGTAGCTGAGGGTGAATTGCTGGAGTGGGCTGTGGTCCACGGGCAGAACCGCTATGGGACGCTTCGCAGTACCGTTGACGCCGCCATCGCCGACGGGAAATCAGTATTGCTGGAGATCGACCTCCAGGGTGCGCGACAAGTCAAAGCTGCCGTCCCGGACGCGAATTTTGTGTTCCTGGCACCGCCCAGCTGGGACGAAATGGTCCGTCGCTTGGTGGGGCGCGGCACCGAAACTCCTGAGGAACAGCAGCGCAGGCTGGAAACCGCTAAACTGGAACTTGCTGCTGAACCGGAGTTTGACCACACCGTCATCAATGACGACGTTCGCCGGGCAGCGGACGAGCTTGTTTCACTCATGGGGCTTACCCCGCACCAGCGCTAAGCGCTTGCATTTGTTGGCCCGCTAAAATTTGGAGAATTCGTGTCCACGAACCTTGAAGGCATCATCAACCCGCCGATCGATTCGCTGCTTGAGGCTGCTGATTCCAAGTATGGCCTGGTCATCTTCGGCGCCAAGCGCGCCCGCCAGATCAATGCCTACTACGCACAGTTGCACGAGGGCCTGTTCGAGTACGTCGGCCCGCTGGTTGACACCAAGCTGAACGAGAAGTCGCTGTCCATCGCACTCCGCGAGATCAACGAAGGCCTTCTGGTTTCCACGCCGATCGAGCCCACCGAATAACAAAGACTGCCTGTTGACGGAGGTCACGTGCGCATAGTCCTCGGAGTCGGGGGAGGGATCGCAGCCTACAAGGTTGCATCGCTCCTCCGGCTTTTTACTGAAGCCGGTCACAAGGTGACGGTCATCCCCACCGAAGCCGCAACCCGATTCGTCGGAGTGGCCACGTGGGAAGCCCTCTCCGGCAACCCCGTAAGCAATAGCGTCTTCGACGACGTTGATAAGGTCAACCATGTCCGTCTGGGGCATGAGGCTGACCTGATCGTGGTTGCTCCCGCTACGGCCGACCTCCTGGCCAAGGCAGCAACCGGACAAGCGGGAGACCTCCTCACCAACACGCTCCTTATGGCCCATGGGCCGGTTCTGTTTGCGCCTGCGATGCACACGGAAATGTGGCAGCATGCCGCAACCCAGGCAAACGTGGAGACCCTGCGCAGCCGTGGCGTCACAGTGCTCGAGCCTGCCTCGGGTCGCCTTACGGGTGCTGACTCAGGTCCCGGCCGTTTGCCCGAGCCTGAAGCGATCTTTGCTGCTGCCATGGCGCTGGCCGAGGCCTCGGTGGATGGTGCAGCGAAGGCCGAACCTGCCGCGCACGCATCCTTGGCAGGCCGTACCGTCACCGTTTCCGCAGGCGGGACCAGGGAAGCGTTGGATCCTGTCCGCTTCCTGGGTAACCGATCTTCTGGAAAACAGGGGGTTGCTCTGGCTGCTGCGGCCCTGGCTGCCGGTGCAACTGTGAGGTTCCTCGCAGCGCACATGGATGTCGAGCCGCCTGCCGGCGTCGAGCTTGTCCGCGTCGAATCAGCCTTGGAGCTACGCGACGCGGCACTGAAAGCAGCGGTGGACTCCGACGTCGTCATTATGGCCGCTGCCGTGGCTGACTTCCGTCCGGCAGAGGTTTCGGACACCAAGATCAAGAAGGTCGACGGTGAGGATGCCCCTGTTGTGCGGTTGATCCGCAATCCGGACATCCTGCATGAGCTCGTGGAACGCCGCAACGCCGGGGGCGGCCAGCAGCTGATTGTTGGTTTCGCGGCCGAAACGGGCGACGCCCAGGGCGATGTCCTGGAGCATGCAACGGCCAAGCTCAAGCGAAAGGGCTGCGACCTCCTGGTGGTTAATCAGGTAGGGATTGGCCGGGTGTTCGGCCAGGATGACAATTCCGTAGTGATCCTCTCCGGCCACGGAGCCGAACCTCAGTCGGCTGCCGGTTCCAAAGCCGACGTCGCCGCTGCCGTGATTGATCGGGTGGGCACCGAGCTCACAAGGGTCTTCCCGGCGTTGTAATCGAGCCCACACCCGAATTCTTAGCAAAGGGACACACGGCAAAGACCGCCGTCCCACAACCCAGTAAGGTGGACGAGTGACTTTACCGCTGCACCATGAACACCATGGCACCCCGTCCAAGCTCCGGCTCTTCACCTCCGAGTCGGTCACTGAAGGGCACCCGGACAAGATCTGCGACCAAATCAGCGATGCCATCCTGGATGCGCTGCTCGCCGCTGATCCTGAATCCCGCGTGGCCGTTGAAACCATGGCCACCACCGGCCTGGTGCACGTGGCGGGTGAGGTCACTACCGATGCTTACGTGGAAATTCCGCAGATTGTCCGCGAGACGATCCTTGGGATTGGATACGACTCGTCCGCCAACGGCTTCGACGGTGCCCGCTGTGGTGTGTCCGTTTCAATAGGCCAGCAGTCCAACGACATCGCTGGTGGCGTGTTCAACTCACTCGAGGCCCGTGAAGGCCGCCAGGAGGACGACTACGACCTCCAGGGTGCAGGCGATCAGGGCATCATGTTCGGCTACGCCAGCGATGAGACGGCGTCCTATATGCCCACTCCCATCTGGCTGGCCCACCGTTTGTCTGAACGCCTCACCGAAGTCCGCAAGAACGGCGAGCTGGCTTACCTCCGCCCGGATGGCAAGACCCAGGTCACCGTAGGGTACGACGGCGACCGGCCGGTTTCGGTGGAAACTGTGGTCATCTCCAGTCAGCACGCAGAAGAAGTAAGCCTTGAGCAGCTTCGTGCAGACCTTGCCAGCTACGTGATCGACCCCGTGATGTCGGCGTCCAACCTGGACATTGCCCGCACGGCGAACATCCTCAATCCTGCAGGCGCCTTCGTCATCGGCGGCCCGGTAGGCGATGCAGGCCTCACAGGCCGCAAGATCATCGTGGACACCTACGGCGGATTCTCCCGCCACGGCGGTGGCGCCTTCTCCGGCAAGGATCCGTCCAAGGTGGACCGCTCCGCCGCCTACGCCATGCGCTGGGTTGCCAAGAATGTGGTAGCTGCTGGACTGGCCAAGCGCGCCGAGATTCAGATTGCCTACGCAATCGGCCAGGCACGCCCTGTTGGAACGTATGTTGAGACCTTCGGCACCGAAACTGTTGATCCGGCACGCATCAGCGAAGCAATCGACGAACTGTTCGACCTCCGTCCCCGCGCCATCATTGATGCCCTTGACCTCAAGCGGCCCATTTATACCAAGACGGCGGCCCACGGTCACTTCGGTCGCGACGAGCCCGACTTCACGTGGGAACGCCTGGACCGGGTGGCCGACCTGAAGGAATACTTCAACGCCTGACCTGTTTTGTCGTTGGCCTCTGTTTTTGTCGGTGGCCCGTGATTGGCTGGTGCCAGAGAGATGCCCGCAGCGGGTCGATCCCGCTGTGGGCATCCTGCGTTGAGGTGTGTAGAAGCGTTCCATGGGAATCAGCTTGTGCAATGACTGGGAGGTGACGAACATGACAGGACACGAGGCCCAACAGTCCTTGCTTCAGCCTTCGCTGCTGCAGGGATTTCCGGATCGGGCACCGGTCAACGGACCGCCTCTGGCCGCGAAGGATCCGGTGGCCCGTGTGGTGCTGGAGTCATCCGTGCCGCACCTCGACAGGCCCTTTGACTACAGTGTTCCCGCTGACCTCGCCGAAACGGCGGTCCCCGGCGTCCGCGTGAAAGTTAAGTTCAACGGCCAGGAACTGAATGGTTACATTGCTGAGCGCCGCGCGGACTCCGACGCGGCCCATCCGCTAACTCCGCTGCATAAGCTGGTTTCCCCCGTAGTGGTCCTGACTCCGGCCATTATGGGGCTTGCCGGGACTGTCGCCGCCCGTTATGCCGGGACGCTGAGCGATGTCCTTAGAACGGCTGTTCCTCCACGGGTGGCGAAGGTGGAGAAGGAACTGCTGGCCGGAGATTTTGATGCTGACGTAGTGGACCTGAAGCCGGCCACGGATGCCCATGCCTGGGCTTCGTACGCGAACGGGGCCGCCTACCTGCAGCACCTGGCCAGCGGAGGTTCGCCCAAAGCTGTCCTCACGGCTCTTCAGGGCTTCGGCCCTGATGGTTGGCCGGCTCTCGTGGCGTCTGCCGTGGCTACTGTTCGGGCCTCCGGGCGCGGAGCAGTAGTGGTGGTGCCGGACTATCGGGATCTTGAGCAGTTGGAGGCTGCACTGGCCAAGGTCCTGCCGACGTCGGACGTTGCCCGACTAACGGCGGATGATGGCCAAACGCCCCGTTACAGGAATTTCCTGCGACTTCTGAGCGGCGCCGCGGGCGTTGCCATCGGCACACGTTCGGCGGCGTACGCTCCTGTTCGCGACCTCGGCTTGGTGGTGTGCTGGGACGACGGCGACGACCTCCACATCGAGCAAAGGGCTCCCTATGCACACAGCAGGGAGGTCCTTCTGCTTCGGGCCGAGCAGGAGAATGCCGCCTGCCTCATGGCGTCCCATAGCCGCAGCACCGAGCTCCAGCGCCTTGTTGAAAGGCAATGGGCGGTGCCCATTGAAGCGCCGCGCACTACTGTCCGAGCCACCGTGCCCAGAGTCCTCAACACAGCTGACAGTTTCGAGCAAGAACGTGATCCGCTGGCCCGCATTGCCCGTTTGCCCGGCGCAGCGTGGCGGGCGGCCAAGGAAGGCCTGGAACGCGGGCCGGTCCTGGTTCAGGTGGCCAGAGCCGGGTACGCCCCGTCCCTGGTGTGCGAGACGTGCCGGGAACTAGCGCGCTGCAACGCCTGCCAAGGCCCCTTGGCCGTGTCCAGCAGTTCCGCGATGCCGGCATGCCGGTGGTGCTCCACTCCCGCTCCTCAATGGCGTTGCACCCACTGCAGCGGGACAAAGCTGCGCCGTGGAGCGGCTGGAGTCATGCGTACTGCCGAGGAACTGGGACGGGCCTTCCCCGGCAAGGCCGTGGTGACGTCCTCCGGCGAACACATCAAGGCAACAGTCCCGGATGCGCCCGCACTGGTAGTCGCTACGGTGGGTGCCGAGCCGGTTGCACCAAACGGTTACGCGGCTGCCCTGCTGTTGGACGGCAACTCGCTGCTCCGGCGGGAGAACCTGCGGGCGGGGGAGGACACTGTTCGCCGGTGGTTCAATGCCGCCTCCCTCGTGAAGCCGGCCAGCCAAGGTGGGCTGGTGGTGATTACTGCGGACGACACCGCGGCGACGGGAGCACTGTTGCGGTGGGATGCTTCCGGCTACGCATCACGCGAACTGACGCTGCGGAAGGAACTGCAGCTGCCCCCGGCGGTCAGGGTGGCTTCCGTGACCGGCGCAAGGGTCGACGTCGTGCATTTCAGTGACGCGCTGGAAGCCAACGCCGAGCTGGGGTCGGCACCGAAACTTCGCAAAGCCGGACCTGCGCCGGTGCAGCTATTCGGAGGAGCCCAGTCGTCAGCCGATGAGAGCGATGCGGAGGTCAGGACGCTCTACTTCATTCCCTACGCTGACGCTGCGACCGCCACCCGTGCCATGCGGGCCGTGAAGGTAGCAAATGCCGCCAAGCGTACCGCTGGCCCTGTGCAATTGCGCTTGGACGGCGTAGACGTCCTCTAGGTCCCTGGTTCATTCACCGGATCAGACGTTCCGGGGTTCTCTATATCCTCAAGTATCTGCAGGCCGCGCTTCGCCCACGCGATTTCCTGCTCGGCATGGGCAAGCTGACCTTCATAGGCGAAGACTTTAAAGCGGACAATATGCTCTCGTTCCTCTTCGGAGTACAGGGCGAGGCGCCGGGCAAGCGTGGGATGGGTGCGCTGCTCGAGAGCTTGGATCATGTACAGAGTTTGGAGGCGTTGTTCGTCGTAATGGGCTATGTGGGCTCGCAGCTGCGCAGCCGCCACGCCGGACGGCGCCCACTCGAAGTAAGCGGCCCTGAGGCGGGCAGGGTCCCGGTCCCGGACGTAAGTGAGCGGCTGATTCTGCCACTCGATCAGAGCCGCCTCGCCTGCCGGCGCGAGGGCATATTCCGTTTTCGTCGCTCCGCGGGTGCCCCACGGCACAGGCTTGCTGGAGAGTAAGCCCTCGGCGTGCATCCTACGCAGCTCCGGGTAGATCTGGGAGTCGGGGGCGTGCCAGACGTGGCCCACGGAGGAGCTGAACTGCTTGACCAAGTCGTAGCCCGTCAGCGGGCCTGAGGACAGCAGTGCCAGCAGAGCTGAGCGAAGGGTCACACGCGCTCCTTTCAGTACGGCAATTACAGCTTAGCTCCAGAAGAGCTTTGCAAACCACTATCGAGATAGATAGTATGTGTCTCACGTCACCAAATAGCTATGTTGATAGTTATTTTCTGCCCTCCGGCCCGCTCAAAGATGAGGACCGCTTCATGACTATCTCTGCAACAAAGACCACATCCACCGCCAAGCTCCTGCCCTCTCCGCTCAACGCATGGTTCGTGGCGGGGTGGGATCATGAGATTTCCGCCAAGGGGATTCTGGCCCGCACCGTCGCGGGCCGCCCGCTGGCCCTCTACCGAACCGAGGACGGCCGCGCTGTCGCATTGGCCGACGCCTGCTGGCACCGTCTTGCCCCGCTGTCCCAGGGTAAGCTCGTGGGCCGCGACGAGATCCAGTGCCCGTACCACGGGCTGCGTTACAACGCTGCTGGCCGTTGCACCTCGATGCCCGCGCAGGAAACCCTCAATCCTTCAGCCACGGTGCCCTCTTTCCCTGTGGTGGAGCGGTACCGCTATGTGTGGGTCTGGCTCGGTGACCCTACGAAGGCCGACCCGGGCCTGTTGCCGGACATGCACCAGTTGGAGAGCTCCGAGTGGGCGGGGGACGGCGAGACCATCCACGCCCCGTGCAACTACCAGCTGGTCCTCGACAACCTTATGGACCTCACCCACGAGGAGTTCGTGCACAGCTCCTCGATCGGGCAAGAGGAACTGTCCGAGTCCGAGTTCGAGGTGACCCACGACGAGACATCCGTCACTGTCACACGCTGGATGCGCAACATTGATGCGCCGCCGTTTTGGCTGAAGAACATGCGCGACAAGTTCCCGGACTTCGAGGGAAAGGTGGACCGCTGGCAGATCATCCATTACTACTTCCCGTCCACCATCTGCATCGACGTCGGGGTCGCCGCGGCCGGGACCGGAGCTCCCGAGGGCGATCGCTCCCGCGGGGTGAACGGCTACGTGATGAACACCATCACGCCGGAGACTGAACGTTCCTGCCACTACTTCTGGGCGTTCATGCGCAACTACCGGTTGGAGAGCCAGCTCATCACCACACAGCTGCGCAAAGGCGTACACGGGGTCTTCGGCGAAGACGAGGCCATGCTTCTTGCGCAGCAGGCGGCCATCGACGCCAACCCCGACTACGAGTTCTACAACCTCAACATCGACATGGGCGGGATGTGGGTGCGCCGGCTCCTCGAGCGTGCGCTCGAAGCCGAGGGTCGCCTCGCAACCCTGCCGGGCAGCTGAGCAGGGGGAGAAACCATGGCCGATTCCCACCACATCCTCTGGCAGCGGGCCGTCGTCGACGCCGTATCCGACGTGGCCGAGAACATCCGCCGCATCGTCCTGCGTCCGGAGCGTCCCTGCACCATTCGTCCCGGCGAGCACGTGGATGTCCGCACGACCATCGACGGCGAGCAGCATGCCCGCTCATACTCCGTGGTCAACGCCGCCGACGATGGCACGCACCTCGCCCTCAGCGTCTACCGGACTCCCAACTCCCGGGGAGGATCCGTGTTCATGCACTCACTCCAGCCGGGGCAGCGCCTGGAGATCACCCAGCCGTTGCAGAACTTCCCGCTGCGGATCGGAGCCCCCTCCTACATCTTGCTTGCCGGCGGCATCGGCATCACCGCAATCGCCGGGATGGCCGCGTTGCTGCGCCGCCTCGGCGCCGACTACCGCCTCGTCTATGTGGCCCGTTCCCGGGATGCGATGGCCTACCTGGATGACCTCGCCGCCATGCACGGGGACCGTTTCGAGGCGCACGTCGACGAGGAGGGCGCTCCCCTTGACGTCCGGGCTCTCGTGGGCTCAGCCCCCGAGGACGCAGAGTTTTACATGTGCGGGCCTATCCGGCTCATGGACGCTGTCCGCCGTGCATGGACCGAACGGGAGCTCGAACCCACGAACCTGCGCTACGAGACTTTCGGCAACAGCGGCTGGTACGAGGCAGAACCGTTCACCGTACGGATACCGCGGCTGGGGGTAGAGACAATTGTCGGTTCCGACGAGTCCGTGCTGGAGGCCCTCGAACGTGATGGCGTGGACATGATGTCGGACTGCCGCAAGGGCGAGTGCGGCCTGTGCCAGGTCAAGGTCCTTGAGCTCGCCGGACGGATCGACCACCGCGACGTTTTCTATTCGGACCGCCAGAAGGAACCCAACACCAAAATGTGTTGCTGCGTCTCGCGGGTGGCCGCCGCCGAACCGGGCACAGACCCGACGCCCCGTCCCACCATCCTCACCATCGACGTCCCCTGAGAGGCATCAGCACCATGGATATCAGACACCAGATCGACGCATCCAAGATGTCGTCCTACCAGTGGCTCATCATCGCCGTGACCACTTTCCTCAACGCCCTCGACGGCTACGACGTGTTGGCCATGGCCTTTACAGCCACGTCCGTGACCAAGGAGTTCGGACTCTCCGGTTCCCAGCTTGGCTGGCTGCTCAGTGCGGGCCTCATCGGTATGGCCGTGGGTTCGCTCGTCCTCGGGCCCTTCGCGGACCGCTACGGCCGACGCAAGATCCTCATCGTGGCACTGGCGATCAACGCCGTCGGACTGTTCCTGTCCACAACAGCGAACTCCGCGCTCGAGCTCGGCCTGTGGCGCGTCGTCACAGGACTGGGTGTGGGCGGCATCCTCGCCTCCGCGACTGTGATCACGAGTGAGTACGCCAATGCCCGCCGTCGCGGTATGGCCGTCAGTATCTTCACCGCGGGCTATGGAGTAGGTGCCACGCTCGGTGGAATGGGAGCGACCCAGCTCATCCCAGCCTTCGGGTGGCGCTCCGTGTTCCTTGTTGGTGGCCTGCTGACCCTCCTGGCGATCGCTCTGGTGGTTGTCCTCATGCCCGAGTCAGTCGACTACCTCCGCGCCCGGCGACCGGAGGGCGCGGCCGCGAAGCTCCAGCGCATCGCCGGCCGTCTGGGTCTCGAGGGTGACGTCAATCCCGGTCCTGCCCCTGTGAGCGCCGGTAAGCAGCAGGGCAGCGTGGCCGTGCTCCTGAGCCCGCGGTACCGCACTGCCAGCATCCTGCTTTGGATCTCCTTCTTCGTCATCATGTTCGGCTTCTACTTCGCCAACTCATGGACGCCCCGGCTGCTCGTGGAATCAGGGATGACGGAGCAGCAGGGCATCATCGGCGGACTCATGCTCACCATGGGCGGAACCTTCGGTTCGCTGCTCTACGGGGTGCTCACCACACGGTGGGACGCGCGGTTGACCCTCATGGTCTTCACCGTGCTCTCGGCCGTGACCCTCGTCCTCTTCATCACCACAAGCCCCCTGCCGCTGCTGGCGTTCTCGTCCGGCGTGGTCGTCGGCATGCTCGTCAACGGTTGCATCGCTGGCCTCTACACCGTGGCTCCCATGACCTACGAGCCTGGTGTCCGCACCACGGGTGTGGGCTGGGGGATTGGTATTGGCCGGGCCGGTGCCATCCTCGCCCCCATTGCGGTCGGCGCGCTGCTTGACAACGGATGGAACCCCCACCAGCTCTACATCGGAGTGGCCGTGGTGGTCCTCCTCGCGGCAGTCGCCCTGTTCCGACTGCGGCCCTACGAAGAGATTGCATCCTCCGCAACCAACCAGCCTGCGTCAAGAGCGACTACTGGATGACAGGGTGCCGCCCCTGGACCTGGGAGTGCGCTAAGCGCGTTCCCGGGTCTTGCGTGAGCGCCGGGCCACAACTTCTTCCGCCGCAGCCACGAGCTGCCGCGCCGACTCGTCCCAGTTGAATTCTGCAGCGCGTTCCACTGACTTGTGGGAGCGTTGCTGCCAAAGTGCGTCGTCGGCAAGGGCCGTCACAGCGGCCGCGAATTCCGTCGGCGATTCGGGGTGGACGTAGCTGACGGCGTCACCACCCACTTCACGGAAAATCGGAATATCGCTTGCGATAACGGGGGTGCCCAAGGCCATCGCCTCCACCAACGGCAAACCGTACCCTTCGGCCCGTGACAGGCTGATCAACGCGGTGGCCCGCAGCAGGAGTTCGTCGTACTCGGCGTCAGTGACACCGTTATGGAACAGCACCTTTGCTCCATCGGGGATCAACGCCTCCAACTCGGCTTTCCGCTCGGGGGTGATACGGCTGAGCAAATGCAACGTGTAATCGTGCAGTCCGGACATGCCCCGGATCATGGTTTCCACGTTCTTGTAAGGCATGAACGAACCCATGTAGAGGAGGGATTTATCTGCGCCTCCTTCAGGGTCGCGGGGTGTTTGACCGGGTTGGGGTGCGTTGCCCACGATGCGCACGGGACGCTTGGTCAGTTTGTACTTGGCCATGAGGGCTTCAGTGGTGCGGCTGATGGTGGCCACGATGTCCGCGCGGTCGAGCAGGAGCCTCTGCGGCCAGAACGCCTTGTGGTAGAGCCTCCAGAGAAGGCGCACGGGGGCTGGCAGGAAGCCCGGGGGAGTCGGGTGCTCATAGTAAATGAGGTCGTGAAGGGTAAGCACCAGTCCATAACGGCGGCCCACGGTGCCCATGGTCTGCATAGGACACACCACTACGTCAGCACCAAGGGGGTTGACCTTGCGGGCGACGAACAATTCCATAGGTGACAGGGGGCTGTTGAGCATCACGTACGGGACGTCGGGCAGAAGTGCCAGTTGGCGCTTGTCGCTGATGAGCATGGTGACATCGGCGATTTTGGACGTTGCGGCTATGAGGCTGGAACCGTAGCGGCTGATGCCATCGTGATGGTCCGTTCGGGTAAAGCGGGCGTCGATGACAATTTTCACGCGGGATGTTCCTCCAGGAAGGTACGGATTGCTTCAGCGGCCGGAACCGGCGTCTCATAGTGGATAAGGTGCCCGACGTCGGGAATCACTTCCAGCTTGGCGTCAGGTAGTCGCTTCATGAGTTTGTGCTGGTTGGGAAGAGTGGCGATCTCATCTTTTTCGCCGGCGATCAGGAGTACGGGAAGTGTTAGTTTCCCGGCGACCTCGGCTACGTTGCCCGAGACGGAGGCCTTGAACGATTCGAGCAGGCTCTTCCTGTCTGCGAAGGCACTGAAATATGCGTCGTGCTGGCCGTGGATGAAACGACGAAGGGCTCTGTCCTTGGTTTTGGCCATGGTGATGCTCATGATGCGAACGATCACCCGATTCCGAAGGACCGCTAGTCCGAGCTGGCGGGGAAGCTTGGCGGACGCCTGGTAGTACAACACCGCTAGTTTGGTCATGATGCCCTTGGGACCCTCCAACGCGGGTGCGGCAATGGGGTTGATCAGGATCAGTGGATAGACGGTTCCGGGATTCGCGGCGGCGAAGTGGCTGGCCACGATTGAGCCGAAGGAGTGGCCCAGCAGGACAGTCTCGTCATTCAGATCGAGCGCGGCCATGAAACCGGAGATGAACTTTCCATAGCGCTCAACGCTGTGTTCATCGTGGACGAAAGGCTCCGAGCTTCCGAAGGCCGGCAAGTCCGGCATGATGATCCGCATCTCGGGAAGTTGGTCGGCTACGCGCAGCAATCCGTGGTGGTCACCCCGGAAACCGTGGATGACCAGGATGGTGCGTGTCAGGGGAGTGACGGTGACCGGTTCGTAGGTCCAGTAAGCTACCTTGCTGCCATCCACCTCAACCTCCGAGGCATGCGTCCGCCCCTGCAAGGATTCGCTGAAGAATTCGCTGGGGGCCTGCGCACCCTTTGGGGAGTGCGCGGTGTCCACGTTGTCCATTCGTCTATTCCTAGTTCACGTTGTCCGGGTGGGACCCGGTCCGATGGTGGCGTTCCAATGCGGCTATGCCGTCCATATCCCCGGCGTCCAATTCAAAATCGAAGACGGCGATGTTTTCCTTGATCCGTCCGGCCGAGCTTGCCTTGGGAATGACCAGGTTCCCCAGCTGAAGATGCCACCGCAGAATGACCTGGGCCGGAGTCCGGCCGTACTTTTCTGAGAGCGAGACAATAGCGGGGTCAGCCAGGACTTGCCCGCGACCAAGGGGGCTCCACGCCTCGGTACGGATTCCGAGTTGCTCGTGCAACGTCCGCAATCGGGTCTGCTGCAACCAGGGGTGCAGTTCTATCTGGTTCACTGCCGGAACAACCTCTGCCTTTTGCATGAGCTCATCGAGGTGTCCGGGCTGGAAATTGGAAACACCTATGGCCCGGATTTTGCCTTCCCTGTATAGGGTTTCCATGGCTTTGTAGCTTTCCACGAACAACCCCCGGCCGGCGCACGGCCAGTGGATGAGGTAGAGGTCCACGTAATCAAGTCCAAGGTTCGCCATGGACGTGTCGAACGCCCGTAGTGTCGCGTCGTAGCCTTGGTCATCGTTCCAGACCTTGGTGGTAACGAAGAGGTCTTCGCGTGCCAGCGCGTGTACCGACTCGCCGGAGCCACCGGTACCTCTGTTGGCTTCCGCGGCGTCACCGATCGCACCGCCGAGAGCTCGGCCCACCCCGACTTCGTTGCCGTACATCGCGGCAGTATCAAACCGGCGGTAGCCTTCACCCAAAGCCGTGGCAACCAAGGCCTCTGCGTCTTTGGCTGGAACTTTATAGAGCCCGTATCCCATGCGATCCATCTGAACGCCGTTGTTTAGTGCCAGCCTGTTCGATGTCAGCTTGGATGGGGATCTCATAGCAACGACTCTACCCATTCCTTGCACGATTGCTTCAGGAATGGCCATTGAAACTCACCAGGCGTCGGGCTGAGGCTTCGTCCAGAATGAGGTCCGTCGCGAGTCCCGCAGCCAGGGCTCCTTGGAGGCCATTGATCTTGGATGCCCCGGAGACCACGCAGATCCGTCGCCTGACTTGCCGCAATTGTTCATGGCTGGGACCGGTTGACCTCTCATTCAAGGTGATGCCGTCAGAGGAACCATCACTTCGGAAGAAGACCGTGGCTACATCGCCCACAACATCGTCTGCGGCCAGCATGGTGAGGTCGTGTTCATCGAGGTAACCGCCGGCATAGACATGGCTCGGGTAGTCCGAGTCCACAGATCCGACGCCGAAGATAGCGATGCTCATCCGGGCCTGCAGGTCCAGGATGCGTTGAACGCTGCGCTCATTCCACATGGCGGTCTTGGTGGAGGCATGATCAAAAAAAGCCGGAACAGGGAACTGTTCCACGCGGGCGCCGTACGCACTGCCGAAGCGGCGCATGATGTCACTGGCATACGTAATGCCGGTGGTTTGCATGTTGCCGGCGCCATTGAGCTGGACCACGATGCTGTCGTGGGTCACCTTGCGCGTGAGGTGCCTGCTGACCGCGCTGAGCGTCGCACCCCAGGCCACCCCGATGATGGCATTCGAGTCCACCAAGGGTCCGATTGTCCGTGCAGCCTGCATGGCTACGCGGTCCAGGGTCTCTGCTTCGTTGAGCGTGTCCAGTACCGGAACCACGTGGACATCCACGCCGTATTGGTTCCGGATCTGGCTTTCCAGCTCAGGTCCGGTATCGAAGGGGCTTCGAATCTGGACCTGCACGAGGCCCGTTTCCCTCGCCGAAGACAACAGCCTGGACACCGTGGACCTGGATGTCCTCAGCTCCCGGGCGATCGCATCCATGGTGAGGTCCTGCAGGTAGTACATCTGTGCAGCCCGGAGTGCATCCGAGTGACGTGATCGTCCCATCTCATTTCCTTTCTGCACGTTTGTGCAAATAGCTTGACTCCATTTTCCACCTTCGCCAGATTAGTGGTGAACGGTGCAGCAGCGAGTGGCGCGGCGCACGAACCAAGCCCAAGGGAGCAGTTTTGGGACACAACAGGATTTCCGGTACCTCACAGCACACACAGCGCGACTCCGTCGTTGCACTGCAGGAGCGGCCCTCGGCCAAGGTACTCATCATCGGCGGTGGCATCAATGGTGTCGGAACTTTCCGCGATCTCGCCCTCCAGGGTGTCGACGTTGCGCTTGTTGAACGTGGTGACTACTGCCAAGGTGCCAGCGGCGCCTCCTCCCACATGATCCACGGCGGAATCCGGTACCTGGAAAACGGCGAGTTCCGCTTGGTCCAAGAGTCCGTGGTCGAGCGCAACAGGCTCCTGCGGATCGCCCCCCACTACGTGAAGCCACTGCAGACCACCATCCCGATCTTCAGCACGTTCTCCGGCATCCTGTCTGCACCCATGCGCTTCCTCACCCACAAGCAAGGCAAGCCAAAGGAACGCGGCGCTTTCCTGATCAAGGTTGGCCTGAGCATGTATGACTTCTTCTCCCGCGACGGCGGCAGCGTACCGCGCCACCAGTTCCGTGGGCGGACCAAGGCCTTGGCTGAACTTCCCAAACTTCATTCCGGTATCAAGTACGCCGCCACGTACTTTGATGCTTCGGTCCATAACCCGGAGCGTCTGACCCTTGACGTCCTGCAGGATGGCGAGAAAGCAGGCCGCGGCGGGGGACTCCCGGGAGGAAGCGCCCGCGCCAGCAACTACGTTTCTCTCGTGTCCATGGGCTCGGACGGCGTCCGGCTCCGTGATGAACTGACGGGTAAGGAATTCGACTTCCAGGCTGACGTCATCGTCAACACCACGGGCGCCTGGGTGGACCTCACCAACCAGGCCATGGGCGCCGTCAGCCAATTCATGGGTGGCACCAAGGGATCGCACATCGTCCTGGACCACCCGGAACTGCTGGCAGCGTGCAACGGCCGCGAAATCTTCTTCGAGCACACTGATGGCCGTATCGTCCTGATCTACCCCATGGGGGACCGCGTGCTGGTAGGCACCACGGATGTGGACGCTGATATGTCCCAGGACGCCGTGTGCACTGAAGAAGAAATCGACTACTTCTTCGACCTCGTCGGCCACGTGTTTCCCACCATCAAGGTGGAGCGCGAACAGATCGTCTACAGCTTCGCCGGCGTCCGGCCCCTGCCGCGCCACGACGAAACCCAGCCGGGATTCGTCTCACGCGATTACCGCATCGAACGCAGCGTTCGCACCGGCAGCGACTCCGTCGCTACGCCAGGCGGTAAGGCCGCCGTCGTACTCAGCCTGGTGGGCGGCAAGTGGACCACCTTCCGCGCCCTGGCCGAACACATGACCAATGACGTCCTCCGCGAACTGGGCATGGAGCGCAAGGTCTCGACGGCGAAACTCGCTATCGGTGGCGGCGCCGGCTTCCCTGCCACTGAACAAGGCGAGCAGGAATGGATCAAGAAGCACATGGGGCCTGGGTTGGATGCTGACCGCGTAGCCGTCCTGTTGACCCGGTACGGAACGCGCGCAGACGCAGTCATCGACTACCTGAATGCCGGACACGACACTCCGCTGCGTTCCACCCGCGAACTGAGCGTCCGGGAGCTCGCGTTCATGGCCGAGCACGAGCAGATCGGGCACCTGGTGGATGTCCTCATCCGCAGGACGTCGCTGGCGTTCCGGGGGCTTGTCACCGGGGAGTTGCTCAATGAAATAGCAGCAGCGTTGGCCGAGCCTCTCGACTGGGATGCTGCTGCCCGCGAAGCAGAAATCCGCCACGCCCAGGAAGTACTGCAACGGTTCCACAAGGTTGACGTGCACAGTCTCGTAGCCTGACACCAAGCAGCGGAAACAGCTTGACCGTCCCAATGTGCGGCAGGGGCGGAATGGGGTAGGTGGGCCCGCCAGGGGACCACCACACCGGGACGGTTCCGGAGACAACGGAACCGTCCCAACCAGCCTCTTCACCCGCGAGGGGGCTGACAACAGAAAAATGAGGAGTCAAAGATGTCTCTTGGAATTGTTTTCCTTTCCGAAGTATTCGGAACCATGATGCTGACCCTGCTGGGTTGCGGCGTCGTGGCAAACGTTGCGCTCAAAGGCACCAAGGGCAACAGCGGTGGATTCTTGATGGTGACGTGGGGCTGGGGTATTGCGGTCTTCGCGGGCGTTTTCGTGGCCGCAAAGTCCGGTGCGCACCTTAACCCGGCCGTCACCCTGGGCCTGTTGGTCAACGGAAAAGCAGAATACGCCCCCGGCGTTCCCGTGGATTTCGCCTCCACCCTGACGTACTTCGGCGCTGAATTGCTCGGCGCTTTCCTGGGTGCCGTTGTTTGCTGGCTCGCCTACAAGCAGCACTTCGATGAAGAGCCCCTCGCAGCGAACAAGCTGGGCACCTTCTCCACCGGGCCGGCCATTCGCTCCACCCCGTGGAACCTCATCACCGAAATCATCGGCACGTTCGTCCTGGTCTTCGTCATCCTGACCTTCGGCGGGACCCCTTCGGGCCTCGGTCCGCTGGCCGTGGCACTGCTGGTTGTTGGCATCGGTGTTTCCCTCGGTGGCCCCACCGGCTACGCCATCAACCCTGCACGTGACCTGGGCCCCCGCATCGCCCACGCCATCCTTCCCATCAAGGGCAAGGGCACCAGCGACTGGGCCTACTCCTGGATCCCCGTCGTCGGACCGCTGGTTGGCGGCGCCCTTGCAGGCATCGTTGCCCTCTGGGTACCGGACATCATGCCTGCAATCGCAGGCTAGTCCCGCACGTACGCACTTCACTTCACCGCACGTTGTAGATAAAACACTTGAGAAGCTAACAAACAAAGACAAGGACGTCACCATGAATCAATACGTCATCGCCATCGA
Source organism: Paenarthrobacter nitroguajacolicus (assembly GCF_051027655.1). NCBI lineage: Bacteria > Bacillati > Actinomycetota > Actinomycetes > Micrococcales > Micrococcaceae > Paenarthrobacter > Paenarthrobacter nitroguajacolicus. Next base: position 2,604,278 of record NZ_CP073234.1, on the reverse strand, counting down.
TCAGGGCACCACCAGCTCCCGCGCCATCGTTTTTGACCACACGGGCAACATCGTGTCCACCGGACAGATGGAGCATGAGCAGATCTTCCCGCAGGCCGGCTGGGTGGAGCACAACCCCGCCGAAATCTGGAACAACACCCGCGAAGTCATCGCCTCCGCCCTGTCCAAGGCGAACCTGACACGGCACGACATCGCCGCCGTCGGCATTACCAACCAGCGCGAAACCGCTGTCGTTTGGGACAAGAACACCGGCGAGGCCGTTTACAACGCCATCGTCTGGCAGGACACCCGAACCCAGCCCATCGTGGATGAACTGGCCCAAGACGGGGGAGTGGAGCGCTTTAAACAGAAGGTCGGCCTGCCTTTGGCCACGTACTTCTCGGGAACCAAGATTAAATGGATCCTGGACAACGTGGATGGCGCCCGCGAACGTGCCGAAGCCGGCGACCTCCTGTTCGGCAACACCGATGCCTGGGTTCTCTGGAACCTGACCGGCGGTGTTGACGGCGGCGTGCACGTCACCGACGTCACCAACGCTTCCCGAACCCTGTTCATGGACCTCGAAACGCTGGAGTGGGACCAGGAGATCCTGGACGTCTTCGGCGTCCCGGCCTCCATGATGCCTGCCATCAAGTCCTCCTCCGAGGTATATGGGCACGTCCACACCTCGCAGTTGCTCCGCGAAACGCCGGTCGCCGGCATCCTCGGAGACCAGCAGGCGGCAACCTTCGGGCAGGCTGCATTCCAGCCCGGCGAAGCCAAAAACACCTACGGCACCGGCTGCTTCCTGATCTTCAACACGGGCGAAGAGATCGTTCACTCAAAGAACGGCCTGCTCACCACCCTCGGATACAAACTGGGCGACGCCAAGCCGCACTATGCCCTTGAAGGCTCCATCGCCGTTACCGGGTCCTTGATCCAGTGGCTCCGCGACAACCTCGGCATGATCAGCTCCGCACCTGAGGTTGAGGACCTGGCTGCCGCCGTCGAGGACAATGGCGGCGTCTACATCGTGCCGGCCTTCTCCGGCCTGTTCGCACCGTATTGGCGTGCAGACGCACGCGGCGCGATCGTCGGACTTACGCGCTTCGCCAACAAGGGCCACATTGCCCGCGCCGCACTCGAAGCAACTGCATTCCAGACGCGTGAAGTACTCGACGCCGTCAACGCCGACTCGGGCGTTCCGCTCACCGAGTTGAAGGTCGACGGCGGCATGGTCGCCAACGAGGCACTCATGCAGTTCCAGGCTGACATCCTTGGCGTGCCCGTCGTCCGCCCGAAGGTCGTGGAAACCACGGCCCTCGGTGCTGCCTACGCGGCCGGCCTCGCCGTCGGCTTCTGGAAAGACCTCGGCGAGCTCAGCGCAAACTGGAACGAAGACAAGCGCTGGGAGCCACAGCTACCGGCAGAGGAGCAGGAGCGTCAACTGCGGCTCTGGAAGAAGGCCGTGACCAAATCCATGGATTGGGTCGACGAAGACGTGAAGTAGTCCAAAAAAGGGGCCGATGACTCCCGCCCGCCCGCTTCGCGGTGCCCACCACACCATGGCGGGGAGTCATCGGCCCCTTTTTCGACGCTGTGCGCCGCGCCGCCCACCATGATTTGCCGGTGAGTGGAACGTTGATCGTGCGCTATTGTAGATCTATGCGTGCGATCCTTCTGCTTAGCTAGCCGCTCGGCTTTCAATAGCCGTGCGGCCGCCCCTCCATTGTTGAGGGGCTTTTGTGTGTCCGGGACTTTCCGGTGCCATAGCAGGAGTCAAAACCGCCATCGAAGAACAGAAGAGGGCAGCAGTGAGCGTTCAGCCGGAGACAGAGACCGGAACAGCACAAACAGCCGCAGCCGAAGCGCCCGAAGAAGGCGTCTACAGCTTCGCTGCGATGGAAGCCAAGTGGCCGCAGGTCTGGGAGGACCTCAAAGTCTTCACGCCTGCCGACGACGGTTCGCGGGAACGCCGCTACGTGCTGGACATGTTCCCGTACCCCTCCGGCGACCTCCACATGGGCCACGCCGAAGCCTTCGCCATGGGTGACGTCGTGGCGCGTTACCTGCGCCAGAAGGGCTTCGATGTTCTGCACCCCATCGGCTGGGACTCCTTCGGCCTGCCCGCTGAGAACGCTGCGATCAAGCGCAACGCCCACCCCAGTGAGTGGACCTACGCCAACATCGACACCCAGGCGGCGTCCTTCAAGCGCTACGCAATCTCCGCCGACTGGTCCCGCCGCCTCCACACCTCCGACCCCGAGTACTACCGGTGGACTCAGTGGCTGTTCAAACGCTTCTACGAGCGTGGCCTCGCCTACCGCAAGGACTCGCCCGTCAACTGGTGCCCCAAGGACCTGACTGTGCTCGCCAACGAGCAGGTAGTCAACGGCGCTTGTGAGCGTTGCGGCACGCCTGTCACCAAGAAGTCCCTGAACCAGTGGTACTTCAAGATCACGGACTACGCCGATCGTCTTCTTGAGGACATGGACCAGCTGCAGGGTCACTGGCCCGAGCGCGTTCTGGCCATGCAACGCAACTGGATTGGCCGCTCTGAAGGCGCCCATGTGCGTTTCGTCATTGAAGCCACGGATGACCGTGCCGAGCGCGAAGTCACCGTGTTCACCACCCGTCCGGACACCCTCTACGGTGCAACGTTCTTCGTCGTTGCAGCGGATGCTCACCTGGCGCTGGATTTGGTGACGCCTGAACAGCACGATGAACTTATGGCCTACCGCGAAAAGGTCAAGGCACTCTCGGAAATCGAGCGCCAGTCCACCGAACGCGAGAAGACCGGTGTCTTCACCGGCCGCTACGCCGTCAACCCGCTCAACGGAGAAAAGCTCCCGGTGTGGGCCGCTGACTATGTCCTGGCCGACTACGGCACGGGCGCCATCATGGCGGTCCCGGCACACGACCAGCGTGACCTCGACTTCGCCAAGACTTTCGGGCTGCCCGTCCGTGCGGTACTGGATACCGGTGATGAAGATCCCGCAGAGACCGGCGTCGCCACTGCAGGTGAAGGCACGCTCAAGAACTCCGGTGAGTTGGACGGCCTTTCCAAGTCCGACGGCATTCCCGCGGCGATCGAGATTCTCGGGAAGCTCGGAACCGGCGAAAAGTTCGTCAACTTCCGTTTGCGTGACTGGCTGCTGAGCCGCCAGCGCTTCTGGGGTACCCCGATCCCCATCATCCACTGTGGTGAATGTGGCGAAGTGCCCGTTCCAGATGACCAGCTCCCCGTCAGGTTGCCCGACAACCTGCGCGGTGAGGCGTTGTCCCCGAAGGGGACCTCCCCGCTGGCCGCCGCCGTCGAGTGGGTCAACGTTGAGTGCCCCAACTGTGGCCGTGCAGCGCAGCGTGATACTGACACCATGGATACGTTCGTGGACTCGTCCTGGTACTTCCTGCGATTCGTATCGCCGGACTACACCGAAGGCCCGTTCGATCCCGAAAAGATCAACAACTGGATGCCGGTCGGGCAGTACGTGGGCGGCGTGGAACACGCCATCCTGCACCTGCTGTACGCACGTTTCTTCACCAAGGTCATCAAGGACATCGGCCTGATCGAAGCCAACGAACCGTTCTCTGCGCTGCTCAACCAGGGCCAAGTACTCAACGGCGGCAAGGCCATGAGCAAGTCCCTCGGCAACGGCGTGGATTTGGGCGAGCAGTTGGACAAGTTCGGTGTCGACGCCGTTCGCCTCACCATGGTCTTCGCCTCCCCACCTGAGGACGACGTCGACTGGGCGGACGTTTCGCCGTCGGGTTCGGCCAAGTTCCTGGCCCGCGCGTGGCGCCTGGGCCAGGACGTCAGCAGTGAACCGGGCGTTGATCCGGCTACTGGTGACCGTGCGTTGCGCACCGTGACGCACAAGACCATCGCAGATGCCGCTGAACTGCTGGACAACAACAAGTTCAACGTCGTGGTTGCCCGCCTCATGGAGTTGGTCAACGCCACGCGCAAGACCATCGATTCCGGTGCAGGTGCCGCAGATCCAGCCGTTCGTGAAGCGGTGGAAGCCGTAGCCGTAATCCTGAGCCTCTTTGCGCCCTACACGGCCGAGGACCTTTGGAACACGCTCGGTCACCCGGCTTCCGTTGCAAATGCAGGCTGGCCGAAGCACGACGATGCACTGCTGGTGCAGGACACCGTCACCGCCGTTGTCCAGGTACAGGGCAAGGTTCGCGACCGTCTTGAAGTGTCGCCGGACATCACCGAGGACGCGCTGCGTGAGCTCGCCTTGGCCTCGGAAAACGTCCAGCGTGCCTTGGACGGCCGTGGCATCCGCACCGTCATCGTGCGTGCACCTAAACTGGTGAACATCGTTCCTGCCTAGCAGGGACAGTGCGGCCGCCGGCGTTCTGCCGGCGGCCAGCCATCATCTTTGGAGGTTGCGTGCCTGAGCGAGAACCACCCGCATGGATATGGCTCAAGGAAAGAGTGGCGCGCCTCCGGCAGCCCACGGCACCGGTTCCTGTCGCTGACGTGCCGCTGGCCGCCGTCGTCAAAACCGCGGTTGTCACCGATTCCGCCGCTGCCCTGCCGCCGGACTGGGTATCTGCCTTTACCTCAGACGGCCGCCTCGCGGTTGTTCCCATGCCAGTCATGGTGGGAAGCGAAATCTACGGCGAGGGCGAAGACGACATCACACAAACCCTTTCCTTGGCTCTTGCCTCCGGCGCCTCGGTGAAAACCTCACGGCCGTCGCCTGGACAGTTCGAACAGGCGTACCTCGCTGCGGAGCGCCACGGTTTCGAGGCTGTAGTGTCCATCCACATTTCGTCCGAGCTCTCAGGAACCGCTGATGCCGCAAGGTTGGCTGCCGCACGCGTCCGCATCCCGGTTGAAGTAGTGGACTCGCGCACTGTGGGGATGGCTCAGGGAATGGGTGTCCAGAGTGCAGTGGTGGCAGCAGCCGATGGCCAAGGAGCGGCAGAAGTCCGCGACTTTGCTGAGAAGCGCATGCAGCGCACCAAGGTCTACTTCTACGTGCCCAGCCTCGAACAATTGAGACGGGGTGGGCGCATCGGGGCGGCAGCGTCGCTCTTCGGTACCGTCTTGGCTATTAAACCCATCCTGGCGGTCGACGGCGGCAGGATCGTGCCGCTGGAAAAGGTCCGTTCTGCTGTGCGAGCCGTGGCCCGTCTGGAGGAGATCGTCGCCGCTGACGTCGCCTCCCGCCCGGCCGGCCAGCAACGATTGGCAGTTCACCACTTTGGCAACCAGTTGGAGGCCGAAGCCTTGGCAGCCCGCCTGAACGAAAAATGCCCTGACTGCCCGCCGCCCCAGATCAGTGCGCTTCCGGCTGTGTTGGCAGCACATGCAGGATTAGGCGTTCTCGCGGTCATCGTGGGGGAGAGCAGTACGCCAACGGATTGATCCTTCGCTGCTCTTATCCACATAGGGCACCTCGTCCCCGCTGTGACAGTGGTGGCAGCCATAGGCTCGTTTTATGCCACGCCGGAACCGGGATGCCTCCCCAGATGCCGCAGCGGAGGCAGTCCGACAGCGTTTTGTATCCCGTCTGGGTACGGACACCCAGACCATTCCGCTATTACAGTTGCCCATCGAGCCCGATCCGATGCCCGAAGATTCGGACCCGGAATCCGGGACGCGTTATCTGCGGACCCGCTGGCGAACCCCATGGCGGGTTGCTGCCCTCCTTGCCGTTGTAGGAGTGGCCATTGTTGCCTGGCACTTGTGGCAATCGGCCGTGGGGCAGCCAACAACGGAACCCCTCACGTCATCCTCGTCTGCGGGGCCCGGCATGCCGGGTACTTCCGAAGCCCCTCAGTCAGAGGCCACGGACGCTGGGGGGAGCGTGCTCGTGCACGTGGCCGGTGCGGTGCAGAAACCCGGTGTTGTTTCCTTGCCGGTGGGCAGCCGGGTTTTCCAAGCGATTGAGGCTGTGGGCGGAGCTGTTTCCAACGCGGAACTCAACGGCCTCAACCTTGCTGAGGTGGTGAGCGACGGGGCCAAGATTCAGGTCCCGGTGGTCGGGGAGGTGCCGCAGCCTGCTCCAGTTGCTGGAAGTTCAGGCGGTGCTGGCGGTTCTGAAGGGGCCGCGGGCCCTGCGGCCGCAGAGGCCAAGGTCAACATCAACACGGCGTCGCTGGAAGAACTGGGAACGTTGCCGAGAGTCGGGCCGGTGACTGCGCAAGGAATTATTGATTGGCGGAAAGAGCACGGACCTTTTGCCTCGGTAGACGAACTTGACGCGGTTGACGGCATAGGACCCAAGCTCATGGAATCACTCAAAGACCTTGTCACGGTGCAGGATGGCTAATTCGGCTGAGGTGACAAGGCTTGCCGGAGTCTCTGCGTTATCGAGGCGTACGGATCTGAGGCTGGTTCCCGCTGTGCTGGTGACGTGGTCCGTTGCCCTGGCGGGGGCCTTTATTGATGCAACCTGGTCCGCAGCCCTGGCGGGGGTTTTTGCCTTGGCTGGGGGTCTGCTGTTGGTGGGGGCGCGGCGTCATCGGCCAGTCCTGCACCGTGCCAGAACGGTCCCCGCCACCATTGCCCTTGCATGCATCCTGGGTGCTGCAGTGGCTGTTGATTGTGCTGTCATGGCCAATACGCGCGAAGAGGGGCCGCTCGCTGAGGCGGTAGCAGAGGGGAGTGGTGTCCTTATCCACGTGCTCATCACAGGAGTTCCTACCGAGGTCCGCGTGCCGGGCCATGCGAGTGGAAACAGGTGGTCGGTAGATGCAGCCTTGGTTGAGGTCACCTCCAAGGGTTCGGTCATTCAAGGTTCCGCTGACCTGGTGATAGTGGGTGGGAACGGCTGGCAAGACGTGCGGCCCGGGCAGCGGGTCAGAACTTCGGGAACGATAAAGGCTGTGCGGGAGGGACAAATGCAGGCTGCTCTTTTGTCGGCGTCCTCCGCGCCCGTTGTCGTCGCGTCGACTCTTGATATCCGACAATCCGTCGCCGACGTGCGGAGGCACTTTATCGAAGCTTCGGGTTGGTTGCCGCCGGACCCGGCCGGGCTCATGCCGGGCATGGTCACAGGAGACACCAGCGCTCTTCCGGAAAGCCTGGAGGCGGATATGAAGACAACCGGAATGACACACCTGACCGCGGTCAGCGGCGCCAATTGCAGCCTGGTGCTGGGAGGCTTCATTCTGTTAGCGCGATGCCTGAGGCTGACACGCCCCGTAGCCGGCATTTTTGCTGCGTGTGGTCTGGCGGCTTTTGTCGTGATGGTGGGTCCGGAACCAAGTGTGCTCCGGGCGGCTGTGATGGGGACTGTGGGGCTGGCGGCCTTGATTGGGGGCCTGCGGGGTCGATCCTTGACGTTCCTCTGCCTAGCCACCATTGTTCTCTTGCTGCTTGATCCGAGTATGGCGGCGAATGTCGGGTTCCTGCTGTCCGTGCTGGCGACCTTGGGTATTGTCCTGCTGGCCACTCGCGTTGCGTCATGGATCCCTGTATGGGTGCCACGGTGGTTGGCCGCGGGGGTTGCCGTTCCGTTGTCTGCGCAGCTGCTGTGCGGCCCGGTGATTGTGGCCCTTCAACCGCAGTTCACTCCCTACGCGTTCATCGCCAATGTGGTGGCCGGCATTTTGGTGGCCCCGGTGACGGTGTTCGGTACCCTCGCCGTTCCGCTGGCAGTTGGTCTGCCATGGTTGGCAGCAGTTCCCATAGCCATCGCCGGGACCTGTGCGGGCGTGGTGGCCGGAGTGGCCAGGTTCTTCGCGCATTTGCCCGGGGCAGCCCTGCCATGGGCCGAAGGACCGGCCGGGATTGTGTCCATGGTGGCCTTCTCGATGATGACTTTATTGCTTGTCTGGGTAGCGCTCCACCCTATGCAAGCCATAGCAGGCATCGTCTGGCTGCATGACGCCGTGGTTGTGCTCCTTGATCGCTGGCCGGGGAAACGCGTGGGCGGATGGGGAGCAGCCAAGGAAACGCAACGAGGGCTCCATAAGCCGCGGCGATCAACCAAACGTCCTAGGCCGAAAGGCCCCCCGCAGAGGTGATCTGTGCTCGGACCGCACTGAACTGCATGGCTGTGCGACGCCCGGTTCGCTATAAGCAGGCGTGAAAGAAACATAACAAATCTAAAAAAAGTAGTGACTTTGAACGGTTTGTAACGCATGATGGATTGAGCCGATCCCGAGGACGTGAACGGCACGAACCAGAAGGGAACGCAGATGACGCGCTTTGTCGATGTAAGCAACATGATCCGTTGGGTCAGATCCCAAGGCCCGGAAACGATCATCAAAGACCTGATCCACTACATGGAAGAGGACTTCCGACGCTGGGCGCGGTTTGATAAGACGCCGCGCGTCGCCAGCCATACGCCCTACGGCGTTATCGAACTCATGCCCACGAGTGATCACGAGACCTACGGCTTCAAATATGTGAACGGGCACCCCTCCAATCCAGCCCGTGGCTACCAAACCGTCACGGCGTTCGGCGTTCTGGCAGATGTCCATAACGGCTATCCAACGTTCCTGGCGGAAATGACGATCCTTACCGCGCTACGCACCGCAGCCACGTCCGGCATGGTCGCGAAGGTCTTGGCTCGATCCGATTCCAGCGTGATGGCCATGATTGGAACCGGGAGTCAGGCAGAATTCCAGGCACTGGCGATGAGGACGGCGTTGGGGGTGGCGAAGCTTCAGGTTTGGGACACCGATCCCGCCGCGCTGAACAAATTCATCCGCAACATGATTCCCCTTGGATTCGAAGTACATGTTGCTGCGTCTGCTCTGGAAGCAGTTCAGGGTGCCGACATCGTCACGACGTGCACTGCAGACAAAACCCAGGCAACGATCATCAGCGTTAAGCACATTGCTCCTGGAATCCATCTCAACGCGATCGGCGGAGATTGTCCCGGAAAGACGGAACTTGACCCATCGATCCTGGAGATCGGCGACGTCTTTGTTGAGTATGAGAGCCAGACACGGATCGAAGGTGAAATCCAGCAGATGCCGGCCGACTTCGCCGTCACAGAGTTCTGGAAGGTCCTGCTCGGCGCGGCACCAGGGCGTACATCCGAAGAGCAAATCACCATCTTCGATTCCGTTGGATTTGCTGTGGAAGACTTCTCGGCCCTGCGATACGTGCGGGACTCCGTGGACGGTTCCGAGTTCTTTGAAGACATAGACCTCGTTGCCAATCCGGACGATCCCAAGGACCTGTTCGGCCTTGTCGGTGCTTTATCGCCCGTCGGATAGACGACTTACCCCAGCGTCGCCACCCACCAAATGCCTTCAGGTATGACCCCCAAACCCGGACCAAAATCCCCATCTCCTACGGAGCGCTATGTCCATCTCAATCAAGCCCCGATTACGTTCTTCACTTCTTCTTTCCGTGGCAACCCTCATGGCAATCTCGATGGTGAGTTGCACCGTCCCTACCGGTGAAGGTGGTGACTCCGAGGTTTCCGGAGAAGCCATCAAGCTAGGTCTTCTTGCCCCGCTCACTGGTGTGGCCGCGGCTGACGGCAAACTCATGGAACAGGGTGCCCGACTCGCAGTCGACGAAATCAATGCCAAGGGCGGCATCGATGGCAGGAATGTTGAACTCAAAGCCCTTGATGTACGGGACCAGAAGTCGGACGCGGTCTCGGCCGCTGTGACGCAGCTGACCTCAGACCCCGATGTTGCGGCCGTGCTCACCGGCTATGCAAGCACCACTAACTTTGAAATCGATCAACTGGCAGAAGCGGGAATTCCGTACCTGCTCAGCGGCAACAGCGCCCAGACGCAGGACATCATTTCCAAGAATCCAGAAAAGTATCCTGGAGTTTGGTCCCTTGCTCCTTCATACGAGGGCTACAGCACCGGCATCCCTGAACAATTGGATGCATGGAACGCCGATGGCACGTTCCCGCTCACTAACCGCCGCGTTTACGTCATCTCCAGTGACAATGCGTACTCCAATGGAATAGCTTCCGGGTTGGAGAAGAACTTCAGGGCAAAGGGGTGGGAAGTTACCGGGCCCGACACCGTTCCCTTCGGGGAAGTAGACGACTGGACCACGCAGATTACCAAGATCCGGCAGGTCGATCCGGCCGTGATCATCAACCTCGACTACTTGACTGCAAATGCATCAAAGTTCCTCACCCAGTTCCGCCAGAATCCTACTCAGTCTTTGGTGTTTTCGCAGTACGCCCCAAGCGTCCCGGAGTTCACTGAGCTGGCAGGGAAGAACGCTGATGGCGTGCTTTACAACCTTCCGTTTGCCCCGTTGCCTGCATTGTTGGAAACCAAGGACCTCACTCGGAAGCTGACGGAGGCATACGAGAACGAACCTAGCCTGTATAGCTACGGCCTCTACGAACAGGTTCATTTGTGGGCCGACGCCGTGAAGGAAGTCGGTGATCCTGACAAACGCGAGGAAGTCGGAGCTGCATTGGGCAAGCTGGACAAGCAAACCACGCTTGGTCGTGTGCATTTTGATCCCAAAACGCATCTGGCCGTGGCTGGCAAGGGCGGTATCCCGATGACGTATTACCAAATCCAAACCGGAAAACGCCTGAACATCGCTCCTAAAGAGTTCGCCGACGGCACGTTCCACAGGCCCGAGTGGATGAAATGAGAATGTCCGAGTCATTTGCCCGGGGCACTTCCAACGGGCACCTCCTGGAAGTCCGGCAGGTCAGTCGCCGCTTCGGTGGATTCGTGGCCGTGGACAACGTCACGCTGAATGTCAGCGAGGGGGAGATCCTGGGGATTGCCGGTCCCAACGGTGCCGGAAAGAGTACTCTCTTCAACTTGATCGCAGGGGTCCCGTTCGGCCCGACAGGCGGAGAGATTCTCTTCGACGGTATCCGGATTGACAAGCTCCCGGCGCACAAAATCGCTCGCTCGGGAATGCGTCGAACCTTCCAAGCAGAACAGCTTTTCCCGTCGTTGAGCGTTTCAGACAACATCGCCGTGGCCAACCACTACCTTGGCGGCGGGCGCACCAAGGGGGGCGTGGAAACTGCCTTGGAAACCGTAGGAATCACCAGATACAGGGACGATAAGGCGGCGGATATACCTCTGCTTGCAAAAAAGAAGCTGATGATAGCGAGCGCCCTTGTCTCAACGCCGCGGCTCCTGATGTTGGATGAACCGGCCGGCGGCCTCAACGATGAGGACCAGGCGGACCTCATCCTGCTCCTGAGGGAACTTCAGAAGGGCGGCCTGACATTGCTGATCATTGAGCACGTACTCAGTCTTATCCGCGATCTTGCCAAGAGGATGATCATCATGTCATCCGGTGAAGTCCTGGTTGAAGGAACCCCCGACGCCGTTCTCGCGGATCCGCGGGTGATGGAGGCATATCTGGGGAAGGCCACAGCGTGAATCACCTTCAGCAGAAAGTTAGCCCACTGCTCGGCGTGTATGACCTTGAAGCAGGATATGGCCGCTTGCCTGTGGTCCGATCGTTTTCCATCGAGGTCATGCCGGGTGAAGCACTGGCCCTGTTGGGTCCCAACGGTCATGGAAAGACGACCGCGCTGCGCGCCATCTCAGGCCTGGGCAGGACATCGTCAGGTCGGGTTGTCTTCGATGGCAGCGATATCACCGGCATGCCCGCCTACAGGATAGTCAACCAAGGAGCTATGCATGTGCCCCAAGGCAATCAGCTCTTTCCGAGGCTCACTGTCAGGGAGAACTTGGCATTAGCAGGCGGCATCCCGCCAGCGAGGGGTCAGCGGGAAGAGACTCTGGAAATGGTCCAGGAACTGTTTCCCAAGCTCCGGCAACGTCGCGGACAACTTGTGGGCACGCTGTCCGGCGGAGAACGCCAAATGGTGGCCATCGGAATGGGCCTAATGGCCAAGCCCAAACTCCTGGTGCTGGATGAACCGACCCTCGGGCTGGCACCCAAGATCCGGTACGAAATCCTTGAGACACTCCACGAAGTCCGCCGATTGGGTCTGTCGCTAATAGTCGCCGATGGCGATATTGAGTTCCTCTTCGAACTCGCGGACCGCTGGCATCTTGTGGAGCTCGGACGAATCGTCTCCAGCGGAACCACCGCAGTCAAGCCCAGCCACGAGGAAGTCATGGACATGTACGTCGGCTCCCATGCGTCAACCGCAACCAACACCAACACCAATGAAGGAGACAAGCATGACTGACGCCCTCCTTTCCATCCTCGTCTCAGCCCTCGTGCTCGGGTCGCTTTACTCGTTGATGGCCAGCGGACTGTCCCTCATATGGTCCACGCTGGGAGTCTTCAATTACGCTCACGGTGCGCTCCTGCTGTTGGGGGCGTACTTCATCTGGACGTTCTCAGAGAAGGTCGGGCTCCCGGTTCTTCTCGCCTTCGCCGCTGCGGTTCCCCTGCTGGCTTTGCTGGGCATGCTCCTGGACCTCGTCGCAGTCCGGCCATTCATCAGCAGGCCAAACGGAACGCTCTTGGTCATGGTTTCCACTCTCGCTATTGCCAACGCAGTGGAGGGCGCAGCACAACTGATCTGGGGACCGCAGAACAAGCAGATAAAGTCCGTGAGCACCTCAACGTTTGCCATGGGCGATGTAAAAATCGCGAGCTCCACCCTCATCGCTCTGGGCCTGGCCTTAGTCCTGGTTATAGGACTGATTATGTTGCTGCGCACAACGAAGTGGGGGATGGCCGTCCGGGCAGTGGAACAAAACAGGGATATGGCAATGCTCGTCGGAATCAGGCCGGCGCGCATATACGCCAGCGTCTTTGCGGTGGCATCAATTCTGGCCTGCGCCGCTGCCTTCGTCTATGGAACGACCACCACCATTACTCCCACTAAAGGCTTTGAACCCCTGCTGACTGCCTTTGTCGTCCTGGTCTTCGGCGGGTCGGCCACTTTGTGGGGAACTCTGGTCGGTGCCTTCACCATAGGCCTGTTGGAAGCGGGTACGACGTACTGGCTCGGGCTGCAATGGAGCCCTGTCGCCGTCTTCCTCGTCCTGGTCCTCATCATGCTGGTCCGCCCCCAAGGCCTAGTGAAAGGACGTTCGTGATGAACAGTCTAGGATCCCTCAAGCGCTCCGCTACGTGGCCGTTACTCTTGCTTGCCGCAGCCTTGTTGCCGTATGTCGTCATCAGCGGCTCTGCACGCTTGCTGGCCGCGACGGCGCTCATTTACGCGCTGCTTGCCGCCAGCTGGAACCTGACATTGGGCATCGGCGGTATCTTCAACTTTGCCCACGTTGGCTTCTTCGGCGTCGGAGGTTACACGATGGCCGTTGCCACAGTTACATGGGATGTAAATCCGTGGATGGGGCTCCTTCTGGCAACGGTTGCGGGAGGGCTGGCCGGTGCACTGGCTTACCTTCCGGTGATACGCATGCGCGGCATCTACATCGCACTTATCACTTTCGTCTTCGTGCAATTGTGCTACTACCTGGTTCTGGCCATTCCCGGAATCACCGGCGGATCCAGTGGTCTGACGGGCGTGCCGGCCCTGAGCATAGGCGATTTTTCTTTCGCCAAGTACTCGGGGTTGGGCTACTTATGGTTGCTCGGCGGGGCAGTGTTCCTTCTCCTGGTCCTGCTCCGGGCAACCCTACGCAGCCCGTTCGGCAAGAGCCTTATCGCACTGCGTGACAATGAAAGCCTGGCAGTCAGCCGCGGAATGAACCGCATCAGGCAGCATCTTTTAGCCTTTGTCCTCAGCGGTGCCGTTGCCGGCGTGACAGGAGCCCTCTATGTTGCCTACTTCCGCGTTGCGGACGTCACGCTCTTCAGCTTCGGATTCGTCACCCTTGGCTTGAGCATGATCTTCCTCGGCGGCACCGGTCATATCTGGGGTCCTGTCCTGGGGGCGCTGATAGTCACAGTCATCGACCGCCAACTCACGGATTTGGGTCCTGCGCGTGCGATCATCATCGGCGTCGGGACCTTGCTGGTTCTTATTTTCCTCCCCAGCGGCATCTCAGGCCTCCTCCAAGACGCACTGGACAGAACGCGGAGGATTCTTCGAAGAAACCGGAACGAATCCGCCCAGACAGCGAACCAAATACCCGCAAGCCAACATTCGGAAGTCGAGGAAACCACACATGTCCGTTGATGCCATGGCCCGAACTGAGCAGAACCAGCGTAGGGCGGTCCTGGACGCAGTGGATCGTCTGGCACCCAGGATCGTCCAGTCTGTCGCGGACGCCGTCAAGATCCCGAGCATAAACCCTAAGTATCCCGGTCAGGACTACGGGAAGCTTGTGGGCGCCGAGGGGGAGGTCAGCGCTCTTATGAATGATCTTCATCGCGAAGCGGGTGCCTCGACGGAACTCGTGACAGTTGAGAAGGGCCGGGACAATGCTTGCGGGCGGATTGCCGGTACAGGTGGTGGCCGCTCGCTGCTGCTCAACGGGCACGTGGATGTGGTGCCGCCAAACCGTGAAGGTCTTTGGGACCATGCGCCGTTCTCCGGTTTGATCACCGATGATGCTGTCCATGGCAGGGGAGCTACGGATAATAAAGCCGGCACAGTCGCCGCGGCATACGCTGCCATCGCTTTAGCCACCGCAGGTATCCGGCTCCAAGGAGATCTTGTGCTGCAGGCGGTCGTCGGAGAAGAAGTCGGTGACCACCTTTCGGGCACAACGGCAGCTTTGCAAGCAGGATATGGGGCCGACGCTGCGATCGTCTGCGAACCGTCGAACTTCTCCGACGCACCTCCCAATCTGGTTCCCACCACCCCGGGCCTGTTGTGGTTCTCACTGTCCCTTGTCGGCAAAGCGGCGCACTCCGGTTTGCGGGGTCTTACCATTCATCCAACCCTTGAAGGCGAAGCATTGGGTGTCAACACCATCGACAAGTTCTGGATCATCTATCACGCCCTGCGGCAGTTGGAAGATATCTGGGCGCGGCGTGACAGGCACCCCCTGTTCCTGCCGGGCTACTTCAATCTCTTGCCCGGGGTGATCCGAGGAAACCCGGAGGGTGTTCTGGTCCCGTTCTTCCTTGCCGACACGCTCACAGTCGAATACTGCGTCTATCACCATCCTGAGCGAAGCAACCACGAAGTCATTGATGAGATCGAGAAAACCGTGCGTCAAGCTTGCGCCAACGATCCCTGGCTGAGCGCCCACCGTCCCGAATTTGACTGGAAGCTCCTATGGCCGCCATACACTGCGCCAGCCAGCCATGAACTCATCCCCGCGGTCATGAAAGCCCACAGTGATTCTGTCGGCGGGTTTGGCCTCGCCACGCCACCCAAACAGGAAGGGTTCCTCGGTGTTTGCGACCTCACATGGATGGATGCACAAGGTATCGACGGGCTCGTTTATGGTCCCGGGGTCGGCCGGACCGCGCACGCGGAAAATGAGTACGTGCCGATCCACCAGATCATCACCGCAGTAAAGACGTACGCCTTATCCGCAATGGATTACTGCGGCGTCTCGGGCACTGAATCCCGCATCAAACCACCCACAACTGGCCGGAGGCGCCCGTGAACACCCCTGATATTTTCGTTGCTACCTGCGATCTCGCAGGGCAGGTCAAGGGGCGGGGTGCTCCTGGCGAAGCCTACGGCTCCGTTCTTCGCTCCGGGCTGGGATGGGTACCGGCGAACCTCGGCATTTCGGCTTTCGGCACTATAGCGCCGGGCAGTGCCTTCGGCTCAACCGGAGACTTGCGCCTCATGCCGGACGAAGCCACCGAAATCACCATTGCCGACGGGCCCGCCACGACTCGACTCAGGGTATTGGTGGCGGACCAAACACAAGCTGACGGAACCGACTGGGACTGCTGTCCCAGGACCTTCCTGCGCCGAGCCATCAGCGACTTTCGAGAACAAACGGGCCTGCGCGTTATCGCCACTTTTGAACACGAATTCGTCTTGGAGGGCCTGCCCCAATCAGCTCCGTTTTCCTTGCGCAGGCATCTCGACGCCGATCCGTTCGGACCAGACCTGCTGCGTCTCTTGACGGATTGTGGTCTCGCACCGGAGAACTGGTTGCCTGAATATGGGGCGAACCAGTTTGAAATCACGGTGGAACCGAGCGATCCCCTCACTGCCGCAGACAGGGCGGTGCTCTTACGTGAATTGGTCCGCGATTTGGCAATCCGACGCGGCCTCAGAGCGTCCTTCGCTCCGCTTCAGGAACCAGACGGTACAGGGACCGGTGTCCATGTCCACATCAGTTTGGTGGACGACGGCGGTAATCCGGTTCTGCTCGACGCCAACCGTCCGGGCCGGCTATCCGAGGTTGGATCCAGGTTCAGTGCAGGAATCCTGCGTCACGCCGAAGCACTGACGGCCTGGACAGCACCGAGCCCGATTTCCTTCATGCGCCTGGCTCCGGATCGATGGAGTGCAGGCGGTATCTTCCTGGCGGAACGAAACCGGGAGGCTCTTCTCCGAATCTGTCCAACCAGTTCGGCAGGTGGATCTGCTCCGGAGCGCCAATTCAACCTTGAGTACAGGGCAGCCGATGCAACCGCCAACCCGTGGCTCACGCTTGGTGTCCTGCTCAGGGCCGGTATGTCCGGAATCGTAGGTGGTGACGAGTATCCAGAACCTGACGTTTTCCCGGAGACGGCAGGGCCGGCTGAATTGAACGACGTGCCTCGACTCCCAGCTACTCTCCAGGACGCACTTCTGGCCTTGGAAAAAGACCAAAGCGTGAGGTCGTGGTTCCATCCGGATTTGTTGGCAACGTACTTGGCGGTTAAACGGCATGAGCTCGCCCATGTGGCTGCCCTCGATGATGCTGCCCGAATCAAAGCGGTATCTGATGTCTACTGACCCCATCGAAGGACTCCTGACCGCCATCGAGGAAATGCCTTTGGTGGATCACCACGTCCATGGAGCGCTGAAGGATGACGTTGATCGATCCTCGCTGGAAGAACTGCTGACAGAGTCCGACAGGCCTATTCCTGAATGGATGACGCAATTCGACTCCCAGTTGGGCTTTGCGATTCGTCGTTGGTGTGCGCCGTTGCTGGGCCTTCCTGCCCATGCGAGTGCCGACGCATACTTTGAACGGCGTGTGGAGCTCGGGACGCCCGAAGTAACCTCACGCCTGCTCAAGTCTGCAGGAATAGGCCGTTTCCTGATCGAGACCGGATATCGCGGGGATCAAATCCACGGCCTTGCGGGGATGGAGAGCATCAGCTCAGCCTCAGTGGGCGAGATCGTCAGGCTCGAGTCCATAGCGGAGTCCCTGGCGTGGGAAGGCGTATCAGCCGCGGATTTCGCTAATGCCTACACGGCCCGGCTTGCTCTGGCAACGCAGAACGCGGTTGGAGTCAAGAGCATCATCGCCTACCGTCATGGGTTCGACTTTGACCCAGTCCGGCCGTCCAAAGAAGAGGTGGGAAAGGCAGCTGCTTCCTGGCTCCGTCTGGTAGGAGCCGGTTACTCGCTCCGTGTCTCGGATCCTGTGCTTTTGCGTTTCTTTCTGTGGACGGGCGTCGACCGCGGCCTGCCCATACAAATGCACACAGGGTACGGCGACCCTGACTTGCGTCTGGACCGCTGTGACCCGCTGCTGTTGGTTCCTTGGTTGAAGCTGATTGAACCCTTCGAGGTGGACGTACTTCTCCTGCACTGCTATCCGTTCCATCGGCACGCAGGCTACCTGGCGCAGGTATTCCCACACGTCTACTTCGATGTCGGGCTTGGGATCAACTACACAGGCGTTCAGTCTCTGGAACTGATCAAAGAGTCTCTCGAGCTGGCACCGTTTTCCAAGGTCCTGTTCTCTACGGATGCGTGGGGACCTCCGGAACTGCATTACCTCGGGGCGCGACTATGGCGCGAAGGAATGAGGAAGGTCCTGGGTACCTGGGTTCGCGATGGAGACTGGGCAGAGGAGGACGCCATTCGAGTAGTTCAGATGGTCGGAAGGGATAACGCGGTGCGCGTCTATGAACTGGGGGAGAAGTGAATCCTGAACTGTTTGAGGCGCTCAGGAGACGCATTGACCAGGAAATTCCGGGTGCAATAGCACTGCGCCATAAATTGCACAGCATGCCGGATCTATCCGGTTCCGAGGGGCCAACCCTTGAACTGGTCTTGAATGCATTGCCGGGGGACCTGCAAGCCAGGTTTGTGGCCGGAACAGGGGCAGTTCTGCGAATTGGCGGGCCGGGCAAGGCGATTGCTATCCGTGCCGAGCTGGATGCGCTGCCTGCGTTGGAAGAGTCCGAACTCGATTGGGCTTCTAAAAGGCCAGGTATCATGCACGCCTGTGGGCATGACGTTCATCTGGCGGCCGTCGTTGCCTTGGCCAGGGCCGTCCACTCAACAGCGGGCGCTGCCCCCATGGCACTGGTCTTCCAACCCAGGGAAGAAACGTACCCGTCCGGGGCGAAGGACATCTGCGCAACGGGGATACTCGCGGAGGAAGACGTTCGGGCCACGGTCGCGGCCCATGTTCAGCCCCTGCTGCCCGGAGGGACAGTGGCGTGCACACCGGGGGCCGTGAATGCCTCATCGGACGAGTTCGTCATCAATATTCACGGACGGGGTGGACACGCTGCCTACCCGCACATTGCAGCAGACCCTGTTCTGGCGTTATCCCACGTTGTGGTCTCGTTGCAAAACATCGTGAGCCGGAACGTGGACCCCATGGATTCGGTCGTCCTCACCATTGCCACCCTTCAGGCCGGTACCGCGGCTAACGTCATACCCGGTACTGCCGCTGCCCGCGGAACGGTCCGCACCATGTCCACACCGGTGAGGGCGGAAGTGCTGCGGCGACTTGCCGAGACGGTCCGGTTGGTTGCAGCGGCGCACGGCTGCAGTGGTGAAGTTACCGTCACCGAAGGCGAACCCGTCTTGGAAAATGATGCGCACATCGTCAAGGCGACTGCTCCCCTCCTGCTGGCTCTCGGCATGGAAGTGGACAGTAATCTCAGGTCTGCGGGCTCTGATGATTTTTCGTACTTTTCGGAAAAGATGCCGTCATTGATGATGTTCGTGGGTACCAGCGGCGCCGGGGAACGGTTGCACTCAAGCACTTTCGTGCCGCACGACTCTCATGTCCATGATGTGGCGCATGCGCTACTGGCTGGATACGTTGGCGCCGCCAGGACGTTACTGCCCGCACATGAATTGCCGCTGGTTGTCGCCCCAACAAGTTGACCGCATGCTACCGGTCAAGCCGTTTTGCGTTTCCTGATTGAATGGGGATCAAAAGCGGAGCCTTCACAACTTCTTCCAGCTTTACCGCTTATGCAAGAAAGGAATGCCATGTCGCAGTCCGGACAATTTGAACAGTCTGAGAACCAATCTGCCCGGTTGACCCTGGCGGACAGGATCCGTCAAATACAGGGTTCGCTCTCCCCGGCAGAGCACAAGCTCTCGCGAGTGTTCCTCGCCAACTACCCGACGGCAGGGTTGGAGTCCACGGTTGAATTTGCCAAGAAGGGCAATGTCAGTGCCCCCACCGTGCTCAGGTTCGTCAGCAGACTGGGCTTCAACAAGTACCGGGACTTCCAGGATGCCCTACGCGAAGAAGTGCAGGCGCGGAGGGCATCCCCGCTGACCCTTCAAGGCAAAATACGCGCTGATTCAGATGCTCCGGAATTGGCTCGGTCGGTGGCCGAAACAGCCGTCGAAGGCATCGAGAGCACGGTCACTTCGCTGCCGGAGCATGAGTTCGACCGTGCCGTTGCACTTCTCTGCAATACCTCACTGCAAATTACTTCGATCGGCGGCAGGTTCTCTCACCTCCTGGCCACCTACTTGGACTTACACCTTCGTCTAATGCGACCGAACACCTTGGTGCACGCCCAGCATCCGAACAACGACTCCACATTCATAGCTGACCTCAGCAAGCGCGATGTCTGTGTCTTCTTTGATTTTCGTCGCTACCAGAAAGACACCGTTGACCTGGCAAAGGCAGCCCGGGTGAGAGGGGCCAAGATCATCCTCATTACAGACCCGTGGCTCTCACCGGTTTCATTTAATGCGGACATTGTTCTGCCGGCACGGGTGGAGTCTGCGGGTTCGTTCGACAGCATCGTTCCTGCGACCGTGTTGGTGGAAGCCCTCATCGCAGCGGTTCACGTCAAACTTGGGCCGGCGGCCGAAGACCGTATGCGGACTTTGGAAGCCGGCTATGGCACAGTGCTCGCCGATTGAGCCCGGTTTTCTTCGAGCCGGCCATGTTGCCCAAGGTGAAAGTGACGCTGAACTTGTCGAGCAGGTACGCTCCGGACAGTTAGCCTCTTTCGAGAAACTGTACGATCGACACTGTTTGGCAGCCCGCCATGTAGCCTCAGCACAGGCCGACAACGCTGCCGATGTTGATGACGTTGTTGCAGACGCCTTTGCGTATATTCTCCATTCGCTCGCTGCTGGTAAGGGGCCGGATACATTCTTCCGGGGCTATTTGCTGACGGCAGTTCGTCGCATAGCCCACAAGCACAACCAGGCGGCGACCCGCGCAAGCGTCACGGGTGACGACTTCGTGCTGGACAGCGAGCATGTGGATACTGATCCGGTCATCGCGGACTTCGAATCTTCGGCCATCGCCGGTGCCTTCGCGACGTTACCGACACGTTGGCAGGAGGTTCTTTGGTATGTCGACATTGAGGGGATGAAACCGGCTGCTGCGTCTCCACTGCTAGGCGTGTCGCCCAACGCCATATCCTCCCTGGTCCTAAGGGCCCGCGAACGACTTCGCCAGGCCTACCTTCAGAATCATGTTGGTTCCGCGGTGGGCGAGGTCTGTGAGGAATATTCAAACCAACTGGGCGCCTACGCACGTAACGGTCTGGGTTCGCGGTCCGCGGGCAAGATTCGGGAGCACCTGGACAACTGCTCGAAGTGCACGGCACTTCTGGTGGACCTCAATGACATGCAGTCTGCAATGCGTGCTGTGGTCTTCCCCATGGTTGCCGGCATAGCTTTCACAGGGGCGATACCTGCGCTGTCGGCAGGGGTGAACGGGACCGCTATCAGCGCAATTGGGTCTCACAGTGCCCACGGGGCTTTGCCTCTGTTGTTGAAGAAGGCTACCGGCGTGTTGGCGGCGTCAGTTGTTGCTGTTGGAGCTGCCGTAGCAATGGGAGGGACCGGTGCGCCGACCGCCGATGTTCCTGTCGCGGAGGCATCACTGATACCCGGGCCCACCATTGTGCCGGGCCAAACGACGGCGCCTGCCGAGCAATTGCCGATGGTCCCGGCCGCGGAGGAGACAGTCAGGCAGCAGGAACAGTTGCCTCCAACGGTTCCAGCCTTGGTCGGGCCGTCCAGTCCTAGGCTGGTTAGTCCTGGTCCGATCCTGTCAGCGCGGCAGACGTCCCAGGCGTGGGGCAGCTCGCCCGTGGCGTCAGTACCGCCGCTATTCCCGGGGTTTGCTGTCCCTGTCGACCCGATCCCGACTACACTTCCAACGGTGTTACCGACGCCGGGCGCTACGCCGACCGTTGCAGGTACACCTTCACCAACGCCGCAGGTTGCTGGGTCATTTCGCGTAGATCCGGGCACGAGCGCCGCGGAATTGAACATCGTCGTCATCTTTAGCCTTCGAGAAGAAACAGCACCTGCCACAGCCGAGGCAGTGTTCACTATCTCCGGCGGGGCTCAGATGATCCCCGGAAAGCTGATTGAGCCAGCGGGATGGACATGTAGAACCGACAACACAGTCGTTGATCAGTTCCGCTGCACCAGCGACAACGTTGATCCGGACAGGTTGGTCTTCTCCATGGGCGTGTACAAATCAGACTCCTCGCGGACGCGGACCATGGACTATAAGTTCAGTGGCGGGGGCATGGAAACAGCCCGCTTCTCTAACGATTTCTAGCTGGGTCTTCTACGTGGCGAGGATTGAGCTCGTGAGTTGACGCATTGGATTTGATGAGCCGCTGATCGATAAGTCAGTCCGACTGGTTCCTGAGCGTGTACGGCGTTGATCGGGGCATTGAACATTATTCGTGATTGGCGTCACGTTCCACTGCGAGTACCCACTTAGGAGGCGTAAGAGCAAGATCAAACATCTCATTGGGGGATAGCATGCGATTTATTCGCAAATCAGCACTTATATCGGCAGTTGTTCTGACTGCCATGATGGGCATGGGCGCAGGTGCTGCGAACGCCGCCGACGGCGACAGCACCTCATCAGGCAGTATTGTCTACGTAGGTTTAGGAACGGCCGGGGAGACGATTGACTCCGGCGAAGTCATCACGCTTGAAAACAGCCGCAAACTTGGTGACGATGAAGTCCGGAGCATGTACAGCGTCAAGGACATGGTCGTGCATGGGAAGAGCCTGGGGGAAATCAAGAAATACTACCCCACGACAACCGGAGCAGACATCAAGGCAATCAAGCGTGATATCGCGAATACTCCACAGCTGCGTATCACTAACCCGATCTGCAACAATGTGGACTTCTACAGCATCGTCCGCGATTTCGACCAAAAAGAATACTGCTTTGCAAACGCGGGAAGCATGAGCTTCTACATGCCGAACATCTACAAAGTTTGCCCGGGGAACAATCGTGGATACGTCAGCTACACTCCGGCCAGCGGTGGATACTACACCAGCTATGTGTTGGGTCCCGTAAATCCCCGAGATTACTGCTACGGCTTCGGCATGAACGTAACAGTGACGGGTGTCACGATTCTCTAGTTGACCTCATAATCGCACCCTAAACAATATCAACGCAGCACCTTGAAACCTATATTCAAGGTGCTGCGTTGATATGTGGGCGTCTCCGCGCCTCGACGACGTGGAATCGAAGGGCAGTTCGAGCTTAGCGGCTGATGCTGTATTTCGTCGAATACTCATGGGAGTATTGTGTGATTGCCAGCTGGGACTTCAGCCAGCGAATTTTGTTCCGTCTTCGAGTGTGTAGATGACGCGACCCTTTTCATCCACAGGGAAGCTGTCAATGACTTCGTCTGTTGCTGTGTCGATGATGACTACGGAGCTGGTTGGCCAGGTCGAGTCAGGAACGACGTTGTACGTGGCATCTGAAGGGAATGTTTGTTGGCCAGCTTCAGCCTTCGCTCGGTTGAAGTATTCTACGATCGTTCCGGTGTTGGTGTTCACTCCTACTACATCCGGGGGGCCCATGCGGCTTCCAAAGAGTGGTGTTGAGTTCCACCAGCCCAGATACCCGGCGATGTGTGCTTCCGCCATGGCAGCCTTCAACTGGGACCCGGGATCCTGCGGCGTCGTCGCGTTGGCTTGGACGCTTACCGTGACTGCACCAGCCAGCACCACTGCCGTGCCCAAAGCACCTATTACGAGCTTCATGTTTTCCCCCTTGGTAATTTGCGACAGGATCATCCCGCCCCGATGTTTGAGGTCGAAAAACCTCGACGCCGCTGATGAGCATGCAGCGCCAAACAGCAAAGTGGCGGGAGATATGCCCATTCCTGGACCGTCTAGTAGGTCAGCTTTCCACTGCTCTTCCCGGATTGGCCGAAGCCGTGCCGGCGTCAAAGCGAGACATGCAGCAAGCACTGCATCTTGTGGCTTCATACAGCGCTCCATTCGCCCGCACTGAAGGCGGGCGACGGGCGGGCAGCAGGGGCAGTTCGTGATTTTTGAGCTCTCACAAACTCCTGCGCCAGTGGACGGGCGTCGGCAAGGAGACGGTAGTAACGCCGTCGTGGTCCTTTGCGTTCTAATGAGGTTTCCCATTCCCCTTGCACCCAGCCAGCGGCTTCGAGGCGCTCCAGGATGGGATAAACCGTACCGGGCTTCTTGCCCGTATCTTTGACGATCTGCAGCCCCCACACGCTCTCTGCTGACAACAGCGCTTCGAGGACAAGTGCAGTGGCCGGGGTGATCCGTCCCAAGTTCTCCATGCGCCTAATCTAGCTATATAGATTTAGAAGTCAAGTCGACGTTTGTTGGTGGGCTGCCGGGCGAGGTGGATTCCGGCCCAATGGTTAGCGCCGTGATTTTCTTACGGAACACCAGTGTTGCCAGCGGTACTGTCAGCAGGAAGACGCAGACGACGAGGAAGGTCGCCAGAGCAGTCGCCAGGACAATCAAGCACATCAAGGCAATGTGGATTTCGGTTGAGCTGATATCGCCGATGTCATCAACCGCTTGGACGCGCAGTAACTGGGTGCTGGCAAATCGGAAGGCCATCTTTCGCTCCTGTGGATTCTGATTTATGAGTCAGAAGTAAGTACGGAGCAGGTTCATCCTGTGGCGCCAGTCGGGGAGAAGGTTATGCTCTTGTGATCCGCCGCATGAACCGTGGGAATGGAGATGGTTCTACGGTGGCAATGATTGGGCTTCCCGGAGTCCGAGCAGGTATGGATCATTAGCCTTGGGGGAAAGTGATGAAGCGTAGACATCCGGCCGGCATCGCAATAGCGATCTCTCTTCTCGGGGCCTCGCTCGCGGGATGCGCGGGGCAGCAAGCGGCCAGCAATGAACTGCGGTCTTTCAGCTCCATGGATGAGGCGTACGCTGCCGTCGATGAGATCCTGGGATGCGACTCCGAAGCCATTGGCAACCCGGTTGTTCCTATGGGCGATGGCGGCCGACTCGCTTCCGCGCAGAGAGTCTGTTCAGAGAATGTGCAGATAGACCTGTACCCGAATCAGGGCGCCCTTGATGAAAGCTATCAAACGTGGGCTGACTCAAGTCAGGGCAAAATCCCCCTGGTTCGCGGCGCCAACTGGATGGTTGTCGATCTCAGCAGAATCGCGGGCGGCCAGTCGTCAACAACGGACCTCCAAGGCCTGGCCGACAAACTGAAAGGCGAGTACGCCGTCGTCGGCACTTAGCTCAAGGCGGCAGCACAATCACTAAACGCAGCACGGTCACCAAACATGGCAGACTTGAAGCCTGCAAAATAAACGTCCGGAAGGAACTACCAGTGGCTGCTGCCCAAAACACCCGGGCCAAGAGCGTCGCGGCGAACACTGTCAGCTGGCGTGACGCCGCGCCGGCCGCCGTAGTCCTGATCATGGGCCCGGAGGAGTACCTCGGAATTCGCGCCACCGATGGGATTCGTACCCAAGTTCGAACCAGCACTCCGGATGTTGAGCTCAGCCGGTTGAACGCTGGCGCCTACGAGGCCGGGTCCTTGGCGATGACCGTCACCCCGTCGCTCTTTGGTGAGGGCAAACTTATTGAGGTCGAGGGCCTCGAAGCTATGAATGACGCCTTTCTGGCAGACGGGTTGGCCTATCTCCAGCATCCGGACCAGGACGTTGTCCTTGTCTTGCGCCATGCCGGGGGAGTACGTGGCAAGAAGCTGCTCGACGCCGTGAAGTCTGCCGGCTGGCCAGTCATTGATTGCCAGCCCCTGAAGAAGGACTCGGACAAGACGGCGTTTGTCGTCTCCGAGTTCAGGGCTGCGGGACGCCGCATTGAAGGCGAAGCCGTCCAGGCTTTGGTGAACGCCGTGGGTGCCAATCTCTCGGAGCTCGCGGCGGCATGCAGCCAGTTGATTGCCGACGCCACCACAGCTGTTACAGCCGAAACCGTGGAGCGTTACTACGGTGGCCGAGTGGAAGCTACGGCGTTCAAAGTGGCCGATGCTGCCATGGCCGGCAACGGACCGGTGGCATTGTCCACTCTGAGGCACGCCTTGGCCACCGGTGTGGATCCCGTTCCTTTGGTTGCGGCACTGGCGGCCAAGCTGCGCACTCTGGCAAAAGTTGCGGGAGCCAATGGTTCGCCGGCCACCATCGCCAAGAACTTGGGAATGCAGCCCTGGCTCGTAGAGCAGGCCCAACGCGATGTCCGCCGCTGGACCCCTGAGGGCCTGATTCGTTCTATCCAAGTCATCGCCGAGGCGGATGCCCAAGTGAAGGGCGAATCGCGTGACCCTGTCTATGCGGTGGAGCACGCGGTCACGGTTATTGCCACGTCGGCCAGCCGCCGCTGAAGCTGGCGCGTTCACCGCGGCTTCCGTTTAAACCCAAAGGCCGGCACCCAATGGGCGCCGGCCTTTTGATCAGCTCAGTCGAACTGGAAAACCTTAGAGTGCGTTGACCTTCTTGGAGATCGCCGACTTGCGGTTTGCAGCGTTGTTCTTGTGAATAACGCCCTTGCTGACAGCCTTGTCCAGCTTGCGGCTGGCAGCAACAAGTGCAGTTCCAGCAGCATCCTTGTCAGCAGACTCAACGGCGGTGGTGACGGCGCGGATGGCCGTCTTCAGCTCAGACTTGACGGCGTTGTTACGCAGGCGAGCCTTCTCGTTGGTGAGGATGCGCTTCTTCTGGGACTTGATATTAGCCACGTATGAACTCTCTTTTTAATGCGGAAATGGTCTAGAGGGTTTTCAGGTTGGCCATCGACTGAGCGGCGTGGGGATGCCTATGGCAGCCAACCATGTATGGCCGTCGACCTGCACGGACACACAGCTATAAAGGATAGCAGAAACTCAGGGGTCACGCAGAACCTGGCGAATAGTCCGGCTAGTTCCGGGCTTGGAGAGCCCGGGCAACCTCGTGGAACTGCGACTTTCCCAGAACGGCGCCTTCCCGCCGGATCGCGTTGGGATTCAGCCGGATGACGCGACCCACGTTGATCTCACTGGGCCTGCCTTGCCGATCCCAGGCGCCGGTTCCGATGTCGACATACTCGCCCGCCTGCGCGTCGTTGTCGTGGTCCTTGGACGTCAGCATGAGACCCAACAACCACTCGCGGTCCCGACCAACAAGAAGTACGGGGCGGTCTTTGCCTTTCGTGTGGTCCTCTTCATAGGGAACCCAGCTCCACACAATCTCACCAGGGTCCGGTTGGCCATCGGGCTTGGGGGAGTAGTTGACCTTAACTGAACCGCGGAAGTCGCCGGGGTAGGGGCCTGGCTGATGTTCGACGTCGGATCGCCGGGACTGCGTCCTCCGGGTCCGTGCCGGGGTGGCCGTCTTGGTGCTGGTGCCTCCCAACGACTTGAGGGACCGCAGGATGAGTTTGCCCAGAGGGCGCAAGTCGAAAGCCATGTGACAACGCTACAGCTGGCTCCTGCTGATGCCCGGTACGCAATGTACGGCGAAGCGCCGGTTCATGGGAGACTAGAGGATCAGATGCGCGGTGTGTTCCGGCTGGCCTATGCCCAGTGACGGGAATTTACCGCGCGAGTGTCGACAGTAAGGATCCTGCGTGTCTCCCATGGCCCGCACCGCACCGGTGCCCGCCGCAACAGATCCGGCCATCATCCGGAACTTCTGCATCATTGCCCACATCGACCACGGTAAATCCACCCTGGCCGACCGCATGCTGCAGTACACCGGCGTCGTTAAGCAACGCGACATGAAGGCCCAGTATCTGGACCGTATGGATATCGAACGTGAGCGCGGCATCACCATCAAATCCCAGGCTGTTCGTATGCCGTGGGAACTCGATGGCAACAGCTACGCCCTGAATATGATCGATACTCCTGGCCACGTCGACTTCACCTATGAGGTGTCCCGTTCCCTGGCGGCCTGTGAAGGTGCCGTGCTGCTGGTGGATGCTGCCCAAGGCATCGAGGCCCAGACCCTTGCCAACCTGTACTTGGCGATGGAAAACAACCTCACCATCATTCCTGTCTTGAACAAGATCGATCTCCCGGCCGCGCAGCCAGAGAAGTACGCGGCTGAGCTTGCCAACCTGATTGGTGGCGACCCGGATGATGTGCTCAAGGTTTCAGGTAAGACCGGCGTAGGAGTAGAAGCCTTGCTGGACAAAATTGTCCGCGACCTCCCTGCGCCCGTGGGCGATCCCAATGCTCCGGCCCGCGCCATGATCTTCGACTCCGTCTATGACACCTACCGCGGCGTGGTCACCTATGTCCGTGTGGTTGACGGCATGCTCCACCCCCGGGAACGCATCCAGATGATGTCCACCCGTGCCACGCACGAGCTCCTGGAAATTGGTGTCAGCTCCCCGGAGCCCACACCGTCCAAGGGCTTGGGCGTCGGTGAGGTGGGATACCTGATCACCGGCGTGAAGGACGTCCGCCAGTCCAAGGTCGGCGATACGGTCACCAACCTGGCCAAGCCGGCATCGGAGTCGCTCAGCGGTTACGCGGACGCCAAGCCTATGGTCTTCTCGGGTCTCTACCCGCTGGACGGAACGGATTACCCGGTACTCCGTGACGCCCTCGAAAAGCTGATGCTCAACGACGCCGCGCTGGTTTACGAGCCCGAGACGTCGGCAGCGCTGGGCTTCGGTTTCCGTGTTGGGTTCCTTGGGTTGCTTCACCTCGAGATCACGCGTGAACGCCTCGAGCGTGAATACAACCTGGACCTTATCTCCACGGCTCCCAACGTGGAGTACGAGGTGACACTGGAGGACAAGAAGGTCATCCACGTCACCAACCCCAGCGAGTACCCCACGGGCAAGATCTCCGAGGTCCGCGAACCCATGGTGTCCGCCACCATCCTGGCACCCAACGAGTTTGTTGGTTCCATCATGGAACTCTGCCAAAGCCGCCGCGGCCAAATGCGCGGCATGGACTACTTGTCCGAGGATCGCGTGGAGCTCCGCTACTGGATCCCGCTGGCCGAAATCGTGTTCGATTTCTTCGACCTCCTGAAGTCCAAGACGCGCGGCTACGCCTCGCTGGACTGGAAGGCCGACGGCGAGCAGGTGGCCGACCTCGTCAAGGTGGACATCCTGCTCCAAGGTGAACAAGTGGACGCATTCAGCGCCATCACCCACCGTGACAAGGCCTACGCCTACGGTGTGATGATGACGGGGAAGCTCCGTGAGCTTATTCCCAGGCAGCAGTTCGAGGTGCCCATTCAGGCCGCCATCGGATCACGCATCATTGCCCGCGAAAGCATCCGGGCCATCCGCAAGGACGTTCTTGCCAAGTGCTATGGCGGTGACATCACCCGTAAGCGCAAACTGCTGGAAAAGCAGAAGGAAGGCAAGAAGCGCATGAAGATGGTGGGCCGCGTGGAGGTGCCCCAAGAGGCATTCATCGCTGCCCTGACCACTGACGAGTCCAAGGACAAGGCCAAGAAGTAAATGCCCAGCGTCCTACCTCTGGGCGACCCTGCACCTGCGGATGGCATTTTGCCTCCGCAGGTGTTGGCCGGCGTCGAGCACCGTAATTTCGGGCTCTACGTCCATATCCCGTTTTGCGCCGTTCGCTGCGGCTACTGTGACTTCAATACCTATACGGCCACCGAGCTTGGCGGTGGGGCCTCGCAGGATGCCTACGCTACTACGGCGGTATCTGAGCTCGACTTCGCGGCGTTGGCCTTGGACGCTTCGGGTTTGCCTCGGCGTCCCCTCAGCACTGTTTTCTTTGGTGGTGGTACTCCCACGCTCCTCCCGGCGGAAGACCTGGCGCGGATCCTGCGCGCCGCCGTCGACCAGTGGGGCTTGGAGCCCGGGGCCGAGGTGACAACGGAGGCCAATCCCGATTCGGTAACGCCTGAATCCCTGAAGGTGCTGGCTGACGCCGGATTCACCCGGGTCTCGTTCGGCATGCAATCCG
The DNA here is from genome assembly GCF_051027655.1 of Paenarthrobacter nitroguajacolicus. Lineage (NCBI taxonomy): Bacteria > Bacillati > Actinomycetota > Actinomycetes > Micrococcales > Micrococcaceae > Paenarthrobacter > Paenarthrobacter nitroguajacolicus. The sequence goes on along the minus strand of NZ_CP073234.1, from coordinate 2,574,998 downwards.
CAGTCCCACACGTTCTGAAAGTACTGGACCGCACCCATACGCCAAGCCGCGTGCCACTAGTGGTGCAGTGGGCACGTGAAGCCGGCCTTGCAGTGAGCCTGGACCTCATCTACGGCACGCCCGGGGAATCCATGGCGGACTGGCAGCTGTCACTCGAAACTGCACTCTCGTACCAGCCTGATCACATCAGCGCCTATGCATTGATCGTCGAAGACGGCACGAAACTTGCCGCCCAGATCCGTCGCGGCGAAGTCCCCGGAATCGATGACGACGACCACGCCGCTAAATACGAGCTGGCAGACAAAATGATCTCCCAGGCAGGTCTGAACTGGTACGAGGTCAGCAATTGGTCCCGAACGCCGGAACAGGCCTGCCGGCACAATCTTGCCTACTGGCGCGGGGATGACTGGTGGGGCATCGGCCCCGGAGCGCACTCCCACGTGGGCGGTGTCCGGTGGTGGAACGTCAAGCACCCCACTGCCTATGCGGGACGGTTGGCTGCAGGAAGCTCGCCGGCTGCCGGCCGGGAAACCCTTGACGCCGAAACCCGTGAGGTTGAGCGCATCATGCTTGAAGCGCGGCTCGGAACGGGGCTGTCCGTGGATGCCTTGGACGCGATCGGGCGCCATGCGATGGCCGGGCTGATTGCTGACGAGCTGGTGGACCCCGTCCAGGCGTTCAAGGGCCGGCTTGTCCTCACTCTGAAGGGGCGGCTGTTGGCCGACGCCGTAGTCCGCAGGATTCTTCCGGACTGACCGCAGTGCCCGCCCGAATTGGCAGGCGGGGGCTACTTAATCCAGCGCAGGTTGACCTTGTAACGGTGGGGTTGCCCGTGGTTTACGCGGATTCCCGCCGAGACGGAGAAGCACGTGAGGGCCACCCAGATGGCGGTGGCGATCACGGCAAAGATGTTGCCCACAACCGGCAGCAGCACCAGAATGTTGGCCAGCACTGCGGCGATGGTGGGAGGCAACGTGAAGTTCAGCGCCTCTTTGGATTCCTGCGCGGTGAACGGCCCGCGATCCCGGAAAATCAAGTAGATCAGAAGGGATGGCAGGCACCCCAGGATGCCGCCAAAGTGGGCCAAGGTAGCCCACTGCCTGTCTTCGCTGGCCGTCAACGGGAGTGCGTTGGCAGGCGCGCCATGGTACTGGGGCCGGCCTGCGGCGCTGCCCGGTTCTTCAGGAGCGTTATCTGCCACGGTGTCTTCCCTTTGCTGTAAAGATGCTGCGGTATTGCTGTCCCAGAATACCGGCCCCAAGGTACTTTCGGGGACCAACGCCCCGTTGACACGGTAGTTGCTGATAGCTCATGGACCGTGGCTCAGGGAACCGTCAGGAAATCGATGACTTCTTCAACGCGGCCCAGAAGAGATGCTTCAAGGTCGGCATAGGTGCGAACTGCCCCGAGTAGCCGCTGCCAGCCCAAGCCTATGTCCTCCGCGGTCTCGTGGGGCCAGCCGAAGGCCGTGAGGATTCCTGTCTTCCAATCGATCCCCCGGGGTACGGCAGGCCAAGCCTCGATGCCCAGGACCTTTGGCCGGATGGCCTGCCAGACGTCCACGTAGGGGTGGCCGACAATCAAAACGTTTCCTGCCGCTCCGGGTACCGTCATTGCCTCGGCTGCGATGCGCGACTCTTTGGACCCGGGGACAAGGTGGTCCACCAAGATGCCGAGTCGGCGACCCGGCCCGGGGTTGAAGGCAGCGATGGCCGACTTCAGGTCGTCTACGCCATGCAATGGCTCCACGACGATGCCTTCCACGCGGAGATCGTCACCCCAAACCTTCTCGACGAGCTCGGCGTCGTGTTTTCCTTCCACCCAGACGCGGCTCGCCTTGGCCACCTGGGCACGTTGGCCCTGTACCCTCACGGATCCGGAGGCTGTCCGGGTGGAAGGGGCGGCAGAGGCGGCAGGGCGGGCAGCAGGAGGCATCAGCCGGATTGCCTGCCCTTCCAGAAGGAACCCGAATCCCAACTGGAACGACTTGGTCTTTCCGCGCCTGTCTTCAAGGGAGACAACGTGCATTCCGCCTGATTTCTCAACACGGGTGACTTCGCCCACCCAGCCCGACTGCACGTCTTCGAGGACCATTCCCCGCTGTACGGCCACTTCCGGCAGCTGTTTTTTGCCAGGAGCGGACAGATCCTGCGGGCCCCAATTGTCGAAAGCCAAGGGATTCCTACCTTTTGTGCTGGTTTTTGGCGCGGGCCGAAGGCGGCCGCGCGAGGTTTCAATGCTAGCAACGGGGTGGCTCATACTAGACTTGTTAGCACTTGGGCATGTTGAGTGCTAAGTGTGGTGGTCCGATTGAGATCCCGCGTTGACCGGTCGTAGGGACCAAGGCAGTCGTCAGGAGGTGGAGCAATGAGTGAGCCGCGCAAGCTTGAGGTGCTGCGTGCCATCGTTGAGGATTACGTGCATTCCAGGGAGCCTGTTGGATCAAAGGCCCTCGTGGAACGGCACCATCTTGGCGTTTCCAGTGCCACCATCAGGAACGACATGGCTGTCTTGGAAGAGGAAGGCCTCATCGCGGCACCCCACACCAGCGCAGGCCGAATCCCAACAGACAAGGGCTACCGCTTATTCGTTGACCGAATTTCCCAGGTCAAGCCGCTTTCGGCCGCCGAGCGCAGGGCCATCCACTCGTTGCTTGAGGGCCCGGATGATGTTGATGACATCCTGGAGCGCACAGTGAGGCTTCTGTCGCAGCTGACCAACCAGGTGGCCGTGGTGCAGTATCCCCATTCCAATCGCGCGCTGGTCCGGCACGTGGAATTCGTCCTGTTGGCCCCAAAGCAGGTGCTTGTGGTCCTCATTGCGGATACGGGCAGCGTTGGGCAGAAGGTCATCGACGCCGGCTCTGACGTGAGCAACGAGGCGCTGATGCTCCTGAGGTCCCGCTTCCTCGGCAGCATCGCAGCCACCCAGATGGCTCTTTTGCCGCAGGTGCTGCCATCGGTAGTCGCCCTGTGCCCGCCGGAGCTCCGCAGCCTGGCGCAGACGTTGGCTCAGGGGCTGCAATCACTCAGTGACACCAGCCGCGAAGAGCGCATCCTGATGGCAGGAACGGCCAACCTGGCCCGCTCCAATGTGGATTTCCCATTGAGCATCGGTCCCGTGCTGGAGGCACTCGAGGAACAGGTTGTCATGCTTCGGTTGTTGTCTGACATGGGGGATGATCCCCGGGGCGTAACCGTGAGCATTGGACGCGAAAATCCGTACGACGGCTTGGCTGAGGCGTCCGTCGTGGCTACCGGCTATGGCTCCGGGGCCAAGGTGGGGATTCTCGGTCCGACACGCATGGACTACCCCACCACCATGGCAGCAGTACGCGCCGTGGCCCGTTACCTTTCCCGCATTCTCGGCGGCTGAAAACCGGTCCGAGGAAACATCCGCAGTACAACAAGGAAGAGATACCGACTTTGAGCAGCCACTATGACGTTTTGGGAGTCTCGCCGGAAGCCACCGGGGAAGAGATCAAAAAGGCGTACCGCAAGTTGGCGCGGAAACTGCACCCCGACGTAAACCCCGGTGAAGATGTCGCGGAACAGTTCAAGGCCGTGACCCACGCTTACGAAGTGTTGTCCGACCCCCAGAAGCGCCGGGTCTACGATGCCACCGGCAATGAGAACGGCACCGACAACGGTTTCGGTGGCGGCTACTCCGGCCAGGGTTTCGCGTTCCAGGACATCTTCGACACCTTCTTTGGGGGCGGTGGCGGCCACGGTGGACCAGCCTCGCGTGTCCGTCGCGGCCAGGACGCACTCATCAGCGTCCGCATCGACCTGAAGGACGCCGTGTTCGGCGTCAACAAGAAGCTTGAAGTGGACACTGCCGTGGTTTGCCCCACCTGTGACGGCAGCTGCTGCCGCCCGGGCACCCACCCGGAACGCTGCGACATTTGCGGTGGTAGCGGCCAGGTACAGCGGGCTGTCCGCTCCATTCTCGGTCAGGTCATGACCACCGCGCCTTGTGGTTCCTGCGAAGGCTTCGGCACGGTCATCAAGGACCCCTGCAACGAGTGCAACGGACAGGGCCGAATCCGCAGCCGCCGTTCCCTCACCATCAAGGTACCGGCAGGCGTCGCAACCGGGACGCGCATCCAGTTGTCCGGGCAGGGCGAAGCAGGTCCCGCAGGTGGTCCTGCCGGTGATCTCTATGTAGAAATTCGGGTCAACAACGATTCCATGTTCATGCGTGAAGGCGACGACCTTCATGCCACACTGAGCGTCCCCATGACGGCGGCGGCACTTGGCACCGAGCTGCAGCTGGACACCTTCGACGGCGCACAGGATATCGACGTGAAGGCAGGCACGCAGTCGGGCGAAATCATTACCCTCCGCGGCATGGGCGTCACGCACCTCCGTGGTTACGGACGAGGCGACCTCAAGGTTCACCTGCACGTAGAGACGCCAAGCAAGCTCGACCCAGCCCAGGAAGAACTCTTGCAGCAGCTCGCCAAGCTGCGCAATGAGCAGTTCACCGAAGGAAAGCTTGTGGCAAGCGGGGGCATGTTCGCGAAGCTGCGGGACAAGCTCGGTAACCTGTAGCGGTGAGCAACCCCGTTTTCTTCACAGCCGCGGGCAGCCTCGGCCAGGTGATCCCCGGTTCCACATTCGTGCTCGAGGGTCCCGAGGCCCGGCATGCTGTAACGGTCAAACGCCTGGCCGCGGGCGAGCCCGTTGATATAGCGGATGGTTCAGGTGCGCGGCTGATAGGCACGGTGGTGGACGCCGGATCCAGCAGTTTGACCGTGAAGGCGTCTGAGGTGCTTTTCGAGGAGCAGCCGGGAGTCCGGTTGGTGCTGGTTCAGGCCCTGGCTAAAGGTGACCGCGATGAACTTGCCATCGAGACGGCCACGGAACTAGGAATTGATGCTGTCATTCCATGGCAGTCTGAGCGCGCAATCGTGCGTTGGAAGGGCGAAAGGGCTGCCAAAGCCCACGCGAAGTGGCAGTCGGTGGTCACTGCGGCCGCCAAGCAGGCGCGGCGAGCCTGGATTCCTGAGGTCCGGTCCATCGTGGATACCGCCAATTTGGCGAAGGCGGTCGAGGCCGCTGACTTGGCCATCATCCTGCATGAAGACGCCAAGAATCCCTTGCGGACTGTCCTCGAAGAGTCGGCTGCGTTGCTCAGTGACGCTGCGGGGTCACCGCGGGAGGTTCTTTTGATCGTTGGACCGGAGGGCGGAATCTCACCGCGTGAAGTAACACGGCTCAGCGACGCAGGCGCCGTAACGGCCCTGTTGGGTCATCATGTCTTGCGGTCGTCGACGGCGGGACCCGCCGCCGTCGTTCTTGCCAGTGACGTTCTGGGCCGCTGGTAAGCAGCCTCGCAGGCTATCCAGCCCCGCACGCTATCCGACGTTGAACAGGCGGGTATCGGTGCTCGTTTCGATGGTGGCGCCGGCTTCATCGACTTGTGAAACCCGCAACTCATACTTTCCGGTCTTCAACGTGGCGCTGAAGGTAAATAGTCCGTACTGACCTGGTTCACCGGTCGCCTTGGTTTGACCGGTGAGCAGGCCGGTCTTTTCGCCCTTGCCGTTCTCTTGGAGGATCTGCCAGCTGACGGGCCTGGAGCTGTCGGTGCTGCGGCCGTTGAACTTGACGACGCCTGCCGGCAAGGACGTTTCTTCCTGCGGATCGATAATCCAGAGCGGCGCGACCAGGGAGGCATTCCGTTCCATGGGTTGGCCGAGCTGTACCTGCCCGAACGCCATGTAGTCCTTGTGTCCATCAACCAAAATGACAACCTGGATTTGCTGGCCTGAGTTTATGAGTCCGGAGGACGAAGCTGCTGCTGTAGCCGTGTAGACCAATTGCTGGACGGCGCGATGGGCCATTCCGGCGTCGAGGTTTGAGTTGAAGGCGTCCCGCGAAATATCAACGGTGATCACATTCTTGCCCGAGATGGACGTAGCAAGACTCTCGGGGTCCTGCCACGGCGTGAAGAAGTCGTGGTCCAAGGGTTTTTCGGCCATCATGATCCGCAGCGCTGTGGTCACAGGATTTTCGTCGCTCGAAATGTCCCTGAACTCGCGGTAGAGGTAAACCTCCTCCTTGCTGCGTCCGATCCAGTACACCGGGATTTTGGTGGAAGCCTGCGTGGTCTCCAGCGGGGCGTGGCTGGCAGGGGCGTCCTGGACGGTGACTGGTGGCGAACTAACGCTTGCTTGGCTACTGCCGCCGTTGGCGATGCAACCGGTCAGCAAAAGGACAGCAAACATCGCTGGCACGGCGATGACGGACCTCGTCCGACTGCGCGAGCCATTCCCGATGATTGCTGGCTTCGTGATGGGCTTCCTGCCTTAACGTGTCTCTCTTGGCGGCCGCAGCCACCCGGGCCGGACCGCGGGGTGCTGATCCCACCCGCTATGCCAGCTTGGCACATCGTCGACGGCGGTCGGTCGGGTTCGGGCTGTCAGGCGCCAACTGAAACATGATTGATACCGGCTTGATGCAGAGTTGAGACAATATGTCTGACGTAACAACCGGTCCCTGATGTTGCCGTTGGTTGAGGTTCAACGCGGGCCGGGCTGGCGTAGGATTGAAGACAATCCGGCATCCGGGCGGTCGCCTTTAAGTGGCCACGAATGTCGAATCGATGGCGTTAATACGACCAACCGGAGGAGAAAAGGCCCTAAGGCCAGCACTATGAGTGAATCTTTGAACGGGCGGCTCAGGACCGGAAACGGCAACCAGCCGCCCACCGAGTTCCCGCACACACTACCGGGTACGCGCACGGAAGTTGTCACGTTCGACAACTCCGACCAAATGGTTCACTCGTTGGGCAGCCACGACGAAGCCTTGCGATACATCGAGGAACAGTTCCAGGACGTTAATTTCCACGTCCGTGGCAACGAACTTTCCATGACCGGGCCTTCCACAGTCATTCCACGCATCATGCGTCTCTTGGAGGAAGTCCGGGGGCTCGTGGCGAAGGGGACGGTGGTCACTCCGGACATCCTGCAGCAACTCGTGTCCCTGCTGAGGACGCAGTCCGTGCAGAATCCGGCGGATGTCCTGACGCACAACATCCTGTCCAGCAGGGGTAAGACCATACGGCCGAAGACGCTGAACCAGAAAAACTATGTGGACGCCATTGACGACAACACCGTGATTTTTGGAATTGGCCCGGCTGGTACTGGAAAGACCTACCTGGCAATGGCCAAAGCAGTGCAGGCCTTGCAGACGAAGGAAGTCAGCCGGATCATCCTGACCCGGCCCGCGGTGGAAGCGGGGGAGAGGCTGGGCTTCCTCCCCGGCACGCTGAGCGACAAGATCGACCCCTATCTTCGCCCGCTGTATGACGCTTTGCACGACATGATGGATCCTGAATCCATCCCGCGTTTGATGGCTGCGGGGACCATCGAGGTCGCTCCTTTGGCCTACATGCGTGGACGGACACTGAACGACGCCTTCATCATCCTCGACGAAGCGCAGAACACCACTCCGGAGCAGATGAAGATGTTCCTGACCCGCCTCGGTTTCGGATCGAAAATGGTGGTCACGGGCGATGTCACCCAGATTGACCTGCCTTCCGGTTCAACATCGGGCCTGCGGATCGTCAGGGAGATCCTGAAGGGGATTGACGACGTCAATTTCTCCATTCTGGAGGCTGCTGACGTCGTGCGGCACCGCTTGGTTGCCGACATCGTCTCCGCCTACAGCACCTGGGACGACGCACACCGCACAGACGCCACAGGCGCACAGTACCAACGTGGAGAACGTAAATGAGCATTGAAGTAAACAACGAGTCCGGTGTAGCGGTGGACGAAGCGCAACTGGTGACGTTGTCCCGCTTCATCTTTGAGCGTCTGTACATCCATCCCCAGGCCGAACTGTCCATTCTCCTTGTCGATGAACCGGCCATGGAAAAGCTGCACATCGAACTTATGGACGAGCCCGGAGCTACGGACGTGTTGTCCGTACCCATGGACGAATTGACGCCGGGCACTCCGGACAAGCCCACGCCGCAGGGCATGCTGGGTGATATCGCCATCTGCCCGCAGGTTGCCGAGGTTCAGGCGCGCAACGCCGGGCATGCCACGCAGGATGAGATGCTTCTCCTGACCACCCATGGCATCCTCCACCTGCTTGGATTTGACCATGCGGAGCCGGAGGAAAAGGAAGAGATGTTCGGCTTGCAGCGGGAACTGCTGTCTGAATTCCTGGGCAAGGATGCCCCCATGGAGACCATGCAGTGACCTCGATCATCCTGGTCGGCATGGCGCTGGTTTTCCTCAGCTTCGTTGCACTGCTGACCGCAGCCGAGGCTGCGTTCAACTTCCTGCCCCGGCATGAGGCCGAGCAATCAATAGTGCGCAGCAAGGGCAAAGCACTGGGGGGCATTCTCAAGAACCCGATCGCACATATGCGGGCGCTGCGCTTTTGGCGCGTGTGGTTCGAAATGGCGGCAGCAGTTGCCGTCGCCGTGGTCCTGCACAGTTTGCTGGACAACGTATGGCTCGCCGGGCTCGCAGCTACGGGCATCATGGCGGTGATTGGCTTCGTACTTGTGGGTGTTTCGCCCAGGCAGTTGGGCAGGGCCCACTCCGGACCCGTCGTTCGTTTCACTGCTCCGCTGATCAGGTTCCTGTGCTGGATATTGGGACCAATCCCCGGCTGGTTGGTTGCCCTGGGGCAGGCAGTTGCACCTGGCGCCCCGAGCGGGGACGACGCGTTCGTCAGCGAAGAAGAGTTCCGTGAGTTCGTGGATCGTGCCGCGGAGTCGGACATGATTGAAGACAATGAGGCTGAACTCATCCATTCAGTCTTCGATTTCGGTGACACTTTGGTGCGTTCCGTGATGGTGCCCCGTACGGACATTGTCAGCATTGGTACGGGCTCGGACCTCGAAACTGCAATTGGCCTTTTCCTGCGTTCTGGTTATTCAAGAATCCCGGTCATCGGTGAGAACACGGATCAGATCCGTGGAATTCTATACCTCAAGGACGTGGCTGCAGCCATGCATCGCAGCGAACCGGGAATGCAAGCCCATGACGTTGACTCACTTGCAAGGGATGTTCGTTATGTCCCGGAATCCAAGCCAGTGAGCGACCTCCTGAGGGAACTCCAAAAGGAGTCCACACACGTAGCGATCGTGATCGACGAGTACGGCGGCACCGCTGGACTGGTCACCCTTGAGGACCTCATTGAGGAAATCGTGGGCGAGATTGTGGATGAATACGACGCCGCAGCCGAGGAGGCGGTCGACCTCGGCGATGGCACGTACCGCGTGAGTGCCCGCATGAGCATCGATGACCTGGGCGAGTTGTTCGATATCGACCTCGACGACGACGAAGTGGATACCGTAGGTGGCCTCCTCGCGAAAGCCCTTGGTCAGGTTCCCATTGTTGGGAGCTCCGTTGAAGTGAACGGTATTTCACTTCGGGCAGATAGGCTGGAGGGTCGCCGAAACAGGGTCAGCCACATCATTGCGGCAGCCATGCCAAAGGAAGACACTGACTTTGAAGACCTACTCGATGACGCCGACTCAACGCAACAGGGAGTTCCACGTGAGCAAGCAAAATAAGAAATTCGATGCCGATGCCGATTTCGGTGGCTTCCACGCTGGCTTCTCGGTGCTTGTCGGCCGACCCAACGCGGGAAAGTCGACTCTGACCAATGCCTTGGTTGGCCAGAAGGTTGCCATCACCTCGGCCAAGCCGCAGACTACACGGCACACCATTCGAGGTATCGTTCACCGCGATGATGCGCAACTTATCCTCGTGGACACGCCGGGCCTTCACCGCCCACGGACCCTCCTGGGGAAGCGTCTTAACGAACTGGTGGCAGACACCCTGGCGGAAGTCGATGCCATTGGTTTCTGCCTTCCCGCGAACGAAAAGATCGGCCCCGGCGACAAATACATCGCAGCCCAATTGGCCGCCGTCGGACGCAAGCCGATCGTGGCGCTGGTGACTAAAACGGACCTTGTGGACCGTCAGGCGTTGACGGAGCAACTGCTCGCAGTCGCCGCACTGGGACGCGACGTTCTTGGTGAGCAGGGCTGGGCTGACATTGTGCCTGTTTCTGCTGCCGATGGTTTCCAGGTCTCAACAGTGGCGGATGTGCTGATCAGCCACATGCCGTCGTCGCCGCCGCTTTACCCTGATGGCGAGCTGACTGACGAGCCCGAGGCCGTCATGATCGCTGAGCTTATCCGCGAAGCGGCCCTCGAGGGAGTCCGTGATGAACTTCCGCACTCACTGGCAGTGGTGGTGGAGGAAATCGTTCCCCGCGAAGGCCGGACCGAGGACAACCCGCTGTTGGATGTTCGAGTGAATCTTTATGTCGAGCGGCCTTCGCAGAAGGCCATCATTATCGGCAAGGGCGGAAGCCGGTTGCGCGAGGTGGGAACCAACGCCCGCAAGGGGATTGAAACGCTGCTCGGAACCCGGATTTACCTTGATCTCCACGTAAAAGTAGCTAAAGACTGGCAGCGCGATCCCAAGCAACTGGTCAAACTCGGGTTCTAAATTGGCACCACTGGATCCGGCGTGGCTTCGGGCGCGATAAGGAACTTCCCAGAAACGGCAACTATGATTGCGGGGATCCAGCTGTTTGATGAAAGGTAAACCAAATAGTGCGACGTCGTGACGCCCGCCCGCAGGGCACCGGCACCGCTGTCCCCGGTGGGGCACGCCATGGAGAGGATACCGACGGTACCCCTCGCCACATGAAGGCGCCCAAAGGCCTGCCGCTTTGGTTGAAAATTGTTACCGGCGTGGTCTCCGTTGCGCTGGTTGCAGGCGTTGCCTTTGCCGCTTTTTGGTTTATCCGGTTGCAGACCAACATCACCAAGGCCCCCTTGAGTGCCGGCGAGACACGCAATGCCGGTGATCCGCTGGTCGATGACAAGACGGATCGCCTGCAGATCCTGATTCTTGGCTCCGATACCCGTGATGGAAAGAACGCCGAATACGGCAGCACTGAAGACTCCACCGGTTATGGCCACTCCGATGTGATGATGCTCTTGGATATCTCCGCGGACAACAAACGGGTTAACGTCCTGAGTTTCCCGCGAGACTTGTTGGTGGACGTTCCGCAGTGCACGGACCGTACCAATAACCAGACGTTCCCTGCCCGCAGTGGGGTGATGATCAACGAGGCCATGGCTGAGGCTGGGATCGGCTGCGCTGTGGATACCGTCAACCAGTTGACCGGCTTGGAAATCGACCACTTCATGATGGCTGATTTCAACGCCGTCAAGGAGCTTTCCCACGCGGTGGGCGGCGTCAACGTTTGCGTCAGTGATCCGGTCTTTGATCCGGATTCCCGGCTCCGCCTGGCCAAGGGCGATTCCCTGGTGGAAGGCGAACAGGCTTTGGCATTCCTCCGAACCAGGCATGCTTTCGGTGACGGAGGCGACCTCGGTCGCATCAAGGGCCAGCAGGCCTTCCTCTCTTCCCTCACCCGGAAGCTCAAGGACGAGGGAACTTTGGGCAACCCGCAGCGGCTGTTGCAGATCGCGGATGTGGTCACGCAGAATCTGACAGTGGACGAGGGCCTCGCGTCAGTTCCGTCACTGTTGACCATTGGTGGGCGGCTCAAGGACATTGATGTTTCCAAGGTGGCGTTCGTGGCGGTGCCCACGCAGCAGGCGGCGGTCGACCTTAACCGGTTGGAGCTCGTGGAGCCTCAGTCATCACAGCTGTTCGCCGCACTTCGTGCCGACCTGGACCTCACAACACCCGGTGCGACGTCCACTCCGGCACCTAGCGAAAGCCCGGCTCCTCAGCCAACGGCCACCACGCCTGCCGCACCGGCGTATGACAAAGCGATCCAACCGGTGGCCGTTGCCAACGGCAGCGGCGTCGCTTCACGGGCACAGGAGCTCATGGCCGTGCTCACGGGGAACGGATTTGCCCAGACGGTGTCCTACCTGGCTAATCCTGTGGATCAAACTGTGCTTTACTACGGACCGGGTTTTGCGGATGTGGCCGCCGACGTGGCCACCCTGTTCGGCATCCCGGCCGCCCAAGTCCAGGAAGCCCCGGGTGTAGCGGGCGTGCAGCTGTACGTTGGCACGGACTTCGGCACCGGAACTGCGTACGGTGCAGCCTCAGTACCATCAGATGTTGTCAACCAGACGGCCAGCGACGCCGTTTGCCAACAGGTGAATCCCCTCTACATCGACCAGTAAGAGATTCCCTGCTTTAGCCGAACACAACAACGGCCGACCAGTTCTTCAACTGGCCGGCCGTTGAGCTTCCGGGCACTACCAGATGCTGACGCGTTCCCCGGGTTCCATCCACATGCCATCGGCTTCCGTCACGTCGAAGGCTTCGTGGAAGGCATCGAGGTTGCGGGCTATGGCGTTGGTGCGGAACTCGTTGGGGGAGTGGGGGTCCGTAGCCAGTCTCCGGATCGCTTCTTCGGTGCGGATCACCTGGCGCCAACCGGCAGCCCACGACATGAAGAACCGCTGGAAGCCCGTGAAGCCGTCCAGGACTTCAGGCTCGGCTCCGTTCAGGCTCAGGAGATAGGCCTTGTAGGCAATAGTGAGGCCTCCGAGGTCGCCTATGTTCTCGCCCAGAGTCAGCTTGCCGTTGACCTTATGGTCGGGCGCAGCGTAGGGGGACAGAGCGTCGTACTGGGCAACCAATTTCGCCGTCAGGGCTTCGAAGGCTGTACGGTCGTCTTCAGTCCACCAATTGCGGAGTGCGCCGCTGCCATCGAATTGGGACCCTTGGTCGTCGAAACCATGGCCGATTTCATGACCGATCACCGCGCCGATTCCGCCGTAGTTCACAGCGTCATCCGCATCTGCGTTAAAGAAGGGTGGCTGAAGGATAGCCGCGGGAAAAACGATCTCGTTGAGCATCGGATGGTAGTAGGCATTGACGGTCTGCGGCGTCATGAGCCATTTCGTCAGATCAACCGGCTTACCGATCTCGTCCAGGTGCCGGTCAACATCCGCGTCATGGGCGCGCTCCACGTTGCCGAGGAGATCCGTCGGATCGATTTCCACGGCGGAGTAATCGATCCATTTGTCCGGGAAACCGATCTTTGGACGGAACGCGTCCAGCTTCTTCAGTGCCTCTTTCTTGGTCTCCTCGCCCATCCATCCGAGGGAAGAAATACTCTCCCGATAAGCTTCGATCAGGTTTGAGACCAGAGTCTCCATCCTTGCTTTGTGTCCGGCAGGGAAGTGCCGGTCAACGTAGATCTGGCCGACTGCCTCGCCGAGGGCCGCTTCAACAACGGCCACTCCCCGCTTCCACCGTTCCCTGTTCTGCGGCGTACCGCTGAGCGTGGTGCCGTAGAAGTCGAAGTTCGTGGAAACGAACGCGGACGAAAGATAGGGCGCAGCCGAACTGAGAACCCGGAGGGTCAGCCACTCCTTCCAGGTTTCCAGGGGCTGGGATTCCAGCAAAGCTGCCGCGCCAGCAAAGAAGTCCGGCGTGCTCACCACGATTTCACGTCGCTTGGCTGGTTCCACCCTTGCCGCCTGGAACCAGGTGTCGAGCAGGGGGAACAGTTCCACGGCTTCAGCCGCGGTCTTGAGGTTGTAGGTCTTCTGGGGATCCCGCAGGGTGACATTGTCCCAGTGGTGGGATGCCAGAGCGGTTTCGAGTGCGACGATGCGGTGGGAGGCAGCCTGTGCGTCGGGGATGCCTGCGAGGTTGAACAGCTTGGCAATGTAGTCGCCATAGGCCGCGACGATGGCCGCGAACTTTTCTTCGCGGTAGTATGACTCGTCCGGCAGTCCCAGGCCCCCTTGTCCGATATAAAGGAGAATGCGATCCGGGTTGCCAGCGTCCGGTGCGGGGTAGATCGAAAAGAGCCCGGAGACGTCCGAGCGGAACAATCGTCCGATCAGGGCAGCCAGTTCCGCTGGGGAGCCCACCTCGCGAACCTCATCAAGACGGCCTCGCACGGGCTCCATCCCTTTCGCCTCCGCTGCTTCTTCGTCCATGAAGCTCGCGTAGACTCCGCCAACTTTCTGTTCGACGCCGGTGGCTGACCCGCCTTTGGCGGCCGCCTCTTCGATAATCGCTTTCACGGCCAGCTCCGCGCCATCGCGCAAAGCCGTGAAAGTACCTTCAAGCGGCCTGTCGTCCGGAATCGTTGTGCTGTTGAGCCACGCACCATTGACGTGCTGATAGAGGTCGTCCTGGGGCCGGACGCTGTGATCGATGTTGGAAAGAGAGATCCCCGACTGTGGCACTGTGGCTCCTTGTGTGGACGCTGCAGTCGGCGTTTCCACCGTCGCGGCGTCTGCATAGTGGACGTTGCATGAGGTGTTGCACTGTCATCATACGCATCGTGTTAGTGTGAATTTGTGCGTACGGCGATGCTTCTTCTTAGCTGCCGCGGCGGGGCCTGAAAGCTATCTGAAGCTGGGCCATCCTCGCCGCGGAGTTCCGTTGTGTCCGGCTAAGCTTTCATTTAGTTCTTAGAGAAAAGGCCACACGTCATGCGTAATGCACAAAAGCCCTCCGGTATGCCGATTCACCGCTACCTGCCGTTCCAGGACCAGATCAGCGTCGAGGTTCCGGACCGCACCTGGCCGGACAAGGTCATCACCAAGGCTCCGCGTTGGTGCGCAGTTGACCTGCGCGATGGCAATCAGGCACTGATCGACCCCATGAGCCCGGCACGCAAGCTGAAGATGTTCCAGCTGCTCGTGAAGATGGGCTACAAGGAAATCGAGGTTGGTTTCCCCTCAGCGTCGCAGACTGACTTCGACTTTGTTCGCCAGCTCATCGAGGGCGGTCATATTCCGGACGACGTCAGCATCCAGGTTCTGACGCAGGCGCGTGAACACTTGATTGAACGCACCTACGAATCCCTGGTCGGCGCCAAGCAGGCTATCGTCCACCTGTACAACTCCACGTCCGTATTGCAGCGTCGCGTTGTATTCAACCAGGACGAAGACGGCATTCTGGATATTGCGCTGCAGGGTGCGCGTCTGTGCAAGAAGTATGAAGAGACCCTGACGGACACGCACATCACGTATGAGTACTCACCGGAGTCATTCACGGGAACCGAACTCGAGTATGCCGCCCGCGTGTGCAACGCCATTGCTGATGTCTTTGAGGCATCTGCCGACAAGCAGGTCATCATCAACCTGCCGGCCACGGTGGAAATGGCAACCCCCAACGTTTATGCAGACTCCATCGAGTGGATGCACAGGAACCTTCACCCCCGCGAGGGAATCATCATCTCCCTCCACCCGCACAACGACCGCGGCACCGGCGTAGCTGCAGCTGAGCTGGGTTACCTGGCAGGCGCCGACCGCATTGAAGGTTGCTTGTTCGGCAACGGCGAACGTACCGGCAACGTCGACTTGGTGACGCTGGGGCTCAACATGTTCGTGCAGGGTGTAGACCCCATGATTGATTTCTCAGATATCGATGAGATACGCCGCACTGTGGAGTACTGCAACCAGTTGCCGGTCCCGGAGCGTTCGCCCTACGGTGGCGACCTCGTCTTTACGGCCTTCTCCGGTTCGCACCAGGATGCCATCAAGAAGGGCTTTGAGGCGCTCGAGAAGGACGCTGCTGCTGCCGGGAAGTCGGTTGACGACTTCACCTGGCAGGTTCCCTACCTGCCCATCGACCCCAAGGACCTCGGTCGCAGCTATGAAGCTGTTATCCGGGTTAACTCGCAGTCCGGCAAGGGCGGCGTGGCCTACCTGCTGAAGAACGAGCACAACCTGGATTTGCCCCGCCGGGCACAGATCGAGTTCTCCGGAGTCATCCAGCGTCGTACCGATGCCGTGGGCGGCGAGGTCAGCGGTGCCCAGCTGTGGCAGATCTTCCAGGATGAGTACTTGCCCTCCGAAGAAGAGCAGGCTCAGTGGGGTCGCTATGGACTGGGTAGCGTGAGCACCGAGACGGATGAATCGGGCGCCATGACCATGAACGCAAACCTGCGGATCGACGGCGTCGAAGTCCGCCGCACCGGCCATGGCAATGGTCCCATTGCAGCCCTGTTGGACATACTCCACCACGATGGCGTTGACGTGCGGGTGCTCGATTACAGCGAGCACGCCCTGTCCGAAGGCGGCAGTGCCAGTGCTGCGGCATACGTTGAATGTGCTGTCGGAGAACGCGTTTTGTGGGGTGTCGGAATTGACCCCAGCACCACCACGTCCTCCCTCAAGGCATTGATCTCGGCAGTGAACCGGGCCGTCCGGGACGCCCAGGCCTAAGCCCACCGTGTGGTGACGGGAAATACCGTCACCACACGGTCCGGCGAACACTGCCGGACCAGGCATAGTGGGAAGATTAGTTGTGGCCAATCCGTCGTTTGCAGCGCGGTCCTATCGGGACGATGCCGTGGTGCTTCGTACCCACAAGCTGGGCGAGGCGGATCGAATCATCACTCTGCTGACCAAACACCATGGTCAGGTTCGTGCCGTTGCCAAGGGTGTTCGCAGGACCAGTAGCCGTTTCGGGGCGCGGCTGGAGCCCTTCATGGTGGCGGACCTGCAACTGGTCTCGGGCCGGACCTTGGACATTGTGACCCAGGCCGTGGCGAAGGGTGCGTACGGAAGTAGTATCGCGGCCGACTATGGGCGGTTCACTGTGGCTGCAGCCATGACGGAGACTGCCGAGAAGCTCACGGATGCTGATACCGAATCAGGGACCGCCCAATATAATCTGCTGGTTGGTGCGCTGGCTGCCTTGAGCCGTTCGGACCATCCACCCGAGCTTATTCTTGATTCTTATCTTTTGCGGGCGCTGGCCACCGGTGGGTGGGCACCAAGCTTCACTGATTGTGCACGATGTGGCCGTCCCGGTCCTCATACAGCGTTTGCCGCCCCCGTTGGCGGCATGGTGTGCGGCGACTGCAGGCCCCCGGGCTCTCCGGCTCCGGCGCCGGAGACAGTACTGTTGCTGGGCGCCTTACTAACTGGCAATTGGAGCGTCGCTGATGCTTCGGATCCGCGGCACAGGCGGGAGGCTGCCGGCTTGGTTGCCAGTTACCTCCAGTGGCATCTTGAACGAGCCCTGAAATCACTCAAACACGTGGAGCGAAGCTGACAGTGGTACTTGGAAAGAAGAGTAAATCAACAGCGGCGAGGACTGCCCCGGTGATTGCCCCTTATGGACACCCTTCCGGAGCTCTGCCGCCGAGTATTCCGAGTGAGCTCATTCCGCAGCACGTGGCCATAGTCATGGACGGCAACGGGCGTTGGGCTAATCAGCGGGGCCTCCCTCGGATAGAGGGACACAAGGCCGGCGAGCCTGCGCTCTTGGACGTCATGGCAGGAGCGATCGAACTCGGGATCAAGTACGTCAGTGTGTATGCGTTCTCCACCGAGAACTGGCGCCGATCACCGGAGGAAGTTCGATTCCTCATGGGATTTAACAAGGATGTACTACGCCGCCAACGCAACCAACTCGATGAGTGGGGTGTCCGCATCCGTTGGGCTGGCCGCAGGCCCCGCCTGTGGGGATCGGTCATCAAGGAGCTGGAAGAGGCAGAGGACTACACCCGAGCCAATGACACCTGCACGCTGACCATGTGTGTTAATTACGGTGGGCGTGCAGAAATTGCCGACGCCGTTTCCGCAATCGCGCACGACGTCGCCGCTGGCCGGTTGAAGCCGGGGTCGGTGTCGGAGAAGACCATTCAAAAGTACTTGGACGAACCGGACCTTCCCGATGTGGATCTCTTCCTGCGCAGTTCGGGGGAGCAGAGGCTATCCAATTTCCTTCTTTGGCAGTCGGCTTATGCGGAGTTCGTCTTTATGGATACGTTGTGGCCGGATGTGGATCGGCGGACCCTTTGGGACGCCGTCGAAATTTATGCCAAACGCGACCGCCGCTACGGAGGGGCCGTGGACGCGGCGCCCGCTGTCAAGTAGCACATACACGTTAACTCAGTACGGGTAGGCCCCCAGCCACACGGCAACGTCACGGTATGCCTGTTGGCGGACTGTGCGCCTTGACAGAAACACGTCGTGCAGGGCGCCGGGATAGCGGAAAACAGCGGTCCTCCGGGCAAGACCAAGCGCCCGCCGCGACGTTTCTTCAACATCGATGACGGCATCGGCACGCATGAGGTCGGGAGTCCATTCGGCCTGGATCCTGGTCCTCCCGGACAAAAGCACAAGCACCGGGGCGTCTATGTTGAGCTTGCGCCCTACCGCGGCGTGGCCCGCTAGAACTGCTTTTGTCCATCCGGCCCGGATAGGAAACGAAGCCCGCGGACGCCACACCGGATCCAGCATCCACTCGCCATGTGCCTCGTTGCTGACACTTTCCCAATATGCGGGCATTTCCGGGAACCTGAAAGGACGTTTTGGATCGGTCCGGGCAAAGGGTTCCACCAGATGCATGGCGATACTTCGGACCAGGCTGCTTCCCTGCAGTTCCAGCCATGGAGAATTCAGTACCAACGTTCCCACTCGGCCGGGATTACGATCGGCCCAAAGGGCCGCGATCAAGCCGCCCAAGGAGTGGGCGAGCAGGTGGATAGTGGGCGGCGTCGCGTTATTTGTCCTTGTGGCTACGTCCCGTTCGATCTCACGTAAGGCTGCGGCGAGGTCTTCGTCGTATACGCCAAGATCGGATGTGTAGCCGGGTGTCTGTCCCGGTAGCAGGCTGCGGCCGAATTTCCGGAGGTCCAGGGCATAGAAGTGAAATCCTGACGCCGTGAGGTACTCGGCCAGCTCCGTCTGTAGAAAGTAGTCCGCCCATCCGTGCAGGTAGAGGACCACCTTCGGGGCTCCGCCGGGATCAGATGGGGCGGGGCGTCGTTTGCGCTTGGTAAAGGAAGCCAGGAAATCAAGCACGCCTTGCTGGGACGGATGGGCCACGGGCGGTGCATGCCTGATGAGGGTCGCCTTTACTGGCCCCTCCTCGTCGGCTTTCAAGGGCAAATCCATGCGCTCGTAGCCTTGGCCGAGGACGTCGGGCTGCCATAGTGAAACCGACTCCTCTGTGGTGGTCATGCGTCCCCCTCCCGCCGACGATCCGGCTCGTTGTTGTCCATAAATCCTTTGACCCACCGGGCAAGTCGTGAATAAGCGTCCTTCCTTACTGCCGGCGCTGAAAGGAAGACGTCATGGAGGGCTCCGTCGATGCGTTCCAAGGTAACTGTCCGGCCTAAGGCCATCGCGCGCAGTGCAATGACACTAACGTCCAGGACGGCGTCCGATCGGCGCATCGATTCCTGCCACACCATGCCATTGGCGCTGGTGGTGGACGTCAGCACAAGGACAGGCATCTCCAGCTTCAAGCCGCGGGCAACTTGCGAATGGCCTGCGAAGACAGCGCTCAACCAACCTGCCCGGACAGGGAAAGCGAGCGGAGGCCTGTAGTTCTCATCCAGGGTCCATTCCCCTTCAGCAGTGCTGCTGATGCTCCGGAAGTAGAAGCCCCGCTCCGGCAACCTCAAAACCATCTCCGGGCGGATCCTTGCGATCGGGGACACCATGGCGTTCGCTGCGCGCCGCACCAATGAACTACCGTGCATCTCCAGCCATGGACTGTCGAGAATCAGGTATTGGATGTCGTCCGGGTGGCGGCTGGCCCAAAGCGCCGCAACCAGTCCTCCGGTTGAATGGCCCATCAGCGTCAGGCTTCCAGTTGAGGAGGCAGTGTGGTCGTGGCGAATGATTTCGATGGCCTTCTCAATTTCGCCATCGTAGTCGGCCAAGTCGGCCACGTAGCCGCCGGGCATATCGGCCTGTAGGCTCCGGCCGTGGTTGTGCATGTCCAGGGCGTAGAAGTCGTAGCCTTGCTGTGCCCAGAAGCGGGCCAGCTCGGTGTTGAAAAAGTAATCGCTCCAACCGTGCAGGAAAAGTACGGCACCGTAGCGCTTCGGCGCTGAGTAGGCGTCGCTGTCAGCTTGGTCTTTGGACTCGACCCTGTGCCGAATCAAGGTGGCGCGCCGGAACACGCCATCCGGCCCTGGGGCGTCAACCCTGCAGGATTGGAAGTCGGTTCCCAGGATGTCAGCCGTCCACTCCATGGCTTTAGCTTAGACACTGGCGGCGGCGTCCCGGCCCGCGGCCCTCCCCGTGAAGAGGCAACCGCCGAGGAATGTTCCTTCCAAAGCCCGATACCCGTGCATACCGCCTCCACCGAATCCGGCAGCTTCTCCGGCCGCATAGAGGCCCGGGATGTTGTTCCCCTCATCGTCCAGCACCCTTGAGCGCAGATCGGTTGTGAGACCGCCCAAACTCTTACGTGTCAGTACAGACAGCCGAATGGCAATCAGGGGTCCGTGCGCAGGGTCAGTCAAACGATGCGGGCGAGCCACCCGCATGAGTTTGTCGGTTGCAAACCGCCGTGATGCCCTGATAGCTGACAACTGCGGATCCTTGCCTAGTCTGCTGGCTACCTGGCTGTCCCTGGCCCGGATCAGTGAGTCGAGCCCGTCGCCGTCGATCAAGGAGCTTCCTGTGAGGTGGTTCATGCGTGAAGCAAGCTCCATAGGCGTTGCCGCCTGGAGAAAGTCAACACCCTTGTCCATGAAACGCTGAATGGGCGCGTCGCTGTCAGGCCGGAGCCGCGTTGCGAGCAGCCGGAAATCTTTGCCTGTGAGATCCGGGTTCTGCTCGGACCCGGAGAGGGCCAGTTCCTTGAGTGCGATGGTGCGGTTGAGGACAAACCACGAATACCCATGTCCCGACCCGACTATGTGCCGAAGCGCTCCCTGTGAGTCAAAGCCGGGAAAGAGCGGCGCCGGCAGCTGATGTCCTTCGGCGTCGAGCCAAAGGGAGGATGGGCCGGGCAGGATGCGGATTCCATGCTTGGGCCACACCGGATCATAGTTGTGGATTCCTTCGGGGTAGTGCCACATGCGGTCGCCGTTGACCAGGGCAGCTCCCGAGGATTCCACGGCGGACAGGAACTCGCCGTCAACTGAAGCTGGTACTCCACTGAGCATGTAGTCGGGAGCCGTGTCGTCCGGCCATTGCCGGCGCACTTGGGCGTGATTGCCGCCGATGCCGCCAGTGGTCACCACCACGGCTCCCGCCGTTGCCTCAAAGCTCCCCATGACGACGCGGCCGGATGCTTGTCCCCTGACCGCCGTCGACGGTTGCAGAACGTCGCCGGAAACGCCGGTGACCCTGCCCGCCGTCGTCGTCAGCGACAAAGCCCGATGCCTGAAGTGAAGGCCGACCCTGCCGGTATCAACGCCCTCCAGCACCTTGGCGAGGAACGGTTCAACCAGCGCCGGTCCCGTGCCCCACGTGACGTGGAACCGGGGCACGGTATTGCCGTGGCCCTGCGGCCCGTAGCCGCCGCGTTCAGCCCACTGCACCAAAGGAAAAAAGCCCACCCCCAGGCTCCGTAGCCATGACCGCTTCTCACCTGAGGCGAAGTGGACATAAGCCTCGGCCCAGTCCCGGGCCTGCTGGTCCACGGAGCGGTCAAAAGCGGCCGACGCCAGCCAGTCCGAAAGGGCGAGTTCTGTGCTGTCCCTGACACCCAGGCGCTGCTGTTCAGGCGTGTTGACCATGAAGAGGCCGCCAAAGGACCAGTGCGCCTGACCGCCCACGGATGCCCCCGGTTCCTGGTCCAGGACAGCCACTGTCTTGCCGGCGGCATAGGCCGTCGCCGCGGCAACCAGCCCGGACAACCCGGCTCCCACTACTACGACGTCGGCAGCGACCTTTTGGCTTCCATGATCTGCGTCACGATTTTGCGGCGGCATGCCTACATGCTAGCGGCAGGCCGGGTCACGGGTTTGGTGAGTTGTCTGTAAGCGGGAAAACTAGGACCATGCGTGTTTACCCCACATTCTTCAAGTTGGCCTTCTCCTGGATGGATGCCGAGAAAGCCCACAAGATCGGCTTCCAAGGCATCCGGGCGGCCCACCGTTCCGGAGCCGGCCGGATTTTGTCCAGGATTACAGCTCCTGATGCTTCCCTTCGGACGGAAGCGCTGGGGCTCACCTTTCCGTCTCCTTTCGGCTTGGCAGCAGGCTTCGACAAAGAGGGTCACGGCATTGAAGCCTTATCCGAGCTCGGCTTCGGACATGTGGAGGTGGGGACCATCACCGGCCAGGCGCAGCCAGGCAATGAAAAGCCCCGCCTGTTCCGTTTGATTGAGGACAAAGCGGTCATCAACCGCATGGGATTCAACAACGACGGCGCCGCAGCAGTCGCGCCGAGACTCAAGTCAGCACGGGCTGCTTTGCAGCGGCAATACCCCGACGTCCGGCCGGTTATTGGGGTGAACATCGGCAAGACCAAGCTGGTTGAGCTCGACGACGCTACCGAGGACTATTTGGTGAGTGCACGTAGCCTGGCGCCGGCAGCCGACTACCTGGTGGTCAATGTTAGTTCTCCGAATACGCCGGGGCTGCGCTTGCTGCAGAATGTGGAGACGCTGCGTCCCCTGTTGCGGGCTGTTGGCGACGCTGCGGACGAAGCTGCCGGCCGGCATGTACCCCTTCTGGTCAAGATCGCGCCGGACCTGTCCGATGATGATGTCGACGACGTCGCACGCCTTGCGCTGGACCTGAAGCTCGATGGGATTATTGCCACCAACACCACGATTTCGCGTGATGGGCTCGTCTCCGACGCCGCGAAGGTGGAGTCCCTGGGTGCGGGCGGCTTGTCGGGAGCACCCCTGAAGCAGCGCTCCCTGGATGTATTGCGCAGGCTCAAGAACTCTGTGGGGGACCAGCTCGTGCTCATTGCGGTGGGTGGCGTGGAGACGCCGCAGGATGTTCAGGACCGCTTGGACGCTGGAGCGACTCTGGTGCAGGGTTATACAGCGTTCCTCTATGAAGGACCTTTTTGGGCTTCGCGCATCAACAAGGGCCTCGTGAAACTTCGTCAGCGGGCAGCTCGCTGATACCAGCTACAAGAAGACCCCGGACCAGTGGTCCGGGGTCTTCTTGAATGCAAGGGTTGGGGTGCCTGGGTTTCCGGCGCCTAGGCGGGGTACTGCCCGCGCTTTACCTGGGGCTTGGGAAGGCGGAGTTTGCGGAACTGGAGGGCACGCATGCATCCATACCAGATGGAGCCCCGTTCCACTTCGCCGAACTTCTCGGTTAGCCGCTTGCGAAGCTTGCGCGACAGGATGAAGACGTCCACGAAGACAGCGAGGAACATGATCCAGAATCCAATAAGGACGTAGCTGATGCCGGCGCTGGTGGGCGGAATGATCAGGGAAATTACGACGAACAGCAAAGCGCCGAACATGAGGTACTCGCCCAAGCTGAACCGAGCGTCCACGTAGTCACGCGTGTAACGCTTTTGAGGCCCCTTGTCGCGAAGGGGGAGGAACCTCTCGTCACCTGTATCGAGGGCCTGCCGCATTTTCTGCCGCTGGTCCTGGATGGCTACCCTTTCCGCTGCCTTGGAGGCCTTACGGTCGTTGGGAACCAAAGGGCGCTTGCGGGCCGCTTCCTGGTCCTTCCGTTTGGGCGTTGGGGCGCCTTTTCCCGCACCGGACTCCGGTGCGGTGGCGTAGGCCTGATCTACTACTGATTGAGCGCTGGGCTCTTCCTTTTTGCGTCCGAACACCCATACAGAATACCCCTCAAGAAGGTGGCGCACGTTACGTGTCCGGTTGCTCGAGCCCTTTGCCCTGCATCAAGCCCCATGGCTTGGGCTGCGCCTGCTGCGGCGGGAGAATCCCCGGCGGTAAAGTGTGGCCCATGACTTCAGCACATGCGGAGATCCCGCCGAACAAGCAAGGGCACCCCGACTCCACTCCGGTCGAGGCACTGACCACGGCGGTCAACGACTCTTTTGAGAACACACTCGCGTCACTGGAAGAGCTGGTGGGTATTCCGGGGATTGCATGGCCAAGCTTCGATCCCAAGGAACTGGATCGAAGCGCTGACGCCGTGGCTTCCTTGGTTAAGGAAGCCGGCATGGAGGACGTCCGCATCCTTCGCTGCAACAAGGGCGACGGTACGCCCGGTGGTCCTGCCGTCGTCGCGCGCCGACCTGCCGCCGAAGGCAAGCCGACCATCCTGCTCTATGCGCACCATGACGTCCAGCCTCCCGGGGACCGGAGCCTCTGGAAGTCGGAACCGTTCGTCGCCCAACAACGTGATGGCCGGTTGTACGGCCGCGGCGCTGCCGACGACAAAGCAGGGATCATGGCGCACCTGGCCGCATACAGTGCTGTCACTAAGGTCCTGGGGGAGGATTTCGGGCTCGGCGTGACCTTGTTCTTCGAAGGTGAGGAAGAAGCGGGGTCGCCCACTTTCCGGACATTCCTTGAGGAGCACCAGGAACTTCTCCGGGCAGATGTGATTGTTGTTGCCGACTCCAGTAACTGGAAAGTGGGCGTTCCTGCCCTGACCACCAGCCTTCGGGGTTTGGTGGACGGCACCTTCGAAGTGCGCGTCCTCGAGCATGCCGTGCACTCAGGCATGTTCGGCGGCCCGGTGCTCGATGCTCCTACTCTCTTGTCCCGGCTCATTGCCACGCTTCACGACGATGATGGGAACGTTGCGGTAGCCGGACTTGTGGGCCGTGACGAGGCGGCAGTGGACCTCACCGAAGCGGACTATCGCGCCGATGCCTCAGTGCTCGACGGCGTGAGGCTCGCCGGGAGCGGAACCATCGCCTCCCGCCTGTGGACCAAGCCCGCGTTGTCCATCATCGGTATGGACGTCCCGGCTGTCGATGTCGCCTCGAACACCCTCATACCGGCGGCCCGCGCAAAATTCAGCATGCGTTTGGCTCCGGGCCAGGATCCCGAAGCGGCAATGGCGGCCCTGAAGCAGCACGTTGAATCCAATGCGCCTTTTGGTGCAAAGGTGACGTTCACGCCGGGGGAGAGGGGTAATGCCTTCTCCACCGATACGACTTCCGCTGCGGCGCGGGTGGCACTGTGGGCGCTGGGTGAGTCATGGGGCGTCAAACCCGTGGAAATGGGCATCGGTGGCTCCATCCCGTTCATCTCCGACCTCTTGGAGATGTATCCGGACGTCCAGATCCTCGTGACAGGTGTGGAGGACCCCGATTCCCGCGCGCACAGTGCCAACGAATCGTTGCACATCGGAGACTTCCGGCACGCGGTGTTGGCCGAAGCCCTGATGCTGGCCCGCCTCAACGCCGAGGGCTTGGTGGAGTAAGCTCCCACGGCGCGCCGGGAACAACGGAATGCTGTCTGTGGTTACGTCAGGAGTTATAGCTAAGCGTCTGCGCGACGTAGCATTAGCTATAACCCGTACGTAATTGGGTAAGGGCAGGCAGCGTTCCGGCGCCGCCGCCAGGAGCTTCATAAGAAGGTAGGCCAATGAGCACTGCAACCAACGAAAACAGCACCGGAGCACAGCTCGTCACCAACGACGACGAACTGGCCACGCACGAGGTCAATCTGACCGACGTCGCCGCAGGCAAGGTCCGCAGCCTCCTCGAGCAGGAAGGGCGCACAGACCTTCGGCTGCGCGTTGCAGTCCAGCCCGGAGGATGCTCGGGGCTGATCTACCAGCTTTACTTCGATGAGCGCCTGCTCGACGGAGACGCTGTGCGCGACTACGACGGCGTTGAGGTCGTAGTGGACAAGATGAGCGTTCCTTACCTCAGCGGCGCAAGCATCGACTTCGAAGACACCATTTCGAAGCAGGGCTTCACCATCGACAACCCAAACGCCGGCGGGTCTTGCGCCTGCGGCGATTCATTCCACTGATGTGAGCCATCGCCGCATGTCGGCGCCTCTTCGCGCGGTTTGAAACCGTTCGGAGCCACGGCGCCGACATGTGCGCGAAAACCGCGTGATAGCGGTAAGCTCTACATCGGGTAGTAAAACTTTTAGTGTGCCCGGTGAGCCTTCGGCCTGCCGGGAGACAGCAACAAGAGGAAGGGCCGTCTGTGAGTTCGCAGAACCGAACCGGCAGCCGACGCATAAAGATCACATCGATCACTGGCTTGGCACTAGCCGGCGCGTTGGTTTTGACCGGATGTTCACCAGAGGTAGAGAAGGGTTGGCTGCCTACAGAGCGCGGCACGACCAACCACACTGACCGGATCATGGACCTCTGGGTCAACTCATGGATCGCCGCCTTGGCAGTCGGTATTATCACGTGGGGCCTTCTGGTCTGGTGCATCATCGCTTACCGTCGCCGCAAGGGCACCACGGGTTTCCCCAAGCAGCTCAGCTATAACCTGCCGCTCGAGGTCTTCTACTTGACCATCCCGCTGTTCATGGTGCTGGTGTTCTTCTACTTCACCGACCAGGACCAGCGTGCGATCGATGACCGCTCGCAGCCCGCCGACGTCGTTGTTGACGTCCGCGGCAAACAGTGGGCTTGGGACTTCAACTACAAAAAGGGTGAGGTCATCAACGAAGACCTCCACGAGGCCGGCGTTCAAGCCCATCTGACCGGTGCCGAGGTCAACAAGGAACTTCTCCCCACCCTGTACTTGCCGGTTGGCAAGTCCGTGGACCTGGAGCTGAACTCCCGCGATGTCATCCACTCCTTCTGGGTTCCCGCCTTCCTTCAGAAGCGCGACATGATTCCCGGCAAGACGAACTACATCAGGTTCACCCCCACCAAGGAGGGCACTTTCGATGGCAAGTGCGCCGAACTCTGCGGTGAATACCACTCCGAAATGCTCTTCCGCGTGAAGGTTGTCTCCGAGACTGAATTCCAGGCTCACATGGAGAAGCTGCGCCAGGATGGCAACACGGGCCTGCTCGGTGCGGAATATGACCGCAACCCGAACCTGAACGAAACCAAGTAAGGGGAGCGACGTGGCTACGTACACTCAATCCGCACCGGGGGTCCTAGAAGCCCCCGTAGTTCCTAAATCCAAGGGACGCATTGTCGTCAACTGGATCACCTCCACGGACCACAAGACCATCGGGTACATGTACCTGATTGCGTCGTTCGTGTTCTTCTGCCTCGGCGGCGTCATGGCGCTGCTGATCCGCGCTGAATTGTTCGAGCCTGGTATGCAGATTCTGCAGACCAAAGAGCAGTACAACCAGATGTTCACGATGCACGGCACCGTGATGCTCCTGATGTTCGCTACACCGCTGTTTGCTGGCTTCGCCAACGTGATCATGCCGCTTCAGATTGGCGCGCCCGACGTTGCCTTCCCGCGTCTGAACGCTTTGGCCTTCTGGTTCTTCCTCTTTGGTTCGACCATTGCCGTGTCCGGGTTCATCACCCCCCAGGGTGCTGCATCATTCGGTTGGTTTGCTTACGCGCCCCTCTCGAACACAACTTTCAGTCCCGGTGTCGGTGGTGACCTGTGGGTCTTCGGCCTTGCTCTGTCAGGCTTCGGTACCATCCTTGGTGCTGTCAACTTCATCACCACCATCATCTGCATGCGTGCACCCGGCATGACCATGTGGCGCATGCCCATCTTCACGTGGAACACGCTTGTTACGGCCATCCTGGTACTGATGGCGTTCCCGCCGCTGGCTGCAGCGCTGTTCGCACTCGGTGCGGATCGCCGTTTCGGTGCCCACATCTTCGACCCCGAGAACGGCGGTGCGGTCCTCTGGCAGCACCTGTTCTGGTTCTTCGGCCACCCCGAGGTGTACATCATCGCGCTGCCGTTCTTCGGCATCGTGTCCGAGATCTTCCCGGTCTTCAGCCGCAAACCGATCTTTGGCTACAAGGGTCTGGTCTACGCGACGATCGCCATCGCCGCACTATCCGTCACCGTGTGGGCCCACCACATGTACGTGACCGGATCCGTGCTGCTGCCGTTCTTCGCCTTCATGACCATGCTCATCGCAGTTCCAACCGGTGTGAAGTTCTTCAACTGGATCGGAACGCTGTGGCAGGGCTCCATTACGTTTGAAACGCCCATGCTCTGGAGCATCGGCTTCCTCGTGACCTTCCTCTTCGGTGGTCTCACCGGCATCATCCTGGCCTCGCCGCCGCTGGACTTCCACGTATCTGACTCGTACTTCGTTGTGGCGCACTTCCACTACGTTGTGTTCGGTACCGTCGTATTCGCCATGTTTGCAGGGTTCTACTTCTGGTGGCCCAAGTGGACAGGCAAGATGCTCAACGAGCGCCTCGGCAAGATTCACTTCTGGCTGCTGTTCCTCGGCTTCCACGGCACGTTCCTCATCCAGCACTGGTTGGGTGTTGAGGGTATGCCGCGTCGTTACGCCGACTACATGCCGCAGGATAACTTCACGTGGATGAACCAGTTCTCCACTATTTCCTCCTTCGTCCTGGGTGCTTCCCTGCTGCCGTTCTTCTGGAACGTCTACATCACCTGGCGCAGCAACAAAAAGGTAGAAGTGGATGACCCGTGGGGCTTCGGTGCCTCGCTGGAGTGGGCAACTTCCTGCCCGCCGCCGCGCCACAACTTCACCTCCTTGCCCCGTATCCGCTCCGAGCGCCCGGCCCTGGACCTTCACCACCCGGAGTTGGCCCAGGTTCACACCGCCGAGGCCCCGTCACCCGCAGCAGCCGTTTTGGGTAACGCCGACCAAAGGGACGTCAGCAAATGAAAATCGAATCGTGGCTCTTCGGAGCCGGAGTCTTCTTCTTCGTCCCCGTAGCCATCGCCTACGGTTTCCTGACGGAATGGAATGAATGGGTCGGCGTCCTGGGCATCCTCCTGGTCGGTGGCCTTGCAGGCATGATCGGTGCCTACCTCGGATTCACTGGTAAGCGAATCGGCCTTCGACCCGAAGACCGTCCCGACGCAGAGATCCACGAGGGAGCTGGCGAGCAGGGTCACTTCAGCCCCTGGAGCTGGTGGCCGCTGGTCCTTGGTTTGGCTTGCGCAGGAGGCTTCCTCGGTCTCGCCATTGGGTTCTGGGTGACGTACGTTGCCGGCGGACTTGCCTTGATTGCCTTGGTTGGCTGGGTCTTCGAGTACAGCCGTGGCGATCACGCCCACTAACTAGTTGGTATAACAATGATGGGCCCCACCGGAAGGTGGGGCCCATCGTCGTTAAGTCTTCGATGTGCGGTAACTCATTCGCATCACAGTGGGTCTTCACATCAAGCTGAGAGTGGTTTCAGTGGGCTTGTGCGCCCTCCAGGACGGCGGAAAGAGCTAGGAGGGCATTCTCGGCTTCCGGAAGGCTCTGATCGCCACTGAGTGCGTCTGGAGCTACTGCGAGGAAGACTTCGCACCCATGTCCGAAATCTTCGGTCATCACTTCCAGAAGGGAACGGGCGTCCACCGGGTCGCCGTCGGGCTTGCGAATCGTCACCGGCAGTCCCGTTTCGGTGACAGCACGAACAAATACTGCGGCTGCCCGTGCGTGCAGCCCGATTTCAGCGGCAACGAAGGTTCTCTGCTCCGGCAACCCAGCTCCTTTGATACGACGGAACTTCCGTCTGAAAATTGATCCATACCAGCGTAGCCGCCGGGGCGCCGCGCATTCCACATGGCACCTCGGTGGTCTAGACCTCCGGCCATGCTGAATTATCCTTGAAGCATGACTCAATGGCTGGAAGTCTGCCGTGGCTGAGGCAGCAAGCATTGCCGGCGAAATTGACCGTACCAGCGGGACGCCCATCTACGTTCAGCTCCGTGAGATTCTGCGCACGTTTATTGCCCAGTCCTGCCCTCCAGGGTCTGCGCTCCCTTCCGAGCGGGATCTGTCGGAACGGTTCGGGCTGGCCAGGATGACAGTCCGTCAGGCTATTGATGCCCTGGTTGGCGAAGAAGTCATAGAGCGTGTGGTGGGCCTTGGAACCTTTGTCAGGAAGCCAAAGCTGGATTTGCAGGTGAAGTTGACTTCCTACAGCGAGGAAATGCAGCGTCGCGGAATGGTGCCCGCTGCAAAGGTACTGAGCTTCGAACAAATTGCGGCAAGTGCTTTCCTCGCCAGGGAGCTGCAACTGGACGAGGGCACGCCCCTGGTGCGGTTCAGGCGTCTGCTGTTGGCCGATAACGAACCCATGAGCGTGGATGAGAACTTCATTCCGGCCCATCGGGTGCCTGGACTGCTCGACGAGGCACCGCCAACGTCGCTGTACAACGTTCTGAGCGAACGCTTCGGCTTGGTGATGGAGTGGGGTGAGGACATGATTGAGGCGACTGCTGCGTCGCCGTCAACTGCCCGGCTTCTCAACGTCGACGTCGGCGCCCCGTTACTCAAGATTCAGCGGCACGCCTTCGTTGCCCGTGCAATGGTTGACTACTCCGTCTCGTACTACCGTGCGGACCGCTACAAACTGTGGGTTCCCTTGCAGCGCCCGGGAATTCGTCCCACGCGCAACTACTCGTCGGGGTACCGCACACAGTAGACCTTGAGCTGCCCGCATGCCCTGCAGGCTGGCGAAATAGAGCAGACATAAGGGAAGGACCCGGTCCATGTGGACCGGGTCCTTCCCTTATGTCGAGTGCTAAGCGCTAGTGGCTCAGGCTCTTCTGGTCTTCACCAGCTGCGATGGCCTCGTGGTGGCCATGTGCGTGTGCTGCTTCGAGTTCCGCAGGCGTTGCCGGGGCAACACGGTCTTCGAAGAACCAGCGGGAGAGTGCCGCGCGCTGCTTCTCCTTGCGGGTGACTACGCCGTGTTCGTTCGGCTGGGCCGGGATCGGAGCCGGTGATTCGAACCCGACGAGCTTGTAACGCTTGTACTCATCCAGCGGGGCGTGAACCTCGATGAACTCGCCGTGGGGGAGTCGGACGATGCGGCCTGTCTCGCGACCATGGAGTGCAATTTCGCGGTCCTTGCGCTGGAGGGCCAGTGCTACGCGCTTGGTCACGATGAAGGCGATGACAGGGCCAATGAAGAACAGTGTCCGCAGCCAGTAAGTGACATCGTTCAACGACACGTGGAAGTGTGTTGCGATCAGGTCGGAGCCAGCAGCCGCCCACATCACGCAGTACCAAGTGAAGCCTGCAACACCGATGGCAGTACGGGTAGGAGCGTTGCGCGGGCGGTCCAGGACGTGGTGTTCGCGGTTGTCCTTGGTGACCCACCGCTCGATCCACGGGTACATGAACAGCACAGTGAAGATGATGCCGGCCGGTACGAGCGCGGGAAGCAGGACGTTTAGGGTCAGGGTGTATCCGAAGATGACCCACTCGAAGTGGAAGTCGTTGATGACACCCGGCATAAGACGCAGGGCTCCGTCAACGAAACCGATGTACCAGTCAGGCTGGGTACCGGCCGAAACCGGGGAGGGATCGTAGGGGCCGTAGTTCCAGATCGGGTTGATCGTGAACGCTGCCGCCATGAGCGCCAGGACGCCGAAGACGATGAAGAAGAATCCACCAGCCTTTGCGGCGTATACCGGGCCGAGGGGGTAGCCGACGACGTTGCCGTCATTGCGTCCCGGGCCGGGGTACTGGGTGTGCTTGTGCACGACCACCATGAAGAGGTGGATGACAATCATCAGGAGGATGAGCGCCGGCACCAGGAGGATGTGCAGGACGTACAGACGGCCGATGATGGCCGTACCCGGGAACTCTCCGCCGAAGAGGAAGAACGAGGTGTACGTTCCGATGACTGGAATGGACTTGATCACGCCGTCGATGATGCGCAGGCCGTTGCCGGACAGCAGGTCATCGGGGAGGGAGTAGCCGGTGAAGCCGGCAGCCATTGCCAGGATGAGCAGCACGCCGCCCACTACCCAGTTCATTTCGCGGGGCTTGCGGAAAGCGCCCGTGAAGAAGACGCGCAGCATGTGCACACCGAGGGACGCTACGAACAACAGCGCTGCCCAGTGGTGAACCTGGCGCATGAACAGACCGCCACGAACGTCAAACGAAATGTTCAGTGACGAGCTGTAGGCAACCGACATTTCGACGTTGTACAGCGGCGTGTAGGAACCCTGGTAGTGGGTTTCCGCCATGGACGGGTCGAAGAAGAAGGTCAGGAAGGTACCTGACATCAGCAATATGACGAAGGAGTACAGCGCCACCTCACCGAACATGAACGACCAGTGGTCGGGGAAGACCTTCCGGCCGAACTCGCGCAGGATGCCGGAGCCGCCAACACGCTCGTCCACGAAGTTGGTGAAACTACCAACCTTGGTCTTCGGAACGAAGGGGGCTTCAGCTGTTGATGAGGCGCTCATGCTCGTCACGCTCCCAGTAACTCGGTCCTACAGGTTCTCTGAAGTCGCTGGTTGCGACGAGGTAGCCCTCTGCATCAACTGCGATGGGCAGTTGGGGGAGCGGGCGGCTTGCCGGTCCGAAGATGACCTTGCATTCCTGCGTGAGGTCAAAGGTGGACTGGTGGCAGGGGCACAGGAGGTGGTGCGTCTGCTGCTCGTAGAGAGCAACCGGGCAACCGACGTGCGTGCAGATCTTGGAGTAAGCAACGATGCCGTTGTAGCTCCAGTCTTCGCGGCCCTCGGAGGGGTTCAACGAATCCGGGTCCAGGCGCATCAGGAGAACGACGGCTTTTGCCTTCTCGTTCAGCTTGCCTTCGTGGAGTTCGTTGAGCCCTTCGGGGATCACGTGGAAAGCCGAACCGATGGTGACATCCGAAGCCTTGATGGGGGTGCCATCAGGGTCGCGGGTCAGTCGCTTGAGCTTGTCGCCTTCAGGCGCCCACATGGTGTGTGCCAAAGCGTTGTCCGGCCGCGGACCCAGATCGCCGAAGATGGCGAGGGCAGGCAGGGGAGCAAGTGCAACGGCACCAAGAAGGGTGTTGCGGATCAGCGGGCGACGCTTGATGCCGGTCTCGTCGACGATGTCATCGACAATACGGACTGCTGCCTGGCGATCTTCTTCAGTACGGATAGCGTGGCGCTCTTCGGACACTTCGTGATCGGGCATCAGGGCCTTGGCCCAGTGCACGATTCCGGTGCCGATTCCCAGCATTGCGAACGCAGTACCGAGTCCCAGAAGGAGGTTCTGGGTACGGATGGTTGCAATAGAGGTATCGTCGCCCAAGTCGATGGCAAAGTATGCCACCAGGAACACCAGCGTACCGATTACAGAGGTGCCAAACAGAATGGCTACCTGACGCTCGGCGCGCTTTGCGGCTACCGGGTCCGTGTCAGCCAGGCGCAAACGATGCGGAGGCAGTCCAGGATCCTGGAACTTCTCCACCTCATTCTGACCAGCCGTAGCTACGGTGCCCGAGTGGTTCGGACTGCCGTCACTATGGTTGCCCATAATTCGCCTCATCCTTCTCTCGTTGTCTCGGCCGGGGCCGAGTTATTTTCAGTTTCAAACTGCTGACCGTGCAGCAGAAGTTTTGTCGTGTCCGGGTTAGGACGTGCGGGACGTCAACCAGATCGTGAATGCGATGATG
Source organism: Paenarthrobacter nitroguajacolicus (assembly GCF_051027655.1). NCBI lineage: Bacteria > Bacillati > Actinomycetota > Actinomycetes > Micrococcales > Micrococcaceae > Paenarthrobacter > Paenarthrobacter nitroguajacolicus. The sequence continues at coordinate 2,541,903 of NZ_CP073234.1, read as the reverse complement.
ACACCCAAGCCGGCAACCCAAACAAACAGACCTTCAGATACCGGGCCAAGTGCGCCCAGGTCTGCGCCACCGGGGGACCCGTTGGCTTCGATGGTCTTCAGGAAGGTGATGATGTCGCGCTTGTCCTCAGGGGTGACGTTGGAGTCACTGAAGACGGGCATGTTCTGGGGACCGGTAACCATGGCTTCGTAAATGTGCTCAGCGCTCACACCTGCCAAGGCCGGGGCAAACTTGCCGCGGGTCAGGGCGCCACCGGCAGCAGCGGCGTTGTGGCACATGGCGCAGTTGACACGGAAGAGTTCGCCACCGTTGGCTGCGTCTCCCTTCCCGTCGAGGAGGTTCTGTTCGGGAATAGCGGGACCTGCACCGAGGGATGCAACGTAAGCAGAGAGCTGCTTGGTCTGTTCCGCATTGAACTGGGCGGGCTTCTGCTGGGCCTGCGGTCCGCTCATCTGCATGGGCATGCGGCCGGTGCCAACCTGGAAGTCAACTGCAGCAGCACCCACGCCGACCAGCGAGGGGCCGTCCTGGGTTCCGCTTGCACCCATGCCGTGGCAGGTGGCGCAGTTAGCGGCAAAGAGCTTGCCGCCTTCTTCTACGTCACTTGCGCTGAAGCTTGTGGTGCTGGCCTTGGCCTGGTTGACAGTTGTGGCAACGGCGTACAGCCCACCAGTGAGGAGGAGGCCCATCAGCAACAGCGCAATGGCTGCCAGTGGGTGACGTCGCTTCTGCGAGAGTGCCTTCACGTGGTGGTTCCTTTATTCGATCCTGCGTCGGCTCCGAGAGCCGCTTCTTGAAATTCTGCCTCTTGTAGAAAAAGAGTCAAAGCCGGGCTTACTTCAGAACGTAGATGACCAGGAAGAGGCCGATCCACACAACGTCAACGAAGTGCCAGTAGTACGAGGTGACGATCGCCGACGTCGCTTCAAAGTGTCCGAACTTCTTGGCTGCGAACGCGCGGCCGATGATGAACAGGAATGCGATCAGGCCGCCGATGACGTGGAGACCGTGGAAGCCCGTGGTCATGTAGAAGGCGGAGCCGTAAGCGTTGGACGACAGGGATACATGCTCGGAAACGAGCATGGCGTATTCCATGGTCTGGCCGGCTACGAAGAAGGCACCCATGACGAACGTGAGGGAGAACCATTCGGTCATGCCCCAACGCGTGAACTGCAGGAGCCCACCGGTGCGGCGCGGCTCGAGCCGCTCGGCGGCAAAGACGCCCATCTGGCAAGTAAAGGAACTTGCCACAAGGACGATGGTGTTGACGAGCGCAAACGGGAAGTTGAGCTTGGCCGTCTCCTCGGCCCACATCGTTCCTGATGTGGAGCGCAGGGTGAAGTACATGGCAAAGAGGCCGGCGAAGAACATCAACTCACTGGACAGCCAAACAACGGTTCCAACAGAAACCAGGTTGGGGCGGTTCAGCGTCGGGTGCGCCGGGGTACTGGGGGCATGGGTCGCAGATGTCACAAGGACATTATGTCTGTAAAAGTCCAGACTTCCCAATGCAAACCACCGATTCGGGAGACTTTTTCTACAAAGACGCGAATTCGCGCGGAAAAGTTCCCGGCCTCGTTCACATTGGTCATCGGCGTGGCTGGCTCGATAGCATCAGGGAGTGACTTCTCCGGCATCGGCACCTGCAGCCAGTAATACCTGGCCAGGGCTCATCTCTGCACTGATCAACGGCGACGACCTTGCAGTGGGCAACACAGAGTGGGCCATGAACACGATCATGTCCGGTGAAGCGACTCCCGCTCAGATCGCCGGCTTCCTTGTTGCGCTTCGTGCCAAGGGAGAGACGGTGGAAGAATTGGCCGGCTTGGTTGCGGCCATGGTCCAGCACGCCAATCCGATCGATATTTCCGGTGAGAAGCTGGACATCGTAGGAACCGGCGGGGACCGGTTGAACACCGTGAACATCTCCACCATGGCCGCGCTCGTGGCCGCTGGAGCCGGGGCCAAGGTGGTGAAGCACGGCAATCGGGCTGCGTCGTCCACATCAGGATCGGCCGACGTTCTGGAAGCCTTGGGCGTCCGCTTGGATCTTTCGATCGAGCAGGTGGCGCGGAACGCCGAAGAGGCGGGAATCACTTTTTGTTTTGCCCAGGTCTTCCACCCGTCGTTCCGGCATACAGCTGTTCCGCGACGCGAACTGGCTGTACCCACGGCCTTCAATTTCCTGGGGCCGATGACCAATCCTGCGCACGTGCAAGCCTCCGCCGTGGGCGTAGCGAATGCCCGCATGGCGCCGTTGGTGGCAGGAGTTCTGGCCCGCCGAGGCAGCCGGGGCCTGGTGTTCCGTGGTGACGATGGACTGGATGAATTGACCCCCACGGGCCCCTCCACCGTCTGGGAGATCAGGAGCGGAGCAGTCAGGGAACAGGTGTTTTCTCCTGAAGACCTGGGGATCCGCCCCTCGACCGTTGCGGACCTTCGCGGTGGGGATGCCGCTGCCAATGCGGCAGTAGTGCGCGAAATCCTGGAAGGTAAGACGGGGCCGGTGCGTGATGCCGTTCTGCTGAACGCCGCGGCTGGACTGGTGTCATTCGACCTCGACGCCGACGGAAGCCTTGAGGAGCGGATGCGCACCGCTTTTGCAAGAGCAGCAGAGTCCGTTGACTCCGGTAAGGCCGCCGAAGTACTCGCTAAGTGGATAGCCCTCAGCCAAAGCTGACGATGGGCGGCCCCGCCGTTATTCGGAGTTGTTACTCGAATCCGAGCGCGAAAGCTGCATCAAGGTCGTGCTGTGAGTAGGCCCGAAAAGCGATGTGGGTGGTGGTGTGGACCACTGAAGCAACCTTTGACAGGCGATCGGCGATCACGTCGGCTAGTTCGTCGTGCTTGGTCACCCTTGCCACCGCGATGAGATCCCATTCGCCGGTGACGGAGTAGACCTCACTGATGCCCTGAATGGCCGAGATCTGTTCGGCGGTCTCCGGTATGCGTGAGGCATCGGTTTTGATCAGGACGAAAGCGGTGATCACGTGGGGCCTTTCCGGAAATGCATCGTTGCGGACGGTTTCCAGCCTAGTGCATTCCCGCTGGGCGTGGCTTGATCACGCCCGGCGTTGCCGCTTACGCGACGCCCGCAGTAGCAGCGTCGCAAGGACCCGGTACCCGAGAAGGAATACGCCGAGGCTGATCAGCGCCACGAGGACAAAAGGCAATACGACGGTTTGGCCAGTGACAGCCCTCAATAACATTCCCACCAGCACCGCACCGATCCAGATGCTCACCCCGGATGGCCATACAGCCAAGGGTGCACGCCACGCGCGAGTGACCACCCACGCAATTGCCGCTCCGGCCAGGAACGGCCATGCTGTGGCGAAGGCTCCCGAAATGATGTCTCCGCGGGCGTGTGCGTCGCGGCCGATCGCGGCGAAGACAAGAATCAGCAGAAGGTCGGCAATAGCTGCGGGAATCCACAGTCGAGATGGTGAAGACATACTGCTGACAATATCCGGGCCTTCCTTCATGCGCGAAGCCGGCTCCTGGGCCACAGCCCTTGCGTGTGGTCCGATGGGCCGTCACCATGAGGGCAGGTGCCCACGTGGCACCGCAGATTTGTGGCAGCGCAGTTTTGGAGGATGCCGTGCGATTTGTCCAAGTGGCCCAGCATGCCGAAGATCTTCAAAGGGCAGCGGCTTTCTATACAGTGCTGTTGGACGCCGAACCGAGCGCCATCTTCGATCCGCCCGGCCTCCTGTTCTTTGATGTCGACGGGGTTCGGCTCCTGTTGGAGAAAGGTGCACCGTCGGCGCTCGTTTACTTCGAGGTGGCAGATCTTGAAGGAACCGTGGCAGATCTTCGGCGCAGGGGAGTGCGCATCATCACCGCGCCGCACGTGATCCATATGCATGAAGACAGCACTTTGGGACCCGCCGGCTCGGAAGAGTGGATGGCCTTCATCGAGGACAGTGAGGCCAACACTGTGGGCCTGGTGAGTCGGATACGCGTGTCGGGGGACTGACTAGCAGTGACCGCTCCATCACCACGGCGCCTGGTGCCGGGTCAGCAAAAGCCCTTTTCGCCGTCGGGCGTTGTGTGGGCGATCTCACGGTACTAGCCTCGGACGGGGACAGGCTGTTCTCGACGCGTCCCTGGAGGAGCAGCGGATGCAGAAGATTTCCACTTGTTTATGGTTCGACGGGCAAGCGGCTGAAGCCGCCGGGTTCTACACATCGACTTTCGATCATTCATCCATGGGACAAACCATGCTGGGGCCCGATGGAGAGGCGCTCACTGTTGAGTTCGAGATCGAGGGCAGACAGTTCACGGGCCTCAACGGGGGACCGGCATTCTCGTTCAATGAGGCTGTGTCGCTGGTGGTCAATTGCGATTCTCAAGAGGAGGTGGACAAATACTGGGACGCCCTGCTTGTCGGCGGTCAGGAGAGCCAATGCGGATGGCTAAAGGACAAGTTCGGCCTGTCGTGGCAGATCGTTCCCACAGCGATGAACGGACTGTTGGCGGGCCCCGATCCCGAAGGTTCACAGCGTGCCCTCGAGGCCATGATGAAGATGCGAAAGCTTGACATCAATGTTCTGCAAAGGGCGTACGACGGCGACTAAACGCTATGGGGGACAGGCGCCGGTTGGCACTGTTAGCATTGCCGCACGATGACGTGTGACTATCACAACAATGAGGAGAACTGACCAATGACGACCCGCCTCAACCCGTACATTTCATTTCGCGATAACGCGCGCGATGCAATCACTTTCTACGAATCCGTCTTTGGCGGCGAACTAAACATCAGCACCTTCGGCGACTACCAGGCCAGCGAAGATCCAGCGGAAGCCAACAAGGTCATGCATGCCATGCTGGAAACTCCAGGCGGATTGACGTTGATGGCTGCCGACACGCCCACCGGAATGGAGTACAACCCTGGTGACAACATTTCGGTCTCCTTGAGTGGAGACTCGGCGGATGAAGCGGAGCTCCGCGGGTACTGGGACAAGCTGATCGACGGCGGCACCGTGACAGTCCCGCTGGAGATGGCGCCTTGGGGTGACACCTTCGGAATGTGCGTAGACAAGTTCGGCATCGGCTGGCTGGTCAACATTGCAGGAGCACAGCAGGCCCAATAACTCTGCTCGTGGCCGGCCGGAAGCCCGGCGGCTTAGGACAACAACAGGGATGCCTATCCGGATTGCCGGATGGGCATCCTTTTTGGTTCCCCCCCGATTGAGCACACGGCTGGAGCTCGCCTGCTTGTCACAGAGCCTGTTGATGTTGTCACAAATACTGTATGAGAAATGAAGAAAGTGAGATACTTGTGTCAAGTAAACGGCTGGTTAAGGATTTGTAATCATTCAATCCTGCCTTGTCGCGGCCACATCTGCGTGATAACGTTTCGCTTGCTATTGCATATGGGGGTTCCACAAGTTATTTACGTAGCGGTTAGACCGTCATTTACGTAGATTTACTCATTGATCTCAAGGGAAACAAATGAAAAAGACCATCACAACTCTTATGGTTGCGGGAACCGTCATGTTCGCTGGTATTGCACCAGCCGTAGCCAGCACCTACCCGGCACCAGGCAATGAGCAAGGAACCGTCTCCGACGGCACGATTGACCGCGGTGAAACCATCACCTTCTCCGCCAGCGGATACCTCCCAGGCGAAACCGTCAGCATCAATTTCGAGAAGAGGGGTGGACCACAGGGGAGCGCTCCAGCGAACTTCAGCGTTATCGCCAACGGTGATGGCGCCATCACTACGAGCGTCACCTTCGAAGACGCCGGAAGCTTCATGATCACAGCCGTTGGTTCAGAGTCCGGAGTTACTCGCTCTGCGCGGGTGGCTGTAAACAACGGCAACCACGGACGCGGAAACAACGGCAACGGTAAGGGGGGTGGCAACCGTGATTCCGATTTCGTTGCTGTCTCCAGCGTCACGGACGCTCGTGCAGCAGTAGGGCCGGAGAAGTTGGCTACTGATCCCGGCCTCATTGTTTGGGGGCTGGCTGGAGCAGGCGTCCTGGCAGCGGGCGCCGCATCGGTAGTGATTGCACGCCGACGCTCTGGCGCCACGCCGTCCGATTAGACATTATCCATAAAGGCAGGGTGGGTGTCTCTTTGAGGGAACACCCACCCTGTTTTGTTGCAACCCGCGAGTTTGGCTGGGTACTCAGAGGTGGCAGGGCGGTCGTCAATTCTTAGTTCTGAAAATTCCGTTGAATTCTCTGAATAATTGACTTGAATTGGTAGTCCAGTAGCGGCCCGATTGCTTCCTGTATGCGCGGTCTGCCCAGAGTCGTGCCGGGTTCGTTTCGCCCTGGGGAGTGTCAATCACTTCGTTACTTTACATAATGTAGATTATCGGCGTTATTGGAGTGTCCCTGGAAGCGGCTAGGGCTGGTTGGTGTGGTCGCTTCGAATGCGTCCAGAGCGACCACACCAATGGACGCGTTACACCGAGACGTAAGCAGCCAGATGCTTGCCCGTTAGCGTTGGCTTATCCGTCACGAGCTCAGCCGGCGTTCCTGCGAAAACGATCTTGCCGCCGTCGTGTCCGGCGCCTGGTCCAAGATCAATGATCCAGTCAGCATGTGCCATGACAGCTTGGTGGTGTTCGATGACAATCACCGATTTTCCGGACTCAACGAGACGATCCAGCATGCCCAGCAGGTTTTGGACATCAGCCAGGTGCAAGCCGGTAGTCGGTTCGTCCAGGATGTAAATGTCTCCCTTTTCGGACATCTGCGTTGCCAGCTTGAGCCGCTGGCGCTCACCACCGGACAATGTGGTGAGTGGCTGCCCCAGCGTTAGGTAGCCAAGGCCAACATCGGCAAGGCGATCGAGAACCTTGTGGGCAGCCGGGGTCCGGGCTTCGCCCTCACTGAAGAACACTTCAGCCTCATCCACAGACATTGCAAGCACCTCTGCAATATTGCGTCCACCCAGCCGGTACTCCAGCACAGATGCCTGAAAGCGCTTTCCTTCACACTCTTCACAGGGTGACTCAACGGTGGCCATCACACCCAGGTCCGTGTAAATCACACCCGCTCCGTTACACGTTGGGCACGCGCCCTCGGAGTTCGAACTAAACAGTGCCGGCTTGACACCGTTGGCCTTGGCAAAAGCCTTACGGATGGGTTCCAGCAGGCCTGTATACGTGGCGGGGTTGCTTCTGCGGGATCCGCGGATGGCGCCCTGATCAATCACCAGGACACCATCTCGCTTGGCTACGGAGCCGTGAATCAGCGAACTCTTGCCGGACCCGGCCACCCCGGTGAGGACGCAGAGAACGCCAAGGGGGATGTCGACGTCGACGTTCTTGAGGTTGTTTGTTGAGGCCCCCCGGATTTCCAAATGACCGGAGGCGGAACGCACACTGTCCTTGATGGACGCCCGATCATCCAAGTGGCGCCCGGTGATGGTGTCGCTCCCCCGCAATCCCTCAAGGTCGCCCTCGAAGCAAACCGTGCCGCCTCCGGTCCCGGCGCCGGGACCCAGGTCAACCACGTGATCAGCGATCGCGATGGTTTCCGGCTTGTGTTCCACCACCAGCACCGTGTTGCCCTTATCGCGAAGCTGCAGCAGCAACTGGTTCATTCGCTCGATGTCGTGTGGGTGCAGGCCAATGGTTGGTTCGTCAAAGACGTAAGTAATATCCGTGAGGGACGACCCCAAGTGCCGGATCATCTTTGTCCGCTGGGCCTCTCCCCCGGACAACGTTCCCGCGGGTCGGTCAAGGGATAGGTAACCCAATCCGATTCCGGCGAAAGAATCAAGGAGGTGCTGGAGGCCCTTGAGCAGAGGAGCTACGGAGGGCTCATCAAGTTCGCGAACCCAGTCTGCGAGGTCGCTGATTTGCATGGTGCACACGTCAGCGATGCTCTTGCCCTTGATTTTGGAGGACCTTGCCTCGGGGCTCAACCTTGTGCCTTCGCATTCGGGACATGTGGTGAAGGTTATGGCACGCTCCACGAAGGCGCGGATGTGCGGCTGCAAGGCGTCTACATCCTTGCTGAGCATCGACTTCTGGATCTTGGGAATCACGCCTTCGTAGGTGAGGTTTATCCCCTCCACTTTGATTTTGGTGGGCTCACGGTAGAGGAGGTCGTGAAGTTCCTTCTTGGTGAACTTTGCGATGGGCTTGTCCATGTTGAAGAACCCTGAGCCGCTGAAGATGCGTCCATACCAGCCATCCATGGTGTAGCCGGGGATGGTGAGGGCGCCTTCGCTCAAGGATTTGGTGTCGTCGTAGAGAGCCGTGAGATCAAAGTCGTTGACCGAGCCCATGCCCTCACAGCGTGAACACATGCCGCCCAAGCGATTGAACGTGGCCTTCTCGGTCTTTGTTTTGCCTTCTCCGCGTTCCACTGTGATAGCGCCGCTGGCCTTTACCGTGGGCACGTTGAATGAGTAGGCGTTGGGCGAACCAATGTGGGGCTGGCCAAGGCGGCTGAACAAAATCCGCAGCATGGCATTTGCGTCCGTGGCGGTACCCACGGTCGAGCGCGGGTTGGAGCCCATTCGCTCCTGGTCCACGATGATCGCTGTCGTCAAGCCTTCAAGCACGTCGACGTCGGGCCGCGCCAGGGACGGCATGAAGCCCTGTACAAAGGCGCTATAGGTTTCGTTGATCATGCGCTGCGACTCTGCGGCGATGGTCGCGAAGACAAGTGAACTCTTCCCGGAGCCGGAGACGCCCGTGAACACCGTGAGCCGGCGCTTCGGGATCTCGATGCTGATGTCCTTCAGGTTGTTTTCACGTGCACCCTGGACCCGGATCAAATCGTGGGTGTCCGCAACATGGGACCCGGGAGATTGCGTGTCCGTGCTCGTGGCAATAGTCATGATTTCTCCATCTGTTAGGCGGCGCTGCCCAACAGTCCCCCGTCGGCGTCGCCTGGCTCTCTCTGACCGGCAACGGTCAGTACGTTTGATTCTGCCATTGTCTTCCTCGGTTTACTCGCTAAGAATGAAGCATGCCGGTATACATGAGGTCCCTTGAAACCGCCGTTCCGCAAACCATCCTTGTCCAGCAGCAAGCCCGTGACGTTTTCGCATCCCAACCCGGGCTTACAAGTCTGGGAACGCGCCTCGTGAGCACTTGTTTCGACTCAGCTGCCATAGATACCCGGTACACCGCTGTAGCAGAGCTCAGCCTTGACGCACATCCTGAGAATCCGCAGTTTTTCGATCCCGAAACCAATCGGGTCCTGAGCCCCAGTACGAAAGTGCGCAATGAGATCTTTGCAACTGAAGCCACCAAACTGTTCGTGGAGGCCGGCAAAGCCGCAGTGGCTCAGGCGCCGGGGATCGACCTGGATGACATCACGCACGTCATTACCGTGTCCTGCACAGGATTCTTCAATCCCGGTCCGGACTACAAGGTGGTCAGGGCTCTGGGGCTCAACCCCGCCGTCCAGCGCTACCACCTTGGCTTCATGGGCTGCTATGCAGCTTTCCCCGCGCTCAAGGCAGCCAAGCAGTTCTGCCTTGCCGACCCCACTGCGGTTGTGCTGGTGATTTGTGTTGAACTCTGCTCGTTGCACGTGCGGACCTCAAACGACCCGGACACGATCATGGGGTCCGCGATATTCGGCGACGGTGCGGCGGCCGCCGTCGTAACTGCGCGGGAACTGCAGGGACCCGAGCCGGCCATCCGGCTGGACCACTTTGAGACGGTCCTGACGCCTGTGGGCGAGGAAGCGATGGCCTGGAACATCGGCGACGAAGGATTTGAAATGGTCCTGGGCTCATACGTCCCCCACATTATCGAGGAACACATCACCGGTGCCCTGGCGCCGTTGCTCGCCAAGGATCCTTCAGTGGCGGCCCTCCCCTACCGCGACATTACCCACTGGGCCATCCATCCCGGCGGCCGCAGCATCCTGGACAAGGTTGAGTCGAAGTTGGAACTCACCCAAGAGCAGTTGGTTCCGGCGCGGGAAACACTGAGGGAATACGGGAATATGAGCAGCGCTACTGTGTTGTTCGTCCTGAAGTACATGCTGGATCAGCCGGTCAGTGAACGTGAGGAGCGTATCTGTTCAATGGCGTTCGGCCCCGGCCTGACGGTGGAGACGGGACTTTTTACGCTGGTCTCCCCTGCCCTGTGAGGCCTTGGGGATCCCTCCATGAAAGGGACCTGCACGCCGTCGAGGAGATGGACAAAGCTGACTGCGATCCCAGGCGCCTTAACAGGACTTACGCTCGTTTTCCTGTGGTGAACAGGCTGTTATCGGGGTGGCGCGGGACGTATCGTCGACGACTCCGTCCGCTGTTGGTAGCCAATGGTTCGGCGTCCGTGCTGGACATCGGAGGTGGCAGCGGTGATGTGGCTCGGAGCCTTGCGCGGTGGGCCCGGCGGGATGGCTTCAGGCTCACCGTGACAGCGATTGACCCGGATGAGAGAGCCTTTGCCTTCGCCTCCAAAGCGCCTCGCGTGGAAGGTGTCAGCTACCGTAAGGCTCACAGCTCCCAGCTGGTCGCTGAAGGGCGGAAATTCGACGTCGTCATCTCCAACCACATCCTTCACCACCTGGATCCCGGGCAGCTTGCGGCAGTCCTCCACGATTCGGAGTTGCTAAGCCGGAGGCTTTGCCTCCATAACGACCTCACTCGCAGCAACATCGCGTACCTGTTGTTCCTGGCGGGCTTTTGGCCGTTGGGCGTCGGCTCCTATATTTGCGGGGATGGTTTGACGTCCATCAGGCGCAGTTACACCGCGGCGGAACTGAAAGCCGTTGTTCCATCCTCATGGTCTGTGCAACGAAACGGGCCGTGGCACCATCTCCTCTTTCATGAAGGTCCGGTTCGTAAATTTCCCCAAGCTGATGCCGGGCACCCATTGGAGGACCGTGCCTGACGTCGTGATTGTCGGTGCGGGGCCAGTAGGCCTGTTCATGGGGGTTCTGTTGCTCCAGCGGGGGCACCAGGTCCGCATACTGGAGCGCCGGAGCAACAGGAGTAACAGTTCGAGGGCCATCGGAATCCACCCTCCGGCATTGGCGGAGCTGGCACGCGCGGGAGTCGCCGACCCTTTGGTAACTGCCGGGATCCACATTAGGCGGGGTGTGGCGTACAGCCGGCGACGGCGGGTGGCCGAGCTAGCGTTCGACGGCGACGCTGCCTTTCCCTTCATCCTTGCCGTTCCGCAAATGATCACCGAGGAAGTCCTGGAGTTGGCGGTAAAGGAACTGGATGCCGATGCGGTCGTCCGGGGTGCCGACGTCCAGGAGATTGACGCCACCGGGAGTACCTTGCGAGTCCGCGCAGATTCGCCTTCCGGCAGTTTGCAGGTGGGAGCCCGTTTGGTGATAGCCGCCGACGGAGCGCATTCAACCATCCGTCGACGCTACCTGCCGGGTGTGCCCGCCCGCAGCTATCCGGACTGTTACATCATGGGCGACTTCCCGGATGACACCGGGCATGCCTCCGACGCCGTCTTGTACCTGGAACCCGAAGGAATCGTGGAGTCTTTTCCCCTGCCAGGAGGTGTCCGCAGATGGGTTGTCAGGCTGGGCGCACCGCACAGGAACCCGACGCCGGTGGGGCTCGCCGGGCTGATCACAGCCAGGACCGGTGAGGTGCTGGACATAGCCGGCAACTCGATGCTAAGTGCTTTTGAAGTACGGTCGCGGCTGACTCAGCGCATGGTTCACGGCAGGGTGGTGTTTCTTGGGGATGCGGCGCACGAAATCAGCCCCATCGGAGGGCAGGGAATGAACCTTGGCTGGTTGGATGCTGCAGCTCTGGCCCCCATCATGGATGCATCCCTGCGGGGCGCCAACGTAGGACGCGATGTGGTGAATTTCGAGAAGTTACGCAGGAAAGCGGCGCTTCGCGCTTCACGTCAGGCAGGGCTCAACATGGCACTGGGCAGACCGCTGCCGCCTCCCGCCATGTCAGCAAGGAACATGCTCTTCGCAAGCGCCTTGGCTGTACCGGCAATTTCAGAACTGGTGGAGCGTCGCTTCACCATGCGTTAGGTATTTCCGGGGCGCGGGCTATTCCGGCGTCGTGTAGTAGCAGTCGTACGTGTCCTGGCTGATGATCAGGCCATCCCGCAACTCGAAGACCGCTGTGCTCCTTGCTCGGATGGTATCGCCGCGGTCCCAGTGCGGCAGGTCAAGAAGCAGCGTGGCTGACCAGTTCATCTCCAGCACCACCCGGTTGTCCTGGCTTGTTGTGCGGACCACCTCAAAACGCTGATCGGAGACGATGTCCTTGCTATGGTCGGCGCCAGCCAACGTTTCTGCCAAGTTCCGGGTGGAACCCGTTTTGGACAGGGCGTGCGGCCACTCCGTGAGCTTGAAATCGTCGGCCAGGAAAGGCCGCAGTTCGGCAGCCCCGCCACCGGCTTCAACCGTTCGAACAAACCCGAGTACACAATCCAAAGGGGTGGAATCGATCATTCGTCGAGCCTAGCCCACACTCGCGAATGCCCTCATCGCGTTAGGCTCACTGTATGACGCACCAACCTCATCCTGAGGCCACGAGCCCCGCCACGGACTACAACCCCACCCGGATACGTGACGCTGTCCGACGGTTGCTTGATGCAGACGGGCTCCCGACCATTGTGCAGGCCGGGCACCCCGTACTGCGGCAGTTGGCGGCCCCGTATGACGGCCAGGTTGATGATGCCGAGTTGGCCGCTTTCATCGAACGAATGAGGGACGTCATGCATGACGCCCCGGGCGTTGGACTGGCCGCCCCACAGCTGGGCATCCCCCTGCAGCTGGCCGTCCTTGAAGACAAATATGAGGTGGACCCGGAGTCTGTCGCAGTGCGTCACAGGGAACAGCTGGAATTTTTCGCGGTCATCAACCCGGAGTACCGTCCACTCGGTACTGAGACGGCCTCGTTTTATGAAGGGTGCCTCTCCGTCAGCGGGTATCAGGCTGTTGTGACACGACACCGGAACGTCGAGTTGCGTTACACAAGTCCCGCGGGCGAACCCGTGGAAGAGTGGTTCTCGGGGTGGCAGGCCCGCATTGTGCAACACGAAACGGACCATCTCCACGGCATCCTGTATCTGGACCGGGCCGAACTGCGCTCCCTTTCCAGCAATGCTGAACACTCGGCCCGGTGGTTCGCGCCGGAGATTGACGAGGCCCGCCGGGCTCTGGGATTCCTTCGCTGACGTAGAATCCGGCCAGTACGGCTACGGCTGGTCCTCCGGTTGATTGGTGTCTGTTGGAAGGTACTGCGCCCACCAACGGAGAATGTGGTCAAAGCGCTGCCTCCGGTGATGTGGCGTCCCGGACCGTGATAACTCGTGGTCTTCCCCAGGAAAGATCAGCAGGGAAGTGTCCACGCCCTGGGCCTTCAAATGTGCGTAGTACCGCTGACCCTGTTCGATGGGGCACCGTAGATCGTTCTCGCTGTGAATCACCAGGGTAGGTGTGTCGACACGCGAAACTACGGCCATGGGACTTTGGGCCGTCATCTGTTCCGGTGTCCCTCCGGTGTATTCGGCCCCGAAGAACCAACCGATGTCAGCGGAACCCGAAAAGCTGACCGGGTCCAGGAAGCCGCGCTCCACAATCGCACCCTTGAACCTGTGATCGTGGGCGATGGTCCAGGCGGTCAGGTAGCCACCATAGGAACCCCCCATGATCCCCACCCGGTCTTTATCCAAGGCGTCAAAGGAGGCCAACGCTGAGTCGAGGAACGCAAGCACGTCCTGCATATCCAGCGTCCCCATACGATCCTTGATGGCGCGCCCATGGGCTTGGCCGTAGCCGGCGGATCCTCGTGGATTGCACATGACAACTGCGTACCCTGCAGCGGCGTAAACCTGCGCCTCATCGAAGAATGCGCCTGTGTACTGGGAGAAGGGGCCGCCATGGATGGTGAGTAGGACCGGGTGTGGGCCTGGGCCATCAGGCAAGACGACCCAACCATGAAGGGGGTGTCCGTCGGTGGATTCGGCGTCGAAGTCCAGAGGTTCCGTTACACGGGAGTTGTTGCGCAGGATGGCGGAGAAGTCCGTGAGGAGGCGGATCTCTCCCCGTTCAAGTGACGCGACATCTCCCACGGTTGAGGAATCGGAGAAACTTACGGCAATTTCCCCGTTGGCAGCCACCGTCGCCCCAACAACTACCCGGGCACCGTGGACCAGGGGTGTGATCCCACCTTCCGCCGTGACGTCCAGCAGTTCGACACTTCCCAACGCTGTGTTCAGCACCAGCACACTGGCTGGTCCGCTGGGTTCCAGCGGACCGGACACGTCCAAATGTTCCTCGTCGGTCAGCGCCGCAGCCTCTCCCCCTGCGATGGGCATGACGTACAGAACAGAATTCCGAGCCACAAAGTCCTTGCCGGTGTGTCCTAAGTTCTGGGCCACGTAAAACAGCCAACGGCCGTCCGTGGAGGCACGGACAGCAGTGACAGTCTGCAACGTCTTGTTGGAAGGTTCGACGACGGTCGGCCGGCCGCCGCCGGCGCCCATCCGATAGACGGAGGTGACCAGGTCGTCGTCGTGCCCTTCATGGAGGGCGGCAACGAAGTACAGGTGGGAGCCGTCAGCTGAAAAGCACGGCGACTCGTGGTCCGAGTCGCCGAACGTGACCTGCTGTGCAGCAGGAACCCCCGTAACCGTCCGCGTCGGCTGTTCATGGGCGGCCCTCCCGCGCGGAACAACCACCGGTTCGCCGCCCAGCTCCGGGACTTCAACCACAAACAGCTGCTGACGCTGGTCTGCCGTATATCCGAGGCCATTCATCCTGTATTGGTTGGTGGTGATCAGGCGGGCATCTTCACCGCCGGATGGGACCCCATCCACCGTTCCGTAACGGCCTTGCTCGGGCACGCGGGCCTCGAACGCGATGCGGTGGGAATCCGGCGCCCACACGAACCCACCCACGCCGGCCTGCTGGTCCGTGATCCGTTGGGGCTCGCCGCCCGCGGCCTCCACGACGAATAGTTGCGGCTTGCCATCCGGGTCGCTCCTGAGGAACGCCAATACCAGGCCGTCGGGAGAGAAAGCCGGGGCACTGTCCCGGAAGCCGCGTGTGATGCGTCGCGGATACTTGGTGGTATCCAAAGGAATGCTCCACAGCTGGCCGACATAGCTGTCAGCATCAAAGTCCGGCCTCACGACGGAAACCACCGCCTTGCTGCCGTCGGGGTGGATTGCCGGGGCGGACACGGTGTTCAGCAGATGCAATTGCTCGGGTTTCACGTTGGTGAGCCTAGCCCGGCGGTTCCACGCCCGGCACCAGACACTCCGTCCGCCGTAGGATTGAAGCCATGTTGTCCCACGCTGTTGCTGCCCTCCGCTGTCCTGTTTGCCAAGGGACGTTCCAGCTCAGGGAAGGCCGGCAGCGGACTCTCGCTTGTGAGGCCGGACACCTGTTCGACGCCGCTAAACAGGGCTACTTCAACCTGCTGACAGGCAAAGGCACGGTCTTCGAAGCCGATTCTGCGGACATGGTGGCAGCTCGTCACAGGTTCCTGGAGGCCGGACACTATTCCGGTCTTGCCCGAGCCCTTGCCCAGGCCGCCGCCGGACCACTTCAACGTCCCGACGCGCTGGTTCTGGACGCCGGAACCGGGACCGGGCACTACCTGGCCGCAGTCCTTCAGATGTCAGGGGCGACGGGAATCGGTGTGGACATTTCCAAGTTCGCACTGAGGCGCGCCGCCCGGCTCAATCCGCAGGCCGCCAACCTTGTTTGGGACATTTGGCGTCCGCTGCCCATGGCGGATAACACTGCGGACGTGGTCACGGTGGTCTTTGCCCCGCGAAACCCCGCCGAGTTTGCCCGTGTGCTGCGCCCCGGGGGCTCGTTGATTGTTGTGACACCCAGGCCAGGCCACCTCGCTGAGATCGCAGCCCGGACAGGGATGCTTGGCATTGAAGAGGGCAAGGATGAGCGGCTGGCAGAATCCATGAAGGGCTATTTTGACTCTGGCACCAGCCAAAGCCTGGACCTTCCCTTGCTGCTGAGTGGCCAGGAGGTAGCTGACCTGGCCTATATGGGTCCGGCCGGGCACCATCTGAAGCGTGGGGAGTTGGCCGAATTGGCAACCTTGGAAGGTTCCGTGGCAACCACAGCGAAGTTCCGGATCAGCGAATTCGTCGTCTCCTGACGTGGGACGGAACGTCGGGCTAGGATGGAGGAACAGTGACTGTGATCCCGCTCGCGGGATCCGGGACCAAGGGGGAAATGATGTTTGAATGGCTCGGCGAGAATTGGTGGGCCCTCTGGCTCACGGTCTTCCTCGCGTTCGCAGTGGTGGAGATGCTTACCCTCGACCTCTTCTTCATCATGCTGGGCGGCGGTGCCCTTGCCGGGCTGATCGCAGACTTTGCGGGGGCCGATTTCTGGCTCCAAATCGTGATCTTCTCAGTGGTCTCCCTCCTGATGATTGTCTTTGTCCGGCCCGTAGCAATGAAGCACCTTCACAAGGGACCGGCGGAACAGCGCAGCAATATCGACCGGCTCATCGGTCAGTCCGCTCTGGTCATTGAAGCCGTGAGCGGAACCAGCGGACTGGTGAAGATCGGCGGAGACGTGTGGAGCGCCCGCAGCACGGCCGGTGTTCTCGACGCCGGTTCGACGGTCCAGGTCACCAGGATCGACGGCGCGACGGCGGTAGTAGCCTCGCCTGCCGAGAACAGCCCGCGCTAGGCGCGCCCTTTGAATTTCAGCGGTTGCCGATCCGGGCAGCCTGCCCGGGTCCAGTCGCATCAAACCACGCAATTGGGGAATGAAGGAGATGTATGGACGGCTTAGGAGGAACAGCAGCGGCAATTGTGCTGATTGTTCTCGTCATTTTTGTCATCATCGTGTTGGTCCGTTCGGTAAGGATCATCCCGCAGGCACGTGCCGGCGTCGTTGAACGCCTCGGCAAGTATCAGCGGACGCTCAACCCGGGACTAACCATCCTGATCCCGTTCGTCGACCGGCTGCTGCCGTTGCTTGACCTGCGTGAACAGGTGGTGTCGTTCCCGCCTCAGCCGGTCATTACCGAGGACAACCTGGTGGTCTCGATCGACACCGTTGTCTACTTCCAAGTCACTGATCCCCGGGCGGCAACCTACGAGATCGCCAACTACATCCAGGCCGTGGAGCAGTTGACCACCACCACACTTCGTAACGTGGTGGGCGGGCTCAACCTCGAAGAAGCCTTGACGTCCCGCGACCAGATCAATGGCCAGCTGCGTGGTGTCTTGGACGAAGCTACGGGCCGCTGGGGAATCCGCGTGTCCCGCGTCGAGCTGAAGGCGATTGATCCGCCCCACTCCATTCAAGACTCGATGGAGAAGCAGATGCGCGCAGAGCGGGACCGCCGTGCTGCGATCCTGACGGCTGAAGGCACCAAGCAGTCGCAGATTCTCACCGCCGAAGGGCAACGGCAGGCAGCCATCCTCGCGGCTGAAGGTGACGCGAAGGCGGCCATCCTCAGGGCAGACGGTGAAGCCCAAGCCATCCAGAAGGTCTTCGACGCCATTCACAAGGGCAACCCGGACCAGAAGCTCCTTGCGTACCAGTACTTGCAGACACTCCCCAAGATCGCCGAGGGAAGCTCGAACAAGCTCTGGATCATCCCGAGTGAAGTCGGCGAGGCGCTCAAGGGTATCGGCGGCGCCCTTGGAGGCAACAACGGTGACTCCCCCGTTGGTCTCTTCGGAAACAATGAACAGTCCAGGGCTTCAGAGCCGGCAGCAGCAGCCCCGCAGTCTCGGCCAGCGGAATAATCCACTGTCGCAGGGTCAACGAGCGGTCAGCCCTTCAGGCTGACCGCTCGTTGTCTGTGGGTTCCTTTTGAGTAGTGGGCGCTGAACCGCGTATAATGGGATATTTGTCCGGCTGGTTCAGCGTGGATGGAACATTAAAGCTTGGCCAGGCGTTGCAATTAGTGATGCAAGGTGTGCAGAAGTAGTCCGTAAGGATCGTGAAAACGGCTTACGGCTAGCGCGGAGTTCCTGCTCCGCGAACAGACAGAGGGAGTAATCATGAGCGATCGCAGCCTGCGGGGTATGCGTCTTGGCGCCCAAAGCATGGAAACAGAATCCGGCGTTGAACCGGCACCGCGCCAGCGGGTCGAGTACCGTTGCGAGGATGGCGAGCAGGTCTTCGTGACCTTCTCCTCCGAAGCGGAGATTCCCCCCGTATGGGTTTCCAAGACCGGCAAGGAAGCACTGCTGGTTGATGGCGAGCGACCTGTGGACGCCAATGAGAAAGCCGTCCGCACCCACTGGGACATGCTGCTGGAGCGCCGCAGCCTTCCCGAGCTCGAGCAGATCCTCGAGGATCGTCTGAACATCCTGCGTGAGCGCCGTGGAGAGCGCCGCTCCGCATAAAATCGGTTGCTGATTTAAAGACAAAGGCCGGGTCCGGTTCCTCTTGGGAACCGGACCCGGCCTTTCTGGTTGGAAAGGTACGAGCTACTTTGCCACGGCGGGCGACTTGCGGGTGAGTTTTTCCCAACGTGCTGCCAGTCCCCATTTGGTGACGTTGATCATGGCTTCCACGACGATGTTGCCGCTCATCTTCGATGCCCCGAGCTCACGTTCGACGAAAGTGATGGGACGCTCCTCGATGCGCAGGCCAAGCTTGGCCACGCGCCATGCGAGGTCAACCTGGAAGCCGTAGCCAACCGACTCCACTTCGTCCAAGTTGAGCGCCTCCAGCGTGCTGCGGCGGAATGCCCGGTAGCCTCCTGTGACGTCCTTGATCTTGACGCCGAGCATGATGCGGGCGTAGGTGCTGCCGATGCGGGAGATTGCCTGGCGGTAGAGCGGCCAGTTAACCACGCTGCCACCGGGAACCCACCGGGACCCCATGGCGAGGTCTGCACCCTCCTTGACGGCGTCGAGCAGAAGCGGCAGTTGCTCCGGCTTATGCGAACCGTCGGCGTCCATTTCAACCAGGACGTCATAGCCTGCAGCCAGTCCCCACTTGAAGCCGGCGATGTAGGCGGCCCCAAGGCCTTCTTTGCCCTTGCGATGCAGGACATGCACCTGGCTGTCCTCTGCCGCGAAGCCGTCGGCAAGCTTTCCCGTGCCGTCAGGGCTGTTGTCGTCGACCACCAGGACATCGGAGTCGGGTACTGCTGCGCGCAGCCGTCCCAGTGTCACGGGGAGCGATTCCAGCTCGTTGTAGGTGGGAATGATCGTCAGGACACGCAAGAAGAGGCCTTTCCTTGATGGAGCGGTCAGTGTGCCGGAGCAGCCTGGCGGCTGGCGTTCTGGCGCAACTCTCCATTATAGGACGACGGCAAGGATTCATTTGGCGGTTGTGGTCCCGGACACATGGTCCGGGTACTGGCAGGACATTGATGGGCAGGTCCACAAGCCCGGGACCAGTGGCGCTGAGCGATTGGAATCGCCAACGAACTGTTTTCCGGGTCGCTGTGGACCTGCCCACTCATCTGCCGCCACCATGAACACGCTCCGGCCACGACCGGACCACCACGCCACGGCCGCAGCCCCTGCGTTGATTGTCCGTTGAGCCTCAATGCTACGGACTCACCCTAAGCTGTCAATCAGCCTATGACCTGCGGCTTCGTTCATTGCCCCAGTTCAGGCGCCGCACGGCAGCGGCAAAATCCTGCCTCACACCCTCAGCGACTCGTGGGCGAACAACTCTCGACCCTCGCGCACTGTCTGAAGGCAACGGGGGTCGCCGCCGGTGTCCAGGGCCGGCAAAAGGGGCGTCCGTGCCCGTGGATCAGTGCTCCAGGACTGAACGCGGCTATCAGCCACTTGGACCATCAGTTCGTCCACTTCCCACACAGCGAAACTGGCCGGCGCGCCCGGGACCAATTGGCCCATCAGCGGGTTCCGGTGTTTGGTAGCCCGCCACCCCGCCCGTGTATGGCCTAAGAATGCGGCACGAGCCGAGATCCTTTGCTCCGGGTTGCTGTGCTCCAGGCAGGCTCGTACGCTCGACCACGGGCGGAGAGGGGTGACAGGGCTGTCACTGCCGAAAGCGATAGGGACGCCGCTTGCGTAGAAGGAAGCAAAGGGGTTCATCGTTTGGCTGCGGCCACCCAGGCGCTGTTCGTAGAGCCCGCCTGGTTGACCCCACGCAGCATCGAAACCGGGCTGCACGCTGACTGACACTGAGTACTTGGCCAGCCGGTCGATGGCGGACTGGTCAGCCATCTCCACGTGTTCCAGCCGATGGCCGGCTGCCCGGAGGCGCTGTTCGCCCACCTCGTCAGCCGCTGCGTCCAATGCTTCCAGCACCGCCCCCAGCCCGGCGTCACCTATGACATGAAACCCAGCCTGAACTCCCAGGAGGGACGTGGCCACAAGGTGTTTGGTGGCATCGGCCACTGACAGGTACAAACTGCCGCGTTGGCCCGGTGCATCGGAATAGTCATCCACGAGGGCCGCTGTGCGGGAGCCGATTGAACCGTCAATATTGAGGTCGCCGGCAAGGCCCAGGACCCTCGCGCCTAAACCGTCAAGAATAGCTTGGGCGTGATCCTCCGAGGTAGCCAACTCGCCCCAATAGGCAAGTACCTCCGGCCGGTTCCCGTGTTCGTTCCAGGACATGGCCATCCTGAGGTCCTCGGCCCCGCAAATATGCGGTGCGGACATCTCGGCCAAGGCGACATATCCGTGCGAAGCGGCCTCCTGCAGGGCTGACTCCTGGTATCCGCGCCGTTCGTGTTCCGGGAACTTCCGTGCAGTCAGCCGGGCGGCCGTATGTGCCGCACGAACAACGCGGGCGGTGCCGGAGAAACCATCGAGGCCATCCAGCCCTGCGGCCGCGGCCAACGACGACGAAACCAGGGCGGAGTGGACGTCGATGCGTGACAGGTAGACAGCCCGCCCGGCAGACGCCCTGTCAATTTCCTCCGAGGTGGGGAGCGTGGAGTCGTGCCACGTCGTTTCATCCCAACCGTGGCCCAGGACTGTGCCCGAGCCGCTGGCGGAGGCAACGGCGTCGAGTAGTTCCTTGGCCGAACGTACGCCGTTGAGCTGCAGTCCGGACAGGGCAAGGCCTGACTCCGTCAGGTGTGCATGGGAGTCCACGAATCCCGGCGCCAGGAGGGCTCCGCGGAGGTCAATGACCTCCATGGATGAGTCAACTATCGATGTGGCAGCCTGTTCGGAGCCGACCCAAGCAACGGTATCCCCGTCCACCACCAGCGCGGTGGCAAAAGGATCTGCGGCGGTATAGATCGAACCGTTGCGGTACATCGTGACCTTGCGGTCCTTCGCGGTGCGGTCCTGGCCGGCTGGCACGCCTGGCTGATTCATGCGTTGTGCTCCTCGAGCGTTGAAAACATTCAATGAGAGTAGGGTCGCTAAGCCACTGTTGAGTAGGCAACGACGCCGCGTCGCACCAAGTCGATGGACTCGCGGCAAATGCGGGCCAAGCGTGGGTCGAGTTGAGGGATCTTGGCCAGCTGGTCGAGGAGGTCCACCACTTGCTTGGCCCAGCGCACAAAGTCGCCGGCGGCGAGGTCGGTTCCGCTGAGCACGTCCTGAAGATGGCGTCCCTTGGCCCACTTGTACATGGGCCACATCAGGCCGAGTTCCGGTTCGCCGGTCAATGGCAGCCTGTTGCGTTCCTCGGTATCCTCGAGCTGGGACCATTCGCGGATGACGATGTCTATGGCTGATTCCAAGGCAACGCTGGGCATCCTGGGCCGAAGGCCACGGTCTTCCCGTTTGGCTTGGTAAACCAAGGTGCTGGCAAGCGAGGCCAGTTCGGCGGCGTCGAGGTCGTTGATGGCACCGCGCCGCACAGTCTGGGATATGAGCAGGTCCTTCTCACCGTAGATCCGCCGAAGCCGCTGCCCGTCGAGGCTGATGGTGACGTGTCCGGCGTCGTTGGTTTCCAGGTAACCGTAGACAGACAGGACATCGCAGACGCGGTCGAAAGTCTTGGCGATGGTATTCGTCCTGCCTTGGATCTGCCTGACCAACCCATCGGTCTCCCTGCGCAACTTCCACCAACGCTCCGACCACCGTGCATGGTCTTCGCGTTCGCTGCAGCCATGGCACGGATGAGCTCTCAGGGCCCGCCGAAGGTCCGCGATCTTCTTCTCCTGATCCGGCAGGCGCGCCCCGAGGCCAAAATCTTCGTGCCTGCTGTTGCGACGGCTGTGGGGTGCGTCCTCACTGATGGCATGCCGCATCGACGAAGCGAGGTCCCGGCGGGATTTGGGGACCTTGGCATTGAAGGACTTGGGAATCCGGATACGCGTCACCGGCGATACCGGACCGTCGAGGTCATGGACACCGATGCGCCGCAGCTGGTTATCAGAGGTAAGAACGGAGGGCCTTGGTTCCCTGGCGTTGCGGTCCACCTCCAGCACAACGGCATGTCCTGCCAGCCGGCCGCTGTAGATGCTGATGACGTCACCGGGGATCAGGCGCGCGAGGGAATCCGCTACATGGGATTTACGGGCCCGCTGATGGTCGCGGGCGGCGAAATTCTCGGCGTCGCTGAGTTCGCGCCGGAGCTTTGAGTACTCGGTGAAGTCACCCAGGTGGCACTGCATGGACTTGGCATAGCCCGCCAGCGATTCTTCGCGCCCCCGCACCTGCCGGGCAAGGCCTACTACGGAGCGGTCAGCTTGGAATTGGGCAAACGAGGATTCCAGGATTTCACGGGCCCGGACGCGTCCGAACTGGGCAATCAGATTGATGCTCATGTTGTACGTAGGCCTGAAACTGGAGTTCAGGGGGTAGGTGCGTCGGGAGGCAAGGCCGGCTACGGCAGCCGGATCAGTTCCGGGCTGCCACAGCACAACAGCATGGCCTTCGACGTCGATGCCACGACGTCCGGCGCGACCAGTGAGTTGGGTGTACTCCCCCGCCGTAATGTTGACGTGCGCTTCGCCGTTGAACTTTTCCAGTTTTTCAAGCACGACGCAGCGTGCGGGCATATTGACGCCCAGAGCCAGCGTTTCGGTGGCGAAGACTGCCTTGACAAGGCCGTCGGCAAAGAGCTTTTCCACCACTTCCTTGAACGTGGGAAGCATGCCTGCGTGGTGGGCAGCAAAGCCCCTGATGAGACCGTCGCGCCAACCCCAGAATCCGAGGACGTCGAGGTCGTCCGCCGGAATTTCGTGGCTCGCCTCGTCCACCCGCTGGGCAATGATCTGCTGTTCGCGTTCGGTGGTCAGCCAAAGTCCCGATGCTGCGCACTGAGCGACGGCAGCGTCACAGCCGGCCCTGGAGAAGATGAAGGTGATGGCAGGGAGGAGATCCTGACGCCTGAGGCTCTCAATGACTTGGGGACGGCTGGCTTTCCGCACGGGACTGCGCTGCTCGGATTGTTGCCGCTCATCGCGATAACGGTCCTGACGACGCCGACTCCGGCCACCGTGGCCGAACCGGCCGTTCATGTTCATCCGGCTCTCGGAGCGGGCCATGGCCAACAGGTCCGGATTGACCTCGAACTCGGGGCCGGTGACTGCTTGGCGGACTGTGTCTGCAGACGAGCGCTTGGCTGAGGCGCGCCGGTGGTCAGCGGTGACAGGCTCGGCCACCACCTCATGGGCCTCGGAAAGGTCCGGTGCTTCGGTTTCCTGCATTCCCGGGGCTTGGGGCGCAATTTCGTCGAACGTTGTGTCGCCGGCAAAGAGATCCACTATTTCACGGCCCACCATGACGTGCTGCCAAAGCGGTACGGGACGGTGTTCGGAGACAATGACGTCGGTATCGCCCCTCACGGTATCCAGCCATGCGCCGAACTCTTCAGCGTTGGAAACCGTGGCACTCAGCGAGGCAACCTGCACTTCGCTGGGCAAGTGGATGATGACTTCTTCCCACACGGCACCACGGAAGCGGTCGGCCAGGTAATGAACCTCGTCCATCACCACAAACCCCAGATCGCCCAGGGTTTCGGAATCGGCGTAGAGCATGTTCCTAAGAACTTCGGTAGTCATAACCACCACGGGGGCATCGCCGTTGATGGTGGTGTCACCGGTCAGCAAGCCGACGTTCGCCGACCCGTATTTTGCCGCCAGTTCAGAGTACTTCTGGTTGCTCAAGGCCTTGATGGGAGTGGTGTAAAACGCCTTGAGTCCACGTTCCAAAGCCAGGTAGATGGCGAATTCGCCAACGATCGTCTTACCAGCACCGGTGGGGGCCGCCACGAGAACGCCGCGACCCTCCTGGAGGGACCTGCACGCCTCACGTTGGAAGTCGTCCAGTTCAAAGTCCAGGGAACGTGCGAAGGCGCCCAGATAAGTTTTCGACTCAGCCGCACGCTGGGCTGCCGCCTGGTAACGGTCTGATGGAGATGAAGACCCGGAAATGGAGGACATGCATCAAGCCTAGTGGCCCAAGGTCTAGAGATTCTCCAGATCCGTGGCCGGGGTTGCGATGTCTGCAGTGGCTTCAGTCTCAGCCGCCCGCTTGATGGCACGGCGCTCACGGCGTCGGTCATTCAGGACGCAGACACCGATCGCCGCGAAGAACAGGAGCAGCATGGGCGCTGCGAGGTAGAACATGCTCATGGCGTCAGCGCCGGGAGCGGCCATCGCAGCGAACAGGCACACCAGGAAAATGGTGATTCGCCAACTCTTGATGAGCTGCTTGCCCTTTATGAGTCCGGCCAGGTTCAATCCCACCAGCACCACGGGGACGAGGAAGGCGATTCCGAAGGCCAAGAGGAGCCGAAGGACGAAGGCCAGATAGATTTCGGCGCTGATGAAGTTTGAGCCGCCCACCGGAGTGAAGTCGGTCAGGACGCGAACAGCGTTGGGCAACACCAGCCAGGCAAGCAGGACACCGCCGATGAAGAGCGGTACGGCTGCTGCCACGAAGGACAATGCCAAGCGCCGTTCCTTCTTGTGGAGGCCCGGAACGATGAAGGCCCACAGCTGGTAAATCCAGACCGGGCTTGACAGGATCACGCCAAGAAAGACCGACACTTGAACCATGAGGTCGAACGAACTGGCGACGCCATCAAAGTTCAGCGTGGCAGCGCGTCCCTCTTTTTCGTTGAGGTCCTTGATCGGCTTGATCAGCGCCTCCAGGAGAGGCTGGTAGACGATGAAGCCCACCACTGTTCCCAGGATGACGCCGATTGCAGCCTTGAAGAGCCGGTTTCGCAGCTCCTTGAGGTGATCCAGGAGCGCCATCCGGGCTTCGGGGTTGGCCTTGCGCCCCTTCGTCTCTACCACTTCTCTTTAGACGCGGTTGGAGGGCGGTACGTCAGTCTCGCCGTTGTTCTTGGCCTTGACGTCCGGGTGGCCCACTACTTTGCCTTCCACGGCGTCGGAAGCGTCCTGGGAGTCCCTGGCTTCGGAAGAACCATCCTTCTTCATTTCGCGGACCTCAGACTTGAAAATGCGCATCGACTGCCCAATGCTGCGCGCCATGGACGGCAGCTTCGGCGCTGCAAAGAGCACCAGAGCCAGGACGATGATGATGATGAGATGCCAGCCTTCGAGCCTCATGTGGGGAGGTCCTTTCCTTTTGGATACATCCTACGTCTATCTGAATTCAATGTCGTGCAGGGATTGGGGTTGACCCCGCTCGGCTTTGCGCTTGACGCGTCGTTGACGACGAACTTCCTGACGGAAGGCTTTGGCCGTCAGGTAATCATGACGCATCTGTTCCGGTGAGGCAAAAATTGCGGACCCCGGCGCGGGCCGTGGTTCGGCGGTTTCAACGTCGGAGGTTTCCTGGGAAGGAGCAAGGTTGCTGAAACGTTTACCCGCGGCACCTAAATCATGAACAGTTGACATGAATTTCTTGTACAGGCGATAGCCCAAAGTCAGATGAAAAAGCAACGACAGGGCTATAAGCGCGATCCACAACAGGATCCAGAACCACCAAGGCATCTGAGTAGTCTAGCCAGCCTTCGTGGTGGAAGGTGAGTTGTACTGCGCGAGGGCCGCGTCGACCCACGCGCGGCTTTCCAGCTGAAGGTGCCTGGGTTCGAGGATCCGAACGCTGCCTCCATGCTGCGAAACGAACATCGGAAGCCACTCGGCGTTGCCGAACCGAACTTCGGCGACCAGACCGCCGTCGGGCAGTTGAGCGGTGCGTTCGGCGTAGTAGTCGTCAGCCAATCCGGCTCCCTGACGGGTCAGCTGGAGGACCACCAGCACGTCATCGTCGCTGGGCGTGAACAGCCTGGCCGGAAAATCCTGCCCGGCCGTTGCCGGCATGGACACGGCGCGGCCGTTGGCCTCCAACGCTTCGACCCGGTCCAGACGGAAGTTCCTGATTCCGGCCTTGCTGTGGCAGTACGCCTCGAAGTACCACGTATTGTCCAGCGAGTAGAGCCGCAGCGGGTCCACGTCACGCTCGGTCACTTCGTCGCGTTGCAGTGAGAAGTACTTGAGTCGCAGTTGCTGCCCCTCACGGATTGCGCGGGTTATTGCGGCGAAAGCTTGTGACTGTTCCGGCGCCACCGACTGTCCGGAGACTGAGCCGGCCAATCGTGCGGCCTGCCCGGCAGCGCCTGTCAGCTTGATGGTCACGGATTCAAGGGCGCTCCCCGACTCATCCTCAAGCATTCCGGCCAGTGCCGGCAGATCGCCCAGCATGGCCAGGCCGGTCAGCAACGCAGCCGCTTCGTCTTCACTGAAACGCACTGGACGGTTCAAATCGAGGTGCTCGGAGATGTAGACGTGATCGTTTTCCCATTGGATGTCGAGGAGGTCGTCAGGGTATCCCTCGGGCAGCCCCGAACAGATCAGGATCTTCAGGTCATCGATCAGTGCCTTGCGGCTGATGCCAAAGTGATCGGCCACCTGCTGGATATGCAGGCCTTGGTGGTGAACCAGGAAAGGAACCAGTTGCAGCATCCTGGCGAGTTGGTCTTCAGAGGTGCGTTTGCGCGCCCGCGGAGCACGGCCCGCTTCGGGAAATTCAATGAGTATTGGCGGAGAGTCATCAAAGTCAGCGGCAGCCTTGAGGCGGCGTACGACGGCGGTGCGCAGCTCTGTGGGTCCAGCCACCTTGATATGGGGGCCGTAGGAGGCCAGCTCTTCGGCCAGCTGCTCAGGATCCCGGAAATCCACGGTGATGCGGTCACGACTGCTTGCATCCCGGGCTGCCTCGACGGACACGGCCCTTTTGCGCAAGGCAAGCAGCCTGTCCTTATCGACGTCCAGAATGGCTTGTTGGACGGGCAGCTCATTGAGTGCGTCCAACTCGGCCCGGGCGCTGAAGCCTTCCGGTGGTTGGAAACTGCTCGTGGTTACAACGCTCACTGCGGTAGTCATCCGTGAGAGCCTGAAGAGCCTTTTGGCCCCTCTACCCCGATCCCAGCCAGCGAGGTACCACTGACCAAAGCGGCTGCCCAACCCCCATGGCTCGACTTCGCGGACTTCTTCCCGGCCGGTACTGACCGCGAGGTAGCCGAAGCGGACAGGATGCTTGCCATGCATGGCCGCAACGACGTCGTCGAAGGCTTGTCCGGCAGGTTTGATCCTGGGTTGGACGCCCGCAGGAAGGTCAACATCCGTGAAGCCTCCTGCGGCCTGCAGCTTGCGAACAGCGTTGGCAGCCGCTGTTCCCAGGGCAGCGCGTTCCCACAGCTGAGCCGCCAGCAGAAGCACGGTGCTCTCGGCAGTCGTCAGGCTCACATCAGGAAGCCGGTTGGAGTCCTTGCCGATCCGGTAGCGTGTTGAGGCGGGGTCGTCCGCACCGAAGTTGCGCGGGTCCATCAGGGTCTCGATCTCGAAGCCAAACTGCTTCAGATCCACTTTGTCGCGCTCGAACATCCGTCCAAAAGCGACATCATTGTCCGCTGAATCGTGGTAGACCTTTTCGCGCAGCACGGCACGTGGAAGGCCCACTTTGGTATTGAGCAAAGCCAGGAGAAGGTTCAGGAGACGTTCAGTGCGGGATGCGGACACGGTTGCTACGTTACTAAAAACCAGCGGGAAAGCAGCAAGGCGCGTCACCGACCGGCAAGAACCGGAGGGTAACGCGCCTTGCGAACGCCAGAGTCCTAGCGGACAGCCACGAGGTCGACCACGAAGATCAAGGCCTCGTTGGGCTTGATTGCTCCACCAGCGCCACGTGAGCCGTAGGCGAGCTCCGACGGGATCTCCAGGCGACGACGGCCGCCCACCTTCATGCCCAGAAGGCCCTGGTCCCATCCCTGGATGACCTGGCCGACGCCCACACGGAAGTCCAGCGGAGCGCCACGGCCCCAGGAAGCGTCGAATTCTTCGCCGGTGGACCAGGCGACGCCGACGTAGTGGGTGGACACAGTGTCGCCGGCCTTGGCCTCGGGGCCGGTGCCCTCAATGAGGTCCGTGATAACGAGGTCCGTGGGGACGTCGCCTTCAGGGAAGTCGATTTCGGGCTTGGTGCGGTCGAAGTCACGCTGACCAAATGACATGGTTGCTCCTAAGTTAAAGGGACGGAGAAGTTTTCAGGAACCAGCTTAGCCAGAACCTGGTTGGGATCTACTTTTTGCCGGTGATCTCTACGACGAAGACCAGCGGGCCGGCAGGTTTGCCCTGGGCAGCGGCGTTCGGACCATACGCGAGATCCGTCGGAATCGTCAGAAGAACCTTGGAACCCACCTTTTGGCCTGTGAGGCCAAGCGTCCAGCCCTTGATGACCTGGTTCAGGCCAAAGGTAGCGGCCTCCCCGCGGTCATAGCTGGAATCGAACTTGGTGCTGTCTTCCCAGCGCCAGCCACTGTAGTTGGCATCGATCGTGTCAGAGCTGGTCAACTCCTCGCCGGTGCCCTCGGACAGGACCTTGACTGAAAGACCGGCAGGCACATCAGTCTTGGGGATGTCCACGGAAGGTACGCCCTTGTCGTCAAAGGTCACCTTGGGAAGCTTGCCGTCTTTGTCCAGCTGCTCAGTCTCTTCCTTGCTCAACAGGCCGGGGGCGTCCTTGGCGGAGGCGATCTTGAATACCACCAGTTGTGTCGACGCAGGTGCCGTTGCAGAGGAGTTGCCCGGAGCGGCGATAGCTACGTGGCTGCCAACTTTGGCGCCGATGATGGCGTCGAAGATCAGCTCATTGCCGGTTTTCATCTGCTCGGAGAGCTCGATCGGCTGGGGTCCTTTGGTGTAACCGTCCTCCAGCGTCTTGCCATCAGTGCCATCCACTGCGACGAACACCAGTTCGGCGATTTGACCCATCTTGACGGGCTCTCCGTCACCTTCGCTGACGACCTTGACGGTGGGTCCCGTCACAGCCAGCGGCTTGGAGAAATCAAGGGCGGGCGCTTTGTCATTGCCGTTGTCCGTCACCTTCAGGGAGTCAAGCTTGGAGACGTCACCAACAGACTTGCTGGTGGGCTCAGCGGCCGGAGTGCTTTCCCCACCGCAGGCGGTAATGAGCAGGAGGGCGGGAAGAAGTATTGCTAGGAGTCGGCGCACAAAAAGACACTTTCGTCGGGGCAAAGGGACACTCGGAAAGGCGCGTAGCGCATCCAAGCAAGGTGTATCTCGGGAAGAGACCACTATCCAGAATAGCCCGTGAAGCTGGGAGCCAGCTTAAAGAGCGCGTCAGCCCATTGAGTCCAGGAGTGCATCCACTCGTTCGTCCACGCTCCGGAATGGATCCTTGCACAGGATCGTTTGGTGGGCGCGATCGTTGAGTTTCAGGTGTACCCAGTCCACTGTGTAATCGCGGCCAAGCTCCTGCGCCCTCCGCACAAAGTCTCCGCGGAGCTTTGCGCGAGTCGTCTGGGGTGGTGCGTCCACGGCATCCTTGACGTCGGTTTCCGTGACCAGCCTGCGTGCTGCGCCGCGCGCCTGCAGGAGGAAAAAGATGCCGCGTTGCCGCGAAATGTCGTGGTAGGTGAGGTCCAATTGGGCAATACGGGGTGAATCCAGGCTGAGGTCATGGCGCCGCATGTAGCCGTCCATGAGCTTTTTCTTGATAGCCCAATCCACTTCGGTGTCGATGGTGCTGGTGTCACCGCTCTCGATGGCATTCAAGGTCCGCTCCCACAAGTCCAGGATGAGCGGTACGTGGGCGTTGTGCGCGCCGTTGGTGGCCACGAAGTCTGTCACCTTGTTGAGGTACTCCCGCTGAATATCAAGGGCAGTGAGTTGCCGTCCATTGGCCAACCGAACCAATGCGCGACCCGTAAGGTCGTGGGAAATTTCGCGGATGCTGCGGATCGGGTTCTCCATGCGCATGTCCCGCATGATGACGCCCGCCTCAATCATGCGGAGGATGAGGTCCACAGTGCCTACCTTGAGCAGTGCGGACGTCTCAGACATGTTGGAGTCGCCCACGATCACGTGGAGGCGGCGGTAGAACTCCGCGTCCGCATGCGGCTCATCGCGTGTGTTGATAATGGGCCTGGACCGGGTGGTGGCCGAAGACACGCCTTCCCAGATATGGTCAGCGCGCTGGGAGAAAGCGAACGTGGCGCCATGCGGGGTCTTCAATACCTTGCCGGCCCCGGCGATCAACTGCCGGGTAACCAGGAAGGGAATCAGGATCTCGGCCAGGCGGGAGAATTCCCCGCGCCTCGGTATGAGGTAGTTCTCGTGGCTGCCGTAAGAGTTCCCGGCCGAATCAGTGTTGTTCTTGAAGAGGTAGACCGTGCCATTGAAACCCTCTGCCGCGAGCCTGGCCTGGGCCTCGTCCACGAGGTCGTCCAGGATAAGTTCGCCTGCCCGGTCATGGGCGATGAGCTGGGCAAGGTCGTCGCACTCGGCCGTGGCGTACTCAGGGTGCGAGCCCACATCAAGGTAAAGCCGGGAACCGTTGGTGAGGAACACGTTGGAGGACCTCCCCCAACTGACCACCTTGCGGAACAGGTACCGTGCAACTTCCTCGGGAGCCAGCGGGCGTGAATCCGGACTGGAATAAGAGATTCCAAATTCCGTTTCGATGCCAAAAATCCGTTTATCCATCTCAGCTCTCCTCTGTGAGCAACCGGGTCATGTCATCCGGCAACAACCGCCGGAACGCCCTGCGGGATCCGCGGTTGCTTTCCGAAGCACGGTAGAGCACGGCGGCTTCGACGGCAGTGGCGGGCAGTTCTTCAACTTCCTTGTTCGTGGCCAAGGCGCGCAAAGCCAATTGCATGGCCCCCGCCAAGTTGAGCTCCGGCTCCCAAGCCCCGTTGACGACGTCGGAAATTTGGTCGGCAAGCCCGCCCATGACAACGAAGCCGTTCTCATCGGCGATTGATCCATCGAAGGTGAGCCGGTACAGGTGGTCCTGTTCCTGGGTAACGCCAACCTCGGCTACCGCCAACTCCACTTCGAACGGCTTCTGCTCTGCCGTGAACACAGCTCCAAGGCTTTGTGCATAAACGCTGGCAAGGCCGCGCGCGGTCACGTCCTCACGATCATAGGAATAGCCACGGACATCGGCGTAGCGGACGCCGGCTTGCCTGAGGCTTTCAAATTCGTTGTACTTGCCGACCGCAGCGAAGGCAATTTTGTCGTAAATTTCACCGATTTTGTGCAACGAGGGTGAAGGGTTTTCGGCGATCAGCGCGATGCCGTCGGCGCAGCTGATGACCACTACAGAACGTCCGCGGGCGATGCCCTTCCGTGCGAAGTCCGCACGGTCCTTCATCAGCTGTTCGGGAGAGACATAGAACTGCTGTGTCATGTCAGGCCTCCCTTCCTGCTGCGGCCCGCGATTCGACAATGGCGCCGGCTATCGCGGCCAGGTCCCGTTCAGGGACGCGCCGGTTGCCGGAACGGTCGACGGTGTACACCACCGGCCATAGTTGCCGGACAGGGTCAGGACCGCCGGTGGCGGAGTCGTCATCGGCGGCATCGTAGAGGGCCTCAACAGCCACTGCCACGGCATTCTCTTCTGACAGGTTAGGTTTCCACAGTTTCTTCAGGGCCCCCCGCGCGAATACGGAACCGGAACCAACGGAGTGATGCTCCTGTTCTTCGTAGCGGCCGCCTGTGACGTCGTAGGAGAACAAGCGGCCCACGCCGGAGACGTGGTCGAAGCCGGCAAACAGTGGAACGACTGCCATGCCCTGCATTGCCATGGGCAGGTTTCCGCGGATCATGGCGCCCAATCGGTTGGCCTTGCCGACGAGGCTGAGGAGCGTGCCCTCGATCTTTTCGTAGTGCTCCAGTTCCACTTGGAAAAGCCGTGTGATGTCGATGGCCAAGCCGGCAGTTCCGGCAATGCCGAGGACTGAATACTGGTCCGCCGGAAATACCTTCTCGATGTGCCGGCTGGCGATGATATTGCCCATGGTGGCGCGGCGATCCCCGGCCATCAGCACACCACCGGCGTACGTCAAGGCGACGATCGTGGTGGCGTGCGGCGAGGCCGGGACCATACCGGCGGGTAACGATTGAGTGAAGGGAAGGAGTTCGGGACGCGAGCGTTGAAGATGCTCCGTGAAAGAAGACGTTGCCTGGGTGGCCAGGGGGCCGGTTGATGGGTCCTGCATTGCTGCACTCCTTCGACTCTGCATTCCGATGCCCGGCGGCCTCACGCCGGCCGGGCAGTACATCCTCTGGCGGGTCCGCCTACTGGCCGCCCTTTTGGACAAACGCCCTCACGAACTCTTCAGCGTTCGACTCGAGAACGCCGTCGATTTCGTCGAGGAGGTCATCCACACCCTGCGTCGCTTCCGAAGCCTGTGCCTCGGGTGCTGCCGGTGGTGCCTCCGGTACGTCGACTTCGGTCTCGGTGTCCCGTGACTGCGGTTGTTGCTGCTCCTGTGCTGCCATTTTCTTTCTCCCTACTGTCAGTCTCCTGAAGACGGAGACTTCCTAATGCAATATTGCCACGCGGACCGGTGCTGCGGACGGCTTTGACCCGGCACGAATAGTCCTGTGGCGTTCATTCGTCAACTCCTCGCCGGCGGTGGTTTTTGACCCAGCAATTCGGCCAGGAATGAAGCAGCATCCGTGTGGCGGTCAAAGAGCGCGCCGGTCAAAGCCTGTGTGCCCCTCAAAGGCTCACGCGTGGGTACCCGTTGCAGTTTTCCCAGCCCTGGAACATCGAAGATCACGGAGTCCCAGCTGGCGCCGACAACGTCCTTGCCGAAGCTGGAAACGCACCGGCCGCGGAAGTAGGCCCGGGTGTCCGACGGCGGTTCAGTGACCGCCCGGGTGATGTCGCCGTCGTCGACAATACGCCTCATCCTGTCCTTGGAGAGCAACCTGTAGTAGAGGCCTTTCTCGGGCCGGATATCGGACCATTGAAGATCCACCAAGCCCAGACGGGCATCGTCCCATGCCAGTCCGTCTCGGTTTCGGTAACCTTCCAGCAGCGATTTTTTGGCCACCCACTCAACCGACGAGGCAGCAGCATCAGGATCTGTACCGAGAGTTGTCAACGTCGACTCCCAATGGGACAAAACCTGATGCGTATGGCCGTCTCCCGTGACTGAATCCGCTACCCCTGTCTCCTGGGCCAGTTTGGCGGCAGCCTCGAAATACATCCACTGCAGATCGAGAGCTGTCACGCGTCTCCCGTCGAGGAGCCTTACTGTGACAGCCAAGGTGGTGTCGTGGCTGACGGCTTGGAGGGCCTGGACAGGCTCATGAACTTCGATCCTCGGAGCCTGTCCCGCCTCAATGAGGCTCAGGACCATGGCAGTGGTTCCGAACTTCAGGAAATTTGAGGCCTGGCTGAGGTTGGCGTCACCAATGATTACGTGGAGGCGGCGGTACTTGTCCGCTGTGGCGTGTGGCTCGTCCCTCGTGTTGATGATGGGGCGCCGGATGGTGGTCTCCAGCCCCACCTCTGCCTCAAAGAAGTCAGCCCGTTGGCTGATCTGGTAGCCGGGCGTTGAGCTGTCCTGTCCCATCCCCACCCGGCCCGCACCGCAGATGACTTGGCGCGAGACGAAGAAGGGAGTCAATCCACGGATGATGTCCCCGAAGGGCACCGAACGGGGCATGAGGTAGTTCTCGTGCGAGCCATAGGACACAGACTTGTTGTCGGTGTTGTTCTTGTAGAGGTTGATCGGAGGAAGCCCTGTATCGGAGGCGACCTTCCGGACGGTAGCCAACGCCACCAGGTCACCCGCGGCATCCCAGGCCACGGCATCCCGTGGGTTGGTGACCTCCGGACTTGAGTACTCAGGGTGCGCATGATCGACGTAAAGGCGGGCACCATTGCCGAGGACCATGTTCATCAGGAGGGAACCGGACTCGTCAGCGCCGTCCAGTTCCAACTCCTGCCGGCCATAGGCCAAGGCGACCGCTTCGGCGTCGAGCACTGGCGGCTGGTCCGTCAGCTGGCTGGGATCCGCCGTTGACCTATCCACTGTCCAACCGCGGGCATCGTGCAGCGGTTCCTCGTCCGTGTAGTCCCACCGTGTCTCCGCCCCGCCGGCCGCACGTTGCCGGGTAACAGTTGCGTACGCCTGGATGATCCTGGCGGACATCATGGTCGCGTTAGCTCCCGGCGCTGACGGTGCATGGATCCCATATTCAGTTTCCGAGCCCATGACGCGCATGGCGCCGCCTGCGGGTAGCTTCTCTCCGGGTGAACCCTCGGGCCTTGCTGTCACAGGTACTGACCTGTGTTGGCGGTGGTTTCGATGGACTTGCCAGGCTCCTGGCCTGCCTTGCCCTGAACGATGGTCCGGATGTAGGTGATCCTTTCGCCCTTCTTGCCCGAAATCCGTGCCCAGTCATCGGGGTTTGTGGTGTTGGGCATGTCCTCATGCTCACGGAACTCATCCACCACGGCCCGAAGCAGGTGATCGATCCGAAGACCTTTTTGGTGGCTGGTCAGCAAATCCTTGATGGCGTACTTCTTGGCCCGATCCACCACATTCTGGACCACGGCGCCGGAGTTGAAGTCCTTGAAGTACAGCATTTCGGTGTCGCCGTTGGCATAGGTGACCTCGAGGTACTCGTTGGACTTCTCCGTGGAGTACATGGCCTCCACGGTGCGCTGGACCATGGCATCCACGGTGGCCTGCACGTCGCCGCCATATTCAGCCAAATCCTGAGGGTGGAAGGGCAGGTCAGTGGTGATGTACTTTGCGAAGATGTCGGCTGCGGCCTCGGCGTCGGGTCGTTGAATCTTGACCTTCACGTCAAGGCGACCGGGACGAAGGATTGCGGGATCGATCATGTCCTCACGGTTTGAGGCCCCAATGACGATCACGTTGTCCAGGCGCTCCACACCATCGATCTCACTGAGAAGCTGCGGCACGATGGTGGTTTCGACGTCGGAGGATACCCCGGTACCGCGGGTGCGGAACAATGAGTCCATTTCATCGAAGAAGACCACCACGGGGCTGCCATCTGAAGCCTTTTCACGGGCGCGGGAGAAGATCAGCCGGATGTGGCGCTCGGTTTCACCCACGTACTTGTCAAGGAGCTCCGGACCCTTGATGTTCAGGAAGTAGCTCTTGAGATCGGTGTTGCCCGCACGTTCCGCAGCCCGGGCAGCGAGGGAATTCGCTACTGCCTTGGCAATCAGTGTTTTACCGCAGCCCGGAGGGCCGTAGAGCAAGATGCCCTTGGGGGCCTTCAAACCATGCTCACGGTAGAGGTCCGGATGGAGGAACGGCAGCTCCACGGCGTCGCGGATCTGCTCGATCTGCGGGCCAAGCCCACCGATGTCCTGGTAGGTGATGTCCGGAACTTCTTCGAGGACGAGGTTCTCCACCTCGGCGCGCGGGACCTTCTCCAGCGCGTAGCCGGTCCGTGAATCGAGCGACAACGCGTCGCCCACTTTCAAATGAACACTTTGGAGTGCCCCGGACAGCCTGACTACACGCTCTTCGTCGGCGCGGCCCACCACCAGTGCCCGGTCCTTGCCCAGCATTTCCTTGAGGGTGACCAGTTCGCCGGCGCGTTCGTAACCGAGCCCGGCCACTACCAGGAGTGCCTCGTTCAGCAGGACTTCCTGTCCTACAGCGAGCTGGTTGAGGTTGACGAGCGGGCTGACTCCCACGCGCATCTTGCGGCCGGAGTTGAAGATATCCACTGACTCTTCGGTGGCTGCCTGCCCTGAACTGCCGGCTGACGGCTGCTTCCGTGGGTTGATCTGCACCACGGTACCGAAGCTGTAAGGAGGCTGGCCCTCCTGCTCCAGGGCGCCCTTCAAACGAAGAATTTCAGCCTTCGCCGTTTCCAGCATGCTGACCAGTTTGCCGTTGTTCTGGGTCGCGGCTGCCAACTGGCGGTCGATGTGGCGAAGCTTGTCCCGGAGGATGTTGATTTGCCGTTCGGCAACAGTCAGCTCACTCGAGGTCTCCGGCGGTTGAACAACGCCAAGCCCCCGGCTTGCCGTATTCTCCGCTGCGTCGTTTGCTTCTTCCGGCGTCGGCCGTCCAAGGTCGTTGTTTGACGTATCCACGATTCATCAGCCCCTTCCTGCGCTTAACAAGACCTTAGTCCCGAAAAGCTCAGGGTGCTGGGTGACATCCGGAATGCGAACCCTATTGTGACCTTTGTCAGTTTGTGACTGAGGGATCATCCTGAACGTTGGTCCCGGCGATGGCATCACGTGCTGCACGGCGCAGCTTCTTGTCCGAGACGGAACGCTCCCCCACTGCTGCAGGGGTCCAGGCGTTGAGGTCCTCTTCGCTGAATTCGGTCTTGGAAGGGCGGCGCTTCACGGAAATTCCCGTGACGCCCTCAGCAAGACGGCGAGTGACCAGCAGGAATCCGGTGTGGGCGACCATCCGGTGGTCCGGACGGACAGCAAGGCCCTCGAGGTGCCAGCCACGAACCATCGATTCCCACGCGTCCGGCTCGGTGAAGCGGCCGTCAGCGCGGATGGCTTCGGCAGTGCGGGACAACTGGGTGACTGTTGCTACGTAGTTGATCCAGACACCGCCTGGAGCCAGGACAGTAGCAACCGAGTCCAAGCACTCCCACGGCGCAAGCATGTCCAGCACGACCCGGTCCACGGACCCCGGGGCCTCGGCCTTGACTACCTCTTCCTGGAAATCTCCCAGGGAGATCTGCCACGCGGGGTGCGGTCCACCGAAGATGGTCTCAACGTTTCCCCTGGCGATGTCCGCGAACTCTTCGCGACGCTCGAAGGAGTGGAGGTAGCCGCCGTCGCCGACTGCGCGCAGCAGGGAGATGGAGAGTGCGCCGGAGCCAACGCCGGCTTCCACAACCCGCGCGCCCGGGAAGATATCGGCCATGGTGACGATCTGGCCTGCATCTTTGGGATAAACCACAGCGGCACCACGGGGCATGGACAGAACGAAGTCAGAGAGCAGCGGCCGCAAGGTCTGATACTGCTGGCCGACGTTGTTGCTAACCACCGAGCCATCCACCTTGCCGATGATTTCATCGTGGTTCAAGAAGCCGCGGTGCGTATGGAAGGCGCCGCCCACTTCCAAGGTGATGGTGTTCATGCGCCCACGCTCGTCCGTGAGCTGGACCCGCTCGCCCACACGGAAAGGCCCGCGGCGTCGTGCAGCGCCCGTCGGCTGGACTGTTGAGCCGGTACCGGGCTCGTCAGTGCCTGTGGTTGCTGCGGGGGCGGCGGTTTCGCTGCTCATGTGGTGTTCCTCGCTCCTGTACGGCTGGGCCGCGGTGTGTAACCGGCTGGTGGGCGCCAAAAATTCAATGGGTCTGTTTTGTATAACCGCCGGCATGTAACTCTACCGGCAAGGCAGTCAGGCGCGCCCGCTCTTGCGTGCTTCCTTACCTGTTATGGCCGTCACTACGGCCTGCTGGCGGAGCAGCCCGGTGACGATTCCGTTGTGATCAACCACAGCGTATTCGCCGCCCTCCAGGCGCGCCAAGTACTGGATCAGTTCCTGCCCCTTGGACCATTCGGGGACGTACGCCCCGGCGGCCAGGGCATGCGCCACTGCGGTGACAGGCGTCGTCGTGGCAGCTGCGGCTGGAACAGCGAGCGTTGCGCCGAAATCCACAACTCCCTGCGGTTTACCGTCGGGACCGCAAATCACGACGGCGGGACTTCCGGCGGGTGAAATGTCCAGGACGTCTGCCACTGAGGCCGAGTTCGGCACGCCCACTGCGGGCTCAGCCAACCCCGCGGCACTTACCAGGTACAGACGACTGCGGAGCTTTGCATGGTGGATGGAGCTCGAGGCGCCCATCCAGAGGAAGCCGCACACCAACACGGTAATCACAATGAAGGTGAGGTCCGGCCAAGCGCCGCTGATCAAGGGCAGGCCAATAAACCAAATGACCAGCACCACAACGATGATGCGCCCGGACCACCCTGCGGCAATGGTGCCCTTGTCCTGGCTGCCGGTCGCTTTCCATACAGCAGACTCCACCAAACGCCCGCCATCCAGTGGCATCCCAGGAAGTATGTTGAAGATGCCGATCAAGAGGTTTGCCCTCATCAGGATGTCACCCAGGGTCGCCGACACTCCGCTGAGCAAGTCGGCGGACATTACTGCCCACATGACCCCGGCGACGACGAAGTTGGAAACAGGCCCAGCCAGGGCGACGATGACGGACTTCCCCGGCGAAGCTGTGAAGTTCTCGAATTGAGTGTGTCCACCCCAAAGATTCAGAACGATCTTCTCGGTTGGCCATTTGAAGGCCTTTGCGCTGAGCGCATGTGCAAGTTCATGGATCAGGACGGAAATGGCGAGCAGCAGGGCAATGCACAGCGCCACAAGGTAGGCCCAGTTATTCAGATAGGGCATGTAGTCCATCAACACCGGCCCGTAAACGAACACCGTAAAGGCCGCGATGACAAACCACGAATATGCAAGGTAGACGGGAATGCCGGCGATTCGTCCGAGGGGAATGCCGTCCCTCTTTTTGGTTTGCGGGTGTTGCTGTATCGAGGGGCTGCTCACCTAGTTGGCCCCTTCAAACAGGTTGGCTGCGGCGAAACGGTCCGCCACGAGCTGCTGTAGATCGATTGCGGTACGGCCCACCAACGTGGGCCACGTGATCATCCGGGGGTCTTCCGGGAGGGGAACCTGATGGGGAATTCCCACTGTGACCACACCCGAAGCGATAGCGGCAGTGGCACCTGGGATGGAATCCTCCAAGGCGACGCAGTGGTCGATGGTGACGGAC
The DNA here is from genome assembly GCF_051027655.1 of Paenarthrobacter nitroguajacolicus. Lineage (NCBI taxonomy): Bacteria > Bacillati > Actinomycetota > Actinomycetes > Micrococcales > Micrococcaceae > Paenarthrobacter > Paenarthrobacter nitroguajacolicus. The sequence goes on along the minus strand of NZ_CP073234.1, from coordinate 2,503,081 downwards.
GGGTCGTTCAACCTGAGGCGTTCCACGGCGGTGAGGTAGGCCTCCGGGTGCGGCTTCCCGTTGGTGACGGTGTCACCTGTCACCATGAACTCGAAGTAGGGCTTGGGAAGGCTCTCCACCACCACTCCGGCCAAAGGACCCTCCGACATGGTCACCAGGGCGCAGCGGATGCCCGCCAAGTGGAGTTCATCCAGCAGTTCGCGTGCCCCGGGCCGCCATGGGACTTCTTTGCGGACCTGCTCGATGACTTGTTCGCTCAGCGTGTCCACGATGTCACGGGCTTCGAGCCTGACGCCCGCGGCCTGCAGGACGGCTGCCGAGTGAAGCAGGGACTGTCCCACCAATTGCATTGCCTGCTGGTGGGACCATGTGCCGCCGTGGGATTCCACCAGCGCGCGCTCCGCAGCGATCCAGTAGGGTTCCGTGTCCACGAGTGTGCCATCCATATCCCAGAGCACGGCTTTGAGGAGGGGCTGGCTGGGTAACGAATGCATGGTTTCCAGTCTACGTGGAACCTGGCGGGCGGCCGTTCGTCCGTTGCGCTGTGGGCGAATCCCGGACACGCTTCGGCGTGAAATGCCATGCATCCACGAGGGTCTTGGACGTAGGGTGAGTGGATGAACAGTGTGGACGGGACCCCCGAAGGACAGGACATCACCGCGGAGCCCGAGCGTTTCCTTAAGGAACCCGCGGACGGCCAACGTGTCACGGTGATGCTCGCCGCGTTTGAGGGCTGGAATGACGCCGGAGAGGCCGCTAGCGATGCCCTGCACTACTTGAACAAGCTCTGGGATGGCAAGAAGGTTGCCACTGTGGATGCCGAGGAGTACTACGACTTCCAGTTCACGCGGCCCACCGTGCGTCGCACGTCCTCAGGTGCCCGGAAGGTGAAATGGCCGTCGACCCGGATTTACAAGGCTGAAGTTCCGGACAGCAACGTTGACGTGGTCCTCGTGCTCGGTACCGAACCTTCATACCGCTGGCGCGCCTACACCACCGAATTACTGGTCCATGCCGAAGCGCTCAAGGTGGACTCCGTGATTTTGGTGGGCGCGCTGCTGGCCGATGTGCCCCACAGCCGTCCAATACCGGTCAGCACCACCACCGAGGACAGTTCCCTGCGGGAGCGCCTCAACCTGGAGGCCTCCCAGTACGAGGGGCCGGTGGGCATCGTGGGTGTGCTCGCAGAGTTCGCAATGCTGGCAGGGCTGCCCACGGTCTCCCTGTGGGCAGCAGTTCCGCATTACGTCGCCCAGCCGCCCTCCCCCAAGGCACAGCTCGCGATCCTGCACCGGATCGAGGATCTGCTGCAGGTTCCTTTGGACAGCCAGGCGTTGGCTGAAGAATCGGAGGCTTGGGAGCGTGGAGTGGATGAGCTCGCCACGGAGGACCCTGAAATTGCTGCCTATGTGCGGCAACTGGAAGAAGCGAAGGACACCGCTGATCTCCCGGAGGCGTCCGGTGAGTCAATCGCCCGCGAGTTTGAGCGGTACCTGAAGCGACGCGGTAAAGAGCGCCCCTAAGGGATCAGTGCCGGCAAAAACCAACAACGGCCCTGACCAGAGGTCAGGGCCGTTGATTGTCTTCTTGGGTAGCTTAGAGCTCAACGCCGAGCAAAGCATCAATGGCGTCGGTAACAAGGGCGGTATCCTGCTCCGACTTCTCAGCGGCAGTGCGAATCGCTTCCTTCGCCCAAGAGTCGACGGCTGTGATTGCGCCAGGAGCGTTGAGGTCGTTGGCAAGTTCATCGCGCATGGCCGATATCAGTCCTGCAGCGGATCCGGCCGGCGCGCAGTCCAAGGCAGCACGCCACTGTGTGAGCCGGTCCTTGGCTTCGGCGAACTCCGCATCGGTCCAGGACCAGTCCGAGCGGTAGTGGTGGGCAAGGATGGCAAGGCGGATGGCCGCCGGCTCCTCCCCTGCAGCGCGCAGCTTTGAGACAAGTACCAGGTTGCCCTTTGACTTGCTCATCTTCTCGCCGTCCAAGCCCACCATGCCGGCGTGTGAATAGTGGCGCGCCAGCGGAACGCCGGACAAGGAGTAGGCATGGCCTGCGCCCATTTCATGGTGCGGGAAGACCAGATCAGAGCCGCCGCCCTGAACAGTGAAGGGGGCGGGAAGGTACTTTTGCGCGATCACCGTACATTCGATGTGCCAACCCGGCCGGCCATCGCCCAAGGTAGCTCCGGGCCAGCTCGGTTCGCCGTCCCGTGCAACGCGCCAGAGCAAGGGATCGAGGGCATGGCGCTTGCCCGCCCTGGCGGGGTCGCCACCGCGCTCTGCGAACAGTTCCAGCATTTCCTTTTCGCCGAGGCCGGAGACATCGCCCAGTGTCCAGGCGTCTGTGGCGTCGGAGCGCTTGCCCGCCGTCTCGACGTCGTAGTAGACATCGCCGTCGGGCTCTTCTTCAGAACCGGCAACGCGATAAGCAATGCCGTCGGCAATAAGCTGCTCGATGGCGGGCACGATGTCCGGGATCGCCTCGACTGCGCCGACGTAGTGGTTCGGCGCGAGGACATTCAGGGCGTCCATGTCTGTCTGGAAAAGGTCGATCTGGCTCTGGGCCAAGTCACGCCAGTCCACGCCTGTTGCCGTGGCGCGCTCCAGGAGCGGATCATCGATGTCCGTGACGTTCTGGACGTAGGAGACCCGGACGCCGGCATCGCGCCAGGCACGGTTCAGGAGGTCGAATGCCACATAGCTGGCCGCGTGTCCCATGTGGGTAGCGTCATACGGCGTGATGCCACAGACGTACATTGACTGTTCCGGCTGTCTCTCGACGTCCACCACTCGGCCGATGGCTGTGTCGTACAGCCGTAGTTGCGGCATGCTGCCGGGCAGCTCAGGAACAGGGCGGGAGGTCCACGATTTCACGACTCAACCTTAGTGCTAGGCACTGATGACATTGAAACCGAGCAGGACATACAAAGCCAGGCCCAGGAGGATGCGGTACCAAACGAAGAGCCTGTAACTGCGGGTGGAGACAAACTTCAGGAACCAGCCAATGATGATGTAACCCACCACGAAAGCGATCACCGTGGCCAAGGCAGTCTCCGGGAGACCGTAGGGGCCAGCAAGGCCCTCGTTCGTCACCGTCTTATAAAGCTGGTAAAGGCCGCTGCCGAACACCGCGGGTATGGCCAGGAGGAAGGAGTACCGGGCAGCTGCTTCACGGGTGTAACCCATGAGGAGGCCGGCTGTGATGGTGCCGCCGGAGCGGGAAACGCCCGGGATCAACGCCATGGCTTGCGCGAAGCCGTAGAGGATACCGTGCTTATAGCTCAGTTGCGTGAGGTCCCTCTCTTGCCGGCCGATGGCATCGGCGACAGCGAGAATCATGCCGAAGACGATCAGCATGGTGGCAACGATCCACATACTACGTAACACTGACTCAATCTGGTCCTGGAACAGCAGGCCCAGGATGATGATGGGCAAGCTGCCCAGGATGACCAGCCAACCCATGCGGGCATCCGGATTGTTGCGCTCGACTTTGCCCGTGAGGGAGCCGAACCAAGCCCCGACGATCCGGACGATGTCCCGCCAGAAGTAGACGATCACAGCGGTTTCAGTTCCCAGCTGCGTAATGGCCGTGAAGGCTGCACCCGGATCTGCGGCATTCGGAAGGAACGAGCCGACAATGCGCAGGTGTGCGCTCGAGGAAATCGGGAGGAATTCGGTGAGGCCCTGCACCAGGCCCAGCAAGGCTGCTTCTATCCAGTTCACGTGAATAGACCCTACGTCATGAAGTCCGCAAACTCCCCGTAAGCTAACTGCTATGCAGCAGCGTTATGTCGGAAACAGTGGGTTCCGCGTGTCCTCTTTATCCCTTGGCACCATGTCCTGGGCCCAGGAAACCGACGAGCAGGACGCGGCTGAACTGCTCCATGAATTCGTTGCCGCTGGCGGCACTGTTGTAGACACGGCAGCGTCCTACGCGCAAGGCCGGGCAGAAGCCATGTTGGGATCCATGCTGGGCGACGTCGTGGCCCGTTCCGAAATTGTGATTTCCACTAAAGCCGGCGTGTCGTCCTCGGACTCCAGGCGCAGCGTCAACGCTTCCCGCGGCGCAATGCTCTCCGCACTTGATGCCAGCCTCGCCAGGCTTGGCACCGACTACATTGACATTTGGTTCGCCCACGAGTGGGATCCGAATGTTCCCTTGGACGAGACTCTTTCGGCTTTGGAACTTGCCCAGCGGAGCGGACGTGCCCGCTATGTGGGTATCTCCAATTACAACGGTTGGCAGACGGCCAAGGCAGCGGCCGTGGCCGGCTTCACCCTCGTGGCCAACCAGTCCGAATACTCCCTCGTCCACCGTAAAGCCGAGCAAGAACTCATCCCTGCGGTGGAAGACGCCGGCCTGGGGCTGATGGCGTGGGCGCCTCTGGGCCGTGGAGTACTCAGCGGCAAATACCGTGGCCAGATTCCTGCCGATTCCCGTGCCGCACAGAGTCGGTTGGCCGGTTATGTCGAGCCGTATCTCGAGTCGCGGCCATCCCGTGTGGTGGAGGCCGTGGCCATGGCCGCCCGCGGACTTGGCCGGACACCGATGGACGTGTCCCTCAGCTGGTTGCTCTCCCGGCCTGGCGTTGCCACAGCAATCGTCGGCCCCAGGAACTCCGTTCAGCTGAAGGAAGTACTGGACGCCCAATTGACGGCGCTGCCGGCTGAAATTGCGCGCGCTCTCGAGGACGTTTCAGCAGCGTGATTTCGGCCTATTGGCGGTCCAGAATGTCCAAAAGGTAACTGCCGTAGCCGCTCTTGGAGAGCTTGGCAGCCTGCTGGCGGAGCTCGTCATCCGTCAGGTAGCCCATCCGCCAAGCCACCTCCTCTGGAGCACCAATCTTCAATCCCTGTCGGTTTTCAGTGGTACGGACATAGTTTGAGGCGTCATTCAGGTCGCTGAAGGTACCGGTGTCCAGCCAAGCGGTTCCCCGCGGAAATTTCTGCACATGCAACCGGCCAAGCTCCATATATTTCCTGTTGATGTCCGTGATCTCCAGTTCCCCCCGTAGAGACGGTTGCAGCTCCTTGGCCATGGCCACCACGTTGTTGTCATAAAAGTAAAGCCCGGGAACGGCGAAATTGCTTTTGGGCACTGCGGGCTTTTCTTCGATGGAAACGGCCATGCCTTGGTCGTCGAACTCCACCACACCGTAGGCGGACGGGTCCTTGACCCAGTACCCGAAGATGGCTCCACCGTCCACATCGGCATAATGTCGTAGCTGGTTGCCCATGCCGGGGCCGTTGAAAATGTTGTCGCCAAGGATCAGCGCCACTTTGCCGCTACCGATATGCTGCTCCCCCAGAATGAATGCCTGGGCAAGCCCGTCCGGCGTCGGCTGCCGGGCATAGCTCAAATTAATGCCGAATTGGGAACCATTGCCCAACAGGTTTTCGAATTGAGGGCCATCCGTTGGTGTCGTGATGATTAGGATGTCGCGGATGCCGGCAAGCATCAAGGTGCACAGTGGGTAGTAGATCATTGGCTTGTCGAAGACGGGTACCAATTGCTTGCTTATTCCGAGCGTAATGGGATGGAGCCGGGATCCTGTTCCACCGGCCAGAATAATTCCGCGCATCTAACTGTCCTCTCCCGCTGCACATCGCCGTATTCGACGGTTACGCTATGGCCATGCAGAGAATCCTTGTCACCGGCGGGGCCGGATTCATCGGATGCAATTTCGTTCACTTCATCATGGAGCACACCCGTCTCCATGTCACTGTCTTGGACAAACTGACTTACGCGGGCAGCATTGAATCGCTGTCGGGACTACCCACAGACCGTTTTGAATTTTTCGAGGGTGACATTTGCGATGCTGCCGTGGTGGACGTATTGACATCCTCGGTGGATGCGGTTGTCCACTTTGCTGCCGAGTCGCACAACGACAACTCGTTGGACGAGCCCCGGCCTTTCCTGGACACTAACCTGCTCGGCACATTCACCCTCATCGAAGCGGCGCGAAAGCACGGTACCCGGTTCCATCACATCTCCACGGACGAGGTGTACGGAGATCTGGCCTTGGACGATCCTCAGCGGTTCACGGAAGACTCCACATACCGACCCACAAGTCCGTATTCCGCAACGAAAGCGGGCTCGGACATGTTGGTGCGCGCCTGGGTTCGCTCGTTCGGCCTCAAAGCGACCATCAGTAATTGTTCCAACAACTACGGTCCTTACCAGCATGTGGAGAAGTTCATTCCACGGCAGATCACGAACATCCTTGACGGTTTCCGACCCCGCCTCTACGGCAACGGGCGGAACGTCCGGGACTGGATCCACGTGGAGGACCACTCGTCCGCAATCTTGGCGATATTGGAAGGTGGCCGCTTGGGCGAAACCTACTTAATCGGCGCCGACGGCGAACGTTCCAACCGCGAGGTAGTTGAGATGTTGCTTACCCTCGTGGGGCAGCCCCGCGATGCTTATGACCTGGTGACCGACCGGCCCGGTCACGATCTCCGTTACGCCATCGATTCAAGCAAACTTCGACGCGAGCTCGGTTGGTCGCCCCGTTATTCGGACTTCGACGCCGGGCTGGCTGACACATTGCAGTGGTACAGGGACAACGAACACTGGTGGCGGCCGCAGAAGGCAGCCACGGAGTCCAAATACGCTGGACAGGGGCACTAAGGCGTGGAGCCGGGACGGCAGCTACGTTCGAGGACCACGCCCATCCCAGGCCTGCTGCTGTTTGAGCTGCCTGTTCACGGGGATGACAGGGGGTGGTTCAAAGAGAACTGGCACAGGACCAAGATGCTGGATGCCGGGCTGCCCGACTTCGGTCCGGTGCAGAACAACATTTCCTTCAACGCAGCGCGCGGTACGGTTCGGGGCATTCATGCTGAACCGTGGGACAAGTTCGTTTCCTTGGCCTCCGGTCGGATCTTCGGCGCGTGGGTTGACCTCCGCGTGGGCCAGACTTTTGGGACACTGTTTACCGCAGAGCTGACGCCTCAGGACGCCGTTTTTGTCCCCCGTGGCGTGGGCAACGCCTTCCAAACGCTGGATGACGACACGGCGTACACGTACCTGGTCAACGATCACTGGAGCGCGGAGGCACAGAAGGAGTACACGTTCCTCAACCTCGCCGATGAGGAAGTAGCCGTGCGGTGGCCAATCCCCTTGGAGAAGTCCATTGTGTCTGCACAGGACAGGAAGCATCCGCGGTTGGGTGACGTTGTTCCCATGCAGGAGCGGCGGACGCTGGTCCTTGGCGCGGACGGCCAGTTGGGTACAGCCCTCCGGCATGCTTTCTCCGGCGACGCCACGGCGGAGTTCGCCAGCCGGGCGCAATTCGACATCACCGTAGAGGACTCCTATGAGGCACTCAACTGGCGCAATTACTCCACGATCATCAACGCAGCCGCTTTCACCGCCGTCGATGCCGCCGAGACTCCGGAAGGCCGCGCAGCTGCCTGGAGCATCAACTCCGCTGCCGTTTCCCGCTTGGCGCGTACCGCCGTCGAGCATTCACTGACTCTGGTCCATGTATCCAGCGACTACGTTTTCGACGGAACAACAGAAGTGCATCACGAAGATGAAGTTCCCACCCCCCTGAGTGTCTATGGCCAAAGCAAGGCCGCCGGTGATCTTGCTGTGAGCACCGTACCGAAGCACTACACCGTGAGGACAAGCTGGGTAGTGGGCGACGGAAAGAACTTTGTTCGAACCATGGCTTCGTTGGCCGTCAAGGGGGCCGCGCCATCGGTGGTGGATGACCAACGGGGACGGTTGAGCTTCGCAGCTGACATCGCGGCGGGCATTCATCACCTGCTCCGAAGCAAGGCGCCCTACGGGACGTACAACCTCAGCAACAGCGGCGAAGCCAAGTCCTGGTATGAGGTGGCCCGCGACATCTACGGCTTACAGGGCGTCGATCCAGATCTTGTGCAACCCATCAGTACATCCGACTACGCGAAGCCAATCACTGCGCCGAGGCCACCAAGCAGCGTCCTGGACCTGAGCAGAATCCGCGCCACCGGTTTTGATCCGCCCGATGCGAGGGAGCGTCTGGTTGAGTACCTCCGACACTTGTACCCTCAGACACTGTCCTAAGCCCGCCGCAATGGTCCAAGGGTTTGGCGGGTTACGAATTCCTGATGCTGGTGCCATCCTTTAGGTACTCGTTATTGGGTTGCGGAAGAAGATGAAGCTATGAGGGTTCGCTACTTCACTACTGTGGCTGCGACGCTTGGTGCGCTGGTATTGGCAAGCACAATACCAGGCACTGTACGAGTGACGGCGATGCCTTCTCAGCCGAGTACGGTGATCAGGTCCGGGCAAACTGCCCTCTCTGAGCTTCCCAGGATCCCATGGGACGGCGGGCCGGCATACTGGAAGCAATTTGGCAAAGCAGCCGCAGCCGGATGGGACGACCCTTCCTTCTTCCCTATTGCAGTTTGGTATGGATCTCCAGGTAGCGACGCGCAACTGAAGTACGACAAGTCTCTGGGCATCAACACGTATGTTCAAGGCAACCCCGACGCATCCAGCGCTGACATCGCTGCCAACGGCATGTTCACCCTCTTCGCTCCGGATGATGCACCGGCCGACTGGGACCGACAGGTGGGTACTGTGGTGGACGATGAAGTGGACGGGAGGTACGACCCCGTCCCAGGGCTTGCTCGTATGAGGCAACTTGCATCCCAGCACGATCCGGCCAAGACGGGTAGGTTTACCTACGCAAACTGGACCGCAGGCATCATCACGTACGACGTGTCCATGCAGTACTCCACGGACTACTACAACACCGTGAATGTGAACTCGGTTGATCAATATTTCTACGCTGTCCCCCAGTGCGACTGGGGGGAAGGAGCGCTGAGGTGGCGGACTCCGAATGGGCAGAACCCGATCAATCCTTCAAACTGCCGCACTGCTTCAAGCTATGGGAAGATCATGTCCCTTCAGCAAGAGGTTAATGCAGCCCGTGGTGTGCAGGCCCCCTTGTGGGCACTTCCCACCGTTATCAGCACCGGTGGTTCGAAGGGCGGGTATCGGCAATTGAGCCCGGAACAGGTCGAGGCACAGGTGTGGGCCTCCATAATTCACGAGGCGCGTGGCATCGTGTGGTTCAGCCAGTCTCCGGACCAGCAAAACGTCAACGATTGCATCAGCGGGGATGCTTTCCAAGACGCCAGGATTCACAGTGCCGTCTGCCTGAGAGAACAAGTGGCCGCCGTTGGTGCCGTGAACAATGCGGTCAGATCCTACGCGCCGATCCTCAATACCCAGTCTTACGCCTGGGACTTCGGTACCGGCACGGACACCATGTTGAAAGTCAAGGATGCGCATGCCTTCATATTCGCCATGACCGATGACGGTGGTGTTGGCACTAGAGTGTTTACGCTTCCCGCCGGACTGTCCGGATCCACGGTTGAGGTGGTAAACGAAAACCGGTCAATACCCGTCCAACATGGACAATTCACGGATGCATTCCCGAACGAATACACCCATCATGTTTACCGCATAGCACTTTAGGGGAAAGCCGGGCGGGACCTGCCGGGTAGATGCATTCGAGACTCTGGCGGAGACCGAAAAAACGGCCTAAAGTAGGCCTACGGCAGCCTCTGGCAGGAGGCCGGGAGACAACTCAAGAAAACATGTCGCCGTGGCGGAGCTATTCCGCCACCCACGATCCTGGCAGTGCAGCAGCCACGGATCGTGGGCCACATGGTTATGTCTTGAGCTGGACCCGAGCCTGGAGCCGAGAATGCTGCTACCTAAGACCACGCCCACCCGAAACGCACTTCACCGGGTACTCCCCCAAACCTCGACTACACGTACCCTCGCTGGTGGCAGTCTCGTTTTCCACCGTCCTGCGAACACGTCTGAACGGAGTGGGGAGGCTGTCCCCGCCGCGTCACTTGTAAACCTGGGCGGCGTACCGGTGAAACTCATTGAGTTCGACACCGCGGTTCAACAAATCCTGGGCAGGGCAGTCGAGGCTGGTGCACCGCCCCTGGGTGTCTGCTCCGCAAACCTCGACCACATTCGCCATTTCGGGTCAGGAGGCCGCTGGACGAACACCCTGGACCATGCGGCGACCGTCGAATGGCTCACCCTCATAGACGGAGCGCCGTTGGCAACGGAGGCCCGTCGTCTAACGGGCAGGACGTGGCCGAGGCTGGCTGGCAGCGACCTCGTGGGACCGTTGCTGGATGAAGCGGGGCGGCGGGGGCTTAGCGTTGGTTTCCTTGGCGGGTCAGCAGAAGCCCACAACCTTATTCGAGAGAAGTTCGCTGTGGACCGGCCGAACCTTGCGGTGGCTGGTTGGTGGGCTCCAGCGCGGATCACGCTAACCGACGATGCGGCGTCCCGCCAACTTGCCATCGCGATTTCCGAGGCAGCTCCGGACATTCTGATCGTTGGATTGGGAAAACCCCGTCAGGAACTGTGGATTTCGGAGTACGGCCATTTGACCGGCGCCAAAGTACTGCTGGCCTTCGGTGCGGTAGTCGATTTTCTGGCTGGGCACGTACGGCGGGCTCCGTCCTGGGTCAGTTCCAACAGCCTGGAGTGGGCCTGGAGGCTGGCAATGGAACCGCGTAGGCTGTCCCGCCGATACCTCGTGGACGGGCCCGAAGCATATTTTCGGTTGCGCAGGGACAGTAGCTTGTCCGCCCCACCATGGACGCCGTCCAACCATCTTGCCCCCGTCGTCCCGGAGCGCGAGCCCAGCAGCGCTCCGGGTACCTTTGTGCCTGCAAGTGCCACCGCTGATGTCGCCATCGTCATTGTCACTTACAACAATGCAGACGACGTAGGACCGTTGATCCTGGGCCTGCGGAAAGAAGCCGTGAACCAGTCCATCAAAGTGGTAGTAGCCGATAACTCCCCCAACGACCTCACGCGCACCGAACTCGCCCGCTGTCCCGATGTCACGGTAGTTGCAACCGGAGGAAACCTGGGCTATGCCGGCGGTATCAACGTCGCACTTGCGCGAGCTGGAGAAGCTGGCGCATACCTCATTTTGAACCCGGACCTCCGTGTCGAAACCGGGGCGATCAGGGCAATGCTCAAGCGCATGAACGAATCCGGCGCTGGAATGGTGGTGCCGATGTTGTTGGACGATGACGGCAGCGTATACCCCTCCTTGCGTCGCGAGCCGGGCATTCTGCGAGCGCTGGGTGACGCGGCCTTGGGCAGTCATCTTAAAGCCCGTCCCGGTTGGTTGTCCGAGATGGACTTTGATGAAGAGAGCTACCGTCACGGGCACCAGGTGGATTGGGCTACGGGTGCTGCGCTGTTGGTAAGCGCCGAGGCAGCGAAGGTGGTGGGCACTTGGGACGAAAGGTTCTTCCTCTACTCGGAAGAGACGGACTATTGTCATCGTCTGAGGGCGTCGGGATATGCCATTTGGTTTGAGCCGGCGGCCAGGATGTGGCACACGCGTGGTGGTTCCGGGGCGTCGCCGCAATTGACAGCGCTCATGTCTGTGAACAGGGTCCGCTATGCAGAGAAGTATTTCAAGCGAAGCCGGGTGCTGGCATTTCGCTGCGCCGTACTTGTCGCGGAGGTCGTTCGCCTGAATAAGCCTGGTCACCTCGTCGCTGTACGGGCTCTGGCCAGCAAGCGGCGGAGGGATCTCCTCCCCCACGCAATGCGGAGAGCGGATGGAGGCCTCTGAATGCCCTCGGCGTTTCCCTCGGGCGCTGTCATAATCCCTGCGCACAATGAGGCAGCAGTGATCGAACGGACACTTCAGTCCCTCAGTGAAGTCATTGGGTGGGGCACAGTTGATGTGGTCGTGGCCTGCAACGGGTGCACGGATGGCACGGATGCGATTGTGTCCCGGTGGGAGGGTGTTTCTGTCCTTCAAGTGCCGGAGGCGTCGAAGGCTGCTGCGCTGAATGCCGGCGACCAGTGCACCTGCTTGTGGCCGCGTCTCTACTTGGATGCAGACATCGAGGTGAACACGAAGGCGCTCAGGGCCGTTTTTACGGCGTTGGAGGATGGCGCTCTTCTGGCGGCACGACCGGCGTTCCGTTACGACACCCAGGGCGCTTCTGCGCCCGTACGCGCATACTATCGGGCCCGGAGCCGGATCCCAGGCAACGCTCAGGGCCTGTGGGGCGCAGGTGTTTATGCGTTGAGCAGGCCCGGGCATGATCGCTTGGGTATGTTTCCTGACCTTACGGGCGACGACTACTTTGTGGACAGGCTGTTTGATGAACGGGAGAAAGCTGTACTTCCTACTGAGCCGGTAATTGTTCGAACGCCTCGGACCACGGCTGCGTTGTTGGCGGTCTTGCGGCGTACGTATCGTGGAAATAGCGAGCAGGACGTTGCGACTGGTGGTGCTTCCTTGACCCGGACGATGCGGGAGTTGCTCGCTTCAGTGCGGGGGCCGTGGACGGCTTTTGACGCTTTTATCTACGCCACGTTCGCGATTGTGGGTCGCCGTCGTGCGTCGTTGTCAGCCATGTCTTCCCCCGTTTGGGAAAGGGACGAGAGCCGCCGCTAGCAGATCAACCCGACCTGGACCTTGCTCAGTCGTTTCCGGCAGGGGCGGCCTCTTCCTTCAGGTGCTCTTTTAGCTGCGCGTCAGCGCTTTCACGCTGGGAAATCCGCCACAGCGCTCCAGCAATTCCAAGCATGAGGAATAAAACGCTGGCCGCCATGGGAAAGGCAAAAGCGTCAAAGAATCCAAATGCCAGGGCGGCTGCCGCGATGGAGGCCAGTACTGATTGACTCGTTTGACGCTGTTCATTATCGTTTGCCAGCCTGCGTGCTCGCCAGGCGCAGAACATTCCGGCGGAGACCAATAGCAGGAAGGCAAGAAGTCCTGCTATGCCGAGCTCGACCAAAAGCCCAAGGTATTGGTTGTCAACGATCACGTACGCGGGTAGGAAGGTTCCGAAGCCCCGGCCCAGCACCAGTTGTTGGCCTGCCATTCCGAATGCAGTGGAGTAGCCATTCGTTCGAGAGCTGATGCTGGGGTCATCGGTGCCCACGGTAAACAGGCCAAAGAGCGTCCCGATCATGCCGGGGGTAACTACGTATATGACTCCGACTAGTAACGCCGAAACAACCACAGCCCGTCGTCGGAGTTGTTTGGGCCACATCGGTAAAAGAATGAGGAAAGCCAAAGCCATGCAGATCAGCGCGGCTCTTGAGACTGACAACATGGCCGCCACTGCAATCAGGCCCACCGGGATCCACCATAGGAGTCGGCGCTTCGTGACGTCGTTGAGGGCGAGTGTAATGGCGATTGGTAGGGAGGCGGACAGGACTACTCCGTACTCGAGAGGGTGCATCGACATGCCTGCTGCCCGAACAAATCCGCCGCGGGAGTCGATGTTTGCCAGCTCGGAACTGACGCTGAGGCCCGGTATTCTGATCCATTCGATAAGCGACGATCCAGTGGCAAACTGGAGTAATCCCAGAGTTGCGGTCAATCCGCCGACTAGGGCGAATCGGCGGAGCACCTTCCTGACTCCTTCACGGGTAGTCAGGCCATCTGCTGCGATCAGCAGAATTCCGGCCCAGCCCGCCAACCTCAACAAGCCGGCGTCTGCGGGGCTGGCTTCGCTTTCGGGCAGTCCTCGCACCATTGCGTAGGCATAGCTGGCCAGGGCGACAATGAGGAACGCTGATATGGCAATGCGTAAGGGGTGGAAGCTCCGGGTGGATGATGTAGTGCGTAGTAATTGGTGAAGAATCCACCATGCTAATCCCAGCAGCGCAAACAATGTGTTTGGTCGGCCGATGGAACCCAGGGATGCGACGACCAGGTTCGATGGCAGCGCAAAGGTCAGTACCAAGTACACGGTGAGGAATATGGGGGCATCGGATTTCCGGGCCGCCCCCTGGGTACCTTCGCTGTGGAGCAAACCATTAACCCGGTACATGGGACTTTTCCTCTGTTTGCTGCACACGCGTAGTTTTTTTATTTGCGGTCCTGCGTCGACGCGGCCTTGTATCGATGATCACGGCGGCTAGCGTTGAAAGCGTGGCTGCTATGCCTACCCAGAAAACGGCGCCCTTGACGCGGTTGATTTGGGTTCCTCCGCCGAAAACGATCTCCGGGCTTGACGGCGAAGTGAGCGTGGTTATGAGGTCCTGTTGGACCCCGGCCTCAGCTTGCAGGGCGAGTGATGCAGCGTTGATTTGGTCAATGACACCGTTCAGGACTTCTTTCACTTTTTGAGCGCTGGAGTCAACGACTTGTACGGAGAGGACCGGCCATCGGAAGCTCTTGGCCCACTGACCACCACTGTTCAGTAGATTCACCGAGTAACCATGCCGTACGCCGGCGCCGTAGAGGGTTCCGCTTGACAGGGTGAGGTCCACCGAAGGCGAGTTATAGTTCACGCGCCGTTCCACCATGGCAGCGAAATCGACCAGCGAGGCGTAGTCGTCGCCGGGAATCCAGTACGCGGGCTTGCGATCTGGAGCCACAAAAGTGACTTCAGCCTTTGTCCAGTACACAGGTTCAGACGACCGGACGGCGCCTAGGGACGCGAGACCAATGACGATTCCGACGGCCAGTATGTACCAGCGCCTGGCAATGATGCGTAAGAGGATGGCCGCGGTCATGACTATCCCGGCCTGGACGAGCTGGGAACGACGGTGACTGTTTCACCTGCGAGGTAAGCCGGATCGTCAGCTTTGGGCCGATTACGTACAGGGCGACCGACTGATGACGGCTTGTGAACTTGGTGCGAGTTCAGGATGTGGTCTGCAGGTTCATTGACTGTGCCGCTGGCAGAGGTACGCGACGCGGACTTTTGCCGACGGCGTGCCGGGTTTGGCGGCTTTGGTCCCGTGTGATTGGCGGATCCTTGTGTACTCCTCCGGCTCTTTCTCGTCAGAAGCAAGCCATCGAGGAGCACAGTGATGATGACAGTGAAGGCTGTCCCTCCGGCAGCGGTTACAAGGATGAGCTGAGTCCGCGCCTTGACCTCAGGAACAGCCTTGCTGTCCTCCAACAGGTTCATTGTGGAAATGCGGGAGGCGTTAGGGACGTTGAGCACGTCTTGCAATTCGGTTAGAGCCACCGGGGCCTGATTCATGACCGTGTCCAGGACCTTGAGTGCTTGGTCGGCGTCGTGGGAAGTAGCCGTGATGAGGAGGATGGCACCGCTCGTTCCACGGTCGGCTTCGGCTGTGAACGTGGCTGCCCCGCTCTGCTCGCGGATGTTCTCCTTGAACTCTTCGGAGGACATCTTGCGCGTGAGGATGTCAAGAGCCTCGCTCATGCCGCCCAGCCCCAAATATGGGTTGCCTGTCTCTCCAACGCTTTGGGTTGAGGGCAGCAAAACCAAACTTGCCTGGGCTTTGTAGTTGTCGGGGGTGCTCCGTTGAAGGACGAAGCAGGCACCTGCGGTCAGGGCAAGCCCAAGCACAACAATGAACCATCGGCGTCCCAGACTCTTCAATATCTTCTGTACCTGCATGTCCCGCACTTACCTCTCATTCGATGACTTGGGGTTGGACGACCACATGGCTCACGGCCCTGACATGGTGCTTTTCCTACTTGCGACGGCCGTTTTGATCCGATCTATCCCTTGGCGTCCCAGCAGTGCAATGGTGACTGCCTTGGCAGTGGTCCGAATCAACTCCCGTAGAACCCTCAGGGGCGACTCAAAAACTCGGTCCACAAATATCGTCTGCAAGCCGGGGTTGGGAACATCGTCCAAAAGGCTGTGAAAGAGGCCCCGGTATGGCTCGGGGGCTACACGGCGGCCCCGAATCCGGTTGCTCACATTGTGGTCATGCACCACCTGCAGCCACGCCGGCGAGCCATGGAGCGTCCTGACGTTCATGGAGTGTCCCAGCATGGTGTGCCATGCGGCCCAACATGTTACGGGTGTGGACCAGTGTGTGCTGACGGAGCAAAAAGCGTTGTGGGGGTCGTGCCTGAGGAAAACGGAGCCATTTCCCTTCACAAGGCCGGAAGCAAGGTAGATGGCTGTGCTGCCTTGGCCACCGGCAGCCTTTTGTAGTCGCTCAACGAAATCGACGGCCAACCCGTCGTCGTTATCCAGGTTGGTTGTGAGGAGCAGTTGGCGATCGCCTCGAATTGCTGACCGAATGTCTTGGAGCAGTTCGGAAGGACTGACAGCCGTCCTGAACAGGGGTAGAAAGGTCCGGTCCCGGTTCAATTGCTGGATGCGATCCAGCAGCCATGCCGGGCTCTCCGGATCGAAGTAAATGATCCAGTGAAAGTCTTGGTTGGTCTGGGCTTTCACGGAGGGAAGGCAGTAGCGCTCGAACAGCACCATTCGTTCTCTCAGCCACCCGTCCTGGGCCCTTACAAAGCTCTCGAAGCCTTGCGAGGGAAGATTGAAACGCGTCAGGAAGACGTGGTCAAGCGAATCCACCGAGGTTGTCCGGTTGTCATCGATCATGGTGTCCTCCTCGAACGGACTCAGTGACGGCGTCCTGAGGTATGTGTTGTCCGCAGAGGTCCCGGATGGTTGAAGCCCGCACTTCCCAGGAGTTTGCCTCCGCGACTCGCCGCATGTCTTCGCGTTGCTGTTGATCCGGATGATGGGTCAAGGCTCCCTTGACCAAATCCACGAACTCTGCGCGGTCTCCGGCAACGAACAAAGCGCTGCACTCCAGCAAGCTGACTGATGGCAGGTCCGTTGCTACAACGGGCAGTCCGGCAGAAAGATACTCCAGCGTCTTCAGGGGGAAGCTGGACCTGTTGAATTCAGTGTTGGCATACGGAGTGATCCCTACCGATGCTGTCTCCAGGAGCCGGCGAACCTCGCTGGGCCGAACGTATCCACGCCAGTCCACATTTCCCCTACTCAAAAAGGCATCCAGCCTTAGCCTGGCTACGGGGTTGGACTCAGTCCGTGGGCCAAGGACCAGGATGTCGAGTTCGGTGTCAGCCAACGACTCAAGCACATCCAGGTCCAAGCGCTCATTGAGCTGTCCAACCAGGGCCGTGATGGGCCGTCGGCGATTATCGGTAGCGCGCCTGGTGGGTGGACGACAGCCGTTGGGGACAACGCCCACGGGCCGCCCTGCGAAACTGGACATTTTCGCAGCCAGTCCTGGCGAAACAGCAGTAACAACGTCTGCCGCCGCTAGGTTGCGTTCAAGTGAACGACGCAGGTAGTTCGAAGGGAAGCCAATCAAGTCAGCTGCGGCCAACCAGTCATCTGTCAAATGGAGCAACCGTGTCCCTGCAAAATTCGCCGGAAATGCCACAACGGGAGATGCGTTGATGACGGCCGCTGGCGGACGGCCGGAGAGTCGGATGGCCTTGTCCATGCAGTGTGTTGAGATCGCATGAGTAATGGGACGGCCGACACTGGAACTGAAAAGCGGGGGCGCTGGAAGCCGGAGACGCTTGAGGTGCGGGGTCAGGTGTTCCGGAACGCCGCGGAGACTTCTCATCATGTATTTCCGTACATCCCCATAACGGAAAACCGGGGCAGGTTGATCAACCCACAGCACAGGACCTGTTACCGCAAGCGACTCCACCAGAAGGCGGTCAGTGCCGGGCAGGTCATCCCACCGCCCGCCGGAGATATACATGATGGTTTCCATCAGACCCCCTTGGCAAGGTGTAGCTCCGGTCCTGCAGCGTGGCTGGCAACAGGGCGGGCATTAAAGTCGTCCCTGGGCAGTCGTCGCAGCACACGCTGAGCACGTCGTTTGCCCACATAGCCGGCGTATCGGCCCATGGCTGCCACTTCCGATGCCAAGGTCGTGGCCAGGCCGGGGCGGGCAGCGGCAAAATCCTGGTAAAGGCCTACCTGACGTTGAGCCGCGGAGTCCAATGAGTACCTCTCCTCGACGAGCTGCCGACCAAAACCACCCAAGTCCCGGCGAAGGTGCTCATCTTCCATGAGCGCTCGCAGGATGGCGAGCAAGGCGGTTTGTCCTTCACCGGCTGTACCCGGACCGGATCCGTACCATCCTTGCCACAGGAAGGTAGGTAGGGAGTCGGGGGTGAGAAGTTCCCAAAACCCGCGCTCACCTTGGACCACAAGGGGCTTCCCGAAGGAAAGCCCGCGCAACGCTGAACCGCCCATCCCCAGCACGACATCAGCGGCAGCATAGACAGGCCGCGGGTCCGCGAGTTCACCCGTGAGGGTCACCGTCTCGCGCCCGGTGGCTGCATTGATAAGCGCAGCCCGGCTAGCGACTGCATCCGAGGCCGGACCGGTTCCCGTAATGATCAGCGTCACCGGATGTTCAAGGGCCAACAGGCGGATGGCGTCCATGGCGCTCAGAAGGCCCTCAAGTTTCAGTTCCTGTGCCAGGCGTGAAACACAGACAACGGTGAGGGAACGGTCACTCAGTGCAAACTTGCGGCTAAATGCGTCCAAACCCACCGTCGCCGAAGCCTGGTTGGCGTACGTATCCACCGGCGGCTCCATGACGTGCACTTCTCCCCTGCCCCGGGAAGACTCCCATTGATGGATCTGCTCAGTACCCACCATGAGCGGCATGGACTTTGGAATGAACGGAGCGACAGCCATGGACATGACGGTGGCGACCGCCGTGGTGCCACCCACCACTTTGGAAGCAGCCAGGCACTCCAAGGCCGGTGGCCACTCGTATCCGTGAAGAACCTCCACACCGCGCTCGCGGACAGTGCAGACCAGGGCCCTGATGACATTTGGCGAAGGACGCTTTCCTGGACGTGGTGCAGGAACGTACTCCAGTCCTAACTCGACAGCCGTTTGCGCCAGCGGACCTGGTTGCCCAAAGAGCAGGACGTCGTGCCCCAGTCGCTGTACGGCTGCGCCCAATTCAATGGCATTCAGCTGGCTGCCGCCCAGGCGGAGGTCGTGTGGATAGACGAGGATCTTCATGTCCAGGCCTCCTCGGGGGCACGGCCACGGCCCCAACGCCGGACATCGGCAATGTCCCGCTTGCCAAACGCAAGCGTGAGGCCCATCGCCAGGACGCCCACACCCGCAGACAAGAGAACGGCCTCCATCGGTGACCGCACAGATTGGCTCAGCAGCGAGCAACCAACACCGGCAGCAACAGCCACCATGAATGGCCGGAAAAGTCGAACGGCCACCGCCCGCAGTGAAACGTTCGCCCGCTTCATGGCCCTGAGGTACATCGGCGAGGTCACCACAACAGCAACGGCCACCGGCGCTGCAGCCAGTCCAGACATCCCGCCATAAATCGCCCCGACAATCAGGGCGGGGACCAGAGCTGCGAGCGCCATCAGTTGGACCGTGAAAATCGGCCCGGACAAACCGAGAATGACCAGGTAGTCGTAGAACAGCTCGTGGAGGACTCGCACGGCGGTCAGCGGAGCCAACCAAAAGAGGGCGAGGCCGGCCGGAGCCCAGGCATCGCCATAAACCAGCATGACCAGTGGGACAGCGCATCCCATCATTACCGCGCAGACCGGCAAAAGGACCGCTGCCAGCGCCCCGGTAAGGGACAACAGGGCCGACTGCATGTCCCCCGGCCTGTCCTGCAACCTGGCAAAGGTTGCCGGTGCCACGCTCCGAAGGGGCGGGGACAACAAACTGGAAGGCCAGCCAGCCATGTTGAACGCCATAACATACAGGCCCAAGGCGACCGGCCCCAGCATCTTCCCCGCAACGAGTTGATCAACGTAGCCAACCGCAAAGACCACCATACTGGCGCCGGCCAGGGGCAGCCCGAACGCCAGCAACTGCCTGGCACCTTTCAACGAGAATCCAAAGCGATAAGGCAAAGGCGAATAGATCAGGAACAGGACGCCGGCTACCAGGCTGGCCAAGACCCGCCCAATGCCAAGGCTCATGGCGCCCATCCCGGCGATCACCATGATCAGTGAGGCGCCTGCCCCCAGCCAAACATTGACTTGGTCAATGACCATGCGCTGGCCTTGACGGAAGTTCCGTTGCAGCAGGGCTGCAGGGGTGGCTACCAAGCCGTTCAGCACGATGCAGACCGCCATGACCCGGACCACGTCCGTGGCTGCTTCATTTCCCATGGCGGCCGTGAAGTAGGGTGCAGCTGCATAGGAAACCCCGAACAGCAGGACGCTGCATGTTGCCGAAATAGTGGTGACGGTTGCCGCTATGTCCTTTGGGTCACCGGGCCAGCGAACGATCGCGAGACTGACTCCCAATTCGTTGAAGCTCAAGACCGCAACCAAAGCTACAAATGCTACGGCGTAGGTTCCGAATTCTTCGGGCCCCAGCAGGCGTGCCAGTGCGATTCCGATTCCGATCGTGCCCAGCTTCGTGATGAAAGCGTTGACCACGCTGATCACGAATGCCCTGGTGGGCGTTGGTGTCCGCCGGGGAGTCACCGGGCTCCGAAGTGTCACAGGACGCCCTCCAGCTCCGGGGTATTTCCCCGCCGGATCACCCTTGCCGGCACCCCGGCCCACGTTTCGTCCTCGGGAACATCGGCAAGGACAGCGGCGCCCATGCCGATCATCGCTTTCGCGCCGATGGTCAGGCGCTCGCGGACACTGGCATTCATGCCGATGTAGGCGGCCCGGCCAACGTGGACGTTGCCGCCGAGGGACACTCCGGAGGCCAAGGTGGCGTAATCGCCGATGACGTCATCATGTGTGAACGTGACCCCTGGCATTGCGACCACGTGGTCGCCGATGGTCACCGAAGCTGTCATGCTCACGTGGGCGAGGAGGATACTCCCCCGGCCAATCATGCAGCCCTCTGGAACGCGCACGGAAGGATCGATCGCTGTAGCGTAGCGGTCTTCGCCCAGCCCCAAGGCGCGTAGCCGCATCACCACGCTTTCCCGGCCGCTGCCGGATCCAATGCAGATCAGCAGCAGGGCGTGGGGGTAGTTCATAGCTTCCCGGACGGGACCGAGGACATGTGCCCCGTCCACCACGCGGCCTACCTTGTCTTCGTCGTCGTCGAGGATCCCAATGACGTCGAAAGGCCCGCTGCTGCGGACCATGGCAAGGACCTCCCGGGCGAGGCCGCTTGCCGCGATGAGGAGTAGCTCGCTCATGGCTGACCCGCGGCTCGTAATACTGAGTCGATGACGCGGACTTGGTCGCCCAGCGCCAGTTGGTGGAAGAGGGGCAGTATGAGTGTGTGATCCGTCAACCACTCCGTGGCGTCCAGCCCGGCCGTGCCTGTGTCCGTGCCTGCGTACGCAGGCTGCCGGTGCGCTGCCATGATCCCGCGGCGGGCAGAGATACCATCCGCAGCCAAACGTGCCATGAGGGCGTCCCGGCCCAGCGGGAACGCCGGGCCGACCTCCAGCCAGCATGACTGGAAGTTGCTGATGCCATACTCCGGATCGCTTACCAGGCGTAGGCCCTCCACTCCGGCGAAGGCGTTCGCGTAGGTAGCGGCCAGTTCGCGCCGTCGCTGGACGGCGGCATTGAGGCGGCCAAGTTGGACAATTCCGACGGCGGCCTGAAGGTCGGTCATGCGGTAGTTGAACCCGATTTCGAGGTACTCCTCCGCGGGGGCGAGCAGGCTGGCGTGGCGATCAGCGGCTGAAACACTCATGGCATGTTCGCGGAGGCGCCGTGCCCTGTCGCCGTAGTCTTGGCGCGGTGTAGTGATCATGCCGCCCTCACCCGTCGTGAGGATCTTGCGCGGGTGGAACGACCAAGCAGCCAAATCGGCGTTTGAACCTACGGGCTGTCCCCGATATCTGGAGCCAATAGCACACGCGGCGTCTTCCACCACGATGATTCCCAGAGGATCACACAGCGCCCGGATAGGTTCCAGGTCAACCGGGACTCCACCTTGGTCAACGGCGATGACCGCTGTAGTAGCGGGAGTCAGGGCAGCCTTGACGGTTTCTGCAGTAACGCAGCCAGTGAGGATATCGACGTCGGCGAAAACGGGCCGCGCACCCACGTACGTTGCGGCGTTGGCAGTAGCAATAAAGGAGAACGATGGCACCACCACGTCATCACCGGCTGCGACGCCGGCAACGACGAGGGCCAAGTGGAGTGCAGAGGTGCAGCTCGACGTTGCGACCGCGAATCCAGCATGTTGCTCGGCTGCAAACGCGTCCTCGAATTGGCGAACCTTGGGACCCTGGGCCACCCAACCGGAGGCGATGACCTCTGCGACAGCCTGGGCTTCTTCTTCGCCGAGCCACGGCTTCATGACGTCAACGCGGCCCAAGCGGGTTTCGGAGATGGTCATCGCGCACCGACTGTCGGTGCAGGGCGGCTCATAGTGCGGGCGGCAGCAATCTCAGCACGAAGCGGACGCCACCACGAGACCAGCGAGCGCAAGCCGTCTTCCAGGCCAACGACTGCCTCGAAGCCCAGGTCTTCGCGTGCTGCCGTGACGTCGGCAAGCCGTCGGGCAACTCCGTTGACGGCACGCTCCGGACCATGTTCCAGGTGGAGGGGTGAAGCCATGACCTTGAGCAGTGTTTGCGCCAGCTCCGCCAGACTGGTCTCCGTACCGCTGGCCACGTTATAGACGCCCTCGCGTACATTGCTGACGGCGGCAAGGACATTGGCCCTGGCGACGTCCGCGGTGTGGATGAAGTCCATGGTTTGCTGCCCGTTGCCGAAAATCAGTGGGGGCTGGCCATCCACTATGCGCTCCATCCAACGAACAAGGACTTCGGTGTAGAGCCCGTGCACGTCCATGCGGGGTCCATAAACGTTGAAGTACCTCAGGAGGACGTAGTCCAGGCCTGACATTGCGCGAAAGCTCCTCGCCATTCCTTCGTTGAAGGACTTCGCCGCGCCGTAAAAGGTGTCGTTGTTGTGGTGGTGGTGGCTTTCCTTCGTGGGAAATTCCTCGGCCATGCCATAAACGGAGGCACTTGAGGCTGAGATGAGTCGGTCTATTTTGTGCGCCGCAGCTGCCTCGTAGACGTTGAAGGTCCCATCTACCAACACTTCGAGGGCCAGCCGTGGTTCTTCCGCGCACTGGGTGATGCGGATGGCGGCTTGATGGAAAACCAGGTCCTTGCCATGGGTCAGGTCGTGGACGAGGTCGCGGTCACGGAGGTCGCCTTCGACCAGCCGTACCCTTTCGGTGGAGAGAGCTTCGTCGAGGTTTGCGCGGCGGCCGCGGACGAGGTTGTCCAGCACGTCTACGTGCGCCGCACCGGCGTCGAGCAGTTGGTCGACCAGCGTCGAACCAATGGTGCCGGCGCCTCCGGTGACCAGGACACTGGCCCCTAGAAGCTTTTTCACCGCGCAACCTGGAAAGAGACTTCATTCCCGGCGACGATTGTTGATTGACCGTCAGTGCTGAGGCTTTGCGTGACGGCTTCGAGAACGGACAAGACACGGAGCCCGGATTCGCCGCTGGTCCGTGGCATGGTCCGGTTGCGGATGGAGGAGGCAAGTTCGCAGACCACCTGGCCAAGGGGCTCGCGTTCCTGCAATGCCGGCGACCAGGTGTCGCCCAAACGGTAGGAGATGGCGGAGGTCCGTTTGTCAGCTGCAGATCTGGGCTGATGCTCCAGGCTGACTCCACGGTCGTACACGCTGAGGCGTTGCTGGGGATTGAGGTCGTCCCACACCAGGGTCCTCTTTGACCCCCCGATGATCATTTGCCGGATCTTTGTGGGGCTGAGCCAATTCACGTGGATATGGACCATCGCATCGTTGGGCAGGCCGAAAGTGAGGTGTCCGACGCAGTCCCTGCCGGTTCCCAGGGGATCCGCGCCGTGAGCGGATATTTCCGTGGGATGCAAGCCACCTGGCAGGACGAAGTCCAGGATGGAAAGGTCGTGGGGCGCCAGGTCCCAGAAAACGTTGACGTCCGGTTGGACAAGTCCAAGATTGATGCGGACGGAATCAACATACAAAATGTCGCCCAGGGCACCGCTGGCTACCAGTTCCTGGATCTTGAGGACCGCTGGTGTGAAGCAGTAGGTGTGGTCTGCCATGAGGACCAATCCTCTGGCCTTCGCTTCCTCCACCATCTCCAGGCCCTTCGCACGGCTGTCAGCCAACGGCTTCTCCACCAGGACATGTTTGCCGGCGCGCAGGGCAGTCATCACCACTCCGTGGTGGGTATGCGCCGGGGTAGCTACTGCAACGGCGTCCAGGTTGTACGTGTCAAGCAGTTCGTCCAAGGATTCGACGACGGCCACTCCGCCAACCGTCTCGGCGAGCCTTAGCCCTCGTTCGACGTCGAGGTCGCAGATGGCAACGAGATCCCAGTCAGGGCTGGCTTTGAGGTTCCGGGCAAGATTGGGGCCCCAGTATCCTGCCCCCACTACCGCAATGCGGAGCCTGGGCTGTGGGCCGTGGCCGTTGAGTTGTCCTGATGGAATCGTTCGTATGCTCATTTCCCACTCTGCTTCTGTGTTGACAGCGCGATTCGCTTGGTTTGTTGCAGTTATTGGCTAATAGGCCCCGGAAGGTTGAATCATTGCCCTGAACGTCCGCCACATGATCATCAGGTCTCCAGCTATGGACCAGTTCTCCACGTAATAGAGGTCCAGCCGTACGGCCTCGTCCCATGGAAGGTCCGACCGGCCATTGATTTGCCATAGGCCCGTGATGCCGGGCTTGATGAGCAGCCGACGATGCGTATGGCGTTCGTAGCCGCTGACTTCACGGGCCAACGGCGGCCGCGGTCCCACGAGGCTCATGTTGCCCACCAGGACATTCCAGAACTGGGGCAATTCATCGAGGGAGTACTTACGCATCCATCGGCCGCACTTGGTAACGCGGGGGTCGCCGCGGATCTTGAACAGGACACCGGCGCCTTCATCCTGGGTGCTAAGTTCCTCCAGGCGGGATTCGGCGTCCACCACCATGGAACGGAACTTCAGCATGTGGAAGGTAGTGCCCCTCCTGCCGACCCGTTCCTGGCGAAAAAGTACAGGCCCGGGGCTGTCCTGGTGAACTATGGCTGCCAGGAGCAGCAGGATCGGTGAGAGGACCAGCAATGCCGACGCCGAGACCGTAATGTCCATCAGACGCTTGAGTGTGTGCTTGCCCCCGGAGTAGTGCGGGATGTCCACGTGCATCAGGGGAAGTCCCTCGACCGGCCGCCAGTGGATCCGCGGACCGGCCACGTTCGTTAGGGCGGCCGCGAGGACAAGTTCCGCGGAATTTTCCTCCAGCCGCCACCCGAGCTCCTGGATGAACTGGTTTCCACCGGGCACGGGGCCGGCCACAATCACCGCGTTGGCGCCCGTTTGCCGGACGGTGAGGGCGATCCCGTAGATCGAAGAAAGAACAGGGACACGGAGGTGGTCCACCTTCAGGACCGCACCTCGCCGTGCCCCTGGAAGGCAGGCTCCGAGGATGTCGTACGCGGTGCCGGATTTTCGGTTGATCTGCTTGATGACGTACCGAACGTCTTGGGGCTCACCTACAACGATCGCCCGGGAGAGGCAGCGGCCGCGGGACTTTTCGTGGCTCAGCCACCGGCGGAAACTCCACCTGCTGCTGGTGAGCGCCACCAAGCCAAGCGGCAGGGAGACGAGTACGAATGAGCTGACAGCATCAACCCGGAAAACCACGGCAACGATGCCCAGAAAACCAAAGACACGAAAACTTGCCGACAGGACGCGCTTGTACTCCTCGGGACCTACGCCCAGGACTTTCGGATCGCGGGTGCGGTAGACCTCCAACGAACCCAACCAAACCAGTCCAAGAATCAGTGCCATCACCAGATGGCGTGTGTAGGCAGGACTCTCCGCAGCCAGGGTCAGGCCTTCGGTGTTCACAACGAAACCGGCGAAAACAGCGGCAGCAACGAGGGCCATGTCCGTCATGCGAAGACTGTTGGTCAGTGAATGCGCCCAGTCGGTCCTGCCCCGGCGGGGGAACGTGATCCGAGGGGTCCTGCGGGTGACTGGCGGCACGAAGTCCAGGGTGACCTCGGAGCTCGGTGCCGCCAGTCCCGCCTTCTCAGTCCGTTGTGCA
The DNA here is from genome assembly GCF_051027655.1 of Paenarthrobacter nitroguajacolicus. Classification (NCBI taxonomy): domain Bacteria; kingdom Bacillati; phylum Actinomycetota; class Actinomycetes; order Micrococcales; family Micrococcaceae; genus Paenarthrobacter; species Paenarthrobacter nitroguajacolicus. The sequence continues at coordinate 2,477,297 of NZ_CP073234.1, read as the reverse complement.
GCAACGGACTTGTCAATCCAGGGAGACACCGGCGGATTGACGTCGGCGATGGCAGCTTTTGCGGGAAAGACTGAACCCGCCGAGGCACGGTCCGCACCGGTGGGTGCCGCTACCTTGCCCGTACGCAAGACTGGAACTTTCACCATGTCAGCCTTCTTTGCAGTCCTGCCATTGCCTACTTATCAGTGAAGCGGCGGCGGTCAGGAGGCGCACCAGTAGTCGGTACTCAAGTTTGCGCAGGTTTACCCATTGCACCTACGTGCGAGTACCTAGCCGGCGACGGCGGCACTACGTGCTTTCGTGGCGCGCAGGAGCGCAAAAACCGCGGAAATCCGGTCTGGAACCAGCACAAAAGCTGCCGGAAGGGAGCACAAAAAAACCGGCCACCCCAAGGTGGCCGGTTCGTTAGGTCAGTTAGTCCTCCACGATTTCCATGTCTTCGTCCAGGACGTCCTCGTCTTCTTCATCTTCGTCGTCGAAGACTTGGAGCGGAGTAACCTCGGAGTACGCCTCGTACAGCGCATCTTCATAAACTTCGAAGGCATCGGCGACGGCGAAAAAAGCCGCTTCGACATTGGGGTCACCTTCGCCCCTGCGCGCTGATGCGGCGGCCAGATGTTCTTCCAGGGCGGCGGTCAGTGATTGAAGCGCGACACGCGGATCGATGCTCATGACTTCACGTTAGCCGGAAAAGGACGAAAATGGAGAGGGATGAAAGAACAATTTCCGGGCAGCTCCGTTGAGCGCCAACGAGACTACGCACGTCAGTACGAATACCTCGTACTGACGGTGGGACCTGACGATTCACTGCCGGAAGCCCGACGCCGACTCGCCGAGCATTCCGAATACGGCAAGTGGGAACTCGAGCGCAGCGTGCTCTACCTCGGAGGCGGGCGCCGCTTCTGGTTGCGCCGCAAAGTCTATTCCGTGCAGCGAACCGTCTGAACGCAGCGGCATCACGCATTCAGGTATTACCGCTGGTCCTCCAACGGACCCAACCATGCGTTCGCCACAGTGTTATGGGCGGATTCATCGTTGGAAGGATGGAAGATGCCTGCCAGGACGTCCCTGTAGAGCCGCTCCATCTCAGACCCACGGAAGTAGCTGGATCCTCCTGTGACACGGATCGCCAAGTCCACTACGTGGCGTGCGTTCTCCGTTGCCCGGGACTTTAGTCCCACAAGTTTGGGGAACCATTGGGCTCCGTGGTCCACCAGGTTGTCCACATCGCGGGCCAGGGAAGAGATTTGAGGTGCGATTCCGTCCATGGCCAAGGCAGCGTCTGCCACCTTCCACCGGATATCCGGGTCTTGGGCGTAGCTCCGGCCACCGTGTTTGGCTGAAACCCTTCGCTTGACGTTCGCTACGCCAAGGGTGAATGCACGCTCGGCAACGCCCGTGTACACGGCGGCGAGCAAAGTCTCGAAGCACGCGAAGATCGCGAAGATCAACAGGTCCTTGTTGGGTCCCACGGGGAGCTTGCGGAAGATCCGTTCTGCCGGAATCACGGCTCCGTGCAGGAGAGTGGTGTTGGACGCACTGGCACGCATACCCAGGGTGTCCCAGTCGCTCAGGGTTTCGTGGCCCGGCTCATCGCGGCGGAGAAAGCCAAAGACGAGCTCCCCCTCACGGTCCCTGGCGTCGGCATCCTTGCCGAATGTTCCCAGCCGGGTCCAGCCGCGTGAGAGGCTGGTGAAGATTTTCCGGCCAGTGAACCGGTAGCTCCCGTCAGGTAGCGGCTCGGCAACCGTGCCGGAATCGAACAACATGGAATCATTGCCGGCCTCGGAAATGCCGAAGGCAAAGACCTCACCCTGCCCCGCCTCCTTCAACACGAAATCCAAGGATCTGTCCCCTCGGGCCGTCAGGACCTGCGCGACGCCGGTCCACACCAAGTGCATATTCACCGCCAGCGCTGTGGCCGGGGCAGCCGTGGCGAGACGTTGCTGCAACGCAGCCACCGATTCGAGCCCGAGCCCGAAACCGCCGTCGGCCTCCGGCACGAACAGCTTCAGGTAGCCGGCGGCTGCCAGGTCCTCCAGGTCCTCGTGGAAGAACTGGTTGTTCTGGTCGTAACCTGCGGCGCGGCCACGCAGCCGTTCAAGCAGTTCGTCGGGCAGAATTTCTTCGGGAGTCATGATGGTCCTTCGGGTGCTTGCCTTAGTAGTTGCTGAACCCTTTAGTAGTTGCTGAGCAGGGTGTTCAGGACCCGTGCGCCGAACTGGAGGGACTCGGCCGGCACGCGCTCATCGACGCCGTGGAACATCCCTGTGAAGTCGAGTTCGTCGGGCAGCATCAGCGGAGCGAAACCGTATCCGGTGATGCCGATCTTGCTCAACGATTTATTGTCGGTGCCCCCGGAAAGCGTGTAAGGGAGGACCTTGGCGCCCGGGTCCTCGGAGTGCAGGGCATCAATCATGGAGTCCACCAGGTTCCCTGCAAAGGGCACCTCCAAGGAAACATCCTTGTTGACGTAGCTGATTTCAACGCCGTCCCCGGCTAGTTCCTTGATGGTCTCGAACACCAGCTCCTGCTGCCCCGGAAGTGTTCGGCAGTCAACGAACGCCTCGGCCGACTCGGGAATGACGTTGTGCTTGTAGCCGGAGCGCAGGAACGTCGGGTTGGAAGTGTTCTGTAGTGTGGCACCGACGAACCGGGCCACAGTACCAAGTTCCTTGAGGAGGATGTCCGGGTTGTCGGCGTCGAACTCGACTCCCGTCAGTTCGGTGACGCCGTCCAGGAACTGCCGCGTGGTTGGCGTCAGTTCCACAGGCCACTTGTATTCGCCGATCCTGGTCACAGCGGCGGCAAGCCGCGTAACGGCGTTGTCAGTATTGATCTGGGAACCGTGGCCTGCCCGGCCGTGCGCTACCAGCCGCAACCAGGACAATCCCTTCTCGGCGGTCTGCAGCAAATAGGTCCGTTGTCCGCCAATAGTGGCGGAGAATCCGCCGACTTCCGAGATCGCCTCAGTGGCGCCGTCGAAAAGTTCACGTCGGTGCTCGACGGCGTACCTGGCCCCATAGGTGCCGCCGGCCTCCTCATCTGCGAAGAAAGCGAAGATGATGTCGCGTTTTGGCTTCCGGCCCGTCCTGGCAAAGTTACGCATGACTGAAAGAATCATGGCGTCCATGTCCTTCATGTCCACGGCGCCGCGGCCCCAGACCAGGCCATCTTTCAGTTCGCCGCTGAACGGGTCCACACTCCATTGGTCCTTGAGGGCGGGGACAACATCCAAGTGCCCATGTACTACCAGGGCGTCCGCCGAGGGGTCTTCGCCGGTCATGCGGGTTACTACGTTGGCGCGGCCCGGGGCGGACTCGAAGATCTCGGCATCAAGTCCGACTTCGGTGATCAGCCCGGCCGTGTACTCTGCTGCGGCGCGCTCCCCCGGACCCGAGTCGTCTCCAAAGTTGGAGGAGTCGATGCGGATGAGCTCCTGGCAGATCCGGACAACTTCGTCTTCGGGGCGGATGACAGACATGGAAACTCTCCTTGCGTGGCTGGGCTGCAGGTTCCGGTGACGCAAACTGCGGCTCCGCAGCTCGTCCCGTGTTCCCTCAGCCTACTCACCAGCAGCCGCCACAGTCAGGAATTCGTTTCGTCGTGGGTCCTTGGTCAAGTGTAGAAACGGCTTGACCAGCGCCGATTTTTCAGCGAAACGAAACCGTGTTAGAGTTTTTCTCGCTGCTTCGGAGGAAAGTGAAGCACCGCAAGGTGCAAAATGGACCATCTGAACACCACCTGCGCGGGTGGCGGAATGGCAGACGCGCTAGCTTGAGGTGCTAGTCCTCGAAAGGGGGTGGGGGTTCAAGTCCCCCTCCGCGCACAATCACAAGGCCTGAAATCCACGGATTTTGGGCCTTGTTTGTTTTGCTTCCCTTTATTTGGGCAATACGATGCGAGCTTGATCACAACTGTTTCTTCCCTGCACATCGAAGGAAAACATGGACAGCTCCGAAGATATCCTCGGCCCGGATTACAAGGCCCGGATCCTCACTCTCCAGCCCGACGCCGAGGGCGATGTGGTAGCGACGCTGGTCTCCAGGAACGCTCCTACCGGCACCGGGCGCGCCGTGCTCTATGTTCATGGATTTGTGGACTACTTCTTTCAGACGCACCTGGCTGATGAGTGGATCAACGCCGGATACAACTTCTACGCACTGGACCTCCGGAAGTACGGCCGTTCCCTCCGCTCTCACCAGACACCCAACTACGTCGAATCCCTGCAGAGCTACGATGAGGAACTCAACGAGGCGGCCCGTATCATCAGGGAAGAGGACGGGCATGACGTCATGGTTGTCATGGGCCATTCAACCGGCGGTCTGGTGACCAGTCTGTGGGCCCACCGCCGCCGCTTCGATGGCATCGTGGACGCCCTGGTCCTCAACAGTCCATGGTTCGACCTCAACAAGCCCTTCTTCCAGCGCACGGTGGGGACCGTCGTCGTCGACCGTCTTGCAACTTACCAGCCGCGGCGGCAGGTGGGCGTCCTCGGTGAGCAATACGGACGAAGCCTGCATGCAACCACCGGCGGCAAGTGGGACTTTAACCTCAGCTGGAAGCCACTGGAAGGATTTCCCGTTCTGGCCGGCTGGCTTCGTGCCATCAGGCGCGGACACGCCGAACTAGCAAGAGGCTTGGATATCCGTTGCCCGGTCTTGGTATGCGCCTCTACCGCCAGTGCGGCAGTGACGGCCCCGCTGGAGACCATCACCTCATCGGACATCGTCCTGAACGTCCGGCATATAACCGAGCGCAGCACGCAACTGGGCCGTTTGATCACGCTGGCACGGATCGATGGTGGTATCCATGACCTCGCCTTGTCTGCCGAACCCGCGCGAAGCAGGTTCTTCGACGAAGTCTTCCGCTGGGCGGGAGCGTACGTTCCCGAAAGTGCTGTATCACCAAGAAATTAACGACGACGGCGGCAGCCACCTTGAGGGGGACCGCCGCCGTCCGCTGCCCTGTCTTAGACCAGGGCCGAAACGCTGCCAGCGAAGTGTCGCCTGCCGCTGCGGGGATTCCACGCAACGTAGTCCGAGCGCTCCCAGCTTCCCGAGTCGGCCTGCACAGTGGTGATGTCCAAGGCAACACGCGCTGGAAGGAACACAGGGGCTTCGAAGGCAACGTCCCAGGTAAAGGAATCCGACTTCACGGCCCCGACGTCGGCAAGTGCACGCGAGGCCAGATACATTCCGTGCGCGATTGATCCCCGCAGTCCCAAGGCTTTGGCCGAAAGGACGCTCAAGTGGATCGGATTGAAATCGCCCGACACGGTAGCGTAGCTCCTTCCGGTATCCAGGCCGAGTTGCCACAGCGCAGTGGGATCAGGCGGCGAAAAGTCTCCGGCAAATGCGCCATTCGGGCTGCCTGGCTTGTCGATACCCGGCAGGAAGACACCTTTGGCTAAGTACGTGGACACGCCGCGCCACAATATGTCACCGCTGGAACCGGAACGGACCTCGGCCACTACATCCAGCTGGGTTCCGGCCCTGTGGCCGGCAAGGTTCTCCGCCCAGGAGCGGATGTCCAGTTGCTCGGAGAACTGGATGGGTACCAGTTGTTCGATACGGTTCTTCAGATGAATCATGCCAAGGAGCGGCAGCGGAAAGTCTTCACGGTTCATGACGCTCATGGATACGGGAAAAGCCAAAGCATGAACGTAGCCGGCAGGGAGGGTGTCGCTGGCGGTCTCACCCACCAAATGTTGGTAGGCGGTCAGATTTTCGACGTCGGCCCGCACCCCCCTGACCTCGTGGCTGACCGCAGGAAGCCGCTTCTTCCCGGAGGATGCTCCCAGAACCCGACGGCGGGCTGCTGCGGTAGCGGCGTTGACATACAACTTGGAGAGCGACGGAAGCTCGCCAAGGACAACCGGCTGGGGATGGTTCATGCTCCCACCAGTTGTTGCCCGCACACGCGCAGTACCTCACCGGAGATTCCACCGGCAGCATCGCTGGAAAGGAACGCGATGGCCTCTGCCACATCCTGGGGCTGGCCGCCCTGCTTGAGGGAGTTGAGCCTGCGAGCCGCCTCGCGGATCGCGAAGGGCATCTTGGCCGTCATCTCAGTTTCGATGAAACCAGGAGCTACCGCGTTGATGGTCCCACCGAAAGGTTCCATCAGGGCAGCCGTGGATCTCACCATGCCTATGACACCACCCTTGGATGCGCCGTAGTTGGTCTGGCCCCTGTTTCCGGCAATGCCACTTGTGGATGCGACTGACACAATGTGCGGCGATTCTTTGAAATGCTCCGACGCCAGAAGTGCCTCGTTGATTCTCAGCTGGGCCGCGATGTTGACAGCAATGACTGATTGCCAGCGGCCCTCGTCCATGTTGGCAAGCAGTCGATCACGGGTAATCCCTGCGTTGTGCACCACGATGTCGAGCCGCCCGTTGCGTTCCACGGCATGTTCGATAATGCGGTGTCCGGCGTCATCCCTGCTGATATCAAGCTGCAGGGCCGTCCCGCGTACCTCGTTGGCTACAACTGCCAGGTGGTCCCCTGCAGCCGGGATGTCCACGGCCACGATCTTGGCCCCGTCGCGGTGCAGGGTACGGGCGATGGCTGCACCGATCCCCCGCGCTGCGCCGGTAACAACTGCTACTTTTCCGGCGAGGGGCTTGTCGGCGTCGTTCGGCAAGCTGCCTGACGTTGAGCGGACGGTCAGGAACTGTCCATCGACATAAGCGGAGCGGCCCGAGAGGAAGAACCTCAGGGCCCCCAGTGCCGAAGGGCTGGTGGTCGCGAGCTGGCCATCCAGGAGAATGCCGTTGGCCGTGGCCCCCGCGCGTAGTTCCTTGGCGAGAGACCGCAGGAATCCATCAATGCCCTGCCGCGCAGCAGCAGACGCCGGAGTCGGGGCTGACTGCGAAGTCCGCGACATGGTGATGACACGGCCGTTGGGCGAGAGGTCCCGCAGGGATGCGCCAGCGGTAAGGACTGATTTTCCCAAGTCCCCGGGGTGCTGGACTGCATCAAGTACCAGGATGATTGCCCCAAGTTTCTCCTTGGGCAGCGCGTTGCGGCGGACGTCCAAACCCCAACCAAGCAGGGTTGTGGCAATGTCATCTGCCCCTGCACTGTCGCCACTGACCAAGACCGGGCCCGTGATGAGCGGTGCGCCGGGTTGGTGGCGTCGAAGCACCACGGGCTGGGGCAGGCCCAGCTTCTTGGCTACGTCCTTCCCCAGTCCCTGACTTACCAGCTGTGTGTACCTATCTGTCATCGCACTCCCCCTATGCTGCTTCGAGAATCGCAACAACGCCCTGACCGCCGGCGGCGCACACGGAAATCAGGCCCCGCGCAGGGCGGCCATTAACGGTGCCCTTCTCATGCAGCATCTTCGCAAGTGAAGCTACGATCCTGCCACCCGTAGCCGCAAACGGGTGGCCGGCAGCCAACGATGAGCCATTGACGTTGAGCTTGGCACGGTCCACCTTTCCCAGCGCGCCGTCAAGTCCCAAGCGCGTCCGGCCGAACTCTTCGTCTTCCCACGCGGCCAAGGTACTGAGGACGGTTCCGGCGAAGGCCTCGTGGATTTCGAAGAAGTCGATGTCCTCGAAAGTGAGGCCGTGCCGAGCCAGCAAGCGGGGAACCGCGAAGACCGGCGCCATGAGGAGGCCGTCCTTGCCGTGAACGAAGTCGACGGCGGCCGCTTCGCCGTCCAGGACTGTGGCGAGCTTCGGCAGCCCGTGGGCGTCTGCCCATTCTCCGGTAGCCAGGAGGACGGTGGATGCACCGTCTGTCAGGGGTGTGGAGTTGCCCGCGGTCATGGTTGCTTCGGAGCCAAGGTTCTTGCCGAAGACGGGCTTGAGGGTGGCGAGCTTCTCCAGCGTGGTGTCTGCACGCAGGTTGGAGTCCCGGTTAAGCCCGCGGTACGGGGTGATCAGGTCATCGAAGAAACCCCGTTCGTAGGCGGCAGCCAGGTTGCGGTGGCTGTTAAAAGCAAGCTCGTCCTGCGCTTCCCGGGAGATTTTCCACTGCGCAGTAGTGAGGGCCTGATGTTCGCCCATGGACAGCCCTGTGCGGGGCTCACCGGTGTTGGGAGCATCGGGGGCCAGATCCTTGGGGCGGATCCGGCCGATGATCTTCAGCTTTTGCACGGTGGTCTTTGCCCGGTTCAGGTCAAGCAGTATTTCGCGCAATCCCTCACTGACGGCGATCGGGGCATCAGAGGCCGAGTCCACACCGCCGGCGATCCCTGAGTCAATTTGCCCCAACTTGATCTTGTTGGACAACCCAAGAACGGTCTCCAATCCGGTTGCGCAGGCTTGTTGGAGGTCGTATGCAGGGGTTTCGGGCGACAAAGCCGAGCCGAGGACAGCTTCCCGTGTGAGGTTGAAGTCCCTTGAGTGCTTAAGCACTGCCCCGGCTGCGACCTCTCCGATGCGTTCGTCCTGGAGTCCGAACCTGGCCACCAGCCCCTCCAGGGCCGCGGTCAGCATGTCCTGGTTGGAGGACTTTACGTAGGCGCCGCCGGTTCTTGCGAACGGAATGCGGTTGCCGCCCACGATGACCGCCGAGCGTGTTGATTGCGGGCCAGTGGTCGGTTCCAGGGGCCCGTCCGTAGTCACGTCTGCTGTAGCCATGCTTGTCTCCTTCGATCAATGCCAGTTACTGATACCCAGCGTACCTGATACGCTGGGTATCGTGAACAGTCGCGAAGAAGAATCCGCCGGTGCCGCCGGCTCGGCACGGGTTGAAATTGAAGTCCCCTTGGCCGGCGAAGCCGAAGCCATGGTTGATGGACGTGCGGCCCGATGGCAGTCCCATCGTGAGGAGCGCCGGCGTGAACTCATCAAAGCCGCGCGAAAGGCTGTTCATAGGCTCGGAAGTGAAGCCTCCATGGAGGACATAGCCGGCTCCGCGGGGACATCCAAATCGGTCTTCTATCGCTATTTCGGGGACAAAGCAGGTCTTCAGCAAGCCATGGGTGAAGTGGTGCTGGGGCAGATGCAACGCCGCATGCAGGAGGCCGCCCAATTGGCGCAAACCCCGCGGGAGGGACTCTTCGCCATGGTTTCCGCCTATCTGCAGATGGCCGAATCCAGCCCCAACGTATACGCCTTCATCACCCGGCTTACCCCCGGGGAGGCCTCGGCGCAGGACGCTATCGCGGCCTCGGGTGCCTTGGGTAACTTCTTCGAACAAATTACGGACATGATCGCGACTCCCATGCGGGAACACCTGGGCGAAGAGAAGGAAGCGGTCATCGTTTACTGGCCTACGGCCGCTATCGGACTCGTGAGGAACGCCGGAGAAATGTGGCTGGGAAGTCCTGCCGGCAGCACTAAGCCCGATCAGGCAACCATGGCCGGGCAGATTACGGATTGGCTGTGCCTCGGCATCGCCCCGGAGCTCAAAAGCAGCACGTGAGACCAGCAATGACTCATCAGTTGTCGGAACCAAAGAAGGAAGCAACATGACTGAAGTAGTGGATCGGGCCTCATCCGCCCAGCAACCCGCCGGCCGCAAAGAGGCTGCCTCTGGCGCAGACCCGGTGGTCGATGTCGCCGCCCTCGGGGAGCAGCTCCTTGGAAAATGGGCCCATATCCGCCACGAAGCCCGCAAGGTGGCAGGCAATCCAGTGGTGCAAAAGATCGAGGGCCTGCACCACACCGAGCATCGTGCACGGGTGTTTGAGCAATTGAAGTTCCTGGTGGATAACAACACCGTCCACCGCGCCTTCCCAACCAGGCTGGGCGGCTCCGACGATCACGGCGGCAACATCGCCGGTTTCGAAGAGATCGTTACAGCCGACCCCTCCCTTCAGATCAAGGCCGGCGTCCAGTGGGGCCTCTTCGGCTCCGCTGTCATGCACCTCGGCACGGCGGAACATCAGGACAAGTGGCTCCCCGGCATCATGAGCCTGGAGATCCCGGGCTGCTTTGCCATGACGGAAACCGGCCACGGCTCCGACGTCGCCAGCATTGCCACCACGGCTACTTACGACGAAGCGAGCCAGGAATTCGTCATCACCACACCCTTCCGTGCGGCATGGAAGGACTACATCGGCAATGCAGCCAAAGACGGCCTGGCCGCCGTGGTGTTCGCCCAGCTGATCACCAAGAACGTCAATCACGGCGTCCACGCCTTCTATGTGGAACTCCGCGATCCTGTCACCAAGGAATTTCTCCCGGGCATCGGCGGTGAAGATGACGGCATCAAGGGTGGACTGAACGGCATTGACAACGGCCGATTGCACTTCACGGACGTACGCATTCCCCGGACCAACCTCCTGAACCGCTACGGCGACGTCGCTCAGGACGGCACGTACTCCTCCACCATTGAGAGCCCGGGACGCCGCTTCTTCACCATGCTCGGCACTCTGGTCCAAGGCCGTGTTTCCCTCGACGGAGCCGCTGTGGCTGCGAGCAAGGTGGCCCTCAAGACAGCTATTCAGTACGCCACCGAGCGCCGGCAGTTCAATGCTTCGTCCAGCACCGATGAAGAGGTCCTGCTGGACTATCAGCGGCACCAGCGCCGGTTGTTCACCCGCTTGGCCACCACCTACGCGGCCAGCTTCGCCCACGAACAGCTCCTGCAGAAATTCGACGACGTCTTCTCCGGCGCACACGACACAGATGCCGACCGACAGGACCTGGAAACGCTGGCGGCCGCGCTCAAGCCCCTCAGCACCTGGCATGCCTTGGACACTTTGCAGGAGTGCCGCGAAGCGTGCGGCGGAGCCGGCTTCCTGATCGAGAACCGCTTTGCCTCCTTGCGTGCGGACCTCGACGTGTATGTCACGTTTGAAGGTGATAACACCGTGCTGCTGCAGCTGGTAGCCAAGCGGCTCCTGGCTGACTACGCCAAGGAATTCCGTAGCGCCGACTTTGGTGTTCTTGCCCGTTATGTAGTTGATCAGGCCGCCGGTGTGGCTCTGCACCGGACGGGCCTCCGGCAGGTTGCCCAGTTCGTGGCTGATACCGGCTCGGTCCAGAAGGCGGCTTTGGCATTGCGGGACGAAGAAGGTCAGCGCACTCTCTTGGCTGACCGCGTTCAGTCGATGGTTGCCGAAGTCGGTGCTGCACTGAAGGGAGCCAATAAACTTCCACAGCACCAGGCTGCGGCCCTGTTCAACCAGCACCAACACGAGCTCATTGAAGCCGCCCAGGCCCATGCGGAACTTCTTCAATGGGAGGCCTTCACAGAGGCCCTCACCCATGTAACGGATGAGGGAACCAAGCGCGTCTTGACCTGGCTGCGCGACCTGTTCGGCTTGTCCCTGATCGAGAAGCATCTCTCCTGGTACCTGATGAACGGAAGGCTCTCGATGCAGCGTGGCCGGACCGTGGGCACCTACATCAACCGACTCCTGGTCAAGATCCGTCCGCACGCCGTAGACCTCGTGGACGCCTTCGGCTACGGCCCGGAGCACCTTCGCGCCTCCATCGCTACCGGCGCAGAAGCTGTCCGGCAGGATGAGGCGCGCGAGCACTTCCGCGAGCTGCGGGCCAACGGCAACGCCCCCGCGGACGAGAAAACGCTCCTGGCGCTGAAGGCATCCAAGGCCCGCTAGCAGGAGTTCGCTGCCATGCGGTGAACAATTGCGGAACTCTTGAAAACCTCGACGGCGCCGTCCCCACCAAAGGGGGCGGCGCCGTCGTGGTTTGGCCTGCTACCGGGAGGCTAGGGATCTAGCGCAGGACTGACCGGTAGACCTCAAGGGTTGTTTCGGTGATGGACTCCCAGGAGAAGTGTTCTTCCGCACGGCGTCGTCCAGCAATGCCCATCTCACGGGCGCGCGCAGGATCGGCCACTACCTCGTTCAGGGCTGCAGCGAAGTCGCTGACGAACTTCTCGGGATCCAACGGCGTCCCGGTCCCGTCAGTGACCTGCTCCAGTTGGACGAGGAGCCCGGTTTCGCCATGCTGGACCACTTCCGGAATGCCGCCTGTGGCACTAGCCACCACTGCGGCACCGCAGGCCATGGCTTCGAGGTTCACGATGCCCAGGGGCTCGTAAATCGAGGGGCAGGCAAACGCGGTGGCATGGCTGAGGACCTGGATAAGCTCCTTCCGGGGCAGCATCCGCTCGATGAGGATGACACCCTCCCGCTTTGCCTGCAGTTCCTCAATAAGGCGTGCAGTTTCAGCGGCAAGTTCGGGAGTGTCCGCAGCCCCGAGACACAGCACCAATTGGACACCTTCGGGCAGGCTTGACGCGGCACGGAGCAGGTACGGCACACCCTTCTGGCGGGTGTTGCGGCCCACGAAGACCACGCTGGGCTTGGCGGGATCGATGCCAAGCGCGCGGATCGCATCATCCTCCTCATCACGCTCCCATAGGGAGACATCGATGCCGTTGTGGACCACGCGAACCTTGTCCGGATCCACGTTGGGGTAGCTGCGGAGGATGTCCTGCCGCATGCCATCGGAGACGGCAATGATAGCGGCGGCCGCCTCGTACGCTGTCTTCTCCACCCAGGAGGACAGGGCATAGCCGCCCCCAAGCTGCTCGGCCTTCCATGGACGCAGGGGCTCCAGGCTGTGGGCGCTGAGCACGTGCGGAATGCCGTGCAGCAGAGACGCGAGGTGGCCGGCCATGTTGGCGTACCAGGTGTGCGAGTGGACAACGTCCGCTCCCGCAATGTCCGGAACTATCCTCAGGTCCACGCCGAGGGTCTGGATGGCGGCGTTGGCTTCGCCGAGGTCTTCGGGCGTGGCGTAGGACGCCACGGAAGCCCCATGATAGTCGGCATCACGGGGCGCGCCGAACGCCCTGACATGAAGGTCGACGTGCTTTGCCAGCACCCGGCTGAGCTCGGCAACGTGGACACCGGCACCGCCATAAATTTCCGGAGGGAATTCTTTAGTCACAATGTCTATTCGCACGCTAACCAACGTAGTCGTTCCGGCGTATGTGTTCTAGTGTGAAAGAGTCCGGAAAATCGGACTTTTGGGGGATACGAAGACGTACGGGGAGCTGTGACCATGGCGTTGAAGAAAGTTTTGGCAATCGTATTGGCAGGCGGAGAAGGCAACCGACTCATGCCGCTGACGGCGGATCGGGCCAAGCCCGCGGTACCGTTCGCAGGCGGCTACAGGTTAATTGACTTTGCACTATCCAATCTCGTTAATTCGGGATATTTGAAAATCGTCGTGCTGACGCAGTACAAATCGCACAGCCTTGACCGGCACATCTCTGAAACCTGGCGTATGTCCACGCAACTGGGCCGCTATGTGGCTTCTGTTCCGGCGCAGCAGCGCGTGGGCAAGAGCTGGTTCCTTGGCAGTGCCAACGCAATTTATCAATCGCTGAACCTCATCCATGACGACGCCCCGGACATCGTGGTAGTGGTCGGCGCTGATCACGTGTACCGCATGGACTTCTCCCAAATGGTGGAGCAGCACATTGCCAGCGGGGCCAAAGCGACAGTTGCTGCAGTGCGGCAGCCACTGAACATGGCCAACCAGTTCGGTGTGATCGAGGTAGACCAGAACGATCCCCAAAAAATTGCGGCCTTCGTGGAAAAGCCGGCCAGCACCCCCGGACTGGCAGCCGACCCCACGCAGTTCCTCGCCTCCATGGGCAACTACGTCTTTAATGCAGACGCCCTCGTTGAAGCCTTGCACGTGGACGCGGAAAGACTTGATACCAAACACGATATGGGCGGGGACATCATTCCCTACTTCGTGGACCAAGGCGAAGCCGGCGTGTACGACTTCACGCTCAACGACATCCCAGGCGCCACCGAGCGCGACCGGACCTACTGGCGCGACGTCGGTACCATCGACTCGTTCTACGACGCACACATGGACCTCATCTCCCCCGTGCCGATCTTCAACCTCTACAACTCCGAGTGGCCGATCTACACCCGCCAGAGCATCTCGCCCCCTGCAAAGTTTGTCCGTGGCGAGAACAACACGGTGGGAACGGCCCTCGATTCCATTGTTGCCAGCGGCGTGGTGGTTTCCGGTGGCATCGTTGAAGGGTCCGTAATCTCCAACGACGCCTATGTGGCGGCCGGCAGCCGTGTCCAGGACTCTGTGTTGATGGATAAGGTCCGTGTCGGCGAAGGTGCCGTGATCAAGCGGGCAATCCTGGACAAGAACGTCAAGGTCCCCGCCGGCGCGGCCATCGGTTTGGACCCTGCCTTGGATAAGGCGCGGGGCTACAAGGTCACTGAGTCGGGCATTACCGTGCTTGCGAAGGGCCAGGTTGTTCCGGAACCCGGCGAGGCAGAGCTGGCGCTTTCGGCGCAACATCGCCGTGGGCTGCCGGAAGCTGTCAAGGCGGCCACCCACGATGATCCCTACATCCGTGACTCCGCCGAAAAGGTAGCGGCGGGCATCCAGTCACGCGTAGCCGATGCCGCAGCCCAGGGTGCCTCACATTAGCCCGAACGTACCCGGCTGACGTTGGCAGAACCCGAGGCAGGCCTCAGGCTCCCAAGGCTGTAAAATCAGGTCAATGAGCTCCACCGATCTGACGCCTGAAGAGATCCAGGCCTGCCTCAAGGTTCTGACCACGATCCACGTCTACGACGAAGAGCACCCGGACTACGTTGCTGTCCGCCGTGCCACCGGCAAGATGTTCAAAGCCGTCAAACGCCACCGCCGTGTCACCAAACGCGACTCCATTGCCGAGGCTGACCGGGCGGTCCTCGCTCTGACGGCTACCGCCGCGCCGGATCGCATTGACGACGAAACCCGCGGCAACAAGCTGGAGCCTTCAGCCACTGGCGAGATCGCCGGGCACCTCATCCGGTCGCGTCCCTGCTATATCTGCAAGAAGCACTACACGCAGGTTGACGCCTTCTACCACCAACTCTGCCCTGAATGCGCGGCCTTCAGCCACAGCAAGCGTGATGCGCGCACGGACCTCACGGGACGCAGGGCATTGCTGACCGGCGGACGCGCCAAGATCGGCATGTACATTGCGTTGCGCCTGCTCAGGGATGGCGCCCACACCACCATCACTACCCGTTTCCCCAAGGACGCCGCGCGGCGCTTTGCTGCCATGGAAGACAGCGGAGAGTGGCTCCACCGGCTAAGGATTGTTGGCATAGACCTCCGTGACCCGGCACAAGTCATGGCGTTGACCGACTCGCTCAACGAGGCCGGCCCGTTGGACATCATCATCAACAACGCAGCTCAGACCGTCCGGCGCTCCGGCAACGCTTACAAGCCCTTGGTCGACGCAGAGGACGAGCCGCTGCCTGCGGCCCTTGAAGCTGCCAACGGGGGCCCCGAGCTGGTGACCTTTGGTCATGCGCATGACAAGCACCCGCTTGCCCTCGCCAGCAGCGTCACCGAGCACCCGGTCCTGGCGGGCGACGCGATCACCTCGCTGGCGCTCTCCACCGGCTCGGCATCATTGGAGCGTATTGAGTCAGGAACGGCGATCGACGCCGGTGGCTTGGTTCCGGACCTCGCGTCCATCAACAGCTGGACGCAGGTGGTGGACGAGGTGGATCCCTTGGAGATGCTCGAAGTTCAGCTCTGCAACGTCACGGCACCCTTCCTGCTGGTAAGCCGCCTTCGCGATGCCATGAAGCGATCCACGGCCCACAGGAAGTACATAGTCAACGTCTCAGCCATGGAAGGGCAGTTCTCCCGTGCCTACAAGGGCCCCGGACACCCCCACACCAACATGGCCAAGGCCGCGCTTAACATGATGACCCGGACCAGCGCACAGGAAATGCTGGATTCCGATGGCATTCTCATGACCGCAGTTGATACCGGATGGATCACCGACGAACGGCCGCACTACACCAAAGTCCGGCTCATGGAAGAAGGATTTCATGCTCCGTTGGACTTGGTGGACGGCGCCGCGCGTGTCTACGACCCCATTGTGATGGGCGAAAAGGGCGAGGACCAGTACGGTGTCTTCCTCAAGGACTACAAGCCCTCCCCCTGGTAGAAAGTTTGAGTACAGATAAGGCCCTTAAGATCGACTCTTAAGGGCCTTATCTGCACAAAAATACTTATGCGAGGCGGGTGATCTCCACTGAAACGGAGAGCCCCGAGCCGCCTCCACCGGACAGTATTCCCTTCAGCGGGGGAACATCGCGATAGTCGCGGCCCCGAGCCACGGTGACATGGTAGTCACCTGCCGGCTTGTGGTTGGTGGGGTCCCAGCTTCGCCATTCGCCGTCCCACCATTCCAGCCAGGCGTGGGATTGTCCGGCAACAGTTTCGCCGATGTCCGCCGAGGAGCGGGGGTGGATGTATCCCGAAACGTAACGGGCAGGAATGCCACTGCAGCGTAATGCGCCGATGGCCAGGTGGGCCAGGTCCTGGCATACTCCCTGACGCTGGGACCAGGCCTGTTCGGCATTCGTGGTGACCCCCGTGGTGCCCTTCATGTAGGTCATCTCGCCGGCCATCCACGCAAAGACTGCCATTGCGGCCTCGTGGGGGTTCTTTCCCTTGACGATATCCGGGATGATCTCCAGGACTTCCTCACCAGGCCCGCTGAGCCGGGATTGGGGCAACCAGTCGCTGAATTCGTCCTGGACCTTCTCCGAAGCTATGACGTCCCATCCCACAATGTCGTCCTCGGTTGCCACCCGTTCGGTGCGGTGCACTTCAACGGTGGCCGTCGCAAGGACCTCAAGGCTCTCGTGTGGCATCTGCATATCGAACGCAGTGACCCGCGTTCCCCAATAATCACGGTAGTTACTGACAGAGGCTTGGTTGGGTGAGACCTTCAGCGAGGCCTCGAGGACAACTTGCTGACCGTCAGTCAGCGGCGTCATCCGGGCCTCGTTGTAGGACAAGGTCACGCGGCGATTGTACTTATAGGCAGTCTTGTGAACGATGCTCAGCCGGGTCATGAAACTTCTCCCACCCAGGCGTGCTCATCAGCCTGATTGAAGTACTTACGGGAAATTGCGTCCGAGGCCTGCGTCACGGCCTTCTGCACACGTTCCATGTGTTCAGGCAATTCGGACATGAGGTCGTCTGTGCGGTGGAACTCAAGGAAGGTTCGGGCCTGGCCCACAATTCGGCGGGCGTCGTTGATGAATCCCACGCGCTGCGCCGACGGATCCAGCTTGGCGAGGCACTCGTCGGCGTCGCGCAACGCATAGACAATCGAGCGCGGGAACAACCGGTCCAACAGCAGGAATTCCGCCGCGTGCTGGTCCCCGAACGCTGCCCTGCGGGTGCGGATGAAGGACTCATAAGCTCCCGCACACCGCAGCATGTTGACCCACGACATTCCAGCGGACTGAACGTCGCGTGTGGACAACATGCGGGCAGTCATATCGGCCCTTTCCAAGGAGCGGCCGAGCACCATGAACAACCAGCTCTCGTCGTGGCTGACCGTGGTGTCCGCGAGACCGCGGACCATGGCGGTCCGCTCCAAAACCCAGTTGCAGAAACGGTAGGTTCCCACAACGTCCTTGCGGTGTTGGTTGAGGCCGTAATACGTGGTGTTGAGGCTTTCCCAGAGGGACTGGGAGACAGTTTCGCGCGCCCGTCGGGCATTCTCGCGGGCTGCACCCAATGAACCTGCTATGGATGACGCGCTGTGCTTGTCATAGGCCAGGGCGTGCAGGAGCTCGGGAAGGCCGAAGTCTTCGCTTTGCGGCTTCGCGCCCATCACGGCGAGGAGCTCCCGGGCGACGCTGCGCTGTTCCTCCAGGGGCAGGTGGTTCAGGCGCTCAAGGTGCACATCCAAAATCCTGGAAGTACCGTCGGCGCGCTCTACGTAGCGTCCAATCCAGAAGAGTGACTCAGCAATGCGGCTCAGCATGGAACTGCCTCCTTCGCGTGGTGCATATCGAAGTTCAAGTGTTGGTGGAGCGTGTTCACTGCTGCTGCTCCGTTTGGCGGTCCCGCCAGTTGCTTTCAACCGGCCACACGGATACTTGCTCGCGGACCGTCACGGATTGGCGTGGAATCACTTCGGCCGGCAGTTGCGGGGAATCGGCCAAAACCCAGGTGTCCTTGGAACCGCCGCCTTGGCTGGAGTTCACTATCAAGGACCCTTCCTTGAGCGCCACCCGGGTGAGGCCTCCGGGCAGGACCCAGACGTCGTCGCCGTCGTTGACTGCGAAAGGACGCAGGTCCACGTGGCGGGGGCCAAACTTGTCTCCGGAGAGTGTCGGCACCGTGGAGAGCTGCAGGACCGGCTGTGCGATCCATCCACGGGGATCGGCGATGACCCGTTTGCGCAGGGCGTCGAGTTCGTCCTTCGTGGCGTCCGGCCCGATGACCAATCCCTTACCACCCGACCCGTCCACGGGCTTGACCACCAGCTCTTCGAGGCGGTCCAGAACATGCTCCCGGGCTTCCTTTTCCTCAAGCCGGAAAGTGTCGACGTTGGCGATGATCGGCTCTTCGTGGAGGTAGTACCGGATGAGGTCAGGCACGTAACTGTACACGAGCTTGTCGTCGGCTACGCCGTTGCCCACAGCGTTGGCGATGGTCACTCCCCCGGCGCGGGCGGCGTTGACCAATCCCGGGCAGCCGAGCATGGAGTCCGAACGGAACTGCAGTGGATCCAGGAAGTCGTCATCGATGCGTTTGTAGATGACATCCACGCGCTGTTCACCCGCTGTGGTTCGCATGTACACGCGGTTGCCACGGCAGATGAGGTCCCGGCCTTCCACCAACTCCACGCCCATAAGCCCTGCAAGGAGGGTGTGCTCAAAGTAAGCGCTGTTGAAGACGCCCGGCGTCAGGACAACAACGGTGGGATCGTCCACGCCTGAGGGAGCGGTCTTGCGCAGTGCAGAGAGGAGCCGGCGGGGGTACTCCTCCACAGGCCGGATGTGCTGCTGGCCGAAAGCCTCAGGCAAACCCTTGGCCATGGCCCGGCGGTTCTCCAAAACGTAGCTGACACCCGAAGGTACGCGGACGTTGTCTTCCAGCACGCGGAAGGTTCCAGCTGCATCCCGGACGACGTCAATGCCCGAAACATGGACACGAACACCACCTGAGGGCTCGAAACCGTGGACCGCGCGGTGGAAATGTGCACTGGTGGTCACAAGCTGCCGCGGAATCACGCCATCGGTGACTACGGCCATCCGCCCATAGACATCGTTCAGGAATGCTTCAAGGGCTTTGACGCGCTGGGCAACGCCGCGCTCCAGTACATCCCACTCGTCGGCGGGGATGACGCGCGGGACAATGTCCAGGGGAAATGGCCGCTCCTCCCCCGCGTAGTCGAACGTCACGCCGCGGTCCAGGAAGGTTCGGGCCATGGAATCCGCCCGGGCGGTGACATCCGCCAGGGAAAGCTCGCGGAGAGCCCCGGAAACCTGACCATAGGATCTTCTGGCAACGTGGCCCTGGGCAAACATCTCGTCATAGGCACCGCTGCGCGCGGCGGCCTCGGAGTAATCCTGAAATAGGTCAGACATGGGATTCAGGTAATCACCTTTTTGAGTCGAGCGCATTTCGCGCTGGTTGTGTGGCCGTTTCCGGGCACTCCCGGTTCGCCTTCCGTGCCCCCATCCGGCAGGGTTGAGGCATGCCCTTCAACAGTCTTGTGCCCCAGTTGTCCCGGCTGGGGCCCGGGTTGGTCCTGAGCATCGTCGCAACGGGTCTTGCCTTCGCCATCCACACTGTCTTTCCGGTGGTTCCGGCCATGACACTTGCTGTTGCCTTGGGCCTGCTTTCAGCCAATATACCGGGCACTGCCGTGTTGACCGCGGGGCGCGCCCGGCCAGGCCTGGACTTCGCTGGAAAGCACCTCATGCGTGCCGGCATCGTGCTTTTGGGCCTCAAGGTCAGCATCGGCGACGTCCTTGGCCTGGGTTGGCTATCCCTGCTGCTGATCGCAGGTGTTGTCCTGGTGAGCTTCGCGGGAACTTATGGGCTGGCGCGTCTGTTGCGCCTCCCCGGAGAAGCCGCCCTCCTTATCGCCACGGGCTTTTCCATCTGCGGAGCCTCCGCGATTGGCGCAATGGCAGCTGTGCGCCGTATCAAGCATCAAGACACCGTGCTCCCCGTAGCGCTGGTGACACTGTGCGGAACCCTTGCCATTGGTGTACTCCCACTTCTCATGCACCCGTTGAACCTTAATCCCGAACAGTTCGGGGCCTGGACCGGCGCATCAGTGCATGACGTCGGCCAGGTGGTGGCCACGGCACAAACCGCAGGTACCTCGGCGCTGGCGATCGCCGTCGTCGTGAAATTGACCCGGGTGGTCCTGCTGGCGCCTGTTGCAGCAGCAGCCGGGGTGCACCAGCGGATTCTCCAAGTGAGGGAACGCAGCAACGGGACGGGCGGCGCCGCCAACGGCGTCGACGGGCGGTTCCCGCCGATTGTCCCGCTGTTCGTCATCGGCTTCCTGTCCATGGTGGCCGTCCGATCCTTGGGTTGGGCACCGGCGGCGGGACTGGAGATCGCGGCGGCTATTCAGGACATCCTCTTGGCGACGGCGCTGTTCGGGCTTGGTTCGGCGGTGCGGGTCCGCACCCTGATTCACACGGGAGGGCGAGCAATTCTGGTGGCCTTGGGGTCCTGGCTCCTCATCGCATCGTTGGGCCTGGGGGCCGCGTGGATCATGATTAGATAGCTGTGTGTCGAATCACAATCTGTCGCGCGATGAAGCCGCTACCCGTTCAGCCCTGATCACCACCCACAGCTACGACGTCACCCTCGATGTCCGCGACGCAGCAGATCCTGCCGTCGCCGGATACGCGAGCACCAGTACCATCACCTTCTCAGCGGACTCCGGCTCCGCCACTTTCCTGGATTTCATCAGCGGCGGCGTCGATTCCGTGGTGTTGAACGGCCGGTTGCTCGACGTTGGATCGGTGGTGGACCGCGACAGGATCATCCTGGAAGGACTCGAAGCCGAAAACACGGTGACTGTGACCGGGACGGCGCTCTACAGCCGCTCCGGGGAGGGCATGCACCGCTTTGTGGATCCCGCCGATGGTGAATGCTATCTCTACACGCAATATGAACCGGCGGACAGCCGCCGCGTCTTCGCCAATTTCGAGCAGCCCGACCTCAAAGCTGAATTTACGTTCCACGTGATCGCTCCCGCTGCCTGGGAAGTCGCCTCCAACGGAGTGGAAGAGGCCCGCACGCCTGTGCCGGGCGATCCTCGTGCCGCGCAATGGGATTTCGCCACCACCAAGCGAATGTCCACTTACATCACTACTGTGCTCGCCGGCCCTTACTTCAAGGCCGAAGATCACTGGGGAGCAAAGCTCGACGACGGCACCCGCCTTGACGTCCCGCTGGCACTTTTCTGCCGAGCCTCCTTGGCAGGCTCTTTCGACGCCGACGAGTTGTTCCGGCTGACCAAGAGTGGATTGGCATTCTTCAACGAACTCTTCGCCTACGCCTACCCATGGGGCAAGTATGATCAGGCGTTTGTGCCTGAGTACAACCTCGGTGCCATGGAGAATCCAGGGCTGGTGACGTTCACGGAGAAGTACGTCTATGCTTCCCGCGCTACGGATGCCCAGTATCAAGCCCGAGCCAATACGCTGATGCACGAGATGGCGCACATGTGGTTCGGCGACCTCGTGACCATGAACTGGTGGGATGATCTCTGGCTCAAGGAGTCATTCGCGGACTACATGGGAACCCTGGGTGTAGACCGGGCTACGGATTGGGACACTGCATGGGTGAATTTCGCCAGCAAGCGCAAAGCCTGGGCTTATGTGCAGGACCAACTGCCCACAACGCACCCGATCGTCGCGGACATTCCTGACCTCGAGGCCGCTAAGCAGAACTTTGACGGCATCACCTATGCCAAGGGCGCCTCTGTTTTGAAGCAGTTGGTCGCCTATGTTGGCTTTGATGCTTTCATTGCGGGGTCCCGTCAGTATTTTCGGGATCACGAATTTGCCAATACATCCCTTCAGGACCTCCTCCAGGCGCTCAGCGTTGCCTCGGGCAGGGACCTCGCCGACTGGGCACGCCAATGGTTGCAAACGTCGGGCATCTCCACGGTCGCCGCTGAGATCGTGGAAGACGATGGGGTCCTCGGCGCCGTCACCCTCCAACAAGAGGCCATCGATCCCCTGACCGGCCATCAGGAGCTCCGTCCGCACCGCATGCGGTTGGGCTTGTATGACACCGACTCCACCGGTGCCTTGGTGAGGACTGAAAACATCGACGTGGACGTTGCCGGCCCAAGCACGCTGGTGACTGCTTTGAACGGAAAGCGCCGGCCAGCGCTGCTGCTGGTCAATGATGACGATCTGAGCTACGTCAAAGTGCGGCTGGACCCCGAGTCCGAACACACAGTGCGGACGTCCCTGGATAAGATTTCGGATCCCATGGCCCGCGCCCTCTGCTGGACCGCGCTCTGGGATTCTGCCCGGGACGGAGTTACCCCAGCGGCCCGCTACGTGTCCGCCGTCGAGCAGTTCGCGACTTCCGAAACGGGCATAGGTGTCCTGCTGAACGTGTTGGGCAATGCTGCCAGCGCCATCGAGCGTTATGTAGCCTCGGAGACACGCGAAGCCGTGCGAAAAGAGTTCCTGGCGGTGGCCGCTGAGCAGTTGATGGCTGCTGCTCCCGGCTCAGACTCCCAGCTCGCCTGGGCCAGGACCTTGGCCGACGTCTCCAGGCATGGTGACAGCCAGCTGAACCTCGTTCGGGGAGTCCTGGAGGGCAGCACCGTGGTGGAGGGCCTTGCCGTGGACGCCGAACTACGATGGAGCCTCTGGCAGGCGCTGGCGGCCCACGGGCAAGCGACCCTGGCCGAGCTGGACCACGAGCTTGAGGCTGATAAGACAGCATCAGGCAGGGAGGGGCATGCCCTTGCATCAGCAGCCCGACCGGACGCATCAGTCAAGGCAGCTGCCTGGGATTCCGCGGTCAACAGCACAGGCCTTTCCAACGAGATCCTCAGTGCCACGATCGCCGGCTTTGTTACGGCTCCCGGAGACCTACTGGAACGCTACGTCGAGCCCTACTTCGAGTGCCTTGAGCGTGTTTGGTCCGAACGCAGTATTGAAATCGCGGGCCGGATAGTCCGTGGCCTCTTCCCCGGAGCCCAGGACCTGCCAGAAGGCGTGCGGCCTGCTGATCACCCGGTACTAGTGCGTGCCGACCATTGGCTTCGTGACCACGATGGAGCTCCCCGCGCCCTGCGCCGCATCATCATCGAGCAACGGAGCCACCTGTTGCGGGCGTTGACGGCGCAAGCGGCCGGCTGACCGCGAACCACAGCCGACCGGACAGAACCTAGGGAACCCGGTTCAACCATTCCCCGGTGCCGAACTTCGCGTCCACGCGCCGCCTTGCTTCGGCGAGTTCGTTGTCCGTAAGCCGGGTTTCCACAGCGCCGTAACGTTCTGTGAAGACGTCCTGCATGGCCTGGAGGATTGCAGAGCGCGCAAGGCCTGTCTGGCGCCGCAACGGGTCCACGCGCTTCTTGGCACTCCGGGTTCCCTTGTCAGAGAGTTTCTCCTTGCCGATGCGCAGGACCTCTACCATCTTGTCCGCGTCAATGTCGTAGCTCATGGTGACGTGATGGAGCATGCCGCCACTTGCGAGCCGCTTTTGTGCTGCACCACCGATCTTGCCCTGATCGGTGGCAATGTCATTGAGGGGCACGTAGAAGGCGGTAATGCCCAGCTTCTCGAGCGCGGCCATGACCCAGGCATCCAGGAATGCGTACGAGTCAGCGAAGCTGATTCCATCCACCAGCGTCTGCGGGAGGTAGAGCGAATAGGTGATGCAGTTGCCTGCTTCCATGAACATGGCGCCGCCACCACTGATGCGGCGCACCACCGTGATGCCGTGCTTGGAGACGCCGTCCGGATCCACCTCGTTTCGTACCGACTGGAAACTGCCAATGACAACGGACGGCTCTTCCCAATCCCAGAACCGCAAGGTGGGATTGCGCCGCCCTGCTCCCACTGCCTCCGTGAGGACCTCATCCAACGCCACGTTCACCTGCGTGGGCAGTATCGAAGGTGGAATGACTTCCCATTGGTGGTCCGCCCAGCCCGTCGCCTTGGAGAGCGCACGGCGGACGGTAACAGCCACCGCCTCTGCGGAGAACCCGAACAGTACGGCCTCCGGGGGCAATCCGGCATTGACGGCTGCGGTGATGTCTGCCGCTGTTGAATTCTCCTGGAGGCCGGTGAGTGCCCGATTGATGTCCTCAAGGGCTTCGTCGGGCTCCAGGAAAAAGTCGCCGCTCAGGGATACGTTGGAAAACCGGCCATTGGCCACTTCCAGGTCCACCACCACAAGTTTGCCGCCGGGGACTTTATATTCGCCGTGAAGTCGCGCGTCGTCGTCGTGGGTGTGCGGTTCCTGAGCCGGGTGGGTAGTCATGGTGTCCATCTTGCCGGAAAACACAAAGGCCCGCATTGCCGGAAATCCAGCAATACGGGCCTCGAAAAGCCTTGGGGTGAAGTGGGTTACTTCTTGCCGCCGAAGCCCTTGAAGCGAGCGTTGAAGCGCTCGACGCGGCCAGCGGAGTCCATAATGCGCTGCTTGCCCGTGTAGAACGGGTGGGACTCCGAAGAGATTTCGACGTCGATAACCGGGTAGGTGTTTCCGTCTTCCCACTCGATGGTCTTCGAGGAAGACACGGTGGACTTGGTCAGGAACTGCGTACCGGAAGCCAGGTCGTTGAAAACAACAGCTTCGTACTTCGGGTGGATATCAGACTTCATAATGGGACCTTTTGTTCGCGCAACTGGATTTTGCCAGCTGCCAGGTATGAATGGAGGTGGACCTTTGCTGCAATGCGAACATTTCAGCGGCCGGGCCAACAACCAATCATAGCCGAAACGGCCATCCCGTACGAACTCCGCTCAATCGCGTGGACGGAGTTCCCAAAACGCCACTGCCGAGGCCGCTGCGACGTTGAGTGAATCGACGCCTGCACGCATGGGAATCTTGACGGCGAGATCGACGGCGGTCAACGTCTCCAGGCTCATGCCTGCCCCTTCGGTTCCAAGAACCAGAGCCAGTTTGGGGATGTTCCGTGCCGCGAGATCGTCCAGGTCCAAGGCGTCATCGGTCAGCTCCATGGCTGCCACTGTGAAGCCCTGTTTCTTCAGTTGCGCCAGGTCGCCCGGCCAGCTCTCCAGGCGCGCCCATGGAACCTGGAACACCGTGCCCATACTGACGCGAACACTGCGCCTGTACAGCGGGTCCCCGCACCGTGGCGACACGAGGACCGCGTCCACTCCAAGTGCAGCGGCAGAGCGGAAGATGGCACCCACGTTGGTATGGTCCACGATGTCCTCCAGGACGGCGATCCGCTGCGCGTTGGCCAAGAGGTCCGACAACGGGACGGGAGCCGGCCGGTGCATTGCAGCCATGGCTCCGCGGTGCAGGTGGAACCCCGTGATTTCTTCCAGCAAGGAGGCCTTGCCAATGAAGACCGGAACATCAGGATGAGCCCGGAAGACGTCGTCGAGGTCCTCCAGCCACTTCTCAGCAAGGAAGAAGGAACGTGGCTGGTGGCCTGCAGCGAGTGCCCTGCGGAGGACCTTGGAGGATTCGGCGATGTACATGCCCTCCCGGGGCTCGCGCAGCTTCCTCAGGTGTACATCGGTGAGCGTGGTGTAGTCCGTGACGCGGGGATCGTTGGCGGACTCAAGATAATGGAATGTCACCGGGTGATTATTTCAGCAGGTTGGCGACCATGAAGCCCAAGGCCACGATGCCGAGGGTGAAGATCACTGCCCGGAGGACCCTGGGAGACAGCTTCCGGCCTACCTTGGAACCGACGAGTCCGCCAATGGTGGAGCTGACTGCGATGAGGAGGACAACCAGCCAGTTGATGCGGTCGAAGGCGAAGATCAGGTAAGAGATTGCCGCCACCATGTTGACGCCCAGAACCAGGATGTTCTTCATGGCATTGGCATTTTGCATGGTTCCGCTGAGGAATACCCCGAGGATGCCTACCAGGAGAATTCCCTGCGCAGCGACGAAGTAGCCGCCATACACACCCGCCAAATACACAAGGACCACCAGCAGGAATCCGTGGCTGCGGTCCCGGATGGCATGTTCCGGATTCTCTTCCCTGCTGCGGACCCATGCCTGCAGTTTGGGCTGGAACACCACCATGAGGAGGGCAAGGACCAGAAGGACGGGGGCTACGTAGTGGAAGACCTTCTCCGGCAGGTGCAGCAGCAGCCACGCGCCGGTGATTCCACCGAGCAAGGAGGCCGGCAGGAGTTTCATCAGCTGCCTGCCACGGCCTGCCAGTTCGCGTCGGTAGCCCCAGGCACCCGCGGCCGTGCCGGCCACGAGTCCCATAGCGTTGCTCATGGAAGCCACCACCGGTGTGACGCCAAGGGCTATGAGCACGGGGAAGGTTACCAGCGTGCCGGAACCGACTACCGCGTTGATGGTGCCGGCCCACAGGCCCGCGAAAAAGACCAGGATGCTGCTAAGGATCTCCATTGTTGACTACGCGACCGGGCTAGCGGCGGGCCGTGGCCGTGTAGCGGCCGGCGTTTTCCGAAACGTCCAGCGCCAGGCCGAAGGTTTTGCTGAGGTGTTCGTCCGTAAGGACTTCCTTGATGGGACCAGCAGCCACCACTCCGCCTTCGCGGAGCAGCATGGCGTGCGTGAATCCAGGCGGTACTTCCTCAAGGTGATGAGTGACAAGGACCATCGCCGGAGCGGCTTCGTCGCTGGCGAGCTCACCGAGCTTGTGGACCAGTTCTTCACGCCCGCCGAGGTCAAGGCCTGCGGCAGGCTCGTCCAGCAGCAGAAGTTCCGGGTCGGTCATCAGCGCACGGGCAATCTGGACGCGCTTGCGCTCCCCCTCGGACAGGGTGGCAAAGGTGCGGTTCAACAACGGACCCATCCCCCAGTCATTGAGCAAGCCGAAGGCGCGGCGTTCGTCGTCGCGTTCGTATCCCTCACTCCAACGACCGGTGACGCCATAAGCTGCCGTGACCACGACGTTCAGGACGTTCTCGTGTTCTGGAATCTGGGTAGCGAGTGCTGCCGAAGAAAGGCCGATGCGGGGACGGAGTTCAAAAACATCAACGCGCCCCAAGGTTTCGTCCAGGATCCCGGCCTTGCCGCTGCTTGGGTGCATGCGGGCGGCAGCTATCTGGAGCAGGGTGGTCTTGCCCGCGCCGTTCGGTCCCAGGATGACCCAGCGTTCGCCTTCGTTGACTTCCCAGTCGACCTTGTCCAGCAGGGTCTTCTTGCCTCGGACAACGCTGACGGAAGCCAATTCCAGAACATCACTCATAGCAGTAGACACTAGGACAAAAGTAGGTGTGACTGATAACCGGGGTATCTCCTGGTTTACGAGGGGAAACGAATTCGGATGGATGTAGCGCCCTCAGTAGGATTGAGGCCATGACTTCGAACTTGGCTGCAGTCAGCTACGGCGTGAACTTGTCCCCCGAATCGCTGGAAAATGTGCTCAAAGTTCTGGCTGACGCCGGAGCCTCAGTGTCGTCGGAATCACAGGGCGGCGACGAGCGCTTCGGTGTGCACACGGCCGATCTTGTGGTGGACGCCGACACGGAAGCGGGCATTTTGACAGTGAGGCGGCTGGTGGCCGAAGCTGCCGAGGCAGGAGTGGACACAGCCATTGTTTCCGGGAGCCTGCGCCAAGCCCCCCGGAAGTTCCTGATCATGGATGTGGATTCAACCCTGATCCAGCAGGAGGTCATTGAGCTGCTGGCAGCGCACGCCGGCAAACGGGAGGAAGTCGCTGCCGTCACAGAGGCTGCCATGCGCGGTGAATTGGACTTCGCCCAGAGCTTGCATGCCCGCGTTGCCGTCCTTGCCGGACTTCCTGCCGCCGTCGTTGATGCTGTTCGCCAAGAGGTGCGCCTAAGCCTTGGTGCGGCAGAACTGGTGGCCGCATTCAAGGAGGCGGGGCATGTGGTGGCTGTTGTATCCGGAGGATTCAACCAGATTTTGGGACCCATTGCTGAAGAGCTTGGCTTGGACTATTGGATTGCCAATGAGCTCGAGATCGTCGACGGCGTGTTGACCGGCAAGGTTCTCGGCTCAGTCATCGATCGGGCTGCCAAGGAGAAGTACTTGCGTGAGTGGGCGGCCGCGGAAGGCATCAGTCTTGAGCACACCATAGCGGTGGGCGACGGCGCCAACGACCTGGACATGCTGAGTGCGGCCGGCCTCGGCGTCGCCTTCAACGCCAAACCAGCAGTGCGCGCAGTGGCGGACGCTGTCATCACCATGCCGTACCTTGACGCAGTTCGGCATATCGCCAACGTCTGAAGGCTGGGCGTCGCTTGCGCGACGCCGTTTCGTGTTATCCCGACCCGCACCGGTGGAGTTTCTCCACCGGTGCTTTAGTTTGCCCGGAAAGGCACGCTTGAAGGATAAGCGCGTCAGTCGAAGAGAAGCATTCGGAGCGAAACAGCAGAACCAATTTCGTGACGCAGAAAACGTCACTATTTATCAAACTGTCATTCTGTTGCGTAATCAATAGCACTTTTCGGCTAATGCGTAAATCTTGTGCTTTGGTGCATAAGTTGTTGTGTAAAGTGAAGACTTCCATCAATATCTCCGCAAAGCAGGCGGCAGGCTGGAACGAGGAAAGTGCGGGGGCAGGAAGTGAACCGTTCGGAGCGCACGTGGAAGTGGTGGAAACGCGACTACGTATTCGAATTGAGTGAACCTGATGACAAAATTCCGGACGAGCGTTTAACACCCCTCCACGAGATTTTGCAGGCGAATCACTACGACGTCAACGTCACCCGAACTACCAACTTCATGGGCACTGCCGATGACACAACAGAACAGGAACAACCCGATATGAGAACACTTGATGAATCCATAAAGCAACTGCTGGCTATCGAAGGAGCCACTGGCGCGGCCGTGGTGGACTATTCCAGTGGAATGGCCTTGGCCCAGGGTGGAAACCCGGGCTTCGACCTCGGCGTTGCTGCTGCGGGGAACTCAAATGTGGTGAGCGCCAAACTGCGCACTATGGCTGAGCTAAGCGTTGACGGCGACATTGAAGACATCCTCATCACGCTCGGGACCCAGTACCACCTGATCAACGTCCTGAATTCAAGCGGTTCCAAGGGCCTCTTCGTCTACCTCGTACTCGATCGCACGTACGCGAACCTGGCACTGGCCAGGCACAAGCTCAAAAACCTTGCCAAGGACATCACCATCTGATTTCCGGCGGAAGACGAAGACGAAGGGGACGGTGGCGTACGCGGCACCGTCCCCTTCATTGTCTTGCACGCCGAATCGTTCTTTCGCAGAAGGAAGAAACAGCGTCAATTTCTCACACGGCGTGCGTCGTAGCCACCGGATTCAAACTTCACACCCAACATGTGGTGCACCAAAACATCCTCATTGGTGTTGGCATTGGCCTCGATAGTCACAAGTTCGCCGTCCCGCATCACGCCCACCCGGTGGCACCAGCCGATCAGTTCGGACAAGTCGGAAGACAAGAGGATAATGGCAACCCCTGTTTGGCTGAGCTCGCTCAGCATCTTGTACACCGTCTCCTTGGCGCCAATGTCGATGCCACGGCTGGGATGGCTAAGGATCAGCACGTCACAGTCCGAGCCGATCCATTTGGCGAGTTGAATCTTCTGCTTGTCCCCGCCGGAGAGGGTGGAGATGTTGCCGTGGATATTAGTGGTGCTGATGCGCATGCGTCGAATGACCTCAGTGACACCACGGAGCTGGGAAATCTCGTCCCGTAGATTTGCCTCCCCTGCTTCCGGCGGCTGAAGGCCGTCCACGATGCTGCCCGTCTCCTCACCACTCTCGGCGGCATCGGACAAGTAGCCGATTTTTAAGCGGGAGGCATCCTGGACTCCTCGGATCTGAACCGGTTGACCGTGCAAAAAGATGTGTCCCGAGGTGCTGGGGTGAACTCCCGCCAGCGCTTCGACCAACTCGTAGACACCTGACCGATGAGTTCCGACCAAGCCAAAAATCTCGCCTTTGGATACATTGAAGGTGACCTCCCGAACCTTGTCTTCCATGCTGAGGTTCACCACCCGCAGTGCCTCATCACCCGCTGCCGGGTCAGTAGGCCTGGTGCCGTCTTCGAGTTCCTGCTGAAGCAACAGAAAGGCCAATTCGTCGACGTCGGTATGACTGGCTTCAAGTATTTTGTGCACCCGGCCTTCCCGGAGGACGGCTATACGGTGTGCAATGGATCGGACCTCATCCAGTCGATGCGTGATGTAGATGATTGCGCGTCCTTGCCGGACCAGCATTCGCAACACCTGATGCAGGACAGCGACATCGTGGTCCGGCAGCGAAGCGGCAACCTCGTCCATGATGACCAACTGGGCTTCTTCGGCAACCATCCGCAGCACCTCCACAAGGGCCTGCTCAGCACGAATCAGCGTTCCGACCTTCATGTCGGGATCCAAGCTGATGCCGATGTCGCGTATTAACTTTCCTGCTTGATCCCGGAGTTCGTGATGAGGCTTATCTGCTTGGAAAGTACCCCGGAAAATCGCCCTTGCAATGGTTAGCTGGGGATCGATTCGGAAGTTCTGCGGGATGAGACCAACCCCGCAGGCCTGCGCTTCCTCTATGGAGTCCGGCACATACTTTTCTCCGGCCAGCGTCATCATTCCGGTGTCGTGCCTATGGGATCCGGCCAGTACGCCCATTAGCGTGGTTTTTCCCGCACCGTTGGTGCCGATCAACCCCAGTATCTCGCCACGTTGTACGGAAAGTCCGACGCCTTTAAGGATGCGCCGATGATCGTACGAGGCATGTATATCATCAGCGTGCAATAACAGGTCCAAAGAAAGCTCCTAAACAAAGGGACAATGGCCGCCCCTGTGAGTCAACCGCGAAGTTTCCACTTGATGTCTGAGTGCGTGAGTTGGCATAGAGCCGCCAACCGGGTTCATGCGGCCTGCTTACAAACCAGGACGAGGGCGCCTTGGAGAGTTAATCAGATAAATTCGCTTAATGCAAAGCTAAAGTGACGAAACAACAATTGCTATTTCGTGACGCGAAATGCTGGATAATTTATGGAACTGTTATTTGCAGAGAGGAGCGGATGTTAAACAGCAGCGGCCCAGGACGTTGGTCCCGGGCCGCCGATGATTTGCTGTGCGGGCTATTCGGCAGTCTTACCGAAGTAGTCTGCACCACCCACGTATTCGGTATGGCCGGATTCCACATCGGCGGTCACCATCTTTGCAACCTCGGCCGCGAACTCCTCCACGGAGTACAGCTTGCCGGCTTCCGCTCGACGGGCTTCAATGGCTCCCGGGTTGGAGCGATCCAGCAAGGTGGCAGTCACGGTGCCTTCGATCATGTCGCCGGATACGACCACAAGTGAGATGCCCTTGTCCGCAAGGTTGGGCAGGAGGGCGCGCAGGGCGTCCTCACCGGCACGCTTGCTCTTGGCAACGGGCTCGTACTCGGGCATGGTGGGCACGGTTTCCACAAAGTGCGCCTGATGGCTGGTGACGAAAACCACGCGCGAACCCTCGGGCATGAGCGGAACAGCTGCGTTAAGCACATTCACCTGGGCATCGCGGTTCAGCTTGAGTGCGTACCCCTCTTCCATGCCCGATTCCATGCCGCCGGAGGCGTTAAGTACCAAGACATCGAGGGAACCGAACTCCTCCATGGCGGTGCTTGCCAGTGCGTGCACGCCTTCGTCAGTGGTGAGGTCTGCCCCTACAGCAGCCGCGCGTCCGCCTGCTGCCTGGATCTCTGCCACTACCTTGTTGGCTCGCGGCGCCTTCTGACGGTAGTTGACGACGACGGCGGCACCCTCACCAGCGAGGATCTTGGCAACTTCGGCGCCGATTCCCCGGGAAGACCCCGTGACGATGGCGGTCTTGTTATCCAGCGTTCCCATTCGTGCTCCTTTTGTTCACTTCATCCAAATTCCGTGGGCTCGGATTCCATCATGCCAGCGGCCCGAAGGAAATCCGTTGTTGACCCCGGACAAAAAACAGCCGTGCAGGCTAGTTTCCTAGTGGCCCATCCCGAGGCCGCCATCGACCGGGATCACTGCACCGGAGATGTACGCGGCTTCGTCGCTGGCAATCCAGCGCACCACGTTGGCTACCTCGGACGCTTCGGCGAAGCGTCCCGCCGGAACATTGGACAGGTAGGACTTCTGGGTGTCTTCGGGCAGTTCGGCCGTCATGTCGGTGTTGATGAAGCCGGGCGCAACAACATTCGCGGTGATGCCGCGGCTACCAAGTTCGCGGGTCAGGGAGCGTGCGATCCCCACCATGCCGGCCTTGGAGGCGGAGTAGTTGATTTGGCCAGGCGCGCCGTAGAGGCCCGACACCGAGGAAATGAGCACAACGCGGCCCTTTCGCAGGCGGATCATGCCCTTGGACGCCCTCTTGATCACACGGAAGGCTCCGGTCAGGTTGGTGTCGAGAACTGACGTGAAGTCTTCCTCGCTCATCCGCAGCAGCAGCGTGTCCTTGGTGATTCCGGCATTGGCTACCAGCACTTCCACAGGTCCGTGCGCCTCTTCGACGATCTTGAAGGCAGCGTCGATTGATGCCTCGTCCGTGACGTCGGCCTTGACGCCCAGGATGCCCTCAGGCAGTTCTGTTTCACTGCGGTAGGTGACGGCCACCTTGTCACCGTTGGCAAGGAACGATTCGGCGATGGCGAGGCCGATGCCCCGGTTGCCGCCGGTAATGAGGACACTGCGGCCGGTGGATACTGCTTCAGACATGCTTTCGCTCCAGGTTCCGCGGCATTCTTTTGCCGCTATGAAGAGGGATTTTCCTGATTCGATCCTATCCGCAGCCCGCTGCAACCCGCGGGTAACCGGCAACCAGCGCGGTTTGGGCGGTTACAGCCTTGGTGAGAGAATTGAGAGAGGCCTTTGGAGCGTGATGATTCAGTTGTGACACGAGAAAACAGTCCCCTGCAGCAAGTGCCCGGGGAGCCGGACGCTGTTTCCAGCGACCCCGAGGTCCACAGCATCACCGATGCCGCGGCCGCACACTCCGAAGACATGCGTGACCGCATGATCAAGTATGCGGTGGCCATGGGCATCCGCATGGTCTGTATCATCCTGATTTTCGTGGTTGACGGCTGGTTCAAGATCATCGCCATCGCTGGTGCCGTGTTCCTGCCTTGGATTGCTGTGGTCATAGCAAATGGCAACGACAAAGCGGAGGACCACAGCGAGTCCCTGCTGGACTACGTGGCCGTTCCTGAGATCGAACGTTCCCCGGAGCCGGAAGAAGCTCCTGCGGACGGGCCGACAGTGCTTCAAGGAGAACTGGTGGACGACGAACCACCAAGCAAACAAGCTGGCCCTGCAACGGGCCATGCAAGCGAGGCCGGGCATCCCGGCGACGAACGGGCGGCTTCATGAATATCTTTAATCTTGGCGGCCCGGGTGCGGCCAGCCAGGAGTCCGAACGTGCCACGGGTCCGGCTCTGTGCTCCCGTAAAGGCTGCAGAGCCGGCGCCCAATGGCAACTCCTGTGGAACAATCCCCGCATCCATACGCCGGATCGACGCAAGGTGTGGTTGTCGTGCGGCGACCACCGGGACTGGCTGGAGGACTACTTGCAGACGCGTGGCCTCTGGAAGGAAACTGTGCCGTTCACGGCCAGTCAAGAAGCGGCAAATGGGGCCGGCTGAATGTATCGTTTCCTCTTCTCCAGCAAGTGGCTGGGATACTTCGTGCTGGCTGTCATCTTCGCCACAGCCTGCGTTTTCCTGGGCCGCTGGCAGATGGACCGCAGGGCTGAAACGCTGGCCGAGATCAATCGCGTGGTGAGCAACTACTCGGCAACTCCCATTCCCTACACGGAGATTAAAGAGCAGTTCGACGCCCTGGACCCCGAGCGGGAATGGACCCAGGTTGAATTGCGTGGGAGCTACGACGTCGATGGTCAGCGGGTTGTGCGGAACCGGCCGCTGAACGGCCAGCCAGGTTACGACGTCGTGGTTCCCTTTCGGCTGACCACAGGCGAAGCCGTGGTGATCGACCGGGGTTGGCTGCCGATCGGAAACAACACACCAGGCCGTCCTGACGTCATTCCGGCTCCTCCCACTGGCGAGGTGACGGTGGTAGCGCGGCTAAAGCCCGCCGAACCCAAGCTGGACCGGGGCGCGGTGGACGGTCAGCTGGCCTCCATTGACCTCGCCGGATTCGCCAGTGAACTTCCCTATCCCATCGCGACAGGGGCATACGGGCAACTGGCCAGCGAAGCCCCCGCAGTGCAGCCGATGCCAACGCCCTTCCCGAAACCTGCCACCGAAGAAGGAACACACCTTTCCTACTCATTGCAGTGGTTCGCCTTTGGCGTGTTGATGTTTATCGGGTTCGGATACGCAGCACGACAACAAGCCCGGAACGCGGCAATCGATGCTGAAGAGGAAGAGGACGAGCAGATCATCGCCGCCGGCGGAACGCCAAAACTCCGCACCCCGTCACCCCGAAAAAACAAACGGCGAACGTCCGAAGAAGAGGAAGACGCGATCCTGGATGCACAAGGCTACTGATTTGATGCCTGATCCCGTCATCAACGTCAGGTCGGCTTTGACAGCTTCCGGCGCCCAGGACACTGTCCGGACTTTCGACGTCAGCGTGCCGACGGCAGCCGCAGCTGCCTTGGTCCTGGGCTGTGACGTCGCCGCGATCACCAACAGCCTGGTGTTCGAGCTCGACGGCGAACCCCTGCTCATCCTGGCCAGTGGAGCAGCCAAAGTGGATTCGGCCCTGGTGGCCGACCAGCTGGGAATCGGAAAGATTCGACGCGCCAAGCCAGACTTCGTGCTGAAACACACAGGCCAGGAAGTAGGCGGAGTAGCACCCGTAGGTCACCCCAGCCGGATCCGAACCCTCTTGGACACCTCGCTGCAGGAACACCCGCTGCTATGGGCAGGCGCCGGAGACCACAACTCCATGTTCTCCATCAACTACGAAGAACTACGGGCTATCACCAACGCGGAAGAACTCCGGGTTCGCTAGCTGCATCAGCCTGCGGGGGTGACTCAATCGCGAGCGAAGCGACGCGGTTGATCTGTGTAGCGTGCGTCTAAGCGAGGAACGAGCGAGCACGCGGCAGATCAAGCGCGCCGCGCAGTGGAACTAACCGCTGGCGGCCCGCCCCAGGGCTTAGGCCAACGTGATGAGGTCCAGGTAGTCTTCGTTCCAGTGGTCCTCTACGCCGTCCGGAAGCAGCACAACGCGCTCCGGGTTGAGCGCCGACACGGCACCTTCGTCGTGACTGACCATGACGACGGCGCCGCTGTAGTTCTTGAGCGCCCCCAGGATTTCGGCGCGGCTGGCAGGGTCCAGGTTGTTGGTGGGCTCATCAAGGAGCAGCACATTCGCGCTGGAGGCCACGATTGTGGCCAAGGCCAAGCGGGTCTTCTCACCGCCGGAAAGTACGCCTGCGGGCTTGTCGACGTCGTCGCCGGAGAACAGGAATGAACCCAGGATGCCTCGGACTTCGGCGTCTTTCATGTCCGGGGCTGAAGACCGCATATTTTCCAGGACCGTGCGGTCGACGTCGAGCGTTTCATGCTCCTGGGCGTAGTAGCCCACCTTGAGGCCGTGCCCGGGGATGATGTCGCCAGTGTCGGGCTTATCAACACCGGCCAGCATGCGCAGAAGGGTGGTCTTGCCGGCACCGTTAAGGCCAAGGATGACCACCTTGGAACCGCGATCAATGGCCAGGTCTACATCCGTGAAAATTTCCAATGAGCCATAGGACTTGCTCAGCCCCTCCGCCGTCAGCGGGGTCTTGCCGCATGGTGAGGGATCCGGGAAACGCAAGGCGGCCACGCGGTCGTTTTCCCGCACGGCCTCCAATCCACTGAGGAGCCTCTCGGCGCGCTTGGCCATGTTCTGGGCAGCCACGGCCTTGGTGGCCTTGGCGCGCATCTTGTTGGCTTGGTCGATCAGGACCTGGGCCTTCTTTTCGGCATTGGCGCGTTCGCGCTTCCTGGCGCGCTCGTCCGTTTCGCGCTGCAGCAAGTAGCGCTTCCAGTCCATGTTGTAGAAGTCGATCTGGGCGCGGTTGGCATCCAACAGGAAGACCTTGTTCACCGTTGCTTCGAGCAGGTCCGTGTCGTGACTGATCACGATCAAGCCGCCTTGGTGGTTCTTCAGGAAGTCGCGCAGCCAAGTGATGGAGTCGGCGTCAAGGTGGTTGGTGGGCTCGTCGAGGAGCAGGGTTTCCGCGTCCGAGTAAAGGATGCGTGCCAGCTCGACACGGCGCCGCTGGCCACCTGAGAGGGTCTTCAACGGCTGGTTGAGGAGCCGATCCGGCAGGGCGAGGTTGGAGGAGATCGCAGCGGCTTCGGCTTCAGCAGCGTAGCCGCCACCCGAGAGGAACTCAGCTTCGAGGCGATCGTAGCGGTTCATGGCTTTGCGCTGCACGGCCGCATCATCGCTTGCCATGTCCTCATGGGCCTTCTTGAGCTTGCCTACCACGACGTCCAAGCCGCGGGCGGAAAGGATACGGTCCCGGGCAAGCTGCTCCATGTCCGGCGTCCGCGGGTCCTGCGGCAGGTAGCCGATCTCGCCGCTGCGGGTGACTTTGCCGCCTGCCGGAAGGCCTTCGCCGGCAAGGACCCGGGTGAGGGTTGTCTTGCCGGCGCCGTTGCGTCCGACGAGACCAATCTTGTCCCCTTTGTCCACCCTGAAGTTGACCTGGTCCATGAGCAGGCGTGCGCCGGCGCGGAGTTCGAGGTCCTGGACGGTAATCAATTCGGGTGATGCCTTTCAATGGGGAACGCTCGCGGGGACCGGTGGGTCCGATAAGTGCGGCGGGATGTGGCCGTGAGAACAGCCTGTTCAAGTCTACCGGTACCCCGGCCGCAGGCTGACATCGGCCCTCGAAAGAGGAAACTGTGCCAACGGCCAAACAATTCCCGAAAGACTTTGTGGGAAGGCTCCAAAATACCGCCCCCCGTCCCTCCGTACCCTCGACATCAGGGGAAACAACTTTCATTGCACCGCACCCGATAGGACCGTCATGAGCCAGACCCAACCTGACACTGCTGCCACTTTCGACGCAACAGTGCAACGCACCGCCTCCTCCCGCAAACGCTGGACCGCCACCGACCTCGGCCTCATTGCCGTTTTCGCTGCCCTCGTCGCCGCCTCCGCGATCGTCCCCGGCATTCCGGTAGGCGCCCTTGGCGTTCCCATCACCTTGGTGACCCTGACAGTGATGCTCAGCGGGCTGGTGCTGGGCGCCGGGCGCGGTTTCGCCGCCGTCGGGCTCTATGTGCTGCTCGGCTTCGCCGGGCTGCCGATCTTCAGCGGCGGCCGTAGCGGACTGGGGATTCTCGCGACGCCCTCCGCCGGTTACATCATTGCGTTCCCCTTGGCCGCAGCGGCAACCGGGTACCTTGCGGGGGTCGTCATCCGTCGGACGGTTAAGTTCCGTGCGCTGTGGCTCTTCGCCGCGGCAATGGTAAGCAGCATCGTGGTCATCCACGCGCTGGGCATCCTTGGAATGATGGTCAATGCCAAATTGGACTTCACCAAGGCTCTCCTCGCAGACCTCCCGTTCGTGCCCGGTGACGTCCTCAAGAACGTCCTGGCTGTGATCATCGCCATGGCGATTCACAAGGCTTTCCCGGACGTCCTGGTGCGTCGGGTCAAATAAAGCAGGAACAATCAGTAGATGAACTCCATCAGTTTCAGCAGTGTCTCGGTGCGCGTCCCGGTTGATGGAAGCGACGTGCCCAAGACGTTGCTGCAGGACATTTCCTTGGACCTGACCGAGCGCAGGATCGGGGTGATCGGCGCTAACGGATCCGGGAAATCCACCCTTCTCCGCCTCCTGAACGGTTTGGTTGTCCCGAGCGAAGGCACTGTTGTGGTCCACGGCGGTGACACCGTCGCCGACGTCCGTCGCGTTCGCGGCAATGTGGGCTTCGTCTTCACTGATCCCCTGTCCCAGTTGGTGATGCCCACGGGGCGGGAGGACGTTGAGCTCTCCCTGCGCCGTTCCATCAAAAACTCCAAGGAGCGGGCAGCGCGGGCAGAAACAGTACTGGATCGTTTCGGATTGCTGCACCTTGCCGATCAAAGCATCTACGAACTTTCCGGTGGTGAAAGGCAGTTGTTGGCACTGGCTGCAGTCCTGGCCGTTGATCCGGCAGTTCTGGTCCTTGACGAACCGTCCACCCTCCTGGACCTCCGGAACCGTGAACTCCTGCGGCGCACCGTAGCCGAACTGGACCAGCAGGTGGTCATGTCCACGCACGATCTCGAGCTCGCGCTCGACATGGACCGGGTGCTGGTGGTGGAGTCCGGACGAATCGTATTCGACGGCGATGCTGCCGACGGCGTCGCACGTTACCGTGCGCTCTGCGCGGCTGCCCTGCCCAGCGCCCCCTTAGGTGATGTGTCGAGGTGAGGGGCCATGGATTCCTGATTGCGAATTACGTTCGCGGAAATTCGATCATCCACCGAACTCCCCTATGGCTGAAATTTCTGGTGGTAGCCGCCTGCGGAACGGCGTCTTTCCTCATTGTGGATTGGACCGTTTCCCTTGTGGTCTTCGCCATCATGTGCGGCTTGTTCCTCCTGACCGGCGCCGGCCTCCGCCGACTTCTGAGGGCCATCTGGATGGTTACGCCCATCCTGCTGGTCATCGGTCTCTTCCAGTGGTGGCAACTCGGTGGACCCACCGCAGCACGCATCGTACTGAATGTGCTTATTTGTGTGGTGGCAGCGTCCGTGCTGACAGCCACCACCCCCGTGCAGGCGCTGCTGGACGGGGTGGTGGCCTTGGCAAAACCGTTCCGGCGTTTCGGTGCCGATCCTGAACGATTCGCCTTGACCATCGCAGTAATGCTCCGGAGCATTCCGTTCATTGCGGGCACTTTCTCGGACGTACGGGACTCCGCCCGGGCACGCGGCCTTGAACGCAATCCCCGCGCACTGGTCCTTCCTGTCTTCATCACTACTGTGGCGTACGCCCGTCAAACCGGCGACGCGCTGGCAGCCCGCGGGCTGGGCGAACCGGAAAGGGACTAAAACCTGGTGTACTGCAGCAGTGCTGCGGTTCCCATGCCGCCTGCAATGCTGATCATTGCCAACGCCAACGGAG
The DNA here is from genome assembly GCF_051027655.1 of Paenarthrobacter nitroguajacolicus. NCBI lineage: Bacteria > Bacillati > Actinomycetota > Actinomycetes > Micrococcales > Micrococcaceae > Paenarthrobacter > Paenarthrobacter nitroguajacolicus. The sequence continues at coordinate 2,438,384 of NZ_CP073234.1, read as the reverse complement.
TCTCTCCATCCGTTGCATAGCGGCCCCGTGCCTGGGCCATCAACCGCGTCACGAGGACCGCTCCAGAGGCGCCGTAGCCGTGGCCCAAAGCCAGGGCGCCGCCGTCCAGGTTGGCTCGCTCAGGATCTACGCCTAAGTAAGCCAGGCATGCAATCGTTTGGGAGGCGAACGCCTCGTTGAACTCAATCAGGTCAAGGTCTCCTGGGGCCACGTCGTGGCGGCTTAAGAGCCGTTCGGCGGCGTGGGCTGCTCCGATACCAAGGAGTTCCGGATCAACCCCCGCCGTGTCGCACCCCAGTACCAATAGTCCGTCCGAGGCTCCCATCTCGCGGGCCCGCTCGAGTGACGTTATGACCACAGCGGAGGCTGCGTCTGCGTCGAAGCAGGAGTTGGCCGCCGTGACCGTTCCATCCGGGACGAACGCAGCAGGGAACCTCGGCATCAGCGGCGCCCGCAGGGTCGCTTTGGGGCCGTCATCGAAATCCACCAGTTTTTCGTTGCTCTTGAGCGGAACGATCTCATCCGCAAAGGAGCCCGCACTTGCCGCCTCAACCGCGCGGCGATGGCTCCGGAGTGCGTACTCGTCCTGCTTCTCCCGGGTCACGCCAAAGGCGCGGGCCACGTTCTCCGCCGCAACACCCATGTCAGGGTCGCCGAACTGTGGAGGCACAAACCTGGCCCTTGAGTAAAACTCCAGTTCGCCGTCGTCGGTTCTGTTGGCCCTGGCCGGTGCGGTGCTGATGCTCTCAACGCCGCCGGCAAGGTACAGCGGATTACCCCCTGCAGCCACCAGCCGTGACGCCAGCGCAATGGCGTCCAGGCCTGAACCGCACTGCCGGTCAACGGTAAGGCCCGGTACGGTGACGGGCAAGCCGGCCTGGAGTGCGGCAAACCGGGCCACATTCCCTCCCCCGCCCACGGCGTTTCCGATGATGACATCATCCACATCCGCAGGTTCCGCATTTATGTTCTGCAGAAGAGAACCCAGCACGGGTGCCAGGAGATCCGGCGCGCGGAGATGCTTCAGTTGCCCGTTGGCGCGACAAATCGGAGACCGGAGCGCGGCGATGATGACGGGTTGCCGGGATTCGTTGGAGCCGTGTTGCAACTCTTCGGCGCCAGGCTTGCCGCTACCCAAAGGGCTGCCGTTACCCAAGGGGCTGTGCCCGGGGGTCATGATTCTTGATCCAGTCCAGCAGGACTTTCCTGCTGACCTTGCCCCGGTCAGTCATGGGCAACTCCGCCAATAAGTAGTACTGCAACGGCCATTTATCCCGTGCCAGCAGACCATCCAGGCCCGTGCGCAGCTGCGTGGCGGTGACCGCACCATAGGCAGGCACGACGCCGGCAATCACCTTTTGGCCGCGGATATCGTCAGGTGCCCCGGCAGCAATCGCAACGTCCACACCGGGCACCGAGGCAACTGCAAGCTCAACCTCATGCGGGTAGACGTTCTTTCCAGAGGTGATGATCATGTCCGAGCGGCGGCCGAGAATGTGAAGGGTGCCGTTTTCCAGGAAGCCCTGATCCCCCACGGTGTACCAGCCGTCAAGGCACCGCAGGGCTTGGCCATCGTCTCCCCAAAGGTAGCCGTTGCTGACCATTCCGCTGCGAACGCTGATATTGCCGTGTTCGCCGTCCGGCACGGGTCTGCCGGTGTCATCGAGGATGCTCAGGTCAACACCCGGGAAAGGCAAGCCAATGCCGGTGCCACCGGCGTCCAGTGGTTCACCAGCGGCAAGGCGGGTGCCGGAAACAAAGCTCAACTCGGAGGCACCGTAGTACTCGTAAATGGCTGCATGGGGCGCCCACCGCCGGGCCGCCTCCAAGGTCCGGGCGTCCAACTTGGAACCCGCGCAAATGATGCTCCGGATGCCCGAAGCATCAACGTCGCCGGCGAGTCCCCGTTCGCTGAGTAGACGCAGCGCCGTGGGTGCCAGGACCAGCCGGGTGATTCCGTCGTGGCTGATGGCAGCATGGGCGTCGCCGACGTCGAACGACTCAAGCGTGTGGAACGCGGCCCCCGCGTACAGGCATTCCGAGAGGGCATACAGGTTCAGGCTGGCTGACAGGGGCCCCGGCGCCAGGGTGCAATCGTCCTGCGTAAGGCCAAAAAATTCGATGGACGCTTCGAACGACACTTGCCAGGAACGACGGGACCTGGTGAACGCTTTGGGAACCGAAGTAGTGCCGGACGTGAGACCGATGAGGAAGGTATTAGACGGGTTTCCGTCTACCAACCCGGCATCAATGGTGGTGGTGGTCCCGACAACGCGTGATGAAACTTCCTCGATCATGGGGAGCGGCCATTCGGGATCCAGCACCGCACAGCGACGCTCCCCCGCCACCGCGGCCGCGTAGCGCTCAACAAAGCGCACGGAGTTGGGCTCGGCAAGAACAGTAGTGGCAGTCGTGTCGCCCAGCAGCCCTGCTGCAGCGTCGCGAAGTCCCGCCCAGGTGAGCCGGCTGCTGCCCACAACGACGGCGGTGTCGTGGGGGCGCTCTTCGGCCCAGAGCTGAAGTTTGTCCAGGAAAGGCATCCACACAATTTTACGGCAGTGTTCGGCCCCGGGCACCAAAAGTGACGTCTATTCTGACTGTATGAGTTTCAATGACGGCGCGCAGCTTGACCCCTCGCAAGTAGAAGACCGACGTGGCGGCGGCATGGGCCGCGGCACCAAGATCGGCGGTGGCATCGGCGGTGGAATAGTGGTGCTGTTGCTGGCACTTTTCGGTATCAATCCCAACATCCTCGGGGACCTGACAGGTAGCGGAAGCCAGCCACCCGCCGTCGAAAGTGGTGGCGGGTCCGGAGGTGTCCAGGAATGCCAGACAGGCGCCGATGCGGACAAACGGCTGGACTGCCGGATCACAGGGACAGTGAACAGCCTCAATGCCTTTTGGCCCGCGTACCTTGCTGACTACAACGTGCAGTATCCCCGTCCCAAGACCGTCATTTTTAGCCAAGCCACAAACACCGGTTGCGGTGCGGCCACAAGTGCCGTGGGTCCGTTCTACTGCCCTGCGGACACCACCGCATACTTTGATCCTGGATTCTTTGATGAGCTGGTAACCCGGTTCGGCTCCTCAGGAGGTCCCCTGGCACAGGAGTATGTAGTGGCCCACGAATTTGGTCACCACGTCCAGAATGTCCTCGGTAACCTTGACCAAGCCCAGCAGGACCCACAAGGTCCCCAGTCAGGAGCAGTCCGCGTGGAACTCCAGGCTGACTGCTACGCGGGACTTTGGGTCCGGCACGCCACCACCCAAACGGACGCCAGCGGCAAGCCCTTCCTTGATCCCCTGACCCAGCAGGACCTGCAGGATGCACTCTCGGCCGCTTCCGCCGTTGGTGATGACCGGATCCAGGAGGCGGCTACCGGCAGGGTTTCTCCTGAATCCTGGACCCACGGGTCCAGTGAGCAGCGGCAGAAGTGGTTCTATCAGGGATACACCACGGGCGATATCAACAAGTGCGACACCTTTGGGGTGGCTGCGCCGTAGTGCATTCGACGACATGGGCGCATTGACGACATGAGCGCATTGACGACATAAAAAAGGAAGGGTTCCGGGCTTGCCGCCCGGAACCCTTCCTTGTGCCCGCCGAAGCGAGCAAAAACTGCTGATCAGATGTTGAAGCCGAGGGCCCGCATCTGGTCCTTGCCGTCGTCGGTGATCCGCTCGGGACCCCATGGCGGCATCCATACCCAGTTCAGGCGCCAATCATCAACCACGCCGTCAAGGGACTTGCCCACCTGCTCTTCAAGCACGTCCGTCAGCGGGCAAGCCGCCGTGGTCAGCGTCATGTCGATCAGGAGTGCGCCGTCTTCGTCGGAGTACTTGAGCCCGTAGAGAAGGCCCAGGTCCACAATGTTGACTCCGAGTTCCGGGTCAATAACGTCCTTGAGCGCTTCTTCGACGTCCTCGAGACTGGTTCGCGCCGTGTTGATTTCGGTCATGGAACGATCCTATCTAGGCCTGCACAGCAGGAGCAACGGCAACGCCTGCGCCCGGAGCGTAACGGTCGTAGCCCTCATCCTCAAGGCGGTCCGCGAGCTCGGGTCCGCCCTCTTCAACAACCTTGCCGTCAACGAACACGTGAACGAAGTCCGGCTTGATGTAGCGCAGGATACGGGTGTAGTGGGTGATGAGCAGGGTGCCCATGTTGCCCTCTTCGTGCGCGCGATTGACGCCCTCGGAGACGACCTTCAAAGCGTCGACGTCCAGGCCGGAGTCGGTCTCGTCAAGGATGGCGAACTTCGGCTTGAAGAGTTCGAGCTGAAGGATTTCAACGCGCTTCTTCTCACCACCGGAGAAGCCTTCGTTGACGTTGCGCTGTGCGAAGTCGGCGTCGATACGCAGCTGCTGCATCGCTGCCTTGACGTCCTTGGTCCACGTGCGCAGGGCCGGTGCTTCGCCGTCGATCGCAGTTTTGGCGGTCCTCAGGAAGTTGGTCATGGTGACGCCGGGAACCTCTACCGGGTACTGCATGGCCAGGAAGACGCCTGCACGGGCGCGCTCGTCGACGCTCATTTCCAGCACGTTTTCGCCATCCAGCGTGATGGTGCCGCTGGTGACGTTGTAGCGCGGGTGGCCGGCGATGGTGGAGGCAAGCGTGGACTTGCCCGAGCCGTTGGGGCCCATGATGGCGTGCGTTTCACCGGTCTTGATGGTGAGGCTGACGCCCTTCAGGATCTCCTTGGTGCCCTGCTCCGTCTCGATGCTGACGTGCAGGTCCTTGATTTCAAGAGTTGACATGCTCTTCTTTCTTTCCGTTCGTAAGTCTGGCGGTACTGGGCGCTCAGTAGTGATCTACCGAGGCGCCGTTCACAACGTTGGTCACGTCCACGTAAACGTCGTCTCCGTCGATGGTGACGGCGAAAACGGGGACGGGGTCATAAGCAGGCAGCTGGAGGGGTTGTCCGCTGCGGAGGTCGAACTGGGAACCATGTCCCCAGCATTCAATCGCGCAGCCTTCAACCTCACCCTCGGACAACGAGATGTCCGCGTGCGAGCAGGTATCGGCGATGGCGTGGATGTCGCCCATCGAGTCCCTGACGATGGCTACGGGGTAGTCATCAATCAGGACGCGCAGCGCTTGCTTGACCTGGATGTCATTGGCGTTGCATACCAGTTCGCCCTTGGTTTCTTCACTCATTGTTGCTCTGCCTGGCCTGTCTTAGTTGTCGGTCGCGGCGAGTTCGCGCTCAACAGCTGCGGTCAGGCGCTCTTCGATTGCCGGGACCTTGATCTGCTGGATGATCTCGTTGAGGAAGCCTCGGACCACCAGGCGGCGTGCAACCTTTTCCGGGATGCCACGGGCCATGAGGTAGAACAGGTGCTCGTCATCAAAACGGCCTGTGGCGCTGGCGTGGCCTGCACCTTCAATCAAACCGGTTTCGATTTCGAGGTTGGGAACCGAGTCCGCGCGGGCACCATCGGTGAGGACCAGGTTACGGTTGGCCTCGTAGGTATCCGTGCCCTCTGCTTCCTTGCGGATCAGGACGTCGCCGACCCATACGCTGTGGGCGTTGCGGCCCTGAAGGGCGCCCTTGTAGAGCACGCGCGACTTGCAGTTGGCCACTGCGTGGTCAACGAAGAGCCGCTGCTCAAGGTGCTGTCCGGCGTCTGCGAAGTACAGCCCGAACATTTCGACGTCGGCACCCGGCGCGGTGAAGCGCGTGGATGGCGTAACGCGCACGAGGTCGCCGCCAAGGCTGACGACGATGTGCTTGAACTTGGCATCGCGGCCGATCTTTGCCTGCTGCGATGACGCGTGGACAGCGTTATCCGCCCATTCCTGCAAGGACACAACGGTCAGTTCAGCGCCGTCTTCAACGATGATTTCAACGTTCTCGGACACAACTGCGGAACCCTGGTGGTCCAGAACCACGACGGCCTTGGAGAAGCGTTCTGCCACAATCACGATGTGCTGGGCAGACGGTGCCTCGCCAGCGCCGGTAATCAGGACAGAAACTTCACTCTCGGCCTGCAGCTCGGCGGGCACCGTGACGACAGTGGCCTCGGCGAAGTTCTCCCACGCGTTGGCAGACACGAGGTCCTCCGGGATTGCCGCCTGGCCAATGCGCTTGTCATCGCGGCCAACGGTTTCAACAACGACGCCGGCCGGTGCAGTGACGCTGATAGCCGGAGCTGCGCCGTTAAGTACTTCGGTGTGGAGGCCACGCAGGCGCTTCAGCGGCGTGAACCGCCAGTCTTCCTCGAGGCCGTTAAGTGGCTTGAAGTCCGCCAGCTTGTAAGAGGTGAGACGACCCGCGCGGGAGCTGTCCGGAATCCCAACGCCGCCACCATGCGAGTGGCTCTTGGCCGAAGCACCGGCGAGCGGACCAGCGGAAGGCTGCTCCGACGTCGTGCTGGTGTTCGTTCCGGTGTTGACGGGCGAAAGGTTCTCGCCTTCCTCGGTGAAACCGTTGATAAACGGCTGGGCCGAGGGCGCGCCGATGCGCGCCTTTTCAGTAGTGATATCAGTCATTGTTAACCGACGGACCCTTCCATCTGCAGTTCAATCAGGCGGTTCAGCTCAAGAGCGTATTCCATGGGCAATTCACGCGCGATCGGCTCGATGAAGCCGCGCACGATCATAGCCATGGCCTCGTCCTCAGGCATGCCGCGGGACATCAGATAGAAGAGCTGCTCTTCGCTGACGCGTGAAACGGTGGCCTCGTGGCCCATCACAACGTCATCCTCGCGGATGTCGATGTACGGGTACGTGTCCGAACGGGAAATGGTGTCCACCAGGAGGGCGTCACAACGAACCGTGTTGGCCGAGTGCTTGGCGCCTTCACGGACCTGTACCAGGCCGCGGTACGCAGCGCGTCCGCCACCGCGGGCCACGGACTTGGAAATGATGGAGCTCTTGGTGTTCGGTGCGATGTGCACCATCTTGGACCCGGTGTCCTGGTGCTGGCCCTCGCCGGCGAAAGCGATGGACAGCGTCTCGCCCTTGGCGTGCTCGCCAACGAGGTAGACGGCCGGGTACTTCATGGTCACCTTGGAACCGATATTTCCATCGATCCACTCCATGGTGGCGCCCTCTTCGCAGATGGCGCGCTTGGTAACCAGGTTGTACACGTTGGTGGACCAGTTCTGGATGGTCGTGTAGCGGACGCGGGCGCCCTTTTTCACGATGATCTCCACAACAGCCGAGTGCAGCGAGTCCGAGGTGTAGATCGGAGCCGTGCAGCCTTCGATGTAGTGAACGTAGGAGTCTTCATCGGCGATGATCAGCGTGCGCTCGAACTGGCCCATGTTTTCCGTGTTGATACGGAAGTATGCCTGGAGGGGGATGTCAACGTGCACGCCCTTGGGCACGTACACGAAGGATCCGCCGGACCATACAGCCGTGTTCAGTGACGCGAACTTGTTGTCGCCCACCGGGATGATGGTGCCGAAGTACTCCTGGAAGATCTCCGGGTGCTCCCGCAGGGCGGTGTCAGTGTCCAGGAAGATGACGCCCTGGGCTTCCAGGTCCTCGCGGATCTGGTGGTAGACGACCTCGGACTCATACTGGGCTGCGACGCCGGAAACCAGGCGGCTGCGCTCAGCTTCCGGGATGCCGAGCTTTTCGTAAGTGTTCCGGATGTCTTCCGGAAGGTCTTCCCACGTTGCCGCCTGCTTCTCGGTGGAGCGCACGAAGTACTTGATGTTGTCGAAGTCGATGCCCGAGAGGTCTGCACCCCAGGTAGGCATGGGCTTGCGGTCGAAGTACTTAAGGCCCTTGAGCCGCAGATCGAGCATCCATTCGGGCTCGTTCTTCTTCGAGGAAATGTCGCGGACGACCTCCTCGTTGAGGCCACGACGGGCGTTGGCGCCTACGTCGTTCTTGTCGGCCCAGCCGTACTCGTAGTTTCCGATACCGTGCAGTTCGGGATTCTTCTCCAGAATCTCCGAGATCACAGTGCCGTCAGCTACCGCTTTCTCTGCTATTTGGTCCGTCATCACGGCCTTTCTTGCTGGTTGTTTGATTCCTGGTACGGGTTCCCGGGCTGCTCTGCGACATCTGGGGATGCCGTGGCAGCCGGGCGCCCGGTAGGTATGTGGGTGGTGCAGACGTGTCCGCCCTGCGCGAGCGTGGAGAGGCGCCGGACATCGACACCCACCAAGCGCGAGAAAACCTTGGTCTCCGTGTCGCAGAACACGGGAAACTCTGCGGCAAGCCGCTGAATCGGGCAGTGGCCTTGGCAAAGCTGGACACTGGACAACGCTGCCGGCAGTGGCGCCTTGGCTTCGATGGAGTGGGCTGAGGCAACAAAGCCATCACGACTGAGGGCCTTTGACAGTGCCATGGCGCGGGCGGTGATGTCATCACCGGCGGCTTCCACCTCGGGGGCGTAGCGGCGTTCCATGTCCGAGAAGCGTTCTTCCGCGTACTCCCGGACAGCATCCTCGCCGGCAAGTTCCTGAAGGCGCCTTAGCGCGGAGCTGGCAATATTCAGGTAATCGTCGCCGAGCTTGGACTGCCCCTGTGAGCTGAGGACGTAGCGGCGCGCCGGGCGGCCTGCGCCGGAACCGGCTTTGGCTACTCGCTTAACTTCGATAACCCCGCTGCGTTCCAGATGGTCAAGGTGACGTCGAACTGCAGCGGGCGTGAAGCCCAGAAGGTCGCCCAGCTCCGCGGCACTTACCGGACCGTTCTCCAGTACAGCGCTCAGGACCCGGTCCCGTGTACGGTCATCCGCGTCCGGCAGCACAGGAGAAGCACCGAAGGCCTCTGCCGCTGCAGCATGCCGCGTTGCGGGCATGGAAGTTGGACTGCTCATGGAATACACAACACAATCATGTCGTAATTTGTTTCATGCATCCAGTAAGGCAAGACTGACCTTAGCCAGCCGCCAAGTGTGACCGTACTACTTCCCGTAGAATACTCTGGTGCGATCCCCCGATTCCCCTGTCCTCACTATAGATGGACTCATTAAGGATGTAGGCCCCCTGGCCTCCCTTGACGGCAAAATGCTCAGGGTAGTCAGTGGGCTGTCCCTTGTGGCCGAACGCGGCCAAGTAACTGCCCTGTTGGGGGCGAACGGCGCTGGTAAAACCACCACCCTGGAGTGCGCCCAAGGCCTGCAGAAGCGGACGGGTGGACGTATTTCCCTGCTGGGAGCGGACCCCGACACGGCAGGTGCCGACCTGAGGTCCCGTGTAGGTGTGATGCTCCAGGACGGCGGCCTCCCGCCGTCGGCCCGTCCCATCCCACTGTTGCGGCACGTCGCCGGCATGTACCAAAAGCCCATGAACGTTGACGCCCTGGTGGAACGGCTGGGAATCAGCCAGTTCAGCAGGACCAGCGTGCGCCGTCTTTCCGGGGGCCAGAAGCAGCGGCTGGCACTAGCGGCCGCCCTTGTGGGCAATCCTGAAATCCTGTTTCTCGACGAACCCAGCGCAGGGCTGGATCCGCAGTCGCGGCAAATGGTTTTCGAGCTCATTGCCGAACTGAGGGACGCCGGGATGGGCATCGTGCTGACAACGCACCTGATGGATGACGCTGAGCGCCTGGCCGACTACGTGTACATCATCGACGGCGGTCACAACGTGGTGGAGGGAACGGTAGCCGAGCTGCTCCGGCACGATCATGCCGCAGACTCGGCCATCACGGATCGGACGCTCTACTTCGATGCCCCCGGAGGACTAAATTTCAACGGTGCTGTTGATGCGGGCCTTCAGATCACCGAAACCCGCTCCGGGAGTTACTCAATCACCGGTGCCATCACGCCCAAGGACCTTGCGTCATTGACGGCATGGTGGGCCGAACGGAACATCATGCCCGCCTCGCTGCGGTTGGAAGCACGTAGCCTGGAAGACGTGTTCCTGGACATATCCGGAAGGGACCTCCGATGAGCAAGCTCCTCTCCCCCAACGCCGGACCGGCATCCCTGCCGCGCAGGATCATGCAGCAGGGCCGCTACGAAACCATCACCATGCTGCGGAACGGTGAGCAGCTCATCCTCGCTGTCGTCCTGCCCCTGATGGCCCTCGTGGGCTTGGTTGTTACCCCGCTGCTTGACGGCCTCGGCGGGTCCCGCGTGGACGTGGCCACGCCCGGGATTCTGGCGCTGTGCGCCATGTCCACGGCCTTCACCGGCCAGGGCATCGCCACCGGTTTTGATCGCCGCTACGGAGTACTCCGCTTCCTGTCCACTACTCCCCTTGGCAGGGGCGGGCTCATCGCGGGCAAGATTCTCGCCGTACTGGTGGTCCTGTTCCTTCAAGTACTGGTGGTCGGTGCTGTTGCCGGGCTGCTGGGATGGCAACCTCGGCTCGAGGCTTGGCTTCCCGGCGCGGGGCTTCTGGTTCTTGGCGCTGCCGCCTTCACCGCCCTGGGCTTGCTGGTGGCGGGCACCGTGCGGCCCGAAGCGACCCTGGCGATTACCAACCTGCTGTGGATCCTCCTCGGGGCATTGGGCGGCATTGTGGTGCCTTCTGAGCGATTGCCGTCGTTGCTTCAGGGGATCGTTCAATTCCTTCCCTCCGGGGCTCTGGGCCAAGCACTTCGGGACGCCTTCCTGTTGGGCGCTGTTCCCTTCCCCGCCGTAGCAGTCCTCCTCCTGTGGACCGTACTGGCCGGCGCCGCGGCCATCCGCTGGTTCAAATGGAACTAACCCGTCCAGGCACCAACCACCAACGCAGAACTGAGAAGTGAGAAAACTGTGAGCACGGCATCGCGCCTACCAAAAACCGTCCAGCGATTGACCTCCAAGTTGCCAACCGAGGTCAACAAGGCCGTGCGCCGCCTGGCATTGTTGTCGCTCATTGGGCAGACCGTTCTGGTGGTAACCGGTGGTGCCGTACGACTCACAGCTTCCGGCCTGGGTTGCCCGACATGGCCGCGCTGCACGAGCGATTCGTTGGTCAACACGCCGGAGATGGGCATTCACGGGTTCATTGAATTCGGCAACCGCCTGCTCACCTTCGCCCTCGCCGCAGTGGCCGCCATGATGTTGGTGTACTTGTGGAACCTCCGCAAGGAACGCCGCGACCTCTTCATGCTTGCATTGGGACTCCTTGCCAGCATCCCGGCACAGGCAGTGATCGGTGGAATCACCGTACTGTCCGGCCTCAACCCTTGGGTTGTTGGCCTGCACTTCCTCGTATCCATGGCCTTGGTGGTTTTTGCTACGCTGCTGGTCAACCGGGCTTACGGGCGGACCGGCCGCTTCATGAACCGCACCCTCCCGGACCTCCCCCAGCTTGCTCGCCCCGTGATGCTTGCTGTCGCAGTTTTCTCCGCGCTCTCTGTCATGCTGGGAGTCGTAGTTACAGGAGCCGGACCCCACGCCGGAGATGCAGATGCTCCCCGCAACGACCTCGACTGGGACCTCTTCTCGCACATCCACGCGGTCCCTGCGTACCTCATCACTGCCGGAACGCTCTTCGCGGTGTACCTGGTGATCCGGCACAAAATCGGCGGTCCGTTCCGATCGGCGTCGTATCTTCTGCTGGGTGTCACATTGCTACAGGCTGTCATCGGCTTCACCCAGTACTACAACGGAATCCCTGCTCTACTGGTTGGTGCACACATGTTCGGCGCAGCCGTGCTGATGAGCGCGGCCACCAATGCCGCCGACCTGGCGAAACACAGCCCCGCCAACTAGCTTTTTTCTATACCCGGATGAGCTGGGCGGGGTTGGATCGCGAAGCCACCAGGGCCGGGTACAGCGCGGACAGGGTTCCGCTGGCCAGCCCGGCTCCGATTCCCCACAGCGCTGCATACCAAGGGATCACGGCCGCCCAACCTTCAGTGGACGCGTATAACAGGACTGCCCCCATGCCCACTGCCGCTCCCGCAGTGCCGCCTAACACCCCCACCACGGCGCCTTCCAGCAGGAACATCCCGGCCAGTGGCCCCCTTCGCATGCCCAGTGCCAGTCGAAGGGCTATTTCGCTCGACCGGGCCAGGACACCGAGGTACATCGTGGTTCCGGCACTCAAACAGGCGATGGCCAGGAGCACAATGGAGACAATGCCCACCAGCCTCCCCAGATCAGCGTCAATCCCGTGCTTGAGGTCCCGTAGGTCGGCCACGGTCTGCACTGTCACGGCGCCTGTCTCAGCGGGACTCAGCGTCTTAGGCAGCGCCTCCGCGATGGCCGCCGGCATGCCCGGATCTGTCCGTAAGACCAGGCTGGCTGCGACTCTGCTGGTCACGGGGTATGAACCGACTCCCACCACCACCGACCCTGGAAGCATCGGATCCCTCCCCGGATTCTCGATGATGCCCACCACCGGAACCGGCTCACCATACAGCCAGATGACGACGCCGGGACCTGGCCTTGCGATACCCAGTTGGATGGCGGCATCCTGACCAAGGACCGCGACCGGGCCACCGAAAGATTGATCAAGCAGGCTGGCGTCGCCGAAGGAAATGGTGGCCCCTTGGAGTCGGAGATAGGCCGAATCAGCCACCCGGACTGCTCCGTTGAAGACAGGCTGTTCGGGAAAGGACCCAGGGCGGAAGGTCGAGGGCTGGACTATCGCCGCCGATAGCTCAGCAAGAACTCCGGCTTCGAGGACGCTGGAGAGCTCCTTTGACCGCTGAAGATCCTCTGTCACGGCGTCCCACGAGGCGTATCCGCCCTCACGCGTAGCCCGCACTTCGTCGCTGGCGGCTGCGTCGATCCTTGCGGACACCTTGACGGCTGCACTCTCGCTCAGCCCCATGGCGGCTACAAGCCCGCCGCTCCCCAGCAGGAATGCCAGTACCAGAAGAAGGGCCTTGGCCGGGCGGACCGTCAGCGCAGACAACGCATCCGCAACCACGTCTGCAGCTTCATGGTGTATGCGCCGGGCAAGGTGATAGGAAGCGGAACTGTCGCCTGGTGTTACTGGCGCGTCGCTGTGGACCGTAGCGGAGCCGGTGTCACCCACGATCAGCCCGTCCCGCATTGTGATGACCCGATCAGCAGCAGCAGCGATGCCTGGGTCATGGGTGACCAGGACGACGGTCGTTCCTGTGGCGTGAAGCTCGCGGAGATGGACCAGGACCAGCCCGCCATTGACGGTGTCCAGGCTGCCTGTCGGTTCATCAGCGAGCACGATTCCCGGGGCTCCGATGACGGCACGTGCAATTGCCAGCCGCTGTCGTTCGCCCCCGGAGAGCAAGGAAGCGGGGGTGGCCGCCTTATGCGCAAGGCCAAACTTGTGAAGTGCGGGCATCACTAGTCGCTTTTGGACGGACAGGGCAATCCCCCTTGCACGCAGTCCGAGGACGGCATTGCGTGCGGCAGCATCGCGTCCCACCATGTGCGAGTCCTGGAAGACGAAACCGAAGAGACTGGCGCGCAGCTCGGCTCTCTGTCGCTCGCTGAGGCCCGACACGTCCGTACCCTGCACCAAGTACGTTCCTGCCGAAGCTGTGTCCAAAAGGCCGAGGACGTTGAGAAGCGTCGACTTTCCCGAGCCGGAGGGGCCAACGATAGCCACGAACTCGCCCTGATAGATGTCGAGGCGCAAACCGGCCAGGGCGGGCGCGCCGGAAAAATCTCGCCGGACGTCCCGCATGCTAAGTATCGGACGGTGTGGTGGCGGATCGGTCGCTTCCGGGACATGCCAGTGTGAAGTCATTGCAACTTGACCTCGTCGCCTGGAGCCAACCCGTCCATGTCGGCAATGGCCGCCCACCCGTCCGCCTGTGCCATGACCTTTACGTTCACCCGCCGCGGCTCACCGTTCTTTTCCAGCAGCACGTAAGGGACACCTTCCTCCTGGCGAACCGCGATCAGGGGTACGGCCAAGGACTCCGCGGCGGCGATGCCAGCAGTTACAGTCACGGACTGGTCCGCGGCGAATCCTTGCGTGCCGGGTGGCACAGCAAACGTGATGTCCTTTCCGGGGATTTCGTTCTTGCTTTGGTCACCCTCCAAAAAGTCGCTGACAAGCACTACCTTGGTTTCGAGGACTGCGGAGCCGGCGCGAACAGTAACGGCCCCACCCACGGGAAAACTCTCGGACTGGACGACGTCCGCCCGGGCAACAATGGAGTCGTCAGCAATCTTTACCTGGGCAACGATGCCATCCTCACCGAGAACCGATCCGTTGCCGGCCATGGCGGCGATTGTCCCCGTGTCTCCGGGAACTTGAACGAATTCCTTCCACCGAAAAACCACCGCGTCGGGGGCCTGCTTGGTCGAAAGGGGGTGGGAGTCCACGTCCCCGGGTTTGAACGCTTTCGGCGAAGGTGTTGAGGTTGGGGCTTCGTAACCGGCTGCCTTGTACCAGTCGATCAAGGCGCGTTGCGTGCCGGTTTCGAAGGTATCCGCCGAAGAAACGGCGTAGCCAAAGCCAGCCAATGCGCCGTGCAACGCCGCGACGTCGGGGCCCGAATCACCCAGTTCGATATCGCGGTACAGGGGCACGCCGCTGGGGAGTACGAGTAACGGCCTCCCGGACACAGCGGCCAGCAGTTCACCTGGAACCACCACGCTTCCCACCATTTTGGGGGCTGCCGTCAAAACCAGCCTGTCAATACCTTCAATGGAACTCGCTTTGATCGCGTGTTGTGCACCTGCCACGACTTTGCCGGAGAGCACCACCTGTTTGAGGACCGCGCGACGCTCCACGGTTGCCGAAACAGGGATTACCACGGGCGTTGACGACGAGGGCCCTCCGCTGGCAACGCCGCTGGCACCAGTCCAGTACGCGGCGCCCAGGCCTGCCAACACCATCACCAGCAGCACTGGAATGAGCCACCACCGGGGAACGCGCCTCATGGCACGACCCGCCGGGGTCACCTCAGAGTCGTGCATCAGCCACACCGTGGTCCCTCAGTATTTGCCTGGCTCGTTCAACGGCGGCCGCCTTCTCTTCTGCCAAGGCGTTGAGCTCAGCCTGATGGTCCTTCATCTGTGCTGCTTGGTACTGAGCAAGGATGTCATAGGGTTTCCTGGCACCGCCGCCCGCGTCCTTGCAGTCAAGAGCCAGCAGGGCAACACGGATTTCGTCTTCTTTTGACCCTGTTGATTGCAGGTTCCAGGAACCTGCTTCAGTGAGCTTCAGGCCTCTTCCTGCCAAGCAGTCCTCCCAGCCCCGGCGGAAGGCAACGAACTCCGGGTCACGCTCTGTCAGCCCCACCGCGATGTCGGAGATCTGGTTCTGGATGGACGTATCGCCGACAAGTCCCTCCAGGAGTTCAGGTAAGCCAGCGCGCCCTACAGACTTGGTGCACTGGGATTCCGCTTCTTGTTGCTTGGAGCTAAGTGCCGGGCGCTCCGGTTGCTCCTCCATCACACCAGGAATTTTCCGGATCTCCGGCAGGGCACCATTCTTTGCGGCCAAGGCACGTGACCACTGTCCATACCTGCTGTCCTGGAGTGCCTTGCCGCCGCCTCCCCAAGAAGCCACAGTGAATCCAGCCTCTTCAACGCAGTCGAAAATGAGAAACGCGACCGCGGAATTGACCATGACGTTTTCCCTGTCGGAGTACCAGTAGGCGCTCATGGGCAGCACAACCTCTCCGGTCATCTCATTGAGGGAGGCCCGCGCGTTCGCTCCGGCGCTCCGATCAATCGCAGGCAAGCTGAGGGTGGGCCCGGGTTCGGACGGACGGGCGGGTTCGCTGGAGCACGACGCGCCGGCGATAGCAACCAGTATCGCCAGCACGCCAAGTGCCGCGGACGGCATCCTTTGGATCTTGAACGCCAAGAGACTAGCCCCAGACGCTCGTGATTTCGTCGTCCCAGTTCCGGGTGGACGTCATGTAGAGTCCGCGCAGATCATTTGAGGCATTGCCGGCCCGAAAAACCACATTGTGGCCAACAAAATTGCCGTCAACATAGAAATAGACATAGGGCGAAGCTGGATCTGCGGCAGGTCCAACGACTAAGGAACTCCCCTTGTCATTGGCGTCCACGCCCACGTTGTACGTGACCCAGCCAAAGGACCTGGAGGTCCCCGTGAACCAGTAGTTGTCGTATAGGCATACTCGTGCGGTGGAGCACGCCGGTGCGGCCTGGGCTGCAGACACCCCGGTCAATACAGAGGCTGAAACAACTGCAAGCACCCCGGCTGTGCGCAGGATGTTTTTCATGAGAATCCCCAATGCTTGTGTGAAGTGGAACAACTCTGTTCCATCTCGAACGGTAAGTCGCCTTGAGCACCACCTAGGCTGCTTTCCGAGGATCTAGGTGGCGTTCAGGCAAAAGATAAGTGTTCAGGGGGTCCAAACTAGGTGCTGCAATGCGGCTTCTAGGTGTTGATCTCTTGGTTTGCGCTGGTTAGAGGAGTTGCCACCCTTGTCCGCCATACTGATCATGTGCTGGAGACGACTGTGTTGGTGGAGGGCGAGAGCGACCGGCTGGCAGTGGAAATGCTGGCTAAAAGGCTTGGCCACGACCTAAGGATGGAACGCGTTTCGGTTGTGCCCATGAATGGCGCCACGAGCATCGTGCGTTTCCTCGACCGCTATGGCCCGCATGGGGCGGGCCACCGATTGTTGGGTCTCTGCGATTTCGGCGAGGCCGCGGGCATTGGCCGTGCCCTCATGCGGGCTGGCATGGGGGCAGGCCCGCTGGAAGACCATGGCTTCCAGGTCTGTAACGCCGATTTGGAGGACGAACTCATCCGGTGCCTTGGCGTGGATGCCGTGCTCGACGTCATCGCGGACCAAGGGGAGCTCGCGTCCTTTGAGCTCCTGCAACGCCAGCCCTCGTTGCGGGACCGGTCTGTGGAGGGGCAGTTACGGCGGTTCTTCGGTGGGCGCAGCGGGAATAAGATCCGATACGCGCCCATGCTTGTCAACGCGCTACCGGAAGGACAGGCGCCTCCTCCGCTGGCTCGACTGGTTGCATCTTTCGAGTCGTGATGTGAGAGAGCGTTGGCCGCAAGCCAGTGGGATGTGAGAGAGCGTGGGTTTCAAGCCAGTGGGACGTGAGAGAACGTTGGTGGGCTAGCCGCCGACGATCGCTGAGCCGATGAACGGATCAACGGCAAGCGCGATGAAGAGCAACGTCAGGTAGCTGATGGAGCCATGGAACACCTTCATGGCCCCCTTGTTGGAAACGTCGCCACCCTGCGCACGCTTGTACAATGCGTGGCTCTCGTAGAGGAACCAGGCTCCGGCAGCAACAGCCACGATCGTGTAGACCCACCCGGCCCCGCCCACCGGGATCATCAGCAGCGAGCAGGCAACCATGGCCCACGCATAAAGAACTACCTGTACGGAGACCACCTTCGCGCCGGCAATGGCGCCGAGCATGGGAACCTTGGCGTTGCGGTAGTCCTCGCCGTAACGCATGGACAGCGGCCAGTAGTGAGGAGGCGTCCAGAGGAAAATCACCATGAAGAGCACGATGGCGGGCCATTCGACGGTGTTGGTGACGGCCGCCCAGGCGATGAGCACCGGGAAGCAACCGGCAGCGCCGCCCCAGACGATGTTCTGGGCAGTGCGGCGTTTGAGGATCATGGTGTAGATCACCACGTAGAAGACGATTGCACCGAGGCCCAACCAAGCAGACAGCGGGTTGGCGCCAAACCACAGGATTGCGATGGAGGCGGCACCAAGGATCCAGGCGAAGATCAGAGCTTCGCGGGGAGTCACTTCACCGGTGACCAGCGGACGTTTCTCCGTGCGGTGCATCAACTTGTCGATGTCGCGGTCGATGTAGCAGTTGAAGACGCCGGCGCTGCCCGCAGCGAACGCGCCACCAACGAGGGTGGCAAGGATCAGGCCGATGGACGGGAAGCCGCGCTGCGCAAAGATCATGGTGGGAAGCGTGCTGACCAAGAGCAACTCAATGACACGGGGCTTCGTCAGAGCCAGATACGCCTTGAACTTACGGGACATTCCGATGCTTCCCCGGGCCGGGGACGCGTTAAGGGGCGTATCAGTTGTGCTCACGGCGGCAGTCACTCTGTTCTATGCTCTGGGGTTCTCGCAGCGGCTGCCGTCCCTCAAACCGGGCGCATGAACCGCTGCTGGCCTCCAAATATCATACCGTGGCGGAAAGCGGCCCGATGTCCGCAAAATACGCCAATGTTTCCGAATCTTCACTCTTCCGCCGGGCCATAGTGATTCATATAAGGGAAATTCTGTCCAGTTAGTGGGATTCCCTGAGTTCCATGACACGTTTAGGGCTAAGCTGTTGAGCAGATCAGCACACGTTGACGATCCGGGAAACCGTATTCTTGGATATCCGTGCGTCTGGATGAGAGATCAACGTTTCAATGGTGAACGGCTGGTAGACACATTGCAGCGGGCGCCATCCTGTGCTTCCTGCGTGCCGTGTCCATACGCCTGCCGTCAGCACAGAGAGGGGCTCGGTTTTCGTGCCACATTTGGAAGAGCAAGAACTGTCATGGACCGATCTGGACAAGAAGGCTGTTGACACCGTTCGCGTGTTGGCCGCTGACGCCGTGGAGAAGGTCGGCAATGGCCACCCTGGTACGGCGATGAGCTTGGCTCCGGCAGCGTACCTGCTGTTCCAGAAGCTGATGCGTCATGACCCGAAGAACCCGGACTGGCTCGGCCGCGACCGGTTCGTCCTGTCCCCCGGCCACACTTCGCTGACCCTTTACATCCAGTTGTTCCTCTCCGGTTACGGCCTGGAACTGAAGGACCTCGAGGCACTGCGTACCTGGGGTTCACTGACCCCGGGCCACCCGGAGTACAAGCACACCGCCGGTGTGGAAATCACCACCGGCCCGCTGGGCCAGGGCCTGGCCTCGGCTGTTGGTTTCGCTTACTCCCAGCGTCGCCAACGTGGCCTGTTCGACGCCGATGCTCCCGCCGGCGAATCCCCGTTCGACCACACCATCTGGGTTATCGCTTCCGACGGTGACCTCCAGGAGGGCGTAACGTCCGAGGCTTCCTCGCTCGCCGGCCACCAGGAACTGGGCAACCTCGTAGTGATCTACGACGAGAACCACATCTCCATTGAAGATGACACCGACATCGCCTTCACCGAGGACGTCCTCAAGCGCTACGAGGCCTACGGCTGGCACACCCAGCGCGTCGACTGGACCAAGACCGGCGACTACGTCGAAGACGTCCAGGAGCTCTACGCGGCACTGCTCGCTGCCAAGGCTGAGACGAACAAGCCGTCCATCATCTCGCTGCGCACCATCATCGGATACCCGGCACCGAAGAAGCAGAACACCGGCAAGATCCACGGCTCCGCTTTGGGCGCCGAGGAAGTCGCAGCACTGAAGACCGTACTCGGCTTCGATCCTGCCAAGTCCTTCGATGTTGACGAAGAAGTTCTTGCGCACGCCCGCAAGGTCCTGGACCGTGGCGCCGAGTCACGCGCTGCCTGGCAGACCTCGTTCGAGGCATGGCAGTCCGCCAACCCGGACGCCGCTGCCCTGCTGGAACGTGTTGAAGCGAAGAAGCTCCCTGTGGGTATTGACGCAGCCCTGCCGGTGTTCGAAGCCGGCAAGGACGTTTCCACCCGCGCAGCCTCGGGCAAGGTCCTGAACGCCATCGGCCCGGTCCTGCCGGAGCTCTGGGGCGGCTCAGCCGACCTCGCCGAGTCCAACAACACCACCATTGAAGGCTCGCCGTCGTTCATCCCGACGTCCCGCTCAACGGACGCCTGGAAGGGCAACCCGTACGGACGTGTGCTGCACTTCGGTATCCGTGAGCACGCTGCCGCGTCGATCGTGAACGGTATTTCCCTGCACGGCCGCACCCGCGCATTCTCCGGCACGTTCCTGATCTTCAGCGACTACCAGCGCCCGGCCATCCGCCTCGGCGCGCTGATGGGTGTTCCGTCCCTGTACGTATGGACACACGACTCCATCGGCCTGGGCGAAGACGGCCCCACCCACCAGCCGGTGGAACAGCTCGCCTCCCTGCGTGCCATCCCGGGCCTGGATGTTGTCCGTCCCGGCGACGCGAACGAGGTCTCCGCGGCATGGAAGGTCATGCTGGAGAACCACGAGAACCCGGCGGGCATTGTCCTGACCCGTCAGAACATCCCCACCTACGCCCGCGGCGAAGGTGAAGCAAGCGGCGACACGTTCGGCTCCACCGCTGGTGTGGCCAAGGGCGGTTACGTCCTGGCTGAGGCCTCCAAGAACGGCGAAACCGTTGACGCGCAGGTCATCCTGATCGGCACCGGCTCCGAAGTCCAGCTCGCAGTCCAGGCCCGCGAAGCCCTCCAGGCTGAAGGCATCGCAGCGCGTGTTGTGTCCATGCCGTGCGTTGAATGGTTCAACAAGCAGGACGCGGCTTACCGCGAGTCCGTACTCCCGGCCTCCGTGAAGGCCCGTGTTTCGGTTGAAGCCGGTCTCGCACTGGGTTGGCGCGAATTCGTCGGCGACGCCGGCCGTTCCATCTCACTGGAGCACTTCGGCGCCTCGGCTGACTACAAGCGGCTCTTCAACGAATTCGGCATCACTGCCGAAGCTGTTGCCGCCGCAGCAAAAGACTCCCTCGCAGACTCCAACGCATAACAGTCTGCTTCCCTCTCACAAGGAGAAAAACACATGTCTACAACTCCCACACAGCAGCTCTCAGACGCCGGCGTCTCCATCTGGCTTGATGACCTTTCCCGCAACCGCTTGGAGACGGGCACGCTGCAGAAGCTCATCGACGAGAAGAACGTTGTTGGTGTGACCACCAACCCGTCGATCTTCCACGCCGCCATCACTGCCGGCACGGATTACGACGCCACCATCGCAGCGCAGGCCGCGGCCGGTGCCAGCGTCGAAGAAACGATCTTCGAAATCACCACCACGGACGTCGCTGACGCCTGCGATCTCTTCGCTCCCATCGCCGCCGCCACCAAGGGTGTGGATGGCCGCGTCTCCATCGAGGTTGACCCCCGCCTTGCTTGGGATACCGCAGGAACCATCGCCGAGGCCAAGCACCTCTACGCCAAGGTCAACAAGGACAACGTCCACATCAAGATCCCGGCAACGCTTGAAGGCCTCGAAGCCATCACGGCTACGCTGGCCGAGGGCATCAGCGTCAACGTGACCCTGATCTTCTCCCTTGAGCGCTACCGCGCGGTCATCAACGCTTTCCAGTCCGGCCTTGAGCAGGCCAAGGAGAACGGCCACGACCTCTCCAAGATCCACTCCGTGGCCTCGTTCTTCGTGTCCCGCGTGGACTCCGAGATTGACAAGCGCCTTGACGCCATCGGCACCGAGGAAGCCAAGGCACTCAAGGGCAAAGCCGGCGTTGCCAACGCCCGCCTCGCGTACCAGGTCTACGAAGAGCTCTTCTCCACCGAGCGCTGGGCCGTCCTGGCTGAGGCCG
Source organism: Paenarthrobacter nitroguajacolicus (assembly GCF_051027655.1). Taxonomy (NCBI): domain Bacteria; kingdom Bacillati; phylum Actinomycetota; class Actinomycetes; order Micrococcales; family Micrococcaceae; genus Paenarthrobacter; species Paenarthrobacter nitroguajacolicus. The sequence continues at coordinate 2,417,173 of NZ_CP073234.1, read as the reverse complement.
GCGCGCTCCCCCAGCGTCCTCTGTGGGCCTCCACTGGCGTGAAGGACCCGGCCTACCCGGACACCCTGTACGTGACCGAACTCGTCGCAGCCGGCGTGGTCAACACCATGCCGGAAAAGACGCTCGACGCCTCCTTCGACCACGGCGTAGTCACCGGTGACACCATCACCGGCACCTACGACGAAGCGAACGAGACCCTCAACGCCCTCGAAGCCCTTGGCGTCTCCTACAACGACGTCGTCACCCTCCTCGAGACCGAAGGCCTCGAGAAGTTCGTAGGCTCCTGGAAGGAACTCCTCGCCGACGTCGAAGGCGCACTCGTCACCGCACGGAAGGCTTCCTAACCCATCATGAGCACAATCAGCTACGACGCCAGCGGTGCTGCCCAAGAGGCCATCGCCCAGCACATTGACAGCCTGGTCGAGGAAAAGATCGCAACCCGGATTTTCGCGAAAGACCACACTCTATGGGGTCCTGAAGCGGAGTCTGAGTCGGCGATTCGTCTCGGCTGGGTAGAGGCTGCCACCGTGTCCCAACCTTTGGTCGAAGGCATTCTGGAACTTCGCGATGCCCTCCGCGCCGACGGCGTCTCACGCATTGTCCTGTGCGGCATGGGTGGGTCTTCGTTGGCTCCCGAGGTCATTGCCGGCACTGCCGGCGTCGAGCTGACTGTTTTGGACAGCACTGATCCTGAACAGGTCAGTGCGGCCTTGGCGGACCGCTTGGCGGAAACAGCTATCGTCGTTTCTTCCAAGTCCGGCTCCACCGTGGAAACTGACTCCCAGCGCCGCGTGTTCGAGAAGGCGTTCAATGATGCCGGTATCGACGCCAAGAGCAGGATCATCATTGTCACAGACCCGGGTTCTCCGCTGGATAAGTCTTCCCGCGAAGCCGGCTACCGTGCAGTGTTCAACGCTGACCCCAACGTTGGCGGCCGTTTCTCGGCGCTGACCGCATTTGGATTGGTGCCTTGCGGGCTGGCCGGCGTGGACATCCAGGCGTTCCTGGACGAAGCAGAAGAGGCTGCTGAGATCCTCAACGAGGACTCAGCTGACAACATCGGTCTGGCGCTCGGCATCGCCCTCGGTGGTACCAGCCCGCTGCGCAACAAGATCGTCATCGCCGAGGACGGATCAGGCATAGTCGGTTTCGCCGACTGGGCCGAACAGCTTATCGCTGAATCCACAGGCAAGCTGGGCACCGGCGTGCTGCCGGTCGTAGCAGGCCCGGAATCCCCGGAAGCCTTGAACGGTGCCGAAGACATCCTGGTGGTCCGGCTGGTGGACGCCGATGCGGACGTAGAACTTCGTGAAAACGAGGTTGCCATTGCCGGTGGACTGGCCTCGCAGATGTTTGTGTGGGAGTTTGCCACCGCCGTGGCGGGTCGCCTGCTGGGAATCAACCCGTTTGACCAGCCCGACGTCGAGGCCGCCAAGGTGGCCGCGCGCGGCTTGCTGGACGCACGCCCCGAACCCACTCCGGCGGCCTTCACGGACGGCGCAGTGGAAGTACGCGGCGGCGAATGGCTCGGTAGCGCCTCGACGGCAAGCGAAGCCGTGCAGGCGCTCCTTGGCCAGCTCGGCACGGACGGTTACTTGAGCGTTCAGGCCTATCTTGACCGCATTTCCCATGCACCGCTTGAAGGCATCCGCGACGAACTCGCCGCCGTCAGCGGGCGTCCGGTGACGTTCGGTTGGGGCCCGCGGTTCCTGCACTCCACTGGCCAGTTCCACAAGGGTGGACCGGCCATCGGAGTGTTCCTGCAGGTCACTGCAGCATCCTCCACTGATCTTGAGATCCCGGAGCGGCCCTTCACTTTCGGTCAGCTCATTGCTGCCCAGGCCTCGGGCGACGCCCAGGTCCTGGAAGGCCATGGCCGCCCGGTTTTGCGCCTGCACCTCACTGAGCGCGCTGCGGGCGTAGCCCAACTCCAGGAAGTCGTCGCTGCGTTGGCCAACCAAGCCAGCGCACTCGAAAGCTAAGGCACAGAACCAAACATGCCAGAAACTGAAAACGGCAGGAAGAACGCCGGTCTCCGGAATCCTTTGCGGGATCCGCGGGATCGGCGCCTGAATCGTATTGCCGGGCCGTCGTCGTTGGTGTTCTTCGGAGTCACTGGTGATCTTGCCCGTAAGAAGCTGATGCCGGCGGTCTATGACCTTGCTAATCGTGGGTTGTTGCCGCCGAGTTTTGCTTTGGTGGGTTTCGGACGTCGTGAGTGGGATAACGCGGATTTCGCGGCTGAGGTCAAGGAAAACGTGAAGGCCCATGCCCGGACGAAGTTCGATGAAGCGGTGTGGGAGCAGTTGGCTTCGGGTATTCGTTTTGTTCGGGGCGAGTTCGACGACGATGACGCTTTCGAGCGTCTCGGTGATGTGCTCGATGAGCTGGATGAGACCCGTGGCACCCGGGGTAATCATGGTTTCTATTTGTCGATCCCGCCGAAGGCGTTCGAGCAGGTGTGCCGGCAGCTCTCCAAGCACGGCCTGGCGCAGGCCAAGCCGGGTCAGTGGCGTCGTGTGGTGATCGAGAAGCCGTTCGGGCATGACTTGGAGTCGGCCCGGCAGTTGAACGACATTGTGGAGTCGGTGTTCCCGGCTGATGCGGTGTTCCGGATTGATCATTATTTGGGGAAGGAGACGGTGCAGAACATTCTGGCGTTGCGTTTCGCGAACCAGTTGTTCGAACCGCTTTGGAACGCCAATTACGTGGATCATGTCCAGATCACCATGGCCGAGGACATCGGCACGGGCGGGCGTGCGGGCTATTACGACGGTGTGGGTGCTGCCCGTGACGTGATCCAGAACCACTTGCTGCAGTTGCTGGCGTTGACCGCGATGGAAGAACCGATCTCGTTTAATGCCGATGATTTGCGGGCGGAGAAGGAAAAGGTCCTCGCAGCGGTCAAACTGCCCGAGGACCTGTCCACCCATTCGGCGCGTGGTCAGTTCACCGGCGGGTGGCAGGGCGGGGAGGAAGTCCTCGGGTATTTGGATGAGGACGGGATCCCGGCTGATTCGAAGACCGAAACTTATGCTGCGATCCGGGTGGATATCAATACCCGCCGGTGGAATGGTGTGCCGTTCTACCTGCGTGCCGGTAAGCGCCTGGGCCGGCGGGTGACCGAGATCGCGGTGGTGTTCAAGCGGGCACCGAACCTGCTCTTCCGTGACCACAACGATGATGACTTCGGTCAGAACGCGGTGGTGATCCGGGTCCAGCCCGACGAGGGCGCCACGATCCGGTTCGGGTCCAAGGTCCCTGGCACGCAGATGGAAGTCCGTGATGTGACCATGGACTTCGGCTACGGGCACTCCTTTACCGAGTCCAGCCCCGAAGCCTACGAACGTCTCATCCTGGACGTGCTGTTGGGCGAACCGCCGCTGTTCCCGCGGCACCAGGAAGTGGAACTGTCCTGGAAGATCCTGGACCCGTTCGAGGAATACTGGGCCGGGCTCGATGAACAACCGCAACCCTACGCACCGGGCAGTTGGGGGCCGGCCTCGGCCGATGCCCTGCTGGCCCGTGACGGACGAACCTGGAGAAGGCCATGATCGTAGATCTTCCCGATACCACCACCTCCAAGATCTCCAAGAAGATCATGTCGCTGCGCGAACAAGGCGGCGTGATTGCCTTGGGGCGTGTGCTGACGTTGGTGGTGGTGACTAAGTCCGGGCAGGAAGAAGACGCCATCGAGGCAGCCAACGAAGCCAGTAGGGAACACCCCTGCCGGATCATCGTCCTGGCCGATGCAGGCGTTGAAGGACCGGACCGGCTCGACGCGCAGATCCGTGTTGGTGGCGACGCCGGCGCGTCCGAGGTCATCGTCCTGCGCGGGCACGGGCACATGGCCCACGAAAGCGAATCCCTCGTCGCGGCCTTGCTCCTCCCGGACGCACCGATCGTGGCCTGGTGGCCGCACGGCGCCCCGGAAAGCGCGTGCGAGACTTCCATCGGCCGGATCGCGCACCGGCGCATCACCGACTCAGCCAACGAACCGGACCCGAGGCGCGCTCTGGAGAACATCCGGGCCACCTACAAAGCCGGCGACACCGACCTCGCCTGGACCCGCCTGACCAACTGGCGCATGCAACTCGCCGCCGTCTTCGACCAAGTGGATGGCGACCCCGTCTCCGCAGTGGCCGTCGAGGGCGCCTCGGACTCCCCGAGTACGCTCCTGCTGGCGGCCTGGCTCAGCCTCGCGCTGCAGGCCCCTGTCACGATCGTTGCCGATCCGGCAGGGACTGGAATCCGCCGCGTGCGCCTCACGCGCGCCAGTGGCGACGTCCAGCTCTTCCGTCCCGGCCTGTCCGTGGCCGAGTTGACCCAACCGGGACAACCGGCGCAGCGTATCACTCTCCCCCGCAGAAGCCTCAAAGACTGCCTCGCAGAGGAACTCCGGCGGCTGGATCCGGACGAAGTATTCGGAGAAGTGATTACGATGGGACTTCCACTAACCAGCCAGAGGAGAGTCCAGACCAGTGCACGCTGATCCAAGAGTAAGCATCCACCCCGACTCCAAGGTTTTGATGGCCGCCATAGCGGCGCGCCTCATTACCAAGCTTGTGGATGTCCAGGACAAGCACGGCGAGGCCACGGTGGTCCTCACCGGCGGAACCGTTGGCATTGGGACCCTGAGGGCTGTGGCTGACTCCGCGGCAGCACCCGCCGTCGATTGGTCAAGGGTTAACTTCTGGTGGGGTGACGAGCGATTCGTCGGCGCCGACAGCGATGACAGGAACACGCGCCAAGCACACCAGGCTTTGCTCGCCCACTTGGCCGTCGACCCTGCCCGGGTTCACGAACCCGGCTCCGCCGATCAGTACGCCACCGCGGACGAAGCCGCGGCAGCCTACGCGGAAGAGCTCAAGGCAGCGGCCGAGGCCGAGCATACAGCGGACACATCGGACAGCAGGCCCGAAAAGCCCGGCATCCTGCCGCGCTTTGACATCCTCCTCCTGGGTGTCGGACCCGATGCGCACGTTGCCTCGCTTTTTCCCGAGCAGGCCGGCATTCGCGAGAAGTCACGAACCGTAGTGGGCGTCGAGAACTCACCCAAGCCGCCGTCGGCGCGCATTTCACTGACACTTCCGGCCATCAACACCGCGCAGGAAATCTGGATGGTTGTTGCCGGCGAGGATAAGGCCGGCGCCGTGGGTCTGGCCCTGGCAGGCGCCAATCCCGTGCAGGTCCCTGCAGCAGGCCCTGCGGGGCGTGCCAGGACACTGTGGCTTATCGATGAGAACGCAGCGTCACGAGTCCCCCAGCAGCTGGTCCGGAAGGACCCCGCGGGCGCGTAGGCGCTCCAGCGCTCCGGCCAGGACCACTTCGGCGTCTTGGCTGGAGCGTCTTTCTTTAACGTAATCCAAGTGCGATTTGAAGATTTCATCCTCAGGTCTTGTTGGGGCCGCATGACCGGGATCCCGGGTGGCGGGCGAACCACATTTGGGACAGTCCCACATCTTGGGAATCTGTTCGTCCGGCAGCTTAAGAAAAACAAGCCGCGTTTCGTGTCCCTTGGCGCACCAATAGGGGACACGAATACGCGGCAGTTGTTCTCCTGCTCCGTGGTCGCTTTGATGTCGAGGAGCTGAACCTTGAGTTACACCTACGCGGGTGCCCCGATAACCAGACGTGCCATGAACCATTTTCGAACCCCTAGCGACTCGGTGGTTGGCCGTCACGGCCTGTGGGCCTTACGGCCAACAGGGCCAGTCTAGTGCGAGGTGCTCGACGGCGGCACTACTGGTGGGTCTCCCAGCCAAAGAAAAAGGGAGGCTCCTATGAAGGAGCCACCCTTTTTGGGAAGAACTAGGAGTCGCCACCCGAGGTAAAGCGCATGATCAGGCCCAGGCCAATGATCACAACGCCCCATGTGATGCCAAGAATGATGGTGAAGCGGTTCAGGTTACGCTCGGCTACGCCGGACGAACTCAATCCGGAGCTCATTCCGCCACCGAACATGTCGGACAAACCGCCGCCACGTCCCTTGTGCAAGAGGATGAGCAGCGTCAGCAGAAGGCTGGTGATACCCAGCAGGATCTGCAGAATGACTTGAAGAACGTCCACGACGGCCTTTCGAAGAAGCGGAAAACGGGAGCCGGACTAGTCCGTGACGAGGTGGCTCTCGAACCTGACAATGTTAGCAAACTCAGCGGGGTCCAAGCTGGCGCCACCCACAAGCAATCCGTCAACGTCGCTTTCGGCCATGATGGCGGCAGCATTGTTGGCCTTGACGGAGCCCCCATAAAGAAGGCGCGTCTTGGCTGCGACGGCCTCGTCGAAGAGACCGGCAAGCTCGGTACGAATTGCTGCACACATTTCCTGTGCATCTTCCGGGCCGGCTACTTCGCCGGTGCCGATGGCCCAGACGGGCTCATACGCCACAACGAGTTCAGCTGCCTGCTCGGCTGTGAGTCCTTCGACGCCGGCGCGCAGTTGGGCCAGGGTGTGCTCCACGTGGGTGCCGGACTGACGGACTTCGAGGCCCTCGCCGACGCACAGAACGGGCGTGACTCCGTGACGGAAGCCGGCCTTGACCTTCGCGTTCAAGACCTCGTCGGACTCGTTGTGGATGGTGCGGCGCTCACTGTGCCCCACCAGGACGTAGGCACATCCCAGCTTGCTGAGGAACTGACCTGAGATGTCACCGGTGTAGGCGCCGGAGTCGAACTGGGACAGGTCCTGGCCGCCGTAAACAACTTCCAGTTCGTCACCCTGAACCAGCGTCTGGACACCGCGGAGGTCGGTGAACGGAGGAAACACTGCGACCTCGGCGCGGCTGTAGTCATGCTTGGCATCGGACAGTGTCCAGGCGAGCTTCTGCAGCAAGGTGATGCCCTGGACATGGTCCATGTTCATCTTCCAGTTGCCGGCGATGAAGGGCTTGCGGACGAAGTTGCCGTTGGCAGAGGTAGTCACATGAACTCCAAAGAATGCGTTGAGATATGGAACGACCGGCAGGACGCGGTAACGTCCTGCCGGTCGGTTGATGCTTAGCGGTCGAGGACGCTCAGACCCGGAAGTTCCTTACCTTCAAGGTATTCCAAGCTGGCGCCGCCGCCGGTGGAAATATGGCCGAACTGCGAGTCCTCGAAGCCGAGGGTGCGAACGGCTGCTGCCGAGTCGCCACCGCCGACAACGGTGAACGCAACCGTATCCGTCAGGGCCTGTGCAATGGCACGCGTGCCACTGGAGAAGGCTTCGAATTCGAAGACACCCATGGGGCCGTTCCAGAACACGGTCTTGGCCCCTTCGATCTGGGCCGCGAATGCCGATGCCGATTCCGGACCAATGTCCAGGCCAATGCCGGCAGCACCGAAAGTGCTGTCCTCAATGGCGTCTGCCTTAACGACCTCGTGCTCAGCATCCGCAGCGAAGCGGCTGGCGACGACGACGTCCGTGGGAATCACGAACGACGTTCCGGCATCGGAGGCCCGCTTGAGGTAGTCCTGGACTACCGGAATCTGGTCTTCCTCGAGGAGGCTGCCCGCAACCTTGTGCCCGGCTGCTGCCAGGAAGGTGAAGAGCATGCCGCCGCCAACAAGGATGGTGTCCGCTTTGCCAAGCAGGTTGTCAATGACCGCCAGCTTGTCTGAGACCTTGGAGCCGCCAAGAACCACGACGTATGGACGTTGTGTATCCGTGGTGAGCTTCCGAAGAACCTCTACTTCGGTGTGGACAAGATCGCCCAAGTAGGACGGCAACCGGGTGGCTACATCGAAGACACTCGCGTGCTTGCGGTGGACGGCGCCAAAAGCGTCGTCCACGAACGCCCCGTTGCTTCCCGTAAGGGCAACCAACTCGTCAGCGAAGGCTCCGCGCTCGGCGTCGTCCTTGCTGGTTTCACGCGCGTCGAAGCGAACATTTTCCAAGATGAGAACTTCGCCATCCTGGAGTCCGGATGCGAGCTCCTTGGCGGAGTCCCCCACAGTATCGTTGGCCAACTGAACCTTGAAGTCTGCGAGCTCCGCGAGGCGGGTCGCAGCGGGCTTCAGTGAGTACTTATCCTCCGGAGCGCCCTTGGGGCGTCCGAGGTGGGCGGTTACGAGCACACGGGCACCGGCGTCCGAGAGCTTCTTGAGGACCGGAAGGGAGGCCTTGATGCGGCCGTCGTCGGTCACTGCAGAGCCGTCGAGCGGTACATTCAGGTCACTTCTGACCAGAATGTACCGCCCGCGGACACCTTCAGCGATGAGTTCGTTGAGGGTGTGAGATGTCATGTGTCTACCCTAGCCCAGCTTGGATGCGACAAGCTCCGTGAGGTCTACGAGGCGGTTGGAGTAACCCCACTCGTTGTCATACCAGGAAACAACCTTGACCTGGTTGCCGATGACCTTGGTGAGGCCGGAATCGAAGATGGAGGACGCAGGGTCTCCGACGATGTCCGAGGAGACGATGGGGGCATCCGTGTAGCTGAGGATTCCGGCGAACTGCTCGGACTCAGCGGCGGCCTTGACGGCAGCGTTGACTTCCTCCACAGTGACTTCGCGGGAAACAGTGACAGTGAGGTCAGTAGCGGAACCCGTGGGGACGGGAACGCGGATGGCGTAACCATCCAGCTTGCCCTTGAGCTCCGGCAGGACCAGGCCGATTGCCTTGGCAGCACCAGTAGACGTGGGGACCATGTTGATGGCAGCAGCACGGGCACGGCGGAGATCGCCGTGCGGGCCGTCCTGCAGGTTCTGGTCGGCCGTGTAGGCGTGGACCGTGGTCATCAGGCCACGCTCGATGCCGAAGGCGTCATTGACAACCTTGGCCAGCGGGCCGAGGCAGTTGGTAGTGCAGGACGCGTTGGAGATGATGTGGTGCGCTGCGGGATCGTAGAGGTCCTGGTTGACGCCCATGACGATGGTGATGTCTTCGTCGCTGGCAGGTGCCGAAATGAGGACCTTCTTGGCGCCGGCGTCAATGTGCTTCTGCGCCGCTGCTGCCTTGGTGAAGAAACCCGTGGACTCGATGACGATGTCCACGCCCAGTTCACCCCAGGGGAGGTTGGCGGGATCGCGTTCTGCCAGCACGGTGATGGACTTGCCATCGACTACCAGGTTGCCATCAACAACCTCCACGGACTGCGTGAGACGGCCACCAACGGAGTCGTACTTCAGGAGGTGGGCGAGGGTCTCGGGGCTGGTGAGGTCGTTGACTGCCACGATCTCAAGGTCTGCGCCCTGGGCCAGTGCTGCGCGGAAGTAGTTACGGCCGATGCGGCCGAAGCCGTTGATACCAATACGGGTGGTCACTATGTGTCAATCTCCTTGGTGCTCTTGCAAGCACGCCTAGTGAGTCGGATCAAATATTTCCAACTAACAGACCCCGCACGTCTTTGGGCAGAGGTGATTATCAGATCGGAGGGCGACCAGCCACGTTGCTGAAGGCTAACCGCCTTCCGTGATCCATCTTACGTTTAACTAAGCCTGCCCCCGCAACTGCGGAGGCAGGCTTTCCAGCATTTGGCCCCAATTCACGCGAAAAGTGACTTTTGTTACATCGGCGTGAACCGGGACTCACCAACTAGAGGACGATGAGGCCCGTGGCGTTGGCGCGGGCAGCTTCGAAGCGCTTGGCGACGTCTGCCCAGTTGACGATGTTCCAGAACGCTTTGACGTAGTCAGCCTTGACGTTGACGTAGTCCAGGTAGAAAGCGTGCTCCCACATGTCCAGCATCAGCAGCGGGGTGGTTCCTACTGCAACGTTGCCCTGCTGATCGTAGAGCTGCTCGATGAGCAGGTTCCCGCCGATGGGCTCGTAGGCGAGGAAAGCCCAGCCGGAACCCTGGAGGCCCAGCGCGGCAGCGCTGAACTGGGCACGGAATGCATCGAAGGAGCCGAAGGCGTCGTCAATGGCAGCAGCCAGTTCGCCTTCGGGCTTGTCGCCGCCGTCCGGGGAGATGTTGTTCCAGAACACGGAGTGGTTGATGTGTCCGCCGGTGTGGAACGCGAGGTCCTTGGAGAGGCGGTTGATGTTGGCGAAATCATTCTTCTCGCGCGCGTCGGCCAGCTGGGAGAGGGCGTTGTTGGCGCCTGCAACGTATGCCGCATGGTGCTTGCTGTGGTGCAGCTCCATGATTTTTGCCGAAATGTGCGGCTCGAGTGCTGCGTAGTCGTAGCCGAGCTCGGGCAGAACGTACTCTGTCACGAAATCCTCCAATGTAATGGACTCACGTCCGGGTTGGTAACTCTCGTTATTTCATCCGGCCAGCGGACCGGCCGGAAATCCTTGGCGGAGAAAGCCTGCTCTTGCCTCCACCGGGAACAACCAGCGGTGCCTTCGCAGTATTTCCTCCGCACTTTGTCGATTCTATGGGTGCGGCCTACTCGTCCATCATTTCCGGAGTCACATTTGCCTCAGTGCCCGGGATGCCCAAATCCAAGGCACGCTTATCTGCCATGGCCAGGAGCCGGCGGATACGGCCGGCTATGGCGTCTTTGGTCATGGGCGGATCAGCTAGTCGGCCGAGTTCATCCAGGCTTGCCTGCTTGTGCGCCACCCGGAGCTCTCCTGCGTACTTGAGGTGGTCCGGAACGTCATCTCCCAGGATCTCCAGTGCACGGTCCACCCTGGCGCCCGCCGCCACTGCGGCTTGGGCTGAGCGGCGCAGGTTGGCGTCGTCGAAGTTGGCGAGCCTGTTGGCGGTGGCACGGACTTCCTTTCGCATGCGCCGTTCTTCCCAAACCATCAGGGCGTCATGGGCGCCCATGCGGGTGAGGAGGGCAGCGATGGTGTCGCCGTCACGAATGACCACGCGGTCAACGCCGCGAACTTCGCGCGCCTTGGCCTGGATGCCGAGGCGGCGGGCTGCGCCGACCAATGCCAACGCGGACTCGGGGCCGGGGCACGTCACCTCAAGGGACGATGATCGCCCCGGTTCCGTGAGTGAACCATGGGCCAGGAAAGCGCCCCGCCACACTGCCTCGGCATCGGCCGCTGAACCGTTGACGACGGCGGAGGGAAGGCCCCGCACGGGTCGCCCCCGGCCATCCAACAAGCCCGTTTGGCGGGCAAGTGCTTCGCCGTCGCGCACAACGCGGACGACGTAACGGCTCCCCCGCCGCAGGCCTCCACCGGATACGACGATGATTTCGCTCTGATGTCCGTAGACTTCCGCGATCGCTGCCCGGAGACGGCGGGCGGTGGAAGCGAGGTCGACTTCGGCCTCGATAACGATCCGCCCCGAAATAATGTGCAAGCCGCCTGCAAAACGCAGCATTGCCGAAACTTCCGCCTTGCGGACCGAAGATTTCTTGATGTCCAGCCGGGACAGTTCGTCCTTGACCGACGCAGTAAGTGCCATCGCGTGTTCCTAACTGTTCCCGAAAATATCGTGGTACGCCGCTGCCAACAGCAGTGGATCATGGACGGGGCGGCGCCTCGACGCCCCTACTCTACCCAACACCACTTCGGCGCCGATCATCGCTGCCGCCTTCTCGAAGGCCTTGCGATCCTGCACCGCTGCGGGATCCGCCAGGACGACGTCGACAGTGAACTCAGGTGCATAGCGGCGCAGGACATCCAAGTGGTCCGCAGCCGTCATGCCGGATGTTTCCTTGGTTTCCACATCCAGGTTCATGGTGAGGCAACGCTTGGCAGCCGTATCACCGAGGGCCCGCCGAAGCTCAGGCAACAGCAAATGCGGCAGGACCGAGGTGTACCAGGATCCAGGGCCCAGAATGACCCAATCAGCCAGCTCAATCGCAGTGAGCGCCTCAGTGCAGGCAGGGGCGGCTTCGGGCAGGAGCCTGACTTCTTCCAGCTTCCCAGCCACAGCACACTTTGCCTGCCCCCGCACCGTACGCAGTTCATGGCCGCCACCCGGTAACTCCACCTGCGCCTTGCCCTCAATGGTGAGGGGGACGCTGGACATGGGAAGTACCTGTCCGCGGGCACCCAACAGTGCTCCAGCCCACTTGAGGCCGGCAACGGTGTCGCCCAAAAGTTCCCACAGCGTGACGATCAGCAGGTTGCCCATGGCGTGATTGTCCAGTGAGCCCCCTTTCGCCGAACCGGCTTCGAAGCGGTGCTGCATGACATCGCGCCAGGTCCGACCCCAATCCGTGTCGTCGCAAAGGGCGCTCAGGGCCATCCGCAGGTCTCCCGGGGGGAGAACGCCGTACTCGTCGCGGAGACGCCCGGAGCTGCCGCCGTCGTCCGCTACCGTGACGATTGCCGTCAGTTCGGACGTGAGCAAACGAAGGGCAGACAGCGAGGCTGCCAGTCCGTGACCGCCTCCCAAGGCGACAACGGAGGGGCTCTTCTTTTGCTGGCTACCGGGAACGCCCTTGGGCGGTATAAGCGGCAGCGGGCCCGTCAGGACCCCCACTACTCGCGTCCCAGGTCGCGGTGGGTGGTGGTCACGGTGACCCGGGGGTACTGCGCAAGGCGTTTGGAAAGTTCCACCGTAACCGCCACCGAACGGTGCTTGCCGCCGGTGCAACCAACCGCCAGCGTGGCGTAGTGCTTGTTCTCCTGACGGTAGCCGTCCAGGACAGGCTCCAACGCCCTAACGTAGCGGTCCACGAACTCCTGAACACCCTCCGCGCCCAGGACGTAGTCGCTGACGTCCTCGTCCAAGCCGGTGTGCGGCCGAAGCTGCGGTACCCAGTGCGGGTTGGGGATAAAGCGGGCATCGGCCACGAAGTTGGCGTCCACGGGCAGCCCGTACTTGAACCCAAAGCTCATGACGTTCAGGCGAAGTGTCACCGGCCCGGTATCGCTGAACAGCTCCGTGATAGCCGTAGCCAAGCCATGGACGTTGAAGTCCGAGGTGTCCAGAACGACGTCGGCGTGCTCACGAAGTTCCCGGAGGACCTCACGCTCGATGCCGATGCCGTCGAGGATCCTTCCACCGCCCTGCAGCGGATGCGGGCGACGTCCCTGCTCGAAACGGCGGACCAGGACGTCGTCGTTGGCGTCCAGGAAGAGTACCCGGAAGGTGATGCCGCTGGCGCTCAAAGCTCCCAACGCAGTCTGAATGTCGGTGAAGAGGTCCTTGCTCCGGACGTCCACAACTACGGCCAGCTTGGGTATCGACTTTGGCGCATGCGAGACGATTTCTGCCAGCGTGCCCAACATTTGCGGAGGAAGGTTGTCAACGACGTACCAGCCGTGATCCTCCAGAGCATCGGAGGCGGTGCTGCGTCCGGCACCCGACATGCCGGTTACCACCAGCAACTCCGCCTCAGGCGGCTTGACGGGCGTCAGGCCGTCCTGCTCCGTGCCGGACTCTGCCGTAGCCTCATCCATCTGTTGTCCCCGTTTCGTCGGAAGTGGTCATTCGAAAGCTTGTGGTAGCCGCCTGGGGCAGCATGGCCCACGTGGCCGCATCTCAGGCGCCCGGCAGCACTCTTGCGCCGACCGGCCAAGTTCTTACCCTAGCTAAGATTCAAGGATTTCGCCGGTGGTCATGTTCACCGCAGGTGCCGTTTCACCGGTGTCCGCAGCAGAACCAAGGTGCTGGACCACCGCGGCAGCCAGAGCCGGACCGATGCCCTTGGCAGAGGTAAGCTCCTCCACGGATGCGGCCTTGATCTTCTTGAGCGATCCGAAGTGTGCCACCAGGGCCTTCCGTTTCGCCTCCCCCAGGCCGGGCACGCCGTCCAGGACGGACACTGTCATGGCCTTGCCGCGCTTCTGGCGGTGGAAGCTGATGGCAAAGCGGTGGGCCTCGTCACGGATCCGCTGCAGGAGGTACAAACCTTGCGACGTCCGGGGCAGGATCACGGGGAAGTCGCTGTCAGGCAGCCAGACTTCCTCGAGCCGTTTGGCCAGACCCACCACGTAAACGTCATCAATGCCCAATTCCCCCAGGGCGCGGGCCGCCGCGTTGACCTGCGGCTGACCTCCATCCACCACCACCAGGTTGGGCGGGTAGGCGAACTTGGCCTTCGGGGCAGGCAAAGTAGTGTCCGACGGCGGCACGTCAGTGCTGCTCTTGTCCCTGTTACTTTGTGCACTGCTACGTGTCGGGTTGATGATTTCGCCGGAAACGATCGGGACCTGGGCGGCCTTGTCCGTGAGATAGTGCCTGAAGCGACGGGTCAGGACGTCGTGCATGGCCGCAGTATCGTCGGCGGCTGCAGCGCCCGTAATGGAGAATTTCCGGTAGTCGGACTTCTTGGGCAGCCCATCTTCCACCACCACCATGGAAGCCACCACGTTTGTTCCTTGAACGTGGGAAATATCGAAGCACTCGATCCGCAGCAGGGGAACCGGAATCTCCAAGGCCTCCTGCAGTTCCTGGAGGGCAACGGAGCGGACAGTAATGTCTCCTGCACGGCGCGTCTTATGCAGTTTCAAGGCTTGCTCTGCATTCTCGCGCACGGTGGACATCAGGGCGGCCTTGTCACCGCGCTGTGGTACGCGGATGTCTACCTTGGCACCTCGCAAGCCTCCCAGCCATTCCGTGAGTTCAGCATGGTTACTGGGGTTCTCCGGAACCAGGACTTCACGTGGAATTCGACCCTGTACTTCACTGTCCTCACCGTAGACCTGCTGCAGCAGGTGTTCGATGAGTTCCGGCGTCGTAGCATCCTCGACTTTTTCTACGACCCAACCGCGCTGCCCACGGACACGTCCGCCGCGAACGTGGAACACCTGCACGGAAGCTTCGAGTTCGTCCTCGTGAAGCGCGAAAACGTCCGCGTCGGTATCCTCCGCGAGGACCACTGCGTTGCGTTCAAAGACCTTGCGGAGCGCGATGATGTCGTCCCTGAGCCCGGCCGCGCGCTCGTAGTCCAATTCGGCTACGGCGGCAGACATGTCTTTCTCCAGCCGGTTGATGAAGCGCTTGGCTTCGCCGCCCATGAAGGAACAGAAGTCTTCTGCCAGGCCACGGTGTTCGTCGGGGGTGACCCGGCCGACACAGGGAGCCGAACATTTGTCGATATAACCCAGGAGGCAGGGTCGTCCGCTGGACTCGGCCCGTTTAAAGACGCCTGCGCTGCAGCTCCGAACAGGAAAGACCCGCAGGAGTGTGTCCATGGTTTCCCGGATGGCACCGGCTGTGTACGGACCGAAGTACCTGGTGCCCTTCCTTCTTTCACCGCGCATGACCTGCACTCTGGGGTACTTCTCCCCCATGGTGACAGCGAGGTAGGGATACGTCTTATCATCCCGGAATACGACGTTGAACCGAGGCTTGAATTCCTTGATCCAGGTGTATTCCAATTGCAGCGATTCCAGCTCGCTCCCCACCACGGTCCATTCAACACTGCTGGCCGCGTGGACCATTGCATGGGTCTTCGGGAGGAGTCCTGCAGGATTCGCGAAGTACGAATTCAGCCGGGAACGGAGGTTTTTTGCCTTGCCCACATAGATGACCCGGCCATGGGGGTCACGGAAACGGTAGACGCCCGGAGTGGTGGGAATTTCACCTGTTTGGGGCCGGTAACTTGCTGGATCTGCCACGTTTCCAGTCTAGTGAACCGGAACGACACTCATTGCCACGGTGGCGCGGCCACCAAGGCGTCAGTCGACGGCTTTGCTTTGGTTGTAGCTGGTGGACCGCTCCTGGCCGCTAAGCAGTGCAATGGCATCCATGATCTTGTCAGTGACTTCGCGGCGGGCGGGCAGGGAGTGGTCCGGGCCTGTCTTGTCGAAGTAGAGGGGCTCGCCAACCTTCATGGTGAAGTGCTGCGGCCGAACGGCGTTCTTGTCCGCAGGCTGCAACTGCTCCGTGCCGATCAGCCCCACAGGGATCACCGGAGCGCCCGTGGTCAAGGCAAGCCATCCCACCCCCGTCCTGCCGCGGTAAAGAATACCGTCGCGGGATCGTGTGCCTTCCGGGTAGATGCCGATGCCCTTCCCGGATTCCAGGATGTCCAGCAGGGTCTTGAGCGCCTGGACACTGGCCGCTTGTTCACCGCGCTCGACGGGAATGGAACCTACTGCCTCGAAGAACGACTTCATCACGGCGCCTTTGACGCCCTTGGTGGTGAAGTATTCCGCTTTGGCAAAGAAGGCAACAGGGCGGGGCATCAGCGCCTGAACGATGACGCTGTCAAGGAAGGAGAGGTGGTTGGGGGCTACGATGAATGGCCCATCCTTGGGAACGTTCTCGAGCCCAATTACCGTAGGACGGCACGTGGAGGAGATCAGGCCTCGGGTTGTCCAGCGGATCGCATCAAAGACTGCCATCGTTTTGTACCTCGCTCAGGGCTGCCGCGCGGACAGCGTCAAGTTCTTCAATTTTGGTGCGCAGTTCGAGGGCAGTGTTTACCACCGCGACTGCTCCGGCTTGCTCAAGTTCACCGTCCGGTGCAAATCCCCAACTGACTCCGATGCAGTCCAATCCATTGGCCAGAGCGCCTGCGACGTCTTGATGCCTGTCCCCCACCATGACGGCCGGCTGGGAGTTGAGATCATTTAACGCCGCGGCGACGATTTCCACCTTGCCGGACGCTGTATTGGCTTTCAGGGATTCGTCATCCGCAGCCCCGCGGATGGAAACGAAGAAGTCAGCAATTCCATGGTGCTCCAACACGAGGCGCGCAATTGACTGCGGCTTCTGGGTAGCCACCGCGACGGGCCGGCCAGTCTCCGCGAAGAATTCGAGGAGATCGAAGATTCCCGGGTACAACTTGCTTTGGCCAATGCCGGTTTCTTTGTAGTGGCCCCGGTATCGCTCAATGGTTTCATCCACCAATTCGCTGGAGACGTTCGCCAAATGGAGGAGGGAATCGCTGAGTTTGGGACCCACCATGGAATTCAGCACGGCTTGTTCGGGAACAGGTAGGCCCATTTCCCGGAGGGCGGCAGAAATGCCTCCCGTGATACCGCCGGCAGGATCGACAAGGGTGCCGTCCAGATCGAATATTACGGGCACCGTTGTTTGAGTCACCGGGTTAGTTTCTCACGAGTAGCGGCATGCCTGAAACTCGCATGCCGCTACCGGAATACTTCCAAGGTCCCGAAGATTTTCCTTAGGTGGCCTCAAAGCCGTCCGTGAGAAACTAACCGAGAATCTCGGCCAGGAACGTCGCTGTGTGGCTATCCGTGGATTTTGCGACCTGCTCCGGCGTTCCAGTGGCCACGATCTTTCCTCCGCCCGAACCCCCGTTGGGGCCAAGATCCACAATCCAGTCCGCAGACTTGATCACGTCCAGGTTGTGCTCAATGGTGATCACGGTATTGCCTTTGTCCACCAAGCCCTGAAGAACCATGAGCAGCTTGCGGATGTCCTCAAAGTGCAAGCCAGTGGTGGGCTCATCGAGGACATATATGCTGCGACCGTTGGAACGCTTCTGGAGCTCGGCAGCCAGCTTAACGCGCTGGGCCTCCCCACCCGACAAGGTAGTTGCCGGCTGCCCAAGCCTGACGTAACCAAGGCCCACGTCCACCAAGGTGTTCAAATGCCGTGCGATCGGAGTGAAGGCAGCGAAGAATTCAGCACCTTCCTCTATTGGCATGTTGAGGACGTCGGCAATGGTCTTGCCCTTGTAGTGAACTTCAAGGGTTTCCCGGTTGTACCTGGCGCCGTGGCACACTTCGCAAGGGACGTAGACGTCCGGCAGGAAGTTCATCTCGATCTTCAACGTACCGTCGCCGGAACACGCCTCGCAGCGCCCACCCTTGACGTTGAACGAGAACCGTCCCGGCTGGTAACCACGTACCTTGGCTTCAGTGGTCTCAGCGAAGAGTTTCCGGATGTTGTCAAAGACACCGGTGTAGGTAGCCGGGTTGGACCGGGGTGTCCGGCCGATGGGGCTTTGATCGACGTGGACCACCTTGTCCAGATGCTCCAGCCCGGCAACCGTGCGGTGCCGTCCTGCAACCTGTTTTGCGCCGTTGAGCTTGTTGGCGAGGACCTTGTACAGGATCTCGTTCACCAACGTGGATTTGCCGGAACCACTTACACCCGTCACCGCGGTGAAAAGTCCCAAGGGGAACGTGGCGTCTACGTTGTTGAGATTGTTCTCCCTGGCGCCCACGACCTTGAGCTCACGCTTTTTGTCGTATTTTCGGCGTTTGGCGGGGACATCAATTTTGCGGCGTCCGGACAAGTAGGCGCCCGTCAGCGAGTCAGGGTTCTCCAGGAGTTCCTTGTAGGTTCCGGAGTGCACCACTTGGCCGCCGTGTTCACCGGCACCGGGTCCGATGTCAACAACCCAGTCTGCTTCGTGGATGGTGTCTTCGTCATGTTCCACCACGATCAGGGTGTTACCGAGATCCCGGAGTCGGGTGAGTGTCTCGATCAGTCGCCGGTTATCACGCTGGTGCAACCCAATGGATGGCTCGTCCAAAACGTAGAGGACACCCACCAGGCCGGAGCCGATTTGTGTGGCCAGGCGGATGCGTTGGGCCTCGCCACCGGACAAGGTACCCGAGGGTCGCTCCAGGTTGAGGTATTCCAAGCCGACGTCCAGGAGGAAGGTCAGGCGGGCCTGGATTTCCTTCAGCACCTGGTTGGCGATCTGGGCTTCCCTGTTGGTCAGGGTAAGGCTTCCCAGGAACTCCGCGCACTCACGCATCGGCAAGGCAGCGACCTCGGCGATCGACTTCCCGTTGATGAGCACGGACAGCGACGCCGGGTTGAGGCGCGCACCGTTGCACTCAGGGCAGGGAATCTGCCGCATGTACTCTTCGTACCGGTCGCGTGCCCAGTCGGAATCCGTTTCTCCGTGCTTGCGGTGGACGTACTGGATGGCACCTTCAAACCCAGTGCTGTACTTGCGCTCACGACCAAAGCGGTTCTTGTACTGGACAACAACCTTGTGATCCTTGCCGTGAAGGACGGTGTTGCGGACCTCCTTGGGCAGCTTCTCCCACGATGTCTTCATGGAGAAGCCCAGTTCGTGGGCCAGGCCCTCGAGGAGCCGGTTCCAATACTCTGTTGTCGCTGTGCCCAGGGCCCAAGGAGCAATGGCGCCTTCACCCAGGGAGAGTTCAGGATTGGGAACGATGAGCTCTTCATCCACTTCCAGCCGCGTTCCGATGCCGCTGCAGGCAGAGCAGGCACCGAAGGGGTTGTTGAAGGAGAATGAGCGCGGTTCAATTTCGTCGATGGCCAACGGGTGCTCGTTGGGACACGCCAGGTTCTCCGAGAAGGCGCGGATACGCTCGGGATCCTCGGCATCGAGGTCCACGAACTCCACCAGCACCCGGCCTTCTGCAAGGCCCAGGGCTGTCTCCACGGAGTCGGTAAGCCGTTGGCTGATCTCTTCCTTGACCACCAGGCGATCCACCACAACCTCGATGGTGTGCTTGAACTGTTTGCCGAGCTTGGGAGGATCGCTCAGCTGCACAAGTTCGCCGTCCACACGGGCACGGGAATAGCCCTTTGCGGTCAGCTCCTTGAAGAGATCGACAAACTCACCCTTGCGGCCGCGTACAACCGGGGCAAGGACCTGGAACCGTGTTCCAGGATCCAGTTCCAGGAGCTGGTCCACGATCTGTTGCGGCGTCTGCCGGGCGATGGGCTCGCCACAAACAGGGCAGTGTGGCCGGCCTACGCGCGCCCACAGCAACCGCATGTAGTCGTAGATCTCGGTGATGGTGCCCACCGTGGAACGAGGATTCTTGCTGGTGGACTTCTGGTCGATGGATACAGCAGGAGACAAACCCTCGATGAAATCGACATCAGGCTTATCCACCTGCCCAAGGAATTGACGCGCGTACGCGGACAACGACTCCACGTAGCGACGCTGGCCCTCTGCGAAGATCGTGTCAAAAGCCAGGGACGACTTCCCGGAACCGGAGAGTCCCGTGAACACGATCATGGCGTCACGGGGCAGATCGAGGTCCACGTTTCGCAAATTGTGTTCCCGGGCACCCTTGACCACCAAACGGGAAAGGTCCGGCTTGGCGGGTTTGGTATCGGGAAGGACGGAGACGCCGTTCACGGCATCCATGGCGGTATCTTCAGCTAAGGCTTTGGGCACCTACCAATGCTAATCGAAAACTTCTTCGAATTTCCATGTCGTGCCTCACATGCTACTGATCGGTATCAGTCGGCATCGTAGGCAGCAGCAAGAAGCTGCACTGCCTCAGCGAACGAAGCTCCTTGGGCCTTGGCGGCGGCGGCATATTCTGCGGCAACACCGGCTAGTGCTCCCCAACGATCATCCCGCGGGCAGACCACAGTTCCATTGCGCCCACGTGTTGCCACTACCCCGGCTGCTTCCAATTCCTTATATGCGCGGGCAACGGTGTGCGGAGCGACATCCAGCACCCCGGCCAGATTGCGAACAGGAGGAAGCTTGGCGCCAACGGCAAGGATTCCGGCATCCACCAGTTCAATGATGCGCAGTCTCAATTGTTCAAAGAGCGCAACGGCGCTGCTGGTGTTAGGGCGCCAGCTGCCCGGAAAATCCCCGGTGGGAGTCACGACGAGATCCGGCCTGGCGTCGGCTCCACACGGGGCATCTCTTGTACGAAGCATCCTTGGTCCATGCCGAGAATTAGACCAGCGACGCCGGTCAGGAACAAGCTGTCACGGCGGAGGAAACTGAATGCTACGTGGGTCGAAGCGTGCTGCCGGGTCATGCGGCCTTTTGGGCTACGGCGAAAACGCGACGGAATGGGTAGACCGTTCCATGGATCGTCGAAGGGTAGGCCTCACGCAGCAGGGCCGAGTATTCCGCTTCGAATTCAGATGCCTCCAGGGGAGTCAAGGCTGCCAATATTGGACGAAGCCCAGTGCCCCGGACCCACTCCAATACCGGGTCTTCACCTTGCAGAACCTGCTGGTAGGTGGTCTCCCAAGCGTCTGCTGCACATCCGGCGTCGAGCATGATGCCCAGGTAGTCCGCAGGACTGCCCACAGCGCCATCGTGTCGAAGCACGCCACCCAGCCGTGTAGACCACCTTGGCGATTCGGCCAGTTGCCGCATCAGGGTGTGGGACGGCGACGTGAAGTTTCCCGGCACCTGCATGGCAAACCATGCCCCCGGTTTGAGGACGCGAAGCCAACCGGCCAACATCTCCTGATGTCCGGGAATCCATTGGAGAGCGGCATTCGTGACCACGACGTCAGTATCCGCATCGGGGACCCACTGCGTGATATCGCCCAGCTGGAAGGTCAGCCGGCCGGATTGCTCCTGGGGGGACTGCTCCCGGAGGGACTGTGCTTTGAGGAGCATTTCCTCCGAGGAGTCCAGACCCACAACGTGCGCCTCAGGCCAGCGATCAACCAGCGTAGCGGTCAGGTTCCCGGGACCGCAGCCGAGGTCAATGACTGTCCTT
The DNA here is from genome assembly GCF_051027655.1 of Paenarthrobacter nitroguajacolicus. NCBI lineage: Bacteria > Bacillati > Actinomycetota > Actinomycetes > Micrococcales > Micrococcaceae > Paenarthrobacter > Paenarthrobacter nitroguajacolicus. The sequence goes on along the minus strand of NZ_CP073234.1, from coordinate 2,395,993 downwards.
GGTTCGTCAGCCCGGACCCTCGCGACGAGGTCATGGAATGGCCGGTCGCGATGGTTGCCGAATTCCACATACTTGGATGGATCCCACTTCACAAAAGCCTCCTCGCGTCTGCCATGCCTGCTGGGCCGAGCCTAAACCGTCCGGGCACTAAGCTGGAAACCAATGAAACTTCTTGAGCAGCTCCCCGGTTCCACGGCCACCGGTCCTTTGGACCCGGACGAAATCTACACCCGGTTCGTGGCGTGGACCGAGAGCCGTGGATTGCAGCTATACCCGGCGCAGGACGAAGCGATCATGGAGCTTGCCTCCGGCGCCAACGTTATCCTGGCCACGCCCACGGGCTCCGGTAAATCCCTGGTAGCAATTGCGGCGCACTTTGAGGCAATGGCACGCGGCCAGCGGAGCTATTACACAGCCCCGATCAAAGCACTGGTTTCCGAGAAGTTCTTCGCACTCTGCGAGATCTTCGGTGCCGAAAATGTTGGCATGATCACCGGTGATTCCGGCGTGAACCAGGATGCCCCCATCATCTGCTGCACGGCGGAAATCCTGGCCAACATCGCCCTGCGCGAAGGCTCTGCGGCCGAGCTGGGCTCCGTGATCATGGACGAGTTCCACTTTTACTCCGACCCGCAGCGCGGTTGGGCGTGGCAGGTACCGCTCCTGGAACTCCCCCAGGCCCAGTTCCTCCTGATGTCCGCCACCCTGGGCGACGTCTCCCGATTCGAAACCGGTTTGTCTGAGCTGACGGGCCGGACCACCACGACTGTCAGCTCTGCGGAACGTCCCATTCCGCTGCATTACTACTACCACCTGACCCCGGTTCACGAGACGCTGGAAGAACTGCTCTCCACCAAGCAGGTTCCCGTCTATGTGGTGCATTTCAGCCAGGCGGAAGCTATCGAGCGGGCCCAAAACCTCATGAGCATCAACATGTGCAGCCGTGCTGAAAAGGACCGCATTGCAGAGTTGATTGCTGGATTCAGGTTTGCCGCCGGCTTCGGAAAAACGCTCAACAGGCTGGTCCGGCACGGGATCGGGGTACATCACGCCGGTATGTTGCCCAAGTACCGCCGCTTGGTGGAACAGCTCGCCCAAGCAGGCCTCCTCAAGGTGATCTGCGGAACCGATACTTTGGGTGTGGGCATCAACGTGCCGATCCGGACGGTGCTGTTGACGGCTCTTAGCAAGTACGACGGCGTACGCACCAGATCGCTTAACTCACGTGAGTTCCACCAGATTGCCGGCCGCGCAGGCCGCGCCGGCTATGACACCGCCGGGACGGTGGTGGTTCAGGCTCCGGACCACGTGGTGGAGAACACCAAGGCCATGGCCAAAGCCACCGCCAAGTTTGGCGATGACCAGAAGAAACTGCGCCAAGTGGTCAAGAAAAAACCTCCGGAAGGGTTCGTTTCCTGGGGGGAGCCGACGTTCAAGCGTCTCGTGGAGTCTGTGCCCGAGCCTTTGACTTCCAGCTTTACGGTCACCCACGCGATGCTGTTGAACCTTATGGAACGGCCGGGCGATCCCTTCCAGGCAACCCGGCGCCTGCTAAGTGAGAACCATGAGAGCCGCCCGGCGCAGCTCAAGTTGATGAAGAAGGCCTTGGGAATCTACAGGGAATTGCTGGCCGCGGGTGTGGTGGAACGCATCCCGGAGGAGGAACAGGAGGCTGAAGGGCGCTCAGTCCGGCTGACTGTTCACCTGCAGGCAAACTTTGCCCTTAACCAGCCGCTCTCCCCCTTTGCGCTTGCCGCGTTGGAGCTCCTTGATCCTGAGTCTCCCTCCTACGCCTTGGATGTTGTCTCCGTCATTGAGTCCACGCTGGAGAAGCCGCGCCAGATTCTCTCTGCCCAGCAGAAGAAGGCTCGAGGCGAGGCTGTTGCCGCCATGAAGGCTGACGGCATTGAGTATGACCAGCGCATGGCCATGCTGGACGAAGTTACTTATCCCATGCCCTTGGCGGAGATTCTCGGCGAGGCCTTCGAGGTCTACCGGAAGGCGGCCCCCTGGGTGGGCGACTTCGAGCTCGCTCCGAAATCGATTATCCGGGACATGTATGAGCGTGCCATGAACTTTGGCGAGTTCGTGCAGTTCTATGGCCTTGCCCGGTCGGAGGGCATCGTCCTGCGTTACCTGGCGGATGGCTTCCGCGCGCTCAGGCAGACGGTTCCCCAGGATTCGCTCCGCGAGGACCTTGAAGACCTCATCGCGTGGCTGGGTGAGCTGGTGCGCCAAGTGGATTCCAGCCTCTTGGACGAGTGGGAAGAGCTCACGTCCGGGCTTGCCCCCACACCCCATGACGCTCCGCCGCCCCCGCCGCCGCTGCTGACCACCAACATCCGGGCTTTCCGGGTCATGGTGCGGAATGAGATGTTCCGCAGGGTTGAACTTTTTGCGGACGAGGATTCCGCAGCCTTGGGCGAACTCGACGCCGATGCCGGCTGGGACGCCGAGCGGTGGGAAGAAGTCCTGGACGACTACTTCGACGAACATGACGACATCGGCACCGGTCCTGATGCGCGGGGTCCCGGGTTGCTCATCATCACTGAGGAACCAGGGACGTGGAAGGTCCGGCAGATCTTCGATGACCCTGCGGGCAACCACGATTGGGGAATTTCGGCCGAGGTGGACTTGGCAGCATCCGATGAGACTGGAACCGCCGTGGTCCGGGTGACAGACGTCAACAGGCTCTAGGTCCACTTGCGATGAAACCCGGAGCCTTTGAATCCGTCCCGGATCTGACCGCGGGCTTGCGGGAGATGGAAGCCTTACGCGGGCAGCAGCGGGCGGCCTGCACTGGTTCGCGTCGATGGTGGGGTGGCGGCCTGGACGTGGAGGGTCTGGCGCTGGGTTCGGTTCAAGCCGCCGCTACAGCGCTCAATGCGCTGACTGGACACCCAGGCAGATACTCGATTGACTCAGGCCTGACTGCAGCGTCTTTCGATTCACTGGGGCACCTTCGGGTTGAGGGCCGGAAACCCCAAGGCTTCGCCCCCACGTCGGGATTCCGGCGCACGGCCGACGGCTGGATCCGCCTCCACGCCAACTACCCTCATCACGCAGCACGGCTGATGGAAGCGTTATCGGCCACAGTGCCGCAGGACGTTGACCGTGCGCTGTTGGCTATGACGTCCTTGGAGGCCGAGACTGTGATCGCGGCTCACAAGGGGGTGGCTGCCGCTGTCCGGAGCCGCGAGGAATGGGTGGCCTCGCCGATGCATGGCGCGGCAATCTCCGGTCCGTGGATCAGCCTCTCGCGTTCTGATATTCGGTCCGTGGGTTCGGATTCCACGCCATGGATGCCGGCGGAGAACCCGTTTCAGCCGTTGGATGGGTTGAGAGTGCTCGACCTGACACGCGTCATCGCCGGCCCTACTGCCACGCGCCTGCTGGGTGCCCTGGGCGCAGACGTCCTGCGCATCGACCCACCCGTCCTTCCGGAGCTGATCGATGCTTTTATCGACGCCGGGTTCGACAAGCGCAGCGCCGAGGCTGATTTCAGGAAGAATGAAGACATTGCAACTGTGCATGCTCTCGTCGCCTCAGCAGATGTGGTGGTCACCGGATACCGGGACGGGGGCTTGGACAAATTCGGATTGAGCCAGGACGCGCTGCTCGCCACCAAGCCCGGGCTGGTGGTTGTCACACTTACCGCATGGGGCAGCAGCGGGCCGTGGAAGGGACGGCGGGGCTTTGACAGCCTCGTCCAGGCAGCCTGCGGAATCGCTGAGCGGTATGGACGGCATCACGACGACGGGTGGACACCTGGTGCGCTTCCGGTTCAGGCACTGGACCACGCCACAGGATACGGACTCGCGGCGGCAGTGCTGGCCCTGCTGGCCGAGCGACTCATGACCGGAACCGGTGGAGCAGCGAAACTCTCCCTGGCGCGGACGGCCGAGGAGCTCTTCGCCCTGCCTTCCGGCTACCAATGCAGCCCGGTGAGCCAACTCCATGAACCGGAGTACCTTGAAGCGGACAGCCCCTACGGCGAGCTCAGGTTCGTAGGGCCGCCCCTTGTGGTGGCGGGCATACCGCTCACGTACCGGGAACCGCCCGTACGTTATGGAACGTCTACGCTTGCCTGGCGGTAGGAGTCCGGCAAGCCCCTAGTAAGCTCGAATGCATGAGTGTAATCCGCCCCGCCACCGTTGACGACGTTCCCGCCATCCTGCGTATGATCCACGACCTTGCGATCTACGAAAAGGAACCGGACGCAGTTAAGAACACCCCGGCCATGCTCACCGAAGTACTCTTTGGCGAGAACCCGCGGGTATACGCCACCATTGCCGAAAACAGCTCCGGCACAGTTCAAGGTTTCGCGCTCTGGTTCCTGAACTACTCCACATGGGAAGGCGTCCACGGCATCTACCTTGAGGACCTCTACGTAGTGCCGGATGCCCGTGGCGAGGGCCACGGAAAGGCGCTCCTGCAATATCTGGCCGCCACCGCCGTCGAACGCGGTTACGCCCGGGTGGAATGGAGCGTCCTGAACTGGAACGAACCCTCCATCAACTTCTACAAGAACCTTGGCGCTTTCCCCATGGAGGAATGGTCGACGTTCAGGCTGACAGGCCACGCACTCCAGGCCTTTGGAGCGGACGTCAGTGAGGCGAAAGAGGCGCTGACCCGTGGCTGAACCGTACGTAGCTGACGAGCGGGCCGCCACCGGCAGGCACATCATCCAAGCCCGCCACGAATTTCGTGGACTACGGACGGCGGAGCACTACTTCACTGTTCCCTTGACGCATCAGGCAGACGTACCCGACGAGACGATCACGGTCTTCGCCCGGGAATACTCGTCCACTGACCATTCGGCGGACGAAGCGGCCAAGCTGCCGTGGCTCTTGTTCCTCCAAGGGGGGCCCGGCGGCAGGGGCAATCGTGTAACGTCGCTGTCCGGCTGGATGAAGGCGGCAGCGAAGGACTTCCGCATCCTCATGCTTGACCAACGCGGCACCGGACTGTCCACCCCGATTGAGCGTCAGTCATTGGAGCTCCGGGGTGACGCCGCGTCGCAGGCAGAATACCTGACCCGCTTCCGTGCCGATTCCATTGTGGCTGACGCCGAGTACATCCGAGGTGTCCTGGGCTCCGGACCCTGGTCAGTGTTGGGACAGAGCTTCGGCGGGTTCTGTGCACTGACGTACCTGTCATACGCGCCGGAAGGACTGCGCGAAGTGCTCATCACGGGCGGCCTGGCACCGCTCCACGGTTCAGCGGAGCGCGTGTATCAAGCAACGTTCCGTCGGGTTGCAGCCAGGAACGCCGAGTATTTTTCGTGGTACCCGGAGGACCGGAAAAAGGTCACGCGCATTGCCCGTCATTTGGAGCAGCACCCTGAATTCCTCGCCAGTGGCGAACGGCTAACGCCGGAGCGTTTCCAAATGGTGGGATCCTTCCTGGGCGGCAACACCCGGGTTGATGCGCTTCACTATCTTTTGGAGGACGCGTTCATCGACACGCCCTCCGGCGAGCGGTTGTCCGAATCATTCCTTGAACAAGTACGGGGACTGGTGAGTCGGGCGGCCAATCCGCTCTACGCCGTCCTGCACGAATCAATCTACGCTCAGGGAGAGGCAACCAACTGGGCCGCCTGGCGCGTTCTGGAGGACTACCCGGAGTTCAAGCCGGAAGCCGGGGAGCCTCTGCTCACAGGCGAAATGGTGTATCCGTGGTATTTCGAACAGGATCCAGCGCTGGTTCCCTTACGCGAGGTGGCCGAACAACTGGCCGCCCGCAAGGACTGGAAACCGTTGTATGACCCCACCCGGTTGGCGTCCAACACTGTTCCCGTCGCAGCGGCTGTGTACAAGGACGACATCTACGTGGATCATGATCTATCGCTTGAGACCGCGGCCGCGGTGCGCGGACTTCAAACCTGGGTTACGTCGGACTTCCATCATGACGGCATCGGCGAAGACGGTGAGGGCATCTTCGGGAGGCTCTTCGGTATGGTGCGCGCCAACCGTTAGGTGGAGGTGCCATCGGTGCGGCCATCTATCGAGGTGGCCGCCCGCTGCCGGGTTGCCGTGACGGCTGTCAGGGCCAGCACGGCTGCGGCGAGAAGGCTGGAAGCGATATTGAGCCCTTGATAGCCGATCCACGCAAGAAGCAGGCCTGAGGTTGCGCCTCCGAGCGCCCCCGCGGCACCCATCAGGGTGTCGGAGACACCCTGCACGGTGACCCGTTGGTCAGGTACGACGCTCTCGGCCAAAAGCGTTGATCCAGCAATGGTTGCCGCCGACCAGCCCAGTCCCAGGAGAATCAACCCCGCTGTCACCAACACAGGCTCCTGCTGGCCGAACCCGGCGATGAACACCGCCACGAGAAGAAGTCCATGGCCCATGGCAATGGTCTGAAATCGGCCGGCCTTGTCTGTTAGCCAACCCCAGAGCGGAGACAGGGCGAACATTCCAGCAATGTGGAGGGAAATCGTGAGCCCGATAACCACCAGTGCATCCGTGCTGTCGGTGGTTCCGTGGTGTCCCTCATGGGATCCGCCCACCAGCTGTTGAAGATGCAGTGGGGTCATGGACATGACCGCCACCATGACGCCGTGCGCAGCCACGACGGCTGCCAGGGCCAGTATCGCCTGCGGTGATGATCGGACGGCTCGAAGACCGGACCGGATGGTTCCCCGGACAGGCTGAGGTCCCGGCTCGCCGCTAACGTCGGTCTGACGGGCCAAGCGACGGGACAGCAGCAGAGGATCTGGCCGTAGTCCCGCGTGCAGTAGCCCGGCCGCCAGGAACAATCCCACGGCCGAGAACACAAAGGGGCCGGCGATGGGCGGCAGGCCCAGTGCCGCACCTACGGCGGCTCCTGGCTGTATCAGGTTGGGCCCTGCCACAGCCCCGATGGTGATGGCCCAGACCACCGTGGACAATGATCGTCCGCGGTGCTCCGGTTCGGCGAGGTCGACGGCGGCGAAACGAGCCTGCAGGTTCGCGGCTGTGCCAAGGCCGAGAAAAGCTGCGCCAAGCAGAAGCAGGACGAACGACTCGCTCATCACTGCGGCGATGATGAGCAAGGCACCCACCATCGCAGCTGCCAGGCCGGTGACGAGTCCTACGCGCCGGCCCCGTGCCTCAGCCAACCTTGCCAGCGGCAGTGCTGCGATTGCTGCAGCCAGTGTCAGGACGGTGGTGATGGAGCCGGCCCAGGCTTCGGAACCTGATAAGTCCACGGCCAGCAGGGACCCGATGGAGAGAGTCGCCCCATTGCCAACGCCGCTGAGCAGCTGTGCGGAGCTGAGCAGGAAAACAGTACGGCGCTGAACCCGTTGTGGGTCCAGCGCCGTAGTTGAAGTGGTAGTCACTTCACGAGACTACAACCTTTGGAGGTCAGTTACTCGGCCTCGCTCATGCTCTTCTTGGCATCTGCCTCGAGTCGGGCATCCAGCTTGGCTTGCCGTGCCTGCGGGCTCATCAAGCTGGCTACGACAGCAACGATGATGGTACCGACGATGACAGCCAACGACACATAGGTGGGGATCTCAGGAGCCCATTCGATGTGGTGTCCGCCGTTGATGAACGGAAGCTCGTTCACGTGCATTGCGTGGAGGACAAGCTTGACCCCGATGAAGGCCAGGATGACGGACAGGGCATGCTTCAGGTACACCAGCCGTGTCATGAGTCCGCCGAGGAGGAAGTACAGCTGGCGCAAGCCCATCAAGGCGAAGATGTTGGCTGTGAAGACGATGAAAGCGCTTTGGGTCAGGCCGAAGATCGCGGGGATGGAGTCCACGGCGAACAGGAGGTCCGTGAGGCCGATGGTGATGAAGACGATCAGCATGGGCGTGAAGACCTTCTTGCCGTCCACCACGGTGCGGATCTTGTTGCCGTCGAACTTCTCGGACATCGGCAAGACCTTGCGCAGGCGGGCGATCAGAGGGTTTTCGGCGCCTTCTTCTTCGTCTTCGCCGGAGTCCTTGGCCTGCTTCCAGGCCGTCCAGAGAAGGAACGCGCCGAAGATGTAGAAGACCCAGCTGAACTGCTCGATGACCACTGCGCCCAAGGCGATGAAGATACCGCGAAGGATCAGCGCGATGATGATGCCCACCATGAGCACTTCCTGCTGGTACTTACGGGGCACCGAGAAGCGGGCCATGATGATGATGAACACAAAGAGGTTGTCGATGCTCAGGCTGTACTCAGTGACCCAGCCTGCGACGAATTGGCCGCCATATTCGGGGCCTGCAAAGACGAACATTGCAACTGCAAAGAGCAGGGCAAGCGCGACGTAGAAGCCGACCCACAGGCCGGCTTCCTTCATGGAAGGTTCATGGGGACGCTTGACGACCAACAGGAGGTCGATCAGCAGGATGATTCCGAGAGCGACAAAGGAGCCGATCTCAAACCAGACGGGAAGCTGCATTAAAGGTGCCTTTCGCAGGGTACGGGAAAGCGGTGTAAGTCTCTCCGGCCTGCCAGGGTGCGGTGAATGCAAATTTTGGCGGCCCGCTAGATCCGGCGAGGCATCTGTGCCTTGCGTGCTGACGGACGTAGCGCTTGGGATACTCCCCTACGTGACCTCAACCTTACCTTAGGCGTGCCCGGCGGACTGCATCTGGCGTAATTCGCGCTTCAATTCCTTGACTTCATCGCGGATGCGGGCAGCGACCTCGAACTGAAGCTCAGCAGCCGCCCCGTGCATCTGTTCGGTCAATTGCTCAATGAGGCCTACAAGGTCTTCTGCCGGAGCTGCGGCAAGGCCATCCTGCCGAACTGTGGCGGCACCTTTGGCGGCCGCCTTGCGCTTGCCGCCCTTGGCCAGCCTGTTGTTGTTGAGCAGTTCCTGGGTGTCCGCGTCTTCCTTGGCCAGCTGATCGGTGATGTCCGCAATCTTCTTGCGCAACGGCTGCGGGTCGATGCCGTGATCCGTGTTGTATTGCACCTGGATAGCTCGGCGCCGGTTGGTCTCCTCAATGGCATGGGCCATGGAGTCGGTAATCCTGTCCGCGTACATATGTACCTGACCCGAAACGTTACGGGCAGCACGGCCGATGGTCTGGATCAGGGAGGTGGAGGAACGCAGGAAACCTTCCTTGTCCGCGTCCAGAATGCTGACGAGGGATACCTCGGGAAGGTCCAAACCTTCGCGGAGCAGGTTGATGCCCACCAGGACGTCGAAGACGCCCATTCGAAGTTCGCGGAGCAGTTCCACTCGACGCAGGGTATCGACGTCGGAGTGAAGATACTCCACCTTGACGCCGTGACCCACGAGGTAGTCCGTAAGGTCTTCTGCCATGCGCTTGGTCAAGGTGGTGACCAGGACGCGCTCATTCTTTTCCGTGCGGGTCCTGATTTCACCGAGCAGGTCGTCAATCTGTCCCTTGGTGGGCTTGACCACTACCTCGGGGTCGATAAGGCCGGTGGGGCGAATGATCTGCTGCACATAGCCGTCGGCTTTGCCGAGCTCGTACTTGCCCGGGGTTGCGGACAGGTACACAGTCTGGCCGATGCGTTGCAGGAATTCATCCCATTTGAGGGGCCGGTTGTCCATCGCCGACGGCAGGCGGAAGCCGAAGTCCACGAGGTTGCGCTTACGGGACATATCGCCCTCGTACATGGCACCGATCTGCGGAATGGTGACGTGGGATTCATCAACCACCAGCAGGAAGTCATCCGGGAAGTAGTCGATCAGGCAGTGTGGTGCTGTTCCAGGCTCGCGGCCATCGATGTGCACGGAGTAGTTCTCAATGCCGTTGCAGAACCCCATCTGCTGCATCATTTCGAGGTCGTACGTAGTGCGCATCCGGAGTCTCTGGGCTTCCACAAGCTTGTTCTGGCCTTCGAGGACCTTTAAGCGATCAGCAAGTTCGTCCTCGATCCGCTTGATGGCGCGGGCCATACGCTCAGGGCCCGCCACATAGTGCGAGGCCGGGAAAACGTACATCTCTTCCTCGTCCCGGAGGACCTCACCGGTGAGGGGATGGAGTGTCTGGATGTTCTCGATTTCATCACCGAAGAACTCGATCCGAATGGCGAGTTCCTCGTACATGGGGATGATCTCAACGGTATCGCCACGGACCCGGAAGGTGCCCCGATGGAAGTCCATGTCATTGCGTGCGTACTGCATGGAGACGAACTTCCGGAGGAGATGGTCGCGGTTCATTTCTGCGCCCTTGCGGAGCGTCACCATGCCGGCGATGTACTCTTCAGGCGTACCCAGGCCGTAGATGCAGGATACCGTAGCCACCACGATGACGTCGCGGCGGGTCAGGAGGGCGTTAGTGGCAGAGTGCCGAAGCCGTTCCACTTCCTCATTGATTGAGGAGTCTTTTTCGATGAAGGTGTCCGTCTGCGCTACGTAGGCCTCTGGCTGGTAGTAGTCGTAGTAGGAGACGAAGTATTCCACCGCATTGTTAGGCAGCAGCTCCCGGAATTCATTGGCTAGCTGGGCTGCAAGGGTCTTGTTCTGGACCATCACCAGGGTGGGCCGCTGGACCTGTTCGATGAGCCATGCCGTGGTGGCGCTCTTGCCCGTACCAGTGGCGCCGAGCAGGACAACGTCCTTTTCACCGTTGTTGATTCGTTCGGTCAGTTCTGCGATGGCAGTCGGTTGATCACCCGCGGGTTTAAACTCACTGATCACTTCGAAAGGCGCGACGACACGGTTGATTTCCTGGGCAAGGCTCATGAAACCAATCTACCCCCGCCCTAGGACAGCTACTGTCCGCGTTTGCCTTCAGCTGAAGACATATACGACGGCGGCATCCAGCCTGTGCGCTCGGCCCAGGCGTTCATGAGCGGCCAGGCAACCTCGGTGAACCACGGCTCCTTTGCGTCAGCGTAGTCCCCCGTGCCGTGATCCGCCGCGTGCGCGGCCGCCAATTCCTGCTTGTGCGCCTGGTAATGGGTCAGGGCAGACTGGTCTGCCCGCAACCAGTCGCGGAAAAGCAGCGCATAGCGCCATCCGGGCGAGCCGGCCACCCGGACATGAAGGTTCACCGGCCGACCTGGATCTGCGTTGGCATGGAGTCTCTTCTGCCACTCTGCGGGATCGGCTTGGGAGGGCTTTGGGGTGTCTTGCTTAGCCTCCGGCACGGCGGGGAAGCCGGCAGCGGCAAGGAGCGGCGCGATCCTGTCGGCCGTCGCAAGATCGGCCACAGCGAGTTGGAGGTCAATCACGTCCTTTGCCGCCAGGCCCGGTACCGACGTGGAGCCGATATGGTCCACTGCAAGGATGTCGTGGGGAGCGGCAACGAGAACCCGCTCCGCGAGCCGCTCGGCCTGGACCCCCCAGTCCCCCTTCGACCGGCTCATGACAGGGCCATCGTTACGGGAGGCCCTGGTGCCCCGGCTGAGGTTCTCCGCGAAGGGGATCAGGCGCCGCTCCCACAAAGCCTCGACGGCGGCGAGCAACTCTTCCCGGCTTCCGGAGTTGGTCAGGACAACGTCGGCAGCAGCATTGCGCTCCGCACGCGTGGCCTGTGAAGCCATACGGGCCAAGGCGTCATCCCTGGACATCCGGCGGAACTCCACCATGCGCTGAATGCGCACTTCATCGGGAGCATCCACCACCAGTACCAAATGGAAGCTACTGCCCTGCCCGGTCTCGACGAGGAGCGGAATGTCCTGGACCACGATGTCACCAGGGCCGGCACCTGACACAATCGCCGCAGCAGCCTCGCGGACCAGCGGATGGATGATGCCGTTGAGTACTTCGCGTTGAGCAGGGTCCCGAAACACGATGGAACCAAGTTTGGGCCGGTCAAGCCTTCCCGTTTCGTCAAGGATTCCAGGACCGAATGCGTCCACGACGCCAGCCAGTCCTGGAGTTCCAGGCTCCACTACTTCCCGCGCAATGAGGTCTGCGTCCACAAGGATGGCACCCAATTCCTGCAGCTTGGATGCCGCCAGTGATTTCCCTGAGGCGATGCCGCCCGTCAGCCCGATCTTCAGCACCCTCCAACACTAGACTGAAGCGGTGGAAAATGAGGATGACAGCCGCGCGACAACGTACACGACACTCGCGGTGGGTTCGGATTTCCGACACGAACTGGAGATCCGGCGGTCCCGTTTCATTACCGTTCTTCGGCGCTCACCAGACGAGGAAACCGCCCGCTCACTGGTTAGTGACCTGCGGCGTGAATTCTACGACGCCCGTCACCATTGCTCGGCCTTCGTCATAGGTCCTGATCGGATGATTCAACGGTCCAGCGACGACGGCGAACCCTCGGGCACGGCAGGCATTCCCATGCTGGAGGCCCTGATCAAACGCGAGACCGCGCCGGGGGTGACGGACCTCAGCGACGTAAGTGCCGTCGTCGTGCGCTATTTCGGTGGAATCCTCCTGGGTGCGGGCGGCCTGGTCCGTGCGTACTCCGAATCGGTGTCGGCAGCCCTGGAGCGGGCACCGTTGGTTCATCGGCGAAGGCTGCGCCTGTGCGTCATCGACGTCCCCCATGCCGAGGCCGGCCGTTTGGAGAACGAACTTCGCAGCGCCGGGTACGTCATGGCGGAGACCGGATACGAACCCCGGCACACCGTACTGCGAGTGGCTTTGCCGGATGATGCAGCAGCAATTTCGGCGGCACGCTCACGGCTGGCTTCGCTGACAGCCGGCAACTTGGAGCTCAGGCCACAGGGAACAGAATGGGTTGACGTCCCCCGCTAAACATGGCCGGCTTCACGGAATATGCAAAAGGACCCCTGCCCGGAGGCAGGGGTCCTTTTTTGGCTATTCAGCACATCCCGTGAGGGAGGCGGAATTAGTTGCCGGTCAGCTTCTCACGCAGTGCGGCGAGTGCTTCGTCAGACGCCAGGGTACCAGCGTTGGACTCGGCAGCAGCCGGCTCCGAGGAGTAGCTGGTGGTGCCGGAATCGCTCTCACCGGACGTTGCAGCAGCAGCGTCGTCAGCAGCGTGCTGGGCAACCTGCTTCTTGTGGGCTTCCCAGCGGGTCTGGGCGTCAGCGTACTGCTGCTCCCAAGCGGCGCGCTGGGTCTCGTAACCTTCGAGCCATTCGTTCGACTCGGGGTCGAAGCCCTCAGGGTACTTGTAGTTGCCCTCTTCGTCGTACTCAGCGGCCATGCCGTACAGAGCGGGATCGAACTCGGTGCTGTCAGCGTCAACGCCCTCGTTAGCCTGCTTGAGGGAGAGGGAGATACGGCGACGCTCGAGGTCGATGTCGATGACCTTGACGAACAGTTCGTCGCCAACGGAGACAACCTGCTCTGCAAGCTCCACGTGGCGGACAGCCAGCTCGGAGATGTGCACGAGGCCTTCGATGCCGTCTTCGACGCGAACGAACGCACCGAACGGAACCAGCTTGGTGACCTTACCCGGAACAACCTGGCCGAGGGCGTGGGTGCGGGCAAAGGTCTGCCACGGATCTTCCTGCGTAGCCTTGAGCGACAGGGAGACACGCTCGCGGTCCAGATCCACTTCGAGGACCTCGACGGTGACTTCCTGGCCAACCTCGACAACCTCGGACGGGTGGTCGATGTGCTTCCAGGACAGCTCGGAAACGTGAACGAGGCCGTCTACGCCGCCCAGGTCCACGAATGCACCGAAGTTAACGATGGAGGAAACGACGCCCGGACGAACCTGGCCCTTTTCCAGCTTGTTGAGGAACGTGGAGCGAACCTCGGACTGGGTCTGCTCGAGCCATGCACGGCGGGACAGCACAACGTTGTTGCGGTTCTTGTCCAGCTCGATGATCTTGGCTTCGATCTGCTGACCGATGTACGGAGCGAGGTCGCGGACACGACGCATCTCCACGAGCGATGCGGGCAGGAAGCCGCGCAGGCCGATGTCCAGGATGAGGCCACCCTTGACAACCTCGATGACGGTACCAGTAACGACACCGTCTTCTTCCTTGACCTTCTCGATGTCGCCCCAGGCACGCTCGTACTGAGCACGCTTCTTGGAGAGGATCAGACGGCCTTCTTTGTCTTCCTTGGTGAGAACCAAAGCTTCGACCTGATCGCCAACGGCGACGACGTCACCGGGATCAACATCGTGCTTGATGGAAAGCTCGCGGGAAGGGATGACACCTTCGGTCTTGTAACCGATGTCGAGCAGAACTTCGTCGCGGTCGACCTTGACGACGGTACCTTCGACGAGGTCTCCGTCGTTGAAGTACTTGATGGTGGCGTCGACAGCTGCGAGGAAGTCCTCAGCGGTACCGATGTCGTTAATGGCGACTACGGGGGTACCGGGCTTCTCGGTGGAGGTGATGGTCATGTAGTAGGGGCTCCGTTGTGGATAGTTAGTCGGTCAGGCAAACCGCTGCCGCCCGGGTCCGGACGGCAGAACACGGCAAAATACCGGGTCAACCTGATTTGTGGATTAGTACAAATGGATGCATGCACGTAGTACACGCCCGTTTATTCTAGTCGCATTGGCAAAGCAGGGTCAAAAGGAGTGTCACGGCGAGAGGATGTCTCCCAGACGCGTGAACGTGACTCCTTGATCCAGTAGCTGCGGCAGGGCACGCGCATAGCCTCCGGCTGTGCCTGCGGCCGGTCTGTTGAAGTGTGAAATGACGATGTCTCCGGGCGCCACCCGCCCCACTTCGGCGGCAACGGTGGCCGCCGAAAACGTTGCGCCGCCGTCGCCGTTGACTGTGAAGTTGACCGGCAGCATACCGAGCCTTCGCGTCACCTCGACTGCGACGTCGTCGTAGAACGCAGTACCCGGACGGAAAAACTGTGGGACCTTGCCACTGATCTCCTGGAGGATCGCCTGGTTACCCATGAGTTCGTCGTAGGCAGCGGCAACGGTGGCGGTTCCATGGATGCCATACGCTGCCCTGCCGTTCACCGACAGCGGGAGGTGGGCGGTGCCGTGATTGGCGAGTTCGAACAGCGGGTCGAGCGCCAGTTCAGCCGAAAGCGAGGGGTTGGCGTGGAGCCATCGGCTGTTGACGAACAGGGTTGCAGGGACCTTGTGCCGGCGAAGAGTGTTCAGCAGTGCGTGGTCGCACCCTGTACCCCCGGGCCCGCCGCAAGCGTCGAATGTCAACGCCACGTGATGCGACCGCGAATTGTTCACGACCCCCGTCACATGCAGTCCCCATTCCTTGGGCTGCCTCCCCGCGAACTCGGCCACGATTTGTTGCTTGTCAGGTATCGACTTGGGGGGAACAGTCGGCGCGAGGGCAGCGGCCGCCTGTTCACTGGACCTGGTGGCTATGGACGGTGGCGGTACGGCCGGTCCCGTTCGGTGGGACATTGGAGCGGGCGGGCTTGTGCTTGACGTGGAAGGCTGCGTCGTACCGCCCCTGTCCGCACACGCCGTCAGAGCGGCGGACGCAAGGCCCGCCATTACAAGCAGCACTGATCGCCGGCCGGCCAATGGCCGCCGCTTGGAATCCCCCATGGATGTCCCTATCTGGTTTGTAGCTATGTGGTTGTAAAGACGTGCTTGCGAAAGACGAGGTTGCTAGAAGTGCGTCAGACAGTGAGCGGAACGTTCGACGGCAAACAACTGCTGGGCCAGGAAAGCAGCTCCCGCTGTTTTCTCGCTGATACGACCTGCAGCGGCCAACGTTACCGGCGACACGGCACCAAGGTAGATGGATGCGAGATCTGTGACGTCCAGGATGAGGTCCGGCGCCTCGCCGGACGCTTCATTCACGACGGCGGCAGCACCGCCGTCGGACTCCAGAACCCAGGTGCCACCCGCCAGACCCAAAGAATCCGACACCTCCAGCACCAGCCTGCCGGCGGCCGGGAAGCTGCGGGCGCGCAGGGCAGCAGGAGTATCGAGGATCCTAAGCCACAGCATGTCGCGGATCTCAGAGGCCTCGATGCACCTTGGGTCTTCCAAGGCCCATGCGAGGGGGTCGTCCACAGGCGCTTCTGCCCAGGTCACTTCGTCAATGAGGTCGATGCTGCCCAGGAATCGCCACAGGTCCAGGTAGGCCGCGTTGCTTGCCGCGACGAGGTCCACGATTTCCATGGTGTAAGGCTTATGGTCCCACCCTTTAAAGCGGTACGAAACGTAACCATCCAATGATCCGGAAGGGTCATAGTGAAGGGCGCAGCGGACGGAGGTGTCGGGCTTGCCGTCATGGCCGATGGAACCGGAGGCAAGCAGCCGGTAGTACTCTTGCCTGTCGATGGAACCCGGCGAGAGCCGCTGGACGCGTTCAAAAACCTGCGGCGCGATGTCCAGCAAAACAGAGGGATCGGCGACTTCCACGGCGCCCAGCGGCTGGCCCCTGAGGCGGAATCTTGGCCCGGTATCAACCTTGATGCTTCGCTCAAAAGTGGCAACACCGAAGCCGAAGCGGCCATAAATGGACGCCTCTGACGCGGTGAGGGCGGCCATGGCCAGGCCGTCATCCTTGGCAGCTTCCAAGTCGGCGGTGATCATGCCGCGAAGAATCCCGTTCCGCCGGTGGGTGCCGCGGACTGTCACGGCGGTGACGAGGTTGGATTCAAGCTGGCGGCCAAAACCTATGTTCAGGGCCTTGCGCATAGTCGCGTACGTTGCCACCGGAACCTCGGAGCCAAGCGAATGCACAGGCACGGTGCCATTGGCATAGACGCCTGTCAGTTCGCGCTTGTCCCTTTGGTAGGCCGCCAGGGTTTTGGCCAGGTATTCATCATCGCGCCGCTGTTGATGGAATCCGTGGGAGACGGCCTGCACCCAGGTGGTGCAGCGGCCATAGCCGGCGTCTTCAGGATCGGCTACGGCTGGGAAACGTTGGACGGTGTATTTTCCGGACATCTTTTCATTGGGATCGGCCACGCCTTCGAGCCTAGCCAGAGGCCGGAGGGCGCGCCACCATCAAGGCGGCGCGCCCTCCGGCGTTCCTCTGAAAGCTTCCGTGGACTAGTGTCCGGCCTCGTACCAGCTGGAACCGACGCCAATCTGGACATCAAGCGGGACGGACAACTCAGCGGCCGAACCCATCTGGTCGATGACCAACTTCTCCACGGCTTCGCGTTCGCCCGGGGCCACTTCCAGGACAAGTTCGTCGTGGACCTGCAGCAGCAGGCGCGATTTGAGGCCCTGGCTGGCGAGCTCCGCCGAGACACCCAGCATGGCGCGCTTGATGAGGTCCGCAGCCGAGCCCTGGATGGGCGAGTTCAGGGCGATGCGTTCTGCTGCTTCCCTTGCCTGCCGGTTCGTGCTGGTCAGGTCCGGCAGGTAGCGGCGACGACCCTCAATGGTGGCCGTATAACCGTCCGTCCTGGCCTGATCCACTACACCGCGCAGGTAGTCACGCACCCCGCCGAAGCGGTCGAAGTAGTCCTTCATGAGCGTGCGTGCCTCATCCACGGAGATTTCCAGCTGCTTGGACAAGCCGAAGGACGTCAGGCCGTACGCCAGGCCATAGGACATCGCTTTCACCTTGGAGCGCATGGCACTGGTAACTTCGGCCGGTGCCACGTTGAAGATCCGCGATCCTACAAAGCGGTGCAGGTCCTCGCCGTCACGGTATGCCTGGATCAGCGCTTCGTCGCCTGAAAGGTGAGCCATGATGCGCATTTCGATCTGCGAGTAGTCGGCCGACAACAGGCACTCGTAGCCTTCGCTGACGACGAAGATGCCGCGGACGCGACGTCCTTCCTCGCTGCGGACCGGGATGTTCTGCAGGTTGGGGTTGTTGGACGAGATGCGGCCGGTGGCTGCAATGTTTTGCGCATACGTTGTGTGGATGCGTGCATCATCAGCAACGGACTTTTTGAGGGTCTCCACCATCTGAGCCAGCTTGGAAGACTCGCGGTGCGCCATGAGCTGGACCAGGAATTCGTGGCCGGTCTTCTCCAGCAGCCCCTTCAGGGACGCGGCGTCCGTGGTGTAGCCGGACTTGATCTTCTTGGTCTTGGGCAGGCCGAGTTCCTCGAAAAGGACCGTCTGCAACTGCTTGGGCGATCCGAGGTTCACCTCGTGGCCGATCGCCGCGAATGCCTGTTCCTGGGCATTCTCGATCACCTTGGTGAGGTCCGCGAGTTGCTCGTCCATACGGTCCGTGGACACAAAGATGCCGGTCAGTTCCATCTGTGCCAGCACACGTGCCACAGGAAGCTCCAGCGTCGTCAGCAGGGCGTCAGCCTTGATGTCGGCAAGTTCCGTTTCGAAGTGCTTGCTGAGGGCATGTACGACGGCGGCATGCTGGACGAGCGCTGCTGCTGCAGCCTGGTCTGTTCCACCCGAGAGGTCGAGTTCCAGCTGCCCGGACTGTGTGGCGGCCGTGGCAAGGGAGATCTTCAAGTGAACTTGGGCGAGCTCGGCGAGGTCGTAGCTACGGCGGTCCGGCTGGATCAGGTAGCCGGAGATGGAGGTGTCATCCACTACGCCCTCCAAGCCGAGGCCACGGTTGTGGAGAGCCTTGAGGGCCGACTTGAACTCGTGAAGCACCTTGGCTTCCTCGGGGTCCTTGAGCCACCGAGCCAGGACGGTCTCAGCTGCAGCGTCCAGGCTCGTCAATTCGATGTACGCAGCTCCGTTGCTCCTGACGACAGCCAAGGCACTCGCGTCATCACCGATGCGTCCAGGGACCAGCTGTACTGCCAACGCTGAACGCACACCGGATCCGGCTGCGAAGAAGGCCTCAAGTCCCGCGGCGTCCGTGAGTACCGAGTAGTCAGGGGCATCGATGGTGTCGGGGGCCGCTCCGGCAGTGTCATCACCGTAGAGGTCGAACAACCGCGTACGGAGCGTCCGGAATTCGAGTTCCTCGAACAGATCCTCTATGGCCTGGCGATCCGGACGTGGCTCATGCAAGTCAGCCAAGGTGAGGGGAAGGTCGAGGTCGGTCAGCAGCCGGTTGAGCCTGCGGTTGCGCTTGACGTTTTCAATGTTTTCCTTCAGGGCCCCTCCCACCTTGCCGCCGATGGAGTCAAGGTTGTCAAGGATGCCTTCCAGGCCACCGTAGAGATTAATCCACTTGGCCGCGGTCTTGGGGCCAACGCCCGGAACGCCGGGAAGGTTGTCCGCAGTTTCGCCCACGAGCGCGGCGAGGTCCGAGTACAAACCAGGCTTGACGAAGTACTTCTCCTCGATGGCCGCAGCGTCCATCCTGGGGATGTTGCTGACACCCTGCTTGGGATACAGCACAAAGACGTTGTCGTTGATCAGCTGGAACGCGTCCCTGTCGCCTGAGACAAGAAGGACTTCGAAGCCTGCAGCGTCACCTTGGGCTGCCAGCGTGGCCAAGACATCATCGGCTTCATAGCCGGGCATGGCTATGGTCCTGATGCCCCAGGCTTCCATGACCTTGGCAATGAGGCCGATCTGGCCGGCAAACTCCGCAGGAGTGGCGTTCCTGCCACCTTTGTATTCGCTGTACTCCGCTTTGCGGAACGTCGTGTCGTCCGAGACGTCGAAAGCGACGGCAACGTGGGTGGGCTTCTGGTCCTTGATCAGGTTGATCAGCATGGACGTAAACCCGTGCACTGCGTTGGTGTACTGACCCCTGGCCGTGGAGAAATTCTCTGCGGGAAGGGCGTAGAAAGCCCGGAAAGCCATGGAGTGGCCGTCCAGGACCAGCAGCCTGGGCCGGCCCTCCCCCATTGAGCTGGTGGATGCTGTGGCAGAGGGGGTGGGTGCTGTAGCGATGGCAGCAGCTTGGGCCGTTGGAACCTGGTCCGGTTTGGTTGTTTCACTCACAGGTGCCAGCCTAGTTGGCATGATGGACAATTTCACGCCGAACCGGTTTGTCGACGAACTCAACGAGGCAGGTGTTCCCGAAGAGTTCCACGATTGGCTTTCAGCGCATGGCGTTGGCGCCCTTGTGGTGAAACTGGGCATCCGGTTCACGGAAATGAGCGCCGAGCGCACGGTGGCCACGATGCCGGTGGAAGGAAACACCCAAGTGGCCGGTATCCTCCATGGCGGCGCGCATGTTGTCCTGGCTGAGACTTTGGGTTCGTTCGCCGCTTCCCTCCACGCAGGCAGGGGTCGCCATGCGGTGGGTATCGAGGTGGGCGCAACCCATCACCGGTCCGTTGCGAGCGGCATAGTGACAGGCACGTGCACGGCCATTCACCTTGGCGGGACCTTGGCCACCCACGAGATCGTCATCACGGATGACAAAGGGCGCAGACTCTCAACTGCCCGGATCACCAACATGATCCGGGACAACCGCCACTGAGCTGGAACCGTCACTGAGCCTGAAGCGTCACGGCAAGCGGTAGTGCAGTTCGGCCGCGGCCCCACCCAGGATCTTCGACGAAACCAACTCAAGTGGCGCCGTCGGGCCGTTGAGGGGCAGTAGTCGCTTCCCTGCGCCCAGCACCACGGGAATGATGGTGACGATCATCTCGTGAAGCAGGCCGGCATTGGCGAATTGGGCCACGAGGTCGCCTCCGCCCACCAGCCAGACGTTCTTGTCGCCGGCATCCTTCAGCAGGTCCGGGGCGAACTCCCGGACGTCACCCCGGACGAAGGTGATATCCGAACCGGCCGGAGCGGAGTATTCGTGATGGGTGAACACCCAGCAGGGCGTGTCCGGATACGGCCATTTGCCGGGTTCGTGTTCCATGAGCCAGCGATAGGTATCGCCGCCCATGGCGATACAGCCGACGCCCGCCATGAAGGACTCGATGCTCTCGTTAACGCCCTCAACCTGGTCGAACTGCAGGAGCCAGCCAAGGTCGTCGTCCGGCGAAGCGATGAAGCCGTCAATGGTTGAAGCTACGTAGTACTGGAAAATCGACATGGCCCCAGACTAGGACATGACCCCGGACTAGTCAGCGGCAGACTTACTGCTCCGCTTAACGGCGGGTGTTTCACCGGCTCGTTTGGAATCCGGTGGTGTTGCAGCGTCATCCGGCGGACTTGGGGTGTTGCCGGAATCGTCATAGAAGAAGGTCACCGTTCCGGCGACATCCGCCGTGTCCGTGATGGATATCCGGATGGCGTCCCTGCCTTCGGCCGCGGGCATCCGCAAGTACAACGCCTGGTAGTCCCCTCCCCCGGCCACGACGTCCGGGGCTGTGGGGACACCGTCGAACAGGACCTCTCCTACCCGCACGTAGTAACCGTCCAAGCGGACAATCGTGCCACCGGCCCTGGGACCTGAGGCGCGGGTCGACCCGGTGACGGGCCGCAAGTCCCCGTCCACCACGGTCAGCCCGAGCAATTGCCGGGGGCAGGCTTCTCCCGGCGACTGTTCCGCTTTGAAGATGCCGCCGGGATTGCTCCGGTACTGCGCCACCACAGATGCTGACGTGGCGGCAACCCTGAACTCAAGGCACTGCCGTTGCGGGATCCGTGGGGTGTTGGCGACGGCGGCGGTTGCCCGCTGCCAGTCCTCTTGGCTTCCGGTCTGAAGGGCACGGCAGACGGCGGCACCCGCCAGCCAGACGGCCGCGTCTGCTGCCCCTGCCACGCTTTGGGCCAAGGCATCGCATTGGAACTGCTGGAGCAGGAGATAGCGCTGGCCCGGGGCTGGATCATTCGGACCGATGGGTCCCGTGGGCACCCAACTCACCACGGTGGGACTCTGGGAAGGGACCTGGGGGCCCGGAGTCTCCTGCTGTTGAGTAGTGGTGCTGGAGCCGCGTGTAGGGTCGACGGCGGTGGGTTCGGGTGTTGCGGTCGTGGCGTCCGCGGAGTTGGTGCCTGACGGGGTGGCTTCTGTGGCGGCGTCCGATGACGGGGCGCCCTCTGCCTGGGTCGGTTGTGTCGTACCCGATTGTGTCGTGCCGGCCTGAGCCGTGCTGGCCTGCGACGGTGTGGTCGCCGGTGGCGAGGCGGAGGTCGAGCCAGGCGGGAGACCGTCGTTTTCAGGAGGAAGGCACGCCGAAAGTCCAAGCATCAGGACCGGAACCAGCGCCAGTCCGATGAGATGCTCCCGGGATCGGCACGTCATCACAGCCCCACATCTGCCGGATTAAAACAACGCAGCTATGTGCATAACTACACTGCTGATTATTCTCCCGAACGGACCTGACGGCTAGAAAGGGGCTTACTTCCCGAAATAGGGCACGATCAAGTAGATGCCGAAAAGAACGGCCAGTGCACAGAAGCCAAAGCAAACGAATGCCAGGGAGCGCACCAGGGCGGGCGACTTCTGCCGGGCGTCACCGGCGATGGCCGTCAGGCGAACGCCCAATGAGTAGAGCACGACCAAAGTCACTGCGGCCACGAGCGTTACTCCGCCCACCTGCAGCAATTCCAACCATTTCATCGCTGCACATCCTCGCTGGGGGTGGTCTTTCGGGACTTCTTCTTCTTACGGAACCGCACGGCGTGGCCGGCTTCTTCAACCTCGACGGCGTTGTGGTGGCCAACGTGCGACCGGCGGGAAACGACGAACATGAACAGGACCGCGACAGTTCCCACCACTGCGGCGATGACGACGCCTACGACGCCGATGCTCACCAGGAGAGCTGTGAGGGCGCCGACGATAGCGGAGGCCGGGAGGGTGAACAACCATCCCAGGGCGATCTTTCCAGCGGTGCCCCATCGGACGGATGTGCCCTTGCGGCCGAGGCCTGAGCCGATGACCGAGCCTGAGGCAACCTGTGTAGTGGAGAGGGCAAAGCCCAAGTGGGAAGAGGCCAGGATGGCCGAGGCGGTGCTGGTTTCAGCGGAAAAACCCTGAGCCGGCTTTACTTCGGTGAGGCCCGAGCCCATGGTGCGGATGATGCGCCAGCCACCAGCGTAGGTTCCGATGGCGATGGCGAACGCGCAGGCGGCGATGACCCAGAACTGCGGACCGCTTCCCGGTGCCTGCGTGCCTCCGGCGATGAGGACCAAGGTGATGATGCCCATGGTCTTCTGGGCGTCATTGGTACCGTGCGCGAGGGCCACCAGGCTTGAGGTGAAGATCTGGCCGGTGCGGAAGCCGCCGCGTTTCTGCGTGAGCTTGTCACCGGTTTCGGGATCATGCCGCGAAGTCAAGGCATACGCGAGGCGGGTACAGATGTACGCCACAAGGCCTGCGATGAGCGGAGCGAAGATAGCGGGCAGGATCACCTTCTGGAGCACGGTCTCGAAGTTGATGGAATGCAGGCCGATGCCCACCACTGCTGCGCCGATGAGACCGCCGAAAAGAGCGTGTGAGGAACTCGACGGCAGGCCCTTGAGCCAGGTAATCATGTTCCAGAGGACGGCCCCCATGAGGCCGGCAAAGATAATGTCCGGCGTGATGTGGATTCCGTCCGAGCCTTCCCGGATCAGTCCGCCGGAAATGGTCTTGGCCACTTCCGTGGAGAGGAACGCGCCTACGAGGTTGAGCACGGCGGCCAGGGCGACTGCCGTCTTGGGCTTGATCGCCCCTGTAGCGATGGGCGTAGCCATCGCATTGGCGGTGTCGTGGAACCCGTTGGTGAAATCAAAGAATAGGGCCAACGCTATTACCAGCGCGACCATGAAGGTGATATCCACCTGTTGCCCAATCTGCAGAGTCGTCGACGTTCAGCAGTTTCACTTCCCCATACCTGCCATCCACAGCATAGTTCAGCAATTGTTCAACTGACTTGGCTTGCGGGATTCACTCTGGCGGGCTTGAAACCTTAAGAATCCTACGTGGCATCCGGTGAGCGGACAAACGTGCAGATGCTCCGCCTCAGCCCAGGTAAGCCCGTACGGACGCGAGGTCGCGACGGGACAGGCCCTTGCGGGGATCCGGTGAGATGCAAAGCACACGGTCCTGCTGGTATTCGGCCCAAGACCGGGCATCGGACTCCTGGCTGAGTTGGTCGTCAAGCCAAATGATCCGCTCGCTGCCGATGGCGGCCAGATCCTTTTGGAGGGCCGTCAGCTTCCACCACTCCGGGCCCTCATCCCAACCTTGACTGGACAGCACGGGCCAGTCATGGCCATTCAAGCCAATGGCAGGGCACAAAAACTCCGGGGCCAGGCGTTCCCACGTAGTAAGCCAGACAAAGCGCGCAGCTGGATGGTCCGCCAAATCATTGAGTTCGGCAACAACTTCCGGCGCATAGGCGACATCAAGGATCCCTGCGTCAGCGATGCTCCATTCGCCACCCCAGTCAGTGGTTCCGACCGGACTGAAGGGGTTCACCACGCCGTCGACGTCCAGATACACGGACACTGGCGCAGTGGCACCTTGGCTGGCATCCATGGCCACTCCCCCTTCCCCAACGGTTGTGAATCAGCCTACGGGAGAGCGGGGCAGGAGAAGCGGATCGCCGGAAACGGATGAGCATCGGGAGACTGGATAAATCATTCTCTTGACGTGCGTCATGGAAGTGATAATCTCGAAGTATGGAAAAGCCCACAGTTCATTCCGCCCAAAGCGTCCGGGATATCGAGGACACAGTCCGTACGGATTTCCGGCATGCAATGTCGTACGGCGGATATCTGGACCTTGACCACCTGCTCAGCTCCCAGCACCCCCTCAGCGAACCCGAACACCACGATGAGTTGCTGTTCATCATCCAGCACCAGACCAGTGAGCTCTGGCTGAAGCTGGTTCTGCACGAGTTGCTGGAAGCCCGGCGGCTTTTCGATGCCGACAACCTCGGCAAGGCACTCAAGTGCATCGCCCGGGTAAAGGCAATCCAACGCACCATGACCGAGCAATGGTCGGTGCTTGGAACGCTCACACCCCGTGAGTACGCTCAGTTCCGCGGTTTCCTGGGGAGCTCGTCCGGCTTCCAGTCGTACCAATACCGCGGCGTTGAATTCCTGCTCGGCAACAAGAACCGTGGAATGTTGCGGGTCTTCGAAAGTGAACCCGAGGCTCACGCATTGCTCGGAAAGCTCCTTGAGGAGCCCACGCTGTATGACGCCTTCCTCAGGGTCCTTGCGCGAGCCGGCTACGACATTCCGTCCGACATTCTTGACCGGGACACCAGCGAGCCGTGGACGTTCCGCAAAGACCTCGTCCCCATCTTCCAGAAGATCTACGAATCGGACGACACCCCGTGGGGCCTCTACGAAGCCTGCGAAGACCTGGTGGACATTGAGGACAACTTCCAAGCCTGGCGCTTCCGCCACCTCCGGACGGTCCAACGCACCATCGGCTTCAAGGTAGGTACCGGCGGATCGTCCGGCGTGGACTTCCTGAAGCGCGCCTTGGACCTCACCTTCTTCCCCGAGCTCTACGCCGTCCGAACCGAAATCGGCAACTAGCAACTCCGCCCGGCCAGGGCCGCCACACACTTCCGCAGGAGGAACCATGACCACAGCACAGCAGACCCAAAAGCCGACGTCGGCCGAGCTGGACGCCGCTGATCCCCTCGCCGCCCAGCGTGAGGCGTTTTACACGCCCGACGCCGATCAGCTCGTCTCATATCTGGACGGCAACTCCCTCGGACGCCCGCTGAAGGTCACCTCCGCGAATCTGGCTTCCTTCGTTCACGACGCCTGGGGCAGCCGCCTCATCCGCGGCTGGGACGAACAATGGATGGACGAGCCCACCGTCGTGGGTGACCGCATCGGCAAAGTGGCCCTTGGCGCTGCTCCGGGACAGACCACGGTGGGTGACTCAACCTCGGTGATGCTGTACAAGATGATCCGCGCCGCAGTGGATGCCCAGCCGGGTCGCGACGAAATCATCATCGACCGGGACAACTTCCCAACTGACCGGTTCATCATCGAGGGCATCGCCAAGGAGCGCGGGGCGAACATCAAATGGATCGCCGCGAACCCTGCCAGCGGTGTGTGCGCGGAAGATCTGGACGGGTTGCTGGGCGAGCGGACCGCCGTCGTGGTCCTTAGCCATGTGGCCTACCGCTCCGGATTCCTGGCCGATGCCAAGGGAATCACAGCCAAGGTGCACCAAGCCGGCGCCTTGATGTTGTGGGACCTGTGCCACTCCGTTGGCTCCGTGCCTCTGAACCTGGACGAATGGGGCGTTGACCTTGCCGTAGGATGCACCTATAAGTACCTCAACGGCGGACCGGGCTCACCGGCCTTCGCCTACGTCAACGCGTCACAGCAGGATCGTTTGCAGCAGCCCATCTGGGGTTGGATGGGTGCGGACAACCCGTTCGGGATGACTGACTCGTACAAGCCCGCGCAGGGCATGCGCAGGTTCATCACGGGAACGCCTCCGGTGTTGGCCATGCAGCCCCTCAAGGACATGGTGGAATTGATCGCCACCGTGGGAATGGATGCCGTCCGTGAGAAGTCGATCAAACTGACCGAGTACGCGATCGCGCTTTCCGAGGAACTCCTGGTCCCGCTTGGTGCGGAAATCGTGAGTCCCCGCAATCCCGCCGAACGTGGCTCGCACATCACAGTGGACCACCCGCTCTTCGCCGATGTCACCGCCAAGCTGTGGGAAAAGGGTGTCATCCCCGACTTCCGTCCCCCTCACGGCCTGCGCATCGGCCTGTCACCGTTGAGTACAAGCTACGCCGAGGTTGAGCTGGGAATCGCAGCCATCCGCGATGTCCTCTCGGACCTTCTGTGAGCCGGAAATGAGTGCCGTCCTGGACGACATGGACTCCCGCCCCGGGAGTACGACGTCGCTTCTGCGCACCGTCATCGGCCTGTATCTGCGAGATGCCGGCGGGTGGATGTCAACCAAGGACATGGTGACCCTCATGGAAGCCCTGGGCACCTCCGGAACAGTGACCCGGACGGCTCTGGGACGGCTCCGCAAGAAGGACGTGGTGGTGCAGGAGAACCGCGATGGTGTCCCCGGGTTCACCCTCACCGAGGGCGCTGCAACCATGCTAGCCCGCGGGGATCGCCGGATCTATAACCCCCGCAGCATGTCAGTGTCGGATCCCTGGTGCCTGATCTCCTTCTCCATCCCCGAGACGGAGCGCGAGAAGCGGCATCAGCTACGGCGCAGGCTCCACTGGATCGGCTGCGGTACGGTAGCCGCCGGACTGTGGATTTGCCCTGATTCGCTTCGGGTGGAAGTGGAAGAAATTCTTGCCGACCTTGATCTCCGTAGCATGGCCACGATCTTTGTGGCGGCAACTCCATTGGTGGGTGGCAGCCTTCAGGATGCTGCGTCCAAATGGTGGGACCTGGAAGCGGTAGCTGAGCTGCATAGGGACTTCATTCGTCAGCACACTAACAGCAACAGCAACGGCGAGCTTCCGCGGCATGCCGGCCAAGCCATGGAGCCCTCCCCCGAGGCGTTTGCTACCTATGTCCAGTGCATCGACCGATGGCGGATCATTCCCTACCTTGACCCTGGCCTGCCGTCGGCCTTGCTGCCTGCGGACTGGCCCGGAGCAGAGGGCACTGCCTTGTTCGGCCGACTCGTCGCCGCCTATGCGGAACCGAGCGCGGAGTTTGTGCGCAACACCTTGCGGGAAAACCGCCGGGGCTGCCATTTCCTGAGGCTCGTTTAGCCCCCTGACTTCACACGGGACACGAACCGGAATCTGTCGCCGCGAAATGCACTGCGGGTCCACTCCACCGGCGCGCCGGCCGCATCACGGGCCAGGCGGTGGACCACCAGCAATGGTGTTCCCATTTCGATTCCCAGCAGCCTGACGTCCGCCGGACCGGCGAGGGATGTCTCCACCGTGTCCTCAACGTCGGCCACCTTGACTCCGTAGACGTCCGCAAGAACGGAATACAGCGAGCCCGTCGTGGCCAGATTGGACTTGAATCGCGGCAACCTCCCGGGAAGCCATGCGATCTCATGCGCCAACGGCTCCCCCTCAATTAATCGGATGCGCTCCAGCCGGGTCACCGGGTCACCTTGGTCTACCCCCAGATGGGCGGCGACCTCCGCATCAGATCGAAGGACGTCGAGGGCAACCAGCGTGGAATCCGGCCGCAGGCCCTGGCTCCGGGCGTCATCCGAAAAAGACGTCAGCTGCCGGAGGTGCGTCACCTTTGGGGGCGCCACGAAGGTGCCGTGTCCTTGGATGCGCCCCAGCTTCCCTTCCGCCACAAGCTCGCTGATGGCCTGCCTGACAGTGGTCCGGGAGGTGGTGTACTTTTCGGCAAGGGCGCGTTCGGTGGGAATCAGCGTGCCCGGTTGGAGCCCGGCTATCAGCCCGAGTACCTCGGTTTTCAGGAGGTAGTATTTGGGCGTTGCGTGCTCGACTTCGCTGGACATAGTGGCATCCTACTTATGGACAACACCATTGGTCTATGCCAATGTTGATCGAGTTGGTCTGTACCCGCTCCGGAACCGCTTCCGAAGACCGTCACTTATACGAAAGTTCGCACCCGAAACGAAGGGACGTCAGTTGGAGGAAATACAGCAGAGGAACACCACCAAGTCGGCGGAGATCCTGTGACTCCCGCTGTTCTTGGCCTCCACATAGGCGGCTCCAAGACGCACGCTGTCAGGTCCGATACTGCACACGACGACACGGACTCCCAGGGTGGCTCCGGCGTCGAAATCACCGAAGCCAGCGCCAATCTGTCCTCTGTCGGGCACCAAGGCGCTGATGCCGTGCTGCGCCGGATCGCCGCAAGTGTGGGTGGCGGTATCGAGGCTGTATGTGCCGGAGCCGCCGGAGCGGACACCCCGGCAAGTCGTGCAGTTCTGTCCGCCTTGCTCACGGAACATTTCCCCCGCGCCAGGATCGACGTGGTGCATGACACCCGCATTGTGCTGGCGGCAGCAGGCCTCGACGCCGGAGCCGTGGTTGTCGCGGGCACCGGATCGGTGGCGTGGGGCCGCAACCGCGAGGGCCGGGAAGCCCGCAGCGGAGGTTACGGGTACCTGCTGGGCGATGAAGGCGGAGGCTACTCGGTGGTGCGCGACGCAGTCCGCGAGGCACTTCGCGAGTACTATGCGGGGCTGGAACCCGGCACCCTGGTCAGAGCACTCATGGCGGCTACAGCCAATGTGGATGCTTTGCAGCTCATGGACTCCTTCTACGCCAAGCCCGAACCTGACCATTGGGCCGGTTTGGCCCCGCTGGTCCTGGACCTGGCAGCGGAGGGGGATCCTGCGGCGTTGCGTATCCAGGCAGAGGCCGCGCACTCGCTGGCTACGCTTGCCCGACAAGTCATGGGTGAGCTCGGATTGGACCTGCCGTTGGTCATGGCCGGCGCCCTGTTAGTGAATCAGAGCCAGCTCGCCGCCGCCGTGGCGCGCAAGATGTCCTTGGAAGATCCGTCCTTGATCCGGATCCTGGCTCAGCCCCCGGTCCATGGTGCAGTGGAATTGGCCCGGCAGCTGGTCCAGGAGTAATTCAACTGACCAGGGAGTAACCGGGCAGGTGATCGGCGCCGCCAACCGGAGTAGTCTGGATTCATGCCTCTCACGATCGGTGGTTGGTAGCATTGGCGCGGACCAGGCAGCGGTGGCTGCCGGCTCTGTTGATTCCCTTTGCCTTGGCGATTGCAGTGCTGTTTGGCTCGGTCCAAGCCGGCGCCACCGTTTCCCTTCCGCCGAAGGCCGCTGAAGAAATCCTGGCCATGATCGCGCGCACCGAGGTGCGCGCGTTTTCCGGCACTGTGGAGCAAACCGCCGAGCTGGGGTTGCCGGAAGTTCCCACATCAGGTCCGGGCATCGCCCCGGGCGCCGTCTCTGCCTTGGAGTTTCTGACCGGCTCCCACACGGCCAGGGTCTATGTGGATGGACCTTTGCGGGCACGGCTGCAAGTTCTGGACCAGATGGCCGAACGTGACGTGGTCATCAATGGCGGAGATGCCTGGTTCTACAACTCGAGGGACAACAGCGCAACCCATCTGAGCGCACCCGCCAAACCGACCGTGCCTGAGAAGTACGAGCCACGCATGCTCCCGCCGGACATGAGTGCGCCGGACATGCCGACGCCGGAGGCAATGGCCAGCCGTTTCCTGGCAGCGGTCGATGCCAGTACGGAGGTGACCGCTTCTGAGTCGTCAACAGTGGCGGGACGCAGCGCCTACTCTCTGGTCCTTAACCCACGCAGTACCGAAACCCTGGTTGATTCGGTGACCATCGACGTGGACTCCGAGACCGGTTTGCCTCTGGGTGTCGAGGTGCGGGCCAACGGACAGGCCGAACCAGCCTATTCACTCGCGTACACCCAGTTGGACCTTTCCACGCCGGATGCTGAGTTGTTCAATTTCACCGCGCCGCCCGGTGCCACCGTCACTGAGAAGGTATTGCCTGTGAAGCCAGTGCCTACCATGGCCATGCCGTCCACGCCGGTACCCGATCCTGCTGTAGCGGAACCAGAGGTGCGCGGTCCCGGAGCGTCCGTCACCGGCAAAGGTTGGGATTCCGTGATCTCCCTGCCCGCGGGTTCTGCTCCTGCTGAGCTCACGTCCAATCCCCAGCTTTCCCAAGCCCTGCAGCCTGTTGGCGGCGGCCGGGCCTTGACGACGTCGCTGCTGAGCGTGTTGATTCTCGACGACGGTCGCGTCTATGCGGGCATGGTGCCTTTGGAACGGCTCCAGTCAGCCGCTGCCGCCCAGTGAACAAACCCCCGACAGCCGCCTCTGTTGGTGCAACCGGGCGCGCGACTCCCGTCCGCTCGTCTGATCCCGCCATAGAAACGCACGGACTCGTAAAGCGGTTCGGTCACCGGTCGGCTGTGGATGGCATTGACCTTGAGGTACCCCGCGGCTCGGTGTTCGGCTTCCTGGGACCGAATGGTTCGGGGAAGACCACCACCATCCGGGTGCTGCTGGGCCTGGCATCGGCAAGCAGTGGTGACATCCGTGTCCTTGGCAAGGAGATGCCTCAAGCTTTGGCTACCGTGCTGCCGGACGTCGGCGCTTTAGTGGAAGGTCCCGGCTTCTACCCTTTCCTTTCGGGGACGGGAAACTTGATGCGCTTGGATGCGGCTGACCGTCATGGGTCGTGGTCAACCAGACGGCAACGTGTGCACGACGCGCTTGAAAGGGTAGGGCTGGGCCACGCCGCCGGCAAGAAGGTCCGCGCTTACTCTTTGGGCATGAAGCAGCGCCTCGGCTTGGCGAACGCAATGCTCAGGCCGCGGGAGCTCCTGGTTCTGGATGAACCAACCAATGGTCTGGATCCCCAAGGCACCCGTGAAGTCCGTAACCTGGTGCGCTCCCTCGCCGCGGGCGGGGCCACGGTGTTCGTGTCCAGCCACTTGCTTGCCGAGGTGGAACAGATGTGTACCCATGTGGGCGTGATGAGCGCCGGGCGCTTGGTGGCACAGGGGCCCTTGGAGGAGCTGCGAGCGGCCGGGCAGGCACATGTGGTGGTGCAAACGCCCGACGTCGAATTGGCGTCCCGAGTGCTGACGCGGCTCGGCCTGGTCCCCGGTGAAGCGCCGGGAACCGGCAGTCCGTGGGGAACCACCGCAGTGTTGGGCACCGGGATCAATGGGCGCGAGCCGGAGACGCTCGTGGCTGCTTTGGTGGCTGAGGGTGTCCGGGTCCGTGGTTTCACAGTGGAGAACGCGAGCCTGGAAGAGCGTTTTGTTTCCCTCACCGGGGAGGGGTTCGACGTTGTCGGCTGAACCTGCTGGTCCTCCCCAAGAGACTGCCGTTCGCCCCGGCATCGGATGGGCGCTCCTGGGCTCAGAATTGTCCGTGCTGTTCAGGCGGCTCCGGACGTGGGCCATGCTGATCGCCCTCGCCGCCGTACCTGTTTTGATCGCAGTTGCCGTCAAGTTGTCGTCCCGGCCCACAGCTCCTGGCCGCGGGCCACTGTTCCTTGACCGCATCACCCAGAACGGCCTGTTCGTCGCAGTCACGGCCTTGGTGGTGTGCGTTCCTTTGTTCCTTCCCCTCACCGTCGGCGTGGTGGCCGGGGATACCATCGCCGGGGAGGCGAACCTGGGAACCTTGCGATACCTGCTCCTTGCCCCGGCAGGGCGGATTCGTCTGCTGCTGGTGAAGTATGCAGGGGCCGTCGCTTTCTGTTTCGCCGCTACGGCCACCGTGGCAGCGTCCGGCGCCTTGGCCGGCGTCGTACTTTTTCCTGTAGGTCCGGTGACTTTGCTGTCAGGTGACACCATCAGCGTGGGCGAGTCGGCGTTAAGATCGTTGCTGATCGCTGCCTACATCACGGTGTCCCTCCTGGGACTCTCCGCAATCGGTCTACTGATCTCCACCTTCACGGACGTGCCGGTGGGCGCCATGGCTGCCACCATCGTGCTCTCTGTGGTGTCCCAGGTGCTCGACAACCTGCCCCAGCTTGAATGGCTGCACCCGTGGCTGTTCAGCCATCACTGGCTGGGGTTCGCGGATCTGCTGCGGCAGCCCATTTCGTGGACGTCGTTCGGTGAAAACACCCTCCTCCAAGCCGGGTACATCGCCGTTTGCGGCGCGCTGGCGTACGCAAAATTCTCCAACAAGGACGTCTTGTCATAGCTTTGTCGTAGGCTCTTTCCATGGCCAGATTCTTTGATGTGCACCCGGAAGATCCCCAACCACGCGCCATCGGCCAAGTGGTGAACATGCTCCAAGGGGGCGGCCTGATCGCCTACCCTACCGACTCCTGTTACGCGCTTGGCGCACAGATCGGCAACAGGGAAGCATTGGACCGCATCAGGACCATCAGGCAGTTGGACGACAAACACCACTTCACCCTGGTGTGCAAGGACTTCGCCCAGATGGGGCAGTTCGTGATGTTGGACAACGATATCTTCAGGAGCATCAAGGCCGTCACGCCCGGCAGCTACACGTTCATCCTCCCGGCAACCCGTGAGGTTCCCAAGCGGCTCCTGCACCCCAAGAAGAAAACCGTGGGTGTGCGCATTCCGGATCATCGGGTGGTCCAGGCGCTCTTGGCCGAGCTCGGCGAGCCCTTGCTCTCCAGCACGCTCCTACTGCCGGATGAGGAAGAACCGTTGACCCAGGGATGGGAAATCAAGGAGCGCTTGGACAACCAGGTGGATGGCGTCATCGATGCTGGCGACACCGGCTCAGAACCAACCACCGTGATCGACTTTTCCAGCGGCGTGGCCGAGGTTGTGCGGTACGGAACCGGCGATCCCTCGCGCTTCGAATAGGCGCCTTACCGTCATTGACAGTCACCTGAATTGAAAGCGGCACCCGGAATTCAGGGCGACTTGTGCAACGCCAGTCATTTCCAGTGCCAGGGCTGACGGCTTGGGCGACACAGGCTGCGGCGGGTAGGCCATGAAAACGGACAGCTGGCGGTTGCCATCGGCGCTGCTGATGGCAATGCTTCCGTACCCTGGAATGTCGCCTGCATGGCCGTAGTAGAAGCCGTTGGTGCAGCGGTCATCCCAGTGGTCCAAGCCGAGGCCATAGTCGGCAAACACCGTGCCCTTCATGGCAATGAGGCTCGCCGGGGACAACAACTGACCCCTTAGCAGCGCGGCTTGGAAGGCCAGGATGTCCTGCACTGTGGATACCAGACCTCCGTTGGAGATCCCGTCAGGGAGCCCGGTGCCGGTAACGTCCACGGTTTCTCCCTCCAACTGGACATATCCGTGGATGACGTCATCGGGGACAGTGGAGTTGGCAATCAGGAAATCCGTGGATTTGAGATTCAAGGGCGTCAGGACGTCCGTTCGCAACACAGCCCCCAGCGGCGCACCTCGAAGCTGCTCCACTACCCGGCCCAGCAGGGCATCAGCATTGAGTGCCGCGGCGGGCAGGCCAGCGGCAGGTACGTCAGCGGCGTCGCCAAGAAGCTGGCGGATCGTCACGGGACTATTTGCCGTGAGGGCTCCGGGAAGGTACGCGGTGACGGGGTCGTCCAAACCCAGCCGGCCCTCTTCCGCGAGCTTCATCACGGAAACAGCCAAGAAGGTCCGGAACTGTTCACCCACAGGGAAACGGTCACCCGACTGTACAACGGCCTGTCGCTCCCGGCTCAAGACTCCTTCCGCGAGCGTCCATTCCTGCTGGCCCACCTTGGCTTTGATGAGGACGGCAGACGCCCCTTCTTCGAGCTTCTCCCGCGAGAAGAGCTCCAGAGTGGCGCGGAGCTCCTGGAACGCAGGGGTGGTTGCAATGCTCTCCGTGGGCGCCGGAGAAGTGGTAAGCGTGGGTGCGGCAGGAGGGGCCGGCGTCGAAGCTTGAGCAGTTGTTGCCGGCGGGGGCGCCATCGCGGTGGTGGGCTGAATCGGCTGTGGTTCGGGGGTTTCGGTGCACGCGCTGAGGAAGAAACCGCTGAGCACCAATGCGCTGGCAAGCCAGCCGCATTTGAGGGCGGTAGTCCGTAACCCTCTCGCTGGACGTCGCGGCATACGTACTCCCGCTGCAGTTTCTGCGGCCTACTCCTCCGGTGTGCGTGCCCGGCTCGGCTGCACGCGCATGGGTTCGCCCGGCATCTTGGGGAATTCCGGTGGGAAGGGCATTTCGCCCTGACCGTTCTTGACGTCGCGCTCCCACCACTTGAGCAGGACGTCGATGTCACCCGGGTGATGGTGCATGGATTCCCAGGGGTCGCCTACTTTAGCCAATCGATCCGGAACTGTCTTAATGGTGTATTTCGCAGGATCGGCGCTCTCCAGTTCGTCCCACGTCAACGGGCAGGACACCTGGGCCGTAGGTACGGCACGTGGACTATACGCCCCGGCAATGGTCCGATCCCTGTTGGCTTGATTGAAGTCCACGAAAATCCTGGTCCCGCGTTCTTCTTTCCACCAAGCCGTAGTGACCTTCTCCGGCATTCGCCGCTCCAACTCGCGTCCAGCGGCGATCACGGCGTGGCGTACGTCGAGGAATTCATGCTTGGGATGGATAGGTGCATACACGTGGAGTCCCCGGTTGCCGGAGGTTTTGATGAACGCCGTGAGTCCGGCTTCTTCCAGCACGGAGCGCAGTTCCAGCGCAGCCGGTATGGCGTCGTCGAAGTCTGTGCCGGGTTGGGGATCCAAGTCGATCCTGAGCTGGTCGGGATTGTCGGGATCGTTGGCCCGGGACGCCCAGGGGTGGAATACCACAGTGTTCATTTGCGCGGCCCACACGGCAACGGCTGGCTCGTCGATCACCAGCTGGGGGTGTGAACGTGCGCTGGGGTAGGTCACGGGCACTGAACGGACGTACTCCGGGGCGCCTTTGGGCGGATTCTTGGAGAAGAACATCTCGCCCTCGATGTTCCCCGAGTAGCGCTGGAGGCTGATCGGCCGGTTCCCGTTTGCCGTCACGAAAGCCTCGCCGACGTCAATGAGGTAGTTGGCAAGGTCCAGCTTGGTCAGTCCGGCTTCAGGCCACATCACCCGGCTTGGACTCGAAATCCTGACCTCGCGGGGGCCGTCAGGACCAGGGACACTCACGGTGGTTGCTTCGCTCGCCATGGCCACAAGCTACCGCGTTTAAGCCTTGCGCGTCAGCACCCGATGCGTTTTGGTGTCGTGGGCAATGATGGATGCATGCCAAACATTGAAACATCCGTGACCATCGCCGTCGGTGAAATCGAAGTGTCAGCCCTTCACATTCGGCCCCCGATGCCCTTCGCTACCCTTGTTGTGGCACACGGGGCGGGAGCCGGAATGGAACACCCGTTCCTGGAGGGTTTCGCTGGGGCAATGGCCGACGAAGGCGTGTCCACGTTGCGCTTCAACTTTCCCTACCGGGAGGCTGGCCGGCGTTTCCCGGACCGCCCGCCCCTGGCCATCGCTACATGGCGGGCAGTGATGGACAAAGCAGCTGAGCTAGGCGAAGGGGAACCCCTTTGGGCAGCGGGTAAATCCTTTGGTGGACGTATGGCTTCCATGGCAGTTGCCGAGGGCATGCCCGCACGGGGTTTGGTGTACCTCGGTTATCCGCTCCACGCACCCGGCAAGCCGGAGAAACTGCGGGATGAACACCTCTACGGCGTCACTGTGCCCATGCTCTTCCTCCAAGGAACACGCGATACGTTCGCTACGCCGGAACTGCTGGAGGCAGTGGTGGCGAAGATAGGCCCGACGGCGACACTCCAGTGGAGTGAGGGCGGTGACCATTCGTTCGCGGTCAAGGGCCTGAAACGTGGGGCGGCCGAGGTTGGGGCGTCGCTTGCCCCGGCGGTTGCTGCTTTCCTGCGGGCAAACGCCTAGGCCTGCTTCGGCAGAGGTTCGTGGCGAAGGAAGGACCGGCGAAAACGGCCCGTGCCTGCAGTGAGGGCACGGAGTTCTATCGCGTACCGCAGGAGCTCCTGGTCCGGCACTTCGGCACTGATTTCCGTTCCTTCACCCTCAGCGGCGGTAGTGCCGGTCACACGCCCCCGGCGTCCGGACATATCACTCATCACCGCGCCCACGAATTCGTCGGGAACGCTGATGACAACGGATGAGACGGGTTCCAGCAGCTGGATCCTGGCGCTGGCCGCAGCTTCCCTCAGGGCCAACGCGCCGGCCGACTGGAAGGCTGCGTCGGATGAGTCCACGCTATGGGTTTTTCCACCTACCAGCGTCACCTTGATGTCCACCACCGGGAATCCGGCTGAGACACCCTTCAGCATTTGTGAGCGGACGCCCTTCTCGACGGATGTGACAAACGTCCCGGGGATTGCCCCGCCCACGATCTTGTCGGTGAACTCAAAACCCTCACCCCGGGCCAGTGGCTCCACCTCAATGTCACAGATGGCGAATTGTCCGTGGCCGCCGGATTGCTTGACGTGCCGCCCATGTCCGGTTGCCTTGGTGGCAAAAGTTTCCCTGAGGGGCGTGATGACATCCACGGTCTGGAGTTTGACGCCCTGGCTCCGCAGCCTGTCCAGGACAACCTCGGCGTGGGCCTCCCCCATGCACCACAGGATGAGCTGGTGCGTGTCCTGGTTGCGTTCCAAACGAAGCGTCGGATCGGCAGCTGCCACCTTACCGATGCTCTTGGCCAGAGCGTCCTCATCACTGCGCGATGCCCCTTCAATAGCTACAGGCATCAAAGGCTCGGGCATGTTCCAGGTTTCGATCAACAGCGGCGCCTCACGGGCGGAGACCGAGTCCCCTGTCTCCGCGCTGGCCAGCTTGCTGATGGCGCAGATGTCACCGGCAAGGCACTGCGGAATGGCTTTCAGGCTCGAACCCACGGGCGAATAGAGATGGGTGATGCGTTCATCGGCGTCGTGGTCCTCGTGCCCCCGATCCGCCAAACCCCTGCCACCGATATGGATCGCAGAGTCTTCCCGCAGGGTCCCTGAAAAGACCCGCACCAAGCAGACACGGCCGAGGAATGGATCTACGGTGGTTCGCACTACTTCTGCGGCAAGTCGTCCGGCCGGGTCACACGGCAAAGGCTTCAGTGAGGAGCCGTCGAGTTCCATCACCGCCGGGGCGATGCGTTCCAACGGCGATGGCAAAGCATCCGTCAACAGTGCCATCAGTTCCGGAAGTCCCAGGCCTGTTTCGGACGACGTCGGCATCACCGGGAAGAAGCTGCCCCGTGCCACTGCAGTTTCAAGATCGTCGATGAGGTCCGCGAGGGGCAGTTCTTCACCGCCAAGGTACCT
This sequence comes from Paenarthrobacter nitroguajacolicus, assembly GCF_051027655.1. Classification (NCBI taxonomy): domain Bacteria; kingdom Bacillati; phylum Actinomycetota; class Actinomycetes; order Micrococcales; family Micrococcaceae; genus Paenarthrobacter; species Paenarthrobacter nitroguajacolicus. The sequence goes on along the minus strand of NZ_CP073234.1, from coordinate 2,358,863 downwards.
GTCCATGAGCGTTTCGTCTTCGCTCTCAGCGATGATTCCCTCGATCAGGGGTCCCCTTGCTGCTTCGACACCCGAAGCCGGGTCCAGCTCCCCCTTCTCTGTGCCGTGGGAATTATCTGTGCCGTGGAGTACGCCGATGAGTCCGGCGTTGCCCACGGCCGGTAGATACAGCGGGAGAACAGATTCACCGAACGCTTCCTGGCAACGCACGACGGCGGCACTGAAGTCAGCGCGCGGATGGTCCAGTTTGCTGACTACCACCGCACGCGGCATTCGGATTTTCTCGCACTCGCCCCACAACGCAACGGTGGCACCGTCAATGCCATCAACAGCGGACACAACGAAAAGGGCCGCGTCCGCGGCCCTCAACCCAGCGCGCAGTTCGCCGGTGAAGTCGGTGTAGCCGGGGGTGTCGATCAGGTTGACCTTGATGTCCCCCACAAGAATCGGCGCTACGGACAACGTGACTGAGCGTTGCTGATGGATCGCGGAGGGGTCCGAATCACTGACAGTGGTGCCTTCGCTGATGGAGCCCATGCGGGTGATGGCACCTGTTGCGGCCAGTAAGGCCTCCACCAGCATCGATTTGCCCGCACCCGAATGTCCCACGAGTGCCACGTTCCGGATTTTTGCTGGATCGTGCACCGCCAAGGCAGCTCCATTGTCACCGCGCCTGGTATCGGTTGCGCCAGGTCCGGTTCCCTTTGCTGTTTCGCGCGGGCCCTTCGCGGACATGGGCACCTCCTGGTGTTTGTATCCCGGCACCGTGTCCGAACACATCCAGTTCGAACGTTAAAGAGGATTGGACACCCTGAGGCGACCACAGGGCAAGGCCTCGCGGCGACGAAAGCCGGAGAATCGCCGTCGGGCCCTGAAAGCGACGGTCAACCACCGCGTTAAACGGTCAGCATCCCCCACAACAACCACACCGACGCTACCGCGCATCCGGTGATCACCACCGTGAATCCAGCCAGCCAGACGAACGCCGGGACGCCCGTGGTGCGGCCAAGAATAAAGGCATCAGAGGCAGCCAAGCGGTCGCGGCGTCGGGTGTGCACACCGGCAAGTTTGAGCAGATCCCGAACACCGCCCACGGACAGGGCGACGCCGAGCGCCAGGACTACATAGTTGACTACTGCGGGCGTCGCAAACAGAACCAGGAGCTGCGCGATGGCAGCGCTCAACACGGCCACCAGGATTCCGGTGAGGTTTCTGAGGAAGATGAGCGAAACCAGCAGGATCAAAGCACCGATGGACATGGCTGCACCCGACCGGCCAGAGGCGAAGGCTGCGATCAGGCACAACCCGACGACCGCCGGTGCGGGATAGCCCCAAAACCCGGACCACGCTGCCCCGAACGCGCTCCGGCCACTGCTGACAAGGCGCCCCGAATGGTCGAGGCCGATCCGGAGCCCATGGACAAAGCGCCCAGTCATGAGTGCGGCGTAGGCATGCCCCAGCTCATGGACGAAAGTGACGTAGAGGCCGAACCACCTCCACGTTGCGCGAGGGATGCTCAGGACGACGGCGCATGCGAGGATGCCCAGCAGGGCCGGTAGGGGCACGGCGGTGGTGTGCGTGTCGGTGAAGCCGCGGACCACTGCTTCCCACCAGTTTTGCGCGAAATTCACAGCACTGACGGCTGAAGACGGGAATGCAGGCCGGCAATGAGGATCTCGAGTCCGAAGTCGAAAGCCGCCTCGCCTCGCTCACTGGTGGGGCCGGCGTGAGCCAAGGCGCTGGTGAGGGCGGGGTACCCCTGCGCCGGTGGCGCCCAGACGACGTCGGGTGCTGCCAGGTCCAAGGCGAAGCCCAGGGCGAAACTGTCTATGGTGGAAATTGCCGACATCACGTCCCGCCCGCGGAATCCCGCGGCTTCGAGGGCCACTGCCAGGTTCTCGTAGAGGGCCATGACCTGTGCGTCCTGGACGGTTTGGAGGACCAGCAGGGGCGCGAGTTTTGGATGGCGGGCAAAGGCGTCTCGATAACTCCTGACAATAGCGCGAAGTGACGCCTCCCAATCTTGCTCGTCCTCCAGGATGTAGGGGCTCTCGGAGATGATCCGGCCACGCATGAGTTCGAGGATCTCCTCCCGCCCACTGACGTGGTTGTAGATGGAGGACTGGCTCACGCCGATCCGCTTGGCAAGTTTTGGCAGGCTGAAGTCCCCTGCCTCATCCACCAGCTCAAGGGCAGCGGTGACGAGTGCATCAATCGATATCAGCGGGACCAACGGGCGTGCCATGCGGGTGTCTCCATTCAAGGTTGTTGTTACGACTCTAGCCAGAAGTTTGCGTCGAGGTATTGTGCCCCGGGTCACAAGGACTTACGATAAACGAAAGCCTTTCGCTTAAAGTTCGGCTTCTCCTGAAAACTCCCCCCAAACACCCCAGAGGATCCCCATGTCTGACCTCGAAACCCGACCTCCGGCAGCAGACGCCGGGAATGGGCTCAAGCGCAACGCCATAGGCACCGGCGGCATCGCCTTCCTGGTGATCTCCGCGGCAGCTCCCCTTACCGTGATGGCCGGCGTGGCACCTGTAGCCATCGGCGTTGGGGGCATAGGCGCCCCCATGGGCTACGCCATTGCCGGAGCGGTCCTGCTGGTCTTCGCCGTCTCCTTCATGGCCATGACCAAACACGTCAAGGCCGCTGGCGGCTTCTACACCTACATCACCTTGGCCATGGGCAAAACCGTGGGCCTGGCCGCAGCCATCCTTGCGATCGTGTCCTATAACTGCCTGCAAATCGGCGTCTACGGATTGTTCGCCGTCCAAACCCAAGCCATGCTGCTCGCACTCTTCGGCTGGGACGTGCCCTGGCCTGCCGTCGCTTTGGTAGCAATCGCGGCCGTCTGGTTCCTGGGATACCGGGGCATCGATGTTGGCGCGAAAGTCCTCGGCGTCCTGCTTATCGCCGAGACTGCGATCCTGGCCATCATGGGCTTCGGAATCCTTGCACGTGGCGGCGCTGAAGGCATCAGTTTCGCCTCGTTCTCCCCCGAGCATGCCTTCACTCCGGGTGTTCTGGCCATCCTGGCTGTCTGCTTTGCTGCCTTCATGGGCTTCGAATCCACCGTGCTGTACCGCCGCGAAGCGCGTAATCCAGACAAGTCCGTTCCCCGGGCAACCTACATCGCAGTGGGTTTCATGTCCGTGTTCTACGCCTTCATTGTGTGGACCGTCATCCAGGCCTACGGCGATGGAAACGTGGTTGTTGCCGCCGGGGAGCTGGCCGATGGAATGTTCTTTGCCACCATCAACCAGTACGTGGGCCCATGGGCGGAAGTCGTCATGTACGTGCTGATCGTGACCAGCGTTTACGCCTCCCAACTGGCTTTCCACAACGCCATCAACCGCTACGTATACATGCTCGCCAAAGACGGCGTGCTCCCCGCGTTCCTCGGCAGGACCCACCCCAAGTACAAATCCCCGCACCGTGCAGGGCAGATCCAGTCCATTCTCGCCGCCGTCGTCATCAGCATTTGTGCCATCGCCGGTGCGGATCCCTACAAGCAGCTGCTCATCTGGGTCAACACGCCGGGCATCTTCGGGATCGTGGCCCTGCAGGGCCTGGTGTCGGTAGCTGCATTCATCTACTTGCGGCGCAACCCCGCCGCGGCCACGCACCGTTTCCTCATCCCCCTGAGTGTGACCTCCGCCGTCCTGCTGTTCGGCGTGGTGGCACTGATCGCCATCAACATCGAACTCCTCACCTTTGCGGATGCGCTGACCAACACCATTTTGCTCCTGGTCGCGCCCGTTGTTTTCCTTGCCGGCCTTCTGATTGCCCGCAGGCTTCGCACCACCCGCCCCGACGTCTTTGCCCGGATTGGAAGCTTTGAAACCCATGACTCCTGACCTCATTGTCCTTGCCGACACCATTCACACGATGGATGAACGACACCAGGACCAGTCGGTCCAGGCCGTCGCCGTCAGCGGCGGGTTGATCACCGCCGTCGGCAGCCGCCAAGACGCCAAGGACTGGCAACAGGCGGACACACGGGTGGTGGACCTCGGTAACGCGACGCTCACGCCCGGTTTGGTGGACTGCCATATGCACCCGGTGTTCGGCTTGGACCTGACAATCGGCGTCGACCTCGCCGCCGCTACGTCGCTGGATGAAGTCTTCACACTTCTGAGCGCAGAAGCAGCAGACGACGGCGGCTGGTTGCGTGGATGGGGACTGAACCCGAACGCTTTCGGAACTGTACCGTTGCACCGCAGTGTGCTGGACACCGTCACCGGGGACCAGCCCGCGCTTATTCGCTTGTTCGATGGTCATTCGGCATTGGCAAACAGCCGCGCCCTGGAACTGGCCGGAGTCCATGGCCGATTCGAATTCGACCAAGCCTCTGAGGTGGTCTGCGACGCGGACGGCGTTCCCACGGGGCTCCTGCTCGAAGCTGCGGCCATGGAATTGGTGCAGCGACACATCCCGCAAGAGTCCTTCGCCCAACGCAAAACGCGACTCGCCGAGCTCCTGGGGGACTTCGCCCGCTCGGGCCTGACTGGCGGCCACATCATGGACCACAGCGAGGAATCCACCGCACTCTTCCAGGCACTGGAGGCGGACGGCGAACTCCCGCTGCGGCTTCGGGCCGCGCCGTGGTGCATGCCGGGCAGTGGTGAAGCCGAATGGAAAGAGTTGGCCCGCAGCATCGGCACCGGCGGCCGGCGCTGGTCCATTGAGGCCATTAAGCTCTTCGTCGATGGCACCGTGGACAACGGAACAGCCTGGCTCTACGAAGCTGATATTCACGGCCAATCCACCGCACCGTTCTGGCCGCGGCCCGAGGAATACTCAGCCGCCGTCCGGTACTTTGCCTCCCGCGGAATTCCCACAGCCACACACGCTATCGGCGATGCCGGGGTGGACCATGTATTGGAGGCCTTGGAATCGCTGCGAAACAACGTTCCTGCCGACATCCTGCACCGAACCGTCCACAGGATCGAGCACATTGAAACAGTGCCCGATGAGCTGGTGGCACGCTTCAAGGGCGCAGGCGTGGTGGCCAGCATGCAGCCGACCCATTGCACCCACTACTCACTTGCCGATCACAGCGACAACTGGTCTACGCGCCTTGGCTCGGAGCGGGCCGACCGGGCATGGCGCTGCCGTGATCTTCGCGACGCCGGAGTGACTCTGGGTATCGGCTCTGACTGGCCGATCGCGCCCTACGAGCCGCTTCCAATCATCGCGGACGCCCAGTTGCGCCGTCGTTCGGGCAATCCGGAGCAGGAGCCCATCGCACCGTCACAAGCCCTCACAGCGCTCCAAGCTCTGGAGGGATACACCTCCCACGCAGCGAAAGCTGCAGGCCAGTGGGACGTTTCGGGCTCCATTACCGTGGGCAAGCGCGCCGATTTCACGGCGTTCGAGCTCGATCCCCTGACCACTGCCCCGGACGAATTTGCCGCAAGCAGCGTGCTCGGAACGTTCGTAGACGGGGAAATCCAGTTCATGTTGGAGCGGCAGGCTTAACCAGCCTTTCCGGGGACGAGCGGCTACATCCTGTTCTTCGTCCTGGCCGTGGCCGGTGCGGCCCACGGGTCTTCGGGCCAGGGATGCCTGGGGTAACGCCCACGCATCTCGGCCCGAACCTGGGAGTAGGGACCGGACCAAAAAGAGGCGAGATCATCCGTGACGGCCAGCGGCCTTCCTGCCGGGGACAGCAAGTGAAACAGCACGGGGACCCTACCCTCCACGAGACGCGGCGTGCGGTCCCAACCGAAGCATTCCTGAAGCTTGACCGCCACAACGGGGCGGCCGTCGTCGTGACCACCGCCGCTGCTGTCCGAAACCTCGGGGTAGTCGATCCGGACACGCGAACCACTCGGCACCGCCAAGCGCTCCGGCACGAGGGCTTCGAGCCGGGCAGCCTCCGGCCATGGGAGCAGGCGCCTCAAAGGGTCGAAGAGGTTGATGGAACTCACCCGGGCTCCGGCGGCAATCGCTTCCAGCTCCGGGCCCAGCCAGTCCTCCAGCGTGGACAGCAGCGCGGCTTCGCGGACGTCGGGCCAGGGACTTCCGAGCACGCGGTGCAGCAATGCAAGGCGGCGGCGCAGGGCATCAGCTGCGGTCGACCAGCCGATCATGGACAAACCTGCCTTCGCCAACGCCTCGGAAACGGCATGACGCCCGGACTCGGCGCTGGGACGGATGGGCGTCGAGGACAAGACGATGGCTCCCATACGGCGCTCCAGCCTGGCCATTACCCGGCCCTGGTCAAACTTCGCCCGCACCGTCTCCGTGAGGAGATCCGGCGCGGCAGCTTCCGCCATTTCAAGCGACAAGGGCGCGGCGGAACGGATGACCGCGCCGGTGCCCGCGGCATCACGCCCCTGGGCGCGCGACACCTCGGCAACTGCGAGCCAATCGTGCCCGGACAGTGAACTGCCAGTGGGGAGCCCGGCCCGCGTCCCTGACGAGAGCAAGTACGTGGAGGATCCATCGCCGGGTACACGCCTGGCCACGCGGTCAGGGAAAGCCAACGCCACCACAAAACCGGGCGCTTCCCTCGCCGTGACACCGGCAGGCGGTGTGGGATGCACGACGGCGGCAACCTCCTGCCGTACCCGCGTCTCCTCCTGTATCAACGACTCCATCCGCCTGACGTCTTCCGCGAAACGTCGGGCGCCCGGATCTGATCCCGAATGCAGCGCCGTAAGCAGCTTCGTGAGGTCAGCGCCGGGTGCCCTTTGATCGCCGGCAACGAGTGCTACTGTTTCAGCCGCTGCGCGTTGGCCCACAACAGCCGATCCATCCAACAAGGCACGGGCGAGCCGGGGGTCGGCTGGGATGCGCGCCAGGGTCTTACCCGCGGCAGTGACTGTTCCGTCGCGTGTAACAGCACCCAGTTCGCGGAGGACCTCCACGGCATCGTTTATGGCCGCGGCTGGTGGTGCGTCCGGCAGCTGCAATCCTGAACCGCCGGGCGCGCCCCAGCAGGCAAGGACCAAGGCAGCGCTGGTGAGGTCCGCAACGGAGATTTCGGGGGTCTGATGTGCCGGAGCTGCAGCATAGGCTTGCTGGTCATAGCAGCGAACCACCGTGCCCGGTCCTTGTCTCGCTGCGCGACCGGCGCGTTGATCTGCCGAAGCACGCGAACAGGAGACGGTCACGAGGCCGGACATTCCGCGGCCGGCGTCCCGTCGTGGTTCCCTTGAAAGGCCGGAATCGATGACCAACCGTACGCCGGGAACGGTCAGGGACGATTCAGCCAACGATGTGGACACAATGATCCGGGGCGGCCCGCCGGGTTCACGGCCGGATACTGCCCGGTCCTGGGCTTCCGGACCTATCTGTCCGTGTAGCTCGAGCACCTCCACACCTTGTGGCAGCTGCCCGCGAAGACGAGTGGCGACGTCGGAAACTTCCCGGGCTCCCGGGAGGAAAACCAGTGCGTCTACCTCGGGATTCCGGCTCAGGGCCGCTGCGTGGGATGTCGCAGCCGTGTGGGCCACATGATCAAGGAAAACTCGGGATACGCCGCGGGTATCCAGTCGATGCTCCCGGGCCGGAGCCCACTGGACCTCCAACGGGTACAGCGCGGAAGGGCAGTCGACGACGGGAGCCGGCCCACCGCCGTCGAGCCCTGTCCCAAGCAGCTCTGCGAAACGTGGGGCGTCGAGGGTTGCCGACATGGCCACCAGCGTGAGGTCACCGCGCAACTCACGAACCTCCGCGAGCATGCCGACCAGGAGATCCGTTTCGAGTCCACGTTCGTGGACCTCATCCAGGACCACGGCGTGGACGTCTTCAAGGCCGGGGTCAGCCAGAAGACGTCGAAGGAGAATGCCAGGCGTGACGAATTCGACGACGGTGTTCGGGCTGACTTTGCTTTCACCTCGGACGGTGTAGCCCACCCTTCCACCCACGCGGCTTCCGTCCAACGTGGCCAGGCGGCGTGCGGCTGAGCGGGCGGCTACACGCCGTGGTTGAGTGACGACGACCCGTGGTTGGCCCGGGTTCTGTTCGGACACGAGATTGGCGAGCAGGGGTGGAACCAGTGTGGTTTTTCCTGTGCCGGGCGGCGCCTGGACTACTGCCGTTCCGCCGACTCCTGTGCCGCCGTCGCCTTGGTCATGCAAGGCGGTAGCAAGCTTGGCGAGGGATTCCGCAAAGACCAGTCCCGTACCGATGGTGTCCAGTCTGAAAGTCACCAGACCATTGTCCCTGCTGCATGGTGCAGGAAAGGCCACGCCCCATAGACGGGGGCGTGGCCTTTCTCATGATGCTGCTCTAGGAGTGCTGTGCATCTAGCCGATAGTGGAGGCGTCGATGACAAAGCGGTAGCGGACATCGGAGGCAAGAACGCGTTCGTAGGCATCGTTGATCTTGCTGGCCGGAATGACCTCGATCTCGGCGCCAAGGCCGTGCTCCGCGCAGAAGTTCAGCATTTCCTGGGTTTCGCGGATACCGCCGATCGCGGAACCGGCGAAGCGGCGGCGACCCATAATCAGCGAGAACACGTTGACCGGCAGCGGCTCGGCGGGCGCGCCAACGTTGACCAGCGTGCCGTCGAGCGTGAGCAGCTGCAAGTAGGCGCTGATGTCGATGGAAGCGCTGACAGTGTTGATGATGAGGTCGAAGGTGCCGGCGAGCTGTTCGAACGTGGCGGGGTCGCTTGTGGCGTAATAGTGGTCCGCGCCCAACTTGAGCCCGTCCTCCATCTTCTTCAGCGACTGCGAGAGCACTGTTACCTCGGCACCCATGGCGTCGGCGATCTTGACAGCCATGTGGCCGAGCCCGCCAAGACCGACGACGGCAACCTTCTTACCGGGACCGGCGCCCCAGTGGTGCAAAGGCGAGTAGGTGGTGATGCCGGCGCACAGCAACGGTGCGGCGACGTCGAGGTCCAAACCTTCCGGGATGGTGACGACGAAGTCCTCATTCACCACGACGCTGCTGGAGTACCCGCCCTGCGTGATGGTGCCGTCACGGTCAACGGCGCCATAGGTGCCCACGTTTCCCTGAAGGCAGTACTGCTCCTCACCGGCAAGGCAGTTCTTGCACTCCTTGCAGGAGTTCACCATGCAGCCGACGCCGACACGGTCGCCCACCTTGTGCTTGGTGACATCCGAGCCAACCCCGGTGACGATGCCTGCGATTTCGTGGCCCGGGGCCAAGGGGTACTGCTGCGGGCCCCAGTCACCGCGAACAGTGTGGATGTCCGAGTGGCAGATGCCGGCGAACTTGATATCGATGTGGACGTCGTTCGGACCGACCTCGCGACGTTCGATGGTGGTCAGGGTCAGGTCGCCCGTGGCCGAGGGGGCAGCGTAAGCGTTAGCGGTAGGCATGTTTCTCCTGCGTGGTGAACGTTGTTGGATGTTTCCATCTAACCTCCTTTCCCTGAGTGAAAGGAGTTACTGCTGTTAGGGGTAATGACAGGGACTCCCTTAGCGGGCCAAAGGTCATACCGTTGAAGCATGGACAACCGGACAGAGACGCGCGATTTCCTCTCCACGCGACGGGCGAAGATCACGCCCGAGCAAACGGGACTGGCCGCCTATGGCGGCAACCGCCGCGTACCGGGCCTCCGCCGCGGCGAAGTTGCCATACTGGCCGGAGTCAGCGTGGAGTACTACACCCGCCTGGAGCGGGGAAATCTCGCAGGCGTCTCGGAAAGCGTCTTGGAATCCCTGGCGAACGCCCTGCAACTCGACGACGCCGAACGCGCCCACTTGTACGACCTTGCCCGCGCAGCGAGTGAAGGTGGCAGGTCACGACGCCGGCCGGTACGGAAACAGGTCATCCGGCCTGGCGTGCAGCTCACCCTCGATGCGATCAGCGGCTCCCCTGCCTTTATCCGCAACGGTCGCCTGGATCTCCTGGCAACAAACGCCCTGGGGCGTGCTTTGTACTCAGATATTTACGACAGTCCGGCCGGGCCGCCCAACCATGCCCGTTTCCTCTTTCTCGATCCTCGCAGCCGGGATTTCTACACGGATTGGGAACGGGCGGCTAACGACACAGTGGCCATTATGCGGACCGAGGCGGGCCGCGATCCTTACGACCGGGGCCTCAGCGATCTGGTGGGTGAACTGTCCACGCGCAGCGAGGAATTCCGGGTTCGTTGGGCATCCCATAACGTGCGCCAGCACTACACCGGGAAGAAGCACTTCCGGCATCGGATAGTTGGCGATCTGCATTTGTTGTACGAGGCCCTTGAGCTTTCCGCCGATGCCGGTTTGACCCTAACGGTCTACAACGCGGAACCCGGCACCGGTACGGCGGATGCCCTGCAGCTGCTCGCAAGCTGGGCCGCGACGACCCCCGCCATTCCTGAGGATGCCGGGGACCTCCGAAACATTCACAACAAGTAATCCAGCCATCAACTTCTACTCATTCGTCAACTTGACGCCGGAGGGCAAACGCTTCACGTCACCGACGGGTCTGCTTGGTGCAGGCGCGCGGCGGTGACGTGCAAGTGGTCCAGCATGGCGTGGTCTCGGAGCCGTCTGTGAGGCACGCGGTTCCCACATGGCCAGGTGACTCATGAAGTGGTCCGGAGCCGCGCCGTGCCAATGCCATTCGCCGGGCGGCGTGTAGACGGTTTGGCGCTGCCCACGCTGTAGGCATCCGACGCCAGCATTTTCCGTTGGTTACCGCCGAATGCCCTCTTCTTTGCCGTCATACAGGAGGGTCATTGCAGAGGAGCTAATAATGTCAGAGCTCCATGACAGGGTTGGTTTATGGGAGCAATCGGGCAGTTGACAGCACTTCGGACGGAACCGTCCCCTGTTGTTGCTGCCTTGGCCGCGGCCCGGTCACGGCGCTTCATAAGCATGCCGGACTTGGTCAAGGCTGGGTTCAAGGATTCGACCGCGCCCATCACCGTGATCGGCCATTTCCACCGCGCCGGGATGGGCATGGACACCGAGTCGACGGGCGCGCCGATCGCAGACGCCTCGGTCCCCAACCCCGGCGAATCCACCCCTCCAGGGGCGCCCGTATGGTCGACCCCCGAAAAGGCGCCGGAGTTGCTGAGGCCGGAGTCCTCGACGCCTGGTTTACCGGCTCTGGAAGCGGCGCTCCTTAAGGGCGCCGCTGCAGCGGACGCGTTGCGATCAATGGCTGCCGATGAGGCGCGGTTGTTTGGTTTTGTTGAGGCTGCCGATTTCGCGGGCAGGGTCGAGGAGATCTCCCGGTCGTTGGAGTACTTGCAGGTCGTCGCCGCGCAGGCGGTGGAACGGACCCGGAAAGAAGCACAGCAAACGTCGCCGGGGCCGTCAGCGTTCGGGGCCGGGCCGGGATGGCGGACGGGCTGGACTGAACCAGAGACAGCATCCGACGTCGGGCCAGGATCCGACGTGGGGCAAGGATCCGGTGTGGCATCAGCTGCCGCTGGAGCACGCTCCATAAGCGCAGGAGCTTCCGTGCGCGGGGCAGGTTCCGTGACCGGTCCAGGGCCAGTAACTGAGGCCGCCGGCTCAGTGAGCCCTTTGGATGACGGGTACCGGAACGCCGCGGAGTTCCTTCGGGCCCGGTTGCGGATCAGCATCGGGGAAGCCCGGCGCAGGCTCGCCCTCGCCCCCGATGTCCTGCCCCAGACGGGAATGGCCGGGCAACAGATCCCGGCCCGACGCGAAGTGCTGGCCAACGCCCTCTCCTCAGCCCTGGTACCGTCCCGGTCCGCGACGATCATCAGCACCGCCCTGGACACCGTCCGGCAACTCACCGATGAGGACACCATCACCCGGATGGAACACGCCCTCACCACCACCGCGATGGAATCCGACCCGGACTTCGTCACCAAAATGACCAAACGCTGGACCGACGTCATCGACCAGGACGGTGCCGAACCATCCGAGGAAGTTCTCCGCCAACTCCAAGGCGCGTTCCTCCGCCGCCGACGCCGCCACGGACTCCACCACCTCGAAATCTTCGCCACCGCCGAACAATACGAAACCCTCACCACCGCCATGAACACCGCCACCAACCCACGACTCACCACCGGCAACAATCCCACCGACGACAAGCCCAGCGGACCGGACCTGGACCGCCGCAGCCGGGCCCAGAAACTCCTCAACGGCCTCGTCGGAGCCTGCGCCCTGGCGATGACCACCGGGAAACTGCCCTCCAACGGCGGACTCCGACCCCAACTCACCGTCACCATCGACCACCGCGACCTCTTCGAACAAGTCACCCACAACTCACGACCTAGCGACCACGGCAACACCGGAGCGGCCCTGAATCCACTCAGCACCGGCACAGCGACCTTCACCGGCCCCATCCACCCGAACACCATCCGCAAAATCGCCTGCGACGCCGACATCATCCCCGTCCTCCTCGGAACCGACTCCCGCGTCCTGGACATCGGCCGCACCACCCGGATCTTCCCACCCCACATCCGCAAAGCCATCACCGCCCGCGATGGCGGCTGCGCCTTCCCCGACTGCACCATCCCCGCACCCTGGTGCGAAGCCCACCACACCACCTACTGGTCCCACGGCGGCACCACATCAACCAACAACGGCACCCTGCTCTGCAGCCACCACCACCACCTCATCCACAAGGAACAATGGCGCATCGACATCACAACCGGGGTCCCCTGGTTCATCCCCCCACCCCACCTCGACCCCCAACAAACACCACGACGCAACCACCACCACACACCCCAGAGACCATAGAGATGTCGTGATTTGTCAGCTCTGCTGGTCTGCCAATTCTGCGATCTTCCGCTCCAGCGCGCTCCGTTCGGCGGCGTTCGAACACAGGCTGAGTGCTTCGCCGAGGGCTGCCTTGGCCTCCACGAGACGGCCCAGCCGGGCAAGGAGTTCGCCTCGCACTGTCTGCACGAGGTGTGAGCCATGCAGCTCACCCCTCTCTGCAAGGGCTTCCACGAGGTGAAGCCCTACGGCCGGACCCGCAGCCATGGCAACCGCGACTGCATGATTCAGTTCAATGACGGGCGATGGAACCAAACGCCCCAGTGCCTCGTACAGGATGACAATTCGTTGCCAATCCGTGTCCTCTGCTGACCGCGCCACCGCGTGGCATTCCGCAATGGAAGCCTGCAATCCGTAGGCGCCTAGACCGCGGCCGGCCGCCACCGCCGTCGAAAGTGCCGCCCGGCCCCGGCGTATCGCAGACTGGTCCCACCGGCGCCGATCCTGGTCTTCGAGAAGGACAGGCTGACCGGCTGCGTCGAGCCTGGCCGGAAAACGTGCGGACGTCAGTTCCATCAGGGCCACGAGGCCAAAAACTTCGGGCTCAGGGGCCAGCCGAACCAAAACCCGTCCCAGACGACGTGCTTCGCTGGCCAGTTCCGTGCGCATCCACGAGTCGCCGCCGGACGCAAAGGCACCTTCCGAGAAAATCAGGTAGAGCACCTGCAGCACTGATCCCAGCCGCTCCGGTATATCAGTTTTCTCGGGCACCACAAACGGCACGTGCGCCGCCGACAAGGTCTTCTTGGCTCGTGTAATACGGGCTTGGACGGTGGGAACGGGGACCAGGAACGACTTGGCAATCTCCTCCGTGCCCATACCGCCCACAACCCGAAGAGTCAGCGCAATTCGCGACTCCTTGGACAACACGGGATGGCAGGAGACGAACATCAATGCTAGGACGTCGTCATCGATGGCATCCGGATTGAACAAAACGTCCATGCCCGGTTCCTCCTCTGACAGGTCACGGGCCAACAATGCGTACTTTTCGTCGCGAACAGCACGACGCCGGAACGAATCGATCGCCCGGCGCCGGCCGGCCGTAAGGAGCCAACCCGCCGGCTCTGCGGGGATGCCGTTGACGGACCAGGACACGAGAGCTTCTGCCAGCGCTTCCTGTGCCAGGTCCTCTGCCAAAGTAAAGTCGCCGGTGTAGCGGGCAAGGGCGCCGACGATGCGGGCGGATTCGCTCCGCCACACCGCTTCGACGGCGGCCCTTGCCTCATTGCTGCTCACGACGGTCGTTGATGACCGGGGTTCCGGCGGCGAATCTCAGAGCTGGCCGGTCTGCTCGCGCCATGCGCGTTCCTTTTGAATCCATTCGTTGTCCTGAGGGAACTCGTCAATGCTGGTGACGCGACGGATTTCGGTCTTGGTACCTGCAGTCATTGGCGCACGCTTCGCCCATTCGATCGCTTCTTGCTTGGAAGCTACGTCCAGGATGTAGTAGCCGCCGAAGAGTTCTTTCGTTTCACCGTAGGGGCCGTCACTGACCACCGGGGTTTCACCGGTGAAGTCCACCACCACTCCGTCCTTGGCGTCGTCCAGGCCTTCGGCGGCCAAAAGGACTCCGGCGCGGATCAGTTCGTCATTGAATTTGCCCATTGCCTCGAGGATCTCGTTGAAATCGATGTTCTCGAACTTGGCGTAGGAAGCGTCGTCTGCCCGCATGATCAACATGTATTTCGCCATTTGACTCAATCTCCTGTGTCGTGGAAAGCCGCCCTTCGACCTTCTCATCCATAGGTCGAACAGCGCGAGCAGAAATCGACAACTGGTTGAAACAAATTCCTGGTTCTTTGTTGGCATCACCGGCGTAGCCTGAAGGGACGGTGGGAAACGATTCTGTTGAGTCCACCGGGAAGTGGTTCGAGGCATCATGGCATCGGAACGTTCGTCCGATGGAAATCAGCCGGACCGGGGTGCCGCCCGGACGGTCCTTTCGTACTCCGCACTCCTGAAGTCTGTTCGTAGTGCCGGATTGCTGAAGCGCCGCAGAGGGTTTTACATCACGGTCTTTGTGATCCTGATGGTGGTTTGGGCGGGAACCTGGAGTGGGTTGATTTTGCTGCGGGACACATGGTTCCAGCTTCTTATTGCGGCGGGAATGGGCGTGGTCCTCACCCAGTTCGCGTTCCTGGCCCATGAAGCCGCGCATCGGCAGGTGTTCAAGTCCAAGGGAATGAATGAGTGGTCCGCGCGGCTTGTTGGTACAGGCCTGGTGGGTATCAGCTATTCAATGTGGGTGCAGAAACACACCCGTCACCACAACTTTCCCAATGTGATCGACAAGGACCCGGATATCCATACCGGCGCAATCGCGTTTCATCCCGAAGCGGCAAGCTCGCGCCGGGGGGGTGATGGTTCATGTCACGCGCAAGCAAGGCTGGTTGTTGTTTCCCTTGCTGTTCTTCCTGGGCGTCAGCCTGCACATTGATTCCCTGAAGTATCTGCTGCACCAGAGACAAGTCGATCACCGCTGGGTGGAGATCCCTGTCATCATGCTTCGACTCCTCGTGGTTCCGTTCCTGGTTTTCTCGTTGCTGCCGTTAGGTATGGCGTTCGCTTTCCTCGGAGTTCAGTTGGGTGTCTTCGGTTTTTATATGGGTGCGTCTTTCGCCCCAAACCACAAAGGCATGCCAATACTGCCCGGTTCAACCAGGGCAGACTTCCTCAACCGTCAGGTGCTCACTGCCCGGAACATCTCCGGTGGCCGGTTCATGGACACGCTGATGGGCGGACTGAACCGGCAGATTGAACACCACCTCTTCCCGGACATGCCTCGCCCCTACCTGCACCGCGCGTCCGGCATCGTGAAGGAGTGCTGCGGCGAACTGGGCATTCCTTATACCGAAACCAGTTTGTTGGCGTCTTACACGGCGGTAGTGAAGTACTTGGATGACGTCGGACTCTTCGCGGGTGAACCTTTCGAGTGCCCGGTCATGGACCAGTTCCGGCCGCGATAAGGGCATCCCGGGGCGCCTCGATAAGGATCCCCCGGATACGTCCGGGGGATCCTTATGCGGACGGCTTTCGCGTAGTGGTCCTAGCGCCCGCCTCCTCCGATGACACCGGCTTCAACGGCTTTGGTCACGGCATCAGCTTCGGCTTGTGTGAGCTTGCCGTCCGTGACCGCTTTGTCCAGCTTGGTCTTCAGGGCGGCGGAACGTTCAACTTGGCCCGCGGCTCGGATTTCTTCCAGTGCAGCGGTGACCTTGGCTTCGTCTACACCCAATGCTTCAGCGAGCGATTTCGCCAGGGCGGCATCCTGTGCCGTACGGTCCGGCTTGGTTCCTTCCGCTCCTTCGGCGGGCGGCGTGGTGGGTTTGTTTGCCTCACGGAACGCCTTCAAAGCTTCGGTGACCTTGGCCTCGTCCACACCGAGCTTGGTGGCCAATTCAGCTGCTATTTGTCCCCGATCGCGTCCGTGCCCGCCAGGCTTTCCCCCACGATCTGACGGGGTGGCTGCGTCCCCGGACGACGTGGTGCCAGGGGTCGACGTAGCGCTCGGCGACGGTGTGGTGGCCGCCGTCGCGATGCTGGTTGCACCAAGTCCTGCGCCTAGTGCCAGAGCTCCGGCTGCCATGCCCAGGCTGATTCTCTTGATTTTCAACATATGCCTCTCCTCAATGAGCCGCTAGTACGGCTGGGTGTCTGAGGGACGGTCAATGGTTCCGTCCTCTTAACACGATGAGAGACCCACCACAGCCCCGGCTGTTTCGAACCTGTCATTGGGCTGTGAAAATGAACCGGTTTCTGTGAGGGCTGTCCTCAGCGGACGGCGGGCTCAGCGGCCGCGGTCCAGCGCGTCCAGCAACCTCTTAACCGATCCACCCAGATTCCAGTCATGGGCCAGTTGCTCAAGTTCAGTGCGAGCCTCTCCTGTGACGGGGCGCAGTTCAGCACCTGCTTCTTCCAGCGTCGGCACCTTCAAGTCGCGCACGACATTCACGACGGCGGGCGCCACCTTGAGATAGTCAGCCGCCGCGGACAGCTTGGCCCGGACGGAAGCCGACAACCCGCCGTCGGGGGCTTCCGCCGCCTCAAGAAGTCCTTGCAATGAACCGTGCGTGCCAAGCAACGACGCCGCCGTCTTTTCGCCGATGCCGGCGACTCCGGGCAGCCCGTCGGAGGCATCGCCCCGGAGTGTTGCGTAGTCGGCGTATTGCTGGGGCAGGACACGGTACTTGCCCACCACGACGACCTCGGTGAGGACTTCCAGGTTCTTCATGCCGCGCGCCGTGTAAATGATACGGATCCCACGGTCGTCATCCACGAGCTGAAAAAGGTCGCGGTCACCGGTAACCACGTCCGTCGGGAAGGTCGCCAGGCTCGCATAGGTCCCTATGACGTCATCAGCCTCATGCTCGTCAACTCCCACCACAGCGATCCCGGCAAGGTCCAGTACCCGCCGGATCATGGGAATCTGCGCCTCAAGCGGGTCAGGGACAACCTCTACGTCCGGACCATCCGCAACGATCTCCGCAACCCTGTGCGATTTATAGCTGGGAATCAGGTCAACGCGCCATTGCGGGCGCCAATCGTTGTCCCAGCAGGCGACCAAGTGCGTGGCTTCGTAGTCGGTGGTGAGGCGGGCGATCATGTCCATCAGTCCCCGCACTGCGTTCACGGGCGTTCCGTCGGAACGGCGGATTGAGTCGGGCACACCGTAGAAGGCGCGGAAATACAACGAGGCAGTGTCCAAGAGCATCAGTCGCGGCATACCTGATCCTGACATGCCCATGGTTCAATCCGCCGGAAGCTACACAAGGTTCCGTCATAAGACTCTTCAAGGACTTGAACACGGGTGTGAGCCGCATTACGATTATCTGAGCGATAATAGAACACGTTGTTCTATTATCGAACATCGCAACGAGATAGCCCACAAAGAAGTGAGGAAAGCCTGTGCAGTTCCACCACCACGGTTACGTATCCGGTGACCCTCGAGTCGAGCCGGCCGACGGCGTCGGAATCAACCGCCCAGCCAAGCTTCCCGACGAAGTTGACGTCCTTATCGTGGGCACGGGCCCGGCGGGCATGCTGACCGCGGCACAGCTATCCCAGTTCCCTGACGTCACCACACGTATCATTGAGCGCCGCCCCGGGCGGTTGGCCATCGGCCAAGCCGACGGCATCCAAGCCCGAAGTGTCGAGACTTTCCAAGCCTTCGGCTTTGCAGAGCGGATCACGGCCGAGGCGTACCGCATCACGGAAATGGCGTTCTGGAAGCCGGACCCGGCCGACCACTCCCGGATCGTCCGGGCCGCTCGGGCAGTGGATGATCCCGCCGGGATCAGCGAGTTCCCTCACCTGATCGTCAACCAGGCCCGGGTCCTGGACTACTTCGCAGAATTCATGGCCAACTCCCCCACACGCATGACACCGGACTACGGCTACGAGTTCCACAGCCTCAACGTCACCGGCGAGGGCAACTACCCGGTGGAGGTGACCCTTGGCCACACATCCGGGTCCAACGAAGGCCAGGAACGGGTCATTCGCGCCAAGTATGTGGTGGGCGCAGACGGAGCGCGCAGCAAGGTCCGCGAGTCCATCGGATGTCACCTCGCCGGTGACCAAGCCAACCACGCATGGGGCGTCATGGACGTCCTTGCCGTCACCGACTTCCCTGACATCCGCACCAAGTGCGCCATCCAGTCCGGCGCCGGCGGCAGCATCCTGCTGATCCCCCGCGAAGGCGGCCACCTGTTCCGCATGTACGTCGACTTGGGCGAAGTCAACCCGAATGACAAAGGCGCCGTGCGCAAAACCACTATCGAACAGATCATCCAGAAAGCCAACGACATCCTTCACCCCTACACCCTGGACGTGCGCAACGTGGCCTGGCACAGCGTTTACGAGGTAGGCCACCGGCTCACGGACAGGTTCGACGACGTTCTGCCGGAGGAGCGCGGTACGCGCACCCCGCGGGTGTTCATCACCGGCGATGCGTGCCACACCCACAGTGCCAAAGCGGGACAGGGCATGAACGTGTCCATGCAGGACGGCTTCAACATCGGCTGGAAACTCGGCCACGTCCTCGAGGGCCGCAGCCCCGAAAGCCTGCTGGACACCTACTCGGCTGAACGCCAGGTAGTGGCGAAGAACCTCATCGACTTCGACAAGCAGTGGTCCACGCTGATGGCCAAGAAGCCCGAAGAATTCGAAGACCCCGCGGAACTGGAGACTTTCTACACCAGTACCGCCGAGTTCCCGGCAGGTTTTATGACCCAGTACGCGCCCTCAATGCTGGTAGCGGAGGCACGGTATCAGGAGCTCGCCACGGGCTTCCCTGTGGGTAAACGCTTCAAATCGGCTCCCGTCCTGCGGGTCTGCGATACCAACCCCATGCACCTTGGGCACCACGCCAAAGCGGACGGCCGCTGGCGCATCTATGTCTTCGCTGACGCGGCGCAGGCTGGATCCCAGGGACCCGTGGCGGACTTTGCCGAGTGGATTGCGAACTCGCCGGACTCGCCGCTGGCCGCGACGCCGTCGGACGCTGACCGTGACGCTTGGTTCGACGTGAAGGTGATCTACCAGCAGGACCACACCAACATTGATATCAACGCGGTTCCTGCAGCGTTCAAACCCACCGTAGGGCCGTTCAAGCTCACCTACCTTGAGAAGGTCTTCGGCACAGACCCCAGCAACGACATCTTTGAGCTCCGCGGCCTCAGCCGCGATGGCGTGGTTGTAGTCGTTCGGCCGGACCAGTACGTCGCCCACGTGCTTCCGTTGACAGCGACAGCTGAACTCGGCAACTTCTTTGCCCCGCTGCTGTCAGCAGGGCGTACTGAAGTCACGGCGAAGAGGCCGGGCCTGGTG
Source organism: Paenarthrobacter nitroguajacolicus (assembly GCF_051027655.1). Taxonomy (NCBI): domain Bacteria; kingdom Bacillati; phylum Actinomycetota; class Actinomycetes; order Micrococcales; family Micrococcaceae; genus Paenarthrobacter; species Paenarthrobacter nitroguajacolicus. Next base: position 2,339,361 of record NZ_CP073234.1, on the reverse strand, counting down.
AGCAATCAGGCGTAGCCCGCCGGACGTTTATGGTTTTTGTCCCCGCTTAGGCGTACAACGGGCGTATGGGCAGAAGTCGCGTCGGGGCCCTGATGGTCCTGATGCTCATTGCGTTGTTCCTCAATGGTTGCACCGGTGGTAACGCCGGTCCGTCGCCGTCTCCAACTGCGTCCAGCGCTGCGATTGTTTCGTTGGAGGGCACCATCAAGCGCTTCATGGATGACGGGGTCACGTCTGTAGTCGCGCAGGTCCGCTGGCCGGGCGGAGAATGGTCGAAGGCCTATGGCGTCCGGGACGGCGGGACGAACGAACCAGCACGCCCCGAAGACAGGTTTTCCATAGGTAGTGTCACGAAATCGATGACCGCTGCCGCCGTGATGAAGCTCGTGGACGAAGGCCTCATAGGGCTTGACGACCCGGTGAACGGGATCCTGGAGAGTTTCAACACCCCGTTGAAGCCTCCGGGACCCATCACCGTGCGCCAACTCCTGAGCCACACATCAGGGATGCCTGAATTTCTGTCCGTGTATGAGCAATCCGGAACGCCCAAAGAACTGATAACAAGTGGATTCAGTATGCAGCGCGGACTGGAGATGACTGCAACGTTGCCTTGGGACCCCAGGAACGTTGGGCACTTCGCATATTCGAACAGTAACTACCTTGCCCTCGGACAGCTGCTGGAGAAGCTCCGGGCAAAAGCAATTGGGGATGTGCTCAGGGACGACATCTTCCGGCCGCTCGGCCTTGACCGCTCGACCCTTAGTGCACAGGACCGGGAAGCGCAGGACAACCTTCGTACCTATATAGAGGTGGATGGAGAACGCGTGGAGGTCACGCAGGCCGAGCAGTTGATCGGCTTCCCGGGAGGCGGCGTGGTCTCCACCGCTGAGGATGTCAATGACTTTTTCCGCGGCCTTTTCACAGGGGGCTTGATATCTGCCCCAGCGCTCAAGGAAATGAAGACAGTGGAATCCACCAACTACGCCCTCGGACTCATGCGGTGGCGTGACACGTGCTCCTCTTCCGGCTATCGCTACGGTCACCGCGGGAGCGTCACCGGTTACCTCACCACCGCCGTGGTGAGTGACGACGGCGACTCTCAGATCGTCATCGCTATGGCACTGCCCACACTGCCTATGAAAGTCGGCGATCCAGTCACCGCACGCAAGGTGGATCATTACGATTCACAGATGGAATTGGCCGCCAACAAGGCCCTGGACCAGTTGTGTGCTTGACTCCTAACGCCCTGGGGTAACGCTGGTCCAACGCCACACCGTGACTGCTGTTCTATAGTGTCGGAGCCGTCAGGCAGAATGTGATTCATGGGGCGTTGGAGCGAAGAGACAGTAATGAAGGCCGCCCCGGACTCGTCCTCGCTTGCAGCAGCACGGAAACTTGCGCATCCCGGCCCGTGGTCCGACTCAGGCAGCAACGATGTCCTTGTATGGGGAAAGTGCCAAGGCAGCGGGAAAACGCCATATCAAGTGAGCGTGGACATCATCGCACCCGCCTACCGGTGCTCGTGTCCCAGCCGGAAGTTTCCCTGCAAGCACGCATTGGCACTGCTGCTTCTTTGGTCCCGGGGTGAGGCAGCCGAGGCCGGAGCCGACACCGCTGATTTCGCAAAGGAATGGGCCGATCAACGGGCCGATCGTGCCACGGCAAAAGAACGGCGACAGGCCGAACAACCCGTTGATCCGGAAGCACAGGCAAAGCGGCTCGCCGCCAGGCTCGCCCTCATGGATGCCGGGATCGATGATTTCTCGCGCTGGCTAACGGACCTCGTACGGACCGGACTTGCCGCTGCCCGCAATCAGCCATATTCCTGGTGGGATGGCGTGGCAGCCCGCTTGGTGGACTCCCAGGTTCCCGGTTTGGCCGAACAAGTGCGGGAAATGGCATCCCAAATCCACGGCAGGACGGACTGGGCAGACCATCTTCTCCTTCACGCGGGCCGGTGGTGGGCCCTGACAAAGGCATGGGCCGCAAGAGACGCACTCACACCGGACGAATTCGCTGACGTCAAGGCTGCCCTCGGCTGGGCCACGGCATCTGCTGACGTACAGGACACCGAGTCGCTGGTGGGCCCGTGGCTGGTGCTCGGAGCCCACCGCAGTGACGACGGACGCCTCCAGCAACAACGGACCTGGCTTCGCGCACCCGACGGCACGACGGTTGTCATCCTGGACTTCGCCGGACAAGGCCAGGGGCTGGCTGCGCCGCAACTCGCGGGAGCGCAGCTTGATGTCACAGTTGCCCGTTACCCCGGTTCAGCGCCACGGCGTGCTTTGTTCACAGGACCCATCACCCCACAGGGCGTGGCCAGAAGCCTCGGCACCGGCTACAGCATCCGGCAAGCGCTCGAACAGGAGTCAGCAGCAGTCGCGCGCTCGCCGTGGCGGACCAGGCATCCGGTGATGCTGGAAGGTGTCACCGTCAACCCGCAGGGCATGGGGTGGGTGCATGATCCGAGTGGCGACGCACTTCCATTGGTAGATGCTCCCCTCGACTCCCTGCTGGCACTGACAGGTGGCCATGCTGCGGATGTTTTCGGAGAACTGGAAGATGGCCGCCTGCGTCCGCTGACCGTCGTCGTCGATGGAACGGTGGTGACCCCATGATCTGGTTGGCAGAACTCCGAACAGCGGCCTTGGTGGGAACCGCTCGGCACGACGCCCCCGAGCCGCCCGTCGCGCTGGGTTTTCGTGCGCCGGATAACCTGACCCGCGAGGAATCCCTGCTGGATCAAGCAGCACTGGCCGACGCCGTGACCCGTGCGTCCCGGACAGCATCCTCAACCCCAGCCCCCGGCTTGGCTTCGCCTGCCCCCGCTGACACGGAGCTCCAAGCCAGCGGTGAGGCCGCCCGGCTCTTGGAGCTATTGCTGACCCAGCCGCCCGTGGGGCTTGAGCTGAGAATCCAGCTGGTGGTGGACTGGCTGAGGTTTGCCGAAGAATCACGACGGCGGGTCCCTCACCGGCTGCTGCCGGCGTTGCTCAATTTGGCGGAGAGCAGATCCGCTGTTTTCAGGAGTCTTGAACCGGCAATCGGAACCCGCGGCCGCTGGTTGCAAGAACTTAAGAGCCCGTCCTCACACGAACCGGCAGAAGAATGGTCTGAACTTGGGAGCGCCGCCGCTGCAGTCGAGCTGGACCGGCTAAGAGGCCGTGACCCGGCAGCTGCGCGCGAGCAGCTCCGTGGGCACTGGACGTCGCTCAGCGCCAGGGAACGCGCGGGCAACCTGGCCCTGTTTGCCGGCAACCTCAATGACGACGACGAAGGTTTGCTGGAACAAGCCTTGGACGACAAAGCGAAGAGCGTACGGGACGTTGCGCTCCGGCTCCTCGACCAACTCCCCGGGAGTGCGCGTGCAGCCCGCATGGCCACCCGGCTCCTACCGCTGCTGCACGTCAAAGGGCTCCTGAACAAGCGCCTGGACATCGATCTCCCTCCGGCCCCTGACCAAGAGGCACTGCGCGACGGAATTCCCGCCGATCCCCGCAGAGGTGAACCTGATCGGCTTGCACGGTTGGATGTGATCATCCGTGGCGCACCGCTTGAGGTTTGGACATCGGTATCCGGCCGGAACCGGGCGGGCACCGCGGCACTGCTGCAGGGCGAACCGCGCATCATGGAAGCGTTGATCGCCACCACTGCCGCCCGCGAAGATGCTGAGTGGGCACGCGCGCTGCTGACTGTCAGGACGGACAGAAGGCTGCTGGGTTGCCTCCCTCCAGACGAGCGGGAACATTGGCTGGTGAGGCATGTCCGGGAAAGCGGCGACGAACCGCTGACGCTGGCTCCCCTACTGCAGGACGTGCCGCAGCCTTGGTCCGCGCCGTTGGCGGAAGCGGTACTGACACTGATTTCCGGCAAGGACGGCGGCCGCTTGGCAGCGACGCTGGCCGCAGTCCTTCCTACCGCCCTTCCGCCGGCGGCCACCGAACAATGCCGGCAACTTTTGGCACGAACAGACGATGACGCCGTCCGGCGCCGGGTGCTGCGCGATGCCGTCCAATACCAATCATTCAGACAATCCCTGACGGAGGCTTTCCGATGACCGACGCCCAGAATGCAACGGAAGTTCTTCGCGCCCACGCCGAGAATGCGTATGCCGATGAGCTCAGCGCCGTGGCCGCTGTTGACGACCGCCCCCGTCCGCCCAGTTGGCGCCTCTCCCCTTGGGCTGTCACCACCTACATCCTCGGTGGGACGTTGGCCAATGGGGCCGTGATCACTCCAAAGTATCTGGGCTCCGAACGCTTGGTGGAAATCGCCGTGGCGTCACTGGCCACGGACCGCGCCCTGCTGCTGCTGGGCGTTCCGGGAACCGCGAAAACATGGCTTGGAGAGCATCTGGCCGCAGCGATCTCAGGCTCGTCCACTCTGGTGGTTCAGGGCACGGCGGGTACACCGGAAGAAGCCTTGCGTTATGGGTGGAACTATGCGCGTCTGCTCGCGGATGGACCCTCCCGTGCCGCCATGGTCCCCGGTCCCGTCATGCGGGCCATGGAGACGGGAAGCCTGGTGCGCGTGGAGGAACTTACCCGCATCCCCTCCGATGTGCAGGATTCCCTCATCACCATCCTTAGCGAAAAGACCCTGCCCATTCCCGAGCTCAACGAGGAAGTCCAAGCACGGAAGGGCTTCAACGTGATCGCCACCGCGAACAACCGCGACAAAGGCGTCAACGACCTCTCGTCCGCCCTTCGCCGCCGTTTCAACACAGTGGTCCTGCCGCTCCCGGACAGCATCGACCAAGAGGTGGAGATTGTGACTACCCGTGTTCGCAGTCTCGGTGAGTCCCTGGAGCTGCCGGCGGATTTGGCTGCACTTTCCGAGATCCGGAGGGTGGTCACTGTCATGCGCGAGCTGCGGTCCGGCGTAACCCAGGACCAGCGCACCACCATCAAATCGACATCGGCTACGTTATCCACGGCGGAAGCTATTTCCGTGATGACCAACGGGCTCTCCCTGGCGGCGCACTTTGGAGATGGCACCGTCCGGGCGGACGATGTGGCCGCGAGCCTGGTGGGCGCAGTAATCAAGGATCCCGTCCAGGACCGCGTGATCTGGCAGGAGTACTTGGAGACCGTCGTCCGGAATCGGCCTGAATGGAAAGACCTCTACCGGGCCTGCCGCGATCTCGAATCGCCCAACTAAGACATGACAGACGTCCACATTCTCGGGATCCGCCACCACGGTCCTGGTTCGGCCCATTCCGTTGCTGAAGCCTTGGCAGCCCTTCGACCTGATCTGGTGTTGGTCGAAGGGCCGCCCGAACTTGACCAGGTCATCCCGCTGGTCACGGATCCGGACATGGTTCCGCCGGTCGCCGGCCTGATTTACGCTGTGGACGAGCCCCGTTTGGCCTCCTTCTACCCGATGGCCGGTTTCTCGCCTGAATGGGTAGCAATCCGCTGGGCCCTGACCACCGGTAAGTCCGTGCGTGCCATCGACCTGCCTGCTGCACACACCTTTGCGCTCCGGGTAGCGGAGGAACGTGCATTATCGGCTTCGGTGGAGGATGACCCCACCGAGGACGACGGCGGCACCGCCGACACTGTCGAGGAACCTCCAGCTGTCGCGCAGCTGGCTTTCCGGCCCGACGCTATCGGGATGCTGGCCGAGGCTGCGGGGTACAGCGATGCTGAGCGCTGGTGGGAGGACGCGGTGGAACACAGGAACTCGGACCCTGTTGAGCGGTTTGATGCCCTCCTCGATGCGATCTCGGAAATCCGCGGCATGGATCAGCGTCCCGCTGACCATCCTGACGTGGTGGAGAACAATCGCCGGGAAGCTGCCATGCGGCGCATCCTGCGGGCTGCCATGCGGGAAGGGCATGAACGCATCGTTGTAGTGTGCGGCGCCTATCACGCACCGGCATTGGTACCCGCCGGTTTTCCTTCAGCTTCGGCCGACAACAAGGTACTCGCCGGTTTGCCGAAAGCGAAGGTGGCCGTCACCTGGGTTCCCTGGACCTCGAACCGGCTCAGCTTGGGCAGCGGATACGGCGCAGGGGTCACTGCGCCGGGCTGGTATCAACACCTGTTCGCACATTGGATGGTGAACGATCCCACGAGGGATGTGGCAACAACTTGGCTGGTTCGGGTAGCCCATGCGCTTCGTAAAGAGAACTTGGATGCGTCCACTGCGTCGGTGGTAGAGGCCAGCAGGATGGCTACCGCGTTGGCCGCCGTTCGCGGAAGGCCCAGCCCTGGCTTACCTGAATTGGACGATGCCGCGCAGACTGTTCTTTGCGACGGTTCTCCCCTGCCGCTGGCCCTGGTTCACCGCGAACTTACTGTTGGCCGCGAGCTGGGGAACGTTCCAGACTCTGTGCCAACCCTCCCGTTGGCCGCCGACCTCGCCGCTACCCAGCGCAGGCTGCGCATGAAAGCCAGCGCCATGGAAGAAGTCATGGTCCTGGACCTGCGTAAGCCGAACCAGTTGGCACGTTCGGTGTTACTCCACCGCCTTGCGCTGCTGGGGGTGGACTGGGGTCAGCCAACGGACACCGGCCGGACCACCGGCACTTTCAAAGAAGCGTGGACCCTCCTGTGGAAGCCTGAATTGGCTGTTTCGGTGGTGGAAGCCAGCCGCTACGGCACCACCGTTGCCTCAGCCGCAAGCACTTTCGTCTCGGAGCAGGCGCAGGCAGCCGAAGGCCTGCCGGTCCTTGGCAAACTGTTGGAAGGCTGTCTCCTGGCCGAACTACCCGACGGTATTGCCGGCGTCGTGTCCGTCCTGGCGGAACGCACCGCACTTCAGCAGGACACTGCTCCCCTTTTGGAAACCATCGCCCCCTTGGCCCGCACTTGCAGGTACGGCAACGTTCGAGCGGTAGACGTGAGTGATGTTCGGAAGATCCTCGAAGCTACGGTGGTGCGCGCCTGTGTGGGACTGCCCACGGCCTGCGCCGGCCTGGATGACAATGCTGCTGGCGCGATGCGTCGGGCCATTGATTCGGCGCAGGATGGTTTGGCCCTGCTGGCTGAGCTGCCGTTGGATGACTGGCATGCAGCGCTTGCCGCAGTGGCCCAGTCAGACACCATTCATGGTGCGGTGGCTGGTAGGGCCACCCGGCTTCTGATGGACGCGGGGTTGGTGGAAGGAGACGACGTGGCGGCACGTCTTAGTCGACGCCTCTCCATCGCCACGCCCGCGCCGGAAGCCGCTGCGTGGCTGGACGGTCTGCTGTCCGGGGACGCCACATTGCTCATCCACGATCCGCGCCTCCTGCAGATCGTCGATGACTGGGTGGAGGGTGTGGACGACGAAGTGTTCGAGGACGTCTTGCCATTGGTCAGGAGGACGTTCTCGGCTTTCAGCAGGCCTGAGCGGCGGGAAATCGGCGAGCAGCTAAGCCGGGTCGGGTCTGGCGGCAGCGCGGAAGCCATCAACATGGACCTGGCCGGAGCTGGCCCGGCAATACAAACGATGGCAGGAATTTTGGGATGGGAGGCGATCGCATGACGGGTACTTCCGACCAGACGGATGGCTCAGGCTCGGCCGATGTTTCCGGCAATGCGTCCGCCGGTGCCGGCCGGGACCGGTTGAGCCGGTGGCGTCTGGTACTGGGCGGGCAGGACGCGGACGGCATTTCAACAGAGGACGGTGTCTCCGTCCAACTATCCGATGATGATGTTAGACGGGACCAGGCGCTGGAAGAGCTCTACGGTGGCGGGTCCGGACAGCGGGGAGGACTGGGGTCGTCGAGTCCACGCGTGGCCCGCTGGCTCGGGGATATCCGCGGGTACTTTCCCTCCTCAGTGGTCCAAGTGATGCAGTCTGATGCTATGGACCGGCTCGGCCTGAGGCAGTTGCTGTTGGAGCCGGAGATGCTGCGCACTGTACAACCGGACATTGGCTTGGTGAGCACCTTGGTGGGACTGGGGCGGGTGATCCCCGAAGAGTCCCGGGAAACCGCCAGGTCAGTCGTTCGCCAGGTCACCACGGAACTTGAGGAACGGCTGCGCGCCAAGACGATCCAAGCAGTCTCAGGTGCCCTCAATCGTTCCGCCAGGACGCGCCGCCCAAGGCACAGGGACATCGACTGGAACAGGACCATCGCCGCCAACCTCAAGCATTACCAGCCCGAGTACCGCACGGTGGTGCCTGAGCGGCTGCATGGCCATGCAAGGCGCAGCACCGAGATTCAGCGCGAGATTATCCTGTGCATTGACCAATCAGGATCAATGGCTGAATCCGTGGTGTACTCCAGTGTCTTCGGAGCAGTTCTCAGCTCTCTGCGGTCCGTGAGCACCAGGTTAGTGGTTTTTGACACCGAAGTTGTAGATCTCACGGACGACCTGGATGACCCCGTGGATGTGCTGTTCGGCGTACAGCTGGGCGGCGGGACCGACATCAACCGAGCCCTTGCCTACTGCCAGGATCAGATAACCAAGCCCGCCGAGACCATCCTTGTCCTGATCAGCGACCTTTATGAAGGCGGCATAGCTGAAGAGATGCTGCGTCGAGCCGCGTCAATTGTGGGTGGCGGGACCACCATGATTGCTTTGCTGGCGTTGAGCGACAGCGGCCATCCGTCCTTCGATTCACGTCATGCAGCGGCTCTGGCCGGCATCGGCGTGCCGGCTTTCGCGTGCACACCGGATCTCTTTCCGGACATGATGGCTGCGGCCATTGAGCGCCGGGATGTCAGCGAATGGGCGGCCTCCCAAGACATCCCCACAAGTCACGAAACGTAGTTCTCCATCCACGGAGCTCTGGCGGAGGACGGGCAACGGCGCGAGAATTAGCTGGTGGTCCCTCCTCGCACCGGCGAGGGCGGCGACACCCTGAATGACGCCGCCCGAAAGATCCAGCGCGTCTATCTGACATTGACGCTGGGCAATACCGTTGCGGCCTCCTTCATCTGGGGAATCAACACCCTGTTCCTGCTGGATGCCGGTTTAAGTAACCTGGAGGCGTTTGCCGCCAACGCCTTCTTCACCGTAGGCATGGTGCTGTTTGAGGTCCCTACCGGAGTGATCGCCGACGGGTGGGGCCGGCGGGCGTCATTCCTGCTGGGAACGGTGACGCTGGCCGTGTCCACTTATCTGTACTTCGTGATGTGGCAGATCTCCGCGCCGTTCTGGATGTGGGCTGTGGTCTCGGTTCTCCTGGGTCTCGGCTTTACGTTCTTCTCCGGTGCTGTTGAAGCATGGCTCGTGGATGCCCTGCGTTTCTCGGGCTACGAAGGCGGGCTGGAATCTGTGCTTGGCCGAGGCCAGATGGTGCAGGGTGTTGCGATGCTGGTGGGCTCAGTAGCAGGAGGGGTGATTGCCCAGGCCACCAATCTTGGCGTGCCCTTCCTCCTTCGTGTGCTGGTTCTGCTCGCCATGTTTGCGGTGGCCTTTGGACTCATGCACGACGTCGGCTTCACGCCTGAGCGTTCGACGCATCCCCTCCGCGCGACAAGGGCGGTACTGTCTGCGTCGATCGAGAACGGCTTGAAAAACCCGCCCGTGCGTTACGTGATGCTGGCCGCCCCCTTTAGTGCCGGCGTCGGAATTTACGTCTTCTACGCACTGCAGCCGTACCTCCTTGACCTGTTCGGCGACCCCAGGGCTTATTCCATCGCGGGCTTGGCCGCCGCGATTGTTGCGGGATCGCAGATCCTGGGAGGCTGGCTCGCCCCGCACGCCCGGCAGCTATTCCACAGGCGCACCTCCGTGCTCATCCTTGGAGCGACGGTGGGTGGCGTCATCCTTCTGGTCCTCGGTTTCACGCGTATCTTCTGGGTGGCTCTGATATTGCTCGCGCTCTGGGCCGTCGTCGGTTCTGCCGCCACGCCCGTCCGGCAGGCCTATGTCAACGACATGATCCCTTCGAAGCAGCGGGCCACAGTCCTGAGCTTCGACTCGCTGATGGGCTCCAGCGGCGGCGTAGTTATCCAGCCGGTCTTGGGCCGGGGAGCTGACCTTTACGGCTATCCGGCATCATTGGCCATGGCAGGATTCATTGAGCTCATCGCGTTGCCGTTCCTGCTGGCCAGCCGGAAGCAGGGCGCAGCCGCCGACCGGGCCAGCACAACTGAAACCTCCCCGGACACGGAATCCTTGCCGTGAGTAGGGTGTTCGGGGCATGGCTGCCAGTTTGGACGGATACATCGCGTCAGAGAACGGCGACCTTTCATGGCTGAACGACGCCATGGCCAAGGACGAGGACTACGGTTTTGAAGCCACCGAGCGCAGAACCGGGGCTTACATCATGGGGGCCAACACCTTCCGCGAGGTAGCAACCATGGGCGGCGGGGTTCCGTTCTTCGGCAGGGTCAGCCAGTGGACGAAGTTGGAACTTATGGGGTGCCGTCATTACCCGTCCGGAATCGTCCTGCTGAATTACCGGTTGAAGGGCCCGGGGACTGAGGGAAATCCGTCAGCGAAGGGCATCTGAGATTGACTTCGCTCCTCCGTGGCTGCTCTGTCCACCGTCAACCGGCAGGTCCACTCCCGTGACGAAAGCGGCCATGGGGCTCAGGAGGAAAAGCACGACGGCGGCCACCTCCTCCGGCGTCCCGGTCCGGCCCAGCGGGGTTTCGGCAATGGTGGCTTCTTTGAACACGGGGTTTGCATCGGCGGTCATGGGGGTCTCAATGAATCCTGGATGTACCGAATTGACCCGGATTCCCTGTGGCCCGAGCTCCGTGGCGGCGGCGATGGTTAGCCCACGCAGAGCCCATTTGCTGGCAGTGTAGGCGACCGGATAGTGCCCGGTGAGCGCTGCCACTGATCCAACGTTGACGATGGAACCCCCGGACTTCATCAGCGGGACGCAGGCCTGCATTCCCAACAGTGCCCCCGTAACGTTCACATCCGATACCGCAGCGAGATCGGCCGGGGTTACCTCAAGCAGGCGGCTGCGTCGGGTGATGCCGGCGTTGTTGACCAAGCCGTCCAGCCGGGCGCTTGCACTTTGCAGGTACTCAGCCAATGCCCTCCAATCATCCGTCCGGGTGACATCGAGCTGGCGGTAAGTAATGCGGTCCGGGTATTCAGCGGTTGCGGCCTTCATGGCAGTCGAGGGCTCCGCGGCCAGGTCTGCCGCGACTACGGCGGCTCCTGCCGCGGCCAACATCAGGGTTTCGGCAAGACCCTGCCCGCCATTGGCCCCGGTAATCACAACATTTCGATCAGTCATGTCAATCACGGCAAAGACATCCTTAGCTTCTGAACGGGTCATCCAGGCAGAACAGCTGACCAGCCGCCGTCGACCATGAGGTTGGCGCCGGTGACATAGGAGGCCTCATCGGAAGCAAGGAACAGCGCGCAGCTGGCTACCTCCATGGCATCACCCACCCGCCCGAGCGGTATGTGTGCCGCAATAGTGCGCATGGGATGCTCTTCCGCGAGGAGATCGGACTCCGTGGCGGGAGTGCGGATCATGCCCGGACTGACACAATTCACGCGAATCCCGCGGGGAGCGCCTTCTGCCGCCAGCTGTTTTGTCATTGCCACCACCGAGCCCTTGGTTGCGGTGTGTGCCAGTCGCCCGTTGGTCACCGAGCCGGACACCCCTGCCGTGGAACCAACAAGAACGACGGCGGACTGCCTGGCTTTACCGAGCAACGGCCAAAAGTGCCGGACGGGAAGAAACACGACGTCCACCTCGTGCCGGAAATTCCAGGTCCAGTCTTCGTAGCTGATCGCCTCCAACGCCGCAAAGCGGGTGGCCGCCGCGTTGGCGTAGAGTACGTCAACCCGGCCATGGAGCCTGTCCACGACGCCTGCCCATGTTCGCACGGAAGCCTCATTGCTCAGGTCCACCTCTTGGGCGGGCTCTGCAGCCCCTCCCTCTGCACGGATGGCTTCCACCGTGGCCTCAGCCCCGTTGACGTCGAGATCGCACCCCACTACCTTTGCTCCTTGCCGGGCGAAAAGCAGGGCTGCGGCGCGGCCTTGCCCGGATGCAATGCCGGTAATCACGGCTACCTTCCCGGCGAGGCGGAGTGGCGGTGCGGCGGAGTCGACTGTCATCCCACCATCCTGTGGCCACGTCAGCTATCGGGGAATACCGCATTCAGGATAGGAGCTATCCATGCCGTGGATGGGCGCTGGCTAACTGCTGTGACCTGCCGACACGACGACAGGATGCGCCGTCACCGGAAAAATCTCATGGAGCTGTGAACAGGCGCGCTGGACTACGGAACGGAGCCAGACGTTTGCGGGATCCTCGGTCTGGGAGGGATGCCAGTACATGGCCTCCACCAACGCAGCTTCGAGCTCTTCGGTGAACTCAAGGACTTCGATGTTCGCCCCTCGCTGCGCCCTTGAGGCCAGCATGCGCGGAACCAGCGCCACAAGATCCGTGCCCTCTACCAGGAGCGGCAGTGACAGGAAACCGGCCACCACGGCCGCTACGCGTCGCCGAACCCCACGGGATTCAAAAAGCTTGTCGGCCGGTGTGCTGATGCCCTCGCCGAAGTATCCAACAGCGTGCGGCACCGCAACGAGGTCCTCCAACGTCAATCGGGGCAGATGGAGAACCGGATTTCCTGCATCGGCCACAGCCACGAAGCTGTCCCGGAAAAGCTGTTTGCTCTCACCCTGCATCCTGTAGCCGGTGGGCCCCACCAACAGGTCCATCCTGGAATATTCGGCCATGGTTCCCTGGAGCCCGGACGTGGGGACGAAATTCACCACCACCTGTGGCGCCTCCCGCTGAAGGATCCCGCGCAAAGGACCCACGATGAGTGCCGCCGCGTAATCAGATGCGGCGATCACAAACTCCCGCTCGCTTGTAGTGGCATCGAACCCGGACCGGACGCGCGTGGCCCGCTGGATGTGGAGCATGGCTTCATCAACCAACGGGACCAAAGATTGCGCGAAGGGAGTGAGCTCATAGGTGCGCCCGTTGCGGACCAGAAGTTCGTCGTCGAAATGCCTCCTGAGCCTTGCCATCGCAGCACTCGTGGCCGGCTGGCTAAGCTGCAGCCGCTCGGCCGCCCGGGAAACATTCCGCAGCTCCAACAGAACCTGGAGTTGTGGCAGCAGGTTCAGGTCCAGGTTCTTCATGCCCCTAGGTTATCCAGCGGTGGAGGACATTAGTGCGTTGCGCTCACAAGCCGCGGGCCTCGAACCAGGACGGCCAGCAGCGCGAGGGCACAAGCTCCGCCCAATGCCCCGAGTGCGAGGGCGAGGTTCCCCAGGGCGGCAGCCGTTGCGCCGAGGACGATGGGCGTCAGGAATTGCCCGATGAACAAGGTTGCTGTCCAGATACCCGTGCCGCGGCCGCGCTGGGAAAACTCCAGTCCGTTGACGGCCCACGTCAGGAGTGTCGGCAACAGCACACCGGTACCGGCGCTGGCCACAACGGCACCCAGTATTGCCAAAGGAACGCTGCCCGCTGCCGACACCACGCAAAGCCCGACGGCGGCAAGGCCGAAGGCGCCCACCAGCAGTTTGCGGGTACCCAATTTGGCGAGGTAACGGAAGGAGATGGCGCCTGCTGCAGTGGCCAAGGAAGCGACCGCAGCCGCTCCACCGATGAGCCCGGTGTCCGTAACGCCCAGCCCGGTAATGACGTAGGGCAGATGGACGATCAAAGCGTAAAACACAATGCCACCGAACAGTGTCACAGCGGCCGGCGCACCAATTTGTCGCCATGGCACCGGCTGTTTCGCCGTCGTAGCGACGTGGGCTTGGCTCTTTGCCGGTTCCCACAGTTTGAAAATCATGGGGACCACCAACACCGCGCTGACAGCGTACAGCCAGAAGGGAGTCCTCCAGCTGATGCTGCCCAGGACGCCACCCAGTGCGAAGAAGGCAGTGGCTGCCAGCGCGCTGACCATGGTCTGGAGACCTAAGTATTTGTTCCGCTGCTGGCCCGCGTAGTAGTCGGTGATCAGGGTGGTGCAGCACGTCATGATCGCAGCCTCGGCGATACCTACGCCGACTCGCGACAACGCTATGGCCCCGAGGGAGTCCAGCCATAGAGGCGCCGTTCCGAAGAGGGCGTACGCCAGCATCGCAACTATAAGAAGTTGCTTGCGTCCCACACGATCCGCCACGTACCCGGCCAGCGGCGAGAACAACGCCACAAACAGGGCTGGCAAGGTAAGGACCAAGGGAACCAGGATGGCGACTCCGGCGGTATCGGCGAAGACCTGGTTCAGGGTGGGGAGTACGGGTGCCAGCAGAACTGCACCCAGTACGGGCATGCAGCTGCCGGCGACCAGTAGCGCAGCCTGTGTCTTTCCGGCCGCTCGGCCGGCAAGTGGCGGGCGGGTTTCAGTTGCCGTTGGGTCCATGGTGCTCATTAGGTGTTCCTTCGCCTTTGAAGATGGTCCCCGGGGTGGCAGAAACGCCGGGAGGGACTGCATTCACTGTGGCAAGGGGTCTGTAGGCGGAGAATAGCGGTTTTGGTATAGCAGGTATTCGTACGATCGATACCCACCTGCCCGCCACAACTATTTGTTCAACGGATAGTTGCTATCAGATAGTTGCCCTTCTCCGAATACGTGATGTGACTCATGGTTGATACAGGACCTGCAGATAACTGTCCGAGCAACCAGAGCACTTAGAAGGAATTCATCGTGGAAACTCCCCTCTCCCATCTTGCCCACCTCGAGATCACCACGCCGGACATCGAAGCCTCGGCACGGTTCTACGAGGAAAAATTCGGCATGCGCATCATCGACCGCGTAGATGGCAACGTTTATCTGCGATGCTGGGGCGATTACTACCGTTACAGCCTGGTGATTACCGAAGGCCCGGAGGCCTCCTTGGGTCGGATGGCATGGCGCACCAACTCGCAGGCCGCGCTCGAAGCTGCAGCAGCCCGCGTTGAAGCAACCGGGGTGCAGGGCACCTGGACTGCGGGCGGCCACGGCTTCGGCAAAGCCTACGAGTTCACGGGTCCTTACGGCCACCACATGCGCCTCTTCTACGACGTAGAGAAATTCGTTGCAGAACCCGGTTTCGAATCCATCTATCCGGACCGTCCCGAGCGCCGCAGCAGCCACGCAGCTGCTCCCCGCTTCCTGGACCACGTCACGGTCGCTTCCTCTGACGTCCGGGGCTTCGCCAAGTGGTACAACGAGGCTCTTGGCTTCCGCGTCATGGCCTTCGTCGACCTGGATGAAGCACCCATCACGGTGTTCTCAGTACTGACCACCAACGAGAAGTCCCACGACCTCGGCGTCGTGCTCGATACCTCCAAGCGCGCCGGCCGAGTCAACCACATCGCCTTCTGGGTGGACGCTACCGAGGACCTGCTCCGCACCGCCGATGTGATGATGGAAAACGGCACTCCTATGGAATATGGTCCGTCCATTCACGGCGTGGGAGAGCAGAACTTCCTGTACTTCCGCGACCCGTCAGGCCTGCGGGTGGAGCTGAACTCCGGCGGCTACCGCAACTACGTTCCGGACTGGGACGCCAACACGTGGAAGCCCTCGGAAGGATCCAACAACTTCTACAAGAACGGTGCGATGCCACACTCCATGACAGAATCCTTCCCGCCGGCCGAAGGTTTCACCGCGACGGAGGAAGGCGCTTCCGCAGAAATGAAAGAAGCTCTCCTGAACCCCTACGCAAAGCAGGGTCGGGGCTAAATCCATGGCGAACGCAACATACTCCCTGATCCGCTTCCAGGAACCCGGCGACAGTAAAGCCAAAACGGGCCTGCTGGTAGGCGAACGTGTCCTGCCACTGGATACGGACATCAACTCACTGATCCAGCACTGGGAAACCACCGAAAGCGTACTTGACCAGCTTGCCGCATCAGCCGATGGGCAGTCGGGCCTGGCACTCGCCGGCGTCGAGGTCCTGGCTCCGGTGGAACCCGCCCAAGTGCTGCAAACCGGAGCCAACTACCGCAAGCACGTGATTGACCTTGCCGTGGCACACCGGGAATCCGGCCAGGACGCAGAAGAGGTGCGGGCCAAGACGGCGGCCATGATGGACAAGCGAGCAGGCCAGGGGACGCCGTACTTCTTTATCGGGCTTCCCACCGCCATTGCTCCGGCTACGGATGACCTGACACTCCCGGGCTACAGCAAATCCCACGACTGGGAGCTGGAACTGGCCGCCGTGATTGGGAAGGAAGCCTTCCGCGTCACCCCCGAAAAGGCTCTCGAGCATGTCTTCGGCTACACCATGGTCAACGACATCACCACCCGGGAGTACGTCTTCCGCAAGGACATGCCCGCCATCGGTTCGGACTGGTACAGGGCCAAGAATGCCCCCGGCTTCCTGCCCACCGGTCCCCTGCTGGTGCCGGCGAAGTTCTTTGGCGACCCACAGGACGTCCAGGTCACACTGAAGCTCAATGGCAAGGCCATGCAGGACGAGTCCACTCAAGACATGATCTTCGGCGTCGCCAAGCTTGTCAGCGAAGCGTCGCAGATCATGCCGCTCCGGCCAGGCGATCTGGTGCTGACCGGCAGCCCCGCCGGCAACGGCCAGCACTGGGGCAGGCTCCTCCAGGACGGCGATGTCATGGAAGGCACTATCACCGGGCTGGGTACCCAAATCATCCACTGCAAGGACGAACAGTGACTACCGACGCCGTGGAAGCGCACACGATGCAGCGGGCTGATCCGATGGCCAGCATCACCGCAGCCGCCAAGCTGTACAACAACTGGGGTCGCTGGGGTGAGGACGACGTCCTCGGTACCCTCAATTTCATCGACGATGGCAAGCGGGTGGAGGCGGCCTCGCTGGTGAGGTCGGGCGAGGCGTTCTCCTTGTCCCAGCCGTTCGATACCAATGGACCCCAGAAGGGGTGGCGTCGCCGAACCAACCCGGTCCACACCATGACCGACACCGGCGTAGATGCTGAGCGCGGCAATCAGGGATTTCCCCACGGGTTCGGCGGGGCTGATGATGTGATCGCCATGCCGCTGCAGTGCTCCACTCAGTGGGACGGGCTGGGCCATATCTTTGATCGCGGCAAAGCTTGGAACGGCCGGGCAGCAGGCGACGTCGTGACTTCAGAAGGCGACCTGGTGACAGGGATCGAAACCGCCGCCGCCAAAATTGTCACCCGTGGCGTTTTGCTGGATGTGGGCCGCGCACTGGGTCCGGAGCTGGGGCGCGCCGACGGAGAATTACCCGACGGCTTCGCCATCACTCCGGAGCATCTGGAGCGAACCATTGAACGCCAGGGCCCCACCTCCGCCGTTCGCCGAGGGGACATCGTGGTGATCCGCACAGGGCAGTACACGCGGGCCTGCCGCGACGGCTGGGGTGAGTACGCAGGCGGCTCGGCGCCGGGTCTGTCCTTCACCACCGCATCGTGGCTGCACGCCTCGGAAATCGCCGGGGTAGCAACGGACACTTGGGGATTCGAGGTCCGGCCCAATGAGTTTGAGGGTGCTTTCCAGCCGCTTCACCAGATCGCCATTCCAAACCTCGGATTGTTCCTTGGTGAAATGTGGGATCCGGATAATCTGGCCGAGGCGTGTGCGGCAGACGGCAGGTACGAGTTCATGCTCACCGCCGCTCCACTCCCCATCACGGGCGCTGTCGGTTCCCCGGTCAACCCCATCGCCGTCCGCTAGCAAATCTGTTACAACGCAGCACAATAGGCAGTAACGCCGTCACCACAAAGGAGTCAAAGATGGCAGCAGTACAGAGGGTCGGAATCGTCGGAGCGGGAGCTGCGGGACTGGCCGCCGCCATCCTTCTGGCCGAAGCCGGCGTCGAGGTGGAGGTTCTGGAGAAGGCCACCGAACCGCAAACCCTGGGCTCCGGCATCACCTTGCAGGGAAACGCCTTGCGCATCCTGCGCACCCTGGGTGTTTGGGAACAGGTGGAAGCAAAAGGCTACGGGTTCAGCACCCTCGTCCTGCGGGCGCCCAATCCCGACGGGACCGTCCTGGCCGTTCTCGAGGACATCAAAACCGGTGGTGACGATCTCCCGGCCACGTTGGGAATGTACCGCCCGGACTTGACCTCGATACTTCGGGACCGTGCCGAAGACGCCGGTGCGACGATCAGCTACGGCAAGGCCGTCACAGTTATGACGGACGACGGCGGCAGCGTCACCATCCGCACTGCCGACGGCGGCAGCTCGCGCTATGACCTGCTCATCGGCGCTGACGGACTCCACTCGGCCGTACGTAAGGCGATCGGCATCAACGAGGAGCCACAACCCACCGGCATGGGTATCTGGCGAGCCTTCGTCGAGCGGCCGGAGGAAGTCGTCAGAACTGATCTGACCTACGGTGGGCCGTGTTTCATCGCCGGATACTGCCCCACCGGACCTAACACCATCTACGCCTACCTTGTGGAGAAAGCCCAAGAACGCCGGCACGAGGACGGACCCAAGGTGATGACGGAACTCGCCGCCGCGTACGGCGGCCCATGGAACGAGATCCGATCCAACCTGGACCATGGCGCACGCATCAACTACACCTGGTTCACCTCGCACCTCGTGGAAGGCCCCTGGAACCGTGGGCGCATCGTCATCATCGGCGATGCAGCACACAGTTGCCCGCCCACTGTTGCCCAAGGTGCTGCCATGGCGTTGGAAGATGCTGCGGTCCTCGCGGAACTGTTGATTGCCGCAGACCACGTCACCGAGACTCTCTGGAAGGAGTTCGCCGACCGTCGGATGGAGAGGGCAACCGCCGTGGTGAGGGCGTCGGTCCAGTTGGGCCAGTGGATGCTGGACGGCGTCCGGGACGCAGACGTCCCCGGCCTCATGAACTCGCTCTCCACTACGCTCAAGGAACCCGCATGACCCACATCGACACCGCCCAACACCCCATTGTGGATGTCCACGCGCATGTCCTCATTCCAGCACTCCAGCAGTTGGTGGCAGAGGGAGACCCTCAAGGATTCGCTGAGCTGCAGGCCCTGGAAGTGAGGCGAAACGGGCCCGAGTCCATGGCCAACTCCGGCCTGATGATTAAGGAGCGCTGGCCACAGCTCACTGACCTGGAACGTCGCCTGGCGGACATGGACGCCCAAGGCGTGGACGTGCAGCTGGTTTCGCCCTCGCCGTCGCGCTTCTACTATTTCGCCGGTGAAGGACTCGCGCTCAAGCTCGCCAAACAGTCCAACGAGGCAGTGCGCGACGTTGTGCAGCAAGCGCCCGAACGGTTGAACGGACTGGGTTTGGTTCCGTTGCAGCACCCGCAGCTCATGGTCGAAGCCTTGGAACATGCCGTTCTTGGCTGTGGCCTCATGGGCGTGGAGATCGGGTCCTTTGCGGCCACTCCCGGAGACCCGGAACGGAGCACCGTTGAACTCTCCGATCGACGACTGGAACCCTTCTGGAGCCGGGCCTCGGAGCTGGGCGCCATTGTGTTCCTGCACCCGTTCGGCTGCTCATTGGACGAGCGACTGGATCGCTTCTACCTGGCCAACACGGTCTCCCAGCCTGCAGAGAACGCCGTAGCCCTGTCCCACCTGATTTTCAGTGGAGTGCTGGACAGGCACCCCGGCCTCAAGATCCTCGCCGCACATGGGGGTGGCTACCTTCCCACTACCATCGGCCGATCGGACCACGCCTGGAAGGTTCGCCCTGAGGCGCAGCGGTGCGCCGAACCGCCGTCTTCCTACCTTCAGCGGATCTTTTTCGACTCCCTGACGCACGGGCCCCGCGAGCTGCGCGCCCTCGTCGAAGTCGCGGGCCCCGGGCAGGTGATGCTTGGCTCGGATTACCCGTTCGACATGGGCTCCGACAATCCCGTTGGTGAAGTCCATGCGGCCGGTCTCCCCGCGACCGATGACGCCAAGGTTCTCGCTGGCAACGCTGCTGCCTTGGGCATCACCGCTGCGGCAGCCCTCACCGTCCGCTCCAGAGCGTAAGGAAAAGACATGGTCAAGATCGCCCGCTGGAATGACGACGGCGGTACTCGGGCCGGGTTCGTAGCTGACGGCAGCTGCTTCCCGTTGCCCGAGGGACAAACCGTGAACCACCTGTTAAGTGCAGGCTTGGCCAAAACGCTGGAAATCGCTGCGGAAACAGTTCGAACGGCATCTTCCGTTCCCCTGTCCGAGGTACAGTTGCTGGCGCCCTTGGTACCCGCCACCATCCGCGACTTCGTGGCGTTCGAGGAACATGTGGAAGGCGTGCGGAAGAGCATCGACGGCGTGGCCGGCGTGGTGCCCGAGTGGTATGAGGCACCCACGTTCTACTTCACGAATCCGCATACTGTGACCGGTACGGAAGAAGTGATCGGAATCCCGGCCGGTTGCAACGAGCTGGATTTCGAGACCGAAGTAGCGGCCGTCGTCGGGCATGTACCGGGAAGTGAAGGCAGAAACCTGTCGGCGGCCGACGCGCACCAGCACATCTTCGGCTACACAGTCCTCAACGACTGGTCGGCGCGCGACCTGCAAAGGCGTGAGATGAAAGTCAGTCTGGGTCCTTGCAAAGGCAAGGACTTCGCCAACACCTTGGGCCCGTGGATCGTAACTGCTGATGAATTTGAGCACCTGCACGACGCCGAAGGCTTCCTGCCGATCTCCATGGCCGTTGAGGTCAATGGCGAACATATTGGACAGGATTTGCTGTCCAATATGGGCTGGCCCTTCGTCGAACTCGTAGCGTATGCCTCGCAGGACTCAGTGGTGCGACCCGGCGACGTTTTGGGCTCCGGGACATGCGGTAGAGGATGCCTCGCTGAACTTTGGGGACGGAACGGTGCCAAGACTCCCCCACCCTTGAAGACCGGAGACGTGGTCCGGATGACCGTTGAGGGAATCGGAAGCATCGAGAATACCGTGGGCGAACGGCGGGCGGCCATCACCAGGGTCCCTGCGCTGAGCCGGCCGCGTCACCGTGTTGCGGCCACTGCTGAGAAACTGTAGGTAACAATCGTCGAAAGGGCGGAATTCTTGATTTCCCTGCAGCAGGACGCGCAAGGCTTTATCCGAATGAACAGGCACTTCCCGGGAAGCGTGTCAGTGAGCGTGGTTTTCGCCGACGGAACCACGGAAGTCTTCACCGGGCGGCGGCTCAACGAGATTTATGACCAAGCGCTGGCAGCCTACCGTGCCGGCAACCACCTGGACGCCAAAGGGTTCAACCGGGGCCCCAGGAAGAAGGTCCAGCAGGGCATTGAGTTCGTGCCGGTTTCGCCGGGAATGTCCAGCTGACTCAGCTTCTTCCTGAGGCGTGGTTGACGCAGAACGGCGTCCACGGCCTCGCCTCCAACCTGCCCTCGGGTATGGCCACGCCGCACACCGCGCACAGTCCGTAGGTTCCTGCCGCTATCCTCGCCAGTGCGTCATCGATCTGCTCCAAGCCAACCTGGCTTTGGCTCATGAGGGCGGACGCTTGGGAGAGCTCGAAGGCTATAGTGCTGCCCTCGGGATCGTGTTCGTCGTCCACATTGGAGTCTTGCCGGGCGAGGCTCACCGAACTGATGTCGCTTCGCAGCGCCTTGAGCAGTTCGAGTTTGCGACTCCTTTCCTCCTCCAAAAGGACCCGAAACCGCTCGACGTCAACCATGGCGGGTCATAGTTCCACTGTGCCGCTTTCGCCCACGCTGAAGCGGGAGTGGGTGACCTTGGACTTGACCCATTGAAGTACCGTTGCTGCCGTTCCGCCCGGGCTCGTCCAGTACTCTGCCGAATCCGAATCCACGTGAATCAGGCAAACTTCCGGGGTGTCCGGACCGTCAGGGAACCATGCCTCCACAACCTGGTTCCACATCTCGTGGATCTTCTGTCGGTCCGTGACCACGTGGGCAGTCCCGGCTACAGACACCCACTCGGTGCTCTTGCCGAAGGAGACATTGACTCGCGGATCCTGTCTCACGTGGGCAACCTGTGAGGTCCCCAGTCCCGTAAAGAACCACATGTCGCCGTCGTCCTGCACTTCCTGGACAGCCAGCGGCCGGCTGACCAGCGCACCTTCTTCATTGACGGTGGTCAGCATTCCGATCTTGGAATCGTTGATGATGTCCGTGACTTTGCTGATGGGTTGCTCTTCAGTCATGCGGGCCTCACTTCTCTTCGCATCCGGGGGCCTTCCCCACAACCACCCTATTAGTAAGGCTACTGATTTGCTAGGCGGCCAAGGAATGACGCGGCTAGAAAGCAAAAACACCGTTTTTCAGGGAATCATGCTGCTGCTTCATCCGTTCTGTTTGATAGTGACATGCCGACGGCGGTCCGGCCTGCCCATTCGGGTCAGGCAAAGCGACGGGAAGTTTGGGGACTACCATGACGTTGAATGAAACTATCGCCCGCCTTCGGGCCGCGCACCTCATGGTCCGCGATGCCCACGAATGGGATGCTCTTTCCGCCGCCCTCTCGGACGCCTATGACAGCGACGACGATGACCTGATTGAGCAACTGCAGCAGCCCTTTGTCCAGTCCTGGCGCACGGTCACGCACTACGTCCTGCGGGATACCTTCGATGCTGCCGGCATCTCCGTGACCGACCCAAGCCACCCTTGGGGAATTGCCACCTTGACCGCCAATGGCTTCAGCCGCGAACCTGTTCTCTGCCAGGTGGACCTGGCAGACCCACAGGGCTCGGCAGTTACCACCGCCGGCGGACCAAAGTTGCTCACTTTCGCCGAGGCCATGACCTATTACTCTGATTGCCTCGCTCCACTGTTCGAACACGTTAGTGAAGGTCAGTCACTGAAAGTTAGCTGAGGTACGCGCTCATCATTTGCGGGCTACGACAGGGACGAAGGCTGATCGAGGAGGGCGCGGAGCCGGGCGTTCGCATCGGAAATCTCGGCCCCATGCGAGAACAGCATCCTGTTGTGCGATACCTCGGAGAGTTTCCGGAGCGATGATTCAGCCTCCACTGGGTCGGCAGTGAAGGGAATGGTCTGCATGGGAGTGGGTGAGCACCACATCGGAGACATCACCCCAACCGGCGCCCAGACGTTCCAGCGCCTGGTTGATATCCACGGCACTGCCTCCCATTCCCGTGTCAATCAGAACAATCCCACCGGAAACAGGCAGCACGAAGCAGCGAACATCGAAACTGATCTCTGTGGGGCCCGCAACCCCTGCAGGCAGCTGCACCTGCTGGACAATGACTTCGGGCAAGGGCCCGGCTTCCGGTGGAGATTCAGGTAAATTCGGAACTGATTCGCTGCCGGCACCCATGTGGACTCAATCCTGCCTTGCTGGTGGCGGGCCCTCGATGACAGTGGGTATGTACTCCAGTAGCTGCGAGCGGCCGTCGAACGTCCGGCTGTCCACCAATTCCAATGCGACATCCGGGTAGCCGTCATAGATTCGCTCACTACCGGTCCTCCCGGTGATCACGGGAAAGATCACCAAGCGAAACCTGTCCACCAGACCGGCCGTCAGCAGGGAACGGCAAAGGCTCAAGCTGCCCAGAGTGCTCAACGTGCCGGTTCGGGTCCGCTTTAGTTCCCGGACGGCTTCCACAGCATCACCCGAAATAAGTTCTGAGTTGGGCCATGCCAAGGGCTCCTTCAGGGTGGAGGAAAAGATGATCTTGGGCATGGCAGCCAACCCGCTCAGGCTGGCGCCTTCCTCCTTTGAAAACCCCGAACTGTCTTCAGAGGCTTCCTCCGACATACTCGACATCACCCGGTACGTGTTCGCGCCCATCAGTGTGGTGAAGTCCTTCTTTCCCTCTTCATCCAACCAGGCCAGGTACTCCGGACCTTCCAATCCCCACCAACCAGGCCAGCCTTCGGCAGAAGCGTAGCCGTCCAGGGAAATGATCAGGTCCACCATCAGGCTTGCGGTCGTCTCACTCATAGCAGTCTCCTAGGTTTACGGTGCGCGTTGACCGTGCGCGCAAATGCTAGCCCCGGAGCAATTGGACGTTCAAGGGGTTCGCGCTAGAGAAGGAGAAGGACGAACCCGCCGAGGGTGCTCAGTATCCCAACACCAGTGAGGATCCAGCCGAGAATCAGAACGGTGTTGTCGTGGCGCGGCGGATGCAGCGAGCATCGGGAGGGGTGGCAGAGGTCGTAGTGGACCAGCACAGCGCCTGATTCAACGCTCCCCTCGCGGGCAGGGATATCCAGCAGGACCTTTTGTTCCTCGTTCGCCCGATCTACCCAATGCAGTCCCAGAAATCCGCCTGCGGCGAACTGTTCTCCCTCAGCGGTGGTCCAAACGCATCGGCGCCGGGCAATGACCCATGCACATAAAAGCAACGGCACGCCGGGGACAAACCCCACCCACGTCATCATTTCCAGGATGGGGCCAAGAACATCCAGTGAACCGGCCATGAGTCGATCCTATGTGCAGAAGCCGCGCGCCGGCAGACGGCATAGCGGACAGCTTAGACCGTGCGGTCCACCCGTGAACGCCAGAGCAGATACACAAAGTAGGGGGCGCCCACCAACGCCGTCATGATTCCGGCAGGTATCTGGGCCGGCGCTATGACCGTGCGGCCAATGAGATCGGCCAGTACCACCGTGCAGGCGCCGATCAACGCTGCCACGGGCAGGACCCTTGAGTGCCGTGCGCCTACAAGTGTGCGGGCGGCGTGGGGTGCCACAAGTCCCACGAAAGCGATCACGCCCACCGAAGAGACGGCACCAGCGGTCAAAAGCACAGCCACCGTAAGCAGGAGCACCCGGGATCCGGATAGCCCTATGCCCAGCACGCGCGGAGAATCGTCATCCACGGCGATCAGATCGAGATCCCGTCTCATGCCCGCCAGCACAGGCAGCGCAAGCACCAAAGCCAGCAGCGGTGGCAGGACGGAGGCAAAGTTACGGCCATAGGTAGAGCCTGACAACCAAGTGAGGGCCTTTGTCTGGTTGAACGGATCTGTCGTCACCAGGAGGACGGTGATAGCGGCCGCCAGCCCCGCGGAGATGCCGATGCCGATCAACACCAGCTTGTTTTGTTGAAGTCCGCCGCGGAAAGCCAATCCGAAGACCAACAGGGCAGAAAGTGCCGCTCCCCCAAGCGCGGAGCCAGTGACCACCCACGAGCCCGCCGTCGGGACTGTGGTGATGACGATGATTGCCGCGAGTCCGCCACCGCCGGAGACGCCAAGAATGCCGGGCTCGGCCAGGGAATTGCGGGACACCGCTTGGATAAGTGCACCGGCGAGAGCCAAGGCCGCGCCGGCGAGGACCGCCGCCAGGACACGCGGCATTCGTGTACCCAGGACGGCGCTGACACGAGTTCCCGACTGTCCGGTGAGCCAGTTGACGAGATCCCCGAGCAGGAGCTTCGCATCACCCAGTAGGGCACCCGCCACCAGCAAGCCGGCGAGCAGGACAAGGAGCCCGATCAATACTGTGAGGAAGAACCTGCGCGTGCGAAGTCTTGCCAGGGCATCACCGGCAACACTCAACCCGGCGTCGGACATCCGCATGGCCAGGATCACCAGGAATACGGCTCCGAAGACCGTAGTGACTGCGCCGGTGGGGACTTCAACGCCTGCTTGGGCACCGAAAAGACCACGAACAAGGACGTCCGCTCCGATGACCACCACTGCACCGGCCAAGCCGGAGATGGGCAGCAACGCCCTATGCCGGCCAAGGCCGCGAAGACGGGAGGCCAGAAGACGCACGATTGCAGGGGCACAGAGTCCAACAAATCCGATCGGGCCGGCGATCGTCACCGCTGCTGCCGACAGTACAACGGCAAGTACGACGGCGCCCACCCGGGCCAGGCGCGGATCCGCACCCGCCAGCCTGGAGGCGTCGTCACCCAAGCCGAGCAGGTCCATCCGACGTGCGAGGAGAAGGAGCGCGGCGATAGCCATGAGGACTATAGGCGTGAACTGGATCAACTCGTCGGTGCGGGACTGGGCAAGACTTCCCTGCCCCCACGCATACAAACCCGTGGTTTCCTGACTGAACAAAAGAAGGAGTGCGCTGGTGGCCGAATGCAGGCCCAACGCCAGCGCTGTGCCGGCGAGCACCAGGCGGATGGGGCCTCCATTGCCATTGGCACCACCGCCCGACAGCGCAAGCACCAGCACCGCCGCGGCGAGGCCGCCGATGAAGGCGACGCCACCGGACAGGAGTGCCGGAAGCGTCATGCCGAATGCAGCCACTGCAACTATCGCGAAATGCGCGCCGGCATTCACAGCCAGCGTGTCAGGGGAAGCAAGGACGTTGCGGGTGGCCGACTGCAAAGCCGCGCCAGCCACCCCCAACGCCACGCCGACCAACAAACCGGCGAAAAGTCGCGGTACCCTCGAGGCAACCAACACTGCGGTTTCCTGGTCCGTGCCGCCTCCGGTGAGCAGCCCCAACAGCTGGAAAGGGCCGACGTCGGCCGTTCCTTGTGTGAGGTGGATCAGCGAAAACAGGGCCAGGATAACTGCCCCGGCGCCAGCCACCAGGACCGGTCCGGAGCGCCGGCGGACAAATAGTCCAGTCGACGCGGCAGGTACGGGAGCACCCGCCACGGCCGTGGGAACGGTCATGGCGGGCCTCTTCACAGTGTCGGTCATGCGGGTGGGACTACTTCGTGAGGGACGCGACGATGGCGTCGACGTACTGGGTCATCGAGGCTGGGCCACCGAACATCCAGATGCCGTCAGAGAGGCGGTGCACCTTGCCGGCCGACACGAACGGAAGCGACTTCCAGACTGCGTTGTCGGTCAACTGCTCGGTGAAGTCACCATCGGCGCTGTTGGTGATGTAGACGAAATGGTCGGCGTTGACGGCGGTCAGGCCCTCGACGTCGGTGGAGCCCAGTCCGTAGGCAGGGTCGCCTTCAACCGTCCACGGGTTCACGAGACCCAGCTCGGTGTTGATATCAGCCAGCAGGGATCCCTTGGTGAACGGGCGGATGGAAACCTTGCCATCAGCAACCCAACCGTCTGCGAACGCTACGCGGGACCCGCCCAGGCCGGCTTTTTCAAGATCGGCCTTGCCCTTGGTAACGGCGGCGTCGAACGCTGCGATGGCCTCATCAGCTTTCTTCTCGGTGCCGGTTGCCTTGGCGACGAGCTTCAAATTGTCCTCGGCCTGCGCGATCTGGCGGCTGCCATCCGCGGACTTCACCACAACGACGGGAGCCAGCTCTTCGAGCTGCTTGATCACGGGCTCGGTGAGGTCGGTGGTGGCAACGATCAAGTCCGGATCGAGGGAGGCGATGGTGTCAAAGCTGGGCTCGTTGCGTGTTCCGATGTCGGTGGGCGTGCTGTCCAGCTTGCCGGCCGTGACCCAAGCGCTGTAACCCTTGACGTCCGCAACCCCTACCGGCATAACGCCGAGGGTCGTCAAGTTCTCCACCACGTTCCATTCGGTGCCGACCACGCGCTTGGCGGGGCTATCGAGCTTGACCTCGGTGCCGCGGGCGTCGGTCAGGGTGATGGCTTCTACTGCACCGGCACTGTTCGAAGCGGAGCTCGCGGGGCCTTCCGTGGTTCCGCAACCAGTGAGCAGGACCGCCAAGGCAGCGGTGGCGGCCAGGGCTTTATGGATCTTCATGGACACAGGGGTCCCTTTCGTGTTGGGGGGGCTTACGTTGATGAGGGGGTGTCAGCTGTCGCTGTGCCGGCCTACAGCGCGGGTGCGCAGCCTGCCGGTGAGCGGATCAGTGTGGGTAACAATGGGAATTGAGTAGACGTCACTGAGGAGCTCCGCATCGAGTGCCTCGTGCGCCGGTCCGGCGGCCGCGATCCGCCCTTCCGACAGAACCACCACATGATCGGCAAGTGCGGCTGCCTCGTCGAGGTCGTGCAGAACCACGCCAATTGCAACACCATGGATGCGGGCGAGGTCGTAGACGAGATCGAAGATCTCCACTTTGTAGCGGAGGTCCAAGTGGTTGGTTGGTTCATCGAGCAGCAGCACCGAGGTGTCCTGCGCAAGGCAGCTTGCCAGCCACACCCGTTGCAGTTGCCCGCCCGAAAGTTCATGGACGCCCCGGCTGGCGAGCTCCGCCACACCGGTCAGCTCCATGGCGCGGTCGACGGCGGCCGGCCCCTCAGGATCGCCAGCGCGCCACCGTCCGCGGTAGGGATGGCGCCCGAACTCGACGACGTCACGGACGCTGAGGCCGTGCGGCACCGGCCGGCTTTGCGAAAGCAACGTCACGTGCCTGGCGAAATCACTGCGCTTCATCATCAACGCATCTGACACTTCGCCGTCGGCAGGTTTGACCGTTACGGTGCCGGAAGAAGCCTCGTGCAACCGGGCCAGCGCACGAAGCAGGGTGGACTTGCCACTGCCGTTCGGGCCTACCAAGGCAACTATGCGCCCCGGCTCCAAGCGGAGCCCTGCGCCATGGACCACGTCCTTGTCCCCATAACGGAGGACCAGGTCAGTGGCCTCGAGCCCCGAGAGTTCAGTCAGTTCAATCACAAAATGAAAGATTAGCTTAGGCTTACCTAATTTCCGAAAACGTGTCAGAGAAACTCAGCCCAGGCCTGACTGGGTTGGAGTCAGCGACGTGCAAGGCTTGTTCCATGGACCTGGAAGTCTCCCCTTCGCTGACGATCCCCGCCGCCGAACTCAATTGGCGATTCTCCCGCTCCTCCGGACCGGGCGGTCAACACGTCAACACCACGGACAGTCGGGCCGAATTGATGTGGAACGTTACCGGTTCTGCCACCCTGACAGATGAGCAGCGGTCGCTGCTGCTCAAACGCCTGGGGCGAAAACTCGTCGGCGGTACCATCACTGTGACCGCATCCGAGGAACGATCCCAGCTGCGTAATCGCGAGATCGCCATGGCCAAGCTCGCTGATCTGATAAAAGCAGGCCTCGTCCCCGAGTCCGTCCGCCGTGCCTCAAAACCCACCCGGGGTTCCGCCAGGCGCCACCGGGTGGCAAAAGAACTCAGGTCTGCCACCAAACAACAACGACGTCGACCTGCCGCCGAGTAGCCCCGGGCGTTCCTTCGGGCGAACGTGACTAAGTACTACTGATTTCGACCCACTGCGAACGCCACTCCGGGGCCTGGAATGCCTCACTCCAGTAGGCAGTCTCCTTGGCTATCCTTCCATCGCGAAATTCGAAGATGAAGACTGTTTCATAGGCGGGTCCGCCGTAGTCCAGCAGCGCCTCAGCCACCACCAGGTTCCCACCGCTGAGCAGGCGCCGGGGTGTGATGGTGGGCAGCTGCGGAAAAGCGTTGTAGATTCCCCTGCGATTCCCGGCGCCGCGTACCACTTCCCCGGATTGGGGCCAATGCATCACGGCGTCGTCGTGGAAGAGCTCATCCATGACTTCGATGTGGCGATCGTTGATGCAGTCGATCAGCCGCTTGACTATTTCTTCGTTGGCGTCCTGTTCATTGACGCCTTGTTCATTGACTATTTGTCCAGCCATGATCGGCATTGTCCTCTTGGGGACCGGATTGCGCCATGGCTTACTGTCGCCGGTTCAGGTTTTCTTGATCAGGCGACGCGTCGGCTTCTCCAGGGCGACATGGGTTAGCTGGATCTGAAGCTGACCTTGCCACTCGAACCGAACCAGCTGATGCTACCTCCCTGGTAGTCCTGCATGACGGTGCCGGCTGAAACGTACTCATCGGAGATCGGGTAACCGAGCTTGCCCTTCTCAAACCCGTGCTGGGCCCAGAGGTTGCGAATCGCACCCATGCTGAGGTGTGCGCCGCTGGCAGGCGAGTAGTAGATGGCCCCGTTTTCGTACGCCTGTCCGACGCCACCGTTCACCATGCCTCGGATTTCGTCCGTGACCGGGTACCCCAGAATCCCCGCCTCATAGCCGAGGGAGGCCCATTTGCGGCGGATCAAGCCTGTACTGACGTGCGCTCCGGTTGCCGGCGTGAAGTAGATCGAGCCACCTTCGTATGCTTGACCGATGCCGCCTTTGGCCATGCCGGATATCTCATCCGTGGTTGGGTAGCCGAGATAGCCTCTTTCGTACCCGGCGGCACCCCACGCAGCACGGATGGCACCCATACTGATGTGCACCCCTGTGCTGCCGCCCCAGTAGATGGATCCGTTCTGATATGCCTGGCCCAAGGCTCCCCGGGTCATCCGTATCTCATCGGACGCCGGGTAACCAAGGAATCCGTTTTCATAGCCTGTTGAACCCCACTTGCCGCGCATCACTCCTGTGCTGAAGAAGGTACCGGACAGTGGCGAGTGATAGATGGAGCCATATTGGAAAGCTTGGCCGGCTCCACCATTTTTGAGGCCATACATCTCGTTGCTGATGGGATCACCGGCGTAGGCGGGCCCCCCGATTGCTGCATATTTGTTGGTGATTGCCCCGAACGGTGAGCTGCTGTAGGGAGTAAAGACGTCGTCCACGGCGCCCATGATGATGCGGTCACCGGGCCGGTTGGTCCTCAGGAGTTGGGTTACGGTCCCCAAGTGCGTTGAAATGCAGCCAGCGCTCGGAACGTTGCCGGCGTGGAAGAAGATGGCATAGGACGCCCCTTGGACAGTGGGCATGTCCGGGTATCGGTTCCAGTTGATCACCGCGGCCTGCTCATAGAATCCTTGGTTCATATATGTCCAAAGGTTCTCGTCCGATTCGCCGCCTGGCCCCTCAAAATATTGGTTATAGGTGGGTCCATGTTCACCTCCCCAGCGGGAACTGGGATTCACTGTGTAGTACTTCAAAGCGGTCCCCGGATTGGACCGGCCCAAGGCCTCCGTGAAACTGAAGCTTCCGGTGGGAGACTTCCAAGTGTCTTCCCACGCCAGATTCTGCGCCGAGAACCCATTGGAACCGGCGAACCCGGTGGTTTGCCACTCCTGTGCGTACCCGCTCCCCGCCCGTACACAACCCGTGATGACAACAGCCGACTGTGAGCGGTCTGTCGCAGTGGCGAACGTGACACGATTGGCCGCGTATGACGGGAACTTCACCTGCCCGGCACTGAGCCGCTGACAGGGGTTGTACACCTGCGGGCCCGCCTCTGCTGGAACCGCGAACACCAGTGACGACGCCGCCAGAGTTGCCGCGAGGAACCAGGCGGACACTATTTTTCTGATCACGAGTCTTCCCCCAACGAGACAATCAAGCGAAAGATTCACAATGAAACTTTCAAGGCAGCGCGAACGCCCCCGGACAAAAGGTTATGGGACCGCCCGGCAAGTTCCCCACATGGCCACAGCGAATCGCGTTGGTTACTGGCGCCAGATAGAGTCGTTCCAATGGACAGCAAACTGACAATTGCCCGGCACCAAGCTTCCACCCAAGGGTCAGCACAGTCTGCCGACACTGAGGATGGGTTCGTCAGGGTCCGAGGAGCCCGCGAGAACAACCTCCGTAACGTGGACGTGGACGTGCCCCGTGATGCAATTGTCGCCTTCACAGGAGTTTCAGGATCCGGGAAATCGTCCCTGGCGTTCGGCACGATCTTTGCCGAAGCCCAGCGCCGCTACTTCGAGTCCGTGGCCCCGTACGCGCGGCGCCTCATCCAACAGGGCCACAATCCCAAGGTGGAAGCGATCACAGGGCTGCCACCCGCCGTCGCCCTCCAACAGCGCCGCGGCACGGCAACCGCCCGTTCCAGCGTTGGCACACTGACTACGCTGTCCAATTCCCTGCGAATGCTCTTCTCACGAGCCGGGAGCTATCCGGAAGGGGCGCGGCCATTGGACTCCGACGCCTTCTCCCCCAACACTTCCGCCGGTGCTTGCCCCGAGTGCCACGGACTGGGAGTCGCCCACACGGTCACGGAAGAGTCCTTGGTTCCCGACCCGTCCCTCAGCATCCGTGAGGGTGCCATAGCCGCGTGGCCCGGGGCTTGGCAAGGCAAGAATCTCCGCGACATCCTCACGCATCTTGGTTACGACGTCGACACGCCATGGAGGAAGCTCCCCAGGAAGGACCGCGACTGGATCCTCTTCACCGAAGAACAGCCCGTAGTGGAAGTAACGCCGCAACGGGACCGCGTCGCCAAGCCCTACAAGGGCCGGTTCTGGAGCGCCAAAAGCTATGTGCTCCACACCCTTGCAGACTCGAAAAGCACCACGATGCGTGACAGGGTGCTGCGCTTCATGGAAAGCGGGCGCTGCCCGCAATGTGGCGGCAGCGGGCTCCGGCCGGAAGCACTGGCTGTGACCTTCGCGGGCAAGACCATCGCTGAGCTCAACGCGCTGCCGATGACCGACCTGGCCAACATCATCCGCCCCACCACGGAATTGACGGCCGCCGGCACAGCCTCACGGACCGGGACCTCCGGTGAAACCAACGAGGTGGCCGTCGCCATTACCCGCGACCTACTAAACCGGGTCACGGTACTTTTGGATCTGGGCCTGGGTTACCTCGCGCTGGGTCGTCCAACACCAACGCTCTCTCCCGGCGAGATGCAACGCCTCAGGATCGCCACCCAGCTGCGTTCCGGGCTTTTCGGCGTCATATACGTGCTTGATGAACCATCTGCAGGACTGCACCCGGCCGACGCCGAGCCGCTCCTCGCTGTGCTGGACCAGCTCAAGAGCTCAGGCAACTCTGTGTTCGTGGTGGAGCACAACATGGACTTCGTTAAGGCAGCCGATTGGCTTGTCGATGTCGGACCCCGCGCGGGCGATGGCGGAGGGCAGGTCCTGTACAGCGGTCCCGTGGCAGGACTTGCTGACGTACAGGATTCCATCACGCGGCCGTTCCTGTTCCCTGACAGCCACAACCCGAATCCACCCAAAGAGACCCGTCCACCAAAAGAACCCCGCCAGCCGAAGGAGTGGCTCAAGCTTCAGAACATTAACCGTCACAACCTTCGGGACTTGGAGGCTGAGTTCCCGTTAGGCGTGCTCACGGCGGTGACTGGCGTGTCCGGCTCGGGTAAGTCTTCCCTGGTCAGCCACGTTCTCGCCGAGGTTGTCGGGGCCGAGCTGCACCCCGAAGCAGACGCTGCGCACGAGGCGAACACTGTGGGCCTGGTATCCGGGCTCCACCAGCTCGACCGGCTCGTCAAGGTGGACCAGAAGCCCATCGGGCGGACCCCTCGCTCCAACCTGGCCACCTACACCGGGCTCTTTGACGGAGTCCGGAAGGAGTTCGCAGCCACTGAGGAAGCCCGTGCCCGTGGCTTCGGGGCTGGCCGGTTCTCCTTCAATGTGGCTGGTGGCCGTTGCGAGACTTGCCTCGGAGAAGGGTTCGTGGCAGTGGAACTACTGTTCCTCCCCGGGAGTTACGGGCCCTGCCCCGAATGCCACGGTTCGCGGTTCAATCCCGAAACCCTGGAAGTCACCTACCGTGGACACAATATTGCCGACGTCCTGGGCATGACAGTGAACGCGGCTTCCGAATTCCTGGCTGATCTTCCCGGCGTTGCCCGCAGTCTCCAAACCCTTCGCGAGGTGGGCCTGGGATACCTCCGCCTGGGCCAGCCGGCCACCGAGCTTTCCGGCGGCGAGGCCCAGCGCATCAAACTCGCCACCGAGCTGCAGCGCATCCAGCGTGGCCACACCCTTTATTTGCTGGATGAGCCTACTACTGGATTACACCCGGCCGACGTCCAACTCCTGATGGCCCAGTTGCACAAGCTGGTGGACGCCGGAAACACGGTGATCGTGGTGGAACATGAGATGGACGTCGTAGCAGGCGCCGACTGGGTGATCGATTTGGGTCCCGGCGGTGGCGACGCCGGCGGCGAGATCATGGTCGCAGGCCCGCCAGCCGTCGTCGCGCGTTCCCGAACAAGCCGGACAGCGCCCTACCTCGCTGCTGTTACCCGGCGGCGGTAACTACCGCCGAGGAATGTTCCGCAGGTTGCTTCGCGCCATGCTGACAGCCTCCCCGGCACCGCGGTTAAGAACCACCTTGGACATGGCTGTAGCGAATCCAATAACCTGCGACCCCGAAATTTTCGGCGGGATGGACAGGGCATTGGGGTCGGTGATGAGCTCCACCAAGGACGGGCCGGGGTGCGCAAACGCTGCCCGGTACGCTGCCTCGATGTCCGCCGGATCCGTGACGCGCACGGCATGGAAACCCAGGGCTTTGGCCACCGCTGCGTAATTCGCGTCCGGCACGTCCACTCCGAAGTCGGGTAGCCCGTCTACCAACATTTCAAGCTTGACCATGCCCAACGTGGAGTTGTTGAACACCACCACGTTCACGGGTAGCTTGTGTGCGGCAACTGTAATGAGTTCGCCCATCAACATGGATAGGCCGCCGTCGCCTGACACGGAAACCACCTGTCGCCCGGGGTAGGCCACCTGCGCACCAATGGCGTGCGGAAGGGCGTTCGCCATGGATCCGTGGAGGAACGAGCCGATCAGCCGACGGGTGCCCAGCGGGTTGATGTAACGCGCAGTCCAGACGTTGCACATGCCGGTGTCGGCCGTGAAGATGGCGTCTTCCGCTGCAACCTGGTCCAAGAGCGAGGCCGCGTATTCGGGGTGGATGGGCTGCTTTTTCTCTACTTTGCGCGTGTAGGCGCCCACGGCTTTGTTCATCAGGCGGTCATGCTTCTTCAGCATCTGGTCAAGGAAACGTCGGCTCTTCTTTGGCGTCACCAAAGGCAGCAAAGCCGTCAAGGTGGGGCGTACGTCGCCATGGACTGCGATGTCGACGTCGGTCCGCCTCCCCAGCCGCTGTGGGGCCCTGTCAACCTGGGCCGTGCGGGTGTCCGGCAGGAACTGGTCGTAGGGAAAGTCAGTGCCGAGCAGGATCAGCAGATCCGCGTCTTCAATACCCTCGGCCGCAGCTCCATAACCGAGCAGCCCGGTCATTCCGATGTCAAAAGGGTTGTCGTACTGGACGAAGTCCTTACCCCTCAGGGAGTGGCCTATTGGTGCGTTTATCAATTCTGCCAGGGCGATCAGCTCGTCATGCGAGCCTTCGACGCCGGCACCGGCGAAAATAGCCACCTTACCGGCGTCGTTAATGGCGTCAGCGAGTTCCCTGACGCCGGCTGGATCAGGCACCAGGGCCGCCGGACGGAAGGCGGCCGGCAATGGGGTCGGTGCCGTAGCTTCAAGCCCGGCGATGTCGCCGGGAAGGGTGACAACTGCGACTCCCCCGAGGCCTACAGCGTTCTGGATGGCGCTGTGCATGACCCGCGGTGCTTGCTCGGCCGTACTAATCATCTCCGAATACACGGAGCACTCGTTGAAGAGCCGGTCCGGATGAGTTTCCTGGAAGAATCCGCTGCCAATCTGCTTGCTGGGGATGTGCGAAGCGATGGCAAGCACCGGGGCTCCGGTGCGGTTGGCGTCGTACAGCCCATTGATCAGGTGCAGATTTCCGGGTCCGCATGAGCCCGCGCAGACCGCCAATTTTCCCGTCAACTGAGCCTCTGCAGCGGCAGCAAATGCGGCCGCCTCCTCATGGCGCACATGGATCCAGTCGATGCCGCCCTTCTTGGAGCCTCCAGTTTGCCGGACGGCGTCCACAATTGGATTCAAGCTGTCGCCAACGATTCCGTAGATCCGCTGCACCCCGGCAGCCTGGAGTTGTTCGATGAGTTGGGTGGCAAGTTCCTTGGCCATAGTGTGCAGGCTCCCTCAATGCTGGTGTTGGGCTGACAGGGCCAATATAGTCGGCCCGTCCCGTCCCCACCTGTGAAGGCCCGCTGCTTAAGCTGCCAGCCGGGTCTCGAACAGGCGCTCTGCCAGACTCAACAGATGACTCGGCACGTCCGCGGCGGTCCCGCTGCTGCCGTGACCGAGGAAAACGGCAGTGCCACTGACGGTGCCGTCCATTGGAGTGCCCGCTTCCCGTATCAAGACCTCGGCACGCGGGTTCAGAGGCAAAGGAATGTGAATTGCCTGGTCGTTCAAAAGAACGTGCCAGCCACGGCCGGAAATTGCTTCAACATTTCCCTCCACGAGTGACTGTTGTATTGCCATGGCGGCCTCAATGCGTTCCACTCGAATTTGCTCATTGAGGCGCGCAGGAATAATGAGCGCAGAGACCAATTGCCGCATTTTTTGAATTTCCGTTTCTGCTGCTGGTGGCCGCCCTACCGCTGGTTTTTCCTCGGTTTGGAAAAAAGGTCTTTGCTGCCATCAGCTTTTGCCCTCTTTTCGGCCCGCTTTTCCAGAATAGTCTTCCCTGTCTTCTTCGACCTGGCACCGCTGGGTGATTTACCGGACATTTTGGACTCCTATATATTTTCGTTATGACAACACCATACCTACTTATATTTTTAAAGCCAGTTGCAGAATTTTTTCTCCAGGTTGGAGTCCTTTTATGCCTTTTCGTTGAACGTGTCTCTGGCTGGGAGGGCTGTTGGTTGCTAGCGTGGCCGCATGAACCCGTCGAAGTCCCCGGCCGAGATCCTCGACATTGCCGGCAGCGAGGTCCGCATCTCCAATCCGGACAAGGTGGTGTTTCCCGAGCCTGGGCTGACGAAGCTCGATCTGGTGAACTACTACCTCGCAGTGGCAGAGGGGGCCCTACGCGGTGCCGGCGGCCGTCCGATGGTGCTCAAGCGCTTTCCCAAGGGCATCGACGCAGAACCGTTCTTCCAGAAGCGCGTCCCTGAAAACCATCCTGACTTCATTGACACAGCGACTCTCCACTACTCGTCCGGCACCTCCGCCGAGGAGACGGTCATCCGCGATGCCGCAGGCTTGGCGTGGGTGGTAAATCTCGGATGCTTGGACCTCAACCCGCACCCTGTACGCGCGGAGGATCTTGACCATCCGGACGAACTGCGGGTGGATTTGGACCCTATGCCCGGCGTCGACTGGTCCCGGATTGTGGACACCGCGTACGTTGCACAGGATGTCCTGGATGATGTCGGGTTGGTGGGGTGGCCAAAGACAAGCGGCTCCCGGGGGCTCCATATCCTGGTCCGAATAGCACCGCAGTGGTCTTATCGCGATGTGCGGCTCGCCGCCGAGACCCTTGCCCGTGAAGTGGAAAACCGTGCTCCCGGGCTGGCAACCGCCAAATGGTGGAAGGAAGAGCGTGGGGAGAGCGTATTCGTTGACTTCAACCAGAACGCCAAGGACCGCACCGTAGCTTCGGCTTACTCTGTCCGTTCCCGTCCCGACGCCCGCGTCTCTACCCCGCTCACGTGGAATGAGGTGCGCTCCGCCCGCCCGGAACAGTTCACAGTCCACTCAGTACCCGAGCGTTTCTCGGATCTTGGCGACCCCCACGCGGGAATCGACGACGAGGCCGGCTCGCTGGATGGGCTTCTTTCGCTGGCTGCCAAGCTGGGCCCGGCCGAGAAGGCGCCCAGGAGCGGCGACGGCTCGGGTCGCCGGATGTCAACGATGCCGCTGATCGAGGTGGCCCGCACCAAGACCAGGCCCGAGGCCGAGGCAGCACTCGATGAGTGGAAGGCCCGGTACGCTGACGTTGTTTCCCTGCTGCACCCTGCCGACGTCCTCGTCGACGGGATGCGGGGATCGAGTTCCCTGTGGTATCGGGTGCGGGTAAACCTTCAGCACATCCCTGAAGACAGGCGCCCGCCCCAAGAGAAACTCATCGCAGATTATGACCCGTGGGCGGGTAAGGAATGGCCCGGCCGGCCAGCTTCCTGACGCTGCCCAAAACCTGAAGACGCACGGCTAGTCCTGACCGATGGTGATGCCCGTAATCGGCGCACCGGCACGCTCGTAGGAGAGCAGTACCGCTCCTTTCGGGAACGCCCGCGGTGGTTGCGCAAAACGGAATGCCGCCGGGACTCCCGATCCTTCGGCAAACAACCGCTTTCCCGAGCCGAAGGTGAGCGGGTAAAGGAAAAGGTTGAGTCGGTCGAGAAGGTCAGCCTCCAGGAGCGAGCGAATAAGGTGTCCGCTGCCGAACATGTGGATATCCAGGAACCGCTCCTTCACTTCAGACAGCTCCGAGACTTCCGCAAGTGCAGTGGTGCCTTCCCATTCCGGGCGGGTCAGTGTTTGTGAGACGACAAACTTTGGCAAGGCGTTGAACGTCTCACCGATGTGGTCTTCCTGATGCGGCCAGAACCCCGCAAAGATGTCGTAGGTTTTTCGTCCAAGCAACAAGGCGTCCATGCGGTCAATCCCCGCCCCGATGGCTTCGCCTGTCTCGTCGTCAAAATACGCTGCCTGCCAGCCTCCGAATTCGAAGCCACCGCCCCTGTCTTCTTCAGGGCCACCGGGTGCCTGGTAGACGCCGTCAAGCGTAACGAACAGGTTAGCGGTGAGGATTCCCACGGTGCACTCCTTCTTCTGGCCCCGGCCGGATGCCGCGGTGCTGTGGCGTCTTCCTCGAATCAGTATGCTGCTTCACCGTTCCCTGCGGAACCCGGATCCGGTGGTTCAGGGCCAGGACTTTCGGCGAAGGACTTCTGGCGCACGGGGAGAGCTGGCGGTAGCTTTGGAGTACTTTTCCTTGAAGCAGCCGAGGTACCGGAGGCACTGCCGATGCAAGGCTTGTCCACGTCACTGGTCCTTATCGCCGTCCTGGCTGTGGCAGCACCGATTGCCACCCGGCTCCTTGACCGTTGGGTCAAAGTGCCGATCGTTGTCTTTGAAATTGTTCTTGGCATCCTGTTCGGTCCCAGCCTCCTGGGGTGGGTCCAATCCGCCGCTTTCACGGATACTCTGGCTGACTTCGGACTGGCCATGTTGTTTTTCGTAGCGGGCAACGAGATCGATTTCACGGCAATCCGCGGCCGTCCCATTTACCGCGCATCCGCAGGCTGGGTCATTTCCCTGGCCGCAGGCGTTGGGGCCGGTTTCGTCCTGGTCCCCTCACCGGAGGGCGCCGTGATTATCGGAGTTGCCTTGTGCTCCACGGCTTTAGGCGCTTTGCTGCCTATCCTCCGGGACGCCGGCGCTTCCAAGTCGCCGATCGGTGTGGCCGTAACCGCCTTGGGTGCGGCCGGCGAGTTTGGACCGTTGATTGCTATCTCGCTGTTCTTCAGTGGCAAACAACTGGGCGTGGCATCAGGTGTCCTGCTCGGCTTCGTTCTCCTGACTGGTGTGGCAATCTATCTTGCTTCCCAGGCGCGGCACACGTTGTTCCATGCACAAGTCACAGCCACACTGCATACCAGCAGCCAATTCGCCATGCGTTCCATCCTGTTGATTCTTAGCGGGCTGGTAGTGCTCAGCATGGTCCTGGGACTCGATATGCTGCTCGGTGCCTTCGCCGCCGGGGTCCTCTGGAAAGTCACCATCGCGCGCGCTCCTGAAGTGGACCGGAAGGTCATTGAGACGAAGATCGACGCCGTCGCGTTTGGCTTCCTGGTCCCCATCTTCTTCATCGATACCGGCATTGATTTCGATCTGGGCGCTTTGACCTCCAGTCCCGTGACCCTGGCCATGGTCCCGCTGTTCCTTGCCCTATTGCTGATCATCCGAGGCCTCCCGTCATTGCTCGCCGCGCCTCCCGGCTCCACCCGAGCTGACAAACGGGCCCTCATGCTGTTCGGGGCCACAGCTTTGCCAATCATCGTTGCCGTGACAACCATCGGCCGGGAGCATGGGTTTATCAGCAGTGGAATTTCCTCGGCACTCGTAGGCGCAGGGATGCTCTCGGTACTCCTGTTTCCGCTGCTGGCACTTCGCGCACTAGGCCGCACAGAAACAGCAGACCGTACGCTGCTCCCACCGAAAGCGTGACCCAACCCGGCTGCCCTGAAGCAGCCCCGGCAAAGGCAACAAGCAGACGACGGCGCCCTCCCGCCGTCGGACGTTCTTCCCACCGACGCCTACGCGTCTCCGCAAATGTGTTGCCCCAAGCGGAACCGGCCCATAGGCTCGTATCGTGAGTGGCAGGGACGGCAAACCGACCAGCGGGACCGACCAGCGACCGGGTGAAGGAAATAAAGGCATGGCAACAGGAACAGTTAAATGGTTTAACGCTGAAAAGGGTTTCGGATTCATCGCCCCGGACGATGGAGGCCCCGACGTGTTTGCTCACTACTCAGCGATTACGTCGAGCGGATACCGCTCGCTGGAGGAGAACCAGAAGGTCCAATTCGATATCACGCAGGGTCCCAAAGGTCCACAGGCGGAGAACATCCAGCCCGCCTAGGTTCACAACACCAGATTCACTAACAGAGACCGGTCCGGCCAATAGGCCGGACCGGTCTCTTGGCGTCCTACGCGCGGCCTTTGAGGATCAGGTGCCAGTAAACCTGCGGGAACATATCACGGTCCACCCACCAGGAGAGCCTGTTTTCCTTCCAGGTGGGAACCTTTGGGATGGTTGGCATGGGCCGGTATTGGGGGTCGAACTCGGCGAATACCACGGTGCTCCGCGACACGGTGAACGGACATACGGAGTAACCGTTGTACTTTTGGCTGAGCGGTTCGCCTTTGCGGGCCGAGACCAGATTTTTTGCCAGAACCTTGGTCTGCTTTCGCAGCGCCCCGCCGGCTTTGGAGTTAGTGGTTCCGGCAGCGTCGCCCAGTGACCAGACATTGGGGTATCTGGGGTGGCGCAGCGTCTGCGTGTCCACCTCCACAAAACCGTACTGGTCCCCTACTGCGGGCAAGTCCGTGGTTTTGAGCCAATCCGGTGCAGACTGGGGAGGGACGGCGTTGAGGACATCGTATGGCAAGTCCTCCGACGTGTGGTCCGCATTGTTTCGGATAGTGGCCGTGCGTCCGGCGGGATTCACCGCCACCAATTCGCTGTTTGTCCTCAGTTCGATTCCGTACTCGGCAATCTTGCGGTCAAGCTCCCGGTCTACCTCGGGAATTCCGAAAACTGTGGGATATGGCTGGACCATGACAACCCGGATGTTCTCCAGCACGCCTTGTTCCCTCCAGTAGTCACAGGCCAAGTACATCGGTTTCTGGCTGGCCCCGCCGCATTTCACAGGTCCCGAAGGCATGGTGAAGATGACGGTGCCCGACTTCATAGTGCTCAAGAGGGTCCAGAGTTTCGGCGCAAGCTCGAACTCGTAATGAGAGGAACCGTACGGCGATTGCACCGCTTCAGACAGCCCCGGCACGGCATCCCAGTCGTACTGCAGCCCCGGGCACACAACAAGGTGTCCGTAGCTCGCTGTGGAACCGGACGCCAGCGTCACTGAGTTGGCACCTGCATCCACGTTGACGGCCCTGTCCTTGATCCACGCGACGCCCTTGGGCGTCACGGACTCCTGGCTTCGGACTGCTTCTTTGACCTGGGCCCGGCCACCGGCGATATGCGAGAACAAGGGCTGGTACAGATGATGCTTCTTGGGCTCGATGAGGGCGATGTCCTTGACGCCATATCGCTTCAAGCGGGCAGCCAGTGACACACCTGCGTTGCCGCCGCCGATGATGACAACCTCGTGTTGCGGTGCCATGCCACTAGCTCTTTTCAGTCAATGCGGAGCCCTTGTGCGCTGCCCTGGCACCGGTCTTCCCTGACTCCACTACGTACTGCGGCTCGTCCTCGCTGGCCACATGTTTGTTGCCATCCAGTACAAAGTCACTAGTTTTCTTTTCCACGATCTTTCCGTGCGTCTTGCCCTGCGGGGTGTTCCACTCCACGTGTGTTCCCTTGCTCAGTGCCATGTCCGCTCCTAGTGTGGTGTGCCTCTCCGACTTCGACTGCCCCACAATAGTAAGCATGATGATCATCTGGCGATACCTGGCGGGGCTGCCGGATACAAAGTGCCGAGGAAAGGATTCCTGATGCTGATCTGCGCAACCTGCGCCGTTGAACGTGACGAGCCTACGCCGGACGTCTGTCCCATCTGCGCCGACGAACGGCAATACGTGCCCGAGGACGGACAGCAGTGGCTCACTCTGGACGAACTGGCTGGTGCCGGGCGGAAGATCGTGCTGGAGCAAAATGAACCCGGCCTCATAGCGGTCAGCACCGAGCCCAAAACCGGTATCGGGCAGACTGCCCAGCTCGTGGTGACGCCCAAGGGCTCGCTGCTGTGGGATCCCGTGGGTTACGTCGATGACAACGCTGTGGCAGCGGTCCTCGAACACGGCCCCGTTGCAGCTATCGCCGCCAGCCACCCGCACATGTTCGGCGTTCAGGTGGAATGGTCGCGCCGTCTTGGCAACGTCCCGGTCCTGATCGCGGAGGCCGACCGCGAATGGCTCGGTCGCAGCGACCCAAGCGTTACCTACTGGTCTGGAAACACAACAATCGCCGATGGATTGGTCCTGCACCAGACGGGTGGGCATTTCCCAGGCAGTGCGGTGGCGCACTGGGCAGCAGGAGCCGGCGGCAAAGGGGTACTGCTGACCGGCGACACCGTGTTTCCCAATCCCGATCGTCGCACGGTCGCCTTCATGCGCAGTTATCCCAATCGCTTACCTCTCTCCGGCGCAGTGGCATTACGTATTGCAGCTCAACTGGAAATGCTGACGTTCGACCGGATCTACGGCAACTTCAACAACGTCATCGATTCCGGAGCGAAAGGCGTACTGCACGACTCGGCCCAACGGCACGCAGCATGGACGCGGGGGGACTTCGACCACCTGACCTGATTCCGGGTTATTCCTCCGGTGGCTGATTCGCCTGTGCTCGGGCTGGTTCTCCCCCTCTGGTGTTGGTTTTCCTGGTGATCAGCCAGGTGATGAACCACAGCACCA
Source organism: Paenarthrobacter nitroguajacolicus (assembly GCF_051027655.1). Lineage (NCBI taxonomy): Bacteria > Bacillati > Actinomycetota > Actinomycetes > Micrococcales > Micrococcaceae > Paenarthrobacter > Paenarthrobacter nitroguajacolicus. The sequence continues at coordinate 2,297,124 of NZ_CP073234.1, read as the reverse complement.
CGCCGATGGCCATGAGGCCGCCAGCCACTTGGTACTGGACGGGGTTCCTGCCCACCCATGGACCAGCGAGGAAGGCACACAGTACGGCTGCCACCAACGGCAGTTGTCCAGGGGAAGTGAAGAACACCTTCCGGTGGGGGTCCCGCTTTCGGCGAAGGACGACGCAGGCGACGTTTACCAGCGTGAACACGCACAGCAGCAGGAACGCCGTGGTCCCGGAAAGATTGGCCACGATGTTGCTTGAGGGGTCGATGCTGACGTACCAAATCAGCCCCATGGCAAGGACGGTAGAGAACGCGATGCCAGCCCATGGCGAACGACGACCCGGCAATACTCTTCCCAAGGAGCGGGGCAAAACGTGCTGGCGTGCCATGCCATAAATCAGCCGGCTGGCCATCAACATGTTGATCAACGCAGTGTTGGCCACTGCGAACACGGCGAGGAAGGGAAAGATCTTGTCGATGGGGAAATCAGGTGATCCCTTGTGCACCACTTCCAGGAGCGCCGCACCTTCAGCTTCCCTGATCTCCCCCAGCTCTGCCGGGGTCAGCACACTCACCACGGACACAGCCACCAGCATGTAGAGGATCACTGCGATGCCGAGGCCAGTCAACATGGTGCGGGGGAAAATCCGCTCCGGATTCCTGGTTTCCTCAACCATGTTCACGGAGTCCTCGAAGCCCACCATGGCAAAGAATGCAATGGACGTAGCTGCCGTGACCGCCAGGAACAACCCCTTGTCCTGATAGTCGGTAAAAACGAAGATCTCCTGGACATTGCCGGTTCCCTGGGCCATCACGAAGAAGCCAACCCCGATCACCACGCACAGTGCAAGCACCTCAACGGCGGTGAGTATGACGTTGAACTTAACGCTTTCCCCCACGCCGCGCAGGTTGATCACCGCAAGCAGGAGCATGAAGCCCAAAGCCACGGCGGTGATCACGCCACGGTCCGGCACATCCATCCAGCCGTTGACTTCCAAACCGCCAAAAAAGTTCTGGGCAAGGACATTGGCGGAAGTCGACGCGCTGGTGATGCCGGAGCAAACAACAGCGAACGCCACGAGGAACGTGACGAAATGGATCCCGAAGGCCTTATGCGTATAAAGCGCGGCGCCTGCTGCCTGAGGGTATTGCGTCACTAGCTCAAGGTAGGAAAACGCGGTGAGGGTGGCGACGACAAAGGCGAGCAGGAAGGGCAACCAGACGATGCCACCAACGGTCCCTGCCATGGTCCCGGTAACCGCATAGACCCCGGCCCCAAGAATGTCGCCGACAATGAAGAGCAGGAGAAGTTTGGGTCCCAGCACGCGTTTTAGCTCTGGTTCCTCACCTGCAGGCGTTGCTTCCAAGGCGTTGTCTGACGTGGTGCTCATGGTCCACCCCCGGCCCGTACACGGCCCCCCGGACCATGTAAGTGATCTGATTTATCTCACTTTGATCCTGCGGTTAGGGTTTGGCAACACTGATACGGTGAAAAGGCAGAACCGCTCTTGCGATCCCGGCCTGTTTCCCTATGGCCGGATACTCGAACCGTAGTACTCGGCCAACCTGGCCAGTCCTTCATCAATCGAGACAGCAGGTGCCCAGTCGAGGAGGTCACGGGTAACTCGCTGGTCGAACCAATGCGCGGTGGAGAGCTGTTCGGCGAGGAACCTGGTCATCGGCGGTTCCTCTTTGCGCCCCGCCCAGGTCCAGAGTTTTTCCACTACTGCTCCGACTGCCCGTGCCGCACCGCCCGGCACAGACCACGACGGCGGGGCCACGCCACCCGCTGAGCAGATGCCGGCCAGCAGCTCGCCGATGGGTCGGGGCTCACCATTGCTCACCACCACGGCCTTGCCGTGGACGTGCTCCATCCGGTGCAGCGCAGCAACGATGGCGGAAGCGGCGTTGTCCACGTAAGTCGTATCGATCAGGGCAGCGCCGGCGTCGAGCAATGGCAGACGACGGTGACTGGCGCGAGCCAGGACGCGTTCCACCAACTGGGTGTCGCCGGGGCCCCACACAATGTGGGGCCGCACTGCTGCCACCCGGAACTCCGGTCGATCCGCCGCGAGGGCCAGCAATTCTGCCGCGGCCTTGGTGCGGGCATAATCGCCCCGCGCATGATGTGGGTCAGCCTGCTCCGCCCCCAATCCCACGATGGCCGCGCCGGAGTGGGCCACCGACGGAGACGAAACATACACGACGTCCCGCACCCCCACCGTCCGGGCCTCATGGAGCAACCGGCGGGTTCCCTCCACATTCACTGCCTCAAACTCGGCCGGGCGCCCTGTGATGGACACTTTGGCGGCGAGGTGGATGATTCCTTCTGCCCCGGCGACTGCGTCGCGGAGAGCCGCATCATCGTCAATGGAACCGCAGAAGTCCTCCGCGCCGTCCACGCCCGACGGGCGGCGCTGAAAGGTTGCGACGGCATGGCCTTGGCGAAGCAGTTGCCGTGCAACCTCCCCTCCCAGGAGCCCGCTGGCACCGGTGACCAGAACCCTCATGGCTTTCCCGGACGTCCGCCAGCCAGCACCCGTGAAGCCCAGCGGGCCAGGCGGGTCCTGTCGATCTTGGCGTTGTGCCGGATGTCGGTGGGCTGCGCGGGGACCACCAGCACGGCACTGACATCGACCCCGGCTTCGGAGGCCGCTCGTCGGACACGCCCCGCGAGTTGCGGCCCGGCGGGGCCGGCTTTGGGGACGGGAGGCGCGGTCTCCACCACCGCAACCACCGCTTGGGTTCCCGACGGTCCAACCCCGGCGATGGCAGCCACCCGTACGCCGTCCAGGCGTTCGATGGATTGTTCTGCCCCGACTGGCGTCACCACGGTCCCTGGTGCCGTCACAACATGGGCAAGGCGTCCCTCCACCCACAGTCGGCCAGCGGCGTCGAAGTGTCCCACGTCGCCCGTGCGGTGCCATCCGGTAACGCCGGCACTCTCCCGTTGGGTCAGCCAGAGCCTGTCATAGGCCTCCTTGACGTGCGGCGCGCTGACCAGGATTTCGCCGGTGACCCCCGCCTCTGTCACAAGGTTCGATCCGGTTGCGGTTCCATCCGCCGCCAACGGAACAACAGCCAGATCGGCTCCGTGTACCGGCTTCCCCACGCAAACCCCGTTCCCGGCTCCGATCACGGTCCCGGCAGCCGCGTCGGCTTCCGCCGCTTGAATTTCTTCCAGGCTGATGTCCGTGACCGGGAGCGCCTCCGTCATCCCGTAGGGAGTATGCAGGGACGCTTGGGGCATCAACTGCTGCACCTGTGCCAGGAGCCGCTCAGGGACGGGCGCGCCTGCGGACAGGAGCAGCTCAATGTTTTGAAGAGCAATGCGCCCTGTCCCGCTCAGGTCATCCCGGGTAGTAATGACATTACGCAACGCTGCGGGCGAGGCGAAGACCACGGTAGCGTCGATGGCGGCGACAGCGTCTGCCAGTGCCCGGGCAGTCAAGGTGCGGGGCGCAGTAACGTCCATGGCCGGGGTCACCGAAACTGCTCCGAGCGCCGGACCCAGTAAAGCAAAGGGGGCGAACCCCGCTACAAGGCGGGCACCGGCACGGATTCCAAAAGTCGCGGCAACCGTATCCCGCATCGCGGCCAGCTGCCCGTGGGTATACAGCACGCCCTTAGCGGGGCCAGTGGAGCCGGAGGTGAACAGGACAGCGGCGGGGGCAGCCGGGTCCACACTCGTCCTTGGCACCTCACTGCCGCGCCCGGCGTCGCCTGTTGCTCCACGCCGCCCCAAGGCCGCGAGCGAGGTCTCAACCCCCAGGATTCGACGGCGGGTGGCGGGGAGGTCCTGCACGCTGATGCGCCGCCCAGGCCAGCCGAGCACCGAGGCTGCCGCAAGTGCCTTGTCGATGCCAATGAGGAAGTCGGCAGTGGCACCCTTCACGGCGCGGCTCATGCCTTTGGTTCCCAGTCCGGCGTCGGCCACCACTACTACCGCACCCAATTTCAGGCAGGCGTAGAGTGCCACGGTGAGCTCAGTGCCGGGCGGGACCATCAGGCTCACACGGCTACCGCTCCCTACACCGACTTCCCGCAGGCCATCGGCCAAATCGCGGATGTTCCGGTCCAGCTGTTGCCAACTGAGCGCCCGACTCACGCTGCCGTCGGGCGACATTTCGGCAACAGCGATGTCGTGCTTTCCCGGACCAGCAGCCAGCTCGCGCAGCGAGTCCCACAGTGGACGGAACGCTGGATCCTTCTCTCCGGACACATCCTTGACCGGTTCTCCGCCGACGGTAGCAACCGCCACGTGGGAATCGTCGCCACTGATGACGGGACCATGTACAGCAAGCCAGTCAAAAACAGGCGTGGCAATGTCCCGGTCCTCCGGCAAGAGGTGTCCTGCTCCTTCGAAGCGATGGACGTCTGCGTGCGGAAGCCGGCCGATGAGATCTTTGAGGTACCGATCGGAAAATATCGGATCCTTGGGGCCCCAGAGCATCAGGACCGGCGCCTTCAGCCCGCGCAGGCCTTCCGCTACACGGGTCAGCGCAGGGAAGCTGGGATGGCCCGCATCCGCGGGGATATCCGCAACAAAATTCCCCACCCCTGCCCGGCGTCCGGCTCCGCGGTAGGGGGCCATGAAAGCCCTTCCGACGTCCGCCGGCAGCGGCGGGGTTGCCAGCGAGTGCGTCACGCGCAGGAAGGCGTCCGACGTCGTGGTGCCCCACCGGTGCACGGCGGGGTGCAAGGCGAGCCGCAGTGCCGACGGGATGGGCGAATCCGAGGGCTGATGGACGGCAGTATTAGTCAGCACCACACCCCTGACGAGCTGAGGGTGCTCCAGCGCCCAGCCTGTGCTGATCACGCCACCCCAGTCGTGGCCCACCGTCACAACCGGCCCCTCCAGGCCCAGCGCATCTGTGAGATCACCCAGGTCATTGATCCTGTCAGCCAGGCGACGGAATGTTCCGGTGCGCTCTGAATAGCCCATGTCCAGCTGGTCCACAGCTACGACCCGCCACGGATGGGCGGCGTCTCCACCTGCGCTCAACAACGTCCGCCATAAATAAGACCAAGTGGGGTTGCCATGCACGCACAGCAAAGTCCCGAGCGGAGTCAGGCCACGGCGTGCGAGCTGGGCACCGTTATCCAGCACATGCCAGCGGCGAACAGAGCCCGGCGCGTCCACCTCCGACGTGGAAAGTACACGGATTGTCCGCGACCATTCCGGGTCCACACCGGGCCAGTTGGTGGCTACCAAACGATTTCCACCATTCCGGCATTCAGTCCCGAGCCCACGCCCATGCACAGGACCCGGTCACCCGAGGTCAATGACTGCGCCTGGGCGGCGAGCGTCATGGGGAGCGAGGCTGGCCCCACATTGCCCCAGTGCGGGAACGTAATGGGAACCTTGTCCGGGTCCAGGTCGATGGCATTGATGATCGCCTGGGTGTAGGCGTTGCTGACCTGGTGAGTGACGTAGCGGTCCATGCTGGCCCAGTCCCATTCAGGCTGGGCTTCATGCCAAGCGTCCACCACAAGCTGCAGGCCGCCGTCGAGCAAGCCCTTGGTGTCGGTGGACATGCCATCGATACCGCCAACGCACAATTCGTGGTGTTCCGTGCCGGCACGCATCACGCCGCCCACAAGCCGGTGCGCTCCCGGGTGCTCGTCCACCGGACCCAGGACGGCCGCGGCGGCCCCGGACCCGAGGGTCAACGTGGCAAACTCCCGGTTGAAGTCTTCGCGCGTGGTCTCAGGCCTCTGGAGTCGCGCCAGCGTAGCCTCTTGGGTGCCCTGCGCGTCCTCTCCGTTGACGATGACCGCATACCGGATCTGGCCCGAGTCGATCATGTTGGCCGCCAGGATCAAGCCGTTCACGAATCCGAGGCAGGCGTTGGCCAAGTCAAAGTTCATGGCCGACGACGGCAGGCCGAGTTCGTGGTGGATTTTGACCGCCACGGACGGCTCAAGGTTGCGCCTGGTAACCGAGGTGTTGATCAGCAAGCCGATTTCCGAGGCTTCGACGCCGGCTTCAGCCAGGGCTTTTGCGCCCGCCTCCACCGCAGCGTCATCGAACGATGTCCCTGCCGCCCACCAGCGGCGGTGCGTGATGCCGGCAACGCGCTCGAGCAATCGTGGTGGAAACTTCAGCCGCTGCAGGGTCGAAGCCAATCTCCGGTCGAAATCCGTGGAGCTCACTATCCTCGGAGCCTCGACGCTGCTCACCGAGAGCAGCGCGGTGTTGCTGTGCCGGAAGGTCGCATTCCCTGCCAAGTTAAGCCCCTGTTCGTTTCTGTCCTGCCTTCATGCGGTGACTGTACCCATAAAGTGCAACCCCAAGACGTTAACTATGCCGGTGTGAACCGGTTCCTGCATATTTGGCATATGTCGGACCGACCCAAGACCAGGCGGGATGACCGGAGGCTAGCCTTCCCGAGCCTTTCGCGTCGCGGCGTCGTTGGCCTTCTGCAGCGCTTCCACCAGCTCGTTCTTGGCCATTTTCGAGCGGCCCTTGATATTCAATTCCCGCGCCCGCTGGTAGAGGTGCTCTTTGGAGGCATTGGCATCCACACCCCCGGCCGTGGGTTTGGCTGAATCCACGCCCTCCTCGGCGTGGGCATCGGAAGGTCCGCGTTCCTCTTTGGGCTCCCAGTGGTCGCCCACCTTTTCGTAACTGTGCTTCAGAGCCGCAAAAGCCGTGCGGGCAGCCCGACTCGGGTCATTGTCATAGGACTCCATGGCCGAATCGTAGGTCTTGGCAAAAGTGTCCTGGGCCTTCTGGTCCGAGCGCTGCAAGGTGGACGGCAACTCACCCTTGCGGGCGTGATCGTTTTTTCCGGTCTTCGGCATGGCACTCATCCTCCCGACGTTTTGTGCTCTGACATAAACCATTTGACCATCGAAAGTTGACTGCTACCATCGAGGGAGAAAGTATGTCCTATCAAGCGAACAAATGGCTACATACCTTGAGCATCCGCCAGGAGGCAAGAGGTTGCGCCTGAAACCCGGGGTATTCCAGTGGTTACAAAACTTGGTCTTAACATCGACCGCTCTTCTCCTGTGCCTCTCTACCACCAAGTTGTACAGGGTATCGAGGCCGCCATCCACAGCGGAGTATTGGAACCCGGCAGTCGCCTTGAGAACGAAATCGACCTCGCAGCCCAGCTCAACCTGTCCAGGCCAACCATGCGTAAGGCCATGGACGAGTTGGTCCGCTCCGGTCTCCTGGTTCGCAAACGCGGGGTAGGTACCCAAGTGGTATCCAGCCAGGTCCGTCGACCCTTGGAACTTTCCAGCCTTTTTGACGATCTCACCAATAATGGCAAGAAGCCCACAACTACAGTGCTCAGCTTTTCCCACGAGGAAGCCGACGCCGCCACCCTCGCGGCGCTTGAGCTGCCCGCTGGCTCCAAGGTCTACCACTTCACGCGTCTTCGTAAAGTTGGGGGCAAACCACTGGCCCTGATGGAGAACTGGGTGCGGGATGACATCGCCACCATGGACGAAGCCATGCTTGCGGCAGAGGGACTCTACTCAATCCTGCGCCGTGGCGGCGTCAACTTCCGTCTGGCCACGCAACGTATCGGCGCCATGATCGCCAATGACTACCAGGCACCACTCCTTGAGACCGAAGTCAATTCCGCCTTGGTCACCATGGAACGCACGGCTGTGGACGACACCGGCCGGCATGTGGAAACCGGCCACCACGTCTACCGCGCCGATTCCTACAGCTTTGAAATGACACTCGTACAGCGCTGATTAGGCCAAAACAACTAGTACAGCTAATACAAAGGACTCCCCTTCCATGACGAATTGGGTTTACCCCTTGGGTTCCGCCGCCGACGGCGTGTGGGACATCTCGCTCGGCACTTCTGATTCCACCATTGCCATTGATGGCTGGGAACACACGGGCCTCAAGGTCGCCACCATTCCGGCGGGCGCCGCCGTCGAGCTTCCTGCTGTTGGTGAGGAACGCATTGTGGTGCCCCTCAGCGGCACCTTCACCGTAACCGTCGACGGCGTCGATCATGCCCTTGAAGGCCGGGCCTCCGTGTTCCACGGCCCCAGCGACATCCTGTACTCCGGTACCGGAAAGTCCGTCAGCATCAGCTCGGCAGACGGCGGGCGTGTTGCCATCGCAACCGCCCCTGCGCACACCGCCTACCCGACCCGCCTCGTCACTGCTGCCGAGACGCCCGTGGAACTCCGGGGCGCCGGTAACTGTTCGCGGCAGGTACACAACTTCGGCACTCCGGCAGCACTGGAGGCCGACCGCTTTATCGTGTGCGAGGTCATTACTCCCGCCGGGAACTGGTCCTCCTATCCCCCACACAAGCACGATGAGGAAAAGGACGGCGAAACCCACCTTGAAGAGATCTATTACTTCGAGACACAGGTAGCCGTCGGCTCAGGTGCACCGGCAGACGCGGACGCAATCGGCTACCAACGGGTCTACGCCTCGGACGAGCGTCCCATCGACGTTTCCGCCGAAGTCAGGACCGGCGACGTCGTCCTGGTCCCCTATGGTTGGCACGGCCCCGCCATGGCAGCACCGGGCTACGACTTGTACTACCTGAACGTCATGGCGGGCCCTGGGCCCGTTCGCGAATGGTTGATCAGCGACGACCCCCACCATGGTTGGGTACGGCAGAGCTGGGAAGGCCAGGACATCGACGCGCGGCTGCCGTTCGGCGCCTAGTTTCAAGCATGAAAGTGCCCCTCCTTCGCATCCAACAGATCCGAAGAAGGGGCACTTCTGGCAGAAACGTCAGTTGGATACTTTGAGAGCAACCCTCACAGGCGTACCGGTTGCCAGCGATTCCTGGGCCGCATCTGCCACACGGGAGGCTGCTACTGCGTCTTCCGGGGTGCAGGGATTTTCGCGCTCCCCCATCACCAACTCCACAAAGGCAACCATCTCGGAGCGGTACGCCTGGTCGAAACGCTCGGCGAAAGTCTGATGCGGTTCTCCTCCAGGGAAAGTGACCTCAGCTTCAGCCGACGTCAATGCGGTCTTCTCATCCAAGCCCACCATGACCGAACTGTTGGACCCCTGTATCTCCAACCGCACATCGTGGCCGGCCCCGTTGTAGCGGCTGGCAGAAACCGTGCCCACCGTGCCGTCGTCGAAAGTGATGAGGGCCAAAGCCGTATCCACGTCACCCACGTCGCCGATGGCCGGGTCTCCATTGTTGGAACCCTTGGCATAAACCTCCACGATTTCGCGGCCCGTCAGCCACCGAAGGATGTCGAAGTCATGGACTGAGCAGTCCCGGAACAGTCCCCCGGATGTCGCCAGGAACTCGACCGGGGGTGGCGCCATATCGCAGGTAACTGCGCGCAGGGAATGGATCCACCCCAACTCACCGGCCTGATACGCGCGCTTGGCCTCCAAATAGCCTGCATCGAAACGTCGCTGGTGGCCGATTTGCACCACGCCGTTGTTCTCGCTGATGTAGTCCACCACAGGCAGCGCATCGGAGACGTTCATGGCCACGGGCTTTTCGCAGAACACAGGAACGCCTGCATCCACTCCGGCGCGGATCAATTCCGGATGGGTTGCCGTTCCAGTGGCAACAACCAAGCCATCCACACCGGAGTCGAGCAGCTCCGACACCGAAGTCACAAACTCGGCACCCAATCCAGCAGCGACGGAGCGGGCATGCTCCGTAGCTACATCGGTAAGCTTCAGGCGAATACTGACGCCCCTGCGACCCAGCGTTTCCTTGAGGGCGACGATGTTGTTGGCGTGCATGACGCCGATGCGTCCTACGCCAACCAAGCCAAGAATGACATCACTCATGATTTTCCTTTGAAGGTAGAAGGGTGACTGGTACCGGGAACACCACGCCCAGCTGGCGTCGAATCTCATCGGCGACTTCCAAGGTGCGGATGGAGGCCGCCAGCGTCCGTTCGCTGGATTGCGTGCTGCCGGCGGCAATGGCCCTGGCCACTGCCGCGGCCTCATAGTGAAGGCCTTCGAAGTGTCCGCCTGCTGGTTCATCGTGGCGTAGTCGGGAACCGTCGGGAAACCTGATCTCGAATGCGCCGGGCATGTTGAAGGGACCGTCGATTACCAAGGTGGCCTTTGAGCCAACAATGGTGGCTGCGGTGGGCGTGAAGTTATGGACGTGGGTGTTCACGACAGCCTGTGCGCCGCCGTCGAACTGCATGATGGCGGACAACTGGGCGTTAACTCCCGACTCGTGGGGCTGGCCGACTGCCCGCAGATAGCGCGGACTGCCTAACACCTCTGTCACCAGGGCCAGGGGGTACGTGCCGAGATCAAGCAGCGGACCACCGGCCAGATCCGGATTAAAGATTCGATGCGAAGGATCAAAGTGCTCACCGTACTCCGCCACCACCGTGGTGATGGTGCCCAGCGTTCCGGCATCGAGTATCTGCCGGATCACATCGAATTTTGGCAGGAAGAAGGTCCACATTGCCTCCGCGGCAAAGACACCTGCAGCCTCTGCCCGCGCCGCGATGTCCCGTGCCTGGGCTGCGTCGAGTCCAACCGGCTTTTCGACCAAGACGTGCTTGCCGGCGTCGATGGCCAGGGCCGCGGCCGCGTGGTGGCCGGTATGCGGCGTACACACGTAGACGATGTCTACGTCCGGGGCTGCCGCCAGTTCCTCATAACTGCCATAGGCGGCGGGAATGTCGAACGCCTCCGCAAACGCCTTGGACCGGTTCAGGGAACGGGAGCCGACGGCGGCGATCACCTGCCGGGTGTGCGCCTGGATGGATTCGGTGAACCGTTCGGCGATCCATCCGGGGCCCATGATGCCCCAGCGCAGACTCGGAGCATCGCGGGATTCCGGTACACGGGAGTGCGGAAGCCCTATTGACGTCACGAGTAGCTGACTTTCGTAGACGTCCCCTCGCTATGCAGCGACTGGATCATCGCTTGTGCAACGAGGGAGGCGTTGAGTCCGTCCTGTGCACCGGCAAGGGGAGTCGGCTCTCCGCCAGCGAGTGCAGAAATCCAGGCCTGCAACTGAAGCCGGTACGCGTCAGCGAAGCGGGGGCGCCAGTCCGCAGGGATTAGCTCCTGCCTGGCTCCGTCCTGTTCGATACCGAGTAGGGCCGGCTCCTGAAGGGACGTGGTACCGAGCTCCGAAACCACTTCGCAGCGCGTGGTGTAGCCGTACTGGGCATTGAGGTACAGCTCCAGCGTGGCCAGTGTCCCGTCCGCCGTGCGCAACGTCATGAACGCAGGATCCTGCAGCCCGGCTTCGGCACGGCGGGTGCTCTTTCCGGCCTGCCATGAAACTTCCGTAATAGGAGAATCCAGTAGCCATGGGACGATGTCCAACTCGTGGATGGCTGAGTTGGTGATGGCCGATTCCGCGGTTGTTCCTGGCGCTGCTGAGCCGTTCCTGCTGACGCAGTGAACCATAAGGGGTTCGCCCTGCTTTCTCCCGCGCACGGATTCCCGCAGAGCCACATAACCCGGATCGAAGCGTCGCATGAAGCCAAGCGAGAGCAGCGAAGCGCCCGTTGCGGCCACGATGTCGGCGTCAGCCGCAACTACTTCCAGGCTTTCAAGAAGTGTTGGTGCCAGCGGCTTTTCGCAGAGCACAGGCGTCATTGCTTCGAAGCATTCAAGGACCAGGCCGGCGTGGGTGGAATCGTGCGAGGCAACGACGACGGCGTCCACCTCGCTGGCATTGATCAGTTCCGATGGGTCTGAGGTAATACGCGCGGTGGGCGGTGCCGCCGCGGCGGCACGGTCGACGTCGAGGTCTGCCACAAAGGTGACTTCGGCGCCGCCGATGGTGGTGGAAAGGTTCCTGATGTGGTCCGCGCCCATGATTCCGGCGCCAATCACACCTACCCGGATCGACATGGTGTTCCCTTCTTTTCCTAAGTGTGTGCGTATTGTGCGCACAGTGTGGCGGGGTGTTCCGGGTAGACCGGAAGCACCCCGCCGATGCTGCTACTGGGCCTGCTGTTGCTGAGCCTGTGCTGCTGCTACGCGTGCTTCGGAGCGCCGGCGTTCACGCTGTCCGTCACGTCCGCAACTTCCGCTTTGACCTCTTTCACCACGTCGCCGTGGCCACCCAGCTGCTCGAGCTCATGTGCGAGTTCAGCCAGTTCAGCGCCACCGGCCATCTGGGCAGTGAGTTCGTCCAGGGTGATGTCCTTCTTGTCGTAGTAGCCAATGGATTTGCCGCGCTTGAGCAGCAGGAAACGGTCCCCGACCGGGAAGGCGTGGTGCGGATTGTGGGTGATAAAGATGACGCCTAGGCCACGGTCGCGGGCCTGGAGGATATAGCGCAGGACCACGCCTGACTGCTTCACACCCAGCGCAGCCGTGGGTTCGTCCAGAATCAGGACCTTCGCACCGAAGTACACGGCGCGGGCAATCGCGACACACTGGCGTTCACCACCGGAGAGCTGACCAATGGGTTGCTCCACATCGCGCAGGTCGATGCCCATCTCGGCCAATTCCTTGAGCGTGATGGCCTTCATCTGTTCGACGTCCATGTACTTGAACGGTCCGAAGCCCTTGGTGAGCTCTGATCCGAGGAAGAAATTCCGCCAGATCGGCATCAGCGGTACCACTGCAAGGTCCTGGTACACCGTGGCAATGCCGGCGTCCAGGGCATCTCGGGGGGATCCGAACTTCCGTTCCTCACCCATAATGTTCAGGACGCCTTCGTCGTGCTGGTGGAGGCCGGCGATGATCTTGATCAGCGTTGACTTACCCGCGCCGTTATCTCCCAGAACACAGGTGACACGGCCGTTGTCCACGGCCATCGTGACGTCGCGCAGGGCGATGATGTTGCCGTAGTGCTTGCCGACCCCTTCCAAGGAGAGGAGATGGACGGGCGTGTGGGTGAGGGGATCGCGCTCATTCTGGAGCAACGTTTCCTGGTCGATCGCTTTGGCATTCATTTCCCGGGCCCCTTACTTGAGTTCCGCGCGTCGCTTGACGATGAGGTTGACGATGGTGGCGAGCAACAGCATCAAGCCCAGGAAGAACTTGAACCAGTCCGGGTTCCACTGCGCGTAGACGATGCCCTTGTTAGCCATGCCAAAGATGAAGGCACCAATAGCGCCACCCACGGCCGAGCCGTAGCCGCCGGTGAGGAGGCAGCCACCAATGACGGCCGCAATGATGTAGAGGAACTCGTTTCCAACGCCTTCACCTGACTGCACGGCATCGAAGGCAAAGAGGTTGTGCATGCCCAGGATCCAACCGCAGAAACCAACCGCCATGAAGAGACCGATCTTGGTCTTGGTTACAGGGACACCAACTGCGCGGGCGGCATTGGCGTCACCGCCCACGGCGAAGATCCAGTTGCCAACGCGGGTGCGCAAAAGGATCCACGATGCCACTGCCACGAGGACGATCCAGAAGAACACCGTGATCTTGACTTCCACGCCGCCGATGCTGATGGAGGAGGCGAACACGGCCCGTGCTGATTCGAATCCGTCCAATTTGGAGATCGACGGCGAGGAAACACTGCCGCCGATAAGGCGGGTCAGTGCCAGATTGAGGCCAGTCAGCATGAGGAAGGTAGCCAGGGTAACGATGAAGCTGGGGAGCTTGGTCTTGACGAGAATCCAGCCGTTGATGAATCCAATGCCGAGCGAGACCACCAGAGCCAGCGTGACACCAACCCAGGCATTCAGTGAGAAGTTCCAGCTGAAGAGCGAGGCAGTCAGGGCGGAGGAGATCACGGCCACACCAGTGGAAAGGTCGAACTCGCCACCGATCATCAGCAGTGAAACCCCTACCGCCATGATGCCTATGGTCGATGAGCCGTAGAGCACAGTTGCGAGGGCGTTCGGTTGGGTAAAAGTCTGGGAAACAGAAGCGAAAAAGATGAACAGGACAACTGCTCCGACCAGTGCACCGACCTCGGGCCTCGCCAGGAACTTTTGGACCGGACTACGGCGTCCGACCCGTTCGTCGCCAGGGGCCGAAGCCCCCGCCGGCGGCAGAGTTGTTGTATTTGCCATAGGAATGACTCCTTGTTGGTCAGGCTGCGTGGCGGTTCTCCGCCACGCAGCCGGATGCCTGGATCTAGCGGACGCCCTGCTGGGCGAACTTGAGGACGTCTGAGGCGTTGGCCTTGTCCACAATGGTTGGACCGGTCAGGACGGGCTGGCCGCCGCCGATCTTGAAGCCGCCGCGCTTTGCCTGCCACAGGGCATCAACTGACATGTAGCCCTGAAGCCATGGCTGCTGGTCGACTGTGAAGATCACTTGGCCGTCTACGATCTTCTGGGCAAGTTCGGCATTCAGGTCGAAGCTGGCTACCTTGGACGAGCTGCCGGCATCGGTAACTGATTTGAGCAAGGTAAGGGTGATGGGAGCGCCGAGACCGATGATCACATCAGCATCTTTGGACGCCTGAAGCTTGGCCGTGGCCGTTGACTGGACAGCAGTCATGTCCTTGCCGTCGACGTAGAGGATTTCCGTGGCAGGCACCTTGGCCTTTACGCCGGCGCACCGCGCTTCCAAGCCCACGTGGCCCTGCTGCTGGATGACGCAAACCGGGTGCTTGTAGCCTTCTGAGGCGAGCCGGGTGCCGACTGCCTCGCCGGCAAGCTGTTCGTTGGACCCGAAGTGCGTGAAAGCACCGAGCTGGCTGGAAACAGATTCACCGGCATTGAGGCTCACCACGGGGATACCCGCATCAGTGGCTTTCTTCAATACATCCTTCAACGCATCCGGAGTTGCCACCGTCACAGCAATGCCGTCAACCTTCTGGTCGATGGCCTGTTGAACAAGCTGGGCCTGGCGCCCTGCTTCGGGATCGTTGGTGTACAGGAGTTCTACATTGTCCTTGCTTGACGCTTCTTCTGCCCCCTTGCGGACAATGTCCCAGAAGGTGTCTCCTGCCGCTGCGTGAGTAATCAGGGCCACCTTAATGCGGTCTGTGCCGGCTACCTGTCCAGCGCCTGCACCCCCACCGGAATCTGCAGGTTTGCCGCCCTGGCTGGAACAGGCGCTCAGGGCCACCAACGGAACCACTGCTGCGACGACTGCCGCTTTGCGCCACGAGAATTTTGCCACCGTTATCTCCTTTGATGTCAGCTTCGGGCGTCCGGGGACTCGTTCCCGGATCGCCTGCTACCTCGATCATGGTGACCGAACTCACAAATGTCAATAGTTTGTCCTGACATTAGTATGTTTGTACGTGGTATCCACATTTCGACCTCACGATCTCGGTGCCGCCGTGGTGCCCCGAACCTTCAGGACGGGTGCAATAAGCTTGCGCTGAGGTCCCGTCGCGGCACCCTGGATGCGATCCAACAACGCCTTTGCAACATCCACTCCCACCACATCGCTGCGGTTGTCCACCGACGTCAGCTCAAGATAGCGGGACTTCGCCAGCGCTGAATTGTCATAGCCAATCACCGTGATATCCGTTGGGACCGACAAGCCGCGGGCCTTGATCGCACCAAAGGCGCCCAGCGCCATCGTGTCATTCGCAGCGAAAATCGCCGTGATGTCCGGGTGGTGATCAAGGAGCCAGCAGGCCGAAGCGTAGCCGGCCTCCTCCGTGGTATCGCCCTCCTCCCCCACGATCAGCGGTTCTACACCGGCTTGATGGAGTCGGCCCCGGAAGCCGTCCCTGCGGTGGGCTGCAGCGCCGCCGGAGCCCGAAAGGTGCCCGATCCTGCGGTGCCCGAGTTGCAGCAGGTGGTCTGCCGCCATCGCGCCGCCCCCATCGTCGTCGTTGGTGATGAGGTCAGCGTCGTCCGGAACTCCATTCCGCCACCCCGCAACCACGGTGGGAACTTCCGTGCCGCTCAGCGCCGTGGCGCCAGGCTCGGCTGCGATCACCAATCCGTCCACATGCATGGCCAGCAATCCGTCTGCGGCCTCCTTGATGCGGTTTTCACCCGGGCGGGAATCAGCGAGCATGACCTGATAGCCATGTTCGGTCAACACTGATTCCAGTCCGCGCAGCAGGTCAACAAACCAAAGGTTGCGGTAGTCGTCAATGACGAGGCCGATGCTCTTGGTCCGGCTGCTCGCCAGCGTGGTGGCCGCCCGACTGGGGCGGTATCCCAGCTGAGCGATGGCAGTTTTGACCGCCTCCCGGCGCTTGTCACTGACTTTCGCGGGGTTCTGGAGGACCAGCGAGACCAGCGACGGCGAAACGCCGGCAAGCTTTGCCACATCGTAAATCGTTGGCCGCCGCGCCTGCGGCGTACTTGTGCTCATGGGACCAACTTCCGTAGGGGTGGCCTGGTGGGGAGGAAGGATTGACAGGACATATAGACATGGCTAATCTCGAATCCAACCTACAAAATTGTAGCGCTACAAAATGCCGTCGAGTCTCCCCGCCGCGGCAGAATTTCAAAGGAGAAATCATGGCTGAAAGCCTTGGCGTCGCGGTCATCGGCGCAGGCATGGCCGGCAAGGCCCATGCAGCGGCCTACCGGACTGCGTCCACCCTCTACAGCCCGGTGCTTCCGGAAATCCGTTTGGTCTCCATTGGTGACGTGAACGCTGAATTCGGATCGTTGGCTGCCCGCCGCTTCGGCTACGAACGCAATGACACTTCATGGCAGGCAATTGCAGCAGCGGACGATATTGACGTTGTAAGCGTTGTCATTGCGAACTCATTGCACCGCGAAGTGGTTGAAGGCCTCCTGGCCTCCGGCAAGCACGTGCTGTGCGAGAAGCCGTTGAGCGATTCGCTGGAAGATGCCCGTGCCATGGCGGACACTGCCCGGAACGCCACCTCCATCGCACGTATCGGATTCACCTTCCGCCGCACCCCGGGTATCGCCTACATCCGCGACCTTATCCAGAACGGCACCTTGGGGAATGTCCTGCACTTCAGCGGCCGGTACTGGACCGACTACGGTTTCAGCCCCGAAGCGCCAATGAGCTGGCGCTACAAAGGCGGCCCCGGCTCCGGTGCGCTGGCCGACGTCGGAAGTCATCTGACGTACGTCTCCGAGTTCCTGTGCGGCGACATCAAGTCCATCAGCGGCGGCCGGCTCACCACTGCGATCCACAAGCGTCCGTTGCCGCTCAGCGCCGTCATGGGCCATGACCATGTGGCCGTCAGCGACACCTTCGAAGCTGTTGAGAACGACGACTACGCGGCATTCAACGCAGAGTTCGCAAACGGTGCAGGAAGTTTCGAAGTCTCACGTGTAGCGGCAGGGCACGCCAATAGCCTGCAGTTCGAGGTGTTCTGCGAAAAGGGCGCAGCCAAGTTCGACCAGCGCCGCCCATCGGAAATCCAACTGTTCCTCAATGACGGATCCGGCAATCAGAACGGCTATCGCCAGGTAATCCTCGGCCCCGGCCACCCGTACATCACAGGCGGCCTCGCCATGGACGCTCCCGAGGTGGGTTTCGGCCAAAACGACGCGTTCGGCTACCAGGCCCGCGCGTTCCTCGAGGAGGCTGCAGGCCTTGGCGAAGACACATCCCTGCCTCGCTGCGCCACCTTCGACGAAGGCGTGCGCAACATGGAACTTCTCGGTGCCGTCACCGAATCTGCCCTCAACAACGGGAAGAAGATCACACTATGAAACTCGGCGTCTACAACGCAATCCTGCACGACCGGCCACTCCCGGAGGCGCTCAAGGTCATCGCAGACCTTGGACTGACCGGCATTGAAATCAATACCGGCGGCTTCCTGCCGGCAGTTCATGTACCCACCATGGATCAGATCCTGGAGAGCGACGCGGCCCGCGATGATTATCTGGCGCTATTTGAGGGGACCGGCGTTTCGATCGCCGGCCTGAACTGCAACGGCAATCCCCTGCACCCTAAGCGCGAAATCGGCGAAAAGCATGCTGAAGATATCCGCCGCTCCATTCGACTGGCGCATCGGCTGGGACAGAAACGGGTAGTCACCATGTCCGGGCTGCCCGGCGGCGAGCCCGGTGCCACTACCGTCAACTGGGTGGTCAATGCCTGGAACTCGGCGGCACTTGACGTGTTGGACTATCAATGGGGCGGCGCCGCCGATTTTTGGAGGGAAACCGACCGCCTTGCTGCGGACCACGACGTCAAGGTGGCACTCGAACTGCACCCGCAGAACATCGTGTTCAACACTGCGGACGTCTACAAGCTCATCGAACTCACCGGCGCCACGCATGTCGGTGTGGAACTGGATGCTTCCCACCTCTTCTGGCAGCAGATGGATCCAGTTGCGGTGGTCCGCGAGCTCGGTCCGTTGGTGTTCCAGGCGGCCGCAAAAGATGTCCGGGTGAATACCGGCAATGCCGCCCTCTACGGCGTGCTGGACAACAGCTTCCGCCGGCTCTCTCCGGATGAGAACCGCACCAACCTTGGCGGCGACGAGTGGGCCAATGAATGGCCGAAGAAATCCGCATGGGACTTCGTAGCTCTGGGCCGCGGGCACGACACCGCCTTCTGGACTGAGTTCCTGCGTGCGCTGCATGAGGTGGACCCGGACATGCTGGTCAACATCGAACACGAGGACGTTTCCCTGGGTCGCATCGAAGGGCTGCAGGTGGCAGCCCAGGTCCTGCTGGATGCTGATGCGGCACTCTCCGCGTCATTGAACCCGACGGCCTGAGGCTTCACGCCCCCCGGGACTACTTACCGGGCCCGGATGGGGACGGCGCGCAGGCGCCGTCCCCATCTTTTTATCGCCACACAGCACCACTCAAGGAGGGTCCTCAGTTAAGCGGTTACTCCAGCCTTCTCTTTGAAAAGATTCTCCAATTCCTCAAGGGACTTGCCTCTGGTCTCCGGAACAGTGCGCTTGACCCACACAATGGCGCACAACTGCAGGGCCACGAAAATGAAGAATGTCGCGGAAACTCCCATCAGCGAGACCAACTGCGGGAAGAAAAATCCGATCACGAAGTTGATCATCCACAACACGAAAACGCAGATGCCCATGCCGATCCCACGAACATGCATCGGGAAGATCTCGGACATGGTCAGCCAGGTAACGGTTCCAATGCACCCCTGCATGGAAGCAAGGAACGTCACCATAAACAGCAACACCAGATAGCCACGCAGAGTGCTTTCCGGCAAGGCCAGGGAGATAAGCGCAATGGCCGTCAGCGATGACGCGGTACCGATCAACCCCACAATGAGCATGGGTTTCCGGCGCACGCGCGTCATCAAATACATGCCTACGATGACGGCCGCCACAGACGTCATGCCATTGAGGACGTTGGCAATCAAGGCCCCTTGGTCCCCAAAGCCGGACGAGGACAAGATGGTGGTCCCGTAATACATGATGGCGTTGACGCCGCTGATCTGGTTGATGACGGCCATACCAAGACCAACCACAAAGATCCTGCGTATCCAGGGCACGGTGAGGTCCTTGAACGTCCCGAGTTTTGACTGATAGTCCTCCCTGGCCGCCTGACGCACCTCGTCGAACTCGGCCCCGACCTCTCCCGCACTCCGTGTGGAGCGGAGGACTTCCAGGACCTCGCCGAAACGTCCGGCCGATGCGAGCCAACGGGGGCTCTCCGGCAGGACGAGCATGCCGAACCACAGAATAACGGCAGGAAGCGTGGCAATCACCAGCATCCAGCGCCACACATGCAGCTCTTCAGGGAACAGGTTGCCCAGGACCGCGTTGAACGTAAAGGCGAGGAACTGGCCGGTCACGATCATCAGCTCGTTCTGCGTCACGATCCTCCCGCGCTGGGCCGCCGGAGACATCTCTGCCAGATACACGGGAACGATCACCGAGGCACCGCCGACGGCGAGACCCAGGACTGTGCGGGCAAGGACAAGGAGCTCAGTGCTCGGTGCCAAGGAACAACCCACAGTGGCAAAGGCGAAGATCAAGGCAAGACCCATAATCGTCTTGCGCCGTCCAAAGCGGTCGGAAAGCCGTCCTGCGCTGATCGCCCCGAACGCCGCACCGAAGAGCAGCGTCGAGGTGACCAGGCCTTCAGTCAACGGCGTCAGGCCAAGGTCCTTCTGCATGAACGGCAGGGCGCCGTTGATTACACCGGTGTCATAGCCGAACAGCAATCCGCCGAAGGTAGAAAACAAGGCCACCTTGCGGAGGAACTTCTTGGGGTTGTCCGGTTTGCCGGTCTTCCCCGATGGTGTCGGAAGAGTTTCAAGCTGGTTCGTGTTGGTCTCGATTGACGAAGACTTGGTCATGGCTTCCTTTTCCCGCTACCGCCTTTAGTTAGTCCGGGCGACGTAGTCGACCATCGATTTGAGCTGGTAGCGGGAAACATCTTCCGCGTTCTCATCCTCAGCGAAAACCGACGAGACCATCACGGTGTTTTCCTTGTCCAGGAAGCCGATCTCCTTCAGGCCGCCAAAGAACTCGTCCCAGTTCACGTCGCCGTCGCCGATCTTGAGGTGCTGGTGAACGCGGACGGCATTGCCGGGCGGGTTGGTGATGTAGCGGAGGCCGTGGGAGGCATGATGGTTCATGGTGTCCGAGACGTGCACCAAGCGGAGCTTGTCCCCCGCTGCCCGCATGATCTCCAACGGCTTGTTGCCCATGTGGAAACTGTGCGAAGCGACGTAGACCATCCCGATGTTCGGGGAGTTTACGCCCCTGATGACACGGAGAGCGGCCAGGCCGTCCTCCACGAAGTCGTCCGGGTGCGGATCAATGAGGACGTCCAGGCCCTCGCGTTCGATGATCGGGAGCAGTTCCTCCATGGAGCGGTAAAACGCACGCTCAGACTCCTCCGCTTTCTCCGGACGGCCGCTGAACTCGGTGTTCATGGTCTGGACGCCGAGGTCTACCGTGATCTGGATGGCGCGCTTCCAGTACCGGACTGCGGCTTCGCGGGCGTCCTCGTCCGGACCTGACCACCGCAGGACCGGAAGGACCGAGGCGATTTCGACGCCGGTGTCCTTGCAAGCTGCCTTCAGCTTTCCTACGAGTTCGTCGTCGGCCTTTGGGTGGTTATAGAACGGGATGAGATCCGCGTGCGGGGTCATCTGAAGGTATTTGTAGCCGAGATCGGCTGCCACGCGCGGGAACTCCAGCAGGGTGTGGCTGTGGTGGAACGGTGTGGGATCCAGTGCAATCTTCATGGTGAATGTCCCCTACTTATACAGGTCCGGCTTGGTGTTCAGTTGAACTTTGACCTTTTCGCCCGACTTCTGGGCTTCGACGCCGGCCTCGCAGCAGGCTGCGGTAGCGTAGCCGTCCCAGGCGGTTGGTCCGCCGATTTCGCCGCGAAGTGCGGCGTCTACCCAAGCCTGCACCTCGACGTCGTACGCAGCTCCGAAACGCTCTTCAAAACCTGGGGTGACGTTACCGCCCCACTTGCCCGCGGACTGGATGTACGGGCCGTTGTCGCCGCCGATACTCACAATGCCCTCTTCAAAGGACGCTTGCGTGGCCACCTGATAACCGAATTTGGCGTTTACGTAGATTTCGACGTCGGCCAGCACACCTGACTCGGTTTCGAGCAGCACGTGCTGCGGGTCATGCTGGCCGTTCGGCGCACTGCGCGTGGGCTTGCCCAAGCGGACCTGCACGGAGGTGATTTCTTCACCCGTGAAGTAGCGGATCGCGTCGAACTCGTGGACTACGGAGTCGTTGATCAGCATCTCGTTGGTGAATCCCACGGGCGTGCTCGGGTTGCGGTGCTGGTGGTGCAGCATCAACAGCTCCCCCAATTCGCTGTTGCGGATGATCGCACCCAAAGCCGAGTACTCGGCGTCGAAACGGCGCATGAAACCCACCTGGATGCGCTTGTGACCCAAAGCCTGCTCGGCTTGGACAACCTTCCAGGCGCTATCGGCGTCCGGGGTCAGCGGCTTCTCACACAAGATCGGGAAGTCCTTCTCCAACGCCTTATAAAGGATTTCCTCGTGGAGGAAACCAGGCGTGGCAATCAGGACGGCGTTGACGTCACCGTTGTTGAGCGCCTCGTCGGCACTGGCCAACGCCACGGCGCCGTCGATCCCCTCAATGGCGGCTTGCGCACGGGCAAGGTCGACGTCGACGACGGCGGCTACTTCAGCGCCGTGGATGCGGGTACTGAGGCGCTTGATGTGGTCCGCACCCATGCGGCCTGCGCCGATGACGGCAACGCGGAGAATCTTGGTCACTGTATCTGTCCTTCGTGAAATTTTGGTTTGCTACTGAACGGCGCTACTAGTGGATGGCGCTACTGAACGGCGTTATTGGACCCTGGTGCGTGATCCGCAGGAAAGCAGGTAGTTCCGGGTCCTCTTGGCGATGGGCATCGGCACATCGAACGCTACCGGGTACATATCCTGCTCCACGATGCCGAAGATGGGCCGGTTGAGGCCTTCCACGGCTTCGATGACAGCGCGCAGGTCCGGGAGACCGTTCGGCGGCTCGGTCATGACGCCGGCGAGGTTGGCGGCTGCCCAGGTCATGTTCTTCTCGTTCACCTCGGCGAGGACCTCGGGGTTGATCTGCTTGAGGTGCAGGTAACCGATACGGTCCGGGTAGTTCTTGATGAGCTCCAGGCTCGATGCGCCGCAGTACTCGGCGTGCCCCGTGTCCAGACACAGGTTCAAGTACTGCGGATCGGTGGCCGCCAACAGCGTTTCGATGTCCTTTTGGGCACCGACGTGCGAGTCAGCATGCGAGTGGAACTGCTGGTGCAACCCAAAGTCTTCCAGCAGGACCTTGCCCATGCGGTTATGGCCAGCGAACAGGTCTGCCCATTGCTCGTCCGAGAGTTCACCGTTCTCAACGGCTTCACCTGTGACGTCGTCGCGCCACATGGCGGGGATGACCACAATATGTTCTCCGCCCATGGCTGCCGTCAGTTCGGCAACCTTTCGGGCTGGTTCCCATGCTTCGTCGTATTGCTTGGCACCACGGTGGAAGGCCGTGAAGACCGTACCTGCGGTGACCTGGAGGTCGCGCTGCTTCAGTTCCTCAGCCAAGCGGGTGGGGTCGTTCGGCAGGTAGCCGTACGGACCCAGTTCGATCCACTTGTAGCCGGACTCCGCAACCTCATCAAGGAACCGTTCCCACGGAGTCTGCTGGGGATCATCAGGGAACCAGACGCCCCAGGAATCAGGGGCGGTGCCGATGATCAGCTTGTTCTCAACATCAGTCATGACGGCGTTGTCTTTCTCTTTGGCAGGGCCCACGCCGCCCGGGTTCCCTGGCCGAGCTTGCGAGGCGAGGGCGGCGGCGGGGACCTTAGTTGGAAGGGAAGTTGTAGGAGGCGCCGGAGGCGTGGGTGGGTTCGGGCCAGCGTGAGGTGATGACTTTACCGCGGGTGTAGAAGGAGACGCCTTCGGGTCCGTAGATGTGCTTGTCGCCAAAGAGCGAGTTCTTCCAACCGCCGAAGGAGTGGTAGGCCACCGGGACGGGCAGGGGCACGTTGATGCCCACCATGCCGACGGTCACGGAGCGTTGGAACTTCCGGGCTGCAGCGCCGGAAGAGGTGAAGATCGCGGTGCCGTTGCCGTAGGGGTTGGAGTTGATCAGCGCGATGCCTTCTTCGAGGTCAGCGACGCGGACCACTACAAGGACGGGTCCGAAGATTTCCTCGGTGTAGGCGGTCATTTCGGTCTTGACGTGGTCAATCACTGTTGGGCCGACCCAGAAGCCGTCTTCGTGGCCGGGGACCACCAGGTCGCGGCCGTCCACCACCATGGCTGCGCCGGCGATTTCGGCTTCGGTGACGATCTTGACGATCCGTTCCTTGGAGGCCGGGGTGATGACGGGACCCATTTCCGCGTCGGGCTCGGTGCCGTTCTTGACCTTCACGGCCAGGGCGCGTTCTTCGACCTTCTTCACGATCAGGTCAGCAGCGTCCCCCACAGCAACCGCGACGGAGATCGCCATGCAGCGTTCCCCGGCGGAGCCGAAAGCGGCGGCCGCGAGGTGGTCTGCTGCGTTGTCCAGGTCGGCGTCGGGCATCACAATGGCGTGGTTCTTTGCCCCGCCCAGGGCCTGGACGCGCTTGCCGTGCTTGGTGGCGGTTTCGTGGACGTACTGGGCGATCGGGGTAGAGCCCACGAAGGAGATGCCGTCCACGTCCGGGTGGGTCAGCAGCCCATCAACGGTTTCCTTGCCGCCGTGCAGGACTTGGAACACGCCATCGGGCAGGCCGGCCTGCTTCCACAGTTTCGCGAGCAGCATCGAGGCGGACGGGTCACGCTCGGAGGGCTTAAGGATGAACGCGTTGCCGGTGGCGATGGCCATGGGCGCCATCCACAGCGGCACCATGACCGGGAAGTTGAACGGGGTAATACCTGCCACGACGCCCAGGGGCTCGCGGAAGGAGAAAACATCGATGCCGGTGGACACTTGGTCCGAGTAGTCGCCCTTGAGCAGCTGCGGGATGCCACAAGCGAACTCGATGACCTCCAGGCCGCGGCCGATCTCACCCTTCGCGTCGGAGAGGACCTTGCCGTGCTCGGCGGTGATCAGCTCAGCGAGGTCGTCCACGTGCGCTGCAACGAGTTCACGGAACTTGAACAGCACTGCGGTTCGCTTGGCCAGGGAAATGTCACCCCACGAATCCGCCGCCTTGCGGGCCGCGGCGACGGTGGCGTTCAGGTCGGCCTCGTTGGCCAGCCGCAGTTCAGCGGACACCTGGCCCGTGGCGGGGTTATATACGGGCTGGGTGCGGTCGCCTTCGCCTGTGGTTTCAGCGCCGTTGATGAAATGGTGAATGGTGGTCAGTGTGGTCGTCGTCGACATGTGCGGACTTCCTTTTGGTCTGTGGCTTTTAGGGCGGGGCTGTGACTAGCCGAGCAGCTTGCGCTGGCGGTTCTTGTGGTCGGTGTACGTCTTGTAGGCGTGCCGGGTGGATTCGAGCTCGGAAACCTGCGAGACCGGAACGTCCCACCAGGACTCGGAGCTCGGGGCATCCAGCAAAGGATCAGACTCAACATGGATCACGATCGGGCCCGTTTCCGGGGCCGCCTTTGCTTCCTTGATCGCGGCGCCCAGGGCTTCAATCACGTGCTCCCCCGGTTCGATCCGGATAACCCTCGCGCCCAGGGACTCTGCGTTGGTGGCCAGATCGATGGGCAGGTTCTCACCGGCGTCGAAGCTGTGCTGTTCCTTGTCCAGGACCCGGTATTGCGTACCGAACCGCTGCGAACCAAGAGACTCTGACAGCGACCCGATCGAGGCATAGCCATGGTTCTGGATGAGGACCACAATGAGTTTGATGCGTTCGGCGACGGCGGTGACCAGTTCGGTGTGCATCATCAGGTAGGAGCCGTCCCCCACCATGACAACCACATCCCGCTCCGGGCCGCCTGCTGCGGCTTCGGCCAGCGCTGCGCGCTTCACGCCCAAACCGCCGGGGATCTCGTAACCCATGCAGGAGTACGCGTACTCCACGTGGTAACCGAAGGGGTCCCGGACCCGCCACATTTTGTGCAGGTCACCGGGCAGCGAACCCGCCGCGCAGATGACCACGTCCTGGTCATCCATGACCTTGTTGGTGGCGCCGATGATCTCGTTCTGCGCCGGCAACGGCGTGTAACGGGTTTCGAAGGCCTCGTCCACAATTCCGTTCCAGCGCTTCTTCTCGGCTGCGACCTTCTCTTCAAGATCAGCACCAACCCGGTAACCGCCCAATGCCTGGTTGAGCTTCACTAGTGCCTTGCGCGCGTCAGCAACGATCGGCAGCGTGGTGCCGTGCTTGTACGCATCGATCGGCGCGACGTTGATGTTCACGAACTTCACGTCCGGGTTCTGGAACGCTGTCCGGGACGCGGTAGTGAAGTCCTCGTAACGGGTGCCAATCCCGATGATGAGATCCGCTTCGGCTGCGATGGCGTTGGCCGCCGTCGTGCCCGTGGAACCAATGGCACCGAGGGAGAACTTGTGCTCCCACGGCAGGACGCCAACACCGGCTTGGGTGTTGCCCACCGGGATGCCGGTCAGCTCAGCGAATTTGGCGAGTTCCTCGTTGGCGTACGCGTAGAGGACGCCGCCACCTGCGATGATCAGCGGACGCTTCGCGGCGCGGATGGCCTCGGCGGCGCGGCGGATGTCGTCGTCCTCTGCCTCGGGCCGGCGGATCCGCCACTCCCGCTCGGCCAGGAACTCTTCCGGAACATCGAAAGCCTCCGCCTGCACATCCTGCGGCAGCGAAATTGTCACGGCGCCGGTCTCGGCCGGGTCCGTGAGAACACGCAATCCGTGGTGGAACGCAGAGAACATCTGCTCCGGGCGGGACACCCGGTCGAAGAATCTGGACAACGGACGAAACGCGTCGTTGACCGTGATGTCGTACGCGTACGGGAGCTCCAACTGCTGCAAAACCGGGTCAGCCGCACGGGTCGCGAAGGTGTCGCTCGGGAGTAGCAATACCGGTAAGCGATTGGTTGTAGCCAAGGCAGCACCTGTCAGCAGGTTCGAGGAACCCGGACCAATGGAGGTGCTGATCGCAAACGTCTGGCGACGACGCGTGTGCCGGGCATAACCCACAGCCTGATGTACCTGGGCCTGCTCATTGCGGCCCTGGTAATACGGCATGATCGTGGGGTCCGCAGCCTGATACTGCTTCAGCGCCTGACCCACACCGGCCACGTTCCCGTGCCCGAAAATACCGAACGTCCCCGGAATCAACCGCTCGCGATACTCCACACCATCGATTGAATCCACGGTGTACTGCTTGGAAAGGAACTCGACCACAGCCTGCGCCACGGTCATCCGACGGGTTGCTGTACCCATTACTAGCTACTCCGATACTTTCACTGGGATACGGTCTGACATGGTTCGCTCATCCGCCGCGGAGGGCAAGGGCGCAGAGTTGTTAAGCAGCGAGGCGGCCGTCGCAACAGCCCCCGCCACATCGTCGTCGTGCGGGTAAAGCAGCGTCCTTCCGACAGTGAGGCCTCGAACACCGGGCAAGGCAAGGGCTGCCTGCCAGCTGGCGAAAACCTCGTCCTGGCTGCCGTCGGGGTCACCGCCCAACAGCACGGTAGGCATGGTTGTGGACGCCATGACGCGTTCCATCTCTGCCACAACCGGCAATTTCATCCAGGTGTAGGCGCTGGTGGAACCGAGGCCTTCGGCAATGCCGACAGATTTGATCACGGCGTCAGCGCGGAGATCGTTGCGGACTTTTCCGTGTGCATCACGGACGGAAAGGAACGGCTCCACCATGGCGATGAGCTTGCGCTCGGCCAACGAATCAATGGCTTTCGCCGTCGCCTCGAGAGTGGCTACCGTGTCAGGGTCACCCAGGCAGATGCGCGTGAGCATCTTGCCGCCATCCGCACCGAGCGCCTCCAAAGCAGCAGCAGTGTGCCCGGTGAAGCGATCGTCGAACTCGTTGACCAACCCTGCCAAACCACCGCGGTTCATGGAGCCGAAGACGAGCTTGCCTTCCAAGGCACCCAGCAACAGAAGGTCATCCATGATGTCCGGCGAGGCGAGGATGCCATCAACTGCAGGGTTCGCCAACGCGATCTGCAGACGGTCCAAAAGGTCCCTGCGATCGGCCATGGCCATCGGCTGAGCACCAACGGCGAGGGCGCCCCGCGCCGGGTGGTCCGCGGCGACAATGAAGTTCTGCGCGCTGTGTTTCAGGCCAGGATGGCGACGGCGGGTGGCTGCTGCCCGAGCTACGGCCTCGGGGTCCTCCAACCGGATACGGCTCAAGTGCTCGTAGCGGCGGGGATCGTCATTAAGGCTCAACGAACTGCTCCTTCACTGAAGGTGTCGGCTGTGAGGACGGCGGCTGACAGAGAGGCACCGGGGATGGGGCGCCCGCGTTCTGCGAGCAGCGAGGTAACTTCCTCCGGCGTCGGCATTGCATCTGCACAAGAGAGACGCGAGGCGACGATTGCACCGGATGCATTGGCATAGTCCAGGACTTCGGATAACGGCCAACCGGACAGCAGCCCGTGGCAGAAGGCGCCGCCGAAGGAATCACCTGCGCCCAGGCCGTTGACGGTTTCCACCGGGACAGGCGCAGAGACGACACGTTGGGTGCGGGTCTTGGCCATGACGCCTTCGGGGCCAAGCTTCACGACGGCGATTTCGACGCCGGCGGCCAGCAGGCGGTCTGCCTGTTCGTCGGGCGTTCCCTCACCTACGGCGACAGCGCATTCCTTGTCGTTGCCGATCGCGACGGTTACGTGCGGGAGGATCTTGGCAACCTCGGCGCGGGCTTCGGCTTCGGAGGCCCAGAACATGGGGCGGTAGTCCAGGTCCAGGATGGTGAACTGACCGTCTTTGAGGCCGGTCCGCGGACGGGCTTGGTGTGCTTTGATGTGGGCCTCACGGCTGGGCTCCTGGCAGAGGCCGGTGACGGTGGACCAGAAAATCCCTGCATTCCGGATCGCCTCCAAGTCCAGCTCTTTCGCTTTGATCTGCAGGTCCGGAGCAGTGGGAAAGCGGCCGTAGAAGTACAGTGGGAACTCGTCGGTTGCCGGCTTGATCGCGCAGAAGGTCACAGCCGTGGGGTACTCCTTGACCGGGGAGACGAAGGAATCGTCAACATTGAACTTGCGCAATTCCCGGTGAAGATAGTTGCCAAAAGCGTCGTCGCCGGTGCGGGTGATGATTCCCGCGCGGCGCCCGTGTCGTGCGGCGGCGACGGCTACATTGGAGGGCGAACCTCCAAGGTATTTGCCGAAGGACGTCACGTCCTCCAGATCCACCCCAATGTCGTTCGGGTAAATATCAACGCTGATGCGCCCGATAGTAAGCAGTTCGTGGGTCACGATAATCGTTGACCTTTCTCTTGTGAACTCTGAACCTTTGAGCGCTGGGCCCCAATGCCTTGCCACCCCTCAGTGAGCGGGGCCACATGACTACTCTGCACCAGAATCAATGTCCTGTCAAAGGTTTGTACTGACATATTTACAACATGACACGGACCGCTCTACTTGCGCGGCACTGCGAGTTCCCCAGTGACATATTGGCTGCGCCCGAAGCCGAACGACCAGTCGCCCGGCGAGTTCTCCACATAGCCCACGAAGACATCTTCACCCGGGATCCCCACCTCCGCGAGACCGCCCGCAATAGCTTGGAAAAGTGAACTCTTGGCCTCTTGGCTTCGGCCACCTTGGGTAAAGATCTGGATCATGACAACACCATTGCTGCGCTCGAAGCCAAGGCCTGCGTCCTGGGCAATGATCTGACCCTGCGGGTGCTCGGTGAGGATATGAAAATAGTCCCTTTCCGGGATCCCATATTCAGCGAGGATTGCATCGTGGATCTGGCGGCTCAGCGCGGAGAGCTCTTCCGGCGAGCGACCCTGATTGACGTCGATTCGAACAAGCGGCATGTCTACACTCCCTAAGTTTGTCCTGTCATACTAACAAATGATCATTGGAAAACTCAAGAAATACGCCAGTGACATGAAGGCGCCTGGAACGACGCCTAACCCCCAAGCTGGCTGGCGAGGGGGTTAGTAATGTCTGGACTGCTGTGTGTCCGGACTGCTATGTAAGTCAGCCGAAGAGCGCCGGCGTCGGTATTGTCAGCAACCGGCGTGTCCACGCGAAGCCGCCCGCCCCATTTCCTGGATAGATCCACATGGAACCGGCGATGTCGCGGGCAATGACATCACCGTGACCGTCGTAATCGAAGTCGCCAGGGGCGGCAATGAGATCCATCTTGTGCCAGCCCCAGCCGACTTGGATCCGGCCCATCCATCCCCCGGAGCCGTTGCCCGGGTAGAGCCAAAGTGAACCGTATGAGTCCGCCGCGAGAATGTCCGGCTTTCCGTCCTCATTGAAATCGTGTCCGCTAAAGATGGACGCCATGATGTTCCAGCCCCATCCCACCTGCACACGGCCCGGCAGCCAACCGCCATTGCCGTCGCCCCGGTACATCCACAGCGCACCGGAGGCGTCACGGGCAAGTACGTCGGCATTCCCGTCACCATTCCAATCTCCGGGTGAAACCAGGGCCGTCATCACATCCCAGCCACGGCCCACATGTTTGGAAACGTTCCCGCCAATACCTGTACGCAAGTACAACCCGCCATCACTGCTGCGAAACATCCAATCGGCGCTCCCGTTTCCATCCCAATCACCGGGCGTCACCAGGGCATTCGCGTCAAGGACGACACTCGGACCGGGACCCAGGCCTTGGCCTTCCCAGCCGGTCTTTCCCTCGTAGACGATGACATTTCCGTTATCCGTTATGGTGGGCAGATCAGCGTAAACCTTCTCAAAGTCCCACCAGATCTGAATGAAGTTGTGCCAGGAGTCGTCAGCGCGGGCAGGAGAAGCGACCACCGGCTGAGCAAGGGTCAAGGCAACCACAGCAAGAACTACCAGGCGTATTCGGCGCACAACAGACCCCCGACTCTTTGCGCATCCCCCAGTGGAACGCTCCTGCCGCGACCCTACTAGGGAGCCGGATCAACAGGCAATGACTTTGACGGGCTTACCACGTAGGCTGCGCTGGCACCCAGGTTGCTAGAGCGCCGCCCTGATCTTCTTCAGGTGCAGCCCACGGCACGGAATGGCCGCAGAAACGAGGTCTTGGCTGTGCTGGTGCTGCGGATCTGAAAAGAACTTGTCCGTCTCGGTGAGCTCCACAAGGCGCCCTTGGTAGAGGACTGCGACCCGCTGGCACATGTGCCTCACCACATCCATGTCGTGCGTGATGATCATGAGGGTCAGTCCGCGGTCCCGGTGGAGGCGCTGCAACAGTTCAAGGATGGTCCGTTGGGTCAACGCGTCCAGGGCAGACGTTGCTTCATCACAGATGAGCACTTCAGGTTCCAACAACAACGCCCGGGCGATGGTGACCCGCTGCAATTGCCCTCCGGAGCATTGACCCGGGCGTCGGTCCAGGAGGGCGGGATCCAGCTCCACTTCTTCCATGGCCGCTGCGAGCCTGCGGGACCGTTCAGCTGATGTGAGCTCCTTTTGCGACCGGAGCGGCGCTTCCAAGCTGGCACGCAGGGTCATGCGTGGGTCGAACGAATCGTGGGGTTCCTGGAACACCAACTGAACGGCCGTTGCTTCTGCGTCAGCCGCGAGCAGCGTCCTGGTGATGCTGCCACTACTGATACCTTCCAGCCCAACAATGGCCCGGGCGAGAGTGCTCTTACCGCACCCGGATTGGCCAAGAACGCCCAGGATTTCGCCCTTTTTTACATCCAGCGAAATCGAGTCCAAGGCAGGCCGCCCGCTGCGTTTGCCGGATCCGAACTGCTTGACCACATTTGTCAGCGTAAGGGCGCTGCGCTGGTGGGTCGGGGCAGCCGGGATGCTGGTGGGCGCCAAATTGGACGCTTCGAGGAGCCTGCGCGTGTAAGCGGTCCTGGGGCTGCCCAGGACCGTTTCCGTGGTGCCTGATTCAACGATCACACCCGCATCCATCACCAACACCCTGTCTGCAAATGCGGCCACCGAAGCAAGGTTATGCGTGATGTAGAGGATGCCCAGACCGCGTTGGATTCGTTGCCGGTCCAGTAGTTCCAGGATTTGTTGTTCCAGCACTTTGTCCAAGGCCGACGTCGGTTCATCGGCCAGCAGGATCTCGGGCTGACCTGCCAAGGCCATGGCGGTCATGGCCCGCTGCGCCATGCCGCCTGATAGCTGGTGCGGGTATGAGCGCGCACCCCGTTGCGGATCCTCGAAGCCCACCTCTGCCAGCAATTGGAGAACCCTCGTCCTTGCAGCTTGGCCACGTAGGCCCGAATGCAGTTTAAGTGGTTCCCGGAGATGGGCGCCGATGGTCTTGTTAGGGTTGAACATCTTCTTTGGCTGCTGAAACAACATCCCTAGCCGGCCACCTCGAACGCGGTTCAGCTCTGCTTCGGAGGCTCCGGTTACGTCAAGCGCCCCAAGCCGGATGGACCCCGACTCGATGCTCAACTGTGGAGGCAACAACTGCAGCACCGACCGCGCAGTCATGGTCTTGCCCGAACCGGAGCCTCCCACCAATGCGACAAACTCGCCGGGTTTCACGGCCAGGCTGACACCTGCGAGGATAGGGCGCCCCGTACCACCACTGCGGACCGTCAGATCCTCAACAACGAGCTCAGGCATGCTGTCCTTCCACCACGAGGACGTCCACCGGATCCGAGGCCCGACGTGATGCCCGTTGACCGATCAATGTCACGCACAGGGCCACCAGGAAGACGGCGAGTCCAGGGGCAATGATTCCCCACGGAGCCCTCTCTGCGTACGGTTGCGCCGCTGCCAGCATGGAACCCCAATCGGATTGCGGCGGTTGCACGCCGAGTCCAAGGTAGGACAGTGCTCCGACGCTGATCAGGAGCTGACCGAAGCGAAGTGTTGCCTGCCCCAGCATGGGGGCGGCCAGGTGCGGGAGGATGTGGCGGAAAATAATGAACGACGGCGAACATCCCACCACTCGCGCTGCTTCGACAAAGCCGCGCGCCGAGACGTCATAAGCCAGGGTCCGGGCCAGTCGCGCAAACGGCGTCCACCCTGTCACGGTCAGTGCCACCAGCAGCGAGGTGAAGCCAGTGCCCATGGCAGCGACGATGAAGAGCGCCACCACCATCTCCGGAAGTGCCAGCAGGACGTCGTTGGTGCGGGTGAAAAACTCATCCAGCCAGCCCTTGCGGCGGGCGCTAAGAACACCCACTACCAAACCGATGACTCCGGTCAGCACTGTGGCCAGTGCGGCAACCACCAGGGAGAAGCGACCGCCGTCGAGCAAGCGGCTCAGCGTGTCCCGCCCGAGGTGGTCCGTTCCCAGCCAATGCGTAGCGCTGGGTGGCGCAAGTCGTGCGGCGAGGTTCTGGTCATCCGGAGGAAACGGCGCCAACCAAGGCGCAGCGGCCACGGCAGCGACAATCAGAACCAGGATTACGACGGCGGCAGCGTCGATGGCTGAACGGTTACGCAAGGGCTCCACTCACCTTCGGGCTAAGGATCCGGTGCAGGAAATCGGCAAGCGTGGTGATTGCGACAGCCAGTGCCACTACCACCACCACGCCGCCCTGGGCCAACGGTATGTCGCTGTTGATTACGGCGTCGTACAGAAGCCTGCCCATGCCGGGAATGGCGAAGATCACCTCCACAATGACAGAGCCCCCCAGCAGCCCCGCGAACCACACCGCGAACAGAGTGGACAACGGGACCAGGCCGTTGGGCACAACGTGCCGCAGGATTGTCTGGACGTGGCTCAGTCCCCGGGCTCGCGCGGCGGAAATGTGTTCGGCTTCGAGTGCATCGACCATTCCTGACCGCACAGCCGAAGTGAAGAAGCTAATGGGCCGCAATGCCAGTGTTGCCGCAGGGAGGACGATGGACGATGCCGTGTTCCACCCTGCGGAAGGCAGCAAGGAAAACTTGAGGGCGAACACGAGCACTAACAGCGGGGCCAACCAGTATTCAGGCATGGCGATGAAGGATTGTGTGACGGTGGTGATCAACTTGTCCGTCTTACTTCCTTGTTTCAGAGCCGCAACAATCCCCAAGGGCAGCGACACCAGCACTGCAGTGCCCAAGGCCACGAACACCAGGCTCAGGGTGATGCCCAAAGCGGGTAGTACCTGGTCAACTACTGGCGTCCTGCTGATATGGGACAAGCCCATATCCCCGGTGAAGAAGTCCCCCAGCCAGCGCAGGTACTGAACGGGAAGAGGATCGTTGAGTCCCAGGCTCTCGCCCAAGGCCCGAACGGTGGCCTCATCCACCACATCCCCGGCGACGCGGGAGCGGATGATTTTCCGTACAGGATCACCCGGGGTGACATAGGGAATAAGGAATACGGCGAAAGACGACAGCAGGACGGCGACCACGAGGGTCGCCGTCCGCTTCGCAAGGAACGTGATCATGCTTGTTTGTCTATTGTCTGTCGGTCCCGGTTTGGTTGCTAGGAGCCCGACTTGGCCGTTTGCGCGGTCAGTACGTAACGGGAAAGCGGATCTTGAACGTAGGACATGACGTTGCTGCGGACGGCGTCGGTGGCCTGTTCATTGACGAGCCAGAGGTTGACCGCCTGGTCATCCAGGAGCTGACCGGCTTTGGAATACAGCTTGTAACGTTCTTCGGTGTTGGACGTGCGGGCTGCTTCGGTGATGATCGCGTCAAACTCTTCGTTGCAGAAGTGGCTGAGGTTGTAGGTGCCCTTGCACGTGTAGTCGGCCGTCAGGAAGCCGATGGGATCAGCGATGTCGATGAGTCGGTTGCGCTGGCTCAGGATCATGTCATAGTTCCCCGCCAGAACGTCCGGCTCCGCGGACGCATATTCCTTGGCCTGGATGGCCACGGGTATGCCGATGTTCTTGAGGTTGTCCTGGATCACGGTTGCGACGTCGGCGAACTCGGCACGTTCTACAATCGCGATGATTTCCAACGGCTTATCGGCCGTGTATCCGGCGTCGGCGAGAAGCCTCTTCGCTTCTTCAGCGTTCTGCTTCGGCGAGCTCGCATTGCTCGATGCCCACGGCTCTGATGGCGCATAGGGTCCGGCTGCCGGAAGCGCTGCGCCCTCGTAGACGCTGGCAGCCAATGCCTCAAGGTCCAGTGCCGAGCGGAGTGCCTTGCGGAAATCGACGTTGTTGAAGGGCGCCCGGCCGTTGTTCATGTACAGCGTGGCCGTGCGTGGTGAGTCTGCCTTCAGTACGGAGACTTCGGGCGCATTCTCTAGCGAGGACAAGGCAGAGGCCGGGATTGAGAGGGAAATGTCCGCCTCACCGGTTTGAACCTGAGCCGCGCGTGTTGCGCCGTTGGTGATGAACCGCACTTCAGCTCCTGCGAGCTGGACATCTCCACCCCAGTAATTTTCGTTGCGGTCCAGTGTCAGGGATTGTTTCGCCTTCTCTGAAACCGGAGTGAACGGGCCCGTGCAGTGACCGAAGGGATTGACGGTGGCGCCTGCGTAAGCGGCAGGAGCAAGAACACCGGTGTTGACGCTTGCAAGGCGGAACGGTACCAAGGGGTTTTCCACGGGCGTGGTTACGCGAACAGTCCTGGCATCCCGTGCCTGGACAGCACTGACGACGCTTGGGCTGAACGCCCTGGCAGGCACCTTGGCCTTGAGGACATAGTTGAGGGAAGCGGCCACGGCCTCTGCGGTGAGATCGGTGCCGTCCTGGAATTTCACGCCTTCACGAATGGTGAAGTCCCATTCCAACGGCGAAGCCTGCTTCCACTCCGTAGCCAGGAATGGAACCACTTTTCCCTGGGCGGAATCATACTTGGTGAGCGTTTCCAAGCAGCCGGACAAGGACAGGATGTACGCAGCATCGGACTCAGGGGCCCAGTTGGCCACGGGTGCACGGAAGTTATCCACAACGATGCGCTGGTTTGTATCAGCCACCTTCCCGGTGGAAGCGGGCTGGCCACCGCTGAGGCCACAACCGGAAAGAGTGAGGAGGGCGGCCAGCCCGAGGGCTGCCGTGTAACGGCTGGGAGTGCGCAAAAGGAACCGCCTGCTAGGTACGCCCGAACGGGTGGGCATGGGGAAGGTGAAGACTATTAGGTTAGCCTTACCTCTTGCTTCCTGAAAACTGACACTCCAAAGTCCCGTAACAATGTGCTCAGGTTCACGGCCGTCCAATCCGGGTGACAGGGATCAGGAAACAGGAACGAACCCGAGCCTCTTGTCCACGACGTTCTGCAATGGTTCACCCCGGCTGAACCGCCAGAGGTTCTCCACGAACAGCTTCCCAAGATCGTCCAGGTAATCTTCGGTGTCGCCGCTCATGTGAGGGGTAAGGATGACGTTGTCCATGCTCCACAGCGGGTGTTCCGCCGGAAGTGGTTCCGGATGGACCACGTCCAGCGCCGCGCCGGCGATGGAACCTGAGCGAAGCGCGTCCACGAGTGAGTCGGTGCGGACCAGCTCCCCGCGCCCCACATTAATAAGGTGAGCCGTGGGCTTCATGGCCGCAAGGACAGCGGCGTCCACCAAGCCTCTGGTGTCGTCGGTCAGGGGCGCGGCCAGCACAATGTAGTCGAAGTCGCCGACCACCAAGGCCAGGTTCTTGGAAGAATGGATCTCTTCAAAGTACGCATCCCCTGGTCGGCTGCTGCGCCCGGCGCCGCTGACACGCAGGCCAACGGCGCGGAACAAGGACGCGATTTCCCGACCAATGGAGCCCGTTCCCACCACCAGGGTGCGCTGGCCCTGAATTTTCAGCGTGACGCGGTGCTGCCAGCGCCTGCCCTGCTGGAGCCTCAGCGACCCTTGCGCATCCTTCGCGATGTCCAGGACAAATCCCAGGGCGAACTCGGCAATGGCGCGACTCAGGACGCCACGAGAATTCGTGTATTCCACGTTGCTGTTGATCAGGTCATCGAACAAGAGTTGACTCACGCCCGCAGCTGAGACGTGCACCCACTTCAGCGACGAAGCTGACGCCCAGTTCTCGCGCAGCGCAGGTGAGAAGGAATGCCATTGGTAAAGAACGTCCGCACCATCCATTGCCTCGGGGAGACCGTCAGCCTTGGTCAGGCGGACTTCGGCCAGCTCCGCGATTTCGTCCAATCGGGGCGGCAGGGACTCCCGGTACAGGACTGCGACGATGGGCGGATTGCCTTCGGCATTCGTCATGATCACGACGCCGCTGCTGCCACTGGCTTGGAAGCGCCGGATTCCGCCTTGCCCAGAGCTTCCAAGACGTCAATGGCAGCCAGGACAGCCGCTGTGAACTCAGAGGTCGACGACGGTCCTCCAACGTCGCGGGTACCCAACCCCTCTCGCAACACGGACTCGAAAGCCAACTCCAGATGCTCGGCAGCCGCCGGGTGGCCCAAGTGTTGGAGCATCATTGCCCCTGACCAGATCTGACCTACCGGGTTCGCCAATCCCTTGCCTGCAATGTCCGGGGCAGATCCGTGGACGGGTTCGAAGAGGGACGGAAAGTCGCCTTCAGGATTCAGGTTGGCACTGGGGGCTACCCCGATGGACCCGGTGACCGAGCTGCCCAAGTCCGAAAGGATGTCCCCCAGCAGGTTGGAGGCAACGATGACGTCGAAGGTCCAGGGCTGCAGGACCAGGTGCGCAGCCAGTGCATCCACCAGTTCGCTGGTGAGTGTCACGTCGGGATACAGACGGGTGGTTTCTTCCACGACTTCGTCCCAGAAAGGCATGGTGTGGATGATGCCGTTGCTTTTCGTCGCGGAGGTCAGGTGACCTTTCCTGGATGAGGCGAGCGATGCCGCGTAATGCGCCGCACGCGATACTCCCAGGCGGGTGAAGATGGTTTCCTGGACTGCGGTCTCGTGCGGCAGCCCGCGGTAGGCCCGACCCCCGACCTCAGAATATTCCCCTTCGTTGTTTTCACGAACGATGAGGATATCGATCGGTTCCTTGTTCGCAAGAGGCGACTTGACGCCGTCGAGCGTTTTC
Source organism: Paenarthrobacter nitroguajacolicus (assembly GCF_051027655.1). Lineage (NCBI taxonomy): Bacteria > Bacillati > Actinomycetota > Actinomycetes > Micrococcales > Micrococcaceae > Paenarthrobacter > Paenarthrobacter nitroguajacolicus. Next base: position 2,260,007 of record NZ_CP073234.1, on the reverse strand, counting down.
ACGGGTCGGAGGTTGATGTACTGCTGGAATTCGCGGCGAATGGGAATCAGCAGGCCCCACAGAGATTCAGCGTCCGGAACCTCCGGGGAGCCTACGGCGCCCAGGAAAATGGCATCGTGCTGCGCCAGCTGTTCCAGACCGTCCAGCGGCATCATTCGCCCGTGCTCCCCGTAGTAGTCCGAGCCCCAATCGAAGTGGGTGAACTCAAGGCTGATGGCATGGAGCTGCGCGATCCGTTCGAGGCATTCGATGGCGGCGGGAACAACTTCCTTTCCTATTCCGTCGCCCGCGATAACTGCGATTTTGTGGGTCGTCATGATGCATTCCGTTCTGAGGTGGCAGTGAGTTTCTGCCAGCGGGTGGCGGGCTCGGCCAATTTGATGATGGTGCTTTTGGGTTCGGTCATCTCACGTACCGCATGTTTGACGCCTTCACGCCCCACACCGGATTTCTTGAAACCGCCGAAGGGCATCGAATCGATCCGGACGTCACTGGTCTCATTAATGACAACGGCGCCCACGTGCAGCTTGTCGGCAATGGCCAGGGCCAGCTCGATCGACTCCGTGAACACGCCGGCTTGAAGCCCGTAGTCGGAGTCGTTGGCGGCGTGGATGGCGTCGGCGACCTGGATGAACGGCATGATGCTGACCACCGGGCCAAATACTTCTTCGCTGATGACGCGGACGTTTGCCGGGACATCGGTCAGCACGGTTGGCTGGTAGAACGCCCCAGTACGCTGGCCCCCCACCTGGACGTTGGCACCAAGTGTTTTGGCCTCCTCCACCCATTCCTCCACACGCCGGGCCTCCGCTTCGGTGATGAGGGGACCGACGTCGGTGCTGCGGTCCATCTTCGCTCCGACGCGGAGCGCTTTGGTTCCGCTGATTACATGTTCAAGGACTTCGTCGAACAGCGAAATGTGGACGTAGACGCGCTGGACCGACAGGCAATTCTGGCCGGCCACACCGAACGCCCCCGCGACGATCGCCTCAGCAGCTTTTGCGGGTTCGGCGTCGGCACAGACGATCGTGGCGTTGTTGCCGCCAAGCTCCGAAAGGATCTTCTTCGCTCCCGCAGCGGCAGCAATGCGGTCGGCCGTCTTCGGCCCGCCGGTAAAGGAGATGAGGTCCACCTGGGGGTCGGTCACGATAGCCTCGGAGACCCCCGGTCCCGACACGATCGCGGCAATGCGACCGGTCGGAACACCGGCTTCGAGCAACAGTTGGACGAAAGCCAGTCCGGTCAGCGGTGTGCGGCCCGAGGGTTTAAGCACGACGCCGTTGCCTCCGACCAGCGCCGGGCCCAGCTTGTGTGCCACGAGGTTTAGCGGATCATTGAAGGGCGTGATTGCAGCGATGATGCCAACAGGCTTGCGGCTGTACCAGCCGATTTTGTTGGCTCCGGCCATGCTGTCTTCAAAGCCGAGGGTTTCCCCGACGAGTTCGCTCGAGGCTGCCGCCGAAAGCCGCAACGTCTCGATGCACCGGCGTACTTCACGCTCGGCCTCGTTGATGGTCTTGCTGCTCTCGGCGGCAATGATCTCCGAAAACCGGACCGACTGCTCAGCCAGGAGCACTGCGGCTCGTTCTAAAGCCTCACGGCGTTCCCGGAGAGGCCAATCGTGGTCCTGAAGGTGGCGATGGATGTAGTCAACCGCACGCCTGACATCCTGTGGGGTGGAGGAACACACACTTCCCAAGAGAACGCCGTCTTCGGGATCCCTGACCTCGAGGATCCTGTCAGCTGTCTCCCAACGGCCTTCCAGGAACGCACCTCCCGGCAGGACCGCGATACTTGCCCGCCTGTAGGCCGTCTCCTGCCTTGTTTCCGGGCGCGTTTCAGCGACTTTGGTTGATGAACTCATGTGATCCTTTACCCTGCCTATTTGATGCGGTCGATGATCTTCGCGGCTCCGCCAATAAACGGCAGGAACCATGGCGGGCCGAAGTGGCCGGGCACAGGCGGGTTCTTCAGATCTTCCCAAACGTTGGCCTGCTTGTCCCCCGCCATGTAGTGGGCCATCCTCTTGCCCATGTGCGCGGCCATCTGAACACCATGTCCGCTGTAGCAAAGGGAGTAGAACAGGCCATCATGCTGGCCGGCATGGACCATCTGGTCCATGGAGAGGTCCACCAGGCCACCCCAGATGTAGTCCACCTTGACGTTGGACAGATAGGGAAAGAGTTCGGTCATGGCCTTGTGCAGGATCTCCGCACTCTTTACATCCGAATCCGGGCTGGACAGCGCAAAACGTGCGCGACCGCCGAACAACAACCTGTTGTCCGGCGTGATGCGGAAGTAGTACGTCAGCATCTTGCTGTCAGAGGCTTGGCGCCTGTTGGGCAGGATGCGGTTCACGACCTCTTCGGACAGAGGCTCGGTGCAGATGATGAAGCTGCCCACAGGAATCACGCGACGCTGCAGCCACGGGGTGACGTTGCCGGTGTAGCCGCTGGTGGCGACCAGGACCTGCTTGGCCCGGGTAATTCCACGGGTGGTGTGAACATCGTGGACTGTGCCCGAGACCTTGTTCAGCTCGGTGACCGATGCGTTTTCGCAGATGGCTGCGCCGTTGTCAGCTGCCACCTTCGCCAGCCCGTGCACGAACTTCCCTACATGGAGACCCGCGCCCAGCGGATCCATCATGGCACCCTGGTAGAAGTCGGTGCCGATTTCGCTGTGGATTTCGGACTTGGGAATGACCTTTACCTGGTGGTCAACCAGGTTGGCGAGCAGCTCCTGGGACTTCAGGAAGCCGTCGTAGTGGGACTTGTGGAACGCGAGGGAGAGCTTGCCGAAGCGCTTGAAGTCGCAGTCGATGCCGTTGTCGTGCACCAGCTTCTCGATGGTTTCAATAGCGTCGTTGTATTCGCGGAACATTTCAACCGCACGAGGAGCCCCGTAGCGCTTGACTGCCGTACTGAAACCAATGGCCAAACCAGTGGTAGCCATTCCCCCATTACGGCCCGATGCGCCCCAGCCGACGGTATGACGTTCGAATACAGCGACGCTCGCTCCTTGCTTGGCGAACTCCAGGGCGGCTGATAGCCCGGTAAAACCGGCGCCAATGATAGCTACATCAACGTTTTCCGGGACCGGAGTGCGGCGATAGTCGCCGGATGGCTCTGCTGTATCGAGCCAGTAAGGAACAAGTTTCACGGGTTGGCCTTTCGCCTCGTGGTCGTTTTAGAGACCGAGGTGCTTGTTGATCTCGTCCAGGGATTTAGCGGTGTTGAGGCCGTAGCCCTCGCCAATGGGGTCATAGCCGCGGTCCAGCATCCAGAGGTTACGGAAACCCAGGTCGTGCATGGGATGCATGTCGTAGCGAGTGTGGGAGGAGATGTGCAGGAAGTCCTCGGGCTTGGCATTCAGCGTGTCCAGCATGTACTCGAAAGCTTGGTACCGGGGCTTGTACGCCTGGGCTTGCTCGGCAGTGAGGACTGAATGGAAGTTTGCGCCGAGCTTGGGAATGCTGATGTCTAGGAAGCTGGTGTCCGCGTTGGATAGAGCCACGAGTTGGTAGTTGTCGCCCATGAGCTTCAGCGGGGCCGGCACGTCGTCGTGGGCAACCCAGCCGCGGACAGCATCGGCAAATGCTGCGCCTGCGCCTTGAGTAGGCCCAATTCCCCAGCGCTTGCACACACGATCAAAGGAATCCTGGAGGATCTGCTCATACGGCTTGTAATCCCCCAGTACTTCGTCAAAGCGGTATCCACGGAACTGCTTCTTGAAGGTGGGCCACTGTTCTTCAGAAATGCGGCCATCGAGCAGACGGCGCGTAGTGGGATCGATGTCGAAGTTGATGAGTGTGCCGTAGATGTCAAAGGAGATGTACTTCGGCCGGGAATTGGTCTCTGCCATGTCAAGTCCGTTCGGTTTGGGTATGGAGGCGGGCGGGCCGCTTTTGAGGGTGTCGAGTGAAGTGGCGGAACGTCGCAATCTCCTGCGGGCGGGCCGGAGCTTCTCGACTAATGACTCGACTCTAGAAGGCGTAATTGTCAATTGTCAACAGTTTTGCGCAACAAAGTAGAACGATTCTCAGTAGGGATCGGTGTTGAAAAAAGTTCCTGTCAATTGTTGACAATCTACTGTTGAGGGGGTTGCATTGCAGTAGATGACGGAGAGATCCGGATCACATTACAACCAAAACCTTCTCCCCTCCCCACCGCCCGACCCCCTTCGAAGGGAAGCACCATGAAGATTCGAACCAAGGCACAAACCGCAGCTGCCGGACTTGCCGTTCTGTTGGCACTGAGCGCTTGTGGAGGTACCGCCAACAGCGACTCCGCAGACAACAGCAAGACTGCCAACACCACCGACATCTCCGAGGGCGTCCAGCCCGATTCAGCTGCTGTTGCCCTGCTGCCGCAAGCCGTCAAGGACAAGGGCGAGCTCACCGTGGCGATGGACCTTCACTACCCGCCCACCACCTTCCTAGCGGAAGACAATACGACTCCGATCGGCCTCAACCCGGACATCGCCAGGCTCATCGCCAAGAAGCTTGACCTGAAGTTGAAGTTCGTGGACACGAAATTCGACACGATTGTTCCCGGCCTCGATGGCGGCCGATTCGATTTCACCGCCACCACCATGTCCAAGACTGAGGAACGCCTCAAAGTCTTGGACATGATCGACTACTTCAAAGCCGGCAACTCCGTAGCCGTGGCCGCAGGCAATCCGCTTAAGCTCACCGTTGAGACCCTGTGCGGTAAGAACATCGCAGTGACGCAAGGATCCACCGGGCAGCTCAAGCGCTTGCCCGCATTGAGCGAGCAGAGCTGCACGTCCAAGGGTCAGCCGGCCATCAACGGCGTGACATTGCCCAACGTCCAAGACGCACTGACACAGCTGCACTCCAAGCGCATCGACGGAATTTTGTACGACACAACTGCACTCGGGTGGGCTGAGAAGCAGCAGCCGGGCTCCTTCGAACTCGTGGGTCGCGTCGATGTCGGCTCCAGCGACCTGACGGCCATCGGCTTGAAGAAGGGCTCGCCCTTGACGCCGGCCTTCCAGACGGCACTTCAGTCGGTCCTTCAGACCCCGGAATACAAAGAGTCCCTCGACAACTGGGGCCTGGAGTCCGGAGCCATCACCGACGCCAAGCTGAACTAAGGGGCTTCCGAATGAAGCAAGCGATTATTGAAAGAAGTGAAGCGATGAGCGGGTTGGATTCGGCATTGAAGCCGCGCCTGAAGCGGCGCAGCACGTTCGAGTACGTCTCCTGGGTGGTTTGCATCCTGGTCGGCATCGGCGTCCTGACTTCGGTCGCGACGAACCCGAACTTCAAATGGGACGTCGTAGCGAAGTACTTCACGCACGAATCCATCCTCCGCGGGCTGATGCTCACCATCTTCCTCACAATCGCCAGCATGGCCCTGGGCACCCTCCTGGGCCTGGGCCTGGCGATCATGCGGGCCTCCACCATCAAACCCATCGCCGCCATCGCCGGGGTCTACATCACGATCTTCCGCGGCACCCCGGTCCTGGTCCAACTGATCTTCTGGTTCAACATCTCCGCCCTGTACCCGAACCTGTCCATCGGGATCCCCTTCACCGACATCGGCACCGCGATCGATACCAACGCCCTGATGGGTCCGATCACCGCAGCCCTGGTGGGCTTGACCCTGAACGAAGCCGCCTACATGGCCGAAATCATCCGCGGCGGGTTCTCCTCGGTGGGCAAGGGCCAAATCGAAGCCGCTGATTCGCTGGGCATGAGCGGGGCCATGAAAATGCGCAAAGTCATCATCCCCCAAGCCATGCCCTCCATCATCCCCGCCACCGGCAACCAGGTCATCGGTATGTTCAAAGGCACCTCCCTGGTCTCCGTCCTGGGCGTCGCCGAACTACTCCAAAGCGCCCAACTCATCTACGCCCGCACCTACGAGACCATCCCGCTGCTGATCGTGGCCAGCCTCTGGTACCTGGTGATGACCATGCTGCTGAGCTACCCCCAATCAAAGCTCGAACAGAAATACTCCCACACCTCGGTCCGGGTCCCCCGCAAAGCCCGCAAAGTCACCCTGACCGCACCGGAAGGAATCGCACGATGAGCACCGCCGGCACCATTCAAGCCCGCCGCATCCGGAAGTCCTTCGGACCCAAAACAGTCCTCAAAGACGTCGACCTCGAGGTCGCCAGCGGAGAAATCTGCTGCATCATCGGACCCTCCGGCTCCGGCAAATCCACCCTCCTACGCTGCATCAACGGCCTCGAAACCGTCGACTCCGGCGTCCTGAAAGTCAACGGCGAAGACTTCGGCTACTACGAAACCGACACCGCCTACCACGCCCTGCCACCCAAAAAACTCGCCCAACAGCGCACCCGCGTCGGCATGGTCTTCCAATCCTTCAACCTCTTCCCCAACATGACCGCCCGCGAGAACGTCATGTCCGGACCCGTCCTGGTCAAAGGCGCCGACAAAAAACAATCCGCCAAACAAGCCCAGGAACTGCTCACCAGCGTCGGCCTCGGAGCCTTCGCGGACCGCTACCCCGCCGAACTCTCCGGCGGCCAACAACAACGCGTCGCCATCGCCCGGTCCCTGGCCATGGACCCCGACATCATCCTCTTCGACGAACCCACCTCCGCCCTGGACCCCGAAAAAGTCGGCGAAGTCCTCAACGTCATGCAAGACCTCGCCAAAAAAGGCATGACCATGGTCGTCGTCACCCACGAAATGGGCTTCGCCCGCGAAGTAGCAGACTCCCTGATCTTCATGGACGAAGGCAACGTCGTAGAACGCGGAGACGCCCGCGAAATCCTCACCAACCCCAGAGAACCCCGCACCCAAGCCTTCCTCAAGCAGGTCCTCTAACCATGAACGGAAAACTCGCCGTCATCGGCTTGGGCAGTGTTGGCAGCATGGCCCTCTGGCAAGCGTCCCAACTCAGCGACTCCGTAGTGGGATTCGAATCGCACTCCCCCGCCCATGGACGCAGTGCAACCGGTGGGGACACCCGGCTCTTCCGCATGATTTTCCGCGGCAATCCTGCCTACTACCCCATCCTGGAACGCTCACGCGAACTTTGGGCAGAACTCGAAGCGGAGACCGGGCAAGACATCCTCACCCGCTGCGGCGGACTGTCCATAGGCACCGCCGACGGGCCATACCTCCGCAGTCTGCTCGAAACGACACGAATTACCGGCGCCGCCCACCAAATCCTCAGCCGCGAGGACATGGCCGAACGCTACCCCCAACACAACCTCCGTGCTGACGACATCGCCGTCTACGATCCCAACGCAGGCGCTCTCCGAACCGACCGCGCCGTCACCGCTGCCATCACAGCGGCCCAAGCCAATGGTGCAACGGTACGCAGCAACACCCCTATAGAAAGCATCACCGAAACCGACGACGGCGTCGTCATCACGTCCGGCGCAAACTCCTGGACCTTCGAGCGGGTCATCGTTGCCTCGGGCGCCTGGTCCAAACAACTCATGCCCGAATTTCTCAAAACCCACACCGAAACCAAGCGGATCTTCCTCTCGTGGTTCGTTGCCCGCGAGGCAGAACAATTCTCACCGGAGAAGTTTCCGATCTTCATTAGGATTTCGGGAGATCGCTCCATGTACGGGGCTCCGGCAGTGGACGGTGTCACCGTCAAAGCCACGCTCGATGGTCGCGGGGCTCCAACACCCGGCGCCGACTCAGTGCCCCGCGATCTAAGCAAAGCCGAGATCACGGAAACCATAGAGACAGTTTCGGAGTTCTTCCCAGGCCTGATTCCGAGCATCGTGCGCTCGGATGCGTTCCCGGACCTCTTCACCTCCGATTCGCAGCCATTGATGGGATTCCTCGGCGAATCCGGCAGGATCTACTCGGCCACCGGATTCTCGGGAGCCGGCTTCAAAATGGCCTCCGGCTATGGAGAAATTGCAGCCAGCGAAGCACTCGGCAAGCGCTGGTTCGACGGCTTGGACTTCCTCCGCCCACAGAGATTTCAGAAGTTCTAGCGAGTTCCGCGCTATTCAGGGAATACCGCCCTGATCGCCTATTGTTGACAATCTACAGTTCCTAAGAAAGTATGAAGCCATGGCAACACTTAGCCCCATCCTGAAGCAGGCAACCCCCGTGGTTGTCGACCACGCGGCCGGTAGCTGGATCCACGCGACCGACGGCAAGAAATACCTGGATTTCACCACCGGGATTGGTGTCACCAGCACCGGTCACTGCCACCCCGATGTTGTGGCCGCCGCGCGCGAACAGGTGGGCAAGATTGTCCACGCCCAATACACCACCGTGATGCACAAGCCGCTGTTGGAGCTCACCGAGCTGCTGGGTACTGTGTTGCCGCAAGGTTTGGATAGCGTTTTTTACGCAACATCGGGCTCTGAGGCCGTAGAAGCTTCCATCCGCTTGGCCCGCATGGCCACCGGCAGGCCCAACATCATCTCCTTCCAAGGTGGGTTCCACGGCAGGACAGTCGCCGCGGCCTCCCTCACCACAGCTGGAACAAAGTTCCGTTCAGGGTTTTCCCCCATCATGGGTGGGGTACATGTAGCCCCGTTCCCGCACTGGTACCGGTATGGCTGGGACGAAGCCACCGCCGTCGAATTCGCGCTGAAGGAACTGGACCACCTACTCCTGACAATCAGCGCCCCCAGTGACACGGCCGGCTTCATCATTGAACCTGTACTCGGAGACGGAGGCTATATCCCTACTCCCGTTGGCTTCCTCCAGGGACTGCGTGAACGCGCGGACAAGCACGGCATTGTGCTGATCCTCGATGAAGTTCAAGCCGGCGTGGGCCGCACCGGAAAATTCTGGGGCCATGACTGGGCCGGGATTCTGCCCGATGTCGTCATCACCGCCAAGGGCCTCGCCAGTGGCTTCCCCATCTCGGCAATCGCCGCCTCCGCAGAGCTGATGGGCAAAGCCTGGCCAGGCTCCCAAGGCGGAACCTACGGAGGGAACGCCGTTGCGGCAGCAGCCGGAGTGGCCACCCTCGGTGTCATCAAGCGCGAAAACCTCGTGGAGAACGCCCGCCTCCGAGGCGACGAACTAAGAGCAGGGCTGGAGGCGCTGCAAACCGATTTCGCCGGAATCGGCAACGTCCGTGGCCGAGGCCTGATGCAGGGCGTCGAATTCACGTCTGCGGACAAAACGCCTGACGCGGCAACTGCACTGGCTGTCCAGCAGGCTGCCATCAAGGAAGAGCTGCTGCTCCTCACCTGCGGCCCGAACGGCAACGTCATCCGCCTCATCCCCGCACTGAACGTCAGCAGCGAAGAGATCCAAGTTGGCCTGTCCAGGTTCTCGCAAGCACTCAAGTCGGCCACCTCCTAGTCCCCTGATTACTGAAAGAGCCACCATGACCCCCTCACCTGATCCCACCTCACTGCAGACCGACCTGTTCATCGACGGTCGGTGGCAACAGGCCGCAAACGGTGCCACCTTTGCAGTGGAAAACCCCGCCACGAACGAAGTCATCGCGCACGTTGCCGACGGCAGTCCCGAAGATGCCGCCTTGGCCATCGAGGCCGCCGGACGTGCCCAGGCAGCCTGGGGGAAGTCCACTCCCCGTGAGCGCGCAGACATCCTACGCCGCGCCTTTGACCTGGTCATCGCAAACACCGACCGGTTGGCATCCATCATGACGGCGGAGATGGGCAAGCCCCTGGCAGAAGCAAGGGGCGAAGTGGTGTATGGCGCCGAGATGCTCCGTTGGTTCTCCGAAGAGGCTGTGAGGATCGGTGGCGACAGTGCCACCTCCGTGGACGGCAACACCCGCATCCTCATCACCAAGGAACCAGTGGGGCCCTCCGTGCTGGTGACTCCATGGAATTTCCCGCTCGCCATGGGCGCGCGGAAGATAGCGCCGGCCGTTGCTGCCGGTTGCACCATGGTGTTCAAGCCGGCGGAGCTGACGCCCCTGACATCGTTGGCGCTCGTTGCGATCTTCAAGGAAGCAGGACTTCCCGACGGCGTGCTGAACGTTGTGACGACGTCGAGCGCTTCCAGCGTGGTCCGGACCTGGACGGACAGCGGGATCGCCCGCAAGATCAGCTTCACCGGTTCCACCGAGGTGGGAAAGATCCTTCTGCGACAGGCTGCCGACAACGTCATGCGGTCCTCCATGGAGCTTGGCGGAAACGCCCCCTTCATCGTTCTGGCCGATGCGGACATCGAGAAGGCCGTCGATGGAGCCATGAAGGCCAAGATGCGGAACATGGGCGAGGCCTGCACGGCCGCCAACCGGTTCTTCGTCCACCGCTCCGTAGTGGAAGAGTTTGGCGAGAAGTTCTCCAAAAAGATGTCAGAATTGCAGGTAGGCAACGGCGCCGTGGCGGGGACCGACGTCGGACCCCTCATAGAGCAGAAGGGCCTGGAAAAAGTCGAAAGCCTTGTTGTAGACGCCGTTTCCAAGGGCGCGCGGGTCCTGACAGGCGGAAGCCGCCCGGACGGACCGGGCTACTTCTACTCCCCCACCGTCCTGATGGACGTGTCCGCGGACGCCGAATTGATGTCCACGGAAATCTTCGGTCCTGTAGCTGCCATCACACCGTTCGACAGCGAAGACGAAGTCCTCCGCCTGGCCAACGATACTGAATGGGGCCTGGTGGGGTACGTGTTCACTGAGAGCATGGACAAAGCCCTACGGTTCTCAGCAGATCTGGAAGTGGGAATGGTTGGCCTGAACACCGGCCTGGTGTCCAATCCTGCCGCACCATTCGGGGGTGTCAAACAGTCCGGATTGGGACGCGAAGGCGGCAAAATTGGCATTGAAGAGTTTCTGGAATACAAGTACACAGCAGTAGCGGTCTAATAAAAGTCGATTTGCCGATTCATGGAATGAGGGGATGTCAATGGCGGCACCGGAGGGAATGTTCGTTTTGGAGGGCCGGCCCACGGCGCAGCTGATAGCTGACCAATTGCGGGAGCTTATTGTCCAGGGAGCTTTCAGGCCTGGACAACAAGTCAACGAATCGGCACTGGCCAGTCAGCTCAGCACGTCCAGGGGCCCGCTCCGCGAAGCTCTGCAACGGCTGTGTCAGGAAGGCATCCTGGTGAGCAAGCGCAACCGCGGCGTCTTCGTGCTGGAACTATCCACGGATGACGTCAGGGAGATCTATGCGGTCCGTGAAGCTGTGGAACTGGCCGCCGCCAACACGCTTCTGGATTCCGAGCCGGATCAGGTCGCTGACACCTGCCGGGAACTTAAGGGCATCATCCGAAGTATGGCCAAACAGGTCGCGGCTTCGGATTGGCAGGCTATCGCCCGGCTGGATATGCAATTCCACACTGCCTTTGTTTCAGGAACAGGAAACACGCGCCTGATCCGGATTTACGAGACCCTGGCTGCGGAATCCAGGATGTGTATCCTCAGCTTGGAAGTGGCCTACCCGCGTATCGATGCGCTGGTGCAGGAACACCAAATGATCCTGGACCTGCTGGAGGCCCGGGACCGGAGCGGCCTTCAGCAAGCCATCAAACGTCATATGCAAAAAGCAGTGGAAGACCTGACGTCCGAGCCTGAAGTAACAGGGATAATTGCCTAGGCGTTGTCGAATATCCGAATCACGCGAAGGGCCCGGAAGCCGGCGGTTTCTAGGGGTCGTTGCAACACCTGTTGGTTAGGTGGTTAGTAGTAAGTCACGTAAACGCTCGGCTGGGGTTTTCCAGCCGAGCGTTTTGCGTGGGCGGCCGTTGAATTCCTGGGCGACGTGTTCGAGGTCTTCGGGTCCAAAGACGGACAGGTCGGTGCCTTTGGGGAAGTACTGGCGCAGCAGTGGAGTGGTCCCCGGAAGTTGGACATCCAATTTAGGATCCTTCTTCAGGGGAGTAGTCAGATGTACTTGAGAAGCACGTTGAGTCACTCCGATGCCGTGTCGGCTATCGAGTTGTTCGAGCAAGGCCTGACTGCGAAGTCGGTCGCGCTGACTCTTGATTTAGCACCCAACCCTGTCCAAATGTTGTTTCAACGATGGCAGGTTCGAGGATCGGGTGCGTTGATGACAAGAGACCGTAGGCAGTACGACATCGAAACCAAGCTCTTGATCGTGCGGCGTCACCTTCAGGGCGTGTCCGGACGGGTCCTGGCCAAGGAGTATGACCTTCCCTCTCCCGGCACCGTCACGAATTGGACGAGAATTTACCGGCGCGACGGTGAAGACGGCTTACGGCCGAAGAAACGGGGCCGTAAGCCAGTCAATCGCGGGAAGGAACTTCCTGAGAGCGAGGTCGAGCAACTCCGTAGGGAGAACGAGCGGTTACGGGCGGAGGTGGCGTATCTGGGAAAATTGCGGGCCTTGAGGGCACAAGAAGAACGACGCTGAAAGTTCAAGCGATCGATGACCTCAAGGCCCACCACCGGCTGGAGCTGTTGCTGCACCTGGCAGAGATTCCCCGGTCCACGTTCTACGACCACCGCAACCGGCTCACCAGGCCGGATCGGCACGCGAAACTCAAAGAAGCCATTCGTCAGATCTTCACACAAGCGCGAAGCGCTTACGGGCATCGACGCGTCCTGGCGATGCTGCTCCGGCAGGGATGGACAGTGTCGAAGAAGACCGTGCTGAAGCTCATGCGTGGGCTGGGCCTGCAAAGCCCGGTGCGTCGACGGCGCAGATACAATTCCTTCCGCGGCGAGGTCGGTAAAGCAGCTGATAACGTGTTGAACCGCCAGTTCGAGAGTGCGGTCAAACATACCAAGTGGGCCACCGACGTCACCGAGTTCACGGTGGGTACCTCCAAGGTTTACGTCTCACCGGTCCTGGATCTCCATGACAACCGGATCGTCTCTGTCATGGCAGGTCCGTCTCCGAGCGTCAAAATGGTCACCGATGGCCTTCGCGCTGCGATCAGCGGCCTCGCTCCTAACGAGCGACCGCTGGTCCATTCAGATCAGGGATTTCAGTACCGGCATCCGCTCTGGCAGGACACGCTCCGCGAAGCCGGACTGACTCAATCAATGTCCCGTAAGGGCACCTGCTTGGATAACGCCTCGATGGAAGGGTTCTTCAGCCACCTCAAAGAGGAATGGTTCAGGATCCAGCAACCCCGGACCATCGAGCAGTTCCACACCGGGCTAACCGAGTATCTGCGTTGGTGGAACAGCATCCGAATCCAACGCAGACTCGGCTACCTCAGCCCTGACGAATACCACGCTCACAAGCTCGCCACCGCGTAACGTTTAGTTAGGAGTCCAACTTCCGGGGACCACTCCAGCAGTCCGTTGGTGTTCTCGTTCGAGCCGCGCTGCCATGGGCTGGCGGGGTCGCAGAAATAGACCTGCATGTCGGTGGCGAGGGTGAAGGATTTGTGGCCAGCCATTTCCGAGCCCTGGTCCCAGGTCAGGGATCCGCGCAGGTGCGCCGGCAGGGTGGCCATGGTTTTGATGAGTCCGTCGCGGACGGTTTCGGCGGTGTGGTCGCCCGGGAGGTGGACGAGCATCACGTAGCGGGTGGTGCGTTCGACCAGGGTCGCGATCGCGGACTGGTTATTGGTTCCGGTGATGAGGTCGCCCTCCCAATGGCCCGGGACGGCGCGGTCTTCGATTTCGGGTGGACGCTCGGAAATCATGACCATAGGGTCCACGAACCGTGGCGTGCGTTGTTCGTCGGTCGTGTGTGGTTTGCGGCGTGTCCGTCCGCTGCGCAGCGCTGACTGCACTTCGCGTTTGAGTCCGCCTCTGGCCTGGAGGTAGAGGGCTTGATAGATCGTTTCTGGGCTCACGCGCATCTCCGGGGTTGTGGGGGAACTCTTCGATCAGCGTGTTGCTGATCTGTTCCGGAGACCAGCGTATGAGCAGCTTGTCCTTGACGTAGTCACGCAACTCCGACTCGCTCACGAGCTTGGCTGTCTTAGGGCGTGCCCGCCGGCAAGCGGCTTGACGGTGTGCCCCATGTGGCAGGTAACCCAGCCTGCTGTCGGTATTGCGGGCCAGCTCACGGCTGATGGTGGAGGGAGAACGCCCCAGTATCTGGGCGATCGTTCTCATTGACGAACCGCCGGCGGCCATATCGCGGATCATTTCTCTCTCCGTCAACGATAGAAACCGCGCATCGATGGACTTCGGGACCAAATTGGTCACAGCAGGAAGGATGCTCACTCCCTGGTTGTACTCGACTACTCGCCCGTCGGGGTAGATGCGTCGATTTGATGACTTCCGGATTCCTTGGTCCCAGTCCCTGGCTGTGCGAATGTTCACACCCACGGACCTTGCTGCTTCATTCCGGGATAGCCCCGATTTACGCAGCCGGAAGAACTCCTCCTTCCCCGGGTGCGGTCCGGTACCGGGGGTTCCCTGGCTCCTTAAGCCGGCCCTTCGCACCCAGCCAGCGCATGTATTGGAATTGAGCCCGAGCTCCTTGGCTGCCGCCGTCGTGCTCCTAAGACGATCAAAAACTTCGAAGAACGCCTTCTTCTTGTCATAGCCGGACCGATTCGGGCCTGACGAAGCACCGCTTAAACGAGACACGGTCGTTGCAACTCCCAAAAATTCTGGGTGTTGCAACGACCGCTAGAACCCAAGCATTTGAACCGGGCCCTTCCTGATTCTCCAGGACCTTGGCTATCAGGCCTTGGGAAGGTCTGCCACTACCCACATCTTCCGCAACGTTTCGTGGATGGTCCACGTTCCCGTCCAGCCGGCCGGAGTGACGAACAACGAACCGGGCCCAACCTCGAAGCTGGTTCCGTCTTCTTCCGTGATGGTCGCCGTGCCACTGAGTATCTGGCAGATCTCGTCGTAACCAGGCCTGGTGCTCGTTGAGACACCAGGCGTTGCCTCCCAGATGCCGGTCTTGAGCCCTTCTCGCGCCCAAAGGCGCAGGGACACTTCCGTCTGCCCGGGAGTGCTCGATGTTGGCTTCGGAACGTGTTCGCCAGGGTTTTCGGTATTTGCGTTGCTCATGACAGTGGCCTTAACCATTGATTGCTCCTTCTGGGACTACATGCCCTCGTGAATGTGCCCGCCGTCATTGGAAGAGCACGTGATTAACTGTACCAATTGTCAACAATCGACGATAGACTTTGATGAAAATAGCCGTTAGATGGACATCCCGCCGGAGCACAGGCCAGTCACCAAGGAGAACGCCGTATGAAAATAATCGGGAAGAACGGAATTGCCAGCACGCGCGCCGCCTCCTCCAGCGCGCTAAGTCGGCGCGCGTCCGTGTGGAATTCCCTGAATCGCGGAGACAAGGTAAAGGTGACCTTGCATGGGTTCGAATACCACAGCGGTTCAGTGGACGAGCGCACCGACGATGGGCAAACCATATGGGTGATAGACCGCCTCGGTGAACGCAGGCTCATACATATCGACGACGAAACCGAACTTCGTATCGTCCCATGAAGCCGGCCGCAATCAGGGGTCTGGCCAGCGCCGCCGAGCAAGAGTAGCGTGACTCGGAAGACCTAGCAGGACAGCCAAGGGAGCCTTGGATGGCTGGATGGAATGCCGATACCGCCGCCGGGCCCTTGGGCGCGGGAACAGTTACTTTGGTGGAGGGTACGTCCTTCTGCATCTCGCTGCCAAGCGGTGACGTCACCCCGGATCATCCACACGGTCTGTTCGTCCAGGACACTCGCATTCTCTCTGCGTGGAGCCTGACTGTGAACGGGCAATCAGTGGAACCCCTGACAGCGCAAACGAAGGAACCGTACAGGGCCGTTTTCGCTGGCCGCATCACCATGGCTGACGGTTATGCGGACACCCCGCTCATCGTGGAACGCACCCGGGAATTGGGCGTGGGAATGATGGAGCACATCACCGTTAGCAACTACTCGACGAACCCGGTGGAATGCCTCGTCGCCATCACTGTAGCCTCCGACTTCGCCGATGTCTTTGAGGTTAAAGAAGCACGGGTACAAACGCACTGGACAGAAAGCCGCGAGGCCGCTGCCAACACGCTCACCGTTCGCGCCAGATGGCAGGAAGTCCGGAAGTCCGTCGTCGTAAGTGCGGACATTGCCGAAGCGGGCCCGGAAGGTTTCACATACCGGACCACCATCCCGGCACGAGGTTCCTGGAGCACCGAACTGAGGGTGATGCCCGGCCTTGAATGGACGGCGCCGGTGGCCCCTGCGGCGCGTCCCGCCGTCGGAGAATTATCCCGGAGTGATCAACGGCGACAGGAATGGGTGGCCAAAATTCCTGTCCTGCAGATGGGCAACCACTCCATTGAGAGGACGTTGCGACGAAGTTACGACGATCTCGGCGCCCTTCGCATTGAGGACCCCGCCCATCCGGAGAGGGTGGTCGTGGCCGCCGGAGCCCCGTGGTTCATGACGCTGTTCGGACGGGACTCCTTGTGGGCATCGGAAATGGCCATGCCTGTCGACCCCTCGCTGGCCTTGGGAACATTGCAAACGTTGGCGGAGCGGCAGGGCACTGTGGTTGATCCTGTGAGCGAGGAAGAACCGGGCAAGATTTTGCATGAGGTCCGGTTGGATGTCTCCAGCAGCCTGGCCCTGGGTGGCAAGTCCATCTATTACGGCAGCATCGATGCCACCCCCCTGTTCGTGGTGGTGTTGGGTTCGGTCAGCCGCTGGGGGTTCGCGAAGGACACCATTGCCGCCTTGCTTCCCCATGCAGACCGGGCCCTCGACTGGATACGTGACTATGGCGACCGTGATGGCGATGGGTTCGTCGAATATGAGCGCCTCAACGATCGCGGGCTGATCAACCAGGGTTGGAAAGACTCATGGGACGGAATCAACTTCGCAGACGGAAGGCTCGCCGAGCCGCCCATCGCGCTGTGCGAGGTCCAAGCATACGTTTATGACGCGTACATGGCCCGGGCATGGATGGCTTACGACGCCGGCGACACACCTTTTGCGCGCGAACTCGCCGACCGTGCGGCCTTGTTGAAAGCACGCTTCAACGAGCAATTCTGGATGCCCGATCGCGGCTACTATGCGATCGCCCTGGACGGAAAGAAGCGGCAGGTGGATGCGTGCGCGTCCAACATGGGGCACTGCCTCTGGGTCGGCTTGGTGGATGAGGAGAAAGCCCCGCTCGTAGCCGAGCGGCTGATGTCACCCGAAATGTTCAGCGGCTGGGGCGTGCGGACGCTGGGATCCGATATGGGGGCGTACAACCCAGCCAGTTACCACAACGGATCCGTCTGGCCGCATGACAACGCAGTCATCGCGGCAGGGCTGATGCGCTACGGATTCGTCAAGGAGGCTCAGCGAATCGCGACAGCCCTTCTCGATGCAGCTGACTACTCCGAGGGTCGCCTGCCCGAGCTGTTCTGCGGGTTCGGGCGAGAGCAGTACAGCCAGCCAGTGCCCTACCCCACGGCCTGCTCACCCCAAGCCTGGGCAGCCACCTCACCCATCCAACTGATCACTAGCCTGATGAGGTATGACGCCCACGTATCCCATGGTGGATTCTGGATGGATCCGCAGCTACCAAGGTCTTACGGCGATTTGCACATCACCAACGCACCTATGGCAGGGGGCCGGGTAACCATCGACATTGCCGACTCGGTCCCCAGAGTGCAGGGACTGCCGGACGGGATGGTGTTCCACCAAGGACACAGGCCATGGCTGACCGAACTGGTGGAACAGGCAGGCCTACGGAAGAGGGACTAGGCGACATGCAGTGGCCGAAGGCCCCACGAACAAACCACTAGGACGCCGCGAGCAAAGAAATACCATGGGCGCGGCCGCGGTTTGCCGCCTCCCGCAAAACCCACACGGCCGGAACGCCGCCAACAGCCGGCATCACCTGTCCCTCGGTGATAAACGTGGCGGCCTCTTCATTCCACTTCAGTGACCACCACCCGGTTTTTGGGCAGTGGTGACCGGTATTTGCCGTCTCCAGGTGGTCCAGGGCTGAGGTATCAGGGCGGCGCTTTTTCATGGGATTTCCTTCACTTACTTGGGGTATTGAGGATGGAGGGAAGACATGAGAAGAGCTTAGCAATTGTCAACAATCTACGAAAGGGCTAAATTGGAAATATATAGGACCGGGAGACGAGAATGCGACACTGCGGCCAGCCAGCGGGGGGAAGTTCGCCACGCCCAGCTTGAGCCTACTGTTGGCCGCGGCCCTTATAACCAGCTCATGCGCCGCTCTCCTCCCTCGGTCGCCGGAGAAGGGCGCGGGAGCCCCTGACGCGCCCACAACATGGGTACAAATCTGCGCCGGAGTCGCCGCCTTCGCCGCCACCCTCGTCGCTGTCAACATTCAGTTGACGGCGCGGTGACCTTCATCAGGCCCGCGTTCTGATTCCCAGAGAGCGTTGACAACCAAACCGAGCAGGCGTATTGTCGACAATCGACGAGGGCGCCACTTTTCGTCGACAATCGACAGAATCCACCCGGAGGAAGAAATGGTATTCGCAACCAAACCGAAGTTCGTGACGTTCGACATGAATGGCACGCTGATCAAGTTCGCCATCAACGATGCGATTCGTGAAGTCTTAGGCGACCGGCTGCCGGCCGGTATCGCCGATGACTACCTGCAGGCCTGCAAGGCGTACCGAATCGACGAGTGCATGGGTGACTACAAGCCGTTCCACCAAATCGTTGCCGACTCCATGGAGCGCGCCTCGCGTAGGGTCGGTCTGGAGTTCAATGCGGCCGATGCGCGGGCAGTCTACGAGAAAGTCCCCTCCTTTGGCCCGTACCCGGGTGTCACGGAGGCACTGAACCGCCTGGCGGAGGAAGTCCCGTTGGTCATCATCACCAACAGCGACACCGCCCAGGCTGTGCGCCTTGCGGCCAACCTCAAGGCTCCGTTCGAGGTCATCATTACCGCCGAACAGATGGGCATGTACAAGCCGCGGCTCGGTGCTTTCGAGTACATGTTCGACAAGCTCGGGGTCACCCCGGAGGAGATCGTCCATGTCTCCGCAAGCCCTATGTATGACCACCGTTCGGCAGCGATTATGGGCATCGAGAACAAGGTCTACGTTGACCGCGGTTTCGAGCACGACGAGCACTGGCTCAACTACGAGCGGATTACGGACATCGCCGATCTGCCTGTCCTGTTCGGCCTGCCGCGTTCGGATTCCTAGAAAGCGGAGCGAATTGGTGATTCACGGTGAGGCGGCAGCATCATGAGCGTTCCATTGGCTCAAACAGTCCAAGGCGGGACTGCTTCGGAAAGGCTGGCCAACCTTGGGCTGGAGCTGCCCGTCCTGTCCGCCAACGCCTACTACGTGGACCACAACAGAGTCGGCGACAGCATCCACATTTCGGGCCAACTGCCTTTCAAGGATGGTGTGCTGCTGGGTCAGGGCGTTGTCGGCCGGGACGTAAATTTGGAAACCGGCAAAGAGTTGGCCCGTCATGCCGCGCTGAATTGCCTCGCGGCCGCAGTCCAGGGCGTGGGTGATCTTGACAGGGTCCGGGTGGTGCAGATGCTGGTGTTTGTAGCCAGCACGCCGGACTTCGGGCTGCAGTCAAAGGTTGCCGAAGGAGCCAGCGAATTGCTCATCGAAGTTCTCGGCGAGAACGGACGGCACTCCCGCACCGCCATCGGAGTCGCTGGTCTACCGCTCAATACCCCTGTCGAGATCCAGATGGTCTGCACGGCCGCTTCGTAGGGCCGCCATTGTTGTTCGGGACCCTCCGACGCGGGTCCCGAACAGCAACATCACTTCGAGGACATCAGCACTCTGAGCCTTTAATTTTCATAAACAGAATCATGAGGAGTAAGCGTGAACCGGCTTCAACGGGCACTGGACACTCTCGTCGCCAGGATTGATACCCCCGCGCCGATCGTATTGGCCGACGTGATGCAGGACAACATCGATCGCATGCAGTCCTTCGCGACCGGGCGGAACCTCGACGTCAGGCCGCACGTCAAGACGCACAAATGCGTCGAGATCGGCCGGCGCCAGCTGAAGGCCGGCGCGGTGGGAATCACTGCAGGCAATGTGGGTGAGGCCGAGGTGTTTGCTGCGTCGGGCTTCGATGACATCTTCATTGCCTACCCGATCTGGCCTTCGGGGACCAAGGGCTTGCGCCTCCGGAAGCTTGCCGTTACCACCCGGCTACGGGTCGGCGTCGATAATTTTGCGGCAATCGATGCCCTTGCTGATGCGATGGGCTCGGAAGCCGGGCGCCTGGAGGTTGTGATCGAGGTCGACTGCGGTGCCCGCCGTTCCGGTGCGCCGGCGGAGGCAGCCGGCGACCTCGCGGTTGCCGCCCGTAAGAGAGGTCTGGTGCCGGTGGGCGTCTTCACATACCCGGGCCACGGCAGTTCCAGCCGGGAAGCCCGCAAGCGTGCCGCGATGGACCAGGAAGCCGCGCTCATCGCTGCCGTGCGCAGCTTCCAGGCCGTAGGCCTGACTGCCGATGTGGTCAGTGCGGGCTCAACCCCCACCATCGAGTACGCAACCAGCAGCATCATCAGCGAGATCCGGCCAGGTGAGTACGTTTTCAACGATCTCAACAACACCAGGCTTGGTGCCTGTACGGAGGATCAAATCGCACTGTTTGTCGCTGGCACGGTTGTCAGCGATTGGGTTCCCGATCAGGTCATCCTCGACGTCGGCACCAAAGCACTGAGCCGTGAAGGTAATGCTGAAATCGGCTATGGCGCCGTGGCCGGCACTCAGGCGGTCTTGTCCAAACTCAACGAGTACCACGGCTTCCTTCCGCTGCCTGCCGGCGATTTCAGCCCGGGCGTAGGCGCCGTGCTGCCGATCGTGCCCAACCATGTCTGCCCGGTAGTCATCAATTTTGAAGAGATGATCGTCACCGACAGCACTGGCACCACACTTGAGCGCTGGAAGGTGGACGCTCGTGGCTTCCTCAACTGATCCAGCACGAGTACTTCACCACGCATCTACATCACAACGGAGTGACCCATATGAGACTTGATAAGACCACCGCTGTAGTCACCGGAGCCAGTAGCGGAATCGGCGAGGCAGTAAGTGCACATTTTCGCCGTGAAGGCGCCCGTCTGCTCCTTACCGGCCGCAGGGAACAACTCGCAAGCGCTGAAGTCGAGGACCTGTACGTTCCCGGCGACCTCAACGACGAAGCGTTCGTCGAAAGCCTGGCCCGCCAGGCGGGAGAGTCCTTCGGCACCGTGGACGTGGTTGTCCTTAACCACGGACTGCAGGTCAGCGGTCCCCTGACAGAGATGAGATACGAGGACGCGAAGAACGTCCTTCACAGCAACCTGCTCAGCTCGTTCCTGATGATGAAGCACTTCGCCCCCTTGATGCCCGCGGCTGGAGGCTCGTTCGTGTTGGTCAGCTCACGGCTCGGCATGGTGGGCAAGCCCGATGAAGTCCTGTACTCGGCAGCCAAAGGGGGCCTGATCATGCTGGCCAAGGGCGCAGCCATCGAGTGGGCACCACGCAACATCCGCGTCAACGTTGTCGCCCCCGGCCTGACCGTCACCCCAGTCATCGAGGCATCGTTCCAGCGAAGGGACGACCCCGAAGCGTACCGTCGGGAACGCGAAAGCCAAATCCCGCTCCAACGCCTCGCCACTCCTGAAGAGATTGCCGACGCCATCCTTTTCATGGCGTCCCCCGAATCGTCCTACATCACCGGAGCGGTTCTACCCGTCGACGGCGGATACACCGCCTTCTGATCACCGATTCCACACAAAGAAGGATCAACAATGACAACCGTCGCGGCAGCACCCCGAAACGGAGACCTCGGCTTCTGGATGGCCGGACTCGAAAACAAGCGGCACTCGTACCCTCACTTCGCAGGAGAGCAGTCCGTAGATCTGGCCATTGTTGGTGGCGGATACACGGGATTATGGGCAGCGTACTTCGCCAAGAAGCTCGAGCCCGCCCTCAAAGTGGCCGTTTTTGAAGCAGAGCAGATTGGTTTCGGCGCGTCCGGCCGGAACGGTGGCTGGCTTTCAGCAATGCCCGCAGGAAACCGTGCCAGGTTTGCCCGCGCGTCCAAGGGAGGCATCGAGGCGAGCCGCGCGTTGCAGCAGGAGTTTGTCGCCGGCGTCGACGCCGTCTTGGAGATCCTGCGGACTGAAGGCATAGAGGCCGATCAGCACAAGAGTGGCGCGCTGGTCGCTGCCCACACGGAGGCCGGGCTTGGCCGGCTGGTCGCCCGACGTGACGCTGACTGGAAGTATGGATTGAGCGAGGACGACGTCTACCTGATCGGCCGGGAAGAGTTCCGGAAACACATCAACATCTCCACCATCCACGGCGGCCTGGTGTACAAGCATTGCGCCCGACTTAACCCGGCAAAACTTGTCTACGGGCTTGCGGACACCCTTACTTCCATGGGGGTGAGCATCTATGAGGGCAGCCGGGTCGGCAGCATCACGGGCAACACCCTAACCCTTGACAGCGGTCGGGTTGATGCGGCGAAGACTTTTATCTGCACTGAGGGCTACTCCGGACCACTGCTCGGCGGCAGGAGCCTGATACCCATCAATTCCTCCATGATCGTGACCAAGCCCCTGTCGGACGAGGCATGGCGTCAGATCGGCTGGGATGGACCGCAATGCCTCAGCGACTCGGCGCACACCTTCATCTATTCTCAACGAACAGCCGACGGCCGCATCGCCATCGGCGGCCGGGGCAAGCCCTACCGCTACGGCTCCGGGACGGGCGGCACAGGTTCAACCGCGCATTCCACGGTTGATCTGCTCTCCACCAAACTTCAAACCTTCTTCCCGGGGATTGACTTCGAGGTGGATCACGCCTGGTCCGGAGTGCTGGGCGTCACCCGCGACTGGAACGGCGGCGTCCAATGGGATCATGCATCCGGGGTCGGGTCGTCCACCGGTTACGCAGGACACGGCGTCACTGCGGCATACCTGGGCGGCAGGACTTTGGTGGAGCTGGCCTTCGAACGGGAGACCGAACGCACTTCCCTCCCCTGGGTTGGGTACCGCTCACCCTCGTGGGAACCCGAGCCTGTTCGCTGGCTGGGAGTCCACAGCATGTACAGCCTCTTCGGCTTCGCAGACAGATGGGAAGAGCGCCGGGATTCCACCGAGACCTCCCTCCTGGCCAAATTCGGCAGCAGGCTCGCCGGCCTTCACGAATGACCCACCACTCCCAACTAAACCTCGAGGAGAAGCACCAAACTCATGGACGGAAAACTAGCAGTCATTGGACTGGGCAGCATTGGCAGCATGGCCTTGTGGCAGGCGTCCCGGCTGACCGACTCGGTCACCGGATTCGAGGCCCAGTCACCTGCTCACGGGAGAAGCGCCGTGGGCGGTGACACCCGCCTCTTCCGTATGATCTACCTCGGCACCCCCAGCCTCTACCCCATCCTGGAACGCTCCCGAGCTCTTTGGGCCGAATTGGAAGCCGAAACCGGACAGGACATTTTCACCCGTTGCGGAGGACTATCCATAGGCACGGCAGGCGGGTCCTACATCAGCCGCCTCCAGGAAACTGCCATACTCAACGGGGCTACCCACGAAATTCTCAGCCATGAACATCTCACCGAACGTTATCCGCAGCACAAGCTCCGCCCAGACGACGTAGCGGTCTACGACCCCAACGCTGGAGTCCTCCGCACGGACCGCGCGGTAACTGCCGCCATCGGCGCGGCCGAGGCCAACGGGGCCACCCTGCATAACAACACCCCTATCGACAGCATCACCGAGACTGACGACGGCGTTGTCCTCACCTCAGGCGACACGTCCTGGATCTTCGAGAACGTCATCGTCGCCTCCGGGGGTTGGTCCCAGCGACTCATGCCTGACTACCTCAAGGCGCACACAGAAACACGCAGGGTCTTCCTATCGTGGTTCGTTGCCCGCGACGCAGCCACGTTCACGCCCGAAAGGTTCCCCATCTTTAGCCGCATGTATGAGGACCGCTCCATGTACGGGGCTCCCGCAGTCGACGGCGTAACAGTCAAGGCCACGTTGGATGGCCGGGGAACAGTAACCAACGACCCCGACCATTTCTCCAGGGAACTCTCTGAAGCCGAAATTGCTGAAACCCTGGAAACGGTGTCGGACTTCATCCCGGCCCTGATTCCGACCATCGTCCGTTCGGACGCGTTTCCAGACCTCTATACCAAGGACCGCAACCCGCTGATCGGATGGCTTAAGGAATCGAGCCGGATCTACTACGCCACCGGGTTCTCCGGAGGCGGATTCAAGAACGCCACCGGCTTCGGTCACATCGCCGCCCATGAAGCGCTCGGCAAACAACCAGTCGACGGTCTGGATTTCGTGCGCCCGGAACGGTTCAGGACCACCTAATTCAAGCCGTAACAATTTCAAACTCCCAACCAGAAAGCTTGCAATGACCACCACATTTGACCCTTCCACTCTTCGCACTGAGTTGTTTATCGACGGCGCCTGGCAAGGGGCGGCCAGTTCAGCCACGTTCCCGGTGGAGAATCCCGCCACGAACGACATCATTGCGCACGTTGCCGATGGCGGGCCCGAGGACGCGGCCCTTGCCATCGCGGCAGCAGGGCGGTCCCAGGCTGCCTGGGGAAAGTCCACGCCCCGAGAGCGGGCCGACATCCTTAGGCGGGCCTACGAGCTCGTGATCGCCAACACAGAACACCTGGCAGCCATCATGACTGCAGAGATGGGCAAGCCCCTTGGAGAAGCCCGCGGCGAAGTAGCATACGGCGCAGACATGCTCCGTTGGTTCTCCGAAGAAGCTGTCCGCATCAGCGGCGATAGCACCACCGCTACCGACGGCACCACAAGGATCATGATCACCAAGGAACCCGTCGGTCCATGCGTGCTGGTTACCCCATGGAACTTCCCCCTTGCCATGGGCGCCCGCAAAATCGCACCTGCTGTTGCAGCTGGCTGCACCATGGTTTTCAAACCCGCGGCTTTGACTCCGCTCACGTCGCTCGCCCTTGTGGAAATCTTCCGCGAGGCCGGCCTACCTGACGGCGTGCTGAACGTGGTCACCACTTCCAAAGCCTCAAGTGTGGTGGATCACTGGATGAGCACCGGCATTGCCCGCAAGGTCAGCTTCACCGGCTCCACCGAAGTGGGCAAGACTCTGCTTCGCCAAGCGGCAATCAACGTCATGCGTTCCTCCATGGAACTCGGCGGTAACGCCCCGTTCATTGTCC
This sequence comes from Paenarthrobacter nitroguajacolicus, assembly GCF_051027655.1. NCBI lineage: Bacteria > Bacillati > Actinomycetota > Actinomycetes > Micrococcales > Micrococcaceae > Paenarthrobacter > Paenarthrobacter nitroguajacolicus. The sequence goes on along the minus strand of NZ_CP073234.1, from coordinate 2,235,040 downwards.
TGGCCGATGCAGACATCGAGAAAGCCGTCGAAGGCGCGCTGAAAGCCAAGATGCGCAATATGGGCGAAGCCTGCACCGCTGCAAACAGATTCTTTGTACACCGTTCCGTCGTCGAAGAATTTGCCGAAAAGTTCTCTAAGAGGATGTCGGAGCTTCAGGTCGGCAACGGCGCACTGGCTGGTACCGACGTCGGACCCCTCGTCGACCGGAAAGGCCTGGAAAAGGTGGAAAGCCTTGTGGCCAACGCCGTCAGCAGGGGCGCACGGATCCTGACCGGTGGGACGCGCTTGGAAGGTCCCGGCTATTTCTATTCCCCTACAGTGCTGGTGGACGTGGCACTGGACTCCGAGTTGATGAGTACGGAAATCTTCGGCCCGGTGGCTGCGATCACGCCCTTCGACAGCGAGAAGGAGGCTCTTCGCCTGGCTAACGACACGGATTGGGGCTTGGTGGGATACGTGTTCACCGAAAGCCTTGATAAGGGCATGCAGTTCGCCTCCCGGCTTGAGGTAGGCATGGTCGGCCTCAACACCGGACTGGTATCCAACGCGTCGGCGCCTTTTGGTGGGGTCAAGCAATCCGGCCTTGGCCGGGAAGGTGGAAAGGTGGGCATCGACGAATACCTCGAGTACAAGTACACGGCGCTGGCGGTATAATCGACAATCGACGAGGAGGCGCAGGGTGGATCGCAAATTTGAGTGGCAGGCACAACGAACGACCACGCCCGACGGTGTCTACCGTGTGCTTCGTACCGCGATCTTGGACGGAACCGTCACCCCCGGGGAACAACTCCGCGAAACGCACATCGCCGCAGATCTCGGCATCAGTCGCTCGCCACTTCGTGAGGCGTTGACCAAGCTTGAAGAAGAAGGCCTGGTGGTTAAGGTCCCCTTCAGGGGATCCTTCGTTGTGGAAGTAAGCGCCCGGGATGTGGCCGAGATCGCATCGATCCGCATGCTTGTGGAACCTTACGCTGCCGAGCTTGCTGCCTCGACCCTGCGGGATGCCGAACGGCTTCGACTCAAGCAGACCATCGAGGAACTCTACCGGGCCACGGACACAAACGATATCCCGGCGAGTATTGATGCGCACCTTAGATTCCACCGACTGTTCTACGAATTTTCCGGAAACTCGGCACTGCAAAGTCTCTGGAACGGTTGGGAGAACAAGCTGCGCCTCTACTTCGCCATGGATCACCCTACTTACAGTGACCTTCATCAAATTGCCGTTGAACACGAGAAGTTGGCAGAGCTTGCTTTGGAAGGCGACATCGAGGGGTACCGCGAGGAAATGCTGAGGCAATCCCACAATGCGTTGGGCGCTCAAGGCACCGACCCGGCCTAACGTTCCGGCGAATCCTGTAAGCCTGTCGGCAATGTGAGTGCATGACTCCCGGCTCTGACTTCCGACCCTTGCTCATGACACATCCTCTCCTTAGAAGCGAGCCTCTCCGTCCGCAGCTCAACTGTTGAACTGTTGACAATATTGAGTGAAGGGCGTTTCATGGCTAAAGAGCCGAGACCTAAGTCACATCTCGCCAGACCATGAAAACGAGAATTCCCCTTCGCCTACCTCACCGATGCGGCAGGCGGAAGTACTTGAGAAACATACTTCAGGCGGCATTGCCCGCTGATTCTCCTTGAAGGGAAGCAACATGAACACCATCACTAAGCTCCAGACCGCAGCGGCGGGGATTGCTGTCCTGCTGGCCCTGAGCGCATGCGGCGGCGCCGCCTCCGGCAGCCAGGCCACGGACATTCCTAAAACCCAGAACACCCGCGACATCTCAGACGGCGTCCCGACAGACCCCGAGGCCGTAGCGCTACTGCCCGAGTCCTACAAGGCCAAGGGTGAAATTACCGTAGCCATGGACCTCAGCTCCCCGCCCATGACATTCCTCGCCGAAGACAACACCACTCCCATCGGCGTGAACCCCGACCTCGCCCGCCTCGTTGCCAAGAAACTCGGACTCAAACTGAAGTTCGAAAACACCGCTTTCGACACCATCATCCCCGGCATCGACGGCGGCCGCTACGACTTCACCGCCACAACCATGTCCGCCACCGAAGAACGCCTCAAAGTCCTGGACATGATCAATTACCTCAAGGGCGGTTCCGCAATCGCCGTACCCAAGGGAAACCCGCAGAACTTGAGCAACGACACCCTCTGTGGCAAGAACATCGCCGTCACCAAAGGCTCCACACAGCAACTCAAACACCTGCCGAACGTCTCCAAATGGACCTGCGAAGAAAAGGGCAAACCCGCCATCAACGCAGTGACACTGCCCAACGTCCAGGAAGCCCTGACCCAATTGGACTCCAAACGCATCGACGGTGTCTTTTATGACGCCAGCGGCCTGGCTTGGGCACAAGTCCAACAACCAGAACACTTCAGCGTGCTCGAACCCCGAATGGACACCCGCACCAACACCAACGTGGCCATGGGTCTGAAGAAGGGCTCACCTCTAACGCCAGCCCTGCAAAAAGCCATCCAATCCGTCCTGGAAACCCCTCAGTATCAGCAATCCTTGGACTACTGGGGCCTCCACGAATCAGCCATCACCGAAGCCGTCATCCGCTAAGGGGCTTCCGAATGAAGCAAGCGATTATTGAAAGAAGTGAAGCGATGAGCGGGTTGGATTCGGCATTGAAGCCGCGCCTGAAGCGGCGCAGCACGTTCGAGTACGTCTCCTGGGTGGTTTGCATCCTGGTCGGCATCGGCGTCCTGACTTCGGTCGCGACGAACCCGAACTTCAAATGGGACGTCGTAGCGAAGTACTTCACGCACGAATCCATCCTCCGCGGGCTGATGCTCACCATCTTCCTCACAATCGCCAGCATGGCCCTGGGCACCCTCCTGGGCCTGGGCCTGGCGATCATGCGGGCCTCCACCATCAAACCCATCGCCGCAATCGCCGGGGTCTACATCACGATCTTCCGCGGCACCCCGGTCCTGGTCCAACTGATCTTCTGGTTCAACATCTCCGCCCTCTACCCAAACCTGTCCATCGGGATCCCCTTCACCGACATCGGCACCGCAATCGATACGAACGCCCTGATGGGCCCGATCACCGCAGCCCTGGTGGGCTTGACCCTGAACGAAGCCGCCTACATGGCCGAAATCATCCGCGGCGGGTTCTCCTCGGTGGGCAAAGGCCAGATCGAAGCCGCTGATTCGCTGGGCATGAGCGGGGCCATGAAAATGCGCAAAGTCATCATCCCCCAAGCCATGCCCTCCATCATCCCCGCCACCGGCAACCAAGTCATCGGCATGTTCAAAGGCACCTCCCTGGTCTCCGTCCTCGGAGTCGCCGAACTACTCCAAAGCGCCCAACTCATCTACGCCCGCACCTACGAGACCATCCCGCTGCTGATCGTGGCCAGCCTCTGGTACCTGGTGATGACCATGCTGTTGAGCTACCCCCAATCAAAGCTCGAACAGAAATACTCCCACACCTCGGTCCGGGTCCCCCGCAAAGCCCGCAAAGTCACCCTGACCGCACCGGAAGGAATCGCACGATGAGCACCGCCGGCACCATTCAAGCCCGCCGCATCCGGAAGTCCTTCGGACCCAAAACAGTCCTCAAAGACGTCGACCTCGAGGTCGCCAGCGGAGAAATCTGCTGCATCATCGGACCCTCCGGCTCCGGCAAATCCACCCTCCTACGCTGCATCAACGGCCTCGAAACCGTCGACTCCGGCGTCCTGAAAGTCAACGGCGAAGACTTCGGCTACTACGAAACCGACACCGCCTACCACGCCCTGCCACCCAAAAAACTCGCCCAACAGCGCACCCGCGTCGGCATGGTCTTCCAATCCTTCAACCTCTTCCCCAACATGACCGCCCGCGAGAACGTCATGTCCGGACCCGTCCTGGTCAAAGGCGCCGACAAAAAACAATCCGCCAAACAAGCCCAGGAACTGCTCACCAGCGTCGGCCTCGGAGCCTTCGCGGACCGCTACCCCGCCGAACTCTCCGGCGGCCAACAACAACGCGTCGCCATCGCCCGGTCCCTGGCCATGGACCCCGACATCATCCTCTTCGACGAACCCACCTCCGCCCTGGACCCCGAAAAAGTCGGCGAAGTCCTCAACGTCATGCAAGACCTCGCCAAAAAAGGCATGACCATGGTCGTCGTCACCCACGAAATGGGCTTCGCCCGCGAAGTAGCAGACTCCCTGATCTTCATGGACGAAGGCAACGTCGTAGAACGCGGAGACGCCCGCGAAATCCTCACCAACCCCAAAGAACCCCGCACCCAAGCCTTCCTCAAGCAGGTCCTCTAACCATGAACGGAAAACTCGCCGTCGAACGAAAAATGGTCTACAGCACTACAGTTGATAACGCCTGTACGATGAAGCCATGGTTGAGCAGATAAAGATTGTCCATTCATCTACGGTGCAGCAGGTCGCAGACGGCCTCACCGCGATGATCCTTAGCGGAGGTCTGAAACCTGGTGAACGCTTAAGGGAGAGTCTGCTCGCCGAGAATTTGGGGCTTTCCAGGAATACGGTTCGCGAGGCCGTCCGCATAGTCCAAGCGGGCGGCCTCATTCGTCATCGTGCCAATCAGGGCGCAATTGTGTGGGATCCCACGGACGCCGAGATCATGGACGTTTATAACGCGAGATATCACTTGGAAACCACGGCAGCACGGAGCATCTCCGAGACCACGTCCATGGATGAAGTGCATACAGCAATGGAAGAATTCCGCTCGGTCCTGAAAAGCGGAGACCCTTTCAAGATCGTCGAGAAGGACCTTGCGGTGCACAGTGCGATTGTAGGCCTGCTCGGAAGCCAAAAATTGCGAATCTTCTATCAGCAACTGGTGACCGAATTGAGGTACTTCATGTTTGTGCTCTCCATTGAGAACCATGAGTACGAGGATCCGGACTCACTGGAAGCTGAGCACCAGAGCATCGTTGACGCACTCGACTCCCGCGATCCTGCGCTGGCAGAAAAGGTCATCTCGGACACGATCATCCAGTATCGGGAATCCATTCGTCAGGTTGTCGCCCAGAGACATTCAGCCAACTAGGGCAAACAAAAAGCCCGGCCGAGGTTCGCTCCCCGGCCGGGCTTGATGGTTTCGCAACGGGCCTCGGCATCCAGCCCCTTAGAGACCGAGGTACTCGTTAATCTCGTCCAACGACTTCACCGAGTTGTAGTCGTAGCCCCCAGTAATGGGGTCATAACCGCGGTCCAGCACCCACAGGTTACGGAAGCCCATGTCATGCATGGGATGCATGTCGTAGCGCGTGTGGGAGGCGATGTGCAGGAAGTCCTCCGGCCTGGCGTTCAGGGTGTCCAGCATGAATTCAAAGGCCTGGTATCGAGGTTTGTAAGCCTGGGCCTGCTCCGCGGTCAAGACTGCATGGTAATCGGCGCCGAGTTTGGGAACGCTGATGTCCAGGAAGCTGTCGTCGGCGTTGGATAGAGCCACTAACTTGTAGTTATCGCCCATCAGTTTCAAAGGAGCCGGCACGTCGTCGTGGGCGTTAAAGCCTCGGACAGCCTCTGCGAACTCCGCACCCGCACCTGGAGTCGGCCCGATGCCGAAGAATTTGCAGACCCTGTCGAAGGAATTCTGCAGGATCTGTTCATAGGGTTTGTAATCGCCAAGAACTTCGTCGAATCGGTACCCGCGGAACACCTTCTTGAACGCGGGCCACTGCGCTTCGGGCAAGCGGCCCGCGAGAAGCCGGCGGGTAGTAAAGTCCGTATCCCAGTTGATCAGCGTGCCGTAGATGTCAAAGGAGATGTACTTCGGCCGGGAATTGCTGTCTGCCATGAGTCGTCCGTTCTTTGTGTGTCCATATGTCTGAAGGCCGCTCATGCGGCGGCCTCCCCGTGGAAATGCCAACACTTCAGGACCTCGTCGTCCGTGGCCCTGACAGCGCTTATGGGTCGAGACTAAGACGGCACCTGGATGATTGTCAACAGTTCTACAGTTGACCAATCGAACCTTCACTGCCATGCTTGTATAACTGTTGAACAGTGACATATGGCGCTCAACGTACAACAGTCCCCACTAAACGGCAGGAGCCTAAGACATGGACGTCAGTACCGATTCTGACTTTATCGATGCCGTGGCATCGGAAAGCGGGCTCCTCACTTCCCCGTCACAGCTAGCAGACGCAACCGTCTTGGAGCTGCTTGAACAGTTCTACGATCTGAAGGGAACCCTGATACGCATTCCAACGGAGAAGGATGAGACCTTCAGGCTCCACGGCCTGGATGAAACGTACTTGGTGAAGGTTTCATCAGCCGATGAGGACCCCCTGATCGTCGAGCTCCAGACGGCAATCATGGAGCATCTGGAGCAGACGGCGCCGGAACTTCCGGTACAGCGTCTCGTGAGGAGCCGCAGCGGAGATCCTCAAGTCCTTCTCACAGCAACCGATGGGCCCTTTAGCCGCGTACTGCGCGTCATGCACTTCATGCCTGGAGCCCTCCTGGCCAATCAGTCAGCGTCGGCCGGCCAGCTTCATTCGGTGGGCGCAAGCCTTGCCCATCTAGGCCTTGCCCTGCAGGGCTTTGACCATCCCCGCGCCGACCGGAGGCTCCTTTGGGACCTCAAACATTTCCACCGGCTGCGTCCATTCCTTGCCTACGTCGACGATAAGCAGAAACGCATACTTGCCGAGCAGATATTCAATCAGTTCGATGCAAAGGTCGTTCCGCTGCTGGACACCCTTTCCACCCAGGTTGTCCACGGAGATTTCAGCCCGTTCAACGTTCTGGTCGACCCGGACAAGCCGGACTATGTGGCCGGAATTATCGACTTTGGGGACGTCGTACGAACGCCTGTGATCTTCGATGTCAGCGTGACCCTGGCAAATCTCCTCGGGTTGGATCCTGAAAATCCCTGGGAGCAGGCTCTCCACGTCATGGATGGCTTCCTTAGCATCCGCCCGCTGCCCGCCCGGGAACTGGAAGCCCTTATCATCTCGGCCAAGGCCCGCCTCCTGCTGCGGGCCCTGATAACGCAGTGGCGGGCCAGCCAACTGCCCCAACGGCGGGAGTATCTTCTCTCCCATTCAAAGCCGGACTGGGAACGCCTGGCCTTGACAGCTGCAGTCCCCGCACCAAAACTCCACTCCACCCCCTGAACCCGGCCCACCATCATTCAAGGAGACATCGTGAGCAACGCTCCCCAGACCATTCGCAAGCCATCCCGAGCCATGGTCAACGGCTTCGATCCCAACCGCCTCAATGAACTCCCTGAGCAGATGCAGAAGAGCATTCGACGCCGGGACCAAAGCCTGGGTCCGGGCTACCGGCTTTTCTACGACGAACCCTTGGAAATCGTCCGCGGCAAGGGCGTGAAATTGTTTGACCGCCACGGCAATGACTACCTCGACGTCTACAACAACGTTCCCTCTGTTGGTCACGCCCATCCGCGCGTCATCGAAGCCGTGCACCAGCAGATGCAAACGCTAAACACCAACACACGCTACGTCCAGGAGTCCATTCTCGAGTACTCCGAGCAACTCCTTGCCACATTCCCGGCGGAACTTGGCCATGTCATGTTCACGTGCACCGGGTCCGAAGCCAACGATTTGGCCATGCGCGTCGCCAAGTATGCAACGGGAAACCAAGGAGTCATCGTCACCGCCGGCGCGTACCACGGTCTCACCGCCGAGGTGTCATCATTCTCGCCGTCGCTGGGTGTCGGCGTACCTTTGGGCGCGAACGTCCGCGTCATCGACGCGCCGGACGCCCTACGCTACTCCGCGGACAAAAGCTCCTTGGACGAACATATGAGGGATCAGGTACGTGCCGCCATCGCCGACCTGCACCGTCACGGCATTGGTGTTGCCGCTTTTATTGCCGACAGCATCTTCTCATCAGACGGCGTTTTCGCCGGCCCGGCTGGATTCCTCCGGCCAATCATCGATGAGATCCACGCTGTGGGTGGCCTGTATATTGCCGATGAAGTACAGCCGGGTTTTGGCCGTACCGGTCAGGAATGGTGGGGCTTCCAGCGCCACGGAATAGTTCCGGACATCGTGACCATCGGCAAGCCCATGGGCAACGGCATCCCCGTCGCGGCAGCGATTTTCAAGCCCGAACTCCTTGTGGAGTTCGGGAAGAATATCCGGTACTTCAACACCTTCGGCGGGAACTCAGTAGCGATCGCCGCTGCTCAGGCAGTCCTGGATGTGATCCGCGAGGAGTCACTCATTGAGAACGCCTTGAAGGTGGGCGGACAAATTATCTCCGGACTGAAGAGTCTTTCGCAGGGCCGGGAACAGGTCGCAGAAGTTCGCGGTAGCGGGTTCTTTATTGGGGTCGATCTTGTCACCGACCGAGCCACGCTCTCACCTGACGGAGCGGCAGCAGCGGAGATCGTAAATTCCCTGCGCCAGGATCGTATTCTTATCTCGGCTTGCGGGGCACAAGGCAACGTCCTGAAAATACGCCCACCAATGCCTTTTTCCAGCAGCGATGCTGGCCGCCTGATCGAGGGCATGGCTAAGGCCTTCACGATCTTGCACTGATGCCGTGCCCTACCGGGCATGAGCAACGGCACCCAGGGGCGCCTTCCTTCAGAGGAAGGCGCCCCTGGCATTTACATCAGACTCAGGTCGAAATACTTAAGTTATTGAGATTCATTCTTGATAAGCTTTAGAGACTCATCTCCCCCCGGTAAGGATCCACCATGGACAGCCCCGACACCCGGCAGCGAAAGATGAATCCGACGGCGGCATGCACCTTGCGTTCGAAACGCACCAAGCGGCGTACTGCCTGGGATGAACCCGCCCCGCAATTGCTGCTCGCCAGTCAACTGATTTTCAACATCGGCTTCTACGCAGTTGTGCCCTTCCTTGCGGTGACCATGCGAAACGACTTTGGAATGGGCGCGATGGCGATTGGCATCGTCCTGGGGGCACGCACCTTCGCCCAACAGGGAATGTTCCTGTTCGGTGGGGCGCTTGCAGACCGATGGGGAGCACGCCAGTCCATGATCACGGGATGCCTTGTCCGCATTACCGGATTCTTACTCCTGGCTTGGGCTGCTGACTTCACACTGTTCCTGATCGGAGCCGTGGTCACCGGGATAGGCGGGGCATTGTTCTCCCCAGCATTGCAAAGCCTCGTGGGCGTGGCCGCCGAGCGCAGTTCTTCCAAGAACGCCGATCGCGCCGGAAGCAATGCCCCCGGGCAGAACAACAGGTCCAGCCTCTTTGCGCTGCTTGTGATCTGCGGTGAAGTTGGCGTGGTGGTGGGCCCCTTGCTGGGAAGCTTCCTCCTGAATACAGGCTTTGACACTTCGCTCCTGGCGGCAGCCGCCGTTTTTACCGTGATGGCAGTGGTCTTTTGGCTCTTCCTGCCAAAGAACGCCCACACGACCAAAACTCCCGTCGAACTAACTGGCCGCGTGCCGCCGTCGGACCTCTGGTCCTGCCTGAAGGACAAAAAGTTCATCGGGTTCGCGGCCTTTTTCAGCGTCAACCTGGTGGCGACCAACCAGCTGTACTTCGGACTACCGGTAGAACTCGAGCGGAGCGGGGCCGGCGCAAGCTCACTGGCGCTCGTCTTTGCCTACGCATCCGTCCTGACCATCACCTTGCAGTGGCCAATAGCAGGCCTCATGCGAAAAGCCGGACCCAGGATCGCCCTTCCCCTGGGTTTCGCCTTGCAGTCCCTCGGCTTCGCTTCATTGGGAGTTCTGGCGATTTTTCCCCCGCCGAACTGGCTGCCGATCCTTCCAGCCCTAGTGCTGGTGACGGGTACAGCACTGGGCAACATGTGTGTGTTGCCCGTCGCCATGGGCCTGGTCCTGGAGTTTGCGGGCGGACGCCCTACCGGCGCGTACTATGGCTTGCTGGCAAGCGCTGGAGGCCTGGCGGTTGTCCTGGGCAACACGGCCCTTGCTCCCCTTTACGAACTCGCCTACACGCCGTCAGCCACCGCCCTCGCTCCCTGGATCTTCCTGTCCGCGCTCGGGGCCATCACGGCTGCGTTCATCCGGCTTTTCATCCCCGCATCTTCCGTGCACCATTCACTTCGACAGGACCTGCATGCTGCCCAGGGTGGGGCAACGCCTCAGAGATAGTCGCTGCCCCGTTCGCGTGCAATTTCCAGAAGCGTTGAGTGGAAAGCCACCTCGGCGGGCGCATACACCTTGTCCTGGCGTTGGGCCAGAAGTACTCGACGCTGGGGCGCGTCGGGGCCAAGGCTCAGGATCCTAACGTCCGGATGCTGTAGGGCCACGGCTGTTTTGGGGACCATCGCTACGCCCATGCCGACACTCACCATAGCTTGGGCCTCCTGGTAGTCGTTGGCAAGAAAGCCAATGTTCGGCTCAAAGCCGGCGTCGTGGGCGGATCGTTGAAGTACCTCCACCACGGGGTGGGCTTCCGCGCGGACTATCCACGACTCCTTCCGGAGGTCTGCCATCGTTACCTCATCACGGTCAGCGAGGGGATGCCCTTTGGCCACCAGGATGACCGTGCTTTCCCGAAAAACTTCCGTGATCCGGATGGACTCGTCATTGAACCGGTTCCAGGGGTAGTCCCACAGCAAGCACAGTCCTGTCACTCCGGACTCGAGGTCTGATACGAGCTCGTCGAACCGGGCGCTGCGCACAGACAGGCCGATGGCCGGGTAACGCTTCTTGAAGGCGCGGATCACCAATGGCAAAAATGATCCGGCCAGCGTGGGGAACGTACCGACCGTCAACGAGCCACGCCTCAAACCGGCAATCTGGCCCAGGTCGGACCGGGCCGCACGCATCTGCCCCACGATTTTCCGAGCGTGCCCTGCCAGCACCTGACCCGCCTCAGTGGGAACCACTCCGCGGGATCTGCGGTTGAGGAGGGGCTGGCCCACCTCCTGCTCCAGTTTCCGCAACTGCTGCGAGACGGCTGATGGCGAATACATCATAATGTCAGCCGCCGCCGTGATCGATCCCTGCTCGACCACCTCTACCAAGAGGGCCAGCCGTCGGATATCGAACAAATCCACATTTTCGTCGTTAAGCAAGGCTTCACCCTTCTTCTTCTTTGGTTCATTCTATGCAGTCTCCAGCCATGGAGAGGAATTTTCGCATGAAATACCGCCTGGGATAGTGCAAAGGAGACACACCTCGGGCATACACCACAGTGGTTGAAGCATTCCTATACTCCCCCTTATCTATCCAACATTGTCTTCACATGTGATCCGGATCATTCTCGTTATAGGCCACAAGTTCACTAAGTGCCACGGGAAGCAGGAAACACAATGAAGATCGAAGCCGAATGGATGCGTGGAGGCACCAGCAAGTGCTGGGTCTTTGAAACTGATCACCTGGAGAGGGCAGGCGCCAACCTGGACGATCTCCTGCCACGACTCTTCGGAAGCCCGGATTCACGGCAGATCGATGGTGTGGGCGGGGCTACTTCAACCACCAGCAAGGCGATGATCCTTAGCCGCCCGGCGGACCATGATGTGGATGTCGAATTCACTTTTGCCCAGGTGGGCATCGAGGAAGCCTCCGTTGACTGGGGCAGCAACTGCGGGAACTGCTCGGCGGTTGTGGGTCTCTATGCCATCGAGAAAGGGTGGGTGGTGCCCGACGGCGATTCCACCAGGATCGTTACCCGGAATACCAACACGGGCCAGATCATCATTCAGCGGGTTTCAACTCCCGCCGGTGCCCTGCCGATCGTCCCTGACGCACAGATGCCCGGCGTCATGTTTCCCGGTTACAGAGTGGGCCTCGGCTTCCAGAATCCGGCCGGCAAGACCACCGGACGTTTGCTTCCCACCGGCTCGGCAACTGACACAATCGTTGCCGGCGGAACCCGTTGGACGGTTTCCATGGTGGACGCGGGCGCACCCGTGGTCATGGTGCGGGCGGAGGAGCTTGGACTGGACACTGCCCGCTATGACACGTGGAAAGCCGGCGTCGAATTGCAACTGGACACCCTGGACAACATCCGTCGCCAGGCAGCTGTCCGGATGGGAATGGCGGCCACTCCCGCCCAAGCCGCGCGGGCTGTTCCCAAACTCGCAATCATTGGGCCTCCCGAAGGGCCTGACGCGGAATGTGACGTCAACGTCATGATGCTCTCCATGGGCAAGCCGCATCCCGCCCTGGCCATCACCGGCAGCATTGCGCTAACGCTCGCAGCCCGGACACCCGGCACCGTCCTGAACACCATCACCGGCAACACAGACGAATCAGTTCTGAAGCTCAGGACGCCTGCAGGCGTCATCGAAACCTGGAGCGAGGAACAAGGTGGATCCCTTCTGGTGGGCGTCGACCGAACTGCGCGCACCATTGCCTCCAGCATCATTCACCTCCCGGAGACTCTCGGCAACGTCGTCGAAGCCTCACTAGCAACAGCCACTCGATGAGGAGAAAACACCATGGCTAAGACAATTTTCAAACCAGCACCCGAGGCTGAGAGCGACATCCGGGAAGAACGTTACCAGCGCCCCAATAACCGCCGCCGTATCCTGCTGATAACGGTTGCCGCTTCCGTCATCCTGGGTCTGGTTGCCATCCTGTTTGGGGGTGCCATCTTCAACCCGGCGGCTACCCCGGAATCGGAGCCGACCATGACAGCCACCCAGATCATCCCGCTGGTAATCCTCGTGGTGATGTTCGTCGTCGCCACAAAATGGCCATTGAACATCGGTGTCATGGGACTCGTCGCTTCCTTCGGAGTCGGCTACTTCATGCTTGGCATGACAGATAAGGAAATCCTGGCCGATTTCCCCGCCAACATCGTGATCACCATCATCGGTGTCACGTACTTCTTCAGCATGGCCCAGAGGAACGGGACCATCGACATCATCGTCCAGAACTGTGTCCGGCTTGTTCGCGGCAAAACGCTGCTTCTGCCGTGGGTATTCTTCCTCCTCGCCGCGTCCCTGACTGCACTGGGCACCTTCTCCCCCGCCGCCGTAGCACTGCTGGCACCCGCCGCAATCGGGCTGGCCTACGAATCACGCATCCACCCGGTGCTCATGGGCGCTTTCATTATCAACGGAGCCCACGCCGGCGGTTTCTCCCCGCTCTCGGTGGCCGGCGTCCTGGTGCATGACATCGCCGTGAAGAACGGCTTCCCGATCTCCCAAGGCGCGCTCTTCGGAGCCAGCTTCGCGCTGAATCTCATCCTCTCAGTCCTCACCGTGGTCCTGTTCGCCCTCCTGGGCAAACTGCGCGACGGCGCTGCCGGCCAGCACGCCGACCTCGAGGCACGCGCAACCCGGCCACATGGCCAGCAGATCCTGACCTTGGGACTTATTGTGGCCATGCTCGTCTGCGCTCTGGGCTTCCACATGCCTATCGGCTTCGTCGCCCTCTCGGCCGGGCTCCTCCTGGCCTTGGTCAACATCAAGGAACACAGGACTTTCATCGGCGGCGTCTCCTGGTCCACCGTCCTGCTCGTCGCCGGCATGATCACCTACGTGTCCCTGCTCCAGCACGTCGGCGTCATCGACACCCTCGCCGAGCAGGCCCTTGCACTGGGAGCACCGCTCCTCATCGCCTTGGTGCTCTGCTACGTCATCGGTGTCGGCTCGGCCTTCGCCTCGTCCACCGCACTCCTCACGGCCTTCATCCCCTTGGCCGGTCCCCTGCTGGCAACAAGCTCGCTCAGCGCGTCGGGAACAGTGGCGGCCCTCGCCATTGCCGCAACCGTCGTGGACGTATCGCCGTTCTCCACTGACGGCGCCCTGGTGGTGGCCAACGCCCGCGAAGACGATCGTCAGCGCGTCTACAAGCAGCTGATGATGTACGCAGGCGGAGTTGTCCTGGTGGCACCCGCACTTGCCTGGGCACTCCTGGTTCCCACTGGCATCATGTAGCTCTGACGAGCGAACGAACGCCGACGAAACAGTTCGGCACGCGTAGGAACCGCCCCTGCACACCATCGCAACAGGTAGCCCGACCGACGGGCGCAGGAGCGCGAACCAACGCACCAAGGGCAGGACCATCCATTGGTGGTCCTGCCCTTGTTTGTACTTCAGGTGTTAAAGGTCAGTGCGATCCGAGGGTGATGGCGATTTCGTTGGGCACGACGTCCAGCTTGGACGATGCCGTGACCTTCCCGGTGGCCAGATCCACGGAGTGAACAGTGTTTGCTGCCGGTTCAGTGACATAAGCGATGTTGCCGTTGACCACGATGGCGGGGTGTGCGTCCTGCCAGTCGGCGGGGCCTTCCCAGGCTTTGATCACGGGGAATTCGTTGACGATCTTCCCGTCCTTGGGATCAAGCACATGGATTGAGCCGTCGGTGGAGAGGATGTAGGCCATGTCGCCTGGTCCCCGGGCGACATCGCGGAAGGTGTACTGGACAGTTTCGGGGAGCTTGACCACGTTGAAGGTGTGCTTTTCGGTGTCGATCAGGGCCACCGAGTTAAGAAGGTAGCCTTCGGCGTCAGGATCAGTCTTGTAGTCGCCCACCACAATCGGGCTGGTCTCGGAAACGAACGCGTTGCCCATCCGGCCGTACTTGTCCGGTGCCGTGAACTTCTCGAACTTGCCGTGGTGGTAGAGGAGGGCGCCATCCTCGCAGCCAAAGATCACTGCCTCGCCGGCTGCAGTTCCCTCGCCATGGATGCCCGGGCATTCTTTGCTTTCGGCCACTTTGTCCCAGTGGTCGCCGTGGGATTCGAGTGCCATAGCGCCGCTGCGTGAAGTCTTGTCTCCGATGGTGGTGAGAAGCTTCCCGTCCTCCAGAACAATCGACACACCATGGTGTGCGGAGTCAGCCTTGTACGTCTGTGCCGCAGGCACAGCCCCCTCAGCCTTGGCGAGCTCGTCGGTCCTGAGGATGGTGGTGGTGCCCGTCCCGTCGTCGAACAGGACGGTGTTGCCGGCGTGCCGGACCACGTGGCCGGCAGCCGTTGCGTCAACCCGCAAATCGGTGAGCTTGGGTTCCACCGTATCCAGCAGCTGGAAGCCTGCCTTGGTGGTGACAAAAACGTGGCGACCGTCCCCGGCAGCGTTCAGCCTGGTGAACTCCTCTGAGTCGAATTTCTTGACGAGCTCCAATGTCTTGCTATCCAGGACGCTGATGCCTCCCGGGTAGGAGATGGCAACCCGTCCTTGCGCTTCGACCGAATCCGTGGAGGATGCGCTGGGCGTATCGGCTGTACCGGCTGGAGTGGTGCTACCCGTTGTGGTGTTGGCGCAGGCGGAGGCCAGGAGCGTCATCCCGGCTATCAGTGCGATGCCACCCAGGCGGGTGCTTCTTTGGCGGAGCATGTATGGGTTCCTCATTCTGTTGTGGTGTTAAGGTGCTGGTGAGTGATCAAGGTTTGAGTCCGGTGACTATGCGATTGGTATTGGCACGCATCATGTCCAGGTAGGTTGCTGCCCCGCCGTCGGGTCCTGTCAGGGATTCGGTGAAGAGCTCCGCGACCTGGACCTGGACGCCGGCTTCATTGGCGAGGACTTGCACCAGCCGGTCCGGCTGGGACGAGTCCGCAAAAATGGTGGGGACGCCGACACCACGGATGGCCTCGCTGAGTTGGCGCAGGTCAGCTGCACTCGGCGCCGCCAAAGTAGTTCCCCCGGGGATGACCGCACCAACAACCTGGAAGTCGAAGCGTTTGGCAAGGTAGCCGAAAACATGGTGGTTTGTGACCAACGCCCTGCGCTCCTTGGGGATGGCAGCAAATGCGCCAGTCATTTCTGTGTCCAGCTGAGTGAGCTTGTCCCGGTAGGCCCCTGCGCTGGAAGCAAGCTTGGTGGGGTCGATTCCGTCGATATCGCGTGCGGCGCCTTCGACAGCGTCCACGACGTCGATCATTGCTGTCGGGTCGGTCCAGAAATGAGGGTCAGGTGCCCCTTCGGCGTCACCGGAACTGTAAGGCACGACGTCGATCACCTCACCTGCCGCCATTACCGGCGCACCGGCTTTCGCGGCCCTGTCCAGGTGTTGCTGCAGCCCTTCCTCCAGGCCAAGGCCGTTGGAAACCACCAGGTCTGCGCTGCCCATGAGGGCAGCCTGTTGCGCCGATATTTCGAACGAGTGCGGATCAGCGTTGGGCTGCATGAGGGTAGTTACTTCAGCCTGGTCGCCGAGGACCTCTTTCGTGATGTCACCCAGGATGTTGGTTGTCACTACTACCTGCGGCTTCTCCGGAGTCCCGGGGTGGGAGCAACCTGACAGAACCAGCCCGGCCACCGCGGTGAGGGCAAGTAGAGCCGCCCGCCTCATCGGCCGGTCTCCACGAAATGAACCGGCTTCGTAGGCAACTCGAGGGTCCGGGCAATCCGGGCGTCATCGGCATAGTCAATTTCATGGACCACGCCCTCGGCGGGCGCATTGACGTAGGCGCGTTGGGCGTCAACTGTGAGCTGAATATTGCCGGCGAAGGCCGGATCAGCCAGTGATCCGACCAACAGCGGTTTCGTGCTGGCAGTCTGCTCTTTGGATGATCCGTCATATACCTGAACCGTGCCGTCGGCGCCGATGACCACCACGTGGTGGTCGGCGTCGTCGACTGTTGCGGCGGCGACAACGGGGGTACTCGTCGGCAGCCATTCCCACGTGCGCTGGCGGGTGTTCAGGAGCCAGACCCCGGAATCGGTGCTGAGGCCGGCAATCGTGGGCCTGCTCTTGCGTCCGTCGAATTCGGTGGCCGGAGCAGCGACGCCCCGCGGGTAGGGAACCCTTTCGAACACTGGCGTTGACCCTTCCATCGTGGCGATCACCGCGCCATCGGAGCAGCCAACCACCAATCCCACCCTGGTGGTGATAGTTCCTGCCGCTGCGGGGCAGTCGGTGGTGACCAGTTCCTTACCGTCGATGTCAATGGCTCGCAGGCGGGCGGCATTCCCTGCATTGTCGGGTTCGGTGACCACCGCCCCTTCGCCCAGTGGAGCGATCAAGCCCGCGTGCGGTTCAGTCTTGAAGCGAAGGGTCTCGGTAATGGTCCCGCCGGAGAGCGCCGGATTATCCAGAAGTACCGCCTCCCCGGAGTTTGGGAAGAACATCCCCGTTGTGCCGGCCGTCGACAGCAGCCCCGTGGCAATGGTGGCAGTACCTTCACCGTCAACCCTGCCAATATTCCTCGCTGCGCCCCGGTAGTAGTGGAAGTGATCCACGTGATCCCAGGTCCACGCGCCACTGTCCACGATGTCAACACCGGTGTTGCTGGCGGCAAAGACGTAACGCCCGTCGGTGCTGACCTCAGCTGGAGACCGGACCTTCCCCAACCGGGACTGTGTCCCGTTCAGGAGGTCCAGCATGGAGGTTTCGCCTTCGGCGTCGATGGCCACAAGGTGAAGCTGAGGTTCAGCGACCTCGGCCACTCCGGTGATCGTCCCGTGCCCGTCACCGGTCGACGCCGATTCGCTCGCGTCAGGTTGTGGCGCCTGCGCAGTGGACGGGTTGCCGCAGCCAGCAAGAAAGAGCAGCGCCAGCGTGGCTAGTGCCACCGGTTTTGTAGGGAGGTTCATGATTACTTTCCAGTGAGGGATACAAAGTCAGGGGCCGGTTCCGGCTCAGGAATTTTGACCGCCCGCGTGCTGCGTCCTGCGTATAGGTGCCCACCAATACCGGATAAGGCGGCCAGAGCAATGGCCGCCATGGCGATGGATGCGCCCGCAGCTGTGCCGGCGTACCAGGAACACAGCAGACCAAGAGCCACGGCCACTGTCCCGAAGGCGACTGCTACGGTCATGCGGGCCGGAATACTGCGTGTCCACGGGCTGGCCGCAACTGCCGGCGCGAGCAGGAGTCCCACCACCAGCAGCGACCCCACGGCCTGATAGGACGACACAACAGCAAGGGTTACCAATCCCACCAGTGCCAGCTGGGCTACATGCGGACGGAGTCCCAATGTTTGGGCAATCCGCGTATCGAAGGCTGCGGCCACGAAATTGCGGTGGAGGATGACCGCAATCGAGATGGTGGCAGTCGCTGCCATCAACAGCCCAAGCAGGTCACCATCGTCCATGGCGAGGATGTCACCAAAAAGCATGGCAGTCGCGTCCGTGGCAAAAGAGCGTGAGTGGGACACAATAATGACCCCGAGCGACAGCATCGAAACGAAGAGCAGGCCGATGCTGGTGTCATACGACAAGCGGCCGCGGCGCTGCAAAAGGCTGATCATCGCGCTCATGACGATGGCGCTCACCGCCCCGCCCGCTATCGCTGGGGCGCCGGCGACTGTTGCCAGGGCCACCCCTGGCAGCATCCCATGACCGATGGCTTCGCCAAGGAAGGCCATCCCCCGGATGATGACCCAGGTGCCAACGACACCGCAGATGATCGCGACGAAGGCACCACCGACGAGGGCCCGGAGGAAGAAGTCTGCGGTAAACGGTTCAGTTAGCCAATGCACTCAGTCACTGTAAAGCATATTGAGATTCATTATCAAAAAGGTTTAGGATTGAGCGTGAACTCTTCCAATTCAGCCCTGCGCGCCCGCAACCTTCACTTCAGCTTTGGTGACGCTCCAGCACTGGTAGGCGTTGACTTGGACCTCGAGTGGGGCAAAGTGACCGCCATTGCCGGCCCCAATGGAGCAGGCAAATCGACGCTCATCGAGATCCTTGCGGGGGTTCGTAAAGCCGCCCGCGGGACGGTGGACCGCAAGGACGATGTGGCCTTGGTAGTCCAACGGGTGACAACCCCCGACGCCCTCCCCCTCACCGTTCAGGACGTGGTGACGATGGGCACGTGGGGCGTTTCATCAAGCCGGGCGCCGATAAACCGCGCCCTCAAAATGGGAGCAGCGGAACGAAAAGCACGGGTAGCCGAGGCCTTGGCCCGGGTTCAGCTCACAGACCACGCATCGTCGCCATTCAATGCCCTGTCCGGAGGTCAACGACAACGTGCGCTACTGGCCCAAGGCATAGCCCGCCGTGCACGGATCTTCCTACTCGATGAGCCCGCGGCGGGGCTGGATCTGGAAAGCCGGCAGCGTACGAGGGCCATGCTCGCAGCAGAAGCAGCGCGCGGTGCAGCAGTGGCCTGCGTCAGCCATGACGAAGAATCAATTGAAGCCGCAGACTGCATCGTGAGACTTATCAGCGGTCGACGCGTCAGCTAGCTCTGACGTCAAACGACCTTGAGCTCCCGGATGGTCAGGTCCCGGAACGTGGCCGCTCCTTCATGGGCGTAGAGGCGGATACCGTCATCGCCTTCAAGCGGGAAGACCCGGTGCGAATGCACCACACGGCCATCCCCAATGAACATCTCCACACTTGTGCGATCCACGAGGATGCGGATGGTCAGGCGCCCGGCGGAGGGGTCCATTGGTGTTTGGGTTTCGCCTGCTGTGGGGTTGATGGTGGGGCGGCGGTTGACGTACGTGAACGGACCTGGCAGGAAGGCACCTGCGGCCACATGCCTGCCCCCGCCTGGTGCACGGCATACTTCCAGCCCGAGATTGGCCGGCGGCGAGGCCGGATCCCACACCACCTCGCAACTCAGATCATAGGCGCTTGAGCGAACCTTCAGATCATGAGTACCAGCAACCGACACATCACCCAGTAGATGTGTGCGCTTCACGTGGTCCCCCAGCGCAGACGTTGGCGCGGAGACGAGGTAGTAGGTGCCGTTTCCACGCTTGAGCCGGACATCGCGGACGATCATGTCATCGCCGTTATAGCCGTCAGTGGCAAGGGTCGGCGTGTTGTGCGGGTAGTCCCAGAAATTTGCCCAACCGATCGCCCGGCGGAGGGTTGGGTCCTCAGCACCAGATACAACATGATGCGGGTAGGTCACTGCACCGTAGAAGTCGAAGCCATAGTCGAGCCATTCCGGCTCGTCATGGTCCGGTGTGAAGGAACTGCCGTCAAAAGCTCCCGTCCAGTACGCATACGTCGCGGGCAGTCCGCGACCCTTGCCGTTCGCACTGGTGCCAAGAACCCAATGCGAGGTGCCGTCGTCGGCCGTCATTCGAAAGATGTCCGGACACTCGAGCAGACCCAAGTCAGTGCGCACGAACTCGCCAACACGCTTCCAGGACCGCAGGTCCGGTGACGTGTAGAACCCGAGCTTTTGCCCTTCTGCATTAACCATGAACCACCGCCCACGGTCCTCGTCCCGGACGACCTTGGGATCGCGGAAATCGTGCACTCCCGGGTTGGGCAGCACCGGAGCCTCGCCTCCCGGCTTGAAAGAGCGGCCCCTGTCCGTGGAGTACCAGAGGTACTGTGCCTGCCTGCCCTCCGGCGCCTGGGTGACAAGGGCAACGACCGCGCCCGCCCCGTATCCTGCGGTATTTCCCTCATCGACCACCAGGCATCCGGACCAGCAATCACCGTTGCCGTTGCTGAACTTCGGGATGGCGACACCGCGGTCCCGGAACGCGACGTGATCGGTAGTGGTGGCCCGTCGCCATGACGTGCCGCCACCGCCACTGATGTAGTCGGCGTTGTACAAGTAGTAGTAGTGGTACTCGCCATCCAGGTAGATGGGTCGTTGGGGATCGTTCTTCCAGTTGTCGGCCACGCTGAAGTGATAGACCGGGCGCATCCGTGATGATCCTTTCGCAGGGCCACCCACCGCCGTGGCGGGGCCGGCGGGACTGGACAGCGCCAGGGACCCGCCCAGCGCAACCGCCCCAGCGCCGGTCAGCAGTCCACGGCGGGAGACCGCTGAAGATTTTTCCATGGGTTTCACTTTCCTTGCGGCAAGAGGCTCCGGGTACTTTCAAAAATCCCGGCCATGGTCCAGGCATCGAAAGTAAGGAGCCGCGCCGAACCTTCGGTAGCGGCCAATGTCACGCGCTCGCCGCCCAGGGTCGGGTAGACACGGGCCGTGAGGGGCTTGCCGTTGGCAAAAATCTCGACGGCGGACCGGTCCACCACCACGCGAAGGCGAACCCGACCGTCCATCATGGGAACGGGGCCGGACTTGTCCTCCACATCGACGGCAGGGTCGAGGCTGCTGCGGGTACGATCCAAGCGCAGAGTGCCGACGGGGGTTCCATGTGCGGCCCGACTGAGCACTATCAGGGTCTCCTCGACACCGTCCGGAGACGCCAGCACTCCCAGCCGAACCTCCGCACCAGGCGCAAGCTGCAGGTCCAGCTCCAGGTCCACCTGGTTGCCGGATACACCGGTCTCAAGGGACCTTCCAGCCCCTACCAGCACCTGGCCGGGGACGGTGACGTGGTTTCTGCGTAGCTTCTCAATTTCGGGAACCGGCGCGAACTCCAAGGTTCCATCGTTGGCCACGGTGGTGACCCGTGGCAGGCTCATTACGCCCGACCAGCCGGCTTCCACCATCGCCGCATCACTCCGGCCTTCTTGCATCCAGCCGAACATGACACGGCGGCCGGACTCATCTTCGAAAGACTGCGGTGCATAGAAGAACCGGCCTCCGTAGTCCAGACGGTGCAGTGCCTCCGGCTCGAAGGCATCCCCGGCGTAGCGGCCGGTCCAGTACAGCGGATGGCGGGTTTCGCCGTCGTCCCACGCGGAGAAGACCAGCACATCGGGCGCATTGTCCGTAGGGACAGAGCCCAACGAACCCTGTCCGGCGCGGAACAGGTCAACGCACTCCCACATGGTCCCGGTCCAGTCAGTGTCCGCAGGATCGCCCTGCGAAGCATCGCCTATGCACAAGGGACCGATGTAATCCCAGGACCGCAGATCCGAAGACTCGTACAGGAACGCCGTGCCGCCGCGATGACGAATGCCCGACCCCACCAGCTGTCGCCACTTGGTGCCTTCGCGCCATACGCAATGATCGCGGTATGCGCTGATCTCCACTCCGGCCGGCGGCGCCGCGATCACAGGATTCCCGGGGTCCTTGGTCCAGTTCTGCAGGTCCGGGGATCCTACAGCGACGCAGGGCAGCTCCTTGCCCTCGAACCGTCCCGAGTACACCAAGGTGGGCGTGCCGCCGTCGTTCACCAATACCCCCGACCAGCAGCCTTCAGCGTCCGGTCCAGCGGACGGTTCCAAGGCAACGGGCAGGTCAGTCCAGGTGACGAGGTCGGGGCTGGTGGCGTGGCCCCACTGGATGCGATGGTGGAAAGCACCCTCCGGGTTGTACTGGTAGAAGAGGTGGTAAGTGCCGTTCCACTGGCTGACGCCGTTGGGATCATTGAGCCAGCCGGCCGGCGACACGAAATGGAACCGCGGGCGGAGGGGGTCGGCCTCAGCGCGGGTCAGCAACTCGTCCCGGGGAACGGTGGCGAGCGGGTGGGTTAGTTCAGTCATGCGGAAGCCACTTCCTGAGCGTTCGACGCCGGGCCGCTGGATTGGATTGGTTCGCTCGCCAATGCATGGCCGCCGGCTGCGGCCCACGGCCGGTACAGATGGCAGCGCACCCAGTGACGGTTCGCAGGGTCACCAACTTGATGGCGCACAGGTTCTTCGGCCGAACATGGCTGGTTCGGATCGCCGTCGAACGCGCAGTGCGTTGAGGCCATGACCGCCTGCCGTAATTCGGCCCTGCGGACGGGGTCGTACGAGCCTGCCCGGGCCGGGTCCGGAACAGCCGAAACCAGCAGTTGCGTGTATGGATGCGCAGGATTGGACAGCAGGTCCAGGGACTCGCCCTCCTCGACGAGTTCACCGGCGAACATGACTGCCGTCCGGTCCGCCAAGTAACGGGCGGATGCGAGGTCGTGCGTAATGTAGAGCATGGAGATGCCCTGCTCGTCGCGGAGCTTGCGCATCAGGTTCAGCACGCCGATCCGGACAGAAACATCAAGCATGGAGGTAGGTTCGTCGGCCAGGATGACCTGCGGCTCAACGGCGAGCGCCCGGGCTATGGCTACGCGTTGGCGCTGGCCGCCGGAAAGCTCATGCGGATAGGAGTTCAGCATGTCAGCCTGCAGACCGACAGTGGTCATGAGTTCTGCAAGCCGACGTTGGGTCTCCTGCTCGGAACCGCCGCTCTTGCCATGGATCGCCAACGAGCGCCGCAGGAAATGGTCCATCCTGTGAGCCGGGTTCAATGAACCGAAGGGGTCCTGGAACACCATCTGCAGTTGCGAGCGAAACGCACGCGAGGCTTGGAAACGATCCCGTTTGAGGATGTCGACGCCGTCAATCAAGATTGCGCCGGTGCTCGGCTTTTCTAGCCGCGCGACGCAGCGGGCCAAGGTGCTCTTGCCGGAACCGGACTCCCCCACAAGCGCCACGATTTCACCGCGGCCAATGCTCAGGTCCACGCCGTGCAGGGCACGGACCGAATCGCGGGAGAACAGCCCCCCAATGGGGAATGACTTCCCCAGGCCGCGGATCTCGAGGGCGGGGGCGCCGGTGCCGGCCACGGCCGGTGGGGTCATGAGTGAGTGGCTCATCGTGCAGCTCCTTCCAGGTTTGCTGAATCAACCGCCGGGGTGTCGGCACCAAACGGAGCTACGAAATGGCCGGGTGCTTCTTCGGTGAGGTCCGGGATGTTCCGGAACTTCACGCCGTCGGGCAGTCCCGTCAACGGAACGCGGGGACCGGTGAGCGGCGGAAACGCGCCCATGAGGGCCTGGGTGTAAGGGTGGCGGGGATTGGCGTAAACGTCCTGGGCTTTCGCGGTCTCCACGATCCGGCCGCCGTACATCACGGCCATGCGGTGCGAGAGTTCCACCATGAGGGACATGTCGTGCGTGATGAAGAGGACGGAGAAGCCGAGTTCACGCTGGAGGTCCTTGATTTGTGCCATGATCTCCTGCTGCACCACTACGTCCAGGGCGGTGGTGGGCTCGTCCAGGATCAGCAGTGACGGCTTGAGCGCCACGGCCATGGCAATCACGGCTCGCTGGCGCATGCCGCCCGAGAGTTGGTGCGGATAGGACTTGAGCCGTGCGGGATCGATCCTCACGAGTTCCAGCAGTTCCCCGGCACGCCTCAGCGATTCCTTACGGGAGTAGCCGGCGTGAGTGGTGAAGATGTCAACGATCTGTTCGCCTATGGTCAGCACCGGATTGAGCGAGTTCATGGCCGACTGGAAGACCATCGCCACGTCCTGCCAGCGGAAGCGCCGCAGCTCGTCAGGGCTCATGGCCAAGACGTCCTTGCCGCCGAAGGAGATGCTGCCGCCTGCAATCTTTGCGGGGTCCTTCAGGAGCCTCATGATTGAGTTGGCAATAGTGGACTTCCCGCAGCCGGACTCCCCCGCGAGGCCGAACACCTCACCGGTGCCAATGCTGAAGGAAACGCGGTCGACGGCGGTGGTGGACCGGGTGTCGCCGATGTACTTGACGGTGAGGTCCTTGATGTCAAGGACTGGTTCGTGGGAGCCGAAGGAAACTTGGGAGATGGTCATTTGGCGGCGCTCCTTTCGGTGTCTTTTGGAGTCTTGATTTTCCGCAACCGCGGGTTGGTGACCTCATCCACGGCATAGTTGATGAGGGCAAGGGCGAAGGCGACCAGCGCTATACACACGCCTGAGGGGACGAAGACCCACCAACTACCGGTGAGCAGCGCGCCTTCGTTGCCGGCCCAGAAGAGGTTGTTGCCCCAGGAGACCGTGCTGACATCGCCCAGGCCCAGGAACTCCAGGCCCGCTTGGGCACCGATTCCGTAAATCACGCAGGCAAGCAGGGTGCCCATGACAATCGAGGCCATGTTGGGCAGGATTTCGCGGAACATGATCCGACCCGCCCGTTCCCCGGACACCACGGCCGCGGCCACGAAGTCCTTGGATCGGATGGACAACGCCTGTGACCGAAGGACGCGGGCAGAGCCGGCCCATCCGGTGACGACGAGTACCAGGATTACCGTGCCCAGGCCCGGCGGAAGGAACGCGGCCAGGATGACCAGCAGCGGCAGGCCGGGCAAGAGCAGGAAAACGTTGGTAACCAGGGACAGTGCTTCGTCAATGAACTTGCCGAAGTACGCAGAGGCGAGGCCCACGAGGATGCCGATGAACGTGGACGCCACCCCCACGGTCAGCCCCACGAAGAGGGAACTCCGTGAGCCGTGGACGGTCAGTGCGAGCACATCCTGTCCCTTGGCGGTGGTGCCCAGCCAGTGCTCGGCAGATGGTTCCAGGGAGGCCATCGCGGTAATCCTCGACGGGTCGCCGGGAAACAGCACCGGCGCCAGCAGGGCCAAGGCAATGAAGATGAACATCACGGCCATGCCCGTCAGGGCCTTCTTGTTGTTGAGGAGCCCATGGACGAAGCTGCGGTTGGGTTTGCGGACAGCCGGTGTTGGAGTTGGCTGCTTCAGAAGTGCTGTTGTCATGATCAGTCCTCTAGTTGCTGCGCACGCGCGGGTCGAGGCGGACGTAGAGGATGTCCACCAGGAAGTTGGCAAGCAGCACAGCGGCGGTGATGGTCAGGAACAGGCCCTGCATGAGCGGATAGTCGAGGCCTTGGACGGCATTGAGGAGTTGGTAGCCGACGCCGGGATAAGCGAACACCACCTCCGTCAGCAGAGCACCACCCACCACGAACCCCAATCCCATGCCGAAGCTCGTTACCGACGGGAGCATGGCATTGCGTGCCGCGTAGCGGAACATGATGCGGCCGGGGCGGAGTCCCTTTGCTTCGGCCATGGTGATGTAGTCCTCGGAATTCGTGGCAATCATGGTGTTTCGCATGCCCAGCATCCAACCTCCGATGGAAACCAGCACGATCGTCAGCGCAGGCAGCACAAGGTGGGCACCGACGTCGCCGATGAACTCCCAGGTGAACGCCGGCTCCAAACCGTCAGTGAACGCATGTCGGATCGGGAACCAACCCAGCACCACCCCGAACAGGTACAGCGCACCCATGGCAAGCCAGAAGTACGGGAACGAGCCGATGAAAACCAGCACCGGCGGAAGCGCGGAGTCGATCGCGCCGCCACGGCGCCAGGCGGCCAGGATACCCAGCAGGTTACCCACGACGGCGGCAACCACCAGTGCGGTACCGCCCAGCAGGAGTGTCCAGCCGATTTGGGACGAGATGACTTCGGTGACGGGGGTGGGGAAACGGGAGATGGAAACACCCATTTGCCCGGTGAAGATGTTGTGCATGTAGTCGATGTATTGCTCCCAAATGGGCCGATCGTCAACACCCAGCAGCTTGCGCAGGGCCTCGATTTGTTCGGGCTGCATTCGGTCCTGGGAGCGGGCGAACATCCGGGAGACGGGGTCACCGGGCATGAAACGCGGGAGCAGGAAATTGAGGGTGATGGATGCCCAGAAGGCGATCAGGTAGAAACCCAGGCGGCGCAGGATGAAGCGCACGGTTTCCCTCCATTCGGGAATTGCGGAAAGTTTGGGGCACGTCCGGGCGGAGTTGGCCGCCCGGACGTGCGGTGTGAGGCCCGTGAGGGGTCAAAAGCGGTGGGCCCACGCCGCCCGGGTTCCCTGGCCGAAGCGCAGCGAGGTTAGGGCGGCGGTGGGGACTACTTGCGCGGTTCGAGCGTGGTCAGTACCAGCACCGTTGTAGGTGAACGGACCGAGAGGGTGGCGTACGGGTTGCCCTCAGTGGGCCACCCGGTGAATCGGGTGTCATTGAAGGCTCCCCATTCCGGGCCGGAGAACAGCGGCACCAGCGGTGCGACGTCGTTGTACTCTTCCTGCAGCTTGTTGGCGAGGTCCTTTTGCTTGGACTCATCACTTGCCGCGGCGAAGTCGGCAAGCAGTGCATCCGCTTTCGTGTCGCCGAAGCGGTGGTAGTTGTCGAACGTCTTGGTGCCCACGGGCTTCACTGTTGCTGTGCCCATTGACGTGTTGAAGTACTTGTACGGGCTGGGGTCGTTGGCGCTCCAGACAATGCCGGAGTCGAAGTCGCCGGTCTCATAGCCGGCAACCACGGCAGCCCAATCCGGGGACTCCACCTTGGCAGTCACGCCCACTTCGGCCAGGTTCTGCGCGATCACGTTGGCCACTGACAGCCAGTCGGAGGAAGTCGCGCCCACGGAGATCTCGAATTCGAAAGGCTTTCCGTCCTTCATCGTGCGCTTTCCGTCGGCTCCCTTGGGATATCCGGCCTTATCCAGAAGCTCGTTGGCCTTTTCCACATCGTGGTTGGTCCACGTGCAGTTGTCCTTGACCGCGGCGTTCTTCCAGGTTTCGTAGTTGCCGGAGAGTCCGGTGCAGTCCGCCGGTTTCGCGTAGCCGCTCATGCCGATCTTGGTAACTTGCTCACGGTCAACGGCCATGCTCAGTGCCTTGCGGACATCAACGTCGTTGAACGGCGCTTTAGTGGTGTTGAGTTGCCAGTTGATCATGGCACCCGTGGCCGGGAACCAGTATTGACGGTGTTCCTTGTCCTTGGAAACGAAAGTCTTTTCGATGTTCGGGATGTACTGCGGAGCCCAGTCCACGTCGCCATTCGCGGCGGCGAGGTTGGCGCCGTCGTTTCCTGCAAAAGCGAGCATCTTGATGCCGGCGATCTTCTGCTTCTCCGGCTGCCAGTAATTCGGGTTCTTGGTCAGCACGAACGACTGGGCCTGGAAACTGTCCACCTCGGTGTAGGGTCCGGTGCCCACCGGCTTGGCGTTTGCGGCCTTTTCCGGGTCCGGCAAAGCGGACCAGATGTGCTTGGGCAGGATGACGAGCTGGCCGACGTCGTAAAGGGCCGGCGACCAGGGCTTGTTGAAGTTGAGCGTGACTTTGTTGCCCTCTGCCGAAACGGTGTCCAGATACTCGAAGCCGCCCTTGATCTTTTTCTGAAGTTCGAACGTATAGGCAACATCGTCAGCCACGAAGGGCTGCCCATCGGACCACTTCACACCGTCACGGAGGGTGAAGGTAAGTGACTTGCCGTCCTCCGCAGCATTCCACTCGGTGGCAAGCCACGGCACCGTGTCTCCCTTGGCCGGGTTGAAGATCAGGAGGGATTCGTAAATGGACTGCTGAACCATCGGGTTGACCGTGGGAGCAAACGGGTTGAAGTTCTGCACGAACGTGCCCATGTCCTCACGCGGGATGGTGAGGAACGCGCTGGCGTTCGCTCCGGCGTCGGAAGTGCTTGTCTTGGTGACATTGGCCGTGCAGCCGGTGAGCAGCATTGCGCCCACTGCAAGGCTTGCCGCCGTCATCCGGGCAGCCCTGAAGTATCGGGGTTGTGTCATGATGGTTATCTCTTTCCTATCTTCATCAGCAAGGTGAAGGGGTTGGTAAGGGGTTTGCTCTTCGACGTTGATTTCGCGGTCAGACCGAGGAGCGTTCTAGCAGCGGACAGTCGACCAATTGCTGGTCGGCAATGATCGGCTGTCCTGCTGTTAGTGCGGCGAGCGTTTGGACGCCCAAGGCGCCCATTTTTTCGAATGGCAACGCAACCGTTGTCAGCTTTGGCCGTAGGTAGGCCGCGATGAGTTCCTGGTTGTCGAAGCCGATCACGGCGATGTCCCCGGGGATGGTCAGGCCCCGTTCCTTGATGGCGTCATATGCGCCCATCGCCATGCGGTCATTGAGGCAGAACAATGCCGTTGGCCTGTCCTGTTGTGGATAGCGGTCCAATATGCGGCAAGCGGCTTCGTAACCGCCATCGGCCGTGGCATATCCGGACACCACCAGTTCCGGGTCCAGCTCCAGTCCGGCGACGGCAAGCGCTTCGCGTGCACCTTCCAACCGCCCCACTGCAGCAGGAATGACCGGGTCAAGGTTGATGACTCCAATCCGGGTGTGGCCGGCTTGGAGCAACCGCTCGACGGCGATCCTTCCTCCCCCACGCTCGTCAGGGACGATCGAGGGAAGCTTACCGTCTGCATCGAAGCAGTTGATTAGCACGGTGGGTACTTCATTGGCACTCGCCGGAACGTGGACGCCCCGGTGAAAAGTAGCTGCGTAGAGAAGTCCTTCCACTCGTTGTTCCAGCAGCCTTTCAGTTGCAGCATCTTCCAGACCCTCGTTGGGTCCTACGGCATCGGCCTGGTCGGAGGGCGCGATGAGCAGGAACCGGCGGTCAAGCCAGGCTTGGTCCTGGGCTCCTTTGATGATGTTGACGGCGAACGGTGCCGTGACGATCTCCGTCACGATCCCGTACCAATCGCTGCGCCGCGATGCCAGCGCACGGGCACCGGCGTTGGGCCTGTAACCCAGTTCCTGCACAGCGTGGTTGATCCGAGTGCGGGTTTCCTCGGAAATGCTGGCGTTTTCGCGGTTGCTCAAAACAAACGAAACCGCAGTCCGGGAAACGCCGGCGTGTTTGGCGACGTCTTTCATGGTGACTCCCCGCTGCCGTACAGGTACGGCCTCGCCAGGGGTGGATTTCGCCATTGAACGCTCCGGGTGATCTTGTTTGGTCCGAGTGTGGTGCCAGGCCATCATTGCCTGGCTTGCTCTGCAGGAAACGCTATTGGTAACGCGCGTTACTTGTTGAGCATGTGACCTAGGTTACCCGCGTTACTTCAAATCTGTCAACAGGTGGTTCTGACAGACTTGAAGGTTCAAAACCGCGCCGTCTGCCGTCTATTTTGCGCTGGGTTCGTCCGTAGATGCGTGGGGCAGTTCTTCGTTCGGGACATCGTGAACTTTTTTCGGGATCTTGCCTTCAACGTCGGCGGGGACGGGAGGGTCTTTCTCTTCTTCAGTAGACATGAGGCAAGCATAGGGGCGCGTGCTGACAGTCGATGGATTCTTCAGCTGCCAGAGCCTTGAAAAGGTGGGGCGTAGTGTGGACTTGGACGAAAGGAGCACTTCATGAAGAAAATCCTCATGGTACTGACCAGCGTTTCCGAGCTCGGCGATACGGGCGAGAAGACCGGCTACAACGTGGCCGAAGCCGCACATCCGTGGAAGGTGTTCAAAGATTCAGGTCACTTCGTCGATTTTGCCTCGATCAAAGGCGGCCAGCCTCCCAGCGACGAGGTAGACACGGATGATCCTATCCAGGTCGCCTTTACCAAAGATGAGACCACGCGCGCCGGCCTGTACAACACTGCCCGCGTGGATGTTATTGATCCCGGGCAATATGATGCCGTCTATCTCGTGGGAGGACACGGCGCTATGTGGGACTTCCCGGACAGCGAAGGACTGCAGCGCTTGGTTGCCAGCGTTTACGACGCCGGCGGCTTGGTGGGCGCGGTCTGCCATGGTCCGGCTGGACTGCTGAATGTGGAGTTGGAGAACGGATTCCGTCTTGTCCAAGGCCGGGACGTGGCCGCGTTCACCAATGACGAGGAAGTTGCCGCAGGGAAAGACAAGGTCATTCCATTCTTCCTGGCAGACCGCTTGGAGGAACAGGGAGCACGCCATGTCTCCGCGGGCGTCTTTGAAGAAAAAGTGGCGGTAGACGAGCGACTGGTCACCGGTCAGAATCCTGCTTCAGCTGCCGGAGTAGCCAAGGAGATGGAGAAGCTCTTCGCCCAGGTCATCCATCAGGAAAAGGCCGAGGAGCAGCACGAGGCGGAGGCGCTGCGCGCTGAGAAGGACGCGGAAAAGACCGCTAAGAAGCAGGCAGCGGCGGACACGGAACACTAGAGGTTCCGCCAGTCATCGTATACTCCGAACATGCCGATTATGCGACTCTACCCAGGTATTCACACGCCGCTGCCCGCCCTTGAGCAGGACGGAGTTCTCCTGTGAGCGGCGGTCTCGTCGCACTGTTGGACGATGTCGCAGCGCTGGCCCGCATAGCGGCTGCCTCCGTGGACGACATCGCGGCAGGAGCCGCCAAAGCCGGGGCCAAAGCTGCCGGCGTCGTCATTGACGACGCCGCGGTCACACCCCAATATGTCTCAGGGGCGGACCCGTCACGCGAACTGCCGATGATCAAACGGATCTTCTGGGGCTCGCTGCGAAATAAGCTAGTGATCATCCTGCCGGCTCTGCTGCTGGTTAGCGCTTTCATCCCGGGAGTAATTCCGTTCATCCTCATGCTGGGCGGCAGCTACCTCTGCTACGAGGGCGCCGAAAAGGTGTGGCACAAGTTCCGCGGCGACCATGCTGATACCGAGAAGGCACCGGCTGTCCAACGCGGCCCTGAAGCAGAGGCGAAAGTTACCAAGGGCGCCATCACCACCGACTTCATCCTGTCCTGCGAGATCATGGTCATCGCCATGAATGAGGTGGCCGCCGAGTCCCTGTGGGTCCGGGCGTTCATCCTGGTCGTCGTAGCGATCGCGATCACTGTCATTGTGTATGGCGCCGTCGGCCTCATCGTGAAAATGGACGATATTGGCCTGCACCTGACCACCAAGGCCTCCGAGGGCTCCCAGCGCTTCGGCCGGCTGCTCGTGAAGGGGATGCCGGCCGTACTGGCCGCCATCACCCTCATAGGAACGATCGCCATGCTGTGGGTTGGTGGTCACATCATGCTGCAGGGTGCGTACGACCTCGGCTGGCACGGCCCCTATGACCTTGTCCATGTACTGGAGACACCCTTCGTCGGGATCCCTGTGGTGGGCGGCTTCCTTGCCTGGCTCGTGAACACGATCTGCTCAGCCATTCTCGGAGCCATCTGGGGCCTGGTCATCATGCTCATCCTGCACCCGCTGCTTAAGGTGCTGCCGTTTGGCAATAAGAAGGATGGACACGAAGAGGGCGATGTCCGCGCCGCGATCGCCGGTCACAAGCCGGCCAAACATAACCCAAGTAAGTAGCAGATGACGCCGTTTTGAGGGCTCAAAACGGCATGTACTGCGACCTACTTGGGCGCGGGACAACGATTCGGCGTCCTAACAGGCTGACTCCATCAGGACATCGGTAACGATGACCGACAACAAATGCAGTGGCACTGCGTCCAGGTTAATACCCGGATGCGGTGCCACTCTCATGTGATGAGTCATAGTGCGTCGCACGCTTGTGCTGAGGGCCACATGACGCTTTGATATATTAGTCATGTATTAGATGTCTACGAATGACTCTTAACTCAACGAGGAGTACACAGCATGCAGCAACTCGCGCATCGACTCGAACGGCTCGGCACCGAAACCGCCTTTAGCGTCGCCCAGGCGGCGGCAGCTTGGAAGGCGAAGGGGAATCTGGTTTACCCCTTCCACCTCGGTGACATCAACATCCCCACCGCCCCGCACATCGTCGAAGCCATGACCAAGGCAATCGCCGACGGCTACACGGGCTACTGCCCCGGCCCCGGCATCCCCCAGCTGCGCGAAGCCCTCTCCGAGGACATCGGCTCACGCCGCGGCATCAGCCTCTCCCCCGACAACGTCGTGGTCATGACGGGCGGCAAGCCGGTCATCACGAAGTTCCTGCAGGCAGTGATGAACCCCGGTCAGGAAGTGCTGTACCCGAATCCCGGCTTCCCGATCTACGAGTCGCAGATCGAATACCTCGGAGGCACAGCAGTACCGTACCGCTACCTCCCCACGAGCCAAGGCTTCTCGATCGACCTCGACCAGGTGCGCGCATCGATCACGCCGAACACCGTTGCCATCATCTACAACGACCTGCAGAACCCCATCTCCGCGGAATCCACTGCAGCTGAGCGCGAGGCAATTGCCCAGATCGCCCAGGAGCATAATCTCTGGGTGCTTTCCGACGAGGCCTACTTCGAGACCCGCTACGAAGGAGTCTCCCGTTCGATCACATCGCTTCCGGGCATGGCAGAACGAACCGTGATCCTCTACACCTTCAGCAAGAAGTTCGCCATGACCGGCTCACGCCTCGGCTGTGCCGTAGCTCCCCTTGAGATCGCCAAAGTCCTCAGCACCCTTAACACCAACGACGAGTCATGCACCACCCACTACGTTCAGTGGGCAGGTATCGAAGCACTGCGCGGCACCCAGGAACCGGTTCAACAGATGCTCGACATCCTGCGTGAACGGCGGGATGCTGCCTGCGAACTCGTGAACTCCGTCCCCGGAATGCACGTCGCAGTGCCCCAGTCGACGTTCTACCTGTTCCCGGACGTCACCGACGTCATGGAGAAAATGGGCTACACGGCAGTGGGCGACTTCGCGAGCGACGCCCTGTACAAGACCGGAGTCTCCTTCTGCACCCGCGAGCACTTCGGCCGACGCTTACCTGGCGAAGAAAGGCAGTACATCCGGCTCGCCTACTCAGGCATCGACGTCGCCGACATCCGCGACGGCCTCGGCCGCCTCCGGGACTGGATCGTGACCGCATGAGCCGCGTCGTCGTCACAGGACGTATCCCCGACGCTGCCATTGAAAAACTCCGCGCCGAACACGACGTCGAGGCGTGGGATGGTCCCGAGACCATTACCCGCGAAGAACTTCTGCGCCGGGTAGCCGGAGCCGATGCCATAGTGTCCCTGCTCACCGAGCGCGTTGATGCAGAACTGCTCGACGCCGCCGGCCCGCAGCTCAAGGTCGTCGCAAATGTCGCCGTCGGCTATGACAACATCGACGTGCCCGCCTGCAGCGAACGGGGCGTCGTGGCCACCAACACGCCAGGCGTACTCACCGACGCCACGGCCGACATCGCGTTCGGCCTCATCCTCATGGCAACCCGACGGCTCGGTGAGGGCGAACGACTCATTCGCTCCGGCCAAGCCTGGAAGTGGGGAATGTTCTTCCTTCTCGGCAGTAGCTTGCAGGGCAAGACACTCGGCGTCGTCGGCATGGGCGGAATCGGCCAGGCTACCGCACGGCGGGCCAAAGCCTTCGGCATGGACATCGTCTACCAGTCCCGTAGCGAAATCGACCCAACGATCGCCGCGGAACTGGACGCCCGACGCGTCGACCTCGACGAACTGCTGGCAGTCTCCGACGTCGTATCACTGCACTGCCCGTACGGTCCCGCCACCCATCACCTGATCGGGGCGGAACAACTCGCTGCGATGAAGAGCTCCGCGTTCCTCGTCAACACCGCGCGCGGACCGATCGTCGACGAAGACGCACTGGCAACAGCCCTCCGCGAAGGCGCAATCGCGGGAGCCGGACTTGACGTCTACGAGCAAGAACCACGCGTCCATCCCGGCCTGCTGGAACTGGACAACGTCGCCCTCCTGCCGCACCTCGGCTCAGCCACGGTGGAAACGCGTACAGCCATGGCCATGCTCGCCGCCGACAACGCACTGGCAGTGTTGAGCGGTGAACGACCGCCGGCACCGATCGCGTAGACGGATCCGACAGATAGAAACCATTCGAAGTACATTTCTCAAAGGAGAGAAACTATGGCTGACATCACCCAAGCCCAGACAGAAGCGGTTCTAGCGGCAGCCGCCAAGGTTGCACTGGAACAAGGAACGGCAATGAATATCGCTGTCGTGGATGCAGGCGCCAACCTCAAAGGCTTTACCCGGATGGACGGGGCATGGTTGGGAAGCATCGACATAGCAATACGGAAGGCACGCACCGCCCGATACTTCGATATGCCAACAGGCTCGATCGGCGAACTCTCCCAGCCCGGGGGTTCCCTCTTCAACATCGAAGTATCCAACGGAGGACTCATTACGTTCCCCGGCGGCCTTCCCCTGTACAGCCAGGACGGCCATGTTATCGGCGCTGTGGGCGTCAGCGGAAGCACGGTAGAAAATGACCATGCCGTTGCCTCTGCGGGGGCCACGGTCGAGTTTTAACACCAGGGGGCGTCCGGGTTTCACGGGCGCCCCTGTCACCCCTTGGATCGGATCAGGCAAGCCAGCGCCACCAGCGTGAACGTTCCGGTTCCAGCGACGATTCCAGCTCCGGCTCGGGTTCCTCGCCCAAGGCCAGGGCTGCCTCAACGACGTCGTCCGCCGTGAGCGTCATGACGGCATCACGATCGAGCGCATCGAGACTGTGATCCTCGTCGCGTGACAGACGCAGCGCCTGTCGGTTGAGCGCCTGCTCGAACAGCGTGCGGGCGAACCGGGCGTTGCCCGAGTCCTCACCAGCGTGGAGCCCGGTGAGGATGTTACGCAACATCTGGTCCGCACCAGGCTCCAGTGTGTACTCGTGCTGGGCCAGCATCTGGTGGAAAATCGTCTGGAGTTCATCGACTGAGTAGTCGGGGAACGTAATCTCGCGGGCAAACCGAGAGCGCAGCCCGGGGTTGGAGAGCAAGAAGGACTCCATCAGCCGCGGGTACCCGGCCACGATCACCACCAAGCGGTGGCGATGGTCCTCCATCCTCTTAAGCAGGACCTCGATCGCCTCGGGACCGAAGTCCATTCGGCCATCCTCCGGTGCCAGCGCGTAGGCCTCGTCGATGAACAGGACACCGTCCAGCGCACGCCGGATCACCCGGTCCGTCTTGATGGCGGTCGCCCCGACATACTGCCCCACCAAGCCCGAACGGTCGACCTCCACCAAGTGGCCCTTCTGCAGTAGGCCCACCGCGCGGTACATCTCGGCCAGAAGCCTCGCCACGGTTGTCTTGCCTGTGCCCGGGTTTCCGAGGAACACCAGATGCTGTGATGTGGCCACCTCCGGGAGGCCGTGTGCTTTCCGGCGGGCCTGGACCTGAAGCAGGGCAACAAGGGCCCGCACCTGTTCCTTCACGGTCTCCAGCCCGACGAGCGCGTCAAGTTCCGCCTGTACTTCCGATAGCGGCCGGGCCGGCCCTGGCCTCGCGCCGATGAAATCGCCCATCAGGTCGTCGACGCGCTCGGAACCTGACAGCTTGAGCTGGTTGGCCAGATGGCCTACGGTTTCGCGCAGGTCATCGAGCGGATTGCGGCTTGCAGCCATACAACCACTGTAGTCCCCGATTTCCGGCCACGTACAACGAGTTCGACGTGCCAGTTCGACGCCCGGTGCGGAACCGTTCACACTGCCGTCGTACGGGTGGTTAGGCTGGGTGGATGGCCACAGTTATTCTCGTGCGGCACGGCCGCACCACAGCAAATGCCACTGGAATGCTGGCCGGTCGGGCCGACGGTGTCAGCCTCGACCAGATCGGGCGCGAACAGGCGGCTCTGATGGCAAACCGGCTCGCAGCCGTGCCGTTAGTCGGGGTGGTGTCGAGCCCTCTTGAGCGTTGCCGGCAGACAACCCAGTTCATCCTTGATCGTCAGGCTGGCGCGCCGTACGCGCCCATCGATATGGACCTCACCGAATGCGACTACGGCCTGTGGCAGGGCCGTACGCTCACTGATCTTGCCTCCGAGGACTTGTGGCCGGCAGTGCAATCGCAACCGTCCGCCGTCGTGTTTCCCGGCGGTGAATCCATGGCAGCGATGCACGCCAGGTCCGTGGCAGCGATCCGACGCCACGATGCAGCTTTCGAAGCCGAGCATGGGCCCGGGGCGGTGTGGGCGGCCGTCAGCCACGGTGACATCATCAAAGCCATCCTCGCCGACGCGCTGGGCATGCACCTTGACCTGTTCCAGCGTATTAACGTGGGCCCTGCATCCGTGTCGATCGTGCGCTACGGCCCCAGCCGGCCGGGCGTTTACGCGACCAACACCGATGCGGGTGACCTGTCATGGCTGTCGAACGGCATCCAATCGGGCGATGCGCCGGTCGGCGGCGGTGCAGGGCAGACCGCGCCATGAACCATATGTGCCTAAAATACTGACATGCCTACACGTGTTCACGAGTTTGCCTGGCCTGATCGGGTGGTAGTTGGCACCATTGGCCTCCCGGGGGCACGAACGTTCTACCTGCAGGTGCGCGCAGGTAAGCAGATCGTGAGTATTGCCTTGGAGAAGCAGCAGTCGGCCCTGCTCGCGGAGAAGATCGACGATATTCTCGACCAACTGATCACCGCCGAGGGCAACCCCTTCAGCATTCCCACAGGTACTCCCATAGAGCTTGTCGACAACGACCCGCTGGAAGCCGTTCAGGAGCAATTTCGCGCCGGCGCCATGAGCTTAGGTTGGGATCCAACCACCGCCCAGGTTGTCATTGAGGCCTATCCCATCACCGATGTCGATGCGGATGACGACGACGAATCACCCGATGAGGACGACGCCAACGAGATGCTGCTGGTGCGAATGCCGGTCGGCACCGCGCGAGCATTCGCCACGCGCACCCGTGAGATCGTGGAGGCCGGGCGTCCGACGTGTTCGAGTTGCGGTTACCCCATGGACGCCGATGGGCACATCTGCACCCTTCCTGAGGTCTGATGCCGACGCCGGACCTGGTGACCGCCGATCTGACCCTCACTGGGCGCATCACCACGGCTTCGAACGCTACATTCCTAGGCAGCATCAGCGACGTCGAAGTCGTCTATAAGCCGATAGCAGGCGAAAGTCCGCTGTGGGACTTTCCGCACGGCACCCTTGCCCACCGTGAGGTGGCCGCTTACTTGGTGTCGCAGGTTTCCGGCTGGGACATCGTTCCACGCACGTGGCTGCGCGATGGCCCCTTCGGTGACGGAATGGTGCAGCTCTGGCAGGATCAGGACCCGGCCCAACGCGCCGTGAACCTGCTTGCCACGGACCAAGTGCCCGCGACAGGCTGGAAACACGTTCTCGAAGGACAAGATGAGAACGGACGGATGGTCGCCCTTGTTCATGAAGACACGCCAGCGCTCCGACGCATGGCAGTCTTCGACATGATCGTGAACAACGCCGACCGCAAAGGCGACCACATCCTCGCCATGACGGACGGACACCGCCACGGTGTGGACCATGGGCTCACTTTTCACCAAGACCACAAGCTGCGCACCGTGCTATGGGGATGGCTGGGAGAGCCGCTCACAGCCGAGGAACGCGACGGCATCGATCGCGTTGCCGACGGACTGCACGGCGGGCTCGGCCGGGACCTGGCCGGCCTGCTCAGCGCCGAAGAAATTGCATCACTGGCCACCCGCTGCGCCCGGTTGCGCTTGGCAGGGCGGTTCCCCGCTCCGAGCGGTGGGATGCCTGCGGTGCCTTGGCCGCTGTTTTAGGGGAAATAGGGCTAACGTCTTGCCTGCCTTGGGGGCAGGGCAAGCTTGAAGACTTTAGCCCACGCGGAGCCGACCTGCTTCGGCAACGGTCCGGTGGTGTACTTCAGGCCGTAACGTTCGCAGATATCGCGGACCTTGGGTGCGATCTCGGCGTAGCGGTTGGAAGGAAGGTCGGGGAAGAGGTGGTGCTCGATCTGGTGCGACAGGTTCCCTGTCATGAGGTGCATGAACCGCGGCCCCGAGATGTTGGCGGAGCCGATCATCTGACGCACATACCAGTCGCCGCGCGTCTCGCCTTCCACCATTTCCTCGGTGAACGTATCCGTTCCTTCGGGAAA
Source organism: Paenarthrobacter nitroguajacolicus (assembly GCF_051027655.1). Taxonomy (NCBI): domain Bacteria; kingdom Bacillati; phylum Actinomycetota; class Actinomycetes; order Micrococcales; family Micrococcaceae; genus Paenarthrobacter; species Paenarthrobacter nitroguajacolicus. The sequence continues at coordinate 2,197,162 of NZ_CP073234.1, read as the reverse complement.
GTGGCCGCAAAAGATGACCGCATGGGCCCAGACGTTGCGGATGGCATTGGCAGCGAGCGTGCCATAGAGGGCTTGCTTCCCTGAACCTGACAGCATGGCCAGGGCTGGAGTGGCTGCATAGTCCTTGGCGAACTGCTTAAGTGCCTTCCGCCCCAGCGCTTTGAGGTCCTTGTTCATGGCCTCCTTGGATTTCAGGCCTTCCTTGTACTCGGGGATCTCCAAGTCGTAGATGGCGATGCCCCATTCGAAAACGGGTGCAAGCAAGGCGTTGTAGAGAGGATTTCCCAGGTTGAAGGGCTTCCACTCCTGATCGGGGTCCATGCGCAAAAGGTTGTAACCGACGTCGCGGTCCTTGCCAACTACGTTGGTCCAGCGGTGATGAAGATCGTTATGCGTATGCTGCCACGACCGCGACGGGGTAACGAAGTCCCACTCCCACGTGGTGGAGTGGATGTCCGGGTCACGCATCCAGTCCCACTGGCCGTGGAGGATGTTGTGGCCAAGTTCCATGTTTTCCAGGATTTTGGCCACGCTGAGGAGTGTTGTGCCGGTGAACCAGGCGGCCTTGTTCCTGCTTACAAGTAGCGCGGCACGACCGGAGATTTCCAACCCTCGCTGGATCTTGATCATGCGCCTGATGTAGGCGGCGTCGCTGGAGCCCCGCTTGGCAAGGATCTCGTCACGGAGCGCATCGAGCTCACGGCCCAGCTGGGCCACTTGCTCGTCGCTCAGATGTGCGGCTGCCGGTGGCCGCACCGTGGGCCTGCCCCCATCGGCAAGCGCACCAGGACGTGTCTTGGGTTCGACGGCGGCGGCGGACCTTTTGGCTGAAACTACTGACATGCGGTTGTACTCCTCAGATTTCGAGGTTGACGGGACCGGCGGCTGCCGAGACACAGGTTTGGATAAGTTCCCCGGGCGCTCCATGAATCTCACCGGTGCGAAGGTCGCGGACCCTTCCGGCGAGCAAAGGAGTCAGACAGCTATGACAAATGCCCATGCGACAGCCGCTGGGCATCAGCACCCCTGCGTCCTCGCCGACATCGAGGATGGGGACCCCGCCGTCGGCCATAACCTCGCGGTCGGAAGCTTCGAACGTGACTACGCCACCTTCGCTGCCTTCGCCCCCCAGGAGCTCGGTGCTAAAGCGTTCGATAGTGAGCGAGCCGCGCCCTGTTCCACCATCGGTTTCCTTGCCTGATGTGGCCACAGCAGTCAACGCTGCGTGGTTCCACATAGCTTCGGCGTCATCCAGGAAAGACTCAGGGCCGCACGCATACGCTGCCCTGTCGCGCCAGTCCGGGCAGACCTCTTCCAGGACGGCCGTGGATGTGAAGTTCAAACGGCCACGGCCGTTGGTGTGCCACTGCACCAAGCGGAAATTGGGAAATTGATCAGCGAGTTCAGCCAGTTCCTCGCGGAAGATACTGTCGCCTTCGTCGCGGGAGGAATGGATCAGCACAACGTCTGAGTCGGGGCGGCTTGGGACAAGTGTCCGAATCATCGACATGACGGGTGTGATGCCGCTTCCCGCAGTGAGCATGAGGAGTGAACGGGGGTGCTCCGGGAGGACAAAGTCGCCCTGAGGCGGAGCCAGAAAAAGGACGTCACCAACCTTGGTCTTCCGGACCAGGGTCCCTGACACGGACCCGACGTCAGTGACGGTGATGGCCGGATCCTTGCCCGCCGGCGCACTCAGTGAATAGGAACGCCATTGGCGGACCCCGTTGAGATCGACGCCGATCCTCGCCCACTGGCCCGCGAGGTGGGCGTGCCAGCCGCGGCCGGGACGGAAGAAAATAGTGGCCGACTGCGCAGTTTCCTGTACGACCCTGGTCACGATCCCGCGTAACTGCCGGGACGAATACACCGGATTGAACAGGGCCAGAACGTCTTCCGGGGCAAGCGGGGTGGTCAAAACCGCGGCGATGCGGGCCAGGGGCCGAAAGCTGACCATGGACTACTCCTCACAACGACAGAGAACCAAGACCCCGACCGAATCTGCCGGGACATCCAAACTACCGAATATCATAAGCATGCTTACGATACCCTTCGCCCCCGAATTACTGTCAGACATAGGGAAAGCCCCCGGAAGGGGCTTTCAACGGAAATGGGACGTGGTGCTTGGATTGGTCAGCGGTGATGCGCTCCTCCTCTCCGGGCTTCTGTCGCCCATACCGGTTTAGTAGCAAGACAGTAATACGTCCACCGGATTCCATGCAAACCCGAACCAGTGGTCCAGAGACGCACTGCACTTAGTGCCACCACCTTTCCCGCGCGTGTCCTTCGACACGATCGTGGCAATATCGGCTCTCCGCCCCGGCCCTGCCTGAGCGGAGTACACCCGAACCAGGACTAAGGGTGGAAGGTTAAGCTGGATATCTATTCGCACGGACGGTCGCGACCGGTGGTTGCAAGGGGCTTTGGGAGGGCAGACGTGGGGAGTGACGCTCTTGCGCCACATTTCGACAGGGTGGTCCTGATCTTCAATCCGCACCGAGCCGGCATGGGAACGCGGATCGCCTCACTTGAGCAGGAACTGCTCGCCGCGCTGCCCGATTTGACGATTGAGACGCTGCCGACGGCGTTCGCGGGGCACGCCCGCGAGCTTGCCCGTTCAGCGGCCACGACCGGATCTCCGCTCCTCATTTCGATCAGCGGGGACGGAGGGTACAACGAGGTCGTCAACGGGGTGATGGACGCTTCTTCGACGCGTGCAGTGTGCACCGTGCTCCCGGCGGGTAACGCCAACGACCATTTCAGGAGCATGCCGTTGAGGCAGCTGACGGAGGCGATCCGTGAAGGTTCTGTCCGTCGAATGGATCTGCTGCGCATCACACTAACGGGAGAAAGAGGACAGCGGGTCCAGTATGCCCACTCGTACATAGGGTTTGGGCTCACCCCCTTAATGGCAATCGGCATCGAAAAGGGCGGGAAAGGCAAAATACTTGAGCTTCTCTCCGTGACCAGAACGCTCTCCAGTCTGAAGCCGTTTGAGCTCGAGCGCGCAGACGGTGCAACCGCACACTTCGACAGCCTGGTCTTGGCAAACATCTCACGCATGGCCAAGTACGGAACCGTAAGCGAGAAGAACAACCCCAATGACGGTCAATTCGAAGTTGTGACCCTGCCCCACTCCGGACGCTGGAGGATAGCCTTGATGACCCTGCGCGCGGTCACCTTGGGGCTCGGACGCCAGCCCAGTGTGAGCAGTTATGCCTTCACCACGCGGAACCCCATTCCTTGTCAGATTGATGGGGAAGTAGTTCATGTGCCAGCCAACACCCACGTCTTGGTCGAAAGCGCCAAACACGCCCTTACAACCATCTGACGCTACTGGCGGCACCACTGCCTGATCCCGGAAGAAAAGCTGCTGGGCTCCGCGGCCCGGAAGTCCACAGCTACTCCCGCCCCCAAGGAGATGCAGCCTGCTAGCCTCTCCTCATGCGCACAACGTCGGCACGGGGCTCAGGCACGGCCAGAGGGGAGCGCGTACTAATCTTGTCAGCAGGCGTTGGATCGGGGCATAACAGCGCCGCGGCGGCGGTGCAGCAAGCATGTGCCGCACGCGCTTGTTGACCACCTTGTGTCACTGGGGCATGAACGGATCTCGATGATGGCCAACACGCAGCCGGACAGTGAGCCAGGCATGCCCCAAACAGTCCGCCGCCACGGCTACGACCAGGCAATGGAGAAGCATGGGCTGGCCAGGTACATCGATCACGTCCCGGGGCGATGGGGAACTGAGAGCGGCTTGGAAGCCGGCCGGTCACTCGCCGCCAGGCCTCTGGCCCAACGTCCATCTGCCCTGCACGGCGGCGCCGATGTTTCCGCGCTTGGCGCCTACACTGCGTTGTTCGAAGCCGGGATCCACATCCCGGACGACATGTCGATCGTAGGCTATGACAACATCCCCGCTACGGGCCTCCCCCCTATCGCTTTGAGCACCGTCGACCAGTCGGGCGTCCAGATGGGCAGACAAGCTGCGGAGCTGCTTCTCTCGAGGATCGAGGGCCGGACTGACTCGGAGCACGTCCTGGTGCCACCGCGGCTCATCGTGCGGAAGACGTCAGCGCCTCCACGTCGGTAGGGCACATGGGCGCGGATAAATGCTGCAGCTCAACGCCAGTTTTACCGCCGGCCCCTTGAAGCTTTCGTTTCGCGAGTTGACAGGGCGACAAGCGTACGAATTCGCGGCAACGGTCAATGTGCCGACTGGACTCAACCAGGGGAAAAGCCGTAAAGCGCCGAGATGTGAGTGGCAAAAATCCGAATCCAGCCCTAATCCGTCATGAACGAGCCGAGGCTGGATTTTTTGATGCAGCATCGCGAAGTCATGGTGCGCCCATCCGTCCTACCCATGAAGAGGTGTAGGCAACCGCGACCTACCGGGCGAACCAAGAGAGGAACACATAACCCCAGCTCAAAGCAGGCGGAGGGCCAACCGGCCACGACCCTGAACCCGCTCCCCCGCAACCAAACAGGCGACCCGCGGTGCCACGCGCACCCCGCGGCCAGTGTCAGAGGGACCTGACCAACCAGGATGTACACACGTTAAAGCAAAAACCCCCTCTGACGAGGGGGTATGCCGTGCCCGAGGTGGGACTCGAACGGGATTCCGGGCCTTGCAAGCAGGGAAGTGGCGGAAGAATAAGGGAATCGGGGCCAATGCGGTGGCTGTACGAGGCAGTTCGAGGCGGAAAGTGTGGACATTGTCCACACTTTCTTTTTGCTCGATCGAAAACCGAAAAAGGGGCACTTGACGCGTACCCTGGGCACTCAAAGACTGCGCCGGGAAACCGGCGCTGCCGCGTGCACTTCCTGCTCAGCATTGTTCTGCTCGCCGTCGGATGCATGGTCCGGCACGCCGTCGACGAATCCACCGTGTTCCAGGAAATCGCCACCAAAGTTCACGTGGATCCAGCCACCACTAGTTTTCCAGGCCGGCCGGCGTTCTCGGGGAGGGAGGCCGGCTGGCTGCTCTTCCCGGAACCCCACCCTGCATTGTGCAACAGGACACCGGCTCATAGATTGGACGCATGACAGACGACGAGCTCGAGGAAGGATTTGATCGCCTGAACCGGCTGATCACTTCGACCGACGACCTTCAGAGCTTCCTTCAGGGTATGGCCGGGCTGGCCTCGGAGAGTTTGTCCCGCGTACGAGGCACGCAGATCGAATGCGCTGTTGCACTTCACCGTCGCAAGCACCGCACCACGATCGCTGGCAGCAGCGACATCGCCGTGTGGCTGGATCAAATCGAACAGCGCCTCGGCGAAGGACCCTGCCTCGAAGCCCTGGACGTGGGCCACGCCATTGTCGTCTCGGATGCCATGGAGGAGCAACGGTGGCCCAACTTCAGCAGGACGCTTGCCGATGAGGGGTACCGCAGTGCCATGGGCATCCCCCTCGAGCTGGGCTCCGACGCCATGGCCGTTCTGGACTTCTTCGCGTCCCCAGCGGAACAGTTCACTCCGGAGACAGTTGCCGACGCCCAGGTTTTCGGAGACATGGCGGCCCGGGCCCTGCGTCTTGCTGTCCGGATCACGACGGCCGAACAGCTGGTCGAAAATTTAAGAGCCGCCTTGGAAGGCCGAACAGTTATCGACCTTGCCTGCGGAATGATCATGGCCCAGAACCGTTGCAGCCAGTTCCAAGCCATGGAAATCCTCAAGAAAGCATCCAGCGACCGAAATCAGAAACTCTACGAAGTAGCCGAAGCCATAGTCCAACGCGTCAACAATTCCCAGACCTCAACGTTCTTCGAGAAATAGCGTCCGCAAAAGGGTTGAACAAACCGTGGCGGCCGCCGCCGTCGGGAGTCGGCACGTCAGCGGGTTTATGGTTGAGGAAGCAGTCAGAGTCCGGCTGCCTGGCAAGATACAAGAATGGTGGTCATTGGTGCACCCGAGCCATCGCCTAAGAGCTGACAACGAGTGCCCGGGATGACCGCAGCGCCGGGTTATGGTCCCCACGATGATCTTTGTGTCGCATTCCTCCAGGAGTTGCCCATCGATGGAGCAGCCGTTTCAATTTTCGGCGGTTCAGCGGCCGAAACACTGATGTGCGCGTCCGACACAACGGCCGCCCGGATCGATGAGCTCCAATACGATCTCGGCGACGGACCACGGTGGGATGTTTTCCGCACCCATCTTCCCGTGGTGATCCCCGATCTGAGCGCCGCCGGAGTACGGGCCTGGCCGGCCTTCGCCGAGGCGGCAGCCTCGACCGACGCCGCGGCACTCTTCGTCTTCCCGTTGCTCGCCGGGGGCCTCGTCATCGGCGTGGCGGAGCTGTACTGCACCTCACCGCGCGAATTCAGCCCCGCCCAGACCAGCAGGGCCGCGCAAATTGCCAGCCGGACCGCCTGGACTTTGCTGCGGGCACTCATGCCAGACAATGAGACAGGATCGGCGGCCATTCCCCTGGCCCGACGCGAAATCCACCAAGCCACCGGCATGGTGCTGGTCCAAACCGACAGCACACCGGACGAAGCGCTGTTGCTTCTGCGAGGCCATGCCTTCGCGAGCGGACGATCACTGCAGGACACTGCCATGGACGTGGTCAGTCGCCAGCTGGATTTCACACCAGCAGCGGGCGCCGCCGATCAGGGTTCACAGTAAAATGCAGACATGGTAATCAAAAGCAGAGCCGAACGCCTCAGCGATACGTTCGTGAAGCTTACCGACACCCTCGTTGCCGACTACGACGTCCTGGACCTGCTCCACACCCTCGTCGAAGACGCCGTCGATTTACTCGACGCCGCACAAGCCGGCCTGCTGCTCTCCGACGCCGATGGGAACCTGCAGTTGCTTGCCTCAACGAGCGAACAAAGCCAACTGGTGGAACTGCTCCAACTCGAAGCAGGAGCCGGACCCTGCGTGGAGTGCTACCACACCGGAACGGTCATCACCGTCGATGACATCAGCGCCCTTGGTGAGCGCTGGCCGGCATTCCAACACATCGCCTTGGACATGGGATTCAGGTCAGTGCACGCCGTGCCAATGCGCGTCCACACCAGGGTCATCGGCGCCATGGGCCTGTTCGGCGCCGAAACCGGCGCCCTGACCCCAGAAGACGCCTCGATCGCCCAAGCCATGGCCGACGTAGCAACCATCAGCCTTCTGCAGGAACGCACCATCCGCGAAGCAGGCGTCCTCAACGACCAACTGCAACGCGCGTTGACCACCCGAGTGCTCATCGAACAAGCCAAAGGCGTCATCGCACAGACAAAGAACCTCGACATGGACAGTGCCTTCAACGTACTGCGCGCACATGCCCGCTCCTCCCGGCAAAATCTCCACGACGTCGCCGAAAGCATCGTCAAACGCACTTTGATGATCTAGCGCTTTTCTGGTCGCCTCCCGCCCAGGGTTGTCCGGCAAGGTCCATTACCTATGGACTCTCAGTGCCCTTCGTGCCTACGCTGGTGTTGTTGCCCCAGACCTCGGCAGCGCATTTTCAGCGCACACGAGGAGGCAACATCATGTCACCAACCAACCAGCCCCCACCGGTCGTGCCCGCCGTCACGCCACGCCTCCATCGGACAACGTCCGGAATTCGGATCAACAAAGTCACCAGCAGCTACGCAGGTCTCTTGACGTCAGTCAAGGAAGCTGGCCTGCTCGACCGATGCCGACGCTATTACGTCCTCCTCCTGGTGCTCCTGGTTATCGCGGGCGCCGGTGTCTGGGTGGCATTCTTCTTTGTGGGCGACTCTTGGCTCCAGCTGGCGGTCGCGGCCATGCTCGGTGTTGTCTTCACGCAGTTTGCTTTGGTCGGCCACGAAGCTGCGCATCTCCAGGTGTTCATGTCCCGGACCGCCAACGAGTGGGCGGCACGCCTGATCGCCACCCTGATGGTGGGCATGAGTTATGCCTACTGGACCGACAAGCACTCAAGGCATCACGCCCGGCCGAACATGGTCAACAGGGATCCGGATATCGCTCCCGGCGCCATCGTCTTCCACAACGAAGTCCCGACCAGCCGAGGGCGGCTCTCCCGGGCGTATGGCAAACGCCAGGGCTATCTCCTCTTCCCGTTCCTTTTGTTCCTCGGTTGGACGTTGCACATCGACTCACTGAAGTTCTTGCTGCATCGCGGGCCGGTAAAGTTCCGATGGCTTGAGCTCGGGCTACTGGGCGTGCGCTTCGGGGCCTACATCGGGTTGCTCTTCTTCGTACTGTCCCCCGGCGTCGCCACGGCCTTCATTGGGGTTCAAGTCGCCGTTTTCGGGTTGTATATGGGCGGAACCTTTGCGCCAAACCACAAAGGGATGCCTATACTTCCCGAGAACAGTCGCGCCGACTTCCTAACCCGGCAGGTGCTCACGTCCCGCAATATCACCGGCGGTAAATTGGTGACGTTCTTCATGGGCGGGCTCAACTACCAGATCGAACACCATTTGTTTCCAGACATGCCCCGCCGACATCTTCGCCAAGCCAGCGAGCTCGTCAAAGCACACTGCATTCTTACGGGTATCCCCTACACCGAGACAGGCCTGATGCGCTCCTACTCAATCGTGATCCGCTACCTCAATACCGTAGGTCTCGCGGCGGCTGACCCGTTCACCTGCCCCCTCGCCGAGCAACACCGGAGCTAGAGTAGCGCCCAAGAGCCTTTGTCCTAAGAGACTTGTCGTCCACCCAGAAATCACCCGCACAGCTTCTTTCCCTATGGACTAGCGGTGTCCTTGGTGCCTACTCTAGTTTTGTTGCCCCCGACCTCGGCAGCGCCTTACCAGCGCAACGAGGAGGCAACAACTTGTCGCTCATCAACCAGCCCCTACCGGTCGTGCCCACAGCAGGGAAGCCTGCCCCACGGGGCGAGAATGTGGTGCCCGACGTGCCGGACCGACGGCTACCTGGTGCTGCACGCGATTGAAACAGCACAGGCCCAAACAGTCGGCCTCATCGTAGATGTCTCCTACAGCTGCACCGGATGCGGCTCCATACTCTCGCACTTCACGCGATTCAGCGAGGTTGCTGCAAGACTGAACACCGGAACGAATCTCGAAGGGCTCATCCTCTTCGGCGACAGCTACCTTCATTGCAGCGAACTCATGGCCAGAGTCCCCCTCGAAGTGCGGCGAAGCATGAGCGCGAACACCATTCTTGGAGATGACTTGTCCCAACTGCTTGACGTCCGGCTTAGAACCAAAATTTTGCGCTGCGTGAGCTGCGGCTTCCGGCTGGAATTGCCTGCCTGAGCGAGCAGGTAGCTGAGTTCACTGAGAATTCCCGGACCAAACAAAGGACATCATGAGCGAACTTCGAGTGGGCGACAACCTCCCCTTGGAGCCGTTGAAGTTCGCAACCCATGTTCCGGTCGGGGTCGAGGTAATTGGCGGAGCCCACTTCGCATGCTCTCGTCCTCAGTGGCGGATTCGGTGATTACCAACTTCGCGGCAGCTCTCCTGCAGGCATCCTTCGGGTCTGACAAGGCAGCTGGGTTGATGGGCGGGGTGGCATCCCCCACGCTCCTGGGAATCTCCGTCAAAGGCGTTTCAGGGAAGGTCCTCGAAACGGTCCGCAACACTATCTCTGATCGAAATCGGGAAATCCTGGCATGTGAAATGACCAACGCCGGCCCCGTTCGCGCGTCACAAGTGGACGAGCACAGGCCCAGTTCATTCGTTGCCACCCGCCGATCCGCCTGCAACAAGTTTCTGGCACTACACCTCGACACCGGTAATAAGTGTGCTTAGTATTAAGGCTCATTCATTGTCTCGTTTGCGGACGGACCGGCAGGTAGATTGTTCCGGACAGCTGCCGTCTGAAAGCGTTGGGCCTTCCGGCCCCTTCTGAGCGACTCTCAGGTCTCATCCTGCATTCCCCATTTCCTCGCTGAATCAACGCCCGTTTCTGGGTAACGGCTGCGCCATCATTCCGTTCAGGGCCCCGCGGCATTTCTCCGCCTGCCCACGGAAAGCTACATCGACTTGGTCGGATCGGCTTGGGCAACAAGAAAAGAGCGGAAAAATGAAGGCAGTAGTCTACAAAGGACCAAACGATGTCAGCGTCGAGGACGTACCTGACGCCAAGATTGAGCACCCCGCCGACGTGTTGGTGCGAATAACGTCGTCGAATATTTGCGGTTCCGATCTGCATATGTACGAGGGCCGCACCAGCTTCGAAACCGGACGAACCTTCGGGCACGAGAACCTCGGTGAAGTGATCGAAACCGGCTCCGCGGTGAGCAAGGTCAAGGTGGGCGAACGAGTCGTACTGCCCTTCAACATCGCCTGCGGATTCTGCAAGAACTGCGAACGTGGCTTCACAAACTATTGCCTGACCATGCAGCCCGAACCCAAGCTCGCCGGCGCGGCATACGGGTTCGCGGACATGGGCCCGTATCAAGGCGGACAGGCCGAGTACCTGCGCGTGCCGTACGGAGACTTCAACTGCCTGCGTTTGGGCGAGGACGCCGAGGAGAAGGAACTCGACTATGTCATGGTCGCGGACATCTTCCCCACCGGATGGCACGCAACCGAGATGGCCGGCGTTTACCCCGGGGACTCGGTAGTCATCTACGGCGCGGGGCCAGTAGGACTCATGGCAGCCTACTCGGCCATCATCAAGGGCGCCGGAAAAGTCATGGTGGTGGACCGGCAAAGTGACCGCTTGAAGCTTGCCGAACAGATCGCTGCCATCCCTGTAGACGATTCCAAAGTGGACCCTGTTGAGTTCGTCAAAGACCAAACCATGGGGTTCGGGGCTGACCGGGGTTGCGAGTGCGTCGGGTACCAGGCCCACGACCCGAGCGGAAACGAACAGCCCAACCTGACGTTGAACCGTCTGGTGGACTCCGTCCGGTTCGTCGGCGGCCTAGGCATAGTAGGCGTGTTCCTGCCGCAGGATCCTGGAGCTTCGGACGAACTTGCCAAGCAGGGTCAGGTGGCCTTCGACTACGGAAACTATTGGTTCAAAGGACAAACGATGGGCTCAGGTCAGTGCCCGGTCAAGAAATACAATCGGTCCCTTCGCGACCTCATTGCCGGCGGGAAGGCCAGCCCCTCCTTCCTCGTCAGCCACGAACTGCCACTGGACAAGGCCCCGGAGGCTTACAGGAACTTCGATGACCGCGTCGACGGTTGGACCAAAGTCGTCCTCCACCCCGCCGACACCTAGACCCGGGAGGTCATTTCAATGCCGGAACGAACTACTTCCCGGAGGGGGAACTAATGCGATCCATGGTGTATCGCGGGCCTTATAAGGTGCGCGTGGAAGAGAAAGACATACCGCAGATCGAACATCCCAATGATGCGATCGTGCAAGTGAAATTGGGGGCCATCTGCGGCTCAGACCTGCACCTTTATCACGGGATGATGCCGGACACGCGGGTCGGGATGACCTTCGGACATGAGTTTGTGGGCGTGGTCCACGAGGTGGGTTCCTCAGTCCAAAACCTGGAGGTCGGGGATCGGGTCATGGTTCCGTTCAACATCTACTGCGGGTCCTGCTACTTCTGCTCCCGCGGCCTGTATTCCAACTGCCACAACGTCAATCCGAACGCCACTGCCGTGGGCGGCATTTACGGCTACTCCCACACCTGCGGGGGTTACGACGGCGGCCAGGCTGAGTTTGTGCGCGTGCCGTTCGCTGACGTGGGTCCCACCAAGATTCCAGACTGGATGGACGAGGAGGACGCCGTACTGCTCACCGACGCCCTGCCCACTGGCTACTTCGGCGCCCAGTTGGGCGATATCGCCCAGGGCGACACCGTTGGGGTGTTCGGTGCCGGGCCGGTGGGCCTGTTCGCGGCGAAGTCAGCCTGGCTCATGGGAGCGGGGCGGGTGATCGTCATCGACCACCTGGAATACCGGTTGGAAAAGGCCCGCTCATTCGCCCACGCCGAGACCTACAACTTTGTGGAGTACGACGACATTGTGGTGCACCTGAAGAAAGCCACGGACTATCTGGGCGCCGACGTCGTCATCGATGCGGTGGGAGCCGAAGCGGACGGCAACTTCCTCCAGCACGTGACCAGCAGCAAGCTGAAACTGCAGGGCGGATCCCCCATCGCCCTCAACTGGGCCATCGACTCCGTCCGCAAGGGCGGCACGGTGTCAGTCGTGGGCGCCTACGGGCCGCTCTTCAGTGCCGTGAAGTTCGGCGACGCGATGAACAAAGGGCTGACGCTTCGGATGAACCAATGCCCGGTCAAAAGGCAGTGGCCCCGGTTGTTCGAACACATCCGGAACGGGCACCTCAAACCCAGTGACATTGTCACCCACCGCATCCCTCTGGAGCACATCGCCGAGGGATACCACATCTTCTCCGCGAAGCTTGATGACTGCATCAAGCCCCTCATCGTCGCAACCTCGGCCTGAAAGGGACCATGATGGCTGAAATACCAACGCCTTACACCTCCGGCACCCCCGCGCTGAAGGAGACTGCGGAGGAGCTGCGGGCACGGATTCCGGGATGGGGCGTTGACCTCGACCCGGCGGACAGACCCTCCTACCCCCGCGAGCAGCCCGGTATCGAGACCGGTGCGCGCTGGGACTTTCCCGAACGTCAGCCGGAGAAGTGGCCCAGGGAACGGTCCGTTGAACACGCTTTCGTGACCCCCGTCTTTGGCACCTCAACCCCTCCCAAGGGTATCTCCGGTGCGCTGCGGAAGTACGCGTACCGGAAGTACAGCGAGGGCCGCGCAGCCCACTGGCTGGTCCTGATCGCCGCCGACAGAGTGGACGCGTGGGAAAGCCACCTGCGTTCGTTCGCAACCCTGCGACCGGACAACCCGGTGACCGAAACCGGTGTGCTCAGCGAGTTCTCCCACCATGGTGCGAGCTCCCGCGTCGGGAAAAGGCGCGCCGACCTGAACCATCAGTGGATTGACCCCATCCTCGTCGGCGCCCCGTGGGTACTGGCGGGACTGGGGGCAGTAGCCGCCTTTAGAACGCTGCGAAAGCACCGTCCGGCCTGACAACCCGACGGCGGCGGGCTGGCCCGTATAGGCAACCCGCCGCCGTCGAACCTAACAGCCTCCTACTGGAAGTGCTACGAAGCTGATCCTGCCGCCGGGAACCGCTCCCATGCCCGGTGTGCAGAGAGCAGTTCCCGGACCACCGGAATCACTGTGTCCGGACCTTCTCCACTGATGATTCCGGGGGCATCTTGAGGGACGCCGGCCGCGTCCAGAACTGCGGCACCTGGACCCCAGGCGCCAATGGCTTTGCCATGACGGAAAGCTTCAGAGACCATAAGAACCACGCGCGGATCAAGGGTCGCACCTGGTTCGCCGGCCTTGGCATCGCGGCCCGGAACGGCATCGGCTGCTGGAATCCCACCGCCCGCTGCAATAATTGCGTCAAACTCGATCGAGCGTGCCGTGAGGTAGCTCCTTTGCACAGTCACTGCAGCACCATGCTCCGGCTCAATCACACCACCGGTCGGCGCAATGATCAGGGGGACCATGCCTGCCGCGTCAACCGCCTCGCGGGCTGCGGCCACCAGCGACAGGTCACTTTCACTGTCCGCGATGATGCCCACGACGCGACCAGCAACAGGCCATTTCCCACCAATCTGGGACACAGCGGGGCTGGGCTCCACGTCCGGCGTGTCAACGGTGGCCGTGGGAGTCGGCATCCCGAGACCTTTGGCGACGGCAGCGCAAAGTCCGGCATCAATATTAGCCAGCGCCATGAGTTGCCGTTCCCGGATCACCGCTTCATAGCACTTGCCAAGCTCAAAGGTGTAGGCCTGAATCACGTGGTCCTGCTCTACCGACGTCAAACTGCGGAAGAACAGCCGGGCTTGGCTGAAGTGGTCATCGAAGGACGCCGGGTTTCTCCGTTCCTTAATTCCTGCCGCGATTTCCTCAGGTACGTCCACGAATGCTCCCACGTCCTGCCCGGCCATGAAGGGGCAACCACCATCAACGGAATTCGGATGGTAAGGGGCCACTCCCCCATGCACGGCAGTCTGGTGCATCCCGTCCCGCAGCATGTCGTTGACCGGGGCGTGAGGACGATTGATGGGAATTTGGGTGAAGTTCGGTCCACCGAGCCGCGAAATCTGCGTGTCCAGGTATGAGAACAGGCGGACCTGCAGCAGAGGATCATTAGTGACATCGATGCCCGGGACGAGGTGTCCCGGATGGAAGGCCACCTGCTCGGTCTCGGCAAAGTAGTTGGTCGGGTTGGCGTTCAGCGTCATCAGTCCGATTGGCTGAACCGGCGCCAGTTCCTCAGGGACAAACTTGGTGGGATCCAGAAGGTCGATACCTTCGAACATTTGATCTTCGGTGTTCGGGAACGTCTGGATGCCAAGCTCCCACTCCGGGTACGCACCTGATTCGATCGCATCGGCCAGATCACGACGGTGGAAATCGGGATCCATGCCGTTAATAATCTGGGCCTCCTCCCACACCAATGAGTGAACACCCAGCTTCGGCTTCCAGTGGAATTTCACCAGAGTGGTCTTACCGGCAGCATCCACCAACCGGAATGTGTGGACGCCGAACCCCTCCATGGTCCGGTAGGAACGGGGAATTCCGCGGTCCGACATATTCCACATCGTGTGGGCCTGCGCTTCGGTATGCAACGAAACAAAATCCCAAAATGTGTCGTGCGCACTCTGCGCCTGCGGGATTTCCCTGTCAGGATGCGGTTTCCCCGCGTGGATGAGGTCCGGGAACTTGATGCCGTCCTGAATGAAGAAAACAGGAATGTTATTCCCCACCAAGTCGTAGGTGCCCTCATCCGTGTAGAACTTGGTGGAGAAGCCACGGGTGTCACGGACCGTGTCGGCTGACCCCCTGGATCCCAGAACAGTGGAAAACCTCACGAACACCGGGGTTTCTACATCCGGCGCAAGGAACCCTGCCTTGGTGATCTTCGAAGCCGTGCCGTAAGAGCGGAACGTTCCATGCGCCCCGGCTCCTCTGGCGTGAACCACGCGCTCAGGAATTCTCTCGTGATCAAAGTGCGTGATCTTCTCACGCAAGTGATGGTCCTGCAGCAAAATCGGGCCCCGCGGCCCGGCCTTCAAGGAATGGTCTGTATCTCCGAGCCTCAGACCTTGGGCCGTTGTCAGGTACTGGCCGGACTGGGCACGTGAGTTTGCGGGTGCGCCGGTGGGGCTCCCCGTGGGTGACACGGCCTCCGGCCCCTGCTGATCAGGCTTCGGCGGCAAAGGCTCACGCGACGCTGTGGGCTCTTCTACGGCGGGCTGCTCAATCGACGGAGCCCCTGGAATCCTGATGTTGTCCTCAGCTGGCACTGCGCGTTCTCCTCGATGTTGATCGGCAAATCGATTACTGCACTCAACCAAAAAGGTAAGCTTCCTTAGTACCCTAAAGGCCGGGAATCCCGCTTTGCAAAGTCAGTGCGGCAAAGTAACGCGATGACGGCTGGTGGACAGCGCCCTAGAGACCTCGGAGGAAGGCCGGCCTGTGATCGAACCCGTGGCTGGTGAGACCGTAGAAAACAGGCAGGATCACGAAAATCACCGATGCGACCACCGGATGGACGAGGACACCTACCGTTCCCGCTGCGAGGTACAGCACCACCCCGGCCAAGGCACGTGGTCGCTCGCGCGCGAAGTAGGAATCCTCCACTTCCTCCTCGGTGAGCTCAGGATGCCGTGCCAAGTGCGAGAAGAACACCAGTCATGACAGGCACAGCAGTGCCCCGACGATCGCGTACAGCGCTACCGCGACCCGCTCGTCGGCCACATTGCCTGTCTTGGCTGTATCGATGATCACGGCTGTTGGCCAGGGCAAAAGGGCGAGCGTGGCGAGGATTCCCAGATTGGCCCACTTTAGGCCGATGTCCATCTGCCGGATACGGGAGAAGGCCGATTTGTGGTTGAGCCAGATCACGGCCAAATAGATGTAGGACGCCGCATACGCCAGGTATGTCGGCCATTGACCCAGCAATCCGGCCAGCAACTCCCCGGGTTCGGTCTCCGGCGGAGTGAGCTCAAGTACCAGTAGCGTGATAACGATCGCGATGACGGCATCGCTGAACGCCTCGGCACGGCGGGTGTCCGAGCGTGTCACCCTCCGCTCCTGAACCTATGCATCAGGCGGGATCGCAGTGCGATGACGGCGGAGCGGTAGCCCTCTATCCGCTTTCACCGGGCAGCTTGTACGCGAGCACGTCAATGTTCTGAATGTTCGGTTCCGCGCTGAACAGCTCAGCTCCCTGAGCAGCTAGTGCTTGCCCGACACCCCCGGCAAGGTGGGTCTGACGGGCGTCGTCATCAGGGAAAACGTCGAATACTCCGAAAGTCGATTCGTCGAACTGGAGGGCGAACCAAGCGCGCGTACCCTGTTCCTGTTCAACCACGGAACGTGCGGAGCGGAGGAAATCAGCGACGTCCTTCTCCATGCCCGGTTTGGCCTTCAGGATCACCGACAATGCAACCTCAATCATGCTCCATCGCCCGGCCCGATCTGACTGAATCCATACTGCACGACAATTTTCATGGCGAGCCTCCTTGGACCGGTACCGCGGCGAGGATGGTGCGGAGCGAACTGGCCTCGTGGCACCTCCTCAATCTGTCGAGGGAGCGGCGCGATGCACTGCCAATCTCGCAGTTATCGCTGGTCACCACAAGAGACGGTTCCGCCTGCCAATGGCCTGGCATCGCAGCCTTGGCCCCGGCTGAGGGATGCGCTCCGCGAGGAGGCCGCTAGAGCATCTCAAGCACGCGTTTGTGGGTGGGAGAAGGATGGGCGCGATCCAAGTCGGCCAGTTCCTGGGGCGCAAGCCGAACGTCGAGGGCCCGATGGCATTCCTGGACATGTTGTGGGCTTGACGCTTTGGGAATGGCCAAGACGAGTGGCTGCCTGAGCACCCAGGCAAGGGCAATCTGCGCGGGACTGACGCCGTGTTCGATTGTGATGCGCACCAACACTGGATCATTCAGCATCCGCCCCTGCTCCAGCGGCGAGTACGCCGTCACCGGGATGCCCCTCTCGACGCAGCGGGGCAACAGATCGAACTCGATGCCCCGGCGGGTCAGGTTATAGAGCACTTGGTCGGTCGCGACATTCCGGCCGCCCGGCAAGCGCAGAAGTTCTTCCATGTCCGCTACATCGAGGTTACTGACGCCCCAGTACCGGATCTTCCCGGCCCGCTGCAGGTGCTCGAAGGCTTCGAGCGTTTCGGCCAAAGGAACAACACCCCGCCAATGCAGCAAATAGAGGTCGATGCTGTCCGTTCCAAGGCGGCGCAGGCTACCTTCGCAGGCATCGACGGTTCCGCGCAATGTGGCGTGATGCGGCAGGACTTTGGTGATCAGAAACGTTTCATTCCGCCGGGCTGCCAGCGCCCTTCCGACGAATTCCTCGGCCGCGCCATTGCCACACATCTCGGCGGTATCAACCACGGACATTCCCACGTCCAAGGCCATATGGATCGCCGCGGTCTCTTGGGGGGCGTTGCCGGGCTGCTCGCCCATGCCCCACGTTCCGATCCCGAGCACCGGGACTGTCTCACCGGAAGGAAAAGATATCTCGCGCAACGCAACTCCCGTCAGAAAGAGCCCGTTCCCGTTATCGGCCGCACCGCGTCCAATGATTTTCGTCCGGACCATGGCGACACGCGCCGTGTTTCTTCAATCTACTCGACTGCGGGAGGACACGAAAGGAACCGAGGGCTCCCCAAAGGAGGCCGACGACGACACACAGTGTCGCCGTCGGCCTCCTTTTTTCTGCGCCGCATGGTGCCACCCTCCACGGACGCCCGGGGCTTTAGGCTGCCCTCGAAAGCGTTACATAGCTGCCTTCGACGATGCCGTCGGCAACAGCCGAGGCGCCGGCTGCGGTGACATAGCTGCCATGGGTGACAGCAGGGATTTTTCGGCTACGGGTGACGGTGACGTAGGTGCCTTCACCACGGGCCTGGGCGCTGCCTGCGGGAAGGGTTACGTAGCTGCCGCCGCGCAGTGCGGTGCCTATGAGGGAGATACGGGTTGCAGCCTCAGTGGCGGGTTCGGTCGTTGCGGGGCGCTCGGCGAGCAAAGTCATGGGTTCTCCTTGGGGTTCAGGCAGGTTCAGGTTCTGTACCGCTCAAACGGAAGGGCTTTGCTGGTTGAGTCGTTTGCCCTCCCGGCCCGGGAAAGTTCACCGGTGCGGTACTCGAGGGCTACTCTGGCCTATATTCAAGGTACGCCTTATTGCGAGCTACTCAAAATAACGTGTGGAGACTCACTCCCGAGGTTCACACGATCCCTTGGGCCCCACACGGAAGCCCCTCAGACCATTGTCCGCCCCAACTCGTCAGCTACTGCCGCTCCCGAATAGGAGAGTTCCTCCACTACCCTCCGCGCCCCGCGAACCGCAATGGCCACACTCATCAGCGTCGGGTTCATGGCTGTCGCCGTGGGGATGAGCGCATTTCCGCCAACCACCAGGTTTTCGTATCCCCACACATGCGGCCACGGGTCCGCAACAGACGCGCCGTCGTCGGATGCACCCGTCCGCATAGTGCCCTGGTAGTGCAGGCCCGCTTGCGCCGCCACAAAGTCACAGCACATTCCACCCGTGCCCCCGTCGCGCGGCTCAGCGCCGCTGCCGCATATCGGGTCATACCGTCGAGGAAGGCCTTGACGTCATCAGCACCGGAAATGAGCTTGTAGAGACGCTGAAGGTCTTCGTTGTGTTCAGTTTCCATCTGGCCACCCAAAGGCGACTCGTTATAGGGATGCGGGCTCATAAAACCTCCAGGTGCAAGGCAACGAGCGCCGGGCTTCTTCAGCGCAAACTTCACAACTACTTGCAGGCCGATCCACTTCAGATTCGGGGAGACAGCAGTTTGAGTCAGTAATCTAGCAAGGAACTCCAGCAATCGCTAAGAAATTCCACTGCCATCCCGTATCGCTCGCGGAATCCCGTAGGACCCACTGCACGCTGACACCCCGTCCCACTTCCCTAGAACTGGGACATCCTTTACGGGATAACCCTTAGCCTATTTCTGTGCTTCGTGGGAGAGCTCGATGTCGGCTTGGGCGCGAACGCTTGGCTGGAGCAAGAATCCGCTTAGAACACCAGCGCGGGGCGTCCCCGCTTGCTGCCCTCCGCGATGAGCCGGGGGCGATGACCCGCCCGCCCACCTGCAGTCAGTCGAGTAGCGCTACGCCGAACTCAGCGACGACGGCCCGCAATTCCTTAAGGTAGTGCTGCGCTTGGTCGGTGAGCGGAATCGCGGCATGGCCGATCCAGCCGATCTCGATGCGTTCGTCAACGTCGAGCGGGATGGCGACGATCTCAGGGTCGAGCTGCCCGCTGATGATGCCCGTCGAGATCGTGTAGCCGTGGAGCCCGATCATGAGGTTGAAGATCGTGGCACGGTCAGAGACCCGGATCTCCTGCTTGCTGGACAAGGTGGAGAGAATCTCCTCGGCGAAGTAGAAGGAGTTGTTCGCACCTTGATCGAAGGTCAGCCGCGGCATGCCGGCGAGATCGGCGAGAGTCGCACGCTCTTTGGAGGCGAGCGGATTGTTCCGTGCAATAAAAATGTGCGGATCGGCGAGGAACAGCGGTGTGAACGCGAGCCCTGATTCCCGGAGCAGCTTGTCGATGACCTTCCGGTTGAAATCGTTCCGGTAAAGGATGCCTATCTCGCTGCGGAGCGTCCGGACATCCTCAATAATGTCCCAGGTACGGGACTCACGCAGGGAAAACTCGTATTCAGCCACATCGGAGGCCTTGACCATCCGGACGAAGGCGTCCACCGCGAACGAGTAGTGCTGCGTTGACACCCCGAGCAGACGTCGCCGCGGTGGCCTACCAAGGTAGCGCTGCTCGAGGAGAGCGAACTGCTCGACGACCTGTCTCGCGTAGCCGAGGAACTCTACCCCGTCGGCGGTGAGGGTGACTCCGCGGGCGGAGCGAAGCAGGAGTGCACGGCCGACCCGGGCCTCAAGGTCCTTCATCGAGGCGGACATTGTGGGCTGCGCTACGTAGAGAAGGTCGGCGGCTGCGGAGATCGACCCCTCAGCTGCAACTTCTATGAAGTACCGGAGCTGCTGGAGGGTCAATCCGCTCGAAATCTGGGGCATAGGGAAATTCTATATGAATGCATAGTAACCACTAGTTACCTGATACCCATCGAAAGGCTGCACCATGGAGACATCACCTTCTGAAAGGCCGTCTCCGGCCCATCAACGGATTGGCAGCACATGGCAGACGACTTCACCTTCAGCATCACCACCACCCCCTTTGACGAGGACTACTCCCCGTCGGAAGGCTCGCGGATTACGACGAATTTCGCCAACCTGGCACGGGGCGAGCACCGCCAGGAGAACCTCCGCAACGCCCTGACCATGATTCGGCGCCGCTTCAACGATCTCGCAAGCTGGGACAACCCGGACCGGGACCGTTACACGCTCGAGCTTGAGATCGTTTCCGTGCAGATAGAGTTCACTGCCGAAGGCACCGATCAGAAGTTCCCCCTGTTCGAGGTTCTCGACATCCAGATCGTCGACCAGCTGAACGGGGTCCGCCACCAAGGGATCGTGGGGAACAACTTCTCCTCCTACGTCCGTGACTTCGACTTCAGCGTCGTACTGCCAGCGGCATCAGCAGAGGCAGGCAAGCCCACCGTTCCCGAGAACTTCGGCGATCTTCACGGCAAACTGTTCCAGCAATTCCTCGATTCCCCGGCATGCCAACAACGCTTCCCGCAGCCGCCAGTGGTCTGCATCAGCGTCTCAACGACCAAGACATACCGGCGCACCGGAAACCATCACCCGGTCCTGGGCGTCGAGTACCAGCAGGACGACTTCTCGCTGACCGACCTGTACTTCGGAAAGATGGGGCTTCAGGTCCGCTACTTCATGCCGCCCGGCAGCGTTGCGCCGCTCGCCTTCTATTTCCGCGGCGACCTGCTCAACGACTACTCCAACCTGCAGCTCATCGGCACGATCAGCACCATGGAGACGTTCCAGAAGATCTACCGCCCGGAGATCTACAACGCGAACTCCGCCGCCGCCGTCGTCTACCAGCCGAGCCTGGGAGAGCAGGACTACTCGCGGACCCAGATCGATTACGACCGCGTCGAGCGCAGTCAGCTCGCGATCACTCAGGCGAAGTACACGGAGGAACACTTCATCACGCCCCACAAGGACCTGTTGGACCAGTGGACCGCCAAACACCCCGCTCTCGTCAACTGACCCACGGAGAATCGCCAATCATGAACACACTTTTGCCCACCACCGTTGTCGGAAGCCTGCCCAAACCATCGTGGCTCGCACAGCCGGAGACTCTTTGGTCCCCGTGGAAACTCGAGGGAGATGAGCTGCTCGAGGGCAAGCAGGATGCGCTGCGCATCGCCATCCACGAACAGAGCCGACGCGGCATCGACATCGTCAGCGACGGCGAGCAAACCCGCCAGCACTTCGTCACCACCTTCATCGAGCACCTCAGCGGGGTCGACTTTGAACAGCGCAAGACCGTGCGCATCCGCGATCGCTACGACGCGAGCGTGCCGACCGTCGTCGGACCGGTGCGCCGTGAACGGCCGGTATTCGTCGAAGACGCAAAGTTCCTCCGCGCAACCACCGACCGGCCGATCAAATGGACTCTTCCCGGTCCCATGACCATGGTGGACACCCTCTACGATGACCACTACAAGAGCCGCGAGAAGCTGGCCTGGGAGTTCGCCGCGATCCTGAACCAGGAAGCGAAAGAACTGGAGGCGGCCGGCGTGGACATCATCCAGTTCGACGAGCCCGCGTTCAACGTCTTCCTCGATGAGGTCAAGGACTGGGGCGTAGCCGCCCTGGAGAGAGCGGCAGAGGGACTGCGCACGGAGACCGCCGTGCACATCTGCTACGGCTACGGGATCAAGGCCAACAACGACTGGAAGGCCACGCTCGGCTCACAGTGGCGGCAGTACGAGGAAACGTTCCCGCTGCTTCAGAGCTCCAGCATCGACATCATCTCGCTGGAATCCCAGAACTCCCACGTGCCCATGGACCTCATCGAGCTCCTCCGCGGCAAGAAAGTCATGCTCGGGGCAATCGACGTCGCAAATGAGACCATAGAGACCCCGGAGGAAGTCGCCGACACCCTCCGCAAGGCCCTGCAGTTCGTCGATGCGGACAAGCTCATCCCCAGCTCCAACTGCGGCATGGCACCGTTCCCCCGGGACGTCGCACTGGCCAAGCTGAGCGCTCTCAGCGCAGGGACGAACATCATCCGCGAGGAACTCGCCCGCTCCGCCGCCCAGGTGTCATAACCATGTTTCACGCCTACCCCACCGACACGTGGGTCGGGGCACCGAACCAAAGCTTCCCGTCCTCCCTCTCGGCCGACGAATTCAAAGCACTGTTCCGTGGCCACCCAGGCGGTGTCGCCGTCATCACGGCGGACTCCGGCGAAGGACCCGTGGCGCTGACGGTGTCGTCGGTCGTCTCAGTGAGTGCGGAACCTCCGTTGCTGATTTTCTCGGTCTCGGCACTGTCCTCTGCCTCCGAGGTCCTTTCACGCGCCGAAACCGTCGTCGTGCACCTGCTGGACGCGCACGACATCGACTTGGCGAAGTTCGGAGCCACCCCCGGCGCCGACCGCTTTGACCAAACGCACCGCTGGTCGACCCTTGAAACCGGAGAAGCGGTTTATGACGATGTCCGCGCCTGGGTGCGCTGCGCCGTCATCAATCGCATGGAGATAGGGACCTCCACAATCATCGCCGTTCACGCCCTGGAGTCCCGCGTGATGCGTGACGTCCAAGCGGGCGAACCCGGCGACGCCTTGGTCTACCACAACCGCTCATGGCACCGTCTGGGCGAGCATTCCAAGCTTGGCGGCTAAGCGCCGCGCCAACAACGCGAGGCGCCAAGCCGAACAGCGCACGACGGCGGGAGGTAACTCCCGCCGTCGTCGTCGTTAACATAGGAGCGTCCATCGACTTCCTGGAGTGCAACCCTGGTCTGCACGCATGCGACGCTTCGGTTCGCATTCGAGAAGCTCCCACCGGAAGCGTTTTAACGGCACCGTACTGCCGATCAATGAGTTCTATCAGTCTCCGCGGACACCGAAGCGAACCGCTCGGCGCCCTCCTGCGGGAGGTCTTGAACAGCTTAGGCGAACACATCGTCGCGATGACCATCATCGAAGAGGACCGGAGGCCCACGCCCTGGAAACGAGCTTGAGCCCGAGAACTGCAGGAGCACGTTCGGCGAACCCCAACGAGACGTATCGTCCCTTATCGGCACTAGCGGATCACGCCGACTCAGTCTTTCTGGCTCTGCGCCGGGCAGCCCCATTCGAGCGCGGCCACAACGCTGGTAGACGGGCTCCTTAATAACGACCGTATTAACCGATGCGCCCGAGCCGCCAACAACCTTCATAGGAGCGACAGTGTAGAGGAAAGTCCATTGCCCGTCAGAGGAGCAATCATCGGCAAGTTTATCCAAGGCGATAATTTCCGTAAATGCGATGCCGAGGACGAGCCCCGAGAGACCGGTCCAGGGGCATCCATCAGCGCGGAATAAGGGTGTATTTGGTTGAGAGGAACTCGCTGATGCCCTCAAAACCGCCTTCCCGGCCGATACCGGACTGCTTTATACCGCCAAAGGGTGCTGCGGCGTTGGAGATGAGACCGGTGTTCAAGCCCATCATTCCTGTCTGCAGCTTTTCAATCATGCGCTGGCCGCAGTGAACGTTCTCCGTGAACACATAGCTGACCAGCCCATAGTCTGTGTCATTGGCGATTTTGACTGCTTCCTCCTCATTGGTGAATCGGATGATGCCAAGGACGGGTCCAAAGATCTCTTCGGACATCAGAGCCGAGTTGGGACTGAGCCGATCCAGGACTGTTGGCTCGAAGTAGCTGCCAGGACCTTCAATGGACTTACCTCCAGTGAGAACCGTTGCGCCGGTCGCTACGGCGTCAGCAACCAGGCGCTCAGCCTTTGCGACCGCACGGCCGTCGACCAAAGCGCCGATGTCAGTACTTTCCTCAGCTCCCCTGCCGATCTTCATTTGGGCCACCCGGTCACTCACGCGTTGAGCAAAAGCATCTGCGATTGATTCATGGACAATGATGCGGTTCGCCGCAGTGCATGCCTGGCCGATGTTACGGAACTTCGCCAGCAGGACACCGTCCACGGCTCGATCCAAATCTGCATCCTCGAAGACGATGAACGGGGCGTTACCCCCCAACTCCATGGACGTTCGCAGGACATTCTGGGCTGCGGCTTCAAGGAGCTTTATACCGACAGGGGTCGAACCGGTGAAGCTGAGCTTTTTGAGGCGGGAGTCCTTTAACAGCGCGCTGGACTGGTCGGCCGGCGAGGTGGTAGGAACAACATTTACAACTCCTGCCGGCAGGCCCGCTTCTTCGAGCAGTTGTACTAAGAAGATGGTTGTCAGCGGAGTCAGTTCGGCGGGTTTGATGACAACCGTGCAGCCGGCCGCCAAGGCTGGGGCTATCTTGCGGGTTGCCATAGCCAGGGGGAAATTCCACGGCGTGATGAAGTAGGTGGGCCCGACCGGAAGGTGCGATACGACGATGTTGCCAGCACCCTCAGGAGTAGGACGATAGTCCCCGCGGACACGTACAGCCTCCTCCGAGAACCAGCGCAGGAACTCGCCTCCATAGGTCACTTCGGCGCGCGCCTCGGAGATCGGCTTGCCCATTTCGATGCTAATGAGCAGTGCAAAGTCCTCGTGGCGATCCATGAGAAGGTCGAACGCTCGGCGCAGGATGTTTGAGCGTCCGCGCGTGGAAGTCTCAGCCCAAGCCTCCTGCGCCGTTACGGCAGCTTCGAGCGCCATCAGGGCATCGTCGACGGTCGCATCGGCGATAGTTTTGATGACTTCCCCGGTTGCCGGGTCTTGCACGTCGAATGTCGCACCGGTCGAAGAGGGCTGCCACGTCCCTCCGATGCAGAGACCGGTTTGCACCTGGTTTATTAATTCTTGCTCGTGGGGTTTTAAAGTCATCGCTGTCCTTCTAAGTATGTGTAGTTGGTTTGCTGTGGTTCAGGCATTTGCTTTTAAGGCGTCCCCCACGACCTGAAGGCCCTCGCGCAACAAGTCATTTGATATGGACAACGGCGGCAGGAACCGAAGCACATTGCCATACGTGCCGCATGTAAGTACCAGCACGCCGTCCTGGCCTGCCTTCCTCGCGATCGCAGAAGTCAGCGCCGCAGCCGGTCTCTGAGTGCCCGTTTCAACGAACTCGATGCCGATCATGGCACCGCGGCCGCGGATATCGCCGACACGGTCATCCTCCGCCGCTAGACCGGCGAAGAAATCGGTGATGATGGCACCGATTGCCCGTGCACGTTCCGTCAGGTTGTCCTTCTCATAAATTTCAATAGTTGCCAGAGCGGCAGCACAGGCGATGGGGTTCCCTGCATAGGTACCCCCGAGTCCTCCCCCCACAGCGGAGTTCATGATGTCCATACGGCCAGTAACTGCCGAAAGAGGAAGCCCACCGGCCAGTCCCTTGCCGAACGTCATCAGGTCCGGAACTATGCCCTCGTGGTTGGCAGCGAACATGTCACCAGTACGGGCAAAGCCGGTCTGCACCTCGTCCAGTATGAAAATCACCCCGTTCTGGGATGTCCATTCCTGTAGCGCCGGTAGAAAACCGTTGGCAGGGGCGATGAAGCCGCCTTCACCCTGAATGGGTTCGATGATGACGGCAGCGACATTTTCGGCACCGATCTGCTTCTCGAGTTGAAGTATCGATCGTGCAGCTGCCTCAGGGCCTGTGAGTCCGTCTCGGTAGCTATAGGAGGCAGGGACCCGGTAGATCTCGGGGGCGAAGGGTCCAAACCCGTTCTTATAGGGCATGTTCTTTGCGGTCATTCCCATGGTGAGGTTGGTTCGCCCATGGAACGCGTGGTCAAAGACAACCACCGCCTGCCTGCCGGTGTAGTGGCGAGCGATCTTGACCGCATTCTCCAGGGCTTCAGCACCGGTGCTGAAAAGGGCCGAGCGTTTTTCGTGCTCACCAGGGGTGATGGCGTTGAGCTTCTCGGCAACTTTGACGTAGCCCTCATAGGGGGCGATGGTGAAACAGCTGTGTGTGAACTGCTCGACCTGCCGCCGCACCGCCTGCACCACAGCGGGGGCTGAATTACCGACGCCGGTGACGGCTATGCCGGAACCGAGGTCAATGAGGGAGTTGCCATCGGCGTCGATCAGCACCCCGCCTCCGGCGGCTACTACTGAAATTGGGAGCACTCCGCCGGTACCTGTTGCGACGGCCGCATCTTTGCGTGCCAGCAGTTCCTGCGATTTCGGGCCGGGGATTGTGCTCACGAGCTTCCGCACCTGGGGGAGAGTGGGGCCGCCTGTTGTTGGTGGAGCTGACATGGTTGACCTCTTCGTTCAAGAGTTGTTGAGGAGACTTTTTGGTGACCAGTGCGTGGGGCGTCTGCGGAATTTCCGGGAGGACGAGGCAGATGCATCAGCCAATGAGCACCGAATACCCGCATGTGCGGTGTTCTTGGTTGGAGATCGCCTTGGTTGGGCTTCTTCGGCAGTGGCGATTAGATCCAGCGGTGCGCCGCCGGCGCGGGGCCGATCTCACGTCCATCCGCATTGATCACCACGACGCCATCGTGACCACGTCCGGTGGCCCAGGTCAGGAGGTTTGTAAGTGTGCCGGAGATTGTCAGAATGTCGCCGCCTGCCGCTTCGGTTTGTCCTTCACCGCCAGGCTGAAAGTCCGTGTGGGCGTCTGTTAGGACAGCGCGCACGTAATGGCCGTCCCGGACCTCCCAAGTAGTTAACACATCCTGCAGGATGCGGGCTGCGGCTGGCTGGGGAATGTCCTGGACGGTTGCCCCGTTGTTGAGGTCGATGGCATGCAACCATAGTTCGCGGGCCCGCATCCAAATAGTCTCGGAAATGGGAATCATGCGCCCTTGTGCGTTCTTTACCTTGTAGGTCCAGCGATCGTCGGGAAGATTCGTCCAGGCTTCTTCGAGCCGTGCGGCCTCCCGCGATGAGAGCCGGGCAAGACTCGTGTGGGAGAGTGTCGACCCGAGGTCGATCTCATCCGCCCGTGACTCAGGCGATTCGTACATCGGATTCTCGATCCCTGTCTGCGCCCACTGAACCAATCGGGCAAGTGCTCGGGCGTTGTAGCCGATGTGCGCGATGACGTGCGCCCGGGTCCATCCGGGCAGGAGCGATTCGCCTTGAAGGTCCTCGGGGTCCGGATCGCGGATCAGCCGGTCAAAGCTTGCCTGTCCGTCGCGCGCGAGGGCGAGATCCAATGCGATCGTTGTGGCCGGTTCTTCGGCCGGGTCTGTATCCGATAGCGAACGCGTTGAACTTTTTACTTCGTGCACCGTTAGATCCTTTTTGTTGTGTGCGTTTGGGTTGGGATATTCGGTCGTCAGTTGGTGACCGACAGGAGCTGCAATTCAGGTGTCGAATTCTTATGAGCTTCCCGCGCGTCATAGCTCAGCCGGCCGCCAAGAATCGTGGCCACGACGTCGATCTCGGCGATGTTGCGGGCCGTCAGTGGCGATTCCGAGAACACCGTGAAATCGGCGAGTTTGCCGCGTTCCAGCGTGCCCTTGTCCCGGAATTGACCGGTGGCGCGGGCAGCCCACTCTGTGTGCGTTCTAAGTGCTTCCTCAGGGGTGATGGCCTCCCCTGCGGCGAAAGGCATGCCTTTGTCCGTCCGCCGGTCAACGGCTGATTGCATGCCCCTGCGCAGGTTGTTATCTGCTACCGGCAGGTCGGAAGATCCTGCGAGAAGGGCTCCCGCGTCGATAACGGACCGGCCCCTGTATAGCCAGGCTTCCCGGTCGGGCCCAACCAGAGTCACAATCTGATCGCCTAAGGGACCAATGAATCCTGCTTGGGGGGCCACTGCGATGCCGAGGATACCGGCGCGAACGACTTGGTCCGGGCGGGACATGCCGAAATGCTCGATGCGGCAAGGTGCTTCGCCGCGGCCGTATCTGTCCTGCGCCTCCTCGATGAGGTCCATTGCCAGGTCGATGGCTACATCGCCAATGGCGTGCAGCGCCAGGGGCCACCCGGCACGATAGGCACTCAAGGCGCGCTCCCGGTAAGTGCCTGGTTCGGCCAAGAGGTAGCCGGTGTTGTGATCGTGTCCGCAGAAGGATTCGGTTACTGCAGCGGTTGCTCCCAGCAGAGAGCCGTCAAGGAAGACTTTGACGTGTCCGAACCGGACGTAGTCATCTCCGAAGCCGTAACGCACTCCCAAGCCCAGTCCAAGACCTGCTCCTTGATGGTGGAAATCGGCGGGATGCCCCGTTATGGGTTGCAGCGCGTCCATGGCGGGCATCAGCTGTGCGCGTGCATGAAGATGACCGGTTTCGGCGGCGGTCTGGTACGCAGCAACCTCGACAGGGCTGTGGCCGATCCAGCCGCCGCCGATGCCGGCTTCGGTGAAGCTGGTTATCCCTTGTGCCGCGTATCGTTCGGTCGCGGCATCCAAGGCCCTAACGATTCTCTCGGTGGAATACGGAAGTAGCAGTGCCTGCACCAATCCCTGTGCTGCTTCTTCCAAGACACCGGTAGGATTTCCGTCGGCGTCCCGCACCACAATTCCTCCTGCCGGGTCCTGGAAGGTCGGATGCGATGCCCCGAACAGGTGCAACGTGGCGCTGTTAGTGATTGATGAATGTCCGGAAGCGTGCCGAAGGTACAGCGGGCGATTACCAGTTATGTCATCAATACGTCCTATGTCGGGGAAGAGTCCCCCATGGTGGGCTTGGTTGAAACCCGTACCGTGAACCCAAGCCTCGGCATCACCGGAGAGACGTTCTACTTCAGCCTCGATCTTGGAGTAAACGTCTTCGAGTCCCCTGCACCCGCTCAGGTCCACCGCATCCAGGCCCAAACCCCACCATGTTGTGTGGCAGTGGGCATCAATAAGGCCCGGGGTAATGCACGCATCACCGAAGTCAAGGCTTCGCTCCGCCTCCATGCTTGCGATTTCGTCATCAAAGCCAACGATACGTTCGCCTATGACTCCGACAGCCGTCGCAATGGGCCGGTCGGGGTCCATGGTGCGAATCTCGTTCGCCCGGACAAGAAGGTCGAGCTTCATGGTGAAGTTCCTTTCTGGGGACCACTCTCATCTTTACTGTGATGAGAGTGACCGTTCTTTAGACGAGTGCCGGCTCGGACTTGTCAGCATTGGGCAGCCCTATCGGCAGCAAGCCAAGTGGGTTCCTGCGCGACGAGCGGGCCCAGTCCGAGGTGGCAATCGAGGCGACTGCCCAAGCCGTTCTTGTCAGTGCTTGAAGCCGGGCAGATTCACGCTGAAACGGGGTGCGATTGCACCAGCCGAAGCGGTAATGATCGAGATGAGTACAAGCATCGCGGCGGCGGGCCACCAGTGATTCCCGGCGGCTGCAACTACACCCGTGACAATCAAGGGGACAAAGCCCGCCACCATGGCTGAGGTGTTGTTTGCGACAGCCACACCCGTAAAGCGGGTCTTGGCTTCAAACAGGCCCGTCAGAACCGCGCCGGTGCCGGCGTACGGGAAGGAGAGAGTCGATACTGCAAGGACCATGGCGATTACGACAAGAACAGGATTACCTGAGGTGAGCAGCAGGAACGCAGGAACGGCTACGGCTGCGGAGGCAATACCGCCCCACAGTATGACCCGGCTTGAGCCATATTTAGCGCCGAGGCGTCCGCTCCAGACAATGACAAAGATTTCTACAACTGCGGCGGCGATAGTGCCTAGCAACATCAGGGTTGACGGGTACTTGAGGACGTTGACTCCGTACCAGACGCAGAACGTGGTGACCAGATAGAAGCCGCCCATGCCGAGTAGGCACGAAGCCATACCGATCAAGAGCTGTCGCCAAGAGTGCTTAAAGGTGGTGCGGACAGGGGTCTGCTCAATTTCGCCGGCTTCTTCGATTTGGCGGAACACAGGCGACTCTTCGAGCTTGCTGCGGATGTAAATGGCAATGAGCAGCAGGGGCAGGGAAATGAGGAACGGGATACGCCAGCCCCACGCGTCAAAGTTTTCTTTGGTGAAGAGGATCGTGACCAGGAAGAACCCTCCGGAAGACAGTATCGTCCCGATGGGGGAACCAATCAGTGGAATCACGGCGTACCGGGCTCGAAGGTGTAACGGGGAGTTTTCTACCACCAAGGTCAGGGCCCCTGACCACTCTCCACCGACAAAGAGGCCCTGTACTACCCGCAACAACACGAGCAGAACTGGAGCGGCAATACCGATTGCGGCATAAGTCGGCAGCACCCCGATAAGGCCAGTAATCATGCCAATGCCAATGATCGTGATCATCAGGGTCTTGCGGCGGCCGATCCGGTCACCCATGCTGCCGAAGATGATTCCGCCGAGGGGTCTGGCAGCAACGCCAACCCCAAAGGTGGCGAACGAGGCCAAAGCCGCTGCGGTCGGGTTGCCGCTTGTGAAGTACTGAACGTTGAACACCAGTGCCGCTGCGGCACTGAAAAGGAAAAAGTCGTAGTACTCAAGTGCGGAGCCGATCAATGCGCCCAACGCGACCTTGTTCGCGTCTTTCCTGCTCAGCTCTTTGACGGCATGTTGCTCAATATTCGCCGTCTGTAGTGTCTCACTCATTGTCTTCTCCGTTGATGCGTGATCCGGTTTACGTTTACGTGAATCTTCCGCAAACATCTTGTTCAATGAGGTTCTCAGGAGTTATGGCCATTTTCGCACAGCATTCACCGCGATTTTCTTGGTGAAAAAAGTGCATATGCACATATTGTGGGAAGCATGGACATGAACCAACCCCGGCTTAGCGGTGGTCCGGAGCCCCACGATTCCATGCGCTGGCAGGAGCTGCTGGACGAGCTCGACGTTGAGGAGCTCACCGAGGCGTTTCTTTCTCGAATTACGGCGATCCCCGGTTACGACCCTGCCCCGATCCCCCTTTCCGAGATACGGCGGACGGGGCGCCTGGCCTTCGAGGCCATGGTTACCGGCCTACGTGAAGGTGGGCTTCATGAGGCAGTCGCTGTAGCCGCTGATGTCGGGGTCTCCCGAGCACGAGCGGGAATCCCCATCACCTCATTGATGTCAGCTATCCGCCTTGATTACAACGTCCTTTGGGAGGCCCTTACCAGGGTTGCAACACCGGAGGATGCAACGCTGGTGGTTCGTCACACCTGGATTGTGCTCGACACCGTCGACGAATACGCGGGACAGACTCAGCGGGCATTCATCGCAGAACGGGAGCGTATGCAGGACGAAGCATTTTCCGTACGGCAGGGCCTGCTGGCGGAACTCTTCCAGACACCCGAAATGACGGACGAACAGCTGCGCACCATCGCCGGTGAGCTTGAAATTTCCCCTGCCGGCCCCCTGATAGTGGTAGGTGCCGAGCCCGATGAGATGCCTGCCCTGAGGGTCTTTATCGCCGAAGCCGAACGCGCAGGCAGAAACGTGTTCTCTCATCATCGTGGTGACGCACTCATTGCGTTCACAACGCAACTCGGAGGCACAGATCCCAAGCGCGATGCGTTCCGACGCAATTTGCTCACCATCAGAGTAGGACTTACCGATGCTGATATGGGCCTTCGGGGTCTACGTCAAGCAGCAAACATCGCCCGAGATCTCGCTAGGGTGTTCCGAAGCGGTGAACATGGTGCAATGACTTGGAAGCGGGGCTGGGCCAGACTTGCCAACCGGAGCCTAATACTGGCAGGGCACCCGGTCCTGACAGACGTCACAGCAGCTCTTTCAAGCTGCACTAGGGCGGAACGGGGCCGTTTGGAAGAGTCCGTTCGCAGCTACCTCCGTACCGGCAGCGTCGGAGACTCGGCAGTAGAGCTTTTTTGTCATCGGAATACGTTGACAAACCGTCTACGTCGATTCGCGGAAATCACAGGGATCGATCCTACCGTCCCACAGGACGCTGCGCGCCTCGTCGTCGGGTGGGCATGAGGACGTTCTGCCCTATAAAGCATGTCGTTGCCTCTACCGTCAGGTCGGAAATCCTGGTTATTGCGCCCTGATCCGACGCGCCTAAGGATTCGCGACGTACTTCCCCGGCCCGACGGAAGGGCGCTTATGGTCGATGTGGTGGGCTTGGACGTGCACGCCCCGACAAGCGTGTGAACTCTAAGTGATCGTCGACCTTGGAAGGGACCGGCATCCGCGCCGGACATTCCCCCATTTAGTCGTAGTTACGCGTCGACGACACCGAAAAGACCTCCCCCAAAGCGCCCGGTCGCCCGTGGCGGCTGGGCTCTCGCCTCGCTGCGGCCCTGCAGATGGAGCGCCTGCGAACGGGCGTCATATCGTCCGGGCCATTACACGCGATGAGTAGATGTAGGCCAAAGAAGTGGAAGGAAATGGCTGTGATCAGGCTCAATAAAGGAGATTTAAGTGTGGACAATGTCCACACCCCATTGGCCTAACAAAGCTCTCCTGAGTCAAGCCTCTTAACTCCGACTTCGAGCCACCACCAAGAACTTTGACGCAAGATCTCGAAGTTATGTTGCGTTCAGTCCCTCTATTCAAAAAGGGGTGTAGGACAACAACGTCCTACCGGACGCACAAGAAAGGAACCCATAGCCCCAGTACAGAGCAAGCGAGGACCCACCAGCCACACTCCTGATCCCGCTCCCCCACAATCGCACAGGCGACCCGCGGCGCCAGGCACACCCCACGGCCCGTGTCAGAGGGGACCGGACAACCAGAATGTACACACGTTAACCGCAAGACCACCTCTGACGCGGGGGTCTGCTGTGCCCGAGGTGAGACTCGAACGGGATTCAGGGCCTTGGAAGTGGCGGAAACGTGCGGAATCTTGGGCAGTCCGTGGGCTGTACGGGCCAGTCCGTGGCGGAAAGTGTGGACGTTGTCCACACAGCTCATCTACGTCAGATTAGCCAGGGCCTAGTAACAGGGCACGGCAAATTCGTATGTATATGCACTAAACGAAGCCATCCCTCTGTAGTACTGAGCACCGCCCGACCGCGACGAGGTGGCGCCCCTAAGCGTTTCGACTAAGAGGCGCCACCGGTGAAGCATCCCGGAATCAGGCTTCCAGCGTGACCCTCGTGGCCCCGGGGACCCGCGCAGCCTGGAGTTCCAGCAGTTCGGCTCGCAGTGAGGTATCCATGGCCGCATCCAGAACCGTGAGTGCCAGAACGGTGGCGCCGTCGAGTATGGCTTCGTCCGCCTCCGGTGAGATCGCGGCGGCGGTAAAATCCGGGTGGTGCGGGACCGCAGTGCTGTTGCGCACAACCACCATGCCGTGCACGGACGGGATTACTTGGGAGACGTTGCCCATATCGGAGGAGCCGCCGCCGAAGATGGGCGACGTGTCCACGGGCCTTCCGACAGCTTCCATGTTGGCGTCCCATGCTTCACCCAGCCCGGCGTGGGTATTGAGCGGAGCGTAGGGGTGTTCGGTCTGCCGGTGCGTCCACGTGCATCCGGTGGCGATGGCCGCACCTTCGAAGCACGCGAGGACTCGCCGCTTGAGGTCCCGCCACACGTCGACGTCTCCTGCGCGGACTTCCACCTGAACCGTGGAGTCGCCTGCGATGACGTTGGTTGCGCCGCCGCCGTGCGAGATGAACGCGTTGGTGTTTGCGTTCTCCGGCAGGTGCTGCCGCAGGACGGCCATGTTCATCAGCGCCAGGCTCGCCGCCGCACCGGCGTTGATGGCCTTGTCCGGGGCGCCGGCTGCATGGGCTTCGCTGCCTTTGAACTGCACTTCGAAGCGCTCGACGGCGGCCATACTGAAAGCCGCAGCGCTCCGCTCAGTGCCCGTCATGCCATGCACCATGAGGGAGAACGCTGCGTCCTCCCACGCTCCTGCCTGGAGCAGTGAGACTTTTCCCCCGCCGTGTTCTTCCGCGGGGGTGCCGAGGAGTTTGATCCGTAGTCCGGCGGCGTCAGCCACGGGCTTGAGGGCCAGCGCGGCGCCCACACCGGCTGCTGCGATCATGTTGTGTCCGCACGCATGGCCGACTTCGGGGAGGGCATCGTATTCGGCACAGATGACCACGGTCAGCTCGCCGCTGCCGTAGACGGCTTCGATCGCCGTCGGAACATCATAGGCGCGTTCGGTCACTTCGAAGCCGCCGCCTCGGAGGACAGCGGCCACGGCCGCTGCTGAGTCGTGTTCTTCCCAGGAGATCTCTGCCAGTGCGTGGACCTTGTGGCTAAGTTCCAGGATGGAAGGCCCGACGGCGGCAGCGGACTCGCGTACGGTGTCGCGCAGGGTGTCCTGGGAGGTGGTGTCGATGGAAACGGTCATTGTTGATCCTTCGTGTCGAGGTGAACTAGTTGGCAGGTTCGAGGACGTCGTCGATATTCGATGACGATGTGGTTGATTCGAACGGTGTGCTCCGGGCTTGGCGGATGAAGAGCACGGTCACGGCGAAGAGGACGCAGACTCCGGCGCAGATCCACCAGACGGCGTGGAAGGACAGTTCGGTGGCGGCCCGCGTTCCGTTGGCGGTTGGTGTGGTGAGTGCTGCCATCAGTAGCGCGAAGAGTGCACCGGCGACTCCTCCGGCGGCGGTGCGGGCTGTGTTGTACAGCCCCGAGGCGATCCCCACTGAATCGGCTGCTGCCCGCTGGACCACCAAAGTGGGGAGCGTGCCGCTGACCAGCCCTGCGCCGAGCCCGGCCATGACGAGCCACACCGCGAAGGTCACCAGGGTACCCGGCGCTAGGATCATCAGGACATACGCGATGGCGCTAAGCCCTCCTCCAAGAGCCACACTCCGCGGGCCACCGATCAGCCGGGATGCTCGGTCGCTGAGCGAGGCACCCAGGAAGGCCGCAAGCGCCATGATGCTGAGCATTGTTCCCGCGGCAGAGGCTGCAGCGCCGAAGCCGAATCCCAGCGTGGCCGGATCGGAGCGCAGGTAGACGGAGATGGGTGCTTGCGCGCCGAACAGTTGCGCGCCGTAAAGGAAGGCGACGACAATCGGGAGACCAATGCCGCCACGAAGGAGCATGGTGAGGTCCACCAAGGGGTGTTCTGTCCTGCGGGCTGAAACCACCCAGCCGGCCAAGAGGGCGATGCCGACCACCATCGCGAGGGCCGTGGTCAGCGGGGGCCACGTTGAGAGATTTGAAGCGCCTCCGAGGAGAGCCGCCAAGCCACCGCCAAGGAGTGCAGCACCGAGATAATCCACCCGGCCTTTGCTCCGCAACGGGCTTTCCTTGACGAAGAACGCGATGCCGGGGACGCACAGGGCCATGAAGATCGCTGGCATCAACAGAGTGATGGAAAGGCTCTCAGTAGCGTCCAGGACAAATCCGGCCAGGAAACCGCCGATCGTTGCGCCGAGGGTCAATGCCGCCACAAGCCTGCCGATGCTTCGCCCGGAGCGTTCAGAGTCGCGTTGATGGACGATGGCGAATTCCAAAGGGAGGAAAACGGCCAGCGGGGCTTGGATAGCACGTCCCAGAAGGAACAGTTCGTAGTTTGGGGCGAAGGCAACCAAGACGGAAGCCGCGGCAACGATGGCCGTGGAGATCATGAGTATCCGCTTGTGGCCGTGGATGTCACCCAGCTTGGACAGCAAAGGGACCACCAACACTGTCGCCAGCAAGTAGGCGGCGCTGATCCAATTCAGCGATGCTGCCGAGACTCCATGGTGTTCACCAATGGAAGAGAACAATGGATTTAGCCAGCCCTGAAGGATGCCACTGCCAAGCTCCATGACCACCAGGAAACCGACGGCGCCTGCCGCCGTGGTGGATTTCTGCGCCGTTGTACGCATGTGCGCTCCGATGTGATGAGAAGTGAACGGGATCACAACATCATGGAAGCGCCGTGTTTCCAGTTGATGAAATTGCAGCTTTCCGTGGATACTCTGTTTCTTATGCCGGAAAACATGCTTCATCCCCTCGAGGAGCGTCTCATCCATGCTCTTCAGATCGAAGGCCGGGCGCCATGGAGTGAACTCGCCCCCATGATCGGAGTCGACGCCGTAACCCTCGCCAGGCGCTGGGACTCCCTGAGGGAACGCGGGCTCGCATGGGTCACCGGCATCTTCCCCGGCGGAGCATCGGCACTGGTGGACATCACGTGCAAACCCCAGCAAACGGGCGAAGTGGCCCGCCAACTGGCACAGATCCCGGAAGTGATGACCCTCGACCACACCTCCGGCGGACGGGATCTATTGGCCACGGTCCTCGCTGACACCCCGCTCGCCATCTGGGACACAGTGACCAACCGCATCGGAAGTTTGGAAGGCGTCAGGAATACCCGGACCCACCTCGTTACCGAAGTAGTCATGGAGGCCTCAGATTGGAGGCTCCGTGCCCTCACACCACAAGAGGCAGCAAGGGTCCCCCGCCCTCGCCCACCACGGGCAAGGGCGCCGCGGACCGTGCACCCGGACGTCGAAGCCGCGCTCCGCCATTGCCTGGCCGAAGATGGGCGGCGCCCCGTCAGCCGGATTGCCGCAGAACATGGCCTAAGCGAGCAGCGCGTCGCGGATGGGCTGGCCCGCATGCGCGCCGATGGCATGCTGCGGATACGCACGGACGTCGCGCGGACGGTCACGGGTTGGCCCGTGTACGCCTGGTACTTCATGCGGACCGCCGCCAAGCACGTTCAGCAGATGAAAGGGCTCATGGCTAAGATTCCTGAAGCCCGAACGGCGCTGGCCGTCGCGAGCCAGTACAACCTGGTGGTGGCCGTTTGGCTGAAGGAAATGTCCGATGTCATGCGCTTCGAGGCTGCCATGGAAGCTGCAGTGCCGAGCGCCCGCATCGTTGACCGCAGCGTGGTGTTCAGGATGAGCAAGCACCTGGGCCGGCTCATCGATGAACAAGGGGCCGCGACGCTGGGATTCGTCCACCCGTCGTCGGAAAGTAGCTGAGACCGCAGTTCTGAGGTTAAGTGGTCCTAAAACCTGGGAGGTCCCGTGCTCGATATCCGACGCCTGCAAATCCTCAAGACCCTTGAGGTTGAGGGAACCATGACGGCCGTTGCCGCCAAGCTTCATATGACAACGTCGGCGGTCAGCCAGCAGTTGGCCGTGCTTGAACGGGAGGCCGGGCTGGCGCTCCTGATCCGCGCCGGCCGGAAAGTGCGGCTGACGGAAGCCGGAGTCATGCTGGTGAAGCATTTTGGCCGGATAGCTGCTGAAGTTGAGGCGGCCGAGGCGAACTTAAGGAAGCTTCAGACAGATGTCCGTGGACACCTCTCCATCAGCGCTTTCCCCAGCTTTTGCAGCACGGTGCTCCCCGCCGCCGTCATGTCCCTTCAGGCCAGCTACCCGCGACTCGACATCACCGTGTCCGACCTCGAACCATTCGAAAGTGTGGCCCAGTTGAGGGAAGGGCACATCGATGTCGCAGTGGTGGATGACCTGCACGACATCCAAGATGAGGGGCTCGTGAAGACTATTCTGGCCCGCGATGAAATCATCCTCTGCCTCCCCCAGGACCGGGAGGCACCGGACGCTGCGACGCTGGCCGACTACGCCGATGAACGGTGGATCCTGGACCAGGAAGGCAGCGTTTTTCAGCAATTCGTCCTGCAAACCTGCCGCGACGCTGGATTCGAGCCGAACGTCATAGCCCACTGTCGAAACCTGATGGCCACCCTGGGATTGGTCCGTGGTGGCCTCGGGGTCGCCTTGATGAGTGAACTGAACCTCGGCCGGGAAACGGAAGACCTGGTGGTGCGTCGAGTAGATCCAAGCTGCGGCCGCAACATCATTGTCTTGCACCGGGCGGCCAGCCGGGAATCGCCGGCAGTAGCCGCCGTCGTCGACGAACTGCGGAAAGCGACCGACGCCCGCCCGAAAGCTTGACGCGCGTTGGCGACCAGGCCAATTGTTAAGTTCTGCTTGACGTTCCGTTCAAAATTTTCCGATGGACGCTGATCGAGTTCGCACCCAAGCTGGTAGGAGACCCCACACCAAACCTGCTTCGGAGGTATTCCATGGCTTTGAGTGCCCTTGACCTTTTTTCGATCGGAATCGGCCCCTCGTCGTCCCACACTGTGGGGCCAATGCGCGCCGCCCGCTCGTTCGTCGAAGAACTGGAGAGGGAAAGAAAGTTCGACGTCGTTGATCGCGTTCACGCCGGACTTTTCGGTTCCTTGGGGGCTACCGGACGCGGGCACGGCTCGGACAAGGCGGTCATCCTTGGATTCATGGGCGAGTCGCCGGAAACCGTAGACACGCTGACGGCTGATCGCGTCGTTGACGAAGCCATAGACGCCAAGAAAATACTGCTTGGAGGGCGCCGAATAATCACGTTCAACAGAACCAAGGACGTGGTGCTCCACCTGCGCAAGTCATTGCCGGCGCATCCCAACGGAATGCGGTTCCAGGCTTTCGACAACCAGGGAACAGTGCTGAGCGAACGCGTCTACTACTCCGTGGGTGGAGGATTCGTCGTTGACGAGGATGGAGTTGGACAGTCGCTCCCGGAGACGGTGCAACCCCCCTACCCGTTTTCCAACGCCGAGGAATTGTTGGCACACTGCGAGCGTGAAGGCCTGGCCATCAGCGACATCATGCTCGCCAACGAGGGCGCCTTGCGCAGCGAGGAGGAAACCCGCGCGCAGTTGATGCACATCTGGGAAACCATGAAAGAGTCCGTGTCACGTGGCTGTAGCCGAACGGAAGAACACCTGCCCGGGAACCTGATGGTCCGCCGTCGTGCGCCCCGACTGCTGACGGACCTGCAAGCGGAAGACGACACCAGCGATCCCTTGCGTGCAGTGGACTGGGTGAACCTGTTTGCCCTGGCAGTGAACGAAGAGAACGCCACGGGTGGGCGCGTCGTCACCGCCCCCACCAACGGCGCTGCCGGAATCATTCCAGCGGTGTTGCATTACTACATGATGTTCACCCCCGGAGCCAACGAAGAATCAGTGATCCGATTCCTTCTTACCGCAGCTGCCATAGGTGTCCTTTTCAAGCAGAACGCCTCCATCTCCGGCGCCGAAGTGGGCTGCCAAGGGGAAGTCGGCTCAGCCTGTTCCATGGCAGCGGGCGCACTGTGCGAAATTCTGGGCGGCACACCCCGGCAGGTGGAGAACGCCGCCGAGATTGGTATCGAGCACAACCTCGGGCTGACCTGCGACCCCGTTGGTGGCCTTGTCCAAATCCCCTGCATCGAACGCAACGCCATGGCCAGCAACAAAGCCATCAACGCTGCACGGATCAGCCTGCGCGGAGACGGCGTCCACCAAGTCTCGCTTGACACCGCCATCAAGACAATGCGCGAGACAGGCGCAGACATGAAGAGCAAGTATAAGGAAACCTCCCGGGGTGGACTCGCCGTCAACGTGATCGCTTGCTGATGCCCGCGGTTGCCTCCCCCTTATGGGCGAGCTGGAGCGCCCGAAGCAGCCTCTGACTCTCAGTAAAGATTTCCGAAGGACTGCATACATTCGCTGCTGACCAAGCGCTTCTCTTCCGGGGCAGAGCGCTTCCAATGCCGACATCTGCATGCGGCTAGACATCGAAGCTGTAGAAGCTAATAACGCGGTCGCCAGTGCACTCGCACTGGCTTATCTACACGCCTAATAGCTTGCCAGAGACCATCAGCCGCAGCTCTGCACGTTTCACCGTGTCATCTACAGTCGGCTCACCGAGCAC
This sequence comes from Paenarthrobacter nitroguajacolicus, assembly GCF_051027655.1. Classification (NCBI taxonomy): domain Bacteria; kingdom Bacillati; phylum Actinomycetota; class Actinomycetes; order Micrococcales; family Micrococcaceae; genus Paenarthrobacter; species Paenarthrobacter nitroguajacolicus. The sequence goes on along the minus strand of NZ_CP073234.1, from coordinate 2,157,649 downwards.
CGCCGATAACGGGGCATATGTCGGGACCGGAATAAATCGCACGCAGGACAGTCATCGATTGGCCCAGCGGCAGACGGCTTCCTAGGTCCGATGATGAAGCCCACCTCATGTGGATCCGACATTAGGAGGACCCCAACGCCCCACCCTGGTTAGCCATCTGCCGGCGTGGGGCGTTGGAAACCCATCAGCAAACTCAGACCGCAACGCCCAACCGACGGTTCGCCAGAACCGGGATCACCTGGCGTGCCTTTTCCACGGCCGCGACGTCTACCGTGACATCCAGCTGACCGACCTTTTCGTCGAGTTCTTGCAAGACGACCCCCATTGGGGAGACCACCAAGCTGTGACCCACGCCGAAGCGGGGGCCCGCCGGTTCTTGAATTCCGGCCGTGGAAGCATCCGCCTGGTCGCAGGCCACGACCCAGGTGGTTGAGTCGATGGCGCGAGCTTGGTTGAGCAGGCGCCACGCATCGATCTTGCCGTCCCCGGCGCCCCAATGGGCGGTGACGATGATGACTTGGGCGCCACGGTCGGCCAGTTCGCGGAAGAGTTCCGGGAAGCGGACGTCGTAGCAGGTGGCTACGCCTACCGTGACGCCGTCCACCTCAAAGGTGAAGGGTTCGTTGCCGGGTTCCACGTCGGCTGACTCTGAAAACCCGTAGGCGTCGTAGAGGTGGATCTTGTCGTATCCGGAGTGGATGTTTTCACCGGTAACGAGGATGGTGTTGCGAACGCGTCCATCAGCTGCTGGCTGGAAGGTTCCTACCAAGACAATGACGCTGAGGTCCTTTGCCAGTTGCTGGATGGCCGATGCCCATGGCCCGTCGATGGGTTCGGCGTGGGCCGCAGGCGCGGCCCCGAACCTTACTAGTGAGGCTTCGGGTAGGACGACGATGCGGGCCCCGGCCGCTGCACCGCGTCGAACGGCGTCGAGGACAAGCTCCAGGTTTTGTGCCGGATTGACCGTAGTGGCGAACTGCTGGACAGAGATGGACAGGCTTTCAGAAGACATTGATGTTCCTTTAGTGGTTGACGGTGCGTTTTGGAGGTACGAACTGCCGCGTCAGTAAATAGAGTGGCCAGCGACTTCACGGGCGTCCGGGTTCTTGGCGAGGCTTACGCCCACGAGGGTGATGATGGAAACGACGACGATGTAGAGGGCCAGGGGCAGCCAAGTGCCGTACGTCCCCAGCAGCCAGGTGAACAGGAGCGGTGCGATGGCGCCGCCAAAAACTCCGCCGATGGTGTAAGCGAGGGAGCTGCCTGCGTAGCGGAGCCGCGGGCTGAACTGTTCGGAGACGAGTGCGGCCTGGGGTCCGTACATGAGGGAGTTGCAGAGCAGGCCGAAGATGACGGCCAGCACTACTCCGATGAAGCCGATGCTCATGAGCGGGAAGAAAATGAACGGGAACGCGATCGAACATGCTGCGCCGATGGCGGTAACAAGACGCCTGTTCATACGGTCGGAGAGGTGTCCGGCGGCCGGCACCATGAAGACCTGGAAAGCGGAGCCGATCACGACGGCCAAAAGTGCCTGCCCCGGCTGGAGCCCGAACTGACGGGTGGCGTACGTGAGGATGAAGACGGTTGAAAGCGCATACATCACGTCGGGCGCAATCCGGGACATGGTGGCCGCCAGCAAGGCCCGGCGTTCTGTCCGGAATACCTCAGCCAACGGTGATTTCGGGGTGAGGCCTTGTTCTTTGATGGCTTCGAAGACAGGGGTTTCTTCGATTTTGAACCGGATCACCAAGCCAACCACAACCAGCACTGCGGAGAACAGGAAGGCAACGCGCCATCCCCAGGACAGGAAGTCCTCCTTGGGAAGCAGCGCGAGGAGCGCCAAGGCGCCGTTGGCCAGCAGGTTGCCAAGGGGCGGGCCGATCTGGGCTGCTGAGCCGAACAGGCCCCGCTTCCCGGGATCTCCGTGTTCGCTTGAGATGAGGACTGCTCCTGCCCATTCACCGCCGACACCGACTCCTTGGCATAGCCGGAGGAAGACAAGCGCGATAGGTGCGGCGACGCCGATGGTGTCATAGCCCGGCAGCAGACCTACCGCGAAGGTGGCGATGCCAATGAGGAGAAGAGTCCAGACGAGGACTTTCTTACGGCCGATGCGATCACCTAGTCGCCCGAAGAGGACGCCCCCCAGGGGCCTGGCGACATAGCCGACAGCGTAGGTGGCAAAAGCTGCCAGCGTGCCGGCGAGGGGGTCATCGGAGTGGAAGAAGACCTGGCCGAAAACCAGGGCCGAGGCTGCCGAGTAGATCGCGAAGTCGTACCACTCCAGGCTTGTCCCGGTCAGGGCGACGATGAAGCCCCTTTTGCCTTGGCCGGGCCTTGCCGGAGTTTTTTGTTGCGAAGTGGATATCTGTTCAGTCACGAGATGCCTCCTGAATAAGAGTGCCTTGAACGACAGAACGCCGGAAGGGCGAATGTCCTGTCACAAGCTGCTTCTTTGCCGAATCCCACAAGCGTATGGGTGGCGTATACAGAAGCGTATGGGCTGTGTATACTCACACTATACTGTGATGCAGATCGCAGCAATACCCAGCCAAATCAATTGTTTGAAGGAGTCCTCATGTCCTTGCAGTTCACTCTCCCCAGTGGTGAATCCCTCGATGTCGACGTCATCCACCTCCTGAACGGTGGATATGCAGGCCGCCACCAGGAACACGTCCGCGCCCATGTCGAGGAGCTCGCACTGCTGGGCGTTCCGGCCCCCACGGTCACCCCGACCATGTACCCGGTCTCGCCCTACCTGGCTCAGCAGGCGAGTGTCGTTCCGGTCCAGCACGGCAAGACTTCCGGCGAAGTGGAGTGGGCCATCGTCGTTGCCACGGATGGGCGGATTCTCCTGACCCTCGCGTGTGACCACACCGATCGCGAGCTTGAAGTCCACGGAATCGCCTGGTCCAAGAACGCTTCACCGGACGTTTTGGCGAAGGACGCCTGGCTGCTCAGCGAGGTGGAGGACCACATAGATGACTTAACGCTGACCGCATGGGTTACCAACAACGGAGTGGAAGAGCAGATCCAGAAGGCCACGCTTGGCGACTTGCTCCCACCGGCACACTGGGTCGGCGTACTCAAGGACCGGGATTTGCTGAACCCCGGCACTGTGCTTATTTCGGGCACAGTCAACATGGTGGAGGGCGTAAACCAGTTTGCCGATGGCTGGCGGGCGGAACTGACCGATCCCGTCCTGGGCCGGACCATCAGCCTCGCCTACGATGTAGTGCCGATGGCCACCCCGATCGGCTGACTTTCCGGTGGCGGCGGGGCGGGCTCCATCTGGCGGCACGCCCCCGCCGCTACTGCCAGCCGGTCCTTCCTGAATGTATGCGGAGAGTATACTTTGACTATGCAGACGCCAAGCCAGTCCAATCGCGACAGAGTGTACGACTACATCCGCGACACCATCCTCCCGGACGGCGCCTACCACGGCAGCTTCCTCACTGAGGAGCAGGTGGCCGAAAAAGTCGGAGGAACCTCTCGCACACCCGTCCGGGAGGCTTTTCTTCTCCTGGCTTCCGAAGGGCTGCTGCAACTGGTTCCACGCCACGGAGCGTTTATCCCGCCGGTCACCCGACAGGAGATCAGCGAGGCCCTTGAGTTCAGGACAGTATTGGAAACCAACGCCGCCGAAGTCGTGATGGAACGCGGCACCGCCCCACTCGACGCGATGAAGCTGGCGCTGAAGCACCAGCTCGAAAGCTCCGACGCCGGCCACGAACGCGAGTTCGTTGACTGGGACAGCGAGTTCCACATCGCCTTGGTCAGGGCCGTCGGCAACTCCCTCATGACCAAGTCGTACACGGACCTTCGCGCCCGACACATCCGCATTGGAATCCGGGCGCTCATGAACACCCCCGCCCGGCAAGCCGCCGTCATCGCAGAACACCAGGCAATCGTCGACGGGTTGGAATCCGGAGATCCCGAGCTGGCCAAGGCCGCACTTCGCAGCCACATTCGAACCACCGCATCAGGCCTCTCGGAAATCTGACCCACGAAAGGTTCCCATGGACCAACCCTCCCCTGCCGGGCTCACGGCACCTGAAATTGCGTATCAATGGATCACCGCTTTCATTGCCGGTCTGCCCCGGGACGAGGAGACCTTCCTGAACGAGGCCACGCTGGCGCAAGCCACGGGCACTTCCCGAACACCGGTTCGGGAGGCCCTTCTACGACTCGAAGCCGAGGGATTCATCAGGCGCGTCCCCCACAAGGGCGCTTACGTTCCACCCATCACGGACCAAGAGGTCCGGGCTAACCTCCAAGCCCGCTCCGTGGTGGAACGCTGGGCCGTCGACACTCGAGGGCACTTCGATCAGGCCACCCTGGATGTTCTGCAGAGCCTCATCGACCAGCAGCGACTGGCCGCCTCGGATCCCGGCAGGTTCATTGAGCTGGATACGGAGTTCCACAACACCATCGTCAGATCAGCTGGCAATCCAGTACTGTCGGATTTCTACTCCTCCTTGCGGCAGCGGCAATTAAGAATCGGGATCCAGGCCATCAGCAGAGGCGGCAGCCGAACGGACGAAGTCCTGTCCGAGCACCAAGCCATCGTGAACAGTCTCGGCGGAACGAGCCTGACCGCTACCTGCGCAGCCATCGACTCGCACCTGGAAGCGACCCGCCGAGCAACTATCGGCTACTGAAGTGCAATAGAACCGCCCCTCGAAAACACTCAGCCAGAGGGTTGCTCAGAGGCAGCCCCGCTGGTCTCCAACTCAAGTTTCCAGCTGACGCTGCTCCCCCGGAGCCCTGGCATAACGGCGCCCTTTTGCACGTAGCGGAACGGCACTGTTTCGCCGTCGGGCCGCCACCACCCGCTGACAGGAGCGTGATGCCCCGTCAGGACGAGGGCGGGTACGGTGGCGGCTCCTGGATAGCGCGATGTCACGGCGTACTGTTTCCCGCTGGTGCCCGGCCCTGATCGATCGCCGGACGATTCGCCAGCACGGGCAGGTTCCCTGTGTAGCCTTCGCGTTCCTTGGCCGCGGCAGCTATTCCCGCACGGGCAGCGAACCAACCGCCGATCAACAGCGGAATCAGCACCAGTAGCGAGGCCAGGATCCAGCGGCCCGTTTCGGAGAAGCCCATGGAGAACAGAACGAACACCAGGAACGTTAAGGTCAGGTAAGAGGTATACGGCGCGCCGAACAAGCGGAACGCTGGGCGCTTAATCAGGCCGGAACGCGAGAGCTTGTGCAGTTTCATCTGGCACAGGATGATGGTGGCCCAGCAGCCGATGATTCCCAGCGCGGAAATCTCCAGGACGATCTCGAAGGCCTGCGACGGGACGAGAGCGTTGAGACCGATGCCAAGCAGTGCCACCACCGTGGTGAACAGGATGCCGCCGTATGGGACACCTTTGCTGTTCATCCGTCCAGAGAATCGTGGCGCGGATCCATTGACGGCCATGGACCGCAGGATTCGGCCCGTGGAATAGAGGCCTGCGTTCAGGCTGGACAGGGCCGAGGTCAGCACCACGAAGTTCATGATGGATGCGGCCGTTGCACCCGCCTGCGGGTCGCCGAGGTGCGAGAAGAACGTGACAAACGGTGACTCACCGCCCTTGTAGGCAGTGAACGGCAAGAGCAGGGAAAGCAGCAGGATGGACCCGACGTAGAACACAGCGATCCGGAAGACGACACTGTTGATCGCCTTTGGCATGACCTTGGCTGGTTCCTTGGTTTCACCGGCGGCCGTGCCGATCAGCTCGATGCCGGCGTAGGCGAAGATGACCCCGCTGGCGGCGAGCAGCGGAGCTATGCCACCGTTCGGGAAGAACCCGCCGTTATCCGTGAACAGGACCAGGCCTGTGGGGCCGACATCGGTGGCGGCACCGCTGAGGAGGAAGACGACGCCGACCACCAGGAACGTGACCAGGGCAATGACCTTTACCAGTGCAAACCAGAACTCCATCTCGCCGAACAGCTTCACCGAAACCAGGTTCAGGGACAGCACCACTACCAGGGCGATCAGGGCCAATAGCCACTGGGGCGCTTCCTGCAGCGGCGGCCAATAGGGTGCCCAGAATTTCAGGTACAGGGCCGCCGCGGTGACATCGACGATGGAGGTCATGGCCCAGTTCAGGAAGTAGAGCCAGCCGGCCGCGTAGGCCATTTTTTCACCGTAGAACTCACGGGCGTAGGAAACGAAGGAGCCGGACGATGGCCGGTGCAGGACCAGCTCCCCCAACGCCCGGAGAATGAGGAAGCCGAAGAAACCGCAGACTGCATAGACCAGAACCAGTGCTGGCCCACTTCCGTTCAGTCGGGCGCCGGCTCCCATGAACAGGCCTGTACCAATGGCTCCGCCGATGGCAATCATTTGAATCTGCCGCGGCTTCAGCGACTTGTGATAACCGTGCTCCTCGCTGGAGAAGTCCCGGACGGCGGAGGCAACATCGCCTATACGCTCGCGTTCGTTTTCCAGTTCATCCGCGCGGTCGTGTGCGGGTTTTTGCATGTTGTTCTCCATGGGGAAGAACCGCACGTCATCGTGCGGCTGACAATAGGCCGCCCGGAGCACCGGGCAGGTGGCCAATCAGCTAACTGCTGACATTGGCCGAGGGTTTGGTGCGGAACTGCAGATCGCGGGGACTGATCCAGACCTCGTAGCCTTCCTTGCGGACGAAGGCACGGCGAGGCTGGACGCCATTGCTTCTTAACCAGAGCGCGGATGAGTCGGCCATGGCGTGATCCACGATCCCGGAGTGAACGGGTTCCCCGAGCTTGCGGATTTGCACGTGACCGCCGATCAGGGCGGTCCAGTCGTCGTACCGGATGAACTGGGGCACGTCCCGCCTTTTCATGACTGCTCACTGCCCAGGAAGAATGCTGTAAGGCGGTCCCACATTTCAGTGGCGTTTGAGTACATGGGGAAGTGCCCGCTGCGGGAGATCTCCGCGAGTTCAACGCCCTTTTCTGCCAGTAGCGGCAGGTAGCTCAGGGTGTTGTTCTGGACGCCGTACATGTACATCCGGGGAAATGGCAGCGCCAGGAATCGATCCATGAGGCCGCCGTGGTCGGACAGTTCCACCATGGATTCGAAGATGGGCCGGACCGCCCCGGGCCGGACCTTGTGGGGAAGGCTCGCTGCGTAAAGGCTGCTGGAGTAGAACCGGGACTTCCAGACCCGGTCCTGGAAATCCTTGAAGAAATCCTCGGGATCCGGGTGTGAGTGGCTGATGATCTGCCGGCTCAGGAAGCAGTCTTCCGGGGCCACGTTTCCTTCGATATCGGCGAAACTGAGAACGCGGGCTGGGTCCTGGTCCGCCAGCAGGAGGGCTGTGAGCCCGCCCATGGAATGGCCCACCAAGTGAAAGCGGTCGATGTTCTTCGCGGCCAGGACTTCCTTGGCGACCTGAACGAGGAAGTGCACTGAAATGGCGTTCAGGTCCGGGCAGATACTCGCGCCGCAGCCCGGGGCGTCGTAGGCCAGGACCGGGCGGCCAGCGAGAGCATCCTGCTGGATGACGTCCGCGTAATCTTCCTTGGTGGAGCCGAAGCCGTGCAGGAATACCAGCGGCGTACCGGAGCCGGCACGGTACATGCCGGCGATCTCGACGTGAACTCCGTCAATGTCGAGCGGGAGAGTGAAAGGCTCAAGCTTGGTCAGGCCAGGCAAGGAGTCCTCCTATCGGTTCATTAGGGTGGAGGGAATCATGCTTGCGGGGTGACCCATGCATGATGGTTCTTGATGTGTCTTTGGTTGGTACTGGCATGTGACTGCTGGTAGGTCCTGCCCGCGTCATACACAGCCAACTGGCGCCCCCTAACAGCCAGGGCTTCTTCGATGAGGTCCAAAGACCCCTCGCCGAGCCCGATGACCTGCCCCAGCAATTCCAGCCGGGACCACGTGACAAGCACCTCGATGCTCCGGATACCATGCCGGGCCAAAGCATTCTCAGCCCGGGACGGCAACCCCAGGCCGGAGACCGCAATTGTCAGTGCCGCCGTCGTCATCGCGGGAAGTCCGCAATAGTTGCGACAAACCGGTCAAGACCTTCCTTCAGGGTGGCGATGTCAGTGGCGAAGGAAAGCCGGACGTGTCCTTCGCCGGAGGGACCAAACTCGCTTCCGGATCGGACCAGAACACCGGCCGCAGCGAACCGGGCCACCATCTCATCTGAAGTCAACGAGGTGGATATCCGGGGAAACGCGTAGAAGGCGCCTTGGGGCGCGAGGATTTCGACGCCGGCAACTCCGCCCAGTGCTTCCAGCACCAGATCACGCCGATCCTGATAGGACGCTGTGAGGACTCGAAGGTCCTCTTCCGGGGTCTCCAATGCTGTCAGCGCAGCATCCTGCACGAAGGTGTTCAACGGACCGTTGATGGTGCGGTGGATGAGGTTGATTTTGTCAGCGAGTGGACCGAAGGCAACAACGTATCCAAGGCGCCAACCGGTCATGGCGTAGGTCTTGGACAGTGTGCTGCAGTACACCACCTGGGAAGAGACGTCGCTGAGGTCCAGGGCTGAAGCAAACGGGAGCTGGTCGAACACGATGCTGCCGTAGGCCTCGTCGGAGAGGAGCAGCAGGTCCGGGTGGTCGCCCAACACGGCGCCAACACCGGCGAGGTCTGCCGCCGAATAGATCCGGCCTGTGGGGTTGCCCGGGTTGCAAAGAATAATCATCCGAGCCGTGGCAGCCTCGTGCCGGAGCGCGTCCAGGTCCAGCGACCCATCAGTGCGCGCTGCTATCCAGACCACTTCCGCTCCGACCATGGCGGCATGGTCGGAGTAGAGGGAGTACGTCGGTTCAGGGATCAGTACCCGATCCCCGGGCTGGACGAGGGCCAGCATTGCGGCGGCCAACCCGGCGCTGCCGCCGTGCGTGAGCACCACCTCGCGCGTCGTGGTAGGGCGGGGGTGCCCGGCGGAGATCTTCCGCGCGAGCACCTCCCGCAGTTCCGGTGCTCCGGTCATGGGCGAGTACCGGGTCCGTCCCTTCACCAGGGAACGGACGGCAGCGTCGACTACCGCGGTGGGGGTCCCGGCGTCGGGCTCCCCCATCGCGAGTGAGATGGTGCCTGGTGCCGCCGCGCCCAGGGTGGCGGGGCGGCGGCTGGAGGCGGCGATCCGTTCAGGAGCGCCCAACTTTAGAGAGGACAAGGCTGTCATCGGTTCTTCCGTCTAAAAAGAGTACAACTCGAGGGTGGATTTGCCGTGGCGGATCTCGTCGAGGATCCGTTGCTCATCGGCGACGCGCTGGTCTGCCTTGTCCAGGACAGAATCCACGGCGTCGTATGGGAGGACGACGACGCCGTCGGAGTCGCCGACTATCAGGTCCCCCGCGCGGATGGTCAGGCCGCCCACGCGAACGGGCGAGGAGAAGTCGCCCGCGTAGTCCTTGGCAGTTCCGACGACGGTTACGCTGCGCGAGAAGACCGGGAAGTCCATCTCCGCCATTTCCTCGGTGTCACGGACGCCGCCATCGATCACCAGTCCGAGTATTCCGCGGTGCTGGGCGGCTGCGGCGAGGATTTCGCCCCAGTGCCCGTGCTCGGCGCCTTGCATGTCCACCACCAGGACGCTGCCCGAAGGCGCGTTCAGGACGGCGTGGTGCAGGGCGAGGTTGTCGCCGCCGACTCCGCGGACGGTGAAGGCTGGACCGGCCACCTTGGCTCCGCGCCAGGCCGGCTTCAGGCCGGGATCGCAGGCGCACGGGAGTTTGGCGGCTTCATAAAGGGTGGCGGAAGAGTGCCCGCGGGCGGCGTTGCTCATTTTTTGCCCCACTGGAGGTCGTGGTAGCCGAGGTCCTTGCGGGCCTGGACCAGGGTGGCACCGGCTTTCACGGCCGCGACAATCTTCGTTTCTGTGTCCTCGATCTTCTCAGCGAGGGCAGCGACTTCTTCAGCACGGGCGCTGGGCACTGCGAGGGCACCGTCCGCGTCGGCGCAGATGATATCCGCCGGCGAGATGCGGACATCATTGATTGTCACCTCGGTCTGGACTGCCACGAGTTGTACACGGTCCTTGCCGGTGCGCATGAACTTGCCGCGGCTGAACAGCGGGTAGTTCTGCTGCAGGGATGTAGAGATGTCACGGCAGACGCCGTTGATGACGGTTCCGGCGATGCCGCGTTCGGCGGCGACCTCGGTCATGATGCCGCCCCAGACGGTGACGTCCGTGCGTCCTTCGTTGTCAATGACAATCACTGCGCCGGCCGGGACGTCGTCGAGGAAGTCCCCGACGCTTCCGCGGGACTCGCCGGCCGGTGCGTACTGCACAGTGAATGCAGGTCCGGTGGCACGGAAATCATAGGTCAGCGGAGACAACCCGTGGAGGGTCCCGTGTAGGCCGAGGGCGTCCATGGCGTCCGAAATAGAGGCGGTGGGCAGAGCTGCCAGACGTTCGATGACGTTGGTTTCAGTGGTGGTGTTCATCAGTGTTCCTCGGTGATTCCAGCCAGGCGCGCGTCGCGCATGGCTTCGTGAAGGGCGAGGCCGGCGCGGAGATCGGCGGCGATGGATTGTTCGCGTGCGGCCACGCCCTGGGCGCGTTCCAATACCTCGTCGAGGTGGCTGCTGGGGACAACCACGACGCCGGTCTCATCTGCCAGGACCAAGTCACCCGGTGTGACGGTTACGCCGCCCAGCTGGACAGGTTCGCCGGTGGAGCGCTGCTGCAACCGGCCGCGGGCCGTGGCCGGGATGCGGCCCTTGGCGAAGACGGGGAAGCCGATCTCGCGGGCTTCGTGGACGTCGCGACAAGCGCCGTCGGCCACCACACCGCGCACGCCGTTCAGTGATGCACCCAGGCTGAGTAGCCCACCCCAACAGGAGACGTCGGTGCGTCCTTCGTTGGCCACGACGATGACGTTGCTGCTGTTGGCGTCGGCTACCGCGGTGGCGCCGATGTGTGCGCCGGAGGGACCCGGGATGTAGGGCTCAAGCTGGACCGTCACGGCGAAGCCGACGATCTTTGGGGTTCCCCAGACGGGGAGGAATCCAGCTTGCCCTGGAGGGAGGTCGAGGGCGTCGAGGGCGTCTGACACGGCGGCTGAATCCAGTGCTGTGTAGTGCTCCAGGAGTGTTTTTTGGGAAGTCATGCTTCCAGTAGACCGTCCTCGATCGATATAGTGAAGGTCTGGTTAGCTATAGGTGGAAGAGGTTTTGCGACTCAATGATCGAGGTACGCCAAGCCCGGTACTTTGTTGCTGTGGCGGAGGAACTGCATTTCGGCCGGGCCGCCGAGCGGCTCACCATGTCACAGCCACCCCTCAGCCAGGCCATCCTGCAACTGGAACGGCAGCTCGGGACCAGTCTGCTGACCCGTTCCAGCCGCTCGGTTCTTCTCACGGATGCGGGGAAACTCTTTCTGGACGAATGCCGTCTGTTGGTCCAGGCGTCCGAGAGGGCGGAGGAGGTGGCCGCCCGGGCGAAGTCGGGCAGGGCAGGGACATTGCGCCTCGGGTCCGTCACTTCTGCTTTCGATGGCCTGCTCCCCGACGTCCTGGACAGGTTCCGAAGCGCCTGGCCGGCGGTGGAGTTGGAAGTTTCGGAAATCGACACCCATCACGGACGCGACCGGTTGCTGCGGCGGGAACTGGACGTCGCCATCATCCGCCAGCCCGGCTTCGACAAGGGGCTCCGATCAGTTCCCCTGCGTCGCGACCGCTTTGTCCTGGCACTCCCGGGGACGCACGCCAAGGCCACAGACCAAAGACCGGCGGATCTGGCACAGTTCAGGGACGACAGCTGGATCTGGCTTCCACGCGCCATTTCGCCGGACTATCACGACGAGATGGTGGCAGCCTGCCGGCAGGCAGGATTCAGCCCGCAAGCCAAGCACTTCGCGAACTCCATCCAGTCCCAGCTGGCCATGGTTGGCTGCGGCCTGGGGGTCACACTGGTGCCGCTGTCATCCTTGGGCGCTCGACGAGGCGTGGTGGCATTGGAGTTGTCGCAACGCGTGGACCTCGTGGAACTATCGCTCGTTAGCCGGGCCGGCACCTCGGAGACCATCGCGGACCACTTCATCGAGTGCGCCAGGGTGGCCGCGGACGGCGGTTAAGACGCCAAGGCGAACGGACGACGGCGGGAGGTAACCGCCGTCGTCCGCTCGCCTTCTATTGGCCCCGCTGGGGTTAGCCGACCGTGAGCCTGCCGAGTTGCTCCCCTGCCTTGACCGTGCTCCCTGCCGGGGCCAGGACCTCCGCAAGAACACCAGACCCCGGGGCCGGAACAACGTTTTCCATCTTCATGGCCTCCAGCACAACCAGCGGCGCACCTTCCTTGACTGGCGTGCCGGCGTCGACGAGCCACTTGACCACTTTGCCGGACATGGGCGACTGGACCAGTCCTGGATCCACAACTTCCTCCTGGCTTGCTGAGTCGCCCTTACCGGCAGATTCCAGGCCAGCGGCGCCCAGCATGCGTGCCAGATTTCCCGGGAAGCCGACCATCACACGCTTGCCGTCGATGTCCAAGGGGACGGTCACGGTTCCAGTGGGCTCGGCCTGGTTCGGATCATAGGCCGGGTCCGGAGTGATGCAGTGTCGAAACTCTGTCTCGATCCATCGGGTGTGGATGGCGAACGAGTCTGTGAAGTCGGGCGATTCCAGCACTGCCCGGTGGAAGGGTACGAGGGTGGGCAAGCCGGAGATGGTGAAGTTCTTCAACGCCCGGCGGGCCCGCCGAATGGCCTGCTGTCGGTCCGCTCCGGTGACGATCAGCTTGGCCATGAGTGAGTCGAAATCTCCGGAAATCTCCGAGCCCGCAGCGATCCCGGAGTCCAGCCGGATGCCGGGACCGGTGGGGACGGTGATGGCCTCCACGGTCCCGGGCGTCGGCAGGTAGCCGCGACCCACGTCCTCGGCGTTGATCCGGAATTCGAAGGAGTGGCCGCGGGGTACGGGGTCTTCCGCGAGGGCGAGCGGCAGTCCTTGGGCAATCCGGAACTGTTCCTGCACCAGGTCCACGCCGGAGGTTTCTTCCGTGATGGGATGTTCCACCTGAAGCCGGGTGTTGACCTCCAGGAAGGCGATGGCGCCGGATTCGGACACGAGGAATTCCACGGTTCCTGCACCGGTGTACCCCGCCTCCGAACAGATGGCCCGGGCGGCCTCATGGATGGTGCGTCGTTGCTCGTCGCTGAGGAATGGGGCCGGGGCCTCTTCCACGAGTTTCTGGTGCCGGCGCTGCAGGGAGCAGTCCCGGGTCCCCACCACGATGACCTTGCCGAAAGTATCGGCAAGGATCTGAGCTTCGACGTGCCGGGGGCGGTCAAGGTACTGCTCTACGAAGCATTCTCCCCTGCCGAAAGCCGTGACGGCTTCGCGGACTGCTGAGTCAAAGGCTTCCTCCACGCCGTCCAGGTCCCGCACCACTTTCAACCCGCGTCCGCCGCCGCCGAAGGCAGCCTTGATAGCGATGGGCAAGCCCACGTCTTCGGCAAACCTCCGCGCTTCCGCCGCGTTGGCAACGGGTCCCTCGCTTCCGGCGACGAGCGGGGCTCCTGCACGGACGGCAATCTGACGGGCGGTGACCTTGTTGCCCAAGGCCCGAATGGCGTCGGGGCTGGGTCCAATCCACGTCAGCCCGGCGTCCATGACGGACTGGGCAAAGTCGGCGTTTTCGGAGAGGAAGCCATAACCGGGATGGATCGCGTCTGCCCCTGAGCGCTTGGCGATGTGCAGGATCTTGTCGACGTCCAGGTAGCTCTCTGCCGGGGTCCGGCCCGTCAGGCTGTAAGCCTCGTCGACGGCGGACACATGCAGCGCGTCGGTGTCACTGTCCGAGTAGACACCGACAGAGGCAAATCCGGCGTCGGTGCAGGCCGAAGCGACGCGCACGGCGATTTCTCCGCGGTTGGCAATCAGGATCTTGCGCATTGGTAGGAACTTTCTGTGGTGGGTGGTGCGTACTTGAAACGGACCCGGCCTCCGGCGGGGATTTGGGCTGCTTTGTCCAGGTCTTTTGGGGCTACGACGGCGATCACCGGGTAGCCGCCGGTGACGGGGTGATCGGACAGGAAGACCACCGGCTCCCCCGTGGGCGGAACCTGGATCACTCCGCAGATGGTGCCCTCGCTGGGCAGCTCGTCATGCCTGATCCGCTCCAGTGGTACACCGGAGAGCCGCATGCCGATGCGGTTGGAGTCGTTCGTGACTGTCCACTCCTGCGTCACCAAAGACTCCAAGGCGCCGGGCGAAAACCAGTCCATCCGCGGACCAGGTCCGAGCTCCAGTTCCACCGTTTCGTCCTCAGGAAAGACAGGCTGCGTTTCCGGGAGGCCGACAGCCTGTGCAGGCGGTGGTCCGACTGCCAGGAAGTCCCCCGCAGCCAGCGGCTTGGGGCCTAATCCGGCGAGGGTGTCAGTAGAGCAACTGCCCAGCACTCCTTCCGCGTCAATCGCGCCCCGAACCGCTAAATAGCTGCGTACGCCAACCGAGGGCGCCGAAAGCGTCAGCACCTCACCATCCATCAGCGCAAAAGGCGTGGCCACCTTAGCTGACCGTGAGCCGGACTCGGACGTGATTCGGTTTCCCGCCGGTGCTCCGGCGATGGCAAGCAGCTGGTCGCCTACAGCCTGAACGGTCAGGCCGCCGTCGACAATTTCCAAGGCAGCGGCACCTTCCGCGTTGCCAACGAGCCGGTTGGCTCGGCGAAGCGAGCCCTGATCGAGCGCCCCGGAACGCGAGACTCCAATGGCGGCATGGCCGGGCCGGCCGAGGTCCTGGACCAGGGTCAGCGGGAGGCTACGGAGCACTCTTAGACCGGCGCCAGCGCGGTTGTCATCTGCACGTGCCGTCGGCTCATTGACGACAACCTTGTCCCGCACTGCCCGGTAGCGGACGCTGGTACCGGGACTGACCAGCGCCGGTTCGGCGCGATCACTGTCCCACATGGCGCAGCTGGTGTGGCCAATGATCTGCCAGCCGCCAGGCGATTGCCGAGGGTAGACACCCGTATAGCTCCCGCCGAGAGCCACTGACCCCGCATCAACGCTGGTTCTTGGGCTTGGCCTGCGCGGAACAGTGAGGCTGTCATTTTCTCCCCGCATGTAGCCAAACCCGGGGACGAAACCCGTAAAGGCCACTGTCCACAGTTGTCCCGTGTGGGCGGCGACAACTGCTTCAACACTGATTCCAGCGAGATCGGCGACGTCCCGGAGGTCCTGACCGTCGTACACGGTGTCGATGTCCACAAGCTTCTGGCCGCTCTGGTGATACGGCGGAATGGCAAGCTTCTCCACCTCGGCTTTGATCCGCAACATCGCAGTGGGGCTTTCAGCGGTGATCAGCACGGTCTCGGCGGCCGGAACCACTTCCCGCTGCCCCGGGAATGGAGTACGGTTCAGCATCTCCGTCAGAGCGAGAACATCCTCGGGGGCGCTGAGTTCGGCAAGGACTCCGCGCTCCCCCACGGAACGCACTGAGGCGACCCGGGAAACCGTGCTTCCAGGAGACTCAGGCGTTGACTTCACGAATGAGCCTCAGGTCTTCTTCGGGCTTGGGGTCGCGGCCGAGTGCGACGCCGACGATTGTCACCACGGCACAGACGGCCAAGTACACGGCAATCAGATACCAGTTGCCGGTCGCTGCATACAGTCCGGTAAAGATCAGCGGAGCGATGGCGCCGCCGACGACTCCGGCCAGCGTGTATGCCAGCGAGCTGCCGGCGTATCGCAGGCGTGCCGGAAACTGCTCGGTGATGAAGGCAGCCTGCGGGCCGTACATGAGGCCATTGAAGATCAGTCCGCCCACGACGCCCAGGGTCAGGGTCACCACTGAACGGTCCTGGATCATGATGAAGAACAGCGGAATGTAGATGGCGCTGCCGGCCGCTGCGATGCCGTACAGAAGACGGCGGTTGAAGCGGTCGGTGAGGGCACCCGCCGTTGGAATGATGAAGATCTGCACCGCTGAACCGATCAGGATGGCCGTGAGAACGTTGCCCGTGCTCATGCCCAGTTCTTTGGTGGCGTACACAGCCACATAGACGGTGAACATGGAGTAGATGACATCCGGGCTGATGCGGGACAGGGCCGCTGCGATGAGGGCGCGGGGTTCGTTGCGGAAGACTTCACGCAGCGGTGCTTCGGAGCGTTCATTGTTTTCCACCAAGGCCTTGAAGACCGGGGTTTCTTCGAGCTTGAGACGGATGACCAGGCCGAAGACCACCAGCAGCGCCGAGGCGAGGAAAGCAACGCGCCAGCCCCAGGAGAGGAAGGCCTCGGTGCTGAGGGACGCGGCAAGGATCGCCAGGACGCCGTTGGCCATGAGGTTGCCAGCGGGCGGACCGATTTGGGCCGCTGAGGACCAGAAGCCGCGCTTGTTCGGGTCACCGAACTCACTGGACAGCAACACGGCCCCGCCCCATTCACCGCCGACGCCGATTCCTTGGGCCAGGCGCAAAAGGACAAGGATGGCCGGCGCCGCGGGACCGATCGCGTTGTAGTCAGGGAGAACGCCGATGAGGATGGTGGCCGCACCGATCAGCAGGAGCGTGACAACGAGGACGTGTTTGCGACCCAGCCGGTCGCCCAACCGGCCGAAGATCACGCCGCCCAGGGGGCGTGCCAGGTATCCGACAGCGAATGTGGAGAAGGAGAGCAGCAGGCCGACGAACTCGTCGTTTCCGGGGAAGAAGATCTTGGGAAAGACCAGGGCGGACGCCACGGAGTAGATGGCGAAGTCGTAGTACTCAAGCGATGTCCCGCTCAGGCTGGCGACATAGGCTTTGATGGCGCTTCGCCTGCGGCGGCGGTTTTCGCTGGCGGAAGCGGACATTGGCTTCTCCGGTTCGGAATGGTGGGTCAGGGCGTTCTCTTGGTGCGTCACTGGACAAAACTCCTTACGGCGATGCCGGCGGATTCGAGGGATTCCCGGACTGCGGAAGCGATCTGGACGGCACCGGCAGTGTCTCCGTGAACGCAGATACTTTCAGCATGGACTGTGATTTGTGAGCCGTCGATGGTCTCGATTTTGCCCTCACTCACCAAACGGACAATGCGCTTGGTGATGGCCTGAGGGTCGTGGAGAACCGCACCTTCGAGGCTTCTTGGGGCAAGGGCGCCGTCGCGGGTGTAAGCGCGGTCAGCGAAGGCTTCAGGTACTCCACGCAGCCCAGCTTTCTCCGCCCGGAGCAGGACTTCCGACCCTGCAAGGGCCAGAATCGGCAGCGAGGAGTCCACCGAGCGGACGGCGTCGACGACGGCCTGCGCCTGTGCGGGATGGTGGACGATTGCGTTACCCAGGGCGCCGTGTGGTTTCACATACTTCACCGTCGTGCCGGCGATCGCCGCCATTGCCTGCAGGGCTCCGATTTGGTAGGCAACATCGTCGGCGAGCTCGTTGGGGGCAATGTCCATGAACCTGCGGCCGAAGCCGGCCAGATCCCGGTATCCGGGATGGGCGCCCACGGTGACGCCGCGCCGCGCAGCGAGTTCGCAGGTTGCCCGCATGACGGTTGGGTCTCCGGCGTGGAAGCCGCATGCAACGTTGGCGCTGGACACGGACCGGAAGACGGCGTCATCGTCGCCCAGGCTCCATCGCCCAAAGGACTCTCCGACGTCGCTGTTCAAGTCGATCTGATGCATTGTGATCCTCATCTCAGGGAAAGGTGATGCACCCATCATTGCTTAACTTCGGGAATCGTTCAACGATTCTCAGAATGAAGGATGTTGAGAGAGTGTAGATTTCTTCTTATGGAAGCAGCTGGGGAACTCTTGGACGACGCGCACTACGAGCTCGGCCCCGCCGCAAGGCTCCGGGTTGCAGTTCCAGCCGTCGCATCCCGCGTCGCGGCCGAACTTCGCCGCCAACTCATCACAGGCAAGTGGGTTCCCGGCATGCGCCTCAACGAGCCCACGATCGCAGAAGAACTCGGAGTCTCCCGCAACACGCTCCGAGAAGCATTTGCTGAACTGGGCGCCGAACGATTGGTGGTCCGCCTCCCCAACCGGGGCGTTTTTGTGGCCGCGCCGGGCGCCGACGACCTCCGCGATTTCTACACCGTCCGCCGCGCGATCGAAGTCAGCGCAGTCCGGAACGGCGGCTCCGCAGAACGCATCGCGGCCATCCAGGAAGCCGTAGCGGAAGGCAGAAAGGCCGCGAAAGCCAAGGACAAGGAGCGCCTGGCCGATGCCAATCTCGGGTTCCACCGCACCATCGTGGAGATGGCCGAAAGCCAGCGACTCAACACCCTCATGAACCAAGTCCTCGCAGAGATGCGGCTGTTCTTCTTCAAGGAGCCGGTAAACGTCGAGTTCTACTCAAGGTATGTGGAAGAGAACGCAGAGATCGCCAAGGCACTTGCCGAAGCGCGCTTCGACGAGGCTGCTTCCCTCCTGGCTGACTATCTCGACCGATCCGAGCAGCACCTCTTCGAGATCTACGACGCTTCATAACTGAATTCGGCACGGGCGCTAGGCGTGTACTGCCAGGTCGGCCTCCGGCACCGGATGGAACGTTCGGACTTCGCCGAAGTTTGTCTGATCGGACAAAAATGAACGCGACAATTGTTGCTGACAACATCCGGCGCGGTGGCGAACCATTGGATGATGAGGGCAAATCCCTCACTGGAGGTCCTCTTGCCTGCTCGACTTACTGATGTTTTGTCCCCTCTTCAGCCCCGAATGCTGCGGGACTTGGAACTGCTTGTATCCTCGGAATCGCCCTCCGAGCAGCGCACACACCTCGGTATGGCCGCGGACGCTGTTTCCGCTGTGGGGAAAAGCCTTCTGGGCAGTGAGCCAGTTTTTATTTCCGGCGAGGGATGTGATCACCTGCTGTGGCGCTTGGGCAATAATCCCCGAGTACTCATCCTCGGACACTACGACACCGTTTGGCCGCTGGGCACAATCGAGCGGTGGCCTTTCTCTGTGGATGGCGATAAAGCCACAGGGCCTGGTTCCTTCGACATGAAGGCCGGGCTGGTTCAGGCCTTCTACGCTATTCACGCTTTGGGCTGCCCGGATGGAGTACAGATTCTTGTGACTGGAGATGAAGAGATCGGTTCTCCGTCCTCCCGTGTTTTGATTGAAGAAGTAGCGTCCGGGGTGGAAGCGGTACTAGTCCTTGAAGCAAGCCTGGACGGCGCCCTGAAGACGAGCCGCAAAGGGTGCGGCATGTATCAACTTCACATCCAGGGGCGCGCGTCGCATGCGGGCCTCGATCCGGAGGCCGGAATAAACGCAACCTTGGAGGCAGCGCATCAAATCCTTGTTGTCGATGCCCTTAAGGACACTTCGATGGGTACGTCGGTGACATCCACCACGCTGCGCTCCGGTGAAGCGTCCAATCAGGTCCCGGCGTCGGCCACGTTGGACATTGACGTCCGAGCTGCCTCAATAGCTGAACTTGAACGGGTCGACGCCGCCCTCAGGCGCTTGCAGCCGATGATTGAGGGCGCCACCCTCAAACTTCAGGGCGGGATCGACAGGGGTCCACTTGAGCAAACCATGGCCTCGGCTCTCTATATGCGCGCACGGGAAGTGGCCGGCAATTTGGGGTTGCCTCCCCTTCTCGAAGCGATGGCAGGTGGAACTTCCGATGGAAATCTCACCGCTGCCCTGGGGATTCCCACCCTGGATGGGTTGGGTGCTGTTGGATCCGGCGCACATAGCGAGGGAGAATGGGTCCAAGTCAGCACCATGCCCCAGCGGGCTGCATTGCTGGCGGGGCTCGTTGGCTCGCTATTGGTAAGCCCCATCGACAGCGCTGGAACCCTGTAGGAGTCCTTGCAATGAACGGACCTGCTTCACCCCCATATGTGTCGCTGAGCGAGCTGCTGGAAAGACTCGGTCCCCTGCTGATGAGGGCTCATAACGTCGGCGGTGACCTGCCATCAGTAGATCCCAGGGTACGGGCCGCTGTTGTATGGGATCCTTCGGAAACGGTCCCGCCTACTAAGGGCGGTGTTCTCCTCCTGACGGGCGCATCCCTCATGCCAGGATCGGCATCGTCAGCTATCCGCGAAGCGGCGGCGAGTGGGTACGCCGCCGTCGTCATGAAATCCCGCGACCTGGCCGAGGACGCAATCGACGTTTCAAGCGCGGGAGAGGTGCAGATACTCGCTGCCCCGAATGACGCGTCTTGGAACTCGTTGCATGAGCTGATCAACGACGCCGTTTCCACGACACCGGAAACAGCACCTGCGGCTTTGACAGGCATCGCGCCGGGCGACCTGTTCAGCCTGGCAAATGCAATAGCAGCCGTGGCGGGGACGGCCATCACCATTGAGAACGTCAACCGTGAGGTGGTGGCGTATTCGAACATCGCCGATCAAGGGACGGACGATAGCCGACGGGATGCAATCTTAGGCCGTGCGGTGCCGGATCTACCTTGGTATCTGGCGCGTTACAGGGCTGTGGCCATGGCGACCCAGCCAATTTTCTTTGGGCAGGAAAACGGCGCCCTGGACCGGGTCGCAATGCCGGTAAGAGTCGGATCCCGGCTGGTGGGCTCTCTGTGGGCTTTTGACGAAGGCGGCACCAGGAGCGATGACATCGCGAGAGTTCTCGCCGATGCCGCTCCCGTCACTTCCCTTCATCTTCTCCATGCCGACGGTGCGTACAACTTGCAACGCCACCGGCGTGGTGAGTTGCTGACGGCCGCACTCGGTAGCGGGCCGCTGGACCCCGGCGTCGCCCAGACACTGGCCAAACATATGCCGATGGTGCTCATCGGGCTGGCACACTCCGGCGAAACCGGGACAGATATTGACTTGGGCAGGGCTGCCGACATTGTGGCGTTGAACGCTGAAGCTATCCGAAGGACAGCGTCCTGCACAGTCATGGGAAACCGGGTCTTTGTGCTTATACCTGACGCGGAACAGCTGACGGATGAGCGAATCCTCAGCTTCCTGAATTCCTGTCAGCGTGCAGTTGCGGGCGCTGCGGGAATTCATCTCCGAGGCGCATACTCAGGTCTACTAAACGCTGTGTCCGACCTAAAGGGGGCCCAAACTGACATCGAGACAGCGTTCCGCTTTCAGACCGGCAAAGCTTCCGACGGTTCTCTCTCTGTGGCAAAAGACCGCCATAGGGTTCTTCTCCAAGAGCTCTCCGAGGGCACAGTTGCCGTCCCTGGACGGTTGCTGGAGTCTGTGCAAACGATGCTTGATTATGATGCTGACAACGGCACCGAATATGCCGGGACTTTGCTGGCATACCTGAACGCCTTTGGTGATAACCGCAGGGCGGCAGAGGAAATGATGGTTCACGAAAATTCGCAACGCTATCGCATGCGGCAATTGAGCAAAAAGTTCGGAATCGAAATGGACAACCCTGAGCAGCGTCTCATCGTCTGGCTGCAACTGCACTTGCAAGGGCGAAAAGGGCGCTAGGCGCCCTCCCCGCCTTTCGCAAATCCCTTTAATGTCCTACTCGGACATATTCATGGTCGACAGTGACCGACTCCAGGTAGTCGATATCCAGAACCACACCCGTACCCGGGCCTTCTGGAACGTTGATGGTTCCGGACTCCAAGTGAAACTCCTGGCCGATGTCCCTGTGGTAGTAACGCTTAGTCGCTGAAATATCCGACGGAAGAGTAAAACCTGGCAATGATGCCAACTGCAGATTCGCCGCCCGGCCAATCGCGGTCTCCAGCACTCCACCACACCAAACGGGAATACCCTGAGCCAGGCAGAGATCATGGATTGCCCGCGCTTCGAGGTATCCACCGACCCGGGCCGGTTTGATATTAATGACTTGTGCGGCACCCATCTGCAGTGCTGTAGCCGCCGACGCCAGGGAAGTCACAGACTCATCGAGGCAAAGGGGTGTTTTCACGTTCGATGCGAGCTTGGCGTGGCCTGACAGGTCTTCAGCGGCAAGCGGCTGCTCCAACAACAGCAGGTCGTAGGCGTCCAATCGCCGAAGTGTGTTCATATCGGCGCTCGTATAGGCCTGATTAGCGTCGACCTGAAGCAGCAGGTCGTCTCCGAACTCGCGTCTGACGGCACGGACAGGTTCCAGATCCCACCCCGGCGCTATTTTCAGCTTTACCCGTGAATATCCTTCCTGCAGATACCCTTCAACTTCACTCATCAGCGCACTCACAGACTCGAAAATGCCCACAGAAACACCCACCCTGACCTTCTGACGGGAGCCACCAAGATAGGACTTCATGGACATGCCGTGTGCACGCAACTCAGCGTCAAGGATGGCGCTCTCAAGCGCCGCCTTGGCCAACGGATTCCCTGGGACCTTTTTCATCTCAGTATGGGCAGTAGCCGCGTCAATCTTGGGCATCTTCGAGATCAGCGGAATCAAGACCTCTGCAATGAGCAGCCGTGCTGACTCAAGCCGTTCCGGGAAATAGACGGGATCGGCATCTGCTGCGCATTCGGCCCAACCTTCTGAGTCTTCGGTGATCCACCGGACCAGAAGCATCTCCCGCACCGATTCACGTCCCCGGGAAGTCCTGAACTCCCCGGCCAACGGCATGCGTACCCTTCGCAGTTCCACCTTGAATGGAGCGCTCACGCGGCGCTCACCTTATCCAGCACGTAGAACCCGGAAGCGGATACCGAAACTGGTACCAGCTTGTGGGACTCGGCCTCCTGAAGCACCTCCGCCATTGACACACGCCAACGCATTGCCAATTCGATGTCCTGAACGCGCATCGCCTCGATGTCACTGGGAATCCAAACCCGCATGCCGGGCTGCGGGTCGATACCGGTCAGCTGAGGGTTGCCGTTCTCCCCAACGCCAAGAGCGACCGGCCCATCGTCGATTGCCGGCGACTGCTGGGCCGCCGTGGCAAGATTCCAGCTCACGCAAATGCGGTCCGTGCGGTCCGCCCTGTTAAGGGAATCGTGCATGGGTGGGTAGAAGTCCGGAACGTAGTCCTGGACCTGCGCTCCCAAGCGAACCAAATTGAAGTGGGCATTCCTTCGGATGAGTGGGTCGTAGGTCCACAACATCCGTTGCGCACCCCTTTCAAGCGACCAAACACGCTGGGCGTATTTGAGGGCGATGCCCACCCCCCTGCCAGCAAAGCTTGGCTTTACTCCTGCAATGAGTGAATACATCACTTCAGACATAGGAGGGCCAGAGATCGCGACGGCCACGCCTACCACTTCGTTACCGGCGATCGCTCCGGTTACACAGGCGTCAGCGTGGCTCAGGCTACGGAGGAGATCAGAAGTGAGCGGAGAAGCGTCACGGCGGGTGCCCCAGATGCCAGCCAAAAGGTCAGAGGCGGCCGCGAATTCATCTTTGGAGGAGAGCGTACGCAAGGTCGTCGCTGCCCTGTCGGCCGATTTCGCCGCAAAGGCACGAGCAGATGCCAGAGGTTCCAAAACAGTTGTCATGGACCCAATGCTCCAGCGTGGCACCAGATGTTCCTTTGTCGTCCACGACTAATTTCTCGTCGATATTTGTTCCGCAGAACCACAAAACCGAGTTTCTCCGGTGTCAAGCTCATTTGCAACCGCACCATTAGTGGCCCAAGTCACCCCGACGCATGGGAGTGAAGAGGACCACCTTTTCAACGAATTCTCGCGGGTCCACATCACGAAAGGTTTATTCGATGCGACTTAGCAAAACACCAATGGCGCTGCTCACAGCTGCCCTGGTTGTCACGACGATCAGCGGGTGCACGACAGTTTCCCAGGGCGAAGGTACGACGCAGAGCGCGGCAGCAGGCCCTGCCTCTCCAGCCCCCGCATCCGGTGGCGTCAATGAGGAAGCCCGTGCCCTTCTCCCCCAATCCGTGCGCGACAAAGGCACCTTGGTGCTGGCCACAGACCCCACCTACCCTCCGTTTGAGTACTTCGACACCGACAACAAGACGGTCATCGGTTGGGATGTGGATATGGGCAACGCGCTGGCGTCAGCCCTCGGGCTGAAGGCGGAATACGTGCCCACAACATTCGAGACGATCCTGCCAGGTCTGGCGTCGAACAAGTACGACGCGGGCATGTCAGCTTTCAACGTCACCGAGGAGCGTCAAAAGGTGGTGGATTTTGTCCCTTATATCTCCGGGGGATCCGGTATGGCCGTTCTGCCCGGCAACCCCGCGAAGCTGTCGATGACAGCGGCCTCACTGTGTGGAAAAAAGATAGCTGCCCAAAAGGGCACGCACGAGTCCCAGGACATCCTGCCTACTATGTCGCAGGAATGTACGAGCAGTGGTTCGCCGGCCATCGACCAAGCCGTGTTTCCCACCCAAACAGACGCAAATCTGGCGCTGATCTCGGGCCGTGTTGACGGCGTAATGGCGGATAGCATTCCCTTGGCCTACCAGGGAACCCTGGCTGGGAACAAGTTCGAATTGGCCGCAGGCGGAGACTTCGAGCCCCGCCTTTCCGGAATAGCCCTGAACAAGGAATCGGGTCTACGACCGGCCATCACGGCCGCGATGAAGGCGATCCTCCAGAGCAGCGTTTACTCCGATATCAACAAGCGCTGGGGAATTCCCTCCGCGTCCAGCATCACCGCTGATCAGATCTCCGACTAAAAGTCTGGCAGACAAAAGGGAAAAACAATGGCAACAACAACTATGGTGGAGAAGCCTCGTAAGGCTCCTGATGAGTACACCACAGTCAAGGCAAAGTACCTCGGGCGTTGGATCTCGGGAGCTATTATCCTGGTTCTCGCGGCCTTGGCGCTGCAGTCAGTGGTGACCAATCCCCGGTTCGGGTGGGAAACGGTCGGGAAGTACATCCGTGATGTCTCGATCGTCAATGGCATTGCCGTCACTCTGATGCTCACGGCAGTTTCCATGGTGATAGGTATCGCCCTGGGTGTCCTGATGGCCGTGATGAGGCTCTCCGGCAACCCGGTTGTCCGGGCCGCGGCCTCGGCCTACGTAAACTTTTTCCGCGGTACTCCGGTGTTGGTTCAATTGCTGTTTTGGTACAACCTCGCGGCGCTCTATCCAGTCATCAGCCTGGGCATCCCCGGGGTGGCACTTGATGCCAACCAGTTCATCACCCCGATCACGGCAGCAATACTCGGACTTGGACTGAACCAGGGAGCGTACATGTCCGAAATTGTCCGCGCAGGAATTCTTTCCGTAGACACCGGCCAGGCTGAAGCCGCCGGCGCCCTGGGAATCAGCCGATTCCGCACCATGCAACGCATCATCCTGCCGCAAGCCATGAAGGTCATCATTCCACCGACAGGCAATGAAACGATCGGCATGCTCAAGACCACGTCGCTGGTGTCCGTGATCTCGGTGCCCGAGCTCCTGTACTCCTCG
Organism: Paenarthrobacter nitroguajacolicus; assembly: GCF_051027655.1. Classification (NCBI taxonomy): domain Bacteria; kingdom Bacillati; phylum Actinomycetota; class Actinomycetes; order Micrococcales; family Micrococcaceae; genus Paenarthrobacter; species Paenarthrobacter nitroguajacolicus. The sequence continues at coordinate 2,132,474 of NZ_CP073234.1, read as the reverse complement.
CAAATCATCTATGCCAGGACCTTCGAGACCATCCCGCTGCTGATGGTGGCCAGCATCTGGTACATCATCATCACCTCCATCCTGAGCGTCGGCCAGTATTACCTCGAACGGCGCTATTCCAAGGGCAATCAACGTAACCTCCCCCTGACACCGTGGCAAACCCTTGCCCGGTTCTTCAGCACCCACCACCGGCTGACGCGAAAAGGCGCTACACAATGACCATCACCGCAGCTCCAGACGTAACAAGCACCCACACCGGCACCATGGTCAAAGCCGAGCAGGTCGACAAACACTATGGGCCGCTCCACGTCCTGAAAGGAATCGACCTCGAGATCAACGCGGGCGAAGTCGTCTGCCTGATCGGCCCCTCCGGCTCAGGCAAAAGCACTCTGCTTCGCTGCATCAACCACCTGGAACGAATCGATGGCGGCCGCATGTGGGTGGACGGGAAAGTTGTTGGGTACAACATCAAGGGCTCAAAGCTTCATGAGCAAAAGGACGCAGAAATCCGGCGCAGCCGCGCGGACATCGGCATGGTCTTCCAGCACTTCAACCTTTTCCCGCACATGACCGTGCTGGAGAACCTCACAGAAGCTCCCCTGCAGGTTCTCAAACAGAAAAAAGCCGACGTCACACCACGGGCACTGGAGTTACTCGAACGGGTAGGCCTCGCGAGCAAAGCCGGCGCCTACCCACGCCAACTCTCCGGAGGCCAGCAACAACGCGTGGCCATCGCCAGGGCCCTGTGCATGGAACCCAAACTCATGCTCTTCGACGAGCCCACCTCCGCACTGGACCCCGAACTAGTGGGCGAAGTCCTTAAAGTCATGAAAGACCTCGCACAATCCGGCATGACCATGGTGGTAGTCACCCACGAAATGAACTTCGCCCGCGACGTCGCCGACCGCGTCGTCTTCATGGCAGACGGCACCGTCATCGAACAAGGACCAGCACAGCAAATCATCGGCAACCCGCAGAATGAACGCACCAAGTCGTTCATCAACTCCGTCCTCTAGATGGTGCGAGCCCCTGCGACACAAGGAAAGGGTGACCACCCGTTTCTTGTTTAGCACTCGCGGGCGCTGGTCGGTTGTCCAGCGCCCGCGCCTGGGCCCGCTTCTGGGCCCGCTTTTGGTAGCGATGTCGATTCGTTAGCATCCCCTTTGCAACCGGGAGAATCCGAAAGCACACGGCCGGGAGGATCGTAGTGCCTCGCGTGCCGGGATACTGGTGCCGTATCCACCTAGCTCAACGGGTGCCTCCACGCAATCATCGACCACCGCCAATCTCCGCGGCGCCATCGATTTCCAGCGGCCAACTGCGGGTGTTGCGACAACCCTGCATGTCCCTCTGCTCGGCGTCGGCTATAACGGCAGTGTCCAGCGCCACCGTAACGGCATCAGTGGTCATACCGCAGAGCACAGCGTCGATGACCGCAAGCAGCTCATCGCCATAGGTGACTCGAAGACTGTTGCTCAAGAAACGGGGATCTTTGCGAGTTCGGAACTACACAGCACCTAATCGCAAAAGGTTGCCCATTCCCGCTCGATCTGAATCACCAGAAAACGGGGCCTTCCCCACCCACCTTTTCTGGCCTGTAACGTGATCCGGTGACGCTCAGCAGACTGTACTCACACTGGTGCGGAGGTCGTAAGCCTTCTCTTGTTCGTGTAATGCCCCGCGCCCATAGACGGAAATGGAGACGTGGCTGAGCTTCGGATTCAGGCCAGGGCATCATCCGGCCCGTACCCAAGTCGTTCCACCGCACCGCCCCGCTGGGCTCAGTCGGTCAGTTCTCGGGCGCCGCGTTCGAGTACGGCTAAGGACTTGGCCTGTAGTTCAGGCGTGAAGCGGGCTGTGGGTAGATATATGGCCAGCATGGCAACAAGCTGTCCCTCGTTCCGGACAGGATAACCGAGGCCAGCAAGTCCTTCTTCGAGCTCGTCCACCACCACCACGTACCCCCGCTTGCGGATGTCTGCGATGACTTGGCTGAGCAGCGCCCGGTCCGCTGTGGTTCCTGAGGTGTGATGGACAAGGTCCATCCGGCTAATGATCTTGTCGGATTCCGCCTCGGGTAGCTCGGCTAGTAGAAGCCGGACGAAGCCAGAGGCCGAAGAGCTGATCGTTTCACCGGCCCACGGATCGAAGACGCCGACAAGTTTTCGCCCTCGGACTTCGTCGATGACCCGTGCAGTTGCCGGGCCGGTGGGTACGGCCAGCATCGAGGTCTCGCCGATCTCGGCGGTGATCCTCTCGAGTACCTCACGGCTGCGTTCCTGCAGGCCTGCAAGAGGCGCGACGGCGTTGGTGAGCCGCATGATCGTAGGTCCAAGCACCCATTTGCGGTGATTGCCAGGCCGGGAGACAGCGCCTGCGTCAAAGAGCGAGGCAAGCAGCCGGGACACGGTAGAGCGCGGGAGGTCCGAAGCGCCGCAAAGTTCCGCTATAGAGGCACCTTGGGGGTGCCGCGCGAGCAGCTCAAGCAAGTCAAAGGCACGCCGCAGGGACTCATTGCGGCCGGTCCCTGGCAGCAGGGGATTTGCCACCGTCGTACTGCCGTTCGCACCCGTCATCAGTTCGACCCCTCGTAAAGAATTTGCACTGTTCCGAGCATAGTCGATCCATATTCGACCTAATAGTGGTTGCTTTACAACCGCTAAGCGGTCATTATTATTATGAGTTGAATCACATTCCAAGCTTTCAGCAGGTCCGCCACCAAAGTGGCCAGCCCCCCACACGACACCCGACGGGGCCGACCGCAGTTCGTCCCCTATCCCCTCGCAGCGAAGCTGGGGATCATTAGATCGAGGAGCAAACTCAATGCAACAGGAAACCGGCCCTTCGTCTTCCGCCGAGCCCACTTCCAGGCTCGTCGAGAAACGCGCCATCGAATACATCCCGCTCCGGGAGCGCCACGGCAAGGCGTGGCACGTCACGCCCGTGTGGATAGCCTGCTCAGCAAACCTGACAGGCCTGGCCATCGGCGGAATCGGCATCGCCAGCGGACTCAATCTCGGCTGGTCGCTGCTCGCGATCGTCGTCGGCGGCTTCGTCGGAACCTTCTTCGCCGCATTCCACGGCACCCAGGGACCCCAGCTTGGTATTCCCCAGATGATCCAGTCCCGACCCCAGTACGGCTACGTGGGCGCTGTGCTTATCTACATCGTCGCGGTGCTGGCATACCTGGGCATCAGCATGTTCGCGATCCTACTCATGGGTCAGGCACTGGGAACACTCCTGGGAATCAGTCCGGAGGTCGGCATGGTGATGATGACGGCATTGGCCACCGGGCTGGCGATCGCCGGCTACGACCTCGTTCACAAGTTTTCCCGCTGGTCGACCATCGCCTTTGTCGTGGCGCTCCCGTTGCTCGCAATCGCTACGCCGTTTGTCACCAACCTTCCCACCGGAAGCGCGGCGTTGAGCTCGGACGGATTCAATGGGACCGCCTTCATGATGGAAGCCAGCGCGATGGCGGTGGGCACCCTCTCTTGGGCTCCGTACGTCTCGGACTACACCCGTTACCTTCCCCGCATGAGTACGAAGGCCGCTTTCTTCGGCACGTACCTAGGTATGTCCATCACAGGAATCGTTGTCGCGAGCGTCGGGGCCCTTCTGGCCGCAGGTCTGCCCGGGGTTGATCTCGGGCAGGCACTGGTCACGGTCGGCAATGGGGTCTTCAATGGCCTTGGCAGCATCCTGCTGATCATCACCCTCGTCGGCACCGCTGTCCTTGTCTGCATGAACACTTACGGCGGCGCGCTGACCGTGATGAGCATCGCCGACTCCGTCAGGCCCAGCAAGCCCCGTCCGATCGTGCGCCCAATTGTTGCCACCGCCTTCGGCGCTACTTCACTGATCCTGGCGCTCCAAGCCACGGGAGCGTTCGCGGCAAACTTCTACAACTTCCTAACGATCCTGTTCTACGCCCTCGCCCCTTGGACGGCGACCAACCTTGTCGATTATTTCTTTGTCCGGCGCGGACACTACTCCATCCGCGAAATCTTCAATCCGCGAGGGATGTACGGGCGTTGGAACTGGCGAGGCTACACCGCGTACGGCGTGTCCTTGCTGGCCATGGCTCCGTTCGCCCTTACTGCCTGGTGGTCGGGCCCGATAGGCAGCATGCTCGGATTCGACATCGCACCGTTTGTGGGTATGGCAGTGTCAGCCCTTGTCTACCTCGCCCTCGCGCGCAGCCTCGACCTTGAGGGGGAACGCCGGAAGATTATTCAGGCTGACGCCGGCCTCGAGGACTGGGCTGAGACGGGAACACCCATCCCTGCGAAAGATCCGGGCCTGACTTTGGCCACCAAGAAGGAAGGTATCTGACCTTGGAATCCATCAAGCTAGGCTCCCTCCAAACCGGCTATGACATAGCTGGCAGCGGACCTACGATCATCTGGGTTTCCGGCGGGGGTGGAGCATCTGCGGACTGGGGCACTTATCTGGCAGCCTTTTCCGACCGCTACAGGTCCATCTCCTTCGACAACCGGGGAACGTCCGGCACATCCTGCACGCAACCGCTCCCATGGACAATCGCGGACATGGCCCACGACACGGCCGAACTGATCGAGCAGCTCTCGGACGAGCCCGTGGTCGTAGTCGGCCACTCCATGGGAGCAATGATCATGCTCCAGCTCGCGACCGACCGGCCCGATCTGGTCCGGCTTGGCATCTCGCTCGCGGGTGCCGCTCGGGGCGATCAGGGATGGGTCGGGGACTACATGAGGGCGGAGATCGAACTACGCCAACGGGGCCAGCACCTCGACCCCGCGTTCTCGGCGGTGCACTACGCCGCCATGATGTATCCGGCGAAAGTGCTGCAGGACCAGCAGATGTGGAATGCTATTCGCCAGAGCCTGGGGTCCGAAGCGGTCGCCCAAAACACCGAGGACACAGTCATCGCGCAATGGCAGCCGTGCGTGGAATTCAACCTGGCCGCCAAGCTGCCATCGGTGACAGTGCCACTGGAGGTCGTGTGCTTCTCTGAGGATGTGTGCTCACCTCCGGCGTACAGCGCCCAGATTGCCGTACTCGCCCCGCACGCCAGACTCCACGAACTGGAGGGAATGGGGCATGGATCGCTGTTCGGCCACCGCCCGGACGAGGTCGCCGCGTTCATCCGAACCCTCATCGACGAGCACTTTGCCGGCACGCACCATCAGCCCTCTGTAGATCAGCAGCCTTCCTCCCGGCTCGCTTTCTAACCTTGCTCGCAGGCGGGCGGCGCCCTTGCGAGCCAATTCGTTTGCCGAGGACGCGGTGCCCGGGTTCCAAGCATCACGTCCTTGTAGTGTCCAGCTTCATCGTGCCCCGGTCCCCTGCGTCGCTGGCGGCAAGGACCCATCGAGATGTATTCACGAGGCTCCGGCCCTTCACCGTGCGCCCGCGTGCCGCCATTAGCGGCTGTTCACAACTCGAAATCGACCACAATATGGTTGAACTTAAACCGATATACGGTCACACTTAGAGGGTGAGCTGCATCATGGCAGGACGCGGTGACCCGCACGACAGATCCCTGATTGGTCTCCTCATACGCCACTACTCTCTTGACCGCGACGACTCCGATGTACCCGAATGGGTCGGAAAGCAGAACTTTAAAATGGATCAGAACCAAACCGTCCAAGGCACGAGCCCCGCCAACCCCCAGTGGTTCCGCCAAGTCATGGGCCGCTACCCGACCGGAGTCGCCCTGATCTCTTCCACGGAAAACGACGGCACGCCGGTGGGGATGGTCGTGGGCACCTTCACCTCTGTCTCACTCGATCCACCACTGGTCGCGTTCCTCCCTGCCCGCACCTCCACGTCGTGGCCCCGAATCCGCGCAACGGGTCGATTCGCCGTCAACATCCTGGGCGCTGGACAGGAAGACGTGTGTCGGGCGTTCAGCAGCAAGACGGGCAGCAAGTACGAAAACATGCCGTGGCACCCGTCCGCTTCAGGCGCGCCCTTCCTCGAACAGGCCGTGGCCTGGCTCGACTGCACCATAGAGTCCGTCATGGACGCCGGCGACCATGAGATCGTCCTGGGCCGTGTCGAGGCCATGGATATCGCCTCCCTCGACCTGCCTTTGCTGTTCTTCCAAGGCGGCTACGGACGATTTACACCGCACTCAATGGCGGTAGCGGGTCCAAACCTTGGCCGCGAACTCGCCCTCGTTGACAGCGCCCGCCCAGGCATGGAAACCCTCGCGGGAAGGCTCGGATGCGATTGTCTCGCCGGAGCGCGGTCAGGGGAGGAATTCGTCATACTGGCCAGCGCCGGCCCCGGAAAGACCCAATGGATCTCCTCGGCCGTCGGCCAGCGCGTCCCGGCCGCTGCACCATTCGGCCGCACTGCCATGGCCTGGGCCTACGACGCGGACATCGAACGCTGGATCGCCGCCTCCGATACGCTCACCCGACCGGAGGCCTACGCCATGCTCGACCGGATCCGGGCCAGAGGCTACTCCGTCAGCGTCGGCACAGGCGAGTTCGGCACAGCAGCTCCTTCAAGCGCCGTACGCGACGCCATGGATCCAGGGTCTGAGGCCCTCGGCGCGCGCGCCGAGGAGAAGGTCCATTCCATCTCGGCCCCCGTATTCGGCCCCGACGGGACCGCAGCCCTCGTCCTCTCGCTCTACGGACTCCCGCCGGAGCTCGACGCCGGCGGGGTAGAGCGGTGCGCCGCCGAGTTACTGGCAGCCACCCGACAGATCTCCGACGCCGCCGCTTACCAGACGCTCTGAACCACACGCCGAAACATTCACTGCACCGACTCCAGAACGGAAACATCATGGACACCAACAGCACTGCCGGCCGCCAGATGGTCCTTGGACTTCTGCTCTCGCCAGCCAGCTCACACATCGCCGGATGGCGCCACCCCGACGCGATCTCCAACGCCGGCTGGGACTTCTCCGACGTGCTTGGCGTCGCCCGCTCTGCCGAAAATGCCAAGCTCGACTTTGTCTTCCTCGCAGACGAACTATGCGCCCCCGAGGGCAACGCGCAAACGCTGAGCCGAGATCCCGTGGTCTACCGCTTCGAACCCCTCACCCTCTTGGCAGCCCTGTCCGTCAGCACAGACAGGATCGGGCTCGTCGCCACCCAGACCACAACGTATAACGAGCCGTATCACATCGCCCGAAAGTTTGCCTCGCTGGACCATCTCAGCCACGGCCGGACCGGATGGAACCTCGTCACCTCATATGTTGAGGCCGAAGCCCGGAATTTCAGTAGCTCCGAACATCTGAAGAACGCCGACCGCTACGAGCGCGCGGAAGAGTTCTTCCGCGTGGCCGCTGGATTGTGGGACAGCTGGGACGACGACGCCTTTGTCCTGGACAAGAGCTCCGGCCGTTATTTCGACCCGGAGAAGATGCACGTACTAAACCATCACGGCAAGCACTTCTCGGTCCGGGGGCCGCTGAACGTACTCCGTCCCCCACAGGGCCGCCCCGTCCAAGTCCAAGCCGGTTCCTCCGAGGCCGGAAAGGAGCTCGCCGCACACTATGCCGAGGTGGTGTTCACTGCCCAGAACAGCCTCGAATCGGCCTTGGCCTTTACCCTCGAACTCAAGGACCGCACCGAAAAGGCCGGCCGACCACGGGACAGCATACGAGTCATCGCCGGAGTGCAGACCATCATCGGTGACACCATCGAAGACGCCCAAGCCAAGTACCGTCAGATGCAGGAGCTCATCCACCCCGAGGTAGGCCTGGCCAGGCTCTCGCAACTCCTCAGCTTCGACGTGACCGCGCTCCCCCTGGATGAGCCACTCCCTGAGTACATACCCGAGACCGAGGCCTACAAGAGCCGCCAGCAACTCATCATCGACACCGCCAAAAGGGAGAACCTGACATTGCGCGAGCTCTATCGCCGAGTGGTAGGCGCCTACGGGCACCGCGTCGTCATCGGCACCCCCGACTCCGTCGCCGGAGAGCTTGCGGCCTGGTTCGAAGCGGGCGCCGTCGACGGCTACATCCTCTCGCCCGCGTACCTACCGGAGGGATTCGAGGAGTTCCAGAGCCGGGTCCTGCCACTCCTCCAGGAACGAGGACTGTTTCGCACTGAATACACCGGGACGACCTTCCGCGACCATCTCGGCCTTCCAAAGCCGGAACGCGACCAGGTCCAGGTCCAGCACCCGGCACAAACCGCAGCAGCAGTGTGATCCAGGGGGATCTTCCGAGTGTTGCGGCCAATCATGAGTACGCACGGGCCACACGCTCATCAGATTCCACCGCCTAATGGGGAGACTTTGCCGACTGTGTCCAGCGCGGTTGCCGAGGCTCTGGTCGAACGCGCAGGACGCCTCTTCGGCCTGATGAGCAATGGCAAGGCCCACCTGACCGGCCGGGGGTTGCCATTCACCTCTGCCCGGCACAAAGCCGCAACCGCGGCCATGTCGGACGCCTACTATCGCGCCAACGGCAGAATATCCGCCCCTTCAACCACGGATGGGCGGGATTCACCAACCCGTCCATTTCGCATCCCGGAGCCCCGTCCGATTTCACACCATCACCGGCCTGGAGTAGCTGCTCGAAGCCCGTCGAGAAGAGCTCTGACCGGACCCACGCCATGTTCCGGAGGCACCAATGGGATCAGTCATCTAAGTCGGGCCCGCGTCCGGCTTGATTTCGCCGTGCGCCTGCGTTGACACGGCCAATGCCCATTTGATGGCACTCGGCCGACCGTGGCCGCCCAAGGAGGGAAGAGCCAATGGCCGCAAGTAGTCACGATAAAGAAGATTCAAGTGTGGACAATGTCCACACCCCCTTTGGCCTGACAAAGCAGCCACCATCAACGTCTTCTCACTCGAGGAACAACCCAAAGTCAAGCTCGTTGACCAAGGATCCAGACGTCATGTCGTGCCCAGTCCCTCTACCCATGAAGAGGTGTAGGACAACCACGACCAACCGGACGAACCACGAGAGGAACCCATAGCCCCAGTTCGGAGCAGGCGGAGGGCTCACCAGCCACGACCCTGACCCCGCTCCCCCACAAGAAAACAGGCGACCCGCGGCGCCAGGCTCCCCCCGAGGCCAGTGTCAGAGGGACCTGACCAACCAGAATGTACACACTTTAAAGCAAAAACCCCCTCTAACGAGGGGGTATGCTGTGCCCGAGGTGGGACTCGAACGGGATTCCGGGGGTTGGAAACATTGGGAAGTGGCGGAAACATACGGAATACGGGTCAGTCCGGCGGCTGTAAGAGGCAGTCCGGGCCGGAAAGTGTGGACATTGTCCACACTTCCTTTTTGCTCGAACGAACACGGACAAAGGGCCGCTTGACGCGTCCCCGCGCACTCAAAGTCTGCGCCAGGAAATCGGCGCTGCCGCCTCTGCAGTTTTTCTGCTGGACGGTACCTCTTAGTCCGCGTGAAGCCTCCGGCCAAGATGAGGCCCGACCCCTAATGAATGACTCCCGGCGGTCGGTAGGACAACTCGAAACGCGACGGCACTCAACCCGCCAGAACGATGAATAGTTCGACACAGTAGCTGCACCTCCTTCATCTATTACATGGCGGAGACGACACCGAGCATCATGACAAGACCTCCCGGCCGGGCCGACGACAGAACGTCCGTTATCGGCTGTGAAGCTACTAGAGTGGAGACAACTACTGGAACTCCTCAACAACCTATTTTCCCTTGGATAGCATGTGGCTATAGTTGTCTGGGCGATCTGTGCAGCGAGTCAGTTCACTCGGGCGGTCCAGGTCGACCCCGACCCAGGCTACCCAAGTCCCGGTGCGGCACTCGACACCGCTCAGAGAGCGGCATGTGCGCGACGTTGCGCACGCCCACACAATGGAGCCTAGGCTGGCCCTTTTTGATTGCGCCCAGTCGCGGGTAGGTCATAGAGGGGGTCGTACGCAGGCAGTGTCCCGAGGGATGGCTGCTGGAGCATCCGCCAGGTGGTCGGCTCGCTTTTTGCTGGAGGCATCAAGGTGCCCTCGCTCAGAAACATCGTGCGCTGGCCTTCTGCATTGGGGCTCCACCACCCTGACGTAGGGCAATGTTCACCGGTCCGGGCCCAACGATTACTGCGCTTCTTCATTTCATTGCTCCTTTCTCGTCCGGGATTTGAGGCTGTGCGGCGTTTACGCAAACCCAAACTTCGTAGTCCTCGGCCTTTTCAAACATCTGTCGGGTGCAGGTGCCGTCTGCGGTCAGCCACATAACTTCCGAATCTGAAGTGGCTTCTTCGATGAAACCTCGTCGCACAACGTTGTCCCGACGTCTTACCTCCACGAAGTGACCTCGTAGGTGGGACCAGCCGTCATATCTGTACATCTCGATCATGAGTACTACCTGCTGTTAAAGGGCTGAAAGTCATGTGGCTTGCGGTGGCGAGCTCTCCGGGCGGGTCATAGTGCACGGCTCGAGGGCCTCTGGCGTGGTGGGCGCAGCCTCTACATGAGTCCTGCGCCCACCACCTGCGTTCATCTGGTTCGCGGTGTAGTTGTGCACTGAAACCGGAGACGGTATCCGTTCACGATGCGGTCAGCATTGTTTCGTCGGGTAGGGACTCCCCCGCGTGAGCGGCGAACTGTGCGGAGATTTGCTGGACGCTCTGGCGCTGCATTTCGTCCTTGTTCAGGTCCATGACTATGGTTCCGGCGTGCAGCATGAGCAGCCGGTCGGCGTGTTTGAGCGCGTGCGCCATGTCATGAGTGACCATGAGAGCTGTTGTTCCAGACTCTTTTACGATGCGCTCAGTGACTTCCTTGATTCGTTGGGCACTGTTGGGGTCGAGCGCCGCCGTGTGTTCATCGAGGAGCATTACAGCCGGTGAGCCAAGGGCGGCGATGGCAAGGGCGATCGCTTGCCTTTGGCCTCCGGAGAGGCTTTCTGAGGTCGCATGAAGACGGTTTTCAAGGCCCATGCCCAGCATTTCGATCTGCCTCACGGCCAGCTCTCGAACTGCCTTGTTTCTGGCAGGAGTCAGCCTGTATCTCTGGCGGGTGCCAGAGAGGGCCATGGCGAAGTTTTCCTCAACTGTGAGCGATGAAATCATGTTGTCTTGAGGATTCTGACGCACACGGCGAACTAGGGGAACCCGCTTCCAGGAAGGGAGGAAAGTTATGTCTTTTCCCCGGACTGAGATCCGTCCTGAGTCTGGCAGAACGGTTCCCGAGACCATGTTCAGAAGGGTGGATTTACCTGCACCGTTGGATCCCACGACGGCGACGGTGGTTCCCTTCTCGATGGTCAGAGAGAAATTTGTGATGACCTTGTTGACTTCTTTGCCAAGTCCTTTGAATTGCTTGGCAAGATGGACGATCTCCAGGTCGGGGGCTGAGTTAGAAGAAACTTGCAACACGGTCCTCCTCGTAGAATTTGACGCGTGACATTTGGAGATTGTTTCGTCCGCGTTTGGATGTAAGTCCGGTGAGCATGTTGCCGTTGTTTCGCAACCACACGACGAGCACAACCAGTGCTGCTGTGATCAGCTGTACAAGGTTTGGGTTGATACCCAGTTGGATCGCGTAGACCACAACGAGCCGGTAGATGAAGACCCCTAGGATGAGTCCGATGAGGACAAGGGTTGTCTTGTTGGTGCGGACAAGGCTGAGCCCAACCATCATTCCTGCGAGTCCGATGACGATGATTCCGTTTTGTATGGTGACGTCCATGAAGCCTTGATTTTGGACGATCAAGGCACCCGAGACGCCGGCGAGCCCGTTGCCGATCGCCAAACCGACGACCTGCCTGGATTCAGTTCGGATGCCCAGACCTCGGGCCGTCTGAATACTCTGGCCTGAGGCGATCAAGGAGACACCATACTGTGTGCGGAGGAAGACCAGAATTGCAGCGCTCAGAAGGATCGTGATGGCAGAGCCGGCGAGTATCGTCGACATCTGGGGGGTCAGCCCCAGACTCTGGAACCAGGAGAAGACGCTCTTTTTGCCCATCAGAGAGAGATTTCCGCTGCCCATGATGACGAGCGCCACCGAGTATGCGGCTGCCGAGACCAGGATGCTTGCCAGCAGGACGTTAAGTCGAAGCCACAAGTGCATCGCTGCGGTCACGAGGCCGGTGAGAGCTCCGGCAATCATTGCGACCAGGATTGCGACGAGTGGGTTCGCTCCATTAATCGCCAGGACGGCTCCCGTCGCTCCGCCGATGCCAAACGATCCTTGCATCGTAAAGTCGGGCAGGCTTAGGACGCCCATGGTGATGTAGATACCTAGGACAAGCGGGATGTATAGCAGCCCCACTTGGACTGCGATAGTGATTGATTCAAGCATAGAATTTCCGTTCTACTTCTTCTTCAGGAGCTGGTCTTTAAGCGAGTCAGGCAGCGTAAGACCGAAGGTTGAGAGTTTGTCGGTGGCAATGTCGAAGCCTCCGACATGGGGGATGACAACCGGGGTGGTTGCTGGGTCCTTCCCGTCCAAGATGCCCAGCATCAGCTTGGCGCCCTCGGTGCCTACGTCGACGTAGTTGTAACCGGAGGCCAGCACTGCCCCCGCGTCTACGGCCGACGTCGTCCCGCCGAAGACCGGGATCTTGGCAGCGTCTGTAACTGCAGTGATTCCCGCGGCGGCACTGATGGTGGTTGTATCGCCCGGGATCATGACTGCATCAACGCGGCCTACGAGACTTTGAGCCGCCTGGGTAACGTCGGCTCCGGTCGTAATGGTGGATGTGATGTTCTTGAGACCCAATGAATCCAGGTGTTTCTGCGCGGCTTTCGCCAGTGTGTCTCCCGCAGGGTCACCCGTCTTCCAGATCAGACCGATGGTCCTTATGGACGGATCCAGTTTGATCATGGCGTCGATATCGGGAGCTGGGTCAAGGACGTCGGCCACGCCCGTGACGTGCCTTCCCGGCGCATCCATTGATGCCACGAGGCCGGCTTCCACCGGGGTGGACGAAGCCAGGAACACGACCGGGATTCCGTTGGAAGCATTGGCCTGTAGCTGCGCTGCTGCAGTTCCTACTCCCCCGATGACATCGCAACCGCTGCTGATGAACTTCTGAGCAATGCTCTGCTCGGTGGCCGGGTCCGCGTTGGGATTCTCGATGACTACTTTGAGTCCTTTAGCCTTGGCGTCAGCCAAGCCGGTCTCCAGCCCGGCCATGATGTCCGTGATCGCTGTGGCCGTCGCATACTGGTCGATGCAGACGGTTTTGCCCGAATACGGATTTGAGCTCTCTGCCGGTGACGGACTTGAGCAGCCAGAGAGTGCTAAAACGGACACGCCGAAAAGGCCGGCGAGAGCCGAAGGCTTGATGATGCGCATAGTGAGTCCTTACTGGGGTTTTGGTGAAAAGGAAGGCAGGGAACTAGGCGAGACCTTCTTCTTGGGCGATCTGCATGATTGCAGCGGAGAGGGCGGCTACGGCTTCGTCGACGTGTTCCCTGGTGAAAATAAATGACGGGCAGACGCCAATCCGTTCGGGGTCCGTGGGAAGACTGGGTGCCCCGAAACCCGGGTTGATGAGCACTCCCCGGTCGCGGGTTGCTTTGCCGATCCTCGCTCCGATTCGCTTCGCTGCGGCAAAAGGAGTGCGTTTTGATCTGTCTGAAACCAGCTCAATACCTGTGAGCATCCCCAGTCCTGAGATTTCTCCGACGATCGGGCTTTCTGCCAAGGCCAGCCGGAGCGAATTCAGGAGGTATTGACCTGTCTCTGCGGAACGTTCGACCAGCTGGTGCTCGTTGAGGTAGTTCAGCACAGCTAGGCCAACCGCACACGAAAGGGGGTTGCCGCTGTATGTGTAGCCATGGTCGAAAAGTCCCGATCCTTGTGAGACTGCAGCGTAGATACCGTCAGTTGTGATGACCCCGCCCAAGGGGGTGTAACCGCTGGAGACGCCCTTGCCGAAGATGATCATGTCCGGTGTCACGTTCCAGTGATCAATCGCGAAGTTCTTGCCGGTGCGGCCAATGCCGCACAAAACCTCGTCGGCTATGAAGAGAACGTCGTACTTGTCGCAGATCTCCCTGACACGCTTGAAGTAGCCCTCGGGAGGTATCCGGGCAAGGTCGGCTGAGCCCACCACAGGCTCAGCTATGAAAGCTGCTATCTCATCGGGTCCTTCGTTGAGAATCGCAGCCTCGAGTTCCTCGGCTGCTGCCAGGTCATAAGCTGGCGAAATGTGCGGGAAATTACTGAGATACGGTGTGTACTCCAGCCGTCGCGCCGTGTAACCGGAGGCAGCAAGGGCCCCCAAAGTGTTGCCGTGAAAGCTCTTCCATCGGCTGATGATTTTCCACTTGGAGGGCTGGCCGATTTCGACAAAGTAATGACGGGCCAGCTTGATGGCAGTCTCTGTCGCCTCAGCTCCCCCCGATGTGAAGCGAACGTGGTTGAGGTCCCCGGGGGCCATGTTGGCAAGAACTCTGGCCAACTCCTCCTGTGGTGCGCTGGTAAACCCGCCGCAGAAGGTTACCAGGGCGGCCTGCTTCTGCATGGCGTCAAGGACCTCTTGTACGCCGTAGCCAATGTTGACAACGACGTTGAGGCCCGAAGATGCGTCTAGGAGGCGATTTCCAGCCTCGTCCCAGATATGCACGCCTTCAGCGCGCTCTACCCGGACGGGAACGTTGGTGACATCACGGTGGAAGACTCTGGTGTCCTCGTGAGTCATCGTTGCGGGGTCCACTCGAAAACCTCCTGATTGTGTCCTAGCCCACTAAGGGTCGATGAAACCCAGTCTAACCCTGGTGTTACCAATTTGTGGTCGGTATCACCAATTTTTTTAATTGGTAGACCGTGGTTGCTATGATTGGGGTAGATTCGACCGATCATCCAACAACTGGAGCTGCCCGCGGAGTGCGGGCCGGCTGGAGAGCTGAAGGGTTCATGTCACAACTGGTAGAACCGGCCTTGGAGCCGGCGAAAGATCCTTTTGACGCACTTGCTCAGGAAGACCCGCTCGTTGCTGCGCTCTCGGACATTGTTAAGAGCCTCAAGCCTGGCGATAAATTGCCGACGGAACGCGAACTCACCAAGCAGCTGGCCGTCGGTAGAACCGCGTTGCGTGACCGGTTGGGTGTCCTTGAGGGCTTGGGCATACTGGAACGTCGGCCCGGTTCGGGCACTTATGTGCAGGAGTTCAATCCGGCCTCCGTTTCGATGGCTCTGAATTTGGGCATCAGTTCCGCCCAACTCCCGCTCAAGGCGCTGGAGTCGGTGCGCATTGCGCTGGAGCGACAGGCGGCGATGGAGGCTGCGACGAGTGCTGACCCGGTGCTTGTCGCCTATATGCATCGCGCTTTGGACCTTATGGCGTCAGCGCAAGATCAGGCAACGAGGGATGAGGCTGATAGGCAATTCCACCAGGCGCTGCTACGGTCCGCCTCCAATCCCGCCTTGACCTTCTTCGCGGACGCCATAGCTGGCGTTCTTACTCAAGATGTCAAGACGCGCTCCAGCCAGGCACTTGCCGGAGAAGGTTCCCAGAGCTCCACTGAGTTTTTTGTGGATGCACATCGTGAAATCCACGAAGCTATTCTCGCCCGGGACCCAGAGCGAGCGATGGCGGCGGTAAACCATCATTTCATTCGCTTGGAGCCGGCCCACTAGCATCGCGACAGCCGTGACCGGAAAGCTGGCCGGTGCATTCAGGTTTGTTGTCCATCCGGCAGACTTCGAGAGGTGAAGCCTGCCGGATGGCGTTGTCCTTTCAGCGGCGGGAATTGATGGTCTCGATCAGCTTCGGAACCACGGAAAAGACATCTCCCACAACACCGAAATCAGAAATATCGAAGATGGGCGCATCCGGATCCGAGTTGATGGCTACGATCGTCTTCGCGGTTTGCATACCTGCCCGATGTTGGATCGCTCCGGAAATTCCCAGCGCCACGTACAGGTCTGGTGTGACACTGACTCCGGTTTGGCCCACTTGTGAGTCATGGCCGACAAAACCAGCGTCAACAGCTGCCCGGGAAGCGCCAACGGCAGCTCCGAGTGCATCGGCAAGCTGCTCGACGAGCAAGAAATTCTCTTTGGAGGCCAGACCCCGGCCACCCGAGACGACTTTTGTCGCAGCACGCAGTTCCGGGCGACTGGAAACTGTCATTGCAGAGGAGCCATCGATGACCACTGATTTACTCTTTTCGCAGAGTACCGTTGCCGTGGTCATGGCAGGAGTAGCCGGCCTTGCCTGAGTTTCGATTGCTCCTTCTCGGAGCGTGATTACCGGTAGGCCATCGGCAACCATGGACTCAACCGCGTAGGATCCTCCGAAAACAGAGTGCGTGGCAATTATGGTTCCGTCAGTGAGCTGCAGGTCGACCGCATCGGCGATCAGTCCGCCCTTCGTGCGGACTGTGAGACGGCCGGCGAGTTCCCGTCCTCCCGGAGTAGCGGCCAAAAGAACGGCTAAAGGCTCAAAATGTTCCACTGCCAGGTGCAGCGCCTCCAACTGAGGTGCCAAAAGGAGAGATTCGGCGTCCTCGCAGTAAGCCGCGAATACGTGTTCGGCTCCGAGGTTGCCCAGCTCCGCGACGACACTGTCCTCTATGGGTCTTGAAGCGACCAGAACGGCCACCGGCGAGCCTAGCTGCGAAGCCGCAGCGAGGACCTCCCGGGTGCTCCTGCTGAGTTTTCCTTCGGGAGAAGTGTCAACTGACACTAGTACGTTGGGCATCATCGCTTCCTCTTTCAAATGAGTTTGCTGGAGATAAGAAATTCGGCCAAATCGGTGGCGGCCGCGCCATCATCGACGACTTTTTTACCGGCAGTCCTGGCCGGCTTGGCGTTGGTGGACACGACAACGGATTGGCCGCTCCCGTTACGGTCCGATGCGACCAGGCCCAAGTCAGCGAGGGAAAGGTTTGTGATGGATTTCCGCTTGCCCGACAGGATGCCCTTAAAGTTTGGAAAGCGTACTTCAGGTGAGCGTTCTGTGACGCTCACGAGGGCCGGCAGCGTCGTATGCAGTTTCATGACTGTTCCATCTCCGTGGCGTTGACCGCTGACAAGATGTGCCGAGACTTCCACATCGTCGACGAAGCCGAGCAAAGGCAGGCTCAGGTACTCGGCAATCATGGCCGGCACCGCTCCGGTCCAGCCGTCTGTGGACTGGCTTCCGGCGATTACGAGGTCAAATGTCGAGTCGCGCAGAGCAGCTGAGATGACCTGTGAAGTCCACACTGAGTCAGCTCCGATAAGTCCGTCGTCGCAGACATGAATGGCTGAATCTGCTCCTGTGGACAGGCACTTGCGTAGTGCCGCGTTAGCCTGCCGCGGTCCGACCGACATCGCTACAACTTCAGTTTTTTTGTCAGCGTCCTTGAATCGCAGAGCCATTTCGAGCGCACGCTCGCTTATCTCGTCGACGACGCAACTGTCCGGACTTCGTTCAATGCGGCCGGTGGCCATATCGAGCGATCGTTCGTCGGAGGTATCCGGAACTTGCTTGATGAGCACGATGATCTTCAATGAACACTCCTTCGTGTATGGCCCGCGATGGCGTCGAGACGAGGCCCTTGACAGAAAGCTCACGTCTCGTAGAGTGGTAATACCAATTCGTCAGGCGGTGGTACCACTCTACACGCGGCGACTTCGAACGGAAAGGACGTGTCACATGAGTGCTCAGGTGTCTATTAATGACCTAGGCGACGGAGTTGAGGAGGCTGTATTCGCTGCTTGGCTGAAGGAGGTCGGGGACTCCGTCGCTGTCGGTGAAGCAATCGCTGAGGTGATGACCGACAAGGTCAACCTCGAAATCGAGTCAACCGTGGCCGGCGTGCTTGCGAGCCAGGATTGTGAGCCCGAGGACACTGTCCGCCTTGGCCAGGTCATCGGCTTGATTGATGTGCAGGCATCATGAGCTTTGACCACAGAACACCAGAGGGCCGAATGAACCTGTGGCGGGCGATGGTCCGGGGTCGTGCTTTCGATCAAGCCATGTGCCGGCACAACAACCATTGGCATGAGGCCCGCGGCGAAGAAGCGGTCTTCATCGGAGGTTTCGCCGAACTTGAAGCAGACGATATCGTCGCACCTCACTTCCGCGGTGCTTGCGCCGTTAGCCTCATGCGTGGCAGTGATCCGGCCGAGCTGGCTGCCGGGGTCTTCGGCACGGATGGAAGCAATTCGGGGGGAAACTGGCGCGGGGACATCTGTCCCACTCCCAGTGAGCGCTTTATCGGGATGTTCTCGGGTTCGCTCGGAACCACCGTCGCGTACGCAACCGGAGCCGCGCTCCATCTGCAGCAGCGACACCTGAATAACGTCGCCGTCTGTGCATTCGGAGACGGCACCGCGAACGCGGGCATTGTGGCTGAGTCAATGAATCTTGCATCCATGCTGCAGCTGCCGCTGATTCTCATTTGCCAAAACAACCAGTACGCCACCTCTCTTCCGGCGACCACTGCGATTGCCGGGGGGACAGTATCCGACCGGGCGAAGGCTTTGGGACTTGAGGTCGTTGACGTTGACGGCAACGATCTCGAGGCAGTGATCAGTGCCCGCGCGACCGCTGTGGCGCGGGCACGCGAGGGCGGAGGTCCTACTTTGATCCACGCGCTCACCTACCGGATGGGAGGGCATTACATGAATGATCCGGAGACATATCGAACAAGAGACGAAGTGGCCGCTTGGGAGAAGCTGGATCCCATTACACGCTTCGAGCAGAAGCTGATTGTTGCCGGCGAATTAGGGGCCGACGAAGCTGCCTCGGAGACGCTGTCCCTGATGGCGGAAATGAATGACATTGTTGCGGCGGCCAAAGATGCTCCGCCGACAGAGAACTTGGTACTGAACCCGTCGGCCTTTGCCGAGGACCGGAGAATCGCATCGTGACCAGGATGACCATCAGTGAAGCCATCGTTGCGGCGATCGGCGATGCAATGGACACAGACGATTCTGTGTACCTTCTGGGGCAGGACATTGGGATCTTCGAGGGTCCAATGCAGTCAACAAAGGGGTTGTGGGAACGCTTCGGTCCCGCCGGCCGACTCATTGATGCGCCCATCTCTGAGGCATCCATGGTTGGCAGTGCTGTGGGGGCAGCAATGGCCGGCAGCCGCCCCATTATCGACCTCATGTTTGCTGAATTCCTCGCCCTCACCATGACGCCGCTGGCTCTTGAAGGCGCCTCGGTGGCTTATCGCACCCGGTCCGGGGTTACCGTTCCCCTTGTCGTGAGGGCGAAATTTGGGATTGGGCCGCACCGCGGCCATGCCGAGTCGTGCATCGGCATGCTGATGGGCTTTCCCGGCTTGAAGATCGTCATCCCGACCACTCCACAGGATGCCTACTCCCTGATGCGCGCAGCTATTCAAGATGACAATCCGGTCGTCTTCCTCGAACACATGA
The DNA here is from genome assembly GCF_051027655.1 of Paenarthrobacter nitroguajacolicus. NCBI lineage: Bacteria > Bacillati > Actinomycetota > Actinomycetes > Micrococcales > Micrococcaceae > Paenarthrobacter > Paenarthrobacter nitroguajacolicus. The sequence goes on along the minus strand of NZ_CP073234.1, from coordinate 2,113,207 downwards.
GTCTGCTCCACGGAGCACGGGCAGAGGTGGACACACAGCTGAGCATCGAAATAGGAACAGCAAGCATACGGCGGCCCGGGAATGACGTCACTGTCGTAGCCTCAGGCTTGATGGTCTCCCGCGCACTTCGAGCTGCCAAGGCTTTAGCGGCCGAAGGCATCGACATTGAGCTTATTGATACCCGGTCGATGGCCCCTTTGGATATTTCCACCATTCTGAAGTCGGTGCAACGAACAGGCCGCCTGGTCATAGCCGAAGAGTCCTGGCCCGTCGCGGGTCCGGCGTCCGAAATTTGCGCACAACTGATCCGTGCGGTGGACGGTCTCCCAAGTTTCACTGTCGACTTCGTGGAGCCACCCCACACCCCCGTTCCCTTCGCGGCACAGTTGGAAGCGGCTTTCGTTCCTAGCATCGAAAACATCGCAGCCGCGGTCAGTAAGGCACACGGAAGGAACGCAATCGCCAGGTCCACTGCCGTTCCCGCAGAGGGAGGCGCAGCGTGACCGATATGAGTACGACGACGGCACCCGGGGAACGTCGCATCAAAATTTCGGGGATCCGCAAAATCATTTCAGACCGCATGGTCCTGTCACACACACAAATCCCGGGTGTCCACGTTGTCGAGGAATGTGACGTCACTGAGGTTGATCTCAGCAGGATCGTCGCCATCACCTGCTCGTCAATCGGACAACTTTCTGCCACGTACCCCTACTTCAACGCCCATGTCGTGGACTCGGAAATTGTCTGCTTCGACGAGTGCAACGTGGCCATAGCCGTTGATACCCCACGCGGCCTCATGGTCCCGGTGATTCGCAACGTAGGAAACCGAAAAGTCGACGATATCCAGGAAGAGATTCGACGGCTGGCGGCACTCGCACGCGACGGCAAGCTCACTCCAGCTGACATGACCGGGGCAACAGTCACCCTCACCAGCCCCGGGAAACGAGGCGGAGTCCTGGCAACTCCGCTCATCAACCATCCTCAGACTGCAATTATTGGGGTCCACCGGGCTGTCCAACGCCCTGTGGTCCGTGACGGTGCAGTGGTCGTTCGAACACTCTCGAACGTCACCGTAACGTTCGACCATCGTGTAATCGATGGAGCCACCGCAGGAGACTACACCTTGGAACTCTGTCGACTCATTGAATCCTCGGGAATACGCTAACTGCCGCGGTTCACGGAAGCACGGAGAATCTGTCATGTCCACTAAGTCCAAAGCCCCACCCACAGCCAGACGACGCTGGGTTCACATCACAGGCAAGGTAGCTCTGGCTCTCGGCATCCTGCTTGTATTCGTCCTGTTGGGACGGTGGCTCCGCGAGATGAGCCCGATACAAGATTTCATCGCGGCGTATCCCGGTGAGTCGCACCAGCCCGAAGGAACCCAGCCAGGCATTCCGGCGTGGGTCGGATGGCAGCACTTCCTCAACTCTTTGCTGATCGTACTGATCATCCGATCAGGGTGGCTTGTTCGAACTCGAAGCAAACCCCCTGCGTACTGGACACCCAAGAGACTGATTTGGTCGAAGAAGTCCCAGAAGGGGCTCACAAAGATCAGCCTGGACCTTTGGTTTCACCTCTCCCTTGATGCGCTCTGGGTACTCAACGGCGCCGTGTTTTTCGCTCTCATCTTCGCGACGGGGCACTGGATACGGCTTGTACCCACGGGGTGGGACGTCGTGCCCAACGCGGCGTCTGCTGCCCTGCAGTACATTTCTCTAAATTGGCCTGTGGAGAACGGCTGGAACAACTACAACTCGCTGCAATTGTTGGCGTACTTCACAACAGTTTTCGTTGCTGCACCTCTATCCATAGTGACAGGCCTACGAATGTCCCCCGCCTGGACAAAGGCCCCCGCCATATTGAGTCGCATTCTTCCCATGGAGATCTGCCGCAAGGTGCATCTTTGGGTGATGTTCTATCTGGTTTCGTTCATTGCTGTTCACGTGACTCTGGTTTTGGCCACCGGTGCGCTGCGAAACCTAAACCATATGTACGCCGCCCAGGACAGTGAAAGCTGGGTTGGTTTCTGGATTTTCTCCGCTTCCCTGGCGGCTATGGTCGCCGCGTGGGGATTGGCGCGACCTCTGTTCCTGCGCCCGGTAGCCGCTATGACAGGGTCGATCACCCGTTAGAAGCTGGCCAGGAATCCTTCAACTGATGCGAAGGGCGTCGAAGTGGTCATCGATTGCCTGCATCGCCGCAGAAGGATCGCCGGCAACGATTGCGTCATGGATCCTCTGATGGTGCTCGACCAACAAGGTTTGGACGGAGTCAGTGAGTCTCGTGCTGTTTAGACGCGCGCTGCGGTATGCGAGGTCTTGGGCGAAGACATCAGAGAGCGCCTCAGCGAAGAAGGACAGTGCGGGATTCCCTGCCGCCCTAAGAAGGGACTGATGAAATGCGAGATCGGCATCCATGACGTCTGCTCGGACATCTGTGGATGCCATCGTGTTAATGGCGCGCTGCATATAGGCAACAAGGACGGGATCCGATGATGTAGCCGCTTCACGGCCCGCTTGCCGCTCTAGCGCGATCCGGACAGATTCAAGAGCAGATACCGGAAGGTGCGACGAAGCAATGGCCAAGTTCAGAGCCAGTGCCAGAGCATCTGGGTTTAGAGTCTCAACAAATGTTCCCGACCCGGTGCGGCGCCGCAGGATTCCCAAACCCTCGAGCACCCCCAAACGGTCGCGTAACGCCGTCCTACTCACTCCCAGTTCAAGAGCAAGGTCGCGTTCACTAGGAAGTCGATCGCCAGGACGCAGTTCCCTAATGAGCCGCGCGAGAGCTTCAGAGACTGGGTCGTTCGCGAAGACGCTGGCGAGGGAGTGGACTTCCCTATCATGTATTGTCATCGGCCCTTACCTCATTCACCTCTTGGCGGACCCTCCGATTCTATAGGTAGTCACTTCAGAGCTCTTGACACCGGGTCCACAACTCGTAGAGTGGTAGTACCAATTTATAAAGCGGTGATACCGAAGTAGTTGAATATCAGTCGCCCCTCACAGCATCTCTCCGGAAAGCTCTCCAGTGGCTTTCGAAAAGACGTGAAGGAAGCCCCCATTTGGGGCAAGAAACCTATGTGGAATGGAAGATGTGCATGCATGCCTTGCAAAGCTCAGCAGATTTCGTCGATGCAACATATGCCACAAATCATGCTGCACAACGGGATCTCGTAGCCACGCTCCGGTCCAAGTTGGCCACGGCGGCCCTCGGCGGCCCAGCCAAGTCGCGTGAGCGGCACATCGCCCGCGGGAAACTGCTGCCGCGTGAACGAATCGACTACTTGCTCGATGACGGCAGCCCGTTCCTTGAGATCGCGCCTCTGGCTGCGAATGGCATGTACAACGACGATTCCCCCGGTGCCGGGGTTATTGCAGGCATTGGCCTGGTCCACGGCCGCCATGTTCTGGTGATCTCCAATGACGCCACCGTCAAGGGCGGCACCTACTATCCCATGACCGTGAAGAAGCACCTCCGGGCCCAGGAAATCGCCCTGGAGAACAAGCTTCCCTGCATCTACCTCGTGGATTCCGGCGGAGCTTTCCTGCCCAAACAGGACGAAGTCTTCCCGGATAAAGAGCACTTTGGCCGGATCTTCTTCAATCAGGCCAAAATGTCCGCCGCCAAGATCCCGCAGATCGCCTCCGTCATGGGATCGTGCACGGCCGGCGGTGCCTATGTACCGGCCATGAGCGATGAGACCGTCATCGTCAGGAACCAGGGCACCATCTTCCTGGGCGGCCCGCCTCTGGTGAAGGCCGCCATCGGCGAGATCGTCACCGCCGAAGAACTGGGCGGCGGCGACGTCCATTCAAGGATTTCCGGGGTCACGGACCACCTGGCCGAGAACGACCGGCACGCCCTGGAGATCGTCCGGGACATCGTGGCCACGTTGCCCAAGCCGGCGCAGCCGGCCTGGGACGTGTCCGACGTCGTCCTGCCGCCCGTCGTCGATCCTTCAGAGATCTACGGCGTGGTTCCCACGGACGTCAACGCCCAATACGACGTCCGCGAAGTCATCGCAAGGCTGGTTGATGGATCCGAATTCCACGAGTTCAAGAAGAACTACGGCACCACCCTGGTGACCGGATTCGCGCACCTGCACGGCCACCCAGTGGGCATCGTGGCCAACAACGGCGTCCTCTTCAGCGAATCGTCGCTCAAAGGCGCACACTTCATCGAGCTCTGCGATCAACGCGGCATTCCCCTGATCTTCCTGCAGAACCTCTCCGGCTTCATGGTGGGAAAAGACGTCGAACAAGGCGGCATCGCCAAGAACGGCGCAAAAATGGTCACCGCCGTAGCTACGGCACGCGTGCCGAAACTGACTGTAGTGATCGGTGGTTCCTTCGGCGCCGGCAACTACTCCATGTGCGGGCGGGCGTACTCGCCGCGGTTCATGTGGATGTGGCCGGCCGCCCGTATTTCTGTGATGGGCGGAAACCAGGCCTCCAGCGTCCTGGCCACGGTCAAAAGGGACCAGTACGAGGCGGCCGGCCAGGAATGGTCCACCGAGGACGAGGAAGCCTTCAAAGCCCCCATCAAACAGCAATACGAAGACCAAGGAAGCCCCTACTACTCCACCGCGCGCCTCTGGGACGACGGCATCATCGACCCCGCCGACACCCGCCGTGTCCTGGGGATGGCCCTGGACGTCGTCTCCCGCCAACAACTGCCGGAGACCTCCTTCGGTCTCTTCAGAATGTGAGCCCACAATGACTCATCCCTCACTCACCTCTTCCGCTCACAATCCCACCGGCATCGGCTCAACTAGACCCCTCTTCGAAACTGTGCTCATTGCCAACCGTGGTGAGATAGCCTGCCGCATCATCCGGACCCTGCGGTCCTTGGGCATCCAGTCAGTAGCTGTGTATAGCGATGCTGACTCCCATGCCCGGCATGTGCAAGAGGCAGATCGAGCGGTGCGGATCGGCCCCGCCTCTGTCACTGAGAGCTACCTGAACATTGGCGCCGTAATCCGAGCCTGCCGCGAATCCGGCGCCGACGCTGTGCACCCTGGGTATGGATTCCTCAGCGAAAACGTCGACTTCGCCCGTGAACTTCAAGCGGCCGGCATCGCCTTCATCGGTCCCGGCGTCGAATCGCTAAACGTCATGGGCGACAAAATCCGTTCCAAAAATCATGTTGCCGGTTACGGCGTTCCAGTCGTCCCAGGCATCGCGCAGCCCGGTATGACAGACGGAGAACTCATCGACGAAGCAGCTGCTGTCGGATTTCCGCTGCTGATCAAGCCCTCCGCGGGTGGTGGCGGCAAAGGCATGCACGTTGTCGAAGATCCAGCGGACCTGCCGGCTACCCTGGCTACTGCCCGCCGCGTCGCAGCCAGTGCTTTCGGTGATGACACTCTCTTCCTTGAGCGTCTGGTCCGCACTCCCAGGCACATCGAGGTCCAAATCCTGGCCGACAATCACGGCAACGTGATCCATCTAGGCGAACGCGAATGTTCGCTGCAGCGCCGCCATCAGAAAGTCATTGAAGAAGCCCCCTCGCCGCTGCTTGGAGGACTTCACGATGGGGAAGCCGTCCGCGCTCGGATCGGGGAAGCGGCCTGCCAAGCGGCGCGCAGCGTCGACTACAGCGGTGCAGGTACTGTCGAATTTATCGTCTCCAATGATGCTCCGGACGAGTTCTTCTTCATGGAGATGAACACCCGGCTGCAGGTGGAACACCCCGTCACGGAAATGGTCACCGGAGTGGACCTCGTCGAATGGCAGGTAAGGATCGCCGCCGGTGAAGAACTTACTTTGTCGCAATCCGATGTGAAACTCAAAGGTCACGCCGTCGAGGCCCGGATCTACGCGGAAAACCCCGAGCAGAACTTCTTACCGTCAACCGGCACGGTTCAGCTCTTACACGAACCGGCATCTTGGACGGCAGCTGGGGCAGAGGCGAAGGGTGAAGTTCGGATCGATTCAGCCCTGCTGCCCGGCCTTGAAATATCACCCCATTACGACCCGATGATCTCCAAAGTAATCGCCTGGGGCGAGGACCGTGAGTCGGCGCTCGATACCCTCGATGACGCACTCTCGGGCTACAAGCTGCTTGGCGTCGAGACCAATGTGGAGTATCTGCGCCTGCTGATCAACGACGCCGAGGTCCGGGCAGGAAAGCTCGATACGGAACTTATCGAACGCAAGATGCCGGGGTTCTCCTTCAGGGCAGCTGCCGACAGAGAATTTGTGGCGACAGCCCTGTACCTGGTCGCGATGGACGCCGGCCGACCGGCGTTGGAAGCCGACGTTTGGACCCAGCCCACAGGCTGGCGCTTGGGAGAGCACGCGCCACGGCGCATCAATCTAAGTGCTTCCAGTGGTGAGGTGAGGACTGTGTCAGTCACCCACGGGGACTGCATCGGCAGCGAGTTCGAGGTAAGCGTGGACAGCGGTCTGCCGCATACCGCTACTCTCTCCCAGCTGGGCGACGATGCCATTTTGCTGAGCTACAACGGCGAAGTCCGTAAGTACTCCATCGCTACCATCACCAACAGCAAGTACCAACAACAAGTAATCAACTACCCGACCGCGTTGTATCTGGGCGAACACGGCTGGGCCTGCCGCATGGATATTCTGACGCGTCAGGCCCGCCTCGACCGGATGCTAGGAAGCATCCAACGAGCGGAGGGCACGGTAGACCCCGAAGTCCGGTCCCCCATGCCGGGAACTGTCGTATCTGTAGCAGTCAGTACCGGCGAAGAAGTCGTTGCCGGCCAAGTCCTCCTCTCCGTGGAAGCCATGAAGATGGAACATCAACTACTGGCCCCGCACGACGGAACCGTCCAAATAAACGCGCACACCGGTGCACTGGTCAGGGCGAACCAGATTTTGGCGACGGTCCGCGGTCCACAAGCCGTTGACTCTTAGAACTTCACACCGGATGGCACTTCTTCCTTAGACGCAGCCGGACGCAACAGCTCAACTCACGCGCTGTAAACAAAACGCAGACAGAAGATATTAAGAAGGGAATCAAAAATGGTCGATTTTGAACTTAGCGAGGAGTACCAAGAACTCCGGAAGACGGTGGCGGACTTCGCCGATGAAGTCGTCGCTCCCGTATCAAGCAAGCACGACGAGGAACACAGCTTTCCGTACGACGTAGTTTCCCAGATGGCGGATATGGGCCTCTTCGGGCTCCCCTTTCCTGAAGAATATGGGGGCATGGGCGGCGACTACTTCGCACTCGCCCTTGCTCTGGAAGAACTCGCGCGAGTGGACCAGTCTGTAGCCATCACCCTGGAGGCCGGCGTCTCGCTCGGCGCCATGCCCATTTTCCGTTTTGGAACTGAAGACCAGAAGAACGAATGGCTGCCTAAGCTGACGTCCGGACGAGCACTGGCAGGATTCGGGCTCACAGAGCCGGAGGCCGGTTCGGATGCCGGCGGCACCCGAACCCACGCCCACCGTGATGGAGGCCAATGGGTGATCAACGGTAACAAGGAGTTCATCACCAACTCCGGAACGGACATCACCCGGCTCGTCACGGTCACCGCTGTCACCGGCCAGCGGGAGCGCGAGGACGGCACCACGAAGAAAGAAATCTCCACCATTCTGGTCCCCACCAACACTCCCGGGTTCACCGCCGAAAAGGCGTACAACAAGGTTGGCTGGAACGCTTCGGATACGCACCCTCTAACACTGAAGGACGTCCGGGTACCTGAGTCGAATTTGCTTGGAGAGGAAGGACGCGGCTACGCAAACTTCCTCGCCATCCTGGATGAGGGCCGAATCGCGATCGCTGCACTGGCCACCGGTGCAGCCCAAGGATGCGTGGACCTGTCCGTGAAGTACGCCAAGGAACGCAGCGCATTCGGACAGAACATCGGCAAGTACCAAGCCATCCAGTTCAAAATCGCGCGTATGCAGGCCAGAGCCCACACAGCGCGCCTTGCGTACTACGATGCCGCTGCCAGGATGCTAGCCGGCAAACCCTTTAAGGCCGAAGCTGCTATTGCCAAGCTGGTCGCAGGCGAGGCAGCCATGGACAACGCGCGAGATGCTACCCAGGTGTTCGGCGGCTACGGCTTCATCAACGAATTCGCCGTAGCTCGACACTACCGGGACTCCAAAATCCTGGAGGTAGGCGAAGGTACCACTGAAGTCCAGCTAATGCTCATTGCCCGTGAACTCGGTCTGTAGCCGAGCGATAGAACCATGACGCAGATCCCTGTGCCCTCACCCGGCCACGCTCCCCCACTCATTGAACAACGTGGGCTGTACTTTGATGAACTCGACCTGGGCGTCACCTATGCCCACCGCCCAGGCCGAACCGTCACCGAAACAGACAACGTGCTCTTTACCACCATGACAATGAATACCCAGCCTCTTCACTTGGACGCCGCATGGAGCGCCCAGCAGCCCCTTGGTCAAAGACTGATCAACTCCATGTTTACCCTGGCCACGATGGTGGGACAGTCTGTAACTCAATTAACGCAGGGAACAATCATTGCCCAGCTAGGGCTGACCGACGTTTCCTTCCCTCATCCGCTATTTCACGGGGACACGCTGTACACCGAGACCGTTGTCCTCGAAAAGCGGCTGTCCGCCACCAGGCCCGGGCAGGGGATCGCCGTCATGAAACACACCGGCAGGAATCAACACATGGTTGCTGTCGCCGTAGCGACACGAAGCGCCCTCATGTGGACTGAAGACGCTCACAAAGCTTCCAGGCGGCTTTCATGAATATCGAATTATCTACCGGCCCTGCACTCCTGTTTTGCCCAGCCGACAGACCTGACCGGTTCATCAAGGCCGCCGCCCGCTCTGACGCGGTCATTGTCGACCTCGAAGACGCCGTGGCATCAGAAGATCGGGTAGGTGCCAGGCGGGAAATCCTCTCCCGGCTTAGCGATCATGGACAATTCCACGGTCTGGAGCCCGACAGGACCATTGTTCGGATAAGTGGCGTAGGCACCGAAGACTTTGAAAGGGACCTGCAGTGGCTAGCACTCACGCCCTACCGCACCATAATGCTGGCCAAAACCGAGGACACCACACAGATCCGCGTCATGGATGGCTACCGAGTGGTTGCTCTGTGCGAGACCGCCGCGGGCGTGGCAAATGCCAACGCCATTGCTGCCGAGCCCAACGTAGTGGCCATGATGTGGGGCGCCGAAGACTTGCTGGCATCTATCGGTGGGACATCAAGCCGTCACCCTAACGGGAGCTACCGGGACGTCGCGGTCCAGGCACGATCCTCTGTGCTCATAGCAGCGGCGGCGGCTGGCAAGCCCGCAATCGACTCGGTCTACTTGGATATCTTCGACCTTGACGGGCTGGCCGTCGAAGCCGGCGATGCCGCCGCCTCGGGCTTCGGTTTCAAAGCGTGCATCCATCCGAACCAAGTAGATGTAGTGCGCGCTGCATACGCGCCCTCCGAAACTGAGGTTCTAGCCGCACAAAGGATCCTAGAAGCGGCGGCCAAGGCCGAAAATGGCGTGTTCCGGCTCGACGGCAAAATGATCGACGGTCCGATCCTGAAGCATGCCGAGGCAACCCTGCATCGGTTCAAACAAAGACAAACGACCGAGCAGGACCTCAGCAGCTGAAAAAGAAAAGGAGGATGCCGTGTCACAACGCGAGGAAAAATCACAGAGGTACGCGGAAGGTCTGGGCCTGCGAACAAAAGTAATGGGGAGTGCCCACGTGGAACTGGCTCTCAAACAAACCAGTGAATTTTGCCGTCCCGTTCAAGAACTTGTTACCGAGTATGCATGGGGAGAAATCTGGTCCAGGCCCGGACTTGACCACAAGACCCGCAGCTTGCTCAATCTGGCCATGCTCACGGCACTGAACCGTCCTCAGGAACTGGCAGGACACGTCCACGCAGCCCTCAACAACGGGCTCACGGAAGCACAAATCCAGGAAGTACTGCTGCAGACTTTGGTCTATTGTGGTGCCCCTGCTGCCCTGGCCTCGTTCCGGGTCGCCGAACAGGCGATCGCCGATCACCATGATGCAAGTTTCTCCACCAAACGGGCATGACGGGTGTATTACACCCACCCACTGTCGTTTGTCAGTCCGGTAACGAAAAGTGCCGTGTTGTCCATGGCAGTCTCTGCCGGATCACGGCACAGCAGGAAGGGCAGAGCCGGTGGGTGCTGTTGTTCGGGACGACTTAGTCCTCTCACGTGCGGTCGTCACAGCCGATGTGAGTGCGCCGTTGGCGCACGTCAATATAGAGCAATGGTTGAAAACCCAGCAGGCCCTTGAGTATCAGCAGCGCGCAGCTGGGCATAACAAGAACGCCGGCTACAGCGAAGCGATGTCGATCAATTCTGAGGTGATTGGAAAAGGCATCGTAAGCGAGCGATACCGCATGGAAGTTGGCACCCCCCACTACTGCAAGATGGTGTCAGTCCCCGATGCTTTCCCATCATCATCAGGGAGGGCCACTACACAGGTCATCTGGGAGCTTAGTATCGAGCAGCTGAAGGGTGATGAACTGAGGTATACAAACACCGTGACGTCGCACCCTACTGATGACTTCCTGACGATTATCTTCGGGAGCGGGCAAACGTTCGAGGATGTCGCTGCCGCCCGTCAGCGGGCCTTAGGTGAGCGCTGCCTACTGGAGACGCCTTACTACGCGCAATGCATTGCGGCGTTTGCCTCAGACCGCGAGTCCAGGGGTGTCAGCTAACTAACAGCAACTGAGGGCAGCTAGTGCCGAATCTGAACAGTGAAGTCTGCTCTCGGCCGACGGTCACGCATACTGAATTCGATCGAGGGAAACGCCCAGATCTCTTGGTGCGGACGGACTGCGCCGATGTGGCACGTTGTAATAGGCGCGGACACGAGACAGTCAAGGAAACCTCCGCCTACTTTCGTGTTCGCGTTCGCCGCACGGTCGTTCCTGCACTTCTGTCCCACGAAAACACGACATATGGGTGCTTATCGGCGTTTAGTAATGCTGCGGTGTAGGGTCCGTGGGCCGTTTCAGCGAAGGTACGGCGGGAAGCTGGCGTCGTTGAAGGGCTCAAACCAGCTCGATTTTCATGGGCGCCAGACTGAGCTGCAGGCTAAGGCCGGTCAGCCCTTGTCCCACGGGAATGCGTGCTCGATGTAGTTTTCCTCCTGTGTCATGGCCTCGATGCTACCGCCTTCCCTGTGGCGCTTGCTCGGGGCGAGGGGTTCGGCGTATGGTGGCAGGAGTTTCACCACTTTCACCACTTTCACCTAGTTTCACCTGAATGCGCCTTGGGAGGTGCCGTGCTGAATCCCTTCAAACCGACGGCCGGAGCGACCCCGCCTGAGCTTGTGGGACGGGCAGGGCTGTTGGACGAGTTTGAGTACGGCCTACAACAGGGCTCCGGGGCGCCGGGGCTTTTGACCATCATCACGGGCTCCCGGGGTATCGGCAAGACTGTGATGTTGAGCGAGGCGGAGGGGATCGCCCGGGACCAGGGGTGGGCCGTCATCTCCCGGACGGCGACGCCGGGTTTCCTTGCCGGGGTTGGTGATGACATGCTGCGCCTTCTTGATGAGTTCGGGGACGGGCCTCCTTCGCGGAAGATCACTGCCTTCTCCGCAGCTGGGTTCGGGCTCACAACCCAACTCCCTCCGGAACGGGCCGCGGACTGGCGAAGGACCGGGAACGAACTGCTGCGCCGGTTGTACGAAAAGGGCACGGGTCTGGTCATCACCATCGACGAGATCCACGCGGTCGACCGGACCGAAATATCCCAACTGGCCGCTGACGTCCAGCACTTCATCCGCGACGGACTGCCCATCGGCCTGATCTTCGCTGGACTCCCGTCAGCGGTGTCCGACCTCCTCAACGAGGGTGTCGCAACTTTCCTGCGGCGGGCCGACAGGATTAATCTCCACGAAGCGGCCGTCGCCGAAGTCACCGCATCCTACAGCGATCTCTTCAACCAGGGAGAGATCACCATCTCTCCGGAACTCATCAGCAAGGCGGCCGAGGCCACGGAGGGGTATCCCTTCCTGATCCAGCTCGTTGGGTACTATCTTTGGCTGGAAGCGGGCAAGGCAGGATGGACACTGGATGAGGCCAGCGTTCAGCGGGCGATCAGCGCAGCGGAGAGGCGTAACCGTCTGGTGGTCGTCGAATCGGCGCTGTCCGACATCTCTGACAAAGACCGCGAGTTCCTCGATGCCATGGCCGCCCAGGAAGGCCCCTCCGCGGCCGGGCAGATTGGTGCGATCCTCAATGCCAGACCAAATGTCGTGTCCAAATACCGGAAACGGCTCATCGCCGCAGGCCTGATCGAATCCGCCGGCTACGGGAAAGTCGACTTCGCAATCCCCGGACTTCGCCAATACCTCCACGGCTAGTGCGACATATTATCCATTATCGGCGTTAAACCACGGGAGTGGAAGTAGCTGCGAGAACTCCCGTGCATGAACGAATCCAGTTTTTCTGCAGATCAAGCAGGCTTTGTCGAATGCGGGCATGCTTCGCGTCCTGGTTTGGTGTTGCCGGATCCCTTGCGACTGTTCCCGCATCTAGTGCATGTTTCCAGGGTTCGCAGGAAATCCTGCGGAGAGCGCGATCACTCGGGTTTTTGGAGCACATATGTGTCATCTGTGTCCTCGGCGAATTCTTCCTACTGAGAGAAAAGAAGATGGCTTTCGAGCCTACGTGGAGGTGGTCGACGATGGCGCCTAGGACAACGTGAATTGGAAGCGTCTCCGCTATGCAGTTCGGCGCAATGTAGAGCATGCATTGGTCCTCTTTATCGTGAATGACACCACGTTGGGGCTGGGCTACCCGGTGTTGGTGGTGGATCTGGACGACCTGTCGCCCGGCCCTTCCGCTGCAGCGCAGGCCAACTCTGGAGTGGTGATAACAACTTGAACATCGTGTACATGGACTCACGGTTTGATTTACGCGGCAGCGGTCCTCGCGAGTTCGACCGCGTATAGCCCGGTCAGTACGATCCCCAGAACGCCGAGTACGACCGTCGCCGAGCGCATTGTTATTGTGTACGCCCGCGGGGTGAAACGATCGCGGAAGCGCGCGAGCAGCAGCGCCACGACCGCTTTCGCCCCGATCAGGGCTAGGTAAAACGCGGCAACCAGAGACAACGCGCCGAGCGATGCCGATTTCCACTCGCGCAAGAACAGTGGTCCAAGCACGGTCGCCCATGTGATCCAAGGGTGAGGGCTGAGCAAGTTCACCAAGGCGCCCTGGAGGAGAGTACGCCACCCGTCCGTCCGCGGAGGCGCGATATCAGACGCGACCTGCTCGACAGTTGCATTACGATGCCACTGCAGCCCGGCGGAGACGGCCAAGTAGACACCTCCCAGCAGCCCAATCACCGAGAGCGTCCAATACGGTAGTCGTTCGAGCGCGAGGACTACCAGCACCACGACGACCGCGTCCGAAAGCACCGGCGCCACGGCCGTCGCCATTCCTCCGCGCCAACCGCGGCGGAGTGTCTGTGCCACAACGAGAACGAGCAGCGGCCCGGGGCTGACGCCCGCCGTAGCGCCGAGCGACAAGCCGATTAGAAGCGCATCCATTGTTGTTTCCTCAAGTGGACTGTGAGCATGATATAAATTATTATGTCAGCATAATTATGCACGCACAACTAAAGGTTGAACGATGAAGATTGAGGATGCGGACGATCTCGGCACGCTGGCTGACCTGCTACTCGACGTCGCACGGCTTATTCGAATGGTCGAGCCTCTCGGCGAGGTACCAATCTTGACTGAGACGGAACAGATGGTCATGCGCGTTGTCGACCTCGCGCCAGGGTCGACGCCAAGCGAAATTGCGGACCGGTCCGTCCTCCAGCGGCCCAATGTCAGCGCTGCGCTCCGCAGCCTTGAGGCCAAAGGGCTCATCGATCGCACCGAACGGACCGGACGGAACGTCGTCGTCCGGCCGACAAAGGCTGCCGCAATCGCGCTCGAGCGGCTTCGGAAAGCACTGCGCGAGGTTATGATAGAGGCAACGGAGGAGGCCGATATCGAAGAATTGCTGGCCCTCATTGCACCACTGCGCGAGCTGGAGCTGAGACTCTTCGCACTCCGGCGGCCGACTCGGACGCAGATGAACAGGTCCGACCTTTCCGTAGCAGCGCCGCCCCGTAATTCCTCCGCATGGGCGCACTCGGACGAGCGCCAGGACCCATAAGAGCCAGTTCCTGGTCCCCGAGGTCACTAGCCAGGGAGACCTGCGTGCCCTTTGCCGTTCCGGGGAGCCTTGGGAATTGCCAGGCACTCTTATGTGCTATACCAATGATTGGGTTCACGATCGGGTCGGGACACCGAGGAGTTCCGAGGCGAGGGTGACATACGAGGCGGTGTCCGTCTCGTCCCTCAAGGGGCTGGTACGGAAGCGGCATGCACCCGTGATGTCTCGGCAGAAACACCCTGACGCCCGACACCTCGGGTAGGGAACGGGCTTAGGAGCCAGACTCTGCTGTAATTCCACTCACCCCGACGGGATGCACTTAAAATTTCGGCCGATACGAGTCCATGAGATGCTGGAGGTCGCGCGCTACATCGGCAAGAGCCCGTGTGCGCCAAGCCTGACGTGCTTGCTGGGGTTGCTTCCGGCCGATCTCAGTTCTCCTTGAACCTCTGCTTCTCGCTGCTGATGAGGTACTCGATAGGGGGCGGGATTTACTTCCGTCTAAAGGGTCGTAAAAGAGAAGCGCCGGGGCCGCAAAGTCATCGTTAATCATGATTGCCTTTCATTTTGACTTTTCAGCAGGCCGCCATGGACGATTGGGGGCCTCCTTCTCTCATATCGAGCCCAAGAGGCCTCGCCGACGGTAGTTCTTACTTGCGGGTCAACCTGCTTCAGCTGCAATGAAATGATTTGAACAGACGCTGTTGCAGCCAACGTGTCGGGTTCGCATGGGAAAAGCCAACCCGGCAAAATCGACATCAGCACGCGAGCGGCCCATTGCATCGAATTGCGCCGTCATGAACCGTCGGTGCAGGAAGTCCAGTTCAGTTACGAGGTTCTTTCCCCAATGATGACAGGCCGCAAAAGACAGCCTCCTCCCTGGTGCCATGATTGAGGTTCAACCTACGCCATCAGCCCGTGCATAGAGTCGGAACGATCGCTTCTTATCGCTCCTCCAGTATGTTTTCTGACCGCATATATGCTGACGCGCTCAGACCTAGTTTCCCAGTCTCGAATGCGTCCTCACTGTTGGCTGTTGCCCCGTCTAACGAAAGGGCTATTCAAGGCAGCGTACTCGCCCTCAGCACTGGCCATAAACTATTTAGTAGGCCCGCGTTGGTGAAGCGCAGTCAACAGGAAGCAGCCATGAGCGTTTTTATCTCAGAGTTGGGTGCAGGCAGTGAACGCGGGAGTAGCACTGAAATCCGTTAAGTCCGGCAGGCTTTCTCTCTTTCGGACTAGGCCGTCGTCGTCGGTACGTTGTTGACAACCCACATCTTGCGGACGGTTTCGTGGATAGTCCACGAGCCCTCCCAGCCAGCCGGCATCACGAACAGAGTGCCCGGACCAATGTCGAAGCTGGTGCCGTCCGCTTCAGTAATCGTTGCGGACCCACTCAGAATCTGGCAGATCTCGTCGTTCTGACGCACGGAATTGGATACTCCCGGAGTTGCCTCCCAAATACCCGTCTTGAAGTCGCCCCTGGCCCAAAGGCGGAAGTCCGCATCCGTCTGACCGGGTGTAACCGAATTCTTTTTGGGGGTGTGCTCCCCTAGATCGGCTGTTGTTGTGTCGCGCATAACGATGGCCTTGACCATAACTATTCCCTCTTTACTTTTCCTTATTGAACACCGTTGTCCCGCCTCGCGGTCGGCCTTTGAAGGGGCTAGCCCTCGGATTTGCAAGCGTACGCCACAAGAAGACGCCAATTAGGCCCTCAAGAGGCAAGGCAATGTTTCCAACAACGAAATAAGCGCGAGGCGAAGCCCGTAGGGCGCATCATTGCAGTCGCTTGCCCTCAACTTCACGCGCCGCTCCCCGGCACAGAAGGAAAGGGAACGTCGGTTTTCCCGCATCAACACGGGGCCCGCGGAGGCGGCTCACACTGCATGCCGGACCGTACTCATCGACCGGTTAATGTTTCTTTCCGGAAAAGAAACATTGCATTGCTTGGCGTGCAGCTAATCATCTTCTTCTTATCCCATACGCTGTTGGGGCATCTCATCGCACGCCCTGGAGGATCGCCTTGCACTTTTCCCACCTTTTGGAGGGTTTTCGGCGCAGCATTGGCTATGGCCGGCGCGCAGCGTCTCCGGGAGCCGTCTTGGCCGCGCTTATGGTTGCCAGATTTGCGAGCCACGAGTGATTTCGAACACGAGATTCCCAAGTAAGGCCAAGTCAAGCCGTCTAGGTAGACGTCGAGTTGAGGCTGCTCCGCAGTTGCTTCTAGGAAGCCAGCTGATTTTCAACATTGGTTTCTTTGCAGTGGTACCTTTTTTGGCTGTTGCGATGCGGAACGATTTCGGTCTGGGCGCGATGGCGGTTGGTGTTGTTCTCGGGGCGCGAACATTCGCTCAGCAGGGTCTGTTTCTCTTTGGTGGGGCGCTGGCCGATCATTGGGGGGCGAGAGAGTCGATGATCACGGGCTGCTTGGTACGTGTTTCTGGGTTCTTGCTCCTTGCGTGGGCCTCAGACTTTCCGATGTTTCTCTTCGGCGCTGTCGTCACGGGCATTGGTGGCGCGCTGTTTTCCCCCGCTATGCAGAGCCTTGTCGCAACAGCCGCAGAGAGCGGTCGGGGGAAACCGGACTATCGGAAAGAGCTGGTCGATACGGAGACATCCGCAACCCGGCCGAAGCGCGAAAGTTCCTCCCTCTTTGCTTTGCTTGTGGTTTGCGGCGAAGTGGGCACCGTACTCGGCCCACTCATGGGCTCCTTACTCCTAAACACTGGCTTTGACACCTCACTGGTGACGGGCGCCGGAGTTTTTGCGTTGATGGCAGCCGTCTTTTGGCTCTTTCTGCCCAGAACGCAGCCACGTGCCTGCAGAACCAGAGCCAACACACCGGGTAATGGCAGGCCCGCCGGTCTTTGGTCTTGCCTTCGGGAAAAGAGGTTCATCGGTTTTGCTGCCTTCTACAGCGTAAATCTGCTTGCAACCAACCAACTGTACTTTGGGCTCCCGATCGAAATGGAGCGCAGCGGGGTGGGCGTAGATGCCTTGGCAGTCGTCTTTGCCTACGCCTCAATCCTGACTATTGCCCTCCAATGGCCGATCGCCAGAATCATGGGTCGCTACGGGCCCAAGCTGGCACTCCCCCTTGGATTCTTCCTTCAAGCGATAGGTTTCGCTGCCCTCGCGGTGATGGCCGTGTTCCCTGCGCCATCCGCCATCCCCGTTATACCCGCCATTGCCCTGGTAACAGGACTTGCCCTCGGAAATATGTGCGTACTGCCCGTGGCGATGGGGCTCGTCCTTGAGTTCTCCGCAGGCCGCCCGACAGGTGCATATTACGGGCTATTGGCCAGTGCCGGCGGACTCGCCGTGGTCATTGGAAACGCCGCGCTGGCCCCGCTCTACGAACACGCCGCCACTCCGTCAGCACACGCCAGCGCACCGTGGCTTCTCCTGGCCCTGACTGCAGCCATCTCAGCCGTATCGATTCGACACTTCACACCGCGGCCCCTGGGCCCCGAATCGCGTTCATTCATTGCCCTAAATCAAAGCAAAGGAAGATGACGCAAGTGAGATATCGGTCAACACGGGAGTAGAAGTAGCTGCGAGAACTACTGTGTTTCGAGGAACCGGTTCCGCAGTGAGTCACGCTTAGCTGTGGTCCTCCCTAGCGCCTTCCGGCTATACGAGGCGTATCCGAAAACGCCATGCCCGTAAACCAGCAACTTCCGGGGGTTTACCCACAGGATCTCTGCACTGCAGGCGTTCTTATCCTTGGCTGTTCGGCATTGGGGTTTGCTGTGTCTACGGTATCGAGACCAAGCGGGCTGCATAACGCGCTCTAAGGCGAAGAGGCCACGGACCGCAGCTGAGTGGCAGCGACCCAGGCTCCCTGTCAACGCGTGGTGGCATCCAGGACAAAACCTGAACCGGACGTCGCTGGCCAAAACACGGTCGAAAGCTTCGTTGATGTGTGCACCGTCCGCCACTTCGACTTCCGCGCCAAGATTGTGGGCGGCACAAAATCCGGCATCTCCTGGGTTTGCCGGATTCCGCCCGTCTTGGATCCGCTGAGGTTTCGCCGGGCCGAGATCAGGGACGATGCGCGGTGTCTAAGCGGTTTGGACAGAAGCCCCACCAGGACCAGCGTGCCGCCAAACCCAGCAGAGAAAGGTATTGGTCCACATCGATCTCAGCGGAGACGGTGTTGATGATGAGATCGAACTTGTCCCGCAGCGCTGCGAATGTTTCAGGGTCCGACGTTGCGAAGAAGTGATCCGCTCCGAGCCGACGTGCGTCCTTTTCCTTCGTCCTGGACTGGCTCAGCACTGTTACTTCTGCTCCCATGGCAGCTATTTCAGCCCAGATGTACTAGGCCACCCATACCGACTATCGCCACCCGCTTGCCGGGTCCGGTCTTCCACTGACGTAACGGCGTATACATGGTGATTCCTGCGCACAGGAGCGGAGCAGCCCCTTGCAGCGGCAGTCCATCGGGGATGTTCAGTACGTAATTTTCATCCACGACGATACTGGTGCTGTAACCGCCGGCGGTCGGCAGCCCATCCGACCCAGTGGAGTTATATTTGCTTGTTGATCCCTTCAGGCAGTGTTGTTCTTCTCCGGCAATGCAGTTCACCCATTCCCGGCAGGAATCTACAAAGCATCCCACTCCGACGACGTCTCCAACGGAATGCCGCGTCACCCCTGCGCCTATGGACTCCACGACGCCGACGATTTCGTGTCCTACAACCAGTGGATATCGCACCTGAGACCATTCTCCCCGTGCGGGCGTGAATGTCGGAGTGGCAGATACCGGTGCAGAGGATGGAGATCAGCACCTCATGATCGCCGGGATCCCTGCGGATGATGGTCCCGGGACGAAGAGGCGAGGTGGGCGACTCAACGATGTCAGCCCTGGCCTGCGAAGGCATATGGGTGTCCCTTCAGCTGGAGGTATCTTCTGGTACCTTCGAGGCGCGCCTTTCCCCCGCATGCGTGGTCCAGGCCGCCGACAGTCCTCCCGCGCCGATCGTAAGGAGCAACAGCCCGCCCACTAGATTGAGTGCGCCGTTCGCGAAGATGCAGGTGGTGCCGCCGGTAACAGCCAGGACTGCCATCACAGTTGCAAATGCACGCATGTCAAGCGTGCCTTACCAATGGCATTCGTTTTCGCTGGCGCTTCGGCAGAACTGGCACGCGACGTTCTTTTTCAAATGGGTCCACGTCTCCGATGCCTGAGTGATGCCCCGGTTGTAGCCTTTCTGTATCGGAAAGCGCTTCTGTATCGGAAAGCGCTGACGGCCCTCTTGGATGATGTCCGCGAACAGGCAGGCGTGCGCTTCACCACCGCTGACGGACTGGCCGAAGTGATGGTTGGGGCGGATGTTGGTCGCTGTGTCGGTGCTCACGATGATGGCGATGCCGGTGCTGCCGCGGGGATCGCGGGGTCGACGGATGGAACGGCATCGATGGCGTCGATGGCGGCCAGGACCGCAGTGGTGAACTCGGAGGTGGAAGAGGTGCCACCAACATCCCGGGTTCCGAGTCCTTCACGGAGGACCGACTCGAAGGCCGCCTGAAGGTGCCTGGCTGCTTCCGGGTGGCCGAGGTGTTCCAGCATCATGGCTCCGGACCACATCTGGCCGACAGGGTTCGCAAGTCCCATGCCGGCAATGTCCGGCGCTGAACCATGAACCGGCTCAAAGAGCGACGGGAAGTCGCCTTCCGGATTGAGGTTGGCGCTCGGAGCTACGCCTATGGACCCTGTCACGGCGCTGCCAAGGTCAGACAAGATGTCTCCGAGGAGGTTGGATGCCACGATTACGTCGTAGGTCCACGGCTTCAACACCAGGTGGGCGGCCAATGCGTCCACCAGTTCGCTGGTGAGGGTAACTTCCGGATAGAGCCGTGCCGTTTCTTCAACAATCTCGTCCCAGAACGGCATGGTGTGGATGATGCCGTTGCTCTTGGTGGCGGAAGTCAGTCGTCCGCCCCGCGCGGAAGCCTGGGATGCCGCGTAGTGTGCTGCCCGGGAGACTCCCAGGCGGGTGAAAATCGTCTCCTGCACAGCGCTTTCGTGCGGCTGCCCGCGGTAGATGCGTCCGCCGATTTCCGAGTACTCCCCCTCATTGTTCTCACGCACAATGAGGATATCGATCGGTTCCTTCGACGCCAGCGGCGACTTCACGCCGTCGAGCGTTTTCACCGGACGCACGTTGATGTACTGCTGGAATTCACGGCGTATGGGGATCAACAGCCCCCACAGCGATTCCGCGTCGGAGACCTGCGGTGAGCCGACTGCGCCCAGGAAAATGGCCTCATGCTGTGCAAGCTGCTCAAGACCGTCTTCAGGCATCATTCGGCCGTGGCGCAGGTAGTAGTCCGAACCCCAGTCGAAGTGGGTAAATTGCAGGTCCAGGGAATGAAGCCGGGCGATTCGTTCCAGGCATTCCAGCGCAGCCGGGACGACTTCCTGGCCGATACCGTCACCGGCAATAACGGCGATTTTGTGGGTGGTCATACTGCTCCGTTCGTGGTTGCAGCGAACTGCTGCCAGCCTGAGGATGTTTCAGGCAATTGGATGATGGTGTTCTTTGGTTCGGTCATTTCGCGAACCGTGTGCTTGACGCCTTCCCTTCCTACGCCGCTGCGCTTGAAGCCGCCGAAGGGCATCGAATCGATCCGCACGTCACTGGTCTCGTTAATAACAACCGATCCCACGTGGAGCTTCTCCGCGATGGCCAGCGCTTCGCTGAACGATTCAGTGAAGACGCCGGCCTGAAGCCCAAACTCCGTGTCGTTGGCCGCATGAACGGCGTCCTGGACCTCGATGAATGGGAGAACGCTGACGACGGGGCCGAAGACTTCTTCCCGGATCACACGGCAGGTGGATGGGACGTCCGTGAGGACAGTTGGCGCATAGTGCGCACCATGCCGGCGTCCGCCGACGTGGACGGTGGCACCAGCGGCCTTCGCTTCTTCCACCCATTCCTCCACGCGCCGCGCCTCTGCTTCGCTGATGAGGGGCCCGATATCTGTTGTGCGTTCCAGCTTCGGTCCGGACCGCAGCGCTTTTGTTCCGCGCACGACGTCGTCAAGGACCCGGTCGAAGAGCGAAATGTGTACGTACACCCGCTGGACGGACAGGCAGTTCTGGCCGGCTACTCCGAAAGCCCCTGCCACGATTGCCTGCGCAGCGTCTCCTGCGTTCGCATCTGCGCAGACGATCGTGGCATTGTTTCCGCCAAGTTCCGAGAGGATTTTCTTGGCGCCGGCGGATGCAGCAATCCTGTCCGCCGTTTTTGGACCCCCGGTGAAAGAGATCAGGTCCACCTGGGGGTCTGTCACGAGGGCCTCGGAAACGCCCGGACCCGAAACAATTCCTGCCAGCCGCCCGGCAGGTACTCCAGCGTCCAGTAACAACTGAATGAAGGCCAGCCCCGTCAGGGGCGTCCGTCCGGACGGTTTAAGCACGACGCCGTTGCCTCCGATGAGCGCCGGGCCCAGCTTATGTGCAACGAGGTTCAGCGGATCGTTGAACGGCGTGATGGCTGCGACGATTCCTACGGGCTTGCGGTTATACCAGCCGAGCTTTCCGGCGCCCGCCAAGCTGTCTTCGAAGGCCAGGGTCTCGCCCTGAAGCTCTCCTGATGCGGCGGCGGAGAGCCTGAGAGTTTCGATGCAACGGAGGACTTCGCGTCCGGCTTCGTTAATCGTCTTGCTGCTTTCTGAAGCAATGATCCTGGCGAAACGCGCCGACTGCCCGCGTAGCACGGCAACGGCCTTTTCCAAAGACTCACGTCGCTGGCGCAGGGGCCAGTCAACCTCGATCATGTGCCGGTGGATGTGGGCCACGGCGCGGCGCACGTCCTCCGGTGTGGACGAACATACGGTTCCCAGCAGGAGCCCGTCTTCGGGATCCCGGACTTCGACGGTCCTGTCCACCGTTTGCCAGGTGCTTTCGAAGAAGGCGCCTCCCTGCAGGTCTGCGACCTGTGTCCGCTGGTAGGCGGTCTCTCCAGCGGATTTTGGCCGCAGCCCACCCACGGTTGTCTTTGTCGTCATCCGAAGCCTTACTGATTGATACTTGTGTTTGCCGGGAGTGGATTTACTTCACGCGGTCGATGATCTTGGCCGCGGCGCCGATGAAGGGCAGGAACCACGGCGGGCCGAAGTGGCCGGGCACCGGAGGGTTCTTCAAGTCGGACCAGACGTTGGCGGACTTGTCCCCGCCCATGTAATGGGCCATGCGTTTGCCCATGTGTGCAGCCATCTGGACACCATGTCCGCTGTAGTTGAGCGAGTAGAACAGTCCGTTGTGCTCCCCGGCGTGGACCATCTGGTCCATGGACAGGTCCACCAAGCCGCCCCAGATGTAATCGACCTTCGCGTTGGACAGGTACGGGAAGAGTTCGAGCATGGCCTTGCGGAGAATTGCGGCACTCTTGACGTCCGAGTCCGGGCTGGAGAGAGCGAACCTGGCGCGGCCCCCGAAAAGGAGCCTGTTGTCCGGGGTGATCCGGAAATAGTAGGTCAGCATCTTGCTGTCGGAAGCCATCCGGCGGTTCGGCAGGATTCGATTGACCACGTCTTCCGGCAACGGTTCGGTACAGATGATGAAGCTGCCAACAGGAATCACCCGGCGCTGCAGCCACGGGGTGACGTTGCCCGTGTAGCCGCTGGTTGCGACGAGCACCTGCTTGGCCCGCGCGATGCCGCGCGTCGTATGCACGTCATGGACCGTGCCCTTGACCCGCTTGAGTTCCGTCACGCCCGCGTTCTCGCAGATCTGTGCGCCGGCGTTGGCTGCCGCGCCGGCCAGGCCGTGGGCAAACTTGC
Organism: Paenarthrobacter nitroguajacolicus; assembly: GCF_051027655.1. Lineage (NCBI taxonomy): Bacteria > Bacillati > Actinomycetota > Actinomycetes > Micrococcales > Micrococcaceae > Paenarthrobacter > Paenarthrobacter nitroguajacolicus. The sequence goes on along the minus strand of NZ_CP073234.1, from coordinate 2,090,287 downwards.
CCACGTGCAGTCCGGCTCCCAAGGGGTCCATCATCGCGCCCTGGTAGAAGTCAGTTCCGATCTCGCTGTGGATATCCGACTTCGGAATCAGCGTGACATGGTGGTCCACGAGCCTGGCCAGCAACTGCTGGGACTTCTTGAAGCCGTCGTTGTGCGACTCATGATAGGCCAGCGAGAGCTTGCCGAAGCGGTTGAAGTCACAATCGATCGCGTAGTCATGGACCAGCTTCTCGATGCTGTCGATCGCGTCGTTGTACTCGCGGAAGTACTCCACGGCACGGGCTTCGCCGTACCGCTTGACCGCTGAGCTGAAACCGATGGCGAGCCCGGTCGTGGCCATTCCGCCGTTGCGGCCGGATGCCCCCCAGCCCACGGTGTGGCGTTCGAAGACCGCGACGCTCGCGCCCTGCCGGGCGAATTCAAGGGCAGCGGACAAGCCTGTAAAGCCGGCACCGATAACCGCGACGTCGACGTTATCCGGTACGGGCGTGCTGCGGTAGTCACCGGAAGGCTGGGCTGTGTCCAGCCAGTAAGGGATGAGTTTCACGGGGTGGCCTTTCGCCTCAGGGAATAGGGTTAAAGACCGAGGTGCTTGTTGATCTCGTCGAGGGACTTCACGCTGAACATGTCGTAGCCGGTGGTGACAGGGTCATAGCCACGGTCGAGCAACACAAGGTTCCGGAAGCCGAGGTCGTGCATCGGATGCACGTCATACCGGGTGTGCGAAGAAATGTGGAGGAAGTCCTCCGGCTTCGCGTTCAGGGTGTCCAGCATGTACTCGAAAGCCTGGTATCGCGGCTTGTAGGCCTGTGCCTGCTCCGCGGTCAGCACTGCGTGGAACTCCGCACCGAGCTTGGGGATGCTGATGTCCAGGAAGCTGTCATCGGCGTTGGAGAGAGCCACCAGCTTGTAGTTGTCGCCCATCAGCTTCAGCGGTGCCGGCACGTCATCGTGCGCAACCCAACCGCGCACGGCATCTGCAAACGCCGCCCCCGCACCTTCGGTGGGTCCGATTCCCCAACGCTTGCACACCCTGTCGAAGGAGTCCTGCAGGATCTGCTCGTACGGCTTGTAGTCACCAAGGACCTCGTCAAACCGGTAGCCACGGAACTGCCTCTTGAACTCCGGCCACTGCTCCTCGGAAATGCGACCAGCCAGCAGTCGACGTGTAGTTGGATCGATGTCGAAGTTGATGAGCGTGCCGTAGACATCGAAGGAGATGTACTTCGGGCGGAAGTTGGTCTCTGCCATGGGAATTTCCGTTCATTCGGGAGGCGGGGAGGATCTGCCCTGGATATGGACATGTTCGATGGGAGCGAACCAGACCGGGCTGGAGCGGCCACGGGGTTGCTGCCAGATACTCGACTGTAGAAGCGGAAATTGTCAATTGTCAACAGTTTTCGTCATTCAATCCCAAAATCTCAACGTAACATATCACCAAAAAGTTATCTGTGGATTGTTGACAATCGACCTCTTTGGAGGTTGCATTGCTCTTAGGTACAGGAGAGATCCTCATCACATTTCCGCTCCATCGAACATCGACGGGACGCACATAACTCTCCTGATGACTGTCAAATCCTCCCCCAGCTGAAACCCTCGAAGGGAAGCATCATGAAGACCATATTCAAAGCGCAGACTACGGCTGCAGGCATTGCCCTGCTGCTTGCTTTGAGCGCTTGCGGAGGTGCCGCCAACAGCGACTCCGCCAGCAGTGAGTCGGCGGACACCAGCCTGACCAACAACACCAGAGACATCTCCGAGGGTGTCCAGCCTGACCAGGCCGCGGTGGCACTGTTGCCGCAGTCGATCAAGGACAAGGGTGAACTGACGGTCGCCATGGACCTTCACTACCCACCCACGACGTTCCTGGCCGAGGACAACAGCACGCCGATCGGCTTGAACCCGGACGTCGCCCGGCTCATCGCCAAGAAGCTGGACTTGAAACTGAAGTTTGTGGACACGAAGTTCGACACGATCATCCCGGGTCTGGACGGCGGACGTTTCGACTTCACCGTCACCACAATGGCCAAGACGGAAGAGCGCCTGAAGGTCCTGGACATGATCGACTACTTCAAGGCCGGCAACTCGGTCGTTGTGGCGGCAGGGAACCCGCTGAACCTATCTATGGAGACCCTGTGTGGCAAGAATGTTGCAGTGACGCAGGGCTCCACCGGTCAGCTCAAGCGCCTTCCGGCACTGAGCGAGCAGACCTGTACTTCCAAGGGCCAGCCGGCAATCAACGCCGTGACGCTTCCCAACATTCAGGAAGCGCTCACACAGCTGCACTCGAAGCGCATCGACGGCATCCTCTATGACACAACCGCCCTCGGCTGGGCAGCCAGGCAGCAGCCGGACTCCTTCACTCTCCTGGGCCGGGTCAACGTGGGCTCCAGTGACCTATCTGCCGCCGGCCTTAAAAAGGGGTCGCCGCTGACCCCAGCTATGCAGGCGGCTATCCAGTCCGTCCTTGGGACCCCGGAGTATCAGGAATCTCTGAAGACTTGGGGCCTGGATTCAGGCGCCATCACCGACGCCAAACTGAACTAGCAGGTTCATCATGAAGCAAGCAACCCTTGACCGGAGCAGACAGACAGTGGACGGAATGGATTCCGCGTTGAAGCCGCGACTGAAGCGGCGCAGCACGTTCGAGTACGTGGCCTGGGCAGTTTCGATCCTCGTGGGTGCCGGCATGCTCTACTCCGTAGCCACCAACCCGAACTTTAAATGGGGAACGGTAGCGAAGTATTTCACGGCGGAATCCATCCTGCGCGGGCTGATGCTTACGATCTTCCTCACCATCGCGAGCATGGCCCTCGGTACCCTGCTGGGACTGCTCCTTGCCATCATGAGGGCATCAAGCATCAAACCCATCGCCATCGCCGCGGGCGCCTACATCACCCTGTTCCGTGGAACGCCTGTGCTGGTGCAGCTCATCTTCTGGTTCAACATCTCTGCCCTTTACCCGAATCTGTCAATCGGTATCCCCTTTACCGACATCGGCACCGCCATTGATACGAACGCCTTGATGGGTCCGATCACCGCAGCGCTGGTGGGTCTGACCCTGAACGAAGCCGCCTACATGGCCGAGATCGTCCGTGGCGGGTTCTCCGCCGTGGGCAAGGGACAGATCGAAGCCGCAGACTCCTTGGGGATGAGCGGTGCCATGAAGATGCGCAAAGTCATCATCCCCCAGGCAATGCCCTCCATCATCCCGGCCACCGGCAACCAGGTGATCGGCATGTTCAAGGAAACCTCCCTGGTCTCCGTCCTGGGCGTGGCCGAACTGCTCCAGAGCGCCCAGCTGATCTACGCCCGCACCTACGAGACCATTCCGCTGCTGATTGTGGCCAGCCTCTGGTACCTCGTCATGACCCTGGTGTTGAGCTACCCGCAGTCCAAGCTCGAACAGAAGTACTCGCACACCTCCGTCCGGATCCCCCGCAAATCCAAAAAAGTCACCTTGACCGCACCGGAAGGAATCGCACGATGAGCACCGCCGGTACCATCCAAGCCAGCCGCATCCGAAAGTCCTTCGGACCCAAAACTGTTCTTAAGGACGTGGACCTTGAGGTCGCCAGCGGTGAGATCTGCTGCATTATCGGCCCTTCGGGCTCGGGCAAGTCCACCCTGCTGCGCTGCATCAACGGCCTCGAAACGGTCGATTCCGGCGTCCTGAAAGTCAACGGCGAGAACTTCGGGTACTACGAAACCGATAATGCCTACCACGCCCTGCCGCCCAAGAAGCTGGCACAGCAGCGGACGCGGGTAGGTATGGTTTTCCAGCAGTTCAACCTGTTCCCAAACATGACAGCCCGCGAGAACGTCATGTCTGGCCCTGTGCTGGTCAAGCGGGCGGACAAGAAGGAATCCGCAAAACGCGCCCAGGAACTGCTCACCAGCGTTGGCCTGGGTCAATTTGGGGACCGCTACCCGGCAGAGCTTTCCGGGGGGCAGCAGCAACGCGTGGCCATCGCACGGTCCCTGGCCATGGACCCCGACATCATCCTGTTCGATGAGCCCACCTCGGCCCTCGACCCGGAAAAGGTAGGGGAAGTCCTCAGCGTCATGCAGGATCTGGCCAAGAAGGGCATGACCATGGTGGTGGTCACCCACGAGATGGGCTTCGCCCGTGAAGTCTCCGATTCCCTCATCTTCATGGACGACGGCGTCGTGGTTGAACGAGGCGATGCCCGCGAAATCCTCAGCAACCCCAAGGAACCCCGCACCCAAGCTTTCCTGAAGCAGGTCCTCTAACCATGACAGATGGAAAACTCGCCGTCATTGGCCTCGGCAGCATCGGGAGTATGGCCCTCTGGCAGGCCTCCCGCCTCACGGACTCCGTGACCGGATTCGAAGCGCAACATCCCGCCCATGGACGCAGCGCCGTCGGTGGTGACACGCGCCTGTTCCGCATGATCTATAAGGGCCATCCAGGCTACTACCCCATCATGCAGCGCTCCAAGGAACTCTGGGCTGAACTGGAGGCAGAAACCGGCCAGGACATCCTCATCCGCTGTGGCGGCCTCTCGATCGGAGCAGCCAACGGAGCCTACCTCGCCAGCGTCCTCGAAACCACCGGGATCACGGGAGCAGAGCACCATTTGCTGACGCACCACGAATTGGCCGAACGCTACCCTCAGCACAACCTTCGGGCAGACGACATCGCCGTCTTCGACCCGAACTCGGGCGCACTCCGAACCGATCGGGCCGTCACCGCGGCTACAGCAGCAGCAGAGGCAAATGGGGCAACGGTCCACACCAACACCGCCGTCGACAGCATCACCGAGACCGGGGACGGCGTCGTTATCACCGCCGGCGAGCAGTCCTGGACCTTTGAACAGGTTATCGTCGCCTCGGGCGGATGGTCCCGGCAGCTGCTACCGCCGTACGCAAAGGAACACGTCGAAACCCGGCGAGTCTTCCTTTCCTGGTTCGTGGCCCGGGAGCCTAAAGAGTTCACGCCGGAGCACTTCCCCGTTTTTAGCCGCATCTATGAAGACCGTTCCATGTATGGCGCGCCGACCGTGGATGGGGCCACCGTCAAGGCCACCCTTGACGGGCGCGGCCGGCCAGCCTTGGATCCCGGAGCCATAATCCGCGACCTGTCCGAAGAAGAAATTGCCGAAACCATGCAAACCGTGGCCGAGTTCTTCCCCGGCCTGGTACCCACCGTCGTTCGCTCTGATGCATTCCCCGACCTGTACACCAGTGACCGGAACCCGCTTCTCGGATTCGTTGGAGACAGCGGCAGGGTTTATGCGGCTACAGGCTTCTCCGGAGCGGGATTCAAAATGGCCTCCGGTTATGGCGAAATAGCGGCTGCCGAGGCACTCGGCAAGCAGATTTTTAACGGGTTGGAGTTCGTCCGGCCCCAGCGTTTCAGCCCCCGCTGAACAAACGCCACCACTCAATAGGCCATGGCATGCATCGCCTATTGTTGACAATCTACAGTTACTAAGAAGGTATGACGACATGGCAACTCTCAGCCCTATCCTGAAGCAGGCGACCCCAGTGGTGGTCGACCATGCGGCGGGCAGCTGGATCCACGCTACTGATGGCAAGAAGTACCTCGATTTCACCACCGGAATTGGTGTCACCAGCACCGGCCACTGCCACCCCGACGTGGTCGCCGCAGCCCGCGAGCAGGTGGGTAAAATCGTGCACGCCCAGTACACCACCGTGATGCACAAGCCCCTGCTGGAGCTCACGGAACTCCTTGGCGACGTCCTGCCCCAAGGACTGGACAGCGTCTTCTACGCCACTTCAGGCTCCGAAGCCGTCGAAGCATCCATCCGCCTGGCGCGCATGGCCACGGGCCGCCCGAACATCATCTCCTTTCAGGGTGGCTTCCACGGCCGAACGGTAGCAGCGGCCTCGCTGACCACAGCGGGAACCAAGTTCCGCTCCGGCTTCTCCCCCCTCATGAGCGGCGTCCACGTAGCGCCGTTCCCCCACTGGTATCGGTACGGCTGGGACGAGGCCACCGCCGTCGAATTCGCACTTAAGGAACTTGACCACCTTCTGATGACCATCAGCAACCCCAGCGACACCGCCGGCTTCATCATTGAACCGGTACTCGGCGACGGCGGTTACATCCCCACACCGCCGGCCTTCCTGCAGGGCCTCCGGGAAAGGGCAGACCGTCACGGCATCGTGCTGATCATTGACGAGGTCCAGGCGGGTGTCGGGCGCACAGGCAAGTTCTGGGGACACGACTGGGCCGACATTCGCCCCGACGTCGTCATTACAGCCAAGGGCCTGGCAAGCGGCTTCCCTATCTCGGCCATTGCCGCGTCATCCGAACTCATGGGCAAGGCCTGGCCTGGATCCCAGGGCGGCACCTACGGAGGAAACGCAGTTGCAGCTGCAGCCGGGGTGGCAACCCTGGGCGTTATCCGGCGCGAGAACCTCGTGGAAAACGCACTGCTCCGAGGCAACGAGCTGCGGGCAGGACTGGACAAGCTGCAAACTGAATTCGCCGTCATCGGCAACGTCCGAGGGCGCGGCCTGATGCAGGGCATCGAGTTCACAGCACCGGACAATACTCCCGACGCAGCAACCGCACTTTCCGTGCAGCAGGCGGCCATCACCGAGGAACTCCTGCTTCTCACCTGCGGTCCCCACGGCAATGTCATCCGGGTGATTCCGGCGCTCAATGTCACCGCTGACGAAATCCAGACCGGCCTCGCCAGGTTCACCCAGGCACTCAAAACGGCCACTTCCTGACTACCTGCTCACTGAAAGAAAAGGCATGAATCCCTCCTTTGATCCCAGCAACTTGCGGACAGACTTGTTCATTGACGGGACGTGGCACAAGGCCACGTCCGGGGCCACGTTTGCGGTGGAGAACCCTGCCACCAACGAGGTCATAGCGCACGTCGCCGACGGTGGCCCTGAAGACGCCGTCCGTGCTATTGAAGCGGCCGGACGCGCGCAGGAAGGTTGGGCCAAGTCCACGCCGCGCGCGCGGGCTGACATCCTGCGCCGGGCCTTCGAACTGGTCATCGCAAACACCGACAAGCTCGCGGCGATCATGACCGCTGAAATGGGCAAACCCCTGGCCGAAGCCCGCGGCGAGGTGGCCTACGGCGCCGACATGCTGCGGTGGTTCTCCGAAGAAGCAGTACGCGTCGGCGGCGACGCTACCGGTTCGGTGGACGGCAACACCCGGATCCTGGTCACGAAAGAACCCGTTGGACCTTCTGTCCTGGTCACGCCATGGAACTTCCCGCTGGCGATGGGGGCCCGCAAGATCGCCCCGGCGGTCGCGGCCGGCTGCACCATGGTCTTCAAACCGGCAGAACTGACGCCCCTGACTTCCCTGGCCCTGGTGGAACTCTTCAAGGAGGCCGGATTACCCGACGGCGTCCTCAACGTGGTCACCACATCGTCCGCTTCCGCCGTGGTCAGGACCTGGACGGACAGCGGAATTGCCCGGAAGATCAGCTTCACCGGCTCCACGGAAGTGGGTAAGGTCCTGCTGCGCCAGGCAGCAGACAACGTGATGCGCTCCTCCATGGAACTGGGTGGAAACGCACCTTTCATTGTCCTGGCCGATGCTGACATCGAGAAGGCTGTGGACGGGGCCATGAAAGCCAAGATGCGGAACATGGGTGAGGCGTGCACCGCCGCAAACCGGTTCTTCGTCCACCGCTCCGTCCTGACCGAGTTCAGCGAAAAGTTCGCCAAGAAAATGTCTGAACTGCGCGTCGGAAACGGAGCCCAGGAAGGGACTGATGTCGGACCGCTCATTGAGCAAAAAGGATTGGACAAAGTCCAAAGCCTCGTCGATGACGCAGTGTCCAAGGGCGCACGCGTACTTACCGGCGGCGGCCGCCCGGAGGGACCAGGGTATTTCTACTCCCCCACGGTGTTGGTGGACGTTCCCACCGCCGCGGAGCTGATGAGCACCGAAATCTTCGGCCCCGTCGCGGCGATCACGGCCTTCGACAGTGAAGAAGAAGTCCTGCAGCAGGCCAATGACACGGAGTGGGGTTTGGTGGGCTACGTCTTCACCGAAAGTATGGACAAAGCCTTGAGGTTCTCCACCGAACTGGAAGTCGGCATGGTGGGAATCAACACCGGGCTTGTCTCCAACCCTGCAGCTCCCTTCGGCGGTGTCAAGCAGTCCGGACTCGGTCGCGAAGGCGGGAAGATCGGAATCGATGAATTCCTGGAGTACAAATACACGGCCATAGCGGTCTAGTAGATTCAGTGTGTTAACTAACGAGATGAGGGGATGTCATGGCGGCACCGGAGACGATGTTCGTATTGGAGGGCCGGCCTACTGCACAGTTGATCGCCGATCAATTAAGGGAGCTCATAGTCCTGGGAGCGTTCAGCCCTGGACAACAGGTCAATGAATCTGCGCTGGCCATCCAGCTCAGCACTTCCAGGGGCCCTCTTCGGGAGGCTTTGCAGCGGTTGTGCCAGGAAGGAATTCTGGTCAGCAAACGGAACCGCGGGGTGTTCGTTGCCGAACTTTCCGAAGACGACGTACGCGAAATCTATGCGGTGAGGGAGGCTGTTGAGCTGGCTGCCGCCAATACGCTCCTGGACGCGGGACAAGACAAAATTTCCGACACCTGCCGTGTGCTCAAAGGCATCATCAAGAACATGGCCAAGCAGGTAGCCGCTTCCGACTGGCAGGCACTGGCACGGCTGGACATGGAATTCCACACAGCCTTTGTCTCCGGCACGGGGAACACGCGGCTCATCAGGATCTACCAGACGCTCGCAGCGGAGACGCGGATGTGCATCCTCAGCCTTGAGGTTGCCTACCCCCGGATAGATGTGCTCGTCCAGGAACACCAGCTGATACTTGACCATTTGGAGGCCGCGGATCGCCAGGGCCTGCAAAAGGCCATCAAACGGCACATGCAGAAAGCTGTAGAGGACCTCACCTCAAAGCCCGAGATCACGGAAATTACGGCTTAGCAACTCCCACCGCGGAACACTGAGGTGTGAGCGGCCAAACTGAGCCTTGGAAGGGCCTCTGCCTGGTATCGACCGGGCAGAGGCCCCTTTTTCGTCAGCCCCTTAGCGTTCACTTTGGAACTGTAGAACTGTTCACCTGCACGGGATCCGAAGCCAACGATTTGGCCATGCGGGTGGCCAAATACGTGACCGGCAACCAGGGCATTATCGTCACCGCCGGCGCGTACCACGGGCTAATCGTGGAGGTGCCGTCATTTTCGCCATCATTGGGTGTCGCGCTTCCGCTGAGCCCAAGCGTCCGGGTCATTAATGCGCCGGATGTCCTGCGATACTCATCCGACACAGTCTCCCTGGAGGATCACATGAGCGAGCAGGTGTGCACTGTCATTGCGTTTTCGCTCGCCCAACCGGCTTCCTCCGACCGGCATTCGAGGGAATCCAAGCGGTGGGCGGCTTGTACATCGCGGACGACGTGCAGCCGGGTTTTGACCTCACCTAACCGAAAAGCAGCAACGGAAATTGTGAATTCCCTGCGACGGGATCGGATCCTCATCTCCGCGTGCGGCGCCCAGGGGAACGTCCTGAAACTCCGCCCGCCGATGCCGTTCCAGCAATGACGCCGATCGGCTCCTGGAAGGTATGGAGAAGGCTTTCACGACTTTGAGATAGGCCTCCGCCACTGATGATCCCCTCCAGCGCCAGAACCCACGGATACAGACACAACGGCCCGGCTCCTTTTCGGAGCCGGGCCGTTGTGATTGGCGCAGTTAGGCGGGAAGATCCGCGACCACCCACATCTTGCGAAGAGTCTCGTGGATGGTCCAGGTACCGGTCCAGCCGGCCGGCGTTACGAACAGCGACCCTGGACCCACTTCGAAACTCGTGCCATCTTCCTCGGTGATGGTGGCCGTGCCACTCAGAATCTGGCAAATCTCGTCATAGCCAGGCCGGGTGCTGGTTGATACACCTGGAGTGGCCTCCCAGATTCCTGTCTTGAGGCCGTCGCGAGCCCAAAGCCGCAGCGAGACTTCGGTCTGTCCGGGCGTAATCGAGGTGGGTTTGGGAGTGTGTTCTCCCGGGTTGACGGTGTTTGCGTTGCTCATGACAGTGGCCTTGACCATGCCGCTCCTTCCGGGCGCTTTGCCCCGATAAACCGTGCCCCGCCGTCGTTGGAAAGGCACTATCCCATTCTAGCTATTGTCAACAATTGACGATAGCCTTGAACATGACTCTTTTTGATTCTCCCAGCGCCCGAAGCCGGCGAACCGCGCTTTGGACCTCGCTGGAACCGGGCGATAACGTACTGCTCCGCATGCACGGCTTTGTTCATCTTCGAGGCACTGTGGATGACCGCACCGAGGACGGATCCACTATTTGGGTTGTGGACCGGCTTGGGGATCGGCGCTTGTTCCACATTGATGATGATTTTGAGCTTGACCTGGCCCCCGTGCCAGGTCCCTTCCGGCCCTAGCGGAGGGATTCGCGCAGGAGTAGCGTCTGGATGAGATACCGCACCCCACCGCGTACATCTCCCTGATGTTTGCGGCACGCCCCGGGAGGTAAGACCAATGGCGGGATGGAACGCTGACACTGCAGCGGGACCGCTTGGGCCGGGAACCGTCACCTTGGTGGAAGGTACGTCTTTCTGCATCTCCTTACCCAATGGCGACATCCAGGCTGATCATCCGCACGGCCTCTTCTTTCAAGACACCCGCGTCCTCTCCGAATGGCGTCTCACCGTCAATGGGCAGCGACTTGAGCCGCTCACAGCGCAGGTCCCAGAGCCTCACCGGGCGGTCTTCGCTGCCCGGGTCACCCGCGCAGAAGGCTACGCCGACAGTCCCCTCGTGGTGGAGCGCATCCGCGAGCTCGGTTTTGGCATCGCGGAGCACATCACGGTGCACAACCACTCGACCGAGCCTGTGGAATGCCGGGTGATGGTGGAGGCCTCCGCCGACTTCGCTGATGTCTTTGAAGTCAAGGAAGCGCGCGTTCAGAGGCAGTGGTCCGGGAGCCGGCATGTTCAAGCAACAGGACTCAGCATCAGCGCCGAGTGGCAGCAAGTCCGGAAGTCCGTCGTCGTGAGCTCAGACGCCGCCGCGGCCGCGCCGGAAGGCTTGCACGTCACCGTCACTATTCCACCACGAGGGTACTGGAGCGCCAACTTGGAGGTAAGGCCGGAGGACAGCAACAGGCCCGGGGAACCTCGCCGGACCAGGGCGGCCTGTCTCCCAGCGACCGGCGCAGGCAGGAATGGGTAGCGAGAATCCCCATCCTTCGCATGGGAAACCACGGCATCGAGCGGACGCTTCGGCGCAGCTATGACGATTTGGGCGCCCTGCGCATTGAAGACCCGGCCCACCCGGAACGAGTAGTGGTAGCAGCCGGGGCGCCTTGGTTCATGACCCTCTTCGGCCGGGACTCCCTGTGGGCCTCGGAGATGGCAATGCCCGTTGATCCCTCCCTCGCGTTGGGCACACTGAAGACATTGGCCGAACGTCAAGGAACCCGGGTTGATCCGGTCACGGAGGAAGAACCCGGAAAGATCCTCCACGAGGTCAGGCTGGACGTTTCCAGCAACCTGGCCCTTGGTGGAAAATCCACGTATTACGGGAGCATCGATGCAACTCCTTTGTTCGTCGTGGTGCTGGGATCGGTCAGCCGTTGGGGGTTCGCCAAAGAGACCATTGCCGAACTCCTGCCCCACGCCGACAGGGCCCTCGAATGGATCCGCGATTACGGAGACAGGGACGGGGACGGATTTGTGGAGTACCAGCGCCTGAATCCCGAAGGGTTGATCAACCAAGGGTGGAAGGACTCATGGGACGGCATCAACTTTGCGGACGGATCCCTGGCTGAGACCCCCATTGCGCTCTGTGAAGTCCAGGCTTACGTTTACGACGCCTACATGGCGCGGGCTTGGATGGCGTACGACGCCGGTGACTCGCCATTGGCTGCCGATCTCGCCCAGCGCGCCGCCGACCTGAAAGCCAAGTTCAACGAGCAGTTCTGGATGCCCGACCGTGGTTACTACGCCGTTGCACTGGATGGCAAGAAGCGCCAGGTGGACGCATGTGCGTCCAACATGGGGCACTGCCTTTGGGTGGGCCTTGTGGATGATGACAAGGCCCCCAAAGTTGTTGAACGGCTCATGTCGCCAGAGATGTTCAGCGGGTGGGGCGTTCGGACCCTGGCGACGGACATGGGTGCCTACAATCCTGCCAGCTACCACAACGGCTCAGTATGGCCGCACGATAACGCAGTCATCGCAGCCGGGTTAATGCGTTACGGATTCATCGAAGAAGCACAACGAATCGCCACTGCGCTCTTCGAGGCAGCCGACTATTCAGGAGGGCGGCTCCCTGAACTCTTCTGCGGCTTCGGCCGGGACAAGTACGGCGAACCAGTTCCATACCCGACTGCCTGCTCGCCACAGGCCTGGGCCGCCACCACTCCCATCCAACTGATCACGAGCCTCATGCGCTACGACGCCCACGTCTCCCGCGGCGGGTTCTGGCTGGACCCGCACCTCCCACCTTCCTTCGGCGATCTGCACATCACCAACGCGCCCATGGCCGGAGGACGAATGAGGATCGACATCACCGGCTCCATGCCCGAAGTACGGGGGCTGCCCGACGGCATGGTGTTCCACCAAGGACACCGCCCATGGCTGGCTGAGCTGGTGGAGCAGGCATCACACAAGTATTGAGGACGGGCTTGAACTGCTCTAGGAAACCGGGGTCAGAGCGCGCCGGAGCGCCCAGGTGCCGGGGCGGGCTTGAGGATCCACAGGACAGCTGTCCCACCCACTGCCGGCATGATTTCACCTTTGACTATCAGCCTGGGCATTGCGTTGCTTCCAGCGGCGGTCCACCAACCCGATACAGGGCAATAGTGCCCTGTTCGCGATGTCTCGCTTCGTGTCCCGAGCATTCCACACACTGGCCGCTTCTTCATGGCAAACCTTTCGTCTACGCGGGCCCGAACCCGCTGGCTTCGGAAGTGCTCCCATTCTAGCAATTGTCAACAATTGACGATAGTCTTTCGGTTGGAATACGTGTTTGCGCGAGGCGTGCACCTTAGGGCTGCACTATTTGCCTGGGTACCAATAACGCGCCGATTCTGCCGGGGCAGACCTCGCATGGAGAGCGGCGGACCCGGTCGGGCGGCGAGGGATCCAGGCGTGCAAGACCACGCCTGGGCCAGAGCGCGAATCAACTGTGTCGAGGACGAGGGTGCGGAGCAGTGGATCTGGTCCGCCGTTCGCTGGCCAAGAGAGACTAACTCGCCTGTTTCATCTGCCACGCGCCCGCGTCACCCTAACCAGATGGCCTGTTTCGCCGAGAGCCGCTGGGCCATCGAGGAAACCTTCCAGACTTCGGCAGGCGAGGCAGGGATGGACGACTATCAGGTCCGCCAATATACGGGCCACTTCCGGCCTAACACCTTCTCGATGCTCGCCTAAGAATTCCTCACCGCAGTCAAGGGCAAGGAAGGTGCCCGCAATCGGACTGGAAGGGCCTCGGAACACTCTCTTGCCCCAAGCTCCGGCGTCGTACCACTTTGCCTGAGCAAGCATCCCCCAGACCCCGGATCCGTCCTGCACCGCTCACAGTGGCGCCGAAAACATCCAACACCGACATGCGAACACCAGTACCGTAAACGACAAACGTGCCAATACACGCGACTGTGGTACTAGTTCGAGACGGTTCTAGTGAGCGGGCCCGGTTGGGGACCGAAGCTGGGCAGGGTTGCAGCGTCCCGGAAGAGCAGGGTCTTGTAATCGGCATATTCCGGTGTGTCGATGTAGTCGAAATGTGTGCGCATCGCAGCTCGGGCAAGGTCGGCGTCACCGGATTCGAGGGCGGTCACGATTGGTTCGTGTGCCTCCACATCCCACATGTCGGTTTTGTCGGTCTCGGGAGGCAGTGAACTGCCGAGGATCAGCCCTTGGAGTGGGGGCAGGATGAGTTCCAGGACCGGCAGGCGGAGGGCTTTGACGATGGCCAGGTGGAAGTTCGAATGTGCGATGTGCGCATCTTTCCACTGGGAGTTCTTAACCGCTGTTCGAAATTGCTCGAAGAAGCCACGAATCCTCGCGAAATCGTCGGGTGTTCCTATGTGGGCGGCTTCCGCGGTGATGGCCCCCTCAATCACGCGCCGGGCTTCCATGACCTCGCCCATTTTCAGATCTGATCTGTGTAGTCGCAGTGCGAGGGCACGGAGCAGCTGATTATCGTCTGGGCTGGTCACAAAAATGCCATGACCTTGGCGAACTGCGATGAGCCCCAGGGATGAGAGAGTGCGCAGTGCGTCGCGGACAACGGACCGGGAAACTCCCAGACTCTCGCACAGCTCCGCTTCTGTTGGGAGCCGACTGTCCGCAGCGTAGTCGCCGCGCACGATGGCACGCTGCAAGTGATCCACGATCTGATCACTGAGCTTCATATGTACCTCTTCACGTGTTCTTGTGCGGTCCGCCCGCCTGGGGTGGTCGATCATAAGCCTAATGGTCACCGTAGTGGCGTATCAGGTGCCCACTATCGAAACGAACGTCTCTAAGTCGATGTTGCCTCCGGTCGCCACCGTAACGGTGGTCCCGGCTGGGAGTTTCTGAGAGTGCTGGAGAACGGCGGCGGTCGCGACTGCGCCGCTTGGTTCGACGATTATTTTGGCGTGCTCTGCCAGCCAGCGCATGGCAGACACGATGGAGTCATCGGACACGGTGACCACATCATCGACGAGGAATTTGATGTGTTCCCAGGGCAGATCGCCGACCATTGGAGAGCGCAGTCCGTCAGCGATTGTCCGCCGCGTCTGTTCCCTGGTCCAGGCCACTCGTCGGCCCACAGCAAAGCTCTCTGCGAGATCTCCCGCCAGCTCTGGCTCTACGACGATGACCTTCGCGCTGGGGCGGTGCTTTTTTATTGCCGTTGCTACGCCGGCGGCAAGTCCGCCACCTCCGACGGGAACTAGGACTACATCCAAACCTTCGACCTGCTCCAGTAGTTCCAGTCCGATTGTTCCTTGGCCGGCAATCACCTGCGCGTCGTCAAAGGGAGGGATAAAGGTCATCCCACGTTCTGCAGAAAGATGCTCCGTGTGAGTCACTATCTCGTCGGGGGGCAGAAGTAGGACGGTTGCACCCTCGGACTTGGTCTGGCGGACTTTGAGCATCGAGGCTGTCTCGGGCATGACCACGGTTGCGGGAATCCCCGCGCGCCGTGCAGCAAATGCCAGCGCGCGCCCATGGTTTCCGGCGGAGTAGGTAATGACGCCCTTGGTTGACTCGCTGGAGTCAAGTGCTGCAATGGCGTTGGCGACGCCGCGAAGCTTGAAGGAACCCGTTCGCTGCAATGCCTCGGCTTTCACCCACAGGGCATCCCCGGTGGACGGATTTGGCACCGAAAGGACCGGGGTGCGCAGACATGCTCCGCTTATACGCTGTCGAGCTTGATTGAGGTCCTGCACGCTGATAAGCGTCTCAGGCCATTCCGCCCCCGGCACCTTAGCGGTCTGGGCTTGAACGCCGCCTTGAGACTCAAAGTTGCTCATGTCCTACTCACCCTCTGCTAGCTCGCAATACCTAATACGTATGATTGTTGACTATTCAAGATAGGAAAACAACTAGCAGATTCGAGCACTGAGCAGTCTTGCGGAGCTTTTGGGATAAGGGTACGCTGATTGAAGATTGTCAACAATCATACATATCATCTTGGACTTGTCTTCTTGAAGACGACTGAACGGGCTGGCCAGAGAGGGTCTTTAGGTTCATGTCTTAACAACCCCAGCCAACGATCTCGTTCAACTGCACTGGAGGAGTGCTCGGACGATTGACTTCGTGCCGAAGGGCTTACGGCTACACCAAGCTGGAGCAGGACTTTCAATCATGATTCATAGAGAGGTGGTTACAGCATGAGCCCTCCATTACCGCAAACGGTCAAGGGTGACACTGCCGTGGAAAGGTTGGCTAACCTCGGACTGGAGCTACCCCTAGTGGCTGCCAATGCCTACTACGTGGACCACTACACGGTCGGGGAAAGCATACACATTTCGGGCCAACTGCCCTTCAGGGACGGCAAGCTGCTGGGTCAAGGCATTGTTGGCCGCGACGTGGACCTGGAAGTAGGCAAAGAGTTGGCCCGTCATGCCGCGCTGAATTGCCTCGCTGCCGCTGTCCAGGCAGTAGGGGACCTTGACAAGGTCCGGGTGGTTCAAATGTTGGTGTTCGTGGCCAGCCTGCCGGACTTCGGTCTACAGTCCAAGGTCGCGGAAGGGGCGAGCGAATTGCTCATCGAGGTGCTGGGCGAGAATGGACGGCACTCCCGCACCGCCATCGGAGTCGCTGGACTGCCTTTGAACACCCCTGTCGAGATCCAGATGATCTGCGCGGCCGCTTCTCAGGGCCCAACCTGCTCTCCCGAGTCTGGATAAGGCTTCAACAGGCCTTAGAAAACTTTGTTCGCCAGAAAGTGCGTCAACTCGGACCCGAGATCAAGGAAGGGGGCATAGGAATCACTGCAGGCAATCTGGCGGTGCGGAAGTGTTCGCCTCGGCCGGCTTTGATGTCATCTTCATCGCTTTTTCACCCGGGGTCTTGCACAGGTACCACCTCGGAACGCGGGACCCGTCGAAGCCTGCGGCTAACCACATCGGGTACGACTCCCCTGAGTCTGCCCAACTTGAGAACCCCAACTAGGAGAATCAGACATGAGACTCGATAAAGTAACGGCCTTGGTCACAGGTGCCAATAGCGGAATCGGACAAGCGGTGTGTTCCCAATTCCGACGCGAAGGGGCACGCCTTCTGCTCACCGGTCGCAGGGAACAGATCGATGGTGCGCAACCCGGGGACCTCTATGTCCCTGGAGACCTTAATAACGAAGTTTTCGTAGAAAGCCTCGCGCGGGAGGCCGCCGAGACCTACGGCACCGTTGACGTCGTCGTGCTCAACCATGGCTTGCAGGTCAGCGGTCCGCTGACGGAGATGTCCTATGAGGACGCGAAGAACACGCTTCACAGCAACCTCTTGAGCTCGTTCCTGGTGATGAAGCACTTCGCACCGCTGATGCCCGCCTCCGGTGGTTCGTTCGTCCTGATCAGTTCACGGCTCGGCATGGTGGGGAAGCCCGAGGAAGTCCTGTATTCCGCGGCTAAGGGCGGGCTGATCATGCTTGCCAAGGGTGCGGCGATCGAGTGGGCTGAGCGGAATATCCGTGTGAACGTCGTCGCCCCGGGACTGACCGCCACCCCGATCATTGAAGAGTCCTTCCAGCGCAGGGAAGACCCTGAGGCCTACCGTCGGCAGCGCGAGGGGCAGATTCCACTTCATCGTCTCGCCACACCCGAAGAGGTAGCAAACGCCGTTGTCTTCATGGCGTCATCGGAGTCCTCTTACATCACCGGGGCGGTCTTGCCCGTCGACGGCGGATACACCGCTGCCTGAACACCTCAACGCTTCAACAAACAATAAGGACAACAATGACAGCCCTTGCAGCAGCACCCCGGAACGGAGAGCTCGGCTTTTGGATGGCCGGACTCGCGGACAAGAGGCCCTCATACCCCCGTTTCACCGGGGACGGCTCAGTAGACCTGGCCATTATCGGCGGCGGCTACACGGGACTCTGGGCAGCGTACTTCGCCAAGAAGCTCGAGCCCTCACTCTCGGTCGCGGTTTTTGAAGCGGAACAGATCGGCTACGGCGCGTCCGGCCGGAACGGCGGTTGGCTCTCCGCAATGCCAGCCGGTAACCGTGCCAAGTTCGCCCGCGCGTCCGAAGGCGGCATTGAGGCGAGCCGTGCACTGCAGCAAGAGTTTATAGCCGCTGTCGATGCCGTCATGGAAATCCTTCACGCCGAAGGCATTGATGCGGATCAGATTAAGAGCGGTGCGCTGATAGCCGCCCACACCAAGGCCGGGCTCGGCCGATTGGCTGCCAGGCGGGACGCCGAGCGCAAGTACGGATTGACCGACGAGGACGTCTACCTGCTCACCCGTGAAGAATTCCAGAAGGAAGTCAACATCTCCACAGTCCACGGCGGAATGTTCTACAAACATTGCGCGCGGATTCATCCAGCGAAACTCGTCTACGGACTCGCTGACACCATTACCCGCATGGGAGTGAGCATCTACGAGGGCAGCCGGATAGGAGCCATAGACGGCCACAGTCTAACTCTGGACGGCGGTCGGGTCACGGCCGCCAAAACGTTCGTTTGCACCGAAGGGTACTCCGGACAGCTGCTCGGGAGCAGGAGTCTCATTCCGATCAATTCTTCGATGATCGTGACCAAGCCGTTGCCAGACGAGGCGTGGCATCAGATTGGCTGGAACGGGCCGCAGAACCTCAACGACTCCGCGCACACCTTCATCTATTCACAGCGAACGGCTGATGGCCGGATCGCCATCGGCGGCAGGGGCCGGCCGTACCGCTACGGCTCCGGCACAGGGGGCGCAGGCGCAACTGCCCAATCCACAATTGACCTGCTGACCACCAAGCTTGGCGCCTTCTTCCCAGGCATCAACTTCGAAGTGGACCATGCCTGGTCCGGAGTCCTGGGTGTCACCCGCGACTGGAACGGCGGTGTGCAATGGGACTCAGCATCCGGAATAGGGTCCTCGACAGGCTACGCAGGACACGGCGTGACAGCGGCCTATCTGGGCGCTAGGACGCTGGCCGAACTGGCCTTTGACAGGACGACGGAACGAACCTCACTTCCCTGGGTGGGATATCGCGCACCGAAGTGGGAGCCCGAGCCCCTTCGCTGGCTGGGAGTCCACAGCATGTACAGTCTCTTTGGCTTCGCAGACCGGTGGGAAGAGCGCAGGGATTCCACAGAGACCTCCCTTCTGGCCAAATTCGGCAGCAGGCTCGCCGGACTCCACGAATAGCGGTCCGCGCCCAACGGTTCATCCCGGCAATGCTGTTAAACCAAAGGCAGTACGCATTCGCTGAAACGAGGAGGCTATCAATGGCCGCAACGAAAAGACGGTTTGCGCTGGAAGGGAGACCGACGGCGCAGCTGATTGCGGACCACCTGCGCGAACAAATCGTCCGAGGAACCATCCGACCTGGACAACAGATCAATGAATCCCTCGTGGCGAGCCAGCTCAACACGTCCAGGGGTCCCCTCCGGGAAGCACTTCAACGTCTGTGCCAGGAAGGGATCCTTATCTATCGGCGCAACTACGGGGTATTTGTCCTGAAGATTGAACCGGAGGACCTTAGGGAAATCTACTCGGCCCGGGAAACTATTGAGTCCGCCGCGGCCTGCATCCTCTTGGATCGTGGCCCGGGACGCGTCCTGCACGCCATCGAAATTCTAAAGAAGATTGTAGGCGGTATGGCAAAGCATGCGGCCGATTCCAACTGGGAAGCCATCGCCGGTCTGGACATGCAGTTCCACTCATCTTTCGTTGCCGCGGCGGGGAATTCCCGTCTGGACCGCATCTACACGTCGCTGGCAACTGAATCACGGATGTGCATCCTGAACCTGGAAGTCTCCTACCCCAAAATGGAAGTCTTGGTGGAAGAACATCAAAACATCCTTGATCTGCTGGAAGCAGGTGACAGGGAAGGCCTTCTCGCATCCATCAGACGACACATCCAAAAGGCAGCCGAGCACCTCATTGCTGCCCAAGCAAGGCAAGACAGCCCCTTGGACCGGACATCGTGAAACGCAGTTGGCTGCACCTCCAAACGTCTTGCCCAGCCGCGGCTGAACCCCCGCCAAGGTGAAGGGGCCAGTTTTGTAGTTTCGACCGAACGCCGAAGTCATCGCTTCTCTGCCCAACCACCTTGGATCTGGCGGCTCCAATTGCTACCTAGTCCCAAACCTCATGCACGACAACAGCAGTTGCAGGCCGGGATCAGCAGCTGCGCAGAACGTATCACCGGCTGGATCACAAGTGTCGTTGCCAGCAACACCAAGCGCGTCGAGCTACTGATCATCAACGAAGTCGAGCGGCTCACCAGCACCATCCTCTCGGAACTCAGAGGACACACGACTGCAGCAGCTTCGGGTGAGATTGCGGCCCGCTTCGCCGAGGTATTCGGCGCTCGGGATTCCAAAGTGCCATCTCGCGCATCACTGAGAGGGTCATCGGCGACATGATTGAGTGGTGTAACCGGCCACAGCCGGGGCCGCCCGATGTTTGTTGATGCTGTGCACCACGAGGTCAGCGACAGGCAGCGCACGTACCGGCAGGTCTACGTCGCTTCGGCGTCAAGGTCAACGGAGAACTGGACATACCCGGCTGTGCGGCGGGCACGGCAACGAAGAGGCAAAGTTCTGACTCTCTATACTGACCGTAAGACTCGAGCGTGGAGGACGTATGCATCACGGTCTGCGACGGGCGCAAGGACCTGCCGGTGGCCATCGCCGGTCTGGTCCCTGACGGCGGTCAAAACCTGCATCATTCACCTGAACTGGGTCCCTTCCGTTACCCCCGCCCGGCAATACTGGGACGAAATGTCTCCTTCCACCACACCCCCAGAGGTAGCAGCAAAGAACCACTCGAGGAGTTCTCCACAATCTCGGCTGACATACACCATAGTCATCGGCTGGGGCGAACGCCTGGAGCGAGTTTGTGCCCTGACTAGGCTAGACGTAGAAATCCGCCGGGTCATCTGCACCACCAGCGCGAGCGAATAGGTCAAGGACCACGACCATGGAGCCGAACGATGGCAGCCGGCCCTGAATGCCTTCGCCAGCGCCTTCGACGGAAGAATCACCTAGCTGCCTGCAGCAGATGCCACCAAGATCGGACAATCCTGCACGATGCTGTACGACGATGGCTATGTCGTCGTAGTTGAGACATATGAGTGTTCCCCTGAGATAACCCTCAGCCATT
This sequence comes from Paenarthrobacter nitroguajacolicus, assembly GCF_051027655.1. Taxonomy (NCBI): domain Bacteria; kingdom Bacillati; phylum Actinomycetota; class Actinomycetes; order Micrococcales; family Micrococcaceae; genus Paenarthrobacter; species Paenarthrobacter nitroguajacolicus. The sequence goes on along the minus strand of NZ_CP073234.1, from coordinate 2,069,501 downwards.
AAGCCATCTTTCCACCGGATCAGGAGATGTGATCCGATGCGCACCCTTCCTAGGTGCTGCTCGCGTGGAGTTGGGCCACATGGGCTGGTTGGAGGGGTCGTGTGGCGTGGCCCTGAAGGAGAAAGAACAGTCGTGCTGTTTCTTCTACTTCCTCAACGGCGTCCACTGCCTTTGCCAGGGAAGGCGCGGAAACGATCGGTCCGTGGTTGGCCAGCAGCAGGGCACGGCTCGATGCCGCGGCTTTTTCGGCTACCCCTCCCAGTCCTTGGTCTCCCGGTGCAAAATATGGCAACCGGACAAGCCGTCCAACCCTCATTACAAAGTACGCCGTCAAAGGTGGCAGAACGTCACCCTCGTCCAGGTCCTCTAGACATGAAAGGGCAGTGGCATAGGGGGAATGCAGGTGGACTGCGGCCTTGTCCTCAGGCCTGGCTCGGTACATCGCCAGGTGCAGGAATGCCTCTTTTGAGGGGCTGGCGCCGGACATGTGTTCGCCGGTGTCGGAGACCCTGGCCAGATTGTCTGTTCTGAGGTCACCGAGGGAGGCGTTGGTGGGGGTGATCAGCATTCCTCCGTCCACGCGTGCGCTGAGGTTTCCGGAGGTTCCTCGGGTCAAGCCTCTTTGGTGCAGGGACCTGGCCAGTCGAACGAGTTCAGTGCGGATTTCCATTTCGGTCACCGGTTGTGCTCCCACGCATCAAGGAAGAGGGTAGGCGTTCCGAGGTTTCCGGATTTGAGGAGGATGGACAGCCCCGGCCCGGTTTTCGTTGTCAGCCATGGCACGCCTGGAGAGACCTCTTTCCCGACACGGGCCGTGGTGATGCCGAGCCTGCGGACTACAGCGCCGGAGGTTTCTCCGCCGGCGACTATGAGTTGGCGGACACCCACGGCGACGAGTCCTTCGGCGATAGCGGAAAGGCTGTCTTCGGTTATCTGCGCCGCCCGGGCCTGGCCCAGTTCCTCTTGAGCCCTCGAGACTTCCTGTGGAGTGGTGGTTGAATGGATCAGGATGGGTCCGTCCGCGAGATTTTCGCGCGCGAACAGCAGCGCTTCCCCGACGACGTCCCGTCCTTCTGCGACGGCCACGGGGTCCACCAGGAAACAGGGGCGGAACTGCCGGAATGTGTCGATCTGGGCGTTCGTCATCTCAGAGCAACTGCCTGCGATGATGGCGGCCGGGCCTGCTGGCCGGGCGGTGTGCAACGAGGTAGGCTTGTCGCGGAGCCCAAGGGCAACTGCAAGTCCTCCGACGAGCCCTGACCCGCCGGTGACGAGCGGATGTTCCAGGGCTGCGGCGCCGAGCACGGCGAGGTGGCGGTCAGTAAGTGTGTCGATGACGGCGTAGTGAACACCTTTGTCGCTCAGGCTCCGGAGTCGGGATTGAACTGCCGAAGTACCGGCTTCCAGCACGCTGTAACCGATGTGCCCCACGACGTTTCTAGTTTGGGCTTGGAGCAGCCTTGGCACGCTTGAGTCCGTCATCGGCGTCAGCGGATGGTTGCGCATGGATGATTCCTGCAAGAGGTCCGTGCCTGCGAACAACACGCCGTTGTACACGGTCCGCTGTAGTGCCGGGGTTCCGGGAGCGACGACAGTGATCTGGCCTGCGGGAACGAACTCATTGCGAAGGGCATCTGCTACGGGGCCGATGTTGCCTTCGGGGGTTGAGTCGAACGTGGAGCAGTATTTGAAGTAGAGCTGCTGAACGCCTCGGGACCTGAGGGCACGTGCCGCCACCAGCGACTCTTTCACTGCCTCAGCGGCGGGAACGCTGCGGGTCTTCAGGGAAACCACTATGCAGTCAACGTTGTCCAACTGCATCAAGGAGTCGGGGATGCCGAAGGTCTGTACTACCCGCATTCCGGCGCCGGCAAGAGTGCCGGCCACATCCGAGGCTCCTGTAAAGTCGTCGGCGATAACTCCCAACCATGGGGCATCCGTATTTATTTGAGTGGTTGACATGGTGATGTCCTTCTCGGGTAGGGACGGTGCTACGAGTCTTTGGAAGGAAAAAGACTACTGAGCTGGGCCACCCCGGAGTCGGGGGAAGCAAGAACAGTGGGTCCGTCGGGCGAGACCAGGGTTTCGTTAAGGACCCGGGCCATTGACGCCTGGGCGAGAACGACGACGTCGCACTCCCCTGCCAGCTCAGAGAACGCGGCGAGCACCAAACTGTCGTGTTTCCCGCGGTCACCTGCGCGCAGGGCGTCGAAAGCGCCCCCGACTATCCGGGGGTTGATAGTGGGCTTTTTGTTCTGCTCTTTGGCTGAGTCTTGCACGAGCCTGGTGGTCGGTCCCAGTGTTGCGGACAGGGTCGCGAGCACGCCTATCCTCTCGCCGGTCAGTACGGCCTGCTTTGCCATTGGAGCGTCAATGCGCAGGACAGGGATGGAGACGAAGTCAGTGGCGGCGGTGGCCGCTTCGCCGATGGAGGAGCAGGTCACCAACAGGGCCTGGGCGCCGGATTCTTCGGCGTAGCGAGCATAGTTGACCAGCCGGCGCCGAACATGTCCGGGCGTTGTTCCAAGGGCAATCGTGTCGTGGAGCAATGACTCGTCTACGTAGTGCATGACCCGTAGGCCGGGAACGGCATCCTTTGCCTTGGCTTCCATGTCCGGTACCAGGCCGGGCACCGTGTGCAGCATGGCAATGGTGTTCAGGGGCAGGTTCATGTTTTTCAGAATAGGACACAAGAAGATGCCAATTAAGGGAGCTTGGTAGAAGGCATTGTTTCCAATAGGGCAAGAAGAATGTTTATGCGCCTATTCTCGCGGCGAGGCCGTGTCGGAGGTGCTCAATGGCTGCAGCGATCCGGCGTGGGGTCCTGTCGGTGGAGGGATAGAGGGCGTAAATATCGGCGCTGGGTGTGGGGACATCCGGGAGGACCTGCTGCAGCACTCCTTGGTGAATCAACGGGTTGACGTGCCAAGTGGAACGCATGATCAGGCCATGTCCTTGCATACACCAGTCGGTCACCACATCTCCGTCATCGCTGATCATGCTGCCGCTGACGTCTACGTATTCCTGCCCCCTCTCCCCAAAGCGCCACAATGAGTAGTCGCCGTTGTTTTCCCGTAGGACGATGCAGTTGTGTCTTTCGAGGTCCCGGGTAGTCCGCAGCGGTGCGGCGTTGTCCAGGTAGCTGGGCGCCGCACACACAATCCTGCGGTTCCGCGCAAGAAGCTTTGCCTTGAGCCTGGAGTCCGACAGGCCTCCAACGCGAATGGCGATATCGAAGTTGGTACCCGAAATGTTCAACGGCAGCGCAGAGAGCTCCAGGTCTATCCGGACCAACGGATGCTGCCGGGCGAACTCCCCCAGCAGCGGCGCAATATGCTTACGTCCAATCCCCAGGCTCGAATGCACAGTGATGCCGCCTTTGAGCTCACCATGCTGAGTGGACAGTGCTTCTTCAAGATCAGTCTTCTGTTGCAAGATGGCCAAAGCGCCTGCCGCATAGAGCTGCCCCTCTTCAGTGAGGGTCAGCCGGCGGGTGCTGCGCCTGATTAGTTGTACCCCCAGGCGCGCTTCCAGTGCACTGAGGCGTTTACTCACCGCTGACACTGACTTTCCCCAGTTTCTGGCAGCTTCAGTAAGGCTCTGGGAACGGGAGATTTGTTCAAAAAAATCCAGATCGTCGATCGAGGTGAGGTCCATGACTACTTCTTTCGTTTTTGGAAACAATGTATTCCCTAACGGCCTATTAATCATAAGCTTCTTGTGTCATATGCTGATCTGACTGGAAGCACAGCCGAGGTAGCGCCCTCCAACGGGACACCACGAATTGGCATTACGGCGTGCAGTATGGGAAGCAAGGTATAACGCGTGAGTACACTCGAAACGGACGTCGTCATCGTCGGAGTCGGCTCGGTAGGGAGCATGGCAAGCTGGCAACTCGCCTCTCGTGGTCAGCGGGTTATCGGAGTAGACAGGTTTTCCATCCCTGGACCGTTCTCTGCCTACGCTGGCGAATCGCGCATGTTCCGCAAGATCTACGCCGAAGGCGGGCATTACACACCACTTTTGCAAAGGTCACAGGATCTGTGGCGAATTCTTGAAGAAAACACCGGAACCCGCCTGCTCAACACTACCGGCGCTGTCACGATCTACGACGAGCACAATCCACGGTTGGCCTCGCTCCTTGCAGCAGGAAAGAACAATGGCCTTGACTACGAGGTGCTCCGGGGCGACGAGGCCAGGACAAAGTATCCCGAACATGTATTCAGGGACACTGACGTCACCATCTTCGACCCTGATGGCGGGTATGTAAGTTCAGAGAAGGCCGTGACCGCCGCACTCACCGAAGCCACCCGGCTTGGTGCCAAATTCCTGGGGGACCGGAAAGCCCACAGCGTTGAACCCTACGGTGACCGGTACATCGTGCGCACCGATCGAGAAGAAATCATCGCTTCCCGGGTAGTGCTCTCGCAGGGAAACGGTGCCGGCCCAGTATGCAAGGACCTCGGTGTTCACCTTTCAGTCCTGCCACAGATCCTGACGTGGTTCCCCATAGTGGACCCGGCTGCGTTCTGCAGGGCAGACATGCCGGTCTTCGTAAGGAGGGCAGAGGAGAAGGGCAGGTCGGACAAAACCCAATTCTACGGTTTCCCCAGCGCAGATGGTTGGACGGTGAAAGTCGTCGCGAGCATATTCCTGGACGAGGTTGAATCCATGGAAAAGCCCCCGACGTGGGATCCCCGGCACTTGGATACGATCCGGGCGTGGGTCCGGGAATTCATGCCGGGACTGATTCCGGACCCCGTAAGGGTTGCCACATGCGCGGACGGTCATTTACCTGATACGACCGCGTTGTTCGGCCCAGTACCCGGGATGGAAGGCGTCATCGTGGCCGCTGGATTCTCCGGCCACGGCTTCAAGATGGCTTCCGGGCTCGGAGCTATCGCAGCCGAACTCCTGCTGGACGGAACAACCGCAACAGACGTCAGCTTCATGAACCCCGGCAGGTTCCTCGGACCGGATACCCGACTCACCTCCTTGGCTCTGAGCTGAGGAAAACCGGTTCGACCACGAAAAGTAACAGCAACAACAACGAACGGATTAATCATGGCAAACACAAACTTCCGGCCGAAGTACATCTCTTACGACGTCTACGGCACGCTGATCAATTTCACCATCTATCCCACAACACAGCGCCTGCTCGATGGCCGGATACCGGACGAGCAGTGGCTTGCCTTCAAGAAAATCTTCCGCGCATACCGCTTCGACGAGATCAAGGAATACAAGCCCTACGAGCAGGTCCTTCAGAATGCCTTTGACCGCGCATGCAAGCGATTTGGCATTGGACCGACCCCTGGTGCCGGCGCAGCCCTCGCTGAGGCTGTTCGGAACGCCGTAGCCCACGAGGATGTACCGGCGCCCCTGAAGCTCCAAGGCGACAATTTCAAGCTGGTGGCTTTGTCCAACGCCGACGACAGCTTCCTGGACATCAGCATTCCCAAACTCGGTGCAGATTGGCACGCGGTCTTTACCGCTGAGCAGGCCGGGGCCTACAAGCCACGCCTCCAGGCGTTTGAATACATGCTGGACACCCTGAACGCCAAGCCTGAGGACTTCCTGCATGTCTCCGCGCACCCGCTGTATGACCACATCCCGATGTACAACCTGGGCTTCCGAGACCTCGTTATGCTGGACCGCGGCGCTGAACCCTTCACGGAAGGCTACAACATCTTCACAGTGAAGTCCCTGGACGAGTTGAACAAGCACCTCGGTCTCTAGACTCCCTTCGCCGCAAACTTTTCGAACTTTCTACATAACCGGGCCTGTTGGAGCAGCTCCAACAGGCCCGGTTGCTGTGTCTCCACGACCAGCTACACGGCAGGCGTTCCATGGGCTAGAGAATCAGCTGCGTCCGAGTGTTCTGTCTCATAACAGTGGAATTCGTATAACCAAGCACGGACGGTCCAGCTAATCACTTCAGATCGACCACACAGCCGCTCGGAGAAAGACACGAACGGGACTGCCCCGGCTTTTGTTGACTCGGGGTCTTAGGCCGCTGTGAGCGCGGTCCGGTTGATTGTTTCATATTCGATGGGCGTGAGTTTTCCCAGCCGTCGTTGGCGTCGCCGGCGGTGATAGGTTCTCTCGATCCAAGTCGTGATCGCCAGTCGGAGGTCTTGCCGGGTGAGCCACCGCTGGCGGTCCAGGACGTTCTTCTGCAGCAGCGAGAAGAACGATTCCATCGCGGCATTATCCGCACACGCACCGACCCGGCCCATCGACCCCGTCAGCCCCTGGCGCCGGAGTGATTCAACAAAACGGCGGGACCGGAACTGGGACCCGCGATCCGAATGCACCACTGTCCCTGCAGGTTTGCGTGCCCGCACCGCGTTCTCCAGTGCGGCCACGGCCAGCGAGGACTTCATTCGCAAGTCCATCGAGTAGCCGACGATCCTCCCGGAATAAACGTCCTTTACGGCGCAGAGGTAGAGCTTGCCCTCGGCGGTGGGGTGTTCGGTGATGTCCGTCAGCCATAGCTCGTTCGGTGCCGCAGCGGTGAAGTCCCTCTCCACCAGGTCGTCATGAACCGGTGGCCCGGGTCTGCGGTTCAGGCCACGCTTCTTCGAGAACACCGACCAGATACCGTGGTCACTGCACAGGCGCTGGACCCTGTTCTCGCTCGCCGCGATGCCCTTCTCGGAAAGTTCGTCGGCGATGAACCGGTACCCGAAGGCCGGGTCGTCTGCGTGGATGTCAAAGGCGGCGTTGACCAGGTGCGCATCCACCCAGTCCCGTTCCGTTACCGGGCTGACTCTCCAGCGGTAGTAGCCTTGCTTGCTGAATTTCAACACCCTGCAGGTCACCGCCACTGGAACACCGTCGGCGGCAAGATCCGTGACCAGCGGGTAAGTCATTTTGGGTTGATGTCCCTGGCCAGATAGGCAGCAGCGCGGCGCAGAATCTCGTTCTCCTGCTCCAACAAGCGGTTACGCTTCTTCAACTCCCGCACCTCGGCCGACTCACTCACTGCCGGGCCGGCCCCGGAATCCTTACGTTCAGCAATGGCAATCCAACGCTTCAACGTCGTGACCGACAGCCCGAAATCCTTCGCAATCTGCGCCAGCGGCGCTTCGCCCTTGCGGGCCCACATCAATAACATCCTGGCGGAACTCCGCCCCATAAGCCGTGGGCATGGTCAACATCCTTCCACGAGCACAAGCTCGCTAGATCAAGGAGTCAACAAAACTGGGGGCAGTCCCGGATGTTTGGGTCCAGCCCCGCACTGGAAAACATCATCATCGTGTTTTCGCGGCTGGGGTTGACGTCCAAAAGAATCATCGGCTCGTCAGCGACATCCTCCAGCCCCAGCGTCGGATGACTGGCGAGTGGGTGGTCAGCGGCCAAGACGATGGCCGGCGTAGTGTCGAAGAGCCGTTGGCCCCGCAGCCCATTGGGCAGTGACAGGTCGTAGGCGATGGCCAGGTCCAACGTTCCGGACTTGAGCCCTTCCTGCACGTCTGATTGCGGGCCGACGAAAAAGTCGAGGTCGACGTAGGGGTGCCGCCTACTGTAGTTGTCGATGAGCGCGGCCAGTACGGTAGGCGCCAGTGTCCCGTAGCAGCCCAACGTCAGGGACCCGCGTAACTCAGCTCCGGCGTCGGCGGCGTGAAGCTCCAAATCGGTGGCCGCATGAAGCAGCCCTTTGGCGCGATCCAGGACGTAACGTCCGGCCGCTGTCAGTGCCACGCCGTGAGCCTTGCGTCTTATGGTCAGCTGCGCTCCGAAGGCGTGCTCAAGTGCGTTGATTGCTCCTGCCACTGCCGATTGCGAAATGAGCAGGGTGTCCGCGGCTGCCGTCATGGTTCCGTGATCCGCCACGCTCACAAAAATTTCGAGCTGCCGCAGTGTATACCGAGCCACCTCGCAGCAATCGCCCCTCCGCGCTGCTCGCCCTAGGGATAGTCACCCCTGGGCGTTAGGGGCAGAGTCCGGACTGGAAAGCCGCCACCCAGGTCCGGGAGTACGGATGTAGAGGGTGTGCAGTCGTTCCTGCGGTTCTCTCCAGTGAAAACTCCCTATCTACCGCGGCAGTACCATCGAACGCACCAACCAGGGCTCATGGCCGACATCCCCGGCATCAACGAACCACCCCAGCACATCCTCTTCGCCCAACCGAAACTGCGCCTAAATGGTCACGCGTCGAATGGACCCATCAGCTCCTCCTCCACGCATACACCAGAACCAGCCCACAACACGCAACGGCCATCCTCACCACGATCAGCCACATCAACTGGTGGGAGGGCCGAGGATCCAAAAGCACACCGATACCTCCAACTCGCACTCGATACCGACCTCGGCTACCGCTTCGCCAGACTGACCCATCACAGGCTCGGAGCCGGCATCATCGCAGGCTGGAACACCACAAAGACACCGTGTACAAAACCCGCCAAAACATGCCCCAGCGAAACTAACGTGGGCGTCGGGTACGCAGGTGCTCTGTCAGAAGTCACTTTGCGAGGCGTGTTAGGGGTGTGGTGGTTGAACACCTGCGGAAGCAAGATGATGGGGTATTCATCCAACGAATATGTTCTATCAAAAATCGTTTCTTCCCCAAATAGATGATCTGAACCATGGTGGTTACAGGACCTGCAGACAACTGTCCGAGACACCAGCACATCAGAAGGAATTCATCGTGGAAACTCCCCTCTCCCATCTTGCCCACCTCGAGATCACCGCCCCGGACGTCGAAGCCTCGGCACGGTTCTACGAGGAGAAGTTCGGCATGCGCATCATTGACCGCGTGGATGGCAACGTGTACCTGCGCTGCTGGGGCGACTACTACCGCTACAGCCTAGTCATCACTGAAGGCCCCGAAGCATCCCTCGGCCGGATGGCATGGCGCACCAACTCCCAGGCCGCGCTCGAAGCTGCAGCAGCCCGCGTTGAAGCAACCGGGGTGCAGGGCACCTGGACTGCGGGCGGCCACGGCTTCGGCAAAGCCTACGAGTTCACGGGTCCTTACGGCCACCACATGCGCCTCTTCTACGACGTAGAGAAATTCGTCGCCGAGCCCGGCTTCGAATCCACCTACCCGGACCGGCCCGAACGTCGCAGCAGCCACGCAGCTGCTCCCCGCTTCCTGGACCACGTCACGGTCGCTTCCACCGACGTCCGCGGCTTCGCCAAGTGGTACAACGAGGCACTGGGCTTCCGCGTCATGGCCTTCGTCGACCTGGACGAAGCACCCATCACCGTCTTCTCCGTGCTCACCACCAACGAGAAGTCCCACGACCTCGGCGTCGTCCTGGACACCTCCAAGCGCGCCGGCCGCGTCAACCACATCGCCTTCTGGGTGGACGCCACCGAGGACCTCCTCCGCACCGCCGACGTGATGATGGAAAACGGCACCCCCATGGAATACGGACCTTCCATCCACGGCGTCGGCGAGCAGAACTTCCTCTACTTCCGCGACCCCTCAGGCCTGCGCGTGGAGCTGAACTCCGGCGGCTACCGCAACTACGTCCCGGACTGGGACGCCAACACCTGGAAGCCTTCGGAAGGATCCAACAACTTCTACAAGAATGGAGCCATGCCACACTCCATGACAGAATCCTTCCCGCCGGCCGAAGGTTTCACCGCCACGGAAGAAGGCGCCTCCGCCGAAATGAAGGAAGCCCTCCTGAACCCCTACGCAAAGCAGGGCCGCGGCTAATGACGCAGCCACACTACGCACTGGTCCGCTTCCAGGAGCAGGGCGCAGACAAGGCACAGACCGGACTGCTGGTTGGTGACCGTGTGCTGCCCCTGGACAGTGATATCAACTCGCTCATTCGGCACTGGGAAACCACAGAAGGTGAGCTCGACCAACTGGCCGCATCGGTTGGCGGGGAGACGGGCCTGGCGCTGTCCGTCGTCGAGGTCCTGGCTCCGGTGGAACCCGCCCAGGTCTTGCAGACCGGCGCCAACTACCGCAAGCACGTCATTGACCTTGCCGTGGCACACCGGGAATCCGGCCAGGACGCAGAAGAGGTACGCGCCAAGACGGCCGCCATGATGGACGAACGCGCTGGCCAGGGAACGCCGTACTTCTTCATCGGTCTCCCGACGGCGATCGCCTCGGCTACGGACGACCTCACCCTGCCGGGCTACAGCGAATCCCACGACTGGGAACTGGAACTCGCCGCCGTCATCGGCAAGGAAGCATTCCGGGTAACCCCGGAGGAAGCCCTCGGGTACGTATTCGGGTACACCATGGTCAACGACATCACCACGCGCGAGTACGTCTTCCGCAAGGACATGCCCGCCATCGGTTCGGACTGGTACCGCGCCAAGAACGCACCGGGCTTCCTGCCCACCGGTCCCCTGCTGGTGCCGGCCAAGCTCTTCGGCGACCCGCAGGACGTCCAGGTCACTCTGAAACTCAACGGCAAGGCCATGCAGGACGAATCCACCCAGGACATGATCTTCGGTGTCGCCAAGCTGGTCAGCGAAGCATCCCAAATCATGCCGCTCCGGCCCGGCGACCTGGTCCTGACCGGAAGCCCTGCCGGCAACGGCCAGCACTGGGGACGGCTCCTGCAGGACGGCGACGTCATGGAAGGCACCATCACCGGACTAGGTACCCAAATGATCCACTGCAAGGACGAAGTACGGTGAATTCGCAGCAGACCGCTCATGCGGACGACACGGTTACCGGGGAATCAGCTGATTCCCCGGTAATCCGGCGTGAAGACCCACTGGGTACCATTACGGCGGCGGCTGCCAAGTACAACAACTGGGGACGCTGGGGGGAAGACGACGTCCTCGGGACGCTGAACTTCATCGACGCCGGCAAGCGCGTCGAGGCTGCTGCGTTGGTGACCACCGGGGAAGCGTTCTCCTTGTCGCAACCGTTCGACACGGACGGCCCGCAGAAGGGCTGGCGACGCCGCACAAACCCGGTACACACCATGACGGACACCGGGGTGGATGCCGAACGCGGCAACCAGGGATTCCCCCACGGCTTTGGCGGTGCGGATGACGTCATCGCGATGCCGTTGCAGTGCTCCACGCAATGGGACGGGCTTGGCCACATCTTCGACCGCGGCAAAGCCTGGAACGGGAGAGCCGCTGGAGATGTGGTGACCTCTATGGGCGACCTTGTCACCGGGATCGAAACCGCGTCGGCCAAGATCGTCACCCGTGGTGTCCTCCTGGATGTTGGCCGCGCATTGGGAGTAGATGGTGAACTGCCCGATGGCTTCGCGATCACCCCAGAAGATCTTGCACGCACTATTGAGCTGCAAGGGACCAGCTCCGCAGTTCGCCGGGGCGACATCGTGGTGATCCGGACCGGGCAGTACACCCGCGTTCGGCGTGAAGGTTGGGGCGACTATGCAGGTGGGTCCGCTCCCGGGTTGTCCTTCAGCACTGCGGCCTGGTTACACGCCTCGGAAATCGCCGGGATCGCCACGGATACATGGGGTTTCGAAGTCCGACCCAACGAGTTCGAGGGCGCATTCCAGCCCCTCCACCAAATCGCCATCCCCAATCTCGGTCTGTTCCTCGGCGAAATGTGGGACCCCGACCAACTCGCTGAAGCTTGCGCGACCGACGGCAAGTACGACTTCATGATCACGGCAGCACCGCTCCCCATCACCGGAGCTGTCGGTTCACCGGTCAATCCCATCGCCGTCCGGTAGCAGTGAACCACGTTGAAGGAAGTCTTATGAATAACAACGCCACAAGTCAGCAACCCACGGTAGACGTTCACGCCCACGTTCTCATTCCGGCCTTGCAACACACAGTTGCGGAGAACGATCCGGAAGGTTTTGCAGCTCTGCAGGCTCTGGAAGTCCGCCGCAACGGGCGCGAATCCATGGCGAACTCCGGCCTTATGATCAAGGAACGGTGGCCGCAGCTCACTGCCCTTGACCGTCGACTGACGGACATGGACGCCCAAAGAGTAGACGTTCAGCTGGTCTCACCCTCGCCGTCGCACTTCTACTACTTTGCCGGCGAGGACCTCGCACTGACCTTGGCCAAGCAGGCCAACCGGGCAGTCCGTGAGTTCGTGGACGCGGCTCCGGACCGATTGAACGGACTCGGTCTGGTACCCCTGCAGCACCCGCACCTCATGATCGAAGCACTGGATCATGCAGTCCTGGAATGTGGCCTGCTGGGGGTGGAAATCGGTTCCTTCGCCGCTACGTCTGGTGACGCCGACCGCAGCACGGTGGAACTGTCCGATCCCCGATTGGACCCCTTCTGGAACCGGGCAGAGGAACTGGGCGCCATTGTCTTCCTGCATCCCTTTGGCTGCTCTCTGGACGAACGTCTTGACCGTTTCTACCTGGCCAACACCGTCTCCCAACCCGCCGAGAATGCCGTTGCCCTTTCGCACCTCATCTTCAGCGGGGTCCTGGACCGATATCCGAACCTGAAAGTGCTCGCCGCCCACGGAGGCGGTTATCTTCCCACGACCATAGGCCGTTCGGACCGCGCGTGGAAGGTCAGGCCGGAGGCGCAGCGGTGCGCCGAACCGCCGTCGTCCTATCTCCGCCGGATCTTCTTCGATTCACTGGTCCACAGCGGTCCTGAACTACGTGCCCTCGTGGATGCGACCGGCCCCGGACAGGTGCTGCTCGGCTCGGACTACCCCTTCGACATGGGTTCCGACAACCCGGTGGGCGAAGTCCACACTGCCGGGCTTGCTGAGGCCGACGCGGCCGAGGTTCTGGGCGGCAATGCCGCCGCCCTCGGCATCACCGCTGCTGCTGCAGCCCTCATCGCCCGACCCACCGCTTAAGGAAGAAGATATGGTCAAGATCGCCCGCTGGAATCACGACGGCGGTACTCACTCGGGGTTCGTGGACGGCGAGCAATGCTTCGCCTTGCCTGAGGGACGCACGGTCACTGATCTGTTGGCCGCAGGGCTCGAATCGACACTGGAGATCGCCGCTGAAACCATGGGGTCGGCGGACCCGTTGGCCTTGGCCGACGTGCAGCTGCTGGCGCCCTTGGAACCTGCCACCATCCGGGATTTCGTGGCGTTCGAAGAACACGTGGAGGGCGTCAGGAAGAGCATCGATGGAGTGGCCGGCGTGGTTGCCGAATGGTATGAGGCACCCACGTTCTACTTCACCAATCCCCACACAGTGACCGGCACCGGCGAGGTCATAGGAATCCCGGCGGGCTGCACGGACTTGGACTTCGAGACCGAGGTCGCGGCCGTCGTCGGGCGTGTTCCGGGAAGCGACGGCAGGAACCTGTCGGCGGCAGACGCTCACCGGCACATCTTCGGCTACACCATCCTCAATGACTGGTCGGCGCGGGACCTCCAGCGGCGCGAGATGAAGGTCAGCCTGGGCCCATGCAAGGGCAAAGACTTCTCAAACACCTTGGGTCCTTGGATTGTGACTGCAGACGAGTTCGAGCACCTGCACGATGACGAGGGCTTCCTGCCCATTTCCATGGAGGTGGAAGTCAATGGCGAACGGGTTGGCCAGGATCTGCTCTCCAATATGGGGTGGCCGTTCGCCGAACTCGTCGCGTATGCATCGCAGGACTCGGTAGTGCGCCCGGGCGACGTCCTCGGATCCGGAACATGCGGCCGCGGCTGTCTGGCTGAACTGTGGGGAAGGAACGGGTCGAAGACTCCACCGCCGCTCAAAACGGGCGACGTCGTCCGGATGGCTGTGGAGGGAATCGGATCGATCGAGAATACGGTGGGTGAACGGCGCGTCGCTGCAACCCGGGCGCCTGCGAGGACACGGCCCCGCAACCGGGCGGTCGCAGCACTCATTCCCAAGAAGGGCTGACAACCTCCCCGGTATAGGCGATCCGAAAGGGGAGTCGTCGCAAAGGATTATTCAAATCCTTTGCAACGACTCCCCGATCTTGTTTAACCGTAGGAGCCAGCTTATGGACGGACGCGAAGCTCGCCTACAGCTGTTCCGTCGAGCCCACCACCTACATGAATCTCAAAGTCCCCATCCTCTACGACGTAACGACCATCGTTGTCCCAGAAACCCAGATCATTCCAGCCAAGTTCGAAGTAAAGCGAACGTGCCTCACCGGGTTGCAAACTGGTGCGCGTGAAGCCGCGCAGACGGCGAATCGGTTGGGCGAGCGACGCAATAAGGTCGCGGATGAAGACCATCGTGACTTCGTCCCCCGCTCGCGCGCCGGTGTTTCTGACAGTGATTTCCACTCCTACTGACTTACCGGCTCGTAGATCCGCCACGGAGACCTCCGGAGCTGAGACCTTGAGCCCACCATATTCGAACGAGGTATAGCTGAGCCCATGGCCGAAGGGGAACTGGGGGCCCAGGTCCAGATCCTTGTACTTTGATGTGTAGTGATCATCAGTATTGCCGGGTCCCATGAGCGCAACATCAAGCGTGCCGCCGTCAATTGTTCCAGACACCGTGGCCGGACGACCTGTGTTCTCGTGATCGTAGTAGATAGGTACCTGGCTGGAGGAACGCGGGAACGTCATAGGCAACCGGCCTCCGGGGTTCATCGAACCACTCAATGCCCGTGCCACGGCCCTGGGCCCTTCCAACCCCGCATGCCACGCCTCCAGTACGGCAGGTACGGAATTGACCCAGGCACTCGTAACCAAAGGCCGACCGTTGAACATGACCACAGCCATAGGCCTGCCAGTCTCAGCAACGGCTCGTATCAACTCTTCCTGGGCACCAGGAAGTCGGAGATCGCTGCGGGAACTCGCTTCACCTGTCAGTGCGGAAGGCTCCCCGACAGCAACCACCACTGCGTCATAACCCGCAGCGTCAGCCACGGCATCAGCGATCAGGCTCGCATCACCTTCGAAGAAGCCGGTTCCTTCCTTCACCGCAAGCGACCATTCGGGGCACTCCTGCCTGATGGCGTCCGCCAAAGACCCAGCGGGTGCTGCGAAAGACTGCACCCACGCCCCGAGGTGGTCGGTGCTGTTGGCGTATGGACCCACCAGCAAGACTCGTTTCCTCTCGGGGCCTAATGGCAGGACTGATTCGTTCTTGAGCAGAACCAGCCCCTTCTCGGCCGCCGTCAAGGCCACCTGACGACTGGCCCGCGAAGGGGCAGTCACCTCGAGGTCGGGTTCCCTGTAAGGATCATCGAAAAGACCCAAGGCAAGCTTCAGGCTGAGGACCCGACGAACAGCGTCGTCTACGCGCGCCAAAGGCACGTCGTCCGGCCTCAGGCGGGCGCCGCCGTCGGCTGTTAAGACGTTTCCGCCCATTTCGACGTCGAGACCGGCAGCAAATGACTGCCGGAGTGCGTCCGGCAAGTCCTCTGCGATGCCGTGATCCAGAAGGTTGACCACGCCTTCGGCATCGCCGACCACCACGCCGTTGAACCCGAGTTCCTCTTTGAGGATGGCCGTCAGCAGGAAATGGTTGGCGTGGGCAGGGCGCCCGGAAACCGTGTTGAAGGCCGCCATGACCGTGGCCACGCCGGCATCCACAGCTAATCTGAAGGGTTCAAGATAGACATTCCTCAGCCGCTGTGCAGACACGTCCACCGTGTTGTAGTCACGGCCGCCCTCGGCTTGGCCGTAGGCCACGAAGTGCTTGGCGCACGCAAGGATGGAATCCCGATCACGCAGCGACTCACCCTGGTAACCACGCACTTTCGCCGCACCGAACACAGCGTTGACGTAAGCGTCCTCTCCGAAGCCTTCGACAACGCGTCCCCAGCGCGGGTCCCGGGAGACATCTATCATCGGAGAGAACGTCCAGTTGACGCCCCCGGATGCCGCCTCCTGCGCGGAGATGCGGGCGTCCGTCTCAGCCGTCTCTGGCTGGAAGCTCGCGGCCTGGGCGAGGGGAACCGGGAAGGTGGTCCGCTGTCCGTGAATCACATCCAGACCCACCAAGAGTGGAATTCCGTGAGGTGTCTCTTCGCGGGCTATCCTCTGAAGTTCATTGGTAGCTTCGGCGCTTCGTGGCCAAAAAACAGCTCCGATGCCGCTGCGGACCAGCTCCGCAGCATCTTCTAGCCGCGGACGGAAGGCTATTTGGAGTTGGGCAAGCTTTTGCTCCCACGTCATGGCTTCAATGAGGTTTTCCACGAGCTCGTCGTGTGCCGGCGCCAATGTCACCGTTGGTCCTTTCGTTTGATGGTGGATATTGCGCCGGCTTTGCCGTTCACTCCCGGAGTGTCAGCATCTTCTGGTCCGCGCCCCCACCAGGCACGGGCATGTAGGAGATTCGCAGCCGTTCGCGCACTGCTACCTCGTGCTCGCCCCCAGCCAGGCCACCGGGTTTCTCGACGGATATGGTTGCAACCTCCCCCATTTCCCAGCGGTCGTCAAAGACGTCGGGGAGGTCGGCCAGCTTGTACGTGTTGCCGTGGACCATGAGTGAGACCGATTCAGCTGGGGCCGTTTCGCCGTCGACGGTGACCTGCACGTCCTCCACCATGGAGAGCCCCAACCCGCGGTAGTACGGAAGACGTACCCCGAGTTGAAAGCCTGTGATGTCGTCGCCGGCCATAACATTTCGGAGGGTGTCCTCGACGATGATGTATTTATCGAACATCGTTACCACCCTCGGCAGAAACGCCGACCGTGGGCACGGAGTCGATCGTTGGTTCTTCACCGAGCAGGCGCACGAACATCCGGTGCTGCCTGCGGACTTGCTCAACGCTGTCGACGTTAAAGATGTCCTGGATATGCCGGTTGCCCTCGTACTCGCTGGATAGGTAGCCGTCATAACCGCCTTCGATGAGCACCGGCATGATCTTGTCGTAGGGGATGCTGTACTCCACGCCCGCATCGGTCATTTCATAGAACTTGGCTTGAATGTGGTGGATCAGCGGCATGTGTTCAAGCAATACCCCGGGGTCATTCCAGGTAAGGAACGTCGCTAGCCGGGCGATGCCCTGCTCCACAGGGTTGGCACCCATGTAGTTGAACGTATCCATGAGGCCGTGCACGTCCCCGTGGTTGTTGTAGGTCTCCACGGCGAGCTCCACGAAGTGCGGCCGGGCACCGTCGCGAAGTGCGCGATCCGACATGACCCGGGGGAAGCGTTCAACGAAAGTTCCCATGTCGGGCATGAACCCCAAGGCCGGCGATTCCAGCCGATGCATGACTTCCAGGTGCCTGATGATCCACGGATGTTCGTAGTGGAAAGGCGCATGAACTTCCAGAAGAAGCTTCAGGCCCAGCTTCTCAGCGTATGGGGCGCTTGCTTCCATGACCTCCGGTGGCGTGTTGATGATGGCGCGGACGTACGTGGCGCCGAGCCTTCTTGCGATGTCCAGGTCTTTGCGCACGGACTCCGTCATTTCATGGAGTGTCATCACTCGGCCGGGATAGCGCTTGGTGTCGAGGAAAAGGTCCGTGGCAACGGTGGTGGTGCCGTACTTTTCCATCCATCCATCCCACGTGCGGTAGAACGCGTCTCCCGGCTTGGGGTAGCCGGTGATCGACTGTTCGGGGATGATTTCGACGCCAAAGGCTCCTATGGATCCGGCCTCCCTCACGCAGTCCTCAAGGGACATCTTCTTCAGGAAAAATTCTTCCTGGTAGCTGTAGAAACTGACTCCACGCTTGATCTGATGGGCGGTATTCAACACCCAGCTCCTCGTGTTTAGCGCGCGCAGTGAGCGCGACATTTCGCACCGACCTACGACGGGCGTATTCCCACGCTACTGGCGTGGCCACTCAAAGGGCAGTGCCGGAAAGATCACGAACACCAATGGCGCCCATCCACAGATCGAATGATGGGAACCCCCAGCGCGCCCCATCCAAGCGGTACCGTCAATTCAGGTGCCTGCATCGCTGACGTACGCTTCGTACGCTGATGCTCCCGGGCACCGTGCCCTGGCTCACCACCCGGGCACTGCGTAATCCGTGAAGGATTCCCCCGTGAATACCCAATCTGAGAACCATGGCCGAGCGTACGACGTCGTCATTGTTGGCAGCGGCCCCTCCGGCGCCGCCTATGCCCGCATCCTTCACGAGGAGGCCCCGCAGTTCCGGGTCCTGATGGTTGAAGCCGGCCCGTTGTTGTCCGAGCAACCGGGCGTGCATGTAAAGAACCTGACGGATCCACAGGCACGAGGGGCTGCGCAGCTCGCATCCCAAGGGCCGGTGACTTCCCTTAGCCCCGCCTCACCAACGCCCGGTCCGGGACGGCCGGGCACTTTCCTGTTGCGTCCCGACGGACTGGCTCCCTTCGCCGGGATGCCGGCGGCAGCGATGTCCAGCAACGTCGGAGGCATGGGCGCCCATTGGACCTGCGCCTGCCCTCGACCCGGAGCATCAGAGCGGATCGCCTTCCTCGACGACGGCACCCTTGACGCCGCTCTTGCCGACGCCGAGCGACTGCTCGCCGTCACCTCAGAGGCTTTCGTGGACGCACCGTTCGCCGAGGACGTCCGACGCCGACTTGAGGACGAGTTTCACCGTACGGGGTCGGCGGCCATACAGCCGATGCCGCTGGCTGTTCAAAAGCACCCGGATGGCACCATCATGTGGTCCGGGACCGACGTCGTTCTTGGTCCGCTCGCTGAACCCGCCACGCCCGGCGACTCCTTTGAGCTCCGTGACCAGACACTGTGCCAACGCGTAACGCTGGACGCCGGACGCGTCACCGGAGTGGAATTGAAGGACCTCGCCACCGGAGCAGTCACCATGGTTCGCGCGCCCGCAGTGGTGGTGGCGGCCGATGCCCTCCGCACACCGCAGCTTTTGTTCGCCTCCGGCGTACGACCGCGGGCACTGGGCCGGTACTTGAACGACCAGCCACAAGTGATCAGCGCTGTCCGTTTGCCGGCCGATGTTGTGGAGGACGGAGTTCACGTTGCCGCCGCCGGAACCGCGTCGCACAGTGGTGTGTCCTGGGTTCCCTATACGGACGAGGAACCCGTCCATGGCCAAGTGATGCAGCTTGATGCGTCGCCGCTACCACTGGCTGAAGACGACCATGTGGTGCCCGGATCTGTGATTGGCCTCGGCTGGTTCTGCGCCACCGAGACCGTGGAGGAGAACCGAGTGGAGTTCGACGAAAACCTTATGGACCACTACGGGATGCCTCGCATGGCTATCCAGTACAACCTGACGTGGAAGGACCTCCGGGTCATCGAGGAGGCCAAGGAGGCAGTGACCCGCGCCGGCAAGGCGTTGGGAACGTTCCTGGACGGTCGGCCGCCCTTCCTTCTCCCGGCCGGTTCGTCGCTGCACTACCAGGGGTCCGTCCGCATGGGACAGCACGACGACGGCCGCTCCGTATGCGGTCCGGACAGTCAGGTGTGGGGTACTGAAGGGCTGTATGTCGCGGGCAATGGCGTGATCCCTACATCCACCGCCTGCAATCCAACCCTGACGTCCGTGGCGCTCGCGGTCCTGGGAGCACGGTCGTTGGCCCGGAGCATTCAGTAACCCGGAGGTCCCCCGGCACCTGGCAGTGCTGCGCCAAAAAGGCGGGTCCACCATGATGGTGGACCCGCCCTTTTCGTGTCTTTGTGGTGAGCGTCAGCCCTCAAGCGCCCGGTATTGGAAGTTCCTGAACCGCACGTGGCCGGAGCCGGTGGCGAACAAGGCCGGCCGCAGGCTCAGGAGCTCGCCGGCCGTGTTGGTGTTGTAACCGGACATCTCGTGCCGAAGCCCGTGGCGGGTCCAGTTGACCCCATCGGTGCTGTAGTACTGCGTGACGATGTGTGCGTCATTGACAATGCGCAAGTGGATGGTTGACGAGGCAGGTGCAGGCTCCCGCCAGTAAGGAATATTGATTCCTGCGCGGTAGCTGCGGAGCCGGTCCCCATCGTGGCCCATCCCGCAGAACAACCGATCGCTGTAGTAGAGCAGCAGCCCGCCTTCGGCGCCACCGGAAAACTCAGCTTCAACAGAAACCTCGTAGCGTCGGTCCCCCACGATGCAGGTCAGCGGCGAGCTGTTGGAAGGATCGGTGCCGCTGGCTGCGAGAACCAAACCATCGTTCAACGAAACCCGCGAGTACTCATCTTTGGCAGGAGCGTGGAAGGACCACTGAATGCCAAAGCGCTCCTCTGCGAAGTCATCAGAAAGCTGCATTCCGTGGCTGGTTCCTCCCGCTGCCGAAACGCCTGGAACAGGCGCAGGCAACGGCTGAGACAGATCCCCGCCGGTCGCTCGCGGCCACCCGTCGCTGTCCCACTCGATGGGCTCCAGCAGAGTTTGGCGCCCCAAGGTGACGTAACCGTTTTCGTAACCGTGGTAAATACTCCACCATTGACCGCCCGGGCCCTCAAAAATCGTGGCGTGCCCTTTGCTCCACCACGGTTCCGAGGCATCCCAGGTACGGATGATGGGGTTGGCAGGGCAGTCTTCCCATGGTCCGTGAACCGAACGGGACCGGGCTACGGTGACCATGTGCCCGGTGGGCGGACCGGACGTGCCGCCCACCGCCGTCGTCAAGTAAAACCATTCGCCGCGCTTGGTGATTTTGGGTCCTTCCAGGGCGTAAGCCTCGGTCACCCAATCATCCGGGTAACGCCAGCCGTCATAGACATGCTCCAAGGGGCCGTCCGTGGACAAACCGTCCGCGCTCAGGCGGACGCGGCTGACACCGCTCAGGAAAAGGTAGCGGTTGCCGTCCTCGCCGACCACGTGGCCGGGATCGATGTGACCGGTGATTCCCAGATTGACCGGTTCGCTCCAAGGCCCGGACATGGAGTCGGCGTGGATGACGTAGATCTGTGCTGGAGCACTGGGATCAGGCGACACGGAGGTAGAAATAACGGGAACGTAGATGTAGTACCTGTCGCCCACTTTGCACATGTCGGCTGCAAAGACGTTGCCAATGGGGGTGGGCAATGCGGGACCCAAGGGTCGCCAATTGAGGAGATCCGTGGAGTGCCAAATTATCAGCCCTGGAGTGGACTCGAAGGACGAAAACGTCACGTAGTAATCATCACCGTCCCGAAGAATAGTGGGGTCCGGGTGGTCGCCGGCGAAAACCGGGTTAATATATGTCCCGTCTCCCAGATCGGCGTGACGTTGGCCCTCTGTGAGAACTTCAACCGAGCTCAAGATTTAACGCCTCCTGTAAAGCCTTGGATGAATTGCTTTTGTGCCACCAGGAAAAACGCCAGGATGGGGATCATGGAGATGATGATGGCTGCGAAGATCACGTTCCATTGGGAAACGCTCTCGCCAACGAAGTTGTAGATGACTACTGGCAGGGTGACTGCGTCTGAACCGTTAAGGAAGATCAGGCCCGTGAAGAAGTCGTTCCAGACGATGAGTCCGGTGAAGATCGCCACCGTACCTGTGGCCGGCGACAGCAGCGGAAAGATGATCTTCCGGAACACGGTGAAGCGGGAAGCACCATCAATCTGGGCGGCTTCCTCATAATCCCGAGCGATGCCATTGGTGAACCCCATGTACAGGAAGATGGAGATGGGCAGCAGTGCGCCTGCGTACATGATGATGGTGCCGGCATGTGTACCCACCAAGCCAACGTTTCGCATGCCCACGTAGATGGGGATGATAGCGGCCTGCGCGGGCAGCACCATGGTGACAAGGATGAGCCCCATGGCCACTTTGCTCAGCTTGCCGGTCCGGCGGCTCAGTGTGTAGGCGGAGATCGACCCAACAGCTACCAGCACCAACACGCTTCCAGCGGTGATGATAATACTGTTGAGCATGCCATCCATGAGTGTGGCTTGGCGGCCTCCTTGGAGGGCTTGACCGAAGGCATCCAGTGTCGGATTCGTGACCAGTTCCATCGCCGACGTTGTGAGGGCGTCGTTGCCGTTCTTGAAGGCCAGATTAATGAGGAAGTAGAACGGCAGCAGGAAGATGAGGGCCACCAGAATCAGGAGTGCCTCGCGGAGGAAGGTCTTCTTCGTGTAACGGAACATGGCTGGCTAACCTTTGGAATTGGTACGGAGGAGGAGGCGCTGGGCCACCGTGAGGATGATGATGATCACGGACATGACCAAGGCGAGTGCAGCACCAAAGCCGAAGCGGCCCATCACAAAGGTTTCCTTATAGATGGTCACTGCGAGCGTTTCCGAAGCCCCGTAGGGACCGCCGCCCGTCAGGGCCTGGATCTGGTCGAAGACGCGGAGACCGTTGATCAGCATGAGTGTCATGGCGATGACCACGGACGGCATGATGGCTGGCAGAACAACGTAGTTGAACCTTTGCCAAAGGCTTGCGCCATCGAGCGACGCTGCCTCTTCGAGTTCCGGAGATACGGTGGCCAGGCCTGCCAGGTACATGACCATGACCAGACCGACGTTCTGCCAGACCATGACGATGATGATCGCCGGCAGCACGGTTGATGGGTCGCCAAGCCATGTCCGCTGCAAGGATTCCAGCCCGATCGAGGCCAAGAACTCGTTGAGCGGTCCGTCTTGTTCGAAGATGAACTTCCAAATGTATGACGTCGCCAGCGAACTCAGCACCACCGGAGCGAAGATCAGCGTGCGGATGACATTGCGTGATTTCACGGTCCGGTTAAGGCCAAGGGCCAGCAACAAGCCGAGGACGTTCGTCAGCACCACGAAGGAAATACCAATGATGAAGGTGTTGATGAGCGCCGTGGTAGTCGGGCCACCTTCAGCTATTGCTGCGAAGTTATCCCAGCCGACAAACTGCCATTTACCGATGCCTTTCCAGTTGGTAAAAGCGAAGAATGCCCCAATAGCGCTCGGTGCGTAGTGGATGAGCACCAGGGCCAGCAGTGCAGGGGTAAACCACCACCAGGTGGCGAAGCGGCGCTCAGTACGGCGATGGTCGTTGCCGCTGCTCGGTTTGGAGGAGCGGGGCTGGCGCCCGGTGGCCCGGGCGCCCTCCGTCTTCTGCTCTAGTTGTGCGGTCATGGGATGTTCTTCCAATCAGAATTGCGTTGCCGTGGGCTAGGCGCCGCGGTCGTACTGCTCGTCCATGGTCTTCAGGACCTGGTCAGGCGTTGCCTGCCCGGTGAGGAGTCCTTGGATGCCGGTGCCCAGAGAGTCGTAGACGCCGCTGTTGGGCCAGAGGTAATTAGGCTGGGTGACGATCTTCTTCTCGGGCTCGGTGAAGTAGGGTTCCAGCAGGGGGAACTGCGCGGGTACTGTGCCCGAGACTGCCGCGGTAATCGAAACATTGCCGTTGGCTTTCGCCAGGGCGTCCTGGTTGGCGGGCTGGGCTAGGAACTCAAGGAACTTAAGGGTGGAGCCCTTGTGCTTGCCAGCCGCGTTGACGGCCAGAGCATTGCCGGGGCTCGCAATCAGCCTGGAGTCTTCGGCTTTCTCACCAGGGATCACTGACACGTCGAAGGATCCGTCCTTGACCTGTGCACGCAGGGCAGCCACAGCACCGGCCGGAGCAAATACGGCTGCTACCTTGCCTTGGGCAACGGACGGGAACAGCTGATCGAAACCGGCACCTGCTGCACCATCCTGGTAGCAGCCGGCGTCCTTGAACTTGACGATCTGCTCCAGCACCCTTTTCCAGTCAGAGTCAGCGAACGTGGTTTCTTTTTTTGCGCGCTTGGCATCCCACTGCGGATCTTTGGCGTAGACAAAGGACGCTGCAAGCTGCATTGCCTGAAGGCCTGTGTTGGCGCCGGAGGTTCCTGCGACGGCGAAGAACGATTTGCCGGCGGCCCGTGCTGTCTTGCACTGCTCCATGACTTCATCCAACGTGGTAGCTTGCTTGAGGCCAAGCTCCTTCAAGACCGCGGTGTTCTGCAGTTCCGTAATGGGCGCCAGGTCCGCCGGAACGGCAAAAATCTTGTCTTCGTCGTAGTACAGGTTCTTGGCGGAAGCGGGGATCGCGTCCGCGGCCCACTTCTGGTCAGTGAGTTCCTGCAGGTACCCAGCCTCCGCCAAAGAGGCAAAGGACTGATTGTTTCCACGGCCTGCAGTCACGTAGAAAATGTCAGGGGCGTTGCCGGCCTGGAGCTGAGTGCGCATGGTCTGCCCATGCTGATCGTTGGGCGATTCCACCAGCTTCACAGTGATGTTGGGGTTCTTCGCTTTGAAGGCGTCGATGAGTGCGAGGTAGGGATTTCCGGTGCCGCCGCCCGTGTAGGCCGGGGTGGCAAGGGTGATCTCAACAGGACCCGTTTCTTCGACTATGGGTTCGCTGCTGCTGGCGTCGCCTCCGCCGCAGGCGCTCAAAGCCAGTGCGGTCACGGACGCGAGCGCCGCGGCGGAGAGGAACCTCCGGCCTGCGGTGCTTGTTGCTTTCTTCATGGTGTGGCCTTTCATGACGTCGTTGTCCTGCTCGCCAGAGCGATCAGTGGATTCGAGCCTTGTGTCAGTTTGTGTTTCCTGGATCACAAGCTGGCTCCTGTCATTCAAGGTAGGTCAGGTCACAGCGGGCATGGAAATAGTTATCGTCTATGCTCACCATCTTCTCTCCGCATGCCTGTTTCCCCCCATGGTGCATTCACGCGTTTTAGGCTGATTTCAGACTTGGCGGCGAGAGCCGTCTCCCTCCAGTAAGGAAGCTCCAGTGCCCGACGATGTCACGCCCGCCCTTTCCCCAGATGCAGACGCCCTATTCCCGGGCTTCGTGGATCCGCCACTCTCCGCTCGTCCACGGGTTTGGTGGCACTGGATGGATGGAAATGTCGATGAAGACGGGATCGTCAAGGACCTCGAATGGTTGGCAGCTTCCGGTGCCGGCGGCGTTCAAGCGTTCACGGGGTCGATGGGTATCCCCCAGTTCACCCGTGAGCACGTAGCGTTCCGCTCACCGGAATGGCAGTCGGCCATCGCATGTGCCGCATCAACAGCTACAAGGCTCGGGCTCGAGTTGGCGATCGCGACCTCAGCAGGCTGGAGCGCCACAGGCGGCCCCTGGGTTGCCCCCGCCGCTGGAATGAAAAAGCTCGTCTGGAGTGCTACGCGTGTAACTGCCGGTCAGCCAGACCAGCCAACCTTGGCGGCACCGCCGTCGTCGTCGGGACCTTACCAAGACGTGCCCTTTGCGGCCCTTCGGAAGGATCCGATCGGGGTACCGAACTACTACGAAGACGTGGCTGTTGTGGCGTTCCCCCTGAGGGGCGGCCACTTTCCGGTGGAGCCGGATCGCCTAACCGCCAGCGGAATAGCCACCGGGGAGCGGGGTGCTGATTCGCTGACGGACAGCCGCTTTTGGCCGGCCCTGGACATCGCTTCTGACGACAATGCTCCTTGGGTCATGGCGGAGTTCCACGAGCCAACGTCCGTCTCTTCAGTGAGGGTTGGTCTACCGGTGCGTCATGGATTCGGGACGCCTCCCGCCCCACGGGCCCGACTCGAAGCCAGTGTTGACGGCGTGTCGTTCGACCTCGTGGCCGAGCTCCCGGCGTCGGCCTCGCCTGTTCGATCTGCGAGCTTTCCTGCCGTGACAGCAAGGAGTTTCCGACTCGTCCTTGAGTCCGGAGACAGCCCCAGCTTCCCGATTGCGCCTGGCATCAAACCCCTGCCCTTCACGGCCTCGTCAAGCACTCCAATTTTCAAAGTGTCCGCCTTTCAGCTGTTCTCCGGAGCACGGGTCACCCGCTCGGAGGAAAAGGCCGGGTATGCGCCCGTCCCGGACTACTACGCGCTTGACGGCGGTCCATGCCACCCGTCCGACGCGATCCGACCACAGGACGTCCTCGACGTCACGGAGTATCTGCTTCGGGATGGAACCCTGGAATGGATGCCTGACAGCGGAGAGTGGACCATTATGCGGTTTGGCTATTCGTTGACCGGCCATCTCAACGCCCCGGCGCCTGTTGTCGCTACCGGTTTGGAGGTGGATAAACTGGACGCGGAATTGGTCACGGAATACTTCGGGCATTACCTGGGCTTCTTCGAAGACGCTCTCGGCAGCGATTTGGAAGGCATTTCGGCACTCCTCAGTGACAGCATCGAATCGGGCCCGCAAAACTGGACTGGCGCCATGCGCAGCGAGTTCCGGAAGCGTCGCGGCTACGATCTACTGCCGTGGCTGCCCACCATCAGCGGCATGATCGTCGGCGATGCGGAGCAGAGTGATTCCTTCCTCTGGGACCTCCGGAAAACCATCTCCGAGCTCCTTGAGGAGAACCACTACGGGACCATCTCCACCATTGCGCGCGAGCGTGGCTTGACCTACTACGCCGAAGCGCTGGAGGATCATCGGCCACAGCTGGGTGACGACCTTGAAATGCGCTCCCACGCGGACGTCCCCATGGGAGCCATGTGGTGCTACGAGCCGGGCCAAGGACCCCAGGCCACCTACGTTGCGGATCTTCGAGGAGCCGCGGCTGTTTCCCACGTCTACGGAAAAGCAGCCACCGGCGCGGAGTCAATGAGCGCCTTCGGAAAACCATTCATCTATACACCCCGGAAACTTAAGCCCATCGTCGATATGGAGTTCGCCCTGGGTGTCAATCTCCTGAACATCCATACATCGCCCCATCAGCCAGAGACGGTTCCCAGGCCCGGGATCACCTTGTCTCCGTATCTGGGACAGTCTTTCACCCGCAACGAGACATGGGCGCATGCGGCAAAGCCATGGCTCGACTACATTGGCCGCTGCAGCTACCTGCTCCAGCAGGGCACCTACGCCGCCGATATCGCCTACTTCTACGGCGAGGAAGCTCCCGTCACGGGAGTTTTCGGCGACACGGTACCCGAAGTTCCTGAGGGGCATGGCTTCGACTTCATCAACCTTGACGGCCTGCTTCATCACCTCACTGTCACGCCCGACGGCGGTCTGCGCACCACGGGCGGCACTACGTACCGGTTGCTGTATCTCGGCGGTTCCAGCCACCGGATGACGTTGGCTGCCGTCCGGCGCATCACGGAATTGCTCGACGCCGGAGCCACCGTTGCAGGTTGGCGTCCCCAAAGCTCGCCCAGCCACAGCGACCATCCCGTTGAGTGGGCTGCCGCCGTCGAGAATCTATGGGGCGGAGGTCCTGGCCTGCTGGACCTTACCGGGGTGGAACGTGCAGATGGGGTTGCCACCGCCCTTGCGAGGGCAGGCGTGGGGCCCGACTGGTCGATGAGCGCATCAGACGCCGCGGTGCTTCCAGTCATCCACCGTCAGCTCCCGGACGCGGAGCTCTACTTCGTCAGTAACCAACGTGATTGGCCGGAAAAGATCGCTGCATCGTTCCGGGTCGAGGGAACAGCGGCGGAAGTCTGGGACCCGGTCCAGGGTGCCCGCTCCTCCGTTAGTGTGCGCGCGGAAGCCGGCCGGGCCGCCGTCGACCTTCAGCTCGAACCGTTCGGCTCAGCCTTCATTCTTGTCTCGCGGACAGACGGGGCCGCCGCCTCTGTAAGTAATCAGCGCAAAAGCATCGCCGCGGAGCATGTACTGGAGGGCCCGTGGGAAGTGACCTTCGACGGTGACGGCCAGTCTCCGTCGCCTCTCACCCTGGATCGCGTTGCGCCGTGGGCCGGGCCGGGCGCCGGCCAGCATACGAATGACGTCACGTACTTTTCCGGGACCGCGACGTACCGTCACGTGTTCTCTGGTGACCACGTACTGCCGGGATCGAAAGAACGGATGATGTTGGACCTCGGCGACGTCCGCGATCTCGCCGAGGTACGCCTGAACGGAGAGCTTCTGGGAACTCTTTGGACGCATCCCTTCAGAATGGACGTCATCTCTGCCGTCCGAGCCGGCAAGAACACGCTCGAGGTCGCGGTAACGAATTCATGGTGGAACCGTCTCGCTGGCGATGCCGCGGAAGGCAATACTGCACGGCCGGGGGCTGGCATCTTTGAAGCCCGCGCTGAGGCCCTGTCTTCCGGACTTCACGGCCCGGTTCGATTAGTCACAGTGGACGACTAGACACGCCCGGGCAACAAGTACGCCGCTACCATGGCGGAAAGATTGTGGAGCATCTCGTCCCAATCATCTTGCTCGGTGCGCGGCGATGAATGCCCCAGCCCCAGGTGACGGGCGAGGACGTCGTAGGAGAAGGTGAAGGCCCAGTACCGTTTCCTCGCGGACGCTTCGGGGACTTTAGGCCCAAACTTCTGGAGGGCGTCGTCGAACAGTGCTCCCAGCTGCGAGTGGGAAGCGGCGCCGCGCTCCGAGAGGGCTCTGTCCTCCACTGCGTAAAACATTAATGCCCTGAGGACGGCTGCCTCTGATTCCAGTACGGTGGCAAGGCGCGACACGACGTCGCCGACGAGCTTCTCCGGCTGACCCGTGAGTTGACCTTCGTCGGCATCGAAAAGCCCGGCAGAATGAGCGTCCATGCGGTCCATGACTCTTTCATGGACCGCATGGATGAGTTGGCTTTTGCCCTTGAACCTGGAATATATGGTCCCTGTGGTAACTCCCGCGCGGGATGCCACCTCCGCCAAGCTGAAGTCTCCTGCGCCCCGCGCGGAGAGGACATCTTCCGCAGCATCCAACAGCTTGGCTTCAGACTGCCTGCTGCGTTCTTGCTGCGGAACTTTCCTGCCCGCTCCAACCGCGTCCATGGGACTCCCTGTTTCGTAAGACCTAGTTCAAGAGTTCCGCGGGCGTCTGCCACTCAGCCGGGGGCTTCCAGTCTCCAAGCGGCGGCGTGGGAACGGGATCGCCGGCATCGTTGCGTGACGGCTGTGTGGGGTCGCAGAATTCGCGGAACTCCTTGATTTTCCCATCCTCCAAGCGGAAAGCCATGATGTAGTGGTTCGCGGCGTTTACTGGCTCATGTCCTTCTATCCGGATGACGCCTCTGCCGTCGCACTCAACCCAGAATTGGTCATCGTGCTGTGTGTCGAAGATTTGCACACCGCTCCAAGTCCAGTCCGTGAAGATTTGGCGGTTGCGGGTGAAGTTGTAGCTGATCTCCCTGATGCCTTCCATGTCGATGGGGTGACCCATCGAGGTCCACGGAAGCTCCTTCCGACCGTCCGCGGCGAAGAGGGCTGCCCGCTGAAGTCCGGAAGTCACGAAGAATCGTTCCACGGTTCGTCGGTTGACTCCTTTGATGTTGCTGTCGGCCATACTGGCTCCTCCTTGAGCTGTTCCATCGTCCAAACCATAACCATAATTATGATTATGGTTAATGTAGTGTCTGCCAGACTGGCCGTCAAGAATCGCGCCTAGCTTGGATCCTTATGGTCCGCCAGGTGCTGCTCAGGCATGAAGACAGATAGCAACACCCCGGCAGCGAAGATGCATGCCAGAAGCCCGAAGGTCGGAAGGAACGCATCGGTGTAGATGGTGGCCACGCCTGACTGAAGCGCTGGAGGCAGCTGTTGAACGGCGTGGGGATCAGTGATCATTGACGGCGGCAACCCAAGTTTGTTCTCCGCCGAGCCCCGCGCGAGCATCGTCGCGAAGAGTCCGCCGAAGACCGCGGTGCCTACCGTGACACCAAGTTCACGAAGATAACCAAGAGAGGCAGTCACGCTTCCCACCACCGAATGCGGCATCGCGTTTTGCGCTGCCACAACGGTGATTTGCATGAAGCTGCCCACGGCCAGTCCCAGGAGCGCCAGCAGAATCCCGACCACCGGCAGCGGCGTGCCGGGCTGGAGGAACCTCAGGCAGATGGCCACAGCAGCAGCAAGGGCCGAGCCGGCAAGAGGGAAGATCTTGAACCTGCCGGTGCGGCTAACGATCCAGCCCGTGAGGTTGGTTGAGACCATCATTCCCAGAACCATGGGGAGGAGGATCATCCCCGCTACCGAGGCCGACGTCGAGTAGACCATCTGCACGTAGCTGGGGAGGTAGGCGACCACACTGAACAGGCCGGCCCCGATGACCAACCCCAAGCCGGCCGCATTAACCACAGGCCAACTCCGGAACATCCTCATGGGGATCAAGGCATGCTTGGAACGGATCTCGACCACCACGAAGAGCACCCCTGAAACAGCCGCCAGCGCACCGAGGGCTAAAAGAATCCCGGTTGGAATTCCCGATTCAGTGGATAGCGAGATCACAGCGACCAAAGAGCAGGTGAATATCACCATGAGCAGGGTTCCGGCCCAATCCACGCCACCGACGCCACGGCTGGATTTCAAGCGACGGAGGGAAAACGCCATTGCAAGGGCCAACAGGCCAACGGGAATGTTGATCCAGAAAACCCACCGCCAGCCGACCGTGTCAGTAATGGCACCGCCAGCCAATGGGCTGATCACTGTAGCCACCCCAAAGACCGAACCCAAAGGCCCCAGGTACTTGGCCCGCTGCCGGGGCGGAACGAGGTCGGCGATGATCGCCGGCGGCAGCACAGCCAATCCTGCGCCGCCCAGCCCCTGCATGCCACGGAACAGCGAGAGCTGAATCATGTCCTGGGCAAAGCCGCACAGCACGGATGACCCGAGGAAAATCGTGAGGGCGACCATGAGAAGGGCGGGGCGGCCATATCGGTCCCCCAACCGCCCGTAGACGGGCATGCCGATTGTCATAGCCAAGGTGTACGCCGTGATAATCCAGGCCATATGGCGGGCACCATCCAATTCGCCCACCACTGTCGGCAGGGCCGTGGCAACGATCGTATGGTCCAAAGCACCCAGCAGGACGATGATCAGCAGAGCTGCATAGATTGTGCCCACACGGACTTTCGATCCCGGCTGAACGTCCGGAAGCGGCAGGCCCGCCCGCCGGCCCGGCGCCGAATATTCGTCAATCGGAGGCTCACCTCCCGCGGGATCGGAGCTGGCTAGTGGGGACAAGTTTGAACGGCGCACCGCAACCTCGTTCTGGGAGAGTCAACAACATTGACTCGACACCGGCCAGATGCGCGTCCGGAGGAACGTTCACCCCGGCCGACGGGCCATGAAGCCCCGGTATCCCAACGAACCTATCACCGGCGCAGTCCT
The DNA here is from genome assembly GCF_051027655.1 of Paenarthrobacter nitroguajacolicus. Taxonomy (NCBI): domain Bacteria; kingdom Bacillati; phylum Actinomycetota; class Actinomycetes; order Micrococcales; family Micrococcaceae; genus Paenarthrobacter; species Paenarthrobacter nitroguajacolicus. The sequence goes on along the minus strand of NZ_CP073234.1, from coordinate 2,038,841 downwards.
CAGGGTGCAGCAATGCAGCATCGGAATTAGCGATAGCCCGCATACTTTGGAACTATTTCCACACCCGCCTCTCCCCGGCGTTTACTGGAGGAAATCTCAACGAAGAGGAGAGCAAAACGATGACCCAGAGCATCCGAGCTTCCGCTGCCGAAACGCAGGAAACCAGCCCCGAAAATGCCGCGTGGTTCCGCTACGTCCTCGGCCAGTACCCCACCGGCGTCACCCTGATTACGGCTGCAATCGGCGACGATGAACCCGCAGGAATGGTGGTGGGAACGTTCAGTTCCGTGTCACTGGATCCACCCTTGGTAGCGTTCATGCCCGACGTCCGTTCCACGAGTTGGCCCAAAATCCGGGAAACCGGTTCTTTCTGCGCGAACGTCCTCACTGCTGGACAGCAGGATGTCTGCCGAGCGTTCTCCCGTAAAGCCGAGGACCGCTTCAGCGCCAACCAGTGGGGTGACACCCCCTCCGGGAGCCCCAGACTTGAGGGTGCAGCCGCTTGGATCGACTGCGACATCGAAGACGTGATCCGCTCCGGCGACCACGACATCGTCATTGGTCGGGTCAAAGCACTCGGTGTCGGGTCCTCCAGGGAGTTGCCCCTGCTGTTCCTCCGCGGTGGCTACGGTTCCTTCACCATTCCCTCCATCGTTTCTCCGGCTACCGCACTGACCAGGCACGTCAAGGCCGCCGACGCCGCGCGTCCGGTCATTGAAGCGCTTGCAGATGAACTAAAGCTCGAAGTCCTGGTAAGCGGCGTCGTTGACGATTCCGTCGTCGTGCTCACCGCCGCCGGCGTCGACAGCTCCCCCGGAGGTTCACCATCACGCGTGGGAGTCTCCTTTGGTCTTGCCGCTCCGCTGGCTCCGCTCTACGTAGCCTGGGCAGGCGAGGCTGCCGAGAAGCGTTGGGTCGACAACGCCCGGGACGTCGTTGGCGATGTTGACGCCGGACTGGCGCATGCAGAACTCGAGCATGTGCGAGCCGCGGGCTACGCAGTCTCCGTGGATGTGGGCGCAGCAGCTGAGTTCGAACGAATCGTGCATATCCCCAGCGACACGGCAGCGCCCGATCTCAGCGGTGTACTTCCCCTTCTCATCGACAGGGCTGCATCATCCGGACCGGCGTCCCTGGACGATCCCGCTGGGGTGACTTCCCTGCACGCCCCGGTCTTCGATGCCCAGGGACAGGTTGCAGTGACTCTTACACTCAACGGATTCTCAGGAGATGAATCCTTGGCGCGCCTGGAGGAGTGCCGCGACAGGTTGCTGGCTTCGGCCAAGGCAATCTCCGAAACGATCGGAGGTACTCCCCCTAGTCCAGCGTCCTAGCTCAAAGCTGCTCTTGACCGGGGGTGTGGCGCGTTTCATAATTAGTATCAGTATTCTAATTCGAATTTGGAGAATCACATGGTCAACCTTCTGACTGCCGACCTCAACCTCCTGGTTGCCTTGGACGCCCTACTGGTAGAACGCAACGTCACGCGAGCAGGCGCCAGGATCGGCATCAGTCAGCCGGCCATGAGCTCGTCCTTGCAGCGGCTTCGCAGGCAGTTCGATGATGAGTTACTGACGCGCGTCGGCTCCTCCTATGAGCTCACGCCTCTGGCGCAGGTCCTCAAGGAAGACGTCGCCCAGATCCTCCGCATGGTGGAGCGGACGTTTGATGCGCAGGCCGTCTTTGATCCAGCGTTATCGAGCCGGAGCTTCCGGATCGTCACTTCGGACTACTGCCTTACAGCCATCTCGGGGAAATTGATGGCAATGCTTCAAGAGGAAGCACCGGGGGTTCAGGTTCACTTCGATGCCGTCACGCCCCAGGCGGTTGAGCGCATCAAGGAGACCCTTCAGTCCGCTGATCTCATGCTCATCCCCAAAGGTCATTTTTCCGGCTTCCCACACACCGAGTTGTTTACCGATAACTGGGTGTGCGTCACAGGAGCGTCGTCACCGGAAAGGACGCTGACCGTCGAGGAAATGCGGGACGCACGCTGGGCGAGGCTCTTCGGGGCCGAGGTTGATTCAACGTTGGCCGACCGCAGGGTCTATGACCTCCAACTGGGCGAGAAGACGGACATCATTGTTGACAGCTTCCTGATGCTGCCCTTCGCCGTGACGGGAACAGCCCGCCTGGCCCTCGTCCAGGAAAGGCTCGCACGGATGCTCGCCTCCGTGGCCGGCGTCAGGATCATGCAGCTACCCATCAGCCTTCCCACCTTGGTGGAATGTGCCTGGTGGCACCCCTCCAAGACCGCAGACCCCGGGCATCAGTGGTTCCGCCGGTTGGTAGCGCGCGCCGCGGCTCAACTGGACACCGAGGCCATCGACAGCCCTGTAACACCACCATCAGAAAAACCCGAGGCAGAGCGATCCTCCGAGCCGCAGACGGCTCAACACGTTCTTGCCTGACACAAAACACTTCAGGAGTTCCCATGCATTTCTCTTTGTTCCTCACTTCCCGTTCCCGCGGCCCCGAAGAAGACCGCCCCGTCATGCAGGCCATGGTGGAGCACGCAGTGGATGCCGAGCAGAAGGGATTCGATGCCGTCTTCCTTCCCGACCACCACTTCACCGGGTACGCTCCTCCAGCCAGCGACCCATTCGTCTTTGCTGCCTACCTCGCCGGTAAGCTCGACCGGATGCACTTCGGGTTCTCCGTCCAGACCCTTGCTCTCCACCACCCTGTCCGTTTCGCGGAACGCCTTGCACTGCTGGACCAGTTGACCGATGGCAAGCTGCTGGTGGGCGTGGGCAGCGGAACCACGCCTGAAGAGATGATCGGCTTCGGGGTGAATTACCAGGACAGCTCACGCCTGGCCAATGAGAACCTGGAAATCGCAGAGCGGCTGTGGGCCAAGAAGCCCGGCGACGAGCCGGTGATGTTCGACAACGGCCACTACCGAGGCGCTGTTGTTTCCCGCATAGTCCCCGCTCCATACACCAAGCCTGAACCGCGCGTCATGTCCGTTGCTGCGCGTCCTTCCAGTGTTGAACGCGCCGCCAAGAACGCACAGCCCGCCTTCATCCTGGCCTTCACGCCTCCAGTGATTGACAGCGGAAACGCCTACGAAGAAGTGAAGAAGAACTTCAGCATTTACCGCAACGCCCTGGAAGCGGCCGGCCACTCGGACGAGGCCGTCAAGGCTGCCCTTGAGTGGACCACCCACTCATACCAGCACGTGCACATTGCCGAAACGGACGAGCAAGCGGCCGTCGAGATGGACATCATCCTTGAGCAGTATCAGGAGACGGTTGAACGCGAGCACGCTGCCAACAAGGCTGCCGAGCAGATCAGCGGGGTAGATTTGCGCCCGACGCCGGACGCGCGCACTGAGGGCTACAAGGGAACCTGGTGCCTCTACGGCAGCCCGGAAACCGTCGCCGCTGAGCTTCAAAAGTACGCCGACCTTGGCATTGGCAATGTCCTCATGGCGGTCATGGGCGGCCCGCTCACCGAAGAACGCCGCCGCTTTACAGCTCAAACGATGCGACTCTTCTCCGAGCGCGTTCAGCCGCTGATGCGGGCTTCCGAGACTGCCGCCGAAGATGACAAAGTTGCGGCCCTATGACCGCCGGAGCCGCCACAGGCGAACAAACTGAGGCACGGGGTCCGGAATCCGGCACCGAGCCGGACCTCACTGGAGCAGAACTCACCGGCGGCCTGAACGGCTGGAGCACTGCGGCAAGCACAGCCGCCGGCGTTGAGGAAATGGTCCTGCTGGACGGACCTCTTGGCATCGTCAGCAAGGCCATGGACGAACGGGACACCTCACTGATCATGCCGTCCGGGACAGCTCTTGGCGCCACCTGGAACCCGGAGTTGATCTCGGAAGTAGGCCAAGTCATCGGTCAGCAAGGTGTGGAGCGTGGAGTCTCAGCCATCCTTGGACCCAATCTGAACATGCCGCGGTCTCCGCTCACAGGCCGGGGTTTCGAAATGTTCTCCGAGGATCCCTTCCTGACGGGCGTGCTGGGCGCGGCATGGATTGAGGGAGTCCAATCGCAAGGAGTGGGCTCCTGCACCAAACACGTTGTAGCAAACGACACAGAAACTGAACGACGCCGCATGAACTCCCGTGTGGAACAGGCCACCCTGCGCGAAACTTACCTGAGGCCGTTCGAGACTGCTGTCCGATCAGCCAACCCGTGGATGCTGATGATGGCGTACAACCGTGTCAACGGCACGCACTGCTCGCAGAACGCGGAACTGATCAGCGTCTTGAAGGATGAATGGAACTACGACGGCGTCGTCGTCTCCGACTGGTACGGCGTGGACGACACCATCGAAGCTGCCAATGCCGGGCTGGACCTTGAAATGCCCGGACCCGCCACATACCTCGGTGCCCGTTTTGCGGCGGCAGTTGCCGCTGGTGACGTTGCGCAACCGCGCCTGCGTGACGCCGTCCAACGTGTCACTCGGCTGGCGGATCGAACAGGGCGCCGCTCCGGCGGCACTGCACCAGCCCCCGCTCACCTTCGCAGTCAGGAAGAGCAAAGGGACGTCCTTCGCCGGGCCGCCAGCGAGTCGTTCGTGCTGCTAGAAAACAAGGACGACGCCCTGCCCTTGGACATGTCGGGGATCCGGACGCTGGCCGTCGTGGGGCCCAATGCTCAGAAACCGTGTTTCCAAGGCGGAACGTTTGCCACCGTCCGCCCTGAAGGTGAGGTGGTCACGCCGCTGGACGCCATCCGCGAAGCAGCAGGACCCGGCGTTGAGGTTCTCTACGAACCCGGCGCCGCGCCGTCGTCGGCCCTGTCCCTGACGGATCTGGGCAGCACAGCACCCGACGGCACGCCCGGCGTCCTTTTGGAGGTCCTCTCCGCCGGAGACGCGGAAGACGTCCTCTACAGCGAAGTGCGCAAGGCGTCAGCGTTTGTCTGGTTCGGTCCCGTCCCAGGTCTTGGGTCCGGCGTGCCCGGCCGCGCCCGCATCACAGCGCACTTCGACCTGCCCTCCGCGGCACGGTGGTCGTTAGGTGCCGGCGGAACCGGCGTTAGCTCCCTTCGGGTGGCTGGCACGGAAGTCTTGGTGGTTCCTCCGCCCGCACCCGATGACGTCATGGGTGTAGTTGCCCGTGCGGACACACAGCATATCGACCTGGACATGCCCGCCGGAAGAGTTGAGGTGGTTATCGATATGGCCTTCCAACCTGGGCGCGTGCAAGCCATCACCGCCGTCGCAACGCCCGAACAAGTCACCGACCCCTTGGCTGCAGCGGTGGACCTCGCGGCCCGTGCCGACACCGTCGTGATCGTCGTTGGCGATCAGCAGGGATCATCACGTGAAAGCGCGGACCGCACGACGGCGGCACTCGACCCTGCCAGCAACCGCTTGGTTGATGCGGTGACTGAGGTAGCGACGGAAACAATTGTGGTGGTCAACGCCTCAAGAGCGGTGCTCCTGCCGTGGGCAGAGAAGGTCAAGGCTGTGCTCATGGTTTGGTTCCCCGGGCAGGAATTCGGCCCGGCCTTGGCCTCACTCCTGACGGGCAATACTGCCCCTTCAGGTCGACTTCCGGTGTCATTCCCCCTTCAGAATGAAGATATTCCTGGATGGGGCACCGGACTGGATGCAGAACTCACCCTGGACTACGCAGCCAGCGAACCCATGGGGTACCGGCATTTTCAAGCTGCAGAACGGAAACCTCGTTATGCCTTTGGCTACGGCCTCGGCTACACCACGTTTGAGTTGGAGGACGCCGTGGCCTCCGTTGGCTCCACCCGCAGGGGACCTGCCAGCGATGGCTTCAGCGATGTAACCGTGCGGGCAACCGTCAGCAACAGAGGCGGCACGGAAGGGCGGGACGTCGTCCAGGCCTACACCAAGGCGCCGGGTGAGACGGATTTTAGGCTGGCCGGCTTCACTGCCCTCAAGGTGGACATAGGCGAGACAAGAGAGGCAAAGATTGCCTTGGACCCCCTCGGGTTCAGGCGATGGAACTCCTCGGAAACGGAATGGGTGGTCCCAACCGGGGAATGGGAGGTTCGTGTGTCCCGGAGTGCCTCCGACGAGGGAATCCTCTGTAGGATCGCGTTGTGACCCTTCCGGAGACCAAGTCCCGCGAACCTAAGCAGGCCAGGAGCCGCCAGTCGTTTGAGAAAACGATCGAGGCGGCCCTGGCCCTGCTTGAAGAGCGGGGCAACGATGAATTCACGCTTGCCGACGTCAGCGCTCGCTCAGGTGTATCCATTGGGTCCATCTATGCGCGTTTCGAAGGCAAGGATGACCTCGTCAGTGTTGCCCATGGCCGCAAGATGGACGACATCGACGCCGTCTCCAACCACTTGTTCGAGCCTCTTCCGTCCCATCCCGAGCACGGGCTGGAAGCCGTGGTCCGAGAGGCCATGGACAAAACCATCGAAGTCCTCAGGCGGTACGCCGACATTCTGCGACCCTTCATGCTCCGAGCGACGAACGATGAAACCATCTCGCAACGCGGGGCAGCTTCGCATGCAGTGCTCGCAGGCAATTTTGCTGCGGTGCTCCGAAAATGGCCTGGCGGCTACCTGGGACAGGACGAGATCGACTGGTGCTTCAACGTGGCGTACAGCGTCATCGCCCGAAGACTGGGCCTTGGCAGCACTGTGGAAGGCAGCGGCAAACGGGAGTGGCCGGAAATCTCGGAAAAGCTGTCCGGCATGGTGGCGGCCTACCTTGTGTCCAGCATGGAAGCCCCTTCAGGTACGGCATAACTTTCAGCAATACCGGCTATCCAAAAGCTCATCTTCCGGACGCTTCCCGCCTCTCGGCATAGTGGAAATAAGCACAAATTTCCTGTCGATTGAAAGGAGTCCGCCGTGCACGTTCGCGTCAACCCCGGATCCGTAGCCCTGGATGAGCCCGACGATTGCACCAGCTTCAAGGTGCTGTTGTCGGAGTCCGCACGAGAAAGTCTCCCCACGCTCCTCAGGACCACATCCGCCGGGCATCTCGCCAACGGAGATGTTTTGGTGTCTGTCGATTGGATCCGCAACGAGTGTGCGGGCAGGATCGGCATGGGGTGGAACTACCGCTTCGCCAACATGTTGGTCTATGCAGCTGGCAAGGGGTGGTTGAGTGACGACGGCAGCCATGTGCGTGCCCACGTTGAGGCCTACTAGCGGCGTCCGTGACGGGGAGGCAACGTGGAAGCCCCTCCCCGTCGTAGACGAAGAACGAATTCCTAGCGACGGAATGTGGGAGGGTGGAGGACCGAAGCATACCTACCCCTCCTTCCTTCTGAGGGTGCAGTCTCGCGGACGTGTCGTCACGTTCACCCTGCAGCGAGTCAGCCCGGGATCGATGGATCGAAGCCCGAGCTGAAGGCGCCCGCATGCGCGGGCGCCTCTCTTGTATTGAGGCATACCGGCTACCACCTGATCTGAACTTCCTTGGAGATACCCCGAAATGCCCACACTTTCCTTTAGGTATCCACGCTCTTTATACAGGTGGATTTACCGCACGAAAGCCTTGTTGGATCTCATTAAGTTTGCGAGGAAGCCACACAAACGAAAACCCACCTCTCGCCACGGCTCTGCCAGATGGTGCGCTTGCGAACGGGCGTCATGTCGCTCGGGCCTTTACACGCGATGAGTAGATGTAGGTCGAACAAGTGGAAGGAAATGGCTGTGATCAGGCTCAATAAAGAAGATTTAAGGGTGGACAATGTCCACACCCCCTTTGGCCTGACAAAGCTCTCCCCAGTCAAGCCTCTTAGCTCCAGCAATGAGCTAAAACTAACAACTTTGACGCAGGATCTCGAAGTCATGTTGTGCTCAGTCCCTCTACCCATGAAGAGGTGTCGGCCAACCACGACCTACCGAAAGAACCAAGAAGGGAACCCATAGCCCCAGTACAGAGCCAGCGGAGGGCCATCAGCCAAGACCCTAAACCCGCTCCCCCATAACTGAACAGGCCCACCGGCGGCCAGGCATCAGCCGGCACCACGCATCAGGGACTCGTGTCCACATTTGTACACACGTTAAAGCAAAAACCCCTCTGACGAGGGGGTATGCCGTGCCCGAGGTGGGACTCGAACGGGATTCCAGGCCTTGAAAACACGGGGAAGCGGCGGAAACATGCGGAATCCGGGCCAGTCCGATGGGTGTACGGGCCAGTCCGAGGTGGAAAGTGTGAACTCTGTCCACACGCCTTTTTGCCCACGCTCCATCGACCCATGCCCAAACGACACTGCCGTCCGTCGGGCAGTCATCCACCGTCGCCGCTACAGATTGGCCGTTCAGTATGAATCGAATCCGTTCACCGCGGCCGAATCGGGGAGGCGGCTCAGCCGAGGCGCCTGGGGCATTGAACGCCGGCACCCAAGAAATCTCTCCCGAAGCTTCGATGGCTATTCGTCTCATCCGCTGCTCGCCGTATGGAATGGTTGTTAATGGGCATATTCGCTTTCTGGGTGTCGCAGGTCATGGCTCCCGGTCAGGGCCGCCTCAGCTTGAGTGTTGGCGGGCGTCGCGTACTCAACACCTGTACGCGGGGTAGCAAGTCCCTTATTAGGGCACAGGAATGACGGGGTCGGCGGCGTCAGGAGCCGGCCAAGTTGATTCGGATCCGGCGCATCATCACCACCCATGTCCGTTCCCCGGCTGCGGGCGTGCCAGGTAGTCGATCGCAATGTCTTTCAGCGCTTGAAGGCTTAGCTCAGGTCCGTGGCCCGCGAAGATCGAGGCCGCTTCCAGATCCCGTAGCCGTTTCATGGTGTGTCGGTAGTCGTCCTGGTCAGCTCCGGTGATGGTGTCCAGCAGCTGTCCCTTATAAATGGTGTCTCCGGTAAAGAGCCAGTTTCTTTCAGGGTGGTAGATGCAGATGCTTCCCGGAGAGTGGCCTGGGGTGCCGATGACTTCCAGCGGGGTTCCGAGAGTGTCAATGACGTCTCCGTCCCTGAGGAGTCGTTGCGGGATAGCCCGTGAAATCTCGTATCGGCCGGGGTCGTAGTCAGGGTGCGGGACCTTCTGGAGCATGGAGTCCGCTTCTCCGTCTGGAACATCGATTCCGAGTATGCCGTAGAGGGTGCGGGTATCGAGGGAAACCGGTCCCGGGTTGATCAGTGCGTTGGCTTCGGCTTCGTGAACGGCGACGTCATCAAATTCGTACGCTCCGCCCACATGGTCCAGGTGAGTGTGCGTGATGATCAACTGGGGATCCCGTTCAAACATCTGGGGTATCTCCTGCCGCAACGGGACAATACCGAGGCCGGCATCAATGACCACATCCCGGTCTGGCCCCCGTAGCCACCAGATGTTGGACTGCAACATGTCATGAACGTACGGTTCGGTGACTTTTATGAGCCCTGGCCAGACTTCTTCGAGTTTGAACCATGCTTGCGAACTGGCAGCTTCTCTGCTCGGGATACGGCGGCTCAATGGATGTGCCTTAGGAAATCGCGGGTCCGCTCGTGCTGGGGGTTCTTGAAGAACTCTTCGGGAGGAGCCTGCTCGACGAGTACGCCTTGGTCAAAGAGGGCTACTTCCGTCCCGACCCTGCGCGCGAACTGCATTTCGTGGGTCACGACTACCATTGTCATTCCGTCCGCAGCAAGTTTCTCCATGACGGCGAGGACGTCGTTGACCAATTCCGGGTCTAGCGCTGATGTCGGTTCGTCGAAGAGCATTACTGACGGGTTCAGGACCAGAGCCCGGGCGATGGCCACCCTTTGTTGCTGTCCGCCGGAAAGCTCACTGGGGTAATGACGCAGGTGCGAGCCCAAGCCAACACGGTTCAAGATCTCCGCTGCCTGCTCTTTTGCTTGTGCGGCGTGCACCTTTCTGCTCAACCGCTGGGCCAGTGTCACGTTCTGGAGGACGTTGAGGTGGGCAAAGAGATTGAACCGCTGGAAGACCATACCGATCTCAGATCGTTGGTGGGCCAGGGTTCGCTCGCGTGCAGGTCGGTTGCGGGCGTCCACTCCGATGCGGTTGCCTTTGAAGATCACTTCTCCGGCGTCGAGGGGTTCCAGTAATGCCATCAGTCGGAGCATCGTTGACTTCCCGGATCCTGAACGGCCCAGAACAACTTTGACTTCACCGGAAGCAACGGAGAAATCCACTCCTTTGAGGACCTCTTGGTTTCCATACTTTTTGTGGAGGTTCCTGACCTCAAGCACGGTCGTTACGGTTGGACGCACAGGTGCGATGATCTCGGACATATTAGAGTCCTTTCAGCGTCGACGGGACAGGTTTGGACCAAACTTGGGACCTGTCTGGTTTGGAGACCCACCGGTATCGCTTTTCAACTTGGTGCTGCAACGCCATGACAGCACTGACGATGACCAGGTAGTAGACCAGTGCCGCGGTGTAGTACTCGGCGTACCGGAACGTAGTTGCAACTTGGACCTGCGCCGTGGTCATCAACTCCTGAAGTGAGATGACTGAGGCCAGGGATGTGTACTTGATCATTCCAATGAATTCGTTGCCCGTGGGAGGCAGCGCGACCTTGATCGCTTGGGGAAGTTCTACCCTGAGGAAGGTCTGCGCCGGGGTAAGTCCCAGTGCCCTGGCTGCGAGCTTTTGTCCGCTATCAACACTGAGCAGCGCGGAACGGAGTATCTCTGCCATGAAGGCACCTTCGACCACCGAAAGCCCGATGAAGCCTGCCAGGAAGGGTGAGTACCAGCTGTCCCGAAGTGCCGGGATGATCTGGGGGGCCGCGTTCCAGACGATGAGAAGCAGCAACAGCGTCGGGACCGAGCGGAAGAACCACACGTAGGCCCACGCCAGGCTCCGCAAGGTCTTCTTCTTTGAGATCCCGGCCATGGCAACACCGAGGCCAATCAGCGTCGCGGCTATTTGGGAAACTATCGCCAGCTGAAGGGACAAAGCCGCCCCGGTCAGGAACTCCTTGGATGTCAGGGCCTGAAGGAAAATGCTCTGGTCAAAATCCATTATTTCCCCGCATCAGGGAGCCGGCTGGGGTCCAACCCGTACGTCTTGGCGATCTCGGCAAGCTTGCCTTCGTCGGAAAGCTCCTTGAGTCCGGTTCGGATCTCCTCAGTTAGAGCAGAATATTTTCTTGGCGTACACGCCGAAGACAGCGTCGGTTTCGAAGATACCGGGAACAGCTTGCAGTTTCCCGCCGGTCTTTTCCACGATTTCACCAACCGAGACGTCGGCATCAATGAGGGCATCAGCCTTGCCGTTCGTCACCGCAGCCGTGGTTTGGGTGTTCTGCGGGTAGGACTGCTGGACCAGGTCTGCCAGGCCTTTGCTCTTCAAGGTGTTCGACAAGTCTTTGAGGTTCGCCTCGTAGGCTCCGCCGGCAAGAACGGCAATCGTCTTTCCGGCCAAGTCGTCCACGCTCTTGATGTCCGACCCCTGAGGGGCAATGATGACCGAACCTGTCTTCAGATATGGGACAGCATCGGCAACCTGCTGCCGCGCGTCGTTGACGTAGAGGCCGGACCAGACCACATCGCAGCGGCTGGCTTGCAGGGCGGGCATCAAACCGTCAAAGGCAACATCGGAAAACTTCGCCTTCACACCCCACGACTCGGCCAAAGCGACTGCGGCATCAGCATCAAACCCGATCGGCTGACTGCCAGTGTTGCCATCTTTGTAGAATTCCAAAGGCTTGTACTGCGGCGTCATGCATACGCTGAACTCACCGGCTTTCAGAAGCGCCTTGGGACCACTGGCGGCTGACTCAGGCGCGGAAGCACCGGCGCCTCCGGAACACGCGCTCAACAGTACAGCCGCACCTACAGCAGCTGCGGAGCTGAGAAACATTCTTTTCATGATCTACCCTTTGCCTCGAACAAGTTCGCCATTGTGGCGCTTCTCACATGGTAGGCCCTTCATTTGGACAAAAAATTAGACAGACCGCCCACTTCTGCTGATATGCAAAGTACGATGTGATGATTGATTATCATCACATGTTTTTCCCCTTATTTTTCTGAAAATGAACGACTTGGGATTGACCGAAAAAACTTCTGTAACGAAAACACAGGTGCTGACTCATGGATGAAATCGACGAGCAAATACTGGCCGAGCTCCTGCGGAACGGGCGCATCACACTCACCGAACTCGCCACAACACTGGGCCTCAGCCGCGTGTCCGCCGCGCGACGCTTAAACGCACTCCTGACCGAATCCGGACTCCGGGTCATAGGGCTGGCACACCCTGCTGTTGTCGGGCTTCCAGTCATGGCCCACGTCTCCATCGATGCCGCCGTTCCAGTCCAGGATCTGGCCGAGCAGATCGCCCAAGATCCTCGCGTGCCGTTCGTCTCCATCACCGCAGGCGTAATGTCCTTGATCGCCGAAATCCGGGCCAAAAACCATGAAGACCTTCAGGCCTGCATCGACGACATCCGCCGCATACCGGGAGTGACGTCCATGCGAACAAGCATCTACACCGAACTGCTGGTCGACATCCTGAGCCCTGCCCACATAAAGAACCCCATCCTCGACAAACTCGACCTCGCCCTCATCGACGTGCTCCGCCAGGATGGACGAGCCAGCTACGCAACCATGGCATCAACGCTTGGCGTATCAACCGGAACCGTACGCACACGCGTCATGCGCATCCTGGACAGCGAAATCGTCAAGATAGGTCTCAGTTGGCGACCCGCTTCGCAGGAACGCGTCACCCGCATGGGCCTGGGAATCAGGATCACGGGCACGGCCCTGGACCTCTCGAAATCCCTTGAAGGAATTCCAGGGTTCACCTTCCTGGCTTCAAGCATCGGTCAACACGACGTCATCGCAACCATCCACGGATCCGACGCAAACTCGGCGCTTATGGCTGTCGATCAAATCAGAGCACTCCCCGAGGTCCTAAACATCGAGTCGTGGATCCATCTCAAAGTCATCAAGGAAGAACACTAGAAGCCAGGCCATCCCAAGCAAGACGACATGAGCTGCACCCACTAGATGCAGCGCAAAAAAGACAGCCTCTTGTCCTCCTGTTGGGACTATGCAGTGTCGTCAGGCAAACGATGATTTTGACGCCGGAGGTGGAGGATTTGTCCATGGGCTGCTGCGACGGCGGCTTCGAGTTCGGCGATCCTTTTCCGGTTGGTCGAACGTTCATGGGCGAGTTTGGCGATGAGTGTCCTGACGATGCTGCTCGTGTCGGGATATGGCGGTTCGCGCCGTGAAGCGGAGTGCGTTCGTGCGGTGGTGTTGGCATGGCCCGCAAGGGCCGCCCTTCCGCTGATCGGCTCGGCGGCGGCCCGGAGCAGGTCAGGGTGGTGGCGCTTTCGGTCATCCAGGCGTGGGCACTCTGCGCGCCACCTCGGCCGCTTGCATCGAGCTTTTCTTTGCTGAATGGCAGCCTATTTCCGGGTCATCGTGACGCTGGCGTTGTGGCGACCATCGGAGCTGTCACCGACGCAAATCTCGGTCATGCTGTTGCTGTCGCGGTTCGTCATGCAGGTTCCGCCACCATATCCTTCGGCTTTGAACTCATCGATGTTCTTACCAAGGCGTGAGGCGATCTCGTCAACCGTTACCTCATGGTCAACGGCCCACGCAACTTCCAGCCTGAGGCAGTGGCTGTCGATGGAAACGCAGCCGGGGTCAACCTTCCGCTCAAACCGATGAGTTTCAGTCCAGCCCTCCTCCCGTACGTTGTCAACTGCAGCCCTCATGGCCGCAGCTTTCTCAGCCTGGCTTCCGCCGCCTCCGTTGATCTCGCTCACCAAGGCGGAGCAACCGGCGAACAGGAGTATTCCGCAAATCGTCAGGGAAAGAGCGATGATGCCGAGAATCCATCCAGCCTTGCTTTTCCTGGGTGGAGGCGGAGCCCACTGCTGGGGCTGGCCGTACTGGGGAAAGCGCTGAGGATTTTGTTCATAGTACTGCTGGTGCGGATAGGAAGGCTGATTTGGGTGCCCCGGTCCCTCACGTCTCTGCGGCTCCATACCGCTACCCCCAATATTCTCTTACCCGGTCTTTTGAAAGGACGATGATGCGTTTCTCTCCGAGACGATCATGTCATGTCGAACCTGCCACACCGTGAGTAGGGTCGCCGTAACGACCTGTGGAGACCAGCGGACTCGAACGACCGACCAAGCACACGTTCTCCGGTCCGGGCTGTGGCGCCCTGGACCACTGCACTCACGGAATGGTTGGATATGGTCATGCCTGCGCCTCCCACTGTCGCTATCTGCGGCCCCGCGTCGTGGAACCACCTCATCCTCCTGGACCACCTTCCGGAGCCTGCCCCCCACATGCAATTTGCCCGCCGTTCGTGGGAGACGATAGGTGGGACATCCGCCGGTAAGGCCCTGCATCTCGCAGACCTAGGTGTCACCGTTCGGTTGAGTTCTCTACTCGGAACTGACATTGAAGGCCAGCGGGTCCGCAGCGCCCTCACCGCGGCCGGAGTCGCCGTCGAGGCCTTAACGACCGGGCAGACGGAACGCCACGTCAATTTGATGACCGACGGCGGCCAGCGGGTGTCGCTGTACGTTGCGGTCCCGACCACTCCTCTCCAGCACGAGCTCCGCATCACGGCTGAGGCGGTTGCCGCAGCAGATGTCGCCGTGATTGACCTCAGTGAACTCGGTGCGCTTCTGTTGCAGCGCCTGGACGCCCATCAGACGCCTATTTGGGCGGACCTTCACGACTATGACGGATCGTCCGAATTCCATGAACCATTCGTTCGCGCCGCCACTACAGTTTTCATGAGCAGTGATAGCACGGAGGACCCATGGGAACTTATGCGTTCCTGCCTCGAACGCGGTCCTCGCTTGGCCGTTTGCACCCTCGGAGCAGACGGCGCCATTGCGCTGGAGGCTTCCGGGGCGCGACATGAGGTCAGTGCCCCTCCCGCCGATGTGGTGGACACCAATGGTGCCGGTGACGCCTTCATGGTCGGATTCCTGGCAGCGACGCTCCACGGCGCCACAGTTGATGATGCTCTCAAGGCAGCAGTAGCACAGGCTCGCATTGCGATAGAAAGCGAGCATCTGCACCCGAAACTCTCCGAGGTGCTGACGGCTCCTTAGTACAGCTCGATGTCCAGGGTTTCCTCTTCAACAAAATCCAGAGCGCTCCTCACAGCACCCATGGTCACCACGGAATCACCTAAGGGTGAAACGGCCAGCCGCGGAGGAGTAGCGGTGAATTCAGGCAGGCGCTCAGCAATGGGATCCAGCAGCGCGCCCGCCGATTTGGCTACTGCGCCCCCTATCACCACAAGCTCCGGGTTGTGGATGGTGGCCACAGCCCCGATAACCCTCGCCATGCGATCGGCCAGCCGATCCAGAATCCGCCGTGCCACAGCGTCACCCCGGAGTGCGGCGGCGAAGACGTGTTTTGCTTCGATGGCCTCTGGAGGATATTCACGGAGTAGCGTTTCGTCATTTCCAGTGATGGCCTCGGCAGCCCAGGTGCGTGCCATGAGAGCTATCCCAAAGGTGTCCCCCACCCCCTCAACCTGCTTGAGGAACGCCAGCTCGCCGGCGCCTCCGCCGCAACCATGCAGAAGCCGGCCGTCGTCGATCACTCCGGAACCAAAGCGCTCACTGGCGAGGATAACCACGACGTCGTCCACCCCCACTGCTGAACCGCGCCAACGCTCGCCCAGGGCCGCCAAGTTTCCGTCGTTGGCCAGCAACACCGTCCACCCATGAAGATCCTTCAGAGCCGATTTCAAGCCAACGTCCAGAAGAGCCCAGAAGGGTTGAGTCGTCAGTACATTGCCGTTACGGCCCACCGGGGCCGCAATTCCGGCGCTGACTGCGAGAACCGCGTCGGAGGTGACGCCAGCCTTGCGAAGGGCATCACATGCCGTACTGTCAATGGCCGATACACGCTCGCGGGGACTGATATCAGAACCCGGAATACGGTCATCAGCCGTGATCTGAACTCCACGAAACTGCTGACTCGCCCTGCCCACAATTTCACCACGAAGGTTGGACGCCACGGCCGTCACCTTGGAGACCCCCACATCCAGGCCAATGACGTACCCGGCGTCCTGGTTTAGAACGAACCGTCGGGCAGGACGTCCTTTGAGGTACTCACCAAACTCGCGTTGGTTTTCAAGCTCCAGAATCCAGCCCCGGTCCATGATCTCTTCACATACAGAAATGGCAGTTGCACGGGCTAGCCCCGTGCCCTCCATAACGTCCGAGATTGTCACGATGGTGGAAGCCCTCATAAAGTCCAAGACCGATCTAAGGCTTGCCCGCCGAAGCATCTGCGGCGTCGGCGAGGATGAAGGGGCGCTCATCGGGTCTTGACCTCTCTGTAGCTCAGGTCACATAATACTTCAGGCACTAAATTTTGAATCCAAATTAACTTCGGAGACACAATGAATGCAGCCCCGGACTATTCAGAATCCCCCGCCCCCAGCAACTCCGCCCTGGATCGATGGAACACCCTCTGGGAGCCCGCCGCGCGCCGGTACCAGCCGATCCTCGATCATCCGACGCCGGCCTCCGCTTCCACAGCCACCCCGTCACCAGAGGCGACCGCCCAGCTTTAGCGCCGAGAGCCTCTCGTCCCGCCCCTTCGGAACTACCAGGCAACCATCTTTGTGCGCTTGGCTTTTTGAGGCCTCAGTCGCGCCCGCTTCCATCTGCAAGCGCTTCCAGTTTCTGCTCTTTTGCTCTTGTTTAATGTCTAGACTCCGCCTACCTTGATGGGTAGCCGTCATCGTGACGCGGCCGCCGATCAGTAGGGCGGCGTCGGTCGCTGCCTAGGACTCCCGGCCTGCAGCGGCTCCATCATCGAGGAGACTCACCTCCATGCCAGCACACGACGAGGACGTCGCAGTCCACTTTTCTCACAAAAGGAAACGCTTGCAATTCTTAGCCACGTTGGTCCTTCTTACCGTCTTCGGCACACTGTTTACCTCCACGCTTTCAGCTCCCCTGGCCCAAGCCGCGGCTCCCGGACCCAAAGACGCCACCGCGGTGATGTTCTCCTGGACATGGAACGCAATAGCCCGCGAATGCACAGAGAACCTCGGGCCAGCCGGATACGGATTCGTACAGACATCTCCCCCGCAAGAACACGTACAAGGCCCGGAATGGTGGACCCACTACCAGCCGGTCAGCTACAAGGTGGAGTCACGGCTGGGCACGCGTACGGAGTTCAAGCACATGGTGGACACCTGCCACACCGCGGGTGTGAAAGTGATCGCCGATGCCGTGATTAACCACATGTCCGGAAAGAGCACCGGGGGAACGGGTTGGGCAGGAACCACATTCCAGCACTACGACTATCCCGGAAACTACCAAGGGCAGGACTTTCACTCGTGCCGAAGGGACATCGCCAACTACCAAAACCGATGGGAAGTCCAGGAGTGCAATCTGGTCAACCTCTCCGACCTCAACACGTCCTCCCCCTACGTTCAGGGAAGAATTGCCGAATACCTCAACGATCTGGTGACCTTGGGAGTTGACGGGTTCCGGATTGACGCCGTCAAACATATTGCGGCCAGCGACATGCAAGGAATTCTCTCCAGGGTCAATGACCGTGCCAGGCTCTACGTAGTCCAGGAAGTTATCCGGGCCAACGAACCGGTACAGCCGGAGGAATACACCAGCAACGGTGATATCCACGAGTTTGCCTTCGCCCGCAAACTCAAAGAGGCCTTCAACGGCGGGAACATCAACTGGCTGATCACAGGTAATGGCATCGGCTCCACCTGGGCCGGTTTCCTTCCTCAACAGAACGCCGCAGTCTTCGTCGACAACCATGACACAGAACGAAACGGCGAAACGCTCACCTACAAGGACGGGGCAAACTACGATCTCGCCCAGATCTTCACAATGGCGTGGAACTACGGATCCCCCTCGATCCATTCAGGTTATTCCTTCTCCAACAATGAGACAGGACCGGCTGTTGCCTCGAACGGGGAAGTCATAGATCCCGTGTGCGGCCGGAATGGCTGGACTTGCAAGCATGCGCAAACCAACATCGAAAACATGGTGGGCTTCCGCAATACGACATATGGCGCCCCGATCGTCAACAAGTGGGACAACGGCTCGAACGCCATCGCCTTTGGTCGTGGCGATAAGGGCTATGTGGCGATCAACCGCGGCAATGCCATCACCAGGACTTTCCAGAGCTCCCTTCCCGCCGGCCGCTACTGCAACGTGGTGGCGGGACTGCCCACCGCTACCGGCTGCTCAGCGGGTGACGCGGTAACCGTGGACGCATCCGGGACTTTCCAGGCCACTGTCGACCAAAATGCCGCCCTCGCGTTGCACATCAACGCAAAAGCAGGCGGGCAAACAGAGCCGGGGGCAATCAACCTCAAGGTGTACTACTCCACCGCCAAGGGCTGGAGCGACTACAAAATGCACTACCGGGTGGGCGCCGGCGCCTGGACAACCGCACCGGGCGTCACCATGACCGCCGCCTGCCCTGGGTGGCTCTCGTACACCATCCCCGCCGGCTCAGCCGGTGCAACGGCTGCGTTCAACAACGGAAACGGCGTATGGGACAACAACAACACCAGCAATTACGCCTTGAGCGGTGGGATCGCAACCGTGAACGGCAATGTGGTTAGTCATGCCGATCCTTGCAGCGGTTCATCTACCCCTGGACCGACAGACACCACAGTGCTGTTCTACTCAACCAACAAGAATTGGTCCGCCTATTACGCCCACTATCGGGTGGGGACCGGTGCATGGACCACGGCCCCGGGCATAACCATGACTGCCTCATGCCCTGGTTGGGTAACCACCTCCATCCCCCTCAACGGAGCTTCCGGAATTACCGCTGCATTCAATAACGCGGCGGGCACCTGGGACAACAACGGAGCAAACAACTACGCTGCTGGACCCGGTTATCACCAAGTGAAGGACGGAACAGTCAGACAAGGAAACCCTTGCGCCTGACACACAAAGACCTCACGTACCCGGGCCTTCCGGTCACGTGAGCCGGGAAGGAGGCGGCGCCGGATCCCGGCGTCGCCTCCGTTTGCAGCCTCATCGTCGAAGCCGCGGTGAGCAGGTCTCCAAAGGACCCACAGAAGTACCTGGCAAGCGAAACCGTTTCTTGCGCAGTCTGCATGGCTCGCAGTCCGAGAGTCGCCACGACCTCCAGGGCCGTCTCCCTCCGGCCGGTAGAACCGTGGTCTGGCCGGGGAGTCAGCCATCCGCCACGTCCAGAACTGTATGTCTGACTCCCTCTGGCCGATAACGGCGTATATGTCGGGACTGAAAGCAGTCCCCGGCCCGTCCGGCACAGCCGTCCCGCCAAGCGATGGCACATGCCGAAGACCAAGGTCCGCTCACGTCATGACGCCCCACCCCCGCCTGCCCATGAATAGCCAGAAGCAACAACGCTGTTTGTCATTCTGATATCCCGATCATCGCTGGGTGGGGCCTCCGCGGAACCAGGGCGCTGGTATGCCGGTGCCGATCTGGAAACTTCGCTTAGCGCTCCTAAGCGACCTGCACCTTCCGAACTTTCCGGACCTGCCCCGATCCCCCCAGTTGGACTCCAGCCCTTACCAGCACATCGGCCCCTAGCAGAACGACCCACGAGACCGAC
This sequence comes from Paenarthrobacter nitroguajacolicus, assembly GCF_051027655.1. NCBI lineage: Bacteria > Bacillati > Actinomycetota > Actinomycetes > Micrococcales > Micrococcaceae > Paenarthrobacter > Paenarthrobacter nitroguajacolicus. The sequence continues at coordinate 2,019,391 of NZ_CP073234.1, read as the reverse complement.
GACCGCATGACAACAGACAAGGGCAAAGGAACAGGACAATGAATGCGCTCATCATCAAAGACCCGGCAGACCTGCTCAGCTTCATCGGGCACACTCTAGGGTTCTGGCCCCAGGAAAGCCTCGTCTGCATCACCCTGGACAAAGGAAAGGTCGGCGCCACCCTCCGCATCGACCTTCCCCGCCAACCGGGCACCGAACTGTCCTACGCCCGAACCGTCAGCAGCTACCTCACCAGCGACACCCAAGCTTCGAGCATCGTCTTCGCCCTCTACACCTCCCAGCCGTGCCAACCTGGCCAGCCCAAACCGCACGCAGCCATCATCGCAGCACTGACCGGAGTCCTCGCCGAAAACGGCATCACCATCCGCGACGGCATCTTCGTCAGCGACGACACCTACTCCCCCTACGACAGCGGACCAGGCCAGGACATCAGCCTGCCCATCAGCACTACCGAATACAGCCGAGTCAACGCCGAATTCATCTACCGCGGCAGCACCATAGAACCCACCAACCGGATCATCCTCCCCACACCGACCGGCGAAGCAGACCACGCCATAGCCGTCGAAAACCGCATGCGCACGATTCGCGCCCAGGCGCCGCATCAAGCCGCGCTACAAGCCAGCGGACTGTGGACGACCATGCTCGAGAGGAACGACTTCCCGACCGACGAGGACTGCGTCATGCTCATCGCGAACTTCCAATTCCCCCACATCCGCGACCGGCTCATGGCAGACATCCCCGGCATCGACGAACCACCCCAACACATCCTCTTTGCCCAAACCGCGGCCTCCCCCAAATGGTCGCGCGTCGAATGGGCCCAACAACTGCTCCTGCACGCCTACACCAGAACCAGCCCGCAACACGCAGCACCAATCCTCACCACCATCGGCTATATCAACTGGTGGGAAGGCCGAGGATCGAAAGCACACCAATGGGACTGCCCCGGCTTTTGTTGACTCGGGGTCTTAGGCCGCTGTGAGCGCGGTCCGGTTGATTGTTTCATATTCGATGGGCGTGAGTTTTCCCAGCCGTCGTTGGCGTCGCCGGCGGTGATAGGTTCTCTCGATCCAAGTCGTGATCGCCAGTCGGAGGTCTTGCCGGGTGAGCCACCGCTGGCGGTCCAGGACGTTCTTCTGCAGCAGCGAGAAGAACGATTCCATCGCGGCATTATCCGCACACGCACCGACCCGGCCCATCGACCCCGTCAGCCCCTGGCGCCGGAGTGATTCAACAAAACGGCGGGACCGGAACTGGGACCCGCGATCCGAATGCACCACTGTCCCTGCAGGTTTGCGTGCCCGCACCGCGTTCTCCAGTGCGGCCACGGCCAGCGAGGACTTCATTCGCAAGTCCATCGAGTAGCCGACGATCCTCCCGGAATAAACGTCCTTTACGGCGCAGAGGTAGAGCTTGCCCTCGGCGGTGGGGTGTTCGGTGATGTCCGTCAGCCATAGCTCGTTCGGTGCCGCAGCGGTGAAGTCCCTCTCCACCAGGTCGTCATGAACCGGTGGCCCGGGTCTGCGGTTCAGGCCACGCTTCTTCGAGAACACCGACCAGATACCGTGGTCACTGCACAGGCGCTGGACCCTGTTCTCGCTCGCCGCGATGCCCTTCTCGGAAAGTTCGTCGGCGATGAACCGGTACCCGAAGGCCGGGTCGTCTGCGTGGATGTCAAAGGCGGCGTTGACCAGGTGCGCATCCACCCAGTCCCGTTCCGTTACCGGGCTGACTCTCCAGCGGTAGTAGCCTTGCTTGCTGAATTTCAACACCCTGCAGGTCACCGCCACTGGAACACCGTCGGCGGCAAGATCCGTGACCAGCGGGTAAGTCATTTTGGGTTGATGTCCCTGGCCAGATAGGCAGCAGCGCGGCGCAGAATCTCGTTCTCCTGCTCCAACAAGCGGTTACGCTTCTTCAACTCCCGCACCTCGGCCGACTCACTCACTGCCGGGCCGGCCCCGGAATCCTTACGTTCAGCAATGGCAATCCAACGCTTCAACGTCGTGACCGACAGCCCGAAATCCTTCGCAATCTGCGCCAGCGGCGCTTCGCCCTTGCGGGCCACATCAATAACATCCTGGCGGAACTCCGCCCCATAAGCCGTGGGCATGGTCAACATCCTTCCACGAGCACAAGCTCGCTAGATCAAGGAGTCAACAAAACTGGGGGCAGTCCCTGTTCAAATCCCTTCAACGTCAACGCCGCAGGAGAGCGGTTGATGAGAAATCTAGCCGTAGCCACCGACATTGAAAGGCCTGACTTGTGCCTCTCGAGAAGAACGAGCGTCTACGCACATCCAACAGCTCAGTTGAAATAGAAATCGCGGTAGGAGCTCCGCACGTTGAAACGGCGGCCGTCCTTTCGTCGTTGCAGGAACCCGACGACCGTATTGACGTCGTTCGGGCGCATGCCCAGCTCACGGCACGTTCTGCGCACTTGTTCGACAGAGATCGACGCCCATCGCTCGGGCCGATTCATCATGTCCGCCTTGAGCTTGTCTTCTTCATTCCATTTCAGGCCTGACGAATAGCCAGCTGCCATGCTGGCAACGTACCCAAGTATCTCTTCGACACCGTTGGGAAGCGGTTCACGGGCTTTCTCGCTCTCGATTTCACTGTCAGGCCTTACCGTCTGACCGTTTAGGAGATTAACGGGCTTGGCGTTGGAGATCCATTCTGCGCTTGCTTGGGGATCCCATTCGATAACGACAACCGCATCGGCATCCGCGTTCCAGAGGTCGCTCAACTGCTGGCGATCAGGCCACGCGTAGACCACCCGGCTGCCGGACAGTGAGGCTGCCGAGAAGCCTCGCCAAGTCTGATGCGTTACGCCTGGGCTCGTGACTAGCTTTTTGAGGCTCGGGCTGTCGACATCTTTCCGAGGAGTGACGACTACCATCGCTCCACCAGATTGCTGCTTCAACCATGCGATTGCTCGAAGGACTTGTGGTTCGCGTGATGTCTCGCCTTCGCTGAGTCGAGAAACCGCCACCGGGTAGGAGTAGCCATGAGATGACAACGTGTTCTTCATTCGTTCGTGACTGACGTTCTCACCGTATAACCGGCGACCGACATTCAATTCGCACCCCATGACAATTTGATGCAGCACGCCGCCCGGGCATCACAACACTTGCTCTCTAAACACAGCTAAGGCAAGCGACTGGCCAGCTGATCATGTACTCGCTCTTGACTACAAACATGAATAGGCAAGCACGTTTCACCAAGATCGGACTCTCATGGACCTGGAATTCTTTGAGCCTGCGGAAGCAGCAAGCCTAATGCGATGCAGCGAAGGATGGCTGCGCGACGGCGCTGCCGCGGGACGCTTCCCTCACGCCTGCTGGGGCAAAGGAAAAATCGTCTTTACGTCTGAGCACATCGCGGAGATCGCCAGGATTAGTGAGATATTGCCCGGTTCCCACCCGGCAAAAGATGTTCATGAGCGAAGCAACACCAACACTCGGCTCATAGGGACTAGAGCACGCAACCGCTTAGCTTCCTAGAAGGCCGCTTACGAGTCCGCCCGCGTTAGCGCATGAACGCAGCTACCGACCGCTCCGTGGCGTCCGCCCCGGCTTGGAGAGCCTCGGGCATGAGGTGCCCATAAACGCCCTCCGTTGTCCTGGTCGACGCGTGTCCCAACCGACGCGAGATTGTAAAGATCGGGACACCGTCCTGAATCAGCCAAGAAGCATGAGTATGCCGTAGGTCGTGAATGCGCGGGTTCTTCCGCAGTCCACGATCCTGAGCGGCCTTCACCGCCGGCATCCAGTAGTGGTGCCAGAACAGCTTGTGCACGATTCGCTCACCTTTGGGTGTTTTGAAAAGCAGGTCACCACCAAGGCGCCCAGCCACCAACGGAATCAGCAGGTCCACCAGTGCGGGGTTCAAGCCAATGGTCCTTTTGCCTGCGCCGGTCTTCGTCGGCCCGATGTAGAACTGGTTCTGCCCATCCCGTTTCCACGCCTTGTTTATGCGGGCGGTGGCCGGCTTTCCCAGCAGGTCGATGTCAGCAACGGTTAGTGCAGTCGCTTCGCCAAAGCGAGTCCCGGTCATGACCAGGAAGTTGGTGAAGTCCTTGTAGCGCTCCCCCATGCCCTCCATGATCAGACCGAACTCCGCGTGAGTCAGAAACATCATTTCGTCTTCAGCCTTTTCGACGCTACGCAGCTGCACACCTCGGCAGGGATTGCGCGTGATGTACCCCAGCATCTCCGCTGTGTTCATCGACGCCGAGATCAACCCATGGACATTTTTGATTGTCTTGGGAGATCGCCCCTTGGCCATCATCGATTTCACCCAGTAAGCGATGAGTCGGTAGTCGAGCTTGTCGACGGGGACGTGGCCAATGACCTTTTTCACATGCAGATCGAGCATGGTCTGATACGTCTTGACCGTGCCACTCGACGGCCGGATCAGCAGGTCGATGTGCTCCTGAATGACTTCGCCAACCGTGGGTATCTTCGCCCTGTTGTCCAGCAGTGCCTGCTGTGCGATTTCGAAGGACTGACCGTTCGCATCGAGCAGCCGCTTGAGCGTTTCAGCCTCATGCGCAGAGTCGACAGTGATGCCTTGCTGCTTCCGGATCTTGGGGTCGCGCCAGACCACCATGAAGGACGAAGAGCCGTCCTTTTTGACGCGTTTCCGGATACTAGCCACATAAAAATGCTAGTTCCGTGTCAACAGATTTGGGGGTTTTGTCAACAGTCAGGGGCCATATAGGCCCCTGACCTGCGACATTACAGTGCCCGAGGTGGGACTCGAACCCACACACCTTTCGATACTGCATTTTGAGTGCAGCGCGTCTGCCAATTCCGCCACTCGGGCGCGGATTACCGGGAAGTTAACTCTCGCTGACTGCTCTCATCTCTGTGAGCAACGCGATCCTTTCCCAGCACGCGAAATTACTATACATGCAGATAGGCTGATTCAAAGAACCGGGCGCGCTGATGCAACAAAAACCAGCCATCAAAGAGTCCACACTAAGATGGACATGAACCCGCCGAACCTTTTCAAGGAGATCCCGTGACCGAACAGACGGAGTCCACGTCCACAGCCCAGCCGGCCCGACGAGTTGTCGTAGCCGAGGATGAGACCCTCATCCGCCTGGACATTATCGAGATTTTGAAGGGCGAAGGGTACGACGTCGTAGGCGAGGCGGACAACGGCGAGAAGGCCGTGCAGCTGGCCGAGGAACTCAAGCCTGACCTTGTCCTCATGGACGTGAAGATGCCCGTCATGGACGGCATTTCGGCAGCTGAGAAGATCGTCAAGGCACGCATTGCACCTGTTGTGCTGCTGACCGCTTTCAGCCAGAAGGAACTGGTGGAGCGCGCACGCGACGCCGGCGCCATGGCGTACGTCGTTAAGCCGTTCTCCCCCGCGGACCTCATCCCGGCCATCGAGATCGCCCTCTCCCGTCATGAGGAGATCAAGGCGCTCGAGAACGAGGTTTCCGATCTCCAGGAGCAGTTCGCCACGCGCAAGCTTGTAGAGCGCGCCAAGAGCCTCCTGACCACCAAGATGGGCCTCACGGAGCCGGAAGCCTTCCGCTGGATCCAGAAGACCTCCATGGACCGTCGCCTCAGCATGCGTGAGGTTGCCGAAACCATCATCAACCAGGTCAACTAAAGCAAAAACAACAAACGACGGCGGCCGCTCACCTCACGCGAGGTGGGCGGCCGCCGTCGTAAACCCTAACAAGCCGAAGACAAAACAAAGTGGGCCCCACCGCACGGCGGGACCCACTTCGCAAAACAAAACTGAAGAACTAGCTCTTGGCCTTGGACTTCTTTTCAGGCCACGGGCCAACGGGTTCCTTGCGTGAACCGTCGTCGGTCTTGGAGGTGTCGGCGAGGTCGCCTACCTTGTGGACCTTCAGCGAGTTCGTGGAACCGGCCTGTCCTGGAGGGGAACCGGCAGCGATGACAACCAGGTCGCCTTCGTCCACGAGATCCATTTCCAGCAGGCTCTTGTCCACCTGTGCAGTCATCTCGTCGGTGTGGCCCACGGAGGGAACCAGCACCGGCTGGATGCCCCAAGTGAGGGCCAGCTGGTTCCAGACGTGCTCAACCGGCGTGAACGCGAAGACCGGCTTGACCGGGCGCAGGCGCGAGAGGCGTCGTGCCGAGTCGCCGGACTGGGTGAACGTACAAATGTACTTAGCGTCCAGCTGGTCGGCGATTTCGACGGCGGCACGGGTGATGGCGCCACCGCGGGTCTTGGGCTTGGTTCCCAGCGGGGGGACGCGCTCAAGACCGTGGACTTCGGTGGATTCAATGATCCGGGCCATGACCTTGACGGTTTCGATGGGGTACTGGCCCACAGAGGTTTCGCCGGAAAGCATGACTGCATCGGCGCCGTCGAGAACTGCGTTGGCGCAGTCGGACGCCTCGGCGCGCGTCGGACGCGGGTTATCGATCATGGATTCCAGGACCTGGGTTGCCACGATGACCGGCTTGGCCCAACGGCGTGCCAGTTCAATGGCGCGCTTCTGGACGATCGGCACCTCTTCGAGCGGCAGTTCAACACCGAGGTCGCCACGGGCAACCATGATGGCATCGAAGGCGTCGATGATTTCGTGGAGCTGCTCCACGGCCTGCGGCTTTTCGATCTTGGCGATCACCGGCACACGGCGGCCTTCTTCATCCATGATCTCGTGGACGCGCTTGATGTCAGAGGCATCACGCACGAACGAGAGGGCAATGAGGTCGGCGCCACGCTTGAGGGCCCAACGGAGGTCGTCCTCGTCCTTTTCGCTCAAGGCGGGGACGTTGACGGCAACACCGGGAAGGTTGATGCCCTTGTTGTTGGAGACCTTGCCGCCAACAGTCACCGTGGCTACAACTTTGACGTCGTCAACCTCGATGGCGCGCATGGCCACCTTGCCGTCGTCAATGAGCAAGGCATCGCCAACGTTGACGTCCTCGGTAAGGCTCTTGAGCGTGGTGGAGCAGATGTCCTTGGTGCCGGGGACGTCTTCGGTGGTGATGGTGAAGGTGTCGCCGACAGCCAACTCGTGGGGTCCGTCAACAAAACGGCCAAGACGGATCTTGGGTCCCTGGAGGTCGGCCATGATGGCCACAGGCTTGCCGAGCTGGGCGGCTGCCTTGCGGACGTTTTCGTAGGTGTTGTCATGCACGGAGTAGTCGCCGTGGCTCATGTTCATGCGAGCAACGTCAACGCCGGCCTCCAGCACCGCGAGGGTGTTCTCGAAGCTGGAGATTGCCGGGCCGAAAGTTGCCACAATTTTCGCGCGTCTCATATACCTACCCTAAGTAGTCATGCTGATTGAGTAAAAGATGTGTTCCTGCCGGCGCTATAAGACCGCTATCGCCCGGTCGGTGGGGGCGACCGGTGCCGGGAGGATGGTGCTTCCCATCAGGAACCTGTCCACTGCAGCCGCGCACGCACGACCTTCCGCAATGGCCCACACAATCAGTGACTGGCCACGTCCGGCATCACCGGCAACAAACACTCCCTCAGTGTTCGTCATGTAGTAGCCGTCGCGGGCAACGTTGCCCCGACCGTCGAATTCTGCACTGACCTGCTCCGTGATACCTGCCGGCTCAGCACCGGTAAAGCCCAGGCTCAAGAACACAAGGTCAGCTGGAATGATTCGTTCTGTTCCGGCCTTGGGCAGGCGTTTGCCGTCCACGAACTCGGTTTCAGCAACTTTAACGCCGGTGAGCTTGCCGTTTTCTCCAACGAACTCAACGGTTGATGCAAGGTAGGTACGTTCGCCGCCTTCTTCGTGGGCGCTGGCGACCTCGAAAAGGGTGGGGAACGTTGGCCACGGCTGGTGGGTGGCGCGTTCGGCGGGCGGCTGCTTGCCGATCGCGAGCGTGGTCACCGAGGCAGCCTGGTGGCGGTGGGCGGTGCCGATGCAGTCAGCACCGGTATCGCCACCACCAAGGATGACAACGTGCTTGCCGCGCGCATCGATGTGGTTCTCGGGGTTCTCCCCCGCCACCTTGCGGTTGGACGGAACAAGGTAATCCATGGCGAAGTGGACACCCTCAAGCTCACGGCCCGGGATGGGCAGGTCACGCGGGACGGTGGCGCCGGTGGCGACAACAACGGCGTCGTAACGGCGTCGCAGCTGCTCCCAGGTCACATCGGTACCCACAGCGACGCCGGTCCGGAAGCGCGTGCCTTCGGCCTTCATCTGTTCCAGACGACGGTCAACCTGTTCCTTCTCCATTTTGAAGTCGGGGATACCGTAGCGGAGCAAGCCGCCGATCTTGTCGTCTCGCTCGTACACAGCAACGGTGTGGCCCACTCGGGTCAGCTGCTGTGCCACGGCCAAGCCGGCGGGACCGGAACCAACCACAGCCACCGTCTTGCCGGTGAGGCGTGTGGGAGGAAGGGGCTGGACCCAGTCGTTGTCGAAGGCCTGATCGATGATCGAAACCTCAACCTGCTTGATGGTCACGGCAGGCTGGTTGATCCCCAGCACGCAGGACGCTTCACAGGGTGCAGGGCAAAGACGGCCGGTGAACTCCGGGAAGTTGTTCGTGGCGTGAAGGCGCTCAATAGCTTCTTCACCCTTGTCCCGCCACACGAGGTCGTTCCACTCGGGAATGAGGTTACCCAGCGGGCAACCCTGGTGGCAGAACGGCACGCCACAGTCCATGCAGCGTCCCGCCTGGCTCTTCAGGACGCCCTTTTCCTGGGCTTCGTAAACTTCTTTCCAGTCCATGATGCGGACGGGAACGGGACGGCGTGGCTGCGTCTCGCGCTGCCGGACTTTCAGAAATCCGCGTGGATCAGCCACCGGTTACCTCCAGGATTCGATACCATACTTCTTCGCCATCGGGGTCAAGGCCCTCTTCGATGGCGTCGAGACGGGTTTGCAGGACTGCGGCGTAGTCGCGCGGCAGTACTTTGGTGATGCGGGCGGCGGTGTCGTCGAAGTTCTCGAGCAGACGGCCGGCCAGGACGGATTCGGTTTCCTCAACGTGCTTGGTGAGCAGGCCGTGGACAATGTCGCGGTCCTCGGCGTCGAGCTCCAGGAGCTGGAGTTCACCGGTATCGAGGGCCATCTTGTTGACGCGCTCAGGCTGCAGGTCCAGTACGTAGGCAGTACCACCGGACATGCCGGCACCGAAGTTGCGGCCGGTACGGCCGATGATCAGTGTCTGGCCACCGGTCATGTATTCGCAACCGTGATCGCCAATACCTTCGACGACGGCGGTCGCACCGGAGTTACGGACCAGGAAGCGTTCGCCAACCTGGCCACGCAGGAACATTTCACCGCTGGTGGCGCCATAACCGATCACGTTGCCGGCAATGACGTTGCGCTCCGCCTGGAAAACGTTGGTGCGGTCCGGGCGAACGATAATGCGTCCACCGGAGAGGCCCTTGCCGACGTAGTCGTTGGAGTCGCCGAACATGCGCAGCGTGATACCGGCCGGCAGGAAAGCCCCGAGGGACTGGCCGGCAGTACCGTTCAGCGTCACATCGATCGTATCGGTCGCCAGCACATCGGTGCTGAACGTCTTGGTCACCACGTGGCCGAGCATCGTACCCACGGAACGGTCCGTGTTGATGACGTCCAGGGTGATCTTGACGGGCATGCGGTCGCTGAGTGCTTCCTGCGCCATGGTGATCAGCCGCTGGTCAAAGTGCTTGTCCAGCTCGTGGTTCTGGCCGGTCATGTTGCGCAGCGGCACGTCGTCGTCGAACTCGAGCCCATGCAGGATGGGATCGAGGTCCAGCCCTTCGGCCTTCCAGTGGTTGATCGCTTCGCGGGTGTCCAGGACTTCGGCGTGGCCGATTGCCTCTTCCAGACTGCGGAATCCGAGCTCGGCCAGGATTTCGCGGACTTCTTCTGCGAGGAACTCGAAGAAGTTGACCACGAACTCGGGCTTGCCGTTGAACCGGGAGCGAAGCTCGGGGTTCTGTGTGGCAACACCAACAGGGCAGGTGTCCAGGTGGCAAACACGCATCATGATGCAGCCGGAAACAACCAGCGGTGCAGTCGCGAAGCCGTATTCCTCGCCACCCAGCAGGGCGGCAATGACAACGTCGCGTCCAGTCTTGAGCTGACCGTCAACCTGAACCACCACTCGGTCACGGAGACCGTTGAGCATGAGGGTCTGCTGGGTCTCGGCGAGGCCAAGTTCCCAGGGCACACCCGCGTGCTTCAGCGAGTTAAGCGGCGAGGCGCCGGTACCGCCGTCGTGACCTGAAACAAGCACGACGTCGGCCTTCGCCTTGGTGACGCCGGACGCCACCGTGCCGATCCCGACTTCCGAAACCAGCTTCACGTGCACGCGGGCCGAAGGGTTGGCGCGCTTGGCATCGTAGATGAGCTGCGCGAGGTCTTCGATCGAGTAGATGTCGTGGTGCGGGGGCGGTGAAATGAGTCCGACGCCGGGTGTGGAGTGACGCGTCCGGGCTACCCAGGGGTAGACCTTCTGTGCCATCAGCTGGCCACCTTCGCCGGGCTTGGCACCCTGCGCCATCTTGATCTGGATGTCATCGGCGTTGGTCAGGTAGAGGCTGGTGACACCAAAACGGCCGGAAGCGATCTGTTTGATGGCAGAGCGGCGCTCCGGGTCCAGCAGGCGGTCAACGTCCTCGCCACCTTCACCGGTGTTGGACTTGGCGCCCAGACGGTTCATGGCAATTGCCAGGGTCTCGTGGGCTTCCTTCGAGATGGAGCCGTAGCTCATTGCACCCGTGGAGAAACGCTTCACGATGCTGGAGACAGGCTCCACTTCCTCGAGCGGAACAGCCGGACGGACACCGTCCTTGAACTTAAGGAGCCCGCGAAGGGTCATCAGGTTCTCGGACTGATCGTCAATGCCCTTGGTGTAGGACTTGAAGATGTCGTACCGGCGTTCGCGGGTGGCGTGCTGCAGGCGGAACACCGTCTCCGGGTTGAAGAGGTGCGGTTCGCCGTCGCGGCGCCACTGGTATTCGCCGCCTCCGAGCAACGGCTGGTGCGGGTGCTCGATGCCGCCTTCCGGGTACGCCATCTGGTGGCGTGCCGAAACTTCCGCGGCGATGACGTCCAGGCCGACGCCGCCCAGCTGGGAGTGCGTGCCGGAGAAGAATTCGTCCACGAGCTCCTGGGACAGGCCCAAAGCTTCGAAGGTCTGGGCGCCCGTGTAGGAAGCCACAGTGGAGATGCCCATCTTGGACATGATCTTCAGGACACCCTTGCCGAGGCCCTTGATGAGGTTGTAGACACCGTCTTCGGCAGTGACGCCTGTGACGTCGCCGTTGGAGATCAGCTGTTCAACCGATTCCATGGCCAGGTACGGGTTGACGGCAGATGCACCGTAACCAATGAGTACCGCTACGTGGTGCGTCTCGCGGACGTCGCCGGCCTCAACCACGAGCGCGGTCTTGGTTCGGTTGGCGCTGCGGAGCAGGTGGTGGTGGACTGCGCTGACCAGCAGGAGCGAAGGAATCGGAGCCCACTGCGCGTTGGAGTCACGGTCGGACAGCACAACGTACTGCACGCCACGGTTGATTGCACCGGAGACCTGCTCACAGATCTCGGTCAGGCGTGCACGGAGTGCCGCCTCTCCACCCTCTGGGCGGTAAAGGCCACGGACCTTCATGGCGATGCGGTCGCCGTCGGGGCTTTCGATGTTCGCGATCTTGGCAAGCTGGTCGTTGTTGATCACGGGGAACGGCAGGGAGATCTGCGGCTGGCGGACCTGCTTGCCATCCAACAAGTTGCCGTTGGGACCGATGGCGCACTTCAGTGAGGTGACCAGCTCTTCGCGGATGGCATCCAGCGGAGGGTTGGTGACCTGCGCGAAGGACTGCACGAAGTAGTCGAACAACAGGCGCGGACGCTTGGAGAGCACAGCAACAGGAGTGTCCGAACCCATGGCGCCCAAGGGCTCAGCGCCTGTACGGGACATGGGCCCGAGCAGGATCTTCAGCTCTTCGGTGGTGTAGCCGAAGGTCCGCTGGCGAATGTTCACGGACGCAGCCGTGTGAACAACGTGCTCACGCTCGGGGAGCTCGTTGATGTCGATCAGGTTGTCCTTGAGCCACTCGGCCCACGGGTTTGCTGCGGCGACCTCGGCCTTGACCTCGGTGTCGTCGATGATGCGTCCGGCCTCAGTGTCCACCAGGAACATCTTGCCGGGAGCAACACGTCCCTTCTTGACCACGTTGGAAGGCTCCACCTCGATCACGCCAACTTCGGAGGCGAAGATGATGAGGCCGTCTTCGGTGATCCAGTACCGTCCCGGGCGCAGGCCGTTGCGGTCCAGCGTTGCGCCGACGAGGTTGCCGTCGGTGAAGGAGACAGCAGCCGGGCCATCCCACGGCTCCATGAGCAGTGAGTGGTACTCGTAAAACGCGCGGCGGGCGGGATCCATGGTGGCGTGGTTCTCCCACGCTTCCGGGATCATCATCATGATGGAGTGCGTGATGGGGCGGCCGGACAGCCAGAGGAGCTCGGCTACCTCGTCGAAGGAAGCGGAGTCCGAGGCACCAGGGGTGCAGATGGGGTACAGCTCTTCGGGAACCGAGCCCAGCAGCGGGCTGGCCAGCTGGGACTGGCGGGCACGCATCCAGTTGCGGTTGCCCTTCACCGTGTTGATCTCACCGTTGTGGGCGATGGTGCGGAAAGGCTGCGCCAACGGCCATGACGGGAACGTGTTGGTGGAGAAGCGCGAGTGGACGATAGCGAGCTTCGTCTTGAAGCGCTTATCCGAAAGGTCCGGGTAGAACGGCTCCAGCTGGGCGGTGGTCAGCATGCCCTTGTACACAATGGTGCGCGAGGACAGGGACGGGAAGTACACGCCGAATTTGTTCTGGGCACGCTTGCGGATACGCCAGGCGCGGGAGTCCAGCTCGTTGTGCTCAAGCTGCTCACCGGTGGCGGAGGCAAAGAACGGCTGCGAGAAGTACGGCATACAGGCCCGTGCCATGGCGCCTACGAGGTCGGCGACCACGGGAACCTCACGCCAGCCGAGAACCGTCAGGCCCTCGTCAGCAGCAAGTGCTTCAATGCCGGCCTTCGCAGTCTCGGCTTCACGGGACTCAGCGGGAAGGAAGGCGGTGCCCACCACGTACTGGCCCGGGGCAGGCAGTTCGAATTCGGTGACGGCCCGGAAGAACTCGTCCGGTACCTGCATGAGCAGGCCCGCACCGTCGCCGGTACCTTCATCGGCGCCCACGGCGCCGCGGTGTTCGAGATTGCGGAGGGCGGTCAATGCCGCTTCCACGATGTCGTATCCCGGTTCCCCGCGGAGCGTGGCAATAATAGCCAGGCCGCAGGCGTCCTTCTCCTTGTCAGGGTTGTAAAGACCCTGAGCCTCCGGGAGCGCGGCAAAGCGCTTGAATGGAGACATGGCACCCTGAGGTTCGATATTTTCGGACCAACCGGGGTTATGAAGATGGGTCATGGGAGACGTCCTTCCTCGGAATCGTGCGTATGGAAGGGACAACGTTGGCCCCACCTTGCCTGCCCTGTGACGGGCACAACAAAGCGCTAGTAATTGGAATTGTAGGCCAGCCGATCCAGCGCAACGAACAGTTACGCAGACCTCTGGCCCCGGCTTGACCAGTGAACATCGGTATGCTGCGATCCGGTTTCCGGGGTGCCACGACGCTGTGGACTGGGCCCTACGAGCGGTGACTCTGTTGCCCCTTTACCGAACGCGACTACTTGGTGTCGTCTGCCTTCGGCGTGGATCCGGGGGCCTTCCTCGCGGCAGTAGCAGCAGATGTGGAACCGGTGCCGGACATGCTGTCCTTATCCCTGTCCCCTGCTGGTTCCTGCGGCTCGTCAACGTGGCCCGGATCGCTTTGGTTATCTGGGAGATTACCACGCGAACCAGTATCTGAGACAGATGCGTCCACATCATGACTGGTGACGCTGGTCACCGAGGCAGGGTCTTTTTCCGCCTTCTTTTCCGGCGCCCGGCCCGGCAAATAAGGAGTGTCGGGCACCGGACGGCCCCGCCTGCCAAGGATGAAGAAGATCGCCAGCGCGGCAATAAAGACGAAAATGCTGGTCCACACATTGAGCCTGGTGGTGATGCCAAAAAGACTGATCTGTTCGGCATCGTCAATGCGCAGCGCTTCAATCCACACACGGCCCAGGGTGTAGTACACCGCGTACAGCCAGAAGAGCCTGCCCCAACGGAAGTTGAACTTCTTGTCCAGGAGCAGCAGGATGGCCACGCCTACGAGGTTCCACAGCATCTCGTACAGGAACGTCGGGTGGAAGAGCGTACCTGCAGCCATATCGGGCGGGAAGTTGGCATTCGCGGGATCGATTTCGAGTCCCCAGGGCAAGGTGGTGGGCGCACCGAAGAGTTCCTGGTTGAACCAGTTCCCCAAGCGGCCAATGGCCTGTGCCAGCAACAATCCAGGAGCAGCGGCGTCGAGGAAGGCAGTCAACTTGACGCCGGCCCGGCGGCAGCCGATCCAGGCACCTACCGCACCTAAGATGACGGCACCCCAAATGCCCAGGCCGCCACGTTGGATCTGAGGTATCAGGGAAAGGTCCCCCGTGCCGTCAAAACCCGGGCCGAAGTACGCATCCGGTGAAGAGAACACGTGATAGAGGCGGCCACCGATGATGCCGAACGGAATAGCCCAGATGGCAATGTCCCACAGGCTGCCTTCGGGCGTCCCGCGGCGCTTCCAACGGGTGGAGGTCAACCACAAGCCCACGATGATGCCCGCCAGGATGCAGAGGGCGTAAGCGTGGATGCGCAACGTCCCCCACGGCAGCGGAATGTCGAAACCGGACCACGACGGGCTCGGGATACTCATGGGGACCATTGCCGCAGCGTGGAGGACGGTCTGCATTCGCTTCGCTGTTTCCTTTTCCTAGGCTTCTGCAGCTGCGCGGCCCAAGCCGGCGCTGAGGTTCTTGGTGAGTTGTCCGACGGCGTCCACGCCGCCATCGCGGAGGGCCGCCACCAAAGCGGTGCCGACGATCACGCCGTCCGCGTAGGCGGCGATTTCGCGGACGTGGTCCGGGTTGGAGACGCCCAATCCGACGCAAACGCGCTCGGCGCCGGCCGCATGGGCGCGGGCCACCACATCTTCAGCACTGCTGCTGACGGAGGTGCGTGTTCCAGTAACACCCATGATGGATACGGCGTAGACGAAACCACGGCTTGCCTTGACCGTCATGTCCAGACGCTCCGGGGTGGACGAGGGCGCCACGAGGAACACCCGGTCCAAACCGTACTTGTCCGAAGCTTCGAACCATTCCTGAGCCTCGTCGGGTACCAGGTCCGGTGTGATGAGTCCGGCTCCCCCGGCTTCGGCCAGCCTTCGGGCAAACTCGTCGACGCCCATGCGCATCACAGGGTTCCAGTAGGTCATGACCAAAACTGCCGCATCAGTAGCGGCCGTAATGCCGGCAACCACGTCAAACACATTGGCAACGCGGAAGCCGTTGGAGATCGCTTCTGTGGTAGCGGCCTGGATGACCGGTCCGTCCATTACGGGATCGGAGTACGGAATCCCGATTTCGATGAGGTCGGCACCGTTGCGGGCCAAGGCTATGCCTGCCTCAATGCTCTCCTGGACCGTGGGGTAGCCCGCGGGAAGGTAGCCCACCAGGGCAGCGCGTCCTTCTGCTTTGGCACGATCAATGGCCACGGCGGATTTGCTGGCAAATTCTTCAGTCATCAGTTCTGGTCCTCGTTGACGTCCACGGCTGCTTCGGACGGTCCTTTGGGCTTGCGTGTGGAGAGCGTAGTGCCCTTGACATGCCCTTCCTCGTCCAACATGTTGAACCAGGCAGCGGCAGTTTCCACGTCCTTGTCTCCACGTCCGGACAGGTTGACAATCACCGTCACGTCCGACGGCGTGTCCTTGCCTTCGGTGAGCCGCTTGCCGATCTTGATGGCACCGGCCAGGGCGTGGGAGGACTCAATGGCGGGGATGATGCCTTCGGTCCGGCACAGCAGGCTGAACGCATCCATGGCCTCGGTGTCAGTCACGGCCTCGTAGGTCACACGCCCGATGTCGGCCAGGTACGAGTGCTCCGGACCAACGCTGGGGTAGTCCAAGCCGGCCGAAATGGAGTGGGATTCGATGGTCTGGCCGTCTTCGTCCTGCATGAGGTACGAACGGGCACCGTGGAGTACGCCTGGACGGCCCAGGGAGATGGCTGCAGCGTGGCGGCCCGTTTCTACACCTTCGCCGCCGGCTTCAAAGCCGTAAATCTTCACGGACGCGTCATCGAGGAATGCGTGGAACAATCCGATCGCGTTCGAGCCACCACCGATACATGCAGCGATGGCGTCGGGAAGCTTACCTGTTTGCTCCAGGATCTGGCTGCGTGCTTCTTCCCCAATGACTTCGTGGAAGTAGCGGACCATGGCAGGGAACGGGTGCGCACCTGCTGCAGTGCCCAGAAGGTAGTGGGTGTGCTCCACGTTGGAGACCCAATCCCGGAGGGCATCGTTGATGGCGTCCTTGAGGGTCTGGGAACCATTGGTCACCGGAACCACCGTGGCGCCGAGCAGCTGCATGCGGGCCACGTTCAAGGCCTGCCGACGGCAGTCCTCAGCACCCATGTACACAACGCACTCGAGGCCCAGCAGGGCTGCGGCCGTGGCACTCGCAACGCCATGCTGACCGGCACCGGTCTCGGCGATAACGCGGGTCTTGCCCATGCGCTTCGCGAGGAGTGCCTGGCCCAGCACGTTGTTGATCTTGTGGGAGCCAGTGTGGTTGAGGTCCTCGCGCTTGAGGAAAATACGTGCTCCCCCGGCGTGCTCTGAGAAGCGCTTGGCTTCGGTCAGCAAGGAAGGCCTGCCGGAGTAGTTCTTGTTGAGGTCCTTCAGCTGCGCGATGAACTCGGGATCAGCTTTGGCCTTCTCAAAAGTGTCCTGAACCTCGTCAAGGGCGGCGATGAGCGACTCGGGCATCCAGCGTCCGCCATAGCTGCCAAAGTAGGGCCCCGATGCGTTCCGCAGCGAAGGGCCACCTTGCAGGAACGCGTCCGCCGCATTCTCTTCTGAGCCGGCTGTTGGCGCGTCGACCATCAGTCTCACCGTCCTGTTCCAGTTAGTTCATTGGGTAGTTCCACGTGCCACAAGGCAGCCTCAGGCTTATGCCCGGGCTGCCCTGCAACTATTCGCCGTGATTCAGTTACTGCCTCAGTTCCTGACGGCGATGGCGGCAGCTCCAGCTGCCTTGAATTCAGTGATACGTTCGCGCGGTGTGGAATCGCTGACCAGCGCCTCCCCCACCAGGATGGCGTTAGCGCCACCCGCGGCATAGTGCGAGACGTCCTCGGGACCCCTGACTCCGGATTCCGCCACGATGACGGACTCAGCCGGAATCAAACCGGCCAAAGATCCGAAAACGGAGCGGTCGACGTCGAGCGTCTTGAGGTTGCGGACATTGATGCCGATGATCTTGGCCTGTGCCGCAACCGCGCGCTCGATCTCTTCCTCGGTGTGCGTTTCCACCAGCACGTTCATCCCGAGCTCGTGGCTCAGCGCACTGAAGTCGGCAAGCTCCGAGTCGGACAGTGCCGCTACGATCAGCAGGATGAGGTCGGCTCCGTGGGCACGGGCCTCCCAAATCTGGTACTCGTCAACGGTGAAGTCCTTGCGCAACAACGGAGTTTCGACGGCGGCGCGCACCGCATCAAGGTCCGCCAGCGAGCCGCCGAACCGGCGCTGTTCGGTGAGGACGCTGATGACGGAAGCCCCGCCGTCGGAATACTGCACAGCGAGCGACGCGGGATCGGCGATGGAGGCCAAGTCACCCTTGGAGGGGCTGCGACGCTTGATTTCAGCGATGACTTTGAGGTCGTTGCGGATGGATGACGGGCCGCCAAGGGCCGCCCAGGCATCACGAGCGGGAGCGGCGTTTGCGGCGCGCTCCTTCAGCTCCGCGAGGGACACGAGGCCTCGGCGGGCCTCCATGTCCTCCTTGACTCCAACAATGATGTCATCAAGAACGGTCACGATTAGTGGCCGTTGTTCTGCAGCTTGCTGCCGCCAACTCCGTAGCCTGCCTTACGCATGACGAAGCCCACGATCAGGCCGATAACCATGACAACCAGTCCGCCGACGAAGATCGGGGTGCTGGCGATGACGAACGCGATGGAGGAAATCAGGGCACCGACCAGCATCACAAGTACGCACGTCCAGGCAGCCGGGCTGTTTCCGTGGCCGATGGCGTCAGCGTGGCTGGCCATGGTGGATTCCGCTTGGTTGTTGGACACTGTGGTTTTGCTCATGTGAAATCTCCTCAGGATGAATACTGCTTACATTCTGCCATTTATTGACGACGGCCGGGACATCGCCGGACGTCAGGACGGCCAGTGTCGGCTTTGTTGCACCGGACCTGCATAAAAGTCCGCTGTGAGTGCCTACGTCGGGTCTTCACCGCGCGAGAGGCTGTCCCAACTGTCGATCTCGTCCACGGGTTCGCTGCCGCTCTTCTTTACCCTCGCCGCGGCGTCGTACTTGGTTCGTGAGGTCCAGTGGCGTCCGGCCAGCGGCAAGACAATTGCGCAGACCGCCAGGAGGCAACCGGCAACGATGGCAACCACAGGGAACGCAGTTACTGCTGCGTCGGCTTGCCCGCCCGAGACTCCCGTGGCCGCGGCAATGGAACCTTGTGCGGCTCCCAGCGGATCGAGTATCACGGTGACAGCCGCGAGGACGATCCCCGCAGCAGACATCGTGATGAGGACAGCGATGATCCAGCGGGCGATCTTTCCGGCAATGGATGCGGCCAAACCGCCGGCCAGAGCGACGACGGCCAGCGCCGTGACTGCTGTGGCGGCCTTGCTGCCTTGGACATGGAGGTCGCTGTTCGAAGCGCCGGCGGGGTCCAGGCGCACCTCGATCCAGGTCTGCGTCGTGGCTCCGAAAACAGCCAGTGCAAGGATGGTGGTGGCAAGGACAATCGTGGATTTCCGCGCCCAGCGCGGCGCCTGCCTGACGGAAGGAGCTGATGCTGCCGTGCTCATGAGGCGGGAGTCCCGTCGTCGGAAGCGTCCGCGTTCCGCACGGTGTCCACGGCGATGTTCTGCAGCGACCCTGCCGTGTGGACTGCCCTTAGCGGCGCTGCGGCCTTGTTCACCGTCTCCAACGCCTCGGAAGGCTTGTGGGAATCAGCCACGATCCCACCGCCGGCCTGCACGTAAGCGCGGCCATCACGGAGAAGTGCGGACCGAATCGCAATGGCCATGTCCATGTCGCCGGCAAAGTCCAGGTAGCCAACCACACCACCGTAGATTCCGCGCCGGTGGGGTTCGAGTTCGTCCAGGAGCCTCAGCGCCCTGGGCTTGGGCGCTCCGGACAACGTACCGGCCGGGAAGGTCGCTTTGAGGACGTCGTAGGCCTTGGCATGGGGGGCGAGCTCGCCAACCACAGTGGACACGAGGTGCATGATGTGGCTGAACCGCTCCACTTCCATGAACTGCGTGACGTCAACCGTTCCGGCTACGCATACCTTTGAGAGGTCGTTGCGCGAAAGATCAACCAGCATCAGGTGCTCGGCGCGCTCTTTCTGATCGGCCAGCAGTTCAGTAGCCAGGGCCTTATCGGCTTCAACAGTCTTACCGCGGGGGCGTGAACCGGCGATCGGGTGGGTGATGACTTCCTCACCGGTCACCGTCACCAGGGCTTCGGGTGATGAACCAACGATCGAGTACTCGCGGCCGTCCGCATCCTGCAGGCTGAAGAGGTACATGTACGGGCTTGGGTTGGTATTGCGCAGGACGCGGTAGACATCCAGGGGGTCGGCAGCGCACTCCATTTCGAAGCGCCGGGAGATCACTACCTGGAAAACCTCCCCGTCAACAATGGCTTCCTTGCCGCGATCAATGGCCTCCAAGTACTTGGCTTCATCCCAGCGTTCCTGCACGCTGGAGGCGAAGTCCAAGGCTGCAGTTTCCAGCACGGAAACCGGCTGGGCAACAGGAGTGCTGATCTGGTCCAGCAACCCCTTCACCCGGGCTACGGCGTCGTGCCAGGCGTCATCCACACGCTCGGAACTGTCATCAAAGTTGATGGCATTGGCGATCAGGAGGACGGTACCGTCCACATTGTCGTGCACCGCCATGTCGGTGACCAGGTTCAGTGCCATCTCCGGCAGCTGGAGGTCATCCACGGGCGGGGAAGTCAGGCGCTCCCAGTGCCGCACGGCCTCCCAACCAAGGAAGCCGACCAAGCCGGAGGTGAACGGCGGCAGGCCGTCGAAGCGGTCCGTCTGCAGAGCAGCAATGGTGTCGCGAACAGCTTCCACCGGGTTGCCTGAAACCGGCACACCGACGGGCGGCTCACCGATCCAGTGTGCTTCCCCGTCCTTGGTGGTCAGCGTTGCCCGGGATTTGGAACCAATGAAGGAATAGCGCGACCAGGCGCCGCCGACCGCTGCGGATTCCAGGAGGAAGGTACCCGGCTGCCCCTTGGCCAGCTTCCGGTACAGGCCGATGGGGGTCTCGGCGTCGGCCAAAACCTTGAGTCGGACAGGGATGACACGGCTGTGGACGGCGAGTTCGCGGAACTCTTCCAGGCCCGGGCTGATGATTCCAAGGTCCTGCATGGCTATGTTCTCCGCCTTATTGTCTGAGGTGGTGCGTCAGTGGAAAGTGGTGGGTGCCTTATTCGCGGTGGCCCGTAACGACGGTGAAGTCGCGACCATCGAAGCAGGTCCGGGTTCCGGTGTGGCAGGCTGCGCCGATCTGGTCCACGCGGATCAGGAGGGCATCGCCGTCGCAATCAAGGGCGACAGACTTCACGAACTGTACGTGTCCGGAGGTGTCGCCCTTGCGCCAGTACTCCTGGCGTGAGCGGGAGTAGAACGTGACCCTGCCGGACGTCATGGTGCGGTTGAGTGCCTCATCATCCATCCAGCCGAGCATGAGGACCTCGTTGGTATCGTGCTGCTGAACGATCGCTGCGACAAGGCCGGAAGAATCCCGTTTGAGGGCGCTGGCGATCTCCTGCGGCAAGGGGCTCGCGGGGTCGCTGGAAAGCTCCGCGGCAGGAGTTGGGCTGGGGGCGGACTGCTCTGACATCAGATCAAGTCTAGTGCCTTCGGAGGGAGCGGGATTCTGCGGCGGTTCCACTGCGCAAGAGTGCTCCGATCGTGCTAGTTTCACAAGTGATGCATTTCGTCGATCCTTCCCGAGAAGTACTGGCCGAAACCCTGCTGGCTGCCGGGCCTGACTCCCCCACGCTCTGCGAAGGGTGGTTGACCCGGGATCTTGCCGCGCACTTGTACCTGCGCGAACGGAAGATCGCCGTGGGCCTGGGGCTCCTGATCCCCAGCCTGGGCAAGGCATCCGAAAAAGCCACGTCCAAACTCGCTGCCAAGCTGAAGAGTTCGGACGCCTACGCGGACCTCGTCAAGACGTTCCGTGCAGGTCCGCCGGCGCTTTCCCCTTTGAAGATCAAGGCGCTGGATGAGACATCAAACCTCATTGAGTACTTTGTGCACACCGAGGACATTCGTCGCGCCGGTGACCGCTGGGCGCCCCGGGCCTTGGACGAAGCCTATTCGGACGCCCTTTGGGACGAACTGATCAAGCGTGCCGCGTTCCTGTACCGTGGCGTGGACCTCGGCATCGTGCTTGTGCGCCCCACCGGCCCCCGCCATGTAGCCAAGCGCGCCCCCGTCTCCGTTGCCATCGTTGGCGAACCTGGCGAACTTCTCATGCACGCCCACGGCCGCACCAGCCAGGCCCTTGTCACTTTTGAGGGCCAGCCGGACGCCGTCGCGCTTTTGCAGTCCGCGGACATTGGCCTCTAACCACCAATAGGGCTTAACAGCAAGGGAGGGTCACCTGCACGGTGGCCCTCCCTTGCTGTTAACCCTGAAAGCTAGCGGACTTCGAAGCCGGCGTCTCGAATCGCCGTCTTGACCTGGGCAATCATGTCGTCCGGGCCGAAGTGGAACACGGATGCCGCCAGTACTGCGTCGGCGCCTGCCTCCACGGCGGGCGGGAAGTGCGCAGGCACTCCTGCCCCACCCGAAGCGATGATCGGAATGTTCACCGCGGCACGAACCAGGCGAATCAATTCGAGATCGAATCCGTCCTTGGTGCCGTCCGCGTCGATCGAGTTGAGCAGGATCTCTCCCACTCCCCGATCGGCTGCTTCCTTGGCCCAGGCAATGGCGTCGATTCCGGTCCCGGTGCGGCCACCGTGGGTGGTCACTTCGAAACCGGACGACGTCGGCTGGTCGCCTTCGCGCGTACGGCGCGCATCCACGGAGAGCACCAGCACCTGCGAGCCGAAGTGGCGGGTGATTTCGTCAATGACGTCGGGCCGGGCAACGGCAGCGGTATTGATGGACGCCTTGTCCGCACCAAAGCGCAGGAGCTTGTCCACCTCGGCAACACCACGCACGCCTCCACCCACGGTCAGGGGAATGAAGACTTCCTCCGCTGTACGGCGGACGACGTCGAACGTGGTTTCGCGGTTTCCGGACGATGCTGTGACGTCAAGGAATGTGAGTTCGTCGGCCCCGCCATTGTCGTACCGGTGGGCAAGTTCCACCGGGTCGCCGGCGTCGCGGAGTCCTTCAAAGTTGACGCCCTTGACGACGCGGCCGGCGTCGACATCCAGGCAGGGTATGACGCGTACGGCTACAGCCATGTGCTGCTCCTCAGTTCTTTGTGCTCAGCTGTTGTTACGCGGCTCAAATACGGCAGGCGTGGATGCTGCTGACCAGGATGGCGCGCGCGCCAAGGTCGTACAGCTCGTCCATGATGCGGTTGGTTTCCTTCTTGGGAACCATGGACCGCACGGCAACCCACTCGGAATCGCGAAGCGGCGAGACCGTGGGTGACTCCAAGCCAGGGGTCAGGGCTGCTGCGTCTTCCACAAGGTCCTTGCGGATGTCGTAGTCCATCAGCACATACTGGCGTGCCACAAGAACGCCCTGGAGGCGACGAATGAGGATCTCGATTTCCTTGGCCGTTCCGTTGGCGGCGCCACCGGAGCCGGAGCGGCGGATCAGCACGGCCTCGGACTTCAGGATGGGATCGCCAAAGATTTCCATACCGGCAGCCTTGAGGGTGTTGCCTGTTTCAACGACGTCGGCAATGGCATCCGCCACGCCGAGGCGCACGGAAGACTCCACGGCTCCGTCCAGGCGGACCACTTTGGCGTTGACGCCTCGCTCGGCGAGGTAGTCGCGCAGAAGTCCGTCATAGCTGGTGGCCAGGCGCTTGCCTTCAAGCTGCTCGACGCCGGTGAAGTCACCTACGGGACCAGCAAACCGGAACGTGGACGGGGCGAAGCCCAGGGGAAGCAGCTCTTCGGCTTCCACCTTGGCATCAAGCAAGAGGTCGCGGCCAGTGATGCCGACGTCCAGGGTTCCCTGGCCTACGTAGACAGCGATGTCGCGGGGACGCAGGAAGAAGAACTCAATGTCGTTGTCGGGATCAACCATGACCAGTTCGCGGGTATCGCGGCGCTGGCGGTAACCGGCCTCGGACAACATTGCCGAGGCGGCTTCGGACAGGGATCCCTTGTTGGGGACTGCTACACGGAGCATTGGGAGACTTTCTTTTTGGAATGGAGGTTTTCAGGCACCTTGGCCACGCAGGGGGCTCCGCAAAAGGCAGGCGGAGTGGCGTGGCTAGAGATGCTTGTAAACGTCCTCCAGGCTGAGGCCCTTGGCGAGCATGAGGACCTGCAGGTGGTAGAGCAACTGGGAAATTTCCTCAGCAGCGGCTTCGTCCGATTCGTACTCCGCGGCCATCCAGACTTCGGCGGCCTCTTCGACCACCTTTTTGCCGATGCCGTGGATTCCGGAGTCCAGTTCGGCAACCGTGCGCGAGCCTGCCGGGCGGGTCGCTGCTTTCTCACTCAGTTCTGCGAACAGCGTCTCGAAATTCTTCACGCCCTCCAGACTACTTGCTCGGGGGCGACCACCGCTTGTTGGGGCGTTGCATGACGAAGGGGATGTGAGTGAAGACACACCCACATCCCCTTCGAGCCAACGCTTCTAACTGAACTGCTTGAGTGTCACAGCCGTGGCCAAGGCAGCGGTCACTGCTTCGTGGCCCTTGTCCTCCTTGGAACCGGGAAGGCCTGCACGGTCGATGCCCTGCTGCTCGGTGTCACAGGTGAGGACGCCGAACCCGACCGGTACGCCGGTGCGGACACTGACGTCGGTGAGTCCCGACGTCGCGGCCTGGCAGACGTAGTCGAAGTGCGGCGTTCCGCCGCGGATAACCACGCCAAGTGCTACGACGGCGTCAAAGTGCGGCGCGAGCCTGGCCGCAGCAACAGGAAGCTCAAAGCTGCCCGGAACCCGCAGCAGCGTGGGTTCCGCGATGCCGGCTTCCTTGGCTGCGCGCAGGGCGCCGTCAACCAATCCGTCCATGATCTGCGTGTGCCAGCTTGCCGCCACAATGGCGAGCTTCAGCTGCGAGGTTTCCTCGGGGTTGAGGGTGGTGAGGTCAATAGTGGGTGCGCCGTGGCCGCTCATGTTTGTTGTGAATCCGATCAGTCTTGGTTGTTGTCAAAGGGGTTGGGTGCCGGTGTCTTGCCATTGCTGACCGGCTCGACATCGAGCGTCAGACGGTGGTCCATCCGGTCCTTCTTGGTCTGTAGGTAACGCAGGTTCTGTTCACGGGACGGCACCTCGGTGGGCACCATCTCCACAACAGTTACCCCGGCCTTGTCCAGGCGGTGCTGCTTGTCCGGGTTGTTGCTCAGCAACCGGACTTCGTGGAGGCCCATCTCGGCCAGGATCTGACCTGCCGCAGCGTAGGAGCGCGCGTCAACCGGCAAAC
This sequence comes from Paenarthrobacter nitroguajacolicus, assembly GCF_051027655.1. Lineage (NCBI taxonomy): Bacteria > Bacillati > Actinomycetota > Actinomycetes > Micrococcales > Micrococcaceae > Paenarthrobacter > Paenarthrobacter nitroguajacolicus. The sequence goes on along the minus strand of NZ_CP073234.1, from coordinate 1,994,665 downwards.
CCAGCTGCTCATTGGCTTCAACAGTGTCGAAGCCGGCTTCCTGCAGCGCGTATGCCTTGATCTTGTTGGCCAGCCCGATGCCACGGCCCTCCTGGCCGCGCAAGTAGAGCAGGGTTCCGCCCTCTGCGTGGATGAGTTCCAGCGCGAAAGCCAGCTGTTCTCCGCAGTCGCAGCGGTAGGAACCGAACACATCACCGGTAAGGCACTCGGAATGCAGCCGTACCAAGGGTGCGCGGCCACCCGCGGGCGGGTTCGGGGAACTCACGGCAAGGTGCTCGTGCCCGGTCTCAAGGTCCGTCCACGCCTGGGCCACGAAGTCACCAAAGGCCGTAGGCAACTGCACAATCGGCCCACCGCTGACGGGGTGCGGCGCGGGGCCGGTGTGGTCGCTGTTGCGTGTGGTCGATGCGGTCATCGCTTCTCCTCGTCCTCCTGTGAAACAAGTGCCGACTGGGACTCTACCGCCTCAACATACGACACCAGGTCCTCGATCGAGATGAGGGGGCATCCATGTTCAGCGGCAAAGTCTCGCAGACTGTCCAGCCGCATCATTTCACCGTCGTCATGTACCAACTCTGCGATCACACCCACCGGAGCCAGCCCGGCAAGACGACACAGGTCCACGGCAGCTTCCGTGTGACCTGGACGTTCACGCACTCCCCCGTTAACTGCCCGCAACGGGAAAATATGCCCGGGGCGGGTGATCGATGCCGGAGTACTGCTTGGATCTGCCAGAATCCGGGCCGTCAAGGCGCGGTCAGTGGCTGAAATTCCGGTGCTGACTCCGATCGCGGCGTCGCAGGAAACGGTGTAGGCAGTTCCCTTGGCGTCCTCGTTGATCTCCACCATCGGCGGCAGGATCAGGGCGTCCGCACGTTCTCCATCCAAGGGAACACAGATGACGCCGGATGAATACCGGATGGTCCAGCCCATGAGGGCCGGAGTCGCGTGTTCCGCTGCGAAGATAATGTCGCCTTCGTTCTCGCGATCTTCGTTGTCCACCACGATCACGGCTTGGCCCGCCGCCATCGCGGCGATAGCGGACTCAACAGGATCAAGTCCGGTACGACGCTCGCCGGCCGGAGTTGTCTTGGCAGGAGCGCTCATCGTACGTCTCCCTGCCGGGGCGCGAAGGACAGCAGTCGTTCGGTGTACTTGGCCAGAACATCAACTTCAAGGTTCACGCGGCCGCCCACCGCTTTGGCCCCCAAGCCTGTTTCTTCCAGCGTGGTGGGGATCAGTCCCACTTCAAACCACGGTGCCGTTTCGGCCGCAGGACTGACGGCGGTCACGGTGAGCGAAACACCGTCGACGGCGATCGAACCTTTTTCGGCGATGTAGCGTGCCAGCTGGGCCGGCACTCCAAACCGCAGCCGGTCCCAGTTTCCCAGCGGCTCGCGCTCCAGCAATTCACCCACACCGTCCACATGGCCCTGGACAACATGGCCGTCCAGCCGCCCGCCGGCCGGAACGCAGCGTTCCAGGTTCACGGCATCTCCCTGCGCCAGCTCGCCGATGGTCGTCCGGACCAGGGTCTCCCCCATGACATCCACGCTGAAGTCCTGTCCGTCGATCCGGGTGGCTGTCAGGCAAACTCCGTTGACGGCGATGGAACCGCCCAAGGGCAATCCCTCCGCGGTGGTGGGCGCTTTCAGCCTCAACGTTGCGCTGGTATCGCCGTCGTGCTCAATGCCCAGCACAGTGCCTTGCTCAGCAACGATTCCCGTAAACATCAGTGTCCTTCCGTGACATATTCCGCAGCTTCACTGTGTGAAGCCAAATTGTTCTGCGGAACCGAATTCTTGATAGTGCTGGCGGCCCCTCGTGGGGACCGCAGATGGAGCCGAAGGTCATTGCCGAGGATGCGCACAGCGCCACCGCCGGCCTCGTCCCAAGACCAGTGCTGGGCGTCGGCCAGCGTGGTAATACCGAGGTCGTTCAGTGCCGGAGTTCCGGATCCCAGCAGCGTCGGAGCCAGATAGACGATCAGTTCGTCCACAAGGTCTGCGGCGAGGAACGTGCTCAGAATCGACGAGCCGCCTTCCACCATGAGATGACGGACCCCCTGCTCGAACAGCATGCCCAAGGCTTCCGCCGGATCCCGTGTGGGCAGGTGGACGAAACGCCCATCAGTTCCGCGGACCGCAGCGTCTTGGGGGACGTCCCGCAGGCCCATGACGGCTCGTATTGGCTGATGAGGTGAAAGTTCGCCGTCCGGGGTTCGGGCCGTGAGCCGCGGGTTGTCGACCAACACGGTCCCGGTGCCCACCAGGATCGCGTCAATGAGTCCGCGCAGTCCATGGTTGTCGGCAAGCGACTCCGGACAGGAGATCCACTGGCTGGTGCCATCCACCGCTGCGATGCGGCTGTCCAGGGTCTGGGCGATATGCAAGGTGACGAACGGACGCTTGGCCGCGACGGCGTCGAACCAGTCACGGTTCAGGTCCAGCGCCTTTCCGCCTTCCAGTCCCGAACTGACCTCAACACCGGCGGCCGTGAGCGTACGCGCACCGCCCGCGGCAGGGTCATGGGGATCGTCGACGGCGTAAATCACCTTCGCGATTCCGGCGGCAATGATGGCCTGGGCGCAGGGGCCGGTGCGACCCACGTGGTTGCACGGCTCCAAGGTCACCACCATAGTGGTTCCCACGATGTCGATGCCCTTCTTTCGGGCTTCGGAAATTGCGTCAGCTTCGGCATGGGCAGTGCCGGCTCCCCGGTGATAACCAGTTGCCAGTTGCTCGCCGTCAGGACTGAGGATTACCGCCCCGACCAGCGGGTTGGCTCCACGGGGACCCGCCAGCGCCGCGGTCAATGCGGCCTCCATGGCCCCTTTTTCGGCGGCGGTGTAAGGCGTGTTGGCGAAGCTCACAGGATCGCTCCCGCAGAAACGGCAGCTGCCGGGCTGGCAGCGCGGACGGCGCGTTCACGCTTTTCTGCCCGCCACCATACGAAGAACCCCGTGAGGGTGAAGAAGCCATAGAACAGGTACATCACCGCGCTGGCGTAGTAACCAGCGCTGAACAGGAGCGGCACGCCCACAATGTCTACGGCCACCCAGATCAGCCAAAACTCGGTCCATCCACGGGCCATACCGTAGGTTGCCAGCAAGGAGCCCATGAAGGTCCAAGCATCGGCCCAAACGGGCGGGTAGGAGCCAAGGGCGTCGAACAAGGGCGTCAATGCTGCCGTGCCGGCCACCATCGCACCAATCAGGGCGATGCGGACCTTATTGCTGGCCCAACCGGGGACGATGGCGCGCCCTTGGGTGCTTGATTGCCGACCCTGCTGCCACCGGTACCAGCCATAGATGGCGACGGCGATGAACATGATTTGGCGTGCGGCTTGTCCCCACAAGGTGGCTGGCGCTGCTGCGCCGAAGATGTTGCCCAGGAAGACCGTGAGCAGGAGGATGTTACCGACGATGCCGATTGGCCAAGCCCAGACTTTGCGGCGCATACCGCCGAGGGCGCTGAGGAGCCCAAAGATGTTTCCAAGCACTTCGCGTAAGACAAGAGCAGATCCTCCAACGGGGATCTGTGCTTCGAAGAGCCATCGCAGAAAGTCCATGCCGTTCCTTCCCAGTAAGCCGCGATGACTCCGGGGGTGTACGACAGCGCAATGCCGGGCGTTCGCAAAAGGAACGCCCAAGGCATGACTGTACGTGCTTCTCCCATCCAGACTTTAACTGTCGGTACCGGAATTTCACCAGTTCAACCGTCCGCCACCGGATGCCAATTTCTTGGAATCCAATGGCTCGCGGGTCGCGGACTATAACCGCCGGTTCGGACTTACACCGACCCCGGAGCACGTATGTGTGTTGTTATTCTGCCACAACTACCAAGATGTCCGGGCTATTCCCGGGCCATCTTCGTAACATATTGTGACGGTCGTCAGGCTTTCGTCGCGGAAGCAGCCTGGCCCGCAGCGCGGAGCCGGTCGATCGCTTCCGCAGGGTCCTGATGCCCATAAACTGCCGAGCCCGCAACGAATACGTTGGCCCCTGCCTCAGCGGCCCGAACAATGGTCTCCTCAGTGATGCCGCCATCCACCTGGATGGCAACGCCGATGCCCGAACCTTCGATTGCCGCCCGGGCACGACGGATCTTGGGCAAGATGATGTCCAGGAATGACTGTCCCCCGAATCCGGGCTCCACCGTCATGATCAGCAACATGTCCAGCTCGCTAAGCATGTCCAGGTAGGGCTCCACGGGCGTTGCCGGGCGCAGGGCCATACCTGCCTTGGACCCGCGGGCCCGTAGCTCGCGGGCCAGCTTGACCGGCGCGATGGCAGCTTCGGCATGGAACGTCACTGAAGCAACACCTGCATCCGCGTAGGCAGGTGCCCAGCGGTCGGCGTCGGAAATCATCAAATGCGCGTCCAGCGGAACCGGGCTGACCGCTTGAATTCTCTGCACCACTGGCAGTCCCAGGGTCAGGTTGGGCACGAAGTGATTGTCCATGACGTCCACGTGGACGGCATCAGCATTGCTGATGCGATGGAGTTCCGCCTCAAGGTTGACGAAATCCGCTGAAAGGATGCTCGGGTTGATACAGCACTGAGACAAGGCAGCCCCCTCTAATGGAGTGATAGTCGAAAGCTCGGTGATGGTCTAAAGATTGGTAGCTACGGCTTCTTACGGATGATCGCCATGAACATGGCATCCGTCTGGTGAACGTGCGGCCACAACTGGGCTGTGAGCTCGTGACCAGCGCCGAGGCTACCGGTGAGGCTGACATCGTCCAACGCTTGTCCGGCGTCGAGGAGTTCAAGGTCCCCGCGCTTGGCCAGCACGTCAGTAACAACAGCTGTGGTTTCGGCCGGATGTGGCGAACACGTCACGTAGGCCACCACGCCGCCGGGCTTGACGGCATCAAGAGCGGACTTCAACAAGTCCCGCTGCAGCGGTCCCAGGTCGCCAATGTCCTTGGGCGAGCGGCGCCACCGCGATTCGGGCCGACGTCGAAGGGCCCCAAGACCACTGCAGGGTACGTCCACGAGCACACGGTCAAAAGTTCCGGGCTGCTCTGCGCCCACTTCACGACCATCACCGGTCCGCACTGTCCAGGCCTCAGCGGGAACAGCCGACAGCGCTTGCTGAACAAGTTTGGCCCGGTGCGGTGCAGGCTCGTTGGCCAGGAGAGTCGCGCCGTCGCGGTAGGCCAGGGCAGCTAAGAGCGCCGCCTTCCCTCCGGGGCCGGCGCACAAGTCCAACCATCGTTCACCTTGTGCAGGCGACTCCCCCAGCTCGACGCCGGCCAAAGCCCGAGCCACAAGTTGTGATCCGACGTCCTGGACACGCGTTGTTCCGCGCCGGACCGATTCGAAACGGCCGAGGTCTCCGCCAGCGGATAGAGCTGAATCTTCTACCAGCTCACCTGCGGTGGCTCCATTGTCGAAAGCTTCGTCGAGGTTTCCCAGTCCTGGCAAGGCCACCAAGTTGACCACCGGCGCGGCGTTATCTGCCTCCAGGAGGGCGTCGATTTCGTTTTTAGGGCGGCCATGGTTTACCAACGATTGGCGTAGTGCCCGGACAATCCATTCAGGGTGCGCATGGCGCAAGGCAGCGATTTTGGTTTCGTCGGATTCGTCATCCAGCAGGATCTCAAGCCACTCGGCCATGCTGTGAACAGTGACTTTGCGAAGTACCGCATTGATAAGGGCCGACGGGCCGGCGCCGATAACCGCGCGTGCCAGGCCGACGGTCTGGTCCAACGCGGCATGGGCGGGAACGCGCATGGAGAGCAGCTGGTGCGCACCGATTCGCAGGGCATCCAGAATTGCAGGATCCAATTGCTCCAGGGGGCGGTCCACGCAACGGGCAAGAATGGCATCGTAGGTACCCTGCCCGCGCAAGGCCCCGTAGCTCAATTCAGTGGCGAATCCGGCATCCCGACGGTCAAGGCGGTGTTCCCGGATGCGCGCCGGAAGCACAAGGTTTGCGTAGGCATCTTCGGAAGCAACCGCGCGGAGCACTTCAAAAGCCACCAATCGGGCTGGATCTGCGCGGCGGGTGCGCTGCGACGGAGCGTTATTGGTGAAGCCCCTCTGCGGTCCCCTGTTTCGCTCGCGGCCCTGGGCGTTGCGCTTGCTCTCCCCACGGGCTCCACGGTTGCCCTGCGAGTCTCGGTTTCCCGCCCCGCCGCCGTCCCGGCTCCCGCTGTTGTTGGGGCCTCGGCGGCCGGACTCGCTCATTCGAATACCACTCTCTCGGGTGTTGCCAAGCCGCGGGCCCAGTCGGCCGACGACATCATTTTCTTACCGGCCGGTTGGATCCGGCCAAGCTCCACTGCATGCGAACCTGTACCCACCAGAACCGACTTGCCCTCCACCCGGATGCTTCCCGGAGGAAGGTCCATGATCCCGGGACGGAGAGTTACTGGCTCAAGTTTGACCCTCTGGCCTTCCAAAGTTGTCCATGCGCCGGGTTCAGGAGTAACTCCGCGCGCACGGCGGTTCAAAGCAAGGGCCGGCTGCTGCCAGTCCAAGCGCCCGTCGTCGAGAGTCAGTTTGGGGGCAAGGGAGATCTCCCCGTTTTGAGGCTGCGGAGCAGCTTGACCCGCATCAATAGCGGAAAGTGTTTGGCTCAGCAAAACTGCGCCGCTGATGGACAGTCGCTCGAGGAGATCGCCCGCGGTATCTTCCGGACGAACTGTTTCGGTCAGTGTCCCGAACACAGGCCCGGTATCGAGGCCTTCTTCAAGCTGGAAAGTAACGGCCCCGGTGACGTCGTCGCCCGCGATGATGGAACGCTGCACGGGGGCAGCACCGCGCCATGCCGGAAGCAGGGAGAAGTGCAGATTGACCCAGCCGTGCCTCGGGACACCCAAGGCAGCTTTGGGAACGATGCCGCCGTAGGCAACAATGGCGGCGACGTCGGGAGCGAACTCCTCGATTCTGGCCGTCGTGTCGGCGTCGACCTTTGCCGCGCGAATGACCTCGATACCGAGTTCCATCGCCCGTCCAGCCACCGGCGAAGGAGTCAGGACACGTTTGCGGCCCACGGGCGCATCCGGCCGCGTTAGAACGGCCACGACGTCGAAGCCGGCCTTAACCAGCGCATCCAACGACGGCACAGCCACAGCCGGTGTTCCGGCGAAGAGTACCCTCACTCGGGCGCCCCGAAGCTTCCGCCGCCAAAACTCGACCCGACGGAATTGGCTCGCTTGGACGTGGTCTGCTCGGTAATCGCGTGGTAGTTGGCATTCCGGATAGCGCGGAGGGCGGCCTTACGGTCGTCGCCTTCCAGCCTGTCGGTGTACAGGACCCCATCAAGGTGATCTGTCTCGTGTTGGAAGCAACGAGCGAGCATGCCTTCAGCCTCCACCGAGACCGGATTGCCGTTCAGGTCCACGCCGGTTGCCCGGGTGGCCCGAAAGCGACGCACAGGGAAGCCCAGGCCGGGAATGGAAAGGCATCCCTCCACCTCGTCCGGCTGGAAGTCCTCACTGTTTTCCAGGACCGGGTTGATGATGTGGCCTTCCACTCCCCCGATGCGATAGGTAAACACCCGCTGGCTGACGCCCACCTGCGGCGCGGCGAGACCTGCACCCTCAACGTCCTCCATGGTTTCCGTCATGTCAGCTACCAGCTTGGCGAGCTCCGGACCGAAATCGGTGACGGGGTCAGCTACGGTGCGCAGCACCGGGTCCCCGATGATTCGGATACTCAAAATTGCCATCTGCTGTCAGTCCTCACGATCGTCAAACCAGGTTCCGGTTGTTGCGGAGCCTAAGCCAGTTTAGTTGAGGACAAGGCCGGTGTCGGTGCCGCTCCGGCTGACGCAAAGACCGGCGGAGCAACGGGAAGCAGTGGCTGCCCCGCAGCGACAACGTCCGCTGACATCTCCCATACCCGCCGCAAGGCGCAGAACTTCCACCAATGGTGCTTGAGGATGTCAGGGTTGGCCCGCTGCGGCCGGACTTCGGTCTCACCGATGGCCACCGCGAGCAGCATGGGGTTGTCACCGTATTTCCACGGCTCCCATTCGCCCGCAACAGGATCCACCAGGCTTTCCTCGGCCTTCATCCCGGCCGCGAGTTGCATGACCACTTTGTCATCCAAAGCCTTGACTGTTCCGTCCCTGGTGGTTCCCTTGGTTTTGTAGTCAATCAGGCAGATGCGGCCGTTGATCCGGGCTACGAGGTCCAACGTCCCGGCATAACCCACCGTCTTGTTCCACACAGTGATCTCGGGCGCGAGTGGCTCCACCCGGTAGAGGTCCCACCATTCGTCAAAGCGCGCCGCGAAGGCCTGTTCACCATGGGCAGCGAGGTCGTCCCTGCATTCCTGCATCCGGTGCGGACGACCCATCGCCCGCAACGCTACCTGTTCGCAGTAAGTGTGGACGCGGTCACCGCGTGCGGCCGCCGCGTCCCGGTAAACCTCCGCGGCTTTGGAAGCTTTGTTGATTGCCTGACGGATTTTCGCGGGGCTTCCGAGAATCGAAGGAAGCTCAGGATCCGCGGCCAGGCTGCTCGCCCCCATGTAACTGAACCACCCGTCCAAGGCGTGCGCCTGTTGTCCGATCACCGTAGTAATGGACGGCACGGAAAATTGCTCAGTTGTGGAGCGGGCGTACATCCGGCCGTAGTCAGTAGCGTGGGCAAGCAGTGGAGCAGTCATACAAAGACTGTGTCATAGAGGGCCGACAGAATTCATCCGCGGGAAGATCAGCGCCAGTTGCTCTGGGGGCAGCCTGGCGAGCTTGCCGGCGAGAATCGGGGCGGTCAGCGCGAGATCCGCGAAGGGCGTGGCAGGTTCCGTGGAGGCCGTGGCAGTGGCCTTGGCCGCAGGCAAGTCCGGGTCTTCTTGTTCGCGCATGCTGATGTGTGTCGCGTCCGCACAGTTCGTGACGCAGAAACCCGCAATCCGCCAAACAAGCCTGCTGCAAAGAAAAACCCCGTCCGGGCTGACTCAATCAGTCCAAACGGGGTTTAACCATTTGCATACAGGTGGTGGGCGATACTGGGTTCGAACCAGTATCGCGTTTGCTTGCGAAAGAGCGACATGACGCTAGAGTCCCTTGGATTCACCGGAAATATGGGATGCTGCTTAGGTCATTAGCGGTCACGAAGTACCACGGAATCCCACAACGAGTACCACGCAGGTACCACGAAAGCAGTATGAAAGAGACCCACATGGCCCGCGAATCCTTCGGGATCATCGACAAGTTGCCCAGCGGCAACTTGCGCGCCCGGTACACAGGTCCCGACGGAAAACGCCATGCGGCGCCCGGGACTTTCAAAACCAAGGGTGCTGCCCGGGCTTAGCTGTCGGACCGGAAGACCGAAATTGCTTCCGGCAGGTGGGTACATCCCGACGTGGCCGCCACAGCCAGTGCTGTGCAGTCGGTGACCTTGGGCGATTACGCGGAGACCTGGATTATGACGCGCACAAACAGCAAAGGCGAACCCCTCCGGATCAGGACCCGCGAGGAATACCAGCGCTTGCTCAATGGCCCCTTGGCGGAGTTCCTTCCGCTTATGCTCGGCGCCATCTCCCCCGCCCGTGTCCGCACTTGGCGCTCGGCACTCATGGCCGAAGGTAACGTGACCCAGACCAGCCGGGCCTACAGCCTGCTGAGCTCGATCATCTCCACAGCAGTCCAGGACGGAATAGCTACATCCAACCCCTGTCAGATCAAAAGCGGGCACAGCACGACCACCGGCAAGGCAGTCAAGCCGCCCACAGACGATGAACTGGCAACCATGCTGAAGACAATCACGCCCGAGTACAGGGCAATTGTCATCGTTGCTGCCGTCGGCGGCCTGCGTTTCGGGGAGGCCACTGAGCTTAGAGCCAACAGCGTGAACGTTGAGTGCGACGACAACGGCGCAGTCACAGCTGTGAGACTGAGCATTACCCAAGCTGTCGTGAAGACCGCCACAAAGGGACGCCTGGTTGGCGAGCCCAAGAGCGCCGCTGGCGTCCGCACGCTTGCCATATTCGGCGAGGACGCCGAGATTCTCGCTGACCATGTCCAAGGCAAGACCGGCAATGCTCTGCTGTTCCCGGCGGCAGACGGCACGAGCCATCTCAGCCAAAGCACCTTGTGGAGGCACTGGAACAAAGCACGGGTAGCAGCAGGTCGCAAGGATCTGCCCTTCCATGGGCTCAGACACTACGCGGGCACCCGCTACGCCCAGGCCGGCGCCACGACCAGCGAGACCATGGCACGGCTGGGCCACTCGTCCGTCAAGGCTGCCATGAGGTACCAGCACAGCGGCAACAGGGACGACGAGCTTGCTGCACGCATGAGCCGGCGCACGAAGGCTTAGCTTGGTCAAGGAACGCGTTGAGTCATCGTGATTCAGTAAACCGGCTAAATTAAGTTCACGAAAACGATTGAAGCTGGGAATGCCTACGAATGGAAATCCGGCAAGCCACTGAACGACCAGTCGGCATATGACTCCTGAACATGCGGCAATTCAAAGGAGTTCCTCGAACTCACTCAGCACCTCGCTCATTTCGCGCTTAGTCAGGCGGGTTGGCGGTCGCTGAGATACGACAATGTCGCGTCCAAGAGGTTCACGATGTCTTGGCCGTTGGCGTTTCCGAAATCGACGTCTGCCGTGGCCTGGAACCGCAAGGTGCTATCCCCGAAGAAAGCCGGAGTCGTCTGTTGCCTGCTGTTCTTCTTACCGTTCGCAGCGCTGGTGCCGGCAAATCCATAGCGCACGACCTGTTCCCAGTCTCCCTTTGCAACCGGACGTGACACGCCGTCTTGTGTGAGTAAGCCGGCAAGTTGGGGATGGGCAACGTTCATATACCTCTTCAGCGCAGGGAAGTCGATGTGCGTGTCCATGCTCTGTGACAGCTCATGAGCCGTCCGGCGTATCTCCTCGTTTTCAGGCTCCCCCGGGCGGTTGCCAAAATCCACCCCGAACCGCAATTTCCCGCCTTGGTTGTTCTGTTGCCAGCGCACTTCGGCCATAAAACAGCGGTACTCGTCTTCACCCCTTATGGGAGTCCATGCTTGGATCAGCGGCAGCCCTCCTCCGCTTGCCACATCCGCTTTGCTCAGCCTTCCTCGGCTCCGAAGGTCGGCTGCTATCCGACGGGTCAACACCCGCGCCAAGAACTTCTGAGTGAGTATATTGAGGGGCTTGCCTTCAGCTCCCCGTGCCGGCCCAAAGGCTCTGGATAACAGCCAGTCCCATTCGCTCAGAACTACGAAAGCATGGTTTGCGAGTGCCCGTGACACTCCGTCATCCGTATCGGTCCAGGCTTCAAAAACCTGAGCCAGGCTTAGGAAGCTCCAGTCAAGGGTCGAGTCCGCATCCACGCGCTGCCTATCCATGCTGAGCGCCGCAAGATAGAGACTGGGATTGCCCGGAAGGGATTCATAATTCGCTTGCTGTTTAGCGCTCATGATGTGGCCCAGCTTGACCTCGATTGCAGCAACTCGTCCATCCTTGGCCGTCAGCAACAGGTCCGCTTGATTTGATCCGATTGCTTCCCGCTCCACCGTCTTCGGCATGAAGCCAACTAACTCTGCCCAGGGCTCGCTATTTCGATCACTCAAAAACTGCAAGAGGTCCGAGATGCTTGTCTCGCGTGCCAGAATCCTGTCCAGACCTCGGGTTCTAATCCAAGGTTGTGATGTCGTCATGCCACGAGCCTGACAGGTAATTGGCATGCTGCCCAATCCCTCCGCAGGCGTGAATTCAGCAATCACATTGAAAGTTGTGCAATTGTGGTGGCCGTTGAATTCACGCCCATACGCGGGTTCAACCGAATGCGGCTTTGCCACTGACGCGACGCGTCTTGGCAGCGCAATGCCAACTTTTTGGCAATTTTGGCGTGTCGCTCAAGGTTGGGTTCAGTCGTTCTGATATAAGCAAGGTCCACAACTCACTGTCCCACAACATAACGGTTATTATGTTGTGGATATCAGGTGTGTCCACGAATTATCCAAAAACCCAAAATACTTATCCACATTGCCGATTTTTGCTTGACGGCATCTGTGCAACTCATGTAGGCAATCCAGAAGTGTCCGAATTCGAACCGGGCAAAGCCACTAAAGCCAACAGTATCCTTATGACATGAGCCCGCAGAGTGGGATCTTCCCGCCGTCACTGCAACCGCCGCTGGACGTCGTGCTGGCCAAAGCTGTGGCGACGCTTCCGGGGCCGAACGCGATGCCAGGTAGTAGCTGGTATGAGCCGAAGTTCGATGGCTACCGCTGCCTGCTGGTAGCTGGAGACACTGTGACTCTCTGGTCCCGCTCGCGCAAAGAACTCACCAAGTACTTTCCGGATCTGGTTGCTGCTGCGGAGCGCGAGCTCCCGGAGGGCTGCATCGTCGACGGCGAGGCTGTCATCTGGAACAACAACCGGCTGGATTTTGATGCCCTGCAACGCCGCATGGTCACCGCCAAGGCTATGTTGCCGGCACTGGCACGCGAGCTACCTGCATCATTTGCCGCCTTTGACGTGCTTGCTGTCGCCGGGCAGGACACAAGAGCTCTTCCTTTCTCCAGCCGTCGGGCTCTGCTACATGAACTTGCCAAAGACTGGATCCCGCCACTCGAACTCTCCCCCGGCACCACCGACCTGGACACAGCCCGGAAATGGTTCGAGCAACTGCCCGCTACGGGCGTAGAAGGGGTCATGGTGAAGGGTCTCTCACAGCTTTATGTGCCAGGCACGCGCTCCTGGTTGAAGATAAAACACAGAGACAACACGGACGTTGTCTGTGCTGCCGTCATCGGGAGTATCACCCAGCCCCAGGCAATCATCGCCGGACTACCTATTGATGGTCGTCTCCGCATCGTTGGACGCTCGACGGCTTTGGCTGCCAGTACCGCCCGGGAGCTGGCACGTTATCTGACACCAGCACAGCTCCATCATCCATGGCCTGAAGAAATCAATGAAACAGGGCTGAACAGATTCTCCAAAGACAAAGGGCCAGTCCAACTGACACTGGTCGAACCCCTTGTCGTGGAGGTCTCAGGTGATACCGCCTGGTCCGGCAATGCCTACCGGCATCCGCTGCGGTTCGTGCGCGCCCGGCCTGAATTGGATCCCGACGATGTACACGTACCAGAGCGCTGATCCAATCGCCACGACTGCATGTCGGTCTCTCTACCGCAGTGGGTCATCGCGTAGGGGAGCGACTCAAACTGAGTACTGATCGCCGTAGTCTCCTCACTGGTCCTGCCAAAGTCGAGTACTAGATACGCATGACAGGGCATAGGCACCATGCCACAGTGAGGTTGAAGTTTGATTACTCCACACCCACAAGTGAAGAGACTGCCCTATTCACCTCACGTCGAACCACAACGTGCCGAGAAAATTCCCACCATCCGCAAACTGTAAATTTGGAGGCTCGCGACAAATGAAGCAGAACTTGAAATCAGTGTCGCTGGCCCTCGATTGCTTTTGCCCTTACAGACTGTCGGCGCCAGATGAGATCCTGCAGCATGGCAATCAATCGTCGTCGCTCACGTAGCGCGGTCGCTGGTGGGCTTGGCCCCTTCGGTATTTTTCTCGCTCTCGCGGTGATCGGGCTCCTCATCCAGTACTGGTGGGTTCTGTTGATCACTCTTGGTGCGCTTGCATTTGCCGTGGCAATCGTCCGCTTGGCCAGGACCCCTGCCCGTCCGCCCCGGGAGCGGCAGCCTAAGTCGGTTCGTCCACCCAAGCCTGGACCAAACATGACCCAGCGCAACGAGGCCCTTGTCAGTGAAGGTCTCGAGGTCCAGATGCGCGCCATCAAACAGGCCGGCCGCATACGGGACATGCAGGAATGGGACTACGAATGGATCCGGCTGACCCACCCGGAAAAGAGCAGCCAGGAGCTCACTGAAATCGCCAAAGCCCAGCTCGCACGGCGGCGGTCGATTGGCGTCAACTACGAGCGAGCCCGCCTTCTTGATTCCGCGCCAGAGCAGGGGCTTGAGAGCTCTGGGGAGAGTCTGGAGGACCAGCTCCACGAGGCACTGGTGGCTCAGATTGGCAACACTGACCGCCCCGCATCTCTTATCGAAGGGCAGAACGCCTCTTCGGCCCTGATCTTCAGCAAAGCGCGTAAAGAGGCCGGCGAACTTCTTGCCGGCGATCCCCGCACGATGTGGGCCTGGTCCGAATATCTAAAAAGCCGCCACTGCCTGCCTGTAAACAGCGAGGACGCACGACAGATCCTCGCAGCGATCCCGTCCGGCGACCATGTTGAGATATTCGCCCCGATAGTCATATCCCCGGACTCCCATGAACGGGGCACAGATGAGCTTCCTCGAGAAGCCAGATTCGCCGCCAGGACATTCAACTCCTGGATCCTGCCCTCCTTGGAGCAAGCAGAAATCATCCCCGATTCAGAAACCAAAAGGGGGTTCTCGTCGAGTGGCAGCATGGTCGACCCAATAGCAGAGATCCACTTCCGTGTGACCGGCGGCAAGAACCTTCGCGTCTATGCAGACAGGCGCAGCGACCGGTTCTTTAGCGAAGGCGTAGGGGGGCGCATCCTCAGGCTCCCTGACAGTCCCCTGGCACCGGCCCCGCCGGAGCTCGGAACAGGAGTACGCAGCCCATCGCCAGAGTCCACTTCACGTAGCCGACTTCTCGGCGACTGGCACACCGCGGAGGACGTGGCCTTATGGCACATGTCAGGACCCCTCGGCTTCTTCGGATCCCGGCTTACCGGTGGCGTATCGGACCGCGGAGTGGACGTCGAGCACCCTGAAGCTGTGGCTCAAGTGAAAATGCAGGCGACTCCGGTTGGTTCCCCACAAATCCGCCAACTGCGAGGGGCGCGCCCCCGCCTCACAAATCATGTCTTCTACTCGACCTCAGGCTTTACCAAAGCGGCGATCGTCGAGGCGGCAGATTCCGGCGTCGCGCTATTCATCATGGACGACGACGCCAGGGTCCGTCCACATGGCGCGCACGCCAAACGCCTCACGCTCGAGGGCCACCAGCGCCAAGGTGGCGACGATGCTCTAGTTGCGGAATATGTCAGCTCCGTCGTTGACCGCGTCCACAAGGCAAAGACCAACTACGGCAATGACGACTCAAGGTGGGCGCTCCGCGAGACGGACGGGGCGGACCGGGACAGGCTCTATAGGGCCGAAAGCTACCTGAAAGGCGCTGTAGCGGACGTGAAGCGGCATCCCCGGATAGGAGTTGAGACTCACAAGGCTGTCATCAGCCACTTCCGCAACGCCGACTTGAGAGCTGCCTTTTTCTGCCATGTCCTCGGCCTTCCCTATCCCGGGGACGAACCGCTGAGCCCCCGCAGACCCCCTACAGCAGCCGACTTCTACTGACCTTGGGCGTGCGAGGCGCCCAACGCAACGCGGCATTGCATCTACGTGCCATATTGAAACTGCGCGGCGGGTGCGGACCACTTTCGGCAACGGCTTGGGACCGGACTTGATGAATATTCAGGGTTCAAAATAACCGACTCCGCCAGGTGCCCGGCCTGAACCGGGTCCAGCTCAGGTGGAACTGCCACCAAACATCCGCAACCAACTGACGTCGCCACGATGCCCTATTGAGCACCACCAAAAAGAGATCGCCATATCTCTACATATAATCGTGCAGTGGCACAAAAACGAGTTATTGAAATCCTTGATGATCTTGATGGAACATCAGACGCTACTCCCCGGGAATTCAGCGTCGGTGGAGTATCTTACGAGATCGACCTCTCCGATGAGAACTATGAGAAATTGATGAGCCGCCTAAGTAGTTTCATTGCAGTCGCTCGAAAGACGAAATCCGCCAGCCGCCGTGGGCAACAAAGCCCGAAGGCAAACCGCGAGGAACTTACGAAGATCCGTGAATGGGCTCGTACCAACGGATACGAGGTCTCAGGACGCGGCCGGGTGGCTCAGCCCATCCTCGAAGCCTACGCAGCCGCGAACGCCTGAGAAGGTAGGTGACCGGCATCGGTAATGACTCCCGCATTTCCGAGCCGGCCGCCAACGTGACACATCACAGCCGCAACCTGCCGATCCCTAGTCTTTACTGCGTATCAGATGGTGCGTTGCATTGCAGGTACAACGCCATGTTAATGAGGTTCTGGTACGGCCAATCCCGCTCAGAAACATACGGCGTTCGCCGCCACGGTTGCGGGTCAGGGGTTGCTGGCGTAGCCGAGCCCCAGAGGAATCGGGTTATTCGGGCCACCTGAGGAATCCGTGGAGCAATCTTCACCGTTCGACGAAATGCATAATTCGTTGGCCAACTGAAGACTTTTCCGAGCTTGCCGACAGCTCGTCGGTGATACCAGTTTTGCCACCAGCGGAGCGGCATATGCATATCAGTGTTTACCCACAGCGTTCCGTCGGAATCCCGCCGCACCCAGGGCTTACCTGCACCGTCAACGAAATAAAGTTCAAAATTCCACACAATGTGGGATGCCTTCAAGGGAAACCTAATGCTCTGCCCGCCAGGAATGGCCAAACCCCGGTAGTGAGCATCGCCAAGATTCAAGTCTTCCCACTCCGCGGCGGTAATCGGCAACGTAGAATCGTTCCGGATTTCGACCGTGACGGCCTCAATGCTATGTCCGCCTCCAGGACTGGGCTTCGTTACTTCCCCCCGGATAAGGGACACCTTCGAGGCTTGATCACGCTCTTGATCCGACCGGACCTTTCGCCGGTCCTTCTGCCCTTGCCTGAACAAAGTCAGCGTGAAAATAGCCAGAATGCCATTCAGCGCAAATTGGGCAATGTCTACCCAGTCCTTGATGGTCATAAAATGCGGAACCCAACTATCCGGAGAAGGACAGCCGGTGCGATGCCCTCGTCTACATTAGGGCATTCCACCAGGATCTTCCGGCGTCAGATATCTCTCTTGAGGTAAGAGTCACCCACCGCACGGATGCCACCTTGGTTCAAGATATCCAAGGCAAATGTCCTCACGGCATCAAGCGCCTCTGCAACATCCCCTCGCCCTGGTATCAGCCCAACAACAGGCTGGAACGCGTGAATAACCGAGAGTCTTGATCGTTCAGTCAGCCGCTGCCAGGACGAATCGTAGGTGCGGATGTAAAGCCCACCAGCTGGGCCCTTGAGAATCATCATGACTTCGTAGTCGCCGACGACGTCCAACACCTCTGCTGCAGTCCTGATTAAGTGAACGATGTGAGCAGGCAATAGTTCGGCATCCATCGCATGAACGTCCGAGGCGTTATCGAATCCTGACGAATCAAAGGGGTAGCCGGCAGTGGCCACGGCGACGCTGCCATCGTCATGGATCTCAGCGATGCTGTGGAGGTCCTCGCCCTCCGGTTGCGCAGACCTCCACTTCCTGTAGCCGGGTTTAGCCATCAAGCTAATTGATTCCATGCCGGGCAGGTCTTTCAGAAAAGGATTTCTAACCATAAGGTCCCCAAGGACCTTGCGCGCATCTTGCTCAGATACCCTGCCAGCATAGGCAGGGCGCGGATTTACCGGTCGGGCTGCAGCGGCCAACCAAACCTTGCCGCTCTGGCTGGTTCCCAGAAGCACCTGATCCACAAGCTCGGTGAGCGATCGTTCATGATTGCGCCGGTCTTCGAATCGCAGCCTGTAAGCCTGCTCAATGTCCCGTTCGCTCATGAACACAGTTCGGGGACCATAACGCCGTGGCGCCCTGATGGCATCGTCCTTCATCACAAAATGAGGGGTCTCAAAACTCGCTGGAATCTGCAGCACCACCACATGGGCCTTGGACTCCCCTTCGGGTCCCAACGGTATGAACTGAAGTCCATGGACCGGCGGCTGGATCAGCGAATACGCGTAGCCCAGCAACTTGGTCTGCACGGGGTCGCTCCAATCCTCCAAGGGAGTGATCTCCTTGGCGGCGCTGGTGTTTCCATCCTCTGCAACTCCATACACAATCATGCCGCCGCCAGAATTGACCATCGCCGCTATGTCTTTGGCGAACTCGGCGGGAGCATTGGGAGCCTTGTTCGGCAGCGTCCGCTTCCAGTCCAGGTCAGCTGATTCTTGAACTTGATTCGCGACGGCATCCGTGATCATCGAAAAGTTCAGCGGAGAAGGAGCCAGCCCAAGAGCCCGGTGCAAAGGTGTAAAGACCATGAGACATTCATACACCAGGAGGTCCCAAGAGCTGGCCACCCTGAGTTTTGCCGGTGGACCTCAATCGTTTCTTTGTAAATGACTACCTGGATAGCAGGTATAACTATGTGTTTGCACGTTGAGTTGAACCAGCTGCGTCATGGATGACGGCCATTCAAGCTTGCTGGTGCTTCTAATTGAAAAAGATGCGGGGAAGCTTCGTGACGAACAACTGTCAGACCGCACTACATAAGTGGCTGGAAGAACATGAACGGCGCATCCTCGTGGGCGTACACAGGAAGTGCCAGTGATTCCAGCCGTGGGTACATCGCGGCACAGTTTGTCCGGACTGAGAATTGCAACGGTGTGCGTGCGCGCAGCCAGAGAAGACTACCCCCCTCTCTTGGTTCGCAGTCATGTGGCCGGTCAGGCTCCCCGCCTGACCGGCCACATCCACGTCTGCTTCCAGCAGTGTCTATTTGGACCCCGGTCTGACTAGCCCATGGCGAAATGCGGCTGAGACAGCCTGGGAGCGATCCGCAACCCCCAACTTCATCAATATCCGGTGGACATGAGTCTTGACCGTCGCCTCGCTCAGGAACAGCGCGGCTGCGATCTGCGTGTTGGTCATGCCGTTCGCCATTGCAGTCAGCACCTCGATTTCGCGTCGGGTCAGTCCGCCGAATTCAGTGCTCGTTGGCGCCAGCACCTGGCTGCTGCTGGAGAACTGATCCAGGAGCCCTTTGGTGACGTTGGGGTCAAGCCAGCCCGCTCCGTTCGCCAGCGCACGGATTGCCGCCGCCAGTATGGTCGGCGCTGAGTTCTTGAGCAGGAATCCCGATGCTCCAGCGCGAAGGGCCGCGTGGACAGCGTCGTCGTCGCTGAAGGTGCTGAGAATAAGCACTGGTATCTTGCCCAGGCCAGCTGAGTCGTTGGACATGAGCTCTTTGGTTGCTTCAACACCATCCATGACCGGCATGCGGATATCCATGACGACGACATCCGGCTGTACCTTCGCCACGATCTCCAAGCCGCTGCGTCCGTTATTGGCCTCGCCGACAATTTCGATGTCAGTCTCCGCAGCCAGAAGCAATGCCAGACCTGCCCGGACGAGTTCTTCATCATCAATGAGCACGACACGAAGCTTGCCATGACCGTCGGGGCCATTCATTGAGCCAACCTCCGACTTTGCTGGGCGTGCATGCCGCAAAGTATCCCGCATCTTCAGCCCCGTGTCAGCAGCACCGGGCTGCAAACCTACTATCCGAGCCGGACGCTTTCCCACGAACCTGGCGCTACGGCTGGTTCATGGCAAAACCGGCACAGCCTTGAGCCCCGACCGGATAGTCGGGACTCAAGGCGTAACAGGTAATCCACAAGATTCAGGAAACCTTGGTGACTTGGTAGTACAACTCGTAGTGGCCAGCGAACTGTGGTGCGTCCTTGAAGGTCAGCAACCTGACTCCCTTTCCGTAGCCAAAGTCGCCCCCGGAGATTTCCTCGGCCTTTGCAAAGTCAAGGGTCACGATCTGGGGATCAAAGGTGTAGCCCTCCCTGTTCTGGCTCGTAATGCCGATGGGACGGTCGCCGGCTACTCCAAAGAGTTTGCTGAGCGTGTCCCCGAGGTTCATCGAACTTGCTGCCTTGCCCGCCAAACCAGCAGGACCAAGTGCTTCCGCAGGAATCTTTTCGGCGGCTTTGTCGAACCATTGCGTGAACTGGGTGAACAAATCGCTGCCACCATCCCACTCCCAGACAGTCGGCGTAATCAACGCCTTGTCCTGTCCCTCGACCAAGGTGATCTCTCCCCCACCCAAAGGGAGGCGATCGGGACTCGGTGTTGTTCCCAGGACCCACGGTTGGTCGTTGGGCAACTTATCCCCCATGACGATTCCGCCATTGGCACCCCTTGCTGAACCGGCCTGGACACGACCAACTTGCTGATTGGTGTCTCCCATGATGGAGGACGTATTTTGGCGGCTATCTACTTCATTGCCGTCTTTGTCGATGACTTTCGTCCTGAGGTCCACGTAGATCTCATCGCCTTTTCCATCCTGCTCTGTCATGTGATCAGAAGTTTGGCTCTTCACCGCCAGGCCATTGATGGTGATCCTGTACGTCCCCTTCTTCAGTTCAGGTGCCTTTGGGGGCTCAGGTTCAGGAACTTTTGGTGGCTCGGGGACCTGGGTGGGTTCAACTCCAGGACCGGGAGGATTAACTGGCTGTGCCTGTTGAGTTTCCGGGTTCTGCGGATTGACAGGCTGCTGAGGCGGTTCCACCGTTGCCGGAGGGCCTTGTGTCACAACAACCTGCCGCGGGATTTCAACATTGCAGGCTGCCAACGGCGTCAGAATGGCCGCGGAAGCAACGAACACGAGCATACGCTTGAAAATAGGCATGAATATCACTCCTGATTGGTTTGGATGAAACGGCGCTTCCGTCGAGCACCGCGAATGCAATTGACTTTTGTTGCAGATAAACCCGATGACTGGTCGGGGAGCCTACTTGACGTACGACTGGTCACCCAGCTGCAGTGTTGCGAAAATAAATCCAAATGCTTCGGGTGTCGTCGACAATGAATATTGGAAGCTCAGCTTCTCTCCACTGATTGAAGACGTAAGCGTCATGGTGGACTCATCAGCAATTACGACGCCGGCATCAAAGGGACCCATCCGTCGGTGTTCCCACGTATAACTGCCGTCCTCAGTGAGCGTCAGAAAGTAGTTTGAGCCGACGCCCCCGTGCCATCTGCCTACCAAGTCGGCTCGAAGTTGAGTCCTTTCCGGAACGACAACTTCCGGGACCTCAACCTCTGGAACCACAACTTCGTCATCCGGACCGATCGACTCAAACGCAGATGGCGTCGGAGCGGTAGGAGAGGCAGGGCTGCAGGCACTAACACTGAGAGAAGAAGACATGCCCCATGCCCCGGCCCCGCCGCAGGATGTCTCGTTGAATCCAGAGTCGTCTCTGGGAACGACGGGTGCGCATGCCGTGACTGCCCCCAGGAGCATGGCTGCCACGGAAATTCCGGCGGCGGCCATAACCGGCTTCATGTTGTATCTGGCCAGATCAGAATCCCGAACAATACCCGGTTCCTGATTTTGTTTTACTAGCCTTTTCATCGCTTTTTCCTTTCACTCGATGTGCTATCAGAGTGTCCGCCAAGCGTGACTAAACGCGTCCGCCTGAAGATGGGGTTTATTTCATACAACCGCAGTAGGAATGGAATGGTGCAGAAGTCCACGACTTTGAACCATCTATAGCGACATCTGCCGCAGAGCGTCATCTCCAGGATGTACGAAAGATATGCGGGATTCTCACGATAATCGGTGTTGTTGAACGGGATAGATTTCAGACTCTGCAATGAATCCCTTGGCTTCGCTACACCCAGGGATCGATAACAAGATCAACCACTGGATGGACGCGGCCCTCAACCTCAGGGTTCAAAATGGTAGAGAGCACGAAGAATGAAGGTTCCTCGAAAGAACTGGAGGCGACGTTCTGTTGAGTCACCAGTCCTTGACCCACTTTCTCCGGTTGAGACTGCCGACTCAGGGCAGGCACGGTGTCGGTCGTGAACTGCTGAAACCGCTTCTGGCAGTTCGTAGCCTGAAGCCGAAACAACGCCTGAACGTCCAGCCAATTACTTGGGCGTTCAAACTCGTATCGCAAGGCGTCAGAGACTGACAGGCTCATCGAAGTACTTCAATCGGGATCCAAGGAGGCCTGAATCATGGAACGGAACTCAACATCGAAGAAGTCAGACCACGGTGATTCCATGAAGCTGGCGATTCGTTTCACGGCCGCATTCGCCGCCCTTGGCGGCACGCTTCTAGCAGCCTTTTCACTGTCCACAGCTGCCCTGCCTGAGGGCTTGCCGGAGGGACCATATAGGGATGCAGGTGCGCTTTATGCCCTGTTGTTCCTGCCGGCCATGATTTGTATCTCGGGGTCTGCACTCGGCCTGTACTACCTTCATCCAAAAGGCGGGAGGGCGATCAAGGTCGTCCGAATTGCAGCATTGATTGCTGGTGCTTCCTTCTTTTTTGGAACCACAGGTTTCATCATCGCGTGGTACGTGGGCGTTGTCCTGGTGTATGTATCGATCCTTGCTTTCGTTCTTACCGGAGTGGGGCTACTGACGGCGCGCACGCTGCCATCCTGGGCAGGGGCTTTACTCGCCGTGACATCACTGCTCCTGCTCGGCTTCAATACCGAAGACTCCAGAGTTCTCTTCCTCGTACCGTTTGGCCTGAATTGGATCGCTCTTGCGGGACTGCTAGCAGCCGGGAAGTTCAGAAGCGGTGGTCTGCCATCGCCACAAGCAACAACAATCCAAGTCCAGAAGGACCAGCTCTAGCTTCTGTAATCCAAGGTTCACGGCAAGCTTGGGGAAGCTAGGCATTCCGCGTCGTTGCGGCTACGTCAGACTGTGGAGCGATCTGCGGAACCTACGAAGGCGTCGGCTGGTACCAGCCCTCTCTTTGCTTGGTGACAGGCAGCGACACGCTCACAAAAAACCCGCGGCCTCGTGGGCCCCAGGAGATTTTCCCGCCGGCCACTGCAACACGCTCCTGCAAGCCCAGCAGGCCATATCCGGATGTGGCCCGGTCTTCGCTGATCGGCATTGCTGGTCCCGTGTCCGAAACATCGATCTGAAGCAAATCCGGCTTCCATTCGATAGCAACGGTGGTCTTTGTACCAGGACCCACATGTTTGGAAACGTTTGTCAGGGCTTCCTGAACCGCACGGTACGCTGTGTGCCCGACGCTCGCATCGACTCTTGCAGGCGTACCGGATTCGCTCAGCTCAACGTCTATCCCCGCCGACTGAACAGCCTCCACCAAGGGGGCAATGTCTTCGAGCGTGGGAAGTGACTTGACCGTGTTCATATGCTGATTCGCCTTCAACAGGCCCAACAGGCGTGACAGCTCCTGCGTCGCCTCGGTTCCCACTGTCGCGATGACCTCCAGCGCCTGCGCCGCACGGGCCGGGTCAGTATCGATGATCCTGCGGCCCCCTGCGGCGTGGAGGAGCATTACCGTCACAGCATGCGAGACGATGTCGTGAAGCTCAGCAGCAATATGGGCTCTTTCGGCTTCCATTGCCGCTTCCATCCGCAACCGTTCAGCCTCCAAGTCAGTGATCCGCTGACTGCTCCTGCCCACGAACCTGCCGAATGCCCATGCGCCGCCTGCCCACAAGATGGACGCCACGACATACGCGGGCGCCTCCCAAGGCCTGCCGCCCGAGAAGATCAGAGTGGGTAGGACAGCAGCGGGAATACACAGCAGTGCCGAAGTCCGCAGCGAGGCTGAGGATCCTACCGAAATCAATGCGACGAGAACGCCAAACAGCGGTATGTACGGAATCGACAAAGGCTGGTTTGGGTTGAAAACCATCCCTGGAGGCATGAACAACTCATGATGAAAAATCGGAACGAAGAGAGCCTGATGCAAAAGAACTGCAACCAGAACGAGCTTGGGAAACCGCTGCCTCCAGAGGAGAAGAACAAACGCAATAACCAGATAGCCCAATGCCTGCCAGCGCACCCCGGCCAAGACTGTTATGAGGCTTGACATGATGTTTATCAGCTCAAGCGCAAACGCGACCGCAGTAACGATCCAATCAATTCTGTTGAGGTGAACATAGGCCATCAAGCGGCGCGCGTAGTCACCCGCCCTGGGAGCCCCACGAATGTCTTCATCCATTTGCCTCGCACCTCCAACGCCAGCGCTGGACCCATCGTCCCTGCGCAAAGTATCGCGCAGACCCGACTCGCTGTCAGTACCTAAGGGCTTGCCGGATGGGGCGGCTAGGCAGGTCTCAGACCTTCATTTCAGACGCAGCCTTGGCTTTGGTCCGGGAACCCTGGGAGAGAAAGCCCAGTCCGCTCATCGTCAGCCCACTAGGACTTCAGGGATGACCACCCATGCACACCTTGCCGCAGCATGGCGGTATAGTCATATTCGAAAGTATGTTCGAATACGAGGTGCGTTGTGAGCGTGATAGTTGGTCCCTGCGTGCTAGAGGCGGGGCTCTCCAGGGCAACCGTCCTGTTGGCACCCGTGGCCGTGCCTGCTGGCTATCCTTCCCCGTCACAGGACTACTTCGACGGGCGCCTGGACCTGAACGAGCACCTGATCCAAGACTTAACCAGCACCTTTATCGTGAGGGTCACCGGCCATTCCATGCAGGGTGCGGGCATCAGTGACGGCGATGAGCTGATCGTCAACAGGGCTCTAGCGCCCAAGGACGGCTCGGTCGTTATTGCTGTCCTCGACGGTGAGCTCGCCATCAAACGCCTCCGCGTCACGAAGACAGGCATCGTCCTGCAGGCCGAGAACCCAAAGTACCCTGACATCCGCATGCCGGCCTTGTCTGAACTCACCATTTGGGGAGTCGCCACAACATGCTTGCACCACAGTTAGCGAAGCATTTCATGACTAGCAACGACAACTCCGGAGAGAGATTCTCACGCTCGACTCTGTTGAACCCAACCCCGCCAACCAAGCCCGTCGTTGTATTTGATGTTTGTGTACGGCGCGCCAGCTGCGTCGAGTCGAACTGCTTCCAGCGCAAAGTTGTTGTCGAGTTCCACGCATGTAATTCTGACCATTCCGCCGGGGAAAGGGTTGTAGGCATAATTGGGGCCCAACATGATGTATGTGCCAGCGGCATCAATCTCATTAATGGTCAGGGGCGCCTTGCGCACTGCGTCGCTCAACGGTCTGCCATTGGCCAGAATCCAGTTGTGCGGGACTGCATTATGCGGCGTTTCAGGTGTCAGTATCCCTTTGGCGCGCTGCCCATCGTACCCGTCAGAGTGCGTCACGGAAATGTTGTTTTCCTTCGCACCACCAAGGTAGTCGACACTCAGCGCATAGGCCTGCTGCCCCAGCCCCATCCCGGCCTGTTGACCCGCAGTTCGCGATGTAATGGAGAGATTGTTGTACTTGGACTTCCCCTCCAACCTCACGCCGGGATGATTTTCCGGCGCGGGTTTAGGTGTGGAAGGACCGCCATTCCACGCAGCGTCGTTCGCGTAGTTGTCCGGAACCGGGCCCCATCCATCAGGATTGGAGATCGCGGCCGTGTCCGCGATCATGTTGTTCGCGTTCGAAGAGAGCTGCCCGTTGACACTTTCTGCATCCTGGAGCCAAAAACCTTCACCACCACAGTTCTGCGCTTCAGCCGACGAGAATTCGCAGCAACCATTGACGATCTTGTAGCCAACCGACGCTCGACGCATCTTTACCGCGCCTCCGCCGACCTGCCACCGATCAAGTACTTGGCCGCACCAGAATGCTTTGGTGTTGGTGAATCGAGTCGACCCGTTCTGTTGCAGAAATCCGTGGTACTCCGAATTGGCTACGGTCACTTCCCTGAGGTATGTGTCGTAACCCGCGGTGAAACCGTTCCCGCCGGCGTTCATGGAGACGGCGTTGCGAAAACGAATCTCGCCGCCGACCTTGTTCGTCATGGCGGCGCTGCCATAAGGGTTCACCACGAAGATGTTCTCAAAGTTGGAAAACGTATCGCCATAGGGAGCTACATCGGGCGACGTGTAGTCGGGGACGAGCAGTATGCCGTGCGAGTTGTACTGCCAGTTGTCAGGGTTTGCCGGGTGACGGTCACTCGAAAGATCGACTCCTGGTCCCGAAAACTTCAATGCGTCCGGGAAAGTCTGACCCCAACGATTGCCGTTGATCCTCAAATCACGAACATCGTGATAATTGGTCTTCGGCTTATTCACAAAGACGGAACAGTTCGCCCCGTCAATCAGCATAAAGGTCGTCTTGTTCCACCCCAGGCCCCATATGGCAACTTCGGTCAACATTACGATGGGCTTCTTCACGCCATAGCCCACAAGTTGATTTGTATCGCCCTCGAAAATGGCAATACCTCCGCCCAGATTCGCTATCTGCTGGAGAAACGCATTGATCTCATCAGACTGGTCAGCTGCCTCGGTGCCGGGCGGCGCGCCGATCGCCTGGACATTCGGCTTACCTTCCTTGCCCGCGCTGTACCTCCGGATCGTAGGATCGGTGGGACTTACAGGCAAGTTCACCAACGGCATGGTCGCCCTGGGGAAGATGCCATAGTCCGAGGCGTAGTAGACCCGCCTGGCGCTCTTCGTCACAGCTGTGGCCGCTGCGGCCGGCGCCACCCCGGCGAAAGCTGCCCCGGCGGCCAAGGCAAACCCCCCAGTCGCGATCAGAGTTCGCCTACCAATTTTCGATTCCATCGTCTCTCCTTGTTTTGACATTGTGCGAAGTGACAGACGTCTTGCCCATCCGGGGCCTGTGATCGAATTCGCTCCGATTACACGCCTTCTATTTGTTAGTAGACGGGAAACACCGATCATGACGTCGGCATCACATCATTTGACCCACGCGCCAATTGCTTTCAAGAAGACCACGAATAAGTCGGCGTGAAGCATCACCCAAGCTAGCCCCAGAAAGGACGGCTCCGTGACAATGACACCAGAAGCACCACACAAGCACCAGGACATCCCGGTGCAGTTCAGCCCTGACGGGGTGCCGATGGCGCTGCGCTATGAGAACAAGATCTGGATGGTCGATTCGGATGTCCACACAGCACATTGGTTCACCAGGGATTCTTGGTGGGAGACCCAGCTACGGGCGGCTGTGGGCACCGGCGATCTCGTGAGCATCGAGCACTGGCAGGTCCAGGCCAAGCCGCCCACCGGGGATCAGGAACTTCGCACCTCCACCATCCGTCGTGAGCCCTTGTCCACAGCTTGGCTGCTGGAATCAGTCAGCTGAAGTGACTCCCGACATTTATCAGGGCCCTATCCCCGAGATCGTGTGGGAGCGCATCAGCTCAGAATTCGGCCTGCCGAGCCTGGACAGAGTCCGCACCCGCCTGGGGCGCGTCCATGAGGACCCGGAGCCGATCATGCAGCAGCTGGTGAGAGTGTTCTTCGCTGACGGCACCTACTGCCCCGGCTTTCAGTTCCGCAGTGATCTGTCACTGAACCCGGTCGTGCTGGCACTCTTCGAACGCGCCTTGGAGCTGAAAATTCCCCACAACTACTTCGCTGCGTGGATGATCACCAAGTGTCCTGCCTTACGCGATCAACGTCCCGTGGATCTGCTGAACACACAGCAGACCAGCGCCCTCATCAGCGCGCTTGAGCGGTCGCTCATGCAGGCGTCAGCATGAGTTGCGACCCGACGGGAACTACTTCAGCGTGACCGTTGTCTCGGCTTTTTCCTTCTTGTCGTGGTCCAGCTTGCCGTCAGCTGCAGCAGGAGTCATGGTTGCCTCGATCTCGGTTTCCTTGCCCGCGGTGTAGACGAAGTTCTCCGCAATGTTGAAGGACTCGCCCGGCTTCAGCACGAACGGGGCCTCTTCCTTGAGCTTGGTGCCGGAGCTGCTGAGGCCGTGCTTTTTGTAACCATCGCTGCTGGAGTCCGAAGGCATTCCGCCCATGTACTTCCAGTCCGTGTACTTTGCGCTGGGAGTGATCAGCGAGTGGCTCAGGGGAATGTCCGCGGACGAGGTGTTGGTGACCACATAGTTCAGGTAAACCACCGGATCGCCCTTCTTGAGCAGGTTTTCCTTGGTTTCCTTGTCCACGAACATGCTGTCCTTGGACGCGACATCGGTGGCCACCTGGTAGATGTCTACGTTGAAGCTGTCGCCCTTGAGGCTGCCCAGCTTGTCCCCTGCCTCCGAAATGGGCAGCGCCCAGGCGGCTACCTTGTAAGAACCCGAGGAGGTGCCGGCGCCTTCTGAAAACGTCGAGGCCAACGGGGAGGCGGACGCTGAAGGCGATGCCGACGCAGACGACGAGGATGCGGACTCCGAAGGTTTTGAACTACCCTCCGATGAACTGCCACAAGCGGTCAGCGCCAACAGCCCCGCCAGTGCAATACCGCCTGTCTTGACTACGAGATTTATGCGCATTCTTCTCCCCAAAACTGATTGATCTGATTGAAAGGTCCCCATGTTAAAGGAGTAGCTGCGGTGCCGTGTTTGTGACGCGATCAGGTGAAATCTTTGAGAATTTGCTCAGCCCGTTCTACCAATTGATTCCAAGTGAGCAGGCAACCAATTCTCTTAGTACTTCTGAGCGAGGCTCACAGACGGCGTAGTCGACGCAGGCACCTGATAATTGGCCAGCACTTGGGCCATGACGTCGTTGAACACAGCGGCCTGGGTAACGCCGTAGATATTGCCCTTCGGGCGCTGCACGTTGACCATCACTATGTACTGAGGATCTTCCATAGGAGCCATCCCAACGAAGGAGGCCGTGTACCCATCGAAGCCTGCTCCGTTGTCGGCAACTGCTTCGGCTGTTCCTGTCTTGCCACCAATACGGTAGCCGAGAACTTTCACATCCGTGGCGCCGCCGGCGGTGACCACGCTTTCGAGAATGTCGCGTACTTTCCGGGCTGTTTCCGGGCTGATCACTTTCGTGCCTGCCCCCGACTCCGTAACGTGCTCCACGCCGTCTTTGTCCATCGTGGATTCAACCAGTTGGGGTTGCAGCCGCACTCCATCATTGGCAATGGCCTGAAACGCCATGGCTGTTTGCAGCGGTGTCTGCGACACCCCCTGTCCAAACAGAACAGAGAACTCCTGCCGGGAGTCCCAGTCTTCCGGTTGGGCCAGCAGGCCAGCCGATTCGCCAGGCAACGGGATACCGGTCTTCTGGCCGATGCCGAACTTCTGCAGGTAATCGTAGCGCTGCTGCCGAGAGAGCTTCTCCCCGACCATGACTGTGCCGGTGTTCATGGAATCACCAATGATGCCCGCAAATGTCCGCTGTTGCTCCCCATGCACAAAGGAATCCTGGAACATCTGCCCGTTGACGGTGTACGTCGGCGGAACCAGAAGTTCCGACAGCGGTTCGATCTTGCCCTCTTCGATGGCAGCAGCAGCTGTGATCGCTTTCTCGGTTGATCCCGGCTCAATTGCCGCAGTAACAGACCGCGCACCGCGGTCCTCAGCTCGGGTCGCACCTGGGGCATTGGGGTCCACAGTCCCCGTCTCGGCCATGGCACGGATTTTGCCGGTCTTGGCCTCCACCACGATGATGTTGCCGTACTCGGCGCTCTGCGTTTTCACCTGTTTTTCAATGGCATTTTGCGAATAGAACTGCAGATCGCTGTCGATGGTGAGTTTGACTGTGTCACCGTCGGCCGCCGGAGTGACCTGGTTCGCAGCCGTGGGGATGATGATCCCGTCAGCGCCAATCTGAAATGTCCGCTGGCCATCGGCACCCTTGAGCTGATCGTCGAGAGTCTGCTCGATGCCTGCCGCGCCCCCGTCGTCGTTGACGTATCCGACGATGCTGCCGGCAACCGACCCGAGCGGATACGTGCGTTGCTGGACGGGCCGGGATGTAATCCCGGGGATCCGCAGCTCGGCAATGGTGAACTCGACCGCCGGTGAAACAGAACGTGCCAGATACGTGAACTGGCTGTCGCCACTCAGCGCAGTCCGAATATCCTCGACTGGCCGGCCGAGCGCATGCGCCAATTCATTCAGTCCGTCTCCGCGGGAAACATCATCGATCGTGCCGTCGGTAGCAAGCCGTTGAAAGGTCTCAGCCGCACTGTTCTCCCGCGGAGAGCCAACGATGTCGTAGCGGATGATGCTTTCAGCCAGGACAATTCCAGAGGCGTCGACAATTGTGCCTCGTGAGGCGCCCAGCACGGACGACTGGGTACGGAGATCATTTGCGGCGGCGGCAAGACCTGTCGGGTCAAAGCCCTGAATAACAATGACGCGGCCCGCGATAACCACCAGGAACGCCAGCATGATCCCCATACCGATCCGCAACCGGGTTCTGCCCTGATTTCTGATCATTTGTATTGACTTTTGCGGTGCTTTTCTACCCACGCTATGAGCCCCATTCTTCACCCGTATTTTAAATGGAGTCATTTCTTCGGCAATCTATTACCTCCAGCGATCCTCCTGGCAGCCATCCACTGGGGCAGATTCAAATCAGGCAGACTTCTGCGTCGTACCGACGATTTCCAGCAGCTTCGGGAGCGCAGCATTCAATTCAGCCAGCTTGACGTGATTCTGGGAAATTGCCCCGCGTTCAGCATCAATCATTGCCTTCTCCCAAGATTCACGAGCACCCGTCTCGACCGAGCATTTATGCATCACAGCGGCAGACTCCGCTTCCTCGGAGGTTGGTACATAATTCTTAGCGGGCGAGGTTGGGACAACCTGAATTCTTGCTCCCTCGATGATTTGAGGAAAGTCTGGAACGGGTTCAACTCCTAGCGGCACGCCAAAATCGATGGCCCAGGATGGACTCATGTTTGGTCCGCTGGGGCTGACTGGGAAATCGTGAGTAGCCATACATGCAAAAATCTTCTCGGTCACCTCATCCCAGTTACGGTCGGTAACTGCTTTCAGTGCATCAGCCAAGGTGGCCCCCAATCCGGAGTAGTCCGCAATGAAGGCCTGACTTCCGGGTAGCTTCTCGTCAGCCTTCGAGGCACATGTCCTGGCAACATCCCGAAACTCTACGTCCATGGCATAGACGCTAGTAACCACCGCGGAAGCCCCATGTCCATACCCGCTCTTGCGGGCTTCTCCCTCAGACTCAAACCACGGAGCTTTCGTCAGCCTGCCAAAAGCAGACGCGTAGTCTGGTGTCGAGGGGAGAGTCCGAAACATGTTTGCCTTCTGTTCCGGCAGAACTTCCAGAAACTCCACGTAGCCATTCTCGGCGTAGCACTCATAGGTAATCTCAGTGACAGCAGAGTAGATGGTCAGGAGATCCTGAGCCCGATACGCACTGTAGGGCATCCCGGGCTCGGGCTCCGATGTTGCGGTTGAAGTTTGCGAAAGCTGCGGAACGAAACTCTCCGTTGCACTGCAACCAACAGCGCTGACTGCGATGAGGCGGCCACAATGACAGCCGATGATTTCTTCAAGATGAGTCGTCTCTATCCGACTGGAGGTTGGGAAATGGAGCCTCACGCGCATGAGCGGCCCCATTCCCATGCCCTAGCAGTACTGGTTGGAACCGGTGTGAACCTGCAGATTGTCGAACGTGCGGAACGTGAAGTGATCCATGAACACACACACACACACACGGACCCGGGCGCGTAGAGCTGGAGCGTATGCTCACCACTGCCAGCACCCCAGGCACTAACTCCGTACGAATAGCCGTTGCTTCGGACCCATCCGTCATAGCGGTATCCGCTGGAGTAACCGTACACATTGACTCAGTTGGTTCCGCATCCCGGCGAGTACATCAACTGCGAGGCACCCACCTGGGGTGCGCCACTGATGTACTGGTCCCGCATCGGAACAACAGTCACCTGAAATGAACCCGATGCACATCCAGTCGTTGCTGGGTCGGTTCCTGTGTGACCGGCGCTTGCTGATGCTGGCGCTACGCTAACCAGCAGGCCGGTCGTAGCTAAGGCAACAGTCCCCAGTACGACAGAGACTTTGCGAAGGATATTTCTCAATTTGGATCCCCCTTCCTAGACAGTTGGGACAGCTTCGATGCTTTCCCTAACACCCATCTAGTGGCGGCTAGCCCCCAAACGTGACGCGTGTAAATAGTCCAGGGTCATGCTGGGCATGAGATGGGATGGACAAAGTCCTGCCCCGCCATGAAATCAGAAGATAGAACTCCCCCGCTTGGCAATTCATAGATGCCCGTTCGTCTACGTACCTGAAAATCGATGCATAATTCTGAGCTTTAAGCTGGATGAGCGCTGCCCGGGAACTCCCAATAACCGAACCCACGCGGAACCTTGCGCATGCGTGGGGCGGAACATCTGGCAAAGAGTTTCCGCATTTCGGCCCCCATCCGGCTGCATCGCCGGCACAACCGTATCTAACAACCTGGAAAAGCACAGCCTCCCCTGCCCGCGTGCCCTGCTTAATTTGATGCGAGCCTGGCGCGCTCTTGGCTACTGGGAGACTCGAATGGCACTTTCGAATATCGACGTGCCCTTTCGATGGGGACCTATAGCAAACTGTCGAGAAAGTATGACCACCGCTCGTGTCACCGTGTGCTGAATGATCCATCCCGGTTCGCAGCCTAAGATCTCAGGTGTGACTGAACCATGGGTAGATGCGCCAGAGACTGACCGCCGCAAGGATAAGCTGGACCGAGGTCCCTTCGTCGACATGGCGAAAGACCTCATCGAGAACCTTGCCGACAGCAACGACAGCACTGTTTTCGGACTGGTTGGACCCTGGGGCTCCGGTAAGACGTCCGTGCTGAATTTCATCACCAGCGCTCTGGACCGCTCCGTTCACGTGGTCAAGTTCAATCCCTGGTCCTTCGACGAGGAGAGGCTACAGGCCGAACTCTATTCAGCAATCCTTGAGGCCTTTCCGCGAGGTTCCCGTAAAACCCTCCGCAAGAAAGCCGTGGACCTCGCACGACGCAGTGCCCCTGCCTTGAAAGCGATCCCCGTCATCGGGACAGGGGCCTCGGAAACCGTCCGCGAATTCCTACCGGCGAAATCATGGGATTCCGCGTTCCAGGACATGGCGGAGACAATCAAAGCAGCAAGCGTCAAGGTTCTCGTTGTCGTGGACGATGTGGATCGCGTTCAGCCCAAGGACCTGTTGCTCCTGATGAAAACCATCCGGCTCCTGGGGCGCTTTCCCAGGGTCAATTACATACTTGCCTATGACCGCAAATCAACAATCACGGCTCTAGCTGCTGGTCTAGGAAACGACCCTATTGCCGCGCAGGTCTACTTGGAAAAGATCGTGCAGTATCCCTTGGACCTCCCTGAACCACAGCAGCACTTCCTTCAAGAGATCATAGAATCTGCATTGGGTCCGACAGTGCGCAAAGCATCTCTTGGAACATACCGAGGGCCAACACCGGAGTCCAGGTTCGAAACCTTCTACACCGAACACATGACCACGACGCTGACAACGCCCCGCGCGTGCCACCGTTACGCGGGTCAGGCCATAACCTTCCTGCAGCTTGCCAAGGGGAACGTCGACCCGGCGGACTTCTTCGCGATCACTTTCCTGCGTATCTTCTATCCGGATCTCTACGAGCGTTTGCCGGCCTGGGCGGGCGACCTCACCAGAAAACAGGGCTCTAACCGCAGCAGCAAGGCCCCATCCGAAGATGAGTGGCTCCAGCGAATCAAATCCTGTGGTTACAAGGGTGACACAGTCGTTGAACTCATGGAGGCGCTATCATCATTGTTTCCCCATGCCTTCCCGGACAACATGTGGAGAACAGCTGGCGGAAAGTACCGAGCCAACGACAGCGAGTACTTCGACCGCTACTTCACGATCTCCTTGCCCACCGGCGACATGTCCGATGAAGCCGTCTTGAGGGACATAAATCGTATCCGCACAGCTGAAGTGCGTCCTGGAGGGGTCTGCCCGGAAACGTTCGACCACGCCAATGAGCAGATGCAGATAAAGGCCCTCAAGAAAGGCGCCCGACACACCGATTACGATACGAACGCACGTCCGCTCATCGATTACCTGAGCATCGCGATTGCAAAGCGACCTTCCACCCAGGATTTCCGAGACACTGCCACTCGACTCCAAGAGTCCTGGCTGGCACGACTGCTAAGTCATAGCGACCCCTGGGATGAACCAGAGCTCAAGGCCTTCATCGGACTGTTTCCCCGGCCTGAGTCTCTGGGCCACTGCCTGAACCTCAATAATTCCCATTCGGCAAGAGCAATGGCTGAGCTGGAGGCGATGGGAGCAGCTACGACAGTTGCTGATCAAACCCTGACAGACCAGCTGATTCCGCTGTGGATTGATCAGGCTACACAGTGGTTGGTTGACGCATGGCGGACCCGTGGCTCAGCCGACTCCATCCATGAACAATTTGCCGTGTGGAACTACCTTGTCGCGATGGATGGCTTACCTCATCTTCAGGCCGTCACGCTTGATGCGCTCAAAGACGGTTCCCTCGCGATGACAACCCTTGCTGATGCTTTCGTTATGGCTTCCACAGAGGCCGGAAACTACGAAGCAGCGGCCTCACAACTGACCCTTTTCACCGACAAGCTTGAGAACACAATTACGCCGGAGAAATTGATGGAGTTGCCTTTGGATAAACCGGCAAAGGTAGCGGAAGCCCAAGGAGACGAGATCCCGTCACCCGCTCAGCGCAAGAGATTTGCTTATGAAGAGATCCTGCGTTGGCGCGCAAAAAGAGCCAATCCCCTTGCGGACGGCGATGGCACACCCCCGGCCTAGTGAAGGCGCTTCCAGCTTTGGCCTGTGCGTACCCTGCCCGTTTGTTGCTGGACAGGTCCTTCGTTAGGGGCTTGGCCAGATTTGTCCTCCAGCCGTTGCGCACGGCAATGGCCTAAAACTGGAGGGTCCGGATTCTAGCGATGGATAGCTGTACTCAACCTGAGGACGCCACCACCAAGAGACCCTGACCTCGGACTCCCATCCGGTCCCGCATCCAGGCCCCCAAGGGGCATGACAGCCATCACGAGAGCGGACGAGAATTGCCCGGGGAACATTTTTCCAGCGATGTCAGCCTTTCACTCTACGATGATCTCAGCCGACTACCATCAGGGGGACCAGTTGTTCGTACCGTCCAGACGTGAGACCACATTGCGCGAACTCAACATCACGGTTTTGACAGAGCTGCAACGCTTCCGGTGGAAGGTCTACTACGAAGCTCTCATGGAAGGTAGATTCACTGAGGCACTCGACATAGCAGCGAAGACGCTGGACGAGCAGGCCGCTGCATATGAGCTTTGGTTGTCGGACCCCAACGGACGCGGCGTCCACGTATCCGCACCGGACAGAGGGTGCATGTACCTTGCCTCGATCTTTGGGCGACTGGACATCATCGACAGATGCATCGCATTCGAGAAACTTGGTCAGGACGAAGCCCAACGCCCATACCAGCCCCTTGGGTTCGCCATCGAGTCCAACAACGGCGTCGAAACCGACGACCAGATGCGCATCAAACATGACCGCAATGCCGTTGGTGCCACATTAATTCACGCCGAGCGGTTGGAACAAGCTTTGGAGCATAAGGCAGATCATGCTCGCTTCACGGCGATTTTGAAGACCGTGCGTCGCCAGCCCGGTGTTCTTCAAGTAGACCTGAAATCGGCCGTCCCGGACCGGGACGCTAAAGCCGTGACCAGGATGATCGACCAGTTGGAAGCAGCCGGACTTGTGGCCACCAAGAAAGTCGGGAGCCGCGTCGCCGTCTGGGCCGCAGATGCCCCGGACGTGCCAGCTGAGTCCGAACGGCGTGAACAGCGCTGGGCTTGGGCCTTCGAGGACTACTGGGAAGAGCGACCGCTCGAATGGGATAACCCAGCGCGGACCGTCGCAGGTCTGGAGCGCTTGGCAGCAACAGTCAACGCAGCGGCGGCGCAATCAAGCACCGACGAAGGCCCGCGTCCTACCCCCCTGGACTTCATCAATCGCACTTCACTTGCCGCCCCAGCCATCTCTGAGGGAAATCCTGTCTACTACGACTCTGAAGAATTGGCCATGGCCTTTTGGGGACACCACGATCTCGCCGAAACAGTTGCGTGGGCCAAGCGGATCATCGACGGTGGCGGATACGACACGACGGCCAATCAGAAGAAGAAATGGCTGCTGGCCAAACCAAGGCACACCCACATGGAACGGATCCCGTTTGGGACTGCCCCCAGTTTTGTTGACTCCTTGATCTAGCGAGCTTGTGCTCGTGGAAGGATGTTGACCATGCCCACGGCTTATGGGGCGGAGTTCCGCCAGGATGTTATTGATGTGGCCCGCAAGGGCGAAGCGCCGCTGGCGCAGATTGCGAAGGATTTCGGGCTGTCGGTCACGACGTTGAAGCGTTGGATTGCCATTGCTGAACGTAAGGATTCCGGGGCCGGCCCGGCAGTGAGTGAGTCGGCCGAGGTGCGGGAGTTGAAGAAGCGTAACCGCTTGTTGGAGCAGGAGAACGAGATTCTGCGCCGCGCTGCTGCCTATCTGGCCAGGGACATCAACCCAAAATGACTTACCCGCTGGTCACGGATCTTGCCGCCGACGGTGTTCCAGTGGCGGTGACCTGCAGGGTGTTGAAATTCAGCAAGCAAGGCTACTACCGCTGGAGAGTCAGCCCGGTAACGGAACGGGACTGGGTGGATGCGCACCTGGTCAACGCCGCCTTTGACATCCACGCAGACGACCCGGCCTTCGGGTACCGGTTCATCGCCGACGAACTTTCCGAGAAGGGCATCGCGGCGAGCGAGAACAGGGTCCAGCGCCTGTGCAGTGACCACGGTATCTGGTCGGTGTTCTCGAAGAAGCGTGGCCTGAACCGCAGACCCGGGCCACCGGTTCATGACGACCTGGTGGAGAGGGACTTCACCGCTGCGGCACCGAACGAGCTATGGCTGACGGACATCACCGAACACCCCACCGCCGAGGGCAAGCTCTACCTCTGCGCCGTAAAGGACGTTTATTCCGGGAGGATCGTCGGCTACTCGATGGACTTGCGAATGAAGTCCTCGCTGGCCGTGGCCGCACTGGAGAACGCGGTGCGGGCACGCAAACCTGCAGGGACAGTGGTGCATTCGGATCGCGGGTCCCAGTTCCGGTCCCGCCGTTTTGTTGAATCACTCCGGCGCCAGGGGCTGACGGGGTCGATGGGCCGGGTCGGTGCGTGTGCGGATAATGCCGCGATGGAATCGTTCTTCTCGCTGCTGCAGAAGAACGTCCTGGACCGCCAGCGGTGGCTCACCCGGCAAGACCTCCGACTGGCGATCACGACTTGGATCGAGAGAACCTATCACCGCCGGCGACGCCAACGACGGCTGGGAAAACTCACGCCCATCGAATATGAAACAATCAACCGGACCGCGCTCACAGCGGCCTAAGACCCCGAGTCAACAAAAGCCGGGGCAGTCCCTTTACTGAATACCACCTCAACGGCCGCCCAGGCTGGCTGTTGAAGGAAGTTGCGGAGCCAACAGCGAACAGCGTCCCGGTCACAGCTTTCACATCGTCTAAGGCCTGCACCGAACCCGAAAAGGCACAGGAGTTGGCGGTCGCGTGCTGGCTGAAACAAAAGCCGGTACTAGACGCGAATTCCGCCGAGAACTAGGCACGGGGCATGGCAGGGTTACTGGCTGGAGGGTCATCATCATTAGCGAGGTCAAATGAACGACGGCAATGTGAGCTTCTGTGTTAATGAGACCTGGTTTGGCGAATGGAACCCATATCGAGACGAATACGGGTATCCCATTAACACTTCCATGCCAGCGGCCTTTTACATTGCGCATGGAAGTTCCGTGATCAAGCGCTGGATTCCCGAGCAGGGGCAGTGGAACCACTTTATGGATCTCACGCGCTTGTCGCCTCAAAGTTTTCGCGACGTGATACTTCGGATGCCGCCCGAGCTACCCTTCGAGGCACTGGACCACGACACCAAGAAATCCATACGCAGATCCAGGTCAAAGGGCTTTATCAAGCCCTCTTACCCTCCGCTCCCCCAACGCGCCGATCCAACGGGCGAGGCCCACCGACGACGGGAACGGAACGCAATTCTCGGAAGACGGATCGCAATCACCATGTTGATGATGGTCAGCACTCTTATCGGCATCGCGATAGTACTACGTATTTACTTCGGATAACTGGAGAAGAGGTCGCTGCTTGGTACCGCTCAAACAGCAACAGCCGGCCGCGTGGGAACCTTCTTTAGCCGGAGAATCCCAACCGTCCAGGCTGCAACGAACGCATGCAGAACTGGTAAGCCAATCTTCCCAGGGTCGTTCAAGGCTCCGTCGATGAAGGTCATCAGCAGCACAATAGACACCAGCGACACGACGATCGCAGCCTTCATGGGTTGCGGAGCCGATCCTCTCATGGCCCTGAGGTTCCAGATAACGATGATCACGCCGGCGATGGACGCCAGGCTGAAGCAGACGATGAGGGCAATCAAAATCGCCAGCGCCCAGGCCGGTGGTCGCTGGCCCGCCGCTTACCACCCTGTAGTTCATCGCTCACCATCACGGTGTTCGTCACGGCCAGGTATCCAGTAATCAACCCCTTCAGGCATGCAACAGCCCCAACCAGAACCGCCAATGGTGCGACCTCGTCGCATTATGGGCGCCGAGGGCGAGGGGCTGCGCTGATGCCACAGTGCGGTCCGACTGCGGCTGAAGTTCCTGGCTCATGTCGTGCGCTCCCGGCCCACGTCGGGGCCGTGCCCGCATCATTTCCAGAGGGAGTCTCTCTTCACTCCGGGGAACTTCACGAGAAATGGAGAATGACCGGCAGAGAGCGCCGGCGGAGCCTGTTCGGGGAAGCCCAGCTACAGCCACACGCTTCTCCTACAAATTGAGACTTTCATGACACAGCGAAGAATCAACGGCTTCGACTCCAACGGTGGGATTTACGAATTCCTGAGCAACTTCTACTGCTGGTCTTTCGCACTCACCTCGGATGCTGCAGCGCATCCAGACTCGCTGTTGGCAGAACCATCTGGGCGCACGCTGATGGAGTTGCGCGCTGAGGTAGCTTTACCTCAGCCAAACCGTGCGTAGCCTTCCAGCGCTTATCAGTGGCTATATAACCAGCGATCCCAGCCTCGACATCTGGTGCAGATATCCGGACATCACAGCAGACCAGCTTACGGACGGCTTGGCATGCGAGTCAGTGAGTGCGGGATTCGCTCGGTTCGCACAGAAGCGAAGCTCCAGTTTGCCGCACGGCAGGACAGCACCGAGGCACGTTTCGTTGTCTAATTTGTCCAGTCGCACTTGGACGGAACCGTTGGCCGGCCAGGGGATGTCCTGACCCTTATCGGTACCACCGCTGCTGGAGTAGGTGCGCATGGACTTTTCAGGAACGGCTCGCAGACGGCCATTGGGTTGATGGAAGGCTGTGGGGTGGTCCCTCGGAGGACTGGACTGGCTCTTGGCCGGCACTCGGGCTGGGTGCGCTTTAGAAGTGCTGAGATTCCCACAACACGGCTACCATCTGCTGAGCTGAGACGGGTCCTACCGACGTCGAAAGACAGCGCAGCCTGCCCTTGGTGAAATTCCACCGCCAATGACGCTGACGCTCGCGATCGAGAGGCTCCATGCTTCTTCGGCAGACGACACAGAGGAGCTATGAGCTATGCGCCTCTAGCCCACCAAAGCAGTCAACATAAGAATGCAGGAGGTATGGCTTTCCTCATGGAGTCACAGCAATCAGCGTTTCCGAAACCAATCCGTGTGGAGACGTCATCGACGATCACAAATGGCAGCCCACTATCTTTTCAGACCCTATAAGTTCTTCCACACGCCATCGCCCATCCGACTACGTATCACCAGCGGCAAAGAGATCGCGGAGTGTCTGCTCGCTTACGCGAACGGTCCGGCCCTTGCGGTAGGGGTGGAAGGTCTTCAGCTCACCGGAATCCACCATCCGGCGGACGGTCTTCAGGCTGACGCCCAGGCGTTCAGCAACATCGGGAAGGGAATAAGCGCGGAGAACATCATCGGCGCGTGCGGGAGGGGAGATGGTTTTGGTCGACACGACAAATTCCTAGGCAGCGGAAGCTACCCGTACCCTGCGACTTACCTGCGCTTCACGGCTTCCTATCGGGACCTTACGATTCTGAGATTCGATGCTCAGTGGACCCCGAGGGCTATCTTGTATGCCCCCAAAGTACCCCAATGTCATCTTCTGACACAAACGGACCGGCGTGGGACTCACCGTGGTACCTGCGTGGTATCCCCGTGGTACTCGGCAGGCAGGGCCCCCACACGAACCAGCTGCCCGAGGAACTCACATCGCCAGGGATCCTATCCACGAGTCCCACGCAGGTACCACGGACACGGTGAGAAAGCCTCAGAAACCCAAAAAAACCCCCGGAATTCCGGGGGTTTCTGTTGGTGGGCGATACTGGGTTCGAACCAGTGACCTCTTCGGTGTGAACGAAGCGCGCTACCACTGCGCCAATCGCCCGGTGCATAGAAAACACTAACGGACCAGTGCCGGAATGCAAAACGGATCATGACCCCCGGCCTCACTTAGAACTACAAGAGTGGAATTACGGCCATGAAACTTACGGAAATCCGCGTAAATACAAGGATCCAGCGGGCTCCTCGATCAAAAGCAAGCCACCGATTTGGAGTTTGCAGGAACCTCCTATAGAGTTTTTACTCGTCGGAAAGCGACGGAATGCCTGCAGGGCTGCCCGCCGAAACGACACTGCGGACGTAGCTCAGCTGGTAGAGCACCACCTTGCCAAGGTGGATGTCGCGAGTTCGAATCTCGTCGTCCGCTCGCAAGGCACTGTCAAGGCAAGAATTCCTCGGAATCCTGCTTACACGGTGGGTTGGCCGAGAGGCGAGGCAGCGGCCTGCAAAGCCGTATACACGGGTTCGAATCCCGTACCCACCTCGGTGAAAACCATGTCTTCCAGCTGTTGGCTGGATGCATGGGCGATTGGCGCAGCGGTAGCGCGCTTCCCTGACACGGAAGAGGTCACTGGTTCGATCCCAGTATCGCCCACCAGAACAAGGCAACTTGTTTGTTGTTGAACGCCAGGCATCAGCCTGGCAGGCAACATGTGCGGACGTAGCTCAGCTGGTAGAGCACCACCTTGCCAAGGTGGATGTCGCGAGTTCGAATCTCGTCGTCCGCTCTCCTTTTGAAGGACCCGGTAACGGGCGATTGGCGCAGCGGTAGCGCGCTTCCCTGACACGGAAGAGGTCACTGGTTCGATCCCAGTATCGCCCACCAGAACAAGGCAACTTGTTTGTTGTTGAAAGCCAGGCATCAGCCCGGCAGGCAACATGTGCGGACGTAGCTCAGCTGGTAGAGCACCACCTTGCCAAGGTGGATGTCGCGAGTTCGAATCTCGTCGTCCGCTCCAAAGAGAGAAAAGCAGCTCCCCGGAGCTGCTTTTTTTTATACCCGGATTCGGCCAATACTCAATTGATTAATGGAAGTAACCGATACCCCTCAGAAGAAGTCGCTTTATCTAATGTGATTCGGCTCGCATAATGTACTGCGAGCTCATCACCGTTCCACGCCTACCGGCAGGAGTACCCCCATGAACCAAATGACGGCTTCCAAGTCCGTCCTGCGGCGCAAGCCCATCGACGATATTGAGGAAGAAAACAAACACAGCGGACTTTTTAAGAGTCTTGGCCTCTGGCAACTGACAGCCATCGGCGTCGGCGGAATTATCGGCGTCGGCATCTTCTCGCTGGCGGGGCTGGTAGCCCATGGCAGCGAAAGCAACCCGGGCGTCGGCCCTGCCGTGCTCTTCTCGTTCCTGATCGCCGGTCTCGCCTCCGGTGCAGCAGCATTGTCCTACGCCGAATTCGCCGGCATGATCCCCCGCGCCGGATCGGCCTACACCTACGGCTACGTAGCCTTGGGAGAGATCATCGGCTGGTTCATCGGCTGGGATCTCCTCCTTGAGTACATCGCGATCGTGGCTGTGGTGGCCATCGGGATTTCCGGTTACTTCGACGCCTTCCTGTCCGGCATCGGAATCCATATGCCCACGTGGATGACGTCCACCGCTGATGAGGGCAAGGGCGGCATCATCAACCTGCCGGCCATCTTCGTCTGCCTCCTGGTCACGTGGATCCTGAGCCGGGGCACCAAAGCATTCGGCCGGTTTGAACTGGTAGCCGTTGCCATCAAGGTCATCCTGATCCTGTTCATCATCGGCCTGGGTATTTTCTACATCAACACCGAGAACTACAACCCGTTCATGCCCAGTGGCTTCGGCCCGGTCCTGGCCGGTGCCGCTACCGTCTTCTTCGCCGTCTTCGGCTATGACGCCATGAGCACCGCAGCGGAAGAGGCCAAGGACGGCAAGAAGCACATGCCCAAGGCCATCATCCTCTCCCTCATCGTGGCCATGCTGCTCTACGTTGCCGCGACACTCGTGCTCACGGGCATGCAGAACTACAAGGACATTGATCCCACGGCCGGCTTCGCATCGGCGTTCCAAGGCGTCGGCCTGCCGGTCATCGCCACCATCATTTCGGTGTTCGCGGTCCTGTCCATCCTCACCGTTATGCTCACCTTCCTGCTGGGCGTCACCCGAGTGTGGTTCTCCATGAGCCGCGACGGCCTTCTCCCCGGATGGTTCGCCAAGACTGACCGGCACGGCACTCCGCAGCGCGTCACGTGGATCGCAGGTGTTGCTTCGGCGTTCCTCGCCGGTGTCTTCCCCATCAAGGAAGTTGCCGACCTCACCAACATCGGCATCCTGGCTGCCTTTGTGGTGGTCTGCATTTCCGTGATCGTCTTCCGCTACACCAAGCCCAACGCTCCGCGCACGTTCCGTTTGCCGTTCATGCCGGTGGTCCCCGCGTTCGGTGTCCTGGCATCGGCATTCCTGATGTTCCAGCTCCACTGGGAAACCTGGGTGCGGTTCGGGGCATGGCTGGTCATCGGCCTGATCATCTACTTCGCCTACGGCCGCAGGCACTCCCTCATGAATCCGGACAGCCCGCGCCATAAGGTCGAAAATAAGCCGTTGGCGTAGTTCGTCCACAGGCCGCTGCCGAACCCTTGGCACCCCGGAGAACTGGTGTTAGGGTCGGACGCGGAGGAGCGAACTGGCTCCACGAATGGAAGGGAGGTGCCCGTGGGTTTAATTGACGACCTGAAGGGCAAGGCTCAGGGTCTCATTCAAGGCAACGAAGAAACCATCAAGAATGGCATCGACAAGGCCGGGGATTTTGTGGACCAGAAGACGGGCGGCAAATACGCCGGTCACGTCGACAAAGTCCAGAATGCCGCTTCCGATTTCGTGGCCAAGAACGACGGGAAGCCTGGACAGGCTCCCGTCACGGATGAGCCGAAGCAGCCGTAGCTGCCTGAGCCGCCGTACCAGATACGTCAAGGGGGCACCGGTCCCGCCGAGAGGCGCCACCGGTGCCCTTGGCGTTTAACGGGCAGCCG
Source organism: Paenarthrobacter nitroguajacolicus (assembly GCF_051027655.1). Lineage (NCBI taxonomy): Bacteria > Bacillati > Actinomycetota > Actinomycetes > Micrococcales > Micrococcaceae > Paenarthrobacter > Paenarthrobacter nitroguajacolicus. The sequence continues at coordinate 1,951,772 of NZ_CP073234.1, read as the reverse complement.
CTAAACCGGCTGGTCAGGTACGTTGGACGTTATGCCTTCAGCTTCCACCCCTGCCGTCCAAAGCCGCGCCGCCAAGGAGACGCTGGTACCACCCATCACGGCAGGCATCGTCACCGCCCTCGTGGGTTTCACCTCGTCATTCGCTGTGGTCCTGGCGGGTTTGAAGGCTGTGGGGGCGAACCAGGCACAAGCATCCAGCGGCCTATTAGCGCTGACGCTCACCTTTGGACTGGGAATCCTGTGGCTCTCGTGGCGGTCCCGGATGCCCGTAACTTTGGCGTGGTCGACGCCCGGCGCTGCGCTGCTCGCCTCCGCTGGAATGGTCGACGGCGGCTGGCCGGCTGCTGTGGGCGCGTTCCTGATCGTCGGGGTGCTGATCGTCCTGACCGGGCTACTTCCCGTCCTGGGCAGGATCATGGCGAAGATCCCCACCGCACTGGCGCAAGCAATGCTCGCCGGCGTGCTACTCCCGCTATGCCTCGCACCCTTCAAATCGTTGGGATCGGCTCCCCTGTTCATCGCACCAGTGGTGGTGTGCTGGGTGGTCCTGATGAAATTCGCACCACGTTGGTCGGTGCCGGCATCGCTGCTCGTCGCGCTGGCGGTAGTCGGCGTCCACATCGTGTCCAACGGCGTTCAGATTCCCGGCGGCAGCCTCCTGCCAAGGCTGGAGTGGACCACACCGGCATTTACCGTGGAAGCTGCGGTGGGTTTGGCACTGCCCCTCTTCATCGTCACCATGGCGTCACAGAACATTCCCGGGGTCGCGGTACTGAAGTCGTTCGGCTACACCACCCCCTGGCGGCCGTCGATGCTTGTGACCGGAGCGGGCACCATCGCGGGAGCGCCGTTTGGAGGCCATGCGATCAACCTGGCTGCCCTGAGCGCAGCCTTGGCGGCGGGTGAGGAGGCAGGCAAAGACCATGGCAGGCGGTGGATCGCGGCGTTCGTCTCAGGCTTTGTCTACCTGATCCTGGCCGCTGCCTCAGCGGCACTTGTCACCTTGGTGGCTGCAGCACCGCCCGGACTTCTCGAGACCGTGGCCGGACTCGCACTCCTGGGGACGCTGGCCTCGTCCATCTCGTCTGCACTGGCGGTTGCCGAGGAACGTATTCCCGCCTGCATCACCTTCCTGCTGGCAGCATCAGGCCTGAGCTTCGCCGGCGTTGGCGCTGCTTTCTGGGCATTGGCAGGCGGCATCCTGGTGCGGTGGATGCTGAAGAGCCGCGAACCTGTTCACAAATCCTGAAGCAGGCAGCAACCCTGGATCAGGCAGGCTCGTGGTTTTGGGCCTCACGGGCCAGAGCCGTCAGCCTGGACACAGCACGGAAGTACTTCTTCGTGTAGCCACCGGTCATCATCTCTTCGGTAAAGAGCTGATCGAAAGGTACGCCACTGGCCAGGATCGGCACGTCTTTGTCATAGAGCCGGTCCGCAAGAACCACAAAGCGTAGGGCGACGGCCTGTTCGGTGATGGTTTCGACGTCGCTCCACACCACGGCCTCCACACCCGAGATAAGCTGCCGGTAACGGCTGGGGTGGACGGCGGCCAGATGGTTGACCAGAGTGCGGAAATCGTCCACAGCCACAGTCTTACCGTCGAACTCAGCACGCATACGGTGCTTAAGCTCTTCGGTCTTGAGGGGTGCGGGAGCCGCGGGCAAACCGCGGTGGCGGAAGTCTTCGCCGTCGATCCTGACGACGTCGAACTGGTCGGCGAGAACCTGTATTTCGCGCTGGAAGTCCACTGCCGCGAAGCGTCCTTCACCCAAGGAACCGGGAAGCGTGTTGGACGTGGCCGCGAGCTTCACACCGGCGTCGGCGAGTTCACGCATGAGCCGGGACATGAGCACGGTGTCTCCGGGATCATCAAGTTCGAATTCGTCGATGCACACCAGCTTGTAGCTGCTCAGTGCTTCCACGGTCTTGCGGAATGACAGCGCACCCACGAGGTTGGTGTATTCCACAAACGTACCGAAGGCCTTCGGGCCAGGCGACCTGTGCCAAAGGGAAGCCAGGAGGTGGGTCTTACCCACACCAAAACCGCCGTCGAGGTAGATTCCTGCCCTCGTTGCAGGCGCCTTCTTGGCGAACAACTTCTTGAAGAGACCGCCACCGTCATCGGATCCCACGCCGTCGGCAAATGCGGAAAGCAGCTTCACTGCGTTTGCCTGGCTCGGCTGGGAAGGATCCGGCCGGTAGCTGTCGAACGATACCTCTCCGAATCGCGGAGACGGGTAGAAACCCTTGAGGAGTTCCTCCACGGAGACTGCCGGTGTGCGGGCAGCCAGTTGTTCGATCTTTACCACGGTGGTCCGTTCCTTCGGTATTAGGTCCCCAGCAAGAATACCGGCATTGGACACTCGGAAAACCGCCACGTGACCAAGCCCATGTTTCACCGTATGACCACAGGGAAGCATTCCTCGCTGCCCGTGGTTAGTGTTGGAGCACGCCCGGCCGGCACCTGCACCACCTTCCACGGCCTGGCTCCGACCGTTGTCAGTGAAAGGCCATCACCATGTCCTACCCAGTTGAACAGAACGAAAAGTTTGCATCGTATGCGAACCCCGAACGCCTTGTGTCCACTGAGTGGCTCGCGGCAGCCCTTGCAGACGGCGCCATTGCCGATGGCAAGCTTGTGGTTGTCGAGTCCGACGAAGACGTTCTTCTCTACGAAACCGGCCACATCCCGGGCGCCGTCAAGATTGACTGGCACACCGACCTGAATGACGAGGTCACCCGCGACTACGTGGACGGCGCCGCTTTTGCCGCCCTCGCGGCCTCCAAGGGCATCTCCCGCGACAGCACCGTGGTCATCTACGGTGACAAGTCCAACTGGTGGGCTGCCTACGCGCTTTGGGTCTTTACGCTGTTCGGCCATGAGGATGTCCGCCTCCTCGATGGTGGCCGCGACAAGTGGATCGCCGAAGGACGCGAGCTGACCACCGATGTCATACAGCCCTCAGTGGGTGAATACCCGGAGGTGGAGCGCAATGATGCTCCGATCCGCGCGTTCAAGGAAGACGTCCTGGCACACTTGGGCAATCCCCTCATCGATGTCCGCTCCCCTGAGGAATACACGGGACAGCGCACGCACATGCCGGCTTACCCCGAAGAGGGCGCGCTGCGCGGGGGCCACATTCCCACCGCCGCGTCCATCCCGTGGGCACGCGCTGCGGCTGAAGACGGCACTTACCGGAGCCGTGAAGAGCTCGAAGCCCTGTACCTTGGCGAGGCCGGCTTGGAACCCGGCGATGACGTGGTGGCCTACTGCCGCATCGGCGAGCGTTCCAGCCACACCTGGTTCGCGCTGAAGTACCTGCTGGGCTTCGACACTGTCCGCAACTACGACGGCTCCTGGACCGAGTGGGGCAACGCTGTGCGGGTTCCCATCGTCAAGGGCGCCGAGCGCGGTTCCGTTCCTGCGTCCCTCGTCAGCAACTAGGGGCCCGGTCAGCACCAAGGCAGGGAATAAGGCATACGTAGTGTTCGGCCACACAAGATGCATTGACCGCTGTTGTGCGTAAGCTGGAAGTGATGAGTACGAACACTTTGCCCACCGCCCTGGCGGAAATCGTTGATGACTTCCAGGCACTGACGGAGCCTGACCGCCTGCAACTCCTGCTCGAATTCTCGAGGGGCCTGCCGGAGCTTCCGGAGCGCTTGAAGGACCACCCTGAACTGCTGGAACAGGTTGTGGAGTGCCAGTCACCGTTGTTTCTCACCATTGAGTCCGAGAAAAATCCCGACGGCGGCGCCCGCGCCTACCGGCTCTTCTTCAAAGCTCCTCAGGAGGCGCCCACAACCCGCGGCTTCGCAGGGGTCCTGCACGAGGGCCTGGATGGATTGACTGCAGAGGAAATCCTTGCCGTGCCCGACGATATGCCGGAGTTGCTGGGCCTCACCCGGGCCATCACTCCCCTGCGAATGCGGGGAATGACCGCCATGCTGGGGCGTATCAAGCGGAAAGTCGCAGCCGCCAGCCGGCTGGAAAACTGACTCGCTGGAAAACTGAAGGGCACAACCACAGGTATGGCCAAGAAGATGGCTTCGCAGGGAACGCCGGCTACTGCAGCACTTGCAGCGGCCGGCGTTCCCTTCGTGTTGCACCCCTATGCGCACGATCCGTCGGCGGCCAGCTACGGCATGGAGGCCTCGGAAGTCCTGGGCATTGAGCCTGAACGGGTTTTCAAGACCCTCATGGTGGAGGTTGAAGGCCGCCTGGCAGTGGCCATCGTTCCGGTGTCCGGGAACCTCGACCTAAAGTCCGTCGCAGCAGCCCTCGGAGCCAAGAAGGCAGCAATGGCCGATCCCAAGGCCGCCGAACGGCGCACCGGATATGTGCTGGGAGGCATATCACCGCTGGGACAGCGGCAGGCCTCCCCCACAGTCCTTGACGAGTCTGCCTTGGACTTGGCTACCCTCCTTGTGTCCGGAGGCCGCCGTGGACTGGACATTGAGCTGGCTCCGGCCGATCTCATCCGGCTTACCAAGGCCATCACGGCTCCCATCGGCACTGCCTCGAGCATCAAGGGCTAAACCGAAGCCGCCTGGCCACCCGCAACTCCGGGGTTCCTCAGCCAGGCTGCCCGGTGGCGCCCGTCTGCCCGGGATTGTTTCGGGGAGCCAGTTGCCTCTGGAGCCAGGCGCGGACCAGGCGCTCCCAGCGTTCGGGGTCCACGTTCCACTCTTTGGTGTGCCGGGCGCCGTCGAACGGCTCAAAGGTGACCATCTCGGGGTTCTTCTCCGCAAGGCTCGCGGAAGGCCCGAAGGGCACGTAGTCGTCGTCCACGCTGTGGATCAGCAAGGTGGGGGTCCGCAGCTCGACTGCCCGCGCTTCCCAGTCCATTGCTTTCAGGTCCACAGGCGCAGATAGTCCGGTCAGCCTGCGCCCCAAGGGATGGCTCAGCATCATCTGTCCATACCTGCCCACGTTGTAGGGGATCCTGTTCATCTCGGCGTGGTGGGCCATGACATTAACCCAATTGATGACCGGGGCATCCAGTACCAACGCGCGGATGAGGTGGCGGTGCTTGGACAGGTCCGCTGTTTGCAGGCTGATCGCTCCGCCCATGGACCAGCCAAACAAAACTATTTCCTGCGCACCCTGATCCAGTGCGTATTCGATCGCGGCCTCAACGTCCCGCCATTCCGTGGAACCGAGGCCGTATCGTCCATCCGGCGCGGCGGGGGCAAGTCCGTCATTACGGTAGGAAATCAACAGGCTGTCCATACCGAGTTCCCGTGCAGTGCGGACGGCACGAAGGCCTTCCAGGCGCGTGGCTCCGCGGCCGTGGACCATGATTGCGCAGACTGGCGCCGCGGCCGAAGCTTCGGCCCGGATCAGCCAGGCAGGTGCTTTCCCGCCGTCGATCTCTATGTCCACGTCCTCGGCCGCAAGGCCGATCGCCGCCGGGTCCGGGTACGTTGCACCGCTCCACCAAGCACGGCGCGCCTCCGGGAGGTTGCCACTGTAAACTTCCTCGACCTCACGCAGCACGGTTTGCTCGGCGGGCGAATAGGACACAATCCGGCCGATCCTGGCATGTCCTTGGCCACCGGAGAAGAAGAGGCTGAAGACGCCGTCGATGGTGGTATCAGGGGTGGCCGCAAGAATGACCTGAGGTCCCTTGTCACCGCGGATTACGGCAAGTACTTCCTGGTCCTCGTGCCGGGCCGCGGGCGTGATGACACGGCGGGCAAAATACACGGCGAGCGCCGAGGATCCCGCGCCTACCAGACCGGCTACGGTACCGCCGGCCAGGAATCCTGCGATGGCCCATTTGGTGCGGAGGGAGAGTTTCTTGTCTGCAGCGTCGCTCGCTGGCGGGGTAGTCGATGCCATGGTTCCATTGTTGCTGCTCAGCGGCGGTGCTTGGGGCAGGCTTGGACCGCGCGGCGCATCGGGCCGCGAATCCTGGCGCGTGAATCAGAGTCCCAAAAATCTGCGGACAGCGGTTCGCCGGGACTACGCTGTAGCCATGAGTGATCCCATCGTCATCCTGACTGAAGAGCCCCTCGGCCCCGACGACCGCGTTAATATCGCCAAATTGCTCGACGGCGGTGATGCGCCCCTTATTGTCCTGGTCCCCTCAAACACAGAGCGACATCTTCTGGTCGACTTCTTGGAAAACCTGTCGCTGCTTGATATCGCCAAGGCGTTCCGGGAGCTCACTGCACAGCATCCCGACCCTGAGGCTGAGCGTGCGGAGGCCTCTGAGACGCTGGCTGCATCGCTGGCGGCATTGGCCGGGTTGGGCGGTGGCGTCACCGGAGAGGTCGTCGACGGCGGCGCCGTGGCAGGCTTGGTGGCGAAGGTCCGTGCGGTGGACGCCGCGCAGGCGGTTGTCATTACCCGGCCCCATGCCATTTCGGACACGTTCCACACTGACTGGGCCAATAAGGCACAGGATCAGCTGGGTCTTCCGGTCCTCCACCTGTACGCGGGTTCGGGATTTATCGGCGACTCGTGAGCGTTGCATTAGACATGAACACTCCTGACAACACCAGCAAGACAACTTCTGTGCCCGTGGAAAAGAGCGATGCCCAGTGGCGGGAGGAGCTGACGCCCGAGGAATACCGCGTTCTTCGGCAGGCGGGAACCGAGCGGCCATACACGGGCGAGTACTGGGACACCCACACGGAAGGGGAGTACCAGTGTCGCGCTTGTGGCAGCCGGTTGTTCACCAGCCGGGAGAAATTTGATTCCCACTGTGGTTGGCCGTCGTTCTGGGCACCCTTGGCCGAAGGTACGGTCCGGTATCTCCATGACCGCACCATGGGCATGGATCGTGTTGAAGTCCGGTGCGCCAACTGTGACTCTCATCTGGGGCACGTTTTCGAGGGCGAGGGCTATGGCACGCCCACGGACCAGCGGTTCTGCATTAATTCCGTGTCGCTTCGCTTGGTGGCGCCGGAAGAGAGCTAGGCAGTTCCGGACGGGCTGGCGCTTTGCCGGCCCGTCCGGGAACTCAGCGTTTTTTGGGGGCTCCATATGGCGGGACTGAATCTCAACTCGCCTTCACGCACCCGATGGCCAAGACTTTCTTATGCTCAAGCCATTCTTGGATTAGCAACGCTTTTTGCTTGCTACGCTCGGCCCAGAAGCAAACACCACTTCGAAAGGGCCGGGCTCCATGACCACTATCACCACCACTATCCTGCCGCGTGTCACCGCCGACAACGCCGAATGGATGACCCTGAAGGCTGCAGCCACAGCTCTGCAGGCACTCCAGGAGCAGGACGGCTCCATTGCCGATTCCGCAGCCCACTCCGAGGCGGCGAGCCTCGTTGCCACACTGACTGACGCCATCGCAGCCTTGGCACCGCACTTCCCCCACGATGCCCGGTACCTGGAACTCCTGGTGGAAGACTTCGGCCGATGGGTCGAGGGCGGCTTCGGGGTGCCGGACTTCCTGGACTCCCTCCAGTCGTTCCAGCCCCAGGAGCAGCGCATTGACGGCCTCCAGCACCTGGTGGTTTTCCCCATGTACACGCAGAACGGCAGCACCAACAGGTTGGTCGAAGCCGTCCTGATCGAGGTTATCTGGCCGGAGTTCATTGGCGGACTGGAGGCCGGCGAGTACTCCAACAAGCTCTTCGTCCCCATCCGCTTCGTGGATTTCACTCCCGGGTACGACACCAACTCGGCTGTACTCTTCCCCGAGACGGTGGCCGTCCGCGAGACCCCTACCTTTACTTGGGGCGCCATCTTCGCCGACCGCGAGGCCGCTCGTTTCCGCCGCGTCCTCAAGGCAGCTGCGGCCACCACGTCGCTGGAACTCCCCGAGGATGCAGCGCGGCTCATCGAGGACCAGGAACTGACACAGCGAACCTTTGTCATGTGGGACCTGATCCACGACCGCACCCACATGCGCGGGGACCTTCCCTTCGATCCGTTCATGATCAAGCAGCGGATGCCGTTTTTCCTTTACTCGCTGGAGGAGCTGCGCTGCGATCTGACCGCGTTCCGTGAGTCCGTACGCATTGAAAAAGACGAAGAAGCCGACCCCGATGCCCGCAAACATGCAAAGCTCGTCCAGTATGCAGTGATCTTCGACCGGATTTTCCGTTTCGCCATCACGGGCAGCCGCGTCCGTAACTACGACGGCCTGGGCGGCCAGCTCCTGTTCGCATGGATGCACCAGCACCACGTGCTCCACTGGACGGACAGCAAGCTCTCCATCGACTGGGACGAAGCTGCCTCGGTTGTAGTGGAACTCGGTGCCAAAATCGAGGAGCTCTACTGGCGCTCGATCGACCGCCCGAAGGCTGCCCACTGGCTGGCAGCGTACGAGCTCATTTCGAGCACCGTGACTCCCCACCCGGCGTCGGTATGGGCCAAGGGCCCGGACGCGCTGCCCTTGGACGGTCCGCCCCGCGGCCTCACGGACCAGGTGCTGGATGACGAGTTCCCCCTGTCCATGTTCTACGAAGCACTGGAGAAGAAGATGCGCCCTGTCATCGAGTCCACCACCGGAATTACTGGCTCGACGGCGGCCTGATGACCACACTGACTATCCTTGTGACCGGCGGAAGCAGCGCATCGGGCATCGCCGTGGCGCGTGCGTTGGGGGCCGCCGGTCACAGGGTGCTCACCGTGGGTTCGGACGATGCCCGGATCAAAGCGGCCGCAGCTGAGGCCGGCAATGGGGCAACTCCCCTGGTTTCCGATCTCTCCAGCCTGGATTCCGTACGCGAACTTGCGGCCAGCTTCCGTGACCTCGGGATCGAGGGCATCGACGGCGTGATCCACTTGGTGGGCGGCTGGCGGGGCGCCAAAGGCATCGAAGACCAAACGGATGAGGACTGGGACTCGATGGAACGGAGCGCTGTGACCACACTCCGCAACGTCTCCCGGGTCTTCTACGGCCAGATTGAAGCATCCCCGCACGGCCGTTTTGCCATGGTGTCGTCAACCACCGCCGCTGCTCCAACAGCTGCAGCGGCCAGCTACGCGGCGGCAAAAGCAGCTGCAGAAGCTTGGACCTTGGCGGTAGCGGATGGTTTCCGGCGGGCGCAATCCGGAACAGCCGGAAACGCGGAAGCCCCCACCGGGCAGCACAGCGCGGCAGTAATTTTCGTGGTCAAAGCCCTCGTGGATCCAGCCATGCGGGAAGCCCATCCGGAAAGGCGATTCCCCGGCTTCACGGACGTTGAAGAACTGGCGGCTGCCGCCGTCGGACTCTTTGAACAACCCGCCGCCACCCTCAACGGCCAGCGCATCCTGCTGGCCCCATAGAATCCTGCCGGCCAAATAGACTTGAAAGCGTGAATGAACAAGTGACGAGCACAACAGAGGCAATCCACAGCGCCAATGAAACCCCCGGCGCGGGTCAACTGCATAACCCTGCGGTTCGTGGGTTCGCATCCGACAACTACTCCGGCGTACATCCGGAGATCCTCTCAGCACTGGCAACCGCCAACGGCGGGCATCAGGTGTCCTACGGCGAGGACGTCTACACGGCACGGCTGCAGGAGGTCCTGGAGCAACAATTCGGCCCGGGCATCGAGACCTTCCCGGTCTTCAACGGAACCGGCGCCAACGTCCTTGCCCTGCAGTCCCTCCTTCCCCGGTGGGGCGCGGTGATTTGCGCCTCCACAGCACACATCAACATGGACGAGAACGGTGCACCGGAACGGGTGGGCGGGATCAAGCTCCTGCAAGTGCCCACCGAAGACGGCAAGCTCACGCCCGAGCTGATTGACCGTGAAGCCTGGGGCTGGGGCGACGAGCACCGCGCCCAGCCGCTGGTGGTGTCCATTACCCAAACCACTGAGCTCGGCACCTGCTACACGCCGCAAGAAGTGCGGGCCATCGCCGACCACGCTCACGTCAAAGGCATGAAGCTGCACATGGATGGCGCCCGGCTTGCGAACGCCGCAGCGCACCTGGACGTTCCCCTCCGCGCATTCACCCGCGACGCCGGCGTGGACATCCTGTCCTTTGGCGGCACCAAGAATGGACTACTTTTTGGTGAAGTCGTGGTGGCCCTGAACCCGGAGGCGGCTGACGGCCTGAAGTTCCTGCGCAAGATGAACATGCAATTGGCATCGAAGATGCGCTTCATCTCGGCCCAGTTCATTGCCCTGCTGGAAGATGGCCTCTGGCTGCGTTCCGCCGCCCACGCCAACGCCATGGCCGCCCGCCTGCGAACGGCAGTAGAAGGACTCGACGGCGTGGAGCCAACACAGGCAACGCAGTCCAACGGCGTCTTCGCCATCCTGCCCGAAGGCGTGGCAGACAAGCTGCGAGAATCCTTCGCCTTCTACGACTGGGATGCCGCCCGCCGCGAAGTTCGGTGGATGTGTTCGTTCGATACCACGGAGGAAGACATTGACGCTTTCGTGGCAGCAATTAAGCGCGAACTGGCCTAACGCATAACACGTGCAACCCGGGGCGGCGAGCCTGCACAGATTCGCTGCCCCGGCCGCATAATCTGCGATGGTGAACGCCCTCGCACAGGTTCCCTCGGAATTTCTCTCCGCCTTGGGATCGCTACGAAAAGCACAATGCCGCAGCGAACTGCGGCTTGACGAGATCCCCGCTCCTGCCCGCCTGGCTCCCTACGCAGTCGCCCTGGGCGCCGAAGTTTTCAGCCCCACTGCGGCAACCCGCCAAGTTCCCGTCCATGGACCGGCCGCCAAGGCCTTCGCCGCAAACCAAGGCAGCAGTTCCTCCAGCGAAGAGGACGACGAACTGGCCACTGGCCGCTTCATCCTCCTCTATGACCCCGACGGTTCTGCTGTCTGGGAGGGAGAGTTCCGAATCGTCACTTACATTCGGGCTCAAATGGACGCAGAGATGGGGAACGACTCCATGCTCGGCTCTGTTGCCTGGACCTGGCTCGTTGACGCCCTGGAGAACCGCGCCGCGCCCTATCGCGCTGCCGGCGGCACTGCCACCAGGATCCTGTCCGAAAGCTTCGGCACCCTGGCCGAACGGCCGGACACCATAGACATCGAGCTCCGGGCGTCCTGGACACCGGCCAGCCAGGATGTACAAGCCCACCTCGAAGCCTGGTCCGACATGGTATGCACCTTCGCGGGCCTGCCGCCCCTGCCGCCAGGGGTCACCGGACTACCCAACAGGAGACTCAATTGAGTGTGAGAAACGCGTCGGCGGGTACCCGCAAAGGACCTGAAACACCCCGCTGCGGCCGGAATCGGTAAGCTTAACCCACCATGACCCCTGAAAATCCGGAAAACACCACGGCCGGCGATCCGGTTGCTGATCCCACCACCCACATCAAGGTAGACGGCTTCGATAGCCACGTCCCTGAAATCATCGATCTCGATACTCCTCGCGAAGGCGTACCCCTGGTCATCGACACCCCGTCCGGGCTGGAGCGGTGCGCAACCGCAATCGCCGCCGGAACAGGACCTGCCGGAGTGGACGCAGAACGCGCTTCCGGCTTCCGCTACGGGCAGCGGGCTTTCCTGGTACAGATCCGCCGCGAGGGCGCCGGAACCTGGCTGATCGATCCCGAACCATTCGAGAACCTGGACATCATCAATGACGCCCTCCGCGGCGTCGAATGGATCCTTCACGCGGCGTCACAGGACCTCCCTTGCCTTTCGGAGCTCGGCATGTGGCCGGACAAGCTCTTCGATACCGAACTTGCCGCCCGCCTCGCGGGACTCCCCCGCGTGGGTCTTGCGGCCGTCATTGAACAACTCCTCGGATTCGGCCTCGCGAAAGAACACTCCGCTGCCGACTGGTCCACACGCCCCCTGCCGGAACCCTGGCTGCGTTACGCAGCGCTCGACGTCGAAGTCCTCGCAGAACTCCGCGAGGAACTCATCGAGTTACTGGAGGCTGACGGCAAGCTTGAATACGCCGAACAGGAGTTTGCAGGCATCCTCGCGGCAGGCCTTTCCGCCCCGCGCGTGGATCCCTGGCGGAAGACCTCCGGACTCCACCAGATACGCGACCGCCGCCAATTGGCAGCTGTACGTGAGCTGTGGCTTGAGCGGGACCAACTGGCTCGCAAACGGGACGTAGCTCCCGGCCGGCTCATCCCTGATTCGGCGCTGGTGGCTGCAGCCAAAGCCATGCCCACCACCGTGCCGCAGCTCCTGGCCACCAAGGGATTCCACGGCCGGTCCGCCCAGAGGGAAGCCCCGCGCTGGCTCCGCTGCATCACCAACGCCCGGACACTCACGGATCTGCCACCCCTGCACTTACCCACCAACGCCCCGCCTCCGCCACGGGTCTGGGCGGACAGGGATCCCGAGGCCGCAGCACGGCTTGCCACCGCCAGGCCGGCCCTGCAGGCGAAGGCAGATGAGCTGAAGCTGCCAGTGGAGAACCTGCTGACTCCGGATTATTTGCGAAGAATTGCCTGGCGCCCTCCGGCTGATGTTTCCCTGGAGTCCGTCGCTGCAGAGTTGCGGTCCCTGGGTGCGCGTGAGTGGCAAATCTCCTTCGCCGCCCCGATACTCACCGAAGCGTGCTTGAACCCGGCTCCGCTTCCCGGCAAGGAGTCCAAGGGGAAGGAAGTCCAAGCGTCCAAGGACGCGCTACCTTCCGGTAATGCCGGCTGAGCTCCCGCCCGCCCTGAGGCCTGTCACCCGAACTGAGGTTCGTGGGGCAGGCCTTTCGCGTCCCCGGGGACAGGTGGGTAACGCCTGGGTCGCGGGCCTTGCAAGCTAAGTTACCCACGAGTAACATTGGACCCAATGCCAGCCGAAGCACCCGCGACGCGGGATTCGGCGCCATGTCTCAACGAGGAGTTATTACATGAGTCCATCACGCAGTGCTCAGAGGAACGTCCGCGACGTCGTCTTCGTGGACGGTGTGCGCACCCCCTTCGGAAAGGCCGGCGAAAAAGGCATATATGCGGGCACCCGCGCCGATGACCTCGTGGTGAAGTGCATCCGCGAACTGATGCGCCGGAATCCCTCACTGCCCGCGGACCGGATCGACGAAGTTGCCATCGCTGCCACCACCCAGACCGGGGATCAAGGCCTCACCATCGGCCGCACAGCGGCGCTGTTGGCCGGGCTCCCCCGCACGGTACCCGGCTTCGCCATCGACCGCATGTGCGCTGGTGCCATGACTGCAGTAACGACGACGGCGAGCGGCATCGGTTTCGGTGCCTACGACGTCGTCATTGCAGGCGGCGTGGAGCACATGGGCAACCACCCCATGGGTGCAGGCGCCGATCCCAATCCGCGGTTCATGTCCGAAAGACTGGTGGACCCCGCGGCCCTGAACATGGGCAACACGGCAGAGAACCTGCACGACCGCTTCCCCGCGATCACCAAGGACCGCACGGACACCTATGCAGCGGCCTCCCAGGCCAAGCTCGCCGCAGCTTACTCCAACGAACAAATCCAGCATGACCTGGTTCCCGTAGCGACCATGAAGCCCGGCCAGGGCTGGGCACTGCACACCGCGGACGAGCCGCCGCGGCCCGGCACCACTGTTGCCGACCTGGCCGAATTGCGGACACCGTTCCGCGCCCATGGTCGCGTCACCGCCGGCAACGCTGCAGGATTGAACGACGGCGCCACAGCCGCGGTTCTCGCTTCGGCCGAAGCTGCTGAAGAACTTGGCCTCTCAGTCAAGATGCGCTTGGTCTCCTACGCTTTCGCCGGCGTCGAACCCGAGGTCATGGGAATCGGACCGGTTCCCGCCACGGAAAAGGCCCTGAAAAACGCGGGACTGGGTATCGAGGACATCGGACTCTTCGAAATCAACGAGGCCTTCGCCGTCCAGGTCCTCAGCTTCCTGGACCACTTCGGCATCGCCGATGACGATCCCCGGGTCAACCGCTATGGCGGTGCGATCGCCGTCGGACACCCCCTTGCTTCCTCGGGCGTCCGCCTGATGAACCAGCTCGCGCGACAGTTCGAGGAAGACCACTCTGTCCGCTACGGCATTACCACCATGTGTATTGGACTGGGCATGGGCGCCACGGTGATCTGGGAAAACCCGCACCATGCAGCCTACGAATCGTTCACCGCTGACCAGGCCACAGCAGCCACCACCGAAGGAGCCGCCGCATGAGCGCCGCCGAATTCCAGAAGCTCGCCGCACTTTTCCCTGATGAGGTTGTCACGCACTCCTATGTGCAGGACATCAAGCTGCCGGGGGGCGCCGGGACCTTCGCGCTGATCACCTTGGATAATGGCCTTGACCACTCCAAGCCCACCACACTGGGGCCCAATACGCTCGTTGAACTCGGCGGGGTTTTGGAGAAGCTCAAGGAGCGGGCCTCGCGGGGAGAAATCGTCGGCGTCGGCGTCACCGGAAAGCCGTACTTCCTGGTGGCCGGGGCCGACCTGTCGGCCGTAAAAACACTCAAGGAACGCGAGCACGGGCTCTGGATGGCGCAGCTTGGCCACGCCGTCTACAGCACGCTCGCCAACCTGGGTGTTCCGAGCTTCGCCTTCATCAATGGCCTGGCCTTGGGCGGCGGGCTGGAGATCGCCCTGCAGTCCACGTATCGGACCGTCTCCACGGGTGCCGGCGCGCTGGCCTTGCCTGAGGCGTTCATCGGCCTCGTACCGGGTTGGGGTGGCGTCTACATCCTGCCCCGCCTCATCGGTCCCGAGAATGCCGTCAAGGTGATGATCGAGAATCCCCTCAGCAACAACCGCACGCTGACCGGACCCCAGGCGTTCGAACTCGGCGTGGCCGATGCCATGTTCGAACCTGCCGACTTTGTGGAGCAGTCGCTCGCGTGGGCGGCCCAGGTCATTTCCGGCGAGGTGACGCCTGAGCGGAAGAACTCCGTTGATGCCACCGATGACGCAGTCACCGCCCGTTGGGCAGCTGCGGTAGCCGCAGGTCGGGCTTTCGTGGAGTCCAAGACCTCCAACGCCTCCCCTGCCCCGGGCAAGGTCCTGGATGTCATGGAGGCCAACCGCACCATGACCCAAGCCGAGTCGGCTGAACTCGAGTGCGAGACCCTCGCCGGGCTCATGCAAACCGACGAGTTCCGCTCCACCGTGTACGCGTTCCTGGACCTCGTCCAAAAGCGCTCCAAGCGTCCCGCGGGCGCCCCCGATCGCAAGCTTGCCCGCCCCGTCACCAAGATCGGCGTTGTGGGTGCAGGGCTCATGGCAAGCCAGCTGGCATTGTTGTTCGCCCGGCAGCTGAAAGTCCCGGTGGTCATGACCGATATCGATCAGGCACGGGTGGACAAGGGCGTCGCCTATGTCCACGCCGAAGTCGACAAGATGCTTGCCAAGAAGCGGATCAAGCAGGACGCCGCCAACAGGACCAAAGCGCTCATTACGGGTTCCGTCTCCAAGGAAGCCTTCGCCGATGCCGACTTCGTCATCGAAGCCGTCTTCGAAGAACTGCACATCAAGAAGCAGGTCTTCGCCGAGGTGGAAGCGATCGTTTCTCCCGAGTGCATTCTGGCCACGAACACGTCCTCACTGTCCGTCACTGCCATGGCCGAAGATTTGAAGCACCCCGAACGCCTGGTGGGCTTCCACTTCTTCAACCCGGTGGCTGTCATGCCGTTGTTGGAGATCGTTCGGGCACCAAAGACCGACGACGCCGTCCTAGCCACCGCGTTCGAGCTCGCCAAGGGACTCAAGAAGACTGCCGTCCTGGTCAAAGATGCCGCCGCCTTCGTGGTCAACCGCATCCTGCTTCGCCTCATGGGCGAGGTTATCGCGGCGTTCGACGAAGGAACCCCGGCGGAGGTGGCAGACAGCGCGCTGCGTCCCATGGGGCTGCCAATGTCGCCGTTCACCTTGAGTGCAATGGTTGGCCTGCCGGTCGCCCAGCATGTCCAGGAGTCCCTGCACGCCGCGTTCGGCGACCGGTTCCCGGTCTCGCAAAACCTGCAGAAACTCATCGACAACGGAGTGAAGAGCCTCTGGGTCCCCGGGCCTGACGGAACTCCCGTCATCCCGGCGGAGACGCTGGCCATCATGTCCTTCGGCAACACCCCGTCCACTGGCGAACAAGTCCTCCGGCGCACCCAGGATGCCCTGGCCGAGGAGATAGGACTGATGCTCGAAGAAGGTGTCGTGGCCGGACCCGAAGACATCGACCTTTGCGTCATCATGGGCGCAGGGTGGCCGATGTTCCTGGGCGGCATTACGCCGTACCTGGACCGGGTGGGCGCATCGGAGCGTGTCAACGGCAAGCGGTTCCTCGCCCCTGGCGTTGCATCAGCGCCTGCCTAACCCATCCCTCTCTCAGATCCCGCGGCCTAAACCGGAACGCTCTCTCATATCCGCCGCTTAAACCGGAACGCTCTCTCACCTTGGTGGGAGAGCGTTCCGGTTTAAGGGCAGTTATGTGAGAGAGGGACGCCTGTAAGTGGTGGGATGTGAGAGAGGGTTAGAAGAGTGCCACCTTCGGCTCCCGCGGGAAGATCTCATCCAGTTCCTCGCGATCCTCCTGCGTGGGGACCCAGCACACGGCTTCGGCGTTCTCACGGATCTGCTCCGGACGGGTGGCACCCGCGATGACGCTGCTGACGCCGGGCTGCGCGGCCAACCAGGAGAAAGCCAACTGAAGCTCGCTGATGTCCCGTTCTTTGGCGAACTGGCCGAAGCGGCCAAGCTGCTCCCAGTCGGCGTCGTGTACGAGGTTGGTGCGGGTGTGGCTCAATCGTGAGCCTTCCGGGGCTTTCCCTGCGGAGTACTTTCCGGTGAGCAGCCCGTTGGCCAAGGGGAAGTACGGCAGGACACCCAAGGAGAAGGCCCCGGCTGCGGGAAGCACTTCGAGTTCGGCGCGCCGATCCAGGAGGTTGTAATGGTTCTGCGTCGAGATGAAGCGGACGCCACCTGATGGTGATTGTCGTGCTACATACTCAGCCTCGGCTATCTGCCAGCCGGCAAAGTTGGAATGGCCGATGTACCGCACCTTGCCGCTGGACACCAGGTCATCCAAGGCTGCCAGGGTCTCCTCGATGGGAGTCCGCGGATCCGGGGTGTGGAACTGGTAGAGGTCGATCCAGTCGGTGTCCAAGCGGCGGAGGGAAGCTTCGACGGCTTTGACAATGTATCGACGCGAACCCCGGGCGTCGAAGTCCCTGCCGTTGGCTCCGCGCATGTCCATACCGAACTTGGTTCCGATGACCACGTCATCACGGCGGCCTTTCAGCGCCTTGCCCAGCATGACCTCACTCAGGCCTGGCTCACGACCGTAGACATCGGCTACGTCAAAGAAGGTCACGCCGGCATCAATTGCGGCCTGGACAACAGCGTCCGTGCCCTCCTGGGACTCAGTGGGAGTGTTGGCGCGGCCCAAGTTGTTGCAGCCCAGCCCCACAGCTGAGACGGTCAGTCCGGAATGGCCAAGGCGTCGGTATTCAGTCATGAATTCAGCCTATACGGGGCGCGGGGACCAGTTGGTCACCCGAGGCAACAAAAGCACTCCAAGCTAACGGGCGCCGTAGGAGATCCCTGATTCCTCCATGGCATCCTCAAGCTGCGCTATGGCTACCGGGCCCATGCCGTGGAGCTTGGAAAGTTTCAGCTCGCCGAACTCGGCCAGCTGCTCCAGCGTCTCTATCCCTTCGTGGGCCAGGGCCCGTTTCGCCGGCGCAGCGAGACCTTTGGGCAGCGGCGTATGTCCGGGCCAGTTGCTCTTGGACGACATGGAGATCCCTCCTGATGCGTTGGGTGCTACTTAGAGAGTAAAGCCCACACCCTGCTTGGGCGAGTGCTTCACCCGGAATGCCGTGGGGTCGCTGTGTGGCGCTGCTGCGACAGTGAGCTTGGTGAAGTCCAGATCCTCACCGCGGACGCAGATCTTGATGGCGTTCACAGCCTTATTGACGTCCGGGCAGAGGCAGAAGATGTTCAGATGGCCGTTGCCGATTTCCGAACGGTCCACCACGCCCAGCCCACGCCACGCCAGCTCACCGGTGAGGGCGGCTTTGGCTTTCCGCTCAAGATGCCGGTCACGTTCGGTGCCGTCCTTGGTTTTCAAAGCGATTTGGGCAACTACCCAGAACTGTTCGGACTCGGGAATCTCGGCGTAGCCGTCTTCCTCGCATTGCGCGGCAAAAGCGGCCATCAGGCCTTCCACGGCAGATTCGTCGTCAACGTTTGCTTCGTCGGTCTTGCTCTGGTGGCCCACTACACCGTGGTTGACCACGAACTGCTGGTCTTCGTCGTCGTACCAGGCCTCCCGGAAGTGAAGTACTCCTTCGTCGTCGCGCTTGTACGCGCGGATGATGCCGCTCATGCTCGTCCTTTCCTGAACCACTCGGCGCTGGTGCTGGTGGCTCCATTGACGTCGAAAGGTGCTTTCATGGTGTCCACTGCCTTGAAGAGGGCTGCGCATTCTGCGCGCATTGCGTCCACCGTCTGTTGCGGATAGCCCATGGCCATCCGATGCTGCTCAAACTCGTCTTCATCGTCCACGAACACCCCGTGCCTGGTGGAACGGATAACGTCCAGATCCATGTCGATCATGTGGAACTCTGTCACACCCGGTTTGAGGGGGTGCCAAGCGTGGGCTGTGGCGAGGTCGACGTAGATCCTGAAGTCGCCCGGATAGCTGTCGTCATAGAACGTCGCAACAAACTCACCGGTCCGCGGGACCAGCAAGACAGCATCAGACGCCGTATAGAAAGCCGCGCCGGGGCGTGCGCAAAACTCCCCCGCTCCCTGAAATATCCACCAACCGTGAATGTCCTCACCAAGGTAGCGGCCAGGCACCACCCAGTGGGCTTTGCCGTCCCACTTCCTGTTCCTCGACACCACGAGGTCGCCGGGCTGCAATGCGCCCGGCACGCGCTCGTCCGTCACAGGGTTGGCAGGCTGCCGGTGGTGGGGTGTTCCTGGCCCGGGAGGGGCCTGGCAAACGGGACCTTCGTCCCCAAAACCTGGGCTACGACGTCGTGGGTTATTTTCTGGGCGGTGAGGCCCACGCGTTCCAGTACCTGGCTGCGGGAGCCGTGTACCAGGAATTCAACGGGCAAGCCCACCTCATTCAGTGCGGTGTCTACACCGGCAGCCCGCATTTCCTGCCGTATACGCGAGCCCACGCCACCTGCCCGGACGCCGTCTTCGATGCAGATCACCAAGCGGTGACGGGCGGCAAGGGCGATGATCGATTTCCGGACTGGGAGGACCCACCGGGGATCCACCACAGTGGAGCTGATGCCCTGGGCACCCAAGCGGGTAGCAACATCGAGTGCGAGTTCGGACATGGCGCCGACGCTGACAATCAACACATCGTTCTCGGTAGAGCCCTCCGGGCGCCGCGCGAGAATGTCAACGCCGTCATGAAGCCTCTCGATAGCTTCAACCTCGGAACCGACGCTGCCCTTGGAGAACCGCACCACAGTGGGGGCATCGTTGATCGCCACCGCCTCACGCAGTTCTTCGCGGAGCCGGGTGGCATCGCGGGGAGCAGCCAGATGCAGCCCGGGCACGATCTGGACCATCGCCATATCCCACATCCCGTGATGGCTGGGTCCGTCCGGGCCCGTCACACCGGCACGGTCCAGGACTATAGTGACACCGGCTTTGTGCAGCGCGACATCCATGAGGAGCTGGTCAAACGCGCGGTTCAAGAAGGTTGCGTAAACGGCCACCACCGGGTGCAGGCCACCGAACGCCATTCCTGCGGCGGATGTCAGCGCATGCTGCTCCGCAATGCCGACGTCGATCACCCGCTCCGGATGGCGCTCAGCGAACTTGTGCAATCCCACAGGGATGAGCATGGCGCCGGTGATGCCCACGATGTCGGGGCGCTCATCAGCAATATCCGCGATTTCTTCAGCGAATACCGAGGACCAGGACCGCGCTCCAGGCATTTCGGTGGGCTCGCCCGTTTCAGGGTCAATGATTCCTACGGCGTGGAATTGGTCTGCTTCATTGGCCAGGGCCGGAGCATAGCCGTGGCCCTTTTCCGTCATGGCGTGCACAATGACGGGTCCGCCGTAAGCCTTGGCGGTGTTGAGGGCATGCTCCATGGCTTGGAGGTTATGCCCGTCAACCGGGCCGATGTACTTCATGCCAAGGTCCTCGAACATGCCCTGCGGAGCCCACCAGTCCTTGATGCCCTTCTTCATGGCATGCAGGCTCTTATAGGTGAACTGGCCAGCGGGGCCGCCGTCCTGGAGCTTCTTCTTCCACCAGTCCAGCATCCGCTCGTAGGCCGGGGTGGTGCGGAGGGAGTCGATGGTGGGACGCAGTGAGGCAAGGTAGTCAGCAAAACCGCCCACAGTGGGAGCATAGGAGCGTCCATTGTCGTTGACAACGATCACGACGCGACGCCGCTTATCCGCGGCAATGTTGTTGATGGCTTCCCATGCCATTCCACCGGTCAGCGCGCCATCGCCAACAACGGCGACGACGAACCGGTCGCCCTCGCCGGTCAACTGCCGGGCACGCGAAATGCCATCTGCCCAGGACAAGGAGGAGGACGCATGTGAACTTTCCACGATGTCGTGCTCGGACTCCGCGCGGTCCGGATAACCGGACAGGCCTCCTTGCTGGCGAAGCGTGGTGAAGTCCTGACGTCCTGTCAGCAGCTTGTGGACATAGGACTGGTGCCCGGTATCGAACACCACGCTGTCCCGCGGGGATTCGAAATTCCGGTGGACAGCGAGCGTGAGTTCAACAACGCCCAGGTTGGGACCAAGGTGTCCACCCGTTGCGGCTACGTTGGTGATCAGGAATTCCCTGATTTCGCCGGCCAGTTGTTCCAGCTCCGTGCCGGACAGTTTGGCCAGGTCCCGTGGATCCTTGACGGTTTCCAAAAGTCCCAACGGCCCTCCTTAGGGTGAATGACGTGCTTGTTAACTCTAGCGCGTGCCCGGGCCCACGCGTTGCGCTCTGGATCCGAGCCCCGGCATCGTTCTTCCTGGCAGGGCCCGGGACGCCAACAGCCCCGGCTGGTCAGGCGACCAGCCGGGGCTGTCCGGTTTCTGGATCAGCTGGAAACCAGCCGGTCCGTTATGCCGAGATCTGGCGCAGGACGTACTGCAGGATGCCGCCGTTGCGGTAGTAGTCCGCTTCACCCGGTGTATCGATGCGCAGAACGGCATCGAAGGACTTGGCGGTACCGTCTTCAGCCGTGGCCGTTACCTTGAGCGTCTTCGGCGTGGTGCCGTTGTTGAGCTCGGTGACGCCTTCCACCGCGAAGGTCTCCGTACCCGTCAGCCCCAGCGTTGCTGCGGACTCTCCGGCAGGGTACTGCAACGGAAGGACGCCCATGCCAATGAGGTTGGAGCGGTGGATGCGCTCGTAGCTTTCAGCGACGACGGCCTTGACGCCCAGGAGCGCGGTGCCCTTGGCCGCCCAGTCACGGGACGAACCCGAACCGTATTCCTTGCCTGCCAGGACAACCAGGGGCGTTCCTGCTGCCTGGTAGTTCTGGGCTGCATCGTAGACGTAAGCCTGGGGCGCGCCTTCCTGGCTGAAGTCGCGGGTGAATCCACCCTCGACGTTGTCCAGGAGCTGGTTCTTGATGCGGATGTTGGCAAACGTACCGCGGATCATGACTTCGTGGTTGCCACGGCGTGAACCGTAGGAGTTGAAGTCCTTGCGCTCCACACCGTTGGCCAGGAGGTACTGGCCCGCGGGGGTGTCCGACTTGAAGGAACCGGCCGGGGAGATGTGGTCCGTGGTGACGGAATCGCCGAGCTTCAAGAGCACACGGGCGCCCGAGATGTCCTTGACGGGATCCGGCTGGGCCTTCATGCCCTCGAAGTATGGGGGCTTCCGCACGTAGGTGGAATCTTCGGCCCACGCGAAGGTGTCACCGGCAGGGGTGTCGAGTGCCTTCCAGCGCTCGTCGCCGTCGAAGACGCCCTCGTAACCCTTGGCGAACATAGCCTCGTCGATGGAGGAGTCGATGACTTCCTGCACCTCGATGGGGTTCGGCCAGATGTCCTTCAGGAAGACTTCGTTGCCTTCGGAGTCGGTGCCCAGGGCATCGGTATCGAAGTCGAAGTCCATGGTGCCGGCCAGTGCGTAGGCGATGACCAGTGGCGGCGAGGCCAGGTAGTTCATCTTCACGTCCGGGTTGATGCGGCCTTCGAAGTTGCGGTTACCCGAGAGGACAGCGGTGACGGAGAGGTCGTTGGCCTGGATGGCCTCGGAGATTTCCGGCTCCAGCGGTCCGGAGTTACCGATGCAGGTGGCGCAGCCGTAACCCACGATGTAGAAGCCAAGCTTCTCCAGGTACGGGGTCAGACCGGACTTTTCGTAGTAGTCCGTGACGACCTTCGAACCCGGGGCAACAGAGGTCTTGACCCACGGCTTGGAGGTCAGGCCCTTGTCCACGGCGTTGCGTGCAAGGAGGGCCGCAGCCAGCATGACGGACGGGTTGGACGTGTTGGTGCAGGACGTGATCGAAGCGATCGACACTGCTCCGTGGTCCAGCTCGAACTCGCGGCCGTCGGCCGTGGTGACCTTGACCGGCGAAGAGGGCCGGCCATGCGCACCGTTGGCGGCGGATGCAACGCGTGCCGTCTCCGTGGTGTGCGAATCAGCATGTGTGAAGGACGGCGAATCGGAGGCCGGGAACGACTCATCCAGGGCCTCGTCCACGCTGCCGTCTTCGATGGCGACGTAGTTGTGGATGTCCTTGCGGAACTGTTCCTTGGCATCCGTGAGCTCAATGCGGTCCTGGGGACGCTTGGGGCCTGAGATGGAGGGAACAACGGTGGACAGGTCCAGCTCGAGGAACTCGGAGAACCGCAGTTCGCGGGAGGGATCGTGCCAGAGGCCCTGTTCCTTGCTGTATGCCTCCACGAGGGCGACATTTGCTTCGGAGCGGCCGGTCAGGCGCAAGTAGTCCAGGGTGACGTCGTCGATCGGGAACATGGCAGCCGTGGAACCGAACTCCGGGCTCATATTGCCGATGGTTGCACGGTTGGCCAGCGGCACAGCGGCGACGCCCTCACCGTAGAACTCAACGAACTTGCCAACAACACCGTGCTTGCGCAGCATTTCGGTGATGGTCAGCACCACGTCAGTCGCGGTAGCGCCTGCGGGGATGCTGCCCTTGAGCTTGAAGCCGACAACGCGGGGAATCAGCATGGAGACGGGCTGGCCGAGCATTGCAGCTTCGGCTTCGATACCGCCAACGCCCCAACCCAGGATGCCCAGGCCGTTGACCATGGTGGTGTGCGAGTCGGTGCCAACACAAGTGTCGGGGTAGGCGCGGACAACACCGTCTACCTCGCGGGTCATGACCGTGCGTGCCAGGTACTCGATGTTGACCTGGTGTACGATGCCGGTTCCCGGAGGAACAACCTTGAAGTCATCGAATGCGGTCTGGCCCCAGCGAAGGAACTGGTAGCGCTCACCGTTGCGCTGGTATTCGATCTCCATGTTGCGCTCCAGTGCGCCGGAGTTTCCGAAGGCATCGATCTGGACGGAGTGGTCGATGACCATTTCTGCAGGCGCCAACGGGTTGACGCGCTTGGGGTCACCGCCGAGCTCCTTGACGGCTTCACGCATGGTAGCCAGGTCCACGACGCAGGGAACGCCGGTGAAGTCCTGCATGATGACGCGGGCGGGGGTGAACTGGATTTCCGTGTCGGGCTCCGCATTGGGATCCCAACCGGCCAGGGCGCGGACATGGTCAGCCGTAATATTGGCGCCATCCTCAGTCCGCAGGAGGTTTTCAAGCAATACCTTAAGGCTGAACGGAAGGCTGTCTGCGCCCTCTACGGAGTTCAACCGGAAAATTTCATAGTCGGTGCCGGCTACATTCAGTACGCCTTTGGAACCGAAGCTGTCCACAGTGCTCATGGCAGGACTCCTCTCGCAACAGTTTCATCTTTGTCGCGTGGTTGGCCGCTAGCCAGTTAGGCGCACCTTACTTAGCCGGGCGGCATCTCTCGTGGTCACCCCGGTCCGCGGCGTTGAATACTGCGGACCGGGGCTACTACAGCCATCGTAGTGGCATACTCCGGCGTTGCGTCACTGATCAGGCATCGCGACGGAAACAGGCCGTTCCTCCTTCTGCACCATGGCAGTCTGGCGGTCCGTCGGCTAAACGGCGGGGACGATCAGCCCTACCGTTTCCAAATGATGGGTGTTCGGGTACAAATCGAAGGCGCGCAGCGACTCGAGTCGCCAACCACCTTGATGGAAGTAACCCAGATCACGTGCGAAGGATGCCGGATCACACGACACATAGGCGATTGCGCGGGGCCCTGTGGCCATCAGTTGCTTGACCACAGCCTTGCCGGCTCCGGCGCGGGGTGGATCCAGCACCAGCGAGTCGAAGCTGCGGGAGCGTTGGTGCAGGACCCGCTCAACACGTCCCTGAACGATTTCCACCTGGGCTTCACCGTGCAGGTTTTTGCGGGCGTCGCGGCTTGTGCCCGGAGCGCCCTCCACGGAAAGTACCGAACCGGTCACTCCGACGGCGTCCGCCAGAGGTGCCGTAAACAGGCCCGCACCGGCGTAGAGGTCGGCAACTGCGGCGCCGGGCTGCAAGTACCCGCCGTTGGAAAGATAGCCCGTTACAGCGTCCACCAGCGTGTCCGGGGCGTCCTTGTGGATCTGCCAAAAACCCTCACCGGTCACACGGTATTCATGCCCTGCCGCACTCTCCTGCACCCAGGTTCTCCCCCGCAACTGCAGGACCTCGCCCTTGCTGGGATCGAAGCTCGCGACCGAGACGTCGTGCGGCAACTGCGACAGGATGCTGTGCAATCTCTTGGGGCTCGTGGATTCTTCCGGAGCCAGCAGGATCAGGGGCCGCGAACCGTTGGCGGGCACCGCGACCTCCACGCGGGCAATACCGGACAAGTCAAGGTCCCACAGCTTCAGCTCGTTGACTCCTGCAAGCGCCAACGGCATCTCCTTGATGGGAAGCACAACGTCGGAACGGTGCGCATGCATCCCCAACCGACCCTTGGGGGTCACCGCGAAGCTGGCGCGCGTACGCCAGCCGAGTCCGCCGTCGTGATTGTCTCCCACAGCTTCCACCTCTGTGGCCAGGTCCAAACCGGCAAGCCGCTTGAGCTGTTCGGCAAGCACCTCGGCTTTCAGGGCCCGTTGGCGCTGCAGGGAAATGTGTCCGAGCTCGGCGCCGCCCACCGGCGGAGCCCCGCGGCTCCATGAGCCCAGCGAATCGGCCTGCTTCCAGAAGTGCGGAATGCGGTCAGGTGAGGCCTCCAGGACCTCGACGACGTCGGCACGCCAGAAGCGCGACGAGTCGCCGGAGTCAGTCAACCGGATACGGACCTTCTCCCCCGGGATCGCGTGCCGGACGAAGATAACGCGCCCTTCGTGCCTGGCGACGAAGTGCCCGCCATGGGCTATGGGGCCGACATCGACCACCAGTTCAGTGGGGGCTGCACCCTGGTCTCCAGTGCGTTGGGGTTGGGGGGTATTGCTGTGGGAAGTCATTAAGTATCCTGCAGTGCCTTTGCTTCTTCGGAGGACTTCAGCTGCCAAGGAACGCTGGCAACCATGACTCCGGATTCGAAATGGAGCCTTGTCTTTATTCTGAGTGCTGTTTGGTTGTGGACGAGTTGTTCCCACCATTTACCCACCACATATTCGGGGATGTACACCACTATCAGGTCCCGCGGGGAGTCGCGGCGCACGTTCTTGATGTAGTCCATGATGGGGGTCACGGTTTCGCGGTACGGGCTGGCGAGTACGGTCAGGGGGACGGGAATCTCCAGCTTCTCCCAATCCCGGACAGTTTGCTCGGTCTCTTCCGTGTTGATGTCCACCGTCACTGCATCCAGGCGCGAAGGCCGGGACGCCCGAGCATAAGCCAGCGCACGAAGCACCGGTTTGCGGACGTGCGAGACAAGAAGTACCGCGTGCACCCGCGTGGGAAGTGCCCGCGGTGACGAATCCTCGTCCACGGCCAATTCCTTGGCCACATTGTCATAGTGGGCGCGGATGCTCCACATGATGAGGAAGAGGACAAACATGGCCAGCAACGCTATCCAGGCGCCCTGCTCAAATTTGGTGATGAGGACGATGACGAGGACCAGCGCCGTCATGCCAAATCCCACCATGTTGATAGTGCGCGACTTGAAGATCCGGCGACGGACAGCTTTATCCCTGGCCAGCTTCAGCTCTCGCCCCCAGTGCCGGACCATGCCGAGCTGGCTGGCCGTGAAAGAGATGAAGACGCCCACAATGTACAGCTGGATCAACTTGGTGACATCTGCGTTGAACGCGAGAATCAGGACCAGCGCCCCGGCTGCCAACGCAAGGACGCCGTTGCTGAACGCAAGCCTGTCACCGCGAGTGCGGAGCTGGCGTGGAAGGTAGCCGTCCTGGGCAAGGATCGAGCCCAGCACGGGGAAACCGTTGAAAGCTGTGTTGGAAGCGAACACCAGGATGATGCCGGTGGCCGCAACCACGATATAGAAAAGGATGGAGCCGGAACCGAAAATGGTGTCTGCTATCTGGCTGATGGCAGGGGTCTGGATGTAGTCCTCCGGAAGCGGCTTGCCGTCCACCAGGAATTCCCGGGCCGGATCGAGGACGATGTGGACCTTTGTAGCGTTAGCCAGATAAATGATGCCCGCAAGCATGGCCGACGCAATAACGCCCAGAAGCAGCAGCGTGGTGGCGGCGTTCTTGCTCTTCGGCTTCTTGAAATTCGGCACCCCGTTGCTGATGGCTTCGACGCCGGTCAGCGCCGCCGCCCCCGATGAAAAGGCACGCAGAAGCAGGAAGGCCCCGGCCAGCCCTACCAGGCCCTCATCGAATCCGGGCTCCGGAACGATGGTGAAGTTGGCGGAAGGCGCCTCCCCCAAGGTGCCGGTGGCAGCCTGGAAGATGCCCACCGCGGTCATTCCAAGGATGGACGCCATGAAGATGTACGTAGGGACAGCAAAGAGCGTCCCGGCTTCCTTGACCCCGCGAAGATTGACCAGGGCCAGGATGATCACGCCAATAGTGGCGATCATTGCCTGCTGGCCATGCAGTGCCGGGATGGCAGTAGTGAGGTATGTAGCTGCCGAAGACATGGACACTGCAACAGTGAGGACGTAGTCCACCAGCAGCGCAGAAGCGACCGTGAGACCGGCGTACTTGCCGAGGTTGACGTTGGCAATCTCGTAGTCGCCGCCGCCGGAGGGATAGGCGTGCACGTTCTGGCGGTAGGAAGCCACTACTGTGAGCAAAACCACCATGACGGCGAGGCCCACCAGCGGGGAGAACGCCACTGCGCTTACGCCCGCAAGGGCAAGCGTCAGGAGGATTTCATCCGGGGCGTATGCCACCGAGGACAAAGCGTCCGAGGCGAAGACGGGCAAAGCGATGCGTTTGGGCAATAAGGTGTGGGACAGGCGGTCATTCCGGACCGGCCTGCCCACCAGCACCCGCTTCGCGGCATTCAAAATTGTCAGCACTCCGCAAAGCTACTCTGAATCCACAGGGATGTCATGACGGTTGTCGCCGGCTTACCCGCGCTGCACCGGTAAAGTCATACCGAGCGGGATGGACAACACACATAAGGAGACACGGTGGCTCACTTCGTGATCATGGGTTGCGGCCGTGTTGGCGCAACCCTGGCACACACTTTGGAGGATGCAGGCCACTCAGTGGCCATCATCGACCAGGACGAGCGGGCCTTCCGCCGGCTCCGCAACACCTTCACAGGTCGCAAAGTCACCGGGGTCGGCTTCGACCGGGACACCCTGAAGCAAGCAGGAGTGGAAGAGGCCTACGCCTTCGCCGCCGTTTCCAGCGGCGACAACTCCAACATCCTCGCCACACGCGTAGCCCGCGAAACATTCCATGTTGCCCATGTGGTGGCACGCATCTATGATCCCGGCCGCGCCGAAATCTACCAGCGGCTCGGCATCCCCACCGTCGCAGCCGTCCGCTGGAGTGCCGACCAGGTCCTGCGCCGAATACTCCCCGAGCAGCACCTCGCCGGTGACTATCGCGAGCCCTCAGGCCGCCTGGTACTGGCCGAAGTGGATCTGCACGACGATTGGATCGGACACAGCATGGAGTCCATCGAGTCCGCCGCCGGTATCCGTATCGCGTACCTCACCAGGTTTGGTGAAGGCCTGTTGCCGCAAGCCGGCACCGCATACCAGGAGGGCGATACCGTCCACGCGATGGTGAGCCTGGACAGAACCTCCGAGATCAGCCGGATTCTCGCCAAAGCACCCGCCAAGGAGTCTTAGTGAAAGTTGTCATTGTTGGCGCAGGCAGCGTCGGCTCGTCCATCGCGCGTGAATTGCTCGCCCACAAACACGAGATTCTCCTCATTGACCTGAAGCCCGAAGTCATTGGGCGCAGCGGGCTTCGAGGTGCCCGCTGGCTGGTGGGCGACGCCTGCGAACTCAGCACCCTGCAGGACGCCAGACTCGAGGATGCCGACGTCGTGGTTTCTGCCACAGGTGACGACAAAGTGAATCTGGTGGTATCCCTGCTTGCCAAAACCGAATTCGGCGTGGGGCGGACCGTGGGGCGCGTCAACAACCCCAAGAACGACTGGATGTTCAATGACTCCTGGGGCGTAGACGTGGCCGTCAACACCCCGCAGCTCATGACAGCCCTCGTGGAAGAGGCTGTTGAGATTGGCGACATCGTGCGCCTGTTGACCCTTCAGACAGGGGTGGCCTCAATCGTTGAGTTCACTGTTCCGCATGATTCCCACGTCATTGGCAGCACGGTAGGCGGCATCGACTGGCCGGAAGATGCGACGTTGGTGGCAATCCTGCGCGACCACGCCCCCATCACGCCTACGCGTGATGACGTCCTGGATGGCGGCGACGAACTCTTCTTCGTCACCACCATCGCGGCCGAAGACGGCCTGAGGGCGCTGTTGTCACCCGGTTCCGACGACGGCCAGGAACCCCGTGACGATGCTGCCGAAGCAGCCGATCAATCAGCTGAGGACGACGGTTTCGACGGCTGAGGTGCCGGCTCGCCAACAGCAGGCTTAGTGACAAGCCACGCCACCCAGAGGCCCAGGATGTACAGCGGAGCTCCCATCAACAACCTGGTGGTTGCCAACGCCGTCAGTCCTGGCTCTCCCATGAAGTACAACGGCACCTGAACCACCAGGCGGAGGGCAAGCACCGCCACTACGATCCACGTACCCAGGCTGTAGGCGCGGAGCCTTTCGGGATCCTTTCGCCACTCAAGTCCCTCGTTGCGCACAAAACCGAACAAAAGCCCCGCAACCGGCCACTTGAGCACGATGGAAAGCACCATGCCCGCAATATAAGCGATGTTGGTGAAGAATCCGAGGACGTAGAAGTCCTCTGCCTTACCTGTGGTGTTGGCCAGCCAAGCGGAAATGCCCACGCCCACTACGCCTGCCAGCGCCTGCGTCAAAGGACGCCGCTGGATCAGGCGCACCACGGTGAAGACGGCGGCGGTAGCCAGCGCTGCGATGAGGGACAGTGTGAGATCACGGGTGATGGTGAAGGCGACCAGGAAGACAAGTCCGGGGAGGATGCTCTCGGCGATACCCTGGACCCCGCCCGCTGACTTCAGCATGTCCACGTGCCCCGCACTGTTCCGGTGCAGACCGGCTTTTTCGGCATAACCCGCAGCGAGTTCAGACACACTCGGTGAGTCAGCACCGGGGCTGGCAGCACCTGGCTTGGCCGCCCCTGGCTTGGCCTCTCCGGGCAGCGAAGCTTCGTCCTGCGGGGGCGTCGGGCGCCCTGTGTCCTTCGGTTCAGATCCGTTGGCCACGGTCATAGGTGCTCCTGACGGGAAAGTATTTCGTATCGGGGATTGAACATGGCCGGAAGGCCATCAACCTGGGTCACCATGCCGTTCAAGCGAAGTTCCACACCGGCTTCAATGCCGGGGACCCGCGTCCTCCCCAGCCAGATCACGCGGAGACGGTCATAGGGCTTTTTTCCCCCCGAAGCGCGCTGGTCTCCCTGCCTCAGGGTATCCACCACCACAGCAGAGAAGAACGGCTGTTCGCTGGGCGGCTGATGAGTCACGGACTCGATGAAACCGGTACAAACGGCCCTGCCCCGCGCAGGAAGATCCCGAACTCCCTGCTCAGGGGGCCTCTGACCGGATGTTCCGCTGTGCCCGGAGGAATCAACCAATCTGGGTAATCTCCGGCCCTCGCTCCGGCTGCTGCATTGCGGGCTCTTCCGGGGGAACGGCGCCTTGGGGAGCGCCGGCCTGGCCCGGTACCGCAGCATCCTTGGGCAGGCGCAGCTGCAGCAATTCGCGGGGAGGCATCGGATTATCGCCACGGACCACCACGACCTTGCGGAACAGATCTTCCAGACCTGCTGCGGCATCGCGTTCCAAGGCAGCCTGCCCGCCAAGGACACCACGGAGGAACCATCGTGGCCCGTCCACGCCCATGAAGCGGGCAGCACGGAAGCCACGGCTGCCGTCAGTAGCTTCAGCGGGCAGTTTGGCTACCAGTTCCGTGCCGAAAGCTCCGGAAACCTCTTCGGTTTCTCCGCCTTGGCTCGCTACAGACTGATTAATCTGTTCACGGATCTCGTCCCAAAGGCCTTCGGAACGCGGTGCCGCAAACGCCTGGAGCTGCAGGCTGGAGCCGTTGAGGTCCATGGTCACAGCGACCACGCGTTGGGTGGCTTCTTCCACCTCAAGCCGCAACTGGAGACCTTCGGCCGGTGCGATCAGCAGTGCACCGAGGTCAACGTAGCCATCGCGGCTTTCGATCTCGTCTATGTCCAAGGGACCTTTGCCGAGCCGGAAGTCACCGGGTGTGCCGGACCCGCCTGATTCGGAGTCTTGTGCCTCGGCACCCGACTCATCGACGGTGCCGGCGGTTTCCGACCGCTCGTCCTTGGACTTCTTGCCGCGCCCAAAAAGCATTGGGTTTTCTCCTTAGTAGTGGTCTATCCCCAAGTAAACCGCAACCACGTTAAACCGCGCTAAACCGCGCCAATGCGTCAGGCGTTGGTCTGCGGCACACGCCGGGTCCAGTAGTTTCTTAGGCCTTCGGTGCGTTGAAGCCGCCCGTGGATCCGAAGCCGCCGGTTCCCCGAACGGAGTCGGACAGTTGGTCAACAGATACGAACCGCGCGTACTCGACGCGCTGAATCACCATTTGTGCAATTCTATCGCCGCGTTTGAGGTCGATCGCATTTTTTTGGTCGGTGTTCAGGAGTGTGACCGCGATCTCGCCGCGGTAACCGGCGTCCACAGTGCCAGGAGCATTGACCACCGTGAGGCCATGCTTGGTTGCCAGTCCGGACCGGGGATGGATCAGGGCCACGAATCCGTCCGGCAGCGCTATGGAGACACCGGTTGGAACCAGTTTTCTTTCGCCGGGGGCAAGGTGCACGTCCTCGCGGGCACGGAGATCGGCACCCGCATCGCCAGGGTGCGCGTAGGACGGTGCTTCCAACCCGGCCTCGAGCATTTTCAGCTGCACCTCCAAAGTGGGGGCGCCGTACGCTGCCGTGCTTTCGCCATTATCCGCGACTGCGGAGGTTGCCTCTGTACTGAATACTGCGGTCTCGTTGCTCACAGTGATTCATTCTACTGGGACCTTCCGGTACAAGGCCCGGTCGGTCCGGGGCGAAGCCCGTTGCCGATGCCCGATAAGCTGGACCCATGCCTACGCCTGACCAGTCTTCCCCTGTGCCTGCCCGGAACACCCCTTCGGCCTCAGAGGTCCTGTACACCGAGAAGCTGTGGCCGTCCGTTTGGATCTGGGTTGTGGTTGTGGGCCTCTCCGGCGCAGGCGTCCTGATGTTTGGTCCCATCAGCGCAGCAGCCGGCATCACCGCCGCCTTGGTGCTGCTGGCCATTATGACCATCATGTTGGTGCTCTCTACGCCAACCATCACGGTCACCGCTGACACCGTCAGGGTGGGTCGTGCGAGCATCGACCGGAAGTACGTAGGTTCCGTCCAGGCGTTCAAAAAAGGCGAAGCCACCGCTGAGCGGGGTCCACGCCTGAATGGACTCGCCTACATGTGCTTCCGCGGCTGGATCGATCCGGTCGTCAAGATTGAAATCACGGACCCTGCAGACCGGACCCCCTACTGGCTGGCATCCTCGCGCCGGCCCGATGAGCTCGTTTCGGCACTCACCACGCCACGGGTCTGACACCGGGACGCTGCGCCTAGCTTTCGCACTCGGTGCAGTACTGGTGCCCGTCCCGTTCAGCGGCTATCTGGGACCTGTGCTTCACCAGGAAACAGTTGAAACACGTAAATTCGTCAGGCTGGGGTGGCATGACCTGAATGAGTAGCTCTTCACCGGAAAGATCCGCGCCCGGCAACTCGAAGCCATCGGCAAGGTCGGTCTCATCGACGTCCACCGCGGAGGACTGCTTCCCCGACTGGCGCGTCTTGAGCTCTTCCAGCGAATCCTCGCTGACGTCTTCCTCGGTCTTTCGAGGGGCATCGTAGTCCGTGGCCATGGTCCTTCTTCGTCCTCCGTACATTTTCCGGGGTTGGAAACCCGGCCGCAGGAACTTCCCTGTCGCCGGCTTATGGGTGCAAACGTCGGACGCCCCGGATTTGTGCCCGATCTCGGCCAGATTGTCCTCCCGCAGGTCCGAAAAGTCCATAGATGCACTTTTTGCTGTGGAATCGGTTGAAAAGCCTTCCGGAATGAACCGGGTTTCAGCGGAATATCACGGCACGCCCTTTGCCCTAGTAGGAAAAGCCCCCCGCGAGTGGCAGAGTTTCGAATGTCAGTTATGCCATGTGGTGGAGGGTGTTATGCAGGATCTACGACTGGTAGGCGTCCACGACGACGGCGGGCATCTGCTCTTGAGCGGCCCCGGTGGTGCGATGTTCCAGCTTCCGATCGACGAGGCCTTGAGGGCCGCGGCGAGCCGTACCCCTGCCCAGGTGGCCGCTCGCGCCTCCAACACGCCGATTTCCATGTCGCCCCGCGATATTCAGGCCCGGATCCGCAGCGGAGCCACGGCCATGGAAGTTGCCGAGCTTTCCGGCCTCCCCCTTGCCAACGTCCAACGTTATGAAGGCCCTGTGCTTGCAGAGCGTGAGTACGTAGTGCGACAGGCCCGAAACATCGAAGTTGCCGCCCCTGCTCCCGGGCATGACATCTACCGCTCCGCTTTCGGCGACAACCCGGCCACACTTGGCGAGATGGTTGA
This sequence comes from Paenarthrobacter nitroguajacolicus, assembly GCF_051027655.1. Lineage (NCBI taxonomy): Bacteria > Bacillati > Actinomycetota > Actinomycetes > Micrococcales > Micrococcaceae > Paenarthrobacter > Paenarthrobacter nitroguajacolicus. Next base: position 1,918,792 of record NZ_CP073234.1, on the reverse strand, counting down.
CTACCGGCTTTCAGCGCACGGTATTGATTCCTCCTCCGTGGATTGGGATTCCTGGCGCCGCCCGGACGGTACCTGGACCGTCGTCGCACGCTTCGAAGCTGTCCCCGGCGCTCACGGAAGCATTGGCGAAGAACCGCCTGCCATGTGGACCTTCAGTCCCCAGCGCAAGTCGCTGCAGAATGCCAACCGTTGGGCCCAGCAACTCAGCGAACTTGAGCCGATGGACGGCCCGGTCCCGGCCCGGCGGCTTGCTGCCGTCTCGGACAGGCCGTTCGATTTCGAGAACGACGCCGAAACGGCAGCACGCGCGTCGGCGAAAGAATCCGACAGCCTGCTGGAAATGCTCCGTTCGCGGCGCGGACAGCGCCTTGGCGTGGATGAAGACGGCGACGACGCCTTGGCAGTCCTCTTGAGCAACGTTCCCGCAGCACACCCGCGACCCGGTGAGGAAATAGACGAGGCCGAGGCGCCTGGTGTAACGGATGTCGAGCCGGTGGCTCCTGCAGTGGAAGAGCCCACACGTAAAGACGGGCGTCCTTCGATGATGTCCAGGCTAAGCCTCGCTCCGCGGCACTTCGAGTCGCCCGACGACGGCGACGACTCTCTGAAGCTCCACAACGGAGTCAGCACAGACACGCGTGAAATAACGGTGGTAGCCAGCCCGCTTCGACCTGTGACTTCACTGGCAGGACGCAAGCCTGCAGGACTTGACGAACTCCTCGGCGGCAGCGGTAACCCGCAACCCCGCGCAGAAGACGAAGCCGACGGTGCGCAATCTTCCCAGGACGCCCATCAGGACGAAATGCCTGCAGAGGACCAGAAAGACGCTGACGTGCGTAAGGATGTGGATGCCCCTGCGGAACGCCAGCCGTCCCGCCCCAAGCGGTCCAGCATCCCGAGCTGGGACGAGATAGTTTTTGGGGCCCGCGGCGACTAGCCGCGCCTAAGGGCCCCTGCACCGGGCCAGAGGCACGCATCGACGTCGAAAGGCAGCGGCTGGTCTGCGCCGGCCATCAGGTTGGCGCCATGAGCTGTGACACGCCTCATGTAGTGCCGGCGGCACAACGTCTCGTAGCCCACTGCGTCAGCAGGACCTGCTTCTGCGGGCGGACTCCCAGCGGATGCACCCTCCGCGGGCCCGGCTTCGTCGCCGCTGTTTTGCGGGGCAACGTCGCCCACCATCACCTGGTCGCCCTCCACCACCATGATGCCGTTTACGGTGCGGGCGTTCTGCGTTGCCCGGCGGCCGCACCAGCACAAAGCTTCGACCTGCAGGACCTGCACTTTGTCGGCGAGTTCGATGAGCCGCTGCGAGCCAGGGAACAGTCTGGTGCGGAAGTCGGAAGTGATGCCGAACGCAAAGACGTCCACCTCCATCTCATCCACAACCCGCGCCAATTGCTCCACTTGGGTGGGCGAGTAGAACTGGGCCTCATCACAAATGAGGTAGTCCACCCGCAGTCCGTTGGTTCGCCGGGCCACCACTTCGTCCCAGAAATCGGTGTCGCCCACAACCTCCACGGCGTCGGTTTGCAGGCCCAGCCTGCTGGAGATGGTTGAATCACCTGCGCGGTCGTTGCAGCTGAACCGAACACCTCCGCGACCGCGTGCACGGTGGTTATGGTCCATTTGGAGGGCCAGGGTGGACTTGCCGCAGTCCATGGTGCCTGAGAAGAAGACCAGCTCAGCCACGTTTGCCCTTCTTGCCGGCAGCGGCGAAGCACAGCAGGGGTACTTCGCGTTCGGCCTTGGTCAGTGAACCGTGCTGCCCTACAACCTCCAGGGCTGCGGGGCGGGCCCTCCGCGTGTCGTAGAGGGCCAACGTGTCACGTGCTGCAATCATGACGTCGCCAATGCGCGGAGCCACCTCAGGGCGAACTGTGCCGAACAGCCCTGCATCCACGGCTTGCTCCCGCGTAAAGGCCCAGATCCTTTCACCAAAGCGGTGACGCCATGCCTCAATCAGGGATTCCCGGTGGGCCGGAGTGGCATCCGGCTCAAGATAGAGGTGGACCATGCGCGGCTCCCCGGCCGTGTGGCGGACTCCTGCTATCAGCTTTTCATCAGCGGAGTAGTCGATTCTCTGGGATTCCGGGACGTCCAACATGCCGTGATCGCCGGTCACCAGAATGGTGGTGCCGGCGGGCAGCGTGGCAGACAGCCTCTTGACCGTAGAGTCGAGCTCTTCGAGTTGGTGCTCCCAACGATCCGACTGGCAGCCGTAGCGGTGGCCTGCTTTGTCCAACTCGTTGGCGTAGAAGTACATAAGGGAACGTCCACCACCGGACATTGCCTCAGCGGCGGCGGCGGTGCGGGCATGCAGCGTGGTGCCGCCGACAAAGCGGCTTCCCCGGAGGGCAGCCTGTGTCATCGGGGAGTTTCCGAACTGAGGCAGGCTGACGGTCACGACGTCCAGCTCTCCGGCAAGCCGCTCAAAGACCGTCGGGTGAGGCTGCCACTGTGCAGGGTCCACTTGGGAATCCCAATTGCCCAGGAGGTTGACTACCTTGTCCTGCTCGGGATCGAGGACGTCGTAGCCCACCATTCCGTGCTGGCCGGCCGGCAAACCGGTGCCGAGGCTCGCGAGGGATGCCGCAGTGGTGCTGGGGAAGGCGGCGTCCACCCACGCGGGAACGTTGCGTTGTCCGCCGGCCATGACTGTCCGGAGGAAGGGCGTGTGGGAGGACTTCTGCTTCAAGAGGGTACGGCCGAGCCCATCGGCAAGAACCACGCAGACACGCTGCGCTGGCGGCAGCTGCAAGTGGTTGGTGAAGCCCGGCATCCCCAGGGATGCGGCAGCGCTGGTCAGGACTTCCGCTATGGACTGGCTTCCGAAAAGCGGGGGCGATGGGAGGTCAGCGGCCGGGCTGGTCCCCGAAGACGTGCTCACCGGGTTCTGTGCGGTTTCCCTCAACGCTGGTGTCCGCGGCTGAGGCGGTTGCTGAAGACGCCCGAACGCGGCCTCGGTGCAGGGATGCTGGCGTGTTGGGCCGGGGAAGGATTGCCCGTGTTGACCGCACGCAGCGCACGGGCAAAAATCTTGGCGTCCTGGACCGCCTGGAGTCCGTCCGCCTCAGCGCTGATCCGCAGGACGATATCTTCCTGGGCTATGGTTCCGCTGTAGCCATGATCGGCCTCGCACTGGGGATCCCCGCAGCTCGCCGGCCCCATGTCCAGGCGCTGCCCGCCGGACCATGCGATGGACAAGGTCATCTCCCGGACAGGATCGGACGGCTTGTAGTCCTGGGGTTGCGAATACATGTAGCTAAGGACCACCGAGCGGATCTGGGCCACGGGTACAGACTCAGTGGAGACTTGGGCAACGATCTGCTCTCCGGCCTCATCCAGCTGCTGGTCATCAACGTGAGTGATCACCAGCATGTCCTCCGTGAGCACCAGCACAGTGATGTGCCTGCGGACCTCGGCACGGTCGAAATGGGTCTCCAGGTGGACCAGGTGGGAGAGGCACTCCCGGCCATCCAGGGCGTCATCGACGACGTCGGCCACCAGCCGTGGGTAGAAACCTGCCTGCTGCAGCGCCTGGTCCAGGCCCTGTCCCTGCGAGCTGTGATGATGGGAGGTGTGGTGCCCGGCGTTGGACGGACGGGATTGAGGCGTCGGAGACTGGGTGCTCATTCCCCCATTTTCACAGATCGCTTGGTGACTACCTAACCGCGAGGTCCAGTCCTGTGGCTAACCCCGCATCGCGCGCCGGGCACTGTCCGTGCGCTGTGCCGCATTGCCGATCCATACATCCGCGCCAAGGATGGTGGCACCCGAGGGCCCCGCCAGTACGGGGTTGAATTCCACCAACGCGATTCCTGGATGGTCATCTTTTAGCTTGGCGAGCCGGGCCGCAATGTCCTCCAGAGCTTCAACATCCACGGCGGGCAGGCCTTGGTAGCCGAACAGTTTTCGGGACGCCCGTGGCGAGCGGATGACATCGTGCAGGTCCGCAGCTGATAGCGGCGGGACCCGATGCGCCCAGTCGTCCAGCAGGTTCACGGCATCCCCGGCCAAGCCGAACGACAGGACCGGCCCCAGCAAGGGGTCCTCCATGGCACGGAAGGTGCAGGCCTGCCCCACCGGCGCCATGGCCTGCACCTCAAGCGAGGGCGATCCATAAGGTTCCAAAGCACGGCGCATTTGGGCGATGTTTTGACGGAGGGATTCGGCGTCCTGAATATCCAGCCGAACGCCTCCGAGATCCAGCCGGTGCCGCAGTGCGGGATCCGTGGTCTTGAGGACCACGGGCCATCCCACAGTCTCCGCGGCCTGCACCGCCTCGTCAGGGGTACCAAATCCGAGAGTCGGCACCACATCAATCCCGTAGCCCGACAGCAGTGCGGCGGCAGCACCGGCGTCGAGCTTCCTGATCTTTTCGCCCGTGACGCCGGCCAGCATCGCGTTCAGCGTTTCCTTGGTGCCGTCGACATCGCAGCCGTCGGGCTCCACGAAAAGCCCTTGGTCACGGTCGCGCCACTGCGCGTAACGGACGATCGCCGCCAGGGCCGCCACGGCGGCACCGGCATTGGAGTAGCACGGCAGCACAGGCTTGCCCGCTCCGCCCACCATGCCCTCGACTTGCACGGAGGGATCCAGGATTCCGGTGAAGGCCGCCACGACAGGCTTTCCAGCCTCGGCAGCGCATTCGGCCAGGACGCCCGCGAGTGATTCCACGGTAAGCCCGCGGGCCGGGAGGAGGGCCGCCACAACGGCGTGCACGGAGTCGTCCGCGAGGCTTTCCTGCAGACTTGCCCGAAGTGCAGGAAGCGCCAATGACATACCGGCGTCCAGATCAATGTCCGTCACAAGGCGGCCCACATCCAACCCGAGGGGTCCGGCACTGTCGGCCACCACTTTGGCCAGCGCGACGGAATTTGAGTAGACGGCTACGCCCGGTCCTTTGGGCAGCTCCTGGGAGGACGCGATCTGGGCAATGTCCATGAGTTGTTCGATGGTCTCAACCCGGATCACGCCTGCCTGCCGCATCATCGCGTCCACTGCCGCGGATGGCGCCTGGGTGGTGCGAACCTCGTGCCCGGGCGGCAGGCTGAGGCCGGTGACATCGGACTTGGCAACGATCACGGGTTTGTTGCGGGACAATCTGCGCGCCAAGCGGGAGAACTTGCGGGGGTTGCCGATGGACTCAAGGTAGAGGCCCACGGCGGAGGTATCGGCGTCGTCCTCCCAGTACTGCATGACGTCGTTGCCGGAAACGTCGGCGCGGTTTCCTGCGGAGAGGAACGATGACAACCCGAGCCGGCGGCGGCTGGCGGCTGCATAAACCGCAACACCCACGGCAGCCGATTGGCTGAACAAGCCCAAGCTGCCCCGCGGGGGCATCGCGGGGGCCATCGAAGCGTTCAATGAGACCGCCGGGTGCGTATTCAGGATTCCGAGGGATTCCGGGCCAATGACGCGCATTCCGTTCGCCCTGGCCCGCCGCACCAACTCGTGCTGGCGGGCGAGTCCCCGCTCGCCGTCGTCGGCAAATCCGGCGGTGGCCACCACGATGCCTTTGACGCCCGCAGCGGCACAGTCGTCCACTACCTTGGGTACTTCCTCGTACGGAACAGCCACGATGGCCAGTTGCACCGGCCCCGGGATCTCCGACAAGTTTCCGAACGAGATCATCCCGGCGAGTTCGAATGCCTCCGGGTTGACGGCGTAGACCGGACCTTTGAAGCCGCCTTCAATAATGTGCTCCAGGAGCTGGTAGCCCACCGTCCCCCACTTGCGGCTGGCACCGATGACAGCCACCGACGACGGCGACAACAGGTCCCGCACGCTGCGCGCCTCCGCGCGGTGCTCGCGGGACTCCATGACGGCCCGCGATTTCTCCGTGGGATCGATGTTGAATTCAACGCTCACAACGCCGTCGTCGAATTGGCGTTTGACGTCGTAGCCGGCGTCGGCAAAGACCATCAGCATCTTCCGGTTGTCCGGCAGGACCTCGGCCGTGAAGCGGCGGATGCCGTTTTCCCGGGCGGCAACCGCCAAATGCTCCAAGAGGATGGAGCCGATTCCACGTCCCTGGTGTGCATCGGAAATGTTGAAGGCAACCTCGGCCTCGGTGGGATCTTCAAGCCTGTCGTAGCGGCCAATCCCCATGATTTCGCCGCCGATGGTGATGACGAACGCCACGCGGTTGATGTGGTCCACTTCCGTGAAGCGCCGAACCTCCTTGCCGGAGAGCTTTGGCTTGAAAGAGAAGAACCTCATGTAGATGGAGGCCTGCGACTGACCCGCGTGGAACGCCTGCAAAGCATCGGCATCTTCGGGTCGTATTGGCCGAAGGTGGGCTGTCCCGCCGTCGCGCAGCACGACATCAGCTTCCCAATATTCCGGATAAATGCCGACGCCGGGCTGATCCACCATAGGCTTAGCCTAGCTAAAACATCCGCAGTACATCTTTAAGGATCCACCGACCCCATGGCCCGCAGCCAAAAATCCGCACGCACAGCCGAGCCCCTCGGCGATTTCACCGAGAACATCGTCGACATCGACGTCACGTCCGAGATGGAAGGCTCCTTCCTGGAGTACGCCTACTCGGTGATCTACTCGCGTGCCCTCCCGGACGCCCGCGACGGACTGAAGCCCGTGCAACGGCGCATCCTGTACATGATGTCCGACATGGGCCTCCGCCCGGATCGAGGACACGTCAAGAGCGCCCGCGTGGTGGGCGAAGTCATGGGTAAGCTCCACCCGCACGGCGACACCGCCATATACGACGCCATGGTGCGCATGGCGCAGGATTTTTCCCTGCGCCTGCCCCTCATCGATGGTCACGGCAACTTCGGATCGCTCGACGACGGCCCGGCAGCACCGCGTTACACAGAGGCACGTTTGGCGGCCGCCGCGTTGACCATGACGGACCACCTGGACGAAGACGTGGTGGACTTTGTCCCCAACTACGACAACCAGCTGACGCAGCCGGATGTGCTCCCCGCCGCTTTCCCCAACCTGCTGGTCAACGGCACCACGGGCATCGCTGTTGGTATGGCCACGAATATGCCTCCGCACAACCTTGTGGAGGTCATCGCCGCTGCTCGTCACCTGATCGCCAACCCCGGTGCCACGTTGGACGAGATCATGCGGTTCATCCCGGGGCCCGACCTCCCCACAGGTGGCCGCATCGTGGGATTGGACGGAATCCGTGACGCTTACGCCACGGGGCGTGGATCCTTCAAGACCCGCGCCAAGGTTGAAGTGGAACAGCTGTCCGCCCGTCGCACCGGCCTGGTGGTCACTGAGCTCCCCTACATGGTGGGCCCGGAAAAGGTCATCGAGAAGATCAAGGATGCCGTCAACTCCAAGAAGCTGACCGGCATCAGCGACGTCGTTGACCTCACGGACCGCAATCACGGCCTCCGCCTGGTCATCGAGTTGAAGAACGGCTTCAATCCCAACGCCGTCCTCCAGCAGCTGTACCGCTACTCGCCCATGGAAGATTCCTTCGGCATCAACAACGTCACCCTGGTGGACGGCCAGCCGCAGACGCTGGGCCTCCTGCAGCTGCTGCAGGTGTACGTTGAACACCGCCTCAATGTGGTGCGCCGCCGCACGTCCTTCCGCCTGGGCAAGAAGAAGGACCGCCTCCACTTGGTGGAGGGCTTGTTGATCGCGATTGTGGACATCGACGAAGTCATCCAGATCATCCGTTCTTCGGACGAGGCTTCGGCCGCGCGTGAACGCCTCATGTCCATCTACGACCTCACCGAAATCCAGGCCAACTACATCCTGGAACTGCGCCTGAGGCAGTTGACCAAGTACTCCCGCCTTGAGCTGGAGAAGGAACAGGACGAACTCCGCCGCGAGATCGAGGCCCTGGAGGCCATCCTGGCTTCGGATGAACTGCTCCGCGATCTTGTTTCCGGTGAGTTGGCAGTGGTCGCCGAAAAGTACGGCACGCCCCGCCGCACGGTCCTCTTGGAATCGGAAGCCGTCTCCCCCACGGTGGCTGCGGCCTTGGCAGCGTCAGTACCCGGGCCGAAGGGCAAAGCCGCAGCGCTACCCTTGGAAATTCCGGACGACCCCTGCTGGGCCCTGCTGAGTGTGTCCGGACAGATCGCCAGGACGTCCAACCAGGAACCGCTGGCCGAATCGGGCCCCCGGACCAAGCACGATGTCTTCCGCTCAGTGGTCAAGACCACTGCCAGGGGAGAAATTGGTGCGGTCACATCCCAAGGCCGCATGCTGCGGCTCCAAGTGATGGACATGCCCGTGTTGCCTCCGGTCTCCGGTCTCCCCAACTTGGCCGGCGGCGTCCCCGCCAAGGACTTCATCACCTTGCTCAAGGGTGAAACCTTGGTTGCCTTCGTCCCCCTGGACTCCGTCCTCGCCATCGGTACGGTCCAGGGCGTGGTCAAGCGTGTTCAGCCGGACTACCCACTGAACCGTGAAGACTGGGAGATCATCGCCCTGAAGGACAAGGACTCGGTGCTCGCGGTGGAACCGGCGCAGGAGGACAACGTCGACCTTGTCTTCGTGACACGGCAGGCCCAATTGCTTCGATTCAGTGCCTCCAATGTCCGCCCCCAAGGACGTACGGCCGGTGGCATGGCCGGCATCAAGCTTGCAGCCGGCGACGAAGTGATCCACTTCGGTACCGTTCGCGCGGACGACCCTGCCGCCGTCGTGGTGACCATTGCCGGAACGAACGGCGCCTTGCCGGGGACGGCACCGGGAACTGCGAAGGTGACCGCTTTCGAGGAGTATCCCGTGAAGGGCCGGGCCACCGGCGGGGTGCGGGTCCACCGTTTCCTCAAGGGCGAGGACACACTGCTCCTGGCTTGGGCAGGTCATGGTCCGGCGAAGGCTTCCTCGACGGCGGGCGTCGCAAGGGCACTTCCCCACGAACATGGCCGCCGGGATGGATCCGGCGTTCCGTTGTCCCAGCCCGTGGAAGCCATCGGTCCGAGCATGGCATGGGCTGACGCCGCGGAATAACGCGGAATAATCACGGGGCACCCGAACAGCACGGCAAAGGCCGGGGGTTACAGACCTCCGGCCTTTGTGCTGCCGTGGCTGTGAAGCCACCGCACGGGCTAGCCGGTTTGGTTGATGCTCAGTATGTTTCCCTCACTGTCGAGGAACCATGCTGCGGCGCTTCCATCAGGCATCGTAGCGATGCCGTCTTCAGTCTTCAGGCCCGGGAAGTCGTAGTCTTCGAACTTGACTCCCTTGCCGCGCAGCTCCTGCACTGTGGCCCGGACATCGCTGACCGTCCAGCCCATCTGGGTATTCTTGGCAGTCCCTGCATTGGACGTTTGATAGACAAAGAATCCGGTTCCGTCGCCACACCTGTACTGGAGGTTGTCGTCGTCGTCCGGATTTTCGGGTTCCAGTCCGAGTTTTTCGCTGTAGTACGCGCGTGCCCGGGCTATGTCCTGTGCCGGTAGGACGGCACCAACCTGCTGATCCTTGAGCATTGTTTTCTCTTTCCGGCTCTCCCCCCGGAACGAACTTTACTCTTGGCAGGGTCCGTAAGTAATTGGAAAACGACACCATATTTCGTGGGCTGTAGAGGGGCCCGCGCAGGTTCAGCTTAGACTGGCCGCATGCCGATCATCCCCGATGAAAAAGACTGGACCTGGGTGCTCTCACAGCCCTGCCCCGAGTGCGGTTTCGACCCCGCAACGGTGACCCCTTCCACGGTGCCCGGCACCGTTCTGAACATGCTTCCCCGGTGGCGGGCCGTGCTGCGCCGGGAGGATGTAGCAACACGTCCCAACGACCACACATGGTCCAACCTGGAGTACGCCTGCCACGTCCGGGACGTCTTCAGCCTCTTCGATCAGCGCCTGAACCTGATGCTCACCGAGGATGACGCCCGGTTTGCCAATTGGGACCAGGACCAGGCCGCGATCGACGGTGAGTACGGTTCCGCTGATCCGCGCACGGTGGCCGACGAGCTGGAGGCAGAGGGCAAGGAGATTGCCGAGTCCTTCGCCCGCGTCACGGAGGATGATTGGCAACGCACCGGAACGCGCAGCAACGGATCCTCATTCACCGTGCTGACGTTCTCCCAGTACTTCCTCCACGACGTTGTTCATCACCTTCATGATGTGGACGGCTAAAAACTAGAGCATCTTCTCCCACGTCATACTGCGGTTTACTGGCGCATAACCCATGCCCAAGTAGAGTTCCAACGCCCCGGTGGGGTTGGCCGAGTCCACGTCCAGTGAGGCCACGTCCATTCCCGCCGAGGCGTAGCGCTGCATGGCATCGGCGAGCAGTGCTTGGGCTATGCCCCGACCGCGATAGGCCCGCCGCACACCAAGGAGCTCTGTATAGCCTTCCTTGAAACCGCGATCGGCGGCAGAATCGGGATCAAAGCTGGTTAGCTGGTATCCGGCCACCTCCCCCGTGCCGGAATCAATAACCACAGCACTGAGATCGTGCCGGGCCGTCGGTTCCTCAATAGTGAAGCGCCACGATTCTTCATCCCGTGGCTCGCTCCCCCAGTTGTCCCTGAACGCATCGTTATGGGCTTGGCGCACAGGTTCATAGAGCGATGGATCCAGCGTCCTGAGTTCAAGTCCCGCACTCAGGGGCGCCACGGGCAGTTGCTGCGACAGGGGCCGGTGCATTTCGTTGAACCAACGCACGGCGCCGTAGCCGTGACCCATCAGGAGTGTTGCCTGGTGCTCGTGCTGTTCCTCTGTCTGGATGCGGAGACGTGGCGGTGCTGTGGTGTGTCCGGCAGCTTGATCGGACTCGAACCGGGAGCGTACTTGTCCTTCCTGCCACAGCAGCACTGCAGAGCCGATGCCCCGCTGTTGCCATTCCGGGTCAACGCACGCCATTCCGGTGGCTTTGTCGCCCTCGGGATTCTTGGCGATTCGACCGTAGGCACGCGCCACACCGTCGGAGTCGACGCCCAGCAGCGTGCTCGTTTCCGCCGGGTTCTTGGTCGACTCCAGGATGTGGACCAGGTCGCCGCGCTTTTCATACCAGACGGGATGCTCGACGGCGGCCGTCCGGGCAATCAGGCCCGCCCAGTTCCCGAGGTCTTCCATGGTGGCTGGTCGCCAGCTCAGGCCGGTTGCAACGGTGTCGGGCATGACTTGGCGTGCGGTTTCGAAAGGCATGCCAACAGGCTACTGAGGAGTAGACCTTCCCACCAGTTCCGCCGCGCCCGGGCTTCGCTTCCCGGCACCCTGGGTTGCAGGCAACTCCAGCCGCCCATCTGCCGGATCAATATCATCCGGATTATGCGTAACCAGGACAACGGTGACGTCCTTGAGTCCATTGCGCAGAATGGCCATCATTTCCCGCGCCGAGCCCGCATCCAAGTGGGCCGTAGGTTCGTCAAGCAACAAGACGGTGGCTCCGGTCAGGAGCGTCCTGGCCATGGCAAGCCGCTGACGTTCGCCGCCGCTCAGGAAAGAACCGCCAGGGCCGATACGGGCATCGAGCCCTTCCGGCAGTGCCGCCACGACTGAATCAAGCCCGACGTCGGCCAGCGCCTTGCGCATCTCGGACTCGCTGGGCTTCGCTGCGGCCGGGCGGCTCAGCAGGAGGTTGCCGCGGATAGTGGAGTCGAACAGGTGTGCCTCCTGGGGGCACCACGCAGCTTTGCCGGAGAGCTTCACAGTTCCTTCTGTCAGGGGCAGGAATCCGAGAAGTACCGAGAGGAACGTGGACTTCCCTGCGCCGGAGGGGCCGGTCACGGCAAGCCAGCGGCCGGGCTCGGCAACAGCATTCACACCGGAAAAGACGTTCGGGCCACCCGGCCAGGACGCTGACGCACCCCGCATCTCCAGTCCCGCCCGGCCGGGCCGATCAGGCGGGCGACGCGTGCCGCCGTCGTGCTCTTCCGCTTGGCTCCCTGGGGTGGGGGTGTCCAAAGCGCCGGATGCTGCCACCCGGCCGAGCACGGCTGCGAGCGCCGGGGCTTGGCGCACAGCGGACACGATGCCACCAAAGGGTTCAACCAAGGCTAGTTGCATGAGGACAATGACAGCTGCCAGTTCCGGGGCGACAGTGCCGTTCAGTACGGCGGGTGCACTCAGGACGCCCGCCCACAAGGCGGCCGTAGAGCAAGCCAGGACAATCACTGCCTGGCCGAGCCCTTCAGCCCATGCCGACCGTTGTGCAGAGAGGGTGGCGGTGCGGTCTTTGTCGCGCAGTGCACCGAGGACAGGCTCCCCCACCCCGTTGGCGCTCAGTTCCGCACGGGCATCGAGGGCTGCGGCCACTCCCCGAAGCACCACTGAACGCATCTGCTGTTCAGCCTTGGCGGCGTTCCTGTCAGCCAGGACCGCAAGGGTCGGGGCAAGGACCAGGCCGACGACGGCGGTTGCCACCACCGCCGGCAGGGCCGCCGGTAAAACGATGGCTGTAGCGAGGATCGCCGCCGCCCCGACTCCAAGGGCAGTCACGGGAGGGAGGACAACCCTGGGCAGAAGATCGCGGAGGGTGTCCACGTCGTCCACGATGGAGCCCAACACGTTGCCGCCTTGGAGGAGGCGCCGGAGGGACAGCGCCCTGCGGCTCAGCGATGCCCACAGAGCACCGCGGAGCCGGGTCATCGCAGCGAAGACAGCATCATGGGTCAAGAGCCGCTCGCAATAACGCAGAACGGCCCTTCCTATACCGAAGAACCTGACACCGACGATCGCGCCGAGCAGGTAGAGAATGGGCGGTTGTTCGCTGGCGCGGATGATCAGCCACCCGGACAGACCTGACAGTGCCACTGCGAAGAGGGCGGCCAGGACGGCCACGACACCTGCGGCAAGGAACTTCCAACGTACGGGTACCAGAGTCCGCAGGAGACCATGCAGGCTGCTGGTCGTGGGAGCGGGCGGGAGGCCGCGTTGGGGACTGGCTTCCTTCGCTGGGACTATAACAACCCCGCCACGGGCACCGCGCGGACTGCTCGCCACGGCCACTATGGGCACCGAGGTCCCCTGGCGGTGCTGGTGCTGCTGCCCTACGGGTACCAGGTGGTCGGCGAGGGCCCGGGTGGCGGCGTCGTGGGCCACCAGGATCACGGTGACGTTGCCACGAAGCGACTCTATGGCGCGACGGACCACGCTGGCGGAGTATTGGTCCAGATGGGCGGTGGGCTCGTCGAGCAACAGGACCGTAGCGCCTGCGTCCACGCGGGCCAGTCCACGGGCGAGTGCGATCCGCCGCAGCTCTCCGGGGCTTAGTTCCGCTGGGTTCCTGGCAGCCAGGTGCTCTGCAGAGGCCTTCCGAAGGACACGGGTGACGGCCTCGGAGGCGTTCCCCTTGTACCCGTCAAGATAGAGTTCAATCTCTTGCTGCACAGTTTCGGTGGCCATGACAGGGTGTTGCGGAACCCACGCCACTGTCCCCGGGTCCGCACCGGTGACGGTTCCTGTGACCGAGGCTCCGGGCCCTTGGCCGATGAGCCCGGCGAGGACACCCAGGACTGTGCTCTTCCCGGAGCCGCTGTCGCCGTCGAGGGCGGTAACGCGCCCGGGCGCGGCAGTGAAGCTGAGGGGCCCGACGGCGGCTGCTGACCTTCCGTAGTACGTCACAGACAATCCGCTCACAACTACCCCGGCCTGTGCAGTGCCGGACGGTTCTGTGCAGGCCTGTTCTCTGCAGGCCTGCACAGTGTTTGAAGGCCCATGATCCTGCAGGCGCTCGTGTGCGGGGGCATCCAGTACGGCGTTGGTGGTTTCGAGGGCTGCCCTGCCGTCATCGCTTGCGTGGTGGGCGGTGCCGAGTTCCCGTAGCGGAAGGTAGCAATCCGGGGCCAGGATCAGTGCCAGGAGACCTGCTTCAAGGGCCATGTCGCCATGCACCAGCCGTACGCCGATGAACACAGCCACTACGGCCACGGAGATCGTCGCTATGAGTTCCAGGGCCAGCGCGGAAAGGAACGCCGTGCGGAGCGTGCCCATGGTCCGGGTCCGGTATTGCTCGGAGATATCTTCCAGGGCTGCGCGCTGTTCGGTGGCACGTCCCAGGCCCACCAGGACGGGAAGGCCTTTGGCGAGTTCAAGGATGTGGCCGGACAGTTTCCGGAGCGTGCTTTGCGCCTCCCGGACGGTGTCTTCGGTGTGCCTGCCGATGAGGACCATGAACAACGGCACCAGTGGAACTGTCAGGACGATCACCACTGCACTCACCCAGTCGGCGAAGAGGATCCGGGCTCCGAGCAGGAGCGGGACCGTCGCGCAGTTCACGATCGCAGGCAGGTATTGGGTGTAGTAGTCGTCCAGTGCGTCCAGGCCCCGCGTGGCAAGGATCGCCAGGCCGCCGTCGTTCATTCCCGCTACGGGCGACGAAACGCCGTCGGACAGCGAGCGCCTCAACAGCCGTGCCCGCAGTTCCTCTTTGACGCCCAGCGCAGCCCGCCTGGAGGCAATGCCTTGGCCCCACACCGTCAGCGACCTGAGGACCGCTCCCACCGCGCCCCAGATCAGCCCGTAGTTCCAGTCCGCCAGGCCGGTGTTCCCTGCCCCGGACGTTAGTCCGGCCAGCATCCCCGCCACAGCTTGGGCCATGAGCACCAGGGACAGTGCTTTGAGGGTGGACATCAGGCCAAGGGCGTAGAGCGCCGATCGTGTGGCTGGGCCGGTAGGGAACACGGGTTTCATGAGGCGGCTATTCTCCCGATTTGCGTGGTGTGGCCGGCGAGCTGTCCTTGGGCATCATCACCTTGGCGGCGATGGCTGGCAGGAACCCGTGGGCTTCGGGGATGTGGGCCGCGCTTACGCGCCGACGGAACACCCAGTACGTCCATGACTGGTAGGCAATCACGAGTGGCAGGCCAACGGCTGCAACGATGCTCATGAGGCCCAGCGTGTAGTCCGAGGACGAGGCATTGGAGATGGTCAAGTTGAAGGCGGGATCGATCGTGGAGGGGATGACCACCGGGAAGGCAGCTCCGAAGATCGAGACAGTGGCGCACACAATGAACGCGCCGAGGGCACTGAAGGCGCGCCCTTCGGACCCGGCTCGGGCCAGCCGCCACGCCAGGACCACTGCGACGATAGCTGCTGCCACCAGGGCCCAGGTCCAGGGCTTACCGCTCAGGAACTGGACGGCCACCATCCAGCCGAACATCGGCAATACCGCGAACGGCACCAGTCGAATGAACCAGCGGCGGGCGCGGTGCCGCACGTCGCCGTCGGTCTTAAGGGCAAGGAACGCCAGGGCGTGTACCAGGGCAAACGCCACCACACCGAAACCGCCAAGGAGTGCGTAGCCGCTGAACCAGGACATTGGGCCACCGACGCGGTCCCCATTGGCATTCAAGGGCAGGCCAGTGGTGGTGAGCGCCAAGGCTGCGCCGATGCCGAACGCGGCCACGAAGGACCCGATCGCGATCGCCCAGTCCCAGCGGTTGCGCCACTGCTCGGAGTCCACCTTGCCCCTGTATTCGAAAGCGACTGCCCGGAAGATCAAGGCGGCCAGGACTGCCAGTAGCGGGAGGTAGAGGCTGGAGAACAGCGAGGCGTACCAGAGAGGGAAGGCTGCGAAGGTGGCACCGGCTGCGGTGAGCAGCCACACCTCATTGCCGTCCCATACCGGGCCTATGGTGTTCAGCAGCACGCGGCGGTCGGTGTTGTGGCGGGCAAACAGCTTCATGAGCATGCCGACGCCGAGGTCGAAACCCTCCAGGAAGAGATAACCGGTCCACAACACGGCGATGGCTACGAACCAGATGGTTGGCAACAGTTCCATTGTCAGTACCCCTTGGCCTTAGTAGGCGAATGCCAGGACGTCGTCGCCGGACTTGTCCGGTCCGGTGCCGTCGTCGTTCTTGTCATGTTGGTCGTCTGAGTCCTGCGTGCGGCCCAGTTCGGGCATCGCCGAGGCCACGCCACCGCGGACGTACTTGACCAAGAGCTTCACCTCCACCACCAGCAGCACGGCATAGATGGCGGTGAGGACTACCAGCGAGGTCATGAGCTCTCCTGCGCTGACCCCAGGAGATACCGCGGCAGCGGTGAACATGAAGACCTGGTCGATTCCGTTCATGTCGGGGTTGGGGGCCACCACGAACGGCTGCCTGCCCATTTCGGTAAAGATCCAGCCTGCGGCGTTGGCGCCGAACGGTGCGAGGATCCCCAGGACGGCAAGACGCATGAGCCATTTTGACCCGGGAACCACACCCTTGCGGGTGACCCAGAGGGCCAACAGTGCCGCGAATGCGGCGAGGCCACCGAAGCCGATCATCATGCGGAAGCCCCAGTAGGTCACTTCCATGACAGGCACGTACTGGATTTCCTGTCCGGCGCGCTCACCGTACAGCGGGTTGTCCGGCAGGTGGGTGCCGTACTTCTCCTTGTACTCACCCAGCAGGCTGTTCACGCCCTTGACCTCGGTGGTGAAGTCGCCCTTGGCCAGGAAGGAGAGGATGCCGGGTACTTCGATGACAGCCACGATGTCGTCGCAGTTGGTGGCACCGAGGTTGCCGACGCTCAGGACCGAGAAGCCCGTGCCGTCATGGCAGGCAGCTTCCGCTGCGGCCATCTTCATGGGCTGCTGCTCGAACATCAGTTTGCCCTGGAGGTCACCTGTGATGGCCGTTCCTGCGAAGGAGATCATGGCCACCACTGCGCCAATTCGCAAGGATGTCATCCATACGGTGTAGTCGGCTTTGTCACGGCCCGGGATTGCGGCCTCGCCGGGAACCAGCTTGCCGTCCTTGCCCACCACATCAATGCCATCGTGGCGGCGACGCCAGAGGTGGTACCAGGCGATACCCAACAGGAAGGCGCCCGCGACAGCCAGTGCACCGAACAGTGTGTGGGGCACCGCAACCAGCGCCGTGTTGTTGGTGAACACAGCCCAGGCATCGGTCATCACGGGCCGGCCATCCACCATCTCAACGCCCACGGGGTGCTGCATCCAGGAGTTGGCCACGATGATGAAGTATGCGGAGAAGACTGAACCAATCACGGCGATCCACAAGCACGCCAGGTGGACGCCGCGCTTGAGTTGCTTCCAGCCAAAGATCCACAGTCCCAGGAAGGTGGATTCAACGAAGAAGGCCAACAGTGCTTCGAGGGCCAGCGGCGCACCAAAAACATCCCCGACGAAACGACTGTACTCACTCCACGCCATACCGAACTGGAATTCCTGGACGATGCCGGTGGCTACGCCCATGATGAAGTTGATGAGGAAGAGCTTTCCCCAGAACTTGGTCATCCGCAGGTACTCGGGCTTGCCGGTGCGGTACCAAATGGTCTGGATGATGGCCACTACCAGGCCGAGGCCAATGGTGAGCGGCACCATCATGAAGTGGTAGACGGTAGTGATACCAAACTGCCAGCGTGCGATTTCCAAGGCGTCCATGGCTGTCCTTTGTGCGGTGGACCGAAGTACGATGACCTTACTTCTACGTTACGTAGAAAACTTCTCTTCTACACAGTGTAGAACAAACGGAGGGAGACGAAACACATTCTTCAAGTGGCGTAACCCACGCGCAAGGGATCGCTCAGGGGCGCGGCGCGCCGATAGTTCTACCTCACGTAGAATGAAGCTCTGAAAAGCGGTAGATTTATTGTGGAATGTTGGATCATCGCTCCCGGCAGCAGCCACCCTGCACCGGGAAGCGGAAGGTAGGGACGTATAAATGGCAAGTCTTGGGGAACTGGAACGGGCAGTGATGGATCTGCTCTGGGCAGGCCAGGAGGCTGCAACCGCCAACACACTGCGCGATCTCCTGGCGCAGGATTCCGAGGCCGGTGACGGCACCGCGGGTCATCAAGGCAAGGATCTGGCCGTAACCACGGTCCTCACTGTGCTCTCACGCCTGGAAAAGAAGGGCCTGGTGGAGCGCGAACGCGGAACGCGGCCACACCGCTACCAAGCCGTCTCCAGCCGCGCCGATCACACCGCCGAACTCATGCACGAAGTCCTGGGCTCGGCTCCGGACCGCGAGGCCGTCCTGGCACGCTTCATTGGTTCCGTCACCGAAAGTGAAGCCGCTACCCTGCGCAAACTGCTCGGCTACAATTAGCCACTATGTTCTGGACCTCATACCTGCTTGCGGTCCTGGCAATCATTCTGGCGTGGCCAGTACCCGTACTCCTGTCGCGCGCACAGTGGCCGGCACGATCCCCCTTCACCGCCATGGTGCTGTGGCAAGCGATCGCCCTCGCTGGTGGCTTGTCCATGATCGGGGCCATGCTCGTTTACGGACTCGAGCCCATCGGGGACAACCTCATTGCGGGACTCAAGAGCCTGGCCGGGATGGTCTTCAACAACGAACCCACCACGGCGCTGGGCTTCTGGCACCTTTTTGCGCTCTCCGCAGCGGCACTGTTGACCGCCCACCTGGTCTTCACCCTGCTGCTGACCTATTACAAGATTGAACGCCAGCGGCGACGCCACCGCGAGCTGCTGGCCCTTCTGGCGTCACCGTCGGACGACGGCCCCGGCACCGTGGTGATCAACCACGACTCCCCCGTCGCCTACTGCCTCCCTGGCGGCGCCCGATCCGTAACGGTACTCTCCGACGGCCTGATGGCAGCACTGGAACCAGCTGAACTCCGGGCTGTGCTGATTCACGAGAACGCGCACCTGTCCCAGCGCCACGATCTCCTCCTTTGGGCCTTTGCTGCCTGGCGTCAGGCCCTGCCATGGTTCCCCACCACCCGGCTGGCCCAGACCGCGGTGAACTCCCTGATCGAAATGCTGGCCGACGACGTCGCCCTCCGCACCGAAAGCAAGGGCACCCTGATCAAGGCCATCGCCATTGTTGCCAGCGGCACCACACAGCCCGCCCTGGACGGGCAGTCCGTCAGCGGGCGTCAGGCACTGGCCGGCGGCCAGGCACTCAGCGCAGGGGGCGCCGTTGTCGAGGGCAATGCAGTCAGCGCCACCGGCGGTGCCGACTCCCCACGCACGACGGCGTCACGCGTCAGCCGCCTGCTCTCACCCAAGCCTCCACTCACCAGGGCTGCACGGGCACTGGTCCTGGCCGCCTCCGCCTTGCTGCTTGCGGTGCCCACTGCACTGTTGATCGTTCCGGGACTACTGGGCTGACGGATTGCCTGGCTTGACCGGCTACTGGGGAAGCGTCGCCTCGTACACCAAGGACGCGTAGCCTTCCAAGGCCTCGGCACAGCGAGCCAGGCGCTCTGAGGCAACAGCCGCCTGCGGCAAATGAAGCACATCGCGCGACTTCAACTCCCTGTACCAGCGTCTCAAACGCTCCAGGCTTTGTTCTTCTTCCTCCAGTTCGGCGAAAGTGAACTTCTCCCTCGAGATCTCTTTGGCTATCTCCTGCTCAAATTTGCCGCAATCGGCCGTGAACTCGTTCCACTCTTCCAGCCGGGCATCTTCGAATGCGCTACGGAACGTGTCCGCACCTGCGTCCCGGGGCGCAGCGTCCACCAACGTCCAGGAACCATCGCCCTTTGCCACCAGCGCCGCAGCTCGCGCGAGGCCTTCATCGAAGGCCGGATGGGCAGGCAGAACCCAAGTACCCGGCGACAAAGGAACAGCCCCGATCCGGCGCAGTTCGCGCCACACCGCCACCCTGTGCCGGGATGGCTGCGCAGGAACCTGCACCAAAATCAACAACCACTGTTCATCAATCACACTTACGAATGTAGCAGCTGTTACATTCGTACTGTGAAAGCCACGATCACTCTTACATCTTCCGTTGCAGCCAGCCAGCGTTGGCCCCTCTACGCCGCGGGATTTACCACCGCCTTTGGCGCCCATGCTGTCGCAGCGGGCCTTGGGGCAGAAAGCGCGGACATCGGTTTGAGTTTGCTTGCCCTGGGCGTTCTGCTGGCTTTGTACGACATCGCGGAAGTGTTCCTCAAACCCGTTTTCGGCGCCCTCAGCGATCGCATCGGACCCAAGCCGGTCATCGTGGGTGGGCTGGTGGCTTTCTCCGCGGCCTCCCTGATTGGATTATCGGCGGATCAGCCCGCCATGCTCGCCGCCGCGCGACTTGGCCAAGGGATGGCAGCTTCAGCCTTCTCCCCGGCTTCGTCCGCTAGCGTTGCCCGGCTGGCAGGCGGCAAGACCGGGCACTACTTTGGCCGCTATGGCTCCTGGAAAGGACTCGGCTACGCTATTGGACCGCTGCTCGGAGCCCTGGCCATCATCACCGGCGGATTCAGCCTGCTGTTCGGGATCCTGGCGGCCCTGGGCCTGGCAGTGGCCGTGTGGGCCCTTGCTTCAGTGCCCCGCCTGCAGCCGCTTCCCCGCCCCCGGTACACCATCGTCGATGTTTGGCGACAAAGCACCCAACGGTCGTTTCTTGGACCAACCCTGGTGTTGGCCGCTGCCACGGGAGCACTGGGTGCCGCCGTCGGCTTCCTCCCTGCGCTGGCAGCACGGGAAGGGCTTGGCACGGCCGGCAGCGTTGCCGTAGTCACAGTGCTCGCAGTAGCTTCCGCGCTGATACAGCCCCGCGTCGGCCAGCTGCGGGACCAAGGAAGAATCGCCGACAGGCCCGGCATGGTGGCCGGCCTGCTCGCCATCTCCATAGGCACCCTGATAGCCGGCTTGTTGCCGGGAGCAACGGGGATCTACGTCGCGGCCGTGCTCATCGGTACGGGAATCGGCGTGTCCACACCTCTCGCATTCGCCCACCTGGCCGATGCAACACCGGCCGAACGCCTCGGTAGAACCATGGGCTCAGCCGAGCTGGGCCGTGAACTTGGCGACGCCGGTGGGCCGCTGCTGGTGGGAGGCGTTGCCGTAGCGGCCGGGCTGCCTTGGGGTCTGGGCGCCTTGGCCTTGGTGGTGGGAGCGGCTACGTTCGCCGCCCCGGGCGCCCCCACGCCACAAACCGCTGATGGTGCCCCGGCTCCGTCAAAGCCGAGCTAGGCGTCGATGCGCTCCCGGTCCAGGGTGGCCGCGCCGGCAATAATGAACTCCTTGCGCGGCGCCACGTCCGAGCCCATCAAAAGATCGAAGACTTCCTCGGCACGTTGGGCGCTATCGATGCCCACCTTCCGGAGGGTCCGGTGTCGTGGATCCATAGTGGTCTCGGCCAGTTGCTGAGCGTCCATTTCGCCCAAACCCTTATACCGCTGGATAGGTTCCTTGTAGCGTTTTCCTTCCTTGGCAAGGTTGGAGAGAAGCACGTGAAGCTCGGCCTCTGAGTAGGTGTAGATCATCTCATTGGCCTTCTGGCCGGGGTTGATCACTTCCACGCGGTGCAGGGGCGGGACAGCGGCAAACACGCGGCCGGCCTCGACCATGGGACGCATGTATCGGAAGAACAGGGTGAGCAGCAGTGTGCGGATGTGCGCACCGTCAACGTCGGCGTCAGTCATGAGAATGACCTTGCCGTAACGGGCAGCGTCAATGTCGAAGCTTCGACCCGAGCCGGCGCCCACAACCTGGATCAACGCCGCGCACTCAGCGTTGGACAACATATCGCCTACGGATGCTTTCTGGACGTTCAGGATCTTGCCGCGGATGGGCAGCAGTGCCTGAAAGTCGGATGAGCGGGCAAGTTTGGCAGTACCGAGCGCCGAGTCACCCTCAACGATGAACAGTTCAGAGCGCGCGACGTCATCAGTACGGCAGTCTGCAAGCTTGGTGGGCATTGACGAAGTTTCCAGGGCGTTCTTGCGGCGCTGGGTTTCCTTGTGCACGCGGGCAGAGATGCGCGACTTCATCTCGGCGACCATCTTCTCCAGGAGGAGCGCCGACTGGGCTTTGTCGTTGCGGTTGGCCGAGTTCAGCCTTGTAGTTATTTCCTTCTCAACCACTTTGGCCACGATTGCCCGTACCGCCGAGGTACCAAGGATCTCCTTGGTCTGCCCCTCGAACTGCGGCTCCGCAAGCCGGACAGTCAGGACGGCAGTCAGCCCGGCGAGAATGTCGTCTTTCTCAATCTTGTCGTTGCCGGCTTTGAGCTTGCGCGCGTTCGTCTCCACGGCCTTGCGGAAGGTCTTCAGCAGGGCGGCCTCAAAACCGGACTGGTGCGTTCCGCCCTTGGGCGTTGCGATGATGTTGACGAAGCTGCGCATAGTGGTCTCGTAACCGATGCCCCAACGCAGGGCGATGTCCACCTCGCAGTCACGTTCAACTTCCGCGATCTTGCTGTGCCCGTTCTCATCGAGGACCGGAACGGTTTCCTTGAATTTTCCAGAACCGTGAAGGCGCCAGACATCCGTCACTCCGGAATCGGCAGCGAGGAACTCGACAAACTCGGAGATGCCGCCATCGTGATGGAACACTTCCTCATGGACACCGGCCTCTCCAGGTGTTCCGGCCAGCTTGCGCTCGTCGCGCACGGTGATTTTCAGGCCGGGCACAAGGAACGATGTTTGGCGGGCCCGTGCGGCCAGGTCGTCGTAGGAGAACTTGGCGTCAGGGGTGAAAATTTGACGGTCTGCCCAATAACGCACGCGAGTTCCCGTGACGCCACGCTTTGCCTTGCCCACAACATCCAGCACCGAGTTCTCAACGAACGGCTCGAAGGGTGCATTGGGGCTTGGTTTTGCACCGGAATCCACGAAGCGTCCCGGCTCGCCGCGGCGGAACGACATCTGGTAGGTCTTGCTGCCCCGGTCCACCTGGACATCAAGGCGGCTGGACAAAGCGTTCACCACCGAAGCTCCGACGCCATGCAAACCGCCCGAGGCTGTGTAGGAACCGCCGCCGAACTTGCCGCCCGCGTGCAGTTTGGTGAACACGACTTCGACGCCGGAGAGGCCTGTCTTGGGCTCTACGTCCACGGGGATACCGCGGCCGTCGTCGTGGATTTCCACGGAGTTGTCGGCATGCAGGATGACTTTAATGTCATGTCCAAAGCCTGCAAGAGCCTCATCCACGGCGTTATCGATGATTTCCCATAAGCAGTGCATGAGGCCGCGCGAGTCAGTGGAGCCGATGTACATGCCCGGGCGCTTGCGAACGGCTTCCAGGCCCTCAAGGACAGACAGATGCCGGGCGTTGTATTCAGAACTCGGTGCCACTCGCGGTGTGCTCCTTCGGGGTATATCTCCGGGTGCTTCCCAGCCGTGTGTTGACTGGTAATTCAAGGCAAACACTGCCCGTACAAGCGTAGCCGGGGAAGTCATCAGGCGCCGTTTGCCACTCCAGCGCGGGCGCTGCCTGCCTGGTTACGTTACGCACATGTGATACGCGGACAGCGAAAGTGACCCATCCTTGCCATGGATCTGCCTCGAATGCTGGTTATATGGATGTACAGAACTACTAAGGAGGCCGACATGACAACAGCAGTTGCAGACCGCACGCTGAACGCAGCTGACCGCTGTGACCGTTGCGGAGCCCAGGCGTACGTCCGCGTTGTACTCGAGTCCTCCGGTGGTGAGCTGCTCTTCTGCGGCCACCACGCACGTGCAGTTGAAGCTACGCTTCGGCCAATGACTTCCGGCTGGCACGATGAGACCGAGCGCCTCAACGAGAAGGCTCCCGTCCCCGTCGACTAGGCAGTCCGGTTATCCGGAAACCCTTTTTGATTACATGACAAGGCTCCTCC
Source organism: Paenarthrobacter nitroguajacolicus (assembly GCF_051027655.1). Classification (NCBI taxonomy): domain Bacteria; kingdom Bacillati; phylum Actinomycetota; class Actinomycetes; order Micrococcales; family Micrococcaceae; genus Paenarthrobacter; species Paenarthrobacter nitroguajacolicus. Next base: position 1,895,373 of record NZ_CP073234.1, on the reverse strand, counting down.
CACACGGGAGGGGCCTTGTTGCGTTGAACTGGTTGCGTTGAACTTGTTGCGTTGAACTTGTTGCGTTGAGCTTGTTGCGTCCAGCTTGTTGTGGCCAACAAGAAAAAGCGGCCCAGCCGGAATTCCGACTGGGCCGCTCTCATCACCGGTTCTGGGATGTTATTAGTCCAGGTAGTCCCGCAGGACCTGCGAGCGGGACGGGTGCCGCAGCTTGGACATGGTCTTGGATTCGATCTGGCGGATACGCTCGCGCGTGACGCCGTAGACCTTGCCGATTTCGTCTAAAGTCTTCGGCTGGCCGTCGGTCAGGCCGAAGCGCATTGCCACAACTCCGGCTTCGCGCTCGGACAGGGTGTCCAAAACCGAGTGCAGCTGCTCCTGCAGGAGCGTGAAGCTCACGGCGTCGGCAGGGACCACAGCCTCGGAGTCCTCAATCAGGTCACCGAACTCCGAGTCACCGTCCTCACCCAGCGGGGTGTGGAGCGAAATCGGCTCGCGGCCGTACTTCTGGACCTCGACAACCTTCTCAGGCGTCATGTCCAGCTCGAGTGCCAGCTCTTCAGGCGTCGGTTCGCGGCCGAGGTCCTGAAGCATTTGGCGCTGTACGCGGGCCAGTTTGTTGATGACTTCCACCATGTGCACCGGAATGCGGATGGTGCGGGCCTGGTCTGCCATGGCGCGGGTAATCGCCTGACGGATCCACCAGGTTGCGTAGGTGGAGAACTTGAAGCCCTTGGTGTAGTCGAACTTCTCAACTGCACGGATAAGGCCCAGGTTGCCTTCCTGGATCAGGTCCAGGAAGAGCATGCCGCGGCCGGTGTAGCGCTTGGCCAATGAAACGACCAGGCGCAGGTTGGCTTCGAGCAGGTGGTTCTTGGCACGCTTGCCATCGTGAATGACGAATTCAAGCTCACGCTTGAGCTTGGGATCCATGGATCCGTCGTCAGCGTTGATCTTTTCCTCGGCAAAGAGGCCGGCCTCGATCCGAAGGGCGAGGTCAACTTCCTGCTCTGCGTTCAGCAGTGCGACCTTGCCGATCTGCTTCAGGTAATCCTTGACGGGGTCGGCAGTAGCACCGGCCGACATGACCTGCTGGACAGGGGCGTCGTCGTCGTCGGCATCGGAGTAGACGAATCCCGTACCTGAGGGAGCAGCCTTGTCCTTGGTAGCCGTGGCGCCGTCCTCGACGTCATCTTCTCCGACTTCGACTTCCTCGGCAGCTGCGGGATCAAAGTCTTCATCCTCGCCGCTGGAATCCTCAGCGTCGGATCCTGAGGACTTGTTCGCGGCCTCAGCGGCGGCCTTCGCGCCGGGCTTGGGTCCACGCTTCTTGGGTGCCGGCTTGTCAGAGTCGCCCTCTGAGGCCTTGTTGGCAGCACGTGTCGCTGCGCGCTTTGCCGATGTTGCCGCCTTCTTTTCCTCAGCGGACAATTCGGCCTGGGCGGCGGGTTCCTTCTCGACGGAAGACGGGGTCACAGAAAACCTTTCTAGCGGCGGTCTGTGGAATCACCATACGGGCAACACCACTATGACCCTGTCAAGTCCGCGATCAATTTCAAATGCGATCGCCGCCTGCAGAGTCTCTATAGAGAACTCCCGACGACACTGTTTTGTTCCCGATGAAGGGGCCAATTCAGGCATTCGAACGCGGACCCAACCGGGTCTCGGCATCCATTGTCTCACGGTTTTGCGAAACGCATGCCTAGGGAATTTTCAAACCCCCTAGGCCACCGTGTCCTTGAACCCGCGCCATGCGGTCTCGGAGCTCCGCGCCCAGGTGCAGATGCTCCCCTGTCCCAGAAGGTCCATGAGCAGTTCGGCCAGCCGGTATCCCGGTTGCGCAGCCTCCGCCCGGCTAAGGCAGGCGTGCGCAACGGATCCACGCCCCTTGCACCAGGAAATCCAGCCCTGAAGGGTCAATGCCGCTGCAGGCACTACGCCGGATTCGTCGTCGACACATAGCCCGGCAAGAACCTGTTGCAATGCGTCAAGGGTGTTCCAACAAGGCATGTGCGGTCGCATGCCCAGTAGGACATCTCCGTAGGTGAAGACATCCCCGGACGTATCGGGCTCATGATGAACTTTGGCAGCCGGAACGGCCGGGGCCGGTACGCCGAGTTCTTGTGGGTCGAAAGGCGTGCCTGCGTCGTCTTCGCTGAAAAGTCCGAACGCCGCAGCACCGGACTTTGCGGACTCCATGCCTGCTGCCGCCATGACAACCACAGCGTCCCGCCACGCCGGGACTCTCAGGGTGGTTCTGAGGAAGCCCAGGATTTCCGCGTCAACCCCGGGCTGGAGTGAGTCATCCGCTTCACATCTCTTAAGCACGTGGTGCCACACAGCAAGGACGGCGTCCAGACACCGCTCGCTCCGCCACCCACCGAGAATCTGCTTCCCATAGCGTGTCTCTGCTGCCAGCACCAGAGGGTCCAACGTCCCCGGACTTGAAAGCCGGGGCTGTCCGGGCCCGCTCCTCGGCGACGGCCCGATGGAGCTCCCCCGGTACACCAGTTCTGCACTGAGCCTGCTGTTCTTGATGCGATCAACAGGCAATCCCGGCACCGGGCAACATTGAAGATCTGTGCAGTAGGCGCTGCGCCAGTACTCGGAGCCAACCAGCCACGCGTCCCGGACCGATAAATCAACCTCGTCCAGACTCCGCTGGAGGGCTTCGAGCAGCGGAATTGCCTGCCGGACCACATCGCCGTCCTCCCATCCGGAGTCGGTGTAGACGGCAAGCACCACCCCGTTAGCGTCCTCATCGGCGATCAGGAAATTGCGGATCTGGTCCGCGAAACCCGAGCGGGCTTGTGGTGAATCAAGGTTCGGCAGGTCCACCCGCAGTGTGGCGCCAAGGACCTTCCCTTGCATGGTGATGGCCACAAGGCTGTCCTCGGGCCAGTAACCCAGCATGTGGGGAATGTAGCCAAGAATGTCTTCGGGTTGGTGGATGCTAAGCGTTCTGTTGGAAGTCATGGTTCCACCCTGCTCAAGTCCTGCCGGAGGAGACAGTAACCATCACGCGTATGTGGAAAAGCTGCCGCAGCAGCGCGGACCGCCTAGGGCTCGTCCGGAGAAACGGTTCGTGCGGCACGTCGCCGCTCGATCCGTTCCCGACGCTGCCTGGCAAGGGCGGCCAGCAGCGGCTGCACGTGAATCCCCTGGGATGCCATCTGGCGTCGCACCTTCCGCCGTGTTACCAGGATGAGCACCGTACCAAGGCCAAGAAGAACGAACTGAACACTGAGGGCAATACGGAACGGCGCAAGCCCGTACAAATCACCGCCGGAGAAGCCACTGGCGTACAGGAGGTCGAGTACCAGACCGATGAGGTAAATGGCGACGAGCGCCGCAATAAAACCGCCAACGTTGACGATGCCGGTTGCCGTGCCGATTCGATGCGAAGGATTGAATGTCCTGGCGAAGTCGAATCCGATCATGGACCCGGGCCCACCCACAGCCAGTACCACCACCAAGACGGCCAGGAGCCACAGCGGGGCGCGCTCAGGAAGAACCAGCACGGCGGCCCAGGCCAAGGCTGTAGCCAACGCAATCAGCAGGACCATTGCGGATCTTCGCATGGGATGTTTAGAGACGAACCGGCCAAAACCAGGGCCGGCAACGATCGCCGTCGCAACAAATAGTGCCATGAGCCCGGAGACGGTCCCGGCATCGAGTCCCTGCGCCGATAACAGGAAGGGATAGCCCCATGTCATGGCAAACAGGTTCCCGCTGAACTGCACTGTGAAGTGGCTCCAGAGGCCCAGCCGGGTGCCGGGCTGTTTCCACGCGCGGGACAGCGAGATACCGGTGGCACGGAGGCCCTGGCCGGTGTCCCGGGGCGGGTGCCCGGGTGGTGCGTCCCGAAGCACTGCGAGCACGAGGACTACTGCCAGTACGGACATGGCTGCCAGGGTGAGGAACGCGGGCGTCCATCCGGCCGAGTGAAGAAGCAGCGCGAACGGAACCACGCTGAAGAGTTGGCCGAGCTGGCCGCACATGCCAGTCAGTTGAGTGACCAGCGGAACCTTGGCAGGAGCGAACCACAACGGGACCAGGCGGATCACCGAAATGAAGGTCATCGCATCGCCGGCTCCCACCAGGACGCGGCCCAGGACGCCACCGGGAACACTGTCCGCAAAGGCCAACTGCAACTGCCCCAGTCCCATGAGCACTGCACCACCTGCCACCATGGCCCGCGAACCGAACCTGTCCACCAGAACACCGACGGGGATCTGCAGCCCTGCATAGACCAGGAGTTGAAGCACCGTGAAGAAGGAGATGGCAGCGGCGCTGGCATGGAACCGCTCAGTAGCTTCCAGCCCTGCGACGCCAAACGAGGTTCTCTGCGCCACCGCCACCAGGTAGGCGAACACGCCGATCGTCCAGATGAGCCAGGCGCGGGGAGCATTCACCCAACAATTATGCCTGCCGGCAACTCAAAGCTGATTTATTGAGGCGAGTCTTTACGCGCCAGATAGGCCTCTACGGCAGCTCCAATATCCTCGGCGTTGGGCAGCTCATCATTCGAATCTGCCAGCAGCGAGCGGCGGACGATGCCCTCGGATTTCTCGTCGTAGCGCGTCTCGAGATTTGTGACTACTGCCTGAACTTCTTCAGAAGCCTCGATCTGCTCAGCGATCTGGCGGCCCACTTCACGCCCGGCTTCCCGGAGCCTGTCCGTTGGCAGCATGAGGGAGGTTGCCGCCCCCAGGTATTCCAAACCGGCGACGGCGGCCGGCGGGTACTCCGCTTCAGACAGGTAATGCGGGACATGGATGACGTAGCCGGCCACATTGCGTTCCGCTTCGGTGAGCCGGAGTTCCAGGATGTGTCCAATGGCAGCAGGAACATCTACCGTGGGTTTCCAACTTGAAATTCCCTCAATGAGTTCAGGCATATTGCCATGAACCGTCACTCCAACGGGCCGCGTGTGCGGGACGGGCATGGGGATGGAATGGATCCAGGTCACCAGGTTGACGTCCAGCTCTTCAACAATTCCGACGACGGCCCTCGAGAAGCGCTCCCACTGCAGGTCTGGTTCGAAGCCGGCAAGCAGCAGGAACGGCTGACCGAGGCCGTCATTCAGCTTGTAAAGGCCGAGCTTTGGCGCTTGGTAGTCCTGCAGGTGGTCTTCCACGAAGCTGATGTGGGGCCGCCTCGAACGGTAGTCGATGAGTTGGTCGGCATCGAACATGGCCACCACCTCCGCACCCAGTTCGTCCAACAGTTCCGCGTTGATCTGCCGGACCACGTGACCGGCATCGGCAAAACCCGTGAACCCCATGACCATGTTCAGGCCGCGAAGCTCGGGGCTGTGGAAGGTCTCAATGTTTCGCGCGTACAGCGATTCGGGGTCCAGGAGGGAGCCGGATATCCGTTCAAACACGGCGTGTTCCTTTCGCAATGACAAAGTTAGGGGAAGTCCCGGGCGCCAACCACATGGCACCTGGCCCATGACACCCAGCGATATGGGCACGCCGGGCACCATTGTTTGGCTGCGGGACTCTATTAATCCATACAACGCTCCACGCCATGACGGCATTCCTGCCCTCGATGTGCCGCAGCTCTCATTTAATTGCCGTCCGCAGCGTTCAAGAGACTACGATCGAAGCGGGCCGACGTCCTTTTGCGACGCTGGACCTGAAGACCAAGGCCGCCGTAGCAGAAAGACGTCGGGCGCGTACCGGGGCAGGCCGCCAAACATGCGGGCCGCCATGCAATGCAGAGAGAAGTGAGGACACATCCTCGTGGTCAAGACTACTGACATCATCCTGGGCATCATCGCCAAGGACCTGAAAAAGTCCCCCAGCGACGCACTTGTGATTGGCGTTGCCCAAGGCGCGGACGGGCCGGTACTGCTGTCCAACCCGTTGAGTGCGAAAGCCGCCGAATCCGTTGCGGGCTCCCTGCAGCTTCTGGGGATCACCGGCGCCGCGGACCAGGTTCACCGGCTTCCGGGCCTGCCGGAAACAGGCTCGGGGATTCTTGTCCTTGCAGGCGTAGGAAAGCTGTCCGATGCGGGCAGCCTCAGCGAAGAAGCGCTCCGGCGTGCCGCAGGATCCGCTGTTCGCCAGCTTGCCGGTGCCGCTTCAGTCACTTTGGCCTTCCCGACTGCGACCCTCACCGACGTCGCCGCGGTCGCCGAAGGAGCCGCCCTGGGCGCTTACTCCTACACGGAGCACCGATCCAGCAAGGATGGGCTGAAGGCCCCAGTGGCCAAGGCCTTCATTTTCTCGGATGTCGATGCCAAGTCCGCCCAGCCCGCACTGGACCGGGCAATTGTGCTCGCCCGCGCGGTCAACGCGACCCGCACCTTGGTCAACCAGCCCCCGAGCCACCTGTACCCCGAGTCGTTCGCCGAGTCCGCCAAGGAACTCGCCAAGGGCCTTCCGGTCAAGATCACGGTCTGGGATGAAAAGCGCCTGGAAAAGGAAGGCTTCGGAGGCATCCTCGGCGTCGGCAAGGGCTCTACCCGCCAGCCCCGCCTCGTCAAGGTGGAATACGCTCCCGCGAAAGCCACGCAGAAGATCGCCCTCGTCGGCAAAGGCATCACGTTCGACACCGGAGGCATCTCCATTAAGCCGGCCCTCGGCATGGGTGACATGAAGAGCGACATGGCGGGCGCCGCCGTCGTGCTTAATACCGTCCTGGCCATCGCCTCACTCGGCCTGCCGCTCAAGGCCACCGCGTGGCTCTGCATCGCGGAGAACATGCCCTCGGGCGCCGCAGCGCGGCCCGCGGACGTCTTCACTATCTACGGGGGCAAGACTGTTGAGGTTCTGAACACGGACGCTGAAGGGCGTTTGGTGATGGCCGACGGCATCGTCGCTGCGAGCATGGAGAAGCCCGACGCCATCATTGACGTGGCAACACTCACCGGCGCACAGCTGATCGCCCTGGGCCTGCGTACTGCCGGCGTCATGGGATCGGATTCAGTCACGGCAGCGCTGAAATCCGCGGCCGACAGGGCCGGCGAGCTGGTTTGGCCAATGCCGCTGCCTGAGGAACTCCGGCCGAGCCTGGACTCGCAGGTGGCAGACCTCGCCAACATCGGTGAACGCAACGGTGGCATGATGACCGCAGCAGTCTTCCTTCGTGAGTTCGTGGGCAAGAACGGCGACGGCCAGCAGATCCCGTGGGCACACGTGGACATCGCCGGTCCCTCGTTCAACAACGGCGCCCCGTATGGTTACACGCCCAAGCAGGGAACCGGATGCACCGTCCGCACCCTGGTTGCCTACGCCGAGGATCTCTTGGCGGTCTCCGCCTAGCACCACTCCCCCACGCCCTTCCGGGTTGCGCAGGTCCCTGACGAACGCCGTCCAGGGCCTGCGCAACCCCGGAATTATGCGGGGTGTAGCGCTGTGTCACAAGTGAACGTGAGTCTCGACACAAGCGCTCCACAAACGCCCGCAGAGGGTGGAGCATGGGTAGGTGGTTCGCTAAGGTGAACTCGATAGTCACAAATGCAAGAGAACTTAGGTGCTGGCATAATCACGGCAGAACAAGTTCCAAAGACCAGATGGCACGCAGTCCCGTGTCATCATTCACGCGAGGGAGCGTTTTAGTGGCCGATCAGGCAACTGCGCAAGAATTCGACATCCTGGTACTCGGTGGCGGCAGCGGCGGCTACGCCACTGCCCTGCGGGCCGTACAGCTTGGGTTCACCGTTGGCCTTGTGGAAAAGGCAAAGCTCGGCGGAACCTGCCTGCACAACGGCTGTATCCCCACCAAGGCACTCCTGCACTCGGCCGAACTGGCCGACCATGCACGCGATTCCGCCAAGTATGGCGTGAACGTCACGCTCGACAGCATCGACATGTCTGCCGTGAACGCGTACAAGGACGGCATCATCGCCGGTAAGTTCAAGGGCCTCCAGGGACTCATCAAGTCCAAGGGCATCACCGTCATCGAGGGTGAAGGCAAGCTCCAGGGCAACAACACCGTCGTCGTGAACGGCACCTCTTACACGGGCAAGAACATTGTCCTGGCCACGGGTTCCTACTCCCGTTCACTCCCCGGCCTGGAAATCGGCGGCAAGGTCATCACCTCGGACCAGGCCCTCACCATGGACTACATCCCCAAGAGCGCCATCGTCTTGGGCGGGGGCGTCATCGGTGTCGAGTTTGCGTCCGTCTGGAAGTCCTTCGGCGTGGATGTCACCATCATCGAAGGCCTCCCCTCCCTGGTTCCGAACGAGGACGCCTCGATCGTCAAGAACCTTGAGCGCGCCTTCAAGAAGCGCGGCATCAAGTTCACCACCGGCATCTTCTTCCAGGGCGTTGAGCAGAACGACGACGGCGTCAAGGTCACCTTGGTTGATGGCCAGACGTTCGAAGCCGACCTCCTGCTCGTAGCCGTTGGCCGCGGTCCGGTGACCGCCAACCTTGGCTACGAAGAAGCAGGCATCACCATCGACCGTGGCTTCGTCATCACCAACGAACGCCTCCACACCGGCGTTGGCAACATCTACGCCGTCGGCGACATCGTCCCCGGCGTCCAGCTCGCACACCGCGGCTACCAGCAGGGCATCTTCGTCGCCGAGGAAATCGCCGGCCTGAACCCGGCAATCGTCGAGGACATCAACATCCCCAAGGTCACCTACTGCGAACCTGAAATCGCCACGGTGGGCTACACAGAAAAAGCCGCCAAGGAAAAGTTCGGCGACGACCAGGTGCAGACCCAGGAATACAACCTTGCCGGCAACGGCAAGAGCTCAATCCTCGGCACCGGTGGCATCGTCAAGCTTGTTCGCCAGAAGGATGGCCCCGTGGTGGGCATCCACATGATCGGCTCCCGCATGGGCGAGCAGATCGGTGAGGCCCAGCTGATCGTGAACTGGGAAGCCTACCCTGAGGACGTGGCCCAGCTGGTCCACGCCCACCCCACCCAGAACGAAAGCCTGGGCGAAGCCCACCTTGCCCTAGCGGGCAAGGCCCTCCACGGCTAAGTCTTACCAAGACCCACGGATCGGGTGCATGCAGCGGAATATGCCGTGTGCACCCGATCCGAACCAGCAGAATTCATCCGCACAAAGATCAATAAGGAGAACGGGGACGACATGTCTGAATCCGTTAACTTGCCCGCCCTCGGTGAGAGTGTCACCGAAGGAACCGTCACCCGCTGGCTCAAGCAGGTTGGTGACCGGGTGGAGATCGACGAGCCGTTGCTCGAGGTTTCAACCGACAAAGTAGACACCGAAATCCCTTCTCCGATCTCAGGCGTCATCGAAGAAATCCTCGTCGCTGAAGACGAGACGGCCGAAGTAGGCGCCCCCTTGGTCCGAATCGGCGACGGTTCCGGCTCCGCCGCTCCGGCAGCTGAGTCCGCACCGGCTGAGGAAGCTCCTGCCGCGCCCGCAGAGCAGGCAGCACCGGCCGAAGAGGCTCCTGCCGCACCCGCCGCTGAAGAAGCACCGGCGGCTGAAGCACCCGCTGCTTCAGGCGAAGGCCATGAAGTAACCCTCCCCGCATTGGGCGAGAGCGTCACCGAGGGTACTGTCACCCGCTGGCTCAAGGCTGTTGGCGATACCGTTGAGGTGGACGAACCCCTCCTCGAGGTTTCCACCGACAAGGTAGACACCGAAATTCCTTCTCCGGTTGCCGGCACCCTGCAGGAAATCCGCGTCAGCGAGGACGAAACAGCAGAGGTAGGCTCCGTGCTTGCCATCATCGGTTCCGGCGCAGCTGCTCCTGCATCGGCTCCCGCTCCGGCTGCAGCGCCTGCCGCCGAGGCTCCGGCTGCTCCCGCTGCTGCACCGGCACCCGCTGCTGCACCGGCACCCGCTGCCGCACCCGCGGCTCCGGCAGCTGCACCCGCACCCGCCGAGGCTCCAGCTGCGCCTGCGGCTGAAGGGTCCTCGGAGTCCGGATACGTCACTCCCCTGGTCCGTAAGCTTGCCAACCAGCACGGTGTAGACATCTCATCGGTCTCCGGCACCGGTGTCGGTGGCCGCATCCGCAAGCAGGATGTTCTGGCTGCTGCGGAAGCAAAGCAGGCAGCCGCAGCCCCCGCTGCAGCTGCTCCGGCTGCAGCTCCCGCAGCCAAGGCCGCTGCCCCCGTGGTCGCATCCTCCCTGCGTGGAACCACCGAGAAGGCCCCTCGCATCCGGCAGGTCATTGCACGCCGCATGCGCGAGTCCCTTGAGGTCTCCACTCAGCTGACCCAGGTGCACGAGGTCGACATGACCAAGATTGCCAAGCTCCGCCTCAAGGCCAAGAACTCGTTCCAGGCCCAGAACGGCGTCAAGCTGACCTTCCTCCCGTTCATCGCCAAGGCTGTAGCCGAAGCCTTGAAGCAGCACCCCAAGCTGAATGCTGCTTACGACGAAGCCAAGCAGGAAATCACGTACCACAACGCCGAGCACCTGGCGATCGCTGTGGATACCGACAAGGGCCTTCTGGTACCTGTCATTTCCGACGCCGGCAACCTGAACCTCGCCGGCTTGGCCAGCAAAATTGCCGATGTCGCAGGCCGTACCCGCGACGGCAAGATCGGCCCGGATGAGCTTTCCGGCGGCACGTTCAGCATCACCAACATCGGTTCCGTTGGTGCACTGTTTGATACCCCGATCATCAACCAGCCCCAGGTGGGCATCCTCGGAACCGGTGCCATCGTCAAGCGCGCCGTCGTGGTTGCCGACGAAAACGGCGACGACTCGATCGCTATCCGCTCCATGATGTACCTGTCCCTCACGTACGACCACCGCCTGGTGGACGGCGCGGATGCCGGCCGCTTCCTGCAGACCCTCAAGGCTCGCCTTGAAGAAGGCGCTTTCGAAGCAGACCTCGGTCTCTAAGAGCCTGCGTCTCTAAGCACGCCTTCAAAAGCAGAAGGGCAGGTTACCGGGAAACCGGTAACCTGCCCTTCTGCTTTGCCTGCCCGCTGGCGTCCAGGTACGTCATGGTGTCAGCGTGGCTTTGCTACGGGACGTAGAACCAACTGGATAAGCTTGGGCCATGAGTATTCTCTTCAACATTTTGGTGTTCTTGCACATCGTCGGCGCAGCCATGATCGTGGGCTACTGGATCGCCACCCTCAAGGAGCCAACCGTCCACCCCCGCCAGCGTGACGGCGCCTTCCTCCAGCTCCTCACGGGCATTGCCATGATGGGTGTGTTCCCCTTGCTGCCCGACGCCGATCCCAACTATTTCAAGCTCGGCGTGAAGTTCGCCATCGGTGTGGCAGTAGCCGTTCTGGCAGTTATCGGCACACGTAAGGTGAAGAAAGGCGAGCCGGTCTCTACCGGCCTGGCCCACGGCGTTGGTGGCCTGGCTTTGATCAACATCGCCATCGCGACCCTCTGGAACTAACGCGACCCTCTGGAACTAATCCGGGCAGGCGATCACTCCTGGGCTATGCAAAACTCATTCCCCTCGGGATCCTGCATTACGTCCCAATGGAAGTCGCCGACATCTTGCCCCTCGACGAAAGTAGCCCCCAGCCTCTCAGCCTTGCGCCGCAGCGCTGAGGGGTCGGCGTCGTGAAGGTCCAAGTGCAGGCGGCGCCTCCCTTCAGTGGGTGTGGCGACCTGTTGAAAGGCCAACTGGGGAAGGCCCGGCTCAGCTGGCCGAAGCCAGATGAAACCTTCGTGTTCCGCTGCCACGGGCATGTCCAGCAGCTCGGACCAGAAGGCTGACAGTCGGGCGGCATCAGTTGCGTTTACCATGATGGACGCAATTCTGGGTCCCTGGTTGCGCTTGGCAGGCACAAGTTCTTCAGTATCCATTTCGCCAGTGTAGGGTCACAATCCACTGTCAGCGGAATGGCCGTGCGGTCCGGCAGGCAAATCCATAGGATTGATCCCGATGGCACCTGCCGACGGCTGGTTGCCGACTCACAACGACCCAAGGAGTGGACATGGCAGCAACACGCACCGCACACACGGTTTGGAACGGCAACCTGATTGAAGGCGCCGGCAACACTACGCTGGACAGTTCAGGACTGGGCACGTTCGATGTCACCTGGAAAGCACGCACCGAGCAGTCCGGCGGCAAAACCAGCCCCGAAGAGCTGATTGCCGCTGCCCACTCCGCTTGCTTCTCCATGGCTTTCAGCCACGCTCTTGCCGGCGAAGGATTCACGGCTGAAGAAGTTCAGACCAAAGCTGACGTTACCTTCGTTCCCGGCACAGGCATCACTGGCAGCCACCTGACCATGACCGCTAAGGTTCCGGGCCTGTCCGAAGAGGACTTCCGCCGTATCTCGGAAGATGCAAAAACGGGCTGCCCCGTTTCCGGCGCTCTAGCCAGCATCGAGATCACCTTGGATGCCACCCTCGCGCAGTAACACCACCTTCAAAACGCAGAAGAGCCCCGCCACTCCCTGAGGAAGTGGCGGGGCTCTTCTGTACTTTCCTGCGTATTTAGCCCTTTTGGGGACGCGAGGGCAATGGGGCCGGCCGGACCTTGCGGTAGCCCTCGCGCATTGGAGGGCGATCGGTGGGCAGCTCCTGGATCATTTCCTTGAGCGCACCAATTCCGTACTCCAGCTGCGGGTCAGTCCCGGCTGCGTAGGCGTGCGGCGGGAACAGCACCTCGATGTCCGGCTCCACGCCACGGTTTTCCACGTCCCAACCGATCCCGCCACTGAACCATGTGGCGTATCGCGGCTGGGTGACTCCGGTGCCGTCAGCAAGCGAAAAACGATTGTCGATGCCCACCACGCCACCCCAGGTGCGCGTCCCGATGACGGGGCCAATGCCCCTCAGCTTGGACACTTGGGTAATGATGTCGCCATCGGATCCCGCGAATTCATCCGCGAGGATGATGACGGGTCCACGTGGTGCGTGGTGCGGGTATGTCCGCGGCTTTTCACCGCGCGGCATGCTCCAACCTGTGACCTTGCGCCCGATCAGTTCGGCAACCAACTGGGATGTGTGTCCGCCGCGGTTGCGCCGCACATCCACAATCAGGCCGTCCAAGGCAGTCTCCGTATCCAAGTCGCGGTGAAGCTGCGCCCAGCCGTTGGCCATCATGTCCGGGACATGCAGGTAACCGAATTTGCCGTCCGAGGCCTCACGGACTGTACGCCGGTTGGCCCGGACCCAGTCCTGGTACCGCAGCCGCTCCTCATCGCGGACAGGAACCACGGCAACGCGCCGCTGGACACCCGCAGCGTCGCCATGGCCGTCGCCGTTCAAGAGGGTGAGCTCCACGGTCCTGCCTGCAGATCCCACCAGTTGCATTGCCGGCGTCAAGACCGCGGAAAGCTCGACGCCGTCGATCGCCAGGAGCACGTCACCCACCTTGGCGTCCGCGCCTGGACGGGTCAAGGGTGAAGTAGCCAGCGGATCGGAAGACTCACCTGCAAGGATCCGGGTAATTTCCCAACCGTTGGTGCCGAGCTGGAACTCAGCTCCAAGCCTGCCCTGGCCGTTTCGTCCGGGCTCCGCAACAGCGGCCGGCTTGACGTAGGCATGCGACGTTCCCAGCTCGCCGTGGATTTCCCACAGCAGGTCAACCAGGTCATCGTGGGAACCAAGCCGGTCCACGATGGGACGGTAGCGCTTGTAGACAGAGTCCCAATCCTGGCCTGCCATGTCGGCGGTCCAGAAGAAGTCCCGCTGCAGCCTCCAGGCCTCGTCGAATGCCTGGCCCCAAGCGGCCACGGGGTCCAAGATGACCCGGACCCTGTTGAGCTCCACCTGCACGAGGTCCGCGGAGTCCTCCTCCACCTTGTTGTCAGCGGGAACGGACGTGATTTGCTTGTCGTGCACGTAGATGATGCGGCTAAGGTCACCCGACAAGCGGTAGCTGTTCACTGCCTTGACGAGCGTGGCCTGCTTGCGCTTGGCAAGGTCATACCGGACCAAGGACGGCGCCGTTTTCTTGTCCTGAAGGGTGCCTCGCCCATCGCCCATGACACCGGAAAGCTCAGTATCGAGCCACAACAGTGCACCGTCACCAACAGCCAAGTCTGAGTAGTTCCCCTGAGGTACGGGGACAGCGATAACCCTGTGGGCAAGTCCCTCCGGGTCAACGCGCACGGCTGGCGCTTCGCCGTCGTCGGACTTTTTCGCGGCGGGTGAGGCGTCCTCCAGCGCGTCTACGGAAGGGCCAAACGGCGAGGGCGTGTCCGCTGCCAAAGCAACCAGGTACGGCTTGATGGGGCTCGGGAAGGACAGGTCGAACGAGTGACCGTCGTAGACGGGGTCGAAGCTCCTGTTGGACAGGAACGCCAGGAATTTTCCGTCAGGGGTGAACTTCGGGGACTCGTCGCAGAAGCGGCCGTCGGTCACATCGATGATTCCTGACTCAGGCTCTGCCGGGCGGGCGATCCTCAGCTTGCTCCGCGAACCGAAGGACGTTACCGGCTCGGACCAGACAAGCCACTGGGAGTCGCTGGACCACGCCAGTTCGTCGATGCTGCCTTCACCGACGCTGACAAGCCGCGTCAGCTTGCCGGCCGTGGTGTCCGCAACGAAGACATCGCCGAAAGACGTGCCGACGGCAAGCCAGCGGCCATCCGGGCTGACTTCCAGAGCACTCGTCCGGGTAGGGGCGGGAAATTCAAGGCGGAGATCCGCTGATTCTTCCGCCGATGCGGAAACCGCGGTTGTCGTTGTGCCTCCCGCGGTGTCTGCGGATGGCTCACCGTTGACCGGCTCCACCGTTGTTGTCCGGGCTTGGTCTTCGGACGCCCGTGTGACATTGGTACCCGCCTGCGCGGAAGCGGTTCCCTGTCCCAGCACATTCGACGCCGAGACCGGCTTGGGAAGCGGAGCTGATTCTTCGGTAGCTGCGGCGGGTTGTTCAACAACAATTTTGGGAATCTCCACCACGGCCGACAGGCGGGCGGCGATGCGCTTGATATACAGCGCTTCCACTCCCCCATGATCGGCGACGTAAGCTATGCGGCCGTCAGTAAGTGGCCGGGGCAGGCGGGCGCGGACGCCTGGTGTCGCCTCAACCACACGGGAAGGTCCGTCCTTGTGCCGGAGCCAGTGGATGGTGCCATGCGATTCCACTGCACTGGCCGTGCCGGTGACGTTGGGGAAGACATCCCCCAAGTGGGCGGAAGCCTTGAGCGGTGCGGGGCGACGGCCCGGTGATGCCGACCCAAGCGTGATGTTCAATTTGACGGGCTCAACATCCGCGTCCAGTGACGGGAGCATCCAGATCTCGCCGGCCGACTCAAAGACCACCCGGGTGCCGTCCGTGCTTGCGTGCCGGACGTAGAAGTCCTCGTGGTCCGTATGCCGGCGCAGTCCGGAACCATCAGGAAGCACGGAATAAAGGTTTCCGTAGCCCTCGTGGTCCGACAGGAAGGCAATTCGTCCTTGAATCCACAATGGGTCGGTGAGGTTTCCGTCGATCTCCGCCACCAGCCGCTCGAACTCCCCGTTGCCGTCGGCATCGATCCAGAGCTTCCCGGCGGTGCCTCCGCGGTAGCGCTTCCACCAGGCGGGCTCACGTGAGAGGACGCTTGCCAGGACTACCGGCTTCTCGTCACCGATTTCTGGCCCAAAAGCAACAGCCTCAACCGGGCCGAACGGAAGTTCGACGGCGGCGCCGCCGTCCAGCGGGAGGCTGTAAGCGTGCGTGTGACGGCTTTCGGCTTGTTGGAACGCGCTCGTTACCACCACGTTCCCTGATGGCGTGAAGCCTTTGACCTTAGTGGTGCTATGCCCGAAGTAACTCAGCTGCCTGTACCCGCCGCCGTCGACGTTGGCTGTGACCACCTCCGGTGACGTGCCCACAACAGTGGTCCACACCAGCGTCTTGCCGTCCGGTGTGAACCGTGGGTTCCTTGCCGGCAGTTGCTGGGAGGATACCCGCCAGGCGCGGCCTCCTGAAAGGGGTGCGATCCAGATGTCGTCTTCGGCCACAAAGGTGACCAGATCGCCGTGCACATGCGGGAAACGGAGGTAGCTGGAGGAGGTCATTGTTCGATCATAGTCAAGAGGCACCCTTCAGTTGCGGCATCCGCTGTCGTTTCCACCACAAGCGTTCGCCATGGTGAGATGGGTCATGAGAATCGTGATGTCCGGAGCTTCGGGAATGATCGGGACGGCCCTGTCCGAGCAGCTGGTTGCTGACGGTAATGAGGTCATCCGGCTGGTGCGGCGCCCAGCCGGGTCAGCGCTTGAATGGACGTGGGACCCAGCCAAGGGTGAGCTGGATGAGGCTGTCCTGGACGGTGCAGACGCCGTGGTTAACCTCTCGGGCGCAGGCATAGGCGACCGTCCGTGGACAAAACGCCGGATCCAGGTCCTCACGGAATCCCGTCTCCGGACCACTCAAACCCTGACCGCCGCCATGCGACGACTTGGCAAACCGCCCGCAACATTCATCAGCCAATCCGCTTCCGGCTACTACGGCGCCTCACGCGATGGGGCGTTGAGGGAGGATTCCGGGCCCGGCGACGGCGTGTTAGGCCGCCTGACCATTGAGTGGGAGCGCATGGCACGGACTGCTCCGGCCGGCGTTCGGGTGGTGACGCCCCGGACAGGCGTCGTGCTCAGCACCTCCGGTGGTGCGCTCGGGCCGCTGTTCCCCTTGTTGAAGCTCGGTCTGGGTGGACCTTTTGGGAACGGCCGCCAGTATTGGCCGTGGATCACTTTGGCCGACGAAGCCAGGGCCCTCGCGTACCTCCTTAAAGCACAAATTGACGGTGCGGTGAATGTCTGCGCCCCGGAGAGCGCGGATGTGAACACGATAGTCGCGGGCCTCGCCAAAGCATTCAACCGGCCGGCCTTCTTCCGTGTACCCCGACCCGCCCTGCGACTGGTTCTCGGTGGCCTTGCCGATGAACTCGTGATGGCCAACCAGCGAATGGTGCCCGCGAGGTTACAGGAGGCCGGCTTCCACTGGCTGCACCCGTCCCTCCCCGATGCCATGGCATGGCTGCGCCAGGAAAAGGCCCGCTGAAGATGTGCTTGGCTTCAGCGGCACCCTTACCCGGCCGGACCGGCGTCGAGAATTCCGGAAATCCGCCACCGCCCGTCCGAACGAACCAGGTCCAGCCGAAGCTGCTGCGGTGTCCCGGCGGCTCCGGTCCTGACAACTGCCCCTGACACCAGGCGTTCCTCATAGCCGGACGTGGCGGCAGTAACCTCCACCAGCACATGATCGGACTGAGCGGGTCCTTCCACGGTCAGGGCTGTCAACGCTGTATGGAGTCCAACAAACGCCGTTCCAGCGTCCCGCAGGTAATCGCTTACCTGTTTGTCGGTCGCTTCGGCCTGCGAACCAGGCGCGTTGACCAAATCCAAAAGGTCAAGTCGCCGTTCTCCCAAGGCGATGTCACGCACGGCGGACAGTGCGGACACGGCCACTAAGGGATCCTCTGATTGGAGCCCGGTGGCGAGTGCAGCCGGCAGATCCTGTGCGTCCGTTTGATCCAGGCCGTGTGGGGCTTCCGCCGCCTCACCGGGGTCGGCAACGCCGCTTTCCATCGCCGCTTGCTGCACCATCGCCGTCGTCGTGCTGTTCTGCTGCCAAAGAATCCATGATGCAGCGCCAATCAGTACGCCCGTCACTGCCAAAAGAACCAACCGGCGGCCAAGCCCACCGCCGGGCCTGCGGCTCCGGCGATGCCCAGGCTCCGCTGTTGGCAGCGCCCGCCCGCGCGTGAACGGCAGCAATCTCCACCAGATCTTCAACCAGCGGGTAGTCCGGCTTAAGGAACGGGTTGCGCGCCGCGGTGAACGTCCCAATATCTCGCGCCGGGTCAGCAATTCAGGAATAACGGAGGAATGCACGGCACCTGATAAATCCAGGGCTTCGGGAGCAGCACTCCTGAAGATCGCAGTGCCTAGCTCCTTGGCCGACGGACGCTTCCGAGGATCTGCGCTTAGAGCAGCTTCCAAGGCTGCGGCCAGGGCTTTGGGAACCTCCGGGACCAGCAATGACAGGGGTGGACGATCCTGTTCCTGCTCCGGCGTGGTCCCGGTCAGGCAGTACCAGCCGACCGCGCCGAGGGCATAGACGTCCCGCTGCGGTTGGATGGTGTCCCGGGAAATATCGCCGTTCACTGGCGATTCAGATCCTGGCTCCATGAATCCGGGCGTTCCGACGCCCAGGTCGTGTGGTTTGTCGCCTACCTTGGCGGCGACGCCAAAGTCCGCCAGCAATGGCATCCCGACGGCTGTAAACAAGACGTTTCCGGGTGACACATCTCCGTGTTCCGTGCCGTTGGCGTGCAGATAGTCCAATGCCTGGGCAATGGGAGTCAGGATCGTCACGGCCTCTCCGACCGTGAGCTTCCCCCTCGCGGACATCAGGTTGGCCAGCGAACCTCCCGCTGCATAATCCATGACGATCCCCAATGTTCCCTCAGCCGCGCCTCCCATGTGGAGGATTTCGTGAACACGTATGAGGTGCTTGTGCTTGAGTTGGGAGAGGAGCCTCATCTCACGGTTTGCGTCCGCAAGAACTTCGGCTCGTGACGTTGCCAGGCCGCCAGCGGCACCGGCTTTGGCACATTTGACCGCGAACCGGGCACCGTCCTTCTCCCTCGTGGCAAGCCAAACGGTAGAACTACTGCCCTGGCCCAGTGGGCGGGCTATTACGTAGCCCGGAATGTGGGGAGCCACGGCTGCGATAGTGTCCAGAGTTTCCATAAACAAGGTGTACCCGACTGCCGGATTTTCCGCAGAAGTTATCCACAGGCAGTGTCATGACCGCTCCCCGCTTCAACGGGTCGGGATGCGACTGAGAGCTTCACCACAAAACCATGGCCAGTCTCCTGCTGGGTCTAAGCTTGAACCCATGACTCTTGAGTTTTCACAACTGGGTCTTGCCCCGGATTTCGTAGATTACATGCAGGGCTGGGACCTGCAGCGCGAAATCCACAACAAAGTTGTTGCGGGCGAGAAGAACAGCACCGTCTTGGTCCTTGAGCACGCCGCCGTCTACACGGCCGGCAAACTCACGGAGGACCACGAGCGACCCTTTGACGGCACTCCCGTTGTTCCCGTGGACCGCGGCGGGAAACTGACGTGGCATGGCCCAGGGCAACTCATCGCCTATCCGATCCTCAAACTCAAGAACCGTGCCGGTATCCGCGACTACGTGGAACGGCTTGAGGCCATCATGATCGCCGTCATGCAGGACTACGGCATCAAGGCCGTCACCGTGAAGGGCCGGGCCGGAGTCTGGATCCTTGCCGATGACAAAGGACCCGACCGTAAGATTGCCGCGATCGGCATTCGGGTCCTGGACGGCGTAACCATGCACGGCGTGGCCATCAACTGCAGCAATGACCTCGCGCCCTATGCGCAGATCATCGCCTGTGGCATCACCGACGCCAGCGTCACCACCATGTCGCTGGAAACCGGCCGGACCATCAACCCCGCCGACATCGTTGACCGCTTCGTTGAAGAATTCAGCAAGCACGAAGAAGCACTCGTTTCCACACCCGAAGGAGCACTCCAGTGACCTTGGCACCTGAAGGCCGTAAGTTGCTGCGCGTTGAGCAGCGTAACTCGGCGGTCCCGGTTGAACGTAAGCCTGAGTGGATCAAGGCCAAGGTCCAGATGGGGCCGGAGTTCGTCCAGCTCAAGAACCTGGTGAAGAAGGAAGGCCTGCACACTGTGTGTGAAGAGGCCGGTTGCCCGAACATTTTTGAGTGCTGGGAAGACAAGGAAGCGACGTTCCTGATCGGCGGGTCCGAGTGCACCCGGCGCTGTGATTTCTGCCAGATCGATACCGGCAAACCTTCCCCGGTGGACATGTTCGAACCCACCAAGGTGGCCCGGAGCGTGCAGGCGATGCAGTTGCGCTACGCGACCGTGACCGGGGTGGCCCGTGATGACCTGGCCGATGAGGGTGTGTGGTTGTACGCCGAAACGGTCCGGAAGATCCATGAACTGAACCCGGGCACCGGGGTGGAGTTGCTGATCCCTGATTTCTCCGGCAAGCCTGAGCACATCGCGGCGATCTGTGTTTCAAAGCCGGAAGTGTTCGCGCACAACGTCGAGACCGTGCCGAGGATTTTCAAGCGGATCCGTCCGGCGTTTCGGTACGAGCGGTCCCTGGATGTCATCACCCAGGGCCGGGACCTTGGCATGGTGACCAAGTCCAACCTGATCCTGGGCATGGGCGAGACCCGCGAGGAAATCTCCGAAGCGCTGCGGGATCTGCACGCTGCCGGGTGTGACCTGATCACGATCACCCAGTACCTGCGCCCGTCCGAGCGGCACTTGCCGGTGGACCGGTGGGTCAAGCCGCAGGAATTCGTGGACCTCCAGCACGAGGCCGAAGAAATCGGGTTCCTTGGGGTCATGTCCGGCCCGTTGGTGCGCTCCTCGTACCGGGCAGGGCGTTTGTGGGCCACCGCGATGCGGAAGAAGGGCTGGGAAATCCCGGCCGCCCTGGCCCACATCGAGTCCTCCGGCACCACCCGCCAGGAAGCCTCCACCATCCTCGCCGCCCACGGCTAAGCACCACGCACAGCATCACCAGGAAGCACTACCAATCAGTACTGAAGGACCGGATGCCACCTGCGTAACGGCGTCCGGTCCTTCTGCGTACATCACGTAGAATTAAGGCACTATGGCGAACTCCTCTGATTCCAGCAATTCGACCCCCTCGGCCGACGCACCCAAGCGTGGGCTGTTCCAGCGCAAGCCCAAGGAAGCCAAGGCCAAGAAGCCGAGCCAGCTGAAGCAGATCGCTGAAGTCTTCAAGATGACCCGGCGAAATGATCCACAGGTTGTCTGGATCATGGTGCTGGCATTCCTTGCAGTGGTTGCCGTGGCCTTCCTCATTGGCTTCTTGCTGGAGAACTGGGTTACCGGCCTGATCATTGGTATCCCGCTTGGCCTGCTAGCCGCCGTCTTCATTCTTTCCCGCAGAGCTGAGAAAGCCGCCTTCGCGCAAATCGAGAACCAGCCTGGCGCTTCCGGCGCAGCGCTTGGTACGCTCCGCCGCGGTTGGGTGACCCAGGATCAGCCTGTTGCCGTCAACCCCCGCACCCAGGACGCTGTGTTCATGGCCATTGGCCGCCCCGGCGTCGTTCTGGTCAGTGAAGGTCCCACGCACCGCGTCAAGCCTTTGGTGGACGCCGAGCGCAAGCGCCTCGCGCGCATCCTGCCCAACGTAACCATCCACGTTCTGGAATCCGGTCGCGGCGAGGGTCAGGTGCCCCTGAATAAATTGGCCAAGACCATGGGCAAGCTGAAGAATGAACTCACCAAGGTGGAGGTCAATGCGGTTTCCAAGCGCATCAACTCCCTTGGAAACCGTCTGCCGATCCCCAAGGGCATCGATCCCTACAAGGCCCGCCCGGACCGCAAGGCCGCACGCGGACGCTGATCCCGAAGAGAAAACCGCCCCTGTCGCTTGTTGGAGACAGGGGCGGTTTTTCGTTTGATGGCGCGAAGGCAGAGAAAGTTCTCAGTGTGAAGGCAACTACATCCTGATGAGGATGGTGTTCATCGCCTTGTCGTGCAGGCCTCGCTGGTCGGGATCGAAGACGACCGCAGGGATGACAAGGCACAGTAGGAAGGTCCGCACTACGGCGGCCAACGGACCAGCGGGTCCGCCACCCAGCCGAACCACGTGGATTCCGGCAATCCTGTGACCGATGCTGTAACCCAACGTGCCGATCAGCAGAATCTGTTCCACGGCAAAAATGGCCAACGTTGCCCAAGGGTTGCCACCGAAGGCAAAATTGCTGATCACGAGGGCGATGGTCCAGTCCACCATGATGCCCAGGATGCGCCTTCCGGCGCGTGCCATGGAACCTGGCCCGGATTCGGGCAACCCGAGCCGTTCACCAGGATATTTGGAGATTCCGGAAGTGTCCGGCCCGCTCAGCCAAGAGCCAATGTCTTTACGATCTACCACCCTCCAAGCCTAACGGCTGGCATGCCTGGCGACCGACCGCAGGCGGATCGATCTTGGCCGCTTAGCGCCCGGATCTCCGCTCCGGTGTTCGCCCACCGGACCGACATGGACCGGACACCGGGAAGCCGACTACCGTTTACACAACAGATGATTCTGTAACCTGCCGGAAACAATACCGACACCCCCGGGAAATCCCATCTCCCTATGGTGGTATGAGTTGCCAGCCACCATGGCACGGGGAACTTTTTGTGTCTCCGGACCCTTGGAATGGGCTGCACCACGCGGCCTTCCGGGCCTGTTACTTGATATGCATAAGGAGCATAGATGTTCAAGACTGCGGACGAAGTCCTCAAGTTCATCAAAGACGAAGACGTCAAATTCGTCGATATCCGCTTCACCGACCTCCCTGGTGTCCAGCAGCACTTCAACGTGCCGGCCAAGAGTGTCGACCTCGATTTCTTCGTCCACGGCCAGCTCTTCGACGGATCTTCCATCCGCGGCTTCCAGGGCATCGCCGAGTCCGACATGCAGCTCATCCCGGATGTGACCTCGGCCTTCATCGACACGTTCCGCATCGAGAAGACGCTTGCGCTGAACTTCTCCATCGTGAACCCCCGCACGGGTGACCCCTACCACCGCGACCCCCGCGGCGTGGCAGAGAAGGCTGAAGCGTACCTGGCATCCACCGGCATCGCAGACACCGCATTCTTCGCTCCCGAAGCCGAGTTCTTCGTCTTCGACAACGTCCAGTACGAGTCCTCCCCGCAGGGCAGCTTCTACAAGATCGACTCTGAGGAAGCACACTGGAACACCGGCCGCAAAGAAGAGGGCGGAAACCTCGGTTACAAGACCCCCGTCAAGGGCGGTTACTTCCCGGTGTCCCCCACCGACAAGCAGGCCGACCTGCGCGATGCCATGTGCATCGAACTGGACAAGGCCGGCCTTGAGGTCGAGCGCTCCCACCACGAAGTTGGGTCCGCCGGCCAGGCTGAGATCAACTACAAGTTCACCACGCTGACCGCGGCTGCTGATGACCTGCAGAAGTTCAAATACATCATCAAGAACACCGCAGATGCCTGGGGCAAGTCCGTTACCTTCATGCCGAAGCCTGTCTTCGGTGACAACGGCTCGGGCATGCACTGCCACCAGTCGCTGTGGAGCAACGGCGACCCCCTGTTCTATGACGAGAAGGGCTACGCAGGCCTCTCCGACACCGCCCGCTGGTACATCGGCGGCCTGCTGAAGCACTCTTCGGCAGTCCTGGCCTTCACCAACCCGACGGTCAACTCCTACCGCCGCCTGGTCAAGGGCTTCGAAGCTCCCGTGAACATGGTCTACTCGCAGGGCAACCGCTCCGCCGGTATCCGTATCCCGATCACGGGCACCAACCCGAAGGCCAAGCGCATCGAGTTCCGCGCTCCGGACCCCTCGTCCAACCCGTACCTGGCGTTCGCGGCCCAGCTGATGGCCGGCATCGACGGCATCCGCAACCGCATTGAACCCCCGGCTCCCATCGACAAGGACCTCTACGAGCTCCCGGCCGAGGAAGCCAAGGACATCCCCAAGGCTCCGGGCTCCCTGGAAGAAGCTCTTGAGGCCCTGCGCGAGGACAACGAGTTCCTGCAGGCCGGCGGCGTCTTCACCCAGGACCTCATCGACACTTGGATCGACTACAAGTACGAGAACGAGATCCGTCCGCTGTCGCTGCGCCCGAACCCGTACGAGTTCGAGCTCTACTACGGCGTCTAATACCGACACGTAACAAAGAGGCCAGCCTCAGTCCGTTCAGACTGAGGCTGGCCTCTTTCGTGCGGGTGCGAACTACTCAGACTTGCTTTGGTCGCGGTCCCTGAGGTTCTTGGTAATCTCATCCAGCTTGTCCTTGACGAAGCTGGCGGCCTCCGAAATACCCTTTTCTGCGCTGCCCAACGGGTCCAGCTGAAGGTACACGTCCTTATCGATGGGCAGGTCGTATTCGTCCTTCAGATGAGTGCCACCTGCAACCCCCTCGAGGGACAGGTAAACAAGGGCCTCGGTCCTTGCTATGCCCGCGATAGTACCGAAGACGACCGTGAAGTCATTGGGCTGAAAGCTCACAGAATGGCCCACGTGACGCCGGTCCAGTTCTCCGGCAGGAATGGCCTTCTCGGACGGATTTCCGTTGTATTCCATGTACTTCCCCTATGCGTTGAGATCAGATACATAAGAAGTCTATAAGGATACTTAGAGTATTGGTTGGCAGATGCCGCCAAGGCCGTCACCGAACGGGCGGCCCGCTACTGCTTTCCGTATTTTTTGTGCACTGCCTGCTTGCTCACGCCCAGGCACAGCGCAATCGCTTCCCACGACAAGCCGGATTGCCGGGCAGCCCGCACCAGAGAGGCCTCCGTTCGGCCTACTTCCCTCTGCAACTCCGCAACGGCGTAAAGCGCCTCGGCCGGGCCCATGCTGTCCATAGATCCCACCAGTGTTTTCATCCGATCCACCTCCATGGCGTCAACAATAGTTGACGCCACGGAGGCCGTCAACCTTAATTGACGTCAGGGTCCTGATGGGCGCTGGTGCTGCGGTCGATCGAAAGCCTTGTACATGGTCCGCTGCGGACCCGCATTCCCGCCCAGATAGCGCCCCGAGTCTACGAATCCCGCTTTCGAGTAGGCCGCCAGCCCTGCCGGATTGCGTTCGTTAACGGAAAGCACGACGCCGGCCTGCCCGCCACCCAGCCTGGCCGTCAACTTGCGCGCTTCCTCCACTGCGGCACGCGCCGCCAAGGTACCGAGGCCGCGCCCCTGGCTTCCCGAGTCGATAAGGAACCCTCTCAACAACCACACCGACCCGTCATCCGGCCAGCCCGCGAGCTTGGCAGCGCCGGACTGAAGGGTCAACACACCAACAGCAACTCCCCCTGACTCAATGACGTAAGGGAGCCGTGATTCTTCTTCCAAGGAAATCAGCATCATGCGTAAGGGATCCCCAACGAACTCCCGCTGTTTGGCTTCAACGGCCAACTCCGCGACCGCGCCAAGCTGAATGGCGCGGGCGTCGTCGTCGAGCATTTTGAGGGGAATGAGCCAGATATCACCTCGCTCATGACGATCACCGTCGACCAATAGTTCTTCTTCTGATTCATATTCGGGCATTTTCGGAATCTCCCACGCCTCAGTTGCCGTAGAACTCTTTCTCAAAAACGCCCCTGGCACGACGACTAAGCCGCAGGTAGTCCTCTTCGAAGTGCCCCGCGTTCCCGGGTTTATATCCACACCAGCGGGCCACAGCCTCAAGGTCTTTCCTCGATGATGGAAGGAGATCCGAGGCACGTCCGGTGACGATGACGTTTGCGGAGCGGATGCGGCTGGCGAGCCGCCAGGCCTCCCTCAGGAGGGCAGCGTCGTCTTCGGCGATTAATTCCAACTTCTCCGCAGCGGCCAGGGCATCCAGAGTTGACGTGGTCCGAAGCTCGGGATGTTCTCCGGCATGCTGGAGTTGAATGAGCTGAACCAACCATTCAACGTCACTCAAGCCGCCCCGGCCAAGCTTGACGTGCCGGGCCGGGTCCGCACCACGAGGCAGGCGCTCCGACTCCACCCGGGCCTTAACACGGCGAATTTCCCGGACATCCTGCTCCGCAAGTTGCTCCGGGTAGCGGATGGGATCAATGAGACGTACAAAGTCTGCGGCAAGCTCGTCTGACCCGGCCATCGGGCGGGCTCGCAGAAGCGCCTGCGCCTCCCAAATCAGCGACCATCGTCGGTAGTACTCCGCATACGATTCCAGGGACCGCACCATGGCACCGTTTTTGCCCTCCGGCCGGAGGTCGGCGTCCACCATTAGCACTCGTTCGGCCATGATCGCAGGCTTGAGCGGCTGGGTGAGGAAGCTGGACACCTTGGCGACTATCGCCGTCGCCTGCTCTTGCGCCTCAGCATCGGTGAACCCGGGGCGGGCGCGGTGCACATAGATGACGTCCGCGTCCGAGCCGTAGCCGATCTCGCGACCACCCTGCCGCCCCATTGCCACCACCAGCACATCAGTTTTCAATGGGCCCGCCGAGGCCACCACGGACTCCGCTACGTGCAGCGCCCCGAGAACCGCGGCCCGGTCCGTCTCGGCCAGAGCCAGTCCGACGGCATCCTGGTCCAGTAATCCAGCGCTATCCCCGATCGCGGTGCGCAGGATCTCACGACGCCGGATCAGCCGGATCAGCCTCATGGCACTCTCGGGATCCGCATGGCGGGAAAGCTTGGACCGGATTTCCTGCCACTGGGCTTCGAAGGGAACCGGCGCCAGTTCCTTGTCGCTGCCCAACCAGGCAACGGACTCCGGAGACACTTCCAACAAGTCCGAAATCAGCCGCGAATTAGCCAGGACCTGGCAGAGTCGCTCCGCTGCCGCTTGGGAGTCCCGGAGCAGCCCCAAATACCAGTGGGTGGTTCCCAGGGCTTCGCTGACCCTACGGAAGGCCAGCAGTCCGGCGTCGGGATCCACTCCCTCGGCGAGCCACCCCAAGAGGATCGGCAGGAGCTGCCTCTGCAGTGCGGCTCGCCGGCTGACACCCGCCGTGAGCGCTTCGATATGCCGCATGGCGCCTTGGGGATCAAGATAACCAAGTGCGGCGAGGCGACCCTGGGCGGCCTCCGGGCTGAGCTTCGCATCTTCGCTGCTCAGCTTCGCTGCGGTATTGAGCAGCGGCCGGTAGAAGATCCGCTCGTGCAGCTCACGGACGGATTTCTTGGTCTTTTGCCAGGTGGCCATCAGTTGGTCAGGGTGTGGCCGCTCCAGCGCGAACGGACCGAGGACGGCCTTGGCGAGGAAGCGCTGGGCGTCCTCAGTGACAGGCATAAGGTGGGTCCTACGCAACTGGAAAAGCTGAATTCTGTGTTCCAACAGGCGCAGGTAGCGGTAGGCGTTGTCGAAGGCCGCTGCGTCCGTGCGACCGATATAGCCGCCCGCAGACAATGCCGCAATGGCAGAAGTGGTGTCCCGGCACCTGAGTGACTCGTCAGACTTTCCATGCACCAGTTGCAGCAACTGGACCGTGAATTCAACGTCACGGAGCCCGCCGCGACCCAGCTTGATTTGGCGCTGTTCCTCGGCGGCCGGGATATAGTCGGTCACCCTGCGGCGCATGGCTTGGACCGACTCCACGAAACCCTCGCGTCCCGCGGATGCCCAGACAAGTGGTTCCACGGCCTTCTCGTAGCGTTGGCCCAGTTCCCGGTCGCCGGCAATGGTCCTTGCCTTCAGCAGCGCCTGGAATTCCCAGCTTTCGGCCCATCGGGCGTAGTAGCTCAAATGTGAGGGGAGGGTACGAACCAGGGGTCCGGATTTACCCTCCGGACGGAGATTGGCATCAACTTCCCACAACCCGGGTTCGGGCGCCGAGGAAGAGATCGCCCTGGAAATGCCGGAGGCGAGGGCCGTGCCGATGGTGGAGGCACGGGCGTCGTCCAACTCCCCTGCTTCGATGACATAGATGACATCGACATCGGAAATGTAGTTCAGCTCCCGGGCGCCACACTTACCCATGCCAATGACGGCAAGCCCAACATGGGAAATTTCCGCAGCGTCGAACTGGGCTGCCGCTTCGGCCCGGGAGACCGCCAGGGCGGCCTCAATGGCAGCACCGGCGAGATCGGCCAGCTCGGCACCGACCGCGGGCATGAAGTCTGTTGGGGATGCCGCGCAGATGTCCTTGATGGCGAGCTCGGTTAAACCTCGGCGGTAGGCGCTCCGCAAGGCCGCGTAGGCCGGCAGTCCGGTGATTCCGGCCACCGGTCGTTGAGCGCCCGGTTCGGCTTTCACGGAGCGAAGCAGCAATGCCCGCAGCTCTTCGTTGGAAGCTTGGACCGGCTCCGGGCTGACCCGGACATTGAAGACATCCAGATGCTCCGGTCGTCGCATGAGAAACTCCCCCAAGGCCTCCGAGGCACCCAGAAGCCGGTACATGGGCTCGCTGGTGTCCGGGTCAGCCGCGGCCAGCTTCTTCAGCCCCGGGTTCTTCTCAATGAGCCGGACCAGTGACTGGAGAGCTGTGTCCGGGCTCGCCGACAAGGACAGCCCGGCGAACAGTGCGTCCTCGTCGATCCCCTCAAGTTCCGGAGCAGCAAGAAACCGTTCGCCCTTTTCGAGGTCACTGAATCCGGCTGAGATGAGCCGACGCGCAAGGCTCATTGGCCCGGCCTAGAGAATGCCGAGATTGCGCTGCAACTCATACGGGGTGACCTGGAGGCGGTAGTCCTGCCACTCTGCACGCTTGTTGCGCAGGAAGTGCTCGAACACCTGCTCCCCCAGGATCTGGGCCACCAGTTCGGATTCCTCCATGGCCCGGATGGCATCGTGGAGGCTTGCCGGCAACGGCGCATGTCCCATTGCCCTGCGCTCCGCAGTGGTCAATGACCACACGTCGTCTTCGGCGGCGGCCGGAAGTTCGTAGCCTTCCTCGATGCCCTTCAAGCCGGCACCGAGCAGCACGGCGTAGGCCAGGTAGGGATTGGTTGCGCTGTCGATGCCGCGGTACTCGATGCGTGCCGACTGGCCCTTACCGGGCTTGTACAGCGGGACTCGTACCAATGCTGAGCGGTTGTTGTGGCCCCAGCTCAAGTAGCTCGGGGCCTCTCCGCCGCCCCAGAGGCGCTTGTATGAGTTGACAAACTGGTTGGTGACGGCCGTGAACTCAGGAGCGTGCTTGAGGATTCCGGCAATGAACTGCCGCGCCGTCTTGGACAGCTGGAACTCCGCTCCGGCTTCGAAGAACGCGTTGGTGTCGCCTTCGAAAAGCGAGAAGTGGGTATGCATGCCCGAACCGGGGTGGTCCGTGAACGGCTTGGGCATGAACGTGGCGTAGGTGCCCTGCTGAAGGGCGACTTCCTTGATGACCGTGCGGAACGTCATGATGTTATCCGCGGTCTGGAGGGCATCGGCGTAACGGAGGTCAATCTCGTTTTGGCCCGGACCGCCCTCGTGATGGCTGAACTCCACCGAGATGCCGACCGATTCGAGCATGGTCACGGCGGTGCGGCGGAAGTCCTGCGCTACTCCGCCCGGTACGTGGTCAAAGTAGCCACCTTCGTCCACAGGAACCGGAGCCCCGTCCGGGCCCAGTTCCTTCGACTTCAACAGGTAGAACTCGATCTCGGGATGGGTGTAGCAGGTGAAGCCCATGTCCGCGGCCTTCGCGAGGGTCCTCTTGAGGACGTTGCGGGGGTCCGCGGCAGACGGTTCACCATCCGGAGTGAGGACGTCACAGAACATGCGGGACGTCTGCTCGGTCTCGCCACGCCACGGCAGGATCTGGAACGTGGAGGGGTCCGGTTGCGCGAGCATGTCCGACTCGAACACACGGGCAAGGCCCTCGATGGCCGAACCGTCAAAGCCAAGGCCCTCTTCAAAGGCGCCCTCAACTTCGGCCGGCGCCAGCGCCACCGATTTCAGGGAACCCACGACGTCGGTGAACCACAAGCGTACGAAGCGCACGTCACGCTCTTCGATCGTCCGCAGAACGAACTCTTGCTGGCGGTCCATAGGGCCTCTTTTCCGATTCAGTGTCCATGCCGCTGGTTTCAATGGATTGAAGCCACGACAGCTCAGCCTTCACTCTACTAAGAGTTCCGTGCTAATGCCGCAGCAGTAGCTGCGTGTAACACAGCGTTTACATAAGGTGACGCCGGGCACACTGGTGGCAGCCGCCGTCGGCACCGCTTAGGCTCTATCCATGGCCCCGAGCAACCTTCCTGAGTCCACCACGCCCGCCGAAGTTCCCGCACCTTATGGCAGCGGCCCCGCACCAGCGGCGCAAGCGCAATCGACGGCTGGCAGGAAGCCCATCAGCCGGGTCCGCATACACCACCTGCAGCAGGCCAAGGACAACGGCGAGCACTTCGCCATGCTGACGGCATACGAGCAGTACACCGCCGAAATCTTTGACCAGGCGGGAATCGAAGTCCTCCTGGTGGGTGACTCCGCTTCCAACAACGTGTTCGGCAACGAGACGAGCCTCCCTGTCACAGTGGATGAGCTCCTTCCCCTCACACGGGCAGTCAGCAGGGCGGCCAAGCGGGCGCTGATCGTAGCGGACCTGCCTTTCGGGAGCTATGAAGTTTCTCCCGGTCAGGCGGTGGCCACCGGCGTCCGGTTCCTCAAGGAGGGACTGGCGCACGCCGTCAAGATCGAAGGAACGGCATATTACGCGGACACCGTCAAAGCCATGGTCCAGGCAGGCATCCCCGTCATGGCCCACATCGGATTCACCCCTCAAAGCGAACATTCCCTCGGCGGCTACCGCGTGCAAGGCCGCGGCGACGACGCCCAGCGCCTGATCGAGGACGCCGTTGCCCTGCAGGACGCCGGCGCTTTCAGTGTCCTCATGGAGATGGTTCCTGCGGACACCGCAGCCTCCGTCGACGCCGCATTGCGGGTCCCGACCGTCGGTATCGGTGCTGGCAAGAGCACCACGGGGCAGGTCCTTGTGTGGCAGGACATGGCAGGCTTACGTGGCGGCAAGATGGCCAAATTCGTCAAGCAATACGCAGATCTTCGCACCACGCTGAGTGATGCCGCCGCCGCTTACGGGGAGGATGTCCGGTCCGGTCAGTTCCCCGGACCGGAGCATTCCTTCTAAGCAACGTCCTGGCTAATCGTCGTCCTGGGCATCCCAGGCGTCATTGCGTGCTTTCACCTTTTCCAAGGCGTGCTCGGCTTCTTCCCTGGTCTTATAGGGGCCAATGAGCTGGGTCCAATCGGACAAGGCGTCCTCTTCGATCTCGTGCGTCTTGACGTTGTACCAGTACTCCGTCACGTCTCCTCCTCAGTCTTCGGGCCCTTCGACGCGTAACGTTGGCGGGGTCACAGGAACCCGGCCACACTTTGTTACTTACGTCTCTTGTGTGCCTTATATGATCAATCTATGCCTTCTCTTGCTTCGACTGCACCCATTGGCGCCCTCACCCCGGGAACCATCAGCCCTGAACGACCCGTCCCGGCGTCGATTCCCAGGCCGGAGTATGTCGGCAAGAAGGCACCCGCCAAGTTCACGGGCTCCGAGGTGAAGTCAGCGGAGACCATCGAGAAGATCCGGATTGCCGGAAAGATCGCTGCGCAAGCGATCGTCGAGGTCGGCAAGCATATCCAGCCGGGCGTCACCACCGACCATCTGGACAAGGTGGGGCACGAGTTCCTCCTGGACCACAACGCGTACCCGTCCACCCTCGGCTACAGGGGCTTTCCCAAGTCCCTGTGTTCCTCGCTCAATGAGGTCATTTGCCACGGGATCCCGGACTCAACCGTGGTGCAGGATGGCGACATCCTGAACATTGACATCACTGCCTTCATCAACGGCGTGCATGGGGATACCAACTACACTTTCCTGGTTGGCGACGTGGACGAAGAATCCCGTCTGCTGGTTGAGCGTACGCAGGAGTCGCTCAACCGGGCCATCAAGGCCGTGGCCCCTGGCCGCGAAATCAACGTAATCGGCCGTGCCATCCAGTCCTACGCAAAACGCTTCGGCTATGGCGTAGTTCGGGATTTCACCGGCCACGGCGTGGGCGAGGCCTTTCACACCGGCCTCATCATTCCGCATTACGACGCAGCCCCGGCGTACAACACCGTGATCGAGGCAGGCATGGTCTTCACCATCGAACCCATGCTGACCCTTGGCACCATCGAATGGGATATGTGGGCCGACGACTGGACGGTCGTCACCAAGGACCACAAACGCACGGCCCAATTCGAACACACCCTGCTGGTCACCGAGACCGGCGCGGAAATCCTTACCCTTCCCTGAGCTCTCCGGAAGGTCCACGCAGCCCGGGCGGCTGCGCCATGCCCATCCCCTCCTGCCATGATCGGAAATGCATTGTCCAAGAAGGATGAGAAGACCCACAAGAACGCCCCGTTGATCGGTATCGACATCGGTGGCACCGGCATCAAGGGCGGCATCGTCGACCTGAAGAAGGGCAAGTTGATTGGCGACCGCTTCCGCGTTCCCACTCCGCAGCCCGCCACTCCAGAGGCTGTAGCTGAGGTTGTCGCCCAAATCGTTGAGGAACTCTCCAGCCGTCCCGACGCGCCGGCAGCGGATTCCCCCGTGGGTGTGACATTCCCCGGCATCATCCAGCACGGCGTGGTCAACTCGGCGGCCAACGTGGACAAAACCTGGCTTGGCACCAACATCGACGCCACCTTCACCAAACGCCTCGGCCGTCCCGTAGAGGTCATCAATGATGCCGACGCCGCTGGCCTCGCCGAAGCCCGATACGGTGCTGGCGAGGGCGTGGACGGCACCGTCCTGGTGATCACCCTGGGAACCGGCATCGGATCGGCATTCATCTTCAATGGACAGCTGGTCCCCAACGCCGAGCTCGGGCATCTTGAGGTGGACGGGCACGACGCCGAGACCAAAGCCTCCGCGGTGGCTCGCGAACGCGATGGCCTGAGCTGGGACGAGTACGGCGTCCTGCTCAACCGCTACCTCCAGCACGTGGAGTTCCTGTTCTCCCCCGAGCTGTTCATTGTGGGTGGCGGCATTTCCAAACGCTCCGACGAGTACTTCCCGCACCTTGAGCTGCGGACCAAAATCGTCACGGCAAAGTTGAAGAATGACGCCGGCATTGTGGGCGCGGCACTCGAGGTCGCTTTGCACCACAAGCTCGCGAAGTAGCCGCGGCATGACAGAGGCCGAAACCGCCGACCAGCATGGTGAACGCGGAGTCGCGATCGTCACCGGCGCCAGCCGGGGAATCGGAGCCGCCGTAGCACTCGCCGCGGCGGCTGCCCGGTATCACGTGGTGGTCAATTACTCCGCAGACGCTGAAGGTGCAAGGACCGTGGTCAACGACATCGTGGCCAAAGGGGGCAAGGCACGCGCCGTGCAGGCGGATGTCAGCCAACCGGCCGACGTCGGACGCCTGTTCGACGAAGCCACCGGCTGGGGTCCTGTGACCGCCGTGATCAACAACGCCGCCATCACGGGGAACCTGATCGGTGCCCTCATGGAGGTACCGGCGGAAACGGTCCAACGGGTTGTTGATGTCAACGTGGCCGGAATGATTTTCATGTGCCAGGAAGCAGTTCGGCGACTTTCGAAGGACAACGGCGGCAGCGGCGGTTCCATCGTCAATGTCTCCTCCACAGCCACCAAGGCGGGCTCGCCCGGAACCTGGGTCCACTACGCGGCCACCAAGGGGGCAGTGGATGTTTTGACTGTGGGCCTTGCCGCCGAAGTGGCCAAGCAGGGCATCCGTGTCAACGCCGTTGCCCCGGGCAGCACCAATACCGGCCTCCACGCAGCGGCTGGAATGCCGGACCGCGTGGAGAGGCTGAACCCAACCATCCCGATGGGCCGCGGCGCGGAGCCGGAGGAGGTGGCTGCGGCGGTGATGTGGCTGATGTCGGACGAGGCCGGGTACATTACCGGAGCCGTGCTCCCTGTGTCCGGCGGGCGCTGATCCCGGTCAGGATTGATGCCGGTGGCGGCTGCGGCTTCCCCTCCGCTGCCGCCACCGGAGCTATAGTTGGCTCTTTTCCGAACCCTTGACTTGCTTGGCGCCTGCCTTGGCCGCTTCTGCCTCATGGCGTAGCAGCGAGATGGCTGATTCGAAGTCCTCCAGGGACTCAAACGCCTGATACACGCTGGCAAAACGAAGGTATGCCACTTCATCAAGCTTCCGGAGCGGGCCCAGAATGGCCAGGCCCACCTCATGGGCATCGATCTCTGCTGCGCCCGAGGAACGAATGTTCTCCTCGACTTCCTGGGCGAGCATTGCAAGATCGTCCTCCGTGACCGGACGTCCCTGGCATGCCTTGCGGACTCCACTGATGACCTTGATGCGGCTGAATGGTTCGCCGACGCCGGACCTCTTGATCACGGACAAGCTGGTGGTTTCCACTGTGGTGAAGCGACGTCCGCATTCCGGGCACTGGCGTCGGCGGCGGATGGATGAACCGTCGTCAGCCATTCGGCTGTCGACGACGCGGGAGTCGGGATTCCGGCAAAACGGACAATACACGCTGGGCCTCCCCTGACGGCTCCGGCACGGAATCGCATGCGGCAGGACGCCGGATACGCAAAGGTGCCGGAAGATTCACTTCCGGCACCAGTTTACGGTCCGCCATGCGGTAATGACAAGCGTGTAATTACTACATGTAGTGGTAGCCACCCACATATGTAGTGGTTGAGGCCCTACGCGAAGCGAATTCGAACAGCATCTCCGTGGCCCGGAAGGTCCTCTGCACCCGACAGGCTCACAATGTGTCCACTGACTTGCTCCAAGGCGGCGCGGTCATAGTTGATGACCTGGACCGCGCGGAGGAACGTGGTGACGTTGAGACCGGACGAGAAAGCGGCCGTACCGCTGGTGGGCAGCACGTGGTTGGAACCTGCGCAGTAGTCCCCCAGGCTGACCGGGCTGAAGTCGCCCACGAAGATCGCTCCCGCGTTACGAATCCGCGCTGCAACCGTGGCCGCGTTGGCCGTCATGATTTCCAGGTGTTCAGCGGCGTATGCGTTGCAGACCGCGATCCCCTGCTCAAGATCATCCACCAGCACCACACCGGACTGCGGTCCGGACAGCGCCTCAAGAACGCGGGCACGGTGCTTTGTTCCAGCGGCCTGCCTCGCCAGTTCAAGCACGACGGCGTCAGCCAATTCCGCGGAGTCAGTCACCAGGACGGAGGCTGCTTTGGGATCATGCTCCGCCTGGCTTATGAGGTCGGCGGCCACCAACGGGGCCTGCGCGGTGGCGTCGGCAAGGATGGCGATCTCCGTGGTTCCGGCCTCGGAATCGATGCCCACCACACCCTTGACGAGGCGCTTGGCTGTGGCCACAAAAATGTTGCCCGGGCCCGTGACAACGTCAACAGGCTCAATAGACAGTTCATCACCCGTGCCAGGGATGCCGTACGCAAACGAAACAATGGCCTGTGCGCCGCCGATGGCGTACACCTCGTCAATGCCCAGGAGCTTCGCCGCGGCCAGGATGGTGGGGTGCGGGAGGCCGCCAAAGTCTTTCTGCGGCGGAGAGGCAAGCGCAATGGACTCCACGCCGGCGGCAACCGCGGGGACCACGTTCATGATGACTGAAGATGCCAGCGGAGCGAGTCCACCGGGAACGTAGAGCCCAACGCGTCCCACAGGAATCCAGTTTTGGCTGACAACGGCACCGTCGCCAAGTTGTACATCCACATTGGCAGGGCGCTGCTGGTCAGCAAATTGCCGGGCGCGGTTGATGGACTCCTCCAAGGCAGCGCGGACCTTTGGGTCAAGTTCCGTCAGCGCCTGGGTAAGTGCCTCCGCCGGGACCCTGGGGTGTGACTGCTCCACGCCGTCGAATTTCCTGGCCAGTTCGGCCAAGGCGGCAAAGCCGCGGCTACGGACGTCGGAAATGATGTCCAGGACCTTCTGTTCGGCCTCTGCCATCGTCTGATGCTGTGCCCTTGGCACAGCTGCGCGCAGCTCCGCCAAGGTAAGGCGGCGGCCCCGGAAATCGATGCTTCGGAAATTTAGGGCGTCAGTGGAGAGGGCGGAAGTATCCGAGGAAGTGGTCACCCGGCTATTTTACGGGTTTCTTCGACAGAACCCCGAACAGTGCCAGGACAAACGTGATAAAAGCGATGGCAGCAGGCCACAGAACCAGTACAGCGTAGGAGCGCAGCGTGAAGCCAAACCCGGGGCCAAGGGCAGGATCCGGGGCGGGCCCCAGCAACTGGGCGGCAAGCAGCCCAATCAGCCATGCGAAGACCGCGCCCAAAGCACCCCCAAGGAGAGCAAAGGCCAAGCGCCGCGCGGCACCATCTCCGTTTAACTTTCCGTCCAGCATCACGCCGGTGAGGCACCCTGCCAGCAGCATCAGGGCTGCGAGGACCAAGTCCCGCGGAAGCCAGGAATCAGGGTTGGCCGCATTCGCCAGATCCGGATTGCCCGAGACCAGGTTCAGTCCACCCGGAGCAAGAAGCCACCAGATGAATCCGGCAACCACACCCAAAGCCGCCGGAAGGACCAACCACAGGACGTCCTTCGAGCGCCGGGGTTTGGAGGCAGAGATCTGTTCTGCGACGGCAGGGACGTGCACGGTGGAATCGGTCATGCACCTCACATTAACAAAGGTTTACGCCGACCCGACAAAATGTGGGGCTCGCAGTCCCGGAGGAATACCCTGAAGAAGAAGACATGCAAGGCCCCAATTCAGGAGAAAACCGACGTGCCCAGCGAACCATCCGGCTTCGAGCAGACTTTCAGGGAGATGTTCCGTCGGCATGCCGCTGGAGTAGCCATCATCACGGCGAACCTCAACGGAAGCCCTTTCGGCTTCACCGCCACGTCTGTGGCCTCGCTATCCGCCGAGCCGCCCCGCTTCACCTTCAACATGGCCAGGAGTTCCAGTTCCTGGCCCGCCGTGGCCAACGCGGAGTACATCGGAGTCCACATGCTGGGGCTGGAAAACCAAGCCCTCGCCAATCGCTTCGCACGGACACGCGACCGGTTCGACGGCGACCATTGGGAGCCGGGCCCCCACGACGTGCCTATTCTCAAGGATGTCAGCGGTTGGCTCGTGGGCAGAATCCAGATGCGCCTGTCTTTCGAGAACAACGCTGTGGTGGTAGTCGAGGTCATAGACGGCCAGGTGGGCGAGGACGGCACTCCACTGCTGTACCACAGCGGCGGTTACAGCAAGCCCGCGCCGCTCGATTACGAAATCTGACCGAGCGGCCGCGAGCCTGCTAGTTATCCAGGCAGGCAGGACCCAGCAGGACCTTCAAGTCACCAAAAAGCGAAGGACTGGGGTTGACCCGCATATGGACGGGCAAGCCCATGACCTCCACCTTCGTGTCCCCCATCAGCTTGAGCCGGACTTCCGAATTTCCGCGGTGGGTTCGCAGCACGTCACGCAGGTCAGTCACTACTGCCTCGGTGGCCTTGAACGTGGGAATGGTGATCACCACGGGACCGTTCACGCTTTCACTGAGGTCCGGGACGGACAGCTCCATACAGTTCAAAGTGACCGCTCCGTCATCGCGGCGCTGCAGGCGGCCCTTGACCACAACGATCAAGTCCTCGGCCAGGACCGAGGCGATGGGACCGTAAACCTGGCCGAAGAACATGACCTCCATGGAAGCGCCCAGGTCTTCGATTTCTGCTCGGGCATAGGCGTTTCCGCTGGCCTTGGCAATCCTGCGGCTCAACGAGGTGATCATGCCCGCAATGGTGACTATCGCACCGTCGTGCGGTCCGTCCTCGGCGATGATCGACGTAATGGACTGTTCAGCGTGCTGGCTGAGGACGCCCTCCAGCCCCTGCAAGGGATGGTCTGAAACGTAAAGGCCCAACATGTCCCGTTCGAAGGACAGCTTGTCCTTCTTCTCCCACTCGGGCAGATCCGGGATTTCGGTGGTCAGCGACGCCTCGGGCTCTTGGTCTTCAAAGCCCGCGAAGAGATCGAACTGGCCAATTGCCTCGTTGCGCTTGAGCGTGATCACAGAGTCGATGGCTTCTTCGTGGATCATCGCCAAAGCACGCCGATGGTGACCGAGTGAATCGAACGCTCCGGCTTTGATCAGCGATTCGATGGTGCGCTTGTTGCACACAACGGCGGGCACCTTGAGGAGGAAATCCTTGAAGGATGTGTATTTGCCCTCGGAATTGCGGGCAGCCACCATGGCATCCACCACATTGACGCCGACATTGCGGATAGCGCCCATGCCGAAGCGGATGTCCGTTCCCACCGGGGTGAAGTTCAGCGAGGATTCGTTGACGTCCGGCGGGAGGACAGTAATGCCCATTCGACGGCACTCGTTGAGGTAGATGGCGGACTTGTCCTTGTCATCACCCACGGACGTCAGCAAGGCAGCCATGTACTCCGGCGCGTAGTGCGCCTTCAAGTAGGCCGTCCAGTACGAGATAACGCCATATGCTGCCGAGTGGGCCTTGTTGAAGGCGTAATCGGAGAACGGCAGCAGAATGTCCCACAGCGTCTTGACGGCGGCCATGGAGTAGCCGTTGTCCTGCATGCCTTGGGAGAAGCCGGCGAACTGCTTGTCCAGCTCGGACTTCTTCTTCTTACCCATGGCGCGGCGGAGGATATCTGCCTGTCCAAGCGAGTAGCCGGCCAGCTTCTGGGCCACGGCCATGACCTGCTCCTGATACACGATCAGGCCAAAGGTGCCGCCCAGGATTTCCTTCAGCGGTTCTTCCAGCTCCGGGTGGATGGGAATGACTTCCTGGATCCCGTTTTTGCGCAGGGCGTAGTCGGTGTGGGCGTTGGCGCCCATGGGTCCAGGCCGGTACAGGGCAAGAACAGCGGAGATGTCTTCGAAGTTGTCAGGCTTCATGAGCTTGAGCAGGGACCGCATGGGCCCGCCGTCGAGCTGGAACACCCCCAAGGTGTCACCGCGCGCCAGGAGCTCGTAGGACGCAGCGTCGTCGAGTTCCAGGTTTTCCAGATCAAGGTCGACGCCGCGGTTCATCTTGATGTTTTCCAGGGCATCCGAAATGATCGTCAGGTTTCGGAGACCCAGGAAGTCCATCTTGATCAGGCCGAGGCCTTCGGACGTCGGGTAATCGAACTGGGTGATGACCTGGCCGTCCTGGAAACGGCGCATGATGGGAATGACGTCGATGATGGGGTCCGAGGACATGATGACACCGGCGGCGTGAACACCCCACTGGCGTTTCAGTCCCTCGATGCCCAGGGCAGTCTCGAAGACCTTGGCGGCCTCCGGATCCGTGGCGATCAGCTGGCGGAAATCCCCAGCTTCGCTGTAACGCTTGGATTCCGGGTTCTGGATGTCCGCCAAGGGAATGTCCTTGGCCATAACGGCAGGAGGAAGTGCCTTGGTCAGCGTCTCACCCATGCTGAACGGGTAGCCCAGCACGCGCGAGGAGTCCTTGAGCGCCTGCTTGGTCTTGATGGTGCCGTACGTGACGATCATGGCCACACGCTCGTCGCCGTACTTCTTGGTGACGTAGTCAATCACCTCGGAGCGGCGGCGATCATCGAAGTCGACGTCGAAGTCGGGCATGGAAACGCGATCCGGGTTAAGGAAGCGTTCAAAGATCAGGCCGTGCTGCAGGGGGTCGAGGTCAGTGATGCGCATGGCGTACGCCACCATGGAGCCTGCACCGGATCCGCGGCCGGGACCTACACGGATGCCATTGTTCTTGGCCCAGTTGATGAAGTCGGCAACCACCAGGAAGTATCCCGGGAATCCCATGGACGTGATGACGCCCAGCTCGTAGTCCGCCTGCTTCCGGACCTTGTCAGGAATGCCTTGGGGGTAGCGGTACTTCAGGCCGGTATCCACTTCCTTGACCAGCCAGGAGGTCTCGTCTTCCCCCGGAGGGCAGGGGAAGCGCGGCATGTAGTTGGCGCCGGTGTTGAAGGAAACTTCGCAGCGCTCGGCGATGAGCAGCGTGTTGTCGCAGGCTTCAGGGTGGTCCCGGAACAGCTCCCGCATCTCCTGCGGCGACTTCAGGTAGTAGCCGCTGCCGGAGAACGCGAAGCGCGAACCGCCGTTGTCATACGTCGGCTCCAGGAGCGTGGAACCGGATTGGATGGCCAACAAGGCCTCGTGGGCCTTGGCATCATGTTCATGCGTGTAATGGAGGTCATTGGTGGCCACCAGCGGGAGGTTGAGCTCCTTGGCAAGGCGCAGGAGATCGCCCGTGACGCGCCGTTCAATGTCCAGCCCGTGATCCATCAGTTCGCAGAAGTAGTTCTCCGCGCCAAAAATATCGCGGAATTCAGCTGCGGCTTCCACAGCCTCACGGTAAAGACCGAGCCGCAACTTGGTCTGGACTTCCCCGGAAGGGCAACCTGTGGTGGCGATCAAGCCTTCGGAGTATGTGTTGAGTAGTTCCCGGTCCAACCGCGGCCATTTACCAAAGACGGAGTCCAAGGAGGCGATGGATGAAGCCCTGAACAGGTTCCTCATGCCCACGTTGTTGTAACTCAGGAGGGTCATATGGGTATACGAGCCACCACCCGAGACGTCGTCCTTGCGCTGGCTTTCATCGCCCCAGCGCACGCGCTCCTTGTCCCCGCGGGCGGTACCAGGGGTTACGTAGGCTTCGACACCGATGATCGGTTTGATGCCCTTGTCCGTGGCCTTGCGCCAAAAGTCGAAAGCTCCGAACAAATATCCATGGTCCGTGGTGGCCAGGGCGGGCATCCCCAGGCGTTCGGTTTCATCGAACAACTCACCGAGCCGGGCAGCTCCATCCAGCATGGAGTATTCGGTGTGGGTGTGCAGATGGACGAACGAATCATTGCTGGAAGTCACCACGACAGTCTACCGTCCCGGGTCCGACACAAGTCGGACCCGGGGCAGTGAATCCTGTCTATGCGGAGCCTGTCGCGAGCAAATCCAGGGCGTACTGAAGGTCCGCCGGGTAGTCACTGCTGACTTCAACCCAATCGCCCGTGCGGGGGTGGGTGAAGCCCAGCTGGCGGGCGTGCAACCATTGCCGGGTGAGGCCGAGGTTCGCAGCGAGACGAGGGTCTGCCCCATAGGTGAGATCTCCGGCACACGGATGCCGAAGCGCCGAGAAGTGGACTCGGATCTGGTGCGTCCGGCCGGTCTCCAAATGGACTTCCACCAAGGTCGCCTTGCCAAAAGCTTCCAGGACCTCGTAATGGGTCACTGACGGCCGGCCGTCCTCGATGACGGCGAACCGCCAGTCATGGCCGGGGTGACGACCGATCGGCGCGTCAATAGTGCCCTCCAGCGGATCAGGCAGTCCCTGAACGACTGCGTGATAAACCTTCTCCACGGTACGTTCCTTGAACGCCCGCTTCAGGACCGTGTAGGCGTGCTCGGTCTTGGCCACGACCATCACGCCGGAAGTACCGACGTCGAGCCTGTGAACGATTCCCGCCCGCTCAGGCGCTCCTGAGGTTGAAATCCGGTATCCGGCACCGGCGAGACCCCCCACTACAGTAGGGCCCACCCAGCCGGGCGAGGGATGGGCAGCAACCCCCACAGGCTTGTCGATGACAACGAATTCCTCGTCGTCCAGCAGGATCTTCAGGCCTTCCACAACTTCCTCCACGACTTCCAAGGGATCCGGACGCTCGGGAACCGTGACATCAATCAACGCGCCGGCAACGAGCTTTGCCGACTTACCCATTGCCACTCCGCCGCTTGTGACGTTTCCCTCGGAAATCAGCAGCGCAGCCGCGGAGCGCGAAATGTCCAGAAGCTGCGCCAGGCCTGCGTCAACGCGAACGCCGGCCAGCTCTTCGGGGACCACCACAGATTCACTCACCAGCAGGCTCCCCGCTAGTGCCGCCCGCAGGCTTCGCATCTTTGGCGGGCTTGGGTATTGCTACATGCCGCGTTCCATCCATGCCGACGCCTCGCAGCGTCAGGAGGCAAATAATAACGACGCCCGACACCACCGCCGAGTCGGCGATGTTGAAGATGGCGAAGTTCGGCAATTGGATGAAGTCCACCACGTGCCCCATGGCGAAGGATGGCTCACGGAACAAACGGTCGGTTAAGTTGCCGAGAGCCCCTCCCAGCAACAACCCCAGGGAAAGCGCCCACCACGCAGAACCCAACTTTCGCAATTGGAAGAGGATCGCCACGGAAACAGCTGCCATGACGATCGTGAAGATCCATGTCACGTTCTCGCCGATGGAAAACGCCGCCCCGGAATTACGGATGTAGTACCAGTGCAGCAACGGAGGCAGCACAGGAATGCGCTCACCCTCTGTCATGGTGCTGGTCACCCAGAGCTTGGTGAGCTGATCAAAAACGTAGGCGAACACGGCGAAGCCGGCAAAGAGCCAGAGCATGGCAGGACGCCACTTACGGCGCTCAGCAGGCGCCGGTTGTGCGGCGTCAGCGGTGAAGTCGTCGGTCATAGTGCTTTCATTCGGGAAGCGTGGCGGGCTGCTGTCAGCTTTTGGCCGCTGTCAGTCTTTAACAGCGAAAGCCGGCGGCCGAGGAGTCCTCAGCCACCGGCTTTCAGAATACTTGCTAAACGTCTGCGGTTGCTTCGCCGACCTCAGGGGCAGCAACGGACCCACGGGCGTCGAGGTCGCGGAGCTGACCCTCGATGTAAGCCTTCAGGCGTGAACGGTAGTCGCGCTCGAAGCCGCGGAGCTGCTCAACCTTGCGCTCAAGAACTGAGCGCTGCTGCTCGAGGGCACCAAGGATCTTGCGGGACTTCTCCTGGGCGTCGTTGACGAGGCTGGAAGCCTCGATCTGAGCCTCGGCAATGATCTTTTCCTTCTGCTGCGCACCGTCTGAAACGTGCTTGTCGTGCATCTGCTGTGCCATGGCAAGCAGGCCTGCAGCAGACTCAGCGGAAGAGGTGACGCCGTTGCCGGCAGCGGGTGCCTTCGGAGCTGCGGAAGCGGCAGCAGCTTGCTCGGCTTCCTTCTTCTTGGCAGCTTCGGCAGCCTTGGCTTCGGCTTCCGCCTTCGCCTCTGCTTCCTTGTCGACCTTGACCGGGGCCGGAACCTTCTCGACGACCGGGGCTGCAGCAGTTGCAGCAGGAACAGCCGATCCGGCCTCGCCGAGCTTCTTGCGAAGTTCGTCGTTCTCCTGGTTCAAGCGGCGAAGTTCCACCACGATCTCGTCGAGGAAGTCATCGACCTCATCCTGGTCGTAGCCTTCGCGGAACTTGGTCGGCTGAAAGCGCTTGTTGACAACGTCTTCTGGCGTCAAAGCCATCTGGTCACCTCGTTGGTCTAGTTAGTCAGTAGGCCTTCCGGCCGTTCAAAACTACGGTACCTAAATATCATCTTGTTCCTCTAATTCAACACCATCGTGTTGATTTGGAGAATTTGCGGCCTATGGACCATCGGTGGCCCGGGTTCCGCGGAGCAGCTACGCCAGGCTGCTGGTTACTGCCATGGCAATGCTGACGGCAATAATCAGGATCAGGAAGCCCAGATCCAGCGATATTCCGCCCAGTTGAAGGGGTGGTATGAGTTTGCGGAGCCTGCCAAGCGGAGGATCCGTTACGGAGTACACCACATGGGCTGTAACCAACGCCACACCCCTTGGCCGCCACTGGCGGGCGAACATCTGGACCCATTCGAAGATGAGTCGGATGATCAGGGCAATGAAGAACAGCAACAACACAATATAGATAAGGCCGAAAACAATGCCCACGAGTTAGCTCAGATCTCCCACTTGTTCCGGAATGCGGATCGGTCCCTACTATTGCAACACAGATGCCAGGCGGGTTGACCCGCCTGGCATCCGCAAAAAACTGTTGTCAGCTCTGGTTGAAGAAACTGGCCTGCGTTTCGCTGGCCTTCTTGTCATCTCCGATGACCTCAACGTACGACGGCGACAACAGGAAGACTTTGTTGGTCACCCTCTCGATGCTGCCGTGCAGGCCAAAAACAAGGCCGGCAGAGAAGTCCACGAGTCGCTTGGCGTCTGCTTCGCCCATGTCAGTGACATTCATGATCACAGGAATGCCATCCCTGAAACTCTCACCGATGACCTTGGCATCGTTGTATGAACGCGGGTGAACGGTGGTGATCTGCCTCAGGCCCGAGGCATCTTCGCGGCTGGACGCCGCACGCTTGATGGGTGTCACGGGTGCGCGGTATTCCTCTTCGGCATCAACAGTGGGCATTTCACGGACAACTTCCCGGACGGGAGCAGGCGCACGGCGCTCTTCCCGTTCCTGTGCCTGGGGGCGTTCTTCATCGTGGTGCGTGGCGACGGACTGCTCAGATTCGTAGTGTTCATCGCCGTCGGCGAGCCCAAGATAGATCATTGTCTTGCGCAGAGCGCCAGCCATGGTGCACTCCTATCATTTCTGCAGTAGGCGGGCCGCCATGACTTGACATATTGGAACCC
The DNA here is from genome assembly GCF_051027655.1 of Paenarthrobacter nitroguajacolicus. Taxonomy (NCBI): domain Bacteria; kingdom Bacillati; phylum Actinomycetota; class Actinomycetes; order Micrococcales; family Micrococcaceae; genus Paenarthrobacter; species Paenarthrobacter nitroguajacolicus. The sequence continues at coordinate 1,851,757 of NZ_CP073234.1, read as the reverse complement.
CGGCCCGTCATTCCAATACTTTGACGCTACCCCACGGCCGGACGGGAACCGAGAATATCGGAGCCAATTCTCAGGTGTGTCGCCCCGAACTTCACCGCTGCTTCCAGGTCCTGGCTCATCCCCGCAGAAATTCCTGTTGCGGCGGGATGAACGGCGCAGAGGGCCTGGGAAATCCCCGCGAGCTTCTCAAACGCGGCATTCGGATCAGCCCCCAGCGGCGCCACTGCCATCAGCCCGGCCAGCCGCAGCCCTTCAGCTGATTCTATTTTTCCTGCAAGGACCTCGACGTCGGAAGGGTTGGCACCGCCGCGGTGAGCGCCGGCGTCGTCGTCCAAGCTGACCTGGATGAAGCAATCGAGGTCGCTCCGCCCCGTGGCATCCTTTTCACGGGCGATGGCCTTGGCCAAAGCGTCAACAACCGCCACTCGGTCGATGGACTGGACCGACGAGGCATACTTGGCCACGGACTTCGCCTTATTGCTCTGAAGCTGGCCAATGAAGTGCCACTTGACGTCAACATGTGTGAGCTCAGCACTCTTGGCGGCAGCTTCTTGGTCGCGGTTTTCGCCGACGTCCGTAACGCCGAGGGCGACCAAGCGACGGACGTCGGCCGCGGGATGGAACTTGGTGACCACAATCAGCCGCGGTGAATCAGTTCGCCCGGCAACGTGGACGGCAGATTCCATCCGTTGGCGGACGAGGCCGAGCCGATGAGCAAGCTCAGCGGTCCGGGGGTCGCCGCCCGAATCCTGCCCTTGTTCATTGTCATATCCAACGCTAGTCATGTGTCCACACCAAACCTGCGAATCGACCGGTTCGGGAGTCCCGCCGGTAGGAAAATAGGGAGTCGTTTTCGAGGGTGCATGCTCCGGAATACTCCACGGTGACGTGGAGTGCAGCCAACTGGGCCCGGACACCTGCGGGCAGGTCCAAGGCCGGCGTTCCCCACGAGGTGGAAGACCATGTTTCGGGAACTTTTGCTGCGACGTCGGCCCGCAGCTGTTCCGGGACCTCATAACAGGATCCGCAGATCGACGGACCGAGCCATGCGCTGATGTTGGCGGCTCCCCGGCGACGCATTTCTTCGACGGTGGCAGGTACAACGGCAGAAGCGACACCGGGACGCCCGGCGTGGGCAGCAGCTATGACGGGGTTGTCGTCGGCGTCACTCCCAACGAGCACAACCGGGACGCAATCAGCCACCATGACAGCCAGAGGCTGTGGTGGACGCGGGAATGTTGTGGTCGCTTGCGGGCTGGACGATCCCCCGGCGGTGGAGACCATAGCGTCAGCAGTGGGTCCCGGACCGTATGCCGCAATGAACTCAACGTGGTTGCCGTGGACCTGATCCATATATTGGAACTGCCCTGCAACCGGACCATTGGCGCTCAGGCCAATAGCCTGTTCCAACCGGACACGATGGGCCATCACGTCCGAGGGATCGTCCCCCACATGGAGAGCCAGATTCCCGGCGCCTGCATCCGTGAAGGCTACAGAAACGCCGGGCCGTACTTCATTTCGCCACCAAAACACCTGGTACTGACTCTCCGAACGTGGCTTACTTCAGGAAGTCGGGAACGTCGAGGTCGTCGGAGCGGCTGCCCGAAAGATCGGGTTCAACCACTGCCGGAAGGTCGACGTCGAAGCCGGAGTCCGCGGGCAGGGCGGACGGACGCTGCTGGCCCCAGTTGCTCAACCCTGCTGCGCCGATACCAGCCGTAGCGTGCTGCGGTGCGGCAGCGCTGGAAGGCGCGCTGCTCGGAGCAGCCGGGCGGTCCGAGGGCACAGGGTTCTGGGCCGGACGTGACTGGTCCATGGAGGGCGAAGTTGCCTTGACGTCGTCGAAGCCTGCGGCAATGACAGTCACGCGTGCTTCGTCACCCAGGGCGTCGTCAATGACGGCACCGAAGATGATGTTTGCCTCGGGGTGGGCCACTTCCTGCACAAGGCGGGCAGCCTCGTTGATCTCGAACAGCCCGAGATCGGAGCCGCCTTGGATGGAAAGAAGGACTCCGTGGGCACCGTCGATGGATGCTTCCAGGAGCGGGGAGGCGATGGCCAGTTCGGCAGCCTTGACAGCGCGGTCTTCGCCACGGGCGGAACCGATGCCCATGAGGGCCGAGCCTGCGCCCTGCATGACGGATTTGACGTCAGCGAAGTCAAGGTTGATCAGGCCCGGGGTGGTAATGAGGTCCGTGATGCCCTGGACACCGGAAAGGAGCACCTGGTCCGCGGAGCGGAAGGCGTCCAGGACGGAGACGTTGCGATCACTGATGGACAGGAGGCGATCGTTGGGGATGACGATCAAGGTGTCGACTTCGTCGCGGAGGGCGTCAATGCCGGCCTCGGCAGAGCCTGCGCGGCGTCGGCCTTCGAAGGTGAACGGACGGGTTACGACGCCAATGGTCAGCGCACCGAGGGAGCGGGCGATGCGCGCGACCACGGGGGCGCCACCGGTTCCGGTGCCACCACCCTCGCCTGCAGTAACGAAGACCATGTCAGCACCACGGAGAACTTCTTCGATCTCGTCGGCGTGGTCTTCTGCTGCCTGCTTGCCGACCTCCGGGTTTGCCCCGGCACCGAGGCCGCGGGTGAGTTCACGTCCGACGTCGAGCTTGACGTCGGCGTCGCTCATGAGCAGCGCCTGCGCGTCGGTGTTGATGGCGATGAACTCCACGCCCCGAAGGCCGACCTCGATCATGCGGTTGACTGCGTTCACGCCACCGCCGCCGATGCCGACGACCTTGATGACGGCCAAGTAATTCTGCGGTGCTGCCACGTTTCGTGCCCCTTGCTTGTGTCCTATAGCGAAACTGATCGAGTCCAACTTGAATCCTTGGACCTTAACCCTCTAGTTGAAGGTTATAGTTATGTCAAGTAACTCTACTGCGACGGTATTTCCTCTGGTTGCCACATGCAATCTCCGCTTGCGCGTGTCGTGTGATTGTCGCGAAATAAGGCCACCGCCGGCCGCAGGTTACGTTCTCATTTGCTGCTTATTTTGTGAATGGATGCCGGGGAACACTGACGTCGTAGATACTGACGGGAACCTTGGGGTCCGCCGGCATCCGCAGGAGCGCTTCAAGTGCCTTCGACTTCAGTTCCCTGTCCTCGGCATTGCCCCACACTACCGTCTTTCCGTCCACCAGTTTCAGCTCAACAGCATCGGCTGATGCTGCAGAGGCCGTGGACATCCTGGCCAGGATATCGGCGGGCAAGGTGTCCAGCACGGCAGCAATAGCCTTGAACAACTCTGTGTTGGTCGTGCCAACTCCAGCGTCGATCAACGGAAGTGCAACCGCCGACAAGTCCTTCGTTGCACCGAGCTGCACACCGTCCACGTCCACCATGACGTAGGAGTCCCCCTGCTTCAGCAGTGCCACCGGGACGCGTTCGTCCACGTGCACCAGCAACTCCGACGGCGGCCGCGCTTCCATGGTGGCCGAACGGACCTGGACCAACGGTTTCAGGAGCTCGTTGATTTCCTGCTCGCTGAGCTGCGGGAGGGGCTTTCCTTCGAGGCCGGACAGTGCTTTCTGCACCGCGTCCGGCGTCAGCAACGTCGTGCCATCCACGGTGATGGTCCGGACTGCGAGCACGGGCGAAAATATCGCCCCTGCAATCAAAGCACCGACCACAACGGTCACAATCGAAAGCGTCCAGAGCACGAGTCGCCGCTGGCGGCGCTTCTTCGGCTCAGGAAAGGCAATGACATTGTCCGCCGGCAAGGTCTTGCCGTCTTTGGCGGGCCTGCCAGCGGCCTTGGAGCCACCGACTGCGGATTTTGCAGCGGTTGCCGGTTTCTCCGGGGCCTTCGCCTCCGGTTCAACGGAACGCTGTGCACTGATGACCTCCGCGGAGTCACCCCGGGGACGGCCCGCCTTGCTTTGGCGAGGCGCCGTAGCCGGTTTGAAGGTCGGCTTGCGGGTGCTAGCCACCCAACGCCTCCACAATCAACGGCCCGTAGGCAGTGACGTCTCCCGCGCCCACCGTTAGGACCACATCGCCTTCGCTTGCAACGGCTGCCACCGCGTCAACGGCTTCATCGGCGGAAACCAGCCGTCCGTTCACCAGATGCTCGGTGATCAGCGTGCTTGTCACACCAGGAATGGGGTCCTCGCGGGCTGGATAGATGTCCAGGACCATGGCGGTGTCTGCCAGGTCCAGGGCGGCCGCGAACTCCTGGGAGAACTCACGGGTGCGCGAAAAAAGATGCGGCTGGAAGAGGACGTGCACTTTGTTTCCGGCGGCCACGGAACGGGCTGCAGACAAAGCTGCGCGGACCTCAGTGGGGTGGTGGGCGTAGTCGTCATACACGCGCACTCCCCTGCCAATGCCCTTGAGCTCAAAGCGCCGGGACGCGCCCGTGAAGTGGCCCAGTGCCGCCGCTGCAGCACCCGGTTCCACACCGAGTTCGACGGCGACGGCGAACGCAGCTGCCGCGTTCAGGGCATTGTGCCGCCCCGGCACCTGAAGTTCGAGTTTGTTGACGTCACCGTTATAGGCCACCGACACGTTGCCCGGGCCGGCATCGTGAAGCCGGACGTTAGCGTCGTCGGATGTGCCGTACGTCAGCACCCGTGTGGTCCCCTGGGCCGCTGTGCGCTCCGCCAGGGCACGGGCGCCGGGGTCGTCGGCACATGCCAGTAGGACGCCATCGGCAGGCAGCAGGGCCGCAAAGGCATCGAAGGAAGCGAAGACGGCTTCCGGCGTCCCATAGTGGTCCAAATGGTCGGCCTCGACGTTGGTGACCACGGCAATCAAGGGCCGGTAGTTGAGGAATGAACCATCCGATTCGTCGGCCTCTGCCACAAAAATGTCGGATGCCCCTTGTGCCGCATTAACGCCTAGTGCCGGCACGTTCGCGCCGATGGCGAAGGAGGGATCCAAACCGGCTTCCTTGAGCAGGACGGCAACCATGGAGGTGGTAGTGGATTTGCCGTGGGTACCCGCCACGGTTACCACCCGGTGGCCGGCCATGGTGGCGGCCAGCGCTTCGGAACGGTGCAACACGGGCAGCCCGGCATCACGCGCCGCCACCAGCTCCGGATTATCCGCACGGATGGCTGAGCCGGCCACGATTGTCTGGGCGTCACCCAGGTTTCCGGCGTCATAGCCCACGGCGATGCGCGCACCAGCCAGGGAAAGGTCCCGCATGACCGGCAAATCCTTGACATCCGTACCGCTGACCGGGACACCCCGTGACACCATGATGCGTGCGACGGCGGACATCCCCACTCCCCCGATGCCGATGAAGTGAACGCGTCCCAGGGACTCTAGGCGGGCGATGGTGGTCATTCGGATACCGCTTCCAAGACAAGATCAGCCATGCGCTGATCGGCGTTTCTGATACCGAGGGCCTCGGATTTACGGGCCATGTCGTTGAGCCTGCTGCTATCTGTCAGAAGCGGAATCAATTCGCTTCGCAGCCATTCCGGACTGAGGTCCTTGTCATCCACCATCATGGCGCCGCCGGCGGCAACCAAGGGAGCAGCATTGAGTGCCTGCTCTCCGTTGCCGATGGGCAAGGGCACGAATACTGCGGGAACTCCCACCGCCGCTACTTCGCTGACTGTTCCGGCGCCGGCACGGGCCAGAAGGACATCCGCAGCGGCATAAACGTTCTCCATGCCGTCCACGTACTCAACCTGCCGATAGCCGTCGGCGGCGAGAAGTCCGCCGTCGTCATTCTTGACGGCTTTGCCGACGCCTGTGATGTGGAGCGTCTGTACACCGGCAGCCGCCAGCGCAGGAAGGGCGGCCGTGATGGCACGGTTGATGCTTAACGCCCCTGACGAGCCGCCGGTGACGATCAGCGCAGGGCGGTGGGCATCCAATCCAAGCGCCGCCTTTGCGGCAGGAGCAGCAACAGTCCTGTGAAGTTGCGAGATGGCCCGGCGCATCGGCATGCCTACGTGGCGTGCACCCCTCAACCGGGTACCGGCAAATGCCACGGCAACATGGTTGCTGAACCGGGCGCCGACCCGGTTGGCCAGGCCGGCCTTCATATTGGCCTCATGGATGACGATGGGAATCCTGAGCTTCCTGGCAGCAAGGTACATCGGTGTGCAGACGTACCCGCCCACACCCACCAGAACGTCCGCGCGGGATTCCTCCAGGATGCGCCGGGCCTGCCGAACCGCCCCGCTCAAACGGGCGGGCAGCTTTACGAGGTCCGCTGAGGGCCTGCGCGGAAACGGGACCCGGTCGATGGTGGCAAGTTCGTACCCGGCGGCCGGGACGAGGCGGGTTTCCATGCCCGACGGCGTGCCAACAGCAAGGATGGCGGCCTCCGGACGCTTGTCCCTGATGGCATCGGCAATGGCCAGCAACGGGCTGACGTGACCGGCAGTTCCGCCGCCGGCCAGGACGACGGACAAGGACTTGGATGCGTTGGCGGAATCAAAAGTCATGAAGTGCTAGGTACGCTTTCGTGCGGTCTTGGACATGAGTCGCGGCAGGAATCCTGAACGCTGCTGCGCTGGCAGTTGGCCGCGGGCCAAAGACAACACTACGCCCACGCCACAGAGGGACATGATCAGCGCGGAGCCGCCGTATGAGATGAAAGGAAGCGGCACACCCACCACGGGAAGGAGTTGGGTCACTACGGCCATGTTCATGCTTGCCTGGCCGAGCAGCCACACCATGATTCCACCCGCAAGGGTGCGCTGGAACGGATCGGTCTGCCTGACCACCACACGGAAGATGGCAATACCCAGAATCGCAAACAGGACCAGGACCACAATGGTCCCCACGAGGCCGAGTTCCTCGCCGATAATGGCGAAAATGAAGTCGTTGTGGGCTTCCGGCAACCAGTTGTATTTCTGCCGGCTTTGTCCAAGGCCCAACCCGGTCCAGCTCCCCTGCGCAAGGCCGTACATGCCGTTGGTGGATTGGAAATCGAAGTCGAACTGCTCGGTGCACTGCTGGGACGCCGTTCCCAACCACGACGTGATGCGGCAGATCCTGTTGGAGCTGCTGATGGTGCCCAGGACGGCACCGACTGCACCCACTGCGCCGGCGATGGCCAGCATGCGGCCCGGTACCCCGGCGAAGTAGAGCCCGGCAGCGGTGATCGCGGCAATGACGATGACAGTTCCGAGGTCGTTCCCCAACATCACCAACGCAATCACCAAGCCTGCGCCTGGAACGACTGGAATGATGACGTGCATCCAGCGGTGGAGGAGCTTCTGCTTGCGTGCGAGAACAGCTGCGATCCAGACGCAGAGGATCAGCTTGGCCATCTCGGATGGCTGGAGGGTGACTCCGCCGATGTCGATCCAGTTCTTGTTGCCGTTAACGGTGTTGCCCATGACCTGCACCAAGGCCAGCAGAACAATGACTGCCCCCAGCGCCCACCACGACAATTTCTTCATCCAGTTCACGTTGGTCCGTGAGATGACATACATCGCAATGAGTCCAACGACGCCGAAGACCGCCTGCTTGAGGGCATCGGCGTAAGGCGACTTGCCCTCGGAGATGGCTTCGACGCTGGACGCGGACAGCACCATCATGATGCCTATCGCCGTCAACGCCAGAGCACAGCCGAGGATCAGGTAATACGTGGAGCTGTTGGGGGCTTTGCCCTTGCCTTCAAGGCTCTCCCAGAAGCTGCGCATGTGTCCGCGGAGCCCCTTGGGCCGGCTGTCGTCAACAGACGCGGCCTTGGACTTCCCGTCCCGGGGTTCGTTGCCGCGGGTGCGGGTGGGCGTGCTGACCATTGTTACTCCTCGGTGGTCGGTGCCTGCCCTTCCACAAGCTCGCGAACTGCCAGGACGAAAGCGTCGCCACGGTGAGCGTAGGAAGAGAACTGATCCATGGATGCAGCCGCCGGTGCCATCAGGACGGTATCGCCGGGCGTTGCCACTCCGGCCGCCGATGCCACGGCCTGGGCCATGATGGTCTCACCGTAGATTGGCGAAGCGGCGTCTGAGGCTGCGGTCTGCACTCCTTCAGTGTCGCCCTTGGGAGGCGCTATCACGGGGACATCCGGCGCGTGTCGTTGGAGGGCCCCCTCCAACGCCTCCGTGTCGGTTCCGATGAGTACAACGGCTTTCAACCGGGGTGCGTGCTCTTTGACGAGGTCGTCGTAGTTGACGCCCTTGGAGAGGCCGCCGGCAATCCAGACAACCTGCTGGAAAGCCGAGAGGGCTGCGGATGCTGCGTGCGGATTGGTTGCCTTGGAGTCGTTGATCCACAGGACGTCGTTGTGGTTGGCCACCAGCTGGATGCGGTGGGCACCCGGAAGATAGTTGACCAGGCCCTGTTTCACCGCTGCCGGATCAATTCCGTAGGCCCGGACGAGGGCAGCCGCTGCGAGGGCGTTGGCCACCATGTGGCGGGGCGCCACCGGACCAAGATCGGACATCGCAGCAAGTTCCGCCGCGGAGTCCTTGCGCTCAGCTATGAAGGCCCGGTCAACAAGCAGGCCGTCCACCACACCCAGCATGCTCACAGCCGGTGTATTGGTGGTGAAGCCGATGGCGCGGCATCCTTCCACGACGTCGGCGTTCTCTACCATTCGTTCGGTTTCGATTTGATCCGCGTTGTAGATGGCGGCCTTCTGCGTGTTCTCGTACACCTTTGCTTTGTCCGCGAGGTACGAGGCGTACGAGCCGTGCCAATCGACGTGGTCCTCGGCAACGTTCAGGCAAACACTGGCCACTGGAGACAACGAGTGGCTCCAGTGCAGCTGGAAGCTGGAGAGCTCAACGGCGAAAGCGTCGTAGTCCACGGGATCCCGGAGCGCGTCAAGGATAGGAGTGCCGACGTTTCCCACTGCAATCGCCTTAAGTCCGGCTGCCTGCAGCATGGATTCAGCCATGCCCACCGTAGTGGTCTTGCCGTTGGTGCCGGTGATCGTCAGCCAGTCCGCCGTCTTGCGTCCTGCCCGCTCCCTAAGACGCCAAGCGAGCTCCACATCGCCCCAGACAGCGATGTGCTTCCGCTTCGCCGCGGCAAGCAGGGCTTGGTCGGGGCGCCACCCCGGCGAGGTCACCACAAGATCGGGCAATCGTCCGTCGATCAGTGGGAGTGCCGTAACGGCTTCCTCCCCCAACAGCACATCAACGGCCCCTACAATTTTCAGGGTGTCGGCTTGGGCTTCGGCCTTTGCACTGGTGGCGGCGTCAACCACCACTACCCTTGCGCCAAGTTCGATCAGGGTGTCGGCAGCTGAGAAGCCGGAGACGCCAATGCCTGTCACCACGACGCGCAGACCGGCCCAGTCAGCATCCCAGCTAGTGAGTTCGTTGAGCCTGTCGGCGTTCGACGGCGTCGTATCCGGGTTTTCGTTCACAGCAGCACCACCCATTCAGCATAGAAAATTCCAAGGCCGGCAGCCACGAAGAGCCCTGCGAGGATCCAGAACCGGACCACGACGGTAACTTCATCCCAGCCCTTCAATTCAAAGTGGTGCTGTAGCGGTGCCATCTTGAAAACGCGCTTTCCGCCGCTGAGCTTGAAGAAGCCCACTTGGATGATGACGGAGAGCGTGATCAGCACAAAGAGGCCACCGATGAAGGCGAGCAGGAGTTCGGTGCGTGACAGGATGGCGAACGCCGCAACGGCACCACCAATGGCCAGGGAACCTGTGTCACCCATGAAGATCTTGGCGGGTGAAGTATTCCACCACAGGAATCCCACCAGGGCAGCACTGAGGATAGCCGCCAGCAGGGCAAGGTCCATGGGGTCGCGTACTTGGTAGCAACCGCTGCCGGCTTCCCGTGGTGAGCCGCAGGCCTGGTTGTTCTGCCAGATCCCCATGATGGTGTAGGCGCCAAAGACCATGATGGATGCTCCGGCAGCCAATCCGTCCAGGCCATCAGTCAAGTTCACGCCGTTGGTAGCCGCGGTGATGATCAAGTTGGACCAGAGCACGAACAGGATGGCACCTACCACCGTGCCGCCGAAGGCAAGGTCCAACCAGGGGATATCCCGCACCAGGGAAATCTGGGTAGATGCAGGACGCAGGCCGTCCTCATTGGGGAACTGGAGAACCAGGACCGCGAAGATGATGCCAACGGCAGCTTGGAGGATCAGCTTGGCGCGTGCATTGAGGCCTAGGCTGCGCTTGTTGGAGATCTTGATGAAGTCATCCAGGAAGCCTACAAATCCCATGCCCACCATGAGGAACAGCAGAAGCAGCCCGGATGCGGATGGCCCCGCAGAGTCCGGATTCATCATCCACATGATCAGGTGTGTCACGAAGTAGCTGATGAGCACCGCGGCCACCACCACGGTTCCGCCCATGGTGGGGGTGCCGCGCTTGGTGTGGTGGGAAGTGGGTCCGTCGTCACGGATGAATTGTCCGTAGCTCTTGGCCACCAGGAACCTGATGAAAAGGGGCGTCCCTATCAGGGCCACCAGAAGGGCGACGCCGGCGCCGATCAAAAGTGCAATCACAGCAGCTCGTTCCCTTCGCTTGCGGCAGCTTCGGCCGCGTTGTCTCCGGTGGGCTCGGCCCGTGGAGGTAATGCTATCCGATCACCCAAATGCCGTAGTCCCACGCCGTTGGAGGACTTGAAGAGCACCAGGTCTCCGGGTTTCAGCTCATTTTGAAGCAGCTCATAGGCTTCTTCCACAGTCTCCGTGAACGAACACTCGTCACCCCAGGAACCTTCCTGGATGGCGGAGATGTAGAGGGCACGGGCTTCGCGTCCCACTACCACCAGCCTGGAAATGTTCAGCCGCACCACTTGGGTACCTACGGCGGTGTGCTCGCGGATGGAGTCTTCCCCCAGCTCGAGCATCGCGCCAAGAACGGCCCACGTCCTTCTGCCTTGTCCAAGGTCCGCCAGCGTTCGCAGGGCAGCCCGCATCGATTCCGGGTTGGCGTTGTAAGCGTCGTTGATGATGGTGACGCCGTCTTCACGTTCAGTTCGCTCCATCCGCCAGCGGCTGGCCGCCGATTGGGAGCTGAGCGAGGAGGCAATGTCAGCGGCCGGGATGCCAGAGGCGAACGCGGCTGCGGCTGCTGCCAACAGATTGGTGACGTGGTGGCCACCGATCAGGCGGCTTCGCACCTCAACGGACGGGCCGCCGTCGGGCAGCACCAGATTAAACTCAGGAAAGCCTTGCTCGTTGACCACAACATTGCGGGCTTCCACCTCTTCGGTGGTAGCGGGCGAAGCCGTGAAGCCCAGAACCTTTGCTTGGGTCCGGGTGCGCATGGCAGCAACCCGGCCATCATCGAGGTTGATCACGGCTGTACCATTCTCGCCAAGGGCTTCCACGAGTTCGCCTTTGGTCTTGGCGATGTTCTCCACACCACCGAACTCGCCGGCGTGAGCCGTACCGACCACCAGGACCACGCCGATGTCCGGTTTGACCATCTCTGCCAGGTATTTGATGTGGCCCAGACCGGTAGCACCCATCTCGATCACCAGGAAGCGGGTATTGGCGTCAGCGGCAAATACCGTCAGCGGGACGCCCACCTCGCCGTTGTAGGAACCCTGGGGAGCCACAGTGGCTCCGGCGGTGGACAGCACACCGGCAAGGAGATCCTTGGTGGTGGTTTTGCCCGCTGATCCTGTGATGCCAATGACCGTAAAGTCCTCGCCGCGGCTCTGCCGCTCAGCACGGATGCGGCGGACGGCTTCGGCGGCCAACACGCCCATGGCCAGGACAGCATCCTCAACTACGACGGCGGGATAGGGGCGGCCGTCGGCATCGGTCACTTCGCGTTCACCGAGAACCAGAACGGCGCCTCGTTCGAAAGCGGCGTCAACGAAGTCGTGACCATCGGCGTGTTCGCCGGGCTTGGCCACGTACAGCGATCCGGGCGTCGCTTCCCGTGAATCAGTGACGACGGAAGTGGGCACGATGTCCGGAGCTCCGGTCAATCGGCCATGGGTGAGGTCGGCGATCTCCGCCGCAGTAAGTGCAATCATCTCGGTTTAGGACTCTATCCGCTGGTCCGCTGAAACGCTGAATCCCTTGGATGTCAAGGCGGCCCGCAACTCCACCCTGTCGTCCAGGGCAAGATTCACTCCCTTGACCTCTTGCCACACCTCGTGGCCGCGCCCGGCGATGAGAATAGTGTCCTTGCTGGTTGCCATGTCCACGGCCAGTTTGATGGCTGCATCCCTCGGGTAGGACTCGATGATTTCGCTGTTCAGGTTTTCCGAGTCCCGGGCTGCGTGGGCACCCTGCAGGACCTCGGCCCGGATCGCTGCTGCGTCCTCGTCGTGGGGATCGTCATCGCTGATGATCACGATGTCGGCAAGGCGGGCAGCGATGGCCCCCATTGTGGGCCGCTTACCCTGGTCGCGCTGGCCCGTTGCCCCGAAGACCACGATCACACGGGATCCTTCGAGGGGTGAACGGACGGCTTCCAGGGCACGGGACAAAGCGTCCGGATTGTGGGCAAAATCAACAACGGAGGCCGGCTCTGCAGAGACCAGCTGCATGCGTCCGGGCACTGCGACGGTGAACGGATCGTGCGAATCCAAGGCAGCCTGGAGGGCGTTTTCATCCACACCGGATGTCAGGACCATGACCGTGGCCAGCGCTGCATTTGCCACGTTGAAATCTCCGGGCAGGCCGGTGTGGACGCGCAGGGTTCGTCCGCCGACGTGCCTGAGTTCGAATTCCGAGCCCAGGCCGCGCGCCGTGATGGACGCAACGTTCCAGTCGGCGTTGCCGCTGCCGCCGTTGAGGGGCTTGGTCGCGAGGGTGGTGACCGGAATGTCGGCTGTATCCGCCAGCTTGCGCCCCCAGTCGTCGTCCACCGCGACCACAGCGTGCCTGGCCCTGCCTGCAGTGAAAAGTTCAGCCTTGGTTCGGAAGTACTCGTCCATGCTGCCGTGCAGGTCCAGGTGGTCCTGGGTGAGATTGGTAAAACCTGCGACGTCGAACATCACCCCGTCCACGCGGTGGTAGGAGATTGCGTGGGACGAAACCTCCATGGATGCCGCGTCCAGGCCCCGTTCCCGCATCAGGGCCAGCAGTGCGTGGACATCGGTGGATTCGGGCGTCGTCAGCAGGCTGGGGATCGGCTCCCCGCCTGCAACGATTTCAATGGTTCCAATGAGGCCGGGCTTCTTACCCAAGGCGCGCAACAAAGAGTTGATGAAGTAGGTGGTGGTGGTCTTCCCATTGGTGCCTGTGACACCGAACAGCGTCGGGAAGCCGCTATCCGCGGGCTGGCTGCGGTATATCAGTGCTGCCAAGCGCCCGACGGCGGTCCGCGGCTCCTGGACGATAAGTACCGGCACGGGCTGCTCGCCCGCAAGCGCAAGCTGGCGCGCCCCGGCGTCGTCCGTGACCACCGCAACCGCCCCGGCCTCGACTGCCTGCGGTACGAAGTCGGCACCGTGGCGGGAAGCTCCGGGCAGGGCCATGTAGAGGTCGCCTGCTTCGACGGCCCTGGAGTTGAGGGTTATGCCTGTCACTCCCCTGTCCCGGCTGGCATCCGGAGCGGCGACGCCCAGTGCCTCCGCGATGACTGCCAACGGCACTGCCGCCACGGATGCGGGACGAAAGCCGGTCTGGCCGGCATCCGGCGTAGTGGCGCTGATAGCTGCCTCATTGTGCTCTGACACGTGGTTCTCCGTTGGTGCTCGTGGAACGACCGGCTTGGGGCCAGCGGCGCCCGGGCCGTTAGTGGTGGATCGATTTTTGGCCGAACAGACGCCCAAAAAGCTTACTTGACGAACTGGGGCAACCGCGCGGGCGTTCCGGTAGACGGGGCCACGTTGTAGGTCCGGAGGACCTGCGCCATCACGGAACGGAAGACGGGTCCGTTCGTGACTCCATAGATGTTTCCCTTGGGGCGCTGAAGGACCACTTCAACGATGAACCTGGGGTCATCCATGGGTGCCATGCCCACCATCGAGGCTGTGAAGCCGTCGAATCCCGGAAGTCCGTCCTCGCGGGGAGCTTGGGACGTTCCTGTCTTGGCGCCGACGCGGTAGCCGTCAATGGCTGCATCCTTGATCTGCCCCTCGGTTACGGCGCTTTCCAGGATGTCCCGTACCTGCTGGGCTGTTTCCTTGGATACCACTTGGCGGGAGTCCTTGGCGGGAACCTTTTGTTCCTCGCCCTCCGGGGTGATGTAGCTGTCAATGAGCCTGGGCTGCAGCATCACGCCATCGTTGGCAATGCTTTGGAAGGCGCGAACAGTCTGGAGTGTCGATTGGGACACGCCCTGCCCGAACAGCACGGTGTATTGCTGACGGTCGTCCCACTGCTCGGGCTTGGCCAGGATGCCTGTTGCTTCCGCGGGAAGGCCGATGTCCGTCTGTTCGCCGATGCCGAATTTCTTCAACCAGTCGTACCGTTGTTCCTTGGTGAGCCGGCTGCCCGCCATCACCGTTCCGGTGTTCATGGACCAGCCGAGGATACCGGCCAGGGTGCGCTCTTCAGTGCCGTGCTCGAAGGCGTCGGTGAACGTCTGCCCATCGATGGTGTAGGCCGCGGGGGTAGTGAAGTGGTCCAGGGGAAATGACTTCCCCTCCTCAATTACGGCTGCGGCAGTGATCATCTTCTGCACGGAACCGGGCTCGTAGGCGGCCGTCACCGACCTGACGCCGCGATCCTTGGCATCAACCTTCCCAGGGTCATTGGGGTCCGGCGAATTGGTATCAGCCAAGGCAATGAGATTGCCCGTCTTGGTATCGATCACAATGATGGAACCCCACTCGGCGTTCATCTTGTTGACTTGGCTTTGGATTGCCTGCTGCGCAAAATACTGGATGTCCGTGTTGATGGTCAGCTTGACGTCGCTACCATCAACAGCCGGGGTGAGTTCATCTGTTGCCACCGGAATCCTGAGTCCATCAGCACCGATCTCAAAGACGCGTTTACCCTCAACACCACGAAGAATCTCGTCCTGGGTTTGTTCGATGCCCGCCTGCCCGTTGGTTCCATCTTTGAGGAAACCAACCACGCCGCCGGCAACGCTGCCGTTCGGATAAACGCGCTTGCTGACACCCTCCGCACTAAGGCCCGGGATATAGAGCTTGGAAATCCGGTCTTCCAGTTCCGGCTTGACGTCCTTTGCCACCATGAAGTACTGCTTATCCCCGGTCAAAGACTCACGGATAGTACTTTCATCCGCTCCCAGAAGCCCGGCCAGGTCAGAGATCCCCTGATCACGGGTGATCTCGTCCAGTTTCTCGGTCTTCTCATTGAAGCGGTGGAAAGTTTCCGTGCTCGTATTCACCGTCTGGTCCACCACGATGTTGTACCGGATCACGCTGCTGGCCAGCACCGTCCCGTTTGCATCCACAATCTGCCCCCGCTCGGCAGGGAGCACCTGCGGAGTGAGGCGGCTCGCCAAGGCAGCTTCAGCCATCCCGCCCATATCCAGGCCTTGAACCATGAACAGCTTGCCACCCACCACCAGGAGCAAGGTCAGCATGATGCCGAGGCCAACGCGCAACCGCTTTCTTGCCGCCGGCGTCTTCGTTTTTTTCGATGTGCCGGGGTTCTTCGCCACGTTGATTCCTTGCTGCTGGCCTTGCTTCGGTGGACTGACGGTCTACTGCCCTGGTGCCTTCTGCTGGGGGGCCGGTACCGATCCCCCGTGGAGCTCTACCGGCGGTGTCGCTGCCGGAGACGCCGGAGTAGCCGCCGGCGTCGGGGGCGTTGCAGCCGGGGTCGTCGGAGTTGCATCCGGCTTGCGGCTTTCCAGCGGGTCCTTGGTAGTCACCGATGGAACCACGTCAATCAACCCCTCAACAGCCGGAGCAGCAAGCAGGGCTCCGGGATTATCTCCCTTAACCGCCGGTGATGCCTTACCGGTCACAGACATGGTGTTCAGATCGATTTGGCCTTTAACTGTGGAAGCAACCATTCCCAATTCTGCAGCCTTGGCAGCGAGGTTCTGCGGAGCTTCGAAGTTCTGTTTCTTCTGCGTCAGGTCCTGGTTCTCTTTGTTCAGCGTGGCAGCTTCGGCTTTCAACTGCACCAACTGGTACTGCGCTGTGGACACGGAAATGTTCAGCACCAGGACAGTCAGGAGCGCGGCTGCCATCGCCACGAAGCACAGGACCACAAATGGCGTCCTTCGCTTTCCCGGCGCACTGCGTACCACTGATAGAGGAGTGCGTGCCTTGCGGGCAGTGTCGGGCTTTCCCGCCGGGACCGGAAGCGCACGTGCAGTGCTGCCCACCGTGGAGGGCAAGGTCTTCGCTGCGGCGTTGCTCATGCGACTCTCCTCTGTTTGATACGCTCCACTGCCCTCAACCGGGCAGACGCCGCGCGGGGGTTTTCAGCAATTTCAGCTGCTGTAGGCACTTCCGTGCCCTTGGTAATGGTCTTCAATTCGGGTTTGTGTTCTTCTAGCTCAACCGGGAAACCGAGTGGTGCCGACGACTTGGAACCTGACTGGAAAACGGATTTCACGATCTTGTCCTCAAGGGAGTGATAGGACATGACCACAATCCGACCACCCATGGACGTCGCGGCAACCGCTGCCGGAACTGCACGTTCCAAGACATCGAGTTCCTCGTTGACCTCAATCCTTAGGGCCTGGAACGTGCGCTTGGCCGGATGACCGCCACTCTTCGCTGCAGCAGCGGGGACAACGCTGCGGATCTGCTCCACAAGTTCCCCTGTGGTGGCAAAAGGCTTCTCCGCGCGAGCGTTGACGATCCGGTTGGCTATCCGCCCGGCGAACTTCTCCTCGCCCCATTTCCTGATGATGCGCACCAGTTCGTCTTCGCTGTAGTTGTTGACCACATCAGCTGCCGTTTGGCCGCGGCTGGTATCCATCCGCATGTCCAAGGGAGCGTCGTAGGAGTACGCGAATCCACGCTCACGCTCATCCAACTGCAGGGACGAGACCCCAAGGTCCATGAGGATGCCATGAACTTCCGGTATGCCCAGGTCCAGCAGGACGTCCTCAATCTCGTCGTACACCGCGTGGACAAGATCGGTACGGTCAGAAAAGGGCTCCAAGCGGGCTCCGGCCAAGGCCAGGGCTTCCTCGTCGCGGTCGATGCCAACCAAGTGGAGGTCAGGGAAGCGCTGCAGCATGGCCTCTGAGTGGCCCCCCATGCCAAGGGTTGCATCGATGGCGACAGGTCGTTCGCCGCGTTTCCTGGCGGCCTCAAACCCCGGAGCAAGCAAGTTGATGCAGCGGTCTTTCAGGACGGGCACGTGGCGCTCCGATGTGGGCTTTGCCGCGTCCTGCTCTTCCACGCTGCCTCCTCTTTCCTCAATCGCTTGCATGCTGATTCTTGAATCGGATCCCCATCCGCGCCTATCGTTCGGCCGGCCTGGCTCAGGGGAAGGTGAGCCAGGAAGACAGTTCGATGGGCGGCTGGAGATCCCATTCAAGAAGCTGGACTGCGGATTCCTCCAACCGGGTCAGATGAACCCGGGCAGATTGTCGTCGTCCGTTTCCGAGAAGGCTGCTTCCTTCTCGTTGAGGTACTCGTTCCAAGCGTCGGCATCCCAGATCTCCGCCCGGGTACCGGCGCCGATGACGGCCAGTTCCCGACCAAGCCCTGCGTATGTCCGGAGCGCCGGCGGAATCGTCACGCGCCCCTGCTTGTCAGGTACCTCATCAGAGGCTCCAGACAGGAAAACCCGAATGTAGTCACGCGCCTGCTTGGAAGACAGTGGCGCCTCCCGCATTGACTCGTGAATGCGCTCGAATTCTTTTTGGCTGAAGACGTAGATGCAGCGTTCCTGGCCCCTGGTGAGAACCAATCCATCGGCAAGTTCCTCACGAAACTTAGCGGGGAGGATGATCCGGCCCTTTTCATCAAGACGCGGCGAGTGAGTACCCAGAAACACTGGCCCACCGCCCCTCAATCAAGGTGCCCGCACATACCCAACACTGCCACTACCCTCTTATGCACTCCACTTTACTCCACAACGCCCCACAGTCAACGCAATCGATGGCGTTTCTCCACCACTTTGAGAATCGTCGGGCCCGAAGTCACGCGGATTTTAGGGCGGTGGAAGAAAGTGGAGGGCGCAATGCAGAAGGCAGAGCAGGCCGCTTTAAGATCCCGAAATTCGTGCCCCGGATCGGGCGATGCCGGGCGATGTTCAGGGCAGAGGCGTGAAAAGTGGAGAAAAGGGTGGTAAGTGGAGCGGCCGCTCCCCCACCAGAGGACGAGCCCTTAAACGCGAAAAGACCCGCACTGCGGGTCTTTCGTTATCCCCTGTGGAAAATTAGGGGCGTGTTTGATTCAGGAGTGGCCGCGGGTGACGGCTGGGAGCCCGGAAGGGTCAGTCAGTTGTCGTCGCGACGCCGTTCGTCCCAACGTTCTTCCAAGCTGCTCATGAACGAACTCTTGGGCTTGGTCTTGCCAGGTTTTCCTTTGTTGGCTTTGCCGAAGGCCGCGCCACGTAACGTGGCAAAGTAGACGCCAGCACCCATGACGATGAAACCAAGGACACCCACAGGTATCGCCTGCATTGATACGCCAACAAGCAGGAGGAGGATACCGGCAATGGCACCAAGCACACCGATGATGACATGCCGGGTAGACCAGCTGCGGATGGGATCCGAACCCATGGTGTTGGCGAACTTCGGATCGTCCTCATGAAGTTGCTTCTCAAGTTGCTCAAGCAGCTTCTGTTCATGCTCCGAGAGGGGCATCGCGACCTCCTTTAGTCAGCCAGCGTCTGGACATAACGCGTCCTGTGCGTCTGTTTCCATAACGATCGGACCAAGAAAATCGTTCCCAAAATTCCCTCTTGGTTCAGCGGGCATCCCGGGGCCGACTGTTCAGGAAACAGTTTGTCCAGACGATCTAAATCTCTGTAATAAATAGGATAGTTTGTCCGACGCCGTTCTGAAAGACGCGAGGAGTCCTGCCGGGTACCCGTGCTGGCCTCAGGAGTCCGCAGGCGGCTTTCCGGGTTCCAGGAGCCGTGCCGGAAGAAGCGTTTTGGACCCAAAACGCTCGGAGACGCGGTCAAGCGCCTGTTCGGCCGCCCGCCAGTTATCGTCCCGCCGATCAAGGCTCAACTGCAGGGATGTCTGGCCTGCCGGTTCCAATTGCTCAGCCCGCACTCCAACGAGTCGAACGCTCATGGATCGCGTCCCCAAGGATTCAAGGAGCTGCACGGCCACTTGATAGATCAGTTGCGCGCTGTCCACGGGGGTGTGCACGGTGCGGCTGCGTGTGACCGTGGAGAAGTCCGAGTACCGCAGCTTCAATGCCACAGTCCTTGCCAGCATGCCTGAGCTCCTGAGCCGGATGGCGGTGCGGTGCGAAAGACGCAGCAATTCCCTGTGCAGTAGAGCATCGTCGGCCGTGTCCACGGAGAACGTCTCCTCCGCGCCGATGCTTTTTCCAAGCCTGGCCGGAGTTACGGGTCGCGGGTCGATACCCATGGACAGGCGATGAACATGTTCGCCGCTGGCTCCCAACACCTTTTTGAGCGATGGCAAGGGCGTTGCGGCGACATCCGCTACCGTGCGAATGCCCATGCGGGAGAGCACTTCGGCAGTCTTCCCACCTACACCCCACAAGGCGCCGACAGGAAGACTATGGAGATAAGGGATGGAGTCCTCCGCGTCAATCTGGAGGATACCGTCGGGCTTGCACCGCGTGGAGGCGATCTTGGCCACGAACTTGGTGCTGGCAATACCTACGGATGCCGTGATGCCAAGTTCTGCATGAACCCTGCGGCGGATGAGATGGCCGATGTCCATCGGGGACCCAAGACGCCGAATCGCGCCTCCCACGTCCAGGAAGGCTTCGTCTACGCTAAGCGGCTCCACCAGGTCGGTAATGGAGGCGAAAATCTCCATGAGTTGGGCGGAAACCTCGTAGTACTCCGTGTGCCGGGGGTTGATGATCACCGCGGATGGACACCGCCTCATGGCAATGGACATTGGCATGGCAGACTTCACACCTGTGGCCCGGGCCTCGTAAGAAGCAGAAAGCACCACGGACCGTTCTGCAGGAAATCCAACAATGACCGGCTTTCCCCGAAGATCGGGGCGGCTGCGCAATTCCACGGAGACGAAGAAAGCGTCCATATCCACGTGAAGTATGCTGGTTCGCCGCATTTCCCGCAGTGCATCTCCGGCGCTGCGGGCGGGCTTGCTGCCGGCACTTTGAGCGCCACCGAATGCTTCCTGCCTCACAACGGCAATACTATGCCCGGCCACTGACTAAACTGGAGGCACAGTCCGGCTCAGCCCCAGGAAGGATACCCTGTGAAGCTCTTTGGAACTCCTCAATCGCGAGGGTTTGCCCTGCTCGCAGTCAGTGTCGCTTTGGCGGCCTCAGCATGCACCCCATCACCCGGCGGTTCGGCAGCGCCGTCCGCGACAAGCGCTTCCTCGCCATCGTCGGCGACGCCGACTCCGTCATCATCTGCTTCCGGGTCAACGGCGTCGCCTGAAACCACCTCCTTTACGGAAACCCCCGCAGCTGCTCCCGACACCACGGCAACGGTGAACGCGCTTGTTCCTGGTTTCCCTGAGCAACTCATCCCGGTCATGCCCAAGACTTCTGTTCGTTCAAGCAGCGTGGACAAGAGCGCTGCAGTAGCCACAGTGGCCCTCGTTGGAACAATCAAGGCTCCGCCGGAGGGCGTTGTGGACTACTACAAGACCTCCATGGAGGCGCAGGGCTTTAAACTTGTCCCCGGCCCGTCCGCTGTCGGCAATGTCACCTCCCTGGACTTCATCCGTGGTGACGGCGAGACGGTGAACGTTTCGGTCAGGCAAAAAGAAGGCGTCTCAACGTTCACTATCGGTGCCAACGTGGCGGCCGGGTCCGTCAAGTGACGGTAACTTCCCACGTCACCTCGGAGCAGGCAAAGTTCATTAGCGGTGTTGCCGGCAAACTGAGCGGGTTCATGTCTGAGCAGCGGGACCTTATGGCCTCGGTTTCTCCCGATGTGGAACCGCTTATTGGATCGATTTCGAATCTGGTCACCGGCGGAAAACGTCTCCGTGCCTTGATGTGTTACTGGGGCTGGAGGGGCGCAGGCGGCGCCGCCGACGATCCGGGCATAGTCACGGCCGGGTGCGCCCTGGAGCTTTTCCAAGCGGCAGCCCTGATCCACGACGACATCATCGATCGATCCGACACCCGCCGCGGCGGACCAAGCGTGCACAAGCGGTTCAGCCAGCTCCATGAAATGAATGGCTGGGCGCTGGACAGCGGGCGTTTCGGCGACGCGGCGGCGATCCTGACCGGCGACCTTTGCCTTTCCTTCAGCGAGGAGTCCTTTACGGAGATCGGCCCCCGGGCAGCAGCGGGAAGTCCTGCACGCCGAATCTTCAACATGATGCGGGCAGAAGTGATGGCAGGTCAGTACCTCGACATCCTGGAAGAAGTGGCCGGCCCCGTCCGCGACAGAGCCGGTTCCGTAGAGCGGGCAAAATCCATCATTCGGTATAAGTCCGCCAAATACTCCACCGAACATCCGCTGGCGTTGGGCGGCGCGCTGGCCGGGGCTCCGTCCGGCTTGCTCAACGGCTACTCGGAGTTTTCCCTACCACTGGGTGAGGCTTTCCAAATGCGGGACGACGTCCTGGGCGTCTTTGGCGATCCCGAAACGACCGGCAAGCCCGCCGGGGATGACCTCCGGGAAGGCAAACGCACCGTGCTGGTTGGTTTTGCCATCAACCAGGCACCGCCGAGCGAAGCAGACCTCCTTGACCGCATGCTCGGCAAGCCTGACCTTGGCGAGGACGAGGTAGCTGAAATACGGCGCGTCATGATTGAGTGCGGCGCCTTGGAGGCCACGGAGTCGCTGATCGCAGAGCTAAGCGATAGGGCCTTCGAAGCCCTGGAACGCCTGCCCCTCGAGGACGTGCCACTGGTGGCGTTACGCCAACTGGCCGAAGCCGCTGTCAGTCGGGCAGCCTGACCCGCAGGCAGCGCCAGCACAAACACGACATGCAGCGACGACGGCGGTGAATCACCGCCGTCGTCCGCGTTATGTCCGGCCCGCTCAGGAGGCGCTGTTACCAGGCCAGTGACTGGGCGCGGCGCCTGATCTCTGTCTTACGCCCCTCGCGCAGGGCGTCAATGGGGCGCCCCCGCAAAGATTCGTCCGGAGTGAACAGCCAGATGATCAGTTCTTCGTCGTTGTACCCAGCGTCGCTGAGAACCGCAATGGTTCCCTTAAGGCTGTCTACAACATGCCCGTCCTGGATAAAGAGGGCAGGGATTGAGCGGATATTCCGTTCTCCCCGCCGGATGGCGACAAGCGCACGCTCATCCAGAAGTCCGTGGACTTTGGTGATGGACACTTCCAACAGTTCGGCAACATCCGGCAGCGGCAGCCAGTCGGAAACAAGGCTTTCTACATTACTCACGGATCAAGGTTGCCACGCCGCCCCTCCCGGCGCATAGCCGGAGTCCGACGCCGATACCTCCAGAGCGCTTTGCAGTCGCAATTTCGACCCTCGGAATTGTGGTTATTTGTCCGGTTTGACAGGAATTGTTGTGCTCATCGACTAAGTGTGAGAGATTCACACTGATCACATTTGCATCATTGATAACATCAGCAACATTGGTAACACTGACAACAGCGCCAACAATCCCCCCACCGCTGTTTGAGATGAGGACACATTTCATGACGACGCCCCGCTCGCCGAAACGAACCATGAGCATGCCGGTCATCGCGGCAACCACGGCTGCGCTTCCCGCCGTGGTTTTGTCCTCGCTGGCCCTGGCACAACCGTCCATGGCAACACCGGCGCCTCAGCCTCGAAAGATTCCGGCTACGCTCGCTGCGGCCATGAAAGCGCAAGCAGTCACCGTGGGCTCTGTTATTCCCGCGCAGGCCGTTGCCAGCACCATCCCTGCAGCCCTGCGCCCGATGGCTCCGTCAGTACCGGACTCTTACACGATCGTGCGCGGCGATACGATTAGCGCCATCGCACGCCGCTTCAATGTGGACACGACGGCCGTTCTTCAGCTGAACAAGCTCTCTGCCACCACGCTGATCTACCCGGGACAGACCATTAAGCTCAAGGGCACAGCCACAGCAGCGCCCGCGCAGCCTGCCCCGACCGCCCCCAGTGCGCCCAGCACCCAGGGCAGCGCAACCGTCTATACCGTGGTCGCCGGAGACACCTTGGGCGCCATCGCAGCCAAACATGGCGTTCCGCTCTCCAGCATCTTCAGCTGGAACGGGCTCAACGGAAGCTCCATCATTTATCCCGGTCAGAAAATCAAGGTCAGTGGCGGATCCGCCCCATCAGCGCCCGCAGCCCCGGCACCTGCGCCCGCCCCACTGGCCGGCACAGGTTCCTACACCATCAAGGCGGGCGACACCCTCAGTTCCATCGCTTCCCGCCACGGGGTTTCCCTGGCCGCTTTGATGGCTGCCAACAACAATGTGACAGCCACCACCGTCATCTATCCGGGCCAGAAGCTCACCATCCCCGCCGCAGGCTTGCAGCCTGCCGGTGACACCAAGCCCTTGGTCCCCAGTACGTTCCTGGGCTTCACCTACCCGCCGGCAGTTGTCAGCTCGGCTAACGAGAACAAGGCCTTGCTCAACGCCTCACCGGTGCCCAGCCGGGCTGAAATGAAGAGCATCGTAGCTGACACGGCCCGGCGCATGGGCGTCAGCCCTTCACTGGCTTTGGCCTTCGCCGAACAGGAATCAGGCTTTGACCAGCGGGCAGTCTCGCCCGCCAATGCGATCGGCACGATGCAGGTTATTCCTTCTTCCGGCCAATGGGCGTCCGACCTCGTGGGCCGCAAGCTCAATCTCCTGGACCCGTACGATAATGCCACGGCAGGTGTCGCTATCATCCGGACCCTTATTGCTACCAGCAAGGACTTGGACACGGCGATTGCCGGCTACTACCAAGGTCAGTACTCGGTCAGTAAGTACGGCATGTATGACGACACCAAGCGTTACGTCGAATCGATCAAGGCCCGACAGCGCACTTTTGGCTAGGCCATCAACTGCACCTTTGAAGGGGCCCGAAACCCACGTGGATTCGGGCCCCTTCCCTGCCTCGTTTAGGATCATATGGTGCAAGAACCAACGCAGGACCACCTCATCGGGACAACCGTAGACGGCCGATACACGGTCCGTTCCCGCCTGGCGAGGGGCGGTATGTCCACTGTTTACCTGGCCACGGACCAGCGCTTGGAGCGGGACGTGGCCCTCAAAGTCCTGCACCCGCATCTGGCCAACGATCCCACATTCCTTGAGCGGCTAAGCCGCGAAGCAAAGGCGGCCGCCAGCCTCTCGCACCCGCACATCGTAGGGGTGCTCGACCAAGGTGAGGACGGCCATATCGCCTACCTGGTCATGGAGTACGTCAAGGGGCACACCCTTCGTGACACCCTTAACGAACAGGGCGCCTTGCCGCCGCGCCTTGCCTTGGCGCTGATCGATCCTGTCATTGAGGGCCTGGCTGCCGCCCACCGCTCAGGCCTGATCCACCGGGACGTCAAGCCTGAAAACGTCCTCATTGCAGACGACGGACGCATCAAGGTTGGAGATTTTGGACTGGCCAGGGCGATCTCGGCCAACACCAGTACCGGTGCCCTGATAGGCACTGTGGCTTACTTGGCTCCCGAGCTGGTGCTCGGCCAGCCAGCCGAT
This sequence comes from Paenarthrobacter nitroguajacolicus, assembly GCF_051027655.1. Classification (NCBI taxonomy): domain Bacteria; kingdom Bacillati; phylum Actinomycetota; class Actinomycetes; order Micrococcales; family Micrococcaceae; genus Paenarthrobacter; species Paenarthrobacter nitroguajacolicus. The sequence goes on along the minus strand of NZ_CP073234.1, from coordinate 1,827,250 downwards.
GCCCGCAGCGACATCTACTCGGCAGGCATCATGCTCTATGAGATGTTGACGGGCAATCAACCTTACTCGGGAGACTCCCCTATCCAGGTTGCCTACCAGCACGTCAATGCTGTGGTGGGACGTCCTTCGGAGTCCGCTCCCGGCCTCGCCGAGGACCTCGATGAACTGGTGCAGTGGTGCACGGCGGCAGATGCGGAGAACAGGCCGGTGGACGGCGCTGCGTTGCTGACCGAGCTCCGCCACATCCGCACTACGCTCACAGACGAAGAACTGGACCACAGGCAAGCGTCGTCCCGATTGCCCGCCTCCCCCGCGCCCGCGGCGGCCGCCGCTGCCTTCGGCGGGTCCGGTGCAGCAGGTGTTACCAACGGGAACCCCACAGAAGCCATTGCCGCCACTGCCTCGCCCACGGAGTTGATCTCGCACCAGAGCAACCCCACCACCATCATGGCTGCGGGCGTTTCAGGCAGGCCGCAGGCTTCAGCTGTTGATCCGGGCAACGATCCGGACGTGCGCCGGCCCGGCAAACGGGAGCTGAAGAGACTCGAACGGCAAGAGAACAAGGATCGCGCACGAGCCGCTGCGACTCCAGTTCGCCCGCTACGCGAGGGCAACCCCCGCCGCCGCGGCGTTATCTGGACCATCGTAATCGTCATCCTTGCAACGCTTGCGGCGTCGGCCGGTTGGTTCTTCGGGATGGGACCGGGATCCCCGGGAACCGTCCCGGACGTTAAGAACAAAACCGTGGCCGAGGCACAGCAGCTCCTCAGAACTGCCGGCTTTCAATCAGAACCGAAGGATGTTTTCGACGACGACATCCTTGCAGGGCTGGCCGTTGGGACGGAACCGAAGTCCGGCACCGAGGTCCGGAAGTTCCAACCCATCACGCTCTTCGTCTCCAAGGGGGCCCAGCTGTTCGCCCTGCCCGGTCTGACCGGTGGCACGTTGGACGAGGCCAAGGTTTCCTTGAATTCCGCCGAAATGGCCCTCGGCAACGTCACGCAGGCCTTTGACGAGAAGATTCCCGCCGGCGTCGTGATTTCGCAGGACCCGGCCGAAGGCGCCGAGGTGAGGCATGGCACCCCCGTGTCGCTGGTGGTCTCCAAGGGGCCGCAACCCATTCCCGTTCCCGATGTGCGCGGACTGACTCAGGACGCAGCCGTCAAAGCCCTGCAGGATGCCGGGCTCAAAGCAGTTATCGCTCCGGAGACGGTGAATGACAAGACGGTCCCCAAGGGCGCCGTTGTTTCCCAGATACCGGCGACTGGAACCCTTGTCCGGGGCGAAGCGGTGACGCTCACAGTATCCAAGGGACCAAAGTTGGTGAAGGTGCCCAGCTTCATCGGCAAGCAGGCCGATGAAGCCGAAAAGGAACTGAAAAGGCTCGGTTTCAAGGTAGAGGTCAACAAGATCCTGGGTGGCTTCTTCGGCACCGTCCGGGACCAGAACCCCGTCAATGCCGAGATACCGGAAGACTCTGTGGTCACCCTGACTGTCGTCTAGGGTTCGAGCCCTGCAATTCCAAGCACAAAAAAGGCGCGGTCCGGGAATCCGGACCGCGCCATTTTGCATCTCTACCTCTTGGAGAGGGCGCCTGCCACAAGGAAGGCCATCTCAAGGGACTGCATGTGGTTCAGGCGGGGATCGCACACCGACTCATAACGGTCCAGGAATGCGTCCTGGTCGATCGGGTCGGCGCCACCCAAGCACTCGGCGACGTCATCGCCGGTCATTTCAACGTGGAGTCCACCCGGGACCGTGCCCAGGGCGTGATGCACCTCGAAGAATCCACGCACTTCGTCAATAACATCATCGAAGTTGCGCGTCTTGTAGCCGTTGGGCGACGTGACCGTGTTGCCGTGCATCGGGTCGGTCACCCACAGCACCTGCGCGCCGGAAGCAGTGACGCGTTCGACGACGGCCGGCAGCTTCTCCCGAATGTTGCCGGCGCCCATGCGGGTGATGAATGTGAGGCGGCCGGGTTCGCGGTTGGGATCCAGTTTGTCGATGAGACGCAAGGCATCGTCGCCGCTGGTGGTTGGGCCAAGCTTGACGCCGATGGGGTTCCGCACGCGGGACAGGAAGTCAACGTGGGCGTGGTCCAGCTCGCGGGTCCGCTCACCGATCCACAGGAAGTGCGCGGACGTGTCGTAGGGCAGGCCGGTGCGCGAATCGATGCGTGTGAGTGCGCGCTCGTAGTCGAGCAGCAGTGCTTCGTGGCTGGCAAAGAACTCCACGCGCTTGAGTGCCTCAAAGTCGGCGCCACAGGAGTCCATGAAGCTGATGGCACGGTCGATGTCGCGCGCCAGCGATTCGTAGCGCGCGTGTGCCGGGTTCTCGGTGAACCCCTTGTTCCACTGGTGAACCAGGCGGAGATCCGCGAAACCGCCTTGGGTGAAGGCGCGGATGAGGTTCAGCGTGGATGCGGACGTGTGGTACGCCTGAAGCATCCGGCCGGCGTCGTGTGCGCGTGATTCCGGTGTGAAATCGTAACCGTTGACAATGTCACCGCGGTACGCGGGAAGCGTGACGCCGTCGCGCGTCTCGTCATTGGATGAGCGCGGCTTCGCGAACTGGCCGGCCATGCGCCCCATCTTGATGACGGGCATGGCAGCGCCGTATGTAAGGACCACAGCCATCTGGAGGATCGTTTTGACCCGGGCGCTGATCTTGTCGGCGGTAGCTGCCTCAAAGGTTTCAGCGCAGTCACCACCCTGCAGGAGGAAGGCTTTGCCCTGGGCAGCAGCAGCCAGGCGCTCCCTCAGGACGTCCACTTCACCGGCGAACACCAAGGGCGGCACCACCGAGAGTTCCTTGACGGAAGCCTTAAAGACTTCGGTGTTGGACCAGGTGGGCTGCTGGGAAATCGGCAGGTCCCGCCAAGCGTCGAGCCCGGGATAGTTCGCTGCTCCGCTCTGGGCGGTGCTTGCGAGAGGATCTGCTGCGGAAGGTGCGGTGTTCGCGGTTAGCTCAGTCACCCTTCAAGAGTAGTAGCCCACGGCAAGGTTGCGGGACTGCAGCCGTAACCGATGCCACCGCCTACGTCACAGTTTCTCCGCTGATCCGCTTCCGTCACCACGGGGTTCATCCCTGTCCTCTGCGATGTCTGACGTGGCGTCTTCGGCAACCTCGATCTTATGGACAGGTTCGGGGCCTTTGCCGGCCAACTGGGCCTTGACCACTGCTGCGTACTCGTCCACATACTCCTGACCGGAAAGCCGCATCAATTCGTACATGATTTCGTCGGTCACAGCCCTCTGGATCAGTCGGTCGTCTTCCATGCCGTAGTAGCGGCTGAAGTCCAGGGGCTGCCCGAAAATGAGGCCGATCCGGCGGATGTTGGGCAGGCGTTTGCCGATGGGCTGGACCTTCTCCGTCCCGATCATTGCCACAGGCACCACGGGAACACGTGTTTGCAGTGCGAGCTTGGCCACGCCGACTTTGCCACGGTAGAGCCGGGCATCCGGGCTACGGGTGCCCTCCGGATATATCCCCAGCAGGCCTCCGGAGTTCAGGACGTCTTTGCCTGCCTGCAGTGACATTTCCGACGCCGCGCCGCCGGAACGGTCCATCGGCAGTTGGTTGCTCAGCCTGAAGAACAACGCAGTCAGCCGGCCTTTGAGCCCTTTTCCTGTGAAGTACTCGGACTTGGCCAGGAAGATCACCGGACGACGAACCATCAGGGGCAGGAAGATGGAGTCCGAGAAGGACAAGTGGTTGGAGGCCAGGATGGCAGCTCCGCTTTCAGGAACGTTGTCCAGTCCCTTCACCCAAGGACGGAACAGGAGTTTGAGGATGGGACCGAGAAAGATCCTCTTCATGACCCAATAGAACACGTTTGTCCTCTCACGGCCGATTGGTTGGCATGCACCCGGGCAACCCGGCCGGCACTCAACAGCAACCCTACTCCAGTGAGAAATGTCAGGAACAGTGACACGATGGACGCATGACGGAACGCAACAAACCCGCCGCGCCGCTCGCTTTCCACCATGCCGGACATGGAGCCAACGCCTCCATCGGCGTGGCCATCTGCCACGGCTTCACCGGAAGTCCCCTCAGCGTCCTCCCCTGGGCCGAATACTTAGCCAAGCAGGGCTTCGCAGTGTCCGTGCCCCTCCTTCCCGGTCATGGCACCAGTTGGCGTGACCTGGCCACCACGAGGTGGCAGGACTGGTACCGGACTTTCGAGCAGAGTTACCTGGACCTTGCAGCGACGACGGAGACGTGTTTCGTGGCAGGGCTCTCCATGGGCGGAGCCTTGGCTCTGCGGGTGGCCTCGCGCCATGATGTTTCCGGGCTGGTCTTGGTGAACCCGGGGCTGAGCTTCTACGACCGACGGGTGAGGTACGTCGGAGCGTTGAAGTACGTCATGCCCACTACCACCCCCATAGTGGAGGACAGGCCGGCGCCCATCACGGTCGAGGAAGGCGACTACTCCAAGACGCCGCTGAAGGCCGTCCACGAACTCAAGAAGCTCTTCCGCGCAGCTACCCGTGGCCTACCGCATGTGGAGGCTCCCGCGCTGGTGTTCAAATCCTCGGTTGACGACGTCGTCCCGCCGAGCTCAGTGGCCACCATCAGCAAGTACATCGACTCCTCGCGCCTCAAAGTGGTCACGCTCCCGCACAGCGGGCATGTGGCCACCCTGGATGTTGATGCACCCACCATTTTTGAAGAATCAGCCGGCTTTTTCCGCCAGCGTGCCGGGGACAGAGTAGCCTCGGAGTCATCATGAAAATGCTCCCCGACTTTTCGCCGTTCCACAGTAGCTGGAAGGGTGCCGGCCCCCGCGTGGGCGTGGTCATGTCCCACGGGTTCACTGGAAGCCCGCACAGCGTCAGGCCGTGGGCCGAACACCTCGCTGCGTCCGGCTACGCCGTAAGGCTGCCGTTGCTGCCCGGCCACGGCACCACGTGGCAGGACATGGCCACCCGCTCGTGGCGGGAGTGGCACCGTGCCGTGGATGATGCGTACCTTGAGCTGGCTTCGGAATGCGATTACGTTTTCTCTGCCGGTTTGTCGATGGGCGGCACCCTGGCCTTGCGGATAGCAGCCACGCGTCCCATTGCAGGGACAGTGGTGGTGAACCCTGGACTGGTCCTGGACGATCCTCGGGCTGTCATTGTCGCTGCCCTCAAGTATGTGGTGAAGACAACTCCGGCCATCGCCAATGACATTCTCAAGCCGGACCAGGACGAAGGTGCCTACGCCCGGACGCCAGTTGCGGCCGCTCACCAACTCAAGAAGATGTACAAGGACACGGCCACCATCCTGCCGCGCATCAGCTCACCCGTCAGGGTCTACAAGTCAACGGTGGACAACGTCATCTCGAACGCGAGCCTGGAGTTCCTCCGTTCCCGGGTTCAGGCACCGGTGGATGTCATTTACCTCCACAACAGCCGCCATGTTGCCACCCTTGATAATGACGCTCCGGAGATTTTTTCCGGAACTGTCGACTTTATCCAGAAGACCGTAGCGGCCCTGGCCGGGCACGGGCTTTCCCCCGAAAAGGACACAGCCCATGAACAGGCCTGATCCCAATTCTGCTGATCAAAGCGCCAACAAGGACGACGACGCCGTGTGGCAGGATCTGGTGGCCCGGCTGGAGGCCACGCAGTCAGGCCCGGAAGGGGAATCGCCAAAGCACGGAAAGCCGCAGGACATCAACCAGGCCCCGGGCCCTGAAGCCGGGCTTCAGCAAGAGTCCGGCAGGACTTTCAGGGACTTCGATCCGCTCGGGTTGTCCGCACCTGCCCCGGAACCGTTACCTGATCCGGCGGCAGTACGTGCCGATGCCGATGCCGGAATCCGGCCGATCGGGCCTCGTGACTTCGAAGTCGAGGACGAGGACCACACCTTCGTTCCTGAGGAGCCGCCCAGCCTGGCGGGAACTGAGCCGCTGGTCATGCTGGCGTGGGTGGGTGCCGTGGGCGGCCCCATCGCCCTGCTTTTCACAGCCATGTTTTGGCGGTCCGCGCCGTTGACGGCAGTTCTGGGCATTGTCGCCATTTTCGTGGCGTCAGTGATCTACCTCATCATGCGGCTTCCGCAGGAAAAAAACGAGGACGACGACGGCGCCCGCCTCTAGGGGCACACAGCCGTTCCCAGCATGGCAAGCCTAGCTGCGCGCCCGTCCGCTGACACGCGACAAGTCTGCTGCGCCGATCATGCCGGCACGCGGCCCGAGGGCCGCGAGCTCGATTCTTGCCATAGGACGGAAACCCCGCCCTGTGAGGTTCTTCGCGAATGACTCCCGGGCGGGTGCGGCGAGCAACTCCCCCGCGTCACACAATCCTCCGCCTATAACGAACATCCCGGGGTCAAGTGCTGCTGCAAGGTTGGCCAACCCCAGGCCCAACCATTCGCCTTGGTCGGCGAGGAGTTCGCGGGACGTGGCATCGCCCGCAAGTGCCAGCGAGGTCACGGCTGCGCCCGACAGGTTCTCTGCGGTCCCGCCTGCCTTCTCCAAGAGCGCACGGCCTGCGGGGGAATTGGTCCGCACCAACTGCCGGGCTTCGCGGCCCAGCGCGTTACCGGAGGCATACTGCTCCCAGCAGCCGCGGTTACCGCATTCGCAGCGGTGGCCCCCGGGGAAAATGATCTGGTGCCCGAATTCCCCGGCCACGCCGTAGCGTCCCCGTTCCACCCGGCCATCCATGACCATGGCACCACCAATGCCTGTGCCCAGCGTGATGCAGACCAGGCGGCTTTCGCCCTGGCCTGAGCCAAAGCGCCACTCCGCCCACGCCGCAGCATCTGCGTCATTTGTGAGCAGTACGGGACGCCTCAGCAACTTCTGGAGGCTCTCCCTCAGGGGCTCGTTACGCCACGCCAGATGGGGGCTGAACAGCACCGTGCCGCCGTCGAGGTCCATCCATCCTGCGGCACCGATACCCACCGAAGCGATCCGGTGTCCTGCGCTGAGTTCGTCCACCAACTCCACAATGGTTTGCTCGACGGCTCGGGGGTCCGCGCCTGGCGTGGACCTGCGTGCCTCGGCGAGGACCCTGCCCTCGGCGTCCACAACGCCGGCGGCTACCTTGGTACCTCCGATGTCGATCCCGATCGCCAGTCCGCGGCGGCCCAAATGGCTTCGTCGGGCAGCCCAGGGCACGTCCCTCCATGCCGAGGCCGGTGGCTTGGGTCTGACCAGGGAACTGGACCGTAGTGCGGGCATCCCCTCATCCTATTCCGCAGGGCGGGGCAGCACCGGCATCGTGGGGGCATGGATGGCATCGAGTTGCTTGAAATGACGGCTCATCCGTAAAGTTACTCGCCAGTAGGTGAAATAGAACACACCTCCGCGAGCGGGCATACTAGAGTGGAAGCAGCCCCTCGTGGCCCGTGGATATCAAAGGAGCTACCGTGCGTGAAATCAGTGTTCCTCCCCTCGTGAACATCGCCCCGGAAACCAACATCACGGACCTCGTGATCCGAGAGGCAGAAAAAGCATCCAACCCTGCGCTGTTTTCCAAGTTGGACGGCAATGGGCAGTGGCAGGACATCCGTGCCAAGGACTTCCTACAAGACGTGAGGGCCTTGGCAAAGGGCCTCATCGCCAGTGGAGTCGGCGTAGGCGATCGTGTAGGCATCATGTCCCGCACGCGGTACGAATGGTCCCTCGTGGACTTCGCCATCTGGTTTGCCGGAGCCGTCTCTGTCCCGATCTACGAAACGTCGTCGCCTTCACAAGTGGCATGGAACCTGGGCGACTCAGGCGCTGTTGCAGCCTTTGGCGAAGCCGCGCACCATGAGGACGTCATCCGCCAGGCTGTTGCCGCAGAAGACATCACGTCGGTGGCAAATGTCTGGCAGCTTGAGGGCGCCGGACTCGATGCGCTGCGCACTGCAGGTGCAGGCGTCCCCGACGACGAACTCGAGTCCCGCCGTTCCTCAGCCGGGCTCAAGGATCTCGCTACGATTATCTACACCTCCGGTACCACCGGCAGGCCCAAGGGCTGCGAACTGACCCACGGCAACTTCGTGGAGCTCTCCGAGAATGCCCGCGCTTCATTGCCGGAAATCATCAACGAGTCTGCCAAGACCATCATGTTCCTCCCCTTGGCCCACGTCTTCGCGCGTTTCATCTCCGTGCTCGCAGTGGCCGGCGGGGTGAAGGTGGCGCACACCCCGGACATCAAGAACCTCTTGGCTGACCTCCAGAGCTTCCAGCCGACGTTCATCCTGGCTGTTCCGCGGGTCTTCGAGAAGGTCTACAACTCGGCGCTGACCAAGGCAGAGGACGGCGGCAAGGGAGCCATCTTCCACCGCGCAGTGGATACTGCGATCGCCTATTCCAAAGCACGCGAGTCCGGTTCGCTGGGACTTGGCTTGAAGCTCAAGCACGCCTTGTTCGACAAACTCGTCTACGGCAAACTCCGTGCGGCGATGGGCGGCCATGTTGCCCACGCAGTCTCGGGAGGCGGTCCGTTGGGTGAACGACTCGGGCACTTCTTCCAGGGCATCGGCCTGCAGATCCTGGAGGGCTACGGCCTGACCGAGACCACGGCGCCGATCTCCGTGAACACACCGTCCATGATCAAGATCGGCACGGTAGGTGCCCCCTTGCCGGGCAACTCGGTCAAGATCGCCGACGACGGGGAAATCCTCGCCAAGGGTGTCTGCGTCATGCGCGGCTACTACAAGCGTGAAGACCTGACTGACGAAACGTTTGCTGACGGCTGGTTCCGCACCGGAGACATCGGCGAACTGGACAACAACGGCTTCCTCAAGATCACTGGCCGCAAGAAGGAAATCATCGTTACTGCCGGAGGAAAGAACGTGGTTCCGGCCCTGCTCGAGGACCAGATCCGCGCGGATGCGTTGGTTTCCCAGGTTCTTGTGGTGGGCGACAACCGTCCGTTCATCGGCGCCCTGGTCACCCTGGACGAAGAAGCGCTCCCGGGCTGGCTGGACCGCCACGGGCTCCCCGCCGGCACCACAGTCGCCGAGGCCACCGACCACCCGGTGGTCAAGGCAGCAGTCCAGGAACTCATCAGCAAAGCCAACCAGTCGGTGTCCCAGGCTGAGGCCATCAAGTCCTTCAGGATCGTTCCGGCGGACTTTACCGAAGCCTCGGGTCACCTGACGCCATCCCTCAAGGTCAAGCGGGCCCAGGTCATGAAGGACTTCGACACCGTCATTGAGGAAATGTACACAGCACCCCGCGCGTCCTAGCCAGGGCTTTTCAGCCAGGAGCAGCAAAAAAGTACCCCGTCCGGATTCTTCCGGACGGGGTACTTTTTTGCGTGGATGGCTAGCCGATCACCAGCAGCAAGTCGCCGCCCTGGACCTGCTCAACCGAGGAAATGGCGAGGCGGGAGACCGTGCCGGCCACCGGCGTCGTGATGGATGCTTCCATCTTCATCGCCTCAATGGTGGCAACGGTGTCGCCGGCGTTGACGACATCGCCCACCTTGACCGTTACGGTGACTGCGCCGGCAAACGGTGCGGCAACCTGGCCTGGCTGTGCCGGATCTGCCTTTTCCGCGGCCTTGACATTGCTGACCACGGATCGGTCACGAACAACAACGGGCCTGGACTGGCCGTTGAGCGTGCACATCACAGTGCGCATGCCCTTCTCGTCGGCTTCTGAGACGGCCTCAAGCTGGGCAATGAGGCGTACGCCCTTCTCGAGCTCGATAACGTGCTCTGCGCCCTGCTGGAGACCGTACAGGTAGTCACGGGTGTCCAGCACGGAGATGTTGCCGTAAGTGTCAACACTCTTCAGGTAGTCCTTGGTGGGTCCCGCGAAGAGCAAACGGTTCAGCGTGTGCTGCCGCGTCTTGGAATCACCCTTCAGCGCGGCGCTGTCCTCGGCGCTGATGTCGACGTCGCGCACCTTGACGCTGCGGCCTTGAAGGGCCTTGGTGCGGAACGGCTCCGGCCAGCCTCCGGGAGGATCACCGAGCTCCCCGGAGAGGAAGCCGATGACGGAGTCCGGGATGTCGTAGTTCTGCGGGTTCTCGTTGAAGTCCGCGGGATCGGCGTTGAGTCCCACAAGGTGCAACGCAAGGTCGCCTACCACCTTGGAGGATGGGGTGACCTTCACCAAACGGCCCAGGATCCGGTCAGCCGCCGTGTACATGTCCTCGATGGCCTCGAACTGCTCCCCCAGGCCCAAAGCGATGGCCTGCTGGCGAAGGTTTGACAGCTGGCCGCCGGGGATTTCGTGCTGGTAGACGCGGCCGGTGGGGCCCGGAAGACCGGATTCGAAGGGGGCATAGACACGACGAACGGCTTCCCAGTAGGGCTCAAGGGAACCGACGTTGGCCAGGCTGAGCCCGGTATCGCGGGGTGTGTTGGCCAATGCAGCGACCAGTGCCGACGCGGCGGGCTGACTTGTGGTGCCGGCCAGGGATGCAGATGCCACGTCAACGGCATCCACGCCAGCGTCAACAGCAGCCAGCAAAGTCGCAAGCTGGCCACCCGCAGTGTCGTGTGTGTGCAGGTGGACGGGCAGGTCGAAGCGCTCACGCAGGGCAGATACCAGTTTCGCCGCAGCGGCCGGACGCAGGAGGCCTGCCATGTCCTTGATGGCGAGGATGTGTGCACCGGCGTCGACGATCTTCTGGGCGAGGTCCAGGTAGTAGTCGAGGGTATAGAGGTCCTCGTTCGGGTCCAGGAGGTTGCCTGTGTAGCAAAGAGCCACCTCAGCGACGGCCGTCCCCGTTGCACGCACGGCCCGAATAGCGGGGGCCATCTGGTTGACGTCGTTGAGGGCGTCAAAGATACGGAAGATGTCAATGCCCGTAGCGGCAGCCTCGTTAACGAAGGCCTCCGTCACTTCTTCCGGGTACGGGGTGTAGCCCACGGTGTTGCGTCCGCGGAGCAGCATCTGGATGCAGGTGTTCGGCAATGCCTTGCGCAATGCAGCCAGACGGTCCCACGGGTCCTCACCCAGGAAGCGGAGTGCGACGTCGTAAGTTGCGCCGCCCCAGGCCTCCACGGAAAGCAGCTCGGGCATGAGTGCCGTCACTGCCGGACCAGCGGCCACGAGGTCGCGGGTGCGCACCCGTGTTGCCAGCAGGGACTGGTGGGCGTCGCGGAACGTGGTGTCCGTAACAGCAAGCGCCTGCTGCTCACGGAGGGCCTTGGCAAAGCCCTCCGGCCCAAGTTCGATCAACTTCTGGCGCGAACCCGACGTAGGAACCGGTCCATCGATCGTCGGCAGCTTGCTGGCAGGGTCCGAATGGACAGCGAGCTCGCCGTTGGGCTTGTTTACGGTGACCTCAGCCAACCAGGTGAGCAACTTGGTTCCACGGTCTGCGGAGATGTGCGACTTCAGCAGCTCAGGGCGCTTGTCGATGAAGTCCGTGGCCACGTTTCCGGCGTTGAAGTCCGGATCCGCGAGAACAGCCTGCAGGAATGGAATGTTGGTGGACACGCCACGGATACGGAACTCAGCCAAACCACGACGCGCGCGGGCTACAGCCGCAGGGTAGTCACGGCCACGGCACGTCAGCTTCACCAGCATTGAGTCGAAGTGCGGGCTGATCTCGGCACCGGAGTAAACAGTGCCGCCGTCGAGCCTGACACCGGCGCCACCGGCAGAACGGTAGCCGGTGATCTTTCCAACGTCAGGACGGAAACCGTTGGAGGGGTCTTCGGTGGTGATGCGGCACTGCAGCGCAGCACCTTTGATGGACACCGAATCCTGGCTCAGCCCAAGGTCCGCAAGGGTTTCCCCCGAGGCGATCCGCATCTGAGCCTGCACGAGGTCCACGTCGGTGATTTCCTCGGTGACGGTGTGCTCCACCTGGATGCGGGGGTTCATCTCAATAAAGACGTGCTGGCCCGCCCGCTCACCTTCTGTGTCCACCAGGAACTCCACGGTTCCGGCATTGACATAGTTCAAGGCCTTCGCGAACGCCACGGCGTCGCGGTAAAGGGCTTGGCGAATGTTCTCGTCCAGGTTCGGCGCGGGCGCAATCTCCACCACTTTCTGGTGTCGACGCTGAAGAGAACAGTCACGCTCGAAGAGGTGCATGACGTTGCCTTCGGCGTCGGCCAGGATCTGCACTTCGATGTGGCGGGGACGCAGAACTGCCTGCTCAAGGAACATGGTGGGGTCGCCGAAAGCTGCATCGGCTTCGCGCATGGCGGACTGCAAAGCTTCGGGAAGGGCTTCGCGCGTCTCCACACGCCGCATGCCACGGCCGCCACCACCGGCGACGGCCTTGGCGAAGATCGGGAAGCCGATCTCGTCGGCGGCAGCGATGAGCTCGTCAAGGTCCTTGGAGGGCTTGCTCGACTTCAGGACCGGGACACCGGCCTTGCGGGCGGCTTCCAGAGCAGCAACCTTGTTGCCAGCGAGCTCCAGGACCTCCGCGGGCGGGCCCACGAAGGTAATGCCTGCTGCCTTGGCAGCGCGGGCGAGGTCCGGGTTCTCGGAGAGGAAGCCATAGCCGGGGTAAATTGCGTCAGCGCCGGCTTCTTTGGCGACGCGGACAACCTCCTCTACGTCCAGGTAGGCGCGGACGGGATGGCCCACCTCGCCGATCAGGTAAGCTTCGTCGGCCTTCTGCCGGTGGATCGAGTTACGGTCCTCATGCGGAAAGACGGCTACGGTCTTGGCGCCCAGTTCATAACCAGCGCGAAACGCCCTGATCGCGATTTCGCCGCGATTGGCCACCAGAATTTTCGAAAACATACTTCTCCTGCATCATTGCGGGTGGATCGGTCGGTGGTCACAGTGTGTAGTGCCGCCAGCATCAAACACAAATCTTTGTGGCAACCATCACAAAGGAATCGTCATCTGGGCTGTATATGCGTGCGCGCGATCCGGCCGCATGCTATTGCTGCCGCTTATCCCCAGCGGTCTGGCGCGTAGAAAGCGGGAATCGACCGCGATGCACCATATGATGTTCAGGGGGCTTCGGCAAGCCCCGGCTCCGGTGCTTCCGGAGCGAATCAGCGCGATACGGCAACCGGCGTTAGGTTTTGGGTTTTCAAGTGCAAGTAGTCAGCATCAGCAGCCTCAAGGGTGGAGTGGGAAAGACGTCCGTGACCACCGGTCTGGCGTCCGCGGCCCTCGCAGCCGGTATTCCCACATTGGTGGTGGACCTAGATCCACACGCCGACGCCACCACGGCACTTGGCGTCCAGCCGGGCGGGCAACTCGACATCGGCCGAATGCTGAAAAGCCCCCGAAAAGCCAACCTCGCCGGCAATGTGGCCGGCAGCTCCTGGGTGTCCAATGGGTCCAGCAACGGCACCTTGGACGTCGCAGTGGGATCGGCCTTCACCGGAATCTATGATCGACCGGATCTGGGCCGACGCGACCTTCGCAGGCTTTCAGCCGTACTGGCAGGCACCACTAACTACGAACTTGTCTTGGTGGACTGCCCCCCGTCCCTCAACGGCCTGACGCGCATGGCTTGGAGTGCAAGCGATCGCGTAGTCCTCGTCGCAGAGCCCGGGCTCTTCTCGGTGGCCGGCACGGAACGCACCATGCGTGCTATCCAGTTGTTCCGGCAGGAGTTCGCGCCCAACCTGGCCCCGGCAGGGATTGTGGCCAACCGGGTGCGCACCGGATCCGCGGAGCACACCTTCCGCCTGGCTGAAATGGAATCCATGTTCGGCGAGCTGCTCCTGACGCCCCATATTCCGGAGCAGGCCAATTGGCAGCAGATCCAGGGTGCAGCACACTCGGTCCACCACTGGCCCGGAGACTCTGCCAAGAACGCTGCCAAACTCTTTGATGACCTCCTTGAGAGCCTCCTTGCTGGACAGTCCTCGACGCGGGACCGCCGGCAGCGCTGAGCGCCTGCGCCTCAGTACGTTAGACACGAAGAAGGCCTCGTCCCCCTAGGGACGAGGCCTTCTTTTGGGCTCGAGTTCAGTGGTCCGGTGTTTAGCCGATGCGGCGCGCTACGCGCCTCTTGCTCAATTCGTCGTCGGGAAAGGACTGCTCAGCGGCATGCTCGCTCGGAAGCGCGGCCAAGCTTCCCTCAACTTCCCGCCATACGCGCCCAACGGCGATGCCGAAGACGCCCTGCCCGCCCTGCACAAGGTCGATAACCTCATCAGCGGAAGTACATTCGTAGACACTCGCACCGTCGCTCATCAGCGTGATCTGCGCCAGGTCCTCGACGCCCCGTTCGCGAAGGTGTTCCACGGCACTGCGGATCTGCTGGAGGGATACGCCAGTATCGAGGAGACGCTTGACTACCTTCAGGACAAGAATGTCCCGGAAGCCGTAGAGACGCTGGGAACCGGAGCCCGCAGCGCCACGGACAGCAGGCTCAACCAAGCCTGTACGTGCCCAGTAGTCGAGCTGGCGGTACGTGATGCCTGCAGCTTTGCATGCGGTAGGACCGCGGTAACCCGCGTCCTCGTCCAGCACGGGAAGGTCCTCCGTGAAGAGCAAACCTTGGGCGCCGGATGCGGGCGCAGCAATACCGGCAGAGGACTGCTTCAGCTCGCCTGCTTCGCCTTTCGGACTCACGTGACCTCCTTGTTCTCAGTTCCCTTGGGGACGGTGCATACTCTGATACAACGGCGAAATGCAGCAGTGTAATTCCCGCAAGTCCGCACCTTCCAGTGTGACTTGCGCCGGCAGTGTATGCAACGGGAACTTGATAACTTCGACGTTAGGCCCGTGAGGCGTCGAGGTCAAAGACCTTGGCTCCAAAATCCCGTCGTGTCGAAAGTTTCACCCTCAACTTTAGGCTTAGGCTGAGTCAGCCTTCGAAATCTTCCGGTTCCACGTCGTCCAGGAACTCGCGGAATCGACGCATCTCGCGCTCTTCGTCCACTGCGGGATCCGGCTCCGAGTCTTCGCCTTCATCATGCTCGGTGATGCGGACACCGGCTTCTTCCATGACCGCATCGGCGCACCAGATGCGGCATTTGGCTCGCAGCGCCAGGGCCAATGCATCCGAAGCCCTCGAACTTACTACCGTACCGTCGTCGAACTGCAGCTGCCCGTAGAAGATGTTGTCCTCAACAGCCACAATGTTCACGCTGATGATGGAATGGCCCAGGGATTCGACAACATCAACCAGGAGATCGTGCGTCATAGGCCGGGGCGGGACAACGCCCTGCTGTGCCAACGCGATCGCGCTGGCTTCAGGAGTGCCGATCCAGATCGGAACATGCCTCTCACCGTTGATCTCCCGAAGGAGTACCAGCGGCTGATTGGACGGCAGTTCGATCCGGACGCCGACGATTTCGACTTCTATCATCAGCTATCCATCCGGGAGATACGGTCATGCACCAGGGCCCTGTGCAGGGTGAGGCAAAGATCGCTGATCTCACGGGCAGCCTCGGCGGCACGAGCTTGCGAAGCAGCGTCCCGCCGCGACGTCAGCGGGGCTACGGCGCGTTCCACCAGGCCGAACTCCCGCTCAGCTGCAGCTTGGAAGGGACGAAGGTGGCGGGGCTCGAGGCCGTGTCCTTCCAATTGGACACAAGCCCGGGCCACCTGGAGTGCGTGTTCGTCGAACTTGCCGCCCACGTGGGTGATTAGTCCAAAGCTCAGGAGGGATTCAAGCAGTGGAACACTGGCACCCGACTCGGCGCGTAATTGCTCTTCGGTGAGCGCGCGGGCCCGCCCTTGCACTTCGGCTGCCATTTCCGCCGAGACCACCCTGGGCGACACGGTGACTCCCGGAGGGAGGTTCTCCGG
Organism: Paenarthrobacter nitroguajacolicus; assembly: GCF_051027655.1. NCBI lineage: Bacteria > Bacillati > Actinomycetota > Actinomycetes > Micrococcales > Micrococcaceae > Paenarthrobacter > Paenarthrobacter nitroguajacolicus. The sequence goes on along the minus strand of NZ_CP073234.1, from coordinate 1,811,619 downwards.
CCTCTCACCGCGGTCGATGGCATCGAGATAATCCTTGATGACCTTCAGTGGCAGGTACTGATCACGCTGAAGGGCGAGGACGAAACGGAGCCGCTCAACATCGCTGTCCGAATACTGCCGGTAACCCGCAGGAGTCCTCTTCGGGTTAATGAGGCCTTTTTCCTCCAGGAAACGGATCTTGGACGCTGTCATACCGGGAAAGTCATCGCTCAGCTGGGCAAGGACTTCCCCGATATTCAGGACCTGCGGTCCGCGACGGTCCTGCTGGGCCATAGCCACAGGCAGATACCCCGTCAGACTTGGCCTGCTGCGCGAACAGGGCTCAGGTAGTAGGTCAACCGGAACTTGCCGATCTGTACCTCGTTGCCGCTCTTCAGCTGCACGCGGTCCACGCGGTCGTGGTTGACGTACGTACCGTTGAGGCTTCCCATGTCCACCAGCTCGAAGCCGGACGCCGTCCGAATGAACTGGACATGCTTGCGGGAAACCGTGACGTCATCCAGGAAGATGTCGGCATCCGGGTGCCGACCCGCCGTGGTGGTGTCCGCGTCCAGCAGGAAACGAGCGCCTGCGTTGGGACCACTGTGCGCAATGAGCAATGCTGAGTTCGGCGGAAGTGCGTCTACGGATGCACGCTCTTCAGGAGCCAACTTGGGCGCAATGCTCGGCTCGTCCCACGTTGGCGTGATGCTGATCGAGGTGGTCTCCGACGTCGGCTGTTCCTCCGCGCCGTTCCCGACATTGGCTTGATTCTGTTCGCCGCCAACCATGGAATTTCCTCCTCATCCGCCGGCAGTTCCAAACCCTGCCGGCCACTTCCGCCTCCCGGTACCGCCGGGCAAATCGGTTGCTGGCCCGCCGTCCCGCTTTCCCGGTTATGGGAATGCGGCCTGACGGGCCAGATAACTTTAGCCTACCTGTTGTTCGTACTCCGATGCACTGAGCAGGGAATCCACTGCATCAGCTTCTGCAAGCTTTACTTCAATTAACCATCCCTCGCCGTACGGGTCCGAGTTAATGAGGGCCGGATCAGTGTCCAGGGCATCATTTCGATTGGTGACTTCGCCAGTCACCGGGGCGTAGATATCACTGACACTTTTCGTGGACTCCACTTCGCCAACAACTTCATTGCCGGTGACTTTCGTGCCCGGCTCAGGCATCTGGGCGTAGACAACGTCACCCAAGGCGTCCTGCGCGAAGTCGGTGATGCCAATGCGCACTACGCCATCGGCATCAGGAGCGGTAACCCATTCGTGTTCTGCGGTGTAGGAAAGTTCTTCCGGAATATTGCTCACTGGTGGCCTTTCATCGGGACATTTACGAACCTCGACGGCGGCCTTGCTGATGGCCACCGCTGAAAGTATAGGCACATTTCCCCTGCACCTCATGGGGTCTCTGCCATGATTGACCCATGACCGAACAAGCACAAGTACCAGCTCAGAAAAAGCGCAATTGGGGCGTAAAAATAATCCTGATCCTGGTGGCAGTACTTGTCGCTGTGGCCGCCTACTTCATCCTCGGGGCCATCCTTCCCCGATGGTGGTCCGACGTCATCGCCGGACAGATCCGGCGCGACCTTGGAGCCAGCGTGCTGGTGGGAATGTTCTACGGTTTCATTTTCACTTTCATTCCGCTCCTCGTAGCGTGGCAGGCCACCCGTAAAGCGGTGTCCTGGCCCTGGAAAATTGCTATTGTCCTGGTGGCCGTCGCCATCGCCACGCCTAACCTGCTTACGGCCGGCATCGTCTTCGGCAGCACGGAGTCAGCCCACGCCGGCCAGCGGACCTTGAGCGTGGATGCAGGATTCTTCACAACCTGGACAGCCATTTCCGCTGTTGCCGCTGTGGTGGTCTTCATTGCAGTCACAATTCTCTGGGCGCTGTGGCGCCGTAGGGGCAAGCAAATGAAAGTGCTCAAGCAAGCAGAGAACCACCGCATCAGGGCTGCGAAAAATGCCGAAGCACAAGCGCAGGACACCACACCCAGCGCCTAGGACGCAGGAAGCCCGCCATGGGATATCCATGGCGGGCTTCTTCGTGTTGCGGCCTTGCTTTGTAGTCCAGCGTCAAGCGACGGGGGCCTCACGTGGTTCGCGTTCGACGTCGGGAGTTACAGCAGGCGCCGCCACTCCCCTGCGCTTTGCTGCTGCCGCTGCCGCTGCCGCTGCCGCCAGCATGACCAGCAGCGCGGCAACGGTAATTCCGGCTCCAGCCCAGATGGGCGAGGTGTAGCCGAGGCCGGCGGTGATGGTAACGCCACCGAGCCAGGCCCCGAGTGCGTTGCCGAGGTTGAACGCGCCGATGTTCGCGCCGGATGCGAGCGTTGGTGCCGTGGAGGCAAAGTGCATCACGCGCATCTGGAGGCCCGGTACGGTGGCGAATCCGAAGCCGCCCATGAGCGCCAGTGACACCAAGGTGGCGATGCTGTTGGACGCGGTGAGGGCGAAGAAGACCAGCACCGCCACCAATCCGGCAAGGATGACAATGAGGGACTTGTCCAGGGCTTTGTCGGCAGCCTTGCCTCCCAGGAAGTTCCCAACAAACAGGCCGACACCGAAGAGCACCAGGAGCCACGGCACGGCGCCGGACTCGAATCCGGACACCTCCGTGAGAGTGAAGGCGATATAGGTGAAGGCGCCGAACATGCCGCCGAACCCAAGGATGGTCACCATGATCGAAAGCCATACCTGACCGGACTTGAATGCGCCCAGCTCGCTGCGGAGGCCCTTGGTTGGTTCCGTGCTGGCCTTAGGGACCATCAGGGCAATGCCGATCAGCGCTACGACGCCGATGGCGGTGATCGCCCAGAAAGTAGAGCGCCAACCGAAGTTCTGGCCCAGCAGCGTTCCAAAGGGAACACCCAGGACGTTGGCCGCAGTGAGGCCGGTGAACATGATGGCGATGGCACCGGCTTTCTTGTGTGCCGGCACCAGGCTCGCGGCAACTACGGAACCGATGCCGAAGAACGCGCCATGGCAAAGCGCTGCGATGATGCGGCCGATCATCATGGCCGCGTAGCTGTCGGCTATCGCGGAAAGGAAGTTGCCGGCGATGAACAGGACGAGCAACCCAATAAGGACCTGCTTTCGCGGGAGCCTGGTGACTGCGGCCGTCACCAGGAGTGCGCCGACGGCAACGCTGAGGGCATAGCCGGAGATGAACCAACCGGCCGAAGCCTCACTGACCTGGAAGTCGGCGGCAACTTCGGGCAAGAGGCCCATGATCACGAATTCGGTCAGTCCGATGCCGAATCCGCCGAGGGCAAGGGCAATCAACCCTGCGGGCATGTGGAGCTCCTTAAAGTTCGGTTCCGATCAGAAGTGGAAGTGCGTCGTCGGGAACCGTAGAATAATAGTTGCAGACGCTCTATATATAGTTGCACACGCTAGATAGTTGCGCAAACAACTACTTTTTGATGCGTCGCGATCACTACATCGAGGCAGGAGCACAGCAGGCATGGGCATCAAGGACGACGCCGTAGAAGTACGGGCGCAGGGCTGGCGAACCCTGGCCGCCCTTCACGGAAGCATCGAAGCCGAACTGGAGAAGGCACTCCAGGCCTCGAGTGACCTGTCGGTAGTGGAGTACACGGTGCTGGATGCGCTCAGTCGCCAGGACGGCTGGCACATGCGGATGCAGCAGCTGGCCCGCGCCACTGCCCTGTCCAGCAGCGCTACCACCCGCCTGGTCAACCGCCTCGAGGACCGCGGCCTGCTTACGCGCATCCTGTGCGCCGATGACCGTCGAGGCATTTACACGGAACTCACAGTGGACGGCCAGAAGCTTCTGGAGGAGGCCAAGCCCGTACATGACGAGACCCTGGCCTCCGCCCTGGAGGCCGCCGAGTCCATGCCGGAGCTGGAACCGCTGGTGAGGGCGCTCGGCGCGTTGCAGGTCTAGCCCGATCCCGGTCTTGTTTGTATCCCCCGGCGTTCAACGCAGGGGGATACAAGCAAGACCGGGACTAAACGAAGCATTAACGACCAAAGGCCGGAATCACCGTGTTTCCACGTGATTCCGGCCTTTATGGTCGGGCTGACAGGATTTGAACCTGCGACCCCTTGACCCCCAGTCAAGTGCGCTACCAAGCTGCGCTACAGCCCGCTGGTTCCACCGTTCTCCGCCTAAGTTTTCCTCCGAAGAGTCCCACCTAAGCAGTCCGGCCGAACCACCTCCAAAAGCTTACACGAAGTTGGAGGTCGGAGACGCCATCACAGCCAAAGTGGGCTGTGATGCCCGTCTCACTTAGCGCTTCTTGCCACGCTTCTCGCGTACGCGCATGTTGACCTCGATGGGTGTGCCCTCGAAGCCGAACGTTTCGCGGAGGCGACGCGTGATGAAGCGACGGTATCCGGGGTCCAGGAAGCCGGTGGTGAACAGCACGAACTTCGGCGGGCGGCTGGATGCCTGGGTGCCAAAGAGGATGCGTGGCTGCTTTCCGCCACGAACCGGGTGCGGGTGGGCTGCCACGAGTTCGCCAAGGAACGCGTTGAGGCGTCCGGTGGGGATGCGGCGGTCCCAGCTCTCCAGCGCAATGTCCAGCGCGGGGACAAGACGGTCCTTATGCCAGCCGGTCTTGGCCGAGATGTTCACGCGGGGTGCCCATTCCACGTGGGCCAGGTCCTGCTCGATTTCACGCTCCAGGTAACGGCGGCGTTCGTCGTCCAGAAGGTCCCACTTGTTGAACGCGAGCACCAGCGCACGGCCGGACTCAATGGCCAGCTGCAGGATACGGACGTCCTGCTCGCTGAGGACCTCGTCGACGGCAAGAAGCACGACGGCGACCTCCGCCTTTTCGAGGGCGGCCTGCGTACGCAGGGAAGCGTAGAAGTCGGCGCCCTGTGCCATGTGCTGGCGGCGGCGGATACCTGCGGTGTCCACGAAGCGCCACGTGCGGTCGCCAAGTTCGATGAATTCGTCAACCGGGTCGCGGGTGGTGCCGGCCAGCGGATCCACCACAACGCGCTCGGAGCCTGCGAGCTTGTTCAGCAGGGAGGACTTACCCACGTTCGGGCGACCGATCAGGGCGATACGGCGGGGACCGCCGGAACGCTCAACGCCGTCCACCAGCGAGTACTCGGGCAAGGTGTCCATGACGTGGTCGAGGAGGTCGGCAACGCCACGGCCGTGCAGAGCCGAAACCGGGTACGGCTGGCCGAAGCCCAAGCCCCACAGGGCGGCGGAATCGGCCTCCTGTGCGAAGTCGTCCACCTTGTTGGCCACCATGATGACCGGCTTCTTGCTCTTGCGGAGCATCTTCATGACGCCCTCGTCAGTCGCGGTCGCGCCAACGGCGGAGTCAACGACGAAAAGCACGGCGTCAGCAAGCTCAACGGCCATTTCGGCCTGCTCGGCTACGCGGGCGTGGATGCCCTTGGCGTCGTGCTCCCAACCACCGGTATCCACCAGGGTGAAGTTGCGGCCGTTCCAGCGCGCCGAGTACATCACGCGGTCGCGGGTAACGCCCGGGGTGTCCTCCACAACAGCTTCGCGGCGGCCGAGGATGCGGTTGACCAAGGTGGACTTGCCCACGTTGGGGCGTCCGATGATGGCCAGAACCGGGTCCAGCTTGAGGGGACCTTCCTCGCCTTCATCGCCGTATTCACCGCTGAGTAGCGCGGCATCTTCTTCGTCGAGTTCGTAGTCCTCCAGGCCTGCCCGGAGGGTGGCCGCGCGGAGCTCGGCTTCGTCGTCGTCGAGGGCCGCCAGGTTTTCCGCCACCTGGTCGGTGCCGGTGGGCGTGTATTCGTCGTCGCCGGCTCCGTGGAGGCCGGATTTTTGAGTCGTATCGCTCATTGCACTTTCCTTAGTGGTGGTCTGCCGGCGTCCCGGCTACTGCTGTATGGCGGTGCTGCGAAGTGGGTTCGCCGGGCGCTGGTTCCAGGGGAAGGCCCTGGCCTGTGGCCCGGATGGCGTCCTGGACGTGTTCGGCCAGGGCTTCACGGATCTCCGCAGCCGCCCTGTCCATTGAAACACGCCCGGGTTCGCCCTTCCGGCGCTTCACCGTGATGGGTTCACCGAAGCTGACATGCAGCTTGCGGCGGGGTTTGGGGATATGGTCTCGATGCTCGTCACCCTGTCGGGTTCCGAGAATGGCCACAGGGATGACGGTAGCTCCCGAGTTGAGGGCGAGCCATGCAACTCCACTGCTGATGGTTTCGGCAGAGCCGCTCCCCCGGGTTCCTTCGGGGAGAATCCCTACGCAACGACCGGCGTCGAGCAGTTTCCTGCCGACATGCAGGGCGGTGCGGTCACCGGCGCGGTCCACTGGAATCTGTCCGGATCCCCTCAGGACAGAGCCCAGGAAGCCTTTGAACATCTCCTTCTTAACGAGGATATGCATGGGGCGCGGCGACGCACCGTACATCACGGGCCCATCCAGGAAGCTGATGTGGTTCGCGGCAAATATCACGGGTCCGGCAGCAGGAACGTTGCTTTTGCCCGCCACGATGGTCCGGTAGATGACGTGATCCAGGAACCAACCAACCGGTCGGCTCCACATCTTGCTCCCCACAGAGGGGAGCTGATTCTCAGTCACCATAGATAACCTTGCTCACGATCGCCAATGCGGTCTGGACGGTTTCCTCAAAGTTCAGTTCCGAAGAATCGAGTGTCACCACACCGTCGGCCGCCTGGGTGAAGTTCACTACCGTTGAGTCCTTGGCGTCACGCTGGATTACCTGGGCATTGAGCTGTTCTTTGGTCTGCGTGCCGCCCAACTGGATCCCACGACGCCGCATCCTGGCTTCCTCGCTGGCGGTCAAGAGCATGCGGACCTCGGCATTGGGGACGACGACGGTGGTGATGTCGCGCCCCTCCACCACCATGCGGCGGTGGTGCTGATCGATCAGCTCGCGCTGGCGACGGATCAGCTCGGTGCGGGCACCGAGCGTCGTGGCGACAGCACTGACCGACGACGAGATCAAAGGATCCCGGATTTCGTCCGTGATGTCCGTTCCATCAACCGCCACATACTCCGTGGCAGTCGTGGTGCTGATCTCCAGCGGCATGATTTTGGAAGCCTGTTCCACCGCAGCGCCATCCTGGAGGTCAACGCCGGTCTTGAGGCAGTACCACGTCAGCGCCCGGTACATTGCGCCGGTATCCAGGTATGCCAGTTTCAAGCGCCGGGCAACTTCCTTGCTGACGCTGGACTTGCCGGACCCCGAAGGGCCGTCAATTGCGATCACGAGCGGCTTTCCGGGACGGGCAACTGTTTCCGGGCCAAAAAATTCACGCGTCATTACTGAAGTACCCGCCATCCACGGTCAGTCAAAGCTTCAACAAGGAGGTCATGCTTGCTGGGAAGCACGGAAAGCTCCACCATGCCCACGTTCTGTCCCGACGAATGGTCGAGCCGAAGGTCTTCGAGGTTCACCCCGATCTCGCCGATCTCCGTGAGGAGTTGCGCGATCTGGCCGGGCTTGTCATCCACCAGGATGGTGAGCCACGAGTACGCCTGGGGAGGTCCGCCGTGCTTGCCTGGGATCCGGGCCTGGCCTGCATTCCCCTCGCTGATGAGCTGGGCAAGGTCAAGCCGCGCACCGGGTGCAAGCGGTTCTTCCAAGGTACCGATCAAACGGTTCAGGTCCTCGCGCACACCGTGCAGGATGGACACCACCTTTTCCGCGTTGCCGCCCAGGATCTGTACCCAGAGGGTGGGATCGCTGGCTGCAATGCGGGTAGTGTCCCTGAGTCCGTTGCCCGCCAAGGAGAGGGCATGCAGCGGCGTGCCTTGCAAACGGCTCGCCAGAAGCGACGACATGATCTGCGGCAGATGCGACACCAACGCCACGGCTTCATCATGCTCGTCCGCGGTGAACTGGGAAACGATCGCTCCCAGATCCCCCGCAAGTGAACGTGCAGCCTGAAGTGCAGCATCCGACGTTTCTTCGGAGGGGCAAAGCACCCAGGGCATGGAGGTGAAAAGCTCTCCCTTGGCCGCAACAGGGCCGGACTTCTCCCTGCCTGCCATGGGGTGGGTACCCACATAGCGGGCAAGGTCCACGCCGCGTTCGCGCAGCTGCGCCTGAATGGTCGCTTTGACGCTGGCAATATCAGCCACGACGGCGGACGGGTAGTCCGCCAGGGCCTTCTGCACGACGTCTGCTGTAACATCCGGCGGAGCCGCGACAACTACCAGTTGGGGTTCTTCATCCAGCTCCCCCAACGGACGTCCTGCGCCGATATCCACCGCGACCGCCTGGTTGGTGGGCGAAGGATCGAAAAGGAAAACCGGGACCCCGCGTCCGCGCAGGCCCAGGCCGATGCTGGCTCCAAGCAAGCCTGTACCGAGGACGACGACCGGGCCATCAAGATGACCCCTGCCGTGCGTACCGAATGCCGACATGCCCTAGAGTCCCACCGATGCCAGGAGGTGTCCGACTTCCTGCCTGCCGAGGTTGCGGATGCTGCCCTGGCGCTGGTCGCCCAAGCCAATGGGACCCACCTTGACGCGGACAAGACGCTCCACCGGGAACCCGACGGCGTCGAACATGCGGCGCACAATACGGTTCTTGCCCGAGTGCAGTACAACCTCAATCAGGACGTGGCCTGGAGTGGAGTCCACCAAGCGGAAGGAATCCACTGCAGCAACGCCGTCTTCAAGTTCGACGCCGTTCTTCAGCTTGGCGCCCACACCTTGCGGGAACGGGCCACGAACCTGGACCAGGTACGTCTTGGGTACCTCATACGAAGGGTGCGTCAAGCGGTTGGCAAGTTCGCCGTCGTTGGTCAGCAGCAGCAGTCCCTCAGTGGCGACATCGAGGCGGCCGACGTGGAACAGTCGTTCGCCCTTGTTCTTGTTGTTCTTGAGGAAGTCGCTGATGCAGGGACGGCCCTCGGGGTCTTCCATGGTGGAAACGACGCCCTTGGGCTTGTTGAAGACCATGTAGACGAGGGTTTCGTCCAGCTGGATCCGGATTCCATCGACGTGGATGACGGCAGACGTTGGGTCCACTCGCATACCAAGTTCGGTGGTAACCACTCCATCAACTTCGACGCGTCCTTCGAGGATCATTTCCTCGCACACACGGCGTGAAGCCACACCGGCCTGTGCCATGACCTTCTGCAGGCGGACGCCGTCAACGTCGTGAAGGTCGGACTGCGGGACTTCCTGGCGCGGACCGCGGTTGCGACCCGGCTTCCGGATGGGGCCCAGGTTCTGGCCGAAGCGTTCGCTGCCGAAGGCCTTGGAGCCGTACTGCCGTGCAGGTTTCGCCTTGGGCTTCAGGGCGCCCGGAGTGCCCGGGGCTTTGCCGAAGCCGGGCTTGTTGGAGCCTGGCTTGCGGAACGGCTTTGCCGGCCTGGCTGCCTGGCCGCGATCGTAATCGCCCGCAGTTGTGGGGTTGTCAGGATCGAAAGGGGCCGCTTCGCGCGGCTTCGATGCCTTGAAGGGGCGTCCCTCGCCCTGGGTGAAGTTGCGCTTTCCAGCGCCGGCGCTGCCGCCGCGGCCCGAGAAGCCGCCGGCGTTGGAGCGGCCGGTGCCGCCCTTGGCCTCATTGCGTCCGGAGCTGTTGCGTCCCGAACTGTTACGTGGTGAACTCTGGCGTCCCGCCTGTGTCATGACCCGTCCTTGTGTAGTAATGGCCGGCAATTGGTGTTGGAATCAACACTAGCCAGCCGGGCAGACATCGTCTGCCCCTTGTCGCTGTGCACCTTGGTCAGGTGCCGTGAATCAGTATGAAGTTGTCTTGCAGTGCCGGTGTGGGCCGTGGCTACATCCGGCTTGCGTCGTAGTACTCGTCGATCCCTTCCAAACCCGGAAGGTGCGGCGAGAGCTGTGGCAGTTCAGCCACTGAACCGATGCCCATCCGTTCCAGGAAGTACGAGGTTGTCCGGTAAAGGACAGCTCCCGATTCGGGATCGTTTCCGGAGTCCTCGATCAAACCCCTTTGGGTAAGCGTCCGGACTACGGAATCGACGTTGACGCCGCGAATGGCAGACACCCGGGCCCTTGAGACCGGCTGCCGGTAAGCAATCACCGCCAGGGTCTCAAGCGCTGCCTGAGTAAGCCTGGTGGTCTGGCCCTCGAGGACGAACCTGCCCACGATGTCGGCAAATTCCGACCGTGAATAGATCCGCCACCCACCGGCGACGTTCCGCAATTCAAAACCCCGGGGTGCAGTACTGGCAGCGGCAAAGCCGACAGTATCCACGTCCGGGGCTTTAACAGTATAGCCGCTATACTCCCGCTGCAGGTCCTGCAGCAAATCCTCGACGACGGCGACCGTCACGTTGAGTCCGGCGGCCAGCTCCTCCGAGGTGGCCGGCTCATCAATGACCATAAGGACCGCCTCCAATGCCGCCCGCGCACCGCCGGGCAGGGCCTCCAGTTCAGCCAAGCCATCCTCGACTGCGTCCTGCTCACTCACTGGTGCCATCCCCGCTTCGATCCGCTTCTGTTCCTGATTCGTACTCCTCGCTCAGGCTGGAACCGTCCCAGCCGGCGTCATCACCTGTCCACCGAATCGTCAGCTCAGCCAACGGACCGGGCTGTTCAAACGCAACCACGCGGTCGCGGAACATTTCCAGCAACGCGAGGAAACGTGCCACCACCACCAAAGTAGTCTCGGCGTCGGCAATCAGCGACTGGAAGGATAACGGCGCGCCCAGCTTCAAGCGGTAGCCCATGATTTCGGCCTGTTCCTTGACGCTTACCGGCGGAGCATGAAGATGGTCCAAGCCCACCTCGGCAGGGGCGGAATCCTTGGGTTTAAGTGCTTTGGCGGCAAGTTCCGCGAACTGCTCCGGCGTGTGCCGCCACACCAGCTCCGGAAGCAGGGCAGCGAAATGGCCTTCCAAGGCAACCTGCCGCGGGTACCTCCGGCCTTCCTGTTCCAGTGTCTCGCCCAGGATCCCGGCGATCTGCTTGAAGGCCTTGTACTGGAGCAGGCGGGCGAACAGCAGGTCCCTTGCCTCCAGGAGCGCGATGTCCTCAGCGTCCTCCACCTCACCGGCAGGCAGGAGGCGCGCCGCCTTCAAATCCAGCAGCGTTGCAGCGATCACCAGGAACTCACTGGCTTCATCCAGCGCCCAGTCCTCCCCCAGCTCCTGGAGTCGCCTGATGTACTTGATGAATTCATCGGTGACCGTGGCCAACGCCACCTCGGTGATATCCAGCTTGTGCTTGGAAATGAGGCCGAGCAAAAGGTCAAAGGGGCCCGTGAAGTTAGCGAGGCGTACTTCAAAGCCGACCTTACGGGCTTCGGAGGTACCGGCGTCGGGCGTTTCCGCTTCAGCGGCTGTTTCCGCTACGGCGGTGGGGGCGATTGACGGTCCCACCGTCCGCTAGGGCGCGCCGCCGCGCGAGATCAGTTCCTTGGCAAGGCGGCGATAAGCGTCAGCTCCGATGTGGTTGCCGGCGTAGCTGGTGATGGGCTCGGCGGCCACGGTGGCGTCTGCAAACTTAATAGAACGCTTGATGACAGTCTCAAAGACCTTGTCCCCGAACGCCTCCACCAGGCGCGAAATCACTTCACGGCTGTGCAGGGTGCGGGCGTCATACATGGTGGCCAGGACACCGTCAACCTGCAGGCGCGGGTTGAGGCGGTCCTGCACCTTCTCGATGGTCTCCACCAGAAGCGCAACGGCGCGCAGGGCAAAGAACTCGCAAATCAAAGGGATGATGACGCCGTGGGCTGCAGTCAGCGCATTCACTGTCAGCAAGCCCAGCGACGGCTGGCAGTCGATCAATACGACGTCGTAGTCATCCTCAACGCTTTTGAGTGCGCGGTCCAGGACTTGCTCACGGGCAACCTCGTTGACCAGCTGCACTTCGGCAGCAGAGAGATCAATGTTGGCGGGCAGGAGGTCAACGCCTTCAACACCGGTCTGCTGGATGGCATCGCGGATGTTCACCTTGCGGTCCATCAGGACGTTATAGACGGTGAGGTCGAGCTCGTGCGGGTTGGCCCCGAGGCCGGCGGACAGAGCGCCTTGCGGATCAAAATCCACCAACAGGACGCGACGGCCGTACTCGGCGAGCGCAGCCGCCAAGTTGATGGTGGAGGTGGTTTTACCCACGCCACCCTTTTGGTTGACCATGGCGATGACTCTCGCCGGACCGTGGGAGGCCAGTGGAGCAGGTTCCGGGAATTCGCGGTAAGGGCGGCCCGTGGGCCCCATGATGGCGTCTTCCAGATCGAGCTCGGTGCCTTCCAGCGTAGCTGTTCCCCGTTCGATGCTCACGTATCTAACCACTCTTTCGACGACGATCTTCCCTGCCGCTGCGCCCCCGGACGACAGCGCTGCTACCCCTTTAGGCTACAGCGCCCGACACGGTTATTTGGGGAACTTGACTTTGGCCGATTGCTGAGCCTTTACCCTCTGGTTGAGGTCGAAGGTTGAGGCGCGTGCCTGGGCTGCCGCGGGAACAGCGAAGGCCGGCACCTGGTGGGGTGCCGGCCTTCGCCAAACTATCTTGCGTTGACGCTGATCCTGCTAGACCGTGGCCTTCTCGCGGTTTTCAGCCTCAGGTGCAGCCTCTTCTTCGCCGCCGTGGGCGATCATGGTCTGCTCATCGAAGGGCTCGCTGCCGGAGAGGACACGCTCTACCTGGCCGTTGTCGATTTCCTTCACCCAGGTGCCGATGAGGACTGTGGCGACTGCGTTGCCGGTGAAGTTGGTCAATGCACGTGCCTCGGACATGAAGCGGTCGATTCCAACGATCATGCCCACGCCGCCCAAGAGCTCCGGCTTGTGCGCCTGGAGGCCGGCCGCAAGGGTGGCAAGTCCGGCACCCGTGACGCCTGCAGCACCCTTGGAAGCGATGATCATGAAGACCAGCAGGGAGATCTGCGCGCCGAGATCCAACGGCGTGCCCATGGCGTTGGCTACGAACAGCGATGCCATGGTCAGGTAGATGGCCGTGCCGTCCAGGTTGAAGGAGTAGCCGGTGGGAACCGTGACGCCGACAACCGGCTTGGAGACACCCAGGTGCTCCATCTTGGCGATCAGGCGGGGCAGGGCTGCCTCGGAGGAAGAGGTGGAGAAGATCAGGAGGTACTCGCGGGCCAGGTACTTCATGAGCTTGAAGATGTTCACGCCGGCCACTGCGCGGAGCAGCGTACCGAGGATGACCACGATGAACAGTGCGCACGTTACGTAGAAGGCAAGCATCAGGGTGAACATGCTGAGGATCGCCTGGGCGCCGGTGGCACCAACGACGGCGGCGATGGCACCGAATGCTCCAACCGGGGCCAGCCACATGATCATGATGAGGATGCGGAACACGAGGCGCTGTCCGTGACCGATGGCGGTGAGGATGGGTGCACCCTGCTTTCCCATCTTCTGCAGTGCGAAACCGACCAGGATGGCAGCCAGAAGGGTCGGCAGGACCGGGATGTCGCCGGGGATGATTCCCAGGAGGAAGTCCACTGTGCTGTTGGTATCGGCCTTCTTGGTGGGATCGTACGGGGTCAGCTTGAGCCCCTCGCCCGGGTGGATCAGGTTGCCCACCACCAAGCCGATGGCGAGGGCAAACGTGGACATTGCCACGAAGTAGCCCAGGGCGAGTCCCCCGACCTTGCCAACGGTTGCGGCTTTGGCGATGGAGCCGATGCCCAGGACGATGGTGCAGAAGATGACCGGGGCAATCATCATCTTGATGAGCTTGATGAAGCCGTCACCGAGCGGCTTGAGGGACTTGCCAACCTCGGGGAACATCAGGCCGACCACGGCGCCGAGCACTACGGCCAGGATGACCGCGATGTACAGGTAGTGCGACTTGTCGAGCCCCTTGCGTCCACCTTTGGCGGCTACTGCCGACTCTCCTCGTTGAGAGGTCATGGGATTCTCCTTCTGGATACTGTGTAAGGCGCTGCGGTCCTGCACTGATGTCCAATCCGCTGCCCTTGTGTGATATCCATCATTGAGCCGTTGGTGACACGCATCACCGTTGCGGTCATATTGGTCATGGGAGGCCCACGTGTTTCACAGCTGGAGCATCGCCCGCCGCTTGTTCGTGGCGAACCTGTTGTTCGTCCTGGTCCTGACGGCGGTCTTCGGTGCGTTCTCCGTGGTGGAAGCCAGGGACAGGGCCTACGATGAAGCCGGCGGAAGGATGCAGGCGATCGCCACGTCCCTGGCCAACAATCCCCTTGTCCTGGAGGCCTCATCCACGGCAGATCCTTCAGCCATCCTCCAGCCCTACGCGTGGGAAGTCATGGACGACGCCGATGCTGATTTCATCACCATCATGGCTCCCGACAGGACACGCTGGACCCACCCCCGTACAGAGGAACTGGGCAAGCCATATATCGGGACGATTGAGCCGGCCCTCGGCGGTGAAACCTTCACCGAAGTTACTGCAGGAACCTTGGGCCCCTCGGTCCGAACCATCGCTCCCGTCAAGGACGCGGGTGGAAGCGTCAAAGCCTTGGTCGCTGCCGGCATCACGGTCCGCACAGTGGACACCGACGTTGCAGAGAGGCTGGGAGTGATTGGCGTCATCGCGTTGGTGGTCTTGTTCTTCGGATCAGTGGCCTCCTGGCTCTTGGGCCGCTATCTGCGCTCGGTCACACGGGGATGGGGACCAGAGCAGCTGGCACAACTGTTCGCGTACTACGAGTCCGTCCTCCACTCCGTCCGCGAAGGCGTGATCCTGATTGACACCCGCGGCAAGGCGGTGATGTACAACGACCAAGCCGCGGAGCTTCTGGGCCTGGGGCCGTCCGACGCCGACCGGTCCCCTGACGACGCCCCCAAACTCGCCGATCTTCCCTTCGATGGCAGCCTGCGGGCGCTTTTCGAATCGGGTAGGCCCGCACATGACGAAATCCATCTGACTGGTTCGCGGATCCTGGTGGTCAACCAGGCCCCGGCGGTAGGGCCGGTGCCTGAGCGGAGCCGGCAGAAACCCGCCGTCTACGGGACGGTGGCCACTATCCGCGACCGTACCGAAATCGAATCCCTGGGCACGGAGCTCCAGACGATGAAGACCCTCTCCGATGCCCTGCGTGCCCAGACACATGAGCATGCAAACCGGCTCCATATGATCGTTTCCCTGTTGGAGTTGGGCCGCACGCCCCAGGCTTTGGACTTTGCCACCAAGGATCTTGAACTCAGCCAGCAACTCACCGATGACATGGTGGCCTCCGTGGACGAGCCCGTCATGAGCGCCTTGGTGATGGGCAAGGCGGCGGAAGCCCACGAACGTGGGGTGGAATTGGTGGTCCGAACCTCAGGGCGCTCCGGCGTGCGTGGCCTCGAGATCCAGGACCTGGTGACCATTCTCGGGAACCTGCTGGACAACGCGATTGACGCAGCCGCTGCCGGCGACTTTCCCCGGAAGGTGGAGCTGGACGTGGAAGCCGGACCTGCCGCCGTCGAATTTACGGTGCGTGACTCCGGCAGCGGCATCAATCCGGGCTCCATCGATGACGTCCTGCAGTACGGCTTCAGCACCAAGTCTCCGGAAGGAAACCCGCAAGGTGCCCACGGTCGGGGCGTTGGCCTGGCCTTGGTCCGTCAGGCTGTGGAGCGGCTCAACGGTACGATGACCATCAGCAATCCCGGCGGAGCACAGTTCCACGTCATGCTCCCCGCGCCGGTTCCCGAGGAAGAGAAGGCATGACAGAGATCCGTGTCCTGGTGGTGGAGGACGAGCCAATAGCCTCGGACGCCCACTCTGTCTACATTGGCCGCTTGGACGGCTTCAGCTTGGTGGGGACGGCACCCGATGGCCAGTCGGCCCTGCGCATCCTCGGAGAGTTTGCGGCCTCCGGCTCCCCCGTGGACCTCGTTCTGCTGGACATGAACCTCCCTGACCTCCACGGCCTGGACGTGGCCCGGCGGATGCGTTCCGCGGGAGTCTTTGCCGACATCATCGCCATCACTGCCGTCCGTGAACTGAACATCGTCCGCAGCGCCGTGTCCATCGGCGTCGTGCAGTACCTCATCAAACCCTTCACGTACGCCACCTTTGCCGACAAGCTCAGCAGCTACCGGACCTTCCGCGAACAGTTGGCGGGCTCGATGTCCGGCATTTCCAAAGCAGGGGCCTCGCAGAGTGACGTTGACCAGGCGTTCGCGAGTCTTCGCGCACCCACGGAACTGCCGCTGCCCAAGGGACTCTCCGGGTCAACGCTGGAGTCAGTGAAGGACCTGGTGAGGGCGGGGCAGCGGCCGGTGTCCGCAAGTGAGGTCATGGACGCACTGGGGATGTCCCGAGTGACCGCCCGCCGCTATCTGGAATACCTTGCCGACGCCGGAACGGTCACCCGGGCGCCCAGGTATGGCACCCCTGGCCGGCCGGAGAACGAGTACGGCTGGAACCGGGCCTAGGGATCCTCCCGTTACCTGTGCCTCCGCAGTAAGCTGGTGGCGACCCATGGAGAGCCCATGTCCGCACAGCCGCCGCTCCGACAACCAGAATCACCAGCGCTACCGCAGCTGATGGAAGCCCGCGAGGCGTACGCCCGTGGAGAGTGGGATGCTGCGCTTCGGACCATGGAGAGTGCCGGTGAAGAATCTCCGCTGAGCCTGGAGGACCTGGAAATCCTGGCGCGCTCCAAATGGTGGCTCGGCGACGTTCAGGGTTCCATGGCATTATCCGAGGAAGTATTTCGCGGAATGGTCGCCCGTGCACAGTTCCAGGCCGCCGCTAAGGCTGCGCTGACCTTGTCCTTGCAGTGGGGTGTCCGCGGGAACATCGCTGTGTCATCGGCATGGCTGAACCGGGCGCGACGACTCTTGGACAGGCTTCCCGAGTCTCCGGAACACGGATATTTGCTGTATCTGGAGGGCAACGACGCAATCTACCTCGAAGGTGATGCGGACTCTGCCTTTGCTGCTTCCCTCCAGCTGACCGCCATGAATCGTAGGCAGAAAGCTCCCGAGCTGGAGAGTTTCGCGCTCATGTTGTCGGGTCTCGCCGCCGTCCGGAGAGGCCAGGCAGCCCGCGGCTTCGAGGACCTGGATCAAGCACTGCTTCCCGTCATGGCCGGCAAGGTCCCGGCGGAGTGGGGTGGCGATATCTACTGCTCAGTCATCCACCTCTGCTACGAACTAGCCGACTACTCGCGCATGAGGTGGTGGACTGACGCTTTGGCCGCATGGTGCGCCAGCCTTTCCACGTCCTTCATGTACTCGGGGATCGTCCGGGTCCATGAACTGCAGCTGATCAGTGCCGAAGGTGGCTGGAAGCAGGCAGAAGCGGAACTGGCGCACCTCGGCGAGCGTCTTCGGAATGCCCAGGCTTGGATCGCGGCCGACTGTTTCAACGAACTGGGCGATATTCGCCGACGGCAGGGAAACAGATCCGGCGCCGCGGCCGCGTATGCCATGGCGCGTGGGCTCGGCGTTGATGCCCAGCCCGGCTCGGCCTTGCTTGTTGCTGATGCCGGAAAGGACGAGGAAGCGCTCACGGATCTCCGCGCCGCGTTGGCAGACCGCGGGCGCCTTGGACGGGCCTGGTTGCTGCTGCCGCTCGTGGAGTTGCTTGCACCCCGGGACGCTGACAGTGCTGAGGTGTTTTGCAGCGAGCTGGAAGGAACTGCTGCCTATTACGGGACAGCGGGATTGATTGCGTGGGCGCATCATGCCAGGGGCGCTTTGTTGATGGCCCAAGGCCGCTGGCTCCAGTCGCTGCCCGAGTTCGAAGCAGCTGCACTGGGCTACCGTTCCCAGCATTTACGTTATGAGCTGGCACGGATCCATGAGCGACTATCGTCAGTCCGGGCGGCGCTGGGCGAGGCCGGTGCGTCCGACGCGGAA
Source organism: Paenarthrobacter nitroguajacolicus (assembly GCF_051027655.1). Classification (NCBI taxonomy): domain Bacteria; kingdom Bacillati; phylum Actinomycetota; class Actinomycetes; order Micrococcales; family Micrococcaceae; genus Paenarthrobacter; species Paenarthrobacter nitroguajacolicus. Next base: position 1,793,905 of record NZ_CP073234.1, on the reverse strand, counting down.
CGCGCCACCGCTGCCGCCATCCGTACACAGCTTGGAGCTGCACCGTTCTCCTTGCCAAATGTTGATGACGCCTTGGGTGGGCTGACGGCCAGGGAAATGGAAGTACTGGGCTGCGTGTTGTCCGGCTCAAGCAACAGGCAGATAGCTCAGACGCTCACCATCTCCGAGAAAACAGCCAGCCGTCACCTGGCGAACATCTTCACCAAGATCGGCGTTAACTCCAGGACCGCTGCGGCCGCTTGGGCGCGTCATCACGGAATAGCAGAGCACCACCGGACTTGAGCCTGCATGTTTTGACCCATGGTGCGCCAAAGGATGCAGGTTTTCGCGGACGCGCTGCAAGGCTCCGCGGCCTTACCTTGAAGTTACGGATAACGGGCCGGGCAGGCCGGCCCCCGCATTATTAAGGACGCGCGATGAACAGCACCCAGGCCGGGCAACGGGCAGCATCCGCGGCGGCGGAAGCCGTCCAGCAGGCCACGGAACGATTGATCGGAATCCTCAACGATTCTTCCATCGCCCTCTTGGTGGTTGTAGGCCACCAAACTGGCCTTTTCGAGACACTGTCGGCCCTCCCTGCGGCCTCTTGCAGGCTTATTGCCGATGCGTCGGGCCTCAATGAGCGCTACGTCAGGGAATGGCTGGGCGGCATGACCTCGGCTGGCTTCGTGGACTACCAGCCGGAGAGTGGAACGTATCTCCTGCGCCCGGAATTCGTTCCTGTCGTATCAGGTGCAGGTACCGAGAATCTAGCGCGAACACTGCAGTACGTGCCGCTCATGGGCGAGGTGGCCCCGAAGATCGTCCAAGCGTTCCGGACGGGCGGCGGAACAAGCTACGAGGATTACCCGCGATTCCATCACATCATGGCTTCTGAAAGCGCTGCAGTGAACGATGCATCACTCCTGGAGGCCATTCTTCCCCTGACAGATTGTCTGGAGGCGCTGCGCAGGGGTATCTCCGTCGCTGACATCGGATGCGGCGAGGGCCATGCCTTGAACCTGTTGGGGTCCACCTTCCCTGCCAGCACTTTTACCGGCTACGACTTCTCCGCCGAAGCATTGGCAACCGCCGCTGCCGAGGCCTCAGGCCTGGGACTTTCCAACGTCCGATTCGAGCTTCAGGATGTGAGCCGGCTGGACATCTCCGAGGCGTTCGACTTGGTGACAGCGTTCGACGCCATCCACGATCAAGCCCACCCGGCTCAGGTGCTGAAGAACATCTATGCCGCGCTCAAGCCCGGGGGCACCTTCCTGATGGTGGACATCAATGCTTCAAGCCGGTTGGAGGAGAACTTGGACCTCCCGTGGGCCGCCTTCCTGTACACCATTTCCACATTCCACTGCATGGCTGTTTCCTTGGGGCAAGGCGGCGATGGCCTGGGCACGGTGTGGGGGAAGGAGCGGGCCACGGACATGCTCCGTGAAGCTGGTTTCCGGACCTTGGAGGTGAAGGAATTGGAGGAGGACCCGTTCAATGCGTACTTCATCGCCCGCGCCTGAATGTATACATTGTGGGAATTTTGCCCCTAAATAGTGCCGTGATTGACGATTCGTGTATACACTGAGGGCATGCGTGCTAGTGATCGGGCTTACTCTTCCCTTCGGGAAGACATCATTGAGTGGCGTCTGCGGCCAGGTACTGTCTTGGCGGAAGTGGAGCAGTCCGAACGTCTCGGGGTGTCCCGGACGCCGGTCCGGGAGGCCCTGGGCCGGCTCACCGCGGAGGGATTGACCACGGCGGCAGGCGGCCGCGGCGTCGTCGTCACCGACATCTCGCTGGAGAGCATCGACGAGTTGTTCGAGTTGCGCGAAACCCTTGAAGTCAGGGCCGCGGCGTTGGCTGCCCAGCGCGGGGAACCAGGGATCTTCGCCGAGTTGCATACCCAGCTGCTGCAAGCCCCCGAACTGCTCAGCGAAAACGACCCCGCACGCCACGATTACTACGCCCTGGTGAGCCGGCTGGATGACGCCATCGACGCTGCGGTCTCCAATTCCTACCTGGCCCAGGCGATGCGGAGCCTGCGCGTCCACCTGGTCCGGGTCCGCCGCCTGGCCGCCGATGACACTGCCAGGCTCCACGCGGCAGCCGCCGAGCACGCCGCGATTGCCGAAGCCATCGCCGCCGGCAACCCCCGGCTGGCAGAAGCCGCCACCACCGTCCACCTGCACCGTAGCCTCACCCACGTCAAAGCCACCCACACACCTGCCTAGCCAAACGCCTCACGAGAAGGAGCACCATGGTCAAGAACCATCACGTCCGCGTCTACAAGTCCGAAGAGAACCTCCCCCGCGAGGAGCAGTTGGCGCACAAGATCGCCGTGGTCGCCGCCGACCCCGTCGAAGTCACCCCCGAGGTCACTGACATGGCGATCAACCGGATCATCGATAACGCCTCGGTGGCCATCGCCTCGTTGAACCGGGCACCGATCGTCGCCGCCCGCGCACAAGCACTGACCCACGCCCCGTCAGCCAACGGCAAGGGCGCCCGCGTGTTCGGCATCACCGAGCAGGTCTCCCCCGAGTGGGCCGCCTGGGCCAACGGCGTGGCCGTGCGCGAACTGGACTACCACGACACGTTCCTGGCCGCGGATTACTCCCACCCAGGGGATAACATCCCGCCGATCCTGGCCGTCGCCCAGCACGTGGGAGCGAACGGCGCCGACCTGGTCCGCGCCATCGCCACCGGCTATGAGATCCAAGTGAACCTGGTCAAAGCGATCTGCCTGCACAAGCACAAGATCGACCACGTGGCCCACCTCGGCCCCTCCGCCGCGGCAGGTATCGGCACGTTGTTGGGTCTGGATGTTGAGACGATCTTCCAGTCCGTGGGCCAGGCCCTGCACACCACCACCGCCACCCGGCAGTCCAGAAAGGGTGAAATCTCCACCTGGAAAGCCCACGCCCCGGCCTTCGCAGGCAAAATGGCCGTCGAAGCCGTGGACCGCTCCATGCGCGGCCAGACCTCACCCGTGCCGATCTACGAAGGCGAAGACGGCGTGATCGCCTGGATGCTCGACGGCCCGGACGCCTCCTACGAAGTCCCGCTGCCGCTGCCCGGTGAAGCCAAGCGCGCCATCCTGGACACCTACACCAAGGAACACTCCGCCGAGTACCAGGCCCAGGCGTGGATCGACCTCGCCCGCAAACTCAACAAAGAGCACCCCGAAACCACGGACCCGGCCAACGTAAAGTCGGTGCTGATCAAGACCAGCCACCACACCCACTACGTGATCGGATCCGGCGCGAACGACCCCCAGAAGTACTCCCCCACCGCATCACGTGAGACCCTGGACCACTCCATCCCGTACATCTTCACCGTCGCCCTGCAGGACGGCGCCTGGCACCACGTGGACTCCTACGCCCCCGAACGTGCAGCGCGTCCGGACACCGTGGAACTGTGGCACAAGGTGACCACCGTGGAAGACCCGGAATGGACCCGCCGGTACCACTCCCTGGACATCGCCGAGAAGGCCTTCGGCGGTTCTGTGGAAATCACCCTCAACGACGGCACACGCATCGTAGACGAGATCGCCGTCGCCGACGCCCACCCGCTCGGAGCCCGGCCGTTCGCCCGCGAGCAATACATCAACAAGTTCCGCACCCTCGCAGCAGGACTCGTGGAGGAAGCCGAAATCGAAAGGTTCCTCGCCGCCGTCGAACGCGTCACCGAACTGGGCGCGGGTGAACTGGACCAGTTGAACATCACCGCGGCTCCCGGCGTGATCGACCTCGCGGCAGCTCCGAAGGGTCTGTTCTAAATGCTGTATTCCAAAGTCACTCCCGAACAGAAACGGCGGCGCCTCAGGGAGCTGCTGGATTCCGGGACTGTGCAGCAGTTCCCGGGCGCCTTCAACCCGCTCTCAGCACGCCTGATCGAGGAAAAGGGCTTCGCCGGGGTCTACATCTCCGGCGCCGTCCTGGCCAACGACCTCGGCCTGCCGGACATCGGCCTCACCACGCTGACCGAGGTAGCCACCCGCGCCGGGCAGATCGCCCGCATGACGGACCTGCCCTCCTTGGTGGACGCCGACACCGGCTTCGGCGAGCCCATGAACGTGGCCCGGACCATCCAGGAACTCGAAAACGCTGGCCTGGCCGGTTGCCACATTGAGGACCAGTTCAACCCGAAACGCTGCGGCCACCTTGACGGCAAGAACGTCGTTGACCTGGACACTGCCACCAAGCGGATCCGTGCCGCGGCAGACGCACGCCGGGACCCGAACTTCCTCATCATGGCCCGCACCGACATCCGCGCCACAGATGGAATCCAAGCTGCGCAGGACCGCGCCAAAGCACTGGTGGACGCCGGCGCCGACGCGATCTTCCCCGAAGCCATGCGTGACTTGAGCGAGTTCCAAGCCATCCGCGACGCCGTGGACGTGCCCATCCTGGCCAACATGACCGAGTTCGGCAAAAGCGAACTCTTCACCGTGGACCAGCTCCAAGGTGTCGGCGTGAACATGGTCATCTACCCCGTCACCCTCCTCCGCATTGCCATGGGCGCTGCAGAGCGTACTCTGGAATCGATTAAGGCTGCGGGGACCCAAGAAGCGCAAGTGGAAAACATGCTCACGCGTGCGCGCCTCTACGAACTCGTCGACTACGAGGCATACAACCAATTCGATACCGGCGTTTTCAACTTCCAGGTACCTGGCGTCCGCTAGGTTCCGGATTCATCAAGGGGAACGCAGGCACTCTGGCCTACTCGGAGCGCCTGCACTATGAACGAAGGAGTTCAGCATGGCTGCTGAAGACATCAAAAAAGGCCTTGCCGGCGTCGTGGTGGACTACACCGCGGTCTCAAAGGTCAACCCGGACACCAACTCGCTGCTGTACCGCGGGTATCCGGTCCAGGAACTGGCCGCTAAATGCAGCTTCGAAGAAGTCGCCTACCTGCTGTGGAATGGCGAACTGCCCAACGAAACAGAGCTCTCCGAATTCACGGCCCGCGAGCGCGCAGGACGTGCTCTGGACCCCGTAGTGAAGTCAGTGGTGGATACACTGCCCACCACGGCGCACCCTATGGACGTGTGCCGCACGGCAGCGTCGGTGCTGGGCGCCAGGCACGAGCTGGCGGAGGATTCCTCACCTGAAGCGAACATGAAGAAGGCGATTGATCTCTGGGCCGCCATGCCCGCCGTCGTGGCCTATGACCAGCGCCGCCGTCGCGGACAGGAACCCGTTGAACCGCGTGAGGACCTGGACTACTCGGCCAACTTCTTGTGGATGACGTTCGGCGAAGAACAGGTTCCGGAGGTGGTGGAGGCGTTCAACGTCTCCATGATCCTGTACGCCGAGCACTCCTTCAACGCCTCCACCTTCACCGCCCGCGTCGTCACCTCCACGCTCGCTGACCTGCACTCGGCGGTTACCGCCGCGATTGGCGCCCTCAAGGGTCCACTGCACGGCGGAGCGAACGAGGCCGTGATGCACACTTTCGATGAGATCGGCATCCGCAGCGAAGAGTCCCTCGAGGAAGCCGCCACCCGGGCCCGGGCCTGGATGGAAGACGCCCTGGCCCAGAAGAAGAAGGTCATGGGCTTCGGACACCGCGTCTACAAACACGGCGACTCCCGCGTGCCCACCATGAAAGCCGCCCTGGACAAGATGATCGCCCACTACGGCAGGCCTGAGCTCCTGGGCCTCTATAACGGACTCGAGCAGGCCATGGACGAGGCCAAAGCCATCAAGCCCAACCTCGACTACCCGGCCGGGCCCACCTACCACTTGATGGGCTTCGACACCCAGACGTTCACCCCATTGTTCGTCGCCAGCCGCATCACCGGCTGGACCGCCCACATCATGGAACAGGTAGCATCCAACTCACTGATCCGCCCGCTGAGCGAATACAACGGGCCGGAAGAGCGGCACGTCCCCTAACGCGTCCCGAGATTTGGCGAACTCTACGACGACGGGCCGGTCACCGAAAGGTGACCGGCCCGTCGTCGTACTTGCTTCGGTACTGCTACCGCTGAGGATCCACCCAATCAATGGTATGGACGTCGGCCACATTCTCGTTGTCTGCCGCCAAGGCCACCCTCACGGCGATGCGCTGGCCGGAAATCATGGCCGGCAGCCAGTGTTCCGCGTCAGCCCACATCCGCTCTACTGGAAGTTGCGCCACGGGGAACCATTCAGGGGCGATCTCGTCGCTTTCCGATGGCTCCCCCTCCCACGCGCGGGTCAGGAACACGGTGGTGGCCATGTTCCACTCCGGCCTCGCAGGGAAAACGAAATCAACTGTGCCCGCCGGAATCAGGTCCTTCGCGTGCACCACCACGTTGATCTCTTCCATGACCTCACGGCACGCAGCCTGTGAGGCGGTCTCCCCCAACTCAACGTGCCCGCCGACGCCCACCACCTTGCCCCGACCGAAACCTGTCTTCTTGGTCCCGAGCAGGACATGTTCTCCGTCCGCGCCGTCGCGGAGGAGGAAGCACAAAGTCACATGGGCTGCAGTCATGCTGCCTACCTTAACCTGATCTCCCCTGCCGCTGCCGCCATTGCTACAGTGAGCCCATGACTGAAGGTGGGGGCAACCGGCAAGCCCAGGTGGCAGCCGGCGAAAGCGTTGGCGAACCGCCGCCCAACGACGGTTCGGGTGCAGGAGAAACAGTCCCCAAGGCTAAACCTGAACGGGACGCCTGGTTGCCAGGCTGGCTCGTGGCACACCCGCTCTATGCAGGGTGGGCCTGGACGGTGGTTTGGGCAGGACTGATCGTTTTGGACGAAGTGGTGGACCTGGCCGGATGGACCTGGTACCTGCTGGTCCTCGTGGCCGCACTGCCCACCTTGATCTCTACGCTGGTGGTGCTGCATGCCACGCCGCGAAGCCACCTCAGGGCAGTCGACGCAACCGTCTTGGGCCACTTCTTCGTCCGGTTCCTTGCACTGGTGGCAGCCTTCATGGTGTGGGCAGCCTCAGTGGTGATGAGTGCTTCCATCTCCACCACCGTCCAGTCCGTGATTGGCGATTCCGAAAAGGAAGTCACGGCTCTGGGTTTCAATCTCATGCTGGCAGCAGTTCCGCTGGTGCTCTCTATCCTGTGGATGGCGTTCATCGTCCGCTGTGCGTGGTTTCTGCGGCGGCTGCGGGGCTGGCGTCAGATACCACTGAAGACACGCGTACCGAAGAAGTTCCTCCGCGGACGCCCCCGGCTCAAGCGCGTGGTGGTAGGGCTGGCACACCCCGGCCTCTTGCTAGTAGCTGGCTTGGGGACCTCGCTGCTGGCATTGTTCGTGGACGCCGTGGAGCTGACGCTTAACGTGCTCGAGTAACCTTGGCGTTATCTTAGGGTCTGGATTTATCCCGGCGCCCTGGTTATCCGAGCGCCCTTGGATGCGCTGCTGCGTAGACCTCACGCAAAGTATCCGCGGTGACCAGCGTATAGACCTGGGTGGTGGTCACGGACGCGTGTCCCAGCAGCTCTTGAACCACCCTGACGTCCGCCCCACCCTCCAAGAGGTGGGTGGCGAAGGAATGGCGCAGCGTGTGTGGAGAGACATCTTTGGTGATATTCGCCTTCTCGGCGGCGGCCTTAAGGATGGTCCACGCACTCTGCCTGCTGATCCGGCCACCCCGGGCGTTGAGGAACAGCGCCGGGGAGCCCTTGCCCTTGGACGCCAGCAATGGCCTGCCGCGAACAACATAGGCCCCGACGGCGCGGGCACCGTAAGAGCCCAGGGGTACCAGGCGTTCCTTGGAACCTTTGCCGAACAGCCGCACGATGGCAGGGTCACCGCCGGTGTCTTCGAGGGAGACGTCATCGACGTCCAACCCCACGGCCTCGCTGATGCGGGCTCCCGTGGAGTAAAGGAATTCAAGCAATGCGCGGTCTCGCAGACCGGTAGCGCTGTCTGAGCCGGCAGCTTCCAGGATGCGCGTCACTTCACCAACGCTGATGGCTTTTGGCAGCCGCTTGCCCGGCATTGGTGGGTGCACATCGCTGGCTGGGTCCGCCGTCGTGGTTCCTTCCAGCGCCCAAAACTTGTGGAGGCCACGCACAGCTACCACTGTGCGTGCAGCAGAGCGCACCCCCAGGGCGGCGGCGCCGTCCGAACCGTCGGACAAGGCCTGCACGAAGGCGGTCACGTGATGCCGTGTGATGTTTCCCGGCTGATCCACGCCTTGCGCGGCAAGGAAGTTCGAATACCGGGCGAGGTCCCTGCGGTACGCGGACAGCGTGTTCGCCGCCAAGCCGCGCTCCACGCCTACGTGCTGCAGATAGTCGGTTACTGCACGGTCAACGCCATTGACGGTTCGAGTGGCGGCCTCGGCCATGCTCAGCGCTGGCTCGGGTGAGCCGGCCAAGGCGCGTTGGCTGGACGAAGGCTGGTGAAGCCATCAGCCTTCGCAGCAGCGGCAGCGAGGATCCCCAGCACTGCCGACGGATTATGCAACCGGCCTTCCAGCACTGCTTGCACGGCGTCCTCGAGCGGCACCCAGTGAAGTTCAATTTCAGCTTCTTCATCGGTGCGGACATGCCGGTCCGCCAACGGTACGTCACTGAGGCCCCGTGCCAGGTAGATCCGGACTGCCTCGCTGGAGGAACCCGGCGAGTTAAAGAAGTCCACAAGGACGTTCCAGGTAGCCGCTACCAGGTCGGCTTCCTCCGCCAGTTCCCGGGCCGCGCCCACCACGAAGTCCTCGCCTTCAACGTCCAGCAGGCCGGCGGGGATCTCCCACAGATCCATGGCGACCGGATGCCGGTACTGCTTCAGCAAGAGAATCTCACCGTCCACGTTCATGGGCAGCACCGCTACTGCGCCGGGGTGGTCGATGTAGTCACGAACCAGGGTGTCCGTGCCGTCGCTGAGTTGGAACGAGTCGCTGACGACGTCCCAAATGCGGCCTTCATATACCTTGCTGGTAGACAAAAGACGGCGCGGGCTCGGCATGTCCGAAACCTGCCTTGATGTGCGGGGGGTTTCAGAAATACCGGGCATCGCGCCGTCCTTCGTTAGTACTTGCGTTTACTTGGCAGCTACCGTGCGGGCACCGGTCTTGGTGGCCACAGGCGCACCTTCACGACGTTCCAAGGCAGCCTTGACCAAACCTGCGAACAGCGGGTGGGGGCGCGTGGGGCGGGAGCTGAGCTCCGGGTGCGCCTGGGTTGCCACGTAGTACGGGTGGACTTCGCGGGGAAGCTCCACATATTCCACGAGCTTGCCGTCCGGGGAAGTACCCGAGAACACCAGCCCCTCGGCAGCGATCTGGTCGCGGTACTTGTTGTTGACCTCGTAGCGGTGGCGGTGCCGTTCGCTGACAGTGGTGGTGCCGTAGGTCTCGGCAATGACCGAGCCTTCGTCCAGCTTGGCTTCGTAGAGGCCCAGGCGCATGGTGCCGCCGAGGTCTCCCTTGCCTTCCACGATGTCCAACTGTTCTTCCATGGTGGCAATAACCGGGTACTTCGAGTCGGGCTCGAACTCGCTGGAGGAAGCACCTTCAAGGCCAACCACGTTGCGGGCGTACTCGATCACCATGCACTGCAGGCCCAAGCACAAGCCCAGGACCGGGAGCTTGGTTTCGCGGGCGAACTTCAAAGCGCCAAGCTTGCCTTCGAGGCCACGGATACCGAAGCCGCCGGGAACGCATATGGCGTCCACACCGGCCAAGGACTTGGTGGCACCTGCCAGGGTTTCGCACTCGTCCGAGGGGACCCAGCGGATCTTGACCTTGGCTTCGTTGGCAAAACCTCCGGCGCGGAGAGCCTCAGTGACCGAGAGGTAGGCGTCCGGGAGGTCGATGTACTTGCCCACAAGGGCAACCTCGACCTCGTGCTTGGGGTTGTGGACAGCTTCAAGCAGCTTGTCCCACTTGGTCCAGTCAACATCCTTGAACGGGAGATCCAATGCACGGACGATGTAGGAGTCCAAGCCCTGCGAGTGAAGGGTCTTGGGGATGTCGTAGATGCTGGGTGCGTCAGCAGCGTTAACCACTGCGTCGATGTCGACGTCGCACATGCGGCCGATCTTTTCGCGCATGGCATCAGGCACTTCGCGGTCCGAGCGGATCACGATGGCTTCAGGCTGGATGCCAATGGAGCGGAGGGCAGCCACGGAGTGCTGGGTGGGCTTGGTCTTCAGCTCCTGGGAAGGGCCAATGTACGGCACCAATGAAACGTGCAGGAAGAAGACGTTGTTGCGGCCCACATCCTGGCGGACCTGGCGTGCGGACTCAAGGAACGGCTGCGACTCGATGTCGCCCACCGTGCCACCGATTTCGGTGATGATGACGTCCGGAGCGTTTTTGCCTTCGGCAGGCAGGCGCATACGGCGCTTGATTTCATCCGTGATGTGGGGAATAACCTGAACTGTGTCTCCAAGGTATTCGCCGCGACGTTCCTTGGCGATGACGGTGGAGTAGATCTGGCCCGTTGTGACGTTGGCCGAACCTTCAAGGTTCTCATCGAGGAAGCGCTCGTAGTGTCCGATGTCGAGATCGGTTTCGGCACCGTCGTCCGTCACGAATACTTCGCCGTGCTGGAAGGGGTTCATCGTGCCCGGATCCACGTTCAGATAGGGATCGAGCTTCTGCATAGTTACAGACAAACCACGTGCCCGCAGCAGGTGACCGAGGCTTGAAGCCGTCAGACCCTTACCGAGCGAGGACGCCACACCACCGGTGACGAAGATGTGTTTGGTCGTCTTGGACGAGCCCGGGAACCGGGAATTTACACGGGAATTTGATCGCTGCACCACGGAATTCGAGCTTATCATCAATTACGCCTTCCAAGCGTCTGTTCGGATTCCCCAAATGGTCAATAGTTGCTCACCACCGCATTCCAAGCAAGACCTGGGCGGGAAGAAGCGCACCAATGTGATTGTGCTCGCACTAGCCCGCGGCAGCTAACCCCGGCAACGCTACGCGCGCTGCGGCAGGAGCTTCGCGTCGTCCAGCAATTCCTGGGCATGCGCCTGCGCGCTCTCGGAATCCTCTTGACCGGCCAACATGCGGGCAAGCTCCTTGACCCGCTCGTCGTCGCCAAGAAGCTGAACGTCACTGGACGTGAACCCCGTGGTTGTCTTCCCATCAGCGCCACGCACGGAAGTTTTCGTCACGCGGATATGTTGATCTGCGAAGGCCGCTACCTGTGGCAGGTGTGTGACCACAAGGACCTGGACGTGCCGGGCGAGCATGGCCAGCCTTCGGCCGATTTCGACGGCGGCACGCCCACCCACGCCGGCGTCCACTTCATCGAAGACGAACGTGGGGACGGGATCCACTGCGGCAAGAACTACCTCGATTGCCAACATGACCCTGGACAGTTCACCGCCGGAGGCACCCTTGCCCAGTGGCCTCGCCGGAGCCCCGGAGTGAGGCCTTAGGAGGAAGGCGATCTCATCGGTGCCCCACGGCCCCAGCACGCCGCTGCCATCAACCTCGATGACCAACGTGGCGTCGGCCATGGCCAAGGCCTTCAGCTCGGCGCTGACCCGCGCTGAGAGGTCCTTGGCAGCTTTGAGGCGGGCTTTGGTGATGCCCGCGGCCAGCTTGCGCAGGGTTGCCTCCGCAGAACCCACCTCGGCGTCCAAGGCCTCGATGCGGCTGGAGTCATCCTGCAACTCGTCGAGGCGTGTCCTGGCCGCAGCAGCCCACTCAAGCACTTCGTCAATGCTGGGGGCGTACTTTCGAATCAGCCTGGCGAGGGCAGCGCGGCGTTCCTCGATTTCGGAGAGCCGTTCGGGGCCTTCCGTGTCCAGCGCTGCCTGGTAACTGGACAACTCGGCGGCGATGTCATTGAGGAGGAAGCCGACCTCCGCCAGCCGCGTTGCTGCGGAACGAAGTTCCTCGTCGTGCTCCGCCACGTGCTCCAGTGTCCGTTTGGCGGCATCCACCATGGTCGTTGCGTCGCCGGCGTCTCCGAATTCTTCGGCAATGAGGGACTCATGGGCCGCAGCTGCCGCCAAACGCAGTTCTTCCACATTGGCCAGTTTTACGGCCTCGGCCTTAAGAATTTCGTCTTCACCAGGCTGGGGATCCACCTCATCGATTTCCTTGAGGGCCGCGTCCAGGGATTCAGCCTCCCGCAAACGCTCGCGGGCTTCGCTGCGCAGTGTTTCGAGTTCGGACTGGATGGCCTTCCAGTGGTTGAACAGTTCCTGATACTCCCCCAGCGTCGTGGCGAGGGGTGCTCCGGCAAACCTGTCCAAGGCGTGCCGCTGTGCGGTGGCGCTCTTGAGCCGGATCTGGTCTGACTGGCCGTGGACCACCACCAGGCTCTCGCCCAATTCAGCCAATACACCCACCGGTGCCGCACGTCCGCCAACATAAGCCCGGCTACGCCCGTCGGCACCCACGGTGCGGGCCAGCAGGAGCTCAGCAACGCCGTCGAACTCTTCCGCCTCCCCGCCGGCCTCCTTGGCGCGTTCCACCGCACTGTGCGCTGGATCGAGCTTCAGCACAGCTTCCGCCGACGCAGATTTGGCGCCGCTCCGAACGGCGCCGGCATCCGAACGGGCACCAAGAAGAAGTCCGACGGCGGTCACCACCATGGTCTTGCCTGCACCGGTTTCGCCGGTGACGACGCTGAGGCCGGGGCCCAGCGGCAGGGCGGCGTCGGCTATGACGCCGAGGTCACGGATTCGGAGTTCTTCGAGCATGTTTCACTTCGCATTCGTGGGGTCTGATGGCTCACCGTGCCCCCGGTCCGGGGCCGTTCCGGAGTCCCGGGGGCTGGGCAACGGTGCCGGTGACAGTGTGCGGATGACAGGGATGGGTCCGGTGTGCACTTCGCCGCTCCGGGGCGCCGGGCCGCGCCAGCCATGGATGGGAAGTTGGAACTTCCGGACAAGCCGGGCCGAGAACGGTGTCTTGTGCGTCCGGGCCAGCCGCACCGGGGTCGCCGAACGCGTTACTTCAACGCGTGCTCCAGGCGGGAGATCCACCGAACGACGGCCGTCGCACCAGAGGACCCCCACGGCGTCGGTACGGTTCATGATTTCGACGGCCAACTTGGAACGGGGCGACACCACCAAGGGTTTTGCAAAAAGTGCGTGTGCACTGATCGGGACGATGACCAAAGCCTCAACCTCAGGCCACACGACGGGCCCACCTGAAGAAAAAGCGTAGGCCGTGGAACCCGTGGGCGTCGCGAGGACAACACCATCACAGCCGAACGACGTCAAAGGACGCTCGTCAACTTCGGTGACAACTTCCAACATGCGTTCACGGTTGGCCTTCTCAATGGCAGCCTCGTTCAAAGCCCACGTGTGCCAAATCTTCTGGCCCTTGACCCACACTTGGACATCGATGGTCATGCGTTCTTCCACCGTGTATTCACGGCTGGCTATCCACTCCACCGTTTGGGCCAGATCGGCGCGTTCACTTTCCGCGAGGAAACCCACGTGACCCAGGTTGACGCCCAACAGCGGGACATCGACTTCACGGACCAGCTCAGCCGCGCGGAGTATGGTGCCATCGCCGCCCAGGACCATCACGAGTTCCACGTCCTCCAGATTGACGTGATCGTTGAGGATCTCGATGGGCGTATCGAGTGCACCAAAGAACCGTTCGATATCTGCAAGTTCGGACTTCTGCAGCACGGGAACCAGACCAGAGGCATGCAGTTGCGTACAGGCATCCCACGCTGCGCGGAGCGATTCCTCCCGCCCGGTGTGGGCAAGGACAAGTACACGCCTGCTCATCGAATCTGCTTTCTAGTGGTTCGGCCAGAGTTTCCGGATCAATGCAGCAACGTCCTCGTCCCGCTCTTCGATCTTAGGCAACACCGAGGACATCCTGCGCGTCATCCACAGGAAGTATTCAACATTTCCGTCCTGCCCGGGAAGCGGACTGGCTGCCAGGTCCTGAAGTTCAAGGCCGGCATCCACTGCTGCGCGGGCCACTTGGGCGACCGCCCGCCGTCGTTCATTCTCTGAGGACACCACGCCGGTTCGGCTCAGACGCTCCTTGCCAACCTCAAACTGCGGTTTGACCATAAGGACTAAATCGCCGCCCGGCTCGGTGCACTGCGCAAGCGGCCACAGGACCAGCGTCAACGAGATGAAAGACAAATCAGCCACCGTCAGCTGTGCCGGACCGCCGATCTGCTCCGCCGTCATATACCTGACGTTCAGGCCTTCGTGGACCTCCACCTTGGGATCCTCCCGGAGGTGCGTGACCAGCTGGCCGTGCCCCACGTCCACCGCCACTACTTCGGCGGCACCTTGCCGCAGCAGGACGTCAGTGAAACCGCCCGTGGAGGCACCGGCGTCGAGGCACCTCTTCCCGGAAACGACGACGGCGGGAAACGCCTTCAGCGCGCCGGCCAGCTTATGCCCGGCGCGGCTGACGTAGATGTCCTCCAGGTGGGACTCGACATCCAACCCGGTCGTAGCATCCACTTGGTGCGAGGCTTTGACGAGGACGTTGCCGCCCGAGCTGACCTTGCCGTCACTAATGAGCTTGGCGGCATGGGTACGGGACCTCGCCAGCCCGCGGGTGACGAGTTCCTGATCAAGTCTTGGCATACGTTAGCTGTCGCCTTCCGGGCGGGGATCGCTGGGGGTGCTTTTCGGGACTGCCGGAAGCCCCGGTTCGGCATCCAAGGCTTCCAACAAGCCGTCATGGATGCCGGCGTACAGGTCCCCATGGTCCGGCACGGGCAATTTATTCACGTCCTCCAGCAGGCCTAGTGCCCTGTCCACCAGCGGATCACCTGTGGGGTTTGCGGCCTCAGGCCACTGGACCGCGGGTCGCTCCGGTTCAGGATGTTCCGCCTCTGGGTGTTGAGGCTCTGAGTGTTGGGGCTCGGTCATCGCACCAGTCTAGTGATTTCGCCATTCCAGCTGCGGCGCCTGCGCCACGTCCGTGTCGGGAACCGCTGCCCACCATGCCGCGCACGCCGCGCGCCATGCATCGAGGTCACCCTCAAGGCCAGTCACCGTGACGGTCCCGTCCCCTGCAACTGCAGTGGCTGCACCGCAGCGGAACGTGCCGGCGTCGCTGACAACCTCCGGATACGGCGCATAAAGGCCTTCCAGGTCTGCCAGCAGGTAATCCGGACGTTCGTCAGTTCGCGCCGCAATGATGGTGTGGGTGGTGTCCACACCGGTGAGGACTGCCGCCGTCGCAAATCCTGCGCGGTTGCCACCCAGGATGTCCGTGTCCAAACGGTCGCCCACAACCAGCGGACGATCAGCATTTAGCCGTTTGGCTGCCGCGTGGAAAAGGGGCGCTTCGGGCTTGCCTGCCACCAACGGCGTCTTACCCGTGGCAGCCGCCACCGCGGCAACCAGCGTTCCATTACCCGGTGCCATGCCGCGGGCCTGCGGGATGGACATGTCTGTGTTGGTGGCAAACCACATGGCACCCCCGGCTACGACATATGATGCCTCCGCCAGATCCTTCCACCCAATCTCCGGGTTGAATCCCTGGACGACCGCAACCGGTGATTCGGCGGCGCTGTGCACCGGTTTGAGTCCCACCAGTTCGATCTCATGGGCCAATGCTGCGCTGCCAGTGATGAGGACATGCGCCCCCGCAGGCAGCATGGAAGCCAGAAGCTCCCCTGCCGCCTGGGAGGAACTAACCACTTGGTGGTCCTCAGCCGGTGCTCCGAGCTCACGCAGATGCGCCGCGACCTGGGCAGGGGTGCGTGAGGCATTGTTTGTCACGTAACCCAGGCCGACGCCTACGGTTTCGAGACGCTGCAATGACTCCACAGCCCCGGGAATGGCGTGCGGTCCTGCGTAAACCACTCCATCCAGATCCGAAAGGACAGCATCAAACGATGAGATCAGTGAATCAGCCATGCTGGGAGTCGGAGCCCTCGTTCTCGGTGTCTTCGTCTTTTGCTTCTGCTTCTTCGTCCGCTGAATCGATGTCAGATTCAGCGTCATCGGATTCGAAGTAATCAGACTCGACGTCATCAAGCTCAACATCATCATGCTCAACATCAGCGGCTGCGGCCTCAACGATGACCGTCTCCGTTTCAGGCTTCACGACGTCGGCGTCCGGGGCCGGCTTCTCGAAGCGCGGCTTACGCGCAGCTGCTTCTTCCTGCTCGTCCCAGCCCAGGTCCAGAATTTCGGGTTCAGCGAAGTCGCCCACGCCCAAAGCGTTCTCAGCTACGAGCGCCTGCCGGGCCCACTTGTCTGCTTCTTCGGTACGACCCACAGCACTCAGAGCTTCAGCGTATGCGCGGAAGAGGCGGGGGCTATACGAAAAGGCCCGGTTGATGTCCAGCTGCGGGATCTCAAGCTCGCTGACCGCAGCATCCAATTGCTTGAGGTCCGCACGTGCACCTGAGGCCACGATGGCAAGCTCAACCTTGCCAGGAGCGTCAAGATCCTGGGCTTCGGGAGAACGGACCATGTCAAGGGCGCGATCCGGACGTCCCAAGCCACGCTCGCAGTCAGCCATCACCGGCAAATGCACGTTGGAACCACTGATGCGGCGGTACGTACGGAATTCGCGCAGTGCCTCACCGTAGTGGCCGGCAGCGTAAGCAGTCAGCCCGACCGCTTCACGCACGGCCGAGAGTCGTCCGCCGCGTCGGCTCGCGGCGAGGGCGTGCTGGAATGCGAGCTCCGGCTCAATGTCGATCAGGCGGCCTGCCATGACCAGGTGCTTCGCGACCCAGCCCGCGCTTTGCTCCTCGAGGGTCTTGATCTGGTGACCCGTGGCGCGGTCGAGTTCCTTGCCCGTGACGTCCTCGTCAATCTCAGGAGAGCGTTCGCGGTCAGGACGGTTGGCGCTGCGGATGTCCTTGGCATTGGGGACCCGGGCCGGACGCTCTTCCCACGAACCGCCACGGTCGTTGCGGTCACCGCCGAAGTTCCGCGGTCCGCGCTCGGGACGGTCACCGAACGGCTTACGGTCACCGCGGTCATTGTTGAAGGGGCGACGCTCACCATCGCGTGCCGGACGGTCACCACGATCACCGAACGGCTTACGGTCACCGCGATCATTGTTGAAGGGGCGACGGTCATCGTTATCGCGACGGGGGCCATCGAAATTACGCGGTCCGCGCTCGGGACGATCACCGAACGGCTTGCGGTCACCGCGGTCATTGTTGAAGGGGCGACGCTCACCATCGCGTGCCGGACGGTCACCACGATCACCGAACGGCTTACGGTCACCGCGATCATTGTTGAAGGGGCGACGCTCACCATCGCGTGCCGGACGGTCACCGAACGAACGGCGTTCACCGTCTCGTGCCGGACGGTCACCGAACGAACGGCGTTCACCGTCTCGTGCCGGACGCTCGTTACGGTCACCGAACGGCTTACGGTCACGGTCGCCGCCGAAGGAGCGACGCTCATCGTTATCGCGTCGGGGGCCATCGAAATTACGCGGTCCGCGCTCGGGACGATCACCGAACGGCTTACGGTCACCACGATCGTTGTTGAAGGGACGACGCTCACCATCGCGTGCCGGACGGTCGTTACGGTCACCAAATGAACGGCGTTCGCCGTCTCGTGCAGGACGATCGTTACGGTCACCGAACGGCTTACGGTCACGGTCGCCGCCGAAGGAGCGACGCTCACCATCGCGTGCCGGACGATCGTTACGGTCATTGTTGAACGGGCGACGCTCACCATCGCGTGCCGGACGATCGTTGCCATCCCTGTTCTCCCTGGAACGGAAGCCACGGGGGTCTCCGCCGGAATTGTTGTTGGCGCGGTACGAACCGCGATCATCCCGGTTCCCTCCGAAGTTTCCGCGATTGCCGCCGCGATTGCCGCCGTTGTGCTCAGCCATGGTGGATTCCTCCTGTTGCGAGCCGACCACTGGCGCGTGCGTAGTCGCTCATAACCCTTATTTCGTTGTCACGCCGCCGGCAGCACTCGTCTGCCGACTCGTATATCTTGTTCAATTCTATTCGACACCGCCACAGCGACCGAACGCCGAGGCCATCTCTGGGGCGTCCCGTGGCAAGTCTCACAAGCGCCGAACACCTGAAGTACCACATAGCAATAGCTGCGTTCGGGTGTGGGCTTAGCCACTACTGGCAGTCAAATGAGTGTGAAGGGTTGTTAAATGCGGGAGACCCCCCGACCCGTGGTGGGTTGGGGGGTCTCTACCTAATGGTTGTCCGGCGGTGTCCTACTCTCCCACACCCTCCCGGGTGCAGTACCATCGGCGCTGTGGGTCTTAGCTTCCGGGTTCGGAATGGGACCGGGCGTTTCCCCCACGCTATGACCGCCGTAACCTTGTTACCCGTCCCCGGTGTTGTGCCTGGTGTGGGCTGTTTTTCGGGGTGGGAAATCTGTGGTGGTTACAACTGTGGTGTTGTTATTTAGTTGTTGGTTCCTGGAACAAGCGGGTTGTTGTTCGGGAACCACATAGTGGACGCGTGCAGTGTGTTGTGTGTGGTGTAAGTTGTTGGCCTATTAGTACCGGTCAGCTTCACGAGTCTTTAGTCCTCGCTTCCACATCCGGCCTATCAACCCAGTGGTCTGGCTGGGGGCCTCTCACACATAATGTGTATGGAAATCTCATCTTGAAGCGAGCTTCCCGCTTAGATGCTTTCAGCGGTTATCCCATCCGAACGTAGCTAATCAGCGATGCACTTGGCAGTACAACTGACACACCAGAGGTTCGTCCGTCCCGGTCCTCTCGTACTAAGGACAGCCCTTCTCAAATTTCCTGCGCGCGCAGCGGATAGGGACCGAACTGTCTCACGACGTTCTAAACCCAGCTCGCGTACCGCTTTAATGGGCGAACAGCCCAACCCTTGGGACCTACTCCAGCCCCAGGATGCGACGAGCCGACATCGAGGTGCCAAACCATGCCGTCGATATGGACTCTTGGGCAAGATCAGCCTGTTATCCCCGAGGTACCTTTTATCCGTTGAGCGACGGCCATTCCACAATGTACCGCCGGATCACTAGTCCCGACTTTCGTCCCTGCTTGAGATGTCTCTCTCACAGTCAAGCTCCCTTGTGCACTTACACTCGACACCTGATTGCCAACCAGGCTGAGGGAACCTTTGGGCGCCTCCGTTACTTTTTAGGAGGCAACCGCCCCAGTTAAACTACCCATCAGGCACTGTCCCTGACCCGGATCACGGGCCGAAGTTAGATGTCCAAAGTGACCAGAGTGGTATTTCAACGATGACTCCACCCGAACTGGCGTCCGGGTTTCAACGTCTCCCACCTATCCTACACAAGCCACTCCGAACACCAATACCAAACTATAGTAAAGGTCTCGGGGTCTTTCCGTCCTGCTGCGCGTAACGAGCATCTTTACTCGTACTGCAATTTCGCCGAGTTTATGGTTGAGACAGCGGGGAAGTCGTTACTCCATTCGTGCAGGTCGGAACTTACCCGACAAGGAATTTCGCTACCTTAGGATGGTTATAGTTACCACCGCCGTTTACTGGGGCTTAAATTCTCAGCTTCGCCACAAGTGGCTAACCGGTCCTCTTAACCTTCCAGCACCGGGCAGGAGTCAGTCCGTATACATCGTCTTGCGACTTCGCACGGACCTGTGTTTTTAGTAAACAGTCGCTTCCCCCTGGTCTCTGCGGCCCACACCCGCTCACGGAGAGCAAGTCTCCATCACGGGGCAGGCCCCCCTTCTCCCGAAGTTACGGGGGCATTTTGCCGAGTTCCTTAACCATAATTCTCTCGATCGCCTTGGTATTCTCTACCTGATCACCTGTGTCGGTTTGGGGTACGGGCGGCTAAAACCTCGCGTCGATGCTTTTCTTGGCAGCATAGGATCACCGGATCCCCCCATACGGGGGTCCCATCAGATCTCAGGATCGTGCTCGAAGCACACAGGAACGGATTTGCCTATCCCTGACCCTACATCCTTAGACCGGGGCAACCATCGCCCGGCCCGGCTACCTTCCTGCGTCACACCTGTTAATACGCTTACCTCCCGGGATCAGGTCCCGCGCTCGGCCAAAACCCACAACACCACAAGGGTGAGCGGGCAGGCTCCGGGCGGTTAGTATCCCCCGCTTGGCATGGGCGGTTTTTCGCCGGTACGGGAATATCAACCCGTTGTCCATCGACTACGCCTGTCGGCCTCGCCTTAGGTCCCGACTTACCCAGGGCAGATTAGCTTGACCCTGGAACCCTTGATCATTCGGCGGACGGGTTTCTCACCCGTCTTTCGCTACTCATGCCTGCATTCTCACTCGTGTAGGCTCCACCGCTGGTTTCCACCGCGACTTCACTGCCCACACGACGCTCCCCTACCACTCCACACCCCTGAACCACGAAGGCTAGGGCATTATGTGAAATCCACAACTTCGGCGGTGTACTTGAGCCCCGCTACATTGTCGGCGCGGAATCACTTGACCAGTGAGCTATTACGCACTCTTTCAAGGATGGCTGCTTCTAAGCCAACCTCCTGGTTGTCTTCGCAACTCCACATCCTTTCCCACTTAGCACACGCTTAGGGGCCTTAGTTGGTGGTCTGGGCTGTTTCCCTCTCGACTATGAAGCTTATCCCCCACAGTCTCACTGCTGCGCTCTGACTTACCGGCATTCGGAGTTTGGCTGACGTCAGTAACCTTGTAGGGCCCATCGGCCATCCAGTAGCTCTACCTCCGGCAAGAAACACGCAACGCTGCACCTAAATGCATTTCGGGGAGAACCAGCTATCACGGAGTTTGATTGGCCTTTCACCCCTACCCACAGCTCATCCCCTCCATTTTCAACTGAAGTGGGTTCGGTCCTCCACGACGTCTTACCGTCGCTTCAACCTGGCCATGGGTAGATCACTCCGCTTCGGGTCTAGATCACGCCACTACACTCGCCCTATTCAGACTCGCTTTCGCTACGGCTACCCCACACGGGTTAACCTCGCGACGTAACACTAACTCGCAGGCTCATTCTTCAAAAGGCACGCCGTCACAGTTACTTGTGATTACTCACGACTGCTCCGACGGATTGTAAGCACACGGTTTCAGGTACTGTTTCACTCCCCTCCCGGGGTACTTTTCACCTTTCCCTCACGGTACTGGTCCGCTATCGGTCATTAGGAAGTATTTAGGCTTATCAGGTGGTCCTGACAGATTCGCACGGGATTTCTCGGGCCCCGTGCTACTTGGGATACTCCCCAGGCCGTGCACAACATTACGGTTACGGGGCTCACACCCTCTCTGGCCGGCCTTTCAAGACCGTTCACCTATGCCTGCACCTCACCTCACTGGTCCGGCAGAACCAGAACGGAAAGTCCCACAACCCCGCCCATGCAACGCCCGCCGGCTATCACACATGGAAACGGTTTAGCCTGATCCGCGTTCGCTCGCCACTACTAACGGAATCACTATTGTTTTCTCTTCCTGCGGGTACTGAGATGTTTCACTTCCCCGCGTTCCCCCCACGCACCCTATGTGTTCAGATGCGGGTCACACAATCACCTTGCAGCGTTGTGCGGGGTTTCCCCATTCGGACATCCTGGGATCAACGCTCGGTTATCAACTCCCCCAGGCTTATCGCAGATTCCTACGTCCTTCTTCGGCTCCTAATGCCAAGGCATCCACCGTGTGCCCTTAAAAACTTGACCACACAAGATCAATAAACTTACTCGAGAGAACCACGACCACAAGGGCCAGGTTCATTCATAAGAAATTGCTGTAAGAACACACACACCAACCACCCCACCCAAAAGGGTAAAGACGATCAGCCACGTGCGTGTTCTAGATGCTCGCGTCCACTATGTAGTTCTCAAACAACAACCCCGTCAACCAGACCACCACCCACCACAACCCACACCAAAGCGGGGCCGTGCACGATGAACAGTGCTACCGGAAGCAGGAACAAAAGAAACACCAGAAGATGCCCCCATGCATTGCTGCAAAAAGGTCCTGTTGCCTCAGGACCCAACAGTGCGCCAAACACAACCCCACACAATCCACGCCCCGACACGTTCCAAACAACACCACACCCACAAGAGGCACAGGTCGCCGTACTGGCACCAGGACACAACCAGTGAAGGCCATGCCAAACAAGTTTGATTCGTTGATATTCCACCCATGAGCACCCACCGCAGAACAGACGCCTGCGCAATGGGCAACACTGACAACCACCACCACACCCATGCAGGCGCAGCAACCAGCTGTTAGCAGCTCCTTAGAAAGGAGGTGATCCAGCCGCACCTTCCGGTACGGCTACCTTGTTACGACTTAGTCCCAATCGCCGGTCCCACCTTCGACGGCTCCCCCCACAAGGGTTAGGCCACCGGCTTCGGGTGTTACCAACTTTCGTGACTTGACGGGCGGTGTGTACAAGGCCCGGGAACGTATTCACCGCAGCGTTGCTGATCTGCGATTACTAGCGACTCCGACTTCATGGGGTCGAGTTGCAGACCCCAATCCGAACTGAGACCGGCTTTTTGGGATTAGCTCCACCTCACAGTATCGCAACCCTTTGTACCGGCCATTGTAGCATGCGTGAAGCCCAAGACATAAGGGGCATGATGATTTGACGTCGTCCCCACCTTCCTCCGAGTTGACCCCGGCAGTCTCCTATGAGTCCCCGCCATAACGCGCTGGCAACATAGAACGAGGGTTGCGCTCGTTGCGGGACTTAACCCAACATCTCACGACACGAGCTGACGACAACCATGCACCACCTGTAAACCGACCGCAAGCGGGGCACCTGTTTCCAGGTCTTTCCGGTTCATGTCAAGCCTTGGTAAGGTTCTTCGCGTTGCATCGAATTAATCCGCATGCTCCGCCGCTTGTGCGGGCCCCCGTCAATTCCTTTGAGTTTTAGCCTTGCGGCCGTACTCCCCAGGCGGGGCACTTAATGCGTTAGCTACGGCGCGGAAAACGTGGAATGTCCCCCACACCTAGTGCCCAACGTTTACGGCATGGACTACCAGGGTATCTAATCCTGTTCGCTCCCCATGCTTTCGCTCCTCAGCGTCAGTTACAGCCCAGAGACCTGCCTTCGCCATCGG
The DNA here is from genome assembly GCF_051027655.1 of Paenarthrobacter nitroguajacolicus. Classification (NCBI taxonomy): domain Bacteria; kingdom Bacillati; phylum Actinomycetota; class Actinomycetes; order Micrococcales; family Micrococcaceae; genus Paenarthrobacter; species Paenarthrobacter nitroguajacolicus. The sequence goes on along the minus strand of NZ_CP073234.1, from coordinate 1,771,033 downwards.
TGTTCCTCCTGATATCTGCGCATTTCACCGCTACACCAGGAATTCCAGTCTCCCCTACTGCACTCTAGTCTGCCCGTACCCACTGCAGAACCGGAGTTGAGCCCCGGTCTTTCACAGCAGACGCGACAAACCGCCTACGAGCTCTTTACGCCCAATAATTCCGGATAACGCTTGCGCCCTACGTATTACCGCGGCTGCTGGCACGTAGTTAGCCGGCGCTTCTTCTGCAGGTACCGTCACTTTCGCTTCTTCCCTACTGAAAGAGGTTTACAACCCGAAGGCCGTCATCCCTCACGCGGCGTCGCTGCATCAGGCTTGCGCCCATTGTGCAATATTCCCCACTGCTGCCTCCCGTAGGAGTCTGGGCCGTGTCTCAGTCCCAGTGTGGCCGGTCACCCTCTCAGGCCGGCTACCCGTCGTCGCCTTGGTAGGCCATTACCCCACCAACAAGCTGATAGGCCGCGAGTCCATCCAAAACCACAAAAGCTTTCCACCACCATGACATGCGCCAGATGGTCGTATCCGGTATTAGACCCAGTTTCCCAGGCTTATCCCAGAGTCAAGGGCAGGTTACTCACGTGTTACTCACCCGTTCGCCACTAATCCCCCAGCAAGCTGGGATCATCGTTCGACTTGCATGTGTTAAGCACGCCGCCAGCGTTCATCCTGAGCCAGGATCAAACTCTCCGTTGAAGTAAAACAAAACCAAACAGACACAACCACACCCACCGGAAATAACGGCGAACACGGCTGCACAAAATTCGAAACCAGCTGAAAACCAGACCACCACACACGGGGGTGCATAATGATCCAGCCATAATTTCAACCAATTGAAAAACAATCGGTATCAACAAACTTGGCACACTATTGAGTTCTCAAACAACAGACACACCCGGCACCACCAAACCCCACACAAGGGGCCAGGATCGCTCCGGAGCAACTTTTCAAACTTACCCGAACCAGCCGCACAAAGCAAACCAGAACCCGGGCCTCCCCCACCAACCAGAAGCACACAAAAGCGCTACCGGAACCGGTAATTTGAAGGGAGTCGGTCGCTATCTTTCCGCATCAGCGGCGGCGACTCGAATAACTTTACACGCGCCCAACCCCCACACCAAATCCACCCCAACACCACCCAAAAACCCCGCAAACACAAGGAAAACACGCCCAAAAGCACTCCAATCAGCTCAAACAGACATTTGTGAAGCGCGTCACCCGGACGAACCCGCGGGATGTGAGAGAGCCATGCCCCCAAACCAGCGGGATGTGAGAGAGCGTCGGGAGGAGGCGGCACCCAGCCATCCCAGCACTTCCCCAACCACGCTCAAACGCAGAAAGGGCCGGCAACCATAACGGTTGCCGGCCCTGTCGGAACTGGACTACTGATGAAAGCTAGGCTGAAACCTCGATGGTGGCCAGGTTCTTCTTGCCGCGGCGGATCAGCAAATAGCGGCCGTGAAGCAGTTCGTCGCGGGCAATGACAGCGTCGGGATCGGACACCTTGGTGTTGTTCACGTACGCACCGCCCTCGCCAACAGTTCGACGAGCAGCCGACTTGCTGTCCGAGAGCCCCGAAGCGACCAAGAGGTCGATGATGCCAAGTCCGTCGGCGCCAATGGTGGCGGAGGGAAGTTCCGCAGTGGCTGCTTCAAGGGTGCGCTCATCCAGTACCGTGAGGTCGCCGTTGCCGAAAAGCGCAGCCGAAGCTGCGATGACTTTCTCGGTTGCGTCGACGCCGTGCACCAAAGAGGTCACTTCGAAGGCAAGCTTCTTCTGGCCTTCCCGGGCAAAGGGGCGCTCCTCCACAGACTGACCAAGCGCCTCGATCTCGGCGCGCGACAGGAAGGTGAACACCTTGAGTCGATCAACCACATCAGCATCGGCGGTGTTGAGCCAGAACTGGTAGAACGTGTACGGGCTGCACATGTCCGGGTCCAGCCAAATGGCGTTGCCTTCGCTCTTGCCGAACTTGGTGCCGTCAGAGTTGGTGATGAGCGGCGTGCCCAGGGCATGGACGCTCTTGCCTTCCACTTTGCGGATGAGTTCGGTACCGCTGGTGAGGTTTCCCCACTGGTCCGAGCCGCCGGTCTGCAGGGCGCAGCCGTAGTCACGGAAGAGCTGGAGGTAGTCCATGCCCTGCAGGATCTGGTAGCTGAACTCTGTGTAGCTGATGCCTTCGTCTGAGTTCAGACGTGACGCCACGGCATCCTTGCGAAGCATGGTGCCTACGCGGAAGTGCTTGCCGATCTCCCGGAGGAAATCGATGGCACTGAGCGGTGCTGTCCAGTCCAGGTTGTTGACCATGCGGGCCGGGTTCCCGCCCTCGAAGCTGAGGAAGCGTCGCACCTGGCCCTGAAGGTAGCCAACCCACTCCGCGACGGTGTCCTTGGTGTTCAAGGTGCGCTCCGCCGTCGGACGGGGGTCACCGATCAGGCCGGTGGAACCGCCCACCAAACCGAGCGGTTTGTGGCCGGCCAACTGCAGGCGACGCATCACCAGCAACTGCACCAGGTTGCCCAGGTGCAGCGATGGCGCAGTGGGATCGAAGCCACAGTAATACGTGATCGGGTCCCCGGCGAGCAGCTTTTCCAGTTCAGTTTCATCAGTGGAAACGTGGACAAGGCCGCGCCATTTGAGCTCCTGCCATACGTTGGCAAAGGCGGGATCGTTGTGCTGGGACTCGAGGTTGTTTACGTGTGACACGAGATCTAAGTTAGCAGGATTGCAGGGTCCGTTTTTCCTAGCGCTCGATGCCGGCGGGTACCGGCGCGGCCGCGATGAGGCGCAGGCGTTGCGTGGCACGGGTCATGGCGACGTAGAGGTCGCCTACCTTGCCGTGCTCATGGTTCAGCATGGCGGCCGGTTCCAGAACCACAACACCGTCGAATTCCAGGCCCTTGGCTTCCTTGGGACTGATCACCACGATGTCTTGCTGGTAGCTGCCTGCGCCGCTGCCGATGCGGCGTCCGTAGACCTCACGCAGCGCGGCGGTGGCCTGCGGCAGCAGCGGTCCGTCGGCGATGACAGCCAGCAGGCCGCCGTCGATCGCTTCCACTTCCTCCGGCAGGACCTCTACCAAGCGCTTGACGATGCCGTCCGACTCCACATGGTCCACGATGGGCGACCATTTGCCTTCGCGTACGGCCTTGGGGGCCGAGACAACCAGGCCTGCGCGGTTGGCCATGCGGACAGCCGCCTCGGCAATCTGCGACGGCGTGCGGTAGTTCACGGTAAGTTCTTCCAGCGTCCAGCGGTCACCGAACGACGGCGCCAGCGCACTTTGCCACGAATTGGCCCCGGCCGCTGCACTCGTTTGTGCAATGTCACCCACGATGGTGAAGGACTTCAGCGGGCAACGCCGTACCAGGAGCCGCCATTGCATGGGCGAAAGTTCCTGGGCCTCGTCAACCACGATGTGGCCGAAGGCCCACGACCTATCGCTCGTGGCGCGTTCGGCAGCGGTCAGCCGACCTTCACGTTCCTGGTTCTGCTCGGCAAGCTCTTCAGCAGTCACCAGTACGTCCACGCCCATCGCTTCCATGTTGGCGAGGGTCTGCTTGGCGTTGGCGAGATCGCGGGCACGGTCGGCTTCCTGCTGTGCCAATCCCCTCCCGGCGGCTGGATCCAGTTCACCCAGCAACTCTGCAGCCTCATCCAGCAACGGAACATCCGCTTCCGTCCAAGGGGCATCCACAGGACGCTGCAGCAGGGCGCGCTGTTCGGCAGTCAGGTGCGGCGTGCAGGCTTCGAGGATGGCCGGCTTGCTGAAGAGTTCAGAGATAAGTTTCTCGGGCGTCATGGGCATCCAGCAGAGGTTCAGTGCAATACGTACGTCGCGGGCAGACCTAACATCTTCCGCCAGGTAGGCCCGATCGGCGTTGTTGCCGATGTTGCCTTCCTCGACCAGGTCCGTGAGTTGTTCCGTGAGCTCGCGCAGGAGGATCTTGACGAACGTGAGTCGGGCTTCGTTGTGGGGCTTTCCTGTGGCGCGGGCTTTCTCCCGGGCACGGCGCACCTGGCGGACCGTCAGCGTCAGCTTCCGCGAATCGACTTCGAGGATGCGGTCCTCGGCGGGCGTCCGTTGCCGGTTGGCCACGGCATTTGCCACCACGGTTGCCATGTCCAGCTTGCCTTTGAGGGCGGCAACATCCGCATCTTCCTCGGGAATAGCGTGAATCCCGGGCATGAGGCGTCCCAGGCTGGCCATGACCACACCCGTCTCGCCGAGCGATGGCAACACTCGTTCGATGTAGTGCATGAAGGAGGACGACGGGCCCACGAGTAGGACGCCGGCGCTCTTGAGCCGCTCACGGTGCGTGTACAGCAGGTAGGCGGCACGGTGCAGGGCCACGGCGGTCTTGCCTGTTCCGGGACCGCCCTGCACTACCAGTGCTCCGGAGATGGAGGAACGGATGATCCGGTCCTGCTCGGACTGGATAGTGCCCACGATGTCCGACATGCGGCCCGTGCGCTTGGAATTGAGCGCAGCCAGCAGGGCGCCTTCGCCCTGAAGCGAGTCGTTGTCCGCGAGCATCCCTGCGTCCAGGACGTCGTCTTCAATCGCTTTTACGTCCCGCCCCTGGAGGATCAGGTGGCGACGACGACGCACGCCTTGACGGTCGAACGCGGTTGCCTGATAGAAGTGCCCTGCTTCCGGCGCACGCCAGTCGACCATAAGGCGCTGCAGATCGGCGGTGGACAGCCCGATGCGGCCAATGTACTGAGCCTCACCGGAGTCGAGGTCAAGGCGGCCAAAGACCAGGCGATCGTCGACGGCGTCGAGCTGGGCCAGACGGTCTTCATACAGTGCCGCGAACGCGTCACGTTCTGAGACGTTCTGCATGGTTCCCACCGCGCCGGCCTTGCGCACCTGCGCCAGCTGGGCGCGCTTTTCGGCGCGCAGCTCATCAAGCCGGGCATACAGCCCGGCAACATATTCCTGCTCGTGGACCAAATCAGCGTCGTGCATCGAACCGTAACCCCTATCGCAAAAGACAGACCGTCCATTCTACAGCGATTTTGGTAAACGTGGGGGGTGCACGTCATAAGGCGGACTGCGTCACAGAAAGTTCATGTTTCACTGATCCACCAGCGTCGAAAGTCACCCGGCAGCGCTACGGGTCCGGGGCCGGGCAGCCTTGTACCTGGACACGGTGGGATCGTCCTCAATCCAAAACCGCCAAGGATATTCGGTGCTTCCACCTGGACCCGCTACGCCCACCCGCGGTCCGCTGGCGACGGCAGCTGCGGGCGTCGTCGGCAACCACAGGCTGAACGGTGAGGCGAGGGCGTCACGGCCAGTATCCGCCGTCGTGAGTCCCAGCGCGGAGGCGAGCCTGGCAGGTCCACTTGCCAGGTCCTTGTGCGCCTTGGAGGCCGGCCTGCGAAGGGCAGCGAGCTCATCCCCGTCAACAATCTGTCCAGCCCGCAGAAGCAGCGCAGACGCGGAGCCGTCAGGACCGCAGACGATGTTGGCGCAATAGTGCATGCCGTAGGTGAAGTAGACGTACAGGAAACCCGGCGGCCCGAACATTGGTGCATTCCGGGCGGTAGGACCACCGAAGGTATGGGAACCGGGGTCGGGATGCTCTGAATCGCGCGGGCCCATATAGGCCTCCACCTCCGTGAGCCTGACCGAGACTGGACCGGCTTCTGAGTTGTGGGTAAGTACCGCGCCAAGAATCAGCGGGGCGATGACACGTGGATCACTCCCAAGGAACTTGCGCACTTGGGACGGGCTGCTGACTCCGTTGTCCATGGACGGGCTCATGAGCAGACCCTAGCAAAATTTCCTGCCACGGCTATGTCCGATTTCCGCTAGCAAGGGCTTCGGACGACTGGAAGGATGAAGCCATGGACTTCTGGCAGCGATACCGGGCGATCGACGCCCGCGACACCCGGTTTGATGGTCAATTCTTCACTGCCGTCAGCTCCACGGGCATTTACTGCCGGCCGTCGTGCCCTGCCCGAACGCCCAAGGCTGAGAACGTCACCTTCTACGAAACCTCTGCGGCCGCCCATGAGGCCGGGTATCGCGCCTGCAAGCGGTGCCTGCCCGAAGCTGTGCCCGGAACGCCCGCGTGGAACACCCGTTCCGATATTGCGGGCCGCGCGATGAGATTGATTAACGACGGCGTGATCACTCGCGAAGGCGTCGACGGCCTCGCGAACCGCCTGGGCTACTCCGCGCGGCAACTCAACCGCATCCTCAGCAACGAACTCGGCGCGGGTCCCCTCTCACTGGCACGGGCAAGCAGGGCGCAGACCGCCAGGACCTTGCTGGTCTCCACCGACATGCTCCTGGCCGACGTTGCGTTCGCCTCGGGGTTCAACAGCGTGCGGCAATTCAACGACACCATTGGCGAGGTGTTCGCAATGACCCCGACGGCGGTGCGTGCCACCGGGACGAAGTCCGCTTCTCGCCAAGGTACCGGGGCACTTGGGCCGGCGCCATCCGCGCTGACTCTGAACCTGCCTTACAGGGACCCCTTCGATCCGGGCATTTTCGACTTCCTGGCAGTTCGTGCGATACCAGCCATCGAAAAAGCAACGACTGACGGCGACGGAAGCAGGAGCTACGCCCGCACGCTGCGGCTCCCCCGAGGCAGCGCATCCTTTTCGGTTACCTACAGCCCCTCAACACCCGGCAAACCCTTGCAACTCACAGCCACGGCCGTGGACCTGCACGACCTCCCGGCACTGTTGAGCCGGGTCCGCAGGCTATTCGACCTGGACGCCGATCCGCAGGCGATAGATAGCGCCTTGGCAGCGGATCCGAGGCTTACGGCTAGCATCGCCGCGCTCCCGGGGATGCGCGTGCCGGGTGCTGTGGATCCCCAGGAATTGCTCATCCGGGCAATGATCGGACAGCAGATCACCGTCGCTGCTGCCCGAACTGCCCTTACCCAGTTGTCTGCGGCCGGATCCGCCGTCGATGGCGCTGCGCCAGACCTTGATCGACTATTTCCTACAGCGGCAGAACTCGCCGAACACGGACGTGCCTTACTCCGAGGACCACAGCGCCGCATCGACTCCATCGTGGCCGCCTCCGAGGCCATGGCCAGCGGGGAACTCGACTTCGGCTACGGCGACGATCCGGCCAGCCTCGGCAGCAAACTGCTTCCGTTACCAGGCGTTGGGCCGTGGACCGTGGGGTACGTTGCCATGCGGGTGCTTGGCGCTCCGGATGTGTTCCTGGCCAACGACGCGGCAGTGAGGAACGGCGTGAAGGTGCTGCCCGCAGGCCTTGGACTCAGCGCGGACTTCAGGGAGGTCAGCCCGTGGCGTTCGTACGCCACCATGCACTTGTGGAGGGCAGCGACCGTGAAGACCAAGAGCAGATTGCTCCCTGAAAGTGAGCGAGCGACCGGCTCAAACCCGAGGGAAGTGAGCGAGCGACCGACTCAAGCCCGAGGGAAGTGAGCGAGCGACCGGCTCAAACCCGAGGGAAGTGAGCGAGCTACCGGCTCAAACCCGAGGGAAGTGAGCGAGCGACCGGCTCAAACCCGAGGGACGTGAGCGAGCGACCGGCTCAAACCCGAGGGAAGTGAGCGGGCGACCGTGTGTCAGCGGGCCGCCGGCTGCGCGGCCGGCCACGGCAGCAGCTCCGGCAGGTCCACTCCGTCAGCGGCTGCAGTAGCCCTGAGGCTCCCAAGGCTTGGCTCGCGGCCCGCTAGCCACGCGGCGATGTCGGTCAGCATGCCGGTAATCGCGATGGAGGTGCCGCCGCTGCCGATCGTCCTCTGAGGCAGACCTGTGGGCTGCAGAACGAATTTGTACGAGTCAGGAACGCGAGCGGCAAGGAAGCCGATCAGATGTTCGCAGAAAGGCCTGTTCCACGTCTCCGGACCGTAACCCAAGCCAAGGTCGGCAGCATGAATGGTGAGTTCGCGCCACAGGGCCAGGCCGCCGTCGAACACTGTGCCGTCCCGGTACGCGATACGCGCCTGCCAGTCCTCCGGGCCCAAGGCCTCGAACGCGGCAATCGCCGCATCCAAGGCGGTGGTGACGGCCTCCGTGTGCTGCGCGAGGCTGTGCCCTGCAGCGAGTGCGATGGCCTTGTTACGGCCGTCCATGCCGCCGTCGTACAGTTCCCTCGTTTCGCCGCGGCGCGCGTACTCAAGTTGCCGAGCCATGGCGTTCGCGATTCCGGCAAGGTGGGCAAGCACGTGACCCCGGGTCCAGCCTGGAAGCTCTGACGGTTCAGCGACGGATGAGTCGTCCAGTTTGGCGAGGAGGCGGGTGACGGTGCCGGCGGCTTTGTGAAGCTCTGCGGGCAACGTCTCGGGGGTGATCTGAGTCATAGCGCCATGTTAACGCACCGCGGGACGGCACCTCGCGTTGCCCTGCCCGAAGGCATGGCCGCGACGTGCCGTCCCGAGTGGTCTAGCTGGCGTAGGAACGCGCTGCGTCCAGTTCCGCTTCAAGGGCAGCCAATTGGCGTTCGACGGCGGCCGGTGCTGTGCCGCCCTGCGAGTTGCGGCTGTTGAGCGAACCTTCGGTGCTCAGAACGCTGCGGACCTCGGGAGTGAGGTGTCCCGAGATTGCTGCGTATTCCTCGTCCGTCAGGTCCCACAGCTCCACGCCGCGGCCTTCAGCTTGCTTGACGGCAGCACCGGACAGCTCATGGGCCTCACGGAACGGAACGCCCTGGCGGACAAGCCACTCAGCAATGTCCGTGGCCAACGCGAAGCCTTGGGGAGCCAGGGATTCCATGCGCTCGGTGTTGAACCTTAGCGTGGCGATCATGCCGGACACGGCCGGAAGCAGCAGCTCCAAGGTATCGGCGGCGTCGAAGACCGGTTCCTTGTCCTCCTGCAGGTCGCGGTTGTACGCAAGCGGCAGTCCCTTCAGGGTTGCGAGCAGCCCGGTCAGGTTCCCGATAAGGCGTCCTGCCTTGCCGCGGGCGAGCTCAGCGACGTCCGGGTTCTTCTTCTGCGGCATGATCGAGGACCCCGTGGAGTACGAATCATGCAGCGTGACGAAGGAGAACTCCTTGGTTGCCCAGAAGATGACTTCCTCGGAGATCCGGGAGAGGTCCACGCCAATCATGGAACACACCCAGGCGAACTCAGCGAAAACATCGCGTGAGGCGGTGCCATCGATCGAGTTGTGGACCGCCGAGAAGAAACCAAGGTCCGCGGCAACAGCCTCGGGGTCCAGTCCCAGGGAGGAACCAGCCAGCGCACCCGAACCATAGGGCGAAACACCGGCGCGCTTGTCCCAGTCCTGGAGTCGCTGCACATCGCGAAGCAGTGCCCAGGCATGCGCCAGAAGGTGGTGGCTCAGCAACACCGGCTGGGCATGCTGCAAGTGTGTCCGGCCCGGCATGGCAACACCCCGGTGGGCCTTTGCCTGCTCCACAAGGGCGTCGATGGTGGCAAGGACACCGCTGGCGATAATCCGGGCGTGGTCGCGGAGGAACATGCGGCCCAAGGTGGCAACCTGATCGTTGCGGGAACGGCCGGCGCGGAGCTTGCCGCCCAAGTGGGTTCCTGCGCGCTCGATCAGGCCACGTTCAAGTGAACCGTGCACATCCTCGTCGCTCTCAGCCGGGAGGTAGGCGCCGCTCGCGACGTCCTCGTCCAGCTGGTTGAGGGCGGCGAGCATGCCTTCGAGCTCGGCGTCGTCCAACAGTCCGGCCTTGGCCAGCACGCGGGCGTGCGCCTTGGAACCGGCGATGTCATAGCGGGCCAGCCGCCAGTCAAAGTGCGTGGACTTGCTCAGTGCGGCCAGCGCATCCGCGGGGCCGCCGGCGAACCGGCCGCCCCACAGTGCACCTTCGTTCGTCCCTGAACGCTCCCCTACCTCGCTACGCTCGGCCGGGGACCCCTGCGTCCCGGGGCCCTGCTGCGGACTCACTCGCCTGCGACGCGCAGGTCGCGGCCGGAGGCAACCTTGGAGGACATGCCCCACAGCTCGATGAAACCGCGTGCCATGGACTGGTCGAAGGTATCGCCGGTGTCGTAGGTGGCGAGGTCGAAGTCGTACAGCGAGGTCTCGGAGCGGCGACCGTTGACGATTGCCTGGCCACCGTGGAGGACCATGCGGATGTCGCCGGAAACGTACTGCTGCGTGTCTTCGATGAAGGCGTCCAGGGAGCGCTTGAGCGGGGAGAACCACTGTCCGTCGTAGACCAGCTCTGCCCAGCGCTGGCCAACAGTTGCCTTGAAGCGGGCCTGCTCGCGCTCGATGGTGATGTCCTCGAGGTGCTTGTGCGCGGTGATCAGCGCCATGGCACCCGGGGCTTCATAGATTTCGCGGGACTTGATGCCGACGAGGCGGTCTTCAACGACGTCGATGCGGCCAACGCCCTGAGCGCCTGCACGGCGGTTCAGCTCCTGGATGGCCTGCAGCGGGGTGACCTTTACGCCGTCGATCGCTACCGGAACACCGGCCTGGAAGGAGATGGTGACCTCATCGGGCGCCGGCGGGAATTCCGGGGTGGCGGTGTAGTCGTAGATGTCCTTGGTAGGAGCGTTCCAGATGTCCTCGAGGTAACCGGTCTCGACGGCGCGTCCCCAGACGTTCTGGTCGATCGAGTACGGGTTCTTCTTGGTTGTCTCGATCGGCAGTCCCTTTTCCTCGGCGAAGGCGATGGCCTTGTCGCGGGTCAGGGCGAGGTCGCGGACGGGTGCAATGCACTTCAGGTCCGGGCCGAGGGTCTGGATGCCAACTTCGAAACGGACCTGGTCGTTGCCCTTGCCGGTGCAGCCGTGGGCAACGGTGGTGGCACCGAATTCGCGGGCAGCCTTCACGAGGTGCTTCACGATGACCGGACGGGAGATGGCGGAGACCAGCGGGTAGTGGCCCTGGTAGAGGGCGTTGGCCTTCAGGGTGGGCATGGCGTACTCGTTGGCGAACTCGTCACGGGCGTCGGCCACGTAAGCCTCAACCGCGCCGCAACCGAGGGCGCGCTGGCGAATGGTCTCCAGCGACTCGCCGCCCTGTCCGACGTCGACGGCCACGGCGATGACCTCGGCGCCGGTGGCTTCACCGATCCAGCCGATGGCTACGGAAGTATCAAGGCCACCGGAGTAGGCCAGAACAATGCGCTCAGTCACGAGAGTGCTCCTTTGTTATTGCTTGGTTCATTCGAATCAATGCTGTGTGAATCAATGCTGAAGAAGATCAATTAGTTGCCAGGCCCGGCTTCTTCGGCCATGCGCAGGAAACGCGCTGCCAGTTCCGCCCCGCCATCGGGATCCCGTGCGACCAGCAGCAAAGTGTCGTCGCCTGCGATCGTACCCAATACCGACGGCATCACGGAGTGATCAACGGCCAGGGCCAGGAAGTTGGCTGCTCCCGGTGGGGTGCGGAGGACCACGATGTTGCCCGATGCCTCAGCTGTCACCAGGAGTTCGCCGCAAAGCCGCGTCAGCCGCGCATCCAGGATTTCCTGGGTGACGCCGCTCTTGGCGTTGCGGTCCCCGCCCTCCCCCGGGACAGCGTAAACAAGTGCGCCTTCCTTGCCCCGGACCCGTACCGCACCCAGTTCCACGAGGTCGCGGGACAGGGTGGCCTGGGTGACCTGGACGCCGTCGTCCGCCAGCAGGGCTGCAAGCTCTGCTTGTGAACGCACGGACTCACCCGTCAGGATCGCGGTGATACGCGCCTGGCGGGCAGTCTTTGTGGCTGGGCTGGCGCCCGGCACGGAAGGATTGGTGGACACTAGAACGTGCTCTCCCCGGTTCCTTCGATGGGAGAAAGACCATCCACGAAAGCAAGCCCGGAGCGGTGCATCAGCCAGGCCATCAATGCCTTCTGGGCGTGCAGGCGGTTCTCCGCCTCGTCCCAGACAATCGACTGCGGGCCGTCGATCACTCCGGCGGAAATTTCGTAGCCGCGGTAGGCCGGGAGGCAGTGAAGCACGACGGCGTCCGGCGCGGCCTGCGCCATGGCGGCCTCATCCACGGAGTAGTCGCGGAAGAGCTGCAACCGGGCTTCCTTTTCGGCTTCCTGGCCCATGGATACCCACGTGTCCGTTGCTACGACGTCGGCGCCCTTGAGGGCTTCTGCAGCATCGCTGGTGATGAGCACTGAGCCGCCTGTCTCGGCCGCACGTTCCTCGGCGGCCGCCACGATCTCCGGCGCCGGAAGATAGCCTTCGGGGCCGGAAATGCGCACATGCATTCCGGCCGTCACACCGGCAAGGAGGTAGGAATTGGCCATGTTGTTGGCGGAGTCACCCAGATAGGCCATGCTCAAGCCGGCGAGTTCACCCTTGTGCTCCTTGACGGCCAGGAGGTCGGCCAGGAGCTGGCAGGGGTGGTAGTCGTCGCACAAGGCGTTGATGACGGGGACCTTGGAGTTTTCCGCCATGGCCACCAGGCCCGAGTGGGCACCTGTCCGCCATACGATGGTGGACACCATGCGCTCCAGGACCTTCGCCGTATCCTCCACGGATTCCTTGTGGCCGATCTGGGCTTCACCCGGGTTGATGATCAGTGCGTTGCCGCCCATGTCCGCGATGCCGGTGGCGAAAGAAACACGCGTGCGGGTGGAGGTCTTGTCAAAGATCACGGCCACCGTCTTACGGCCGTTGCCCTCGGCGGCGAAAGGCTGCACGCTGTACGGCGCTGCCTTCATCCGTGCGGCGAGTTCCAAAACCTCAGCTTGCTCGGCGGGACTCAGGTCCGTGTCCTTGAGGAAGTGACGGGTGGTGTTGGTAGTAGTCACTGTGCGTCCTTAGCGGTGTTGGCTGTAGCCGTAGCGATCAGGGTGGGTAATGCATCCAGGAAGCGGTCCGCTTGATCGATGGTCAGGATCAGCGGCGGCGCAAGGCGGATAGTCCTCGGTCCCGGGCTGTTGATGATGAAGCCGGCATCCAAAGCTGCGGTAACCATGGCAGGTGCGATGTCGGCATTCACATCGAAGCCAATCAACAGACCCTCGCCGCGGACTTCAGTGACAGCCTCGATGGCGGCCAGTCCCTCACGAAGGTGGTTGCCGACAGTGACCACGTTCTGCAGCACACCTTGGCTTTCGATGGCGTGCAGCGTGGCCAAAGCGGCGGCCGTAGCCACTGGGTTCCCACCGAAAGTGGTGCCGTGCTGCCCGGCGGTGAGCAGGGCCGACGTCGTACTTCCGAACGTGACCAAGGCACCCACAGGAAAACCGCCGCCGAGTCCCTTGGCGAGGGTCACGGCGTCGGGAACAATTCCGGCGTCTTCGCTGGCCAGCCATTTACCGGTGCGGCCGATGCCTGTCTGGACCTCGTCCAAGATCAGCAGGGCGCCCGCTGCGGTGGTCACCTCGCGGGCTGCCTGCAGGTATTCGGCGCTGAGTGGGCGGACGCCCGCTTCGCCTTGGATGGGTTCCAGGAAGACGGCCGCTGTGGAATCGTCGACGGCGGCACGCAAGGCTTCGATGTCGCCGAACGGGATGTGAACCACGCCACCGGGCAATGGTTCGAAGGGTGCACGGTAGGCCTCCTTGGCCGTGAGCGCCAAGGCACCCATGGTTCGGCCGTGGAAGGCGCCCGCCAGGGCGATGACCTTGGTGCGCTTTCCATCGGAGTTGTTCCGTCGTGCCAGCTTGAACGCTGCCTCGTTGGCCTCAGTACCGGAGTTGGCAAAAAAGACCTTGGACCCCGCCGGAGCCTTGGTGAGGGCGAGGAGCTTTTCAGCCAAAGCAATTTGCGTGGGACTCGTGAAGAAGTTCGAGACGTGCCCGAGCGTGGCCAACTGGCTGGAGATCACTGACGTGACGAAGGGGTGCGCGTGACCCAGAGCGTTCACAGCGATGCCGCCCAGGAGGTCCAGGTATTCCTTGCCGTCGGCGTCCCACACGAGGCAGCCTGCGCCGCGAACCAGTACTCGCTGCGGGGTGCCAAAGACACCCATGAGGGACGACGAGTAACGGGCAAGCCAGTCAGCGCCTGAGCTCTGGGAAACGAGCGTGGTTGCGGCAGCCTCAGCAGCGATAGGGGCCCCGCCCGCTTCGCGGTGCCCGACCACACCCGGCCCCCCATCGCTGCTGCGGCTTTCGGCCGAATGGCTCAGTTCGGTGCTCATGCGTTCACTTCCTCGTCAGGTACTACTTGGGTGCCGATGCCCGCCGTCGTAAAGGTTTCCAGCAGCATCGAGTGCGGGAGGCGGCCGTCAACGATGTGTGCGCGTTCCACGCCTTCGTCGATGGCTTTGAGGCAGGCGGCCATCTTCGGGATCATCCCCGACTCGAGCTTGGGCAGCATCTCGCGGAGTTCCGATGCGGTGAGCGAAGAGATCAGCGACGATTTGTCCGGCCAGTTGGCGTACAGGCCCTCGACGTCGGTCAGGATTACAAGCTTGGTGGCGCCCAAGGCGGATGCGACGGCGGCAGCTGCAGTGTCCGCGTTGACGTTGAGGACCTGTCCCGTCGTAGGACCGGAACCGTTGCCGTCGTCGAGAATTTCCGGGGCGACCGTTGAGATGACCGGGATGCGGCCGGCGTCGAGAATGTCCTTGATTCCGGCAGGATCCACGCCCACCACTTCTCCCACCAGGCCGAGGTCCACCTCTTCGCCGTCAACAACAGTGCCCGTGCGGACGGCGCGCAACAAGCCGCCATCTTCGCCGGACATGCCCACGGCATAGGGACCGTGGGAGTTGATGAGGCCGACGAGTTCGCGACCGACTTGGCCCGTGAGGACCATGCGGACCACGTCCATGGCTTCAGGGGTGGTGACGCGCAGGCCGCCCTTGAACTCGGACTCGATGCCGAGACGACCGAGCATGGAGTTGATCTGGGGGCCACCGCCGTGGACCACTACGGGGTGGATGCCAACGTGGTGGAGGAACACAATGTCCTCTGCGAAGGCACGACGAAGGTCGTCGTTGACCATCGCGTTGCCGCCGTACTTGATCACCATGGTGGTACCGGCGAAACGCTGGATCCACGGGAGGGCCTCGATCAGTGTCCCGGCTTTGTCCTGGGCGTCACTCATGGAGGTGGTTTCGCGGGTGTGCGCAGTCATGGTCATCCGCTCAGCTCGAGTATGCGCTGTTCTCGTGCACGTAATCGTGCGTGAGGTCGTTGGTCCAAATGGTGGCCTCGGCATCGCCGGCCTGCAGGTCGATTTCGACCAACACTTCGCGTGGCTCCAGGTCCACCAGGTTGCGGTCCTCGCCGATTGCGCCGTTGCGGCAGATCTGCACACCGTTCATTGCGACGTTGAGTTGGTCCGCCTCGAATATGGCGTCAGTTGTTCCCACAGCCGAGAGCACGCGGCCCCAGTTAGGGTCCTTGCCGAAGATGGCGGCTTTGAACAGGTTGGAGCGGGCAACACTGCGGCTGACGATCTCGGCGTCGCGTTCGCTGGCGGCGTTGAACGTCCGGATAGCGATGTCGTGGCTGGCGCCCTCGGCGTCACCGATGAGCTTGCGTGCCAGTTCGGCGCAGACCTGGGTGACCGCATCGCTCAACTGTTCGGCAGACGGCAACGCCTCGGACGCCCCTGATGCCAACAGCACCACGGTGTCGTTGGTGGACATGCAGCCATCCGAGTCCGCCCGATCAAAGGTCACGCGAGTGGCGTCCCGGAGGACGACGTCGAGCTCATCCGCAGGAACCTCGGCGTCGGTGGTAAGGACCACAAGCATCGTTGCCAGGCCCGGCGCCAACATGCCGGCACCCTTGGCGATGCCACCGACGGTGAACTGCTTGCCCTCGGCGTCGGTGCCTGTGAAGACCGCTTCCTTGGACACGCTGTCCGTGGTCATGATCGCTGTGGCCGCAGCGGAGCCGCCGTCTTCCGACAGTTCGCGGAAGGCGGACTCGACGCCGGGAAGAATCTTGTCCATGGGCAGCTGCTCGCCGATCAGGCCTGTTGAGCAGACCACGACGTCGGAAGCAGAGACTCCCAGCACGCCTGCCACTTTCTCGGCTGTGGCGTGGGTGTTCTGGAAGCCCTGTGGACCGGTGCAGGCGTTGGCTCCACCGGAGTTCAGGACCACGGCATCCACTCGACCGTCGCTGACCACCTGACGCGACCAGTGGACCGGTGCAGCAGCCACGCGGTTGGAGGTAAAGACGGCGGCGGCGGACTTTTGCGGTCCGTCGTTGACTACAAGGGCCAGGTCCGGGTTGCCCGAAGCCTTGATGCCGGCTTTGATGCCTGCGGCGCGGAACCCCTTGGGGGCGGTAATGGTCACGGTGCAACTCCCTGCAGGTTCAGGCCGGCAGTTTCATCCAGGCCGAGGGCAATGTTCATGGACTGCACGGCTCCGCCGGCGGTCCCCTTGGTGAGGTTGTCGATAGCGCATGTCACGATCACGCGGCCCGTGTGGGCGTCGAAAGCCAACTGCATTACGGCGTGGTTGGAGCCCTGGACCGACTTGGTGGTGGGCCACTGGCCCTCCGGAAGGAGGTGCACGAACGGTTCGTCGTCGTAGGCGTCTGTCCAGGCTTGGCGCAGTTCGGCTTCAGTAACGCCGTGACCGACCTTGGCCGTCGCCGTCGTCAGGATGCCGCGGCTCATCGGAACCAGTGTTGGCGTGAAGGAGACTGTTACCGGCTCGCCGGCAGCGTTGGCCAGTCCCTGTTCGATCTCAGGCGTGTGCCGGTGTCCGCCGCCGACGCCGTAAGGGCTCATGGAACCCATGACTTCAGCGCCAATCAAATTGACTTTGGCAGCCTTGCCCGCGCCTGAGGTCCCTGATGCAGAGACAATCACGACGTCGTCCGTCAGGAGGAGGTTGTTGGCGAACCCGGGCGTCAAGGCGAGCAGGGCCGACGTCGGGTAGCACCCGGGAACGGCGATGCGCGTGGCACCTTTGAGGGCTTCGCGCTGACCAGGGAGCTCCGGAAGACCGTATGGCCAGGTGCCCGCGTGGGCGGAGCCGTAAAACTTTTCCCATGCCGCGGCGTCCTGCAAACGGTGGTCAGCACCGGCGTCGATAACTACGGTGCCTTCAGGCAACTGCGCAGCGATTTCGGCTGAGGCACCGTGCGGCAGGGCAAGGAACACGACGTCATGGCCCGACAGGTTCTCCACGGTGGTGTCTTCCAGAATCCGGCTGGCCAAACCGTGGAGATGCGGCTGCAACTCCCCTAGTCTGGAACCGGCGTTGCTGTGCGCGGTGATGGCACCGATGGTGACGTTTGGATGGCCTGCCAGCAAGCGCAGCACTTCTCCCCCGGCGTAGCCGCTGGCACCGGAGACGGCAACTGAAATAGTCATGATCCTACTGTACAGCAAGAATATTCATGCTGTCCGATATTTATGCATGCAGTTGTGAGCAGTCTCATTATTTGGGGGATTGCACGTATGCTTAGTGGAGGGTGATCCAGACCGTGCAGTCCGAACGTCGGCTGCAGCGTTGCCCGTTAGCGATACGGGGCACATTTATGTCACCCACGTCCACCGCTGAGCGCCCCAAAGCTCGCGCAATTCAACCAAATCCCGTCGTCCAGAGCTACTCAGAGCTCCTCAAGAGCGTCAAGTCAGCCGGACTCCTCGAACGCCGTAGCGGCTTCTACATCTGGGTCTTCGTGGCCTTGGTGCTGCTCATGGCCGGCACCTGGCTCGGCTTCGCACTCATAGGCGATTCCTGGTACCAGCTCCTGATCGCTGCGGCCGTTGGCATCCTGTGCACGCAGCTTAGCTTCCTTGCCCACGAGGCAGGTCACAAGCAGATTTTCGCTTCACGGCGCGCCAACGACTGGTCGGCCCGCCTCCTGGCCACCGGCGTGGCCGGCATCAGCTACTCCTGGTGGGAGCAGAAGCACGGAGCCCACCACAACCACCCCAACGTCATTTCCAAGGACCCGGACATCCGGAACAACGCCTTGGTCTTCCACGAAGAGGCAGCAGCAGAGCGCAAGGGCCGCCTCGCGTTCCTCACACGCAGGCAGGGCTGGTTCTTCTTCCCGCTCCTGATGCTCCTTGGCATCAGTCTGCAGTTCGACTCCCTACGCTTCGTGTTCGGCAAGCAGAACGTGCGCCACCGCTGGGTTGAGACCCCCATCCTCGTGACCAGGCTGGCCGCCCTTCCGATTCTGGCTTTCACGTTCCTGCCCATCGGCATGGCATTCGCCTTCCTGGGCGTACAGATCATGGTTTATGGCTTCTACATGGGCGCCTCGTTCGCCCCGAACCACAAGGGCATGCCGGTCCTTCCCAAGGACAGCCGCGTGGACTTCCTCAACCGCCAGATCCTGACCTCGCGCAACATCTCCGGTGGCATCTTCATGGACTTCCTCCTCGGCGGGCTGAACCGTCAGGTTGAGCACCACCTGTTCCCGGACATGGCTCGCCCCCATTTGTACAAGGCCACAAAGATCGTGCGCGAGTTCTGCGCCAAACACTCCATCCCGTACACCGAAACCACGCTGATGCAGTCATACGGCATCGTGGTCAGGTATCTCAATGAAGTAGGCCTGGCAGCGGGCCGCGGCTTCGACTGCCCCGTCGCGTCGACGCACGGACGCCGCTAGGCGTTCGACACCGGAGGCCCCAACCTCCCTAGGATGGATTCTGAAACCGGGCACCGGAAGGACCGCCCCGGATTAAGGAGCCACCATGACGCACGCCATCGTTGCCAAGCAGTCCGGAGGACCTGAGGTCCTCGAGTACGTATCCGTGGAAACGCCGTCGCCTGGCCCCGGCCAGCTGTTGATCAAGGTCGCAGCTGCCGGGGTCAATTTCATTGAAACCTACCAACGCAGCGGCACTTACAAGGTGGACTACCCGTTCACGCCAGGAGCCGAGGCAGCCGGCACCGTGGAGGCCGTCGGAGCGGGCGTTGAGGAATTTTCCGTCGGCGACCGTGTTGCCACGGCCGAGGGAACCAGGACCTACGCGGAGTACGCCCTCGTTGACGCGAGCAAGGCGCTTCCGGTTCCTGCCGGCGTCGATGACCACACCGCCGCAGCCCTGCCGCTGCAGGGAATCACCGCCCATTACCTGATGAACTCATCGTTCCGGGTAGAGCCGGGCCACACCGTTCTGCTTCACGCGGGCGCAGGTGGCGTTGGTCTGCTGTTGACACAACTGCTGAAGGCCCGCGGCGCCCGCGTCATCACCACCGTCTCCTCCGATGAGAAGGCCGACCTCTCCACGCTGGCGGGCGCCGATGAAGTGCTCCGGTACGAGGACTTCGCTGACAAGGTCCGTGAACTCACCGATGGCGAGGGCGTCAACGTGGTGTACGACGGCGTTGGTAAAGACACGTTCGACGACTCCCTTAAGAGCCTGCGCATCCGCGGTGCCATGGTGCTCTTCGGCGCAGCCTCCGGCCCGGTGCCGCCCTTCGATCCCCAGCGTCTAAACGCCGCAGGTTCTCTGACGCTGACCAGGCCCACCATGGCGCACTTTGTTCAGAACGCCCAGGAACGCCGCTGGCGCTCAGCCGAAATTTTCGACGCCGCCGCCAACGGCACCCTCGCTGTCAGGGTGGGCGCAACGTATCCCCTCGCGGAAGCCGCCCAGGCGCATAGGGACCTTGAAGGTCGCCGCACAACCGGGAAAGTCCTGTTGGTTCCCTGAACCCCTTGTGAACTCCACATGGGCAAAAAGCGAACAAGGGTGCAACAAAGTGTGACGAGTGGGAAACGTCAGACACCTTTTGTTCATCTTTCTGCGGAAAGCTGAGGTTGTGAGCACAGAACATCCCGCTGGGGCTGGCACTACGCCTGCCCTGATGACGTACCGTCCCCAGCTACCGGGAGGCGCTGCCGCACCCGCCGAGCGTACTCTCGTCGACATCCTGGAAGAGACCGCGTCATCGTTCCCCGAGGCCTCGGCCTTGGATGATGGCCAAAAGTCCTTGAGCTACACCGAGTTACTCAAGGCCGTTCGCGCTTTTGCCACACAGTTGAACCGCGCGGGGCTTGGCCGGGGAGACAAAATCGGCGTCCGGATCCCCTCAGGCACCAATGAGCTCTATATCGCCGTCCTGGGAATTCTCATGGCCGGCGCCGCCTATGTGCCCGTGGACGCGGACGACCCCGATGAGCGGGCCCGTCTGGTGTTCGGCGAAGCCAAGGTAGGCGCGGTCATCGCTGCCGGCCTGGACATTCAGCTCTCCGGTCCGGCTCGGGAAGCCATCTCCCCGCCAGCCATCCCCGGATTGGACGACGATTCCTGGATCATCTTCACCTCCGGGTCCACCGGGACGCCCAAAGGCGTTGCAGTCAAGCATCGTTCATCAGCAGCGTTCGTCGACGCTGAGGCCCGTATCTTCCTTCAGGCTGAGCCCATCGGCCCTCAGGACCGGGTACTCGCCGGCCTTTCTGTGGCCTTCGATGCTTCCTGCGAGGAAATGTGGTTGGCCTGGCGGCACGGAGCTTGCCTGGTACCCGCACCACGGGCGCTTGTTCGAACCGGCATGGACCTCGGCCCTTGGCTCATCAACCACGGCATTACGGTAGTTTCAACTGTGCCCACGCTTGCCGCGCTGTGGCCGGCTGAGGCCTTGGAAAATGTTCGCTTGCTCATCTTCGGCGGGGAAGCATGCCCGCCTGAGTTGGCCGAGCGCCTCGCCGTGGACGGTCGTGAAGTGTGGAACACCTACGGGCCTACGGAGGCAACCGTCGTTGCCTGTGCCGCTCCGCTGGGCGGACCCGGCCCCGTACGGATCGGCCTGCCGCTGGATGGGTGGGACCTTGCCGTCGTCGATCCTCAGGGCGTCCCTGTCGCAGAAGGTGAGATCGGTGAACTGATCATCGGCGGCGTGGGGCTGGCCCGCTACCTCGATCCCGCCAAGGACGCCGAGAAGTATGCCCCTATGACAACGCTTGGATGGGAACGCGCATACCGTTCAGGTGACCTGGTGCGATTTGAAGCCGAGGGCCTGATCTTCATGGGTCGCGCAGATGAACAGGTCAAGCTGGGTGGACGCCGGATCGAACTGGGCGAAGTGGATGCGGCACTGCAGTCCTTGCCTGGCGTCGCCGGCGCGGCTGCTGCGGTGCAAACGACGGCGGCAGGCAACCAAATCCTGGTAGGTTACCTGGCTCCCGTTGACGGCTATGAATTATCCATGGACGAAGCACGGCGCCTGCTGGGCGAGAGCCTCCCGGCTGCTTTGATCCCCTTGCTCACCGTGGTGGATTCCCTTCCCACCAAGACCAGCGGCAAAGTGGACCGTCATGCGCTCCCTTGGCCGCTGGCGGGAGCCGGCGCTACTGAGGCCGGCAACGCACCACTGAATCTGCCCGATGACGCCCGCTGGGTGGTGGAGCAGTGGGAGGCGGTACTGGGCAGCCCCGTCAGTTCACTGGACGCCGATTTCTTCGCCTATGGCGGCGGATCTTTGGCTGCAGCCCAACTTGTTTCCGCCCTTCGTGTCCGCTATCCCACCATCACGGTGGCTGATATCTATGCCACGCCCCGTGTCGGCGCCCTGATCGACGCCGCCCGGCAATCACTCCCCCACGGCGGCTTGCCGGGACCCGCTGCTGAGCGAACCGTCCGCCCTACGGCCTTGAAGTCGCAAATTTTCCAGGTCCTCATGGGCGCCCCGCTCCACATACTCGTGGGCATGCGCTGGCTGACCTACCTCATGGCTGCGAACAGACTGCTGGCTGACGTCGCTGGCTCTGCCGCCGCACCCGTTGTGTCGTGGTGGTGGATTGCGGCATCATGGCTGATCTTTGTCAGCCCCTTAGGCCGGATGACGATCTCCGTGGTTGCGGCCAAAGTGCTGCTTGGCAGGATCCAACCCGGCACATACCCGCGTTCCGGTAAGACCCACCTCCGTTTGTGGCTGGCCGAGCAAATTCAAGACCTTTCCGGTGCCATAGGCCTGGCCAGTGCTCCCTTCGTCCCCTACTACGCACGCGCTCTTGGTGCCAAGATCGGCAAGGACGTCCACCTGCACTCTTTGCCCCCGGTCACCGGCCTGTTGTCTTTGGGCAGCGGAGCCAACATTGAGCCCGAAGTGGACCTTTCCGGCTGGTGGGTGGACGGGGATTCCGTCCACATCGGACAAATCCATGTGGGAGCTGGTGCCGTTGTGGGAGCACGAAGCACCCTGATGCCCGGAGCGACCATTGGGGCCGGTGCCCACGTCGATGCTGGATCGGCCGTGCTGGGCAAAGTGAAAGCCGGACATCTCGTGGCCGGGTCTCCGGCCGAACGCCGTGGCAAGGCCAAGCACGAGTGGCCGGAAACAGTCAGCCGGCGTCCCGTGGTTGATCGGCTCTGGTTTTCCGCCTTCGCCAGCGCTTCGGCGTTGCTGGCACTGATCCCCTACATCTCGGCGTTCGCCGGCGCGCTGGTGGTCTTGGCTTTCATCCAGGGCCACGAGTCGCTGCAAACGGCGCTTCCGCAGATTGCCCTGGCCCTGCCACTTGCCGCTATGGTGTGGTTCTTCGGCAACCTGGTGTTGATTCTGATTGTTGCGAGGCTTCTCGGTTTGGGCCTCAAGGAAGGCTACTACCGGGTGCGCAGCCGCGTCGGTTGGCAGGTTTGGGCCACGGAACGCCTCTTGGACATGGCCCGGGACCTCCTCTTCCCCATCTACGCGAGCTTGTTCACGCCCCTCTGGCTTCGGCTCCTCGGAGCGAAAGTGGGGAAGAACGTGGAAGCCTCAACGGTGCTGCTGGTTCCCAAAATGACCACCATCGGCGATGGCGCTTTCCTGGCCGACGACACCATGGTGGCCTCCTACGAGTTGGGCGGCGGATGGATGAAGATCGCTCCGGCCAAGATCGGCAAGCGCTCCTTCCTTGGCAACTCGGGAATGACGGCTGCAGGACGAAACGTGCCCAAGAATTCCCTTGTCGCGGTGCTCTCGGCGACGCCCCTCAAGGCGAAATCGGGCACTTCGTGGCTGGGCAGTCCCCCCGTCCGGTTGCGTCGCACCGCCGTCGATGCTGACCAAACCCGAACTTTCCGCCCGGCCCTCAAACTGAAGGTGGCACGGGCGTTGTGGGAACTGTGCCGCCTGATACCGGTCATCCTCACAGTGACCATCGCCGTAAGCGTGATGCTGGTGCTGGACTGGATCGCCCGCGGATGGGGTTACTGGATAGCTGCGGTCCTGGGAGGCGTCGTCATGCTGGCAGCTGGGGCTGTGGCCGCCCTCAGTTCCATCGTGGCCAAATGGGTGCTTGTGGGGACCATCCGCTCCGGAGAACACCCATTGTGGAGCTCGTTCATTTGGCGCAACGAGGTTGTGGACACGTTCATAGAAATGGTGAGCGCGCCGTGGTTTGCACGCTCGGCTGCAGGAACTCCCGCCTTGGTGTGGTGGCTGCGCGGACTCGGAGCCAAGATCGGACGCGGAACGTGGTGCGAAAGCTATTGGCTCCCCGAAGCCGACCTCGTGACCCTCGGCGAGAACTCCACAGTCAACCGTGGCTGCGTAGTCCAAACACACCTCTTCCACGACCGTGTCATGAGCCTTGGCACCGTGACACTTGGCAACGGCGCCACCATGGGCCCGCACGGGGTCATCCTCCCCGCGGCGAGCATCGGTGACGGCGGAACTGTGGGGCCGGCGTCGTTGGTGATGCGCGGCGAAACCGTCCCGGCCGGGACGTACTGGATGGGCAACCCTGTGAGCCCATGGGTGGGTCCGTCCTCACAAGCGCCGCGCCTCAAGTAGATTGGACGGATATGGCCGCTCCAATCAATACTCCCCTTACCGAAGCCGACCCCTACGCCATGAACCACGGCAGCAGCGCCTACCGCGTGGACAGGTACGAGTTGGACCTCGACGTCAGGCTGGGCAGCAACAAGCTGATCGGCAAGGCGGTCCTGCACTGCACAGCTTTGGAGCCCTCGGCCCGGATTGTCCTGGACCTTGTGGGGCTGCGGGCCTCGAAAGTTCAGCTGGACGGCAAGAAGGTCCCGAAGTTCAGTCAAAGGGCAGAGCACCTCGTGCTGACCCCGGCGTCTGCGCTCAAGCCCGGCCAGCAGTTCTCGCTGGAGATCCGCTATGACGGCAACCCCCAGCCGCGCCGCGGCCTATGGGGCGAAGTGGGCTGGGAGGAACTGAACGACGGCGTCCTGGTGGCCGGACAACCAAACGGCGCGGCGTCCTGGTTCCCCTGCAACGACGATCCCCGCTACAAATCCAGCTTCCTCATCTCCGTGACCACGGACGATAATTACCGGCCTGTGTGCAACGGAAAGTTGGTGGCCCGCTCCCGCAAGTCCAGCCGGGAAACCTGGGTCTACGAACAGGTTGAGCCCATGGCGACGTACCTCGCCACGGTGCAGATCGGCCGGTATGACAGGGTTCCGCTGCACGTGGACGCCACCCATCACCGAGTCCCCCAATTCGTCGCGGTCAATCCCGAGATGGCCGTGGATGCTCTTCAAGGCCTGCGGCGCCAGCCCGACATGATGCGCACCTTCGAGGATTGTTTCGGCCCGTACCCGTTCGCCGAGTACACCTCGGTGGTCACGGAGGACGAGCTGGAGATTCCGCTGGAAGCCCAGACGGTCTCCATTTTTGGGCGTAACCATATGCGTGACGCTTGGGATTCGCAGCGCCTGATCGCCCACGAGCTTTCCCACCAGTGGTTCGGGAACTCGCTGACGGCCAGCACCTGGAAGGACATCTGGCTTCACGAAGGCTTTGCCTGTTATGCCGAGTGGTTGTGGTCCGAAGAATCCAGGACCATGACTGTTGCCGCGCGCGCAACGGCTGCGTGGAAAAGGCTCGACGCCGGGCCACAGGACCTGCTGGTGGGCGATCCCGGCCCTGAGCTGATGTTCGACGACCGCGTCTACAAGCGCGGCGCCCTGGCCCTTCACGCTGTGCGGATGGCTGCCGGAGATGAGGCGTTCTTCGGTTTCCTGCAGCATTGGACGGCCTCCAACCGGCACGGTTCGGTCTCAACCGGGACGTTCATAGAGGCTGCAGATTCATTCGTCCCCGGGATGGATGCCGCATCGATTCTCAGCCCGTGGCTCTACCAGTCCGCGCTGCCCGCGCTTCCGTAATCCTCAGCCGATAGCCAGGACTGCGACGAGCCCGTCAGGAATTTCAGGGCCCGTAATGTCCCGCAGGCCAGGACGGTCCAGCACATCCAGCTCCGCGGGATTGCGCCTCAAACCTTCACCGGTCATTTTCAGCCAGGCTTCTTTGCGCGCCCATAGCCGGGCGCGCTGCGTTGCTTGGTCTTGTTCCGGGATGGACGTCAGGAATTCCTTTTCGGCTGCGGTCAGGGCGACGTCGTCAAAGCCTTCGAACGCTGCTTGGCCGACCGCTTCAAGGTCCACTCCCAGCCGGAGGCCATCCGCTGGATGTACGACGCCGGCCAGCAGCACCCAGCCCGACGCCCGGGACGCGCTCAGCACCAAAGGTGCCGGACCGCCGTCGAGCATGAGCCCAGGGCGACCGTGGTCCTGGCGGGGGCCGCACTGCGGGCAGTGATAGTTCGGCACCAGCCTGGCAGGGTCCACGTCGAGGAGCGCGGCGGCAAACTCCATCAAGGCCAGCCGCCCTGCAACGAATTCCGCCCGGTCTGCAGGATTGGCGAGTCGAAAGGCGCGGCCCAAGGCTGGCGCACCCAGCACCTCAAACGGACCGCCGGGGCCGGGCGCGCTGTCAAGCCTGAACAGCTCAAGCAGTGGGCTATCCATCTCGGCCTTCCTTGCACTTTGCTCGTGAGTCGCAGCCACATATGATTCCGAGATTGTAAGGTGCAGCGAGGACAACCTGATAAATGAACTACCCCACGAGGCAGGACGCCACATATTGAGGAGCTGGTGGAGCACCAACTCTGAACACTACTGTAGTTCTCCCATACGACTTTCCACGCCGAGTTGCTGGTTGAAGAAGCGCGCACGCACCAACTTGACCGTCACCCGGCTGTGCGTCGGTCCTTCCAGCACATTTACCGCTAGGAAGGCCTGCGCACGGCCATGTTCACGAAATCGTATGTGCTTCAGTTGGTCAGTTCGAGCGCGGTCCTCGTTCGCCGGTACGGTCTGGTGCCGGCCCGGTGGCATGTTCTCTTCAACAATCTGCGTGAGCCCCCCGCGCTTGGGGTCAACAAGGCGGACAAGCGTCTCCTCGTCACCCTCTTCCGCCGCCCGATCGGCGGCGACGACGTTTTGGGCGATCTTGAGTGCTTCCTTGGAAACGACAGCGAGTTCTCGACGTTCTCGATCGCGTTGACTCGAAGCTGCTCGATGCGTTCAGCAAGGGACCTTCAAATCGAGCTGACCCGCTCCGCCGTGGGGAAGCGCAGGTGCTCGGCGATCCGATTCACGAGCCCGGGCCTGTCGGCATCAGGGTGATGGTTGTATTTGCCATCGACCTGACAACGACCTCGCTCATGTGGCCATAAATGAGTTGGGTGGTCTTCGCCCGGGACGCGCCCACGGGGACCCCGCCCTACACTAGCGTGAAGGGGCTTCCATTCTCGGATCCGGTTCATCCCAGTCCGCCACGTAGGGAGATGTGCACAGCGGTCTCACAATTGCGAAACCAACTCTCGGACCCTTCCGAGAAACATCGTCCGCAAATCCTTGTTCGGAGCGACTGAGCTGAAGACCACAGCCAGCATTACCGCCGTGTCCAGTCTAAGGATTGGCCACGCCGGCGAGTCGTTCATGGCCCCTGCGTCCTGGTGAGCATATCCGGCACAGAAGTCCTCATAGTTCAGCCCGTTCTCAGCAATAGCCGCATACTCTTGGACACGGGCAAGCTCAACTTCCGGGGCGGCAACCAGCGCATTGCTCCAGTCAAAAATGGATTCGGGCTGGCCGTTCCGGACGCGCACATTCTGGCGCCGTAGATCCAGGTGTGTTAGCCGAGGCTGTCCCAAATACTTCTCCAAGCTGCCGATCATCTCCCGATTCGGCGGAAGCGAGGGCAGTTCGGTGTCCTCCCCTAAAACGTCGTAGCGCTGCACCAGCCGCTCCACGATCCTTGAATGAATTGAGCTGCCATTTTGCGCAACGAGAGCCAGTGAAGGTACTGGTTTTTCGTGCATCCGCGACATGACCGCGCCCAGCGCTGACGAGTCCAGTACCGATCCGTCGTCTTCAACGACTTCGAGGACGAGGACGGGGTACCCGTGCTGCTCGAAGAAATCTAGAGGTTCCGCACTGGGTATCCCGTTGCTCGTGGCCCAGTCTGCCAATGCCATCTCTTGGAGCTGCAAGTCACGGGCCGACACACCGCGGTTATTTGCGGTATTAAATTCCGGAGTCTTTGGGATCCGGTATCCCTCCTGTCGCCCGTCTTTGTTGGCGATGAAGAACAGGAACTCAGTTCCGGAACCCGCGAGAACCACCTGATGCGCGCCCCTACGAGCGGCGGCTGCCTTTGCGATATCAAGTGGTCGCCAGAGCGTCTCCTTGCTCATTGAAGCACCGCCGCCGCCGACGAAACCCAAGTATTGTGCAACCACCGCTCGTATGCGTCGCCACCGGGCCTGGGGACGGTCAGGTAGAAGGGGTGGAGCACCCGAGAACTTCCGCCTTCCCTCCCGGCGTGCATTGAGCCGATGTTATTCGTCACAAGCAGGTCGAACTGCTCACTAACCAAACAAGTTTCGTACTCAGCTTTGAAGTCAGAAGCCGATAGCCCTAGACCCTGATAAACAACGTGACAGAAAAGCCTTAGTGTCTCCCCCAAGCACTGACCGCATGGGCACTGGGCAATCAGCGGTTCAAGATCCGGAAAAAGCAACCGGTGTTCCAAGGGAACGGGTGCTTCTTCACGAATCAAAGGTGTCCCCCTGAGACTCGTCGTCCCGACCCCAAGCATGCCGGCGAGAGTGGGGTAATTACTTCCGTGAAGGGGACGCTCACGCACGGCCGAGCGCAAATTCGCTGCGTACCATCGGCTTGCGCTTTCCACGCCGATGCAGCCCTGTCTGGCCGCTGCGTCCATGACTACACGGACCAAGTCCACGTGAGGGGTGACACTGAGCCCCTGGCCAGGATCGGAGATGAAAATGCCTTGATAGAGCTTATGCGTGTGGGTTGTCGTGAACCCTGTCGCAGAAAATACCCTTTCATCCTCTTGCCAATCTTCGACTAATTCCCTGCTCGGAGTCAGGTAGGAGGAATGCTGCCCGTCATGATGCATGAGCATGTTCCGGGTGGGAGCCTCGCTAGGCATGATTGTTGTCTGGGGCAAGTCGACTTCCACATAGAGCTCACTTGGCGCCCCACTTTGAATCATCGAGGAAGCCAGGGCACGCATGATCTGTTCGGCAACGTCACGGCTTTCGTCGTGACCCAACCGAAGGCGGCCGATCCGGAAAACGGCGTATCCGTTTTTGGAGAGGGACTGAACCCCCCGTTCAGCCGCACAATCAATTGACAGCCCGTTGACGGACGATCCGGCTCCGGGCTCTATGACTGCATCGGGGTTGGCAAATTTCATAGCGTTCCTCTCGAAATAATGACTAAACCTTCAAGGCTGGGATTTCAGTGGGTCGCCACCGGTAGCGCCTAACGGACGGAGACAGCAACAGCAGAAGCATGGTAATGACCGTTCCCACGACGGATCCAACAAACACAGCGGTAACACCCACGGCGGAGGCCACTAGCGGCGCGATGATGAAAGAGGCGGGAAGGAGGCTGAATGAGATGAAGGCGTTCAACGAAGCTACCCGCGCCAGGGAGCCAGGGACCACAGCTCTCTGCATCGCTGTAGTAACGGTCACCGTATAGAAGCCAAGGGCAACTCCAGTGGCCGCTTCTGCAACGACGAACCACGCGGGATGCCATTGCATGATCAAGCAAATTGGTGGGAGCGCCAAGGCGGCAACACCGTAGGAAGCCCACTTCAGTACCGGAGCCTCATGTCGAACCCGTCCCCCCAGCAACGCACCCATGATCTGCCCGATCCCAAAAACTGCCAGGGCAATGGGCCACAGGGACGGGGTACCAAGTGCTGCGGCCGCTGCCGGCCCCAATACTAGGAACGGCCCCGTAACCATGAAAAGCAAAATGGCTGACGCGCACATTTCGGACACCAGCCACGGCACGGCCAACAGGTCCTTGGATCCAGACCTGACCGCGGCCCAAGTTGACGTCGATTTGGAGATGGTCCCTCGCGATGCCGGGAGTCCGCTTAGCAGGGCTGACGCCGCAATGAAGGAGATCCCATCGGCGACGAGCGCCCACGGCGCGATCTCCAGCATCACGAAGACCGCTCCTATCAACGGCCCGACCGTCGATGCGACGCTGGAGGCTGTTGTCAGGGCGGAGTTCGCCGAGGCAAGTTCCTCCGTCGTCGTAACGCTTGGTAGATATGCCGTGCTTGCTGGTCTGGAAACTGCTACGGCAGAGCCGAATATGACTTGAGTCAGTATCAAGAGCAGAGTCGGACCTTGGAACAGGAGGATCGCACCTGAGATGATCTGGGCCAACCCTGCAAGTAGGTAGGCGAGAATTAGAAGTGTTCGACGCTCGTAGCGGTCACCAGCAATGCCTCCCCAAAGCAGCACTGCGCATTTGGGAACGGCAGAAGCAGCCAGAATCCAGCCAGTCTCCACAATTGTGTAGCCAGCGATGCTGGTCGCCAACGCCATTACGGCCAGAGTGGCTCCATCTCCGATAATGGAGATAGCGCTGCTTGTGAGGAATCGACGCCGGTATGTTCTTGGAGTGCCTTTATCAGATGCTTCGCACGGCTTCATCCCACGAGCTCCAATACGTCGGGCAGTTGCTCAAGGCTGCTAATCACCGTGGCATCGGGGTAGTTCATAGTGCCCGTGCGGTCAATGAGAATGAGCCGAATCCCTGCGGCACGAGCAGCGCCACCATCGACAACCATAGAGTCCCCCACCAAAACAGTATCTTTGAGCTCACTGCCCAACGCGGCAGCAGCATGTAGAACCGCTTGCGGGTCAGGTTTCGCGTAGCCTGTTTCGCCACTGATCGAAAGATGGTCAAAATAACGAGTGAGGCCAAGAAGATCAAGTATTTCCCTCAACCAGGGATCAAAATTGGATAGGAGACCAATCGCCCGGACACGGTGGTCGGTCCTAAGGTTCTCTAGACACGAAAGAACATCCGGATAGTCCGTGTAATTGGCCGGATCAAGGATAGATTCCGCGGCACGGAGGCATCTGGTCGAATCCGTCACTCCGCCGGAACGCGCAATAGCAGTTTCCACGAAGGCATACCAGCCTTTCAACCGAAGGTCGGGATCCGGTTCGTCCTCCGGCCAAAGTGAGTCAGTGCCCATGCTTGTCAGGGCATGTTGA
The DNA here is from genome assembly GCF_051027655.1 of Paenarthrobacter nitroguajacolicus. NCBI lineage: Bacteria > Bacillati > Actinomycetota > Actinomycetes > Micrococcales > Micrococcaceae > Paenarthrobacter > Paenarthrobacter nitroguajacolicus. The sequence goes on along the minus strand of NZ_CP073234.1, from coordinate 1,740,919 downwards.
ATAGACGCCTCGGGATTCTCGATATCCCACCTGCCACCGCTCAGCAGTAGTTCACGAAATGACCGCCTAGGCGTCACGAGCGTTCCGCTGGCATCAAAAAGCACAGTGATTTGAGGCATTAGAGAACCGCCAGCTCTGTGAGTTCAGCTCGAACCGCGGAGTCGCGTTTGGCCCAGTATTCGTGGATCAGTCGGTTCTCCGTCGAGATGAAGTTCACCATGGGCTCTATGCGGCAGCCGCGAAGCTGTTTGGCCAAGAGTGCCTCGGGACCGTAGTTGATGCTCCGCACGTTCGTACCACGGAGATTCCTGATGAGCGAGTAGAACGCCAGGTTGAAGTAGAGGCGGGCGTTACGGGTGGTTGTGTTCTGGACGAGTCCCAGATGACGAGGCTGTGCCGATGAGGTGCCTTGGATGAAACTCAAGAAGCCAATAGGTGAGCCATCGACCGCTGTGGCAAGAAGCATTCGGTACGAATCACCCAAGTCTTCGATCGCTTTGTAGTGACTTCTCATCACGTGCTCGACTGAACCGCCAGTGAAACCATGTTTGGCATATGTGTCCAACTGAAGTTGTGCTAAATCCTCACTAAATTCCGTCACCTCGACAGCCCGGATTTTGCATCCGGCGGTCTCGAATATGCGAAGCTCTTTGCTCACGCGCCTCCGTTGGTTAGGCGTGAGGCCTTCGAGATAACGTTCTGCTCCATTTGGGAGGTCGAGGACACCCTGGGCTCCGCAGAGATACTCGATGTGGTCACTTTTCAGCATGGCAGCCTTAACCAACGACGCCCTGCTCATCTCAACATTGAGCATTCCGCGGGTTCGGAAGTTCCTCCGACCGAAGCCAATCCATGACTCCAACGCTCCCTCAAGGTTCTTGCCTACAAAACCGGCCATGTAGGCGTTGGGAACTGCGCACCCAATGGCAGGATAATCGGAGTCGTTCCCATGAGGACCGACTGGATCGAAGGCCTTATAGGCCGAAGGCTTTGCAAGATCGTAGCTAACCAGTGCGCCTTCTCCGCCGGCAACGATGGATTCTCGGCTTCCGATCCGACCGGACATGCAGCTGAGCCAGGGAAGAGTTCGTGTGACATACTCGTCCACACTGAGACGTTCCCAAAGCCTCTTAGCCCGGGGATCATCGAGAGAGAGAAACTCCGGGGGCTGGTCCAACGAGTGGGATGTTCTAAGACTTGATTGCAAGGTATCCCTCAAATTGGAGCGACTTGTGGATTATTCCGACCGTTCCGAACCCAGCTGACCGGAGACGCTCAAGGTTCTGCGCACTCGAACTTGGCGCGAGCACGCTTTTGAGACTGCGTGTCTTGGACACTATCTGCAGTGGCGAGAAGCCCCTCTCAAGCTTGAAATCCGTGTGCAATTGAGTGTGTATGTCTTGGATGACGCTGCTGCTCTCAAGCACCTTCTCGAAGAGCATGAAGGCTCCCCCTGGACGCAGCGCTTGGAAGACGTGTTCAATGGTCGCAACCCGTTCGCTCGGTTCAAGAAACTGAAGCGTGTAGTGGCTTGCCACGAAATCACATCGGTCATAGGGAAAAGATGTGATGTCCCCCAGCTCGAAGCTGAGGTTGGATTTGGCATGCAATGCCGTTGCATGCCGAACCATTTCTCCCTCTACATCTATACCAACGACGTTCACGCCCAGGACGCCATGCTCGTCAGCCAGACGAACACTGAGTGTTCCGGTCGAACAACCCAACTCGTACATGATGCCGCCGGGTTTGGCGAAGTACTTCGACATCGCGATCGTCAGGTCATGGCCCCAGGCGTAGCCGGGAACGCTGCGGGCGATGTGGTTGTCGAAGGTCCCTGCGACTCCGTGCCCAAATGACCAATGGCCGGCCCCGGCAGTTATGTCGTCGCCGACATCAGTGGCTGTCGCAGCGGGTGTGACCAATGAGATTGACTCCGGTCCCTGAACAGTTGTCACGATGCTCCCATCTCGAACCGGTGTGCGTCGGCATGACCAACTGCCAAATTCAGTGCCTGCTCTGGTGTGGGCGCTGTAGCTACGACGTACGCAAGACGCGATTGTTTCGTTACCGACATCTTGGGCGGCAGTGGTCTGTAGACAACGTCGACGCCGTCAGGCCACGGCCGGTCTGGTTGTTCCAGCGACACGAGCACACCCTCTTCCTTCGGAGAGATAAACCAGATGCTCCCCGCATCCTCCACTGGCCCAAGAACGACGTCTGCCGACTGACCGCAATGAAGGCCGACATAGTGAGACACCAGGTCAACGCCAGTGGAGTGTTGGACTATCCGAGGTATGTCACCGCCAGCGACACGTGGGTTGATCTCGATCAATGCTGGACCGTTTGGGGTCAGCCTTAGCTCAACGTGGGCAACTGTGCCTTCGAGGCCGACGGCCCTTAGCCAACGCTGAAGCACTTCTTCAATTTCCGGAGCAATCTGGTTGCCGGGCATACCAGGAAACACAACACCCAACTCCCTACGGTGAGGCGCCGGGCTGATGTGCGTCTGCGTCAGACCCACCAGAATCCACCGTTGAGTGCTGGTCTCCCAAGCCAGCTCCGCGCTGAATTCAGGGCCTTCCACCGCTTCCTCGACGATAATCGGCACGGCGGATCCGGTACTGTTTACGGACCTTGAGGCGTTCAATAGAGCTGACCTGAACGAATCGTCGTCATCACAGATGTAAACACCAAGGGATGAGCTGCCAGTGGACGGCTTGACGATTGCTGGATACCCAAGGGGTGACTCAGAAGTCGAAGGCTCGACTTCCACAAACCCGACTTCGCGACCGATGCCCGTTACCGCCAACCTTGTTTGCCGTTTGTCCTGGCACAGGTCGATCGCCCGGGGAGTCGCGCCTGGTAGGTGAAGCATCTCGCGAACCGTGGCTGCTATTTGCTGGCTGTGGTCATCAAGGGCAATCACGCCCAGGACGCGACGACATCGGCATGCCTCAGCAATTTCTTCTGCATTGTAGTCATCAGTTTCGATCTCCAGTACCTCATCGACCTTGGCCAAGTCGATCCCTGCAGCTACATACTTCGCCGGGTTTGACGTAACAAGGACAATGCGGTGACCGAGAGACCGTGCAGCATCCAGGGCGTACGGCGTCGCACCCGTCATGGCCAACTCAATGAACGCTATTGCCGAAGAGCTCGAAGTCGTCCCGTGTTCCCCAATTACCGCTGCCAAATTTCCCCCAAGCTTTTGATCAGGCGATTAACCTGAAGCCAATATTCCATTCATTGAACAAACCGGCTGCAGGCTACCACTTGATTCGGTATTGACGCTTGTCACATGCGTCGTCCAAATCGTTAAAGTGTGAACATCGCCGAACGCGACGTTTTTTGGAAACCTAAGAAGGGCAGGGGACCCGCTTAGTCTCCACCGGCAAGCGCTGGGTGTTGCGACCTCAAACTACTCTGGTTGTTCCTGGACCATGTGACTGGCAGCGCCGAAGTGAAAGGCTTCCCGCATTCACGGTGCATCCCCAGTCCCAGCACGGACTGGGCAACTACTGAATGAAGCTCGGTTCTGCAGTCCTAGGCCCCTTCCGGACCCGCCAGAGGGACGGGCCGGGTGCGGGGAAAGGTTGCTCAGACGCCCAGACAACCAAGCATCGTTACTAAACTGTCGCCTGATGCTGACACGTTCCGTACGGGACACAAATGTTCCCCGCAGCCAGGATTGCTGCGGGGAACACTTGTTGGCGAGTTAACTCAGCCGAGTTACTTCACCGAGGTCAGGTAGTTCGCCAGCGTGGGCGTGATGCGTGTGCCGGAGTTGGAGCTGCCACCGTTGGTGTGGATGGCAACGATGGTGTTGGAATTGTTGTAGACAGGGGCACCACTCTGGCCACCATAAGTGTCCATCTTGTAGAACACCTTTTCCGCCTGCGTGCTCTCGATGGGTCCGGTCATGGACCACATGGTGCCGAATGCCTTGTCTCCCGGATAGCCGCGCACTGTGGTGCTGGTTCCATTCAGGCTGGCGGTGGTACCGATGTAGTTGAGCCAGCCGGTGGTGTTGCCGATGGTGCAGTCGAGCTTGATGACGCCCCAATCAGCGTTGGTGTTCGCCGAGTCGATCCAGCGCTGGTCCGTGAAGATCTCCGTTGCACCGCATGTGCCGTAGGGGTCGGTTGAACCATTACGGCCCGGGGCAACTTTGACGCCCCAGGAGTAGTCGGCCTCGGAGCCGGTGCCGCCCTCATGGACACAGTGTCCAGCCGTCAGCACGGTGTCATCGGAGATCAGCGCGCCGGAGCAGATGTAGCCGCCGTTGAACTCAATCTGCACGATGGAGCGATTAGGGGCTGCCGTGGTGTTGGTGATTCTTACCCGGCCATCGGCGCCGATGACTGAGTCCGTGGAAGCGTTGCCATTCTTGGTGGGTGCGGCAATGGTGTACTTGTCGGCCAGAGGGGATGCGGCTGAGCCCGACGTCTGCGTCTTGTCCACCGTGTGCCCTACGGGCTGAACCTCGGCAGCGGTTACTTGGGGCGTCGACCCTGACGCCACTGCAGCTCCACCAAACGAGGACGTCAGGGCCATTACTGCTGCCCCGACAAGCAAAGCAACGTTCTGCTTCTTCATGGGTACCTTTCAAAGGACGGCTCTTATGGAACCGTGCGAGGGATGTGATACACATGTTTCACATGTGCATGACAAAACTGTCATGCACGCATGAATAGTCTGTCAAGATGCTGGGAGTTCAATCTCGATAAAAGAAAATCCCCGGAACCATATGGTTCCGGGGATGATCAATCGCGAGCAATATCAGCGCTGCACAGCTCCGAAGCGCTCGGCTGCAACAGCAACAGCTGCGGCACGGGCTTCAGAAGCCTCATCCGCGGTCAGCGTGCGGTCGTCAGCACGGAAGCGGAGGCCGAAAGCCAGTGACTTCTTACCTTCGTCGATTCCGGGACCCGCGTAGACATCGAACAGCGCGACGTCTTCGAGGAGCTCGCCTGCGCCTTCACGCAGCGCTGCCAGAACCTGGTCCGCTGGCACATCCTGCGGGACAACCAAGGCAACGTCCTGCGTTGCAACAGGGAATCCGGAGATGTGCTTGGCCACGATCACGTCAGCAGCAGCTTCGAACAACGCTTCCACATTGACCTCAAGCGCCACGGAGCGGGCCGGCATGTCGTGCGCAGCCAGCAACTTCGGGTGGAGCTCGCCGGCGTAGCCCACTACGTCTCCGTTGCGCAGCGAGAGCTGAGCTGCACGGCCAGGGTGGAACGCCTGATGGCTTCCCTGGCTGACAACCAATTCCACGCCCAGAACATCGGCGATCAGGCGTGCCACGTCAACTGCGTCTGCCCAATCCCACGCCCGAGGCGTGTGCGTCGCAGCGGCCGGTGAATCATGTCCGGTCAGGACAGCGGCGATGTGCAGTGGCTGGTGCGGGACGCCGTCGTACAGTGCATCCAGAACCTCATCGGAAGGCTTGACGCCCAGCGGCGGGATGGAATCCGTGCCCAGGGTTTCGCCCGGGAGGAACACCAAACCTGCCTCGTAGACAGCCAAATCGCGGAAACCACGTGAGTGGTTGCGGCGGGCAACCTCTATAAGGCCCGGCAGGATGGACGTCCGGAGGTATCCCTGTTCCTCGCTGATGGGGTTCGCCAGCTTGAGGGCCGGCCGGGCTTCACCTTCAGCTGGAACGCCAAAGGTGTCGTTGGCGGCCTTGGAGACAAACGGGTAGGACAACACCTCAGTGAGTCCTGCATCAGCCAAAGCCTGGACTACCCGGCGCTTTTGCTGCTGGCTGCGGCTCAAACCACGGCCCGGAGGCGCCACCGGAAGCGTTGAAGGGATGTTGTCGTAGCCCACCAGCCGGGCGATTTCCTCGGAGAGGTCTTCCTTGGTTTCGAGGTCATTGCGCCAGCTCGGAGCGGTCACAACGTAACCCGACGACGTCTTCTCCACAGTTGCACCCAGGTCCACCAGGGATGTGGTGATCTGCTCTTCGGTGAAATCGATGCCGATCCGGGCGGCGGCGAACTCGGCGGGCAGTTCAATGGTGACAGCCTCAGGAGGGGTTCCGACGTCGGTCCCGGCCTCGTCTGCCGTACCCCCGGCAAGTTCCACCAGGAGGTCAACGACGCGCTGCGCAGCGATGTTGGCAACGTGCCAATCAACACCGCGCTCGAAGCGCTTGGAAGCTTCGGACGGCAGCTTGTGCCTGCGACGGGACCGGGCGATGGAGACCTCATCGAAGTGCGCGGCTTCCACCAGGATGTTCGTGGTGGAATCGGACACCTCGGTGTGTGCACCGCCCATGACGCCTGCAATGCCAATAGCACCCGAGTCATCCGTGATCAGGAGATCTTCGACGTCAAGCGTGCGCTCTTTGTCATCGAGGGTGGTGATCTTCTCCCCCGCTACTGCACGGCGAACCACGATGTCGCCGGCAAGCTTATCGAGGTCATAGCAGTGATTCGGCTGACCAAGCTCCAGCATGACGTAGTTGGAAATATCCACCGGCAGCGAGATAGAGCGGACCCCGGCCAGGCGAAGGCGGGAGGACATCCACGGCGGTGTGGGACGGGAAGCATCCACGCCACGGACTGTGCGGGCCACGAAGCGGTCGCATCCGGGCTTGCCGTAGATGGGCGCGTCGTCGTTGAGCTTGACGCCGTAGCCGCCCTGCAGGGAAGCCGGTGCGTTGACCTTGGACGCGGGGTCCGTGAACGACGTTCCGGTAGCGTGGGCGTACTCGCGGGCCACACCGCGGATGGAGAAGGCATACCCGCGGTCCGGGGTGACGTTGATTTCGGCTGCTTGGTCGTACAGACCCAGCAGTTCCATCGCGTCTGAGCCGATTTCCGGGTCCAGTCCGATGCGCGAGAGCACCAGGATGCCGTCGTGATCATCACCGATACCCAGCTCACGGACGGAAGCGATCATGCCCGCGGACAGGTGACCGTAGGTCTTCCGCGCCGAGATCTGGAAGTTTCCGGGCAGAACAGCGCCCGGCAGGGTGACAACAACCTTGTCGCCCTCAACAAAGTTGTGGGCACCGCAAATGATGCCCTGCACGCCGGAAGGATCAATGCCCTCGCCGGTAAGGGTCTGCTCCTGGCCCTCGGGAACCACGCGCACCTGGCACCAGTTGATGGTCTTGCCATTGGTCTGCGGCTCCTTGACCAGGCTCAGAACCTGGCCAACCACAACGGGACCCGTCAGCTCATCCGTGGGACGGTGGACTTCTTCTTCTTCAAAACCAACCTTGACCAGATCAGCCATGACGTCTTCGGCCGTTGCATCGGCCGGAACCTGCGCGAATTCACGCAGCCAGGAAAGTGGGATACGCACTGTTAGATCTCCATCCCGAAGTGCTCGCTGAAACGTACGTCGCCTTCGATCATGTCGCGCATATCGCCGACCTCATTGCGGAACATGAGCGTGCGCTCAATGCCCATACCGAAGGCAAAACCTGAATAGATGTCCGGATCGATGCCGGCTGCCCCGAGGACGTTGGGGTTGACCATGCCGCAGCCGCCCCACTCGATCCACCGCGGACCGCCCTTGGCACCCGGGTGCCAGATGTCGAGCTCCGCGGACGGCTCGGTGAATGGGAAGTAGTTGGGCCGCAGGCGAATGGAGGCGTCGTCGCCGAACATCTGGCGGGCGAAGTGCTCCAGCGTTCCACGGAGGTCCGCCATGCTGAGGTTCTTGTCGATCGCCAGCCCTTCGAACTGGTGGAAGACAGGCGTGTGCGTGGCATCGAGTTCATCGGTGCGGAACACCTTGCCCGGGCACAGAACATAGATGGGCACTTCGCGTTCCAGCATGGAACGAACCTGCACCGGCGACGTGTGCGTGCGCATCAGCAAGTGGGCTTCGGGTGGCTCCACGAAGAACGTGTCCTGCATTTCGCGCGCCGGGTGGTCCGGCTTGAAGTTCAGGGCATCAAAGTTGAACCACTCGGACTCCACCTCGGGGCCTTCGGCGATTTCCCAACCCATGCCAACAAAGATGTCCGAGACGCGATCCTGCAGCGTGGACAGTGGGTGCCGTGCACCGGCACGCCGACGACGCGGACCCGCCGTGACATCCACAGTTTCCTCCACCAGAATGCGGGCGTCGTTCTCGGCTTCGAGAACCTGGGTCCGGGCTGCGAGCGCCTGGTTGACCCGGCCACGGGATGAACCCATGAGCTTGCCGGCGGCAGCCTTGTGTTCCTTGGCGAGGCCACCGATTTCACGGTTGGCCAAGCTCAGCGGCGACTTCTCACCAGTGTGGGCGAGGCGGACAGCCTTGAGTTCTTCAAGGGAGGAAGCAGCCGCAATAGCAGCAATGGCGTCCTCGACGGCGGCGGTGATGGCGGCTTCATCCAGCGGATTCGGGATGGCAGCGCCTGGCAAAGTGTCAGTCATCTACTGTTCTTAGCTACGAGTAGGGAACGGCCTGGCAAGGCAGGCCTGCAAAACGAAAGGGTAGTGCTCGCCGCGGACGGCAGGCACTACCCTTCAGTCTAGTTGAACCTCACAGTCGGGATTTAACCGCCGCGAATTTGTACAGCCCATGACCCGGCGGGAACCGCTGAGGGGCAGTAGCTGTGCCAGAAATCCCGCAGCGCCTAGGCGCCGGAAGCGGGCGGTGCCGACGGCGGCGGAGGTACCCGGCCGTCGTCGTGCGTTTGGCCGTGCGTTTGGCCGTGCGTTTGGCCCGGCGGCTGGGTGGGCTGCTGAGCCGGCGCACCCGGAGTGTAACCTTGCCCTGCCCAGTCCTGCTGGGGGCGCTGGGCCGGCGGTTGTGGCTGGGACTGGTAGCCCTCCTGGCCCGGCTGGACCGGATTGTCCTGCTGTGCCTGATAACCCGGCTGGGCTGCATAACCCGGCTGTCCATACGGAGCTGCACCGGCGAGCCCCGGCTGCTGTTGGGACGACCTCTTGCGCAACAGAACGAACAGCAGGACCAGCGCGGCGGCAATGACGAGGACTGCCACGAGGATCCAAATGATCCACAGGGGAATTCCGGCGTTGGCCTCGGCCTTGGCTTGGACCACCGTGTCCTTGACGGACAGCATGTCGAAAGTGGCTTTGTTACCGTCCACGGTGGCGCCGTTGGCTTCCACTACCTTGCCGGGGAAAGTGAACGTTACGGAGGCTTCGTCGAACATGGACTTCGCCATGGCTGATGATGAGGCGTCGCCGCTTTCACCGCCGGTCACTCCACCCATGGAGATGACGTAGAAGTCCCCGTCCCTTTTCAGTTCGAAGGGGCTCTCGGAGCTGGAGGACTCCGCCAGCTTGGCTGGGTCAAGGTTGGCAGCGGTGATCCGCTTGCCTTTGTACTTCTCATCCTCGTAATCCACCACTGTGGCACCGTCCGGGATGTCCATCCCCTGGCTTCCGGTACCGTTCGACTCCATGAATTCGTCGAAGGACTTGTCTCCCAGCACGGATTTTTGGATTGCGTAGACCACCTCGTAGTCCACGCTCTTTTCATTGTTCACCTTCACGGACATGTTGAGCTTGACGCAACCTGTCAAAGCCAGCATGAGTGCGAGCAGTACACCGACGACGCCCAAGGCGCGTTTCGCGTTCATTTTCCTTCTTCCCCCAATGTGAGTGCGGCACCGGCGGGTGCCCGATCAGCGTATCCCCGCCACCCGTGCCGCGCCATACGCCACGGGGCTAGCATTGCTTCATGACTCCCGCGCAACGCTTACGGCAGATCGCAAACGTCCTCAACCTGTCCACGCCGCTGGGATTGGTGGCGGCAGCCGCATCGGGGTGTGCGGTCGCCCACGGCCCCCGCGGGCTTCTGATTGCGTCCGGCTACCACTGGACACTCCCCCACGCCGGCGCCTTCACCCTGGGAAACGTCATCCTGTACCGGGCGCCGCAGGGCGTGGCCGGCACGAACACAGTGCTTTTGGGGCATGAGGAGCGGCACAGTACCCAGTACGCGTACTGTCTCGGCCTTCCTTTCCTTGCCCTCTACGGCATCGCCGCCGGTTGGTCCATGCTTCGAAGCGGGAATCCGGCGTCGAGGAATTTCTTTGAACGGCAGGCCGGCCTGGTGGCCGGCGGCTACGTTGACACTCACCACCGCCGGCAGGGCAGTCCGTCGGACCAGCGAATCGAGGCCACATCATGAACCGAACCATCACTGTTACCGGGACCGCGAGCGCAAAGGCTGTTCCGGATTTGGTGACGTTGACGCTCGGTGTGGAAACGCGCCGCGGTACAGCCGCTGAAGCCTACGACGACGCCGGCAAAGCGGCCAACGCTGTTGCAGCCAGCTTGCGGGATGCCGGTGTTTCTGCCGTGGATCTTCGAACGAGCGGGTTGAACCTTCGCGCCGATCTGGTCTGGGTGGAGGGGCAAGGTCAGAAAGTGACCGCCTATGTGGCGTCCACCAATCTGCAGGTGGGCATCCGTTCCCAGGCGGACGCTCCGGCTGCGATTGCTGCCGCAGTTGCTGCCGGCGGAGACGACATCCGGATCAACGGGATCGAACAGGGCTTTGCGGATTCTTCCTCCGTCACTGCCCAGGCGCAGGAGGCTGCATGGCAGGATGCTGTGGCACGAGCCGAACAGTACGCTTCGCTGGCTTCCTCCCGGCTTGGGAAGGTGGTCTCCATCTCCCAGGAGCCTCTGCATGGCGGTCCCATCCCCTTGGGTGGAATGGTGAGGGCTTCCTTCACCGCCGAGGCCATGCCCGTGGAAGCAGGAGAGTCCTCCGTTTCAGCGAGCATCAGGGTTGAATGGGAGCTTGTCTAGCGGATAGCCCCGGCCGAAAATTTCACGTCGGCCGGCGTGTGCAGGGCAGTCCTGACAATTTCGGCGATTCCTTCCGCCATCGTCTCCAAGGGCATGGATGGCGTTGCGCTGCCTTCCGGAAGCTGTTCCGGCAGATAGGGGACGTGGACGAATCCGCCGCGGATGCCGGGCTTGGCTGCCAAGGAGTGCATCAGCGCATAGAAGATGTGATTGCACACGTAGGTGCCCGCAGATTGAGAGACTTCTCCCTTGATTCCCGCGATCTGGAGGTTCCTGAGCGCAGCCTTGATGGGCAAGCTGGAGAAGTACGCCGCAGGCCCGCCCTGGATGACCTCCTCATCGATGGGACGCTGGCCCTTGTTATCGGGTATTCGAGCGTCATCGCAATTGATGGCGACGCGTTCCAGGGAGATCCGTCCACGGCCTCCAGCCAAGCCGGTACAGACCACAATGTCCGGGTTCAGGCGGGTCATGGCATCGCCGAGGACTTTCGCCGAACCACCAAAAACGCACGGTAGCTCCACGGCTTCAACAGCAATACCTTGCGCAGTGAGCAACTCGCCCGCCCGACGGACTGCCAGCCACGAAGGATTCACAGTGTCCTCGCCAAACGGTTCGAAGCCAGTCAGCAGAATCATGGGCCAACCTTAGCAACGCCCGGCTCCTCAATCACCGGCCTCGCATGGACGGCCTTGACATTTATTCGAACATACCTTCGAATGGAGTCCATGAGATGGGACGCACAAGCACTTTCACCTACACGTGGACCGGCGTCAGAACCTAGTGGTTTCGGGGCGCCAGGCCCTGCCCCGGCCTTGGACGCCTTGCTGCCGCTTGCCGGGCTTGTGCGTTCCATCTCGACGCCCGAATTCTCCGGAGTCACCTTCCATGAGGTCACCGCAAAGTCAGTGCTCAACAAGGTGCCTTCGGGTTCCAATATGCCGTTTGAGTGGACCGTGAACCCGTATCGCGGATGCAGCCATGCCTGCGTGTACTGTTTCGCCCGGAAGAGCCACACGTATTTGGAGTTCGACGCCGGGCGGGACTTCGATTCGCAAGTGGTGGTCAAGATCAATGCCGCCGAAGTTCTCCGAAAGGAACTGGCCAAGCCTTCTTGGGAACGGCCCCAAGTCGCCCTCGGCACCAACACGGATCCCTATCAACGCGCAGAGGGCCGCTACATGCTCATGCCCGGAATCATCCGGGCCCTCGCAGATTCCGGCACGCCGTTCTCCATCTTGACCAAGGGCACGCTGCTGGCCAGGGACATTCCCCTCCTCAAGCACGCCGCCACCCAGGTCCCCGTGGACCTTGGCATCTCCCTGGCAATGACCAACCAGGACCTCGCTGAGCTCATAGAGCCTGGCACGCCTTCACCCAAGGCCCGGCTCAAGCTCATAGCCCGGCTCCGCGACGCCGGCCTGGGGTGCGGCGTCATGGCCATGCCCATCCTGCCATGGCTGACGGACTCGGACGAAGCCCTCGATTCACTATTCGCGGAACTAACCAAGGCGGGCGCCACAGGAGTCACCGCCGGCGCCCTGTACCTCAAGCCAGGAACCCGTGAGTGGTTCATGAAATGGCTGGCAACCGAGCACCCGGAGTTGGCGGGCAAGTACCGGCGACTCTATGGACAAGGCTCCTATGCTTCCAAGGAGTACCGTGCGTGGCTCACCGGCCGGATCACCTATTTCAAGGCGAAGTACGGCTTTACCGGAACATCGGGATTCAGCCACCGGAACGCTCGCACTGCCACTGGGTCGGCGGCCGCAACCGTGGACGCCTCCGCGCCCCTTCCTGGACAGCAGCCGCTTTTCTAGGTTGAAGGCCACCGGCTAAGGGAAGCAGCCTTCTCTTCCATCCAAGCGCCCGGTTCTCAAGCGGGAGCGGCCACCCGGATAAGCAACGCCCGGACTATTGGAAGGTCCGCCGGAATCCATGGCAGGCCGAGAGCTTCGTCACTGTCAGCCAACGATACCCAACGCAATTCGTCGTGATCCTCCAGCGGCCGCGGCTCTCCCGACGCCAGCTCGGCGAACCACACACGCATGGAGGCACGCTCATTGAGCGTCCACCCAGTGGTGTTACCCGAGTCCAGCTCGGGCCCGAGTTGCACTTCAATGCCCAGTTCTTCCGCGAGTTCACGGTGCAGGGCAGCCTCTGCGGTCTCACCGGCTTCCACCTTGCCGCCCGGAAATTCCCACATGCCCGCGAACCGGGGCGGCGCAGTGCGGCGCGCAACAAGAAGGCGGGTGGGGGCTTCCAAGGAGTCGACGACGGCGGCGCCCACGACGTTGATCAGTGCAGTCACCGAAACAGTCTATGGGGCCCGATGAATGGGCATCGTCACATAGCAGCGACAAGTCACGGGGCCCCGGACTAAACTTGTTATCGGATTTTCTCCAATTTCCCCAGCCCACAAGGCACCCTCAAGAAGCAGGCTTATGACTACCACCGTGTCCACCCCCGCCACCGCCAAAGCAGCAAGGAAACACCTTGGCTTGGCCATCCTGGCCTTGGCCATGGGCGGGTTCGCCATCGGTACCACCGAATTCGCCATGATGGGCCTGCTGAAGGAAATCGAGGAGGGGCTGGGCATCAGCACCCCCGAAGCGGGCAACCTCATCTCGGCTTACGCCTTGGGCGTCGTTATCGGCGCTCCCCTCTTCGCTGCGTTCGGGGCAAAGCTTCCCAGAAAGCACCTTGCGTTGGGGCTCATGCTGTTCCTGTCCTTGGCAAACCTGACGTCCTTCATCGCACCGGATTACGGCTTCATGCTGCTCTCCCGTTTTGCTTCCGGACTTCCCCACGGAGCTTTCTTCGGAGTGGCAGCCGTCATCGCAGCCGGACTCGTCGCGCCTACCAAACGGGGCTGGGCAATCTCCATGGTGATGGCAGGACTTACGGTCTCCAACGTCATCGGGGTTCCTTTGGCCACATGGGTTGGGCAGACCTTCGGGTGGCGGCTCCTCTTCGTCATTGTGGGCGCCATCGGATTGCTGACCGTCGCCATGGTGTGGAAATTCGTCCCCTTCGAGGCAGCCCACCCCGAGGCCAGCATCCGACGCGAACTTGGAGCCCTCAAACGGCTCCAAGTTTGGCTGGCGCTACTGATCGGCATCATTGGGTTTGGTGGCTTCTTCGCCGTTTACACCTACATTGCACACACCATGACCTCTGTGGCTGGCATACCGGAGAACCTGATCCCCGCCGTTGTGGCCCTCTACGGACTGGGCATGGTGGTGGGAAACATCTTCGGAGGACGCCTTGCCGACAAGTCCGTGATGGGCACCATCTACTGGGTCATGCCGGGAATCGCCGTGGCCCTGGTGGTCTACGCCATCGCTGCGCACTGGGCCTGGGCCGCCTTCATCATGGCGTTCGTGGTGGGCGGTGTGGGCTCCATGCTCACTCCCGCGCTGCAAACCCGCCTCCTGGACGCTGCCCCGGGCGCCGCATCGCTGGCATCCTCGCTGAACCACTCCGCCCTCAACATCGCCAACGCGCTCGGCGCCTTCCTGGGCGGCACAGTTATTGCCTGGGGTTGGGGATATGTGGCTCCCGCATTGGTTGGCGCGGTCCTTGCCATTCTGGGCCTCGGAGTGGCCCTGGTCAGTGGTCTGCTGGAGCGAAAAAAGCCGCTGTCCTCCTGATCCACCAGAAGAGCGCTGGTTGGCCAGAAAACCACACACAACAAGCATGGGCTCCGCCACGGCGGAGCCCATGCTTGTTAAGCACATATCGAACCTACTAATCCGGAAGGAACATTTCCGGAACGGCTAACCCTGCGGCGCCTGGACGCGTTCTATGTCAGGTTCGAGGTAGATGACCCGCGCAATGGGGACTGCCGCACGGATACGCTGCTCGGCGGCGTCGATCCCCTTCGCAATCTCTTCGCCCGTCTCAGAGGCCTCCATGGAGATCTTCGCAGCTACAAGCAGCTCTTCCGGACCCAGGTGCAAGGTTTTGAGGTGGATGATGCGGGTGCCGTCAGCTTCCAGTGCCTCCGTGATGCGCTGGACATCTTCCTTGGTGGCAGACTCCCCCAGCAGCAGGGACTTGGTTTCCAGCGCAAGGACCACTGCGATGGCCACCAGCAGGAGGCCAATCATCGCTGTGCCGAGTGCATCCCAGACCCCGTCACCGGTGACCAGCGTCATTCCCACACCGAAGAGCGCGAAAATCAGGCCAAGCAAAGCGCCAAAGTCCTCCAGCAGGATCACTGGCAGTTCCGGCTGCTTGGCGTTGCGGACAAACTTGACCCATGATTGCTTGCCGCGGATGTGGTTCGACTCAATGATGGCCGTGCGGAACGAGAACGACTCAGCAATGATGGCACCGACCAAGACGGCCAACGGGACCCACCAGAAAGCCCCCTCGATACCGTGTGGGTGCTGGAACTTCTCCCAGGCCTCGTACAAGGCAAACAGGCCACCGACACTGAACAGCACGATGGAGACGATGAACGCGTAGATGTACCGCTCACGGCCATAGCCGAACGGATGCTCGGGGCTGGCGGCCCGCTTGGCCCGTTTACCTCCCACAAGAAGCAGGATCTGGTTTCCGGAGTCCGCCACCGAGTGGATGGCTTCAGCCAGCATGGACGATGACGCCGTCAGGAAGAATGCAATGAACTTCAATACGGCAATAGTCAGATTGGCGGCCAAGGCCGCCACAATCGCTTTGGTACCGCCACCTGCAGCCACGAAAGCTTCACCTCTTTGGGTTCGGGGAAAGAATGGGATGTGCCAAGAAGAGTCGTCATCGTCCGATCTTGCATCCAATACCGTACCCGGCGATGCGCTGTTTACACATTCTCCAGTCGGGCGCCCTGCTGGGAACGCGCGCTGGCGTAAAGACACACCGTGGCGGCGGTACCCAGGTTCAGGCTTTCAGCTGCCCCATAGACAGGAACCGCCACGCGATGATCAGCCAGTGCAAGCTCCGTCTCCGACAAACCCTGCGCTTCGTTGCCGAACAGCCAGGCCGTAGGTGACTCAAGGGCATAGTCCGAGGTCACTGATTCATTCCCCAGTCTCCGCGCCGCATTCTCGTCCTGCAGTTTGTCCAAGTTGACGGTTCCATATCCGTCCGCAGCCAGGACACCGATACCGCGATCCCGGCAGTGTGCCACCAACTCCTCAACATCGGCACCCAGCACCACCGGCAAGTGGAAAAGGGAGCCAGCTGTCGACCGGACAGCCTTGGGGTTGTAGATGTCCACGCTCGAACCAGTAAGGACAACTGCGTCGGCGCCGGCAGCATCCGCAGCGCGGAGAACAGTCCCGGCGTTACCGGGATCGCGCACCTGGCACATGACAGCGATCAGGCGTGGACCGGCGTCGAGCACTGACTCCAAGCTGACGTCCACAAAACTGCACACAGCCACAATCCCCTGCGGATTGACGGTATCCGCCATGGCGGCAAGGACTTCGTCACTTGCAAGCCGGAGCTGCGTTTCCTGCGCCAGATCGGCAAGCTCAGGGAGGCGCTCAAGGCACGCTTCGCTGGCAAAAACTTCATGCACGACGGCGGGTCCTCCGGCCGCAGTGCGCTCACGGTGCAGGGTCAAAGCCTCACGCACCGCCTGCGGACCCTCAGCAAGGAAGCGTCCGCGTTTTAAACGCGCCGGGCGCCCGGCAAGCCTGGCGACGTCCCTCACCCGATCAGCTCGGGGGTTGGTCATCGGAAAGTCTTGCGGGCGCCCGGTTTCGTTCATATAAAGAACTTTAGTGGCAGTTGCGACTAGTTCTTGATCTGCTGGCGGGCTTCGCCACCTGCAGGCTCAAAGCCAGCGGCCTTTGCAGCCTCAACGGTGGAGAACCAGTACTCAGCAGCAGTGGTGTTGTACCAGGTGGAACCCGGAACGTGGTACTTCTTGGACTCGGCGTTGCCCTTGATGGCGTAGCCTTCCGGGGCCTCGTCGCCATCAGCAGCAACTGCGCCGTCGATAGCCGGCTTCTCGGAAACAACAGCCTTGACAGCCGTTGCGGTGGCAGCAGCCGGAGCAACCTTGGCGGCCTTGGGAGCGGCAGCAGCTGCCGGCGCGGAGGTGTCAGCCGGAAGTGCAGCCTTGGCAATGTTCACCAGGGCGGCGAAAGCGTTGGCGTCAGAGACAGCCAGCTCGGCCAGCATGCGGCGGTCAACCTCAACCTCAGCGGCCTTGAGGCCCTGGATCAAGCGGTTGTAGGTGAGGCCATTGGCGCGGGATGCAGCATTGATGCGCTGGATCCAGAGGCGACGGAAGTCACCCTTCTTCTTGCGGCGGTCGCCGTAGCTGTACACAAACGAGTGCAGCAGCTGCTCTTTGGCCTTGCGGTACAGGCGCGAACGCTGTCCGCGGTAACCCTTTGCGCGTTCGAGGACAACCCTGCGCTTCTTGTGGGCGTTTACCGCCCGCTTCACACGTGCCACGTGCGTACTCCTTCAGAAATCTTTATCCCAAGCTGCTACTGCCGGAAACCCGGCCGGCCTGAGAAGGCTTTTGGTGTAGTCGGTCCCTGCCGGATGGCAGTAACCAAAGAACTTGGAACTTAGACGCCGAGCATCTTCTTGATGACCTTGGCATCGCCCTTGAAGACGAGCTTGTCGCCAGCGAGGCGACGGGTCAGCCTTGAGGACTTGTGCTCAAGGTAGTGACGGCGGTTGGCCTGCTGACGCTTCAGCTTGCCGGTGCCGGTCAGCTTGAAGCGCTTCTTAGCACCGCTGTGGGTCTTCATCTTCGGCATGGGAACCGATCTCCTTACGTATCCACGGACGAGTCCGCGATTCTTTCGCGCAGCCGGCCTACGAGGGCCGGCGTGCTGGTTGCTTGCCGTTGGAGGCGGGCCTCCGAGGCGTTGAACTAGTTGGTCTTGCGTGATGCAGGCTTGGGCGCAACCTTGGGGGCCGCGGGCCGAGCTGCCGGCTTGGGAGCTGCCGGCTTAGCGACGGGCTTCGGAGCCGACGGAACTGCAGGCTTCGGGGCGGCTGCCGGAACAACTGGCTTCGGAGCCGCTTCTGCCGGTGCTGCCTTGGCGGCCGGTGCAGTTTTCGCCGGCGCAGGCGCTGCCTTTGCCGGAGCTGCCTTGGCTGCAGGAGCCTCGACCACGGGTGCTTTTTCAACAACCGGAGCAGGAGCTTCCTCAGCAGCAGGAGCTTCTTCAACAACCGGAGCCTCTTCAACAACCGGAGCTTCCTCAGCAACGGGAGCTTCTTCAGCAGCCGGAGCCTCTTCGGTAACCGCTGTCTGGGCCTCGGGGGCTTCGACAGTGTCCTGCTTGGTCTCCTCTTCGGTGACCTTGAAGCCCTCGGGAAGAAGGTCGGCGAGGCTCTGCGTCAGCGGAGTCTGTTCGCCCGTGGTGTCTACACGTCCGGATGCCTTGGCCTCATTCTGAGCCTTGGCTTCAGCACGCTGCGTAGCGCGACGGGCTTCGGCCTTCGCTTCAGCCTTGTTCTTCAGCGGTCCGATCACCATGACCATGTTGCGGCCATCGATGCGCGGGCTGGACTCGATGATGCCAACCTCGGCAACGTCTTCAGCAAAACGCTGCAGCAGGCGGATACCCATCTCGGGACGCTGCTGCTCACGGCCGCGGAACTGGATCATGGCCTTGACCTTGTCACCGGCGCCCAGGAACCGAAGTGCGTGACCGCGCTTGGTTTCGTAGTCGTGCTTGTCGATCTTAAGGCGGAAGCGAATTTCCTTCAGAACCGTGTTGGTCTGGTTCTTGCGGGCCTCGCGGGCCTTCACGGCAGCTTCGTACTTGTACTTGCCGAAGTCCATCAACTTGCAAACAGGAGGCTTAGCCTGCGGGGCAACTTCAACGAGATCGAGATCGGACTCGGCAGCAAGACGCAGGGCGTCCTCAATGCGGACAATTCCTACCTGTTCGCCGGCAGGACCGACCAACCGCACCTCGGGGACGCGGATACGCTCATTGATTCTTGGCTCGCTAATGTTAAAGCTCCTGTGGTTGTGGTGATGTCACCGGCAAAAAGAGAAGGCCCCCAATTGCTGGTGCAATCGAAGGCCTCGAAGATCGGCTGCACCTCCCCGCGGGAAGTACGCACCCCCGGAAGCAATGCCACCGGAAGTGTCCGACCAGGTACCCGGCAACCTCTTGTCCCGAAAGGGATCCTGTCCCCGAAGGGAACGGTTGACGCGGGTGGGAGAGAACTCCGCTTGCAAACTGAAAGTCAATTCTACAGAAACAACCCGCCAAGCGCACATTGCGGAAGGCGGGAGCAAGAACTGCAGATGTTGACTGTGAATAACGACTTCCAGTCGGTCTGTGACAAGCTTACCAGTATGAGCACTGAAGACAGCAATTCCCGTAACTCCTATGGGGAAGACGCCTCCCCCGCCGTTGATGCCGGAGTGTCCCAGCAGATCCGTGACATCGCTGAAGTTCCCGCAGTGGAAGTCATTACCACGGGCGCCGTTCACCTCATGAGCGCGGCAGCCGTCAAGGTGGGCCTGGCCGATGATCCCAATGCCGAGGACCTCAAGGACTTGGACGAAGCCCGCAAGCTCATCACGGCCCTCGCCGGCCTGGTGTCAGCAGCCGCCCCGGAAATCGGTTCACAGCACGCCGGCCCGTTGCGCGATGGCTTGCGTTCACTGCAGCTGGCATTCCGCGAGGCTTCCCTCATTCCTGACGCCCCGGGCAAGGGTCCGGGCGAAAAGTTCACCGGACCGGTGAATTAGCCCCAACTTCCGCAATAGTCAACGACGGCGGGTCGACCACGTGTGGTCGGCCCGCCGTCGTTGCTTGCTTGGTGTTGAGGTTCAGCGCTTCAGCGTTTCCGGGTTTCAGACGCGGGCGGCGCGACGGCGCAAGGACGTCAGGATGAGTCCAGTAGCGCAGAGAGCGACGCCAGCGATGCCGACGGCGGCAAAGCCACCCGACGGACCGACGGTGTCGATAAAGACCCCGGCCAGAGGCGCGCCCAAGGCAACACCTGCAGTCAGTGCCGAGCCGTACCAGCCCATCGCTTCACCCCGGCGCTCCTCGTCCACAAGGTCAGCCACCTTCTCGGACGACGCCGACAAAACCGGTGCGCACAAAAGGCCGGGCAGGAGCGAGAGGAACGCGAGGGTCCAGGTGTCTTGGGCAAAGCCCATCGGAATGGTGAGTGCGGCCATGCCCAGGAGCAAGAGCATTGGCGAAACGGTCCGCTTCATTGACCCGTAGATGAGTCCACCGACCACGGACGCTGCGCACCAGAAGAAGAACACGATGCCGATTTCATTCTCGTGTCCACCACGTTCCAGCAGCCCGACGATGCTGACATCCGAACCACTGAGCACCATTCCGGATCCCGCGGCTACGGCGAAGAGTGCCGCAACGGAAACCGTGAACCAGGTGAAGTTCCTGGCGACGCGACTCCGGAATGCTGCTTTGCGCGAGGTTGAGGACGCCATTTCCGAGGCCGCCTCCTGGACGTGGGCAGGCGCTGACGCCACCATCGCAGCCTCCGCAGCAGCGAGGTCAGCCGCCGCCCTGTCTGCAGTCTCCTGCGGGGTGCAGACCACTTCGCTCCGGGTTGGCGGGTTGAACCACATAAGGAACAGCCCGGCAACGGAGACCGAAATTCCTACTGCCGTCAGTCCGATCGCCGAGAAGCCACTGGTTGCCACGATGGCGCCGACAGCCGGGCCGATCATGAACACCAGCTCGGTGGCGATGGAATCGAGGGCAAAGGCCGATCGCCGCTGCTCGCCATCCACCATGACACCCAGCGACTGGCGGACAACACTGAAGATCGGCAGGGTGAAAAGACCGCCGACAAACACCAATGGCAGCAGCCATTCATACGAAACGTGCGGGACTATCGACCAGATGACGGTTTCGGACACAACCGAAGGGATCAGGGCCTTCCTCAGCCCCACCATGTCCACCCGTCGACCACGCCAGGGTGCACCCAGCGCAATGCCGATGGTCATGACAGCGGCTGCTGCACCGGCGGCGGCGTAGCCCTGGCCCAGCGTCAGCACGATGTGCAGAGTGAGGAGCACGCCCGCCGCCGAGTGTGGAATGCGCGCAATCATGCCCACAACCAACAGACGCCGGACAGGACGGATGGACAGCATCTCTTTATAGAGAGCGAAGTTCACTGGCTAAATCCTCTTGTTCCCCAGGGCAGCCCCGGAGAACCGGCACTGCCATTAATGCCGCGCGGGCTCCTGTGCTGCGCGCTGCAGTTTTACTTCCATGGAATCAACGCCCTCGGCAAAGGAATCCATCCTTGCCCACGCATCGTTCAGTTGGGCAAGGAGCGTCTGCACAGCCACGGCGTCGAGTCCATCTTCGAGGAAGAGCACCACACGCAGTTCCGGCCCTGCACCGCCGCCATGTACACGTCGACCGTCGGCCGTCAGGGACGCAACACCGCCACCGGGTTGCGTCTCCAAGCGACGGACGGTCCGAAATGCCGAGACCGTTGAAACGAGAGCAGCCTCCAGTTGATCATCAAGGTATGACGGCGTCCAGTCCTTCTGCTGGGCAAGGGCCCACATTGCCGGGCGCCGCACAACAAATGCGAAGTCGGAGCCTGGGTCCATCACCAACAGCTGCGCGCCCTCGGATACTGCAGAAAGCGCTGCGCGCGCAGCGTACACGGCCACGGGCCGCGCCTCCGAATGCCATTTCTTGAGGGCAGCTGCAGAGGTAAAGACCGGCATCGCAGTGCGACCATCGGGAGCCTTGAGTGTGACCAAAGCCATATCGGCTTGCTTGTCTGCATGGAGGCCGTCGACGCCCGATGCTTCTTCAGCCAGCTGGGCAACGACCGGAACGAAAACCCTCGCCGTCGCCAAGGAGGCAACAACGTCTGCCTCGCTGCCGGTTCCGTTGATCAGTGCCGCGATGGCGGCTACATAACCGGCGTCCGCCGAGCCGTCGTCGTCCTCAAAATTGTGGATTTTGGCGTCGTCACCGCTGAGGCTCCTTCCGGACCAAGGCTGGCCGGCAGAGTCGGTAGCTCCACCGGCACCGGCCAAGGCGGCCGCT
This sequence comes from Paenarthrobacter nitroguajacolicus, assembly GCF_051027655.1. Classification (NCBI taxonomy): domain Bacteria; kingdom Bacillati; phylum Actinomycetota; class Actinomycetes; order Micrococcales; family Micrococcaceae; genus Paenarthrobacter; species Paenarthrobacter nitroguajacolicus. The sequence continues at coordinate 1,719,183 of NZ_CP073234.1, read as the reverse complement.
ATGTGACCGGGAAGCTCACGCCTGCCGTGGCCATGATCGTCGTGCTGATGTCCTGCGTTGTGGGGCATCAGCGGCGGCCGGCAACGTCCAGCGCCTCGGGCAGCGTGAAGGCACCGGCGTAGAGAGCCTTGCCTACGATCGCGCCTTCAACACCCAGCGGTACCAGTTCGCGCAGAACGCGCAGGTCTTCCAAGCTGGAGATACCGCCCGAAGCGACAACGGGCTTGCCGGTCTTCTCCACCATCTGGCGAAGGAGTTCCACGTTCGGGCCCTGAAGGGTTCCGTCCTTGGTGACGTCTGTGACAACGTAGCGGGCGCACCCGGCGTCCTCCAGGCGTGCCAGAACCTCCCAAAGGTCACCGCCCTCCTTGGTCCAACCGCGTCCGGCAAGAGTTGTCCCGCGGACGTCAAGGCCGACGGCGATCTTGTCACCGAAGCGGTCGATTGCCTTTCGGGTCCACTCCGGGTTCTCCAACGCTGCCGTTCCGAGATTCACGCGCGCGACGCCCAGCTCCAGCGCACGTTCCAGGGATTCGTCGTCCCGCAAACCGCCGGAGAGTTCCACCTTGACGTTGAGCTGCGATACGACCTCGCTGATCAGCGCGGCGTTGTTTCCACGGCCGAAAGCGGCGTCCAGGTCAACCATGTGCACCCATTCGGCACCCGCGTCCTGCCAGTTCAAAGCTGCTTCCAGGGGTGTACCGTAGCTGGTTTCCGAGCCGGCTTCTCCCTGCAGGAGGCGGACTGCCTGGCCGTCAACGATGTCGACGGCGGGCAGGAGTTCCAGAACGGACTGGGCGGAGGTGGTCATGTGTGTCCTTGGAGTTCGAAGGTGACGCGATTTGTTGAGCGACTGGTTTAGTTACCCAGCGTCAGGAGATAGGCGGCCAACAGGGACATCCCGGCCAGCACGTAGAAAGAAATGGAAACCCAGCGCGGTTTATTCTGCTGGTGGAAGGAGATACCCCCGCCTATCAGCAGGCCGGCGAGGGCCATCAGCAATACTGAGCCCCACATCTAGGCGGTATCGCTTCCGGATGCTTCCGGAGCGGGCTTACGGAGGCTGTCCACCCAGTTTCGCAAGAGCCGGGCTCCGGCATCGCCTGACTTCTCCGGGTGGAATTGGGTAGCGCAGAGTGGGCCGTTCTCGACAGCAGCAATGAAACGCGCACCATGCTCGGACCAGGTGACCATGGGAGGAGCCATGCGGGGCTGAACGACGTCGAAGTTCCACTCCTGGACACCGTAGGAGTGCACAAAGTAGAAACGTTCCTGCTCAACGCCGGCGAACAGCTTTGAGCCCTCAGGTACGTCCACGGTGTTCCAGCCCATGTGCGGCACTACCGGAGCGGGAAGGAGTTCAACCTTGCCCGGCCACTCGGCCATACCCTCGGATTCGGTGCCGTGCTCTACGCCGGCTTCGAAGAGGACCTGCAAGCCGACGCAGATGGCCAGCACGGGGCGGCCACCAGCAACCCGGCGTCCAATCATGCGAATGGCATCGACGGACTTAAGCTCCTTCATCACCGTCTCGTAGGCACCAACCCCGGGCACCACCAGGCCGTCAGCGTTCAGCACGTCCTCAGCCTTGGAGCTCAGAACGACGTGGGCGCCAGCGCGCTCAAGAGCACGGACGGCAGACCGTACGTTGCCCGATCCATAGTCCAGCACAGTGACAGTGGGCTTGCCTTCGGGCGACTCCGGCTTCACGGATGCAGTGGCGTCAGCCACCGCTCCATTCTTCAGAAACTGGCCGCTCATAGTGCGCCCTTGGTGGAAGGGATGCCCTCCACGCGGGGATCGGATTCCACGGCTGCACGTAAAGCGCGGGCAAAAGCCTTGAACTGGGCCTCGACTATGTGGTGCGGGTCCCGGCCAGCCAAGACATTCATGTGCAGGCAGATTCCGGCATGCAGCGTGATGGCTTCAAAAACGTGGCGTGTCAGCGAGCCCGTGAAGTGTCCACCGATCAGGTGGTACTCCTGCCCGGCCGGCTCACCACCGTGCACCAGGTAAGGACGCCCGGAAACATCCACGACAGCGTGCGCCAGCGCTTCGTCCAAAGGAACAGTTGCTTCGCCGAAGCGACGGATTCCGGCCTTGTTGCCCAATGCCGTCCGCAGGACCTCGCCAAAAGTGATGGCGACATCTTCCACGGTGTGGTGCGCGTCGATGTGGGTGTCGCCTGTGGCCTTCACCGTCATGTCGATCAGGGAGTGCTTGCACAGTGCCGTCAGCATGTGGTCGTAGAACGGAACCGAGGTACTGATGTCCGAGACACCGGAACCGTCCAGGTTGATCTCCACCAGGACTGAAGACTCGCTGGTGGTGCGCTCCATGCGCGCGGTGCGGGCAGCGGTCGGCGTGGTGCCGGTTTCGCTCATTGGGACGTCCTTATACACGGAGGGTGGGTTGGGTCTATGGACAAGTTTAGGCGCGCTGCGGCGCCGTGCCGTCCAGCAGTGCTTCCAAGGCCTCAAGGAAGGCGGTGGTTTCCGGTTCGGTTCCGGCGGTGACACGCAAATGCCCAGGGATGCCGACGTCGCGGATCAGCACGCCGGCATTGAGCAGGCCCTGCCAAATCTTGTGTGGCTCCTCGAGGCCGCCAAAGAAGACGTAGTTGGAGTCGGAGGCCGCGGGCTTGAGGCCCATGCGAAGCAGCTCAGTCACAATCCGGTCGCGTTGTACCTTGATGTCCTCGACGTCGGCCATAAGGGCTTCGCGGTGGTTAAGCGCAGCCAGCGCCGTTGCCTGCGTGACGGCAGACAAGTGGTAAGGAAGGCGGACCAGCCTGATTGCGTCTGTGACTTCCGGGGCTGCCGCCATGTAGCCGAGCCGGGCACCCGCAAGGGCGAACGCTTTGCTCATGGTGCGCGAGACGATCAACCGCTCGCGTCCTGGCAACAACGTCAAGGCGCTCGGAGTATTGTCGTGCGCGAACTCGTGATACGCCTCGTCCACGATCACGATGGCCTGGCTCGCTTCGCCGGCCTCGTAGACGGCCTCAACAACGTCCAAGCCCAACCCTGTACCGGTTGGGTTGTTCGGTGAGCACAGGAACACGATGTTGGCGCCCGTTTCCCGAACCTGCGCGGCGGCCGATTCGGCGTCCAGCCCGTAGTCGTCAGCACGCACGCCGCGGACATACTCTGTGTCCGTGCCACTCGCCAGAAGGGGGTACATGGAGTACGTGGGCGGGAAACCGAGCGCTTTGCGTCCCGGTCCACCAAATGCCTGGAGGATTTGCTGCAGGACTTCATTGGATCCGTTGGCGGCCCAAATGTTGTCCGGAGAAAGTTCGTGGCCAAGGTACTCCGCGAGGGCTACCCGTAGTTCAGTGAACTCACGGTCCGGATAGCGGTTCAGCCCTGTGGCCGCAGCGGCGACAGCCTCGGTGATGGCGGCCTGGACATCCGCGGGGACGCCATGAGTGTTTTCGTTGACGTTGAGCAGGATGGGGACGTCAAGCTGCGGTGCGCCGTAGGGGCTCAGTCCACGCAGGTTGGTCCGGAGGGGAAGTCTGTCAAGTCGCTCAAGCTGGTCACTCACCATCACAGTTTAAGGGGCGGCCCGGACTGCCGACTAACTGTGACGCCGGGCGATCGGTTCCTGCGGATGGTGGACGACTCAGTTTGCAGGGACGAACAGCTGCTGGCCGGGCAGAATGCGGCCGCCGCGGAGGTCATTCAGCTGGATGATCTCCGCGATCACGTCACGCGGGTCCCGCTCCGGAGCGGCCGCGCCGGCAATGCCCCACAGTGATTGGCCCGGCTGGACCGTTACAGTGACTGCAACGGGCGGTCGCAATTGGGACTGGGAGTCCGAGGCCTTGGCCGGGGAGTTGATGAAACCGGCAAGGGTCAGCAGCGCCGCCACCAACAGCATTGCCGGGATGCCGAAGAAGACAATCCGTCCCCGCCGGGTGAGACGCAGGCGAGCGGGTGCCTGAGTGGTGCGGAAATCAGCGAACGTAGTGACTGCGGACATGAGCTGAGCCCTTCTGAGCTATTGCCAGGTTCCGGGGTGCCCGGAGCTTGGCGGCCAATTCTTTGCGTTCCCGTCCTCTGATCCCGGATGTTCGAACACTCTGTTCGAACATCCGGCTCCAGCATCAGGTTTATAGAACACATATTCGAACCTTGCTATGACATTTTTAGCACTTATCAACGAACGGTGTCGAGACTCGCTAGAACAAATGTTTGATAAACGCCTGTGCCTGCCCTACGTTTGAGTGAAGAAACAGCACTGTTTCAGTGGAACAGGAGGGTCTGACATTTTTTGCAGACCCAACGACCCCGGGCTAGTTTCGGGCGGAATGGAAAGGCATTGGCGAACATGGCAGCGAAAGCCACAGGCGGCGGGGCACCCCTGCGGAGCCAGCAGCCTCAAAAGAGTCCCAAGAGCCTGACTGTGCGGCAGAAAAAGATCCTGGAGACCATCCAGCGGTCGGTCAATGACAACGGTTACCCGCCCAGCATGCGCGAGATCGGTGACACCGTGGGCCTGGCCAGTTTGTCCAGCGTTACTCACCAGTTGTCCCAATTGGAGAAACTTGGCTACCTGCGCAGGGACCCCAAGCGGCCCCGCGCCATGGAAGTCCTGATGCCGCTGACGCTCGATGGTGGCACCATTCCGGGCGTGGAAGCGCCCACCACCCTTCGCAGCGCGGGCGGCCTTGCCGTAACGGAGCTGGCCAGTGCCAGTGATACCGCCATGGTCCCGCTGGTGGGCCGGATCGCCGCCGGCGGACCGATCCTGGCTGACCAGACGGTGGAAGACGTACTTGCGCTCCCCCGCCAACTTGTGGGGCATGGGGAACTGTTCATGTTGAAGGTGGCCGGCGATTCCATGATTGACGCCGCCATCTGTGACGGTGATTGGGTTGTGGTCCGCCGCCAGAATGACGCCATCAACGGCGACATCGTTGCTGCCCTGCTGGATGACGAAGCAACCGTAAAGACTTTCCGCCAGCGGGATGGCCATACGTGGCTGCTCCCGCAGAACACCCAGTACGAACCCATCCTGGGCGATCAAGCCACCATCATGGGCAAGGTAGTTTCGGTACTGCGGTCCCTCTAGGCGACCTACGGGGCTTTAGCCGAGCCCAGCCGCTCCAGAACGCCACGGACCACTCCCCGGTCCGTCGTTGCCCAGAACGGCGGCAGGGCGGCACGCAGAAAGCCTCCATAGCGTTCCGTCGAGAGCCGCGAGTCGAGCACCGCAACTACTCCTTTGTCTCCTGTCGAACGGATCAGGCGGCCAGCACCCTGCGCCAGTCGAATGGCAGCATGCGTCGCCGATACGGCCATGAAGCCATTCCCACCTGATTGCGCCACTGCGCGGGAGCGCGCAGTCATCAGGGGATCATCAGGCCGCGGGAACGGAATGCGGTCAATGACAACCAAGCGGCATGAGCCCCCCGGAACGTCTACGCCCTGCCACAGTGACATGGTTCCGAAGAGACAGGTGTCTGGCTCATCCGCGAATTGCTTTACGAGGGCCGCCATAGTGGATTCGCCTTGGCAGAGGATATCCACGTCCAATCGGAGCCGCATGGCATCGGCTGCTTCTTCGGCCGCACGCCGTGAGGAGAACAGGCACAGGGCTCCCCCGCCGGACGCGCGAATGAGGTCTTCCAGTTCGTCGAGCGCCTCGGGGGAAGTACCACGACCGGGTTTTGGGAGGTGCTTGGCCACATACAGGACACCCTGTTTGGGATAATCAAAGGGCGAACCCACATCGATCCCGGTCCAGCTCGGGGCGCCGTCGCCGATGAGGCCGAGGCCACCTGCTGCCGGTTCGAAAGCCGAGCCGATGGCCAGCGTGGCGGAGGTCAGCACCACCGTGTGGCCGGCGAAGAGACCTTCGCGAAGCCGTCCGGCAACGCTGAGCGGGGCGATGTTGATCAAGGCGGGAGCAGTCTCGTCCGGTTGGGAATAGCCCTGCTGCGGGTCGAACGTGCTGTTCCTGGAGAACCATACGACTTCGCGGTTCTCCTTGGCGGCCAGCATGCGTTCGCACAATTCCAGGATCAGCATGAGCCGTGACCGCGCCAGCTGCCGTCCGCCGTCGACTGCGTTTGATGAATCTGTCTTCGAATCGGAGAGCGCAGCGCGGGCGGCGTCCCTTAACTGGTCCAGGCAATCCAGCTGTTCGTCGTTGAGGCCGTTGGGCAACAGCCCGTTGGGCACCCCGGCGATGGCCATATCCAAGCGCTCCGCGGCAGCGTTGAGCGCATCCACTGTAATGGCCGTGTGTTTGCGTGCACTTGATGCCGCCGCGTGAACCATGGCCACCGACAACTGGCCTGAAACAGCACCGGTCACGCGGTCCTGAAGTTCATGCGCCTCGTCAACCACCACGACGTCGTACTCAGGCAGCACGGCCAGGCCTTCAAAGGCACTGACGGCCAGCATTGCGTGGTTGGTGACCACGACGTCGGCTTCACCCGCCCGTGAGCGTGCCAGCTCGCTGAAGCACTCTTCTGCTACGGGGCACTTCTGGGCGCCCAAGCACTCCATGGACGTTACGGATACCTGACGCCAGGCCCTGTCGGTGACCCCTGGCATGAGTTCATCGCGGTCGCCGGTAGCGGTTTTCTCCGCCCATTCCCGGAGACGGACTACTTCCTTACCCAGCTGTGATTGCGGACCGCCCATGGAAGCAGCAAAGTGGGGCACGCTGGTGTCCTCGCCGAGGGAGAACAGCTGCCCTTCGGAGGGCTCTTCGCTGGGGAACCCGCCTTCGAGCTTCTGCAGGCACACATAATTTGCCCTGCCCTTGACGAGCGCCACATTGACCGGGCGCTCAAGGGCAGGGTTGATGGTCTCCAGCAGCCTGGGAAGGTCCCGCCCGACGATTTGGGTTTGGAGTGCCAGGGTGGCGGTGGACACGAGAGTCGGTTTATCGCTGTCCATGGAATGGGCGATCAACGGAATCAGGTAAGCCAACGACTTACCTGTTCCCGTTCCCGCCTGGACCAGCAGGTGCTCCCCGGTCTCGATGGCCCGGGTGACATGCTTGGCCATTTCGTGCTGGCCGGCACGGCTTTGTCCGCCCATGCCGGCAACAGCCCGATCCAACAGTTCGAGGGTGGTCTTCTCCCCCACCGATTCGACGGCGTCCGCCGCCACCTTCTCAACCATTACTGACGAATGGCTCCAGTTCAGCGGCCAGGCCTTCGCGCACCATGACAACTACCCGGGTCCCGTTCTCCTCGTGCTCAGTGCTGAGGATTTCCGAGTCGGAACTATGCAATTTGCTGATCATTTCCCCGCGGTCGTAGGGAATGAGCAGTTCAAGGCGCACGCCGGGCCGGGGAATGGACCGGCTGATGTCTTCCAGCAGCTCCGCGATGCCCTGGCCCGTGCGGGTGGACACAACAGCATGCCGGGGCTCTTTCTGCTTGAGGCGCTCCACCACGAAGGGATCCGCGACGTCCACCTTGTTGAGGACGATGATCTCGGGAACCTTGCGGGCATCAACCTCGGTGAAAACGGCCCTTACCGCTGCAATCTGTCCCTCAGGATCGGGGTGCGATGCATCCACCACGTGGAGGATCAAGTCCGCATCCGCAACTTCCTCCAGCGTGGAGCGGAAAGCCTCAATGAGCTGGGTTGGGAGTGAACGAACGAACCCAACGGTGTCTGCGAGGGTATAGCCGATGCCGTCCGGGGTTTGCGCCTTACGGACTGTGGGATCCAGGGTGGCGAACAAGGCGTTCTCCACCAGGACACCTGCGTCAGTAAGGCGGTTGAGCAGGGACGACTTCCCAGCGTTCGTGTACCCGGCGATGGCAACAGACGGAACCGCATTACGACGGCGGTTGGCACGCTTGGTCTCACGCGCAGGCTTCATCGCGGCGATTTCGCGACGCAACTTGGCCATGCGGGTGCGGATTCGGCGCCTATCAAGTTCGATCTTGGTTTCACCAGGACCACGCGAACCCATTCCAGCGCCTGCTCCACCCACCTGGCCACCGGCCTGGCGGGACATGGAGTCACCCCAACCGCGAAGCCTCGGGAGCAGGTACTCGAGCTGTGCGAGCTCCACCTGCGCCTTGCCTTCGCGGCTCTTTGCGTGCTGGGCAAAGATATCCAGGATCAGCGTGGTGCGGTCAACTACCTTGACCTTCACAATGTCCTCGAGGCCGCGTCGCTGCGAGGGCGCGAGCTCAGTGTCCACAACCACAGTATCTGCGCCCGTGGCAGCGACGATGTCCTTGAGCTCCTGGGCCTTACCGGAACCAAGGAAGGTCCCGGGGTCCGGCTTCTGCCGGCGCTGAACCAAACCGTCCAACACCTCGGATCCGGCGGTCTCTGCAAGTGCCGCCAGCTCGCGGAGGGAGTTCTCAGCGTCCGCGAGAGTCCCCTCAGTCCACAGACCGGCCAGTACGACGCGCTCCAGGCGCAACTGTCGGTATTCGACCTCAGTGACGTCTTCAAGTTCGGTTGACAGTCCTGCGGTACGGCGAAGGGCGCGGCGTTCAGCCAAATCTTCCTGGTCACCGTCGTAGATACTGTGTTCACGGTCCAGCGTGGAAATCGCCTGCGCCTTGCCGAACACACCGTTGGCGTCGTTGTCGTCGGATGCCTGCGCAGGTACATCCTTGGAAAGAATCCGGTCGATGACGGCCTGGATTTGTTCAGGACTCATGTCCTGGGCGTCGGAATCGGATCCGGAGTGCTTCTGGGTGGTCATGGTCTCCTTAGACTGTTCGGCAATTCCAGAATAGTGCGGTTTCGTGCTCGATGGGGCGCTATTCGCGCTGGGCTGACGGACATCGGCCAAAAGGGCCTCCTGTGTACTGGGCAGTCGGTGCCTTTCGGAGGCAGGGGCTGCTGGAATGTGGCGTGATTGATTCCGCGGGGAGGGTCCTTGGCCAACGTGAGGATGCTCTGCCTGCCCTACGCGTTTAGCCGGATGGATACAGCTGTCCACTAGGGTGCGGGGCGAAGTCTTCAGAGCGTCCGGCTCCAAATACTGGATTTGCCGGACTGAGCCAGTGGGACCTGCCGGGCGGAAAGGCCTGCCGGGCTGAAATGCCAAGTGGGCCTGCGTCGCGGGCGGTACCGTCAAACGCCGGATGACTCCGGTGTCTGTGGGCTGATTACTCGAAGATCAAGAACATGCGTTCCACGTTAGCAGCCATTGTCAAACCTGCTGCCGAAGGAGGCGGTTTCCCAAGCCGACGATAGCCAACTAATCTGGCAAATTATGGAGTCTGCACACTATTTCACTGCCCAACCGGCCGGACCATTCACCCGCAAGCCACTCACTGTGGAACTCGCAGGAGCCACGCGCCAGCTGCAGACCTCGTCGGGAATCTTCAGTCCCGACGGCGTGGACAAGGGCACGGCAGTACTTTTCTCCGAGGTTCCACCGCCGTCACCGAAGGGTCACCTGCTGGACATCGGCTGCGGCTGGGGTCCGATTGCCCTCACCTTGGGGCTGATGGCACCACATGCCAAGGTCCATGCGGTGGATGTGAATGAGCGTTGCATCACGCTGACCAATGAGAATGCGGCGGCGCTCGGCCTCACCAACGTCACTGCCAGCCTCCCGCACGAGGTAGACCCCGCCGTCGAGTTCGACACCATCTGGTCCAACCCGCCCATCCGCATCGGAAAAGACGAATTGCATACCCTGCTGCTGACGTGGCTGCCCCGGCTGGCACCGGGCGGTAACGCCTGGTTGGTTGTCCAGAAGAACCTGGGCTCCGATTCCCTCCAGCGGTGGCTGTCCACCGCACTGGACAGCTCCTACACGGTCTCCCGTGAGAGCACATCCAAGACGTTCAGGATCATCCGTGTCAGGAAAGCGTCCCAGTAGCCACGATGACGGCTGGGCCACTAAGTTCAACATGCTCGCGGCCTCCCGCGCCAGGGAAGAACTTCACACCTACGACGCCGCCTGGTACCTTCACGTGCCAGTCGTTGGGAGCCGTATCACCCGCCCAGTGACGAATCGCGACGGCGGCGGCGCACGCGCCTGTGCCGCAGGATTGCGTCTCCCCCACGCCGCGCTCGTGAACGCGCATGGTGATGGTTCCTACGCCGTCCTCCACCAGGGGCTCGGCGGGAACCACGAACTCAACATTGGTTCCGTTTGTGGGCTTGGGATCCACCACGGGGGGCTTGAACAATTGTGTGGCTGAAAGCTCGCTGAGTTCTGCGAGGGCAACTACCGTGTGAGGGTTGCCCATACTAACTGACAGACCGGGCCTTGCCACTTCCAGGCCGTCAGCGCTTACCAGCGCATCCATGGCCTTGCTGGTGGCCTCCCGGGGGAAGATGAACTCCCATGGGCCCATATCCACGGCATAACCGTTGACTGTCCTTACAACCTTTTTGACGCCGCCACGAGTGCCGATGGTGAGCGTCTGACCGGGCCCCAGGTTCACCAGGTTCTCCGCAATCAGGAAATGGACGAAAACGCGTACGCCGTTGCCGCACATTTCGGAGAGCGAACCATCTCCGTTGCGATAATCCATGAACCACTCGGCTTCGGGATCCTGCTCAAGGGCGACACGACCTTCCGGGAGAAAGCGGGAAGGAACTGCCCGGATGAGGCCGTCACCCCCGATGCCCACATGGCGGTCGCACAACTGCGCGACCTGCTCGGCCGTGATCTCGTGGGCGTCACCGGGATCAGCGATGAGGACAAAATCATTGCCCGTTCCGTGACCCTTGGAGAACTCCAGCCCGGCGAGGCTGGAAAGTGGCACTGGAGCACCGGCAGTTGCGGGCTGCGGGGCGGGAACTGCGGCGGTTTCGTCCATGGATCTAGGCTACCTGCCACGGCTGTGCGGCCAGAAATTGCAGCGGTTAGGTCGTGGGCGCGCTGGCCGCATTGACAGCATTGGCTGCCTTAGCCACAAGCTCCGGATCCTGCCAGTCGAGCCAAGTGATTCGTGGATCGGCCCGGAACCATGTCAGCTGGCGCCGTGCAAACTGCCTGGTTGCCACGATGGTTTCCTCGGCGGCGGCATCCGCAGTCATCCCGCCGTCCAGGACCTTAAGGAATTGGGCGTATCCCAAAGCGCGCGAAGCTGTCTTGCCGCTCCTCAAACCGACGGCGTCGAGTCGTTCGACTTCCTGCTGGAGCCCTGCATCTACCATCCGATGCACCCTCAGTCCCAGACGTTCCCGAAGTTGCTCCCGATCGACCTCCAGGCCGATCTGGAGTGCTGGCTGGAAATACTCGCGCTGTGGCATGAACGAGCTGAAAGGGCGGCCAGTGAGACTGTGCACTTCCAATGCCCGGATCACGCGTCGTGCGTCTCCAAGGCGGGCAGCCGAGACGGGATCGACTTCCTCGAGGCGGGCCCGCAACGGCGCAAGCCCTTTGGTTTCGCATTCTTCTTCCAGCTGCCTGCGGAGCACGGGATCGGTGCCCGGGAATTCCAGCACATCCAGTGCCGCCCGCACATACAGCCCGGATCCGCCCACAAGGATGGCGCGCTTTCCCCGTGAATGGATGTCATGGATGGCCGCGCGGCATTCATTTTGGAAGTCGGCCACACTGGCTTCCTGCGTGACGTCCATGGTGTCCAACAAATGGTGTGGCACACCCTTGCGCTCTTCCACGGTAATCTTGGCAGTTCCAATATCCATGCCACGGTAGAACTGCAAGGCGTCGGCGTTGACCACCTCGCCGTTCAGGGCCAGAGCGAGGTTGACGCCCAGATCCGACTTACCGGAACCTGTCGGACCAACAACGGCGACGACAGGCTGATGGGGTTCCGAACTGGCAAACGACATGCTGTCCTGGCTCACGGGCCTAGGCGCGGCGAACCGGCAAGGCCGGCATGCCCAACGCCACCCCCGTCTTGCCTGACGCCGATCCTGCAGCCGGGACGCCGCACGAATCAGCCTGCGAGCGATCCCAGGCATCGCCTGCACGGGAGCGGCGCAAAAGGTAATCCTCTGCTGTTGCCGGGTCAGCCACAAGGTGGAAGGCTGCGGCCTCGGTAATGGTCACGGTGACGAAGTCACCCGGCCGCGGGGTCCCGGCTCCGGCCGGCACGGAGAAGTGCACCAGCCTTTGGTCCTTCGAACGACCGGACAACCGGTGTGTTTCGCCGGCTTTCCGTCCTGACTGCGCTGTAACCAGGACTTCCACTTTCCGCCCCAACTGCTTGGCGTTCTCTTCTGCGGCAATACGGTCCTGCAGCGCAGTGAGGCGTTCGTAGCGCTCCTGCACCACGGCCTTGGGGAGTTGCTCTGGAAGGTCTGCAGCCGGCGTGCCGGGCCGCTTGGAGTACTGGAACGTGAAGGCGGAGGCAAACCGCGACTTCTCCACGACGTCGAGGGTCGCCTGGAAGTCTTCCTCGGTTTCACCGGGGAAGCCGACGATGATGTCGGTAGTGATGGCAGCATGCGGGATGCGTTCCCGCACTTTGTCCAGAATTCCCAGGAATTTGCTGGAACGGTACGAACGGCGCATGTCTTTCAGTACCTTGTCCGAGCCGGACTGCAGTGGCATATGCAACTGTGGCATGGCGTTGTGTGTTTCGGCCATGGCGTCAATGACATCATCAGTAAATGCGGCGGGGTGGGGGCTGGTGAAACGAACACGTTCCAGGCCTTCGATTTCACCGCATGCGCGGAGGAGTTTGGAGAACGCCTGGCGGTCACCAAATTCCACACCGTAGGAATTCACATTCTGGCCGAGCAACGTGACTTCCACAGCCCCGTCATCCACGAGAGCCTGAATTTCCGCCAGAATCTCGCCGGGACGCCGGTCTTTCTCCTTGCCACGGAGCGAGGGCACGATGCAGAACGTGCAGGTGTTGTTGCAACCCACGGAGATTGACACCCAACCTGCATACACAGAATCACGCTTGGTGGGGAGCGTTGACGGGAACACATCCAAGGATTCGAGAATCTCGAGTTGCGCCTCATTGTTGTGCCGGGCGCGGTTCAGCAGGGCCGGCAGGGCTCCCACGTTGTGCGTTCCAAACACGGCGTCCACCCACGGCGCCTTCTTCACAATGGTTTCCCGGTCCTTCTGGGCCAGGCAGCCACCAACAGCAATCTGCATTCCGGGGTTTGCTTCCTTGACCTGCCGAAGCTGGCCAAGGTTTCCATAGAGTTTGTTGTCTGCGTTCTCCCGCACAGCGCACGTATTGAAGACCACGACGTCGGCCACTTCACCTTCAGCGGGCACATAACCGGCTTCTTCGAGGAGTCCCGCCATGCGCTCTGAATCATGGACGTTCATCTGGCAGCCGAAAGTACGAACCTGATAGGTCCGGGGCTCAGCAGAAGGAGTGGCGGCAGCTGTTGGGGAGGGAATGGTCAAACTCACTACTCAAGGGTACCGGCTTCTGCCAGCACCTCACCGACGATCCTGAACGCCATGGAGGGGGCGTACCCCTTGCGGGCCAACATTGATGCAAGCCGGCGGGTGTACTTGTCCCGCTCGGCCCGATCTGACAGATCCATGCTGGGCCGCAGTTTGCGCTGAACGAGCTCCCGGGCAGCCGATTCCTCGTCCTGGTCGCTGAGTTGCGACAGGGCTTCCTCTGCCGCATCCAGCTCTATGCCTTTGTCTGCCAGTTCCCGACGAATGGCACCTTTGGCAAGCTTCTTGCTCTGCGAACGGCTGCGGACCCACATCCTGGCGAACTCAGCATCATCGATCAGCTGAACTTCTTCGAAGCGGTCCAGAACTGCCTCCGCCACGTGCTCGGGAACGTTCCGTTCAGCGAGTTTCCGGGACAGTTGCAGCCGGCTCCGCGGCGCCATCGTCAACTGCCTCAGGACGATGGCACGCGCCACGGATTCGGGATCAGGTTCGGGATCGGCCGCAACGGAAGAATCCGGCTCCGGCCCTCTCCTAGCCGTCAACGGCCTTCAGCTTCGGGGAATCTTCTTCAGTCTTTACAACGCCCACGCCAAGCTTTTCCTTGATGAGGCGCTCCAGTTCCTGGGCGAGCTCAGGGTTGTCACGCAGGAATCGACGCGAGTTCTCCATGCCCTGGCCCAACTGATCGCCGTCGTATGTGAACCACGAGCCCGACTTCTTGATGATGCCGTGCTCCACACCCATGTCAATAATGCCGCCCTCGCGGGAGATGCCCTGACCGTAGATGATGTCGAACTCGGCGATTTTGAACGGCGGAGCCATCTTGTTCTTGACGATCTTCGCCTTGGTGCGGTTACCGACGGAGTCCGCACCTTCCTTCAGGGTCTGGATACGACGGACGTCGATTCGCACTGAGGCGTAGAACTTCAGGGCCTTACCACCGGTGGTGGTTTCCGGGGATCCGAAGAACACGCCGATCTTTTCACGCAACTGGTTGATGAAGATGGCGGTGGTCTTGGTCTGGCTCAAGCGGCCTGTGATCTTACGCAGTGCCTGGCTCATGAGTCGGGCCTGGAGGCCAACGTGGGAGTCGCCCATTTCGCCTTCGATTTCGGCGCGGGGTACCAAGGCGGCTACGGAGTCAATGACCACGATGTCCAGCGAGCCGGAGCCCACCAGCATGTCCATGATCTCCAATGCCTGCTCACCGGTGTCCGGCTGGGAAACCAAGAGTGCATCCGTGTCCACGCCAAGCTTGGCGGCGTAGTCCGGGTCAAGTGCATGCTCGGCGTCAATGAACGCTGCGATGCCACCTGCGCGCTGTGCGTTGGCAACAGCATGAAGGGCCACGGTGGTCTTACCCGAGGATTCCGGACCATAGATTTCCACCACGCGCCCCCGGGGCAGGCCGCCAATGCCAAGGGCGACATCCAATGCAATGGAGCCGGTCGGGATGACCTCAATCGGGGCGCGGGTGTCATCACCCAGGCGCATGATGGAGCCTTTGCCGAACTGCTTGTCGATCTGGGCAAGCGCTGCTTCGAGCGCCTTTTCACGATCCGGGGTTGCCGCCATGGTTCACACCTCTGATGCTTTCTCGCTGTGGAGTGGCCCGAAAGGCCGCTTTCCTGTCATGTCTGACGCTATTACGGTGCTCTGACATTTTTAGTAGCCGGCACCGGCTATGTGGATAACCCGGGCTGCCGGAAGCTCTGGAATGCGTCTTTCGAGATCAATTTTCCTCTCACAGGAGCATATCCCCATCCGAACAGATATTCGAACAACGTTCCGGCGTGTCCCACCTCGGACGGCAGTCCGCATCGTGTGCCGGAGTTCAGTTGGAAGCCGGCTTGATGTCCCTGCCCAGCCTGCGTTCGGGGGGAACGTCCTGCACCTCGCACACGGCCAACCAGACTTCGCGGGGTTGGTGGCCGGAGGCCAAAGCCTCTACGGCAGTTCGCCCGCCAACGCCGGCGAGTACCAGGGAGTTGGCCAGGACCCGGGAGTAGCCTGCCCCGAATTCGTCGTCCATTAATCGCCAAAAGTCACTTGCCCTCACGGATAGAGTCTCTCATGGCGCCGGACTCTAGAATGGTTGCCATGAGCAATCCTCTCCAGAGCACGCCAGGTCCGGCCGTGCCAGGCGACGCCGCGGACGACGCCCTCCAGCAGGTGGAACACCAGCTGAGCCTGCTCTGGCGCCGCGCCCGTTCCATCTCGCATCAGTTGTCACGCCAGGTACATCCGGACATGGAACCGGCCGCCTATGGGCTCCTCACGGTCATCCGCAGGGAAGGTCCCATCCGACTCACCGACCTCGCCACCTGCATCGGAGTGGGCAAGCCTTCCGTGAGCCGCCAGATTGCCTTCCTGGAAAGCATCGGCCTCGTCTACAAGGAGGCCGATCCCCAGGACGGCAGGGCGCAGTCCATCCGTTTGACGGAAAAGGGCGAAGAGAAGATGCACCAGGTTCAAGATGCCCGCAGGCAGGTCTTCCGTGAACGACTCGGCGAATGGCCCCTCGAGGATGTCCAGACACTTGCTGACTACATGGGCCGCCTCAACGCCATTTACGGGGACGGCGTGCTCAACGTGAAGGAACCGGAGATCGACGTCGAGGACAAGCCCGCAGGCGTTTGAGCAGCACCCGTCGCAACCGACACCCCAAATTCAACGAAAAAGGTCCCCAGCCTGAGGCTGGGGACCTTTTCCTTGGTTTTGCTGGAACGCTTACCGGGCTCCGGAGAGCATTCCTTGCGGGAAATCATCC
Source organism: Paenarthrobacter nitroguajacolicus (assembly GCF_051027655.1). NCBI lineage: Bacteria > Bacillati > Actinomycetota > Actinomycetes > Micrococcales > Micrococcaceae > Paenarthrobacter > Paenarthrobacter nitroguajacolicus. The sequence continues at coordinate 1,703,102 of NZ_CP073234.1, read as the reverse complement.
GTGAGGTCCAGATCGCGACCGTAACGCTGGGAGAATTCCTGCGGAACGGTGTCCGGAACTGCAACACCTTCTGCGACGGCCACGCGGTCGCTGACTTCGCGAAGCATGTGGGACAACGGAACATCCAGGGCTGTGCAGATAGAGGACAGGAGCTCGGAAGAAGCCTCCTTCTGGCCGCGTTCAACTTCACTCAAGTAACCAAGTGAGACGCGGGCGCTGTGCGAAACCTCGCGGAGGGTACGGCCCTGACGCTGGCGGACATCGCGCAGTACATCACCGATCTCGTGGCGTAGTACAACCATTTTGCGCTCCTTCTGTTCGCTCTGTGCCTGATCAGCCAAGCCCACATCCTTCCAGCGGACAACGCCGTTCACGGATACGGGCTGCTTTACCATCTGTATCGCCTTGCTCCCTCATTCATCCGGTTCGCTGGCTGGCGGACCGGGTTGGTTTTTACATCCTAGGCGCCCCGGCTCTTCCGAAGCGACACAATGACACAACTATTGGCAATCAGTTTTTGTTCCCGACTACTTTACGAACGGTAACCAACGTCACTCAGTGCATCAAGCAGACGCGCCAAGGCGGCCTCACAGGCCTGCTCCCTGATGGACTGCCTGTCCCCCGAAAAACTGTACTCAAACGATTCGGTTCCGGATCTGCCGGCTATTCCGATGAACACGGTTCCTACTGCTTTGCCGTCGTGCGGCTCGGGTCCCGCCACGCCCGTGGTGGAAATCCCGAGATCGGCGCCGCAGACGCGCCGGGCGCCGTCGGCCATTGCCTCGGCCACCTGCCCGTCCACTGAGCCGGCGTCCGCAAGTAGTTCCTGCGGAACTCCCAGCACACCGGCCTTCACTGAGTTCTGGTAGGCAATCACGCCGCCTTGCAGCATCCCCGATGCTCCCGGCGTGTTGGCCAGCGTTGCCGCCACCATCCCGGCTGTCAGTGACTCGGCTGTAGCCACCGTGAGCTTGTTACCGATGGCAATAGCGACTGCCGCCGTCGCCGTTTGCTCGGCGACGGAAGCGCCGTCATTGAGCGTCATGCACGCCGCCCGGCCGCGCGAAGCTTCAGCGCTTGGATGACATATTCGACGCCGGTCCACAAGGTGATGGCCAGCGCCACCATCATCACCCAGAAGGCGACGTCGCCCAGCCAGGGAGCGATCGCCTTCAGCGGCAGGATGTAGAGGAATATGGCCACGGTCTGGATTACTGTCTTCAGCTTGCCACCGCGGGAAGCCGGCATGACGCCGTACTTGATAACGACGAACCGAAGAGCGGTAATCCCCCATTCCCGCACCAGGATGAGGATGGTGACCCACCAGGGCAACTCTCCCAGGATGGATAGGAGAACCAGCGCGGAACCGATAAGCAGCTTGTCGGCGATGGGATCGGCAATTTTGCCGAAGTTGGTGATCAGGCCCCGCGCCCTGGCGATGTCGCCGTCGAGCTTGTCCGTATAGATGGCCACCGCGAAGGCGACAACAGCCGCCCAGCGCCAGATCCCGTACTCGCCGTCGTCGGCCACAAGGAACCATACGAAGAACGGAACCAGAACGATGCGGAGCATCGTCAGGATGTTGGGCAGATTCCAGATGTCGGAGCTGTTGGAAGTCGCGTTATCACCCTCGGCTGTAGTCACCCCACAAGGCTACCTTCTTTGGGCTACCTTCCCGTGAGCGACCAGGCGTCTTCTCCGCCCTCTTCGTCGTCGTTCGGGCCGTCCGCGCCGTCGTAGTATTCGATGGCTTGCGTCCGGTTGTCCAGGTCCGTCTGGACAAGGTCTTCGGCATAACCTCCGACGGCGATGTTCGAGTTCGCGTTGTCGCTCAGGGCCGCAGTGTGCGCGTCGGGCGCTGCGGGTGACTCCTGGCCCTTCATCGCGGCAAGCACCGCGGCGAGGTCATCGGGCTTGACCAGGACGTCGCGCGCCTTGGAGCCCTCCGAAGGACCAACAACGCCACGGGACTCGAGGAGGTCCATAAGACGGCCGGCCTTGGCGAATCCCACACGAAGCTTTCGCTGGAGCATGGACGTTGAGCCGAACTGCGTGGTCACCACAAGCTCTGTTGCCTGGAGCAGGACCTCGAGGTCGTCTCCAATGTCGTCGTCGATCTGCTTCTTGGGTGCCTCGGCAGCGACGTCGTCGCGGTAGACGGCCTGCAGCTGTCCCTTGACATGCTCCACGACCTTATGGATCTCGGATTCGGTAACCCAGGCACCTTGGACACGCATGGCCTTGGAAGCACCCATCGGAAGGAACAGTGCGTCACCCTGTCCAATGAGCTTTTCAGCGCCAGGCTGGTCCAGCACAACACGGGAGTCAGTTACGGAAGACGTAGCAAACGCCATACGGGACGGGACGTTCGCCTTGATCAGACCGGTCACAACGTCCACGGACGGGCGCTGCGTTGCAAGTACCAAGTGGATGCCGGCGGCACGTGCCAGCTGGGTGATGCGGACAATCGAGTCTTCAACATCCCGCGGGGCCACCATCATGAGGTCGGCGAGCTCGTCAACGATCACCAACAGGTACGGGTAAGGCTTCATGACGCGCTTGGAATCCACCGGCGGGACAACCTTGCCTGCCCTGACCGCTTTGTTGAAGTCGTCGATGTGCTTATAGCCGTAGTTTGCGAGGTCGTCGTAGCGGGCATCCATCTCGCGAACCACCCATTGCAAGGCTTCGGCGGCCTTCTTGGGGTTGGTGATGATGGGCGTAATGAGGTGCGGTACGCCCTCGTAAGCCGTGAGTTCCACGCGTTTGGGGTCCACCATGACCATGCGCACTTCATCCGGTGTGGCGCGCATGAGGATGGAGGTGATCATGGAGTTCACGAAGCTCGACTTACCAGCACCGGTGGCACCGGCGACGAGCAAGTGGGGCATCTTGGCGAGGTTGGCCACCACGTAGCCACCCTCAACGTCCTTGCCGACACCCATGACCATCGGGTGGTCGGTCCGGCGTGCGTTCTGGCTCCGCAGCACATCGCCCAGCGACACGGTCTCACGGTCTGTGTTGGGAATCTCGATGCCGATGGCGGACTTGCCGGGAATCGGGCTCAGGATGCGGACATCACTGGACGCCACGGCGTAAGAGATGTTCTTGGACAGGGCGGTGACGCGCTCCACCTTGGTACCCGGAGACAACTCGATCTCATAGCGGGTCACAGTGGGACCGCGGCTGAAGCCCGTCACAGCTGCCTCGACGTTGAACTGCGTGAGGGTGTCCGTCAGTGCGGCGACGACGGCGTCGTTGGCTTCCGTGCGCTCCTTCGGAATGGATCCGGGCGTCAGGTAGTCCGATGCCGGCAGGGTGTAGGTGACATCGCCTGCCAGGGACAGTTGCTCCGTGCGCTGCGGGATGGGTGTCTGTGGGAGGGGCGCCCCTGCAGGCTTCGCCGGAACCTGGGCTACGGGAGCCGCAGGTTCGGTCATCTCCGGAGTAAGAATCGGAATGGCTTCGGTGGGGTTCTCGATCCCTGGCGTGGCGCCCAGGCCTTGGGCGGCCTTGATCTTCCCGACGGCGATCTCTGCCTGCGTTGGACGACGTACACCCGGCGGAACGCGCGGTGCGGACGCATCTGGAATTTCGTCGTCGTCGACTATTGCATGCTCGAAGGCCTCGTCCCCGACGTAACCCTCCAAGCTCGTATCGGTTTCCTCATCCTTGCCAAAGAAGCGCATACGCTTCTTCTTCCTGGGCTTGGCGGCAGCGTCGTTTTCATAAAGGTAGCTGCGGTCGTGGGCGTCCTTGCCGGACTCGTCCATAAGGTCAACGCCCATAAGGTGTTCATAGGCGCCCCTGATCCGGGACGGAATGGCACCAAACGGCGTGGCCGTGACGATCAACACGGACACGAACGCCAAAAGCCCATAGAGGACTACGGGGACAGCCATGTGGATTGCAGCCAGAGGTGCGGCTGCGAGGAAGCCCAGCATTCCGCCAGCCTTGCGCAGGCCGTCGAAGCCTTCTGCAACGGTGGGGAGGCCACCAATGACATGGGCCAGGCCCGAACCGGCCAGGGTCATGATCATGAATCCGATGCCCACGCGGTTGTTTCCACGACCGTCCTGTGGCTTCCGGAAAAGCCGGAAAGCACAGACGAACAGCATGAAGGGCAGGATCAAGGACATCCAACCGAACGTGCCGTTGACCACGCTGTAAACCATGTCCGGGAGCCACCCGGTCAGACCCCACCAGGCGAAGGTGGCGATCGCGATGCCCAACACCAAATTGAACAGGGCTGCACCATCCCGGCGATCGTCGGGGTGGAGATCGCTGACGTCATAACCGATTCGCCGGACCCCGGCACCTACCACATGGCCGATCCCCTGCCAGAAACCCGAGAGCATTCGCAGCGGCAGCGGAGCTTGGGGCTCGACGGCGGCCGTTTGCTTGGTACGGGCAGTGCTGCCACGACCGCCCTTGGTCGCGGCTGCGCTGCTTTTCGAAGCAGCTCCGCTGGTTTTGGATGCGGCTGTGCTCCGGCCTGTGCCGCCGGATTTACTGCTGGAGCTGCCTCGTGGCGTGGAGGTAGTACGGGTCGCCATAAGTGCCACGCTACCCCAAGGGGGCCCGAAATCCGCGGATTTCAGGCCCCCTTGGGCATGCATGTTGCTGGCTGGCTACGCTTCCAGGACTACCGGGATGATCATGGGACGGCGGCGAAGCTTGCGATTCACCCACGTGCCGATAATCCTGCGGACCACCTGCTGCAACTGGTGGTTGGTGTGATCAGTGTGGTTAAGAACAGCTTCCTCGAGCGCGGCGTTGATCTTGGGAATGATCTCGTCAAAGACGGAGTCATCCTCGGCCACACCACGGGCGTGGATCTCCGGGCCGGACACGATCTTGCCGGTGGTGCGGCTGATGACCGTGATGACGGAAATGAAGCCCTCATCCCCCAGGACGCGACGATCCTTGAGGTCGGCATCGGTGATTTCGCCCACGCTGGAACCGTCGACGTAGACGAAACCGACTTCCACCTGGCCGACCACATTAGCTTTGTGGTCCTTGAGGTCGATAACTGTGCCGTTGTCGCTCAGGATGATGCCCTCGGACGGAACGCCCGATTCGAGCGCGATGTTGCCATTGGCAATCAGATGGCGGGTTTCGCCGTGGACGGGCATCGCATTCAGGGGCTCGAGGATGTTGTAGCAATAGAGCAGTTCACCGGCCGCTGCGTGCCCGGACACGTGAACCTTTGCAGTGCCCTTGTGGATCACATCGGCACCGAGCTTGAGCAGGCCGTTGATGATACGGAAAACGGCGTTCTCGTTGCCTGGGATGAGGCTGGAGGCAAGGATCACGGTATCGCCCTTGCCCACGATCACACGGTGGTCACCGTTGGCCATGCGGGAAAGTGCAGCCATAGGCTCACCCTGCGAACCGGTGGACATGAGGACCACGCGGTCATCCGGCATGTTATCGATGTTCTTGATATCCACCAGGATGCCTTCGGGGACATCGAGGTACCCGAGCTTGGCTGCGATGGCCATGTTGCGGACCATGGAACGGCCAACGAATGCCACCTTGCGGCCATGCTTGGCTGCCGCATCCAGAACCTGCTGGACGCGGTGCACGTGTGACGAGAAGGAAGCCACGATGATGCGCTTCCTGGCCTGTCCGAACAATCGATCCAAGGTGGGGCCGATTTCCTTCTCGGCAGTGGTGAAGCCCGGTACGTCCGCGTTGGTGGAGTCTGCCATGAACAGGTCCACGCCTTCTTCACCCAAGCGGGCGAAGTGCCGGAGGTCCGTGATACGGCCGTCAAGCGGCAGCTGATCCATCTTGAAGTCGCCTGTGTGAAGGACATTTCCACCCTCTGTGCGGATGAAGACGGCCAACGCATCCGGAATGGAATGGTTTACTGCAACGAACTCGCACTCGAAGGGGCCGAACTGCTCCACCTGCCCCTCCGTCACTGTCAGCGTGTACGGCTTGATCCGGTGTTCCTGAAGCTTGGCTTCCACCAGGGCAAGGGTCAGCTGGGATCCGACCAGGGGAATGTCAGCCTTAAGGCGCAGGAGGTAGGGCACAGCGCCAATGTGGTCCTCGTGGCCGTGGGTCAACACGACGCCAACGATGTCCTGCAGGCGGTCCTCAATGTAGGAGAAATCAGGCAGGATCAAGTCAACGCCGGGCTGGGTCTCCTCGGGGAAGAGCACGCCACAGTCAACCACCAGCAGTTTGCCGTCGATTTCGAAGACCGCCATGTTGCGGCCGATCTCTCCCAGTCCACCGAGCGGGACAATCCGCAGCGTGCCTTTCGGCAGTTTCGGCGGAGTAACCAGTCCGGGAAGGGCGGTTTGGGTCATGTTTTGCTACTTTCCGGCGGAACCGTCCTGGACGTCGAAGTCCATTCCGGCTTCTGCCAAATCCCCGCGGATGATTTCGATCTCGGCCGCGTCCGGCTCCACGAGGGGCAAACGGACAACCGAGTTGGGCAGGACTCCCTGCCACTTGAGAATCTGCTTGGCGGCTACAGCGCCTTGGACCCGCGTCATGGTTGCGCGAATGACGGGTTCCAGTTCAAAGTTGATGGCCCTTGCCTTGGCGAGGTCGCTGGCGTTGACGGCGTCGATAAGCTCACGGAAGCGGCGTGTTGCGACGTGGGTGGTAACGCCCACCAGGCCGACGGCGCCCAGCGCCATCCACTGCAGCGTCAATCCGTCATCACCGGAGTAGAAGAGCAGGTCCGTCTCAGCCATGACCCGCGTTGCGGCAGCAAAGTCCGCTTTGGCGTCCTTGACGGCCACGATGTTCTGGTGTTTCGCAAGCGCAATCATGGTCTCGGGAGCGATCGCAATGGAGGAACGGCCCGGAATGTCGTAGAGCATAACGGGCAGGTCCGTGGCCGACGCAATCGTCTCGAAGTGCGCGCGAACGCCTGCTTGGCTGGGCTTGTTGTAGTACGGGGTGACGATCAGCAGACCATCGACGCCCAGTTCTGCCGCGCGCTGGGAGAGGTGCACGGAGTGGGCGGTGTCGTTGGTGCCGGTCCCGGCAATGATGGCGGCTTTGCCGCCAACGGCCTCTTTGACAGCCCGGAACATGCCGAGGTTCTCATCATCCGTGAGGGTTGAGGTCTCTCCAGTGGTACCGGTGACCACGAGTCCGTCGCAACCGTCCTGAACGAGCTTTTCCGCCAGGGCTGCAGCCTGGTCATAGTCCACCTTGCCGTCCTCAGTGAACGGGGTGACCATGGCGGTCAGCAGGGTACCAAGGGCGGGAACGGGGGCGCGCAAGTCAGACATACGAAAAACGTTACCCTGTGAGAGGCGTGTTGGAAGAATGGGTCCCGCGTGATGGTCCTCATTCACCGGCGGTGGACCTGTACCGGTCAAGGCGGGACCGCTCCAACGTTGCCACAGTAATCTCCGTGCCGACGCCTTTCACTTGGACCGCCGACGCACCATCCGGACCCCACGTGCCGCTGAGCCCGCACGATGTGCCCAGCGGGGTTTCTCCCCCCAGGTTCGCCAGGAGCCCAAACATCCTGTGGTCCATTGATCGGGCACCCAAATGAAGTCCAAGACGAAGTTCCTCACCACGGGTATACAGGGCGGAAACTGCATAAACGTCCGCCTCGGCCGCGGCCGCGGCCGCAGCGTGCGTGGGATGGGCCGCGTCAGCGCAGATTGCGAGCGCGATCCTCCACCTGTCAACCATGACCATTCCGGGTCCCGATCCGGGGACGAACAGCTCGCGCTCGGCTCCATGCAGATGAGTCTTGAAGACGGGCCGCATGGTCCCGTCCGGGCCGATAACCAGCGAGGCCAATCGGGGCGTGAAGTCTGCCTCCCGCCAAGCAACCCCGGCAATGACCGTTGTTTTGGTTCGGGCGCAAGCTTCCTGAAGTGGCCGTAACCTTGCATCCTGTTCGGCCAGCCATGGACTTGGACGGCCTGGGGAGCCGGCCGCGGCAAGCGCAGTCAGTTCGTATCCCGTTAGCGAGAGCTCGGGAAACAGCACCAAGCGCGCTCCATCCGCATGGGCACGCTTCACGAGCTCAATATGGGCCGCGACGTTTACGGCTACGGCCTCCCCCACGAACTCAGCATGGAGTGCTTCGTACTGCACGACAGCAACCAGCAGCGTGTCCGAGGTCGGCGTTCCTTGAACTGGCTGGGGGCGGGAGGCTGGACGCTGGGCCGTTTGCGGTGGGTTACTCACCCCGCCATCCTATTCGGCGGTTATCCCGCGGGTTCGGCGGATATCACGCGGGTTTCGGGGCCGCCGCTGGTTCCTCCGCACAGTAGCGCGCCACGGCCCGGTCCTTGAGTTGTTCCGCCCACGCCACCAGACGCTGCGAGGCCCGGACGTATTCGAAGAGTTCAAGGGGCGTCAACGAGGCCAGGTCCGTCTCGGATAACCGGCGGGCCAGCTCGGCTCCCGGAGTCTGCTCAGCCAGGGCAGTACCTTCGCGGCGCCACTGGGTGTCTTCCGGAGGCTCGCCGGCCACGAGCTGCCTGAACAGGAAATCGACGACGCCGGGGCTCATCGCTTTCATGGGTCCTTGAAGGCCTTCCGGCGGCTTTGGAACATCGTTCATGCAGCAATGCTATTCGAACATATATTCGAAGACAAGGGGTTTATGTCACATCACAGTTGCCGCACAGAGCCTTATGAGACGATCGCTGCATGACTTCGCAAGAGACGGCCCCGATGCGAAAAGCACCCGGCGGCCGACCGATCTCCTCCCGGCTTACCGGGATAGATGCTGCCAGGGGTGCGGCATTGTTGGGAATGATGGCCACTCACGTGATGCCGACGTTCGGACCTTCCCCACAATGGGAGCCAACGTTTGTGGGGCTGATGTTCTCAGGCCGATCCGCAGCCCTTTTCGCCGTGCTTGCCGGTATTGGGCTGGCGCTAAGCACAGGCAAGCAGGAGCCCAGGAACGGCACGGAACTGTGGGCGGCACGAGGTGGTGTTGCCATGCGCGCCTTGGTGATCGCCGTCGTCGGGCTCATGCTGGGCGGCCTGGATGTGAACGTCGCCATCATCCTGGTTCACTACGCCGTCCTGTTCCTGTGCATCCTGCCGTTCCTTGGACTCCGGCTCAAGGCGCTCTGCTGTTGGGCGCTTGGCTGGGTCCTGCTGTCCCCGTTGTTGGCGTATCTGGTACGGCCTCTACTACTGGAAGCGAACCCTCCCCTGACATTGGGCCACAACCCCAACTGGGAGGATTTCGGGACGCCCGGACGCCTCGTCGCCGACCTCTTCTTCACCGGGTATTACCCCGTCTTCCAGTGGATCTCGTACCTGCTGATCGGATTGGTGATCGGACGGTTGGCGCTGACGACGGCGAGGGTTCAGGTTTTGTTGCTCACTTGCGGAATAGCGGTGGCCGGCTTGGCCAAGGTCGTCGGGATCCTGGCCATGGAGGCGTGGGGCGGGCGGGCTGCATTGTCAGCCCTCCCGGTCACCAGGGGATACCCCTTGGAGAGCATGCTTGAGGTCAATGTCACCGGCCTGGAACAGACCGGCTCCTGGTGGTGGCTGGCGACGGCAGCCCCGCATGCCGGGACCAGCCTGGACCTGCTGCATAGTGGTGGCGTGGCTGCGGCCGTGGTCGGCTTGTTCCTGCTGCTCGGCACCCTGGCGGAGAGGATCAAGGTCAACTTCCTGATCCTGCTGAGCGGGCCCGGGGCCATGACGTTGAGCCTATACTCAGCCCATGTCTGGGTAGTGTCCGGGTTCACCAACCAGCCGTTGCCCTCGGGGTGGACGGACGAAGGCATGTACTGGGCCCAAGCACTCACTGCGGTTGTCATTGGCGTCTGTTTCGCCGTTCTCCGACGCCGTGGACCACTGGAATGGGTCGCCCACACCGCATCAAGCCTTGGCAGTCACCGGCCTGCTGCGGTGGGTTGAGAGCGGAAAAGCTTCACGGCATCGCGCATGGAGGCACGGGCACGTTTGCGGTCGCCTGAGGCATCGTAGGCGCAGCTCAGGCGGAACCAGGAGCGCCAGTCCTCCGGAGCGGCCTCGGCCTCTGCCCGGTACTTCTCAAAGTCGGCGTCAGCGGCAGCCCGGACTATTCGCCCGCCCGGAGTGCGCGGAAGGTCATCCACCGGCAAGCCGCCCTCGGCCTCCAAGACCTTGGCCATCTGCTCGGTACGGGCACCAAAAAGCAGCTCACGGATGAGTGCCCAGGCTCCAACCACGGGCAGGACCAGGTAGGCCGCACCGATCCCCTTGGCTACCAGGTTGGGGTCGGCGAGCAAGAGGAACGAGCGCTGCACGGAAACCACCAGGTAAAGCACCAACAGCAGGGTGATGGCTCCTACCCAGATTTTGGTGCGGTTCTTCTTCAAGGAAGTCCAGAAATTCCCCATGGTCCTAGAGCCCCAAGTCCAAGTAGCCGTCCAGGCCCACGGTGAGGCCTGGGTTGGCTGCAACTTTCCGAAGCCCCAGCAGGACGCCGGGCATGAAAGAGGCGCGGTCGAACGAATCATGGCGCAGCGTCAGCTGCTCGCCTGGACCGCCAAAAAGCACTTCCTGATGAGCCACCAGGCCACGGAGGCGAACGCTGTGGATACGAACCCCGTCCACGTCGCAGCCCCGGGCACCGTCCAACGATGTTTCCGTGGCGTCCGGGCTCGCCGGGACGCCGGCTTCCTGACGCGCTTCGGCGATCAGCTGTGCCGTGCGCACTGCCGTGCCGGATGGAGCGTCCACTTTGTTGGGGTGGTGCAGTTCGATGATCTCCACGGACTCGAAATATTGCGACGCCTTCGCAGCGAACGCAGACGCAAGCACCGATCCGAGGGCGAAGTTCGGGGCGATCAAAACGCCGGTGTCCGGCTTCTGCTCCAAGAGGCTCCGCAAGGAATCAAGGCGGTGGGCATCCCAACCAGTGGTACCTACAACGGCGTGGATGCCATGCTCCACGGCGAACCGGACGTTGGTCTCCGTGATGTCGGGAACGGTGAGGTCGACAACGTACTGCGCACCGGCGTCGAGCAGTTTCTCCAGGGAATCGCCGCGGCCGAGAGCGGCTACGAGCGTCATGTCGTCGGCTGCGTCAACAGCCTTAACGGCTTCAATTCCCATACGCCCGTGGGCGCCCAGCACTGCAACAGCAAGTTGTTCGGTCATGCCGTTAACCCTACCGCCGGGCCGGAGCCCGGCAGGAACCGTTACTCCGGCCTACTCCCCTGCTCCAACCCACTCCACGGTGCCGTCAGTGAAGAACTGTTCCTTCCAAATGGGGACTTGCTCCTTGACGCGGTCCACGAGCTCAGCGCACACAGCGAACGCCTGGCCGCGGTGCGCAGCAGCCACAGCACATACCAGCGCGGGGTCACCGATCTCCAGCATGCCGATCCGGTGGGCAGCCCAGATCCGAACGGGCTGCGCAGCTTCACCGGAGTGCTCGGAGACCAACTGCGCAACGACATCTGACATCATCTGGTGTGCTGTGGGATGCGCGCTGTAGCTTAGGCGGTCCACCGCCTTGCCGCCGTCATGATTTCGAACAACGCCGCTGAAGCTGACCACTGCCCCGGCGGTATCGGATTCGACCGCCCTGATGGCTTGGTCCACGGAAATGGGTTCGGCGCTAAGGACAGCGCTGACCACCTCAAAGTTTGTTTCAGTGCCCATGGTTTCCTTCCAATTGCTCGCAGAGGTGCCCGATCACAGGGTCCAGGACAGCTAACCCGTCCATGACGCCCTTCGGGGATCCGGGCAGGTTGATGACGAATGTCTTCCCCGCTGCCCCGGCGTGGCCACGGCTCAGCATGGCCATGGGGGTTTTGGTGGCACCGGCGCGCCGGATTCCCTCCATGATGCCCGGAATCTCACGTTCGAGCAGCGGCAGCGTCATTTCGGGTGTGCGGTCATCCGGGCTAAGACCCGTTCCACCGCTGGTGATGACCACTGCGGGTTCCTGCGTCAGGAGGGCCCTCAGGGCAGCACCAACCGGCTCACCGTCCGGCACCACCATGGTGGGGAAGGTATCGAAGCCGTGCTCGGTGAGCCAATCGAGAATAATCGGACCCGTTTCGTCGGCATACACGCCTGCGGCTGCACGGGTAGATGCTATGACGACGCCGGCCTTCCGCTGAGCGTTCGGCTCGCACGCGCTCATGCGCCGGCCCCCTCTACGGTTGATTCTTTGGAAATGTCCCAGTCGCCGCTTTTGCCGCCGTTCTTAGCCAGCACGCGGATATCGGTCAGCACTGCGTGCTTGTCCACGGCTTTGATCATGTCGTAGACACTCAAGGCCGCTACGGAAGCCGCCGTCAGTGCTTCCATCTCGACGCCGGTCACACCCCGGGTCTTGACGGTGGCCAGGATTTCAACCGAGTCAGTGCCCAGCTCGAAGTCGACTGTGACCTTGGAGATCGGCAACGGATGGCACAGCGGAATCAGCTCAGGAGTCTTCTTCGCCGCCATGATCCCTGCAACGCGAGCCACGGCGAGGGCATCGCCCTTGGGCAATTCGCCGGCACCAAGGAGGGCCAGTACGTTGGGGGTGCTGCGGACAGTGGCTGTAGCAGTTGCAACACGGGTAGTGACTGCTTTTTCGGAGACATCCACCATCTGTGCAGTGCCGTCCTGCCTGAGGTGGGTCAGTCCGCCGGAGTGTTCTGTAGTCGCGGGAGTTTGCTTCACAGCATCCATACTTCCACTTCGTCTCCGTCGGTGAGTTCCGTGACGTCGCCGGGTATCTGAACCAGGGCGTTCGCCCGGGCCAAGGCATGGACGAGGTGCGAACCCGCACCACCTTCCATCCGGACCGTTCCGTCCGCGTCCACGGTCCCCCGACGGACCTGGTGTTTGCCTTCCGGCGAGGCCAGGGATTCGGCCAAGCGGGCCTTCAGCACCGGCCTCGGTGCGGGCGTTCCCAGTACCTGCGAAAGGGCCGGCCTGAGAAACATCTCAAATGACACCAGGCAGCTGACCGGATTTCCCGGAAAGCCAAGGAACGGAACACCGTCAAAAGTGCCCAATCCCTGCGGTCCTCCTGGCTGCATGGCCACCGGAAGGAAATCCACCGGCTGGTTCGCCATGGCTTGCCGGACCACTTCATAGGCTCCCTTGCTCACTCCCCCGGTGGTAACAATGACATCGACGCGGCTATCCGCTTGCGCGGTGTGACGGCGGAGCACCGCCAGCAACCTGGAGGGGTCGTCATCGGATATTCCAGTGCGGACCACGTCCAGGCCGGCCTGTCGCATGGAGGCTTCGAGCAGTGTTCCGTTGGAATCGAAAATCTTGCCGGTCGTGAGTTCTTCCCCCGGTTCCACTACCTCGTCCCCGGTGGTGACCAGCAGGACGCACCAAGGTTCGCGGACTTCGACGGTTGTCAGCCCCAACGCCGCCAAAAGCCCCAACTGCGCGGGTCCCATCCGGGTACCGGCTGGCAGCGCCAGTGTGCCCTTCCTGATGTCGCTGCCGCTGTCCCGCACGTAGGTGCCGGGAGCGACCGGAGGCAGTTCCACGACAGCCTCCACTGCGGCAGGGTCCGGAAAAAAGTTTGGCCTCGCCTTTTCAATGGGCACGACGGCGTCGGCCCCGTCGGGGATCATGGCCCCGGTCATGATGGGGGCGGCAAAGCCGGGCTTCAGTGCTTCCGGCGCCGCGCCTGCCGGAACCGGCTCCGCTACCTTGAGCTCCGCACCGCCGTCGGGAATATCTGCTGAGCGGACGGCGAAACCGTCCATTTGGGAATTGGCGAACGGGGGCAAGGAGAGCGGCGCGTAAACATCGACGGCGAGCGCTTTACCAAGCGCCTCCAGCAGTGGCAGGGTGATGTTGCCCTTGCCCGCAGAAACGTCGGTGAGCAGTTCCACCACTGCCTGGCGGTGGACTGCAACAGATCTGGGCACGGACATCCTCCTGGGTGGACACGCTGGCTTCCGGGAAATTCTCCGGACGTACCCAGACTAGGGCCTCAGCCCACCTTGACGTTGATGGTGTGATAGCCCGTGGCGCCATCGGGAGCTACTGGTGCCTTGTCTTCAGTTTGCGGTTCACCCTTGGAATCGGTGGCCCGGACCTGCACTTCGTACTCACCTGGCGTCAGGTCGATGCCGCATTGCCACTGGTACCAAGTGTCGGTGGAGATCGCGCCGGCCAGCGTAGCCTGCTGCCATGGTCCGCGATTGACACGAAGCTCTACGCCGTTGATGCCCCTGTGCTGGGCCCACGCCACGCCGCCGAATTGGACCCTGCCCGCTTGGACGCTTCGGCCGTTGCGGGGGACATCGATGCGCGATTGCGTCTTGATGGGTCCGTGATCGCTCCAACCCCGAGTCGTCCAGTACGCGGTGTCGTCTGAAAAACGTGTGACTTTCAGTTCGGTTAACCATTTGGTGGCAGAAACAAAACCATAGAGTCCCGGCACAATCATCCGCACCGGGAAGCCATGTTCCAGCGGAAGCGGTTCACCGTTCATGCCGACGGCCAGGAGCGCATCACGTTCGTCGGTGAGGGCCTCCAAGGGAGTGCTGGCCGTCCAGCCGTCGTTACTGGTGGACAGGACCATGTCAGCACCGGCTTTGGGCCCTGCCATTGCCAATAGTTCCCTCACGGGCCAACCCAGCCATAGGGCGTTGCCGATGAGGTCACCACCGACGTTGTTGGACACGCAGGCGATAGTGACATGGCGTTCTGTCATGGGCTTGGCGAGGAGGGTAGCAAAGTCGATTTCAACCTCGCGTTCCACCATTCCGGTGACCCTCAGTTTCCAAGCAGGGGGATCGATGGCCGGGACGGTCAATGCTGTGTCGATCCTATAGAAATCGGCATTTGGTGTAACCAAAGGGCTGATGCCATCCACGGACAGGGACGCGCCGGCCGGGATGGTTTGCAGCGGTGTGGCGGGTTCCGGGAGCGTCATGGAGCCCCGGAAGCCTGAAGCCACCGCTGTGGCCCGGGTAAGGACGGTGGTCACCGTTCCGGATACGACGGCGGCAAGGGAAGTTCCAGCCAAGGCGTTCAGGAAGCTCCGCCGAGCCAGTGGCGCTTCCTCACGGCCTGCGATTACTTCCGACGGAGCCCAGGTTGCCAGCCGACGCACGAGGTTTCGCAGCAGCACCATGGTGAGTACCGCGGCAACAATCGGCGCAAGCGCTGCCTGGGGACTGGCCTGGGCCCGGGTCACGACGGCAGTCAGCCCTGCGACACCCGCCAGTCCGGCGAGGGCCAGGCCCCAGCCATTGCGGCGACGCTCCAAGATACCGGCGAGCGCTGCAAGAATTCCTGCCACGCCCACGATGCAAGCGACCAACACGATCTTGTCGGCGGTTCCGAATAGCTGCACTGCCAAGTCTTTGACCCCTGGCGGCACGGCGTCGATTACCGCTCCGCCAAGGGCCGTGACGGGCGAAACCAAAGGGCTCAAGAGGCCGGCGGTCAGTTCGCCTGCAGCGATCCCGGCTGCGCCGGCAGCCACACCCGCGGCGGCAGCCCACAGCGCAGGCTTACCCGTGAGGCGTCGCTGCTTGGTGGTACCGGGTGCGAGCGTGCTCATGTCGTGCCTCCGAGGCGGTTGTCCATTGCGATGGGTTGATGGTCGGGAGGCATCGAAGACTCGGGTGGGGTTGCCCCGGCCGGAAGTGACAACGCAAAGAGACAGCCACCCTCGACGTTGTCCACTGTGACCGATCCACCATGAGCTTTGACGATGCCGGCCACCATGCTGAGACCGATGCCGGCCCCGCTGTAGCTGCCCTGTAATGCTTCGCTGGTGCGGCGGGCAGGATCTTTCTGCCAGCCCGTTTCGAACAAGTGCGGGAGGTCCTCGTCCGGGATGCCGCCGCATTGGTCCTGGACGGCGATAACGGCATTTCCAGCGTTCTTGCCTTCAGGGCCGCCCCGTCCGACGCCGTCCCGTCCGACACTGATATGGACGTCGCTGCCTGGTTCGGTGTAGATGATGGCATTGAGGAGTATGTTCCGCACTGCCCGGGCGAGGCTTGGTCCGTCGGCGACGGCCATGCACTCACGTTCCCCGCCGCCGTCGAGCCTGACGCCGCGTTTAGCGGCTAGCGGCGCCAGGTCCGAAAGGGCATCGCTGACGAGGTCGTAAAGGTCCAAGGGTTCAGCGCGCAGGCGGAGGGTGCCGGCCTGGATCTTGGACAGTTCCGAGAGGTCGTTGACCATGGCCGTCATTTGTTCGGTCTGCCCGATGATCTTCCGGTAGTAACCCTGCACATCTGATGCCATGCCGTCCTCGAGGGCTTCGGTCATGGCGCGCATGCTGGCCAGGGGTGTTCGGAGGTCATGGGAAATCCACGACACAAGCTCGCGTCGCGCAGTCTCCAGGGCGGCTTCGCGTTCCCGGGATTCGGCCAGGCTACGGCTGCTGGCCTCAAGTTCCTTGGCCAGTTCTGCGAGTTCGGACGTCATGGCCGGAGCGTTCCCCCGCCCCTGGCCCGCTGTGTGTTCCAGGGTTTCGCCTCGGCCCAGTCGCCGGGCGGCGTCAACCAAGTGGGCAGCGTTCCTGGAGACACCGGCACCCAGCATCAGGGACAGTGCAACGGCAACCGCCGAGGCAGTGGCCAGGATGTACCACATGACTTCGAGGTCCCTCGCGGAAATAAACATCGCGTTGAAAGCACTGACCATGCCCGCCACCAGCACGGCGACAGTAGCCACAACCACCAAGCAGATCTGGACGAGTACCGAGGCCCGGCGAAGCAGCCGGAGGAGCACCCATGTGGTGGCCCCGATGAGCACGGCCCAGAACAGGACCCATGCGAGGATGGTCCACAGCTCACTGCCCTCCATGCTCACCTTCTTTATCGTTCAGGCTCTCAGGCCCGGCGGCATACCGCTTGCCGTCGAAGCGGTAGCCGACGCCCCATACGGTTTTCAACAGCTCGGGTTTGGTGGGGTTGGCTTCGATCTTCTCCCGCAGGCGCCGGACGTGGACCGTGACCGTGGACAAATCGCCGAAGTCCCATCCCCACACGGCCTTGATCAGTTCTTCCCGGCTGAAGACCTGGTGCGGCCTTCGCATCAAAAAAGCCAGCAGGTCGAACTCGCGGACGGTCAGTGCCACGGGAACTCCACCATGCGTGACTGTCCGGGAAGCGGGATCGAGCTCGAGTCCTGCGGCTTCAACCGGCGGTTCCGGCGCGAATTCCTTGATGCTCCGGCGCAATACCGACTTCACCCGAAGGACCAGCTCCCGGGGAGAGAAGGGCTTGGTGACGTAGTCGTCAGCTCCCATCTCCAACCCCAGAATCCGGTCGTCCTCGGTTCCCAGGGCCGTGACCATGATGACGGGCACGCTCATGCTTTGGCGGAGTCGGCGACACACCTCAACACCGTCCAGTCCCGGCAGCATCCGGTCCAGGATCACTAGATCAGGTTGCCGCGAGGCTGCCAGCTTGAGGGCGGTGAAGCCATCCCCCGCCATGTCCACTTGGAATCCTGCTTTCAGCAGGTAATCGCGGACAACGTCGGCTATGGTCTGTTCATCCTCCACCAGGAGGATGCGACGATTCCCGGGCTCCGCTGATGATGCCGTATTAGTGGTCACGCTTTCAGCATAGGTTTGCGGACGTTGCGCAGCACCCGATCCGGGCCCTGAGGGCACAAGTGTATGGAATCCGTAAGAACTGAATGACTGTAATGGGTGTCACTGATCCAGCCGCGGTGGCGTAGCCTGAATTTATGAGTGTTCAGCTGGGCATGCCGGTACCCCCTTCGGGCGGTGCTGTAGGCAGCACGGAAAGCGGCGTGGCAGTTCCGCCCCCACGTCCCGCAGGTACGCCCGCCGGGCTGTGGGACCGCTATGGTCGGCGAGCGACGGATATGCGCCTGTCCCTGACGGACAAGTGCAATCTGCGCTGTACCTACTGCATGCCTGCCGAGGGGCTTGAATGGCTTTCGAAACAAGCCGTGATGACCAGGGACGAAATCGTCCGCATTGTCCGCGTCGGCGTCAATGCCCTGGGCGTTCGGGAGCTCCGGCTCACCGGCGGTGAGCCGTTGGTCCGCGCTGACTTGGTGGACATTATTGCCGGCATCCGGAACGACCACCCGGACCTCCCCATTTCCATGACCACCAACGGTGTGGGACTGGATAAGAAGGCCGCTGCGTTGAAAGCGGCAGGCCTCACCCGGATCAACGTCTCGCTCGACTCCCTCCATGAAGAGACATTTACCAAACTCACCCGACGCCCCTTCCTGGACCGCGTCCTGGCCGGCGTAGACGCCGCCTGGGCAGCCGGGTTGGGCCCGGTGAAACTGAATGCTGTGCTGATGCGCGGGATCAATGACGCGGAGTCACCGGACCTCCTGGCGTGGGCTTTGGGCCGCGGCTACGAGCTTCGCTTCATCGAGCAGATGCCGCTGGACGCCGACCACGGATGGACCCGGCGCAACATGATCACGGCCGCCGAGATTCGTGAACTGCTTTCCCGCGACTTCGTGCTGGACAACGACCCCCGTGAGCGGGATGGCGCACCAGCCGAGCGCTTTGAAGTACGACGCCGGGACACGGCAACGGGCGTGGCTACGGGTCCGGTCCTCGGTACAGTGGGCATCATCGCCTCCGTCACTGAGCCGTTCTGTTCCGACTGCCGCCGTACCCGGATCACTGCTGAGGGCAAGATCATGAGCTGCCTTTTCTCCCGCGAAGAATTCGATCTCCTGGGCCTCCTCCGTGGGGGCGCCACGGATGACCAACTGGCATCGCGGTGGCAGGACGCCATGTGGGTCAAACCCAAAGCCCACGGCATGGATCACACAGGTCTCGGCGCAGCGGACTTCGTCCAGCCGGACCGCAGCATGAGCGCAATCGGAGGCTAAACCCTTGCTTGTCCGTTACTTCGCTGCCGCACGCGCGGCCGCCGGTGTGGAAGAAGAACTTCACGTCCTCCCGGAAGGCACCAGCCTGGAGGCGCTGCTGGAAGCTGCGCTCGCCGTCGAACGTCCACTGCCTCCTGAAGGCACCCCTCCGCTGGCCAGAATCGTGGCCCGCAGCAGTTTCCTCCGCAACGAGGTGGCCGTCCGGGATCGTGCCGCTCCCCTGGGAAGCGACGACATCATTGACGTCCTGCCCCCCTTCGCCGGGGGCTAGGCCAAGTACACGCCCACCCACCAAAGACGGCCCGGGCATATCTTCTCCCGCAGGGCAGTCCTACTCTGGAAGCGTCATCAGGCAACGTCCGGGAAGGAACGCCATGTACACGCTCCAGATTGAGCACGGCATCAAAGATTTTGACATGTGGAAGGCAGCCTTCGACCGCGATCCTCTGGACAGGGCCGGTTCCGGTGTTCAACAGTTCCGTGTCAGCAGGCCAGCGGAAGACTCCGGGGTGGTTGTTGTGGAACTGGACTTCGAAACGTTCGAAAAAGCCGAGGACATGCTTGGACGCTTAAAGTCCACCGTATGGAATTCGACTGAACGCGCCCCCGCCCTCATCGGCAATCCGAAGACGCGCATCATGGAAACGATTTACACCGGAAGCTATTAACCCGGATTACCGCCAGATCACGCCTTCCGGAACACACTCTTCAACAACGGGCTGAACTCGGCAGTTCCTTCGAGCCTCAAGTCAGCGGTGTGCACCAATACGCCGTCTTCAACGCGGAACGTATGCCTGGCTACGCCGTCGGCCGTTCTCCGGTCCAGGGTCAGCGTTCCTGCGTGCCACGTCCCGCGGACCGGACTGGCTGGCGGCCGTCCCATGCTGTCCACGTAATACCACAGAGTGTCGCCGTGGTCCCGGTCAACCGTGAACATGCCGTGGCCTTCGAAGTGCGTGCCGTCGGCTTCTCGGTGCCTGTAGCTCTGGACCACGGCATAGCCGCCGGCCGCCCTGGTGAATACCGCTTCGGCCTCAGCTGTCCGCGCTGTTCCCCACGGTGACGCAGCAATCTCCGTGATGCCCCGCCAGTGACCGAGGAAGTCCCGCAGCATCTCCGCAGCATGGCCGCTTGAGGGCAGATCCATCAGGTCTCCAATGTAGTCAGGGCAGCATCATCGTGTGATCATGCTGCCCTGTCTACAACGCGCGAGTCCAGAGATTCCGGACGGAATCTACTAAAGTCCGAAGGTCTCGGTTTCTTCGAACGGACCAACAACGGTGATGGTGCGGGGCGCCGCTGCGAGTTCGCGGGCAAGTTCCTGAACGTCCTCCACCGTGACGGCCTTGATGCGGCCGAGGGTCTCGTCAATGTCCTGGAACTCACCGGACACCAGTTCCGCCCGGCCAAGCCGCGACATCCGCGAACCGGTGTCCTCGAGCGCGAGGACAATCCCGCCGCTGAGTTGTCCTACAGCCTTCCGAAGCTCTTCGTCCGTGATGCCTTCCTTGGCGAGCTTATCCAGCTCGAGGCCCAGGAGTTCCAATACCTGGCGAACCTTGGAAGGCGTGCAACCGGCGTACATACCGAAGTATCCGGCGTCCGCATACGCTGCCGTGAACGAGTACGTGGAGTACACCAGGCCACGCTTCTCCCGAATTTCCTGGAACAGGCGCGAGGACATGCCACCACCCAAAACGGCGTTCAGTACGCTCATGACAAAACGGCGGTCATCCGTGGCAACGATCGTGGGGCAACCCATGATGATGTTGGCCTGCTCCACGGGACGCTTCACCACGTGCAGCCCTGACGTACCTGTGATGACTGCCCGGTCAGTACCCCGGCGCTCTACAGGCGCAGCGCCATCGTCAAGGTGCCACCCGGCAGCCTTGAGGGCATCAAGGACGAGCTGGCAGACGACGTCATGATCGAGGCCGCCGGCCGCAGTGATGACCAGTTCCTCCGGGCGGTAGTAACGCTGATAGTGCGCCCAGACTGAATCCCTTGCCACGGCCTTGATGGCATCCGGGGTTCCACCGATTGGCCGCGCCAGCGGGTGATTGCCGAGGACGGCCGCTACGAATTTCTCGTGGGCTACATCCGTGGGGTCATCGCTGTCCATGGCAATTTCCTCAAGGATGACGTCGCGTTCCTGCTCCAATTCCGCAGGATCGAGCACCGCGCCGGTGATCATGTCAGCGATGACATCAATGGCCATGGGAAGGTCCGTATCCAAGACCCGGGCGAAGTAGCAGGTGCTTTCCTTGGCGGTGGCCGCATTGGACTCGCCTCCTACCTCGTCAAAGGCGGAAGCGATCTCCAGGGCTGTGCGCCTCTTGGTGCCCTTGAACAGCAGGTGCTCAAGGAAGTGTGTGGAACCGTGCTGGCCGTCAGCTTCATCGCGTGAACCCACTGCCACCCAGAACCCGATGGTGGCCGAACGCTGACCGGGCATTGCCTCGGTCAGGACGCGCACGCCGCCGGGGAGGACGGAACGCCGTACGACGGAACCGCCCTCGGCACCATGGATCAGTTCGCCGCCGGGAAGGGTTTGCTCCAGCGGCAAGGGTACGACAGTCATTAAGGCCTTTCAGGTTAAGGCCGGAAGGGCCGGTGGAGCTTTTTCAAGCCCACCGGCCCTGCCGGGTGTACTGCTTACAGACTACTCTGCGGACTCTTCAGCGGCCTCGGCCGGAGCGTCCTCGGAGGCTGCTCCTTCTTCCTCGGCAACTACCGGGGAGAGGGAGAGCTTTCCGCGGTCGTCGATCTTGGTGATCTCAACCTGGACCTTCTGGCCAACGGAGACAACGTCATCAACGTTGTCCACGCGCTTGCCATTGGCCAGCTTGCGGAGCTCGGAGATGTGCAGCAGGCCGTCCTTGCCCGGAGTGAGGGAAACGAAAGCGCCGAAGGTGGTGGTTTTGACGACCGTACCCAAGTAACGCTCGCCGATTTCCGGCACCTGCGGGTTGGCGATGGCGTTGATGGCGGAACGGGCTGCATCTGCAGACGGACCGTTGGTGGCGCCAATGTAGACCGTGCCGTCATCTTCGATGGAGATGTCCGCGCCCGTGTCTTCCTGGATCTGGTTGATCATCTTGCCCTTGGGGCCGATGACCTCGCCGATCTTGTCCACGGGGATCTTGACGGCGATGACGCGCGGCGCGAACTCGGAGAGCTCGTCCGGGGTGTCGATCGCTGCGTTGATGACCTCAAGGATGTGGAGGCGGGCTTCGCGGGCCTGCTTCAGGGCTGCTGCCAGAACGGAAGCGGGGATGCCGTCGAGCTTGGTGTCCAGCTGGATGGCCGTGACGAACTCGGAAGTACCCGCAACCTTGAAGTCCATGTCACCGAATGCGTCTTCGGCACCGAGGATGTCGGTCAGGGCTGCGTAGCGGGTCTGGCCGTCAACCTGGTCGGAAACCAGACCCATGGCGATACCGGCAACAGCTGCCTTCAGCGGCACACCTGCGTTGAGCATGGAGAGCGTTGAAGCACAGACCGAACCCATGGACGTGGATCCGTTGGAGCTGAGGGCCTCGGATACCTGGCGGATGGCGTACGGGAACTCTTCACGCGTTGGCAGGACCGGTACCAAGGCGCGCTCGGCGAGGGCACCGTGGCCGATTTCGCGGCGCTTCGGGGAACCGACGCGGCCGGTTTCTCCGGTGGAGTACGGCGGGAAGTTGTAGTTGTGCATGTAGCGCTTACGCGTTACCGGCGACAACGAGTCGATCTGCTGCTCCATCTTGAGCATGTTCAGCGTGGTGACGCCCATGATCTGGGTTTCGCCGCGCTCGAAGATCGCGGAACCGTGAACACGGGGCAGAACCTCTACCTCGGCGGTCAGCTGGCGGATGTCCGTCAGGCCACGGCCGTCGATGCGGACCTGGTCCTTGAGGATGCGCTGGCGCACAACGTGCTTGGTGACCGAGCGGAAAGCTGCGGACAGTTCCTTTTCGCGGCCTTCGAACTGGCCGGCAAGTGCGCCAAGGACCTCGTCCTTGAGCTCGTCGGAGGCGTTGTCGCGGTCCTGCTTGTCAGCGATCTGGAAAACAGCTGCCAGCTTGTCAGCGGCAGCGGCTTCAACAGCGGCGTAAACATCGTCCTGGTAGTCCAGGAAGACCGGGAACTCAACCGTGGGCTTGGCAGCGCGGGCTGCCAGGTCTGCCTGTGCTTCACAGAGTGCCTTGATGAAGGGCTTGGCAGCCTCGAGGCCCTCGGAAACAACCTCTTCGGTAGGAGCGGTTGCGCCCTGTTCCTTGATGAGGTTCCAGGAGTTGTCCGTAGCTTCGGCTTCAACCATCATGATGGCGACGTCGTCACCGGTGATGCGGCCTGCAACAACCATGTTGAACACGGCGTTCTCAAGCTGGGAGTGCTTGGGGAAGGCAACCCACTGTGAACCCTGTTCGTCGGCGATGAGGGCAACGCGGACGCCACCGATCGGGCCGGAGAACGGGAGACCGGAAAGCTGCGTGGACATCGAGGACGCGTTGATGGCGACGACGTCGTAGAGCTCATCCGGGTTGATGGCCAGAACGGTAACCACGATCTGGACCTCGTTGCGCAGGCCCTTCACGAAGGCGGGGCGCAGCGGACGGTCCATCAGGCGGCAAGCCAGAATGGCTTCCGTGGAGGGGCGGCCTTCGCGGCGGAAGAACGAACCCGGGATACGGCCGGCAGCGTACATACGCTCTTCGACATCAACTGTCAGCGGGAAGAAGTCGAAACCTTCGCGCGGCTGCTTGCCTGCAGTGGTTGCCGAGAGCAGTGCGGTGTCTTCGTCGATGTAGACCATCGAGGCGCCAGCTGCCTGCTTGGCAAGGCGGCCGGTTTCGAAGCGAATAACTCGCTTGCCGAAACGTCCGTTGTCGATAATGGCTTCGGAGAACTGGATTTCGGGACCCTCCATAGAGAGTCACCTCCGTTTCTGTTAGCGGAAGTCCGCCGCATCAACCCAGGCCTCTTCTTTATTCCTGGCCTGTACGACACCCGGTCATCGATCGAGATCCACGGGCAAATCGTCGCCGATTTCTCCCGGGAATCACTACCGAGGACCGCGAATGCGCGATGCGGTTGATTCCTGTTTTTAGTTGTTGGTAAAGAAGGCGGCCCGTTCCGATAAGGAGCGGGCCGCCCCTAAAGGCAGACTAGCGGCGCAGGCCGAGACGCTCGATGAGCGCACGGTAGCGGGCGATGTCAGTGTTCTTCAGGTAGGAAAGCATGCGCTTGCGACGACCAACCATGGCCAGCAGACCGCGCTGGGTGTGGAAGTCGTGCTTGTGCTCCTTCATGTGCTCAGTCAGATCCTTGATCCGCTGAGTCAGGACTGCAACCTGAACCTCAGGCGAACCGGTGTCGCCTTCAGAGGTTGCGTATTCCTTGATGATGGACTGCTTTACAGCGGCGTCAAGTGCCACGTGAACTCCTAGAGTTGTGCCGTGCCTCCCGGTGCAGCGCCTCGCTGACGGGTTGTCCTTGGTACGTTGCCGCACACAAAAACAGGTCCAGCCGCCACGGACTGCAGCCGGATCCACTCATCAGTTTACCGGCACGTCAGCGGTGTTGTCGAAATGCCCCTAGTGCCGGGTCAACAGCTCATGCGCCTGGGCTACGTCCAAGCACATTTGTTCGACCAACGCTTCCGGCCCACGGTAGGCCACCATGCCCCGGAGGCGCTGCGTGAATTCGACTGCAACGGTCTGCCCGTAGAGGTCAAAGTCTTCAACGTTCTCTTGAGGACGGTCAATCACGTGTGCCTCAACTTGTCGACTGACGCCATCGAACGTGGGGTTGGAGCCAACGGAGATGGCGGCGGGCCAGCGCGTGCCGGCCTGGTCGATCAGCCACCCCGCATAGATGCCGTCCGCCGGGACATAACCGGTGGAATCATGGGAAAGGTTGGCAGTCGGGAAACCAAGATCCCGGCCGCGGGCAGCACCGTGCACCACTTCCCCGCGCATGCGGTGGGGCCGGCCCAGTATTGCGGCAGCAGTAACCACATCTCCTTCGGACAAGGCTTCCCTCACCCAAGTGGAGGAACAGCGGCGGTCGGTATCGCCGTCGTCGTGGACCGGAAAGCCTCCCGCGCCGTATTCGTTGACAACCTGCACCCCGAAACCGAGTTGATCACCCAGCTCCTGCATGGTGACTACGTCGCCGGCATTGCCGGCACCGAAGCGGAGGTCGTGCCCTACCACGAGGTGTGCGGCGTTAAGTCCGTCGAGAAGGACCTCACGGACAAACTCCAGCGGGGTCATCGCAGCGAGGTCCAAGGTGTACTTCATCACCAGGACAGCATCCACGCCGGTATCGCCGAGGGCCTCAAGTTTGTCCTGAAGCCCCATGATGAGCTCCGGAGCAGAATCCGGCCTGTGGACCTGGGCGGGGTGGGGATCAAACGTCACGGCAACCGAGGGAATGTTGTGCCGCTTTGCCGTGTCGGTCAACTGCGACAGAACGTGCTGGTGGCCACGATGGACGCCGTCAAAGTTCCCGATGGTAACGACAGTAGGTCCGAAGTCCTTGGGGACTTCGGTGGGATCGTTCCAGATGTGGACCATCAACCTCGCCTTTTACTGCAGATGTTCGTTCCGCCCGGCAACCTCCCGGCGCCGGAACATTCTAAGGTTACCCGCTAGGGTGTTTGACTCAGGACGGCCGGCGTTTGTTGAGCCATAGAAGGCCAAGGACCGGCAGGACGAGCGGGACAAAGCCATAACCGCGGCCAAAGAGGGACCACACAGTGTCATGCGGGAAAGCAACAGGATCAACGAGGCTGATCGCGCCGACCACCAGCACCCCCACGAGCTCAGTGAGCACGGCCGCCAAGGAAACCTTGAACCAGGTACGGCCCGGCTTTGCGAGCGAGATGGTGGCCACAATGTAAACGACGGCGGCGAACGCCGACAGGATGTGCGCCAACGGAGCTTCGGCGAATTTGGTGGCGATCTGGTAGCCGGCACGTGCCGTCGCGGACAACGCGAACACGGCGTAGACCGCGATCAGCAAGCGTCCGGGTCCTGTGTTCCGGGTGTCCTTCTGCCCGGCCTGCCGGTTCGCCGGATTGGTCTCGGTTCCAGTCACGTTGTGTTCTTCCTTCATGGTCAGTACCAGATCTGGTTCATGCGGGCAGCCATCACCAATGCGGTTATGCCCACCGCCGCAAGGACGAAGTTGCTCCAGCGGGTTCGTTCAAGGATGGCCCAATAGACGGCCCCCAGAGGAATCATCAGGGCAACAATGAGGTAGCCCCAGAACTCCCATGCTTCACCGGCCATCTGCTCACCCATGGCAACGCGGACGATCGAGCCCACCAAATACACGACGAGTACAAGCTCGACGGCGAGCACGGAAAAGATGGTGGGGTCATTCGGGGCTTTCTTCATCAAGCCGGCCACGACGCACATGATCGTGGACACCAGTCCAACGATGAGGATGGCGTAAAAGTATCCGTCCATGCCTATTTTGCCTGCCCTGTTCCAGTTCCCGGAGCAAAGACCAGCACGGGCTTAGCGAAGCTGCCCGTGTCTGCCAGCAATGCCACGAGCTCCCCCGACGGCGCGAACGCGGCGGCAGGCTTTTCGGCCGTGGCAGCGTCCGGCGTTCCTGCTCCCGGTCCGGCAGCGATGCGGCGGCCAAAAGATATCTCGGTGGTTTCTTCCTCGCTCAACTCCCGGTTGGGCATCAGCGAGCGTGCTGCCAAGGACATCTCCAAAACCTCGAGCTCTTCTGCCAGCTCCTCGAGCGTGCGCGCTTGATCGAGGGAGTACGGGCCAACTTGGGTCCTGCGCAGGGCTGTGAGGTGCCCACCGACGCCCAAGGCGTTGCCGAGGTCCCGGGCCAACGCCCTGATGTACGTGCCGGAAGAACACTCAACGGTGACGTCGACATCAACTACCCTGCCGCCGTCGATCCTGGTGATGGAGTGGA
Source organism: Paenarthrobacter nitroguajacolicus (assembly GCF_051027655.1). Classification (NCBI taxonomy): domain Bacteria; kingdom Bacillati; phylum Actinomycetota; class Actinomycetes; order Micrococcales; family Micrococcaceae; genus Paenarthrobacter; species Paenarthrobacter nitroguajacolicus. Next base: position 1,676,381 of record NZ_CP073234.1, on the reverse strand, counting down.
CATCGAAGCGGTGGATGGTGACCGGGCGAGCCGCGAGCTTGACCTCTTCGCCCGAGCGGACACGGGCGTAGGAGCGTTCGCCATTGACCTTGATGGCGCTGACGCTGCTGGGAACCTGCTGGATGGGCCCGGTGAGCGCGGCAACACCGACGGCAACGGCGTCATCAGTAATGTCCGCTGCGGTGCGGGCCTCCGTGACCTCGCCCTCGGCGTCGTCGGTGATGGTGGTTTCGCCCAGCCTGATAGTGGCGGTGTACGTCTTGGACGTGCCCACAATGTAGGTCAGCAGGCGCGTGGCCTTGTTGATGCCGAGCACCAGAACGCCGGTTGCCATGGGATCAAGCGTGCCCGCATGGCCCACTTTCCGGGTGCCGGCCAGCCGCCGCATCCGGCCAACCACATCATGGCTGGTCCATCCCTGCGGTTTGTCAACGATTACCAGTCCAGAAAGCACGCTTACCAGTATATGGGTGGCTAGGATGGCTCCCATGCCTGACCTTGCCGCGCATGTCCGCGACGTCCCTGTGAACCAGATCCGTGAGATCACCGAAGCTGCGTGGTCCACCCCCGGAGCAATCGTCCTCAGCATCGGGGAGCCGGGCTTTGCCTTACCCCGGCACATCCTCGACGCCGGCATTGACTGCCTGGATCGGGATGAGACCAACTACACACCCAACGCCGGGATCCCCGCCCTCCGTGAAGCCTTTGCCGCCCGCTTCCGGGAACAGCAAAACGTGGATATCGGCGCGGATCGTGTGTACGTAGTGGACGGCGCCCAACAGGGACTGCACTTCGCCATGAGCCTCCTCCTCTCCCCCGGCGATGAGATTCTCATCCCCAACCCCGGCTACCCCACCTTCGCCATGACCAGCAGGCTGCTGCACGCCGTGCCGGTGCAGTATCCGCTATACCCGCAGAACGACTTCCAGCCGCGCATTGAGGACATCGAGGCCCTCATCACGCCAAGCACCCGGGTCCTCATGTTGAACTCCCCGTCCAACCCCTTGGGCGCCGTCTTCAGCGAAGAATCCACGCGCCAACTGGTGGAGCTTGCCGTTCGCCATGACCTTTGGATCATCTCCGACGAATGCTATGAATCCTTCACGTTCGATGTCCCCCATGTCAGCCCTGCGCGCTTCGACAGCGACATCCCCGGAGAAGCGCGGGTCTTCACTTCCCTGACACTGTCCAAGACCTACGGGCTAACTGGCCTTCGGATTGGAGCGTTGATCTGCCCGCCAGGGTTGGAGCCGAAGATGAACAACGTTATGGAGTCAATCGTGTCCTGCGTCGCGTCTCCTTCGCAGTACGCCGCCTTGGCCGCGCTGACAGGACCCCAGGACTATGTTTCCCAGGCTCGCGACCACTACCGGAGTAACCGGGATGCAGCCTCAGCTGTTTTGGCGAAGAAGGGAATTCCGTTCCTGGGCGCCCAGGGGGCGTTCTACCTGTGGGCCGACGTCTCGCATCTGAGCGGCGGGGATGTCAGGGCCTGGGTGCGGGCCTTCCTGGCTGAGTCCGGAGTGTCCTTCGCTCCCGGTACGGCATTCGGCTCGATCGGCGAGGGCTGGATCAGGATCGCCCTTTGCGGCGGTAAACAAGACCTGCTCGACGGCGTCAGCCGCCTCCCAGCCAAGGTTTAGCCAACGCGGTTTCTCAGTATCGGGCTCAGTAGCTCGTCCTGTGCGCGTGGCTCCGCCATGCGTCGAAGGGTTCATCTGAAGCGGCCAACTCGGCATGCTCCACGGGCAGCAGTTCCGGTCTGGTGCCTGCGAAATACTCGTAGAACACAGCGTCGTCGAAGCCCGCCCTGGCCGCGCCGTGCCGGTCTGCCGCGAAATAGACATGCCCGATCCTGGCCCAGAGTGTGGCGGATAGGCACAGCGGGCATGGTTCACAGCTTGCGTAGAGAACGGACCCCGTGAGGTCGAACCTCCTGGTCGCAGCTGCGGCACGGCGGATTGCCACCACTTCGGCATGTGCTGTGGGATCGTGGTCCCGCGTGACCCGGTTGACTCCCTCATGGACGGTTCCGTCCGGGGCGACCACGACGGCGCCGAAAGGGCCGCCGCCGTCGGAAACATTTTGCACGGCCAGCTTGATGGCCAGGTTCAGGTATTCATCTCGTTGCTGAGCACTGTGCGGCGACATGCTCCCGATCATAGCGAGTTTGAGTACAGCAAATGCCCCTAAGAAGGCTTCTTAGGGGCATCAGTTGCTCAAAAACTAGCGGTTGGCGTCTTCGTCGAGTTCGTTATCGCCGGAGAGGTCATTGTCCTCTTCGTCGAAGTCGTCCTCGTCAACGTCCTCCGGAGAGTCACCCTTGTAAGGGTCTGCCTCGCCTGCGTGCTTGGCACTGGCAGCCAAAGCGGCTACCTCTGCGTCGCGACGCTTGGCTTCACGGAGGAGCTCCTCCAGGTTGGAGGCATTGACCGGAATCTGGTCAGCCACGAACTCGAGTGTCGGAGTGAGGCGAACAGTGATGTTCCGGCCGACTTCCTGGCGCAGCACACCCTTGGCCTTCTCCAGCGCCCTGGCAGCATCTGCCTGGGCTACATCGTCACCAAAAACGGTGTAATAGATGGTGGCGTGCTGAAGGTCGTTGGTGACGCGGGCGTCCGTGACCGTGATGGACTCGACGCGCGGATCCTTGACCCGTCGTCCGAGGGCCTCAGCGACGACGACCTTTATCCGCTGTGCCAGCTTGGCAGCGCGTGCGGGATCAGCCATGACTTCCTCCTGGTAAGTAGAAAAGGGGAAGGAACGGGTCCGCCGGGGCTACCCGACGGACCCGTTCCAAACGGAACCTAGCTACGCGGCTTTTCGCGCATTTCGAAGGTCTCGATGATGTCGCCTTCAGTGATGTCATTGAAGGAGCCAAGACCGATACCACACTCGAAGTCGGTGCGGACTTCGGTGGCGTCATCCTTGAAGCGCTTGAGCGTCTCAACGGTGAGGTTGTCACCGATGACCTTGCCGTCGCGGCTGACACGTGCCTTGCTGTTACGGCGGATGATGCCCGTGCGGACGATCGAGCCGGCGATGTTTCCGAACTTGGAAGAACGGAAGACTTCGCGAACCTCGGCAGTACCGAGCTGGACTTCTTCGTATTCCGGCTTGAGCATGCCCTTGAGGGCCATCTCGATGTCATCGATTGCTGCGTAGATAACCGAGTAGAAGCGCATGTCCACGCCTTCACGGTCAGCCAGTTCAGCAACACGCTCGGCCGGCTTGACGTTGAAGCCGATGATGATGGCGTTGTCCACCGTGGCGAGGTTGACGTCGTTCTGCGTGATGGCACCCACACCGCGGTGGATGACACGAAGCTGAACGTCGTCGTCTCCGACGTCGATCTTGAGCAAGGCGTCTTCGAGGGCTTCCACGGCACCGGACACGTCACCCTTGAGGATGAGGTTGAGGGTGTCGATCTTGCCTTCGGCAACGGCCTGGTCGAAGTCTTCCAGGCTGATGCGCTTGCGACGCTTGGCCAGTGCAGCGTTGCGGTCGGCAGCTTCACGCTTCTCAGCGATCTGGCGGGCCGTACGCTCGTCAGGGGTCACCAGGAAGGTGTCACCTGCGCGCGGCACGTTGGACAGGCCGAGGACCTGGACCGGGCGGGACGGCAGTGCGACATCGAGTGCCTCGCCGTTCTCGTCGAACATGGCGCGGACGCGGCCGTGAGCCGTACCGGCCACGATCGTGTCGCCCACTGCCAGGGTTCCGGACTGCACCAGGACGGTAGCAACGGCACCGCGGCCCTTGTCGAGGTTCGCTTCGATGGCAATGCCTCGAGCGTCCTTGTCCGGGTTGGCGCGCAGATCCAGTGCGGCATCGGCCGTCAGCAGGACGGCGTCGATCAGTTCGTCGATGTTGAGGTTCTGGCGGGCAGAGACCTCAACGAACATGGTGTCGCCACCGTATTCTTCGGGAACCAGGCCGTACTCGGTCAGCTGGCCCTTGACCTTGTCAGGGTTGGCGCCTTCCTTGTCGATCTTGTTCACGGCGACGACGATCGGCACGTTTGCTGCCTGGGCGTGGTTGAGTGCTTCCACCGTCTGCGGCATAACGCCGTCGTCGGCTGCGACAACCAGGATCGCGATGTCGGTGACCTTGGCACCACGTGCACGCATGGCCGTGAAGGCCTCGTGACCGGGGGTGTCAATGAAGGTGATATCGCGGGCCGTGCCCTCGTGGACGTGGCTGATCTGGTAAGCACCAATGTGCTGGGTGATGCCACCATGCTCGCCGGCCACAACGTTCGAGTTGCGGATGGCATCCAACAGGCGGGTCTTACCGTGGTCAACGTGACCCATGACGGTGACAACCGGTGCGCGGGCCTCGAGGACGTCGTCGCCTTCGGCGTCGAGTTCGTCCTGGATGTTGATGTCGAACTGGTCCAGCAGCTCGCGTTCTTCATCCTCGGGGGAAACAACCTGGAGCTTGTAGCCGAGTTCGGCGCCAAGCAGGCCAAAGGTGTCTTCGTCCAAGGACTGCGTAGCCGTTGCCATCTCACCGAGGTGGAACAGAACGGTCACCAGCGATGCGGGGTTCGCGTCAATCTTCTCGGCAAAGTCCGTGATGGACGAGCCACGACGCAGGCGGATGATGGTCTCGCCATCACCGCGGGGTACTGATACGCCGCCCAGTGACGGAGCACTCATCTGCTCCAGTTCCTGGCGCTTCGCACGCTTCGACTTGCGCTGCTTACCACGACCGGCGCCGCCCTTGCCGAAGGCACCCTGGGTACCACCGCGACCGCGGCCACCCTTGCCGAAGCCACCGCCGGCGGGAGCTCCGCCACCAGTGCCTGCACCAGGTGCGCCACCGGGACGACCGGGTCCGCCACCGGGACGGCCGGCGCCACCCGGACGGCCTGCGCCACCGGGAGCCGGACGCTCAGTGCGGTTGGGCATCATGCCCGGGGTAGGACGGTTTCCGGCACCCGGACCGCCGGCGGGACGCGGAGCGCCCGGACGGGGTGCACCGGGACGCGGAGCGCCCGGACGGGGTCCACCGGTACCTGCTGCGGGACGGGGTCCGCCTGCGCCAGCCGCGGGACGCGGACCACCGGGGCGTTCGCCATCGTTGCGGCGTTCGCCCCGGGGCATGCCCTGGGACGGTGCAAACGGGTTGTTACCCGGACGCGGCGGACGGTCTCCGTCGCCACCACGGCCCCGGGGCATGCCCTGGGACGTAGCAAACGGGTTGTTGCCCGGACGAGGTCCGCCGGGACGCGGAGCCTGGCCACCTTGACGTGCCGGAGCCGGAGTCTCTGCCTTGGGAGCAGGACGGGCGCCGGGCTTGGCCGAAACCGGGGTGGATGCGGCAGGAGCCGCAGGGGCTGCCGGCGCGGGTGCTGCCGGAGCAGTGGCAGCAGGAGCTGCCGGTGTAGTGGCGGCCGGAGCTGCCGGAGCGGGGGCTGCAGGTGCCGGGGCCGGAGCCTTCGGCGCTGCAGGACCCGGTGCCGGAGCTGCCGGACGGGATGCTGCGGGAGCTTTGGGGGCTGCAGCGGGTGCGGCGGCTTTGGCAGCGCCGGCACCCGGGTAGGCGTCGCGAAGCTTCTTCACGACGGGGGCCTCAATTGTTGAAGAGGCGGAGCGAACGAATTCGCCCAATTCCTGCAGTTTGGTTACTGCATCTTTGGAAGTAATACCGAGCTCTTTGGCGAGCTCATGTACGCGGACCTTGGCCACATTTCTCCTGTCTCGGTCCGCACCGAGCCAGGCACGAACCGTCTACTTCTTACTGCGGGCCTTCGCCGCTTGCGCGATTGAAAGGCCCATTGCAGAGCGCAACAAAGTTGTCATCGTTACGCACTCATCGCTGGGAACTCATCGGGTTTCCATCAGTTTTCTGACCCGCTTTCAGGTTTGGACGGTTTTCCTGCGGCGGCCTGGGCCTCCACAAGTGGCGTACCGGACATCAGGTATCTCTCTACGGCGCCTGTATCGGATGCACCCGCAAGGGCCCTTCCGAAAGCTCGCCGCTTGATCGCCAATGCCAAGCACTTTTCGCTGGGGTGCAGCCACGCACCCCTGCCGGCCATCCGGCGTCGTTCATCCACCAGGACGGCGGACGAACCGCCGCCTTGGGCGACTAGCCGGACAAGCTCGGACCGGGAGCCTTGCTTCCGGCATCCGATGCACGTGCGAACAGGCCCGTGGCCATGTTCAAGCAGTTCAGCCACGACGTGTCCAACCTGCCTTACGCTACTGGCACCCGACGGGCCCCGGTCCTGCGCATGCAGCTGAGGCACGCCAAAGCGCGCGGATACCGGACGTAAGCCCGGTTCCATCTAGTCTAGCCCCCCGGCCCCGGTCTCCCGAAACCAAGTAAGCCACCAGCGCGGCGCAGAACCGGCGGCACGGCCGCCGGTTGAACCGCTAGTCCGTCTTGGCCGGAGCCGCGTCCGAGACGATATCAATGCGCCAACCCGTCAGCTTGGCTGCGAGTCGGGCGTTCTGGCCTTCCTTCCCGATCGCCAGCGAAAGCTGGTAATCAGGCACAACCACGCGGGCGGAGCGGGTGGCTTCGTCCGTGATAGTGACGGAATTCACTCGCGACGGCGACAACGAGTTGGCAATGAAGGTCGCGGGGTCATCACTGAAGTCCACGATGTCGATCTTCTCGTCGTTCAGTTCGGTCATGACAGCCCGGACACGGGAACCCATTTCACCGATGCAGGCACCCTTGGCGTTGACGCCGGGAGTGTTTGCCTTCACTGCGATCTTGGTGCGGTGACCGGCTTCGCGGGCCAGGGCCACGATCTCCACGGAGTGGTCCGCAATTTCCGGAACTTCCATTTCGAACAGCTTCCGGACCAGGCCGGGGTGCGAGCGGGACAAGGTGATGGATGGTCCCTTGGCCCCGCGGTGTACATCCACCACGAAGGCACGCAAGCGGCTTCCGTGGAGGTACTTCTCACCCGGAACCTGCTCGGGCGGCGGCAGCAACGCTTCCACAGCTCCCAGGTTGACCTGAATCATGTGCGGGTTGTTGCCCTGCTGGATCATGCCGGCTACAAGCTCGCCTTCACGGCCCTTGAACTCGCCCAGCACGTTGTCGTCTTCCACGTCGCGAAGGCGCTGCAGGATGATCTGGCGCGCGGTGCTTGCGGCGATGCGGCCGAAACCGGCCGGGGTGTCCTCGAACTCGCCGATGGGTTCGCCGTCGTCGTCGATTTCCGTCGCCCAGATGGTCACGTGACCGCTCTTGCGGTCCAGTTCAGCGCGGGCCTTTTCGAAGGCGCCGGGCGTCTTGTGGTACGCCACCAACAGCGCCTGCTCGATGGTGGGAATCAGGAGATCCAGCGGGATTTCACGCTCACGCTCCAGGAGTCTCAGTGCGCTCATGTCAATATCCATTAGGCCTCCTCGGAAGGTCCGTTGTGCTCGTCTTCCAGCGCAGCCTCGTGGAGGTGGCTGAATTCAATCTCGACTTTCCCTTGGCGGATCCTGTCGAAAGGAATAGTGATGGGTTCGCCCTGCTTGGGCTTCATGCCCTTTTTGACCTCATGCTCGGGGATGAGCGTCACGGCATCATCCCCAACCGAGGCGATACGGCCCAGGAGGTTATCCCCTTGGATGACGTTGACCCTGACCATGCGGCCGCGGGCGCGATGCCAGTGACGCGGCTCTGTCAGGGGACGGCCTACTCCCGGGGAAGAAACCTCAAGGTCGTACGGACGGCCGTCGTCATGGGGATCATTGTCCAGAATATCGGACAGGCCGCGGGAGACCTCAGCGATGGCGTCAAGGCTGACGCCCCCGGTCTCTTCCTGCGGAAGGTCCACGACGACGTGGACCGTGCGGTGTGAACCGGCAACGTGGATGGAAACATCCTCGAGGTAGAGCCTGCTGGCAAGGACAGCGGGTTCAAGCAGCGCCCTAAGCCTGCTCTCTTCCGGGTTGTGGATGGTGGCCGCTGAGTTCGATTCAGAACGGTCTGTTGAAGTCGTGGCTTCCGAGTCACTCACGTTGCCCGCCGCCTCCCTTTAGATGTTGTTGTGACTACTAGCCTAACGATTTTCCCGGGAACATGGTGCACGGACTTCCCTGCCCACGTGACACCATGGTCTGTTGTGAACGGGCAGACAAGCGAAAAAAGACGAACACCACCCTGGGGCCGGGTTTTGCTGGTTGCCGTGGTGGCGCTGCTTGTTGCGGGCACCGGAATGGTACTTATTCCGCGTGATTCCGGCACTCCCCCGGCGGTTCCCTTCTCCGAAAAGGCCCGCGTCGTGGCGCTGGAGGACACGCTCCTGCTGCGGGAATCGGCCGCCAAGCTGGCGGACATGCCGGCTCCTGATACCGGAAATTCCACGCTCGGCAACGCTGTGACTTTGCTGACAACCCATGCGCAGGCCTTGCAGGGCCCTCACGCCGCTGCGCCGCGCGCCACGTCATCCGGCGGTTCAGCCACTGCTGATCAGGAAAGTGCAGCCACACCAACCAGCCGCACCTCTTTCCTGGCCGGGTTGGCCGACAGCGGCCGGAAGCGACTCGACGACGCCCGCGAAGCCGACGGCGGGATCGCCCGCCTGCTCGCCGCCGTCGGAACCGCGCAACTGCTTCAGGCGGAAAGGCTGGCTGCGAAGTGGCAGCTACCGATGCCTCAGCAGCCAACAGCAGCAGGCACCAAAGCTCCTGCGGCAACGCCCCTTGCGGCCTCCTGTCCGTCAGCCAGCCCCACCCCGGAGCCGACCTCCGCCACTACCGACACCGCTCTGGCTGCGGTGGTGCGCTCGCAGCAGGAAGCGATCTACGTTTACCAGGTGGCGCTGAAGCGGCTGGACGCTTCGAACTCGGCGGCTGCTGCCAAGTACTTGCAAATGCACGAGGTACTGCTTCAGCAGGCAGAATCGCTGACCAGCGCCAACTGCGCGGACACACCTCCAGGCGAGGCGGGCTACCAGCTGCCGGAACAATTCGCCCAAGACCCGGCCGCTTTCCTGGGTTCCGTTGAACTTGCTTCCCTGCCTCGCCTCGGTGACCTGGTTGCCCTGTCTACGGACGAGACCCGGACGTGGGCCGTTGACGGCCTCCTGGCCGCTGCCCGGAGGAGCGCTGCCTGGGGCGCGCCCCTGCCTGCGTTGCCAGGACTCATGCTCGACGCCGGCGAGCTGCCTTCCCTGCCGACGCCCACCACTACACCCACTTCCACTTCCAACGGCGGATAGGCCAGCCTAGCCATGCTGGTCAGGGCGGACTGCCAGTGCTTGGCTTGATGCATGGCTTCCACAGAAACTGCCACCACACACGAGAACGAACCCCACCGGGACGATCTGGCCCACCGGTTGAACTGGTTGCGGGCAGGAGTCCTGGGTGCCAATGACGGCATCGTGTCCGTCGCCGCGATTGTGGTGGGTGTAGCAGGCGCCACGACCAGCACTGGCAGCATCCTCGCCGCAGGCACGGCCGGCTTGGTGGGTGGCGCCATCTCCATGGCTTTGGGTGAATACGTGTCAGTCAGCAGCCAAAGCGACACCCAAAAAGCGTTGATCGAAAAAGAAAAACGAGAACTGGCGGAGCAACCGGAGGATGAACTCGATGAGCTGGCCGCGATCTACGAGGCCAAGGGGCTCAGCACCAAGACAGCCCGGGCCGTTGCGCAGGAACTGACCGAACACGACGCGTTGGCCGCCCACCTCTCCGCCGAGCTGAATATCAATGAGGACGACATCGTCAGTCCCTGGAACGCAGCCCTGGCTTCTGCCGTGGCATTCACCTTGGGAGCGGTGCTGCCTATGCTGGCCATCCTGCTTCCTCCCCCGGAGTTGCGGGTCCCGTTGACGTTCATCGCAGTTCTCCTGGCCTTGGCAATCACCGGCGCCGTTGGTGCTTGGATAGGCGGCGCTTCCCGCTTCCGCGCGGCAGTCCGGGTAGTGCTCGGCGGTGCTTTGGCGCTGGCCGCTACGTACTCGATCGGAACCCTGTTGGGCGCGAGCGGCGTTTTCTAGGAGGCTCGCGTTGACTCGGAGTTAGGCTGTTGGCGTGACCCTTCACGCGATGATTCCCATTCCGGGCGACCTCCACGCCCGGTACAACCGCGACTCCGCGGGCAGGGATTGGCTGGCCAGCCTCCCGGGGCTTATCGCGGCCGCTTTGGACCGCTGGCAGCTATCAGTGGACCTGGCGCCAGGCACTGAGCCTTGGAACGGTCACGGAGCCTTGGTGGTGCCTGTTCTTCAGAGCGGCGCACCCGCAGCACTGAAGATCGCCTTCCCCCATGAAGAAGCTCTGGTGGAGCGCCACGCACTGGCGCTTTGGAATGGCCGCGGCGCGGTTCGCCTCCTGGCGTCCGACGACGCAAGCTGCTCCATGTTGCTTGAACGCCTGGACGCCTCACGCTGGCTCCAGGACGCCCCGTTGGACGAAGCCAGGGACGTATGGGGCACGATCGTGCGCGAGCTCTCGATCCAGCCCGATGACCGTCTTGAGTGGCGGGCTTTCGATCATGTTGCGGCAACCGCCGAGCGGTGGAGCGATGAGCTCCCTGCAGAATGGGAGCGCCTTGACCGCCCCTTCCCGAGGTGGCTCCTTGAAGCGGCACTGGAGGTGTGCCAGACGCGTGGAGCCGTGGGTCGCCGTTCCGGCACGGATGTCCTGGTGCACACTGACCTTCACTTCATGAATGTCCTTGGCACCACAACTGCCGAAAGACTCTCCCTCCGCGGAGATTATCTGGCCATAGATCCCCAACCACAGATAGGCGAAGCGGAGTTCGCCGTCGCCCCCATCCTGTGGAACCGCATCCACGACCTTCCGCGGACCGACCCGGAGGCCGGGTTGCTGGAGCGGTGCCATGACTTCAGCAAAGCGGCTGGATTGGACCCCGAGGTTGCCCGGCAATGGAGCATCGCCCGAGAGGTGCAGAACGCTTTGTGGTATGCCGCAAAGCGTTCTGTACCTCACGACGGTGACCTTGCCCGCTCCCTATGGGTCGCCAGCACCCTCGCCGGCAGCACACTGGACACCTTGCCATCAGCACATGATCTCCCCGATCCCGGCGAAGCGGCCTGATCCCAAGGTCCTGCCATGCGCAGCGCTTCTACGCTGCGAAGTTCTCATTCCAGACGTCCATGCCAAGTTTGATGATCAGCGCCGCCACCACCACCAGGAAAACGAGGCGCACGAACTTACTTCCCTTCGCAACGGCGGTTCTGGCCCCGAGATAGCCCCCCGCCATGTTTGCCAGGCCCAGGACCAGTCCCACGCCCCAGAGCAACGAACCGTGCGGGAGGAAGAAGATCAAGGCTCCGGCATTGGTGGCCATGTTGACGATTTTCGCTTTGGCGCTGGCCTCGAGGAAGGCGTAACCCATCGCCGAAACGAGGGCAATCACCAGGAACGAGCCAGTACCGGGGCCGATCAGGCCGTCATAAAAGCCGATGACGCCGCCAATAAGGCAGGCCACCACGTAATGCTTATGGCCATCGTGGCGTAGCGCTGTCAGTTCACCGGCGCCGGGACGCAAGGCAGTGAAAACAGCGACGGCGATCAGCGCCACCACAATGATCGGTTTGAAGACGCTGGCCGGAAGAGACGCAGCAAGGACGGCCCCGCCGAAGCTCCCGGCGAGTGCGATGACCGCCATGGGAATCGCGGTCTTGAGATCCGGGCCGACGCGGCGATAGTAGGTAACCGCGCTGGTGGTGGTCCCGAAGATGGAGCCCATCTTGTTCGTGGCCAAGGCCTGGACCGGCGTGATGCCGGGTACCAGCAGCAGGGCGGGGAGCTGAATCAGTCCCCCGCCCCCAACTACGGCGTCAACCCAGCCTGCCGCGAATCCGGCCACCACAATCAGGATGAGTGTGGTGAGCTGGATCGATTCGAAGCCGGAAATCACCGGGTTCGTACAGCGTTGACCACGTAATCCACGGCTTTGTCCACCGAAATGTTCTCGGCTTCGCCGCTGCGGCGGTCCTTGATTTCAACCACACCGTCAACCAGCCCGCGGCCAACGGCCAGGATGGTGGGCACACCTACGAGTTCGGCGTCACCGAACTTCACGCCGGGAGATACCTTCGGGCGGTCGTCGAAAATGACGTCCAAGCCGGCAGCTTCAAGCTCAGCCGAGAGCCTTTCAGCGGTTTCGAAGATCTCATCGCCACGGCCGACTGCCACGACATGCACATCTGCCGGAGCCACGGAGCGCGGCCACACGAGGCCGCGGTCGTCATGGTTTGCTTCGGCCAGCGCCGCGACAGCACGCGTCACGCCAACGCCGTAGGAACCCATGGTGACAACCTGCTGCTTGCCGTTCTGATCCAGGACCTTCAGGTCCAGGGCCTCGGCATACTTGCGACCGAGCTGGAAGATGTGGCCCATTTCGATGCCACGCGCGGTTTCCAGCGGTCCGGAACCGTCCGGGGCGGGATCGCCCGCACGCACGTCAGTGCTCTCAATGACGCCGTCCCATGTGAAGTCGCGGCCGGCGACCAACCCGAAGACATGCTTGCCGTCAGCGTTGGCACCGGTCACCCAGCTGGTGCCGGAGACAACGCGGGGATCCACAAGGAAGAGCACCTTGGAGGACCCTTCAAGGCCAAGGACGGGTTCGTCAAGGGACAGTCCCGGTCCGATGTAGCCCTTGACCAGCCACGGCAGCTTCTTGAGGTCCTCTTCGTTGGCAGCCTCGAGGCCGATTTCACCGGCGATGGGCAGGTGGGATCCGATGTTGGCTTCCACGCGCTTGAGGTCTACGCCGCGGTCGCCAGGAACGCCGATAACCACGATCTGGCGCTCACCCGTGGGCAGCGTGACGGCAAGGACAACATTCTTGAGAGTATCAGCGGCAGTCCAGGCGCCGCCGTCGGCCTCGCTTCGGGGAGCGAGCTGGTTGGCGGCGTCCACCAAAGTATCGATGGTGGGGGTGTTCGGGGTGTCCAGGACCTCAGCCGCCGGAGCGTTGGTGAAGTCGATATCGTCCGGAACCACAGTGGTCACGGCTTCAACGTTGGCGTAGTAGCCGCCGGCCGAGCGTACAAACGTGTCCTCGCCGATCTCGGTGGGGAACAGGAACTCCTCACTCTTGGAGCCACCCATGGCACCAGCGGTGGCGGCAACAGGAATGACTTCCAGGCCCAGGCGCGCAAAGATCTTCAGGTAAGCACCGCGGTGGGCGGCGTAGCTTGCGTCCAAGCCGGCGTCGTCAATGTCGAAGGAGTAGGAGTCCTTCATGATGAACTCGCGGCCACGGAGGAGTCCTGCCCGCGGACGCGCTTCATCGCGGTACTTGTTCTGGATCTGGTAGAGGCTCAGCGGCAGGTCCTTGTACGAGGAGTACAGATCCTTGACCAGGAGAGTGAACATTTCCTCGTGCGTGGGGGCAAGGAGGTAGTCCGCACCTTTGCGGTCCTGGAGGCGGAACAGGCCTTCGCCGTATTCGGTCCAACGGTTGGTGGCCTCATAGGGCTCGCGGGGAAGCAGCGCAGGGAAGTGGACTTCCTGGGCACCAATGGCGGACATCTCCTGGCGGATGATCTCCTCCACCTTCCGCAGGACGCTCAGCCCCAGCGGCAGCCACGTGTAGATACCGGGTGCCGCGCGGCGGATGTAGCCGGCGCGCACCAGGAGCTTGTGGCTTGCGACCTCGGCGTCGACGGGATCTTCACGCAGGGTGCGCAGGAACAGCTGGGAAAGGCGAAGGACCACGGGTACGTATCCGTTTCTATGGCAGATGTGGCAAAAACAACTGCCTACTAATCTACCGGCTGACGGCGAGGCCGCTTGAACCGGGCCGCATGACGTTCGGGCAGCCTGAACACAGAAGAGCCACGCCGTCGCGTTTGGAAGCCCCTGGCCGCAACCGGCTGGTCATCCTGCGATGGCGTGGCTCAGCGGCCGGCCGGCCGCAGACTCTGTCCTGGGACTAGATCGCCGTTCCCTCCAGCGGAACGGGATCGGCTGCGGCTGAGAGGCATTGGTCACTGCCGAAAACACGGATGGCGCGGCCGCCTATGGCGCCCTTCAAGGTCTTGGTCATGATTCCCCCTGTACCACCCGCACCCCAACGACACGGCTTGGGAAGAACCTATGTGATAGCAGACACATTTTCAAGGACTGCGTTCGCGGGCGGGCCCCTTGACCTGCATCTTCGCTGGATCTAGTTTTAATTCATCAGTTGGTGAATTAATGGAGCCATCGGAGGCCCGCATGACACCCGCACCATCGGCCGTCGAGGCGACCGGACTTCATGTCTCCCGTTCACGCACCAAGATCCTGCGAGGCCTGGACTTCACGGTTGACGCCGGTCGCATCACCGGGCTTCTGGGCCCTTCCGGCAGCGGCAAAACGACGCTCATGAGGGCAATCGTCGGCGTCCAGCGAATCACTCGGGGAACCGTTACCGTCCTCGGCCAGCCGGCAGGCAGCGCACCGCTCAGGCACGACGTCGGATACGTCACCCAAGGCGCGAGCGTTTATGGAGACCTCAGCGTCGAAGCGAACGTCCGGTATTTCGGAGCCATGCACGGCGCAACGGCGGCTGACGCCGCGGAGGCAATTGCCGCCGTCGGGCTTCAGGAGTTTGCCCGCCAGAAGGCGGCGGACCTGTCCGGCGGGCAATTCAGCCGGGTGTCCCTTGCTTGTGCGCTGGTGGCCCATCCGCGGCTCCTGATCCTGGACGAGCCCACTGTGGGGCTGGATCCCGTACTCCGTGCCGAGTTGTGGGAGCGTTTCGCCGCCATGGCTGCTGGCGGAACCACCCTGCTGGTGTCCAGCCACGTCATGGAGGAAGCATCCCACTGCTCGTCACTGCTGCTGCTGCGCGATGGCCTGCTCCTGGCGCAACTGACTCCCGCAGAGCTGGCCGAACGCGGCAGGAGCGACGATCTTGAGCGGGCGTTTCTTACCATCATCAAAGCCGCCGATCGTGGCCAGGAAGAGAGCCAGGTGACCTCGTGAATCTCCGCATGACATTTGCCACCGCCACCCGGGTCCTGCGACAGCTGAGGCATGACCACCGGAGCGTCGCATTGATCCTCGTGGTCCCGGCGCTGCTCCTGACCGCGGTCTATTTCCTCTTCGAGAACGAAACCCTTCCACCGGGGTTCCCCCGCACTTTTGACCGCGTGGGCCTGATGATGTTGGCGATCTTCCCCTTCGTGGTCATGTTCCTGGTCACGTCCATCACCATGCTTAGGGAACGCACCTCCGGGACCCTCGAACGCCTTCTGACCACCCCGATCCACAAGGCGGACCTGCTGTTCGGCTATGCCGTGGCCTTCTCCATCATGGCCGCCCTGCAGTCCTTGGTGGCAACAGCGGTGGCTTACTGGATTTTCGATCTGGACATCAAAGGAAGTCCCGGCCTGGTGGTGATGATCGCTGTCATCAACGCCGTCCTGGGCGTCGCATTGGGGCTGTTGTGTTCAGCGTTCGCCCGCACCGAGTTCCAAGCCGTGCAGTTCATGCCGGTGGTGGTGGTGCCCCAGATCCTGTTGTGCGGCTTGTTCGTGGCCCGGGACGATATGAACGAGGTCCTGGAAGCAATCGCCGGTGTTTTGCCGCTCACGTTCTCCGTGGATGCCCTGAAGGAGATAGCCGGAAATGCCGACGCCACGTCGGTAATGTGGCAAGACGCCCTGATCATGGGCGGGATTGTTGTTGGAGTCCTGGTCCTGGCATCACTAACACTTCGGCGGCAGACCCGATGAGCCTCCCGCAGGCGCGTCGGGGCCGCCGAAGTGCAGGAGACCATTCGCGGGAAGCCATCCTCGCAGCTGCACGGAAACTGTTCGCTGAACAGGGATTCGAGGGAACGAGCCTGCGGCAAGTAGCCCGCGAGTCATCGGTGGATCCGGCCATGGTCCACCACTTTTTCGGGGGCAAGGACGAGCTTTTTGCCGCCAGCGTGGAACTGCCCGCCGACCCGGCCGAGGTTCTTGCCGGCGTCGAAACCCTGGACCCGGCCGTAAGGGCGGAAGCGATTGTCCGGGCAGTGCTGCGGCTGTGGGAAAGCCCGGCCCAGCATGGCCTGGTTGCCTTTGTCCGGGGAACCATCGGCTCCAAGGCCAAGACGGCACTCATGCGCGAAATGGTGAACCGCACCATACTGTCCAGGATCATGGCGGGGCTGCCCGGTTCGCCCGAAGAAGTACGCGTGCGCGGCAATCTTGTGGCCACGCAAGTTGTGGGGCTCATGCTGGTCCGCTACGTGATCCGGCTCGAGCCCCTGGCCTCGGCGGATCAGGAAGACGTGGTCCGCTTCGTCGCACCAAACATCCAGCGCTACCTCACAGGAGACCTTGACTCGTCCAAGTAGCTGTCAGTTGTGGCTAGAACAGGACCGTCGCGAAGGTGCCCACTTGTTCGAAGCCGACGCGCTCATATGTGGCGCGGGCTTTGGCGTTGTAGTCATTCACGTAGAGGCTTGTCACCGGGGCGAAGGTTCGCGAGAGATTCACGACGGCGGCCATGTAGCCACCGCTTTGGCCGCGGCCCCGCAATTCGGGGTTCATCCACACGCCTTGAACCTGAGTGACGTCCCGCGTGACTGCACCCAACTCGGCTTTGAAGACCACTGTGCCGTTGGCATCGATGTGGACCAAGGAATGGCCCTCACGAATAAGGCCTGCGACGCGCCTGCTGTAGAACTCCTGCCCTCCCAGGAAAGGCGAGTAGCCGACTTCTTCTTCGAACATGGCTGCGCAGGCGGGCAGGATGCGATCAAAGTCCGTCATTGTGCCGAAGGTCAAGGCAGGGTTGGCGCCGATAACCGGTGGGCTGGAAATGGTGAGTAGCGGTTGCTGGGAGCGGACTTCGTGGGCACCGTGACCCAATTGCTCGAACCGCGCATAGAGGGCCAAAACAGTTTCCGCCGGACCAAAAATGGACGCGTAGCGGCGGCCTGTGTCGTGTGCCGCACTGGCCACGTACCCCGCCAGGCCGGGATCGAGTTGCACAGGGACCAGGTTGGCTCCCGCCCAACACGCGCCAAGGAGAGTTTCGCCGTCGAAGACTCCGAAAATACTGGCACCGCCGCTGGTGGGCGCCGCTGTTCCGGTGCTTTCCAAGTGGGCGAGGATGAAAACGTTGGCTACCACGTCTTCCTTGGCCAGGGCGCGAAGAGCCAGGGTGTCGGCACTGCCGAGCACCCTGACTCCCAACCCGTTCTCGTTACGAGACGCTAACCACGGGGCTACCCTTGACAGCATCTTCGCCATCGGCCTCCCCCATCTCTTCGGCGATACGCATGGCCTCTTCGATCAGTGTCTCAACAATTTCGCTCTCAGGCACAGTCTTGATGACTTCGCCCTTCACGAATATCTGGCCCTTGCCGTTTCCGGAGGCCACACCGAGGTCCGCTTCACGGGCCTCACCGGGTCCGTTGACGACGCAACCCATGACGGCTACGCGCAACGGGATCTCCATGCCTTCCAAACCTGCTGTTACCTGCTCGGCCAGCGTGTACACGTCCACCTGCGCGCGACCACAGGACGGGCAGGAGACGATTTCGAGTTTGCGCGGGCGAAGGTTCAGGGATTGCAGGATCTGGTTGCCCACCTTGATTTCCTCCACTGGCGGAGCCGAGAGGGAAACACGGATGGTGTCGCCAATGCCGCGGGACAGGAGTGCGCCGAAAGCCGTTGCCGACTTGATAGTGCCCTGGAAAGCCGGTCCGGCCTCGGTCACGCCAAGGTGCAAAGGCCAGTCGCCCTTCTCGGCCAGCATCTCGTACGCGGCCACCATGATCACAGGATCGTTGTGCTTAACGGAGATCTTGAAGTCATGGAAACCGTGCTCTTCGAACAGCGAGGCTTCCCAGACTGCGGACTCAACAAGTGCCTCCGGGGTGGCCTTGCCGTACTTCTTCATGATGCCGGGTTCAAGGGAGCCCGCGTTAACGCCGATCCGAATGGATGTTCCATGGTCACGCGCGGCTGCAGCGATTTCTTTGACCTGGTCATCGAACTTGCGGATATTGCCAGGGTTGACGCGAACCGCCGCGCATCCGGCTTCGATTGCGGCGAACACGTACTTCGGCTGGAAGTGGATATCCGCAATGACGGGAATCTGGGACTTGCGGGCAATGATCGGCAATGCCTCGGCATCGTCGGCTGACGGGCAGGCAACACGCACAATGTCGCAGCCTGAAGCCGTCAGCTCAGCAATCTGCTGCAGCGTGGCGTTGATATCCGTGGTGGGCGTGGTGGTCATGGACTGCACGCTGATGGGCGAGTCAGAACCGACGCCAACGGACCCTACCTTGATCTGCCGCGTCTTACGGCGCGGGGCAAGAACGGGCGGTGGGGCTGCTGGCATTCCCAGGCTGACCGAGGTCACGTGGACTCCTTGGGTTGGGGTGGATCGTTGTGGTGGAGAACGTCCGGACTAGGACGCGTAGGCAGCCAGGACGCCGATGATAGGCGCCCATTCCGTGGTGCGGATGCCGGCGATAACTCCGGCTTCGGCGAACGGATCCTGCTTGAGGAGGTCATTGAGTTCGGCTTCGTCCGCGGACTTGAAGATCAGCAGGGCGCCTGCACCGTCACCGTAAGGGCCACTGGCAAGCAGTTTGCCTTCCTCGGCCAGGTCGCCGAGCCAGGCACGGTGTGCGGGGCGGGCTTCATCGCGGAGGGCGTCGGATTCGGCGACGTATACATACTCAACAGCGAAAACAGTCATGGAGCTAGCCTATCCCGCCTACTCAGCCGAAAATGTTCACGGGCTTCACGATGTCCGCATAGATCAGGAGGGCGCCCATGGCCATCAGCAGCGCTGCGACCACATACGTGGCTGGCAGCAGCTTGGCGATATCGAACGCGCCCGGGTCCGGTTTACCCAGGAGCTTGGCCACCCGGCGTCGGGCCCCTTCGTAGAGCGCGCCTGCTACATGGCCGCCGTCGAGGGGCAGGAGGGGAATGAGATTGAAGATCGCCAGGGCAAAGTTGAGCCCGGCGAGCAACCCGATCAGGGTGCCGATGCGGGCTTGCATGGGTACCTGTTCCATGGCCGCGACTTCACCGGCAACCCGGCCTACACCCACCACGCTGATGGGTCCGTTCGGGTCGCGGGGCTCTTCGCTGAAGGCCGCTTTCGCCACACCAACCACCCTGGCCGGCAGGTTGAAGATCACACCGGATATCTGCTTGATGTTTTCTCCCGCCATGGGCAGAACGGCCGACGCCGGCTGGGGAACCAGTTCGCTTTGGGCCCCGATCCCAAGGAATCCGACTTCCTGGTATTTCAGCACCCCATTGGAGTCCTGCTCAGGCCGGCCGTCGGCACCGACCACAGGCCGCGAGGAGAGTACGGGCGTCACTGTGGTTTCGACGGTTGATCCGTTGCGCTCCACGGTGATGGGCACGTCTTTTCCGGCGGACGCACGGATCCAGCTGGTGAGTTCGTCCCAGCTGGTGACGGCTTTTCCGTCGAAGGAAGTAATGGTGTCGTTCGGCTGGAGGCCCGCAGCCGCGGCGGGAGTCAGCTTGCAATCGGCCGAGTCGGGGTCCACGGTCTCCCCTGCCGCCACCTGGCATTTGGAAACGTCCGCGATGGTGGTGGTTGCTGTGGCCATGCCGAAGCCCATGAGCAGGACAGCCAGCAGAATCAACCCGATCAGCATGTTCATGGCAGGACCGCCGAGCATGACGATGATCTTTTTCCACACAGGAAGCTTGTAGAAGACGCGGTTTTCGTCCCCGGGTCCCACTTCCTCGTGCGCCATGGAGCGCGCCTCAGTGGCGAGCGTCTGGAACATGCCTGTGCTGGAGGGGCGGACAGCGCCGTCTTCCTTGTTCGGCGGGTACATGCCGATCATGGACACATAGCCGCCCAACGGAAGCGCCTTGAAACCGTACTCGGTCTCGCCCTTCTTCTTGGACCACAAGGTGGGTCCGAAACCAATCATGTACTTGGTGACGCGCACTTTGAACAACTTGGCAGGAACCAGGTGGCCCACCTCGTGAAGCGCAATGGAAACAGCTACGCCGATCGCGACGAAGACGACTCCGAGAATGAAGAGAAGGACGGGACTCATGCCGGTGGGACTGCTTCCATAAGGGTTGTGAGCTACAGGGCGCTGCTGGCTAAACGATCAAGGGTACGGGCGCGTGCCCACTTCTCAGCATCCAGCACGGACTCCACTGTTAGCTCAGAAGAGCCTGAATGTTCGCTGAGGACGGATTCAACGGTATCCACAATGTCCGTGAAGCGGATGCGGCCGGCGTGGAAGGCCTCTACGGCTTCCTCGTTGGCCGCGTTGAACACCGCGGGGAACGTACTGCCCTGCTTGGCAGCGTCCTTGGCGAGGTCCACTGCTGGGAAGGCCACGGTATCCAGCGGTTCGAACGTCCAGCTGGTCGCCTGCGTCCAATCGCATGCCTGGGCAGCGTGGGGAACACGGTCCGGCCAGCCCAGCCCGAGCGCAATCGGCAGCCGCATGTCCGGGGGCGATGCCTGGGCAATGATGGATCCGTCCACGAACTGGACCATGGAGTGGACCACCGATTGTGGGTGGACCACCACATCGATCCTGTCCAAGGGAACGTCGAACAGCAGGTGGGCCTCAATGACTTCAAGGCCCTTGTTGACCAGGCTGGCTGAGTTTGTGGTGACCATGAGGCCCATGTCCCAGGTGGGGTGGGCGAGCGCCTCCTGCGGTGTGACGTCGTGAAGTTGTTCCCGTGTGCGGCCGCGGAAAGGGCCGCCTGACGCGGTTAGGATCAGCTTTTCAACTTCCCGTTCCGTGCCCGAACGGAGGCATTGGGCGATGGCGGAGTGCTCGGAGTCGACGGGCACTATCTGGCCGGGGCCGGCAGCGGCTTTGACCAGGGCACCGCCGACAATCAGCGATTCCTTGTTCGCAAGTGCCAGGGTGGCCCCCGTGCCGAGCGCGGCCAGGGTTGGGGCCAGTCCGATGGACCCGGTGATGCCGTTGAGGACCACGTCACACTCAATGGCTGCAATGACCGACGAAGCGTCAGGACCAACAAAAATCTCCGGAGCAAAGTCCCGCACACCAGCAATAGCGGCCTGGGCGTCGATCAGTCGCCGCAGCTCTCCTGGATCTCCCTGGGCAATGCCCACGGCTTGCGCCCTGGTGTGGACGGCCTGCTGCGAGATGAGCTCAAGGTTTCCTCCGCCGGCACTGAGTGCCACCACCTCGAAACGGTGCGGGGCGGCATCGACGACGTCAATTGCTTGTGTGCCGATAGAACCGGTGGACCCGAGGATGACGATCTTGCGCGGCTGCATTGCTTAAGTATCCCAGTCGCCATCGGGGGCCGCGAACGGAATCGGGCGTAAGTGGAAAAGCTGCCCCGCTTGACCACCGCATTCCCCCGCGTACCGTGGAATCGTGGAGTGGATGTCCTGGTTTGATGCAAGGGACTACGAGTTCGCCCGGCAGGTCTTGCAGCGCGGCACAGCCGCGCTCTACGCAATTGCGTTCCTCTCGACGTTGAACCAGTTCCCGGCACTCCTCGGCGAGCGCGGGCTGTTGCCGGTCCCGGCTTTCCTGGACATGGCCCGCAAGCTGGCCAGGCCCACACTGTTCCAATGGCGCTACTCCGACGCGCTGCTCAAGGCCGTGTGCTGGACGGGGATGGGCGTGTCGATTCTGCTGGTGGCCGGCCTCCCCCAAATGGGGCCTCCATGGCTGCCTATGCTCGCTTTCCTTGCCCTTTGGTTGCTTTACATGTCGATCGTTAACGTCGGCCAAACGTTCTATGGGTTTGGTTGGGAGATTCTTCTCCTTGAGGCCGGATTCACGGTGGCATTTCTTGGCTCGGACCAGACTCCGCCGCCTACAACCATCCTCATTCTCATTCTGTGGTTGGTATTCCGGCTTGAATTCGGTGCTGGAATGATCAAAATCCGGGGCGGCCGCGAGTGGCGCGACCTGACGGCGATGTTCTATCACCATGAAACCCAGCCAATGCCTGGCCCGCTCAGCAGGCAGGCGCATCTTTTGCCGCGTCCGCTGCACAAGGTAGAGGTGGTGGGCAACCACTTCGCGCAGTTGGTGGTGCCGTTCTTCCTGTTCGCGCCTCAACCGCTGGCGAGTATCGCCGCGGGCATCATCATCGCGACGCAGCTGTGGTTGGTGGGTACCGGGAACTTCGCCTGGCTGAACTGGGTGGCGATCATCCTGGCTTTCGCTGCCGTCAGTGATCCCGTAGCCCATGCGGTTTTTCCGTTCATCCCGCTGGAGTGGCACCAAGGTGCCGCTACCCCGGTGTGGTGGCTTGCCGTCGTCGTGCTTGTCACTGTTCTGTTGCTGGTGTTCAGCTACCGGCCGCTCGTCAACCTGTTCTCCAGCCATCAGTTAATGAACGCCAGTTTCAATCGGTGGCGCTTGGTGAACGCCTACGGGGCTTTTGGGACGGTGACCAAGCAACGGATCGAGATCGTAGTGGAGGGCACCTTGGCTGAGGAGCCGGACGCACCGGACGAGCAATGGCTTGAGTACGGCTTCAAGGGCAAGCCCGGCAACGTGCGGCGACTCCCCCGGCAATGGGCGCCGTACCACCTGCGCTTGGATTGGCTGATGTGGTTCCTGCCGCTGCGGACCGTCCACGAGGACTGGTTTTATATGTTCCTGCACAGATTATTGGAGTCCGACAAGCCCACGCTTGGACTGCTGCGCCATGACCCGTTCGACGGCGAACGCCCCCACTGGGTGAGGGCGCGCAGCTACCTCTACCGTTTCGCCAGCCGCGCGGAGTTCCGCGAGACGGGCGAGCGTTGGGTTCGGGTGCTGCTCTATGACGCGATCCCGCCGCTCTCGCTTAGTCCTCGACGGCGGCGGCTGCCCTAGCGTTCGACGCCCGCGGTGGAGCGGTGGACTCGCGGACAACAAGGTGCGTAGCCAACTCCACTCGTCGCGAGTCGATTTCCTCGCCATTTTTCTGTCGGAGGATAAAGCTCAGGGCCGACCTTCCCATCTCTTGCAAGGGTTGGGACACTGACGTCAGCGGAGGCACTGATTCCTCGGCTTGGTGGGTGCCGTCAAAGCCGACCAGGCTCATTTCCTCGGGAATGCGCACGTTCTGACGCCGCGCTTCAGCGAGCACCCCCAGCGCGATGCTGTCGCTGCCGGCAAAGATCGCCGTGGGTGGATTGTCGAGCGCCAAGAGGGCCTTCATGGCTCGCACCCCGTTTTCCGGCTTGAAGGGACCATCGGAAACGTACTCGTGGTCCACGGCCACTCCCTCCGCCATCAGGGCAGCCATGTAACCGTGCAGGCGGGCTTGGCTGCACTCCGCAGTGGATGGACCGCCGATGTAGGCAATTCTTCGATGCCCCAACTCCAGCAGGTGTGTTGCCGCAGCCTTGCCGCCGGCCCAATTGCTGGCCCCAACACTGAAGACGTCAGCTGGTGGCGGATTGAGCGGATCCACCACCACGATGGGGATCTGGCGCCGCTTGAAGGCCTCCAACTGAGCGGCACCGAAAGCGGAGGTCACCACGATCATGCCGGCACGGCCTTCGTCGATCAGGCGCTGCGCCCGTTCCTCCGGCCCAAGTGGCGAGCCCGCCTGCCTTCCGGTGATGGAGAGGATAACCTCCATGTCCGAAACCGCCGCGTGCTCCATTACCCCGTTAAGGACTTCCACCCCGTAAGCGGAATTCAAGGAATCGAAGACGACTTCCACTGCACGATGTTCGGGGATGCTCTTGCGTTGCAGCGGCGATTTGTAGCCGGTGCGCTGCAAAGCGGCCAAAACCCTGGCCCGGGTGGCTTCTGCCACGTCCTCACGGCCATTGACCACCTTGGAAACAGTGGGCGCGGAGACACCTACCTCGGCTGCCACCGCTGCAAGGGTGAGCTTGGACGGGCGG
This sequence comes from Paenarthrobacter nitroguajacolicus, assembly GCF_051027655.1. Lineage (NCBI taxonomy): Bacteria > Bacillati > Actinomycetota > Actinomycetes > Micrococcales > Micrococcaceae > Paenarthrobacter > Paenarthrobacter nitroguajacolicus. Next base: position 1,652,592 of record NZ_CP073234.1, on the reverse strand, counting down.
AGATCTCGTTCCACAATGCTCCTGTTTTCGAAATATTTCGGACGATTACAGTGTGCGGGATCGCAACGATATCCGTCAATTGGAGCTGAAATTCTTCTAAATCCGGAGGCCGGTAACCCTTGACGGTGATGCGGGTCACGGCTAAATTTGGTGGGCACTTCCGAAAGGATGTTCGAAATATTTCGAAATATCATTGGATGCGGGTGGTCGCAGTCGATCCCCTCACCGCGGAGTGTGGCTTTTTACACGCACACCGGGCAATCAGCGTCGAGCCCGAAGGACGAATGGAAACTGCACATGAATAATCTCAAGTTGCGCACCGCCGGAATGGCCGTTTCTGCAGCCGCTATGTCGATCGCGCTCGTAGCCTGCGGGTCCTCGGGCCCGGCCGGAACAGGAGCCTCGGCGGACTCAGCAACCATGTGGGGACTCACCGGTGGTGACCAGCCCGTGTTCCAAGCATCCATTGACTCCTGGAACAAGTCACACCCGGACTCCGCCATCAAGCTCGACTTCTTCGCCAACGATGCCTACAAGACCAAGGTCCGCACCGCCGTCGGTGCCGGTCAAGGACCCACACTGGTTTACGGATGGGGCGGAGGGGTCCTCAAGTCCTACGTCGATGCCGGCCAAGTGGACGACCTGACGGGATTCCTTAAAGAGAACCCGGACGTCCAGAGCCGCTACCTTCCCTCCATCCTCGAAAGCGGCGTGATCGACGGAAAGACTTATGCACTGCCCAACAACAAGGTGCAGCCCGTAGTGCTCTACTACAACAAGGAAGTCTTCGACAAGATCGGGGCTGTTGCGCCCAAGACCTGGGATGAGCTCATGGCGCTGGTGCCCAAGTTCAAGGAAGCCGGCGTGGCGCCCTTCTCCCTGGGCGGCCAGTCCAAATGGCCGGACCTGATGTGGCTTGAATACCTTGTAGACCGTATCGGCGGCCCTGAAGTGTTCGCCAACATCGCAGCCAACAAACCGGAAGCGTGGTCCCACCCCGCAGTGATCGAGGCCCTGACCAAGATCCAGGAACTGGTAGACGCCGGCGGCTTCATCAACGGATTCTCCTCCATTGCCGCCGACAGCAACGCGGACCAGGCGCTGCTGTACACAGGCAAGGCCGCCATGATCCTGCAGGGCAGCTGGATCTACCAAGGCATGAAGAAGGACGCCGCCGACTTCGTCTCCAGCGGCAAGCTCGGATACGTCCCCTTCCCCACCGTTGAGGGCGGCAAGGGTGACCCTGCGAACGTTGTGGGTAACCCGTCCAACTTCTGGTCCGTATCCTCCAAGGCCACCGAGGACCAGAAGAAGACAGCGCTGGAGTACGTCAAAGACGGAATGTTCACGGATGAGAACGTTCAAAGCCTGATCGACTCAGGAGCTGTCCCTGTGGTCACCGGCATCGAAGACAAGCTCGCTGCCTCCCCTGACAAGGACTTCCTGAGCTACGTCTATGGCCTGGCCAAGGACGCCCCGGACTTCACCCTGTCCTGGGACCAGGCGCTCAGCCCCGCGCAGGGAGACGCCATGCTGGCCAACCTCGACCAGATCTTCCTGAAGAAGATCACTCCGGAGCAGTTCGCTTCCACCATGAACGCGACGATCGGGAAGTAACACGGTGTCCGTAACTACCACCACTCCACAACGGTCAGTGGGCGCGGATCGCGCCACAGGCACCCGACGGACCCTGGAAAAGGGTCCGTCGGGGTGGCTGGCCGTACCGGCGCTCGCGTTCTTCATGCTCTTCGCCATCCTCCCGCTCCTGGGAGTCCTGTTCCTTAGCTTCACCCGCTGGGACGGGCTCGGCGAGATCAAGCTCGACGGCCTGTCCAGTTGGAACACCGTCCTGGCCGATCCCGTCACGGGCAACGCTTTGTTGGTGACGGCCAAGATCATGTTTTTCTCCTTCATTGTCCAAGCACCCATCAGTCTTTTGCTCGGCGTATTCACTGCGGCCAACCAGAAGTACCGCGCGGCACTGGCCGTCCTCTACTTCGTGCCGCTGCTGCTCTCCTCTGCCGCCGTGGCCATAGCCTTCAAAGCGCTGCTGGATCCAAACTTCGGACTCGGGCCCGGCCTGGGTCTTCCGTTCCTCGCCCAGGACTGGCTGGGCAACTCGGATCTGGTGCTGTTTGTGGTGGTGTTCGTCATCGCCTGGCAGTTCGTGCCGTTCCACACCCTGATTTACCAAGGCGGCGTACGGCAGATTCCTGCCTCGCTGTACGAGGCTGCGCAGATCGACGGCGCCGGCCGTGTCCAGCAGTTCTTCAACATCACCCTGCCGCAATTGAAGTACACCATGATCACCTCCTCCACCCTCATGGTGGTGGGCTCCCTGGCCTACTTCGACCTGATCTTCGTGCTGACTGCCGGCGGGCCGGGCTACTCCACCAGGCTCCTGCCCCTGCACATGTACCTCACGGGCTTCAAAGCGAACGACATGGGAGCGGCGAGCGCCCTGGGCGTCATCCTCGTTGTCATCGGTCTGGCCTTGGCACTGTTCCTTCAACGACTCGGCGGCAAGAACCGCAATGCCAGCCAACTGGAAGGTGCGTAATGGCTTCCACCACCCAACTCCCCACAGCACCGGCAACGCTGCCTGAACCGGCGACCACCCGCCGTCGTCCCCCGAAGCTTGGCCGTTCGCGGCCAAATATCCTGGGCGGCCTGGGCGGCTGGCTCTGGCTGGCGATCATCATCGTGCCTGTGTACTACGTAGTGATTACCAGCCTGAAGAACCAGGCAGGGTTCTTCACGTCAAACCCGATGCTGCCACCTTCAGAGCCAACCCTGGACAACTACAAGCTCGTCCTGGACAACGACTTCGCCAAGTACTTCACCAACAGCCTCATCGTCACGGTTGGCAGTGTGGTTCCGGCACTGTTCGTCGCTTTCATGGCCGCCTACGCCATTGTTAGGGGCAAGGGAAAGTTCCTCAGCTGGACCAATAACGTTTTCCTCCTGGGCCTGGCCATTCCGCTGCACGCCACGATCATCCCGATCTATTGGATGATCACCAAGGCCCATATGTACGACACCTTGTTAGCGCTGATCCTGCCCTCCATTGCGTTCGCGATCCCTGTGTCCGTGCTGATCCTGTCCAACTTCATGCGGGATGTGCCCAATGAACTGTTTGAGTCGATGCGTTTGGACGGGTGCTCTGACTGGGCCATGATGTGGCGCCTCGCTTTGCCGATGACCAAACCTGCCGTCATCACGGTTGGCATCTACAACGCACTCCATGTGTGGAACGGCTTCCTGTTCCCGCTCATTCTTACGCAAAGCCCGGACACCCGGGTTCTGCCGCTTTCGCTGTGGACCTTCCAAGGTGAGTTCAGCGTCAACATCCCGGCGGTACTCGCCTCCGTCGTACTGGCTACGCTCCCGCTGCTGGTGATTTACGTAGTGGCACGGCGGCAGTTGCTCAGCGGCCTGACTGCAGGTTTCAGCAAGTAGAAAGGACTTCAAATGACAGACCCTCAATCTCTGCGTGTCGGCATGGTGGGCTATGCGTTCATGGGCGCCGCCCACTCCCATGCATGGAGGACCGCGCCCCGTTTCTTCGACCTCCCGCTCGCTCCTGAATTGACCGCCGTGGCGGGCCGGAACGAGGAAGGTGTACGGGCGGCGGCCAACAAGTACGGCTGGGCCTCCACCGAGACAGACTGGCGCCGCCTCATTGAGCGCGACGATATCGATCTGATTGACATCTGCACTCCGGGCAACACCCATCCGGAGATAGCCATCGCAGCGCTCGAAGCCGGCAAGCACGTCCTGTGCGAAAAGCCATTGGCCAACTCAGTGGAGGAAGCCGAAAAGATGACCCTGGTAGCCCAGGCAGCTGCCGAACGCGGGGTGTTCTCCATGTGCGGCTTCAGTTACCGACGCACGCCTGCCCTGGCATTGGCCAAGCGGATGGTGGATGACGGTCGCTTGGGCGAGATCCGCCATGTCCGCGCCCAGTACCTTCAGGACTGGCTCAGCGATGCGGATGCTCCGCTGACGTGGCGGCTGGACAAGTCCAAGTCCGGGTCCGGATCCCTGGGTGACATCGGCGCGCACAGCATCGACGCCGCGCAATGGATCACCGGACTCAACATCACCGGAGTCTCGGCGCTACTGGAGACGTTCGTGAAGGAGCGCCCGGTGGGCGGCGACTTTGTGGGCCTTGGTGGTCACGGTGGCGCGGGCGGTCCACGCGGTCCGGTGACCGTGGACGACGCGGCGTTGTTCACCGCCCGCTTTGAGCCAACGCACGACGACGGCGCTGACGCAGGCTCACGCTACAGCGGCTCCTCCGGACCCATTGGCATTTTCGAAGCCACCCGTTTTGCTCTGGGACGCAAGAACGCCATGCGCCTGGAACTCAACGGCACCACGGGGTCCATTTCCTTCGACTTCGAGGACATGAACTCCCTGCAGTTCTACGATTCCTCCCTGGAACCCGACGCAGGCTTCCGGAAAATCATGGTCACCGAACCCTCCCACCCCTACACCGCCAACTGGTGGCCCACCGGTCACGGCCTCGGCTATGAGCACGGCTTCACGCATCAGGTGGTGGACCTCGTGACCGCCATCGGCGCAGGAGAGCAGCCCACGCCGTCGTTCGCTGACGCCTTGCAGGTGCAAAAGGTGCTGGCCGCCGTAGAGGCCAGCGCCGATAACGCAAGCCGCTGGCAGAACGTCTGAAAGGAAGCAACATGACAAGCAACAACAAGACAGCGCTGGTGGTCCGCGGCGGCTGGGATGGACACCAACCGGTGGAAGCCACAGAGCTGTTCATTCCGTACCTGAAGGACAACGGCTACGACGTCCGCGTGGAGGAATCCCCCAAGATCTACGCCGACCCCGAATATATGGCCACCGTGGACCTGATCGTGCAATGCATGACCATGACCACCATTGAGAAAGATGAGTTCGAGGGCCTGCGCGCTGCGGTCGAAAACGGCACCGGACTGGCCGGCTGGCACGGCGGGATCGCCGATTCCTACCGCAACAACTCCGACTACCTGCACCTGATCGGCGGCCAGTTCGCCTGCCACCCCGGCAAACACGCTGACGAGCGGATCGGCGAGCAGTCAGACAACTACGTCCCCTACACCGTCAACATGCTGCCCGCAGCCTCCGAGCACCCCATCACGCAAGGAATCAGTGACTTCGACCTCGTCACGGAACAGTACTGGGTCCTGTCCGACGACTACATCGACGTCCTGGCCACTACCACCCAGAAAGTCCGCGAGTGGGACCCGTGGAACCGCGAAGTCACCTCACCAGCCATCTGGACCCGTCAGTGGGGCAAAGGCAAGATCTTTGTCTGCACCCCTGGCCACCGCGTGGAAATTCTCCAGGACAGCAACGTCCGCACCATCATCGAAAGGGGCATGCTGTGGGCAAGCCGCTAAATGTAGGGGTCATCGGCTGCGGTGCCATCATTGCCCAGTACCTGGCCAACTTCCGCAGGCTCGATTCCATTAACCTCGTGGCGGTTGCGGACCTTGATCCTGCCCGGGCACAGACCGTCGCGGACTCATACGACGGCGTCCGGGCACTGACCGTGGACGACCTCCTGGCTGCGGACGACGTTGACCTCGTCCTGAACCTGACCATCCCTGCCGCCCACGCGGACATCGCGCTCAGGGCCATCGCGGCCGGCAAGTCCGTCTACGGTGAAAAGCCGTTGGCTGCCACCACCGCGGAGGCCCGGGAAGTACTCGACGCCGCGGCAGCGGCCGGCGTTGTGGTTGGTTGCGCACCAGACACTGTGCTCGGTACCGGCATCCAGACGGCCCGGAAGGCGATCGACGACGGCCTGATCGGCTCACCCGTTTCCGCTACTGCCACCATGGCAACGCCAGGTCATGAGCGCTGGCACCCGAACCCGGACTTCTACTACCAGCCCGGCGGCGGACCCTTGCTGGACATGGGTCCCTACTACGTCTCGGCCCTTGTCACGCTGCTGGGACCCGTGGTTTCCGTGGTGGGCGCTGCCAGTCACACCCGTAGCGAGCGCACCATTGGGTCGGGCCCCAGGGAAGGCCAAAAAGTCCCGGTGGATATCGACTCGCACGTCACCGGCGTCCTGGTGCATGCGTCCGGAGCTCTATCCACCCTGTTCATGAGCTTCGACGCCGTCAAAACGAAGAGCCCCAACATTGAAATCCACGGTGAAACTGGTTCGCTGATCGTCCCGGACCCCAATTATTTTGACGGAGATGTGCAGTTGTTCGCACTTGGCGCCGAGGATTGGGAGACGCTCCCCGTCTCTGCCGGCTACGTGGATTCAGGGCGCGGCTTTGGAATCGCAGACCTCGCAACGACGCCGGCCGGACACGAACCCCGCGCCGGCGGCCAACTCGCTTTCCATGCCTTGGAAGTCATGGAATCGGTGCTGGAATCGGCCAAGAGCGGGCAGTCGGTCGCGATCAAGAGCACTGCCTCCCGACCCGCCGTTGTTGAACTGACAGAACTCTCGACGCCGGTGCGCGCCTAACGCCCAGGACCCCCCGCCGAGATGCCAGTTAACACCCTTGTTTCCGCCGAACATGGGTGTTAACTGGCAACTCGCGGGTGCCCGGCCCGGCGAAGAGTCGCTTCGGCATGCTTGAGAATGGGTCCGTCGATCATCTTGCCCTTGAACTGGAACACTCCCGTGCCCGCAGATGCTGCCGCTTCCAGGAGCTCGGTGGCCTGGGCTATGACTTCGGGAGTGGGAGCGTAAGCCTCACGGACTACTGCTACCTGGTTCGGATGGATGCAGGCCTTCGCGCCGAAACCACTGGAAATGGCGTCGCGCGACTCAGCCAACAGGCCTTCGAGATCCGGGATGTTCACATACACCGAGTCGACGGCTTCCTTGCCCGCGGCTTTGGCGGCGAGCAGTACAGCGGACCGGGAGTGCAGGGCAACAGCCCGGTAGCCGCCGTCGTCGTTCCTGCTGGAGAGGCCACCCAGTGACGCCAACAAATCCTCGGCACCCCACATCAGCCCCACGACGTTCGGTTCGGCGGCGATAGCGGAGGCGTTGACGATACCCGCCGCAGTCTCGCACAGCGCGATGACCTGATAGCCCTCCAAAGACCTGAGCTGCTCCGCAGTCTCCGCCTTGGCCAGCATCACCGTGCGGTAGGGCGTTCTTGCCAGAGCCTCAAGGTCGAGGTCGAACTCGGGCGTCCCCACTGGATTGACGCGCACTATGGTGCGGCTTGGCTCCAGGCCACCCGTACCTGCCTGTTTCAGAATCGCTTCGCGGGCCCCCGGTTTGTCCGCAGGAGCTACGGCATCTTCCAGGTCCAGGATGACGGCATCGGATCGATCCGCGGCCTTGCCGAAACGCTCCGGACGGTCCGCAGGGCAGAACAAGAGGGCCGGGCCCATGGTGAACGGAGTCGCGTTGGAAGAAAGCATGGAGGTCCTTGCTGCTGGTGTCCTACAGAGTTTGGAAATGGTGGGCTAGGACTGCGCGGCGTGCGCTTCCTTGGCCCACATCAGGCAGGTCCGGGTTGCCAAGGCCACCACTGCACCGTCCTGATTGCGGCCGGTGTGCTGCATGGTCACCACGCCCTGACCCGGGCGGGACGACGACAACCGTTTTCCCGTGATCACCGTTTCCGTGTACAGCGTATCGCCGTGATACAGCGGGTGAGGGAAGGTGACATCCGTCAAGCCCAGCTGCGCGATGATTGTCCCCTGCGTCAGCTGGGTCACGGACTGCCCCACCATGGTGGACAGGGTGAACATGGAGTTCATCAGGCGCTGTCCGAACGGCTGCCCGGAGCTCCAGGCCGCGTCCAAGTGCAGCGCCTGCGTGTTCATGGTCATGGTGGTGAAAAGAACATTGTCAGTCTCGGTGACAGTGCGGCCGGGTTTGTGGGCGTAAATCACGCCCTCTTCAAGTTCATCGAAGTACAACCCGCGTTGCTCAACCACCCGCGTCATACTGTGAGCTCCTGGTCTTCCTCGAACAGCTCGGCGCCGGTAGCAGCCAGGACGTCCTCAAGGGTGACGTTGGGTGCCAACTCACGGAGGACAAGGCGCGGGTCACCTTCGTCCTTCACGACGTCGATAACAGCCAAATCCGTGATGATCCGGTCCACGCAGCCTTTACCTGTAAGGGGGAGCGTGCAGTCCTGGACAATTTTCGGCCGGCCGCTGCGGTCTACATGTTCCATCATGACAATGACTTTCTTGGCGCCGAACACCAGGTCCATCGCACCGCCCATGCCCTTGACCATCTTGCCGGGAATCATCCAGTTGGCAAGGTCTCCGTTCGCGGCCACCTCCATGGCACCCAGGACGGCAACGTCCACGTGCCCGCCGCGGATCATGCCGAAGGACGACGCCGAGTCGAAGAACGCCGCCCCCGCATTTGTGGTGACCGTTTCCTTGCCCGCGTTGATGAGGTCCGGATCCACCTTGTCCTCACCGGGGTAGGGACCAACGCCAAGGATCCCGTTCTCGGAGTGGAGAATGACCTCCACACCATCGGGAATGTAGTTGGGGATCAGCGTGGGCATCCCGATTCCCAGGTTCACGTATTGCCCGTTGGTGAGTTCCCTGGCAACCCGGGCGGCCAGTTCGTTGCGGGTCCAGCCTTTGGCCTCGTGATGTTCGGCGTCGGCGCGACGGTACTCGTGCCGGACGGCTTCAGGGCGGGGCGGGATGTCGTGGTAGGTATTGTCGGTCATCGATCCGCTCCTGCCGTCAGCGCTACCGTCCGCTTTTCTATCCGCTTCTCGTTCGACGTTGCCACCACTACCCTTTGGACGAAGATCCCCGGGGTGTGGATGTGCTCCGGGTCAAGCTCGCCAGGTTCCACCAACTCCTCTACTTCGGCAATGGTGGTCCTGGCCGCCATGGCACAGAGGGGGTTGAAGTTCATCGCTGTCGCGTGGAAGACCAGGTTGCCGTGCCGGTCTCCCTTCCAGGCGTGGACAAGGCCGAAGTCCGGGGTCAGGGACTCTTCCAGCACATAGTCCGCGTCGTTGAAGGTGCGCACCTCCTTCGGTGAAGAGGCCAGCGCAACGTTCCCGTCGGCGTCGTACTTTTGCGGGAGGCCGCCCTCGGACACCTGGGTTCCCACACCTGCTTTGGTGTAGAAGGCCGGAATGCCGGCACCACCGGCGCGAAGCTTCTCAGCCAAGGTGCCCTGTGGAGTAAGGACTACTTCCAGCTCCCCCGCCAGATACTGCCGGGCAAATTCCTTGTTCTCGCCCACGTAGGAGCTGATGGTTCGACGGATACGTCCGTCCTTGAGGAGAATGCCAAGGCCCCAGTCGTCCACGCCGCAGTTGTTGCTGACCGTTTCAAGATCCGTAGTGCCCTGCTGGTGGACGGCATCGATCAGGGAAACGGGGATACCGCATAAGCCGAAACCTCCGACGGCCAGCGAGGCACCGTCCGGGATGTCCTTCACCGCTTCCGCGGCGCTGGCAACAACCTTGTCAATCATCCTTGATCCTTCCCGTACGGTTACAGACCCAGCTCGCGGGCGATGAGCATCAATTGAACCTCGGTGGTGCCCTCCCCGATTTCAAGGATCTTGGAGTCGCGGTAATGCCGTGCCACCGCGAATTCGTTGATGAAGCCATAGCCGCCGAACACCTGGGTGGCGTCCCGCGCGTTGTCCATGGCTGCCTCGCCTGCGACCATCTTAGCGATGGCCGCTTCGGTCTTGAACGGCTTGCCTGCCAGCATCCTGGAGGCGGCGTCGTAATAGGCAAGGCGGGCAGTGTGGGCCCTTGCCTGCATCCGGGCGATCTTGAACTGGATGGCCTGGTACTTGCCGATGTTCTGCCCGAACGCGCTGCGTTCCTTCGCGTACTTCACGGACAAGTCCACGCAACCCTGGGCTGCGCCGGTGGCCAGTGCGGCGATGGCTATGCGGCCCTCATCAAGGATGGAAAGGAAGTTGGCATAACCCCGGCCGCGCTCGCCCAGGAGGTTCGCTTCAGGAACCCGGACATTGTCCAGGGTGAGCGGGTGAGTGTCGGAAGCGTTCCATCCCACCTTGTTGTACGGCTTTTCCGCCCTGAAACCGGGCGTTTCAGTCGGTACCAGGATGGTGGAGATTTCCTTCTTGGTACTGCCGTCAGCGTTCTCTTTATGGCCCGTAACTGCCGTGACGGTGACCAGCGTGGTGATGTCCGTGCCGGAGTTGGTGATGAACTCTTTGTTGCCGTTGATGACCCATTCGCCGTTTTCCAGATGGGCGTTGGTCTTGGTGCCGCCAGCATCCGAGCCCGCTTCGCGCTCGGTCAGGCCGAATCCGGCCAAGGAACGTCCGGACGCCAGCTGGGGCAGCCACTCCTGCTTCTGTTCCTCCGTGCCGAAGCGGTACACCGGCATGGCACCGAGCGACACACCGGCTTCAAGGGTGATGGCCACAGACTGGTCAACGCGGCCCAGCTGCTCCAATGCCAGCGCCAGGGCAAAATAGTCTCCACCCATCCCGCCGAACTCTTCCGGGAAGGGGAGGCCGAACAAGCCCATCTCCCCCATCTGCTTCACAACCTCGTAGGGGAAGCTGTGCTCTTCGTCGTGCTTGGCGGAAACCGGGGCCACAACTTCGTCGGCGAATTCGCGGACGGAGTCGCTAAGGTCCTGGTATTCCTCATTGAGTTCAAACGTGCTCATCGCTGCACTTCCTCGTCTGTGCTGGTCTTGTCTACGTGAATGGTGGCGAGCACCTGGTCCGCTTTGACCAGGTCGCCGGGTTTGCTGGTGAGGTGGACGGTCCCCGCAACGGACGCCACCAGTTGGTGCTCCATCTTCATGGCTTCCACGGCAAGGAGCACCTGGCCTTCCTCGACCAAGTCACCGTCAACCACGGACACGGAAACCACCGTCCCGGGCATCGGCGAGCGCACCTCCGGGTCCGCCGCCCCGTCTTCACGCTCGATCCCGGCGAGCATCCGCCGCAGCTGCTCGGCACGATTCAGTACCTCGAGCCTGCAGGACCAGCCATCGTTGCCGACGTAAATTTCCTGGGCATCACCCTGGGTAATGCCGACCGCGAAGGTGACCAGGCCGCCGTCGAGCTCCAACGCGATGCTGGTAGCAGTCCGGTCCACCGCTTTGATGCTGGAGGGATTCCCGCCGTCGATGCTTGCCGTGACGGTACTGTCCTCTTCGGTGATGGACACCGCAACGACTCCACCGCCCGGAACACCAAAGGTGACTGTCCAGGCGCCACGGCCGCCGACGCGCCAGGAGTCGGCACTCTTCCACGCGTCGCCAGCCAGCACCGCACCAGTCCGTTCCAGCCAGAGGGTGAGCGCTGCGGCGATCAGTTCAGCGGGACCAACGTGCCTGAATTCCAGGGACGGCAGCTTGCGCTCGATTAGTCCCGTATCGAGGTGCCCGGCGCGGACCTCGGGATCATTGATCAACAACCGCAGATATTCAACGTTCGTGTCGACACCCAGCAGTGTGTAACGGCCGAGCGCAGCGTCAAGGGTATCCAGCGCCGCTGCCCTGTCCTCGCCCCATGCAATGACCTTGGCGAGCATGGGATCGTAGTCCCCTGTGATCTCCAGCCTGTCCCGCATGGCGGAATCAATCCGCACGTTCGCATGCGCCTGTCGGTGCCCGGACACGGTTGCATCCGCTGCGCCCTGCTCTGCGAGCGCCACGATGCGCCCCATCGACGGCATGAAATTCCGCTCGGGCACCTCGGCGTAAACGCGCGCCTCAACGGCGTGGCCGTTAAGTACGACGTCGGACTGCGCGACGGTGAGCACCTCACCGGCGGCGATCCTCACCTGCCACTCGACGAGGTCGATGCCCGTGACCATCTCCGTGACAGGATGCTCTACCTGCAGCCGGGTGTTCATCTCCATGAAGAAGAACTCGTCGGGGTGGTCGTCGGAGACCAGGAACTCGACGGTTCCCGCGCCGCTGTAGTTGACCGAACGTGCCGCGTTGCAGGCGGCCTCGCCGATGCGGGCCCGCTCCCCTGCGCCGTCGGGCAGTGATTCGAAGAGGGCGGACGGGGCTTCTTCGATGACCTTCTGGTGGCGCCGTTGGAGTGAGCACTCGCGCTCGCCGAGGTGGATGACGTTGCCGTGGTTGTCGGCCAGGACCTGGACCTCGATGTGCCGGGGCGCGCGAATGAGCCGCTCAAGGAAGAGAGTGTCGTCGCCGAAGGCGGACGCTGCCACGCGTCTTGCCGTGACGAGCGTGGAGGCCATGTCCTCGGGCCGTTCCACGATGTGCATGCCTTTGCCGCCTCCACCAGCGGACGGCTTGATCAGCAAGGGGAAACCGACCCCCGGCGCCGCCTCGATCAACTCCTGATCGGTGAGTCCTGGTTGTGCGATGCCCGGTACGCAGGGAACGTCGTAGGCCATCACGTGGTTCTTGGACCGGATCTTGTCGCCCATGACTTCAATGGCACCAACTCCCGGCCCGATGAACGTGATGCCGGCGGCGTCCAGCGCCTTGGCGAACTCCACGTTCTCGGACAAGAAGCCGTATCCCGGGTGGACTGCCTCCGCCCCGCTTCGACGGCACGCGTCGATGACGGCATCGATCTTCAAGTAGCTTTCCGAGGGCGCCGTGCCACCGATGGCGACGGCGGTATCGGCGAGGGCTACGTGCCTGGCATCTTTGTCCACGTCCGAGTACACGGCCACGGAGCGGATGCCCATCTCCTTCAGGGTCCTGATGACGCGGCAGGCGATCTCCCCGCGATTGGCAACAAGGACGGCGCTGAAGGTACGGGCTTGGACCGCCGCGCTGGGTGGGGCTGTGGTTGTTGTTGGGAGGCTCATGGTCACATCCTGAAGAGACCGAAGGAGGTCTCGGGCAGTTGTTGGCGTGAGACGACGTCCAAGGCCATTCCCAGGACGCGCCGTGTGTCAGCAGGATCGATAATGCCGTCGTCCCACAGTCTTGCGGTGGAGTAATAGGGGCTTCCTTGGTCCTCATACTGTTGCTTGATGGGAGCTTTGAAGGCTTCTTCGTCCTCCGCGGACCATTCCTGGCCCGCCGCCTCATATTGATCCCTCTTGACGGTGGCCAGGACGCTGGAGGCCTGGTTTCCACCCATCACCGAGATGCGGGCCGCGGGCCACATCCACAGGAACCGCGGCGAGTATGCCCGACCGCACATGGAGTAGTTACCAGCGCCGAAGGAACCACCGATGACCACCGTCAGCTTGGGCACACGGGCAGTAGCCACTGCTGTGACCATTTTGGCGCCGTTCTTGGCGATGCCGCCTTGCTCGTAGTCCTTGCCCACCATGAAGCCGGAGAGGTTCTGCAGGAAGATCAGCGGTATGCCGCGCTGATCGCAGAGTTCAATGAAGTGTGCGCCCTTCAGGGACGATTCGCTGAAGAGGACGCCGTTGTTGGCCACGATACCCACGGGATGGCCGTGCAGGTGCGCGAATCCGGTCACCAGGGTTGTGCCGTAGTTCTTCTTGAACTCGTGGAATTCGGATCCATCAACCAGCCTTGCGATGACTTCCCTGACGTCGTATTGGGCGTTGACGTCCGTGGGAACCACACCGTAGATCTCTGAAGGATCGACGACGGGCGGCAGGACGACGTCGGACACGTCCCAGGCCGGCTGCGCCGGCTTCGGCAACGTCGCCACGATGTCCCGAACGATCTCCAAGGCATGTTGGTCATTCTCGGCCAGGTGGTCCGTGACCCCGGAAATCCTTGAATGGACGTCGCCGCCGCCCAGTTCCTCTGCTGTGACGATCTCACCAATCGCTGCCTTAACCAGGGGCGGACCGCCCAGGAAGATGGTGCCCTGGTTCCGGACTATGACGGTCTCATCACTCATGGCGGGTACATAGGCACCGCCGGCCGTGCACGACCCCATGACGGAGGCGATCTGCGGGATCTTGGCGGCGGACATTTTGGCTTGGTTATAGAAGATCCGGCCAAAGTGCTCCTTGTCCGGGAAGACTTCGTCCTGCTTGGGCAGGAAAGCTCCCCCGGAATCCACGAGGTAGATGCACGGAAGCTTGTTTTCCAAGGCAATCTCTTGGGCCCGGAGGTGTTTCTTCACGGTCATGGGATAGTAAGTGCCGCCTTTGACCGTGGCGTCATTGGAGATCACCAGAACGTGGCGGCCATGGACCAGACCAATGCCTGCAATAACCCCGGCGCCCGGGGAATCGTCGTTGTACATGCCATTCGCAGCCAAGGGTGCGATCTCAAGGAAGGGGCTGCCGTCATCGAGCAAGTGGTCAATGCGTTCCCGCGGCAGCAGTTTCCCGCGGGCGATGTGCCGCTCCCGGGACTTGGCAGGGCCGCCAAGGGCCGCCGTCGCCAGGCGCTCCCTCAGTTCCTCCACCAAGGCCAGTTGTGCTTGCTGGTTGGTCTCAAAGGTGCCACTGGCGGCTCCCGTCAGACTGGCAATTGTCTCCATTGACCCCTGTTCCATTCCCGGCCGCAGGCCATTTCGGTTAGTGCCACGTAACTGAAATTTAGGTTAGTCTTTATTAACTGTGATGTCCAGCACAGGCGGTCCGGCAAGCGCTGGGCCGGACTGGCGCAAGGAGGAAGATGTGACCGCAGGTCAGGAAGCAAGCATCAACGGCACCCGCGCCGCCGCCACGCAACGCGGCCAGGCGAAGGAGCTCCGCAGATTGGCCTTGTTGTCCGCTGCTGCCGGACTCTTTGCGGAGAACGGTTTTACCCGCGTGTCGCTCGAGGACCTCGGAGCAGCAGCAGGCGTCAGTGGCCCCGCCGTTTACCGGCACTTTCCCGGCAAGCAAGCGGTCCTCGGAGAGTTACTACTCAGCGTCAGCCGTGACTTGCTGGACGGTGGATTGCGGGTGGTGTCGGAGTCCGAAGATCCCCGGACCGCGCTGAAGGGACTCATCCAGTTCCAGGTCGATTTCGCCCTCAGCAATCCTGACGTCATCCGTGTCCAGGACCGGGACTTCGGAAGTCTCAGCGACGCCGACCAGGCAGAAGTCAGATCCCTCCAGCGCAGTTACGTCGAAACGTGGGTAGACGTCTTGGCCCGCATTCACACGGACGCAGACGTCCCCGGCCTCCGTGTCCGTGCACACGCAGCCTTTGGTTTGATCAACTCCACACCCCACTCGGTGCGCCACCACGGCAGGAAGATCGCAGTGAAGTCCGCCAGGCCCATCCTGGAGCAGATGGCCTTGGCGGCTCTCACTTCAGCGTGATCGACACGCCTCGTTGGCGGATTCTGGCACGGTGCGGGGCGCCCTGTTCACTCGAGCGATCCCTTGATGAGCGTGACGAGATCATCACCATGCGTCAGTTGCGGATGGTGCCCGGCACCCGGCACCGAGATCAGCTGAACATTCGGATGTGACTTGAGCTGCTCAACCACACCCGGGGCCAGGGGGTCATCGCTTCCAGTGACGATGCGGACCGTGCCGGTGAATCGCCCCAGCGCTTCCCGGAGGTCGGTACGCCACGGCTTCGATCCCGCAAGGGCGAGGTGCTCGGATACCGTCTTGGCGCTGCTTCGCTTGAGGTCACCGAGACTGGACTCCAGCGCAGCCGCGCTCCCTCCTGATCCGGTCAGTTGGTGTGACAGCCGCGCCGGGTTGACGTGTCGCAAGTAGGTGGACACGAGCGGCCGCAGCCTGGCTGGGCCACCCATCGGGACCTGGAGAAAGAACGGTGCTATCAGTGTGAGGGACTTGACCTGCCCCGGGAGCCGGTCAGCCGCGACTACCGCCGCAGCCGCGCCGATCGAGTGGCCAATGAGGTCAGCAGGTTCCCCACCCAACACAGCAGGCAGCCACTTTTCCCAGTCCTGAACGCCTGTTCCACCACTGAGGCCGAGTCCGGGCAGGTCTACAACCCGGGCGCCGATGCCCGACGCCACTTCGGCCCACGTATCTGCGTTGACCGGTAAGCCGGGAAAGACCACCCTGCTGGACCTGGCTACGCCGAGCTCAAATGTCCTTAGACCGCCAACGTCGGCGAATCGGCGACCGTCAGCCGTGACGGCGCCAAACCGATGCGCAGCCAGGTGGTCGGCCCACCGCTCCAGCGACACCAGCACATCCGGCATCGGGATCCTGTGCCTGGCGGCGAACTCGATGGCTGAATCTGTCGGATAGCGGTCAGCGGACATGAACGTCAGCGTCTCGGGATCTGCCTTGGTGATCCGCTGCGGGAGCCGCTTGATGACACCGATCGGCATTCTTACCCGCGGGACCTTGACACCGAGATGACGGCCAACGTGCGCGAGCAGATCTGCAAGCGGCGGGGTGGCGTCGTCGAGAATCCAATAGGCCTTGCCGTCAGCAACCGGATCGACCGCCGCTGCAGTCATGAAGGCCGCCAGATAGTCGACCGTGACGACCGGGAGGAACGTCTCTTGGTTTCCAGGCAGTGCGGCCATGGTGCCGTCCCAGATCTGCCCAATGGTGGTGGCCAGCCCGATGAGTTGATCGGACTCACCGGTCACGCTATCCCCGATCACACTGGCCGGATTGACGATGGTCCAGGGGACTCCCCGCTCCAGCGCCCGGGCTTGAAAGATGGCGTCGGATTCCACCTTTGAGGCTTCATAGGCTCCAAGTTCCTCATAGACCGCGGTGCGATGGTCCTCTGACCATGGAACGGTCGCAGGGTCCTGCCCGCCGACGCGGTAGCCTGAGACGTGGACGACACGCTGCAGATTGGGGAGTTCTCCGGCAAAGTCAATGAGCTTCTCGACGATGCCGACGTTCGCATTGCGTGCCTCCTGCGCGGTCATTCCGAACCGATACAACCCGGCGCAGTTATGGATCTCGGTGATGAACGGGAATGCCGAGGGACCGCCCTCGATGATCTCTGGAGCATCGAAGTCGACGATCGTCGTGCTGATGCTCCCCACCAAACCATGCTCCCTGGCCCATCGCTCGACCCGCGCTCCGGACTCTGGGGTACGAACTGCCGCCGTGACGTTAGCGCCAGCTTCAGCAAGGGACAGGACAAGGTGCCGGCCGACCATTCCCGAAGCCCCGAAGACCAGGGCGTGGCGGGAGTCTTCGTGCGGTGTCATCGCGTCCCGCCAACGGTGTTGCATCGCTGGTTGATGAGCGCCGCCACGACGTCAGCGGCCGAAAACAGGGGTTGTGTGCTTTGCATGGCGCGAGAGACGATCACCGCCCCCTCGATCGTCGATACAACAACGGTTGCCAAGGACCGGGCCTCCCCGGCGTCAAGACCGCCGGCCTCGAGGAGCGCGGACGTCGGAGCGATCCAAGACTCGAAGGCAGCGGCACACGCCTTCCTCAGCCGCTCGCTTTCCGCGCCCATCTCCAGGGTGACGACGGAGACCGGGCAACCAAGCCGGAAGTTACTCTCACTGACGATGGCGGCTAAGACCTCAATCGCGGTGCGGGCAGCCTCAGCCGCACTCCCCGCGGAAACTGCGGCCTCTGCAATGAGTGCTTCGAACTGCTTCGCGGCGAGCTCGACCGCTGCGACGCCCAGACCCTCCTTTCCATCGGGGAAGTGGAAGTAGACCGATCCCTTCGGTGCTCCGGCGTGTTCGATCACAGCATTCAGCCCCGTGCCGCTGTAGCCACTGGTCTGGATGAGCTGGAGCATGGACTCCGTGAGCCGTGCTTTTGTCAGGTTCCCTTTTATTGCCATAAACAAATAATAGACCGGTCTATATATTTTGCAAACCGCTGACTGCCCTGCGCACAAGCCGGCAGTGGGTCGGTCCGGCGTACCTAGGACTCCCAGGGCCAGTCTGACAGGCTGTTTTCCGCCGCCGTGCCGCCTAGGCTGAAACTCGAACCCGTGTTGAATCTACAAAGCAACAGGCTTAGGTACCAGCCACTATCGAGGAGCGCCCCATGAGGATTGCAGTCACCGGCGGAAGCGGAAAACTGGGCAGGAGCGTGGTCCGACGTCTTACGCAGGACGGCCACGAGGTGCTCAACATGGACCGCGCAGGCACGCGCGGCCGGGGTTACGTCAACGTGGACCTCCGCAACTACGGACAGGTCCTGGACGTCGTCCTGGGCCTGGATGACCAACACGACGGCTTGGACGCGATAGTCCACTTGGCGGCCATACCAGCGCCGGGACTGGCCCCGGACGCTGCGATCTTTGAGAACAACATGGTGTCCACCTACAACGTGTTCCAAGCGGCACGAAGGGCGGGCATCAAGAAGGTGGTCTACGCCTCCAGCGAGACCGTGCTGGGACTCCCCTTCGACATCGAGCCTCCCTACATTCCCGTAGATGAGGAGTACGCGGCTCGACCGGAAAGCACCTACTCGCTGGTTAAACACCTCGAGGAGCAGATGGCCATCCAACTGACGCGGTGGGATCCGGAACTGAGCATCACGGCACTGCGATTCTCCAACGTCATGGACCCCGAGGATTATGACGCTTTCCCGGCCTTCGACTCCGACGCAACGCTCCGGAAATGGAACCTCTGGGGCTACATCGACGCCCGGGACGGCGCCCTTGCCGTGGTGCGGTCCCTGGAGCACGGGGAACCGGGCTTCGAGACCTTCATCATTGCCGCGGCCGATACCGTGATGAGTCGAAGCAGCGCCGAATTGGCAGCCGAAGTCTTCCCCGGCGTCGAGGTCCTCAAGGAACTGGGTGAGCACGAAACCATGCTGTCCATCGACAAAGCCCGCAGGCTGTTGGGATTTGAGCCGGAGCACAGCTGGCGCAACGTCCACTCCAACCGCACCACGCCAACCGAAGACTGACGCCGCCCAGCGGCCGACGCGCGCCGGCCCACCCCTTAGCTGCAGTTTCCTGCAAGCACTCGTAAAGGGATGGGCCGGCGCAGCTTCGGACGCGTCAGATCATGGTCATGACTATGGCAGGGTCGGCCAGGATTGAGCCGAGGTCCGCAAGGAATCGTGAACCCTGTTCCCCATCCACCAAGCGGTGGTCGAAGGACAGGCTGAGCGACATAACCTGCCGAACCGCGAGTTCATCGTTAACAACCCACGGCGCCTTCCTCACAGCGCCAAGGGCCACAATCGCGGCCTCGCCCGGGTTCAGGATGGGAGTGCCGGCGTCGATGCCAAACACGCCGATGTTGGTGATGGAGATGGTGCCGCCAGACAACTCCGACGGCGACGTCTTACCTGCCCGCGCCGTATCGGTCAGCTCAGTCAAAGCCGTGGAGAGCTCACGAAGCGTCAAGCGGTCCGCGTCCTTGATGTTCGGGACCGTCAGGCCCCGGGGTGTTGCGGCCGCGATGCCCAGGTTCACGTAACTGAACTGGACAATCTCCTGGTTGGCCTCATCCCACCGCGAATTCAACGATGGGTTGTTCCGCAACGCCACCAGAACCGCCTTGGCCGCAATGGTCAGGGGCGTCAGCTTGTAGCCTTCGAATGCCTTATTGCCCTTGAGCCTGGCCAGCAATTCCATGGTTGCCGTGACGTCCACCGTGAGGAACTCCGTCACATGCGGGGCAGTGAACGCGCTCTGCACCATGGCTGCGGCCGTGAACTTGCGAACACCCTTAATGGGCGTTCGGGTTTCCCGCTCACCCTGTGCAGCAGAACCTCGAGCCTCAGCTGGAGCTTCCGGTGTACCGGAATAGTTCTGAACATCCTCGCGGGTAATGAGCCCGCCCGGCCCGGTCCCGGGAACGAGCTCCAGGTCGACCCCCAGGTCACGGGCGAGCTTCCGGACCGGCGGGGTGGAGCGCGGTCGCTCGGAGTTTTCGGCCTCCGCCTGACGTGGCACCACGGGATCGGCGGTCGCGGGCGCCTCCGGCGCTGCGGCCTTCACGTTTTGCACCTGTACGCGGGCACGCCGTGTCGGGCGA
Organism: Paenarthrobacter nitroguajacolicus; assembly: GCF_051027655.1. Classification (NCBI taxonomy): domain Bacteria; kingdom Bacillati; phylum Actinomycetota; class Actinomycetes; order Micrococcales; family Micrococcaceae; genus Paenarthrobacter; species Paenarthrobacter nitroguajacolicus. The sequence continues at coordinate 1,632,836 of NZ_CP073234.1, read as the reverse complement.
CCGGAATGTTCGACGACGGCGCCGTAACCTACCAGGTTCGGCTCACGTTTCGCCGGGCTCCCCACCCCATCGGCGGGAGCGGCGGCACCATTGGCAGATGTCTCGACGGCGGCACGGTCACCCGCGGACCCCGTCCCGGCAGACTCTTTAACAGCAACGGGTGCGCCGCCCCCGTTGGAGGACCCGGCGTCGTCAACCTCGAAAGAAACGATCGGCTTGCCAACCTCCACCACGGTGCCGGGCTGCTCATGAAGTTCAGCCACCACGCCTGCGAAGGGCGAGGGCAACTCGACGACGGCCTTGGCGGTTTCGACCTCGGCGATGACCTGGTTCAGCGTAACGGTATCCCCCACCGCCACTTTCCAGCTCAGGATTTCCGATTCGGTCAGGCCCTCGCCCAGGTCCGGCAGCCTGAATTCCTTGATCATGGTGGCGGTCATCCTTCCAGTCCACTCAGGGAGTTGCGGCGGCCCAGGGCGCGGTCCACGCCGTCGAGAATTCTGTCCAAGTCCGGCAAGTGGTGCATTTCGAGCTTCGAGTATGGGTACGGAACGTCGAATCCGGTGATGCGGACGGGAGCCGACTCCAGGTAATGGAAGCAGCGTTCGGTGATGCTTGCAGCGATTTCGGCGCCGAGCCCACCGGATTGGCCGGCCTCGTGGGTGATGACCATCCGACCGGTCTTGCGGACAGAAGCTTCGACGACGGGGTAGTCCACAGGGGCCAGGGAGCGAAGATCGATGACTTCCACGGAAATGCCTTCATCCGCCGCTGCCATGGCAGCGTCCTTGGCCGTTTTGACAAGTGGACCGTAGGCAACCAGCGTGACATCGGAACCGGGGCTCACCACGGCAGCCTTGTCCAAAGGAAGCGCAGTGGAAAGGTCAATGGTCTCGTCCACGTCACCCTTGTCGTGGTAACGCCGCTTGGGCTCGAAGTAGAGGACGGGATCATCGGACGCGATGGCCTGCTGGATCATGGTGTAGGCATCCTGCGGATTCGACACAGCTACAACCCGGAGGCCGGAGGTGTGGGTGAAGTACGCCTCGGGTGATTCGGAATGGTGCTCCGGCGATCCAATGCCACCACCGAACGGAACACGGATAGTGATGGGCATCTTGACGCGCCCTTGGGTCCGGTAGTGCATCTTGGCTACCTGGCTGACGATCTGGTCGAACGCCGGGTAGATGAAACCATCGAACTGGATCTCGCAAACCGGCCGGTAGCCACGGTAGGCCAAGCCAACTGCGGTGCCGATAATGCCGGACTCAGCCAGCGGCGAATCGATCACCCTGTGCTTCCCGAAATCCTTCTGCAGCCCATCCGTGACGCGGAAAACGCCACCGAGCGAACCGATGTCTTCTCCCATGAGGACTACTTTGGGATCGTTCTCGAGGGACTTCCGTAGGCCGGCATTGATGGCCCGGGCAAAAGTGAGCTTGGACATCAGAGTGCACCTTCCTCGACTGGCTGGTTGAAACTGTTCAGGTAGCGCGAGTAGTGGTCCTTCTGGCGTTCAATCCAGGAATTGGGGGTGCTGTAGACGTGGTTGAAAACGTCCAACGGCTGCGGGTCCGGCATGTCGATGCAGCTGGACCGAAATTCCGCGGCCACGGCGTCAGCCTTTGCCTTCACCTGGGTTTCAACGTCCTCAGTCAGCAGGCCCTTGGCCTCAAGCAGTTTGCGCAGCCTCAGGATCGGGTCCTTGGCGGCCCAATCCTCCAGCTCGTTGGGGTCACGGTACCGGGTAGGGTCATCAGCAGTGGTGTGCGGACCCATGCGGTAAGTGACCGCCTCAATGAAGGTAGGTCCGCCGCCCTTGCGCGCACGGTCCAAGGCAACACGAGTCGCAGCCATGACAGCCAGGACATCATTTCCATCAACCCGCATGCTCGGGATACCGAATCCGGTGGGCCTGTCAGCCAACTGAACGTGGGACTGCACGCGCACGGGCTCGGATATTGCCCAATGGTTGTTCTGGCAGAAGAACACCACGGGAGCCTGGTAGCTCGCGGCGAACACCATGGCCTCGTTCACGTCGCCTTCACTCGTGGCACCATCGCCAAAGTAGGCAAGGACTGCAGTGTTGGCACCATCCAACTGGACGCCCATGGCATAGCCGGTGGCGTGCAGGCTCTGGGAACCAATGATGATCTGGGGCGTCGCCAGATTGATGCGCAGGGGATCCCAGCCATAGGAGGCGTTGCCTCGCCATACGCGGGCGATCTCGGAGAGGTGGGCGCCACGCACATAGGCCACGCCGCTTTCCCGGTAGCTCGGGAAAACGAAGTCGTCGTCCCGCAGGGAGCGGCTTGAACCGATCTGGGCTGCTTCCTGCCCCAGCAACGGGGGCCACAATGCCAACTCGCCTTGGCGCTGCAATGCCGTAGCTTCCGCATCAATACGGCGAATAACCGTCATATCCTCATACAAGGAGCACAGTTGTTCATCGCTGATGTCCTTGACCCAGATATCAAATTCCGGGTGGCTGATGCGTTCGCCGTCCGGCGACACCAACTGGAGCATGTCGCCGCCGGTCCTCAAGGGATTTTGTGCACTATGTCCTGGGCGTGGAGCGTCATGGTGCACTCCCTTGCCCGCCTGATCCGTTAACACAGGTGATCGCAACCTTCCGGCTCGTTTTCGTCGGCGCTGGCGGGACTTGTGATCCTGTCGCAGACCGGCCCTCCGGCACCTTCGCCGGAGTTAATTGTGACCCTACTCACAACGCGCATCGGGTACAACTACCCTTGTTGAAATTGAGCATTCTGCCCTGTTTTGGACTTGGGCTCCGTGCTAATCTTGCGCATTATGCAACCCTTGGATGGCACTGACACCCGGCTCCTTTCCGCCATGGCCAAGGACCCCCGCGGGACGGTGGTGGCACTGGCGCAAAAGTTGGGTTTGTCCCGCAATACAGTGCAGGCCCGCATGGCCCAGCTCGAGAAGAAACACGCGTTCCTATCATTCGAGCGGCGAATCAATCCGGTGGCCCTCGGCTATCCGTTGACGGCGTTCATTACGGTCCATGTGCAACAGCAGAAATTGGCCTCACTTGCCCAGGACCTCGCGGACATTCCGGAGATCCTGGAAGGTTTCGGCCTGACGGGCTCCGCGGACCTGTTGCTGCGGGTTGTGGCCCTGGATGCGGAAGACCTGTACCGGATCAACGGGAAGATCCTCGGCTGCGACGGCGTGGAGCGGACGGATACGGCACTGGCCATGCGCGAGATGATCCCCTATCGGGTGCAACCATTGCTGGGGCGGCGCACGAAGGCCTGAATTCCCTTTCTACCTGCAGTTATTCCTGGCGCGCTCTTGCCCATGGAAGCGGACATGCGATTTGATGCAAGAGGACGCATCGGGGACCGTCCAGAGGTTCCCGGCCAGGTGGTGGCGCTGCCGAAGGCTGCCGAAAGGGGCACTACCGTGAGCAATCCGCAAGAACCCAGCCAGCCGGATCACCAACCCGGGTATAACCCGCCGCCGGTTCCGCCGGGACCCGGGTACCACCCGCAGAGTGGCGGCTCCCCGCAGTGGCAACAGCCGCCGTCGCCCGCTTCCCCCCAAGGCAACCCGCAATACGGCGTGCCGGGCCAGCCCCAAAACCCATACCCGCCGGGCCAGTACCAGCCGCGCCAATACCAGCCCGGCCAGTACCCGCCAGGGCAATATTCCCCTGGGCAATACGGCCAGCAGCCACCGAAAAAGAGCCGGAAATTGCTGTGGATCGTCCTCAGCGTTGTGGCGGGAGTTGTTGTGCTGGCCGTCGTGGGCATACTGGTGCTCGTCAACGTGGTGGGCAACGCAACCTCCAAGGCAAGATCCCTGGCCGATGAATTCACTAATCTGGTGGTGTCAGGCCAAACGGAGCAGGCCTACGACAACTACCTGAGCCAGCCGTTGAAGGATGAACTGGACAAACAATCGTTCGTTGATGGCATTGCCAGCCTGGAGCTGGACAGCTCATGCAAACCAAACTACAACTCCGTGAACGTGAACTCGGAGAACGGAAACAACAAGGCGGACCTTGCCGGCAAGCTCCAATGCGACGGCAAAACCATCGATCTTCAATACATCTTCGAGGGCACCAACGAGCTGAAGATGAGCAGCATCCGACTCCGCCCCTAAGTGACAGGAAAATAATCCTTCCCACCACCCATCCATCTGCGCGAATGGTCCGAATCACTTCCTGAGAGCCCCACCCGGGGCTCAGCAGGACGGCCGGGATTTCCGGCCATCACCGGAAGGTTCGGACCAATGCGTACTTCGCCCAATCGCTTGATCGCCACCATCTTCGGAGCCGTTTACCTCTTGGTAGGCGTGCTCGGATTCTTTGTCACCTCGGGAATCGGCTTCTTCGCCACCGAGGGCGCCAACTTGATCATTTTCGCTGTGAACCCGCTTCACAACATCATCCACCTGGCCATCGGCGCTGCCCTTCTCTATGCCGGCATGAACAGCGTCACGCTGTCCAAATCCGTGAATACGGCTGTAGGAGGCGTCTACCTTCTGGTGGGTATCCTCGGGCTCTTCCTGGTGGGTTCCTCACTGAACATCATCGCCCTCAACGGAGCAGACAACGTGCTGCACCTTGCCAGCGCAGTTGTCCTGTTGGGTGTCGCACTGTCCCAGGACAAGGCCGCCGTAGCTTCCGCCCGCGCCTGATCACCCACCACACGCCACTAAGAGCGAAAGGACGGCGGGAGCCATGGAAAGCAGAAACCACCCCACGTTGAAGGCAGCCACCTTGCTGTTCGTGTACTTCGCTGCCATGGCGGCCGGGATGGTCGAGCTTTCCCTTGCCGCCGGGTATCTCACCGGCATCAACTCGGTGACGCCCGGTTTGGTCATTGCCGGGGTGGCAACCCTCACGGCTGGCTTGGCCTTCCTGGCTTGGTCTCTGTGGGGGCTGCATCGCAACTCACTCGTCTTCTCCCGCTATGCCGTTCCAGCCCTGGCAGTGGCTGCCGCGGCCCACGTCGCAGTCATGGCGGCCGGCGTCTCCACCCAGCGCTCACTTGACGTGAGCCACCTCGCCGCCCTCGGCCTGACGCTCATGGCGCTAGCCGGAGCGGGCTGGTTGAGGCGGCAGCACAAGACCAACGACGGCGGCGCCCACGGCCAGCCAAGGACCGGGCGGCTTCTGGCAGCCGCGTTCGGAGCCGCCGTCGTTGTTGCAACAGTGGCAACACCCGGCCTGGCAGCCTCGATGGCCGGGCAGCACGCCGTCCCCCATGGCGAACACGGCCAGTCGCCGGACGGAAACAACGGCCAGGGCTCCAATCCCGCCCTGGACCCGGGTCGCCACCACTAGGCGGCGACTGGACCGGCGCACCATTAACACTGCCCACTGTTGATGGTGCGCCTGGTTCGTGGATCATGGAGCCATGGATCCCATCGAGGCGCTCGACGAAATTTCCTTTTGGCTGGAACGAAGCCAAGCTCCCACGTTCAAGGTCCAAGCCTTCCGCAAGGCAGCCGACGCTGTCCGGCAGCTTGCGCCGGAAGATCTGGCGACGCTTGTCAGCAGCGGGCGGATAACCAGCCTCAAAGGCGTCGGAAGCCGGAGTGCCGAAGTCATCACGCAGGCCATGGAGGACCGTACCCCCGACTATCTGGCCGATCTGCGTGAACGCGGAACAGAATCCTTGGCCGCCGGCGGCGACACCCTGCGGGCCGCCTTGCGCGGCGACCTTCACAGCCACAGCAACTGGTCCGATGGCGGCTCACCGATCGAAACCATGGTTGCCGCAGCCCGCACTCTCGGCCGGGAGTATCTTGCCCTGACGGACCACTCCCCCAACCTCACCATCGCCAATGGCCTCAGCGTCGAACGGCTTGAGAAACAACTGGGCGTGGTGGAAGGCATCAATGCTGCCCAGGACGGCTTCCGATTGCTCAAGGGCATCGAGGTGGACATCCTTGAGGATGGAACCTTGGACCAGACACCGGACATGCTGGACCGTCTGGACGTAGTGGTGGCTAGCGTTCACTCGAAACTTCGGTCAGACAAGAAGACCATGACCACTCGAATGCTGGGCGGCATCAGTGATCCCCATACCAACGTCCTGGGGCATTGCACGGGCCGCCTTGTCCAAGGATCGCGGGGTACCAGGCCTGAGTCTGAGTTCGACGCGGCCAAAGTGTTTAAAGAGTGTGCGGAATGGGGTGTGGCTGTTGAAATCAACTCACGGCCAGAGCGGCAGGATCCACCGGACAACCTCATCAGAATGGCCCTCGACGCCGGCTGCCTGTTCAGTATCGACAGCGATGCCCACGCCCCCGGCCAACTCGACTTCCTGCAGTACGGTGCGGAGCGGGCGGAAGCCCTTGGCGTGCCGAAGGAACGGATTGTCACCACGTGGCCGCTGGAGCAGCTAAAGGAGTGGCTGAGCCTGAAGAAGTAACTGATCTGGACTGCAGAAGGCTCCTCCTGATGTTTGCAGGAGGAGCCTTCTGTTGCGTTGGCCCTGTTTGGCTCGGTGCCGGCAGGGCTAGTGGTCTACAGCTTTCTCAGCACCGACGCCGGTCAGCGAGCGCACCTCCATTTCCGCCTGCTTGGCCGGATCCTCGCGCCGCTTGTCCAGGACCGTACCCAGCCAGCCGAGGAAGAATGCCAGCGGGATGGATACGATGCCCGGGTTGCTCAGCGGGAAGAGGGCAAAGTTTGCTCCCGGGATCATGGAGGTCTTGGCACCCGAAACTACAGGCGAGAAAGTGATCAGCAGGATGGCCGCAGCCAGGCCGCCATACATGCTCCAGACCGCGCCCTGGGTGGTGAACTTCTTCCAGAACAGGGAGTAGACGATGGTGGGCAGGTTAGCCGAGGCTGCAACTGCGAAGGCCAAAGCCACCAGGAAGGCCACATTCTGGCCGTTGGCGAAGATGCCACCGAGGATAGCCAGGACGCCGATCACCAGTACCGTTCGCCGAGCCACCTTCACCTCGGTAGTGGCATCGGCTTTGCCCTTGGCAATGACATTGGCGTAAATGTCATGGGCGAAGGATGCCGCCGCCGTGATGGTCAGGCCGGCCACCACTGCCAGGATGGTGGCGAAGGCAACCGCCGAAATGAAGCCCAGGAGCAACGGCCCACCCAGGTGGAAGGCCAGCAGCGGTGCGGCGGAGTTGACGCCGCCGGGTGCGGATTTGATGGTTTCTGCACCCACCAGGGCTGCAGCACCGTAGCCCAGCACTAGTGTGAACAGGTAGAACAGGCCGATCAGCCAGATCGCCCAGACAACGGACTTCCGGGCTTCCTTTGCCGTGGGGACGGTGTAGAAGCGCATCAGGACGTGTGGCAGGGCCGCGGTTCCGAGAACCAGGGCGAGTCCAAGGGACATGAAGTCGAGCTTGGATGTTTCGGTCTTGCCATACTGCAGGCCCGGGTTCAGGATGGCCGGGTTGTTGGCGGCCTCGGCTGCGGAGCCCAGCAGGCTGGACAGGTTGAAGCCATAGATCGCAAGCACCATAGCCGTCATGACTCCGGCACCGGCAATCAGCAGGATGGCCTTGATGATCTGCACCCAGGTGGTGCCCTTCATGCCGCCGATCAGTACGTACATGATCATCAAGGCACCGACGACGATGATCACCAAGGCTTGGCCACCCCAGTCGCTGATTCCCAGCAGGAGCGAAATCAAGCTGCCTGCACCTGCCATCTGGGCGAGAAGGTAGAAGAAGCAAACGGCGAGGGTGGACAGCGCCGCCGCGATACGGACCGGGCGCTGGCGCAAGCGGAAGGACAGGACGTCAGCCATGGTGAACTTGCCGGTGTTGCGGAGCAGTTCAGCCACCAGGAGCAGGGCAACCAGCCAGGCAACAAGGAAGCCGATGGAGTACAGGAACCCGTCGTAGCCGTTGATGGCAATGGCACCGGTGATACCTAGGAATGATGCCGCCGAAAGGTAGTCCCCGGCGATGGCCGTACCGTTTTGGGAGCCCGTGAAGGACCGGCCGGCAGCGTAGTAGTCTGCCGCGGTCTTGTTGTTCCGGCTTGCCCGGAAGACGATCACCATGGTGACCGCCACGAAGAGGGCGAAGATGCCCATGTTGAGCAGGGTGGTGTCTTTCAGCGCTTCGACGTTGACTGCTGCCGGGACGATGGTGTTCATTTGGCTGCCCCGCTAATCACATTGCCGTCCTTATCGAATTCGTGGCCCTCGATCTCGTTGCGGATTTCAGCAGCGATGGGATCCAGTTTCCTGTTGGAGTAGCTCACGTACCAGGCCGTGATGCCGAAGGTGGTGACGAACTGCAGCAGGCCGAGAATCAGGCCGACGTTGATGTTTCCCCAAACCTTGATGGACATGAAGCCGACTGCGTAGTCGGCCAAGAGAACGTAGGCGAAATACCAGAGCAGGAATACCACTGCCATTGGAAAGACAAAGCTGCGGTGCCGCTTGCGCAGTGTCTTGAACCGTTCCGTCTGTTGGACTTCCTGGAAGTCCACGGACGCCGTTGCGTCCTGGGGTTGGGCCTCATTACCCATGGTTCCTCCTGATTGTGATGTGTCCACATCAGCTCCACACGCATTGCCAATGTGACTGCAATCACTATCGAACGCTCTGTGGCACCTGTTCCAGAGAATCGTCCACTGCCGTCGCCCAACGGTTGCGACGTTGCGCCAAACGGTGGCCGTGAGGGAGCACCAGGGCAAGCGGGCGGACCCGCCAGTGCGTCCGGCTACGCTGGCCTTATGCCCGATTCCCCGCTTTTCACCGCAGCCGCGATCGCCGTGATCGTGCTGGCAGTCGCCGTCGTCGTGGGCGTTGGCCTCAAAGTGATCCGCTCGTTCCGCGACCTTGGCACGGACGCCGAACGTGCAACCTACAACACACTCCATGCAGCCTCCAGGGCAGGGCAACACCTTCGCGCTGGTCTCCACCCCGCCGGCGCAGCCAAGGCCAGCAAGCAATTACGGGCGCTGCTGGGCTGCGATGCCCTGGCCATCACGGACACCGACGCCGTGCTCGCCTGGGACGGTGCCGCCGAGGAACTCCGGCCATCGCTGATGCGGCTCGCGGAGGAAGTATTGACTACTGGCCGGACGGTGGTAGTAGCTGTCGGGTACCCCTCAGCCGCTAAGCCGGATCACGGCAACCACGACTTCAGCGCTGTCATCGCACCGATCCGGGCTGGATCCAGGGTTGTCGGCTCTGTGGCTGCACTTGCTCCCGCGGCCGGGGCCGGTTTGGTGAGGGCAACAAGCGAGGTGGCCGATTGGATTGCCGCGCAGCTGGAGCTCGCGGAGCTGGAATCATCGCGCACCCTCCTGATGGAAGCCGAGGTCCGTGCCCTGCGGGCCCAGATAAGCCCACACTTCATCTACAACTCGTTGAATGCCATTGCCTCGTTCATCAACACCGATCCGGCCCGGGCCAGGGAGCTCGTGGTGGAATTCGCCGATTTCACCCGGTACTCGTTCCGACGCCACGGCGACTTCACTACTGTGGCGGAGGAACTCCGCTGCATTGATCGCTACCTCTTGCTGGAGCGCGCAAGGTTCGGCGAGCGGGTCCAAGTGAGCCTGCGGATCGCTCCGGAGGTCCTCAGCACAGTCATCCCGTTCCTTAGCCTCCAACCGCTGGTTGAAAACGCCGTCAGGCACGGCTTGGAGGCCAAGGAAGGACCCGGACACATCACCATTTGCGCGAATGATTCCGGCGCGTTTGCCGAAGTGACCATCGAGGACGACGGCGTCGGCATGGACCCGGAGCATCTGCGGTCTGTGCTCGCAGGGCACACGGACGGGGTCCACGTGGGACTTCGCAATGTGGACGCCCGCCTGCGACAGGTCTATGGCGACGAGCACGGACTCATCATCGACACGGCCCCGGGCGAAGGAACCATGATCACCATGCGGGTGCCGAAATCGCAGCCCGGGCACGACGCCTGAGGCCGGTTAGTCTTTAATCATGATCAACGTCCTCGTCGCTGATGACGAACTGCCCGCCGTGGAGGAGCTCGCCTTCCTGCTGGGCCGGGATGAGCGGATTGGCGCCATCCACCGGGCATCGTCCGGCGCAGAGGCGCTACGGACCCTGGAAACAGAGTCAGTGGACGCCGTATTCCTCGACATCCATATGCCGGCGCTCTCAGGGTTGGACATCGCACGCGCCATATCCCGCAGCAGCAGTCCGCCGGCAGTCGTGTTCGTCACCGCAGACGAAGACTGCGCACTTGAAGCCTTTGACCTCGCCGCCATCGACTATCTGCTGAAGCCCTTGCGCGCTGAACGGCTTTCACGATCCGTGGACCGCATCAGTGAGCTCATCAAGGACGGAACCCCCGCGCCGGAGATGATCACGGTGGACCTCGGCAGCACAACCCGCATGATCCGCCGCGACGACGTAACCTACGTGCAGGCCCAGGGTGACTACGCAAGACTGCACACGGCCGAGGCCAGCTATCTGATCCGTGTTCCCCTCAGCGACCTTGAACAGAAGTGGGCAGACGCCGGCTTTATTCGGATTCATCGCTCGTATCTCATCGCCTTGAACCATGTGCAGCACCTCAAGCTTTCGGCCACGGGTCCGAGCGTGGCAGTTGCCGGCGCCGAGCTGCCCATCAGCCGCAGGCACCTGCCATCGGTAAGGGACAAGCTGCAGTCCACCCGCATCCGGCCCCAAGGATGACACGCGTCCGCGTCACTGCCCCGCGCCAATCAGCCACGGCGACACCGGGGGCCTCGGGAAAGTTACCGTACCCGGGGGAACTTGCCGAGGACTCCGATGCCGGCCGGATCTTCATCCGTTCGCTCATCCGCTCCCAGCTGCGGTTGGCCTTGGTGGTTGCCTGCGGGTTCCTGGTCATTCTTGCCGTGATCGCAGTATTCCTGGTCTATGGACCCGGGGTGGCGGAGACCCGCATTTTCGGCATTCCCTTGGATTGGCTGGTCCTGGGCGCGGGCATCTACCCCGTCATCGGACTGAGCGCTTGGCTCTACAATCGCGCGGCAGCCCGCAATGAGGCGCGTTACCAGGACCTTGTGGAGGATAAGTGAACCCTGCTGTTGGGCTCTTCGCTTTTCTGGCCGTTTCCATCGCGACGGCGGTCATTGGCTTCTACGGCTTGCGCATCTCACGCACAACCGGCGACTTCTACGTCGCCTCCCGAACAGTCCCCCCGTGGTGGAACGCATCCGCAATCGGCGGCGAGTACTTGTCCGCCGCCAGCTTCCTGGGCGTCGCGGGGCTGATCCTGCTTTCCGGAACTGACGCGCTTTGGTTCCCCGTGGGGTACACCGCCGGTTACCTGATGCTGTTGCTCTTCGTGGCCGCTCCCCTGCGCCGCTCCGGCGCCTACACCATTCCGGATTTTACCGAAGCCCGGCTGGACTCCAAGCTGGTCCGACGGGTGACAAGCCTGGTGGTGGTGGCCGTCGGCTGGCTGTACATCGTTCCCCAACTGCATGGCGCGGCGCTCACCATCCGGATCACCACCGGACTGCCGTCGTGGGTAGGTTCGACGGCGGTGGTTCTTGTCGTGTGCCTCACGGTGGTGGCAGGTGGAATGCGCTCGATTACCTTTGTCCAGGCCTTTCAGTACTGGTTGAAATTGACCGCTTTAGCGGTACCTGTCGTGTTCGTTCTTCTGGTGCTGGCAGGCAATGGCGCACAGCCGCAGGCGCCCTTGCCCCTCAACCCCACCGGCCAAAGTGCTGCCGGGGCATACCAACACATATCGCTCTTGGTGGCGTTGCTCTTCGGAACCCTGGGCCTACCGCACGTCCTGGTGAGGTTTTATACCAACCCCGACGGCCAATCGGCCCGCCGGACCACGCTGATCGTGTTGGGGCTGCTCTCCGTCTTCTATCTGTTTCCCACGCTGTCAGGTGCCTTGGGGAGGATGTTCGCACCCGACCTCGCGCAGTCCGGCCAGGCCGACGCCCTGGTCCTGTTGCTGCCCGGGAGGTTTGTAGGCGGTGTGGCCGGTGACATGCTGTCTGCGTTGGTGGTGGCGGGCGCCTTCGCCGCTTTCCTGTCCACGACGTCCGGGCTGGTGGTTTCGCTTTCCGGCGTCATCAGCCAGGACCTTTTTGGAGGAAGCGTAAAAGGCTTCCGCCTCGCGGCGTTACTCGCCGCCGTCGTGCCTTTGGGTTTTGCCCTGATGACTGACACGCTTGCGCTGGCTGGAAGCGTCGGCTTGGTTTTTGCCTTCACGGCATCCACAATCTGCCCGGTGCTGCTGCTCGGGATCTGGTGGCGTGGGCTAACGGATTCGGGCGCCATCGCGGGGATGCTGATTGGTGCGCTTCTTTGTGGCGGCGCCATGGTGGCGGGCACCCTCATGGGCCCAGGCAACGCGCCAGCGTGGTTGGCGCAGCCTGCAGCGTGGAGCGTCCCGGCCGCCTTCGCGGTGACCGTGACGGTGTCGATCATGACGAAGAACCGCGTACCGGCCTCGGTGAACCGGGTAATGTCACGCCTGCATGTGCCGGAGCGTCCGGTAGTCACGGAGCGATAGCGGCAGCAAGCCGTTGCCCGCGGCCCCTACAGGGTGGACAATGACGCCATGTCCGATGAAGCGGGTGCAGCGAGTCCGGAACCGCCGGCGCCCACGACGGAGCTATCTCCCAGCGTCCGGGCGCAATTGCTGGCCACGGAGCACTGGAGCCTGCTCGCTTCAAGGAGTACCACCCAAGGCGAAGTCCTCACCCGCATCAGCATGTTCCTGACGTTCACCTCGGCAAGCCTGCTCAGTGTGGCGCTTGTTGGTAACGCTACCCAATTTTCAGATGACTTCAGGGCCTTCGCGCTGACGATTCTCAGCATCGACGTCGTCGTAGGACTGTTAACACAGATCCGGGTCTTGAACGTCGGCATGGAGGACCTCATGTACGTCCTCGCCATGAACAGGTTGCGTGCCGCCTACGTCGAACTCGATCCCGGCATGGCGCGCTACTTGATGGCGGGCTACCACGACGACGAGGCAGGCTCGGAGCAGACGTACTACTTCCTGGGCGGGCGGGGCTCATTCAGCCAAGTAGCAGGCAGCAGCATGATGTTCATCATGACGGCCAACTCGGCGTTGCTTGCACTGCTGATCGGCTCTGTCTTGACTGTCCTTCAGGTGCCCACGCCCGTCTCAATCAGCGTGGCTGTGGTGGCCGCACTGGCCTTTTTCGCATTCACCATGGTCCGCGGCGGGCGCCGGTATTACGCGGTGTGGAAGATCAACCAGCCAATCTCCCCCACCCCGCATTAGCCCACCCTTCGAACTAATCGATGGCCGCCATGAGCTCTACAACACGGGCGAGAAAGGCATCTACCTGGGCCTCTTCGTAGCCATCGGCGCCCTTGGCCGCACGGAAAACAGCACGCCGCACTGTGTCTACGCTCAAGGCCTGATCGTGCTCGAGGTACCCAATAAGCTCGGCGCACAAGGCGTCGACATCCTGGACGTTGTAGCTGCGGGTCCTTTTCCCGGACGGGCGCCGAAAGCGCTCGCCGTCGGGCCGGTGCAGCCTGCCGCGCAGGATGCCGGAGAGCTTGCCGATCTCGCGCAGCCAGGCCTCTTCGCCCTGCTGGCTGATGAGCTCGTCCCTCTCCCGACGCGCAAACGCGTCCTCCAGCCGGTCCAGCGCAGCATCCACACTGTTGGCGTCGTAGCCACCCTTGACGGGGTCGAAAGCCACAGCACGTACATCTACGCTGGCCACTTGGTCGGCCGTGCCCACAGGATTCTCAAACGACGTCCTGGCTCGCTGGAGGAACTCATCCACTTGCTTGGCGTTATAGCCGTACTTGCTCCGCTCCACGCGATCGAACGTTGCGGGAATCTGGCGTCGAATATCCAAGGCCACTAATTTTCCTTCATTGGTTGTCAGACGCCGCTCAGCAGCGCGAACAGAACATAGGCTACAGGGGCTGCGAACACGATGGAGTCCAAGCGGTCCATCACGCCACCGTGGCCGGGCAAGATGCTGCTCATGTCCTTGACGCCAAGTTCGCGTTTGACCATGGACTCGGCGAGGTCTCCGGCGGTTGATGCGGCGACCATGCCCACGGCCAGCACAAGGCCCACCCACCAAGGCTTGTCGAGCAGGAAGATGCAGGCAAGGACGCCGATGACCATGGCCCCGCCCACTGATCCCGCGAAGCCCTCCCAGGACTTCTTGGGGCTGATCTTGGGGGCCATGGGGTGCTTACCGAAAGTAGCACCAACGATGTAGCCGAACGTGTCATTCGAGACCACCAACAGCAACAAAGTCGCTATCTGCCACGCGCCGTCGGGAATCCCGTTCGGCCAAAAGCCGAACGGGGTGGCGCCACCGGTGGCGTGGAGCGGCAATGCCGCGAAGCTGATGAGGAACGGAATCCAAGCCAAGGTGAAAACGCCGGCAAACACGCTGCGCGGCGCGCCCGCAGCGCTCTCGATGGAGCGCCACAGCAAAACCGCCACCGAACTCGCCGTCATAGTGAAAAGCAAACCCTCAAGTCCGCCAAAGTAGGCCGACACCGGCATCACCAGGCTGCCGATCATCACGGGAACGATCGGCATCCTGGTCCCCTGCGCCTCAAGCGCCCGGAAAACCTCCCAAACACCCAGTACCGCGAAAGCAGTAGTGAGCAGGACGAATCCCAGCGGGAGGAAAAGCAATCCACCCAAAACGGCCAGAAGCATGGCAAGCCCGACGCCGATGGCCGCCGGAAGATTCCGGCCTGCTTTGGGTGTGGGGTTCTTCCGCACGCGCCTGACGCGCTTGGGGGTATCGCGTGTCGGGACCCGCTCAGCGGGTGCCGGCTCAGCCTGGTTCATCAGACCTCGAGCAGCTCGGCTTCCTTGCGCTTGAGCAGTTCGTCGATGCTGTCCACGTGCTGCTTGGTCAGGGCGTCGAGTTCCTTCTCAGCGCGTGCACCCTCGTCTTCTCCGGCTTCGCCGTCTTTGACGAGCTTGTCCAGGGAGTCCTTGGCCTTACGGCGGATGCTTCGGATGGATACCTTCGCGTCCTCACCCTTGCCCTTGACGATCTTCACGTACTCCTTGCGGCGCTCCTTGGTGAGCTCCGGGATGGTCACGCGGATGACGTTGCCGTCGTTTGAGGGGTTGGCGCCAACCTCAGAGTCGCTCAGTGCCTTCTCAATGTCGCGCAGCGCTGTCTTGTCGTAAGGGGTGATCAGGATGGTCCGGGCATCAGGCACACCGAAGGAGGCCAGCTGTTGAAGCGGAGTGGGTGTGCCGTAGTACTCGACGATCACCTTGTTGTACAGGGCGGGGTTGGCCCGGCCAGTGCGGATCGACGCGAAATCGTCCTTGGCTACCTCCACCGCCTTATCCATCTTCTCGCCGGCTTCGAGCAAGGTCTCTTCGATCACGGGTTTCTCCTCAGAAATAGTTGCTACCCAACTGCAGGCGGCAATGCACAGTAAATCAATGCACAGTAAAGATCCGCCACCAGGGGCGGACGGTCCTAGAAATATCCTAGCCCTTGCTAGGGAGTAACCAAGGTTCCCAGCGTTTCGCCCAGGATGGCGCGGGTAACGTTGCCCTCGCCCTCCATGCCGAACACCACCATGGAAAGACTGTTGTCCTTGCACATGGTCATTGCAGTCTGGTCCATGACCCGGATGTCACGGCGCAGGGCGTCGTCGTAGCTGAGGACATCCAACTTCTCGGCTGTGGGGTCCTTCTTGGGATCGGCGGTGTAGACGCCGTCCACACCGCTCTTGGCCATGAGGACCACGTCTGCGTGCACTTCAAGGGCCCGCTGTGCCGCAACGGTGTCGGTGGAGAAGTAGGGCAAGCCGGCGCCTGCACCGAAAATGACCACGCGGCCCTTTTCCATGTGGCGGATGGCGCGGCGGGGAATGTAGGCCTCCGCCACCTGGCCCATGGTGATAGCGCTCTGGACCCTGGTCTCTACACCGGCCTGCTCCAGGAAGTCCTGCAGCGCCAGGCAGTTCATCACAGTGCCCAGCATGCCCATATAGTCGGCGCGGGAGCGATCCATACCGCTTTGCGACAGTTCGGCGCCGCGGAAGAAATTACCGCCGCCGACAACGATTGCCACTTCTACCTCGGTGACTGCTGCCGCGATTTGCTTGGCGATGGCGCGTACGGTCTCGGGATCGACGCCGAGCTTGCCTCCGCCGATGACCTCGCCGGAAAGTTTCAGAAGTACACGTCGACGGGTCTTCTCGGGCTGGATAGCAGTGTTGACGGTTTCCATGGTGCCTTCCCGTTGGTGGACTCTGGCTAGATTATCGTGCTGTGGGTCCGCGCAGGTACTACCCGGACGGGTGCATGAAAAAGGGGCGGCCACCGAAGTGACCACCCCTTTTCATGAATTACTAGTTTCCGACGCGGAAACGGGTTACTGCGGTAGCCTTCACGCCGGCTTCCTCGAGGACCTGTGCAACAGTCTTCTTGGAGTCCTTGGCGAATGCCTGGTCAACCAGAACTTCACCCTTGTAGAAGCCCGTCACGCGGCCTTCCACGATCTTGGAAAGAGCAGCTTCGGGCTTGCCTTCAGCCTTTGCGGTCTCTTCGGCGATGCGGCGCTCGGACTCGACCAGTTCGGCCGGGACGTCGTCGCGGGTCAGGTAGTTCGGAGCCATGGCTGCAACGTGGACAGCGATGTCGTGCGCGGCGGTGGCAGCGGCTTCGCCTTCACCATCGACAGCGAACAGGACGCCGACCTGAGCCGGGAGGTCCTTGGACGTCTTGTGCAGGTAAGCGTCAACCGTGGTGCCCTCAACGCGGGAGATACGGCGGACAACAACCTTCTCGCCGAGGACTGCGCCCTCTTCGACAACAACCTCGGACAACGGCTTGCCGTCGACCTCGGTGGCCAGCAGGGTCTCGAGGTCGGCTGCACCGGACTCGACTGCAACGTTGAGGACCTTGTCGGCCAGCTGGATGAACTTGTCAGCCTTGGCGACGAAGTCAGTCTCGCAGTTGACCTCGATCATTACGCCGACGCCGCCGTTGACCTTGGCAGCAACCAGGCCTTCAGCAGTGGAACGGCCTTCGCGCTTGGTAGCACCCTTGAGGCCCTTGATGCGGATGATCTCGATGGCCTTCTCAGCGTCACCGTTGGCTTCGTCAAGAGCCTTCTTGACGTCCATCATGCCGGCGCCGGTGCGCTCGCGCAGGGCCTTGATGTCAGCAGCAGTGTAGTTCGCCATGTGAACCCCTCTGTCTAGAAATTTGTGTGTTTACGGACTGACAGGACGGCAGCCCACCGTGTGAGCCGCCATCCTGTCAGTTGCCCCTGACGCTGTATCCAGCATCAGGGAAGGTCCAGATTTACTTGGCTGCTTCGGCTTCGCCGGCTGCAGCCTCAGTTGCTTCGGGAGCCTCGGCTGCGGGAGCTTCTGCTGCCGGAGCCTCGGTTGCCGCTGCTTCTTCGGCCTTGCTGCCTTCGAGGAGCTCGCGCTCCCACTCAGCCAGCGGCTCTTCCGGAGCTTCGGTGGTGCCCGTTGCGCGCTGGTTGCGGGCGATGAGGCCCTCAGCTACGGCGTCGGCAACAACGCGGGTGAGCAGGTTGACGGAGCGGATGGCGTCGTCGTTACCCGGGATCGGGAAGTCAACTTCGTCGGGATCGCAGTTGGTGTCCAGGATGGCAACAACCGGGATGTTCAGCTTCTTGGCTTCGTCAACAGCAAGGTGTTCCTTCTTGGTGTCAACAACCCAGAGAACCGAGGGAGCCTTGGTCAGGTTGCGGATACCACCGAGGTTGGATTCAAGCTTGGTGAGTTCACGCTTGAGGAGCAGGAGCTCCTTCTTGGTGTAAGCCGAGCCGGCGACGTCGTCGAAGTTGATCTCTTCGAGTTCCTTCATGCGCTGGATACGCTTGGCGACGGTCTGGAAGTTGGTGAGCATACCGCCCAACCAACGCTGGTTGACATACGGCTGGCCAACGCGGGTAGCCTGCTCGGCAATTGCTTCCTGAGCCTGCTTCTTGGTGCCAACGAACAGGACGGTGCCGCCGTGGGCGACAGTAGCCTTGACGAACTCGTAGGCGCGGTCGATGTAGGACAGCGACTGCTGGAGGTCAATGATGTAGATGCCGTTGCGCTCCGTGAAGATGAAGCGCTTCATCTTCGGGTTCCAACGACGGGTCTGGTGTCCAAAGTGGACGCCGCTGTCAAGCAGCTGGCGCATAGTTACGACGGGCATGCCGACGCTCCTTCCGGCAGGTCATTCATGAGAGAGCCCATGGGGCTGCTCTTACCCTGCCAATAGTTGACGGTTGTTTAGCCTTTGCCCGGTTGGGCGTGGCTCCTGGCATCCATTGCACTTCTCATCCGGCACGGAGCCTGAGCTCGGCCGGACCGCAAGAGGCGCAATCCTCCGCAGCATAAAGCCTTGAGGCTTAGCTGGTGGAGGGCTGGATACGCGTAGTCAGCCTGGGACCCTCACATATCTGAATGAGACATGCTCCTGAACAAGCTTGAGGGCACAGCAAACTGCTCCACCAAGTGTACTACAGCGACCCCACCGATTTGACCGCGGGAAACCACCCGTTGTCCACATACGGCAGTCAACGTATCGCGTCGCCGGGGTTGCCCCGGGAGGCTGGTTCCATGACCGTTTTCAAGCTCACATTGACCACACTTCTTGTCTCCACCGTCGTTACTGGCAGCGCAGGCGCAGCTGCTCCAGCCGAAGCACAGTGGAGTTGGCCGCTCTCCCCCAAGCCTTCCGTCCTGCGGACGTTCGACCCACCGGACAAACCGTGGCTCAGCGGGCATCGGGGTGTGGACCTGGGGCCAACTCACGACGGCGCTCCCGTCACCGCGCCGTCTGATGGCGTGGTGACCTTTTCCGGCGTCGTAGTTGATCGTCCGGTACTAGCCATCGAGCAAGGCAATGGCCTCAAGAGCAGCTTCGAACCTGTGACCAGCGAATTGAAAACAGGTGACGCTGTCCGCAAGGGACAGGTCATCGGCACCCTGGAACCCGGCCACTGCAGCAGCGCCACCTGCCTGCATTGGGGGGTGCGGCGCGGCGAGGACTACGTCAATCCGTTGGGCTTCGTATCGGACATGCGGCCATCCATACTGCTGCCGCTCCACTGAGCCCCCGGCAACGTCCAAGTCCCCGCCGCGTTCCCGCCGCATCTCCCCGCCAGGTCAGCGAATGTTCTAGACGATGGCCGAAACGCCTGTGATGGCACGTCCGGTCACCAAGGTGTTGATCTCGTGCGTGCCCTCGTAGGAGTAGATGGCCTCGGCATCCGAGAAGATCTTGGCCATGCCGTAGTCCGTGACGATGCCATTTCCGCCCAGGATGCTGCGTCCCAGGGCGACGCTTTCGCGCATGCGCGCCGTAGTGAAGGCCTTCGCCAGGGCTGACTGCTCGTCCTTGGCCACTCCGGCGTCTTCGAGTTGGGCCAGACGAACCATCATGCCCATGGAGGCCACAGTGTTTCCGAGGATTTGCACCAGTTGGTTTTGCACCAACTGGAACGCTGCCAGGGGACGGCCGAACTGCTGACGCTCCACGGCGTAGCTGCGGGCGACATCGAAGGCAGCCATCTGCAGCCCCACGGCCTGCCATGCGACAGCCAGGCGGGTTACTTTGAGGACCTTGTTTGTGTCGCGGAAGCTGTTGCCGTTGGCGAGCTTGAAGAAGTCCGGCACCACCACATTGTCAAGAACGATGTCCGCATTCTGCACAGTACGCAGGGAGATTTTGTTTTCAATCTTGGTGGCCGAGTAGCCGGGCAGCGAAGTGTCCACCAGGAACGCCTTGACCTGGTTGTCCGCCAAGTCCTTGGCGTAGATGACCACCCAGTCGGAGAACGTGGCGTTGCCGATCCAGCGCTTGGCGCCATTGAGTATCCAGTTATCACCGTCGCGCCGGGCGGTGGTGCGCGTTCCACCTGCTACGTCCGAGCCACCCAGCGGCTCGGTCAGCCCGAAGGCGCCGATCTTCTTCAGGGAGTAAATGTCCGGCAGCCAGGCATCCTTCTGCTCTTGCGATGCGAGGGCTTCAATCGAGCCCGTGAAGAGGCCGTCGTGGACACCCATAAAGGTTGCAATCGAAGCATCCGCACGGGTCACTTCGGCGTGGAGCATACCGGCGAACAAGTTGGAGTACCCCTGGCGGCGGACGGGGCTGACAATATCCAGTTCGCCGAGCTTGGGAATGAGATCCATCGGGAACTCGCCACGGTTCCAGCAATCCACCGCGATGGGCTTGACCTCACGTGTAAGAAATTCGCGGACCTCCGCCAGGCGATCTTGCTCTTTTTCTGTCAGCATCTGCTCGAAGGCATAGAAGTCGCCGTCGGCATAGGGAAGGTTTGCGGCGTCAAATGCAGCGTTGGACATATTCGCTCCTTCAAGGGTGGTCACCTGCGACCACATCAGATCCGGACCAACCGCGCTGAACCCGAGGGGCGCCAGGGCGGCCAAGTTACCGGCGAGTAGTAAGTTACTGATCAGTAACATACCGCAGGTTCTTCGTTCCCCGCAACGCTGGAGTTTTCCTTTCTGGTTCCAAAGAACTCTTGTCGCAACGGACAGTTCTGTAACGTCGGTAGTGCAACGGTGCAGATGAATTTGGGGGAAGCACAGTGATCAATCCACGCTACGAGGCGATTCTGGTCCGCAATCGTCACCAGAATGGCCTTGATGACAAGACCCCGGAGGTGACCGGGTATCGTCCCGCCGGTGCTTTCACGCACATCACCTTTAGTTCCGGAAAGACATACAAATACTCGGCCGACAACGTCGTTGTTCTCCGAAATCCAGCGCCTATATTCCTCAAGCCGCGCGACACAGTCACGGTGCGGGGCAAGGTGTTTGAGGCAGTCACCGAGGTCCTCCGTTTCGATTCGCCCCACGGAACCTGGTTGCGCGTGTTTCACACTGGTGACGCAGGACCCGGATATGAAACCTGTCGTGACACCCAGATAACAATCTCCCAGCCGTCCGAGGAAGAAATAGAAGCCCAGGTCGTGCTGGATTATTGGCGTGACGTCGCCTCGAAACTGAGGGAGGACGATCCGCTACGCCGGCAATACGAGGACTTCAGGCGCGTCCCGGCAGGAAGCGCCCTTGAAGTCCTGCTCCAGCGCCAAACCCTGACTTCCCCCGAGAAGATTCAGCGGCATCCGATACTGCCTTTCTCGTCAAACATCAGCCAGCGCGAGGCTCTCCTGAAAGGACTTAGCAATCGAATAACGGTGATCGACGGTCCACCCGGCACGGGAAAAACCCAAACCATACTGAACCTTGTGGCCAACATCGTTACCGTTCCGGGCCAGAGAGTTGGAATCGTCTCCTTCAACAACGCCGCCGTGGAAAATGTCCGGGACAAACTGGCCGAGGAAGGCTACGGACACATCGTGGCTGACCTCGGTCGGAAGGAGAAAATTGCCGAATTCTTCGCCAGGCAGGAAGCCAGGAACGCCGCGGTCGATGAATTCGTCGGGCAATCACCTGCCGAGGCACCCCCGGCAGAATATGTGGCCGAACTCGACAGCCGCCTGCAGACCCTGCAAGGGACCGCCAGGCAACTGGCCATGTGGAAGCAAGAGCTCGACGCCTACCAGCTCGAGAGGCGGCATTTCCTGCTCCAGGCCGATACCCGTGAGTTGCCCGCACTGGAAGGCGTCCCGCTACTGCGTGCTCCGTCCGCTCGGATCCTCGAATTCCTGGCCGATACCGCATTCATGCCTGTCGAGTCCGGACCGGTCCGAAAACTTTTCCGCCGCCTGAGACTTCGTCTCCGATACGGACGACTCGGACGAGTTGATCCCCACGACACTGACGTCGTTCTGCGGCTTCAGGGCGCCTACTATGACGGCAAGGTCAAGGAGCTTGAAGCGCGTATCGATCAAGCGGGGCAGCTGCTGGCGAATGAAGACTACGGACGCCTTGAGGAGGAGCATCGGCTGGCTTCCAGGCAGACGCTCGAAGCATCTCTCCATAGCCGCTACGCCCAGACGCGCAGGCGGGTCCACTCAGAAGCCACGTACAGGTCAACCTTCGCGGAATTCACCGCTGACTACCCGGTAATTCTGAGCACGTGCCACTCCCTGCGACGAAGTGTTCCTACAGGACAGCTCCTCGATTACCTGATCATTGACGAGGCCTCCCAAGTTGATCTGCTCGCCGCCGGCCTGGCACTCTCCCGCGCCCGGAACGTCATTGTGGTCGGCGACCTTCAGCAACTGCAGCACATCGCCGATGAGAGAGCATCAAGGAACTCCGAGAAGGCCCCGTCCACCAGTGTGGACTACAGGAAGCACAACATTCTGTCCTCAATCATCGATCAGTTCGGCGATGACCTTCCCCGCACCATGCTTCGGGAGCATTACCGCTGCGATCCGGCGATCATCGACTTCTGCAACAGGAAGTTCTATGGCGGGAGGCTGGTCCCCTACACCTCCAGCGGGTCGGGCGGTCAGCCGTTGGTGGTCGTCCGGACAGCCGAGGGGAACCACATGCGGCAGCACAACAGCGGGGGCCGAACCAACCAGCGTGAAGCGGACGTTATTGCCAAGGAGGTCCTCGGGCAATTCTGCTCAGGTATCAGCAACGAGCAGATCGGCGTGGTGACCCCGTATCGACGGCAAGTGGACAAAGTAACCGAGGCCTTGCTCAACAGCATCCACGCCGACACAGTCCACAAGTTCCAAGGGCGGCAGAAGGACGTGATCATCATGAGCACAGTCCTGGACGAGACAAACAGCGGTCACCAAGGCGTCAGCTTCGTCGATGACCCGCACCTCGTCAACGTCGCCGTCTCCCGCGCAGTGAAACGGTTCGTGCTTGTTACCAACAATGAGATGCTGCCGAAAAGCCGACACCTTCGAGACCTGGTGCACTTTATTCGCTACCGAAATCCGGAGGATGGCGTCTTCGACAGCAACGTCCTGTCCGTCTTTGACCTCCTGTACAGAGAATACTCAGCACTGCTGCGCCCTTTGGCCGCCCGGCTCCGGAACAGCTCCACATACACGTCGGAGAATATTATCTGGACCCTCCTGTCGGAGATCCTCGAGGACGAACTGTTCTCCGACTTAGCTGTGGCGCCACAGGTCCTGCTGAAGAATTTGCTTCGCGATCCTGCGATGCTCACGTCCCAACAGGCTGCTTTTGTCCAGAACCGGGCAAGCCTGGACTTCGTGGTCTATAACCGCGTCACCAACATGCCCGTCCTGGCCATTGAAGTTGACGGTTTCGCTTACCACGAAAACAATCCCGCGCAGCAAGTCCGGGATGACCTCAAAGATGCCATCTGCCGTGCACATAAGATCCGTCTTCTGCGGTTGCCGACCACGGGAAGCGGGGAGGAAACCCGCATACGTTCCGAACTGGCAGCGGCGTTGGGCTGAACGGCCAGCAAAAGAGCCGTGGGCGACGAAGAATGAATCGTCGGCCACGGCTCCCGTGTGAAAGGTAGGGCTACTCGGACTTGAACCGAGGACCTTAGGATTATGAGTCCCGCGCTCTAACCAGCTGAGCTATAGCCCCGTGATGCCCGGGACAGCCGCCGCAAAGCAGCAGTTCCGGGCAAAGCACTCCAGCAATTCTAATAGGTGCCGGGGAGTGCTTTTGTCACACCACCATGTCCTCGTAAGAAGCGCCCCGGTAGAGGTCCTCAAATGTCTGGAGGGTGCCGTTGATGCTGTGCGGCTCCACCATCTCCCGGCTCAGCTTGCCCATGGCATCAAGCTCGTCCTTGGGAAGCTCCACGAGCTGGGTGATCCTGGCAGCGAGTTCGTTGCTGTCGTTGGGGGTGAAGAGGTAGCCGTTCTCCCCGTCACGAACAAGGTGCGGAAGCGCCATGGCGTTGGCAAGCAGCACAGGAGTGGAAGCCGACATGGCTTCCAAGGTCACCAGTGACTGGAGCTCGGCCGTACCGGGCATGCAGAAGATATCGGCCTTGATGTACGCCTCACGCAGGTCCTCGTCGCTCGCCAGCCCGAGGAACCTCACCCGATCTCCCAGGCCAAGCTTCGCAACCTGGGCCTCAAGGGCAGGGCGGACTTCGCCGCCACCCACTACTTCCAGGTTCACGTTCAGTTCGCGAGGGGTTTTAGCGACGGCGTCGATCAGCACGTTGATGTGCTTCTCTTCGGCAAGACGGCCCACGAACAGGACCGTGGGGTTGGCGTGGGGCTCGATGGTCTCACCGGGCTGGAGCTCATAGGCCGAAGAGTCGATGCCGTTGGAAAGGGGCAGGACCTTGCGCAGGAAGGCGTGCTGGTGCATGGCCTTGGCAGCAAGGGGCGTGGGCGTGGTGACCACATCCGCCTGGCCCATGACCTTGCCCATGTCCTTCCAGGAAATACGGCCAACGATGTCCTTGAACCACTGCGGGAACGGAAGGAACGGGTTGAGGTTTTCGGGCATGAAGTGGTTGGTGGCAACAATCCGGATTCCGCGCTTAACAGCCTCATAGAGGACGTGTTCGCCAATCATGTAGTGGCTCTGGATGTGGACGACGTCCGGTTGGACCTTGTCGAAAAGAAGGCTGATTTCCTTCTTGATTTCCCACGGGAAGCAGATCCGGAAGTACTCGTGGGTGAAGACGCCATGGGAGCGGAGCCGGTGAACCGTGGCTTCGTCACGGAACTCGGTGTAGCTCTTGCCCGTGTCCGGACGGCAGGCCAACACATGCACGTTGTGCCCACGTGCAGTCATCCCCTTGGCCAGGCGGTAGCCGAACTGGGCGGCACCGTTGACGTGCGGCGGGTAGGTATCCGCGGCAATCAGAATAGTGAGGGGCTTGTTGGTGTCGGGAATGGTCACGTGGAGAACTCCTGATGGTCACGGTGCGGACAGCATTGCTTGTGGCAATGCTGCGATGTCGCCGGGTTGCCGCCCGCAATAGGGGTGGCGCAAGGTAAAGCCCTGCCCTAAGCCTTCCGGCTGGCAGCCGCCTTCGCGTCCTTCTTGCGTTTGGTGACTTCCGGATGGTGCCGGCTCAGGGCAATAACCCCCACGATAGCAAGCGTAGCGGCCGCGGCCATGGCGATGGCCATCACGGCGTGGACATCGGGACGAAGCTCACCCAGGATCACGATGCCGATTGCAATGCCCACCATGGGGTCGATAACGGTCAGCCCGGCGATGACCAGATCCGGCGGACCACCCGAGTATGCACTCTGCACGAACCAGGAGCCCAGCCCTCCGGCGGCCACGATGGCGATGAGGGTGTACCACTGGACGTTGAGCAGGAACAGGCCGTTGGGATCGAGCAAGTGTTTGCCGATGATCCGGGTCAGGACGGCAACAAAGCCGAACAGGACACCGGCCCCCAGGATGTAGATAAAGGCACTCATGCGGTGCTTGAACATGACGGCCAGGGTTCCAAAAATGCCCACTGCAAGAGCCAGGAGGAGAACAATCGTCAGTTCGTCGTCGCTATTGACGTGATGATTCTCCTGCGTGACGTTGACTGCCAGCAGCACGAACAGCGCTGAACCCGTGACACAGGCGCTGATGGCAACCACAGTGGCACGGTTGATGCTCAGGCCTTGGTCCTTGGCGTTGACCACCGTGGTGATGACCAACGCGATGGCACCGATCGGCTGCACCACGGTGAGGGGTGCGGACACCAAAGCTATAGCGTTCATCACCATCCCGAGGGCAAGGAACAACAGCCCAAGCATCCAGCGGGGATTACGCAGAAGCCTCAGGAAGCCATTGGAGCTGAGCGCCAGGCCCCCGGTATCGGCTTTCACCGCGCTGCCTTGCCGCTGGGCACCGATAGCGAGGAAGAAGGCACCAACTACCGCGAGAAATACCGCCAGCCAGACCATCAGCCTCGTCCGCCGTCGTCGGTTTTCAATTCTTTACCCTTACGCAAGATGGCCCAAAAATAGTTGTAGGCCGCAATCCAGTGGCCGATCAGGCCGAAGCCCAGGAACGTCCAAGCAGCCACGAAGTAGACCTCGGTAAAAGCAATGGGCAGCTTGGACAGGACAAGCAATGGAGTGCCGACCAGCAGCAGAGCCGTGCGGATTTTTCCGATGATACTCACCGGCAGGTCCGGATGGCTGCGGAAGTAGATCAAAGATGCGATGGCCAGGACGGCGTCAGGTACCAGCAGCGCGGCCAGGTACCACCACTGCACGACGCCGGCAATCGCCAACGTGAACGCGACGGCAAGGAGGGCGGCCCGGTCGGCCATCGGATCCAGTATCCGGCCAAGTTTGGAGGTCTGGTCGAAGCGTCTGGCAATGTAGCCATCCACCCAGTCGGTGCTGCCCATGATCACCAGCACCAGTACCGCGAAGCCATACTCCTGCTCCGACAACACGAGCCAGACAAACAAGGGAACACCCATGAAGCGAAGGACCGTAAGGATGTTGGGGACAGTGAAGATGAGGTCATGATCAACCTGCGGCCGGTCGGGGTGCGACCCAGCTCCGATCAATCTCATCTTGTCCCCCCTTCCTCGTCTTCCGTGTTGGGCGCCGCCGGCAGTTGCTACTTCTTCAGCAACTTCCGCAGCGCAACAACGAAGACCACGGCAGCAGTGGCAAACGCTGCGAGGTCCTTCCACCGGGCCGAAAGCCGTTCGGTCAGGCTTTCGGGGACAGAGTCTTCAAGGGCCGCGAACTTCGCTGCAGCAAATTCCCTGCCTTCCTGGAACTTTCCGTTCGCGCTTTCCAGCAAAACCTGGCCCTGTTTCTTGACGTCCAGCTGTTCACCAAGTTCATCGCGGACACCGGTCAGGTGTTCACGGCGCCGCTTCAGGCGCGAGCGAAGCTCAGCTTCGGTAGGCGCCTTGACGGCATCTGCTTCCTTGGCGGCTTCCTTCGCGGCCTTTTCTGCCTTGGCCTTCTCTGCCGCTGCTTCCTTTTCAGCCTTGGCAGCCTTGGCAGCAGGTGAGTTGGGATCCAGGATCGACTCGTCGAAGTCGGAACCTTCCTTGGCAATTCCGAGATCGTGCTTGATCCCCCGGATGGTGTCCTCGGGGACCAAGGGCATGGCCTTCTTGAACTTGGCGATGCCGATCAAGGATGCGATAGCCACAACTATCAGGAAAAAGGCTGCAACAATGAGTGCCGCGAGCCAGCCGGGCATGATGGTGGCCAACCCAAGGATCGCCGCGACAACCAGCGCAATCACCAGTAGCGCCAGGAAGACAAGCGCCACTCCGAAGAAGGCGCCGGCGATGCCAACCTGAGTCGCCTTTCGCTTGAGTTCTACCTTCGCAAGGGCGATTTCGTCGTTGAGTTGCCTCGGAGCCAGCCTTGCTACGAGCTTGAGGGTCTTTGGCAAAGTACGAATGGCTGGTCCTTGACTGGGCCGGCCGGTGTGACGTCCACTCATGGGTTCCGCCTAACTGCTTCCTCTGGGCATCGTGTAGGGCGAACGCGGCGGAAAACCATTGCCACGGACACCTGTCCTCAAAGCTATCATTCAGGTTCCTGCTGAACTTTCGGGATCCCGCCGTGGCGCGCCTGTCATACATCCAATAAATATGATCCGGGCCATAGGATAGGTGATCGTGACCCCTCCCATTGCTCCGGGCGATTCTCTGAGCCGACGCGAAAAACTTGTCTACATTCTCCTGCTGGGTGCGCTGACGGCCCTGGGTCCTTTCACCATCGACCTGTACCTTCCGGCGTTCCCCGCCTTGGAAGAGAGTTTTGATGTCTCGGCGGCAGCGATCCAGCTCACTCTGACCGGGACAACGGTTGGCTTCGGGCTCGGCCAGCTACTGGTGGGGCCCTTCAGTGACAAAGTGGGGCGCCGGCTGCCGTTGATCCTGGCGACGGCTGTGCACATCGGATCTTCGCTGGGGGCGGCGCTGGCCACGGACATCGGGATGCTCTCCCTCTTCCGCGTGCTTATGGGAATCGGTGCTGCCGGAGGCGGCGTGGTGGCAATGGCCATGGTCCGGGACCTCTTCCACGGCTACTCCATGGTCCGGATGTTTTCAAGGATGTCACTGGTCAACGGCCTGGCACCGATCCTGGCACCGGTCATAGGATCCCAACTGCTGCTGGCATTCCCCTGGCCGGGCATCTTCTACTTCCTGGCCGGTTATGGACTGCTGGTGATCATTGCCTCCATCTTCTTCATTCGGGAGACACTTCCGGCAGCCCAGCGCGGAAAGTCCACCATCACAGTGGGGCAACGCTACAAGACCGTCCTGACGGACCGGATCTTCGTGGGCATGGTTCTGGTAGGAAGCCTGAATTTTGGCGGGCTTTTCGCCTACCTCTCGGCCTCCACCTTCCTCTTCCAGAACGTCTACGGCTTTTCCCCGCAGGAATACGGCATCCTGTTCGGCATCAACTCCCTGGGTATCGTGGCAGGCGTACAGATCAGCTCGCGCTTGATCCGGCGGGTGGCCCCGCAGTGGATCGTGGCGGGGGCCACGGTCTTCATGCTGTTCACTGCCCTGCTGATCGTGGCGCTTGACCTGTTCCATGTGGGGCTGTGGGGAATCCTCGTTCCGTTGTGGTTCTACATCTGCGCAACCGGCTTCATGTTCCCGTGCGTTCAGGTGCTGTCCTTGGCCAACCACGGCGCACAAGCGGGCACCGCTGCATCCCTCCTGGGCGCGTCCCAGTTCATGATGGCCGGAATTGTCCCGCCCGTCGTCGGTTGGTTGGGCGTCAGTTCCGCCGTCCCCATGGGCGCCGTTATGGCCGCCTGCATCACCGGCGCGATTGCCGCGTTGTGGCTGGTAGTCCGGCCCCGCTCTGTTCCCTCCATCCATTAGCAGCAGCCCCGTAGGCTGTGACCATGACTAATAAACCGCACCGCAACGGCAGGGGCTTGTTCCTCGGCGCTTTGCTCGGCGCCGTCGCCGGTGCCCTTCTCGGTCGCGCCGCCGGCAGTGCGCTGTTTGGCGCCATCCTGGGTGCCGTGATCGGCGCCGCTGTGCTGTACCGCGTGAATCCTGGCCCTTGGAAGCGGGACTAGGCTAACTCCCACCGGCGACCCGCCGCCGTCGAGAGTTACCAAACCCTCCCCTAACCGCCTGCTGCAGGGCAGAATGGTGGCCAGCCGGGGTTACCGGTGTGCAACCGGTGAAGGGGACATCACATGAGCACGGCTGTTGGATTTCGGGGCAACGTGCGCGGGCTGGCAACCGTGCGGAGGTTGCCGCTGACGCTGGGTCTCGTAGGGCTCTTCTGGGTGCTGGGTGCCGTCTCCGGTAGCCTCGTCAACGGCCCCGGCCAAGTCTTGTTGGATCAAGTGGGAATCGGCCTGGCGGTGGAACCCGGACCGTGGTGGTCCATCTTCACATCAGCATTCTTCGCCTCCTCCCTGCTGGATTACCTGGCCTGTACAGCCGCGATCCTGGTGGGTGTCGGCATCGCCGAACGCGTCATGGGCCCTTGGCTTGCTTTGGCCGCCTTCGTAGCCGGTTCAGCCCTCAGCGCCCTTGTGCTTGTAGCACTCGTAACCTTCGGAACGGATGCCAGCGACCAATGGCTCAGTTTCCTGGGCGGCGAATACGTTGTGGGTGCCTATGGCGGCGCCGCCGCTGCGTTAGGGTGCTCGACGGCGGCACTCGAGGCTTTGTGGCGACGTCGCCTGAGGACGTGGCTGCTGGCCGCGACGCTGATGTTTGCCCTGTTCGTGGGGGTCGCCCAAACCCTGCAGGCACTTGCCGGAGCCGTGATCGGCATCCTGGCGGGCTGGGTCATCCAGTCGCTGGTGCTGCGCCACCGGGCGGGATCGCTCCACTCCTCAAGCCTTCGCGAGACGCGCTTCCTGGTGGGCACCGTGGTGGGTGTCTTCGCGGTTGGACCTTTGCTCACCCAACTGACCGGAACGTGGGAAATCGGGCCCCTCTCCGTTGTTTCCGAGGTCATGCTCCAGGCCAGTCCCGACGCCGATGAGGTGCAGGAAGCGTGCAATAACGACAACAACTGTGTCACGTTGCAGAGCATCGTCGGCGTCCAGAGCTTCGGAGCGGCGATCCTGACACTGATTCCGGTTCTTCTGCTGCTCGTCTGCGCCGAGGGGCTCCGGCGTGGCCGCCGGCTCGCATACAGGCTGACACTCGTTATCCAGCTGTATCTGGCTGCCGTAACTGTCCTGTCCATCGTCCAGTACGTTACAGATCCGGACGTCACGTTAGGCGACGACGACTTCGCGTACCTCCTCCTGTACGCGGTCCCTGCGGTCCTCGCCCCTGTCATCATCGTGGCGCTGCTTCTGGTAAACCGGCATAAGTTCCGGGTCGAGTCGAGCGACGCCGGTTACAGGGTCCTTGGCCGGACCTCGCTCATCCTCGCCGTTGCTGCCGTGATCTTCTACGTCGCGTTCTGGTTCATTGAAGGCAACCCGGGACGCTCCACCCTGCTGGATCTGGCCGGGCAGCTGACACACATTCTGGTTCCCTTCCCTGTCCCGTTCGTGGTGGCTCTCCCGCAAGGCCTGCTAAGCACGGTGGTGTACGGACTGGGCGGGGACATCATTTGGCTGTGCATCCTTGTACTTGTCCTGAACAACTTCCGTCGGTTCCGGATGCTCGCCACTGATCCGGCAGCAGATCTGGGCCATGCCAGGGAGCTGTTGCATGATGGCGGCGGAACGCTGTCCTGGATGGCTCTATGGGACAACAACCAGTACTGGTTTACCCCGAACAGGAAGGCCGGTGTTGCGTACCAGGTCCACAACGGCGTGGCCCTCACAGTTGCGGGGCCCTTTGGCGCAAGCGAACTCCATCCTGAGGCGGCCGCGGGCTTCGTAAAGCACTGCTCCAGCCTTGGGCTGGTTCCGTGCTTCTACTCAGCCACGGCAGAGCTCGACGCTGCGCTGATCCCCCATGGCTTCAGGAAACTGGAAGTGGCGGAAGAGACACTCCTCAACGTCCAGGCCATGACCTTCAAGGGGAAGGAATGGCAGAACGTCCGCACGGCACTGAACCGCGCAGACAAGCTCTCCATCAAGGACCACTGGTACAGCTACCCCGGGATGCCGCCGGGAATCAGGGCACAGCTCGCCGAGATTTCCGAAGAGTGGGTGGCTGACAAAGCACTTCCTGAGATGGGCTTCACCTTGGGTGGCTTGAATGAGCTCAAAGACCCCGAGGTGCTTTGCTGTGTAGCCGTGGACGATGACGGCCTGGTCCATGGAGTCACCAGCTGGCTGCCGGTCTTCAGCGACGGGGTCATCTCAGGGTGGACCCTGGACTTCATGCGCCGCCGCACCACAGGCTTCAAGGGCGTCATGGAGTTCCTCATCGCTTCTGCCGTGACGCACTTCAAAGAAGAAGTACCCCAAATCTCGTTGTCCGGCTCTCCCCTCGCCAATGCAGGATCCGATGCCGGCGAGGGAGACCACAGCACCGTGGACCACAGCACCCTGGACCGGGTCCTTGCGCTTCTCGGGAACGCACTGGAACCCATGTACGGCTTCAAGTCGTTGGCCGCCTTCAAGTCCCGTTTCCAGCCTGAGCATCGGACCTTGTACATGTACTACCAGGACCCGTTGGCCTTGCCGTCCATCGGTATCGCTGTGGGTTCCGCCTACCTGCCAGGGCTCTCCCCCGCTCAAAGCGCGGGGCTGTTGCGGCAGATGGTAGCCAAGGAGCCCGCCGCATGACACCGAAGCGGGTCTCCCGGCCATGAACGAGATTCTGAAGCTCGAGATCAGCGGACCCGTGGTCATGACGATTGCCGGGGTGATCGGCGTCGGGTTCTTCATGCTGCTGTTCCTCAGGCCGTCCGCGCGCTGGGCCCTCACCGCGATCACGGCCGTCGTGGTCGCAGCCCTGTTGGGATGGTTGACCGTGTGGATCGTAGAGGACGTGATGGACGTCTTCCATGTGGGGCTCACCCCGCGGGTGTGGTTCTGGGCGATTTCCTGCTTCGCGGCCCTGGGTCTTGCCGTGGTTAGCTTCCGTCATAGCCCACGGTGGCGGAAAACGGTGGCTGCAGTGTCCCTTCCAGTGTTCGTGGTGGTCGCGGCCCTAGGCATCAACACGGAGTTCGGACTGAACAAGACGTTGGGCTCGGCCTTGGGAATCTCTACGGAGGATGCCATTCAACTGGCCAAACCGGACCCGGACGCCTCCATTCCGGCGGGTCCCCTGTGGCAAAGCTGGAAGCCCCCGGCCAACCTGCACGCGAAGGGCGAAGCGGGCACCCAGGTGATTCCAGCCACCGCCTCCGGTTTCGATGCCAGACCCGCGGGCATCTATTTGCCCCCTGCCGCCCTGACTGCCAATCCGCCCAAGTTGCCCTTGTTCGTCCTCATGATGGGCCAGCCGGGACTCCCTGATCCGCAATACGTTTCGGCCGCCTTGGACGAGTTCGCTGCCAGGAACAACGGCCTGGCCCCTATCGCGATCGTCGCAGACCAGATTGGCCCGGACCAAAATGACACCCTCTGCCTGGACACCGCCAAGTACGGCAACGTGGAGAAGTACATCAACGAAGACGTGGTGAACTGGGCCAAAGCCAATTTGAACATCCTCCCTGACCGCGAACACTGGACCATTGCCGGTTACTCCAACGGCGGCCAATGTGCCATTTCCTTCGCGGTCAAATACCCGGAGATGTGGGGCAACGTGGTGGACATCTCCGGCGAAGAATTCCCTGGTGCAGAGGATCCGGCCGGCAACCTTGCAGCGATCTTCAACGGCAACCAGGCTGCCTACGACGCCCAGAAGCCCATCAACATCATGAAAGGCAGGCAGTTCCCCAATACGACGGCCGTTTTCACCGTGGGCTCGGACGACACAACCTATGTGGCGGCGGCAAAGGCGGTCTCCGCAGCCGCCCGGGATGCAGGAATGACTGTGACGTACTACGAGGTGCCCAACGGCGGTCACGTGGGCCTGGCGCTGAATGCGGGACTCACGAAGGGCTTTGAGGTTCTTTATCCGAGGCTGGGCCTGTCCAAGTAGGCCTTACCCTTTTCCGGTCCACGCCCGGGCGATAAAGTTGAGATGTGCCACATTGGCAAGAGCTGCAGCCGCTACCGGCACCGTGGCAGCGTCGGGATGAACGCATCCTGCCGCTGTGGTGGGACAGGCTGTGCTCCGTGACCAGTCCCCAGTCGGCCGCCCTCTACGCCGCCGGGCTCTTTACAGACGACCGTCGCCGCCCCATTGCCCAGTGGTACAACCCCGAAACGGACGCCGCGCTCCTGGTCGCGCCGGAGACCTCACCTGAATGGCCGGTCCAGCGCTTCGGCATCTTCTATGCCCCGCCAGGTGGTGGCTTCACCCGCGTCTACTCGGCGCCCCACGAGTGGCATCCCCGCGAGCCCAGGACTCCGCCCACCGAGCAGGATTCATTCCTGGCTGCGGTGGCCGAGGCCGCCCGTTTCCTGCAAGTGGAGATGGATTTCGTCTGATAAAAGGCGGACCCCGCACCAGCAGTGATGCCGGCACGGGGTCCTTATGCTCCTCCGACTGGACTTGAACCAGTAACCCTTCGATTAACAGTCGAATGCTCTGCCAATTGAGCTACGGAGGAATGAAGCGGTTATGACTTTAGCAAAGGTTCTACCAGAATGCGAAATCGGCGCCGGATACCCCCTGGGGGTATAAAAATACCCCCGTTCCGAAAGATCGGAACGGGGGTATTGTGCGCTCCTCCGACTGGACTTGAACCAGTAACCCTTCGATTAACAGTCGAATGCTCTGCCAATTGAGCTACGGAGGAATGAAGCGGTTACTAGCTTAACAGGGGCCCGCCGGAAAACGAAATCGGGGCTTCTAGCCGTCCGAGCGTAGTGCCCTGCGCTCCATTTCAAGCTGCATCAGCTCCCTGTTCAGCCGCTGGAATTCCTCCGGATTGGCTCCTGCATCCAAGCGCTGCAGCTGCCCCATCTTGTCGGCCTTGATCCGGGTGATCTGCAATTCGAAGAGACGGGCCAGGATGTCGCGGCAGTATCGCTGCATGGCCTCGGGGGTGCTCGCCGGCAGGGGCGTTACGGCCAACTCCGAGACCAAAGGCCGTAGCGGTTCCGGGACTTCCTGGCGGACTTGTTCCACCCAGGCCACAGGGTCATCCGAGTGGGCGAGGCCCGCAGCCCGCACAGCAGTGTGGACGGCCGCATAAGCAGGCGTAGTGAAGTGTGAGGCCTCGAAGCGTTCCCAGGCTCCCCCGCCGAGCACTCCCGGCTCCTGGAGGACAACCTCGAGCGCTTGGCGTTCCATACCGGCTATGGGGTCCCTGGGGTCGGGTCGTTGGAAGACCGGGCCGCTCGACGGCGGTGCTGCCGCCGTCGCCGCCTGTCCGGCCGGGCCTGCAGTGCTGGCACCAGCGGTGCCGCCGGAAGCGGCTCGCTTGGCGGCCGCCCCGACGTAACCGCTGACTTCCTCGATGGGCATGCCCAACCAACCTGCCAGGTTGCGTGTGTAGCCAGGCCTGGTGGCGGAGTCCCGGATCTGTGCCACCACAGGGGCGGCTTCGCGCAGGGCAGCTACACGGCCTTCCACGGTGTCCAAATTGTGGCGGCGGAGAGTGGCCCGGATAGCAAACTCGAAGAGTGGCTTGCGGGTACTGATGAGCTCGCGCACCGCGGCGTCGCCCTTTAGTTGGCGAAGATCACAGGGGTCGGCGCCGGAGGGCTCCACTGCGACGTACGTCTGGGCGGTGAAGCGTTGGTCTTCCTCGAAAGCCCGCAGAGCCGCCTTCTGGCCGGCTGCGTCGCCGTCGAAAGTGAAGATGACCTCTCCCCCGCTGCCGTCGTCCGAGAGCAGCCGCCGGGCAACCTTGATGTGCTCGGTACCGAAGGCAGTACCGCAGGTAGCCACCGCCGTCGTGACTCCTGCGAGGTGGCAGGCCATGACGTCGGTGTATCCCTCGACCACTACCAGTTGCCGTTCCTTGGCGATATTCCGCTTGGCGATGTCGATCCCGTAGAGGACCTGGGACTTCTTGTAGAGCGTGGTCTCAGGGGTGTTCAGGTATTTGGGGCCCTGATCGTCTTCGAAGAGTTTGCGTGCACCGAACCCGATGGTGTCGCCCGCGATGTCCCGGATGGGCCAGATCAGCCTGCCGCGGAAGCGATCGTAGATGCCCCGGTTTCCTTCGGAGAACATGCCTGTGAGCTTCAGTTCCGCATCAGTGAACCCGCGTCCGCGGAGGTGCTTGAGCAACGCGTCCCAGCCCTGGGGCGCGTATCCCACGCCAAAGTGTTCGGCAGCGGCGCGGTCAAAGCCACGGCCATCCAGGAAGTTGCGCCCCTCGGCCGCGCCGGGGGTCAGCAGTTGGGCGCGGAAGAACTCATCGGCGATCTTGTGGGCGTCCAGCAGACGCTGGCGCTTGCCCACTTCCTCACGGCTGGGACCGGTGCCGCCGTCCTCGTAGCGCAGCTCGTAACCGATTCTGGCGGCAAGTTTCTCGACAGCCTCGTGGAAGGAACTGTGGTCCATCTTCTGCACAAAGGAGATGGCGTCGCCGTCCTCACCGCAGCCGAAGCAGTGGTACCTGCCCACCTGCGGGCGAACAGTGAAGGAGGGCGAGCGTTCGTCATGGAAGGGGCACAGGCCCTTGAAACTGCCCAGCCCGGCGCCCTTGAGGGTGACGTAACCGTCAACGACTTCCTTGATATCCGTGCGCTGGCGTACTTCGTCGATATCTTCACGTTTGATCAGGCCAGCCACGTGACCATCCTAGTCGCTTGCCCCAGGAGTCCCCGCCGTTAACGGAAAGCAGGAAGGGTTACCAGAGCGACGGGAGGCTGCCCACAAGCCGCTCATACATGGCCAGGGCAGACACGTCCGTCAGCGACGCCACCTGGTCGATCACAACGCGCAAACGCGCACCGTCGTCGACGGCGTCACGCCAGTCCGCGGCGAACATCGGCTCAAGGTGACGGTCGCCCGTGGCATTCAAAACACCTACCAGCGCATGAAGCACTTCGCGTTGGCGCTCGTACACCGGCTGGCGATGGTCTGTGGAGATCACGAAGGTGGTAGCCAAGCCCTTGAGGACCGCGATCTCGGTGACGGTGTCCTCGGGAACCATGAGTTCAGCGTCATAGCGGGTGAGATTTGCTGGTCCGAAATGAGCGCGCGTGGTTTCCATCGCGCTCTGGCAGAAGCGGCCGATCAGCTGGCTGGTCATGTCCTTCAAGGCAGCCATGGATTTCCGGCTGCCATCAGCTTCGCGGACCCAGACTTTGGTGGCCTCCAGCCGCGCAAGGGCGGCATCAATGTCAGCGGGATCGTTGTGTGGCAGGTACCACTGCTTGGTGTACCCCACCACGCGCGCACGATGGTCCGGGTTTTCCATCCATTTGAGCTGGAAATGGCCGGCGACGATCGCATCCTCGACGTCGTGGACCGAGTACGAGATGTCGTCGGCCAGGTCCATCACCTGGGCCTCGATGCACGAACGGTTGCCCGGTGCGCCTTCCCGGAGCCATTCGAACACCGGAAGATCGTCTTCGTACGCGCCGAACTTACTGGTGCGGTGGCCATGGATGACGGGGGCGTCGACGGCGGACCACGGGTACTTGGACGCAGCATCCAGGCTGGCGCGGGTCAGGTTGAGTCCTGCCGGCCTGCCATCCTCAGCGAGTACCTTGGGTTCGAGTCGGGTCAGCAACCGCAGGGTCTGGGCGTTGCCTTCGAAACCACCAATGGTGTGCGCTACTTCGTTCAGGGCGGACTCACCGTTGTGGCCGAAGGGCGGATGCCCGAGGTCATGGCTTAGGCAGGCAGTGTCCACCACGTCAGGATCGCACCCCAGGGAGCGACCCAGTTCGCGGCCTACCTGGGCTACTTCGAGGCTGTGTGTGAGCCTGGTTCGGACAAAGTCGTCCGTGTCCGGTGCGACTACCTGAGTCTTGGCGCCGAGCCTGCGCAACGCCGAGGAGTGCAGGACCCTGGCGCGGTCCCGTTCAAAATCCGAGCGATAGTTGCTCTTGCGTGGCTCTTCGACCCACCGCGCGGAATCTGCCTCGGCGTAACCGGGGATGGCCAGCACAAAATCGTGAGCCGTCCCGTCTTGGCCAAGTATCGCTTCGGTTCCCATGGGTATCTGCCTCCTTCAAGCGCCGGGGTGTGGAGCTTCTTGAGTCAGTCTTACACGTGTGAGGCTAGCCGCCCGAAACGTCCAGCTCCGCGGCCGAGATATCCGCGCTCTGTTCAGCGTTCAGCTGACGGCTCACGAGCCAGTCTTTGGGCAACGCAGGCTTCTTGGGCGAACCGGCGCGGCCGCGGGGTCCCTCGGAATCGACTCCCGGATAGGGCGCGTCCATGTCCAGTTCGTTAAGGTATTCGCGCAGCACCTCGAGGGTGGGTACGGTGGCCAGCTTGGCGCGGAGCTCGCCGCCCACTACGTAGCCCTTGAAGTACCAGGCCATGTGCTTGCGGATCTCGCGGAGTGCCTTGTATTCATCGTTCCCGAACGTTTCCACCATGAGCTCGGCGTGACGATAGACGCCTTCGGCCACTTCGCGGAGACCCGGGCGGTGCCGCTGGTCGCTGCCTTCGAAGGCGGCCTGCAGATCACCGAACAGCCATGGCCTGCCCTGGCAGCCGCGGCCCACAACCACACCGTCGACGCCGGTCTCGCGCACCATGCGGACAGCATCCTCGGCTGACCAGATGTCACCGTTGCCCAGTACAGGGATGTCAGGGAGCGCCTCACGAAGCCGGGCAATGGCGGACCAGTCGGCCTGTCCGGAATAAAACTGGGCTGCGGTCCTGCCGTGGAGGGCAACAGCGGCCACTCCTGCGTCGCGCGCGATTCGACCGGCGTCGAGGTATGTCAGGTGGTCCTCGTCGATGCCCTTGCGCATCTTGATGGTCAAGGGAATATCGCCCTTGGACGCTTCCTTGACCGCTGTCTGGACAATGGAGGTGAAGAGGTCGATCTTCCAAGGCAGGGCCGAGCCGCCGCCGCGCCGGGTGACCTTAGGCACCGGGCAGCCGAAGTTGAGGTCGATGTGGTCCGCACGGTCCTCTTCCACGAGCATCCGTACTGCGGCGCCTACCGTCACGGGATCAACACCGTAGAGCTGCACGGACCGGACTTTCTCGTCCTCATCATGCGAGATGATGCGCAACGATTCCGGCGTGCGCTCCACCAAGGCACGGGAGGTCACCATCTCGGCCACGTACATCCCGCCACCGTATTCGCGGCAGAGCCTGCGGAAGGCAGAGTTGGTAATGCCCGCCATGGGGGCAAGGATTACCGGGGTGTCCACGGTGATCCCACCGAGCTTCAGAGGAGGGAGCTCGAGCTTTGGTGCAGGGGGCGTCGCTACTACAGTCACCTATCCATTGTTGCAAAGCGGGGCAAATCGGCGGACAGCCAGCCGAATCCCGTGCTTGTTCGCCCACGCGAACGCAGTACGGCGGGTGTGGCGAACAAGAGCAGGGCTCGGGTTTAGGTGGCGTCGTTCGTGTCTCCGCGCCGCTCAGCTTCCCGCTGGGCACGGCGGCTGCCCGGCCGCGCCGGCTTGCCGGAATCGTCAAGGCGCGTACCGGCGTCGTGCTTGTCATGCTGACCTGAACCTACGACGGCGGCGGCTGCTGCCAGCGAACCGGTGTCGTTAAGCTCATCAGCAGTTACGGTCGGCCCACCGGCTGCGGCGATGCGCTTCATGCCGGTGGCTTTAACCACCAGGACGGCAATCAGCGTAGTGACCGGGATGGCGAGGACGAGGCCGATGGACCCCACCAGGGTACGGATTACTTCCTCGGATAGCTCAGCACTGGTCAGTGCTTCATCGAGGGGGCGGTCATAAAGCATCACGATGATGAGGATCGGAAGCGCGGCTCCGGCGTACGCAAAAGCGATGGTGTAGACCGTGGAGGCAATGTGGTCCCGGCCGATCCTCATGGCAGAGGAAAACAGCTTGCGGGCACTGGTGTTGGGCGCGAGTTCGTAGAGTTCCCACACCGCAGAGGACTGCGTAATGGTGACGTCGTTGAGCACGCCCAGGCCGGAGATGATGAGGCCGCACAGGATGATCCCTGAAATGGAGATCTGGGGTGACATGTTCACCAGCGTGGAGGCATCGTGGTTTCCCACTCCCGCCAGGTTGGCGGCGTCCGTAGCCCACGCCGCCAACAGGGCTGTGATGCTAAGCCCGAAAATTGTGCCCAACAAAGCGGTGGACGTTCGCGCCGAGAATCCGTGCGCGAAGTACAGGACCCCGATCATGATCACCGTGGATCCCACCAACGCCAGCAACAGTGGCGGCTTGCCCTCCACCAAGCCCGGCAGGATGAAGCTGACCAGGACGAAGTAGGCACCCACCAGGCCAAGAAGTGCCCGGAAGCCGCGCCAACGGGCCACCGCGATGACGACCGCTGCGTACAGGATTGCCAGGAGCGCGATGGGGATGCTGCGGACAAAGTCCACGAAAACGTAGGCAGGAGCGCCGCTTCCGGCGTTCGTACCTTGAACCGCGGACAGGTTGAGGTACCGGATGGAGTCCCCCACGTCCACGCCGTGGGACATGGCGACGTCAGGGTTGATGACCACCTTGACCACGTCCCCGCCTTTGTCCGGCTCCGTGAAGGCGAAGGTGCACTGCGACCCGCCGGACTGGTTGTTTTGACCGGTGTCCGTTGGGCCAGTGTCAGTCTGGCCGGCGTTGGGCTGGCCCGTGTTGCTTTGGCCCGTCTGCGTGCAGCTTTCCACCACCACGCCCTGAATCCGGCCGGTATCGAACGTGACCCCGGGCGCAGCCTGGTACGGGCTCGAGAACGAGATCCCTTCCCGACTGCCTGAGGGCCACATGACCATCATGGCAACGAGCGTCAGGACGCCCAGCGGAATAAGGATGGCCGCCAGAATCCAGTTGGCCCTCTTCCGCGATGCAAGAGCCTGCGGCGTTGGCTCGGAATTTTCAGAATGACCGTGGGAGTGGCCCATCAGCAGCAAAACCTCATGCCCTTAACCCTACGCGGGACCGAACACCCGCAAAGTCAGTCACTTAACGCAAGATCCCACGCGGCCCGCAGAAAACGGGCGGCGTGGGATCCTGGCGCGTGAAAGCTGTGATCAGTCGCTGACGATCAGGGTGTCGGCACCCCGCACGTGGGCTTTTCCGGATTCCAACAGCGGATCAAGAACCGTGCGCAGCGCCGTCATGGACTCGTCAACTTCCAGCAGGACCGGGTGTTGGTAGGCGATGAGCGCCAAGAGGTCACGCACTGCAAAAGCTGCTTCCTCGGCGGACAGCTGGGGGTCGTGTCCAAGGAAGACATCCGAGGGCTCATCCGAGTCGCCTTGGGCGTAACTGATGGCGAACGCCTGGATTTTGCCCTTGCGGCTCGCCGGAACGCCTTGACCGAAGGCACTGGCCTTCGGCGCGCGCAGGACGATTGCGCCGTGGGCGCCAGTCAGGTCATGCAGGAACAAGCGCTGCACCGTGGGGATGCTGAGCTCCCCCGGGCTGTCCCAGTGGTGGACATGCGAGTAGTACTTCCCCAGCACATCGCTCAGCTCCACCGAACCCGTGGCCAGGTCCTCCACGCGCTCGGAAGCGGCTTCCTCGGAACCATCGCCGAACCGCGGCAATGACAGGGGTTCAGGTGCCACCACAACAAGCTGCGAACGCTGGATGGGCGCAAGCCCCGCAGCCGCAGCGAATGCCGCACCTGCGGTATCCGGCTCCACCTTGCTGCGCAGCTTGGAAACGCCCGACGGCGAGTTCCCGGCTTCGCGGCGAAGCATGGTCAGCAGGGTTGCACCCAAGCCTTCACGGCGGTGGTCCTTGGCAACCTCGATGTAGGCCCAGAGTCGCTCCGGGTGCAGGGATGCCTCGTGGACAACGCCGGCGGCAACGGGAATCCGCACGCCGTCCACCACGTCCTCGGCCACGATGCAGCGGCGCCAGGGCTGGTTGCTGGACGGCGCCAGGGCTGCACGGAACTGCTCAGCGGGAAGGGTCTCCGGGCCGCCCCAGATTTCCAAGAGGGCGAGGTCGTCGCCCTCCTTCCATTCGCGGTACTCCAAAGCCACGACTAGGCGCCGATCAGGCGTGCAGCCAGGTAGCCCTCAACCTTGTCCAAGGACACGCGTTCCTGGCTCATGGTGTCGCGCTCACGAATGGTCACGGCCTGGTCCTCAAGGGTGTCGAAGTCCACTGTGATGCAGAACGGGGTACCGATCTCGTCCTGGCGACGGTAACGGCGGCCGATGGCGCCGGCGTCATCGAAGTCGATGTTCCAGTTCTTGCGCAGCTGGGCGCCCAAAGCTTTGGCCTTCGGGGACAGGTCCTCGTTGCGGCTCAGCGGCAGGACGGCGGCCTTGACCGGGGCCAGGCGCGGGTCCAGCTTCAGCACTGTGCGGACATCGACGCCGCCCTTGGCGTTGGGTGCCTCGTCTTCGGTGTAGGCGTCGATCAGGAAGGCCATGAAGGAGCGGGTCAGGCCGGCGGCGGGCTCGATCACGAACGGGGTGTAGCGCTCGTTGGTGGCCTGGTTGAAGTAGCTCAGGTCCGTGCCGGAAGCCTTGGCATGCGTGGAAAGGTCGAAGTCCGTGCGGTTGGCGATGCCCTCGAGCTCGCCCCACTCGGAGCCCTGGAAACCGAAGCGGTATTCGATGTCCGTGGTGCCCTTGGAGTAGTGGCTGAGCTTCTCCAGCGGGTGCTCGAAGAAACGGAGGTTGTCTTCACGGATGCCCAGGTCCGTGTACCAGGACATGCGCTCCTTCATCCAGTACTGATGCCACTCTTCATCGGTTCCGGGCTCGACGAAGAACTCCATCTCCATCTGCTCGAATTCGCGGGTACGGAAGATGAAGTTGCCCGGCGTGATTTCGTTGCGGAAGGACTTGCCGATCTGGCCAATGCCGAACGGCGGCTTCTTCCGCGAGGTGGTGAGGACGTTGTTGAAGTTCACAAAGATGCCCTGGGCGGTTTCCGGACGCAGGTAGTGCATGCCTTCGTCGCTGGCCACCGGGCCGAGGAAAGTCTTGAGCAGGCCGGAGAATTCCTGGGGCTCGGTCCACTGGCCGCGGGTGCCGCAGTTTGCGCAGGCGATATCCGCCAGGCCGTTTTCTGCCGGGCGGCCCTTCTTTTCTTCGTACTCTTCTTCGAGGTGGTCGGCACGGTAGCGCTTGTGGCAGGACAGGCATTCAACCAGGGGGTCGGAGAAGACATCCACGTGGCCGGATGCTTCCCATACCTGGCGGGGAAGGATGACGGAGGAGTCCAGGCCTACAACGTCCTCACGGCCGCGGACCATGCTCTGCCACCACTGGCGCTTGATGTTTTCCTTCAGTTCAGCGCCGAGGGGACCGTAATCCCATGCCGAACGGGAGCCACCATAGATTTCACCGGCCTGGAAGACAAAGCCCCTCCGCTTGGAGAGGGAAATGACCTGGTCAAGGACGGATTTTGCTGCCATGGGTAACTCCATTTGTTCTACAGGGCCGCTGGGTGCGGTCCGCGGTGGTTTGCCCCGGAATCCGGACGAGGTTGTCCGGCGGGGTGATGGGGGAAAGTTTGTTGATTCCTACCCTACCGGCCTTTGGGAGGGACTCTTCGTGCGAAAGCTCCCTTGGGCCAGGGCAGTGTGGCCACGATGATCGCGGCGAGCGTCAGGACCGTACCCAGCACCGTGGGCAAGGCGACCACTGCGCCGGGACTGGGGATCACGACGTCGAGCACCAGCGACCCCACCAACTGCCCGGCGATCATGCCCAAACCGGTGATCAGGACACCAAGACTCCGGACCAGCAGCGCCGCCAGGCCGATGAAGAGGCAGCCCATGGGCCCGCCAAGGTAGTACCACCACTCGCTGGGAAGCGGATTTCCCGGCCCGGCCACAGCCAGCTTGATAATCCACGCGATCCATAGAATGAGCGATCCTGCAATGAAGTTGACCAGCGTGGCTGCGATGGGCGTCCCGTAATGGACTGTGGCAGTTCCGTTCATTGCCTGCTGGAAGCTCATGAAAAAACCGGCGGCCAGCGGCAGGAGGACGGGCAAGACGAGCGAGGCGATGTCGGTGTCGCCGCTGAAGCGCGGGGAAACTGCCCAGGCGACGGCGGCCACCGTCAGGACACTGCCCAGGACCCGGACTCCCGTGATGGCGCGTTTTCCTCCCGGGCCGATGCCCATTCGGTCCACGAGCAGTCCGCTCAACGTCTGGCCGGTCACCGCTGCGACTGTGAACAACGCGACACCCAGCAGGGCAACAGTGAACGACTGGGCAAAGACGAACAACGCGCCGATGGCACCGGCCATCACGTAGAACCGGGGGAAGCTGCGGTTCCGGACGGCAGGAATGATGCGCTGGAGCCCTGCCCTGCCCTTGGGGGTGGCAAGTGAGATGGCACTAATGAGCAGGAGTCCTGTGGTGAAGCTCACCACAGCCGCGGCGATGCCGTCGTCCAGTTTGGCGCCGAGGGCCCCGTTGATCCTCCCTTGAAGCGGGATCACCAGGCCCGTCGCTACTGCAATGGGAAGGCCAATGACCAGCGGAAGGGCGGGACGGGGAGAAGGCTGCGGCACCGTCACCACACTACTTCAGGCATCATTGCTGTATGAGCAACCCCGAAATTGAAGAGATCCCCATCCGCGACGACATGATCCGACTCGGCCAGCTGTTGAAGCTCGCAAACTTGGTGGAGGACGGCGTTGAAGCCACGGAGCTCATCAAGAACGGCTTGGTCAAAGTCAACAACGAAATCGATGACCGCCGCGGACGCCAGCTCCACGTCGGCGATACCGTGACCGTCAATGGCCAGACGGTCCGGATCACCGCCGCCTGACACATCGGAACCTCAGTCAGTGAGCACCTTGTGGGTGAGGAATTCGCCCACGTGTCCGATCTCCTGCTGGTTGATGCCGTGCCACATCCCCGTGTAAAGCACTTTGGTGAGGTCGACGTGCTTGCGCACCCAGCCCATGGTGTATTCGATTTTGTCCTGGGTGATGACGGGATCCTGCTGGTCGCGGCCCCAGAACATCGGTAGCGTTCCGTCCAGTTCGTCGTCCCGGAATGCGGCGTCAGCGCCGGCGTCGATCACAAAGCCTGAAAGCCCGAC
Organism: Paenarthrobacter nitroguajacolicus; assembly: GCF_051027655.1. Lineage (NCBI taxonomy): Bacteria > Bacillati > Actinomycetota > Actinomycetes > Micrococcales > Micrococcaceae > Paenarthrobacter > Paenarthrobacter nitroguajacolicus. The sequence continues at coordinate 1,588,966 of NZ_CP073234.1, read as the reverse complement.
GACGGCAGCGAAGTCCGCGGGACGGTAGCGGAGCATGGTGGTGGCCATCGCCATGCCCATGGAGAAGCCCAGCAACGTCACGGACGAGTGGTTGGCTTTGACTGTGTCCAGCCACTCAAGGGCGTACTCGGCTGCCTGCTTACAGCTTCCAACGAGTAGTCGATGGACGCGGTAAGGGGAAACCACGTGAAGCCCGGCCCCATGGGCATCGGCGCTCGAAGAGCGGCCACCACAAAACCCTCGGGCAGCAATCCGGCCAGGCTGAACAGGTCGTCCTCGTTGGAGCCGTAACCGTGCAGCAGGACCAGGAGCGGCTTGCCGGCACGCTCGGATTCGTCGTGGGACCACAGGACAACGGGAGCGGGAAATGTGGGTGCTTCAGTCATGGGTCTATTCTTACAGTTACCCACCAGTAACAACCTACGGTGGCGTAGGGTCGACGTCACGGTGCAGGATATGAGCGTGAGTGAGAACAATCCTTTACTGAAGCCGGGCGAGCCCGTTCAAAAACACCCTTGGACCCGTTATGTGGCCCTGGGTGACTCCTTCACGGAGGGCATCGGCGACCCTGAGCCGCAGAACCCAGGCGGTTATCGTGGTTGGGCGGATCGGGTTGCCGAGGAACTGGGCCGCAGCCAGGAAGATTTCGCCTACGCCAACCTTGCTATCCGTGGCAGGTTGCTGCAGCAGATTATCGATGAACAGGTAGGCCCCTGTTTGGAACTGCAGCCTGACCTCGTGTCCATTTCAGCCGGCGGCAACGACCTCATCCGTCCCGGCGGCGATCCCGACCTGTTGGCGGAAAAACTCGACGCCGCAGTCGCGGAGCTGAGCTCGGGAGGTGCCACCGTGGTGCTTTTCAATGGCCCGGACACGGCAGCATCAGTACTCGGGCGCATCCGCGGCAAGGTGGCCATTTACAACGAGAACCTCAGGACAGTAGCTGCGCGGCACGATGCCATCATCGCGGACATGTGGTCCTTGCGGCAGTTGGCGGATCCCCAGATGTGGAACGTTGACCGCCTTCACTTCTCGCCGCTGGGCCACCACACCATCGCCATGATGGTTTTGGAGGCGTTGAACGTCGAGCACACGCTTGAGCCCCTGATGCCCAAGCCCCTTCCGCCGCGCACGTGGCGTCAGGCCCGGTCTTCCGACCTTGTCTGGGCACGTGAATTCTTTGTCCCATGGGTGATCCGGCGGCTTCGGCATCAGTCCTCCGGCGACGGAATCACGCCAAAGCGTCCGACGCCGGGACCCGTCTTCGGTTCCACCGGCACCTTGCTGCCGCGCCGCTGACGTGACGTCGGGTGCCGGCTCCCTGCATGCGGAGGCTATTCGGAGGATTCGGTTGCGGCGGCAGCAGTTGCGGGCTCCCTACGCCGGAAGTCCCGGGGACGTGGTCCGCAACCTCCTGGCCGTCCAATCGCAGGAGTTCCCCTATGCGAGGTGGACTCTCGCACAGAGAAGCTCCACCAGCGCTTCATCGATGGTCACTGCCTTAAGCGTTGAGCAGGCGGTGGCCGACGGAACCATCCTGCGGACGCATATTCTCCGGCCCACGTGGCATTTCGTGCATCGGGACGATCTTGGCTGGTTGATGGCGTTGTCCGCTGATCGCCTCCACCAAGGCAACAAAGGCATGTACCGACAAACAGGAATCGATGACGACTCCGCTGCCAAGAGCGGCCGAATCCTCGCCGCCGCTGTGGCCGATGGAGCCCACAAGACGCGCGAGGAACTGGCCGAAGTCCTGGGACAGTCCGGATTTCCCAGCAAGGGCCTGGGCTTCATCTACCACCTCATGCACGCGGAAATCAGCGGTGTCCTGGTCAGCGGCTCACCCGTCCGTTCCGCAGGCGGCGCCCTGAAACAAACGTATGCCCTGTTCGACGAACGGGTACCCGGTTCGGCTCTTAAGCCTCTGACCGCCGAAGGCCGCGAACAGGCTCTTGGACGGTTGGCACTCCGATACTTCACCAGCCGGGGACCCGCCACGGTCAAGGACTGTGCGGCGTGGTCCGGGTTGACCATGAAAGACGTAAAGCGGGGAATCGAGGTGGCGGGTGCCATGTCCCCCGGGAGTCTGGGGGCGGCGCAGTGTGATGGTTTCGACTTTTATCTGGCTTCCGAGGAAGCGGACGCTCTCGCGAGTGGTAACGATCCTTCGCCCGCCGAGGATCCCGGGCTTCCCCGCGTCGACCTTATCCAGTGCTACGACGAATACGTGATGGGCTACTCACAGTCCCGGCACTTCCTTGGTGGCACGGCGCCCATCTTCCCCGAGGACAACGGACCCATGCACGTGGTCCTGCTGGACGGCAGGTTGGCCGGATGGTGGCGCCATGGCTTCTCCGGCAGAACCTGCGAAGTGGACGTCCGAATGAACCGGCCCACCACCGCAAAAGAGCAGGAGGCCCTGCAGTCGGAGGTGGATCGCTACGGCCGGTTCCTGGGCATGCAGAGCAAGCTGGTCTGAAGCAGCCGCAGTGGTTTTGCCGGTCAGGACTAAGCTGGGATGAGACCTAGGAGGCCTGCACTGTGAACAATCTGATCTTCTGGATCATCGTCTGCTCTTGGCTGATTCCACTCGGGATCCGCATGTACAACCGCTCCCGGGCGCGTCGGATCCAGGACAATAACTTCCGCGACCCCCGCTACCCACAGCAGAATCTGCCCGGACCAGGGTATCCCCCACAGAATTACCCGCAGCAGAATTATCCAGGTCAGGGATACCCGACGCAGGGTTACCCAGGTCAGAATTACCCCGGGTACCCTTCCGAGCCGACCGTCATCCGCCCCGCGGTTTCGACACCGCAGGCCGGGCCGCCGTCGAACCCTTCATCCCCGGCACCGTTCCCCTCAGCGGGCGCTTCGGAGCCGCAGGGATTCCGCGCCCGCAAGTTGGCGGAGCTGGACACGAAGTTCAGCAACGGCGAGATCGCCATGGAGGATTACATGAAGCAGCGCGGCGAAATCATGAACGGCTAGGGCTAGGCGAAGAATGATTCTCGGAGTTGTGCCGAGAGCTGGCCGATCTCAGTGAGGAAGCCGTCGTGACCAATCGGAGCCTCAATGAGGTGGACCGGCACATCCCCAGGTAGCGCCGCGGCAAGTTCCCGCGACTGTGCAGGGAAGTAGAGCCTGTCGCTGTCCACCGCCGCCACGAAGAACTCAGCCGTAGCGCGCGACAACGCCTGTTCCAGCGGGCCGCGGCCCCTGGTGACGTCGTGGGACATCAGGGCTTCGGTGATGGCGATGTAGCTGTTGGCATCAAAACGGCGGACCAGCTTCGTTCCCTGGTGGTCCAGATAGCTTTCCACCTGGTAGCGGCCACGCTCCCCCAACACCGCGGCAGCGAGTGGTGTCTCCTGGTGCTGGGCTTCCCTGCCGAAGCGGAAATCCAACTCCAAGGCTGAGCGGTAAGTGATGTGGGCGATGCGTCGGGCCAGTGCCAAACCATGTTCAGGTGCAGTGCCGCCGTAATAGTCACCGTTTTTGAAGTTCGGGTCCTGCCTGATGGCCAAGGTTTGGGCTTGAGCAAAGGCAATCTGCTCGGCCGTACTGTAGGCGCCCACCGAAATTACGGCGCAGCGTTTGACCCTGTCGGGGAACGTAACAGCCCATTCAAGGGCCCTGGCGCCGCCCATGGAACCGCCCAACACGGCGTGCCAGGCATCGATTCCCAAGGCATCGGCGAGGCGCGCCTCAGCCTCCGTGCTGTCGCGCAGCGTGACCAACGGGAAACGTGAGCCCCAAGGACGTCCGTCCGGTGCTTCTGACGATGGGCCGGTGCTGCCATAACAACCGCCCACGATGTTGATGGAAATGACGAAAAACTTGTTGGTGTCGATGGTGGCACCCGGCCCAACGAGTTGCTCCCACCAACCTTCCTCGTCGGTGGCTCCACGGGCTACGTGAGTGCTGCCCGTGAGCGCATGCTGGATGAGGACGGCATTGGAGGCATCGGCATTCAGCTGCCCCCAGGTCTCATAAGCGAGGACGACATCGGGGAGGAATCCGCCGGCCTCAAGTTCCAACGGCCCGATGCCGGCGTACTTGACGGTTCCGTCTTCTTCTCCGGATTTGGGAAGGGCTGTAGCAGTAATGGTCATTCCTTTGACACCTTAACCTCGCGCTTGCCCGTCGCCTTGCGTGCGAACAGGCCAGGTCTTCACCCGGGGCACCCCACCGCGTAGGAGGGTTGCCGGCCAGCAAGCCGGGGCTGTGTGCTGGCACTCATGACCTAATACGAAGAGTCTAGGAAATGCAGGGTGGTTCTGGCGAAGAATGTGACAACAGTGTGACGGTTTAGGGCGTCTTCGTTCACGAACGAGCACCCGGAACTGCCGCCCGGCGAATAATCGTCGACGCGGGCGGCAGCCGGGCTGTGACTCTAAGCCGCGCGTTAGGCGCCCTTGGCGGCCCGGAAGCCCGCTTCGAGGTCGGCGATGATGTCATCAACGTGCTCAATGCCCACGGACAAGCGCACGAGGCCGGGGTTGACGCCGGCAGCGACCTGCTGTTCCACCGTCAATTGGCTGTGTGTAGTCGACGCCGGGTGGATGACCAGCGAGCGGACATCACCGATGTTGGCAACGTGCGAGTGCAACTCCAGGCCGTCCACGAAGCGCTTGCCGGCTTCGACGCCGCCCTTGATGTTGAAGGCAACAATGGCGCCCGTGCCCTTGGGTCCGTACTTCCGGCCGCGGTCGTACCACGGGCTGGACGGCAGGCCCGCATAGGCGACCGATTCGACGTCGTCGTGGTTTTCAAGCCATTCGGCCACCTTGGTGGCGTTGGCAACATGGCGTTCCACGCGCAGGCTCAAGGTCTCCAGGCCCTGGGCAATGAGGAAGGCGTTGAACGGGGACACGGCAGAGCCGAGATCGCGAAGCAACTGGACTCGGGCCTTGAGGATGTAGGAGAGGTTCGCGCCCAGTGCACCGTCCTTGCCGAGGTCCCGGGCGTAGACCAGACCGTTGTAGCTGGGGTCCGGGGTATTGAAACCAGGGAAGCGGTCCGGGTCCTTGCCGAAGTCGAAGTTGCCGGAGTCCACAATCACACCGGCGATTGCCGAACCGTGACCACCCAGGTACTTGGTCGCGGAGTGGACCACGATGTCCGCTCCCCACTCGATGGGCCGGATCAGGTAAGGCGTGGACAGGGTGTTGTCCACAATGAGGGGAACGCCGGCCGCGTGTGCGGTGCGGGCGATGCCCTCGATGTCCAGGACATCCTGGCGGGGGTTGGAGACGACCTCGCCGAAGAACAACTTGGTGTTCGGCAGGACGGCGTCACGCCACTGGTCCAGATTGTCCGGGTCCTCGACGAACGTGACCGAAATGCCGAACTTCTTCAGCGTGTGCGCCAGCAGGTTGTACGTGCCGCCGTACAGGCTCGGGCTCGCTACGATGTGGTCGCCCGCCTCGGCGATATTCAGGATGGCGAACGTCTCGGCAGCCTGTCCGGAGCTGAGCAAGAGGGCAGCCAGGCCACCCTCAAGGCTCGCAACCCGCTGCTCCACTGCATCCTGCGTCGGGTTGCCGATTCGGGTGTAGATGGGAGCCAGCTCGGCCAGGGCAAAGCGATTGGCGGCGCTCTCGGCACTGGGGAACACGAAGGACGTGGTCTGGTAGATCGGAAGCGAGCGCGCTCCTGTGGCGGCGTCAGGCTCCTGGCCGGCGTGGATCTGGCGGGTTTCGAAAGACCATCCTTGGGACATGGAGTTCTCCTGTTCGTGACGCATGGGTTTGGCAGGCAAGGTGAAGCGGTGTGAGCTGGGGCCAGTCTAGGAACTGTCCGGAGGCGAAGACAGCTTTGTGACGCCTGTGGAATCTTTCGGTCTTCCCGCGTCCCTTCATGACGCCCCCTACCACCGGTTATACACATCCCACCTTAGTTAGGCTTGACTTAGCTGAGACCCCGATCACAAAGTGCCAAGATGAAGCCATGCGCATGGATCACGTCTCTTACGCCTGTGAACGAGATGGCCTTTTGGCCACTACCGAACGAATTTCCGCGGCATTGGGAGTGGACGCTGTCCGGGGCGGAGTGCACCCGCGCTTCGGTACCCGGAACATGATCATTCCCCTTGCGGATAACAAGTACCTGGAAGTGGTGGAGGTCCTGGACCACCCCGCTTCCGACAAAGCACCCTTTGGCCAGGCCGTCCGTGCCCGTTCGGCTGCCGGTGGTGGATGGATGGGCTGGTGCGTCGCCGTTGACGACCTTGCACCGTTCGAAGACCGCCTTGGCCGCTCGGCTGTTCCGGGCAACCGCAAGTTCCCCGACGGACGCGAACTGGTGTGGCAGCAGATTGGCATCCTCGGCCTGATCGCGGATCCCCAAGTGCCCTACCTGCTCAAGTGGGAGGGCGACCCCTCGCTGCACCCGTCAAGGATCTACGAGAGCGACGTCAAGATGTCCAGCCTCACCATTGCGGGCTCGGCTGAACGCGTCACCGAATGGTTGGGCGAACCAGTGGAGAAGCCGCTTGAGGATGTCGCCGTCCAGTGGATGGCACCGCACGGCACTCCAGGCATCCTCGCTGTAACTTTCGAAACCGCCTCCGGAGCCGTCACCATCTGACCGATCCAATCCATCCGGGCTGGTCCCGGCCCCGGTCAGCCATGTCCGGAGTCAATCATGTCCGGGCTAAGCTTCGGCCGCCATCAGCGGGTGCCAACGACGTCACCCACCGATGGCGGCCGGATACTTTTAACGGACCTCTACCCCAGGCCCATTGCCTTGCCGAACAGGCTGAATCCAACGAACGCCACGATGTCCAACAGTGCGTGGGCAATCACCAAGGGCATTACCCGCTTGGTCTTGGTGTAGATCCACGCGAACAGCAAGCCCATGACCACGTTCCCTATGAACGGCCCAAAGCCTTGGTACAGGTGGTAGCTTCCCCGCAGGACGGCACTGACCACAATGGCCACCGGCATGCTCCACCCGAATTTGCCGAAGCGGTCCATGAGGTACCCCACCACGATCACTTCTTCCACGATCGCATGGCGCATGGCCGAAAGGACCAGCACCGGCACCGTCCACCAGTAAGCGTCAAGGCCGCTGGGCACAATTGCAGTGGTGATTCCCAGCGCACGACCGGCCGCATACAGGCCGAGCGAGGGGATGCCGATCGCAGCGGCCAGGCCAACACCGTGGAGAAGGTCCTTGCCGGGCCGGGCAAAATTGAAGCCAAGCCGGGCGAACGCCGAGCCGCCCCCGTCTGCCCGGCCGCCAGGTGCATGGGTGGACAGGAAGTAGAACACCAAGGCCACGGGCACCAAAGCGAACACAATGTCCAGCAATTGGTAGGTGAGGTCGAAGTACTCACGCGTGCTTTGGGACCTGTTCAGCGTTGACGTGGCATCCGCCAAAGGTGCCCTCGTCATCTTGTCCAGCAGCTGAACTACGGAGTAGACGGCTGATTGGCCCAAGGACAGGCCCAGCACAATAAGTACTTCGGCGCGCAGCCGGCGACGGGAAGCGAGGAACATATACCCACCCTATGCTTGGTGGGATGGGTGCCCCTGAGAGAATCTTCATGATCCGGCACGGCCAGTCTGCCGCGAATGCCGACACGTCCATCTACAACCGCGTGCCGGACTACCGGATCCCGCTGACGGAGCGCGGAGTGGAGGAGGCCCGGATTGCCGGGGAGGACCTGCGCCGCAAGCTCGATGGAGAACAGGTCTGCGTCTACGTCTCCCCCTATTTGCGCGCGTACCAGACCCTCGAAGCCATGAACCTCGGTCCCCTGATCGAGCGGGTGATTGAGGAACCCAGGCTTCGCGAGCAGGACTGGGCCAACTTCCAGATCGCCGGGGAGATCGAGGACCAAAAGGAACTGCGCAACCTCTACGGCCATTTCTTCTATCGGTTCCGCGAGGGCGAGTCCGGTTCGGACGTTTATGACCGGGTGTCTTCCTTCATGGAGACGCTGTACCGGCACTGGCAGAAGCCTACTTACGCACCAAACACGCTCCTGGTCACACACGGGCTGACCATGCGCCTTTTCTGCATGCGATGGTTCCACTGGACGGTGGAGTACTTCGAGTCACTCAACAACCCGGACAACGCCGAACTGCGGACCTTGATCAAGAACGACGACGACCAGTACAGCCTGGATATACCGTTCAGCCAGTGGGTGCCCCGGGAGGTAGACGACTCAGTGCTGCACGCACCGAGGATGCGCTTCTAGCCCTTCCAGCTCAGCCGGCGGGTCTCAGCCGGCGGGTGCGACGATGACTTCGGTGCCCTTGGCCTCGAACGCAGCTTTATGTTCGGCACTGATGCCGGAGTCCGTGATGAGGTGCCTGAAGTCGTAGCCTGCCATTGCGGCAAAGGAGCGGCGGCCCACTTTGGAAGAGTCGGCCACCACATAGGACTCGGTGGCACGGCGTGCCATCACCGTGTTGACCATGGCTTCGCCTTCGTCGGTGATGGTGGGGCCGAGGTCCGGGTCGACGCCGTTGACACCGATGAACGCAATATCGAGGGCAACTTTTTGCATGATGACGTCTGTATACGGACCCACCAGCTCGTAGGAGCGGGGGTTGAGTATCCCGCCGGTGACCATGATCTTGATGTTCGGCCGCACCGCCAACTGGGAAGCGATGTTGATGGCGTTGGTGACCACGGTCAGCGTGGGCGTGTGGGACGGCGCGTTGAGGTCCTCGCGGGTGGAGAGTAGCTGCGCCAACGCCGTGTTGGTGGTGCCACCGCTGAGCCCGATCACAGCACCGGGACGGATCAGCGCAGACGCTGCCAGAGCGATTTCCTGCTTGGCCACGGCGTGGTCGTCCCTGTTGTAGCGGCCCGGAAGGTCGTAGGCTACGGACCCGGTAGTGGCGCCGCCGCGGGTGCGGCTGAGCAGCCGCTGCTTGGCAAGGCTGTCGAGATCCCTGCGGGCCGTGGCAGGTGAGACGCCCAGGCGGGTCACGATGTCCTCGACTTCCACATGGCCGGACTCGGCCAGGAGGTCGAGTATGGCAGTGAGCCGATCGGTGCGGGTCATGACGAGCCTTTCGCGGGTTTCCAGCTAATTCGCTTTGGCGAACAGCGTCAGCATACGTGCGGACTCCAGCACAAGGGCATCCCGGCCGGCCTTGATGTACTTCCGGGAATCCACCACTGCAGGGTTGGCATCGAGGTACTCACGGACGGCGCGGGTGAAGAACCCGTTCAAATGTGTGGATACGTTGATCTTAGTCATACCCGCACGGATAGCGGCTATGAGCATGTCATCTGTCACACCGGAGGAGCCGTGGAGGACCAGTGGTTTTCCCACCGCGGTCTTCAGTCTGGTGATGAGGTGCAGGTCCAGCGCGGCGCTGCGTTCGGTCATGGCGTGGGAGGAGCCGACAGCAACGGCGAGCGCGTCCACGCCGGTTGCCTCAACGAATGAGTGGGCCTCGCCGGGGTCTGTTCGGACACCGGGAGCGTGGGCTCCGTCCTTGCCACCCACTTTTCCAAGCTCGGCTTCCACGTAGACACCGCGCTCGTGGGCATACTTTGCCACCCGCTGCGTGACTTCCACATTCCATTCGTACGGCAGGTGGGCGCCGTCGTACATGACGGAACCGAAACCAAGGTCCACGGCGGCGATCGCGAGATCTTCGGATTCTGCGTGGTCCAGGTGAAGGGCAACGGGTACAGCGGCGGAGCGCGCGATTGCCAGGGCTGCCGAAGCGATGGGTTCGAGTCCGCCGTGGTACTTGGCGCAGTTCTCGGAAATCTGCAGAATCAGTGGGACGCCGGCCGCTTCGGCCCCTGCCACCAGGCCCTCGGCAGTTTCGATGTGGATGATGTTGAACGCACCTTGGCCTGTTCCCGCGTCGGCGGCCCTGTCCATGAGTTCCCGAGTGTTGACCAGGGTCACCGGGTCTCCTTCCATGTCACGATCAATTGGTCCTGGAGTTCCTGGTACCGCGGCGAAATTTCACCTGCGGCAGGCATGAGCACGGCCGCGGCCGACCATGCGGTGGCCCGGCGAAGGATTTCGCGGGGCTCGGTGATGCCTTCGGCGAGTGCGACGGCGGCAGCCGCCACACCGGCGTCGCCTGCCCCTGTGGGGTTGCCACTGAGCGCTTCCGGCAAGCGGGCGCTCCAGTAGCCGCCCGGGGCGGCGTGGTCGAAGGCGAGCATGCCGTCCGCGCCGGCGCTGACGAGGACCGTGCGGGCACCCATGTCGATCAGGGCGAGGGCGGCTGCTTCAAGGCTGGACTCGCCCGTTGCTTCGGCCAGCTCGTGATGGTTTGGTTTGAGGATGTCGGCGCCGGCTTTGGCCGCAGCGATGATCCCGGGGCCGGAGGTGTCGATGATCGCCGGGATACCGGCGTCGTGGGCCAGGCGCACCAGTTCCGGGTAGAAGTCCGCGGGAGCGCCCGGCGGCAGGCTTCCCGAACCGACCAGAACGGAGGCCGGCAGGTTTCGGTTCCCGCTCACGGCCTCCACTACGGCGATCCGCAGTGAGCGCCAGTCATCCGGCAGAAGGGCCTGGCCCTCCTCGTTGAAGATGGACGTTTCCCCTGCAACGGTGTCCACCAGCGCGATGCTGCGGCGGGTTTCAGCTGCGACTCCCACCAGGGTGTGCGGCACGCCGCTGGTCCACAGTTCGGCTGCGAGGGTCTGCCCTGCCGCACCGCCGGTGGGCGCAATGGCGAGCACGGGGTACCCCAACTGGTGGGTTACTCGGGCTACGTTGATGCCCTTGCCTCCCGCACGGCTCAAGGGCGTGGGTACCCGGTGGCTGGAGCCCTCGGTGATTCCGTGGACGGTGTAGGTCATATCGATGGCCGGATTCGGAGTGACGGTAATAATGCGGTTCACGTTGGCTCGCTTCATCGTGTGCCTCGCAAAAGTGCCCGGGCGTTCAGTGCCGCGCCGAGCAAGCCGGCGTCCTGCCCCAGTTGGGCACGGATGAGATGGGGCCTGCGCTGGAAGTCCAGGATGGCGTCAACCCGCTTACGGAGTGGCTCGAGCAGCTCGTCGCCTGCTTCAGCGAGGCCTCCGCCGATCACCACGGCTTCTGTTCCCATGATGTTCACGCACTGACAGATAGTGAAGGCCAGGGCATCAACAGCATCGGCCCAAACACGTGCGGCCAGCGCATCTCCCGCGCTTGCCCTGAGCAACACACCTCGTGCACCGTCCACAGGGTTTCCCGATGCCCGGTGGTAACGCTTGGCAATTGCGCCTGCTGAGCCCACTGCTTCCAGGATGGTGGAGCCTGTGGCGTCCGGCCCGGCGTCGGGGTCCGGGACCTGGGCGTGGCCGAGTTCCCCGGCGAATCCCCCTGCGGTAACGGCCTTGCCGCCCGAGAACACAGCTGCAGCGATACCGGTTCCCACCACCATCACCACAACATCGTTGAACTCTTTGGAACCGCCAAAGCTGTGTTCCACAGCTGCAGCGGACCGGACGTCGTGATCGAACGCGACGGGTATGCCGAGCCGCTTTTCGGCTTCGGCTTTGAACGGGAAGTTGCGCCATCCAAGATTGGCGGAGTAGACACCCACTCCGGCCACGGAGTCCACGATTCCGGGGACGATGATGCCTGCTGCCTTGGCGGGGGCTTCCGGAAACTCCGAGGCCAACTCGGCTTTAAGCCCAGCTAGCCTGTCCAGGACCGCTTCGCCGGGGCGGGCCGGATCCAGCGGTGTAGGGACGCGGCGCATGCCCAGGACGGTTCCACGGGCGTCCACCAAACCAGCCTTGATGTCCGTCCCGCCAACGTCGAAAGACAGGACCGGTGATTCTGCGGCTCCGAGAACCATGATCGACTGCCTAGGCAGAGGCGTCGAGAATAACGGAGCGCGTCAAGTTGCGGGGCAGGTCCGGATTCAGCCCACGGACGCGTGCACGCTCCAGGGTGACTTTGTGGACACGTGCCAGTTCGGCCAGGGGGTGCTTATCCGTGTGGATGTAAAGGGCGCCGGTGACGGCCATGTCACTGTCCAAACCCTCGGGCTGGGTTCCGAACAGCCAGGTGACCCGGCCGGGGGCAGCGATGGAGATGGGGCCGTGGCGGTATTCCATGGCAGGGTATGACTCGGTCCAACCCTGCACGGCTTCGCGCATTTTCAAGCCGGCTTCGTGGGCCAGCCCAACCGTCCAGCCGGTGCCGAGGAAGGTGAATTGCTCGGCGTCCAGGAGTTCCTGGGAGACCTCTGCCGTCACTGCGTCACGGGCATCCTCGATTGCCTGCTGCACATCGATGCCAAGGCTGGTCAGCATGTAGACCAGCGCCGTGGTGGCGAAGCGGGTCTGCACCACGGAGCGCTCATCGGCGTAGTGGAGGCCCACCACGGCGTCTGCCAGCTCGACGATCGGTGAGGAGGTGTCACCGATGATGGCCACGGTGGGGACAATCCCCTTCAACTCAGCCAGAATCTCGAGCACCTCAGTGGTGGTACCCGACCGGGTGATGGCCACAACGGCGTCGTACTGGCGATCGGCGCTGTTGCTGTTCAGGAAAGCCTCCGACGCGGCGAACGCATCGGTGACCCCCTTACCGGCGGATTCGCGGGCAGCGGCGTAGCTCTGGGCCATGAACCACGATGTGCCACAGCCGATCACGGCGATGCGCTTGCCGTCCGCTGGAAGCAACTGCTCCGTACGGGCCTGCTCCACGGCGCGCTGCCAAACCTCGGGTTGGGAAACCAGCTCTTCTTCCATGAAGGCACCCAGTGTGTTCTCGCTCATCGTGTGTTCCGCTCCCGCTCAGCTTAATGACGTTTTCTGATCTATAGAAACACTAAACGATCATTTTCGATCTCACAAGGATCATCCGAGTGCAAAGACTGCTCAGTAACTGCGCGTTACCGGCGGGGAGCGTGAAACCCGATAAAGAAGGGCTGCGTTCCAACTGGAACGCAGCCCTTCTTTCTTGTTCTTAACTTGTCCTTAGACAGCGCGGACGCCGGCCCGCCACACCAAATGTGTCAACGGAATCCCGGGACGGTACGCCAGATGCGTGGCCGACGGAGCCTTCAGCATGTGCAAATCTGCGCGATGTCCGACGCTGAGCGAACCCACCGCCCGCTCGCCGTCGACGTCGTTCCCGGCCTCACGGCCCAGCGCCAAAGCGCCGCCGTACGTCGCCGCACGGACGGCTTCATGAACGCTCAGGTGCATCTGAAGCACAGCCGTGGTGACGCAGAAGGCCATGGAGCTGGTGTAAGAGGTCCCCGGGTTGCAGTTGGCCGCAAGGGCGATTTGAACACCGGCGTCGATCAGTTCACGGCCTGGCGCCAGGGGCTGCCGGGTGGACAGATCACAAGCAGGAAGGCAGGTTGCGACGGTACCGCGATTGCCCGTGCCACTGGCCGGGTCCCAGCTTTCCCACGTTTCCGCGAGCGCCGCGATGTCCTTTTCCGAGAGATAGTTGACGTGGTCCACGCTCGCCGCCGCAAACTCAACAGCCAGCGCCACTCCTGGGCCCTCCCCGAGCTGATTGCCGTGGACCCTGAGGCCCAGCCCGGCGTTGCGGGCAGCAGTGAGGACCCGACGCGACTGGTCCTCCGTGAACGCACCCCGCTCGCAGAAGACGTCAGCCCAGCGGACATGCGGCAGGACGGCTTCCAACATGGGGCCACACACCAGGTCCGTATACTCCTCAGGATCGGAGCCGTTCGGAACCAGATGCGCGCCCAGATAGGTGACCTCGTCCACTTCGGCTGCTGCGATGCGGGCGCTGCGGGCCTCGTTCTCCACGTCCAACCCGTAGCCGGTCTTGCTCTCCAGGTACGTGGTTCCTTGCGAGACCGCTTCGGCTACACGGTCCCGCACGAGGCGGGTAAGTTCGTCGTCGCTGACGCTGCGCGTTGCACCCGTGGTGACGGCGATCCCGCCTGCGCTGTAGCTTTCGCCAGCCATGCGGGCCTCGAACTCGGCGGTGCGGTCACCTGCGAAGACGAGGTGCGAATGCGAGTCAACCCAGCCGGGCAGGACGGCGCGGCCTTCGGCGTCGATCCTTTCATCAGCGGACGGGGCGTCTTTGGCAGTGCCGATCCATGAAATCCGTTCGCCTTCGATCACGATGGCGGCATCCTTCAGGACCCGACGCTCCAGGTCCTGGGTCATCAGTTCGCCGATGTTGGTAATGACGGTGCTGCTTTTGTTCCCGCTCGTGATTCCGCTCATGCCCCTATTGTTCAGCGTCGGATGGACCAGCGTACGGCCGCAAGCTGCTCCGCTGTCCGGGATTCCGGACTGTCCTCCTTCACCTCGCCGAGGATCAGTGCTGCGGCCAGCTCGGCAATGGCGGAGGATGTTTGGAAACCGTAGCCCCCTTGACCGGCGAGCCAGAAGAAACCTGGCGCTTCGGCGTCGAAACCCACTACCGGGATTCCGTCCGCCGCTTCTGTCCTGAGGCCCGTCCAGGCACGGTCCACGGAGCGGATTCCAAGGGAAGTGACCGTGTTGAGTTTGGCGATCAATGTCTCCACGTCCCCGGAGTAGGGTTTCGCGTCCTCGGCTCCGCTGGGCACGGTTTCCGACGGCGAAATCAACACCTGGTTGCCCTCAGCGCGGAAGTAGAACGAGTTATCAGCGGCACACACCATGGGCGTTTCCGGCGTCAGTGGATTCTCAACGTTCACAATCGCCGCTGTCCGGCGGTACGGCTGCAGTCCCAGCTTTTCCACACCGCTTATGACAGCCAACTCGTCCGCCCAGGCACCTGCTGCGTTAACCACGACGCCGGATTGGAATCCCTCCGTACCCGCGCCCAGCTGCCAGCCGCTCCCCAGCCGCTGCGCTGAGTGCACTTTGGCCCCGGTGATGATGTCCACACCCGCAGTTTCCGCCGTTCGCCGGTGCTCCTCGAGAAGCAGGGGCGCGTTGCAGCCGAAAGAGCCGTTATCCAGTCCTGCTGCTGTGAAGGATGCGGGCTTCAGTGCCGGGCACAGCTTCATCGCCTCGTCGTGGGTAATGGTGTGCATATTGCCGCTGGCCTCGGCCTGTACCGTTTCTTCGTCCCCCACCAGCATGAAGCCACGGGGTGTGAGGATGGGCGTTGTTGCCTCCGCGTCCCGGGCGGCAAGCATTTCGAGGGTGTGGATTGTCAGATCCTGGACCACGGCCGGACCGTAGCTGGGGATCAGTTGCCGGGCAGAGCGGGAGGAAGTGTGGAAAGCCAGGGACTGCTCGGCCTCGACAAGGGCCACAGTGCATTTGCCTGCCAGCGCCGCAGCCAACGAGAGTCCGCCAATGCCGCCGCCAACGATTACCACGTCATAGTTCGAAGCCATGGCTCCATCCTGACAGACCGGACGCTCTCTCACATCCCAAGCCCTTCAGCCGAACGCTCTCTCACTTTCGTCAAGAAAGTGAGAGACGGTCCGCCCCAAACCCGAGGGACGTGAGAGACGGTCCGCCCCAAACCCCAGGGACGTGAGAGACGGTCCGCCCTAGACCCGCGTGATGTGAGCGAGCGTTGCTTAGGCGACCGCGGCGCGACTCTTGACGAACGCCTGAACGCACGCTTCGACGTCGTCCGCGCTGTGCGCAGCGGAGAGCTGCACGCGGATGCGGGCCACGCCCTTCGGCACTACGGGGAAGCTGAAGGCCGTGACGAAAACGCCGTTGTTGAGCATTTCGTCGGCAACCTTTGCAGCAACCACGGCATCGCCGAACATCACGGGGATGATGGCGTGTTCGCCCTCGAGGAGTTCGAAGCCTTCTTCGCTCATGCGGCGACGGAACAGCGCTGCGTTCTCGAACAGGCGGGTACGGAGTTCGCCGGACTCCTGCACGAGCTCGATCGCTTTGATGGTTGCCGCAACGATGGCCGGGGCAAGCGAGTTGGAGAACAGGTACGGGCGCGCCTTTTGACGGAGCATCGCCACGATTTCGCCGCGACCGGAAACGTAACCACCCGAGGCGCCGCCGAGAGCCTTGCCGAAGGTGCCGGTGTAGATGTCTACGCGCTCGGAAACGCCGGCGTGCTCAGGGGTGCCGGCGCCGGTGGCGCCCATGAAGCCGACGGCGTGGGAGTCGTCCACCATGACCAAGGCGTCATGCTTCTCGGCGAGGTCGCAGATGGCCTCAAGCGGAGCGAGGTACCCGTCCATGGAGAAGACGCCGTCCGTGACGATGATCTTCCGGCGGGAGCCCTCGGCCTCAACCAGTTTGGCTTCGAGGTCTGCCATGTCCTGGTTGGCGTAGCGGAAGCGCTTGGCCTTGCTCAGGCGGATGCCGTCGATGATGGACGCGTGGTTCAGGGAGTCGGAGATGATGGCGTCTTCAGGACCGAAGAGGGACTCGAACACGCCACCGTTGGCGTCGAAGCAGCTGGAGAAGAGGATGGTGTCCTCGGTCCCCAGGAACTTGGAGACGCGGTTCTCAAGCTCCAGGTGAAGGTCCTGGGTTCCGCAAATGAAGCGTACCGACGCCATACCGAAGCCGCGCTCGTCCATCGCTGACTTGGCGGCGGCGATGATGTCCGGGTGGTCGGCCAGGCCCAGGTAGTTGTTGGCGCAGAAGTTCAGGACCTTGTTGGCCGGCTCGCCGAGCTGGCCCGCTGCGATGTGGCTGGCCTGCGGGGAATCGATGTGGCGTTCTGTCTTGAAGAGTCCGGCGCTGCGGATCTCGTCCAGTTCGCCCTGCAGTTGGTCTTTGATGGCTGAGTACATGGTGCTCCTAAGGTCTTTGGCGATCCGTTGGCAGTGCGTTCCGTTACAGTTCGGTCCAGTCGAGGACCACTTTGCCGCCGGTTCCGTTGCGGGCAATTTCGAAGCCCTTTTCCCAGTCGGCTGCGGACAGTTTGTCTGTGACGACGGCGGAGATGCTGCGGTGCAGCACGGGGTTGGAGGACAGCATGGCGCTCATGGCGTACCAGGTCTCGAACATTTCACGGCCGTAGATGCCCTTAAGCGTGAGCATGTGGGTCACTACCTTGCCCCAATCAATGTCGATGGACTGGCTGGGTAGGCCAAGCATGGCGATGCGGCCGCCGTGGTTCATGTTGTCGATCATCTCAGGCAGTGCCGTGGGGTGTCCCGACATTTCCAGTCCGATGTCGAAGCCTTCGCGCATGCCCAGTTCCTGCTGCGCTTCGCGAACGCGCATCTTTGAAACGTCGACTGCAAGGTCCACGCCCATCTGGCGAGCCAGCTCCAGGCGCGGTGCGGACACGTCCGTAATCGCGATCTTGCGGGCACCTGCGTGGCGGGCGACGGCGATGGCCATCAGGCCGATGGGCCCGGCACCGGTGATCAGCACGTCTTCGCCGACCAGCGGGAAGCTCAGCGCGGTGTGGACGGCATTGCCGAAGGGGTCGAAGATGGCGCCGAGTTCAGGGGTAACTGACTCGTCGTGGTGGACCCAGACATTGGTTTCCGGGATGACGACGAATTCGGCGAAGGCACCATCGCGCTGCACGCCGACGGAGACGGTGTGGATGCACATCTGGCGACGTCCAGCACGGCAGTTGCGGCAGATTCCGCACACCACGTGGCCTTCGCCGGAGACCTTGTCCCCTACCTTGACGTCACGGACATCCTCACCGATTTCCACTACTTCGCCATAGAACTCGTGGCCGGCAATGAGGGGCGTTTCGATGATGCCCTGCGCCCAGGCGTCCCAGCTCTGGATGTGGAGGTCGGTGCCGCAGATACCGGTGGTCATCACACGGATCTTGACGTCGTTGGGGCCCGCTTGGGGCTCTGGACGTTCGACGAGTTCGAACCCTGCGTGGGGTCCGGATTTGTAGAGAGCCTTCATGGAATTCCTCACTGCCGGGGCTGCTTCACTGCTGCTGAATCCATTAGAGCCCCGCGCATGATTTAGCACAACTAGAATCTTCTCAATCAACGATTTAGTATTTGCTAATGGAAATTCATCAGTTGCAGATGCTTCGCGAACTCGGAGACCTGGGAAGCGTGAAGGCTGTCGCTGAGACTTTGATGGTGACTCCGTCGGCAGTTTCACAACAGCTCGCACTGCTACAGAAATCCGTGGACGTGCCGTTGACGCGCAAAGAAGGCCGGGCTCTGGTGCTCACGGATGCAGGCCGCGTCCTGGCAGAGGCGGGTGCCGCCGTCGTGAACGCCATGGCAGACGCGCGGGCCGCGATCGGCGCCTATCACGACGCTCCGGACGCGCCCGTGAGCGTCAGCGCTTTTCACAGCGCGGGGCAGGCGCTGTTTGCGCCTTTGGCGGCACTGTTAGCGTCCGACGGCGGGAAGTCGCCTCGCCTGCGCCTCTCCGATGAGGATGTGGCGCAGGAGGATTTCCCGGGGTTGGCCGCACGGTACGACCTCGTTTTGGCTCACCGCATGGACAACAGCCCGTCCTGGCCGGAAGACAAGGTAGCGGTGCTTCCACTCGCCGATGAGCCTCTGGACGTTGCGCTCCCCGCGGATCACCCGCTGGCATCCCGGCGCGAACTGGAGCCGTCCGACGTCGTGGGTGAATCCTGGGTGACCAGCCGCGACGGCTACTCCCCTGCAGACGTCCTTGCCGCCGTCGTTGCTGTGAGTGGACGACCGGCAGAGGTACTGCACCGCATTAACGACTATTCGACGGTGGCCGCGCTGGTGTCTGCCGGTGGCGCGATCGGGCTGTTGCCGCGGTTCACGGCACGCCGTGTGTTGGACGCCGGAGTGCTGCTGCGTCCGCTGTCGGGAGTGAATTCGGTCCGCAAGATCGACATCCTGGCCCGGCCGGAGACGCTGAAGCGAAAATCGGTCATGACGGTTTGCGAGTCACTTCAAACCGTCATGACCGAGCTTGTCGAACTATCGAGCCCCCGCTCACCCAACTAGGTAGCAGCACACGCCGTTATGAATGTTGAGAACGGCCTCATCTGCGACCTACTTGGTCAGTCGCGGACCAGGGCGGGCTGGCCGGCGTCGAAATACTCCACCAGTTCGGCCGGCAGCTCCGGTACCTCGCGGGCCGAGCCGTCACCGCGTAGGGATTCTGCCGCGAGGATGCCGGCCACTACAGCCTGTCGCGCTGCAATCGGGCTTGTCTGGGTCTGGCCGCCGTCGGAGGCAAAGCGCAGGAATTCCTCGATCAACCGGGGATCGGCACCGCCGTGGCCACCCTCGCCGTCCTCAATGGTGATGACCTCGTCCGGCACCGCATAGCCGGACGTCCGGCTGGTCCACACGTTGATGGTTTCTCCCGGCCCATCGCCAAGGTTCTCGATCCGGCCCTTGGTGCCGATGACGGTGTAGTTCCGCCAGTAGTCCGGCGTGAAGTGGCACTGCTGGTAGCTGGCCAGGACGCCGTTATCCAGCACCATGTTCATCATGGAAATGTCCTCGACGTCGATCACTTCCGCCAGGTCCTTCTGCTCGGTGGGCGGCCAGTTGTCCATGGAGAACCAGTCCCCCATGCGCTTGCCGGCGTTGTTGCTGCGGTTGGCCACGTCGCCGTAGACCGCAAGATCTCCGACGGCGGCAACCCGCTTGGTGTATCCGCCGGCCAGCCAGTGGATCACGTCGATGTCGTGGGCACCTTTTTGGAGGAGAAGGGACGTGACGTTGGCGCGCTGGGCGTGCCAGTCCTTGAAGTAGTAATCTCCCCCGTGCCCCACAAAGTGGCGGCACCAGACCGCTTTGATGTCGCCGATCCTGCCGTCCTCGATCAGTTGGCGCATCTGGACCACCACGGGCATGTGGCGCATGTTGTGGCCCACGTACAAACGCGTCCCGGTCTCGTAAGCCGTCTTCAGGATCAGGTCCGCAGCCTCCACTGTGATGTCCAGTGGCTTTTCGCAGAAGGTGGGGATGCCCGCCTTGAGCGTTCGGACAGCGACGGCGGCGTGCTGGTTATCGGGGGTCAGGACCAGGACGGCGTCGATTCTGCTGCTCAGCAGCTCCTCAAGATCCCCTGTGACGCGGGCCGACGGGATGCGTTCAGCGGCGTCTGCCCGGCCACGGTCACTGAGGTCACAAACAACAGTGACCTCGGAGCCTTGGCCCGGCTTGTGGGCGTGCTTCCACAGCCCTGAACGCAGGCCGAAACCCACGATGCCGACCTTCAAATCCTTTTCCATGATGTGCAATTTCCTTCTGCTGATTCCTAGTAAAGCTTGGTTGCAGCGCTGCGGTGCGGCGCCGATTCTCGGACGAACAAGTGCCAGGGGAAGTCGAGGACGCCGGGTGACTCCGGCGCGGGGTGACCTGTTGCCCGCCGTAGGAGCAGCCGGGCGAGTTTGTCGAAGAAGTCAACAGGGCCCACGGTGCTCAGTGACGGTGACATCCGTTCGCCCTCCACGGTGTTGCCCACACCGATGATGTCCACGTCGGTGCCCACGGCGAGGCCCAGGCGCTGGGCTGCGTTGATAGCACTTACTGCCGCGTAGTCCGTGGTGGCATAGATGGCGGTGGGGCGGTCCGGCAGGCTCAACAGTCGCGTTGCCGCCGCGTAAGCCCCCGCGCTGGTGCCGTCGAACAGGCCCACGTAGTCGTCCCGTTCCTGGATCTTCGCCGCGGCCAAGGCATCCGAGTAGGCCCGGTATCTGGTCCCGCCAGAGGTGCCCGCTACCGTTGCCGGGGTCAGGCAGGCAATCCTCCGGTGGCCGTGGAGCAGATGCTCCACGGCCATGCGGCAGCCGGGTCCGGCGATGGAACGGATGACATCGAAGCCGTCCGCTTGTACCTCTTCGTCAAACACCACCAGCGTGGTGCCGTGCTCGGCGAGCTTGCGCAGGGCTTCCCGCTGATCAGGACGGACCGCATCCACGAACACGGCATCGGCATTGTGCGTACCCAGAACTTTGACCCAATCGGCGTCACCCAGGATCATCGGTGTGACGCCCTGCGGGACTGCCGCCTTCTGAACAGCCTCAATGACGGACAACGACCACGGATCGGACAGCATGGTCAATGACAGGATCACTGTATTCGTGCGTCCCGTCCGGATGGCGCGGGCCGCCTGGTTGGGGCGATAGCCAAGCCGCTCCGCAGCGGCCTTGACCTTTTCCGCCGTTGGATCCGACACTCCTGGTCCGCCATCACCGCGGCGACCCGAAAGCACGTAGGAAACCGTGGCCGTGGAGACGCCCGCCAGTTCGGCCACCATGCGGATGGTCGGCCTTACTCCTGTGCTGCTCGCTTTTGCCATGGTTCCCCCTGCTGTGTTCTTCGTATCTGCGTGTTGGTTCGTTGCTGGTTTGAGGCTAGCTCCTGAATACCGGCGCGTTGGGGTCCAACGCGGCCTGGTATTCATCGCGCATCTTGTCGCCGCCTTCGCTCTTCCAGCGCTTGACCGCGTCCTTGAGTTCGTCGATCTTGGCGCGGCCGGTAATGATGTCCACTACCTTGTCGCGCAGCTGCTTGGTGATCTTGGCGCCCACCTTGGCGTTGGTGTCCGAGTAGGAACCGTTGGTGGGGTTACGCCACGCGAACTCAAGCAGTTTTTCTTCCTGCTGGCTGACGTAGCGTGTGTCGTCGTCGAAACCCGGATTGAAGATGACGTTCTCCGGGCTGGACATGATGTTCAACGCCGAAACCAGGCCGGGCGCATTGGTGGTGCCTGTTTCGGTGCGCGCCGGGTTGCCCGCGGCGTCGATGGTGTAGTCCTGGCCCAGCTCGCCGAAGTTCTTCTGCATGTACTCCACCGTGCCGAACGGCGCCGACAGGTAGTTGATCAGCGCCAGCAGCTCGCGGATCTTGCCCTCTTCAGCCTTCTTGAACGGGGTGAAGCCCACGGTTCCGTAGCCCATGTCGTAGACGGGCTTGACCTTGCCGTCTGCACTGAACGGAATCAGGATGTCGAACCGGGCGTCTTTGTTCAGGGCACGGTAGCTGCGGATGTCGTGCGGACCCACCACCACTTGGGCTGCCACGCTGCCGTTGGCGACGCGCGACCGGATGTCCGTCGCTTTGGAGTCAGGGTAGAAGACTCCCGCTGCGAACATCTTGGCGGTGAACTCGACGCCGGCCATGTATTCGTCGGTTTCGTACAGGTGGGTGAGGGTGCGATCCTTATTGACGGCCCAGCTGTTCGGGGCACCAAACCATTCAGTGACCATGTGGAGGGCATTGATGTATGCGGGTTCCAGCGCGTACTTCTGGTCGCCGGGACGGGTCAGTTCCTTGGCTTTTTCCAAAAATTCTTCGGCACTGGCAGCTCCGAAGCCACCCACCTGGGCCCACATCTCGTGGTTGCCTAGGTACACCTGACCGAACGGGGTGCTGGGGATGGGAGCTCCCCAGATCTTCCCGTTCACGACGGCGGTCTTCCAGGAATCGGGCTTCAGCGCCGCCAGGTTGGGGTACTCAAGGACAGCGTCACCGGAGAGATACGGCGTCAGGTCCTGGAACTTGGCTTCGAGCATCGGACCGACGTTGGGGATGCCCTGGTTCGGCGGAACCCACATCATGTCCGGAAGATCGTTGCTGGCCAGGACAGTGGCGAACTTTGCCGGGTACCCGTCTCCGATATCTTCGGCGATTTGCAGCTCCAGGTCGCCGCCGAGCTTGGAATTGAGGCGCTGCCAGAAGGGGTTGTCCTTCAGGCCCGGGCTCATGGTCTCGAAGGTTTCGGTCAGGCCGGTGACCTTGCCCTTGAGCGGCGGCGTTTTGACGGACTGCACAGCAGTGGGCAGTTTGAAGTAGCCGGCTTGGAGGCCCTTGGCGTTGCCCGCGATGTCCGGGGTGACGCCGGTGAATTCCTTGTACGTTGGCAGCTTGACCGACGCGGAGGCAGCCGCGCCTCCGTTGCTCGCGGCTCCGCCACCACCGCAGGCGGACAAACCTGCAGCGGTCACGGCCAGGCCGGCAAGGCCAAGGAAACCGCGGCGGCTGAATCCAGCCTGAGAGGTAGTGCTCGTCATGGCATAACCCTTTCTGGTTACTTGCTTCATTTCTGAGGATTTTGAGTTTCGGTCATTAAGGAGCTGTATCAGCCCTTGACGGCGCCAGTGATGACGCCCTTGGCAAAGTGTTTTTGGAGGAACGGGTAGACCATCAGGATCGGGACGAGTGCCACCACCACAACGGCCATCTGGATGGACTGCGGCGGCGGAGTGGTGGTGATTCCCAACTGGTCCGCTGCACCGCTGCCCTGGACCACGAAGTTGCGGAGCAGCAACTGGATGGGCCACTTGCTGTGATCGTTGATGTAGAGCAGGGCGTTGAAGAACGAGTTCCAGAACCCGACCGCGTAAAACAGACCGACGACGGCGATCACGGCTTTGGACAGCGGCATCACAATCCGCCACAGGATTTGCCAGTCGTTGGCGCCGTCGATCCTGGCACTTTCGATCAGTTCACCCGGGATGTTCATGAAGAACGAACGCATCACCACAAAGTTGAAGGCCCCGAAGATTCCCGGGAGGATCAGCGACCACAACGAATCCAGGAGACCGAGTTGGCGGATCATCAGGAACGACGGAATCAGGCCCGGCGCAAAAAGGAGAGTGAACAGGACTGCGAGGATCACCGGCCGGCCGAACAGAACCGTGCGGCTGGTGGCGTAAGCCATGG
Organism: Paenarthrobacter nitroguajacolicus; assembly: GCF_051027655.1. Classification (NCBI taxonomy): domain Bacteria; kingdom Bacillati; phylum Actinomycetota; class Actinomycetes; order Micrococcales; family Micrococcaceae; genus Paenarthrobacter; species Paenarthrobacter nitroguajacolicus. The sequence continues at coordinate 1,565,510 of NZ_CP073234.1, read as the reverse complement.
TGATGGTGACGAACAGCGCCAGGATGGTGCCAACCGCTGTGACCAGCATGCTGACCCCGAGTGATTGCAGCACCATGGGTCCCTTGAAGATGGTGGCGTAGGCCTCCAAGGTTGGACGTTCCGGCCAGAGCACGAACCCGCCGGCCTCCACGAGCTGTTCAGTGTCGGCGAGGGAGGTTGAGACCACCAGCAGAATGGGCGTCAGGATGGACAAGCTGAAGACAATCAGGACTACCGCTTTGACCGTTTGATACAGGGCGGAAGGTTTTTCCTTCCACACGGGGCGCTTGGGGTTGTAGCTAAGCTCCCGGGGTTTCTTGGTGAAAAGTGTTGTTGCCATGGGGTTCTCCTTGTGCGACAGGCGCGCGGGTCAGCGTGGCTTTCAGCGCACTTGTTTTGCGAAGATTCCGTCTTCGCCGAAGCGGTGGGCAAGTTTGTTGGCGCCGTAGATCAGCAGCGCGCTGACTACGCCCTTGGCCAGGCCGGCTGCCGCGCCCGAGCTCCAGCCGCCTCCTACCACGCCGGTGTAGTAGGTGAAGGTGTCCAGCACTTCCGCGGCTCCGGCTCCCACGGCGTCCCGCTGCAGGATGAACTGTTCAAATCCGACGGAAAGAATGTCGCCGATGCGAAGGATGAGGAGGAGGACGATCACGGGCCTGAGGCCGGGCAGGGTGATGTGCCACATCCTGCGCCATCGTCCCGCACCGTCAGCCGCTGCAGCTTCGTAGAGCGAAGCATCAATGCTGGCCAACGCAGCGAGGAAGATGATCATGGCCCAGCCGGCGTCTTTCCAGATCATCTGGACCACCACCATCACCGGAAACGTCTCCGGGTTGGTCATGAAGGGAATTGGCTCCATGCCCCAGTCCCTGAGCAGGTTGTTGACGAAGCCTGCACCGCCCAGCATTTGCTGGAAGAACGCGATCACCAACACCCAGGACAGGAAGTGCGGCAGGTAGGCGATGCTTTGGAAGATCCGCCGAACCCGGGCGCTGATCAGTGAATCCACAATCAGCGCCAATACCAGCGGCACGGGGAACAGGAAGACCAGCTGCCAGGCGGCGAGGTACAGGGTGTTCCAGAAGGCGTGAACGAAGTCCGGATTGCCGAAAAGGTCCACGAAGTTCTGCCAGCCGACCCACAGGCTGTCACCGATGCCCAGATAGGGCTGGTAGTCCTGGAACGCTATGACGTTGCCGAGGATCGGTATGTAGAAGAAGAGCAACAGGAAGGCCACGCCCGGGAGCATCATGAGCAGCATCTGCTTGTCGCGTCGCAGGCGCGATCGGAAACTCTGCTGCGGGACCTTGCTCCTCTTCCGCTTCTTATGACCGGGTCCGGAGGCGTTTCCGCCTGGCGGACCCGGGACTCGGCGAGCTTCGGGCAATGCCGGAGCCTGTTCCGTCGTCGAGTTCATGCTGTCTCCTCAAGTGCTGAGCCGAAACCACCAATGTGATTTAGACCACGCTCGTTAACCGTTTAACAAACCATAAGTGACTCGCGTCGCTTTTTGCAAGATGATGATCGAAACGGACCAAAGAAATCACTTTTCATCACTCTGCACGTTTGGGGCTGCCCGATGCCCGCACCCGTTGCCGCCGATCGCTCCCGTAAGAACCGGGGCGCGATGCGGAAAGGGGTGCGCCACAGGCGTACGAGTGGTGAGCGAGGCGGAATCGGGCGCGCCGAGCGGCAAGCGGTGCGCGTGCGGAAACGGGGCGCGCCAACCTGGGTACGGTGGTGCGCTACGCGGGGAGGGACGAGTTCGAATCTCGCCCGCACCCGTTGCCGCCGATCGCCCCCGTAAGAACGGGCGCACCCGGCGGAAAACGGTGCGCCACCAGGCTGAAAGTGGTGCGGACGGCGGCAAGGGGTGCGCCACCGGGCTGAAAGTGCTGCAGCAGGCGGAAGCGGGTGCGCCCGCGAGGGGTTGAGCGGAGCGTGTAGCAGGCAACCGGACCCCGCTAAAGTACTAGCAGGTGGAATTCAGACAGAAGGTTGAGATGGCAGATTGCTGTAGCCCCGGTGCTGCCGCCCGGGCGCACTCCGAGCCGGGGCCGGGACTCCCCCTTCGAACAGCCGGCGACCATCCGACGGCGAGCACCGCCGTCGAGCGTTCCGCCGCAGACGGTGCCTCACACATAGGCGAAGTCAATGACGTCGAGATTCCCGCGGGAACCTTCGCCATGGGCGATCCCTTCAACGAGGGCTACGGCGACGACGGCGAGTCGCCTGTGCACGAAGTGTCCGTCTCAAAATTCCGGATCAGTGCCACCACCGTAACCAATGAAGAGTTCGCCGAGTTCGCCGACGCCACTGGCCACCGCACCGAGTCGGAAACCTACGGAACGTCAGCGGTGTTCCATCTTGCCGTGAAAGCAGACCCACGCGACATCCTCAACAGGGTCAACAACGTCCCGTGGTGGCTCAACGTCCGTGGAGCCGACTGGGCGCACCCGGCCGGACCACTCTCCAGCTGGACAGACATCCCCGACCATCCCGTCACGCATGTTTCGCACAACGATGCCTTGGCGTACTGCCATTGGGCCGGCCGTCGCCTGCCCACGGAAGCCGAGTGGGAATACGCGGCCCGCGGCGGGCTGTCCGGGCAGCGCTACCCCTGGGGCAATGACCTGCACAACGAAGCGCCCGACCAAGCCGCTCATAACTGCAACATTTGGCAAGGGGAATTCCCATCCCGCAACACGATCGACGACGGTTACCTCACCACCGCGCCCGCCAGGTCATTCCTCCCCAACGGCTACGGGCTGTACCAAACCAGCGGAAATGTCTGGGAGTGGTGCAGCGACTGGTTCCTGCCCAAGTACTACAAGACGTGCCTGGCACAAGGAACAGTGGAGAACCCGCAGGGGCCCAGCGTCGGCCGCGGAAGGGTCATGCGCGGTGGCTCCTACCTCTGCCACGACTCGTACTGCAACCGCTACCGCCTCGCAGCGCGGAGCTCAAACACGCCGGACTCTGCCAGTGGAAATCTGGGCTTCAGGACTGTGGCGCTCTAAAACTTGGGGCCGTGGCCGCGCTTTGGTCCGTGACCCTTGACGCCCGCCGGCAGTTCTCCTGACACGATCTTTGTCGCTGACACGGCGTCGCCGTCCTTGGCGCCGCTGACTCTTACTTTGTCGCCGGCCTTGAGGTCGGCAACGGTGGCAGCAGGCAGCGATGGCCCGCCCCTGCCGTTCCTGAGCTCGGAGAGGTCGGTGGGAACCTGGGTGATCCGTGTATCCGCGGTGATCAAATAGCGTTGCGTGAAGCTGTCTTCGCTCTTCACGGTCATGTCGGTGTCGCTAACCGATTCGATAGTTCCGGCTTGCGTCACGACGGTGCGGTAGCTCCCGTCCTGCTGCTTCACCACGTGTTCGCCGTGGATAGCCTGCCCACGGCCTTCTGTGGCCTTGGCCTTCCCTGATGGGGAAGAGCCGGGAGAAGTGGAAGAGCTCGACGGCGAAGGGCTGGGTTGGGTGCCCGCCCACACAGCGGCGGCCCCGCCGCCGGTCAGGGCGACAGCGATCCCGCCGGCAAGAAGGCCCTTGCGAAGGCCCGGTTTGAGAGTGGCCATGCATCCATTGTGCGCCCTCTCCACACAAAAATAGCTCGCAGTTGTGGCTGTTCTGAGCTTTCAAACAACCACAACTGCGAGCTACCTGGGCATCAAACTGCGGGACTTAGCCCTCGACGCCGAGCTTCTCCAGGATGAGTTCGCGGACACGTCCGGCGTCGGCCTGGCCACGGGTGGCCTTCATGACGCCGCCAACAATCGCGCCAATGGCCTGGACCTTGCCACCACGGATCTTCTCCGCCACGTCAGGCTGTGCTGCCAGTGCTGCGTCGATGGCTTCCAGGAGCGGACCGTCGTCGGACACAACCGCGAGGCCGCGCTTCTCGACAATCTCCGCCGGGGTGCCTTCGCCTGCGAGCACGCCGTCCAGGACCTGGGTGGCCATCTTGTTGTTGATCTTGCCGTCTTCAACCAGCTTGTTCAGCTCGACGATGACCTGCGGTGTGACACCAAGCTCGGAAGGATCGACGTCGGCAACCTTGGCGCGGCCTACGATCTCACCCATCCACCACTTGCGGGCAACATCCGCGGAGGCACCTGCTGCGATGGTTTCCTCGATGGAGTCCATGACGCCGGCGTTCACAACGTCGCGGAACTCCAGATCCGAGTAGCCCCAAGCTTCCTTGAGGCGCTTGCGGCGCTCGGCCGGCGGCTCGGGAAGGGTGGCGCGGAGTTCCTCCACCCACTCCCGGGAGGCGACGACGGGAACCAGGTCCGGCTCCGGGAAGTAGCGGTAATCGTCAGCGTCGGACTTGGGCCGGCCCGACGTCGTCGAACGAGTGTCCTCGTGCCAGTGTCGCGTCTCCTGGATGACCGGCTCGCCGGAATCGAGGACGGCAGCGTGGCGCTGGATCTCGTAACGGACGGCGTGCTCGACGGCGCGCAGCGAGTTCACGTTCTTGGTCTCCGAACGGATGCCGAACCGTTCCCGGCCGTGCGGGCGCAGGGAAACGTTGGCGTCGCAACGGACGTTGCCGCGTTCCATCTTGGCGTCGGAAACACCAAGGTTCTTCACGATCTCACGGACTGCGGCGACGTACGCCTTGGCCAGCTCAGGCGCACGGCTACCGGCGCCCTCGATCGGCTTGGTGACGATTTCAACCAGCGGTACACCGGAACGGTTGTAGTCCACCAGTGAGTAGTCGGCACCCTGGATACGGCCCGCAGCACCACCCATGTGGGTCAGCTTGCCGGCGTCCTCTTCCATGTGGGCGCGCTCGATCTCCACGCGGAAGACCGTGCCGTCCTCAAGCTCGATGTCGATGTAACCGTCGTAGGCAATCGGTTCGTCGTACTGCGAGGTCTGGAAGTTCTTGGGGGTGTCCGGGTAGAAGTAGTTCTTCCGGGCGAAGCGGCAGGACTCGGCGATCTTGCAGTTAAGGGCAAGGCCGATCTTGATGGAGGACTCCACGGCCGTCTTGTTCACCACGGGCAGGACGCCGGGCATGCCCAGGTCAACCTCATTGACGTTGGTGTTCGGCTCGTCGCCAAAGACGTTCGGTGCGGAGGAGAACATCTTGGTCTTGGTGTTGAGCTCCACGTGGACCTCGAACCCCAGGACAGGATCGTACTTCTCCATTGCCTCTTCGAAGCTCAGGGTTGCATCGACGGACATTAGTTGGAACCTCCGGCGGTGGTTGTGGCAGAACCAAGAACAGGCGCCTGCGCAAGCATCGGGCCGCCCCACTTCTCTTCAAGGATGGATTCGAGGACAGCACCCACACGGTACAGACGGGCATCCTGGCGGGCAGGAGCCAGCAGCTGGATGCCGACGGGCAGGCCGTCTTCGTCAGCAAGGCCGCCAGGCAGGGACAGGCCCGGGATACCAGCAAGGTTGGCCGGGATGGTGGCGACGTCGTTCAGGTACATCGCCAGCGGATCGTCCAGCTTCTCCCCCAGCTTGAACGCCGTAGTGGGCGCCGTCGGGGAGATCAGGACATCGGCCTTCGCGAAGGCGGCGTCGAAGTCGCGCTGGATCAGCGTCCGGACCTTCTGTGCTGAGCCGTAGTAAGCGTCGTAGTAGCCGGCGCTCAACGCGTAGGTTCCCAGGATGATGCGTCGCTTCACTTCGTCGCCGAAGCCGGCAGCACGGGTAGCACCCATGACGCGCTCGATGGTCATGGGACCATCCTTGGGCAGCACGCGCATGCCGAAGCGGACGCCGTCGAACTTGGCCAGGTTGCTGGACACCTCAGACGGCATGATCAGGTAGTAAGCGCCCAGGGCGTACTTCAGGTTGGGGCAGGAAACCTCGACGATTTCAGCGCCGGCATCCTTCAGCAGCTGCAGGGACTCGTTGAAACGGTTCTCGACGCCGGCCTGGTAGCCTTCGCCGTGAAGTTCCTTGACGATGCCGATCTTCATGCCGGCAACGTTGCCCACGCGGGCGGCAGCAACAAGATCGTTGAACGGATCGGTCAGCGACGTGGAGTCAAAGGGGTCATGGCCGCCAATGACTTCCTGCAGCAGCGCCGAGTCCAAGACCGTCCGGGAAACCGGGCCGATCTGGTCCAACGACGACGCCATGGCAATGGCACCGTAACGGGAAACAGCACCGTACGTCGGCTTCACGCCAACGGTTCCGGTGACGGCACCCGGCTGGCGGATCGAGCCACCGGTATCGGTACCGAGCGCCAGCGGCGCTTCGAAAGCGGCGACGGCGGCAGCAGAACCGCCGCCCGAACCGCCGGGAATCCGGTCCAGATCCCACGGGTTGCGGGTGGGGCCGTACGCCGAGTGCTCCGTGGAGGAACCCATGGCGAATTCGTCCAGGTTGGTCTTACCCAGGATGGGCATCTTAGCCGCGCGCAGCTTCTTCACCACGGTAGCGTCGTACGGGCTGTGCCAGCCCTCAAGGATCTTCGAACCAGCCGTGGTGGGCTGGCCGATCGTGACAATGAGGTCTTTCACCGCGATCGGCACACCAGCGAGGGCATGCAGCTCCTCGGCAGCGGAACCACCGGCGGCGCGGGCAGCGTCAACCTCAGCGGCAACGGCCAAAGCCTCTTCAGTATTGACGTGCAGGAAGGCGTTAACCTGACCATCGACGTCGGCAATGCGGTCAAGATGCGCCTGCGTCACCTCGACGGCGGTCACCTCGCGGGCGGCCAGCTTCGCAGCGAGATCGGCAGCGGAGTGGTGGATGAGTTCGTTCTTCAGCTCAGTCATAGTGATTAGTCCTCATCCAGGATTGCGGGGACCTTGAAACGGTTCTCGTAAGCATCCGGAGCGCCGGACAACGCCTGCTCAGCCGTGAACGTGTGGCCCACAACGTCCTCGCGGAACACGTTGGTCAACGGAATCGGGTGCGACGTCGCCGGGACGTCCTCCCCCGCAGCTTCGCTCACGCTCTTCACCGAATCCACAATGACAGCAAGCTCAACAGCCATCCTGTCCAGTTCTTCGGCACTCATTTCAATGTGAGCCAGACGCGCAAGATGCGCGACGTCGTCACGGTTGATCGCAGCCATGGATCTCCCCTGCAAAGTTCAAATGGTTTTCCGGACCAGTCTACTTGGCTGTGCGCACCTGCCGGACGATGCGCTGGCGCGCAAGGCGAGTGGTTGCGTTCGGCGGCTTGCCGCAGACGATCCTTTGGTCGCTCGCTCGTGCCTCGCTTAGACGCGACCGGCAGGATGTCTCCGGCCGCTGGGTGGGTTTGCGGGGGCGGACTGGGTCCGACTCCGCAGCGGCCGGTGGGCCTCCTACGCAAAACCGGGCCAGGCATCCGGAAGCGTGCGTCAAAGCGACGAAGGAGCAGCACGCGGAGGATGTCTGGCCCGGTTTTGCACCTCAGGTGCAGACGGGTGCTTTGGGAACGGCAGCCTAGCCGATGCCGATGGCTCCGGTCAGGACTCCTACCGCCAGCATGACCACCGAGATGACTGCCGTGCGCCAGAGGACCTTCTTGTGGTGGTCGCCCAGGTCTACCTTTGCGAGGGAGACCAGCAGGAGGATCGCCGGAACAAGGGGGCTTTGCAGGTGGAAGGGCTGCCCGGTGATGGAGGCGCGGGCCATGTCCACTGCATCTACGCCATAGTGCGCGGCGGTTTCGGAAAGGACCGGCAGGACTCCGAAGTAGAAGGCGTCGTTGCTCATAAAGAACGTCATCGGAATGCTGAGGAGGCCGGTGATGACCGCCATGAACGGGCCCATCTCGGCGGGAATGATCTGGACCAGCCACTCGGACATTGCTTTGACCATGCCCGTGCCGTTGAGGACACCGGTGAGGACGGCGGCGGCCATGACCATGCTGACGACGGCGACGATGGACGGCGCGTGGGCGATCAGCTGCGCGCCTTGGTCCTTGACCTTGGGGAAGTTGACCAGCAGGGCGATCGCGGAGCCGACCATGAAAACGAACGGCAGCGGAACGATGTTGGCCACCAGGACCACCATGACGGCAACGGTCAGGCACAGGTTGAACCAGAACAGCTTGGGACGCAGCGTTGAGCGGTTGGGGTCAAGGGCAGTGTCTGCCATAGCGGTGTCGTGATCGTCCACCAGCGTGGCCGGGTCTTCAAGAACCGCGACGCCGGAACCTCCGCCGCTGCCAGGCTTGCCTGCGGTTGCGCCGGTGCGGCCAAAGCCGAAACGACCAGCGCCAAATCCTGAACCCGAACCCGCGGCAACCGAACCGCCGCGGCCCGTGCCGCCGTCGAACGCTTCCGAAGGATCGGCGACGTCGCCCCAGATCTCGGGGGCAGTGGTACGGAGGCGGTTGCGTTCCTGGAGGCCGAGCAGCCACGCGAAGACCATGACCACAATGAGGCCGACGATCAGTGAAGGGACCATGGGCACGAAGACGTCGTTCACATCAAGCTTAAGCGCGGTGGCTGCACGCGCCGTGGGGCCGCCCCAGGGCAGGATGTTCATGGTGCCGTTGGCGAGGCCCGCCACACAGGTGAGGACCACTGGGCTCATCTTGAGACGCAGGTAGACCGGGAGCATGGCAGCCGTGGTGAGGATGAAGGTTGTGGATCCGTCGCCATCCAGGGAGACAGCCGCCGCCAGGATGGCGGTGCCGAGGACAACCTTCGCGGGGTCGTTGCCCAGCTTGCGCAGGATGAACTTCACCAGGGGGTCGAACAGTCCGACGTCGATCATCAGGCCGAAGTAGATGATGGCGAACATGAGGAGCGCGGCCGTGGACGTCATGGACTTCATGGAGTCCATCACCATGTCGCCGATGCCGAGGCCCGCTCCGGCGAAAAGGCCGAAGACTGTGGGGACGATGATCAGCGCCAGTACTGGCGTCAATTTTTTGGTCATGATCAGGACCATGAATACCGCAATCATTGCGAATCCAAGCAAAACCAGCACGGCCGGCTCCTTACTACTGTGAATGGCGCCACGTCGGTGTGATGCGCACTACAGACGATATGGTGGCGGTCGTCACGGATAGGGGTTTCCGGGAATTGTTGGGAATACTGCTCGTTGCGAACGTTTTGCGCATTGTGCTCAGTGATTCAATGGATCAGGAGGAAAGGAGCAAAGGTGCCGCGCAACAGCCGGGTCAGCATGCGTTTCTCCACCCAAACCCTTCTCCTGCAGTTGGGGGTTGTCCTGCTGGTGGTCCTGCTCAGCGGCACGGTCCATGCCTGGCTGGTGGACGAACGGATCGGTACCGAAGCCGAAAACCAAGCACTCACCCTTGCAAGGACGGTCGCCGCGGATCCGGATATCAGGTCAGGCGTCCAAGCCATCAGCAAAGAGGAAGGAACGCCTCCCCCGGATGTCCTCGCCGGCGGCACGCTGCAGGCTGCGGCCGAAGCGGTTCGGATCCGGACCGGGGCCCTGTTCGTGGTGATCACCGATGAAACGGGGCTGAGGCTGGCCCACCCGGACACGGCACGATTGGGCGAACGCGTCAGCACGGATCCATCAGTTGCACTGGGCGGGCAGGAAATCACCACACGCAACACGGGAACGTTGGGACCATCGGCAGGGGCGAAGGTCCCGGTGTTCGCGCCGGAGAGTTCTGACTCGATCGTGGGCGAAGTCAGCGTTGGCTATTCCGTGGAGTCGTTCAGCAACAGCCTGGCCCGCGACATCGTGCCCATTGCACTCACCGCCGGCGGTGCACTTCTTGCCGGCGTCCTGGCGTCCTTCCTGCTCAGGCGCAGGCTGCAGCGGCTCACGCTCGGCCTGGAACCGGAAGAAATCAGCACCCTGGTCCACGACCAGGTTGCCGTGCTCCAAGGTGTGGATGATGGCGTGATCGGCATCGCCGCAGACGGACGCATCTCGGTGTTTAACGCCGCCGCTGCACGACTCTTGGACATGCCCGACGCCACAGGTCAGGACTGGGCGTCCGCCGCCGTTCCCGAGCAACTCAAGCAGCTCACCCAGCCCGCAGCCCGGGACGCCGAAGCCGTGGAAATTGTTGCCGGCGGACGCGTCCTGGTCGCCAGCGCGCGCAAAGCGTGGCACCGGCAGGAGGACCTGGGCTGGGTTGTCATGTTGCGCGACCGTACGGAATTGCAGCAACTCACCCGCCAACTCGACGCCGTGGGGACCATGTCCACGGCCCTCCGCGCCCAGCGCCACGAATTCGCCAACCAACTGCATACCATCGCCGGTTTCATGAGCATCGGCCAGCATGATGCCGCCAAAGGGTACCTCGCCCGCATCTCGGCCACAGGGCCATTGAAGTTCCCGGTGGAGCAGGCCGAACTGCTCCAGGATACGTACCTTCAGGCGTTCATTGGCGCCAAGGGGGTGGAAGCATCCGAGCGCGGCGTATCCCTCCGCATCGGACCCGAAACGCTGGTCCGTGGACACGTGGCCGATCCCCAGGACGTGACCACCGTGCTCGGCAACCTGATCGACAACGCGGTGAGTGCCGCCGTCGGCGGTTCTTCAACGGAACGTTGGGTGGAAGTTGAACTGCTGGATGATGTCACCCAAACCGGTGGAACCCTGCACATCGTGGTGGGCGATTCGGGCGACGGCCTGGGGAGCCTGGAGCCGGAAGAGGTTTTCGCCGAGGGATTTACGACGTCGGAACGACCGGTACGCTCGGGGGCTGGACAAGGTTTGGGGCTGGCGCTGGTGCGGCAGCTTGCGCGGCGGCGCGGAGGTGATGTCCGCGTTCTGGAGCCCGGCAGCCACGGCGGACCGGGGGCAGTGTTCATGGCCGCCATCCCTGGCGTCATGGATTCCGCGGAGCACGCGGGCGCAGGGGCGGACTTAACGTTGAGGGAGGACAGCAATGGCTGAGGATTTGCGGGTATTGATCGTGGATGACGACTTCCACGTGGCAAGACTCCATGCAGCCTATGTGGATTCCGTGGCCGGCTTCATGGCCTTGGCGCCAGCCGGGTCGGTTTCCCAAGCGCTGCAGGCGATCCACAGCCTGCGTCCCGATCTGGTGCTGCTGGACGTGTATTTGCCGGACGGCTCAGGCTTGGACCTGCTGGGTCAGCTGGACGTTGACGCCATCATGCTTACTGCTGCCTCGGACGCGCAATCCATCAAGGTTGCACTGCGGCGCGGCGCCTTGGGATACATGCTGAAGCCATTCACGGCCGAGTCCCTTTCCCAACAGCTCCGGTCCTACGCCCGGTATCGCCGGATTCTGGGGCAGCAGACAGCCGTTGACCAGACCACCATTGAGCGAGCCAAGCGGTCCCTGATTCCGGGCGATGTAACACCGTCAGCCAAGCCGCGGTCCGCGACGGAGGCAGCGGTTCTGGAATCGTTGCTTCCCGGAGAGCAATATTCGGCGGCCGAGGTTGCTGAGCGGGTAGGCGTTTCCCGGGCCACAGCGCAAAGGTACCTGTCCTCGCTAGCGGACGATGGCGCCGTCGAGATCCAACTGCGCTACGGAAGCACAGGCCGCCCCGAACACCGCTACGGCGTCCCCGCCTGACCCAAGTAAGTCGCAGCAAACGCCCTTTTGAGGGCTCAAAAGGGCGTTTGCTGCTACTTAGTTGGGTGCGTTACGCGGACTTCTGCGCCACGAGTTCGATCTCCACCAGCATCTGGGGATCCAGGAATGGCAGGACGTGCACCAAGGCCAGCGTGGGACGGATCTCGCCGAAGACCTCACCGTGCGCGCGACCGGCGTCCTCCCATTTACTGATGTCCGTCAGGTACAGCTTGGACTGGACGACGTCCTCGTAAGAGAACCCGGCGTCTTCGAGCACAGCGCCGAGCTTCTCCAGGATGTACTTGGTCTGCGAGTAGAAATCATCGCCAACGATGCCCTCGGGCCCGGAGGCAGCCGTGGCAGAAATGAAGAGTGTGTTGTCCACCTGGACTGCGCGGGAGTAACCCAGAGTCTGCTCCCAGACTGAACCCGTGCCGAATGTCTTGCGCATGCCGCGCCTTTCCTGTCGCTTTCGCACGGTCCGTTGACCGGCGTTTACGAAGGAAACTTTATGACCGCGGGAGGTCCAGCCGGTAAACGAACAGCTTTATGTCGGTGCCGGGAACGAACCAGTCGCGGTGCGGGGCCCGCTCAAAGCCCGTCCGCGCATAGAGCGCGTTGGCGCTTTCCCACGTGGCGCCCGTAGTAAGGGACACAGCCTTGATGCCATTCATGGCTTTGGCTTGGTCGACGACGGCCTGCACCAACGCGCGGCCCGCACCGGAGCGCTGGACTGCCGGATCCACCACGAGGGTACGCAGTTCAAGTTCGTCTTCCAGGCCGATGTCGGAGAAGCCGCCGCCTGCCGGTGCTGCCGTCACGGAGCCGATGACCTCACCGTTGCGCTCTGCCACCAGGATCTCTGCGTGCTCCGCGCGTCCGGCCACGTCCTGGAGCTTCTTCAGGTACGGGTGATCGGCGTCGCCGTAGTACCCCGCGGTGACGTAGGAGTCCTGCGTAATGCGGGCAACGGCGTCGTAGTCTTCGGGCAGGGCGGGACGGACGGTAATCGGCGAAAGCACCTACCAATGGTAGTCGCCTTTCACGCACCAACAACGCTAAATGCGCCTTTCCGTGATGGAACTATCAGTCACGAACGGAACGCGCGACGCCGGGTGGTTGACTCCCGCTGTTCGCCTCCGGTTCCGTCGGGCTGCCGATTGTGTTGCCTCCTGTGGCGTCCAATTGAGCCGCGTTGCGTGCGGTGAACCCCGGTTTCGTGCTTTTGCGCGTAGATGTCGAAACGCTGGCGCAAGGCAATGCGGGCGTGCTTGAGTTGCCACACGGCAAAGCCCGGCCGTGAAAACTTCGTGCACACAGAACAGGAGGAACCGATGCCCAAGACCGATTTCCCAGCACACGTAACGCAGGCTCACTCCTGCTGTCCGTCCTGCCTTCAGAACTAGCGATCTGCAGCGCTGCCCGTTGAAGCCTTCGGCTCCGGTCCAGCGAAACCCTCCCGCACCTGAAAGGCATTTGCATGTTTTCCGCGTCCCTCCGCGCCCAAAAACTCCCCACAACACCCCCGAACCGCCGCCAAATCCTCGGCACCCTTCTCGCCATTCCCGCCCTGGGCCTGTTGACCGCTTGCGGCGGACCAGCAGCGGCCGGAAGCGTAGCCACGCAGGCGGCACAAGTCACCGCCCCGCTGGCCACCACCGTTCCGGAAGGCACCACTCTGGTAGTGGGCGATCCATCCGTGCAGGTGGCCCTCGAACTTTCCGGCCTGGACAAGAAGCTCAGCTTTCCGGTGAAGTTCGCCAACCTCTCCGGCGGCCCTGCCACTACCGAAGCGTTCCGGGCCAACGCACTTGATGTGGGATCCGTGGCCGACATCCCACCCATTCACGCAACATGGACCGGCCTGGATGTCCGCATCGTCGCCAGCGTCTATCGGCAGGATGCCGTGAACCACCCCCTGTACGAACTCGGCGTGGCACCCGGGGCCGGCATCACCGACCTTCAAGGCCTTCGCGGCAAGAAAATCGCCTACAGCCCCGGCCAGGCACAGGGCGCCTTGGTGTTGCGGATCCTCGAAAAGGCCGGACTCCAGCAAAGCGATGTGAAGCTCGTGGAACTGCCCAGCACCGGCGACACCTACTCCACAGCCCTCTCCAGCAAGCAGGTGGACGCCGCGCCACTCGGCGGTGTCCAGATCAAGCGCTACCTCGCCAAATACGGCGCCGACGGCGGAACCACCCTGCGGCACGGTCTCAGGGATGACCCCGGCCACCTCTACGCGCCAGCCAAGGTGCTGGATGACCCAGCCAAAGCGGCAGCGCTTGCCCAATACGTCGAGCTCTGGGGACAGGCCCAACGCTGGATCCAAGACCACCCCAAAGAATGGCTCGAAGGCTACTACGTCAAGAACCAAGGGCTATCCGCTGAGGACGGCCAGTACCTGATCGATGCCGCCGGCGAGCGCGACCTCCCCACCTCATGGACGGAAGCCATTTCCCGCCACCAGCAGACTATCGACCTCCTTGCCAAGGAGCAGAAGAAGCCCGAGCTGGACGCCGCCAAGCTGTACGACCTCCGGTTCGAGGCCATTGCCGGGACGGCTTACGCGGCAGCCGGGAATGGAGCATAGCCATGACTACAACTGCCGCCCGGCACGCAACTACGCTGACCACTCCCCCGCCAAGGGGCGACGTCGCAGCTCCCCCGGGTGCCGTCGTCGAGCCTCACCTTGACCCGGCCCTCACGGGAAGGCCTGATGTCCGCCCGACGAGCCGTCGACTGGGTCCTGGCAAGCGTCGCCGTTTTGCGGGTTTGGTGGGTCCCGCCGCGCTGATCCTGATATGGGTGGTTGCCTCGGCTACAGGCCTGCTTGACCCGCGCATTCTGTCCGAACCGTGGACCGTGGTGTCCACGGCGGGCGAGTTGATCGCCGATGGCCGGCTACAGGAGAACCTGGCGATCTCGGCGCAGCGGGCAGGTTTGGGGCTCTTCTTCGGCATCGTGGTGGGTGCGTTGCTTGCGGTCCTGTCCGGATTGAGCCGCGTGGGCGAATCCCTGATCGACGGTCCGGTGCAGATCAAGCGGGCGATTCCCGGTCTCGCCCTGATCCCGCTGCTCATCCTCTGGTTTGGCATCGACGAAACCATGAAGGTCCTCACCATCACTCTGGGAGTGTTCGTTCCGATCTATCTCCAAACTCATGCCGGTTTGCGGGGCATAGACCTGCGGTATGTCGAACTGGCACAAACCGTCGGCCTTAGCCGGGCCGGATTCATCCGCCGCGTCGTCTTGCCGGGGGCTCTGCCGGGGTTCTTCCTGGGACTCCGCTTCGCAGTCACCGGCGCGTGGGTGTCGCTGGTGGTAGTGGAACAGATCAACTCCACCAGTGGCATCGGCTACATGATGGAGCTCGCCCGCACGTACGGCCAAACGAACATCATCGTCCTGGGCCTGGCCGTCTATGGCATCCTCGGCCTGCTTTCCGACGCCGCTGTCCGGCTCCTCGAACGAAAGGCATTGTCATGGCAACGCACGCTGGCGGGCTAGGCACACCGCCCACCGGCCCCTCCTACGAGGTCTCTGTCCGCAACCTCATCCGCAGCTTCGGCCCGAAGGGCGTCCTCAACGGAGTCGACCTCGACATTGCACCCGGCGAGTTTGTGGCCCTCCTCGGCCCGAGTGGCTGCGGCAAGAGCACCCTGCTGCGGGCCCTCGCAGGCTTGGACCGCGATGTCCGGGGCAGCGGCGTGGTGAGGGTGCCGGACCAGGTGTCCGTAGTTTTCCAGGATTCCCGCCTGCTGCCGTGGGACAGCGTACTGGGCAACGTCACTTTGGGGCTCAGGGATCACGACGCCGATGCCCGCGGGCGCCACGCCCTCGCCGAGGTGGGACTTGCCGGCCGCGAGGAGGCCTGGCCGCATGAGCTGTCCGGCGGTGAACAGCAACGCGTCGCTTTGGCGCGGTCGCTGGTTCGTGAACCCAAGCTGCTCTTGGCCGATGAACCCTTCGGTGCCCTCGACGCCCTCACCCGGCTAAAGATGCATGTGCTGTTGAAGGACCTCGTCGCCGCCCATCGCCCGGCGGTCCTCCTCGTAACCCACGACGTCGACGAAGCCATCACGCTGGCCGACCGCGTCGTCGTCCTCCGAGACGGCCGCGTCTCCCTTGAGCGCAAAGCCGGGACCGCCGTCGACCATTCAACGCTGAGGGGCGAACTGCTCGAAGCCCTCGGCGTCCACGCTGCTGCCTAAACCTTCATATTCAATCCAAGGAGAAACCCCATGACTGAACCACAGCGCAAACTTCACCTGAACGCTTTCCTCATGAGCACAGGCCATCACGAAGCATCGTGGCGGCTGCCCGAAAGCGACCCTTTGTCCTCCACCAAGGTGGAGCACTACCAGCATCTGGCACGCACCGCTGAACGCGGAAAGCTGGACTCCATCTTCTTCGCCGACTCGCCCGTCCTGTTCGGCGAGGTGGGCCGCCGTCCTGCTGGCAAACTGGAGCCCACGGTACTGCTGACCGCCATTGCAGCGGTCACGCAGAGGATCGGTTTGATCGCCACCGCCTCGACTACCTACAACGACCCCTTCAACTTGGCACGCCGCTTTGCTTCAGTGGACTGGGTCAGCGGCGGCCGCGCCGGCTGGAACGTCGTCACGACGGCGGGACCGGATGCCGCGCGCAACTTCGGCGTCGATGATCAACCGGCACACGCCGTCCGCTATGAGCGGGCTGCCGAGTTCATTGAGGTGGCGCAGAAGCTTTGGGACAGCTGGGAAGACGACGCCGTGCTGGCGGACAAGGCCGAGGGCGTGTGGGGCGATGACAGCAAGATCCGGGCCATTGAGCACGAAGGCAAGCACTTCCGTGTCCGCGGACCGCTCAATGTCCCCCGTTCGCCGCAAGGGCACCCGCTGATCGTGCAGGCCGGTTCTTCCGAGGACGGCAAGAAGCTGGCGGCGCAGTACGCCGAAGCTGTCTTCACCGCACACCAGACCTTGGCCGATGCCCAGGCCTTCTATTCAGACCTCAAGGCACGTACAGCAGCCGTGGGCCGCGACCCGGAAGGCATCAAGATCCTGCCGGGCATCGTCCCCGTTATAGGTTCCACAGAGGCTGAAGCCCTGGAGCTTGAGCGCGAGCTCGACGAACTCATCAAGCCCGAGTACGCCCGGGAGCAGTTGGCCAAGACACTGCGCCTGGCCCCGGAAGACCTTCCCCTCGACCGCCAACTGCCCGCAGACCTGCCCTCCGAGGAGGATATTGAAGGAGCCAAGAGCCGCTACACGCTGATCGTGGAACTGGCCCGCCGCGAGCAGCTCACCGTTCGCCAGCTGATCGGCCGCCTGGGTGGAGGACGAGGGCACCGCACCTTCTCCGGAACACCCGAACAGGTTGCCGACGCCATCCAGGACTGGTTCTTTGCCGGCGCCGCAGATGGCTTCAACATCATGCCGCCGGTCCTCCCCTCCGGTTTGGAGATCTTCGTCGACCAGGTGGTGCCGATCCTCCAGCAACGCGGCCTGTTCCGCACCGAATACACCGAGTCCACACTGCGGGGGCACTACGGCCTGGCACGGCCCGAGAACCGTTTTGCCGGTTCCGAGGGCAAGCAGCTCACGTCCATCGGGTCGGCGTTCTGATGACGGAATACCGGAACCTGGGCCGAACGGGCGTCAAGGTCAGCCAGCTGACGTTGGGGACCATGATGTTCGGGGCCATCGGAAATCCCGACCACGATGACAGCACCCGCATCATCCATCGGGCGCTGGACGCCGGCATCAACCTGGTGGACACCGCCGACGTGTATTCCCAGGGCGAGTCAGAGGAAATTGTGGGCAAGGCCCTGCAGGGTCGGCGCGATCAGGTCATTCTGGCCACGAAAGTCCACGGACGCCTCGGCGAGGACGTGAACCAAGCCGGCAATTCGCGCCGTTGGATCATCCGGGAAGTCGAGGACAGCCTCCGCAGGCTGCAGACAGACTGGATCGACCTCTACCAGGTGCACCGGCCCGATCCCGACACGGACATCGACGAGACCCTGGGAGCGCTCAGCGACCTCGTCACCCAAGGCAAGATCCGTTACATCGGCACGTCCACGTTCCTCCCCGGCCAGATCGTCGAAGCCCAGTACGTGGCCCGCGAGCGCCATCGGGAGCGGCCGGTCACCGAACAACCGCCCTACTCGATCCTGGCACGGGGCGCCGAGCGCGAAGTCCTGCCTTTGGCGCAGCAGCACGGACTCGGCGTCCTGCCATGGAGTCCGCTCGCCGGTGGGTGGTTGTCAGGCAGGATCAAGGCCGACGGCGGTCACCTTGCGTCGAGCCGAGCGGCCCGCCAACCAGCCCGGCACGATCCGAACCTTCCCGGGAACGCCCTCAAGACGAAGGCCGTGCTCGAGCTGACGGAACTGGCGGAACAGGCCGGGCTTTCCTTGGTTCATCTGGCCCTGGCCTTCGTTCTCGAACACCCTGCCGTCACCTCGGCGATCATCGGTCCTCGAACCCTTGACCACCTCGAAGCAGCTCTCGGGGCAGACAAGCTCACGTTGTCCCCCGATGTGTTGGACAGGATCGACGAGATCGTGCCGCCCGGAACAACCCTCAACGCAGCTGATGCCGGCTATGAACCGGTGTGGCTGACTGAGCCGGCCCGTCGTCGTCGTTCTTTGAGGTAAAGCACTTCAACGCTTGGGCCAGCTCCACAACGGACCTTCCAGCGGTCCCAAACCCTTGATCCTGGTCTCGCCCAGGTCCTTGTAGAGCTCATGCTCGTGGGCAGCTCCGCTTTCGCGAAGTGCCTTGAGCAAGGCCTCGGAGTGGGTCACCACGATCATCTGGCTGTTGGCACTGGCTTGGACAATCAGTCCGGCCAGTGCCGGCATCAGGTCAACGTGAAGGCTTGTCTCGGGTTCGTTGAGGACCATGAGCTCCGGGGGCCGCGGCGTCAGCAATGCTGCGGTGAGCAGGAGGAAGCGCAGCGTTCCGTCCGAAAGTTCAGCGGCTTTCATGGGCCGGAGCATGCCCGGCTGCCGCAACTCCACACTGAACCGGCCGTCGCTGACGGCGATCTCCAGCCGACTTCCGGGAAAGGCGTGGTCGACGGCGGCATCCAACTGCCGCTCGAAGCCCACCTCGCGCAGCGTTTGGAGTGCGGCGGCGAGATCCTTGCCGCTGTGATGCAGCACAGGGGTGCGTGTCCCGAGCTGCGCCTGACGTGCAGGAGCCTCGGCATCAGTGCGGAAATGATCGTAGAAGCGCCATGAACGAACCGAGTCACGGACCCGCAGGACTTCCGGTGCACGGTCCTGGTCCGAGACCTCTGTCAGCATGCTCTGGAAGGTGTCCAAGCGCCGGGACAGTTCGGTCCACTCGCCATCCGGTCCGCGCAGCTTGGCGAGGCTGCCCTTGCGGTCCACCAGCAGCGAACCGGGCCGTGCCACGGGGCCGGAAAAGATCTGTTCCCGTTTGATCTCCGGGTCCAGACTGAAGGCCGAAGGCCGGGAACGGCCGGTTTCCGGGTCAAACCCGGCGCCGCTGGATGCCGGCATGCCTAGGTCCACCAGATAACCGAAGTCGTCACTGGAGTAGCCCAGCTTCAGGTTTACCGACTCCCGACGGACCGTCCCTTGGACGGGTACTTCACCACGCCGCATAGCCTCGCTGATGGACTCGGGCCCAGCCCACAGTGTGGAAGCCAACCCGCCGTCCCGGGCCAGGGAGCCCACCACGTTTCCGGAGTCACCGCCGGCGCATTCGGCGAGCAGCCGAAGTGCCCGATAGAGGGAGGACTTCCCGCTGCCGTTGGCTCCGGTCACGATGTCCAGGCCATGCAACTCGATGGCGAGATCCCGGATGGAGCGGTAGTTGGCGATGGCGAGTGCTTTGATCAATGGTTGATGGTCACTTGCCAATAGTCACAACGGGAATTTGCCGGAGAGTTCCAAGGTCCCTGCACACATCCAGGCCGACAACCGGTCTTTTGTGCTCGGTCCGCCATCCAGTGGGCTCTCCAGGCGAGGCCGGCGCACCCAGCAACCGGCTTCTTCCGCAATCAGCGCACCTGCAGCGAAGTCGTGCTCGTTGAGGCCCCGCTCACCGTAGGCGTCGAAGGTTCCGTCCGCCACCAAGCAGAGGTCCAGTGCAGCCGAGCCCAAACGTCGGACGTCGGCAAATCCGTCCATGAGCCCTGCGAGGCCTTCAGATTGGCTTGCCCGGGTAGCGGGATCGTAGCTGAAGCCGGTGGCCAGGATGAGGCCGGTGCGCCCGGGAACCGGACCCGCCAGGCGCGTCGCCTCCCCCCCGGCTTCCATCCACGCGCCATGTCCGCGGGCCGCGGAATAGATGCGCCCCAACGCCGGCGCGTGAACCACGCCGGCCTGCCAGACGCCGTCGGAATCTGCTACGGCAACGGAGGTGGCGTAGTAGACGATGTTGCGGATGAAGTTGGTGGTCCCGTCCAGGGGATCGATGGACCAGCGGTATCCCGAGGGCTGGTCGGGCCGGGTAGTACCGTGTTCCTCCCCCGTGATCGTGTCGTGGGGCCGTTCGACAGTGATCGCTTCACGGACCGCGTTCTCAGCTGCGACGTCAAAAGCGGTGACCCAGTCACCGGCCTCGCCCTTGTTGCTGGTTTCCAGACCGTCGCCGCCCGTGCCTGTGGCGGACCGCTGTGCAAGGACAGCAGCGCCCGCAGCCGCCGCACGTTTTGCTACAGCAAGCAGTTCTCCGGCGTCCGTCATTCGGAGACCGCTTCCGCCGCTGTTTCATCCACTACGTTTGCTTCATCCGTTGCGGCTTCAGCTTCCGTCCCGGTCTGTGCCGGCCCGTTGGCCAGGAGCTCGCGGAAGCCGTCCTCGTCCAGCACCGGCACGCCGAGTTGCTCGGCCTTGTCCAGCTTGGTGCCGGCACTTTCACCGGCCACCAGGTAACTGGTGTTCTTGGAGACGGAGCCGGAGGCTTTGCCGCCGCGGATGATGATGGCTTCCTTGGCTTCGTCGCGGCTGAAGTTAGGCAGCGTACCGGTAACTACCACCGTGAGCCCCTCGAGGGTCCGGGGCACCGAGGTGTCCCGTTCATCCTCCATGCGCACCCCGGCGGCCGCCCAGCTGTCCACGATCTCGTTATGCCAGTCCACGGCGAACCATTCCTTGAGCGCCACGGCAATGGTGGGTCCGACGCCGTCAACGTGAGCCATTTGCTCTTCCGTGGCATTGCGAATGGCATCCATGCTTCCGAATGCGGTGGCAAGAGCACGCGAAGCCGTTGGCCCGACGTGCCGGATGGAGAGCGCTACCAGTACTCGCCACAGCGGCTGCGTCTTCGCCTTTTCCAGCTCCACGAACAGTTTTTCCGTCGTTGCAGTGGGCTTGGAGGGAGACTTGGCTGTTCCCTTGGTGTAGAAGTACGGGACGAGCTCGTATTCGCCCGTTCCCACACCCTTGGACCGCTTTTCCCTGCGGATCTTGACGTCCGCCAGGTCTTCACGCGTCAGGCTGAACAGGCCGGCCTCACTGGTGAGGGGCGGCGTCTCAGGCTCAGCCGGCTGTGTGAGGGCAATAGCTGCCTCCCAGCCGAGCGCTTCGATATCGAACGCGCCGCGGCCCGCGAGGTGGAACACGCGCTCCCGCAGCTGCGAGGGGCAGGACTTGGCGTTGGGGCAACGAATGTCCACATCGCCTTCCTTCGACGGCGCCAACGGCGTGCCACATGACGGGCATTCCGTGGGCATCACGAATTCGCGGACCGGCGGATCCTGCTTGTCACGCAGGGCCAGCACCGGGCCGACGATCTCCGGAATGACGTCTCCTGCCTTACGGAGAACGACGATGTCGCCGATCATGACACCCTTGGCCTTGACCACGTCCTGGTTGTGCAGGGTAGCCATTCCCACCGTGGAACCGGCCACCTTCACCGGCTCCATCAGGCCGAAGGGCGTCACACGCCCTGTTCGGCCAACGTTCACGGCGATGTCCAGGAGCTTGGTGTGGACTTCTTCGGGCGGGTACTTGTAGGCAGCAGCCCACCTGGGAACCCGGGAGGTGTAACCAAGTGCACGTTGGGTGGCGAAGTCATCGATCTTGACCACGATGCCGTCGATCTCATGCAGGAGCTTATGCCGGCGCTCACCATAGTCGGCGATGAACTTCAGGACGTCGTCGAACGTGTCCAACACCTTGAGGTATGGGCTGACCGGGAGCCCCCATTCTTCAAGGAGCTTGTACGTTTCTGACTGGCTCTTCGCTTCGAGCCCTTCACGGGCGCCGATGCCGTGGACGAACATGCTGAGCGGACGCTTGGCGGTTTCAGCTGGATCCTTTTGGCGAAGCGATCCAGCGGCGGCGTTGCGGGGGTTGGCAAGCGGTGCTTTGCCGGCGGCGACGAGCGTCTCGTTGAACTCGACGAAGGCCTTGGAGGGGATGAACACCTCGCCACGGATTTCTACTTCCGACGGATAGCCTGAACCGCTGAGCTGCCGTGGGATCTCTTTGATGGTGAGGACGTTGTGAGTGATGTCCTCACCTGTGGTGCCGTCGCCCCGGGTGGCGGCCCGGACCAGTTTCCCGTCCCGGTACAGCAGATTGACGGCAAGGCCATCGATCTTCAGTTCAGTCAGCCAGGCGATGGGCGGGACGGAATCGCCGAGCTTCGCCACCGACGCTGCAGCCTTGCGGACCCAGGCTTCAAGCTCGTCCAAGGAGAAGACGTCGTCAAGGCTGTACATCCTCTGCAGATGCTCCACCGCCGCGAAAGCGGACGAGACCTCGCCACCAACCTCCTGGGTGGGCGAGTCATTGGAGACGAGCTCCGGGTGCAGTGCTTCCAGTTCCTCCAGCCGGCGGTAGAGTTCGTCGAACTCCGCATCGGAAACCGTTGGCGCGTCTTCCTGGTAGTAGGCATACCGGTACTTACGGACCAAGTCCGCTAATTGCTCGTACTCATCCCGAAGGGACTCCGACGGCGGAGTCCCTTCCTCCGCGACGATTGCCGCAGCGGCGTCTTGGGTTGTGGTGTCGACCGGATCCGGATTCTCTGGTGTGCTCACAGGTCTATCTTGCCGTAACCCACGGACATTAAAGAGTTGCTAGTGGGACGACAGCCGGTTCTTGCTCCATAACGCGAATGCCAGCCCTCCCAGGCCAACCACCAGGACGGCCCCCAGGAGGCCGAACAGTCCGAGCATGTTGGGACCCGAAAATGAGCTCGAAGCCACCGCTCCCGCTTCCGTCTCCTTGCCCTTATCCACCGGCGTGTACCAGTTGGACGACTTGCCCGGGCTTGCGCTTGCGAAGCCCGTGGACGGAGAGGGCGACGGCGTTGCTGACGCCGACGTCGTACCAAGGGTTGCGGTGGGTTCGGACGAGTTCGACGCCGCACCGGTCGCCTGGGGTGCCACAGTGACGAACTGGGTCACCGCCGGTTGTGGCGGAACCTGAACAGGCTGCGGTGCTTGAACCGGCGGTGCTTGAACCGGCGGTGCTTGAACCGGCGGGGCAGGCGCAGGAGCAACCTCAGGCTCCCTGACCCGGGTCGGCTCCGGTTTGGATGACGGGATCTTGTCCGTTTCCGGAGCGAGCCCGGGCTGCGTGGGTTCCGGTTCCGTGGGTGCCTCCGAGGGCAGGCAGAGGATCTTCCCATCGCACGGCGCAGCGTGTGCAGGAACAGCGGGCGCAAACAGCATTCCAACAGCCAGCACGACGGCTGGAATTACGGGGCGTCGCATGTAGGCAGCCTCCTAGCTACGGTTTTCAGGCGGCATGGCGATTTGCAGCTTGCGTACCTTTCCACGGCCCACGATGTACCCGCGGCCCGGGATGAAGTCCTTGCTGATGCGGCCCAAGGAGGTGTTGAGGAGGCTGTCGCCTTCCACATCTCCGGGGTTGAGCAGAAGCCCGCGGCGTCCGGATTTGAACGGCTGGGCAAGGGACCATGCCTGGGACCATGTGGAGGTCTCAGACTCGCCCACCACCCACTGATCAGCCTTGATTGCGGCCGTGACCAAACGTCCTACGCCGGATTCGGCCAAGGTGTCCGTGAACTCGGTGAGGCCCTCGATGAAGATGGCCATGGTGCCAGGGTTGTCCGAGGCTTTGTCGATCAGGTCATCCATTACGTCCGAGACCTCGTCCGGCCCCACCAATGACCTGCTCCAGATGTTCAGTGATGCCACGGCGGAACGCCGTGAACCGATGTAGATCAAATCAGTGCGCGGGTTGGAACGCCGCAAGGCGTAGGCCAAGGTGACCAGGGCGACTGTGCGTCCGGCGCCTGGGGGGCCAGCCAGCAGAAGTGATCCCTTGGCGGCGATGGCCGCCGAACCCAGTGTTTCGTCGTCGACACCAATCACTGGGTTGTCCGGGGCGCCGGTGGGCAGGATGTCCAGGTCCACCAGTTCCGGAAGCCGCTGGATCTGCGGTGCTTGCTCGAGTCCCTGGCGGAGCATCGCCTGACTGAGCTTGGCCACTTCCCGGGCCTGGAGCGCGAGGTTCGAGTTCCCTCCCAACACGGCGAGCTGAACTTCCAGCCCGTCCAGCAGGCCACGCCCGGGAGGCGATGCAGCGTTGAGGACATCCTTGGGGACGTCCAGGGTCATGTAGTCGTCTTCGGAGCTGAGGCGCAGGACCAGCCGCTTCTGGATGGAGGCAAGGAGCGACGCCGGAACAGAGTTGGTGCGGTCACCGCTGACTACCAGGTGGATGCCCAAGGGACGTCCGTCGGTAGCCAGTGTCAGGAAGATGTCCCACAGCGCAGACAAGTTGCTGTACTCGTAGGATTCACGGAAGGAAGACATACCGTCCACCAGGATGAAGATGCGCTTCTCCTCCGGGCGGTTGGCCAGCTGCCGGTATTCGACGATGGTGGAGGCCCGGACCTCAGCGAACCGTGCTGCCCGGTCGTCCGCCACTTCCTTGAGCCAGCGCAGCAGGCGCCCAACGCGCTCCACGTCGTCGCCGTTAATGATTTCGCCAACGTGCGGAAGACCGTCAAGCATCTTGAGTCCCGAGGAACCACAGTCGATGCCATAGACGTGAACCGGCCCACCACGCGGTGTGACAGCCGCAGCGATGGCGATCCCGCGCAGTGCCGCCGACTTACCGGATCCGCCCGTGCCGTAGACGGCCATGTTGCCGTCCTTGTCCGGCTCGTAGAACACTGTGGGCTGGTCCTGGTGGGCGGGGTCATCCGCCACGCCGAGCAGGAGCCGCTCATCGGTCCGCGGGTTGGGAAGCTTGGAGAAATCGTAGGTAGTGGCGAGTTCGTTGAGCCATGGCTTCCGGGGAGGCTCGATGGACAGGACGTCAGCTGCCCGGATGATGTTTCCGGTCATCCTGGCAATGTCGTTGGGTCCGGCGGGTTCTTCTTCAACCTGCGACACCAAGGGCGGTTCCCATGTGGGGCCGGACCCGAATGCCATCTCTACAATGTCGATGCGGGGCCGCTGCGGCTTTTCAGTGGTCCAGCCGCCGGCGTAGCCGGTCTGGAAGCCCTGGATGCGGCCGGGACCTGTCTTCGCGGCACCACGGCCGGGAATGGACGGATCAAAGTAAGCGGCCGTCGGGACGCCAAGGATGTCCGTTGCGTCCACTTCATCGGCCATGCGCAAGGCAACGCGGAGGTTGGTGTTGGCACGCAGGTTGTCTTTGATGACACCGGCGGGCCGCTGCGTGGCCAGGATCAGGTGCAGGCCCAAGGACCGGCCACGGGCGGCGACGTCCACCACTCCGTCAACGAACTCGGGAACTTCGGTAGCCAGCGCCGCGAATTCGTCCACGATGATGATGAGGTACGGGGGTGCCTCGGGATCGGCTTCGCGTTGCAGCGCCAAGAGGTCCTTGGCTTTCTTACGGTTCAGGAGCCGTTCACGGTAGTGGAGTTCTGCCCGCAGGGATGTCAGCGCGCGACGAACCAGGTGCGGGGACAAGTCGGTCACCAGGCCAACGGTGTGCGGCAAGTGCAGGCAGTCGGCGAATGCGGCGCCGCCCTTGTAGTCCACAAACAGGAAGCTGACACGGTCCGGGCTGTAGGCGGCCGCCATGCCCATCACCCAGGACTGGAGGAACTCGGATTTACCGGCACCCGTGGTTCCGCCGACCAGTGCGTGCGGACCTTCGTTCTTGAGGTCGAGGTAGAACGGCTCCACACCTTTGGAACCAACCAGCGCGCGGAGGCTGCCGTTGTCCTTCCGGTTGGGCACGGCCGTGGCGTGGACAGAGTTGTTCTCCTGCCAACGCTCGGCCACGGCCTGTGGATTGTCCATCAGATCCTTGCCGATCAGCGTGGCGTAGGAGACAGCGCGCGGGAGGTCGGAGTCGTCGTCGAGCGGGTTTCCAACATCCACAAGCGGCGACATCATGCGTGCCAGCTGCGTGGCGAGGTCCGCATCGAGGCTTTCACAGCTCACCGGGTACGTGTGGCGGCCCAACCGGACCTGGCCGGTGGTGGTGCCGTGATCGCCGTCCACCGAGAGGAAGTCACGGCATGCCGCGGGAAGGGACTGTACGTTGGCCGCCACCCACATGACGTGCACGCCGTAGTCCGGGCCGCGTTCCACCAACCGCGTGAGACGGCCACGGTCCACGGGGGCGTCGTCTTCAACGATCACCAGGACGGCCGGAACCACGGGACCGGGAACTTCTTCATGCTCGTTCTTCAGTCCAGGCCGCGGATGCGGGCCCGGCTCCTTGGCCATGGATTCGCGTTCTTCCACGAGGCTTTCGAGCCGCGACAACAGGGCAGCACCGGCACCGGGGCCGGCAGCGAGATGATCGCCGGATATGGGGCTGTGGCCTGAACCGACATGCGGTAGCCACTGCAGCCAGTCCCAGCGCTCACGGGAACGGGCCGAGGTCAGTGCCGTGAGGACAACTTCGGCCGGTGAATGGAGTCCCACCAGCTGAAGGACCATGCCGCGGGCCACGTCGTCCACCACGCTGCGGTCCCCCGCCACGCCAAAGGAACCCGAGGTGCGCAGCTGCGACACGATCGGAACGCCTTCAATGACCCGGACCTGCTGCAGGCACTCCTGGATTTCCCGCATGTACTGCGGTTCAGTTTCATTGGCGCCCGGTTCGTCGAACTGGATGCGCGATGGTGCGGAGCCCAGTCCGAAGCGCACCCCCAGGAAGTGCTGATGCTCCGGGCGGTGCGTCCAGAGAAGTGGCCCGAGTTTGTAGATCGCGTCCACGGTGTCACTCACGGACGGCGCTTCCTGGAGCCTGACAGCGCGCTCAATGTTCTGCTGCTTGTCGATGTCCTCACGGAACGCCAGCATGGCGGCTTTGAACTGTTTGTGGCCTTCCTTGGCCTGCCGCTTGCTCTGCATTTTGTGGTCCACATAGTGCCCCACAATGAACAGCGGCATCATCGCCATGAAAATCACGGAGAGCAGGTTCTGCGTGAAAGCGAAGAGCACACCGCCCATCAGGAGCGGCGCGATCAGCATGATGTAAGGGAAGGGCTGGTGTTCCGGGCGCTTCGGCCCCGCAGGCGGCACGCGCTTGGGCGACTCGAACCTGGGCAACACGCGCGGCGAGCGATTGAAATCCACCAGCGGCGACGACGGAGCCCCGCCGTGGTTCCGGGAAAGGGCAACGACGCCCACGGAAGTATCACCCAAAGTAACGGTGTCGGAGGATTCGAGTGTTGCCCGGGTTACCGGCAGCCCATCCATGAGGAGGCCGTTGGCGGAGTTCGTGTCCACGATTTCCACGGTTTCGCCCACCGTGATCCGCGCATGGCGCTTGGACGTCAGCGGGTCCGACAAACGAATGTCGGCGTCACGGTCCCGGCCGATGTAGCTGGTGCCGAAAGGCAGTGAAAATTCGCGTCCGACGTCGGGCCCTGACATCACCCGCAACGTCGCCGCTGCCGGTCCCCTGCCATTGCCGTTGGCGTGCCCGTTGGATGCGAACTGCTCGCTGACCTGCGCGAGTGAGACCTTGGACCCTGGCCGCAGCCCCGACTCCAGCAGGTTGTCCGTCGGCCGCAGGACGTGCCCGGAGAGCCCCCCGCCAACGAAAGCCTCGTCCACGCTGATGGACAGGTTCGACGGCGGTTCGGTCCCCTTTCGTGCGGGGTCGGCAGCCCAAAGTTCGGTGGCAATATCAGCCACGGTGGCACGACCATCCACCGTTACGGCGAGGTCCTTTGCTTCCGCAGGGTCACGCCGCAAGGTAAGGCGGAACTTCATCCTTCGTCGACTCCACTCATTTTTTCAAGGAGATGCAGGTCAGCCGGAGTCACAAGGTGTGATGTCACAGCGTGTTCCACCAAGCGCGCCCGGCGGTTGGTGGCAAGTTTTCCAACCCCGCCGCGGAGGCCCACGACGCCTACGCGGTCAAGTTTGTCGCAGACGTTGTCCAACTTGCGGTTGAAACGGGTCAGGGCCCAGCCCAGTCGCTTCGCGGCCTCGGCAGATGACGGAATGGCGCTAAAGCCGGTGCCATCGCGCCGTAACATGGGTTCGGCCAAGGCAACGATGAGCGCCTTTTGCGAATCAGTGAAGACCACGGGTCCGATCGTGGTGTCCCCCGCTTGGTCGTCATCGCGTGCTTCGTGCCGGAAGGACGGTGTCTTCAAGTGAACAGCGAACTCGTAGGTGGTAGGTCCGGCCGTGAAAATCACGTTGGTGTGGCTGAAGACCAGCGGAATCCTCGCCCCGGGCGCAAGCCAGGCCTGCATGCCGCCGGAGCCGTCAGCAATGGTGGCGGACAGCATGCTGCCGACGTTGCTGAGCCACCACATGCCGTCGTAGCGCGCGATCTGCAGGAAGCGTCGGTGCAGATAAGGGTTGTCGTCCACTTCCAAGTCACCTTCGCGTCCAATATCGAAGATGTCCTCGTCGGATGGTTCGTACCATTCCCCACAGAAATCTATTGCTAGATCCCCCATGATCTGTGCCTCCTCAGTCGGCGGTAAGTAAGTCTCATGTGCCGTTTACTCGTCCAGGCAGGCGATGGAATCCGGCCCGCCGGGTGAGGCACTGCCGTCAGCCCGGACAATAATTGCCTGCACGCAGATGGGTGGGTCAGCCAGCGCGCCGAGGAACGCCTTTCCAGTGGACGTGGTCTCATAGACGCCTTCGGATTTTGCCGACTTGACCCGCCATTTGAACGTGTCTCCGGGCAACGGGTCCGGGTTTGTCCAGGAGAAGACAACGATATTCCGGTCCTTGGTGTCCCGCGCCGCGGACATTCCCGCCACCTCCGGAACACTGCCGTCGCTCAAAGCGTCTGCTGGCGGCTTGCTTGACGTTTCCGTAGGTGCAACCTTGGGCTGCGCCTGAGCGCCCAACACCACGCCCACCACAATGGCCACTACCAGCACTGCCGCGCCAGTGGCGGCAAACCACAGGTTGCGCTTGCCGTGATCTGCCTGCGGGGCATCCTCCTGCGTGACCGGAGAGGCCCCGGAGGGAGCGTTGGAGCGGCTGACGGTTGCGCCAAGATCGTCCTGGGGACGCGAAGGTTGCCAGCCACGCAGCACTGTGGACTCTGCCGTGTCAGGCTCAGCCGGAGCGTTTTGGCTGCCGGGGGCCGTGTACGATCCCGGTGCAGTGTACGAACCCGGCGCCGTGTATCCCGATGCCGGAGCGTGAAACTGCGGTGGGGCCGAAGGCCCCGTGTGGGACGGGACCGTTTGCGGAGGGTTGGCGGACTGGGCCGGTTGTTGTGTCGGCTGCTGGGTGGCTCCGGGAACCGTGGACGGGAAGGTTCGCGCCGGGAAAGTGGGCGCTGAGCCTGTGGTGGCGGTTCCTGAGGCGTCGGGATCGATCGAAGCGATGCTCCGGACCCGGGTTTCCTCGAAGTTGTCGTCCGGGTGCTGGTCGTCCCCGTGCCCGGGTTCTTCCAGAACCTCGAATGGCGTCACAGACAGGTTCAGTTCAGCCTGGATCCGCTGCAGTGCCAGCGCGAAAGCGTGCGCCGAGGAATAACGGGATTCCGGTGACTTGGCCATGGACGTGGCGAGAACGAGTTCCAGGGACTCCGGAACGTCGGCACGGCCCAGCCTGGGCAGTGGTGAGTTGGTGATGCGGGAGATCAGTTCCCGCTGCGAGTTGTCCTGTCCCGGGAGGACAAAGGGCGAACGACCCGCCAGCAGCGTGTACAGCGTTGCACCCAGGGCCCAAATGTCCACAGGAACACCATCAACGGCACCTCCGCGGAACTGCTCCGGCGGAGACCACGGGATCGACATGCCGGCGTCGTCCTCGGTGTCAGCGCCGATGGTGCCGGAGATACCAAAGTCAGTCAGGGCAGGCCGGTTGTAATCGGTGACGAGGATGTTGGCAGGCTTGATGTCCCGGTGCACAATTCCGGCCCGGTGAGCGGTCTCGACGGCGGAAGCCACCTGGATGCCGACGGCCAGGACCTCATCCACGCTGAAGCGCTGGCGACGATAGCGGACGTCGAGGCTCGGCCTGGAGCAGTACTCCATGGCGAGGTACGAGTGTCCGTTTTCGGTGATCTCGGCTTCGAAGATCGTCACGATGTAAGGGTGCGACGACAACTGCGCCATGAGGTTCGCTTCGGACTCGAAACGGCGGCGGGCCCCTTCGGTCTTCAAATCGGACAACAGCACCTTGACCGCTACTTTTCGGCGCGGTCGATCCTGCTCATAAAGGTAGACATCCGAGAAGCCACCGGAGCCGAGCAGGCTGATGTACTTGAAACCCGGGATGGGTGGAGGCGGCGCGGGGGGCCTCTTGGAACTCAAAGAATCTCCTCGAAACGCAATGAAATGTTGTCGCCCAGCTCGGCGATGTCGCCGTCCAGCAGGATGGCCATTTCGTTTTGGGCCAGCCGGCGGGGTGCCTGGCCTTCCCGGATGAGCACGGTGCCGTTGGTTGCCTTCAGGTCGCACAGCATGACGTGCCAACCCTCAAGCCGGACTTCCACATGGGAGCGGGAAATATCCCCACCAGGGCTGTCCACTTGGACCAGACGCGGCATGGTGCCGCCTTGCACGCGGGAAACCGACGGCTGGCGGCCGATGATGAGCGACTGGTCAAGATCAATCAACTCCCCCGTAGACAAACGCATCCGGCCCAGCCTTGGACGTGGGACGTGGATGGCGTCGCCGGAAACGGCAACACCGCACACCGAACACTGCGGGTACGTTGGCGGGTTGGCGTGGCCTTGGGAGCACATCCGTGCCAAAACGCTCGGCCCGTTGACGGCTGACGCCTCCGCGCGTCCAACAACAGCCTTTGCACCGGACTCATCGGGGGGAAGGCTACTTTTCATGATGGTCTGTCCGTCATGGTCAGAGTCCTCGTCCGCGGCCATGGCCGCCGGAGCCGACGACCAAGCGGCCGGCACTTGGGCCGCAGGATCGGCTACGGGCCTGGACGGAACTGACTGCTGGTCACTGCCCGGTTCAGGGGCCGAGGAACTGCTGCGCAGCCAGGGAACGGAGTCAATCAGGCCACTTGGTGCTTCGGCGGACGGGGTTGGCGACAGATTCACCGGCGCCGGCGACATCTGTTCCATAGCTGGTGGGGCATCCGGTGCAGCGGACGCAGGCGAGTCATGGTCGTCAGACCCTTCGTCCGTGCGGACTGCAGCGTCCTCGATGTTGCGCATCACCGTCTTGTCCCATAGGTGGTCATAGTTTGTGGTGTTTTCCAGCGACGGAAGGATTGGATCAGTGGTACTCGTGTGGACGGGCACCTCGGATGCTTCCGTATCTGCCCCGCTGGCTGGTTCCAGCTCCGCATCCACGGGAGAAACCGACTGCGCCGGTACAGCATCCCCGGCCTGCTCAGGCGCTTCCCCGGCCACCTGATTCGCCGGCGCCACCGCTTCCTCAGGAACAGGTAACGCGGCGATGCCATTCTCCTCGACGGCCGCCTGCACTTCGGCAACAGCCGGTTCCCGGGCAATGAAGGGCTCGCTGACGGAAGGTTCGATGCTGGAAGGTTCGCTGGCGGGGATCAAATGACCCGGTGCGATCGTCAGGCCCAGGTCCGCTTCCGCGTAGCCAATCATGGTTTCATCGGATACGGCTGCGGGCCGGACCTCAGGTTTACTGTCAGCGGGGGCGGCAGCCCGGGCCGAGGCCTCTAGCGAGGCCAGGAGCACCACGCCCTCCCCCAGCGGAAGACTGTTCAGGGGCGAGCCATTCAGCGGCAGGCCTCCACCCGACGTCGGAATTCCCGCAGACGGGGCAGGCTTGTTCCCTATCCGGACGCTGTAAGAGTCGGCGTCTGCAAGTCGCCGTTCAGTCCAGGTGGTGACGTCACGCCCTGTGAGGTGTTCCTCGCCTCCGGCCATCTGCACAACGAGTTCGAGATCCCCCCGAAGGAACACACGAAGTGCGTCCTTTGAGTCGATGATTCCGAAAGGCGGGATGCGGCTGAGGGAAACTCCAAAGGCATCCGTCACCTCATGAAGGACTTCGTGGGCCTCGGGTGCGGACGCCAGCAACTCCCAAACGGTGTCGATCAGTGCGTGCGGCGTGTCAGGGCCCAGAAGCACCACGGTTCCGTTCCGCACTACACCGAACCAGTCACCCTGCTGATATCTGCTCAGCGAAAGGTGGTTACCGCTTGCCATCGGCGCCTTCCTCCTGCCCATCCCCTGCGACCTCGTCGGTGCCATTCACCCAGGCCCGGGGAAGAGTATCTTCTTCAACCTCGGACGCAACCTCGGGGCGCGGCGCAGTGGTGGCGATGCCGGCGTCGTTCAGGACGTTCTTTGCGTCCACGACGATGACGGTGACGTTGTCCCTGCCACCGCTTCTCAGGGCAGCCTGGATCAGTGCGTCCACGGCATCCTGCGGATGGGCAACGGTGCTAAGGATGCGGAACATGTGGTCATCGCCCAG
Source organism: Paenarthrobacter nitroguajacolicus (assembly GCF_051027655.1). Classification (NCBI taxonomy): domain Bacteria; kingdom Bacillati; phylum Actinomycetota; class Actinomycetes; order Micrococcales; family Micrococcaceae; genus Paenarthrobacter; species Paenarthrobacter nitroguajacolicus. The sequence goes on along the minus strand of NZ_CP073234.1, from coordinate 1,533,268 downwards.
TTCCCCGTTGAGACCGTCCGAGCAGATCATGATCCGGTCACCTTCCTGGATGGGAAGCAACCAGAAATCGGCCTCGGTTTCGTCGCCGGTACCCAAGGCGCGGGTAACAACGTGGCGGCGAGGGTGGACGGTAGCCTGCTCCGCTGTGATATCCCCGGAATCAACCAGTTCCTGCACCTCGGAGTGGTCAACGCTTACCTGTGCAAACTCCCCTTGGCTGAGGCGGTAAGTCCTGGAATCGCCGATGTTCATCACCAGCCAGTAGGGCAGGCCCATCTGCTCCACCACCACGACGCCGGACAGCGTAGTCCCGGCGCGCGCTCCCGTTGCGTTGCGGATGGCAGCGTCGGCCTTCAGCAAGCATGACTGCAGGTCGGCCGCTGAAGCCGTGCGCACGCCGGCCGACAATTCAGGGGCGCTGCCCAAAGCCCTGACGCACATGCCGCTGGCGATCTCGCCCGCCTCATGCCCGCCCATGCCGTCAGCAACGGCGAAGACGGGGTCTGACGCAATGAACGAGTCTTCGTTCAGTTCGCGGCGAAGCCCGCGGTCCGTTCCGTACCCGTAGCTGAGCCGAAAAGAGGATCCGCCTGCGGCGGGACCCGCCTCGGCGTTGGCGGGTGTGGCCGGCTGTGAATTCATGCTTGTCCTAGGTGGAAGGAACGGTCCCCGAAGTGAACGGTGGAACCGGGACGGACAAAGCTCGCTTCGCCCGGGTGGAGCCTGGTCTGGATGCCGTCAGGGGTGGTGACAGCGCTGCCATTGGTGGAGTTACGGTCCGTGACCCAGACGCCGTCGCCATCAACGCGCAGGTGCAGATGCGTTTTGGAGATCGACCGGCCGGGGTCTGCCACTGGCAGCAGTTGTTCCACGGTTTCCCCGGGCTGCGGCGCCGGGTTCCGGCCGAGGAGGACAGACCCGCCCAACTGGACGTCCTGGCCGTCGTCGATCCGAATCCGCAGGACGGCCTGGGCACGGGCTGCGCCGGGGCGCATCTGGGTGCGCTCCACGTCGTCGTCCGGATGGGCGGCGGCCGCGGGTGCCTGCTGTGGTGCGACCACGCCGGGGCTCGATGACGCTGGTGCGATCGGTGCTGTTGGTGTGTGCGCTGCCGGAGTGCGGGGTGCCGGCGTGAAGGGCGCTGTGGGTGGGCGCCACTGGTTAGGATCATGCGAAGGCTGGCCAGCCGGTGCCGCGGGAGAGGCCTGCGCCGGAACCGGAAGTGGATTCGCGCTCGGACGCGCGCCCTGTGTTGGCCCGGAAGGGACCGGGGAAGCGACGGGCTGAACCGGAGGGAGATCCATAGGCGCGAAACTGTAGGGACCTTGGATGCCACCCGTGGTTACCGGATTGCGACCGGCGTTCACATCGAACACCAAGGACTTTGCCGCTTTGTCCTGCCAGCCACGCAGCTTGCCATTGGTGTCCCAGGCGTTGGATACGACTACAAGGAAAGCCCAAACTACACCGAGGAACATCAGCGGCAGGGCGATCCACAACACCAGTCCGATCTGTCCAAGCGCCGACAAGATGACGGCAACAATGGACCCCAGCAGCAAGAGGCCGCCAGTGAGGATCCCCCGAACAAAAACAACACCCGCGCCGGGCGCATAGCCATCAGCATCCGCACTGCGGATGCCCATCAGCTGGTTGCCGATGGTATTTCCTGACTTCGCCTCCAGACCAAGGAGGACAAAGATGTACACCACGGTCACGCCTAAACCGATGCTCCCCAGGAGAACCAACAGGCCAGTGTCATAGACAATGAAGCCGTTGCGGCGGGTCTGCGTGATGCCGGCAATTCCCAGAGCGAACGTGGTGGCAAGCACGGCAAAGGGTCCCAGCCAATCCAGCACAGCTGCGCCCAGGCGTTTCCCGGCAGAGGCGGGCGCCAATTCGAGCTTGGTGGTCATTGTGGTCCCTCCCCCTGGCCCAGGCATACGGTCCGGCATGGTTTTTGCTCCGTGCTGCATCGGCGACGCCGGAGCCGACACTACCGAGATACTACCGGGATCGGAGAAACCATGCCGGTTGGCGAACTCCAACGCCGCCTTCTGGGCATGGTTGATATTGCCTTCCTTGCGGGCGCCACGGTTATTCAGGGGTGAACCGCACTGCGTGCAGAACGTCGCGCCCGGGCGAACCGGATGCCGGCAAGCCGGACAAAGTTCTGTCTCATTGCTCATCAGTGGTGTCCTTCTTGAACGGCAACGTGAAGCGGCGCGTCGCAGGGTCGGTAGTGCCCTGTTGACGGCGACGAAGGGCCGCGCGGCCATCTGACAGCAACGAGCGTGGCGAGAACCGTGCCTGCTGCCGTTTCCAGAAGCCGACGCTTCCCGTAATGTCCGTCAACGATGTATCAACGATCTCCCAGTACTCCTTGACCTGGTCCTCACTGGGTTGGCCCGCGCCGAACACAGCGGCGTCGGCCCGGTGGGCAAGCAGGGTGGTGGTAGTTCCGGTAGTGGGGAACGCGTCAGCAATGACCGAGGCCGACTCGCGCCTGGTGGACTTGGTGTCAATCGAGGCACCCATATCGGTGACCAGGCTCAGCACTTCGTTCCATCCGGCGCCAACCCGCTGGGCCGGGTGGCCATCACGGAAACGGGCCTTCCGGCGTCGTGATTTCAGCAGGAGAATCAGCAGCAGCGGCAAGGCGAGGATCCCCAACGGAATCAGTGCCACGCCAATAGCCGCGAGCAGCGGGCCCCAGAAAAGCCACGGGTTGTTTTTCTTCTCGTCTGCATCCAGGGCATCCGGGGTGGAATCCGGCGGCAGGTCAGCGGGCTCCTGCGGCGGGGGCGGCGGCTGCAGTACCTGCGGCTTGGGTTTGGACTTGTTTTCCGGGTCCGGCGGGATGGGCACGTTGTCCTTGGGCGGGGTGGGATCGAAGGCAACCCATCCCACGCGGTCAAACGCCACCTCAACCCAGGCGTGGACGTCCTTACCCGTGATCTTGATATCCCCGGCGCCGTTCTCAGGGCTCTTGGGGTCAGGATAGAACCCCATGACCACGCGGGAAGGAATACCAAGGTGGCGGAGCATGAGGGACATGGACACGGCGTATTGCTCGTCGTCCCCCAGCATCTGCTTGGCCGAGAGCATGTTGCGGACGCGCGCAGCACTGTGGCCGGGAAGGCTCGGGAGCTGCCCTTCGGCCACCAGGCCATTGCTGAAAGCACCGCTCTTCTGGAAATGTGCCTCAATCTGTCGGACACGGTCAATGGCAGTCGGTGCATCCGCGGAAATCTGGTTCGCCTGGGAAGCCACGATCGGTGGCACTTCCTCCGCTTCCGGCAGCGTGAGCTTCGCGAAGTCGTACTGCGTGAGCTGGCCGTGCTCCAGCGTCCCGGGGTCCGAGACCTGCACGGTGTAGTTCTCGCCCTTGGACAGGCCCTTGGTGGTCACGGCCGTGTCCGTGCCGGCGTTGAAGTAGAGCCCGGAAGCGGCCCCCGAAGTGTCCGCGAAACTCATACCCGTCGTGTGCCGGCCACCAGGCACGAAGTAGCCTTGGTAATCCTCTACGGTGATGTCCAGTGTGTAGTTGGTGCCCTCCACCGGGCTCCCGGAATCGGCCAGGGTGTTCAGCGACCGGGCATCGCCCACCTTGCTGAAGTTGCCGGAGCTGTTGGGATCCATGCTGTAGTTCACACCGTTGAAGGCGTCCAGTGCCGCCAACCGGACGCGTGCGTCTTTGGGCAGCCCCTTGACCGTGAACAGCGTGCTGTCCTTCTCGTCCTTGACGAAGTTACGGAAGCTTGCAAGGGGTGTCACGTACTCCCGCGGATCGAACGGCGGGACAATCGTGTTGCGGAGCACCTTCCGGTCGTCGCTGGCGGTCACCAACGGCGAGGCGATAGCGGTGACCCCCACCGCAACAACGATCACGGCTGCAGCAGTCCCCAGGCGGCGGAGCTGGCCGCGGCGGGCGGTGGCGGCGTCGGAACCCGGCCTATTGGCCGAAACGGTCTTGGTGCTGTTCCGCCGGAGCACATCACGGCGGAACGTCGCCCACACGATGGACACAATGGTCAGCGAGACGCCGCGCTCCACATTGAGGAAACCCGCGCTGGTACTGAAAGCGATGCCCGTGACAAAGAGGACCAGCACCGGCAGCAACGGCCAGTACGGGCTCTTCAAACGCCACGTCAGCAGACCAGCGGCCAGAGCAGTCACCAGTGAACTGAGGAACGGCACAATGAGCATGCCATTCGCTGTCCCCACAGGAACGCCAACGGTGAGCATGTCCTTCCAGGCAAACACGATGCCCAGCAGGAGCGTACGCAAGGAGTCGAGGCTGGGCAGGAATCCGAAGACAGCCGAATCCGGCACGGCCAATGCCGAGCCAAATACCATGTAGGCGCCGAAGGTCACGGCAGCCGTGATGAGCAGTCCCAGGCGGAAGCGCACGTTGAGGACAGCGATGCCCAGCCCCAGCAGCACACCACCCAGACCGGCGATGAGGTAGTGGGCGTCTCCCCCGAAGCTTAGGGTGAAACCGAGGACGCCAAGGAACAGCAGCACCAGGAGCGCCCCACAGTCGACGGCGAAATGCCAGGCTGGCCTGCCGTCGTCGAATATCGATCCTCCGGCGCCGCGGGCGGCGGACCGGGTTGCCTTAGCTGCGCGGGGACGCACCCGGAGATGAGGAGCGGTGCTCATGCTGCCGCCTTTCGAAGAACTATGGCGAGATCGTCCAGGTCGCCGACCGTGAGGACCGTCAGGTCCGCGATGTTGGCCCTCGACGGCGCTGCTCCGGGTTGGACACGGACCGCCAGGCTCCGCACACCCGGGGGAACGGACGAGGCCGCGGAGCGCAGTTGCGTGGCTGTCACGTGGCTGCCCACTACGAAGAACACCACGGAGGCGTTGGGGACAGTGTCCGAAAGGGTGCGCGCGAGGTCGACGGCGGTCTTCCGCATGGGTGCCCCGACAATGCGGGTCATGTCGTCCAGCAGGTTCCGGCCGGTTTCGCAGCGGAGCGGCCCCTTCTGGGTCAGGACATCCAACTCACGCTGCTCGCGGATGGCCTGCCTGCCAATGGAAGCGGCCACAGAGATGGCCATTTCGAACTCAGACCCGGAGTCATACTCGTCCGTGTTGATGGAGAGCGAGATGGCCAGGTGTGCGCGCCGGGTCTCCTCGAACTGGCGAACCATGAGCTTATTGGTGCGGGCTGTGGTCTTCCAGTGGATGTGTCGCCGATCGTCCCCGGGAACGTAGTCCCGCAAGGCATGGAAGGAGACATCCGCGCTGGACAACTCCGTGGTGGGCATGCCCTCAAGGTCGCGGATGAAACCTGCGGCCGAGCTCCCCAGCGACACGGTCCGGGGGTGTACGAACAGGTCCACCGGGTCGGTCCACATCACGCGGCGCCGCAGCAAGTGGAGTGGGTCGGCGCGAACAGAGCGGACCGGACCCACGACAATCACTGCACGCCGGGCCGTAGGGATGGTGAAGAGATCCTCGTGCACCTGTGCCGGCTTCATGCGGGGCAAATGGAAAACGGCCGTGTTGGAACCCACCGGCAGCTCCAACGCTGCAGGCAACAACGGCCTCGTGGACACGTTGGAGACGGCAATGCTGCCCACAGCGTCATCCCCTACAGCCACCCGTGTGCGGGCTAGGTCCAGAACCACGCCGTAGGCCGAGCGGCCCACGATGAAGCCGATGGCAAGGAGGAACAGCAGGAACGCCACCATGGCAGCTGACTTGGCTTCCTGCCAACCCCATGCCTGTCCCGCCCACCAGAGACCGATCGAGGCAGCCAACACTACCCACCCGAGCAGGCTCACTACCGCGAGGACGGGCCACACGTACTTCAGCCAGACAGCCCTGACCTTGCTCCACCCTGGCGCAAGGAATTCGCCTGCGGTTCCGACTGCTTCCGACCATACGGCTGCGGGGTGGAGCTTGCTGGTTTTGCTGCGTTGGCTTGACCGGCCGGGGCGCTTGCCCGGCTCGTTGCCAAGGCCGCGCAGGGAACGCATCTTGCCGCCAAGAGCGGACGTAGCGCGTTTCAACGAGTCAGCAGCCCTGTTCAGGGGTGTGCTGGAGGACATGTCTGGGCCTTTGTTCGAGCTGGGTGCGGTGGGGACTAGTGTTTAGGCGCTCGCGCGTTGCTGCGGTGCCGCGACGTCAGCGAGGACGCGGTTGAGCACCACCTCGGGTGTTGCGCCGGAGAATTCGGCTTCGGGGTCCATCACCAAACGGTGCGTCCACACCACTGGGGCGAGCTCCTTGATGTCATCCGGCAGAACGAAGTTGCGGCTCTGGCTGGCGGCCCACACCTTCGCAGCGCGGACCATGGCCAAAGCGCCACGAACAGAAACACCAAGCCGCGTTTCAGAGGCATTGCGGGTCTCTTCGCAGAGGCGGGAAATGTACTCGAGCACCGCGGTGTCCACGTGGGTGGTGGCTGCCAGGTCTGCCATGTCCGCTACGGCCTGAGTGGTGATCAGCGCGCTGAGGTCCTTCGAACGGTCCTTCAGGTTGGCCCCGCCCAGCAGCCGGACGGTGGAGGCGTGATCCGGGTAGCCAATGGAGGTCTTAATCAGGAAGCGGTCAAGCTGGGCCTCGGGCAGGCGGTAGGTGCCTGCCTGTTCGATGGGGTTCTGGGTTGCCAGGACCATGAACGGGCGGCCGGCCTCGTACGTAGTGCCGTCCACGGTTACGCGGGATTCCTCCATGACTTCCAACAACGCGGACTGCGTCTTAGGAGAAGCACGGTTGATCTCGTCAGCCAGGACGATGTTGTTGAACACCGGGCCCTTGTGGAATTCGAACTTCTGGGTCTTTTGATCGTAGATGGTCACACCGGTCACGTCAGACGGCAGGAGGTCAGGCGTGAACTGGATGCGGTTATGCGAACCCTGGACCGTCGCGGCCAAGGCACGGGCGAGGGAGGTCTTACCCGTACCCGGTGCGTCTTCAAACAGGACATGGCCTTCGGCCATCATCGCCGTGAACGTCAGCCGGATGACGTGTTCCTTGCCCAACACGGCCTTGCCCACGTTGGCAACGAGCTTCTCGAACGTTTCTGCAAACCACGCGGCCTGCTCGTTTGTCATGGTCATCGGTTGATCCTGTTCCTTGGGTGTGTTCGGAGTGTTGGGTTGAAGTTGTTGCTAAAAGCCAGGCGATGGGTCAGCAGACAGGGGGCATGCCATTGCGAAGGTCCACGGTGGTTGACTTCACGAACCAGCCGCTCTTCGGCGAGCCGCTGAGCTTGTACCAGGGGGTCCCGTTGTTGTAGATGTCCTGCCTGCAGGTGACGTCAATCCATCCCCAAGACCGTTCCACCCAGCCAACGCCACACGTGGGGCCGCTCGGGTTGTACGTGTCCGGCCTTCCCGGCTGGCCAGGGCACGTGCTGTTGTGTGCCAGTATCTGGGGCGGAGTGGGCGGAGGCGGCGGCGGTGGTGCAGACCCGCTCCGTGACGTGTCACTGCCCACCCGGCCAGCCTGGCCGCCACTGATGGCGCGGACTCGCAAAGTTTTTGTCTCGTCGAAGCCCACTGTGGTGGAGAAACTCCTCTGGCCGGTGTCAGTCCACGCGCCACCCTCGAGGCTGTATTGGTAGCCCGTCACGGGACGTCCATTGCCACTGGGAGCGCTCCAGGTCCACGACACCGTCTTGTCGCCAACACCGCTGCTCTTACTCCCGGTCACCACCGGCGCAGCGGCAAGCCCATAGGGATTAACGGTGTTTGATGCCGGGCTTCTGTCCCCGGGTGTGGGGTTCCGTGAAGACACTGCCCACACCACTACTGCTGTGTCGGTTCCATTGGCGGCCGGCACTACGGCTCCCCCGGATGGAATTGCGCCACTGCCGCCTCCGGACGTCAATGCATACCGGTAGCTGATCTCGTTGACGTTGGCTCCGTTTCGTTCCGCAGCCGTCAAGGGATTGAACGTCACTTGGATCTTGCCGCCATCAGCGTTGGTTTCCACCAAGGCAGCCGATGGGGTGCCCACCATGCCGGGCTTGCCTGCAGCCCGGATTGGGGCCGACTGTTGGCTGACACCGCTGACGCCGGCCTTGTTGGTAGCCGAGACCGTGAACGTGTAGTCCGCTTCGGAGTTCGCCACGGTGACATTCTGCGAGGTCGCTGCCACGGATTGGGTAGCTACGACGGCGCCGCCCATGTAGGTGGTCAACGTGTAGGCGGACACAGCGTCACCGTTGTTGTTCGGTGCTGCCCAGCTGACCTGCAACTGGCTCTGCGTGCCCACGGATCCGGCACCCGCAACTGAAGGAGCCGCAGGGGTCGCCGGCACTCCAGCAGGAGTTTCGGCAGCAGAGTACGTACTCCATTCCGAGGGCTCTTTGGCGTCATTCCTGGCCAAGACCCGGACCTTGTAGGCCACCCCGTTGGTCAGACCGGTCCAGACATGGCTGTTCGCCGTCAGGTTCTGGATCTGCGGGTTCTGGCCGGCAGGAGCAGGCGAGATCTCAAGGTCGTAGGACTTGATGGGCGAGCCCTTGCTTGCAGGCGGAACCCAAGCCACGGACAGCTGCTTGTCGCCAAACTTCAGCGTGGGTGCAACCGGGGTGTCGGGCTTGACGTCCGGACGGACCTCGGCCGACACCGGAGACCGCTCGGATTCATTGATCGCATTCGTGGCAGTGACGGCAAAGTGGTATTTCACATTGTTGGTCAGGCCGGTCAGCGTACAGGTATTCGCGGGGCAGTCCTGCTTAAAGCCGTTCTCGCCGTACACCGTGTACTTGGTGATCGGCGAGCCACGATCAGCCGGCGCGTTCCATGTGAGCAGGGCGGTTTGGTCGCCCACGGACTGTGCAAGCGGCGTGGTTGGTGCTGCCGGCTTGTCCTTGACGGTCAGACGGATGCGGGCAGTGGCATACCGGGAGATCTCGCCGGTCTTATCCTCCACTGTGTATGCAACCACCATGGTTCCGGTGAATCCGCTTGCGGGTGTGACGGTCACACTGTCCCCGCCGGCTTCAGCCGTTCCCTGGCCCGTTTCGGTGACGGCTGAGACGATTTTCAGTGGTGTCTCCGGGAATGGGTTGGAATCATTTGCCAACACGTTGACCGTCACAGGCTTCCCGGATTGCGCCTCGGGTTCAGCATCGTCGTTTGCCACCGGTTTTGGCCGGTTGGAGGCCGACAGGGACAGCTTGTACGTTGCGACAGCCTCGAGCCCGCGGCGGTCCTTTGCTTTCACCTGGACGGTGCCCGACTGCCCAATCTGCACGGAATCATCCGCGGAGACCTTGAGCGTCTTGCCGTCCACGTTCACCTTGAAGCCGCCCTGGGCTGCGCCCACCAGCTCGTAGCTCATGTTCTGCACGTCATCCGAGTCCGGATCCGACGTCAGCTTCTCCAGGTCGAGGCTTGCAGAGTCGCCCTTGGGAACTTCCACGTCGCTGCCCAGCAGAACCGGCGGGTTGTTCTTGTTGGGGTCGGGCAGCACTTTGGTTCGGATGCTGAGCGTCGACTTCAGGCCGTTGGGGTCGTCCGGACCTGTTCCATCAGTGACTTCGAAACTGATGGAGCCGGGGCCAACGTACTCCGCACCGGCCGTGTATTTCAGGGCAGTGCCACCGTTGGCTACGGGATCGCTGCCGTCGGCACCGATGAGCTTGATGCGGTCGGTCTGGGTCAGGCGTGGTGAGCGTCCCTCACGGACTTTGACCCATTCCGAGAGGTTCACCGTGACGGACTGGCCTGAGACGAGTTCCACTACCTCGTCCTTGGCGAGCGTGGGAACCTGCTGGCCAATACCGGGAACCCAAATGATGGCCGTGGACTTCTGTCCATCCACGTCCTCCACGGTGTAGGGCACCAGTTGCGGCTGCTCAGTGAGGTCAACAATGACGTTGCCCTCGGGACCGGGACGCGCAGTTTCCAAACCGGTAGCGACCTTGAGGTTCTCCCCCACGCCGTCCGGATCTTCGTCGTTCTTCAGGACGGGAACATCCACGGCCGTTTTGCCGAGCGTTTGTGCCGAGGTCACGCGGTCGTCGCGGGCAATCGGCGCCTGCAACGGCAGGTCGTTCTGGACTACCACCCGGATACTGGCCTGTCCTACGGCATCGCGGTCGTCGGCAACGGAATAACGAACGTTGACGGTGCCCTCCGCAGCGGGAGCGGTTACCAGAATCCGGCCACTGGTCTGGCTGACCTTGGCGTCGAGGCCTGCGTCAGCCTCCAGGCTGTCTGTCAGGATCCGGATGATGTCACCATCGGGATCGGTATCGTTGGCGGTCGCGTCCACAGCGATCTGGCGGCCAGGGCGGACCTTGACTTCGTCATCGACGGGAGCTGGTTTCTGGTTGTCCTCGCCACGTGGCGCGACGCCAACCGTCACCGTTCCGGTGTTGACCGCACCTTGGCGGTCGATCACCTTGTACCGGAACGTGTCGGTACCGGCGCCGTCACCGGCGGCGACGAAATCAATGAAGCTGCTGCCCGCCGTCGCGGTTCCCATGGTGGGTGTGCTGTCGATGCCGGTGAGCTGTACCGAGTCGCCGTCGGGGTCTATGCCGTCCAGCGGAACCGGGATCCGGACGCTGCCGCCCGCCACAACGCGTGCCGTCAGGTTTTGCGGCTGCGGACGCGAATTCTGGGTCCCTTCCAGCGGGAGGACGTGGATGGTGACTGCCGCGGCGCTCTTCTGCCCCTGCGGATCCACCGCGTTGTAAATGGCCCGCACGGTTTTGGGCGTGGGCCCGGCAATAAAGCGCAGGGTCTTCTCGGAGATGAACGCTTTGCCGTCCTCTTCCGGGATGCTCTGCGCCAGCACCGGATCCACGGACAGTTCCTCGCCCTGCGGGTGAGTGTCGTTGTCCAGGACCGGAATGGTCACGACGTCGTTCACGCGGACGTTGACTTCGTCGGGTTTGGGCTGGGGAGCCTCGACGACGGCGGGAGCCGGCACCGGGACAACGCCCACTGTGCCGGTAGCTGAGGCGCGGCCGTTGGACATGGTGTAGCTGAAGACGAACGGTTCCTTGGCGCCGAGGACGTCCGTAACGCGAAGGACGCTGTGGTCGATCACGCTCACGGATGCCGACGAGCCGTCGGGTACGGTGACGGATTGGAGGACCAACACGCCGCCGGAGGGATCGGAGTCGTTGGCCAGCGGATCAACCAGCACACTGCCGCCCACCGGGAGCAATGCGACGTCGTGGACTGCGACGGGAGCTCCGGCGTCCTTACCGGACTCGACGTCCACACGGATCAGCCCTTGGCTGCTCTGGGGGCCGTTGCTGGCGATGTACGTCAAGTAGATCGGGCCGGGTGTGGTGCTCCGGAACGTGAACGTACCACCGTCGGTGACCGGGCCGAGCTCAGCGGGGCCGGCGGCCTCAACATGGGCGACACGAAGCGCGCCACCATTGGGGTCCACATCGTTCTTCAGCGGTGCGATGACCAGGTCCTGGCCAACCACCGCAGTGACGTGGTCCGCGTTGACCACCGGTGCGAGGGCACCCGGCGGCTGCACGTTGACCACGATGCGGCCAGTAGTAGTGGCCCTGCCGTCCCACACTGTGATGGTGACGTTCTTCTTGCCCGGTGCTGCGCCGGAGTCCTGGTACGTCAGGAGGCCGTCGCGGCGTACCTTCACCTGGTCCTGGTCGTTGTCAGACTTTGCATCCAGCAGGACGAGGTCATCGCCGTCGGGGTCCATCCAGTCGGTCAGGATGTTCTGGCTGACCGACTTGCCCTGCTCCACCAGCATGGTGGTGGGCTCGCCTCGTTTGAAGAGCGGCGGTTTGTTCTCTTCCGGAGGCACCACCCGCAGTGTGACCTTGCCGCCGGCGGACAAGTCGCGGCCATCGGCGGCGTTGTAGTCGAAGACTTCAGTGCCCGGTTTCGCATCTGCCGGGACCTTGATCTGGAAGGCGGATCCTCCGTAGATGTTTTCCAACGCACCCATCTTGGGGCCGTTGGCGCCCACCGACGCGGTGAGGACATCGCCGTCGGGATCTGAGTCGTTGTCCAGGACGCTCAGGATGGAGGTTCTGCCGGGCCGGACACCGTACTCGTCCGGTTTGGTCTCAGGCGGACGGTTGGGCTTGGTGCGGTCCGGGAGGACGTTGATGGTGTTGTTGTCCGCCGACTCCTGGTCCTGGTCATCGGACTGGTTCTTGGGTGGGACCACATCGTCCCAGTTGTTCACGAGCTGCATGTTCTGGTTAACCAGCCACACGCTGCCCGAGTTCACGTCGTTGAGGACCACCAAGTCCCGGTTCACGCGGAAAACGTAGCTTGGGGAGGCACTGGCCTTGGGGACGTCGTTTTTCTTGTCGTCGGCGTCATTGTCGCAGTCACGGACGTATTTGTTGGCGCCGGACCAGGCGGAGTGAACGCATTTGCTCACCTGAACGGGAGCCGCAGGGATGCCTTCGCCGTCCGCACTGACAGTTGCTGCCGTGGACCCGTCAAGGGGTTGCTTCAGCAGGGCCTTCTGTGTGGCAATGGCGACGTAGCTGCTGTCTTCACTGCTCTGCTGGAGCTTGGCTTCGCGGGCATCCTGAAGTTGAAGCTTGCGGCCGCCGGGCAGGAAGAGGTTGCCGGAAGCGGCGTCAAGGACCACGGGCTTATCGCCCACCACGGCCAGTTGAAGGTCGCCGGCGCCCTTGAGCTCGTCCACCTTGCTGACCTGTGAGTCAGTGCGTTCCCCGTTAAGGTCCACCGTGGTGACTATGATTTCGCCCTTACCCGGGTCTGCTGTGTAGATCCGGTTGTCGGATCCCACGGCAGAGACCATGCCCGGGGAACCTGTCAGTACGGGTTCGGTTCCTTCTTCGTCGAAGCCGTTGACGGTGGAGGGAGACAGCGCCCAGACTTTGCCCCGGGCGGGGTCGGTCACCGAGAGCACGGTGGAGCCGTAGCTGACTTGCGACGACGACGGCAACTGCTTATCGCCACCCAGCTTCAGGTTTGCTGCCGATACCTGGTTGATGGTGGAGCCGGATTCGTCGTCCACGAAGACGTTGCCATCATGCTGCAGCACATCAAAGGTAGTGGTAGCGGGTGTGACAGCACCATCTAGAACGCGGGACGGATAGTTCAACCGGCCCACAGCGTTCTTGGTTTTGCTCACGACCCACACGCCGCCGTCATTCAAGTCCACCTCGGTGGTCTTGAACCCCGGGTACAGAATCGCCCCGGTGATCAGCAAAGCGCCCGCCGCGGTAGCAGCAGTTCCCGCTATGAACTTCTTGTTTTGACGCTTTTTCAGCCCCAGCTTGCCGAAGAAAGTTGTCACAGCCCCAGAATTCCCTTTGTGTTCAGCCGCCCCCCAGTGGCTTCCAAGCCAACCGGCAGATGCCGGCGGCCATACATTTCGCAGTACCCCCGTACGGCGGCGGAAATTTCAGTCCCTAAGACTATCCCACGCGCCCCACGGCCGGCCAAGGAAACCCGAGACCGGGCTATCCGTTGGCTTTGACAGCGTACTGTCTCCCTGGCCCAGGGCGCGATGGGGACAACTGCCCGGCGCCCAGGCTTCGATTGAGTCAGCATTGTGGAATCTGATGAGGTCCGGGGTCTCCCAAGGTGGTGTTGCCTTGGGCGATGAACCGGCCTGCGTTAGGGCCGCTGGTCAGGCGGTACCAGGCCGCGTAGTTGATGTACGGGGTGCTGCGGTACACGTAGCAGTTGACCGTGAAGGTGCCGTTGGATTCGTATTGCCACGGGGCTCCGTAGATCTTCCCACCACAAGTGTGTTCGCCTGGCTTGGGATCCCACGACGTCTGGCCGGAAGGTGCAGTATCCGTGCAGGTACGGTAGCTACCGGAGGGCAGGTTCGCTTCCCACGACGTCTTCTGCGGCCCGCTCTGAGCACTTGCGGAAGCCACGCCTCCGCCTTGGCCTATGGAGTTGAACGTCTGGACCTCAATGGTGCGGGTCTGGTTGTAGCCACCGGTGTTGACTACGCGGCTGCCGGACGCTGATTCGTTGATCCATCCGGTATCCTCTCCACCGCCGGTGATCCTGATCTTGGTTACAGCTACGTCGTTGCTGCCCGTTGACGGGGAGGACCAGTTCAGCGTCAGTGTGGTCTGGTTCTGGCCGCCGTTTGCACCGGAAGCGGACGGCGTACCAGGCGACCCGTACGGCGTGGTTGTTGCCGGTGCGCTGGCATTGGAACTTGGCGCCACGGAGGACACGGCCGTGACCGTGATGGAGGTAGCCTGCCCATTGGCGAAACCACCCACCGTTTGCCCGGGCGTGATAGGACCGGACTGGCCGGTACTCGCCAGGTAGCGGTAGCTGACTTCGCTCTGCGTGGATCCGTTTCGTTGCTTGTCGTCAAGGACCGCAAAGTTGATGGTGACTGCCCGGCCCGCTCCCCCGGTATTTGCCGGTGTCGCTGTGACGTTGTTAACGGTGCCGAGCTTGCCTGTGGCACGGCGAGGGGCTGAGGCGGCACTGACGCCACCCTTCCCGGCCTTGTTCTCAGCTTGCACTGTGAACGTGTAGCCGGCTTCGGCGTTCTGGGCGGTAAAGGTGGCTGACCGGACGTTTCCCGGGATTGTTTGGGTCTGGGGCACGCCGTTTCCACCGCTCATGCTGACGTAGTACGTCTTGATGGGATCACCATTGATATTGGGTTCGGCCCAATCCGCGCGGATCTGGTTACTTGTTCCCACGGACTCCACCACAGCGGTGGTGGGGGCAGCCGGGGCCGCCGGAAGGCCAGCGGGGTTGTCCTCAAGGGAGTACATGCCCCAGTCCGACGGACCGAGCTCGTTGACGGCCTGGGCACGAACCTTGTACTTCACGCCATTGCTGAGCCCGGGCCATGTGTAGCTCAGGCCGGTGACCTCGTTCTTAACGGCTATGCCGTTGGCCGGAGGCGGCGAGATCTCCAGGTTGTAGTGCTTCACAGGAGAGCCCTCGGTCTTCGCAGGGGTCCACGTAATAGCCATGTTCTTGTCCCCGGCTTTGACCCCGGGCGCTTCCGGCGGCGACGGTTTCTCATCCGGGCGGATCTCATTGGACGCGATCGATGCTGGCGAGTCCCCCACCTCATTGGTGGCGAATACCGTGAACACGTACTTCACGTTGTTGGTCAGTCCCGAGAGCGTGCATGTAGTGGTGGGACACACCTGCTCAAAGCCGGCCGCCTTCACCGTGTACTTGGTGATGGCGGCGCCATTGTCCGACGGCGGTGCCCACTTGAGCACTGCGGTGCGGCTACGGACGTCGGTTGCTACGGGCGCCGACGGAGCGTCGGGCTTGTCCCGGACTGTGATCCGGACACGCCCCACGGCCTGCCTGGATGGGTCCTTGGTCTTGTCCAGCACGGTGTACCGCACCACCATGACGCCTTTGAAGCTGTCAGCAGGAGTCACGGTGACCGAATCACCCGAGACCGTCGGTTGACCAGCCGCAGTGCCTGTTTCCACGGCGGCGCTCTCAATGGTCAGCGGTGAGTCATTGAAGGGGTTGAAGTCGTTGGCCAGCACGTTGATGGTCTCGGACCGCCCGGCGTTGGCTTTCTCAACAGCGTCGTCGTTGGCTGCAGGACGCGGCCTGTTGGACGAGACAACCGTGGCCGTCACCGTGGCACGAACAGCGTCAGAGCGGCCGTCCGTGACCTTTAGCGGGAAGGTGCCCACCACGCCCGGATTAGCAGAAAGGTCCGGGGTGACTTTGAGGACGGTTCCCTCCACCTTGGTTTGGAAGCCCGCGGGTTGCTGTCCATCGAGCTCAAACTTGAGGTTTCCCTGATCCCGCTCGTCCACGTCCTTGGCGAGGTTTGCCAATTCCAGGTCCGTGGTTTCCCCCTTGGGTGCCTCGATCGAAGCGCCGCTGAAAGTGGGGATGTGGTTCGCGTTGGGGTCCGGGATCACCTTGGTGATGATGGTCAACGTGGACTTCAGCCCCTGCGAGTCGTCCGGGCCTGATCCGTCAGTCACCTCGAAGGTGATGGACCCCGGGCCAACGTAGTCCGTCTGTGCCGCATACCGCAGAGCATTTCCATCGCCGGAAATAACGTTGTTGGGATCGGCTCCCTGCACACGGATCTTGTCCGCCACTGTAAGCCGTGGTTGGCGCCCGTCCCGCACGCGGACGTATTCCTGGAGCGAAAGCGTGGTTTCCTTGCCGGACATGACCTCAACGGGCTCGGTCTTGGCAAGCGTTGGATACTGCAGGCCTTGTCCGGGGACCCACATCACTGCTGTTGCTGACTGCCCATCCATGTCCGTCACGGTGTACGGAATCAGCTGGTCCTGGGGCGTAAGAGTCACCACAACGTTGCCGGCGGTTCCTACCCTGGCGTTCGGATTCGCATCCGGCAACGTGATGGTCAGGTCTTCCGCAACGCCGTCCGGATCAGAGTCATTTTTCAGCACCGGGACGTCCACGGCGGTCTTGCCCAGCGTCTCAGCCAGGGTGATGCGATCGTCTACCGCAATCGGAACGTGGAGGGCCGCCGTCGGGCTTGTTTGAACCCTGACAACGGCGCTTGCCTCAGCCTTTTTGTCGTCCTGGATCCGGTAGCTGATGCTCTCGTTTCCGGCAACGCCGGGCGCCGTCAACAGGATCTTGCCGGTGGCAGCCTCAACCTGCAGTTCCGGATTGGCTTCGAAGGAATTCACCAGGCCAAGGGGATCGCCGTCGGGATCCGAGTCGTTTTTCAACGCATCTACTGCAATCCGACGACCTGGTCGGACGTCAATTGCATCGTCCACGGCAATCGGCTTCTGATTGTTCGCTTCTGCCGGTGCGATGCCCACAATCACGGTGCCGGTGTTTTCGGCTCCGATTCGGTCCCGAACGCGATAGCTGAACGTGTCAGTCCCGGCAGAATTGGCGGCAGCAGTGAACTCCATGTATCCATCCCGCACCACGGCTGTGCCAAGTGCGGGCGCTTTGTCGACGCCAATGAGCTGCACCGAGTCGCCGTCGGCATCGATGCCGTCCAACGGTACGGGGATCTTGACGGTCATGCCCGCCACCACACGTGCGGTCAGGTTTCGCGGCTCGGGGCGGGTGTTCGTGGCGTCGTCCCTGGCGCGGATACGGATAGTGACTTGCTGCGAATCGGTCTGGCCCGAGGCGTTGCTGACCTTGTAAATGGCATAGACAGTCTTGGGAAGCTCGCCTGCGATGAAGCGCAGGGAATTGCCAGCGATGAACGTCCTGCCGTCCGCGGCGTCGGGCTGTTGCGCCAGTGCGGGATCAAGGGTGAGTTCTCCGCCGTTGGGGTCCGAATCGTTCTCCAGGACCGGGATGGTCACAACGTCGCCGACGCGTACCGATACTTCGTCGGGCTTGGCCTGCGGGGCCTGCAGCTTGCTCGGCGCCGGCACCACCTGCACCGAGATGTCTCCCGTGGCCGACGCTTTGCCGTTCGAAATCGTGTACTTCAAGGACAATTGTCCGGTCGCATGGATGTCGGTGACCTTGACCACTGAATGGTCCAGAACCGCTACCGTGACCGGCAAGCCGTCCTCCGCAGTGACCGACTGGACAACCAGCACGCCGCCGGCCGGATCCGAATCATTGCCCAGCACGTCCACCACGGTGCTGCCGCCGCTGGGCAGAAGCGCGATGTCGCGAACCGCAACGGGAGCGCCGTCGTTATTTCCGGACACTACATCCACGCGCACAAGCTGCTGCGCACTCGCGGGGCCGTTGGTGACCATATAGGTGACGTAGTGAGGGCCGGCAGTCGTGGAGTTAAAGGTAAACGTCTGCTGGTCCGGACCGATGACAGCCGTGGCTTGTTCATCCGGCTGGGCCTGTGCCAGCCGCAGAGTGCCGCCTTGCGGATCGGTATCGTTCTTAAGTGGGGCGATCACCGTGTCCTGGCCTGCCACCGCCACCACGTGATCGGCGTTGGCGATGGGCGGCAGGGCACCAGGGGCACGAACGTCCACACTGATGCGCCCCTCAGTGCTCAATGCGCCATCCGAGACCGTCACGGAAATGGTCTTCTTGCCCGGCCCTGCCCCGGAGTCCTGGAACGTCAGTAACCCGTCCGGCCGGATGCGTACTTGGTCGGCGGGATCGCTGCTGCTGGCAGCAACCGCGAAGATGTCATCGCCGTCGGGATCTATCCAGTCACTGAGGACGTACTGGTTGGCGATCTTCCCGGATTGCACCACCAAGGCGTTGTTCCTGTTGGGCTTCTGCTGGGGTGCGTTGTTCTCACCGGACGGCACGATCCGGAGGTCAACGTTCGCTGCGCCGGTTCCGCCACGGCCATCGTCCACGGAGTACTTGAAAGTCTCCGCCCCGGATTGCTCCGCAGGGACGGCAATCTGGAAACCCGTCCCGCCGTAGACAGGCGCCAACGCCCCCGACTTCACGGCTTGGTCAGCGGAGACCGTCAGGACATCGCCGTCGGTATCGGCGTCGTTGTCCAAAACCGGCAGGAGGGTCGTCTTCCCGGCGCGCACGCCAAAGGCGTCCGGCTTGGCCACAGGCGGGGTGTTGGGTTTGCTGCGGTCCGGCAGGACCGTCTGCTGGACTTCGTCCGCGGAGTCCTTGTCGGCGTCGTCCGATGTCTGCTGGGGCGGGATAACGTCGTCCCAGTTGTTGACCAACTGCATGTTCTGGTTGACCATCCAGACGTTGCCGGAATTGACGTCGTTCAGAACCACAAGGTCGCGGTTTACGCGGAAAACGTACGACGGCGACGCACTCGCCTTGGGAACGTCGGCGCGGCGGTTGTCAGCCTCGTTGCTGCATTCGCGAATGTACTTGTTGGCACCGGACCATGCTCCGTAAGTGCAGGTGCCCAGCTGGACGGGCGCCGCGGGAACGCCTTCGCCGTCGGGCCGGATGGTTTTGGCTGTACCCCCATCCAACGGCTGAAGCAGAAGGGCGTTGGTGGTGGCGATGGCCACGAAATCCGCGGCGGGTCCGCTTTGTTGGAGCTTCGCGTCCCGGGCGTCATCCAGGTGAACGGTTGCGCCGCCAGGGAGAACGATGTTTCCGGTAACTTCATTGAGCACAACGGCCTTGTCACCCACCGCGGTGAGCTGCAGGTCTCCGGCGCCCTTGAGGGCATCATCCTTGCGGACCTGCGAATCCACTGACCTGCCGTTGGCGTCCACTTTGGTTGCGGTCACACTGCCGGACTCCGGATCCACAGTGTGGATGGTGTCGTCTGCGCCCACCACCGAAACAATTCCGGGCGATTGCTCGAACAATGGCTCTGACTCGTCGCTGAAGCCGCCCACTGAGCCGGGCGACAATGCCCAGACCTTGCCTTTTGACGGGTCGGTGACTGCCAACACTTTGTGGCCGAAACTTACATCCGCGGAGCCTGGCAGTTTCTGGTCTCCGCCCAGGCGCATATTTGCGGCGCTGACCGGGTTGATGGTGGCACCTTCAGGGTCATCAATGAAGATGTCTCCGGCCTGCTGGAGGATGTCGAAGTCCTTGCTTGCCGGCGTCACAGCACCATCCAGGGACTTGGAAGGGTAGTTGAGCCGGCCGGCGGCATTCTTGGACTTGCTGACCACCCAGACGCCACCATCATTGAGGTCCACCTCGGTGGTCTTGAACCCCGGGTACAGGATCGCGCCGGTCACCAGGACTGCGGCAGCAAGGGAAAATGCGGTTGCCGCGATGACCTTCCGACGGCGGTTCTTGGCACGGCGGTTCCCGGACCCGTCAGGCAGAGCCATCCACATTCCCCCACAAATTAGGCAGCCCGAGGCAGCCGGCACCGAAACCGCACGGCCATCCACGACACAAACAACGCTAAGACTACCGGGTTAATCCATCGTTTTGCTAAGTCGTGACGCAGTTCTCAGCAACAGCAGATATTTCCAACGCTCTCTCATACAACAGCCCTTAAGCCCGTTCGCTCTCTCACTCTCCTGAAGAAAGTGAGAGAGCGAACGACTGAAGCCCGAGGGACGTGAGAGAGCGTGCGGCCCAGAGGGGCTGTCAGCAGCTTGCCTAGTCCAGCACCAAACCCTTGCCGCGTCCGCGTGCGAGCATCACGGGATGGATCTCACCGAAGCCACGGACGTTCTCCGACTTCTGGGGAACCAGGACGAAGCGGTCATCCTGTCCAAGGGCGGCCGCAGTCATGGCGTCCACGAGAACCGTCCCGGGCTGCGCCAGCGTAGTCAGCCGTGCAGCCAGATTAACGGTGGGCCCGTAGATATCGCCAAGCCTGGAAAGGATGCGGCCCCACACCATTGATACACGGCACTGCGGCAGGATCTCATCCTCAGTGAAGGCCTGCGCCAGTGCCAAGGAAATCTCCGCTCCGGCAGCGGGGGTTTCAGCGATGTAGAGGACTTCGTCGCCCACGGTCTTGACCAGTCGTCCGCCACCCACGGAAATGATCTCGGCGCATTTGTTCTCAAAACGCTGCACCAGCTGGGCGAGCGTTTTCTCGTTCATGCGGCGCGACAGGCTGGTGTAAGAGACAAGGTCAGCGAATCCCACGGCACGGGCCAAGGGCAACGGTGAATCGTCTTCGTCCCCCTCCCGACCCTCCTCGCTGGCCTGCAGCCCCGCTTCTGCCCGAACGGCAAGCCGCTGAACGCCGGCGTTGAGCTGGCGGCGGTAGGAGTACACCAGGATCTCTTCGAGGGAATCCACCAGGGCGGGGAGTTGCCCGACCAACTGTTTTCGGGCCACGGCATCAGGGATTCCCTGTTCGGAAACCATGTCCTCCACCAAGGCTTCGATTTGCCACACCACCATGCGGTCCGTCATTTGGCCGATGGAACGGGTAACTGAGATCGCGGCTTCCTCTGTCAGGAGCCCTGCACGCACCAAATCCAGGATGCTGGATAGGGCAGCTTGGTCGCGTTCAGTAAACGCCACATCCTCGTCCCCAAAGTTAGGGAATCCCAGGGCGCGCCAGATTTTGCGTGCCGACAGGATGGACACGCCCGCGCCGGCAGCAACTTCACGACGCCGCAGCTTGCGTTCTCCGCCCAGGAGCTTCGCCTCAAGGGCTTTAATAGCCAGGCGCTCCGCGGACATCACACCAGTGGGCGGACCTGTTTGCACCGACGCCGGAGCAGGCCCGACCTCAGTCTCCTCGTCGACGGAAGGTTCCGGTACGGCGTCGAACTCCTGGTCCAGGTCCTCGCCGGACTGCTGATCCTCAACGCTCATCTCTTCCACCTTCTCTCAACTCCCATGGCAATTCTTCAAAATCCCTCAGTACTTCACCCTCAAAAACCTCACCTTGCGGGAGTTCGTCCATCGCGTCAAGAATGAATCCCCGGAACTTCCCCACTTCGGGAACATCGGCCAGGACGGCTATTCCGGAGTGCCCGGTATCCAAGGATATATTCCCTGAGTGCAATACCCGTTGGAGCATGCTCTGCTGGACACCAACGTTGCGGACGGCCATCAGCGATACCTGCCAATCACTCCGCCGAAACATTCCGTTCCTGGCAAGTACACGCCTGCTCGTCAGGACGTACTTGATCGACCGCCACCGCAACACACGCTTGAGGCTGTACGCGGCGAGGAACCACACCGCGAGCACAACAACGGTCCCCACCAGCCAAGGCGTCCATTCGGCAGTGATGAACGGCACCAGGCGCTGGGGGTTTTCCCTGACGATCCAGGCACAGGCAAAACCCGTCAGGGCGGGTACCACGATGAAGGCCAGCAGCGGAAAGAAGAGCGAACGGCCCTGTTGGCGCGTAATCGTGATGACCTGCTCCCCCGGAAGTAACTCTTTACGCATAACCGCTTTCTGTGGCGCGCAAGTGCACCACATCTCCGGCTGTCACTACGTGCTCCCTGCCGCCGTGGTCCACCACCAACAACGAGCCGTGCTCGTCCAAGCGCGAGGCGTGGCCCACGAGTTCGTGGTCCCCAGGCAAGTGAGCGCGCACTTCCCGGCCCAACGTCACCATGGCCGACTCGACGCGCTTGTGCAGGGACGGGCCACCTACCAAACCGGCCGCAGGGTCTCCCTCGGAGTTGCAGAAACTGCGGTACAACCTGGCGAAGCGGGAAAGGTAGCTCTTCAGCAGCGCGGTGCGGTCCGTCGTCGTGGCCCCTTCGAGAGCAAGCGAGGTTGCTGTAGGGACCGGAAGTTCCTCCTCCGCCAAGGACACGTTGAGGCCAACACCCAAGATGACGGCCGGAACGGAGCCATCGCCCAGCGGAGTCATCTGGGCCAGGATGCCAGCCACCTTCCGCCCGTTGACCAGCACGTCATTGGGCCATTTGATCTCCGCGGTGATTCCGGCGGTTTCCTGCAGGGCCTCACGCAGGGCAACCGCAGCAAGGAGTGACAGCCAGGAGTAGCTCTGCGTCGGGACCGGCATTCCTTCTGCCGTTACGGGGCGCAGCACCATGGAAACGGACACCGCCGACCGCTCGGGTGATTCCCAGTGGCGGTCCAGCCGGCCGCGCGCCGCCGTCTGGTGTTCGGCGGTCAACACGGAAAGGTCGGCCCACTTTTTCGGTTCCACCGTCACAGCCCTGACGAGGTCCTGGTTGGTGGATCCCGTGGAATCGACAATCTTCAGCTGGGAGATGCCGGCAGCCGACAAGAAATCCGGCTGGAGCAGAGCATCACGGTCCAACGCCCTACGATCCACAGAGGAACGGGAGTGCCCGGACGTGACCTCTCCGGACAAGACCTGGGGTTCGCTGCTCTCTGGCTGTTCGGCATCCATAGCTGAATCCTATCCAGTTGCGACGTCCCCGGATGATGGCTGCGCTGAAAAACGGCTATGAATCTCCCTAAAGGAAGATGTCCGGCACCAAGCGATCTTCGGGCGCGCCGAGGCTGTACGGAGTGAAGTCCGAAACGCCGGCAGCGCGCAGCACCTCTTCGTCTGTATAGAAATTCCCGGTAGCACCCGAGCCCGTCAGCACGGCGTGCGCGGCATCGGCCATGATCTCCGGTCCGCGGGCCGCCTGCACGATCTGCTGCCCGCCTGGCATGTTCCGGATCGCGGCCGTGTCAATCAAGGTGCATGGCCAGAGTGAATTGACCGAGACGCCGTCGTTCTTCAGCTCTTCGGCGAGTCCCAGCGTGGTGAGGCTCATCCCGTACTTGGCCATGGTGTAGGCCAAGTGCATACCGGCCCATTTCGGGTCCAGGTTAAGGGGAGGAGACAGGGTGAGGATGTGGCCGTGGCTGGATTCGCGCAAGGCGGGCAGGGCCAGCTTGGACAACAGGAACGTGCCGCGGACGTTGATGTCCTGCATGAGGTCGTAGCGCTTCATGTCCACGGCGTCGGTGCGGGAAAGGTCGATCGCCGAGGCGTTGTTAACCACGACGTCGATGCCCCCGAAACGCTCGACGGCGGCGGCGACTGCTGCGGCGACGTCGTCATCATTGCGGACGTCCCCGACGAGCGGCAGCGCCTGGCCGCCCGCTTTGACCAACTGTTCCGCGGCGGTAAAGACGGTCCCCTCGAGTTTGGGGTGGGGGTCGCCGGTCTTGGCCATGAGCACGATATTGGCGCCGTCGCGGGCCGCACGGGTGGCGATGGCCAGGCCGATGCCACGGCTGCCGCCGGACATGAGGATGGTCTTGCCCTTGAGCGAAGCGGAGGCAACGTAGGGGCTGGTGCGTTGCGTGTGACCCTCTGTTGAGGCGGAGGAAGCGCCGTTGCTTGAAGTCATGGGGACACTCTAACCCAACTATGTTACTGACGGGTAACATAGTGCTGGCTTTGGCGTGGGCACGGAAAATTGTAGGGTTTCTACAGCGGTTCGCGGCAGAGGCGTCACTAGACTGGCCTGCGGGGCCTGTTCTTTGTACGGAAGCTACTTAAGTCAGCTACTTGTCCGTGCCGGGGATTGCGCCAGCGAATATCAGCTACAGAGCCGGAGACACTTGATGAGCCACGATCTGACAACGACAGCGGGAAAGATTGCCGACTTCCGCGACCGCCAGGCCCGTGCAGAACAGCCTTCCGGCCCGGAAGCAATCGAAAAGCAGCACGCGCGCGGCAAGAATACCGCCCGCGAACGCATCGACCTCCTGGTCGATCCCGGATCGTTCGTCGAGTTCGACGCCCTCGCAGTCCACCGCTCCACCGCATTCGGCATGGAAAAGAAGAAGCCGCTCGGCGACGGCGTGGTCTCCGGATACGGAACCGTGGATGGCCGCCTCATCGCCATCTACAGCCAGGACTTCAGCGTCTACGGCGGCTCGCTGAGCCAAGTCAACGGTGAGAAGATCGTCAAGGTCCAGGAATTCGCCCTCCGGAACGGTTGCCCGGTTGTCGGGATCAACGACGGCGGCGGCGCACGCATCCAGGAAGGCGTTGCTTCGCTGGCGATGTTCGCGGACATCTTCCGCAACAACGTGCACGCTTCCGGCGTGGTCCCCCAGATCTCCCTCATCATGGGCCCGTGTGCCGGCGGCGCTGCCTACTCCCCCGCGTTGACTGATTACGTGGTCATGGTGGACAAGACATCGCACATGTTCATCACCGGACCTGACGTCATCAAGACAGTCACCGGTGAGGACGTGGACATGGAAACCCTCGGTGGCGCGCGGCAGCACAATGCCACCACCGGCACCTCCACCTACCTGGCTTCCGACGAAGCCGACGCGATCGAATTCGTCCGCGAACTCCTGGACTTCCTGCCCTCCAACAACCTGTCCGAGGCCCCCGTGGTGGAGCACGACCAGGAACTGGAACTGAACGACGACGACCACGCGCTGGACGGCCTGATCCCCGACTCCGCCAACCAGCCGTACGACATGCGCAAGGTCATTGAGCAGATCGTGGACGACGCACACTTCCTCGAAATGCAGTCCTTGTACGCCCCCAACGTGATGATCGGCTACGGCCGCGTAGAGGGACACACCGTGGGCATCGTGGCCAACCAGCCCATGCAGTTCGCGGGAACGCTGGACATCTCTGCCTCGGAGAAGGCTGCCCGCTTCGTCCGTCACTGCGACGCCTTCAACATCCCCATCATCACGCTGGTTGACGTCCCCGGCTTCCTTCCCGGCAAGGACCAGGAGTTCCAAGGCATCATCCGCCGCGGCGCCAAGCTCCTCTACGCCTACGCTGAAGCAACCGTTCCCAAGCTCACCGTCATCACCCGCAAGGCCTACGGTGGCGCGTACATCGTGATGGGCTCCAAGAAGTTGGGCGCTGACCTGAACCTCGCGTGGCCGACGGCCCAGATCGGCGTCATGGGTGCCCAGGGGGCAGTGAACATCCTTTACCGTCGCGATCTCGCTGCCGTTGCCGAAGCCGGCGGCGACGTGGAGGCCAAGCGCGCCGAAATCATCCAGGGCTACGAGGAAGAGCTGCTCAACCCGTACCAGGCGGCGCAGCTGGGCTATGTTGACGCAGTCATCGCTCCCTCGGATACCCGCCTGCAGATCATCCGCGGACTCCGGGCCCTCCGCGACAAGCGCGCGAGCCTGCCCACCAAGAAGCACGGAAACATCCCGCTGTGATGGCGCCCAAGCATCGCGCCGATTTGGCGCCTGACGGAGCAGCCACCGAATCGCCTGCCGAACCGATGTTCTCGGTGGTCAAGGGCGAACCGACGGCCGAAGAGCTCGCGGCGCTTGCCGCCGTCGTGGTTTCGCTGGGAGTCCGTCAGGAAGAGGCCTCGTCCAAGCCGAACGTCCGGCACTGGGTGCGTCGCCAACAACTCCGCCTGGACCCCACGCCGGGTCCAGGTGCTTGGAAGCGCAGCCGGGGTTAATTCCCTCCTCTGTAGAAAGTTCAACAACCCTTTCACGTAAGCGTTGTCGCGGCTAGGCTCTGTGGGTGACTACTGCAAACACTCCCGTACGCCCTAAGTCCGCCATCGATGCCGTGGCTGACGCGTACACAGAAAAGCTGATCGAACTCAATCCCAGCTTCGCCACCACGCTGGGCTTGCCGGGACACGAAACGGAATACCAGGACTACTCGCCTGCCGGGGCTGAGGCGCATGCGGAGGCCACAAGATTGGCCTTGGATGCCCTGGCAGGCCTTGAACCGTCCGATGATGTGGACGCCGTCACCCTGGACGCCATGCGCGAGCGGCTCGGCTTGGACCTGGAGATCCACGAGTCCGGCTGGGATGAGGCCGACCTCAACAACATCGCCTCCCCCGCCCAGGACATTCGCGCCATCTTCGACCTCATGCCCACGGACACGGTGGAACAGTGGGAACACATCGCCGGCCGTGCTGCGAACGTTCCTGGTGCGATTGAGGGCTATATTGCGTCACTTCGCTCGGCTGCTGCCGCCGGAAAAATATCCGCCGCCCGCCAAGTGCGGATCGTCATTGAGCAGACCGGCAGGTACGCGGCAGAGGATGGCTTCTTCGCCAAGATGGCGTCAACGGCCGCCGTTGGTGATCAGCCGCTGCCTGCGGACGTTCAGTCAAAGCTCGACGCCGGGACTGCGGCCGCGCGTTCGGCGTACAGTGCCTTGGGCGACTTCCTTCGGGACGAACTCCTCCCCGTAGCCCCGGAGAAGGACGCCGTGGGCCGTGAAAGGTATGCCCTGGCGTCCCGTTCGTTTATTGGCGCCGAAGTCGACCTGGAAGAAACGTACGCCTGGGGTGTCCAGGAGCTCGAGCGGCTCATCAGCGAGCAGGAAAAGGTTGCCGGCCAGATCAAACCGGGCGCCTCCATTGAAGAAGCCAAGAGCATTCTCAATAACGATCCCGCCCGCCAGATCAAGGGCACGGACGCCCTCAAGGCCTGGATGCAGGAACTCTCCGACCGTGCAGTCTCTGAGCTCGCCGACGTCCACTTCGACATCCCCGACGTCATGAAAACCCTCGAATGCATGATCGCCCCCACCGATGAAGGCGGCATCTACTACACCGGCCCTTCCGACGACTTCTCCCGGCCCGGCCGCATGTGGTGGTCCGTACCGGCAGGTGAAGACACTTTCACCACCTGGTCCGAAACCACCACGGTGTTCCACGAAGGCGTTCCCGGGCACCACCTCCAGGTAGCTACGGCCACGTACCGCCGCGAACTCCTCAACAACTGGCGCCGCAATGTCTGCTGGGTGTCCGGACACGGCGAAGGCTGGGCGCTCTACGCCGAGCAGCTCATGCTTGAACTCGGCTACCTCAAGGACCCGGGCGACCACATGGGTATGTTGGACGGCCAGCGCATGCGTGCTGCGCGCGTGGTGTTCGACATCGGCGTCCACTTGGAACTACCCGTCCCCGAACGCTGGGGCACCGGTACCTGGACACCCGACAAAGGCTTCGACTTCCTCAAAGCCAACCTCGACATCAGCGAAGGCCAGCTCCAGTTCGAATTCACCCGCTACCTTGGATGGCCGGGCCAGGCCCCGTCCTACAAAGTGGGGCAGCGTTTGTGGGAGCAAATCCGTACAGAGCTTGAATCCCGCGAAGGCTTCGACCTCAAGTCCTTCCACAGCAAGGCGTTGAACATCGGTTCGGTTGGCTTGGACGTACTGCGTCGGGCGTTGCTGGGGTAGTTTTCCTGTGCTGCTCCTTCGGCGCCGGCATCGCACCCGTTTCCCCATTTCGCACCAGTGGTTACGGGTGCGATCGGCGCAAACGGGTGCGGGGGTCAGCACCTTGGCCAGAGATCATCGCCACACGTCATGCGGGAATAACTTCACAAACCTCCCGCCCGCTGCCGCGAAATGGGGCATCCGTGGCCTGAAGGGGCTTGGGGACGGCGTAACATTTCTCAACGTCCGTTCGCTATGTTATTTGCGATGCACCTAACGTGTTCCGGTGAGCACCTCAACCAACACTTCCCCAGCAGCTGGCAAGACCGGCTTCCGGCTCCCCAAGTGGGCCGGTTCCTTCGGCGTCCAGATCATCGCAGCCCTTATCATCGGTCTCGTCCTTGGCCTCATCGCCAAGTACACGGGCAGCACCAAGACTGCTCCCAACGGCCTCGGCGCTACTCTCCAGACGATTGGCTCCAGCTACGTATCGTTGCTGCAGACCGCCGTCGTTCCTTTGATTTTCACCGCCGTGGTGAGCTCCATTGCGAACCTGCGCCAGGTCTCCAACGCCGCGCGGCTGGCGTGGAACACTCTGCTGTGGTTTGCCATTACCTCGCTGGTATCGGTACTGATCGGCATCGGCCTGGGTGTACTTCTGCAGCCTGGTGCAGCAACCGGCATCACCGAAGAAGCCAAGTACGCCGGCAAGACCGGTGACTGGTGGGCGTTCCTGATCGGCCTGTTCCCCAAGAACTTCCTTGGACTCGGCGCCAGCTCCACCGTCACCGAGAGCGCCAACGCCGCCACCACCGTCAGCACCGCCGTGAACTTCAACGTGCTCCAGATCCTGGTGATCGCCATCGCAATCGGCGTTGCCGCCCTCAAGGTGGGCAAGCAGGCCGAAGCCTTCCTGACCTTCAACGCATCCGCGCTGGCAGTCATCCAGAAGGTCCTGTGGTGGATCATCCGCATCGCCCCGCTGGGCACCATCGGCCTGATCGGTAACGCTGTGGCCATCTACGGCTGGGACACCATCGGCTCGTTGGGCAAGTTCACTGCCGCTATCTACATTGGCCTGGCACTGGTGCTCTTCGTCCTCTACCCCATTTTGGTCCGCGTCCACGGCCTGTCCGTCAAGCAGTACTTCTCCGGTGTTTGGCCGGCGGTCCAGCTGGCGTTCGTCTCCCGTTCCTCGATCGGCACGCTTCCGCTCACGCAGCGCGTCACCGAGCGGAACCTGGGCGTCCCCTCCGGCTATGCTTCCTTCGCTGTGCCGCTGGGCGCCACTACCAAGATGGACGGCTGCGCAGCGATTTACCCGGCCATCGCTGCGATTTTCGTGGCACAGTTCTTCGGCATCAACCTGGACTTCAGCCAGTATCTGCTGATCGTTCTGGTCTCCGTTCTCGGTTCCGCCGCTACGGCAGGCACCACCGGCGCCGTCGTCATGCTCACGCTGACCCTGTCCACGCTGGGACTCCCGCTTGCCGGCGTCGGCCTCCTCCTGGCGATCGACCCGATCCTGGACATGGGCCGCACCGCCGTCAACGTCGCGGGCCAGGCACTGGTCCCGGCCATCGTGGCCAAGCGTCAGGGCATCTTGGATGAGTCGCTGTACAACGCACCTCGCAACGGTGCAGCGTTCGCGGATGAGTTCGCAGCCGACAAGGCAGCGGCAGAAGTCAACGAGCGCGAACTGGCCGATTCAAAGGCCTAAGACTCAGCCGCTTCGCAAGGGCACAAATCCCCCGGGGAGTTCTCCCCGGGGGATTTCCCCGTTTAAGGGGTCGAGTCTGGATAGGCTCGGACCATGTTGATCGTCACCTCCAACGAAATCCCAGGCCACCGCATCGATGCCGTCTTCGGCGAAGTCATGGGCCTCACTGTCCGTTCACGCGATATCGGGTCGCAAATGCTTGCCGGCTTCCGCTCCCTTGGCGGAGGCGAGCTGCCCGAAATGACCAAAGCCCTCTACGAAAGCCGCCAGGAAGTCATGGCACGCATGGTCAACGAAGCGCAGCAGCGTGGAGCCAACGCCATTGTGGCCATGCGCTTCGACACCTCGGAAATGGGCACCAACTGGACCGAAGTGTGTGCCTACGGAACCGCGGTCTACGTGCTGCCGCTGGGTGAGGGTGAGCCCGGAGCGACGGGCCAGTCCATCTACCTGACCAAAACCGCAGCCCAACAGTCATCCCAGCAGGGTCAGCCGACTCCACCCGCTCCCCCGGCGCCCCCAACACAGTTCTAGCTCCGCGCTTCCGAGTCCCGCTCTGGTTCGTCCGCCACCCCGTTCAACGGTGGGCTTGACGAACCAGGGCGGGACTTTTCGCGTGCCCCAAGGACCGCCAAATTGCGCAGAGTGCAAAATTGCACTTAGTGTAAGTATGTGACCCAAACCAGTAGCCAGGAAGCCACTGCGGAGTCGTCCACCACTGCTGAGCCCGCTACCCCTTCACGGCGCGAACTCAACAAGGCGGCCACCCGCAGCTCCATCGCCTCCGCAGCCCTGGACCTTTTGCGCAGCAACGGGCCCGGAAATTTCACCGTAGAAGACATCGCGGCCAGCGCGGGTGTCTCACGGCGAACCTTTTTCAACTACTTCCCCAGCCTCGAAGCTGCCCTGGCCTCCGTTGCCGACGGCTTCATGGACCACGCGTTGGAGCAGTTCCGGCTGCGTCCCGCAGATGAGTCCATCCTCGAATCCGCGCAGGCCGCCCTCATGGCGCTGGCCGATCCCATGTCCGTGGCTCCCATGGCCGAATTGTTCAGCCTGACGCAGGACAACCGTCAGCTGGCCCGCTCCGAGCTCGAAGCCTGGGAGCACTGCACCGCGCAGATCATTGACGCTGCCCGCGGCCGGCTCGGCGCCGGCATCAGCGAGCTCTACCTCCATGCCCTCGCAGGCTCCGTCATCTCCTGCGGCAAAGCGGCAATGACCGTCTGGTTCGCCGAACACGGACCGGACCTTTCCCCCAAATCCCTCGCCGTCCTCCGCCAGCACCTCATCGATGCGATGGGCCTTCTCGGCACCGGCTTCGCGCCGCCGTCGGACGCTTCCCTACGCGCCTCAGCAGCCTCAACTTCCGTTTCAACCACCAAAGATCGGTTCTGACATGGCCTCGTTCCTCTACCGTCTCGGCAAATTTTCGTATCGCCGCCGCTGGCTGGTCATCTCCATTTGGCTGGCCGTCATGGTGGCAGTGGGCGGCTCGGCCGCAGCGTTCCACGGCACCATGTCCAACAACTTCACCATCCCGGGCACCGAAACCCAGCAGATGGCGGACAAGCTGAAGGATGCCCTGCCCGATTCGTCGGGCGGCTCGGCCAGCGTAGTTTTCGACGCCGGAGATGCCGGCTTCGACCAAGCCAAAAAGGATGCAGTTGCGGCTGCTCTTACCGAGCTGGAAGCCATGCCGGACGTGCAGGGCACGGTAAACCCCTTCACCACGCAGGAGCAACTGGATAAGGCCGCGGCGGACATCGCCGCCGGCGAAGCCAAGGCTGCCGAGGGCCAAACCCAGTTGGACGCCGCGCGCGCCCAGCTGACTGCAGGCGAAGCCCAACTCGCAGGGGCTGAGCAGCAACTGGCCGCAGCTGGCCTCACTCCGGCGCAGATTGAAGCGCAGCTGGCTCCGCAGCGCGCCGAACTCGCCGCAGGGAAGGAAAAGCTCGACGCCGGAGCCAAGGAAGCAGCCGACGGCGCCGCCACGCTGGCCCTCGGCAAGCGACAGCTTGAGGCCTCTGAGGGCATGCGATTTGTCTCCAGCGACAACAGAGCTGCAATCGCGCAGGTCCAGTTTAAGACCTCCATCAACGCCGTTGACCCCGCCGTCCGCGAGGAAGTCCAGGAGATCGTCCACGGAGTCTCTTCCGCCGGTGTCACTGCCTACGCCAGCAAGGAAATCACCGAGGACGTCTCTGAGATCTTCGGCATTGCAGAAATCGTGGGCGTCGCAGTGGCTGCCCTTGTCCTGATTCTGATGCTCGGCACGCTTATCGCGGCTGGCCTGCCACTTTTGATGGCGTTGATCGGCGTTGCCGTGGGCGTAGGTGGAACGTTCGCGCTCACCAGTGTGATCGACATGAGCTCCATCTCGCCCATGCTTGCCCTGATGCTCGGCCTCGCGGTTGGCATCGACTATTCCCTCTTCATCGTCAACCGCCACCGCACGCAGCTCCTGTCCGGTATGGACGCCGAGGAATCTGCGGCCTTGGCCACCGGTACCTCCGGTAACGCCGTGCTATTTGCCGGCCTCACGGTCATCATCGCCCTCGCCGCACTGGTGGTTCCCGGGTTGCCGTTCCTCGCAGTGATGGGTGTTGCGGCCGCAGCGACAGTCGGTGTAGCCGTCGTCGTAGCTTTGACCCTGACGCCCGCCGTCCTGGCCTTGATTGGCCGCCGACTCATTTCCAAGCGCGCTTGGGCCAAGGCTGCAAAGCACAACGCCGAGCCCGGCCACGAAGCTGCGGACCGAGAACGCGAGGAGAAGCGCAGCAGCGGTGGATGGGGCGGTATGGTCACGCGTCACCCGTGGGTTGCCCTCGTGGCAAGCGTCGCCCTGCTGGGTGCCTTGGCGTTGCCGGCATCGCAGCTGCGGCTGGCACTTCCCGACGGCGGCTCCGAGCCGGTGGATTCGCAAGCCTTCAAGGCGTACGACCTCACGCGCAGCAGCTTCGGCGAAGGCGTAACCGGGCCGATCGTCGTTGTGGGCGAATTCCCCGAAGGCCTCAGCGAGAACGATGCCAAGAACAAGCAGTTCGACGTCGCGGACCAGCTTCGCAGCGTTGAGAACGTCATCGCCGCTGTGCCGGTTGCCTTGAGCGAAGACCGCCGCACCGCCGTCTTCCAGGTCATCCCGAAGGAGGGTCCCGCCAGCGCCGGCACCGTGCAGGTGGTGTCCGATCTCCGCGCCAAGGGCTCAGCAATTCATGACGACTTGGATGCGACCATCGGCCTGACGGGCCAAACCGCAGGCAACATCGATGTGTCCAACAAGCTCGGCGCGGCTCTGCCGCCCTACTTGGCGATTGTCGTGGGACTCTCCCTCCTGCTGTTGCTGCTGGTATTCCGCTCCATCGTTGTGCCCCTGCTGGCAACCGGCGGATTCCTGCTCTCGCTGGCCGCTGCTTTCGGCGCCGTGGTTGCCGTGTACCAGTGGGGCTGGCTGGGAGGCATCTTCGACGTCGCCAATCCGGGTGCTGTGCTCAGCTTCCTGCCCATCATCCTGATCGGCGTGCTGTTCGGCCTGGCGATGGACTACCAGGTGTTCATTACCTCCGGCATGAGGGAGTCCTTCATGCACGGTGAGTCCGCCAAACATGCTGTCCGCTCCGGGTTCAGCCACGCTGCAGCAGTGGTCACCGCGGCCGCGATCATCATGGTCAGCGTGTTCTCCGGCTTCATCTTCAGCCACCTCACCATGGTCCGACCACTCGGCTTCGCGATGGCATTCGGTGTGCTGATTGATGCCTTCGTGGTCCGCATGACGATTGTTCCCGCCGTGATGTACCTCCTGGGCGAGAAGGCCTGGTGGCTGCCCAAGTGGCTGGAACGGATCCTTCCGGATGTGGATGTGGAAGGCGCCAAGCTGGACCGCAGTGATCGCCGGAACGCCCATGCCGAGGAACTCGTCCACTAACCCTCTCTCACGTAACAGCCAATATTCTCGAACGCTCTCCCACTTGCGTGACGCAAGTGAGAGAGCGTTCGGTTTAAGCGCGCGGGATGTGATCGAGCGTCAGGGGGAAGCGCGCGGGATGTGATCGAGGGCCGTATTAGGCTGGGACCGTGACCCGATTGATCCTTGCCTCCCAGTCCCCCGCCCGCACCAAGCTCCTCACGGAAGCCGGGATCCGGCATCACGTCCTGGTCTCCGACGTCGACGAGGATGCGGTGCAGGCAAAGTACGGTGTGACTGACGCCCACGACACCGCGCTCTTGCTGGCCCGTGCCAAGGCCGAGGCCGTTGCCGCCCTGCCCGAAGCTGAGGGTGCCTTAGTGATCGGTTGCGATTCGGTGTTCGAGTTCGACGGCGAGTCCCACGGCAAGCCCTACACAGCGGAGGTCGCGCGGGAACGAATGCTGCGGATGAGCGGCTCGCAGGGAGTGCTCCACACGGGCCACTGGCTGGTTGACTGCCGGGACACGGCCGCTGACGCGGACGAAGAAGCAGGCGCAGATGAAACTCCCGAAGGCACCGGCGCCACCGTTGGCGCGGTATCGAGCGCTGAGGTCCACTTCGCCCGGATGAGCACGAACGACATCGATGCCTACATCGCCACCGGAGAACCCCTTCACTGTGCCGGCTCCTTCACCATCGATGGCTTGGGCGGGGCCTTCATCCGCAAGGTCGACGGCGACCCGCACGCCGTCGTCGGGCTTTCCATCTCAACCCTTCGGGACCTGCTGGTCCATGCGAACGTGGGCATCACGGAGCTGTGGGACACGGATAATCAAGAGAAGTAGTTTGTAGCAAACCTACAAAGGAACATCGCATCACACACGGAATCCCCCATCAATATGGGCGGAACCCTCACAATCGCGCTAGGCTCCTCAAGGACAGAAGGAGTCAACAACTTGTCAGCTAACCCGGCGCAGCCCATTTCCAGCCCTCTCACCAAGGTCTTGATTGCCAACCGCGGCGAAATCGCGGTCCGCATCATCCGAGCCGCCCGGGACGAAGGCATCGCCTCCGTAGCCGTTTACGCCGACCCCGACCGTGACGCCCTCCATGTCCGCCTCGCCGACGAAGCCTACGCTTTGGGCGGCAACACCGCAGCCGAGTCGTACCTGGTGATGGACAAGATCATCGACGTCGCCAAGCAGTCAGGTGCCGACGGTATCCACCCCGGCTATGGCTTCCTCGCCGAGAACGCCGAGTTTGCGGCCAAGGTCATCGACGCCGGCATCACGTGGATCGGCCCCTCTCCCGAGGCCATCTCGGCCCTGGGCGATAAGGTCCAGGCCCGCCACATCGCCGAAAAAGTAGGCGCACCCCTCGTCCCCGGCACGGCCGACCCTGTGGAGTCCGCCGACGAAATCCTGAAGTTCGCCGAGGAATTCGGCCTTCCCATCGCGATTAAGGCTGCCTTCGGCGGCGGTGGACGCGGCATCAAGGTCGCCCGCACCATGGACGAGATTCCCGAGCTCTACGAATCAGCCGTCCGTGAAGCAGTGGCCGCTTTCGGTCGCGGCGAATGCTTCATTGAGCGTTTCCTCGATGCTCCGCGGCACGTCGAAACCCAGTGCCTGGCCGATGCTTTCGGCAACGTTGTGGTGGTTTCCACCCGCGACTGCTCCCTGCAGCGCCGCAACCAGAAGCTCGTTGAGGAAGCCCCGGCTCCGTACCTCAGCGAAGAGCAGAACAAGCGCCTGTACGAGTCCTCCAAAGCAATCCTGAAGGAAGCCAACTACCTCGGCGCCGGCACCTGCGAGTTCCTGGTGGGCCAGGACGGCACCATTTCCTTCCTCGAGGTGAACACCCGCCTCCAAGTGGAGCACTGCGTGTCCGAGGAAGTCACGGGAATCGACCTCGTCCGTGAGCAGTTCCGCATCGCCCGTGGTGAAGCCTTGGGCTACGACGACCCCGAAGTCCGTGGCCACTCCTTCGAGTTCCGCATCACCGGCGAGGACCCGGGCCGCAACTTCATGCCCGCCCCCGGCACCATCACCACACTGAAGAACCCGACAGGCCCCGGCGTCCGGATCGATTCCGGCATTGAGCAGGGCGACGTCATCAGCGGCAACTTCGACTCCATGCTCTCCAAGCTGATCATCACGGGCGCCACCCGCGAGCAAGCCCTCCAGCGTTCACGCCGGGCGTTGGAGGAGATGGTGGTTGAGGGCATTCCCACTGTCATCCCCTTCGACCTCGCAGTAGTCACCGATCCCGACTTTGCTCCGGCGGAAGGACCCTTCAAGGTTCACACCCGCTGGATCGAGACCGAGTTCGTCAACAGCATCCCGGCATGGTCTGCCAACGGCGCGGGCGCTGAAACGTCCGACGCCGGTGAGCGCCAGCGCGTCGTCGTCGAGGTTGGTGGCAAGCGGCTTGAGGTCGTCCTGCCGTCCGGCCTGGGCGGCAGCATCGCCGCGGTTTCCGGCGGTTCGGGCACCAAGTCCGGCAAGTCCAAGAAGCGCTCCCGTTCAGCTGGTGCAACGGCTGCGGCTGCGGGCGGCGACGCACTGACGTCCCCCATGCAGGGCACCATCGTCAAGGTGGCAGCTTCTGAAGGCGACGTTGTGGCTGAGGGCGACCTGATCGTGGTTCTCGAAGCCATGAAGATGGAACAGCCACTGACCGCCCACAAGGCCGGTACTGTGCGCGGCCTCGCTGCCACCGCAGGCGAGACCGTCGCCGCAGGTGCAGTCATCGCCACCATCGAGGACTAACGCCAAGAACCTCTTAACGACGTCGGCCCCGCACCGTTTGGTGCGGGGCCGACGTCGTTTTTGGGCTACTTAGGCAACGTTGTTCTCGTAGTCCGTGTCCTTGGTTTCACGCGTGAGCCACAGCGCGACGAAGGTGACCACAGCGGCGGCTGCCATGTAGGCGCCCACCAGCCAGGTGCTGCCGTCGGCTACAGACCAGAGGGCAATGGCTACGAAGGAGGCCGGTGCCGCTCCGATCATGGAGGACAGGTTGTACGCCACTGCTGAACCCGTGTAACGGACGTTGGCCGGGAACAGCTCGGGAAGAATGGCCGCCATGGGGCCGAAGGTCAGGCCCATGAGGGTGAACCCCACAATGAGGCCAACCATGGCCGCTGCCTGGCCGGGGCCAAACATGGTGAACCAGAGCGCACCGAAGACGAAGATGCCGGCGGTGACGCCCAGTAGGAACTTGCGTCGGCCCCACTTCTCGGCGAGCGGCCCGGAGACCATCGTGAAGATACCGAAGAAGACGACGCCGATGATCAGCATCCAGAGGAAGTCGGACCTGGTGATTCCCAGGCCGGGGACGAATGCTGCGACCTGCTCCGGCGTCATGGGCGTACCGGCCTTCTCCGCTGCCGCCTGGGCGCCGGCCAGCGTGGGCTTGGTGCCGTAGGACAGCGTGAACGTAGTCATGATGTAGAAGAGCACGTAGGTGGCGAACATGATGAACGTACCGGCCACCACGGGGCGCCAGTGGCTCTTGAGGGTAGCCGCGAGGGGCAGCTTCTGCACCTTTTCCTGCTGAATCACCTTGGTGAAGGACACGCTCTCCACCAGCTTCAAACGGACGTAGAGGCCCACGATGACCAGGACCGCGCTGAGCAGGAACGGAACCCTCCAGCCCCAGGCGAGGAATTCTTCGGCACTTAGGGACACGTTCATCCAGATGAAGATGACGTTGGCGATGATGAAGCCGATGGGCGCGCCCAGCTGAGGGAACGTTCCGTAGATGGCCCGCTTGCCCTCGGGCGCGTTCTCCGTGGCGAGCAACGCTGCGCCGGACCATTCTCCACCCAGGGCCAGGCCTTGGAAGAAGCGCAGGATGACCAGCATGATCGGCGCCAGGATGGCCCATCCCGCCATGGAGGCCGTGGGCAGGAGGCCGATGAGGAACGTTGCAATACCCATGGTCAGCAGCGATGCAACCAGGGTGCCCTTTCGGCCGATCTTGTCACCAAAGTGGCCGAAGACCACGGCGCCGACGGGACGTGCGAAGAAGGCAACACCGAAGATGGCGAACGCACTGAGCAGCGCGTTGATGTCAGTGGCGTCCGGGAAGAAGAGCTTCGGGAAGACGAGTACCGACGCGGTGGCATAGGCGTAGAAGTCGTAGAACTCGATCGTCGTGCCGATCAGGCTCGCGAAGATCACCTTGCCCCGCGAGTTCACTGGCTTAGTGGACTCGCCTTCCTTGGATGGTGCAGTGGAAGACATGTATTTGCAGCTTTCTTTCACGCCGGCCGATTCTCCAGGAGGCCACCCGGCGAAGGATTATTCGAGAGTTCAATAATAGTTCCCGCTGTCCATTGAATGGACAACAAAGTCCAATATGCGGACGAACGGAAAAATCTCATCTTGTGGTCCGCGCCACATTACCTCACCATCGCCTCACGCGCCGGTGACCCCGCCGATAGGGAAATGTCACAGCACGTTTACAAACGGCGCCCGTCCACGAAATGCGCGAAACCTACCTTGGAATAACAACGTCCCCACCAAGGAGGCACTCCGTGACTGTTGACCGCTCCGCAGATGAACTGGCCCCCGTCCAGTCCACTGCCACCGCCGCCCCCGCCCTTGAACACCGCCCCGGCCGCTGGATTGCCAACTGGGATGCCGAGGACAAGGGCCAGTGGGAAGCCGAAGGCCGGTCCATCGCCAAACGCAATCTCTACTGGTCGATCTTCGCCGAATTCCTCGGATTCGTCGTCTGGCAGCTGTGGTCCATTGTGGTGGTCCAGCTCCCCGCAGCCGGCTTCCAGTTCGATACCAACCAGATCTTCTGGCTCATCTCCATCCCCAGCCTCGTAGGCGCCACGCTCCGCATCCCCTACACGTTCATGGTTCCCAAGTTCGGTGGCCGGAACTGGACCATCGTCTCGGCGCTGCTCCTGCTGATCCCCACCACAGGCCTCGCCATCTGTGTATCCAATCCGGAAACACCTTTTGGTGTCATGCTCCTTATGGCCGGCCTCGCCGGTTTCGGTGGCGGCAACTTTGCCAGCTCGATGGCCAACATCACCTTCTTCTACCCTGCCCGTGAAAAGGGTTGGGCACTGGGCCTGAACGCTGCCGGCGGTAACCTCGGTGCCGCCGTCGCACAGCTTGTTGTCCCTATCGCCATCACGCTGCTGGCTGCCGGGACCGTCAACCTGCCGATGGCAGGCATCATCTGGATCCCGCTGATCATCATCGCCGCCTTCGGCGCCTACAAATACATGAACAACCTCACCAGCGCCAAGGGTGATGTGGCTGGTTCCCTGGCTGCCCTCAAGGAACCGCACCTGTGGATCATGGCGTTCCTCTACATCGGTACGTTCGGCTCGTTCATCGGCTTCGCGGGCGTCTTCCCCAAGCTGATCAAGGACTACTTCCCGGACTTCTCCTCCATCCACGTCGGCGCGGTGGCACTCTCGCTGGCCTTCCTGGGCCCGCTGGTCGGTTCATTGGCCCGCCCCTACGGCGGACGCATGGCAGACCGCATGGGCGGTGCCCGGATGACCATCGCATCGTTCGCTTCCATGGCCGTCATCACGCTGACCATGATCTGGACGCTGCCCCTGAAGAACTTCTGGCTCTTCCTCACCTTGTTCCTGCTGCTCTTCCTGGCCAGCGGCTTCGGAAACGGTGCAACGTACCGCATGATCCCGGTCATCTTCGCAACATCCAGCCGGGCAGCCCGTGCGGGCGCCCCGAGCGCCACCACCGCACGACTCGCTTCTTCCTCACTGGGCCTGATCTCCGCGATCGGCGCCTACGGAGGGTTCGTGATTCCACAGGTGCTCAACGCTTCCAACACAGCCAGCGGCTCCTACACCCCGGCGTTCTACGGATTCGTTGGAGCCTATGTCCTCATGCTCACCGTCTGCTGGGTCTGCTACATCCGCCCCGCCCGGAAGCGCAACATGATCGGACACATCTAGATGCCCAACGGCGCCGATACCCACTGCCCGTACTGCGCGCTCCAGTGCGCCATGACGCTGACCCCGGCTGCACCTGCAGCCGGGGCAGTGCCCGCGCCGGAGGCAGCATCCGCCCCGCCCTTGGAAGTATCCGGGCGCGACTTCCCCACCAACCGGGGCGGGCTGTGCCGTAAAGGCTGGACATCTGCGTCGTTATTGCGTCACAACGGCCGCGTCACCGAACCGATGCTCAAAGGTTCCGACGGCGTGCATCAGCCCATCTCGTGGGACCAAGCACTCATGATCATCACCGCTGCCGTCAAGGACACCCAGCAGCAGTACGGGAATGACGCCGTGGGCGTATTCGGCGGCGGCGGCCTCACCAACGAGAAGGCGTATCTGTTGGGCAAGTTCGCCCGGCTGGCCTTGCGCACCTCACGGATCGACTACAACGGCCGCTTCTGCATGTCTTCAGCCGCAGCTGCGGGCAACCGGGCGTTCGGCGTGGACCGCGGCCTTCCCTTCCCTGTTACGGATTTGGACACCGCGTCCGTGATCCTCATGCTCGGTTCCAACGTTGCCGAGACCATGCCTCCGTTCGTCCAGCACCTGCAGGGCGCACGCGACGCCGGCGGGCTGATCGTGGTGGACCCCCGCCGCTCGGCTACTGCGGCGTTCACGTCCGACGGCGGCGGGCTCCACTTGCAACCGACGCCCGGCACAGATCTGGCTCTCCTTTTGGGCATTAGCCATGTGGTGGTCCACGAAGGACTGGCCAATGCTGAGTACATCGCGGCCAACACCAGCGGCTACGCCGCGGTGGTTCGCAGCTTGTCCGCGTTCTGGCCCGAGCGCGTGCAGTCCATCACCGGCGTCCCCGCCACCCTGATCCGCGAGACCGCCCGCCGCTTGGCGCAAGGGGCCCGCGCTGGCGGCAGCTATATCCTCAGCGGCCGCGGAGTGGAACAGCACGTGGACGGGACGGACACCGCCACCGCGGCGATCAACCTGAGCCTCCTCCTGGGCCTGCCCGGCTCGGCCCGCAGCGGCTACGGCACGCTCACCGGCCAAGGCAACGGTCAAGGCGGCCGCGAACACGGGCAGAAGGCCGACCAGCTTCCCGGCTACCGCAAGATCACCGATCCCGCCGCCCGCGCGCACATCGCCGGTGTGTGGGGCATCGACGAGTCGCTGATCCCCGGACCCGGCCTCCCCGCCGTCGAACTTCTCAAGTCCCTCGGAAAGCCCGACGGCGTCCGGTGCCTTTTCGTGCACGGCGCCAATGTGGTGGTGTCGGCACCCGATACCAACGCAGTGATCCAAGGCCTCCGCAGCCTGGACTTCCTGCTGGTTTGCGACTTCTTCATGTCCGAGACCGCAGCTGAAGCCGACCTGGTTCTGCCTGTGACCCAGTGGGCCGAGGAAGAAGGCACGCTGACCAACCTAGAGGGTCGCGTGATCCGGCGCCGCCGAGCGCTGACTCCTCCCCCGGGCGTTCGCAGCGAGTTGTGGCTCATGGCGCGGCTGGCGGAACTGCTTGACGCCCCTTCAACCTTCAGCGACGATCCCGAGACCGTTTTCGAAGAGCTTCGCCTGGCTTCGGCCGGTGGTTTGGCCGACTACTCGGGCATCGATTACGCGATGCTGGACCGTGGCGAAGCTGCCTACTGGCCCTACCCCGTGGGCAGCACCGGGACGCCGCGACTCTTCGCCGACGGGTTTGCCCATTCCGATGGCCGGGCCGTCATGGTTCCAGTGACGCCGTCCAAGCGGGCTGTTCGTTCGTTCGCGGATGATTCACTGGCGCTGGCAACCGGCAGGCTTCTGGAGCACTACCAATCCGGCGCGCAGACCCGACGCGTGAGCGAGCTCCTGGCGTCACAGCCGCAGGCCCGGCTCCTCATTCACCCGGGAACGGCGGCTTCACGCGGAATTGCAGACGGCGACTACGCCACCGTGACAAATGAGCGCGGTGAAGTGCTCTGCCGTGCCGAGCTCAGCAACTCGGTCCGCCCTGACACTGTCTTCCTGCCGTTCCACTTCCCCGGCCAGGAAAACGCCAACCGCCTCACCGAGGCGAGCACAGATCCCATTTCCGGCATGCCGGAGTTCAAGACCAGCCGGGTATGGGTCCGGAAGGCAGTCTCCACCCAGGAACGGGTTCCAGCTGGAACCCGGCTGCCACTGCACGTCAAGGAGGCATCATGAGCGAGCGCATTGTTGTTGTTGGATTCGGGCCCGTAGCTGCCCGTCTCG
This sequence comes from Paenarthrobacter nitroguajacolicus, assembly GCF_051027655.1. NCBI lineage: Bacteria > Bacillati > Actinomycetota > Actinomycetes > Micrococcales > Micrococcaceae > Paenarthrobacter > Paenarthrobacter nitroguajacolicus. The sequence continues at coordinate 1,492,098 of NZ_CP073234.1, read as the reverse complement.
TGGACGAACTGCTCCCCGCCGTCCGCTCGGGACTGGTGCAGCTGCTGGTGGTGGGCCAGGAAACCGAGGCAGCGTACAACCGCGTGATGGTGGCCGAGCTTGGCGTCGGCCGCACCACAGCCGAGGCCTTGGCCATGGCTGATGCGTCCGAGCTGGAAGCAGACGGCGTGGAAGTGCGGTTGGGCGTCAAGGTCAAAAGGATCGACCGTGCCCGTCAAAACATAGTCCTGTCCGATGACAGCACTGAGCACTATGACCGACTGGTGTTCGCCACCGGGTCCCGTCCCGTCATTCCCAACCTCACAGGGCTCAACCCGGATCCTTCCAGGCCGGTGCTTCCGGCCGGCGTCACGGCATTGCGTGATCTACAGGATGCTGCGGTACTTCGGGCGGCGGTGGCCGACGGAAAGCGTGTGGTGGTGCTGGGTGGCGGTGTGCTTGGCCTGGAAACCGCCTTGGCTGCCTCGGAGGAAGGCGCCAAAGCAACTGTGGTTCACAATGGACCCTTCCCCCTCGGCAGGAGCATTGACCGCGGCAGTGGATCCGTCCTCATCAACAGTCTGCGCGCCGGCGGTGTCCGGATGGCAGGAAATGCACGTTCTACTGGTGTGGAGACGGCAGGACCTGGCGGCAGCTTCTCGGCTTTGCTGCTGGATGACGGCTCGGCGATCGACGGCGACCTGCTGGTTCTGTCCTGTGGTGTGCGCCCCCGCATCGAACTGGCGGAAGGCTGTGGCTTGCCTGTTGCGACGGGGATCCTCGTGGATCACCACCTCCGGACCTATCACGAGCCCCACATGTTCGCGATCGGCGACTGCGCTGAAGTGCGCTGCCCCGACGCTGCCTGCGTTGATTGCCGGACAGCCGCTGGGCCCTCCGGCCTGGTGGGTCCGGGCTGGCGGCAGGCTGAGTGGTTGGCCGAGTACCTCGTGGTCCTGGCCCGGGATGGCCAGGCCGCCGCAGATGCCTTGGAAGCCCTGCCCAAGGAGAAGCCCGGGGTGGTTGTCCTGAAGGCGCGCGGCATCAACCTGGCCGTGGCGGGCTACAACCAGGCCGATCCATGGGACGAGGAGTTGCTGGAAGCAGGTGCCGCGTCCGGGCGTGCCCGCCGGCAAATCTCCCAGTGGGCCGATCCCGAACACGGCCGCTACGTAAAGATGACCACCCGCGGCGGAGTGCTGGAAGGCTTGGTGGCCGTAGGTATGCCCAGGACTGCTGCCGAGCTGGTGGTTCTCTTCGAGCGTTCCTCGGAGCTGCCGGCGGACCGGTCCTTGCTGCTCCGCCTGGATGGACCTGACCAGCTGGATGCCGGCGCCACGAGCAACGATCCCCAAAGGACCGTGTGCCGCTGCGCCGGAGTGAGTGCGGCCAGCATCGAAGATTCCGTGGTGGAAGGCTGCAGCACCGTGGGCGAGGTATCCAAGGCCACCCGCGCCGGAACAGGCTGCGGAGGGTGCCATGAGGACATCAAGGGGATCATCGAAAAACACTTCCAAGCGGCTGCCGCCTGAAGCCGCTTAGTTCTCGCTCCGTCTCGGGGGTTCCCTGCGGATCGTGCCGTGCGCACGGCACGATCCGCAGCGGACCCTCGAAACGGGCACTTAGACTGCTCAAGTGAACGTATCCGAACAGGCACCCGGCGTCTTCTTCGTGGAGGGGCCGGCATCCAACTGGATTATTGTCCGGGACGATTCGGGATTCATGCTGATCGACGGCGGTTACCCCGCTGACCGCGGGCTTGTGCTGGAATCGATCCGGGGACTCGGCTTGGAGCCTGCTGAAGCGAAGGCCATGCTCATCACGCACGGGCACGTCGACCACACAGGGTCTGCCGCCTACTTCTCACGGACTTTTGACACACGCATCCTGTGTTCCCCGGAGGAACTCGCCCATGTTCAGGGCAAGGAGAAGCACCAGGTGACGATCGGCCAGGTTCTGGTGCGTGCATGGCGGCCCTCGGTGTTCCGCTGGATGCTCCATGTCATTAAGGCCAAAGCCCTCCAGGCGGAGCCAGCCACCCAAGCCGAGGCCTGGACAGCTGAGAAACTCCGGAGCTTGCCGGGGAAGCCGGAAGCGACCCTGCTTCCCGGGCACACTCCTGGCAACGTTGTTTTGCTGCTGCCAGGTGCCCACGCAATTGCCGTGGGTGACACCTTTGTCAGCGGCCATCCGATCAGCACGAAATCCGGCCCCCAGATGCTGCACAGGATGTACCACTGGGACGCGGAATCCGCACTCGAAGCAACCCGCCGGCTGGAAAGGGTCCAAGCCAGGGTGATCCTCCCAGGCCATGGCCCGGCGCTACACATGCCCTTGGCCGAGGCCGTCAACGCGCTGCGAAGGTAGGACGCAAAGAGCCCGATTCGGGGGTTCCCTGCGGATCGTGCCGTGCGCACGGCACGATCCGCAGCGGGCCATCGAAACGGGCGTCAAGGGTGAAGCTACATGTGCACGTGCAGGCGCCGCGCAGCCTCCGAGATGGAGCCGGTCAGCGACGGGTACACCGTGAAAGCACTGGCTAGGTCATCAACGTGAAGCTTCTGGGTCACCGCGACGGAGATCGGGAAAATGAGCTCCGAAGCGTTCGGGCCAACCACCACGCCACCGATCACGGTGCCGGATCCCTTGCGCGCGATGATCTTGACGAAGCCGTCCTTGGTGTTCCGCATCTTGGCGCGGGCATTGCTGAGCAGGGACAACATCACCACATCGCCCTGGTACTTGCCGGACGCGAGGTCGGCCTCTGAGACGCCCACGGAGGCGATTTCAGGGGACGTGAAGATGTTGGACGCCACCTGGTTGAGCTTCAGGGGCTTGACGCCGTCGCCCATGAAGTGGGCAATCGCAATGCGGCCCTGCATGGCAGCAACGGATGCGAGCGCGAAGACACCGGTGCAGTCGCCGGCGGCGTAAATGTTGGGGGCAGTGGTGCGGGAAACGCCGTCCACCTTGATGTGCCCGGACTCGGTCAGGGTGACGCCTGCTTCTTCAAGGCCGATGCCCGCGGTGTTGGGGATGGAGCCAACACACACCAGGCAGTGCGAACCCGTCACCACCGATCCGTCACCCAGGGTGACCTTCACGCCGTCGTCGGTTCGCTCCACTGCGTTGGCGCGGGACTTCGACAGGACGCGTACGCCACGGCGTTCGAAGACGCCTTCCAGCAGCTTGGCGGCATCTGTGTCCTCGCCGGGCAGAACCTGGTCACGGCTGGAGATCAGGGTGACCTTGGAGCCCAAACCGTTGTAGGCGGATGCGAACTCGGCGCCAGTGACGCCCGAACCCACAACGATGAGTTCTTCGGGAAGCTCGTCCAGGTTGTAGATCTGGGCCCAGTTGAGGATGCGTTCGCCATCGGGCTTGGCCGTGGGAAGTTCACGCGGGTGAGCACCAACAGCCAGCAGGATCGCGTCGGCGTCAATGGTGCGTGTTCCTTCGAGGGTGAGGACCTCGATGGTGTTGTTGTCCAGCAGTTTGCCGGAGCCGATGACGATCTCCACGCCCAGGCGCTCGAGGCCTGCACGGATGTCGTCAGACTGGCCGTGAGCCAAGGTCAGGACGCGATCGTTGATGTGTTTGAGGTCGGCACGCGGCTTGGAGGCCGTGCCGTCGCCGTCGAACTTCACTCCGAGTTCGTCCGCCTCACCGACGCGCGTCATGAGGTCGGCGGTGGCAATAAGGGTTTTGGAAGGCACGACGTCGGTCAGCACCGCGGAACCGCCGAGGCCTGCCCGTTCGACGATGGTGACGTGCGCGCCGAGCGAGGCGGCCACCATGGCAGCTTCATATCCGCCGGGACCACCTCCAAGGATCGCGATACGGGGGGCACTGAAGTCAACTTGGGTGGTCACAATGCTCAATTCTCGCTCATTGCCACGCCGGTTGCCACCCAGCCCAACCTCACTCCGCTCGGATCCCTACCAAAGTCCTGTAGCCGCAGGGTAGCTTGTACCAGTGAGTAACACTGAGCTGATGAACACTGACCCCTTTGAGGCCGCGAAGGCCGCCGCGGACTTCATCGCCGCGGAGACCGGCGTCGAGTCCCATGACGTAGCCCTGGTGCTCGGATCCGGATGGGCGGAGGCCGCCGACCTGATCGGCGAAACCACCGCCACCCTGAACGCGTCCGAGGTTCCCGGTTTCCACAAACCAGCGGTGGTGGGCCATGTTGGCACCATCCGGTCCGTCCTTACCAAGGAGGGCAAACGAGCCCTGGTCCTGGGTGCCCGGACGCATTACTACGAAGGCCGCGGCGTGCGGTCCGTAGTCCACGGTGTACGCACGGCCGCAGCAGCCGGGTGCAAGACGCTGGTGCTCACCAACGGTTGTGGCGGGCTCAATGAAGATTGGACCCCCGGAACTCCGGTGCTGATAAGCGACCACATCAACCTCACCGCAACCTCACCGCTTGAGGGCGCAACGTTCGTCGACCTTACGGACCTCTATTCCTCACGGATCCGCGACCTGGCTCGTGAAGTTGATTCCTCCCTGCAGGAAGGGGTGTACGCACAGTTCACGGGCCCTCACTACGAGACACCGGCAGAAGTCCAGTACGCCAAGCGAATCGGCGCAGACTTGGTGGGCATGTCCACCGCGCTGGAAGCAATCGCCGGCCGCCACGCAGGGATGGAAGTTTTTGGCATCTCCCTTGTCACCAACCTTGCAGCCGGCATCAGCCCTGTTCCCTTGAGCCACGCGGAAGTCCTTGAAGCCGGTCACGCAGCGGGTAAGCGGATCTCGAAGCTTCTTGCGGAGATCATCGCCAAGCTCTAGGGGCGAAAACGTCTGCAGATGCGGGGTCACCACCAAAGGTGGCCCCGCATCGCTATTTAAGGGTTTGCGCTAACAATCCCGGAGGAGAAGTAAACGCACAGTAAATTCTCAGGATAAATCTGATTTGTGGCGAAACATTTGATTGAGGGTGCCCGGATGTGTCACGCGCGCACGTTGCCAATGTAAGCGCTTGCGCAAGTACCGACGAGTAACCGGGAAAGCCCGTGAAATGCCCTTTGCCCTCAGACCTAACACGTGTCTAGCGTGGAGAGTGCCCCGGTAAGTCGACGTGCCGGAGCCGCCGCGGCGGATAGCTACAAAGCTCCCCCCGCACCTCGAAACGATGGCGTCCCTCGATGACGCCTACAGCGGATCGATGGACGCCTGAGTAGAGAACCCCCAACAGGGGGTCAGGGCATGCGCCCCACTCCACGAAGTCCAACACTCCGCGAGAAGAGCAAGCATGAACACGCACTCAACCCCTCCAAGGCAGCGCCGCCGGCTGCGACAGGCAGTAGCCCTCGCAGCTGCGGCCGGCGTGGCCGGCAGCATCCTGCTGGTGACGCCGGCTGCGCAAGCCAACCTGCCGGCCGACCCGCCGTCGAGCACCATGCCGGCGCCCACGCCCGGCTTCCCGCTGCCAACCACGCACACCCAGCAGGCGTACGACCCGGCAGCAGACTTCACGTCCAAGTGGACGCGAGCCGACGCCAAGCAGATCATGGCCCAGAGCAACCCCGGCGTTGCCCCGGGCGAGAACTCCATGAGCCCCAACGTCACCATGCCCGAAATCCCCAAGGACTTCCCGGCCATGAACGACGACGTCTGGGTTTGGGACACCTGGTCACTGACAGACGAAAACGCCAACCAGATCAGCTACAAGGGCTGGGATGTCATCTTCTCCCTGGTTGCTGACAGGCACGCGGGCTACGGCTTCGACCAGCGCCACTGGAACGCAAGGATCGGCTACTTCTTCCGCAAGACCAACGCTGATCCCGCCAAGGACAAATGGAACTACGGCGGACACCTGTTCCTGGACAACACGTCCATCGGCAACACGGAGTGGTCCGGCTCCACGCGCCTCATGCAGGGCAACAAGATCAACGTCTTCTACACGGCCACCACGTTCTACGACGTCGCCGAGCGGAATGCAGGCGGCGGCGGAATCGCTCCGGACGCTGCGATCGCCAAGGCATTGGGTAACATCCACGCCAACAAGGACGGCGTGACCTTCGACGGCTTCCAGCACACCAAACTGCTGGAGCCGGACGGAAAGATGTACCAGAACAAAGCCCAGAACCCCGGCTTCGCGTTCCGTGACCCGTACACCTTCGCGGATCCCGCCCACCCGGGCAAAACCTTCATGGTCTTCGAAGGCAACACCGGCGGCACCCGCGGCTCCTACAAGTGCAAGCAGGAAGACCTCGGCTACCAGCCGGGCGACCCCAACGCCGAGACTGTGGCACAGGTCAACAGCACCGGCGCCTGGTACCAGACTGCCAACGTTGGCCTCGCCGTGGCGGACAACAAGGACCTCACCAAGTGGAGCTTCCTGCCGCCGATCCTCTCGGCCAACTGCGTCAACGACCAGACCGAACGTCCGCAGATCTTCATCCAGAACGAGAACGGCAAGAACAAGTACTACCTGTTCACCATCAGCCACCAGTTCACGTACGCGGATGGAATGCGCGGCCCTGACGGCGTGTACGGCTTCGTCGGCAACGGTGTCCGCTCCGACTACCAGCCGGTCAACAACAGCGGCCTGGCCCTGGGCTCCCCCACGGACCTGAACATGCCGGCCAACGCGCCGGAGGGTCCGGACCCGCGGCAGAACGGCCGTCAGTTCCAGGCCTACTCGCACTACGTGCAGCCGGGCGGCCTGGTCCAGTCCTTCATCGACAACGTGGACGGCGTCCGCGGCGGTTCCCTGTCCCCTACCGTGAAGATGAACTTCAAGGACGGCGTGACGCAGGTTGACCGCAGCTTCGGCCAGAACGGCCTCGGCCCGTTCGGTTACCTTCCCACCAACGTTCGCGTTGGCGGCGAGGGCCTCTATAAGTAAGCAGTAACACCCCGGCCGACAGGCCACGGCAGGGGTGCCGGACCCACGAGGACCGGCACCCCTGCTACCCCCAACCCCAGGATCTTCCCCATGACATTTCCCAGCCCCCACCTGTCCCGCCGCCAAATGCTGGCCGCAAGTGCCGCCGTCGTGGTCGCCTTCTCCGCCGCATCCTGCACTCAAGCGGAAAGCCCGACGCCGGTTCCCACCCCGGCGGGTCCGGCACCTACCCCTTCAGATCCGTGGCGGCCCCTTGCGCACCTCACCGCTGAGAAGAACTGGCTCAACGATCCCAACGGCCTCGTCTACCACGACGGCACTTACCACGCCTTTTACCAGTACAACCCGCAGGGCAACTCGTGGGGCAACATGTCCTGGGGGCACTCCACCAGCAAGGATCTGGTGCATTGGGAGCAGCAGCCCGTGGCCATGGAGGCGAGCCCCGACGAGGAAATCTTCTCCGGCTGCATTGTGATGGATAAGAACAATGCCTCCGGTCTTGGCTCGGCGGAAACCCCACCCATGGTGGCCCTCTACACCAGCGCCTATGGCAAGAACGGCGCTCTGCCTCAAGGCTCCCAGGCACAATCCGTCGCGTTCAGCCTGGACAACGGGACCACGTGGCAGAAGTATCAGGGCAACCCGGTCCTGAATCTTGCACCCACCAACAACAACTTCCGCGACCCGAAAATCACCTGGTACGAACCCGGCCGATACTGGGTGATGGCCACCGTGGTTGCCGACGCCCAGGTAGTCAAGCTGTTCAAGTCCACAGACCTCCTCCGCTGGGAATACCTGAGTGATTTCTCCGGTGTCGGCGCCCAAGGAGGCCTGTGGGAGGTGCCGGAACTCCTCCACATGGACGTGGAGGACTCCACGGCAAAGAAGTGGGTCATGCTGCTGAGCATCAACCCCGGCGGCATTGCGGGCGGCTCGGGTATGCAGTACTTCGTGGGCGAATTCGATGGAAGGCGCTTTACGGCGGAAAACGCGGCAGCCCCCGGCGCCCCGCTCACCGAATCCCAATGGCTGGACCACGGCGCAGACTACTATGCCGCCAACTCCATCTCCGGCGCGCCCGGGGACAAGCCCGTTCTCCTGGGATGGATGGGCAACTGGGACTACGCCCAGGATGTGCCCACCACCCCGTGGCGCGGCTCCATGGCTATTCCCCGCGAACTGACTTTGGTTCGGGGGGCGAAACGGCTTGAGCTCCGGTCTGCCATAGCCGGCGCGGCGCGGGAAACGCTGGACCGCTCCGGTGAAGTGAAGAGCAAAAACCTCACCGTTGGCTCCTCGCCCCAGGACCTTGGCCAGGAGTTCCGGGGACGTACCCAGCTGATCGAACTGGACATGGACCTGAAGTCGGCGCGTGAAGCCGGTGTTCTCCTCCGCCACTCATCCTCCGCTTCCGAGACAGGATTGCGGATCTCCTATAACAAGGAAACAGGCAGTGTCAGGGTGGACCGGTCACAGGCCGGAACCAGCAACTTCTCCGGAAAGTTCAGCCCATTCCATGAAGTAGCCCTGCCGTCCCCAGGCAACAAGGTCCATCTCACGATCCTCCTCGATTCGTCCTCGGTGGAAGTCTTCGCGGCGGGTGGAACTGCGGTGATTTCGGATACGTTCTTCCCGGACTGGGACAACACAGGGTCCTCGGCGTTCAGCATGGAAGGCGACACGGACTTCACCGTCACCACACGCGGTCTTTAAAGGCCCGCCCTAGGGCGGGATCTCACCCTTTACAACCGCTCTTGAGGACGAGATTCAACTCCTCGTTGCCCGGGAAGCGCCCATTGAGGATAGTTTTGTCCCTATGACATCCAGCGATGCCGCATTCAAACAGCTGATCACCGACGCCCGCCAATGGGCCTCCCAAGACCCGGACCCGGCGACGTCGGCTGCTCTCGTCGAGCTGGCCGACCTCGCCAGCGGCGGTGACGCGGTAGCAGTCCAGGAACTGGGCGACAGCTTCAACGGCACGCTTCAGTTCGGCACGGCAGGTCTCCGCGCAGCGCTCGGCCCGGGCCCTAACCGGATGAACCGCGTCGTCGTCCGCCGGGCAGCGGCAGGCCTGGCTGCGTTCCTCACCGAAGCGGTAGCCGCAGCTGCGCCGGGAACCCGGCCGCGCGCCGTCGTCGGCTTCGATGCCCGGTATAACTCGGACATCTTCGCCCAGGAAACCGCTGCAATCTTTACGGCAGCGGGCATTGAAACCTTCCTGATGCCGGCAGCGCTTCCGACGCCGTTGCTTGCCTATGCGGTCAGGTCACTCGATTGCGACGGCGGTGTCATGGTCACAGCGAGCCACAACCCGCCGCAGGACAACGGTTACAAGGTCTACCTGGGACGCCATGCAGTATCTGAGAGCGGGCGCGGGTCTCAGATCGTGGCGCCGTACGACGCTGAGATCGCCGCGAAGATCGAGGGCGTGGGGGCGCTGGATTCCATTGAACTCGCAGAAAACGGCTGGACAGTGCTGCCCACGTCCGTAGCCGCAGAATATGAAGCTGCGATGGCGGGACTGGTGGATAGGGAACACTTCCCGGCACGGGACCTCAAGATCGTCCTGACGCCCATGCACGGTGTCGGCGGTGAAACGGCCGTCTCCGTCCTGAACGCCGCCGGCTTCGCCGATGTCACGCTCGTGGCCGAACAGGCCGAACCGGATCCGGACTTCCCCACCGTCGCTTTCCCTAATCCGGAAGAGCCCGGGGCGCTGGACCTGGCCCTTGCCGCTGCTGCGGACTCGGATGCGGACATCGTTTTGGCCAACGACCCCGACGCCGATCGGGCCGCGGTTGCCGCGTTGGATCCCGCCACGGGAAGCTGGCGGATGCTCCGCGGTGACGAAGTGGGGGCGCTGCTTGGTGCGCACGTAGTAGCGCGAATGGCTGCCGGTGCCGGGGACGAGCCGCAGACCGGAGTGTTCGCCAACTCGATCGTGTCCTCCCGGCTGCTCTCACGCATCGCTGCCGCAGCGGGTTACGCCCACGAGGAAACACTCACCGGCTTCAAATGGATTTCACGGGTTCCCGGCCTCACCTACGGGTACGAGGAAGCACTGGGATACTGTGTGGCGCCTGACCTGGTGCGCGACAAGGACGGCATTTCGGCGGCTGTGCTGATCGCCGAACTCGCCGCAACTGCCAAGGCCGAAGGCAAGACGATCTTCGACACCCTCGATGACCTGTATCTGGTGCACGGACTGCATGCGAGCGACCAACTCAGTATCCGGGTGGCCGATTTGGGACTGCTCGATGCCATGATGAACCGCCTGCGGGTCAACCCGCCGGAAGCGTTCGGAGGCTCCGCCGTCGAGGTTTCAACCGATCTCGCGGAAGGAAGCGAAGCCCTGCCTCCCACGGACGGCCTGCTGTACCTGACCCGGGACCAAAGTCGTGTCATCATCCGTCCCAGTGGCACCGAGCCCAAGCTCAAGTGCTACCTGGAAGTCATCCAGGCCGTGGAAACCGCGGCGGAACTTCCCGCAGCACGCCAGGCAGCCCGGACGTCCCTGGATGATGTTCTCAGGGACGTCCGCGAAGCCTTGGGCTTATAGGACTCCTAGAGTTCAACCTCGATGAAGCCGTCCACCAAACGGGTGGCGAACGCGTCGAGCTTGAGTTCCGGGTTGGTGAAGCATTCACCGGTTTCAAGGTCGTAGACCTCTTTGTGCAGCGGCGACGCGATGGTCGGCCGGCTTCCGCGGGATCCAATGATCCCGCGGGCCATAACGTTGGCGAGCGTCGCCGGGTCCTGCTGTGCCACAGCGAAGACCTCGGTGGGCGCTGTGCGGAACAGCGCAACCTGACGGCCGGCGATCAACGCAGCCTCGCCCCAAGCCAGTTCGAGTTCGTCCACCGGGCAAACACGGTGCCATGTGGCGGTTGTGGTCAGGTCCTCGGCACGGTCCAGAATTACGGTCATTTCAGCCCCTCTCACTGTGTCCGGGTGTTGGCTTTTCCACCGTCACTCCCCCGGACCGGGCCACACTTGCGGCCACTACTCCAAGCTAGGACCCGGGTGTTTCATCGGTTGTCCGCGTTTGTGTCGAACGCGTAAAAGAGACCTCACACCTCACGAAATGCGTTCGTGATGCAGAAGTTAAGATCACGAAACAAAAGGGAAACTGAAGCGAAACTGCCCGTCCCTAGGCTGGAACCACAAGTTGCGGAGATCCGTCTGCAACATCTGCGAAAGGCCCACCAGTGACCGGACACACTTCAAGTACAGAGAACCCGCGCCGCATCGTCGTCGTCGGCGGCGGCCCCGCTGCCCACCGTTTCGCCGACGCCATGTTCAATCGCGGACTTGAAGGTTGGCAGGTTACGGTGCTGACCGAAGAGGCACACCTCCCCTACGACCGCGTTGCGCTGAGCAAGGCCCTCACGGAAACCGGCGTGGACCTCACCTTGGGCGATGCATCCATGTGGGACCACGAAGCCCTGACTTTGGTCACCGGCGAGCGCGCCGTAAAGATCGACGCCGTTGCCAAGAGCGTCCTCACCGCCGCCGGCAACAAGTACGAATACGACCATCTGGTAGTGGCTTCGGGTTCCGACGCGGCACGGCTCCCCATCCCCGGTTCCGAGCACACCCACGTTTACCGCACCCTCGAGGACGTCTGGGCCATTAACAAGGCCATCGCCGAGCTGCGCCAGAAGCTCGGCCGCAAAGTCAACGCGGTCACCATCGGTGGTGGCTTGCTTGGACTTGAGTCCGCTGCCGGCACCGAACAGCTGGGCGCCACACCGATCGTCATCAACGGCGCACCGTGGCTGATGAACACCCAGCTGGATGAGGGTGCCGGCCAGGCCCTCGGCCGCCTGATTGAGGCCAAGGGCTTCGAAGTCCACGGTGGCGTCTTCCCCTCCGAGGTAGTCACGGACGACGACGGCAAGGTCACCGGTGTCCTGATGGCTGACGGCCGGACCATCGACGCAGACCTTGTAATCGTGGCTATCGGCGTGAAGCCCCGGGACGACCTCTTCCGCGCGGCAGAAGGCGAAGAGCAGCTGTTTAGCCTGGGCCAGCGCGGCGGCGTTGTCATCAATGATTTCTGCGCCACGGAAGTCGAGGGCATCTGGGCCATAGGCGAGGTGGCCAACTTCGAGGGCATGTGCCTGGGCCTCGTGGCTCCTGCCAACACCATGGCCGAGATCGTTGCTGACCGCCTGCACGGTGGAGAAGCAACATTCCCGGGCTTTGACACTGCCACCAAGCTCAAGTTGTCCGGCGTTGACGTTGCCAGCTTCGGCGACGCGTTTGCCCGCACCGAGCACTCCCTGGAGATCGTCTACGCCGACCCCGCGCGTGGCGTTTACCAGAAAATTGTCACCACAGATGATGCCAAGACCCTCCTGGGTGGCATCTTCGTGGGCGATGCTTCCCCGTACATGAGCCTCCGCCCGCTTCTGGGCCGCGAACTGTCCGCCGAACCGGGTGCCTACCTGAGCGCTGCCGGAGGAGGCGAGGCCCCTGAAACCGAACTTCCGGACGACGCCATCCTGTGCTCCTGCAACAACGTGGCCGCCGGAACTATCCGTGACACCATCAACGGCTGCGGTGCCTGCGAGGGCAATTCCCCGGTGCAGGAGCTCGGCGAGCTGAAGGGCTGCACCAGGGCCGGCACCCAGTGTGGTTCGTGCGTTCCCATGCTCAAGAAGCTCCTGGAAGGCGAACTGAAGAAGTCCGGCATTGAAGTCTCAAAGGCACTGTGTGAGCACATCAGCCTTTCCCGGCAGGAACTCTTCGATGCCATCCGCGTCCTTGAGCTCACGTCCTTCGAAGACATCATGGCCAAGTACGGCACCGGAGCGGGCTGCGATATCTGCAAGCCGACCATTGCCTCCATCCTGGCCAGCCAGCACTCCGCCTATGTTCTGGATGCCGGACGTGGTGCGCTGCAGGACACCAACGACCGCGCCTTGGCGAACATGCAGAAGGACGGCACCTATTCGGTGGTCCCCCGCATCGCGGGTGGCGAGATCACGCCGAAGGGTCTCGGCGTCATCGCGGCCGTAGCTGAGAAGTACAACCTGTACACGAAGATCACGGGTGGACAGCGCATCGATATGTTCGGTGCCCGCCTGGAGCAGCTGCCGGACATCTGGAAGGAACTGGTGGACGCCGGCTTCGAATCCGGACAGGCCTACGGCAAGAGCCTTCGTACCGTGAAGTCCTGCGTTGGTTCTACATGGTGCCGCTTCGGTGTGCAGGACTCGGTGGCCATGGCCATCGCCTTGGAGCTGCGCTACCGCGGCCTCCGCAGCCCCCACAAGCTGAAAATGGGTGTCTCCGGTTGCGCCCGTGAATGTGCCGAAGCCCGTGGCAAGGATGTTGGCGTGATCGCCACGGCCGACGGTTGGAACCTGTACGTAGGCGGTAACGGTGGCGCCACCCCGGCGCACGCCCAGCTGCTGGCCAAGGACCTGGACGACGAAACCCTCCTGAAGTACATCGACCGTTACCTCATGTACTACATCCGCACCGCTGACCGCCTCCAGCGCACCGCGCGCTGGCAGGAAGAGCTCGACGGCGGAATCAAGCACGTCGAGGAAGTAGTGGTCAACGACTCCTTGGGCATTGCCGACGAGCTTGAAGCCGCCATGGCCAAGCACATCGACACCTATGAGGACGAGTGGGCCGAGACCCTGAAGGACCCGGAGCGCCTCCGCCGTTTCCGTTCGTTCGTCAACGCTCCCAACCAGAAGGACGAATCCATTTCCTTCGTTCCGGAGCGCGGCCAGATCCGTCCGGCCACCAACGAGGAAAAGGGCGGCGTGCTCATCGCTTCCACTATCCCGGTCCGCAGCGAAACCGTCGGCGTAGAAAACTAGGGGTTCACCATGCAGCTCACCATTGATCTCACCGGCCGCGACGTCCTTGTCACGGGATCTGAAAAGTCTGCCCGCCAGGCGGTCCGCCGATACCAGAGCGCCGGTGCCAACGTGTACCGGCTGAGCGCCCCGGAAGGTGTGCCGGGCGACGGCCAACTTCCCGAGCGCCCGTTCCTGGTGGCGGTAGTGGACGACGGCGGGTCCGGCTGGCTGCCGCTGGTGGAACGCTGCCGCGACGCCGGGATTCCCGTAGCCTTCGAGCCTGCACCCGGTGCCGAAGGCCACGTGACCCTGGTGGGTGGAGGCCCGGGAGCCCTGGATCTGCTCACGGTGGGTGCTGTGGACGCCCTGCGCGATGCCGATGTGGTGTTTTACGATCGGCTTGCGCCCTATCAGGAACTGGCTGATCTGACCTCTGCGGAGCTCGTGGACGTTGGAAAGCAGCCCGGGCTTCACAAGGTGACTCAGAGGGACATCGAGAAGCTGATGGTGGAGGCTGCTCTGCTGGGCAAGAATGTGGTCAGGCTCAAGGGCGGCGATCCGTACGTGTTTGGCCGCGGCGGCGAAGAAGTGGCTGCGTGTGTTGCTGCCGGCGTCCCGGTGAGGGTCATCTCCGGTGTCACCAGTGCCATTTCCGTTCCCGCTGCAGCCGGAATCCCGGTGACGCACCGCGAGGTCAGCCACATGTTCACCGTGGTATCCGGCCATGCCCCGTTGACGGAGAAGGAACACACCCACCTTGCCGGACTTGGCGGGACTATCGTGGTCCTCATGGGCATCGGCACCCTGCCCCAGCTGGCGGCCGGGCTCCGCCGAGCGGGGATGAATTCGGACATGCCAATGGCCGTGGTGGAACGTGGGTACCGCCCGGGTCAACGCACCACCATCGCTGACCTCGGTACCATCGAAACGGCAGCCACCGGCTGCAGCAACCCGGCCGTGTTGGTCATTGGCGAGGTGGTTCGGGTTGCTGAAGCCAACCGGAATCATGCCGAAGCATCCGCTGAACTGAGCCGACTCGCGGCTTCGCTCCTTGAAGCCTGAAGGTAAGAACACATGACTGTTGCACGTGCCATCGAAGTCCAGGACGCTACTGCCGCGCCGGAAGTTGCCGATGCCGTAGAAGCGCCGTTGGACGGATTCCGCATTGGCGTCACCTCGCACCGCCGCTCCCGCGACCTCATTGAGGCTCTGGAGCGCCGCGGTGCGAGCGTGTTGCACGCGCCCGCCCTGAAGATCGCCCCGGTGCAGGAGGACATGGTCCTCATCGAGGACACCCGCACCATCATCGAGGCCAAGCCGGACATCTGCATCGCCACCACCGCCTACGGCATGCGCCGCTGGTGTGAGGCCGCTGATTCCTTTGGCATCGGCGAGCAACTGCTGGACACGCTGTCCGCCTGCCGCATGTTCGTCCGTGGCCCCAAAGCCCGCGGTGCCGTTCGGGCGGCCGGCCTTGCCGACGTCGGAATCAGCAGTGACGAAACCACCGCCACACTGGTGGACATGCTCCTGGCCGAAGGCGTGCGCGGCAAGACCGTGGCCGTCCAGTTGCACGGCTACACGGACGTCCGCCAGCTGGAACGGCTGCGTATGTCCGGAGCTACTGTCTTGACGGTGACTCCGTACCGCTGGGTGAAGCCCGACGGCGAAGACAAACTGCCGCGCCTGATCGAAGCCGTGGTCAGCGGAAACCTCGATGTCCTGACGTTCACCAGTGCCCCGGCAGTGGACGCCATGTGGAGCACCGCACACGAAATGGGCCTGTACCGCCAGCTCATCGAAGCTCTCAAGGGCCCGGTGACTGTTGCGGCCGTCGGTCCGGTCACCGCTCAACCGCTGGTCGACGCCGGCCTCACCCCGTTGATCCCTGATCGTTACCGCATGGGTGCGCTCATCAGGCTGGTCACCGAACATCTTTCGCTGAACCACGTGCGGCGCTTGGAAACCAAGAGCGCCACCATCGAGCTCCGTGGACGCTGCCTGCGGATCAACGGTGAGGTGGTGGACCTTGCGCCGGCTCCCCTCCTGCTGCTGCGGGCGCTGCTCGGCGCGGGTGGGGCTGTCCTGTCCAGGGAAGCTCTCTCCGACCTGCTGGACCTGCGCGGTTCCGTACACGCTTTGGACATGACGGTCAGCAGGCTCAGGTCTTCCCTTCCTGATGGCAAACTTGTGGAAACCGTAGTGAAGCGCGGCTACCGGCTGCGGGCTTAGGTGTGAATGTTGGCGATAAACGGCGGTCTTTTGCGGAGCTAAATGTCGCCCTGCTGGTCCCCAAGCACTCCTGACCGCCTGTAGAACGTCGCTCGGGACACCTCGGGATCAGGCGGAGTCGAACTTTTCTCCGTCGAACTCTTCATTGTCACGGGTTCTCTGTCGTAGGAGACTTGAGGCGACGGCATTCCATCTTGGACCGCCCGCGGGGCCACCCGGCTGCGGGGCCTCACAGCACCTTGTAGCGGCCTGGTGGATCAATGAGTTCCATGACACCCCCCGAAAAGGCCGCTCGGCGTTCGCGCCATCTCTTGCCCTTGGTGACTATCGCACTGATTGGATGTCTCGGCGGGTGCGAGTATGAGTCCGACGACGCATCCATGCCGTCTGCCAGTTCTCCGATGACGGAGGCTCGCACGGTCCCACCGCTGCCGGAGAGTCGCGACCCTCGCACGGTCCCGCCGCTGCCGAAGAGTGGCGATATCGACGCCGGCACATATCTAGTCCCCGTCGACGGCTACAAGGAGCCTTTCGAGATCACCGTTCCAGGCGGCTGGTCTGCTCTCGACGGCAACAGCCTGGGCAAGGATGACCCGGATCACCCGGCTGAATGGGCCGTCCACCTGACCCTTGGGTCCGCGTTCTATGTGTCGATGGACGCATGCCACTGGAGGGGTGCCCTTGCCGATGTCGGTCCTGCGGACTGGGCCTTCACTAGGGCTATGGCGGCGCAATCGTCAACGGCAAGCACTCCTCCTGTCAAGATCATGGTGGGCGATTACCCCGGCTTCGAGTTCGACCACTCCGTCGAGGGCGACGTGGACATCCCGGCCTGCGACGGCGGCAAGTTCTGCATCCACTCAGAAATGATGTACCACTGCACACACTGGTACTCGACTCAGAATGAACACGAGACCTACCGGGTGGTCGACTTGGAGGGCCGGCGGGCTGTCGTTGCGGTGGGCTATATCGACGAATCGATCAATCCGGAGCTGATGAGAGAGGCACGCACTGTCTTCGACTCGATCGTGTTCGAGTCCTACAAGTGATCAGCTGATCCGATGGCCAATCCCGCTCGCTGACACGCTAGGCCGCCTTCACCAGGGGAAGCTCGTCCCAGTTGGTGGTGTAGCGGGGGCTGAGCATGTCGCGTTTCATGGACCAGTCCGGGCCGCCTTTGATGCCCGCATGGCCCAAACCGATGGAGCCACGGCCATAGCGCTTGCTGACCTGTTCCAGCAAGGGGCCTATGCCCCGTTCTTCATGCCGGTTCTCGAAGATTTCCAGCGGTTTCTGGTTGCCGCTGGGTCGGAGGTCCGTGACCATGATTCCAGCTTTGGCGTACCTCACGCCTTCCTGGATTTTGGGAACCAGCGCATGCGCAGCCTTGGTCAGCAACACCGGATCCGAGGTGGGCATTGGCAGCTTGACGTTGACAGTGGGGAACGATTTGTCGTTGGGGTTGTAGACCGACGTTGCGGCAAAGGCAGTCAGCAGCTTGGCTTGCAGGTCATGCTTGGCCAGCCTGGCACTGGCCATCTGGCCATAGACACTCAGTACCTGCCGCAGCTCAGCTGCTGAGGTTATGGGCGTGGAGAAAGAGCGGGAGAAGATCAGTTGATCCCGCCCGATCCGTTCCTCCTCCATGGGGATGCAGGGGGTGCCTTGCAGTTCCAGCACAGTCCGCATCATGACGATGGAGAACTTGTCCCGCAATGCCACGGGGTCGGCACGGACCAGGTCCAGGATGGAGAAGATCCCCATCGCGTTCAGGCGTTTCGTGAGCCTGGTGGCGACGCCCCAGATTTCGATCACGGAGAGCCGTGCCATGAGTGCTTCGCGTTGGGCCTCCGGGATGGAGTCCCACCGGCACACCCCATTGAAGGCCGGGTTGTGCTTTGCCCACTTGTTGGCCAGCTTGGCAAGCGTCTTGGTGCGCGCGATTCCTACACAAACGGGAACCCCCACGTGTCGTTGGCAGGCAGCTTTGATGGTGCGCCCTAGCTCCAACAGATCCTCGGGTCGCCCTTTGACTCCGAGGAACGCTTCATCAATGGAGTACACCTCCTGCCATGCTGAGTACCGGGCCAGGAGCTCCATCACCCGCGAGCTGATGTCTCCATACAGTTCATAGTTGCTTGAGAGTGCAATAAGTCCCCATTCCTTGGCGCGTGGAGCAAGCTTGAACCAAGGCTCGCCGAGTCCGATTCCCAGTCTTTTGGCCTCCGGCGACCTGGTCACGGCGCAGCCGTCGTTGTTGGACAGGACGATCAGCGGCTTGCCCTCCAACGCAGGATTGAAGGCACGTTCTGCCGACGCATAGAAGCAGTTGATATCCACGTGGGCGATCTCCTGCATGCGATGCATGAGCGCTGGCTTGGACATTCCACTCCTTGGCTCGCACTAGCACGCGTACCAGCATTCGAGTGCGCGACACGCCATGCATTCGAACATACATTCGAATACCTTCACTGTACCGCCAGCCCCTGACAAGAAGACATCCCGCACGCCGGACTACGGGAGTCCGGCGGGCGGGATGCCAACGGTGCGGAGTTCTAAGAAGTTGCTGCCGGCTCCTTCTTGTGCACCAGGTAGATGGCACCGGTGGTCACATCTTCTTCGAGTGCCTCCAAGGTGCGTCCGCGGGTTTCGGGAACCTGCGTGTAGATGAAGACGAGGGCCAGGATTCCAACAATCCCAAAGAGGAAGAACGTTCCCGTAATCCCCACGCCCGCCACCAACGTGGGGAAGAAGAGGCCGAGGAGGGCATTGGCGATCCAGAGGCAGAATACCGACAGGCCGATCGCGAAGCCGCGAACATGCAGCGGGAAGATCTCGGACAGCATCACCCACACGGCGATGTTGAGGAATGTCTGCATGGATCCTACAAACGCCACCACCAGGAACAAGATAACGAAGGGGCGTGCGGCATTGCCGACGGGCAGGACGATCGAGGCGATTCCGATGAGGAAGTGGCAAACGGTGGTCAGCGTGAATCCAAGGAGCAGGGTGGTGCGTCGATTAATCCGTTGCATGAGCGTCAAGGCAATGACGCCACCGACCACCGCAATGACGCCGGGGGCAATGTTGGCAATGAGGGCTCCACTTGAGTCGAAGCCGGCTTCAACCAGCACGGACTGCCCGTAGTACATGATCGAGTTGATGCCGGTTAGCTGCTGAGCCACGCCCAAGCCGATACCTACCAGCACAATGCGCAGGATCCATTTGTCCTTGAGTGCTCCCCAAGAGGTTGCTTTTGAAGCCCGTTCCTCGTCAGCCAAGTGCTTCACATCGGCCATTTCAGCCTCGGCTCGCTCCACGGATCGAATGGTCTTCAGCACTTCCAGCGCTTCTTGCGACCTCCCCTTGGAAATGAGCCAACGCGGCGACTCAGGCATGCGCAGCATACCGAAGAACAGAGCTATGGCGGGCAGGGCTGCGACCGCAAGCATGATGCGCCAGACTCCCCCGAATTCACCCCAGACATTGCCGATAATGGCGTTGACTACGAAAGCCGCGAGCTGCCCAATGACGATCATGAGTTCGTTCCGTCCCGCAAGGGAGCCACGGATTTCATACGGCGCCAGCTCGGCAAGGAACACCGGGACCACGGTAGAGGCGCCACCGACAGCCAGGCCGAGGATGACCCGCCCCAGCACCATGACTTCGAAGCTCGGTGCGAAGACGCAGGCAATGGTCCCGGCAAAGAACAGGACGGCCAACAGGATGATCGTTTTGCGGCGACCCCAACCATCCGACAAGCGCCCACCGCCAACCGCTCCGGCAGCCGCTCCGAACAAAAGGGAGCTGGTGACGATTCCTTCTGTCAGCGGCGTCAATGCGAGGTCCACGGTCATAGGCCTCAGTGCGCCGTTGATGACGCCGGTGTCGTAGCCGAAGAGAAGACCGCCGAAGGTGGCTACCAAGGCAACGAGGCCGAGGCGCTTTCTGTGCGGACCATTTGTCAGCGGAGGGAGCGAGGCGCCATCGGCGGCTCCCCGCTGCGTTTGTGTGGCAGACATCAAGACTCCTTTGTCAGTGTGCTGCGGGTCATATTCACCCGCTCTGAATACAGACTAACGCGCGAAAGGCTTAAATGTAAGGTCAAACTAACAAATGCCTGGGTTCGTGACTTTCCGCCATGGGAGGATGAGGGCATGGTTATCGACAACCGCCATCGTTCGGCCACTCAAAGCGACGTCGCCAAGGAAGTCGGCGTCTCCCGAACCCTCGTGTCTTTTGCCTTCCGCGGTGCACCGGGCGTCAGCGAGGAAACCAAACAGGCGATCTTCGATGCCGCAAAGCGCCTGGGCTACCGACCCAACGCAGTAGCTGCCGATCTCGCACGAAAGCATCGGTCCGCCGTCGGGCTCCATCTCCTGGACATCCGCAACGAGGTCTACGCTGACATCCTCAGCGGCGTCCGCATGGCACTGCCCCAGGACGGCAACCGGCTCATCCTGAGTGTCTCCCGGTCTGTTGACGGCGAGGACGACGGCGCGCTGGAATCACTGATTGAGGCGCGAGTGGGGATAATCATTGCCGCCACCCTGCTGGATTCCGACGAACGGGTCCATGAATTGGCCAAGATCGTTCCACTGGTCAGCGTGACGCGTCCCGTGGATGGCGTGGACAGCGTCTATTCAGACGATGCCGCCGGCGCCCGCGCAGCCACCGAACATCTCATCAGGCTGGGCCACACGAGAATCGCCCACCTGGCGGGCCCCGTCTACGACGGCCATACGGTCCGCAGGCAGAGTTACGCACAAACCATGCGCGACGCCGGACTGAAGCCACTATTGCTCGAGGCCGATGACTTTACGCAGGACGCCGGACAGCGGGCGGCCGCCAAATTGCTCGCTATGACTGACCGGCCAACGGCAATATTCACCCACAACGACCCTCTCGCCCTGGGCGCCCGCGAGGCTGCGTACGCGCTGGGCCTTTCGTTTCCGTCGGAGCTTTCCCTGGTGGGATACGACAACTCGAGGACCTCCGGACTTCACGGCATCGACCTCACATCCGTTGACCTCCACGCCGTTGAACTCGGGCGGATTGCGGGAACCGTTGCCCTGGAACGCCTCAGCAATCCCGATGGGCCCGCCGCAGACAAGCGCCTCACGCCGCAGCTCGTGGTGCGAAACTCGACAGCCCCGCCAGTTGGAAACAGTCAAATGTGATGCAGGCACGTGGTGGCGACACCCCAAATGGTCAACTCTGACATTGCAGGGACACGAATGTCCGGATACTTGGGATTATCGGCCTGCAGGACTACGCCCGAGGACGTGACCCGTAGCCTTTTGATGGTCAGCTCGCCATCGAGGACAGCCACGACGACGGACCCGTCCTTGGGCTCCAGCGCGCGGTTGACGATCAACTCGTCACCGTCGCTTATCCCGGCGCCCTCCATGGACTCACCGGTCACCCTCACTACGAAAGTGCTGGTGACATCCTTGATCAGGTGCTCGTTGAGATCGATTCGACCATCAAAGTAGTCCTGGGCGGGCGACGGATAGCCCGCAGCCACCGGGATAGGCGCCAGCAGCACTGACATAAGGGAAAAGCCCGCATCTATCACGCGGGGGCCGACTATCACGCCCACAACACACCTTTATTCGAATATATGTTCGATAGTTCAGTGTACAGCGGATGACAGACATTGTGTCCACCCAGCGTTCGATCCCCGGCGTAGGGTGGTTGTTCGGCGCATTCAGGCTGATGACGAGTATTTTAGGGAAAGTCAAGCGATCGGCTTACTGGCCGAAACTCATCAAACTATCGTCTTTGGCGTCGGCGCAGTGCTGCTGCGGCGGGTCCGGGCACCACTCATTGGAGAGCAATGACCGACCGAAGCAAGCAACTCGCCGGTGCGCTTAGCGCCGACGTCACATGCATGGTCAAGGAACGCCACCCGGATGAGCTGGCCCGCGCGCAGTTCGTGCACGCACGCTCCGAGAAGCTGGTTCTCGGGTTCATGGTGTCTTCGGTAGTGCTGTGGTTCCTCGGCCCGGCCATGTTTCTGAACGGCCTCATCGGCCCGGCGATCGCCATCGCGGTGCCCGGACTGCTGACCCTTGGTTTCCTCATGATCGTGCTCGTCGCCATCATCCAAAACAGGGCTGCTTCACAACCCATCGTCGAGTACGCCAAGGAGTTGGGTCACAACGTCACCAGTGTGACCAAAAAGGGAATTACAGTGTCTGTCCCGAAAGGCGTTGTCAACGTACCGGAGGAGTTCCGCGAGACACGCAAGGTCACGCGCCAGCGATAAAGCCTGTGTCAGCGGCGCCGACCTGAGCGCCGTCGACTCCCTATACTCAGGCAAACGACGGCCTCGCGGGCTTCCGCGACGGTCTACCCGGTGTCCGCGTCGTGCGGAATGGATTGGGGGGCAGCGTCTCCGGCTCATTCAGCAAAACACCATCAGCAGGGAGCCCCACCCGCCACTAGCGAATTACCCGATACCGCACATGCGTCACCAGGCCAGTCCCGCGTACCTCTGCCTGTTCAAGTTCCAGGTTTCCCACGCCGTCGAGCAATCGCTCACCACCACCCAGGACCATGGGTGAAATGTGGAGCCGCAGCTCGTCCATGAGCCCGGCCGATAGATACTGGCGGGCGGTCTGCGCTCCGCCGGCAATGGCTACGTCTTTGTCCCCGGCAGCTTCGCGGGCCTGCGTCAATGCCGATTCGATGCCGTCGGTGACGAAGTTGAAGGTCGTTCCGCCTTCCATCTCCAACGACTCACGGCGATGGTGGGTGAGCACGAAAACGGGTGCGTGATATGGCGGTTCCTCGCCCCACCAGCCCCGCCATTCCGTGTCCCACGCCGCCGGTCCGGGCCCCGCAAACATGTTGCGTCCCATGATGAACGCACCAGCCGCGAGAATCCCTGCGATCTCCGGCGCGTTCGTCTCCGGCTCTTCGAACATCCATCTGTGCAGGAGCTCTCCGCCGTCGCCCAACGGCTCCTCCACGCGCTGGTTGGGGCCAGCAACAAATCCATCCAGTGAAACAGTCAGATCGCACGTGACTTGGCTCATGCGCCCATCATGCCACCACGGCGGCCGGGGCAGAACGGTCCGCGCGCGCAATGTGATCCACGTTATTACCGGCCGGTAAACAGCACGCTACGGATCGGCCAAAGATGGCAACAGCGGCGAAACACCCGCGAAAAACCGGCCCCCTACGCTGATGATCAACAGCAGGTCACATGAGCGAAAGGGCCAAACATGTCCGCCATCCCGTCCGCACCTTCCCTCCACATCGTCATTGCAGGGGCAGGTCCCGCGGCCCAGGCTCTGGTGCGGCGACTAGCCGGAGCGTCCGAATCCCGGCAGCGCGCTTTCCACGGAACCATCACTGTGCTCAGCAACCGCGACGAGTGCCCGGACGTCCTGTTGGAACTCGCCGAACTCCCCCAGGTCTCGGTCCGCTTCGGGCAGGCAGCCAGCTTCATTGACGCCGATGCAAGGATTGTCACCACCGTGGATGGCATGGAGTTCTCCTACGACCAGTTGGTCATCGCCACCGGCTCGGCCCCGGCCCTTCCGCCGGTGCCAGGCGCCGAATCCAGCCTGAGTTACTCCACCATCGACGACGCCGCGAACATCGGCGAAGCGGTCAAGGACGTCACCCGCCTGGTGGGCCGCCGTCCCCTGGGAATCCTCGTTGGGAACGGACCGGCGGCGGGTCAGGCCGAGGCTGTGCTGCGTGCACGCGGGGTCCGCCCCGTCCGCACAACCCTCCGCCCCACCGCCGTCGTGCCTTCCGCCAGCACCGGCACGGGTGCGCAGGGTTCCATGCTGCCGGCCACCGGCATCCTCTTCGAAGACGGCAGCAGCATGAAAGGCGACCTGGTGGTACTGGCCGAGGAGCGCACTGCCCGCAACGACCTCGCCGAAAGCGCCGGGCTCACAACCGCTCCCGACGGCGGCATTTCGGTAAGTCGCGACCTCGCCACGTCCGTACCAGGCATCTGGGCGATTGGCGATGCCGCGTCCTGCGACGGACTACGGCTGGGCCTGCTTCTGTCCGCCGAGTCCTCTGCGATGCTGTGCGCCTCAGGCCTGCTCTTGAGTGCGGGCAAAGACGATCAGCAGGCGTTGATCGCGGCTTGACGCCCCCTTGGCGGCGGCCCCAGTGACCTCCGGCGCATGTGGCAAGATGGTCCTTTGACGGGCAGTGACAACCCTGCGGCCACCGGGCCGGCCACGCCCTGCACGGAAGGATCCCATGAGCAACGAAGCCGTCGCACCTGAAAATATCGCCTCCTACATTGACCACACATTGTTGAAGCCTGAGGCCAGCCAGGCCGACGTCCTCAAGGTGTGCGCCGAGGCAGTCGAGTACAAGTTCAAGTCGGTGTGCGTGAACCCGGTGTGGGTCAAGACCGTCACCAAGGCCCTCAAAGGTTCGGGCGTGCTCACGTGCTCGGTCATCGGCTTCCCCCTGGGTGCCACCCCCAGCGACGTCAAGGCTTTCGAGGCCCGCGGAGCCGTACTGGACGGCGCGGATGAAATCGACATGGTGATCAACATGGCCTCCGCCCGCGCCAACGACAAGGGCGCGCTGGTGGACGACATCAGGGCCGTGTCCGAGGTAGTCCATGCCGGGGAGGCCATCCTGAAGGTGATCATCGAGACCTCCATGCTGACCGATGAGCAGAAGGTCATTGCCTGCGAAGCGGCCGTGGAAGCCGGGGCGGACTTCGTCAAGACGTCCACCGGATTCAATGGCGGCGGTGCCACCGTCGAGGACGTTGCATTGATGCGCAAGACCGTGGGGCCGGAGGTGGGCGTGAAGGCCTCAGGTGGAGTGCGCTCCCTGGCCGATGCACAGGCTATGATTGCTGCTGGTGCAACACGTATCGGAGCGAGCTCCGGAATTGCCATTGTCAAGGGTGAACAGGGTTCATCCGCCTACTAAGGCTTCCGCTGCCGTCAGAGATTTTTGAGCCCTGCGGGGCGAGGAGGAATGAATGTCCAAGAACGCCACAAGCGCCCCCATTGAAAAAGAGAATAGTCTCGTCCAGAGCATTGTGCTGTTCGTGGTCATGATCGTGCTCTTCCTGGGTGCCATCTACTCGCTGTCCTTCCTCACGCTCGATAACCCGTGGCCGATGGCCGTCTGCCTCGGCCTGTTCGCGCTGGCGTTTTGGATCCCGCAGACCATTTTTGGTCGCTCTGATTCTGCCGGCGAAAGCTAGACCCCGCTGATGACATTGAATGGCCCGGGCTCCCGCCTGGGCCATTCCTTTATGTTGGTCGTTTCCTTGGCGACCACGCTGTTTCTCACTGGCTGCGCTTCAGCGGGTGCCCTCAGCAAGCCGGATGCACCCCAACGCGTGGAAGCAGCCTCCTGCGATGCGTTGGGAAGCAAGGCAATCAGCGTCAAGGAATGGGTGGTGGAGGGATACCTCGACCCCGAGGACACCTCCAAATCCCTGCAACATGCCATAGATTCCGCGTCCAAGAGTGGCGGAGCGATCGTGCAGTTGCCCGAGGGCGTCTTCATCCTGGAACGTCCTTTGGTTATGAAGAGCAATGTATCCCTCAGGGGAGTCGGGCCAACCACCGTGCTGAAAGCAGGTCCGGACTTCCTTGAATTCTAGGGGCCATTCGGCGGCCATCCCTTGATCACCACCAACGGCGCACAAAACGTCACCATCTCACAGCTCACGGCAGACCAAAACGGTGCGGAGCTGGATGGGAACCTTCCAGGACGCCTGCATGAGTATTTAGTGGACGTCCGCCACTCCAGCAACGCCTTGGTGGAGAGTGTCAGCACCCGGAATCCCTACACGTACTCCATCGCCGTGGTTGCCAGCAACAATTTCTGCGTCCGTGATAACAACACACTGGTGACCAGCAGCGGCCGATACGATCAGCTGGATGGCATCCACATCACCGACTCCCATGGAGGGGTGGTGGAGGGCAACACCGTTGACCAGCGCCAGGGAGCTGACGGAGACGACGGCCTCGTGGCCCAAGCCCTCGGCGCGTCAGTCCATGACGTGTCCTACCGAAACAATGACGTGCGGGGCGGATCCCACGGTTCGGGATTGCAGCTGGCCGTTGGCGGGCATGAAATCTACAACATCAGCGTGGATGGCAACCGCTTCCGGGGTTCTCCTGATGGCGTCAAGATCGGATACTACGACGGCGGCACCGCGGCGGTTCACGACGTAGCGGTCATAAACAACGAATTTTCCAATCTTCAAGGCCCGTGGCTCAATTTCCACGGCGACCTGGGCAACATCGTTGTGACGAATAACGTAATCTGCCAGGCCGGCACCATCATGATCGAGGACGCACCCGGAAACATTGTGGCCAACAACGGCACGAACTGCTGACCTGGACTCCCATCAGGGCAGTTGCACTACGCCGCCCAAGGCCGCCAGAACGCCGGGCCAATGCTGTTGGGCCAACGTCCAGGCGGCGGCACCCATGCCCACCATGGCGTAGCCGCTGACAGGGATAAGGACCAGCCATTCACGTCGGGAACCGGCCCGCCCCAGCAACGGGATGGAGAAAGCGCCATTGGGACGCCAGATTCCCCGGATCATGGATTTTCTCAGGAACTTCGGTGGTTTGATGACGATGGGCCAGAGAAGCGGCACCCCGCCGACAGTGATCATGTCCCCCACGATGTGCACCACCACCCCGGTGAGCATGGACAGCGGCAGCCAACCCCATTGATCCGGCGCAAACCACGTCACCAGGCCGGCCATCACCAAAGCGAACAGCCAGTTGGTAATCCAGCCGGACTTTGGAAACAGGTTCAACGCCTTGGCCGCCAGGTTGATCATGAACATGCACAGCAGCCCGGCTCCTATGGAGAGTTTGCCTACCGGCGTCACCATTTGGAACTGGGCCGCCATGGCTGCGAGCACCACAAACGCGGAAGCCCCCAACAGCGAGTGTGTCCCTTGGCGGTGCCCTCCGCTGGCTTTTTCGATCCCCACGGCAATCACATTGGACAGCGGCGGCAGCGAATTCGCGATGGTGCTGTGGCGGTGGTCCCAGTCGACCACCAAAGCAGTTCCCGCCGTCGCCATGGCGCCGATCAGGATTCCGGTGGAGTCCAACGGGTACCAACTCAGGGCGTACGGGCCTGTCGAGGCAATAGCAATCCACGCCGCGGCTCCCGACGCGGCGTGATGTCCTCCCATCATGCAGTTAGCCAGCCTTTACAGGTACTTCAGCGAAAATCGCTTCAATGACGTTATTGGCCCATTGCAGGATCTCTGCGTCCTGAAGATCGCGTCCGCCGATCCTGGCCGTCTTGGGCTTGGGAATCAGCACCGCATCCAAGGCTGGCTTAACCTGGGAACCCGGATACATGCGGTTCAGGCGCATGGTTTTGGACTCGGGCAGTTGCGCCGGCGAGAAGCGGATGAAGTTGCCCTGGAGTGCGACGTCGGACAGGCCGGCTTCGCGGGCACCCACCCGGAAGCGGGCCACGGCGATGAGGTTTTGGGCGGGCAGCGGCGGTTCGCCGTAGCGGTCCACGAGTTCGGCCAGGACTTCATCGATAGCCTCGTAGGTGATGGCTGAAGCCAGCTTCCGGTACGCTTCCAGGCGCAGCCGTTCGCCGGGCACGTAGTCGTGGGGAAGGTGGGCGTTGACTGGCAGCTCGATCTTCATCTCGGCGGCCTTCTCCTCGGCCTCGCCACGGTATTCCGCAACAGCCTCGCCCACGAGCCGGATGTAGAGGTCGAAGCCGACACCTTGGATATGGCCGGACTGCTCACCGCCCAGCAAGTTGCCGGCACCACGGATTTCCAGATCCTTCATGGCCAGCTGCATGCCGGCGCCCAGCTCGTTGTGGGCCGCCACGGCCTTGAGTCGCTCCAACGCCACCTCGCCCAGCGGTTTCTCCGAGGGGTAGAGGAAGTAGGCGTAGGCACGTTCCCGGCCACGGCCAACACGGCCGCGGAGCTGGTGGAGCTGCGAAAGGCCATACTTGTCGGCCCCGTCCACAATCAGGGTGTTGGCGTTGGAAATGTCCAGACCGGTCTCGATGATGGTGGTGCAGACAAGGACGTCGAAACGCTTCTCCCAGAAGTCCACGATGATCTTCTCCAGGCGGCTCTCCGACATTTGCCCGTGAGCTACTTCAACCCGGGCTTCGGGGACCAGCTCGCGGATCTGCGCAGCGATGCGTTCGATGGACGAGACGCGGTTGTGAACGAAGAACACCTGTCCCTCGCGCATGAGTTCGCGTCGGATCGCGGCCGACGTCTGCTTGTTCGTGTACGGGCCCACGTAGGTCAGCACAGGGTGGCGTTCCTCCGGGGGCGTAGCCAAGGTGGACGTTTCGCGGATGCCGGTCAGTGACATTTCCAGGGTTCGCGGAATGGGCGTGGCACTCATGGCCAGCACGTCCACGTTGGTGCGCATCTTTTTGAGCGCTTCCTTGTGCTCCACGCCGAAGCGCTGCTCCTCGTCAACGATCACCAGGCCCAGGTCTTTGAACTCGAAGTCCTTGGACAGCAGCCGGTGCGTACCGATCACCACGTCCACGGCGCCGCTCTTAACGCCTTCAGCCGTCTCCTTGGCTTCCTTGCCGCTTTGGAACCGGGACAGCGGCTTCACTCGCAGGGGGAAGCCGGAGAAGCGCTCGGTGAACGTTTCGTAGTGCTGTTGCGCAAGGAGCGTGGTGGGCACCAGAACCGCCACCTGTTTGCCGTCCTGGACGGCTTTGAAGGCAGCGCGGACGGCGATTTCGGTTTTGCCGTAGCCCACGTCGCCCGAGACCAGCCGGTCCATGGGGATCTCCCGCTCCATGTCGGCTTTGACCTCGTTGATGGTGGTCAACTGGTCCGGCGTCTCCACATAGGGGAACGCTTCCTCCAGTTCACGCTGCCACGGGGTGTCGGGCGCGAAAGCGTGACCCCGGGAGGCCATGCGGGCGGAATACAACCGGATCAGCTCCCCGGCGATCTCCTTGACGGCCCTGCGTGCCTTGGACTTGGTGCTGGCCCAGTCCGCGCCGCCCATCTTGCTCAGCGCCGGCGCGTCTCCGCCCACGTAGCGCGTCACCTGGTCCAGTTGGTCGGTTGGTACGAAGAGCCGGTCCCCCGGCGCGCCACGCTTGGACGGCGCGTACTCCAACACCAAATACTCGCGCAGCCCGGCATCGGACGACGACGTTCCGGTTACCTTGCGCTGGATCAGCTCCACGAACCGGCCGATACCGTGTTGTTCGTGCACCACGAAGTCGCCCGCATGCAGCTGCAACGGGTCCACGGCATTGCGTCGCTTGGACGGCATGCGCCGCATGTCCTTGGTGGAGCTCGCTGTGGCACGGCCCAGCAAATCGGCTTCAGTCAGCAGGCCAAGTTTCAGTCCGTCCAGGACGAAACCACGTCCGACGGCGGCAGTGGTCACCTCGATGATGCCCGGCTGGGGCTCCTTATCCAGGGACTCCACGCGGGAACAAGGAATGTCTGCGTCATGGAACAGTTCGGCCAGGCGCTGGGCGGGACCGGGACCGTCGGTCACCACCACCACACGCCACTGCTCGCGGACGCGGGAGCCAATGAACTCCAGCATTTCGGCCACGTCACCCTGATAGCCGCGAGGTTCGCGGGCGCGCATGTTGAGGACATCGATGTCCAGGACCAAGTCTTCATCCGAGGCGAGTGAGGTGATGGACCACCAGGACACGCCATGTTCCAAGGCGGCCGAGCGGGTGTCGGTGAGCGAACGGAAACTGGCGGCATGCAGATCGGTGGATGCCTGGGAGGACAGGTCAAGGGGCGCCGCACCGCCGTCGGACGCCGTTGACCAAGCAGCTTCCAGGAACTCCTCGTTGGTCGCTGCGAGGTCGTGCGCGCGGGTGCGCACCTTCTCCGGTTCGATGACCACGGAAAGCGAACCAGCGGGGAGCTGATCCACGAACGGCACCATGGCATCCACCAAAACAGGTGCCAATGATTCCATGCCTTCAACAGCGATTCCGCCGGCGATCTTCTCGAGCATGTCTGCCGCGGCAGGCATGTCTGCCTTGAGCTTGGCTGCACGGGACATGACGGACGCGGTGATCAGGATTTCCCGGCACGGCGGGGCGTGCAGTTCGGTGGGGTGGTGGATTCCGGGTGCGGACAGCGAGCGCTGGTCAGCCACGGCGAACCAGCGCATCTGGTCCACTTCGTCACCAAAGAATTCCACGCGGATGGGATGGTCCTCGGTGGGTGGAAAGACGTCAAGGATGCCGCCGCGGACCGCGAACTCACCACGGTGGGTCACCATGTCCACGCGGGCATACGCGGCGTCGGACAGGGCCCTGACAACTTCCGTGAACGAACGCTCCTGCCCTACCTGTAGCGTCACCGGAACCAGGTCGCCCAAGCCGGCCACAATAGGCTGGACCACGGCGCGGACCGGGGCCACCACCACGCGCAAGGGGGCCGCCGTCGAGCTTTCAGGGTGTGTCAGGCGGCGCAGGACGGAGAGCCGGCGGCCCACAGTGTCGGAGCGGGGCGAAAGCCGCTCATGCGGGAGGGTCTCCCAGCTGGGGAAAGTGGCCACGGACTCCGCGGGGAGGTAGGAGGCGAGCGCCGCGGTGAGGTCCTCGGCTTCACGGCCGGTGGCGGTGACGGCGAGGACCACGGGAGCGCCGGCGCCATCGGCAGCAGCGTCAGTCAGCGCATCGGCCATTTCGGCGAGCAACACGGCACGCATGCCAGTGGGAGCGCTGATCTGGTAGTCGGCGTTCCGGTCGCTGAAGGACCGCTGTGCCTCCGTACGAACGCGCGCAAAAGTCTTGTCCTCCGCCAGTGCGCGGCGCAGACCGTTGAGGCTCATGGCAGAAACTCCTAGGGTGGGTCCAAGGGCAGGCAACACAAATGCCCGGAAATTCAGATGAATGCCGGGTCATTCCAGCCTACCTCTACCCCCAGCCACAGGAGTTCCTTTGCAGCCTTCGGAAGCTACGCATTCCAATACCCCGCAGGACACCAAGACGGTGCTGGTCACCGGTGCCACGGGCTACATCGGCGGGCGGTTGGTCCCCCGGCTCCTCGAAGCCGGTCACAGGGTCAAGGTCCTGGTCCGCACACCACAGAAGATTGCCGATGTTCCCTGGCACGATCAGGTTGAGATCATCCAGGACAGCCTGTCCGATGCCGGCAGCCTGGCGACCGCCCTGACCGGCGTGGACGTCCTCTACTATCTGGTCCACTCCATGGCCTCGGGCAGCGGATTTGAAGCCAAGGAAGAAGCGATGGCCAGGCTCGTGGCGCGTGCAGCCACGGATGCGGGCGTGGACAGGATCGTGTACCTCGGCGGCCTGCACCCCGAAAACGCGGAACTTTCCATCCATATGCGCTCCCGCGAGACCGTGGGCCGGGTGTTCCTCGAGTCTGCGGTTGACTCCATCGTGTTCCAGGCCGGTGTGGTGATCGGTTCGGGTTCGGCGTCTTTCGAGATGATCCGCCACCTTGCTGAGACCCTGCCGGTCATGCCTGCGCCAAGCTGGGTTAATAACCGTGTGGAGGCCATCGCCGTCCGCGACGTCCTCCACTACCTTGTGGCCGCCGCCGCACTCCCGGAAAAGCTGAACCGTTCCTTCGACGTCGGTTCCAGGGACGTCCTGAAGTATAAGGACATGATGAACGAGTACGCCGTGGAGCGCGGGCTCCCCCGGCGGCTGGTGGTCGCGCTTCCGGTGCCTGCTCCCAAGCTCGCGGGTTTGTGGGTAGCCCTGGTGACTCCCATTCCGTTGTCCATGTCCCTCCCCCTGGTGCAGTCCCTGCAACACGACGCGGTGTCGCGGGAGCACGACGTCGACGATTACATTCCACAGCCCGACGGCGGCCTGACTCCTTACCGGCGCGCCGTCGCCTTGGCGCTGGGCAAGGAACGGGACGGACAGGTTGAGACGACGTGGGCGAACGCGGGCATTGACGCCGACCCCCTGCCGAGCGACCCCGACTGGGCCGGCTACAAGGTATTCCTTGACGAACGGACCTTCCACAGCGAGGCCAAGCCGGAGCACGTATGGACCATCATTGAGGGCATCGGCGGCAAGAACGGCTGGTACTCCCTTCCACTGGCTTGGCGGGTGCGGGGTTGGCTGGACAAGTTGCAGGGTGGTGCAGGGCTCTTGAGGGGTCGCCGGCACCCGAAGACCCTGAACACAGGTGAAGTGGTGGACTGGTGGCGGGTGGAGGCCATTGACCGCGGGCACCTGCTGCGCTTGCGCGCGGAGATGCGGGCTCCCGGCGGCGCCTGGCTGGAGTTGGCAGTGGAGCCCGATGGTGACGGCAGCCTCTATAAGCAACGCGCCATCTTCTTCCCGCGCGGCCTGGCTGGAAGGCTCTACTGGCTTGGCGTGTACCCCTTCCACGGGTTCATTTTTCCCTCAATGGCCCGCAACATTTCTGCCGCGGCCACTACCCTCCAGGAGGCCGGTTCAAGCGTGTCCACCCAGACCCCGTAGGATGTTGGGAGCTAAAAAGCTTCACCACAACCATCCACGGAGGACCCATGGCCCTGAGTGCATCCACCACCCTGCCCCACAGCGTTGACCGCGTAGCTGCCGTCTTCGTCAACGAAGATTTCCTGCGTCACACCAGCGAATACGTGGGCGGCTCCTTGGAATCGTTCACCGTTGACGGCGACACTGCCGGCGCTTTCACCACCACCACGGTTCGCACGCTGCCCACCACGCGCCTGCCGGATATCGCCCGCAAGTTCGTTGGCGAAACCCTCAAGGTGACCCAGACCGAGAAGTGGGAAGCCCCGGCTGCCGACGGTTCACGGTCCAGCACGATTGCCCTGAAGATCTCCGGCGCTCCGCTTGATGTCACCGCGGTCCAGCGCCTGGTGGCCGAGGGCAGCAGCACCCGGATCGAGCTCGAAGGCAACGTGACCTCCTCGGTTCCGTTCCTCGGTGGCAAGATCGCTGATGCTGCCGAGCCCATGGTGGGCAAGGCTTTGGGCATTCAGTCGCAGCAGGCGCAGGCCTGGCTCGAAAGCCACTAGCGTGGAGATCCCCGCAATCCTGGCGGTCGTCCTGATCGTTGCCGGTGTCTGGTCCTTGGTGGTGTGGCCGCAGTTCCTTAAGCGCGTCATGAAGGACCCGCGAGCCCGCGACGCCGCCGGGAAGGCCACCAAGTTCCTCACGGTCCACGTTGTGCTGGTCACCATCTCGATGGTGCTCGGACTCGCGACGGCGGCCATCGGAATCGCGGGCCTGGTCGCCTAAGTTTCACCCAACTGAGTAACAGATCATGTCCTTCTGAGCACTCAGAACGACAGGATCTGTTACTCAGTTGGGTAAGATGGATAGTGGTGTGCCGGGAAGTCTGGTCGGCGGTTCTTTTGCAGTACCCGCAAATGCCCGCCCACTTTTGAGGAGCCCCTGTGCCCCAGCCATCGAACCAGCCCGCGGCACCCGAGCCCGGTGCATCGAGCCAGACCGGCAAAGTATTCTCACGCTCCAGCTACCCCGAGTACCGCAGGATCCTCTCGATCCTCCGCACGGAGACAGTTGGCGGCGCCCTCCTCCTGGCAGCCACCGTGGTTGCCCTCATTTGGGCGAACTCCCCTGCAGCAGACGGCTATTTCGCACTCCGCGACGTCAAGATCGGCTACGAACCCTGGCATCTTGACCTGAGCTTGGGCCATTGGGCTTCGGATGGCTTGCTGGCGGTGTTCTTCTTCCTCGCGGGACTCGAACTCAAACGCGAATTCGTCGCCGGGGAACTCCGCAAACCTGCCCGGGCAGTTGTCCCGGTAGCCGCTGCCGTTGGCGGCGTGGTGGTTCCAGCCCTGATCTACGTTCTCTTCAACCTCGGAACAGCCGGAGAAACCCTCAAAGGCTGGGCGATCCCCACCGCCACGGACATCGCTTTCGCCCTTGCAGTGCTGGCCGTCATCAACACACATTTGCCCGCCGCGCTCCGGACATTCCTGCTGACCCTCGCAGTGGTGGACGACCTCATCGCTATCGGCATCATCGCCTTCTTCTACTCCACCGGGCTCCAGCCCCTCATGCTTTTGGCTGCCCTGATTCCACTGGCGCTCTTCACGTTCCTTGTCCAAAAACGGATCCGCAGCTGGTATCTCCTGCTGCCGCTCGCCCTGGCCACGTGGGGATTTGTCCATGCCTCCGGCATTCACGCCACCGTGGCCGGAGTGCTGTTGGGCTTCGCCGTTCCGGTCCTGGCCAGCGGCAAAAAGGGAGAACCGGCCGAGGGCCTGGCCGAGCACCTCGAACACAAACTACGCCCGTTCTCCGCAGGCTTCGCCGTGCCTGTCTTCGCGTTCTTCTCCGCAGGCGTGGCCTTGGGAGGGTTGGACGGCATGGGGGCCGCCCTCCGGGATCCGGTGGCCTTGGGCATCGTGGCAGCGTTGGTGATAGGCAAGGCCGTGGGTGTCTTCGGCACCACGTTCCTGGTCACCAAAACCACCCGCGCAAGCCTGGATTCCAGCATCGCCTGGATCGACCTCTTCGGGCTGGCACTGCTGGCCGGCATCGGATTCACTGTCTCGTTGCTGATCGGCGAGTTGAGCTTCGGCGCCGGCTCTGCCCATAACGATCACGCCAAGGTAGCCATCCTGGCAGGTTCCCTGATCTCGGCGCTGCTGGCCGCCGTCGTGCTCAAAGCCCGCAACCGGCGCTACCGCCAGGTCCAGGCAGATGAAGAACGGGACGACGACGGCGACGGCGTCCCTGACGTCTTTGCGCGCGCCTAACGCAGAGGTACTGCTGTTACGCGGTGGCTTGGTTGAGCGCGTCCTCGGCGGCAACCCAGGAAATCATGGCGCATTTCACGCGGGCGGCGTAGCGGGCCACCCCTTCGAACGCAGCTGCATCGCCCAGAATCTCAGGGTCCGCCTGGACCTTCCCACGGGAACGCAGAACCTCGCGGAAGTTATCAATGACGGAGTGCAGTTCCTCCACGGACATCCCCTCACCCAGCTCGCTGAGCACCGAGGCCGAGGCCATGGAGATGGAACAGCCCGCGCCGTCCCAGCTGATCTGCTGGACGGTTCCATCGGAAACTGCAAGCCGCAAGGTCACCTCATCACCGCACACGGGGTTCAGCTGGTGCGACTGACCGGTGGAAGTACCGTCCGGGGCGTCCGTTCCCGCCAGGCCGCTGCCGTGCCGCTGCTTGGAATGGTCCAGGATGATCTGCTGGTACAGCTGGTCAAGACTCATGATGCTTGTTGCCTCTTCTAGGGGAAATCGTTGGGTGACGGCTGTGCGACCGAAGGCCCGTGCCGCGTGTCAGGCTTGGAAGTAAGCCCGGACACCCGAAACAGCGTCGAGGAAAGCATCGACGTCATCCGTGGTGTTGTAGAGGTACGTGCTAGCGCGGGTGGTTGCGGTGAGTCCGAGCCGGCGATGCAGCGGCTGGGCGCAGTGGTGGCCTACGCGAACGGCGATGCCGCGGTCATCAAGGAACTGTCCGACGTCGTGGGCGTGGACCCCGGCGACGTCGAAGGCTGCCAGTCCGATTCGTTCAGAGCCGGACGCCGGACCTACCACGCGAATGCCGTCGATGCTCTCCAGCCCCTTTACCAGACGCTGGCCAAGTTCCGCTTCCCACGCGTGGATGCGATCAATACCCGTCTCGGTGAGATAGTTCACGGCAGTTGCGAGCGCAACAGCCTGGGAGATCCGTTGGGTTCCGGCCTCGAACCGCTGGGGCGCAGGCAAGTACTCTGCCCGTTCCATGGTGACCGTGGTAATCATGGACCCGCCAGTCAGGAAAGGCGGCAGGACATCCAGCAGTTCCTGCTTCCCGTACAGCACGCCCACGCCGGTGGGGGCCAACATTTTGTGGCCGGAGAAAACGGCGAAATCGACGTCCAGTTCCTTGACGTCAACGGCCATGTGCGGAACGGACTGGCAAGCGTCCAGGACCACCAAAGCACCCA
This sequence comes from Paenarthrobacter nitroguajacolicus, assembly GCF_051027655.1. Classification (NCBI taxonomy): domain Bacteria; kingdom Bacillati; phylum Actinomycetota; class Actinomycetes; order Micrococcales; family Micrococcaceae; genus Paenarthrobacter; species Paenarthrobacter nitroguajacolicus. The sequence goes on along the minus strand of NZ_CP073234.1, from coordinate 1,456,306 downwards.
CACGTCGGGCCATGGCTACCAGTTCGGGTACCGGGTTGATGGTGCCCAGGACGTTCGATGCGTGGGTGAAGGCAAGGAGCTTGGTCCGCTCCCCCACGATGTCGCCCGCTGCGTCGAGCCGGAGCATCCCGTCGTCCGTAACGGGGATGTATTTCAGTGTGGCACCCGTCCGGAAGGCCAGCTCCTGCCAGGGGATGAGGTTGGCGTGGTGCTCCATTTCGGTGACGACGATCTCGTCGCCCGGACCGATCGCCAGGTCCTTCAGACCGGAACCACCGCGCCCCTGGGCAGCCCACAGGGCGGCGTTGGATAGCGCGTAGCTGATGAGGTTGAGTCCCTCCGTGGCATTGGAGGTCCAAACGGTTTCCTCGTACTGCGCGCCAATAAAGTCCGCCACGGTCTGGCGTGCGTCCTCAAAGACCTCGGTGGCTTCCACCGCAAGATGGTGTGCACCGCGGTGAACGGCGGCGTTGCGTTGTTCGTAGTACTCCTGCTCGGCCTCGATGACGCTGAGCGGGTTCTGCGACGTAGCGCCGGAATCGAGGTAGATCAAGGGTTTGCCGTTGACCAGCTGATCCAGCACCGGGAAATCGTTCCGGATCCGCAACACCTCCGCGTTGTCCATGGCATGCATGGACCGCTGCAGTGAGGCGGGAGTTGATACGGCAGTCAAGGGGCGCTCCTTGGAAATCCTTCAGGGACTCCTCATTATCCCACGCTGGCCCCTACCCGGCGGTGTGCCGTACAGCACGTCAGCTGCCGGCCCGTCCCGGCACCCATCCCAGTGGTGGGACCATCCCGCTGTCGAAGGCAGTCCGGAGCCGCTCGACGAGCACCGAGGCCCGACGACTCGCGGCAGCCCGCGTCCTGGCCTCGTAACCGCTGGCCGCCCGCGAATAGCAAAGTGCTGCGTGGGCAAACTGCCGGTCTGCAGACAAGCTCCGCCCAGCCGACTCCAGGGCCTTGGGATCGTTCTCCGTCAAGGCCGCTGCGAACCTCCCGAGCGCCGCACCGCCCGCGCCGTGGAGGGTAGCGGCCAGAGCGCCCAGGCGGCGCAGGATCTCAAGATCATCGACGGCGGTACTGCCCGCGTTAAGTGTCAGGAGCGACAACACCTCAGCCTCCATCAAAGTGCTCCCCTGTGAGCGCAACCTTTCCGCCAAGGCCAACAGATGAGTTGCTGTGCCGGAGGCTTGGTCCTCCGCTGCCGCGATATACACGGTGCTGAGCTGTAGCAGGAGGCCATCAGGGCTCGCAGTGTTCCGAGCGGTTTCCTGCGCAGCCTTGCCCTGCTGGACCCGTGCCATGGCCTGGAGTGAGTTCCCGCACCACGCCTCGCAGTAGGCAAGCATGGCCGCCGCCAGGGCGAGTACCGGCGGCAGGCCGGCGTCGTGCAGTTCAGCGAGGACGGGCTCCAAGGTGACGCGGGCTGCGCGCGGAAGCCCCTGGCTGAGCTGGACGTAACCGCGGGCGACGTCCAGGCATGCCGAAAGGTGCAGAGGCATGGCGTACTCGGCGGGACAGTCCAAAAGCGGGTCCACCAGTCCCCAGGCCAGGTTGTACCGGAGACTCACGACATGCCGAAGCATCGTCCCCGGCAGGAACATCTCCATCGCCGGGTCAGCACTGATGGCTCCCATCGCAGCAGAGGACCCCTGCAGCGCTTCCGGCGCCGCACCGGACAGCAGCAAGCGCTCCGCTTCCTGCACATTCCACACGATCAGGGCGGCAGGGTCCGCTGGTTCCCCGGAGCCCTGGCTGCCGGGCACCTGCCCCACATGCTCCAACCCAGCAGGCTCCGCTTCGAGAGGCCAGGCACCAGGCGCGGCACCCAGCAATCCGAGGGCCATGAGTCTATGTGCGGCGTCGACCTTCACTCCAAGGGACCCACCCGCGGCCGCCAAGCGCCGAAGTTCCGGAGCTGCTTCCGCCAGCTGGCCCTCGGCGATCAGCGCCCGCGTGCTGAGCAGTCGGGCCTCGTCTGCGTGATCCGCGCCCGTCACTGCTGAAGCAACCCTCCGGGCGAGTTCGGCAGTGGACGGCCTGTCAGCGGCGGGAGCGGCGGCCAAGAGAAGCTCGTCGGAGAGGCTCAGTCCGCAGTCGAGGGTCCATGTCATCCATCGCAGCATGGCGGGGGCCGTCTCCACAGTCAGCGCCGGTTCCTCCACACCCAGCCGGAGTGCCAGGCTCCTGGACTGCGGCACGGACAAACGGGTTCCTTCCCCGCGCAGCCAGGAACTCGTGCGGACCAGCAGGGGCCGGCCCGGCAACAACCTGATGTCATGGTTCGTGAAGAGATGCTCCATGGCTTTCTGCCCGAAATGGCGCTCCACTACCTCCAACGCCACGGGCTCAGCCAGCGCGATGAGTTCCAGCGCTTGGCGTTCTTCCGGCGGGCGGGAAACGTTCTCCGCCCGGACATGCTCAACCACGCTGGGCCAGTCGCAGTGCGCGCGGACATCGATGGTCCAGAAACCGTCCATCTGCACCAGGAACCCGGCGCGGCGGGCGTCATGCACCGCGAGGCAGAGCAATCCAACGTTGAAGCCGCTCATGACAGCGAGGAGGCTGCTTGCTCGTCGCTGGACGTGTCCGCCCAAGACTGTCTCGCACAGAGCGTGAGCCTCTTTGAAGCTGAAGGGCGGCAGGAAGTACTGCTCCAGGAAGCCGTCTTCCCAGAGCTGGTAGAGGTCCTGCGGGAGAGGGTAGCGGCTTTCCGCCGTGGCCACCAAGGTTGCGCCGAAGCCCGGGATGAGTTGCAACAGGACCGCCAGGGAGGCTGGATCGATGTAGTGGATGTCGTCCACCAACAGGACCAGCTGCGGCCGGGTCGGTTGAGCGTGCCGCTTGTTCCGGCGTCGCCCAAGCGGGGGTGTGTACAAGTAGTCGGCTGGTCCCAGAGTTTTGGTGAGGGCCCGCAGCACGTGGAGGCCCGGAGCTACAGCCTCCTCCGCTTCGCCTGCGGAAACGGCTCCCAATGCGCCGAAGTGGAGTGCCCTAAGTTCAGGCTTTCCGGTGAAGGTGCGGACATCCACGGTTTTGGGGAGCCCCTCTTTGAGGGAGAGCAAAAGGTGGCTCTTTCCCGAGCCCCGCTCTCCCACCACCACGATCCCACTGGTGGAAGCCGATGGAACGGCGGAAAGTATGAGGTTGAGCAGCTGCGCCCTGTCCGGGAGTGTTGATGGCCTCAGCCCTGCTGTGACGGTGTCTTCGTCCAGCCAGGGGTCCGGCAACATGCACACTCCAATAGCAGCAGTCCCATGATGCGGGAGGGGGTTGGGGGGCCGCGATACGCGGGGTCCCTGGCCTAGAAGCCGGCGGCGGCTGGGGGGAGAGTCTCGGTCTCAGAAGACTCTGTCGCCGCCGGCTTCGTACAGGGCCGGACCACCTTGCGGCGGCCGGAGCATCGGCTCAAGAGACCTCCGATGCGGGTGATGCGACTTTCGGAATCCCGGTGATGCTTGGGGCTGAACCGTTCTTCCAAGATCAATATTGCCGGGGCGCAACATCGCGTACATCAGTAGTTGGTACTCGAAAAGTAGGCAGCATTTGGCGCCGTCATACTCTGTTGTACTCAGTCCCCGGAGAGGGCACTACTTGGTTTGGACACGGAATACCCGCGCATTACTCCATTGATTTGGTAAATCCCGCGGGATTCCGGGGGTAGGTGGGCAGGGAGGCCCTGAAGCGGGTACTCAGCAGCGCGCGTCAGTGACGGACGGCCGCACCCAGATCTTCACGCCGCCGGATGCCCAGTTTGGCGTAGCTCCGGTACAAATGACCTTCCACGGTCCGGACCGACACCATGAGCTTCTCGGCGATCTGGCGATCGGTCAGTCCTGAGACGGCCAATGCCACGATGTCCTGCTCACGTCGGGTCAATGGCACGGACCGGTCCGCCTCGGTGTGCGGCTCATGAACCAGGGCATCGCCCAGACTGGCCTCGCTGACATCGCGCAGTACAGCTGCTTGCCGTGCCTCGGGCCGTTTGCCTTCAGCGTCGAAGGTCACAGCAGCCCTGTCGAAGGCCACCGCGGCGGGCCCGGGCATTCCGGAAGCAGCCAAAAGATTGCCCGCATTCACGAACCCTTGGCCGTCACCGCGCAACTGTGCCGCCGCCATGGATTGCCAGCCGGCTGCCCAGCCCCCGTCCATCGGCGACGCCGTTTCCTGGATGGACTCCATGGCCTGCACGTCCCCGACCTCTGCCCTAAGGACCAGGTTCTGCAGCAAAATGCCGGGCAACCGGTGCAGATATCCGGATTCCGGAAGTTGGCTCAATTTCTGCAGGCCTGTGCCTTTACTGAGAAGTTCCTGGCCTGCAAGCCTGAACAGTTCCGCGAGTGCTTCCACAAAGGCGCCTGCGCCGGCTGCCGCTCGCTGCTCGCTTTCCAGGCGCCGGGCAAGCAGTGTGTTGCCGGACTTGGCTGCGGCATAGAACGCCAAGGCGTTTCCAAGGCCTCGCAACTGCAGGGGGTCCCTGACCCGCAGCGCTTCGACGGCGGGCGTCAGCAGCTCCGTTGCCTGTTCCAGGCGGCCCTGGCGCAACAGTGACATGCCTTTGAGCGCTTCGATGCCTCCACCGAAATAGATGAGTCCCATGGCCGAACCGGCGGCGTAGCGGTCAAGGCCTGTAGCGGCCGCTACCCAATCTCCGGATTCCAAGGCGGCCAAGGTGTATCGCAGCAGCACAAAGTCGCTGAAGTACAGGAGGTCATTATCGTTTTCCAACAGCAGCAAGGCTTCGCGGCCAGCCTCCAAAGCCTGCCCGGGTTGTCCCTCCACTGTCAGGAGCTCACACTGCATCGCCAGCAGGAAAATCCGGTTCATGGCAAGGTCAGGCCCATCATCCCCGAGCGCTTCCGCGAACCCGTCCAGGCCCTCACGGAGTTCCTCGTAGCGGCCGTCATTGGCGAGCACTGCCAATTCCAGCGCCCGCACGTGCCTTTCGACTTGCCGGACAACAGGGTCCGAGATCTCCCGGTCACCAATCAGGGCTTTGGCAGCGGTCCGCGCATCAGCCACGATGTCAGCTGACGGATCGCCCGCGGCAATGCGCGCGGCAGCCCACAGAAGGCCTGCGCCCAAAGGTCGCGACGGATCAGCGTCCAGGAACCCGGAGCCTTCCTCCAACAACCCGACGGCACTGCGGTAGTCGCCGTCGTTGTAGTGGACCATGGCCATGACCGCGCTCGCCCGCGGACGCAGCGCCTCCGACCGAACTTTGCCCGCTGCAGCTAGCGCCAAGGGATTCTGAAGCAGCTTGGCGGCCAGGAATGCTGCCTGCAGCAGCCGTTCATCATCGACGTCGGCGCCACAGTCCAGGGCCCAGCTCACCATCCGCAGCAGTCCCTCCTCTGTGGACGGTTCCGTGGGCAATTGCTGCTCCATGCGCTGGCGGATTTGGAGGCTGCGGGCAGGCGAAACGATCTTGCGCAGCGCCTCACCGTACAGGGGGTGCCACATTTTGAGGGGCCCGCCGGCTCCATTGGCGGACAGTACAAGCCGGCTGTCCATCAATGCCCGGACAGTGTCCCTGCCCACTTGCGTATCCAGCACAGCGGCAGGGACGGGCTCGGACAGGGCGATGATGTACATCGCCTCCCTTTCAGCTTCGCTGGTCCGAAGTACCCTGTTGCGGACTACCTCGGCCAGGCGTTCCCCGCTGCCGGAGAGTGCCCGGGTCAGGAGCCAGACTCCGTTCCGGCGTACCAGGTTTCCCTCAGACTTTGAGTCCTCAAGGAGGCAGTGAAGCAGCAATGGGTTGCCTTCGGACGCTGAGTGCAGGACCTCAACCGCGCTGGACATGACGGTCCCGCCGAGCGTCTTTTCTGCCAGCTCCGTGACCGTTTGCTTGTCCAGCGGGTGGAGCTCCAGCCGTTCTGCCAGTCCGTCGTACCAGAGTTGGAGCAGGGCCGCGGGCAAACCCGGCCTGGGCCTGCTGGTAGCTACGAGCCGCGCCCATCCCGCAGTGACCAGCTCGGCGAGAATCTGCGTACTGCCTTCATCGAGGTCGTGTGCGTCGTCCACGATCAACAGCAGGCGCGCTCCTTCGCCGCCACGCCGTTTCTCGAACTGGGACCAGAACTCACGCAGGATCGCCACGGGCGACGTCGCTTGCTCAACCGGAAGGTCCAGCAAGTACGGGGCAAGGACGCCGTAGGGCACGGCGGACAAAGCGGGACTCCCATGAACCCGCATCACCACCATTTCCCCGGCCAGGCGCGCTGCGATTTCGGCTGCCAGGGCGGTCTTTCCGATGCCGGGATCCGCAACCAGGAGCACGGCCCCGGCGCCTTCCTGACGCAGAATTTCCATGGCCAGTTCCAATTCGGCGTCCCGCCCCACAAGGTGCTCAGCCTGCATGGGCAACCCACACCGTGTCTACGGAAGTTTCGCCGCTAGCCTCACAGCAGTCCATTGAGCTCGCCCCGAGACGATACGCCGAGCTTAGTGAACACCTGGTACAGATGACCTTCTACAGTTCGCACAGACACCCCAATATCCATCGCGATTTCACGGTTGCTAACACCCTTTCCCGCGAGTTTAGCAATCTGGCGTTCCCGTTCGGTTAACACCGGCGCGTCGCTGCGTGGCTGGATCGGCAATGCCGGGACCGAATGTTCCAGCCGTTCAAGCCTCAGCTGCGCCGTTCGGGCCGCTGTTGTTTCCCCGGCGTCCCTGGCGTAATCAAGTGCCATGGCCACGCACCGGGCTTCCACCACCAACAGGTCAAGGGATGCTGCAGCATCAGCGGCCGCCAGCAATGAGCGGGAGCTCTTGGTCAGGGCGCCACGCGCAAGATCGCCGGAAATCTTGGCCAAGGGCCCTTGGCGGCGGCCGGCAATATCCTCCAGCAACCGGTATTCCTCGTCTGTCCCTTCCACGGTGGCGCCAAAAAGGTAGATGCCGGCCGTGGTGAAGCGCTGCTGCTCGATGTCTGTACGCACCCGGGCCAAGAGCCGCTGCTTCACATCAGGGTCACCCATCCACCGCCCGGCCAGCTCCGCACAGAACTCAGCGACGGATTCGGAGAAATACGTCCCCACTCCCCTGCAGGTCCTATAGAGGTCCAGGTATCGGCCTGCCTCCACGGAGTTGCCCAGTTGAGCGTAGGCAAAAGCGGTGGCTGCATAGGCAACCTTGTTCATGTTCATGCTGGGCCGGAGCTCCAGTTGCGCAACGGCCGAGCGCAGGGGTTCGATTGCGCTGGCGGGCTTGCCGGCATAAGCGAACGCAAGCCCAACGCCCAGTTCAGTGAGCGCACCCCGGTATTGAAGGCGTGAGGACCCTGAGGGTGTGCGGCGCATGAGTTCGATGCACTTCCGCCATTGCCCGGACAACAACAGGACCAGGAACGCGTGCCTCGCGAAAGATTCCTCCAGCTGTGCGGGGCGGTCCGTGTCCCCCAAGTGCCGTGAAACGGTTCGCGCAAGCTGTTGTGCATCCAACTCCCTGCCAAGCATGCAGCGGGCCTCGATCAGGAAGAAGGATGACTTCAGCCAGTGTTCGCGGTCCTCCGAGGGATCCTTGGTCTGTTCCTCCTCCAAGGCGTCAATCATGGCGGCGTACTCACCCATGTATGTTTGGTACTCGTAGCCGCAGAGCCGGAGCCGGTTGCGCGCCGCCGTCATCGCCTGTGCCGGGTAATCCCCGGCCTTGGCTTCGAGCGTCTCCAGGCCGGCGGCGATAACCCCAGGCACCATTGCTGACCGACCGTCGATCCATGTCATCGCCTGGCATTTTGCTGCGATGACTTCAGCGAACTCCAATGGCTCCAAAGCCTCGATGTGGGAGTCGGACACCTCATCCAGTGCCTGGGCCGCGTGCAACGGCAGGTCCAGCAACAGGTAGGCCGCAGCTTTGAGCCGCTGCCCGGGCACCCATTCGCTGTCCTTCGGGTCCAGTGACAGCGTGCACTGAATGGCGAAGTTGGGGTCATAGTCATCCAACGCGGCCCGCCCGGCCGCAAGTGCGTGCGCGGGTGACGGCGCGGGCTCGTCCTCGGAGGCATGCATCCATGCCGCATAGCTGAGGAGGTCCTGCGGTGCCAAGGCTTGGAGTTCTGGCTCCTTGGGACCGTGCAGCATCAACCGCAGCTCACGCATGCGGCGGGTACTCAACCAACCGCGCACTACCTCGCCCACGTACGGGTCCCGGAGCGAAACCCAGTGGTCGCCGTCCTTTTCAATGGTCAGCAGGGCTGACTCTTCCATCTCCACCAGAACGTCGGTGCCGAAAATGTCGGCCAGATCCAACAGTGTTGCGCGCTGCGCACAAGCCAGGATTTCGACGACGGTCCTGCTGGCTTGCGCTTCGCGCGCCAGTCTGGAGCGGACAAAGTCCTCCACAACCGTGGCGCCCTCAAGTTTGATTCGGTCACGGAGAGTCCAGACGGAGTCATTGAGAACGAGGTTGCCAGTATGCCGCTGCTCCTCGAGAAGCGCATGCAGGAGCATGGGGTTACCACCCACGGCGGAGTGCAGTGAACCTACCAATGTTGAAGAGACATAATGCCCCAGGACCGAACCCAGGACCTGCTTGGTCTGTTCCTCGCTGAGGGTATTCAGATGCACCTCACCCAGCGTTCCTTCCAGGACCAGGCGATGGAAATCAGCTGGAAGGTCGCTGGCGCGTTGGACGGTGGCGATAACCTTCGCGGTGCCGGTAGCCATCAGGTTCAACAGAACGCCTGTGCTCATGGGATCCATGCCGCCGGCGTTGTCCACGATGAAGACAGTTTCGCGGCCCGCGGCTTCTGTCCTGATCAGGTTCGTGACCGCATGCAGGATGCCGGTAGGCGAGCCCACGGCACCCGAAGGCAACCGGGCCAGCAGGAAACCAAGGCATCCATAAGGGGTTTGGCCGCTTGCTACTGTGTTGCGCAGCTGGAGGCTGTGGACTTTGGGGCCAAGAGAGGACACTACTGCCCTTGCCAGGCCTGATTTACCGATTCCCCGTTCCCCGGTTAGGACCACTCCGTAGGAGTCGGGCGATTCGAGGTGTTTGCCCGCCTTGGATAAATCGTGGCTCCGGGCCAACAGTGACCATGTTTGACGGTCTGCTGGGCCGCCCACAAGATCGGGAGCCGCAGCTCTCGCTGCGCCTCCCCCGCTCCTGTTTAGCAACTCCGCCGACATCCGCATCCTTAGCTACACATCCGCGACAGTCCCCCACCGCTTACTTGCGTAAGATGCACACTACCGCCGGGGGCCCACAGTTTGTAGGCCTTAAGGTCCTCGGGACCGTCAGGCTTTCCTCAGGCTTTCCTCAAGATTTGCTCAAGCTTTGGCGGGGTGGTGCTTCTGTTGCGCGGCGAGCAGGCCCTGGTCCATGAGCAGCTCCACTGCGTCAGCCGCTTCGTCCACGAGGAACGGCACTTCCTTCTTCTCCGCGGTGGCGAAATCCCGGAGGACGTAGTCGGCCGTCTCCATGCGGCCCGGCGGTCGGCCCACCCCTACACGGACACGCAGGTAGTCCTTGGTGGCAAGTGCTTTGGAGATGTCCCGCAGACCGTTGTGCCCGCCCTCACCGCCGCCTATTTTTAGCTTGACTGTGTTAAAAGGGATGTCGATCTCGTCGTGGACGGCTATGACATGGTCCGGTGCGATGTCGAAAAAGTTGCACAGCCCAGCTACGGGTCCGCCTGAGACGTTCATGTACGTCATGGGCTTCGCCAGCACCACACGTGGACCTCCAATACCCAGCCGGCCCTCCACCACCTGGGCGCGAGCCTTGTGGACCTTGAACTTCCCACCCATGCGGGAAGCCAATTCGTCCAGCACCATCTGGCCAACATTGTGCCGGTTGTTGCTGTACTCGCTGCCGGGGTTGCCGAGGCCGACAATCAGCCAGGTGTCAGTCATGGTCTCATCCTAGGGAGGGTTCGGTTGATCAGCAGGGATGGTGGGTGGCAAAGAAGAAGTGGCCGGGACCCCAAGGGTGCCCGGCCACTCAACGGCGTAAGCCTCAAGCAGTCAGAAGACTACTCAGCGGCAGCTTCCGTGCTCTCTTCTTCTTCAGCACCAGCGGCTTCAGCGATGCGGACCACCAGGGTGTCGCCTTCGGTGAGCAGGATGGAACCCTTCGGCAGGACCAGGTCGGAAGCGTGGATGCTCTCGCCGGCCTTGAGGCCGTCGATGTTGACCTCGACAGCGGTGGGAACGTGGGTTGCTTCAGCTTCGAGGGAAACCGTGGTGGCTTCGAGGCTGGCGACAGCACCCGGAGCAACTTCACCGGAAACGTGGATGGCGATGTCGACGGTAACCTTCTCGCCGGCCTTCACGGTCTGGAGGTCAACGTGCTCGATGATCTGCTTAACGGGATCGCGCTGGATGTCCTTGACGAGCGTAAGGTGCTGCTCGCCGTCGACGTCGATTGCAAGCAGGGCGTTGGAAACGCGAACTGCCAGCGTGGTGGCGCGGCCCGGCAGGTTGATGTGGATGGGCTCTGCGCCGTGACCGTAGATGACCGCCGGGATCTGGCCGGCCATGCGTGCACGGCGGGCGAAACCCTTGCCGAATTCGGTGCGCAGTTCTGCGGTGAGCTTCTGCTCAGACATGTGTACTCCTTGATTACTGTGGCACCCGGGAAGTCCGGGCTGGTCTATCAGCAAGGGCGGAGGTCTGGAGACCTTCTACGCCCGGCTGAGATCGGCCGCCGAGCAGCCGTTCCGCCTGTGTTGAAGGAGATGCAGACCCAGTCGATAACGGAGACCCGCAACCCTGGTCCACAAATGCGGACCGGGTGTGCTCTCCCTCGCCAAGGTATCCCCAAGAGTTTAGCAGCGGTTCGCGCCCTTTCTGAAAACGGGCAATGAAAACGGGCCACCCGCACGCCCGAAGGCGGCGGATGGCCCGCTCAAATTCAGCAGTCCGGCGCTATGCTTTGCCGTCGAACAGGCTGGTGACCGAACCGTCGTCGAACACTTCACGGATGGCGCGGGCAATCAAAGGTGCGATCGACAACACCGTCAGCGACGGGAAGCGCTTCTCTGCCGGGATGGGCAGCGTGTTGGTGACCACGACTTCGCGGGCACCGGAATCAGCGAGGCGCTGCGCGGCGGGATCTGAGAAGACCGCGTGCGTGCAGGCAATGATGACGTCCTTGGCGCCGGCGTTCTTCAGGACCTGGACGGCGCCGGAAATGGTTCCGCCAGTGTCGATCATGTCGTCGATGAGGACGCAGGTGCGGCCTTCAACCTGGCCAACAACAGTCTTGGAGACTGCCTGGTTGGGGACGGTGAGGTCGCGGCTCTTGTGAACGAACGCGAGCGGGGCACCGCCCAGGCGCTCAGCCCACTGCTCGGCTACCCGGACGCGGCCTGTGTCAGGCGAAACAACCGTGATGTTGTCCGCTTCCACCTTGGTGCGGATGTAGTCGGCCAGCAGCGGGATTGCCATCAGGTGGTCCACAGGACCGTCGAAGAAGCCCTGGATCTGCGAGGTGTGCAGGTCAACGGACATGATGCGGTCCGCGCCGGCGGTCTTGTAAAGGTCGGCAACCAGTCGGGCGGAAATGGGCTCGCGGCCGCGGCCCTTCTTGTCCTGGCGGGAGTACGGGTAGAACGGGGAAACAACCGTGATCCTCTTGGCAGAGGCGCGCTTGAGCGAGTCAATCATGATCAACTGCTCCATGAGCCAGTTGTTCAGCGGAGCCGGGTGGGCCTGGATGACGAAGGCATCAGTGCCTCGCACGCTCTCGGCCGAACGGACGTAGATTTCCCCGTTGGCGAAGTCGTAGGCGTCGATGGGCAGGAGCTCGGTCTCCAGCTCCTTCGCGATTTCCTGCGCCAGCTCCGGATGCGCCCTTCCGGCGGCGAGAATCAGTTTCTTCTCGCCGTGTGCGGTAATTTCGCTCATGCCTGTTTGCCTTCTTCTATGGTTGCCGGGGATTGTGAAGATGTGGATGCGGACGCCGGCTCCTGCGCGGCTTCGGCCAGCTTCGCGGAGGCGGTGCCCGGCCGGTTGGCCGCTACCCAGCCTTCGGCGTTCCGCTGTGCGGCCAGGCTGAGCGCGAGGGCTCCCGCGGGAACATCCTTACGGATGACCGCGCCGGCGCCACTGTAAGCGCCGTCGCCAACTGTCACAGGTGCCACGAAGACCGTGTTTGAACCTGTGCGGACGCCCGAGCCGATCACCGTGCGGTGCTTCTTCTCGCCGTCGTAGTTGGCCGTGATGTTGCCGCAACCGATGTTGGTGTCTTCGCCGATCTCAGCATCACCGGCGTAGCCCAGGTGGGACAGTTTGGAACCGCGGCCGATTGTCACGTTCTTGGTTTCGTAGAACGCGCCGATCTTGCCGGTCTCGCCCAGGACCGTGCCGGGGCGGAGGTACGTGAACGGTCCGACACTTGCCTTGGCACCGATGGTGGAACCCGAACCGTGCGTACGGATCACCTTTGCGCCTTCGCCAACGTTGACGTCCGTCAAGGTTGTGTCAGGACCAACGACGGCGTCGCGCGCCACCGTAGTGGAACCGTGAAGTTGGGTGTTGGGCAGCAACCGGACGTCTTCATCAAGCGTAACGGTGGAATCGATCCAGGTGGTGGCGGGATCCACCACGGTCACGCCTGCACGCATCCAGGACTCGATGATGCGGCGGTTGTGCTCTGCACCAAGCGCGGACAGCTGGATGCGGTCGTTGGCACCTTCAACCTGCCAGCGGTCCTCAGTCACGACGGCAGCTACCCGGCCGCCTGCGTCACGGGCCAACCCGAGGACGTCGGTCAGGTACATCTCGCCCTGGGCATTGTCCGTGGTGACCTTCGCAAGTGCGGTGCGCAAAACGGCGGCGTCGAAGGCGTAGATACCGGAGTTGACCTCGCGGATGGTGCGCTCGGTTTGGCTGGCATCCTTGTGCTCACGAATACCGGTGACGGTGCCATCTTCGGCGCGCAGGATCCGGCCGTAGCCGGTTGCATCGTCCAGCACCGCGGTGAGGACCGTGACGGCGTTGCCCTCAGCCTCGTGCGTTGCCACAAGTTCACCGAGCAGTTGACCGGTCAGCAGCGGGACGTCGCCGTAGGTGACCACCACGGTGCCGGAAAGTTCGGCGTCGGCATCCAGCGCGTTGAGTGCCACTTCCACTGCGCGGCCAGTGCCAGGAACGTCGTCCTGGTCAACAATGAGTGCTTCCGGATCCAGCCCGGTAACGTGCTCTGCTACGCGGTCACGCGCGTGGCGGACAACCAGGGCCAGCTTCAACGGGTGGATGGCACGTGCGGCGAGGAGAGCATGGCCCACCATGGAGCGGCCGCCGATTTCGTGGAGGATCTTGGGAGTCCGCGACTTCATGCGCGTTCCGGCACCTGCGGCCAAAACGATCACCGCTGCGGGACCGGTGGTTTCGGGGCTCACGTACTGGCTCTCCTTGCTCGGTATGTCCCGGGTAACCCGGCTTCGGAATGCTGCCATCCAGCAATGGACCCAGGCACCGTGAGAGCCGCTACAGGTACAGAGAAGGAGAGCATTTTCCGACCGTTCCGCCCATAGGATTCGAACCTATACTCCACGGCTCCAAAGGCCGGGGTGCTGCCATTACACCAGAGCGGACCGTGCATGATTCGTCCCCCGGATCTTGCGGCCCGGAGGGTTTCCCGGATCACCGGGATGCACACACAAGAATCTAGTTTGCCATGACCAATGCATGCTTCGCGACTTGACCACCCCGAGGCCGCTCCGGGATTCACACTTCCGCTCCCGGAGGACCCTCCCTGCGCCCGTTCCAGCAGTCACTTAGGGCATGATGGACACGTGAGCAACCGCACTGAACTCCCCCGGCCGGCGGCCGCCTCCGAGCCCGCAGAGCACGTCACCAGCGGCCCGGCAGTGCGCATACGGATGACCGGACAGCAGCGGAAATCACAACTCGTCGGCATCGGTCGTGCCCTCTTCGCCGCCCGAGGACTGGACGGCACCACCATCGAGGAAATCGCTGCCGCCGCCGGAGTCTCCAAGCCCGTGATCTACGAGCATTTCGGCTCCAAGGAAGGCCTGTACCGGCAGGTGGTGGAGACCGAATTCCGGATCCTTCTGGACTCCATCACCGAGGCCCTCAGCACCGAAGCAAAGCCCCGCGTACTGGTTGAACGTGCTGCGTTGGCACTCCTTGGCTACATCGAAGACCGCACCGACGGCTTCCGGATCCTCGTGCGCGACGCCCCGCCCTCACAGCCCGAGGGCGCATTCTCCACGCTGCTCACCCACGTGACGGCCCGGGTGGAACACCTGCTCTCCGACGAATTCGCGCGGCGCGGATTCAGCGCCGCGGACGGAGCCATGTATGCGCAGATGCTCGTGGGAATGGTGGCCATGACAGGCCAGTGGTGGCTGGACAGCCGCACTCCCGACAAACGGGCTGTCGCCGCTCACTTGGTGAACCTGGCGTGGAACGGTCTGACGGGGCTCCAAAAAGAGCCTGAGCTCCGCAGTGGGGACTAGGTCTATTCCGCGTTTAGGCAGCCACCCGCGTTAGGGCAGCCATCCTCTGCGTGCTGCTCCTTCGTCGCTTTGACGCACGCTGCCGGATGCCTGCCACGACGCCCTCTCACATCACACGCCCTTGAGCCCACCCCTCTCTCACCTCCCAGCGCCTCCCGGTCATCCCTCTCTCACCTCCCGGGCAACCCTCTCTCACCTCCCGGCACCTCCCGGGCAACCCTCTCTCACCTCCCGGCACCTCCCGGGCATCCCCCTCTCACTTCCCACGTGCTTGGTACTTTGTAGGATGTGCTCATGACCGCACCGCAGATCTATGTAAGTTTCCCGGGAACGGCTCGTGACGCGCTTGGTTTCTACGCGGAGATCTTCGGCGGGGAGCTTTCCCTGTACACCTTCGAGGAATTCAATCGCACCGACGGCCCTTCGGATGCGATCGCCCACGGAGTCCTCCGCGGGGTGGTTTCATTGGGCGGATCTGACACTTCAAACGGCGAAAAGAGCATCCGCACCGAAGGAGTCATGCTCTCACTGCTGGGAGCAGCCGAACCAGCAGTCCTTCACGAATGGTTCAACAAGCTCGCCGACGGTGGCCGAATCGTGGACCCACTTGCGCCGAAACCATGGGGCGCATCAGACGGCCAGGTAGTGGACCGCCACGGCCTGCACTGGCTCATAGGCTACGAACAAGCGCAAAGACCCGAGGGACGTGAGAGACCATCGACCCCAAACCCTTGGGACGCGAGAGACCATCCACCCCAAACCCTAGGGACGTGAGAGACGATCGGCCCCAAACCCTTGGGACGTGAGAGACGATCGACCCGAAACCCTAGGGACGTGAGAGACGATCGACCCGAAACCCTTGGGATGTGAGAGAGGGTCCGCCGCAAACCCGAGGAACGTGATAGAGGGTTGGTAATCGGCCGTCGGCGCAGCGGCAGGCATCCGGAAGCGTGCGTCAAAGCGACGAAGGAGCAGCACGCGGAGGATGTGTGCCGCTGTGCTGCTGCCAAGCGGAGGATGTGTGCCGCTGTGCCGCTGCCAAGCGGAGGATGCGTGCCGCTGGGACGTAGCTAAGCAACGGCGAGACGGCGCTCACCGCTCAATCTACTCGCCCAGGATTTCGGCGGCCTCGAGCCACTCCAGTTCCAGGCCCTCTTTCTCCTCGAGCAATTCCTGGAGCTTTGCGTTGAGCTCCCCCAGGGCATCGAAGTCACCGGATTCGGACTTGGCTGCCATCTGGGTGTGGAGCTTTTCTTCCTGCTGGGAGATCTTTCCGAGTTGGCGGTCGATCCTGTTGAGGTCCTTGCGGGCTTCGCGTTTTTCGGCTTCGCTGGCACCGGATGGAGCGGCAGCGCCCGAAGAGCCGCCACTTGCGGAAGTGGGAGCACCTGAGCCGCCGCCAACTGCGCCCGCGGCCAGTGCAGCTTCGCGCAATTCGAGGTACTGGTCCACACCTCCGGGCAGGCCACGGAGTTTGCCATCGCCCAGCAACGCCATCTGGTTGTCGGTGACGCGTTCCAGAAGGTAGCGGTCGTGGCTCACCACAACCAGGGTGCCGGGCCAGCCGTCCAGTACGTCTTCGACGGCGGCAAGGGTGTCGGTGTCGAGGTCGTTGGTGGGTTCGTCGAGCATCAGGACGTTGGGCTCCCCTACCAGCAGGCGCAGGAGCTGAAGTCGACGACGCTCACCGCCGGAGAGGTCGCTGACGGGTGTCCACTGCTTTTCCTTGGTGAACCCAAGCTGTTCCACGAGCTGTCCGGCGGTAAATTCCTTGCCGCCCACGCTGAAGGACCGCTTTTCGCGTTCGATGACCTCAATGACGCGCAGGTCCGAGACTTCATCGAGCTCTTTGACGTCCTGGGTCAGCACGGCAGTGACCACAGTCTTGCCACGCTTGACCTTGCCCGAGCTCGGTTGGATTTCACCGTTCAGCAGCCTCAGGAGCGTCGACTTTCCTGCCCCGTTGACTCCCACCAGCCCAAGACGTTCGCCCGGCGCAAGCCGGAGGGTGATGTTGTCGAAGAGCTTCTGTCCGTCCTCGCCGTCGAGGAAGTCAAGGGTGACGTTCTCGAGGTCCAGCACATCCTTGCCCAAGCGTGCGGTGGCCATTTTGCTGAGGGCCACGGAGTCGCGGGGATCGGGTACGTCGGCGATGAGGTCGTTGGCAGCTTCGATGCGGAACTTGGGCTTCGCGGTTCGGGCAGGTGCACCACGCCGAAGCCACGCCAGTTCCTTTTTGACGAGCTGCTGGCGTTTACCTTCGACGACGGCGGCCATACGGTCGCGCTCGGCGCGCGCCAAAACGTAGGCTGCGTACCCGCCGTCGAACATGTCCACCATGGCGTCGTGGACTTCCCAGGTGTAGTTGCAGACTTCGTCGAGGAACCAGCGGTCGTGGGTGACCACCAGGAAGGCGCCCTGGTTGGCGCGCCAACGTGTCTTGAGGTGACGGGCCAACCAGGCGACGCCCTCAACGTCGAGGTGGTTGGTGGGTTCGTCAAGCATGATGACGTCGTGGTCTTCGATGAGGAGTTTGGCCAGCGCAACACGGCGCTTCTGGCCGCCGGATAGAGCATGGACGTTGGCGTGCCAGTCGACGTCGCCCACCAGTCCGCCCATGACTTCGCGGATCTTGGCGTTGGCCGCCCATTCGTGGTCCGCGCGGTCACCGACGATCGCAGCGCCGACGGTGAGGTCGCCGTCGAGAACGTCGCCTTGGTCCAGGTAGCCGACGTTGACGTCTCCGCGCTTGGTGACGCGGCCGGAGTCGGGCGTGGAACGCAAGGCGAGCAGGCGCATGAGTGTCGATTTACCGTCACCGTTGCGGCCCACCATGCCGATGCGGTCGCCATCCTCCAAACCTAGGGTGACGCCGTCGAGGACAGTACGGGTCGCGAACGAAACGGTGAGGTTTTCGCCGCCAAGCAGGTGGGCCAATGGGTACTACTTTCTACTGCTGGAATGCGGAGGTACTAAAGGAGGGTATCGGAGATGATCCGGGCGCCGGGCACCGGGCCGTGGACCGCCAAGGCAGTGTGGCCGCGGTGGCCCAGCTCTTCAGCGAGGACCTTAGCTGAGACAGAATCCCTGGCAAGCAGGGCGATGGTGGGTCCCGAGCCGGACACCATGCCGGCAAGGGCACCGCGCGCTTCACCGAGTCCGATGGTGTCGCGAAGCTGCGGTGCGAGCGTTATGGAGGCCCGCTGGAGGTCGTTGATCAGCACGCGGCTGAGGGTTTCGGGGTCACCATTCCGCAGGGCTTGGAGGATGGTGGGGTCCACGTCAACGGGCTCGGGAATCTCCACGCCTTCTGAGTCCCGAAGCCCGTCGAGGGTTCGGAACACGTCAGGGGTGGACAGCCCGTAATCGGCAAAAACCAGCACCCAATCCATTTGCGCCTTGGCCAGCGCGGGTGAGAGTTTATCTCCCACGCCAAGCCCGACGGCGGTGCCTCCCAGGAGCGAGAACGGCACGTCTGCGCCCAACTCGGCTGCAAGGTGCGCCAGTTCCTCTCGTGAGAGGCCGCTGTTCCAGAGCGCATCGCAGGCCAGGAGCGTGGCGGCGGCGTCTGCAGAGCCACCGCCCATGCCACCAGCCACGGGGACACGCTTGGTGATTTCCAAGTGCACGCCGGTTGGTTTCTCGGACATTTCAGCCATGATGGCCGCAGCCTTGTACGCGAGATTGCGCTCGTCCAAGGGGATGTCCACGCCGTCCAGGTCCAGGGTGCTGTCCGGGCTGATGCTGACAGTGATTCCTTCAGCCTCAGTACTTGTGGCCGCCACTTCCTCGTAGAGGGAGACGGCGAGGTACACGCTGGCCACCGAATGGTATCCGTCGGGCCGCAACGGTCCTACGCTCAGGGAGACGTTGATCTTGCCCGGGGCTTTGACGCGAACCGTGCGGGCATGAAAGCGATCCCCCACGAACGGGAGGCTGCTTGGCTTGCGGTTACCCGGGTTCATGCGTCCACGGGGTGGCGGGCTTCGGCGATCTTGACGTAGGCATGGATGTCCAGGACCTCGCCGCGCGCTGTGGGGTCAACTCCGGCGGCCACGAGGCACCGCTCCGCTTCGGAGGCGCTCCCGGCCCAACCGGCGAGTGCCGCGCGCAGCGTTTTCCGCCGCTGCGCGAAGGCAGCATCAATGACGGCGAATACCTGTTCACGCGTAGCATGCGTTTCCGGCGGGTTATGCCGGGTGAAGGCGACCAGGCCTGAATGGATCTTCGGCGCAGGCCAGAAGACGTTCATTCCGATAACGCCGGCCTTGCGCATATGCCCATACCAGGCCGCCTTGACCGACGGGACACCGTAGATCTTGGAACCCGGCGTGGCGGCCAGGCGATCCGCAACCTCATCCTGAACCATGACCAGGCCATGCTGGAGGCTGGGGAAATGTTGCAGCAGGTGAAGCACCACCGGAACGGCCACGTTGTAGGGCAGGTTGGCCACCAATGCGGTGGGTGGCAAAGGCAGTTCGGTGACCTTCATGGCGTCCGACAACACCAGGTGGAAGTTGTCCTCAGCACCGGGCCGCCAAGCGCGCACAGTTGCTGGCAGCTTTTCCGCCAACACGGGGTCGATTTCGACGGCGACCACGGCCTTGGCCGCGTCCAGCAAACCGAGTGTCAGGGAGCCAAGGCCAGGGCCCACCTCCAGCACGGTTTCGTCGTCGCCAATGTTGGCTGCGGCCACAATCCTGCGGATGGTGTTGCCATCGATCACAAAGTTCTGCCCCAGGCTTTTCGTGGGGCGTACACCGATCTCCTCGGCGAGCCGTCGGATATCTGTGGCGCCCATCAAGGGCGCGACGGCGGCGGGTTCGGAATTCGGTTCAGTCACCTAGGTATCGTATCGCCTGTGCGGGGTCAGGCTGCGTGGGCGCAGCCCCAGTCGCTGAGGCCGTTCTTGGCGTAGAGGCGGTTGGCGATGTCAATCTGCTGAGCCTTGGTGGCAAGGCTGGCATTGGGAGCGTAGGCTCCACCACCGTTGGCAAGCCAGGTGGGGCTGGAGAACTGCAGGCCACCGTAGTAGCCGTTGCCGGTGTTGATTGACCAGTTTCCGCCCGATTCACACTGGGCGATCCTGTCCCACATGGCTTCGTTCGGTGCCCCGGTGGGGCCGCTGGCTGCGGGGGCTGCAGTTGCGGCTGCTGCCTGCGGGGCAGGGGTGGGAACGGGGCGGGCCTTGGTGCCGACGCTGATCTTTTCGGTCACGGGCTCGGTGGCTACGTTGCTGGAGACCAGGGTGCGGGACGCTTCGCGGCCGTCTACGAGGACCAGCTTGAACGTCTTGACCAGGGACCCTGCCACGCCTTCCTGGGTCACTTTCTCTTCGCCTTTGAAGAGTTCAGCACTATCACTCTTCACGCTTTCGAACGGTACTTCTTCGGTGGCTTCGGCGGTCTTGCTGGTGTCCACCCGGGAGACCTTAATCACCATGTCCTGGACGATGGGCGCATTGCCGGGCTGGGAGATGCGGTCGTTTGCGCCGAGGGTGATGCCGGCGTCCTTGAGCACGGTGGCGACGTCGTCCGCCGTCGTGGTGGTGCTGGTGTCCTTGCCGTCAGCTACGACGCTGATGGTCTTGGGAGTGGAGATGGAAACGAAGGATCCGGTGACTTCCAAGGACGCTTCTTTGGGCTGGGAGATTTCGGAGGAGCTTGCTACACCGAGTTCGCTCACCAGGCCTGCAACGTCAGGGGCAGTGGTGTTCACGGTCTTCCGGGCGCCATCCAGTTCAATGGACACGGCCTTGGCCAGGTTGACGTTCACTACGGATCCGTTTTCGACCCGCGCGTCAAGAGCCGGGGAAACGCGGTCTGCGTCCTTCAACTCGACCTTGGCTGCTTTGACCACTTGGTCAACAGTGCCGCCGAAGGTCTGGATGGAGCTCACTTTGCCGTCCACGTTGAGGGTGACGGTCTTGTTGTTGCCGACGAAGGCGACGACGCCAACCACCAGCGCTGCAACCACCAGCAGCTGGGTACCTACCTTGAGGAAACTGAACTTGCCATCCGTTGTGAAGAACTTGATCACGATCGCCCATTACTCTCAGACCATCCGGGCACGGGGAAAAGCGCAAAAGTAATGCCGACCGCAAAAACGGAGGGCCAGGCAATAAGCCTGGTCCTACACTTGCTGCCGGCATCTGCGCCGCCAAAAACATTCAACTGGTTGCTCCGGAATCAACCGGTGCAGTTGTCCGAAGGCCTTCCCCGACCCCGGCTACTTGTTTAACACAGTAACCGATCCGTTATAAACGAACCAAGAATCGTGCATACCGGGTATCCAGGCCCGGAGCCGCCTTGTCGTCAAAAAAGGCGGCTTAGGCCCACGAACCGTAGGCATTCAGGGTGTTTTCGGCCAACCGCGAACAAAGTTCGGCCAAGTTATCTCCTGTCACGTCAGCCATGGACCGGACTGTGTAGGGAACCATGTAGCTCGCATTCGGCCGCCCGCGGTGGGGATGCGGTGTTAGGAACGGAGAGTCGGTTTCCACCAGAATCCTGCCAGGTTCGGCAATGGCCAGGGCAGCGCGGAGATTCCCGGCGTTCTTGAACGTCATGGTGCCGGCGAAGGACATGTACCAGCCGTTCCCGTTACAGATCCGGGCTAGTTCCTCATCTCCGGAGAAGCAGTGAAACACCACGCGATCCGGAGCGCCTTCCTCCCGCAGGACCTGCACTACGTCGTCGTGGGCGTCGCGGTCGTGAATCTGCAGTGTCAGCCCGAGCCTCTTGGCGATGTCAATGTGTCGCCGAAAGGAGTACCGCTGATGGGCCAGCCCCTCACCGTGGGTTCGGAAGAAGTCCAACCCGGTCTCCCCGATGGCCCGGATCCGCGGATGACCGGCCAGCGCCTCGATCTCGGCGAGCGCCGATTCCAGTTCACCGCGGGCCGCGTATTCGGGGGCGTCGTTGGGGTGGATTGCTACGGCACCGAGTAGCCGGGGGTCAGCTTCCACCGCCTGCACTGTGAACCTGGAGGATTCGAGGTCGCAGCCCACTTGGATGGCGCCCTGCACACCAACGGCTTCCGCGGAGTCCATGGCGTCCTGCACCGATACCTCAATCAAGCCGTGCCTGAAGTCCAGATGCGTGTGATTGTCCATCACAGGTACAGGCAGGGGTTCGGGCGCTGGCGGGTACTCCCGGCGTGAGTCTTTTTCGTCTGCTGCGTCGGAAGGCGCCCGGTAAGGTGCGGGAGCGAGGGAATTGCACATGCTTCCACCTTATTCGGACCGCGGTCCTCCCCGGGCGCCCGGGAGGAGCGAGCCATAAATTCCGTTTGCCACATAAATTCCGGGGCACTATGTTAGCGCAGGCCAATGTCTGGGTAGTCTGGAACGGACAAGCGGCCAACACCAGCAGCGCTCAGCGAAGACAGCTGCTGCGGAGGCCACGGCTGAAGGGCAATTCATGGAGTCCAAGCGACAAGTCACCGTTGAACCTTCTCCTGTTCAGGGCGAGGCTTACAGTCCCCTGCCCCGTGACGGCGCAGGGCTCAATGGGCACAGGCCGCATGTCATGGACGCGGAACGGTTCCACGATGCCAGCGAGCGCATCCTTGGTTCCATCAATAAGGTCATCGATGGAAAAGCCGACGCCGCCAAGCTCGCCCTTACTGTGCTGCTGGCCCAGGGCCATCTTCTGCTGGAGGATGTGCCGGGGGTCGGAAAGACTTTGCTCGCAAAGACGCTGGCCCGGACTGTGGACTGTACGGTGTCCCGCATTCAATTCACCCCGGACCTGCTCCCTTCCGACGTCACAGGAGTGTCCATCTACAACCAGTCGTCCCGGCAGTTCGAGTTCCGGCCCGGTGCCGTGTTCGCGAACATCGTGATCGGCGACGAAATCAACCGCGCTTCGGCCAAAACCCAATCCGCCTTGCTTGAATGCATGGAAGAGCACCAGGTGACTGTGGACGGCCATTCGTATCAGCTGGGATTGCCCTTCATGGTGGTGGCCACGCAGAACCCCATCGAGATGGAAGGCACGTACCCGCTGCCGGAAGCACAGCGTGACCGCTTTATGGCCAGGATTTCCATGGGCTACCCGGACAGGGAGGCCGAGATCGAGATGTTGGAGACACATCAGGCGTCCTCACCCCTGATTAAGGTGACTCCCGTGGTCACGGCGGCCGATGTGGCTGCCATGATCGCCACCGTCCAGCAGGTTTATGTCTCCACTGCCATCAAGGAGTACACGGTGGCCATTGGACGGGCAACCCGTGACAGTGCCCGGCTCCGTCTTGGTGCCAGCCCGCGATCTTTGCTGCAACTGCTCCGTGCGGCCAAGGCCACGGCGGCCCTGGATGGCCGCGATTTTGTCCTTCCGGATGACGTGGTGGACGTGGCCGAATCAGTGCTCGCCCACCGGATCATCCTGGACCGCAAGGCTGCGAGTTCGGGCGACACGCCGCAGAGCATTCTCCGGGGCATCTTCGCTTCCTTGCCCGTGGCCCAGGAACCGCCTGGCGCGTGGCGCAGGGACAGGCACAGCGTTTAGGAGAGATGCCGGTATGGCGCTCATGGATCGGCTTCCCAAGCACTTATTCACCAACCGCGGCTGGGGGCTTCTGGCCGCCGGGGCCCTTTCCCTGGGGTGCGCGTATGTCATGGGCAGGCGTGATCTCCTGACTCTGGCTGTCCTGTTGATCCTCCTTCCCTTGGTGGCGCTTGCCGGCGTCCGGGTGCTCAAACCCAAGTTCCAGGTGTACCGGGAGTTCAATCCGTCCACGGTGGAGACGTCCGGCACCACAACCGTTCGCCTCGCTGTTGCACGGTCGTCATATTCCACAGGGCACGTGATCATGGAGGAGCAACTGCCTCCCCGCTTCGGTGAGCCGCCCGCTTTCCGCTTTCCTGCCCGATCAGCATCCGGAGGCACCAGCCGCTACGAATATCACTTGCGCTCGGGCAAGCGGGGACAGTTCCGGATTGGTCCGGTCACCGCAGAGTTCAGTGACCCTTTCGGCTTATCGCTGCGGCGGCATGCAATTGACGACGGCGACATCCTCACCGTCACTCCTGCCGCCGTCGAACTTCCCGTCACGGGCCTCGCCGGCGCGCGTGGCAATGATGGCGTGACGGCGACCCGTATCCGGGCTAATCCCAGCGATGACGACATCATGACCCGTGAGTACAGGCACGGTGATCCCATGCGCCGCGTTCACTGGGCGGCTACTGCCCGCCATGGCCAGCTCATGGTCCGCCAGGAGGAGTCGGTGACCACCCCTGAGGCCACCCTCATCCTGGACCAGAGATTCACCGCCTTTGCCGCCGGAACCGGTTCTGTCTTCGGGAGCCATGACGAGGACTCTGACCTTGTCACCAGTACAAACTTCGAGTGGATGGTCACGGCGGCGATGTCCATTACCGCGCATCTGGCCGAACGGAATTATTCGTTACGGCTCCTTGATGCATTTGGCAGGGCGGCGTTCCATCGTTCGCGCTCGGCGCCGGACGCGGAGGCGGAGGAGTTCGCGGGCGTGGGCGGCCTTCAGGCCATCGCAGAGAGTCTTGCGGCAGTGGAGCTAAGCGGCCCGAGGCACACCAGGCAGGAGCACCACAGGACCGAGCAAATCTCCGAACACAAGGAGGGCTCCCCCGGCTCGGCGGGCACGGAGAATGCCGATTCTCCTTTCAACGATCGCCTGATGGACAAACTCTCAGCGCACCGGTTGCGCGGTCCGCTGCTTGCCTTGGTGGGCAACCTGACGCCCGCCGAGGCAAGGACACTTGCCCCGGCGGCCGGCTATGGTGCCAACGCCTTTGCCTTGGTGATCACCGATGCCTCACGGAACAACGAGGAAATACTTGAGATCTTGCGTGTTGCCGGTTGGAGGGCAGCAGCTGTGACATCGAAAACCCAGTTGACGGCTGCCTGGTCAGCCTTCGATGCCGGTGGCATCGTAGCTGCCGCAGATGCGGCCATGGATGTCCGGCGTGGAGCGGCGGTGCCACGATGACTGCTACATCCCACCAGGGCTCCCCCAGCGCTCCGACCCAACCGGGTGGAACAGCCAGCACGGCTTCGTCCGGCAAGCCGTCCCGGCCGCAGGTCCCGGGTCCAGGGCCCTATCCATGGGCCATGGCAGGATCAGTGGCGGTGGCTGTCCTAGGGGCGGCGTTGTCCTTGAACGGTGTCCTCAGGGGCTGGGCCTGGTTCATGCCTCTGATCACCACGGTGGTAGTGGTCGCGCTGACGCTTGCTGCCCTCCGGGCACTCCGGGCCCAGCCGCTGATCGCGACCCTGGGCTCCTTTGCCACCTTGGCGGCTGTGCTCAGCTTCATCTTCTGCCGCCAGGAGAGCCTGGCGGGGTTCATCCCCACCACCGAGACCTTTACCGCCGTCGGACGACACATTAAGCGGGCCGCCGAAACAGTGGTGTCCGAAAGCGCGCCGGTGGCACCCAACGCCGGGATCGTTTTCGTCATGTGTGCCTGCCTTGGGCTCCTGGTGATCCTCATCGATGCCCTGGCCGTTCCACTTTCCATGCCTGCGGCCAGCGGCATTGGCCTGCTGGCGGTCATGGTGGTGCCTGCCACTATCAAACCGCAGAGCGTGGGAGTAGCCGGATTCATCGGCGCGGCCGTGGGTTACCTGCTCATCCTGGGGTGCAGCCACTGGTTCGCCCCTGATGCCAGGCTCCAGTCGGGCTCGGGGCGCGGTGCCGGCCAGTTCAAGCGCTCAGTTGTCACCGGTGGCCTGGCGCTGGCATTGACCATGACCGTCCCCTTGGCCATCCCCGGTTTCGAGACCGGCACTTTTCCGCAGGGCTCACGGCTCAGCCCGTGGGGCACCTCCAATGGGCTCAATCCCATGATCACCTTGGGCAACAGCCTCAGGAGTCCTACCGGTTCGGGCCGCATCACGTATGCCACTAGCGCCGACGCACCCCTGTATTTGAGGTCGGTCACCGTTGACCACTTCGACGGCGAAACCTGGGCTCCGGATGATCGTGCCTCCGAGCGCCGCGTAGGTGCGGACAGAATCGAGACGGGGTACGCCGTCCAGGGCGAAGTGGTCAACGCCGTGACCTCGATAAACGCGGGCCTGTTCACCAGCCCTTACCTCCCTGCCCCGTTTGCGCCGGCCTCCGTGAACGGGCTCAACGGACGCTGGACCTGGGATCCGGCCACTTTGAGCATCATGAGCAATGAGACCACCACCCGCGCGCAACGGTACGTCGTCTTCTCCGCAGCCCCCAGGATCACATCGGAGTCCCTGTCCCAAGCCACTTCCGTACCGAAGGGCATTTCAGAAGACTTCCTGAGGATTCCGGGCAACCTTCCGGACATCGTGCGGCAAACAGCCGATACCGTCACGGCATCCGCGGGCAGCAACTACGCCAAGGCGCTGGCCCTCCAGAACTACCTGCGTTCCGGCGAGTTCACGTACTCTCTGCAAGCTCCCGTGCAGAACGGCTATGACGGCAACGGCCTCTCGGTCCTGGCTGACTTCCTTGCCGTCAAGAGCGGCTATTGTGTTCATTTCTCCTCGGCCATGGCCGTCATGGCGCGGGCAGAGGGCATTCCGAGCCGCATCGCGGTGGGCTACGCGCCGGGCCGGCTCACGGGCGAGTCCGTGGCCTTGGTCGGTCAGGGATCCTTCCCTGAGTACGAGGTGGACGCCCGGGATGCCCACGCATGGCCCGAACTGTATTTTGAGGGCCTGGGCTGGGTTCCCTTTGAACCAACGCCGTCGCGGGGCCACGTCCCCGATTACGCCATCGAATCCTCAGTTCCCAGTAATCTCAGCACCAACGCCGATGAGAAAGAAGTCCTCACAACCCCCGCGCCGCCGGCAGCAGCGCCCGTCCCGATTCCTGGAGTGGAGACCCCTGCCGCGGGTTCGGCCACCACGAACCCGCTCCCGGCTATCGGCGCCGCAGCAGCGGGGATTTTGTTGCTCGCCGGATTCCTCTGGTCGCCGAGGCTGAGCAGGACGGTCCTCCGGCGACGCCGGTTGAACCAAAAACCTCCGGATGAAGCCGGCACACCTGGCTACAAGGATCCTGCCCCTGAACTTGCCTGGGCGGAGCTGCAGGACCTCGCTACCGATTACGGCGTGCCATCGACATCCAGCGAGACGCCGAGGCATTTTTCCGCCCGGCTGCGGTCCAGCACCGCACTTGGTGACACAGGAGGACTCGACGACGCCGCGCACGCAGCAGTGGCTTCCCTCACCTCGGACTTCGAACGGCAACGCTACGGTCGCACGGCGGCCCCGGCACCGGCAGCGGCGGGCCGCATCGCCGTCGTCCGTGAGGCGTTGCGAAACAATGCCCGATGGTTGGTGCGCTTCCGCGCTGACTGGCTGCCGCCGTCGATGATGCAGCGCTGGGTCCGTGCGCTGGGCGCGCCGTTCCGGGCTGTTGGAAGGCTCGGCAAAGCCATGGGCCAGGCGGTTGCCCGGTGGTGGCACAGGCTCGCGGGCCTGATCCCCCAGCGCCGCTAGGTTCAGGTACAGACAGCGTTCAGGTACAGACAGCGAGGGGCCCGACGCCGGAACTTGTGGTTCCGGGGCCGGGCCCCTGCGTGTGTCAACCGTTCTTGTTGCGAGAGCGGTGGACCGGATCCTGTGCGGCCTAGTCGGCGTAAGGGTCCGCGATACCTACGTACTGGGTGTACAGGTACTCTTCGATGCCTTCGGAACCGCCTTCGCGGCCCAGGCCGGACTGCTTGACGCCACCGAACGGTGCGGCGGCGTTGGAGATGACACCGGCGTTGAGGCCGAGCATGCCGGTCTCGATGCGTTCGCTGATGCGCAGGCCCCGGTTGAGGTCCTTGGTGAAGACGTAGGCAACCAGGCCGTATTCGGTGTTGTTGGCCAAGCGAACGGCGTCGTCTTCTGTGGAGAAGGTGATGATCGGCGCTACCGGCCCGAAGATTTCTTCCTGCAGGATGCGGGCGTCAGCTGCAACGTTCTTCAGCACGGTGGGCTGGTAGAAGTAGCCGGGACCGTCCACGGCGGCACCACCGGTGACAGCTGTGGCACCTCCTGCTACGGCTTCGGAAACGAGGGCGTGGACGCCGTCGCGGGCCTTGCCGTCGATGAGCGGGCCAACCTTGGATTCGGGCTCGGTACCGCGGGCGGTGGTCAGGGAACCGATTTTGGCGGCGAACTTCTCGGCGAAGGAATCGGCGATGGACTCGTGCACAATGAAGCGGTTCGCTGCGGTGCAGGCCTCGCCCATGTTGCGCATCTTGGCAGCAATGGCGCCTTCAACGGCCTTGTCCAAGTCGGCGTCTTCGAAGACCACGAACGGTGCGTTGCCGCCCAGTTCCATGGAGGTGCGCAGGACCTTGTCCGCTGCTTCACGGATCAGTGCCTGGCCCACCGGGGTGGAGCCGGTGAAGGAGATCTTGCGGAGGCGGTCATCCTTGATCAGCGGGCCCGTGACGGCGCCGGCGGTGGAGGTCTGGATGACGTTGAGGACACCGTCGGGGAGGCCGGCTTCCTGCATGACCTGGGCGAAGAGCAGGCTGGTGAGCGGGGTCAGGTTGGCCGGCTTGAGCACCATGGTGCAACCCGCGGCGACGGCGGGGGCTACCTTGCGGGTGGCCATGGCCAGCGGGAAGTTCCACGGGGTGATCAGCAGGCAGGGGCCTACCGGCTTCTTCTGCACGAGGAGGCGGTTCTTGCCATCAGGTGCTGCGGAGTAACGGCCGGACACGCGGACTGCTTCTTCGGAGAACCAGCGCAGGAACTCGGCACCGTAGGTGACTTCACCACGGGCTTCGGCAAGGGGCTTGCCCATTTCGAGGGTCATCAGCAGTGCGAAGTCTTCGGCACGCTCGGTGACCAGTTCAAAGGCGCGGCGCAGGATTTCGCCGCGTTCGCGCGGTGCGGTGCGGGCCCAATCGGCTTGGGCGGCAGCAGCGGCATCGAGGGCGGCAGCGCCGTCTTCAGCACCGGCGTCGGAGATGCTGAGCAGGACCTTGCCCGTGGCCGGGTCCTCAACATCAAAGGTCTTTCCGGATCCGGCCGGGCGCCACTGACCGTTGATCAGCAGGCCGGTAGGGACGGAAGCCAGCAGTTCGCTTTCGCGTTCAACCGTGACAGTCATGGCGACTCCTTCGTCTTGGGTGCTTTGGAGAATTGCACCACTGGGGTTCGTTGCCGGAAGTGGCTTGAATTACTGCCACGGTACTGCCCCGCGAGAAGCAGTGTCTACGCCTTCACGCACTGCCGCATGGTCGCCATTTTGTGCAGCTGCACAGCGGACGTCAGCGCGCTGCGAGGACTGCCGAATAGAGCTCCCGCTTGCTGACCCGGGCATCGTCGGCCACTGCGGCCACAGCTTCCTTCAGGCGGATGCCCTGGGAAATGAGTTCGTTCACCGCGGCGACGTGATCCTCGGGCTTGCCCGGTTCCTGCTCAGGTGCACCGCCCACCACCACTGCGATTTCGCCGCGGACCTCGTTGTTCTCCGCCCACTCCAGCAGTTCACGCAAGGTGCCACGGATGACTTCCTCATAGGTCTTGGTTAGTTCGCGGCACACAGCAACCCGGCGATCGGCCCCGAAGCGCTCGTGCAGTGCGCGCAACATGACCTCGAGCCTGTGCGGGGCCTCAAAGAAGACCATGGTGCGGCGTTCATTTGCGAGGTCGGCGAGACGTGAGTTCCGATCCCCCGACTTCCGGGGAAGAAAGCCTTCAAAGCAGAAGCGGTCGGTGGGCAAGCCGGACAGCGCCAAGGCCGTCAGTACCGCAGAAGGGCCGGGAACGGCTGTGACCGTCAGTCCGGCGGCAACTGCGCCCTCCACCAGACGGAAACCCGGGTCGGAAACCGCGGGCATTCCGGCGTCGCTGACCATCAGGATGGTCTTGCCGGCGCGCACGTGGTCCAGGAGTTCACCGGTCTTGGCCACTTCATTGTGCTCGTGGTAGCTGATGACGCGTCCGGTGACCTCGACGCCCAGCGCCGTTACCAACCGGTGCAAACGCCGGGTGTCCTCTGCGGCCACAATGTCCGAGGTGCCCAGGAGTTCAATCAAGCGCGCGGATGCGTCACCCACGTTGCCGATGGGCGTAGCGGCAAGCACGATCCTGCCGACGCCGGGAGTTGCACCGGAATCGGCAGCAGAAGCTGACTCATCCAGGTCGTCGTTAAAGGGAGTCTCATCCGGGGTGCTGCGCTGTTCGTCCACCTGCCAAGCCTAATGCCGCACGCGCTTCAAGGATGCAGCCGCGGGGTTCAGGGATACAGCAAGGATGGAAAGGTAGCATGGGCGGGTGAACCAGTCGCCCGTTCCTGCTACCGCTTCCGGATCCCCGGCGGCATCCCCGGCGACCCCTGAACCCGAAGACACAACTGTGGAGTTAAGCAGCAGTCAGCAGGATGCACCGAAACGCGCCGTCGGGTCAGCGCCCCGGCAGGCGTCGGCGCCGACCGACATCCCCGGCGGAACTTTTCCCGGCCGTGGGCTGGAAGGTCACCGCTGGATCACCCGACCGACCGAGGCCTACACTGCCCAGGCGTTGAAGGAACGCCTGATCGGTGGTGTCCAAAGCTGGCGCGACTACCCGGCCTCGTTGCGCTTGTGGTTTTGGCTGATCCCCACCATCACGGCGATCCTGGGCGGCGTCCTCCGCTTCTTCCGGCTTGATGCCCCGCACAGCCTGGTTTTCGACGAAACATATTACGTCAAGGACGCTTACTCCTATGTGGTGAGCGGCTACGAACGCAGTTGGCCGGCCAACGCCAACGATTCCTTCAATGCCGGCAACCCGGACATCCTCCTCAACACTCCGGAGTACGTGGTCCACCCGCCGGTGGGCAAATGGATGATTGCCTTCGGCATGTGGCTGTTCGGCGGGGATAACCCCTTCGGCTGGCGGTTCAGTGCGGCCCTGGCAGGCACGCTGACGGTCTTCCTCGTTTCACTCATCGCACTGAAGCTGTTCCGCTCGCACACCCTGGGTGCCGTCGCCGGGCTCCTGCTGGCCATTGATGGCCACCATCTGGTGCTCTCCCGTACGTCGCTGCTGGACGTCTTCCTGGCGCTCTGGATCCTGGCCGCTTTCGGTGCCTTGTTGATGGACCGCGACGACGGCCGCCGTCGTCTGGCTTCCCGGCTCGCCGTCCAAGCGGCTGCTTCGCCGGGAGGCCGGCCCACACCCACCCAATTGGTTGCCGGCCCCTGGCTGGGCATGCGGTGGTGGCGACTGGTGGCAGGCCTCTGCCTCGGCCTGGCAGTGGGGACCAAATGGTCGGCGCTTTTCTTCGTAGCCGGCTTCGGGCTGATGACCGTGCTGTGGGACCTGAGCGCCCGGCGCATCGCAGGCATCCGGAGCTGGTTCAGCGCCGGCATCATCAAGGACGGCCTCCCCGCCTTCCTGACCATCATCCCGATTGCCGCCGTCACCTATGTGGTCAGTTGGACGGGCTGGTTCCTCTCGAAAGACGCCTACTACCGGCAATGGGCTGCCACCAACCCGGCCCCCGGCTGGGATTGGCTGCCCAACTCCGTACGGTCCCTGGCGCACTACCACCTGGAAGCCTACAAATTCCATCAAGGCCTCAGCTCCGACCATCCGTATGAGTCCAGCCCCTGGACGTGGCTCATCATGGGCCGTCCCACCTCGTTCTTCTACCAGACCCCAAAGCAGGGCACCCCGGGCTGTGTTGTTGAAACGTGTTCCTCGGCCATCCTGCCAGTGGGGAATCCAGTGGTGTGGTGGGGTGGAACCATCGCCTTGGTCATCCTGTTGTTCTGGTGGGCAGGCCGCCGGGACTGGCGTGCAGGTGCCATCCTTGCCGGAGTGGCCGCCGGATACCTTCCGTGGTTCATGTACCCGGAACGCACCATGTTCATCTTCTACGCGGTGTCCTTCGAGCCGTTCCTGATTCTGGGCTTGACGTATGTGCTCGGGTTGGTCTTGGGACGCAGCGGCGACCCCGTGTGGCGGCGACGATCGGGCCTCTACATAGTTGCGCTCGTCCTGGTGCTGGCCGTGCTCGCAACGGCATTCTTCTATCCCGTGCTCACGGCGGAGGTCATCAGCTACCAGGAGTGGCGGATGAGAATGTGGATGCCATCGTGGATCTAGGAGGAGGCAAGCAGTGAGGGAAGCAAGCACGGAGCTTCTGGTCGAGGCGGACCCGAACACCAACGTGACGGACCTCCTCCTGGAACGCTGCCACAAGGATCCGTTCGGTAACCTGTACGCGCATAAAACCGCGAACGGTTGGCTTAACGTCTCGGCAGCCAGGTTCCTTGCCGACGTCACTGCCTTGGCCAAAGGCCTGATCGCGGGCGGGCTCAACCCCGGCGATCCGGTAGCCGTGCTTTCCCGCTCAAGTTTTGAGTGGACGCTGGTGGACTTCGCCATCTGGATGGCCGGCGGAGTCACTGTCCCCATTTATGAGACGTCATCGGCGAGCCAGATTGAGTGGATCCTCTCGGATTCCGGCGCCCGGCGCATCTTTGTGGAGGACACCGCCAAGGAGAGCCTCGTCCGCGCCTTGGTGGAACAGTCCCCGGCCTTGGGCGAGGACCCAGTGACCATCATCCGAATGGAGCACGACGGCGACGCACCCAACCTGACCAGCGTCTCCGCCGTCGGAATAGGTATCATGGACGCCGAACTGGAGCGCCAGCGCAGCGCGGCAAACCTGGCGAGCGTTGCATCCATCGTTTACACCTCCGGAACCACGGGCAAGCCCAAGGGCTGCGAAATCACCCATGGCAACTTTGTCCTCGTGGCGCGTAACGTCATCCCTTTCCTCCCCGAGCTGCTCATGCAGCAAGGCGCACGGACGCTGATGTTCCTGCCCTTGGCGCACGTCCTCGCCAGGGCTGTCCAGGTTGTCTGCCTCACGGCGGGCATCACACTGGGACACAGTGCCGGCGCCAGCGGACTCATGGCGGATCTCGGATCTTTCAAGCCCACCTTCCTGCTCGCTGTGCCCCGCATCTTCGAGAAGGTTTACGCTGGTGCCAGCCACAAAGCGGCCATGAGCGGTAAGTCCGCTCTCTTCTCGGCAGCTTCGACCACCGCGGTGCAATATTCGACGGCGGTGGACCTCGCCAACCGTAGCGAAGGACCGGGTCCGGGTTGGCTTCTGGGCCTGAAGCACTCCACTTTCAACAAGCTCCTTTATCCCAAAGTGCGGGACGTTTTCGGCGGCGACGTCGGCTACACGGTTTCCGGAGCCAGTCCCCTTAGCGTCCGGGACAACCACTTCTTCCACGGCGCGGGAGTTCCTGTTCTTGAGGGCTACGGGCTGACAGAGACCACGGCACCCTGCACCGTCAACACTCCCAGCATGTCCCGCATAGGCACGGTGGGCATTCCTCTTCCTGGAACCACCGTCAGGGTGGCGCAGGACGGCGAAGTGCTGGTCAAGGGCATTGGAGTCTTCAAGGGCTACCACAACAACGACAAGGCCACGCAGGCTGCCTTCGTTGACGGCTTCTTCCGAACCGGCGACCTCGGCGAGCTCGACGCCGACGGCTTCCTGACCATCACCGGCCGAAAGAAGGACCTCCTGGTCACCGCCGCTGGAAAGAACGTGGCACCGGCTCCTTTGGAGGAGAAGCTGCGCGAGCACCCCTTGGTGGGTCAGGCAGTAGTAGTCGGCGACGGCCGGCCCTTCGTGGCGGCACTAGTCGGATTGGACCCCGAAGGGCTTGCGGACTGGTGCGCCGAGAACAAGGCGGGAGCCATGACCCCCGATGATGCCGCTGCCGATGACCGCGTAAAGGCGGCCGTTCAGACGGCAGTGGACGAGGCCAACAAACTCGTCTCAGCTGCTGAGTCCATCAAGAAATTCGCATTCATCACGGCGGATCTCAGCGTCGAGTCTGGGCACCTGACGCCCTCGCTCAAACTGAAGAGGGCCGCGGTGCTCAACGACTTCTCCGCGGCTGTGGAAAAGCTGTACAGGAAGTAGTTTTCCCCGCCTGGCTCAGCCGCCGCAGGCGCAGCCCCCTGCGGAACGAGCCCGCTAGCGCGCAGCGCTCGTCGGTTCCTTGCGAAGGCTGTCGGCATCGTCGTTTGTGGGAGTTGCCTCGTCAGATTCCTCGCGGTCCTCGTCCGCTTGTGCCGACGCAAGGCCGCGACGCCGCTTGGTAGGCCACGTGAGGATGAACGTCACCGTCGCTGCGAGGAACACCAGGGCCCCGATGACAATGCCCGCGTCAATCCAGAACTGCCCGGGGAAGAGCCGGATAAGAGTGTCTTCCAACGAGAAAGTCCACGTTCCATTGGCAAAGAAGATGCGGTGGAACTCGGTAAAGAACTGCTGCCAGCCCAGGACCGCCAATACTGCGAGGCCAATGATGATGACCAGCGTGACGATTGAGCCCGCAAAGAGACCACGGCGGATCCCGCCGGTGCTTCGCTTACGCAGATACAGGATGGCGGTGATGCTGAGGACGATGAGCAATAGCCCGGCCCCGAAGGCGGAAAGAATGACCAGCTTCACGTCTGCCATGTGCGAAACTTCGCTGTCGGTGAAGAGCTTGTCGCCGTCCAGGTTGACCAAGCCCCCCAGGTAGCGCGGGCCGGCCCAGTTACTGAGGTAATCAACGGCGTATGAGCCGTACGTCATACGGTCGTCAGTGCTGAAACCGTAGCCGTCGCCGGGGAAACCCGGGCGGTTGTACTCCACCCACAGGAACAGCGGGCTGGTGACTGCCCGGACGGCAAGCACCAGGAGGATCACCGGGTAGAAGACCGCCAAAAGCACCTGGAAGATCCGCGGGCCTACCGGCTTCACCTTTGCTGCTTGCTCGCGTTCGGCGTTTCGTCGCGCCACTTCGTCTTCCGGCGGCCGGATCTGGAGAGCCGACGTCGGCAGGGGTTCCGAATAGTGCGACGGCTGCTTGGTGGTGGAAGCGCCTGCCAAGGTGTCGGCGAACAGCGGCGGCTCAACCTCGACGTCGGCCGCTTCTGCCGCTTTCCGGTCCGCGCGGCTCCCGGGCTGGCCGGTGGCAGGCGTCGTGGGAGTGGAAGCGGTGGCGGCCGACGGCTTGTTGTCCGACGGTGTGGCACCGGTCTTGGGTGTGGCTGCGGTGCTGGCTGCAGGAGTGGCCGGAGAAGCACCACTGGACGTCTTCGGCTTCATCCAGTCGAAGGCCGGTTCGTTGGGGTCCTCGTGGACTTCCGTGTCCGGTTCTTGTGGTTTTGGGCTCTTGTCGCTCACAGCGGGTTCACTTCCGTAGGCATCCACCGGCGATTGCTTGCTGCCGGCTCTCTTGTCTGCATTCGAGCCTACCGCCCGGCATTACAGAGACACGCGGTGCCACCCCGGCCGCGACCAGATTGAAACGCAACTGTAAGCTCTACGCAGCAATGCTGCGATAACCGGCGTCGTTGTCATCCATGTCTCCTGTGACACCTGCACGGACTGCCTTCCCACCCAGCACCAAGGTGTACGCCCAGTATCCGGCCAG
The DNA here is from genome assembly GCF_051027655.1 of Paenarthrobacter nitroguajacolicus. Taxonomy (NCBI): domain Bacteria; kingdom Bacillati; phylum Actinomycetota; class Actinomycetes; order Micrococcales; family Micrococcaceae; genus Paenarthrobacter; species Paenarthrobacter nitroguajacolicus. The sequence goes on along the minus strand of NZ_CP073234.1, from coordinate 1,421,453 downwards.
AACCAGCGCACCAATGGTGATCTTGGCCCATACGGGAAGCGGGCTCGGTGTCACAAAGCCCTCAACAATGCCCGAAACCAGCAGGACGAGCACCAGCCCCAAGGCAATGGTGATCAACGAACGGCCTTCATCGGCCACAGCCTGCAGCCTTTTCCGTGGGCCCGGCCGCACCATGGCCCAGAAAATCTTGAGCCCCGCCGCGCAGGCGATGAAGACGGCTGTGAGTTCCATGAGGCCGTGCGGAAGGATGTAGCTGAAGAAAATGTCCATCTTCCCGGTGGCCAGGAAGAGACCGGCCGCGATTCCCAGCCCCTGCGCGTTCATGAACAAGATGAATGGCACCCAGAATCCGGTAATGCCAAAAGCCACAGCTTGAGCGGAAATCCAGGCGTTGTTCGTCCACACCAACCCGGCGAAGGAAGCCGCAGGATTCTCGGAGTAGTAGTCGATGAAGTCTTCCTCCACATACTGCTGCACCTTGGCATCACTGGATGCTACGGCCCTCAGGGCCTCCGGAGAGGTGCCAATCCACAAAGCATAGGCACCTGCCACCAGGACAAAAGCAAGCCCGCACCACATGGTCAACCACCGGATCCGGTAGAAGGCCGCAGGGAGGGAAATAACAAAGAACCGCGCCAGGTCCTCCATGAAATTGGAGCGGGCCCCCGTGAACCTCGTCCGGGCCTGGGCCAACGCTGCAGACAAGGATGCGGACAACCCCGTCTCCGGCGCCACAGACCGGATCAGCGACAGGTGCCCGGACACCGTTTGATACAGGCGAAGAAGCTCATCGGCCTCAGCACCCGTAAGCCTTCGCTTATGTGCCAGGAAATGAAGCCGCGACCATTTGTCCCCATGTACGGCCGAGAAGGCATCTATGTCCACGCCACCACCCTAGCGCCTGAATCCACCGGCAGGTCAGCCCGCCGCTAGACTCGTTGATGAGGGCAGTCGTGTGGCCCGAAGCGTTGGCGAAACATGGGGGCAGGCATGAGTTCAATCATCACAGGCGAGGCCGTGGTCCTCGAGCTTCGCCCGGCTTCCTTCGCCGCGCGAGCACTGGGGCTCATCATTGACGTGATCTCCCAAATCGCCCTCGCGATACTCCTGATCATCCTGATCACCAGCGCCTCCCGGGATCTCGACGACGCCGCCATACAGGCAATGGTCCTCAGCAGCGTCGTCTTCTCGGTGGTCATCGTCCCCGTCACCGTGGAAACCCTGACACGGGGGCGGTCCCTGGGAAAGCTCGCAACAGGGCTCCGCATAGTGCGCGACGACGGCGGCTCCATCCGCTTCCGGCACGCCCTCATCCGCGGCCTCCTCGGCTTCCTGGAGATCTACCTGACCTTCGGCGGCCTCGCAATTGGCGTGGCACTGTTCAACGACAAATCCAAGCGCCTCGGCGACATCGTTGCAGGCACCTACTCCCTCCGGCAACGAGTACCCTCAACGCCCCGCATCATGCCCGTAGCACCGCACCACCTGCAAACATGGGTTGCGATGGCAGATATCGGCAGGGTGCCGGATGCCACCGCTCGCCGGGCAGGAACCTTCGTGCAGCAGGCCTACCTCATGGCACCGGCCTCACGCGTCAACATGGCCGCCTCGCTCGCATCGGAACTCGCAAGGTACGTCGCCCCACCCCCGCCCGCCGGCACCATCCCCGAAGACTACATAGGCGCAGTCCTCGGGGAACGGCGCAACCGCGAACTCACACGACTCCGCCAAGCGGAGCAGCGGAATGCGACCGTAGGGGAACGACTCAGAAAGCTGCCGTTCATTCACGATTCCTAACTCTGGTGCGGCTGTTACCAGCCATCGCCGGGCGGCCGCCGTCCTCGGCGTGCTCGCTCGTTCCTCGCTTAGACGCACGCTGCCGGACGCCGGCCGACCGGCTAGTCCCGATTCCGCTGCAGTCACCAGTGATCCGGTCTTGTGAGTCGTGGGGGTAGGAGGGTGGAGGGGTCGCCTTCGGCGGCGTTGATCTGCGGTTGGGTCAGGTAGAGCGCAGTGGAGAGGTCGGCTCCGTGGAGTTGTGCTCCGCGAAGATCCGCTCCCAGGAGGTCCACGGCTGTGAGGTCGGACTTCCGTAAATTGGCTCCGATCAGGTATGCACCGCGGAGGTCCGATCCGCACAGGCTTTGGTTCGCGAGGTTGGCTCCCATCAGATCAGCGCCGCCCAGCCTGGCGTCGTCACCCGGTTGGCGGCCGGCGTCGAGCCTGGGCTTGTCCTCGGCCCCGTAGGAGGCGCGTAGTTCTTCGCTAACCTCCATCAGGAGTGCGCGGACTTCTCCATGGAGAGTTTCGACGTCGGTGGCCAGGACCGTGGACGCATCACCTTGTGCGGCGGCCGCTATGCGCTCGGACAGGTGCTCCGCAGTGAGTACGAGGTCTGGATCAAACGTCCGTTGCCGGGCTTCGTCCAGGTACCAGAGCATCTCGTGGAGTTGCCTGACCACCTTGAACACGGCGAACATCGGGGACTTGGACGAAGGGTCCTGCGTCCAACTGGTGCCGGCGAAGGTGTGTTGGGACACTACTTGGCCGGCGCCGAAACAATCAAATACCGTGCAACCGCGGAAGCCTCTCGGCCGTAAGCGTTGGTGGATGGTGCAGGAAAAGTCGTCCGCCATATTCGGGCACGGCGAAGCGGCAGGTTTGTCGATGGCGAAGTCAGCTGATCGGGCAAATCCGAGCGCGGTGCAGCAAAGGGCGAAGCAATTGCCGCAGTCGGGGCTGAGCGTAGGTGAAATGGTCATGCGTGCTCCAAGTGATAAGAAAAGGTCCGGTGGAAGGAGCCGGGGAACCCATGAGCGGGTTCCCCGGAGGGACACCCGGAATCATCTTGGAGGGCAGCACAAATAGCAGGGCCGACGTCGTGTCAGCGCTGGAGCAATGGGTCAAAGTGCGCAGGAAATAATCACTACAAGGATCTTAACAGCAGGACTACCGCTGGGCGTAGCTCGCCCACGGAATGTTCCAGTCGCCAAAGCCTTCCAGCGGTTCCACTGCCGGTGCGCCGGTGTTCAGGATCTGGACAACGTCACCGGTCTTCATGTTGTTGAAGAACCACTCAGCATCCGCCGGCAGCAGGCCCACACAGCCATGCGAGACGTTAGCCACCCCGATTGAGCTCCATGCGGCTTCAAGGGCCTGGTGAACGTACACACCAGACCACGTGAGCCGGTTGGCATACTCCACTACGAGGGGCGGGTAGTAGCCTTTGTCGCCGGGCTTCAGGCCAATTGTTCCGGCGTTGAAGTTCGAGTGGCGTTCCTGTTCCATGATCACCGCGTACCCGGTGGGAGAAAGCCAATCTTCCCCGCCGAGGGACACAGGTGCCGTGTGAACCAGCTGGCCGTCGGAGTACACATTCATGGTCTTGGTTTTGTCGTCTACCACGGCCACCCGCTGGGGGCCGGTGGTGAACGTTGAGACCACGTCGGCGTTGCCGATCATGTTGTTCCCGAAATCCACGCCCAATAGCTTCATATCCACGGTGACGGTGGTGCCGGAGGCCCAGAAAGCCTCGGGACGGATCCGGACCTTCTTGTCCGAATACCAGTGCCAGGCAACGGGCTGGCCGGAGGAAACGGTGATGGCCACCCGCTTCTCCATTGCCACCTTGTCTACAACGGGCTCACTGAAGTTGATTTCAATGGGCTGACCGGAGCCGGCCGTGGTGCCGTGGCGGGGGTTGATGGAAGCGTCGGCCTCGTAGGCGGCGGAAACCGTGGTGAAAGTTTGGGACTTCTTAGTCTCTTTCCCCGCCGTATCCACAACGGTGAAGGAGTAGCTGTATTGGGTTTTGAACTTCAGGACTTCCAGAGTTGTCCAAGTGCTGCCGTCAGGGCTGGTCGTGCCTTGCACAGGCGCACCACCGCCCACCGGCGCCAGCACTACGTCCTTCAGTTTCCCGTTGACTGCTTTGATCTGGGGACCCACAACAGGGTTCCACTCCACGGCGCCATCCAGCGGGGTGATGCCCAGCTCAACGGGTTTGGCTTCCACCGTGGGAGTCGGTGACGGCGCTACGGCCGCATCCTGCGGAGAACCTGCCAGCAGGCCCGGCACCGCGACCACGCCAATTCCACCCACGACAATGGCTGCGCAGACTCCAATGATGGCAAGGATCTTGCCCTTTTTACGTTTGGCGACTTCCGTCATGGTTCCTGTCATCCTGTCCCCCACAAGCATTACCGAACACCCAATTCTACCGGAAAGGCCGGCCACGCTGGTTGCGTGTCCGGCCTTTCGCCATCGATTTGGGTACCGCCGGGGGCGGATAGTGCAGCTTAGTAGCGGTAGTGCTCAGGCTTGTACGGACCCGCAACATCCAGGTCAAGGTAATCCGCCTGGTCCTTGCTCAGCTCCGTCAGCTCCACGCCCAAAGCATCCAAGTGGAGGCGTGCAACCTTCTCATCAAGGATCTTGGGAAGGACGTAAACCTGGTTCCGGTACTCGCGCTCACCGGCGGGCTGGTCCTTCTTGGTCCAGAGTTCGATCTGCGCAATGGTCTGGTTGGCGAACGAGTTGCTCATCACGAACGACGGGTGTCCTGTGGCGTTGCCCAGGTTGAGCAGCCTGCCCTCGGACAACACAATGATGGACCGTTCGGAATCCGTCCCGGACTCGAAGACCCACTCGTGGACCTGCGGCTTGATCTCAACCTTCTTGACGCCCGGAATCCTGGCAAGCCCGGCGATGTCGATTTCGTTGTCGAAGTGGCCGATGTTGCCAACGATCGCTTTGTTCTTCATGCCCAGCATGTGCTCGGCCATGATGACGTCCTTGTTGCCTGTGGTGGTGATGAAGATGTCGCCCTGGGCGAGCACCGTCTCCAGCCTGGCAACCTGGTAGCCGTCCATAGCGGCCTGAAGAGCGCAGATGGGATCAATTTCAGTGACGATGACGCGCGAGCCTTGGCCTCGCAGCGCCTCAGCGGCGCCCTTGCCGACGTCGCCATAGCCGCACACAACCGCGACTTTGCCGCCCATCAGGACATCCGTGGCCCTGTTGATACCGTCCGGCAACGAGTGGCGGATGCCGTACTTGTTGTCGAACTTGCTCTTGGTCACGGAGTCGTTGACGTTGATGGCCGGGAACAGCAGCTTGCCCTGCTCCGCGAGCTGGTACAGACGGTGCACGCCTGTGGTGGTTTCCTCGGTGACGCCTTCGATGCGGGCGGCCAGGCGGGTCCACTTCTGCGGATCAGCGGCAAGGGTCCTGCGCAGGAGGTCCAGGATGAGGACGTATTCCTCCGGATCATCCTCAGTGGCGGTCGGCACGGCTCCTGCGGCTTCGAATTCGACGCCCTTGTGAAGCAGCAGCGTGGCGTCGCCGCCGTCGTCGAGAATCATGTTGGGACCCAACTCCGGGTTGGTGTCGGCACCAGGCCAGGTGAGGATCTGCTCCGCAGTCCACCAGTACTCCTCAAGGGTTTCGCCCTTCCAGGCGAAAACCGGAACACCCTGCGGGTTTTCCGGGGTTCCCTTGCCGACGACGACGGCGGCAGCGGCTTCGTCCTGGGTGGAGAAGATGTTGCAGGAAGCCCAGCGAACTTCCGCGCCCAAGGCAGTGAGGGTTTCGATGAGTACTGCGGTTTGGACCGTCATGTGCAGGGAACCGGCAATCCTTGCACCCTTGAGGGGCTGCTCTGCACCGAACTCCGCGCGAAGCGACATGAGGCCCGGCATTTCGTGCTCGGCGAGACGGATTTGGTGTCGGCCGGCCTCCGCAAGCGTGATGTCAGCCACTTTGAAGTCAAAAGTCATGGAAGTCCTTAGGGGTACCGTGCGGATTTGATGGAAGAAAGCGCGTCAGGCCTTGGAATCGTGCTGGCCTGAGGTTGCCGCATTGGCTGCGGCCAGCAGTTCGGGTGGCAGGAGCAGCGGGATGCCGTCCTCGATGGTGTAGCGGAGCTTTTCGCCGTCCGCAGCGGCATCGGTGGAAACCAACTCATCGCCCTCCTGGACCAGCGGTGAACCCGTCACGGGGCAGCGCAGGATGGACAACAGTTCAGGACTGACCTTTGGCATGAATGATGCTCCCTGGGTGGCGCCGGCATGGCGCCGCTGGCGGATATATCTGCAGATTCCAGACTACCGCGCAGGGAGATCCTGTTTTGATCCCGACGACGAATTGCGTCCGGTAGCCGAAGCCCGGCAGCTGAAACGGGTGCGGTCCGGCTAAGACGGTTCGCGGAGGATGCGCAAGTGCCCTCGACGGGTTCCTTCGGTGCCGGCGGGCGGCTCCATCTGAGGGTGACTGTGCCGGGCTGGAGTTTCGGTGGTGGCCGAAGCCGCTTCCCTGACCGCGTTGGCAAGTGCCAGCAAGTCATCCGGGCCCGGCTCTTGTGGCGTTGTGGGCATGGCAAGGCGAAGGACTTCCCAGCCACGCGGAACCGTCAGTGACTCAGCGTGCTGCGAGCAAAGATCGTACGCATGCGGTTCTGCGTACGTGGCCAGGGGACCCAAAACTGCGGTTGACTCTGCGTACACGTACGTCAAAGTGGCCACCGCGGACTGGCGGCAGGCTGATCTGGAACACTGACGAATGGCACCCACAACATCCCAGATTAGCGCCATTGGGCGCATTCATTGCGCATTGCCCGCCCGTGCCCCGCGAACTCCACGCGAGTATCTGCCGCTGCGGCGCGCTGCGGGCCTTGATGTCGCGCTGGCGGTTCCTCAGGACTAAAGTCGATATATGCAGTCACAGCCACATGTTCCCGGGTTCAACATCCGGTGGACTGACGCCGATGGCGATCAGGCCCAGGAACACGCCGGTTCGGAAGCACGGGGCTTCCGACGACGCCGGCGAAACCGGCACGGACGGGGACTGCGTGGAGAGCTGATGCTCCCCAATCTCCCCGGCTTCCGCACGCGCTCGGAACGCTTTGATGACATGGTGCTGGACTCTGCCGAACGGCTCCAGGACATGTGGGGCAAACAGCTCGACGGCGTTCTCTTTGCAGTCGATGAAATTCCACCCAACCTTGAGCAGCTGGTCGCCACGGGAAACACTGCCCCCATGGGCTCCTACACCCCTGGTGGCCGCGGCGAGGCACCCATGATTACGGTGTACCGCCGGGTAGTTGAGCAGGGCGCTGCCACTCGAGAAGAACTGCAGGACCTTGTCCACGACGTCGTAGTGGAGTACACCGCCGAGATGCTCGGCGTGCCCCCGGAGACCTTGGACCCGGTCTACCGGCGCCGCTACCAATAACTTAGTTAGTAGCCGACCGAGACCGGAACCTTCTCAAGGCCGGCCGCTGCCTCCTGAATTGCTACAACGGAAACGTCTGTCCGTCCTTGCTTTCCAAGTACCAGCGCACCGTACACCGGGTCACCCGCGGCCGAAACCACGTAGCCCACCACAGCCGAACTACCGGACTTGTCCGGTAACCCGATCACCGAGGTCGTCCCGCCCGACATGTCCACGTCAATGGCCTTGCCGACTTTTCCATCAGCGGTCACCGGAGCGTAACTGACTGTGCCACGCCCCTCGGGAACACCGAAGCTCAAAGACCGCTGGCCTTCCCGTGGTACGGCTACCAAGTGCTGGCTGCCAAGACGGGCCGACGACGGCGACCACGCAAAGTCGGTTGCTTCCTCGGCCTTGGAACCGCGGGTAACCCTCGCCGATGCCAGGAACGAGACATCCGAGCTGGCTCTGACGGTGTAGCTGCCAGCCGGGACGCCCTCAAGGTTAAGTGTTGATACTGTCCCACCCTTTACCGTCACCACTCCCCCATTGGGAATCTTTCGTTCACCGTTGGCGCCGTAAAGGCTTACTTGCACAACGGCGTCGGTGGATCCGGGCACTGCGATCTGGAGTGCCGGTGCGGCGTCCGCAAAACCCGACTTACCGGCCAGCGCCTTGATGGCCGCCGGGTCCTGGATGTCGACGCCGGACATCACCTGCAGGTTGGACGGCGCCGCACCCGGCGAGAGGTACTCCACACCGCCTGGGGCGATTCCACGCAACACGCTCTGCTGGATAGTGGAGGCTACCGGACCGCCCGTGCTGCGCACGTGCACGGCAAGTTGCGATTCGCCCGGTGCGAGCCCAGCCAGATTCACCGAGCGGGTGGTTCCGGGAGCCACCAGGAGACCACGGGCCCCGGGAGCTTGGATCTGTCCCTCGGATCCGTAGAGGTCAAGGCTTACTGTGGCCGGGGTCTCGGAGGCGTTGCTCACGTTCAGGACGGCAGTTCGGCCCACGGCCGTGTTGGCACCCAGGAGCCACGCGTCGTTGCCCGGCGGCTGGCATTGGGTAGACGCAAGGCCGCGAAGGTCGCCGTCCGCCGCTGAGTAGCTAAGGTTGGCCGCCAAGGACGCTTGTTCGTTTCCAAGGGCCTCGGCACCCACAACGGTGGGAGACGCCACCGGGCTGATGTTCGCCACTCCGGCCGCGAGCACGGGCGGACCAACCGTGGGTGTGGGCGTGCTGGTAGGAGCCTTGGCGATCAACTCCACCATCTCGCCACCCAGCGATGTCACATTGCTTTCGGGCACCGTACCGGCCGGGTTGCTCAGCACCACGGCGTTCAAGGCGCTGGTGGCAGTGGTGGATACGGGGCTGAAGTCAGCATCCGTGCCCACCACGGTTCCGCTCACGAGCCTCGCAGGTTCCGGACAGACACCCATGGAACGGCCCGCGGGAACGTCGGCCTGGCGAATATCCATGGTGGTACCCCCGGAAGGTTCCGGGACCATCGACGTCGCGGCCACGGCACCGCCGCCAGCCGCAAGGATGACCACTGCTGAAAGGACGCCAGTGACCACTCCCCTGTTGGAGCTGCGGGACTTCGGGCCGCGGGAACCGGAGTCGCGGGAACTCGAACTCCGCGGGCCTTTACCCGACCTGCTTGTTTCTCCGTTGTTCCCGGCACGGGACTTCGGGGCTTCCGAGGTTCCAGAGCTTTCGCCGGACTCGTTCTTCTGGTCCTCAGACACTGCTGTACTCCTTACGGAGGGAGACTTCATCCCTCGACATGCCGGTTCGGCTGCGGCGTGCGGGCATTGGAACGGCCAAAAGGACCGTCAATCCAATCACCACAGCCTGCAGGATCCCGATCCACAATGCCCAAGGGTTGGTGTAGCGGATTTCAAGGTCGCCGCCGCTGGCAGGCAACTCGAACGCCTGTGACCAGCCGGATGTGGTGGCCTGCAGTTGGTGGCCATCCAACCAGGCGCTCCAGCCGGGATCGGACCGTTCGGCGAGGACCACCTTTCGGCCCTCATTGCCTGATTCAACAGTGGTATCCACATCCACTTCTTCGGATGGCAGCGCACGTAGCAGAGCGCCTTCGGAGTCCACGATGCGTACCCGGTGTGCCGTGTCCGCGGCAGTAGCCGCGGGCTGGCTCCGGGGCGTCACCCGCCACAGCCACCCGGCGTCGGTCTGGCCAACAGCCACGAGCCCTGGGACGGCATCGATCCGGCTGGCCGTCAACTGGGCGGCGTTGTCTGCTGCCTTGAGGACCACGAATCCGGCCCCAAGTTGTTCCAGGTCGGCGCGGGGATCCACGCCGGTTCCCGCCACGATGGTGGCCACGGACCGGCGGAGGGACGTGGTGGCAGCGTCATCGGCCGCGATTTCTTCGCGTCCCGGCGCGCCAATGATGGTCCGTGCAGAGGCAATGGTGGACAAACTGTCCAACGTGGTTCCTGCTCCCCGCATCAGGGACGAGGAGAAGGCGCCCTGCTCACCGCTGGTGATGACCAACGTTCGGGTTCGCTCCGGTCCCTGGCCACGGTCGACGGCGGTGGCAGGCAACGTGCCCGTATCCACCGGCCATATTTGTCGGCCGGAGCCAAGGGACGACGTCTTTTCGGCAGTGTTAGGTGCCGCAATGGCGACGGCAGTCGGCGTAGGCTGCAGGACATTCTGAGCAGTCCAGGCAGCCATGCCGGCAAGAGGGCCGGCAACCAGAAGCGCCATGGTCGCGGCCGAGGCTACGCGCCGCAGGGGGAAGTGGCGCCGGGAAGCCTTGGGCGTCTTTCGCGGTGCCGTGAAGAGCTTCTCAGCACCGAGAACTGCAGCACCCAGAAGCAACATTCCCGCAGCCGATACGGCCGGGCCGGTGAACGGTCCAACAATCACATTGTTATTGACCCCGGTAGCTACGTGGCCCACCAGCCAAGCGCTCGAAAGCGTAGCCAAAGCGACCAGCCAGAACACCCGGGCCAGCGCAGCGCGTTTACCGGGTACGAACAAGGCGGCAACAGCCAGGATCAGGACTGGTGCGATGACCAGCAGAGCCAGCAACAGGGCCCAGGGCACAGCGCCAGGACCGAAGACCGCCAAACCGGTCAAGCCGCCGTCGATGTCGAAGGCCAGCGGCTGGCCAAGTAGCTGTTGCCACAACGGAGCAGCCTCAAACGTCAGCGGCAAACCAGGGTCGGCAAGCAACGAGCGCGGCCTGTCCAAAACGGATATCGCATACGGAAGGAACAAAGCGAGAGTTGGCAGGAGCGACCACCACAGCGTCTTGCCCCGATGCCCGAGGACTACTGCAGCCAGTATCACTGCAACGGCGATAGGCCCCAACAATGACGGGGCAGAGGCCGTGACAACGGCCATGGCAAGACCTGCGGCGGCTGCAGCAGTCCATGACGGTGTTCCGTTGATGCCGGGCTTACCGGCTATCAGGGCCGGACGGCGGCTGAGTTGGGTCCCCGCCGAAGCGGACCCTTGGGCGACTGCCGATCCCGAGGCACGCAACAGCGCGAGGAGAAGCAGCGGCATCATGACGTGCGCCACCAAGGCGCCGACACGACCCTCGTTGATGGAGATCAGAAGTGCGGGAGCACCGGACCAGGCGAGGGCCGCCGCAACCCGGAAGCGACGCTTGGTAGTTAGCGCGCCCGCCGCGAACCATGCGCCCAATGCGGATAACGGCATGGCAAGGATCAGCAGCCACACCATTGCGGCGTTGCCATCCCCACCCCCGAAGAGGGAAAGCAGCCACAGGACATAGCCAAATGGATCGCCGTGTCCGGGCAGGCCTGCACCCAATGAGATCCACCAAGTGGACGCATTCGCCCAGATGTCGCCTGGTGACCCCGAAAGAGGGAGGAGCCCACCACCGGCAACGGTGCCTGAACGGAGCAGCCCCAGCAGTCCCACAAGTGCTGCCGCAAGAGCTATCAATGCAGCTGCAACGGCACCCGTGCCCACCCAGCCACGTTCGCTGGTGGCCAGTGCGGCGAAGTCATCCGCCGCATCCCCGCTGGGTTCAGGGGCAAGAAGGTCAGAGACAGCGGGAGTCTCCTCTGCGGGCCGGATTGCTTCCAATAAGGAGCGCCTGTTGGCACGCACCTCCCGCGTGGGTGTCTGAAGTCCCCGGACCACGGACCTGTGTACCCGGCGTGTCCTGGCCGCAACGCGGCGGCCCTTGGCTATGGCCACCGGCCGGACAAGGGCAGCGATGGTGGCGGTGAATTGGGAGAAGCCATATCCCGGTTCTTTAACCAGGATGCTCAGCATGAGTCGGATGATGGCACCGAACAAGGCGCCCACGGCTTGGAACGGCACTTTCCACCAGGAAGCATGTTTGAGCCGCAGATGGATCTGGGCCTTACGTGCCGCGGAGGATGTGCCCAGGCCATTCGGGCGGTGCTCCACGTGGAACATGCGGGCACTGGGGACTACGACTACGCGATTGCCCGCAAGCCAGTTACGCCAGCAGAAGTCCACGTCGTCGCCGCTGCCAGGCAAGGCCGGGTCAAATCCTTCCAGCAGTTCCCAGACGTCGCGGCGGATCAACATTCCTGCGGAGTTCACCGCGAAGGTGTCCGTGCGGGCATCGTATTGCCCTTGGTCCACTTCGTCGGCGTCGATCAAGGTGAGGCGTTCAGCCCAGCGGCTGGTTGAGAGTCCAACATCGACCAGGTGCCGCTTATTGTCCCAGCCAAGCTGCTTACAGCCGGCCACAGTTACCGAGGGGGCGCGTTCAACCGCATGGAGCAGCTCCGCCAGCGCATCAGGCGCGGGCGCGGCGTCGTCGTGCAAAAGCCAGATCCACTGCACGGAATCACCCTGCGTGTCACCGTCGGCCGGGGCGAGCTCTTGCAGGCCAGCGCGAACAGCCGCTCCGAAACCGGACCTCGCATGCTGGAAAGAGGTGACGCTGTTCTGGCCGAGGGCCTCGCGGAGCAAGTCCAGCGATGTGTCGGTGGAACCTGTATCAATGCCAATGGCGGCATCGGCCGAACGCGTCTGGTCCGACAATGCCGCCAATGTCCTGGGCAGATAGTTGCCGCCGTCGTGGGAAACCACGACGGCGGTAACATGCACTTCCTTGAGAATTAGACCGCTCGCTTCCTTAGCCGACGACGCTCCCGCTCGGAGAGTCCGCCCCAAATTCCGAACCGCTCATCATTCGCGAGAGCGTATTCCAAGCACTGCGAGCGGACATTGCACGCACCGCAGACCTTCTTGGCGTCCCTCGTTGATCCGCCCTTTTCGGGGAAGAAAGCTTCAGGGTCGGTCTGTGCACACAGCGCGTCCGTCTGCCAGCCAAGTTCGCCCTCGTCATCGAAGTCCCCTTGCGGCAAGCCGATCCACACGGGCTGCCCCGGAGTTTCAAGCGGACGACGCAGCTCCATGGGAGGGTCGTCCAGATCTTCATCCGGTCCAGCGGGCAGGTCACCCACCAACGCCTCATGCGCTGCCAGGAGGGCAGTTGCCTGATCCTCCAAGGACTGCTGCACATTCTGGTTATATCGGTCTGCCGCTTCCGGGTCCGCCGGGTCTACGTACCAATCTCCCGGCACTTCCCTTGAACGGTATTTCACCGACGCATGTTCTGCGACGACTGCATCTTCCTGGATACGCAACGCTTGCCCCATGGCGTCCCTCCTGATTTTGCAGCTGCTGCTTGGATGTGTTTCCGATTCCCTGTGTCGTTCCGGGAATCTGTGCAGCGGCGTTGATTACTAATTACACGCGTGTAACTACCCGCCAGTCAAGCCGCGCCGGGATAATAATCAAGAATCTGTAGAAACGTGGGATGCGCCACGCCCAACATTTTGGCCGCGCCGCCGCGTGTCCCGGCGGGAAATGGAAGCACTGGATCGCTTCAAGTGAACTTTCATTGAATTTCCGCGGAAATGGACTCCGGTTCGCCACTGAGCCCAACGACTTGAGAAATTCCAGTGTGTCGCATTTCACAATCCCGACGCACAGCCCGGGGACGCTCCGGGGCCACCGTGGCAAGATTGACGCATGAGCATCCCGGCAGCGAACCTGATGACCGCCCTGCGATCCGGTCATTCAACGTCACCACGACTCACCTGGTATGGCCCCGACTCCGAGCGTGTGGAGCTTTCGGGGCGTGTCCTGGATAACTGGGTAGCCAAGACCAGCAACCTGCTACAGGACGAACTGGACGCCGAACCCGGAATGTCCATCAGGCTTGACCTCCCGGCACATTGGAAATCCTTCGTCTGGGCCCTGGCGGCGTGGCAACTGGGAATGGAAGTGGTCTTTGACGACACCTCGGCGGATCTGCTGGCGACCGACAAGCCCGACGACGGCGCCGGGGCCGGCTTCGAAGCTGTGGTCGCTGTGCCGCTGGCTGCACTGGCCATGCGCTGGCCGGGTGAGCTGCCGTCCGGCGTCGTGGATTATGCGGCAGAAGTCCGCTCCCATGGCGATGTCTTCATGGCGCACAACGAACCCGAGGCAACCCTGCCCGCCGTACGCGGAACATCAGGAATCCCCCATGATGACCTTATTGAAGGCTTTGCTGCCGCCCAGGAACCAGGCGTCCGGCTCTTGGTACGCGCGGCGGACGGCCTGGAGTCATGCCTGGCAGCTTCTCTGGGGGCATGGAAAGAGGACGGCTCCGTAGTACTCGTGCACCCCGACCTCGATGTGACCGAGCACCTTCTGGAGAACGAGCGCGTCAGCCGTTCTTAACCTCTGAAGGCGTCAGAGGTTCTTGACTGAAGGGAATTCGCCGGTCGCCGGGTTGGCCCCGGATTCGGAATTGGTCTTGGATTTGTGGTGCAGCTCGATGATCTCGTGGTCATGCGAGAACTCGGGTTCGGCATCCAGTTCTTCGTTGAACACCCAGAAGCGGTAGGCGAAGAAACGGAAGATGGTGCCCAGGATGAGGCCCACGACGCTGCCGGCGATGAACAGTGAAGGCTTGTCGTTGAGGTCCAGGATGTACTTTGCGAACCACACACATCCCGACGCAATCAGGAGCCCGACAAGGTTCATGATGGCAAACAGCACGGCTTCACGAACCACGTTGGCCTGTTTACGGTGCCGGAACGTCCAGAAACGGTTCGCGACCCACGAGAAAATACTTGCAACAATGGTTGCAATGGCCTTGGCCCACACTTCGCTGCCGTGCATCGGGCCCGAAAAGAGCCAGATGAAGACCGCCGAGTCGATGACGAAAGCAACACCGCCGACGGCGCCGAACTTTGCTACCTCACGCCAAAAAAGTGAGGCAAGTCCGCGGATGCGATCTGCAAGTGTGGTGATCATGACCCTCCATGGCCGTTGAAAAGTGGGCCGATGGGCCTCACCCATTTTAGCGCCGATTTCCATGTGCTGCCTTTGAAGGGGCTGTGAGAACGCCGATACTGGCGCCTCACGCCGCAGAAAACCATCCCAAAGGACGGCAGAATCAGTGATCCTGCCGGCGGTTCGGTAGGCTGAACCTTGTGACTTTTCCAGTAATTGGCGTTGTTGGCGGCGGCCAGCTCGCACGAATGATGGCTCCGCCCGCTACCGCCTTGGGCTTCGAACTCCGTGTTTTGGCCGAGGGTGAGGACGTTTCTGCCGTGGCCGCAGTGGCCACTGCGCCTCTTGGCGACTACAAGGACCTGGATGCTCTTCTTGAGTTCTCCAAGGGCCTGGACGTGCTCACGTTTGATCACGAACACGTCCCCACGGAGCACCTGCAAGCCCTCCTGGACGCAGGCGTCAACGTCCAACCCGGCCCTGACGCGTTGGTTAACGCCCAGGACAAGTTGGTGATGCGGGCTGCAATTGACCGCTTGGGCTTGCCGAACCCTGAGTGGTCGGCTGTCCACAGCGTTGAGGATCTGGTGGCCTTTGGCGACAGGATCGGCTGGCCCGTGGTTCTGAAGACCCCTCGCGGTGGTTATGACGGCAAGGGTGTCAGGATTGTTGACTCCGCGGACGATGCTTTGGAAACTGCCGACTGGTTCCAGGCTATGAGTCCCCTGCTGGCAGAAGCCAAGGTTGATTTCAGCCGCGAACTCTCGGCCCTTGTGGCACGCAGCCCAAGTGGCGAATCCCGTGCATGGCCGGTTGTCCACACCATACAGGTGGATGGAGTTTGCGACGAAGTGATCGCACCCGCCCAAAACATTTCCGTTGAAGTGGCTGCTGCGGCTGAAGAGGCTGCCCTGCGCATTGCCAACGAACTCGGCGTCACCGGGGTCATGGCCGCAGAGCTGTTCGAAACTCCGGGAGTCGGAGCAGGCTTCCTTATCAACGAGCTCGCCATGCGTCCGCACAACACCGGCCACTGGACGCAAGACGGTTCCATTACCAGCCAGTTTGAGCAGCACCTGCGGGCCGTGTTGGACCTTCCACTGGGCGCAACGGATGCCCTGGCCCCGGTGGTGGTCATGAAGAACTTCCTGGGCGGCGACAATCAGGACCTCTTCAAGGCTTTCCCCATGGCGTTGGCCTTCGAGCCCGCGGCAAAAGTGCATTCCTACGGCAAGTCCGTTCGCCCGGGCCGCAAGATCGGCCACGTGAACCTGGTTGGCAGCTCGGTTTCCGACGTCGACTCCGTCAGGCAGCGCGCGACCACCGTGGCCAACATCATCCGTGACGGCCGAAAGCCCGAGCAGACCACCCTAGAGGAGACCGCATGACTTCGGAAAGAACAGCCCCGCTGGTTGGGCTCGTGATGGGCTCGGACTCCGATTGGCCGGTGATGGAGGCCGCCGCAGACGCCCTGGCCGAGTTCGGCATCCCCTTTGAGGCAGACGTCGTGTCAGCTCACCGCATGCCCACTGAAATGATCCGCTACGGCCAGACTGCCCACGAACGCGGCCTGCGCGTCATCATTGCCGGGGCCGGCGGGGCTGCCCACCTTCCCGGCATGCTGGCTTCGGTCACGCCCCTTCCCGTCATCGGCGTCCCCGTCCCCCTCAAAACATTGGACGGCATGGATTCCCTGCTGTCCATCGTCCAGATGCCTGCAGGCGTTCCCGTGGCCACTGTGTCCATCGCCGGTGCCCGCAATGCAGGTCTTCTTGCCGTTCGCATGTTGGCATCAGGCACTGACGAACTTGCATCGAAGCTCCGCGCGGATCTCCTCACCTTCGCCCAGGAGCTGAACGACGTTGCCACTAAGAAGGGCGAAAACCTGCGCCACAAAGTAGAAGAGGTCTTTTCCCCTGCGAATGCCTCCGCCCGGAGCCCCCGCTAGGAAGGCAGCGGTTGATGACCATGCACAAGACCCCGAGTCAGCCCGGTTCCGCCCTGACTGATCCCGTCCGCTATCCGTCCGGCGCCAGCGCTCCGGTGCGGACCAAACGCGCCTTCGTGCTGGTCCTCCTCACTCTCTTTGTTCCCGGCAGCGCCCAGATTGTTGCCGGGGACCGCAAACTTGGCCGCATCGCTTTGCGCGTCACCATCACGGTGTGGGCCCTTGCCCTGCTCACATTGTTCATTGCGTTGGTGAACCGGACGATGCTGCTCAGCGTCGTCACGCATCCGGTGGGTTCGTTGTTCATCATCGTGATCCTCGTGGCGTTGGCCTTGGGGTGGGCCTTCTTGTTCCTCAATACCCTGAGAATCATCAGGCCCGCGCTCCTGGCACCGGGAATGCGCCCCATCATCGCCGTCGTCCTGGCGGTGACCACGGTCCTCGCCAGCGGATCGCTGGGCTATCTCGCCTACGTCCTGAACGTAAGCCGCAATGCAATCGGCAGCATTTTCAATGCCGGTCCCGCCATTGATCCAGTGGACGGACGGTACAACTTCCTCATGATGGGTGGCGACGCCGGGGACGATAGGACCGGCCGCCGCCCGGACAGCCTTTCCGTCATCAGCGTCGACGCGAAAACCGGCGAGAGTGCCATCATCTCTGTCCCCCGCAACCTTCAGAACGCCCAATTCAGCGAGGGCTCGCCTATGCGCGAGATCTACCCCGATGGCTACAACTGCGGGGACGAATGCCTCATCAACGCTGTCAACACCGAGGTCACCAATAACCACCAGGACCTCTATCCAGGGGTCGCGGATCCCGGAGCGCAGGCCACGCTCGAAGCCGTGTCCGGCACCTTGGGCATCACCGTCCAGGCGTATGTCCTGGTGGACATGGACGGTTTCGCCAAACTCATCGATGCCATGGGCGGCATCCGTATCAAAGCCGGTGGCTGGGTGCCCATCAGTGGTCCCGTCACTGACGAGGCCAACGGAATCCACGGCATGCCTGACGGTTGGATTCCTGCCGGCGACCAACACTTGAATGGCTTCCAGGCCCTTTGGTACGGACGATCCCGCGAATTCGTGGATGACTACGCCCGCATCGCGCGCCAGCAGTGCGTACAGCAAGCCATGCTCAAGCAGTTGGACCCTGCCACGCTCCTCACCAAGTTCGAGGACATCGCCAACGCCGGCACCAAGGTGGTTGACTCCAACATTTCCTCGAACCAGCTGGGCAGCTTTGTGGACCTCGCCTTGAAGTCCAAGAACCAGCCCGTCAAGCGCCTCACTATCGGCCCCCCGGACTTTGACGCGTCCTTCTCCACGGTGCCGGACTTTGACCTGATCCATTCCAAGGTCCAGGAAGTGCTGGCTTCGTCCAACACCCCCAAGGCGAGCGACGCCGTCGATTCCTATGACGGAGCCGGGGCCGGAACCTTTATGGCCGCGGGCCCGGTTGCGGGTTCCGTTCCCGTGAGCCAGCTGCCGTCGCCTTCGGCCGATTTCACCCCGGTGACCACCACGCCCGACGGCACCCCGATCACCATCGAGTTGCTGAACGGCCTCAAGGCCCAAGGCGATGAGCAAGGTATCCGTGACCTCGTGGCAACCAACGGACAGTGCGCACCGCTGTAAGCCGCCTTCCGCCCACCCCACGTTCAGCGCAACGATAAGGACTTTCTTTCGTGTACCAGATTGAGAATGTTTTGCGACCCTATGCGTGGGGTTCGACGACGGCGATCGCCGGCTTGCTTGGCCGGCCGGCGTCAGGTGGTCCCGAAGCCGAAATGTGGATCGGAGCCCACCCGGACTCGCCCTCCACAGCCGTCCACCCCAACGGTGTCACCCAGCCATTGGACGCGTTGATCGCCTCGGATCCCCTGCGCTGCCTGGGCTCGGAAAGCCTCGCCGAATTCGGCCCACGGCTGCCGTTTCTCACCAAGCTCCTGGCCGCAGAGCAGCCGCTGTCCTTGCAGGTGCACCCCAGCCTTGATCAGGCCCGGGAAGGATTCGCACGGGAGAATGCGGCCGGCATCCCCGCCGATGCAGCAGACCGCAACTACCGGGATGACAACCACAAACCGGAGATGATCTTCGCCCTCACTCCGTTCAAGGCATTGTGTGGTTTCCGTTCACCTGCTGAGTCCAAGGACATCTTTGGGCACCTGGCCCACGTCCTTGATTCCGCGGCAGTGGACGTTCCCGATGTCATCAAAGGCGTCATCGCAGATCTCGGCCAGCCTGATGAGCCTGCAGCCCTGAAAGCAGCCTTCAGCCGACTCATCGAGGGTGGCACCGGCGTCTCCGACGCCATCAACGAGGTAGTCGCCGTCCTGTCCGCCGGCGCACCGCTGGAGCCGCACCGCGAAGCGTTGACCGCCATGGTGGACATCAATGAAGCCTTCCCCGGAGATCCCGGCGTCCTCATTTCCCTTCTTCTGAACCATCTTTCCTTGCAGCCCGGTGACGTGGTTTACCTGCCGGCCGGCAACGTGCACGCTTACCTCCACGGGTTGGGCGTGGAGGTCATGGCCTCCTCTGACAATGTTCTCCGTGGCGGACTCACACCAAAGCACGTGGACGTCCCGGAATTGCTGAAGACTGTACGCTTCGAAGCACTCGGCGTGCCCCGCATCGAGGCCAGCGGAACCGAGTTCGGGCAGGAACTGTACCGGCCGCCCTTCAAGGAATTCCAGCTGCAGCGGATTGAGCTTGGCCCGGGCGCCGAGCCGGTGCCGCTAGCGCAAACCGGGCCCGCCGTCGTCGTGGTGGTGTCTGGCTCGGTGTTGCTCGACTCCCCCAAGAGTGATCTCAGGCTGCAGCGTGGCGCTGCAGCGTTCATCCCCGACATCGAGGCCCCCGTGAACGTCCACCCCGTGCAGGGAGCAACGGACACCAGTGTTGCCTTCGCGGTGACCACGGGGCTGGGGAACTGATTCATGGAGTTTTTCCTGCAAACGCCCGCATGGGCGGCTGTCCAGCGTTCCTTGGGACGCCGTGTCCATGAGCAGTCCGGGCCGGGCTGGAGTTTCCTCGCGATCGAGGAGAAGAACCCCGCCGGCAAGGTCATCTACGCCCCCTACGGCCCCGTAGCGGAGTCCGTGGAAGCTTTCGACGCCGCCACTGCTGCCTTGGTTGCCCTGGCAAAGGCGGAGGGTGCTGTGTTCGTGCGGATGGAGCCCGCTGCAGCCGGATTCACAGCGTCCGACGCCGATGCTCTCCTTCGCGCCCGCGGTATGACACCGGCGCCGGTTAATCAGCAGCCTGAGCTCAGCTGGATCGTGGATCTTGACGGCGACTTCAAAGACGTCCTGGCCGGGATGAAGCCGACCAACAGGAACCTCTACCGGAACATCCACAAGAAGGGTGTCACGTTCCGCGCTTCCCAGGATCCCGCCGACATCTCTGTGCTTCTGCATTTCCTCCATCTGACAGCTGCCCGGAACGGCTTCAAGCCCCAAAGCGACGAGTACCTCACGCAAGTAGCCGCTTCCCTGCTGCCCAATGGCGCGGGAACGCTGTTCATCGCGGAGCTTGAGGGCGAACCGATCGCCGCTGCTTTCGCCTATGACTCCGCTGATACCCGTGTGTACGCCCATGCCGCTTTGGACGATACCCACCGCAAGCTCAGCGCAGGCATCCCGCTCCTGGTGACTTTGATGGCTGACGCCAAGGAGAAGGGCCTCAAACACGTAGATCTTTGGGGTGTGGCGCCGGAAGACCAGCCGGACCACAAATGGGCGGGCTTCACTGCGTTCAAGAAGTCATTCGGAGGCCGCGAAGTGTCCTACCCGGGCACCTGGGACCTCCCGGTCAACAAGCTCCGCTACGGCGCGTACCAGCTTGCCAGGAAGCTCCGCGACAAACTGCGCTAGGCCAGCTCCCGGAGTCAGCACAAGGAACGCGTACCTCCACCACCCACTTTGAGGGCGCCTGCATCACGACACACCCAGACACTCGGCGTGTCCGCAGGTTTCCAAAGTCAAAGTAGGTGATGAGTGCACACCTCGCTCACTGCTGCGCAGGAGCGCCCGACGTCGGCACCACCGAAGCGCCGTCGTCGAACCATTGCGTGTTGACCGGCGAGGCCACCCTAATTGCCCACGGGCACCGTGATCCGGGCGCCACCACTCCATTTGTGTACTGAAATTGGCCGGTCGCGGTGAGGAACCCGTACCTCCACCACCTACTTTGAGGGCGCCTGCATCACGACACACCCACACACCCGGCGTGTCCGCAGGCTTCCAAAGTCAAAGTAGGTGATGAGTGCACACCTCGCTCACTGCTGCGCAGGAGCGCCCGACGTCGGCACCACCGAAGCGCCGTCGTCGAACCATTGCGTGTTGACCGGCGAGGCCACCCTAATTGCCCACGGGCACCGTGATCCGGGCGCCACCACTCCATTTGTGTACTGAAATTGTGCCGGTCGCGGTGAGGAACCCGTACCTCCACCACCCACTTTGAGGGCGCCTGCATCACGACACACCCAGACACTCGGCGTGTCCGCAGGTTTCCATAGTCAAAGTAGGTGATGACGGCGCAGCTCGCTCACTGCTGCGCAGGAGCGCCCGACGTCGGCACCACCGGAGCGCCGTCGTCGAACCATTGCGTGTTGACCGGTCGGCACCTCGGCGGACCGTGATCCGGGCGCCACCACTCCATTTGTGTAGCGAAATTGTGCAGGGCGCGGTGAGGAACCCGTACCTCCACCACCCACTTTGAGGGCGCCTGCATCACGACACACCCAGACACTCGGCGTGTCCGCAGGCTTCCAAAGTCAAAGTAGGTGGTGACGGCACACCCTGCGCCCTGCCCACCCCACAACAGCGCGAAGCCGGAAGCCGCGGCACCATCGCATCCGGACAGCGAAAAGCGCCCTGTCGCGTCAGCGGCATCAAATCGACGAGGTACGAGGAGATAGCCGCAGAGCGACAGGGCGCTTTTCGCGTCAAAAACGCGACAGCAACGGGGGGTTACGGCTTGCGCGCGTACGTCTCCCACTTGGATGCGTGGTGCTCAGCCTCTACGAAGCGGACCGTCCCGGACTTGGAGCGCATCACGATGGACTGCGTCATGACGCGGTCCTTCTGGTAGCGCACACCGTGGAGGAGGTCGCCGTCGGTGATGCCGGTTGCTGCGAAGTAGCAGTTGTCCGAGGTGACGAGGTCGTTTGTGGACAGGACGCGGTCGAGGTCGTGTCCGGCGTCGATGGCCTTCTGCTTCTCTTCGTCCGACGTCGGCCACAGGCGGCCCTGGATCACACCGCCGAGCGACTTGATGGCACAGGCTGCAACGATGCCTTCCGGAGTGCCGCCGATGCCCATCAGGGCGTCAACGCCGGTACCGGAGCGGGCTGCTGCGATGGCGCCGGCGACGTCGCCGTCCATGATGAACTTGGTGCGGGCACCGGCTTCGCGGATTTCTTCCACGAGGGGGCGGTGGCGGTCGCGGTCCAGGATCATGACGTTGAGCTGGTTGACCTTGACGCCCTTGGCTTTGGCGATGAGGTGCAGGTTCTGCTTGACGGGCAGGCGCAGGTCCACCATGTCGGCGGCTTCGGGGCCGGTGACGAGCTTCTCCATGTAGAACACAGCGGAAGGGTCGAACATGGATCCGCGCTCGGCAACTGCCAACACTGCCAGGGCGTTGTTGATGCCCAAGGCGGTCAGGCGTGTTCCATCGATGGGGTCCACGGCGACGTCGCACTCGGGACCGGTGCCGTCACCAACCTGCTCGCCGTTGAACAGCATGGGGGCTTCATCTTTTTCGCCTTCACCGATGACCACGACGCCGTTGAAGTGGACGGTGTGAAGGAACGAACGCATGGCATCGACGGCGGCACCGTCTGCCTTGTTTTTGTCGCCGAAACCTACCCAGTGGCCACCGGCAATTGCCGCGGCTTCGGTGACACGGACGAGTTCAAGCGCAAGGTTGCGGTCGGGTTCGTCGAGGCCGACGGCAAGCGACGGCGAAATCGTGGAATACTGCTGGGTCATTGGTGCAGGAGACACTTGAACCTCTTCTTCGAGTGACGATTCACGGGACCGGACATGGTTGCACTAAGCAACCCGGGGTTCCTCTATCAACGATCATAGTCGCCACGTGGTCCGGGAGTCGTTGGATGACCACGGCCCGCAATACCGGCGGCGAGGTTGCCGGATGTGTGTTCCCTGCCTCGATAAGCGATCATGGAGGGGTGAGTGAAACGCAGGACAAGCCCGCTGCCGGCAATGAGCCGGACGCCGCGGAGGCTAACCAAACAAGCGCCCAGGCATCCCCGGATGCCCCCTATAAACCCGTCATTGCGGCGAAAGCTGCCAAGCGGGCCAACGCTTCGGTCATCGGCATGGTCATAGCGCTGCTTGTCTGTGTACTGGCTTTCCTCCCCATCGTTTTGATGAACCCGGCTCCCAAGGGCGAAGGTTTCAGGCCGGATGTTGACGTCGCGTCCATCGCCCGCAATGCCACGGGTGTGGCGGGATTCACACCTGTCACTCCGGATACGGGCGACACATTCAAGCCCAACTACGCCCGTTGGGAGTCCGGCAGCGGAAGCGGCGTTCCTACCTGGGAGATTGGTTTCCTGACGCCCAAGGAAAACTTCATCGGGCTCACCCAGACCAGCCAGGCAAACCCCACATGGGTCCTGCAGAAAACGGAGAACCTTCCTGTCACTGGCACGCGTAGTGCAGGCGGCCAGGAGTGGGAGTTGCGCGACTCAGGCAAGGAAAAGCGGAGCATGGTCCTGGAGTACCGCGGCACCACCATCATTCTGAACGGCACCGCAAACCTGGAAGAGTTCGCAACTTTGGCGGCCGCCGTCGTGAAGTCCGCAGAGCAGGCGCCGCCTGCAAGCGCGCCGGCTACCGCCACTACTTCCGCGCAGCCCTCCGCCTAACTTCCTATCCGGCTAACCCGGCGCAACAGTTTCACGGACTGCCCCATCCGCGTCGTAAAGTAAGGCTCGTGCCTACTTACCTCACTCCAGCCCTGGCGTGGCGCCGTCTCCGCGAGGGCAACGAACGTTTTGTTTCCGGCGAATCCCTGCACCCCAACCAGGACGCTTCGCGACGATCTTCTCTCATTGAGAACCAGAACCCCTTCGCCGTGATCTTCGGCTGCTCGGATTCACGGCTCGCTGCAGAAATTATCTTTGACCTGGGGCTCGGTGACGCCTTCGTGGTGCGCACTGCCGGCCAGGTCATTGATGATGCGGTCCTGGGCTCCCTCGAGTACAGCATCAGCGAACTCCGGGTTCCGCTGATCGTCATCCTCGGCCATGACAGCTGCGGTGCCGTGAAGGCCACCAAGGCGGCCGTTGAAACAGGCGAGATGCCCCCGGGCTTCATCCGCGACCTCGTAGAGCGCATCACCCCGTCCGTCCTGACCGCCAAGCGCAATAGCCAGGAAGACGTCAACGACATGGTGGTGGAGCACGTCAAGCAGACTGCTGCCCGCTTGGCTGACAGCTCACGTGTGATTTCCGACGCCATCGACGACGGCCGGGTTGCCGTGATCGGCTTGTCGTACAAGCTCGACGAAGGCCGTGCGGCGCTCGTTTCCGGGATCGGCAAGCTCTAGGAAGACGTGCTCCGGCCGCAGCGCCGGAGCACGTAGCACTCCTCTCCGGGTTTTCTGTGGAGCGTCCAATCGCCCTAAGCTAGCCCCATGACTTCCACCACTGAGTTCCGTATTGAACATGACACGATGGGCGAAGTTCGCGTCCCCGTGAACGCCCTGTACCGCGCCCAGACGCAGCGTGCTGTGGAGAACTTCCCGATCTCCGGCAAGACGCTTGAGCGCACACACATCGAGGCTCTTGCCCGCGTGAAGAAGGCAGCTGCACTGGCGAATGCCGAACTGGGGGTGCTCGATGGTGAGCTCGCCGAGGCTATCGCCGCCGCTGCCGATGAGGTCGCCACCGGTAAGTACGACGGCGACTTCCCGATTGACGTTTTCCAGACCGGCTCGGGCACTTCCTCCAACATGAACACCAACGAGGTCATCGCGGAGCTGGCCTCGCGCGCCCTCGCGGCCGCGGGGAGTGACAAAGTTGTCCACCCGAACGACCATGTGAACGCGTCGCAGTCCTCCAACGACGTCTTCCCGACGTCCGTACACGTCGCCGCCACCTCGGCCCTGATCAACGACCTGATCCCGGCACTGGAGTACCTGGCAGCTTCCCTCGATCGCAAGGCCGTGGAGTTCAAGGACGTCGTCAAGTCCGGCCGTACCCACCTCATGGACGCCACGCCGGTCATGCTCGGCCAGGAATTTGGCGGCTACGCTGCCCAGGTCCGGTACGGCATCGAGCGCATCAACGCCGCACTCCCCCGCGTTGCCGAAGTTCCCCTGGGTGGCACCGCTGTTGGTACCGGAATCAACACCCCGGCCGGCTTCCCGGAGCGCGTCATCGAACTCCTCGCCGCCGACACCGGCCTGCCGCTGACCGAGGCACGCGACCATTTCGAAGCACAGGCAAACCGTGACGGCCTGATCGAAGGTTCCAGCCAGCTCCGCAACATCGCGATCTCCTTCATGAAGATCAACAATGACCTCCGCTGGATGGGCTCCGGCCCCAACACGGGCCTCGGCGAAATCGCCATTCCGGACCTTCAGCCGGGCTCCTCGATCATGCCGGGCAAGGTCAACCCGGTCATCTGCGAAGCGTCCATCATGGTCTGTGCCCAGGTCATCGGCAACGACACCGCCATCGCCTGGTCCGGCACCAACGGCGCCTTCGAACTCAACGTCGGCATCCCCGTGATGGCCGCCAACCTGCTCGAGTCCATCCGCCTGCTGGCCAACACCAGCCGCGTCATGGCCGACAAGATGATCGACGGCATCACCGCCAACGTCGAGCGTGCGCGCTTCCTTGCAGAGGCTTCCCCGTCCATCGTGACCCCGCTGAACAAGTTCATTGGTTACGAGAACGCTGCCAAGATCGCCAAGATCGCCGTGAAGGAGGGTCTGACCATCCGTCAGGCCACCGAGAAGCTTGGCTTCGTCGGCGAGGGCGAAGGCAAGGTTACCGAGGCAGAGCTCGACAAGGCCCTCGACGTCACCACTATGACGTCCCCCGCTCACAAGAACTAATACTCAAAGCACGACGACGGCCGGTACCTTTCTCACGAAAGGTACCGGCCGTCGTCGTACCCGAAAGTATGAGTAAAGCCATACCCGAAACTTTTTGCACTTTTAGTGTTTGAGTGCAAAACTTTACTTTGTGAGCAATAGTGCAAATACTGATGGTGGCCTTCGTGAGCGCAAGCGGGCTGCCACGCGGACGGCGATCACCGCCGTCGCGCGTTCCATGACCGCGGCACGTGGCCTGAGCGGTTTCACCGTTGAAGAAGTCTGCGAAGAGGCGGGGATTTCACGCCGGACCTTCTTCAATTACTTCCACTCCAAGGAAGACGCCGTCATCGGTTCGTTTTCGGATGAGTTGCCCGAGGACGCCTTGGAAGCGTTCAACCAGAACCCTTCCCCCACGCCGGACAGCATCTCCGGGACTCTCTTGGCAGCCCTGCACGTGCTCACCGTGACCCTGATGGAGCGTTCATCCATCAGCCGGACCGAGGTCCAACAGTTCATCGCTGCCATTACGGCCGAACCACAGCTACTGGCGCGGCTCACCCTCGAAGGGGAAGCCCGCGAACGACAATTCGCCGCGCTGGTGGCCGCCCGCGAAGGGCTGGACCCCGGGCACCCCGAGGTCATGACGGCAACGGTGGTGTTCGGGGCTGTCTCCAAGAAGACAGCACAGCAATTCTTCTCGGAGGATAATTCGCGCCCCTACCGCGGGATCCTCGAACAGAACCTCAACGCCGCACGGAAACTTTTTGCGCAACCACTGGCCACGAACCAAGAGTTGGGCGCCAACCCCCTTGAAACCACGAAGGACCCCGCATGAGTACACTCTCCAAAGCAGCCGAACCGCTGCTGCTGACCCAGAAACGCATCTGGATCATCTTCTCGGCGCTGATCGCAGGCATGCTGTTGTCCAGCCTCGACCAGACGATCGTTTCCACCGCAATGCCTACCATCGTGGGCAAGCTGGGCGGCGTGGAGCACCAGGCCTGGATCACCACCGCGTACCTCCTTGCCACCACCATCGTGATGCCCATCTACGGCAAGTTCGGTGACATCCTTGGGCGTCGCAACCTGTTCCTCGTCGCAATCGCCCTGTTTACCCTCGCATCCGTGGGTTGCGCGTTTGCCACCGATTTCTGGGGCTTCGTGATCTTCCGCGCTATTCAAGGCCTGGGCGGCGGCGGCCTCATGATCCTCTCGCAGGCGATCATTGCCGACATCGTTCCCGCCAAGGAGCGCGGCAAGTACATGGGCCCGTTGGGCGCAATCTTCGGCCTGTCCGCTGTAGCCGGACCGCTGCTGGGTGGCTTCTTCGTTGACCACCTCACCTGGGAATGGGCTTTCTACATCAACATCCCCATCGGCATCGCTGCGTTCATCACCGCCTGGTTCACTTTGACCCTGCCGAATAAGAAGGCAGAGAAGAAGATCGACATCCTGGGTGTCCTGTTCCTCTCCGCTGCCACCACCTGCCTCATCTTCTTCACGGACTTTGGCGGCAAGAAGGACGAGGGCTGGGATTCACCCCTTACGTGGGCGTTTGGGGTCGGCATGGTCCTGGCCGCCTTTGCCTTCGTGATGGTTGAACGCCGCGCCGAGGACCCCATCATTCCGCTGAGCCTGTTCAAGAACCCCATCTTCATCAACGCCACGGCCATCGGCTTTACGTTGGGCCTGGGTATGTTCGCCGCCATTGCTTTCGTTCCCACGTTCCTGCAGATGTCCTCCGGAACGTCGGCCGCTGAGTCCGGCCTGCTGATGCTGCCCATGATGGTGGGCCTGATGGGCACGTCCATCTACTCCGGTATCCGCATTTCCAAGACCGGCAAGTACAAGATGTACCCCATCCTGGGTGCTGCGCTCACCATCGCTGCAATGCTGTGGCTGACTACGCTCACAGCGGCAACCCCCATCTGGGTCATCTGCGTGCAGCTCTTCATCTTCGGCGCCGGCTTGGGCCTGATCATGCAGGTCATTGTCCTGGTAGTGCAGAACTCCGTTCCTGCTGACCAGATTGGTACGGCGACCAGTACCAACAACTACTTCCGCGAGGTAGGGGCATCGCTGGGTGTCGCCGTCTTTGGAGCGATCTTCACCAACCGTTTGGCCGAATCACTCACCGACGCCTTCACAGGTGCCGGTGCCTCTGCCGAGCAGGCTTCACAGTCCACCAGTACCCTGGATCCCCAAGCCTTGGCGCAGATGCCCGAACAGTTGCGTGATGCGATCGTCAACGCCTACGCCAACTCGCTGGCGCCCGTCTTCTGGTACTTGGTGCCGTTCATTGCCATCGCACTGATCCTTGCCATCACCCTGAAGCAGATCCCGCTCTCAGACACCGCCGGCATGGTGGCACGCGGCGAGGCTGTGGGTGGCGAAGAGGCGGACCGGCTTGAGGCCGAGCGCCTGGAGACTGCACGGCTGGAAGCGGAGTTGGCTGCCTCGGATGGCATCGAAAAGGATCGCCCGACGGCCGACGCGGGCAGACGGTAAGGCTACTCCTCCACTTGGTACGCCACGGGGCCTTCGGGCTCCGTGGCAAGCCTGATGGCCTCAAGGTTCCCGGCACTCATCTCCGGAAGCTCGTCCAGCGCAAACCACCCGACGGCCAGTGATTCGTCGTCATTGACCCGGGCTTCTCCAGAGACGTATCGGCAGCGGAACGTGATGTCCAGGAAATCGCACACGTCGCCGTTGGGGAACGTCACAGGCCCCACAACTCCGACGCCGATGATGCGCTCCGTCTCGGCCACAACGGCTGTTTCCTCCAAGATTTCGCGGATCAAACCAGGCGCGGGGTGCTCACCCGGTTCCAACATTCCGGTGATTAGTGTCCAGTGGCCGTTGTCGGCACGCTGGCCTAAAAGCACCCTGCCTTCGTCGTCAAACACCACTCCCCGCACGGCCGGCAGCCAGAGCGGGTCGTTGCCGATCTTTTCCCGCAGTTTGATCACGAATTCCGGTGCACCCATGGTGTCAGCTTTCCTTCAATTCGATGGTCGCGTGTGAGTTCTTCAAGGTGAGGGTGTCCCCGTCGAGCTTCCACTGAACAGGCTGTTCAAAGAGCTCCTCTGTCCACGCCTGGTAGTTGTCCGTTGGCTCCACGCAACCGTGGTCGGTGACCATCATCCAAAGCTGCGTAAAGACATCATCCTGCACTGAAACTGCCACCTGGAGATAATTGCACGGTGTGTGGACGAAGAGGGTCCACTCTCCGTTGGCATGCCTCGAGCTCACTCTCAGCGGGTCCGTTCCGAGCCATGCCACATCTCCCGTGGCATCGGTTCCCCGCACGGACGTGAACTCGGAACAGCCCAGCGGACCACCTTCACAGGGGGTCTCCGGGCTGCGTGTGGGATCCGGCGGTTGAGTAATGCCCGGCTGCTGCGTATTCCCCGACTGAATACCAGTCCCCGGCTGGATGCCGGATCCCGTGGATACAGGAGGTTCGTTGACTGTCTGCCCGCATCCGGTCGGCAGTGCGCAGGCAATGAACGCGCCCAGCAGGAACCTCAACCTGATTCGCCGCACTGCAAACCTCCTGCCGCCCTCATACACGTCCGAACACTCGCTGGGCTAAGCATGACCCAGCCCGGTAAACGCCGAGAATACGGGGAGCGTTGCAATTTGGCCGCAGTTGGTACGGGACCAGTGCTTTGCGGCTTCACGCGGGCAGGACCACCATGGCGGCCGTCGCCCCGGCCAGCATGAAGGGGCCGAACGGGATGGCCGAGCGCAGCGTGCCTCGCCGGGCCACCAGGATGCCCAGGCTCCACAGCCCTCCCAAGAGGAAGGCAGCGAACGTTCCCGCAAAGATGTGGCTCCATCCCAAGTAGCCCAGATACAGGCCCAGCACCCCGGCCAGCTTGACGTCCCCAAAGCCCATTCCGGGTGGATGGACGAGCCTGAGTATGAAGTAGAACAGCCAGAGCAAGGCACCGCCGGCGATAACGCCCAGGCCGGGCACACCAAAGACCACAGCCGCCGGTGCGCCCTCCGGGGTTGAATCAGCGAAGTACACCACCAGTGCCGCAGCCAGCAGCAGCACTCCAGCCACTGCGTAGGACGGAAACACGATCCGGTTTGGCAACAGGTGGCTCCGGATATCTATCACTGTGAGCCGGACGGCCATCACCACGAAGTACAGGCATGCCGCCATCACGAGCCAGAAGCCCAGCGGATTGGCATCCCAGAGGTCGGAGAGTCGTCGGATCACCTTCGGATGCTATCCCGATGGCCGCCATTCCTGCTTGAACCCGTAGGTAAACTGTGGATATGGGGCGCTACAGTGCAGCTGGACCGGGTTTTGACTTGTCCTCCACATTCCGCAATCTTTGCCGTTCGTCGCCGTGGAAGTGGACCAGCCTCCGCTTTGAGTACCTCGAACGGCCCGGCTCCGGCGCCGCCATGGTCCGGGCTTGGCTTAGGCGCCCGGGTGCCCTCCGCCTCGAGACGCCGGACGGCCAACTTCTGCACAGCACCACCGGCATCAACGACTCCCGGGACGATCTTTACATCAGTTCCACGCGCCGTTCGTGGCTGCTTCCGGCTCACCTTGTGACACCGGTTTATGACGACGCCGGCCTTGTCCGCCGGCGCCCTGAGGCCGCCTACGGTGAGCCCTCCTTTGGTAACGGGCGCCTGGCCGCCGCCCTCGACCCCGTAGAGCTTGCCGGCAACGCCCCAGTCCCCTTGGAGTTCCCGGACACCAACCGGGTCTTCCTGGAGCAACCCCGCGAGGTGGACCATGAGGGCCGCCTTGCCTTGGAAACCATCGTTACTCCCAGCCGGACGTATGTCCCTTCCGACCCCAGTGAACCCTTGGCACACCCCGGCAGAACACTGATCAGGATCGACATCGGCACAGGCGTTTGCGTGGCCAGCCAGAGCCTGGACGGCGACTCCGCGGGCAAAGGGCACTGGCTCAAGATCCTGGCAGTGGACGAGTACATGCTTGACGACCTCTTTCTGGCAGAATCGATGAACCTCACGGACGTCAGGCGCCACATCTCGTGGGACATCGGCCCTGCCGCCTGAGGGGTGGCTCCCTTCCGGGCTAAGCTACGGCGATGACATCGCTGGCAGAAATATGGCCCCCTTTCGGACTCACCCTCACCACTCCGAGGCTGACCATCCGTCCCGTCCTCGACGAAGACATCCCTTCCGCCGTGGCCGCGGCCCGTTCCGGTGTCCACGAGCCCGGCAAGAGCCCGTTCAGCATGCCGTGGACAGAACTTCCCGACGACGAGCTCGCTCCCAACATGGCCCAGTGGTACTGGCGCTGCCGCGCCAACTTCACAAAGGACTCCTGGACCCTTCTCCTCGGAGTCTGGCATGACGACGAGCTCCTCGGTGTCCAGGACGTCGGTGCCAAGAGCTTCAAAACCCTGAAAACAGTGAGCACCGGCTCGTGGCTCAAGCAGTCCGCGCAGGGCCAGGGTTTCGGCAAGGAGATGCGTGCCGCCGTCGTGAGCTTCGCCTTTGACCATCTGGGCGCGGAAGTAGCCGAGTCCGAAGCGGCGGTCTGGAACCAGCAGTCCCTGGGCGTCTCTACCAGCCTCGGCTACGAACTGAACGGCACTTTCCGCGACGGCTGGGGCGAAAAAGTGGAGGAAGTCCAAAGAGTCCGCCTCACCCCCACCACATTCACCCGCCCCCACTGGACCCTAAAAGTCCAAGGCCACGAAGAACTAAAAACCTACCTCACGCTCTAACGGCACTAGAAGCATTAGCGAGGCGGCGGTCTCCCGGGAAGGAGCGCATCGCGACGCATCGGACCCCGGAGGTCGCCCAGCGACCGCAGGGGTCCCTATGCGTTGTGTCTAATCGACGGCGAAGGGCCGTGGCCCGGCGAACCGAACCACGGCCCAGCCAAGGATGACCTAGATCTCAGCCCCTTCGAGCAGCTCAGTCACAAGAGCAGCAATCGGCGACCGCTCAGAGCGGGTCAGCGTGATGTGCCCGAACAGCGGATGGCCCTTGAGCGTCTCCACTACGGCGGCCACCCCGTCGTGCCGCCCCACGCGGAGGTTGTCGCGCTGGGCGACGTCGTGGGTGAGGACGATTTTGGAGTTTTGTCCGATGCGGCTCATGACGGTGAGGAGCACGTTTTTCTCGAGTGACTGTGCTTCGTCCACGATCACGAAGGCGTCGTGCAGGGAGCGCCCTCGGATGTGGGTCAGCGGCAGGACTTCGAGCATGCCCCGGTCCATGACTTCTTCCACGACTTCCTGGCTGACGAGCGCCCCGAGGGTGTCGAACACTGCCTGCGCCCAGGGGTTCATTTTTTCGGATTCGGAGCCGGGGAGGTAGCCGAGTTCCTGGCCGCCCACAGCGTAGAGGGGGCGGAAGACCACTACTTTGCGGTGTTCCCGGCGTTCCAGGACGGCTTCCAGGCCCGCGCAGAGGGCGAGTGCGGATTTGCCTGTGCCTGCGCGGCCACCTATGGAGACGATCCCGACGGCGGGGTCCATGAGGAGGTCGATGGCGAGCCGTTGCTCTGCTGACCGTCCGTGGAGTCCGAAGACGTCGCGGTCGCCTTTGACGAGCCTGACTTGTTTGTCTGCTCCTACGCGGCCGAGGGCGGAGCCGCGGTTGGACAGGAGAACCAGTCCCGTGTTGACGGGAAGTTCTGCGGCTGCCGGGATGAAGGCGGGTTCGTGGCCGTAGAGGGTGGTGATTTCTTCTTCGGTTGCGTCCACTTCGGCCATGCCGGTCCAGCCGGAGTCTTTGACGAGTTCGTTGCGGTATTCGTCGGCGTGGAGACCCATGGCGGAGGCTTTGACGCGCATGGGGAGGTCTTTGGAGACGACGGTGACGTTGTGGCCTTCGTTTGCCAGGTTTTTGGCGACGGCCAGGATGCGGCTGTCGTTGTCCCCTCCGCGGAATCCCGCGGGCAGCACTTCCGTGGAGATGTGGTTCATTTCCACCCTGAGGAGACCGCCGTCTTTCCCGATGGGGATGGCGTGGTCCAAGCCTCCGTGTTCGATTCTGAGGTCGTCCAGGAGCCTTAGGGCTTTTCGGGCGAAGTAGCCCAGTTCGGGATCGTGGCGTTTTCCTTCCAGTTCACTGATGACCACGATGGGGACGATGACTTCGTGTTCAGCGAAGCGCAACAGTGCGTGTGGATCGGATAGCAGGACGGACGTATCGATCACGTAGCTGCGGCCTGTGGCGGACGGTGCGGTCCGCGCTTTTTGTGAGACCCGCTTGGTGCGAGAGGTAGCTGCACTTTCCCCGTCGGAAACCATTGCGGGCAGTTGCTCAGAAATAGCCACATCGACTCCAGCCCCGGGCAGTTCGCCCGGCCTAATGGTGAAGCGGCTCGGCCGGAAGGCCGGGCGTGGCCTCCCATGTAACTGGTGCGATAGTCCGCTCCATATACTGGCCTCCCCGATCAGCGGGCGGTTTTGCCTGCTGATGGGATTAACGTAATCCCACTCACAGAAAATTCCGCAACCTGCGTCGGCAAGTCGCATTGCCAGCTGATTAATTCCTGATGAACTGCAGCAAGGTTAGGTCCCGAAGCGCCGCTGGCGCCCGGCATAATCCCTGAGCGCACGTAGGAAATCGACCTTGCGGAAGGCAGGCCAGAGGGCTTCACAGAAGTAGAACTCGCTGTACGCGCTTTGCCACATGAGGAACCCTGAGAGCCGCTGCTCGCCGGAGGTGCGAATGACGAGGTCCGGGTCGGGTTGGCCGCGGGTGTAGAGGAACCGGGAGATGTCGTCCACCGAAAGTTCATCTGCGACGTCGGACATCTTGCGTCCTTTTGCGTCGGCATCGTGGAGGAGTTCCCGGACGGCGTCGACGATTTCGCGGCGTCCGCCGTAGCCGACGGCCACGTTCACGTGGATCTTTTCGTGGACCGGGGTGCGGGCGGTCAGTTTGTTAAGGCGTTCGGCCAGGTAGTCCGGGAGGAGTTCCGGTGCGCCCATTGCGTGGACGGAGACATCCTCGTCTTCATCCAGCCTGTCCATGGTGTTCGCGATGATGCCCATGAGCAGGTCCAGTTCCTCGCCGGAGCGGCTCATGTTGTCCGTGGAGAGCATGTAGAGGGTTACGACTTTGACGCCGAGTTCCTGGCACCAGCCGAGGAATTCGTGGATCTTGTCCGCGCCCGCTTGGTGCCCTTGGCTGGTGGGTGCGTTGAACTGGCGCGCCCAGCGCCGGTTTCCATCCACCATCACGCCGATATGCCGCGGAATTCTGTCCTGCTTGAGCGAACGCAGCAGTTTGCGCTCGTAGAAGCCATAGAGGAAACCGGGCAGCTCCACCGGACTCTCACCTGACTTCCTTGCTTGTACGACGACGGCGCACATCCAAGGCTACCGTCCCGAGCTGCCGGGCCGGTGCAGAAGACGGACAAATTCGCCTTCAGGACTTGTTACCAGTGGGTAACTTACCGAAACGTAAGTTATTCTTGACCCATGGCTGAGCTCCTCGAAACCAAGCCCCTATGGCGTGGGTGGATCCACGCCGTCGCCGCCCCCTTTGCACTCGCGGCAGGGATCATCCTGGTGACCGTCGCACCCACGCCCGACCGCAAGGTCACCTCCGCCATCTATGCCTTGACGGGCTTCCTGCTGTTTGGCGTCAGCGCCGTTTACCACCGCGGAAACTGGTCGCCCAAGGTCCGAATGCTCCTCAAACGACTGGATCACACGAACATCATGCTGGTGATCGCCGGCAGTTACACCCCCCTGGCGTGGTCCTTGCTGGAGCGATCACAGGCCGTGACGTTGCTGTGGCTAGTGTGGTCCGGAGCAATAGTCGGGGTGCTCTTCCGAATTCTGTGGACACACGCTCCACGCTGGTTGTACGTGCCGGTTTACATAGCACTAGGCTGCGGAGCGTTGTTCTACCTGCCCCAGTTCTTCACCGCCAATGCCCCGGCAGCAATACTCATCTGCGTCGGTGGAGCGTTGTACATCGCCGGCGCGGTGTTCTACGCCATAAAAAAACCGAACTTCAGCGTCCAGCACTTCGGCTTCCACGAACTCTTCCACGCCTTCACAGTGCTGGCGTTCGCGGCGCATTTTGCTGCCATCATGATGGCAGTGCTCAGCTAGGCCTGAGCTGGAAAGGCCGTGTCAGTCGCCTGCCGCCATCGCCGCCAGCCGGGACTGAACCGCTGCCACATCGCTCAGCGGCCTCTCGCACACCATGTCGCGGCACAAGTAAACCTGCGCCGATCCGTCTGGCGCGCCTGACCTGTGGAGCAGCAGAGGAACTTCCACCTCCCCGGCCGGGAACGCGCCGTCGTCCATTTTCACGGCGATAACCAGGCCGGGGCTGGGAGACTTCAGCAGCGCAGTGTGCAACTCGCGTAGCAGCGGCGAGTCCGGACCTGCGACGGCGGCCTCTACCGGGCCGGCCAGTGCAGCTTGCGCGGTAGCCAGCAGCCAACCCGCAACACGTGGCGCCCGCGTGGCGAGGGGTGGTAACAGGCTGAGGATATTGCCGGCCATCAGGCGATGCTCGTGGGAACCGGAGTAAGCGGCGAAAGACAACAAGGCGCCCGCGAAACCGGCGGCACCGCTGGGCGTGGCATTGTCGAACGGGTCCAGCGCAGTTTGCTGGCCCTGGGCGTTGAAAACCTGCGCGGACTCCCCCGCAGAGTCGGCCAATTTCCCGTTCTCCACAAAACGTGAACATGCGGCAAGAATGAGCTCCTCCGCGAAGCGGTACCAGCGCGTGGCTCCCGTGACGCCATAAAGCGCCAGGAGGCCATCGGCGCAGAAGGCGTAGTCCTCAAGCAGACCGCCAATGCCCCGCGCCCGCGAGTCATGTGAAACCCGGACCAGCACCTGTGACGCACTGTTCCAGTGAACGTCCGCGAGGTACTCCGCCACGGCTTCGGCCGCGGCAACCAAGTCAGGGCGGTCCAGGATGGCGCCTGCTTCGGCGAGGGCGGCCAAGGCGAGGCCATTCCACCCGGCCACCACTTTGTCGTCCCTGGCCGGCTGGTTCCGAAGATTACGGGAGGCCAACAGCACCGGCCGGACCCGCTCCCAGAGCCTGCTCTCTGCGTCCGTCAACGCCCGGCCAGGATGTAGCGGCGAACCCAGCTCAGAGACAGTCCCCTCTGCGCCGACGTTCATCATGGTCGCCACAGCCTCGGCGTCATCCGCGCCAAGGGCGTCCACGAGAGATTCGGGAGTCCACAAATATGTTGCGCCCTCATGATGCACGCCTCCAACCACGGTGTCAGCGTCCAGGGATGAGGCCAACGCGCCGTTCGACAGCTTGAGGGAACCCAACATCCAATCGGCGCACCTCGAGGCAACGGATGCTGCTTCGCCCGCCGGGAAGACCTCATTGCCGCCAAGCCGGGCCCAGTGTGCGTAGACCCGCAGCAACTGCGCATTGTCGTACAACATTTTTTCGAAGTGCGGCACGGACCAGTCCGCCGTCACCGAGTAGCGGGCGAATCCGCCGTCGAGCTGGTCGCGCAAGGCCGAGCGGGCCATGCCGGCAAGACCCCGGGCTGCCATGTCGCGGGCAGCAAGAGCAGTATCCGACGGTGCGGCTGCGTGCCGGATGAGGAACTCAAGAACCGCCGACGGCGGAAACTTGGGAGCGCTGCCGAACCCACCGGCGTCGGGGTCTTCGGAACGGGCCAGCAGCGCTACGGCCTCCGGGAGGAGGCTGGCTTCCAGCATTTCGGGCGGGCCGTCCAGCCGGACCACACCGGCAAAAGGTGCATCGGCCAGGTTCGCTGCCAGTCCCCTGGCATTCTGCTCCACGGCATCGCGGCGCTCCAGCCACGCCTCATGGACTGCCTCCAGGACATTGCGGAACGAGGGACGGCCGGGCAAAGGAATGGGCGGGAAGTACGTTCCCGCGTGAAAGGCGAGCCCGTCGGGGGTGAGGAAGACGGACATCGGCCACCCACCTTCGCCGCTGATGGCCTGGGTGGCCGCCATGTACACGGAGTCGACGTCGGGCCGCTCTTCCCGGTCAACCTTCACCGGGACAAAATGGGCGTTCAGGTAATCGGCAGTTTCCTGGTCTTCGAAGGATTCGTGGGCCATGACGTGGCACCAGTGGCATGCCGCGTAGCCGATGGAGAGGAAGACGGGGACATCACGCTGGGCAGCAAAGGCAAAAGCCTCATCACCGAACGGGCGCCAGAACACGGGATTGTCCGCGTGCTGCCGCAGGTAAGCAGAAGGCTCCGAACCCAGGGCGTTACTTGCCCCGGGCCAGTTGGGTCGACCCGATTCAGCGGGTTGACCCGATTCAGCGGGTTCGGGGGCCGCCATCGCCATTCTCGTCGGTGGAGCTACTTGCTTCGACAGCGCTTTCGCTTCCGCCGTCCGCGTTGTCCGCTTCTGCCGCCAAGCGTGCTTCCTCCACCTGGGCGCGGTAGCGAACACGGCGGATCCTGCGAACCATGTCCACGATCAGGAAGGTTGTGAGGATCACGATGAAGGCCGTGAGGACGAAGCCCCACGTACCGGGCGTCACCTGATCCTCGGACAGGCCGGGCCGCAGCGTGCCCGTGGGATCGGGCGACGGAGTGACGGTCAGGGCAAGAATCAAGTGATGCACTTTCAAACCTTCTATGGGAGCTGGTGCGTGCCGATTGGCAGCGCGTAGCCGGGAAACCGGCCGGCCGCACGGTAATTTCTACGAGCGATAGAAACTACCGGCATTCCTATCTTATCCCCGCGAAGAGGTCCTTCTCCGGCAGCTCGGAAGGGACCCTGGACTTGATCAGAGTGTAGTCCTCCCACGGCCAGGCGGTCCTTTGCAGGTCCGGCGATACCGCGAAGAAGAAGCCGAGAGGATCGATCTGGGTCCGGTGAGCCCGCAGGGCGTCATCCCTGGCCTCGAAGAAGTCACCACAATCAACTTGCGTGGTGGTCTGATGTCCCGCTACCGGCGCTGTGTGACCTTCCGCATCGGCTTCCAGCCATGCCGCAAGCCGCTCGGCATACGGGGACTGCAGCCCCGCTTCTTCCAAGGCGAAGTGCAGCGCACGGAATCGTTCAGGGCTGAAGGCGCGGTCGTAGTAGAGCTTGCTGGGCGCCCAAGGCTCGCCCATGCCGGGATAGCGCTCGGGATCGCCTGCGGCTTCAAAAGCTTCCACCGCAACCTTGTGGGCCATGATGTGGTCCGGGTGCGGGTAGCCACCGTTTTCGTCGTAGCTGAGAATGACGTGTGGCTTGAAATTGCGGACCAGCCGGACCAAGGGCGCCGTGGCGCGCTCCAACGGCTGCAGGGCGAAGCACCCCGGAGGCAAGGGCGGAAGCGGATCGCCTTCGGGTAGGCCCGAATCCACAAAACCGAGCCAGCGCTGCTGGATACCCAGGACCGCTGCCGCGTTGGCCATCTCAAGGCGCCGTGCGCCAGCCATGTCACGTTTGGGATGGGGGGCGCCCTCCAAGGCGGGGTTCTGGATGTCACCGCGCGAACCGTCCGTGCAGGTGGCAACCATGACGTCCACTCCCGTCGCGGCGTACATCGCCATGGTTGCTGCGCCCTTGCTGGACTCATCATCCGGATGGGCGTGGACGGCGAGCAGACGCAGCTGCTGCTCGGAACTGCTGGACGCTGTCACGTGACGGCTCCTCTTTCATGGATCATGCTTTTGTGGGCGGTGATGGGGCGCCGGGATCGGCACTAAACTGGATGGGTGACTTCAGAGGACCTATCGGCCACCCAAGTACCGGCAAGCACCAGCCTAGCCAATCGTTACGGCGGTCAAAAGCGCGCCATGACCCGCAAAACCAAGCGGAACATTGTCATCGCCGCCTTGGTCCTCGGAATGGGGTTCGCCGCCTATATAGCAACTGGCTCAGCCCAGGCCCCTGTCACCTTCAAGGACATCGGTTACAGCACCGTGGACGACACCCAGGCTGAGGTGGACTACCAGGTCACCAAATACCCCGGAGCCACGGCCAAATGCGCCATCAAGGCCCTGGATTCGAAGTTCGCAGTGGTCGGCTGGAAAGTGGTGGAGATCGGGCCCAACGATCCCCAGGACGATCCCGACGGCGGCAGCACCACCATGCAGCGGACTGTCCTGAGGACCGAGTCACCGGCAGTCTCCGGAATCGTGGACAACTGCTGGATCGTGGACAGCGGGAAATAGCCATCATGTGACCCACGACTCAACCGGTTTGGGTTCGTCCAGAGGATTT
The DNA here is from genome assembly GCF_051027655.1 of Paenarthrobacter nitroguajacolicus. Classification (NCBI taxonomy): domain Bacteria; kingdom Bacillati; phylum Actinomycetota; class Actinomycetes; order Micrococcales; family Micrococcaceae; genus Paenarthrobacter; species Paenarthrobacter nitroguajacolicus. The sequence continues at coordinate 1,382,766 of NZ_CP073234.1, read as the reverse complement.
ACTACAATGGATGAAACCTTCACCCCGTTAAGTTGGTTACTGAGATTCACGAGTGGCCAACTCGGCGGGGTCTTTTGCATTGTCAGATCTAGAGGAGAAATCCGTGTCTACCACCAATAGCGCCACTGCGGCTTGGCTTACCCAGGAAGCTTTCGACCGCTTGCAGGCTGAGCTGGACCACCTTTCCGGCGCTGGCCGGGCGGAAATCGTCCAGAAGATCGAAGCTGCACGCCAGGAAGGCGACCTCAAGGAAAACGGCGGTTACCACGCCGCCAAGGAGGAGCAGGGCAAGATCGAGGCCCGCATCCGCCAGCTCACCGCCCTCCTGCGCGATGCCCAGGTGGGCGAAGCCCCCGCTGACGACGGAATCGTCGAGCCCGGCATGCTGGTTGTTGCCCGCATCGCCGGCGACGAAGAGACGTTCCTGCTGGGCTCCCGTGAAATCGCCGGAGACTCCGACCTTGACGTCTTCAGCGAAAAGTCCCCCTTGGGTGCCGCAATCATCGGCCACAAGGAAGGCGACAGCCTGAGCTACGTCGCCCCCAACGGCAAGGAAATCCCGGTGGAGATCGTTTCCGCCAAGCCCTACGTCGCTTAAGCAGCGGCTAAAACGGCCTGAAATACACGACGCCGGCCCACCCCCTTCGCGGGGTGGGCCGGCGTTTTTCGTGTGTACCCAACTAGGTGACAGCAAACGCTCCAATGAGGGCTCATTAGGACACTTGCTGTTACTCAGTTGGGTAGGCTGTGAGCTTGGCCTTGGGACGGAGCAGTATGGCCGCTACGACGCCCCCTACGGCCCCGCCGAGGTGCGCCTGCCAGGAGATGTAGCCCAACACCGTGGGTAGAACGCCGAAGAGGATGCTGCCGTATGCCATGAACAGGACCACCGAGAGCAGGATCTGCCACCAGCTGCGGTTGAAGAATCCCCGCACCAACAGGAAGGCAAAGAAGCCGAACACCAGGCCGGAAGCTCCGACTGTTACTCCTCCCCCGCCAATGAGCCACACCGCAAGTCCCGATCCGAGCCAACTGAAGGCCAATGCTGTGATGAACACCCGGATTCCGGACAGGAACACCAGGAAACCGAAGATGATCAACGGCAGCGTGTTGGACAGCAGATGGTTCAGGTTCGCGTGCAGCAACGGAAACGTCAGGATGTCCAGCACACCGTCCATGGAACGGGGTCGCAGGCCAAAGGTTGGATTGAGCCCGTGGCGCATCAGGGTGTTGAGGATCTCAATCACGTAGAGCAGAATGACGAATCCGCCCATGAAGAGCAGCCCGCCCTTCGCCCGACCAGCGAGCGACTCTCTGGCCGCTTCCTTTGAGCCCTCAGGCATTCCAAGCACCACGGGCGCCCCTCCTGTCAGTGCACCACGATTGGCTGGAAACCCTCGGCCCTGAGCGCACCGAGAACCTGCTCGCCGTGCTCGTGGCCCTTGGTTTCCAGGTTGATAGTGATGGAGACGTCGCCCATGCTGATGGAACCACCCAAGCGGGTGTGGTCCAGGCCGGTGACGTTGGCATCGTTTTCAGCGATGATGCGGGCGATGGTGGCCAATGAACCCGGGCGGTCGTCCAGCATCATCCGAACCGTCATGAAGCGGCCAGCGGCGGAAAGACCGCGCTGGATGACTTTGAGCATCAGCATGGGATCGATGTTGCCTCCGGAAAGCACGACGGCGGTGTTCCCCGGGTTTTCGATCTTGCCGTCCATGAGCGCGGCTACTCCGACTGCCCCGGCAGGCTCAACAACCATCTTGGCGCGCTCGAGCAGGAAGATCAGTGCCCGCGCGAGGGAGTCCTCGCTCACGGTCACGACGTCGTCCACAAGCTCGCGGATGATGCTGAAGGGAAGCTGCCCGGGACGTCCCACCGCGATGCCGTCAGCCATGGTGGTGACCTTCTTCAGCGGCACCAATGCATCGGCAGCCAAAGATGGCGGGTAGGCGGCGGCGTTTTCTGCCTGCACGCCAATGACCCTGATCTCACGGCCGAGCTCCTTGGCCCTGGCCTTGATCGCGACAGCCACACCGGCCAACAGCCCGCCGCCGCCAACTCCCATGAGAATGGTGTCCACGTTGGGGATCTGGTCCAGGATTTCAAGCCCGATGGTGCCCTGTCCTGCAACAACGTCCACGTTGTCGAAGGGGTGAACGAAAACCGCACCTGTTTCGTTGGCGTAACGCTGCGCTTCTGCCAGCGCTTCATCCACGTTGTGGCCGTGCAGTATGACTTCGGCACCGTGGCTGCGGGTGGCAGCCAACTTGGGAAGTGCCACGCCGAGGGGCATGTAGATGCGGGCATTGATGCCAAGGCTCTTGGCAGCCACCGCCACACCTTGGGCGTGGTTGCCGGCCGAGGCCGCCACCACACCGCGCTTCTTTTCCTCATCCGTCAGCCGGGCCATCCGCACATAGGCGCCGCGGACCTTGAAGGAACCCGCACGCTGCAGGTTCTCACACTTGAAAAAGACGTTGCCGCCCACGAGGCTGCCCAGCGCACGGGACGACTCCACCGGAGTCTTGGTAATAATGCCCTCGAGCAGCTCCTGCGCCTTGAGGACATCGTCCAGCGTGACGGGCAGGGTTTCGAGGGTATTCACTGACTATTCTCCTTTGTTGGTGTCGGCTTGGGGCTCCTCAACAGAGGTGCTCCCCGAAGCCTTGGTCTTGCCGGCGACGCCTTTGCCGAGGCGGGATTCGGGCCTTGGAAGGTGGACCTCCTTGAAGTTGGCGTCGCCTCCTGGCCCCGCCGAAGCGGCTGCCGGCTGGAGCTCCACACCGCCCAATCCTTCATCATGTTCCCACGTCCGGCCCGCAATGTAGCGAACTGCCGTGTTTACTACGGCGAGCAGCGGGACCGCGAACAGCGCCCCGGGGATACCTGCCAGGTAGGAACCGGCGGCAACCGAGAGGATCACAGCCACCGGGTGGAGTGCCACCGCCTTGCCCATGACCAGCGGCTGCAGGATGTGGCTTTCCAACTGCTGCACCACCAGAACGATCGCCAGCATGATCAGGGCGTTGATGGGCCCGTTGGCAACGAGGGCGAGCAACACAGCGATGGCACCCGTAACCAAGGCACCGACCACCGGGATGAACGAGCCGATGAATACCAGGACGGCCAAGGGAAGAGCCAGCGGAACCTGAATGATGGCAGCGCCAACGCCAATGCCCACAGCATCCACGAACGCGACGAACATTTGGATCCGCACATAGCTGACCATGGACGTCCAGCCTCGACGCCCGGCGCCATCGGTGGCCCTCCGCGCGCTCTTGGGCAGGAGACGAACCATGAAGGCCCAGATCCTGGGCCCCTCCAGCAGGAAGAAGATGAGGATGAACAGAGCCAGAACAAGACCTGCCGCAAAGTGTCCGGCGGTGCTGCCGAAGGACAGCGCACCACTGAGGATGCTGCTGCTGTTGTTCTGGAGCGCATCAGCGCCGTCGGAAATGTACTGGTCAATCTGGTCCGCGGTCAGGTGCAGCGGGCCATCGGCCAGCCAGGTTTGGATCTGCTGGATGCCTGCCAGTGCTTCGTGCCATAGCGCACCGAAACCCGTAACAAGTTGCCTGCCCACCAGCGCCAGGGCACCACCGATCACGCCAATGAAACCAAGCACGGTAATGGCGACTGCTCCCCCGTTGGGAACCTTGCGATTGCGCAGCCAAGCCACAACCGGATGCAGCAGACCGGCCAGCAGCGCGGCAACCATCACCGGGATAATGAGGAAGCTGACCTTGCCCAGCAGCCAGACGAGGGCACCGATCATGAGAAGGATCAAGCCTGCCCGCCAGGACCAGGCTGCAGCAATGCGCACCCCGTAGGGGATGTCTTCGGCAATTTGGCGGTCAGAACGTGTTTTGGCGTCCGGTGTTGGCGTCATGAACCCATAATTCCGTAGCCCGGGCCGTATGGGAAACCGGCTCTCACTTCCGAGACAATCCGAGACATTCCGAGGTATCTCCCGGAGCAAGGGCCTACAGGGATGCTGTGATTCCCCACCGCATGGTGAACGCCTCGCCAGGTGCCAGCCAGCGAAGGCCATCCCCGCTATTGAACGCGTTGGCCGGGCCGGTCATCGGTTCGATAGCCACTGCTTTGGAGCGGCCAGGGAACGTGTCCGTGACGAAAACGTGGGCGTATTGGCAGCTTTCGTCCTGCTCAAGGCTTACGCTGCGGCCATCCGGTGCGGTGAGCGTGTGGCGCGCCGTCCCGCCGTCGAACGCCAGGTCCGTCAGTGCAACATCCACCAACAAGCTGCCCACAGCGGCACCCCCGGAGAAGTCATACCCGCCGTCCACAGGAGCGGTGCTGCGTGGGATGAGTCGATCGTCCGCCACCAACCGGGTGCCTGCATGGACCGTCAGGACCAGGTCCTCGGGGGCGACATCGCCCACACGCAGGTAGGGGTGCGCGCCCAGGACAAAGGGAGCCGTGGCTTGGGAATCGTTGATCAGCGTCTGCGAGACCCGGAGATCCAAGCTCTGATCGAGCTCGTAACGCACCCGATGCCGCACCAGGAACGGGTAGCCGTGTTGCGGGAAGACCGTGGCTTCCAGCGTCACGGAAAACTCGGTTTCGTCCACCAGGGTGTACCCGGTGTTGCGCAACAGGCCGTGGCTGGCGTTGTTGCGTGACGCTTCAGTGATATCGAGTTGTTGCTTTTTTCCTTCCAGATACCAGACCCCGTCTTCTACGCGGTTGGCCCACGGCGCCAGGGTGATGCCGCTGGCTCCGGGCGGAATTTCGCCGTCTCCATAGCTTTCAGTCAGCTGCACTCCACCTCGGGAGTAGAGCCGCAAACCCGCGGCGAGCTCGGTGATGACGGCGAGCGCGTCGTCCCTGCGGAGCTCGAACTGGCGCCCCGTAGCATAGCGGCGGGACTCGGACTGGTGGGGGTTATCGGCAGGCAACGGGGACGCAGACATGGCAATACCGTACTGCATTAGAGGACGGTTCCCCACTGAGAAATGTTTGCTTTTGTTAGAAACTACGCGTTTTTGGTTGCTTGTGGAATGATTGACGTATGAGCCGCATCACCAGCACCCGCCTCGCAGACAGCCGAGAGCTGATCTACTTCGACGACCCCGGGACTCCGGAACGGACACCGGACTCGTTGGTGGACCACCGCGAGCTTCCAGCCCGCGGTGAGCCGGGTGAGGTCCGCTATGACGCCTTGTCGGGTGACTGGGTGGCCGTGGCTGCCCACCGCCAGACGCGTACGCACCTTCCCCCGGCTGATCAGTGCCCCATCTGCCCCGCCACAGCTGCGAACCCCTCCGAAATTCCGGCATCGGATTACGACGTCGTGGTGTTCGAGAACCGCTTCCCGTCGCTGGGCCCGGCCTTGGGCGACATCCCCCCGATTCCTGCCCCGGGGCACTCCGGCCACAACGTCAAGGGAGCGGCATATGGCCGCTGTGAGGTGGTTGCCTTCACGCCACAGCACACCGGCTCCTTTGCCGAACTGGGCGAAACGCGCGCCCGCACGGTCATTGAAGCGTGGGCCCAGCGGACCGAAGCGTTGAGCGCCCTGCCCGGCATCAAGCAGGTGTTTCCTTTCGAGAACCGCGGCGCGGACATCGGGGTCACCCTGCACCACCCTCACGGCCAGATCTACGCCTACCCCTACGTAACTCCCCGAGCCGCCCAGCTCGGTGCGGTGGCACGGAAGTACTACGACGACGTCGACGCGAAGGAAACGCTCGGGGCCTCACTCCTCAACGCTGAACGCGAGGACGGCAGCCGTATGGTCCTGGAAGCCAAGCATTTCAGTGCCTACGTACCTTTCGCGGCCCGCTGGCCCCTGGAAGTCCACCTCGTTCCGCACCGCAGCGTCCCCGATCTTGCGGCACTCACGGGGGAAGAACGCGATGAGCTCTCGTACGTCTACTTGGACCTGCTGAAGCGGCTCGACGCCCTCTACCCCACCCCCATGCCGTACATCTCGGCCTGGCACCAGGCCCCGCTGGACCCGGCTCTTCGCCCTGCGGGCCAGTTACACCTGCAGCTGACCTCACCTCGCCGCGCTGCCGATAAGCTCAAGTATCTGGCCGGCTCCGAGGCCGCCATGGGAGCCTTCATCAACGACACCACCCCCGAAGCGGTGGCGGAGCGGCTACGCAGCGTCGCCGCATCACCTTCGAACAAAACCCTGGAAGGCACACGAGCATGACCACCACCACCGAGACCGGCGTCCTCGCCGCCCGCTTCCAGGAAACGTTCGGCGCAGCTGCCGACGGCGTGTGGCAGGCACCGGGACGCGTCAATCTGATCGGCGAGCACACGGACTACAACGAGGGCTTTGTGCTCCCCTTCGCCATCGATAAGACGGCAAAGGTGGCACTGCGGGTCCGCGACGACTCAAGGGTGCGTATGCTGTCCACCTTTGGCGGGCACGGCGTGGTGGAAGCCGACCTCGCGGACTCGGAACCCGGATCCGGTGAGGGATGGTCCCGCTACCCGCTCGGCGTCGCCTGGGCGCTCAAGGAACGCGGCATCGAGGTGCCCGGCTTTGACCTCCTGCTTGATTCCGATGTTCCCTCCGGAGCCGGCCTCTCTTCATCACACGCGATTGAGTGCGCCGTCATCTCAGCCCTTAACGAATTGACGGGCGCCGGTTTCGCTGCCGAGGACCTGGTCCTCGCGACACAGCGCGCCGAGAATGTGTTCGTTGGCGCACCCACCGGAATCATGGACCAGTCAGCATCCCTGCGCGGCGCCAAGGGACACGCTGTGTTCCTGGACTGCCGGGACCAGCATGTGGAGTTGGTCCCGTTCGACGCAGAAGCTTCCGGCCTGGTCCTGTTGGTTATCGACACAAAGGTGTCGCACTCGCATGCCGACGGCGGATACGCCTCCCGCCGCGCGTCCTGCGAGTTGGGTGCCGGGATTCTTGGCGTCAAAGCACTGCGCGACGTCGGCGTGGAGCGTTTGGAGGAAGCATCAGGCCTGCTGGACGAAACTACCCTTCGGCGGGTCCGCCACGTGGTCACGGAAAACGATCGGGTCCTCCAGACAGTGGAAGTCCTGGGCACCGAGGGCCCTGCCGCCATCGGAGCCTTGCTGGATGCCAGCCACGTTTCGATGCGCGACGATTTTGAGATCTCCTGTCCGGAACTGGATCTTGCCGTGGATACTTCCCGGGCCAACGGTGCTATCGGCGCCCGCATGACGGGCGGTGGTTTTGGCGGTTCCGCCATCGCACTGACCCCGGTTGGCCAGGAGCAACAGGTACGCGACGCCGTCGTGCGTTCCTTCGCGAAGGCGGGCTTCACTGCCCCTGACATCTTCACCGTTACCCCGGCCGCTGGAGCTCTTCGCCTGGCCTGAGGCGTCCGGTTTCTCCTGCGAGCGCCCGGCGTCCCACCTGATGCCGGGCGTAAGCTGGGGCCATGACTGAGGCTGTCATCGTAGCTACTGCAAGAAGCCCTATTGGCCGGGCCTTCAAGGGTTCCCTCAAGGAGGAACGTCCGGATGACCTGGCAACCGCCATGGTGCAGGCCGCCCTCGCGAACGTTCCGGGCTTCGATCCCGCAGCGGAGGACGGGCGAGGCTTGGACGACATCCTGCTGGGTTGCGCTGAACCCAGTGGCGAGGCCGGTTCCAACATGGCGCGGGTAGTGGCTGTCCTTGCCGGGCTGGACCGCGTGCCAGCGGCCACTATCAACCGTTTCTGTGCATCAAGCCTGCAAACCTTGCGGATGGCCTTCCACGCCATCAGATCCGGGGAAGCCCACGCGATTGTCTCCGCGGGAGTGGAGAGCGTGTCCAGGTACCAGAACTGGGCGGGTGCCGGCGAAACGGACTCTTCCAACCACAACCCGCTCTTCGAGGCGGCAGCCCAACGTACGGCCTCCCGCGCGGCGTCCAACATCCCTTGGACCGACCCCCGGCTTGGCGGCCGCCTGCCCGACATCTACATCTCCATGGGCCAGACCGCCGAGAACGTTGCCACCAGCTATGGCATCAGCCGGGCCGAGCAGGACGAGTGGGCCGTCCTCAGCCAGAATCGTGCCGAAGCCGCGATCGCCGCAGGGTTTTACGCCCGGGACATTACGCCCTACACACGCAAGGACGGCACCGTCGTGGAGCGGGACGACTCCCCCCGCGCGGGGGTGACCCTCGAAGCTGTATCCGCCCTGCAACCGGTCTTCCGCTCAGAAGGGACCGTCACAGCCGGCAACGCATGCCCGCTCAACGACGGCGCCGCGGCGGTAGTGGTCATGAGTGACTCACGCGCGCGCGAACTGGGCCTGCAGCCTCTCGCGCGGGTCGTTTCAACCGCCGTCAGCGCCCTCTCTCCCGAGCTCATGGGCATGGGGCCCGTGGAATCCACGCGACGGGCCCTCAGGTTGGCTGGCCTGACCATGGATGACATTGATCTGGTGGAGCTCAACGAAGCTTTCGCTGTGCAGGTGGTGGCGAGCGCCCGTGAGTTGGGGATTGACCCCGCAAAGCTCAACGTCCATGGTGGGGCCATAGCCTTGGGCCATCCCTTCGGCATGACCGGCGCCCGGATGACAAGCACGCTCCTCAACGGCCTCAAGGAACGAGACGGAACTCTGGGGCTTGCCACCTTGTGCGTCGGTGGCGGTCAAGGGATGGCCGTTGTTTTCGAACGATTGAGCTAGCCAGGACGCAAAAATGCCCCCGAAAACTCGGGGGCATTTCGCGTTGGAGCTGTTTGTAGCTAGTCGTCGCCTCGCAGGATCGCCAAAAGGCGGATGATTTCGACGTAGAGCCAAACCAGCGTGACCGTCAGGCCGAACGCCGCAACCCAGGAGTAACGCTCCGGGGCGCCTGCGCGGACGCCTTCTTCGATGCTGGTGAAGTCCATGATCAGCGAGAACGCTGCCAGGCCGATGGCCAGGATGCCGATGAAGACACCCAGCGGGATGCCGAAGATCTCGAAGCTTGTGCGGAGGCCGAAGGGCTCCTGCACAGCGCCGGTCCACATCATCACCATGTTGATCAGTGCGAAGACCGCGTAACCAATGGTGGCGATCAGGAAGAAGCGCATCATCTTCGGGGTGGCGCGGACCTTGCCGCTCTTGAAGAGCACCAGGGTGACGCCGAAGACTGCCAGCGTGCCGATGACGGCTTGGAGACCGACGCCGGGGTACATGCCGTCCAGGATACGGGTGAGGCCACCGAGGAACAGGCCCTCAAGGCCGGCGTAGGCAAGGATCAGTGCCGGTGAAGGCTGCTTCTTGAACGTGTTGACCAATGCCAGGACGAATCCGCCCAAGGCACCAACGATCATGAGCATGGTGGAGAGGGCGGGCGCCACGAAGAGTGTGACGCCGGCACCGATGATGAGAACCACGAGGCAGGCGACAGTCTTCATGATGACGTCGTCATAGGTCATGCGGCCGGTGTCGGCCGGTCCTGCAGCGGGCTGGTTGTACATCTGCTGCAGCTGCTCATTGGTCATGTTCTGCTGCTGGGCCGACCATGCTGCATGGCCGTCCATGACCTGGCTCGGTGCACGGCCTGGTGCCTGGTTGAACTGCTGGCCGTACGGGTTCTGCGGTACAGGCGGGGCCTGCTTTGCTCCACGGAAATTCTTTCCGTTGAAGACTGGGTTTCCGCCAAGTGCCATTGCGGGTGTCCTCCTGAAAAAGGGCTAGTGATAGTTCACGGTACCAATTACCACGCGCGCGCGGCAGGAAAAGTTCCCTTGTTCACGGAGACGAAACTCAACCGTGACAAGAAATTGGAAGACTGTCGCCTTGGGAACGTTTAGTAGCACCCTTAAACAACAAAGGTTTACTTAAGGATTGCTACATCACTAGTTGCCTATAGCTTCACAGTTGTTATCCGATCGCGATCTTCGCACCCCCGAACTGGGCATTTATTATCTCCACCGGACGGTAACATAGGCCACACATGGGTGACTTAGATCACAAACGAGGCAGCTAGGCAAGAACTGTTCACAAGCCCCATGTCCGTTCGCACCGGCTGCAAAGGCGCAGCCGGGACCACCCCCACTGTGGAGGTTTCCATTTTGAGAAGCACACTGCGCGACCCGTCCATGAGACGGTCCAAAGGACTGCAGAGAGTTGTGGGGGCGCTGTTCGCAGCCCTCATCACCGCTCTGTTGATCGCCGCCCCCTCGGCACAGGCAACCACCCCCTCGCCTTCGCCGTCACCGACGACTTTCCAGAACAACATCAGCGGGTTCCTCCGCGATGATGCCCGGGCTCCCATACCCGGCGTCAAGATCAAAGCCACGGGCAACGGGTTTGAAGGTGAAGCCACCTCCGGAGCCAACGGAGCCTGGACCATCGGCGTTCCCGTCCAAGGCACTTACACCATTGAGCTGGACACCTCCACCTTGCCGGAGGGCATCGCACTGGCCGAGGGCCAGGACAATCCCCGCGATGTCACGTTCAGCCAGACGTCCAACTTGTCGGTGATCTTTGCCTTCGGCGAGGGCATCGTGGTCCAGCAACAGGACTTCGGCCAGAACCTCCTCAACCGCCTCGTCGCGGGCCTGAGCTTCGGCCTCCTCCTTGCACTCGCCTCGGTTGGCCTCTCCCTGATCTTCGGAACCACCGGCCTGACCAACTTCGCCCACGGTGAGATGGTGACGCTGGGCGCAGTACTGGTGTTCATGTTCAACGCCTTCGGGTTCCCCTTCTGGCTGGCCATCCTGCTTGCCCTGGTAGGCGGCGGTCTCTTCGGCTACGTCCAGGACGCAGGGCTCTGGCGGCCGTTGAGGAAACGTGGCTCAGGCTTGGTCCCCATGATGATCGTCAGCATCGGTCTCGCGTTGGCCATCCGCTACGTCATCCAGTTCTTCTTCGGCGGTGCAACGCAGCAGCTGCCCGGCGCTCAGAGTGCCGAGATCCAGATCGGCCCTGTTTCGATCTCCCCGAACAACCTGTGGTCCCTGATCATCAGTGCCGTGGTCATCGCCCTGATCGGCATCGTCCTGCTGAAGACCCGTCTGGGCAAGGCAACCCGTGCAGTAGCCGACAATCCCGCGCTGGCAGCCGCCTCCGGCATCGACGTCGACTCCGTTATCCGCATTGTGTGGATCGTCGGCGGCGTCCTCGCCTCCCTCGGTGGCATCCTGTGGGCGTACTACCGCCCTGGCGTCACCTTCGACATGGGCTCGCAAATCCTGTTGCTCATCTTCGCCGGCGTGACGCTGGGTGGTTTGGGGACCGTCTTCGGTGCCCTGATCGGCTCGATCGTCGTCGGCATCTTCGTGGAACTGACTACCGTGTTCGGCCTCCCCGCCGACCTCAAGTACGTCGGTGCCCTGTTCATCATGATTGTTGTTCTTCTGTTCCGACCGCAGGGTATCCTCGGCCGGCGTGAGCGTGTGGGTTAGGAGCGGGCCATGGACTTCGGATTTATTTTCTCCAGCGCCCTTGGCGAACTGTTCAGCCCGACGACGGCGGCCTACGCACTTGCCGCTTTGGGCCTCGCGGTGCACTTCGGCTACTCAGGCCTGCTGAACTTCGGCCAGGCCGGCTTCATGGCTGTGGGTGCCTACGGTTTCGCAATCTCTACCCTGAGTTTCGACGCCCCGTTCTTCCTTGCACTGATCATCTCTGTTCTTTGCTCGGTGATCTTCGCCTTCATCCTGGGTATTCCTACGCTGCGGCTTCGTGCCGACTACCTGGCTATCGTCACCATCGCCGCCGCCGAAATTGTGCGGTACGTGGTCACTACCAACCAGCTCACCAGCGTCACAGGCTCCGCCAACGGCCTGGCAGCGTTTGAGAACACCTTCTATGCCATGAATCCCTTCCCTGAAGGGTCCTACATGGGCATGAACAACCGCGACTTCTTTATCCGCGTCGTCGGGTGGGGCCTGGTCATCGTGTGCTGCCTCCTGGTGTGGCTCCTGATGCGCAGCCCCTGGGGCCGCGTCCTGAAGGGCATCCGGGAAGACGAGAACGCTGTCCGCTCGCTCGGCAAGAACGTCTACGCCTACAAGATGCAGGCGCTGGTCATAGGTGGCGTGCTCGGCGCCTTGGCGGGCATGATCTTCACCCTCCCCCGCGGCGCCGTCCAGCCGTCCAACTACGGCACAGAGCTCACGTTCTTCCTGTGGACCTGCCTCCTGCTCGGCGGTATGGCCACGGTATTGGGGCCGGTCATCGGAGCCATGATTTTCTGGGTGGTGCTCTCGCTGACGCAGAGCCTGCTCTACGGCCTCATCGAATCAGGGGCAGTCACCTGGCTGACCACCGTCCAGGCAGGCCAGCTGCGCTACATCCTGGTAGGCGTTGCACTGATGCTCCTGATGATCTTCCGCCCGCAAGGCGTCTTCGGCAATAAGAAGGAGCTTGCTTTCGCATGAGTGAGACCAACGAACGCAACACCGAAAATATCGACTACATGACCGATTCGCGGCCCATCGCCGTCGGGGAGAATACCCCCGGCTGCAAGAAGCGCGATCCCATTGTGGTGGCAGAGGATGTCACACGTTCTTTTGGCGGCATTAACGCAGTGGACGTGGAATACCTGGAGATCCCCCGCCACAAGATCACCGCCTTGATCGGCCCCAACGGAGCCGGCAAGACCACCCTTTTCAACCTGCTCACGGGCTTTGACACCCCCAACACGGGCAAGTGGCAGTTTGAAGGCAACAGCCTGGCTGGAGTCTCGTCTTACAAGGTCGCCCGCATGGGCATGGTCCGCACGTTCCAACTGACCAAAGTGATGGGCAAGCTGACCGTCATGGAAAACATGCGCCTTGGTGCCGCGGACCAACCCGGCGAACGGCTTTCCAAAGCCCTGTTCAAAGGCATTTGGGGAGGACGCGAAAAGGAAATCACGGCCCAGGCCAACGTGCTGTTGGAGAAGTTCAAGCTGGATACCAAGAAGGACGACTATGCAGCGTCCCTCTCCGGTGGTCAGCGCAAGCTCCTGGAGATGGCACGCTCCCTGATGGTGAAGCCCAAGCTGGTGATGCTGGATGAGCCCATGGCCGGTGTGAACCCGGCCTTGACACAGTCGCTGCTGGACCACATCAAGAACCTCAAAGCGGAGGGCATGACCGTGCTCTTCGTGGAGCACGACATGAACATGGTCCGCCACATTGCTGACTGGGTTGTAGTCATGGCCGAAGGCAAGGTAGTTGCCGAAGGACCTCCGGGTGAAGTCATGAAGAACCCCGCCGTCATCGACGCCTACCTCGGCGCCCACCACGATGTGGACCTTGGCGACGCTGAAGGCATCAAGGTGCTCGAGGCAGAACTCGAAGCTGACGAAGAGTCCGTGGTGGGAACAGAAGACGCCGGCATCCTGTCCGAGATCGAAGAAACCAAGAAGGAGGACGGGAAATGAGCAGCAGCACCAGCGCAATGCCCGCCTCGGCGGCAGCGCCGGCCGGCGATTCCGTGGTCAAGGTTACTAACCTCGTGGCCGGCTACATTCCTGGCGTCAACATCCTCAATGGCTGCAGCATAGAGGCCCGCAAGGGTGAGTTGATAGGCATTATCGGCCCCAACGGCGCCGGTAAATCAACGCTCCTAAAGGCCATGTTCGGTTTGGTGAAGGTCCACTCCGGCACAGTGGTGGTTCGTGGCCAGGACCTCACGGGGTTGAAGGCCAACAAGCTGGTCACCCAGGGTGTGGGCTTCGTCCCGCAGACAAACAATGTCTTCGCCACACTGACCATCGAAGAGAATCTCCAAATGGGCATGTTCCAGCGGCCCAAGGATTTCTCCGAACGCTTCGACTTTGTCACCAGCCTCTTTCCGGAGTTGGGAAAGCGGCGTGCTCAACGTGCAGGGTCTCTGTCCGGCGGCGAACGCCAGATGGTGGCCATGGGCAGGGCACTCATGATGGACCCGGCTGTGCTGCTGCTCGACGAGCCGTCGGCAGGCCTCTCCCCCGTCAAACAGGACGAGACCTTCCTCCGTGTCCACGAGATTAACCGCGCCGGAGTCTCGGTAATCATGGTGGAACAGAACGCCCGCCGTTGCCTGCAGATCTGCGACCGCGGCTATGTCCTGGACCAAGGCAAGGATGCGTACACAGGTACGGGCCGTGAGCTCATGAAGGACCCCAAGGTCATCCAGCTCTACCTGGGTACCTTGGCCGACGAAGTCTAGCCGCAGTAGCCCCGACGGCCTGGTTCCGGTGCAAGGCCGGAACCAGGCCGTCGGTGTTTTTAATTCCGTCCCTCAAACGTCGCGCTGCTGCTGTTCCCCGGCACCACCACGTGCACCGCATTTCGCTCAACCGTGAAGTCGGTGGGCGTGCTGGTGGTGATCTCGCCGTCGAGGTTCACCGGCAGCGGCGGACTGGTCACCAGCCTGACGTTCCGGCTGGTGAGGTGGAGCACCCGCTCGTTTTCCACAAACTTGCCATTCTTGAGCGAACGCGCGATCTTTGCCTGCTCCCGCAGCGGCGCCGCATGGATCGCGTAGATGTCCAGTGTGTGATCATCGATCCCCGCTGTCGGAGAAACCGCGTTGCCGCCTCCGTAGTACCTTCCGTTTCCCACAGCTACCTGCAGCAGGTCCTTCAACTCCACGGGCTCATGGTCCCCGTCCGGGAATTCGAGGCGGGCGTGGAACGGCTTGTACGTGGCGTAGGAGCGAAGCGTAGCCACTCCGTATGCCACGGGCCCGATGAGTCGTTTGAGGCGCGGACTGAGCGCCTGCGTGACGGCCACGGACAGGCCGGCTGAAGCCACGTTGAGGAAAGGTTGGCCATTTGCCCGCCCGAGGTCGATGTCCACTACTTTTCCGTCCGCGAGGGCAGCGCAGGCGCTGCCCAGGTCCCGGGGGATTTCCAGCGTCCTGGCGAGGTCATTCGCGGTGCCAAGGGGAAGAACACCCAGCACGACGTCGGTACCCGCCACGAGTCCTGCTGCGGAGGCAACTGTTCCGTCGCCTCCCCCAACAACCACAAAATCGTGGCCTTCGGTGATCGCTTGTTCCAGGGCTCGGCCGAGGTCCCCGCCCCCGGACACCGTATACATCGCGGAGACCGGGAGCCCTGCCTTTGCGAGACTGTCGACCACCAACTTTTGAGCCGCGGAACCTTTGCGTGAACCGGCGTTGATGACCACGGCGATGGAGCGGGCTTCCCGGGTTGGCTTCATGAGGACATGGTAGGTCTACAGCCTGTGTGAGGGCTTTGTTAACGCCCAACGGGTCCCCTTCCTTGTGAGGAAGGGGACCCGTTGCTAATTGCGGTCTAGTTGGCGTTCAGCTTAGAGCTTGCCGAACTCTTCGCGGACCGGCTTGTAGGTGTTGTCGTCCTGGTATTCGTAGATACCGATGTACGCCTCGGTGGGGTCGCCGGCATCGGAGAACGTTACCGGACCGGACTGGCCGTCGTAGTCAACGTCCTTGCCCTCGCGGAGCAGGGTGACGCATGACGGGAAGTCGGTGCACTTCTCGCCGCCTTCAGAGACTTCCTTGAGCTTGGCCGCGATGTCCGTGCCCTTGGTGCTCTTGGCTGCCTCAGATGCCAGCGCAATCAGGTTCACGGCGTCGTAGGACTCGCCTGCGTAGCTGTAATCCTTCAGGGCGGGATCGATCGCGAGGAGCTTCTGCTTGAAGGCGTCCTTGGCGAACGTACCGGGGATGGTTCCCTGTGCGCCCTTCATGGTGCCTGCCTGGAAGTCCTTGCTGTAGTCCGAGGTGTTGCCGTCAACCATGAACAGCTGCGTGGGCTTGACGCCCTTGCCGGTCATCAGCGGGACGATGCTCTTGGCCTGGTCGAAGGTGATCAACGCGATCGCATCGGGCTTGGCTGCGAGGACCTTGTCCACCTGACTGCTGAACTGTGAATCACCCTCGTTGAAGAGTTCTTCTGCAACAACCTTGCCGCCGGCTGCCTCGAAAGCTTCCTTGACGTTCTTCTGCAGGCCGGTTCCGTAGGCGTCGTTGAGAACGATCATGCCAACAGTCTGGGCGCCACAGGTAGCCATGTAGTTGCCGAGGACCTTGCCCTGCAGGACGTCGGACGGTGCCGTGCGCCAGTAGAGGCCCTTGTCATCCCATGTGGTGAAGTCAGGTGAGGTGTTCGCCGGGGAGAAGTGGATGACGCCGGCGCCCGTGATCTGGTTGATGACCGTCTTGGAAACGCCGGACGAGGCCGCACCGATTACTGCGCTCACACCCTGGCCCAGCAAGGCTGTGGTGGACTGCGTGGCGATGTCGGTCTTGGTGTCACCGGAGTCGCGGTGGGTTACTTCCACCGGGGCACCCAAAACGCCACCGGCGTCGTTGACTTCCTTGACGCCGAGGTTGACACCGGCAATTTCAGGCGGGCCGAGGAACGCCAGCGACCCCGTTGTCGGCAGGAGCGATCCAAGCTTAAGCGGCGTAGCCGTGGTGGTGGTCGAGGGAGGTACAGGTCCCGTGTTGGTGGCAGCCTGGCTGTTGCCGGCCCCCGCCCCGCCGCTCGGTGCCGGGCAGGCGATACCTGCCGCGGCGGCGGATTGGGACCCAGTCTGGGTAGGTGTCGAAGACCCACCACAAGCTGTGGCCAAGAGCGCGACCCCAATGCCAAGCGCGGTTAGCTTGGCGGCTCGGGGCGCCGCTGGGGAAAGATCAAACATTCGTTGTCTCCTCGATCGAAAGGTGCGAACTGCCTTTGATGCGATTACTCAGGTGTTCCTGATTAAGACTCAAACTAGTGCAATTGCCCCGGGAACATAAGTGATTCAGGTCACATCCCTATAACACTCGTTGCCTGTGGGGAATCTACGAGCATGCTGGGAAAAGTCACTGAAGAGGAGAACCGTGCACAGGAAGGGAGAAAGAGCTCTCACCTTGCGTCTGTGCCCCAGGTGGGACTCGAACCCACAACACGCGGATTTTAAGTCCGCTGCCTCTGCCAATTGGGCTACTGGGGCGCCCGGACCATGGTATCCCAGCTAGAGCCGGTTGAATGGCGCGGCGTAGCGAAAGGTGCCCCGGACGCCGTCGGGCCATTCCGGTAGGGGTAGAAGCTGGAAGTGCTCGCCCCACATCGCCTCAGGCGGTTCAACGCCCACGGAGGTGGCTGGCACATAGCCGAAACGCGGATAGTAGAGAGGGCTGCCGAGCAATGCGATTCCGGGTTCTCCGAGTGCCGTGGCACGAGCCGCCGTCTCGCGCATCAACGCCGAACCAACCCCGCGCCGCTGGAAGGGTGGAAGCACGCCTATGGGACCCAAGCCCAGCATTTCGAGCTCTCCCACCCAGCCCCGCGTGCTGATGGCGTGACCCACGATTTCACCGCCCATTTCTGCCACGATGCTGAGTTCCGGGACGTACTCGCTGCACTCAAAAAGCTCGCGCAAGAGCCCCACTTCAATCGGCGTACCTTCAACGGGTTCACCGGTCACCGGGGAGACAGAAAACGCCCGTGCAGTCAGTTCCAGGATCTCGGCCCGGTCCTCGGGCCGCTCCGAACGCAGGACCACGCCGCGGGCAAGAAGCCGCAGCACGTCCATGGCCCGGCCCGCGTCCTCCGACGGCACCAGCAGGTGATCGTGATGGAAACCTGCCAGGACGTTACAACTGATCCCTGCGTGCGTCAGCGCAGCACTGACAGCAGCGGTGAGCCCTACGGCTTCCAAAGCCGAATGGACCTGGAGCGTGATCCATGTGGCCACGAAATCGTAGCTTAGGTCCAAAGAATCGGCTTCGTCGCGGTGAAGGACTACCGTTAGGCCTTCGGCCTCGCGAACTGCCGCTTCGATGCCACCTTCCAAAGGGCGGCCATGCGGCCAAAGAGCGTAAACGTATTCGCCATCGCGGGCTACGGGATGAAGCGACTCCAGGAGCGTCTTCAGATCAGTTTCACCGGACATGGCAACAGTCTAGGGGGCAGCTTTAGCGCGCCCGCCCAGGCGACGGCGTTAAACGCCGACGGCGACCATCCCCCGCAAGGGGACGGCCGCCGTCGTGCGTGTACTACTTGGCGTCAGCAGTTACCGGAGTCTTGACTTCCTCGGCAACCGGCTTGGCTTCCACCGGTGCCGGAGCGGCAGCAGGCTTGGGAGCAGGCGTCGCTGCGGCCACGAAGGCACCGCGCGGGTTGTCCAGGTCCATCAGCGGCGTGGTGTCGCGGCCGGCGAAGAAGGCCAGGATCCAGCCGAGGATCACGCGGAACTTGCGCTCCACCGTGGGCATCGCCATGCCGTGATAACCACGGTGGGCCAGCCAGGCGAGGCCGCCCTTGAGGCCGATGCGGCCGAGCAGGTTGATGTTTGCAACACCCTTCCACTCGCCGAAACCGGCTACAGCACCGAGGTTCTTGTGCTTGTAGTCGTGCAGCGGCTTGTCCCAGCGGGAGGCCCAGAGGTTCTTAGCGAGCTTCTTGGCCTGGCGCAGGGCGTGCTGGGCGTTGGGGACGCAGGTGCCGTCCGGCAGGCCCTTGCCCGTGAGGTCCGGAACAGCGGCGATGTCGCCGGCTGCCCAGGCGTTCTCCACGATGCCTTCATCGCCTGCGATGCGCAGGTCAGGCAGGACGCGGACGCGGCCTCGCGGTTCCAGCGGGAAGTCGGTGGAGCGGATCATCGGGTTGGCCTGCACGCCGGCAGCCCATACCAGGGTGTCTGCTTCAACTTCACCGGCGGGGGTCTTGTCCGGGAGGTTGATCAGCTTGAGGTTGCCCTCGGCACTGTCGAGGGAAGTGTTCAGGAGTACTTCGATGCCGCGGCTGCGGAGGTGCTCCACAACCCACTCGGCCTGCGAGGCGGTGACCTCGGGCATGATGCGGCCCATGGCTTCAACCAGGACGAAGCGGACTTCTTCCTGGCGGATGCGGGGGTTGTTGCGCACAGCAGCGCGGGCGAGGTCTTCCATTTCGGTGAGGCATTCGATGCCGGCAAAGCCGCCACCCACCACAACGAAGGTCAGCGCCTTGGCACGCTCTGCGGGGTCAGTCATGGTGGAAGCTGATTCGATGCGCTCCAGCACCTTGTTGCGAAGTGCAACGGCTTCCTCGATGGTCTTCAGGCCGATGCCCTTGTCCGCGAGTCCCTTGATGGGGAACGTGCGGGTGATGGCGCCGGCTGCGATCACGACGTCGAAGTACGGGATCTCGAAGTTCTCGCCGCCGTCGGACGGGGCGATAACCGCGGTCCTGTTGGCGTGGTCGATGCTGGTGACGCGGCCCTGGATGAGCTCAGTCTGCTTGAGGTGCTGACGGTGGGAGACGACGGCGTGGCGTGCCTCGATGTTGCCACCGGCTACTTCCGGGAGGAAGGGCTGGTAGGTCATGTACGGCAGTGGATCAACGACGGTGACGATTCCGCCTGCGTTCGCGATCTTCTTCTGCAGTTTGAGTGCTACGTACAGGCCGACGTAGCCGCCGCCGACGACGAGAACCCGGGGACGGTCAATGAGCTCTGGGGTGGTTGCCATGAGTCCAGAGTACAGTACTTTGTGAAAATCTTCACTAACTACTTCCGGGCAGGCGGATCCACCTTCAAAAGGGCGCCTGTTTCGGCCTCCTCAGTCGCTACTGGCGGGTCCCTTAGGACCCTTCGCAGCTGGACCGCGGCACCTGCAACGAGGGCAATGAACAACGCTCCAAAACCAAGCACGACGGCGGCAGGAAGGGCTTCGTCCACGGTGGCCGGCGTCTTAGCGACGGG
The DNA here is from genome assembly GCF_051027655.1 of Paenarthrobacter nitroguajacolicus. Lineage (NCBI taxonomy): Bacteria > Bacillati > Actinomycetota > Actinomycetes > Micrococcales > Micrococcaceae > Paenarthrobacter > Paenarthrobacter nitroguajacolicus. The sequence goes on along the minus strand of NZ_CP073234.1, from coordinate 1,363,181 downwards.
GACAGTCGGATCGGCAAGCGTCGGAGCGGCGCTGGTAGGACTCGCCACGGGCGCTTGTGAGGGTTCGCTGAAGACGCCGCGGCGGTGGACGCGGATCCAGTCCGCGATGGAACCCAGCGGGTTGGTGCTGGTGGTGGGTACGTCGTTCTTGAGCGCGGCCTCAGCGTTGAGGATGCCATACCCATAGAGGGGGTCCTTGCCTGGGGCGCCGGCATCCTTGGCAGTGCTGACGATCCTGTTGATGACCTGGGTAGCGCTCATTTCCGGCCACTTGGAACGGATCAGTGCTGCCACACCTGAAACGATGGGTGCCGCTCCGGACGTTCCTGCCCACTCGGCATACGAACCACCGGGAATGCCGCCCACCAGTTTCTCCGCCGGAGCTGCTACTCCAATACTGATGCCCTGGGACGATGAGTCGACGCTGGCGCGTCCCTCACCATCCAACCCGGCTACCGTGAGGACGCCGGGAATAGTTGCCGGGGCACCAACCTGCACGTTGCCACCCACCCGGTTTCCCGCTGCGGCAACAATCACCACATCCTTTTGCTCCGCGTACAGGAACGCTGCGTCCCAGCTCTGCGGCCAATCCGGCGAAGTACTGCCGAGGGAAATGTTGATGACCTTGGCACCGTTGTCCACCGCCCAGCGCACGGCTTCAGGTATTTGCTCCTGGTCCGTCTTGCCGCCCGGGTTGGGCGAACCGAGCCACGTTGAGATGGCGAGAATCTCCGCTTCGGGCGCCACGCCCGTGATCCCGTCCGGTCCCCCGGCGGGCGGGGTGGTGGGTGGCGGTGGAGGTGCGGCCGGCTTTGGAGCTGCTGACCCTGATGCCGATGGCGACGGCGAGGGGGTGGGCGTGGTGTGGCCGCGCCCGGCGAGCATGGTTGCCACAAGGGTGCCGTGTTCGGTCTTGGCGCCAATACTCTTTTGTCCATTCGGAGCCCCGGCCCCGGAGACATCCGTCCCACCGACCACGACGCCCTTGAGGTCAGGGTGGCTTCCGTCAATACCGCTATCGATGATCGCGACCTTGACGCCGGCACCCTTGGACACCTGCCAGGCGTTGGTGACACCCGATTCCTTGAGCCAGTACTCCTTGTCGCGCCATGCATCCGCGTTGGCTGCCGGAGCCGACAACAGCGCACCTGCAAGCGCCCCGCCGGCCAACGTGGTGGCAAGCGCAGCGGACAGGGCGCGTCGGTGCCGCAACGTCATTCGCCGTCCCGGATACTCAGGGCGATGCCGTCAAGAATGTCGTGTTCGCTGGAAACAGCCGCGCGAATGGTTCCGTTGCTGACCGTTTCCATCCGTGCCAGAATGCGGCGCCAAACCAAAGCTCCCGCTCCGATCACATCTACGCGTCCCGGGTGCATATAGGGAAGGGCAGCACGTTCTTCGCGCGTCATTTCCAGCAGGCTGGTGCATGCGTTCGTGATGGTTTCGAGGTCCAGCGAAGCACCGTGGATTCGGCCCGGCTCATATTTGCTCAGGCCCAACGCGTGCGCGGTGATGGTGGTGATGGAACCAGCGACCCCAACCACCGCTGTGGCGCGGCCGAGCGGTACCGTCTGAGCGGCAAGATCAAGTGCGGCATCGACGTCGGCCTCTGCTGCGGTGATTTGCGCAGCCGTGGGCGGGTCGCTGCGAAGGTGACGTTCAGTCAACCGCACGCACCCAATGTCCACCGAGCGCGCTGCGATAACGCCGCTGGAGTCGCCCAGCACGAATTCGGTACTCCCTCCGCCCAGGTCAACCACCAGGATGGCGTCCTCCCCCGTGACGGGCAGGACGCTGCTGGCTCCCGCGAAGGACAACGCAGCTTCCTCGTCACCGGAAATGACCTCTGGCCGTACGCCCAGGAGATCCCGGATGCCGTCCACAAAGACCTGGCGGTTACTGGCATCACGAGTTGCCGAAGTAGCGGCAAAACGGACTCGTTCGGCACCGTGTTCCTGGATGAGCCGGGCGTAGTCCCGCGTAGCAGCAAAGGTGCGCTCCAAGGCTTCCGGAGCCAGCTCGCCCGTGGCATCGACGCCCTGGCCCAGCCGCACCACCCGCATTTCACGCACGACGTCGGTCAGCGGACCCTGCGCGTCCGGTAGTCCGTCTGAGACATCAGCGATAAGCAGCCGGATGGAGTTGGTACCGCAGTCAATGGCAGCCACGCGGCTCATGCGGTGCCTTCCTGCTCGTCAAGGGATTCAATCTTGGACTTCCGCACCGGCGCGGGACGCCCCACGATGTCAGGCAGCCCCTGCGGACCATGGCGGCTCAAATCCCGTGAAGGAGCCTCGCCGGCTGTGTCCCAAGCGCCGTCGCAATAGCAGCGGTCCTTGGTCCACCATTCAGTGATGGCATCCAGTGCCTCGTCCCCCAGCGGATTGACGCCCGGCCCGGCAGCCAAAGAATGCCCCACCAGGACATGCAGGCACTTCACGCGGGTGGGCATACCGCCTGCAGAGATACCGTCGATCTCGGGCACTGCCCCGGTGCCGGAGCGATCAGCAATCTGGTTGCGGGCCTGCAGGTAGGCATCGTGCGCGCCATGATAGGCGCCGGCCAACTCCTGGTCAGCGGTCAGTCGCTCGTTCATCTCATTCATGAGCCCGCCAGCTTCAAGGCGGGACACCGCTGAAGTGATGACCGGGTGGGTCAGGTAGAACGTGGTGGGAAACGGTGTTCCGTTGCTGAGCCGGGGAGCTGTCGCTGCCACCAAGGGGTTGCCGCAGACGCACCTCGCCGGGATCTCGACAACATCCCGGACCGGCCTGCCCAGCTGTCGGCTGAGTACCTCAAGATCGTGTGCTGATGGCTGGCGGGATTCCTGCGGCACGGCTGCCGTGTTCTCTTCCACTTGCGCTGCCAACCTTCCTGCCCCTTTTGTCGCGTCCCATGCGGACACGACGGCGGCGGGCACCGCGTCTAGTCAGTTGCCGATCGTCTGATTGACTCCCAGAGAGCATCCACCCAGGGCAGATTCTCCGGGTTTGCCGACGATCCGGAGCCGGTGCGGCCACCCGGTGTGCCGGCGGCTTCTTCTCCCCCAAACACCCAGTAACCTGTTTCACCCGGCATAACCATGTTAATGCGGTCGCGGGCCTGCTGTTTCACGTAGTTGGGGTCCTGCCACCGGGAGAGCTGCTTGTTCAGCTCGGTTTGCTCCGCTTTCCTGCTCGCAATTTCCGCTTCCAGCGCTGAAATTTCGGCGCGTTTCTCAAGGAAAATCTTCACGGTGGGGGCCAGCAGGACAGTGATGGCAATCATCACGACAGCCAGTGCGAGCATCCGGCCGGAGAACGCCTTGGCCGGTACGGGATCCAGCTCCAGGTCATCCTTCGCCCCGGGGCGTGGTCTTTCCGTGCCCTTGTCCGCAGCCTTCGTGGAAGTGCCTGCCGGCTTGCTCTCCTTGCCCGCCTTGGTACCGGTGGGCGTCTTGCTGTTGCCAGGGGCTTTGGCGCCAACCGCCGCCGTCGGTGTCTTTGACGAAGCCCGCGGCCCGCCGAACTCGGCCTTGATGACGTCGGCACCCTCGGAACCTGCGCCTTCAGAACCCTTGCCGGTCCCGCCGGATGCACCGACCGGACGGGCACCACTAGACGGACGGGCACCACTTGACGGGCGACCAAGGGCGTCGGCCCTGGGTACCTTTGGACGACGGGTGGCCATGACACTCCTGTAATGCCCGGTGCTTGCCTGGCGGGTTGCTGCGCTTGCTGTTGCTGACCTGGCCTGTGGTGAACAGAACCGGAGTAAAACAGAACCGGCGGCCATGGTCTTTCCACCATAGCCACCGGTTACGTGTTTTCGCTGAAGGCTAGCCCTTGAAACGCGGGAACGCGCTGCGGCCGGCGTAGCGTGCGGCGTCGTCGAGTTCTTCTTCGATGCGCAGCAGCTGGTTGTACTTGGCAACACGCTCGGAGCGGGCCGGGGCACCGGTCTTGATCTGGCCCGCGTTGGTGGCAACGGCGATGTCAGCAATAGTGGTGTCCTCGGTTTCGCCGGAGCGGTGCGAGGTAATGGTGGTGTAGCCGGAGCGCTGAGCCAGGGAAACGGCGTCGAGCGTCTCGGTCAGGGAACCGATCTGGTTGACCTTGACCAGCAGGGAGTTGGCCGTGGCCGTCTCGATGCCCTGCTGCAGGCGGACCGGGTTGGTGACAAAGAGATCGTCGCCAACAAGCTGGACCTTGTCACCAATGGTGTCGGTGAGGGTCTTCCAGCCTTCCCAGTCGTTCTCGTCCAGCGGGTCTTCGATGGAAACCAGCGGGTAGTCGGCAACGAGCTCAGCGTAGTAGGCGCTCATCTCGGTGGCAGTAAGTGCCTTGCCTTCAAACTGGTAAGCACCTTCCTTGTAGAACTCGGAAGACGCAACGTCCAAGGCAAGTGCGATGTCCGTGCCCGGGGTGTAGCCGGCGTTCTTGATGGCTTCCTGGATCAGGTCCAGTGCAGCGCGGTTGGACGGCAGGTTGGGGGCAAAGCCACCCTCGTCGCCGAGGCCGGTGGAGAGGCCCTTTTCCTGCAGGACAGCCTTGAGGTTGTGGTAGACCTCAACACCCCAGCGCAGGCCTTCGGAGAAGGTCTCGGCACCGATCGGGGCAATCATGAATTCCTGGATGTCAACATCGGAGTCGGCGTGCGAGCCACCGTTGAGGATGTTCATCAGCGGAACGGGCAGGACGTGGGCGTTCGGGCCGCCCAGGTACTTGTACAGCGGCAGGTCAGCAGAAGCAGCAGCTGCGTTGGCCACGGCCAGGGAAACACCCAGGATGGCGTTGGCGCCGAGCTTGCCCTTGTTGGGCGTACCGTCCAGGTCGATCATGGCCTGGTCGATGCTGCGCTGGTCAGTGGCGTCGAAACCAATCAGGGCCGGGGAGATCTCGTCGATGACGGCGTCAACGGCCTTCTGGACACCCTTACCGAGGTAACGGCCCTTGTCGCCGTCGCGAAGCTCAACGGCTTCGTGCTCGCCGGTGGAGGCACCGGAGGGAACTGCTGCGCGGCCGATCTGGCCGTCGGAGAGCAGGACCTCAACTTCTACGGTCGGGTTTCCGCGGGAATCAAGGATCTCGCGTGCGTGGATGGCATCGATAAGCGCCATGGATGTGCTCCTTATGGGCGAATTACAGGAATGTGGAGGGAAATTCTCAACGTCCTCGTCGCTACTAGCGTAGTCGAGAGTGGCTTACGTTACGGCACGGCTTCCAACTGCTCACGTCATGAAGGCTGCGCCTGGTTGTTCTGAAACGATCGAACTGCCGCACGGAGGGCCCGTTCGGCGTCGAGTCCTTGCTCCCTGGCACCCGCGACGATGGCGAGCAGCAGCTCCCCCAGCGCCTCTTCCGAGGCCGGAATGACAGGAAGTCCGACGGCGGCCAGTCGGCTTTGGGCGTCAACGGGCATGCCGGCGCGGACTGCCCGGTCGAAGGACTTCTGCGCTCCTGCCAACGCCGGCAGGTGGGGCGGAATCCCCTCGAAGGGGTCTTTCCGCTCCGGCTTCTCCGCGCGTTTGGCGGCGTCCCACTTGACGATGATTTCCTCGACGCTGGCCGGGAAACTCTCCTGCAGGGAACCGTCGGCCTTGAAGACGTGGTGGTTTCGCCGGACCATCTTGGCATTGATACTGCGCGCCACGTCCCCGAAATCAAAGCTGCCGCGCTCCTCGGCGAGCCGGGCATGAAGCACTACTTGAAGCAGCACATCGCCCAGCTCGCCTCGGAGCTCTTCATCTACCGCACCGGCTTCGATCGAATCAACCACTTCGTAGGCTTCCTCGATCAGGTACTCCACCAGCGACTCGTGGGTCAGGGCGCCCATCCACGGGCAGTGCTCCCGCAAGGCGGCAATTGTCCCCAGCAGCTCCCCGACTGCTGTGGGCCCATGCAGCTCCGGGAGGCTGGAATCGTTAGCCGAGGTTGGCGTAGGCATCGTTGATGTACTCAACCAAGGCTTCACGCTCGTCCAGCGGCAGGAACGCTGCCTCGGCCGCGTTGAGCGTCAGCTCGAGCAGATCATCGAGGTCGTAGTCGAAGGTCTCCACCAGGAGTTCGAACTCGTCGGTAAGCGTCACGCCGCTCATGAGGCGGTTGTCAGTGTTGATGGTGACGTTGAAGCCGAGCTGGAAGAGCATGTCCACCGGGTGGCTTTCGATGCCGTCGCCAAAGCCGGAAATGGCACCGGTCTGGAGGTTGGAGGAAGGGCAGATTTCAAGGGCGATTCCGCGGTCGCGAACCCATGCTGCCACGCTGCCGATGGTCACCATGCCGATGGTGTCCTCGCCGTCGTCGTCGGAGTTGTCCTCGAACTCCACCGAGATGTCCTCGGCGATCCGCACGCCATGGCCAAGGCGCAGGGCACGGCCGTCCACCAGGGCAGACTGGATGCTCTCCAGGCCGGCAGCCTCGCCGGCGTGGACCGTTGCCGGGAAGTTGTTCTCGGCCAGGTAGGTGAACGCATCCTTGAAGCGGGACGGGAGGAATCCGTCTTCAGCGCCGGCAATGTCGAAACCGACCGCGCCGTTGGCGCGGTGGCGGACGGCCAGCTCGGCGATTTCCTGACCACGATCAGCGTGGCGCATGGCAGTGATGAGCTGCCCGACCTGAATCTGCTGGCCGCGCTCTTCGGCGGAATCCATGCCGGCTTCCAGCCCGGTCTGGACTGCTTCCACAACTTCGTCCAGGGTCAGGCCCTGCTGCAGGTGCTGTTCAGGAGCCCACCGGACTTCGCCGTACACGACGCCGTCCTCGGCCAGGTCCTCCACGAATTCCTTGGCGACCCGGAACAGGCCTTCCTTGGTCTGCATGACGGCGACGGTGTGGTCAAACGTTTCGAGGTAGCGGACCAGCGAACCGGAGTCCGCGGATTCACGGAACCATGCACCCAGCGCCACCGGATCGGTGGAGGGCAGGGTGTGGCCGGCGGCCTCAGCCAGCTCGATGATGGTGGCCGGGCGGAGTCCTCCGTCCAGATGATCGTGGAGGGAAACCTTGGGAAGGCTCTTCAGATCGAAGTCAAGGGCAGGGGCAGCGTCAAGAATGGGCTCAGTCACGTACTAAGACTAGTCCCCACCGCCGCCCCCGGCAGGTCCTTAGCCGGCAGGATTGGAGAGGTCGGCCCCGGCAACTGCTTTTTGCGACAGATTCGGCTCCGCTGCGGGAGCTGCACTGCTTGCGGCCGCTTCACGGGCCTGGTCCTTCTTCTCAAGGTACTTGTGCCACCAGCGCAAGGCATGGTCCACCACGATACCGAGGACCACGGCGAAGGCCACTGCAATTCCGACGCCGAGGAGCGGGTTGTGGTGTACCCACTGACCTGCGAGCAAGCCAATGCCGATTGAGTAGCCAACCCACGTGATGCAGGCGAAGGCGTCCAGCCAGAAGAAGGTGCGGTGGCGGAATCCGGTCTGCCCGGCGACGTAGTTCACCGCTACCCGACCCCACGGAATGTAGCGGGCGGTGAAGATCAGGACCGCACCGCGCTTGTCCAACTCGTACTGTGCCCACGCGAACATTTTCTGGACCTTGGGTCGCCGCATCCACTTCCAGCGGGTGAGGCCGATCTTGCGGCCCAACATGTAAGCCATGTTGTCGCCGGCCATGGCACCTACCAAGGCAGTTGCACCCAGAATCCACAGGTTGGGTTCTCCGCTGTGAAGGGACAGCGCCGAGAGGCCCACAATGGCTGTTTCGCTAGGGAGAATCGTGGCGAATCCGTCAATGAAAAAGAAGACCAGAAGTACCGGGTATATCCAGGGCTGCCCGGCTGCATGCTCGAGCATTTGATTCAAAAACTCCACGCGGGGGTAGCTCCTAGACGAATGTGACTTGACGATGTGACGGAAGTCGCTCTAGTGTCCCACGGCCGGGACGTCGTTCGCTACGTCCCAGCCTTGGGATCACGCGTTTAACGCTATCGGTTTGATGAGGTTGTGGTCGTCAACCGCCAGGCTGATCTTCCGGGGCAAGAGTCGTCATACCGTGGGTGGAGTCGGGGCGTCTTCCTCAGGAATGTTCTTGCCATCCAAAGGCACTGATCCCCGGACTTTGCTGATGATGCGATCGATGATGATTCCCAGGATCACGGCTACCACGATCGCTATGACGGCACCCAGCAGGTGGTTGTCCTCGAACCAGACACCGAAGAAGTACCCGAGGATCACCGAATACGTTGCCCACAGGACCGCCGACATAGCGGTCAGGGCTACGAATTTGCGGTGGTGGAAGTGCGTTGCGCCGGCCGTCAGGTTGACTGCCACCCTGCCAATGGGGATGAACCGGGCCACCATGATGAGCGAGGCTGACCGGCGTCGAAGTTCCTTGCCCGCCCAACGAAAGGCGCCCTGCATCCGCTGGGTGCGCATCCAGCGCCAGCGTTGGATGCCGATGCGGTGTCCAATGATGTAGGCGATGTTATCCCCGGAGAACGCGCCGATAGCTGCCATCAAGCCCAGCAGCCACACGTTGGGTGAGCCGCTGCTGCCGGACACGGCACTCAGGCCCACCACCACGGATTCGCTGGGGATGGGCGGGAAGAAACCATCGATCACGCAGCAGGCCAGCACCAGGACCAACACCCACGGCTGTTCCGCCGCGGCGAGGATGAAATCGTTGATGCCCTGCACGGTTTCCTTACGATAGCCGGCTCCCCCACAGGCGCCGGATGGCTAGTGTCCCGGGCTGTTCCTGGAAACAGCCCGGGACACTTAAGCCTAGGCGATGCGGTCGATGATCAGCTGATGCGCCGGGCGTGACCCTTCAGGAGCAATCACGACGGCACTCTGGAGCGCTTCCTTGGCCCGGTCGAACTTTTCCGGGCTATCCGTCAGGAGTGTCATCAATGGCTCGCCTGCCCGGACCAACGCGCCCGGCTTGGCGTGCAGGCGTACTCCGGCACCGGCTTGAACCTGGTCTTCCTTGCGGGCACGGCCAGCACCCAGGCGCCAGGCGGCAATACCCACGGAAAGCGCGTCCAGTTCCACCAAGACGCCGTCCGCCGGAGCGTAGACAACCTCGGATTCCCTGGCCACGGGCAGCGCGGCCCGGGGATCTCCACCTTGGGCTTCGATCATCCGGTTCCAGACGTCCATGGCCCGCCCGTCCTTCAGGGCGGCGGCGGGATCGGCATCGTGGATGCCGGCACCGGCCAGCATCTCCTCGGCCAGGCGGACGGTCAGTTCGACGACGTCTTCCGGACCGCCACCGGCAAGGACCTCCACTGATTCCTCCACCTCGATGGCGTTACCCGCGGTCAACCCCAACGGTGTGGACATGTCCGTGATCAGCGCGACGGTGTGTACGCCTGCGTCCTTGCCCAAAGCCACCATGGTCTCTGCAAGCTCCCGGGCCCGTGCTTCGTCTTTCATGAAGGCGCCCGAACCCACTTTGACGTCCAGCACCAAGGAGCCTGTTCCTTCGGCGATCTTCTTGCTCATGATCGAGGAGGCAATCAGCGGGATGGCTTCCACCGTTCCAGTGACGTCACGCAAGGCATAGAGCTTCTTGTCCGCGGGTGCGAGCCCTGAACCTGCAGCACAGATGACTGCGCCGACGTCCTGAAGCTGGGCCATGATTTCGTCGTTGCTCAGGTTGGCCCGCCACCCGGGGATGGCCTCCAGCTTGTCCAGCGTCCCGCCGGTGTGGCCGAGGCCGCGGCCCGAAAGCTGCGGAACTGCGACACCGAACACGGCCACCAGCGGCGCCAACGGCAGCGTGATCTTATCCCCCACCCCACCGGTGGAGTGCTTGTCGCTGGTAGCCTTCCGGCCGCCGTCGGGCCTTGTCAGGGACGAAAAGTCCATCCGCTCGCCCGAGGCGATCATGGCCGATGTCCAGCGTGAAATCTCGGCGCGGTCCATGCCGTTCAGCAGGATGGCCATGTTCAGTGCCGCCATCTGTTCCTCGGCGATCACGCCGCGGGTGTAGGCATCAATGGTCCAGTCGATCTGCTCGGGAGTGAGCGTGCCCTTGTCCCGCTTGATGGAAATGATCTGGACGGCGTCGAACGCTTCAGTGGTGGTCACGTGGTTTCCTCCAGATGTTCGGGACCAAAGGCGTCAGGAAGTACCTGGTCCATGGACTTGATTCCCTGCGTTGTCATGAGCTGCATTCCGGGCGCCCTGAATTCATAGAGCAGCTGGCGGCAACGCCCGCACGGCATGAGGATGTTGCCTTGCCCATCCACGCAGTAGAACGCGGCGATTTTGCCGCCGCCTGTCATGTGGAGCTGGCCGACCAGGGCACATTCGGCGCAGAGAGTCAGCCCGTAGCTGGCGTTCTCAACGTTGCAGCCGCTGACGATCCGGCCGTCCTCGGTGAGCGCCGCAGCCCCCACCGGGAACTTGGAATAGGGCGCGTACGCCTGTTGCATTGCCTGTTTAGCCGCGTCTTCCAAGGCCTGCCAGTCGATATCTTCCGCTGGCATCGTCAACCCTTCACGTACGGTATGCCGCTTGCGGCTGGTGGCCGCGACTTACCTACCAGGCCGGCGACGGCGAAGATGGTCACCAGGTACGGCAGCATGGCCATGAACTGGCTCGGTACCGGGGTGCCGATGATGCCCAGGATGGACTGCAGGTTGTAGGCGAAGCCGAACAGCAGCGAGGCCAGGAACGCGCCGATCGGATTCCAGCGCCCAAAGATCAGGGCAGCCAAGGCAATGAAGCCGCGGCCACCGGAGATGTCCTTGGTGAAGGAGTCGATGGTCACCAGTGTGAAGACGGCACCACCGATACCCGCAATGGCACCACCCAACGTGACGTTCCAGAAACGGGTTGCGTTGACGTTGATACCCAAGGTGTCAGCAGCCTGCGGGTGTTCACCCACGGCCCGGACGCGGAGGCCCCAGCGGGTCTTGAACAAACCAAACCACACCACGGCCACCGCAATGTACATGAGGTAGCCCGCGATGGACTGCTCGAACAGGATGGGCCCGATGATGGGGACGTCCGAAAGCAGCGGGATCGGCAGGATGTCCAAGCGGCCCGGGGTATTGAACTGTTCCTTGTTGGGCACCATCAACGTGCCGTACAGGAAGCCTGTGAGGCCGGAGACCAACACGTTCAAAACCACACCGACGATGATCTGGTTGACCAGGTATTTGATGCTGAACACGGCCAGGACCATGGACACAGCAGCACCCGCCGCAGCGGCTGCGATCAGGCCGATGTACGGGCTGCCCGTCATGGTGGCCACCAAGGCGGCAGTGAATGCTCCGCCCAGGAGCTGCCCCTCGATGGCGATGTTTACAACGCCCACGCGCTCACAGAGCACGCCCGAGAGCGAGCCGAAGACCAGTGGGACAGCAAGTGTCACCGAGCCGGCAACGAGACCTGCCAGCGAGATGGAGGGCTGGCGGGCGCCTGCCACGATCCAAACAAGCAAGGCGAACACGAACACCACTGCAAACGCGATGGGCAGCCACTTGGGCGACCGCTCTCCTTGGGTCCAGAGGTAGATCGAGTAGGCGGCCATGGCCAGCAGCAGGATGCCGAGGACAATTCCGCCCACCTGTCCCGGAATCATCAGGGCAGGGACCGCAACGGCGTCGCCGGCGTCGCTGATCTTCATCTCGGCTGTCTGGTCCGGGCCAAGGAAGCCGAAGAAGACCAAGGCTATGAGCGCCAGGATGCCGAGGGAAAGCGGAACCTTCATGGAAGGCCGGAACGCTGGCAGGGCCGTTGATCCCGACTTGGGAGCGGTGGTTGTCGCGCTCACTTGGCACCTCCGGTGGCGTTGGCAAGGGCAGCTTTCGGGGCCGCCTTCGGTGTCTTGTTCTTGTTCTTCTTCTTGGGCTCAAGCCGGAAGATCGAACGGATGAGGGGCGGTGCGGCGATGAAGAGCACAATGAGCGACTGCACCACCAGCACGATGTCGATGGGCGTTCCGGTCTGGATCTGCATCTGTACTGCGCCTGCACGGAAAGCTCCGAACAGCAGTCCGGCAAAGAACGTCCCCCACGGTGTACTGCGTCCCAACAGCGCAACAGTGATCGCGTCGAAGCCGATCTGGGCAGCGACGCCGCCTGTCAGCACCTTTTCGGTGCCGGCTACTTGGGCAATGCCACCGAACGCGGCGAGGGCGCCGGCCATGGCCATCACCAGGATGGTGGCGCGGGATACTTTGACGCCGGCGGTCCGCGCTGCGACGGGGTTGGCACCGACGGCACGGAACTCGAAGCCGATGGTGGATCGGTTCAGCAGCCACCACACACCGTAGGTCAGCGCAATCGCCACGAGGAAGCCCACGTGGAGTCGGGATCCGGGGATGAGGACGGGATACGTTGCCGATTCATCGAGGCGTGGCGAAATGGGGCTGTTGTCCCCCGGACGCCGGAACGCAGCAGTGTTCAGCAGGAAGTCGAGCAGGAACAATGCCACATAGTTCAGCATGATGGTGACGATGACTTCATGCGCGCCGGTCCGGGCCTTGAGGATGCCCACAATGGCACCCCACAGAGCTCCACCCAGGACGCCCATGATGATGACTACCAGCAGGTGCAGGCCGAACGGCAGGTGCCAGGCAAACCCTACGTAGGCAGCGAGGGTGGCGCTGATGATGATCTGCCCCTGGGCACCGATGTTGAACAAGCCGGCACGGAATGCAAGTGCAACGCCAAGGCCGGCACAGATCAGCGGGGTTGCCACGGTCATGGTTTCGAGCAAGGGCTTGAAGCCTTCACGTGGATTGAACACAGCGCCTTGGAAGAGTGCAACGTAGCTCTCGGTCATGGCTGTCCACAACGCACTCAGGAAGTCCGTGGGGCGTGCGAACAAGTAGCCCGCGGTTTTTGCCACCTGGGCGTCCGTGCTGGCAATCAGCAAGCCGCCGAGGAAGAGCGCCACAATGACCGCCAGGACGGAGACAAAGCCGCTGCCCATCACGATCCGGCGCATCAGGCTGCCATGCTGGTGTCCCGGGTCCCCACTTTGGGAGGAAACGGGCACTATGGAAGGTTCCAGCGTCCCTCCGGCGGTGTCCAGGGCGACGTCTGCCGCCCGCACTTCAGAGGTGGATTCCCCGGGTGTTTTGTCTTTGCCTGACTCGTCTTTAGTTGTCATCGGAGCCTCCTTCAGGGCCGACGCCGGCCATCATCAAGCCAAGGGTGTCGCGGGGTGTTCCAGCAGGGACAATGCCCACGAGCTTGCCTTTGTACAGCACGGCAATCCGGTCGGCGAGCTCAATGACCTCATCAAGCTCAGTGGAAACGATCATGACCGGCGTTCCGACGTCGCGCTCGGCAACGATGCGCTTGTGCAGGAACTCGATGGAACCAACATCCACACCGCGTGTGGGCTGGCTCGCGATAAACAACCGCAAGGGCCGGGACAGTTCCCTGGCCATGACCACTTTCTGCTGGTTGCCGCCGGACAAAGTTCCGGCAGCCGACGCCGCAGAAGGAGTCCGGATATCGAATTCCTCGATCTTGGCCTTCGCGTGCTCCGCAACCTTGGCAGGCTTCATGCTGATGCCACTGGCAAACGGTGCTTGGTCGTAAAGGTCCAGGACCAGGTTCTCTGCCACGGAGAACGGCCCAACCAGCCCGTCTACCGTCCGGTCCTCCGGAACAAACCCGACGCCGGAACGCAGGACGTCCTTGACGGGGAGGCCCAGCAGTTGCTTGCCATCAAGCGTCACGGAGCCGGTTACATGCTCCTGGACACCCAAGATGGCTTCGGTCAGTTCCGTTTGGCCATTGCCTTGGACACCGGCGACGGCGAGAATCTCACCTTGGGCGATGTCGAAGCTGATTCCGTCCACCACATTGGTGCCGTTCGCCGCACGCACTGTCAGGTTTTCCACCACGAAAGTGGTTTCCTTAGGCTGCGCGGGAGCTTTGTTCAAGCTCAGGCTCACCGGGCGCCCAACCATCATGGACGCCAGTTCCGTGGCTGACGCAGTGGGAGGCGCATCTCCCACCACCTTGCCGCGGCGGATGACGGTGATGACGTCCGAGACAGCCTTCACTTCGCGCAGCTTGTGCGAGATGAAGACGATGGACGTGCCGCCGGCTTTGAGTTGCCGCATGATGTCCAGGAGTTCATCGGTTTCCTGAGGCGTCAGAACGGCGGTGGGCTCGTCCAAAATGAGGACTTTCGCTTCACGCACCAGCGCCTTGATGATCTCGACTCGCTGTTGCACGCCCACGGGGAGGTCCTCCACCAAGGCGTCGGGATCGACGTCGAAGCCGTATTGATCGGAAATCTCCCGGATTTTCTTCCGGGTTTCGTCGATGCTGAGCACACCGCCGAACGTGGTCGGTTCCGCGCCGAGGGCAACGTTTTCCGCCACGGTAAAGACGGGGACCAGCATGAAGTGCTGGTGCACCATGCCGATGCCGGCCGCCATCGCGTCACCCGGTCCACGGAAATTGACCGGCTGGTCATTTACCAGGATCTGGCCGGCTGTTGGCTCGTACAGCCCGTACAGCACGTTCATGAGGGTTGATTTGCCGGCACCATTTTCGCCGAGGAGGCAATGGATCTGGCCGGATTCGACCACGAGGTCGATGTCTTGGTTGGCGTAGAAGGTCCCGAAGGCTTTCGAGATCCCCTTCAATTCGAGTTTCACAACTCCCACCGTTCTGTGAGTCCGAGGGACGGCTGTACTGCTCCAAAGCCATTGGCTTTGAAGCCCAGCGTAGTCAGGGCAAAAACGCGCCGCCAGTACCGGGGCTCGGTACTGGCGGCGCGTCCAGGAATTGATTTACTTCTTGGGGCTCGCTGCCGATTCGACAACCAGCTTGCCGGAGACGATGTCAGCCTTCAGGGCATCGAGCTCGGACTTGGTTTCAGCGGTGACAGCGGAGTCGAGATCGTGGAACGGGGCGAGGGCAACGCCATCGTTCTCCAACGTTCCGACGTAGGCTTCGTTGTTGAACTTGCCTTCCGTGTCGTCCTTCACCACGGCTTCAACAGCTTCGCCCATCTGCTTGACCACGGAGGTCAGCATCAGGTCCTTGTACTCGGGAGCGGTGAGGTAGCCATCGGAGTCAACCCAGATGAGCTTGACGTCCTTGCCGGCAGCCTTGGCTTCCTTCAAAGCAGCACCTGCACCCTTACCAACCGGTCCGGCTACGGGCATGATGATGTCCGCGCCCTGGTCCAGCAGGTTGATGGTGACCTGTTTGCCGGTGTCCTGCTTCTCAAAGTCGCCAGTGAACGAACCGTCCTGGGTGTTCTTGTCCCAGCCAACAACCTGTACTGACTTGCCCTTGGCCTTGTTGTAGGCCTGGACGCCGTCGTAGAAGCCGTCCATGAAGATGGTAACCGTGGGGATCTTGATGCCGCCGAAGGTACCCACCTTGTTGGTCTTGGTGGTAGCTGCAGCCGCGTAGCCTGCAAGGTATGCAGCCTGGGCCGTGTCATAGACGATCGGCTTGACGTTGGCGATCGGAGTCTCGTACGTGTAGTCGACGATCGCGAAGTGCTTGTCGGTGTTCTTCTCTGCGGCGGCCTTAGTGGCATCGCCCAAAAGGAAGCCAACCGTGACAGTGAGGTTACAGCCTGCGGAGATCATGCCGTTGAGGTTGGTTTCGAAGTCGCTGTTGGCTTTGGATTCGGCCGACTTTACCGTGATGCCCAAATCAGACTCTGCCTTCTTGAGGCCCTCGAATGAGGACTGGTTGAAGGACTGATCGTCGAATCCGCCGGAGTCCGACACGATGCAGCCAGTAAAGTCACTCTTGGTCGCCCCGCCGGATCCGGCGTCGGGAGCCTGGCCGCAGCTGGTCAGCAGGAGCGCTGCTGCACCGAGGGTGGCAACACCGGCCATTGAACCGCGCTTCAGGGTGGCACGCAGTGGTTTCTTCAATTTTCCTCCAGGAAGAAAGTGATTGGCGCTACGACGGATGGTCAATGAGTGTCCGTTTCCTATACCTGAGGCAGAAACTCTGTTTTCACTGATGCTCGCAGCTGCGCCGAGGCGCATTGATGAAACCAACACTAGTGGCCTGCAACACACCCAACTACCACAAATGATCACTCCAGGTCAGATTGTTGACCTTTTGTTACCAAGCAGTAGCCGGGTGCGCAAGTCACACGCGTTTCACGCGTGAGCTAGAGGCGGACCAGCATCTTTCCCGTGTTCGCACCGTCCAACAGGTCCATGAATGCCTGCGGTGCATTCTCCAGCCCGTCCACGATGGTTTCGTCGTAGCTGACGGACCCATCGGCCAGCCAGCCGGCCATCTTCTGCGCGAACTCGGGGGCGTACTGTCGCTGCCCGCCCACCAGGAATCCGCGCAGGGTGAGCTGCTTGCCGATGGCCACAGCCAGGTTCCGCGGCGCCACCGGGGGCTCCGTGGAGTTGTACTGGGCAATCGCACCGCACATTGCGACGCGGCCGCCAACCGTGAGCGTGGCAAGTGCTGCTTCGAGGTGCTCGCCACCGACGTTATCGAAGTAGACGTCAATGCCGCGCTCCCCCGCCGCTTCCTTCAGTTGGTCCAGCACGGGAGCATCGTTGTAATTGAACGCAGCATCGAAGCCGAGCTCCAGCAAGCGGGCAACCTTCTCCGGCGATCCGGCGCTGCCGATGACCTTGGAAGCGCCCATGGCCTTGGCGATCTGGCCAACCATCGAGCCGACCGCACCTGCCGCCCCGGACACGAAGACCACGTCGCCTTCTTTGAACTCGGCAACTTTCAGCAACCCGGCGTAGGCGGTCAGGCCTGTCATGCCAAGCGCGCCAAGGAACGCCGAGGTGGGGGCCAACCCAGACGGGACCGGCGTAGTCGCGGCGGCGTCCACCACCGCGTGCTCGCGCCAGCCAAGTTGGTGCACGACGACGTCACCTACCTTGTGCGCGTCCGAACGGGACGCGATCACCTCACCTACCGCACCGCCGTCGAGCGCTGCATCCAAGCGGAACGGCGCCGAGTACGACTTGACGTCATTCATGCGGCCGCGCATGTAGGGATCCACGGACATGAACTGGTTCTTCACCAGGAGCTGGCCCTCCGCGAGCTCGGGTAGCGGCGCTGTTGCCAGCCGGAAGTTCTCCGGAGCAGGGCGGCCGACCGGGCGGGAGGCAAGCTGGATTTCGCGGGTTTCGGTTGCTACGGCGCTCATGCTGCGAACTCCACGAGCTTGAGGTCTACGGCCATGTTGCCGCGCGTTGCGTTGGAGTAGGGGCAGATCTGGTGCGCCTTGGCCATCAGCTGCTCCGCAGTACCGCGGTCCAGGGCGGGCAGCGCGATTTCCAGTTCGGCGGCCAGTCCATATCCTTCGCTGTCCGTCAGCGCACCGAAGTGGACTTTGGCGGCAACGGCCGAGTCGCTGAGGTCAACGCGTTCCTTGCGACCCACGAGTCGCAAAGCCGAGTGGAAGCACGCGGCGTAGCCGGCTGCGAACAGCTGCTCAGGGTTGGTTCCTTCGCCGTTGCCCCCGAGCTCCACGGGGCTGGCGAGGGCGACGTCCAGCTTGCCGTCGTTGGTGCGGGCGTTGCCGTCGCGGCCTTCGCCGGATGCCAGTGCCTCGGCGGTGTAAAGAGTCTTCATGGTGTTTCCGTTCTCTTTGGGAATGGATGTCCCGGGATTTTCCGGAGGATTGTCAGAGTGAGCGGTTCAACGCTGCCGTGAGCTTGCCGAGCGTTGCGTGTAGCTGCTCGATCTCATCGGGCGATAGGCCGGCGGCGTCAGCGAGACGCTTGGGCACAGCCTGGGCCCGGGCACTCAAGGCGGTGCCGGCCTCGGTGAGGACCACGTCCACCCGGCGCTCATCCTCGGCCGAGCGGTGGCGTTCCACCAGCCCCATGGCCTCCAGCCGTTTGAGCAGGGGCGATAGGGTGCCGGAGTCGAGGCCCAGTTCAGCACCGAGTTCGCGGACGCTGCGTGGTTCCTGCTCCCAGAGGACCAGCATCACCAGGTACTGCGGGTACGTCAGGCCAAGGTCCTCCAGCACAGGACGGTAGACCGCCGTCGCCGCTTTGGATGCCGAGTACAGCGCAAAGCAGACCTGGTGGCGGAGGCGGGGTGCATCACTCATGACTAAAACGATAGTGCACAATTCAATTGTGCACAACCTATCCCGGCCGCCCGCACCCAACTGAGTCGCATTTAAGCGCGTTCTGACAGCTCAAAACGCGCATAAATGCGACTCAGGCGGGTTTACTGTTCGAGATCGCGGATGGTGCGGAGGGCAGCGGCCGTCAGCACGCGGATGGCGTAGCCGAGTGCGCGCTCGTCAACGATGAAGTCGCCACGGTGGAGGTCGTACTCTTCGCCACCGGGGGTGTGCGTGCCCAGGCGCATCATGGCCCCTGGCAGGTCGGCCAGGAACCAGGCGAAGTCCTCGCCACCCATGGACTGCGGAGTAAGGACCACAGCATTTTCGCCGAGTTCCGCGCGGGCAGAGGCTTCGATGAGGGCCGTTTCATGCTCGGAGTTCACTACGGGCGGCACGCC
Organism: Paenarthrobacter nitroguajacolicus; assembly: GCF_051027655.1. Lineage (NCBI taxonomy): Bacteria > Bacillati > Actinomycetota > Actinomycetes > Micrococcales > Micrococcaceae > Paenarthrobacter > Paenarthrobacter nitroguajacolicus. The sequence goes on along the minus strand of NZ_CP073234.1, from coordinate 1,344,785 downwards.
GCGGGTGTGTTCAAGATGGACGTCCACGCCGTAGGGTGCGGCGACCTGCCTGACGACGTCGTCCAACAACTCCCCCGCGCTATGCCAGGCATCGCGATCCAGGCAACGCATGGTTCCGGCCATGTAGCCGGAGCCCGGGATGGCATTCGGTGCGGAGCCGGCCGAAATTTGCCCCCACACCACCGATACGCCGCTGCGGACATCCACCCGACGCGAAAGGACAGCCGGCACGTTGACCGCTATTTGCGCCAACGCGAAGACGAGGTCCTCGGTGAGGTGCGGACGCGACGTGTGTCCGCCGCGTCCGGAGAGCTCAATCTTGATGGTGTCCGAGGCGGAGGTAATGGCACCGATGCGGGTACCGATCTGGCCCACGTTAATCCGGGGATCGCAGTGCAGCGCCAGGATACGCGGCACGCCTTCAAGCACTCCCTGCTCAATGCAGGACAGTGCGCCGCCCGGCATGGTTTCCTCGGCAGGCTGGAAGATGATCCGGACCGTGCCGCCCAGCGGATTGTTCTTGTGCATCCGCTGCAGCGTGAGGGCGATGCCGAGCATGGCAGTGGTGTGGACGTCGTGGCCGCAAGCGTGGGTAACACCATGGTTCTTCGACGCGAACGGCAGGCCGGTTTCCTCAATGATCGGCAGTGCGTCGATATCCCCGCGAAGGGCTGTGGCAATGGGGCCCTCGCCCACGTCCACCGTCAGTCCGGTCTCCTCCAGGCGCCGCGGCTTCAGCCCGGCTGTCTCAAGGCGCTCCACCAGCTTGTCGGTGGTGCGGAATTCCTTGAAGGAAAGCTCGGGGTGCGCATGGAGGTCACGCCGGAAGTCGATGAGTCCGGGAAGCAGTTCATCAACCCAAGGACTCACAACGGGAGCGGGCTCGGTTTCAGTCGTGTAATTGCGCACGTCACAACTCTAGCCATGCGCGGCACCCGAAGAACGAAAGCCACCTCTTGGTTACGCTGCGTTCAGACGCAGGACAACCAAAGAGGTGGCTCACGGTATAAGCAATTGCTTTACAGCACGTCCGTGTCTCCACTGGCTTTAAGGGCGTCAACAGTGCCCTTGACCAGTTGGGCGTGTTCCTTGGTGGTGACCAGAAGTGCGTCCGGCGTGTCCACAATGACCACGTCCTTGATACCAATCAACGCGATGACGCGCTTGGTATCGGACACCACCACGCCGCTGGCGTTCTCCGCGAAGACGCGTGCGCCCTCGCCAAGCACCGTTACTTCGTCGACGTCGCCTGCGTTGTTGAGGCGCCCGATCGCGGCGAAGTCGCCGACGTCGTCCCAACGGAAAGTGCCAGGCACGACGGCGACGTCTCCAGCTTCCGCTGCGGGCTCAGCCACGGCGTAATCGATGGCGATTTTCGGCAACGTGGGCCACACGCGCGACGTCACTTCCGAGCGCTGCGGCGTGTCCCAAGCGTCGGCGATTTCCTGAAGGCCCTTGAACAGCTCCGGCTGGTTGGCCTCAAGGTGCTTGAGCATGAGAGCCACCGGAGCGACGAACATGCCGGCATTCCAGACGTAATCCCCGGCTTCGACGTACTTGTTAGCTACTTCCTGGCTGGGCTTCTCGACGAACTCCGCAACAGCAAGCGCATTCGGGGCGCCCTCAACATTCAGTGCCGCACCGGAGCGGATGTATCCGAATCCTGTAGAGGGATGGGTCGGCTTGATGCCGATGGTGACGATCTTGCCGGTGGCCGCAGTAAAGATCGCCTCGCGCACGGTCTCCTGGAAGAGATCGTCCGGGCTGATGACCTGGTCCGCAGCAAAGGACCCCATGATGGTGTCCGGATCGCGTCGGTAAAGGATGGCTGCGGCAAGCCCGATGGCGGCACCGGAGTCCTTGGGCTCACTTTCCAACACCAACTCGTCATCCCCCACTTCGGGGAGCTGGCGGCACACGGCGGCGCGGTGCGCTTCGCCGGTAACAACAAGGACCCGTTCACCAGCCAAAGGTTCCAGGCGGTCATAGGTAGCCCTCAACAACGTGCTGCCGGAACCGGTCAGGTCGTGGAGGAACTTGGGCGCAGCGGCACGCGAGAGTGGCCATAGCCGGGTCCCCACACCGCCCGCCGGAATAACCGCATGGAAGCGGTTCAATGGCGATTCCGGGTATTTCGCGTCTTCTGTACTCACCGCAACACTTTATCCTGTGCCGGGCGGCAAGCCCCCGCAGCAGGACACACGTGTGGCGTTCGTCTCAGGCAGTGCCGAAAATCGCCTGAATATCGGCAGGAAACATGGAATTAACAAGCAGAGAAGCCCGTCCTAAATTGAATATGCTGTTAGCGAAGCCTAGATTTAGGCGTGAGCTACGAGTGCTCTCGCAGCAGGCGTTCCCCCCGCGTGGATCCCATGCCAGCGCCGCTGTGTTGCAGGAAGGTTTAATCAGTGCCGACAAAACCAGCTGGCACCTTGTACCGCGGCCGTGAAGGCATGTGGTCCTGGGTTGGACACCGCATTACAGGTGTAGTGATCTTTTTCTTCTTGTTGGTCCATGTGCTGGACACCTCATTGGTGCGCGTGTCCCCTGAGGCCTACACCGCCGTCATTGGCGCATACAAGAACCCCCTCATGGCCCTGGGTGAAACGGGCCTGGTCGCCGCGATCATTTTCCACGCCTTCAACGGCCTGCGCGTGATCGCCATCGACTTCTGGAAGAAGGGCGCGAAGTACCAGCGCCAGTTGCTGTGGGTCGTGCTTGCGCTGTGGCTTGTCACGTTCGCAGGCTTCGCCATCCGCCACCTTTCCCTCGCGCTGGGAGGCCACTAAGCCATGACAACCATCGAATCCCCACGCAGCGGGAAGATCGCTCCGAAGTACAACCGCAACGGCTCCAGCCGTGGCAACTTCGAAATGATCGCCTGGCTCTTCATGCGTCTCTCCGGCATCGTCCTGGTGGTGCTGATCTTCGGCCACCTGTTCGTGAACCTGCTGGTGGGCGAGGGCATCCATGCAATCGACTTCGGCTTCGTTGCCGGCAAGTGGGCCGATCCGTTCTGGCAGTTCTGGGACCTTGCCATGCTGTGGCTTGCCATGCTGCACGGCACCAACGGCGTCCGCACCATCATCAACGACTACGCCGAGAAGGATTCCACGCGCTTCTGGCTCAAGATGGTCCTCTACGCGGCCACCCTGGTCATCATCATCCTCGGCACGCTGGTGATCTTCACCTTCAACCCGTGCCCCGTCGTCGACGGCGTTCAGTTGCCTGGCGGTTTCTGCCCGGCCCCGTAGCGGCGCCTTCCGGCCGCTCCCTGGAGTGAGCCGGTTCGCCTGACGTAGCGGAGCAGCCTCCGCCGACCATCTGAATTTTTGAAAGAGAGAGCATCTGGTATGCAGGTCCATAAGTACGACGTCGTCATTGTCGGTGCAGGTGGCGCCGGCATGCGCGCCGCGATCGAATCCGGTCAGCGAGCACGCACCGCGGTACTGACCAAGCTCTACCCCACCCGCTCGCACACAGGTGCAGCCCAGGGTGGAATGTGCGCAGCACTGGCCAACGTCGAAGAAGACAACTGGGAATGGCACACCTTTGACACCATCAAGGGTGGCGACTACCTGGTTGACCAGGACGCAGCCGAGGTCATGGCGAAGGAAGCCATCGACGCCGTGCTGGACCTGGAAAAGATGGGTCTGCCGTTCAACCGCACGCCCGAGGGCCGGATTGACCAGCGCCGCTTCGGTGGCCACACCCGTGACCACGGCAAGGCACCCGTCCGCCGTGCTTGCTATGCAGCGGACCGTACGGGTCACATGATCCTGCAGACGCTGTACCAAAACTGCGTCAAGCACAACGTTGAGTTCTACAACGAGTACTACGTCCTTGACCTGCTGATCGTCGAAGAAGACGCAGTACGCGAAGACGGAACCCCGTACAAGCAGAAGCGTGTTGCCGGCGTGGTTTCCTACGACCTCGCCTCCGGTGAACTGCACGTCTTCCAGGCCAAGTCCGTGGTGTTCGCCTCCGGCGGCGCCGGCAAGGTCTTCAAGACCACCTCCAACGCGCACACCCTCACCGGTGATGGCATGGGCATCGCGTTCCGCCGCGGCATCCCCCTGGAAGATATGGAGTTCTTCCAGTTCCACCCGACCGGCCTCGCCGGCCTGGGCATCCTCCTTACCGAGGGTGCGCGTGGTGAAGGTGCCATCCTGCGTAACTCGGAGGGTGAGCGCTTCATGGAGCGTTACGCCCCCACCATCAAGGACCTCGCACCCCGTGACATCGTGGCACGCGCAATGGCCAACGAAGTACGCGAAGGCCGTGGCTGTGGTCCGAACAAGGACTACGTCCTCCTGGACCTGACCCACCTTGAGCCTGCGCACATTGAGGCCAAGCTTCCGGACATCACCGAGTTCGCCCGCACCTACCTTGGTGTGGAACCGTTCACCGATCCCGTTCCCGTGTTCCCCACGGCGCACTACGCCATGGGTGGCATCCCCACCAACATCACCACCGAAGTGCTGCAGGACAACGACACAATCGTGCCGGGCCTCTACGCAGCCGGTGAAGTTGCCTGTGTCTCCGTGCACGGCTCAAACCGTCTTGGCACCAACTCGCTGCTGGACATCAACGTGTTCGGTAAGCGCGCGGGCATCGCAGCTGCGGAGTACTCCAAGACAGCTGACTACGTGGAGCTTCCCGAGGACCCCGAGGCAATGACCCGCGGCATCCTGGACGGCCTGCTCACCGGCAACGGCACCGAGCGTGTTGCGCAGATCCGCAAGGAACTGCAGGACACTATGGACGCCAACATGCAGGTGTTCCGTACCAAGGAATCGCTGGAGCAGGTCCTCCGCGACATCGCTTCCTTCGAAGAGCGGTACAAGCACGTTACCGTTCAGGACAAGGGCAAGCGCTTCAACCTGGATCTCCTCGAAGCAGTGGAACTGGGCTTCCTGCTGGACATGGCCAAGGTCATGACCGTCGGTGCGCTGCACCGTGAAGAGTCCCGCGGTGGCCACTACCGCGAGGACTTCCCGGACCGCAATGACGAGAAGTTCATGAAGCACTCCATGGCTTATTTGGACACTTCCGTCACCGTCGACTCCTCGGCGGAATCTGTTGCGGGCATCCGTCTTGAGACGAAGCCCGTCATCTTCACCCGTTACGAGCCGATGGAGCGTAAGTACTAATGACGACCGAAATGGCAGAGCCCGCTTCCAAGATCGAGCTCCCGGCAAGCGTTGCAGGCGACGGTGAAATCCCCACCTTCCACATCACGCTGCGTGTCCGCCGCTACGATCCCGAAATCTCGGACGAAGCACGCTGGGATGACTACAAACTGACCATGTACGGCACGGACCGCGTGTTGGATGCCCTCCACAAGGTCAAGTGGGAGATTGACGGCAGCGTTTCCTTCCGCCGCTCCTGCGCCCACGGCGTGTGTGGTTCGGATGCCATGCGCATCAACGGCCGCAACCGCCTCGCCTGCAAGACGTTGCTGAAGGACCTGGACACCACCAAGCCCATCACCGTCGAGCCGATCAAGGGCCTCCCCGTGGAGAAGGACCTGATTGTGGACATGGAACCCTTCTTCCAGTCCTTCCGCGAAGTCATGCCGTTCCTGATCAACAAGGGCCACGAGCCCACCAAGGAACGCCTGCAGTCCGTCGAGGACCGTGAGCGCTTTGATGACACCACCAAGTGCATCCTGTGCGCCGCCTGCACCTCGTCCTGCCCGGTCTTCTGGACCGATGGCCAGTACTTCGGCCCGGCTGCGATCGTCAACGCCCACCGCTTCATCTTCGATTCCCGTGATGACGCCGGAGACATGCGCCTTGAGATCCTGAACGACAAAGAAGGCGTGTGGCGTTGCCGCACCACCTTCAACTGCTCGGAAGCATGCCCCCGTGGCATCCAGGTGACCCAGGCAATTGCCGAGGTCAAGCAGGCCATCCTGGCCCGCAAGATCTAGTTTCGCCGGTCCCCAAAGGAACCAAACGACGACGGCGCCGCTCACCACTGATGGTGGGTGGCGCCGTCGTCGTTAATCAAGTGCCGTCACCGGCTAACACGGCAACGGTCACCGCAACGCAACGCAAGGAGATCAGCGTGTCACGCTCTGAGAAGATCAGCTTCACGGGAAGTACCGGCGACACCCTGGCCGGCGTCGTAGACGTGCCTGAGGGCCCCGTCCGGGGCTGGGGCCTGTACTCGCACGGCCTGACTCTCGGCAAGGACAGCCCCGCCGCATCCCGAATCTGCAAAGGACTCGCGGAGCAAGGTGTGGGGATGCTGCGCTTCGACAACCTGGGCTTGGGCAGTTCCGCAGGTGAATGGTCTGCGGGGTCGTTCAGCGTCAAGGTAGCCGATACCATCCTGGCTGCGGACTTCATGCGGGAGCAAGGCCGGGGAATCTCGCTCTTGGTGGGCCACTCGTTTGGAGGTGCAGCGGTGCTGGCCGCAGCCCGCGACATTCCCGGCCTCAACGCCGTCGTGACGGTTGGCGCACCCTACGAGCCCAAACATGTTGAGCACATGTTCGACACCGAGATCGAGTCCATCCTGCGCGATGGCAGCGCGGTGGTGGACCTTGGCGGACGGCCCATGGAGGTTCGCCGCCACTTTGTGGAGGACGTGGAACGCGCCGATCTGCGCGACTGCATCCGCACCCTCCACAAGCCGCTCATGGTGATGCACTCCCCCACCGACAACACCGTGGGAATCGACAACGCCAGCGAGATCTTCCGGACTGCCCGACACCCCCGGAGTTTCATCTCCCTGGAGGGCAGCGAGCATCTCCTCACCGGGAAGGGCCAGGCAGCACGGGTTGCACGGATCATCAGCGCCTGGGCGGACCCTTACCTGGAAGTCGGCTAAGTCCGGGACGCTAGCTGATGGCCTGCCGCCCATGTAGGTAACAGCAAACGTTCCACTGACGCCTCAGTGGAGCATTTGCTGTCACCTAGTTGGGTACTACTTGCCGATGGCCGCCTTGCTTTCGCTGAGCCACTGCTCGGCAGCTTTCTCCGGGGTCAGCCTCTTGAACAGGACCTCGGTGTTGATGCGGGCCGTGATCTCGGAGACGGCGGTTGAACCGGTGGGACCGATGAACGTTGGGGCGAAGTCCATCTTGCCGATCTGGTCGATGTAAGCAGCTTCTACCTTTCCTTGGGGTGTCAGCAGGTCCTGGATGGCCGTGCGCATGCCGGAGTTGCTGGGCACGCCACGGTCACTCTGGATAATCTTTGCGGCGGCCTCATTGTTCACCAGGAAGCTGACCAACTTGGCGGCCGCATCCGTGTGCTTGCTGCGGGCAGAGATAGTGTAGAACTGCGAAGACTGGAGCCAGATGCCGGGCGTGGGAGTCTCACCGGGCAGCTTCAGCAGCTTCAATTCGGCCCCTGATGCTTTGCTGAGCGCGGTCAAGGAGTTGGTCCAGGTCAGCATCATGCCGGCCTGCCCCATACCCATGAGTGTCTGCTCGGTGCTGACGTTGAGCTTCTCCACGGTTTCGGAGGCGCTGGGTGCTGCACCTGACTCGCTGAGTTTGACGGAGAAATCGAAGTAGTCCTGCACGGTTTCCTTGCCAAGTCCCAACTGGCCATCCTGCGTGTACAGTGATTCTCCCCGTTGACGCGCAAAGGCATCCAATGAGTCATGCGTGAGGACAGTGGCTGTCCCGTAGGTTCCCTTGGGGCTCTTGGCAGTGATGTCCTCGGCTGTCTTGGCGAAGTCATCCCAGGACCACTTGCTGTCATCCGGAAGGGCTACCCCGGCAGCTTGGAAGACGGCAGGGTTCACTACGATAGCCAATGCGTTGGCACCTGTGGAGACACCGTACTGTTTGCTTTGCACCTGCCCGTTTTCCAGGGCCCCCTGGTCCATTTTGGAGAGGTCGAGGGACCCTTCAACTTTGGAGAGGTCCAGCAGTGCGCCACGGTTGGCGTACTCAGCCGGGTAGGCACCACCCATGGTGATGACATCAGGGGCGTCGTTTGCAGCGACTTGGGTAGCCAGCTTGTCGAAGTAGCCTCCGATGTCTCCGTACTCCGGCTTCACCTTGATGTTGGGGTTAGCGGCCTCGAACTCCTTGATGGCCTTGTTGGTCAATTCGGCACGGGTGGCATTGCCCCACCACGAAAACCGGATCTCTACAGGGCCGTCTTCGGCTTGGTTGGACGTCGGGCTGGAACAGCCTGTGGTAAGCCCAAGCAGGCCTACCGCCGTGAAGAATGCTATGGATTTGCGGATACTTCGGAGAGATTTACGCGCCATTGGGTAAGCTTCTTTCAGACTCAAGAAAACGGTTCCTGAAACGTATCAAGACGCTGTATATTCGTCAATAGTTTTCACCATGAACTATTTAGGCCGCCCAAAGGAGCACGCTTTGACCCACCACTTGGACCAGATCCAGATCCGGGACCCCTACGTGGTTACACTTCCGGAATCCGGGCAATACCTGCTCTTCGGAAGCACCGACAAGAACATCTGGTCGGGGCCGGCCACTGGATTCGACTGCTATCGGAGCAGTGACCTGTTGCTGTGGGAGGGCCCTATTGAGGCCTTTCGCCCACCAGACGGGTTCTGGAGCCAGGAACAGTATTGGGCGCCTGAGGTGCATGAGTATCAAGGTCGCTACTTCATGTTTGCGACGTTTACCGCTCGTGGACGTTCACGGGGAACGCAGGTACTTTCTGCCGCCAAGCCGGAAGGTCCCTACGAACCGTGGAGCGATGGTCCCGTCACTCCACCTGATTGGGAGTGCCTGGACGGTACGCTCCATGTTGACCATGAAGGGGCACCATGGATGGTGTTCTGCCATGAGTGGAAGCAGGTCCATGACGGCACCATCCTGGCCCAGCGCCTCAGCCCGGACCTGCGACATGCCATGGGCGAGCCCATCTTCCTGTTCAGCGCGTCCGAAGCACCGTGGGCCCGCGCTCTGGATGTCCCGTCCGTCCGGGAAAGGGAGTCCCCCGCGTATGTCACTGACGGCCCGTTCTTGTTCAGGCTTGGCAGCGGGAGGCTCATCATGCTGTGGTCCAGCTTTGGTGACCAGGGCTATTCCATGGGCGTTGCCAGGAGCGAGTCCGGCACAGTGCTGGGACCCTGGGCCCAGGAAACTGAGCCGCTGTGGGGCACCGATGGGGGGCATGGCATGATCGGCCGGGCCTTGGACGGCAGCCTGTTCCTCACCCTTCATCAGCCCAATAGCAGCCCTCACGAACGGGCGGCTTTTTTCCCGCTCCGTGAGCTCAAGGACACCGTGGTCCTGGCTTCAGCTGAGCCCGCACCCGTTGGCCCCGCCATCGATCGTAAGGCTCTGGTCCAGCGACACAACGTGCGGCAGCAGAATTTGGACCCGCGAAGCCCGGTGTCGGTGGGTAACGGAGAATTCGCCTTCACCGTGGACCTCACCGGACTTCAGTCGTTCCCCAACTACTACCCCGTGGGAGCACGTGATGACTTGCCCCCGGGAACGCTCCTGGGGACGCAGTCACAGTGGGGCTGGCACTCGATTCCCGCACCACAGCCCTACGACCTCGCCGGCTCAACCGTCCTCTACGATTCACCCCGTGGCCCGGTCCCCTACGTGGACATGGTGGGAGACATCGTGAACGACCGTGAAACGGACACCTCCTTGGCCGAAACGTGGCTCCGGGCGAACGTGCACCGGCTGGATTTGGGGCGTATCGGTTTCCGTTGGGTGGAAGACGGCGTGGAACGTCACCTCATGCCAGCCGACATCGCTGACGCTGAACAAACGCTCGACCTCTGGACCGGCGTAGTAACCAGCCGCTTCACGCTGGCGGGTCATCCCGTCACAGTGACGACGGCGTGCCACCCCGACCGGGATGAGCTCGGCATTCGCGTGGAGTCGCCAGCACTTGCTGCCGGCTTAGTTGTGGGCGTCGACTTTCCCTACGGGTCCGAGGCATGGCATGACGCCGCGGACTGGAAGCACCCGGAGTCCCACACCACTTCCCTCGAAGGCCCGGATCGCTCGCGCGAACACAGTGGTGCCGCGGCGTGGACAGCCCAACGGGAGGTGGACGATTCCCGCTACCAAGTGGTCATCGCAGGCCAGGAGCTGACAGTAGAACAGGCCGCGCAGCACCGGCTCCGGGTTTCGCCCGCCTCAGCCGTCACCACCATGGACGTCTCCATTGCTTTCCTGTCCGTCGGGGACGGCGACTGCATCCCCCGAGGCAACAACAGGCTCACCGGACCCACGCCGGGAGTAAGCATGGACGCCCACGCCGGTTCCGGCGTCGGACGTTCTCCTGCGCTCGGTGTGGCGGACGCGTCCGCAGCCTATTGGCCTGCATTCTGGTCTTCGGGAGGGGCGATCGAGCTTAATGCCACGGATGATCCCAGAGCCAAGGAATTGGAACGCAGGATCGTGTTGTCGCAATACCTGACCGCGATCAATTGCTCTGGTTCATTGCCGCCGCAGGAGACCGGGCTGGTCTGCAATTCGTGGCGCGGCCGCTTCCACCTGGAGATGCACTGGTGGCATGCTGCGCACTTTGCGCAGTGGAATCGTGTAGAACTGCTCCTGCCGTCATTGCGGTGGTACTCCACAGTGCTGGAGACGTCACGGAAGACGGCGAAAGCGCAAGGATTCGACGGCGTTCGCTGGCCGAAGCAGGTAGGACCGGATGGGCGGGAAAGCCCGAGCCCCATCGGAACCTTCCTGATCTGGCAGCAACCCCACCCCATCCACCTGGCCGAGCTGGTGTACCGCGCCAATCCGAGCCTGGAAGTGTTGGAGGAATTCGCGGAGATCGTCTTCGAATCGGCCGGGTTCATGGCCAGCTTCGCGCATCCCACGCCGCGCGGGTTTGAGCTGGGCCCTCCCCTGATTCCGGCGCAAGAGAGCTACGGCTCAATGCGGGCCAAGGTCACTAATCCCACCTTCGAACTGGCGTACTGGCAGTGGGGCCTACGGACTGCTGCTGCCTGGCGGGAACGGCTGGGTTTGGAACCAGTACAGGCATGGTGGGACGTGGCGGATGGCCTGGTGCAACCACATGTAGTTGATGGCGTATACGCGGCCATCGACGTCGAACCGTTCACCATACGCACGGACCATCCATCCATGCTGTGTGCCCTGGGGGTCCTCCCCCAGACTGATCTCATTGATCCGGCCATCATGCGAGCAACCCTTTCAGACGTCCTGGCAGACTGGGACTGGGGCAGCACCTGGGGTTGGGACTACCCCGTGATGGCCATGACGGCCGCACGACTTGAGGACCCGGAGGCCGCTGTTGATGCGCTCCTCCTGAGCGCGGGCAAAAATACCGTCCTCCCCAACGGGCACAACCGGCAGACGGACTCCCTCCCGCTGTACCTGCCAGGCAATGGTGGGCTTCTGGCCGCTGTCGCACTGATGGCCGCAGGCTGGGACAACGGACCGGACCGGCACGCGCCCGGATTCCCAGCCGACTGGGCCGTTGCATGGGAGGGGCTGGTCAAGGCGCCTTAGCATCGCCGGAGCTGGATAGTGTCACTACGGGATATCACCGCAAGGGACCTCGCCTGCTAACCGCGGCGGGGTCCCACCGCGGCTCCGACCAAGGCTCCAAGGCCAACTCCAATGAGGATGCCCAGAAAGGGCGAATTGAAGACCAACTGGCCAACCACAAGTCCCACTGCAGCCCCGAGCAGACAGGCGATCCACAGTTGGTTGTTCATGGCGGCCTCCGGATAAAACTGTCAGGAGCGGGGCGCCACGCGACGCGAACCGAGGACTTTCTTGCGGGGGGACTCCCCCGATGCCGTGTCAGCCTCGCGAATGGCAGACCACGACGCCGAGACGAGATACACCTGGCTCACCAGATTGAACCAGATCAGCAGCCCGATAATGATGGCGAACGATGCCAGGACCGGATTGTTGCCTGACCGGGCCAGAAGTTCGGTGCTGAAGAACTGCAGGACCGTGGTCCCAAAGCCCGCCAGCACCACGCCTTCCAGGAATGCGCGGCGTCCCAGCTTCAACCCACCTGCAATGCGGAACAGCACGGCCGCCGTCGCGCAGTTCAACAGAAGCGGGATCACGATCTTTACGGTCGCCGCTATGGGCTCGACAACGCCCTCATCAAGCTTGAGCAAAGCAATAAGCCAGTCCGCTGCGGTCCCAAAGACGAGCGAGACGCCTGCGCTGATCACAAGGATAACGCCGAGGAGCAGCAGGGTGCCGGCGTCGATGAGCTTTTGAAGGATCGGGTTGCGTACCAAGGGGTCAGCGTTCATCACTCCCCGGAGGCCTTCCCTGATGCTGGCGATCCAGCCCAGGGAAACGAACACCGTGACAATCGCTGCGATGAGGGCCGTCCACCCAAGTCCCGACGGGTTGAGCAGGGATTGTGGATCCACCAGCCCTTCGCCGCCATTCACCTGAAGGAGCCCGGGGGCAGCCGCGGCCACACTGTCGATCACGGCGTCCTGCAGCGCCGGGTTACCGCCCAACACGATGCCTGCGATGGCGAAGCCGGTAGTGAGCAGACCCGTCACGGAGAAGAACATGTTGAAACCGATGCCGGCGCTCAACAACGGCCCGTGCTGCCGGGTGTAGTGCTGGAAGGAACGCATAGCCCGGTTGGTGTTCAACCTGGCGAGGAAGAGTGCAAAGAATGCACCAACCTTTTTCGGCAGGCCCTCGCCGGCGCGCTTCGCATGGCCCCAATCCTGCCGCTTGCGGAGAAGCTGGAGTTTGAGTTTCGCCAGCTCAGTTGGCAGCGGAGGAACGTCCGCCTCTGCGGCTTGGATCCGCTTGCTGTGCTTCGTCAGTATCGCCGCCAAAGTCGAGCTCTTCCCGTAGCTGCCAAATTCCATTGGTGTCGTGCTCGTAAAGTCCCATGCTAACCACAGGGAAGGTCGCCCGGTAATCCCTGAGAACCGTTTCGGCCTCATCGAGGTTTTCCTGGGCGACATCGTGCGCAACGGTGACGTGCGGGTGGTACGGGAACGGCAACATCCGTTCGAGTGGGCCGGTTTGAAGTTTCTCGTGCAGTTGCACGCACTCTTCAAAGCCTTCCTCCACGTTGACGAACACCACCGGCGAGACGGGACGGAAAGAACCCGTGCCGGAAATTGTGATTTCGAAAGGTTCCTGGGTCCTTGCGACTTTCCTGACGTGCTCCCGGGTGGCGGCCCAGTCCTGGGTGGGTGTGGTGGTGATCAGGGTGATGTGGGCAGGGATGACCTCGGCCATCGGATCTCCGAAGGAGGCCCTCCATTCCTGGAGTTCTCGGGCGATCTCCGGTGGGAAACCGAGGATCACTCCGACGCACATGGTGTCTCCAGCGCCGCAATCGGTGCCGGAAACAGCGGGCTGGCGGGAGTCGTCCGGACCGGCACCCTGTCGGGTGCCGGTCTTGACGTTGAGCTGGCCAGCGGAGCACATGGACTTAGCGGACTCCCTGGTTTCCGTGGGAGGCATCGCCACGGTAGGGCAGGAAACCAACCTTGGAGTAGACGTCCGCGAGGGTTGCGGCCGCAATTTCACGTGCCTTGTCCGCGCCGAGGGCCAGGAGCCGGTCGAGTTCTGCGGGATCAGCCAGAAGTTCGTTGGCACGTTCGCGGATAGGTGCCAGGTGGCCGGAGACGAGTTCGGCCAAGTCGACCTTCAAGTGGCCGTACATCTTCCCCTCGTAGTCAGCCACGATCTTATCCACCGGTGAACCGCTGATGGCCGAGTAGATGGTCAGCAGGTTGGATACGCCCGGCTTGTTCTCGCGGTCGTAGCGGATCTCGGTTTCGGTGTCCGTAACCGCAGACTTAATCCGCTTGGCTACCGTCTTTGGGTCATCCAGCAGATTGATCAGTCCGGCCGGTGATTCCGCCGACTTGGACATCTTGGCGGTCGGGTTCTGGAGATCGTAGATCTTTGCCGATTCCTTCTGAATGAAGGCCTCAGGCACTTGGAACGTCTCGCCGAACCGGCTGTTGAAACGGTTGGCGAGGTCGCGGCTCAATTCCACGTGCTGGCGCTGGTCTTCACCCACCGGCACGCCGTGCGGCTGGTACAGCAGGATGTCAGCGGCCTGCAGGATGGGGTACGTGAACAGGCCAACGCTGGCGTGGTCCGAACCCTGCTTTTGTGCCTTGTCCTTGAACTGGGTCATGCGGGCGGCTTCACCCATGCCCGTAATGCAGTTCAGGACCCACGCCAGCTGGGCGTGCTCGGGAACCTGGGACTGGACGAAAAGCGTGCACTTGTTCACGTCCACGCCGCCGGCGATGTACTGCGCGGCCGTAACCCTGGTCCGCCGGGCCAGTTCCGCCGGATCCTGCGGCACGGTGATGGCGTGCAGGTCAGGAATGAAGTACACGGCGTCGTACTCGTCCTGCATCCGGACCCAGTTGACCAGGGCGCCGAGGTAGTTGCCAAGGTGCAGGGAATCGGCGGAGGGCTGCATGCCGGACAGGACCCGGTGCTTGGCGCCAACGGCAAGCTTGGTTGACGTTACGGGCTTCGGTGCGATGGCAGCATCAGCCGCTGCGCCGGTTTCAGTCGTGGTGGAACTAGTCATGGAGCAATACCTTAGGAAGCTTAGAGCCGGTAGTCGACTACCAGCGGTGCATGGTCAGAGAAGCGGGTATCCCACGAAGGCGCCCGGTCCACCACAGCCGAGAAAGCGGCAGCTGCGAGGTCCGGGGTGGCCAGGTGGTAGTCGATGCGCCAGCCTGTGTCAGTGTCAAAGGCCTTACCGCGCTGGGACCACCAGGTGTAGGGGCCGGCGACATTACCTGCCAGGCCCCTGTGGACATCCCTCCATCCGATTTCTTCGCCGAGGAAGCGGTCAAAGTATGCCCGCTCCTCCGGGAGGAAGCCGGCACGCTTGACGTTGCCCTTCCAGTTCTTGATGTCGAGTTCAGTGTGTCCGACGTTGAGGTCCCCAACAACCAAAGCATGGTCGCTGTGTTTCGCGAGCTCAGGCAGGCGGACGGTCATGGCATCGAGGAAGCGGAACTTATCGTCCTGCTTGGGGGTTCCGACCTCTCCGGAGTGCACATAAGCACTGACAACGGTGAGGGTGGTGGGGTCACCGGCTGTGTTCCTGACGGTGTAGTCCGCTTCAACCCAGCGCCCGGACTTATCGAAGTAGTCGTCGCCAACGCCAACGCGAGTGGCGGTGGGCTCCTCGCGGGATGCAATGGCCACACCGGCGCGGCCCTTGGCCTCAGCCTCAGTGTGGAGGATGTGCCAGCCTTCGCCGATCAGCTTCCTGACGATGTCGTCAGGGGCGCGCACTTCCTGCAGGCAGAGAATGTCTACTTCGCGTTGCTCCAGCCATTCCGCCATGCCGTTCTTGTAGGCAGCCCTCAGGCCATTGACGTTAACTGATGCGATGCGAAGGAAGTCCTTCTTCAATGCCGTACTCACCCGGTCCACTCTAGTCGATGATGGTGCCGGCCACGGGCTCGTCCGAGCCACCCGAAGACTTGATCATGTCGCGCGCATTCGTGGCCGTGATGGCGATGGTTTCGAGCGCCCGGTTGATGGTGTCCTGGTTGGCCGTTGCGCCTTTGGCGCGTTCCTCGTCCACCACACGGACCTGCACCTGAACAATCTTGAAGGAGTGGTCCAGCTTAAGGTCGCGCACTTCATCGGCTTTGCTGCGCTCGGCAACTATGCGCGTGCCACCGCTGTCAGCAGCGGATGACGACGGCGCGCGGCCGGCTGCGGCGTTGAACGCATTTTGCGCTTCGCTCAGTTTGGCACCGGCCCGCTGCGCGGCCTTGCGGATGCTCAGCACCACGAACGTTGCAAGGGCAAGCCACCCGAAAGCGACCACGGCAACAACCCAGCCCACAACATCGTTCTGGTTGGCCGCAAAGATGACGGCTACCAGGAAAGCGATGATGACGACTGTCATCCCCAGGCCGCCGATGCGGAAGCCCTTGAACATGCCTTTACCGGCGGGGGACGTGGACGGGTGCGGGTCACCGAGAGATTGCATGATTTCATTCTCTCAAATGCGGAAAGGTGCCCCGTCCGCTTCCACGGACGGCGAACATGCCACGCTAAAATCCGCGCTTCTGCTGATTCCGGGTCTTGCCCGGCGACGTGGATTTGCGGTGCAGGAACCGCGCCGCCAGCAGAACCGGGTCCGACCCCGACTTGCCCTCCATGACTTCGCAGAGTCGCTCAACCAGCGCGGCGGCCGCGGCAGGAATATCCACGTCAAGGGCGGAAATCGGGGGCTTGTGCTGCCGCGAGTGTTCAGAGTCCGAGCCCGTGCACACCAGCAGGTCCCCCGGGATACGGACTCCACGTTCCTGCATGGCCTGGGCTGCCCCGCTGGCGTGCCTACCCGTTAAGCAAAAAACTGCGCCCGGCAGGCCGTCGCCCAAAATCCTGGCGCCCACTTGCCGACCACCCTCCACGCCGTCCCGTTCCGGTACGTGATAAATCCGGGGCTCCTTTCCGGTTTCCAGGCACCAGGCAACGTAGGCGGCCTCGCAATCGAAGTTCCAGGCGTTCCTGTCCGTGCCGCCCACGTAGGCGATGGATCCAGCGCCCGCTGCTGCCAGGTGGTTCAAGACGACTCGTGTGGACGCTGCGTCGTCGTGGGCGACCCAGTTCCGGAAGTCGGGGCGGCCCGGATCGCGATCCCAGGTCACATACGGAATTCCACGCTTCTCCAGCAAAGCCACCACTGGGTCATCCAGATGCGGGGCGAAAACTATGTAACCGTCCAGGGACATGGAAAACGGGGGAAGCGGTCCACGGCTCAAGTCGGGGACGAGCATCAGGCCCAGATTCCGATTCAGCGTCTCGGCGGCGGCTGCTCCCGCGAGTTTCATGAAGACGTCCACGCCATTAGGACCATAGTTGCCCAAGCTGTCCAAGGAGCGGAACACCAGCCCGATCGCATTCATCTTGGAACTTCGAAGCCCCCGTGCCATGGCGTCTGCAACGTAACCCATCTCCGAGGCGACGGCGCGGACCCGTTCCCGGGTGGCCTCGCTGATATTGCCCTTGCCATTGAGGGAGTGCGACACCGTGGTGATCGACACTCCGGCTTTCCGCGCTACGTCCCAGATCGTCGCGCCGTGTTGTAGTTCGCGGGCCATGGGCCTCCTGCATTCGTCTCCGAGGGATCTCATGAGACCCGGCTTCCGAAATTAACGATAAATCTCGCGGACCAGCTACACAAAAACGTTTTTCTTCCGTACTTTGAGCGTCACAAGTGATCCACCTCATCCAAGAGCCCACCCGCACTCAGACGGGGATGGCTCCCTCAAGGAGACCTATGCAGCTTCACCGCCACACATCCGCCGCGCACGATCCCCGCGAGCGCGGCCTCGACATCGGCCGCACCTGGGAGGCACAAACACGCAACACCGCCAAGCTCTACTTTGACTTCTTCGCCACGCTTGGCATCGCCCCGCAGAAGGTCCGGGACATTGCGGAGCAGAGCCATGCAGCCCTCCACGCCTGGTGCCCGGCACTGGCCGAGGAAGCCGAGGGCTGGGCCACCGGCGCCGGACTCGAGACCTGGGAGCTGAGTGTGGTCAACGCACGCACTGAGATTCTTGCGGCCGCACCCCGGAAGGTCGGCTCCCATGAATGCTCGACGGCGGTCTACGCACCAGCCCGGGCTTCGGCGCCGGAAACCATTCAGACCTGGGACTGGCATGACCACCTCGCCCCCGACGGACTCTTGCTCGAGGTAACCCCATCCCCCGGTCGGACCACCAAGACGTTCACGGAGTTCGGGACGCTGGGCAAGATCGGTGTCAACAGTGAGGGCCTCGGCCTGCATTTCAACATCCTTGCCCACTCCAAGGATGATGACTCCGCTGGAGTTCCGGTCCACGCAATCGCCCGCCGCATCCTCGATGAGGCCTCGACCATCGACCAAGCTATGGACATCGCGTCCTCAGCAAGAGTTAGCGCCTCTACCGTCTTCACTGTTTTCACAGCTACCGCTTCCGGCACCAGTACCCCGCGCCTGGCCGCCAGCATCGAGGTCTCTCCCGCCGGCACCGGCGTCGTGGATGCCCGCAGCGACGGCTGGCTGCTCCACACGAACCACTTCCTGGACCCCGTCCTCGCGGAAGAGGACACAATCGACGACGGCGCGTTGTCGCCCCAGCGCCTGGCCCACCTTGGGCGCGTGAGGACGGAGCTCGCCGGCCTGGGCATCGCGGACCGGGCCAAGCAGTTCTGCTCGTCAGAGGGAGCTTCATCTGTGGTCTGTTTCCATCCTGACGCCTCGGCGCCGCGACACGAGCAGTGGCAGACGCTGCTGACCATCAGCGTCGATGCCGGTGACTGCTCCCTCGCTTACGCAGCTGCCAACCCCGCCGACGCCGCACGCGATGGCTTCCTGATCTTCTAAGCCAGACCAGCCTCACAACCCCAACAAAACAACCAACGAAAGGCACTTCCTTGCCGCAATCCCTTCAGCCCAATGTTGCGCTGGAACCACAAGGTCCGTCGTCCAAGCGCCCCGTCTCAGCTGCCCGTACTTTCTTCGTCTCCTGTTTTGGAACCGCACTGGAGTTTTATGACTTCACCATCTACGGATTGGCTGCAGCCTTGGTGTTTCCGCAGCTCTTCTTCCCCAACCTTGATCCTCTGACCGGAACATTGGTGGCGTTCGCTTCCTTCGGTGCCGGATTCCTGGCCCGGCCCTTGGGCGGTATCGTCCTGGGCCACTTCGGCGACCGTCTCGGCCGGCGCAGGATCCTGATCCTCACGCTCATCCTGATGGGTGGGAGCACCTTCCTGATCGGCTGCCTGCCTAGTGCGGATTCGATCGGTGCCACGGCCCCTATGCTGCTCATCGCATTGCGTCTGGTTCAAGGATTCTCTGCCGGCGGTGAATGGGGAGGCGCTGCCTTGTTGGGAATCGAGGCGGCCCCGGCGGGTCGCCGAGGACTGTGGGGAAGCTTCACCAGCATGGGCATCGGGTTGGGCGTGCTGATGGGTTCCGGCGTTTTTACGCTCACTGACGCCATCGCGGGCGGCGAAGTGGCCAGCTTCGCATGGCGGGTACCCTTCTGGATCGGCGGCCTGCTGGTGCTGGCTGGCCTTATTGCCCGGCTGACCCTCCCCCAGGACGAACGCCCTTCCGGCACCCAGGCACCCCGGATTCCACTGTTGGCAGTCCTCAAGTCTCATCCGCGGCAGATCCTGATGTCGATCGGCGTCAGCTACGGCTACAACACCTTCACTTACATCGCCACAGTGTTCCTCATGTCGTACGTGCTCCAGCGCGGCTATTCCGACAGTGAATCACTTCAGTTCCAGCTGTGGGGTGCCCTGGCCAGCGTCATCTCCGCACCTCTCGCGGCGATACTTTCCGACAGGATCGGCCGTAAGCCGGTGATGATAGGTGGTTCGGTGATGCTCATCATCTACTTCCTGGCGTTCTTCCCGGCCATCGAGACACACACCGGCTGGCTTGCCCTCCTCATGTTCACGCTGGGCGGCGCGCTGAACACTGTTCCGCAGGGCCCGTTGCCGGCATTCCTTGGCGAACAGTTCCCGGCAGCTTCCCGCTACTCGGCCATTTCGGCCAGCTATCAAATCGGCTCAGCCCTGGGTGGCGGCACGGCAGCCACTGTGGCCACGGCATTGCTGATCGCCACGCATGGCGACCCGATCGGCGTCGTGATTTACACAGTCTCCGCGCTGGCAGTCATGGGACTGTGCTCCTGGGGCCTGCGCGACAACGCAAAGCTGACCATGGCTGAGATCGAGACGGCCTAGGACCTGTGCGGGCTGCGCCGGCTGGTCCTACTTCAGGAACAGCTGGCGCAGCCTTGCGGTGGTCAGCATGATCCCGAGCGCGATCATCACGACGTAGTAACCCACGTGGATAGCAGTGGCAGGGCTGAACGAGCCCACGCTGATCTGGCGCAGGAGTTCCACCCCATGCCACAGGGGCATGGCCTGGATGAACCACTGGATGACCTGCGGGTAGACGCTGAGCGGGTAAAACGTGGCGCTGAACAGGAACATGGGCAGCAGGAAAAAGTTGATCCAGTCCATCTGCTGGAAGGTCTTCATGAAGCTGGTGATGCCCATCCCGAAGCTCGCAAAACCGAACGCGATCAGCACCGAAGCAGGAATGACCAGGACGGCCCACCAACTGGTGAGCAGTCCCATCACCCCCATGACAGCGGTGAATCCCGTGGCGTACAGCAGGCCCCGAAGGAGTGCCAGGAAGATCTCGCCGATCGCTACGTCCAGCGGCCCCAAGGATGTGTAGAGCATCCCTTGGTACAGCTTGGCGAAGTTCATCTTGAAGAAGACGTTCCACGTGGAATCGTAGATTGCTCCGTTCATGGCCGAGACCGCCAGGAGTGCCGGCGCTATGTACGCCGCATAGCTGATTTCCTCGCCGCCTGGACCTTGGACAGTGCCCACTATGGAGCCCATGCCCACGCCCATGGCCAGCAGGAACAGCACAGGCTCGAAGAACCCCGACACCATCACCAGCCACGTGCTGCTCTTGGCAGCCATCAGCCCACGGCCCACCACTGCCTTGGCGTTGCGGGAGTAGAGGGAACCGAACCTGCGCTCACGGGCAAGATCCGTGGCGCTGTGGCCACCTGTCAGGACACTCAAGAGCCCATCCTTTTCACGAACTGGCGGCGGACAAGTATCCAGCCAACAGTGGCGGTCGCCAGCAGGAACACCACGTGGGTGATGGTCAGCAACGGGTTTTCGTCCATCCCGTAGGTGAAGACCCGGCCCAACTCAGTTCCATGCCACACCGGTGATATCCAACCGATCCAACGAACTGCGATCGGCAGCGAATCCAGCGGGAAGAACGTCCCGGAGAACAGGAAGAGCGGCATGACGATGAATCGCTGCACCAACGCGAACTGTCCCTTGTCCTGCTTGATGCTGGCGGCGTAGGCCATCAGCGGCAAGCCGAAGGAGAGCGCCGCGACCGTGGCCACGATGGCCGAGACCCAGCCCCATGGACTCGGCGAAGCGCCAAACATGGCCACCACCACGAAATAAACCAACGACTGCAACAGGAAGCGCAGGGAACTGGCCATGATGTGGCCACTGGCGATCTGCTGCGGTGTCAGCGGCGAGGCATGCGGACCATAAAACACGCGGCGCCATTTGAAGCCGTCCATGATGGGGTACGAAAACTCCCCCGACGCCGTCATCACTGCGGCGGAGACCAACAACGCAGGAGCCACGAACTCCAAATAGCTGACACCGCCGAACGCCGCCTCGCTGTTGGCGTCCACCAAGCTGGCGAGGCCAACTCCCATGGCGAAGAGGTACGCCACCGGCTGCCCTACGCTGTACAGGATCACGGACCAGCCATAGTTCCGCATGACGCGAAGCACTTGCTCGGCATAGAAGAAGGAACCCCAGCGACGCGCCCTGGCGGCCGAAACCTCAGGCGAGTGGGCCCGCAACGGCTGCTCCGCCGTCGTGCGTGGTTTGTTCACCGACTCAATCAACGAGGCTCCTGCCGGTAAGCCGCAGGAACACATCTTCCAGCGACGAGCGACGCACCAACGAGGTCATGGGGTGCAGCCCGCGGGCAGTGACCTGCTCCAGCGCGGCTTCGCCGTCGTGCGCGTAGATGAGCACACGGTCCGGCAGTGTCTCCAGCCGCTCACCGATACCTTGAAGCTCGACGCCGATGGTCGCGTTCCGCTCGGACCCGAACCTGAGCTCCAGTACTTCGCGCGATGAATGCTCACGAATCAGGGCCGCGGGCGATCCTTCCGCCATGATCTTGCCCTTGTCCACCACGATCAGGCGGTCGCAGAGTTGCTCAGCCTCGTCCATGTAGTGCGTGGTGAGGATGAGGGTTACGCCGCTTTCCTTAAGCCGGAACAGGCGGTCCCAGAGAATGTGGCGCGCTTGGGGATCCAAACCGGTGGTGGGTTCGTCGAGGAGAAGAATGCGGGGCTCGTTAATAAGCGAGCGGGCTATTGTGAGCCGTCGCTTCATGCCCCCGGAGAGCGCGTCCACCTTGGAATTGGCCTTGTCCGTTAGCTGCGCGAATTCCAGCAGCTCATCAGCCTTCGGCCGGAGGTAGCTCATAGGCAGGCCAAAATAGCGCCCGTAGACGATCAGGTTCTCGCGAACCTTGAGCTCTTCATCCAGGTTGTCCTGTTGTGGGACCACACCCAGATGCGCTCTTACTTCGGGGCCGTGGGATTCCGGGTCCAAGCCCATGATGCTGAGCGTGCCCGAGGTGCGTTGGGATACGCCGCCGATCATTTTCATGGTGGTTGACTTGCCGGCACCGTTGGGGCCCAGCAGCCCGAAAGACTCCCCCGCCGGTACGTCGAAGGAGATGTTGTCCACGGCGGTGAGGTCACCATAGGCCTTGGTGAGGTTTCGCGCGCTGATGACGGATGGTCGGTTCATGTCGAAGCCGGATTGCGACGATTCTGACTGTGTTGGTGACGGTGTCGGAGAGCGGATTGCTTCATTGTGCACCCTCAGCACACTAGTAGCGCCCCCTGACATGTGAAAGGGCTCTTGCAGATATTTTTGCAAGAGCCCTCTCGGTTTGTTCGGAGGAGTACGCGGTCCATTTCGGGGGTTCCCGGCGGAAGATGCCGTGCGCACGGCATCTTCGGCAGCTTAGCCCCGTAATGGGCCTTGCTATGGTCGGAGGAACTTAGGCGATGCCCGCCTGGCGCTCCGCACTCTCCACGACGTTCGCGAGCAGCATGGCACGGGTCATCGGCCCCACGCCGCCCGGGTTCGGGGACAGCCAAGCGGCGACGTCGGCAGCCGCCGGGTCAACATCTCCGGTAACAACAGCCTTACCGTTACCGTCGTCCACACGGCTGACGCCGACGTCGAGCACAATGGCACCCGGCTTGAGGTCTTCAGCCTTGATCATGTGCGGCACGCCGGCAGCTGCAATCACGACGTCGGCCTGCTTGAGTTCCGCGGGCAGGTCCACCGTCCCGGTGTGGGCCAGGATGACCGTGGCGTTGACTTCCTTGCGGGTCAACAGGAGGCCAATAGGGCGGCCGATGGTCACACCGCGACCAACCACCAGGACACGCTTACCTTTGAGTTCAATGTTGTGGCGGCGCAGCAACTCCACACAGCCCTTAGGCGTGCAGGGAAGCGGGGACTTCATCTCGCCATTGACGTTGGCCACCAGGCGGCCAAGGTTCATGGGGTGCAGGCCGTCGGCGTCCTTGTCAGGGTCCATGGCTTCCAGGATGACGTCCTGGTCGATGTGCTTGGGCAGCGGAAGCTGGACGATGTAGCCGGTGCACTCCGGGTTGTCGTTGAGCTCCCGGACAACCTCCAGGAGGCCTTCCTGTGAAATGTCTTCGGGGAGGTCGCGGCGGATGGACTGGATGCCAACCTCGGCGCAGTCCTTGTGCTTGCCGCCGACGTACCAGGTGCTGCCGGGGTCGGAACCCACCAGGATGGTGCCCAGGCCGGGGACGATTCCCTTGGCGGCCAGGACGGAAACGCGAGTGGTCAGTTCTGCCTTGATGGCTGCGGCGGTGGCCTTGCCGTCAAGGATCTGTGCGGTGGACTGTGTCATTCCATCTGCTCTTTCTGGAGGGTGACCTAATGGCTCATGCCAACGGGACCCGCCGCCGTAGGTGTGGCGGCGGATCCCGTCAGCTCCGGTTCAATGCCCGGGTGTGGCTCTATTACTGCTGTCAGCTATGGGGCTGCGGATTTACCACTGCTCGTGCTGCGGGTACAGCGGGAAGTCAGCTGCCAGTTTGTCGACGCGGGCCTGGAGGCTTTCGACGTCGGCGGCGGAGCCTGCCTTCAGCGCGGTGGCGATAATCTCGGCAACCTCGGTGAACTCGGTGGCACCGAACCCGCGGGTAGCCAGTGCCGGCGTACCGATGCGGAGGCCGGAGGTGACCATCGGCGGGCGGGGATCGAACGGAACAGCGTTGCGGTTCACGGTGATACCTACTGAGTGCAGGAGGTCTTCGGCCTGCTGGCCGTCCAGCTGCGAGTTGCGCAGGTCAACCAGGACCAAGTGAACGTCGGTGCCGCCGGTGAGGACCGAGACGCCGGCTTCAGCAACATCGGACTGGTTCAGGCGGTCAGCAATGATCTTGGCGCCCTCGAGGACGCGCTGCTGGCGCTCCTTGAACTCTTCGCTGCCGGCGATCTTGAAAGCAACGGCCTTGGCGGCGATGACGTGCATGAGCGGTCCGCCCTGCTGGCCCGGGAAGACGTTGGAGTTGAGCTTCTTGGCCCACTCCTGCTTGGCCAGGATCACACCGGAACGCGGACCCGCGAGGGTCTTGTGAACCGTGGAGGTGACGACGTCGGAGTAAGGAACCGGGCTCGGGTGCAGCCCCGCTGCAACCAGGCCGGCAAAGTGTGCCATGTCCGTCCAGAGGAGGGCGCCAACTTCGTCCGCGATGGAGCGGAAGGCAGCGAAGTCCAGGTGGCGCGGGTACGCGGACCAGCCGGCGATGATGACCTGCGGCTTCTCGGCGATGGCCTGCTCGCGCAGCTTGTCCATGTCGATGCGGAAGTTGTCTTCTTCAACCTGGTAAGCAGCTACGTTGTAGAGCTTGCCGGAGAAGTTGAGCTTCATGCCGTGGGTCAGGTGGCCACCGTGTGCCAGCGAGAGGCCCAGGATCTTGTCGCCCGGGGTGATCATGGCGGAGAGCGCTGCAGCGTTTGCCTGGGCACCGGAGTGCGGCTGGACGTTGGCGTACTCGGCACCGAAGAGTTCCTTGACGCGGTCGATCGCAAGCTGCTCGGCGACGTCGACGTATTCACAACCGCCGTAGTAGCGGCGGCCCGGGTAGCCCTCGGCGTACTTGTTGGTCAGGACGGAGCCCTGAGCTTCCATGACGGCGCGGGGGGCGAAGTTTTCGGACGCAATCATTTCCAGGGTGCCGCGCTGGCGGCCGAGTTCCTGGTTGAGGACTGCTGCGATCTCGGGATCGAGATCGGCAAGCGACTGGTTGCTGACAGACGCGGAAGTGGTTGTGGTAGTCACGGAAATCTCCTGGCTAGGCAACGGGTGGTGCTACAGGTCAGGCTACCGGCAGCAGCATTCCCGCGTCCCCTTTTTGACGGAGGGATCGGTCACGTGCGTGCAGCGGTAAGACATGACCCTCGGCCCAGGCGTACGATCCGTGGTCTTCATGATTGCCGCTCCCTGGTGGTAGTCCACCCAACGCCAGTTGCGACCCATTAACAGTACAACAAGGCAGCACAGGTAGGCTTGATCGTGTGACTGAATCCACCGCTTTCGTAGTAACACTTTCCTGCCCCGACCGCCCCGGCATCGTCCACGCGGTAGCCGGAGCCCTGCTTGATGCCGGCTGCAATATCGCCGATTCCCAGCAGTACGGAAGCCCCAGCACAGGCAACTTCTTCATGCGCGTGGAGGCATCGACGTCGTCCTCCCAGGCCGAACTGGCCACGGCCTTGCGGCCGGTAGCTGAATCGTTCGGCATGACCTGGCAGATCAACCCCGTGGGCGAAAAGGTCCGCACCATCATCCTGTGCTCCAAGGACGCGCACTGCCTCAACGACCTTTTGTTCCAGCAGCGCACGGGCACTTTGCCCATTGAGATTCCGGCGATTGTGTCCAACCACCGGGATCTTGAGTCGCTGGCGGAGTTCTACGGCATCCCGTTCCACCACATCCCGGTAACGCCGGAGACCAAGCCGCAGGCCGAGGCGCAACTGCTGAAGCTGATTGCCGAGCACGATGTCGAACTGACTGTCCTGGCACGGTACATGCAGGTCCTGTCCAACGATTTGTGCACGGAGTTGAACGGCAAGGCCATCAACATCCACCACTCGTTCCTCCCCTCCTTCAAGGGCGCCAAGCCGTACCACCAGGCACACGCACGAGGTGTAAAGATCATCGGCGCAACGGCCCACTACGTGACGGCCGACCTCGATGAGGGTCCGATCATCGAGCAGGAAGTCATCCGCGTTGACCACGCGCGCACGGCTGCCCAGTTCGTCCAGATGGGCCGCGACGTCGAAGGCCGCACGCTGGCTCAGGCGGTCCAGTGGCACGCCGAACACCGTGTGCTCCTGGACGGTACCCGGACCGTGGTGTTCAACTAACGCCACTCCTATGCTGGGGGTATGCGGGGCATCCCTGACGCCGACCACGAGGCTGACCTGGCTGTCTTCTACGACCGCCAGGCACCGGTGCGGAACACCCGCGCGCTGACGCCGCACCGGGTTGAGAGCCGGGAGTGGTTCATCCGGCTGTTGAAGTCCGAACACCGTCATTCGTTGTTTGAGCTGGGTTGCGGCACTGGGGTTGAGGGCGTGGAGTTCGTCCGCGCCGGCTTGCACTACACCGGCGTGGACCTGTCCTCGGAGAGCGTTCACTTGGCGCGCTCGGCCGGGCTTGAGGCTTCTGTTGCCAGCGGGCGGAACCTGCCGTTTCCGGGTGCTGCCTTTTCGGCTGCGTGGACCATGAGCACCCTTCTGCATGTTCCCAACAGCGGAATTCACGACGTCGTCCGCGAACTTGTGCGGGTCACCGCACCTGGTGCGCCAATCGCCGTCGGACTCTGGTCAGGTGAGGATTGCGAAGTCTTGAACCCGGAAGACCTCGAGGAACCGCGGCGGTTCTTCAGCCGCCGCAGCGACGAAACCGTGCGGCGGATCTTTGGCGAACACGGCTCGGTGGAACACTTCCGAACGTGGCCGGAGGGCGTGGGAGTGGAATCCGGGCCGGGCGCAGGAAACTGGTCCCAGCACTATCAATTCCTGGTCCTCCGCACCCCTGCATCCAACTGAGTCGCAATTGAGCGCGTTTTGAGCGCTCACAACGCGCTCTGCTGCGACCTGGTTGGGAACTAAGCTGACTCCATGGCTCCCTCTTACACTTTCGCCGGGGATACCCCGGCCATCCATGAAACCGCCTTCGTGGCGCCCACGGCTTCCATTATTGGCAAGGCCACGTTGGCCGAGGACTCGAGCGCTTTCTACGGCGTCTCCGTCCGCGCCGATACAGCGGCCATCAGCGTCGGCGCAGGGTCCAACCTCCAGGACAACGTAGTCCTCCACGCCGACCCCGGCTTCCCCTGCACGGTAGGCGAACGCGTCTCCGTGGGGCACAGCGCTGTGGTCCATGGATGCACTGTGGAGGACGACTGCCTCATCGGCATGAGCGCCACCATCCTCAACGGCGCGGTGATTGGCACTGGCTCGCTCATCGCTGCCGGGGCGGTGGTGTTGGAAGGCACTGTCATTCCCCCGCGCTCACTGGTTGCGGGTGTACCTGCAAAGGTCCGCCGTGAACTCACCGACGAAGAGTTCGAGGGCGTCAAGCACAACGCCGCGCATTACAAGGAACTCGCTGCGGCGCACAGGGAGATGCACGCTTAAACGCCGAATACGAGGCCCGCTCTGTGCCCTAACCTGAGGGTTTGGGGCGCAGAGCGGGCCTCGCAACGTAAGGAGACTAGTCCAGGGAGATCGGGCCGAGCTCGTCCAGCAGGTCACCTGGCCCCGGGTTTCCGGCAGCGGACGAACCGCCCAGGTGATTCACGACTCCCCACACTGCATTCAGGCCCGTGGTCACGGCACCCTCGGCCCAACCGGCGGTGAAGGACACGTCATCGCCCGCGAGGAAGATGCCGCGCTGGTGCTCCGGCAGCTGGTCCTGCTTGAAGTGCGTGAACAGGCGCTGCTGGTACCGGTAGTGGCCGGGCAGGTTGGCCTTGAACGCACCCATGAAGTTGGGATCCGCTTCCCAGGACACCGTGATCGGTTGCCCCACGATGTGGCTCGCAATGTCTACGCCCGGGTAGATCTGTTCCAAGGAGTGCAACATCAGCTTCACGCGCTCGTCCGCGGTCAGGGCCAGCCATTTCAGGGCGTCGTCGTTCCATGTGTAGGACAGGAGCATGACGGCGGGCTTGTCCGGACCGTCGTCGAGCAAGTACGTGGCCCGGTTGAGGCGGTCGGTGAGCGTCATGGACAGGACCTCGCGCCCGGTCTCGGGATCGATGTCCTTCCAGAACGGGCGGTCCACCATCACGAAGGTCTTTGAAGACTGCATGTAATGCGAGCGTTCGATCGCGGTCCACAGCTCGGCCGGGAACAGCGCTTCCTCGGTGTGGATGCGTGTGGACAGCAGCCAGGACTGGCAGGTGGTCACCACGGCTTGGTAGGTGGCTTCGCGTCCCCAGTTCTCGCGGACCAGGAGGTCGCCGTTCTCTACCCGGCGTATGTTGTCCACGGCTCCGCGGGGCGAGCCGGAGTGCAGCGACGCCAGGGAGGTGCCCTCGGGCCAGTACTTAAGGTCCGACGGCGCGTGGTTCCAGAGTGCCTCGGGAAGCCTTTGCGCTCCTCCGGCAATGGAGCGGTGCTGGTCGTCGGCATCGGTGTAGACCACGCGGAGGATTTCGAGGATGGAGTTGGGGAAGTCAGTGTCCCAGCCGCCGGTACCGAAGCCCACCTGGCCGAATGCCTCGCGGTGAGCAAAGCCGGCCTCTTTGAAGGACTTGCTGGCGGCGATGAAACCGTAGAAGGTCTGCTCGTCCAGCTCCGGCAAGAGCGCGTTCCAGAGTTCCTTGATCCGCTTGGTGTCGCGGGCCTTGATGGCTTCCTGCATCTCAGCGAAGGCGACGCCATCGTTGACTGCTGCTTTCCAGGCGTCGGCTACTTCCAGGAAGAACTCCGGCAGCTCGTCAGCCGTGGTGGCGTAGTGCTTCTTGCCCGCGAGTTCGATCACTGTGGAGGAGGTTGCCGGCGCCATGGGGTTCGGGAAGTCCTGGGTGTCCAGGCCAAGCAGGTCCACGTAGTGGTAGAACGCCTTGCCGGAGACCGGGAAGCGCATGCCGCCAAGGTCCGCCACGACGCCGGGAGCTGACGGGAAGCTCGCAGTGCGGAGGCGTCCACCAATCTGGTCGGCTTCGTAGATGACGGGCTTGAGGCCAAGTTTCATCAATTCATAGGCGGTCACCAGTCCGGACAGGCCTGCGCCGATGATGGCTACTTCCGTGCCGTAGAGCTCTTCCGGGATTGAGCCGAGCCCATCGGGGTGCGCCAGGTAGTGGTCGTAGCTGAACGGGAAGTCCGGGTTCAGCATGGTGATGGGTGCTCCAGCGGCCGCTTCAGGCGCGCCTGGCTCCCCGATGAGCGGGAGTTCTGTGGCGATGGTCATGAGTTTGCTGCTTTCACAGATTCCGGGCTCGCTGCCCTGGTGGTTAGTTCACGGTAGTCCTGCTCGCTGAGCGCGGCTACCTTTGAGTTCCGGCGTCCATAGCCGAAGTAGAGGGCGACGCCCACCAGCATCCAGATACCGAAGGTGATCCAGGTATCGGCGCCCAGGTTGAGCATCAAATATGCGCACATCAGGGTGCCCAGGATCGGCGTGATCGGGTACAGCGGGACCCGGAAGCTGCGCTCCAGGTCGGGCCGGTTGCGTCGCAGGTAGATGACGGCCACGTTGACCAGCGCGAACGCGAAGAGCGTACCGATGCTGGTCGCGTCTGCCAATGCGCCCAGTGGAACCAAACCCGCGGCAAGGGCGACGGCGATGCCCACAATAAGCGTTCCGGCCACGGGGGTGCCGGTTCGGCGGGAAACGCGGCCGAAGACCTTGGGCATCATGCCGTCGCGGGACATGGAGAGCAGGATGCGGGTCTGTCCGTAGAGCACTGTCAGCACGATGCTGGCGATGGCAAGCACGGCACCGGCCGAGAAGACCAGGGCGATCCACGGCTGTCCGGTGATCTCATGGAGAATCTGGACCAGTGCGGCTTCCGTGCCGTCGAACCATCCCCACGGGCGGGCGCCGATGGCTGCAACGGCGACCAGGACGTAGATGGTGGTGACGATGACCATGGAGAGCATGATGGCCCGGGGCAGGTCGCGCTTGGGATTCTTCGCTTCCTCGCCGGCCGTGGAGGCTGCATCAAAGCCGATGTAGGAGAAGAAAACGCTGGATGCTGCGGCGGAAACACCGGCGGCGCCCATGGGCAGCAGCGGTTCGAAGTTGCCGGCATTGAATGCGGTGAAGGCTACTGCGCAGAAGAAGATCAGGATGCCCACCTTGATCACGACGATCGCCGTATTGATCCAGGCACTTTCGCGGGCGCCCCGGACCAGCAGGAGCATAGCCAGGATCACGATCACCATAGCGGGCACGTTCACCAGCCCGCCATCCCCAGGCGGCTGGCTGATCGCGTCCGGCAGGAACTGGCCAAACGCGGCGAGTGTCTCGTTCACATACTGGCCAGCGCCCACGGCAACGGCTGCCACGGAGACCGCGTACTCCAGCACCAGGCACCAGCCACAAATCCACGCCATGCCCTCGCCCATGGTGGCGTAGGAGTAGGAGTAGCTGGAGCCTGCCACCGGAACGAGCCCAGCCATTTCGGCATAGGAAACAGCGGAAAGCAGCGCGGCGAGGCCGGCAATGACGAACGAGATCCAAATGGCAGGACCGGCCAGCGGCATGGATTCGCCGAGGATCACCAGGATGCCGGTGCCGAGGGTGGCTCCGACGCTGATCATGGTGAGTTGGAAGACGCCAAAGCTGCGGACAAGCGGCGTTCCGCCTTCGCCGCTACCGGCTTCGCTGACCATCTGGCCAATTGGCTTGCGGCGCAGGAGTTGCGCGCCGAGGCTTGGCCTGGCGGCGCTTGCCGCGGCCGGGTTTTTGGTGTTCACAGGCACAGTCACCCTTGACGTCCCTTCAAAGTAGTTTCGATTTCCCCTCCACAAGACTGGCATGTGAGCCACCTCTCACCGCGGTGCAAAATGACCTATAGTGTTCAACCATGAGACGTAATGCACACTATCAAGAGGCTGCCGCTGCAGCCCTTTCCGGGCAGGTCAACGTGGACTTGTCTGCCATTTCAGACAATGTCAAAGCCCTGAAAAAACGCACCGAGGCGCAGCATTTCATGGCTGTAGTCAAGGGCAACGCCTACGGCCACGGCCTGGTGGAAGTTGCTCGCACAGCGGTGGAAGCTGGCGCAGACTGGCTTGGCACAGCCCAGCTCAGTGAAGCTATCGCACTCCGCCAAGCGGGCATCACAGTCCCCATACTTTCGTGGTTGTATCTGGCATCCCAGACAAGCGCCACCATCCTTGAGGCGCTGGAAAACGACATTGATGTGTCCCTAGGAAGCGTCAATCAACTGGAGGTGCTGGTAGGAATCGCGAAACGCCTTGGCCGTCCCGCCGTCGTGCATTTGGAACTGGACAGCGGCCTCAGCCGCGGCGGTGCACGAAAGGAAGACTGGGCTGAACTTGTGGCGCAGGCACGGCAAGCTGAGCTGGACGGGACCCTCCGTGTTCGAGGCCTCTGGACCCACCTGGCCTGGGCCGATGTCCCCGCGCACCCCGGTAACGCCACCGCCGTCGCGGAGTTCGAGGACGCCGTTCACCAAGCGCGAGAGGCCGGACTGAGCCCCGACCTACGGCATGTTTCCAGTTCTGCCAATATCCTGGACCGGCCGGAATTCCACTTCGACATGGTCCGCGCGGGACTGGCCATTTACGGGCTTGCCCCCGCCGATCACCTGAACCCGGCTGACTTTGGCTTGCGTCCGGCGCTCAGCGTGACGGCGCCGCTGGTCATGGTCAAGAAGGTCCCGGCAGGCACAGGCGTCAGCTACGAACACCAGGCCATCACCTACGAACCGCGCTACCTCGGGCTCATCCCGCTCGGTTACGCGGACGGTATCCCCAAGGGCATCAGCGGCCGCTCCGTTGTGAACGTGGCCGGACGCGCGGTGCCGGTGATCGGCAAGGTCTGCATGGACCAGTTCATGGTGGACTTAGGACCGGACGCTTCGGGAATCGACGTCGGGGACACCGCAGTGTTGTTCGGTGACCCGGCATGCGGGGCGGCGAGCGCCGACGACTGGGGCGCCGCGATCGGAAGCCATGGCGACGAGATCATCAACAGGATTGCACCGCGCCTGCCACGCGCCTACGCAACCAGCGCCAACCAGGACTCCGCATACGAGTGCCCCGACTACCAGGAGCCGGCCGCCGCCGGGCAGGGCAATGTCGCCTGAGCCCGCCACCGCCCGCCTGAGTTTTGTCACGCTCGAGCAGTTCCTGGAACAGCTGCCGCCGGAGTTGAAAATGCTTCACGACGGCGGCAGCGGGACCTCGGTGCTGCGGTGGGTGGAACCGAGTGAGCTCGAAGACCCTACGCCTTACCTGCCGGAGGGCGAGTTCCTCCTCACCGCCGGGTTGCCTTTCCTTGGGAAGGGCGGCTCGGCGGCCAAGGTGGACGCCTACGTACGGCGGCTCGTGGGTGCCAAGGTTGCGGCCCTCGGCTTCGGTATCAGGCCCTATTTCGACGCCGTCCCGGACGTCCTGCTGGACGCTTGCCGCAAGCACAACCTCACGTTGTTCGAAGTACCGGAGTCTGTGCCTTTCGCGGCGATTGGCTTGGAGTTCTCCCAGCTTCTGGAAACTGACAACGCGCGGGTCTTCCGGCAACTGGCCGACACCAACCGCCAACTCATGCGGGCGGTCCTCTCCCCCCGGCCCGAACATGAACTGTTGGCCGCCTTGGTGCAGAGGGTGCCCGTGTGGGCTGTTCTGGTAGGCGCTGACGGACGGGTCCGTGCCCGGGGGCACAACGCCGGCGGCAGCAGCGGCGTCGAGCATTCCATGTTGACACCTCTCCTGGAGCGGTTGCTCTCCGGCAGCGGTCCACGGGTGGAGATGGACGGTTTCGAACAGCCGGGTTCGGCATTGGTGTTCGGGCACCCATTGCGCAGCAATAAGGATGCCAACCTTGGCGCTTTGATCCTCGGTTCGGATGCACCGCTGACGCCTGCGCAAAACAATGTGGTGCAGTCAGCCGTGGGCTTGCTGGAGTTGTTGGTGAGGCAGCGGACCAGTGGCTCGTTGGCACCGAGCCAGCTGGCTACGGCTGTTTTGCTGCACCCGGATTCGGTGGCGTCAGGTGGCACTAAACATGTCAACGGGCTCAAGGACCTGCTGGCTCAGAGCCTGTCCTCCACTCGTTCGGCACAGATGCGGGTGGTGCAGGGCATCAGGGTGGACGGAGCGGCAGACGACGGACCGGTGAGGGAAGTGCTGCAGTGGCGGAGGCTGTTCGATACCAAACTGGTGGAAATTACCGAGTACGGTTTCGCGGCCATTACCCGTTTGAGGGTGGACGATTCCTTGCTGGCCGACGTGGAGAAGCTGGGCTGGCGGCTGGTCATCGGGGAACCAACCGAGCTCCTTGGACTCCAAGCGGCCTACCAACGTGCAAGCTCCCTGCGAAGCCGCGTTCTATCCACCGGCAAGAGCGCCCGCGTTGATGAGGTCACGTGGTCTGTCTCAGGGCTGCTGGGCCGCGAAGCCGGGACCATGCTGACCGAACGACTCCTTGCCCCCGTGCTCGCGCTTGAACCGGACCGTCGGGACCCGCTTCTTGCTGTCTTACGCGGTTGGCTTAGCGAGAACGGTAGTTGGGACGGCTCGGCCAAGCTGCTGGGGCTGCACCGCAACAGCGTGCGGCGGCAAATCGGCGTGCTCGGCGAGCTGCTTGACATGGACCTCAACCAGGCGCAGGTTCGGGCCGAGCTGTGGTTTGCGTTGCAGTACGTGGAGGAGCTGGTCGCTGGCCTTTCCGGTGATTCGACGGGCGACTAGTTGTCCCATTCCTCGTAGAGTTCCGGCCGGCGTTCGCGCAGGTACGGGACTTCTTCGCGTGCCGCTTTTACTGACTCCGTGCCGACCTCCGCGAACAACAGAGTGGCGGACTCCCCCGCAGCGGCAAGCAAAGATCCGTCTGGTCCGGCAACAACGCTGCCGCCCAGGAAGTTGTAGATGTCCTCGTGTCCACTGTGGTTGGCGTAGGCCACGTTGAGTTGGCTTTCCAGCGCGCGGGCACGGATGAGGACCTGCGGCACGTTGTCGAACCCGGCGGAAAGGGCAGTCGGCACCAGCAGGAGTTCAGCACCTCGTGTGGCAGCGGCACGGACGGCTTCCGGGAACTCGACGTCGTAGCAAATCAGCAACGATGTGCGGATCCCATTGAAATCCACGACGGCGGGAGGTTCTTGGGCGCCGACGAACGCCTTGTGCTCCTCCGGACCAAAGAGGTGCACTTTGGCATAGTTGA
The DNA here is from genome assembly GCF_051027655.1 of Paenarthrobacter nitroguajacolicus. Taxonomy (NCBI): domain Bacteria; kingdom Bacillati; phylum Actinomycetota; class Actinomycetes; order Micrococcales; family Micrococcaceae; genus Paenarthrobacter; species Paenarthrobacter nitroguajacolicus. The sequence goes on along the minus strand of NZ_CP073234.1, from coordinate 1,310,766 downwards.
GGACCTCGTTGCCTGCCGAGTCCAGGAGGGTGGCGGTGATGTGCCAGCTCCTCCCTTCGCTTCCCGCTGCCGGCGCCGGAAGGCTATAAACCAAGCCAATGCCGTTGGTCCGGGCGATGCCGGCCAGCCGTTCACGGATGCCGGGGAGCGTCGATGGGTCCAGTTCGGCGTGGAGCCGCAAGGGTGCGTAGCCCACGGGGAACAGCTCCGGAGTGAGGAGCAGTCCGGACCCGGCTTGGGAGGCGCGCTGCGCGGCGTCGTCGATTGTGCGCAGGTTCGCCTCAACGTCCATGACGGAAGCGTTCGCCTGCAGGACTGAGAGCAGCATCATTACCACCTTGGTTTCGCCTGATCCCGATGCCTCCTACACGTGGCCGGGACGTTTCTTGCTTCCAGCGTAGGCCTGGGACTTGCTCGGCGGGTGAGGCAATTGGACCCGGGGAACTCCGGATCGGGATGCAATGCACGCCGCTCCCCTGTTGCAAGGCCCGCTCTGCAGGCAAACATGGGTTCATAGTGCGCATAACGGGCCTCACAAGGGGTACATATCTCTCGATCTTGCGTTGGAGTATGTCGGGCAGGGTTGACTTGCTGTGTTCACTTCTTGACTACAAGGTTGCTTGTGGGGCAATCTTCTTGTCATGCCCGCTACGCAGCGCTCAACGAAGAGCCATCCAAGAAAACCCGGCTCGCAGTCCGCGCTGCGACACCTGAATCAGCAACGCATTATCGAGTGTTTGCTGAGCGGGCCGTCTACGCAGGCGGAGCTTTCCCGGCAGACCGGCCTTTCCACGGCCACCATCTCCAACATCGTGAAAATCATGCAGGACGCCGGACTGGTTTCCACCGAGCCGACCACAAGCTCCGGGCGCCGGGCAACCAACGTGAGACTCAACAGCAACGGTGCAGTCGCCGTCGGAATCGACTTCGGGCGCCGGCACCTGAGGGTGGTGTTGGCATCGCTGGGGTACCACGTGATTGCCGAGGATTACATGGAACTACCGCTGGGCCACCAGGCGGAAGAGGGCATCGCGGCGGCAGTCCCACTCCTTGACAGGCTACTGCGTGAAAATGGCATAGACCGCACCGCAGTGGTGGGAGCAGGTGCCGGCATTCCGGGGCCCATTGACCGCCGCACCGGTACGGTTGCCCAGGGCGCCATCCTCCCCGAATGGGTGGGCATCGACATCCTTCATCGCTTGGAGGAAGCGCTCAACTGCCCCGTCTTTGTTGATAACGACGCCAATCTTGGTGCGTTGTCGGAAGTGACATGGGGCCCGCATAGCGGGGTCTCCAACCTCATGTTCCTCAAGATCGGCTCGGGCATCGGCGCCGGCCTGATCCTGAACGGACTGCCCTATTACGGGAATGTAGGCATCACCGGAGAAATCGGCCATGCCACCATCCATGAACACGGATTGGTGTGCCGCTGCGGCAACCGCGGGTGCCTGGAAACCATTGCCTCAACCACCACCATGATCGAGCTCCTGGGGCGCGGGCAGGAGAAGCTCCTGACCCCGCAGGACATCGTCCGCAATTGTTTGGCCGGAGACTCCGCAACCCAGCGCGTGGTGGACGATGCCGGCCTGGCAGTGGGCCGCGCCTTGGGCAATGTCTCCAACCTGATAAACCCTGAAGTGATCGTTGTCGGTGGACCCTTGGCGGGCTTGGGCGACCTCCTCCTGGACCCCATCCGCCGCGGCCTTGTCCGGCATGCGGTACCCGTGGTGGGAGAGACAACCCACCTCGCGATGTCGTCCCTCGGAGCACGCGCAGAGGCCCTGGGAGCCGCCGCATTGGTGTTCCAACACGCAGGCATTACCGGTAGGTAACGAAATCGTTAGCTGGATCATGCGTTCAAGTCTTGACGACAAGATGGGTGATCCAGTTTACTTTTTGATCAGACAGCCTCGCCATCGCGGGGCCGACAACGAAGTCATGCATTGGAGGCGTAAGGGCTGATGACATCCCTCGACACGCAAGGTGAACCCATCCTTTTGGAGATGCGTTCCATCACCAAGGAATTTCCTGGAGTGAAGGCCTTGTCGAATGTGAGCCTGCGCGTGATGGCCGGCGAAATCCACGCCATCTGTGGCGAAAACGGTGCCGGCAAATCCACGCTCATGAAAGTTCTATCCGGCGTTTACGGGTACGGAAGCTACACGGGCGACATCGTGTACCAGGCGGAAACGCAGCAATTCAAGGACATCCGCGCAAGCGAAGCGGCCGGCATCGTGATCATCCACCAGGAACTGGCGCTGATCCCGGAACTGTCCATCATGGAGAACATCTTCCTGGGCAACGAACCCACCAAGTGGGGAGTGATCGACTGGGCAGAAGCCCGGAAGCGCTCCCTCGAGCTGCTGGCCCGTGTCGGCCTCAGGGAAGATCCCGATACCCCCATCAAGGAAATCGGCGTCGGCAAGCAGCAGCTGGTGGAGATCGCCAAGGCCTTGAACAAGTCCGTGAAGCTCCTGATCCTGGACGAGCCCACCGCCGCACTGAACGAGTCCGACTCCCAGCACTTGCTGGACCTGATCCTTGGCCTGAAGGGCAAGGGCATCACCTCGATCATCATTTCCCACAAACTCAATGAGATCGAACAGATCGCGGACGAGATCACCATCATCCGTGACGGTAAGTCGATCGAAACACTGAACGTCAAGCGTGACGGCGTGGATGAGGACCGCATCATCAAGGGCATGGTGGGCAGGACGCTCGAGTCCCGCTTCCCGGATCACGAACCCAAGATTGGCGAGGTCTTCTTCGAGGTCAAGGACTGGACCGTTGGGCACCCGCAGATCCAGGACCGCTTGATCTGCAAGGGTTCCAACTTCTTTGTGCGCCGCGGCGAAATCGTTGGTTTCGCAGGGCTCATGGGGGCAGGACGCACGGAACTGGCCCGCTCGCTGTTTGGGCATTCCTATGGCCGGTTCATCAAGGGCCAGGTCTACAAGGACGGCAAGCAGGTCAACCTTCGCACCGTTCGTCAAGCGATCGACGCCGGACTCGGCTACGTCACTGAGGACCGGAAGTCCTTGGGCCTGAACCTGCTGGATGACATCAAGACCACCACGGTTTCGGCGGCGCTGAACAAGATCAGCAACTACACGGTAGTGGACACCCGCAAGGAATTCTCCGTTGCCGAGGAGTACCGGAAATCGCTGCGGACCAAGACGCCTTCGGTTGAGGAAGGCGTTGCCAAGCTTTCCGGCGGCAACCAGCAGAAGGTGGTCCTGGCCAAATGGATGTTCACAGATCCGGATCTCCTGATCCTGGACGAACCCACCCGTGGCATTGACGTCGGCGCCAAGTACGAGATCTACGGCATCATCCAGAAGCTGGCGAACCAGGGCAAGGGAGTGATTGTCATTTCCTCGGAGCTTCCTGAGCTCCTGGGCCTGTCCGACCGGATCTACACCATCTTCGAAGGCGCCATCACAGGCGTCCTGGACAAAAACGAAGCAAGCCAGGAAAGCCTGATGAAGCTTATGACGTCCGCCCGCAAAGAAGCCTGACCCTTTGGCCTCGCCCCGCCCCTTCCTGACACAAGGACCAAAACAATGAACGCGCTCAAGAAGCTATTTGGTGGCAATACCCGCCAGTTCGGCATGATCTTCGCCCTGGTGGCACTTATCGTCTTCTTCCAGATCTTCACGGACGGCCGTACCCTGACGCCCGGCAACGTGATCAACCTGTTCAACGGCAACTCCTACATCCTGATCCTTGCCATCGGCATGGTCCTGGTCATCATTGCCGGCCACATCGACCTTTCCGTGGGTTCCGTTGCCGCCTTCGTGGGCGTCTTCGTGGCCTTGGCAATGCGCGACTGGGGTCTGCCTTGGTGGGCAGGGGTGCTCTTCGGCCTGCTCCTGGGAGCAGTGATCGGAGCCTGGCAAGGATTCTGGGTGGCGTATGTGGGCATACCAGCCTTCATCGTGACCCTGGCCGGCATGCTGTTGTTCCGTGGCTTCAACCAGTTCGCGGGAAAGTCCAACACCATCCCCGTTCCCCAGGACTTCCAGTTCCTTGGTTCCGGCTACCTGCCCGAGATTGGCCCCAATACAGGCTTCAACAACCTCACCCTGCTGCTGGGCATCATTGCAGCTGCGTTCGTGGTCATCATGTCCCTGCGTGCCCGCGCCACCAGCAAGGCGCTGGGCGCCGAAGTTCCTGAACTTTGGGTCGAAGTTACCAAGCTGGTCCTGATCTGCGGCGCCATCCTCTACGCTACATACCTGTTCGCCACGGGTCGGCCCGGCACGTCCTTCCCGATCCCCGGCCTGATCCTGGCCGTCCTGGTTCTTATCTACGGTTTCATCGCTGACAAGACCGTCCTCGGCCGTCACGTCTACGCAGTGGGTGGCAACCGCCACGCAGCTGAGCTGTCCGGTGTCCAGTCCAAGAAGGTCAACTTCCTGGTCATGATGAACATGTCCGTCCTGGCTGGCCTGGCAGGCATGATCTTCGTTGGACGTTCCACCGCTTCCGGTCCGTTCGACGGCGTCGGTTGGGAACTGGACGCCATTGCGGCAGTCTTCATCGGCGGCGCAGCCGTCACCGGTGGTGTTGGCACCGTGATCGGCTCGATCGTTGGTGGCCTGGTCATGGCTGTCCTCAACAACGGCCTCCAGCTGCTGGGCGTCGGCGCCGACCTCACCCAGATCATCAAGGGCCTGGTGCTCCTTGCAGCAGTCGCCTTCGATGTTTACAACAAGTCGCAGGGCAAGCGGTCCATTACCGGGCTGCTGATGAAGAACTTCCAGCGCAACAACGAGATCAAGCCCGACGAAACCACCTCCACCAAAGAGGTCATCTCCAAGGAAGCGTAATCCGCTCCCTGAAAGACTCGCTCCACCCCACCCACACAGAAAGTGAACCAAGATATGCGAATGTTTGGTAAAGCAGGAAAGGCAGCAGCAGTCGCTGCCATCGCGGCACTGGCGCTGACAGCCTGCGGCCGCAGTGACAGCGGCTCAAGCAGCAGCACAGCAGGCGGGGAAGCGTTCCCCAAGGACTCAATGATCGGCGTCGCACTTCCGCAGAAGACCAGTGAAAACTGGGTCCTCGCGGAGAAGCTGTTCAACGATGGCCTCAGCAGCGCCGGGTTCAAGCCCGACGTCCAGTTCGCCAACGGCGGCGTGTCCGAGCAGCAGAACCAGATCAGCGCCATGGTCACCAAGGGTGCCAAGGTGATCATCGTGGGAGCCATCGACGGCGCCCAGCTGGGTACGCAGCTCAAGCAGGCCAAGGACTCCGGCGCCACAGTCATCGCCTACGACCGTCTGCTTCTCAACACCGAGAACGTGGATTACTACGTGGCGTACGACAACTTCAAGGTTGGTGAACTCCAGGGCCAGGCGCTGTTGGACGGTATGAAGGCCAAGAAGCCTTCCGGCCCGTACAACATCGAGCTCTTTGCCGGTTCCCCCGACGATGCCAACGCGAAAGTCTTCTTTGACGGCGCCATGAGCGTCCTGAAGCCGAAGATCGACGACGGAACCCTCAAGGTTGTCTCCGGCCAGACCTCGTTCGAGCAGGCTGTTACTCAGGGCTGGAAGGCAGAGAACGCCCAGCGTCGCGCTGACACGCTGCTCACCGGCAGCTACGGCACCGCTTCCCTGGACGGTGTCCTCTCCCCGAACGACACCTTGGCCCGCGCAGTCCTGACGTCCGTCAAGGCCGCCGGCAAGCCGCTGCCAGTCGTGACCGGCCAGGACTCCGAAGTTGAGTCCGTAAAGTCGATCATCGCCGGTGAGCAGTACTCCACTATCAACAAGGACACCCGCAAGCTCGTTGAGCACGCCATCACCATGGTGAAGGACCTCCAGGCCGGCAAGGAACTGGAAATCAACGACAAGGATTCCTACAAGAACGGCGTCAAGACCGTCCCGGCATTCCTCCTGCCTCCGCAGATCGTTACGGCAGAGAACGTCAAGACGGCTTACGTTGACGATCCGGTACTCGGCCCGATCACCAAGTAAGTGGTCACTAAGTAACACCGCTTAAGAGCAGCAAGCCCCGGCCCGCCAATTCGGCGGGTCGGGGCTTTCTCTTGCCTTCAACCGAGGCTCGAGTACTTTCACAGCCCACGCATAGCTTGGGCAGGCTTTCCGCACAGCAGCACTCACGAGTCTTGGATCTGCAGCCCACGTCCAGTGGGCCCCACGAACTTGCAGGTCAAGAGGAGAAACGTGAGCGTCCTTGCCCGAAGCGTAGGCAATGCCTTCCGCAACAAAATCAGAACGACGGCGGTTGTCGCCGTGCTGGCCGTAGCCATCGGCCTGGCGTTGGCCATGCTCGTGGCCAACCAGGCAGTGGGCGCCAAGGTCCAGGAGCTCAACACCTCCGTGGGCACCACCTTGACGGTTAATCCGGCGGGCGGCCAAGGCTTTGAAGGCGGCGGCGAACCGCTCACGACGGCGGACGCTGAGACTGCGGCGTCGGTCGCCAACGTGGCGTCAGTAGTTGGCGCCAAGGCACTGCGCCTCCAGACGACCACCACAACGGGGACCACCGACGCAGCCACGGGCACCACCCAGCAGGCGGGCCCGGGCGGGGGCTTTGGTCCCGGCGGGCAGCAGGCGACGGTCAGCACCAACCTGACGGCCGCCGTCGACGCCGGCACGCTGGGAAACCGCAACAACGCGAGCGGAACCACCGGCACAACTACCCAGCCCGCACGCACGCTCCCGATCACGGCGACGGGCATCGGCGCCGAAGTGGACAGCACCGGCAAGGCCCTGGACATCACCAATGGCACCGGCCTGGGCGACTACGCGGCATCCGAGGCGAAGGCTCTGGTGGGCACGTCCTTGGCTGAGAAGAACGGCCTGACCGTAGGCTCCACGTTCACCATCCAGGACAAGGCCTTCACCGTAACGGGAATCTTCGACGCCGGCACAACCTTCGGGAACAATGCCGTCTACGTCACGCTTCCTGAAGCGCAGACGTTGGCGGAGACTCCGGATGAGCTGTCCACCATGATCGTCACGGTCAACAGCATGGAGAACGTGGACAGCACTAAAACTGCTGTTCAGGACGCGCTAGGCACCGACAAGGCCGACGTCACCCAAGGCCAGCGCAACCTCGAAACGGCTGTCAGCTCACTGGACAGCGTCAAGAACATCTCGATGATCGCCTTCATCGCGGCCCTAGCCACCGCCGGAATCATCATCCTGCTCATCATGGTCATGCTGGTTCGCGAGCGCCGCCGCGAGATCGGCGTCCTGAAGGCCATCGGTGCCCGGAACCGTACTATCGGCCTGCAGTTCGTCCTCGAGTCGTTGGTCCTTGTTGCCTTGGGCAGTGTTGTGGGACCTGTGATCGCTTCATTGGCCAGCGGCGGCATCGCGTCGGCACTCATTAGTTCAAACACCACCACGACAGCGGCCACCACCACCCAGCGCGGCGGCGGACTTGCAGGGGCCATGCCCAACGGCACAGTCCCGGGTGGCGGGATGCCCGGCGGTGGGATGGGCGGCGGCCAGGGCGGCCCCTTCGGTGGAGCGTCGCAGCTGCTCACCTCCGTCACTGCGAGCGTCTCCCCCGGCGTCCTCGCTGCAGGCATCGCCGCAGTCTTCGCGGTAGCCATCATCGGTGCCCTGGTACCGGCACTGCTGACCGCCCGTATCCGTCCCATCGAAGTACTCCGAGGAGAATAGCCGTGATCGTAGTCAAGGACCTGGTCCGTCAGTTCAAGTCCGGTGATCGGACCATCAAGCCAGTAAACGGGGTCAGCTTTGAGCTCGACAAGGGCTCGCTGGCGTCCATCGTCGGCAAGAGCGGCAGCGGCAAAAGCACGCTGTTGTCCCTCCTGGGTGCGCTGGACAAGCCCACCTCGGGAGACGTCGTCGTGGACGGCGTCAGCCTGGCCGGACTGCCGGACGGCAAGCTGACCGAGTACCGTCGCCGGGACATCGGCTTCGTGTTCCAGCAGTTCAACCTGATTCCCAACCTCAGTGCCGTGGACAACGTCATGCTGCCTATGGAGTTCGCGGGTGTCCGCAAAGCGGCCAGGCTGCAGCGGGCCAAAGAGCTATTGGAGCAGGTGCAGTTGGATCCAGAGAAGCACTCGCGCCGCACCAACCGACTGTCAGGTGGCGAGCAGCAGCGCGTCGCGATTGCCCGTGCCTTGGCCAATGAGCCTAAACTGATCCTCGCCGATGAGCCCACCGGAAATTTGGATGAGCAAACCGGCGAGCACATCATTGAACTGTTGAGCTCCCTGAGCCGCGATCACAACACCACCATCCTGGTGGTCACGCATGATCGCAGCCTGGCGCAGAAGACCGAGCGCTGCTTCCGTCTTCAGCAGGGCAGGCTCACCGAGGAGGTCAGAACCGGATCGCGTCGATGACCTTGACGCGCACCGCAACGAGCGCAGGGATGGCTCCGGCGAGTGCGCCCACAAGGACTGCTGCGCCGAACCCCATCAGCGCGGCCTCGATGGGGAAGGCCGGATACTCGGTGAGTCCCGGCGCTACCTTCGATTCGATCCACGGGTGCTTCACCACCGCGACTGCCAGCATGACTCCCGCCAGGCCGGCAACTGCGGTGGCCACCACGGATTCCATCATGACGCCCACAAAAATCCGTCCGGACGTTGCCCCGAAGCTGCGCCGGATGCCGATTTCACGGACCCTGTAGCGCACGGTCACCATGGAGATGTTGAGCATTCCCACGGCTCCGAGCAGGAGCACCAGACCGGCCACGCCGCCCACCACCATCTGGACGGGAGCCAAAGGATCTCCCCATGCGGCATAGTCCATACGGTTGGCGTGGGCGTAGTAGCCGGGGAACTGGCCTTGGAGATCGGCGGTGATTGCCGCAGTGAGGGCTCCGGCCTGTGCCTCGCCAACCCAGATTTTGAACTCCGACATCTGCGGCTTGATCCCGGTCATGGCCGCGCCCTCGGCAAGGATGAACGCGGAAGGCGGCGAGTCCGGGTAGGAATCAGGCACGACGCCGATAATCACCGCCGTTGCCGGCTGATCTCCGGGGATGCTCACCGTGGGATGGGTGGTGAGGTTTGGCCTGCCCGCTTGGTTATAGAAGGATTCAGAGACGACGACGGCGGGTGCGAGCCTTTTGCCGTCGTCGGCAGCGAACCAGCTTCCTTGCTGAAGGGGGACCCGGTGGATGACGCCGTAGCCGACATCCACAATGGTCACGTTCACGGTTGTCACACCACGGGGAAACTGAAAACCGGCCTGGGTCTGGCTGACGTGCGTGGAGGTCGTGATGCCGTAGCGCTGTTGAATACCTTGGTAGGCCTTCTCAAGTTTCACTGGGTCCGGCATGGTTGGCCCCTGGACGTTCAAGGACAGCGTTGCCACCCGACCGCCGTTACGTTCGGACTGAACTTTCATGCCTTCCCGGGCCAAACTGCCCACGCCCACCACGGAGGTCAACGCCGCAACGGACAAGGCAACGCCCAACAGGGCCAGGAGAATGCGAACCTTGTTGATGCGCAGTTCCTGCCACGCTTCAACGAGCGTGGAAATGAAGCCGGTCATGCGCCAACTCCTGCGGGAGCCGGTGCCGGCAGCGAGCTGAGCACGCCGGAATCCAGACGGTAGCAGGCCCTGGCCAGGGCTGCGACGTTAGTGTCGTGCGTGATGGTCACCAACGCGGCTGCCGTTTCCGTGGCCACTGTATCCAGGAGGGCCATCACGGATTGCCCTGTTTCCACATCCAGCGCACCGGTTGGTTCATCGGCCAGGATGAGCCTCGGCCTGCGGACAAGGGCACGGGCAATGGCTACGCGCTGCTGCTCGCCACCGGAAAGCATGTTGGGCATGGTCTTGGCGCGGGAGGCGAGGCCAACCCTGTCCAGCATGTCCATGGCAATCTCGCGACGCCGCCAGAACTCCTTGCCTTTGGCGTAGAACAGCGGCGTAATGACGTTGTCCAGCGCGCCGCGTCCGGGCAACAGGTTGAACTGCTGGAACACGAAGCCCACGGTAGAGCCCCTCAACCGGGCACGGGCGTTGTTACCCAGCCGGTCTGCGGGCTGGCCAAGGAACTCCAGCTCCCCCGACGTCGGGATGTCCAGGAGGCCAAGCAGGTTGAGCAATGTTGATTTGCCGCAACCCGAACGGCCCACGATGGCGGTATGGTCCCCGCTGTGGACCTCGAGGTCGATGCCCCGAAGGATGTTCAGCTGCTGGTCGTCGGGCAGCCTGACGGATCGGGTGACTGAACGCAGACTGACGAGAGTTTCTTTAGGTGATTCGTCCATGCCGTTCGCTGCCTAGCCCATCGGGCCGTAGACGGCCTGGCCCGGACCCATCATGGGATCTTGAACGGCCGGCGCCCCGGGCACGAATTCCAGTACCTGTTCGCCTTCGGTCAGGCCGGAGGTCACTTCCACCACAGAGCCGTCATTGAGCCCCAGCTGGACAGTGCGCTGCTCGGGAGCGGCACCTGTTCCTCCCGGGCCGGCGATCCATACGATCCCGTCCTTGACGCTGCCCTTCACGGATGTCAGCGGAACAGTTACTACGTCAGATGCAACACCGGCGCTGACCGTCATGGTGGCGCCAAGTCCCGCGAAGACCTGTAGGCCTGAAGGAACCGGGCAGCTCAGCGTTCCTGTAGGAGTGCCGCCCTCTTCCGGTTGGTTGCCTCCGCCGGGGCCCGCAATCGCTGCGCCGACGCCCATTCCGGCACCTCCGCCTGTGGCGGCCAGTCCGCCCGAGGCCGCACCGCCGTCGTCGGATGTGTTGTTCTTGAGAGTCACGTCGGCGCACTGGAACGGCGCCGGTCCACCCACCAAAGCGATTTCCGCAGGACCGGGTTTGCCCAGCAGGCGGTACTGCTGCGCGGCCGTGACTGACCCCGACACGGTGTAGGTTCCGGGATCGATCTTGCCCACGGACTCGCCCACGGTGACCTGCTGGTCAATGAGGGTTGTGAGCTGCTGCAGGGTTCCGGCGCTTGGAGCGAGGATGTCGAAGTAGTCGTACACGGGCTTGGGAGCTGTTTGCGGCCCCTCCTGTGTGGTCTGCGTGGGGGCGACCGCGCGCTCAGCCTTGACTTGGAAAAGGACCTCGCCCTTGCTGACGGTCGCACCCGGCTCAACGAACACCTGGACTACTTTTCCGGCTGAGGTGCTGCGGACAGTCTCGGCGGCGTCGCTCTGTACGGTGCCCTTGATTTCCACGGTGTTGGTGACAGTAGCCCGGGTGGCCGGGACTACCGGGATGTCCACTTGGGCCAAAGGCGCGGGCTCGGCAGCGGCCGATTCCAGGCCATCCACAAAAGCGATCTTAACCAGGGCCACCGCAATAATCGCGAAAACCAACAACCAGGCAACCGGCAAAATGACGCGCCGAAAAGTACCCATCCCTGCTCCATTTCGGTAACTCCCCACAGAACCTCTGCGAGGGATGATTGCCTAAGCCTAAGGGAGGAAATTCTGCGCGCCGGGCATTCCTATGACTTGACAGAATGCTTACCGTGTCGGGGGTGTAGCGCTGCCTTGAACTATTTGGTTGAGACATGGCAGACTGAACGGGTACACGCCCCAGTGACTATTCGGCAGAAATGTCGGACTCCTGGGGCAAATTTTTTTTAAGTGGGAAGAGGCCACGTGGACGTCGGATCAGTCGGAGCACTTGAACAATTAGTGAGTGCTCCACGCTTCCAGACTTACCTCCGGTACTACCGCGGGGATCAGCAACTAGCATCCCGGCTGTATGCGTGGAACATCGAAATTTCTCTGCTTTCTGGGGTCCGCTAAGCATCTTGGAAGTGGCCGTCCGCAACGCGCTCCACAACACCTTGGCCAATGGCCGCGCGGAAGCATGGTGGGAACTCTCCGAAACCCGCCTTTTGAACAACGACCGCGCGATCCTCGACGAGACGATTGCCAAGCTACAGCGGAGGATCTCTTCCCCCTCCCCTGGCCAAGTCGTCGCCGCCCTGCCGTTCGGCTTCTGGACCCGCCTGCTCGACAAGGGCATTCCACGCGACCCTCTCTTAAGCTATGAGACCGCTTTCTGGCAGCCGCGGCTGGTCAGAGCCTTCCCACATGGGGCCAACCTGAAGAGAAAAGTCCTATTTACGGAACTTACCCAGATCCGCGAAATGCGTAATCGAATCGCCCACCACGAACCCATTTTCAAGATGCCGCTGGAAACAATAAAGACTGACATCTCCCGTATCGCGGGCTACGTGCACGTAGATGCTACAGCGATCATGAACGGTTGTAGTCGTGTCGCCACTGTTCTGGCGAGAAAACAATCGGCAATTACGCACGGCTTTAGCAGCTTCTGAGAGGATGAACGGCATGACACTTCCTATCGCCGTGCCGTGGCTTTCCAACCAAACCAATCAGGATCCCCGCGCAGCAACCGGGCAACCCTTGCGGTGGGGAGTAGTGTCTACAGGCAACATCGCCAACAGTGTTTCCCGGGACCTGGCATTGCTTGAGGATGCGGAGCTGTACGCAGTGAGCTCCCGCACCCAGGCTGCCGCGGATGCATTCGCCCATACTCTCGGCTTCGCCAAGGGCTACGGGGACGACGGCTACGGGGACGACGGCGACGTACCCGGCTACCAGCGCTTGTTCGACGATCCCGCCGTGGACGTGGTCTACGTTGCTACGCCGCATGCCCAGCACTTCCAGATTGCAGCCGCCGCTTTGCGGGCCGGTAAGCATGTCCTGTGCGAGAAAGCCCTCACCATTAACGCCCGCGAAGCCAGCGAGCTGGTGAAACTGGCCCGGGAGCAGAACGTGTTCTTCATGGAAGCCGTGTGGAGCCGCTTTCTGCCGAGCATGCAGCGAGCGTTCGAGATCGCGGCCTCCGGGGAGCTCGGACAGATCCAGTGGGTCAGCGCAGACCTCGGCTTCCCGGCACCCTACGATCCCGCTGCACGAATTTGGGCCCTCAATGACGGCGGCGGGGCGCTCCTGGACATCACTGTCTACCCACTGCTCTGGGCGCTGGGAACGCTGGGCTTCCCGCAGTCGGTCACTGCAATCGGCACGCTCAACGACGACGGCGTGGACAGCCAGAACGCCCTGACCCTGGGCTACGACACTGGTGCGCAGGCGCAGTTGACGTCGTCGTTGATGGCCCACGGCCCCCGAACCGCAACGGTGGCCGGCGGGCTCGGGTTCCTGCAGACGGTGGGCTCCGTGAACAACCCCCGTGAGCTGATGACCCGGATCGGGTGGGACGAACCCCGCCGCGAGCACTTTGACGTTGTGGGCACCGGCTACACCTACGAACTCCGGGAAGTAACCCGCTGCATCCAGCAAGGCCTCACCGAGAGCCCGGTCATGCCGCTGGAAGACTCGATAAACGTTATGCGCCTCTTCGACGGGGTGCGGTCGCAGTTGGGGATCCGGTACCCCAACGACGCCCGGTGAACTGGCCTACGGGTGAATTGAGCACTCGCGGCTTCGTTGCGAGGCCCACTGTGCGCCGCAAAACCCAAGGATACCCCGCAGAGGAGGCCTCACAACGAAAAGCCAGTGCCGCCGTCGTGAGTTAACTCAGCTGTATTAACGCCCGTGGCGGGCCGGTTGCCTTGCCAGCTTGCGGTCCAGGGACAGAGCGCCGGGCCCCAGAAACACGAACGCGATGGAGATGGCGACGTAAATGATCAGGAGTTCGGCGTTGACACCGGACTTGTCAGTGAGCAGTGGTTTGCCCGCTTCGGTCACGAACCAGATCCCGGCGAACAGGATCGCCGCCAGGAATCCGGCCACCCTGGTGAGGGCGCCGATGACCAGGAGCAGGCCGAGGCCCAGTTCACCGGCGATCACAAGCCACGCCACGATCTCCGGCTTCTGCACGCCCATGGCCGCCACCGACGCGGCGAACGCAGCATGCCCGGCCATGAACTTCTGGAAGCCGTGCACCATCAGGAGCGCACCGAACACCACTCGCAGGATGGTGACGCCGCGGGCAGAGGACGTGGGAGACGGGTGCAGGAATTTCACGGGTTCCAATCTTCCATGCCTGCGGGCCTGCCGCCAACCGGCCTGCCGCCAACCCGCGGTCCGCTACGACAGCAGCGCCGGGATGTCCTTCACGCCGTCCAGGATGTGGTGGTGCGGGTGCGCAGCCAAGGTGTCGCGGTCCAGCTTGCCGGTCAGGACACCCACGGCGGTGACGCCGGCGTTGATGGCAGCGGCGAGGTCGTTCACGGTATCGCCGGCAGCGATCACGGCGCGGACATCCTGCACGCCGGCCAGCTCCATAGCCCGGTGAATCATGTGCGGTGCCGGACGGCCGGCGGCTACTTCGTCGGAGCATACGACGGCGTCCAACAGGTTATCGTCGTCGACGCTCCAACCCAACCGCTCCAGGAGAGGCTCGGCCACGTCGCGCGAGAAGCCGGTTGTCAGGGCCACCTTGATGCCCTGGCGGCGGAGAGCGCGGAACGCGTCTTCCACGCCTTCGAGCGCAACCGGCGGGTTGGCGTCGTAGAACTCGACGAGCAATTCCTTGAAGCGCTTGAAAGCGGCAGCCACTACTTCCGGCGTGGCCACTCCTCCCCCGGCTTCAATCAGCGCCGTGATGGCCTCAACTTTGTCGGCGCCCATCCACTCCTGCACAGCTTCGGGCGTGGTGGTCACGCCGGTTTCTTCAACGCAGCGGGCCAGCGCTACGTAGACGTCGCCGTGTTCGTCGATGGTGGTTCCGGCCATATCGCAGGCAACTAGGTTGATCATGGGGTGGCTCCTTCGGTGTGGATGCGGACCAGGGCGGCCCGGCGTTCCACGGTGTTGTCGATGGTGAAGTTTGTGAGTGCCGGCAGGTATCGGTCTTCGGAGTATTCGAGGGGCTGTCCGTCGGAGGAACGGGTGATGCGGCGTTCGCGCAGGAGCGGAATACCTTCGGGTTGCTCCAAAAGTTCGGCGTCCTCGTCACTGGCGGCGACGGCGTCGATGGTGTGGCGGGCGCTGTGCAGGTCTACGCCTTGTTCCTTGAGGAACGCAAAAATGGACCCGGAATCGGTATCGAAGTCGAACAGTTTCCGGCCCACATCCAGAATGAACGTGGTGCGCTCGATCATGGCCGGAGCGTCATCCAGGTAGCGGACGCGCAGGACCTCCACCACGGTGGTCCCGGACATCAAACCAAGTGCCTCCGCCGCTTCCGGGCTGGCTTCGCGCCTGGCCACTTCAAGGGTTCGTTGGCCGGGCTTTTTTCCGATCCCGCTGGCCCATTCAGTGAAAGAGTTGAACGTGGAAAAGGACTGCGACGGCACAGACGAGCGAACCATGGGAGGCCGGCCTCGGCCGCCGGTCACTGCTCCTTCCGAACGAAGGAATGCGAGCGCTTGACGGATGGGTCCACGCGACGTTCCGAACTCGCGGCACAGCTCCGCCTCGCTGGGTAGCTGGAAGCCCGGCGGCCAGTCGCCGTCAGTGATCCGGCGCATGAATTCCTCGCTGAGACGGACGTGGAGGGGTGCGTTCTGCTGTGTGCTCACAAGTTGATAATACAAGTCCGGTCCAATAAAAACACCGGTTTTGAGAGGCTTTAGATGAATTTGATGTGAACTCAAGTGAACAGAAGTTAAAATCAGGTTAACTTGTATATACAAGTGCCGATCTGGCTTGATTCCCCTTCAATCAGCCGCCAGTCTCAATGGTGTGAACAACCCAAGCACCTCCCCCGCACGTTTCAACAGCAGAGCGAGCCAGGCCACCGACGTCGTCATTGTTGGTGCTGGAATTGTGGGACTGGCCCACGCCGCTCACGCTGTCGCCAACGGCCTGACCGTCACTATCATCGAGCGCGACCATCATGCGGCCGGCGCTTCTGTACGCAACTTCGGCCACTGCTGCATCACGGCCCAAGCCGGCGAACTGTATGAACTTGCGCAGACCTCGCGGAAGTACTGGCTCGAGTTTTCAGAGCGCGCCGGGTTCTGGGCGGCCGAGGCCGGCGCCATGGTTCTCGCCCGCACCGAAGCTGAGATGAACGTCCTCCGCGAACTCTCCGCCGTGCGGGAGCCGGGACAGGTAGAACTGCTCTCCCCTGCGGAGACGCGGGCCCGCCTGGGCTCGTCAGCTTCCGTGGCAGAAGAACCGCACGACGACGGCGGTACTTCAGGCGGAAAATGGCCCGGCCTGGTGGGCGGCGCCTTCCTCCGGGACGACCTCCGAGTAGATCCCCGTACAACAGTCGCAAAGTTGGCCGAGTGGTTAAGCCAGCAACCCGGCGTCGAACTTCATTGGAACACGGCCGCGCTGGACTTCAACCAGAGTTCTGAGGGCGTGACTGTCCAGACGTCGCGCGGCGAGCTCCGCGCGAAGCAGGTCTTTGTCTGTGTTGGCCACGACGTCGATTACCTGTTTCCGGACCTTGCCGAGGAACACCGGATCCAGCGGTGCGCCTTGCAGATGTCGCTGGCGGCCAAGCCTGCCGGCGTCGAGTTCGCGCCAGCGGTTCTCACTGCGACATCGATGCTCCGGTACCCGGCTTTCACGGACATGCCCGCTGCTGCAGCCCTGCACTCCGAAGTACTTGAGAAGCAGCCGGAACTGCTGGAGATCGGCGCCAACGTCATGTTCACCCAACGCCCCGACGGCACCATCATCCTGGGCGACTCACACCACTACCACCGCACGGCCGATCCGTTCCTGGACGAATCCGTGACCGACACACTCAACTCTGAAATCACCGGCCGGATCGGCGAACCACTGGAGATCATCCAGCGCTGGCAGGGCATCTATGCGTCCTCCGAGGTGGCACCGATCCTGGTCCGCGAGGTCCAGCCCGGCGTCACCGTGGTGTCTGTGACCTCCGGCGTCGGCATGACGCTGTCCTTCGGCCTGGCGCACCGCAACGTTTCCCGCCTGTAGTGATTCATCTTTGATATCCGTTCTCCCCTCTCAATCCCCTTCGCATAAGGATCCCCATGAAAACCACGCTCCTCACCGGTTCCGCGCTTGCCCTCGCCACCGTTCTGGCGCTCACTGCCTGCGGCGGCTCGGCACAGTCCTCCCCCGAAGCCACCAAGGCCACCTGCCCCAACGGCGAGATCAAGTTCGGCATCGAACCCTACGAGGACCCCGCCAAGTTGAAGCCGGCCTACGATGTCCTGGCGGCCGCCCTGTCCAAGAAGCTTGAATGCCCGGTCAGCGTCCAGGTGGTTGAAGATTATGCGGCCGAGGTCCTGGCCATGCGCAACGGCAAGCTGGACCTGGGCCAGTTCGGTCCCCTGGGCTACGTGTTCGCGGACGCCAAGGCCGGCGCCGAGCCGCTGGTTTCCTTTGGCACTGCCGAGAAGGAACTCAGCACCTACACCGCGGGGATCTGGGTTCCCAAGGACAGCCCCATCCAGGCCATTGGTGACCTGAGGGGCAAGTCCCTCGCCCTGGGCAGCGTCGGCTCAACCTCGGGCGACGTACTGCCCCGTTTCGGCCTCCGTGAAGCCGGAATCGCCGATGCCGACATCAAGATGGACTACACCGGCGGTCATCCTGAAGCACTGCTGGCGCTCACCAACGGAAAAGTGGACGCAGCCCAGATCAACTCCCAGACGCTGGCCACAGCCATCGCCGCAGGCACGTTCACTGCGGACAACTTCCGCCAGGTGTGGACGTCGAACCCCATCCCCAATGACCCCATCACCGTCCGCGGTGACGCCGATCCTGCGTTCAAGGCCGCCGTGAAGGACGCGTTCCTGAGCCTTGATCCCGCCGATGTAGCCAAAGTAGGCGAGTTCCTGGACGTCACCCCTCCGGGCCCGTTGCTTGAGGTCACCAAGGATAACTACAAGCCCTTGTTTGAGCTCGCCGAGACCATGGGCCTCACCGAGAAGGATCTGTAATGCTCCTTTCTGTCCAGGGTTTGCGTAAGTCCTTCAACGGGCGGACCGTCCTGGAGGGTGTCGACTTCTCAGTTGCAGCCGGTGAGCTGGTGGCCTTCCTGGGCGCCAACGGCTCCGGCAAGTCCACCACGCTGCGCTGCGTCATGGGCATCACTTCCCCGGATTCCGGCAGCATCAGCATTTCCGGGACCGCGCTGGATTCCCTGCAGGGCCGTGAGTTGCAGCAGGCGCGCCAGCGGATGGCCATGATCTTCCAGAAGATCCATTTGGTCCCCCGCCGTACCGCCTTGGATAACGTCTGCGCCGGCGCCCTGTCGCGGATCCCCACTGTCCGGTCACTCAGTCCGTTGCTGTTCCCGGCCGACGTTCAGCAGGAAGCCCTCGACTGCCTGGACCGGGTTGGCCTGGCCGACCGTGCTTTCGACCGTGTCGGCCGTTTGTCCGGCGGACAGCAGCAGCGCGTCGCCGTAGCCCGGGCACTGTGCCAGCGGGCCGACGTCGTACTCGCCGACGAGCCCGTGTCCGCCCTGGATCCGCACGCCGCCGAGCAGGTCATGGCGCTGCTGCGTGAACTCGCGCATTCCGAAGGGCTGGCCGTGGCCGCCGTGCTGCACCAACCCGATCTCGCACTGCGGTACGCGGACAGGTCCATCGGCCTGCTCCGGGGCTCCATGACCTTAGACCTCCCCTCCACCGAGATCACGGCGGAGCACCTCGACACCTTGTACGCCCCGGACAGGATCGTTTCAGACACGATCGTTTCAGACAGGACCCAGGCAGCATGACGCCCCACACCTTGACCCCGGCAGTGCCGCGCCGGGACTCCCCAAGCAAAACCCGAGTGGCACTGGTCCGCCCGAAGAAGCCGCTGCGGTGGATCACGACGGCGGCAGTGGCGGCCGTCGTCGTCGGACTTCACGCCGTGGCCATCGAGGGGACAGACTTCAAACCCGAGCTTTTAATGGATGGCTGGAAAGGCATGGCTGCGTTCATCGGCGACGCCTTCCCGCCGGACCTCAGCTGGGAAAAGACCCTCCGGCCCGGGTTGGAAGCCACGCTGGTGACCCTCTGGATCGGGCTCTTGGGAACCACGTTGTCGGTGCCGTTCGCTCTGTTGCTCGCTGCGCTGGCTGCGGAGAACACCAGCCCGCACCGGCTCGTTTACCAAGCTGCCCGAGCCATCCTGTCCTTCTTCCGGGCTGTGCCGGACATCGTGTTCGCACTGATCTTCGTCACCGCCGTCGGGCTTGGTCCGTTCGCGGGCGTGCTCGCACTGATCTGCCACAACACCGGTGTTATGGGAAAGCTGTGGGCGGAGTCCATGGAGGAAATCGACGCCGGCCCCCAGGAAGCACTCCGGACCGCAGGAGCCAACCGGATCCAGCAGGTAGCCAACGCAACGCTGCCCATGGTGGTTCCGCAGTTCGTGGGCCTGCTGCTTTACCGCTTCGACGTCAACGTGCGGTCCTCGCTGGTCCTTGGCCTGGTGGGCGCCGGCGGCATCGGCCTGCTGATCAACCAGTCCATCAAGTCATTCCAGTTCGACTCCATGCTCACGCACATTCTCATTGTGCTGGTGCTGATCATCGTGGTGGACCAGTTCTCCGCGTGGATCCGCAGGCGCCTGGCCGCCTAACGCCCGTAGCCGACCCAACTGAGCAACAGCAAACGCTCCAATGAGCCCTCATAGCGACGATTGCTGTCACTCAGTTGGGTGAGTGGGGGCAGAATGGGAGGTGTCCCTCTTTCGGGGGTCATGTTTTTCAAGAGGGCCACGGTGGATGGAGCAGGCATGCAGGTTGACGTTGTAGTTGTTGGCGGAGGAGCCATGGGATCGGCGGCCGCCTGGCAACTGGCCCGGGCGGGTCGCTCAGTGGTCCTGTTGGAGCAATTTGAGGCCGGCCACCACATCGGCGCTTCGCACGGCGCCACACGCAACTTCAACACCGCCTACGCCGAGGCCGATTATCTGGACCTCCTCGCCGAGTCCAAGATCCTGTGGGACGAGCTGGCAGCCGAGCACGGGGCACCGCTTCTGGACATGGTGGGCCTCGTGAACCACGGAAACGTCCCCCGCCTGCACGAGGTCCGGGAAGCCCACGAGGCCCGGGGCATCGAAAGCTACTTCATCTCCCCCGACGAAGCCGCTAACCGATGGCTCGGGATGAACTTCGCCACCGATGTCCTCTTCGTGCCGGGCTCGGGCCGGATCCGTGCGGCTGACGCCCTGACGGCACTACGGAAATCAGCTGAAGCCCACGGTGCCGTTTTCAAATACTCGACGCCGGTCAAGGACATCCGTGTCACGGGCGGCGAATCAGCGGTGGTGGTAACGGAGGAAACGGAGTACACGGCCAGCCGCGTGGTGGTCACCGCCGGTGCTTGGACTCCGAAACTCATCGGCAAGCTCACGGATCTTCCGCCCTTGGTGGTGACCCAGGAGCAGCCGGCCCACTTCACGCCCAGGGATAACACGCTGGTGTGGCCGAGCTTCAACCACAGCCCGGACCCCGACCCGAACAACGAAGCCTACGAGTACTGGTACAGCCCCGTCTACGGGATGCTCACCCCCGGCGAAGGCGTCAAGGCGGGCTGGCACGGAGTCGGCCCGGTCATGGATCCGGACGAGCGCACGTTCGAGCCCATCCCCCACCAGATGGAAGCTTTGGTGCGGTACGCAGAAGAGTGGCTTCCCGGCGTCGACCCTTCCACCGCGGTTCCCATCAGCTGCACCTACACCACCACGCCCAACGAGGACTTTGTCCTGGACCATTTCGGTCCGCTGGTGGTGGGCGCTGGTTTCTCGGGTCACGGTTTCAAGTTCACGCCCGCCATTGGCCGGGTGCTGAAAGACATCGTCGACGGCGGTGTGGCACCTGAGCGGTTCCACGCGGAACGCTGAATCCTCGCTTAAAAGCAACTGGCCCGCAGGCAATGCCTGCGGGCCAGTTGCGTTATGCCAGGACTACTTCAGGGTCGCGAGGACCTTGTTGAACGTAGCCGACGGGCGCATGATCTCAGCGGCCTTGGCAGCGTCCGGACGGTAGTAACCGCCAAGGTCGACGCCGGGACCCTGGACTGCGGCAAGCTCGCCGACGATTGCCTCTTCGTTGGAGGTCAGGGCTTCGGCGATTGCCGCGAAGTCCTTGGCCAACTCGGCATCCTCGGTCTGCTTGGCCAGTTCCTGGGCCCAGTACGTGGCCAGGTAGAAGTGGCTTCCGCGGTTGTCCAGCTCGCCGACGCTGCGGCGCGGGGACTTGTTCTCCAGCAGGAACGTACCCGTGGCGCGGTCCAGCGTGTCAGCCAGGACCTGTGCGCGGGCGTTACCCGTGGTGGTGGCAAGGTGCTCGAAGCTCACGGCCAGGGCGAGGAACTCGCCGAGGCTGTCCCAGCGGAGGTGGTTTTCCTTGACCAGCTGCTGGACGTGCTTGGGAGCGGAGCCACCGGCACCGGTCTCGAACAGGCCGCCACCGTTGATCAGCGGAACGATCGAGAGCATCTTGGCGCTGGTGCCGAGCTCGAGGATCGGGAACAGGTCCGTGAGGTAATCGCGGAGGACGTTACCCGTGACGGAGATGGTGTCCTCGCCCTTGCGGATGCGCTCCAGGGTGAAGGCCGTGGCCTCAACGGGGGAAAGGATCTTGATTTCCAGGCCCTTGGTGTCGTGTTCCTTGAGGTACTCGTTGACCTTGGCGATGAGGTTGGCGTCGTGTGCGCGGGTCTCGTCCAGCCAGAACACAGCCGGGGTCTGGGAAGCGCGGGCACGGGTGACGCCCAGCTTGACCCAGTCGCGGACCGGGACGTCCTTGGTCTGGCATGCGCGCCAGATGTCACCGGGGAAGACCTGGTGCTCGGTGAGGACGTTGCCCTTGCTGTCCACGAGCTGGACGGTGCCCGCTGCCTGGATCTCGAAGGTCTTGTCGTGGCTGCCGTATTCTTCGGCTGCCTGCGCCATGAGGCCAACGTTGGGGACAGTGCCCATGGTAGTGGGATCGAACGCACCGTTGGTGCGGCAGTCGTCCAGCACAACCTGGTAGATCCCGGCGTAGGAGCTGTCCGGGATAACAGCCAGGGTGTCGGCTTCCTTGCCGTCCGGGCCCCACATGTGGCCGGAGGAACGGATCATGGCAGGCATGGAGGCGTCAACGATGATGTCCGACGGGACGTGCAGGCTGGTGATGCCCTTGTCAGAATCGACCATGGCCAGCGCCGGGCCGTCTTCGAGGCCCTTGGTGATGGCCGCCTTGACGCCTTCACGGACGTCCTCGGGCAGGTCTTCCAAGCCGCTGAGGATGGCTGCGAGGCCGTTGTTGGGGCTGATGCCTGCGGCCGCGAGCTGCTTGCCATAGGTGTCGAACAGCTCGGAGAAGTAAGCCTTGACCACGTGGCCGAAAATGATGGGGTCCGAGACCTTCATCATGGTGGCCTTCAGGTGTGCGGAGAAGAGGATGCCCTCTTCCTTGGCCCGGGCAACCTGTGCCTTGAGGAACTCGTCCAGGGCGTCGGCGCGGAGGACGGTAGCGTCCACGACTTCGCCGGCCAGGACAGGGAAGTCCTTCTTCAGGACCTTGGTGGTGCCGTCTTCGCGCACCAGCTGGATGGTCAGGGAATCGTCAGCCTTCAGGACAACGGACTTCTCGTTGGAGCGGAAGTCGTTCTCGCCCATGGTGGCAACGTTGGTCTTGGACTCAGCAGTCCAGGCACCCATGGAGTGCGGGTTCTGGCGGGCGTAGTTCTTCACCGACAGGGGTGCGCGGCGATCCGAGTTGCCCTCACGCAGCACCGGGTTCACAGCGGAGCCCTTGATCTTGTCGTAGCGCGAGCGGATGTCCGTCTCGGTGTCCGAGGAGGGGTTGTCCGGGTAGTCCGGGAGGGCGTAGCCCTGGGCCTGGAGCTCGGCGATGGCAGCCTTGAGCTGCGGCACGGAGGCGCTGATGTTGGGCAGCTTGATGATGTTGGCTTCCGGCTGCTTTGCCAGTTCACCAAGCTCAGCAAGTGCGTTGCCCGTGCGCTGTTCTTCTGTCAGGAAATCACCGAAGACGGCGATGATGCGGCCGGCCAGCGAAATATCGCGGGTCTCCACCTCTACCCCTGCGGTCGAGGCATACGCTTCAACGATCGGCAGGAATGAGTAAGTTGCCAGCATCGGCGCTTCGTCTGTGTGGGTATAGATAATCTTGGCCATTGGCGGGGTTCTCCCTGAAAGTCTGCAGATTTCAACATCTCTAACTTACCCGAGTAGACCGTTTTGACGGCCCTTCGTGTCCGGGATCACTCTCTCCGTTACCGCTCACAACAGGGACCAACGCCCGACGGCGGCCCGGCCGCCGCAGCTGCCCGCCGTCGTCGAACGCTGCTTCTGCCTTCGGAATCCGGGCGCGCAAGCATGGCCCACCTAGCCTCAACTGGAAGTGACAGCAAATTATCACAAACTATGAAACATCTCTTTACAAACTTGTCATACGTTCGATACCTTCAATTCCGTCAGTCGGCGGTCGCCATCACTGACCGCCTCACTCCCTCGATAGGTAGGAACAACGTGACAAAATCCAAGACCCTGGCCACAAGCCTGCTGAGTCTGTCCGCTGCCGCAATCCTGGCGCTGGTTGGAACCACCAGCGCAAATGCGGCTCCGGTAAACACCACAGACTCCAGCGGCGCTGCGGTCAGCAGCCATGTAGTGTCGGACGCCGGCGCTGCAGACTACTGGACGCCGGAACGCATGAAGAATGCCAAGTCCGGCGAAATCCTTGCCGCCAAAGCACTGGAACGCGGCAAGCTCCTCAACCTCGGCAAAGCCCCGGTCACTGAAGCCCCGGGCGCCCCCAGCAGCATCGCAGGCCAGCAGGCAGCACCCGATTCCAAGACCATCGACCGCAAAGTGAACCAGAGCGAGACGCCGGTCAAGCACATCGGCAAGATCTTCTTCACCCTGGGCGGCTCCAACTACGTCTGCTCAGGCAACTCCGTCACCGCAACCAACAAGAGCACCGTGTCCACCGCCGGGCACTGCCTCAACGAAGGCCCGGGCGCCTACGCCACCAACTTCGTCTTCGTTCCCGCCTACCTCAACGGTGCTGCACCCTACGGGAAGTGGACGGCAAAGGCGCTGTACGCCCCCACGCAGTGGGCTTCCAACGGCAACATGCAGTACGACACCGCGTTCGCCGTCATGAACACCCTCAACGGCCAGCGCCTCGCCGACGTCGTAGGTTCCTCCGGCGTCCAGTTCAACGCAGCCCGCGGCCTGAGCTACAAGGCCTTCGGCTACCCGGCAGGCTCGCCCTTCAACGGTGAATCGCTCAAGAGCTGCTCCGGCAAGGCCACCAACGATCCCTACAACCCGCAGTTCAACAGCCAGGGAATCCCCTGCAACATGACCGGTGGATCCTCGGGCGGCCCGTGGTTCATCGGCACCAGCTCCACCGGCTACCAGAACTCCGTGAACAGCTACGGATACGGCAGCAACTCCAGCACCATGTACGGCCCGTACTGGGGCACCGTCATCCAGTCCACCTACACCACCGCGGCGGCTTCGTAACCGTTGTAGCAAGTCCCTGTTAAACACGACGGCGGCCGTCCCCTACCGGGGGCGGCCGCCGTTGCGTTGGGTTTGGCTATGAACTTCTAGTGGAAGAAGTGGCGTGCGCCCGTGAAGTACATCGTGATGCCGGCGGCGTTGGCCGCGGCGATGACTTCCTCGTCGCGGACGGATCCGCCCGGCTGGACGACGGCGCGGACACCGGCGTCGATCAGGATCTGCAGCCCATCAGCGAACGGGAAGAACGCGTCCGAGGATGCAACGGCACCGCGCGCGCGCTCAGGTGCGTCGCCACCGCTGGTGTTGGACGCACCGCCGGCACCTTCGACGTCGGACTCCACCGTCACGCCCAGCGTGTTGGCGCGCTCGACGGCCAGGCGGCAGGAGTCCAGGCGGTTGACCTGGCCCATGCCGATGCCCACGGCTGCACCGTGGTTGGCGATCAGGATGGCGTTGGACTTCGCAGCGCGGCAGGCAGTCCAGGCGAAGGCGAGGTCCGCGAGCGTTGCTTCGTCGGCGGCTTCGCCGGCAGCGAGGGTCCAGTTGGCGGGGTTGTCGCCGTCGGCGTCTACCTTGTCGCTCATCTGGACCAGGACGCCACCGGAAACCTGGCGCATCTCGGAGGGGTAGCGGCCGTAGCCCTCGGGCAGGGCGAGGAGGCGGATGTTCTTCTTCTTGGAGAGGATCTCCACGGCTTCGGGCTCGAAGTCCGGGGCAATGACAACCTCGGTGAAGATGTCGGCAACCGTGCGGGCCATGCCGGCCGTGACCGTGCGGTTCGCAGCGATGACGCCACCGAAAGCGGAGACGGGGTCGCAGGCGTGGGCCTTGGCGTGGGCGTCGGCGATCGGGTCCGCAGCGTCGGCGGAACCAACAGCGACACCACACGGGTTGGCGTGCTTGATGATCGCGACAGCGGGCTCAGCGAAGTCGAAGGCAGCGCGGAGGGCAGCATCGGCGTCGACGAAGTTGTTGTAGCTCATGGCCTTGCCGTGCAACTGGTCAGCCTGGGCGATGCCGGCCGGAGCAGCCTTGTCCACGTAGAGCGCGGCCTGCTGGTGCGGGTTTTCGCCGTAGCGGAGGACCTCGGAGCGTTCCAAGGACAGGCCTGCGTAGGCGGGCCAGTCGATGATGCCGTCGCCGTCTTCGTCCAGGAACTGGCTGGCAGTCCACGTCGCAACAGCGGTGTCGTAGCTGGCCGTGT
Source organism: Paenarthrobacter nitroguajacolicus (assembly GCF_051027655.1). Classification (NCBI taxonomy): domain Bacteria; kingdom Bacillati; phylum Actinomycetota; class Actinomycetes; order Micrococcales; family Micrococcaceae; genus Paenarthrobacter; species Paenarthrobacter nitroguajacolicus. The sequence continues at coordinate 1,285,216 of NZ_CP073234.1, read as the reverse complement.
GCGCGAAGGCCTTGGCAGCCAGGCGGCGACGGGTGTTCAGGTCGAAACCCCCGTGTGCTGCGGCGTCGACTACTGCGCCGTAGAAGTTCGGGTCCGTGACAATGGCGACGGCGGCGTGGTTCTTCGCGGCCGAACGCACCATCGCGGGGCCTCCGATGTCGATCTGCTCAACGACGTCATCCTGCGCTGCGCCGGACTTCACGGTCTCGACGAACGGGTAAAGGTTCACCACAACGAGGTCGAAGGTCTCGATCTCCATGCCCGCGAGGGTGTCCATGTGCGCCGGGACGCGACGGTCAGCCAGGATGCCGCCGTGCACGCGCGGGTGCAGGGTCTTGACGCGGCCATCCAGCATTTCCGGGGAGCCGGTGACTTCTTCGACTTCCTTGACCGGGATGCCTGCGGCGGCGATCTTCTTGGCGGTGGAGCCGGTGGAAACAATGGCGACGCCCGCTGCATGCAGGCCCTTCGCGAGCTCCTCCAGTCCCGTCTTGTCGTAAACCGAGATCAGTGCACGGCGGATGGGAACACGGTCAAGCTGCGTCAAGCTCACAAAAGTCTCCGTCTTAGTTCGCGTAGATGTCGCGGGTGGTTTAGCGGGTGGTGGGGATAGGGAGAGTTTATCGTGTTTCGTGGTTGGTCCCGTTTTGCGTCTTGGCACCCCCTGCGTTGCGAGGCCCGCTCTGCACCCATAGCAAGCCCAATACCCTGCACATCAGGCCCCACAAACCCACCCCCTCCGTTGCGGGGCCCACTCAGCACCCATAGCAAGCCCAATACCCTGCACACCAGGCCCCACAAACCCACCCCCTCCGTTGCGAGGCCCGCTCTGCACCCAAAACCAGCCCCATACCCTGCACACCAGGCCCCACAAACCCACCCCCTTACGACGCCGGCCCGCGCCACCCGCGCGACACCAACGCATCGCGCACCTTACGTTCGGCGTTTGCCCATCCGCCTTTCATCTGAACATCCGAGAACTTCAGCACGATCCACCCCATTGCTCGAAGCCGATCGTCGCGTTCGATGTCCTTACCCCACTGCACTGGGTCGGATCGATGATGATCCCCCTCATACTCCATGGCAATTTTGTATTCCTTGTATTGGAGGTCCGGCGTGGATACGTACCTGCCTTGTTCATCGAAGACGGGCTGCGTGACCGCTGGCTCCGGCAGCCCGGCGTCGACGATTTTCAACCGCAGCCGGGATTCCTGAGGAGAGTCCACCCCGACGCGCAGCAACGGCAGTATCTCCCGGGCCATCCTGATTCCCTTGACCTTCGGCCGCCGGTCAATGACTTCCTGGATTGCCTCGATCGAAGACAGCGGATTCTCCCGAGCCAACAGAAAGTCGCCGGCCGCCACGAGCGAAGACCGCCCCATGTGCCGGGCCAAATCCATCCAGGTCCACTCGGGCGACGTCAGTTGCACCCCGTTCACTGCACGAACGTCTCGGGCCAGCAACGGAGCTCGATGCCCGACCACGCCGCGACGTTTGACCCGCCCGATCTCGTGTCGTCGCGTCACGTGAATAACGCCGTTGTTGCCCTCCTCCTCGAGATATATCGGAAGAGGGATCGACCAGAGGAGCGCAGCGGTCACATGGCTGACCGCACAACGGGGAGTGACGGCCGTGTGCAGCCGTGCAAGTAGCGCCACGTTGGGGCTATCGCTCCGGTCAAGCCGGATTCCCCGGCTGGGCGTGATGAGGCCTGCCGATTGAAGCCTCCCGCGTGGCACGCCCGCCGCGTAGGCGTCGCTGACAAGGAAGCCTTCCGGGTTGATCTCCGACGGCAAAGGCATAGGTTTCCGCATTGGACCATGCTTGCCGGAAACGGCCAGCAGCGTTGCGTTATCCACAGATTTGGCCCCTGAAGGACGCTACGACTATTCCTCCACAGAACTTGCGAGGCCCGCTCTGCACGCAAAGCACACCCAATACCCAGCAGAACTGGCCTCACAACGCAGGGTCCAGGCGTTGCGAGGCCCGCTCTGCGCCCCATTTCCCGGGTTTACCGCGCAGAGCAGGCCCCGCAACATAGGGTTGATCCATGGAAGCCACCGAGGTCGTTCTTGTTGCCGATGTAGGGAAGAGCCGTTGCCGCGTGGAGTTGCGCAGCGGCACGGAGTTGCTGGGCGCCGCCGACCAGCATGGCTTCCCCGGGGTTCACGTGGACAACGGGCCCGCCCTCGCGTTCGAGCTCCTCCTTGAAACCGTGAGCCTGCTGCCACCCGGGCTTCCCCTCAGCGCGATCACCAGCGTTGGCGCCGCAGTTGCCGGCGTCGAAGCGTCCGCGGAGAAGTCCCAGGAACTGGCCACCATGTTGTCCCGAAGGTTCTCGGTTCCTGCAGCGGTCCTCTCAGATGCGACGGCCGCCCAAATCGGAGCTCTCCAAGGCTCCCCCGGCACTACGCTCATCGTGGGCACGGGTGCCGTGGCCTTCCGCTTCGACGAAGCCGGCGTCCTGCACCGGGCCGACGGCTGGGGGCCCTATCTGGGTGATCGTGGCAGCGGACGATGGATTGGCCAGCAGGGTCTTCAGGCAGTTCTTGAAGCGCACGACGGCGGCCCGGCTACGTCGTTGTCAGCTGCAGCCGGCGCTCTGGTGGAGTCACCGGACATGCTCCCGGGGTGGCTCGCCGCCAACGAGAACCCCTACCGGGCGATGGCCCGTTTCGCGCCACTGGTTCTGCACGCAGCGGAGGCGGGTGACGCCGTCGCACATGGCATTATCGGTGAGGCTTGCCGCATCCTGACCCGTACCGTGGGGCTCGCATCCGGCGGCGACAACGGCAGCACAGCCCGTGTGGCGTTGCTGGGCGGAGTGGTGGGTTCGGACTTCTTCGCGGCGCTCTTGCGGAAGTCCCTCGCTTCGGCTGGGATTGAGGTGGTTGCACCGCTGGGCGATGGTTTGGACGGTGCTGCCCTCGCTGCGACGCGCCGCGGGCTCATCCAGGAAAGGTACATCCACCGTGACGGAACAAACTGGCCCGACTAACGCCGACAAACTTGCGGGCCTGCGTGCGGAACTGGCCGGATTGCAGACCGAGGCCACGGCCGAGGGTTTGGAGAACCTGGACATCCTAGGCACCCAGGAACTGGTTGCGGCGATGCTTGCGCACAGTGCAGGAGTACACGCTGCTGTTGAGGCTGCGAGTCCCGCCATTGTTCAAACCGTCGACGCCGTTGCGGAGCGGCTTCAGCGCGGTGGCCGTCTTTTGTATGTGGGAGCCGGAACGGCCGGACGACTGGGTGTGCTCGACGCGAGCGAATGTCCGCCGACGTTCGGCACTCCGCCTGGACTCGTCGTCGGACTTATTGCGGGCGGAGTGCAGGCGATCCAGAAACCGGTTGAGTATGCCGAGGACAACGCGACTGCCGGTGCGCACGACCTGCACGACATCAACGTGACCGAAGCCGACGCCGTCGTGGGTATTACGGCCTCGGGCCGGACGCCCTACGTGATCGGCGCGCTGGAAGAAGCGCGGAAGCGGGGCGCGTTTACGGCGTCGCTGGCGTGCAACAAGGGCTCGGCCGTTAGCCACCTGGCGGATGCCGCGATCGAGGTTGTTGTGGGTCCGGAGTTCATCGCGGGCTCCACCAGGCTGAACTCGGGCACGGCTCAGAAACTCGTCCTCAACATGATCAGCACGTTGGTGATGGTGAAGCTGGGCAAGACCTACGGGAACCTCATGGTGGATCTGCGGGCCACGAACGAGAAGCTGCTTGCCCGCTCGCAAAGGACGGTCCAGCACGCCACCGGCGTGTCCGCCCGGGAAGCCGCCGCAGCTCTGGACTCCGTTGGCGGTTCCGTGAAGGCAGCCATTTTGGTCCTCCTGACGGGCATCGAGGCTGGTCAGGCCAAGGGCGCATTGGAAGAAGCCGGCGGTTTCCTGCGGAGGGCCATCGAGAACCAGAAGTAACGCGGTCGGCGGTGTTAGCCCAAGCGCATAAAGTTGCATGCAGGAGGGCAAATGAATACATACACAGCCGTGCCCAGCGGCGAACAAGTTGTGCAGGAACTGCCATGGCGGTGGAAGGTCCAAGGACGGATTTTCCTGATCGGCGGGCTCGGATTCATGTTCGACGCCTGGGATGTCACGCTCAACGGCATCCTGATTCCGCTGCTGTCCAAGCACTGGTCGCTGCAACCGGCTGACGCCGCGTGGATCGGCACTGCCAACTTGATCGGCATGGCTGTGGGTGCGTTCGCGTGGGGCACCATCGCGGACACCATCGGCCGTAAAAAGGCGTTCACTGCCACCCTCCTCATTTTCAGCATCTTCACAGTTCTGGGTGCGTTCTCCCCTGACATCGTGTGGTTCTGCGTCTTCCGCTTCATGGCTGGCTTCGGCTTGGGCGGCTGCATTCCTGTGGACTATGCCCTGGTGGGTGAGTTCACGCCCCGGAAGCAAAGGGGCAAGGTGCTCACGGCCATGGATGGTTGGTGGCCGATCGGCGCTGCGCTCTGCGGTTTCGTCTCGGCGGGGCTGGTTGCGGCCTTTGGCGACTGGCGGCTCACCATGCTGATTATGGTGCTGCCGGCGCTGCTCGTTTTCTGGGTTCGGCGTTCGGTTCCCGAGTCGCCGTTGTTCCTGATTCGGGCGGGCCGACGTGCTGAGGCGGCTGCGGTGATTGATGGTTTGGTTGAAGCAACCGGTGCAGAGCCGCGCGCTTACAGCCTGCCCGAACCACAGGCCGCGCCGCGTCTCTCCCCCGGCAGCGCGTGGACGCAGCTCCGGCGGATTTGGCAGTTCAACTGGAAAATAACGACGGCGGCCTGGGCTTTGTTCTTCAGCGTCCTGTTGGTTTACTACTTGTCGCTGACGTGGATGCCCCGGATTCTCATCGGCGCCGGATTCGAGGAATACAAGGCGTTCGTCACCACGGCGAGCATGGCCGCCGTCGGACTTTTGGGCGTCATTGTTGCAGCGCTGCTGGTGGAGCGCGTGGGCCGCAAGTGGATCCTCGCCATCACTGGTCCGTTGTCCGCGCTGACGCTGGTGATCGTCGCGATCGTGGTGGATGTGCCGTCGGCCGCTGTGTTCTGGCTCCTGGTGTTCGGCTTCGTGGTGCAGGTGGCCATTCCTGTGCTCTATGCGTATGTATCCGAGCTGTACCCGACCGAGCTCCGCGGCTCGGGCTTCGGCTGGGCTTCGACGTTCTCGCGCATCGGTGCGGGCTTCGGCCCCTTGGTGTTTGCCTCGTTCTTCTGGCCGGAGTTCGGCTTGGCGCAGTCGTTCGCGATGGCTGGTGGCCTGGTGCTGCTGTCCGTTCTGTGGATGGCGTTCTTCGCTCCGGAGACAAAGCAGCGCGAACTCTCCTAACCCAACTGAGTCGCAGTTCAGGCCGTTTTGGAGCCTCAAAACGGCCTGAACTGCGACCTACTTGGGTGCCCAGCCACGTTGTTCGAGCACCCTGCGGACCTTGGCCACGGCGGACCTCGCGTCATTGCGCATGTGACGCTTTGAGATTCGCACCAAGATCCAACCTGCGCGGCTGAAGTCCTCTTCGCGGGCAATGTCGCGGACAATCTGCTCCGGATCCGAGTGCCCCTCACCTTCGTACTCCACCGCCACACGCCACTCGCGGTAAGCAAGATCCGATTGACGTACGACGCCGGCACTCAACTCAGTGGGCACATTGACTTCCGCTGTGGGCATCCCGGCCCACTTGAGCGCGAGCCTCAATCGCGTTTCGGGGGCGGAGTCGGCACCTACGCAGGCCTGTTCCAAAGCGAGGCGGGCCTTGCGGATTCCCGGTGTCCCCCAGTGGCGGTCGAGCATTTCCTCCAGGTCATCCATGGTGCAGTAGGGGGCACTGCGTCCCTCGAATTCCGGCCTTGGAATGCGAAGCAAATGATCGGCCACGACGGTGATCTCGTCAATGTCCATCTTCCGCGCGCAGTCCAGCCATGTTCGGGGTCTGCTGGTGATGTACAAGCCGTTGATCGTCGTGATCTCATCGTCGAAGAACTGTCCCCGATGGCCAACCACACCTCGTCGACGAGGGATCGCCATGGCGTGAGGGCGCGAGATGTGTATGCCTGGCTCATGGCTATTAGGCAGAAACCCGGGAAAATCCCACAAGAGGAACGCCGTCGCGTGTGAGGCTGCCGAAAATGGTGTGACCAGAGTTAGTGGTCGGACGCTGTCAGAGAGAGTCACATCATCGACCTCGCGAGGCGTTCGAATTCCTCTGGTCGGCGAGTCCAGACTCCCGTGCTTCAACCGCCGTCGGGAGACGCCGGCGTCGAGCGCTTGCTGCAGCGTAAACGGCATTGATGACAAGGTTTCCGGTAAAGGGCGAGGGATCTTCATGCCCCATGCTGACAAAATCCGGCGCCCGCCGCGGCGTTATCCACAGGCCCCTACAGCAACGGCCGAAGTAGGTCGCAGATCAGGCCGTTTTGAGCCCTCAAAACGGCCCGAAGTGCTACTTAGTTGGGTGCGGTCCGCTACTTAGGGGCGGCGGCGAGGTCCGCCAGGGTCTGGACCAGCAGGCGGCGCTCCACTACCTTGATGCGCTCGTGCAGGGATTCTTCGGAGTCCTCGGGCAGGATGGCAACGGCTTCCTGCGCGATGATGGGGCCGGTGTCCACGCCGGCGTCGGCCCAATGCACTGTGCAGCCCGTGACTTTGACGCCGTATGCGATGGCGTCGCGCACTCCGTGGGCGCCCGGGAACGATGGCAGCAGCGCGGGGTGGGTGTTGACGTACTTGCCGCCGAAAGCGTCGATGAAGTCGGCGCTCACGATCCTCATGAAACCGGAGGAAACCACCACATCCGGCTTGTAGGACAGGACTTTGTCGCGCAAGGCTGAATCCCATTCGGCGCGGGTTTCAAACGAGTTGAAGTTGACCACGAACGTCTCAATACCAGCCTCGTCGGAGCGCTCTACGCCGTACGTATCGGGCCGGTCGGCGCCCACAGCCGCGATCTCGACGTCCAGTTCACCCGACTTCACGGCGTCGATGACAGCCTGGAGATTTGAACCGGTACCGGAGACGAGGACAACAATGCGCATTGCACTAGCTTATGGGCGGCTCGCGTAGGCTGGAAAACATGAATCCCGACGTCGGTTCCAAGCCGAGCCAACAACCCCGCTCCGAGGCCGAAAAGTCCGCCCTCGGCGTGAGCCAGAACCTCTTCCGTGCTTTCCTTTTGGCGGCTTTGGGCGCGTTCTTCGTGTTCTCACTGAACGTGAACTACGTGTGGTTGAGCGCCATCCTCACGCTCGCAGCGTTGGTGTTGGGCATCGTAGTCCTGGTGCGGACGTTGAAGCACAAGCACCCAAAACTGATGCTGTTCGGGACGATTTCGGGCCTGGTTGTCACGGCCGTCATGTGCTTGCTGATCCTGACATCCGTGCTCTTCTTCAACCAGGTCAGCACGTACCAGGACTGCTCACGCACGGCGCTGACGGAATCCGCCAAGACGCAGTGCCTGACACAGCTGGAGGACTCGATGCCGGGGCCGCTGCGCTAGCCCAGGGTTGCTTGAGCGAACCCGCTCAGGCGTGTTCGTCGTCGTAAGCGACTTCGTCGAGGTTGGCCTCGCGCAGCTTCTGGCGGCGTTCCAGCCACGGCCCCACGGCGTAGCCAATCACGACGCCGATGCCCACTTCGGCGGCCAGCCAGACTGCCGTCCACATCGGGTGGGGTCCGATTTCCGTGAGCCGTCCAATTCCTGCTGAACCTCGTGCGATCCATGCCAAGGCCCCGCCGAGAAGCCCTGCAACGATGCCTATGAACGCGCCCAGGAACAGGGTGGAGGCGGTAGCCGTGAACCAGCGGGCTTTGATCTTGATGGAAAGCCACTCGTCGAAATGGTTCTCGCCTTCACGCAGGAACCACCAACCCGCCAGGATGCCGGCGACGACGGGAAGCGCCAGGGCCATGGCACCGGCGTCGAGCTGTCCCGCGGGAAGTGCCCCAAGAACCGGAACCGCCGGAAGCGGTCCGACGGCGGTACCCAGCGGACCCGCTGTTGAACCGACGCCGAGTGAGAAGCCTGCACCGGTGGACCAGGACAGGGCGAAAATGACGAGGTTTGGCAGGAAGCCGAGCTGCGCGATGGTGAGCACGGCACCACCCATGGCGCCCGCCTGCAGACCTTCGTAGACGGCAATGATGTCCGTCCAATGCCACACGATGGTCACAGCCAGCAACAGCGCGGCCAAACAAACGGAGGACATCGCCGCTACGAAGCCTGCCTTCAACGCCGAGCCCACATATGAGCCGGCCCAGCGGGAATGCTGACTGGTTTTGGCAAGCCAGGCGACGGCGTCGACGCCGATCAGTCGGCTCCACGAGCCCGCTTCGCGTCGGGCGCCCACGATCATGCCGAGGCCGAAGGAGATCAGCGGGATGGTCATGGCGAACCACAGGTTAATGACGACTTCGGGGGTGCGGCACACGAATCCCGTGGCCGTCCCGAATGCTGCGTACACCACGAACGCGCCAAGGAACGCCTGCCACAGTTGGTCGGTGTACGACGCCCGGGCGAGTCGACGGCCGGCACGCCAAGCGAGCAGGAACGGAATGAGTGTCAGGCCAAGCGGGATGAGGGACAGTAATCCCGAACCGGGTTGGGCAGCAGTACCGAGGTTGACGTGGGCCAGCTCCAGCGGGACGCCGTGGATCAGCAGCCATGCTTGGCCGGCCAGGCGCGCCAAGGCGTCCACGTTCCGGTTCTGGAATCCGTCGGTAGCCCACACTCCCACCAGCGGAAGAATCACGACAATGGCTGAAATGAACGCTGCCTGAGCCGCTTCCAAACCACCCTGTAGCCAAAGGGGCATCGGGAGGCCACGGTTTCCGGTCTGATCAGCGCGCAGTTTCATCGTGATCTATCGTGCCACGGTAGGCAGCACTCCCCCGGCAGGCACCCCTGAAATACAGGGAATTCCAGCGCTTTTTGCCATGGGCCGCCGTAAAATTGGAGGTGTTCTCCCGGGACGGAGCCCTCAACGACCTCCTCAGCTCCGGCCCGCCCTGCGCAGACTTTGAAAGGCCCGGAAACAATCGAAGCCGGGAACTAGGAGCGGCCAATGGATAGGTGTCATAACTCATAACAGAAAGTCGTACTAGCAGCTGGTGCAGCCGCCTTGGGATTCTTTCAAGAGGCTGCACCAGCCTTCTTTTTGGTTATCCCCGTGCCGCCCAATCCGACCTGCGCCACGTATATTCGCTGCCGGTGCTCACATCCAGGTGGCGCGGGTGGTCATCGACGGCCCTCAGGAATTTGGGTGTCAGGAATGGTCGACGGCGGGCGTTAACTACGTGCCGACCCCGCCGGCCATCAAAGCTGGGGCCCGTAGATGAACTCCTTGGCATGGTTGACGGCCTTCTTGAAGGCGTCATTGCGGAGAGTCACCTGCTCCCCGCTGGCTCCCCCGCTCGGTTCCATGAACGTCGTTGGCCCTGGGCGGAGCATCCAAATATCCCCGGCCGGCGGGAGGTAAAAGACGCCGAAGGAGCGGTGCTCGGGGTCGTCGGTCCAGATCGGGACCACGGCGACGGCAGCCCCGGTGTCCGGATTGATCCATTGAGCACGTGGCATGGGTTGTTCGTGGACTTCGGGGTCCAGGAACGGGGCCGTCCCTCTCCCCCAGCGTTTCTCGAACCGCTCGTAGAACGCTGGAATGATGTGACCGTCGTACGGACGCCAAGCACTCATGGATTACTCCTCGGTGATCTCATACTGCGGGGTGAAGGTTCCCAGCGGGGTGGCCCAAACGCGAGCGGCGACTGGTCCCTTTCGCGGCCGGCAGACTCTCGTCCCGGGGAAGGTTCGCGTCGATGGAACCGGACCTTCACAGGCGTACCGCCCGTACCGCCCGTACCGCCCGATCTGCCCTTACCGTCAGGACTCAGCCGCGCACTGTCGTATGCCGCCCGCTTCCCTGGGTCCGACAAAACGACGTACGCCTGCATGATGGCGTGCAGTTCCTGGAGGTCGGCCGCGGAGGTGGTGTCGCCGTCGTCGACCTTTTGGCGCGTGTCCGGGTGATGGGTCCGGATCAGCGTGCGGTAGGCGCGGCTGATCTCGCGGGCCGTCGCGTCCGGCGACAGGTGAAGAGCGGCGTAGTGGTCAGGTTGGGTGCTCACTGCTGGTTCCGGTTCCTGCTGCGGATTTGGAGACGGCCCCCGGCTGAACCGGGGGCCATCAATCGGGAGACGACGGGCGGGGGTCGCTTTCATGTGCGCTAAGAAACGCTGTGACGTGGCGCGAGGCCTGCGCCCTACTATTCCGATGCGGCCGCCTCCGTTGTTCCCGGCTGGCGCCCTGCCGGTTGGCCACCCCCGGGTGAGCCTTCCGGTAGGGCGGAAGGGATTAGGCGTTGATTTCCTGCCTCTGCCCCGTGGACTGGATCTCGATGCGCCGCGGCTTTGCTTTCTCGGCGACGGGGATGCGGAGTGTGAGCACCCCGGCGTCGTAGCTGGCCTGGACGCCGTCGGTATCCAGGGTGTCGCCGAGGATGAGTTGCCGGCTGAAGACGCCCTGTGGGCGCTCGGCGGCGATCATTTCGGTGTTCTCTCCCGCGGGCGACTTGCGTTCGGCCTTGACCGTGAGCACGTTGCGTTCGACGTCCAGGTCAACTGAATCAGGGCTTACGCCGGGCAGATCGAAGGCAACAACAAATTGTCCGTCCTCCTGCCATGCATCCATCGGCATACCGGCCGGGCGTGCTGTTGTGCCAAAAACCTGTTGGGCGAGCCTGTCGAATTCGCGGAACGGGTCAGTGCGCATCAGCATGTGGTTCTCACTCCTTTGGATCTTGATGCTGATTCTGTTGTAGGTACCAGCCTGCTCAGTCCTACTTGATCTGTATTGGCTGGTATAGATTTTTTATAGCACCGATGAGAGAGTTGATGCAAGTAGTTTTCGGGAAGATTTTTGGAGGTCTTTGATGGCAGCTTCGGATGTTGAGACTGCCGCTGAAGAGTACGACGGCGGCCTGGCTCCTTCTGGTGCGGACGGCACCTCGGGTGAGGGTTCGGCTAACGACCGCGACGCGCGCGGGGTCTACGCGATCTCGGTGGCAGCTGAGCTCGTTGGTACAGGGCAGCAGAACATCAGGCAGTACGAGCGCAAAGGCCTGCTCACCCCGGAAAGGACCGACGGCGGCACTCGCCGATACAGCGAAAGCGACCTTGCGACGCTACGCAGGATCGGGGTGTTGTTGGACGAAGGGCTGAACCTGGCCGGCGTGAAACTGGTGCTGGAGTTGGAAGCGGAGAACCGGGGGCTAACGGAGGACAACCGGGGGTTGGCTGACGATAATCGGGGGCTGCGGGCGGATAACCGTGGGTTGCGGAAGGATCTTAGAAGGGCGCGGGGTGGGGTTGAGAATTCCCCCGAGTTGTAATCACAGACGAATCCCAATTTCTTTGAGACACGGAAAAGCGCGGCTCGATGCCTACTTAACCCTGTCGAATATCACGCTCGTGAAGCGCTATGGAATGGGCAATGCTTGTCGGCGAAAAGTAACAAAGAAGGGTTTAGAACCTACTTGGCCATTTCTGTCGGAGGCCACGGATATGGTGTGACCTACAACAAATGGCGTTCGAAGGAGCCGCCAGGAGTCCTAACCGACTTCGACTCACCCTGCCGTCGACAAGGCAGGGTACGGAGAACACTCCAATCGCATCACTCAGGGAGGCCCGCACGTCGATGGCTTCCTGTACAAAAGGGGACACAATTGAAAAAGGTACTCATTGGCGCTGCGGTCCTTGCGACGGCGCTCACCCTCACCGCTTGCGGGGGGACGGTCAACAAGAACACACCATCGGAGAGCGCTGAGGCTTCCGATGCACCGATTACTGCCCCTACAGCGGCTCCTGTGACTACTCCGAAGTCGACGCCGACGCCGACAGGTAAAGCTAAATCAATTCGGGGAAACTTTATCGCCGAACTTGGCGACATCGGTTCTTTCAGTAACCAGTCCACTAAGAAGGTGACAACCAAGTTCACAGTGGACTCAATCCTCGACGTGCAGTGCACCCAGCCGTATTCACGTCCGGCAGACAACGGCCGCCTGATCACGGTAGCCCTAACAGTGGAAACAACGCCGGATCTGGCCGATGACACCAACCCCAACTTCCGCATTACCAGTCACGATTTCAAGTTCATCGCCGCCAGCGGAACCACGTTTAACGGGAACCTTGGCAGTGTCGCTACATACTCATGCATTGACGACGCGTTGACATTCCCCAGCGGTGGAATGGGTCCCGCTGAGAAAGTCGCTGGAAGCGTCGTTCTTGATCTGCCGCCCGGCCCTGGCACGCTGGTCTACACAGGCGGAGCATTTACCGGTCCCTTCTTCGAGTACCCGATCAGCTAGGGTACCCAGTAATTAGTCAACAAAGAAGGTGGAGCGGTCGCTCCTAGTCCGACTGGGACCGACCGCTCCATGCTCGCTGTCACGAACTCGCCTGCCACCCAACCCACCTGTTAACCAACTCTTCCCTCACAGGCCACCCGTTCGAACCCACAAAGCCAACAGCCGCGACGACCGTTGAAGGCGTGAGGATCGCAATCGTCGCCGAATCATTCCTGCCACTGATGAATGGGGTAACCCACTCGATACTGCGGGTGCTGGAGCATCTGCAGGAGCGCGGGGATGAGGTGATGGTGATCGCGCCGTCGACGTCGGACACTGATGTTTCGAGCGTCGAGAAGGGTGCGTATGTGCATCGGCTTCCTTCGGTGCCGCTGGCCGGTTACACGAATGTGCGGGTTGCGTTGGGTGGTGTGAATCGGGTCAAGCGAATCCTTGCCGATTTCTCCCCTGACGTCGTGCACCTCGCTTCCCCGTTCGTCCTCGGCTGGCGCGCCGTGCAGGCCGCTCATCAGCTCGGCATCCCGACTGTCGCGATCTACCAAACCGAGGTTCCCAGCTACGCGGCCCGCTACGGTGTGCCGTTCCTGGAGAACTGGGCCTGGAACCGCGTGGACAACATCCACCTCCTGGCCACCCGAACCCTGGTGCCGTCAACGTTCGCGCTGAACCAGTTGCGCGGACGCGGCATCCTGCGCGTGGACATGTGGCGTCGCGGTGTGGATACCGCGCGTTTCAATCCCGCTAAGCGCTCGACGGCGTGGCGCAGCTCGGTGGCGCCCGACGGTCACCGCATCATCGGCTACGTCGGCCGGCTCGCCGTCGAGAAACAGGTTGAGGATCTGGCCGTATTGGCGGATTTGCCGAACACGAAACTGGTCATCGTTGGTGATGGCCCGCAACGTGAAGCACTCCAAGCGGCCCTGCCGAACGCCCACTTCGCCGGCTTCCTCGGCGGGGATGCGCTGGCTCAAGCTGTCGCCGGCTTCGACCTCTTCGTCCATCCCGGCGAGTTCGAGACCTTCTGCCAAACCATCCAAGAAGCCATGGCATCCGGTGTTCCTGTGGTCGCGACCGGCCGCGGCGGCCCCTTGGACCTCGTCGAGAACTCACGCACGGGCTGGCTGTATGAGCCCGGCAACCTTGGCCAGCTGCGCGGCTATGTGCAGGACCTGATCGGCGACGACGCCAAGCGCCGCGCGTTCGCAACGGCAGCTACCGCTTCGGTGCAGGGCCGGACGTGGCCCGTCCTCAGCGCAGACCTGGTGCGCCATTACAACGAAATCATCTCCGGCGTGCCCAGCGGAACAACCGGGCCCAGCGAATTCACCTCAAGCAAAGGACCCTCCTCATGAAGATCTCCGTGATCGGCTGCGGCTACCTAGGCGCAGTCCATGCAGCGACGCTCGCTTCGATGGGCCACACCGTGGTGGGTATCGACGTCGATTCCTCCAAGGTTGAGCAGCTCAACAAGGCGATGGCGCCCTTCCACGAGCCCGGACTGGATGAGCTCCTCAAGGATGGACGCACCACCGGCCGGCTCGTGTTCACCACGGACTTCGCGGCTGCCGCTGATGCCCAAGTCCACTTCCTCTGCGTGGGTACACCGCAGTCCAAGACCTCAGATACAGCCGACCTCTCATACCTGATGGGCGCTACGAAGAGCCTCCTGCCGCACCTGACCAAGGGTGCCGCCGTCGTCGGAAAATCAACAGTGCCGGTAGGCACGGTGGAGTCGCTCCGCGCGATCCTGGCTCGTCGCTCGGACGTGTTGCTCGGCTGGAATCCCGAGTTCCTGCGTCAGGGCACGGCCGTCAAGGATTCGCTGGTGCCTGACCGCCTGGTTTACGGCGTTCCTGGCGGCAAGGGCGCCGCAGCGGGTACGCCGATTACTGCAGTGCTGGATGCGGTGTACGAGCCGCTGATCAGCGCCGGTATCCCGCGTCTGGTCTGCAATTTCGCGACGGCGGAACTCATCAAGTCGGCGTCGAACGCGTTCCTGGCCACGAAGGTCAGCTTCATCAACGCGATGGCTGAGCTGTGCGATGCGTCGGGCGCCGACGTAAGCGAGCTCAGCGAAGCGATGGGCTTGGATCCGCGCATCGGCAGCAGGTACCTGCACGCCGGGCTCGGTTTCGGCGGCGGCTGCCTGCCCAAGGACATCAGGTCATTCCGTGCCCAGGCGCGCGAACTTTCGGTGCCGTCGGTGGATGAGTGGATGGCCCTGGTTGATTCGGTGAACCTGGACCAGCGTTCCCGCGCCGTTGAGGTCGCCCGTGAGATGTGCCGCGGCTTCCTGTCCGGCCGCACGGTGACCATCCTTGGTGCCGCGTTCAAGCCCGACACCGACGACATCCGCGACTCCCCCGCCCTGGACGTCGCCCAACAGCTCGCGGCCGCCGGCGCACACGTGACCGTCACGGACCCCAAAGCCATCAACAATGCCTGGATCCGCTACCCGCAAATCCGCTTCGAAGCATCCACCAAACGCGCCCTCGAAGGCGCCGAACTGGTGCTGCTGCTCACCGAATGGGACGAATACGTGTCGCTCTCGCCCGTTGTTGCGGGAGCACTCGTACGACGCCGGATGGTGCTGGACGCTCGCAACGTACTGGACGCTGAAGCTTGGCGGAGCGCAGGTTGGACGGTCCGCGGGTTGGGGACGGGTGCTTCGGTTGTCGGCGCTGACGGAGGCCAGGCCAAGCCCGCCGACAGGAAAAAGCACGCAGCGCGCTAAGTCATAGACAACTCCGCCTCCCTTTGCGGTTCGGCACGGTGTTATGGTCACTGCACGCGCCATCGCATCGGCGCATCTACAAGGGGGCAATTCATTGAAAAAGCGTTCTATTCGCATGACCAAAAACTGGCATTTCCTAAGCAACTCTTCGTGGTCGCAAGGGCGAAAAGCACTGGGGCTGGTGGCCATGACGTCGCTGCTGGTTGCGGCCACAGCGTGCGCTCCGGGAGCGCCTTCAAGCGCCAGCTCTGTAAACAGTACGAAGGCAACTCCTTCCGCAACTCCTTCTCCGACACCCAGCAAAGTCGCTGGCACGGTCTGCACAACTGACAAGGCGACTCAGACTTCCGCGGGTGAGACGTTTGTTTGCGCCGTCGACCACGCTGGCAAATTGAAGTGGCTGGACTCTGCGAGCGCCAAGAAGTTGTCCGATCAGCGAACAGCGGAAGCGGCGGCAAAGGCAGCTGCTGAGAAGGCTGCGGCCGACAAGGTGGCTGCAGATAAAGCCGCGGCGGACAAGGCAGCGGCAGATAAAGCCGCGGCCGACAAGGCTGCCGCCGAGACCGCAGCAGCCATTCAAGCTGCTGCCGACAAAGCGGCCGCAGACAAAGCTGCTGCGGACGCTGCCGCAGCGCAAATCCAGCCGAAAGTAGCTCCGGCTGCGCCTCCTGCCCAGAGCGGTTGCGACCCAAACTACTCCGGATGCGTACCTATTGCCTCCGATGTGGACTGTGCCGGTGGCAGCGGCAACGGTCCGGCTTACGTGAAGGGTCCTGTAACCGTGATCGGTACGGATATCTACCAGCTCGACGGCAATGACAATGATGGGATCGGCTGCGAGAGGTAACCGGCAGTTGGAGCGGCCGCAGCCTTAGACGTTGCGGCCGTCCCAGCGGCTCTGGACATCGAGGAGGAACTTGACGCCGGCGTCGGACAACTTCTGGTCAGACCGCCCCCAGCTGATGCCTTCCCAAAGCTCCAACCTGTGCAGGCTTCGGTTGATGTCGTAGTACAGGTCGGTAGCCCAGGACAGCGGTATTTCACCGTGGCCCGATCTGGTCCGCAACCCAGCTTGATGAAGCGCTGGCTGAAGCACCTGATCCCTCAACCCGTAGGGCGGCTCGTCTCCGGTCAGCTCCCAGTGCACCAGCAAGGGCGTTGCGATCTTCTCTGCATCGGTGTCCGGATTCGCCAACTGGTCGGCGAGGAAATCCCATAGGGCTGCGGGATCCCCCACCAGTTTCCGTCCCTTGGGTGTCAGGAGCAGTTTGTCCTTTAGTTTTCGGAGAAGCTTCCACTCCTGCAGATGCTCCCGAAGGTTCCGGATGGGCGGCGTGCTTACTTCGACCCGCCCTGCGGAGATCCACTCGTCATCCCAGCCGAGTTCAGTCATCGCCCGCTTCACAAACGCCGGCTTGAGATAGCCGGCCGACGTCAACGGCAACCCGTCAGAACGTGCCTCGTTGAGGAACCAAAGAATCGGACCAAGAACCGCTTGTTGGTCGGCGGTCGTCACTTCGCCTGGCCAGCACCGTTGCGCCAAACTGCGGAGCTGCCCGTTGATTGCCTCTAGGTCGAAAGCAGCCGGATCAAACTTGGACACACGTTCCTGCGTCACGAACTCGAGCCATTCCACGGCTTCCCTGTGCTCTGGATGATTGGGGTTGGACACAACGGCAACCACGTTGGCATACCCACCCACTCCCCTTGAATCCTCTATGGGCCCCCGCATAGCTCCGTCAAGGCAGGTGATGGTGTTCTCGTGGAGCACGGCTGGTCCAACAACTTCAATCTTGTGCGTCCAGCTGTCCCCGAAATCGTAGTCGTACTCAAGGTCCGACAACCCAGGCGAGTGCGGGTCAAAAAGCTCAGCTAGCCGCACAGCAGCCGCGAGCTCAGTACCAGCCGGACCGTCGCCATCGTCGACTCCCATAATGATGCGTTTCTCGCCCGCGCGGTCATGGCCGGCGACAGTAGCGGTTTCGGGGAGGCCGAGTTGCCGCCAGATGAGTGGCACGGTGTCACTGATTGAAATGCGCAACTCAACGGCTGGAACGGTGGTGGGTGACTCCATATCCGTCATTCTGCCGGCGCGAAGAGAAGTTTCGCGTCATATGTCATTGGTACGGACTACTACCACTACGGACGGGGGTTGAAACTACAACGACAAGGACTTACCAGTGATCACGCACTTCTACCCAGCAGCGCTTCGCATCATCACCTGCGTCATAGCTGTTTGCTCGGCGGTGTCGGCCACCTTGTTAGGAACTGCGACCCCTCCAGAAGGCCTGGAAATCCTTGATCCTTCAGATTTGCGGACCACGGCTGTTGTTCTCACAATGACGCTGGGAGTTGTGGCGCCCGTAGCGATGTTGATTGCCGAACCGCTCACGTGTCTGCTCCTTAAAGCAGGCCTCTTCGCTGCATCCGGCTTTGGCAATGCCATGATGCTGAGCCCTCTGGTGGTGGTGCCATTCCAGGAGGCGTCCACTGCGCTGGCTGTTGTCTGCTCTGTAGCCCTGACTATTGCGAGCATCGTCACCTACATGGAGTCCGTGGAACGTAGGAACGCTCGACGCCGGGCCAACACCTAGACGCTGCCGCTCAGCACCTATTTTTGATGAATTTACCCCCAATTATGCGTCTCCCGACCACCTAGTTTGAGGATTCGAGCACCTAGAGGCCGATTGCCGGTCATAGTCTCTTTTTGTGCCTCTCGGGGCGGGATTCCCGGTGTCCGGCGGGTTACCCCACTCGCTCCACGCGTAGGAGGCACTGCGGCACGGCTCCATCCGACTACCCCCAGATGGGGCCGTGCCCAGCCGGAACATCAGCTGGCGCGGCGATCAAACCGCAGACGCACCAGGCGGTACACGATGCCCACCGCGAACATCAGCACACCCAGCCCGGCTGATACAGGCGGAAGGGTGGCAACAAGAGCCACGCATGCAACAGCACCAGCCACCTGAAGGAACTTTGGGTAGCGGCGGTCTTCCGACGGCTGAGTGTAGGCGGCGATGTTGGCCACCAAGTAGTAGAGCAGCACTCCGAATGACGAGAAGCCAATAGCACCGCGAAGATCAGCGACTGCGATAACCAGACAGATCACTACAGCTAACGTGACTTCAGCACGATGCGGGACCTTGTAGCGCGGATGCACAGCGGAGAGCCAGCGCGGAAGATCGTGTTCGCGGGCCATGGCCAGGCTCGTCCGGCCAAGCCCTGCGACGAGTGCCAACAACGCTCCCAGAGAAGCAACAGCGGCACCGATTCGGACGACGGGCGAAGCCCACGCCAAGGTGCCTGCACCAACCGCGTCGGCCAAGGGGGTCGCCGTAGCAGCCACGCCGTCGGGGCCAAGAGCCGCCAGCAGAGCAACCGCTATGACGGCGTAGATGACGATGGTGATCCCCAAGGCAATGCTGATCGCGCGGGGTATGGTGCGCTTGGGCTCACGCACTTCCTCACCCATCGTCGCGATCCTCGCATACCCGGCAAACGCGAAGAACAGCAGCCCCGCTGATTGCAGGATGCCGTACCAGCCGTGGGCCAGCAGCCCCTCGCCCATAAAGCTGTCAAAGTCAGGACCGGAGCCACCCCAGACCGCCGCGACAGCAATCGCCAGGGCAGCAAGTACAGCGACCACCAGCACGCGCGTCAGCCCGGCGGTGCGGGTCACTCCGTGATAATTCACAGCGGTCAAAATCACGACGGCGGCAATCGCCACCGGCCGCTCCCAACCTTGCGGTGCGGCATAGGCGGCGAAGGTCATCGCCATGGCAGCGGCACTCGCCGTTTTGCCGATGACGAATCCCCATCCTGCCAGGAACCCGGCCCAAGGACCGAGCCGTTCCCGACCGTAGATGTAGGTACCGCCGGACGTTGGATAGGCCGCAGCCAGTTGGGCCGACGAGGTCGCGTTGCAGAAGGCGACGAAGGCAGCCACTACCAACCCGATCAGCAGCCCAGATCCCGCGGCAGCAGCGGCTGGGGTGAACGCCGCGAACACACCGGCACCGATCATTGATCCCAAACCGATCAGCGATGCGTCGAACGTGCCTAGTCGGCGGGCCAAAGCCGGAGAGTTGCTCACGGATATCCAGCCTATCCCGGGTCAGCGCGGCGGAAGTGAATTCCCCACCAGCATGAAAAGACTATTGCGGGATGTTGCACCAGTCTTCCGCAGCGCGTTGGAGATGTGGTTTTCGACTGTCCTCGCGCTGATGCCGAGATGTTCCGCGATTTCCACGTTGGTGCGGTGTCCTGCTAAGACGGCGACCTCGATCTCTCGTTCGGTCAGCGGCGTGGTCCTGAACGAATTGAAGGAGAGCTGCTCGTTGGCCGATGGGAAGCGGACAGCGAAGACGGATGATGCCTGCGCCATGGCGTCGGCTGCGGCAGCATCACCGTCGATTACGTGGCGCTTGAGGGCTCCTCGGAGCAGCATTCCCACCTGGTACGTGTCGATGTCAGGTTCATAGTGCTTGAGGAGCAGCCCCAGCAGCTTATGGTCACCTTCAACCACCGCGGTAGCGATGGCAATGAGCTGGTCATGGACTGTCACGCCGCTCTCCCGCAGGATCTTTTGCAGCAGATCCAAAACTGGTCGGCCCGGGCAAAGGCACGTACAGAGCAGCGCAGTCATCATGGCTTCAAGGACGTAGCCGCTCTTCAACTGCCGCCTAATGAGCTTGGCGGCTTTTCGATCGAACACCGAAGGTTGGGCGTTGTGGTGAGCGATGAGCTCGTAGGCTCCCTTGCCGATGCCGGGTATCGGACCAACGTCCGGCACCTCCGTCCGCGCCTGTGCAGCTATGGAAAGCGTCGGCACTATGGCAGTCGTCGCGTGCCTGAGCCCAGCCAACCTGAGCATGGCGTCGTAGAGCGAGTCGACGACGAAGCCCGGCCGGCCCATCGCAAAGACACTGCTCATGAGGTACTCGGCCTCTTCAAAGTGTCCTCTGTAGAGCAGGCCGTGCGCGGCCACGTAGCTGCTGGTAACCACGCCGAACTGGTCCAGATTCTTGCGCGCTTCTGCCCGCCAGTCCAGGGCGAAGACCAACGACTCCTCTACGCGTCCGGCGGCAAAGAGGGCGAAGCCGTGTATGAACGGCCGAAGATGAGAAAAGGCATCATCGTCGCCTGCACCGTCAACGGCTTCCAATGCTGCAGCTGGCTTGAAGCGGTACAACTCAAGCAAACCATGGACCAACACTCCCATTCCCGATCCTTGGCAGCCAGAAACGCCTGGCTCGTCAGCGGGATCAGCTGGAACCCTGCCGTGGGAAGCGCTGATGAACAGAATGGCATTCTCGACTTCAGCTACCAGCTGCGGATTGTCCCCGGCGAACTTTTGGAGGATGTCGACGGCGGCACCTGGCCCGCGGCCCGTGTGGATCGCAAGCATGGCCTCAGTGATGGTGACAAACAGGCGGTCTCTGGGGTCGGCGTCGAAATCTGTTGTTTCGGCGCAGACAAGGCTGGCACGCTCCACATTCACGGGAGCACCCCAGTACATGCGGAGGAGTGCTGCGGCGTTGGCGGCTGACTTGTTGGCCTGCCAGCGTTCGAAGCGGATGTGTTCCCGGTCCGCGTTGTGGTCGTGGAAGTGCCTGGAAGTTATTGCGTCGTCGTCGCCCTTCTCCAGACGAAGAGATGAAAGCACGCGGGAGAGGCAGTCTGCCGTGGTGTGCTTCTCCGGGGCCACCTGAGGGGCAGCTTCAAGGACGCCGGCGATCTTGCTGCGGAGCAGTTTGCGGTCCCGGAGCTTCTTGTTCCCTCGGAAGTAGTCAGCTATGACGGGCGGACTAATGGCCGCTATTGAGCCATTGTGGTGGTCCGCCAGGACGGACAGAAATCCCCTGCGCTCCAAGCCTTCCAAGGCATCGGGCTGGATGACTTTGTGGAGGACATCAACCCGTGCCGTACCGAGAATCGCCATGATGTGCAGCGCCGTGAACTCCTCAGCACTCAGTTCAGCCAGGAGGGCCTCCAGCGTGCCGCGAAGGTGTTCGTTCCATAGGGTGTCGGCAGTCATGCACCATTGCTTGTTCTTCATGACCAAGAGGTTGCTCAGCGAGGCGGTCTCTGCGATCCGCACGATGAGCCGCGGGTTTCCGGCCGACTTGGTGAGGATGCGCGCTGTTGTGTCTGCGTCTGCGGGTGCACCAAGAACCTGCGCGATCAGTAGGTGGACCTGCTCATAGTGGAGTGGATCCAACTGCAGGTGCGCCTCCCTACCGTTGTTGAGCACGGCCAACTGACCCCTGGAGAAAGCCCATGTTTCCGGGGCCGTGGCCACCATAGGACAATCGGATCTCCGCCTCACAGCCTCCAGGACTGCCAAGGATTCGCTATCCACCAGGTGGAGATCGTCAACAACCAGCAGGTGTTTGCCGGCCTTGGCCAGTTGGCTGGAGAACACATCAGCGATGTCGAAGACACCGCTGCGGCCAGGCCTCATTTCCAGTCCGAGCCCCTTGATGGCCGAGTAGGGGATGGTGCGGTGTGTACGAAGTCCACTGATGAAGTGCACGGAAACGCCAGTCTTCTCCAGATTGCTCATGACGCTGCGTACTACCGATGTCTTACCGCTACCCGGTGCGCCAACAACCCTGACACCAATGCCGCGGGCAACAAAGTCGAGGATTCGCTGAACCTCTGAATCGAACACGCGACCTAGCCTTCTGTTTTTGTGGATGCCCGACATGAGGCTCACTTCGCAGGCTAGATCTTGAAAACGGGACTAGGTGGCAAAACGGCCTTGCACAGACCGATTTCGGACAGTCTAGGTGGTGATTCGGGCAAAACTAGGTGCTGGCGCGAGGCGTCTAGGTGGTGGGGCTGTTCGAAGATCGGGCGATCCATGAGGATGCTCCTTCAGCTCTGCGGGTGGACTACGTCCCACGGTACGGAGAGCCGGAAGTGAATTACATGGGTGTAATTCACTATGTGGATATATGTTCTATGACCAAAAGAAGCACTAGAAGACATCTTCTTGCTGAGGGCAGACAAAAAAGCAGGGCCGGTCAGTGACCGGCCCTGCTTTTTGAGTTATCCGAAGACTAGACAGCCTGGATGTTTACTGCCTGGGGACCCTTGGGGCCCTGCTCGACGTCGAAGGAAACCTTCTGGTTCTCTTCGAGGGAGCGGTAGCCCGAGGAGTTGATCGCAGAGTAGTGAGCGAAAACGTCCTGGCTGCCATCTTCAGGAGAGATGAAGCCGAAGCCCTTTTCGGAGTTGAACCATTTTACGGTACCTGTAGCCATTTTTTCAGTCCTTACTGAAGGTGGAGATTGTCCCGACTTTCGGGTCTCCGGGTGTGGGGTGTTCTCCACAGTTACTTCAGAAAGTCACGATCCGGAAGGATCGTGGGGACTGCCTGAACTACCAAATGCCAAACACAACAACACCAACTAGTCTACAGAGATTTGAGCAGATGGCTAGTGCTGGGAAATATTTATCCATCCGATGTTCGGACTGACCAAGAAATATATCAACGTCCTGGCACACCTCGGGCGGCCAATCTCTGTCAATCGTCGGCTCCAGCTAAGGCTGACAGCCACTCCCCAAGCCGGTGTCGTGACGAAGTCGCAACTGTCGAGGACATGCATTTTTGTATTGCTTTTCCCACGGCGCGACTACAGGATCAAGCAAAGGGGCCGCTCGCAAAGCCACATAGGAGAACCCACAATGCAGATGCCCAAGCCCTCTGACGCCGATAAGGAACGCTTCCGTTCGGTGCTGCCCGATCATCCGGATGTCATCGTCAAGCCGATGTTCGGCAATCTTGGCGCTTTCGTGAATGGCAACATGTTTGCTGGGCTTTTCGGCCCCACCATCGGCGTCCGCCTTTCCGAGTGTGACAAAGCTGAGCTCGAGGCTAACCACCTAACTCAACCGTTCGGCCCTGAAGAACGTCCCATGGGCGGATACACAGGTCTTCCCGCAGCTTGGAACGATGACGCTGAGAAGGCCGAGCCCTGGGTGGCCAAAGCCTTTGACAATGTGGCCTCGTTCCCGCCGAAAGCGCCAAAGTCGCGTCCGCCCAAGAAGTAACCACTGTCCGCTCAGCAAGTATCGCAGGACCCTCGCAAAACCCGCCCTTTCGTGCTGAGATCAAGCCATGGCCTCGATAAATGGACGAACAGCGCTCGTTACCGGCGCTACCGGTGGCCTTGCTAAGGCCATCGCCACTGCTATGGCCCGCGAAGGTGCCACCGTCGTCGTGGTTGGACGGACAGAAGCTCGGGCAAAAGAGGCTGTGCGCAACATTCGGGCCGCAGTCCCGGACGCAATCCTCGAGCCGCTTGCCTGCGATCTCTCAAACCAGGCGTCAATCCTCTCGGCGGCTGAGGAGTTCCTTTCCCGCCACGATGAGCTGCACGTCCTCGTCAACGCGGCCGGCGTTTTCCGCAAGGAACGCCACGTGACCGCGGATGGCCTCGAGCTCACGTTCGCTACCAACGTGATGGGCTACTTCCTTCTCACGAATCTGCTCCTGGATGCGCTCAAACGTGGCGCGAGCAGGGACCAGGGACATCCATCGAGGATCGTAAACATCGCCTCCAAGTATTCGGGCGGGCCCTCAGTGACCAAGATTGATTTCGACGACCTTCAAACTGCGGAAGGCAGCTACAGCTACCTTCGCTCAACCCCGCCAACGATGCTCGGCCGGGTTTTGTTGACGCAAGAGTTCGCAGAGCGCCTTCGCGGATCAAACGTGGTGGTCAACGCAGTGCACCCGGGCCTCGTCAAGAACACCGGTCTTCTGCAGGACGTTGGCGGGCCGTTCCGATGGGTGACAAATACCTTCGGCAAGACGGCAGAGAAGGCAGCTGACACGGCCGTTTGGTTGGCCACCTCGCCAGAGGCTGCAGCGGTCACCGGCAAGCTCTGGGCCAAGCGCAAGGAACTGTCGACGCCGGGCATGGGCTCTGATACCGACGCCCGGAAGCGACTGTGGGAAGAGTGCGTGCGGCTGTCGAAGATCCTGTGACCTGGGCAGCGTCCTCGTCGAGGATGACTTCCGAAAGCAGCTGCCTCTAAGCTTGCTCGAGCTCCAACTGCGGCGCAGGCTTGCGGAATCCGTGAGTCAGGAAGGCCAGATAGACCACACCCACGCCTGCCCATGCGAGCCCGAACGTGAACGACAACCCACTCAGGCTCGTCCAGAGCCAGGCCGTCAAGGCAAAACCTATGCCTGGCAGCACAAAGTTATGAACCACGCCCCGGGCTCCGCGTGCCTTCTCGTCAACGAAGTAGTGCTTGATGACGGCCAGGTTGACCACCGAGAAAGCGACCAGCGCACCGAAGCTGATCAGCGATGAAATAGTCAGGAGATCAAGTACAAAGGCCAGCAGCGAAACGGCTGATGTCAAGAGAATTGGAAGCACGGGTGTGCGGAATCGAGCGTGGAGCCGACCCAGTGCAGCAGGGAAGACACCACTACGACCCATCGAGTGAATGATTCGCGAAACGGACGCCTGAGACGTCAGCGCCGATCCCAGACTTCCTGCAATGTATGCGGCGGTGAAGAAGGCAACGAGAAGGTTTCCGCCCGCCGCGCCAATGACTTCGATGGCCGCCGCGTCCACATCATTGAATGTGCTGACCGGGAGTACAAGGTGGCTGATATACGCGAGTCCTAGGAAGATCACACCGGCCAGCACAGTGGTTAGCATGATGGCCTTGGGCAGATTGCGCTTCGGGTCCTTTGTCTCCTCAGCGAAGGTGGAAACGGCGTCGAATCCCAGGTACGAAAGGCACAGAATTGCGGAGCCCGCCAGAATGGGTGATACGCCCTCGGCCCCATCGACGCCGGTGAACGGGGCCATCAAGTCGAGGTTGCTGGCACCAGTGATGGATGACAGTCCCAGCGCAACGAACAGCACAATGAAGAGCGCCTGGAGCCCCACCACCACGAAGTTGGCCTTGGCGATCGCCGTGATCCCCAGGATGTTCAGCACGGTCACGGCCAGGATCGAGACCACCATGAACACCCAGGCGGGGACCGCTGGGAATGCCGCTTCCATGTATATACCGATAAGCAGGTAGTTGATCATCGGCAGCAGCAGGTAGTCCAGCAGCAGGGACCACCCCGCCATAAAGCCAAGCCCGGCTCCAAACGATCGCGTCGCGTAGGTGTAGGCCGATCCCCCGAACGGGAATGCCTGTGCCATCCGGCCATACGAGCGCGCGGTGAATAGCATGACCACTAGCGTCACAGCGTAGGCGGCCGAAAGGCGCCCGCCCGTCAACTCCACCACAATGCCGTAGGTGCTGAAAATCGTCAGCGGCACCATGTAGACCAATCCCAGCAACACCAGCGAGGGAACGCCGAGGACTCGGCGCCAACCCTGGGCTGGAGTCTGAGTGGAAGCTGGCCCCACAGGCTTCTCGCCTGCCGGTGTATCAGTATCAAATGTGGGGGTCATCGGGGATCCTAAATCTAATGCCGAGATGTTGGGAATTGCGCCAGAGCTGGGATTGCCAGCCCTTCGCTAACCGGGGAGGAGAACCCGGTACAAGCTGTAAATGAATGGCGTTCGTTTATTAAAGCGGTGAGCCGGATCACAGTCAATATGTGACGGTGCACACCGCGCTTTGGCCAACGGCGCCGACACAATCTCGTGCGCCAGCACCGAACATGGGCAGTGATAGACCAGGCGACGTTGAAGCGAAATAGTCCTCGGAAACGGCAGCCAGGCCCCGTCCATTGCTAGTGGCTGGACGTGGGCAACTATGAACCGGCCCACGGCATCAATACCACCGAATTGTGGAAGCGGTTTGAAGAACTCGAATCGCTGCCGCTAAAGCAGTTCATGGAGGCGTTCACGAGGCTGGCTGTAAGGCCCGACCTCGTCGTTCAGCCACCGTCGGCGGGTGCCCCGCCGCGGTGGATGGCCAAGCGACCTGCAGGAGTCAACGCGGTGCTGCGCGATTTTGAGAAGTATCACCTGGACCACGAGCAACTCAGCGCGCCCGCGAAACCGGTCCTTTACGGGGTCGGAGGGCTCAGCAACCCAGATCCGTCCAGGGACATCGCGGACAGGCTCTCTAGAGTTCCGAGACTGCTGTCGACGGAGTTCCCTACGAGATAAAAGCAAGTGCACCGGGTTCAGGGTCCGACTTGCCGACACTTAATCCACCGGCGCTCGCTAGCGCTCGAACATATTATTCGGCATAGTGACCCTGACCGCGACTCCCGTATCCCGTCAGAGTCCATTCCGCAGTTGACCCACGCAATTGACCTCCCCCATCTGCTCGCCATCGTACTGGGACGCTCTCCGCGAGCCCGCACCACTGGATTTCTTGAATGTCTACTGCGCCACTGCCGCTCCCTTTGCAAAAACGTCCGCCGGCATCTGGCGCTGCAACTTCCAGGTAATCGCGATGGGCTTCTCGCCTGAATGCTCGACATAGTCAACCGGCCCAAGACAGGTGTATGGAACGGTCAAGCCTGTTTCGTCCTCAGCAGTTTCGCGCGTGAACAAGAGGATGTGAGAGCCGTGCAGCTTCCGATCCAAATAACGCCTTCCAACCGGGCTGGATGGCGCAGTACTGTTTTGCGACTCCCAGTGGAATAGCTCCGGGCTGATCGCGTAATCCTTGTACATCGTGGTTGCCGAGTGCTTCCGGTCATCTTTATTGAGCGTGACGAAGAAAGCGTCTGTCGCCGTTGCAGGGCACCAAGCTACACCTTCGCGGTGCTGGACATTCTTTCCCAGCTCCAGCGACCCATACTGAAGCGCCGCTAAAATCTCCTCACGTCGGTATGTCGCATGAGACAACAAGGGTATGTGTTGAAGCCCGGCACCTAAGCCCTTGGCCACGTGCTTCGAGGCCATCACTCCCAAACGGACGATCTGGCGAATCTCGCTGCAGACAAATTGGTATTGACGAAGGTGGTCGAGACCGTCGTCGTAGGTCTTGAAATCGCCGCCATCGTCCCAAAGCGTGTAAAACAGCATTCGCGCGTACGTCTGTTCTCGAATGCTCAGCTGTGAATAGCGGGGTGCGTCGGCATCCACGAGCATGGCATACGCTTCCGCCCGTTCCGGATCGTCGACGTGGATGAGAGCAGCCATCCGCCCAAGGAGCTTCTTTTCGTGGGCACCTGAACGATCGCGGTGGACACCTTTGAGCACTGACTCAAGACCAGAAAATCCCTCAATGAGCTGGGCTTGGCGAAGGTAGCCCGTCCACGAGTCACGGGTCGAGCGGTAGATCGTCTTCAGGTCGTTGCCTGATTCACGTAAGTATGCGACGAGCTCGATTTCCCCATACGAGGCCACGTCTCTGACCAACTGATTCCGATTGAAGCGCAGCTGGGCCTTGATGTTGTCCAAGACGACTTTCTGCGCCACGCGGTCCAGCACAATTTGGGACCCTGATGGAAGATACGGGAATTCTTCCTCGACAGCCTTTTCGAGTTGCTTTCGTCCATAGCCGGTAAGCGCTCTGTAACGCAGATCGAAACGGAACTCTCGGCGCTGCTGGCCAATGAAATCCAAGACCGTTAGTACGGCCTTGTCGTCCGCTCGCCTCAACCCACGACCCAACTGCTGCAGGAAGACTGTGGCGCTTTGCGTAGGCCGCAGCATGAGGATGGTGTCCACTTCGGGGACGTCAAGGCCTTCATTGAAGATGTCCACGGCGAAAATACAGTTGGTCTCTCGATTGCGAAGCTGTTCCAAAGCGCCAGTACGCTCAGCTTCATCGGTGCCACCGTCAACTGCAACGGACGGAATGCCGGCGTCATTGAACACCTTCGACATGTAGTGGGCGTGCTGGACTGAAACGCAGAAGCCGATGGCGCGCATGTGTTCAGTGCCGACGACCTTGTCCCGAAGTTCCCGAATGACCTTCGCGGCGCGGGCATCATTGCCCGTGTACAGCCGGTCGAGTTGCGAGGTGTCGTAGTTACCACGCCTCCACTCCACTTGGCTGAGATCGACATCATCGGAGACACCGAAATAATGGAACGGAACCAGCAGGTCGGCGTCCAACGCGTCCCAAAGACGTAGCTCGCTGGCCGTTCGCCCCTCGAAGAATTCGTCGGCAACGTTGCCACCATCGCCGCGTTCCGGCGTAGCAGTCAGACCTAGGAGCTGCTGAGGTTGCAGGAAGTCGAGTAGTTGGCGATATGTAGGTGCCAGCGCATGGTGGAACTCGTCGATAACGACGACGTCGAACTTCCTGGCCTCAAACTTGTCGACCCCAAGCGACGCAAGAGACTGTACTGAAGCGAAAAGATGCGTCCACCGCTGGGGCCTGTGATCACCCACAAAGAGTTCACCAAAGGCGCCATCCTGCATGACGTTTCGGTAGGTCCGTAGGGATTGCTTCAGGATCTCTTGTCGGTGAGCCACAAAGAGCAGGGATAAGGGCTTGCCCGCCGCTTCACAGAGGCGCTTGTAATCTAGCGCTGCGATGACTGTCTTACCTGTCCCGGTAGCGGCCACCAGAAGATTCTTGTGGAATCCCTTTGACCTCTCAGCTTCGAGGTCTTCAAGCATTTCTTCCTGATGAAGAAACGGCACGATCTCGAGGCCTGTGACTGCATCTTGAGCAGCCGTGCGCTTGCCCCCGCTGCGTTCCAACGCAGCGTCTAGCTTGTCACCGTCACGATCGGGGTCATAACTCTGGAATGCCCGTTGTTCCCAATAACTGTCGAAAGTGACCTCGAACTTCTTGAGCAGTGCAGGCGTCGCAATCGAACTCAGCCGAACGTTCCATTCAAGACCGTCCAGGAGCGCCGCTTGGCTCAGGTTCGAACTGCCAACGTAAGCTGTGTCAAAGCCGGTGTCCCGACGAAAGAGCCACGCCTTCGCGTGTAGGCGTGTTGCCTGAGTTTCATAGCTGATCTTTACTTCAGCGTCATAACGGCGAACGAGCTCGTCGATGGCCCGACGCTCGGTGGCTCCCATGTAGGTGGTCGTGATAACCCTGAACTTCACACCACGATCTCGCAACTCTTCAAGGGCTGGCTGGAGAATCCTCAGACCTGTCCATCGCACAAAGGCGCAAAGCAGGTCGACTGTGTTTGCCGATTCAATTTCGGATCGAAGTTCAGCTGCAAGATTGGGATCTTCTTTGCCATTGGTGAGCAGCGCAGAATCACTGAGTTTCGTGGTGGGCCGTCTGAGTTGGCGGCGCTTTAAGGCGTCCAGTCGGTGCAACGAGAGCAACTGACGTGGGCCAGGGGTGATCTGGTTGTCGGCCTGTACCTGAGACAGGAGCCGGTTGGCTAGCTTGACGCGTTCCTCTGGCTTGGCAGCCGTGAGCGCCTCTCTGACTACTTCGGCGATGTGGCGAGAGAGTACGTCCGGGGCGTCGTCTTCGTGAATCGCGTCGACTGTAGCGCTGAGTTCCGGGACTAGCGCGAGCTTGGCTTCCAGACGCCTCGTTTGCAGGAGTTCGTAAAGCCCTTCAGGGAGCGCTGTGCGCCCGACTTCCCCATCGAATGTATTCACTTCGCCAGGGTATTGGGTAGGAGAGACAATAAACAAAGCCTCTGCACACGGCGTTCATGAACTGTCCGTGTACAAAACCGAGGCCAACGTTGCTGCTGGATTCACGCTCCCATGAACAACGGTCCCGGCTCACGGCTAGTCGATGAGCACTGGTTTTCGGATACGGCTCAAGGCCGCCACAAAACAGCACCGCACGCGGTATCCGCGATGTAGCTAACTCGATCGTCCTCCCACCGCCCCTGCGGGACAAGTATCACAACAGCAACCCTGTCAGCTAAGCACTTGGGCAGTTCGGTCTTTCCCATCGAGCCAGTGTTCAAGCGAGGCTTCTGTCTGGAGGCGAACGTCAGCGACTTGCGATCGCAAGAGCCATGGCTACCACCCCCCGGATCCTGCTCGCCGATGAACCAACCGGCAACTTGGACTCTGTGAACACCTCCCGCGTTATCGATGATCTCCGCAACATGGCCAGTCGTGGCATTGCCATCGTCGTCATCACGCACGACGAAAGAGTTCCCGCTGCAGCAGACCGTCGTCTCGTGCTTACGGACGGCGTGCTCAGTCAAACTTCTCCGACCGTGTACATGCCGCCCCAGCTTGAGCAAAAAACAGCGAGGAGAAAACACGGGTCGAGCATCCTCCGGCTGTTGGAATCAGTAGCTGACAGCATCAATTCACTCTCCACCCGTCCGATGCGGACTGCACTGCTGTTGATGGCATTTCTCCTTGGTGCCGGTGGGTTGGCGCCGCCACCGGCCTCACGCAAACGACCTCCGCGCAGGTAGCGGAGCGTCTAGACCTGGCTGCGTTGGACGAGATTCGTTTTACAGACAACCGGCTTCCAGCCGGAACCCTGCCAACCAATGCCGAGCTGGAAGCAACGTACAAGGCTGTTGATGCCATTGAGGGTGTCGAACGTGTTGGTCTGACTTTCATCGCCGCCCCCGCCGACGCTCAGATAACACGAACATCCCCCTCGACTGCATACTTCGACGGACTCATCGAGATAGCCGACGCCAATCGCCTGTCGATTTGGGATAGCCAACTGATCCCGCAGACTGCGGAGAGCAATCTGGCAGCTTACCCGGACCTTCCCGCCGCCGTTGTGGGGAGTAAGGCGGCCGCCACGATCGGCATCGAGAGAGCTGCGCCAGGGGTTGTCATCTGGGTCGGGGGAAACCCTGTTCCCGTCATCGCCCTCATTCAAAGCAGCACGCGGGACGCATCGGCCGAGGACAAAGTCTTCCTCAATCCGGCCGCCGCCTCCAATATCAAGAGCCTGCAGCCCTCCTACATCGCAAGGACCAAGCCCGGCTTCCCAGCACCGCTAAGCGACGCAATTCCACTGGCTTTGAGTCCTGATAACCCCGGGGCCGTCAACGTCCTGACGGTAGCTGATCTGCGGAACCTGAAAACAGGAACGAGACCACCATCGTGGGCAGCCGCTGGATCCCACGGAACCAGACCGCGTAGGCAGCCAGCGCACCGATCACGCTGAGGTAAGCAAAACCCGCCAGATTAGGAACAGAAACCAACCTCGGCAAACCTTCAACCACCAAGGTGACCGGCAGTAGCATGACCCCACCCATCGCTAACTGCAGGCCGGTAAACCCAAGCAGCCCCACGCCGTCGGGCCTTCGCCAGCGTTTGGTGAGCACAATCCCCGCCGCCATGCTCAGCGCGCCGGCCATCCCGGCAAGCACACCGATAACCGGTCAGCGTCGCGGTGAACCGCAGGACCAGCAAGCCGACTCCGGCCGCTCCCACAGCGCACGCGACGATGTGCGTCATGCGGATCCGCTCCCCCAGCAGCGGCGCTCCAAGAAGCAACACGAACAGCGGCTGAATCGACCCGACCAGCGCCGCCACCCCGCCGGGCAGTTGGTAGGCGGTGAAGAACAGGAGGAGGAAGAAGAACAGCCCGATGTTGAGTGCGCCCAGGGCGGCCGCGCTCTTCACCTGGAATTCCCAGACGGAAGCATCATTGATGTTCTGCCAGACGAGCGGTACGAGGCCTGGACGCTCGCTGGGCCAGACGGCCTATTGCTCGTGTCGTTGCCGGGAAACGGACTAGCACTCTGGAGTGCTGACCCGACATCTGCCACTCAGGATGGGGATCAACCAAGCCCTACTCCTGTGTGACTCCCACGGAATGCACCTGAGCCAAACAAAACAGCGTGGGACCCGCTCCTCCAGCGGATCCCACGCCTGCCCTACCTCGCCGAGCCAACCAGAGTCACCCCAACCTCATTGGCGAAATCCCATCGCAATATCCATGATGATCACCCCTTCATTCACCAGCCCCGATGTTCGGTGTCCCAACAGAAAAGCACCAAAGGTGGGGGTACCGAAGAAGTCCTTGCCGCCGTCGTCGTTCATCCGAACGCCTGCGCCCAGCAAGGGCGACCTGGTCAATAACCGTTACCCCGGCACGTCCAACGAGGATTGCCCGTTGCCCCCAGTCACCGACCAAGGGTCGCCGAGAACGGAACCCGTCTCGCCGGCGGGTGGCACTGGTTGCCAGTGCCGTGCTAATGCCGTAGTCAATCGGACCCGGTCAGCCCCTTGGCGGCGGTCAGGTTTGTTTGCTCTTATCCGCAGACCTTGCGGTCAACTCTCGAACAAGAATTGACCGCTCTGAACGATCAGGCGAAAGGGTTCTAAGACACCGACCGTGACGACGGCGTCGCTCACTAACACAGATCTGAAGTAGACATCCTCAGCCCTCATGAGGTCGTCCATGTTCCGGCGGTAATTGAAATGCAACGGCGTCACGTCTCCGAGACCTCGTCTGCCAAGCTTGACCAGGCACTCGTGAACGGTCCACCGGGTTACTGCAAACCGTTGGTCGATCTGATCCGCCCTAGCTGAGAGCAGGATTCCCAGGCTTTCAAGGTTGTGCGCACGGGGCGGAAACTCCTCGCAATCCACTGCGATTTCGCTATTTCGAGCGGTGGCTACAACGTCTGGATATGCGGGGTCCAAAGATCCCAGACGCATATCGCTTGCCAGATGGTGGGAGGGTCCAGTATCGGACTAGTTCCGACACTGGTGGCCCGACAATTGATATATTCCCAACGACTGGAAAGCAACGTACTGTGCATCTCGGGGAAGGTGTGCGGTATTGAGTGAGCGTGAAATGATCGACGAACTACTTGAGGATGGACTCGTAGACTGGGTTTCGCTGCATAACGTGGTGTGGGTGTGCACGAGCGGCACGATTAACCCCGACACCAAACGCGTAGCCTTGGACGTCCTCCACCGCCTCTACTCTGAGGAGCTCATGGTGCCCGGAGACCTTGGGGAGACGGGTTTTGAGGATTGGGCACCCCCATCGGAAACGTGGGTTATTCGGTCAGAGATGGAACTAGATGCTCTGGACTGGCACCCGATGGGGGATGGCTTTTGGTTGAGGCTAACACCCCACGGCAAGGTGATCGCTCTTGGCCATGCGGCCACAAGGGACGATGATTCCGCGTAACCATCGCTCGGTTGAAATAAGTGAGGGAATGAAGCACGGAAGACCCGTGAAGTTTCCAGACTGCAGGCAACGGAATTCGCCGCTAGAATCCTCTTCCCTAGAACGTCCGCTCCAGCTCGGCCACCGGGCGGTGTTGATTCTGCAGTGGCCGCCGGCGTTTAACGCATTCTTTCGAGAAGGATTTTAGCGGCGGACGATCCCACCACGGGCAGTGTTCCAAGTTAGATTCACCACCTTTCACAGAGGGACTACCTATGCGCCCGTTAGCCGGTCCCCACCGTCCGCGTCGAAGGTGTATCGAAGCCCCTGCCCGTCCAGGACTACTGAATTCCTGTGAGACCCGCCCACAAAACTGCCGGGGTGCCCTAAAGGCCACACGGATATGTGTCCCATTTCCTTGGGAGTGGGACACCCGGAATGGGACTCTCCCCTGCCGATCCGACTCCGAGGAATCCCGCGAAACACCAACGTCCCGTATGTAGTCCCAAAAGGGATGTAACAAATCCTTGTTAGAGAAACAACTTTCGGTACGGCTCAGACATGGATTTCGGATACGCGAGAGAGTGTCAACGACTAAGCCGGACCTCGCTCGACAGATAGACGCCCTAGCGGCCGCGGGCGTCGCGGCCGCGCGTATTTACGTAGACAAAATCCGGGCTAACACAAATCGGCCAAGGCTCCAGGAAGCGATGCGACATGGTTGGGAAGTGGATGTAATCGTGGTCCGCGGCCCACACCCCTACGGGACATGCCAGCAGCACGTGCCATATCCGGTGCGCAGGACGATGTGCATACCAATCGTCAGCAGAGAACCCCTGATCGCGAGGCTGGTGCGTCGCCCAGTTAGCACCCGCCGCAACGAAGCCGGTAAATTTGAGCCCAGAACTTCTGACCCTCGGTGAGTACCACGCCGCACCTCACGAAAGCAGGATCATATGACTGTCTCTCCCCTCATTTGGGGCATCACCATCGTCGTTATTCTGGCGCTGCTCGCCTTCGACTACTTCTTCCACATCCGGAAGGCACACGTCCCCACCTTGAAGGAAGCGGCCGTATGGTCCGGCATCTATGTGGGACTAGCAGTGGTCTTCGGCATCCTGGTCCTGATCTTCGGCGGCGGCCAAATGGGGTCCGAGTACTTCGCCGGCTACATCACGGAGAAGGCCCTCTCGGTAGACAACCTCTTCGTGTTCCTGATCATCATGGCGAGCTTCCGGGTCCCTCGTGAGGATCAGCAGAAGGTCCTGCTCTTCGGCATCGTCTTCTCGCTGATCGCCCGGACAGGCTTTATCTTCCTGGGCGCCGCGCTGATCAACTCGTTCGCCTGGGTGTTCTACATCTTCGGCCTGATCCTGCTGCTGACGGCCGGCAACCTCCTCAAGCCCGGCGACCACGGCGATAACCAGGCCAACAACTTCATCATTCGGTTGGCCAAGAAGTTCTTCCACACCACGGACAAGTACGACGGCGACAAGCTGTTCACCATGGTCAACGGCAAGAGGGCCCTGACTCCCATGCTGCTGGTGATGGTAGCCATCGGCGGAACGGACATCCTCTTCGCCCTCGACTCCATCCCGGCAATCTTCGGCCTCACTCAGAACGTCTTCATCGTGTTCACCGCCACGGCTTTCTCGCTGATGGGCCTGCGCCAGCTGTACTTCCTCATCGACGGACTGCTGGACCGCCTCATCTACCTCTCCTACGGCCTGGCAGCCATCCTCGCGTTCATCGGCGTCAAGCTGATCCTGCACGCCCTGCATGAGAACAACCTGCCGTTCATCAACGACGGCGAGCACGTCAACGTCATCGAAATCACCACGGGCCTCTCGCTCAGCGTCATTATCGGAACCCTGATCATCACCGTGGTGCTCTCGCTCCTCAGCCCGGCTGGCAAGGCCCAGACTGCCATCAACAACGCCCGCCGCCACGCCGTCAACTACCTCGACCTCGACTACACGGCTGATGCCAACGAGCGCGAGCGTATCTACAGGGCCCTGACTGCGGAAGAAGCCCAGATCGTGCAGATGCCGCTGAAGTACAGGAACAAGGCCAAGGACGTGGAGCAGATCCGCGAGCAGGTGGCCGAAGCGCACCGCCAGCACGAGGCGTACCTCAACCGCTAGGCCAACTCGGCAAGCGGCCAGCCCACTCAAAGTCAGGCGCCCAGGAGCACGCTGATCTGATCCCGGATCTCGTCGCCAACCTGGGCGTCCGTGTGTCCGATGTTGGCTGATGACGTCATGCTGATGAACATGATCGACGTGACGATCCTTGCCAGCTTCTCCGGATCACGGGCAAGCAGCTGCTCGTCCCGGGAAAAAATCCCGGCAATGGCGGCTTCAGTACGGATGGTGAGAGACAACGCCTCTGCATGGTGCGGTTCGGAAGGATCGCCGAAGACGATTTCCCTCAGGTAAGTGCGGCCGTTTTCGATCTGAACACGGTTGCACTCGATGATGGGGAGAATGATGGCCATCACGGCGTCAAGGACCGCGACTTCCGTGGAGGCGGCTTCGATTCCCACGTCGAGGGCTTGAGCGTATTTCACGTTGTGCACCAGGAGAAGTAGCTCCGCCTTGGTCTTGGCATACAAGAACACGGTTCCCGATCCGACGTCGGCCTTCTCAGCCACCTGCTGGGTGGTGACCTCGTCTACTCCGAATTGGGTGAAAAGTTCTCGTGCGGCCGCGGTGATGCGGTCAAGCTTTTCCTGCTTATTCCGCTCACGTCGGCCAAGTGTCTGGGGCGCAGGCTGCATTCAGCTACCGTATCAGCGGTCCGGCAAATCAGCGGCCCAGGAACTCGAGGGCTACAGGGACAAACCTGTCATGGAACTGGAAGATGCCACCGTGCCCCGAGTCGGGATAGATAAC
The DNA here is from genome assembly GCF_051027655.1 of Paenarthrobacter nitroguajacolicus. NCBI lineage: Bacteria > Bacillati > Actinomycetota > Actinomycetes > Micrococcales > Micrococcaceae > Paenarthrobacter > Paenarthrobacter nitroguajacolicus. The sequence goes on along the minus strand of NZ_CP073234.1, from coordinate 1,249,302 downwards.
CAGCTCGCTGCCGGGAATCCTCCGGTGCATGTCGTTCGAAAGAACCGAGGGCACCATGCGGTCGTTGTCACCGTTGGCGATCAGTGTCGGGTGCGTGATGACGCCCAGATCGGCCGACGGCGACAGTCCCCACTTGCGGATGGCCTTCAGTTGCGTCTGGAACGCCTGGAGCTTGACGGGTGCCTCGCGGTTGGTGGTGCGCTCTTTCAGTCGCTCGATGAAAGCCCGCGCAGCAAGTTTGCCTGCAGAGTTGCGGTTGAAGAACAGGAACTCCTTAGGATCTTGCCGGGTCAAAGTACCCCGGAGTACGTCGTAGTACGTGGTTCCGATGATCTTCTGGATTCCTTCTCCACCAGCAGGACCCGTGCCGGCGAGCTCCAGCTTGCGGACCAGCCCGGGATGCTTGACCACCAGCGACTGGGCGATCATGCCACCAAGCGAGAAGCCGAAGAGATCCACTTTCGGATAACCAAGGGCTTTGATAAAGGTGGCAGCGTCGTCCGCCATGCCTTCGATGCTGTCCGGAACACTGCCCGTTGACGCCCCCACACCGCGGTTACTGAAGGTGATCACGTGATGTTTTTCGGCGATGGGATCGATGATGCGCGGGTCCCAATTGTCCATGTTCCCGGCAAGGTGAATGAGGAAAACCACCGGAACCCCGCCCTTGGGCCCCATCTCCCTGTACGCGTAGGTGATCCCGTCGGCCGTCACTGTCTTAGCGGGTACCCTCAGGTACGCGCTTGTCTGGATGTTCTGCTCACTCATGATGCTTGTCCTGTCGGTTTGTGGTTTTGGCTAGTGATGGCTAACGACGGTTTTGCCGCGGACGCCGCCCTTTTCCAAGGCAGCAAGGACATCGGCCGTCTGATCAAACGGCACCACGCGGCCCACAACCGGCTTGATGTCGCCGGCATCGATGAGCGCCGCAATTTCCCTCAACTGGTTCCCGTCGGCACGCATGAAGAGGAACTCGTAGATAACACCCAGACGCCGGGCCTTGCGGCGAATACCCGAGCTCAGCAGGGTCGTCACGCCCAGCAGCACAGGACTTCCGCCCAACTGGCGGGCGAAGCCGGCGTCTGGAGGCCCAGCGATGCCGATAACTTTCCCTCCAGGCTTCAGGACCGTCAGCGAGCGCTCCTGGTTCTCGCCACCGAGGCTGTCCAGGACAAGGTCGTAGTCGTGAAGGATCTCTGCGAAGTCCTCGGTCCGATAGTCAATCACCACATCAGCACCGAGTTCCCGAACAAAGTCCTTGTTCCCGGCACTGACCGTAGTAGCTACCGTGGCCCCGAGGTATTTGGCTAGCTGGATAGCGATGGAGCCCACTCCCCCGGCACCCGCATGGATGAGCACCTTCTGGCCGGGGCGCACCGATCCCCGCTCTACCAGCGCCTGCCAAGCGGTCAAGGCCACCAGCGGAAGCGACCCGGCCTCTTCCATGCTGATGGTTGCCGGTTTGATAGCCAGGTCTTCCTCGGGGACGGCGATGCGTTCAGCGAACGTGCCAATGCTGTCTTTGCTTGGGCGCGCAAAGACCTCATCGCCCGGCTTGAAGTGCCGCACCTCTGGGCCGACCTGCAGAACCACGCCGGCCACGTCGTGACCCAGGACCTGCGGCAATTTGTACGGGAGGATCTGCTTGAACTCCCCCAACCTGATCTTCTCGTCCAACTGGTTCAGGCCTGCTGCGTGAACCTCCACCAACACATCGTGGCCCCCGAGCACAGGCTCAGGCACGTCGATCTGCTGCAGGGGTTCCTTGTACTGGTTGAGGACGAAGGCTTTCATGTGGGTTCTCCCGTGCTAGATTTTATGACTTAACTCAATTATGAGCACGCTCAGTTATTTAGTCAAGGTGGAGACCTGCGGTTTGAAGGCCCCTATCTCAGGAGATGGATGCAGATCGTCGGTAGCCACTCGGGCTGACGCCATACTCGCGAGAGAACGCAGCGCTGAACGTGAAGGCGTTGCTGTAACCCAGCTCTTCGGCGATCACCGCCGTCGTCGCATCGCTCGAAGCCAATCTGTCGGCAGCCAGCGTCAGCCGCCACGTGCTGAGGTACGCCATGGGTGACTGCCCGACGGCGGCACGGAAGCGGGCGGCCATGGTCGCCCTTGAGACGTGGCAGCTGTGCGCCAATGCGGCGACGGTCCATGGTGCCGCCGGATCCTGGTGCAGGAGCGCGAGTGCCTGGGCAACCATCGGATCGCGGGTTCCGGTTGCCCAGCTTGGATTATCCGGCCCCGCACGGTGGACGCTGGCGCGAACGAGCTGCAGGAGGAGAAGATCCAAGAGCCTGTCCAGCGCGCCTTCCTGGCCCAAGCCTTGGTGTGTGAGTTCGCGTTCTAGCATGGCCAGCAGGCCGGCGTCGAGGTCTTCTTCCGCGAAGACAGCCACAGCGGGCAGCGCCGCCATGGCCAGTTGACCGGCTGCAGCCTTCGATTGATACGTGCCGATCAGCAGCACCGTCTCCCCGTCGGGGCTGTTCCCCCAGGTCCGCACGCCTTGAGAGAACGTGAGCTCCAGATGCTCGCCTTCGGGAGTGCGGCAGGACTGGTCTTCCCCGATCACAACGGTGGCACGCCTGCCGGGTGCATCGCTCACAAGATACGGGCCCGGCCCGCGGACAGTAGCCGCTTGGCCTTGAATCATGAGTTCCGGAACAGCGCCTTTCGCGGCGATCCAAGCTTGTCCACGAACGGCAACAATGACGGTAAGGGCGGCCTGGTCCTGAACGTCGATGGCAAATGGAGGGTCCATGACCACGCGCAAGGCGAACGCAGCCTGGGCGCGAGGTCCTGTGAAGAACTGCGACAACGGGTCCATGCGGTCAGCATAGACGCTCACGTATGAAAAAGAGAGTCTTACCTATTCAGAGTCCAGAACCGAATGCGCAGACTGGACTCATGACAACTCTCAGCACGTGGCTACCCACGGCGGCAGGAACTGGTTCGGCACTCGTTGGCGGCTTCTACTTCGCCTTCTCCGCACTCGTGATGCCCGCCCTTAGGGGCCGGCCAGCAAGCGAAGCCGTCACCGCCATGAACTCCATCAACCGGAAGGCGGTGACCCCGCCGTTCATGATCCTGTTCTTCGGCTCAGCCGCCGCCTCAGCTGCTGTGGTGATTACCGCCGTCGTGGATCCGGCGAGCCAACCCCCGCTGCGGGTTGCAGGAGCTGCCGCTTGCCTGGCTGGGTTCGTCTCAACCATGGCAGTCAATGTGCCGCTCAACAACCGGCTGGCGCAGGCTGGCAGCCAGGATTGGAACCGGTTCCTGAGAAGCTGGGTGCCGGCCAATCACGCACGCGCAGCACTCTCCATTGCCGGGGCGGTGGCACTCCTGGTCCCGCTGAACCCCTAAACCGCGGGCTTACGCCACATCACAGCCAGCACAAGCACCACAGCACTGAGGCCAAGCATCACCAGCACCATGATCCCCCAGTTCGCCTGGTTCACGCCCGGGCCATAGAGCACGCCGATCAGTACAGTCGCGGTGATGGCCCCGAGGTAGCGGCAGGTCTGGAAGATCCCGGAGGCCACTCCCCTCTCTCCCGGGCGGGCGGAAACGTAAAGGCCCTGGTTCGACGCCGTGCTGACCACCCCATACGGCACGCCCATCAAGGCAGTCAGGACGAACACCAACGGCGCCCACAGGGTCATGGTCAGGAACCCGAGTGCGCCGGTCGCGATCGTCAGGATCAACACCCCGGTGATCAGTACGGAACGCACGCCGAAGCGCTCAATGAACCGCACGGTCAGTGGCGTCACCACAACCGACAACGCCGCAAGTGGCAGCATCAGAAGGCCCACCACGCCGGCGTCGTAATTTCCTGCCTCCTGCAGCAATTGCGGAAGTCCGAAAAACGCAAAGTAGTAGACGCCGCTGAACACCACAAACAGCAAGTAGACCAGGAGCAACGGCCGGTTCCGGCCCAGCAAACGGAGGTCCAGGAACGGCGGCTGGAAACGCAGCTCGCGCCAGGCGAACAGCACGCCGATCACCGTAGCGGCGCCCAGCAGGTACCAGCGGTAGCCGGGCATCACGTTGAGCAGCGCCATCATGGCCAGCATCAGCGAGGTGACGAACGCGAGGATGCCGGGGATGTCGGAATCGCGGATCAGTTGCCCAAGCTTGCCGGTCTCGCGCCCGGAATCCACGGGTGCCACCTTGTACACCACGATCATCGCCAACAAAGCGATGGGCACGTTGATCGCGAACAGCGCTTGCCAACCGACGAGGCTCACCAGCAGGCCGCCGACCACCGGGCCCACAGCCGCGGCAGACGTGTTTGCCATCTGGATCCGGCCCAATGGCCGCGTGGACGGCAGGTTCATTAGCCGGCTCAACTCGGTGACCATCACGACGGCGGACGGGTACGCCGTCGCGGTCCCTACAGCCATGAGCGCGCGGGCCACGCAGACCAGCGCGAAGTTAGGCAGGAACGGTGCGATTGCGCAGGTTACGGCGACCAACGCCATGCCGAACATGAACAGGCGGCGCGGACCGAAGCGGTCGGCGAGCCGGCCCATGAGCGGCTGGCCCGCGGCGGACGCGAGGTAGAACGAGGTGATCACCCAAGTCACGGTGGCGACGTCGAGCTCGAAATGCTCCCGCAAGACCACCAGCGCCACGGCGATCATGGACGAGTTCAACGGATTCAGCGCCGTCCCGAGGCTCAGCGCAGCAATTGCAAGGCCGGGGCGGGGCTTATTGGCGGTCACTCGTCTAAGTCTGCTCCATGGTTGCCTCGGGTCACGAAACAGGTTCGGTGGGCGGACTGGGGGGCCCACCGAAGGCGGGCGCGAACAGTTAACCTCCCCGCCATTTGAAGTACGGCAGTCTCGTAATTTCGATTCAGATACTGCTGGTTTCGTAATTCCCGTCACCCCCAACACATGACGGAAGGCACCACCATGCACGCTCGTGCAGGCATCATCGCAACTTCTCTTCTCGGCCTCCTGGCCATCGGCGCCCTCGCCGGCTGCTCCGGCGACGCCAACGCGGCCGGCTCCGCCAACCAGAGCAAGACTGAGCTCGTCTTCGCCACCCCTCCGGGCACTGACGACCCCGACGAGCAAGCCATCATGGGCGAACTCGCCACCATGGTAGGCGAAGCCTCCGGCCGCACCGTGACCAATCTGCAGCCCGCTGATTATCTGGGCGTCGTCGAGGCTGTCCGCAACGGATCCGTGGATGTCGCCATCCTCAGCCAGTTCTCCGCTGCCCTCGCGTACAAGACGGAGAGCGTGGATCCCCTCCTCCTCGTCTGGCCAGCCAGCACCGAACCCGCCAGCTTCTGCCTGGCCAAGAAGGACAGCGGCATCCAGTCCGCGGCCGACGTAAAGGGCAAGCAGGTGGCGTTCATCGATCCTGGCTCCACCACCGGCTACTTCATGCCCAAGTCACTGCTCGCCAAAGCCGGCCTCACGGACGGCACCGATTACAAGAGCACGTTCGCCGGCTCGCACGACTCCGCTGTCCTCGCATTGGCGAACGGCAACGTGGACGTTGCCTGCACGGCCCGGCAGCTCTACCCCACGTTCGTCCAAAAGGGGGTCATCAAGGAGGACGAGGTCGCAGTCATTGCCAAGTCCGATCCCATCCCTGTCGGAATCTCCATTGTTGTCCGCAAGGGCCTGGACGACGAAGCCCGTGAAGCCCTCAAGGCCAAGCTCCCAGCCCTCATGACCGGCAACCAGAAGGTGGCCAAGATGTTCGGAATCACCGGCGAACCCACTAAGGACCCCGAGTTCAGCACGTATGCCCCGCTGGTGGATGTGGCCGAGTCCATCGGCGTGGATCTTCAGGACATCCGATGAGCGTCTTGTCACCCGAAGAACTCACGACGGCGGCACTCGCCTCGTCCGCGACGCCCACCGTTCGGGCGCGTCGGCTGAGCGTCCAATACGGCGAGCAGGTGGCACTGGCGGGAATCGATCTGGATGTCTACCCTGGCGAAGTCGTGGCCCTGCTGGGCCACTCCGGCTCGGGCAAGTCAACCCTCATGAAGACCCTCACCGGCATTGCTCCCTTTACTGCTGACGCGCTGGAAGTTGCCGGGCGCCCGGTCGCACAGCAGACTGCGACCGGACTGCGCGAGCTGCGTTCCGACGTCGGGTATGTTTTTCAGCACTTCAACCTGGTGCCGCGGCTGACCGCCCTGACGAACGTCCTCACGGGTGGTCTCCACTCAGCCGGACCGATCAACATCCTGGGCACATTCAGTAGGGCCCAGCGGAGCATGGCTCTTGAATTGCTGGACCGGGTAGGCCTGGCGCACAAAGCCAAACAGCCTTGCAGGAGCCTGAGCGGTGGTGAACAGCAGCGCGTCGCCATTGTCCGCGCACTGATGCAGCAGCCGCGATTGATCCTGGCCGACGAACCAGTTGCTTCTCTGGACCCACGCCTCGCCGGGAACATTCTTGGCCTCCTCCGCGATATCGCCCGCGAGGAACAGATCCCCGTGATCGTCAGCCTGCACGTAGTGGGCCTGGCCCGCCGCTACGCCGACCGCGTCCTGGGCCTGCACTCGGGCGAGCTCGTATTCGCCGGTCCAGCCACCAACATCACCGAAAAGGAGGTGCACCAGATTTATGGAACAGACACTGAGCTCCTCGAAAACTGAGATTGCCCCGGAAGCACCGTCCGGCAAAACCATCAACACGAGCCTCCCCGAAGCCGACCGCCTCCGGCTCTCCCGCCCCTTCGGCCTTCCTACGCCACGCGGCGCCGCGCTCTGGGTCATCATCGCTGTAGTACTTATTTGGGCCGGAATGGGCGCCGGGTTCAACCCCGAAAAGCTCCTCACCGGCATCCCGAACATGGGCAACTTCCTGGGCCGGTTGTTCCCGCCAACGTTCGACAAATTCGGCATCATCGTCAAGCTACTCGTCGAGACCCTGCAGATGGCTCTGGTGGGCACCGTCCTTGGCGCCTTGGCGTCGCTGCTGCTGAGCTTCGGCGCTGCCAGCAACATCGCCCCGCGCTGGGTCTACACGTCATGCCGGGCGGTGCTGAACGTGCTGCGTTCCATCCCCGAGCTCATCTTCGCGCTCATGTTCGTTTCCGCAGTTGGCTTGGGTCCCTTCGCGGGCATCCTCGCGATAGTGCTGGGTTCGGTTGGCTCAATCGACAAGGTTTACGCGGAAGCCATGGAATCCGTGCAACCCGGACCAATGGAAGCGCTGACCGCAGTTGGCGCCAACAAGCGGCAGATCATCAGCTACGCGGTACTCCCCCAGGCCGCTCCGCTGCTGGTCAGCTACACCCTGCTCCTCTTCGAAGGAAACGTCCGCGGCGCAACCATCCTGGGATTGGTGGGCGCGGGCGGCATTGGCCTGGAGCTCACTACCGCAATGCGCATGTACGACTACGGCCACCTTTGCGCCATCATCATCAGCATCGTCGTGCTGGTCACCATCATCGACCGGGTCAGCGCCTTCATCCGCGCCAAACTCAGCTAGGAAGCCCTCTTGGAAACTCTTGACCTCGCTCCCGTCAACCTGCGCGACCTCGGCGGCCTACCCGTTGCCGGTGGCACAGTGCGCCCCGGCGTGCTGCTCCGCAGCGATGACGTCTCAGTGATGCCCGCCGCTTTCGCCCAGCAGATGATCGACGACGGCGTCACCTCCGTGATCGATCTCCGCTCACCGGAAGAGGCACTCATGACCGGTCGCGGCCCACTGACCGTGCCCGGCGTGAACTATCACCACCTTGCCTTGACGGCTTCTGTTTCGTCGCCGGAAGACATCAGCCACGAGATAATGTCTTCTGCCACTACTCCTGCGCAGGTTGGTGCTTGGTACGCGAACCTTCTCGAAACCCAGGCCAGGCAGCTTGCCTTGGGCGTGACGCTCGTGGCCATGAGTGAGGGCACAACCGTCTTCCATTGCGCGGCCGGCAAGGATCGTACGGGTGTGTTCGCCGCCGTCGTGCTTTCTGCCTTGGGCGCCACCCCGGCGACCATTTCCGCCGACTATGCAGTGACGGCCACCCGCTTGCCGCAGTTGTTTCCACGGCTCCGGGCCATCATGGGCGGGCTCATGCCAGACCGCGTGCTCGATGAGGAAGCGATCAAGGGTATGGGCGCCATGATGGGGGCGCATGCGGAATCGATGGAGACCATGCAACGGCTTCTCGTGGAACGTCACGGGAGTGTCCTGGAACCTGTCCGGCACGCGGGACTTTCGGATGCGACCATTGCCGAACTCCGCGAACGCCTGGTGGCTGAGGATGCCTGATGCAGTAGGCGCTGTTTCAGTAGCCGCCGTTGCTGCTGAAGCCACCGTCGCTGCTGAGCGGCGGCCCGGCCGGCCTCGCGACACCGCACTGGAGTCCACAGTCCTGGCCGCCACGGTGGAGCTGTTGCTCGGAAGGGACACCCGGGACGTGACAATCTCGGCCATTACGGAGCGTTCCGGCGTGAGCCGGGCTGCCTTGTACCGGCGTTGGAGCAGCCGCGAGGAACTGCTGGCCGCCGCCTTGGACAGTGTCCGATCCAACCTTGGCTTTCAACGCAGGGACACCACGCTTGAAACGATCCTCGCCTCCTACGAGGAGGCGGCGATCGACGTTGATGGTCGCGTGGGTGCCTTGGTGAAGAAGCGCGTGGCCATGGGTCTGGAGAACGACGAACTCCGTGCGCTGTCCTGGGACAAGCACGTATCCCGACGCCGTGAACCTATTGCCGAGGAAATCAGGCGGGGCATCAGCTCCGGTGAGCTCTCGCCGGACTTGGACGTCGAGGCCATGATCGACCTCATCAACGGACTGTATTACTACCAGTTCGTGGTCCGGGCACCGGGTTCAGACCCCGCATCCGTCGAAGCGACCCGGAGCCGCGTACGCAACGCCGTGACCTTGGTGTGGGAAGGCGCATTGCGGCGGTAGTTCCCTACTCCTCGAAGTGTGTGGTGATCTTCCCCGACGAAACCGCCGAGATGATGGACTTCGCCAAGTGCCGCAGCTTGATGTTGCGGTTGCTGGATGCAGTGCGAAGGATGGTGAAGGCCTCGTCCTGACTGCAATGGTTCTGAGCCATGATGGCCCCGACCGCAAGATCGATCACCGTGCGGGACTGCATGGCCGCTGCGAGATCGTTACGGGCATCGCTCAACTGTGCGATCTTCAGGGCGAGGCGCAACGACTTCGAGGCGTGGGAGGCGAAAACTTCAGCCCGCTCTACGTCGTCACCGCTGAACGCGTCCGGCTGCTCCGAGTACAGGTTTAACGCGGCACGGGTATCGCCTTCAACCAGGAGGGGGACACTCAGAATGGATCGCAAGCCTTGGTGCGACGCGGCCTTCACATACCCTGGCCACCGGTGTTCCCGAAGAAGGTCCGGCACCATCACCGGCGTCAGCTTGTCCATGGCCGTGAGACAAGGGCCATCAAAGTCGTTCTGAAGCTCATCCATTGCTCTGGCGCGATCATCGCTGCTGGCCGCGGTGGCCGACTTCTTACGACGCAATACGGTGATGCCACAGAAGACGGGCGCTTCCGGGTGCGAGAGGCTTTCGGCGGAGAAAGCCGCGAGCTCGCCGAGAAAAGCTTCGACGTCTTCGCTGCCCAGGACTAGATCCAAAAAGTATCCATTCTGGAGAGCTTCCTGCTCAGGGCGGGGGTTGACCATGCACGTTCCTACTGACTGAAATGCGTCCCCAGCAGACAGCAAAGGAGCGATAAGGGCCGCCCTCTGCAAAACGGTCTGGCAATACCTTATCGTCCAACGATCACCGGTACAAAGTGCAGCCCCAACCGGTCTTGACCTGCGGATACATGAGTAACGGAGAGGCGTTTGTCAACCTAGGGAAGGGTTTCGTATGCCCGCGGAAGTAAGTAGGCTTACTAATGCATTCCGAGATCCGGAATACGGACCATTCGTGCAAAGGAGTCGTTCTGATGGGCGTAGAAGACAGCATCCGCAAGGCCACCGAAAACGCAATGGAAGATCTGGCGGGCACCTCCGATCCCGTCAACGACGGGCGCGTCCCCGAACCCGGCGAAAAAGACGACGACATCCAGGTTCACTCCTCCATCAGCGAGGGCTCCAACGCCATGGATGAGGACCTCTCTCCGAATGACACCCAGCGGAGCCACACCGCGACAGGCGACGCACCAAGGCACCGCGACACCGGTCACACAGCCACGCCCGACGGCGGAACTCACCAGGACGCCGAAACTGACGCTGACGCTTCTGCCGGCTCCGGCGACGTGTCAGGCCCGGCCGGTTTGCCGAGCGGGGACCCGGATGACCTACGCGCCGACCCGTCAGAAGGCGGCGGCGACCCCTCGACCAGCATGGGCCGGGGCTAATCGGCGGCTCGGGCTAGAGACTGCGTACCGTCACCACCCACTTTGGATTCTTAGGGGCTCTAATTCAGCCGATTATGGTTGTTTTAGGGGCCTGCCGAGTTCAAAGAAGGTGGTGAAGGCACGGCTCTGCTGCAGCTAGGCTTCAGAGATGCTCCCCCACCCGACAGCCCGCCTCCGCTTTCGGGAGATGACACTCGCCGATATCGAGGTAATGAGCTCGATGCTCGGCGATCCCGCAGTAATGAGGTACTACCCAGCGCCCAAAACGCGCGGCGAAGCACTGGCTTGGATCGAGTGGAACCAGACGAATTATGCTCGCGACGGTTTTGGGTTGTGGATCGTGGAAACGCACGACGGCGGGTTCGTCGGCGACTGCGGGCTGACGCGGCAACAAGTCAACGGACGGTCCGAGCTCGAAGTCGGTTACCACGTTCGCCGGGACCTCCAGGGGCACGGTTACGGCACGGAGGCGGCTTTGGCCTGCCTGGAACTTGCTCGGGATGTTCTTAGGGTCGGTCGCCTGGTGGCGATTATCCACCCGGACAACGTAGCCTCGCGTCGGGTGGCTGAGCGGCTGGGAATGCGGCAGCTCGAGGACGATCAGGGCGGGGCGTTGGTGCGGACCGTGATGGGTGTCGAGTTTGGTTAGCTGCTGTGCCGTCCCGATCCACTTTGGATCCCGAGATATTAGAAAGCACCCTATTCCGGTTGAATGGCCCGGGTCGCGAGTTCAAACAGGGTCGGGAAGCCACACCACCGGAGTCTCAAGCGAACCGGACGTCCGTGTCGGGGTCCTTGCGGGTGTCCAGCATGCTAATGATCTTGCTTTCAAGTGCGGCGACCGTTGCCTCAGGCAGGACGATCAGGCCATCGAGTTCTTTGCGGGCACGTTTGTACGCCGTTTGACGTTCGGCTGGGGTGGCTGCGGTGTCTTCAGCAATGCGGAGCAGCTTCCTTGCCGTAGCCAATCGCTGCCGTTCCGGGCCGCTGAAGTTGCCGTCCTTGATGCGCCGGGCTTCCCTTTCGGCAACGTCGAAAGCGAGTTCAAAGCTGTGGACAGCTGTCCGGTACTCAGCCAACCGGGCCGGCGTCGAAATGTCCTCAGGTGCAGCTGGGCGTAAGCCGTCGGCTTCCTTTTTGGCTCGTAGGAACGCGACCGTAAGGGGTTCGCGGACGTCCGTCATAAGCGGGAAATCAATAAGGTTGCCTACGTCGAGCTCGTACTCCAGCCACCGGTGGTTCACTGAATCATGTGCGGCAATCAGCGAAACAACCTCGGCTTGATTGGCTTCCTCGTGGACCGCCAGTTGGTTCCGTAACTTCAGCAACTCAACCTTGCGCCGGTGGCGCTCCTCGCTGGCCTTCGACCACGACCTTGCCCAGCCACCAGCCATCCCGCCGATAGGAAAAATGAGCCACCAGTAACTGCCAAGGAAGTCGAAGAGGGGTTCCACTGCTCCATCCTCCCACCAGCTTTGACCGGGCCTCAACAAGACCCGGCAAGTCGGCCTACTTGGTGATGTTGAGGGGCTTCGTGGGGAGGACGCAGGATGCCCTCTCGAGTGGAAGCTCGCCCTGGCTTACCCGGTTGTTCTTGCCGGTGTCGTCACACCAATCGACGCCATGGGGCATGGCATTCACAGCCATGACGCCTGGGGCGGAGTTCAAAGGGACTTCCGCGGTGAAGTTGAACCCGCCGGCGTCGGCCATGGGTGCTGTCGTGTTGAGCACCTCAACCCCGGCCGCATCAATGAAGACGATACTGATCAGGGCGTCTTCGCCATATCGGGGATCGCACTTGGCATCCGGCGCAGAAACAGTGACTGACTCACCCGGTTTCGCCGAGGAAGGGCTGACGGTATGTTCCGGCGGCAAACAAGGTGGCGCCCCGCCTATCGAGGCACCGCAACCTGCAGAAGCCAAGCTCACCAGCATCACCGCTGATATCGGCAGGGCCGCACGTTGAAGCCGACGCCGGGCCAGGCGTGCAGAAGAACTCATGTCCTCATTGTTGCCGCGGTGGACGGCCGGGGGTTCCTGATTCCCACGAATGACCACCGGATCGTTGCAGAAGCACCTACGCGGGTCTGCCGCCGCAACGATAGTCGGCTACCGCCGTCGTACCTTCCCGCTACGATTCCCGTATGGACCAGCGACTGCATTTCCTCACGTTCGCCACAAAGGACCTCGACGCCGCCCGCGCCTTCTACAAGGACGGGCTCGGCTGGGATCCGGCTATGGATGTTCCCGGCGAGATCCTTTTCTTCCAGGTTGCGCCGGGACTAATGCTCGGCCTGTTTGACGCCGAAAAGTTCGATCAGGACCTCGGCACCACTACTCCTACTTCAGGAGTCAGTGGCGTGACGCTCTCACACAACGTCGGCAGCCCGGCTGAGGTGTCCAGCACCATCGACTCCCTGGCGTCGGCCGGGGCAACTGTGGTGAAACCCGCCCAGTCCGGTGCGTTTGGCGGCATCTTCCACGGTCACGTCAAGGACCCGAATGGGATCGTTTGGGAAATCGCGCACAACCCAGGCTGGAGCATTAACGACGACGGCACGGTGGTTTTCGGATGAGTGCCACACCGCAGACCTTGGCTGATGATGTGTTCAAATCCGATGCCCGGACGCAGTTCGATGCCTTCCTGGACGAGCACCGCCGAGCCCTCAACGAGTGCCTGGATGGACTCACGGAGGAGCAGGCACGCCGATCCTTGGTGTCTTCCCGAACAACACTTCTGGGCCTGGTTAAGCACGTGACGTTCGTGGAGAAAGTCTGGTTCGACGAAGCCATCACCTCTCGGCCGCGGAGCGAGATTGGAATCCCGGCCACGCCTGACGAGTCGTTCATTCTGGACGACCAAGACACCATCGCCAGTATCCAGGCAGCGCATCGAGAGGCGTGCGAAGCCTCCAGACGGGCGGCCGCTCCCCTTGGACTCGATGACCTGGTGCTGGGTAACCGACGCGGCCCGCTGCCACTCAGATGGGTTTACCTGCACATGCTCCGCGAGCTCGCACAGCACTGCGGTCATGCCGACATCCTGCGCGAACAGATCACCCGGTAACCGTTCGCGCTAATAATGTCAGAGCCCCATGACAGGGTTGGTTCATGGGAGCAATCGGGCAGGTGGTGGCACGGCGGGCGGGTTCGCCGGGTGCCGATGCCCTGCTGCGTCAGCGGTCCCTAGGGTCCGCGAGTGTCCCTGTCCGGACGGCCACGTTAAGGGGTTCGACGGCGGCCGACACTCTCGCGGGTAGCCCTCGAGGCGCTGGGCTGCTTCCCGGATTGGAGTCATTGAGCGGCTTACCGGAGTTCAGCACCGGTGACGGCGTGAAATCCTTGGATGCTGTGCCTGGTTTGCCTTTAGTCTTGGCGGCCGACATCAAGCGCAGAGCAAGTCTGATCGAAGGCGGCCGGCCTTCACCAGGTGCTGTGGGCGAGCCGCTTGAGCAGGCGAGCGAAGCCTTGGGGTCGCTTCGTGAATCCGTAGTCGATGAGGCGCGGTTGTTTGGTTTTGTTGAGGCTGCCGACTTTGCGGGCAGGGTCGAGGAGATCTCCCGGTCGTTGGAGTACTTGCAGGTCGTCGCGGCGCAGGCGGTGGAACGGACCCGGAAAGAAGCACAGCAAGCGTCGCCGGGGGCGTCCGCGTTCGGGGCCGGGCCGGGATGGCGGACTGGGTGGACTGAACCAGAGACAGCATCCGACGTCGGGCCAGGATCCGACGTGGGGCCAGGATCCGTTGGTGAACCACGCTCCATTAGCGCAGGAGCTTCCGTGCGCGGGGCCGGTTCCGTGATCGGTCCAGGGCCAGTAACTGAGGCCGCCGGCTCAGTGAGCCCTTTGGATGACGGGTACCGGACTGCCGCGGAGTTCCTTCGGGCCCGGTTGCGGATCAGCATCGGGGAAGCCCGGCGCAGGCTCGCCCTCGCGGCCGATGTCCTGCCCCAGACGGGAATGGCCGGGCAACAGATCCCGGCCCGACGCGAAGTGCTGGCCGACGCCCTCTCCTCAGCCCTGGTACCGTCCCGGTCCGCGACGATCATCAGCACCGCCCTGGACACCGTCCGGCAACTCACCGATGAGGACACCATCACCCGGATGGAACACGCCCTCACCACCACCGCGATGGAATCCGACCCGGACTTCGTCACCAAAATGACCAAACGCTGGACCGACGTCATCGACCAGGACGGTGCCGAACCATCCGAGGAAGTTCTCCGCCAACTCCAAGGCGCGTTCCTCCGCCGCCGACGCCGCCACGGACTCCACCACCTCGAAATCTTCGCCACCGCCGAACAATACGAAACCCTCACCACCGCCATGAACACCGCCACCAACCCACGACTCACCACCGGCAACAATCCCACCGACGACAAGCCCAGCGGACCGGACCTGGACCGCCGCAGCCGGGCCCAGAAACTCCTCAACGGCCTCGTCGGAGCCTGCGCCCTGGCGATGACCACCGGGAAACTGCCCTCCAACGGCGGACTCCGACCCCAACTCACCGTCACCATCGACCACCGCGACCTCTTCGAACAACTCACCCACAACACACGACCTAGCAACCACAGCAACACCGGCACCCACGGCGACCACGGCAACACCGGAGCGGCCCTGAATCCACTCAGCACCGGCACAGCAACCTTCACCGGCCCCATCCACCCGAACACCATCCGCAAAATCGCCTGCGACGCCGACATCATCCCCGTCCTCCTCGGAACCGACTCCCGCGTCCTGGACATCGGCCGCACCACCCGGATCTTCCCACCCCACATCCGCAAAGCCATCACCGCCCGCGATGGCGGCTGCGCCTTCCCCGACTGCACCATCCCCGCACCCTGGTGCGAAGCCCACCACACCACCTACTGGTCCCACGGCGGCACCACATCAACCAACAACGGCACCCTGCTCTGCAGCCACCACCACCACCTCATCCACAAAGAACAATGGCGCATCGACATCACAACCGGGGTCCCCTGGTTCATCCCCCCACCCCACCTCGACCCCCAACAAACACCACGACGCAACCACCACCACACACCCCAGAGAACATAGAGGCCCAACAGAAAATCCATTGACATGTGACCAATTGGTCACCTATTCTGAGCCCATGGACGTAGTGTTCAAGGCCTTGGCAGACTCGACCCGCAGGGAACTGCTGGATGAGCTGTTCCGCGAGGACGGTCAGTCTGCCTCCGCCTTGGGGGCCCGGTTCGAGATGACCCGCTTCGGTATCGCCAAGCACCTCAAGTTGTTGGAGGATGCGGGCTTGGTGGTCACCCGCCGTCGGGGGCGCGAAAAGCTGCACTTCCTGAATCCGGTTCCCATCCGCCTCATCCACGATCGATGGGTGAGCAAATACGCAGAACCATGGGCCGCTGCCCTCAGCGACCTCAAATCCAGATTGGAAAGTCCCATGGAAAAGATCTTCGAAATTTACATCAAGACCACCCCGGAGCGGCTCTGGGAAGCCATAACCAACAGCGAGATCCGCAGCAAATACCAGTTCGGAAACACCTTCACCTCGGACTGGACCCCGGGCAGCCGCTTCGAGATGCACAACGTCAAGGCGGACTCGCCACTCGGCGAGGGCGAAAACATCGAAGTGGATCCCCCACGTCGGCTCGTCCAAACCATGCGTGCGCTCTGGGGCGAGGATGTGAAGGCCGAGGGAACGTCGCGGATCACCTGGGAAATCGAGCCCGTCGGCGACTCATGCCACCTCACTTTGACGCACGATCAGCTCCGCGAAGGCGCGAACGACCAACTGTACGGCGGCTGGCCCATGATCCTCTCGGGCCTCAAAACCTGGCTGGAAACCGGCGAAACCCTTACCACGCCCGGCTCGCTCATGTACGCGTAATCGCCAGAGAACTACAGCTTAAAGAGGGCGACGACGGCGGGCCGCTGCCGCCGTCGTCGCCGATACCTCAGTCTTCCGCCAGTCAGGCGACCGGTGCCACCGCTTGTGCCTCAGTAAGCCAGGCCGCCTGCATGGTACCCAGCAGGTGTGGCGCGAAGTCCTCGCCGATCTCCAGCACCACTCGGCAATGTGCGCCGCGCTGCGCCGGGAATCCCGCGTACTGGCCACGGAGATCGCAGACCGTCTGGCCGCGGCCAGGTCCGTCGGTGGTATCCACCTGGACCCGGACGGTCGGTGCCAGTGCGAGTTCCACACCCCTGACAGCGATGGCCGCAGCAAGGGGATCGTGCATCGCCGAGCAAGCCCGACCGAAGATGTCGACGTAGAAGCCGAAGTAGTAACCAAGCATTTCGCCGAGTGCCTGCGAGACCGGGTGCTCGGTGGCGAGCAATTCCTGGCGGTGGTTTTCCTCCAGGACGTTAGTCATGGTGACATCCAACGGCACCAGCGTCACGTTCCAGTCGGCGGCCAGGACTTCGGCGGCAGCCTCAGGATCGTTGGCGATGTTGGCCTCGGCAACAGGCGTGATGTTTCCCGGGGCCAACGCTGCGCCGCCCATGATGGTGACCTCGGCGATCAGCTCAGGCAGTTTCGGTTCCAGGCGCAGGGCTTCGGCGATGTTGGTCAACGGGCCAATGGCCACAAGGCGAAGCTCCCCCGCATATTTGTGCGCCAATTGAACCAGCAGCTCCGCGGCCGTGGCGTTGACGGGCTCACGGTCCGACGGGACCAGATCTACCCCGCCGATGCCGTTATCACCGTGGACGTGCGGAGCGCCGCCGTGAAAAGTGCCAACCTGAGGATCGTGGGCGCCGATAGCCACGGGAATGTCCGGGTGGCCGGCCAAGTTCAGCAGGTCCAGGGTATTCCGTGCCCCGCCTGCCGCGCTGACGTTGCCGCTCACGGTGCCAATGCCCACGAGGTCCGCCCGAGGGGAGGCGAGGAGGTAGGCCAAGGCGAGGGCGTCGTCGATGCCGGTATCGCAGTCAAGGAAGAAGGGGGCGGGCTGGGTCATTTTGGTCTCTCGTTTCAGGTGAAGCGGACTGCTTGTTGTGCGGAGTGGGCTGAAGCTGCGGTGAGTTGCAAGCGCAGCCGCGTGTCGGCGTCGTACGTTAGATCTTTTCGCCCTTGGGGGCCGCGATGAACAGGCTGACGATGAAGGCAAGCGCCGTGATGGACACCGAAATCCAGAGGGCCGCCGAGTATCCGGCTGCGGTGCCCTGGCCTGCGAACGGTGCAACGACCACGACGCCAAGGCTCGCCCCGATGCCGAAGGAAGCACCGTTGATGCCCGGCAGCGCGGCCGGCGCTTCCTTTGGCGAGAGCAGCACGGACAGGCCGTTGATGGCAGTGAGGAAGAAGCCGTTGTAGAAGATGCCCAGAGCGGCGATGGCGATGAGCACTGCTACCTGGTTGTGGGCGAATAGCGCCGCGACGATTGCGCAGGCGAGGCTGGTTGCCGTGCCGACGCGGACGGTCTTGATCCAGCCGCGGCGGTCGGCGATCCACCCGGCGAGCGGAGCCGCGAACACTCCAATGAGTGCCGCGGGTGTGAGGAACAGCAAGGCAGCGACCGAAGCCGACAATCCGAAGCCGTTTTCCTTGTCCTGGCTCAGCAACACCACAGTGAAGTTGATGATGGCGAAGATGCCCGCGAGCGTCAGCACGGTGGTGGCGATGACGGGCCACACCTGACGTGAACGGAGGTGGTGAACGGCCACAAGAGGGGTTTCGCGCTTCTTCTCGATGAGCCAGAAGGCCGTGAAGGACGCGATGCTGCCGGCAAGCAGGCCAAGGGCTGCCGGTGAGGTCCAACCCGCCGAAGAGCCCGTGGACACGAAATAGGTGATGAACACCAGGAACACGGACAGCGAGCCTGCGCCCCACCAGTCCATCCGGCCGGGAGCAACGGCGGACCTGCCACTCGGGACCACTTTAATGACACACACGACGGCGATTGCGGCCAGTACCAGGACGGCGACGAAGATCGACTGGAAGCCAAGGGTCTCAGCCATGAGTCCGCCGAAGTAGCCATCCACGCCGCCAACCCCACCGTTGATGGCAGCGATGATGCCGATGGATGTTCCGAAGAGTCGGGCAGGCAGGTACTCGTTCAGGACGATGTAGGAGAGCGCAAAGATGGCGCTGGAAACACCCTGCATGAAGCGGCCGGTGACCAGCAACGGCAGGGTGGGTGCGAAGATGCAGAGCACGGTTCCCGCGCCCATGATGGCCAGCACCAGGAGGAGTGCGTTACGGCGTCCGATGAAATCGCTCCAGCGGCCGATCACGGGCCCAGCGATGGCGCCGGCGAGGAAGAACATCGACTGCACTTGGGCCACGGCTTCGGGCGTTTCGCCGAAGAAGGAGCCGATGTGTGGCAGTGCCGGGGTGATCATGCTGGCGTTGAGCTGGAATGCCAGCACCGCCAGGACCAGCGTAGTGATGAGCAGCGCGGCTGCCTTGCCGTGGAAGCGGCCTTCGTCTGCGGCTGCTTCAGTTGATGTCACCTGTGATGGAGACTGCCGGTCAACAGGTTGGGGATCTACAGACCGCGGGTCAACCGCGGTATTGGGGATGTTCACATCAAACTCCTTTGTCCGAGGGCGCGGGCAGCGCCACGAGATGTGAGTTGTTATACAAGCATGTATTACGAGCTTGTGCAACCTATCACATTCATCCGGTACAGTATCCGTAACCCATCTCAAGTGAGGCACCCTTGACCGACAACGCCGTCCAGTTCCTGTCGCGACCCATCGCCGCCCAACCCGGGCAACCTTTGCGCGTCGCGGCCTACTCCCGCATCGCCGAAGCGATCCGGACCAAAATCCTGCCGCCGGGTTCCCTGCTCCCCACGGAGACGGAGCTGGGCAGCATGATGGACGTCAGCCGTACCGTGATCCGGGAAGCGCTGATGCTGCTGGAAGAAGATGGCCTCACCCGGGCACGACGCGGAGTTGGCCGGTTTGTTGCCGATTCGCTCCCCCGCATCGGCATTGAACACATTCGACCGTTCGATCAGCTTCTTGGCGGGCCGGACCAGGACATCCAGGTCAAACGGGTAGCCGCAATCAAGCAACCGGCATCGGAATTCGTGGCGCCAGGCATTGGTGTCCAGCCTGACGAGGACGTGTGGTTCTGGGAAAGTGTGCTCATCCGGAACGGTGAGCCCCTGGCGCATCTCCAGGAGAACGTCGCCCAGGAAATCCCCGAAGCCGAGGCCCTGGCCGAAGCTGCAGAAGCTCCCACGCTTTCCGCGTCAACGCTCTTGGAAGTCCTCAGCGGGCTGCCCGGCACGACCCTTGGCCCCGGCGAATGCCAGATCAGCCTGAGCACCGCCGGCCTTAGCCGCGCGAAGTTGCTGGGCCTCCGCCCCTCCGATCCCGTGCTGGTCCTCACCCAATACGTCCGCCGGAATGGTTCTCCGTTCTATCTCGCCAAATGCCTGGTGGCCGCCAAGGCCGGGCACCTCTCCGTCATCCAGTCCTCCTGAAATCTCCCCTCCGCCAGCATCCCGAAAGGGTTCTCCCATGAGCACGTCCTTGCAGTCCCCTGCGCCCAAATTGGCCCCCACGCTCACGGTGGTGGGCAGCATTAACCTCGACATCACGGCGACAGCCAACCGACTCCCTTCGCCCGGTGAAACCGTTGGCGGAGGCGTTCTCCGCCAACAACCCGGCGGGAAGGGCGCCAACCAGGCTGTTGCTGCGGCCCGACTCACCGGACACTCCCGCATGGTGGGGGCCGTAGGCCAGGACGACGCCGGCGCCAGCCTTCTCAGCGCGATGTCGGCCGCCGGTGTCGACGTTCAGGACGTATCCCGGGCGGATGCTGCCACTGGAACCGCCCTGGTGCTGGTAGACGGTGGGGGCGAGAACCAGATAGTGGTGTGCCCCGGCGCCAACGCTTCGGTGAGCCTGGAGGGTGTTAAGTTCGCTGACGACGAGGCCATCCTGTGCCAACTCGAAGTGGACCAGGAGGTTGTGCTGGAAGCCGCACGCCAGACCAAGGGGTTCTTTGTCCTGAACGCTGCCCCTGCTGCACCGATCATTCCCGAGCTCTTGGAACGTTGCGACCTGGTGATCGTGAACGAGACAGAGTACCAACTGATCCCGGCCCTCCGCGACGCTCCGCTGGTTGCAGTGACCTACGGGGGCGAGGGTTCGGCGATCTTCGTCGACGGCGAACGGGTGGCCGGGGCTCCAGCGGTGAGAGTCACCGACATTGCCAACACCATCGGTGCCGGGGACGCCTTCTGCGCCGCGCTGGTCCTGGCGCTCCAGTCCGGACTTGAGTACACGCATGCCTTGTCAGTAGCCAACGCCGTTGGTGCCGACGCTGTCAGGGACAGCTCCTCGCAGCCTGCGCTGCAGCCGCTGGAGCACTACGTCGAGGCGACGCGGACCGCAGCTCAGCCTGCCTGACCAGCGGAAACGCTGCGGGCGCGCAGGATGCTACGATTGCTACGGAGGCCGATCATGACAACTATTCCGCACCGGGAACTGCGTAATCAGAGCAGTAAGATTCTGGAACGCGTCAAAAATGGGGAAGTCATCGACGTCACCAACAACGGCGAGGTGGCGGCAACCCTCATTCCACCGTCGGCTTCGCCCTTTGAGCGTCTACTCCAAGCAGGTAGCGTCCGGCCGGCAAGCGAGACACCTGTGGACTTCACAATCCTGCCTCGCATCAGCAGCGACATGACTACAGCCGATATCCTGGCCGATCTGCGCGGCGACAGGTGATCGTTTACGTTGACACTTCCGCCGCCATGAAGTTGGTAGTCGGCGAACGGGAGTCAGCCGCCGCTGCTGCCTACTTGGTGGAGATAGCAGCCTCCGGAGCACACCTCGTGGCTTCCATGCTCCTCTACACGGAACTGCACTGCGCAGCTCGTCGGAGGAATTTGCCGTTCGACGTCGTCAACGCCGTTTTGGCCGGAATCAACTTGGTTGACGTGGCCCGCTCAGACCTCATGTACGCAGCGGCACTCCCGAGACAGTTGAGGAGTGCGGACGCTACTCACTTGGCGGCAGCCATTCGACTGCAGACCGACAGGCTGGTCGCTTACGACCACGAGCTGCTCCTCGCCGCTACCGAATCAGGGCTCACCACAGCATCGCCCGGGGCCTAGCAAGGGCTTAGCCCACAATGCGGAAGTCGTCGAACTCCCCGGTTGCTTCGGAAACCTCAAAGTCAACGTTGTCCACGCGCCCAGGTGCCCGGGTGGAGTGGAGCCATGAGGTGAGCTGACTGACCTCGGATGGCTCCCCCTCAGCGACCAACAGCACCGAGCCGTCGTGGTCGTTTCGGACTGTTCCCTTCAACATGAGCTCGTCAGCTTTACGGGCCGTCCAGTAGCGGAACCCGACCCCTTGGACCACTCCGGTGATGCGGGCTGTGAGGCGAAGGGTTTCGTCAGTCATGGAACCACCTTAACGAGACCTGCCCTCATTCGTGCCACTCACCGTACAACGGGACGTGGGACGAACAAGGGCAGGTTTCGAGCCGGAAATAGACCTAGCCGACCACAATGTCCCGCGTCGCGTGGCTGTACGTGATGGTGACCGGACCGCCGTCGTGGTTCAACTCGTGGTTCGCGCCATCACGGGCGCCGAACGCACCGTAGTTCTCGTCCCATGAACGGTTCAGCGCGATCTTGTAGGTGTAAAAGGCGGCAGGCAGCTCAGCCGTCAGCGTCCACACCTGGACCAGCGGGTTGAAATCCATCTGGGCTTCGTCGTACTGCGGCGCCCAATCCTCGGGTGCTCCCAGGATTTTATTGAAGTCCCCGGCGATCGCCACGGCGTCAGGCTGTGGCAGGGTCTCGACGGCGGAGGCGGCTGCTGCTTTCGCCGGCGCCTTGCGCGTGGACTTCTTCGCGGTGGACTTCGTCGCGGACGGTGCAGCCGCGGCGGAGGAAGCCTTGGCTGTTGCAGCTTTGGCCTTCGGCGCGGAGACCTTGGCGGCAGCGACCTTCGGCTCAGCTACATCAGCGGCCGCGACTTTAGGCTCCGTGGCCTTCTTCGCAGCGGCGCGCTTGGTTGCAGCTGTCTTCTTGGCTTGCGGCTTCACAGGCGGGGCCGTCGGAACGGCAACGTCGGCCGGTACCGGAGTGCCGGCGTCGAGCGCTGCTCCAAATGCCTGCGCGTCCGGGAAGGCCACTGTCGCACGCAGGCCGTCCTCCGGAATGGTCCAACCCGAGCGGCCCTTGACCAGCCAGCCAGCCTTGACCAGCTTCGCCGAGGCGGACGTCAGGGTCTTGTGGCCGCGAGGAATGCCGCCACTGAGAAGTTCAGCCTCGTGGTCATTGAAAGGTACTCGGACGATCGCTTCGGCCAGCACCTCGCCGGCGTTCAACGTGGCCCCGGACCATACGCTCTCAGCGAGGATGTCCAGTACGGCCTTCAGACGAAGGTTGGTGTTCTCGGCGGTATTCGCGCCCATGCTTCTCCTTCAACGGTGGATACTCCCTAGAAGTTTGCCAATGAATTGTTAATTCCCGCGACTGCGGAAGGTAAACACCGTGTGTCGTGACTGAGTGTGACATCACAGACGCCGCAAGTGATCCACGGGTCTCGGCTGCCGTGCCTTAAGCGGGTGTCACGGATGCCTTGACCCACTCCGTGACCTCGTCCAACAGCACCGCCTTGCGGGCGTCACTGGCAAAGGAGGACCGGATGGAGTTGGCAGCCAAGGTGGCCTGCTCCGGAACCGAGAACTCCAGGACCTTGACCAGTTGCTCGAAGTTGTCGTCCACGTAACCGCCAAAGTAAGCGGGGTCGTCCGAATTCACGCAAACGTTCAGCCCAATCGCCAACATCTCGGGCAAGGGGTGGTCAGCCAGCTTATCCACGGCGCGGAGCCGGACATTGGAGAGCGGGCAGACGGTCAAAGGAACCTGCTCAGCGACGAGTCGTTGCACTACATCCGTGTCTTCCATGCAGCGGATGCCGTGATCGATCCGTTCCACGTGAAGTACGTCCAAGGCCTCGGTGATGTAGGAGGCAGGTCCTTCCTCGCCCGCGTGCGCGATCCTCCGCAAACCGGCCTCGCTGGCGCGCTGGTACAGGCGCTCGAATTTCGACGGCGGATTGCCCACCTCCGCGGAGTCCAAACCGATCCCGGCGATCGGAGCGTGCATTGCCAGGAGCTGGTCCAGCACCTCAAGAGCCGAGTCCTCCGACATGTCGCGCAGGAACGCAGCGATGAGGAGGGTGGAGACACCAAAATCTTCCACGGAGGTGGCCAGTGCGTTGGCCACACCATTGACGCAGGTTTCCAGGGCCACGCCCCGGGAGGTGTGGGCCTGGGGGTCCATCATGATTTCCGCGTGGCGCACTCCCCCGGCCGCAGCCCGCTTCAGGTAGGCGCGCGTCATGTCAGTGAAGTCCTGCTCGGTCTGCAGGACGGCCATGTTGGCGTAGTAGAGGTCCAGGAAAGACTGCAGGTCAGTGAACTCGTACTTTTCCCGGAGTTCCTCGATGTCTTCGTATGGCAGTTCGATGCCGTTTCGTTCGGCCAGGGCAAAGATCAGCTCTGGCTGGAGAGTCCCTTCGATGTGCAGGTGCAGTTCGGCAACCGGAGGCGCCGTGGTCGTAGTTTTCTCGCCAAAAGTTTCCACCCGACAACTCTAGGCCCCAACACCGGCACGTGTCCCGGAGCACTCAACTTGGTTCTTACGCCCGGCACCCTCAAACTGAAAGGATGCAGACTTTCCTCCCTTTCGCCGATTTCCGTGAGAGTGCCGCGGCGCTCGACACTTCAAGGCTCGGCAAACAGCGCGTCGAAGCCCTTCAGGTTCTCCGCGCGTTGGTGATCCCGGAGTACGGTTGGCAGTCCCACCCCGCCGTGCGCATGTGGATGGGCCACGTCCCCGCGCTCACCATGTACGGCCTGGCCATGGCCGACGAGTGGATTGCGCGCGGCCACCCGGACAACACGCGCACCAACATCACGGAGTTCGCGCCACAGGCGGCCCACCCTGACTACGCCTCCAGGATCGTCATGCCGCCGTGGCTCGGACACGAGGACCTGCACCTCAGCCACCGCTCCAAGCTGATTTCCAAGGATCCCAAGCACTACTCCCTGATCTTCCCCGGCACCGAGGAAAAGCTCGAGTACGTGTGGCCGGAACCCAAGCACGAGTTCCACCCGGAGGACCCGGAAGAGGATCGCCTGCTGATCCTGCGCGCCAACGTGGAGGACCTCCGTCCGGAGCAGCTCACCACCGTCGCCATGCCGCCGCACGGCAAGGCCCGTGCCGCTGCCCCGGCAGACCCCGACGAGTACCAGTTCGTGTACGCGGAGGAAAAGTCCCGCCGTCAGGTTAAGGGCCCGAAGAAGCGGCCCGTCAAGCAGCAAGAGAAGAAGCCCACGCGCAAGCGCCAAGCCCAGGAACAGGCGTTCAACACCCTGCCCGGCAAGACCGAACTTGCTGTTCCCTTCGACGGTGGCCAAACCTTCGCTGTTGGCCTGATCCAGGGCCGACCCATCACTGTTGACGGCCGGTTCGCGCGCAACTTCGAGGTCACCAAGGTTATCAAGCGCACCGACTTCGACTACCCCGCACTGCTTCAGGATCCCCGGGTGTTCTTCCCGGTCCCGGCGCCGGCGCTGTAGCGGCACCTTTCACCAACGCCCGACGGCGGCAGCCAGGTTCTTCTGAACGGAACCCGGCTGCCGCCGTCGTTGTTTGCTGCGTGCGGCGATGGCTCTATGAGACGGTGGAGGCACGCACCTAGGCAGGGAGGGCCATGGATTTCCAGCACGTCATCGAAGAAGTCGGCCGGTACATGGACTTCGCGGGGGTGGCAGTCATGGTGATCGGGGCCTTGGTGTCCGTCCCTTTGGCCCTGCGAGGGTATCAACCAAAACGCGCCCAAGGCCTCGCCCCCTTCTCTCCGTACCGCTCATACCGGCAGCTGCTGGGCAGGTCCATCCTGCTGGGGCTCGAACTCCTGGTGGCCGCCGATATCATCCGGACCGTCGCCGTGACCCCTACCTTTGAGAGCGTCGGCGTCCTGGCCATCATTGTGCTGATCCGTACCTTCCTCAGCTTCTCCCTCGAGCTCGAAATAACGGGCCGCTGGCCGTGGCAGAAGGAAAAAAACTCATGACGCAGCCGTGGACCCCGGACATTCTTGGCGAGGGATTTGAGCAACAAACGCTAAAGCTCGACGGCGGCGCTACCGCCACCTTGGTGCGGTACCTCGGGGTCGCCCCGGAGTGGCTCGCGGTCTCCGGCGAAATTCCCGACGACGCTGGAATCGACGCCGACGTCCTGTACGTCCACGGCTGGTCCGACTACTTCTTTCAAAAGCATGTGGCCGAGTTCTGGCATCGGGCAGGCGCTCGCTTCTACGCCCTGGACCTGCATAATTATGGTCGCAGCCTAAGCCCTGGAATGGTGCCGGGCTTCGTCACCAACCTCGCGGACTACGACGCCGACATCGAAGCAGCGCTTTCAGCCATGGGCCGCTCTGGTGTTTCGGGCGTGGACCGGCCGCTCATCCTGTTGGGACACTCCACCGGTGGGCTCACCCTCAGCCTGTGGGCCGCCCGCCATCCCGGCATCGCGTCGGCTGTGATCCTCAACAGCCCTTGGCTGGAATTCCAGGCGACCGAACTCGGGAGGCGGGCGATCGCACCCCTCGTGGGACTCCACGCCCGTCTTCACCCCTTGACGCCGCTGCCACCAGTAGATCCGGGCATCTACACCCGGGCCGTATCAGCCACTCTTGACGGCGAATGGGACTACAACCTCGAGTGGCGGCCTGACCGCGGATTCCCTATCACTCCGGCCTTCCTCGACGCCGTGTTTCGTGGCCAGGCAACCGTCGCAGCAGGTTTGGGCATCGAAGTTCCGGTACTCGTGTTGCTCTCGGACAAGAGCTATCTCCAACCAAAGTGGTCCGCCGACGCGCTCACCGCTGACGTGGCACTCAACGTCGACGCCGTGGCCCACCGCGCGTTGTCCCTGGCGGACACCGTCACGGTGAGCCGGCTGCCGAACGCGTTCCACGACATTTTCCTGTCGCCGGAACCGGTCAGGCGCCAGGCGTTCGAACGTATCGGGCGCTGGCTACCGATGGCTCTGCAAGCTTCGAACGCAGAGGCGTGGGAGGCCCGGACCGCGGGTTTGTAGGCGTCCGCTCACGAATCCGGCCCGTGTTCGTCCGACTCACCGTAGAACGGGACGGCACTCGAACAAGGGCGGGATTCGTTGGCAGCGGGACTTACTTACCCAGTCCGGCCCTTCGCAATGCTTCAGCCATTGCCGTGTTGGCAGGAGCGGCCGGAGCCTGCTGGGGTTTGCCTTGGCGCGCGCCGCCCTGACGCCGATCACTCTGGCTCTGCCGTTGTGAACCCTGGCCAGGTTGGCCCGAACGCTGCCCGGCTTGGCCGCCGCCGCGCTGGGCACCTTGGCCGCCGCCGCGCTGGGCAGCACCCTGACCGCCGCCGCGCTGACCACCAGCACGTTCGCCGCCTGAGGCACGTCCACCCGAGGTGCGCCCACCAGCAGTGCCGGGTTCGTCGTCGAGCCTCAGGGTGAGGGAGATCCGCTTGCGCTCGGGATCGGCCTCCAACACCTTGACCCGCACCACCTGGCCGGACTTCACGACCTCGCGTGGATCCGAGACGAACTTGTTGGACAGTGCCGAGACGTGGACCAGCCCGTCCTGGTGCACTCCGACGTCCACGAAGGCGCCGAACGCAGCCACGTTGGTGACAGTGCCCTCCAGGATCATGCCGGACTTGAGGTCGGAGATCTTCTCGATGCCTTCAGAGAAGGAGGCCGCCTTGAACGCGGGACGGGGGTCGCGGCCGGGCTTCTCCAGCTCGGACATGATGTCCTTGACGGTCGGGAGGCCGAATGTGCCATCGACGAATGCCTGCGGATCCAACGCCGTGGCGGGACCGCCACCGGCCGCTACGAGGATCTTCCGAGCCACGGAATATGCTTCCGGGTGCACGCTGGAGGCATCCAATGGCTCCGCTCCCCCGGTGATCCGGAGGAAGCCCGCGCATTGCTCGAACGCCTTGGCACCCAGCCGGGGCACCTTCTTGAGGTCGCTGCGCTTGGCGAACGGCCCATTCTCGTTCCGATAGGCCACGATGTTCTCGCTCAGCAGCGGCCCGACGCCGGCCACACGGCTAAGCAGCGCGGGCGATGCTGTGTTCACGTCCACGCCCACGGCGTTCACGCAGTCTTCCACCACGGCATCCAGCGAGCGGTCGAGCTTGGCGGCGGTGACATCGTGCTGGTACTGCCCCACGCCGATGGACTTGGGTTCGATCTTGACCAACTCGGCCAAGGGATCCTGAAGCCGCCGGGCGATGGAAACAGCACCCCGAAGCGAGACGTCCATGCCAGGGAGTTCGGAAGCCGCGAGGGCGGAGGCTGAGTACACCGAAGCCCCGGCCTCGGACACCACCAGCTTCTGGATCCCCTTGGAGCCTGAAGCTTCGAGTGACTTGATGAGTTCCGTGGCCAATTTGTCCGTTTCGCGGGAAGCCGTTCCGTTGCCGATCGCCACCAACTCCACGTTGTACTGCTTCGCGAGCCGTCCGAGCGTGGCCAACGCCTCGTCCCACTTTTTCGCCGGTGCGTGCGGGTAGATGGTGTCCGTGGTGACAACCTTGCCGGTGCCGTCCACGACAGCGACTTTCACGCCGGTCCGGAGTCCGGGATCGAGGCCAAGCGTTGCCCGGTTGCCGGCAGGTGCGGCAAGCAGGACATCGCGCAAGTTGGCGGCGAACACGCGAACAGCTTCATCTTCTGCGTCGGCGAACATGCGTCCGCGAAGGTCCGTGGTCAGCCGGTCCAGGATGCGTCCCCGCCAAGCCAGCTGCGCTGTTTGCGTCAACCAGGCATCCGCGGGCCGCCCGTTATTGGCGACCCCAAGGCACTTGGCCACAGCGTTTTCATAGCGGCCGCGGGCGGCGGCCAGGGCGTCGTCGTCGGCTGGGTCTGCTTCGGCGAGATCCAACTCAAGGACGCCGTCCTTCTCACCGCGCAACAGGGCAAGAACACGGTGCGATGGCATGCCGGAAGGCACTTGCGTGAATTCGAAGTAGTCCTTGAATTTCTGGCCTTCAGCCTCCATGCCTTTCTTGACGCGCGACACCATGCGTCCCTGCTTCCAGAGGCGTTCACGGAGGTCCTCCGCGAGGTCTGCGTCCTGCCCGACGCGCTCCACCAGGATGGCGCGGGCTCCTGCGAGCGCTGTGGCGGCGTCGTCGATGGAGTGCTCGGCGTTCAAGTACTTTGCGGCTTCGGTGGCGGGGTCCAGTTGCGGGTTGGCCAGCAGGACATCGGCCAGCGGCTCCAGCCCGGCTTCGCGCGCGATCTGGGCCTTGGTGCGGCGCTTGGATTTGAACGGGAGGTAAATGTCCTCGAGGCGCGCCTTGGTATCGGCCCCGACGACGGCGGCTTCCAGTTCCGGGGTCAGCTTGCCTTGGGCGGCGATCGCTTCCAGGACGGACTTACGTCGTTCTTCCAGCTCACGCAGATATCTGAGGCGTTCCTCGAGGTCGCGGAGCTGGGTGTCATCGAGCGTCCCGGTGACTTCCTTGCGGTAGCGGGCGATGAAGGGGACGGTGGATCCGGCGTCGAGCAGTTCCACCGCGGCTTTGACTTGCCAGGTCTTGACGCCGAGTTCTTCGGCAATCATGGCGTGGATGGCGGAGTCAGCTGACTGGTGTTGGAGATTTGAAGTCACCATGACAGTTTGCCTCACATGGCCGACAGTTTCCGAAGGCAGGTATCGCTAAGACCTATCCGGGCGGCCGTGTTAGTGCTGTAGTTGGACCATGCAGGAACTGCTCATCATTCTTCAGGACGGGTTTGCTTCCGATGACGTGACAGTGACCGTCAACGGCAAGGAAGCTGTGTCTGAGAGGGATGTGTCCACCAAGACGCTGTTGGGGATGGCCGACGAATTGACAGTGGAGCTGCCGGCGAAGGGTGCCACCGTGGGCGTCGAGGTCAGCAGCCGAAGGCTTAGCGCCACGAAGAAGCTCGCGGGGAAACCCAAGAGCCTGCTCGTCTCGATTGAAGACGGCGAACTCGTGTTGCGTGAGGGAACGGGCCGCGAGGCGTTCCTGTAAAGGGATGCCTCGCGGCGGCTGGGTTGGCTTATCAGTTGGCTTTGGTATCAGTGCGACATGCGCTCCTTGGCTGAAATGTGCTCCACCATCTCGCCGAGGCGCTGTTCTGCATAGTGGTTGCGCGCGATATCGCCCTGGCTGATGATGCCTACCAACTTGTGGTCGCTGATGACGGGCAAGCGGCGCACCTGATGTTCTTCCATCATGGTGACTGCCTCGTCAACATTGGCATCGGCGTCCACCCAGAAGGGCTTGCCGGTGGCGAGTTCGCCTGCGCGTACTTCCCGGGCGTCCTTGCCTTCTGCCAAACACTTGACCACGATGTCGCGGTCGGTGATGAAGCCGGTGAGCTTGCCGTCGTGGCCGCAGATGGGAAGTGAACCGCAGTCCATGTCCCGCATCAGCCTGGCGGCTTCCTGAAGAGTTTTGTCCTCTTCGATGCACTGAGCATTGGTTGTCATGAATTCACGTACGACACTCATGGATCCTCCTTCATCGATTGGGGTCATCGACGCGGGGCCTCTCGGCACCGACGCCGATGATGTCAGCCTACGCTCGGTGGCTAGCCGTGACTAGGCGAATTCTGCACCCTTTGTAGAGTCCACTTTCCACTGCTACTCGGCGATATCCTCAGCCCACAATTCGGGGTGTTCCTCCTGGAATGTGCGCATCATGTCCACACACCGGGGGTCGTCCAGCACCACGACTTCCACGCCGCGTGAACGCAGGAGGTCGAATTCACCAGCGAACGTTTCGGCCTCACCTACCACCACTCGGGGGATTTTGAACTGGATGATGGTTCCCGTGCACATCGCGCATGGTGCCAAGGTGGTGTAGAGGGTGGTGTCGCGGTAGCTCTTCTGACGCCCGGCCGCCCTCAGCGCGGACATCTCGCCGTGCGCGATCGGGTCGCCGTGCTGGACGCGTTCGTTGTGGCCGCTGGCAATGACTTCCCCACCACGGGCCAACGCGGCTCCGATGGGGATGCCGCCCTCGCTGAGGCTCTTTTGTGCGGCTTGGTAGGCGGCTTCGAACGAAGGGTCCGGGGTCGGGGCTGTTTCAGTCATGCGTGCAGTCTAAAGTGGCTGCGCTCTATATTGTCAGGGCCCGCTGATAGCTTGGCTGCAAGGGTTTATTCACGGCATGGAAAGGCAGGTGGGTCGCTTTGTTCTTTCTCGATCCTCAGATCGCGGGCGCCCCGCAGGACTTGGTGTTCTCGGCCAGCGACCTCGTTATCGCCGCCACCTGCGAGTACCAGTTGCTCCGGAAACTCGACGAAAAACTGGGCCGCACGCCTAAGCCGGACTTCGCAACTGACGCCATGTTGGAGCGCACAGCCAAGCTGGGCGACGTCCACGAGCACCGGGTCCTGGATGATTTCGTTGCTGAGTTCGGGCCATGGGATGCGGCCGCAGGAAAAGGCGTTTACGACGTCGCCCCCGCCACAGCGATGGACCGCGCCACCCTTTCGGCCAAGCATGCGGAATCCATCGACGCCCTGCGCTCCGGCGCGGACGTCGTCTTCCAGGCCGCCTTCTTCGATGGCCAATTCCATGGCCGCTCCGACTTCCTGGTGAAGCGCCCCGGCGGGCAGTACGCCGTCTTCGACACCAAGCTCGCACGGCACGCCAAGGTCACAGCCCTCCTGCAGCTGGCAGCCTATGGAGATCAACTCATCCAGGCCGGGATCACACCGCATCCCACTGTCACCCTGGTGCTGGGCAACCGCGTCCACAGCGACCACCCCCTTGCCCAGGTCCTTCCCGTCTTCCGGGAACGGCGGCAACGCTTCCTTGACATGACCGAGGCGCACGTTTCGGAAAACGGGCCTGTGGAATGGGGTGACGACCGCTATTCCGCCTGTGGCCGGTGTGATTACTGCGCTGAGCAAGTACAACTTCATCGGGATCTCCTCATGGTGGCCGGCATGCGGATCAGTCGGCGCAAGAAGCTGATCGAGGCCGGCGTTACCAGCATTGACGGACTGGCAGCCATGCCCGAGGCGGGCGACCCCACGTTGCTGCGGCTCCGTGAGCAGGCGCGGCTGCAGACCGGAACAGGTACCCCTGATGGCACAGTCAAGTACACGGCCAAGTCCGGTGAAGCCAAAGCCATCAGTTACAACGTCCTGCCGGACCACACATTGGGCAGGCTACCCGCACCGGATCCGGGCGACATCTTCTTCGACTTCGAAGGCGATCCCCTGTGGCAGGACCCCGTCACCGAAAAGTGGGGGTTGGAGTACCTGTTCGGGGTCATTGAGAACCCTGTAGAACCCGGTACCGAGCCGGTGTTCAGGCCCTTCTGGGCGCACTCACGGGCTGAAGAAGGCAAGGCCTTTGTGGACTTCCTTGAGTACGTGGCCAAGCGGCGGGCACAATATCCGGGCATGCACATCTACCACTACGCTGCCTACGAAAAGACGGCCCTGCGCAACCTGTCTTTGACGCACGTGGTGGGCGAATCCGCCGTTGACGACCTCCTGCGCCAAGGCGTCCTGGTGGACCTCTACGACACCGTCCGGCACAGCATCCGGATCTCAGAGAACTCTTACAGCATCAAAAAGCTCGAGCCTCTGTACATGGGCCAACACCTGCGCTCGGGTGACGTGACCGACGCCGGCGCCTCAGTTGTTGCCTACGCGGACTACTGCATGGGCAGAGATACCGGAAACCCTGAAGAAGCAGCAGTGATCCTCGAAGGCATCCGGGACTACAACGAATACGACTGCCTTTCGACTCTGGAACTGCGCAACTGGTTGCTTGCCCGTGCTGCGGAGCGTTCCATCGTGCCAGGGGGTGCGGACGAAGCGCCCCCCGCAGATACCGAACCGGCTAAGACCGAACCGGATCAGTATGAGGCGGCTCCGGAAGAGAAAGCACTCTTCGACTACCTCGCCGGGTTGCCCGAGGACGAGAGAGCCACTCCCGATTCCCGAGCTATCGGCATCGTCGCCGCTGGCGTCGGGTATCACCGTCGCGAGGATAAGCAGCACTGGTGGGGACACTTCGACCGTTTGGAAAAACCAACCTCCCAGTGGCCTGACGAGCGCGACCTCTTCGTTGTCGACCACGCCGAACTGCTGCAGGACTGGGCAAAGCCGACACCTCGGAGCAACCCTGCGCGGCTCATGAAACTCTATGGCCGGTCCGGTGACGGCGCCGGGCTGGAACCCGGTAAGAAATATTTCCGCATGTACGGCCCTCCTCTGCCGGACTCGCTCCAAGGGAAGGAATCCGCCGCGCTTGGCCGTGCAGGCTGGAACGGAACTTTGGTCACAGAGGTGGGAGACGACGAGGACTTCGAAACAGTCACCATCGCCGAAGGCCTTCGCAAGGACTCCATGGAGTTCAGCCAACTGCCCATGGCGCTTACCCCGGATCCGCCCATTGCCACCAACGGTCAGCGGGCAGCACTCGCGGCTCTGGCCACAAAACTCAGTGCTGCCCTGCCGCAGTGGCCGCGGGATTGTTCCTTGGATCTTGTGCGGAGGCAGCCTCCTAAGCTTCGTACGCTGCCAACTCTGCCAGCCGTCGCGGCCGGAGCGGACGGCTACGTTGACGCGATCACAACTGCGGTCGAGGACCTGGACAACTCCTATCTGGCCGTACAGGGACCTCCTGGCAGCGGCAAAACGTATGTCGGATCGCACGTCATCGCCCGGCTCGTGGCTGCTGGCTGGAAAGTGGGCGTCGTGGCCCAGTCGCATGCCGTCGTAGAGAACATGCTCTGCGCTGCCGTGGAGAAGGCCGGTTTGGATCCCCAGCGGGTGGCGAAGGAAGTCAAACACGACGACCCCGTGCCGTGGACACAGTGCGCCAAAGGCGACGTGGAAGAACTGTTGTCCAAGCCGGGCGGGGCCTTGATTGGTGGAACAGCCTGGACCATGGTGGGCAGTTCGGTTCCGGCGGGCTCGCTGGATCTCCTGGTCATCGACGAAGCCGGACAGTTCTCATTGGCAAACACCATGGCCGTTAGCCGGGCTGCAAAACGGCTTCTGCTTTTAGGCGACCCTCAGCAGCTTCCGCAGGTCACCCAAGGGAAGCATCCGGAACCTGTTGATGAATCAGCACTCGGCTGGCTGTCAGACGGGTACAACACGTTGCCGCCTGAACTCGGCTACTTTTTGGCGCTGTCATGGCGCATGCATCCAGAGCTTTGCTGCGCAGTTTCCGAGCTTTCCTACGACAACCGACTTGAGGCAGCACCCGCGGCCAAGGAACGGCACCTGGACGGTGTTGCTCCGGGTATTTCCTGCGTCACCGTCCCGCATACCGGTAACTCAACGTCCTCACCTGAGGAAGCGGCGGAGGTGGTTCGGCAGGTCCAGGCCCACCTCCGCCTGACTTGGCTCGACCCTTCGGAATCGCCGGTGCCCCGTCCCCTCGAGGAAACCGACGTCCTGGTGGTCGCCGCGTACAACGCCCAGGTCCAGCTGATCAAGCACCATCTCCGGGTCGCCGGACTTGGCAAGGTGCGGGTGGGTACCGTTGACAAGTTCCAAGGTCAGCAAGCTCCGGTAGTGATCGTTTCCATGGCCGCGTCAGCTGCCGGAGAAGTCCCGCGGGGCATGGAGTTCCTGCTGTCCAGGAACCGGATCAACGTGGCGGTGTCGCGCGGTCAGTGGCGTGCCGTCGTCGTCCGTTCACCCGAACTGACTAACTACCTGCCGACGCATCCCGAGGGACTTGAGAACCTCGGCGGCTTCGTTGCCCTCTGCCAGCGGGCAGTGGCCCCGGCGCGTCCCTGACCACCCGTCTCCCCCACCCAACTGGGTAGCACTTCAGGCCGTTATGAGCCCTCAGAACGGCCTGAAGTGCTACCTAGTTGGTGAGGGCAAGGGCTTCGTCCAGCACCCTGCCGAAGTTGGTGGCGTCGTGGGCAAAACGGCCGAGGAAGAGCCCGGACACCTCGTTCAGCTGCGGAAGGAGACCTGGTTTAGCCGAACCCCCGTAGATGATGGGCAATCGGGCCAGGTCATGCTGGGCCAGTGAATCCCGCAGTGCGTCCACCACTTGGGAAACGTACCCTGCCGAAGCCGGCTCGGCAGCGCCGATCGCCCATACAGGCTCGTAGGCAATGACCAGCCCAGAGGCAACTGACCAGTCGCCGGACACAGCTGCCTTGATCTGCCGGTAAACCGTGTCAGCTGCTGCCGCCGGGGCCAGGGTTTCAGGCTCCCCCACGCACAGCAGTGGCGTCAGTCCGGCGTCGACGGCGGCACTCACCTTAAGCGCAATCATCGACTCATCCTCAGCGAAGTACCGGCGACGCTCTGCATGGCCGATCTCTACGAGACCGACACCGAGTTCCCCCAGCATCGACGGCGAAACCTCGCCCGTCCAAGGACCATCGGACCAGCCACAGTTTTGGGCGCCCAGGACCAATGGCGTGCCTTCAAGCAACCGCGCCGCCTCGGGCAGCACCGGAAACGACGGGATCACAAACGGGACCACCCGCCCGGCCACGAGAGCCGGACGGGCGTCCACTTCAGCTACCAGCTGTCCCAGCCATTCCAGGCTCTGCGCGTAGCCCATGTACATCTTGGTGCTCACACCGATGAACAGTGCTTCAGTAGCAGGCAGCTTCACGGACGACTACTTACCCAGCAGTTCGTCGGCTTTGTTGCTGAAGCGCTTGGTGCCGAACATCAGGACAGCCGCCACGAAGGGCAGCACACCCAGCGCGTAGACACCCATGGTGCCGGTGTCCGAGGCGGTGACCTGGTTGACCGTGGTGCGCAGGATCGGGGCAACGAACCCACCCAGGTTTCCAAGGGAGTTGATCAGCCCGATGCCCGCAGCCGCAGCAGTTCCGGTGAGGAACGCCGTCGGGTATGACCAGCAGATGGGGCCCGTCGACAGGAAGCTGCACACCGCGAGGGTGATGAAGATGATGCCGACGGCCGGCATCTGGTTCGCACCCGCCCATGCGGAGCCGAAGATGCAGAGGCCTGTGGAGATGAACAATGCGGTGCCCCAACGGCGGCGGCGTTCCACAGTGTTGGCAGCTTTGCCGATGAAGTAGCAAGCGAAGATGCCGAAGAACCACGGGATCGCGGCCAGGAGTCCGACGGCGATACCCACCTTCTGACCGGTCAACTGCGCCACCTGCTGTGGCAGGTAGAACGTCACGCCGTAGACCGCAACCTGCAGGCAGAAGTAGATGACGGTGAAGTACCAGACCCGGCCGTTGCGCATGGATGCCAGGACGCCGCGTGGACCCGTTTCTTCTTTCACGGTGTCCTCCAATGCCATGACATCGGACAGGGCCCGTTTCTCTTCCTTGGTAAGGAACTTGGCGTCCTGGGGGCTGTTAATGAGGAAGAAGTAGGCGGCGATACCGGCCACGACGGCGAGCATGCCTTCTACGAAGAACATGACCTGCCAGCCAGCTACGCCCGGAACCTGGTCGCCGATGTTGATGAGCCACCCCGACAGCGGTGCGCCCATCATCTGGGAGAACGGCTGGGCCAGGTAGAAGATGGCGAACATCTTCACGCGGACCTTGTTGGGGAACCACGCGGCCAGGAACATGATGACGCCCGGGAAGAGGCCTGCCTCGGTGACGCCCAACAGGAACCGAAGAATGATGAAGGACGTCTCACCCTGGACGAAAGCGAAGCACGCCGAAACGATGCCCCACGTAATGGCGATGCGGGCGAGCCACACCTTCGCTCCGAACTTGGTGAGCAGCAGGTTGCTGGGGATCTCGAACAGGGCATAGCCGATGAAGAAGATACCGGCGCCCAGCGCGTAAGCACCTGCGGTAATACCCCTATCCACTTCCAGCGCGGCTTCGGCGAAGCCAACGTTGGTGCGGTCCAGGAAGGCCACCACGTACAGGATGACGAGCATTGGCATGAGCCGCCGCGAGGCTTTGGAAATCGCCGACTTCAAGACCGGCGTATCCAGCAACTCCTTAGTGGAATTGGTGGCAACAGACATTGAAACTCCTCTTTGAGTGACAGGAAATGACTAGAGCAGCGCGATCAGCGCGGGAAGAAAATGAGCACCATGCCCACTGCGCAGGCGAGGACGCCCACGGCAAGGTAGATCTTGCGTTCTCGTGTCCAGGTCTTCACGGCACGGGCCCTAGTGCATGTACAGTCCGCCATCCACATTCAGCGTCTGGCCGGAGATGTATCCGGAGTCCTCGCTGATGAGGAAGGCGATGGCGGCGGCGATGTCCCGGGTGGAGCCCACACGGTTCACTACCAAGTCCTTGGTGAGCTCATCCTTGCGTTCCTGGCTCAGGGTTCCGCCCATGATGTCGGTGTCGATGGGGCCTGGAGAGATAGCGTTGACGGTGATGTCGTACTCGCCAAGTTCACGGGCGGTAGCGCGGGTCAAACCGATGACTCCGGCTTTGGCCACAGAGTACGGGGTCTTGGAGAACGTGCCGCCGCCGCGCTGGGCGGAGACCGATGAGATGTTCACGATGCGACCGATCCGGTTCTTGACCATGGATTCGGCCACGCGGCGGGTGGCGTAGTGGACGCCGTTGAGGTTGATGTTCAGGACGCGGTCCCACTCAGCGGCTTCGAGCTCAAGGTAGCCCACTGGCGAGCTGACACCGGCAACGTTGGCCAGTGCGACGATCTGCGGCAGTTCGGCCTCAAGTTCGTCAATGGCCGCACGGACCTCAGCTTCACTTGCCACATTTGCGCCAACGCCGTGGGCCTGCACGCCATACTCAGCGGCGATTTCCTTGGCTGCGATCTTGCAGGCGGCGTCATCAAGATCGATGATGCCGATGTTCCAGCCTTGGGCGGCCAGGTAGTTGACGGTAGCGCGGCCAATACCGCGTTCAGAAACGGCGCCGGTGACGATTGCGGTGCGTTCAGCGGGGAAAGTCATGTTTTTTCTCCTAGGAAGAGTTAGTTGATGGGGGCCGGGCCGAGCTCTTCAATGAGCTTCTGCATGGCGACGTAGGCCTTGTTGCGGTAGGCGATGAGTTCCGGAGTGCGCTCGGCGGGCACGTTGAGGAAGCCTGCGCCGGTCTTGGTGCCGAGCTTGCCCGCTTCCACAAGGTCGGAGAGGATCTTCGGCGTCGCGAAGCGTTCCGGGAAACCGGTCTGCAGTGACTTGTAGCAGAAGTTGTAGACGTCCAAGCCAGCCATGTCCGCGATGGCGAACGGACCAAAGAAGGGCAAGCGGAAGCCGAACGTCGTACGCACCAGGGTGTCGACGTCGTCCGCCGTTGCGATTCCCTGCTCCACCAGCTGGGCTGCCTCGTGGAACAGCGCGTACTGCAGGCGGTTCAGCACGAAGCCCGTGACGTCCTTGACGACGGCGGTCTGCTTACCGGCCGCATGGACCAGCTCGCGCGATGCGGCCACCGTTGCGGCAGAAGTCTCAGCGTGGGGGATGATCTCGACACCGGGAATGAACGGCGACGGGTTGGAGAAGTGCACCCCCAGGAAGCGCTCGGGATGGGTCACGGCTTCAGCGAGGGCAGCGATGGAAATGGTGGACGTGTTGGAACCGATCACGGCATCGGGGCGGGCTGCAGCGCTGATCCGGGCCAAGGACTGGTGCTTGATTTCCAGTACCTCGGGAACGCACTCCTCGATGAAGTCGGCGTCGGCTACAGCTTCCTCGATGTCCTTGGCTGCCCACAGGTTCTGCTTGAGGATCTCTGTGGATCCTGCCGGGAAGAGTCCGTCGGCGATGAACTGGTCCGACTCCACCAGCAGGCGATCGTAGTTCTTCTGCGCGATCTCGGCAGACACATCGGCAAGGGCAACGCGCGCGCCACCGAGCGCCAGCACTTGGGCGATGCCGCCGCCCATGTAGCCGGAGCCGACGACGGCGATCTTCCGGGCTGCGTTGTTGGCGGTGGGTTCGGTTGCTTCAGGAGTGGTCATGTTCAAACTGCCTTCGTGTAATCGGGCTCGTACGAGCAGATGGCGTCCACCTTGGCGGCGGAGGACGAGGTTTGGTCGAAGCGGTGGTCGAGCCACTCCCCTACGAGCTTTTTGGCCAGCTCCAAGCCAATCACCCGCTGTCCGAGCGTCAGGACCTGGGCGTTGTTGCTCAGCACTGACCGTTCAATGGAGTAGCTGTCGTGGGCTGTGACGGCGCGGATGCCGGGGACCTTGTTCGCCGCAATGGCCACTCCAAGTCCGGTGCCGCAGATCAAGAGTGCGCGGTCAGCTTCCCCGTCGGCCACCTTGCGGGCGGCATCGACGGCGACGTGCGGGTAGGCGGTGGAGTCATTGAATCCGACGCCGACATCCGTCACCGAGGCCACGCGCGGGTCTGCTTCCAGCAAGGCAACGAGTGCCTGCTTGTACTCGACACCGGCCTCATCGTTGCCGACGATGATGCGCCAGCCTTGGGTGTTGCTCATGTTTGGGCTCCGTTTCCTGCTGCTGCCGCTGAAGACGCGGTGGCCAGTTGTGAATCGATGAAGTGGGAAATCCTGGCGGCAATCAAGCCAAAGGACACTGCGCCTGGATCAGGGTGGCCGACGCTCTTTTCCGCGAGGGGACGCGCCCGGCCCTTGAGCGGCCGGAGTTCAGCTGTCTTCGCGGCAGCCGACTCAGCTGCCGCAGCGGCAACTGCCAAGGCCCGGTCAACCGGAGTCCCGCCGTCGAGCTCCGTGAGGAAGGTGTCCCGGAAGGGCAGGAGCGCGTCCACCATGGTTTTGTCCCCGGGATCGGCTTTGCCGAGTTCGGTAATGGCGCGGACGAAGTCCCTCACAGCGGCCGCCGCGTCCTCCGAGGTATACGTTTCACGGTTGCCCAGCGACAGCCCGGCAGCGATCACTGCGGAACCCCAGAGCGCCCCGGACGTCCCGCCGGCACGTTCGCTCCAGGCTTCCCCGGCTGCTGTCAGAACGCGCGCAACCGAAGCCCCTTCGGCGCCTTCGCTTGCGGCGGCTGCAGCATCGACGCCGCGCCGCATGCCGATACCGTGGTCACCGTCGCCGGCGATCGCGTCCAGCTTGCCGAGGTCCTCTTCATGCTCGACGACGACGTCACGCACCTGGGCGAGGATGGCCGCTGCCTGCCGCCCGAGTGCAGCGGCTGCCGGGGTGGGCTGCTCGACGTCGGCGGTTTCGGCGTCGTCGATTGCTGCCTCAGTGCGAGGGGCGCGAGGCGACATGCTGCCTTTGCGGAACGCCGGTGTGTCGGCTGGCGCAGCCCAGTACTGCTCAAGTTCATCGTCCAACCACAGCAACGTCAGGGAGAGCCCGGACATGTCCAGGCTGGTCACCAGCTCACCGCACTCGGGCTCCACCACGGTGAGGCCCGCAGCGCTGAGAAGCTTCTCGATCTTGCCGAACAGGAGGAAGAGTTCGTCATACTTCACCGTGCCAAGGCCGTTGACGATAGCCACAACCCGGTCCCCGGCGTCCTCAGGTTTGTCCGCGAGCAGCTTGGTCACCAGCAGCTCCGCCAGCTCGGAGGCAGTGGGCATCGGGTGTTCCGAGATTCCGGGCTCGCCATGGATTCCGAGGCCCAGCGACATCTGCCCGGCAGGAACGTGGAACAGCGGATCCTTGGCGCCGGGGAGCGTGCAACCGTCAAAAGCCACGCCCAGCGACCGCGTCCGGTAGTTGGTCTTGATGGCCAACCGCTCGACGTCGTCAAGGTTCAGTCCCGCTTCTGCGGCGGCGCCGGCAATCTTGAAAACTGTCAGGTCGCCGGCGATTCCGCGGCGCCTCTCCAGTTGCTCGATTGGCGCGCTGGCAATGTCATCTGTAACGGTGACGGTTCGGGTTTCGATGCCCTCGGCGTTGAGCCGGAGCTGTGCCTGGCCGAAGTGCAGGACGTCGCCGGCGTAGTTGCCGTAGCTGAGCAGGACTCCGCCGCCGGCGTTGGCCGCCCTGGCTACCCGGTACACCTGGCCCGCTGCTGGTGAGGCGAACATGTTGCCGCAGGCTGAGCCCGTCGCAAGTCCGGGGCCTACCAGTCCAGCGAAAGCCGGGTAGTGTCCCGAACCGCCGCCGACTACCAGGGCCACCTGGCCGGAGGGAACCTCCGTGGAGCGGACTACACCGCCGTCCACTCGCGCAACGTAGCCGCGGTTGGCGGCTACAAAGCCGTCCAGCGCTTCATCGGCAAAGTCTGCCGGGTTGTCGAAAATCTGTGTCATTTCCTAGACTCCCGCGAGCTGGGTTGCCGGTACCTGGCGTCCTTGGGCTACCTGGCTGGTGCCGAGTTCGTAGCCTTCGGCCTTCGGCAGGACATGGCGGCGGAGGTAGTCCTGGTTGCTGGCCGTGACGCTCAAGCCATCGCCGCCGTAGTGCTCTGTGCAGAGGATGCCTTGGAAGCCGACGGAAAGCGCAAACTTGAAGGCCTCGCGGTAGTTGATGAGCCCGCTTTCCATGGGGGCCGGCATGGTGATGTAGCTGTCGCGGGCCACATCTTCGTCGCGGATGTAGTTCTTCATGTGCCAGTAGTTGGAGTACGGCAGGGTCTTCGCCACCATCTCGTGCCAGTCCTCGATAGGCCGGTGCAGGCGGATCAGGTTGCCGAGGTCCGGGTTCAGGCCAACGTTGTCCAAGCCGATGTCCTGGACCAGTTGCACGGAGGAATCAGCGGTGCCGAGGTAGGTGTCCTCGTACATTTCCAAGGAGATGAGGATGCCGGCTTCCGCTGCGTGCTTTCCGAGTTCACGGATCCGGGAAACTGCGTTGCCCCACGCTTCCTTGTCTCCCACGGGATCCTTGTAACCCTCGACGGTCCAGAACCACAGCTGCTTCTGCTGTTCGGGGGTGATTGCCTGGTGGAGGCCGAAGGAGACTACTTCGCAGCCAAGCTCTGCAGCGGCGTCGATGGTGCGGTGGCTGTAGGCGAGGTTGTCGGCCCAATCCGTGGCGTGGATGACGCTGCGGCGAATGGCGGAGATGACGGGGACGCCGATTCCCACTTCGTCGGCCGTCTGCTTGAACTCCACGAGGCGTTCCTTGCTGAGGTCGCCCGGGCGGACCCAGCTGTCCGTGAGGTCTGCGTTCGCGAACCCAGCCTCTTTCACTTCCTGGAGGACGGACGCCCAGACCGAAGCGTCGGCGTCGTTGACGTGCTGTCCTGCGGCATCGGTGCCGGGGAACTGCAGGAGGGCCGCGGTGATGGGCCAAGTCTCGGCGGTGTACGCCATGATGATCACTCCTTCGTGGAATCCTGTTTCCTATAGGATTTACGAACCGAGTGAAGCTGTCAACCCTTTTGCGAAACTTCCTAGATCCTATATGTCATACATATGCGTGTGAAGGGGGTCACGGATTGCGCTTTGTGGTTGCAGGCGAGGGCGCCGGAATTAGTCCTCCGGAGCGTCCGCCATCGCCCGGCCGCGTACTTTTTCGACGTGATCCACCATCATGGCCGCGGCCTTCTCCGAATCGCCGCTGGTCATGGCATCGAGCACTGCCTGATGCTCGGCAATTGCTTGTTCGGCGTCAGTGATACCCACTCCCCCAAACAATCGGAAGCGCTGAATCTGGCCGCCCAAGGTGTTGTAGGCCGCGAGCAGGAATTGATTGTTGGCCTGCGCGGCGATGAGCTGATGGAAGCGTTCATCTGCCTCGAGGTAACTGCGATACTCAGCGAAGGTACCGCCCCGCGGAGCCGTCTTGAGGTCCTCCACGGCTTGCTTCAATGCGTCGAGGCCATCGGGCGTCATACGCGAACAGGCCAACCGCGCGTTCACCGGCTCAATGGACAAACGCGCTTCCATGAGCTCAGCGAAGTCCTCTCGCGTGAAGACCGGAGCCACCCGATAGCCCTTCAGGGCAACACGCCGCACCATGCCTGTGTGCTCCAAACGGGCCAACGCCTCCCGTACAGGAGTCGGCGAAACGTCGAGTTCCCTCGCCATTCCGTCAATGCTGACTGCTGCTCCTGGCTCCAGCCGACCATCCATGAGCCACTCCAAGAGGGCCTCGTAAACATGGTCGGCCAGCACTTGCCGGCTGACAGGAAAGCCGGCGCGGGCAACAGTCGAGGAAGGATCAGCCATGCCACAAATCCTATAGGAACGCACGACGTCGGCACTCAGGCGAGTGCCGACGTCGGAATTTTGTATAGCTTTAGTTCGCGTAGAACGGGTAGTCGGTGTAACCCTCGGCGCCGTCGGCGTAGAAGGTGGAAGCATCCGGCTCGTTGAGCGGCAGGCTTTCACGCCAGCGGCGGGCGAGATCCGGGTTGGCGATGGCAGGGCGACCAACCACCACGGCGTCGGCGAGGCCGTCTTCGATGATCGCGAATGCTTCATCGCGGGTAGTGATTTCGCTGAAGCCGGTGTTCACCAGGAACGTGCCGTTGAAACGCTCGCGGAGGTCCTGCACCAACTCGCTCTTGGGGTCGTGGTGAAGGATGCTCAGGTAGGCCAGGTTCAGTGGAGCGATGGTTTCCACCAAAACCTCGTAGGTTGCGCGGACGTCGGCGGGATCAATTTCGGCAATGCCCTGGACGTTGTGCTCCGGGGAGATGCGGATGCCCACGCGGTTGGCGCCGAGTGCCTCGACTACTGCGTTAACGGTCTCGATGACGAAGCGCGCACGGTTTTCCGGTGAGCCGCCGTAGCTGTCCGTACGGACGTTGGAATTCGGGGCCAGGAATTCGTGCAGGAGGTAACCGTTGGCGGAGTGGAGCTCTACGCCGTCGAAACCTGCCTCAATCGCGTTCTTGGAGGCGGTGACGATCTCCTGGATGACTGCCGGGAGTTCGTCGGTGCGGAGTTCACGCGGTACCGGGTAGGGCTGCTTACCGTTGGGGGTGCGGACCTCGCCGTCAATCGCGACAGCGCTGGGGCCAACGATCTCGTGTCCGCCGGTGATGTCTGCGTGCGAGACCCGGCCACCGTGCATGATCTGCGCGAAGATGCGGCCGCCCTCAGCGTGAACAGCGTCGGTGGCCTTCTTCCAGCCAGCGATTTGCTCCTCTGTTACGAGGCCCGGCTGTCCCGGGTACGACTGGCCTGCAAGCGTCGGGTACGTTCCTTCGCTGACGATCAGGCCGAGGGAGGCCCGCTGGCGGTAATGTTCGGCGATCAATGAACCTGGCACGCCGTTCTGACCCGCGCGGAGCCGGGTCAAAGGGGCCATCACCAGTCGGTTGGAAAGTTCAAGTTCGCCGAGGGCCAGTGGGGAAAACAGCATGCGCAGTTCCTTTCAGAATGAAACAGGTTCATCCTGCCCAACTGCATGGCGTCTGCAACTATTCCTGATGAGCCGGACATCACACTGGATGCTAATCGCGGGCCTCCTCCAGCGTCCCGTATCACTCCGGCTTGATGTGCTTGAGGGCGTCCTCGAAGCACTCGCAAAGCGCCAGCACCGCCACGAGGTGTGCTTCCTCGGCATGTGGCGGATCGGTGTCGATGCAAATGGCTTCATTCACCGACTGGGCCAGGTCCTTGGACTCCTTGCCAGTCAGCGCCCACACACGCGCA
The DNA here is from genome assembly GCF_051027655.1 of Paenarthrobacter nitroguajacolicus. NCBI lineage: Bacteria > Bacillati > Actinomycetota > Actinomycetes > Micrococcales > Micrococcaceae > Paenarthrobacter > Paenarthrobacter nitroguajacolicus. The sequence continues at coordinate 1,205,538 of NZ_CP073234.1, read as the reverse complement.
CCCCGCGACTTAGCGGCGGCGGCAGCTTCCCGGAGTTCGTCGGTGATACCTTTCGCGGCGAGCAAGACCACGATGTCACCCTGGCGAACCTGTTTGGAAACCTGGTCGCCCATGCTTCCGGAAGAGCCGTTGGAACCGGCCGCGCCCTTGGTGATGGAGATGGCTTTGAACCCAGACCCGCTCACAGGATCGTGGGCGTTCAATTCTGAAGTGAACCTCTGCGCTTCGTGTGAGGATCCGTCGCTTCCTGCCGCGAAAACACTCCCACCACGCAACCTGACACGGGCCAGTTCTTCGCCCCACTCTGCAAGCCTCGAGGATTCGCGGCGCAGGGCTGCCACAGCCGGCCCGATTTCGCCCAAGTGCCCCAATACCACGTCAACTGCATGCCTGTGGGCATTCGTCTCAGTGGCCCGCATCGCCTGACCTGTTCGCCTCACCACGATACTCACTTCCTGCCTCCGCTTCTCCGTTGAAACTATAGGTTCCTGTCACCATCGCGTGTTGAGCCCTCGCGCCCGCTGCGGTCCCGGGTGAGACGCTCTCCCTCGGCGACATGGGAGCGATCGCGGTCCGCGTCCTGCGAGCGGTCTACTTCGCGTGAGCGATCTGCGTCCGCCGGACGATCGCGGTCCATCTCCCCACCCCTGCTCCTGTCGGCAGCATTTGACCGGTCCGGATTCGCATTCGGGTCAAGTTTGTCGGCATGGCGAAGGTGTTCCTCGACGCGTCCGTGGGCTTCGTTGGCCTTCTCGGCGTGGCGTTCCGCGTCCTTACGGAGTCGATTCGCCTCGACTTCTGCCTGCAGCGCGGCCGCCTCCGCCTGTGCTGATTCAGCTTTCGCCTGGTGTGCACCGATGGCTTCTTCAGCCGCCTTCTCACGCAGCTCCTCGGCACGGTGACGGTTGACCTCGGCCTTTTTGCGGCGCCCAACAACAACAGCCACAATCACAGCGGCTATGACGATGACGGCCAGCACAATAATAAGTACCAGTTGTCCTGTATCCATGTGGATTACCTCCCTGGTGAGCGGCTTCTGTGGGCGCCGCTCGTGGCCCACGCTGTGGTTGGTACCTCAGGTGTACCCCGATGGGGCCACCTCGAAACGATTCCGTATTCTCAGGCGGGCAGCTCCATCCTGAAGCCACACCGGCATTGAATAACGCGGGTCTTCAGGTAGACATCCAGCAGGCCATCATCCACGTCCTCGGTTGTCATGGGGGCGTATACGCTCCGCGCCGACGATTGGGCGAAGGCCATGGGCTCGCCGCAGTGAAAGTACATCCCCCCGAATTGGAGCAACCCGGACACGCTTCCGTTGCGATTGAGAACCGTGGCAACGTCACGGAACGCCGCCCTGTGGGCACGTGAAGCCTCGCAGGCCAGGCAAGTGTACGAAACCCAGACCATCAATTCACCCGCGTGCGGCTCGATTGATTCGATGGTTTCCAAGTTCAGGCGATCGCTGGACTGGCACTTGGTGCAACTGAGCGCTTCCGCCTGGAGACGCGACGCATCTCCGGGAACCAGCGGATTCTTCATGATGGACAATGCGATCACTCCTCGGTCAGCTCTGCCCGAAAACTCTCCCTCCAACCATGTTAACACTCATAGTCAGGCTACTTACTAGTTTCAGCTTCCGGTGGCTTCCGGATGCTCCCTGGCGCGCTTCTCTTCCGGCGTCTCAGCACTTTCGTCCGGGATGAAGGTTGGGTCCAGCCCGGTGGTGAAGTCACCCGTGCCCGCGGCATCGTTGTCATTCTCGACGGCGGCAGGCACCTCGGGTTCCGAGGCTTTGGAGGGCGTCTGTTCAGTTTCGCTCAGTTCTTCGCTCATAGCCTCAATCTAAGCCTGCCCCCTGGTGGTGTCGAGGCTGGCAGCCTTGTGCACCTCTACCATCTCTGCTTCGCTGGGAGGGTCTCCAGCAGGGAGGGACCCACCCAGCCGAAACGCAGGGAGAATCAATCGTGAAAGCAGTGACATGGCAAGGCCGGCGCTCCGTCAGCGTCGAAGACGTACCCGATCCCGCCATCCAGGAACCCACGGACGCGATCGTCCGGATCACGTCCACGGCCATTTGCGGCTCAGACCTTCACCTTTACGAAGTGCTGGGCCCGTACATGCACAAGGGCGATGTCATCGGGCACGAGCCCATGGGAATCGTGGAAGAAGTAGGCTCCGGAGTCCACCGGCTCAAAAAGGGCGACCGCGTGGTGGTGCCGTTCAACATCTCCTGCGGTCATTGCTACATGTGCAACCTAGGCCTTCAATCGCAATGCGAAACCACACAAGTGACAGCAAAAGGATCAGGGGCGGCACTTTTCGGCTATTCAGAACTGTACGGCTCCGTTCCGGGCGGACAGGCGCAATACCTGCGCGTTCCCTTCGCGGATTACGGACCCGTCAAAATCGACTCGGACGCACCGGACGAGCGCTACTTGTTTCTCTCAGACATCCTGCCCACAGCATGGCAGGCAGTGGAGTACGCGAATGTGCCGGCCGGTGGCACGCTTGCCGTGCTCGGGCTGGGCCCGGTGGGCCAGTTCGTCGCAAGGATCGGGGCCCACAAGGGTTTCCGGGTGATCGGCGTGGATCCCGTTCCCGAACGTCGAGCAATGGCGGAGACCCATGGCATAGAGACCATGGACTACAGCTCCCACGTGGCCGACGAGATCCGCGAGCAGACACTCGGCCGCGGCCCCGACTCCGTGGTGGACGCTGTGGGCATGGAAGCTCACGGATCCCCCGTGGCATCCTTCCTTCACCGGGCCGTCTCGTTGTTGCCGGACAAACCTGCACAGGTGGCCATGGAAACCATGAGCGTTGACCGGCTTGCGGCGCTCCACACAGCCGTGGACCTGGTGCGACGCGGTGGGACGGTTTCCTTAAGCGGCGTCTACGGCGGCCAAGCCGATCCCATGCCGCTCATGACCATGTTCGACAAGCAAATCCAGCTCCGCATGGGCCAATGCAATGTGCGCAGCTGGACCGACGATCTGCTCCCCTTGGTAGAGGACGACGCCGATCCGCTGGGGGTCATGCATCTGGTCACCCACACGGGAGGACTGGATGACGCCCCCGCGCTCTACGAGAAGTTCCAGAAGAAGCAGGACGGCTGCATCAAAGTAGTGCTCAAGCCCTGACCCCCCGGGATGATGTAGACGGCTCCCTTGCTGGGCGGGCCGTTCAGGAAGTATCCAGAATCGCTCGTTAGCGTAGCAATCGTCAGTGTTGGATTACATCGAAGGAGGGCCCATGGGACTCGGAGACAAGATCAGCAACAAGGCACAGGAAGTCACCGGCAAGGCGAAGGAAGCCTTGGGTGACGCCACCAATAACGAGAAACTGCAGGCCGAAGGTGTCGCTGACCAGGCGGCTGCCAAGACCAAGCAGGCGGGCGAGAACGTGAAGGACACCGCGAAGGACGCCTTCGACAAGTAAGCCCGCAGCAAGAAACACGCGCGGAACGCCCCGGCCTCCCAAAGGAAGCCGGGGCGTTCTGCGTGCACCCAACTAGGTGACAGCACATGTCGGTTTGAGCGCTCAATGGGACGTTTGCTGTTACCTACTTGGGCCAGGCGGGGCTACTTTTGCGCCGGCAGCACCAGCTCGCCCGACTTATCCGTGGACAAGGCGAGGGACGAGATGTATTGGGGTTCGCCGTCGGGCCCGTCCTGGGCTGAGCGGAGCATGTCCGGGCGTTCGAACTCAAGCCCGGTGACATGGCAAAGCAGCTTGGCGTCGCTGGGGTTTCCGTCGGCATCGAACATCGGGAGGTCGATTCCGTCGTCGGTCCTGCGAAGGTAGTAACGGCCCTTGGTCAGCAAAGCCAGCACCGGCGGCAGCACCAAGGCCAGGCCAACCGCGAAGATGGGCGAGAACGGCTGGACAGCTGCGCCGAACGCCCCAAAGAACACTGCGATGGACACCGCCGCGGAGGCAAGCATGGACACGAAACCCACGGGATTCACTGCGTAGAGCATCCCGCGGCGGAACTCCGGAACCTTGGGCGAGATCTTCAGCAGGTACTTGTTGATGGCGATATCGGAGGCCACCGTGACAACCCATGCCATGGCGCAGTTGGCGTAGAAACCCAGGATCGTGTTGAGGAACTCGAACATATTCGACTCCATCAGGATCAGTGCGATGACCAGGTTGACCACTACGAACACCATGCGGCCCGGGTAGGTCTTGGTGATGCGCGTGAAGGAGTTGGTCCACGCCAACGAGCCGGAGTAGGCGTTGGTGACGTTGATCTTGATCTGCGAAATGACCACCAGCACCACGGCCAAGGTCATGGCGAGCCACGCCGGCATCATTTCTTCGTAAACACCAAGGAACTGGTGGACAGGCTCATTCGCGGAAGCGGCTGCCGAGGGATCAAGCTTGGCGATGAGGTAGATCGCGATGAACAATCCAATGATCTGCTTGATGGCGCCGAAGATGACCCAACCCGGTCCGGCAAGGATCACCGCGCGCCACCAAGCGCCCTTGTTTTCGGCCGTCTTGGGCGGCATGAAACGAAGGTAGTCGATTTGCTCAGCGATTTGCGCCATCAGGGACAGGCAGACACCAGCGGCCAGCATCACCGAAGCCAGGTTGGGGCCGCCCTCGCCGGAAGCACCGGTGAACGCGAAGAAGGCATCAATGCTTTCGGGGTGGGACAGGAGCAGGTAGCCCACCGGAACCACCATGAGCAGCAGCCACAGGGGCGTAGTCCACACCTGCAAGGTAGCCAAGGTCTTCATACCGTAAATCACGAGCGGAATGATGATGATGGTGGACACCGCATAACCGATCCACTGCGGGATGCCCAGACCCAACTGCAGGCCTTGGGCCATGATGGATCCTTCAAGGGCGAAGAAGATGAACGTGAAGGTGGCGAAGATGATGTTGGTGACCACCGAGCCGTAATAGCCAAACCCTGAGCCGCGGGTGATCAGGTCCAGATCGATGTTGTACCGTGCGGCATAGTAGGCCAGCGGGAAACCCGTAGCGAAGATGATGACCGCGGCCACGATGATGCCGAAGATCGCGTTCACGGTTCCGTAGGCAATGCCGATATTCGCGCCGATCGAGAAGTCGGCCAAGTACGCAATGCCACCCAGCGCACTCGTTGCCACAACCCCGGCACTCCACTTCCGGTAGGAACGCGGGGCGAACCGGAGCGTGTAGTCCTCCAGGCTCTCCTTCGCGGCACTCATCGCGTCGGCGTTGCCTGCCGTCGGGACACCTGAAGTACCGGTTCCGACGGCGGTTCCTGCCGCCGTCGTCGGCTCCAGTGTTGCGGTACTCGTCTTGTCGTCGCTCATGCGTGGTCGCTTTCGTCGGGGACTTTGCCTCGCCCCCGACGCTAGTCACGCAGCGCGTCAATTCAGTCACGTCCATGTTTCACAGCTGTAACTTCTGCATCAGCCGCCCCGCGCACCCACCACCAAAATCAAGCACCAGGGTTTGTACGCACTCCACAAAATCGCCTTCAACCAGCGCGGATACCGTCAAGGACATGACCACCCAAGCAACAGAAGAAGCCCATGAAACCGGCACCTACGCCATCCTGGACACCGCCCGCGAGCAGGTCCTCGAACGCGGCGAAGGCCTGAACGAGTCTCAACTCAAAGAAATCCTCGAGCTGCCGGACGAGGCCATCCCCGCGGCCCTGCAACTCGCCCATGAGGTTCGCCTCAAGCACTGCGGCGAGGACGTGGAAGTGGAAGGGATCATCTCCATCAAAACCGGCGGCTGCCCCGAGGACTGCCATTTCTGCAGCCAATCCGGCTTGTTCGACTCCCCCGTCCGCGGTGTGTGGCTGGATATCCCGGAGTTGGTCAAGGCCGCGAAGGAAACCGCGGCAACGGGTGCCACCGAGTTTTGCATCGTCGCCGCAGTCCGTGGCCCCGACATCAAGCTCATGAACCAGATCAAGTTCGCGATCGACCGCATCAGGGAGGAAGTGGACATCAACATCGCTTGCTCCCTGGGCATGCTGACGCAACGCCAAGTGGACCAGTTGGCCGAGTGGGGTGTCCACCGCTACAACCACAACCTTGAAACGGCCCGCAGCTTCTTCCCTGAAGTCGTGACCACGCACAGCTACGAGGAACGCCTGGAAACCTGCGCCATGGTGAAGGCTGCCGGGATGGAACTGTGCTGCGGTGCGCTGATCGGAATGGGCGAATCTGTGGCGCAGCGGGCTGAACTTGCAGCCCAACTCGCTGCCCTCGAACCCCACGAAGTCCCCCTTAACTTCCTCAACCCACGCCCCGGCACACCGCTGGAGAACCAAGGCATCATGGACGGCAAAGACGCCCTCCGTGCCATCGCCGCATTCCGGCTCGCCATGCCGCGCACGGTACTGCGTTATGCCGGCGGGCGTGAACTGACCCTCGGCGACCTCGGCACCCGCGAGGGCCTGCTCGGTGGCATCAACGCCGTCATTGTGGGCAACTACCTCACTACTCTGGGCCGGCCGGCAAACGCCGACCTCAACCTCCTGGTGGAGCTCAACATGCCCATCAAGGAATTCCAGAAGTCGCTGTGACCACCGCAGTCTCCCAGCAGTTTTGCGGGCACTGCGGCGGTGACGGCAACGGCGGCGCCGGCAACGGCGGCGGTGACGGCCCGACGTCGGACGCCCACCGCAGCTGCCGGCAGCGCCTGGCGATGGAGCCGCCGCGTTTTTGCCCGCAGTGCCGCCGCCGCATGAAAGTGCAGGTCACGCCTTTGGGGTGGACCGCTGACTGTTCCCGGCACGGAAGGTTGGCGTCATGAGCTCGCTGATCGGGCGGGACCGGGCTACGTTGTGGCACCCGTACGCGCCGGCTTCGTCCACGTTGCCGCTGTGGGAAGTGGAAGCGGCCGACGGCGTGGCGCTGCGGCTGCGCGACGAGCAGGGGCGGACGCATGAGGTGCCGGATGCGATGTCGTCGTGGTGGTCGGTGATCCACGGCTACCGGAACCCGGTCATGGACGCCGCCATCCGACGCCAACTCAGCAGCTTCAGCCACGTGATGTTCGGCGGGCTGACGCATCAACCTGCTGTTGAGCTCGCGGAAAGCCTGCTGGCCATGGCACCGGCTGAACCGGGCCGCCGTTTGGAGCGCGTGTTCCTGGCTGATTCCGGTTCCATCTCCGTGGAGGTCGCCCTCAAGATGGCTGTGCAGTTCCAAACGGCGGGCGGCCGGCCCAAACGGCAGCGTTTCCTCACCATTCGGGGCGGTTACCACGGGGACACGTTCGCGGCCATGGGCGTCTGCGATCCTGTGGACGGCATGCATTCGTCCTTCCCCGGGCTGCTGGCGCGCAACGTGTTTGCACCGCGCCCGCCTGCCGCTGCAACAGTCACCACAGCAGCCATCGCAGAATGGCGGGCAGAAGTGGAAGAGCTGGCCAGACTGCACTCCAACGAGCTCGCGGCGATCATCGTGGAGCCGATGCTGCAAGGCGCCGGCGGCATGTTCATCTACCCGGCCGAGTGCGTGCGGACCCTGCGCGATATTGCGGACCACCACGGATGGTTGCTGATCCTGGACGAGATCGCCACTGGCTTCGGGCGAACCGGTGAACTCTTTGCCGCGCAACACTCCGGCGTTGTCCCCGACATTCTGTGTGTTGGTAAGGCGCTCACCGGCGGCTACCTCACCCTCGCTGCGACGCTATGTACGGGCGAGGTAGCCCGCACGGTTTCCGCCGGCGAAGCGGGGGCACTCCTGCACGGGCCCACCTTCATGGCCAACCCGTTGGCGTGCGCCGCGGCCAACGCAAGCTTGGGCATCCTTGCAACGGGGGCTTGGCGTGCGGACGTAGCACGCGTTGGTGCCGGTCTCACAGCGGGGCTGGCTCCTGCGTTGAAGCTCGACGCCGTTGCTGACGTCCGCACCTTCGGTGCCGTGGGAGTCATTGAGTTAACGGACCCCGTGGACGTCGCCGCAGTGACACGTGCCGCCGTCGACCACGGCGTATGGGTCCGCCCCTTCAGAGACCTCATCTACGCAATGCCGCCGTACGTCAGTTCCGACACCGACGTGTGCGTGATGGCTTCTGCGATGGTGGCTGCAGTGGAAGAAACCTCCAAACAAAGGGTGGCTGCGTGAGTATCGCCATGACCCAGTGGTTGGAGGAGCAGGCCCGGGTCCGCGAGCGCCGGGGCCTGGTGAGGAGTCCGTTGGTGCGCGTGGCGAACGACCGGATGGTTGATCTTGCCAGCAACGACTATCTCGGCTTGGCCACGGATGCCAGGCTCGCCGAGGCTGCACGGGAAGCCATCGCGAAGTGGGGCACGGGCGCCACATCATCCCGGTTGGTGGCGGGTACAACCGAGCTGCACGTGGAGTTGGAGCACGCCCTCGCGCAACTGACGGGAATGGACGCAGCGCTGGTCTTTTCCTCCGGCTACCTCGCGAATCTTGGAGTCACCACGGCCCTCGGCGGTCCGGGAACGTTGATCGTGGCCGACGAGCAATGCCACGCCTCGCTGATCGACGGCTTCAGGTTAAGCCGCTCCGAGGTGCTGAATTTCAGGCACAACAGTGTGCAGGATGCGGCGGACAAGCTGGCCAACCGCACGCAGCCCCGGGCGCTCATCGCCGTGGAGTCCATCTATAGCGTGGGCGGAGATGCGGCACCGCTGTCGGAACTCCTGGCGTTGGCGGAAGGACATGACGCCATGCTGCTGGTTGACGAAGCCCATAGCCTGGGTGTCTCGGGCTCGGGATCCAACGCAGGGCGGGGTGCCATCGCAGGAACCAGGTTGGCCGGCCATCCCAACGTCATCGTCACCGCCACTCTTTCCAAGGCACTCGGCAGCCAAGGCGGGGCGGTGCTTGGCTCACTGTTGCTCAGGGAGCATCTGGTCAACCGGGCCAGGAGCTTCGTCTTCGACACCGCGTTGGCTCCCCCTGCGGCAGCTGCCGCGCTCGCGGCCATTGGCGTCATCACGGCCGAGCCGTGGCGTGCCGCGGCTGTCCATCACAATGCAGCCGCACTGGCTACCGGACTGCAAGCTGCGCAGGGAAGGCCCGGTACCGCCGTCGACCGTTCCCTCGGAGCAGTCCAGTCCATTCCCATGGCGTCCGCCGAGGCTGCCCTTGCAGCAGCCCGAGCAGCACATGAGGCCGGTGTCCGTGTGGGTTGCTTCCGTCCACCGTCCGTCCCGGATGGGGTGTCCCGCCTTCGCCTGACGGCGCGCGCCACCCTCACATCGGCGGACATCGAGCAAGCCTGCGCAGCGTTGCGCAGCATCCTGGAGAGAACATCATGAAACTGCCTCCTGTCATCCTGGTCACCGGTACCGATACCGGCGTCGGCAAGACCATCACGACGGCTGCCATCACCGCCGCACTTCATGCCCGCGGCCGGACGGTTGCCGTTTACAAGCCGTGCCAGAGCGGAAATGCGCTGGGTGATTCAGACTGTGCCGAGATAGCACGGTTGGCCGATCCTGTGACGTCGGAAGCCGGCGTCGTTCTCGAAGAACCTATGGCACCCGTCCCTGCCGCGGCACTGGACGAGGTCACATTGCCGTCGCTCGCCGTTCATGCCAATCGGATTCGTGAGCTGACCGCCCGCCACGACCACGTGCTGGTGGAAGGCGCCGGCGGGTTGCTGGTGGAGTTGGACCACGACGGCGGAACGCTGGCTGATCTCGGCACGCACCTTGGAGGCATGGCTGGATTTGCCGTGGTGGCCAGGCCGGCGTTGGGCACGTTGAACCATACGGCCCTGACCCTGGAGGCGTTGGATTCCCGGACCCTGCCGGTGGTGGGGGTGGTCCTCGGGAGCTGGCCGGCAAGGCCGGGTGCGGTGGAGCTCAGCAACCGGGCGACTCTGCGGAGTTGGCCCGTTCCGTTCCTGGGTGCGGTTCCTGACGGTGCCTCCGGACTGGATCCGACCGATTTCCGCTCTCATGCAGGCGAATGGCTTGAAGGGTTGCCGGTATGAGCGCGGCGATGCCTGCCGAAGCGGGACTTCCCGAAACCCGCCGCTGTCCTTACCGGGTATTGCGGAACCCCGACACTGTGAGGGAAGTGCTGCACAGACCCCAGGACTTCAGTCCGGCCAATGCCCTGCTGGCGGTAACTCCCTTGAGCGGACAGGCGCTGCGCATATTGCAGAAGGCCCGGTTTGCGCTGCCGCCGATCCTTGCGAGCAACGATACCGAGACCCATGCCGGGATTCGAAAAGTGGTGGCGGGATTCTTCACCCCGGCAAGAGTGGCGGCAATGGAGCCACGTATTCGGGGCTTGGCCCGGGAATCGGCAGCCCGGGCCGCGCAGCGTCTGGCCTCTGGGGGAAGCGTGGACCTGGTGCAGGCCGTCGCCGCAAATCCCCCGGCTGTCATCATGCTCGAGATGTTGGGGCTGCCCGTGCGTGACCTCCCGGCGTTGAAGTCCTGGAGCCTGGACTCCCTGGAACTGTTCTGGGGTTGGCCGGATGCTGACCGGCAACTCGAATTGGCACACAGCGCCGCGGATTTCTACCGCTGGTTGAGGGAACTGGTTGTGGAGTTCGTGGCATCGGCGGAATCAGGCGCGTCAGCGCAACCCAACCTCTTCAACGCGCTGGCCCGCCACGGTCTGAGCACACCGGAGATCTGCTCCCTGGGCTACTTCCTCCTGATCGCGGGGCAAGAGACCACTACCCAACTCATCAGCACCACGCTGTTCCGGCTGGCCGAGGGCTCCCGGGGCATCTCGTGGAGTGAGGCAGCAACGGCCCTGAAGGCACGGGACCTGGTCCGGCACGTCCTCGCAACCGAGTCATCCGTTCCCACATGGCGGCGTGTGGCAATCCAGGACACCTATTTGGACGGACGAGCCATCGCGGCCGGTGAGGAGCTGCTGCTGGAATTGACCGGCAACCAAGGATTCCCCTGGGCCGAAATAGCGGCCGCCGAGGCGGCAGACGCTGACCATCCCGGGACCGACCGCCCGGGACCGACACCCTACGGCTTGGCGTTTGGCTCCGGGATCCACCGCTGCCTCGGCGCCAAACTCGCAGAGCTGGAGGCCGCCGTCGTCGTTCATGAAACAGCAGCGGCCATCAAGGGGGTCCGGCTGCAGAATTCAAGCCCGGACTGGATACGGTTGCTGTCCTTCCAAGCCCCCCGAACAGTGGTGGTAGAGCCTGGGTAGGCTTGATGCATGGGCGAGAGCCGGGACCTTTTAACGCGGGAGCAGCGCAGCCGCAACATGTCCAAAATCCGTGGGAAGAACACCAAACCGGAGTTGCTGGTCCGGCGGCTCCTGCACGCGAAAGGCTACCGGTACCGCCTCCACGGAAAGGCCGGAACGGCGCAACTACCGGGCCACCCCGACCTTGTGTTCGCGGGCCGGCGCAAGGTCATTTTCGTCAATGGCTGTTTCTGGCATTTCCATGAGTGCAAGGCAGGGCAGCACGCCCCGGCAGCGAACGCGGAATTCTGGGAAGCCAAGAGAACACGAACCCGCGAAAGGGACGCGCTGCAGCGGGAACAGCTGGAAGCTGCCGGCTGGAAGGTGCTCACGGTCTGGGAGTGCCAGCTGAAGGACAGATCCATGCTCGAGGAGCGGCTCACGGAATTTCTGGAATCAGCGATGGACTAACGCGCAGTTGTGGTGGGCACGGTGGTGGTGGTCGGAGCGGACTCCGCGGATCGATCTGTGACAGCCGTTTGGGAGCTCTGCTGCCACAGTGCGAAGGCAGCCGACCCACCAATGCCCAGCAGGACAGTCATACAGACCACGATGATGAGCATGAGGCCCGGTGACGTGCGAGCACCACTTTCCATGTTGTTTCCCGTTCCCCTGATGCAGCCTGGAAACACCCAGATCTGCTTTTCACTACTTTGTGGGGCCGGGATCAAGAGTGGCTCTGAGTCCGCTCAAGATTGGATCAATCTTTGGCTAATTGGCGCTTCGCAAGTTCCACGCGTCCTACTGTTGAATCGTGAATCTATTGTTTGGAGGCGGGAGGGGTTTGGTGTCTGAGTATGAAGAATGCACCGACGCCCTGGTGGATCCCACCGTCCTCACCGAACTCCAAGCTGAGCTTGGCGGCGACCAAGCCATCATCAGCACCTTCATCCGTAACTACGCAGAGCTGCTGCCGTGGCGTGTGGAGCGGCTTCATCATGCCTTGGAAAAGCTCGACATCGAAGACGCCATGGATGCCGTCCTTAGCCTGAAGACATCCAGCCACATGGTGGGTGCAATCTGCATGAGTCGGTTGGCCACAGGGCTGGAAATCAGCATCAGGCTCCTACCCGGCCCAGCCCACTTGGACGAGCTCCGCGCGCTAGTCAACGAAATCGAGCACTTCGTCCCGGCAACGATCCGGGAGCTGGGAACCCCACTCTCGTAAGATCTTCACGTTATCTGGAGAGCCTCTGCGCGTCGGCTAACCCAAGTAGGTCGCAGTAGTGCTCGTTATGAGCGCTCATAACGCGCTTAACTGCGACCCAGTTGGGCTTGTTCAGCTGTTGCTTGAGGGAGCCAGCCGGTAGCCAACCCCGCGGACGGTCTCAAGCCAACGTGGTGCCTGGATGCTGTCACCAAGTTTCTTGCGCAGGTTTCCCATATGTACCTCAACGGCGCGCTCGTCTGCGTCACTGACGTAACTGCCGACGTCGTATGGTTCGTTGCGTAGGCGACGCGCAAGGTCTGCCTTGGTCCGCACTATCCGTCCGGTCTCCAGCAAAGCGAGCAGGAGGTCGAACTCCGTGCGGGTCAGCTTGAGCTCTTTGCCGTTCAGGACTGCGGTGCGGGAACCGGCAGAAACTGCCAGCCCGTTGTGGCTCATTTCGGGATCCGTTTCTTCCGGCACGCTCTTGGATTCCGACGACGCGCGGGGGCGTCGCATCATCGCTTCAACACGGGCGCGCAATTCCCGGGGACGGAAAGGTTTGGTGAGGTAGTCGTCGCCGCCGGCTTCCAAACCCATGAGGGTGTCCAGCTCTTCGGCGCGTGCCGTCAACATAATGATGTAGGCATCCGAGGATTTCCGGATCTGGCGAGCTACTTCAAAACCATCAATATCGGGCAGGCCCAGATCCAACGTAATAACGTCCGGATTCAGCTCGCGGGCCGATGTCACACCTGCGGATCCCGTGGACGCGACATGTACGTCAAATCCCGCCTGGGATAGAACTACGCGTACCAATTCGCGAATATCCTGGTCATCTTCAATAACCAGCCCCACACGTGCTTCACTCATCGCTGCCCCTCAGCCCCTTCGATAACCTCAGAAGTATATCCATTATGGTTAGGCTGATCTCATGAACCGACTTTCGTCCGCATCCCTGGTGGATGTGCCATGACCCACCCTTCAACTTGGGATATTGGTGACAAGAAGAAATTGTTGGTTTTCAGGCGCTCTTTCCACGAACATACCCTGCGTATGCGCGTTGTCCTCAGCCAACTGCCGTTGTCTGTGTGTGTCTGTATTTCAGCCATCCTGGTTTGGCTGTATTTCCCCGCCACACTTGAGAATCCGCTGTTCCTCATTTTCCTGCTGAGCCAGGCACTCCTGCTAGCGCTGTGCATCATTGTGCCGTGGCACCGGCTACCTTTCCCCAGCTTCCTCACCATCCCCATCCTGGACATGGTTTCCATCGGTTTCGCCCGGGAAGGAGCGGTGGAATCCATCACCGGCCTCAGTGTCCTGGTGGTACTCCCGGTCATCTGGCTGTGCGCTTCAGGGTTGTACCCGAAGCTCGCCATTGTCATGTCCTTCCTGGGACCGTTGGGGATTGTCTGGGTTCCCTTGTTCGTTCGCGGAACCCTCAGCGAACAGGACTTCACCAAGCCGCTCCTGTTCCCTATCCTCATGCTGGGAATTGGAGTTTCCGTCAGCGTCCTGACGCTGAGCATGGTCCGCCAGCAGCGCGCCCTGGAAGAGAAGGACGAGGCACTCAAGGAAGCGCTGAGCGTCAGTACCAAACAGGAACGGCTCCTCAACACCGTCATGGAAGCGCTGCCTCTTGGCGTGGTAGCTGTGGATGGCGATGGCCACGACATCCTCATGAACCGCCGCCAACGCCAAACGCATGCCCTGGCAACTCCCCCGGACAACGACGACCCCAACGAATCCCAGTTGCTGATCTTCGACACGGACAGGACAACGCCGCTGCCTGCGGACCGGCGGCCGGTGCGTCGTGCTGTCCTGGGTGAAAGGTTCACGGACCAGTTGGTGTGGTTGGGCTCCGGAAAGGAACAACGGGCCTTCACAGCGAGTGCACGCCCCATGGTGGATGACGCCGGGAAATTCGCCGGTTCCGTGGTGGTGTTCAGCGACGTCACGGACCTGGTGAACGCGCTGGCCGCCAAGGACGACTTCGTTGCTAATGTCTCCCACGAATTCCGTACCCCGTTGACGTCCATCCTTGGTTACGTCGAGCTCATCCTGGACGAGCCGGACACCCTCGATGCCCGAGCCCGCAAACAACTCGACATCGTCAGGCGCAATGCCGAGCGGCTACTGACGCTCGTCTCGGACCTGCTGGCCGTGCGCTCGGGCCAGATCGTCATACAGCCGCACTCTGTGGACGTGGTGGAGTTGGTGCGTGGCAGCGTCACCTCAGCAGAACCACGCGCGGCCAAGGCCGGAATCCGACTGTCGATGGACCTCCCGGATGCGCTGGAAGCCCACGTTGACTCATCACGGATTGCGCAGGTACTTGACAATCTGGTGTCCAACGCAATCAAGTACTCCCCCGACGGCGGGGATGTGGAAGTAGCTGCCTGGGAGGAGCAGGACTTTGTTTTCTGCCGGGTCACTGACACCGGGATGGGCATGAACGAACAGGAGCAGGCCGAGGCTTTCACCAAGTTCTTCCGCGCCGGCAGGGTACGCAAGAGCGCCATCCCCGGTGTCGGACTGGGGCTGCCCATCAGCAAAGCCATTGTTGAAGCCCACGGAGGGACCATCACACTGGAGAGTGTCCCCGGTCAGGGCACCACTTTTACGGTGAAGATGCCCTCCTGACCGTCAGCTCTTTACTGCCGCTGCGCCTTTCCCTGCATGCTCTGCATCCCGACGGCGGCCAAAAAGGAAGTAGCTGACGGGCCCGAAGAAGTTGATGAAGGAGACCGCCCGCCAGATGGCCTTCCTGCCGCGGATCTGATCGTCCGGGGTCTTGCCGATGCTTCGCTGCGCAGCACCCAAAAGGGCCATATTCACCGCTCCACTAACCACCAGCATGATCCGTTGGCCTTTGGTCATATCGCGCCACGATTTCTTGCGGGCCATGATGCCTCCATCCGTGAAGATTTAGTTATCAGGCTAGTCCGACGCCGACCGGCCCGCCACAGCTTGGCGTACTACTTCGCCCCATGATTGTTCGGCCAGGTCAGCTACGGCGGCCAGGATTTCCGACGGCGGCAGGGACAGGTCCAGTGGGTACTCCACGATGTCGATGTCCGTGTTGAGAATGCGGCGGAGTTTCATTTCCCCCGCCCCCGCGTAGACGAGCCAAGCGGTGGGGACCCTGAGGGCAGTGCAGTACGCCAGCAACTGGTAGTGGTCTGCGCTCAGGGAGGCACCGGCGTCGGAGGCTGCTTGGTATTTGGAGTCATAGACCACCACGGGGCGGCCACCCAGGAAGTGGACGGCGTCGGGACGTACCGTCAGGCGATCGGTGTCCCTGACGGCTTCATTGAGCAGGGCACCGTACTGGAGGCGCATCTCCCCCGGGTGGGCGCTCATGGCGGACCTCAGGGCAGTACCCACGAATTCTTCGAACACCTGGCCCATGTCCACCACGAAGGACGCGGTTTGTTGCTTGCCCTCGCCCGCCTCGGCGGAAGCGTTCCGAAGAATGACCTCGGATAGCCGCAGCACGGCGTGATACCTGAGGTTCATCCTGCTGGCGCGCCACGGCGGGAGCGGCGCTCCGGACTGAAGCCGGGTAACGGCGTCGAGCTTTCCCTTGAGTTGCCTCAAGCGGCTCAAGACATCCGGCCGCACCCCGGGAACCTTTCCCATGCGCTCCAAGGCAGCACGGAGGATGCGGTTCTCCGCGATGTCCTCCGTGAATTCGTCGTAGGAGACCTCCAGAGGAACCATCATCCCCGGGCGTCGGGAGATCTGGTCCGAGATACGGATGCGGCCCTTGACGGTGCGCAGGGACTCTTCCACGGTCAGATAGCCCTGCAGGACGCCACGGCTCAGGGCCTTATCTGCCAGCTGAGCGAGCGATTCGGCCAGCGCGCTCCACAAATCCGGGTGCTCCACGGCCTCCACGGAATGGTCGCGGAAGCCTTGGTCCCCGGCGTAACTCAGCAGGAAAAGAAGCCGGCTGAGGCCAAGCCGATCCTTGGGACGGACTTCCAGCTGCACTGAGGCGGTCCGGACTGAACCCACCTTGCCAATGGGCTCAATCCTGTAAAGGCCCATGCCCATGGGCGACGCCTTGGCCAGGCCGCTGGTGTTGATGAACGCAGCCGAATCGGGATCGAGTTTGTCCACCACCCCACGGGAGAGCTCGTCCATGACGATATGCCGCGGCCCGGAGATGACCCGCCCGGCAGAGGCAGGCGCCCTGCCGGCAGAAGCGGGCGCCCGGCCCGGCCTGGGCGGGATGGCTTTAGCGGGCTGCAAGACGTCCCAGCAACTGGTCCAGGCCGAAGCGTTCCTCCAGCTGCGCGCGGTTCAGCTGCCCGTGGTAGTGCTCCTCCAGCAACGGCATGAGCTCGTACTTCCAGATACGACGGAGTCCCGTGGGGTTCTGCGCCGCGTTCTTCATGAAGTACGACGGCCCGATCATCAGGTCCCGGTCCCAATCGTCGATCGCGTCATTGAGCGCGTCCAGCAGGTCCGCGTTGAGGGTGTCCAGCCCGCGGGCTTCGAGGAAGCGACGCAGGGTGCCGCGGATCGGCTCCTCCTTGGGGTGCAGCTCGATGAACGCGAAACGACGGCGGATGGCGGCATCCATCATGGCGATGGAGCGGTCGGCAGTGTTCATGGTGCCGATGATGTAGAGGTTGTCCGGCAGGCTGAAGGGCTCGTTGGGGCTGTACTGCAGGTAGATACGATCGTCCCGGTACTCCAGGAGGAAGTAGAGCTCACCGAAGACTTTGGCCAGGTTGGCGCGGTTCATTTCATCGATGATCAGGAAGTACGGCTTGTGCGCATTCTCGGCCTTGGCAGCTTCCTCCGCCAGACGCCTCAACGGCCCGGCGACCAGTTTGAAGGACACCTGGCCATCGTCGGTTTTGTCCGGCCGGTAGCCCTCAAAGAAGTCCTCGTAGGCATACGAGGGGTGGAACTGCACCAGCTTCACGCGTTCGTCGGTGTGGTCACCGGCCAGCTCGGCGGCGAGGTGCTTGGCCAAGTAGGTCTTGCCGGTTCCCGGAGGACCGTAAAGGACCAGTTGGCGGTTCTCTTCGAGCAGTTCCGCGATCTCCTTGAGCGGTTCGAGATCCATGTGCAGGGACGCCGCGAACTCTTCCGTCAAGGGCCGGAAACCTTGCTGGACAACCTCGACGACGGTGGTGGGCGGAGCTTCGTCCTCACCATCGGTTTCGGCCTCCACAGGGAGTAGTTCCTGCAGGGCTTGGATCACCCTGGTGACGTCCACGATGATGCCCGGCGTGGACAGTTGCCGCTGGGCATGGCGAGGCAGCTCGGGGATGGCGTAACTGTCCTCGAACCAGCGGACCTTGCGGCGGATACGGCGGTTGTCCTCGTGGTGTTCAGGTTCACCAAGAACCACACCAACGCGCACTCGGCCGGCATGCTGGTACAGCGTGAGGTCGCCCGGCTTCATGACCGTCAGGAAGGCGAAAACAGCCGTCTTGGTGTCTTCGCGTTCCACGTAGCCCAGGTGCTTGTAATCCTCGTCCACGGCATGCTGGACCACGCCAGCCGTAACGCTCGCCGTGAGGGTACGCAGGTGCTCCACGTCCAGAGTGGCCTTTTCCTCGGCAACCCAGCTGTTCAAGAGGTCACCGTTGTCGTGGTGGGTGCGCAGGAGCCAGGAACGACGGCCCGGATCCCCCACCTTGCGCCACTGACTCACCAGTTGGCGGGAATACCAGTCGATGCGCTGCCCGGCTTGCTCGTCCAAGTGGAGGCGAATGCGGTGAATGTCCGCGGTGATGTCCTCGTCCGTGTCACCTTTGGCACCGCCGACGAGTGAAGCGAAGGCGTCCCGGATCTCCCGGCGTTCAACATCGGCCACCACGGGCTCAAAGTAGCTCGGCCACACCAGGTACTCGATGCTGCGGCGAAGGGCGGGCTGATCCTCGGGCGTCGCTGCGGCTAGTTCGTGGAACTTCAACGGGTCCGCAAGCGCTTGGTTGATGGTGGCCGTACTTTGGCTGTCCACGTGGGCCACGAAACGGCACAGCCACTTCAAGTGATCCCAAATGGTCCAGTTGAATTCGGCAGTACGGTCGCGGATAACACCGTGGTCCGTCATCCCCTCGTAGAGTTCTTCCGGCAGCTCGATGGGCGGCTCAACCCATGACGCCGCTTCGGCGACGCGTGCCCTCTTCACTCTGAGGGACTTGACCTCGTGCGCGAGCGGCAGGGATTGCAGGAACAGCAGTTCCACGGCAAGCAGTTTGGCCTCCCGGGACGCGCCTTCCAGGTTCTGCCGCAGGTTGGTCATCATGGGGGCTTTTGAGTCCTCGACCCCGCGTTCGAGCCGTTCGAGAAGCTCTCCGGCCGCATCCGCGGTCCACGTCAACGTCCTGCCGTCCAGCGCGGAAGGTCTCCCGTGAAGCGCCGGACCGAGCACATACCAGGCTGCGTCCTCGATCTCCTTGGAGACTCCGGGGGCACGGTCAATGGCAGTTTTTACGGAGGGAATCACCATGCCAACTTACCTTGTTTGGCTTATCCAAGCATCTGGATATCCACAGGCTTGCCGTTCCACCCGCGTGGCCCGCGATTGGCCTGCGTTGGCGCGCCGCTAGTTTCCGTCGCGGAGGTCCGCCGGAGGTTCTTCCGTCAATTCGATGGTGTCAAAACGCGCCTCGCAGCTCTCCCCCATTGGGGCTTGCGACATGAACCCGACGTGCACAGGTTTCTCCGTATCCAACCTGAACAGCCGGACAAAGGACCACTCCCGGCCATCCGGTGACGAGTGGAAAGCCCACGCTGGACCCACCCGGCTGACCCGCAGGTAAACCCACGGGGCAGTCACCACAGGCCCGTTGGAATCGTCGGAATAGCTGTTGGTCACCACGCTGACCACCATGGCTTCCCCTTGCGGAGAATACTCAAAGCAGAGCTTGGCCCAGTGCTCGCTGTCCGCCCACAGGGTCAACACACCGGCGTCGAAGGTTGTCCGTGGTGAGGCCACCAGAACCCTGGCCGACAACGAGAACGCCGCCGGAGCCCTGAACCCCAGCGCTGTGGCGCCGTGCTGCGGTTCTCCCCCGAGGGAGTCGTTGGTCCAGTCAACCCCGGGCGCAGCCGTGAGAGTCAGCGTCCCCTCCGTCTCGTCATAATTGGCGTGACCAGCGGACGACGTCCACTCCAGGGGCGGGAGTCCAGCTACTTCGGGGATCAATCGGTGCTCCTCTGTATCCTGAAAAAATGGTCAAGAACACGCTTTCAGAGATTGCGGGAGATGTGCGGGAGGCCACACCCGGGCGCCACCAGAAAAGATCTTTACTGCATCCCGAATTGATAGGCCGCAGGGACAGGCTCGCCCGGACATACCTCTTCCCACAATGCGGCTATCGCATCTTCCCCTTCACGGAGGTCCGGAATCTCAACGCCCTCGCGAAGGATGGCAGCCGCCCCACCGGGGTTTCCCGTGCGCGCGAGCGCCAGCGCCCTCAGGAATCTCAAACGTCCGACGGCGGCGGCCTCCTTGGGTGCCATCTCCGCAAGTTCCAGCGCCATGGCCGGGTCACCGTGTCGGTTGCTGAGCGTTACGGCTTCGGTGAGCAAAGCTACGTTTGAAGGGTCAATCTTCACGCCGTTCCGAAGCTCAGCCAGACCCTGCATTTCCTGTCCCTCAGCAAGCAGTGCCAAGCCCAAACCACGGTGCGCGAGCGCCTTGGTACCGAGCGTCACATCGCGGGCCGCCAATACCTCGCGATACAGCGCCTTCGCCCCGCCCAGGTCCTGCCGCGCATGCTTCATGGTGGCCAAATGAAGCTTTGCCTCCGCACTGTCTTGCCCGGCCAGCAAGTCTTCCCAGTCCGCCCCCGCAACGAAACTGGGGGCGCCGTCGAACTCTTTTCCATGCAGCAGCCCAAGCCACGGTTCCTGCTCCGCCGTGGCGCTCTCGTCCACGAAAGGTGTACCGCTTTCATCAATCCAGGCCATGCCTGACCTGTCGCGCCGGGCACGCTCCACAACGCCCCAACCGCTTCCGTGCAGCAGCATTTTCGACGGCGGGATGTCGGCATTGCTGATGGCCGCGGGAAGCATTGCCTCAAGTTCCTCAGGGGGCAGGAGTTGTTCCAACCGTTCGCTGGCGTGGGCCACCGCAGCATCCCAATCGGCACCGTGCGAGGTCTGCGGCTCAAGGTGCCCGTTCCCGTACGCTTCAACCCATGCCCACTCGGCGCCGGCCGGCATCACCAGGTGTTCGAACTGCGTCTGCGCGAGGCCGGCCTGGATCTCGGCGTACGGTCCGGCTCCGGGGCTCAGCCACTCCTGCCAACGCTTTCCTCCCTGTCCTTGGCCCCAGACGAAAAGCTTCTTTCCGCGGAGGAGGCCGGTGGACAGCATCGCCAGCCCGTCGCCGTCGTCGTCCGCTGCCACAACCCAGCGCCGCTCGGACGGATCGATGTCGAAGAAAAAGTCAGCCGCGTGCGGGCTGTTGACCAGCCACGTGCCGTCATACCCTTCATGGTCAGTGGGCCGGACCCGGGTGATGTCGGTGGCGTAGTCACTGCCGAAAGCCTCGTCCGCCGGAGCGATGACCCGAGTACGATCCGTTTCCGGGATGGCTGCGTTGCTCCACCAATACATGGGGACATCGTGATCGTTCGGGTTCCTCAGCCTGACCGCGGCAAAAAGGACGTCCGAGTCCGCAGGCAACCAGATGTCCACCTGGAACACCACTTCCCGCAGCCGCTCGTACTCCCACATGCGCAGGATGTGTTTGCCGTCCGGAGTGTGGACAATCGCGGTGTGCAGCGGATCGCAACTGGTGGGCGAATGACCACGGGTACCGATATTCCATTCCAGCCCACCGGCAAACCACGCCTTGCGCAGCGCAATGTTGGCCAGTTGCGGGGCATCGTGGGTGTGCAGGAGCTGCTTGCCTGTGGCTTTGTCAAATAACTCCCAGATGCGGCCACCCAATGAAGGGACGACGGTCACCTTGAGTTTGCTGTTTTCAAGCACGACGGCGGGCAGTTCCTTGGGTGCTGCTTCGCGGCTGTAGCCGTCCTGCATGAGGTACGGGTAAACGTTGGGCACCACTCCGTAGCGGGCCGAGGTTTGGAGTTCCTCCGGCACGCCCTCGCCCACGGTGTAGGGCTGGTCCAGTTCGGCTGCCACCACCGGCAGGGGGTTCAATGGGCCGAGCTCAGCCATTGTCAGGGAAATAGTGGTGACGGTGAGATTGGAGCTTGCGGTGATGGCCACGTCAGTATCCGATCGTGAGAAGGAGGCCGCGCTGCGGCTCAAGGGTGATGGCTTGGCCGGGCGCGTAGCTCGCGGCGGATTGGAACCCGGGGATGCCCGGGGCTACGACGTCCTGGGCGGCAGCGTCGTCGTCGAAAATCAACGTCACATCCTCAGTTTCACCGGCCCATGACGCCAGCGCTACAACCATTCCGTGCTCTGTCACCCACGTGGTGGCCAGCACGTCCGGGTGGCTGGTCCGTACAGGTGCCTGAGGGTCCCAGAAGCCATGCATCTGCCCGCTTTCCAGCCCGCTTGCGGCCCAGAACTCCCAGAGCGGGCGGTTGTCGACGGCGGGTGCCCGGCCTGTCATGCCGAACACCATGCCACGCCACGGGTTGCCACCGCCTTCCAACATCTCGCCCATGAGTCCGAAGGGAATCCCGGACAGCTCCACCAGCCAATAGTCGGGATCAGTGGTGTGGTAGTCGAAGTACTCCCCCAGCCAGAGCCGGTCCACATAGGGCAGGTGCTCCATGTACAGATTGGCTGAGGACGCGTATCCGTCATGGGCTGTGAACTGGTTGGCGGAATGAAGGTCAATTTCCGGCCCGTCCACACCTCTGGATTGGCAGGCCCTCTCAAGGACCTTGCGGACCCGCAGCATGGCATGCCGGTCATAAGCAATGTCATCAAGGTAAATACCGTCGATCCCGTCCTCGCCCTTGGCCAGTTCATGGAGGCTGCGAACGTAGAAGTTCTCCCATCGCGACTCACCCGTGGTCACCACGGCAATGTCATCCACGTTGGGCGCGAACCACGCTGAGACGTAGCCGCTTCCCGCATGTTCCTGCAGCCAGATATGTCCCTCGCCCGGTCCATCACTGAAGATCTCGTGGTCCAGGTGCAGCAACGGCAACAGCTCCGGACTGTGGAATGTGAGCTCGCGGACCGTGTTGTACACTTTGGCCTTCAGACCCTGCCCATGACACTCGGCAACGTAGTTCCGAAGCGAGTCCCGGGTCAGCAGGGGATCATTGATGAACGGAGCCGGTGCCGTTGCGTGGTGGACATTGACCACGGTGGCTCCCGCGGCCTTGATGTCGGCCGGATTTTCAGGAGCGTGAAAGTAGCGTTTCCCAAGGTGCCTAGTTGGTTCGATCGGCTTGAACGGTGTCAGCAACAGGCGGAAATCAAAGTCCAAGGGCTCGCCGGCAATCAGTGTCCGCGCGCCACTGAAGGCGTTCAGCTTTACAGTGCCGTCCGCCGAGTGCAGGTTAACCCCGCCTCGGACTAAGGCGTCCCCGCTGCTTTGCTGACGATTGGCCCACGACGTCGGCTCCACCAACGGCTTCTCCCGGTAGAAGTTGGTGTTGAGCGGCCGTTCATAGCTGCCATCGCGAAGGGCAAGCTGGATTCCGGCGTTCACACTTCCCAGCCACAGCGCGTCCTGGTTCTTCGCCGATACGTCCCATGCCCAGTCAAGAGATTCCGGTCGCCGCCCACCCGGGACACCCAAGCCCATGGCCAGCGGAACCGCCGCCTCCCAAAACTCAAGCTGCAGCCCAACGTCGATCACGTCCACAGTTTCCGCGGAACTGAGGCGCAGTGAGTACGAAACTGCTCCATCGGCGTCGAGAACGCCGTTCAGCTCCAGTGTCAGCGCTGACTTGCCCTCTTTTCGGCCCGTCCAGCTGCACCGCCACGACGTCCGCCCCGGGCCCTCCTCAGTGAAGATGAGCTGCCCATGCGTCCAATCGATTCCCTCGACGTCCAGTCGCACGGGGGTGCTAAGAAGTTCGACGGCGGGACCATCAGTTGCGGTGACGGCGGCGGTGAAGGTGGACGTCACCTGCGCCGGCAGTCCCGACTCCGTCAACCTCAGGTACCTGCCCAGAATCCCCAACGTCCTGCTCGATTCGTCCAACGTGATGGGCGTGAAGGGCCTAACGAGCTCAGCGTCCTGGGCCACCCGCGAATCCAGCCAAGCCAGGCGCCCCAACAACCGAGGATCGCCGAAGCCGCCGTCGGGTTCTGTGTCCGCGTCTGCACCCACATCAAGCGTGATCTCGACGTCCTGCGCCGCTTGGCCAGTGGCGCTTATACCGGTGGCGGCAATCCTCACCAACGCCTCCACGGTGGTTCCGGCAGCATTGCGCGGGACTGGCAGGATCACGTACAGCGCCTGCACCTGCCCGGCTCTCAAGGCAAGGGTCCTCTGCCATGGCCTGCCCAGACGGTCCACGCCATCAGTGTTGATGCAGTGTCCCCCGGACGGCGCTGTGACTTCGACTGTCACGGCTGCGAGGTCCTGCTGAGCGTGCAACCCAAGTTGGACCACGTAGTCCTCCCCGGGCCGGGCATTGGCTGCGAAGGTCCTCCCCGGCCCGTTGATCACCCAGTGTGCTGGAAGGTCGCCCTGCATGGAGATGGGGTGCAGGCGGTCCTCGGGAAACACCAGGAAGGCCTCGCCCCCGTAAGCCCGGTGGAACTTCTCCAGTTCGTCCATGCGGGCAGTGAAGTTCATCGGCGCGAAGGTATCCCGCTCGCTGGCCGCCTCATATCGCAGGACTGTGGCCTTTGGTAGCTCACGCTTCGCCGGAACCCACTCTGAACGCCCGACGGCGGCAGCCCAGGCAGGGTCTGCGGCAGGACGATGCGGGAGGTACTGCGCCTGGGGATAATGGGGTTTGCCCAGCATGGCGTAGGGCAGGTAATAGACGAAGTAGATCCCCAAGCCATCGATCGCCTCGAAAATAATGCTTCCGGACTCCCGGCTAGCCTCTTCCACGAGCACGTTCCGGACCCTGGTGCCACTCTTTTCCGAGACGATGATGACGTCAACCGACGCCGGGTGGTGGTCCTGCCGTCGCCAGGGGATGACCACCCTGCGAGCACTGGCTGGTAAGTGGGTATCCTGCGCCTCCTCCCCTACTTGGACCACTTCCACCACGAACCGGTGATTTCCGTAGAGCAATTTGTCCCACGCCCCAATGCCACATTCCACCTCCGGGAGGGCTTCGGTCAGCGCACTGTTTCTGCTTATTTTGGGAGGGGAAACGGGGGCCGGTGGAACCGGCGCGGGCAGCGGCATCGCTGGGACTCCTGAAGGTAGCTTCCGGGGCTTTTCATCGAGTTGGTGAATCCTTACATCATCCCGATGTTCCACGGCGGCGTAAAGAGCCATTACGATGCGCGATCACTGCAATTTTCCCGTCCGTTAGCTGGACAGCAGGGGCTACTTGGGCATGGCAAGGTTCAGCGCGTTGACTTTCGCCCTGGCTGCCCTGACAACCTCGCGGTCGGTGACGGTGTAGGCAGTGGGATCGTTGCCGTCCTGGCCGCCCAGGGAGATGGCACCTTCCCCAAGGGTGGAGACGGTCTTCTTCGCGGACAGGTGAACGGCGGACAGGCCCGCCGCGTGCATTGCCGGGATATCCTCCAGCGAAAGGCCGCCGCCGGCCATGATTTCCAGTGCGCTCCCCGCCCGCTCCACCATGGAGGTCAAGGTTTGCAGGCCTGCTCCGGCGCTAGCTTCATGCCCTGACGTCAGAACCCGGGTGAAGCCCAGTTCCATGAGTTGCTCAAGGGCGGCCAAAGGGTCTCTTGAATGGTCGATGGCCCGGTGGAAGGTCAGTTGCGCTTCAGGATTGGCATCCCTGGCCGAGCCCACCAGGCGCTGTACTGCTTGCACGTCCACTTCGCCTGAGGGAGTGAGTGCCCCCATCACCACCCCGTGGGCACCCTGGGCGAGCAGGTGGCGGATCTCGTGGACCATGGTGTCCAGGTCGGACGCCGAGTACCGGAAATCGCCGGGCCTGGAGCGAATCAGCGGATGAATTTCCAGACGGCCGTCGACGTGTTCCATGCTCGATTCCATGAGTCCTTGGCTTGGAGTGATTCCACCAAGTTCCAGGCCGCTGCACAGCTCAACGCGGTTGGCCCCTTCGGCGGCAGCCGTACCTGCACCCGCCGCGCTAACCACGGCTATTTCAAGTTTCATGCTGAAACTCTACGGGCAGCAGGGCCTACGCGCGGTAGCGTTCGAGCTTTTCCTTTTGCTCCGGAGTGAGCCTGAGGACCCGTCCGGTGGCCTCCGCCACGAAAGCCAAGTGAGTGGTGGCTTTGACGCAGTCTTCCCGCGTGACGGGGTCCTTAATGACGTAGTGGAGATCGAAGCTCGCGCCCTTGACCGCACCGACCCAGATCTCAACGACAGCCGGGATGTTGCGGTAGTCCAACGTCCGGACATAGCGGACCTTGTGCTCCACCACCAGGGTCATGATGCCCTCCTCAACATCGTTGAAGAGGGCGGCGGGAGGTTCGACGCCGGGGAGGCCAGCGCCGCGGGGCGGCCCGAAGGCTGCGATGCGGGCTTCCTCGAGCATGCGCACAATCTGGACGTTGTTGATGTGTCCGTAGGCGTCCATGTCACCCCAGCGCATGGGTACAAGGACCTCAATGCGCCGGGGTGCCATGGGCTCCTTCAGTGTTTCCGTGCTCAGCTGTGCACCGCCGTCGAGTCGTCTACGGCAGTCTCTTCCTCACCCGCGAACTGGGACATGTACAAGCGGTAGTACGCGCCTTGGAGAGCGAGCAGCCGGGTGTGGTTTCCCTGCTCCACGATCTTGCCGTTTTCCATCACCAGGATGGTGTCGGCGTCCCGAATCGTGGAGAGTCGGTGCGCGATCACGAAACTCGTACGGTCCGTTCGGAGCGCTGCCATGGCCTTCTGCAGCAGCAGCTCGGTACGGGTGTCCACGGAGCTCGTGGCTTCATCCAGGATCAACAACGAAGGATCGGAGACGAAGGCACGGGCGATGGTGATGAGCTGCTTTTCACCTGCGCTGACGTTGTTGCCTTCTTCGTCGATGATCGTCTGGTAACCGTCAGGGAGGGCCCGCACGAAGCGGTCCACGTAGGTGGCCTTGGCCGCCTCCATGATCTGCTCTTCGGTGGCGTCCAGGTTTCCGTACTTGATGTTGTCGTAGATGGTCCCGCCAAAGAGCCAGGCATCCTGCAACACCATGCCAACCTTGGACCGCAGCTCAGCACGGCTGAGGTCCTTGATGTCAACGTTGTCCAGGGTGATCCGGCCGGCATTGAGCTCGTAGAAACGCATCACGAGGTTCACCAGCGTGGTCTTGCCTGCACCGGTGGGGCCCACAATAGCCACCGTGTGACCAGGTTCCGCAGCGAATGACAGGTCCTCGATCAGCGGCTTGTCCTCCACGTAGCTGAAGGAGACGTGCTCGAATTCCACGTGGCCGTCGGTCTTGGAGGGCAGGTGGCGCGTGGCGTTCTCTTCAACTTCTTCATCGGCGTCCAGGAACTCGAAGACGCGCTCTGCGGAGGCAACGCCGGACTGCAGCATGTTGGCCATGCCGGCAATCTGGCCCAGTGGCTGGGTGAATTCACGGGAGTATTGGATGAACGCTGTGGCGTCGCCGAGGCTCATGGAGCCCGAGGCAACGCGGAGGCCGCCCACCACGGCGATGCCGACGTAGGACAGGTAGGACACGAAGTTCATGGCCGGGAAGATCACGCCGGACACGAACTGCGCACCGAAGGATGCTTTGTAGAGTTCCTCGTTCTTCTCGTCGAAACGCTCCAGCATGTCGGCATCGCGGCCGAACACCTTCACGAGGTCGTGGCCGGAGAACGATTCCTCAATCTGGCCATTGAGTGCGCCGGTGTTCTTCCACTGCGCAGCAAAGAGCTTCTGGCTGCGGGCACCAATGACGCCGGCAACAATGCCGGACAACGGCAGTGCGATCAAGGCAATCAGCGCCAGCTCCCAGGACACGATGAACATCATGACCGTGATACCCAGGACCGTGAGGACGGAGCTGACCAGTTGGGAGAACGCCTGCTGAAGACCCTGCTGGACGTTGTCGACGTCGTTGGTTACGCGGGACAGGATGTCGCCACGCTGGCGGGTGTCGAAGTAGTTCAACGGGAGCCGGTTGAGCTTGGCCTGGACGTCGTTGCGTAGCTTCTTGATGACCCGCATGACGATCCTGTTGAGCAACCAACCTTGGGCCCACAGGAAGATGTTTGCCACAAAGTACATGAGCAGCACGATCGAAATCAGGAACGTCAGCTTGGGGAAGTCGATCCCGTTGGTGAGTTCCATTTTTGAAACCATGTCCGCAAAGTTGCCTTGCCCCTGCTGACGCATGAGCTCCACGAACTGCTCTTGGGAGACTCCCTCGGGGACCTGCCTGCCAATGACGCCGCCGAAAATGACGTCCATGGCAGTACCCAGGACCTTGGGCGCGATCACGTTGAGCACCACCGAGACGATGACGAGGCCGATCACGATGTACACACCAACGCTCTCGGGCTTCAGCAGGCCCATGAGCCGCTTGGCGGACGGCCAGAACTCCTTGGCCTTCTTTGCCGGAACGTCGCCGAACATGCCGCCATCGGCTTCGGAAGGGACGTACTCCTCTTCGACGAAATCCTCGTCATCAAGCAGCTCGGTTGCTACCTCAGCCTCGGCCGTTGCCTTGGCATCTTTGGCGGCCGCTGCCTTGGCAGCCCAGCCACGCTTCTTCTGCTGGTTCTGCTCGCTCATGCCACTTCCTCCACGCTCAGCTGGGATTCAACGATTTCCTGGTACGTGGGTGATGTCTCCAGCAGTTCGTCGTGCGTTCCACGGTCGACGATCCGGCCGTTATCCAGCACAAGGATCTCGTCCGCGTCCGCAATGGTTGACACACGCTGGGCCACGATGATGACCGTGGCGTCCCGGGTCTTGGCTTTCAAGGCCTTCCGCAGCCTGGCATCGGTAGCAACGTCCAAAGCGGAGAACGAATCATCAAACAGGTACACATTCGGTTTGGTAACCAACGCCCTGGCAATGGACAGCCTCTGGCGCTGGCCACCGGAAACGTTGGTACCACCTTGGGCAATGCGCCTGTTCAAACCGGATGACTTTTCCTCAACGAAGCCCTTGGCCTGCGCAGTCTCCAACGCCTCCCACAGTTCTTCGTCGGTGGCATCGGGCTTGCCGAAGCGCAGGTTGTGCTCGATAGTCCCGGAGAACAGGTATGGCTTCTGCGGAACCGCGGAGACCCGGCTGGTGATTTCAGATGCGTCCATCTTGGTGACGGGCACGCCGTCGAGCAGTACGTCGCCCGAGGCGACATCGTAAAGCCGCGGCAGGAGCGAAACCAGGGTGGTCTTGCCTGCGCCCGTTGACCCGATGATGGCCAGGGTCTTACCCGGCTCGGCGGTGAAGGAGATGTTGCTCAGCACCGGCGCCTCCGCACCCGGGTACTTGAACGTGACGTCGCGGAATTCCACGCGACCCTTCTTCTCAGCCGGCACCACCGGTGAGGTGGGGTTGTGAATGGAAGGTTCGACGTCGAGCACCTCGCCGATGCGATCTGCACAGACGGACGCGCGGGGAATCATCATGGCCATGAACGTGCCCATCATGACGGCCATCAGGATCTGCAACAGGTACTGGAGGAAGGCCGTGAGCGCACCCACCTGCATGTCACCAGAGTCCACGCGCTGGCCACCGAACCACAGCACGGCAGCCGTGGACAGGTGCAGGATCATGCCGATGGCCGGGAACATGAGGACGAAGAGGTTGCCGATCTTCACGGACACTGCGGTGAGGTCATCATTGGCATCGCCGAAGCGCTTGGCCTCGTGGGGTTCACGCACAAAGGCACGAACCACGCGGATGCCGATGATTTGCTCGCGCAGCACACCGTTGATCGCGTCGATCTTGGTCTGCATGGAACGGAACAGCGGCATCAACCGGACTACAAGGTAGCCCACTACGGCCACCAGGACCGGAACGGAAACCCACACGAGCCACGAGAGGTTGAGGTCCTCCCGAAGGGCCATGATGATGCCGCCAACACACATGATGGGCGTGGAAACCATGAAGTTCAGGCCCATGAGCACCAGCATCTGTACCTGCTGGACATCGTTGGTGCCGCGGGTGATCAGCGTGGGAGCACCGAATCGGTTGACGTCCTGGGCCGAGAAGCTGCTGACCTGCCGGTAGACGCTTCGGCGCAGGTCGCGGCCGATTGCCATGGCAACGCGGGCGCCGAAGTAAACGGCGATGATAGCGGTAAGCACCTGTCCAAGGGCGACACCGAGCATGAGCACACCGGTTTGCCAGATGAAGTCGGTGTCTCCGCGGGAAACTCCCTCATCAATGATTTTGGCGTTGAGGCTGGGGAGGTAGAGCGTGGCGATGGTGGACGCCAACTGAAAAATCAGCACAGCCACAATCTGCGGCAAATACGGCTTGGAGTAGCGCCGTATAAGGGTGACAAGCATGCCCACGGGTCCTTAGGAAGAGTGCGTGAATGAGATAAGAGAAGTTTGGCAGCAGGGGCTGACAGTATTAGCCTCCCCACTCTACGAAATCCGTTGCCCGGGCGAAACAACTTACGGAAAAGATCATCCCAGCGGAGTATTTCCCGTGTCGGTCGTGCCCGCTCTGGGGTAGCCCCTTGGGTAGACACCGTGCCGGCAACAAAAACGCCGGCTGGTTTCCCAGCCGGCGTTTTCAGTCGCGCCCTCGTTGGCCAAGCTCCACGTAGTACGCGAGGAGTGTCAAACAAGGGCGGGATCCGTAGAGGAGTCAGCCCGCGTGCTTGCCGTGGTCCGCGCGGGCTTCTACGCCTTGGAGGAGCAACAACGCCATCCGTTCCTGCTGCCTGCGTTCGCGCTTGAGCTCCTTACGGATCGCGGCGAGCTCCTCCGCGGTATGGGCCTGCTGCTCCGCGATGGTTTGCTGCTCCCGCAACCGGGCCTGGAGTTCCACGTTGGCTCGGCTGAGCTGCAGCTGCTGTTCGGCCAGGACGTACTGGGTACGGGACAGTTGTTCCTGGACTTCCTTCACATCAGCCGTGCCTTGGGGTCGTTCCTGCGTGAGGATCCGGGCGAACTCCAGGTCAAGGTCGGATCCGGATTCCACGTTCGAAGCCGGTCGCTCCACCACCGGAACATGACGGGAACCCCCTGAAACCGCAGGGTCGGCACCCAAGCGGCGCGCGCCGTCGTCGGACGCTTTCACTGCGTCCATGGACGCGGTGTCCAGCGACATTCCAGCCTCTCCTGAAGCCGTGGCAATGAGTTCCTTTTCCGGCGCAGCATCAACCGTGCGGCGCAGTGGGCGTTCCATGATGAACAGCACAGCCAGGAGGGCCACAACGCTGATGATCGCCGAGATCAGGAAGATCTGCGCGGTCGCGTCACCGTAGGCTGCCCGCATGATCTCGGCGATGGGAGCAGGCATATCGGCCAGGTCCATGCTGGCTCCGGAGGCACCACCCTGGGCCGGAATGCCCGCGGCAGTCATGCCTTCAACGGCAAGTTCCTTCACATGGTTGGACATGATGGCGCCCAGGACGGATACGCCGATCGCACCACCCACGGAGCGGAAGAACGCCACCGAAGCACTGGCGGTTCCAATGTCCTTGGCCTGGACCGTGTTCTGAACAGCAAGCACCAGGTTTTGCATCAGCATGCCAAGGCCGAGGCCGAACACGCCGGTATAGATCGCCACAATCCACAGTTCGGTGGTGTGGTCCATGGTTCCGGCGAACGCGAGGCCGCTGATGAGGAGGACGGACCCTGCAACCAGGAACCTCTTCCACTTGCCGAAGCGGCTGATCAGAATGCCGGATGCGACGGAACCGATCAGGTTGCCGGCGATCATCGGCAGCGTCAGCAGGCCAGCCTCGGTGGGTGTGGCGCCGCGGGCAACCTGGAAGTACTGACCCAGGAAGGTGGACGAACCGAACATGGCGATACCGACCGCAACGGAGGCAACGATGGCCAAGGCAGTGGTGCGCTCGGAGATGATCTTGAGCGGGATGATGGGCTCAGGGACTTTGGTTTCCACCAACACCAGAAGTGCCAGCAGGGCTACGCCGCCGCCCACCATGAGTGCGGACTGCCAGGAGAACCAGTCGTAGTAGTCAGGGTTGCCGGCGAAGGAAACCCAGATGAGGAGCAGGCTCACGCCGGACGTCAGCAGGACGGAACCGAGCCAGTCGATCTTCGCCGGGCGCTTGATGTGCTGGATCTTCAACGTCACCTGGAGCAGGATGAGTGCGACGACGGCCAGCGGCACGCACACGAAGAACGTCCAGCGCCAGCCGAGCGGGCTGTCAACGATGAAGCCGCCCAGCAGCGGGCCGCCGGCAGTACCCACCGCCATGACAGCGCCCATGTAACCGGAGTACTTGCCGCGGTCGCGCGGCGGAATCATGGAGCCGATGATCGCCTGTGCCAAGGCGGTGAGGCCGCCCATGGCCATGCCCTGGATGACACGGGCGGTCAGCAGCAGCGGAATGGTTTCAGAAAGGCCTGCCATGACCGAGCCGGCGACGAAGATGATGATGCTCAGCTGGACCAGGAGCTTCTTGTCGAAGAGGTCCGCGAGCTTGCCCCAGATGGGCGTGGTGGCAGCGTTCGCCAACAGCGCGGCCGTGATGACCCAGGCGAAGTCGGTTTGGGTGCCCTTGAGCTCGGACATGATGGTGGGCAACGCGTTGGCGACGATCGTGCTGCTGAGGATCGCCGTAAAGAAGGCCGCGAGGAGCCCGGTCAGGGCTTCCATAATCTGCCGATGCGTCATGGGCGCGGAGGCCCTGCTAACTGAGGCGTCCACCGCCTGGGAGTTGTGTACTGCTGGTGTAGCCATGCGTGGGCTCCTAAGCTGTCTGGTTTGTTGTTATGGAGCCGGCCGCCGTTGCCCGGATTGAGTCCTTGAGGGACACAGTGAGTTTGTTGATGACCTGGGAGGCCTCGAGGGCGTCCGCCTCGCTCCAATCCGCCAGGTAATCGCGCAGTCTCACGCTGCGTTGTTCTTCGAATTCGCGCAGTTTCGCCGCGCCGCTTTCCGTCAGGGCGAGAAGCTGGGCCCTGCCGTCAGCTGGATCAGGCCGCCTGACTACAAAGCCCAGCTCCTCGAGTTCGGTGATGTGCCGGCTGAGGACCGGGGCGCTGACGCCGAGTCGAGTGGCCAGCTGGGTTGCGCGGGTCTCCCCCTCGCCGATGAAACGCATCACCCCCTGCACAGCCATTCCGACGTCGGGCACGCGGGCCATGTGGGCAGTCACCACACAGCGCAGCGTGCGCTGGAGATCGAAAATCTGATGCACAAGATCGGTTGCTGTGGCAGAACCGACGGACATGCGAAACACCCCTCTTTTTGTTTGCCTAAAGCAACTATAACGCATATTGATTGCTTTGGGAAACTAAAGATGAAGGGAGTGTCTAAGTTGTGGGGCCCGCTCTGCACCCTATTTTTGGGAAATTGGGCGCAAAGCAGGCCTCACAACGCAGCCAGCCCCCACACGGTGTTCCGTGCGGGGGCTGGCTGTTTTGGTTGTTTAGTTGCTCTAGTCGTCCAAATGCGTGGGGCCGAACATCTTCAGCAGTGTTTCAACCACGACGACGTTGGGTCCGTCAGCTTCGAAGGACGCCTTGAGCGCTTCCCCCACTTCCTCCGGGGCAACCCTGCGGGCCGGGACGCCGAAGGACTCGGCAAGCTTCACGAAGTCGGGGCGGGCGAGTTCCGTGGCGGTGGCCTGGCCGAAGGCCCCCACCATGTACTCGCGCAGGATCCCGTAGCCGCCGTCATCCACGATCAGCCACGTGACCGGGACGTTGTGCTGCTTTGCGGTAGCGAGTTCAGAGATGGAGTACATCGAGGAACCGTCACCGGATACGGCGAGCACACGGCTCGGCTTGCCCGTGGTTTCAAGACCCACGGCACCGCCGATTGCCGCCGGGAAGCCGTAGCCGAGGCCACCGGCCCCTTGGGCGGAGTGGAACTGACCCTGCCGGGCGTCCCAGCAGCTCCAGCCCCAGTACGCAGAGATGGTCATGTCCCAGAACGTCTGCATGTCAGCCGGGACAGCCTCGCGGATATCGGCCATGAACTTCAGTTCCTTGGCCAGGTCCTGTGATTCCAGGCGCGCTTTGACCTTGGCCAGGGATTCCTTGACGACATCTTCGGGGCTGGTGCCGTGCCAGGACCGGGTTACTGCGTCCGCAGCGCCGGCTGCTGACAGAGCCTCGTCCAGGGCTGCGAGTGCTTGGCCGGCATCGGCACGGATGCCCAGACCGGGCCGGTTGGATTCGAGGACCCGGGGTTCGGCGTCGATCTGGATGATGCGGCCGCGGGGCTCGAATGTGAAGTAATTGGAAGTCACTTCACCCAGGGACGAGCCAATGACGATCAAAACGTCGGCGTCTTCCAGGACATCGGTCATGTACCGGTCCTCGATCCACGACTGCAACGACAACTCGTGGGTCCACGGGAACGCACCATTGCCGCCGGGAGTACAGATCACCGGCGCGCGCAGCTGCTCGGCAATCGAGAGCAGCGACTTCTCGGCCCGGCCACGACGCGTACCGCCGCCGGCGATGATCGCCGGACGTTCCGCCGTCGAAAGCCACTTCACGGCTTCGCGGATCAGCTCGACGCGCGGCGGGTTATCGAATGCCTCGGCCAGCGCATCCTCCACCGGCGGCACCATGATGGGATCCAGGAGGACGTTCTGCGGGATTTCGATCCAGACCGGGCCCTGTGGCGAGGAAATCGCCTCGGTCCAGGCGTCCTGGATGGCCGACGGGATACCCGAGGCGTGCTGGATCAGGCGCTGGCTCTTGGTGACGTTCGCGGCCGAGGCCTTCTGGTCATCGAGCTGGTGCAGCATGCCTTTGCGGCGTGCACCCAGGCCGTCGAGGGGGATCTGGCTGGCGACAACCACCATGGGAACACCCGTAGCGTAAGCCTCCTGAAGGCCGGCCAGGGAGGTGAGCGCGCCAGGACCGGTGGACAGGAACAGCACACCTACCTCGCCCGTGGCTCGGGAGTAACCGTCGGCCGCGAACGCGGAGTTATTCTCCACACGGGAGGAGACGAAGTGCAGGTTGCCGCGGCCCATGGCGTCAAAGAGACCCAACGCGTGCTGGCCGGGGATACCGAAGACGGTCTTAGCGCCCAGCGCTTCAAGGGTCTCGACGACGAGGTCCCCGCCGTTGCGCTGGTTGGTGCCCTTGGTGGGGGCTGCTGTGCCGGGATCGAAATCAATCATCGCTGGTCCCCGGCAGTTGCGGTTGCCTGTGCGAGTTCGACCATGCGAGCGCCGAGCGCCTGCTGCGCGTAACCGTTCGGGGCACCTTGGCGGTCGCCTTCCACGGCGTTGTCCGCCATGAGGGTCACGAGCTCGTACGCTACGTGGCTGCCTGCAACACCGGTGATCTCGGCGTGGTCGTAGGCAGGAGCAACTTCAACGATGTCCGCTCCAACGAGGTTCATGCCGCGGAAGCCACGGATGATTTCGAGAAGTTCGCGGCTGGTGATGCCGCCGGCTTCGGGGGTGCCGGTGCCGGGTGCGTGTGCGGGGTCCAAAACGTCGATGTCCACGGAGATGTACAGCGGGCGGTTGCCGATGCGGTCACGGATCTTGGCTACGGTTTCCAGGACGCCCTGGTAGTAGACGTCAGCGGAGGTGACGATTCCGAAGCCGAAGCGGTGGTCGTCGTC
Source organism: Paenarthrobacter nitroguajacolicus (assembly GCF_051027655.1). Classification (NCBI taxonomy): domain Bacteria; kingdom Bacillati; phylum Actinomycetota; class Actinomycetes; order Micrococcales; family Micrococcaceae; genus Paenarthrobacter; species Paenarthrobacter nitroguajacolicus. Next base: position 1,170,482 of record NZ_CP073234.1, on the reverse strand, counting down.
GAGGTCTTTCTTGCCATACAGGGGGCCGCGGGTACCCACGTGGCTGATGGCTTCGGTGTCCAGGATGCCCTCTTCCACCGCGCGGCGGAACGGGGTGCCGTGAGTGTACTCGGCACCGAAGTACGTGTCCCAGGTGTCCAGGTGGGCGTCGAAGTGGAGCATCGCAATGGGCTCGCCTGCCCGCTCCGCTGCTGCCCTCAAGAGCGGGAGTGCAATGGTGTGGTCGCCACCGAGGGTTACCAGCTTGCTGCCGTTGGCCGTGAGGTCCAGGGCGTTCTGTTGGACAGTCTCGATTGCCTCGTTGATGTTGAATGGGTTCACAGCCATGTCGCCGGCATCGGCAACCTGGATGTTCTCGAAGGGGCTGACGTCCCAGGCAGGGTTGTACGGGCGCAGCAGTCGGCTGGCTTCGCGTACATGGTTGGCGCCGAAGCGCGCCCCGGGGCGGTAGGAGACACCGGAGTCGAAGGGAACGCCCACTACTGTGACGTCAGCCTTGGAGACCTGGTCCAGTCGGGGCAGGCGGGCATAGGTGGCGGCACCGGCGTAACGCGGAATGCGGGATGAATCGATGGGTCCGAGGTTCCCGTTGGCCGTAATGCGAAGCTCTTCCAAAATATGCCTCTCCTTCGAGTTGGATCAGTTGCTGTGACTCCCATCATACACTCGAAGTTGCCTTATATGCATCACATGTTTACAAAGAGATTCGGCTGCGTTCAGCATGAGATGCCGGTCACAGCGGGCGTTAAGATTCCATAAAAACCGGGGTCCCGGCGTCGAATACGGCCATACGCTCCTAGCGGACGCAGCATCCGGCTGCACGAAAGGACACCGTGACCACCCTGACGAGGCCCCCGGCCGACCCGGCCGATAAGCCCAAAAATTCCTTCAAGCTCAAATCCTGGCTGCTGGAAGGAATGCCGGACACCTCAGGGAAACGGCAGGGACCTCACGGCCGGCCTGCGGACTCGCATAAGCCGCAAGCCTGGTGGAAGGTCATGTGCCTCACCGGACTCGACTACTTCTCCACCCTCGGCTACCAGCCGGCCATCGCCGCCCTTGCCGCCGGGTTGCTCTCCCCGCTGGCCACGCTACTTCTGGTCCTGGCAACCCTGGCCGGCGCGCTGCCCGTCTACCGGCGCGTGGCCAAGGAAAGCCCGCGCGGCGAAGGGTCCATCGCCATGCTTGAACGCCTGCTTCCACGATGGGGAGGCAAGCTCTTCGTCCTTGCCCTCCTTGGCTTCGCCGCAACCGACTTCATGATCACCATCACGCTCTCCGCCGCCGACGCCACAGCCCACCTCATCGAGAACCCCTTCGCGCCGCACTTCCTCGAAGGCCAACAAGTGGTCATCACGCTGGCTTTGATCGCCGGCCTGGGCGTCGTCTTCCTGCGCGGATTCAAGGAAGCCATCAACGTGGCAGTAGTGCTGGTGGCGGCGTTCCTTGCACTCAACCTCGTGGTCATCGCCGTATCCATGACCCACCTCTTCACGGAATCACGCGTCATAACCGACTGGTGGACCGCACTGACCACCTCCCACGGCGACCCCATCATGATGATCGCCCTGGCACTGCTGGTGTTCCCGCGCCTGGCACTGGGACTCTCCGGATTCGAAACCGGTGTTGCCGTCATGCCCCAGATCAAGGGCCACGCCACAGACACCGAAGCCAACCCGGCAGGCCGGATCAAGGGCGCCCACAAGCTCCTCACCACCGCCGCCATCATCATGAGCTCGTTCCTCATCACCTCCAGCTTCACCACCGTCATGCTGATCCCCGCCGCAGAATTCCAAGACGGCGGCAAGGCCGAGGGCCGCGCGCTGGCCTACCTCGCTCACAAGTTCCTTGGGGACGGCTTCGGAACTGTCTATGACGTCAGCACCATTGCCATCCTGTGGTTCGCCGGCGCGTCAGCCATGGCCGGGCTCTTGAACCTTGTCCCCCGCTACCTGCCCCGCTACGGCATGGCACCTGCGTGGGCACGGGCTCTCCGTCCACTGGTTCTGGTGTTCACGGTCATCGCCTTCATCGTCACCATCATTTTCCAGGCGGACGTCAACGCCCAGGGTGGCGCGTACGCCACGGGCGTGCTGGTCCTGATTACCTCGGCTTCAATAGCCGTGACCCTGTCCGCGCGGCGAAAGAAGCAGCGGGCGCAGGTCATTGGATTTGGACTGATCTCGCTCGTTTTCGTCTACACCACCGTGGTCAACTCGATCGAGCGCCCCGACGGCCTGAAGATTGCGGCCCTCTTCATACTGGGCATCATGGTTGTCAGTTTTACCTCCCGCATGCGGCGCGCCTTCGAGCTCCGGGCCACGCACATCAAGATGGACGAGAAAGCCCTCGAATTCACGGCCAACGCTTCCGAAGGCCCTGTTCGCATCATTGCCCACGAGCCCAAGCACCTCAGTGCAAGCCGTTATAGGGAGAAGCTTCAGCACGCCCAGCAGGCAAGCCACCTGCCCGTTGACTGCGACGCCGTCTTCATCGAAGTCATCGTGGACGACAGCTCGGACTTCGAGCAGGAACTCCAAGTTGTGGGCAAGCTCCGGCACGGGTTCAAAATCCTGGAAGTGCACAGCAACAACGTGCCTAACACCGTGGCAGCAGTACTCCTCCACATCCGGGACGTCACCGGGTTCATGCCGCACATCTACTTCCGCTGGACCGAGGGCAACCCGATTTCCAACCTCAGCAAGTTCCTGTTCTTTGGCGAAGGAGAGATTGCGCCGGTAACACGCGAAGTGCTGAGGGAAGCCGAGCCGGACATCACCCGCCGGCCGTGGGTGCACGTGGGCTAACCGCCCGGATCCACGCGCCGATACTACAGATAATGCCCATGTTTGCTGCAAACATGGGCATTATCTGTCACCTCGCGAGGGGTGGGCCTAGCGGCTCGCTGCCGGCACCAGCACCCACAACACCTCCACAGTCTCGTCCGTGGGGTTGATCCAGGTGTGGGGTTCGCGGCCCGGGAAGGAGAGCGTGTCCCCCTCTTCGAGGTCGTACTCCTCATTGGTCAGGATGAGCTTGATCCGGCCCTTGACCACATGCAGGACGTCCACGTCGCAGTCCACGGCATAGAGCTCGTTTTCACCGCGGCCACGCGGCTCGATGGTTGCCTGCAGGATCTGGAGCCGACGTTCGGAGCGGGCGGTCAACAAACGCTCCACGATGCCCTGGCCACCCAGGGAGATGCGGGGGCCGTCGTCGCGCTTGGTCAGGTGTGTCTCCGGAGCTGCGAACAGGTCCCCCACGGATACGGACAGCACTTGGCAAAGAGTGACCAGCGAAGCGACCGACGGCGATGTCAGGTCCCGCTCCACACGGCTGAGGAAGCCTTTGGTCAGGCCGGTAGCATCCGCCACTTGCTCGATGGTGAGCCGCTGCGCTTGCCGGGCTGCGCGGATTCTGGAACCGATGGCAACGGGAACATTGCTCGGTTCAACGGGTAGAGCCTTCATTCACGAACCTTTCAGGCCTGTCATGTGGCCCTGTCATTGGAGCAATAGTAGCCGGGAGACAGGACAAGAGCGCCAGAATACGCGAAAGCATGACCTAAGGATCTTGACTGTTACTCCCATCACAACATATCCTCATAGGCAACAAGTGTTGTCTGTGAGGCACACAACACATCCCCCAATCTCCAATCGTCAGCACAGAGACTTCGACGCTTCGCAGGAGTATCGTCGAAAACCCCAACCTCCGTGCATCAGCTCCAAGGACCGTTCATGGAATCTTCGGCTATAAACATCGCAATCGTGGTGGTGTACCTGCTCGCCATGCTGGCATTCGGCTGGTGGGGCAAGTCCCGCACCAAGAACAACAGCGACTTCCTCGTGGCCGGCCGCCGCCTGGGACCCTTCCTTTACACCGGCACCATGGCCGCAGTGGTCCTCGGTGGCGCATCCACCGTGGGCGGCGTCGGCCTCGGTTACAAGTTCGGTATCTCCGGCATGTGGCTGGTTGTGGCCATCGGTTCAGGCGTGCTTCTGCTCAGCCTGCTCTTCGCCGGAACCATCCAAAAGCTCAAGATCTACACGGTCTCGCAGATGCTGACCCTCCGCTATGGCAGCACGGCAACCCAGACCTCGGGCATCGTGATGTTGGCCTACACGCTGATGCTGTGTGCCACGTCCACCGGTGCCTACGCCACCATCTTCGTGGTCCTCTTCGGCTGGGAGCGTTGGCTCGCCATCGCTATCGGCGGCGCAATCGTGCTGGTCTACTCCACCATTGGCGGCATGTGGTCCATCACCTTGGCCGACCAGGTCCAGTTCGTCATCAAGACCGTGGGAATCTTCTTCCTCATGCTCCCCTTCGCCCTGAACGCCGCAGGTGGCCTCGATGGCATCCGAGCCCGCGTCGATGAGAGCTTCTTCGACATCGGCGGCATCGGCCTCCAGACGATCATCACCTACTTCGTCGTGTACACACTGGGCCTCCTGATCGGCCAGGACATCTGGCAGCGCGTGTTCACTGCCAAGAACCCCACAGTTGCCCGCTGGGGCGGCGCTACCGCCGGCGTCTACTGCATCCTCTACGGCTTCGCAGGTGCCCTGATCGGCATGGCTGCCAGCGTTGCCCTCTCCGGCATCGAAATCGCTGCCAAGGACGACGTCTACGCAGAGGTCGCTACCCGGCTCCTGCCCATCGGCATCGGCGGCTTGGTGCTTGCCGCAGCTGTGGCCGCCATGATGTCCACGGCGTCAGGCGCACTGATTGCTGCTGCAACCGTTGCCCGCGCAGACGTAATGCCTTTCGTTGCCAGCTGGTTTGGCAAGAAGGTCGACACCTCCGACTCCGATAACCCTGAGCACGACGTCAAGGCCAACCGTTACTGGGTACTCGGCCTGGGAATCGTTGCAATCATCATCGCCATCTCCACCAAGGATGTGGTGGCCGCACTGACCATTGCCTACGACATCCTGGTTGGCGGCCTCCTCGTGGCCATCATTGGCGGCTTGGTGTGGAAGCGTGGAACGGGCATCGCCGCAGCATGGTCCATGGCGGCCGGTTCAGTGGTAACCCTCGGAACCATGATCATCCTTGAGATCAACGCCGAAGTTCCCCTCGATGGCATCTACGCCAACGAGCCCATCTACTTCGGTTTGATCGCCTCGGCTTTGGTGTACGTAGTGGTCTCGCTTGCCAGCAAGCCCACGGATCCGGCAGTCATGAAGGCCTGGACGGATCGCGTTGCCGGTACCCGCGTGGCCGAGGAAGAGCTCACCACCCCCGCTTCCTAGGCGGGCACAAAGAACCAAGCAAGGTTCAGGAAACAAGTAAAGTTCGACGGCGGCGCCTCCCCTTTTTGGGGCGGCGCCGCCGTTGCGCTATGTCCGGGAAGCATGCGTTGGAAGGCCCGCTCTACACGCCAAAACCACCCCATAGTGCGCAAAGCAGGCCCCACAACACAGGAGGCCCCACAACACGCGCCCACCCGTTGGAAGGCCCGCTCTACACGCCAAAACCACCCCAAAGAGCGCAAAGCAGGCCCCACAACACAGCAGGCCACGCAACACACCCCACGACGGGTGGCCGAACACCAATGCGGTAGGGTGGTCCCAGCTTCAAGAGATGTGGTGCCAAGCTCCGACTGGCCACACACCAACCCCATGTTCACGGGTGGTTCGGATGAGGAAGCGGCCCGTCCCGGACCAGAGACAACCGAGCGGGCAAGAGCACTCCCCCAAGGAGCAGTCCCTTGCCGTACCAAGGCGATACCACCCTGGTAAACACAACAGCACCCAGTACCCCGGCCGGAACGGCCACCCCCACGGTCGCGGTGATTCCCGCCGTCGACCTCTTCCTGGGCACGGTGACCATCACTGCCAAGGCTGGAACAGAGCAGTTCAGACACGCCCAACCGCAACTCATCGCGCAGGCGTTGGCCCAGGCCGTCCGGCCGACGCACTGGTGTGAGTCGTCCAAGACACTAACGGTGACCGTTGCGGCCGTCGGAAAACGGGCGGGCGTCCAACGTCACTTCACACTAGGGCACTAGGGCTCCAGGGCACGGGGACCAGGCCTAAACTTCCTCGTCTTCCTCGCGGAACTCTTCAGTTTCATCTATGGGGACAACGCGTTCGTCGTCCTCGGGGGCGTCCACTTCCTCTACCCAGGGTTCATCCACTTCCTGGTCTTCGGCGTAGTCGTAGGCCGGGTCGGACTCAATGGTTGCCCGTTCCGGGTAATTGGCGTGTGATTCGGTGGTGTTCATGGTGCAACCTCCGTCTCGTGGGCCTGTTCTGGTGGGCGGTTCAGCCCGTTGACCCGAATGCAGGAATCCAGTGGCGGAAGGGCCCCGCCCCTGTCCTTCCATCTGAGCACCGGCACAGTCGAGGGTCAAGGAAATTACGGTGCACCGAACATTCCAGTTAAGGAATACCAGCCAAAAATCCGCGCGGATAAGCGGTAGTGTGGGGCGTGCAATGGGGCCGCAACTACCCCACCAAGCACAGGAGACAAAGTGCAGATGCACCAGGAATCCCACAGTTCGTCGAGCTCCGCTCCGGACCCCACCCCCGAACCGGCAACTGCCGAAAACGCCGGCACGCAACCCGCGCCGCCCTCGCACGCGGACATTCGCCGGTGGCGGCAGTACCTGGCCGATGAGCGTGCCGAGGCCGCCGTCTACCGCGAACTGGCCCAGCGACGTGACGGCGAAGAACGCCAAATCCTGCTCGCCCTGGCCGAAGCCGAAGGCAGGCACGAAGCCCATTGGCTCAAGCTCCTTGGCGAGCATGCAGGTATGCCCAAGGCAGCTTCCACCCGCAGCCAGTTCCTGGGCTTCCTGGCCCGCAACTTCGGTTCAGTGTTCGTCCTCGCTCTGGCACAGCGTGCCGAAGGCCGTTCCCCGTACGGCACCGAACCTGCCGCGACGCCTGCCATGGTGGCCGATGAACAAATCCACGAAGAAGTAGTCCGGGGCTTAGCCACACGCGGACGCAACCGGCTCTCCGGAACCTTCCGCGCGGCCGTTTTCGGCGCCAACGACGGTTTGGTCAGCAACCTTTCCCTGGTCATGGGTATGGCCGCAACCGGCGTGCCCAGCCCCGTGGTGCTCATGAGTGGCGTCGCGGGTCTCCTCGCCGGGGCCCTCTCCATGGGTGCGGGCGAATACGTCTCGGTCCGCTCGCAGCGGGAGCTCCTTAACGCGACCCTGCCCACGCAGGCCACTCTGACCGCGGCACCGTCATTGGACATCGAGCACAACGAGTTGGTCCTGGTGTACTTGGCCCGTGGCATGACGCGTGAAGCGGCGGAGCACCGCGCTGCCGAGCGCATGGGCTTGTTCAGCTGCGACTGCGATCCCAGCCTTTCCTTGCAGCCGGAGAAGCCACCCACTGACGATCATGAATCCGTCGGTTCGGCGTGGGGTGCAGCGATGTCCAGCTTCTGCTTCTTCGCCTCGGGCGCCATTGTGCCCATCCTGCCGTTCATTTTCGGCATGACGGGCATCGCCGCCTTGCTGGTGGCCGGCGTTCTGGTGGGTATCGCGCTCCTGGCTACCGGCGCCGTCGTCGGCTTGTTGTCCGGAACCTCGCCGCTGAGCCGCGGACTCCGGCAGCTTGCCATCGGCCTGGGTGCGGCGGCGGCCACGTATGGTCTGGGCTTGGCGTTCGGAGCAGCGATCGTCTAAGTTTGGACGGCTTGGTCCGGAGACCGTAATGTTGGTTCGTCCTCCGCGCTGCCCCGCGTGACCAGGGCATCAGGAATGGAGAACCGTGGACCCGGAGCGGGAAGCAACGCGCGTGCCGAAGCACCGACGCACTGGAACAGCCTTGCGCGTTCTCCGCGGCGTCCTCATGGCCGTCATTGCGGCCGTCGTCGCCGTTCTGGTCAGTGGATTCCTGCAGGGCGACCCTCGCATCACCGCGCTGTTCCCGGGAGTGAGCGTGCCGGGAACCACAGAGGACCATCCGGGTGGAGCCGAACCGGCGCGCCCCCTCGACGCGCCGCCGCCCGGACTTGAGGAGGCGGACGCCCCACTGGCCTCGCCTTCAGCGCCCGGCACCACCAACGATTCGTACAAGTTCCTGGCCACGAACGACGACGGCACCCCGGTAGGTTACTCGCCTTGCCGTCCGCTCCATTACGTTGTCAACGATGCGTCCGCACCCATTGGCTCAGACGCCCTCCTGACCGCCGCCTTGGCAAATATTTCTGCGGCGTCCGGCATCCAGTTCATCGACGACGGCACCACTGACGAGTTGCCGGTGGACCGGCGTGAGCCCTACCAGCCGTCCAAGTACGGCGACCGGTGGGCTCCCCTGCTGATTTCCTGGACCACACCGGTGGAAGCCCCTGCGCTGGCAGATAACGTCATCGGCACAGGAGGCAGCACCATGTACTCCCTCAACAAGGGACCCAAAAGCTACATCACCGGGAGCCTGGAGCTGGACACGCCACAGGTAACGGAACTGCTCGCGAGTCCCGGCGGGGCCGACTACGTCCTGGCAGTCATGCAACACGAACTGGGCCATGTGATGGGCCTTGACCATGTGGATGACCCGATCCAACTCATGTACCCGGAAATCGGCGCCCCCGACGGCCTCGCGGCGGGCGACCTGAATGGCCTTCATCTTCTCGCCTCGGCACCCTGCCGCAAGGACATCTGACTCTTTCACGCTTCAAGCATTCCCGGCATGGACTCCCTGTGGAGTGGGACTTATGCTGACGAATACGGCCGACGGCGGCGCCCCACTTCCCGTCGCAGCCGCCACGTCAGGGGGTTCCATGGAACCTTATGGGTCGCCCAAGTGGCCGGACCCCGATCCCCCTCGTCCGAATTACCTTCCGCATGCTCCACGCCCGCCGGAGCCTCCACCGGTCAGGCCGCCGATCAAGCACAGCAGCATCGCGGCCATCCTGTTCCTTTTCAGCGTGCTCGGCCTGGTGTGCGCGGGAGCCTACTTCAGCGGCGAACTCCACCAGCTCCTGTACGGATCGTCCGCCACACAGAGCCAGGCGCCGCGCCCCGCGCTGGCACCTTTCGGCCAGCGCCAGGAGCCGGTTCCGGGGCTTGAGGAAGCCGACGCACCGCTTGGAACGCCGGCACCTCTGAACCGCCCCAGTTCCTCGTACAAGTTCCTGGCCGTCAAGGAAGACGGAACTCCGCTGGCGTACTCGCCGTGCCGGCCCATCCACTATGTGATCAACTCGGACCTCGCACCGCCCTCCTGGCAGCCGCTGGTGGAAGAAGCCGTGCGACAGGCCGGCGAAGCCACAGGATTGAAGTTCATCTACGACGGCCCCAGTTCCGAGGTTCCTTCCCCCAACAGGTCCGGGTACCAGCCCGAAAGGTACGGCGACCGCTGGGCTCCCGTCCTCATTGCGTGGAGCACGCCGGAGCAGGTGCCACGCCTGAGCGGGCAGACCGTGGGCCTTGGCGGAAGCTCCTCCATTGGCCTCAGCAATGGCTATAAGGCCTACGTCACGGGCACGGTGTCCCTGGATGCCCCACAATTCGCGGACATCGTGGACGCTCCCAGCGGCGAAGAGATCGGCGTAGCAGTCATCATGCATGAGCTGGGACACCTCCTCGGCCTGGACCACGTGGATGATCCCCGCCAGCTCATGTTCGACCAAGCCTCCTGGGTACGCGGGTACGCTGCGGGCGACCGGACTGGTTTGGCCCAGCTGGGCACGGGCCCCTGCAGCAAAGACTTCTGAGGCCCTACCCGACAACCACTGCGAGCGCGTCCTCCACCGTATCCACCAGGAAGATCCTGTCCTCCATGGGCTTCCCGGCCGCGAGGCTGCGCAACATGGGCCAGGCAGGAAAGGTCTGTTCCCAGTGTTCGCGGCCCACCAACACCATGGGAGTAATGGTCTCCGGGGCTCCGTAGTAGTTCTCGCACGCGTCCTGGAAGATCTCCTGCACCGTCCCTGCCGCGCCCGGGAGGAACACGATCCCTCCATTGCAGAGCTCCAGCAAGATCGCTTCCCGGACGGCGTTGGCGAAGTATTTGGCGATGTGGGTGGCGAACAAATTCGGCGGCTCATGACCGTAGAACCATGTTGGGATTCCGAGCGTCGGGGTGCCGCCGGGGTAACGTTCGACGACGGCGGCTGCTTGCCGCGCCCAAGCCGTCACGGAGGGCCTGAACCCCGGCACAGCGGCGAGCGCCTCAAGCGCGGCCGTGGAGTCGGCGTCGGGCAGTCCACTCAAGTAGGCACCAAGGTTGGCTGCTTCCATGGCGCCGGGGCCTCCGCCCGTGGCTACCGTAAAGCCTGCTTGAGCCAGTAACCGTCCCAGCCGCGCGGCGTCGGCGAATGCATTGGTGCCCCGTTGCGCGGCGTGTCCGCCCATGACGCCAACCATCTTTCTGCCGGAGAGCGCGCCATGGTCCAGCAGCTCGTCCAAGGCGTCGCCGATGGCGTGATCGTGCAGGGCTGCGGCGAGGGTGGCGTCCAGGCTGCCCCGCTGCCCGGGCAGGATGCTCCATTCGTAGACGCGGGCATCGAGGGTGGATTCGTACTCCGTGGAGGCGATGTCCTCGTACAGTTCATTGGCCGTGTAAACGCTGCTTCGGTACGGGTTGAAGGGCACCTTGTGAAGCTGGGGGAAGATCAGGGCTCCCCGCCGGCGGAGGCTTTCTTCCACGCCGTCGTCGAAAGTGCATCCCAGGAAGATCGCACCCTGGGGGTCCAGGGCCCTGAGGTCCTGGGAACGGCCCCGAAGGTCCAGAGACTGCGCGTGCCATCCGTTCATGGACCTGGCCCCTGCGCTAACCAGCTGGTGGAAGTGGACCACGCTTTCGACGTCGAGCGTTCGCGGACTCGGGTTCAAGGCTCCGGAGCGATTCATGGTTTCAGCGTAGTGGTCCGCCGGCTCCACGGCCGGGTGTTTGGGTGTGCGGCAGCAGTCCGGTGCATCATGAAGCATGAAGAGTTCAAGAGTTGCGCGTCCGCGCATCGGCGTTCCGGTCCGTCTCAGTAGTTCGGACACCCCCGACGCCCGCGTGGGTGAAGCCAATGAGCTCTTTACGTACATCGTGGACCTGCTGCGCGAGGCAGGCGCAGTTCCGGTCCTGTTGACCCCTGTTTCCGCTGACAGCGCCGGGCGGCTGGCCACCGAGATGCAAACGCTCGACGGCGTGTTGCTGCCGGGAGGCGGAGACATCAGCCCACGCCTCTACGGGCAGGATCCTGACGAGTCGCTTTACGATGTGAACCCTGAGCAGGACCACCTGGACATGGATGTTGCACGGGCAACCATCGACGCCGGGCTGCCGCTGTTAGGCGTCTGCCGGGGACACCAACTGCTGAACGTCCTCTACGGTGGAACACTAATCCAGGACATGGCACCGTCGGCGGTCAACCACAACGGCCTGGATCCGCACGATCCCGAGAGCAGCGAATGGGCCTGGCATGATGTGGTGCTGACGGCCGGCTCCAAGACCGCAGGCCTGTATGGATCTCCTGATGGAAGGATCATCAAGATCGCCTCCGGACACCATCAGGCCGTGTCCCGGGTAGGCGAAGGCCTGCAAGTCACTGCCGTGGCGGACGACGGAACCGTGGAGGCCTTGGAAGACCCTTCGCGGTGGGTCGTTTCTGTCCAATGGCATCCGGAGGCCTCCCAGCTTCCCGACGCCGAACGGTTGATGCCCTTCAGGAATTTTGTGGATGTTTGCCGGAACCCTACCCATGGCCCATCTGCGGGAGTACAGTAGCGCTCACTGCATCGCTTTCGCACCAGTGGTAATCGGGGCAGTGTATAACTCCATTCGAAATGACGTCCTGGGGGCGTCGTAAGTTTGCCGGCTGGGGGGCCCAACATCTGCTCAAGGAGCAATGGTTGTGGACCGTCCAAAATACGCTCGTCGTCATACCCGCTTATCACTCATCGGCACCCGTTCATTCGTCCGGCGAATCCTTGGATTCTTGCTGGGCCTTGGTGTTGCCCTTTCTTCATTTGTCTTCGGTTTTGCCCCGCCCGCCTCGGCAGCCGTACCCCCTTGTCCCGGGACCGGCGGTGCCCAGCAGATCGTTGCGCATACGGACGATGACCTGATCTTCATCAGCCCCGATTTCATGCGGGATGTCCAAGCAAAGCGTTGCGTCCAGACGATTTACCTCACAGCGGGCGACGCCGGAGAAGGCCAATCGTATTGGGCCGGTCTTGAGGACGGGATCCGGTCAAGCTACGCCTTGATGGCGGGGGTCGCCAATGCATGGACGGCTTCGGACGCCGGTGTACCCGAGCGACCGGTGACTGTCCACACGCTCAACGCGGCGCCGAATATCTCGGTGGTTTTCCTGAGGCTTCCGGACGGCTTCCCCAACGGCAATGGCAGCAGCCGTTTCAATGGCCAGAGCATCCTGAAGTTGTGGGACGGACGCATTTCTTCAATTCGGCCTGTGGACGGATCGGCCACGTATTCAAAATCGCTGCTGCAGACTGTGTTGAACCGGCTGGTGGCCAACTACAAACCCACCACGTTCCGCACCCAGGACTGGACAGGCAATTTCACCACCCCCTATGACCACAGCGACCACTGGGCTGCGGCAAAATTCGGTCAGTTAGCCACTCGCGCCTACACCGGACCGCATACCTCGTCCGCCTACGATGCCTATGTCATCGACGAGTACGCGCAAAACGTCACTGGCGCCGAACTCACCAGCAAGGTCAACACCTTTCGGCACTTTGCCGAATTCGACGAGTTCCTGTGCGGGAACATCTGCCCGGACGTGCCGTACAGCGACTGGCTCAAACGGCAGTACATTACAGCCATCGAGTGGACCGGCAACGCGGCGAAATCGGCGGGAACAACCGTTTCAGCGTCCTCTCAGAGAGCCTCGGGACAAAGTCCCGAGAAAGCGCGGGACGGATATGCCTGGGGAACCCCCATGGACGCCAACCGGGAGTGGGTCACCAATGGCGGCCGGGCAGGCAGTTGGATCCAGTACAACTTCACCCCTGCGCGTACCATCAACGCCGTGACGCTTTTTGATCGTCCGCTAACAAGCGACCAGGTAACCGGCGGCAATCTCACCTTCTCGGATGGCAGCACCGTCCTGGTTTCTGCCCTCCCGAATAACGGTTCCGGGCTGACGGTGAATTTTCCTGCCAGGACCGTCAGTTCAGTGCGCTTCAACATCAGCTCAGTCAGCGGGTCCACCACCAACGTTGGCTTGGCGGAGTTCGAGGCGCACATCACCGCTGACGTCGTTGCCCCCGTGGTGACAGCCACACCCGCGGGTGGCACCTACGACATCGGGCAAAAGGTCACACTGACCGTGAATGAACCTGCCACCATCTACTACACAATCGACGGGTCCACGCCTACCACGGCGACCCCGACTAAGGTCAGCTATCCAAACACGGCAACAATCACTCTCGACGGGCCCAGGACCCTGAAGTACTTCGCCGTAGACACCGCGAACAATCCCTCCACCGTGGTCACCCAGACTTACTCCACGGGCCCGGATGTGACGAAACCGGTGGTAACAGCCAGCCCCGTGGGCGGCGCCTACGCTCCCGGCACCACCATCACCCTCACGGTCAATGAAGCGAACTCGGTGATCAAATACACCACCGATGGTACCGACCCGTCGACTGCCGGGCAGGTGTACTCCACACCGATAGCGTTCCCCGGCACGGCACCCATGACGCTGAAGTACTTCGCCACGGATCCTGCAGGGAACGTCTCCGCCGTGGTCACCCAGACGTACACGGTTCCGCCGGACACCACGGCCCCTGTGGTCACAGCCAACCCCACCGGCCGCGCCTTGGCCAGCGGGGCCACCATCACCCTCTCGGCGAATGAACCCGGAGCTGCCATTTACTACACCACCGATGGCAGCACGCCCACGGCAACGGAATCAGCCACGAATATCAAGTACGCGGCTCCGATTGTCATGGGGAGTTCCAACCTCGTCCTCAAGTACATCGGGGTGGACACGGCCGGCAACACCTCGCCAGTGGGCACCCAGACGTACACCGTGCCCGCAGCCGGACCGCCGTCGGCCCATGACTACAACGGGGACGGTAAAGCCGATGTCCTGGCCTCCGACACCGCCGGTAATTTGTATCTTTACCCTGGGGACGGCGCGGGCGGCCTTTTGCCCCGGCAAGTAGCCCTACCGGCACCCGCCTGGTCCACCGTGACTGACACCATCACCCCCGGTGACTTCAACAAGGATGGCAAACCTGACTTGCTTGCCCGTGCCGGTGACGTCCTGTGGTTCTACCCCGGTAACGGTGCAGGCAGTTTCGGGGCCCGGGTACAGGTCAGTACCGGCTGGAGCACCATGAGCCAACTGTTCTCCCCTGGAGACTTCAGCGGCGACGGCATTCCGGACTTCATTGGCCGGCTCAGCTCAGGGGAGTTGCGGCTCTACGAAGGCAACGGCACCGGTGGCCAGCGGACGCCCACCACCATTGGATCCGGCTGGAATGTGATGAATGCAATCTTCAGCACGGGGGACTTTAATGGAGATGGGAAGGGAGACGTGCTCGCGCGGCGCTCGGACACCGGCGCCCTCTGGCTGTATCCCGGAAACGGAACCCGCGGATGGCTCCAGTGGAAGCAAATCTCCACGGGTTGGGACAACCGAACAGCGATAGCCGGGCCCCGCGACCTCAACGGCGATGGCAGCAACGACGTCATAGGCCGCATCGCAGACACCCTGTGGCTGTATCCGGGCACGGGCAGCGGAGCGTTCAGCAACGTACCGCCCATCAGCCTCGGCACCGGCTGGCAGGCTTTGAAGATCATCGCCTAGCCAGCCCCTAGGACCTGGCGCGGGTCGGAGTTTTCCCCCAGACTCTTCGGCCCGCGTCAGCTAACTTAACGAACGACGACGGCCCGTCACCTTCCGTGCGGAAGGCGGCGGGCCGTCGTCGTGAGCTAGCTGTAAAGGCTAGAGCGTTGCGTAAACTTCGCGCAGCAGTTTGGCGGTCTCGGACGGCGTCTTGCCGACCTTTACACCAGCGGCTTCGAGAGCTTCCTTCTTGGCCTGGGCCGTACCGGCGGAACCGGACACGATGGCGCCAGCGTGACCCATGGTCTTACCCTCGGGAGCGGTGAAGCCGGCAACGTAGCCAACAACCGGCTTGGTGACGTTGGCCTTGATGAAGTCGGCTGCGCGCTCTTCAGCGTCGCCACCGATCTCACCGATCATGACGATTGCCTTGGTTTCCGGGTCAGCTTCGAAAGCTGCCAGGGCGTCGATGTGCGTGGTGCCGATGACGGGGTCGCCACCGATACCGATCGCGGTGGAGAAGCCGAGGTCGCGGAGTTCGTACATCATCTGGTAGGTCAAGGTACCGGACTTGGACACGAGGCCGATGGGGCCCTTGCCCGTGATGTTCGCCGGGGTGATGCCAACCAGGGCCTCGCCGGGGGTGATGATGCCGGGGCAGTTCGGTCCGATGATGCGGGTGATCTGCTTGCCGTCAGCGTCCACCTTGGACTGGGCGAGTGCCCAGAATTCGGCGGAGTCCTGAACCGGCACACCTTCGGTGATGACAACGACGAGGCCGATGCCGGCTTCGATGGCTTCAACCACGGCGTCCTTGGTGAATGCCGGGGGAACGAAGACGATGGAGACGTCAGCGCCGGTTTCAGCGATGGCTTCCTTGACGGTGCCGAAGACGTTGATTTCCTTGTCGCCGTGCAGGACCGTGGTGCCGGCCTTGCGGGCGTTGACGCCACCAACAATGTTGGTGCCGGCCTTGAGCATCAGGGCGGTGTGCTTGGTGCCCTCGCCGCCGGTGATGCCCTGAACGATGACCTTGGAGTCCTTGTTGAGGTAGATAGACATTGTCGCGTCCCTTTACTTAGCTGCGTTGGCGAGCTCGGCGGCCTTGTCGGCGCCCTCGTCCATGGTGGCGGCCAGGGTAACCAGCGGGTGGTTGGCCTCGGTCAGGATGCGGCGGCCTTCCTCAACGTTGTTGCCGTCGAGGCGAACTACCAGCGGCTTGTTCGCGGAGGAACCGAGCTCAGCCAGTGCACCGACGATGCCCTTGGCAACGGCGTCACAAGCAGTGATGCCACCGAAGACGTTCACGAACACGCTCTTGACCTGGGAGTCGCCAAGGATAACGTCCAGACCGTTGGCCATGACCTCGGCGGATGCTCCACCGCCGATGTCCAGGAAGTTGGCGGGCTTGACGTTGCCGTGGTTCTCACCGGCGTAAGCAACGACGTCGAGGGTAGACATCACAAGACCGGCGCCGTTGCCGATGATGCCTACTTCGCCATCCAGCTTGACGTAGTTGAGGTCCTGCGCCTTGGCCTTGGCCTCGAGCGGGTCAGCCGCGTCCTTGTCTTCCAGGTGTGCGTGGTGCACGTGGCGGAAGTCAGCGTTCTCGTCCAGGGAGACCTTGCCATCGAGGGCAACGATTTCGCCTGCGCCGGTACGGACCAGCGGGTTGACCTCAACCAGGGTTGCGTCTTCCTTCTTGAAAACGTCCCAGAGCTTCAGAATGACGTCGGCTACCTTGCCGCGCAGTTCCTCGGCGAAACCTGCAGCTGCGACGATCTCGTCAGCCTTGGCCTGGTCGATGCCCACAGCGGGGTCGATGGCGATCTTGGCCAGGGCCTCGGGACGCTCGACTGCAAGCTGCTCGATTTCCATGCCGCCTTCTACCGAGCACATGGCCAGGTAGTTGCGGTTGGCGCGGTCCAGGAGGACTGAGAAGTAGAATTCCTCGGCGATGTCAGCACCCTGGGCAATCATCACCTTGTTGACGGTGTGGCCCTTGATGTCCATGCCCAGGATGTTGGTGGAGTGCTCAAGCGCCTCTTCGGCGGTCTTGGCAACCTTGACGCCGCCAGCCTTGCCGCGGCCACCAACCTTAACCTGTGCCTTTACGACAGTTACGCCGCCGATCTTCTCGGCAGCTGCCTTCGCTTCTTCAGGAGTGTGCGCCACGATGCCGGCGAGCACGGGTACACCGTGCGCCTCGAACATATCGCGCGCCTGATATTCAAACAGGTCCACGGTTTAGTGTCCTTCTACGTCGAAGTAGTTTTCTGTTCAGCCGGGAACCGCGATGACCGCGATAGCCAGCTGCGGAAAGTACGCGGTAACAACCGGGATTGAAGCCGGTCACATTGCGTAAGGTCCTCTCGGAACTTTAGCCCTTTGAGGAGTCCCGCCAGCTACACACTACCTGTTAAGTGAGTAACCTTACACTTCTATCGGATGTAGAAAAACCGCATAATGACGCGGTTTTTGGGCTGTCGGAGGGCGTTCGGGGACGGTTCAGGACGCTTCTTTCAGGTTCCCGCGGACCGTTTTGCCGCCGTCGGAAATCAGCTGGTATCCCTCGCGGTTCACGAAGAATGCCACGCCACCTGAGACGTTTCCGCAGGCAACGCCGCCGTTATAGGCCGAACACCGGAGACCGTTGCGCTCGATGTTCTGCCCTTCCGGAAGCTCCCGGAGTTTGGAAATGGGACCCCCGCCACTGCCCTTTGGCCCGAACTCGGACTCCATTTGTGTTACGCCGGAACGACATGAGCCATAGACCGCCTTCTCCGGAGTCAACAGCGCCGTCCCCCCGAGGTAGCCAAGGCCTGTTCCTGCGCAGTCCTCCACGATGTCATCCAGGTCCGGTTTGGCATATTTGGCCAGCTCGCAATGCGCCACAGGAACAACTGCGAATTTGTTGTTGGCCGCGTCGGAGTAGGAGTTGGCTTCATAGGGAAGGTTGAGGTGCCCGCCCCGGGAAGATGTCAGGGCGCACACAATGTTCTTGTCAGCAGTGATGAACGCTGTGACATCCTCGCCCGCCGACAGGGTTGTCTGCTCAGTGACAGGAACCTGCTGGAGCTGCTCCAGCGGCGGCAACGGAGCCGGCGGCACATAGTTGGGATCTTCGGTGGCGAAAGAGCACCCAGTGGCCAGCACCATGATCAAGGCGGCCAGGATCCCCCAAACAGTCCGTCGCATGCCCCTCATTATGCCGTGCCGTGTCATGCATCGAGT
The DNA here is from genome assembly GCF_051027655.1 of Paenarthrobacter nitroguajacolicus. Classification (NCBI taxonomy): domain Bacteria; kingdom Bacillati; phylum Actinomycetota; class Actinomycetes; order Micrococcales; family Micrococcaceae; genus Paenarthrobacter; species Paenarthrobacter nitroguajacolicus. The sequence goes on along the minus strand of NZ_CP073234.1, from coordinate 1,152,524 downwards.
TTGGTCAGGGGTGCATACCGCAATAGCAGCCGCTTCTCGCCGACGTCGAATTTCACCTTCGCAACCGTTTTGTCCCCCGCGCCTTCGATGCCCAGCACCACGCCGTTGCCGAAGCTCGTGTGGTTGACTTTGTCCCCCACCACCACGGAAATGACTTCCTTTTGCGGCTGGACCCTGTTGCGTACGACGGCGGCAGGTACGTCGGCGTCGAACCCTGCGGTTGGGCTTGCGGCAGCACCGCGGGACGTGCCCGCACCCCAGAATGAACCACCGTAGCGGTTGGACCCGATGGGGGCGCTCCCCCAACCGCCTGCGGCCTGACGGCTCATTCCCTCGCGCTTCCACTCCACCAGCTCGGAAGGGATCTCTTCCAGGAACTGGCTGGCGGGGTTGTACTGGCTCTGGCCCCACATGCTGCGGACCTCCGAGCGAGTGACGTAGAGACGCTTGCGCGCCCTGGTGAGGCCCACATAGGCCAGGCGCCGTTCTTCCGCGAGTTCCTTGGGATCCGTGGCGGAGCGCTGGTGCGGGAAGATGCCGTGCTCCATACCGGTGAGGAACACCACCGGGAACTCCAGGCCCTTGGCGGTGTGCAGCGTCATGAGTGTGACAACGCCCATTCGCTTGGCCTCTGCGACGGCGGCATCGATGTCCGCACCCGGCGCATCCGGGATCTGGTCGGCATCGGCCACCAGTGAGACCTGCTCCAGGAATTCGCCGAGCGAACCGTCCGGGTTGTCGCGCTCGTATTCCCGGACCACAGCCACCAGTTCGGCGAGGTTCTCCACGCGGGACTCATCCTGGGGATCGTTGCTGGCGCGCAGCCCCGCCAAGTAGCCGGTCTGTTCGAGGACGGCTTCCAAGGCAGCGGCAGCACCAGAGCCGGAGGCTACCTCGGCAAGGTCATCGAGCAGCTTCACGAAGCCCAGGACAGCATTGACGGAGCGGGTGGCCATGCCCGGCGCTTGGTCAGCACGGCGCGCAGCGGCCATGAACGAGGTGCGTTCACGTTCGGCCAAGGCAGCCACGGCGCCCTCAGCACGATCACCGATCCCGCGTTTGGGTTCGTTCAGTACCCGGCGAAGGTTGACGTCGTCGTCCGGGTTCACCAGGACGCGAAGGTAGGCCAGGGCATCCTTGATTTCCTTGCGCTCGTAGAAGCGCGTTCCACCAACAACCTTGTACGGCAGTCCCACCCGGACAAGGACGTCTTCAATGGAGCGAGACTGTGCGTTGGTGCGGTAGAAAATGGCGACGTCGCCCGGACGCAAGTCTTCCTCATCCTGCAGCCGGTCGATTTCCTTGGCTATGAACTGGGCTTCGTCGTGTTCGTTCTCACCCACGTAGCCAATGATTTTCTCGCCGTCACCTTCCGCGGTCCACAAACGCTTTTCCTGGCGGTTGGGATTGCGGGAGATGACCGAATTGGCAGCGCTGAGGATGTTCTGCGTGGATCGGTAGTTTTGCTCCAGTTTGATGGTGCGGGCGTTGGGGTAGTCGTGCTCGAACTCCACAATGTTGCGGATGTCCGCGCCACGGAAAGCATAAATGGACTGATCGGAATCGCCCACCACAGTAAGTTCGCTCGGTGCCACGTCCGTGTCTGTTCCCAAGCCGACGATTTCCCTGACCAGCGCGTACTGCGCGTGGTTGGTGTCCTGGTACTCGTCCACCAACACGTGCCGGAAGCGGCGCCGGTAGGATTCCGCGAGCGCAGGGAAGGCCCGGAACATGTACACGGTTTCGGCGATGAGGTCATCGAAGTCCATCGCATTGGCTTGCCGGAGACGCTGCGTGTAGCCCTTGAAAACCTCGGCTACAGCCTGTTCGAAGGGGTCGTTGTGGTTTGCCGAGGAGACGTAGGAGTCGGCATCAATGAGCTCGTTCTTGAGCGCCGAAATCTTGTGCTGGATGGCCTTCGGCGCGAACTTCTTCGGATCCAGGTCCAGGTTCTTTGCCACGAGTGTGATCAGACGCAGGGAATCAGCGGAGTCGTAGATGGAGAAGTTCGAATTCAGCCCGACGTTCGCAGCTTCCCGGCGAAGGATTCGCACGCAGGACGAATGGAACGTGGAAATCCACATGCCCTTTGCCCGGGCGCCAACCAAGGCTTCGATGCGTTCCCGCATTTCGGCTGCTGCCTTGTTGGTGAAGGTGATGGCCAGGATTTCGCCGTGATGCGCGCGCTTAGTGGCTATGAGGTAGGCGATCCGGTTACTCAGGACGCGCGTCTTCCCCGAGCCTGCACCCGCGACGATCAGCAAGGGGCTTCCGGCGTGCTTCACGGCCTCTTCCTGCTGCGGATTCAGTCCTTGGAGGAGCGCCTCAGCGGTCGGCAACCCGTGGGCGCCCTGGTTGCCCCATCCCCCTTGGGCAGGTGCTTGGGGAGCGTTTCCAGCCCCGCCCGTTCCTTCCTGGAGGCGCGGCCCGGAGGCGCCACCGCCGGAATGGGAAAGTTCCGGGGCAGCCTTGACTGCGGCTTTGGTGCCAGCTTTGAAGGGTCCGCCTGCGTAGGGGTCAAACAACATATCCATGGTGCCTACCAGTCTAGGCGGTGCCCCTGACACTATAAGGCGACGCGGTCAGCAGCGGCTGATGCTAGGCAAATTGGGGAACAGAGGTGAGGGCGGCGCTCAACTCGCGCACCGCCGTCGGGCCTCCCGCCACGAACCAATTCAATCCGTTGACCTGCACGACGGCGGTGTCCCCGCCGGCAGCGCGGACGATCGCCTTGCCGGGGAGCCAGTCCCATTCGGGGCAGCTGTGTTGGAACCAGCAGCCGAGCTCCCCGTCAGCCACCCGGCCGAGGTCGCAGGAGCCGGAACCGAACATACGCAGCGACGCCGCGGAGACCGCGGCTGCGTGCCATGGCATGGCCGCGCGGGGGTCTGCGAGCCAGGTGGGGTGAATGTACGTGGCTGCGGAGATTTGGCCAACGGGGAGGTCGCCTGAACCGGTGATCGCCTCGCCGTTCAGGGTGGCCGGACGTTCCGCCCCTCCCAGCCAGAGCTTATCCAGTTCGGGCTGGTAGATGGCGCCCAGCAACACCTCCGGATCGGTGACCGGGTTGCCGCCATGGTCCGAGTCGTCACGCTTGAGGGCGATGGCCGAGCACCAGTATGTGGACCCGTGGAGGAAGTTGTAGGTGCCGTCAACGGGGTCGATCACCCAGGTCCGGCCGCTCGTCCCCGCCACCGAGGCACCCTCCTCGCCGAGGATGCCGTCTTCCGGACGGCAGCGCCGCAACTGTTCCAAAACGTAAGCCTCGGCTGCGTGATCGGCTGCAGTGACGACGTCGGACACTGACGTCTTGCGTTCGCCCTGCAGTCCCCCCATCCGCATGAGCAGCGCCAGCTGGCCCGCCTCACGGACCAGGGCGCTGGCCAGTTGGTAGTCATCCAGTGAAGGATCGAGTTCAGTTGCTGTGTGCCTGCCGGTGGTCATGGATCCAGCTTATGTGGCGGAATAATGGATGACATGGCCAAGACACCAGCCCAGCGCGTCAAGAAGCACGGAACAAAGGCAGTGGTTCCCGATCACTCGCTACCGCCTGTGATCAACACCACCACGCAGCGCACCCCACAAAAGGCGCAGAGCAACTCCAAACTCATTGTGATCGCGGGTGTCGTGGCCAGCCTGTTCCTGTTCTGGTACCTGCACTTGCTCACCCTGAACCAGATGACGCAGCTCTCGGGTGGCCTGGCGATGCCGGATTCGCTGATTGGCGGCTTCTCACAGGACTACATCGTCCAGCTTAGAGAGGCCATGGATGACTCGGCGCGCGGCCAGCTCAACTACGTCCACAAGACCGCCGGCACCCTGTTTCCGCTGATCTTCGGCTTCAGTTGGCTCCTGTTGATCGGCACCAATGTGGCGCGAAAGTCGTGGCGTTGGGCCATGTGGGCCGCTCCCCTGCTGTTCGACGTGGCCCACCTGTGGTCCAATGTCGCCATCGATTCCGTGTTGGCCGCGGAAACGCCCGACGCCGGTTCGGTGGCCTTGGCCTCAGCTGTCACTGTCGCGTCGTGGGTGCTGTTCCTGATCAGTCTCCTGTGCGGCGTGCTGGCAGTGTTCCTGGGCAGGAAGAGCCCCAAGCAGTGAGCTTCCGAAGGTTTTTCAAACCCGCCGTTTCAGCTTTAACCATGGGCCTGCTCATCATGAGCGCGTCCGCCTGCGGACTCGGCGGCCCGTCCAAAGCGGAGCGCCTGGGCAAAGACCTGGAGGCAGCCGCTTTGTCGGTAACCGGGGTTGAATCCGCCAAGCTCAACGTCAACATGAACACGTCCGGAAATTTCATCACCGTCAAGTTGGTCGGAAGCAGCCACGACGCGGACGTCCTCGCTGACGTGCTCGGGAACGCGCTTCCGCCCATGCTCGAAGAAACTGAAGAACTTCAGTCAGGTACGTTCGGGATCAGTATCTTCTCGCCGGACGATGCCGTGTCCGCCAGCGCGCGGGATCTGGGCTACCCGGGCGGTTCCTCCCTCAACAGCTTCCGCGAATACTTCCTCAGCGTGCCCTGAGTACTTTCCGTTCCGTGTGGACACGCTGGGCAATCACCAAGCCGGCCGCTGCCAGTCCGATGGTCACCGGGTAGCCCATGAACCGCTCCAGCAAACCCGGCTGGGGCACCTCCATCCCGGTGATGGCGCCGATGACCAAGGCGCCAATACAGACGAGCCCGCAGGCAGCGAGGAACCAACTGATCGGGGTTTGACGGAACCACAGGATGCCTAACAGGAGCAGTGCAAAACCTCCCCCAATGAAGAACATCAGTGCGCCCGCAAAGTGCCAGGGCGATCCGAGGTCTTCGGGAACCAATCCCACCAGGACCGTTCCCACTCCGGCGACACCGGTGAGGATCCGGATGGCGACAGCCAGGATCCAGGGCACGGTCAGGACCCGCGTCTGAGGCGAGTCGTCCGCAACAGCTCGAAATCGTCGTGCCGTTACTCCGGGCCGCGCGGCCACACTCAGCAACCCTGCCGTCAGAAACAACGCCCCGAGGACCAGCGCCAGGCCTTGAACCACGAACGAGGCATTCATCAGCCAGTGCAAAGGCGAGCAGACGGCTCTGTCCTCGTAGATCCCGCAGGAAATTGCTCCGAGGTCACTGATGAATCCGGTGGCCCTGCTGTAGGGCCCGGGACCTGCCCAGGCCTCGATCACGGCGGCCTCGGCTACGAAGTATTGGACCACGCTCAGCTGCGCCCACCCTCCGATGTTCGCCCTGATGCCACGGGTATCCGGAAGGAACGATCCAGCTGGCGCCGGTGCAGTCGCGTGCCCTTTCATGAACGCCAGCCTAGCGGTGTTCGGGCAGCGTCCCCGCAGCTTGTATGCTTGTAGTCGTGTCCGGGCCCTCGAGCTCCAGCAGTGGGATTAAGAGCCATGGACACACAGGCCCTCGTAGCTCAGTGGATAGAGCACGGCTCTCCTAAAGCCGGTGTCGTTGGTTCGATTCCAATCGAGGGCACTTGAACCACCAGCAGCCCACCCAGGACTTGCAGGCCTACTTGGCCGGCAGCTGGGTTGTGGAGCGCACTCTCCTGGACCGGACGTCCGGCACCAACGGAACCTTTACCGGCGTCGTGCGCTATACCCGGAACCCCGACGGCGGCCTGGACTACCGCGAAGACGGAACCATGCACTGGCCTACCCATTCGGGTCCGGCATTCCGCGAGTACCTCCTGAAACCGGGTTCCGGGCCGGAGTCGATGGACGTGTTTTTCCCCGACGGCAGGCCCTTCCATGTGATGAGTTTCTCCGAACAGGGCAACCAGGATAAGCACTGGTGCGACCCCGACGACTACCGGGTCAGCTACCTCTGGGAGGGTCCTGACTCGTTCAGCTTCACGTGGGATGTCCAAGGGCCCGCCAAGAACCTGCTGCTTGAATCGCACTTGGTCCGGATCGACGCCGGGAGGCAATCATGAGTACATCCGGCACGGACCTGATCGTCGTAAGCGCCGTCTGCGTCTACAACGGCGAAGGCCAGCTCCTGACCGTCCGCAAGCGTGGCACTGAGAAGTTCATGCACCCCGGTGGCAAACCAGAGTCCGGTGAAACCGCCGCGGAGGCCGCTTCCCGTGAACTCCTGGAAGAAGTCGGCATCGACGTGGCACCGAACCGCCTCGAGCCGCTCGGCGTGTGGCTGGCTGTGGCGGCCAACGAGGCAGCAACGAACATCGAAGCCACCGTTTTTACTGCGCCCGGAACGTGGGAGGCGCACCCCTCGGCGGAGATCGCCGAGATCCGCTGGCTGGACCTCGACGCGCCTCTTCCCACGGACTTGGCCCCGTTGCTCACCGACCACGTACTTCCAGCGCTCACCCCGCCCAAGTAGGTCGCAGTTAAGGCCGTTTTGACAGCTCAGAACGGCTTCATCTGCGACCTACATGGGTTACAGCTCCGGGACCGCTTCCTGGGCCACCGCCGTGGCTTCGGCGAACTGGGTTTGATACAGCTCGGCGTATCGTCCATCCGCAGCCAGCAGCTCAGTATGTGTGCCACGCTCCACGATCCTGCCGTCCTCAACCACCAGAATGGCGTCAGCAGCACGGATGGTGGACAGCCGGTGGGCAATCACGACGGCGGTGCGCCCCTCGAGCGCCTCGCCCAAGGCCGCCTGGACGGCGGCCTCGTTGGTGGAGTCCAACGCAGCCGTGGCTTCGTCGAGGATCACGACGCGAGGCTGCTTGATCAGCAAGCGGGCGATGGTGAGCCGTTGGCGTTCACCACCGGAGAGCCGGTAGCCGCGCTCCCCCACCACGGTTTCCAGGCCATCAGGCAAGGACCGGATCATCGGCTCCAAACGTGCGCGCCGGAGCACATCCCACATGTCGGCTTCCGTAGCGTCCGGCCGGGCGAGGCGCAGGTTGGACGCGATGGTTTCGTGGAAGAGATGACCGTCCTGGGTCACCATGCCCATGGTGTCCCGCAACGAATCGAAGCTGAGATCGCGGACGTCCACGCCTGTTCCGGGCTTTTGGCCGCCAAGGCGCACTGTGCCGGAGTCGACGTCGTACAAGCGCGAGAGCAGCTGGGCCACTGTGGACTTGCCGGCACCGGAGGAACCCACCAGGGCAACGGTCTGCCCCGGTTCCACCCGGAAGCTGACTCCGTGCAGAACTTCCTCGCCTCCACGGGTATCCAGGGTGGCGACGTCCTCAAGAGAAGCCAGTGACACCTTCTCGGCGGAAGGGTAGGAGAAGCGTACGTCGTCGAATTCCACAGCCACAGGTCCCGCCGGAACAGTGACGGCGTCCGGCTTCTCGGTGATCAGCGGCTTAAGGTCCAGAATTTCGAAGACCCGCTCAAAGCTGACCAAAGCACTCATGATTTCCACGCGGGCATTGGACAGCGCCGTCAGCGGAGCGTAGAGCCGGGTGAGGAGGAGAGCGAGAACCACCACGTCACCGGGTGCCAGCTGCCCGCCAATTGCCAGCCAACCGCCCAGGCCATAAACCAAGGCCAAAGCCAGTGCCGACACCAAGGTCAAGGCCGTGACAAAAGTGAACTGCAGCATGGCAGTCCGGATCCCAATATCCCGGACCCGGCCGGCCCGCTCAGCGAACTCACGGGATTCCTCGTCCGGGCGGCCGAACAATTTCACCAGCGTGGCGCCCGGCGCGGAGAACCTCTCCGTCATCTGCGTGCCCATGGCAGCGTTGTGCGCGGCAGCTTCGCGGCGGAGGTCCGCCAGTTTGGAGCCCATCCGCCGCGCCGGAATCAGGAAGATCGGCAGCAACACCATGGCCAGCACGGTCACCAGCCAAGAAGTATTGAGCATGACCACAAGTGTCAGGACCAGAGCCACCACATTGCTGACCACTCCGGACAGCGTGCCGGCGAAGGCGGACTGGGCTCCGATGACATCGTTGTTCAGGCGGCTGACCAGGGCACCGGTTCGGGTTCGGGTGAAGAACGCAATGGGCATGCGCTGCACATGATCGAACACACGCGTGCGGAGGTCCACAATGACACCCTCGCCAATGATGGAAGACAGCCAGCGGGTCACCAAGCCCACGCCCGCCTCGCCAACGGCGACTATGGCGATCAGGACGGCCAACCAGATCACCGTACCCACACCGGCGTTGGCGATGATGGCATCCACCACCTGACCGGCCAACACCGGAGTAGCGACGGCCAGGAAAGCACCCGCGATGGAGGCGATCACAAAGGCAACCAGCTTGCCCTTATGCGGCGCGGCAAAAGCCATGACCCGCTTCAGGGTTTCCTTGGAGAACGGCTTCGAGCCGCTCTTGGCGGTAGTGATGTTGTACAGCGAGCTCCAGGCCACGCGGTCCATGCTCATGGGTTACTTCTCCTGGCTTGGGGTGTGGTGGAGTTCTTGCACTTGTCCGTTTTCCAGATGCCAGCGCGAATCGAGCCTGACGTTCTCCAGCAGCCGGCGATCGTGCGTGACCAGCAGGAGCGCGCCTTCATAACTTTCCAGCGCCTCCTCCAGCTGCTCGATGGCCGGCAGATCCAAATGGTTGGTGGGCTCGTCCAGCACCAGCAGGTTCACGCCACGGGCCTGCAGCAACGCAAGCGCAGCGCGGGTCCGCTCCCCCGGAGACAACGAATCCACTGTGCGGGAGGTGTGATCCGCCTTGAGCCCGAACTTTGCCAAGAGAGTACGCACATCCGCACTGTTCCAGTCCACCAGCACAGCTTCAACAGCGTCGCCAAGCTGCCGCCCGCCGTCGAGCAGTCCGCGCGCTTGGTCAATTTCGCCAATGGCCACGGACGCACCCATGGAGGCGTCGCCGTCGTCCGGTTCCTGCGTCCCCAACAACAGGCGCAAAAGCGTTGACTTCCCGGCCCCGTTCGGTCCGGTGATGCCTATGCGCTCGCCGCCGTTGAGCTGGAGGTTCACTGGACCCAGCGTGAAGTCACCTTGGCGGGCGACGACGTTGCGCAAGGTGGCGACGACGGCACTTGAGCGGGGCGCCTGGCCGATGCTGAACTGCAGTTGCCATTCCTTGCGCGGTTCCTCCACCTCGGTGAGCCTCGCGATACGGGACTCCATTTGGCGGACTTTCTGGGCCTGCTTCTCCGACGATTCGCTGCTCGCGGCGCGACGGATCTTGTCATTATCCGGGTTTTTCTTCATGGCGTTCCGGACGCCTTGGGAGCTCCACTCACGCTGGGTGCGTGCACGGGAGACGAGGTCGGCCTTGGTGTTCGCAAACTCCTCGTAACGTTCCCGGGCATGGCGTTTGGCCACGGCGCGCTCTTCGAGGAACGCTTCGTAGCCACCGTCGTATACAGCCACGGAGTTCTGGGCGAGGTCCAGTTCCACGACGGTAGTGACGCAGCGGGCCAGGAATTCGCGGTCGTGCGACACCAGGACCACACCACCCCGGAGGCCCTGGACGAAGGCCTCAAGCCGGGCGAGTCCGTCAAGGTCGAGGTCGTTGGTGGGTTCGTCCAGGAGGACCACGTCAAAGCGGCTGAGCAGCAAGGCGGCCAAAGCCACGCGCGCAGCCTGACCACCGGAAAGGCCCGTCATGAGGGCGTCGGCGCCAAGCTCCAAGCCGAGGTCGGCGAGGACAGCGGGAACCCGGTCCTCCAGGTCCGCGGCGCCCGAGGCCATCCACCGGTCAAAGGCCAAAGAGTAGGCGTCATCTGCGCCGGGAGCCCCCGAGCCGAGAGCTTCGGCGGTGGATTCCATGTCGCTTGTTGCCTGGGCACAGCCAGTACGTCGCGCAATATATGCCGCGATTGTTTCGTCAGCGGTACGCTCGTGTTCCTGCGGCAACCAGCCTACGAAAGCGTCCGAAGGCGCCAGGTTGACGCTCCCTGCCTGGGGCTGGTAAACGCCGGCGAGAATGCGCAGCAGCGTGGACTTACCGGCACCGTTCGCGCCCACCACACCCACTACATCGCCTGGCGCGACGGTTAGGGACAGGTCCGAAAAAAGTGTGCGATGGCCATGACCACCGGCAAGATCCTTGGCCACCAAAGTTGCAGTCATTGTCTATCCTCCAGCAAGGGAACGCAGAAATTCAGGCCGCGATTCCCGCGGGCATGGAAAAACCCGCTGGTCCGGACTTGGGGGGTGTACGGACCAGCGGGTTCAATCATCAAGCATAATTCAATGTGGCTTCGGCGTAAAATCGTTTCGTACTCCCACTTACGGCTTACGCAGCCTTGCCCTCGCGGCCCGTCCAGGAAAGTCCCACATGCCCTTACCGTCCAAGGCGTTCCAGCGCTGGCTTCATGGCATTGCGCCCGATGCCAGCACTGCTGACGTCTGCAGGATCGCCGGCATCAAGCGAACAACACTGGCCCAGCAACTGGTACGCGGCAAGGTTGCCGAGTCCACTTTGGTGAGCATCAGCCGCGGCTTCCACATCAATCCTGTGCAAGCCCTGTCCACTTTCGATCTTTACGCCGAACTCCGGGGTGACCCCGTCCCACCCACGCCCTGCGAACTCGTCAGCCAGGTGGCTACCATCGATCTGCTGCGTGCAGTGGTGGACCGGAACGGGCCCGGTACAGCCCCCGCTCCGCGTCTTTCTGAACCACCGCACCCCACCTCAGTGCGTAACTGGGTAGACGCGATCGACGACGGCGAGTTGCGGCACCGGGTCAGCGACGCCACCGGGATTGCGCCACAGAACTTCTCCGCCCATCTGACCGCCAACAGGCTTCCGCCGGAGTTGGCCATCGCAACATCGCGCGCAGCCGGGGTTGGGCCTGCGGGAGGTTTGGTCGCCGGTGGGCTGATCACTGAGGCTGAAGCAGGGTGGCCGGCCAATGCCCGCCAGGAAGCGCTGGACAAGTTGTCGCAGGGCAGACTGGTGACATTGGCAGGCGAACGGCTTTTGGCGCTCGGCAAGACACTGCGCCGGCAGGAACAAGACCACGAACGAACTGAACGAATTTGGGAGAACCTCGGATGACGGCTGTCCTACCTTGGGTCACGCTGGCAGTGTGCCTGGCGATTACCCTCGCCCGGGTTCCGAGCGCCTTGCGCGGAGAGAACCGTGAGGTTTTCTACATTTTCTCGCTGATCTCGTTGAGCATCCTCATCAGCATCGAGGCACCCTATCTGGTCATTGACGGCTGGCTCGGCGGGATGAACATCGGCAACCTGATCCTGCGGTTCCTGCTGTACGGCACGTTCTTCTTCATGGGCATCAAGATCGCCACCGCTTTCGGCTCAGCCTCAGCCGTGCGCGCCATCCGAGGACCTGTCGGGATCACCGCCGCGGCAATCGTTGGTGCACTGACTATCTACTTCTTCGTCATCACGGACACGCAAGGATCCTCGGCGGGGATGAGCGGACTGAAATGGGGGCCCTCCCTGGATGGATACGCGGCGATGGGCCGCTTGTATCCGGGGTTCGTGGCGGCCTGCCTGGTACCTGCCATCTGGCGCACCGTGGTCAGCACGGCCCCCATACTGTTGCGGGTGGCCTCGGGGTTCCTGCTGTTGGGACTTTCCTTGCTCCTGTCGTCCCAACTCTTCCCCCTCATTCCATTTTCGGAGGCCTGGTTGCGGGTACTCATCAACTATTCGGCTGCCCTGTTCACATGCCTCGGACTCGCTGGAATTTGGTTCTCCAAGTCTTTTGCGCGGCGAAAGCAACGTCTCTCGGCGTAAGACTTTCACAAAACCATTAGATCGTGGCACAATCATGAATGTGTGAACGCGGCTTGCAGCCTGACACCGGAATCAGAGAACGGGTTTCCGGTGGATGTGGCGCCCACGTGATCACAATTGGGGGGATGAGTGGTGGCGGGCTGTTGGGGACCGCCCCCACTCAGCCTTTTTAACGGCCCTTTCGCAAGCCGCCCGCCAAGCCTTGCCCGAGCGGTGACTAAGATGGCTCCATGAACAGCCTTCGCTCCCGCCGCTCTGTCCTCGCAGCCACCCTGGCCTCGGCCGCCCTTGCACTTTCTGCATGCGGTGGAGGATCGGCACCCGCCCAATCCGGTGGCGACACGTCACTTTCAGACGTGAAATCCAAGGGCGAGCTCGTCATCGCCACCGAAGGTACCTACCGCCCCTTCAGCTTCCATGCTGACGGAGCCGGGGAGCTCACTGGGTTCGACGTCGAAATCGCCCAGGCCGTGGCAGGGAAACTTGGCGTGAAGGCTACCTTCCAGGAAACGCAGTTCGACGGCATCTTTGCCGGGCTCGAATCCAAGCGGTTCGACACCATCGCCAACCAGATCTCCATCAATGACGAGCGCAAGGCCAAATACGAGTTCTCCACCCCGTACACCATCTCCACCGGCGTAGTGGTCACCAAAGCGGACAACGGCAGCATCAACAGCTTCGCAGACCTCAAGGGCAAAACCACCGCCCAGTCACTAACCAGCAACTTCTACAAGATGGCAGTTGAAGCCGGCGCCAACGTCCAGGCAGTAGAAGGCTGGGCGCAGTCCGCTACGCTGGTGCAACAAGGACGCGTGGATGCCACGGTTAACGACAAACTCACGTACTTGGACTACGCCAAGAACACTCCCGACTCCGGTCTGAAGGTCGCCGCCGAAGCACCGGAGAAGACCGAGAGCGCCATGGTCTTCCGCAAGGGGTCTACGGAACTCACGGCCGCAGTGGACAAGGCCCTCGCTGATCTCCAAGCCGATGGCACCTTGGCCAAGATTTCGGAAAAGTACTTCGGCGCGGACGTCACCAAATAGATGAACTGGGACCTCATCTGGAGTTCCTTCGGTCCACTCATCACCGGCGCCGTCACGGGGACCATTCCGCTGACCCTCGCGTCCTTCGCCTTCGGCTTGGTGCTCGCGCTGGTGGTTGCCCTGATGCGCCTGAGCCCAAACTGGCTGCTCTCGGGCATCGGCCGCTTCTACGTCTCGGTGATCCGCGGTACTCCGCTGCTGGTGCAGCTCTTTGTCATCTTCTTCGGCTTGCCCAGCATCGGCATCCGGCTTGATCCCTGGCCAAGCGCCATCATTGCCTTCTCCCTGAACGTGGGCGGGTACGCAGCCGAGATCATCCGTGCTGCCATCCTCTCCGTGCCGAAGGGCCAATGGGAAGCCGGCCACACTATCGGAATGTCCCGTCCGCAGGCCCTGGTGCGCATCATCCTGCCGCAGGCAGCAAGGGTGTCCGTTCCTCCCTTGTCCAACACCTTCATTTCCCTGGTGAAAGACACGTCCCTCGCCTCGCTCATCCTGGTTACTGAACTGTTCCGCAACGCACAGCAGATCGCCGCGTTCAGCCAGGAGTTCATGGCCCTTTACCTGCAGGCAGCCCTGGTTTATTGGGTCATTTGCCTGGTTCTTTCCACTGCGCAATCCGCCGTGGAAAAGAGATTGGACCGCTATGTCGCTCACTAACGAACCCGCCCGGCAGCCGCGCGTCACGTCCGTCCTGACGGCCCGGAGCCTTGCCAAAGCCTTCGGAAGCAACGTGGTCCTGCGCGATATCGACATCGATATCCAGCGCGGCCAGGTGGTGGCCCTGATCGGGCCTTCGGGCTCCGGCAAGACTACGGTCCTGCGTTCGCTCAACGGGCTGGAAATTCCCGACGCCGGCACGGTCACCTTTGGAAGCGGCGACTCCTCAGCTGAGCTCGCCATCGACTTCGGCGCCAAAGTAGGGAAGAAGGAAGTGGCTGCGCTCCGCGACCGCAGCGCAATGGTCTTCCAGCACTACAACCTTTTCCCCCACATGACCGTGCTGAAGAACATCATCGAAGGCCCCGTCCAGGTCCAAAAACGGCCTCGCTCCGAGGCAATTGCCGAAGCCGAACGCCTGCTGGAACGTGTTGGTCTTGCAGACAAGCGCGATGCCTACCCTTTTGAGCTCTCAGGCGGTCAGCAGCAGCGCGTGGGAATCGTCCGGGCGTTGGCACTCAAGCCCCAACTGCTACTGTTTGACGAACCCACGTCCGCCCTGGACCCCGAACTTGTGGGGGACGTCCTCGGCGTCATCAAAGAACTCGCCGAAGAGGGCTGGACCATGGTGATCGTGACCCATGAGCTCGCCTTTGCCCAGCATGTGGCGGACGAGGTTATCTTCATGGACGGCGGGGTTGTAGTGGAACGCGGGCCGGCAGCCGAGGTTTTGCGGGCACCGCGCCAGGAACGGACCAAGCTCTTCGTGAAGCGGCTCCAGCACGACGTCTAAGTGGTTCACAAGTAAGTGGTTCACAAATATGGGGGATAAGAAGTTGGAAGAAACAATCAGCGAACCCGGACGCGGTGGTTCCAAACGAGCGGCACTCATAGTGGTTGCCGTAGTGGTGGCGTTGGTGGCCGCGGGGCTTGGCATCTGGTTTGCGGTCTCCCGGCCAACAGAGCCAGGACGTGCCGACGTTGCCCGTTTGGACAAGCAACGCGTCATTGTGGACAACTCGATGAACCTCTACGATCCTTTGGTCCAACAGTTTTCGGGCCGGTACTCGAACGCCATTTCCGAAAAAGCGGGACAGGCGGAAGTGGACAAAGTCCTCAGCCAGGACCGTGAGCGCATCGTGCGTGAGTCACAGGCAAATCGTGACCGCTTGGAACACATGGCGGAATCGCCGGCACTGCAGGGTCAGGGAGTCGCCGAATCCTTCAACCGCTTCAAGGATCAGTACGGTGCGGTGATCGCCTACAACGACCAACTGGTAATCAACACCACCAACATCTACCGCTCCGTGGGCGGGCCGTGTGCGGCCCTGCATTCATCGCTGAACGTTGCAAGTGAGTCCTACGCCCAGGACTACGTCAAGAGCGCTGACGAGTGTCTGGCCGCGCTGGGCACCGCCAAGGACGGTGCCGACGCAGAGACCACCACCCTGCTCACGGAGGTAGAGGCCGTCATCCGCGGGCAGCGGGACAAGCAACAGGAAGTGCTTGACAGCAAGGACACCTTTGAGCGCCTCAGCAAGAGCACCATTGCCGGCCTGGCACTGTTGGATATTAATGATGCGTTCGCCAAGGCACAAACAACATATGAAACTGCCACCAAGGACAAATACTCAAAGATCATCGAAAGCGCCAACAGCTCAAACTCCGAATTCGAGGGCGTTCTCCAGAAGAGCCTGGAACAGTTTGATGCAGCATCAGGTGAGGGGAAGTAGCGATGACCATTGAGCCCGTTCGCAGTAAGCGCCGTCCAGTCCTTATCGCTATTAGTATTGCCGTTGTGGTGGCGGTGGTTGCCTCGGTAGTGGTGATCGCCTTGACCAACTTCGCCGGTCAGCAGCGCAGGGAAAGCCTGGCCCTCATCAAGGACGAGCGCCTGACGGCACTCGTTGAGGCAAGGGGCAAGATCCAGCCCGCGGTCAACGCCTACCTGGCCGCGTATAAAAAGGCGCGCAATGCCCCCGCTTCCCGTGAAGAGGCGGAGAAGAACTCCGTCAAAGAGCGGGATGAGTTCCAACAGGCCGTCAATTCCGCACGGACTACCTTAAACGATGTGCAGACTGGCTACGGCGCTGGTGAAGAAGCGGATGGGATCGGTGTGGCTGTAGCCCAGCTGGGTGATTCCTACCAGGCCTACCTCGACTCCATGGAGGGCCTGGTGGAGTCATACCCCCTGTTCGAAGGCCTGTTCAGGGAAGATGCCGGGTGCAGCGGACTCTTTGTGGGCTCCAAAGCAGCCAACCTCCGGGAACGCCAAACGCTCTTGACACAAGCAGCTGTTCCTTGTCGGGAAGCCGTCAACCAGCTCAAGCAGTCCAAGAACGTCTCCTACGTTGAGTTTGCCCGCACCTTGGACAACGAGATTGCACAGCTCGAATCGCACGCAGAAACAACCGCGAAGTCCGAGGAGAACTACAACGAGTTTGTTCGGCTTAAGGATGAATACGTCAAGAAGGTCGATGACGCCACCGCCCGGAACGCCCCGGAAGCGGAATACCTCAAGATCGCCGACGAACTCAAGGCTCTCAACACCCGGATAAAGAACAACAGGTCAGAATTCGACTTTGCCGCCAAGCGCTACCTCAACGGCGTGAAGGACATGCCCACCTTGGTTGAGGATGTCTTCTCGAAGAACGTCTCAGCCCAAATCAAACACCATGACACTGTGATTCCCGTTCGGGTTCAAGTGTTGAAAGACGCTATCGACGCGGAACTGGCGGAGTAACGCAGGGGCCCAGCCAATCCGCGCCAATCAGCGAATCAGCCGCAGCGTTACCAGCTGGAAAGGCCGGAGCACCAGCTTGACCACGGGCCCCTCCTCCACAGCCACTCCGGGGGCTTCCGAGGGGCGCTCCAGCAAGTCCGTGGCAGATGCATCGGAGCACTCAAAGTTGGCCGTTAGGAAGCCCGTTGAGCGCTCCCCCAACGATTCGTAAAGCCGGACAATAACATCGCCCGAACCGTCTTCGGCCAGCTTGACAGCCTCCACCACGATTGCCGGATTGGACACGGAAAGCAGCGGTTCCACGGGCGTTTCGCCGGAGATGAACCTCGGCTTCAGGTTGGTGCGGTAGCCCTCTTCCACGGCATCGGCGATCGCAGCGCCCGGCCTGATGGACACCTCAAGTGTGTGGCTTCCGCGGTCTGCTTCCGGATCCGGGAACCGGGCGGAGCGAAGCAGCGAGGTACGGACCGTCGTCGTGGTTCCGCCATCGGCACGGACGGCCCTGGTGACGTCGTGCCCGTAGCTTGAGGAGTTGCTTACTGCAACGCCGTAGCCGGGCTCGGCGACGTGGATCCAGCGGTGGGCGCAGATCTCAAACTTGGCCGCTTCCCAGGATGTGTTGGTGTGCGTCGGGCGGAAAACGTGACCGAACTGGGTTTCCGACGCTGAACGATCCGCCCTGACATCCAGCGGGAAGGCGATCTTCAGCATCTTTTCGCGTTCCTGCCAGTCCACCGTGGTGGCGATCCCCAACGACGCCGCACCGGCGTCGAGAGTCAGGCGTTGGGTGATGGTCGAGGCACCCACCTTGCGTTTGACCACGACGACGACGCCGGCCGGCGAACGCTCAACATCGACGCCATCCGCTTGGGTCAGTGGTGTGACGTTTCGGCGATAGAACTCTTCGATGTCCCAGGCGTCCCACTCGTTCGGAGTGTCCCTGAAAAGCTCGAGCAGGTTCCCGGCCTGTCCTGGAGCGATGGCGTCGCGGCCGCTGGCGTAGTCAATCAAGGACGTCAGCAGGCCATCCTGGTTCAGGACCGCGCGGATGATGCCGTTGTCCAAGACGTAGCCGTCCTCCAGCTCGTCCAGCTGAACACTGGAATCCGGCGTCGTTGCCTGGGCCGCACCCAATGCAGGCACGCCGTTGCGCTGATGCGGCGCGGCGTTCAAGAGGAACTGCTGATCCCCCTCGCCTACCAAGGCCTGAGCGGCCTGGTTGATGATGTCCTCGAGATTCCTGGCTATGGCCTCGTAGTTGCGCTCTGCATCCTCGTGGACCCAGGCGATGGAGCTGCCCGGAAGGATGTCGTGGAACTGCTGGAGCAGGACCAGCCGCCAGAGACGTTTGAGTTCGTCCGCGGGATAGGAGTATGCCGGACCGAGCCGGACAGCGGCAGTGGCACACCACAGCTCGGCCTCACGCAGGAGGTGTTCGCTCCGACGGTTGCCACGCTTGGTCTTGGCCTGGCTCGTATACGTTCCACGGTGCATTTCCAGGTACATCTCACCCACCCAGACCGGCAGATTGCTGTACTCGGCCTCGGCTTTCGTGAAGAAATCCTTGGCAGTGCCCATGCGGACCTTCGGGGAGCCTTCCAAATCCGCCGTACGATGCGCTGCGGCAACCATTTCGCGCGTCGGTCCGCCACCGCCGTCGCCGTAGCCGAACGGCACCAAGGACATGGTCCCGCGGCCGTGATCGCGGTAATTACGCTGTGCATGGGCCAATTCACGTCCGTGCAGTTCAGCGTTGTAAGTGTCCACGGGCGGGAAGTGCGTAAACAGCCGCGTGCCGTCGATGCCCTCCCACGCAAAGGTGTGGTGAGGCATCCGGTTGACCTTGTTCCAGGAGATTTTCTGCGTGAGGAACCAACGCGACCCGGCTTCCTTGACGATCTGGGGGATGGCACCTGAATAGCCAAATGAATCCGGCAGCCAAGCTTCCTGGCACTCGATATCGAACTCGTTCAGGAAGAAACTCTTGCCTTCCACGAACTGGCGGGCCATGGCCTCGCCGCCTGGCATATTGGTGTCTGATTCCACCCACATGCCACCCACCGGAACGAACTGGCCTGCCTTCACTTTTTCCCTGATGCGCACAAAGAGCTCAGGGAAGAACTCCTTCATCCACGCCATCTGCTGGGCCGATGAGCAAGAAAAAACGAAGTCCGGGTCTTCATCCATCAAGGCCACCACGTTGGAGAAAGTACGGGCACACTTGCGGATGGTTTCGCGGACGGGCCACAGCCAGGCGGAGTCGATGTGTGCGTGGCCGGTAGCCAGGAGTTCATGGGCGGACGCGTAGGCGGGACGGCTGAGGACCTGCATCAGCTCTGCACGGCCTGCGGCAGCGGTTCCGGCAATGTCGTCCGGATCCATAATGTCCAGCATGCGTTCAAGCGCGCGCAGGATCTCATGGCGCCGGGGCATATCCATGGGAAGTTCGTGCATCAAGCCGCTGAGGGTCCAGATGTCCTGGTTGAGTTCCCACACGGTTTCGTTCAGTTCAGCGATTGCTATGCGGCCCAGGCGGTACCGGGGCTCCTCGCCGGAAGTGGCCTTATCCCCCAACGGCGTGGGGGCGAAGGACCATCCTTGCGCTACATCCGGGTTGGCGGCAGCCTCCACATAGAAGTCAACGGAGTGGCCTCCGCCCAGAAGCTTGAGCGGAACGTGGAAGTTCCTGGGCGAGAT
The DNA here is from genome assembly GCF_051027655.1 of Paenarthrobacter nitroguajacolicus. Taxonomy (NCBI): domain Bacteria; kingdom Bacillati; phylum Actinomycetota; class Actinomycetes; order Micrococcales; family Micrococcaceae; genus Paenarthrobacter; species Paenarthrobacter nitroguajacolicus. The sequence continues at coordinate 1,133,761 of NZ_CP073234.1, read as the reverse complement.
CGCCTTGATGATGCTTCCATCGGAGCGCCATGCGGTACCTTCACACTGAAACCCCGGGACATCGCTGTTAAAGCCAAGATCGACGATGATCTCCACAGTGGTGGAATCCGTCATTCCCCAGTCCTGCGGCACCTCTCCTTGGAGGCGCAGCCACTTGGTGCTCCAGGCCTTGCCCCACGCGGCGCCGGGCTCCTGCGGAGTGAAGACCTGGCGCAGCGCTTCCGCGGCAGGCACGGGTTCGCCTGGCGCGTCCCAGCTGCTGAGCTGAAGCGGAATCGCCCTGCCGTAAATGGCCGGAAGAATGCGTTCCCGAACAAATCGATCGAGACGCTGTTCAGTGATCCGGCGGTCGTCGTGCAATTAATTCCCCTTTGGGCGTTCGCTGGGTGACAGGGATTGTTACCGCGCCCCAAAACTGCAGGGCGCGGACGGCGAAACTTGGGTCGCCGCGCTTCCAATCGATGGATAAAATCTACGTTGTTCCAGCTCAATAGCCAAGTGATTGCCGGCTATCCCCCACGGCCTGCGGGTCAGTTTGAGCAGCTTCTGCAACGATTCTCTCCCGCCCGGCATAAACATTGAGGCTGAGCCCGCGGCTGAAACCGGCCAACGTAATCCCCGTTTCCTCCGCCAGTTCCGCCGCAAGGCTGGAGGGTGCGCTCACAGCCGCCAATACGGGTATTCCTGCCATGGCAGCCTTCTGGACAAGCTCAAACGAAGCCCGGCCCGAAACCTGAAGGACAGTCCCCTTGAGGGGCAACATGCCCGCCCGCAAGGCCCAGCCCACCACTTTATCCACGGCGTTGTGCCTGCCCACGTCCTCCCGGAGGCAGAGCAGCTCCGTAGTGCCGTCGTCGTGGATCCTGAAAAGGCCGGCAGCGTGCACGCCACCGGTCTTGTCAAAGACCGCCTGCGCCTCACGGAGGCGGTCCGGCAATGCGGCGAGCGCCCGTACCGGAACAGTGATGCGGTCTTCCTTGGGGCTGTGGTGCGAGGACTTGCGAACGGCATCAATGGAGTCCGTGCCGCAAATTCCGCACGAGCTGGAGGTGTAGACGTTGCGGCCGGTGTCGGGTCGTTCAACATCAGGCCGAAGCTGTGCATCCACCACATTAAAGGTCTGCACCCCGTTCTCGTCCTCACCAGCGCAGAAACGCTCCGAGACCAGCTGACCCGGCTCCCACACGATCCCTTCCGAGACCAGGAATCCCGCAACGAGGTCGAAGTCGTCTCCGGGGGTCCGCATGGTCACGGAGAAAGACATGTCACCCAAGCGGATCTCCAGCGGTTCCTCCACGGCCAGGACGTCTTCCTTGAAGCGGATGGGATGCTCCAAAGCCTGCGGTGAGCCATCCAGGACAAACTTGTGAACCTTGCGGCGCTGGGTTACCCGTCCCATATCAGGATCCGTTCTCCTCATGCGTCACGAAGCGCACGGTCATTGCTTTGTAGCCGGGGGTGTTCGATTCCCGGGCCACCAGTTCCCGGTGCACCAGGGCGTTGGCCTCCGGGAAGTACGCTGCGGCGCATCCTTTGGCCGTGGGGTACCCGATGAGGCGGAACTTGTTGGCACGGCGCTCCGTCCCCGCGAAAGTAGAGATGACATCCACCAGGTCGCGGTCCTCGAAGCCCAATTCCTGCAGGTCACCAGGATTGACCAGGATCACCCGGCGGCCGTCCGAGACACCGCGGTACCGGTCGTCCAGGCCGTAGAACGTGGTGTTGTATTGGTCGTGGCTGCGGACAGTCTGGAGGATCAGATGGCCTGCCGGAGCCTCAAGGTACTCAAGCGGCCGAACGGAGAAACGCCCCTTGCCGATGTCCGTGGCAAAGGTACGGGTATCCCTGGGAGGGTTGGGGAGGACGAAGCCGTTCTTGGTGCGGACCCGGGCGTTGAAGTCCTCAAAGCCGGGAATGACGCGGGAGATATGGTCGCGTATCACGTCGTAGTCCTCGGCCATGGCACGCCAGTCCACACTGTGGCTGTCCCCCAGCGTCGCTTGGGCCATTCGTGCCACAATCACCGGTTCGCTCAGGAGGTGTTCTGAAACAGGCTCCAGCCGTCCCTGCGTTTTGTGGATGACGGACATGGAGTCCTCCACCGAGAGGAATTGCTTGCCTTTGGGGTGCTTGTCATCAGTGTCCGTCCGGCCAAGCGTGGGCAGGATCAGGGACGTCTTGCCGTGGACGATGTGTGCCCGGTTGGGCTTGGTGGAGATGTGGACGGTGAGCCCCGCCTTCTTCAGGCCATCTTCCAAGGCTGCGGTGTCCGATCCCGCCGCCGCGAAGTTTCCACCCATCGAGACGAAAACATCCACTTCACCCTTTTCCAAGGCGTGCTGGGTTTCCACTGAGTCATAGCCGTGATCCCGCGGCATGTGGAAGTCGAACTCCTTGTCCAGCGCGGCCAGGAAGGATTCCTTGGGTTTCTCCCAGATGCCCATGGTCCGGTCGCCCTGCACGTTCGAGTGGCCCCGGACGGGACAGGCGCCGGCTCCCCGCTTGCCGAAGTTGCCCTGGAGCAGGAGGAGGTTGATGATCTCGCGGAGCGTATCCACAGAGTGCGGTTGCTGGGTCAATCCGAGCGCCCAGCAGATGATGGTTCCCTTCGACTCCGCCATCATCCCGGCAGCGTTGGTGATCTCTTCCCGGCTTAGCCCTGTTGCGCGTTCCGTCTCAGCCCAGTCCAGCACCGAACGGGCTTCCTTATAGGCTTCGAAGCCTTCGGTCTGCTTCCCGATGAAGGAATGGTCGACGACGGTCCCTGGTTTGCGTTTCTCTTCCTCCAGGAGCAGGTGGCCCAGTGCCTGGAACAACGCGAGATCGCCGCCGACTTTGATCTGCAGGAACTCATCAGCGATAGTGGTGCCGCCGCCGATAACACCGTTGAGGGACTGGGGGTCCTTGAAGTTCAGGAGACCGGCTTCGGGAAGCGGGTTGACGGCGATGATTTTTCCGCCGTTGTTCTTGCAGTCGCGGAGGGCGGACAGCATGCGCGGGTGATTGGTTCCAGGGTTTTGGCCCACAACCAGGACCAGCTCCGCATGGTGGATGTCCTCCAAGGAAACAGTGCCTTTGCCGATTCCGATGGTCGGGTTGAGGGCGCTGCCGGAGGACTCGTGGCACATGTTGGAGCAATCTGGAAGGTTGTTGGTGCCGAGGCTCCGCGCAAACAACTGGTACATGAAGGCCGTCTCGTTGGCCGTCCGGCCGGAGGTGTAGAACACACACTTATCAGGTGTGGTGGCATTGATGTGTTCGCCGATCAAAGCGAAGGCGTCAGTCCAACTGATCGGAGAATAGTGGGTGTCGCCTGGTTTGATGACAACCGGCTCGGAAAGTCTTCCTTGGCTTCCCAGCCAGTACTCCGTCTTGTCCTCGAGGTCCGCAAGGGAATGCTTCGCCCAGAATTCGGCACCGACTGTCCGGGTGGTGCTCTCCTCGGCGATGGCCTTGGCGCCGTTCTCGCAAAACTCTGCGGGGCTGCGCCTGCCGGTGATCGATTCCGGCCATGCACACCCAGGGCAGTCAAAACCATCATGCTGGTTGACCCTGAGCATGGAACGGACCGTGCGGGTCACTCCGGCTTGGGCGTAACCTCGTTCGAGGGCAACCGCGACAGCTTTAAGGCCTGCCGCGGCTTGTTTGGGCGGGTGGATTTGCAGGTCATCTTCGTTGATGTCCTGTTCTGGAGCATGCCTGTTCATGAGTCCATCATTGCACTTTGTCCTCAGTCCAGAATCCGCTCAAGGCGCCCCTCAAGCGTCCAACGCGCTCCAGTCAACCGGGCCGGAAGGAGCCTTCCTCTGTTGCCGGGGCGCGGCTTTTCGGGCCTTGTCCTCCGGCGCCTTCGGCACGGGCAGCGGTTTGCCCCAAGGCAATGCGAACGCCGGCACCATCTCGCCCAGCTGAACACCGTGGGGCGGCACCACCATCACACCGTGTGCGCCTGCCAAGCCACGCATCATTCCGGGACCTGCATGCTGCGCCGGCGACGCCAGCCCGTACACGAGCTTGAACGGCATCAAGCGGGTCCGGCCGGGGTCGGCGTCGATAGTCGTGCCACAGGGAACCTCGCCCACTTCTTCCAAGCGACCGTGGCCCAAAGCAGCCAGAAGCGGGCCGCCCACGGTAAACAAGGCCATCATCGCGGCGAGCGGATTCCCCGGCAGCCCCAACACGAACCGGCCATCGGGCAGCTCTGCCAACACGGCAGGATGACCCGGCCGCATCGCAATGCCATCGATCAGCAAACTGCCACCCAGCTCAGCCACGGCTTTGCGGAGGTGGTCCGTTCCCGAGCGTCCCGTTCCGCCCGTAGTAACAACGACGTCGGCAGGGGCCTCCGCTTCAACGTACGGTTCGTCCGGTGTCAGTTCATCTGCTGAGGGCTCTGTGTCCCGAAGTGCGGCAATCCACTCCTCGTAGCTGTCGCCCACCTTGAGCTGCTCCCCTGCTATACCGCCCAAGAGCCCGACGACGGCACCCAGCTGCGGGCCGAAGGTATCCCTGACCTGCCCGGGCATGGGAACACCCCGGGCCACGACTTCCGAACCCGTCAGGAGGAACCGGACCAACGGTTTTCCGAGGACTTCCAAGTGGTCCAAACCCGCCAGCGCTGCCAAGGCAATATGCGCCGGATTCAATACTGTGCCGGCTTTCAACAGGACGTCACCCTCAGCGGCCTCTTCTGCAGCTTTACGGATGTGTTGGCCGTTGCGGGGCTCGCCCGGTTTGGCGGTGCCGCCCAGCGCAAGAACCGGCAGGCCGTCGTCGTCCGTGGTGATAACGCCGCTCTCGCTGCGCAGAACAGCCTTGGCACCGGGCGGTATCAGACCGCCGGTGACAATGGGACTCGCTTGGTGCGGTGCCAGCCGCTGCCCGGGCTCGGTCAGGATCCATGGACCGCTGCCGTTGACGGCCCACCCGTCCATGGCCGACGAAGCATAGTGGGGCATGTCCTGCAGGGCCAGGGCATCGGACGCCAGGGTGCGGCCGAGTGCGGAGCTCAGCGGCACGGGCCCCGGCGGGATAGGGGCAGCAACATCGAACGCGCGCTGCCGGGCCTCCTGCCACGTGTGTGCCGCGTGATGGCCCTCGTTGGGGGCCGCCGTCATTCCGGGTCAGTCCCGGACTCCGAGTACTCCTTGGCTACTTTGCGGGCCAGTTCCAGGGCAGCGTTCATGGACGCATCATCGCTGGCCTGGCCGATCCCGCGGGCCATGCCTGCCGCGTATCCGGCAATGAACGTAGTAAGGGGCGCGGCGGGGCGCACCACTGAATGTGCTGCCACCCCAGCGACCGCGAGTACCTCGTTAACGTCCACTTCCACGCCCTCAAGCTCGAAAGCCTGCAGCAGTGTGCGGCACCATTCCTCGAGCGTCTCTTCCTGGCTCTTCACGTCCGCCTCCAACTCGTAGTTAATGCCCAAAGCCGCGGCGTCCTCCCACGTATCCACGTCATCCGTGGACCCCGCGGGGACGTCAACGTCCAGCAGGTTCAGCCTAGCAAGCAGGCGGAACACTGAAGAGTTCGTTAACCCCGAGCCGTCGGAAGCTACGGCCACTTCCCTTTCCAACGCAGCTGTACTGTAGGCGCCCAGAAGCGGCTGTTTCCGTCCATCAGGAGAGACAGCCATGACTCCTTCCACGTTTGGACTGGATGCGAGGGCGGCCCAAAGAAGGTCTACACCGCGGGAAGCGTGCGGCATATCGCATGCCAGCACCAGGGTCCACGGGGTGCTCGGACTGTTCTTCAACGCAGCCAGGCCGGCCGCGATTGCCGCAGCGGGACCGGCGAAGACCGGTTCTTCCCGTGCCCGCAGAACGCCGACCGGTAGTTGCGTGCTTTCCGACCCGCCTGGAACGTCCGGTCCCACCACCACCACAGCCGAAGCACCCCGGGCCGCCTGCAGGGCATGGGAAAGGAGGGTGCCGCCGTCGTACTTCAACGATGGCTTGGGCACGCCCCCGAGGCGGGTGGCCCGGCCACCCGCCAAAATCACGGCATTGAACTCCATCCGCCCAGATTACCCGGGACGGCTGGAGACCAGCAGAAATCGATCAGGCAGCGGATTCCGGCAACAGGAACGGGTCCCAGTCCGGCGCAGGTTTCTCGAGTTCTTTGATCTGCCACATGGTTCCCTGGGGCACGCCGGGCTTGAAACGGAGATTCCAACCCATCTCTGCCAGCGTGTGGTCGCTCTTGGCGTTGTTGCATTTCAAGCACGCCGCAACCAGGTTTTCCCAGGAATCCGCGCCGCCCCTGGATTTGGGGTGGACGTGGTCTATGGTGTGGGCTGTTTTCCCGCAGTAGGCGCAGCGATGGCCGTCGCGGCGAAGTACCCCGCGGCGACTCACGGCGGTAATCCTGTTGTACCGGGGACGGATGTAGCGGTTGAGGAGGATCACGGAAGGTCTTCCGAGTATCTCCTGTGGCCCGACGACAGGCTCGTCGCCTTCGGCCACCACGCTAGCTTTCCCAGTCAGCACAAGGACCAGCGCCCGGCGGAATGTTATTACCGCCAGCGGTTCATATCCAGCATTCAGAACGAGTGTGCGCATGCACGTACCTCTTCACGGCCGCACCCGTCAGGGGCACGAGGGCCGGCTGCCCTCTGCATGTACGGGCTGTGGATCGACAACATAAGGGTAAGCACTTATATGCCGTATCAACGAATTTTTCCGTCGTTTCGCGTGCAGTGTCGGCAAGAGTTCATGCGCGGTTAAGGGATGTGGCGGAAATCAAAGGGTCCCTTTGTGTGCCGCCACCACCTACTTTGAGGGGCAGAACCGCCCCGACACACGTGATTTGCGGCAGGTCGGGTGGCTTTCAGAACCGAAGTGGGTGGTGGCCGCACGCCCACTACTACGGGCATCCCACGAGCCGGCAAGGGTTAAAGCAGAACACCCCGCCGGCCAAAGCCAGCGGGGTGTTCTTACGCGATGTGGATCAGCCGTTGACGCGGATGAAGACCGGGCCGGAGCCCACGTTGGCGCTGAACAGTGCCGTGGTGGATCCGTTCCATCCACCGTGAACTGCTTGGCCGTTGCCGACGTAGACAGCGATGTGGGCCTGTCCGGCCAAACCGCCGTTGGCGTAGTAGGCGAGGTCGCCAGGCTGGGCTTCAGCTGCACTCACGGTGCGGCCAAGGGAGAGGTAGCCAGCGGGCCAGTCGTGGAAGTTGATACCCACGGCGGCCAAGGAGTTGGTCACAAGCATGGTGCAGTCCTGGGTGACGCCGAGCTGGGCGTAAGCTGCAGCAGCGATAGCGGCACCGAGGCCGCTGGATGCGGCGGGAGCTGCCGGAGCGGGGGTCGCGTTGCTGACGGCAACGGTTGCGTTGACTGCCGGAGCTGCGTTGGCGGTAACCGCGGTTGCCTCGTTGTTTTCGACCTTGGCTTCAACCTTGGCCGGAGCTTCCTCGACCACCACGGGAGCCGGGGCTTCCACCGTTGTGACCACGGGGCGCTCGTAGGAGATGGCCACAGTGGAGTCCGCGGCGATGGTGGCCTGGACTACCGACTGCACGTCAAGAGTGGACGTGGACGTCGATTCGCGATCCACGTTGGTATCGGCAGCGTTGGCTGCGATGCCACTGGTCAGGACCAGGCCTGAAGCTGCGGCAATAACTGCTGCCTGGCGGCCAACGCCACCGGCGTTGTTGCTGACGGCCTTGGCGATGACGGCAAGCGAGCTGGTCTTGGGGGCCTCAGCGCGGTGCCGTGCAACCTTGTTTGCACTGGTCATGATTTTCTCTTTTCGTATCCGCATGCAGTTGGGGTGCACGCGGGTAGTGGGTTGGCCAGCATGTGGGGAATGCCGGCCGACCCCGAACCGGATTTTTCTAGCGGAGGGTGTAGAACGAGGAGGTGCCGGTGGACGCTACGGAGTGCAGCAGCGTTCCCTGGCCGGGGTTCAAAGCGCTGATCATCATGCCGTTGCCGACGTAGATGCCTACGTGGGCTCCGCCGTTCTGCATGACGAGGTCGCCGGGAGCAGGAGTGCTGGTGGGCGTCATGGCCGTCCAGGCGTTGACGCGGGGGATGCTGATTCCGGCCTGTGCGTAGACCCACTGGGTGAAGCCGGAGCAATCCCAACCGTTGGGTGTGGTTCCGCCCCAAACGTAGGGAGAGCCGATGCCGGTGTAGGCAATGGCGGCGAGACCGGAGGCAGCTGCACTGGAGGCCGAATCCTTGGCCTCGGAAGACTTTGCTGTAACTGCTTCCGCTGTTTCTTCGCTGGTGGCCGCTGCGCGCTCGGCAACCTGCGCTGCGCGCTGTACCTTGGGGGCTTCCAGGGTGGCCACGGTGGGGCTCTCGAAGGAAACGGTGGCTGTCGGTTCTGCGGTAATCACCGCGGTAGCAACCAGCTGTTGGGTGCTGGAGGCCTCCGACTTGGAAACGTCGGTGTCTGTTGCTTGTGCCGGCAAGCCGACGGTGAGGACGAGGCCTGAGGCTGCTGCAAGGACGGCGGCCTGACGGCCCACGGTTCCTGCGTTGGAGGAAACAGCCTTGGAAAGAGTGTTCAACGGGTTCGTGCGAACCGTTTGGGCGCGATGGCGCGCAGGGGTAGTGCGTGATGACACGTAGGTAGCCTCTCCCAATGCCTGCGAGGTGAGCTGTCGGATTCGGATGGGAGTCATCCGGCCGCGCTGCTTCCAAGGAAGCTTTTGCGACTTAACCCCAAGGCCTTCTTTCGAAGGCCAGAAGTGGTTCCCCCGCCCCTGCCAGACGATTTATGCGAACGGACCTTGAGAGGTGGCAGAGCTAGGCAATCCACTCAAGTGCACCGGCCCCCTAAAAAGCCGATGCGCTCTGTACGCTACAACACTTGAAAGCGAATGTCACATTCAGGTCACGGGGCGTCCCGCTAATGCGAGAGGCAACCATCAACTGGCTTAGAGCCAGCCCATGGGGTCTACAACTTCACCGTTGACCTGGACCTCGAAGTGGAGGTGGCAGCCGGTGGAAGCGCCCGTGGTGCCGCTCAGGGCGACGGTGTCGCCGCGGTTTACGGTCTGGCCTACCTGGACGGTGAAGGACGACAGGTGGTTGTACGTGGTCTCGAGGCCATTGCCGTGGTCAACGACCACGCGGTTGCCTCCGCCGTACTCGTGCCATCCGGCGAACGTAACCTTGCCGGTGGCCGCTGCGTGCACAGCCGTGCCGCACTGGGCAACGAAGTCCTGGCCACGGTGGAAGTCACCTGCGCCACCCGTGAGGGGGCTGATGCGGTAACCAAAAGGGGATGCCGTGGTGAGCGTGTCCAGGGGGCTGGCCATGCTGCCAACGGACGAGGCCCGCTGGATGCTCTCAGTCGACTGGGCGCTGAGCAGCTGCTTCAGCTTCCCATCGGGGTCGGCAGAAGTGGCGACGGCGGCGCGGCTGAAGTCGATCTTGGCTGACGCGGCGGCGGAAACCTCGGGCTGGCTGCCAGTGGGGGCGGCGACGGCGAGGGCAGACTCAGTCTGGCCTGATTCCGAAGTGGCCATGACGGGACTCGTGGCCGGCAGACCGACAGTCAGGGCAAGTCCGGTGGCGGCAAGCGCAACACCGGCCTTCTGCCCGACGCCGCTGGCAGCGGCGAAGTCGGCAACCTGGCGCAGCGGGCTCTTACGGCGGCGCACCTGACGCTCGGTGTCGCGAGGCCGGATCTCCGTTACGACGGTGGCTGGCCGCAGCTCAGCAGCGGGGCCGGACGCGCGGCGGCGACCCCTGACGTTCTGCGATGTCAAACTCTGTTCCTCTCTCAAAAGCCTGCGAAGTTAGCTGTCGGATTCGGGTCAGAGAGTACAAAGACCCGGTCCGCACGAGGCGCTCACGGCACACAGGTATCCCAAGAGGGACTTGCATACGTGGGCACTTCTGCTGCGGACTTCACCCCAAGGCTGCTTCTTTAGACAGCCGCTTGTGGTTCCCCCGCCTCTGCCAGTGGTGGGTGGCACACCTGATCCGCTGGCAGAGCTCGGCTCCGGATCAGGTAACGCTTTGGTATCAGCGCTAGTAGATAACTATAGGGGATTAAGGCTCTTGGTAATAAATTCGTTATCAACAGGAGCGGGGCAAGCGAAGGAGGCCCTTATCATCAATTTCGAAAAACCGCAGGTCACACGCGCGCCGAACGCACAAAAGTGAGGTTTGACACTGTGCTGGCCCGGTGCCGGTCAGCTGAGGGAGACGAAGACGTGCGCAGCAACTTCAGGAGGTAGCTCCAAGGCGCCCTCGATACCCGGGACGCGGACCGAGATGTACTCACCGACGCGCTCCAGCGACACTGTTGCGCCTGGACGGATTCCGCCCTCATCCAACTGGGTGAGAAGTTCCGGCTCGACTTGGATGGGCTCCGCAAGGCGGCTGACCACAACGCGGGAATCAGTGGCGTAGCCGTCCATGGCCTGCAGCAGATTGACATCCAGCCGGGGGAAGGGCTGGCTGGCGAGGCCACCAAGCGCCTCAAGCCCCGGGATGGGGTTGCCATAGGGAGACTCTGTGGGATGCTCCAGGAGCTCGTAAAGCCGGCGCTCCACGCGCTCACTCATGACATGCTCCCAGCGACACGCTTCATCGTGTACATAGGCCCAGTCCAAGCCAATAACGTCGGCCAACAGGCGCTCCGCAAGGCGGTGCTTGCGCATGACCTCTGTGGCGCGTTTCCGGCCCACTTCAGTGAGCTCCAGGTGGCGGTCGTTGGACACAATCACCAGGCCGTCGCGCTCCATGCGTCCGATGGTCTGGGAAACAGTGGGTCCGGAGTGGCGCAATCGCTCGGCAATGCGGGCCCGGAGTGCCACTATGTTTTCTTCTTCAAGCTCCAAAATGGTCCGAAGATACATCTCAGTGGTATCGATCAGATCCGTCATCCAGCTCAGCTCTCCTCGAACGCAGTTCCTTGCGTAATCTCCACCGTACCGCGTCCCCAGCAAGGGCGGACGGTGTGCACCGCCGCCCCATGAACGCCAACCACCAGCCTAGCTTATTTGGAATTACTCTGGATAATTCCGGTCGCATCCGATTCGTTTGCATTCCACGTGGCGGACTATGACGGCTGCAGGTTCCTGCGCCCGGGCCGTGTCAGGCAGAATTGGGGTGTCGAAGGGGCAGTTGATGCCCCATGCCACCTCCCATCTCTAGCCGACACCCATTGGAGCCCTACGTGAGCGACAACAGCATCACCATTCCCGCCGACCTGCTGCCCAAGGATGGACGCTTCGGCGCTGGACCGTCCAAGGTTCGCCCGGAACAGATCGAAGCGTTGTCTGCCGCGTCGACCACCATCCTCGGCACCTCCCACCGTCAGGCTCCGGTCAAGAACCTTGTGGGTTCGGTCCGCGAAGGACTCAGCCAGTTCTTCCGCGCACCTGAAGGCTACGAGGTTGTCCTCGGCGTTGGCGGCTCCACGGCGTTCTGGGACGTGGCTGCGTTTGGCCTGGTCGAGAAGAAGGCCCAGCACCTCTCATTCGGCGAGTTCGGCTCAAAGTTCGCTGCAGCTACCAACAAGGCACCGTTCCTTGACGCTTCGTCCATCATCAAGGCTGAACCCGGCACCCGCCCCGTGGCAGCGGCCGAAGCCGGCGTGGACGTCTACGCTTGGCCCCAGAATGAAACGTCAACCGGCGTGGCCGCTCCCGTAAAGCGCGTGCAGGGTGCCGACGAAGGCTCGCTGGTCCTCGTGGACGCCACCTCAGCGGCCGGCGGACTGGACGTTGACGTCGCCGAGTCGGACGTCTACTACTTCGCCCCGCAAAAGAACTTCGCCTCCGACGGTGGCCTCTGGCTGGGCCTCTTCTCCCCCGCCGCCCTGGAACGTGCGGCACGGGTCAAGGCCAGCGGCCGCTGGATCCCGGACTTCCTGGACCTGCAGACCGCCATTGACAACTCCAAGCTGAACCAGACCTACAACACGCCTTCGCTCTCCACCTTGGTGACCTTGGACGCGCAGGTGCAGTGGCTCAACAGCAACGGTGGCTTGGACTTTGCCAGCAAGCGCACGGCAGACTCCGCCAACCGTATTTATTCCTGGGCGGAGGCCTCGGAGTACGCAACGCCCTTCGTCACCAACGCCGAAGACCGCTCCAATGTCATCGCCACCATTGACTTCGATGACTCCATTGACGCCGCAGCCATTGCCAAGGTCCTGCGCGCAAACGGCGTCGTGGACACCGAGCCGTACCGTAAGCTCGGCCGCAACCAGCTGCGCATTGCCACGTTTGTGGCCATTGAGCCGGACGACATTTCCGCGCTGCTCGCGAGCATCGATTACGTCGTGGGCGAGCTGAAGAAGTAGCACCACGGGCCTCGGTCGGCGTCGTGCGGGTAGCTCCCGGGCGGCGCCGCCGCCGTTTAAGGCGCGTTACGCGCCCTGCCGGCCTGCGCCGTCGTCGTCCGCCTCCGGACGGGAAAGCAGCGACTCCACCCGAAAGTGCTTCAGTCCGCGGGCCCGGCGGTCGAAGCGGAGCCGCAGCTGTTTCGCGCAGATAATCCACAGCAAACCCACGACGGCGGTGCTGACGCCGGCAACCGCTGCAACGCCGACCGCCCATCGAGGGCCACCGACGTTGGCCACCAAGCCCACCAACGGTGCACCGATGGGAGTGCCGCCCATGAAAATGGCCATATAGAGGGACATGACCCGCCCTCGCATGACAGCCTCGGTGGTGGATTGCACGTAGCCGTTGGCGCTGGTGATCAAGGTCAGGGCGAACAGGCCACAGGGAACCAAAGCGAGCCCGAAGAGCACAGCGTTGGGTGCCAGGGCGGCCAAGGCGCTGGCAACGCCGAATCCGCCGGCCGCCCCGAAGATCAACCTGAGACGCGGCCTTCCGCGTCGGGCAGCCAGCAGTGCACCGGTCACCGACCCGATGGCCATGACCGAGTTCAACGCTCCGAACGCGCCGGCGTCCATGCCGAACTGGGTCCCCACCATCGCGGCGATGAACAGGGGGAAGTTGAGTCCGAAAGTGCCCACAATGAAGATGGCCACCAGGACCACTTGGATGTCCGGCCTGTTCCGGACGTAGCGCAAACCCTCCCGGATGCGCCCCTTGCCCGCCGCTGCCCGGGGCTGGATGCGGAGGGATGACGCAGGAATGAGTTTGAGCGCCCACAGCATGGCCACGAAGGACACGGTGTTGATGAGGAACACCCAGCCGGGGCCCACCACCACCGTCAGCACGCCCGAGACAGCTGGGCCGATCATCCGGGCCACGTTGAAGGAGGCGCTGTTGAGGGCCACCGCGTTGGGCAGGTAATCGTCGGTGACGAGTTCGGAGACGAAAGTTTGTCGGACCGGAGCGTCCAGGGCGGTCACGATTCCCAGGAGCAAGGCAAAGAGGTAGACATGCCAAAGTTCGGCGATGCCCAGCAGTACCAGCACGCCCAACCCCGTGCTGAGGAGGGCCATGGCCACCAGGGTGAGGAGAAGGAGCTTCCGCCGGCTGTAGCGGTCGGCCAACAGTCCCGCCCACGGAGCAAGGAAAAGCTGGGGACCGAGTTGGAGCGCCAGAGTAATGCCCATGGCACCGGCGTCGTGAGCGGTCAGGTGGTCAAAGACCAACCAGTCTTGCGCCGTGCGTTGCATCCACGTGCCGATGTTGGAGATCAGCGCACCGAAGAACCAGATGCGGTAGTTGAGGATTCCGAGTGACCTAAAGGTGGACATCAGCGTCCGCCTTCACTGTGGTCACCCCGGGTTTCCGCAACGCCTATTCAGCCCCGGCTTCGTCGTCGTCATCATCCTCATCGGAGTCAGCGTCCTCGGAGTCAGCGTCATCGGAGTCAGCGTCAGCCGGTTCGGTGGCCTCGTCTTCGGCCGCTTGCACGGACTCCTCCGAAACTTCCTCAACTGTCTCTGCGACCAGCGGCGTCTCATCCTCGGGGCGGACGCGCTTGGCCCACGGCACCCATTCGGGAGCCAGGATGGAGTCCTCGGAGGGCAGCAAACCGAGCTCGCTCACGGTCACGATCTTGGAGCGCGAGTTACGGGTCACCACGGCATACCACTGCCAGCCGCCGTACCCGGCGAGCCGGGATTCGAACAGGTGGGTCACCACGCGGTCGCCCTCCGACTTCGCACCAAGGTGCGCCCCGACTTCGCCCGGGTTGGCTATGCCTTCAACTGCCTCACGTGCGGTATCGACGGCGGCAGCCAGGAACGCGTCCGGCTTACCGGTGCGCCACACGGGCAAACCGGCGCGGGACTTGGCCGCGACGGGCTTCCGCGCGGGGGCGTCCCCGTTTCCAGGAGCCTGGGCAGCGCCAGGGCCGACCTTGGTGTCCTGTGCGGATTCCGATGTCATGGCCGGTCCTAGGCTTCCAGCTCGTCGGCAACCTTGCGCAGCGCCATGCTGATTGCCTTGGCCTTGTTGCCGTCGGGGTACTTGCCTGAAGACAAGGAGCCGGAGAGGTTGTCCAGAACGGTGACCAGGTCCTGCACCATAGGTGCAAGGTCCCTGGCGTTCATGCGCTTGGCCTTGGCAATGGACGGTGTCTTCTCCAGGACACGGAGTCCCAGGGCTTGTGCTCCGCGGCGGCCGTCAGCCACACCGAACTCCACGCGGGTTCCGGCTTTGAGCTCCGTTACGCCCGCGGGCAGGGACGTCTTGGGCAGGAATACTTCCTGGCCGTCTTCAGCCGCGAGGAATCCGAACCCTTTTTCCTTGTCATACCACTTGACCTTGCCGGTAGGCACGTAATCAACCTTCTTCGTTCTTGCTTTTGGGAGACACGTCGGGCACTCACCGCATCCACAGGGATCTGCGGGATCGAGGGTGACAGCCCGGTCCGTGTTGGTCTGTTCCTTCAAGGTTATCCTGCCTGACCCCCTATTCCCGCTTTGCCGCGACCACGCAGTACGCGAACAGGACAAGAGCCGCAGCAATGAACCGCCTTCGCGTGCTGCTGCTAGCGTTGTGGGCATGACTTCCCCGGGTTACCGCCGCCCCATCATGATCATCGCTGCCGTCATTGCCGTCATCTCTTTGGCTGCCGTCGGCACGGTCATGGCTGTGGCGTTCAACGGTGGCGTGCCGCCGGTGTGGGTGACGTGGACGGCCCTTTACGGACTGCCCGTGGCCTTCATGCTCGCGGTAGTCCTGGTTGTTGACTCCGTACGCCAACGCCGCCGACAGTAACCTCCTGACCCGGTGACGGGCACGAGCGGCCCGGGGGCGGTAACGTTGGATTGATGTCCCTTATACGCGCGCTCAGCAAGGAACTCGAAGCGCGCAGCGACAATTCGCTGCGGGCCTTGTTTGCCGCGCGACCGGACCTGATCTCCCCCATGGCTCCCGACTTCCCGGCTTTGGCTGCGAGGGCTAGCGCCCGGGTCAGTGTCCAGAGGGCTTTGGAGCGGTTGAACAAGCCTGAAATGCAGGTCCTGGAAACACTTCACCTGTGCACCAATGCCGATACCGGCCACAGTATTTCCGCGGCCGGGTTGAAGAAGGTCATTGCCGGTTCCACCCTTTCGGCGCTGGACCCCATCCTCGCCAAATTGCAGGAATTGGCGCTGGTACACAGGGCAGACCCACCCGCTGGCTCACCGGCAACGTCGTCCCGTCAGCGCTTCTACCTTCCCGTGGGCAGCCTCAAGGACGTCATCGGCATCTACCCGGCAGGGCTCGGACGCAGCTACACCGAACTTGTACGGCTCCAACCAGCCTTTGCCCAGCGGGTAGTGCAGTTGGTGGCCGAGCTACATCAAAGCGGCGCGGGCATCCACCCCGCCAGCACTCCGATGGACGCAGCCTTGGCATTGCAGCGTTGGACTTCCTCTCCTGAGAACCTTCGTGCCATCCTCGCCACGGCGCCGGAGCGGACGGTGGGCTTGTTGGACAAGTTCGGCAGTTGGGCCATGGGCGCGGTACCCCAGGCACAGCGCCGGGCGTCGGTCACCCATGAAAGCCACGACGTCGGGCCTATCGATTGGCTGTTGGCGCGCGGCTTGTTGGTCCCTCTGGACGCCGGCCACGTGGAGCTGCCCCACAGTGTGGGTCTTGCCTTGCGCGGAGGGGCGATCGTGGATGATTTCACGCTGGCGCCACCTGTTCCGGAGCTCGGCCATACGAGTGCCGCCCTGAGACGCAACGCGGCCATGGGGGCCATTGCCGAAATTCTGCGGCTGACTGCCGAGCTGTTGTTCGCCGTCCGGGAGCAACCCTTGGCTACCCTCCGTAGCGGCGGTGTTGGTGTGCGCGAGCTGCGGCGTTTGGCGGAGTCGATCCGGTTGGGCGTCCATGAGACGGCCGTCCTCTTGGAATTGTGCGCCATGGCCGGGCTGCTCCGCTTGGATGTGGACAGCTCCACGTGGATTCAGCCGCCGACGCTTGAATGGCTAAACCTGCCGAGGCAAGAACAGTGGCTGTGGCTGGTCAACGCCTGGCTGGCGAGTGAGCGGGCACCCTCCCTGGTGGGACAGCCGCTCACTGGTCCGTCGGCCTCGGCCTCCCACCAAGGCGCAGCCGGC
Organism: Paenarthrobacter nitroguajacolicus; assembly: GCF_051027655.1. Taxonomy (NCBI): domain Bacteria; kingdom Bacillati; phylum Actinomycetota; class Actinomycetes; order Micrococcales; family Micrococcaceae; genus Paenarthrobacter; species Paenarthrobacter nitroguajacolicus. Next base: position 1,117,297 of record NZ_CP073234.1, on the reverse strand, counting down.
ACCACCATCAACGCCTTGTCCGCGGAAGCGCAGCGGCCCGACGCCCCGGTGGTACGCCGCCGGGTCCTGGAAATCCTCAACGAGCTCACCGTGGAGGCCGCAGCACCGGATGGAAAGGCACCCGTTTTGGATGCCCGAGCCGTCCTGCAGCGTGCAGAATGGGCGCAGCCGCGGATGTCCCGACGGTTCAGTTCCCTGGTCCGCGGCATCCTGGAGGAAGCCACGCTCCTGGGGCTGATGGGATCGGGTGCGTTGACACAGCTGGGTTCGGCCATCGCTGACGGCCAACCGGACAAGGCCATGACCATCCTCGGCGAGCATTTGCCCGCCGCCGTGAACCACATCCTCCTCCAGGCCGATCTCACGGCTGTGGCGCCCGGCTACCTCGCGCGGGAACTCAGTGAAACACTGCTGTTGATGGCCGACGCAGAGGGCCAGGGCCCAGCATCGATCTACCGGTTCTCTGCCAGCACCATTCGCAGGGCGCTCGACGCCGGACAGGATGCGGAATCGCTGCTGGCGTTCCTCCGTGAGCATTCCGCCACGGACGTGCCCCAACCATTGGAGTACCTTGTCCAGGACACGGCCTCCCGGCATGGCCGCCTTCGTGTCGGCACGAGTGCCAGCTTTATCCAGAGCGACGACGAAACAGCCATCACCGATCTCCTCCGCGAGGCCCGGACGTCAGCCTTGAGCCTGGTGCGCATCGCCCCCACTGTCCTCACTTCCTCTGCCAGTCCGCGCGAAACGGCGCGCGTCCTGCGCGAGCTGGGCCTCTCGCCTGCCGTGCAGGAGGCTGAACCCGCCGTCGTGCGCTTCAAACGGACCACGGCAGTGCCAGGCAGCGCCCGCCCGGTTTATACGGCGCCCAGAACAGCACCGCCGGACGACGACGTCGAGGCACAGCTTTCGGTCCTGCGGCAACACCGCGCGGTCCCGGCCGAAGCGACGGGCGAGGCGGCCACCCAGCTCGGCTTGGAGACGCTACAAACGGCAATCCGGCTTAAACAGGCCGTCACCATGAACGTGGTGGACAGCTTGGGGAATGCCAACACCGAAACCGTTGTTCCTGTATCCGTCTCCGGCGGGCGTGTCAGGGTTTTCGATCCCGCCAAGGACACCGAACGAGTGTTGTCCATCCACCGGATCATCGATGTGGAACCCGCAGGAGAACTGCGTTCATGAAGAGGATTAAACAGTGACCGACGGTCCGCTGATCGTACAAAGTGACAAGACCATCCTGCTGGAGGTCGACCATGAGCTGGCTACGGAGGCCCGGCACGCAATCGCCGCCTTTGCCGAGTTGGAGCGCGCTCCGGAACACATGCACAGCTACAGGCTGACGCCGCTGGGTCTCTGGAACGCCCGGGCGGCAGGGCTGGATGCTGAGCAGGTGCTGGATACGCTGCTGAAGTACTCCCGTTTTCCCGTGCCGCATGCGCTGCTGATCGATATCGAAGAGACCATGTCCCGCTACGGCCGGCTCCGGCTTGAAAAGGATGCACAGCACGGACTGGTGATGCGGACGGACGACTACCCCGTCTTGGAGGAAGTCATCCGTGCCAAGAAAATCGCTCCACTGCTGGGGCCTCGGATCGACGGCGAAACCGTGGTGGTGCATTCGTCCCAGCGTGGACAGTTGAAGCAGCTGCTCCTCAAGTTGGGCTGGCCCGCAGAGGATCTTGCCGGCTACGTTGACGGTCAACCGCACCTCATCATGCTGGACGAAAGCAACTGGCAACTGCGCCCGTACCAAAAGCTGGCCACGGAAAACTTCTGGGCCGGCGGCAGCGGCGTCGTCGTGCTTCCCTGCGGTGCGGGAAAAACACTGGTGGGTGCGGCAGCGATGGCCACGTCCTCCACCACCACGCTGATCCTGGTCACCAACACCGTCTCCGCCCGGCAGTGGAAGGATGAACTGCTCAAGCGGACGTCCTTGACCGAAGACGAGATCGGCGAATACTCCGGCGCGGTCAAGGAAGTCCGGCCGGTCACCATCGCCACCTATCAAGTCCTCACCACAAAGCGCGGTGGCCTGTACCCGCACCTGGAACTCGTTGATGGGCACGACTGGGGCCTCATCATCTATGACGAGGTGCACCTGCTCCCTGCCCCGATCTTCCGGATGACCGCGGACCTCCAGGCCCGCCGTCGGCTCGGCCTCACGGCAACGTTGGTTCGGGAGGACGGCCGGGAAGGTGAGGTGTTCAGCCTCATCGGGCCCAAGCGCTACGACGCACCGTGGAAGGACATCGAGGCGCAGGGCTACATCGCGCCCGCCGACTGTGTTGAAGTCCGCGTGGACCTACCCCGCGACGAACGGGTGGCCTACGCCATGGCAGATGACGCCGATAAATACCGGCTCTGCGCTACTTCGGAGACCAAGACAAAACTGGTTGAAGAACTTGTGGCAGTCCATAAGGGCGAGCAGTTGCTGGTGATCGGCCAGTACATCGACCAACTCGATGAGATCGCCGAACGGCTTCACGCTCCCCTGATCAAGGGCGAAACCAGCGTGAAGGCACGGCAGAAGCTCTTCGACGCGTTCCGCAAGGGCGAGATCCACACGTTGGTGGTGTCCAAGGTGGCCAACTTCTCCATCGACCTCCCCGAGGCGTCGGTCGCCATCCAGGTCTCAGGTTCCTTCGGCTCACGGCAGGAAGAGGCCCAGCGGTTGGGGCGCCTCCTTCGTCCCAAGCAGGACGGCCGTGCGGCCAGGTTCTACTCCTTGGTAGCGCGGGACACGCTGGACCAGGATTTCGCCGCTAAGCGCCAAAGGTTCCTGGCCGAGCAGGGCTACGCGTACAGGATCATGGACGCCAAGGACGTGGGCAAGGATGTTGGACAGGAGCAGTAGGCAGCCCCTGCCGGAACAAAAATCCGCAGGCTCTTGCTATTCATCTCCAGCAACTTTACGATTCCAAGTGAAGCTCTCCGCCCTTTATGGTTGCCCTTGGTCCAGGCAACCAGGCGGCCAGCCGTCGGCAGTGGGGGAAGCCCGCAGCCAGGGAGCCGACGGTTTGAAGGCCTAGAAGAATCTGTGAATTGATTACCAGAGGATTCCCCATGCGCAAAGCCCTCCTGGTCCTCTCCGCGATCGTCCTGCTGTCAGCACTCGCACAGCTGTTCTTCGCCGGATACTTCCACTTCCAAAACACCATCGAAGCCCAGCGTGAAGCTGGCGTCTACCATGCCGTCAATGGCCAATATGTGCTGCGATACTCAGCATTGCTGGCAGCGATCGTAGCAGCGATCGCCAAGGTGGGGTCCCGCACCATCTGGTTGGCCGCGGGCATCTTCCTGCTGACCTGGCTTCAACTGTTCATCTTCATCATCGGCGGCATGCTGACCGGTTCCTCACCGGAATTCATCACCCCGGCAGGCTCGTGGGTAGTCTCCATCCACCCGATAGTTGGCGTGTTGATGATCTTCATGTCCTATTGGTTGTTCAAGCGTGCCCGCGCGGCAGCCCTTAACCCTCAACCGCTGCCTCCCAAGGCTGCCTCCTCGGATGCTTCCACATCCTCCAGCACAGCGTGAGCACTTGCAGCTGTGAACACCTCGCAGCTGCTGGCGGTGGACCTGCTACTGTCCGTGCTTGCGGCCAGCGCGTGGATTGCCGCTGCTTGGATGACCGCGTCGTTGAGCGACAAGCCGCGCCGGAGTGACCTTGGGCTGTTGTTAGTGGGTATAGCCGTCGCAGTGACAGTGGGACGGTACGCATTGCTTCCCGCTTTGGTGGCGGGCAGTTGGTGGTTTGCCAGCGAACGCATAACCATCAATGTGCCTCTGACCGCCATCCCCGCGGCTTGGGCCGCGGCGGCCGGTGTTCCGTTCTTGCTGAGGAGGCGGAACACCGGCCCCAAACCTGCTTCACAAAATCCGCGACGATCCCGCGAGTGGGCGGTGCTGGCAATGATCGCAGCTGCCGTGTCAGCTGTGGCATCACTCGCCCTGACATTGCTCCTGGGGCCATTCCCGGCTCCTTGGAGCCTTGTGGTCTTGCTGTTCATGGTGGCGGCGTCCGTGCTGATTGCCAAGCTCGCACTGTTTTCGCCACGACCTTCGTCGAGACGCGGTACGCAGTTAAACACGGCCGTTCGGGGTGGACGTCGAGGCGGCGCTTCTCCCGCCGGCATGCGTCCGACGGCGGCTACCGCGGTTGCAGGACTCATGATCTGTACGGCTTTGGGCTCCGGAGTCTTTGCCTGGCTTGGGAGTCGGTCCGCCGACGGCGCAACCATCGCTGCCGCCGTCGCGCATCACAGTGGCGCCGACGTCGTGGTGACGGATCCGACGTCGGTCAACAGCTTGGTCGGCGAAACCCCCGCCAACGCTGTGGTCCGGCACTACGAACTGACTGCCCGTGTGGAACAAGTAGTGCTGCCATCCGGGCAAACCACGGAGGCGTGGACTTACGGCAGCCTTCCGGGTCCAGCCCTGGAGGCCCAACTCGGCGAAGTGATGGAGGTGCTGCTGACCAACCGTGATGTGACTGCCGGCGTGACCCTTCATTGGCACGGTTACGACGTTCCCAACGCCATGGATGGGGTGGCCGGGGCGACACAGGACGCCGTCATGCCCGGGGAATCCATGACCTATCGCTTCCTTGCCGCCCAGGCAGGCACCTACTGGTACCACACGCATCAAGATTCAGCCGAGGGGGTCCGCAAGGGCCTCTACGGCACGTTCGTTGTGCATCACCCTACTTCTCCCCGTGCCGACACGGACGTTGTGGTGGCTGGGCACGACCTCAGCGGTCTGGGGTTGCTGGGCTCCTCAGACCGTACCACCGGGCATACTGCCACCCCTGGCTCAAGCGTGCGGGTCCGGCTCATCAACACCGATTCCGTGCAGCAGCGATACCTCATCCAAGGCACGACCTTCAAGGCCGTTGCGGTTGATGGAACCGAGGTGAACCAGCCGCAGGAAGTGACCCACAAACTGGTCCGGCTTGGCGCCGGCGGCCGGGTGGACATCGCCTTCACCATGCCTGATTCCACCGTCACCGTTCGTTCTGACGCTGCGGCCAATGCCGTCGTCGTCATCGCCCCGTCTGGCTCCGCCGTCACGGATCAAGCAGCCAAACCCGAGGAGATGGTTGCGGAAAAGGCACCAGCAGGCGTTTTCGTCACCATGCCCGTGCTGGACCTTTTGGAGTATGGCAAGCCCGTGGGCGGGGAACTGGATGGTGCTGGGAAGGCGGCAGAGCTCGTCCGGCCGATCACGCGTGAAGAGGTGATGGTGCTTGACCGGCAGTTCCGGTTTGTTGACGGGATTCCCCGGTACGCGTTCACCGTGAACGGGGCAGCATATCCGCTGGTTCCGTCCATCGAGGTTGCCGAGGGCGACACCGTAAAGGTGACGGTAGTGAACCGCACCTCCGAGCCGCATCCTATGCATCCCCACGGACATCACGTGCAAGTACTAAGCAGGAATGGCGTAGCTCCAAGTGGGTCACCCCTCATCCTGGACACCGTGGATGTGTTGCCGGGCGAAGTGTGGGAGTTGCTGCTTCACGCTGATAACCCAGGCATCTGGATGGACCACTGCCACAACTTGGACCACGCCGCCGAGGGGATGATGATGCTGCTGAAGTACCAGGGTGTGTCATCGCCGTTCGTGCACGGCGGACACTCCAACAACCGGCCGGAGTGAGCTGGTCTGGCCGAGTCAGCTGGATGCGAGGCTTGTGCCTCAGGCGACCATCCGGCTGGTGACCTCAATCTTGACGTGGTCCACCACGGCCCAGCCGTCCTGATCGCGGAGTTGGGCACTGGCGAACCGTTCGGCTGCGGCCAGATCCTCAAAATCCTCTCGCCGGATGCGGCCGGAATCGGTGTCCAGGTACGTCACGTGGAACTCGACGTCACTGTCACGGTGCTGGTGGATGCTTGCGGGAGCTGCTGTGTTTGCCATGTTTTAAGTGTGGAGCGGGGCACTGACATTTTTAGAAGCATCCGTGGGCGTGTTCGGATTTCGACCACCCAACACTTTCGACCACCCAAGACTTCCACCGCTTCAGGGTTTCCGCAGGTACAGCGCTGAAACTTCACGGACGGTTTCGCTGAGCACATCAAGCACACGGGACGCCGTTCGCCAGCGTTGCCAGTAGAGCGGCACATCGATGGGATGGTCGGGGGCGAGCTCGATCAGCCTGCCGTCGGCGATTTCCGGTCCGCATTGAACTTCCGGGATTAGCCCCCAGCCGAGTCCCAAACGGATCGCGTCACCGAAGTCCTGGGAAGCCGGGACGTAATGACGCGGTCCTTTCCGTTCCGGAAGCGGCACACCCTCAGCCTTGAATGCCGACTGCACAAACGCCCACTGGTACGTGTCCTTGCGGTCGAAGTCCACGGTGGTGGCGGCATTGAGCGCGGCCCCGGTCAAGCCGCTTCCCGAGTCCAGTCCCTCCCACAATTCCGGGAACCAACGGTCCACAAAATGCGGTGCCGCAACCGCACGGTACCGCATCACCCCGAGGCTCTCCACCCGGCACCCCTGCACAGGCTCTGGCGTGGCGGTGACGGCAGCCATAACCGTTCCTGAGCGCAGCAACGTAGTGGAGTGTTGTTCGTCGTCCCGGTGAAGGTCGAAGGTGACATTGAGGTCTGCGGGAACCTTGGCCAACGCTTGGAGGAACCATACCGCCAGCGAATCCGCATTGACCACGATCGGCACGGCCAACTGCGCCCCGTCGGCGCCCAAGCCCAGTTCCCGCCCGGCGTCAGCTTCGAGTTGTGCCACCTGCCGCGCAAGACGCAGTACAACCTCGCCTGCTTCAGTGGCTTTGGCAGGGTTGCTGCGTTGCAACAGCACGCTGCCAGTCGACTGCTCGAGCGCCTTCAACCGTTGGGAGACGGCCGACGGCGTGATGTGAAGCAAGCGCGCAGCAGCGTCCAGCGTGCCCTCGGAAAGGACGGTAGCAAAGGTCAGCAACTGCTCGGAGGGAAAGTGTGGCATAAGAGTATCTTATGTTGCGTGAGAATCTTTAGCTGGTCTAAAGAGGGAGATGAACGTAATTTCCAAGGGTGAACCTTACTGATTTCTTCCACTCCGCAGGCCTGGGCATGGCCACCGGACTCGCCCTCATCGTCGCCATCGGAGCCCAGAACGCTTTCGTACTCCGGCAGGGAATCCGCGGCGAGCACATCGTCCCTGTCGTGGCGGTATGCGCGTTAAGCGACGCCGTCCTCATCGCTGCCGGAGTCCTTGGCACCGGCGCCCTCATAACGGCAGCTCCGGACGCCGTCGTCGTTCTTCGCTACGTGGGGGCAGCCTTCCTGGTGACGTACGGCGTCATGGCCGCCCGCCGGGCGTTGCGCCCGCAATCACTGAAAAGTGAAGGGCCGGCCCACGACGGCGCAAAGCGCAGTCTCACTGCCGCCGTTACCACCGTGCTGGCACTGACATGGCTCAACCCGCACGTCTACCTGGACATAGCCCTCCTGGGCTCGATAGCCAGCGCTCAAGGAGCTCAACTGCAATGGTGGTTCGGTGCCGGGGCCATGCTGGGCAGCATCGTATGGTTCGCCTCCCTCGGATTCGGGGCACGCTACCTCCGCGGCTTCTTCGCCCGGCCACTGTCTTGGCGATTCCTGGATGGCGGCATCGCAGTGACCATGGTGGCGCTGGGAACCGGGCTAGCACTGGGGGCCTGAACCCGGACGAGTTAACTGGACGCAGCCACGCAGTCCGCTCACATGCAGCATCCAGTGAACTCCCAGATTCTGGGAGCATCATGGATGTCATGAAAAAGAACGGTCCCGAAGCCAAGCTTCTCGTTGTCGACGACGAGCCCAACATCCGCGAGCTGCTGTCCACGTCGCTGCGTTTTGCAGGCTTCGAGGTCGTCGCGGCCGCCAATGGTCGCGAAGCCCTCGCCGCGGCCGATCTCCACTCTCCGGATCTGGCAGTCCTGGACGTCATGTTGCCGGACATGGATGGCTTCACGGTCACCCGGCGCCTCCGCGCTGCCGGGAAGCACTTCCCCGTCCTGTTCCTCACAGCGAAGGACGACACCGAGGATAAAGTCACGGGCCTCACTGTGGGCGGCGACGACTACGTCACCAAGCCCTTCAGCCTGGACGAAGTGGTGGCCCGCATTCGCGCAGTCCTCCGCCGCACGCAGCCGTTGGAGGACGATGACGCCGTTATCCGGGTGGACGATCTTGAACTCGACGACGACGCCCATGAGGTCCGCCGGGGTGGCACCGTGATCGAGCTGTCCCCCACCGAGTTCAAGCTCCTGCGCTACCTCATGCTGAACCCCAACCGTGTACTTTCCAAGGCCCAGATACTGGACCACGTCTGGGAGTACGACTTCAACGGCGACGCCTCGATCGTGGAGTCCTACATCTCCTACCTGCGACGCAAAGTGGACATCGATCCGGATGCCGCGGCCCTCATTCAGACCAAGCGCGGCGTAGGCTACGTGCTGCGAACGGCAGAGAAGCGCTGACCCTTGCTGCTTCGCTGGAAATCGGCGTCCCTGAGGTCGCAGCTCGTCGCCATCATCATGGGCCTGCTCCTGCTTGCCCTGGCGGCCACGGGCGCGGGAACGCTGACGCTCGTCAAGAGTTACCTGCAGGGCCAGGTGGATGACAAACTCAAGGCCGCCGTTGCTTTGGCACTGGACCAGCAGTCCTTCGACAAGCTGGCCCCACCCAACCCGGCGACTGACGAGCCAGCCCAGCCGAACCCGGAGGCTCCCACCGAATCCTCCGTGCCCACAGACTACTCGCTGACGTTGTACGTGCCAGGCTTCGCACCTTATCCCTACGCGGGCAGCCAAAGTGATCGTCCCGCAATCGCCAACATCACCCCCGCTGAAGCGAAGCTCCGCGGCAACTCCCCCTTCCAGGTCAAGGGCACGGCCGGTACAAACTGGCGGGTGGTGGCCATTGGCGTCAGATCCGATGGTGGCCAGAACGGCGTCATGATCATCGGGCTGCCGCTCACTCCCGTGGACAAAGTGATGGAGCACGCTGTCCTGGTAGTTGTAGGCGTCGGCCTCTTGACGCTCGTGTTGGCGTTCTTTATCGCCACCTGGACTGTTGCCCGCTCCTTCCGTCCCCTCGCCAAGGTGGAAAAGACAGCTGCGGCCATCGCGGCCGGTGACCTGTCCCGCCGCGTGGAAGTGGACAATCCCCACACCGAGGTTGGCCGCCTGGGCGGTTCCCTTAATGCCATGCTTGCCCACATCGAGGCTTCCTTCGCTGCCCGCGCCGCTTCCGAAGGGCGCATGCGCCGCTTCGCAGCGGACGCCTCCCACGAGCTGCGAACGCCCTTGGTGACCATCCGGGGCTTCTCTGAGCTATACCGTCACGGGGCATTGGCAACCAAAGAGGATGTGGCGATGGCGATGGGCCGGATCGAAAGCGAAGCCAAGCGCATGGGCTCCATGGTGGAAGACCTGTTGATGCTGGCCCGCCTTGATGAACAGCGTCCGCTTCAGCTCAAGCCTGTGGACCTGCAGCTCCTTGCACACGATGCCGTGGTTGACACCAAGGCCTCATCCGGAGACCGGAGTATCACGCTCACAGGGCTCGACGGCGCCGCCCCCACTGCCGCGCCGGTCCAAGGTGACGAAGCCAAACTTCGGCAGGTCATCGGGAACCTCGTGGGAAATGCGCTGCGGTACACGCCAGAGGGAAGCCCCATAGAACTGGCCGTCGGTGTTCGTGACACCCCCAGCGGTTCAGTTTCCGTCATCGAAATCCGCGATCACGGGCAGGGCATTCCGGAATCTGAAACCAACAAGATCTTCGAGCGCTTCTACCGTGCTGACACCTCGCGGACCCGCGAGACAGGCGGCAGCGGCCTCGGTCTGGCGATTGTTGCCGCGATCGTCGGTTCCCATGGCGGTACGGTCCAAGTGGCGGACACCGACGGCGGCGGTGCCACGTTGGTGGTCAGCCTTCCGTTCCACGAGGAATCGGCCGAGCTCCTGTCCACCTAACGCGCCTTATCCAACTAACGCCTTTGTCCACATAGCGCCTTTATCCACATAGCGACGAACACCCATTTTGCGGCTGCGGGAGGCTGCCTAGGCTCGATGTTGTAGCCACGCATCCCCGCCGCAAACCGCGGAACCTCTTCGTCGAAAGGCACCACCCATGAGCGTCATCTCCGTCGATACCGAATTGCTCCAGCTCAAATCAGCCAACGTCAAAGGAACTGTTGATCGCATCAGCTCCGATGTGCAGACCATGCGGCGTGGCCTGGAGGAACTTGAGGCGACCTGGCGGGGAACAGCTGCCACGAATTTCCAGGCGCTTGTCCTGGAGTGGTCGCTGACGCAAAGCAAGGTCGAGGCTTCCTTGGCTTCCATCAACATTGCCTTGTCCTCAGCTGCCACGAGCTATCTGGAAGTGGAACAAGGAAACACCCAGCGCTTCACGTACTAGCTGCCCCGCCCCGGTCCTCCCTCGCCCATGAACTCCTGCGGGGCTGGCTGTCTTCCCCCTGTGCAGCCGCCTCGCAGGTCATGAGGGATTTGTCTCCGGGCTTAGGTTCCCGGGCTTAGGTTTCCGGGGTTAGTTCTCGGGGGCTATTTCTCGACAGTCCCTTGGTGGAACCGCAGCCGCCATTGACCGCGGTCAAGCATCCAGACGGAACTGCGGAGCGCCGAGCCCGTGTGCGCGAAACTACGGTAGTTCAGCAGGATGGTGTTGTCGCTGAGCCTGTCTGCGCTGAGCAGTTCAAGTTCCGTCGGTTCACCGGGGTCCTCTTCCAGCGCCATCATCATGGCGTCCCGTGTCCAAAACCTGCCCGAGCTACCGATCTCCGCGAAGTCAGGGTGGAGCAGCACACCGATCCTGCCGATGTCCGCCCTCACGTCCGGCCTCAGCAGTTCCCGTTCCAACGCCAGAACTGTGTCCTCAGCTGACAGTTGCTGCGCCGACGCGTCATCTTCCAATTCGCTGAAGAGATCGGCTTGGCCAAAGATGCCGGACTCACCAAAGAGCGTGGGCTCAAAGTGCGGACGGGAGCTGCGGTCAACCTTGGCGGGTGCGGAACCAGCGCTTGCCGACGAGACGCCGGCGGCAGCGCTTGCAGGGACCGGCTCGGAGGAACGGGTTTGTGCCGCGCGGGCTTCCGTTTGCGGCTGAGATCCAAGCTGTTCCTGCGCACCCGGGAACCCGGGGCCAGCACGGTGCGCTACGCCCTGCTGGTAGGCCGTGGCAACAGCGCGTGCGCGCTCATCGGCGGCTTCGTTGAGGTCGTGACCAGCGTGACCCTTAACCCATTCGAAGGTGTATTTTCGGCCGACGATCGCTTGGTCGATGTCCTTGAGAAGGTCCACGTTCAGCACGGGCTTGCCGTCAGCCTTCCGCCAGCCCTTCCGCTTCCAGCCCGGCATCCACTTGGTGATGCAGTTGATGACGTACTGACTGTCGCAAAGGATCAGCAATTCTTCTTGTGGCACGTGGGCCGTCGACCGAAACAGGTCAAGGACGGCCATCAGTTCGCCCTGGTTGTTGGTACCGTGCGGCCAACCTCCTGCTCGCCAACAGGAGTCGTCAACATACCAGGCCCAACCGGCCGGCCCAGGATTACCGAGGGCGGACCCATCGGCGGCAGCAATAATCGTCATGGGGTTAATCCTGCCAGACCCCACCGACACTAAAACCCTGATAGCACCCAACTGAGTCGCAGTACAGGCCGTTATGAGGGCTCAAAAGGGCATCATCTGCTACCTACTTGGGTCTGCAGCCCTGACGTACAGCTTTGACGAGGGAACAAAACGGCGGCCCCCACCAAAATGGTGAGGGCCGCCGTCGTGACGCTGTTCAGCGTGATGCCGGGCGCTGTATTGCTACAGCCGGGTGGCTTAGAAGCCGCCCATGCCGCCCATGTCGTCGCCACCGGCAGCCGGAGCGTTCTTCTCGGGCTTGTCGGCAACTACGGCCTCGGTGGTCAGGAAGAGACCAGCGATGGAAGCAGCGTTCTGGAGAGCCGAGCGCGTGACCTTTACGGGGTCGTTGACGCCGGCAGCCAGAAGGTCTTCGTAGACACCCGTGGCAGCGTTCAGGCCGTGGCCGGAAGGCAGGCCGCGAACCTTGTCCACCACAACGCCCGGCTCGAGGCCAGCGTTGAAAGCGATCTGCTTCAGCGGTGCGTCGATGGCAACCTTGACGATGTTGGCACCGGTTGCCTCGTCACCCTGCAGGGTGAGGTTGGCGAATGCCTTGGCGCCTGCCTGGATGAGGGCAACGCCACCACCGGCAACGATGCCTTCTTCAACGGCAGCCTTTGCGTTGCGGACTGCGTCCTCAATGCGGTGCTTGCGTTCCTTGAGCTCAACTTCGGTTGCGGCACCGGCCTTGATGACTGCAACGCCGCCGGCCAGCTTGGCCAGGCGTTCCTGCAGCTTCTCACGGTCGTAGTCCGAGTCGGAGTTCTCGATCTCGGCGCGGATCTGCGCCACGCGGCCTGCGATCTGCTCGGCGTCGCCGGCACCTTCAACGATGGTGGTCTCATCCTTGGTGACAACAACCTTGCGGGCGGTGCCGAGGAGTTCCAGGCCAGCGTTTTCGAGCTTGAGGCCAACTTCTTCGGAGATGACCTGGCCACCGGTGAGGATGGCGATGTCGGCCAGCTGGGCCTTGCGACGGTCACCAAAGCCCGGAGCCTTGACGGCAACGGACTTGAAGGTGCCACGGATCTTGTTGACGATCAGGGTGGCCAGGGCCTCGCCCTCGATGTCTTCGGCGATGATCAGCAGCGGCTTGTTGGACTGCATGACCTTCTCCAGAACCGTGACGAGTTCCTTCACGTTGGAGATCTTGGAGTTGACGATCAGGATGTACGGGTCTTCGAGGACCGTTTCCTGGCGCTCTGCGTCAGTGACGAAGTAAGCGGAGATGTAACCCTTGTCGAAGCGCATGCCTTCGGTGAGTTCGAGCTCCAGGCCGAAGGTGTTGGATTCCTCGACCGTGATGACGCCTTCCTTGCCCACCTTGTCCAGGGCTTCGGCGATGAGGCTGCCGATTTCCGGGTCGCCGGCGGAGATGGAAGCCGTAGCTGCGATCTCTTCCTTGGTTTCGATTTCCTTGGCGGAGGCCAGCAGTTCGCTGATGACTGCCTCAACGGCCTTCTCGATACCGCGCTTGAGGGACAGCGGGTCGGCGCCGGCGGCAACGTTGCGCAGGCCTTCCTTCACCAGTGCCTGGGCGAGAACGGTTGCAGTGGTGGTACCGTCGCCAGCGACGTCATCCGTCTTCTTGGCAACTTCCTTGACCAGTTCTGCACCGATCTTCTCGTAAGGATCGTCCAGCTCGATCTCCTTGGCGATGGAAACACCATCGTTGGTGATCGTGGGGGCGCCCCACTTCTTTTCGAGGACGACGTTGCGTCCACGCGGGCCGAGGGTGACCTTGACGGCGTCTGCGAGGATGTTCAGGCCCCGCTCGAGGCCGCGGCGTGCCTCTTCATCAAATGCAATGATCTTGGCCATAACGGCGGTAGTCCTTTCGGGACAGTCGTTAAGAAGGTACCTATCAGATGGGGTGCCCGCGACGGACGGTCTTTCGCTTGGGGCCTCTGTATGCCCCGCGCTCCGGACCTCACCCCACCAAGGTGTTTCTTGATCCTCCGCCGGCCCGATGCCTGTCCGCCGCCGGGGTCAACCGGGCCGGACTTAGCAGTCGAACCATAGGAGTGCTAAATCAATAATTAGCACTCGACCGGGGAGAGTGCAAGCAGAGATGCCAGTTTGCTCTAGAAACAAAGGGCTTTCAGCCATGGGCTGACAGGAATGGGCGCAGACGCCGCGATCGAACTACGCGACGCGGACGCCTTCGGCTTGCGGACCCTTCTGGCCCTCCCCCAGTTCGAACTCAACCCGCTGGCCTTCTTCGAGGGCGCGGAAGCCCTCCATCTGGATGGCGGACCAGTGCACAAAGACGTCGTCGCCGGATTCATCCACAGTGATGAATCCGTAACCTTTTTCGGCGTTGAACCATTTGACGGTTCCCAAAGCCATGATGCCCACACTTTCGCAGTAGCCAAGACCGGTAGCCGGGATCTCCGTACCGGAATGAGTCCACTGTAACCACTGTCACTAGCGCCGCGCTGCCGTGGAGGGGCAGGGCACCACTTTTGTTATTGAGGCTTAACCGAGTTGGGGCATTTCAGCTCAGGAACGGGCTCAATGCCTACTGGTAGCCGGGCCCGGCCACAACCACCAGCGGCTGTTGGACCTCGGGCGTTTCCACGATCGTCTGGATGCCCAGCAAGGTACCCAGCGCTTCCGCGTTGGCCTTCTGCTCCGGAGCGTTGTAGAAGATCACGGACGTCTGCTGCGGCAGTCCGCCCCAGTTTCCTACAGTGCTCAGCGCCCAACCGTCGCCCTGGACGAGGCCTGCCACCCGTCCGGCCAACCCTGCCGTCCCGGCGCCGTTGTAGACAGCCACAGGAGTGGCCTTGTCCACGGGAGCCGAAGACGGAGTGGCGGAAGGAGATTCCGAGGGCGTCGGTTCGCTGCTGGGTTCGCTGGAAGCGGGCGGCGCACTGCTGGATTCGGTGGGAGCAGCGGACGGTGCCGCAGAGGTCTGCAGCGGCGCCGGCGTCGTGGTGTTGGACGAAGCGCTGGGTGCTACCAGCCCAAGGTTGGGGAGGATGAGGAAGGCCACGAGCCCGAGCACCAGGGCCGCCGCCCCAACGGTCAGGACCGGCCACAGGGTGGGGCGTGCAGTCTCTTGGGCGTCGCGGTGAACGCCTTGGCGGGACGTGTTCTGCGGAACCTGGTCGAATTCGTCCTTGGCATATTTGGTCATGGTGAGGCGGTGTCCTTGCTGGTTGCTGCTGACAGATCAGCCTGGCGATTTACGCGTCGGACCCCAAGCGACGTGCAGTCCTCGCACGCTGGCGGGACGTACGTAGTCTACGCAGTCTCTTGACGAGCATGGGATCGTGGGCCAACGCATCCTCGGTGTCTATGAGCGCGTTCAGGATCTGGTAGTAGTGTGTGGCAGAGAGATCGAACAGCTCGCGGATAGCCTGTTCCTTGGCTCCGGCGTACTTCCACCATTGCCGCTCCAGCGCCAGCATCTGCTGGTCACGCTCACTCAGCGGCGAGTCACTGCGGGTCTCGGCCGCGAGGTCCTCAAGGGCAAAGCCTGTTGCCTGCGACGCCATCGGTTCCGGTGCTGGTTCTGCCACGGCACACTCCTTCGACGCTCGTTGGGGGAAAATGTCCTACCCCCATGTTACGGGCGAATAACAACGGTGTCATTCGCAGGCCGTGCGGCGCGCGGGAGACAATGGCCTGGTGACTGGCGAGGATGCACTCTTTGATCTTGAACCTGCTGATACTACTGAACCGGGTTTCGCCGCCCTGCTCAAACAGCCGCTGGATGAGCTGGTGGCTCCCGATTGGGCCGATGTATTGCGCCCGGTTGAAGGCCAGCTCCGTGAAGCCTTGGACTATGTAGCACGCCAATCGGCCAACGGCGCCCAAGTTCTGCCGTCTGCAAAGAACCTGTTACGCGCCTTCAAACAGCCGCTGGCCGACGTCAAAGTCTTGATCCTCGGCCAGGACCCTTACCCAACCCCGGGCCACGCCATCGGGTTGTCGTTCGCCGTTTCCCGCCCTACCCGACCCATTCCCCGGAGCCTCGCCAACATCTACCGCGAACTCCACGACGACCTCGGCCTCCCGCCCCGCGTCCACGGCGACCTCAGCGCTTGGGCGGAGCAGGGCGTCCTGCTCCTGAACCGCGTCCTGAGCGTCGAAGCGGGAAACGCCGGCTCCCACCGCGGCAAAGGTTGGGAAGCAGTCACGACGACGGCGGTCACCGCCGTCGCCAACCGCACTGACGGCGCCGGGCGGCAGAGTCCGCTGGTGGCGATCCTGTGGGGCAAAGATGCCCAGGGCGTGGTGCCCCTGCTGGGCGGGGCACCGTCCATCGTCTCGGTCCACCCAAGTCCACTCTCTGCATCACGAGGATTCTTCGGCTCCAAGCCCTTCAGCCGGACCAATGAGCTGCTCATTGGCTTGGGGGCTGAGCCCATCAATTGGGAATTACCCGTTCTGTAACCTTTTCAAGCCCAACGCTCTCTCACATCCCACACCCTTCAAGCCCAACGCTCGTTCACATCCCACCCCAAACACGCGGGATGTGAACGAGCGTCCGGCCCAAATACGCGGGATGTGAGCGAGGGTGTGTAACCTTCGACTCATACCCAGCCGACGCGCAGGGAATTAGCTTAGGCTTACCTTCATGACTGCTCTCCCCGTCACTTCGTCCGCCTCACGTAAAACCCGTCCGCAGGTGAACCTGACCGTCCTGCGAAATGAACGCCTGACACCGCACATGGTGCGGATTGTGGCGGGCGGACCTGGTTTCACTGACTACGCGAACAACGAATATGTGGACCGCTATATCAAAATCGTGTTTCCGCAGCCGGGCGTCGAGTACGAACTCCCGTTGGACTTGTGGGCCATCCGCGAGACCATGCCCCGTGAGCAGTGGCCTCACACTCGCACGTACACCATCCGCTGGGTAGACCTGGAAGCACAGGAACTGGCCATCGACTTTGTGGTTCACGGTGATGAAGGACTGGCCGGTCCTTGGGCTCTCGCCGCCAAGCCCGGCGATTCGCTCATCTTCACAGGTCCAGGCGGTGGGTACAACCCCGCCCCCGGGGCCGATTGGTACTTGTTCGCCGGCGACGACGCCGCGATACCAGCCATTGCGGACTGCGTGGAGGCCCTTGCTCCCGATGCCCGCGGAACCGTGTTCCTTGAAGTGGATAACGAGGCCGACATTCTTCCGATTTCCGCCCCTGCCGGAGTGGAGTTGCACTGGCTCCTCCGCAAGGGCGTCCAAGCGGGTTCCAGCGAGCTGCTTCTTGACGCCCTTCGCACCACCGAATGGTTGCCCGGACGCGTGGACGTCTTCGCCCACGGCGAGCGGGGCTATATGAAAGGACTCCGCGAGATCTTCTTCGTGCAGCGCGGCTTGGAGCGTTCGCAGGTCTCACTGTCCGGCTATTGGGCGCAGGGTCGCGTAGAGGAAGTTTTCCAAGCAGAGAAGAAGCTCCCAGTGGGACAGATCTAGCCTCAGTCCTCAAAGCCGAACGGCGCCGCCTCCTGGCGGCGCCGTTCGTTTTTTGACGTTAGCGCCTGCGTACCCTGCGCCGCTCGTTGCTGGACAGACCCTTCGTCAGGGGCCTGGCCAGGTTGTCACCGAGCACGATGCCGGCCGCAACGCCCAGCACAATGGCGCCGGCGTTGAGCATGCCACCCGCACCCAGCAGTATGTTGCCGCCTTCAACGGTCAGGGCGTACATGGAACGGAAGATCGTCAGACCGGGAAGCAGGATCAGCGCGGCCGGGACGGCCACTACAAGTTGCGGAGCACCCAGCTTGAGCGCCACGACGCGGCCCAACAAGCCGATAATCACCGCAGCGACGGCTGGCGACAAACGGTCGCCGAGGCCGGCTTCGCCAACACCCCACAACACGAAGAAGCCGACTATGCCCACTGCCGCCGTCGGGAGTAACAGCCGCATTTGCGTCTGCTCGGTGACGCCGATGGCGACCACCGCAATAGCAATAAGGACTGCTTGAATCCACAAGGGATACGCGTCGGGGAATGTCTGGGTTACGTCCAGGACTGCGCTGCCCATCAGCGTTCCAACCACTACTGCGACGCCAATCCCCGCAACGATTGCGCCGAAAGTGAGCAACGTGGAGAGGAAACGACCCGCGGCCGTTACCGGGAAGCCGTTGATGGCGTCCTGTACCGATGAAACGAGACGGCCCGTAGGGAGCAGCAGCAGGATTCCACCCGCCACCACAATGGATGGCGCAATTTCCACACCTGCCCAACGCAGCATCAACGCGATGAAGGTGACCAGGAACGCGCACGCCATGGTGTTGAAGAAGTCAGCCGTCCGCCATCTGGCAAGTTGCCGGGAGAGCAGGCTGATCAGGATGTTGGAACCAAAAGCCACCGCGGACGCACCGATGCCACCACCCAGGACACCCACGAAGACGGCGGCGAAGATGCCGAAGGCCATGGTGACCATCCACCGTGGGAAGGGTTTGGCACTGCGGATGATTTCATTCAACCTGCGCACGGCTTCGTCACGGCCCACTCCCCCGGCCACGATGTCCGTGACCAACTGGTGAACCTGGGCAAGGCCGGCGTAATTGTTGGTCCACGAGCGCACCACACGGAGCAGCGTGATGGGCGTCTGGTCTTTAGGCGCGTAGTTGATGGCCACCGACTGGTTGGTGATGTCCACTTCCACGTTCTTCAGGCCAAGGGCAGCCGTGACCGCAATCATGCTGGTCTCCACCTCAAGGGCGCCCGCACCGTAACGGAACATCACTTCAGCCAGATGAAGGGCGAAGTCGATGGTCTTGCGGGCCGAAGCGTCCACGCCCACCACTTGGATGGTGGGGTTGGCGTAAGGACTTCCGGCCAACCGGTCCACGATGTTCATGGGCGCCGTCGGCGGGCTGTCACCTTGAACCAAGCGCATCAGCATGCGTTTGGCGTTGACGTTCTGCCGGACCTGGGACGGCCGCAACGGCTGGGTCTTGGGCAACCCGTCGGTATGGGGCCTGTTGGCGGACCCGTCGGGGCGTTCAGTCACGCGGTGATCCTCCCTTGGCTTGTGTGATTAGCGGTTCCTCCGAAATTTTCCTACTACCGGCAATTTCTCAAGTGGCAATCGTCCCAGTACTGTCTGGGCGACCCCTGCAAACTTCCTGACCGCACGGTAGCCGTGGAAGACGAGCGGGTTCACCGGCGCGACGAAATCACCCACCAACTGGACCACCTCGCCACCGAAGCCCTTCTTGAATTCGTACCCGCCGTGCCCGGTCTCCTCCTGGCCCTGGATGCCGAACGTGCCGTAGAAGTTGTAGCGCGAATAACCATTGTTCAGTGCGTGCAACATCATGCCCCAGTACAAGGACGTGGCGCCGTTGAAATAGATGTAGTCCTGAACCGTGCCACCAATGACGCACACCAGCTCGTCACCGGAGCACGCAAAATGGATGGCAGCGACCGTAGCGACACCGACGGAATCGGGGAAACGTTCAATGTCCTTGAGGCTGCGCTCGTAGCTGTCCACGAGGTCCTGGACAACTTTGATGCGGTTGGCCTTCTTCTTGCTGCCGGTCTCCTCGACCTCACGCTTAAGGTCTGCCAAGGTCTTGGACTCGGCATCCAGACGCTCCGTGATGGAGGCCCGATATTCGGGAATGTTGATCTTGGCCATCATGAGCTTGGTGAACTCGTCCGAAGTATTCCGGAGGAGTTGCTCGTAGTACTCGCGTTCGCGGTACGTGAAGCCCTTCTCGTCGCCGGCTGTGCTCAGTGCGTTGTAGAACTCATCCAGCGTTTCCAGCGTGGCCTGTTCCAGGTAGACGCCGTTCTTCTCGGCTTTACGGATGGCCTTGCGGGTGCGGTAGTTCATGCCCATGATGAGCTCTTCGGAATCAGCGATTCCGTCGAGTTGCTTGATGAACATCCAGTTGATGTTGGCGAAGTTCATGTCGAAGCCCTGATGCTTGAAGCCCAGGCCTTCGAACTCCTTCAGTAGTGGACGGTTGTCCTCAACTTCAGGGTGTTCGGCGCCCTCTTCATCACGCGCAATGTACCGGATGTTGGGAGAGATACGCAGCTCTGCAGCTTTCTTCGAGGCCGAATGCTTTTTCAACTGCTCAACGACGAAGCGCACCACGGCGGGGTCGCCGTAGTCCATCAGGGGCCCCTTGGCGCAATCTGCGGTTTTGTAGCCCAAGCGGTTGGACGAGTAGACAAGTTTCCCCGCAGCAATGAGGCTGTCGCCGCGCGTCACGCCAAAAAGCTCAACTTCCTGGCCACGGGCACGCTGGAAGCGCGTGAGGTCCATGGACTGGATGAAGCTGCCCTGGGGATGTCCCTTGGCGAATGTCTCGAAATCAGCGTCGCTGAGAATCACGAATTCCATGTCGGTTCCAGCCTCGATCGGAGTCAAAGAAATTACCTCACCTATAAAGTAGATTGCACCCGTTGGTGGCCGGGGCGGGCCTGAAGTTGGTTTGCTGGCTGCGGGTGGCCGTCAGTAGAACTGGCCACCGGTACGCATGGTTTCGAGTCGACGGAAGATGCGTTCCGCACCCTTGAGCCACAGCTTGTGGCGGACAGGTCCCAGGACAAGGTCATAGCAACCCACAAAGTCCGTTACGGTCTTGGTGAAGCTCGTCTTGAACAATCCCATGCCGTACAGGGGGTGGGTCTTGTCCTTGATCCTTGCTGCGGGGGGCGTGCCGCAGAAGTCGTACTCTACGCATCCGAGTTCCTGCATGCGCTGGATCGCCGCCCACTGGGCCAGATGGGAATCACCGTACTGTTTGCGGTTCTGGGTGGAGCCGCCGTCCTTGTACGTAGCTTTGGATCCGTAGTTGATGACGAAAGCACCGACACTTGGTGCACCGTCTTCGTGGATGAAGAAGAAGTGTCCCTGGCCGCGGCTGCAGAACTCTTCCCAGAATTTGGAATAGTACTCGTAGCTCCGCAGCGGCATGGCACCCTTGGCGTTCACGGTGTTCTGCATGAGGGCGTAGAGCTTGCGGTAGCTGTCTTCACCCGGCTCGGCCTGAACCACCTCGCAACCCTCACGTTCAGCCCTGCGAACTGCGTTGCGGGCACGTGAAGAAATGCTGCGCAAGACTTCATTAGCGGGCGCTGCAATGTCCAGCAACGCCGTGGAGTCATTGGACTGGATGTTGGGAGCTTTCACCAAACCAGCAGCTTGAAGTTCTGCCACGGCCTCAGCCGAGTCAACAATGTCAGGCTCGATCTTGACGGTGAAGACGTTCATCTTCTTCTCACGGGCCAGGGCGGCTACTGCTTTCAGGGCGGGCTGGATGTCGCTGACATCCGGGACGTCCGGTCCCTTGATGAGGTACCAAAGCCGACCCATCACAGGGAACTTCTTCTCCAGGAGCAGGTTGTAGCTGCTGTAGTCCTGGGTCTCGATGACGAGCCGGCGGACCAACCAGCCGTTACCGTCCTTGACTGCCGCGTAGGCGTCCGACTGCAGCATGTTGCCGCCGTTCGGATTCGCCGTGACGTGCTTGTCCCAGTTATCGATTTCCTCGGCGGTGGCAAAGCGGGCGGTAAATTCTCGCAAGGTGGCCGTGTCCAATCTCAGGGTTTTGGTGCGGTGTTCAAAAGCGTAGTGCGCATGCGGACATGCAGCCCCAAGTCTATCGGGGTATGTGGATATCCCCCGATTCTGCTGGTTTAGCAGGGGCTTAGAGCCTAATCTGGTCTGCCTTCTCCAGCCTGATGGCCCGGAGTTCCATGCCGGATTCCCGCTGCCCACTGACAAGTCGGTCTGCGCCGATGAGCCTGCTGAGGCTGAGCCCGGTAAGGTCCGCGATCTGCCCAATAGGTACTTGGAACGTCCTGAACGGTCCAAGCGGCGGTGGTTCACCTTCAAGGAGCCGTTGGCTGATGGCCTTCTTTAGCTCCACTTTGCCCAGCATCGGCGACTGATCCAGGACAAAGCCGACGGCGGCCAGCTTGGCATCGTTGGTCCATGCCGCGATCTTCCAGAACTTTCGAGGGATCTGAACTCCCCTGTATACGGGATCGTCATCGAGGAACACCGGCCCCGTGAACACGCTCAGCTTTGCTTCATACGCATCGGCGTGGCCCAAAACGTGGTCTTCGAGCCCTACCCAGAGCTCTTTGCCTTGGTTGAAGTCATCAATCTGTGGTGCCGCGTTGACGTAGCTAAAGGTGTCCTGGTTGGCTTTTTTGGCTGTTGCGGCGTCGCCCCACACCGGATCCAAGCGCCGGACCAAGTGCCCGCGATCAAAGGCGTTGTTCTTGTACAGATCCGGGCCAGCCTGCTGCTCCCGTGGGATCCTGTCATCCAAATGCCATGAACCCTCGCGGGCCAGGGGTATCAGTTCCTTGCCGTTGATGTTCACACCCACAATCGCTGCGAGCTTCCGGGAAGCCCGGAAGCGTACAGAAAAGTGGGTGTAGTCCAAAAGTGTCGTAATAGCCGACGGACTGGGCAGTTCAAGCCGTGTCCGCAAAAAGTCCCTGCTGTATCCCCCGCTCATGGATACAGCATGGCATCAGGGACTGACAGAATTAGGGCGTCGGGCCTTTCGCCGCTCAAGGAGTGCCAACACAATGCCCACCAGCGGCCCAGCGGCAGGGGCTGCGAACGCCAGCACCACTAACGCAATCCGAACTCCGGGTGAGAAGGATTTCGTGCTGAGTACCAGAACCAGGGCAGCCATGACCAAGAGAACTGCCACTGCTCCGACTCCCAATACTGCGGCCTCCCACACCGTTGGAATTAAGGGATTTACTTCATCATTCATGCATTCCCCCCAGACATGATCTGAAATCTCAGCCTACAGACTCAGCATTCGACGACGTTGACGGCGAGGCCGCCCATCGCGGTTTCCTTGTACTTGGAGGACATGTCCTTGCCCGTCTCACGCATGGTCACGATCACCTCATCCAACGACACCCGGTGCGTCCCATCACCCCACAACGCCATCTTCGCCGCGTTGATCGCCTTCGCCGCAGCAATCGCGTTCCGCTCAATACACGGAATCTGCACCAACCCCCCGATCGGATCACACGTCAACCCCAGATTGTGTTCCATCGCGATCTCCGCCGCGTTCTCCACCTGACCAGGCGTACCACCCATCACCTCAGCCAACCCCGCAGCAGCCATCGACGACGCCGAACCCACCTCACCCTGACAACCAACCTCAGCCCCCGAAATGGACGCCTGCTCCTTATACAACACACCCACCGCACCCGCAGTGAGCAGGAACTTCACCACCACATCGTCCTTATCGGCCTGCGTAGCTTTGTCCATGCCCGGCGCGTAATTCAACGCGTAATACAGCACCGCCGGAATGATTCCCGCAGCACCATTGGTCGGCGCCGTCACCACCCTGCCGCCAGAAGCGTTCTCCTCATTGACGGCCAGGGCGATCAGGTTCACCCACTCCTGCCAATACTTCGGATCGTTCCGGTCCTTGTCCTCTTTCAGCAACCGCTCCAACCAATCAGGAGAACGACGACGAACCTTCAAACCCCCGGGCAACACACCCTCACGCTTCAGACTGGTTTCAACACAGGCCTCCATCACGGACCAGATATGCAGCAAACCCTCCCGGATCTCCTCCTCGGACCGGGACGCACGCTCATTGATGAACATGATCTCGCTGATCCCAAGGCCCTCGGAGGAGCACCGGCCCAGCAACTCCGCCGCCGTCCTGAACGGCAACGGCAACTCCTTTTTCGACTCCTCGAGTTCCTCCCGGGCCGCATCTTCCTCACCCTCCCGGACAATGAACCCACCACCGACCGAAAAGAACGTCGCCTCCCGCAGCACATTCCCACCAGCATCAGAGACAGCAAACTTCATCCCATTCGTATGCCGCGGCAACACCGTCAACGGATGCAGGATCATGTCCTCAACCGCGTACGGCAGCTCCACGCCTTCGCCGGAGGCGCCGGCCAGGTTCAGGACACCTGTCTCAGCGATCGTCGCGAGCCGCTCCTCCACCTCTTCGGGCAGGATCAGCTCAGGGTGATACCCCTCCAAGCCCAGCAGCGTGGCCGTCATGGTGCCGTGCCCACGACCGGTGGCAGCCAATGAGCCATAGAGGTCAACCCGCAGCGACGCCACCGAGCCCAAGACGCCGGCGTCCTTGAGTTCGCCAGCGAACACCGCAGCAGCACGCATGGGCCCCACAGTATGAGAACTCGACGGGCCAATACCCACAGAAAACAGATCGAAAACGCCAACAGCCATGGTCGGGATTCCTTAACAAAGCTTGAAAACGGTCCGGCAGATGGTCCTGCCGGAGGGCCGCCCCTGCTTATAGCGGAGGTCGACCGAAGCACGACGCCGGATGGCCCCCAAAGGCGGCAACCCGGCGTCGCAATTTTATTCAGTTCTACAATCCCACGCTACATCCGTGGCCTCCGATACGGGGTTTAGCTGCCGAACATGCCGTGCGCACGGCACATTCCGCAGCTAACCCACGAAACGGACTCCTCTTCCCTCACGGGAGCCCTGCAACTGGCCCCTTGGGACCGGCGTCCGGCAGCCACCGTCCAAGGGAGCTTCGCGTCCGCCCAGCGGGCGCCCAAGCGATCGAGGTCGCAGAGGACGTTGGCCCCGACGGGCCACCCCGGCGGACTAGGAGAGGTCTCCGCCATTCTTGGAGGCGTACTCCTCGGCCGAGAGCAGCGGGCCCTCGGACTCGGCAGCAACCTTGAACAACCAACCGGCGCCGTAGGGGTCGTTGTTGATCAGGGCGGGGTCGGAAACAACGGCGTCGTTGATCTCCGTGACCTCACCGGTAACGGGTGAGTACAGGTCCGAAACCGACTTGGTGGACTCAACCTCACCGCAGGTCTCGCCTGCAGTAACTGTCGAACCGACCTCGGGAAGGTCAACGTACACAATGTCACCCAGTGCGTCAGTGGCAACCTCGGAGATACCAACGGACACCGAGTTCCCGTCTCCGCGGGAAACCCACTCGTGTTCGTCGGAGTACTGAAGTTCGGGCGCTACTTTGGGCATTCTGTTTCCTTACTGTGGTTGATCAAAAACTATGGCTGGTGGGCTGCGCGGACAGGCACTCATGCGGCAGGTTGCCGCTCCCCCAGCACCTTAGCGGTTCGAGGGGCGCCAGAGCGGCCGCGCGCCCTGGTGAGGTGCTCAGCCCCATCGGGCCCGGCCTCCGGCAGCATGCGTCTAAGGGAGCTTCGCGTCCGCTCAGCGGGCGCCTATGCGACCGAGCATGCAGAGGAGGTCGGACCCGACGGCCAAGGCGACCCGGCGGGACGGTCCCCGCTTACCTTTGGCGCTTGTAGAACGGCAGTGCGACGACTTCGAAGGGCTCCGGCTTGCCCCGCAGGTCAATGTCCAAGGCAGTTCCAAGCTCTGAATGCTCGACGTCGACATACGCCAACGCTACCGGGTAGCCAAGCGTCGGGCTGGGCTGGCCGGAGGTGACTTCACCGACCGTTGCGCCGTCCTTGAGGACCGGGTAGTGGCCGCGTCCGGCCCTGCGGCCCAAGCCCTTAAGGCCCACGAGCTTGCGTCCGCTGGTGGAACCGGCACCGTCTGTTTTGAGGGCAGCGAGTGCCTCTTTGCCGACGAAGTCGCTTTCCTTGGACAGTGCCACCACGGGACCGAGTCCTGCTGCGAAGGGGTTGCCTTCGCGGGAGAGCTCGTTGCCGTAGAGGGGCATGCCTGCTTCGAGGCGCAGTGAGTCGCGGCAAGCAAGGCCGGCGGGGGTAAGCTCGCCATCTTCTGCTGCGTCGGCGATTGCCTGCCAGAGAGCTGCTGCGGACTCGTTGGCCACAAAAATTTCGAAGCCATCTTCACCGGTGTAACCGGTGCGGGCCAGCAGCAGGTCCTGTGTGCCGCCGTCGAACGTGAACGGAACTTCAACCGCCGCGTAGTACTTGAGGTCGGTAACCAGCGCGTGCTGTTCGGCCGGGACCAGGCGGAGGAGGATCGCTTCAGCAAGCGGCCCTTGGACAGCGATCAGCGAAGTCTCAGAGGAAGCGTCCTCAACAACCACGTCGAAACCGGCCGCGCGCTCCAGCAGCGCAGCGGCAACAACCTTGGCGTTGCCGGCGTTCGGAACCACAAGGAATTTGTCGGTGCCTTCTTGGGTAGAGGGCCGACGGTAGGTGATGAGGTCGTCGATGATGCCGCCGTCTTCCTGGCAGATCAGCGAGTACTTGGCCTTGCCGACGGCCATAGCGGAGATCTTGCCCACCAGTGCGTAGTCCAGGAAGGCAGCTGCCTCGGGACCGGTGACCCAGACTTCACCCATGTGGGAGAGGTCGAACAGTCCGGCGGACTTGCGGACGGCGTGGTGCTCTGCCAACTCGGACGAGTACTTGAGCGGCATTTGCCAACCACCGAAGTCGGTGAAGGACGCGCCGAGCTTCTTGTGCTCTTCGTAAAGGGCTGTGTAGTTCTCAGTCATGACCAGTCCTTAGTTTTCGAAGTCTTCGATCGGCGGGCAGGAGCACACCAGGTTACGGTCTCCGGCCGCGCCATCAATGCGGCCCACGGGCGGGAAGTACTTGTCCTGCTTGAGGTGGTGGACCGGGAAGGCGGCCTGCTCGCGCGGGTACGCACGGTCCCAGTCAGAACTTACGACGGCGGCAGCCGTGTGGGGTGCCTTGCGCAGCGGCGAGTTCTCCACGGCGAAGTCGCCGTTGGCTACCTGGTCGATTTCCTTGCGAATGGTGATCATGGCTTCGATGAAGCGGTCGATCTCCACAAGGTCTTCGGACTCGGTGGGCTCTACCATCAAAGTTCCGGCAACCGGGAACGCGAGGGTGGGGGCGTGGAAGCCGAAGTCGATGAGGCGCTTGGCCACGTCCTCCGCGGTGACGCCGGTCTTGGCCGTCAGTTCACGGAGGTCCAGGATGCACTCGTGAGCCACGAGTCCGCCCTCGCCGGTGTAGAGGACCGGGAAGTGCTCGTTGAGGCGGGATGCGATGTAGTTCGCGGCCAGCAGAGCAGACTTGGTTGCTTCGGTGAGGCCCTGGCCACCCATGAGCTTCACGTAAGCCCAGGAGATCGGGAGGACACCGGCGGAACCGAAGCGGGACGCCGAGATCGGGACGTCGTTGCCTTCGGTCCATGATGCAGCGTCGCCGGGCATGAACGGTGCGAGGTGCGCCTTTGCAGCAACCGGACCAACGCCGGGTCCACCGCCACCGTGGGGGATGCAGAAGGTCTTGTGCAGGTTCAGGTGGGAGACGTCGCCGCCGAACTTGCCCGGCTGCGCGAGACCGACGAGGGCGTTGAGGTTGGCGCCGTCGATGTACACCTGGCCGCCGGCCTCGTGGATGGCGTCGCATACTTCGCGGACGTCGGCGTCGTACACACCGTGAGTGGACGGGTAGGTGATCATGATGGCCGAGAGCGCGTCGCGGTGGGCCTCGATCTTGTTTTTGAGGTCTACGTGGTCGATGGTGCCATCGGGAGCCGTGGCCACCACAACGACCTTCATGCCCGCCAGCACTGCCGAGGCTGCGTTGGTGCCGTGGGCCGATGCGGGGATCAGGCAGACGTTGCGCTGCTCGTCGCCGCGCGACAGGTGGTAGCCGCGGATCGCCAGCAAGCCTGCGAGCTCGCCCTGGGAACCGGCATTCGGCTGGATGGAGACTTGGTCGTAGCCGGTGATCTCGGTCAGCTGGGATTCGAGGTCGGTGATGAGTTCGCGCCAGCCCTCAGTCTGGGAATCCGGAGCGAACGGGTGGATCGAGGCGAACTCCGGCCAGGAAATCGCCTCCATCTCGGCCGTGGCGTTCAGCTTCATGGTGCAGGAACCCAATGGGATCATGGTGCGGTCCAGCGCGAGGTCGCGGTCCGAGAGCTTACGGATGTAGCGGAGGAGCTGGGTTTCTGAGCGGTGGGTGTTGAACACCGGGTGCTGCATAAAGTCGCTCGTACGTTCCACGGAAGCCTCAAGCGCGAAGCCTTCAGCAGACTCAAGTACAGGAGCGCCAAAGACATCAAGGAGACGACCGACAATCTCGGAAGTAGTGGTTTCATCAACAGAGATGCCAACCGTGTCAGCGTCGATGCCACGGAGGTTGATGCCCTTGGCCTCGGCAGCGGCGACGATTTCAGCAGCCTTGCCGGGAACGCGGACGGTGATGGTGTCGAAGAAGGAACCGTGGAGGACCTCGACGCCGGCAGCCTTCAGGGACGCTGCAAGCGTGCGGGCGTGGCCATGGGCGGTTTCGGCGATGGCCTTGAGGCCCTCAGGGCCGTGGTAAACGGCGTACATCGAGGCCACGATGGCCAGCAGTGCTTGCGCTGTACAGATGTTGGACGTGGCCTTCTCGCGGCGAATGTGCTGCTCGCGGGTCTGCAGCGCCAAGCGGTAGGCGGGGATACCGGCGTCGTCCTTGGAAACGCCCACCAAACGGCCGGGCATGGAACGCTCCAGTCCCTTTTGGACGGCCATGTAGGCGGCGTGCGGGCCACCGAAGAAGAGCGGAACGCCCAATCGCTGTGCCGAACCGACGGCGATGTCGGCGCCCTGCTCGCCTGGAGGGGTGATGAGGGTCAGGGACAGGAGGTCGGCAGCAACGGTAACCAGAGCACCTCGCTCCTTGGCGTCCGCAATCACGGCAGAGTGATCGAACACGCGGCCGGAAACGCCGGGCTGCTGGAGGACGACGCCGTTGATGGCACCTTCCGGGAGGCCCAAGGAAAGGTCAGCGACCTCGACTTCGAAGCCGAGCGCCTCGGCACGGCCCTTGACGATGGCAATGGTCTGCGGGAGGCAGTCTGCGTCGAGGACGGTCTTGCCATCCTGGACAGCCTTGTTCTTGTTGGCTCGGCGCATCATGAGGACGGCTTCGGCCACTGCGGTTGCTTCATCCAGTAGGGACGCGTTGGCGATCGGCAGCCCAACCAGGTCCTGGACCATGGTCTGGAAGTTCAGGAGCGCCTCGAGGCGGCCCTGCGAGATTTCCGGCTGGTAAGGGGTGTAAGCCGTATACCAAGCCGGGGATTCGAGGATATTCCGACGGATCACGGGCGGCGTCACGGTGTCGTAGTAGCCCTGGCCGATCATCTGAACGGCCGTCTTGTTCTTGGACGCGAGCTTGCGCAGCTCGGCCAGGACTTCAACTTCACTCAACGCGTTCTGCAGGGTGAGGGCAACTTCCTGGCGGATGTCGTTCGGGACGGCGGTGTCGACCAGCGAATCAACAGTGTCGTAGCCGACGGACTTGAGCATGGTCTCAATGTCGGCCTGGCGGCGGGCGCCGATATGCCGATCGACGAAGGTGGTGGAGGCAGAACTAACCGTCACGAAGGAACTCCATTACTTGGGCAGCGTTTGGGTACGCCACAGCGGCTGGGTTCCTCCCCGCTCTGTATTGGACCTGAGAGTTTCCGCGCGTTGCCTGAGCAACCATCGCTTGCACCGTCGGTGAGCACAACACTCTTTGACCCGAAGGTGGGCTGAGTGCCTGCTGCTTTCCAGAGTTGCCTAGCCGCGGCGGTGCGTGGGCCTGAGAGATTCCTGGGGAGGGTTTGCTCCTACGGCGCCTGCATCACTTGCTTGCAGGACTCTCCCGCCGCAGATCAAAAGGCATGTTCAGTTGTGTGTGGTCACCGCGTACGGCACGCCACGAGGGTTAATTGTCCTACGTCCCGCGCCCCGCAGCAAATGGAAGACCCGCTACTTCCGCAACCGTTCAAGGACTCCCAACAGAATTTCGACGTCGGCCTCCCGCCCGGCGTTGCCGCCCTCCTGCCCGCCTTCAAAAATCGCGTTGAAGTAGAGGCCGTCGCCCATGTAGCTGACGGCCTTGGCAACCTCCGGCCCGACGTCCTCAGCCAGCACGTCCAGCCACCGTTGCTGGATCGCGGCAAATCTGCGGCGGGTTTCCTCGTGGGCAACTTCGGCCAATCTTGTGGCAGCGACGAAGGCCCGGTCCATGGGCGTATCCGCCCAGAGCGAGGAGCGGATGAAGTAGGCGGCCGAACCATCGGGGGCAGCCTTCATCAGCTCGGTATCTTCATCGGCGAGCAGGTCCAGGCGCTCCAACAGGGCCGTGATCAGCGCTTCCTTATTCGGGAAGTGGTAGAGCAGACCGCCCTTGGACACGCCTGCCCGCTTGGCAACGGCGTCGAGCGTGGCGGCACGCTCCCCTACCTCGATAAGGAGGGCTTCAAAGGCATCCAGGACGGCGTCCCGGGCAACTGGTTTTCGTGGCATGTGTCCATCATTCCCTAAAGGCTTACGGGCTTCTATTTGAAACTGTACCGTCTGGACGGTACAGTGAGTTACATGTTCTCGCCGTCATCAACCCAAGCACCCCGTTCCGCTCAGCCCGTTAAGGGTCAGGCAGCACCGTGGCGCGACTGGACGGCTCTGGCACTCCTGATGTTTCCGGTGCTGCTGGTGGCCGTCGACAACACCGCGCTCACGTTTGCACTGCCCGAGATCGCCCGTTCGTTGGACGTGGGCGGCGTCCAATTGCTGTGGATTGTTGACGCCTACCCGCTGGTCCTC
Source organism: Paenarthrobacter nitroguajacolicus (assembly GCF_051027655.1). Lineage (NCBI taxonomy): Bacteria > Bacillati > Actinomycetota > Actinomycetes > Micrococcales > Micrococcaceae > Paenarthrobacter > Paenarthrobacter nitroguajacolicus. The sequence goes on along the minus strand of NZ_CP073234.1, from coordinate 1,087,221 downwards.
GCCGCCTTGTTGGTGTCCATGGGTAACTTGGGCGACAGGATCGGACGACGGCGGCTGCTCCTGCTCGGCAGCACGGGCTTCGCAGCGGTTTCGGCTGCTACGGCCTTCGCGCCTTCCGCTGAATGGCTCATCGCCGGCCGCGCGGGCCTGGGCGTCTTCGGCGCCATGCTGATGCCATCAACCCTGTCCCTGATCCGGAACATCTTCACCGATCCCAACCGGCGTCGGCTCGCGATCGCCGTCTGGGCCGCCGGTTTCTCCGGTGGTGCCGCCCTTGGCCCGATCTTCGGTGGCTGGTTGGTGGAGCACTTCTGGTGGGGTGCCGTGTTCCTGGTGGCAGCTTTCCTGCTCCTGCCGCTACTTGCTTTCGGCCGGGTCTTGATTCCTGAATCGAAGGACGCCAATCCCGGCCGGGTGGACGTGCCCAGCATTCTCCTGTCCGTGGTCACCATGGCGCCGTTCGTTTACGGCATCAAGGAATTCGCGGTTCACGGCTTCGGGGCGTCCGCGGCTGCCTTCATGGGGTTCGGCGTGGTGATGGGCATTATCTTCGTCCGCCGCCAGCAGCGGATCGAGAGCCCCATGCTGGACGTCTCATTGTTCAAGAACAAGGTGTTCAGTACCGCAATCGTGGCGAACGTCCTGTCCCTCTTCTCCATGACGGGCTTCATCTACTTCTTCGCCCAGCACCTGCAACTTGTTGAGGGCCAGTCCCCAATGGAGGCCGGCATCGCAATGATTCCTGCTCTTCTGGCTACGGTCATCGCCGGCCTGCTGGTGGTGCCGCTGGTCAAGCGCATACAGCCTGGGTTCGTTGTGGCTGCGGGACTCACTCTCAGCGGAGTGGGATACCTGATTGTGGTGGTGGGTGACCATGGCAGCGGACCCGTGTTCCTGTTGTCGGCTCTGACCGTACTCGCAGTAGGTGTCGGTGCTGCGGAGACCATCTCCAACGACCTCATCCTGGCCTCCGTTCCGGCCGACAAATCCGGCGCCGCCTCGGCCATTTCCGAGACCGGCTATGAGTTGGGGTCGCTCTTGGGAACGGCAGTGCTTGGCTCGATCCTCACTGCTTCCTACCAGCACAACCTCGTCATTCCGGACGGTGTATCCACGCAAGCGGCCGGTAAGTCCACTGAAACGCTTGCTGGTGCGGTTGATGCAGCGGCTGCCCTTCCGGCCCCATTGTCAGAGGCGCTGACGGTCGCCGCCCGGACAGCTTTCGAGTCCGGCGTCCACATCACTGCGGCGATTGGGCTGGTACTGATGGCTGGTGCGGCAGTGCTCGCCGCCGTCGTACTCCGGCGTGTGCCGAAGGCGCAGTAGGCAGTAGTAGGCACAGCGCCGAAGGCGCAGTAGTAGGGCACGGCGCCGGCTGAAGCTACATAGCTTCGGTCGGCGCCGCTTTTTTGTCGACGCCGGCGGTCAGTTCGTCGATCCTGTCGAGGGCATCACTGAGCCGGCTGACCGTGTTCCATAGCTCCGGGTGCTGTTCCCGGACTTCCTCGAGTTTGGCGCCTGCGGAGGTCAAGGATGCGAGGTCGAAACTCACGTTGGTTCTGGCTCCGGCTATGGCTGCGCGGAGGGCTCCGAAGCCCACCACGACGTCAGCGATAAGCGCTGAATTGCCGTTTGAAGCGAGCCAGCCGAGGTCTTCAACTGCGTTAATAGCCCGCTCCCCCAGAACTGCTGATGCCTTGGCAGCATCGACGGATGCTTGATGTATTGCGTCGTCGCGCTCCGGACCGGAGTCGAGGCGGAAGGCGGCTCCGAAGGCGTTCGAGGCGGACGCGTCGTCGTCGGCCAACTGAAGGGCAGTTCGTCGGAGTTCATGGGCCCGGGAGTGGATGCCGGCCAGCTGTTCGCGCTCGGCCTCCTCCGCCTCGGTATATCCGGCCACCATGGACGTCAACGAGGCCGCGATGGAGAGCATGACCCCGGTTCCGGCACCCCCGCCTGGCGAGCCGGTGGATTCCGCCAAGGCTTTGGTCCATTCCTCAACCGTGGATTGCTGCGTGGTGACTGATTCAGAATCGTTCATGTCATCCAGTGTGCCGGGGCTTCCCGGTCTTTGCAGATTCGGGCTGGATACACTGGCCAGACATAGGCGTCGAATAAAAAGGGCAGACTCATGACCATTGACCTCGAAGAGCTTTATAAGGACCTGCACGCCCATCCGGAGTTGTCGTTCCAGGAGACCCGAACAGCCGGAATCGCCGCGGGCTATCTCGAAGATCTTGGCTTTACCGTTCATCGCAACATCGGAAAGACCGGGGTTGTGGGCGTTCTGGACAACGGACCCGGACCGGTAGTGATGCTCAGGGCCGACATGGATGCCTTGCCGGTCAAGGAAGCAACGGGTTTGGATTATGCAAGCACCGCTGTGGGTGTTGATCATGAGGGCAAGGACATGCCCGTTATGCATGCTTGCGGCCACGATGTACACGTGAGCTGCCTCGTCGGCGCTGTGGATGTCCTGGCGGCGCAGCGTCATGAGTGGCAGGGCACCCTGATCGCGCTCTTCCAGCCGGCTGAAGAATGGGGCGGTGGGGCCGAAACCATGGTTGCCGATGGGCTGTACGACGCAGTGCCCAAACCGGACGTCGTCCTGGGCCAACATGTGGCACCTTTTCCCGCCGGGTGGTTCGGTATCCGTCCCGGCGTCACCATGGCATCCGCAGACTCCCTCAACATCACCTTGCATGGGCGGGGAGGCCACGGATCACGTCCGGAGACCACTATTGACCCTGTGCTGATGGCTGCTGCAACCACTGTCCGGTTGCAGGGTATTGTGTCGCGTGAGCTCGCCCCCAGTGACTCCGCAGTGGTGACTGTCGGGCAGATTCACTCAGGGACCAAGAACAACATCATTCCCGAGACGGCAACCTTGGGCCTCAGCGTCCGTACATTCAGTGATGCCATCAGGGACAAAATCCTCGCCTCAATTGAACGTATAGCCAAGGGTGAATCCACAGCTTCAGGTGCCCCCAAGGACCCTGAGATTCATTTCGAAGAGCATTTCCCGCTGACCGTCAACGACCGAGCTGCGACCGAGAGGGTGTCTGCAGCTTTCAGGGCAAAGTTTGGCGAAACACAGATCATCGACCCCGGCCCTGTGTCAGGAAGCGAAGACGTTGGAGCCTTGGCAAAAGCTGCCGGAGCTCCCCTGGTCTTCTGGTTCCTGGGTGGTGCCGAGCCTTCCTTGTTCAAAGAGTAGGCAACCACGGGACGCCTTCCCGAGGACATACCGTCGAATCATTCGCCGTACTTTGCGCCCGTCACCCAGCCGACGCTGGCGCGGGGAACGGAAGCGCTAGTGACAGCTGCCCGGGAATACTTGGCCACCAAGTCCTAGGCTGGTTCTCCTACAGATAGCCACAAAGGAAAGGCTCTGCGAGTGCAGCGCCTTTCCTTTGCTTATTTCTGCGAGCGGGTCCAGCTTCCAGGATCGGATCCGGGGTGTGCCTAGACTTTCTCGCGGATGCGGTCGATCCTCGGTTCGGGAACCTCGGATTCCCTGCGACGGCGGGCCAGGAAAGTCCACAGCGTTCCTTCCGTCCGCGGACGGTTCTGTGCGGGTTCCTGGTCCTTGGGTGCCTCAGTCGTGTGCGCTTCAGGCTTGCGCGCGGAGTCCTTCTTCGTGCGCCGCTCAAAGTCGTCATAGTACGCGTAGCACATTGTCCAACCTCCTCAGTGGCTGTCCCTTAATCGTCCTCGGACTGGGCCCTCACGTCGATGGTTTTGTGCGTTCTGATCAGCTGGGTTAATGGGCCAGAGCTGCTTGGCGAGCTTCCTCCACAGCCACCTTGGTCTCCTCCATCATGAGATCGGCATTGATTGAAGCGCCTGCCATGACACCTGCGGCGGCCGAGGCCATCACCTGACCCGTAAGATCCGTGACGTTCCCGGCGGCCCATACTCCGGGCACCGAGGTTGCCCCGCCCGTGGGATTCACTTCAACATGGGTCCCGACGCCCATCGGGTGCTCTACGGCGGGGACGCCGAGGGCTTCCAGCACGTCCGATCTCGCCTCCAATCGTGGGCCGGTAACCACAGCGTCCACAGGAATCACAGTTCCCGCTGCCAGGACAACACCGGTCAGTGCGTCGTCATTTACTTCCAGCGCCTGGACTTTGCCGTCCACCACCGTGATGGAGCGGGCAGCCAATTGCTCCCACTGTTCTTCCGTCGGTTCCACAACGTCATTGAGGAACAAGGTGATGTTGGGGCTCCATTGGCGGAACAGTAACGCCTGGTGCAACGCCATCGGCACTGAACCCAGGATTCCGATCGCTTTGTTCCGTACCTCCCAGCCGTGGCAATACGGGCAGTGCAGGACGTCAAGGCCCCAGCGTTCGCGGATGCCCTCAACGTCGGGCAGGACGTCGACCAGGCCTGTGGTGACAAGCAGACGCCGGGCCCGCACGGTTTGGCCATCTGCCAGGTCCACCTCGAAAGTGAGCCCGGAACCGTTCGTTGGGTCAGCCGTCGAACGTGCCCCAACCGCGACGCCGGCCATGATAGTCGCCCCGTACTGGAGAGCCTCCGCTCGTCCCAGTTCCAGCAGTTCTTTGGGATTGATCCCGTCGCGGGACAGGAAACCGTGCACTCCGGCTGCGGGCGCATTCCGGGGCTCTCCGGCGTCGATAACCAGGACGGACCGCAAGGCCCTGCCCAAGGTAACAGCAGCACTTAACCCAGCTGCGCCACCTCCCACCACCACGACGTCGTACTCCTCCACCACTCGGTTGTTCAGTTTTTCCACGATCACGATGCCTCCACACGTATCCAACGGCCGCATGCCGCTCCTTCCATGGTTGGTCAGCACCCGCAGAATCAGCAAGGAAGTTTGCCAATATGGCAAAATGAAAGGCATGACTACCGATTTCAGCACAATGCTCGACGCCGTCGGCCCTCGGCTGCGCGCCATGCGGACCCAACGCAATGTGACCCTTGCGGAAGCCTCGGAAGGGACGGGCATCTCTGTCAGTACGCTCTCTAGGCTTGAATCAGGCCAGCGCAAGCCAACACTGGAACTCCTCCTTCCCATTGCCAGGTTGCATCAGGTGCCGCTGGAAGAATTGATTGACGCACCGGAAACGGGCGATCCCCGCATTCACCTCAAACCGCACGTTCACGAGTGGGGAACCGCACTTCCCCTGACCCGCCGCCCCGGCGGCATCCAGGCCTTCAAAATGGTGCTGAAGAGCGGAACCGGAAAAGAGGTTCCACAGCCCCAATCCCATGAGGGGTACGACTGGATGTACATCCTCAACGGCAAGCTGCGGTTGGTGCTGGGCGAGAATGACTTTGTCCTGAAACCCGGTGAGGTTGCGGAATTTGATACGCGCACACCGCACTGGTTTGCCAGCGCCACCGCAGAACCAGTGGAGTTGCTAACCCTCTTCGGGCAGCAGGGTGAACGCCTTCACGTGCGGGCACGGCCCAAGCGCTGAGGCTACGAAGCCAACCATTCGCGCGCACTCCGACGCGAGCTGCCTGACTCAACACCGTGCTCGGGCAAGTTAATTTCTGCCCACACCTCATCGAGGGAGAGTCCGAGCACATCGGCAATGGCAGCAACGGTAGGGAAAGCCGGCGTCGCAACCCGGCCCGACTCTATCTTTCGGAGCGTCTCGGGCGAGACGCGGGCGTCGAGTGCCGTCTCCAGCATGGAGCGCTCACCCCGGGCGCGACGCAGAAGAGCACCGAGGCGCTGTCCACGCTCGGCCTCTGCGGGTGTAAGCGGCAACCTGACCATGGCTCCAATTGTAATACCGGGATAATATGGCCGGGATAGTTATTGGTTTTCACACGAGAGGCCCCGCATGATTGAGATACTTAGCCGCACAGAGCTAGGCCGCGCGAAGGAGGCCGGCGCCCTGGTCGCCAACATTTTGCACACGCTAAAGGGCCGCGCAACTGTAGGCACAAACCTCCTGGACATAGACCGGTGGGCAAAGAGCATGATCCTGGAAGCCGGGGCCGTCTCCTGCTACGTCGATTACGCTCCTTCCTTTGGACGCGGGCCATTCGGCCACTACATCTGCACGGGCGTCAACGACGCCGTCCTCCACGGATTGCCCACGGATTACAAACTGGCCGACGGCGACCTCCTGACCCTCGACCTGGCCGTTTTGAAGGACGGAATCGCAGCAGACTCGGCCATCAGCTTCATCGTGGGCGAGTCGAAGCCAGCGGAAAGTGTCGCGATGATCGAAGCGACCGAACGGGCATTGCGCGCAGGCATAGCGGCAGCCCGGCCCGGCGCCCGCATTGGGGACCTGTCCTACGCCATCGGCTCGGTCCTCAGCGAGGCTGGCTACCCCGTCAATACCGAGTTCGGAGGCCACGGCATTGGCTCCACCATGCACCAGGAGCCTCATGTGCCGAACATGGGACGCCCCGGCCGCGGTTACAAGCTGCGCCCCGGCTTGCTGCTCGCCCTGGAACCATGGGTCATGGCCGACACCGCCCAGCTCGTCACGGACGCCGACGGATGGACGCTCCGCAGCGCCACAGGATGCCGGACCGCACACAGTGAGCACACCATCGCCATCACCAACGACGGAGCAGAGATCCTCACTCTGCCGACGCTCGTCAGTTAATTACCGACGGGCTTGAGCGTGCAGCTGGCGACGGGCTTGGTCGTGCAGCAGGTTCGGGCAGCTCCGACGACGGCGCTGAGCCACGGAAGTAGCCTGGCAGGCTCGGCGCCTTGGAGCGATAGGTGTGCCCTGTGGGCGTGCGGAGTTCCAGAGTGTGCACATCTTCGGCAAGCGGCCTACTCTTCCAGCCGGGGTTTTCCTTGGTATGGTTGCACGCTTCGCAGAGCCCGGCGCCGTTATTCATGGTGGTGGTTCCACCTGAACGCCAGGAGACGATGTGATCGATGTGGCGGATGGGCGCGTCGCAGTAAGGGGTTCGGCAGGTGTCGTCGCGGGTTTCGATGAAGCGCCGCATCCGGCCAGGGAAGAGCCTTGCCTTGGAGTCCATGGTCAGGAGTTCTCCCGTGGCCGGCGCTGTGTAGAGTCGGCGAAGCAGTATCTTGAAGTCGTTGCGTTCCGAGGATGTCTCCTCCACACGGTCCTGGCGTTCGAGCTCAGTTTGGCCCCCAGTGAGCAGGCTCCTCGCCCACTCTCCGGGGACGATTCCGTAGCCCTTGAGCCGAGCCGGTTCGCTGTCGCCTTGGAACAGGGTGCGGTCAGTTATGACAAGGTCCAGGTTGATTCCTGAAATCCCGCCAGATGTGCCCGTGACGCGTTCGACCAGGGTGTCGGCCATGACCTGGTTACGGGTTCGGACAACGCCGCCAGACCCGGCAAATCCGCTAGACCCCGCCCCACCACCGGATCCGGCATCACCGCCGAAACGGCCCGAATCAGCAGCACGACAGAGAGCCGCGTAAACAGCCACGCCTTGGGCCACGGGCAGCAGGGCGGTCAGGTAGGTCATCGCGTCCTCCGCCGGGCGCAGGCTCACAGTACGCTCGGCTGCGGCACGGCTGGCACGCCCAGCCACCGACCGGGGATCCCGCCGATACGCCGCAGCTTTCGCCGCCGCAACGATCACATTATCCCCGGCACCATCGAAGATCCCGGTATCAGGGGCGAGCTCTTCATCCACCGCGCACCGGTCCTCAGCAGAGAGGCACGCGGTCTCCTTCACCAGCAGCGTGGCCCGCCACTCATTCAACTGGCCCGACTCCAACGCAGCCAAAGTCCGCGGCATCTCCCTCACGAGGGCTTTAGCCAAACCCAGCAGCCGGGACCCGCGGTTCGGTGACTCCCTCCGGGCCAACGCGACCTGGGCACCCGACCCGTTGCCACGCTCGGACGCAGGAACACCGGCCTCGGCTTGCTCGGCGCGCTGGGCGAGATCAAAAGCCACGGCCGCCCGGGCCTGCACGGCCGCAATTGCCGATTTCAGGTTTTCCAGCCCGCGGATTTGGTCGATCAGCCCGGCGCTATCCGTCCCCAAGCGGACCATGCCCAGGAGTGAGAGGAGATCGGAAACCCGGGGCTCATCCGGAGAGCCTCCAACGTCCGGAATCGCTTCGCCCTCCCGCATTTGCTCCATACGCCCACTCTTCCAGCGAGCAAGAAGCACCATAAGGCGGCAATACTCCTATGTGGAAAACCAGCCAGCCCTGAATTCAGCACACCAGAATCCAGCACCCCCGAACCCATCCTTATCCGTGTGACTCACCGCTGTGCGGGTCGTGCAGCGAACGAACGCGGGACCAGCCAGCCCACCCCCGTGCCGGGGAACGCACGCGGTCACAAAAGAGCGGCCGCCACTCGCGTCTTGCGCTGAAGGGTGACTCCCGTCATACTAAATGAACGCTATTCATTTAGTGACAGTCGTCTCACGGAGTAAAGCCCCCCATGATTGAAATCAGACACTTGGAAGCCCCAACTTCCATCGCCAACCGCCCGGCAACGCATGTCCGCCCGGCCGGGTTGGTCCATCCCAACGTCAAACCCGCCGCAAAACAAACCCAGGCAGCTACGGCGTGAGCGCGTGGCGCATGCCGTCTGAAACGGCTCCGCAGGACCGCGTCTGGATGGCCTTCCCCACGGGCGGATACACCCTGGGTGACAGCGAAGAAGAGGCCCATGCGGCTCGTTCCACTTGGGCAGCGGTGGCTAACGCCATCATTGAATTCGAGCCCGTAACCATGGTGGTATCGCCCGACGACGTCGACACGGCTGCACGCTATCTGGACCCTCGCGTCGAGGTGATAACCGCAGACCTCAACGATGCTTGGATGCGGGACATCGGACCGTCGTTCGTACTGGATTCCAACCAGCAACTGGGCGCGGTGGACTGGATCTTCAACGGCTGGGGAGCTCAGGACTGGGCGGAGTGGGACAAGGACTCGCTCATTGCCGAGGACATCAGCGGCCGCGCCTACGCCCGGCACCTCCCATCGGGGATTGTCAACGAGGGCGGTGGCATTCAAGTTGACGGCGAAGGCACCGTCCTGGTCACTGAGACTGTGCAGCTCGATCAGGGTCGAAATCCCGGCCTGACCAAGGCAGACATCGAGCAGGAACTTGCCCGCACCATCGGCGCCACCCATGTGGTGTGGCTTCCTCGCGGCCTCACCCGTGACTCCGAAAAGTTCGGCACCCGCGGCCATGTGGACATCGTGGCCGCGATTCCGGCCCCGGGTACCCTTCTGGTCCATTCCCAGCAGAACCCCGAGCACCCCGATTACAAGGTCTCCCGCGAGATCATCGACTTCCTGCGCACCACCCATGACGCAGCCGGCCGGGACTGGAACATCATTGAAGTTCCCGCCCCGGAAACCCTTCGCGACGATGAGGGGTTTGTGGACTACAGCTACATCAACCACCTCGTGGTCAACGGCGGTGTTATCGCCTGCACTTTCAACGACCCCATGGACGAGAAAGCACTCCGCATTCTCGCCGACGCCTACCCCGGACGCCGCGTGGTCGGTGTCGACGCGCGCGAACTCTTCGCACGGGGCGGCGGTATCCACTGCATTACCCAGCAGCAGCCTTCGGCCATCTAGAAAGGGCCTCACATGAGCCAGACAATCCGCCGCAGCGGCAATGAAGCTGCAGAGTCGCACGACATTAGCGGCAAGGGACTGAAGACGGGGCAGTTGGGGCTCCTCGCCGTCGTCGTTCTTGGCATTTCAACCATCGCCCCGGCGTACACGCTGACCGGTGCCCTGGGTCCAACCGTCAATGAAGTCGGGCTCCAGTTGCCCGTCATTTTCCTGATCGGGTTCATCCCGATGATCCTTGTGTCGCTGGCTTACCGGGAGCTCAACGCAGACTCCCCGGACAGCGGTACCACCTTCACGTGGGTCACCAAGGCCTTCGGTCCGTGGGTGGGCTGGATGGGTGGTTGGGGTTTGCTCGCAGCCAACATCATTGTCCTGTCCAACCTGGCCGGCGTCGCTGTGGACTTCTTCTACCTGTTCCTGGCACAGGCCACGGGCTCACCCGAGCTCGCCGACCTGGCCTCAAACAAGTTGCTCAACGTTGCCACGTGCTTCGTTTTCGTGGCGCTTGCCGTCTGGGTGAGCTACCGCGGACTGCACACCACCAAGATCGTCCAGTACGGCCTGGTGGGATTCCAGTTGCTGGTACTCGGAATGTTCGTCGCCATGGCGTTCGCCAACTGGTCCACGTCCGAAACCGCTGTTCCGTTCAGCTGGGACTGGTTCGACGTCACCAAGATCGAAACCTTCGGCCAGATCGCGGCCGGCATCTCGTTGTCGATCTTTGTCTATTGGGGCTGGGACGTCTGCCTCACGGTCAACGAGGAAACCGCCAACGGCAAGAAAACCGCCGGTCTCGCCGGAACCCTGACGGCCGTGATCGTCCTGGGCATCTACCTCCTGGTCACTATCGCGACGTTGATGTTCGCAGGAGTCGGAGACACCGGAATCGGCCTGAACAACGAGGAAAACCACGCCAACGTCTTCACTGCACTCGCGTCACCGGTCATGGGTCCGTTCGCGATCCTCATGTCCCTCGCAGTACTCTCCAGCTCTGCGGCATCCCTGCAGTCCACGTTCACCTCGCCTTCGCGCAGCCTTTTGGCGATGGCGCACTACGGCGCCCTGCCGGAGCGCTTCAGCCACATGAGCAAGAAGTTCTCGACGCCGGGCTTCGCCACCATTGCGGCCGGCGTCCTGTCCGCGGGCTTCTACGCGGTGATGCACGTGATCAGCGAGAACGTCCTGAACGACACCATCCTGGCCTTGGGCCTGATGATCTGCTTCTACTACGGACTCACAGCCATCGCCTGCGTCTGGTACTTCCGAAACAGCGTGTTCTCCAGCGCCAGGAACTTCTTCCTGCGGCTCGTATGCCCGCTGATCGGTGGCGTAGGCCTGTTCGTGGTGTTCCTGCAGACCGCCGTGGACAGCTGGGCTCCTGAATTTGGCAGTGGTTCGGAGGTCTTCGGAGTGGGGCTCGTGTTTGTCCTGGGCATCGGGATCCTGGCCTTGGGTGCCGTGGTCATGCTGATCATGTCCCGCGTTCGGCCCGGATTCTTCCGCGGCGAGACCATCCGGAAGGATACGCCGGCCCTGGTAGTTCCGGAATAACCGCGGCCCGAGTTCGCCTTCCACCGAGTTCGTGGGAAAGCGGCGAGTTCGCAGGGAAGTTTCCCGCGAACTCGCCGCTTTCCCGTGTTTTGGGGAGTAGCGGCAGCGCTTCCTACCAGCGGTGGGCGACGTCCACTACCAGGCGAGACCCGCCGTCGGGTCCGTCCAAGGTGAAGACCCGGAACGGAAGCCGGGCCCGGACGCCCAGCCCAATGCTCGTGGTGCCCTCAAAACTGCCCGCAAAAACAACCTGCCGGAACGTCTGGTACCCGGAAACGTTGGACAGTTCGGCCTTGGCTGCCGGTTCGTAGGTCGGCTGGCTGTACTGGTTGTACGACGGCGCCGTCACCATCACTTGAAGATCAGCATCCCCCAGCACCGGGATGGGGTAGCCAGTGGCATCCTGGGTCACCACCGGAACGTACTGAACCACGAAACCGGCCACCTTGCCGGTCATATCAATCACCAGGCGGTCGTAGCAGGGCTGCTGACCAGTGCGAACACCAGTGACATGGGCGGAGCTCCAGTCGAGATCGGCCTTGGCCATGGAACCCCACGAGATACCGCAGTATGTTGCTGCCGAGGCTGGCCCCGGCGCCACCAGACCGAGCCCTGCAGCTGCCAGGACCGCTGCCAAACCCGCTCCAAATTTCCTCATTTTTTGTGCCCCCTTCAGGCGAAGTTGATACTTCAACAGTAGGAGTGCGCAGGGGGCTTTGGATGGGTTGTGGCCGCTTCGGCGCGCAACCGTTAAACGGTGGCCAGTGTGATCACAAGAGGGTCATTGACAGGCAGTTTTGTGGGTGTTTAGTGGGCGCTCGGGGGCTCTTCGGGCACGTGTTCGTAACCCAAGATAACGAGACCCGGGCGTTACTTAGCCTTCACAGTCCTTGCAGTACTTAAGACCGTTCTTTTCCAGCGCAATCTGGGACCTGTGGCGGACCAGGAAGCAGGAACCACACGTGAATTCGTCAGACTGCTCCGGGACCACGATGACGGTCAGCTCTTCGCCGGAAAGATCGGCGCCGGGAAGGTCGATTCCTTCAGCGGTATCGTTTTCCTCGACGTCGATGACCGCAGTCTGTGCAGTGTTCCCACGTGATGCCTGAAGGGCCTCAAGGGATTCAGCGGGAGACTCTTCTTCTGTCTTGCGCGGGGCATCGTAATCAGTAGCCATTGAGGGTTCGCTTTCGTTGCTGCATGGTGCCTATCTCGGCACCTCAGTGAAGCAGTTTAGGGCATGTTACACGCGATAAACGAATGATGTGCCCAACGCGACATTCTGCAGCTTTCCATGCAGCTTCTAGGACCCTGTGCCCGCCCTCCCGGCGTTCGCTTGGATGGCCTGCGCACTCGCCACTGTGACACCGCTGAGGGCCGGGAGCCACACCAAATTACTCATGTAGCCAGGCCCCTCAGCGTCCTCCTCGACCCTGCAATCCAGGACATAGGCTGCCTCGATCCAGGCCGCGATGGTGGTACCGACTGTGGAGGCAAACGAGGCCAGAGATCCGATCATGCGCCAACGGTAGCCACCCGGGGTTTGGGGGCAGTTTCCAGTTGGTCACGAGCTTGTTAACTGTCCGGCAGCACGGTTTATCGGTCCTGCAAAGCCTGCTCCACGATGTACTCCGCTATGGCCATGGACGAAGTAGCCCCCGGGGACGGTGCGTTGCGCACCAAAACTGTGTCCCGTCGTCGTGCAATCACAAAGTCGTCCAGCAACGAACCGTCTCCGTTCATGGCCTGCGCGCGGACGCCGCGGGTTCCGGGAAGAATGGTGGCACCCTCAAGTGAGGGTACAAAGCGCATGGCCTCCCGGATAAACTTTTTCTTGCTCACTACGGTCTGGAATTCACGAACAGCTGAGGGCACATTTTGCCGGGCAAAGTTCCAGAATCCCGGAAAGAGCGTGTAATTCAGGACGTCGCGGACATTAATTTTGCTCCACGTATAGGACTCGCGGCCAAAGGAGATAAACGCATTGGGGCCCAGCATCATTTCACCGTCGATGCGTTTGGTGAGGTGCACTCCCAGGAACGGATGTTTGGGATCGGGTACCGGGTAAATAAGGCCGCGTACTTGATCCCGCGCTTCCTTGCCCAAGACGAAATACTGCCCGAAGAACGGTACGATCCGTGGCGTTGCCGCCTCGCCGGCCGCCTCGGCCAAGCGGTCCGACTGGAGACCTGCGCAGGCCACGACGAGGTCATAATGTTCGCCGCCGTCCTTGGTGGTGACCACCACGCCGCTGCCCTGTTGCTCGAGCGCTATCACTTCCTGCCCCAGGCGGATGGTCCCGCCCGAGCTGCGGACGTCCTCGGCGAGCGCGTTGGTGATGGCCGTGTAGTCAACGATCGCCGTTTCCGGCGAGTGCAAAGCGGAAAGCCCGACGGCGTTCGGCTCCACCTCGCGTATCTGCTCGCCATGCAGCATCCGTGCGCCGGGAACGCCGTTGGCTGTGGCGCGGGCGAAGATGTTGTCCAAGCGATCCGATTCCCCGGGTATTTGGGCGATGACCAGCTTCCCGCATGCTTCGTAGGGCAGGTTCTTCATGGCGCAGAATTCCTGCAGCAGCTCCACTCCCCTGCGGCACAGCTTTGCTTTCAGCCCGCCGGGTTCGTAGTAGAGGCCTGCGTGGACCACTCCCGAGTTGTGCCCGGTTTGGTGTGCGGCGAGCCGGTCTTCCTTTTCGTAGACGGTGACCTGGGCGTCGTCTAGTTTGTTGGCAAGTTCCCTCGCCACCGCAACACCGATGATGCCGCCACCCACCACGGCGCAGCGCTTGATGGTCCTCATCTGTGGAGGGTTGGGCATGGCACTCCTCGTCATTGGGGTCGGTCCGTGTCACTCACAGCATTTCACAGCGCGTGGCGCGGGCCCGGGGATGGCACGCAAAAGGGGCGGCACTGGAAGTGCCACCCCCTTTTTTTGATGCGTGAAGGACTAGGCAGCCGCGGGCTTGTCGAAACGCTGACCGGCCGGGTTGGACGGCAGGAGCGAGAGGACGAATACTGCGAGGACGCCAAGGAACGGCACCAGGACAAGCAGGGCAAGCCAGCCAGTGAAGTTGCCATCATGCAGGCGGCGAACCAGCAGCGCCAGGGACGGGACGAGTGTTGCCAGGCCCCAGATGCCGAGGATGACGTAGAACGCAATGGCTCCGCCGCCGAGAGTGACAACGCCGGAATCGCTGACGGTTGCTCCTGCTGAGCCGACGACTGTTGCGAGGGTGTTGAGGATGGTGGTTACGATGGCGGAAACCAAGGTCCACCACCAGTATTCGCTACGGCTCGCACGGCCGGAGAAGTCGGCGTACTTCTTGAAGAAACGCTTTACAGCGGCGCCAATCGGGGCACCGTAGTAAGGGGCCCACAGCGGCGGCTCGCCGGTCTGTGCGCCGTACTGTTCGGTCTGTTGCGGTTGTTGCGGGTAAGTGCTCATTTTTATATCCCCCGGGTTAGGTGTGAGTTGTGACGAAGCGTCTTACTCAGAGTGAGTCGTGCTTATCGTAATGCCCCAACAGCGAATTAGGCAGTTCGATGGAGGAAATTAACCCGGATTTAGCTTGGTAACGGAATATTTCGTTCGCTGAACAGCATCTTCCATTGCTCTAGCCGACTGTGAAGACGTCGATTTCCACCGCATCCGGGCGGCGGCGCCCCGTTCCCACCGCGATCGTGTGATTCAGCCAGGCCCACTCCGGTGCGGCAGTGGAAAACCGCGGGGTGCACCGGAAGTAGATCAGTCCGGGGTCCACATCTTCTCCCCTATTAAGCCGGGCAATGTCCTCCGCGGCCCCGCGGCGGAGAGCCAGGTTATGCACGTAAACCACGGCTCCACCATCGAGCTCCAGGGCGTACCTGGCATCCAGCTCCGTGAGTTCGGCACTTCTGAGAATTTGGTAGTCAGCCCCCGCCGGCATTACACGCCCTTGTAACTGTGGCCCGGTTACTGTGCCCCCGATAATGGGCACGATCCGCCGGTGTCCCTCCGGAGTAATACCGGCATCAATAGGTTCGCCTACGTCGACTCTCAAGGTGGCAAGGAACGTCAAGGCGGGCGGCTGCGGAATGGTCCTCACCGGGCGTATTGCTGTCGAAGGTCCGTCTTCCGGATTTTCCCGCTGGCGGTTCGCGGCATCTCCTCGACGAACACCACCGACTTGGGAATCTTGTACCGCGCCAGCCGGCCCTCAAGATGCGAGCGCAGTTGCTCCTCGGTCAGGGATTCGCCGTCCCGCAAAGTGACGATCGCCCGGGGCACTTCTCCCCATTTCTCGTCATCAACTCCGATCACGGCTACGCTCCCCACAGCGGGCAGCTCCGCAATGGCAGCCTCCACCTCGGCCGGGTAAATGTTCTCGCCACCGGAAATGATCATGTCTTTCATGCGGTCCGAGACGAACAGGAAACCTTCGTCATCCTGGTAGCCCATGTCGCCGGAGCGGAACCACGATGAATCGGAATAGCTTTCACCCGTGGCTTCTGGCCGGTTCCAGTACTCCTTGATCACGTTGGGTCCGGAGATTTGGATCTCGCCCACCTCACCGAGGCCGGCAACGCCGCCCAGTGGATCGGCTATCCGCACGTCCGTAAAGAAGTGTGGAAGCCCGGCCGACCCAGCCTTCTCCTTGGATGCGGAGACCGGCAACATGGTGGCCCCGGGCGCGGTTTCAGTCATGCCGTAGCAGCTGGTGAATCCGATGCCGCGCTGCTCGTACGCGTCCAGTACCCTCTGCGGAACCGCGGAGCCGCCGCAGGTGAGCTTATCCAGGGACGTGAGGTCCGCCGTCGACCATCCGGGGTGGTCACAGAGCATCTGAAAAGTGGTGGGGACGCCGTTGAGCGTGGTGACCTTGTGCTGCCCCACCAGTTCCAGTACGCGGCCAGCGTCGAACTTGGATTCAAGCACCACCGTTGCGCCCTTGAGCAGCATCGGAAGCAGGCCCATGTCCAGGGACGCTACGTGGAACAGCGGCGAAATCATGAGCGCCACATCGTTGCGGTTCAGGTCCATGTCCACCACCGTGTTGATGCAGTTCCAGGTGATGTTGCCGTGCGTAAGGAGCGCCCCCTTGGGCTTGCCGGTGGTCCCTGAGGTGTAGAGAATCATGGCGGCGTCGTCCAGCGTTACGGCTTCATCCAGCGGCGCCGCAGATGCGGGGTCAAGCACCTCGCCATAGTGCTCGACGCCGGATGGCAGCCTGAGAGCGGACGCCTCAGTAACGTCGTCGGACGCGACCACAAGACGGTGGGTTATCTCTGTGTCGAGGGAGGATGCGGCGGCGGCAACCTCCAAAGATGCTGAACTGACCATGAGCCGCGCGCCTGAGTCCTGCAGTTGAAACTGCAGCTCAGGGGCCGCCAACCGGGTGTTGAGCGGGACGAAGATCGCGCCCAGCAGTCCGCAGGCGAAGAAGGTCTCCACAAAAGATGGGTGATTCTCGCCGAGGTAAGCCACTCTGTCCCCCTTGGCCACTCCCCTGTCCCTAAGGGCGTGGGCCAAACGGGCGGTCCTGTCTGCAAGGTTCGCGTAGCTCAAAGTCTTCCCACCGGAAATGACAGCCGTTTTGGTCCCGGACTTGATCCGGCGCCGGTGCAGCCAGGATCCAACTCCGTTGTTGTCCATGGTGCCGTTCTCCTAACTGACCGTAGAGAGGTCGTTGTTCTTAGACTCCCGCGTCAGCAGGATGAAGACAATCGATACCAGCGACATGACGGACAGGAACACCACCACCGGGACGATGCTCTGGCCGGCGTCCTTGTAGAGTCCGGCAACGATTCCGGGGGTGAAACCAGCACCGATCAGGGTCGCCAACTGGTAACCAACGGCAGCACCGGTATAGCGGTTAGTGGTGCCGAACTGCTCGGAAACGAACGCCGCCAGCGGTCCGTAAAGGGAAGAATGCAGGATCAGCGCCACCGTGAAGGCCAGGAAGACCAAGGCGATGCTGCCGGAGCTGAGCATCCCGAACATCGGGAACAGGTAAAGGATGAACAACGCCAGGCCGGTGACCATGACGGGACGGCGTCCGAAGCGATCAGAGAGCCTGCCACCCAGCAGGACGAACAGGATGGAGATGGCCGAGGCACCTGCAAAGGCATAGAGCACGCCTTGCTGGGGTGCGCCCTTTGATACTGCATAGGTCACTGAGAACGTGGGCAGCACCACCTGCAGGCCGAATCCGGCGGCACCGGCAAACATGATCATGATGAGCGCCTTGGGACGCTTCAGCACTTCCAGCAGCGGGATCTTGCGCTTGGTACCCTGTGCGCTTTCCTTGGCGACGGCTTCGGCGAAGATGGGGCTCTCGGAAACCCGCAGCCTGACGAACATGCCCACGATCAAGAGCACGAAGGACAACAGGAACGGCACACGCCAACCCCAGGCCAAGAACGCGTCCTGGGGAAGGGCCGAGAAGATGCCCATGACCAGGGTGCCGAGAACTGCGCCTGTCGGGGCACCGGCGTTCACGAACGACGCCGCGAAACCGCGCCGCTTGGGATCCGAATGCTCCAAAGCCATGAGTGCGGCCCCACCCCATTCACCGCCGACGGCGATTCCCTGGCAGACGCGCAGGACCACCAGAATCACGGCACCCCAAGGACCGATGACGCTGGCTCCAGGAATCAGGCCAATCAACGTGGAGGCAATACCCATCATCGCCATGGAGATGATGAGCATGCCCTTGCGGCCGATTCTGTCGCCGAAGTGCCCGAAGATGATGCCACCCAAAGGGCGGGCAACATAGCCGGCAGCGAACGTGGCATACGCGGCCACTACACCCACCCACTCATCAGTACCGGCGAAAAACACCTTGGGGAAGGCAACCGCTGCAGCCGTTGCGTACAGCAGGAAGTCGTAGAACTCTATGGTGCTGCCCAGATAGCTGGACATGATGACCGTGCGCGCCTCTTTGCGCTTAGCGGCCGTGCTCGACGGTGCGAGCGCAGTGTGTCCTGACATGGCTGTTCCTTGGGAGAGGAGGGAAGGGATTGATTTTTACTTGTAGAAACGGTTCCTACTTGTAGAAACGGGCGAGGAACTCGGCGACGACGGCCGGCCGTTCCTGGCCTTCAATTTCGATGGTGGCGTTGACCTTGATCTGGGCGCCGCCTTTGACTTCAGTGACTTCGGCGATGGAGCCCTGCATACGGACTTTGGAGCCGACTTTCACAGGAGAGGTGAAGCGGACTTTGTCCAGGCCGTAGTTGACCTTGGTGGTCACGCCTTCGACGTCGAACAGCTCGCCCCAGAACGGGATGATCAGGGACAGGGTGAGGAAGCCATGTGCGATCGGGGCTCCAAAGGGGCCGTCCTTGGCGCGTTCGGGATCGGTATGGATCCACTGCTGGTCATCCGTGGCATCGGCGAACAGGTTGATCTGTTGCTGGGTGATCTCACGGTAATCGGTGGTGCCAAGGTCCTTGCCGGACATGGTGAGCAGGGTGTCGAAATCGACGACGAGATTGGGCATCTTTGCCTCCTGGTAGTTGTTGACTGAAAAGCAGGTGTTTAGCGGGTGAATGCGCTCTCGCCTGTAAGGGCACGGCCGATGATGAGGGCGTTGATCTCGTGGGTGCCTTCGTAGGAATAGACGGCTTCCGCATCGGCATGGAAACGCGCGACGTCGGCGGCCAGGGTGATGCCGTTACCGCCTACCACTTCGCGGGCAAGGGCGACGGTTTCGCGCATCATCAGACTGGTCTGCATCTTGGCCAGGGCCGAATCCTGGTCCCTAAAGATCCCCCAGCCCTGCTGTTCGGTGAGCCGAACCACCAGGGAGAGTGACGCGGTGATGTTTCCCAGCATCCGCGCCAGCTTTTCCTGTAGCAATTGGAAGGAACCCAGCGACCGGCCGAACTGCTGGCGTTCTTTGACGTAAGCCAATGCAGCCTCGAACGCGCCTGCTTGGATGCCGGTGGCGATCCACGCAACGTCCGAGCGCATCGCACGCAGCATCGCGGCGACGTCCTTGAAGGAATCCACGTTGTGCAGGCGCATGGCCTCGGGAACCCGAACTTTGTTCAACGTGATGTGGGCGTTCTGCATCATCCGCAGCGAGGTCTTCCCCTGGATTTTCTCCAGACTGACACCGGCAGCAGTTCGGTCCACGAGGAACGCCTTGACCTGGCCATCGGCGACCTCCCGGGCGAACACACACAACACATCCGCTGTGGAAGCACCCCCGATCCACCGCTTCGCGCCATCCAAAACCCAAGTGCCGCCGTCGGAATCTTTTTCAAAGCGAGCGGTGGTGGACAGTCCGCCGGCGATGTCCGAGCCGTGCTCGGGTTCAGTCAGTGAGAAGACGCCCTTGAGCGAGAAATCGATGACCTTGGGCATCCACTCCTTTTGCTGCTCCTCGGAAGCCCCCACCCGGACCGCGGTCCGGAACAGCCCTGCCTGCGCTGTGTACCACGTGGCCAACGACGCGTCCGTACGGGCGAGTTCGAAGATCCGGAAGCCGTGGTAAATCCCCCGTGCGGGTGCCTCGACAGTGAGATCAGCCGGTTCCATCAGGTCAAGGCCGATCAATGGTTGAGCGAGTTGTTCCGGGAACTCGCCACGCTCCCAGTACTCGGCCAGCAAGGGTTTCGCCTGGGTGTCAAGGAAGTTCCGGAGCCGGCCAAGAACTTGGCGTTCCCCGGTGGTCAGCAGCGCTTCGGCGTCGTACCAGTCCGCTACGGAGTACAGTCGCTGATCCACGCTGGCCGCCGCGCTCGCCGTGGTGGTCACTTCAACCACCCAGCCCGAGCAGCCGGACGGCGTTGTCCTTGAGGATCTTGGGCCGCACTTCGTCCTTCAGTGGCAGGTCAGCGAACGCACCCAGCCACTTCTGCGGCGTGATCAGCGGGAAGTCCGTTCCGAACAGCACTTTGTCCTGCAGCACCGAACTGGATAGACGAACCAGCGACTCCGGGAAGTACTTGGGCGACCATCCGGACAGGTCAATGAAGACGTTGGATTTGTGCGTCGCGATGGAGTTCGCTTCGTCCTGCCACGGTACAGAAGGGTGGGCCATGATGATCTGCAGCCCAGGGAAGTCAGCGGCCACGGCGTCCAGTAACAACGGGTTTGAGTAAGCCAGCTTGATCCCATATCCGCCCGGAAGACCGGCACCCATACCGTTCTGGCCTGTGTGGAAGATACACGGAAGTCCCAGTTCCTGGAGGGTTTCCCACAGTGGATAGAACGTCTCGTTGGAGGGGTCGAAACCCTGCAGCGACGGGTGGAACTTGAACCCACGGGCACCGAGCTCCACGGCCTGGTGCTTCGCCCCGGCGATCGCTTCCTCGCCCGTGCGGGGATCCACACTGCCGAACGGGATCAGCACATCGTTGTTCCGCGCAGCCCCGGCAATCAGTTCCGGAATGCTGTTCGGTTCGTGCTTGAGCTGGGTCCGGGCGTCAACAGTGAAGACGACGGCGGCCATGTTCAGCTCGCGGTACACCTCGGCGATCCGGTCCAGCGACGGCGTCCGATCTTCGGCTTTGAAATACTTTGCCGAAGCCTCGGTCAGGGCCTCAGGTAGTGAGCCATGACCACAGCTGTCCACTTCGAGGTGGACGTGCATATCGATCGCATCGAGCGCGGAAGCATCGATGCCCAGTTCGTATGGGTCGGCCATGATCAGCGTGCCTGGGCTGCTTCCGGCTTAGCCGCTTCAGGCCTAGCCGGTTCGGGCTGCAGGTCCTCGGGAAGCGGCAGGAAGTCCTCACCGAAGCTTTGCAAAGCATCCGCACCGAACAGTGATCCGGCGCTTTCCTTCAATGCCTCGTAGCTCCAGCCGCCCTCACGGTATTCGGTGCTCGCCGCCGTCGGGTGCGTCCAAACCTGCAGCCGGTCACCGCCGGCACCGATCGCCTGGCCGGTGATCCCGCCAGCCGCATCTGAGGCAAGGAACGCGATCAGCCCGGCGACATCGTCGGCCGTTCCAAAACCGAGGTCGTGACGGAAGAAGGACGGCATCGCCTCACCCCGTTCCTCCGCCTCAACAGCCTTCTGGAAGTACGGAACAGTCTTGGTCATGGCCGTAGCGGCCACCGGGATCACGGAGTTGACGGTCACTCCAGCCTTTTTCATCTCCAGCGCCCATGTCCGAACCATGCCCACAATCCCGGCCTTTGCTGCAGCGTAGTTTGTCTGCCCGAAGTTGCCGCGCTGGCCGGTCGGCGAACCGATGGTGATGATCCGGCCGGCGATGTTGTTTTCCTTGAAGTATGCGAATGCCTCACGGACGCACGTGAACGTGCCCTTCAAGTGCACGTTGATGACCAGGTCAAAGTCCTCATCGGTCATCTTCAGCAGGCTCTTGTCCCGCAGGATCCCGGCGTTCGTCACCAGAATGTCCAAGCGGCCAAACGCGGCAACAGCGCCGGCCACCAAAGCCTTCGCAGCATCCGTGCTCCCCACCGGAACCACCACGGCGGTGGCCCGGCCGCCGTCGGCCTCAATCAGTGCAACAGCCTGTGCGGCGGTCCCAGCGTTCACGTCGTTGATCACGACGGCGGCACCCTGGCGGGCGAGCTCCCTCGCGTAAGCGAGTCCAAGACCCTGTCCACTTCCAGTGACGATTGCAACCTTGCCGTTCAAGCTCATGGCGTGCTCCTTCGCATGCAGTAACCGGCTGGAGCCGGTGAGGCCGATCCCACTGCGTCGTGAGATCCTTGTCATGATCAATGAGAATACGGATCATTGAAAAAGTCAACGATTGTTTTTCATTACTATTGGAGTTGTCATGGGCCCGCAAAGCACCGAAGTGGAAACCCCGCGCCTGGCCGGAGCAAAAATCGGCAGCGATGTGGGTCTGTTGCTGGCCAAGCTGCATGCCACAGGCTCACTCCTGAACAACAAGGCCCTGGCTGATTACGGCCTCCGGGAGCGGTCTTTCTCCGTGCTGACACTCGCGTGCAGCGGGTTGGAACCCACCCAACGTGAGCTCGCTGATTTCCTCAGCCTCGATCCCAGCCAAGTGGTCAGCCTTGTCGACGACCTCGAACACCGCGGACTGGTGAAGCGAGCCCAAGGCAAGCAGGACCGCCGAGCCAAGATCATCGTCTCCACAACCGAGGGCCGACGGATCCACAACAAGGCGCGGGCAGCGCTGGAAGTGTGCGAGCAAACCCAACTCGCGGCGCTTAGCGAGGATGAGAACGCGCAGCTAAGGGCGCTGCTGAAGAAAGCGCTGTGGGGCTAGGCTCGGCGCCGCCGGCCCGAACTTGGGGCGATCGATGGACATCTGCACAGGAGCCCCCGGCTACCGTATGCACCTGTCCATATCGGCATCCTGGCTCTTCTGTCAGGATCGGAGACTATGAACTTCCCTCTCTTCCACGATCCCCTGCAGGGCACCGTCACCGTTGACGCACCTGTTCGTGATCCTCAAATCCACCGCCAGACCCGTGCCACCAACCGGCCGGCCCGGCAGGCAACGCACGGATCAAAGCCTGTCCGCACGTCACGTCAGCGCGAGGTAGCCAAAGTCGCCGAAGACCTCCAGGCCTTGATGGCGAGGACCACTGGGCGGCACTAGTCTCTGGAGCCGCCCTCTGGCTTATCAACACCCCCCCGAATTGACTTGCTTCTTTGTCTGGCGCCGTGCCTAGGCTGGGTCTCATGACTGAGCTGACCTTCCAGGACATCGTCGACGACGGCGCCATCCTTTTCCTCGAAACCCACCAGATGCAGGGCGACCGTTTCGAGGAATGGGGATACGAGCGTTGGAACACCGAAGACCAGTTCGCAAGTGTTGAATTCCACTTCCCCGGAAGAAGCTCGAAGCACCTTCACACTGCTTTTGTGGGAACCTCTGCCCCAGGTGCCAAGAGTTTCCTTTGGGCATGGGCGAATCCGAATGTCGCGGCGACGCCTGCCCAACAGGAAGTCTTTGACCAAGTAGTCGCGTTCGGCCGGCATTACGGAATTGAGGAACTGACCAACGGTGAGATTCCCTTCACTGCCATCGTTCCCGCCTACGCGGATGAGGAAGTCAGGCTCAGCGCTGAAAAGGCCGGAGCAACCCTGGTGGCCTTCAAAATCGCCACCGCAGTGAAGATGATCACGGGCAAAGCCAACCACTTCACGTCCGACATCGGCGGGGGCTCCATGGCCGTGGTCGCCTACGACAATGGCCACTTGGAATTGGGTCCGCCCTCCGCCCTTACCTTTCAGATGCGTCTCATGGAGGCTGTGACCGGCGGCATGATCGAGGACCACCGCCGCGCCGTCGAAAGCTACGCCCGTTTCCGCCTGCAGACGCCAGTCACGGAACCGTCTCCAGGCACTGTGGAAGTAACGTTCGACGACGGTCGGGCCACCATTGCGTTCGATGAGAACAACAGGCTTACCACCATGAATGCGTCGTTGACTGGTTCCAACTAGCAAGCCGAATGTATCTGCGCGGGACACGTGACATGACCCGCCCTGCCTACCCCGGCTAGTATCACTGGTTGGAGCGTCACCAAGATGCATAGCGGAATATCGAAGGGTACAGCGATGGAACTGGGGGCCACACGCGTCGAAGTGTTTGCCGACGGCAGGGTAACTGTAGGCGGAGAAGCCATTTCTCCGCCCGAGGGGATTGATCCCTACTCGGCTGCAATTGCGGTACTCGCGGACTATGCCAAGTCGTCCGGAGCGCCGGTTTTGGCGGATGCGATCGACCATGCCAAGGGGCAGGAAGGCCGGTTCCACGTGCATCCGGATGGTCGCGCGGAGGCGGTGGCAGGATTCCCGGGCGCCGTGGACTCCCCCGCTGCAGAATCGACCCAGCCCACCGCGGAATCAGCCGACGTCGGCCCGGCAAGCCCAAGCGCTGTTCCGGCAAACCCAGGCCCCGCCCAGGCAAACGCAAGCTACGGCTCCGCGCACCTCGAAACCCAATTCGTGAGGCCGGACAGGCCACGCCCCACCACAGGCTTCAGGGGCGTGCTGTATTCGGCTACGGGTGGTTTCGTGAACCTCGGCCCCAGCGCCAAGGACCAGGACGAGGCCGAGCTGGAACGCCGGATCGCCCGTCCGCTCTCCGGCAGCTTCAACACAGCGATCCTCAGCCTCAAGGGTGGCATCGGCAAGACATCCACCACGGTGGGCGTGGGCATGATCCTTGCCGAGTACCGTGGTGACCACCCGTGCGCGATCGATGCAAACCCTGACAGCGGTGACCTGGCCGAGCGGGCACTTGGAGAAATGCTCTACCAAAAGGTCAAGCCGCGCACCATTACGGACATCGTCCGGGACATCGACCAGATCACGTCCCTGACCATGCTGACCGATTACATGCACCACGCCAACCGGCTACACCTGGTGGCAGGAGAGCAGGATCCGGCGTTGTCCGATGCCCTGACGGCCGCTGAGTACCTCAAGATCAAGCAGTTGGTTTCCCAGTACTATTCGGTGACACTCACCGATTGCGGCACGGGCGTGTCCCACCCGGCCATGGCCGGCGTTCTCCCCGAAGCAACCAACCTGGTCATCGCGTCCGGCTATGCAGTGAGCGGCGCCAAGCGTGCCCGCAACACGCTTCAATGGCTGGCCGACCACGGGTACGAGGACCTGGCACGGAACGCCATTGTGGTGGTCACGGACAAGGACCAAGTGTCCAGCCGTGTCAACAAGCGTGCCATCGAAGAGCACCTCGCCGGCTTCTGCCGGCAGCTCATTACAGTGCCTCACGACCGCGGCGTGGCAGACGGCGACCGCATTTCGTTGGACAAGATCTCAGGCGGGACCCGCCGGGCCTACAAGGAAATCGCTGCAGCGATCGTGGACGGCTACACCTAGGCCAACTACTGGCCCTGCACCGCGTTGAGGATCCGTTGCTGCGTGTCGCGGGCTATGCCACCGTCCCACGCGGAAACCGCGGGGTACCGAATGGCCAAGTGCTGGAAGGGCGCCTGGCCAAGGACTTCCGCTGCCATCCCTTCAGGCTGCATTATCAGAGTCTCAGGAATGCTTCGGTGCAGCGACGGACCTAGTATCAGCAGCTGCGGCACCTTCAAGGCCTCCCTGCCTGCAGGGACGCTGAGCCCTGAAGCCCCGAAGTGCAGTTCCAGGCCGATTTCCTGTGCGTTCGCCCCCACGGCAGCGGCCTCAAGGGCAGCAGGATCGGGAAGAGCATCAACGTCGGGGGCAGAAATCAACACATCGAAAGCCTCCACCACACCTGCTTCCGTGCGGTAGGCAGTGACTGCCCCGGCGAACCCGTGACCCGACACCAGTTCAATCCCCCAGGGCATGTTCTCCCGAAGCCTGGCAGTCAGCACGGCCGGATCCCAAGGCTCCTGAAGCGGCTCTGCGGGACCCATAAATTCGGGAGTACATCCCGCCGCGGCCAACATCCCGGATGTGAACGTCCCCAGCATCAAGTCAGCCGAGGCGGCGTGCAGCACACTGCCATAAATCACGACGGCGGGACTCACCTGGGGTGCACCCGTCGTCACACCGGCATCTGTCGCCACCAATGCATCTGTCGCCACCAATGCATCGTGCAGCTGGCCGCCGGCTCCTTCCACAACCCAAGGAATTCCTGCGGCTTTGAGAAATGCCACCAGGGGATAACTCGCGGATGCGTCAGGAAGTGTCTGCAGGGCAACTACTCCGTTCCGCACCATCGCAGCCCCGGCCTCCTGCAGATCCCTGCGCAACTTCCTGCTGAGCCACGGACGGGCCGCGGGAGTTGGGACGGGGACCAAAGGTATTGACCTCATGCTCCCCATTCCGCGTTGATGACCTCATTTGACTGCGGATCAATCAGGAGTCCTTTGGTACCGATTACCGTAATCATCAGAAGGGCTCGCACGGCTTCGGCATTGTCCTTGTCATAGGGGCAGTTGACCTCGGACACCCAGGCGTCGCCGCCAAGCTGGTGGGCCACCTCCTCACCGAAGATCCGGCGCACTTCAGGGTTCGGCACCCGGGTGGGAACGCTGACAAGCCCCAGGTCCTCCCCCGCCAGGTTCACCACAAGGTTCTCTGAGCCCTCCACGGCGTTGAGTTGGAACTTGTTCTCGAACTGCTCGCAGGCATAGGCAAAGCGGCCTTCGCGAGGGTCCTGATCGCAAATCAGGTGAAAGTCATAGCTCATGGTGGACAACCTCATGATCGTGGTGGAAGGTCTGAACCGTCACAGGCGGACGGCTGGCGCGAAGGATCCTTGCCCTCCCCGTCGGAAGCGGGACGGGGCGCTCACCGTTCGCGATCACTCCTTCTGAACGGTCTCCCGAGAACATGACAACAGGAGCGCCAGCGGCTCGAAGACTTGCGATGAAGGGATCGTGCATCATCATGCCGCTACCCGTAGTCCGGCTGGTGACCATGGCGAAAAGCCCAATATCGGCCCCTGAAGGCAGGTAGCTTGCGAGCGCACGCAGCGGCTGGTTTCCCGTTGCGGCCAGAATGTCGTAGTCATCCACCAACAGGACAATCCTTGGCGTTTGGACTGGTGCGCTGCCCCCATCGCCCAGCCGGTCCCGCGCCTGGCCGGCAACGAACTCGGCCAACTGGGCCGCTCGTTGCCCATTGGAGGCATACTCCCCCAGATACGCCTCGGGGATGAAGTCCTGCAGCTGTTGGCGTGGGTCGAACACCGCAAAGGCCAGCTCACCTGGTTCGTGCGATGCCATCAACTGGGAGGCCGCCGTCCGCAGCAAGTTGGTACGGCCTGTTTCGGGATCGCCCACCACCACTGCTCCCCTGTCCGCGCCGAACAGATCAAGGTTCTCGGTGCCGGCGTCGTGCTCCCGGATACCCAGCGCAATGCTGCCGCGGACCGGACGGTGGTCCGGCGAAAGCCGCGTTAGTGTAGGCAGGACGCGAACTGGCGGTGCCGTTGAGGCGTTGTACTGGCGCAGGACGGCGCTGAGCTCGGCTAGTTCCTGTCCGGCGTTGTCCCGATCCGGGGTTGTGGACAACGACGGAAGGGAGAAATGCCCAATCGTCTTGTCCATTGTCAGGGCGCGCCCTGGCCGGTTTGCCCCGAGTGTTGTTGCGAGGCGACGATCGAGCGAATCGGCGGGGTCGGCAATGTGCAGCTCGATCCTGGTTCCCAGAAGCGACTGACGGGACATCCGGACCTCCGACCAACCGCGCAGGCTGACCACCACGTGCACGCCCAGGGTGCTGCCGCGTGTCATGACGTCGTGCACCGCTTCTTCCAGTTCAGGGAATTCGGAGGTCAGGCTTCCGAAGCCGTCAATGAAAAGGAAGGCGTCGGTGCATGCCAGTTCACTGAGCCCACCGCGGGACCGGAGCGCACGCATCGCTTGAAGGGAATCCAGCTTGTGCTGATCGAACACGGCTTGCCGGATGTTCAACAGGCCCTGGACTTCTTCAATGGTTCTCCGGAGCAGTTCCCGGTTGCCACGGCCGGCCACACCGCTGCAGTGCGGGAGCCCCGCCAGCCCGGCGAGCGCATTTCCGAGCAGGTCCACCGCGTAGATGTTGACGTCCTCCACCCCGTGGCTCAGAGCCAGCGTTGCGGCGATGGTGCGGAGCGCTGTGGATTTCCCGCTCTGTGGTGCACCGATGATGGCGAGGTTCCCGCCCCGGGCGGATAAATCCAGGTGCCATGGCCCTTGCCATTGCCGGGCAGGGTCGTCCAGGATTCCGACGGCGGGGCTCAGGTACTGCGGTTGGGCGAGCCTGGGGCCTGTGGAGGTGAGGTCGAGTGCTGCGCCGGTCCCCGCCAGTGACACGGCTACGGGCAAGGGCGGAAGCCACACGGGTTGCGTTAATCGCGGCTGCGCAGCGGCAAAACCCACGACGGCGGAGAGGATAGTTGCGCTTTCTGCTTCGTCTGAGGGGCGCTTGCTTTCCAACGCACCGCTCCTCGAGGAGGCGAGATCCGGCGTCAAGGCGAGATCCGGCACTTCCGTGGCCGAATCCGTTGCCAGGCGGAAGGACTGCACGGGGACAGACTCCGCAACTGTACTTACGGCGTCGTCATCCGGTGAAGGCAACGCACCCGAAACGTAGGCCGCACGGAATCGTTTGAACACCGTGGTGTCTACTTTCAGGATGCCGTGACCGGGGGTGCTGGGCAGGTGGTAGGCATCGGGGACATCGATGATGGTTCGGCTTTCGCTCTCCGAATTGGTGTGGAGGGCAATGCGGTAGGCCAGATAGGTATCGAGGCCGCGGAGCATCCCTTGCTCCACTTTCTGCGACGCCAGGAGCAGGTGGATGCCGATGGAACGGCCGATCCTGCCGATGGACAACAGGAGATCTATGAAGTCTGCGCGGGCGGTCAGCAGCTCCCCGAACTCATCAATGCACACGAACAAGTAGGGCAGCGGTTCGGCGAGTGCCGGGTTGTCCGGGTTCCTGTTGCGGGCGCTCCGATAATCGTTGATGTGGGCGAAGTCGCCGCCGTTCTTCAACATCTCCTGGCGACGTTTAACCTCTCCCGCCAGGCTGGAGTAAATCCTGTCCACCAGGCTGGCGTCGCTGACCAGGTTGGTGACCAACCCCGAAACATGCGGCGCGGCTTCGAACGGAGCGAACGTCGCTCCACCTTTGTAGTCGACCAGGACCATGCTGAGGTCCTCAGGCGAATGCGTGGCAATCAACGACAGGACAATGGTTCGCAGGAGCTCGGACTTACCCGACCCCGTTGCGCCCACGCATAGCCCGTGGGGACCCATGCCTTGCTGAGCGGGTTCTTTCAGGTCGAGGTGGACGGGTGTTCCGTCCTCGTCTTCTCCGATGGCAACCCTCAGGAAGTCCGAGCCGCGTTGGCTCTTCCACAACCGGAGCATGGCCTCGGCCGTGTACTCGGTGAGGCCCAGGGCTTCGGCGTAGCTGCGCGAAGACTTGTGCTCCCCGAATTCGTGGGACAACTCTGAAAGACGCAACGGCGCCAAGGCCCGGGCTACGGACTCGGCGACCACCGGAGGGACGTCATCAGCGATGCCCCGCATGGTTTGGCCGGTTGCCGTGGCTTCCAGCGTCAAGGCGTCAGGAGAGACCGTCAGGCGGAGGTCAACCCGTTCCGGCTCCTGTTGCTGCTCAGCCAGAACATGTATCCGGGTCACCGCGAGCCGGGACAATGGAAGGTCAGCGGGCAACCCGGGCAGCGCCACAGCGTTTTGCCCTGGCAGGTCCGTGATAATTATCAGTCGCGGAAGGGCATCTGCGGGGACCTGTTGAAAGTTACGGGCGGCGCTGTTCACTGCGGCGAGCCGGGCACCCATGGAGTTTTCCAGCAGGCCGGCCAGTTCGGTCAGGGAATCAGCCCTCCGCAGTGTTCCGCGCTCCTGCAGGTGCGGCAGCCATTTGGCCCACTCCCAGTCCTCCAGCTCGGCACCGGTAGCAACAATCCCAAGCTCGACGTCCTCGGGGGATTGCGCCGACGTGAGCTGGCAGAGCAGGCTGCGGCACACCATCAGTGCCGTTTCCCGATCCCCCACGATTGAGACGTCAGACACTGCACCCAGCGGCAGAGTCAGCGGCATATCCGGGTTGCTCCCAAAACGTTGGCGGAGCTGCTCAGCTTCAGAGAGCATGAAGGCATCCGGGCGTTCAACGGCGTCGCCGCTGTCCTGGATCGTGATGGGCCTTCGCGGAACGCTGCCGGTTCCCAAACGGGTGACCAGGAAGTCAGGGCTGGTCCGGCGGCGTTCCCAGAGCCGGTGGGGATCGTTGACCACGCTTTGCACCAAGCGATTCACCGGCGGATGGGCCGCATTTGCGCCAGCCCGCGCGTGTTGCTCTTCAGCCTCAAAGTCTGAGCGGCGGCGCCTGAGGTAGTCCATGTACAGACGGCGCTTGGCCGCCCTTTGCCGAGTGGCCTTGCCGCGCTGTGAGAACATCAGCACCACCGAAGCGAGGACGGTGGCAACCATCATGATCGCGCCGATGCCGGCCAAGGATGATCCCCGGAAGAGCATCATGACCGTCACCGACGTGGCAGCTCCCAGCATCGGCACCAGGGCCAGCAGGTTCATCCCGCCTGCTCCCCCGGCCAGCTGCGGCGGGGCGTCCAGCAGTGCAGCTTCGGGTGCCTTTTCAGGAAGTGTGGTCCGGGCAGGACGATGAACGATCCGTGTGGTCATGCGCTCAGGCCCTGTTCGCGGCCATCAAGGCCTTGCCGGTGAGTTCCGTGGCCGCGATCCTGGTTCGGGAGCCCAGACGGCTGAGTTGCAGGCTGCTGCCACTGGCCAGGTGACGGTCGTAGGGCAACATGCCATCGCTCAGCGCTGCCTCATGGTTCTGCCGGGACCTGACCACTACTGATATCTGGTGAACGTCCGGGAATGACTTGCCCAGCGATTCTTGAATCGAAGCGAGTTTGGCTGCCTCCGGGTTTCCCGGAGGAGAAACCAGCACCACGGCATGCGCGGTTCCCAGCAGCGCGGCTGCGTGTCGGGACAAAGGTGAGGCGCCGCCGTCGACGACTGTTACCGCCATGAAGCGCGACAGCGTGGACGAGACGTCCGTCCATTCCTGCAAAGCGACGGGCGCGTCTGCCAGAGCGGGAACGTCCGCTCTCCCGGCGGCGAAGACCTGGCTGCCGCAGGACGCGGCGTGCTTGACGGCGTCGGGCAACGTACGGACTGATTGTGTACGGAATTGCTGCATGAGCTCGGTCAAAAGGGCGGCCTGCGAGGACCCGAGGTAGCGCAGGAGGTTTCCGCTGTGATCGGTGGCATCCACGGCGATGACCGGCTCCTGCCGGATGCTGCCCAGCAACTTAGCCAATAATGCCGCCACGGTGGTGGTGGCCGCGCCGCCTGCCGTCCCCAAAACTATGATCCGCCGCCCGGTGGTGATGGGGGCTTCAACCGCGGAACTCGCCCGGATGAGGCGCTCGGACAACGCCCCTGAGGTCACGGCGTCGGTCACCTCGAAGCGGACGCGTTCCCACCAGGTGTCGCCACTTCTCTTGCGTGATGGGGCTTGCGGCACAGTTGCGGTGACGGGTGCGGTTTGCGGCGCAGGGGCAGGAGGGGTCGACGGCGGTACCTCCGCGGTAGTGCCGCCCATCCCGGGAAACCCGCCCACCGGTGCGGGCGGCTGGCCAATCGGGAATCCTGAACGCGATACTTCAGCCAAAAGTCTGTCCTAGCTGTGTGTAGGCACCGGAAAGTCCGAGCACCAAGGGAATCGTGGCGAGCACGCACAGGAGTTCGAGCCGCGAGGCAATGACGCGAAGCCGGGCAGCAGTCTGCTCCCGGACCCTGACTATGCAGGCCACCAGCACCAGAACTGCCAGCGCTGCCGCGACCACAAGCCAGAGAGGCTGCTTGGATGCCAGGACAAAGACCAAGGTGGCGCCCCAGCAGGCACCAGCCGCTGCCACGTAGACACCGGCACGTTGTGCAAGCAACGGCAACGCCAGCCCCCTGAACGTCAGGGCCCCCAACAAGGCCACCGCGAGCAAGACCGCCCAGACGGGCCGGTTCTTCGCCGTCGCAACAACCACCACTGCCACGCCGGCTATGACCGCTGCAGTGAGCGTCCAGCCCGTCAGGGTTGCGTGCGCTGCGTGAACGGCATCCAGCGTCGTGTTGCGGGTGATCCGTTTGCCTTGGCGTTGATCGTCATCCAAACCGCTAAGGCCTGTCAGTATTGTGGCCAGTCGGGGCGCCACACCCAGGGCAAATATGGCCACGATGCCTGTGATACCGGCCGAGAGTGGCTGGTCCCGCGTGCTGAAGCCCAGCAATGCCCACAAACCGCCCAAAGTGAGGAGCAGTCCAGCGCTTGAAAGAAAAGGTATGTATTTGGCCGTCGCGACGCCCGAGGCAGCTAACGCGAGGACCAAGGCGGCGGACAGGAGCAGAGCTCCAGTCGCGAAAGGCGTCACTATGAAACATGTGGCCGCAGCAGTCGCCAGCCCGGCGGATACGAGCGCGAGTCCTGCCGGGATGGAACGTGCGCGGCCGGCTATGGCGCCGAGCAACATGAGGGCGGCCGCGATCGCGATGCCGATGAGGGCGGCGTCCCTGTTTCCTGTTCCGCGCAGGACCACCACGAACGACGAACTGGCAGCGGCCATCAACAAACCAGCTACGGTCGAGAGTCCTATGGACCTCAGCTTGTCCGCCCACAGTGCCGGGAGGCGCTCTGTGGATTCGGCCGTGAAGGAGGGGACGTCGTAAACGTCCGGCGCTGACGGAACATCGCGTTCGTCGCGGAGGTAGAGCATGGAGCCATCGGAGATACCTGCTTGGCGTAGCGTCAGTGAGCTTTCCAAAGTGACACCAACGCTGGTGGTCAGCACCGACGAGGTAAGGAGCGCGGTAGTGGTGCCAGCGGATGTTCCGGCACTGGCGGGCTCATTCATCAGGTCCAGGATCTGGGGCATTAGCGATGCTATGGGCTCATCGGAAGGGAGCCTCACATCAAGGTGCCGGTGGGCCGCAATAACTGTGACCCGGCTCAAGGCTGTGCTCATGGGGTTCCTTCGATGAGAGTTGCTGATGCTGAAGGCCCTGCTTGTTTGGCAGCCTGTTCGTTGAGCAGATGCTGGACAAAACTGAAACCAACACAAATGGCAGCGATGAGGGCCGCAATCAGAAGTGATTGCATCAACCGCGCTGTCGCCGTCTTATAGTTGCGTTCATACGGGTTCTGCCCGAACAACAGTGAATCGTCGAGTCTATGCTTCCTTACCCGGGCAGACTCAAGCAGCCGGGAATCGTAATCTTCAGCCATGTGCGGCCACCCCCATCAGGCTCCTGTACGGCGTCATAGTGCCATCAACCCTAATCCATGGGTGGGTTTCAGTACGGTCCAGACCTTAGCATCCGGTCTGTGACGGGGCTGTCATAAAAAATTCAGCTCCTTGTTACTGCATCGACTGGACTTATCATGTCGTATTCGCAATGCTGGTTAAGCTTGTTCCTGTCCTTCGGGGCCGGTACTGACCTTTTATCTTCTACTGGGGGAACCAATGGCCATCTTTGATATGGGTGCCGAGACACTCGGTAACCTGACCAAACAAACCGACGCATCCCATCAGGACCTCGGCGCCTTGGTGCGCCGGTTCGTGGACGCCGTCACCCCGCTGGAAGGTAAATTCAGCGGCGCCGGCAAAGCCGCGTTCGACGCGTTCAAGAACCGCTCGGACCTGGTCGCCTCCGAACTGAACACCGCCCTGGCCGGGATCGTCCAAGGCCAGTCCGGAATGAACACCGCCTTCACCCAAGGCGACCTGTCCGCATCGGACAACGCCCGCCGCTCCGAAGGAGCCGCGAACTTCGACGCCGCACGATTCCAAGGCAGGGCATAACCATGACCAGCAACCGCATCGCCTACGACACCAACGTCTCCGCCCAGGTCCAGTCCGACATCCAAGCCCTCGCCGCGCAACTGGAAACCCTCATCGCCGCCCGCCAGTCCGACGTGAACCAGGCCATGGCCGACTTCCGCGCCGACGGCGTCGACGCCGAATACCAGGCTGTCGAAGCGCGATGGACCTCCGCCGCGGACGAAGTCAAGGCCATCATCGCCCTGGTCCGAACCACCCTGGGCACCAACGACGACACCGCTACCACCGCCGCGACCTCTGCCCGCAACGCCGTGCAGAGCATCGGCTAACCGCAGCCTCTTAAAGCTATGGCTGCATGGAATATAGACGTCGCCGCCTCTTCTTCGACCATCAAGGCCACCGCGGCCCAGGTTGAGGGTGTCCAGCCCTCCCTTGAAGGCATGGGCAAGGCCTTGGAACAGGCCGCTGCCGCGCTTCCTGGAGACGCGGGCGTGGTCCTCGCGGCGCTGAACGATGTGGTGGCTCTCAAGCTTGCGCCAGCAGCCACTGAAGTGGTGAGCCGCTCGGAAAACGTCATCACCTCGACCGCCCAGGCGCTGAACTTTTACCAACAAGGTGACCTGACCATGGCTACGGCTGCTCAACGGAGCGCTGGCCAGGTAGATCAACACCCCACTACTGCGCCCCATGGCGGTCCCGCGAAGCTCGTAAGGGACTAAGAAGATGTCAAACAGTTCGGACGTTGGCCCCTCCGGGTTGAACCCCACCGGCGGGTTCGCACTGCCCGACGTTGATTCCCTGGACGCTGCGGCGCAATCGCTAAGGCAGCACGCCGATGATTTCCTCTCCGGCGTAGCTACCTCCACGGCGATCTGGCGCGGACTCTCCGGTTCCTATTCCTCGGACGAGTCACCCACCGTGCTCGCGGCGTTCGGCACCATCATGCCCTCAGCCCAGCGCGTGCAGGGAGCCGGGGCATCCACGTCTACGGCTTTGGCGACCTTCTCCTCGACATGCCGGGACCTGAAGCAACGCCTCGAGGCCTACGGCCGGCAGGTTCATGCACTGGATGCTGACATCGGGGCCTTTCCCACGTCGGTGGAAAAAGTCACCATGGTCAAGGGTGAACGTATAGTTCGGAATGAACAGCAGCACTGGACCGGAGAAGCCGACCTGACCGCCCGGCACGACACGCTCGCCGCTGAGGTCAAAGCCATCCACGATGACTACCTCGCAGCACAAAACACCTGCGCAGGCGCCCTCGCCGCTGCCTCCGGCGGAGAAACATATACCGTCTCCCGCCCCGCCGCTCCAGACCTGAAAACCGGAAACTGGATGGACGAACTCCTCTGGAACGCCGGGACCTTCCTCGGAAAAGAACACCCTCAAGAGGAGCAGCCCTGGGGCAAAGCAACAGTTCCCTATCGCCCCAACGGGGTTGTAGGGCTCTTGCAGGGCTTCGGCGCCGGATTGATCGAGACCGTTGATGGAGTCTGGTCTCTGACAGGAACGTTGAACCCGGGAAAGCGCGACCAAGCCTGGGGCGGAGTGAACGCAATGGTGGGCGCAGCCGGAACACTTGCGCTGGTGCCCCTGACCTCCTTCGATGCCAAACGTCGGGAAGAGGACGCACCAAAGGTCCAAGAAGCCTTGGACCTGTTCGGGTCGATAGGCCCGGCTTTCATTCACCAAGACGAAGCAGACACAAACGCAGGTTGGGCCGCCGGAGCAACCACCTTCAACGTGGCTAGCCTTTTTGTTGGTGCTGGGGCTGGCGCCGGCGTGAAGGCCGGAACCCTGGCAACAAAGACTGGAATGGCGGCGGAAAGACTCAGTGTCGTCGCATCCCAGAGCACGAGGCTGAGCGGGACGTCGGCCATGCTAGGCACTACTGCGAATGCGCTGAAGGTAACTGGCATCTTCCTCGACAAGCCAGGCTCGCTCGCGTTGAAGGTCTCCGACATCCTCATGCCGAACACCACTGCCAAGGTCCAGGACACAATGACCAAGGCGAGCGTAGCCACCTGGGCTGCGATCACAGATGCGAAATCCACGGCCGTGGAAGCCGTCGGCGGTGCCAAGCGGCTGGTGGCCAGCGGGCTCGAAAAGCTCGCCGACGACGTCAGAGCTGTGGAAGCCAGTTTCCCTGGGGCCCTGATTCCGGAACCCAGTGGTGTCATGACCCGCACCGGTATCCACACTGGCCTTCCGGAGTTAATGGACAACAAAGCGGCCACCATCCGAGAGAACAATCCCCCCGCATTCGTGCCACCCAAGGCTGCCAGCACAGACGTGCCCACCCATCCGGCCGAACCAACCGTCGTGCCAGACCACTTCGTCCACCCGACCAAAGTCGAGAACACGATAATTGTCAGGCACGGAGACCTGCACTTCCCCGTCAGCCGGAGAGACAACTTCGCCGCCAAAACCGGGTTGGAGCCAAACACCGAGTACATCGTGGACCACCGCACCAAAATGAAGGACGCCGACGGGGGCCACGACGCCAATACGTTGGAGAAGTTCTATACCGACGAAAACGGCAACGTGACCATCGTCAACACCTACGCCGGCGTCAGAGGTGCCTGGTCCGTGGAACTGAACAAGCCCATGCCCAACGTCACCTACAACGTCGTTGCCCAGGTCGACGGTGGGCTGCAGAACACCTTCACCCTCAAGATGGACAACAACGGACACCTCGCCTCAGCCAAAGGCCACATCGTCTCAACCTTGGTCGGCGACGCCAACCGCAACGGCTATCAACAACGCAAAGCCGGCTGGCTCGGCGGGCGGGGCTACGATGGCGGCCACGCAGCACCATCCGCCCTAGGATTCATCGGTGAGCGCGGCGGGATCTTCCCCCAACACGAATGGCAGAACCGCAAGGCCGGAACACCCAACGAAATCGACGAGGCAAACAACTTCCACGACACCGAGATGGAAGTCATCGCCAAGGTCAAACGTGATCTAACTGAAGGGAAACCGATAGATCTTACTTGGGAGATGACTCTTACGAGAAGTAACCACTCAGCCGTTCCTCCGACCGTAAAATTGGAATACTCATTCGGGTCAATGGACCCAGTCATTGCAAGATTCAATAATCTGAAGATAAGCGAGTAGGTTTAAGAAACGTGACCACCTTTGATCTGAACGAAGACCCGTGGGTTGAAAGCGGACTGACCCGACTCCACGATGAGGCTTTCGGAAGTTCAGGGTTCGCTCACGGCGCCAGTGAACTGGTCGATGTCCTCGTGCACAGAACCAGCGGCACATTCTGGCGCGGGCAAATGTACCAGAGCGGTAGGCGCGTCCCCCGCGGAAGTGATTTTCACTTCTCGGACGATTTCTTGGCAACGTGGCTGGATGAGTGCCACGTCCGAGCTTATAAGCGCGGCATGGGGACATGGACCACGGCCGAGGTTCACATCTACCCCGACCGGCCCGGAAGACTTGATCTTTTCGAAGAGGAGATTCTGGAGAGGATGCCGGACGGGCATTGGTACCCCGGAGCACGTCCGTCTGGAGCAGGAGCCTGGGCGCAGCAGCTCCTCGCGTTTCCTCGGTCGCAAGAATATATCCCCGGTTGGATGTGGGAGATTTTTCGGGCCGAGGAGGTGACTCCTCCCCTTTACAACCCAGAGCTCCAGTCGGTGGATTGGAAGAACCGGCGTCGACCGGTCACAGACAGGGGAACCGACTTCGCAGCCGAACCAATTATCATCGACCCGTCGCTGGAGCCGGGGGTCTTCGCCAAGATCAGCAAGAAACTCTTCGGAGCATAAGACAAACGAGATCAGTCGACCCTGTCCGGTTCACCCAGTCGGACGTCCTGCCACCCGCGAAACCCTCGCCCGCCGTCGTCGACCTCCAATTCCTGTAGAAGGCTAGCCCGCAACGGCTATCAGCAACGTAAGGCCGGCTGGCTCGGCGGCCACGCAGCACCATCCGCCGTAGGATTCATAGGTAAGCGCGGCGGGATCTTCCCCCAGCACGAATGGCAGAACCGCAAGGCCGGCGATCCGAACGACCAGTTCAATTTCCACGACTCAGAGATGCAGGCCATTGATAGGGTCAAGATCTTATGCCACCGGTGCGGTCAGGCCTGCCAGGAAGCTTCCGCTTGACATACTTCTTCGGCATAGAAAGACCATACGATCAAGTATTCAGCAATGTCCCCCTACGAAAATTAGGCTCCAATGGTCACGTTTGACTTGAATTCAGAACCCTTTGTCGAGCTCGGATTGCTGCGCCTATCCGGCGAAGCGTTCGGCCCTCAAGGCTTCGCCCAGGGAATGGACGAGGTTTTTCATATGTTGATCCATCGCAGAACCAGCACATTTGGGTATGGCCATATGGTTTCAGGCGAACGTCTTATCTTCACTGGACGGTCAGATGCCGATAGGTTCTCCTATGACGGCTTGAACGCCTGGCTCGATGAATGTCGATTTCTGGCGTATTCGCCGGGTGTAGGAACGTGGACTACGGCCGTCGTCCATGTCTTTCCAGATCGGCCCGGACGGCTCGACCTCTACGACGAAGAGATTTTGGAGAGAGATGCCCAAGGTAACTGGCCGCCCGGCGGGCAGCCTGCCGGGGCCCAAACGTGGGCCCAGCAGCTCCTCGCTTTCCCGCGACTCCTCAGCAATATCCCGGGGTCGATGTTGGAGATCTTGAGGACTGAAGGCGTTACCCCTCCGATTTACAACCCGGAGTCCGCTTCGGTGGACTGGAAAAACCGGCGCCGGCCGGTCACTGAACGCGGAACTGACTTCACAGTCGAACCGACCGTTATAGACCCTTCTCTGGAGCCTGGTGTTTTCGCCAAAATCAGCAAGAAGCTCTTCGGAGCATAAGACAAGCTAGACCAGTCGACCCTATCTGGTTGAGCTCAGCCAGTCGGACGTCTCTCCGCCCGCGAAACCCTAGCCCGCCGTCGTCGACTTTCCTCAAACCTTCAGGAGACCTGCCGCGGTGGCATCAGGTACGGCACCAGAATGAAGGACGCCGACGGGGGCCACGACGTGTCCACCGTGGTCGGCGACGCCAACCGGAACGGCTATCAACAACGCAAGGCCGGCTGGCTCGGCGGCCCCGGCTACGACGGCGGCCACGCAGCACCGCCCGC
This sequence comes from Paenarthrobacter nitroguajacolicus, assembly GCF_051027655.1. Lineage (NCBI taxonomy): Bacteria > Bacillati > Actinomycetota > Actinomycetes > Micrococcales > Micrococcaceae > Paenarthrobacter > Paenarthrobacter nitroguajacolicus. Next base: position 1,048,788 of record NZ_CP073234.1, on the reverse strand, counting down.
CCTAGGGTTCATAGGTGAGCGCGGAGGAACCTTCCCGCAACACGAATGGCAGAACCGCAAGGCCGGAACACCCAACGAAATCGACGAGGCAAACAACTTCCACGACACCGAGATGGAAGTCATCAATGGGACCTGAAGGCGCGGCCGGCAAGCGGTCAACCCATAAGCTTGAAGTGGGGGATGGAGTTGGTCCCGAGCTCAAAACCCGCTCTACCTTCCACGATTCGGCTCCGCTATAACTTCGCAGGAGAAGTGATAGAAGGGTTCGTTTCAATAACCTAAACAGGGATGGAGTTCTTGCCGATGCGCGAGAGTAGGACGTTAGAGAACGAGTTTGTGAGAGAGGGGCTCACACGCCTTCAGGAAGAGGCATTCTCTGAGCGCGGACCCGGTTACGGTGCCGAAGAAGTGGTGAGTACTTCGGTCGTCCAAAAAGCGATTTCGCGCCGGTACGACGACGTCAGGCTTAACGGGAAGTGGGGTCAGGCGGATATCTCATCGGACTTCTCAGACGAGGCCATGGACAGGTGGCTCCTTGAATTGCGAGAACGTTGCTATGTAGTCGGTGAGGGTACGTGGATGACCTACCGGGTGTTCCTTTATCCCGATGAGCCCGGGCGACTTGAAGTCTTCGACGAAGAGATACTAACGAAAGGTCTTCACTCCACGTCAGGCCGGCTCAACGCACCCTCAAGCGCGGCAACACTAGTATCTGAACTCATTGCATTCCCTCGTACAGCGGAGAACATCCCACAGTGGATGTGGGCGACGTTCAGCGCGGAAGGCGTAACACCTCCCTTATATAATCCAGAGTTCCAGTCCGTGGACTGGAAGAACCGTCGCCGACCGGTCACTGACAGAGGAACCGACTTCACAGTCGAACCGACAGTTATAGACCCTTCGCTAGAGCCGGGCGTCTTCGCCAAAATCAGCAAGAAGCTCTTCGGAGCATAAGACAACGAGCCAGTCGCCCCTGTCCGGTTCACCCAGTCGGACGTCTTGCCATCCGCGAAACCCTAGGCCGCCGTCTTCGACCTCTAATTCCTGCAGAAGGCTAGCCGGGGTGCGAGCATCCACTAGCGCTCCAACGTGAAGGACGCCGACGGGGGCCACATCGTCTCCACCCTGGTCGGCGACGCCAACCGCAACGGCTATCAACAACGCAAGGCCGGGGCCCGGCGGCCCCGGCTACGACGGCGGCACGCAGCACCATCCTTCTTCGGATTCATAGGTGAGCGCGGCGGAATCTTCCCCCAACACGAACGGCAGAACCGCAAGGCCGGAACAGAAAACGATGATACTGACTTCCATGAGATCGAGATGGATGTCATCAGAGAAGCCAAAATACTCCTAGAAGAGGGCAGCGCACCGGACTTAACGTGGGAGATGGAACTCGTTCCAGGGAAGAAACCCGGAGTACCCGACTCCATGGAATTGAGTTATGCATTCGGAGATGAAGAGGTCAGCGTCGAGAGATTCAATACCTCCCCCGCAACCCGAGTTAGGCTAGTCGCGATGCGCAACAACTTCCTGAACTCCGAGGCCCTGGTTATTGATGGACTGCAGAGGCTGTCATATGAAGCTTACGGTCCTGAAGGTTTCGCCCGCGGATCGGATGAGGTCATCCACGTTCTAATTCATCGCGGTTCCAGAACGATGGGTTATGGATACCTAATTGCAGGCGCCCAGAAGACCAGCAGGGGTCTAAAGGGAGGGAAAGACGAATTTTCTCGAGAAGCCCTCCATGATTGGCTGGACGAGTGCCGCGACCTCGCGTACTCCCCAGGAATCGGAACTTGGACTACGGCTGAGGTCCACGTCTTCCCGGACAAGCCAGGACGACTGGACTTTTTCGAAGAGGAACGCCTCCGAAAAATGAGCAATGGCCGCTGGTACCCCGGCGCCGAGCCAGCAGACGCTGTTGTGTGGACCAAACAACTACTGAGATATCCAAGAACGGCGTATAGCATCCCTTCTTGGATGTGGGACGTTTTTCGCGCCGAAGGCGTTACCCCTCCGATTTACAACCCTGAGTTCAAGTCGGTTGACTGGGAGAACCGGCGCCGGCCGGTGACTGAACGCGGAACTGACTTCACCGTCGAGCCAACTGTGATTGACCCTTCGCTGGAACCGGGTGTTTTCGCCAAAATCAGCAAGAAGCTCTTCGGAGCATAGGACAAACGGGCCCAGTCGCCCCTGTTCGGTTGAGCTCAGCCAGTCGGACGTCGCTCCGCCCGCGAAACCTTAGCCGCCGTCGACTTTCCTCAAGCCTTCAGGAGATCTATCGCGGTGGCATCGAGTACGGCACCAAAGCGAAGGACGCCGCCGGGGGCCATTACGCCGATATCTTGGAGAAGTTCTCACCGACGCAAACGTCTGCAGTCCACCGTCGACTTGGGCGACGACGTTGTAGGTGACGTTGGACAACTTCCACGACACCGAGATGGAAGTCATCGCCAGAGTAAAGAACGATTTGACCGAGGGTATGCCGGTCGATCTTCAATGGGAGATGGAACTGGTCCCCGGACATCGGGCCGGGGTCCCAAACAATCTGCAATTGAAGTACAGATTTGGACACGAAGAGTGGCAGGATTTCGAGTTCAACAACCCTAATGAGGAAGGCTGAGGTATGACTGAATACAATCTCGGCTCACAGCCGTTAGTTCTTCAAGGACTTGCACGGCTTCACGAAGAAGCGTTCGGTGCATCCGGTTTTGCCTTGGGGATGGATGAGGTGGTTGACATCGTCATTAAGCGACCATCGTCGACATACAGGCGCGGGCACATGAAGTTAGGCGCTGAAATTGTGCCGCGTGAACGTGATGCCAAGTACTCAAGGGAGGCACTTAGCAAGTGGCTGGACGACTGTAGAGCCCTCGCGTATGTTCCTGGTCGAGGAACGTGGACAACAGCCGAAGCACACGTTTTCGCGACGAGCAGTGGTCTGCTGAATCTCTTTGACGATGAACATCTGGATCGGATGCCCAACGGCGATTGGTACCCGGGAGCCAAGCCCTCTGGAGCCGCAACCTGGGCGCAGCAGTTGCTGAGCTTTCCAAGGACTGTAGACAATATCCCTCCGTGGTTGTGGGACATCTTCCGGGCTGAGGACGTGACTCCACCGATTTACAGCCCGGAGTTCAAGTCCGTTGATTGGAAAAACCGTCGCCGACCGGTTACCGAAAGCGGAACGGACTTCAACGTGGAACCAACCGTGATTGACCCATCCCTTGAACCAGGCATTTTTACCAAAATCAGCAAGAGGCTCTTCGGTGGTTAAATCAACGATCGTTCAATAACTAGAACGATTGGAGAGTGTAAGCACTTGACCTCTTACGACGTATCCGGCGAACCATTGATCATCGATGGATTGCGAGACTTAAGGGGGGGAGGCGTTCGGGCATCCGCCCTAGGATTCATCGGTGAGCGCGGAGGAATTTTCCCCCAACACGAATGGCAGAACAGCAAGGCGGGGACACCCAACGAAATCGACGAGGCAAACAATTTCCACGACACCGAGATGGAAGTCAGCAATAAATCGCAGACGCATTTCGGAAGCACGCGAGCCGCTGGATTTGACCTGGAAAATGAGGCTCGAACCCACTGCGGCGAGCAACCCACAATCGCGACATTCAACAACCTCGCTGAGCCCGAAGTAGGCTAAAGACGTGGATTCCCTCAGGCTAAACTCTGACCCTTTTGTTGTTACCGGTCTCCAACGGCTTTCTTCTGAGGCCTTCGGCCCCGCGGGTTTTGCCCTCGGAATGGATGAAGTAGTCCATGTTCTGGTTCACTACGGGACGCGCACTTTCGGCTATGGCCATAAAGTCAGCGGAAACCAAATCATCTACAAGGGCCAAAGCTTCGAGGACGATTTTTCAGCGCAAGCCCTCGATCACTGGCTGGATGAATGTAGGGATCGGTCATATACTCGCGGTGTTGGATCTTGGACAACAGCAGAAATCCACGTTTTTCCTAACAAAGCTGGCCGCTTGGATGTCTTCGATGAGGAACGTCTCGAACGAATGAGCAACGGTCGTTTGCACCCCGGTGGCAAGCCCGCCGGTGCCCAAACTTGGGCTCAACAGCTGCTCAGGTACCCCCGGACCGTGGAAAACATTCCGGCTTGGATGTGGGATATCTTCCGGGCAGAAGACGTGACTCCGCCGATTTATGACCCTGAGTTCAAGTCGGTTGACTGGAAGAACCGCCGCCGACCGGTCACTGACAGAGGAACCGACTTCACAGTCGAACCGACAGTCGTAGACCCTGCGCTGGAGCCGGGTGTTTTCGCCAAAATCAGCAAGAAGCTCTTCGGAACATAGAACAAACGAAGCCAGTCAAGGGTCTTCGGTTAAGTGCAGCCAGTCGGAAGTCTTGTCCAGCGCGAGACCTTGGATTTGCCCCTCGAGTCCAGGCCAGCGCCCGGTGAGCCTCCCAAGCCAGCCACCCTTTCCTGTGAATAACCCGCTACCATCCACTTCATGGGCATCCACATCGGCACCTCGGGCTGGAGCTACGACCATTGGGAGAACGTGCTGTATCCACCGGGCCTCCCTGTTGCCAAGCGTCTGGCCCACTACACAGCGCGTTTCAACACGGTGGAGCTGAATGCGAGTTTTTACCGGTGGCCTCGCGACACGTCCTTCGCAAGTTGGAGGGAGCGGCTCCCGCCCGGCTTTGCCATGTCGGTGAAAGCGCCGCGGGGCCTCACGCACGGCAAGAAACTATATAGTCCAGAAGTCTGGGTGGAACGGATCGTCCACTGCTGGCACGAACTCGGCGATAAGAGGGCTGTGCTGCTGGCGCAGCTCCCGCCAGATTTTGAACGCGACGACGCCCGACTCGACTACTTCCTGGCAACCGTGCCGCAGTGGATTCGCGTCGCCGTCGAGTTTCGCCATGACAGCTGGGACCACCCGGACGTCTACGCCCTGCTGGAACGCCGAGGTGCTGCCTACTGCATCATGAGTGGCGCCCATCTGCCGTGCATCCTTCGGGCCACCGCACCATTCGTGTACGTTCGACTGCACGGCCCGGACCATGAGCACCTCTACGGCGGCTCATACTCCGATGACGATCTCCAATGGTGGGCGGACCGGATTCGCGAGTGGGACGGCGCCGGCAAGGATGTCTACGTCTACTTCAACAACGACGGCGGTGGTAACGCCGTGCGGAATGCTGACACTTTGCGGTGGCTGCTTGGGGACAGTTGAGCTCGCTAGGCCAAGCGTCCGCGCACGATCTCGCTTACAGTCTTGCCGTCAAAACGTCCTGCAACCTTGGCGGTGACGGGCTTCATCACGGCTCCGATGGAACGCATGGAAAGCTCTTGACCGTCAGCCTTCAGTGCCTGGATGGCGTCGTCGACGATCGCCTCTACTTCTTCCCTGGTGAGGGCCTTCGGCAGGTAAGCCTCGATGATTTCAGCCTCAGCAACTTCGGCGGCTGCACGGTCATTTTCGCCGGCCTCCGTGTAGATGCGGGCTGTGTCCCGGCGCTTGGCGGCTTCCTTTTGAAGCAGTGATGTGACCTGGGCGTCGTCCAGCTCCACCGGAGTCTTCCCGGACTTCTCGCGGGTAGTAATCTCGCCCAGCACGTTGCGGACAGTAGTAAGGGCGGTCTTGTTGCCGGCCTTCATGTGGTCGACGACGTCGGCTTTCAAGCGCTCTTTGAGTGTCATGATGTTGCTCCTTGTTCGAGGTTCCTCCTGCTATCTTTCCAGCTTGGGTGCTCAAGCGGGCCTCCCTCCGCACGAACACAGAATTCATGCTTGAAATCTGAATAGTAAGCATGCTTAGCTTATCGAGTCACTGGAAATCAGGTTTACCCGCGAAACCAGCTGATATGCCAACCGCACAAAGGAGCCGTAGCGCTTAGGAGGAACTCCCATGCCACTTTCAGAAAGGGAGCGCAAAGTACTGCAGCAGCTTGAGCGCGAGCTCTTCATCCAAGACCCGGATTTGGCCCGGCAATTGGAATCCGGGGTTCCCGTAGGCGGTCCTGTTCAACCCCGCATCCGCGACGTCATGGCCGCCGCCGTCGGAGTGCTGTTGATCCTGCTGTCCATCCCCCTGCACGTATTTCCGCTTGCCTTGGCCGGGTTGCTCCTTGTTGCCCACGCACTTTTGGCTCACAGGACTTACAAAAACGAGTCCTCGTCAAGACTCCTTTGAAGGCAATGCACCCGGCGGATCCTGTTCCGTTGGTTCCTTCTCAATCGGTCCGCTGACCACTACCTGCGCAGGGCTGTGTAGGAGGTAGCCGTTGAGCCAAGAGAACAAGGCCCGGATCTTTTGTTGGACCCCGGACAACAGTGCGAGGTGCACCAAAAGCCAGGACAAGAAGGCAAGGATGCCTTGCAACTGGAGGCGCTTGCGGCCCAGCTCTGCCACTGCGGCGCCACGCCCCACCATCGCCATATAGCCTTTGTCCACATAGCGGAAGGGCGTCCGGCTGCCACCACTGAGCTCCGCGAGGATGTTCTTAGCGGCCCATTTTCCGGCCTGTTGTGCGACCGAACCCAGTTGCGGCAATTTTGCGCCCGTTGAATCCGTGATGTTGGCTGCATCTCCAATGACGTAGACGCCTTCCGCATCGGGGGCAGTCAAGTCGGTACGGACATCGATACGCCCGCCTCTCCCCTGAGCAAGACCCGAGCCGGCAATGAGGTCGCCCGCTTTCAGGCCCCCGGCCCACACCACGATTTGTCCGGGTACAGAACTCCCGTCCGCCAAGGTCACCCCGTCTTGCCGGACTTCAGTCACGCCCACACCCATGTGCAGTTGGACTCCCACCTTCTTCAAGTGGTCCGTGGCATAGCTCTGGGACTTCTTGGAGAACATGTTCAGGACACTGGGAACCATATCCACCAGATGCACCCGACAACGCGCTGCCAGCTCCGGCGAGAAGTACTTGCTCACAACGTACTTGACGTTTTCGGCCATTGCCCCAGCCGTTTCAACACCAGTGGGCCCGCCTCCCACCACAACGACGTGAACCGACCCGTCGGGGTTTCTGTCAGCCTGGTCCAGCAACCGGGTGAGGCCCGTCCCAAGCCTCGTGGCATCGGTGACCGAATACAGCGGAAAGGCATGCTCTTCCGCGCCGGGGGTATTGAAGAAGTTCGGGACCGCCCCGACCGCGATGACCAGGATATCGGCACGCATGACGCGACCATCAGACGTCCGGACCACTCGATCAGCGGCGCTAACGGATTCCACCTTCGACGTCAGAACCTTGACTGTTTTGTAGCGGCGGAAAACCGAACGAAGCGGCCGGGCGATGGCCGACACTCCGATTTGCGAGGTTGCCACTTGATAAAGAAGCGGCTGGAACTGGTGGTAGTTGTTCGAGTCGATCAGCAAGACGCGAACACCCTTGCGCCCGAGCTCCTTGGCTGCTGCTACGCCCGCGAATCCGGCACCGACAATGATGACTGGGTATGAGTCCTCCATGCGAGCAACTTACTTCACTCCACCTCCGGACAACAGGGGTTCGCGATCGCCGTCGAGCGTTTATCTTCTGGCCCAGTGGGTACGCAGTGGGTAGTGTTCTGCATTCGGCGACGCACGCGAAAGGGTGATCTTTGTGAATGAGGACGGACTGACGGACGCAGTGCAGGAGGCCGGCGCTGTGGAGTTGCTCCTGATCCGGCATGGCGAGAGCGAAGGCAACGTGGCCGCAACGGAGGCTCGTTTGGCTGGAGCCGAAGTGATTGATGTTCCGGCCAGGGATGCTGATGTGAACCTATCGGGCACCGGACGGGACCAAGCCAAAGCACTGGGAACGGCGTTGGCCCGGATCGCCGATGAACTCCGCCCGGATGCGATTGTCTCCTCCCCCTATGCACGGGCCCGGCAGACCGCGGAAATCGCTGTTGAGACCGCCGGCTGGCCCGTGAAGGTGCTCGCCGATGAACGCCTCCGCGACCGGGAACTGGGAATCTTGGACCGGCTGACACGCCTTGGCGTGGAGACCCGATATCCGGACGAAGCCGAGCGGCGACTGTGGCTGGGCAAGCTCTACTACAGGCCGCCGGGCGGTGAATCGTGGGCCGACGTCGCGCTCCGCCTTCGTTCAATCCTGGATGAGCTCAACACCTTGGGAACAGGGCACCGGGTGATGCTGGTCTGCCACGACGCCGTCATCCTGCTGGTCCGTTATGTCCTGGAGGGCATGTCCGAGCAAGAAATTCTTGACCTTGCAGCGACCACGTCAGTGCTGAATGCATCCATCACCCGGTACGTGCGGCCTTCGGGCGCGGGGCCCTGGGAACTTGAGAGCTTCAATGTGGCTGACCACCTCACAGAACAGGGTGTCACCGTCACAGAGCACGCCGGAGATGCCAGTGTCCACCCACAATGATTCCAGCACACCCACACTGGTGACACCGTCGCTTCTGCGTGACTGGCCGCTGCCGGCGCCCGGAGAAGACAAGTACTCACGCGGTGCCGTGTTGGTCATTGGCGGAGCCCGGGCGACCCCCGGCGCGGCTTTGCTCGCCGGAACCGCAGCCCTTCGTGCCGGCGCGGGAAAAATTACCTTGGCCGTGGCCGAATCCGTAGCCGTGCACGTGGGAGTTGCACTGCCGGAGTGCGGCTCAATCGCCCTGCCCGAGAACGTCGGCGGCTCCGTGACCGGTGAGGGATTGGACCGGATCACGTCCTACCTGGAACGGGCCGACGCCGTGCTGATCGGCCCAGGTTTGGACGATCTCGAATTGGCGGAATCGCTGTTGCGAGCGCTGCTGAAGCGGGAGGAGTCCTCGGGGGCCGCGGACGACGCCGGAGCTCCCGCCGTCGTTCTTGATGCCTACGCCTTGGGCGGGTTGGTGAAGATTGAGGATGAGTTGGGACCGTGGCGTGGCAGGCTGGTCCTCACGCCGAACCCGACAGAGGCCGGCATTCTCCTGGGCAGGGACGTGGAGGATCTTGGGGCTGATGTTGCTGAGATCGCCCGGCGGTTTGATGCGGTGGTGAGTTGTCAGGGATACATCGCCGCTCCGGAGCCCACGGAGGACTCGGTACTGTGGAAAATCACCACCGGCTACGGCGGCCTGGGGACGTCTGGCAGCGGCGATGTTTTGGCAGGGGCTATTGCCGGGCTCCGTGCGCGCGGTACCAGCGATGCCCAGGCCGCGTGCTGGGGCACCCATCTCCACGCGGCAGCCGCCGACCGTCTGGCCAGCAAGCTCGGGCCCCTGGGGTTCCTTGCCCGGGAACTCGCGGACGAACTGCCAGCCCTCATGCTGGAGCTCAATACCTGATTCCCCTAGGCTGCCTGCATGGGGATCATGGGAAGCAGCACTCAATCATCGCGGGTGATAGTCAGCATTGTTGGGCTGCTTGGGATAGCGGCGTACGCTCTTTTCGCGGCGTTGCAGATCCTCGTGTGGAATCCTCTCGCCGCCGTTCCGGGTGCCACCCTGGACGAGATACATGAGGGCCTGGCCCGGCACAACGAATCAATTTCGTTGGCCGCGGTGTTGACGTGGTCAAGCATTGGAACGGTTCTTGGTGCCGTTGTGGTTATGCTGACTGCGAGACGCGTTATTTCACGGATGAGAACCGTTGTGATTCTCCAGCTCTTGATCTTGGTGCTCGGCGCTCCTATGTATTTCTTCGCGTCCTTCTCCGCAGGCATGGCCCTGGCAGACGCCTTCTTCATATCCGGCGGCGACTACTCTCCTTGGGGCAAGCTGCTGTATCTCGTGAGCGGGACGGCATTGACCGGACTGCTAATGGTGATGATCTTTCGTGGAAAGTCCGGAGTGCATCCGGCCCGCACCTAAGCAGGCTTCAGCAATTCATGCTCGACGACGGCGGTGCGCGACAGGGTCTTGTAGCCCTCCTGTTCGAACAGAACAGTCATGACATCGTCCTCGTGCCGCATCACCAGGCCCGGACCCCATTCTTTGTGGATCACAGTGGACTGCAACGGAAACAGGTTCTCTGCGTCTGAGGTGGGGTGCCCGGCGGAACCCGGCCCGGCGTCGTCGTGAATTTCAGCGCAGGCATCGCAGTTGCCGCAGGGCTCCGGCAGGTTCTCCCCAAAGTAGCCCAGCAGGAACTGACGACGGCAGGCATCCGTCTCCGCAAAGCCTCGCATCATGGTGAGCCGCGACTGGTCCACGCGTTGCCGCGCCTCAGCCAGTTCGACGGCTCGGTCCACTAATGTGCTCAGCTTGGCTTTGGAGCTGAGGCGGGTGCCGCGCTTACCGGTCCTCACGGCGCCGGCTTCCTCCAACTGGTTCACCAGTGCCGTGACACGGCGGGCAGGGAAACCGGTGAGCTCCACCAAGGCTGTCTTCGGAGCAGGCGCGCCGGCGTTCCTGATGACTTTCAGCACGGTCATGAGCGCCTCCGCGTCCGGGGAGTGGGTGGCGAAGAACTTGCGCAGCCCAAGGTCCTCGGCACGGTAGTGCAGTATCGCGGAAGCCGGTTCACCATCGCGGCCCGCGCGGCCGATTTCCTGGTAGTAAGAGTCCAGGGACTCCGGAATGTCGGCGTGCACCACGAACCGGACATTGGGTTTGTCGATTCCCATGCCAAAGGCTGTTGTGGCAACTACGACGTCCAGTTCATCATCCAGGAATTGCTCATGGATGCTCTCCCGGTCGGAGTCCGTGCGGCCTGCGTGATACGCCTCGGCACGGAGACCGTGCTCTACCAGCTTGGCCGCGTATTTCCCCGTGTCCTTGCGGGTGGCGGCATACAACAGCCCCAGGCCCTCCGCCTTGGCAAGCGCTACGACTTGTTCCACTAGGGCTTGTCGCTTGCCCTTGTCCTCCTGGTGCCGGACAACGTCGAGGCTGATGTTGGGGCGGTCGAACCCTCGAACCAGGACCAGCGGCTCTGTCATGCCGAGTCGCTTCACGATTTCGTCACGCACTGGTGGGGACGCCGTTGCGGTGAGGGCTATGACCGGCGGCTTGCCCAAGCGTTCGCGGACATTGCCCAGTTCGAGGTAGTCCGGCCGGAAGTCGTGGCCCCAGGAGGAGACGCAATGTGCCTCGTCCACCACGAACATGGTGATGTCCAGCTTAGCGATCCGCTCCACGGTCTCCTGCTTGGCCAATTGCTCGGGGGCAAGGAACAGAAAGGTTGCTTTGCCGGTCTCGGCTGCCTGCCAGGCTTCCTCCACCTCTGAATCGCTTCGGGATGAATTGATGGCGACGGCGGCGCCCTCGCCCAAGTTATCCGTCAACCCGTCCAGCTGGTCTTCCTGTAAGGCAATGAGGGGAGAAACGACGACGGCGGGCCGGCCCGTTTGGTTGTAAAGGTGCAGCGCTGCGACTTGATAGGTAGCAGACTTTCCATAGCCGGTGGGCATGACAGCCAGGACATCACGCCCCTCTACCAGGGCGGTCATGCCGGCGAGTTGGCCGTCGCGCAGCTCGGGCAAGGAAAAGGAAGAGGCCGCCAGAGCGGTCAAGGCAAGGTCATCGGACATTAAGGTGTGGCTCCGCGTTGTGGTTCCTGCGGCCACTTGCATCAGCCGAGGTGACCAGCCTAGCGCGGGCGGGCACCCGCCGTCGTACGCTGTTTCTCCGGTTGTGGAAAACCCCGCATTCGTGACGTCAGCGCGAGGCCGCGGAGCGTACCTGATAGACAAGATGGGTGACGCGGGTCCCGGAAACGATCACGGGATCGTCGAGCATGACGTCCGTTGCCAAATCTCCGAACCAACGGATTCCGCTTCCGAGCAGTACCGGCACCAAGTCAACACGGAGTTCGTCCATGACACCACGGCGCCAGCACTGCTGCACCACGTCCGCGCCGGCAACGCCAATCTCCTTACCAGCCGCCAGGTGGGCGGCACGCTCCAGGGCCGTGTCCAGGTCCCCTACGAATTCAAACGGCGCGGGCTTGCCATCCCGCCGGACAGGTGGCCAGTCCGCCGGGGGTTCGCGGTGCGTCAGGACAACGGTTGGTGACTCATTGGGCGGGTGACCGCCCCACCCCTTTGCCACGTCGAAGATCCGCCTGCCGGAGATGAACGCTCCCTCCCGCGGAAGTGACTTCCAGTAGTCGGCGTCGGCTTCACTGAGATGAAACGGCACAGGGTGGCCTGGCATCCAGGTTTCCACGGATCCGGCCTCGTACCAGTCGAATAAGGGGCCGACGCCGTCATCCTCACGGGCAATAAATCCATCAAGGGACATTGAAAACTGGGCTGATACGCGGCTGTTCCTGTACATGGAATCAGTGTCGTGGCACCGCTGGAGTTGTCAAGGACGCTGCCCGGCCGCAAGGGTCGTCAGGGTACTTATAAACGGTGGCAGTTGTGCCTATGCTTAGTCCATGGAGCCCACTTCAGCCATCCTTCTAGTGCTTATCGGCGTGGTTGTCTGGCTCGGAGCCACCATCCTCCCCTTGGCCCTGCTTCCCTCGTCGCGCGCCGAGGAGGAGCACAAGCCCAGAGCACGCCACCCCCGCCAGCCTCGACGTGAGCCGCGCGCCGTCCACCGCTTTCGACCTTCCTCACTGAAGGTCCGCTCGGGTCACCATGCCCATGCGCGGCCCCACGGCGCTTAGCCCAGGGGCCGCACACTACAGCCCGGCTACAGCGGATTGCCAAACTCCCGGATGGTGATTCCGGTGAAGTCCGCCGGGCCACCGTCCGCATACAGTGAAAGCCCTGTGTCGCCGTCTGCGAAGTGAACCTGCTGTGAAATCACGGTGTGTCCCGAGTTCACAAATACCTCAACGCTCTGCGTGTCCACGAAGATGCGCAGATGGACTGACCGCGCATTGGCATCGATGGGCGCTGCGGCCCGAACGTAGGGCATCAGTGTGTACCCACTTTGGTCTGAAGGCGCACGGTCAACGTATAACTCGTCGCCGTACTTGCCGATATTGGTATGGCGGGAACCGTCCGGGGAACGGCCAACAGATACGCCAACGTTCGTTGCCAGATTCCAGGAAATGTGGAGCTCAAGCTCATAAGCACGCCCGCTCCATGGCAGTACCACGCTGCCGTTAACCGTACGGTCGGGCAGGGCCGTGGTGGCAGTGACGTGACCTTGCAGCGCGCCAACCGGAGAGCTGAGCAAGCTGTACCAACCTCCCGATTGGCGTTCCAGGCGCAGTTCCCGCGTGATTGAGTTCTGCCCGTTGTAGCCGTCGGAGGCATCTGTGGGTACGTCACGGGCGGCGTACTTCCAGTTGTTCATCCAAGCGATTGCCAGGCGCTTAGTTTCGGGGGCCTCGACGGAGGGCCACGTGACGGCGGCGTACCAGTCCCATCCCCAATCCAGCCATTGCGGCGTGAGGTCATCAGCAACGAATGCCGTGCCGTTCCAGGCCCCCATCCAATAGGCAAAGGTCATCGGCAGCTCGACGCTGTAGGCATCCATGCTCGCGCCGAACACCCAATGCCGGGTGCCGTCGTCGGCGGTCATCTCAAACAGATCCGGACATTCAATACCGCCCAGGGCGTGGTTCGGGTAGTCGAAGTTGGATTTCCAGTTCCAGTCCCGCAGGTTTGCTGAGGTGTAGAACGCTGCGTACCGCGCCCGTCCGATCACGCACACCCACTCATTGCGCACTCCGTCCCAGTGGATCTTCGGATCACGGAACCACTCTGCGTTCTCAATCTCAGCTTGGGTGGTGGCGGTTCGTCCGTCAGTGTTCACGATTACCGGGTCCGGGAGGGCGGAGAACGTGTAGCCGCCGTCGGTTGACCAGTAGAGGTATTGCTCCTGGAACTTTCGAATGCCGCCAGTCGGCTGAGTGGCCAGTGCGACTACCGCCCCGGCACCGAAACCAGCGGTGTTCGCGGTGTCCACCACCGCCGATCCCGACCACACCGGGAAATCGGGCTGCAGGGGCATCACCACACCGTGGTGTGTGAAGGCCACGCCGTCGCCCGTAGTTGCGTGGTCCCATCCGCCCGGGCCGTTGTTCTGGCCGGAGTGGAGATAGTAGAGCTGGTAGGCGCCATTGGTGTGGACGGGACGTTGCGGGTCACACAGCCAGCCCGAAGGTGGAGTCATGTGGTAGACGGCCCGAAGTGACGCCGGGGCGTCTGCGGCTGCGGGGGCGGCGTTGCTCAAGAACAGGGCGAAGGCGCCAGCGCCTGCGCCCTGCAGGGCAGTGCGACGAGAGATTTCGTACGTCATTGATTCGTTCCTCTCAAGGTTCGGCGCAACAGCGCGCCGAAGGGCCATTCATGCGGTGGGGGAAGCCGAAGCTATGCAGGACCCTAGCTGCACCGCCTGGCGACGGTCAAGCGTTTTAGCAAGAGCAAAAATATTAGGAATGAATTTTGCTAAAACGCTTGAACAGTCTGAAATTACACGCTAGCTTTCAGTGATCAAACGCTTTAGCAGAATGGACATCAGCGCAGATGAAACGCTCAGTCTTTTTCCAGCCCTCCGACGGATGGGTTGGGGACCTCATCCCCTTCGAGAAGGACGGGGAGTTCCGGCTCTTCTACCTTCACGAAGACCGCTCAGACCCGAAACCCGGCACCTCATGGAATCTGGTCACCACAAAAGACCTCACCCAGTTTGAGGACCATGGCGTTTCGTTGCACCACGGCAGCGAAACCGACCTGGACTTCAACGCCTACACGGGCAGCATCATCACGGACGGGTCCGGCGTCCACCACCTGTTCTACACCGGCCAGAACCCCCGCAATCCCGGCCCGGACGGCGTGCCCCTTCAATTGGTCATGCACGCCACGAGCTCTGACGGTATGGAAACCTGGCAAAAGCACCCCGAGCTCACCTTCGGCGCTCCGGACGGCTACGAGTCCGGTGATTGGCGTGATCCCTTTGTGTTTTGGGATGACAGCAAGAGCCAGTGGCGGATGCTTCTCGCGGCAAGGCACTCAACAGGGCCGGAACGGCGCCGCGGCGTCATCGCGCAGTGTGTGTCCACGGACCTGATGACCTGGCAGCACACTGAACCGTTCTGGGATCCGCGCCGGTACATCACGCACGAATGCCCGGACGTCTTCTCTTGGGGAGACTGGTGGTACATGGTGTACTCCGAGTTCTCGGAATCGTTCACCACCCGGTACCGCATGTCCAAAAGCCCCGACGGGCCGTGGACCGTGCCCGCGCTGGACAGCATCGACGGCCGCGCCTTCTATGCGTCAAAAACCGCAGAGCGGGACGGACGTCGCTTTTTCTTCGGATGGATTGCCAGTAAGGAAGGCAACGCAGATCAGGGTCCATGGCAGTGGGCCGGAACAATGTCCGTGCTGGAAGCCCTCCAAAACCCCGACGGGACACTGGGTTTTTTGTTCGCAGATGAACTCGTGGAGAGCTTCTGGGACGACGTCCCCGTGTCCCTTGCGGGTTCCTTGCCGGCTTTGCTCCACGTGCCGGACGGTTACACCGCTATGGTCTCCGACGAGGAAATGCCCCAGCAGTTTTACGCCAAAGCTGTCATTGACATCGCCGCCAACACCACCGAGTGCGGGCTGCTGCTGCGATCAAGCGACGACGGCGACCGGTCCTACGTGCTGCGATTGGAACCCAAACGCGGGCGACTTGTCTTCGACCGCTGGCCGCGCACCATCACCGGGGACGCGCAGTGGCATGTCTCGGGCGACGTCCCCTTCGACATCGAACTCGAGCGGCCCTGCGACCTCACCCCTGGCGAGCACACCCTTGAGGTCATCGTCGACGGCGACATTTGCGTCGCCGTCGTCGACCGTCAGGTTGCGCTCAGCACCAGGATCTACGACCTGACGGCAGGGAGAATCGGCGTCTTCGCCGGTGAAGGAACCGCCACCGTCACCGAACTTGAGATACGTCAGCGCACCGACAACTGAATACCGCCCCATCCCCAACCTCTGTTCAATCAAGGGAGATTGCCGCCATGAAGAAACTATTCCGTGCCGCTGCCGTCGCAGCCGTCGCTGCCCTGGCTTTGACAGCCTGCGGCGGCGGAGGAGCCGCCAGTGACCCCTCCAACGTCAGCCCCACCGGCGAGATCAAGCCCCGCGAAATATCCTGGCTGCTCTCCAGGCCCGCCGACGGAGCTGTCATCAACATCATGAAGAAACTCGCGGACGACTACGCCAAGGAACACCCAGGCTTCGCACTGAACCTCATCACCACCCCGGACCGGCCCTCGTACATTCAAAAGCTTGAAACCCTGGCCGCAGCCAACAAGCTACCGGAATTGTTCGATACCGATGCCACCCCCTTCGCCCAGGAACTGGCCAAGCAAGGCAAAATGGTGGACGCCGATAAGCTCCTGAAGTCACTGGACATTTACGACGATTACCGGCCCGGCGCACTGGACTACCAGCGCTTCGACGACGGCTCCCTGTACATGATTCCGTTCCAGTTCGAACTCGAATTCATCTGGTACAACAAGGCCCTGATGCAGAAGGCCGGCGTTTCCGTGCCGAAGTCCCTCGACGACATTCCCGCCATGTGCACTGCCCTGCGGAATGCCGGGATCACCCCGATCGCCATCGACGGACAGGACCAGTGGCCGCTGGAACGCTACATCGCGTACCAGCCGTTCCGTGAAGCGGGACCCGATTTCGTCCAGAAGCTAAAGAAGGGCGAGGCGTCCTTCTCGGATGCCGCCGGCCAGAAGACCGTGAAGTGGATGGCTGACCTTGGCAAGGCCAAGTGCTTCCAGGAGGGCTTCTCCGCCCAGGGATATTCGGACGCGCAGAACCAGTTCACCTCGGGACAGGCCGCCATGTACAACATCGGCACCTGGGAACTTCCCAGCCTCGCCACGGACAAGCTCAACCCTGATGTGCGGGACGACATCGATTTCTTCACCTTGCCCACCACTGGAAGTTCGGTGACTGCTGCGAACGAGTTCGTATCACCCTCCGGTATTGGCATGGCAGTGAACTCGAAGACCTACGACCCGCTGGTGAGCGACTTCCTGAAGTTCGCCTTGGAGAAGTACCCGGCTGAATACGCTGCCACCGGGGCCCTCTCCCCCACCACCAACGTACAAACGACCATCCCGGCGAACGCGACTCCGTTGTACAAGAAGGCGCTCGAAACGGCCAACACCCTTGGGGACAAGCAAGCAATGCCGTGGGACACCCAGCTGGACCCCACCACCAACGGCCGGCTGCAACAGGAACTCGTCCTCCTGGTCCAGGGCAACATCACGCCCGAACAGTTCACCAAGACCATGGACGACGCCATCAAGCAGAACGCCCCCAAGTTCTTCAAGTAAACCCAAGCGGCGGGGGCTCCCAAGGCCCCCGCCCGAAAGGCCCACCATGCTACCCAACAGGTCAAGGACCTCGGTCCTGGTCTTCCTGCTTCCACCGCTGCTGCTCTACTGCGCAGCCGTACTCTTCCCGATTCTTCAGTCGCTGTTCCTCAGCTTCTTCTCGTGGAACGGCATCAGCGAGATGGAGTTCGTAGGCCTCGCCAACTACGTCCGTATGCTCACCGCAGACGACATTTTCTGGAGGTCCTTCTTCAACGCACTCCTGTACCTGGCCATCTGCCTGGTGCTGCAGCTCGGCGGAGCACTGGTCGTAGCCAGCCTGCTCACGTCACTTCGCCGGGGCCGGGAACTCATCAAAACCCTCTACTTGCTGCCAGCTGTGATCTCCACCGTAGCGATCGCATTCCTCTTCATCCGCATCTACTCCATTGACCCCGTTGGCCTGTTGAACCAACTGCTGCATTGGCTTGGTTTGGGTTCCTTTGAGCGGGCTTGGCTCTCCGATGTAAACACCGTACTGGCAGCCGTATCCGCCCCCGAAGGCTGGCGGTTCACCGGACTTTACATGCTCATCATTTACGCTGCCCTGATTGCCGTGCCCAAGGAACTGGAAGAAGCAGCGGTCCTGGATGGGGCCTCGAAATGGACACTCTTCACCAAGATCCGGTTTCCCTACATACGTCCCGTGTGGATTACCACCACCATCATGGCCACCACCTACGGCCTGCGCGGTTTCGATATCCCGTACCTCATGACCAACGGTGGCCCCGGGCAGTCCTCCGAGCTGCTCACCACCTACATGTACAAGACGGCCTTCACCAGCACCGACTTCGGCTACGCAAGCACAATCTCCGTCTTCATCGTGATCGAGTGCCTCGTCGCCGTCGGCCTCATCTTGTTCATGCTTAAGCGGAAGGCAGACTAATGATCACCCAAACAGCCCCTTCTACCCCGCGCGCGACAGTTCCGCCGTCGCCGGTTATTAAACGACGGCGGCGTAAGCCGAGCCTGTACCGGACACTCTCGCGGGTCCTCATGATGCTCATCGTGATAGTTCAGGTCTACCCGCTCGCCTGGCTGTTCGTTACCAGCCTGCGGACGGAACACGACTTCGCAACCGGCGATCCCTTCGCTCTTCCCAGCTCATTGACGTGGGAAAACTATGCGAGGGCCTTCGAAACCGGCGATCTCGGCCGGAACATCCTGAACAGTTTCATCGTCACCATGGGCGCCAACATCCTCATTGTGTTGTTCGGCATGATGGCTGCCTACGCCATTCAGGTTCTCGGCTTCCGCCTGAGCCGGTTCGTCCGCGGTTTGTTCCTGGTGGGGATCATTGTTCCCGTTCAAATCGCTTTGGTCCCACTGTTCATCGATTACTCCGCAGTGAACCTGTTGGACACCTACCAGTCGATGATCATCCCCCTGGCTGGCTTTGCCTTGCCCATGTCCATTTACCTGTTCTCATCCTTCTTCGAGTACATCCCGCGGGAAACCTACGAGGCCGCGTCCCTGGATGGTGCCGGCCCGTACAGGATTTTCGGTTTGATCACCCTGCCTCTTTCACTGAACACCGTGGTCACTGTTGTCTTGGTGAACAGTATCTTCATTTGGAATGACTTCATCTTCGCCAACACTTTTGTTCTTTCCGAGGATTTGAAGACGATTCCGCTGGGCCTGCAGAACTACATCGGGGCCATGGGCAAAGTGGATTGGACTGCGACCTTTGCGGCGGTCTGCGTGACCATCACTCCCCTGCTCTTGGTCTTCCTGGTCCTCAACAAGGCAATGATTCAAGGCTTGGAAAGCGGGGCGAATAAGGGATGAGCGCCACGGCAGACGGATATACTCCAGTCGGAGGACAGATGATTTCGCAGGAGAAAAATTCAGGCATCGCGGCCGCCCCCATCGATCATGCCAGAGCGGGCCGCGCCCATCCGGTGACCCTCCGCGAAGTCGCTGAACTAGCGGGCGTGTCCACTGCCACTGTTTCCCTGGTCATCAACAAAAAGAAGAACGCGCGCATTGCGGATGAGACGCGTCAACGGGTCACTGAGGCGATCGCCCAACTGGGCTACCGGCCGAATGCCATGGCCCAAACACTGGTCAGTGGAACCTCGAAGTTCATCGGGTTGGTGGCCGACGGCGTAGCCACCACGCCCTTCGCGGGCCAAATCATCCATGGCGCCCAGGATGAAGCCTGGAAACATGGCTACGCACTGCTGATCGCCAACACCGAAGGCAACAAGGACCTCGAAAGAGATGCCATTGCCATGATGCTGGAATACAAAGTCCGCGGCATCCTCTACTCAACGTGGTTCCACCGCCCCACCGACATCCCGGAAACCCTTCGCGAGGCGGATTTCGTCTTGGTCAACTGTTTTTCCCCCGACGCCGGGACCGCGCGGGCCGTAGTACCGGATGAGGCGCAAGGTGGACAGTCGGCCACTGAGATCCTGCTCCGCGGCGGCCACCGGCGAATCGCGTTTATCAACACCACTACCCCTGCACCCGCCAAAGATGGCCGACTCCAGGGCTACAAGGACGCACTTGAAGCTGCCGGAATTTCTTTTGATCCCGATCTGGTGCTCGAAGCGTACCCGGATCAGGAAGGCGGCTACGGTGCCACTGAGGATTTGCTCAAGCTTGGAGTCAGTGCGGTGTACTGCTACAACGACCGTATGGCCATGGGACTTTACGATGGCCTGCGGGAAAACGGCCTCTCCATTCCGGAGGACATTGCCGTGGTGGGTTTCGACAACCAGGAAGTCATCGCCGCCCACCTCCGGCCGCCACTTTCAACGGTGTCACTGCCCCACTATGAACTAGGCGCTGCGGGCGTTCGGATGCTGTTGGGCATTGATGCCGCGCCTCTCGAGTCCGCCGTGAAGATCGCTTGTCCGGCAGTTGAGCGCGACTCCGTGGCCGTTCACTCACCGGCCTGAAAACCTCTTGACATTGCGTGTTGCCCGGGGCCGTAGATAGGAATAGCGTTGAGGTGGAAGCCCAGTGGTCCCCCATCACTGGGCTTCTCTTTGGAACCGGCAGGATGCGCCGCAGGCCTCCTATAGGAGAGTCGCAAGAGAGGAGATCGACCTGATCAATTTTCTTAAAGCGACTGCTGCAGCCGATGAACTGGGCGGGATTGTCGGTATAGCCGCGCAGGTAATCGAAGCCCTCGGTGAATGGGGTGTGGGCTTGCTGACGCTCCTGGAGACTGTCTTCCCGCCCATACCCAGCGAGGTGATCCTCCCACTGGCTGGATTCCTTACCCAACAGGGAAGCATGAACCTGATACTGGTGTTCGTCACCAGCACCCTCGGGGCATATGCCGGCGCAATGCTCCTCTATTGGCTGGGGTACAAGGTGGGGTTGGAACGGTCCATCAAGCTACTTTCGAAACTGCCTTTGGTTGATCGGGAAGACTTCGAGAAGGCCGCTGATTGGTTCGAACGCCACGGTAAATCAGCAATATTCTTTGGCAGGCTGCTCCCCGGCGTGCGCAGCCTTATCTCCCTCCCGGCTGGTGCCGAACGCATGAACCTGATGACGTTCAGCCTCTTTACCGTGGCAGGGACCGGCGTATGGAACGCCCTGCTCATTGGGGCGGGATCACTGCTCGGTAAGCAATATCACCTTGTGGACCAGTACTCACGGTTTCTCAATTACGCCGTGTACGCAGGACTTGCCGCCTTCATAGTGTGGCTCATCATCCGAAGGGTCAAAAAGCGCAAGGAAAGCACTACGTAGCTGAAGGAAGTATCAGTTACGGAGCCACAGTTGACGGCCACTAGGCTGGCCAAATGCCCTCGCCGTGGACCTTCCTCATCTCCCTGCACGCCATCGCAGCCGGCTACGCCTTAATCTTCGGCGCCGTGAACCTGCTCCGCCGCAACAAAGGCAGCGCAGCGCACAAGATCCTGGGCCGCATCTGGGCAGTGGCCATGTACGTCGTAGTCCTCACCTCCTTCGGGATCAGAACCATCGACGGCGGCTTCAACTGGCTCCACGCCCTCTCTGTGCTGACGTTCTGTACGCTGACCATGGGCCTATGGTCCGTCCGCCGCGGCAATATCCGTGCACACCAGCGGTTTATGACAGGCAGCTACTTCGGACTCATCGGTGCGTTCATCGGCGTCGTAGCCGTACCGGACAGAAGGCTCCCACAGATGGCCATCCATGACCTCGCCGGCCTCACCCTATGGGTGGCGGCCCTCGCACTTACCGCCGGGCTGACCGTCGCGGGGCTGATGCAACTGCGCCGGAAGGCCGCACCTGGGATCAGCACCCGAAGGTAGAGCCTATTCAACCCCTTTTTTCGTCTTTACTTTTTGAGGATCCTCCTCATAAACCAGACGCATACAAAGCGGCCTTTCACTCGTCCGTGGAAGGTCGCTTTTGTCTTTCCGTGAGATGCCGAAGCATCGGACCGATGGCCGATGCGGCCAAACTACCCGCATTTTTGGGCGTTTCGGCATCCCGGACAGGCGATTCGTACCTAGGTAACTGACACACCCGGGAACGAGGCTTGAAGGACAGCATCACCGCCCTACCAAGGAGATCCCGTGACTACTTACAACCTGGCCTTGATTGGTTTCGGAGGCGTTAACCGCGCCTTGGCCGAACTGATCCGCGACGAACCACAGCGCTTCGCTTCCCTCGGATTCGAGCTCCGCGTCGTAGCCATCACCGACCTGGCCTTCGGATCACTCGTCCAGGGCGACGGCATCGACCTTGCAGCCGTCCTGGCCATGCCCCGCGGGACCTCCTTCGACGGGCTCCCCGGCGGCAGCTCCGACCCCCGAAATGAAGACGTCATCAAGAACAGCCCCGCCGATATCGTCGTCGAAGCAACCTTCACCAGCCCAATCGACGGCGAACCGGCCGTCTCGCACGTTAGGTGGGCCATCGAGTCGGGCAAACACGTAGTGACTACCAACAAGGGTCCCGTCGCTCTCCGGGGCCCTGAACTGAGCAAACTCGCCGCAACCAACGGCGTCCGCTTCGAATACGAAGGCGCCGTCATGAGCGGCACGCCAGTGATCCGCCTGGCACACAAGATGCTCGGAGGTCTCGAGCTGACGGCAGTCCAAGGCATCCTGAATGGAACCAGCAATTATGTGCTGGGCCGCATGGAAGCCGGTTTGCGTTTGGACGAGGCTATCGCCGAAGCCCAGGATCTCGGCTACGCGGAGGCTGACCCGACCGCGGACATCGGCGGCTCCGACGTCCGGCTCAAGGTCGCCATTCTGGCCAACGAACTGCTCGGGGCAAGCATGAACCCCAGCGATGTAGAAACCACTGGCATTCAGGACATCAAGAGTGATGACGTGGCCAAGGCGTTGGCAAGCGGACATCGCTGGAAGCTGATCGGCGAAGCCCGCCGTGAAGCAGACGGCCGGGTCGTTGCCACCGTCAAGCCGATCGCCCTGCAGCCCGATCACCCGCTCGCCGGCATTTCCGGTGCCACCAACGCCGTGTCTTTCACCACCGATCTGCTCGGGGCAGTCACTGTATCCGGCCCGGGCGCTGGCCGTGTGGAGACCGCCTACGCTCTCATCTCGGACATCATGGCCGTCAACGAATTCGTCAAAGGAGCCGTCCGTGCCTGAAACAGCGATTGCCGAAGCCAACTCCCCAGTGACTACTAACGATCTGGTGGTGCACAACAAGTTTGACGGTTCCGTATTGGCAACCTTGCGCCAGTGCAGCGAGGCAGATGTTCAGGTGGACCTGATCCGTGCCGCTTCCGCCACGCCGGCAGCGGCCGCCATGCCCCGTCACGAGCGCGGCCGGATCCTGGACACCGCCGCGGACCTCCTTCAGGAGCGCTCCCAAAAAGTCGCTGAACTGATCGTTGCCGAAGCCGGCAAAACCATCAAACAGGCACGCAAGGAAGTCGCGCGGGCCGTCAACACCCTCAAGCTCTCGGCAGCGGAGACGCGCCGAAACGTCGGCGAAGTAGTCCCGTTCGACTCCTTCGCAGGCTCCGAGAACAGGCAGGGTTGGTTCACCCGTGAACCACTGGGACTCATTGCGGCCATTACCCCGTACAACGACGCCTTGAACTTGGTGGCCCACAAGCTCGGCCCCGCGATTGCCGGCGGCAATACCGTGATCCTGAAGCCGTCGCAGCTGACTCCGTTGACAGCCATCCTCCTGGTGGACCTGCTGCGTGAGGCCGGGCTGCCGGCGGAGTTCGTTACCGTGGTCTTGGGTGATCGCACGATCGCGCAGACCATCATCTCCTCCAAGCTGGTCCGCATGGTTTCCTTCACCGGAGGTTTTACCACCGGGCGTGCGATCGCGGCGAACGCCGGTATCAAGCGCTTGTCCATGGAACTCGGCGGCAACGCGCCTGTCATCGTGTTCGACGACGCCGACCTTGCCACCGCCGTCGAAGCCTGTGTCTCCGGCTCCTTCTGGGCTGCCGGACAGAACTGCATAGGGGCCCAGCGAATCCTTGTCCAAAGGACTGTCTTCAATGCCTTCCTTAAGGACTTCGTCGCCCAAACGGCGGCTTTGAAAACCGGCGACCCGCGCAACGAGCAAACCGACGTCGGACCCATGATCAGCAACGGCTCCGCTGTCGAAGCGAAGCGGAAGATCGATGACGCCGTCGTAGCCGGGGCACAGCTACTCACTGGCGGAACCCTGAACGGGCCGGTCCTAACGCCCGCTGTGCTCACGGGCGTCCCCCGCAACTGTGAGGCATGGAGCGAGGAACTGTTTGCCCCCGTAGTCCTGGTGGAGCCGTTTGACTCCCCCGAGGAAGCCATCGAGCTGGCCAACGACAGCGAATACGCCCTGCAGGCCGGGGTATTCACTAAGGACCTGGGCCGAGCCTTGGCAACCGCCAAGGCAATCGACGCAGGCGGCGTCATGATCAACGACTCCTCGGACTACCGGCACGACGCAATGCCGTTCGGCGGTTCAAAATACGGCAGCATGGGCCGCGAAGGTGTCCACTTCGCCTACGAGGAAATGACCCAGCCCAAAGTCATCGCGATCGCCTCATGACCGCGGGCGTGAGAATTGAACAGGACAGCCTGGGGACCTTGGCGGTCCCCCGGTCCGCCTTGTGGGGAATCCATACTGAACGTGCCATCCTCAATTTCCCCATCAGCGGCATCCAACTGGGAACCCACCGGCATCTGGTCCGGGCACTGGCGTATGTCAAGAAGGCTGCGGCGCTGACCAACACCGAGTTGTGCCTGATCCCGGCAGACATTGGCCACGCCATCGTTGCAGCCTGTGACACTGTGGCCTCAGGCGACGTCGACCACGCTTTTCCGGTGGACGTCATCCAAGGCGGCGCCGGGACTTCCACCAATATGAACGCCAACGAGGTCATCGCCAACCTCGCCTTGGAAGCGTTAGGCCATCCCCGAGGCTCCTACGATGCGGTCGACCCCATCGGGCACGTCAACAAATGCCAGTCCACCAACGACGTCTACCCGACGGCAGTGCGCCTTGCCCTCGTGTTCGCCTTGGAAGATCTACTGGAGCGTCTGGCCCTGCTTTCGGCTGCGTTCGCCGAACGGGGGCGGGCGTTCTCATCCATCCCGAAGGTTGGCCGCACGCAGTTGCAGGATGCGGTGCCCATGACCCTTGGTCAGGAGTTCGCCGCGTTCTCCGTGACGTTGGAGGAAGACCGGCGCCGGCTGCGCGAGGCAGCTGCGCTGTTGCTTGAATGCAGTCTGGGTGCCACCGCCATCGGCACCGGCATCACCGCCGATCCACTGTATGTTGAGCGTGTCATCGACAAGCTTTCAGCCGTGAGCGGCGTAGCGCTGGTCCGTGCCCACGACTTCGTCGAAGCAACGTGGGACACCGGCGCCTTCATGACGTTCTCCGGAGCGCTCAAGCGCACCGCCATCAAGCTCTCCAAGATCTGCAGTGACTTGCGGCTGCTCTCCAGTGGCCCGCAAACAGGACTGGCCGAGATTCGATTGCCTCCGCGCCAGGCGGGCTCCTCGATCATGCCCGGCAAGGTCAACCCCGTGGTTCCCGAGGTCATCAACCAGATCGCCTTCTTCGTCGCCGGAGCTGACGTAACTGTAACCATGGCGGCAGAAAACGGACAGCTTCAGCTGAACGCGTTCGAACCAGCCATAGCTCACGCCCTGCTCCAATCAGTGAGCTGGCTGACCAACGGTGCCGACGTTCTGCGGGACCTTTGCGTGGAAGGCATTGAAGCGAACGAGGCTTTGCTGCGCTCCCGGGCTAGGGCGTCCACAGCGCAGGCCACTGCGCTGCTCCCGTTGCTGGGCTATGCAGTGGCGGCAGACCTCGCACACCGCGCCCTTGCTTCCGGGCACAGTGTCATGGACCTCGCCGTCACCGAAGGACTGCTCCTGCCCGAGCAGGCTGAGGCCTTAATGGCGTCTGATTCGGGCCACAAGCTCGGTATCAGCGCCCCCTCAGCGTGGAGTCTGCCTGTCTATCACAGTCGAGAGGGACAAGGCAGTGGTTGTGTCGCGGACTCCGGGAAACTCTGAAACCTGCCGCCAGATTTCCTGGATCCTGGCTGCATCAGGTGCCTCCACCCTGGCGATCAGATCAAGCTCCCCACTCACGACGTCGCAGGTGGTAATTTCCGGAATCGCCCGCAACCCGGCGATGACGTCACCACCCCTCATCCTGTCCTGACGCTGAATCAGGAGCACGGCGTTGACTGTGGGCGCCCCGTTCCCAGTGGATTCCTTGATGGTGTAACCGTTGATGAAGCCATCCCGTTCCAACCGTTCGATTCGCTGCCGCACAGCGTTACGGGAAAGCAGCACCTTCCCGCCAAGTTGAGCCAAGCTGATGCGGGCGTTTCGACGAAGCTCGGCAAGAATCTGCGCGTCTATCTCATCGCGTGGATTCTTGGGCATGGGCGCTCCTGACTGAGGGGGTTTGAACATGTGATTGGGCGATCCCGCGCAAAGCATCGATAACAACAGCCACTGCCCGGTGAACTACCCGTTCGGGGCGGACCAGCATGTCCACGTGGCGAACTGTTTGCACGCCTTCGATCGGACGCAGGACGACGTCCTGGGATGCAGGAATCCGAACGGTATGCCGGGGCAGCAATGCAAGGTGTCCACATTCTGACACCATGGCCGCGGCAGTGCTGAAGTCATTGATCCTGTGCACAACGCGCATCGGATACCCGGCCGCAGCGGCTACTGCGTCGAGCATGTCGGCCGGTGAGAAACCAGCATGGGTGGAAATCCACGTCGTTCCCACCAAGTCAGAAGGTTTCAGCGTCCTCTTCATCGCCAGATCATGGGACGAGTGCATTGCCACGTCCATAGGTTCCCGCAACAACGACAACACGGCAAGCCTGTCCCTGGGCCACGGGGGTGTGTGACTCATTCTGTGGCCGATCACAATGTCGTAGCTGGCCGTCAGAGCGGGGAACGAAACACGGTCGACGTCTTCATCGACGCATTCAACCACTGGGAATCCTTCCGTGTGTTCCAAGGCGGCCAACTCGGGGAAGAACGTCATCGCTGCGCTGTGGAAAGCACTGACGCGCACGGTCCGATCGATGCCTCCGACAAACTCATCCACCGTTGCTTCAGCGCGGGTGATCGCCTCGGAAACAGCGATTGCAGCTACCGCCAGCGCCTGACCGGCATCAGTGAGTTCAACGGATCGCCCCCGTTTCTGAGTGAGGGGTGCCTTGAACTTACGTTGAAGCGCAGCGAGTGACTGGGAGACCGCCGAGGGGCTCACGCCAAGAGCGCGTGCCGTAGCGGCCACACTGCCGTGATCGCCGAGCTCGCGCAAGACGCTGAGTTGATAGGGATCCATTAGCCTTACCTTAATTGTTGAGAACAACATATCTCATGGGCGCTATCTTTTTCCCAGTCCCGGCTGCGCCAGGAACAGGCAAAGGAATCTGTCAACGCTTCCGGGATCGATACCCATTGAAAGTGCACTCTAAGTGCAGTATGCTGCATTCATGGATGAAAACATCGCAACTTTGGCTTCGGCCATCGGCACGCGGGTGAAGCAGGAGCGCCTGGCCCGCCGTATGACTCTGGATCAACTGGCCGAAGCGGCGGGCGTTAGCCGCCGCATGCTGGTCAACGTTGAGCAAGCAACCATGAATCCAAGCGTCGGCACTCTGCTAAGGATCAGCGATGCCTTGGGCGTCGGGCTGCCGGACCTGGTCCAGTCGCCCGAGCCCAAGGCCGTCACAGTGACCCGCAAGGGTGAAGGTGCCGTGCTGTGGAGCAGCGATTCGGGCGGACGCGGCGTGCTGGTCGGCGGAACAGCTCCACCGGAAGTAGTGGAGTTGTGGGACTGGATCCTCGGACCAGGCGACCAGCACTCAAGCGAAGCACATACTCCCGGCACCAAGGAACTCCTGCAGGTTCAACAAGGCACCGTCATGGTGGGCATTGCGGACCAAACGATCATCCTCGAAGTCGGGGACTCGGTCACTTTCCCCGGGGACGTAGCCCACTCTTACAGCAACAGCACCTCCGAACCGGCACGGTTCTCCCTCGCTGTCTTTGAACGCGGTGTCGGTTCAGGCCATCGGGAGGCAGGCAATGCCTAGTACCCAAGCCCTTCAGGAAACCCTGGACGCCGCCCAGGTTGAACCCGCTGTTTTCGAACTTCGACCCGACTACCGGGCCCTGCTGATTGCGGTCGATGGCCTCGTCCCCGGGGCCAGCGATGAAGCAAGCAACGCCTTGCTGGAGCAGGCTGAGGAAGGTGCCCGGACAGCCCTGAGCGAGCAGAAGGCCGAACACCTTCCGCACATTGCCGCATGGCGGGAGGCGTACCAAGCCTTCGGCGCCAAGCCCAACCGCACACGTAACAGCCTTGAAGCATTGGTTCGGCGGGCGGATGCGGGCCTCCCGAGGGTCAACAGGCTCACGGACCTTTACAACGCAATCTCGGTCATGCACCAGATCCCGCTCGGCGGCGAAGACCTCGCCCGATACAGCGGGGCACCACGACTGGTTCGTGCGACGGGCCAGGAACCTTTCGACACCATAGCCAGCGGAGAACCGGTCGTCGAATACCCCGACGCCGGTGAAGTTCTCTGGTGCAACGACGACGGCGTCACCTGCCGTCGATGGAATTGGCGTCAAGGCCGCCGCACGCAATTGCGTGACGAGACCACCTCAGCTTTGTTCATTTTGGACGCACTTGCACCGATGAGCACCGAATCGTTGCTTGCTGCAGGAGCTGACCTTACCAAGCACCTGTCCACGCTGGGTTCAGAGGTCGTCAGCGTCCAGCGCCTGATCAGCCACCGCCCAGCGCCGCATTCCACTGCCCGCTGATGAGGGCGTACCCTCCGAAAGGAAACCTGAACAATGAACCGCGCACCTGACAAGCACAACCGGGCCTCCGTCCATGACGCCACCTGGGCCGTCCATGGCGGAAACAGCATCGACAAAGGCACCGGCGCCCTCCGCACTCCCCTCATCATGGCCAACTCCTACCTTCTCCCGGACGACCCCTCGGACATGGATTGGTCGAGCGTTGACGACGGACTGGTCTACACCCGAAATGCCGGAGCCAACCAGGTCGCCCTGGAAACAAAGCTTTCCGCTATGGAAGGCGCCGAGGCGGCAGCCGCTTTCGCCACGGGCGTCGCCGCCTTGCATGGAGTGTTCTTCGCCCTCCTGAAGTCCGGCGATCACGTGGTGGTTTCCAACGTCACCTACGAAGCGGTCTACCGTCTCTTCGGGGAACTTCTTCCGGAAAAGTACGGCATTGACGCCACCTTCGTTGATGCGGACGACCTGGAAGCAGTCCGGGCAGCCGTTCGTCCGAACACGAAGCTGATTCACGCTGAAACCATCGCCAATCCCACCACCAAGGTGGCCAACGTCGCCGCCCTGGCCAGTATCGCCAAGGACGCCGGCGTCCTGCTGACCATTGATGCCACGTTCACTCCGGCACCTTTCTACCGAGCCCTCGACGACGGCGCAGACTTGGTCATCCACTCGCTGACCAAGTACATCAACGGTCACGGCGACGCAATGGGCGGTGTGGTCATTGGACGACGCGAACTCGTCCAGCACATCCGGCACGATGCCATCGTTGATGCCGGCGGAGTGATTTCGCCTTTCAACGCCTGGATGATCATGCGCGGTTCCGTGACCCTGCCGCTGCGCCTCAAGCAGCAGTTCTCCAGCGCGGGGAAGGTAGCGGCAGTCCTCGAATCCGACCCGCGGATCGCCTACGTCCTCTACCCTGGCCTGGTCTCCCACCCGCAGCACGAACTGGCCGGCAAACAGTTCGGAGGCCGCGGCTTCGGAGGCGTTCTCGCATTCGCTGTGGAAGGTGACTCAAATACCCAGAACACCTTCGTGAAAAACCTGCAGGTCATCACGTCGGCGGTCTCGCTCGGCCACGATGAAACGCTGATCGTCCACGTCGGCCCGGATGCCCGCGGCGGATCGGAAAACTACCCGGCATCATTCCATAAGTACGGCCACTTGCGCCTGTCCATCGGGCTTGAAGACCCCGAGGACATTATTGATGACACCCTCAGCGCCCTGGACAAGACCTTCGGGGACAAGTAGACACCATAGGACAAAGCCTGGGACGGACGCTGGAGCAGCGCCCGTCCCAGGCTTTGCCTTCTTTCCAATCTGTCCGGTCCGGCACACGAACTCGTCGCCAGGAAGGATCAGCTTCGGGACCGATCGAGATGGCGGTCAACAAAGGAGACCACCACAGCCGAGACGACGAGCCCGGCTGCCAGGTATAGGGGAAGCCTGGTTGCAGGCGCGACGAGTGCCCCCGCAAGCGCTGTCCCGGCCGAACCGGCAGTGATTTTCAGGGCGCCGATCCAGACGAATACCTGACCTCGCGCCGCTGGCGGCGCGTATTCGCTACGGGCAGCCAAGGTGGAGGCGAAGAAGTAGGAGTTCAGCACGCCGGCGCAAGCAAAGGCTCCAACCGCCGTCGGGAATATCCCCGCTATGGCCGCACCGCCCAAGGCAATCCCTACCGCAGCGGCCAGCCAGGTCATTAATGGGTCTGCGTCTGTTTGCAGGGGCCGGATCATGACGCCCGCTGATCCCAGGAGTCCGCCCAGTCCATAGGCTGCTGTCAATATGCCGGCTGCTGCCGGCGCTACCCCCAGTTCGCCCGTGGATGCCACAGCGGTGATCGGTAGTGCGGCCACTGACAGCGCCACGACAACGGTCATGTAGAGGGTTCGTCGCAGCGGGCCGTTGGAGATCATCATCAGCAGTGTCCGGCCAGGCCGGGGAACTTCGGCGGCAACCGAAGCCGGAGGCGTGTAGGGCAATAGCCTGATGACAGCAGCGGCCACAAACGTTGATCCTGCAAGGATCAGTGCGGCAGTGGCGGGGTTGGCCCAGGCCGAGACGGCCGCCACCAAGGACGGTCCGATCGTCCCGCTGATGCCGTACGTGGCCACGTCCCAGCCCTGAGCGCGCCTTTGGCTGGTGCGCTCAGGGCCGGCGATTGCTGCCAATCTGCTGCTGATGCCGCCCGTGAGCAGAGGACCGACCAGGCCGGAGGCGATGAGCAGGAGACCGGGAACAATGGGCGGGCTTACGGGGAAAAGAAGAACCGCAGCCGCGAGGGTTGCGCCATGGACAACACATGCCCACGCAATTACTGTCCTGCCATCCTTGGCTGTATCCAGGCTGCGCGCTATGAGGGGCCCGAAGAGATGCGGCGCCGTGATGCAAGCACCCAAAATTCCGGCCAACCAGCCGGGTGCTCCGCTCGTGCTTGCGAGCAGGACTATCGCAACAACTGCGCCGCCATCGGCACTACGTGCCAGGGTGGCAGCCAGGACATAGCGTGCAAGGCCACCCGGAAAGCCCGGCTGGTTCGTCTTACGGTTCTGGTTCTTTCTTGCCAGGCTAAGTGACACCTAAGCCTCCAAACCACATTGCCGAATGGCCTCAGCCACTCTTTCCCGCCCCTCGGAGTCCAAGCCGTGGAGGGGCAGCGGCAAAGCCGAGGACGGCACGACGCCTAGGTCCTCAGCCAGGGCTGCGGTGACGCGAAGGCTTCCATAGGTACGGAACAGGGACCAGATCGGTTCCAGATCCGAGGAGGCGGCCGATGCCAGATCGTTTCGACCAGCGACAGCATGATCAACAAGGGTCCTTGCCTGTTGAGGCAACACCCCGGCAATCACCGAGTACCAGACGTTGCATCCAGCCAGCAGTGCCTCGGCGGCCGCCCAGTCTCCACTGATGCCCAGTGATGTCTCCTCCGGCAAACCTGCCTTGAGCTTGGCAACCCTGGCGGCTACTTCACCTGAGGCGGGCGGCGGAATCTTTATGGAAGCAATTCCCGGAATCCTGGCAATCCTGGCGTGCAGGTCATCGCTGAAGGTGAAGCCGGTGGTGCCTGGGTTGTCATAGACAACAATTGGAAGATCGGACTCTGCCGCGACGGTATCGAAGAGCCCGAAGACCTCGGCCTCCGATAGCTTTTGGTAGGACACCGGTGCCAGCAGCAGAGCTGAAGCACCGGCGTTTTGGGCATCAGCGGCAAATACCAGGACGTCCCGCGTGCGAACAGCTCCTATTCCGGCGAGAACAGGCACCCCGCTTGCTGCTTCCACAGCAATTTCGAGGACTGCCCTCCGTTTCTCGCGTGAGAGATAGGCGTAGTTTCCGGTCGAACCGAGAACACCCAGCGAATCTGCTCCGGCCCTCGCAACGCGGTTCACCACCCGGCCAAGTGCCTTCAGGTCGACACTTTCACCGGCCATGGGGGTGAGGGGGAATGCACTGAGGCCGTTGAACACTGGTTCCTACTTTCGTCATGCTGCAGAATCGCAGCGCTTCGTGGTGACGTGGTCCATGCTTCCAAAGGCCTTGGTCCTACACTAGGTCCAAGAACGTATAAGCCTGGAGGTCCAAGTGAGTGAAGCGGAAATACCGATTGAACTGGACAGGAACAGCCCGATGTCGCTCGCGGCACAAGTGGCCAGCAAGCTGCGCACCGCAATCCTCAATGGCATTCTCCAGCCAGAGCACACGCTGCCTGCGACCCGAAGGCTCGCAACAGAACTGGGCATTTCACGGGGTGTGGTGGTGCGCGCATTCGAACAACTGGCAGGCGAAGGGTTCCTCGAGAGCAACGGCTCGGGCGGGACCAAGGTGGCCGTTCGTCCCGATATGCAACCCCGCCCCTCCAACGGGAAACAACCCAGCAGGCCCCCTCTCCCGGCTGACGTGATAGACCTGACGCCTGGCCGCCCATCCGGATCACCGTTTCAGGACAGGCAATGGCGCAGCGCCTGGAAGTCGGCCATAGGGGAACAGGGGAACATCCAACTCCCTCCAGCCCTGGGGACCATGGCACTCCGGGAAGCAGTGGCTGATCACCTTGCCGTATCACGAGGGCTCGCCGTCGATGCAGAAGACGTCATCATCACCGGTGGCACCAGTGACGCGCTGCATCTCGTCGTCGCCATGCTCCGCAACCGCTCGCCACAGCCGCGCATCCTGGTAGAGGACCCTGGCTACCCCACAGCACGCCGGGTCATGACGGCGGCCGGCGCACAGCTGGCGACAGTGCCGGTGGATCAAAACGGCCTGGACAGCTCACAGCTGGCCTTGCTGGAGGAAATGCCGGATGCAGTCCTGGTGACCCCGAGCCACCAATACCCCTTGGGCGGCAGGATGGCCGTCCAGGAAAGACTGGGGCTGCTTAAATGGGCAGACCAACATGGTGTTCTTGTGCTGGAGGATGACTATGACAGCGAATTCCGCCACAGCAGAATGCCCCTTCCGGCCATGGCATCCCTCCCAAGCGCGGCCGACGTCGTCCTGCTGGGTACGTTCTCCAAGAACCTCAGCCCGTGGCTGCGATGCGGATACTTAGTGGTTCGGGGCAACTCCGGCGAAATGCTGAAAGCCACGAGGGAAGCCTTGGACACGCCCGTGGCCGGGGTGCTGCAATCAGCTATCGCACACTACATTAAAGGCGGCGGGCTTTCCCGGCATATCACGCGTGCCAGGCGCGAATATGCGCATCGACGATCCCTCCTCATCGACCGCCTGAACCCGCGGGATGACTTGGAACTCACCGCACTCGACGGCGGGCTGCATGCGGTCATTCGCTTCAAAAGCCCCGACGCTACAAGCGTGGCCACAAAGGCCTTGGAGTTAGGAGTGCGGGTGGTCCCCTTGGCTGGATACTACGCCGATCGCCCAGCCGAAAACGGTTTGGTCGTTGGCTATGGGGCCGTCTCCGACCTGCAACTTGCCAAGGCCCTGGCTGTTCTCTCGGGCTTGATAGGAGGCGGCGCCCAGGGCTTGAGGTCAGACCCCTCCGATTAGCAACCATAAGTGCATTTCATTGCCCTAATAGTGCATTATAAGAGTTATCCGCAGCGTTCACTAATCCATCCGCACCTAAGTGCAGATCAGGGTTTCTCTTCAGCAAGGAAAGCTCATGGCGTGGCTCGTACTCATCATTTCCGGCGTGCTCGAAGCCGTCTGGGCAACAGCCCTGGGAGCCTCAGACGGTTTCAAGCGCAAGCTTCCAACATTTATCTTCATCGCCTCCATGGCCGTCAGCATGGCCGGCCTGGCCTACGCGATGAAAGAACTGCCCACCGGCACGTCCTATGCCGTATGGGTGGGCATCGGCGCGGTACTCACCGCGGTGCTTGCCGTCCTACGCAAGCAGGAGAAACTTTCCCTTTCACGCGCCGTACTGCTGACCGCCCTGATTGGGTGCGTCGTCGGGCTGAAGGTGGTCAGCTAATGCACTGGATAGTGCTTCTTGCCAGCGCCGTCCTCGAAGCCGTATGGGCCACGGCCCTCGGGCAAAGCGAGGGATTCACCAACACCATTGCAACAAGCGTGTTCGCTGTAGGTCTGGTGCTCAGCATGCTCGGTTTGGGATTTGCAGCAAAACGGATTCCAATGAGCACCGCCTACGCTGTATGGACCGGCACCGGAGCCGCGCTGACTGTTACCTGGGCAATGGTCGAAGGCAACGAGACACCCACTCCACTCCGAATAATCTTCCTTGTGGGCATCATCGCCTGTGTCATCGGTCTGAAACTCATACCCGCAAAAACCATCAAGTCAGCCGACACATTCATTCCGTGACGATCAGAAACGCCCAACCCGTGGCGCACGCCCCGACGCGGGCTTTCTATCTCAAGAATTACGACGGCGATCCCGCCTCAGCGCCGCGCTTCCGGACGCTTGAAAACCATCCCGTACATGGCGCTGCTGAGTCTGGGCCTGATCCGCGTCTCACCCGAATCAGGCCCAGCTACTCACGGTCCCTTCGGCCGGTCCACTTCTGAAACCTCACAACGAGTGGTGTCTCACTCTTTGAGGACTACATGTCCAGGTGGCCGAGGAACTCTCCGGTATATGGGCAAAGGTAGGCGACGGTGTCATTCACACGGACCGTGAAGTCGGTACCCCCAGGGACCTCGAACCGTTCGCCTTCCTTGTAGGTGGTCCACTCCCCCTGACCGGCAGGCTGCTGGACATCCCAGGTACCGCGCACGAGATGCATCCACTCCTTGACGGGGGCTTCGAACTTCCACTCGCCAGGCTCCATCACTCCGACGGTGAAGTTGCCCTGCTCGTTCTTGAATTCGAGGCTGCGTACCTGTCCCTCGAAGTATTCGTTCTGGCCGATCATGACATGCTCCCATTCGCAGTTGCGGTCTTCGGCTCGCTGATTGCGGCCTGCTGAGAATCACACTATTGAAGCCATGCTTCCCGTACCATCGCCGGAGCGTACTCTTTGCTAGTTAAGTAGTGGCCGGCATGTACAGAAATACGGCCCGATCGTTGTTAACATAGGGCCATGGCACTTGAATCCAAGTCCTTCACGGTGGCCAGGCTTGCCTCCATTCCAAACATCGGGCTGACCATGGCGCACGGAGGCAGCGGAGTTGAACGAGCCGCCGGTATCCCGATCTCCGTCGAGCGGAAGGGGCGGTTCCCTGAGCTCCACGGCGGTGAGATAGTGCTTACCAGCGGGCGGCACATCGGTGAGGATTGGACAGCCTGGAAGAGTTTCCTGCTGGCAGCTACGGGCGCCGGCGCCTCCGGGCTCATCATTGGCCTCGGCACAGAGGCAGCCTTCGAAAGCCTCCCGGAACAGGTGCAGACCCTGGCAAGCGAACATGACCTGCCACTGCTGACCGGCGACATTGCCGACTTCGGGCGGATTGCGCACACTATCACCGTTCTCCACTCGGAGGGACAACGGGAATCGTTCAGGCGACCGCTCGACCTTCAGATGGAGATCACCGCGATCGTGGCCCGCGGCGGTTCGTTCGGAGACCTGCTCGCTGGCTGGCAGCAACGGACCGAGGAGCCGGTAGCCGCGTATGATCGCCTCGGGCAGGTCATGGCCAGAAGCTCGTCCTTCCCAGCGAACCTGCTCGCTCCGCTGGGCAAACGCCTCGCCGGTCAAGAAGCTCCACGACTCGGAGAACAACTTCGCCTGAACGCAACCGAGCTGGCTGCCGATCCCGATGGCACGTCTGCAAGCCCCGAAGGAACGGTCGAAATCTCCCCCTTCGCGGGCAACGACACCGTACGCGGGTTCTGTGTCCGCATTACTACAGGCCATGAGACGGCCGAACTTGCTGCACCGGCGCTGCGTTCCCTCCTTGCCCTCGAATTTGAACGTGTGTGGTTCCTGGACGAGTCAGCGCGCCGCAAACGCGCTGAACGGTTTGCCCGTCTCCTGACGCTTACGGAGCCGGGCAGTGCTCGGACATTCCTCCGCAGTATCGGCATCGATTCGGGTCCGCTGTGGGGCGTAAGCATCGAAGCGCGCAATGAAACACATGCTGAAGTTCTCATCGACGACCTCGCCGTGGTGCTCGCCGCCCCCTTCGTCCGGCATCGCCACCGGATCGTGGAGTGCCTGGCAACTGTCGATCCCCGACAGGCATTGGCTGACTACGGCCTTGGCGTCCCCACGGGCATCGGCACGCGGGGGGCTCCCGAGCACTCAGCCCGCAGCATCAGGCAGGCTACCCTGGCATTGGAGACCAGCCGTCGGGCCGGCACCCCCATCGAATACGTCGACGGGGCCTCGCACGAGTTCCTGATCAACGCCGCCCCATCGGACTACCTGGAATCTTTCTCCAGCGCCGTCCTCGCCCCCATCGAGAACTCGCGAGGAGGCGAAGCCCTCCTGAACACACTGCACACGTGGCTTCTTGAACGCCGATCCGTCGAGGCGACGGCGGAACGGATGGGGGTCCACCGACACACTGTGCGGAACCGGATGCAACGGATCGTCCAGATCACCGGTCACGACCTGGACGGCATCGATGCACAAACCGAGCTGTGGCTCGCGCTGAAAGTCCGAGGCTTCCGCGACAAAAGGGACTCACCCGTCGGGCCATAACCAACAGTCGAGGTTCGCCGCTACGGCCATATTCTGTCGTGACCTTCGGTGCCATGATGGTCGTCACATCCTGCGGACCCACCGCGAAGATCCGGTACTCAAATGAGGAACGACATCATGCCCACCACCGTAGCCACCACAGATTCAGTCCCCCGATCCATACTCCGCCGAGTCGTGATTGCCAGCGGGCTTGGCACCTTACTGGAGTACTTCGACTACGCCAGCTACAGCTACCTCGCGACCACCATCGCCGTGGTCTTCTTTCCCCCGGAGGACCGGGTAGTTGCGCTCATGAGCACCTTTGCGGTGTTTGCACTTTCGTTCCTTGTTCGCCCACTCGGGGCCTTCGTTTGGGGCAGCCTTGGCGACAAAATCGGACGCAAGAGCATCCTCGCCACGACAATCATCCTCATGTCCGGGGCAACGTTCCTCATTGGCTTCATTCCAAGCTATGCCACCATCGGCGTCGCCGCACCGATCCTTCTTCTCCTGCTCCGAGTGACGCAGAGCTTCTCCGCCTCAGGCGAATACGCCGGCGCTGGCACTTTTGTTGCCGAGTACGCCCCTGCAGCCAAACGGGGCCTGCTCACCAGCGTGGTACCCATCGCCGCTGCCGCAGGGTTCCTGGTAGCTTCCCTCATGGCCACGGTCCTCTACGCCAGCACCTCACCGGAATTCATGCAGGAGTGGGGCTGGAGGATCCCGTTCCTGATCGCCGGCCCCCTCGGTATCGTTGGCCTCTGGCTGCGCATGCGACTCGAAGACACCCCGCAATTCCGCAGGGCGCTGGAACTCGAGAAGAAGCAGCTCAAGACAGCGGCCGACCAACTTCCGGCCACAAACCGCTGGTCAGAAACCCGCAAGAGCCTTCCGTCGATGTTCAAAGCACTGCTCGTTATGTCACTCAATGCCGGCGCCTACTACCTGCTGCTCAGTTACACGCCATCATTCCTGATAGAAGAAGCCGGGATGAGCGAAGCCACAGCGACGCTGGTGGTCACGATCGGACTCGTCGCGCACATCATTTTCATCCCCCTGGCGGCCCGCCTCTCCGACCGGATCGGCCGCAAACGGACCTTGATGATCTCGAGCATCGCCTTCATCGTGTTGAGCTACCCGATCATGACGCTGCTCTCCTTCGGAGGAGTGGTCCTCGCCTCCGCGGTCCTCATCGTGTCACTGATGTTCTTCGCCATGAACGATGCCGTCTTCCCTTCCTTCTTCACCGAGCTGTTCGGCACCCGCTCCCGCTACCTCGGGTTCGCACTGCCCTTCAACGTCGGAGCCATGCTCTTCGGCGGCGTCGCACCACTCATCGGCACCTGGCTGATCGCCACCACCGGCAACCCCAGCTCACCGGCATTCTTCCTGATGGGTATCGGAGTCCTCTCACTGGTTGGAATCCTCATGAGCGCAGAAACCGCACGCAAAGCACTCGCCGACGAGCAAGCTGAAGTAAGCAAGGCGCCGGTCGCCACGGTGTAGCGCCCCAACACCAAACGACTCGCCTTCAGAACCAAGCTCAGGGTCGGACAGCATTTCCGGAAATTGCTGTCCGACCCTCAGTGCAGATGCGAGCAGTAGTTACTCGCCCAGGCGAGCCTCCGCATCTAACGAGGCACGACTTCCCGGGTACAGCGGAATCGCTGGTCGTCTGCATAGCATTGGGCTCAACGACTATTGGGGGGTAGCAGTGAATTTAAGTCCGGCTTTCGGAATCATCGGGATCCTATACGCGGTCTTCGTTATCGCGGTGGCCGTCTTGGCCGTGTATGCCTTGGTCTTGTCCATCATCTTCTTGCGGCTGAGGATCGCAGAGTTGAAGAGGGCTGCAGGGACCGAGGACAGCTGACTCCCCTGCGAAACGGCAAGAACGCAGCGGCGCCTGGTTAGGATCTGGTAGCGGTCGACCAAGTCGCACAGCACGGCAGAGGTTAGGGAACGGGATGCGCTGGCCTGACCGAACCTGCTCACGCTTCCGAATTCGGGACCTTAGTCGTCCGGCATTGATATTCTCATTTCGCTACCCTTATGAGAAAATCAGTGTTCAGTCTTCTCAAAGGAAACCATGGCCTCCCAGACCCGACAGCCCCGCGGCATCCCTGCCGGCGGAGAATTCGCCGCCAGCGCGAACGCCGAACCGGGCATCTCCCTGACCACCGGTACTGGAGCGTGGCCGGCCGTCGGGTACGAGGAGCATCCCTGGGAAACCGACCCTGATCGTGGTGCCTCCCGACGGCAGCGCCTGCTGGCCCGCGGCCCCTACGAGTCCGCAGTCGCTCCCGAAATCGCCGCTTTGGACCCCATCATTGATTCCCGCACCCAGGCGCTGGCAGAGGCGGCAACGGTAGAGATGGTCCGCTTCGACGCCGAGCTGGGCCGGGACACCACACCGTTTGCGGCGTTGCTGCTGCGCAGCGAGTCGGCGTCCAGCTCCCAGATCGAGAACCTGACCGCCGGGGCACGCAAAATCGCATTAGCCCAGCTGGGTGACGCCTCCAGCAAGAACGCCTCGCTGATCGCCTCCAACGTCAGGGCTC
Source organism: Paenarthrobacter nitroguajacolicus (assembly GCF_051027655.1). NCBI lineage: Bacteria > Bacillati > Actinomycetota > Actinomycetes > Micrococcales > Micrococcaceae > Paenarthrobacter > Paenarthrobacter nitroguajacolicus. The sequence continues at coordinate 1,009,709 of NZ_CP073234.1, read as the reverse complement.
TGCAGGCGGCGATCGACCTGTCCGAGGACCTGTCAGTGGAGAACATTGCAGTCATGCACCACGCCCTGCTGAACGCCTCAGACGAAAACATCGCCGGTGAGTACCGGGACGCCCAGAACTGGATCCGCGGCAACTCCCCGCACACGGCCGAGTTCGTCCCGCCTCACCCCGACCGGGTGATGCCGGCGGTCGAGGACCTGGTGGTCTTCATGCAGCGTGACGACATCCCGGCGCTGACCCAGGCGGCGATTGCGCACGCCCAGTTCGAGACCATCCACCCGTTCGCTGATGGAAACGGCCGCACCGGGCGGGCCATCGTCAGCGCGCTGCTAAGGGCAAAGGGCGTTACCGAAAACGTCACCGTGCCCGTGTCCTCAGGATTACTGACGGACACCCGCCTGTACTTTGACGCTCTGGGTGCCTACCGCGAAGGGGACATCCAGCCGATCGTGGAGCGCTTTGCGGAATCCGCTGTCCGCGCCGTCGACAACGGCCGGCAACTGGCGGCAGACATCAAGACGGTAGAAGCAAGCTACCGCGAACGCCTGGCCAGCGGCCCCTCGTCCGTCCGCAAAGTCCTGGACCTGATACCACGGGAGCCGGCACTGACCGCTGACATGGTCGCAGAACACACCGGGGCATCCCTGGCCACCGCATACCGCGCCGTGGAACGGCTGGAGGAAGCACGCGTCCTGGCATCCGCCGGCAAAATCCGCGGCACCCGTGTGTGGGTGGCTCCAGACATCATCGCAGCCCTGGATGCCTTCGCCGACCGGGCAGGACGCCGGAACAGGCACCACTAAGGCCGGAAACGCCCGATATTTTCAGGCTGCCCGTGGCCTTCACAGCATGCCGAAGCAATCGTGTCCATCACGTCTGGCCGACGAACCTAATGCTTAGGCTTCGGGCTTCTGGTTCGCGGTTACCTTGGCATGGAGTCTCGGGCACGAAAAACCCCTCCACCCCGGAAAAATCCGGGATGGAGGGGTTCGTGGAGCCCCCTGTCGGATTCGAACCGACGACCCCCGCTTTACAAGAGCGGTGCTCTGGCCAACTGAGCTAAGGAGGCACGCTCCGGTTACCCGAAGCAAAGCGCAAAAGAGCGCTAGATAAGGTTAGCCCAGACCATCCCCGTCAACGAAATTCACCGCCCAACACCGCCACCACGCAACAGCGGCCAGCCTCCCGCAAGGGTGACCAGCCGCCGTCGTGATTTTTCAAAAGGGGTTAGCCCTTGGCGCCAATTGCTGTCTGGATCTCGGCGTTGAGGTCGGACCTGCCGTCCCACTGCTTGCCATCGATGAACACGGTGGGCGTACCGGTGACGCCGATTGCTGCAGCTTCCTGCGTGGCGACCTTCACCCACGGACGGAACTGCTTGCTGTCGATGCAGGAGTCGATGTTTGCCGCACCAATTTCGGTGGCCATTTTTTTGAGGTCGTTGTCGGAGATGCCTGCTCCGCCTTCAGCCGGCTGGCGTTCGAAGAGCAGGTTGAAAAATTCCGCGTACTTCTCCGGGGAAGAGTTGACTACGCAGGCAGCAGCGTTGGCTGCGCGTGACGAGTAGTTGGTGGTGGACTGGCGGTCCAGGAAGCCGAGGGCGCGGTACTCGACGGAAATCTTGCCTTCGTTGCGAAGGTTCGTGAGTGACTCGCCGTAAGCGGTCTCGAACTGCTTGCAGACCGGGCAGATGAAGTCGATGTAGGCAACAACCTTGACGGGCTTGCCGGCCTCGGCCTCGCCACCCGGTACGGTCACCGTAGCCGGCTTGGTAGCAAGAGGAGCCGGCACATCTGCCACGTTGACGGAGGCGGGTTCGGACTTCACAACTTCCGTGTTGGCAAGCAGCGTGATGCCGCCATGAACGTTGCCGTTGGCCGGTGTTGGCCCCTGGTCAGCCACGGGTGCGTTGTTCTGAGCGTTACCGATAACAACAAAAGCAACCAAAGCGATGATGACCACCACGGCCACCACGATGCCCCAGCCGACAAGGAGCTTGTTGCGCTTCTCCTTCTTCAGCTGTTCTTCGCGGATTGCACGCGCTTTCTCCCGCGCCTGGGCGGTCTTTTCGGCCTTGGACAGGCGTGGTTCGTTTGCGGGGCTCATCAGTTCCTCGGGGTATTCGACGTCAAGTGCATAGCTAGGGCAACGGGGTCAGTTTACGGGAGCAAACTTGAGCTTTGCCCCACACCTCGCGGCCCGGTAGTTGAACGATCAACTGCCGTGGAAGATTCCGCTAGTAGGCTGGGAGTTGAGTCACAGCAACCCCAGGGAGCGTTAATGCAGGATTTGGCAAGCGAAAAACTCGCTAACGAACAAAGCGCCAAGGCTTCTCCAACCAAGAAGCCCACGGCGAGCACGTTCGATTTCATGGTGGTTTCCAACCGGCTGCCCGTGGACCGGTGCAGCAGCGACGGTAACGACGACGGCGGAGATGGCTGGCGTCGTTCGCCCGGCGGCCTGGTCACAGCTCTCGCCCCGATGATGACAAAGTCCGACGGCGCGTGGGTGGGTTGGCATGGCGCCCCGGATGAGACTGTGCGTCCGTTCAGCCACGAAGGCATGGACCTGGTTCCGGTTCAGCTCAGCAGCCACGAAGTGGAGCTGTACTACGAAGGTTTCTCCAACGCGACCATTTGGCCGCTTTACCACGATGTCATCGCACCGCCCGAGTTCCACCGTACGTGGTGGGATTCCTACCGCCAGGTCAACAAGAAATTCGCCGACGCCATCATTCGCCACGCGGCCGAACGCGCCACCGTGTGGGTCCAGGACTACCAGCTCCAGCTGGTTCCGCGAATGCTCCGCGAGGCCCGGCCGGACCTGAAGATCGGCTTCTTCAACCACATCCCCTTCCCTCCCCCGGAGATTTTCGCTCAGCTCCCGTGGCGCCGGGAAATCATTGACGGCTTGCTGGGCGCTGACCTTCTGGGCTTCCAGCGCCCCAGCGACGCAGGCAATTTCATGCGCTCTGCACGCCGGTTCCTGGGTGCCAGCGTCAAGCAGCAGCAGGTTCACGTGAAAGGCCCGGATGGCGAAGTCACCCACATTGCCCGTGCGCAGGCCTTCCCCATCTCCATCGACGTTGACCAGATCCGCGAGCTCGCGGCCAGACCGGACATCATCGAGCGGGCAAAGCAGATCCGTAAGGACCTGGGCGATCCCAAGACCATTCTGTTGGGTGTTGACCGACTGGATTACACCAAGGGAATCGGCCACCGTCTGAAGGCTTTCGAGGAACTCCTCCGCGAAGGCAGCATCAAGGTGGAAGATGCAACCCTCATCCAAGTGGCGAGCCCCAGCCGTGAACGCGTGGAGCAGTACAGGCTGCTGCGCGAGGAGATCGAAGGCACGGTTGGCCACATCAACGGCACCTACGACACCATCCAGAACACGGCAGTCCGCTACCTGCACCACAGCTATCCGGTGGAGGAAATGGTGGCGCTGTACCTCGCGGCGGATGTCATGCTCGTAACCGCCCTGCGCGATGGCATGAACCTGGTGGCAAAGGAGTATGTCACCGCCCGCTCGGAAGACGACGGCGCCTTGGTGCTCAGCGAGTTCGCCGGTGCCGCCGACCAACTCAAGCAAGCACTCCTGATCAACCCGCACGACATTGACGGACTCAAGTCGGCCATCCTGCGTGCCGTGAACCTCCCGCCTAAGGAGGCCCGCCGCCGCATGAAGCTGATGCGCAAGCAGATCCTGGACCACGATGTGGATCATTGGTCAGCCGAGTTCCTGGCTGCGTTGGAGGAAAAGGTGGTGCGTGATGACAGCTGAAAACCTCACCCTGTCACCGGAACTGTTGGACGCCGTCCGACGCATTTCCGGCACGGAGCACCTCCTGGTTGCCCTTGACTTCGACGGTACGTTGTCCCCTCTCGTCGACCACGCGGAGGACGCACGCCCCCTGCCCCGGTCCGCCGCTGCGCTGGAGGCCCTGGCAAAACTGCCACGCACGACGACGGCACTCATCTCGGGCCGCGCACTGGACAGTTTGCGGCTGGTCGCCTCGCCTCCGGTGGATACGCTGCTGATCGGCAGCCATGGCGCCGAGGTCTGGCTGGGTGAGGGTTCTTTGGGCCTGGAACTGGACGAAGATCAGCGGCTGAAGCTTGCCGCGGTTCGTGAGGTTCTGGCGGAAATCGTGAACATCGCTCCGGGGACGTTGCTCGAGGACAAGCCTGCCGGCGTCGTCCTCCACACGAGGATGGCCGACGACGACGTTGCCGAAGACGCCGTCGAGGCCGCCATGCGGGTGCTCCGCGAGCATCCGGGGGTCTACCTGAAGACCGGCAAGCGTGTGTTGGAGACCTCGGTAGTCCACGCATCCAAGGGTGAGGCCGTGGAGTTTCTCCGTCAGGCGACGGGTGCTACAGCCATCCTGTTTGCCGGTGACGACGTCACGGATGAGGATGCGCTGGGCCGGCTGATGGGTGACGACGTCGGCATCAAAGTGGGCCTGGACTTCACCCAGGCGCAGTACCGGGTGGAAGCGCCGGTGCACGTGGCGGAGTTGCTGGAAGCCTTGCTGCGGGAACGCCGGCGGGTGACCGCGGAGGCTTAGCGAGTGACCAGCACAACATGTGACGTTTGTAACATTTAGGTAGTTCGTCCAAAAGTCTGACATACTCTTGGATGTGATGTGACGCACAGTACCGTGCGACGTCACACGATCCTCCCCGGCCATCGGCCGGGGAGTTCAACTGAAGAAAATGAACCATTCACAACGGATCGTCCGGCACGTACCTGCCGGTGAAGGGATTGATAACTGTGGCTACAGTTACTTTTGATAACGCTACGCGTCTGTACCCGGGCACGGATAAGCCCGCCGTCGATAAGCTCAACATCGACATCGCCGATGGCGAATTCCTGGTCCTCGTTGGACCCTCCGGTTGCGGTAAGTCCACCTCGCTGCGCATGCTCGCAGGCCTTGAGGACGTCAACGCCGGCCGCATTCTGATCGGCGATCGCGACGTCACGGACGTACCGCCGAAGGACCGCGACATCGCAATGGTCTTCCAGAACTACGCCCTGTACCCGCACATGACCGTTGCGGACAACATGGGCTTCGCACTGAAGATTGCCGGCGTCTCCAAGGAAGAGCGCGCCGAGCGTGTCCGCGAAGCCGCCAAGCTTCTTGACCTTGAGGCTTACCTGGACCGCAAGCCGAAGGCACTCTCCGGTGGTCAGCGCCAGCGTGTTGCCATGGGCCGTGCGATTGTCCGTAACCCGCAGGTCTTCCTCATGGATGAGCCGCTTTCCAACCTTGACGCCAAGCTCCGCGTCCAGACCCGTACGCAGATCGCATCCCTGACCCGCCGTCTCGGTGTCACCACCGTTTACGTGACGCACGACCAGGTCGAAGCAATGACCATGGGTGACCGCGTTGCAGTCCTCAAGGATGGTCTTCTGCAGCAGGTTGACACCCCGCGCAACCTTTACGACCGCCCGCAGAACGTCTTCGTTGCAGGCTTCATCGGCTCCCCGGCCATGAACCTGCTTGAACTGCCTGTAGTGGACGGCGGCGTCCAGTTCGGTGGAACGGTTTACCCCGTGCCACGCAACATCCTCGAAGAAGCTCACGGCCAGACCGTCACGGTGGGTTCCCGTCCGGAAGACCTTGAGACCGTCGGCAACGGCGAAGGCCTCCAGGTTGAGGTTGACGTCGTCGAAGAACTCGGCGCTGACGCTTACGTCTACGGCCACACCATCCTGGATGGCAAGAGCCACGACATCGTTGCCCGCGTCGACGGTCGTCGCCCCCCGATGAAGGGCGAGTCCATCTTCGTTCGTCCGCAGTCCGGCCACGTGCACCTGTTCGACACCAAGACCGGCCTCCGCCTGGGCGACTAGTCCCCACCGCGGCGCTGACGCGTCTGTACGTTCCGCATTTAGATAGCGGCCCGACCCCTCCCGGTCGGGCCGCTCTCGCGTTAACCTTTCTCCCGGAAAGAACGGCATGAACACCACAGATAACCTGATCCCCCGTCCATCGCACGTCGCGCATGTAGACGGGTCGGCCTTCACACTTGCCCCTGCCGCGCGGATCGCCGCCAACGGCTCAGCGGTGCCGGTCGCCGAGCAGCTCGCCTCGCTGCTGCGCGGCGCCACGGGTTTCGAATTGCCCATCGTTGAGGACACCCGCCCCGGCGACATCTCCCTCGAGTTGACGGACACGTTCGACGGCGGCCCGGAAGCTTATGCGCTAAGCGTCACCGTAGGTGGGGCCGGGCTCACGGCCTCTACTGCCGCTGGACTCTTCAACGGAGTGCAGACGCTCCGTCAGTTGTTCCCAGCCACCATTGAGGGTTCCAACCCGGGTGTTGGCACTTGGGTGATTCCCGCCGTCGAGATTGCGGACGCCCCGCGATTCGCGTACCGCGGGCTAATGCTGGACGTCGCCCGCAGCTTCTTCACCGTGGAGGAGGTGAAAGAGCAGATCGACGTCATGACGCAGTTCAAGCTGAACACCCTTCATTTGCACCTCACGGACGACCAAGCCTGGCGCATCGAAATTCACGATCCCGGGTCCGCGGGCAACCCGTCCGGGCTGCCTTACGCCAATCTGACCGCGATCGGCGGCCAAGGCGCTGTAGAGGTGCCCACGGCGAGGCCGGCGAGGGGGCGCGAAGGGTTTTACACGCAGCAGGACTTCAAGGACATCCAGGCCTATGCCGCGAGCAAGAACGTCCTCGTGGTACCCGAGATCGACCTCCCGGGACACGTCAATGCTGCCCTCGCCGCCATTCCGCAGCTCAACCCTGACGGCCAAGCCAAGCCCATGAGCACTACGGCGGAGGTGGGCTGGTCGACTCTCACCTCGGATTTGCCGGCAACGTATGAGTTCGTCCGGGAAGTCCTCGGCCAGCTCGCGGCCATCACGGTCGGCCCGTACCTCCACATTGGTGGCGATGAAGCCTTGGTGACCGGTCATGAGAACTACGTGACCATGGTTCAGGAGTTTGCCAGGATTGCCGCCGGGACCGGCAAAACGGTGGTCGGCTGGAACGAGTATTCCGCCGGCGCCCTTCCCCATGGCGCTGTGATCCAGTTCTGGCACGGCGACCTCGCTCCGGTTGTCCAACAGGCGGAGTCCGGCGGTTCACCCGTGATCATGTCGCCGGCCGCCAATACGTACCTGGACCAAAAGTACGCGCCCGACTCGCCAGTTGGACTCGAGTGGGTGGAAGGCGGACCGTTCACCTGGGCGGAGTACTACAACTGGGATCCTGCCCAAGGCGGGCTGAAAGATCATCAGATCCTTGGCGTCGAAGGTCCCCTGTGGACTGAAACAGTCCGTGACAACCAGCAAGCCCAGTGGCTCCTTTACCCGAGGGCGATTTCCCTGGCCGAGGTTGCCTGGTCCGGTCAGGAAGTCCGCAACGCGGGTGACTTCCGACGCCGCTTGGGCGCCTTGGGCGAGCGGCTCGCCAGCCAGGGAGTCGCCTTCCAGGAGGCACCCGACGTCGAATGGTCCGCGACGTCGAACTGGCCGTTTCCGGACGCGACGCCGTCCTTCCCTTCCAAGTACGGAACAATTGAGGCATGAGCGAGCAAAACGAAGCCCAGTGGCACGACGAACCCACCGACTACGGGCAGATCGGCAAGCTCCCCAGGACCGAGGCCGCCAGTGCGCAGGACACCGCGCCGCCCGCGAGTGTCATCGGTTCCCTTAACATCACTGCAGCTGCTGCGGATCCGGAATTGCTGGACCTCCCGTGGCATATTGCCTTGGAAGACTGGCCCGCCGAAAACCTGGCCGCGCTCCCCCGCGGTATCTCCCGGCACATCGTCCGCTTCGCGCACTTGGGTGGCTCGGTGATCGCCATCAAGGAAACGTCGGAGCACGTTGCCCGCCACGAGTACCACATGCTGCGGAAGCTGGCCCGACTGGACGTTCCCTGTGTTGAGCCCGTGGCCGTCATTACGGGCAGGACCACCGCGGACGGCAGGCCGCTGAACCCCGTACTGGTCACACGGCACCTGAAGTTCTCCATGCCGTACCGCGCACTGTTCTCACAGATGCTCCGCAAAGACACCCTGACTCGGCTGATCGACGCCCAGGCACTGTTGCTGGTGCGCTTGCACCTTGTGGGCTTCTACTGGGGCGACGTTTCGCTCTCCAACACATTGTTCCGCCGTGATGCCGGCGCCTTCGCCGCGTATTTGGTGGATGCCGAGACGGGCGAGCTCTACCCGGACCTCTCCATGGGCCAACGCGAATACGACCTCGAAATCGCCCGCGTGAACATCGCCGGCGAACTGATGGACCTGCTGGACGGCGGGCTCATCGAGGAAAAAGTGGATCCCGTAGCCACCAGTGAGCTGATCATGGACAGCTACCGCCGGCTCTGGACTGAGCTGACGGAGAAAGAGTCCTTCGAGCTTGGTGAACGGTGGCGCGTGGCCGCCCGCATCAGGCGCCTCAACGAGCTCGGCTTCGACGTGGAGGAGTACGCCATCAAGACCACGGCGGATGGCTCCACCATCCAGCTCCAGCCGAAAGTTGTCGACGCCGGCCACCACCAGCGGCGGCTGCTTCGCCTTACCGGTCTGGACGCCCAGGAGAACCAGGCCCGCCGGCTCCTCAACGACATGGACCAGTTCCGGGCGGACAACAACCCGGACCTGGACGAGGAAATCAGCGCCCATATCTGGGTCAGCCAGATCTTCGAGCCCATTGTGCGTTCCATTCCCCGGCACTTGGCCGGGAAACTTGAGCCCGCGGAAGTGGTGCACGAGGTCCTGGAGCACCGCTGGTACATGAGCCAGAAGCAGGACAGGTACGTCCCGTTGGCTGAGACCGTCCAGTCCTACTTGGACACGGTGCTGCAACACCGCCGTGACGAAGCTGCCATCATGCTGAACCCGGACACGGAACTGCTCAAGATCCTTGAGGTAGAGGTGGAGGAATCCGGCCGGTACGACGACGAGGAAGAGTACCCGGACGCAGACGACTAGCTACGGCTCCAGCGTCTCGGCGAGGCCGGCCAGGACTGGTTCGCGGCCCAGCTCAATGTGCGAGTACGCCAGCGAGTAGGCCAGATCCGGCTTACCCTTCAGGATCGCGTTGCAAAGTTCCGTGTGCTCATCGCGTTGGAGTTCGTTGCTGCGGTTGTGGGCCAGCCCGAAGATCCAGCGCATCCTTCCGAACAGCGGCTTCACGGACTCAATCAGCAGCCTGTTCCCGGATAGGCGAACGATTTCGGCGTGGAGCTCGGCGCTGATCAGGGCGACGTCGTCGGTGCGTTCGTCGTCGATCGCTGCCTTGGAGGCCTCCATAAGTTCTTCCAACCGCCCGCCGTCGCGTCCTTCGGCTACACGCGTGGCGGCCATCCGCGCGGCGAATGTCTCCAGGCAGAGACGGACGTCGAAGAGTTCGTTGACATCGGTCAGGGTCAGTTGGCGCACCACGGCACCGCGGCGCGGGAAGGTTGCAACGAAGCCGTCCTGCTCCAGGCGTTGAATGGCTTCGCGCACGGGAATACGGGAGACGTTGTAAAGCTCCGAAAGTTCGCGTTCCCGCAACCGCATACCTTGCGCATACGTGCCCGTGACGATGCCCTCCAACACCAGTTGGTAGACGTTCTCCGCGCGGGCCTCTTCGTCGCGGCCATTTCCGGTTTCCGGCATCGCCTCAGCCACTGTCGAACTTCCCTTCATGCCAGTGTCCGCTCCATGTGCCGGACGGCGCCGGTCAGCGTTCCAACCGAGCATACACGGGAGGAAACAGCTCATCCGCCGCACGGTTCCGGGCGTCCCTGACGGTGTAGGCGTTGCGCATCTTATCGAAGAGCTCCTGCCCTTTTGCGCGCCAGTAGTCCAGGTCCACTCCCTCGATCACACCGTTGGCCATGATGGTCCTGCCTGCCACCACTGAGAGCACGGCCTGGCGGGCAGTGCCGTTCAGGATCAGGGTCCGGAGCGGGTCGTCGTGGACGCCGTCCCGGATGTCTCCCAGTGAGAAGGCCACGAGATCTGCTTGGGCACCGGGTTCGAGGCGTCCAAGGTCAGGACGCCGCAGTGCGTGCGCTCCTCCCAGGGTGGCGGCGTCGAAATATCCGGCGACGTCGCCGGCGTCATTGGTCCCGGCCATGATCTTGGCGAGCTGGACGCCGGCATCAATGCCGCGGATCAGGTCCGGCGGGAACGAGTCCGTACCCAAGGAGATGTTGATGCCTGCCGCCTTGTAGGCGTCGAAGGAATCCAGCGTGCTGCCATAACGCATGGAAGTCAAAGGGCAGTGAATGATGCTGGCACCGCTGGCCGCCAGTCGGGTGAGGTCGCCGCGGTCCTCGCCGTGGACCGCAGGATTTCGGTCCGTGTAGGTGGCGTGCGGGATCAGCAGGCGTTTGTTGAGCATCCCTACTTCTTCCAAAAGCTCCAAGGGTGTCACTCCGTGCCAGTCAAGGATGAGCTCGCGCTCCACGAGGCCCTGGAGTGAGTGCAGACGCACCAGGATGTCCCGCTCGCTGGACGCTGCTGCGGTGGCCTTAAGCAGCTCGATGTCCAGCGTCTCGATCCTGCACGGTAGCAGGACTCCGTTGACCAACGGGTCATCGAGTTCCGTTGCGTGGTCAATGAAGCGCAAGGCATCGGCCAGCCCCTCCCGCCCGCGGTCGTCGTCGAACATCACTGAACGTTCGTCGTTCTCCGACACGACGTTGACTCCCGAGCGGTACGCCGAGCCCAGGTAGCCGCGCAGGCCCAGGCGTCGGCTGGACTCAGCCATGCCCACGAGTTCTTCGAATGGTTCAGCCCACTCGGAGTGAACTTCCGATGCGATGGGCATGTACGTGGTAATGCCGTGCAGAATCAGCTGGATCAGGGCGTACTCGCGAAGCTGCTGGCGTTCTTCGGCGGTGAAGACGTCAGCGCGGCGGTAACGGAAATAGTCCTCGGACCACTGGTGACCCTTGGCCTGCTCCGGACCTGCCCAACTGTCCAGGATGAGGTGGTCAATGTCCGTGAGGGCATCGAGGTCGATCAGGCCGGGCATGAGCAAGGCATCGCCAAGATCGCGTTCCTCGTCCACCTGACCTGTGTAGTCATTCCCCACGTAGTCAATGGTGTGGCCGCTGTAAACCACGCACGCGTTTTCCAGCAGCACGTGGCGTCCGTTGTGATGGCCCAGCACGTAGCGGGCGGTGACCTTGGTAGGCACGGCGACTCCTGTTTCCTGTCCGCCAAGGACAGCTCGTAATACTCTCTGGTATTCCAAACAGTACATTATTTGTGATTTACATCGCATCAATCCTGCTCTAGTCTATTTTGGTATACAAGAACTCCGGAGCCAGCTCCTGATCATGAAACGAGCAGAACCGTTGACCCAGATACAGTCCGTCGAACCAAGCATCGGCAGCCCGCCGCTCCCTCCGGCAACGTCGCCGGAGGCCAACGCACCTGCCGAAGCACGTTCCCTCCTCGCCACGGCCTGGATGAGGATCCGGCGCAGCAAAATCGCGCTCCTCAGCCTGTGCGTGGTGGTTGCCATCCTGCTGTTCGCCATCCTGGCTCCCGTCCTCAGCGCCATGTCCGGCAACGACCCCTACACGTCCAACACCAGTCCCGAGGTACTGGATGACTTCCAAACCCCCGGGTTGCCGCTCCCCGGCTATATGTATCCCTCGGCCCAGCACTGGTTGGGCGTCGAGCCAGGGTTGGGACGCGACCTGTTCGCCAGGCTCGCCTACGGCGGACAAGTGTCGCTCACCATCGCGCTACTCTCCACGGTGGTTTCAGTGGTCCTCGGAACTGTCCTTGGCGCGGCAGCCGGCTACTTCGGCGGTAAGACGGACGCCATCATCAGCCGCATCATGGACTTGTTCCTGGCCTTCCCGCACCTTCTCCTGGTGCTCTCCCTGACACCCATCCTTCAGTCACGGCTAAGGGACACGCCGCTGGGCGAAGGCAGCTTCCTGCCCATGGCCTCCCTGGTGATCATCCTGGGCTTCTTCGGATGGGCGTACCTCGCCAGAATCGTCCGAGGCCAGGTGCTGAGCCTCCGCGAGCGCGAGTTCGTCGAAGCAGCCCGATCATTCGGCGCCTCACACCTGAGCATTCTCTTCCGCCAGATCATCCCCAACGTCATGGGAGTGGTCCTGGTGTACGCCACCATGCTGATCCCCACCAACATCTCGGCCGAGGCAGCCCTGTCCTTCCTGGGCGTCGGCGTCAAGGACCCCACACCGTCGTGGGGCCAGATGCTCAACGCCGCGCAGTCCGGCAACTGGTACCTCAGCGATCCGTGGTTCCTCGCAGTCCCCGGCATCATGCTCGTCATCACCGTCCTGGCCTTCAACCTTCTGGGCGACGCCGTCCGGGATGCCCTGGACCCTAAAGCTTCGCGCCACTAACACTCATCCCCCGCATCGCCTTTCACCCCCCTCACAAGGAGCATCATGAAAACCCCTGCAAGAGCTCTGGCACTTTCGGTGTTGATCGCCATGGCCGCTACCGGCTGTGGAGCCGGCCAAAGCCAGCCAAGCAGTTCCAAGCCCGCCGGTTCGGTCACGGAACTGGCGCCCAACGTGGTCAAGTCCGGCTTCACTGCCAAGGGCGGCAACATCAACGTGCTGATGTCTTCCGATTTCCAGACTCTGGACCCCGGAAACAGCAACTACGTTCAGACGGCAAATGTTGGCCAGCTGTACTACCGCACCCTGACCATGGCCAAGGAAACGGCGGGCCAGCCGCCAACAGTGGTCCCGGACCTCGCAACGGACACCGGCAAGGTCTCCGACGACGGCCTCAGCTGGACCTTCACCCTCAAGGAAGGCGTGAAGTTCGAGGACGGAACACCCATCACCTCGGCGGACATCAAGTACGGCGTGGAGCGCACCTTCGCGCAGGATGTCTTCACCCAGGCGCCGCAAGAGTTGAACGCAGCGCTCGACGCCGGCGGGTACAAGGGGCCGTACAAGGATCCTTCCGCTGTGCTCAAGGCCGTTGAAACGCCTGATGAGCGCACCGTGGTCTTCCATCTGAAAAAACCGTTCGCCGAGTTCCCGGCGTTGGCATCCCGGTCCAATACCGCTCCTGTCCCGAAGGCCAAGGACACCAAGCTGGACTACACCAACCACCCGGTGTCCTCAGGACCGTACATGGTGGAGTCCTACAACCGTGGCAAGTCCCTGAAACTGGTTCGCAACCCGCACTGGGATCCCGCGACGGACCCCAACCGCTCGGCACTCCCGGACACGTTCAGCTTCTCGCTTTCCACCTCGCAGGCCACCATCAGCCAGCAACTCCTGGCCGACTCGGACCCCAACGCCATCACCCTTGACTCCAATGGCGCGCTCCAAACCTCGGACTCCGCCAAGCTGGCTGATGCCCAGGTGAAAGACCGGGTGGCTTCGGGTCTTCTGGGATGCAACGACGTCCTGAGTTTGAACACGGAGAAAATCAAGGACCCGGATGTCCGCAAGGCGATCGCTTTGGCTCTGGACCGCCAGTCCATCCTGGTTCAGTACGGTGGACGACGCTTCGGTGAAATCACCCAGAGCCCGCTGAATGCCAAGATGCGCGGTTATGTGGAGACCGAGCTCGAACTGGACCCCACGGGTAAGCCCAAATTAGAAGAAGCCAAGAAGCTCCTGGAAGGCAAGGACTTCCCCAAGACCCTGACGTACGGCTACGCCAACAACCGCGATGCGTTCAAGAACACCGGCACGGTTGTCCAGCAGAACCTCAAGGCCCTGGGCATCGAGGTTGAGCTGGTACCGATCCCGGCACCCAACTACTACTCCGTCCTGGCCAGCGAGCAACTGCCGGACATGGGGCGTTCCGGCTGGTGCGGCGGTGCCGACCCGGCGTCAGTCCGCACCTCCGCGGACCCCCTGCTGGGACCGAACAATGAAGGCACCAGCTACGGCTTCTCCAACACGTCCCGCTACTTCGATCCCGTAGTTTCCAAGGCCATGTTCGATCTCCGCAATACGGACGGCACCTCCGAGGAACTGGGCAAGAAATGGTCCGAGGCGTTCGGCTCAGCCCTGAAGACCTACCCAATCGTCCCGCTCATCCGCAGCCACACCAACAGCGTGGTGGGTTCCAACGTCCGCAACGCCCAGGTGGGCTACTTCTTCGGCGGCATCGATCTCTCGATCGTCGGCGTCGAGCAATAACCGGGCTTCGAAAACTATTCGGGCATAGTCCAGAAGGAGAAGCGGGCCGCCTGCCTCAGCGGGCGGCCCGCAACCACCACCATGATGACTTTCATTCTTCGCCGGACCGGTTCGTTGGTCCTGCTTCTCGCCGCGGTCAGCTTTATTACCTTCACGCTTTTCCAGCTCGGCCCCTCTGATCCCGCAGCCGCCGCGTGCGGTCAGGAGTGCACACCCGAGCGCGTGGCCGAGGCCCGTGTTGCTTTGGGCATGGACCAACCTTTCTTCGTCCAGTACGCCGATTACATCCGCGGGCTCTTTTCTTCGCGAATGATCGGCGCCCCGGGTGCGCAGACTCTTTGCGAATGGCCGTGCCTCGGAAAGTCCTTCCAAACCAATGAGAACGTAGCCGACATCATCGGCCGTTCACTCCCTTACACCTTCTCCATGGCCATCGGCGCGCTGGTGCTGTGGACCATTACCGGCGTCGGGCTTGGCCTTCTGGCCGCCCTCCGCAAGGGCTCTCCCGTGGATAAGTTCATTGTGGGCGCCGCCTCCGTGGGCGTTTCACTGCCGATCCCCGTCACGGGCCTGTTCCTGCTGCTCCTGTTCGTCAATCAACTACACTTGTTGCCCTTCACCACCAACGAGATCAACAGCCCGTTCGGCCCGCAAGGTCCGGGAGCCTGGGTGGCCAACTACCTGCTGCCCTGGATTGCGTTGGCCGTGCTTTTCAGTGCCTCCTACATCCGTGTCACCCGGACCAACATGATCGAGACGTTCGGCGAGGACTTCATCCGGACGGCCCGCGCCAAGGGCCTGGCACCACGGATGGTCACGTTCAAGCACGGCGTACGGGCCGGCATCACACCGGTTGTGACCATGCTCGGCATGGACATCGGCTTGTTGCTGGGCGGCGCGGTCCTCACGGAACAGATCTTCTCCGTCCCCGGCCTGGGCTTCACGGCCGTGCATGCCGCCATTTCCGGCGACCTTCCCGTCACCATGGCCATCACCATGCTGGCTGCGTTCTTCGTCATCGTGGCCAACGTCGTGGTGGACCTCGCCTACGCCGCCATCGATCCCCGAGTGAGGCTCCAATGACCCATGTGAACACCACCACTCAGCAGGCGGGCGGCCTCGCCACCGCCCCCTTCCTGGAGGTCCGCGACCTTAGCGTGAAGTTCCCTACGGACGACGGTGTTGTCTCCGCAGTGAACGGGATGGACTTCTCCCTTGAGCGCGGTCAGACCCTTGGCATTGTGGGCGAGTCCGGTTCCGGAAAATCCGTCACCAGCCAAGCGCTGATGGGCCTGCTCAAGGGCACCTCGGCGCAGGTGAGTGGCCAGGCGATGTTCCAAGGCAAGGACCTTGTCACCCTGCCCGAGTCCGCGATGCGCCCGCTCCGCGGCCGCAACATCGGCATGATCTTCCAGGATCCGCTCTCGGCGCTGCACCCCTTCTACACTGTGGGTCACCAGATCGCCGAGGCGTACTTGGTCCACAACAAGGCGAGCAAGAAGCAGGCCCGGGCGACCGCCGTCGACATGCTGGGGAGGGTGGGTATCCCGAGCCCTGACCAGCGCTACGACGAGTACCCCCACCACTTCTCCGGTGGCATGCGCCAGCGTGCCATGATCGCGATGGCGCTGATCTGCGAACCTGAGCTCTTGATCGCGGACGAACCAACCACGGCGCTGGACGTCACAGTTCAGGCGCAGATCCTGGACCTCATGTCCGAGCTCCAAGAGGAAACAAACTCGGCGTTGATCCTCATCACGCACGACCTCGGTGTGGTTGCCGAGGTCTGCGACAACGTGTTGGTCATGTACGGCGGGCAATGCGTCGAGTCCGGGCCGGTGGACGGGATCTTCTACGACACCCAGCACCCCTACACACTGGGCCTGCTCAACTCCATGCCCACGCTCAACAGCGCATCGAGCCAGCTGAACCCCATACCCGGCCAGCCGCCGTCGCTCCTTGACCTCCCCAAGGGCTGCATCTTCAGCGCAAGATGCCAGTACACAGAACTCACCGGCGACGGCATCTGCGCCAACCAGCGGCCTGAACTGCTGGTGGAGGACGGGCACGGCAAACGCTGCCATCTGAGCGGCCCGCAGATCATCACCATTCGGAATTCGCGTTAGGACCGGCCATGGAACATCAGCCAATTCTTCAGGTGGAGAACCTGCAAAAGCACTTCCTGCTGAAGGGCGGCCTGCTTCCGGGCGCCGCCAAACGCTCTGTCAAAGCGGTCGACGGCGTATCGTTCAGTCTCGCCCGAGGCCAGACTTTGGGACTCGTAGGTGAGTCCGGATGCGGTAAATCGACCACTGGCCGTATGGTAGCCCGCCTCATGGACCCGACGGGCGGCCGGATTCTGGTGGACGGCGAGGACATCAGCCAACTTCGCGGCAAGGATCTGTACAACTTCCGGCGCAAGGTCCAGATGATCTTCCAGGACCCCTTCGCGTCCCTGAATCCGCGGCAGACAGTGGGTACAGCTATCGCCGCTCCCATGGTGGCGCAGAGGATCAATCCGCCAGGTGGCCTCAAGAACCGGGTGAAGGAACTCCTGGACCAAGTGGGGCTCAAGCCGGAGCACTACAACCGTTTCCCGCATGAGTTCTCCGGGGGCCAGCGTCAGCGCGTGGGTATCGCCCGGGCGATTTCCCTGAGTCCGTCAGTGATTGTGTGCGACGAACCAGTGTCCGCTTTGGACGTCTCAGTGCAGGCACAGGTGGTGAACCTGATGCAGCAGATCCAGCGCGACACCGGCGTTTCCTACATCTTCATCGCGCACGACCTCTCTGTGGTCCGGCACATCTCCCACGAAGTCGCGGTGATGTACCTGGGCAAGGTCGTCGAGCAGGGGCCTCGGGACGCTTTGTTCAGCGATCCTTTGCATCCGTACACCAAGGCATTGCTCTCGGCAGTACCCCTTCCGGATCCCCGGGCAGCCCGTGAACAGGTGAAGATCCGGCTTCGTGGCGACCTCCCCTCGCCGGCCAACCCACCCAGCGGCTGCGTCTTCCGGACACGGTGCCCGCTCATTGGCACGCTTCCCGAAGAGCAGCGCCAACGCTGCATCGACCAGATCCCCACACCCGCCAAGCCCGAGGCGCCTGCCTGCCACCACACAGCTATGGCCGCAACGGTCCTGGCGGGCGTGCAATAGAAGCAGGCAATAGATTCACTATCAAAGGAGTAACCATTGAATACCCTGATCCGCGCCGTCCGCCCCTGGGGGCAAGCGCTCAGCGACGTCACCCTTGTCGCGGGCGAAGCAGGCGGCAAGATCACCGCCGTCGAACCTCATGATCCAGCCCGCGTGGTTCCGGGTGGCGTTACGGTGGTGGAAGGCCGCGGACGTTTGCTGCTCCCGTCATTCTCGGACGTCCACGTTCACCTTGATTCCACCCGGATCGGCCTTCCGTTCCGTGAGCACACCGGAGGTCCGGGTGTGTGGACCATGATGATGAACGACCGGCAAAACTGGCGCAACGCTGAGGTCCCGTTGCAGGATCGCGTGAACGACACCCTGGGCCGGATGATCGCCCGTGGTACTACCCGGGTCCGCTCCTACGCGCAGGTTGACGTGGACTGCAGGCTGGAGCGTTTCGACGCCGTTGCTGCCGCCAAGGAAAAATTCGCCGGCCAGACCTCCGTGGACATCATCGCTTTCCCCCAGGCCGGGTTGTTGCTGGAGGAAGGGACGGTGGAACTCATGGAGGAGGCGCTGAAAGCCGGCGCCAACGTGATGGGTGGCATCGATCCCTGCACGCTGGACCGCGATCCGGCGAAGCACCTGGACATCGTGTTTGGGCTGGCAGAGAAGTATCAGGTTCCCATCGACATCCACCTCCACGAGCCCGGCGAATTGGGTGTTTTTAGCACAGATCTGGTCCTCGAGCGCACCCGGGCGCTAGGCATGCAGGGGAAGGTGACCATGTCCCATGCATACCAATTGGGCAGCGTCAACGAGGCCACTACGCGTAGGCTCATTGAGGCCTTCGCGGAACTGGACGTGTCCTTGGCTTCGGTTGCTCCGTCTGCTGCAGGCCAACTGCCCATTCCCTTGCTCACCGAAGCCGGCGTTCGTTTGGGGTTGGGCGAGGATGGCCAACGTGACTACTGGTCCCCTTACGGCAACACGGACATGCTGGACCGCACCTGGCAGCTCGCCTTCACGCACGGTTTCCGCAAGGACGAGCTGATCGAGCACTGCCTGGCCATCGCCACCATCGGTGGTGCGAGCATCCTTGACCCCCGCGCAACCAGGCTGAAGGACACGGCCCATCGTCCCGGCGTCGAGGTTGGCGATCCCGCGGAACTGTTGCTGGTGGACGGCGAAACGGTGGCTTCCACGGTGATGGACCGAGGAAGGGACCGCACTGTGATCCACGCCGGAAGGGTTGTGGCGGACCAGCTGGAACTGGTCTAGCTCCCTCGGAACCCGCTCTTGTCCGGGCTCCTCTCCGTTAAACGGTGAGGAGCCCGGACGAGGACGGGTTTCTGCGTGCCGGGCTACTCGCCTCTGGCCGTGGGCGCTTCATCCAGCGGCGTCCACCACGTCACTGCGGGAGTCACTGTGAATCGCCGACCCGTCACCTGGCTGGGAGTGATGCGGATGAACTGGTCCTTTTGGCCTGCTTCCCATGGGAAAAGGAGGAGCCCGACGGTATCCAGCACGTCCTGCGTGAGTTTCACGGCAGATGCTTGGCCCTTGACCACAACGCTCCATGCCACCCCTGTTTCGGCATTAACGCCGTCGGCTTCGATGGCCACGGGCGCGTCGCCCAGGGCTGCATGAAGTTTGGTTCCTTCGCCAGTCCGGAACACCATGGTCCCGTGATCAACCTTGTAATTCACGGGGAAGATGTCCGGGTGGTCGTCCACCACAACGGCAAGCCTGCCCACTGAGACGCCACGGAGGAGCTCCCAGCATTCGTTGGTTTCCAGGATTTTCGTGGCAGGTGTTTCCGGCTGTTGCGTCCCTGATGGTGAGTTAGTCATATCGCCGAGGATACGCCGCGGAGTTGCTGCCCGACAGGCCGTGGCTCGGGTTCCGGGCGGCCAGTCCCGGTCTTGTTCGCTGCGCCCTTCCTCGTACGGCCGGATTATCGAACAAGGCTGGCTTTCGAGACATTCTCGGCCTGTCGGCTTCCCTGATGAACAGTCACCATTGGTCCCCGGATTGCCAGGAACCCGGCACCGGCCAGCACTACGGCTTCGGCGGCGAGCGCCCAGAACGTCAGCTCCCAGCCGCCGGTCATGGTGTGCAGCAACCCGGCGCCCAGCGGACCGAGGGACGCCAACGCGAAGCCAAATCCCTGGCTCATTGCCGAAAGCTTTCCCGCAGGTTGTGGTCCGTCAGATCGGATCACCACCAACGCCATGGCGAGCCCGAATCCGGCGCTCTGCACAACCCCCAGAATCCCGACCATGAGGAACTGCAGCTCAACCGGCGACGTCAGGACTCCCAACAGCGCAAGCGCCACAGACACCCCTAGCCCCGGCGCCATGATCCGCAGGATGGCAGGACGACCGGCCAGCACGGGTGCCAACAAACTTGCCGGTAGCCCGGCCAGGCTGAACCAAGCGAGCAGGGCAGCGGCATCGGCTGCTGCGAGCCCACGGGATACCAAATACACCGCCAGCCAGGATGTGATCGCGAAGTAGAGCATGGCCTGGAGGCCGAAGAACGCTGTCACGGCCCACGCGGTGCGCTGCTTCCGGAGCGGGACGGCCCGCTTTCTCGTGACAATCGTCGACGCCGCGTCCCCGGCCAGCGACCTAGCGGCGCCATCCCCGGCGGGGCCTCCGGCACGGTGGATCAGGAAGGCTCCCAACAGCGCTGGGACAGCCCACACAGCCAGCGCTGATGGCAGGTTGCCGCCGAAAGCGTGCTCCAGTGGCTGGACCAGTCCGGCCCCAAGCGCCGCTCCGAGCCCGAACCCCATGGTGCACAGTCCCGTCCACCAGCCGGTGCCGCGGTTTGCTTTGACGATCTGGGGCACCAGGACACTCGCGGTCATGATCGCCATGCCGGCCAGGAATGTGCCCGGCAGCAGGAGTGCCGGCACGGTCGCCCGAACCACCAGCGCTGCAGCGAGAACCAGCAAAGCAAGAGCCACAGCCCGCCCGGTGCCGAATCGTCTAGCCAGCCAAGGCCCGCTGGGACCGGAAATACCAAACGCCAGCACGGGCAGAGTTCCCAACAAGGGCAGCAGCGCGGGGTCCAGGTTGAAAACTCCCGGAACCTGGTTCATGACCCCGGCGACGGTCGTAATGGCCGGTCGAAGGTTAACTGACACCACAACAAGTGCGAGCAGCATAAGGCCAGTCATCAACCTCGGATTCAATCCCGCCCCAGCCAACCGCTTCACACGCACGTCATTCCCCTCATAGCCACTTTGGTATACCAAGTAAGACTAAGAGGTGATACGCAGAAAGTAAATGCCGTAAACAATGGTGGCTAAGACGACCCCAAGTACGACGCTGTCAAGTTTGGAATACCAAGAACCGCAAAGGCCGTCCGTGGACGGGTTCTGAACGTGATAGAGCGTCACAACCAAACACGAGCGACGTGAAAGAGCGTCACGCTCAAGCACGAGGGACGTGATAGAGCGTCAGAGAGTCGTCCGCAGGGCCGGAACGCGGCAGCGCGCGTCTAAGGGAGGCACGACCGAGCGCGCCGAGCGTTTAGGCCCTGCGGGCCGACTCAAAGGCAAGACCCTAGATAGCCTTCCCCGGGTTCAGAATCCCCTGGGGATCGAACAGTTCTTTGATGCGCCGCTGCAGCTCCCTCACGGGCTCGGGCTGCTCCAGGCCGAGCCATCGCAGCTTGTATTGGCCAACGCCGTGCTCACCTGTGATGGTGCCGCCCATATCGAGGCCGACTCGAATGGATTCGTCCAAGGCAGCATTCAGCCTCTTCAGGGCCTCCGCATCGGTAGCAGGGTCAACCCTGTCCATCCAGAAAGTGGGGTGCAGGTTGCCGTCGCCGGCGTGGGCCACTACTTTGAGCCGGACGTGGAATCGGGTGGCCATCGCCTCGAGTTCGGCTACGAAATCGACCAGCCGCGAGCGCGGGACGGCGATGTCTTCCCCCACCCTGAATTCGTCATCCACTTCGACGCCGCGGCTGTTGCGGCGCATTTCCACCAGCATTTCGGCTTCCGCACTGGCTTCCGTGGTCACTGTTGCGCCGCTTTCAGCGAGGACTTGCCGAACGACGTCGGCTTCTGCAGCCGCACCGAAGCCATCGGTCTGGATCAGAAGTAATGACTTGCCGCGTTTTTGGAGGTCGCCGCCATGGAGTTCGTCGAGCTGCACCAAGGTGCCGTTGTCCAGGAGCTCCATGATGGCGGGCTGTACCCTGGCCTTGCCCACAGCGAGCACTCCGGCGGCGGCGCTGCGGAAGTCCTGGTAGAAGGCGGCGATGGTGTGGACCTCGCGAGGCAGGTACTTCAAGCGGACAGTCACGCCCACCACGATTCCCAGCGTTCCTTCAGACCCGACAAGGAGCGCGGTCAGGTCATAACCTGCGACGCCCTTAAAGGTCTGGTGGCCGGTATGCATCAGCGAACCATCCGCCATGACGACGTCCAGGGCCAGCACGGAATCGCGCGTTACACCGTATTTGGCGCAGCGCAGTCCTCCGGCGTTGGTGGCAACGTTGCCGCCGATGGTGGATATCTTGTAACTCGCCGGGTCGGGCGCGTACATCAGGCCGTGTTTGGCCGCGGCAGCGTTCAGTTCGGCGTTGATAACGCCTGGTTCGACGACGGCGGTCTCGTCGTCGGGGTTGAGGTCCAGGATCCGGTTCATCCGTTCAAGGCTCAGGACGATGCAGCCCTGGGTGGCATGCGCTCCCCCGGAGACACCGGTTCCAGCACCCCGGGCGACGATCGGCACCTGATGCGCCGCGCAACTGCGAACAATATGTTGCACGTCCTCCACGGACTCGGCCCACACCACAGCCAGGGGCAGATGCCTCTCCAGCATTGGACCCTGATCCACCGAGTACACGGTGAGGGTTTCTTCGTCGCCCGCCATCTGCCCGGCCCCAAGTCCAGCGGCAAGCTCCTCCACGAAAGTCCCCTGGATGGCAGGTGGCTTGGCGGCTTCCCCTCGGCCCACCGTGCGTTCCTTGATGCTTTCCCCTGATGTTCCGGCGATGGCTGTTTCGTCCGACAAGGCTTTCCCTCCACATGAGCACCGCGGACACGCCAAACCGGCAGTCTTCGCAGTCTTTTCCTTGCCAGTCTAGCCAGCACCGGCGGGGCATCGGGCAACCTTTAGTGCAGGGGAAGCGGGGTTCCGGGGATCGCCCAGATTCCTGCGGAGATACCTTTCGAGCGTAGACAAACACCTTCGACGCCGGATGGACCGGAAGTTGCCGATGCCGATGCCGATGCCGATGCCGATGCCGATGCCGATGCCACCGTGCCGGAGTGGTGCAGGGGTAGCAGTAGCAACGCCCTAAGCTGCGCGTCGCTGAGAACCGAATCGTCGAGGACCACTTGGGCAGCATCCCTCGAGACGAAGACCAGCACTGAAGACTCCATGGTTTCCCGGACAAAGATCATGGCGTCGCCCTCTGCGTGCAGCCATCGCACACCACCCTCAGTCAGCGCGGGCATTTCCTTGCGTAGCCGCCCGAGGCTTGCGTAGACGGATCGCAAGTCCTTAACCACGCGATGATCGACCACAGGGGCCGGCTTACCTTCCGATCCCGACTCAGCCCACGGCATGGGAGTCCTGGAGTCCTCGCCGTTGAACCCTTCGAATCCAAATTCATCGCCGGCAAACAACACCGGAACTCCCGGCAGGCAGAAGGTGAGCACCGCACCCGCTTCCGGGCCGCCGTCGACCATTACCGTTGCTGCCCGCGCTGTGTCGTGCGTATTGAGCGCGTTCATGTTGTTTTGTCGCACAGCCCAGCTAAATCCCGCTGCGAGGTCTTGATGCGTCGCAAGGAAATCTTCAGCGGAGATCCTGTAGGGCCCCGACTGGGGTGAGCCGAAGAAGTTTACGTTCGGCGCGTCTTTCGCGAGCCAGGACCATAGCGGCCGGGTGAGGTTGGAGTACGTCATGGCACCCTGCCAGTGCTCACCCGTAACGTCGGGGGCGGCATCGGATGTGGACTCAGCGAGCAGGGCCGCGTTCGGGTTGATTTCACGCACACGGTCAGCGATGAGCCGGGCAACTTCATGGTTGAGATCCACAGATCCAAGGCGTCCGGTCATGTTGCCGACGTCGATCCTCCATCCATCCAGGTTGAACGGCGGCTTAAGCCAACGGGACACCACGGAATCATGGTCCGTCACGAAACGCCGGCGGAGAGCTTCCGAGGACCAGTTGAATTTGGGCAGCGACGGCACTCCCCACCACGACTCATAGCTGGAATGGTCCGGGCTGAAGTAGTAGTAGCCGGCTTCCTCTGATCCAGGATCGGCGAGCGCTTTGACGAACCATTCGTGGGCAGCGCCGGAGTGGTTCGCGGTGAGGTCCCCCATGACGCGGATGCCCCGCGCGTGTGCGGCTTCAACCAAATCCACCAGGGCCTGGTCGCCACCCAGGAGCGGATCCACGGAATCGAAGGTGGAAGCGTCGTAGCGGTGGTTGGAACGTGCAGGGAAGAAGGGCGTCAGGTAGAGGACATCCACCCCCAGTTCCTTCAGGTGGTCCAGGTTGCCCGTGATCCCGGGGAGGTCTCCCCCGTAGAACTGTGTGGAGGCTTCCTCGCCCGTTCCCACCACCGGGGTATCCCAGGAGCAAGCGATGGCCCAGTCTGGCGTGGGGTGTCCGTCCGCTTGGGTGGATCGGGCGAACCGGTCCGGGAATACCTGATACATGGTGCCCTTGCCCAGCCACTCCGGCGCCGGGGCGAACGCCGTCAGCCTAAAGTCTGCTGAATCCGAAACGTCCCGGGCGAACAGGCCTTGGGCGTTGAGGTTCCAGTAGCGCCGCCCGACGGTAGTGCCAACCAGTGCGCCACCAGTCGGCGTGTCGGCGGCAGCACCGTCGTCGTGCGTGTCAGTGACTTCCAGCAGGAAGCGGTACTTGGCCACCGGGTTCGCCACCAGCATCGCCGCTTCCCACCAGTCCCAGCTATCGGCGGAGCCGAGCCGGAATGCGGCATCGTAGCGGGGCTCACCGTCCTGGACAGAACGGACCCAGACTTTCGACGCCGGTCCCCAGCCCTGCGGTACGCGGACCCGGAGGCGAACGGTGTCGCCGAGGGACACAGGCCCGGGTGCGGTGTTGGATACGAAGAGGCTCGAGCCGTCGTGGTGCGGAAGGGCGATTGGCATGGTCAGCCTTTCACTGATCCGGCGGTAAGTCCGCTGACGATGTATTTCTGCAGGAAGAGGAACAGTGCCATGACCGGGATCGCGGCGATCACGGCCCCGGCCGCGAAAACGCCCCAGTTCTCGGAGCGCTGCTGGGCCACGTAGGAGTAAAGCCCGACGGCGAGCGTCTGGCTGTCCGGATCGGTCAGCACCACGCTGGCGATGACGAACTCGCTGGAAATGCCGATGAAGGCCAAGAGACCCACAACCGCCAGAATGGGCGTGACCAGTCGCAGGATGATGCCGAAGAAGATCTGCACGTGGCTGGCGCCGTCGATCTTGGCGGCCTCATCCAGTGACTGCGGGACTGTGTTGAAGAACCCGTACATAAGGTAGGTGTTCACACCCAGCGCTCCGCCCAGGTACACCATGATGAGACCCAGCTGGCTGCCCAGCCCCAAGGCCGGAATTACCTGCGAGATCCCGCTGAGGAGCAGGAAGATCGCGACGACGGCCAACAGTTGCGGGAACATCTGCAGCAGGAGGAGGGTCAGGAGTCCCATCCGGCGACCCTTGAAGCGCATGCGGGAGAAAGCGTACGCGGCCATGGCGCCGAGGAAGACAGTAGCGGCGGACGTAACCGTACCTACCACCAACGTGTTCACGAACCAACGGCCGAAGGGTCGGGTGGGGTCACTGAAGAGTGCCACGAAGTTACCGGTGTCGAACCTGGAGAACAGCCCGTTGGAACCCACAAGGGTGCCATTGGAATCCAGGGCAGCGGAGAGCACGTAGAGCAGCGGGAACACGGCGAAGATGGTGGTGACGATGCCCACCACATGCCGCCAGCCTTTGTCCTTGAACCAGACCCCAAAGGGACGGCGCTTTTGCGTCAGCGGCGACGGGCCGCCGTCGACCGTTGTTGTTTCCTTGCTGGAGGCCAGGGTGCGTACGCTCATCAGTTCACGTCCTCGAGTGCTTTGGTCTGCTTGAAGCTGATGGCCGAAATGGTGGCCACGATGATGAAAATGATGATTGCGAGCGCGCTGGCCAGGCCGTAGTCGCGGCCCGTGCCTTGGCCGAACGCGACTTTGTACACCAGCGTGATGAGGATGTCGGTGGAACCGATATCGCGGTCAGTGTCCGCGAAGCGCGGCCCACCGCCGGTGAGCATGTAGATGACGTTGAAGTTGTTGAAGTTGAAGGCGAAGGAAGAGATCAGCAGCGGCGCCACGGACACAAGCAGCAGCGGTAGCTTGATGGAACGGAACACCCGCCAAGCGGAGGCTCCATCCATGCGGGCTGCCTCGTCGATTTCGGACGGCAGCGACTGCAGGGCGCCGGTGCAGACCAGGAACATGTACGGGAAACCAAGCCACACGTTGACCACCAGCACGCTGATCTTGGCCAGGACGGGGTCCGTCAGCCAGCCGATGTTCGCGCCGCCGAGCAAGGTTTGGTTCAGCCACCCGAACTCGGGATTGAGGATGCCGGACCATACCAGGCCGGACAGGAAGGCGGGAAATGCGTAGGGCAGGATCATCAGGATCCGGTACACCTTCTTTCCCCTGAGGTCCTCACGGTTGAAGGTCATTGCCAGGAAGAGGCCCATCACAAAGGTGAGGGCGACGGACGCGATGGAGAAGGTGAACGTCCACAAGATCACGCCCACCAGCGGCCCGCGAAGGCTGGGATCCGTGAAGGCCCGGACGAAGTTGTCCATTCCGACATCGATCTTCCAGCCGGTGGCCAGGGTATCTCCGTTGGCATTGGCGAAGGCGCCCTTGCCGTTGTCGCGGTATTCCGTGCCGGTTTCGATGTCCACGAACGTGTCCGTAGCGGCGTCGTAGTTGAGCGCCGGCTTGAACTGGTAAGCCGTGCTGCCGTCTGCTGTGCGCAACGTTCCATCGGCGGGATCGTCCGAAACCGGGACCGTGATCTTCAGGATCTCCTGCTGGTTGGCCACGATCTCCTGGAACTTCAGCGTCTGGTAGCCCGGCAAGGAGTTGGCCTTGCCCGCTGAGTCCTTGCCGGCGTCCGGGGCTTCGGCGAGCGGATCTCCGGTACTGCCGAATTGCGCCCTCCCCGCAGGATCGGTGAACAGCAGATAGAACTCGTTGCCCTTGGTGAGCACGGATGCCTTGTAAGCAGGCGAATCGGGTACGCGTTTCTGCGCTGTCAGCTGGATGGCCGAAATGGCATCGTCCTTAGTGCTGTTGTGCCCATCGCCGTAGTTGGTGAAGGCGATGTAACCGCTGAATACCACCACCAGGACCTGGAACACCAGCAGGAACAGGACCCCCGGGGCCAGGTATTTGGCCGGCAGCCCGCCTTTCCGGAGGTAGATCCAATTAATGGCCAGGACCACCAACGACGACACTGCCAGCGCAGCCCACGACTGGCTGAGGAAAAGCATCATCAGGACGTACACCGCGAAGGCGTCCACAAGTCCCAGCAGGACAACTTTGAGGATGGTGCCCTTGAGGGAATCCGGATGGCGTGCGGGCTTGGCTGGTCGTGCGGGCTTCGCTGGACGGCCGGTGCTGCTGCTGGAAGGCTCGGCCGGGGCCGCATGGCCTTGGCTGGAGGGCAGTTCGCGGAGATCTGGTTTTGGCATTGTGGATCCTTGGGTGAAGCGGTTGGCGGCAGGTAGGGCCGGGCTGTGGAGTGCCGCCCGGCCCGGGCAGACCGGTGGAGTTATCCGGTTGCGGTACTAGCCGCCGATCTTGGACTTGATGCTGTCTGCCATCTTGGTCCAGGCCTCAGCCGGATCGCCTTGGCCCTTGATGATGGCCAGTTCGGTAGCACCCCAGTCAGCCCACACCGCGCTCATTTCCGGGATGGCCGGCATGGGAACGCCGGTGGCACCGATCTTGCCGAATGCCTCCACCACGGGATCGCTGGCGGCCTTGTCGAATGACGCCTTGAGGGCCGGAGGCCGTCCTCCTGCTGCATACATGGAGTCCTGAGCCGACTCGGAGGTGAGGTAGTTGGTGACGAACTCGTTGGTGGCCAAGGCGTTGGCGCTCTTGGCGCTGATGAAGAAGCCGTTGACGCCGATGAACGGCTGGGCAGGCTCGTTGCCGGCGGTGGGCAGCTCGTCTACGGAGAACTTGATGCCCTTCTTCTGGACATCCGGAACGTTCCACGGGCCCGTCACGAAGTACGGGGATTCGCCGGCCAGGAACTTCTCCTTGGCAATGTCACCTGTGATGTTGGAGTTGATGATCTTCTCGCCGGCATCGCCCCAGGCGGCCAGCTTCTTGGCGAATTCGACGCCCGCAGCGTCACCGATGAGGAGCTGCTTGGCGTCATATTCGCCGTCGGCGTTCTTACCGAAGACCTGTGAGCCCATGGAGGACTGCAGCGGGTACAGGTGGTAGGGATCGCCCTGCTTCGGGTCCATACCCACCAGGAACGGGAAAGTGGCTTTGCCATCTGCCACGGCCTTCTTGCCGTTCGCCACTACTTCATCCAAGGTGGCAGCTTTGCTGTCCACGATGCTGGTGTTGCGTAGCAGGGCAATGTTTTCGATGGCGTAAGGGACGCCGTAGACAGCGCCGTTGTAGGTCATGGCCTTGATGGAGGAATCCTGGAACTGTCCGGCTTTGTCACCCAGCTCGACGGGTGCGATGACACCGTTCTGGACGAACTTTCCAATCCAGTCGTGGGGTCCGACGATCAAGTCGGGCCCCTGCCCGGTGGGCACCTGGGTGATGAAGTCGTCGCGCACGGCGGCGAAGTCCTTGACCACGAGCTTCACCTCGATGCCGGTATCGGACTTGAACTTCTCCGTGATGTCCTTCAATGCCGGTGAACGCTCGGCGTCCACCCACATGGTGATGACACCAGCTCCTGCGGCCTTGAGATCCGGTTTTGCCGCTTCCGAGCTCGGTGCGGTGGAGGCGCTTCCACCGCACGCGCTCAGTGCCAGGGCCGCGGCCACGGAGAGCGCCCCGGTGGCAAAAAGGCGCCGGGTGGTGTGAGTCGCGAGGGTATTGTGCACCTTCATTGGTGTCCCTTTCGTTCTTTTTTGCTTCGACGGCAAGGGCTTGAGGCCCGTCGCATCGCCGGTGACATGGCTCACAACTGCAAGCGCTTCCACACACTACAGTGCTCAAAGCATGTTTGAAAAGCCCACCCCTCCCGAGTAGCGCAAAGACAGCACCCTTAGGACTGGAAACGTTTACAACTTTCAGATTTGTCTTCTACGATGTGTTCATGTCCGTTGATTCCTTGCTCTCGGTTGCGAGCCCCGAGCCCACCACTGTTTTCACGCATGTGACCCCGGTCCACGACGCCTCAATGGCGCACGGATGGTGGCGTTCCGCCGTGATCTACCAGATCTATCCGCGATCCTTCCGGGACCTCAACGGTGACGGCGTAGGCGACTTGGCTGGCATCACTGCCGAACTGCCGCAGTTGGCGGCGTTGGGGGTCGACGCCGTGTGGCTGTCCCCCTTCTATCGCTCACCCCAGCGGGATGCAGGATACGACGTCAGCGACTACTGCGACGTCGACCCCCTCTTCGGCACCCTGCACCACTTCGACGCCCTCATCGCAGAGGCCAACAGGCTCAACCTGCGCGTCATCGCGGACCTCGTCCCCAACCACTGTTCTGACCAGCACGTCGCTTTCCAAGCAGCACTTGCTGCCGGCGCCAACAGCGCGGAGCGGGACATGTTCATCTTCCGTGATGGTCAAGGGCCCGACGGCAACGAGCCACCTAACAACTGGCAATCGCACTTCGGCGGCCCGGCATGGACACGCATCATCGAAGCTGACGGTCAGCCCGGCCAGTGGTTCCTGCATCTCTTCGACTCCTCACAGCCGGACTTCAACTGGGACAACCCTGCCGTCCATGCTGAGTTTGAACGCGTTCTCCGCTTCTGGCTGGACCGCGGCATCTCCGGCTTCCGGGTGGACGTTGCCCACGCGCTGGTCAAGGCCGCTGGCCTCCCCAACTGGGGTGGGCGTGCAGACGGCAACAGCTCCGACGGCTTTCCGGGCCAGGATGCGCCGATGTTCGGCCAGCCCGCCCTGCACGATATCTATCGCCGCTGGCGCTCCATCCTGGAAGAGTACGGACCGGACCGCATCCTGTGCGCCGAAGCCAACGTCGACCCGCTCCCCCGGCTGGCGCAGTGGGTCCGTCCCGACGAAATGCACCAGGCCTTCAACTTCCCCTACCTGCACGCAGGACTGGATGTGAACCGCCTCCGCCACATCATCACCGACTCGCTGGTCTCGCTGGACGCTGTGGGTGCCCCGAGCACTTGGGTGTTGTCCAACCACGATGTCGTAAGGCACGTGTCCCGTTTCGGTTACGACGGACCAGGGCCCCGCGACGGTGACGGCATTGGGCCTGATGACATGCAGCCCAACGAAGAACTCGGACGACGACGCGCTGCTGCGGCCACCATGTTCATGCTCGGACTTCCCGGCGGCGCGTACCTCTACCAAGGCGAAGAGCTGGGCCTACCCGACTCCTCCAGCATTCCCGGCAGCATGCGCCAGGACCCCACGTTCGCCCGCACCGGCGGAGCCCGCATCGGCCGCGACGGCTGCCGTGTGCCGCTCCCCTGGCGTTCGTCAGAACCTCACACCGGGTTCGGCAGCGGCATGGACCCCTGGCTGCCCCAGCCCGAGTCCTGGCCCGCGCTGGCGAGGGACAAGCAAGAGTCCGATCCGGCGTCGCACCTTAACCTGTACCGCCGGATGCTCGCCCTCCGGGCCACGCACCGTCTCGGCGAGGGCTCCCTCGCCTGGGTGGAGGACTACTGCAGTGAGACCTCGCTCGCCTACCTCAACGGCAACACCCTGGTGATCATGAACGTCGGGGCTGAGGCGATGCCACTTCCGGCCGGCGAGACGATACTGCGGAGCTCCGTTGCAGAAGGCAGCGCCGCTGATCTACCAAGCGTTGATCTACTAGGCTCGGGGGAGACAATCTGGCTCACGGCCAGCTAACTTTTCCCCCAAGGAGCAGCATGACCGGCATCAAGGACGTAGCCGAGCGAGCAGGGCTGTCCGTTGCCACGGTCTCACGGGCGCTGAGCGGGAAGGGCAATGTCTCCCCCACGAGCCGCGAACGTGCCCGTGCCGCAGCTGCCGAGTTGGGATTCGTGCTTTCCTACCATGCGTCGAGCCTGGCCTCCGGGCGAACGCACAATGTCGGCTTGGTGGTGCCTTCGGTCCACCGCTGGTTCTTCTCAGCGGTGATCGAGGGCGCCTCAGCGGCATTGCTTGAGGCCGGCTACGACCTCACTCTGTACAACATTGGTGAAAACCCCGCACACCGGCAAAGCGTCTTCAGCGACTTCCTGCTCCGCAAGCGGGTGGACGCGGTCATCGCCGTATCCCTGGAGCTTAGCGAAGACGAAATCGAGCAGCTTCACGCCGTACACCGCCCCATAGTGGGTATCGGCGGCCCCTTACCGGGAGCATCCACCATCAGGATCGACGACTCCGGGATCGCGCTGAAAGCCACCAACCACTTACTGGGTCTGGGGCACACCAAGATAGCGCACATCACCGGCAATGAAGCCTATGACCAAGACTTCCATCTGCCGGGAACCCGCCGCAGCGGTTTTGAAAAGGCAATGAACGACGCCGGCTGCCCGGTCCGGCCCGAATGGATCGTTTCCGCGGACTTCACCATAGAAGGCGCCTACGCGGCTGCGAGGCAACTGCTGGCCAGCGCACCGGAACGCCCCACGGCCGTTTTCGCAGCGTCAGACGAAATGGCCATTGGCACCATCCTTGCCGCCCGGGATTTCGGCCTGCGCATCCCGGACGATCTCTCCGTCATGGGCATCGACGGGCATGACCTGGGCAATGTCCTTGGCTTGACCACCATCGATCAGGATGCCAAGGGCCAGGGGGCATTGGCTGTCCGGACGCTATTGGGTGCCATCAACAACGGGCTGGTTCTGGAACCCGCAGACACAGAGCACCCCACCAAGCTGGTGGTGCGGACAAGTACCGCTGTGCCCAGGCCCGGCGCGTCCTAGGACGTTCCTAGGGCAGCGGCCGTTCCATCACGAGCTCCAGCTTTGACGTGTCCTGCGGATAAGGCCGGCTGGCACCCGTTGTCTCGAATCCGTGACGCCTGTAGAACGCAAGCGCCCTTGAGTTGTACTCATGCACCCCAAGCTCAATGCTTTCCGCTGCCAATTCTTCCGCTGCGGCCTTGCACGCCTCATGGAGGAGTTCGTCGGCCAGTCCCAGCCCGCGATGCTCGGGTGCGACATACACGCTGATCAGCATAGCCTGCAGCGGTTTCTCCGGGCTCTGGGGGTGTTTGACCACCACGCGCATCAGGCCGCACAATCTGCTGCCGTCTTCGCCACCATCGGCAACCAGGGTGATACTGGCGTCCCCGGACATCGCGGCAGCACGCTCCTGCCACTGGGTGTCCGTTTGCCGGCGCGCAGCATCCAGGCTTTCCACGTAGGCCATGGGCGTATCTCTGAGCATCTCCAGGCGGACGGCCCTCAACAGGGCCCAATCTTTCGCGTGGAGCCTACGGATCCTAGGCAACTGCTCCGCCCATGAATCTCACGTAGCGCTCCAGGACACGGGGCCAACCCTCGGCGTAGGACGCGCGCGAGGCCGCGGGGTCTTCGGCGCCCTCCCAACCGTCGTGGACCAAGCGAACCTCAGTGCCCTCTTCCACGGCCCGGAACGATACACGGATCTCGGTGGACCAGAGGGGTGTACTCGCGGGATACCAGCTGGCGTGGAAAGACAATGGCGGCTGCCAATCGTCAATGGTTCCCCACACGGAGGTACGTCCGTCCTCGGCCGTCTCGAGGATCAGGTTCTCTTCGAACTCAACATGTGATCCCTCGCCGAACACGCTCTCTTGGTCCAGCGGCCACCAGAGGTGTGGGTGATCCGTGAATCCCTGGAAGGCATGTGAGACGTTGGTGGGGACCACGACGGTGATGATGAAGGGCTCCAAAGCATCGTCGTCCTGCTGGGACGGCTCGGGCTCCGACTCGGGGTGGCTGAAGAGGTTTTCCATGACCACCAACTCTACCGGGGCAGAAGGCACTCACTTGGGTTAAACAGGACGGCTTCGCTCAAGCGGGACGGTTAAATGCAAAGAGCCCCGACCATAAAGGTCGGGGCTCTTCTCAAATTATGTCCGGCGGTGTCCTACTCTCCCACACCCTCCCGGGTGCAGTACCATCGGCGCTGTGGGTCTTAGCTTCCGGGTTCGGAATGGGACCGGGCGTTTCCCCCACGCTATGACCGCCGTAACCTTGTTACCCGTCCCCGTGTTGTGCCTGGTGTGGGCGTTTTTTCGGGGTGGGAAATCTGTGGTGGTTACAACTGTGGTGTTGTTATTTAGTTGTTGGTTCCTGGAACAAGCGGGTTGTTGTTCGGGAACCACATAGTGGACGCGTGCAGTGTGTTTTGTGTGGTGTAAGTTGTTGGCCTATTAGTACCGGTCAGCTTCACGAGTCTTTAGTCCTCGCTTCCACATCCGGCCTATCAACCCAGTGGTCTGGCTGGGGGCCTCTCACACATAATGTGTATGGAAATCTCATCTTGAAGCGAGCTTCCCGCTTAGATGCTTTCAGCGGTTATCCCATCCGAACGTAGCTAATCAGCGATGCACTTGGCAGTACAACTGACACACCAGAGGTTCGTCCGTCCCGGTCCTCTCGTACTAAGGACAGCCCTTCTCAAATTTCCTGCGCGCGCAGCGGATAGGGACCGAACTGTCTCACGACGTTCTAAACCCAGCTCGCGTACCGCTTTAATGGGCGAACAGCCCAACCCTTGGGACCTACTCCAGCCCCAGGATGCGACGAGCCGACATCGAGGTGCCAAACCATGCCGTCGATATGGACTCTTGGGCAAGATCAGCCTGTTATCCCCGAGGTACCTTTTATCCGTTGAGCGACGGCCATTCCACAATGTACCGCCGGATCACTAGTCCCGACTTTCGTCCCTGCTTGAGATGTCTCTCTCACAGTCAAGCTCCCTTGTGCACTTACACTCGACACCTGATTGCCAACCAGGCTGAGGGAACCTTTGGGCGCCTCCGTTACTTTTTAGGAGGCAACCGCCCCAGTTAAACTACCCATCAGGCACTGTCCCTGACCCGGATCACGGGCCGAAGTTAGATGTCCAAAGTGACCAGAGTGGTATTTCAACGATGACTCCACCCGAACTGGCGTCCGGGTTTCAACGTCTCCCACCTATCCTACACAAGCCACTCCGAACACCAATACCAAACTATAGTAAAGGTCTCGGGGTCTTTCCGTCCTGCTGCGCGTAACGAGCATCTTTACTCGTACTGCAATTTCGCCGAGTTTATGGTTGAGACAGCGGGGAAGTCGTTACTCCATTCGTGCAGGTCGGAACTTACCCGACAAGGAATTTCGCTACCTTAGGATGGTTATAGTTACCACCGCCGTTTACTGGGGCTTAAATTCTCAGCTTCGCCACAAGTGGCTAACCGGTCCTCTTAACCTTCCAGCACCGGGCAGGAGTCAGTCCGTATACATCGTCTTGCGACTTCGCACGGACCTGTGTTTTTAGTAAACAGTCGCTTCCCCCTGGTCTCTGCGGCCCACACCCGCTCACGGAGAGCAAGTCTCCATCACGGGGCAGGCCCCCCTTCTCCCGAAGTTACGGGGGCATTTTGCCGAGTTCCTTAACCATAATTCTCTCGATCGCCTTGGTATTCTCTACCTGATCACCTGTGTCGGTTTGGGGTACGGGCGGCTAAAACCTCGCGTCGATGCTTTTCTTGGCAGCATAGGATCACCGGATCCCCCCATACGGGGGTCCCATCAGATCTCAGGATCGTGCTCGAAGCACACAGGAACGGATTTGCCTATCCCTGACCCTACATCCTTAGACCGGGGCAACCATCGCCCGGCCCGGCTACCTTCCTGCGTCACACCTGTTAATACGCTTACCTCCCGGGATCAGGTCCCGCGCTCGGCCAAAACCCACAACACCACAAGGGTGAGCGGGCAGGCTCCGGGCGGTTAGTATCCCCCGCTTGGCATGGGCGGTTTTTCGCCGGTACGGGAATATCAACCCGTTGTCCATCGACTACGCCTGTCGGCCTCGCCTTAGGTCCCGACTTACCCAGGGCAGATTAGCTTGACCCTGGAACCCTTGATCATTCGGCGGACGGGTTTCTCACCCGTCTTTCGCTACTCATGCCTGCATTCTCACTCGTGTAGGCTCCACCGCTGGTTTCCACCGCGACTTCACTGCCCACACGACGCTCCCCTACCACTCCACACCCCTGAACCACGAAGGCTAGGGCATTATGTGAAATCCACAACTTCGGCGGTGTACTTGAGCCCCGCTACATTGTCGGCGCGGAATCACTTGACCAGTGAGCTATTACGCACTCTTTCAAGGATGGCTGCTTCTAAGCCAACCTCCTGGTTGTCTTCGCAACTCCACATCCTTTCCCACTTAGCACACGCTTAGGGGCCTTAGTTGGTGGTCTGGGCTGTTTCCCTCTCGACTATGAAGCTTATCCCCCACAGTCTCACTGCTGCGCTCTGACTTACCGGCATTCGGAGTTTGGCTGACGTCAGTAACCTTGTAGGGCCCATCGGCCATCCAGTAGCTCTACCTCCGGCAAGAAACACGCAACGCTGCACCTAAATGCATTTCGGGGAGAACCAGCTATCACGGAGTTTGATTGGCCTTTCACCCCTACCCACAGCTCATCCCCTCCATTTTCAACTGAAGTGGGTTCGGTCCTCCACGACGTCTTACCGTCGCTTCAACCTGGCCATGGGTAGATCACTCCGCTTCGGGTCTAGATCACGCCACTACACTCGCCCTATTCAGACTCGCTTTCGCTACGGCTACCCCACACGGGTTAACCTCGCGACGTAACACTAACTCGCAGGCTCATTCTTCAAAAGGCACGCCGTCACAGTTACTTGTGATTACTCACGACTGCTCCGACGGATTGTAAGCACACGGTTTCAGGTACTGTTTCACTCCCCTCCCGGGGTACTTTTCACCTTTCCCTCACGGTACTGGTCCGCTATCGGTCATTAGGAAGTATTTAGGCTTATCAGGTGGTCCTGACAGATTCGCACGGGATTTCTCGGGCCCCGTGCTACTTGGGATACTCCCCAGGCCGTGCACAACATTACGGTTACGGGGCTCACACCCTCTCTGGCCGGCCTTTCAAGACCGTTCACCTATGCCTGCACCTCACCTCACTGGTCCGGCAGAACCAGAACGGAAAGTCCCACAACCCCGCCCATGCAACGCCCGCCGGCTATCACACATGGAAACGGTTTAGCCTGATCCGCGTTCGCTCGCCACTACTAACGGAATCACTATTGTTTTCTCTTCCTGCGGGTACTGAGATGTTTCACTTCCCCGCGTTCCCCCCACGCACCCTATGTGTTCAGATGCGGGTCACACAATCACCTTGCAGCGTTGTGCGGGGTTTCCCCATTCGGACATCCTGGGATCAACGCTCGGTTATCAACTCCCCCAGGCTTATCGCAGATTCCTACGTCCTTCTTCGGCTCCTAATGCCAAGGCATCCACCGTGTGCCCTTAAAAACTTGACCACACAAGATCAATAAACTTACTCGAGAGAACCACGACCACAAGGGCCAGGTTCATTCATAAGAAATTGCTGTAAGAACACACACACCAACCACCCCACCCAAAAGGGTAAAGACGATCAGCCACGTGCGTGTTCTAGATGCTCGCGTCCACTATGTAGTTCTCAAACAACAACCCCGTCAACCAGACCACCACCCACCACAACCCACACCAAAGCGGGGCCGTGCACGATGAACAGTGCTACCGGAAGCAGGAACAAAAGAAACACCAGAAGATGCCCCCATGCATTGCTGCAAAAAGGTCCTGTTGCCTCAGGACCCAACAGTGCGCCAAACACAACCCCACACAATCCACGCCCCGACACGTTCCAAACAACACCACACCCACAAGAGGCACAGGTCGCCGTACTGGCACCAGGACACAACCAGTGAAGGCCATGCCAAACAAGTTTGATTCGTTGATATTCCACCCATGAGCACCCACCGCAGAACAGACGCCTGCGCAATGGGCAACACTGACAACCACCACCACACCCATGCAGGCGCAGCAACCAGCTGTTAGCAGCTCCTTAGAAAGGAGGTGATCCAGCCGCACCTTCCGGTACGGCTACCTTGTTACGACTTAGTCCCAATCGCCGGTCCCACCTTCGACGGCTCCCCCCACAAGGGTTAGGCCACCGGCTTCGGGTGTTACCAACTTTCGTGACTTGACGGGCGGTGTGTACAAGGCCCGGGAACGTATTCACCGCAGCGTTGCTGATCTGCGATTACTAGCGACTCCGACTTCATGGGGTCGAGTTGCAGACCCCAATCCGAACTGAGACCGGCTTTTTGGGATTAGCTCCACCTCACAGTATCGCAACCCTTTGTACCGGCCATTGTAGCATGCGTGAAGCCCAAGACATAAGGGGCATGATGATTTGACGTCGTCCCCACCTTCCTCCGAGTTGACCCCGGCAGTCTCCTATGAGTCCCCGCCATAACGCGCTGGCAACATAGAACGAGGGTTGCGCTCGTTGCGGGACTTAACCCAACATCTCACGACACGAGCTGACGACAACCATGCACCACCTGTAAACCGACCGCAAGCGGGGCACCTGTTTCCAGGTCTTTCCGGTTCATGTCAAGCCTTGGTAAGGTTCTTCGCGTTGCATCGAATTAATCCGCATGCTCCGCCGCTTGTGCGGGCCCCCGTCAATTCCTTTGAGTTTTAGCCTTGCGGCCGTACTCCCCAGGCGGGGCACTTAATGCGTTAGCTACGGCGCGGAAAACGTGGAATGTCCCCCACACCTAGTGCCCAACGTTTACGGCATGGACTACCAGGGTATCTAATCCTGTTCGCTCCCCATGCTTTCGCTCCTCAGCGTCAGTTACAGCCCAGAGACCTGCCTTCGCCATCGGTGTTCCTCCTGATATCTGCGCATTTCACCGCTACACCAGGAATTCCAGTCTCCCCTACTGCACTCTAGTCTGCCCGTACCCACTGCAGAACCGGAGTTGAGCCCCGGTCTTTCACAGCAGACGCGACAAACCGCCTACGAGCTCTTTACGCCCAATAATTCCGGATAACGCTTGCGCCCTACGTATTACCGCGGCTGCTGGCACGTAGTTAGCCGGCGCTTCTTCTGCAGGTACCGTCACTTTCGCTTCTTCCCTACTGAAAGAGGTTTACAACCCGAAGGCCGTCATCCCTCACGCGGCGTCGCTGCATCAGGCTTGCGCCCATTGTGCAATATTCCCCACTGCTGCCTCCCGTAGGAGTCTGGGCCGTGTCTCAGTCCCAGTGTGGCCGGTCACCCTCTCAGGCCGGCTACCCGTCGTCGCCTTGGTAGGCCATTACCCCACCAACAAGCTGATAGGCCGCGAGTCCATCCAAAACCACAAAAGCTTTCCACCACCATGACATGCGCCAGATGGTCGTATCCGGTATTAGACCCAGTTTCCCAGGCTTATCCCAGAGTCAAGGGCAGGTTACTCACGTGTTACTCACCCGTTCGCCACTAATCCCCCAGCAAGCTGGGATCATCGTTCGACTTGCATGTGTTAAGCACGCCGCCAGCGTTCATCCTGAGCCAGGATCAAACTCTCCGTTGAAGTAAAACAAAACCAAACAGACACAACCACACCCACCGGAAATAACGGTAGAACGCGGCTGCACAAAATTCGAAACCAGCTGAAAACCAGACCACCACACACGGGGGTGCATAATGATCCAGCCATAATTTCAACCAATTGAAAAACAATCGGTATCAACAAACTTGGCACACTATTGAGTTCTCAAACAACAGACACACCCGGCACCACCAAACCCCCCACAAGGGGCCAGGATCGCTCCGGAGCAACTTTTCAAACTTACCGGCTGGATCTCTCGGAGTCAAATCGGCCAGCATGACTTGATTTTTCCTTGCGGTATCTTGTCTGCGTGGCGATCTCCACTCGGGGACCAGCGCGGGTACTAACTATACCCCTACTTCCCCGAGATGGCAAAACCCGGCAGCGACACGCTCCCTCCGGCAAGCAAAATCCCCGGAAACACGGGCGGAACGTCCCAAGAAACACAGGGAAGAGGGCCCGGAAGCCAAAGCCTCGGGCCCTCCCCTGTCCTCAGGAACTACTCAGCCGGCGTGAACCAGGAAGCCCCAAGAGGGGGAAGCGTGACAGTCAAAGCTGCCGGCTGGCCATCAGTTCCGGGGGTTGAAGCCTTCAAGGCTCCTGCGTTGACAACTCCCGAGCCGCCGTACGTTTCAGAATCCGTGTTCAGGACTTCCGTCCACTCCCCTGCTGCCGGCACTCCGAGGATGTAGTCCTTGTGCGGACCGCCCGAGAAGTTCACTGCGCAAACCAGCGGCTTGCCATCCTGATCCCAGCGGATGAAAGTCAGAACGTTGTGATCGGCATCTGCGCCATTTATCCACTGGAACCCGCCGGCTTCGTTGTCCCGCTGATAAAGCGCCGGCGTGGACGTGTAGAGCTCGTTGAGGTCCTTGACCAAAAGCTGCAGTCCACGGTGCGCAGGGATATCGGCAAGGAACCAATCCAGTCCGTATTGTTCGGACCACTCGGCTTCCTGGCCGAACTCCGTACCCATGAAGATCAGTTGCTTGCCCGGGTGCGCCCACTGGTAGGCAAAAAACGCACGCAGGTTTGCCAGCTGCTGCCAGCGGTCACCTGGCATCTTGCGAAGCATGGAGCCCTTACCGTGAACTACTTCGTCGTGGCTGATGGGCAGCAGGAAGTTCTCGGTGAAGGCGTAGACCATGGAGAACGTGATGGTGCCGTGGTGCCACTTGCGATTGATGGGGTCTTCGGAAATGTACTTGAGCGAGTCATGCATCCAGCCCATGTTCCATTTGAGCCCGAAGCCCAGCCCGCCGTGGTTGGTGGGCGCCGTGACACCGGGGAAGGCCGTGGATTCCTCCGCGATGATGATAGCGCCGGGGTGGGACTTGTAGACGGTGGCGTTGACTTCCTGCATGAAGGAAATAGCTTCGAGGTTCTCGCGGCCGCCGAACTTGTTGGGCCTCCACTGCCCTTCTTCACGGGAGTAGTCCAGGTAGATCATCGAGGCAACGGCATCCACGCGCAGGCCGTCGATGTGGAATTCCTCCAGCCAATACAGAGCGTTGGCCACCAGGAAGTTGCGGACCTCGCTGCGTCCGAAGTCGAAGATCAAGGTTCCCCAGTCGGGGTGTTCGCCCAAGGCTGGGTCTGAGTGCTCGTACAGCGGCTGGCCGTCGAACTGGGCGAGCGCCCAGGAGTCCTTGGGGAAGTGTGCAGGCACCCAGTCGAGGAGGACGCCGATGCCGGCTTGGTGGAGCGAATCCACGAGGAACCGGAACTCGTCCGGGTGTCCGAATCGTGAGGTCGGCGCGAAATAGGACGTCACCTGGTAGCCCCACGAACCGCCGAAGGGGTGCTCCGCGACCGGCATGAACTCAACATGGGAGAACCCAAGCCACTTCACGTAGTCCACGAGTTCCTTGGCAAGTTCCTTGTAGCCAAGGCCAAGCCGCCAGGAGCCCAAGTGAACTTCGTAAACGCTCATGGGCGAGTTGTGCGGGTCCTTCTGGGCACGGGCACTCATCCATTCCGCATCCTTGAAACGGTAGCTGGCGTCAACCACGCGCGAAGCAGTCAGCGGCGGGACCTCAGTGCCGAAAGCCAACGGGTCTGCTTTCTCCACCCAGTGACCGGCCTTGGTGAGGATCTCGTATTTGTAGCACGCCCCTGCTACAACGCCCGGGATGAAGAGTTCCCACACGCCGGAGGAACCCAGGGAGCGCATCCCGTGGGAGCGGCCATCCCACCCGTTGAAGTCGCCCTTCACACGGACGGCTTGGGCGTTCGGAGCCCAGACAGCGAACGAGACTCCGTCCACCTCGCTCAACGCAGAGCGGTAGTGCTGGACGTGCGCGCCGAGGACATCCCATAGGCGCTCGTGGCGACCTTCGCCGATCAGGTGCAGGTCCACCTCACCCACGGTAGGCAAGTAGTGGTACGGGTCATCGATGGTGACGGGTTCGACGTCGTACACCACTTCCAAACGGTAATCCGGCACGTGGCCGGCCTGCAGCGGTTCCAGGACTGCAGTCCAGACGCCGTGGGCCTCATGGGTCATTTCCGTGCGGCCGGCTTCAGTCACTGCAACCACGGACTTTGCCAGGTGTTTCACCGTACGGATAGTGACGTGGCCGTGATCGTCCAAGTGCGCGCCAAGTACTGAATGCGGCGCGTGGTAAGCGCCGGCGGCCACGCGTTCCAAGGTCTCGGAGTCCACGTGCAGGGGAACTCGGGGCCGTTCGGTGCGTGCAGAGCCAGTCATGTCATTACCTTCCGCTGTAGCTGCCGCATGCTTGCCGCGGCTTGTGTTGTCGAGGATTCGTCGCGATGCGTTCACCGGGATCGACAGCCAGTCGGGCCGGTTCCGCAACTCGTAAACAACCTCGTATAAGGCCTTGTCCAGCCACAATGCCACAAAGAGCGGCGAGCGGCGGTCTATGGTTCCGGGGGTGACTTCGCTGTAACCCTCAAGGAACGCGGCAGCGCAGTCATCCACCCAGGTTTCAGGCACTCTGACGGCCACTTTTTCGTTTTCGCGCGTGGCGGCACCGGCTGCGTAATCGAATGAACGCAGCATGCCCGTGACGTCCCGCAGCGGCAAATCGGGAGTATTGCGTTCATCGATGGTCCGGAGCGGCTCGCCTTCGAAGTCGAGGATGGCCCATCGTCCCGGCTGCCCCTCAGCGCCGGGAACCAAAAGGATCTGTCCCAGATGGAGGTCGCCGTGGACGCGTTGCAACTGGCCGACGTCCCGTGGATCCAGGGCCGCCAGCAGTTCATCGAGGTTCTCGTCATAAGGCCCGACGGCGGACGAGGCTTCCGCCCAGGAGCCGCGGACACGCCTCGCTACAGTCGCGATGATGTCCGGCCCCTGTTCCTGTCCGTCCTGGGTGCCGAACGTTTCTGCGAGCCTTGCGTGAACCGTGGCAGTAGCAGCGCCGAGACCGCGGGCTTCTGCCGTGAAATCCTTGCCGGCTGCGGCTGCCTCTACGGCCAGGCGCCAGGCATCCATCCCGCCGGCAAGGAATTCGTGGGCGACAGTCAGCTCGCCCGTGGCCGCTATGGAACCGCTCGACGCCGGCTCGTGCCACGAGCCGGTAACCCAGCCCAGCGTCGCGGGAACCTCACTGGTTCCCGCTGCTGTCAGGGCCGCCCCAAGTTCCACTTCGGGATTCCTGCCG
Organism: Paenarthrobacter nitroguajacolicus; assembly: GCF_051027655.1. Taxonomy (NCBI): domain Bacteria; kingdom Bacillati; phylum Actinomycetota; class Actinomycetes; order Micrococcales; family Micrococcaceae; genus Paenarthrobacter; species Paenarthrobacter nitroguajacolicus. The sequence goes on along the minus strand of NZ_CP073234.1, from coordinate 967,977 downwards.
GCGGCGAGCACCCGGAAGATTTTGACGATCGCTGCGGAGTCGCCGTCGTCAATAATGACGGATGTGTTGGACTGCTCGCCGGACAGGACCTTGACGGAGAGGGGTGTTTTCGGAAGGGCCACACGGCTACGCGAGAGGTGCCCCTGGGCACCGCCCACTTTCCCTTCAGTTCGCATGAGTTCCAGCCAGGCAGTAACAAAGTCCGCATCGTAGACGGCGTCGTACACGAGCTGTAGCCCTAGGTCAGGATCCGTAAATTCGCCCAACAAAGCGGCGGGGGCATCCGCCAGGGGCTTGCTTCGGTAACTCAACGGAACCTGGACGACGTCGGTCCGGGAACCGCCGTCGGCTGTCCTGTGGGTCACCGCCAGCAGCACAACTTCCAGCCCGGTATCTCCCCCGGTAGCCGGCAGCCTGAAAGCGCCCACCTGCTCCAGCGCAAAGTCGGGGCTCTTGACCGGGAACCAGCGCTTGCCTGGCAGCCAGCTCCGGAGAAGTCCTTCAATGGAGGGGTTCAAGTTTTCCTTGCTCATCTCATCCTTTGGAGGTCACCACGGGAATCGCCTGGGTAAAGGGCGATGAGGGATTCGAAAATGCCGAGCGGACCCGCAGCCAATAGAAGCTGTGGCTCCCCAGCATCACGGTCAAGTGACCGTTGTCGCCGACGGCCGGGAAAGGCTGGCCGCCGAAAATATCGCGCAGGCCGCGGCCTGCAAACTCAGGCACGTCCAAGGTTGCCGCGACGGGGTGCTGGGAGAGGTTGAAAACGCACAGAATGGTCTCCGCGTCCTCTCCTTCAGGGTTGCCGGCCGGCAATTCCCTGACGTAGGCCAACACCACCTCATGGTCTGCCTCAATATGCCGGAAGCCGCCCAACCCAAACACAGGGTGGTTCCTCCGGACACTGAGGATCTGGCGGGTCCAGCGCAGCAGCGAACCGGAGTGCGCGGCCTGGGCCTCGACGTTGGCCATGCTGTAGTTGTAAACCAGCGACTGTATGACCGGCAGGTAAAGCTTGCCGGGATCGGCCCCTGAGAAGCCGGCATTGCGGTCGGGGTTCCACTGCATCGGGGTGCGGACGGCATCGCGGTCATCGAGCCAGATATTGTCGCCCATGCCGATCTCGTCCCCGTAGTACAGGAACGGGCTTCCCGGCAGGGAAAGCAGCAACGCGTTGATGAGCTCGATCTCGGAGCGGGAGTTATCCAGCAGCGGCGCCAAACGCCGTCGGATGCCTATGTTGGCCCGCATCCGGGGATCCGGGGCGTACCAACCGAGCATGGCGGCGCGCTCTTCAGCGGGCACCATCTCCAACGTCAATTCGTCATGGTTCCTCAGGAAGGTTCCCCATTGCGCACCCTTCGGAATCTCCGGGGTGTTCCGCAGGGTCTCAATAATGGGAGCTGCCTTCTGGTCCCGCAGGGCGTAGTACAGCCGCGGCATGATGGGGAAATGGAAGGCCATATGGCACTCCGGGGCTTCCTCGGTGCCGAAGTACTCCACCACTTCATGCGGAGGTTGGTTTGCCTCAGCGATGATCACCCTGCCGGGGTAGTTCGAGTCCACCATCCGGCGGAGGTCCTGCAGGAAGGTGTGCGTGGCAGGCAGGTTCTCGCAGTTGGTGCCATCTTCTTCGAACAGGTAGGGAATGGCGTCCGCGCGGAAGCCATCGATGCCCTGGTCCAGCCAGAAGCGGACCACGTCATAGAGGGCCTCAATCACCTTGGGGTTCTCGAAATTCAAGTCTGGCTGGTGGCTGAAAAAGCGGTGCCAGAAGAACTGCCGGCGGATAGGATCGAACGTCCAGTTGGACTCTTCGGTGTCAACGAAGATGATGCGTGCGTCCTGGTACTTCTCGTCCGTATCGCTCCACACATAGAAATCACCGTAGGGACCAGTTGGATCTTTGCGCGACTCCTGGAACCAGGGGTGCTGGTCCGAGGTGTGGTTCAACGGCAGGTCGATGATCACCCGGACGCCACGGGCGTGGGCCTCGGCAACCAAGCGCTTGAAGTCGCTGATGGTGCCGAACTCGTCCAGCACGGACGTATAGTCGGCGATGTCATAACCGCCATCGCGCAACGGGGAATGGAAGAACGGCGGCAACCACAGGCAGTCAACGCCCAGCCACTGGAGGTAATCCAGTTTCTCGATCAGGCCGTGGAAGTCGCCGGAACCATCCCCGTTGGCATCCGCAAAGGCCCGCACCAGTACCTCATAGAAGACTGCCTTGCGGTACCAGTGCGGATCGTGCTGGAGACCTGGGGCGTTCAACTCGAAGGTGTTCTTCGGAGTGAAGTACTGGCTGGGGTTCTGCGGAGAAAAACTCACTAAGGCTGCCTCCGGATGCTAAGTACGTGTGCCGGCTCAACGTGGGCATCCAGGCGGACGTAGTTGTGCTCGCCCCATTCCCAGCTCTCGCCGCTGATCAAGTCGTCCACCCGGAACCGGCCGTCCTCGTTGAAGTCCGAGGGGGCCAGGTGCAGGGCTTCCAAGTTCAGGGACACCGTGCTTTCACGGGTGCTGTGAGGATCCACGTTGACCACAATGATCAAAGTGTCCTTGGTGCCGTCCGGGAGCGTTTTGTGCTTGGAGTACACAATCGTGGCGTCATCGGTGCTGCTGTGCAGCGTCAGGTTCTGCAGATCGCCCAAGGCCAGGTGGTTCTTGCGAATGGTGTTAAGCCTGGTGATGTATGGCGCCAAGGTACGCCCTGACTCAGCCGCACCCTCCCAGTCCCTTGCCTTGTACTCGTACTTCTCGTTGTCGATGTACTCCTCGGCGCCCGGACGGGCCACGTGCTCGTACAACTCATAACCGGCGTAGACGCCCCACAACGGGCTTGCCGTAGCAGCCAATACGGCCCGGATGCGGAACGCGGCGGGACCACCGTACTGCAGGTACTCGGTGAGGATGTCCGGGGTGTTCACGAAGAAGTTCGGCCGGAAGAACGCCGCTGTTTCGTGGCTGACCTCGTGGAAGTACTCCTCCAGCTCGGTCTTGGTGTTCCGCCACGTGAAGTAGGTGTAGGACTGCTGGAATCCTGCGCGGCCCAAAGCATGCATCATCGGCGGGCGTGTGAAGGCCTCCGCCAGGAAGACAACCTCGGGGTTCTTCTTGTTGATCTTGCCGATGAGCCATTCCCAGAACCACACAGGCTTGGTGTGGGGATTGTCCACGCGGAATACCTTGACGCCGTGGCTGATCCACAGTTGGACAATCCGCAGGATTTCCTTGGAAAGGCCGGCCGGGTCATTGTCGAAGTTCAGGGGATAAATGTCCTGGTACTTCTTCGGCGGGTTCTCTGCATAGGCGATTGAACCGTCAACGCGCGTGGTGAACCATTCAGGGTTGGACGTCACCCAAGGGTGGTCCGGAGCTGCCTGCAACGCCAGGTCCAGGGCAACTTCGAGTCCCAGTTCGTTGGCGCGCGCCACGAACGCATCAAAGTCCTCAAACGTACCCAGTTCCGGATGGATGGCGTCATGTCCGCCGTCCTTGGAACCGATAGCCCACGGCGAACCCGGATCCTGCGGCCCCGGAGTCAGCGTGTTGTTGCGCCCCTTTCGGTGCTGGTAACCGATCGGGTGGATGGGCGGCAGGTAGATGATGTCGAAGCCCATCTCCGCGACGGCGTCGAGCCTGTTGGCTGCCGTGCGGAAGTTGCCGGAGGTCCACACGCCAGTGGAGTGGTCCAGGACGGCGCCCTCTGAGCGGGGGAAGAACTCGTACCAGGAACCGCGGCCCGCGAGGTCGCGTTCCACCTGCAGCGGGAAACGTTCGGAAACGGTCACCAGTTCGCGGATCGGAACGCGTCCGACGGCGGCCAGCACCTCGGGGCTGAAACCGGCGCCAAGGCGCTCCTCGGCAGTCTTGGTGGTGTCGGCCAGCACGACGGAAGCGGCACGCAAGGTGCGCTTCTCCACGGCGCTGCGCCCGGCGTCGTCGGCGGCTTCCGCGAGGAGGGCAGCGCCTTCGGCGAGCATCAACTCGACGTCAATGCCGGCCCCTACTTTGACCTCGGCGTTGTGATGCCAGGTGCCGTACCGGTCATGCCAGGCCTCGATGACGAAGGACCAGGCGCCGGTGCCGGTGGGGGTGATCAGGCCTTCCCATCGGTCCAGGCCCTTCCATTGCTCGCCTTGGGCCGGGGTCAGGCGGACTCGCTGACGCTCCTTGCCCTTGGGATCGAGCAGCACAGCGGAGACGCCGAGCTGGTCATGGCCTTCACGGAAGACCGTGGCGCCGACAACCAGGTCCTCGCCTGGCAAGGCCTTCGCCGGGAAACGGCCACCCTCAACCACCGGCTGCACGGCCGTAATGGGGAACCGGCCGAAGCGAAGTCCCTCGGTGATGTCCGTAGTCGTCTTGGATTTCAGAGCGGTGATGGTTCGCGCGGTTTTCGTCACAACCACGACGTTAGCGACAAAAATCACAGAATGCTAAGCACACGACCTATCTCCTCGACGCAAGATGACTTTTACCTAAAAGAAACCCAATCCAGTTCCGGCTGCCATGTGAGTCCGTTAGTGTGGCGCTCGTGAAGGCTATTCGAAGGTTTACAGTCCGTACCGTCCTCCCCGAGCCCATCAGGCCCCTGGCCCGTCTGGCAACCAACTTGCGTTGGTCCTGGCACCGGCCCACACGGGAACTTTTTGCGAGCCTTAACCCGGCTCTCTGGGAGGCATCGCAGCACGACCCCATAGCCCTGCTGGGGTCGATCAGCCGCGAGCAGTTACAGGACCTGGCCAATGACGGCGAGGTTGTGGAGCGCGTGCAGCACGCCGCAGCCGACCTGGACCGATACCTCAGCGAACCGCGCTGGTACCAAGGCCTCGGCGAAGACGCTCCAGCCTGCATCGCGTACTTCTCGCCCGAATTCGGCATCACCGAAGTACTCCCACAATATTCCGGGGGCCTCGGCATCCTCGCCGGCGACCACCTCAAAGCCGCCTCCGACCTCGGTGTGCCGCTGATCGGCGTGGGGCTTCTGTACCAGGCCGGATACTTCAAGCAGTCGCTGTCCCGCGACGCCTGGCAGCAGGAAACTTACCCTGTACTGGACCCTGACGGCCTGCCGCTGACGCTGCTGCGCCACCCGGCCAAGGACGGCGCCCAAGGCAAGCCAGTCCACATTTCCCTCCCGCTGCCCAACGGCCGCGAGCTCCACGCGCACGTGTGGCGTGCCGACGTCGGACGCGTTCCGCTGCTGCTGCTGGACTCCAACGTCCCCTCCAACGACGAAGCCGCCCGCGGCATCACCGACCGCCTGTACGGCGGCGGCGGCGACCACCGTCTCCAGCAGGAACTCCTCCTGGGCATGGGCGGCGTTAAGGCCCTGCGCGTGTACCAGGAGCTCACCGGCACGCCCGCTCCGGAAGTGTTCCACACCAACGAAGGCCACGCAGGGTTCCTGGGGATCGAACGCATCCAGGAAGCCATGTCCGACGCCAACTCGCCCCTCAGCTGGGACGAGGCCCTCGCCGCCGGCCGCGCGTCCACTGTCTTCACAACGCACACGCCCGTACCCGCCGGCATCGACCGCTTCGAGACCGTGCAGATCAAGCACTTCTTCGAAGCCGGCCTCGCGCCCGCTGTGCCCACGGACCGCATCCTGGACCTCGGCCGTGAAAACTTCGACGGCGGCAACCCGTCCGTGTTCAACATGGCAGTCATGGGCCTGCGCCTGGCGCAGCGTGCCAACGGTGTGGCCAAGCTGCACGGTGTGGTCTCCCGCGAAATGTTCGCCGGTCTCTGGCCGGGATTCGACCACTCCGAAATCCCCATCACCTCCGTTACCAACGGCGTCCACGTGCCCACGTGGGTGGACCCCCGCATCTCCACCTTGGCCCGGAACCAGTTCGGCGCGGAAGCCGAAGCCCTGGGACGCTGGGACCTCGCGTACAACGTCAGCGACGAAGACGTCTGGGCCCTCCGCCGGGAGCTCCGCGCACAACTCATAGAAGACGTTCGACGCCGGCTCCGGGCCTCATGGAAGAAGCGTGGCGCTGCCGATGCCGAACTCGGCTGGACCGACTCCGTACTGGACCCCGATGTCCTCACCATCGGATTCGCACGGCGTGTGCCCACCTACAAGCGGCTCACGCTCATGCTGCGGGACCCTGCCCGTTTGAAGGCCTTGCTGCTTGACCCCAAGCACCCCATCCAGCTGGTCATCGCGGGCAAGTCCCACCCCGCAGACGACGCCGGCAAGAAGATGATCCAGGACCTGGTCAAGTTCACGGACGACCCCCAGGTCCGGCACAGGATCGTGTTCCTGCCCAACTACGACATCGCCATGGCGAGGACACTGTTCCCCGGCTGCGACGTATGGCTCAACAACCCCCTCCGACCGCTGGAAGCCTGCGGCACCTCCGGCATGAAGGCCGCCATCAACGGTTCGCTCAACCTCTCCGTCCTGGACGGCTGGTGGGACGAAATGTACGACGGCGAGAACGGCTGGGCAATCCCCACCGCCAACAACAACGCGTCCTCCGAGGAGCGCGACGACATCGAGGCATCAGCACTCTACGAGCTGCTGGAAACCCAGGTAGCACCGCGCTTCTACGGCACCACCGTTGCCCAAGGCGCCGGAGCAGCAGGACCGTCCGAATCCAGCCGTGAAACCGTGCCCACGCACTGGGTGTCCATGATCAAGCACACCCTGGCTAACCTTGGCCCTGCAGTCTCGGCCGAACGCATGCTCCACGACTACGTCAACAACCTCTACTGCCCGGCCGCTGTATCCGGGCGCAGGGCTGTTGCCGAGTCATTCAAGGAAGCCAAGGAACTCGCGGCCTGGACCACCAAGGTTCGGAACGCCTGGCCCGAGGTAGTGGTGGAACACGTTGACTCCGTTGGCGTCTCCGAGGAACCCCAGGTAGGCGACTCACTCCAAGTCAACGCCTACGTGGCCCTCAACAACCTCACCCCGGACGACGTCTCCGTGGAAGTGGCCTTCGGCCGCGCGGAAGACACCGACGAGCTCGAGGACATCGTGGTGGCCGAACTGGACTCCCTGGAAGACCTCGGCGGCGGACGCCACCTGTTCAGCGGCTCCTTGGTGATCAACCGCTCAGGGTCCTTCGGGTACACCGTCCGCGTGTTCCCGAAGCACTCCGCGCTGGCTTCCAAGGCTGAGTTGGGGTTGATCGCGAACGCCTAGACCTTTGTCCTCCGGGACGTTCCTGGCCCGCTGTTCCGTTGTTGTTCAACAACGGATAAGCGGGCCAGCTACGTCGGAGCAGGGCTCCACGTACTTCCTGATTGCCGTCGGCTTCAATCGTGGCGATTCGCCGCCTTGATCCCGGCCGAGATGCTAACAACCGGCGTGGCATGAAGCCGAGAAAGCGGTGCTAGAAGATCTGTTCTGGGACCACTTTTCGATTTATCGCACTTTGAAAAGTCCCACTCCGAGCAGTCTGCTGGGTCAGCGTGAAAGCGCTCCAGCAGGAATCAGCCCCGTTGATCGTGACCGTTGGAGACAGCCGGACACGGCCATCACACAGAAACAGGCCGGTGACAGTTGTTGTCCAACGAAGAAGGCCTCGTCCGTGGCGCGCTGCGGAGGTTTTTCGCGTTCAGAGGTCCGGCCACAACAAGGACAAGACCCCAGAGGGAACCTAAGGGGCTTATATAGCGATCGTGATCGTCTGCGTCGGAGGCGTACAACTTGCATGCTGACTAGCGGAGACTACCTGTCCTGCACGCCTGTTCTTGCCTGTGTCGTCGCACCAGTCGATGTCGAATGGGAAAGCCACGACGGCGGCTTCCCCTGGCGCAGTCTCGGGTGGAACCCTAAAAGTATAAGTAAATCCACCAGCGTCATTCATTGGCGCCAAAGCGTCAAGCACTTTGCGTCCGGATGAATCTTTAATTGTTATCAGGATTCGGGCGTTCTTTCCGTAGCGGGGATCGCATCGCGCATCTTGTGCCCGCACGGTGACCTCTTCGCCGATTCTTGCGGGCGAGGGCGTAACGGAAAAATCAGGGGGGAGACACGGGGGCCGCCCTTGGGAGGAGGAATTGCATCCTGACAATGCCGCGGCAATGATCAGCACGCTCAACGCGGCAACTGGTGCCCGAAGGAAGCCTTGAACTCGAAAAGGACGGCTGGAAGAGAACATCATTTCTTGATTCTCCTCACAGTAGTTGCTCTGCGGAATCCGGTCTCAGAGTTTGTAGCCACATCGTTAATTTGTATCGAAATGATACCTAACGACATCCTTGTTAAGGGACTTTTGGTGGCGGAAGAGAAAATCTCCATTACCCAACTCCCTCCTGCGATCGGCCCGTTGTGGTCATACCTACTTCAAAGCCGAGATTTCCTCTTTTGTGATCTGGGCTGGGATGTTATCGTTCACCGGTCCAACTTTATGCATGAACACTCCATCTGCACCCTTCGTGAAGATTCCGGCATCCCCTCCTGTTACATAGAACTGCGCTGCCGCCTCTCCTGGCAGTTCGGTTGGACGGATAAACACCAAGTATCCCGTTCCGTCCGCATTCAGAATCGGCGATGGCGTCTCGGACATGTCCGAAGTTCCCAGTTGTCTAATCACCACTGTCGTTGGTATGGAGCTTTTGCTTAAAGCAGGTTGGTTTACAGCGGTAGCCAGAGGTGTTGGATGTAACGGCTCTTGTACTTCTAACGTGGACAGGGTGTACGGGATGTCTTCGACTACCGTTTCTTGTTTGAGCACTCTTCCGACCACGACCACTGTGCTGTCAGCAGCCAGATCCGCCATGTCTCTGTACTCTTTCGACCTAGAGGCGTGCACGCCTCCAGCACGTTGTTCCGCCTCCAGCGTTGATAACGTGGACGTCGATGCAGGCGATGGCCTTGCTGAGCAACTGGCTAGGCTGGAGGCAAGAATCAGTCCCGCCAAGATAAGGCCTAATGCTGGCTTTGATTGCATGACTACTCCCTAATAGAGCGCGTTAGCGCCAGCTTGATCGTCGTTGGTTGGCCAGTAGGTTCCGAATGAGTCGTAAGTGCACCGGGGACACGTGTACATGACGGTGCCCCATGAAGAGTGGTCTAAGCCCATGCCGTGACCGAGTTCGTGTACCCAGACAACTCTTTTTTGCCAGTAGGTGTAGCCCTGCGCATAGTAAGTGTTGAGTGTGACCTCGGAGGACCATAGATTGCCGAAGGGGCAGTTCCACTTTGAATAGCCGTCGTAGCCATTGGCTCCGTTATTGATCACGTAAGCCCTCATGGCTCCGCCCGTTGGGTGCATTCCGTCGATGTCGCTGGCGGATGCCCACGAGTAGCCGGCATCGATCAGCGGATCTGTGTATCCGGATACAGCATCATTTTTGTAGGTCATGCTGGAACTTGCCCACTTGCAACCCGTGAAGGCGTAAGCATCCGCAGGGGCTGGCACTGCAATACCAAGACCCAGTATGAGCACGGCACTTCCGGCGATGGACGAAATGCGCAATTTGAGTGCATTCGAAACAGATAACTTCACTGGTCCCCCAAAGCTTCTGGCAAGTCAAAATGGATAAAAGGACAACTGAACTACTCCAGTGCAGGCCCGCATGAAACGAAGCACACTTCGTTGATAATATGCATTAGTTCACTGGGTCAGCCTTGCACTGGAAACTTTTAATTTCAAGCGTTTGAAATAATCAGAAAAATTATAGAAATATTCAACATTTCGCATCACGATTGAGTTGCATGCACCACTTAAGCGGATTTCGGCGGTAGTCATAGCTCATGTGGGAACCAACGCTGATGACATCTCAGCTGCCCGTAAGACCAGCCGATGAAGTTGCCTCTTCGGACGCCTGCCCACACGGGTAGGACGCCGGCGCAGTTAGGGCCCGCTGGGCCCACTAATACTCGAAGACTGCGATAACTGCGAGGTCGCGGCCCGCGTAGCGCTCTGCGTCTTGGAGGATCTCGCAGACCACGCCGAAGGAACGGTCCGTGCGGTAGGCCGCGGGGACTTGCCAGATCATGGTGACCGGGCTGCCTTCGTCCTCTGAGAGGGCATCAGCGTAGTCGTGCAAGGAGTCGTTGAGGGCGTCCAGGTTCACGCCGTAGTACTCAGGGAAATCGAGGACCTGGCCGAAGACCTCAAGGACCGCTTGCTTGGTGCTGGCCGGTGGGACCAGAAGCGTTCGCCGGCCGGCGTCGGAGATCTGCTCCTGGAGTTCTTCGAGGGTCCAGGTGTCAGCCGAATAGATTTTCATGGGCTCCTCTATTTGCCTTCGACGATGAACGTAAAGGACTCGTAATGGTCCGGGGTGTAGTACTTGGCCGAGTCCTTACCCACGATAATTCGGCGGGCGCCCCGGTCCGACTCCCCCGGCGTGGGAACGGTGTACTCCTTATAGAAACCGCCGGATTTCTTGGGCAGCAAACCCTCGAAGTTTCCGAAGTTCACACCGTCGCGGTCGTACGGGTACGGGCCGCCCTTCGCAATCAGGGCAAGGGTTTGGCGCGCTTCCTTGGGTAGCTGCGAAGCATTGATCGTGGGCAGCGTTGAAGGGTTTGCCACAGCGGAGGCGGCCGACGTCGCGGTGCCGGATGCCGGCGTCGTGCTTTGCCCTGCGGTTGGTACGCCGGAGGGCGGCGCTGTTGTGGGCGCCGTCAGCGAGCCTCCGCCCACCATCGCAACCACCAGCACGACGACGGCGATCACCAGTCCCGCGAAGGCCACCAGTTTGTTGCGGTTGCGGTTCATCCGGTGGGCTTCCCTCGATGCTCGGCTAGCTACGTGCGGTAGATGTTGATGGTGTTGGCTTGCAGGATATCCCGCTCGCCGGAGGCCACCAACGCGCCTTTCCGTCGGTCGTGCAAAACCGAGGTGGTAAAGCGCAGCTCAAACATGCGCTTCCCGATGCCCGACTCGCTCAGAATCTCGGGCAAGACCATTTTTACGTCCTGGTTGCTTCCGTTCACCACAATCAAGCCCCGGATTTCACTGTCCTCGTGGCCCATTAGCAGCTGGACCGAGCGGACGGTGGGATCATTCCAGCGCGCCGGAGTCATCTTCTTGCCCTTGTCGTCAAACCACTGAAGGCTCGAGTCGTTGGCCTGCCCTGGGAAGCTTTCAGGTTGGTGACGCAGGAACCAGCGTCGGAGCCGGACCAGTTCACGAGTAGTCCTGAACATGGCGTTGGCTTCCTGCGTCCGGCTCCAGTCCAGCCATGCCGTGGGATTGTCCTGGCAGTAGGCGTTGTTGTTGCCCTGCTGTGTACGGCCGATCTCGTCACCGGCTGTGATCATTGGAACGCCAAAGGACAGCAGCAGCGTCGCCATAAGGTTGCGGATGGACAGTGACCGGGCAGCCACGATGGCCTCGTTCTCGCTGCGGCCCTCGAAACCATGGTTGTAGCTTCGGTTGTCGCCGTGTCCGTCGCGGTTCTGCTCGCCGTTGGCCTCGTTGTGCTTGCGGTCGTAGCTGACCAGGTCCTTCAGCGTGAAGCCGTCATGGGCGGTGATGAAGTTGACGCTGGCAAGGCGGGTGCGGCCGGATGATGCGAAGAGATTGGCAGAACCCGCCATGAGCTCAGCCAAAGACGCCACCGAGCCACCATGTCCACCGGCCTCCATAGCGGCCCGGTCGGACAGCCAGAAGCTTCGGACTCCGTCGCGGAAGTGGTCATTCCAGTCAGACCATCCCTGCGGGAAACGGCCGGTCTGCCAGCCACCGTAGCCCACATCCCAAGGTTCGGCGATCAGCTTGACCTCAGAGAGCACCGGGTCCTCGGCAATTGCTTGCAAGAACGGGTGCTGGGGATCGAAAGTGTTGCTGGCATCCCGGCACAGTGTCACTGCGAGGTCGAAACGGAAACCGTCCACATGGAAGTCATTTACCCAGTACCGCAGGGAATCCAGTGCGAGATCCACCACCACGGGATCACTGAAATCCAGGGTGTTACCGCATCCGGTGGTGTCCAGGTAGCGTCCATGGGCATCGTGCCGGTAATAACGCTTCTCCGCCAGTCCGCGGAAACTCAGCGGCGGTCCGTCAGGCCCGGCCTCGGCGGTGTGGTTGTACACCACGTCCAGGATGACCTCGATCCCCGCCGCATGGAGCAGTTTGATCATGCCCTTGAGCTCATCCTGCACCGCGTGGGGGCCCGCAGTCCGCGCCGCTTCCGTTGCGTAGTCCGAGTGTGGGGCGAAGAAGGCTGCGGTGTTGTAGCCCCAGTAGTTGGTCATGCCCAGGTCCTGGAGGTGCGACTCATCCAAGTGGAAATGAATGGGAAGCAGCTGGACAGCAGTGATGCCGAGTTCAGTCAGGTGCTGGATCATCACCGGGTGCGCCATGCCCGCGTACGTTCCGCGAAGGTGCTCCGGGATGTCGGGGTGGAGCATCGTTTGGCCACGGACGTGTGCCTCATAAATCACCGAAGTGCGCATGGGCGTTCGCGGCGCCTGATCATCGCCCCAGTCAAAGCCTGTCTCCACGTGAACGCTTGTCAGGAACTCGCCCCGCTGGTCCACGGCGCGGCCGTAGGGATCGAGCAGCAGCGGCTGGTCGCCGTCGTCGTCCAGGTCCAAAGCCGGGATGGACAGAGGGAGGCCGCCCTCGCTGGGGGCAGCGCGGAAGCCGTAGCGGGTGCCCGGCGGCATGCCGTCCACAAGGCCGAAGTGCACGCCGTCCTGCACATTGGACAGAATATGCGCGCGCCAAGGTTCGCCTGGAGCTTGGAACACCACTTCCACCCGTTCCAGGTCGGGAGCGAAAACGGCCACGTTCACCGAATGGTTCTGCGTGGTTTCGGCGTCGAAAACCCCGGGCTGGGGCGTGCTCAGTCCGAGGGGCCTGGGCTGCGACGCGTCCAGGGCAGCTTCTGTGTCAAAAATTGGCATAACCATTGCTTGCAAGTTTAGTTCCACGCCAAGTATGTACCGCGCGGGCCTGCCATGTGACGACGTTCAGCGTCGTGATTTCATTACTTGCCCGAAACTGGCGGGATTTCATCCGCCGCTCACGTGCTGGAATGCTGCCTTCGCACTCTCCGCGATTGAGCTGGTTCGCATCGATTGTGTCGCGCTCTGCTGCCCCGGATCAGTCCGCTTGGCATACTGGGACGGAAACAACTGGAGGTTTTATCGTGCGCGTGGCACTCGCCCAAGTCATCACCGGCCGGGATCTGGCCGAGAACCTGCGGCTCCTTGAGGAGTACGCCCGCCGGGCCAAGGACGGCGGTGCCGAGCTGGTGGTCTTCCCGGAAGCAATGATGCGCGCGTTCGGAAACTCGCTGCTGGACATTGCCGAACCATTAGCTGGGCCGTGGGCGAGCCGGGTGCGGTCCCTCGCTGACGAACTTCAGTTGGTGATCGTGGCTGGCATGTTCACGCCTGGGACTCCCTCCGATTCGGGATCCCCGCGCGTGCGGAACACGCTCCTCGCCACCGGACCCGGCGTGGAAACGAGCTACGACAAAATACATCTTTTCGACGCGTTCGGCTTCGCGGAATCGGACACCGTTGAGGCCGGTACGGATCCGGTAACGTTCGACGCCGGTGGCCTCACCTTTGGGTTGGCCACCTGTTACGACATCCGTTTCCCTGCACTCTTTACGGCCAACGCACAGCGCGGAGCCATTGTGAATATCGTTTCCGCCTCGTGGGGATCCGGACCGGGTAAGGCCGAGCAGTGGCAACTTCTGGCCCGCGCCCGCGCAGTGGACACCACCACGTTCGTGCTCGCCTGCGGCCAGGGCGATCCCGCCACTCAGGGCGTTGAGGTCAAAGGGACCGCGCCCACCGGAGTGGGGTACTCCGCCGTCGTGTCCCCGTTCGGCCAGGTATTGGAAGCCCTGGAGGGCGAACCGGGCGTCATTTTCTACGACCTCGACCCCGCCGTCGTGGAAGATGCCCGCACCAAACTCCCAGTGCTGGCCAACCGCCGCGACTTCTAACCCTTCCCACCAACGCTCACTCACATCCCCAACCCTTCCCACCAACGCTCGATCACATCCCCAACCCTTCCCACCAACGCTCACTCACATCCCCAACCCTTCCCACCAACGCTCGCCCACATCCCTAACCCTTCCACGGTGCGGTCGTAGGGTTTTCTGGGACAGCGTGAGGGGAAAATGCGCTTCGGATGAACACGCCCAGAAGAAAATACGGTGCGGCGTTTCGTGAGGAAAGGTCAGCGCCTTCTTTGCCGTGAAGCAAAAGTAGACGGCTTCCACGAGTACAACTAAGCGGAGAAGGCCAACCAATCCGGGGCCGCCGTGCCGGCGTTGAAGGTATCCGACAGAGCATCGGCCGCAAGCCCGCGGGACATGAGCGAGCGTTAGGCGCAAGCCCGCGGGACATGATCGAGCGTTAGGCGCAAGCCCGCGGGACATGATCGAGCGTTAGGCGCAAGCCCGCGGGACATGAGCGAGCGTTAGGCGCAAGCCCGCGGGACATGAGCGAGCGTTAGGCGCAAGCCCGCGGGACATGAGCGAGCGTTAGGCGCAAGCCCGCGGGACATGAGCGAGCGTTAGGCGCAAGCCCGCGGGACATGAGCGAGCGTTAGGCGCAAGCCCGCGGGACATGAGCGAGCGTTAGGCGCAAGCCCGCGGGACATGAGCGAGCGTTAGGCGCAAGCCCGCGGGACATGAGCGAGCGTTAGGCGCAAGCCCGCGGGACATGAGCGAGCGTTAGGCGCAAGCCCGCGGGACATGAGCGAGCGTTAGGCGCAAGCCCGCGGGACATGAGCGAGCGTTAGGCGCAAGCCCGCGGGACATGAGCGAGCGTTAGGCGCAAGCCCGCGGGACATGAGCGAGCGTTAGGCGCAAGCCCGCGGGACATGATCGAGCGTTAGGCGCAAGCCCGCGGGACATGAGCGAGCGTTAGGCGCAAGCCCGCGGGACATGAGCGAGCGTTAGGCGCAAGACCGCGGGACATGAGCGAGCGTTAGGCGCAAGCCCGCGGGACATGAGCGAGCGTTAGGCGCAAGCCCGCGGGACATGAGCGAGCGTTAGGCGCAAGCCCGCGGGACATGATCGAGCGTTAGGCGCAAGCCCGCGGGACATGAGCGAGCGTTAGGCGCAAGCCCGCGGGACATGAGCGAGCGTTAGGCGCAAGCCCGCGGGACATGATCGAGCGTTAGGCGCAAGCCCGCGGGACATGAGCGAGCGTTAGGCGCAAGACCGCGGGACATGAGCGAGCGTTAGGCGCAAGCCCGCGGGACATGATCGAGCGTTAGGCGGAAGCCCGCGGGACGTGAGAGAGCGTGCAACTCAAACACGCGAAAGGCGCCGCGAGGGCCATCCGGAAGCGTGCGTCAAAGCGACGAAGGAGCAGCACGCGGAGGATGGCGCTTGCGGCGCCTTAGCGCGGAGGATGGCGCTTGCGGCGCCTTTGCAGAGGGCTAGCTAGCGCGCTGCCTCGACACTTCGTACAGCGAGATTCCAACGGCCATGGATGCGTTGAGGGACTCCATGGCGGAGTCGATCGGGATCGAGACGATCTGGTCGCAGTTCTCGCGGACCAGCCTGCTGAGGCCCTTGCCTTCGGAACCGACCACAATGCAGACGGGTTCGGTGGCAACGGTGAGGTCGGGCAGCGAGACGTCGCCGTCGCCGTCCAAGCCAAGGACGTAGATGCCCATGTTCTTGAACTGCTTGAGCGCGTTGTTGAGATTCGCAGCACGGGCAACCGGAACGCGCACGGCGGCACCGGCACTGGTCTTCCATGCGGACGCTGTGACGCCGACGGAACGACGCTCGGGCACGATAACGCCGTGGCCGCTGAAGGCCGAAACGGAGCGGATGATCGCGCCGAGGTTGCGGGGGTCGGTGATGCCGTCCAGTGCAACGAAGATGGGGGCGTTGGAGATGTGCCCCTTCTTCCACTTGGCGAGGGTTTCCTCGGCGAGGTCGTAAGCGTCCTCGTATTCGTACGGCGGGATCTGCAGAACGAGGCCCTGGTGGACGGCGTCCTCTGTCATGCGGTCCAGCTCAGCCTTGCCGGTTTCGAGAAGAGGGATGCCGCGCTCAGCCGCGAGTTTGAGGGATTCCTTGACGCGGTCGTCCATCTCAATGCGGATGGCGACGTGCAGGGCTTTGGCTGGGATACCGGCGCGGAGCGCTTCGACCACCGAGTTACGGCCCGTCACCAGTTCTTCAGTGGCACGGCCCTTGGGACCGGAGCGGGCGCCTGCGCCACCGGGACGGGTGCCCGTTCCGCGCTTGGCAGCCGAGCGCTCAGCCAGCTGCTTGTTCTTGTATGCCTTGTGGTAGGTGCGTTCCTCCGCCTTGGGCGTGGGACCCTTGCCCTCCAGGGCCTTGCGGCCGTGGCCACCGGTTCCGGTGGTGGGGCCCTTCTTCTGCTTGACCGACCGGCGACCATTATTGGCCATGAGATTCCATCCTTGATTTTGTGAGTAAGTCTGGAATCAAGTCTACTGACCCGATGCAATTCGGCCGCCGCGCCGGTTCGTCAGTCGCGTTTGAGGCTCCAGCTGGCGCCATCCGCACCATCTTCGACGACGACGCCGGCCGCGGCGAGTGTGTCGCGGATAGCATCGGATGCTGCCCAGTCCTTGTTGGCCCTGGCAGCGGCACGGGCTTCGAGTTGGGCTTCGATCAGCACTTCCAGAGCGGCGTGCTCGCGCCCTTGTACAGCCTCCGGGCGTTTCACCGAATCCAGGCCTAGAACTTCGGTCATGGACAGCACGCTGTAGAGAGCAGTCTTCGCACTCTCCAGGTCGCCGCCAGCCAACGCCGTGTTTCCTGCCCGCACGGTTTCGTGCAGCACGCCGAGGGCCTGGGGCACGTTGAGGTCGTCATCCATGGCCGCGATGAACGCAGCGGGCATGTTGGCCTGCGGGGAAACGTCCGAGGCGGCCGTACCCACCTTGGCGGATGCCTTGTGAATGAAACCGTCAATGCGCTCGACGGCGGCTGCAGCCTCCTGCAGCGAGGTAGGCCGGTAGTCCAGGATGGAGCGGTAGTGTGCCTGACCGAGGTAGTAGCGAACCACTCGCGGTGAGGCGAGCTCCAGCATCTCCGCCGGGCTCACGGTGTTGCCAATGGACTTGGACATCTTTTCGCCCTCGTACGTGACCATGCCGTTGTGCATCCAGAAGTTGGCAAACTCGTCACCGGCAGCCTGGGACTGGGCCATCTCGTTCTCGTGGTGCGGGAAGCGAAGATCCAGTCCTCCACCGTGGATATCAAACCGCGGACCCAAATACTTGGTGACCATGGCTGAGCACTCGAGGTGCCATCCGGGACGGCCAGCACCCCACGGGGACTCCCACTTTGCGGTGACGGGTTCGCCGTCTTTGAAGCCCTTCCACAGCGCGAAGTCGCGAGGGTCGCGCTTGCCGCGTGGGTCGGCGTCGGGCGCTCCCTGCATGTCATCGATATTCTGCCGCGTCAGCGAGCCGTACTTGCTCCAGGAACGGACGTCGAAGTAGACGTCGCCGGAATCGTCCAGTGCGGGGTAGGCATGGCCGCGGTCGATGAGGCGCTGGATGAGTGCGTGCATTTCCGGGATGTGGCCGGTGGCACGGGGTTCATAAGTGGGCCGTTGGACGCCGAGGGATTCGTAGGCGTTCTCGAACTCCTGCTCGTAGCGGTACGCCAGGGCCCACCACTCTTCGGCTTGGCGCGCCGACGGTTCAGCGTCCCAGTCCGGACCGAACGACTGAGCGGATTTGGCCAGGATCTTGTCGTCGATGTCCGTGACGTTGCGCACCACCGTAACCCGGAGGCCACGGAATTCGAGCCAGCGGGTCAGTTGGTCGAAGGCGATGGCCGACCTGACGTGGCCCACGTGCGGCATTCCTTGGACGGTGGCCCCGCAGTAGTACACGCTGGCCTTGCCGTCTTCGAGGGGAACGAAGTCGCGGACTTCGGCGGAGGCGGTGTCATAGAAGCGCAGGGTCACCGCTCCAGATTAGCCGATGACGCGGCGTGACCTGCCTACTTGCAGTATTCGCCGATCTTGTTGAACTGCACCTTGAGCTTCTCTTGCTGGTCCTGGGTGGCCGCGCCGAGGGATGACGACGCCGCTTCGTCCATGATCGCAGCCATCTCTTTGATGGGATTGCCGATCTCCGGAGCGAGCTTGCCCGCGATCTCGTGGTAGTGCTCAGCGATCTGTTTAGACTGCTGCTGCTGATTGCCGTCGGGCTTGAAGGTGTCCTTGTTCAGGAACTCGCAGCTGGCTGTCACGTCCATCGTTTGGGTCCCGCTGCAGCCGCCCAGCAGGAGCGATGCAGCCAAGCCTGCCGACACCATAGCGGAACGCACGACGCCGGCACGTGGCTTAACCATGTGGCGCACCTTTTGCGGGACCGGACTCGGTTGCCGTCGTCTCGTGTCCGGAGACCGGGTACACCAGGGCCGTGGCAACAGCGGAGATACCTTCGCCGCGACCGGTGAAACCGAGGCCGTCGCTGGTGGTTGCCGTGACACTGATCGGCGCGCCGGCAGCATCGCTCAAGACCCTCTGGGATTCTTCCCGGCGCGGACCGAACTTGGGACGGTTGGCCACGAACTGCACTGCCACGTTGCCGATCTCGAATCCGGCCGCGCGCACAATGCGTGCCGCTTCACCAAGGAGCTTGACCCCCGAGGCACCTGCGAACTCGGGGCGGTCAGTGCCGAAGTGGGTGCCCAGGTCACCAATGCCGCACGCGGAAAAGAGTGCGTCGGCAGCGGCATGAGCGACGCAATCGCCGTCGGAATGCCCTGAAAGCCCCCGTTCGCCTTCCCAGAAAAGCCCGCCCAACCACAGCGGTTGCGGGTCATCTTCTGCCGCAAATGCGTGGACATCGATACCAACGCCCGTGCGGGGAAGCACCATGTTCTGGTCAGGAGTCATCAGCCTTCCACCCAACGAATTCCCAGCGGCCCTTCCAGCAATCCCTCGGCAATGATGAGATCCAAGGGCGTGGTGATCTTCAGCGACTGGCTGGCCCCGCGGACAGCATGGACCGGAACCCCGAGGAGCTCCACCAGCATGGCGTCGTCGGTGACAGCTGCGGATTGCTTGTCGTCGAAGAGACCGGCAGCTTCGTGAGCCCTCCGCAGGACCGCCAGTTCGAAACCTTGCGGGGTCTGAACGGCGCGCAGCTGCTCGCGGGGGGCTGTTCCCGTGACAAGTTCCGGGGCGATGGAGGAGTCTGAGCCATTCGTCTCGGCAACAGTTTTGATGGTGTCCACCACAGGCATGGTGGGAATGACGGCCTTCGCGCCTGAGGCCAGGGCATCGGCGACGCGCTGGAAAACCCGCTCGGGGGTAAGGGCACGTGCGGCGTCGTGGACCAGGACCAGTTCGGTTCCGTCCTCCAACGCAGCCATGGCAGCCCGGACGGAATCCGCGCGGGAGGAACCGCCGTCGACCACCGAAATTTCGGGGCCTCCGTCCACCAGGTCAATGGTGAACTCGGAGATTGATTCGCGCAGCGCCGTGTCCCCCTTGGGCACGGCGACGCAGATCTGGCGCGCAACATCAGATGCAACCACCCCACGGAGGGCATGCATCAGGATGGTTTCACCACCCAGCGGAACCTGGGCTTTGGGCATGCCGTAACCGAGGCGTTCACCAGAGCCGGCAGCAACCACGATCACGGCCGTGACGGCGCGCTTGGAAGGAATACTCATGCGCCCAAGATTATGCGGAATGTGCATGGAAAACCCACATGCCGGGTAACTCCGCACGGCTGCGGCCACTTTTCGGGCAAAAAGAAACCCGGCGGCGCTTTCGCACCACCGGGCTCAATTCTTAGGAAGCCAAGACCTCGTCGAGAACGCTTGCAGCCTTCTCTTCGTCTGTCTTCTCAGCCAGGGCCAGTTCTGAAATCAGAATCTGCCGCGCCTTGGCCAGCATCCGCTTCTCACCTGCGGAAAGGCCGCGATCGTGATCACGACGCCAAAGATCGCGAACGACCTCTGCCACCTTGATGACATCGCCTGAAGCAAGCTTCTCCAGGTTCGCCTTGTAACGACGTGACCAGTTGGTAGGCTCTTCAGTGAACTCGGCGCGGAGAACGTCAAATACGTGCTCCAAGCCTTCTTTGCCCACTACGTCCCGGACCCCAACAAGGTCAACATTCTCTGCTGGAACTTCAATGGTCAGATCACCCTGAGCCACCTTGAGCTTGAGATACATCTTCTCTTCGCCCTTGATGGTGCGCATCTTGATTTCCTCAATTTTTGCTGCACCGTGGTGAGGGTAAACTACTGTCTCGCCGACCTCAAAAACCATGTGGACTTTCCCCTTTCCCGCAGATTAGTCTATCACGATTAAGGCATACGACTGGCATCGGACAGGGCCTTCTCCCGCGCCAATAAAGGGAATAAGGCCTTAAACGACTTCCTCCAAGGTCTTGACGTATTCGGGGAAAGATGCTTGGAGCAAGCAATGTGCGAGCAAGATCTCCTTCGTTGGTGGCGCCACATAGCCTTCCCGAATCCATATATCCGGGGGTTTGCCGATAGGCTATGGCTGAAAAGTGTTCCAATGACTCTTGAGGAGTAGGTGTCGTGCGCAATACTGCGATGAACCCTGTCCAGCGCGGCAAGCTGGCAATTGCGGCGGCTGCAATCGGCGTCGGTCTTCTGTCCGTCACCGGCTGTGGATTCGTCAACGCCCAGCAGACTACCCACCAGTACTCGGCATCGGACGGGATCAAAGCTGATCTCGGTCCCCTGCAGTTGCGCAACATCCTGATTGTTGCCTCGGGCGAGAACGAGCCCGGCCGCGTTATCGGCGCCGTATTCAACACCTCCGCCACCGACGCGACCCTCACCATGAGTGGTGCCAACGGCGCACAGACTGAAATCCCGGTCAAGGCCAATGGGGAGACATTCCTGAACGACACAGCGGATGCAGCGATCCTCAGCACCGCCGGTGTCATCCCCGGTGGCCTGGTCCCGATCACCGTCCGTAGCGGTTCCGACTCAGCTACCGTCAACGTTCCGGTGCTTGACGGCACGCTGCCCGAGTATGCCAAGTACCTGCCCACCACGCCGACCCCGACGGCAACGCCGACGTCGACTTCCACGGCTACGTCCTCGGAGGCTCCGGCCGCCGGCCACTAGCAGGCAGCAAGCCACAAGCTACACACATAAGGAAGGGTCCCGCCGCGGCGGGACCCTTCCTTATGTGTGTAGCTGCCGGGCTGACGACACCCAAATCCGGGCATCGTCAGCCGCTTTCCGTGGTGCCAACGAACATGCGCGTCGCCGGTAAGGAAAGCTTTACGGCTCGAACTTGTAACCCAAGCCGCGCACTGTGACCAGGTATCGCGGCACTGAAGGGTCCGGCTCAATCTTGCTGCGAAGCCGCTTCACGTGGACGTCCAGCGTCTTGGTGTCCCCCACATAGTCCGAACCCCAGACACGGTCGATCAATTGTCCGCGTGTCAGTACCCTGCCTGAGTTGCGGAGCAGCATCTCCAGCAGTTCGAACTCCTTGAGCGGCAGCGAAACCTGCTCACCGTTGACGCTCACCACGTGGCGTTCGATGTCCATGCGGACCGGTCCTGCCTGCACGGTGGACGTAATAAGTTCCTCCGGCTCACCCTGCCGGCGCAGCACCGCCCGGACGCGGGCCACGAGCTCCCGGGAGGAATAGGGCTTGGTGACATAGTCATCCGCGCCAAGCTCCAAGCCAACAACCTTGTCGATTTCCGAGTCCTTGGCCGTCAGCATAATGACGGGGACACTGGAACGCTGGCGAAGTTGTCGGCACACTTCGGTGCCCGGCGTTCCCGGCAACTGCAGGTCCAGGAGGACAAGGTCGGCACCGTTCCGGTCGAATTCCACCAAGGCGTCGCTGCCGTTGTCCACTACCTCGACGTCAAAACCCTCTTTGCCCAAGAGATAGGACAGGGGGTCGCTGAAGGACTCTTCGTCCTCCACTATCAAAATCCGGCTCAAGCGCTGGCTCCTTGCTCTTGGGCGCCGCTGGCGCCCCCTTGATGATTCACGTGATGGGGTTGTTGAATCGCGTGATGAGGCTCGACGGCGGCAGCAGCCGCCGGAAGTTCGGAAGAGGCGGCCGCAGCGGAAGCCGGAAGGCCGGCGTCGTCGTCCTGTCCTTCCATCTCGGGCAAGCGGATGGTGAAGGTGGATCCTTGGCCGGGCTGGGACCACACGGTCACCTCGCCGCCATGGTTGGACACCACGTGCTTGACGATGCTGAGCCCTAGGCCCGTGCCACCGGTATGCCGGGATCGTGCCGCGTCGACGCGGTAGAAGCGCTCGAACACGCGCTCCTGGTCCTCGGGGGTCAGGCCCTCACCTTGGTCCGTAACAGAAATGGCGACGACGCCCTCCCGGGTTCGGATGCCGACACCTACACGCGTGTTTTCCGGTGAATAGCGAATGGCGTTGTCGATCAGGTTGCGGAGTGCCGTCACCAAGAGGTCGCGGTCGCCGAAAACCAGCGATTCAGAGTGCCCGCCCACCACGATCTGGATATTCTTGCTCTCAGCCGGCAGCTGCGAGCGGTCCACGGCCTCGGTGATCACCGTATTGATATCCACCGCGTGACCTTGCTGGGCAACGTTGGCACCCTGGAGACGGGAAAGTTCGATGATGTCCTGGACCAAGGCCGCCAGCCGGCCGGACTCCTTGTGCATGCGCTTGGCGAACCTGCGCACGGCTTCCTCGTCATCAGGCGACGCTTCCAAGGCCTCGGCCAGCAGCGAGATGGCGCCGACGGGTGTCTTGAGTTCGTGGGACACGTTGGCCACGAAGTCGTTGCGGATCTCCTCGGTACGGGTGATCTCAGTTCGGTCGTCGGCCAGAAGCACGATGTATTCCCAGCCAAGCATGGCTGCCCGTACCTGGACCACAATGGTGCCCTTGCCCAGCGGGCCACGCGGGAGTTCGTACTGTTCCTCCAGGATCACGCCGTCCCGGCGGACCTTCGCGGTCATGTCCAGGAGTTGCTTGTGCACCACTGTGTGGCCACGCACCAGGCCATACGCATACGCTGCCGGACTCGCACGGACAACGCCGTCGATGGCGTCCACCACGACAAAGGCGCGCCCGACGACGGCAAGTACTTCCGCCGCGCCCTCAGGAAGCAGGGGCTCAGTGACGTCCAGGTCCACGATGCTGCGTTGCCGCTCGCTGATCCTGAATGCGAGCATGCCAAAGACGCCCAACGACAGGCCTACGAGACCTGCGACGACACCTATGAGCAATGGATCCACGTGTCCAGCTTATGCTGTGGAAACACGGGCAAGCAGTGATCCGGCGCCAAACGCCGACGGTTCAACTAACGTTCATCTAAAGGAGCCGAACAGTTCACTGGCCCCTGACACAGTTACTGGTTGGACTGTCAATGGTTTTGAGATCCGACCCCCATCATGGGAACAGGATTTCCAAGGAAAGGACGCCTTAGTGCGCAAGGTTTTTCAGGAGGAGCTCACCCAGGTAGGTGACGACCTCATCGAGATCTCCAAGCTGGTTCACGAAGCAATCACGAAGGCTACTACGTCTTTCGAAGGTGCCGACGTGGACCTTGCCCAGGACGTCATCGCGGCAGATGCCCGGATCGACTTCCTGCAGAACAGCCTCGACGAGCGCGCCATCGACATCCTTGCCCTGCAGGGTCCTGTCGCCAGCGACCTCCGCATGATTGTGGGTTCGCTGCGCATGAGCGCGTCTCTGGAACGCATGGGTGACCTGGCCCGCCACGTTGCCCAGCTGGCGCGCCTGCGCTACCCGGCCACCGTGATCCCGGCTTCGCTGACTCAGACCTTCAAGGCCATGGCCCAGCACGACATCGAGATCACCGCCAAGGTGATTGAACTTCTGGAGACCCGCGATCTTGAGGTAGCCCGCGACATCCTCAAGATCAACATCGCAGTGGACGACCTCCACCTCAGCGTCTTCAAGGCCATCGCCTCCCCCGAGTGGAATGAAAGCCCCTCCACCACCGTGGACGTCGCACTTGCAAGCCGCTACTTCGAGCGCTTCGCCGACCACGGCGTCTCGGTCGCCCGCAAGGTCACCTACTTGGTGACGGGCGAATGGCAGCCTGAAGGCTTCTAGCCCTGAATTAACTACGACGGCGGCCGGTCACCTGGGTGACCGGCCGCCGTCGTTTAACTGCGGCGCAGCGCGTTCTTCGGCCGGAATGCGTCTAAGGGAGGAACGACCGAGCATCCGGCGAAGAATCGCGAAGCATTATTTTTTGCCTTGGTTAGCCACTGCGAGGATGGCCTGTGCTGCTGCGTCGGGGTCCAGGTAGGTGCCGCCCGGGTTGATGGGCTGGAAGTCCTCATCCAGTTCATAGACCAGCGGGATGCCCGTGGGGATGTTCAGCCCGGCGATGGCGTCGTCGCTGATGCCGTCCAGGTGCTTCACGAGGGCACGCAGGGAGTTGCCGTGGGCGGTGACCAGGACGGTCTTGCCGGCCTTGAGGTCTTCCTTGATGTCCGATTCCCAGTAAGGGAGCAGGCGTACCAGGACGTCCTTGAGGCACTCGGTGCGCGGCAGTGCGTCGCCAAGATCCTTGTAGCGGACGTCGTGTGCCTGGGAGAATTCGCTGTCGTCGGACAGGGGCGGCGGCGGGGTGTCGTAGCTGCGGCGCCATTCCATGAACTGCTCTTCGCCGAACTCGGCCAGGGTCTGGGCCTTGTCCTTGCCCTGCAACGCGCCGTAGTGGCGTTCGTTCAGGCGCCAGTCGCGCTTGACCGGGATCCAGCCGCGGTTGGCTTTGTCCAGGGCCATGTTGGCAGTGTTGATGGCACGCTTCAGGAGCGAGGTGTAAAGGACGTCCGGCAGGATCTGGTTCTCCACCAGGAGCTCTCCACCGCGGACTGCTTCTTCGCGGCCTTGATCGTTCAGGTCTACGTCCACCCAACCGGTGAACAGGTTCTTGGCGTTCCAGTCGCTGTGGCCATGGCGCAGCAGAATCAGCTTGTAAGTCATGGTTTTTATCCTAGCCGAGCAGTTACGTGCCCTGCCCGGCGTTACGTCCGGCAACGGACCCCGCGGTCTGAGGCAGGCAGGGATAAAGCCGGCAGGGATAAAGTGGGGGCCGTGGTGCAAAAAGCGGAACGGGTGGGCTCTCCCCGCAGTCGGGGCGGAAAGCCGGTTGGCAACATCACGCGGGGCACCACGAATCCCAATCGCATGCGCCGCTTGGACCGCTGGTTGGCGGGACCCCAAGCGTGGCGGCTGCGCGCCGCCGTCGATCCCCTTGTTGTGGACCTTGGCTATGGCGCCTCGCCGACCACCGCCGTCGAGCTTTTCGAACGGCTGCAAGCCGTGCGGCCGGATGTCCGGGTCTGCGGAATCGAGATCGAACCGGAGCGCGTATGGACTGCCAAGTCACTGGAGCGGCCCGGGCTGAGCTTCCATGTAGGCGGCTTCGAAGTCCCTGTACACGGTGACCCGGTGTTGGTGCGGGCATTCAACGTGCTGCGGCAATATGAGGAAGCGGACGTCGCCGGGATTTGGCGATTGGTGCAGTCGCGCCTGGCACCCGGCGGTCTGTTCATAGACGGCACCTGCGACGAAATCGGCCGGCGCGTCACATGGGTCGCCTTGGATGCGGAGCGCCCGTTGAGCCTCAGTTTTTCCGTGCGGTTCGGCAGTTTTGAGCTGCCGTCGGAGGTGGCAGAGCGGCTGCCCAAGGCCCTGATTCACAGGAATGTGCCGGGCGAACCGATCCACGCGTTCCTGCAGGCCATGGATAAGGCATGGCTGGAAGCGGCACCCTTGGCGTCGTTCGGAAACCGGCAGCGCTGGACGGGCATGTGCCGTTCACTGCGCGACGCCGGATGGCCGCTTCAGGATGGTCCGGCAAGGTGGCGTCTCGGCGAAGTTACCGTGGCATGGGACGCCGTAGCGCCCCGCTAAGGCCGATTTACAGTAACGCCTTTACCAGGGGCCGTACGGACCGACATTTCGGTTGCCGCCACTGCCGGCCTCACGCACGGCGGGACGGACATCGGCAAGGTAGACGCAGGCTGCGGTGACGGCCGCGATGCCGAACAACCCCAAGCCGCTGCCGCCGGTGAGGACGGTCAGGGCGCCGATCGCAAGCGCCACTCCGGTGAGGGCAAGCCAGAAGGTCTTGGTGCGCTTGGAAGCCGCCACGAAGAGCGTCGGCTTATGGCGCAGGCAGTCCGCGAAGGCCCAAAGTTCCAAGGCAAGGGCAACCAAGCCAAGGATGAAGTACACCGCGTTGGTGACAATCGCGATCAAGAATTTTCCGTCCACGCTCTCCAGCCTAACCGTCCAGCGACTTCAGCGCTTGCTCAAGGTCGGACCAGAGGTCCTCCACGTTCTCGATCCCGACACTCAACCGGACCAGATTCTCCGGAACGCTGAGCGGCTCGGCCGTGTGCCGGCGTCGGCGTTCAATCAGCGACTCGACCCCACCCAGGGACGTCGCCGGAAGCCAGAGCTGCAATGCGCGGACCAATTCGTCTGCGGCTTCGGCACCGCTGCGTTGTTCGTCGCCGGCGATTTGGATACAGAGAATGGAACCGAAACCCTTCATCTGCTCCTTTGCACGTTGATGGCCCGGGTCCGTCGGGAGGCCGGGGAACCGGATGGCTTCCACGCGGGGGTGGCTGCTGAGACGTTCGGCGAGGGTTGATGCGGAGGCTTGGGAACGCTCGATCCGCAGCGCCAAGGTACGAAGGCCGCGCAGGGCCAGCCAAGCCTCAAAGGGTCCGGCGATACCGCCGTGGATGATCCGGTGGTGAAGCAGGGTGGCGCGCAGTTCCGGATTGGACGTCACCAACGCACCAAGGACAACGTCCGAATGCCCGGCCAGGTACTTGGTCACCGAGTGAAGCACGACGTCGGAACCCAGGCTGAGGGGCTGCTGCACCAAGGGCGTGGAGAAGGTATTGTCCGTGACCACGATTGCGCCAACTGCGTGTGCAGCCTCAGTGAGCGCGCGGACGTCGGCGATGCCGAGCATCGGGTTGGTGGGGCTTTCCAGCCAGAGCAGGTCCGCGTTCTTGCCGTTTTCAGGGCTGATGAGCGCCTTCACCGCGTCCGTATCCGTGATGTCCACGGTGCGAAGTTCAAGGAAACCCTTCTCCGCCAATTCAGTGGCCATGACCAGGGAACCTGCGTAACTGTGCGAGGGCATTACCACCACACCGCCGGCAGGAACAAGGGACAACGCTGAGCTGACCGCTGCCAGGCCGGAGGCATAGAGCAGGCCCGGGAGGGTGGCGCCTTCCAGTTTGGCCAGCGCGTCCTCGAAGGGATCCCAAGTGGGGTTCGCGTAGCGCCCGTAACCGCGGTCTCCGTCGCCTAATGAGCCTGTTCCGAAGTATGTGGAGGACAGGACGATGGGAGGATTCACCGGCTCGTCATGGGCGCGGTCAGGGCGGCCGGCTGCAACTACGACGGTTTCCGGAGACAAATCGGCGGCGTGCTGATCGGAAAGGCTCATGGTTTCAGCGTAGTCGTGGGCAATGCTGTGGATAAAAGGCGTCTCGTATGCCGGTGATCGGTAGGCTAGTCGAGTGAGTATTAAGAGCCCAGGCCTTTTCATCGCCTTTGAAGGCGGAGACGGAGCGGGCAAGTCCACGCAGGCAGCCCGGCTCTCGGACGCCCTCGAGTCACGGGGGCTTTCCGTGCTGCGCACCCGCGAGCCAGGCGGCACCCCCATCGGAGAGAAACTGCGTTCGCTTGTCCTGGACCACGGGCACGGCACCATCGATCCCCGCACCGAAGCCCTCATGTTCGCGGCCGCCCGCGCAGCCCATGCCAGCCAGGTGATTCGTCCCGCACTGGCCGACGGAACCGTTGTCATTACGGACCGCTACATTGATTCGTCCGTTGCCTATCAGGGTGCTGGCCGCGGCCTCGGCGCCGAGGGTGTTTTGTCACTCAACGAATGGGCCACCGAAGGCCTGCATCCGGACCTGACGGTACTGCTCGACGTCGACCCCTCCGATGGCCGCCAACGCCGCACCGCAGGGGACGCCACCGAGGACAGGCTGGAGTCTGAGCCCGACGAGTTCCATTCCGCCATCCGGCACGCTTTCCTGGACCTTGCAGCAGCTTCACCGACCAGCTACCTGGTCCTGCCCGCCAAGGCCGACATTGAAACGTTGGCCGCCCGGATCCTGGAGCGGGTGGAGTCGCTGCTCGTTGACAACGGCGTGCCTGCTCATTCCGCGTCGTTGGAAAGCGAAACCGTTTCTGGCGACCGCCCGTGAGCGTCTGGGACGACCTCCAAGGGCAAGCGCCGGTCGTTGCCCAACTCAAGCAGGCTGCGCAAGGTGAGACCGGACTTACCCATGCATGGCTGTTCACCGGCCCGCCGGGATCCGGCCGTTCGAACGCTGCCAAGGCCTTCGCCGCCGCGTTGAACTGCGAGCAGGACGACGTCACCATGCGTGGCTGCGGCGAATGCGCGGCATGCCACACGATCCTCGGTGAGACGCACTCGGATGTGACGTTCGTGCGCACCGAAAAGGTCACCATCACCATCGACGAAGCCCGCGAACTCGTGTCCAAAGCAGGCGACCGGCCAGCCACGGGACGGTGGCGGATCATCGTGGTGGAGGACGCTGACCGCATGGCCGAGCGCACCACCAACGTTCTGCTGAAAGCCATCGAGGAACCCACCCCCAGGACTATCTGGATGCTGTGTGCGCCCTCCCCCGCCGACGTCCTGGTCACCATCCGTTCGCGATGCCGTCCCGTGAGCCTGCGACTGCCGCCAGCCTCCGACGTCGCTGACCTTTTGGTGAGGCGCGACGGCGTCGAACGCCAACTCGCGGACCGTGCGGCGCGGGCCGCGCAAAGCCATATAGGGATTGCCAGGCGCTTGGCCCGCGACGCCGATGCGCGGCAACGTCGGATGGATACCGTTCGTATCCCGCTTGGCCTGCGAGGCGTCACCGCTGCCGTGATGATGGCCGAAAAGTTGGTCAAGATCGCCACCGAAGAGGCCAACAGCTCCAACGACGAACGCGACGCCGCAGAGAAGATCGCACTCCTGGCGAGCCTGGGCGCTCCCGAATCCGGCACCCTCCCACCGTCCATGCGTAGCCAGGTCAAGCAACTTGAGGACGACCAGAAACGGCGCGCCAAGCGCTCCATCACTGACTCGTTGGACCGCACGCTGACGGATCTGCTGTCCTTTTACCGGGACGTCCTGATCATCCAATTGGGGAACGCAGTGGAACTGGTCAACGTTGAACTCAAGAGCGAACTGGAAGAATTCGCGGGCCATTCAACGCCGGAAACCACCCTGGCCCGGATGGACGCCATCAACAAGGCCCGTGTCCGAATCACCACCACCAACGTGGCGCCGCTATTGGCGGTCGAGTCCATGGCCACGAGCCTCATCCAGCAATAGGAGAATGCATGAAGTCCGCACCCCGCCGGTCCGCCGGTACCCCTTCAAGGGACCGGTCTGCCCAGCTTGATGCGGGTGGTGGTTCGGCAAGCCGGGGTGTTGCGGGGCGTGGGCCCCGCCGCGGGTTTGCGGCGCTATGCGTTGCCCTTGCTTCCATGCTGGTACTCAGCGCCTGCACCCTTCCGTTCCTGCCAACCCCAACGGCCAAGCCCTCCACCAGCACGGTTGATCCGTCCATCGCTGCCTCAGCTCCTGAAGGCTTGGAAAAGTTCTACTCGCAATCGGTGGAGTGGAACTCGTGCGAGGATGGCTACCACTGCGGCAAGGTCCAGGTGCCTAAGGACTACGCTAATCCGGCGTCCGGGGAGATCACGCTTTCCGTCATCAAGTTGCCCAGCACCGGGAACAAGCAAGGGTCCATCCTGGTCAACCCCGGCGGACCTGGTGGTTCCGGCGTCGATTTCATCAAGGATGCCGGCAACACCCACTTCACCGAGAAGCTGCGGGCAAACTACGATGTGGTCGGTTTTGATCCCCGGGGCGTGGGCCGCTCCGCTCCTGTGACCTGCATGACCGACGCCGAACGTGACGCCGCGCGCGAAAAAGTGTTCCGCAAGAACACCGACGAAGGACTGGCTGCCGCACTTGCCTTTAACAAAGCCTTCGCTGAGCAGTGCGCCCAGCAGACCGGTGATGTCTTGGGCCATATCGATACCGTGAGCGCCGCCAAGGACCTGGACATCCTGCGCGCCGTGGCGAACGACGCCAAACTCAACTACTTGGGCTTCTCCTACGGCACGTTCCTCGGATCCACCTACGCTTCGCTCTTCCCGGACAATGTGGGCCGCGTGGTCCTTGACGGCGCCGTGGATCCAGCCAACAGCAACGAGGAACTGACAGCCGGCCAGGCACGCGCCTTCGAAAGGGCCCTCCGCACTTATGTGGCCAGCTGCCAGGGACAACAACAGTGTCCTTTGAGCGGATCCGTGGACAACGGTGTTCAGGAAATCCGTGATCTCATCAACGCCGTTGACCAGAATCCCCAAACCGCCAAGGACGGCCGCCTGGTAACGGCCAACGATTTCGTCAACGGCCTCATTCTGCCCCTCTACAACGATCAAAGCTGGCCGGCCCTGACTCAGGCGCTGGAGAGCGCCTTCTCCGGTGACGTCTCCCAGATGATGCGGCTTGCGGACTTGGGTGCAGACCGCGACCCCAACGGCACATACAGCTCCAACTCCGCTTTCGCGTTCCAGGCCATCAACTGCCTGGACTATCCGATGGTTACGGACACTGCCGGCATGCGGGCGGAGGAAGTCCGCCTTTTGCAGGACTCCCCCACATTCGGTGCGTTCTTCGCCTACGGCGGTGTCACCTGCAAGGACTGGCCCTACCCCAGCACCCGCACCCCGGCACCGGTGGAATACAACGGATCTGCGCCCATCGTGGTGGTGGGCACCACTGGTGATCCTGCCACCCCGCTCGAGTGGTCCCAATCGCTGCGCAAGCAGCTTGAGAATGCTTCCCTCGTCACGTGGGAAGGTGAGGGGCACACCGCCTACGGCCGCGCGAACTCGTGCGTCAGCACCGCCGTCGACGACTACTTCGTAGACGGAAAGCTGCCTCAGGACGGTCTCACATGCTAGAGGATCCTGGCGTCCCGCTTCTCCACCAGGAGCGGGAGCTGCTTGATGGAATCCACGACGACGGTGGCTCCGGCCGCGCGTAGCGTGGCCTCCGAGTGCGAGCCGGTCAGGACGCCCGCCACGAGGGATGCTCCGGAACGAACGCCCGAAAGCATGTCCGAGCTGGTATCGCCCACCACTGCCACCTCGCGCACGTCATCGAGGTCCAACGCGAGCACGGCTGTCAGGATCATGTCCGGGTACGGACGTCCACGCCCGGCATCGGCAGGGCAGAGGCTAAGGTCCGCCAGGCCCATCCACCCGAGCGACTCCAGCACCATGTTCTGCGTGTGGCGGCCGAATCCCGTGGCCAGGCAAATCTGCATGCCGGACTCACGCATCCACAGAATTGCGTCTTCCGCCCCGGCAATGGCGCGTACACCGCCGTCCTCAATAAGCTCGTCATAGGTTTTTTCGAAAATTTTGTTTGCGCTTTCGGCCACAGCGGGATCCTCGAAGAGGTGGCTGAAAACGGTCAATTTCGAGAAGCCCATGGTGTCCCGGGCGTAGCCGAGCATGCTCTCGAACCGGGTGCTACCCGGTTTGATGCCGTGCTCCACAAGTGCCTTGGACATGGCCCGCTCTGTGCGGCCATCATCGGTGATGGTGGTGCCCACCATGTCCACGACGGCTAGCCTCAACCGGTTCGGTGCATGGCTGTCGTCCCTGCTAATTTCGTCCCCGTTCAATGCGTCCCCGTTCATGGAGCGGCTCCTTCAGTTTGTTACGCGACTTCGCTTGTATGCATGGTGGATGGATCTCGCCACAGTTGATTCCCCAGCTTCCGGCTGCAGGGAAACCACTGCCTGAACCCGGTCCGACGCGCGGGTGAACATCCCCGCAACGGCCGCCCTGCCCTCGTTTTGACCCGAGTGCGGTGCCTCTATTACAGTTATGTCTTGCGTGATCGCCCGGGAAACCGGTGATGAACGCGGTGCTTCCTTAGCTCAGTCGGTAGAGCGTTTCACTCGTAATGAAAAGGTCATCAGTTCGATTCTGATAGGAAGCTCAGAGCAGAAGAGGCCTCGATCCCAGTAATCATAAGGGATCGGGGCCTCTCTTATTCCCCGGCCAAACACCCAAGAAACTGCCCAAGTGTAGCCATGGGTGTAGCCAACGACGCTAAACGTGCATGGAATGGACCCAGCGTGCATGAGCCTAAAAAGTGCGCCAAAAGGTGTAGCCATTCACTCTGGCAGGAATCCCGGTAATCTCTTGCCCCATTGGATGACTCGGAGCCATTCGGGGCAGCGGTTGTATTCGTCGATGTCCCATTCGGAGTCAGTCACCGGCCGGACGTCGCCTTTGGGTAGCCAGGCGGTGAGGCTTACTTTGTCGTCGTCGTACCAGTTGACGCTGATTTGGGTTCGGTTCCAGTGCTTTGCCTCAGCGTAGACGGCAACTGTCCCACCGGCCTTCAGTGGCACTAGCGCATGCACTTTGGGGTATTGGCCCATCTCCCATGATTTGACGTCCTCCACGGGCCCTACGCGTTCGGGGTGGATGAACTCGTACGTGACGCCATCGAGCAGGAACGACGTCGGCGGCAGGATCTCCATGTCTCCCATCATGCCAAGATGGTGGGGTGGAAGTTACCTTGACCATTGAGAACGAGTCCGGCGAGCATGGCACTGTGCAAGCGTCTGGCGCCGATTACGAGACAGCCTATGCAAATGCTCGTGAGTTGATCCCGGCTGACTGCAAAGCCATCGTCATCCGCACGGACAGTTAAACGCAGGAAGAGCCCCACCCTCTGATGAGGATGGGGCTCTATTACGTTGGGGAACACTGCCGGTCTTATGTTGCCCTGTTTAATCTGGCGATCAACTGGGAGAATTGCTTCATGGAAGACAACAGATGCAGGGTTTACTGGGGATCTCACGGTTGCCATCTAGCCCGAGGTCATGAGAGCTTGCATACGTGTGATTGCTGCGAGTGTGACGACCATCTGGCGCACGCGGGAGTCTTTGTTGACGAGGATGGAGACGAAGTGCTGTGTGTTGCTAGCTGGCCCTATTACGGGCCAGCCACTCAGTTCTACGGCGAGGACTCACCCTCGGCTGCCGTCGCAATCTAGAAGCTGCGAATCAGCAAAATTACGACCGCCAGTGATGCAGTCGCCGAAATCCCGAGAAGAACAACAGGCAGCCATTCAAGCAAGCTCCCGGGTTGGTGGTCTGCAAACCCAGAGCTAGGGAGCTGGCCTGTGGTTTGTGTAGTTATGGCACGAGATGTTGAATGTATTCCGTCTACTTGCATCGTGTTGCCTTCCGCGTAGAAGCCGGTCTTATGTTGGAGGCTTCTTGTGCGCTTATACTAGCTTGACTTGACAGCATTTGATTTTGGGGGATATGGCGTTGGCCGCTAATGGAATTCGTCTTTGGGGAGCGGCCCTTGCCTTCGCCACTGCAGTAACTCTGGCCGGATGTGGCACTGGGTCGAAGAATCCGGACGGTGACAAGACCATTGTGGAGAAGGTTAACGGGCAAACGATGCGCCTTGACCTTGCGGGCGGGTCTGCGAAGGGTCTTGCTGTCTGGTTCCATGGCCAAGGCGGGACTGCTGACACGCGCATGAATGAAGCGTGGCTCAACGAGCTGCGCGTCAATGGTTGGGCTGTAGCTTCCGCCGACTTCCACGGGAACGCCTGGGGCAACGCGGATGCCGTGGCTGACGTTGCCGCACTCACGAAGTGGGCGGCTGAGAAGGTCGGCAAGGATGCCACCCTGTACGTTGCGGGCTCCATGGGCGGGCTGACATCGCTCAACTCCATGGCGCAAGGTGGGCATGCCCCGAAGTGCTGGTACGGAACCATGCCCGTGGTCGATCAGCTCACTGTGAGCAACGTCCCTGACGCCGATACGCAGATTCAAACGGCTTATGGCTCGACTACTGTGCCGCAAGCATCGATCCCAGCTCATAACTTCAACACCCTGCCATCCGCCAAGTACCGTGTTCTTGCATCACCCGAAGACACATGGGTACCTGCCAAACAAAACGCTGATGTCCTTGCGGCAGGCCTGCAAGCCGCTGGCAAAGAGGTCACCACACTCGCCGTTTCCGGACAGCATGGCGACCCCTCGCACTTCAACGGGTCCGACCTAGCTAGGTTCGCCGCTGACTGCGCCTAGTTGATCTTCGGAGCAACACCAGCGCTGATAGTTACCTGAGCCTTCACTGCGTTAGCGGAGCGCAGGAAGTGTAGCGCGTCATGCGAAACATACCTAGGGTCGCAGGACGGGCTATTCGGAGATGCTTCCAGAGCCTTCTCGAACGGAACGACGCCCGTGATTCCATCCGGCAACTGCCTGAGTAGATTGTTGTAGAGCCGGCGCTCCATCTCATTCCCGCTGGTCACGGATTCCCCCACCGCGTGAGCATTTGCAAGTGCGCCTACAGTGAGCGTGTACGGTCCAGCGCCAGATGTCCCCGATACAGTGACTTGCTCGGCGTTCGTGCCTGAACCGATGAGGATCGTACCGTTGGGAGCGTTGTACGTCGATGAGATGGACGTTGCCCCAGCGGATGCTGCGGCTGTAAGGGTTCCATGTAGGTTGGCGTACTCGCGGGGCGTGATGTCAGTCCAGAAAATGCGGGTGATTCCCAGCGCCCGCAGCTTGGCGTTGATGAGCCGGAAGTTATCCAGAAACGCCTGCGACTGCCCAGCGGCGAGGCTGTTGGTGCCAAGGGATACTACCGCGAAGTCTGCGACATAGCTGGCTAGATCCACCCGGTCCCAAAGGATCGGAACGGTTGAGCCCCATTCAGCCATGGTGGTCGAGCCGACTCCCAGGTTGATGGCAGCGAACCCGCCCATATCCCCAGCAACACATGGCCATGTTTCGTAAGGAAGGGTTCCCGCTCCCGCGCTGGGCAAAAGCGGCGGCGTGCTCGGGTTGTAGTGAAGCGTGTTTGAATCACCAACGAACAGGCCGGTCTGGATCGGCTCAGCAAATTCGTACTCAATCACGATGTCACCAAACGCCAGCGAAACACCCGTAGTGGCACCGCTCAGCGTGGCATTACCCGCGTTCGCAGAACCGGCAGCACGGATCACCTGAAGGCTGTTCCCGAAGGCGACGCCTGTTCCTGTTGCGGCAGTCGTTGAGCCCCAAGAGATAACCCGCTCAACACCCGCTTCGAACGTTTCCTCTGTGACCCAGTCAGACCATCCACGATTTCCGTTGACGGGGACAGTGAAGCCGTCGTCAACCTGCGTGAGCGCACCAGTGCATGCCCCCACCCAGCGACCGCCAGAGGCAACAGAGGCGCCGTAGACAGGTTCGCCAATGTATACGCCAGTGACCGTGATAGGGGAGGTGGGAATGGTTGTCGACCGAAGGTTCCGGTTCATGATCCCCAAGCGCCACCGCTTTACTGGCCGGGGGAACTTCACCATGGAACGGAACGTGAAGTCAGAGCTGGTTGCGGCTGTCGTCTGGTTTGGAGCTGACAGCGGGATCATGGAACGTCGAGTTCCAGGCTTGCCGACGTACTTCTTTTTAGCGTCAACTAGGGCTTGGCTGAGGGTTACTGCGTCCATTATCAGACCGCTCCTGTCAGGTTGCCGAAGCCATCGTAGGTGTATGTGATGGTGGATCCTGCCGTTGTTTCGGTGGCAACACCGTTCACGCCATAGGTGTAAGTGGTCGTGACATCCCCGCCAGCAACGTGGTAGGTGATGGACGTTGGGTTTCCTTCGCCGTCTACCGAGTTGATCGTGAACGGGGCACTTGCGCGGGTGGCGTAAGTGGCATTAAGTTCCGCATCTTGCAGTCGGTCAGGGATGTGCTTGTTGAAGATCTTGCCGGACCCGTCAAGCGACGGGACTTTCTTGATAGCCATGGGTGGGGCTCCTATCAGGCGGTGATGAGCAGGGCGTCAGCGTCGGCAGGATCCACAGCTATGGAACCATCAGACTTGGTGGTGAATACGAGGGTGTCCGCGTCAGTTGGGTCGAGCGCTACCCCGCCGCCGGTTGCTGCTTGGGCGGCGAGTTCAGCGGCCGCTTGAGCGACTGCCGCGCTGGCTCCAGCGCCAGCCGCTTCGGTGACAGCGTCTTGGGCGGCGTTCTTGGCTGCTACTGCTTCGTCTCGGAGGCCGATGTACGAGTTGTAGAACCCTGTGAACTCGCCGGAGATCCAACGAACCTGCGGGAGTGGTGCGAGGAATGGTGGCAGGAACCCGTAAGCGTTCGACGTCAAAGGGTTAGCCAAGGGGAACCCGTTTGCGTCCTTCAACGCCAGCAAAGTGGTGCCTGCCGTGTCTTCCGGCGCGTAGATCCCCACCGAACCGTTCACCACAACATTCATCGGGTTGTCCGGGTCAACAACCAGTTCCATCCCAATCGGGTAATCAGCCACAGTGGGGCTCCTTAAATACAGCGGGGCGGACGGTAATGGTCCGCCCCGAAAAAGTGGGTGGTGGGTTTAGGCGCGGTGGTCGGGTGCGTCGTCTTCAGGGGCGAACAAAGGAACATACTTCCGCAGCCACTCATTCACACCCGGGATAGCCATCACACGGGTGAAGACGCCGATGAGCACCACAACAACCGTGATCGAAACGTTCAGGGCCGCGAACAGCCACTCAGGCAGATGCACGCGGTACGGTTCCAATTCCTCCACCACGATCTTGAGAGCCACGTTCAGCAACGGGAAGAGTGCCACCGCCGCCACAAGGACAGTGCGGAGAACAGCAGAACGCGGGTTACGCTCCTGGGTCGAAAGGGCACGATGATCAGCCATTAGTTGTCACCCTCCTTGACCTGCGGAACGTAGGTGGGCATGTTCGCTGCGATGCGCTTCTCAATCTCGTCATAGTCGATGACTACGGGGACGCCGTTGTTGGAAGCGGCCGCTATCTGGTCCAGAACTGACTGCTGTGCAGTCTGCCGCGCTTCGATGCGGTCCAAGGCCTCAGCAGTGAACACGAGCTGATCAACGACAGAGGTTTTGTACTTACCCCAGTCCATGATCGGCTTCCACAGCACCGCCTCCGGAGCCTCCGCAATCTGAGTTTCGAGGGACTTGCCGCCCCGCATGGACTCGCCACCGTTGATGATGGCATCAGTCTGAAAGTGCAGATTCGCCTGGTTTGAAAGGTCTTTAGCTTTGGGCATGACAAGCTCCTTACGGGAGTGGGATGTCGAGGTCGATAAAGAATTGCTGGTCCGCCGTGTAGATAGGTGCGGGAGAGGCGACCGGCTTAGAGACTTGGCCTGCCGGTCCGATGGACATGCCACCCGCCGTGATGTACGGATTCGGGTTGCTGCAGCCGTACGTGTTCGTGTTGTAGTTGTACGGCCGGAACATCAGGAAGAAATGCAGATGCTTCCCGAACGAATACCCGGTGTTGCCCTTCACAGCGATCTGCTCACCAGCGGAAACCCAGTCGCCCTTGCGAACAAGGAAACGCTCGAGGTGGCCATAGCCCGTGTCAGCGATGAACGATGCCCCGCCTGCTTTGTGGCCAAGGATGATAACGTTTCCGGCGGACGTATCAACGTTGTCGCTGCGGTCAAAGTCCGGGTTCAGATACCACTGGTTCGGCCACCCAAGGTCCCGGCTGTCACCCGCGAACAACACCTCACCATCAGCGGCCGCGTACACCTCTGGGTAGACGTTCCGGCCGTCCGTGTAGCCGTAATCCTGGCCAGCGTGCGGCAGGCCATCCGGCTGGGTGTTCCCGTACCACTGAGTGATGGGGCCCCGACTAGGAGCGTAGAGAACAAGGCTCATGACGTGCCTCCTGTGTTGGCTTCGTGCCGTGCGCTGGGATGGTCCGCGATAGTCACACCACGGGGAGGGGGCGGGAGCTGATCAATGCCGCCAAGGTCACGAACCACTTTGATGGCCGCGTAAATCCAGTCGATAAGGCGGGAACGTTCGGAACGGAGCTCTTCAAGCTCTTCCTCCACCCGTTCAATTCGGGCCTCAAGCCGGCCAACCTTCGCGTCCGACTCGGCAATGACATCCTGGAACCGCTTCAGCAGCTTCTCATCCGCCTCGATGCCGATCTTCTTGTCTTCGCGGTCATCCGCCGGCGTCCGCCACTTCTTACTGAAAGCAGCAACCAGAGTCCCGGCCAGGGTGATCAGCAGACCACCAACACCCAGCAGCACCGGCGCTGTCATCCCGAAGTACTGCGGTTCAGGCTCGGCCGCCAGGATCCGGAGCGCGAAGTAAAGTTCAGTCATCCTTCAAGCTCTCTGTGTAGCGGTAGATCACTGTCCGGGACTTCGCCGCGGCCTTGATCATCACCATCCGAGTCACCAGCGCCGCGCAAATGATGTACGCGAAGGCGATGGCGATTGACCTGTCCGTGCCCGTCGAGATAGCCAGCCCGACTTGCAGCAGCCCGTAGATGAACGGCCCGGACATCATCAGGACAATGCCGGACATCTCCACCCGGAACCCGTTACGGCGGGTCTCGAAGTGCTGCGCGGACATCACCAGCCCGACCACAGAGACCACGAACCCCAACGTCGTGAAGAACCCCCACGCGAGGATGAACCATGGTGGGGTTGTTCCTTGAACGGATGGGCTCTTCAGGAGCGGGATGATCCACAACAGGCCGAGCGCAGCCTTGAAGTGGACGAATGCCCAGTCAGTACGGGTCAGGCCGCCGAGAGCTTCACGGAATTTCACACGTACCACCCCAGCCCGCCGAGTTGGAACACCATGGCCCGCGCAATCTGCTGCGGCACGCCCGAACGGAAACTGATCTTGATTTCCCCGCCCGGCGTCACCCTCAAATCAGCTTGATATGCGTTGACCAGCAACGGCGTGAGGACTTCACTCGGAGCCTTGGGTGCAAACTCCGGCGGGACCGTCGCCAGAGTGTACTCAGTTCCCGGCTTGTTCACATCCATGGCGTCATACTTGATCGGGACCAAGTTAGCCAGGCCGCCCTGCAGCTCCACACGCCGGCCGATACGGGACACCGCCGGGGCCTTCACAGCGTTCTTCATCCACGTGCCCTGCTCAACGTAGATGGCCGCGTCAAAGGTGAGCGGCACCGGGCCACGCATCACGCCACCAACGTTCACCCAAGCCGGCGAATCGTTATCGCCAAGGATGTACTGGTACTGCTCATAACCCACAGTGACCATCGCGCCAAGCTGCCCAAGGTACTGGCAAGCAAGGACGTCCTTCGCGTACACGCCACCATTGGACGCCCAGCAACGGATGTCCACGATCTCGCCCGGCTGGGTCTGGTTCTCGATGATCGGCACCAACGCAATGGGCTGCTCATCGATCGTTCCCGGCCCAGACAGGCGGGCGCCAGAGACGGCCTTCGTGGATCCGCCAGGGATCACAACAAACTTTGACTCACCCGCCGTAGGTGTCCAATCACGCCGGACAGCCACCGTATCCCAGCGTGTGCCAGAAGCGGACGGAGGAAAGTCCAAGGTCTCATTCTCGAACGTCTGATCCGTGACACCGCAACCAAAGCCGGTACCGGCCGTGATCGACACGGTACGGGTAGCGCCGGCAACGATGCTGACCTTCCAATCATTCGCCCCAGACACCCCATAACGGGAAGAACCGATAGGTGCCCGAGAATGAGCCAACGCCCAAGCATCCTCGTTGTACGGTTTGGCCGGCGTGGTGTCATAGCCGCGGGATGTGAATTCCACTGGCATCAGAGACGCTCCTGGTTCCGCTGCCGCTTAGAAACGGCCGCAAGTCGCTGCGCCATAATCCGCGCAGGCTGGTTTGTGATTTCTCCGATGGAGGGTTCAATCTGGGCGTAATCCTTGGACTTCCACGTGAGCTTCACTTCGCGGATGGTCTCCGTGATGACAAGCCCATTCCCGATGTCCACCGGCACGCGGTCCCCCACGCGAAAGCCATCCGTGCCGCCGTACTGGAAGATCCCCGTGCCGGCGAGGTCGAGGGAGAGCCCGTTCTTGGGCCCGTTCTCGTCCAGGGTTTCTTTGCCGCGGGCATCCAAGACTGAGTCAGTGTTGTCGTCGCGGGCGTCACGGAACGTTTCAGCCCGCATCCCGTACTGGGCTTCTCGGGCAGTGTCGATGAGTTGCCGGAACTTCCGGTCAACACCCTCACCCTGGCCAGCCACAACCACACGGGACGACGTGGGGCGGTTCCGGGTCCAGTTCGCTTTCTTCAGCGTCCTGCCCTTCACGGACAGCTTTCGCGGGTGCAGGCGCGGCTCATACACATCAAGGACGAGATTGGTCCCGATCTGCTTCACAGTGACGCCAATGCCGGCCTGCTCAAGTGCCGGGAACATCTGATCCATGAGCGGGTGCATTCGAAGAGGCACACCACCAGGGACAATTGCGCCACGGTTCGCGTTGGTCGCCACAGTCAGGCCCGGCACAGCAAGTCGGTTGACACCGTTCTCCTGCACCGCCGTCTTGATGATCGTCTCCGCGTTGCCGGTGTACGTCCGGTACTCCGCAGATTGCCCTGTTAGAGACGCGCCAGGGACCGGCCAGCCAAGGATCTCCCGCAAGATTCGGAAGTCATCCTCGACGGTGAACGTCACATGCCCGTCCACACCGTTCGTTTCGCCTTCTTCAGCTGTGATAGGGCCAGAGATCAAGTGCTCACCTTGAAACTTCACGACCAAACGAGCTCCATCGGCCAAGAGCGCCGGTAGACGCTGGTGGCTAAGAGGAACCGTCATCGTCATGGTGCTCACAAGGCCGTGCCGCACTGTTGGCGACAGCGCAGACGGGTTGCCAATCTGGCAGACAAACTTCCGGTCCTTGTCGTATACGCTGATCCGGAAGATGCTCACCAAGCCCTCCTGAACAACGACGGCAACAGTGCTTCCACAGCGCCAGTTCCAGTAAGAGATAGGGACAGCGGAACGCTGGCACCGGCTGGGATTGGCGCGAAGTCTGCCTCACCCAGATCCGCCGAACGGTCCACCGGGTTCACCATGTCCACGCCAATGACACGCTCGGACGGCTTGCTGGGTGCGCCCGGAACGACGTCGTACATGGTCGCCCCGATAAGGTCAGGCTCCGATTCGATCACCAGGCACTTGCCCTCTGGCACATCAAACGGAACCTCAACCACCAGGCCGTTCACGCCAACCGCCGCCTCAGTGGTTTCCCCGTCGATGAACCAGCGGGCGTATGACTCGACGTCACCCAGGTTGTCGATGGTGGCCTCGGAGATCTCCGACCCTGACCCAATGTTGAACAGTTGCGGCCCTGTCGGATCGAAGAGCGGCAAATACTCGCCGTTCTTCCATGACCTCACGGCCGGGACGCCCTCCCAGAAAGGATGTTCTGCAATGAATTTGAGACCGTACGACTGCCAGCCGTACTTCATCGGGTCATATGTGACTGTGTGGTCTCCGTCGTCACGGAAACGGATCCGCAGCCTCCGGCTTGTGCTGTCCGGAAGATGCACCTCCCACACGCCAGTGTCGTTGGGGTCCATGCCCTGCCAGAAAGCACGGTCCCGCTGCATCCACGTCACAGACCCGGGCTCTTCATCCAGGCGCCCATCAGAGAAGATATGGACCGGCCAGAACACCTCACGGTCAAGAACCGAAATGCCCTCATGCTTGGAACCGGCCACCGCGGGCGACGACGTTGCATGCCGTTCCGTGGTGACCGTGCCCAGCCCCCGAATGCCCGGCATCAGAAACAACCCCGATGCCGGGCTAGTCAACGGCCACGTCACACCCTTAGCCGTCCACGTCATCCGCAACCGCGTCCAAGGACTCGCAGCAGGCGCCGGCGGCCGGTAAGGAATCGCATAACTGATACCCATGAGACTCCCTACTTATTGGTGAACCGCTTGCATGTCAGACAGCGAGTTTTCGAACTTCCGGACAGCCTCGTCAGCATCACGAACAATGAGCTGCTCGATGTTCAGGCCCGGACGGTTACCGCCACCAGCCGAAAGGCTGTACATGGCTTCCCACTGCTTGTCATTCAGGATGTATTCCGGCTTGCGAGTGGCGTTCATGATCTGCGACAGGCCAGGGTTCAAAATGCCGCCGTTATCATGCAGGTACGGCAGGCCCGTGGAGCCCATACTG
Source organism: Paenarthrobacter nitroguajacolicus (assembly GCF_051027655.1). Lineage (NCBI taxonomy): Bacteria > Bacillati > Actinomycetota > Actinomycetes > Micrococcales > Micrococcaceae > Paenarthrobacter > Paenarthrobacter nitroguajacolicus. Next base: position 925,980 of record NZ_CP073234.1, on the reverse strand, counting down.
TCCTTGCCGCCCTCAGGCCTCTTCCCAGCCTTACCAGTCAAGAAGTCCGACGCGCTGGTCAAGGCCTTCTTGCCGATGCCGATAGCAAGGTCAGCCATCATGCCGCCAGCCGGGAAGGTCAGCTTGAACAGGGAAACAAGTCCGTCGATAATCGGCGCGATCGGGTCGAAACTCCACCCGCCACCAGAACCAGACTCGCCGCCACCATCCAAGTACTCGGAAGGGTTCTTGTAGTTCGGCCATCCACCGTTCAGCACCATGTAATGCAAGTGCGGGCCAGTGGAATTACCGGTAGAACCAACCTCGCCGATCTTGGAACCGGCCGTGACCATCTGGCCCATCTTCACCGCGAACGATGAAAGGTGCGCGTACCAGGTCTGCAACCCGTTCGGGTGATCGATGTGGATCTCATTACCGCCGCCATACGACGACCAACCAGCGGAGGACACACGCCCTGGACCAGCAGCAACAACAGGTGAACCAGTCGGTGCTGCGAAGTCAATGCCGTTGTGGCCACCATGGAAAGGCTGAGAAACAGTGGCGCTACCGATCGGACGGACCAAGCCGCCCTTCGCGTAACCAGCCAAAGCTTTGGCCATCGCGTAAAGATTGCCAACACCAGCCCGCTTGGTCTGCTCCTTGGTGAACACGAACTCGCCAGCATGCACAATGCCCGCAGGCTGATACTTACCGCCGTCACCCGTGTAACCGCCATCAGCAAAACCAGCCGGGAGCGCCACCTTGGGCAACTTGTCGATACCCGGAAGGGCCCCAGCAACAGTATTGAACGCGCCAATCAGGCCATCATTGATGACCGTATTGACCACGAACCGCACTGGCGCCTTCGCGATGTCCTGGATGGTGTCCCAAGCCTTCTTGACCGCAGCAACGCCGGTCTCGAACGCCTTCGGGATTTCCTCATTGATTGCCTTCGTGAGGAAATCGAACACCGGCTTGATGACCGTGTCCCAAACTGTCTTAATCGCAGTGCCGATGCTGTCAAACACCGGCTTGATGCCATTCGTGTACAGCCAGTTCAACGCGTTCGGGATGACCACCGTGAAGAGGTTCACCCACACGTCAAAGACCGGCTTCAGAACGTACAGCCACACCCAATTGACTGCGGACCCGATAGCGTCAAAGACTGGCTTGATAGCGTTCAGGTACAGCCAGTTCAGCGCGTCCGGGATGACCTTCGTGAAGAACCAAACCCACGAATCAAACGTTGGCTTCAGCACGTTGTTCCACAGCCATGTAGCCGCTGTGCCAATCAGATCGAACACCGGCTTGATCACGTTGTCATACAGCCACGTGAACGCTGCAGCAAGAACATCATGAACGAAAGTCACAGCCGCGTTGAAAATCGCAACCGCAGCGTTCCACCAGTCAGAAACGGTCGCGCCGATACCCGTGAACACCGCCACCATCTGATCCCAGAAGGACTGGAACGCCGGCACAATGATGTTCATAATGACCGATACGACAAGCTGGAAAATGCCGCGGAAGAACAGGTAAAACCCGCCGATAATCACGCTCGCCGAATCGAACATAGGCTTCAGAACGTTCAGATACAGCCAGTTGAAAATGGCGCCGACGACATTGACCGCCGCGGAGATCCCATCAAAAACAGGCTTGATGATCGAGTTGAACACCCATGAGATGACAGCAGCGATACCATCGAAAGCCGGCTTGATAACACCAGTCCACAACCAGTTGAAGAACCCGCCGATAGCCTGAATCGCAGCATCCCAAGCAGGAAGGGCAGTCCCCGTGAACCAGTCAACGACGCCACGAATGACGTCCTGCACCCAGTTGAAAACGTTGGTGACAACTTCGCCGATCCAGCGCATAGCCGCATCGACGCCGTCCTTGAACCAGCCAACGTTGTTGTAAGCCCACACGAACGCAGCCACCACAGCCGCGATGATGCCGATGATCCAACCAACAGGACCCATAGCAATCAACCAGCCAGCAGCGATCTTCGCCGCGTTGATAGTGGCCTGGGCCGCCATCAACACCCAACCGCCAACCATGACCGTCACAGCCCACGAGTGCACAAACGCAGCCTTCGTAGCGCCACCCTGAGAGACGAACCAAGCAAGCTTCTGCTGAGCGGCCGACTTCAACGCCTCAATACCGAGCGCAACAAAGTGCGGGATAAGAGCCGTGAGAATCAGACCAGAGATGATGCCAATGGGGACACGCATGTCCCACAGCGACTTAGCAACGTCACTGCCACCGTCAACGAGCTTCTTCAAAGCGTCAGGAATCTTCAGCACGGTTTCCCGCACGGCCAGGAGGAAGTCCACAACGCGGGAATCCTCTTCCCACCCGAAAGCCCGCCGTAGCATGCCCGTGTAATCGCCCTTGACCAGCAGGTCATAGAGGCCGATAGCGCCTTCACGTACCTTGAACAGGAAGTCCACGAGTGGGTGATCTTCCTGCCACCCGAAAGCCGCTGCGAGCTTGCCGGTGTAGTCGCCCTTGATGATCAGGTCATAGAGACCCTGCGCGCCATCGAGCGCCTTGTCCAAGAATCCGCCGACTGCGGCGCCCGCGATCTTTGCGCCCTCTTCAAGTGGCTTCAACCACTCGATTGCGCCGGCAAAGAACTCACGGATCCGCGGGTACACCCCGGACAGCAGACTCGCGCCGATACGCCCAAGAGAAGCAATGGTGTTTTTGAAGGCACCTTTCAGCGTGTCACCGGACTTCAGCGCAGCACCGCCAAGGCCGCTCTCCATGGCCTTCTGGAAGGTCTCGAAGTTGATCTTGCCCTCAGAGGCAAGGTTCAGGGTTTCCTCAGCAGTGGTGCCCAGCTCTTTGCCGAGCAACTGCACGATGGGAATACCAGCGTCGTTGAGCTGAGCGATCACGTCGCCTTGGATCTTGTTCGATGAAGCGACCTTGTTGAAGATCGCCCCCATCTCACCCATACCAACACCGGCGATAGTTGCAGCGTCACCAGTCAGGCGTAGCGTGCGCTCAAGGTCCTTGCCTGGCTTCACGCCAGCAGCGACAGCGCCCGCGGCCACAGAGGCAGCCTCATCCAGACCGAACGCTGTACCCTTCACGGATGCCATCGCGTCATTCATGATGCCCTGTACGGTTTCGGCGGAGTGCCCCAACCCGGTCAGCTTCGCTTTAGCATCCTCAATGGACTGCAGGCGCCCGAATCCCTTCGTGAGCGCAACACCAAGGCCAGCAACAGCAGCCGTACCAGCAGCGACAGCGCCCCACTTGAAGGCCTTACCCATCGCATCGCCAAGGCGGCTGGTCTTCTTCTCGGTAGCCTCAGATGCGTCACCAACGTTCTTGAGCTTCTTCTCAAGCTCACCAGATGCCGTAGCAGCTTTGCCCTGTGCGGATTCCAGATCCGCCGTTGCTTTCGCAAGATCACGCTCAGCCGTCTGACGATCACCAGTTGACTTAGCAGCCTTCCGGCGCGCCTCAGCCAATCGCTCTTCGGCAGCCGCGATCTGGGACGCCTTAGCCTTCCCAGAGTCGCGAACCTCCTGCAGCTTCAGCTCAGCAACCCGAACCGCACCAAGGGCCTTGGTCTCAGCTTCGGTTGATGCGACGATCTTCGACTGGGCCGAAGTGATCTGCGCCTGAGACTTGGAGATGACCTGGTTGAGCTGGCTGACCTCAGCCTTGAGCTTCGCGGCCCCTTCAGAGAAGCCCTTGCTCACGTTCGCGCCGGCAGACCTGCCAGCGGAGACCCCCACCCCGTCCATGACCTTGGAAACTTCAGCCTGGGTGCCCTTGAAGGTTGGCTTCACGAGCACTTCGGCGATGCCAATGACGGGCATGGGGCCTCCTATTGAGTTGTCACAGGTCCTCCGAAGAGAAACCAAACTGGCCGGCGAACCGCACAGCCCATTCACGCTCGGCAGCCTTCATGGCCGCCTGAATCTCAGACTTGGGGGTGGGGAACGGCTTCACGTCACCAGGCTTGCCGCCGTTGACCTTGATCGTCGCCGCGGTCAGCACCTTGATGCCGTTCGAGATGTCACTGAGCAACGTGGCTGTGAGGTCCCATTCAGCGGTGCGCGGAGTCCACGGCTCGCTTTCCCTGCCCTGGTTCGCGGCAGCAATAGCTTTTGCCGCTTCGGGGTCATTCGCGATCGCCTCGTTGAGCCGGCTCGCGGCGGGCAGCATGTCGATTAGTTCGAGCAACGCCACCCACCGCTTGCCCGCATACCACTCCGCCAGATCCACGCCGGGGTACTCGTGTGCGAGGTCAGCGCGGATCTGCGGACGGTAGCGGGTTAGGAGCTCGCGGAGGCGCGCCCTTCCCCCGGCTTCCCAACCGTCTGCTCGTAGTAGTCCATGACCCGCTGAACCACTGCAGCGTGCACGCGGAGCGGGATCTTCTCAGCCTTGTACGCTTCGAAGTCCTTCGCAGACAGCCACTTCTCCAAGAATGCGAAGTCGTTCTGGCCGCTCTCTTCAAGGTCCTTGAAGAACTCGCCCGCCTCATCGGCTGGCATGTCGAACAGGTCCGGGAACGTGATGCGCTTGCCTCCGGAGAGAGCGAGCACGAACGCTTCCGGCTTCGAAACCTCAGCCTCAAGAGCGGAAAGGGACAGGTGAATAGTCGGCTTGTCAACAGCCATGGTGATACCTCCGGGTGTGAGGGGTGGGTTTACTTGGTGGACGTGGGCGCTTCAGCCTTAGCGGCGTCAGCTTCCTTGACGACGGCCGTGCGGGCCTTCTGTTCAGCGAAACCCTCGGCTCGCAACTGCGCGGCCTCGCGGGGAACGGATGTTTCAACGACGACTTGGCGGCCGTCTGATTCCTTGGTGAAGCGGGGCATATCGACTCCTTGAATGAAGGCCGGGTGTAAGTGGGAACGGTGCGCGCCGCCACCCGGAGAACAGCGCGCACCGCGATTAAGGGAGGGCTACACGCCCTGAGTGAAGCCCAGAACGTCCTTGTGCTTCACCGCGCCCGTGCCGCCGATGTAGTGGCGCACCGGGGTGCCCACCTCGTCATCGGTGAACACGTCGAATGTGAGCTGGCTGGACACGGCGCCACTGGTGCCCCAAACCTCTTCGGCTGTGGTCGCCAGGCTCACGCGGTGGTAACCCTTGCCGAGGATCCAGTTGTCAGTAGCAGGACCGTCTTCCCCGACGATGATGAGGCGGTAGTCGGCGTTGATCGGCAGGTCAGGCTCGTCAATGACGATCTCGCCGGTGGTCGGGTCCTGGGTGACGCCGGTAAGGTCCGCGCCGAGTGTCAGTTCGTACATGTGCTTTCGTCCCTTTTCCAGGGGCGTGAAGCTGACTGAACGCGGCACCGTGGTCACGTCGGAACGAACCGGGGAGGCGTAGCCGAAAGCGTCAACGGCTTCCTTCTCTACCTCTCGCGAGAACGAGTAGCCATCGGGAGAAACAATGCCGATGGGCAGGAACCCGGCGGCCTTGAGGTCCACAAGGGACCCGGCCGAATAGAGCGTCTCCGGGAGATCTACGCTCATCGGAGCGAGCATGGCAATCGCACGCTGAATCTTACGGATGAGGGCGCGGGAATCGGCCCCAGTCATTTGGGTCTGGAGTGTAGGCATAGCAATGAACCCCTTTCAAGGGCAATGTGAATTGTTTTGTCCCCAGTCGGGGTATTAGAGAGGTCGGGAAGTAGCCAGCAGCGAGGCCGCGGCTTTGTTCAGCGTGTCCGAGGCATAGGGGACATCCTCCGGGACCTGATCAATGCTGATGCTGTCCAAGTAGCCGTGAGCTGTCTCAATGCCAGTGCCGCAGATGAAAGCGAGGATGGATTCCAGAGTGTTCACAGCCTGCGTGCCAGGCGCGTAGCATTCCAACGTCACCCGGTCCACACGGTCAATGAAACCCTGCGTGCCACCATTCGTGAACACCAGCACAATCGGAAACGGGCCCTCAAGAGTGCCGTAGCTGTCAGCCGGCAAATGCCAGACCATCCGGACTGTTGCGTCCAGATGCTCTGTACCGTCCACAAGATCAGTCAGGCACTCCCGGACATCAGGGAAAACGAGACCATCAATCACCGCGCACCGCCTTCATGGACGCCATCACGCGGAGCAGAATCGAATCACGCGCATCCCTGAAATCCGGGTCAACCTCCCGGACCACAGCACCAGCCCGCAGCTCGTTCTTCCAACCCACCGTGACGATCGCCGGCTTAGCCTCATACGTCCCACGACCAACAGCCTCAGCATTGCCCGCCAGGCGCTTACCAGCCTCAAGAGCGGCAGCCGCAACCTTTGGGTTAGAGCCCAGTTCCCTCAGCCCCGAATCATCCGCCGAATAGCTCTTAGAACCACGGACCCTCCGCAACGCCATCAGGACCTCACCAACCCAACCTCAACACCCAGCGGCCACTCACCCGGCAAGCCATCAACAGACCACTCACCAGCCATCAGCGCACCAGTTGGTACACGCACACGATCCTTCGGAAGGAACGAGAAGCCCGGGTCAGGGTCACGGTACAGAACCGCTGTGCTTGCGATCAGGTCCGCCCGGTCAGTCGGTTCCGACGTCGCACGGGCCGCAATGATGCAGTCAGCCACGGGAATCTCAGTCGCCGGCAGCGGGTTACCCTTTGGGTCACGGCCACCACCGCGCAGCACAGTCACGCTTGTCAGCCAGGACCTTGGAAAGCTACTCACAATCCCCATGTTTAGGGCCCCCAAACGAGTTTGTACGGTGCGAGGATGTCCTTTTCGGATTGCAACAGCGGCAGGCTGATAGGAGCCCCGCCAACGGTTGCGTATCCGACGCCCATGGGCCCTGTGTTCTGTCGCACGACGTTTCCTGGCGAGGTTGCAGCGCGGGCCGCGACCTCGGCGATCACACCGGCCACATCCGGGGCTGACTCAAAGCCATGCAGAACAGTGACGCGAACGCTACCGTTCCGCCTAGACCAGCAGCCGGACCTGCGCGTCAACACTCCCTTTTCGGAGACATCAACATCAGCCAGAACATCAACCCCTTGATCAGTGCAGGAGACAAGGCTCTTGACATGCCCGGACGGGATCAAGAGTGACCGCGTGCCAGAGCCGTCAAGGATCAGATCCTCTTGGACTTCGGGCGTGATGTGCCATTCGCAGTAACGGCGGACTTGGGCTGTGGCTGCATCCAGCCAGAACTGTGGGCCCTTGGGAAGGGAGCCGTCAGTCAGTTCCACGATGGGTGGTATTGGCATGGCAACTCCCTTCCTTTGCGGCTACTTCGCGGCCGGAGTAGATGCTTTGTTGGCTGGCTGCTTGGCCTTCTCGGACTCGGCAGCCTTGGCAGCTTCTTCCGCTTCCTTCTTGGCGGCCGCTTCTGCTTCCGCCGCCGCCTTCGCTTCAGCCTCTTCCTTAGCCTTGGCAGCTTCTTCGGACTTCTTCGGGTCCTCCGTGCCAGCCTTGCCAGGCTTGGCATCCTTGGGCGCTTTATCCAGTTGGACGGTGTGCGGGATGCCGTTAATCAATACTTCGTAAATTTCCATGTCCCCTCCTCAGGGAAAGCGATGGTGGCGCGTCATGAACGCGCCACCATCAGCGGTGCCTACAGGTTGGAAAGGGTGACCTTCACAAAAGCGGAAGGCTTACGGACGGCCAGAGCGATGCGCTCTTCTGCCCGGATGGAGATCCGGTTGTAGTTGAAGTCGTCCTCGTTGGAGTTCGTAGCTTCAACACGCACGCCACCCTTGCGGTACACGGTTGCGGCCTGCTTACCGGCACCAACCAGCACCGTGCCCGCGGCGATTGCCGAAGTAACAATGGTGTTCTGGCCCCAGAGCCCGGGCTGCTGCGGGATGCCACCGTTGCCGTACTGGCCGGTGAAGATACCGCCGCCGAAGTACTGGCCGTTGGCGTCCTTGGACAGGCGGAACTTCTGGTAATCCAGCGGGTTGATGACCATGCCATCAACCGTCAGACCTGTGGCCGTCTGGACCTTGGTGATGCCGCGGAAGACCGCGTCAGCGTTGTCCGCAGCAGCAGCGGACGCCTCAACCTGGACGCCGGAGCGGTTCAGGAGCCCGCGGAGCTGCGGAGCGGTGCCGTTGCCGTTGAGGAGCTGAGCTTCCTCGAACATGACCAGATCGTAGAGCAGGCGCCCGTTGATCTCGGAAACGAGGAACGGCAGGTCTTCCGCCATTTCGTCGTTGATCTTCACACGGCCGGCGATCTTGGTCAGCGCGTCGTTGACCTGATCGTAGGTGTAGTGGAGCTGCGGCTTGAGCCCGCCCTCAGCGACGGCCGAGAACGCGCCTTCCTTCAGCGCCTCCACGTAATACGTGATGGACGCAGCCGTCAGCGTGCCACTGCCCAGCCAGGAAGCCACTGTCGGGCGCTCCCGGAAGCCCTGCACCACAGTCTCATCGATCTGAGCGTGCAGCGCGCCGCCGTCAGCGCGGGCGTGGGAGTCCGTTGCAGCCTTGTACTCGGACGTGCCGAACGAGAAGCGCTCGGAACTGCCCTTGACCTTGGCGAGCTGTTCGCCGAAGCCCTTAACAGCGTGCTCACCCAGGGACTTTGCTGCGGTCGTCTGGGCGGGGGTCTGCTTGACCTCCGGGCCGGTGCCGATGGTGTCCAGCAGGGCCGAAGCATCCTCGGCAGCCTTGATCTGGATGTCAAGGCCCTTGACCTCTTCAACCAGACCGTTGATCTTGGTGACCTCGTCGGCGGTCAGGTCGCGCTCTGCGGCCTTCGCGCCTTCAGCGATTGCGCGTGCAGCTTTAGCCGCAGTCTCGCGCTGTGCTTTCAAATTCATGGCATCTCCTTTAGATGTCGAGTAGTGAAAGGTTTGCGAGTGCTACGTCAGGGTTGCCGTTACGCGCCTTGACCTCCGTGCGGTCCTCACCCTTGGCCGTTTCCAGCTCCTCGGGCTTGCCACTCTTCGGTTCCTCGTCGCTGACTTCCGATTCGTCAGACTCTTTGGTGGACTCCAAAATCTCGTTCAACGCATCCCGCGCCGCGACGATCTTGGACTCCGTTTTGGCCGATATTGCACGGCCAAGCTTCAGACTCAGGTGCAGGTCATTCCCCGTACCTGAGATTTCAACTGCCCCGCCCTTGACGGCCAGCAGTTCGGTTTCCTGGTTCGCGCCCACAGGGACAACAGACACCTCGTGGAGCTTCATCTTGCGGAGCTCGTAGTGGCCCTTGTAGTTCCCGTCCGCGTCCTTCTCATCAACCCACGCACCTTCAAGCACGTCATAGGCGAAGGACATCTGAGAGACGCGGCCATCCTTGATCAGCCGGTGGACCTGCTGGCCCTTGGCAGTCTCAAGATCAAGCTGGACCTTCACGAACAAACCGTGGTCGTCCTCGTAGGCTTCGACGGTTTTGCCGATGTTCATGTCCGGGTCCTGCATTTGGTGAGACCAGTACGCCGGAACGCCGGCGCCCTTCTCGCCATACGCGGCCAGGGACTCAGCGAATGCGCCCTTCACGACGACGTCACCATAGGAGTCCTTGTTGCCGAACACTGAGGCGTACCCGGTGAACTGCCCCTCTTCCAAGCCGTCATCGACGCCGGCGGCCTTGATGGTCACGGGGCTGGTTTTCAGCTTCACGGTTACTCCTCAATGCCTTCAAGATCGGGCTTTATGATTCCTTGGTCGAGACGCGCAACGAGCTCCATGGGAGTCACGCCCTCGTCATGCCAGATGGCGTTTACTTTGGCGTTGAGGTGGGATGCCAATTTCTCGGCGTCAGGAACTCCTGCCGCGGTCAGGTCAGCAGTCAGTTCGCGGTCCCACCGCTCGGTTTCCCAGCCCTTGCCGGGAACCACTGCCTGTTGCCGGATGAGCGTCTTGCGCCACACCTCGGCAATGACCTTTGGTTCAGCCTCAACAACAGGCTCACCACCGTCTTGGGGTGAAGCTTGCCCGCCCACAAGTACGTTCAGCGGCGTGATGATCTCGTCACCGCCATCAATCGGGGCCAAGTTGCGGATCCTGCGGGCCTCGTTACGGGTCATCCACGGCCCACCCACGGAAGCTGACATGATGGCCGCCTGCTCCTCGAAGGAACCCCGGAGCTTCTCCTCAACGTTGAACTCCACAAACTCGCCCTCGGCGGCACCAATCAGCGGCAGAACAAACGCGTTCAGCCTGGCCTCAATGAGACGCAGAATCGGGCCAAGAGTGTTCGTGTAGAGGCTCTTATTGAACTCCCGCACATTCGAGTAGTTGGCCGAGTCCAGAACACCGACCATCGTCGGGTTTACCTGGTAGACCTGCGCCACGGTTTCGAGCGAGAGCTTGACCGAATCGGACCACTGCTCATCAGCGGACGCGAAGCCAACACGCTTGAGCTCCATGCCGTCTTCCATGAGCGGAGAACCGCCGGCACGTTCACCCTTGTCACCGGTGAACGCCTCGAACATCTCACTGAAGCGCTTGCGTGCAGTCCCGTCCCAAGACGGGGCATCCTTTGGGCGGGAAATGTACGTCCCCACCCGGCCGTTACGCTTCCACAACTGCTTGCGGTGGACGCGGGCGTGGTGCTGCTCCTCGAGGATCAAGCGCAGCGTCTCTACAGGCGAAGAAGCCGTGAACGGCGACAAAGCATTCCATCCAGGGAAGACAACCATCTGGTCGGCCTGGACCTTGATGTACTTGTCAGTGAACGGCGGCGACACAGTCCATTCGCGGATCTCGAACTCAACCGGGTCCCCGGGAGTTACCCAGTCGGGCGGGACGGGCTGGATTTGCTTGCCGGCAACACCATCAGTCCGCGGCAAAATGAGCCAGTAGGCCACATCGTGCAGAGAGCTGGTGGCAACCAAGTCATAGACGAGCTCCGGGCCGGTCATGTGCGTGTTGGGTTTCTTCAGAACCCCGTGCGCCACAGAACCGCGCACCCTGACGTTTTGCTCACCCTCAGCCTTGAACATATGGAGGCCAAGCTGCGCGCAGTTACGGGCGCGGAAGTCAATCACCGTCCGGAGATGCGGCTGGGAAGCCCACATCGCCGCGGGGCTCATGCCCTCCACGCTGTTCGCGTCACCATTACCGTGCAACAGAAAAGTTCCAGTGTGCTCGGAATCAATGCGGAACGTCTGCTTAGACGGATAGCCGCCAAGGATGGCTCTGGTGATGGAGTTCAGGAATCCCACGTACTCACCACCATTTCTCGTAATCATCGCCGTAGGCCGTCTGAGTGACAGCACCGTTTTTGAACATCTCCAAGCCCCACAGCGCGAACGTCACAGCGCACAAAGGTGCGACATCCACGGGAGACTTAGCCCGGTTCCACACCCAGACTTCCTGCAAAGGTTTCTTGACCGCGTCAGCGGCCGCCAGCGTCAACGTGCCTTGGTCGCGGAAGCGAATGGACTTACCCACAACACGGTCGTTGAACTGGCCGTGAGCGCTGCCAAGGTCGTTGCCCTGGCATTCAGTCACTTCGATGTCAGCGAGGCGAAGGAACTCGATCAGGGATGAGGCAGGAGCACCACGTCCCTGAACGATCACGGCGTCAGGAGTGAACGCCAGCTTGTTCTTGACCGCATCCACAACCCATTCAGTGCCGGGCCTCTTCATGATGACCTCGCAGTGAGGCAACCCATCTTCACGCCAACCAGCAACAGCCAGATACGTGTACGCCCGGTTATGGGAAGTGTCGATCGTCAAGACCCGCGGGGAGTCCTTCGCGATGCGCGACTCCGGATCAACACAGGCCTCAAACACGCCAGGACCAAACGGGCCCTCAGCAGCAAGCGCAACCCACTGGCACAAGTTCTCAGTCCGGAAAACATGCTCAGGCACACCCTCAGCCGTACCGACACCAACGAGGGCCGCCTTAGACGCAAGCATGGCCTCAGTGACGTAGGCAATGCCGTTCTCATCCTCGTAGCCCATGGACGGGTTAGCTTGGGCCCACCCGTCACGGTCCCAAATATCGCAATCATCAGGGGCGGACCACTCAAAAAGGCCCATCGTCGTATCGTGCGAGTTCGCGAACTCCTCAATGGAGGAGATCCCGGACTCGACGTACTTTTCCCAGTCCGCGATACGGTCAAGGCCCTGCTTGCGGAGACCGCGCAGCACATCAGACTTCGACGTGCCGGCATTCGAAACCGCAATGATCTGTGAAGAGAAGCGAGCGTTTGTCGTGTTAGTCAGCGCGGACCAAGATTCCCAGTCGCGCTGCTGTCGGAGCTCATCAAAGGCAAGGTCCGTCACTGACAGGCCACGGCCGCCATCATCGGAAGCCGCCTCGCACTTGTAGCGCGTCCCGTTAGTCAGTTCAAGGTATTTGTTGCCGTTCACGTTCGACTTGTGGGCAATGTACTTCCGGCCGGCGGAACGCTGCAGCGCCTTCGCGGAAAGGTCCAGGATCTCTTCGGCGGCGTTCAGCTTGTGAGCGGCACCCAGAATCAAGGCAGGTTCAGCTTCCGGACCGTCCCACATCATCATCCGCCACAACAGGCGAGTGGACATGATGAAGCTCTTTCCGTTCTGACGGCTCACCAACAGCAGGACCGTCTTGAACCGCAGCACCGGGAAAGCATCCGTTGAGAAAGAACCAAGAGCCAACTCAAGCGAATGGATCAGGAACCACTCTTGCCAAGGATGCAAATGACGGCCAGCAATCCGGGCAGACTCAATAGCCTCAAACCCCAGAGAAGTCTCAGGCGTCAACTCACGCAACGGCTGAGTCCACAACCTCGGCTCAGTCTTACCCAGCCTGGGCGCGCTTGCCTCGCTTTGCCTTGAGCTCATCAATCGGGTCAACCTCCGCAGCGGGCTTAGCCGGCATCTTGGAAGGCGTCAACTGCAGCGCCTCGCAATACCTCAAATACGTCGGAATCGACGTGTTGTCATGCAACGGGATCGGCAACTTAGCGCCGTCCTCCCGATCCTCCATCGCCGCTTCAACCACGGCATCCCAACCATCAATCTTCCGGGCCAAAGCAAGAACAGCAGCCACAGGACCAGCGCTCAAATCAGCGTCTAAGGCCCCCGAAGCGATGGCCTGCGCCACAGACCTCTCAGTAGCCTCATAGACGCTCACACTGCCTCCTCAAGGGCCTGCCACACGCGCACGCGTGCGCGACCCCCCTCTCAGAAGAACGGGGGGAGAGGACAGGAGCGGCGAGGACCTGTCCGGGGGATGGGGGTGCCAGTGATTTGACCGCCCCTACCCCTCATGTGAACCACTGCTCTGACGGTTCTCCGAGGTCGGCGTCTGGCATGCGGTTTGATCTGCGGTTGTTGCAGAGCGAGTGGCTGTGGCGGAAATTTGCGGGGTCTTCTGCGTGTTGCGGGTGTGTGCTGCGAGGGTAGAGGTGATCAAGCTCCCAGGCTTGCTCGTCGGGCCAGGCGAGGGTGTAGTCGATGTCCATGCCACAGAGCCAGCATGGTTCGTTGTTGTCTTGCCCTTGTCCACGGAATTCGAGGCGTTGTTTGCGGTAGCGGCGTGAGGTTTGACCATCACCCATCGCTTACCTCCTGCTGTTTGCTGTGGCTTAGTTAGCGGACAGCGCCAAGGCGTTGCCGAGTTTGGCTACCTGTTCGCCGGCGTTGGCCATGGTGGCTGGGGTGTCCAGCGCCACGCGGATCTCGTTGCTGCGAGTAGCTTGTTTGGCCTTGACCACGAGATCGAAGTCAATAGTGCCAACCTCAATGGGTTCGCCATCGGCCAGTTGAATGAATACCTTGGCTTCCATTGCGGCTCCTATCGTGTTGGTGTCAGGCCCCGCCGTGGTGCACCGTGACGGGGTCCGACGTTGCCGCTCTCGTAACCCGGGGACGGCGCCGGGGTGTGGTGATCTACTTTGCGAGGCCGCGTTTTCTGTTGTTAGTCGGCGTGCGTTTCGATCAGTGGCAACGTCAGGACTTGAACCTGAGACCTTCCGCTTATGAGGCGGACGCTCTACCTGCTGAGCTACATAGCCGTGTTGCCGGCGTCATCACGACGAGCGGCGGTGTCCGTGCGCTGGACTGCGAGATAGTGACCTCCGAGGGGGAGCTTTGGGCACTAAAAAAGCCAGCCACTTGATGTGGTCTGGCTTGGGTGTTGTGAGACTTGTAGCCCCAACACCACTGAGATTAACAGTGATTAACTCACTTGTGCAACATCTGTGCTGGGCGTGTTGGATGCGGCGCGCAACCACTTCAGTTCGGCGCCGTTCCATTCGGCTTTGCATCCGTCACAGTTGGCTGTCCATTGGTCTGGTGGGGCGATGGCTTCTGTCTCGTCGTCCCAGTAGTGGACGGCTAGGCAGGGTTCACGTTCGGGCCCGTAGAACCGTTGTCCGCATGATGGGCATGGGATTGATGGTCGCCATGGTGGGCGTTTGGATACGAGTAGGTTGCGGATGCCGTCGATCCATTCTTGTGCGATGCCTTCCAGGAAGGGCTGCCATTCGGTTGCTGCTGCGATGGACCACGCCTGCAGGAGATCCACGAGACCACCACGGTATTCGTTGCCGGTCATGGCGAGGTGTTCGGCAAGGGCGCGTTTCTTGATGCTGCGTTCCAGTTCGTCGGCTTTGGAGTTGATGATCATGCCACCACCACCGGAGCCGCCACGCCCTACCGCGAAGTCTGATGTTACAGCTGCCCTGAGTTCTGCCAGGAGTGGTGGTGTGAGGTGGAAGCCGCCATCGTCACCGCGGGTCATGTGTTCGTTGGTGAGCTGGTGGATAGTGTCTTTCAGGCTCATGCTTCGCTCCTGTCCAGTTTGTGGCAGCGGGCCAGCCACTCTTCGTGGGTTTCGTGGTATTCATAGGTGACTCGTGGCTGTGGTTCGTTTACTTCGGTGCCATAGTCAGGGCCGCCCCATTCGGTACCTTCGTAGGCTTCGAGGGCGCGGAGTCCGGCAAGGGCCTGAGAGTACAGGGCCCAGTCCTCGGCGGTGGGTGGAGTTTCGTGGCGGGTTGCTTTGCGGTCGTAGCGTGGGTCTGTGAGGGACTTCTCCATGTACAGCATTTCCGCTGAGATCCAGATGGCGATTGTGTTCTTGTGCAGTTCCACTACTCGCCCCGTCCTTCGTAGATGTAGCTGGTTTGGATTGATCGTGGTTGCTTGCGGGTGGTGTGCTTCTCGATCGCTTTCCAGAACGCGGCGAAGAGCATGTCCTCCTTGCCTTCTTTGGGCTGGCAGTCGATCGTGATGATGATCTTCCGAATCCGGCTCATGCTTGGCCTCCTGCGATTCGTTTGATTTGTTCGGCGGTGAACACGGGCGCCCATCGTTCGCCGGGGAAGCGGCACTCTGTGGTGCCGTGTTCGTTGGTTCGGACTTGGACGGTGACGGTGTTGGGCGTGCGTATGAATCCGCCTTTCAAGTACTGCCCTCGTTCGCCTTCGTTATCGATAGGTATCTCTTCGCCGCAGAGTGTGCATTTCCAGCCTTGGGACAGGTCTAGTTCCAGGTGGTGGTGGTGCCCGTTGTCGAGGATTCGTTGCAGGAGCATGTTGACTGCTTGCCGCGGGAGTACGACTTTGCCGGGGATGGTGCTTGACGCGGTGAGCATTTGAATGAGTTCGTCTTGAGCTTCCCGGTAACTCATTTGCTGTCCTTCGCGCGGGGCCCGTTGCCATCTTTGCGCCATTGCCAGTTGAGGACGTGGCAGAGTTCGGCTTGCGCGAGGCTGTGGAGTGTTCGGATGAAGGCTCGGGCTGTTAGTGGTGATTCGGCCCGGTAGTTGAGGTTGTTGCCTGCTCGGGCTTCGGTGATTCCGCGCCGGATCTGGGCTGCGTGCCTGGTCTTCACTTTGCCTCCGTGATGGTGATGTCGAGTCCTGGCATGTGGGTTGCCCAGACTTTGCGGATGTCCCAGTGGACTATGCGGGCGTCGTTGGTGAGGATGCCGGCGGATTCGAGGGCGTCACCTATTGCGCGTTGCATTTTGTCGAGGTCTTTGGGGCCGGCTGGGTGGTTGTGGAATTTGGTGGTTGGTGGTTTGCGGATCCTGATTTCGCCGGTGATCTTTACCGGGTCGTCGATTGGCTGGAAGTTGGGTCCGGCTGCGAGTTTGGCGGCTGCTTTGACGGCGGCTCTCCATGCGGGCAGTTGCTTGTCTGACTCGACCAGGTTCTTGCCGTAGCTGTTCTTGCTACCCTGTGACGCTGGTGTGCCGTGGGCGACAATCCTGAGCGGGTTCATCGTCCGCCCCATTTCCGGCGGTCTTTCACGAGGGTGGGATCGTGAGGCTTGTTCGGTGGCGGTGTCAGGACGGGCGCCAGTGCGTCAAGCAGCGGCGTGACCACCTGGTTGAGCGCGTCCACGATTCCTTGGAAGGCCTGCCCCAGCACCACCCAAGCATGTTGTGTGTATCGCTTGTGCCGATTCATAGCTTCGATGGCGCGGAACTGGTCTACGGCTTCGATGCGCTCGTTGCATGGCTGGCACGTAAACACCCAGCGCGCTTTGCCTTCTTTGCGGATCATCGGTTGTCACCGGTCTTTGTCTCTGTGATGTGGAGTGTGATGCTCTGGCTGCGGGATAGCTCGATGCTCCCGGAGAGTAGTTGGACGTGCAGGCCTCGCCACCCTGCTTCTGGGGTGACGTACATGCTGACGTCCCAGCCGTTGCCGATGAGGTTGCATGGGCCTTGTTCCTGGGCTTCGAAGTCGAGGATGGTGTATTCGTACTCGCCGGCTGGGCGGAAGGCTGCTTGGCGGGTGCAGATGGCGTATCGGCTTCCGGATGCTTGGACAGTCCACCAGCGCTTGCCGTGCTGGCGGGTGCGGACCTTGTCGCCGGGCGTGAGGGTGTTGGCGTTCATCGGTTGTCTTCTTTCTCGGCGAGGATGAGCTCTTCGGGCCCGTACCAGAGCGGGACAAGTGAGTGGAGGCCGGCTACATGGAATGGGCTGGGCCATGTGTCGTCTTTGCAGATGGAGGTGATTCGGCCGACGCGGTCCCAGTGGTAGTCGCGGCGGTTGATCACGCGGACGGTATCGCCAAGTGCGAATTTGGCGGCGCTCATTTGCGAAGCTCGGCGAGGTTGCGGGTGAGATCCAGGGATGCGCGGCGTAGGGCGCCTGTCTCTGCTGAGCCCCAACTGTGGTCGCATTGGTAGGTGGTATCGCGCCGTTCGTTTTCGGCGTTGATCCGCTCGAGGGCGGCCTCTGCTTTAGCTATGAAGCGTTGGGCTTCGGTGATGGCGCCTTTGATCTTGCTGCGGGTCATGGTCATGACTGGTCTCCGGTCTTGCAGATGATGGCACCGGAGAGGTCGATGACTGGTTTGCGGTAGGGGTTGTCAGCTTTGAGGCTGGCTACGTATGCCGCTGGGACCCCGTTCGAGTCTTGGGACAATCGGTCTGCGAATGCGTCCCATCCGGTGGCCATGAGTTCGCGGCGGCTGTCTTCGAGGCGTTGGCCCATTGCGATGAGTTGGCGGGATAGTCCGTCGTTGAGGTTTGTGAGGCGCTCGTTTTCGGCGCGTAGGTTCTCGGTCATTGCGTTCTCCTTGGGTATGGCTAAGCCCCAGCGTTTGCCGGGGCTTCGTAGTGGGTTCCGATGTGGGTTTGTGGTCTATCGCCGGCTTTTACGTCGGCCCAGCATGATGCGCAGTTGTGTGCGTCTTTGCCGATGTGGTCCGGGCATGGAGGTGGTTTCGGCAGTACGGCTTTGATGGTGTCGGGCCAGAATCGTTGGTCGATGAAGATGGCGCCTGGTGTTTCGATTTTGTGGTCACGGGCTGCGTTGACTGCGGCCACCGTGATGTCAGCGAACGGGGCTGGGTGTTGCGCGTTTTTCTCTAGGAGTTTGAGCATTGCCGGGGCGGACCAGCGTGGCCTGATTTCGTGGAGTAGGCTGGCCAGCGCTTTGGCCTGGTTTTCGGTGATCAAGATTGGTCCTTCCTTCAATCAGATGTCCCGGTGGCGGCCCTAACTTAAGCGGACGATTGATTGAGAACTTTCACCCTCTTCTTTAGAAAGCACCCCAAAGAGAAGGTGAGATAGGCACTTAGGTGAGTAGCTATATAGGTGTTGGTGTTGGTGCTTATTTTTGGTTACATGTTTGCTATCGGTTTGCTATAGCGTTTTGTAAGCGGCCGCTTACAGTTCCGCTTATCCCGCTTATGCGCCATCCGGGACGCTCACGCACAGTTCGCAGTCCTCTTTGAACACTCCACGGTCAACGTGCCAGCGTTTGTGGGATGACTCTTTGCCGCCCCTGGTGCCGCGTTCCCTCTTGTCTTGCCGGCGTTGGGCTATCTCCACTTTCGAGGGCTGGTGGCTGAGGTAGTCGTGCAGTTGGTACCCGCCCTCGATCTCTTCGACCAGACCCGCTGCAATGAGTTCCTTGCCCGTTTTGATGCCGCGCATGTTCAGTTCGTGCTTGCTGAACTTCCCGTCGCTGGTCGCTTCGTTGCAGTCGGCTATGAGTTCGACGTGCAGCCGGAATGCTTTGTCGCTTAGGGTGCGGATCTTGCGGTGGCGCGGATACTCATTCGTGAGGGTGAAATATGGGCGGGTGTCTTTGGACAATGGGTCCTCCTTTCTTTAGGTACGGTGCGCGCCGCCGGGCCGTGTCATTTGGGTCCGGTCGATGGTGAGTGGGTAGTCAAGAGCGTTGACTCGTGGGTGGCCGTATTGCTCGCTGCAGGGTGTGCAGTAGCTGTAGAAGAATGATTCGTCTTTGTCGCGTGGGTTGCGGCAGGCGCCACCGCCGATGGTGCTTTTGGAGTTGCACCAACCGCAGCCGTTGTCCGCCCATACGGATGTGTGGACGGTGAACGGTGGGACGGGCGGTGATTCGCCTAGCTCTTCAAAGATGTCCGTCTGGCCGGCGAGCTCAGCCATGGTGGACCTGGCGTCCGGGCATCGCGCCCCAGTGCCCGGTGCGTCCGATACGTAAAGTGCGCATGTGTTCTGCGCGTTGCTCGGTGGTCCATTGGCGGCCGTCGTAGTGGCGCTTCAGGGTTTCGTGGGTGACGCCTAGCGTGCGGGTGATTTCAGCGAAGGGGCATCCGTCATCGAGCATGGTTTCGATTCGGCGTTTCACGTCTTCAGGGAGCTTGGCTTTGCTGTGGTCGGAGATCCCGAGTTCGTGCCGGATCTTAATGACGCTGCTGATGGAGCAGCTAAGGGCTTCAGCGATTGATGCTAGGGGTTCGCCTGCTTCGCTTCGGTCCTTGACTTGTTGCGGATCGATGCGGCGTGTGTGCGCCTTGCGTGGAGCGAGTGGCAGGCCTTCGCGTCTGCGGGCGGCTTGCACGCGTTGTGGGTGGCATCCGAATACTTTTGCTATCTCGTCGTTGTTCTTGCCTTCGCTGACGAGCTCACGCAGCTGGCCACGGTCGATCTTGGATGCGTGGTGGTGTCCGGGATGGTTGACGCCTGTTCGTTTGCGGGCGGCGACGACTCGGGCTTCGGAGCAGTCGAGCATCTTGGCGATGGTCGGGACTGAGTTGCCTTCGAGGGTGAGTTGCTTGATGCGTCGGGTGAGTGCGTCGCCTGCTTCCGCTGCTGCTGCTGCGAGTCTGGCGCGGGCTTCTTCTAGTTCGGTGGTCATCGTTCCTCTTTGGGGTAGTTGAATGGCCGCTTGGGCGTGGCGCGTTGTCGTTGGGCGCGCATGACGTTGTTGATTGCTTTGTCTTCGGTTGGCCGGCGGACTGTGCGGCGGGCTCGTTCGTTGGCTTCGTCTTGTTTGTCCGCTTGAACGTGGTGTTCGCAGCCGTGGTTGAGGCAAAGACCATGCGGGCCGCGGCATAGGAAACAGCAGGCGGTAGACGTTCCCCGGGTCATGCGCTGGCTCCTATGGATCGGAACTCGACCGGGCGGCCGCACGCCTTCGCTGCGGTGATGCCCATTTCTATGCCGGTTGAGGTGCCGCGATCTACGTAGCTGGCCGTGAGGTCCGCTTTTTCGCCCCACGCGAATCCGGCTGCGATGCCTTGCTTGCGTTGCTCGGGGTTGGCGTCGTCCAGGATTCCGCGCTGGGTGTAGAGCAGGTGGCTGGCGAACGACGCCTCTCCCCGGGCAAGACTGTCGGCAAGTGCTCGGCGGGCGTAGGTCTCGTTGGCCGCTATATCTCCCGCGTATGGGGATTCGACAATGACGAGCTTCATGCTGCGACCTCCTGAGCTGGCGGTGTGGTGACTTCGGCGAGCAGGTCTGGCCTGAACCCGTACCAGTGCTTGTCTCCGGCGACAACGACGGGAGCGGATAGGTAGCCGAGTTCCTTGACCTTGGCGAGGTCTTCGGGGCTTTCGGAAAGGTCGATGATTTGGTACTGGCCTTTGAGGTTGCCGCGTTCGGGGTCGTCCAACCATTTTTTGGTCATGTTGCATTGGCTGCATGCGGGTTGGGTGTAGAGCGTGATGATCACGTTGTGGTCCTTTCGGGTGCGACGCCCGGCTGTGTTGACCGGGCGCCGCGGGCATGAAAAAACCGCCTCAGTGGGCGGCTTGGATGTGTGGTGCGGGGTGGCTACTTGCGGAGCCTGGGGACGTCGATGGCAAGCGGCTGGTCTGACTGGATGTAGTCCAGGCTGGTCTCGACCATGACGTCATCCGTGGTGAAGAAGAAGATGCCCGGGTCGCCGGCGCCGTAGGTGCCGTCGTCCTTCGCGGAGTCCACGACGTTCGGGGCGCTGTGGGCGTAAAGGATTTCGCTTTCGGGTCCGATCTGGGAGCCGTTGGAGCTGATCTTGCCCTTGGTGACGTAGTAGCCGACGATCTGCCCGAAGTTCATGAGGTACAGGTATCGGATGGAGTCGGGGTCTTCCTCGCGGGCACGCTTCTTTTCGAGGTTCTTCTTTTCCAGTGAGTCTTTGATCTGCGCTGCCTGCTGGGCGGCTTTGCGTTCCTGGTTCTCGGTGGCGGTGCAGCCGGTTAGTGCGAGGGCGGCGACGAGGGCGAGTGCTGCTGCTTTTGCGATGGTCTTCATGATGTCTCCTACTTGCAGTCGAACGCGGGGGCGGTGGTGTCGATCTGGTACGGAAGGTCGATGGACTTGAAGTCTTCGGACAGGAACTTCCGGGACTCGGCGTTGTACTCGGCGACGAGGCCGATGCATCCGGACTGGACGCCGGCGTGCTGCTGCTGAAGGGTGACATCGTTCGGGCTGGCCTTCAGGCGTTCGGCGGCGAGCTCGGCCTTCTTGTCTGCCGACTGGATGCCTTGGTGGAGCTCTTCGAACTTGGCTTGTGCGCGGGTCCAGTTCTCGGCGCTGTTCTTGGTCTTGATGGCGTCACCCTGACCTTTCGGGCCGGACACTGCGACGCTGATTGCCCATCCTGCCCAGCCGATGAGGGTGATGCCGGCGAGGATGGCGAGGACGAGCGCGATGGACTTGAGCGTGGAATTCATGGTTCTCCTTGTTGGTGGGTTTAGAAGGGCGGGTCCTGGTTGGGTGGTGTTCCCCAGTTGCCGCCGTCAGGCTGCTCGGGTGGCTCTTGATTCTGCCCGGCGAGTTTCTGCCGGTCACGGCTGCTGGTGAGGACTTCGACGGCGGATGCTTTGACGTCGAGGCTGTACCCGCGGCCGTTCTTGCCGTTGTACTCGCGGAGATAGAACTGGCCGTAGACCTTGACCCGGACGCCGGATAGTAGCTGGTCGGCGAGGAATTCGGCGATGCTGCCCCAGAGCTCGACGTTGAACCATTGCTCAGCGACTTTCTCCCAGCCCCCGTTGCCGTCCTTCTTGGACTTGGTATCGCAGACCCGAAAGTTGAGCACCGGGGATCCGGAGCGGGTGAAGGTCATCTTGGAGTCAGCGCCTAAGTTGCCGGTGAAGGTGATGTCAGCCATGCGGATTGGCCTCCTTGGTCGTTGTTGGGAGGATGGCGTTGAAGTCGGCAATGAGTTCGCCTGCCCGGCGCGTGGAGTCGAGGCCAACGGCTGGGCCGGTAGCTCTGAGCGCCGCGGCGAGCCTGAAGACTTGGTCGTCGTAGTACCGGTGCGCTTCGGCTTCGGAATCGAACTTCAATGGCTCGTTGTTGCTGTCAGCCAGGAATGTGCCGGGCATGTAGTCGTCTTCATCGAAGTCCTGAAGGGTGGCTACTTCGCCATTGCGCCTGACGATGCGGTAGTAGAGGTCGCTCATTCGGCGGCCGCCTTCGCGATTGGGGTGAGCGCGTCGATCCACTGCTGGGCGGCGTCGGGGCTGAAGTGGATGAAGTTGGTGTGGCCCATACGGAATTGGTGGCTGTCGTCGTTTGCGTGGCCGGTGTTTACAAGCTGGCCAGCGTGGATGCTGACACTCACGAGGCCTTCTTCTTTGATCTTGCTCATTCGGTGGGCTCCTGTGCTTTGGCGTAGTCGAGGATGTGTGGGGGTGCGCCTTGTTCGGTGAGCCAGACGATGTAGGTGGGTAGTTTGCCTTCGCTTGCTGCCCGTGCGGTGGTGGCAACGACGTCGTCCGGGATGGACAGGTCTGGCTGCTGCTGGGCGGGTGCGACGTCGGGCAACGGTTGGACTGTGAATACGGCCGTCTTGCCTTTGCTGGTTGGCAGGACCTCGCGGAGTTGTTTGCCGATGTGACTCATGTGGCTGATCTCGATTCCACCAACCTCAACGCCGCCCCATTTGACCTTGGGGTTGCGGTAGAGGGTTAGTCGCCGGCCGGCAAACGTCTTGGTTTCAGCGCCCCACGCAGTGACGATCATCCGGAGCATGGTCTTGGATGGCCGGTATGGGCGCTTCGGGAGTTCCACGAGGTGGATGTTTACGGGCTGCTCTTCGGACCCTTCTGCCACTCTTTCGATGGTGTAGGTTCGGGGCCCAGCGATGAGGTCTGAGGCGTTGAGCTGGTCTGACTTGGGTTCGATTGCTTTGGAGAGGTCCATTAGAAGATCAGCTCCAACGGTGCCCAGTGGTCAATGCGTTCCGTGGCGGGCAGTCCTTCAACCGCCCACTCGTACGTCTTGATTGACGCTTGTATGAGCTCTTCAGCTTCAGAGGCCGCAGCCAGGATGGCATCGAACCACTTGTCATCAGGCTCGACGCGCTTGGTCCACATGGGCATGCCACCGCAATAGCTGTTGTAGTCGATCCATTCACGGCCGGACACGAAAAGCCCGGTCTGCAGCTGGGCCATGTTCTCGGCTGGTACTTCGTCGGCCAGGATGGTTTGCAGCTGCTTTTTCTGGTTGCGGGACTTGATCTCGATGAGTCCGTAGTCACCCACAAGACCGTCTGGCGAGTAACCGATTTTGAAGCCCCAGCCGTCATCTTCCCGGGTCATGAAGCCGATCTCTTCCACAGGGGCGTAGTGCTCGGCGTAGATTTCGCGGGCGTAGGGCTCATCCAAGGTCCCGCGTTCCATGTCCCTGGATGCTTGGATGGGTTCGACGTGGCCGGTGATGCGTTCGGCGGCGAGTGTGGCGATGAGTGCGCGGCTGGTTTCGTTGGCGGCAATCTTTAGTGTTTTGGTGGTGATCAGGCTGCCGATGACGGATGCGGTGAGGATGCCGCATCGTTCGGCCAGCCACTCGGGTGAACCCTGCTCGAGGCTGGCGAAGATGTGAGTGCTCATTGTTCTCCTTGTGTTTCCGGGCATGGAAATGAAGAAGGCCCCTGTTGGGGGCCTTGTGTGGGTTGTTCGTATGGGATGCCGTGGTCGTTTGCGGTTTGGGTGTATATGGGTTCTGTTTGTTTGGCTAGGTGTTCGCGGTGGGATCTTGCTGTGTGTTCGGTGAGGCTACACATCGGGTGTCTCCGTGTTGTGGGCATGTGGGGTTGGTGGGGCGGGGTGTTCGCGGGTCGTAGCGGGATGGCGGGCATGCGCATCCCGGCCGCTTGTTGGGTTGTCGTTGCCAGAAGTCCGCACCCATCCCCGGGAGCAGGTCAGGCATCGCTCATGCCTGCCCCTCATCGTTAGTGACCGGGATGTCTACCTTCTGGTAGCGGGATCTGAAGTATCCTTCTGGGGCCATTTTGAAGTGGTCCCATTCCCATACGATCCAGTTCCCTGGGCGAACCTCGAACCTCTGCCCCTTGTGTTCCCAGCGGAGTTTGCCTCCCGTGTAGATAGGTTCCGCCTCTGGGGCGATTGCTTTGATCCATCTGCTTGTCCAGCCCACGGCGACGATGTACCCGCCGATAGGTGTTTCTCCTTGGACTGGCGGCATTTGGGTTGCTAGGACTGGTTCGCCGTAACGGTTCAGATAGTTGCCGGTGATGGTCATCGACTCGCCAGACCCGCTCATGCTTCACCTCCCAGCGCGGCCACAAGCCGGGCATTCATTTCCTCGAGCGCGCATTCCCAGCCTTGGACAAAAGCAGGGTCGCCATGCTCGCTGTTCATCTTGATCTCGGCGATGCCAGTCACGGCTTGTACGGCAGCGAGTAGACGGGCCTGATCCATGGGAGCATTCGCGATGAACACGGCGTTATCGGGGGATACAGTGACCGGCTCGATTCGGTTCTTTTCAAGAACCGAATCGTTGGACAGCACGTAGCCGCCGCTCACCCCTTCCAGCCAGTGGTCATCATCCCAGCTCCATGGTCCGGGCGTTGCGGCGTTGAGTCGGTTCTGGATGGGTTCAAGCAGGGCAGGAATATCGGGGGCGGTCATGAGAGGCCCAGCCTTTCGCGGATCTGCGTTTCGAGGCCCGCGTAGTCGATGCCTCGGCCTGCGAATCCCTCACTGAACAGGGCGATGAGGTTGGCGGTGCGCTGCTCGTAAGCGAGGGCGAGGGTGGCTTCGGCTTGTGCGCGGACGACCTCGTTGTTGGTGCCGTCATGAAGGCGCTTCGTTGCTCGTTCAAAGTGCGGGTTGCTCATCTTGTTCTTCCTTGGTCGTGAGGATTGTTGCAAGTTCAACTTGCAAGGGGTTGCGGGCCTTGGCTGCAAGGTGCGGCGGGAGAGAGTTGGCAGCTTCGTCGGCGGTCATGGCTTGGCCCGTTGGAATGGGATCGGGTAGAGGTTGCCCGCGTTGTCGCGCCACTTCTTGTTCAGGTGAACGCGGATCCGGAGTTGTTCCAGGTTCGCCGGCTCCCAGCACACGTAATCGTCTTCGCTGTAGGTATCGTCGTAGTCGATATACGGGAGCATGGCCTCACAGTGGGCGCATTGCTTCCAGTCATTCGGGCGGCCGTCGTAGATGCCGAAACCTCGGCAGTAGACCTCTCCGGCGTCTATGACTCGATAGCAAGTAACGCAGCGGTGCGGCCTTCGCGCCTTCGGATATGTCGTCGGCGCCCAGAAGTCGCTCATGACGTCGCCTCCCGCCGTTCTGGTTGTTGGTCGCCGCTGATGGGGTATTCGCAGCCGGTCGCGGTCCTAACGAGTTGGTCGTACCACCAGCACGGAAGGTTCAAATCAGCCGCAGCCCAACCACCAACCGGCATACCCTCAGACGGGCGCTGGACGATGTGAGGGGCGCGGCGAGGACTCCGCATCATGGCTGCTCACCTCGAAGTGAAGCCACCACTATGGCGGCTTGTTTCACGTAGCTTTCGCGGATTGGGCCGCCTACTTGATCGAAGCTTTCTGCCGAGTGTTCCGGGTAGGCCCGCTTATACAAAGCCCATGCCGCGCACTCAATGGCTTCGTCCGAGAACATCACCGCATCGGCAGCAGCAAAGAGCTGCTTCGGCCAGTCGGTCCAAAGGCGCCCCGGCTCGAGGGCCAGAGATCTCTGCTTGGTGGATTGCGTTCGCCGCTGCATCGATGCGTTCCTGGCTCATCGCTCACCTTTCCTGTAGCTGTCGGCGTCATCCTCTGCCCGGGTCTGGGCTTCTTCTTCGATGGCGTCCCAGTCCACCGCCTCAACTGGTTCCAGGCGGGCGTCATGCATCCTGGCTTTGTGGATCATGAGCGGGCCAGCAGCACACACAAACGCAAGCATCAGGATGATCATGACCTTGCCTCCTTCTTCTTCGTCCAGAGCTTCAGTGCGCTGTGATTGCGGCTAGGGGTTGTGGACTTCACGTAGCGGTCCTCGAAGCCTTCGATGTAGCCCAAGCTGCGGGCCTTCGTGAACGCCGTCCCAGGCCAATGCGAATCATCCGGCTCACGCATCTCCCGGCGCAGATCATCAGCCGTGAACGTCTCCTGCTTCTCGGCAATCCCGATAATGGTTGCGACCGCGTCTTCCAGCCACTCGTCCTTGTCCTGCTCAAACGCCATCGCCCTCATGACGCCTCCTTCTCTTGGTATCCGCGCCCGTGGCATGAAGGGCAGAAGTCCGCGCCACTGAAGCAGTGCGCGGCTCGGCAACGGCCACCGGATCGGCGGCCAGTACCTTTGCACTTGACGCATTCAGTCCCGCGCCCAGTTGAGTCGCAAGCCTCGCAAGCAACCCCGTCATTGAGTACGCGCTTCATCTCCGAGTAAGTCCGGGGCGCCCTACCATCAGAGCGGGTGTCCATCTCGTGCTTTAGGAGCTCAACAAGGTTGTCCCACTCGGGCATCAGGCGCCCCCACTGGGTTGAACGCCCAGACATGCGCGACTGCAACTGCTCAGTGGTCAATCGGCCCTCGCAGTACTTGATGCACCGGAGCAAGTCACTCGGATCGTGCGGGTGGTCACTCCCGCCGCCGGCAATTGCCCGGGCTGACAAGCCAAGCTGGGTATCCCAACCCCAATTCATGGCTGGTCCTCAAGGTTCCAAAGGCCAAGCTTTCCGGTGGCCGCGAAAGGGATCTCAACAGGGCGAGCATTCTTGAGCACCCAGTGGAAGTGTTCCGGCATCGCCCACTCAGTGCAGAGGCTTCCTGACTCGGCCCAGTTCTGGCACTCGGTAGCGTGGTGGCAGTCGATGACATCCACGGTGCCGATGACCATGCCAGCCAGTAGCTCTTCATCGGCTGGCATTCCCTCAATGCCGATACCGTCAATACCCTCATCCGCCCAGCCCTTGCCAGCGTGGATGAACAGCTGCCCGCGGTGCTTTGTGGGGCGGGAACGGTTCTCGACGTCCTTACCGCCATGGATCAGCGCCCACGCCCACGGCTGCTTCACTGTCAGTGCCTTCATGGCTGCACCTCATACAGCACCGTCACGGGCAAAGCGATCTCGGTGGCCGGCACGAACCACTTGCACCCCGGCGTTGACCACTGCACATGCTCAGCGTCACCCCACCGCTCAAGCGCATGGCCCTCTGCGTCACGGATCACAGCCTCGAATGGCAGCGCATCCAAGTCCTCGATAGTGGCCACCGTGCGGGGCTTCCGGTAACCATCTGCGCACAGTCCGTCCGCGACATGGGCTGCCACGTGGGCTGGGAACGCGCCCGGCTTAGCGGCGTCCCATTCCTCGATAGCAGCGTTGATACGGCCGTCCAAGATGTCACGGGCTATCTCATCCCGCTCGCTTGCTTGTATAGTCGTCATTGAAGTTCTCCTTGATATGGGTTTTGCTGAAGGCGGTCACCGGGCATGGTGGCCGCCTTCCTCTGTGTTGGGCCCGCGCATCGGCGGGCCGCGTTGGCCTGGTTTAGTAGGTGTCGTTCGGCGTCCACGTTCTCGGACGCTTCCTCCCCGGTCGGATCCCAGTGCTGCAAGACATAAGCGAGAGGATCCACAGCGTTACGGGCTTCCTCGTTCTCTTTGCAGATACGTTCGATCCGGCGGGCGGTTTTCTTCATCTCTGAGAAGGTTGCTGTGATGCCGTGTTGCTTGTTGTAGTGGGCGAGTTTGTGCAGATAATCGGTGTTGGAGGGCATGCCAATTAGCCCCGTTCTTCTCGCAAGGGACACGAGAGTGGTGGTTTTTGTACTGCTGTGGGTGTTTGCCCTGATACGGGCGAGGGTGCCGGCGCTATGCGCTGCAGCGGGGGTCTAGCGGGAGGGTGATTCTGCTGGAAGGGAGTCCAGCCACTCGGCGAGGTCGTCGTGTCTGATGACGCCTTTGGAGTTCGCGTATCGGGCGGCCAGGTTGCCGTCTGCTACTTGTTGTTTGAGGGTTCGTACGCTGTAGCCGCTTTGCTCAGCTGCTTCTTCGAATGTGTAGGCGAGTTTCTGGCTCATGATCCGACCTCCGTGAGGGAAGGGGGAAGGAGGACTTTTGCCGGGACGTTGAGTGCGCCAGCGATAGTGCCAATTTCTCGGATGGTTAGGCTGCGTCCTCCTGTGAGGCTGCGGCGTAGAGTTGGGTAGCTGATGCCCGTTGCGTCTGAAAGTGCTCGGGCGTTTGAGCCCTTCACGATCAGGGCATTTGCGATACGGCTACCAATTTCAGTGTCTGCGGTGGGGACTCCATCGCCCTGTTTGGTATTCATGTCAGTACTCTATGTATTCAAACGAGTACTTGCAAGTCCCAACCAAGTACTCGGCGTGTCGGAAACCTGAGTACTCAATTTGGCAACACAAGTAGCCAATAAGTTGCTTCAAGTACTCATATGCACTTAAACTTGCACACATGACAACAACGTATGGGGAAAAACTCGAGGCCGCTCTTTCCACCCAGATCAAGGTGGAGTTAGTTGAGCGAGATATGACCCAAAAGGATCTCGCCGAGGCGATCGGCGTTGGCCGCCCCGCGATGAACCATTACCTCAAGGGTCACAAGAGCATGCCCATGCCGACCTTTATGAAGGTGGCCGAAGCCCTGGGGCTCACGCCAGTAACCTTAATGGCTCGCGCTGAGGCTCGGATCCAGCCAGAATCACAGTCGGCATAATTCCCCGCTTCGCAGCGAGGTCCCCGAACTCTCGGACTGTCATCCGCTGCACTGCACGGCAAAGCGTCCCCGTCCCGCCTTGGGATAGGGGGCGCTCTTCTCTTTTAAGCGCAACCACGACGTTGTGGTTGCGGGCCGCGGTAGTAGCCGGTGCAGTCAGACGCTCAGAGTCCATGTTCTCCCCAGATTCGAATACATTTTCGAGTGAAATGAAAGCTTACGACGCCCCTATGACATCGAAGCAATCCCGCCGCTGCCTGACAGGATTAAGTCCAGACGCGTTAAAAGCTACCTCTATAAGGCTAGAATCTTAAATCAGACACACAATGTGCGAGTAGCGCATCAGTTCTCTTATAGGTACGCTGTGTGTCTATAGAGATGGTTGAATCTTTGTAGCAACATTCAGCCTCCCCGATGTGCAGCGAAAGAGCGGATAGCATCATGGTCATGCCGTTAGGAAGACAACACCAGTCCGGGCCGTTCGCGCAGGCTGTCTCGGAAGAGATCCGCGCAACCATGGCCCGCAAGAGAGTGAACGGGTCGCAGTTGGCGAGGGCGATGAGCGTGTCGCCTAGTTATGTCTCCACGCGCCTCAGAGATACGTTGCCCTTTACCCTGAATGACGTCGAGGCAGTTTGCCAGGCTCTCGGCCTCAGCCTAGAAGAAACAGTGGCGGCTGCCGCACGAACGGCAGCCCAAGCTAAGTAGCACACAAGTAGAGAGCCCCCACCGCTTGGTGGGGGCTCTTCTTATTTGGTGGGTTCGATCATTTTGGACATCTTCTCTAGCGCTGTGGTGAGTCGCTTGATGTCTACCTTGGTTCGGTATGCCTGGGACATTTGCCGGGTGCTGTGGCCGACGATGTCCTTGATGGTGTCCCAGTCCACTCCGGCGGCGTCTAGGAGGTCTACGGCGGTGTGGCGGGCTCCGTGGAGCACGACGTTGGTTGGTAGGCCGGCTTCGGCCAGGAGTTTCGCCCATGCTTCTGTGGCGCTGTCTGGGTCCCATGGGCGGCCGTCGTTGAGGAACAGTAGCCCTTGGCCGCTGTGGGTCTGCATATGGAGCTGCAGGATGGACTTGAGCGGTTCTACGAGCGGGAGGATGCGCCAGCCGCTACTGGACTTGGGGCGAGTCAGATACATCGTTCCCTGAAGGTGCCGCCATTCATAGTCAGCCGGCACTTTGGTGATGTCGCTGATTCGGATGAGCTGCCATGAGAGGTCGAGCGTGTCCGTGATGCGGTCAGCTTCAAGTCCCAGGATCTCGCCGCGTCGGGCGCCGGTGAGTAGGTAGGTTGCCCAGAGTGCGCGGTCAGGCCGGGCTGCGAGGTGCGCCAGGAGTTGAATGGCCTCATCGGCGCTGAGTGCGTGCTGCTGTGGTTTGGCTTTCTTGGGCGGGTCCACCATTTCGCAGACGTTCCGCGTGGCCTTGCCTTCACGCATGGCTGTCTTGAGTGCTGTGGATAGGACGGCGTGCGCTTTGATGGCCGTGTCGGGCCCAACCATCTTGACGTCGGCCGGCCATTCGCTGGGATCCTTCTCGCGCATCTTCAAGGACTTGGGCGTACTCATGATGACCTTGAACATTTGCCGGACGTGATCGGCGGTGAGCTCATCGATCTTCTTCTTTCCAAGCACGGGGATAAGCCAGCCGTCAGTGGTGGACTTGTATGACGCGTATGAGTTGGGCCGGACCTCGTTGGGCGCGATGTCTTCTATCCACCGACACAGCCACGTCTCAAGCTTGAGTCCCGACGTCGGCAGGTCGCCTAGCTGGTTGAGTTCCTTCTTGACCTCGGCCAGCTTCTTCATGGCCACCTTTTTGTCTTTGCTGCGGATGACCTTCCGCCGGCGTTTCCCATCGGGCCCGGGCGGTAACTCAATGGCTACGGTCCACAGTCCACGGGCGTCCTTGAACAGCGCACCCTCACCCTTGCCCCTAGCCACGGGTGGCGCTCTTTATTGTCACTTCATGCTTGCGGTCGCAGCCATCGCAGGTTGCCACTGCGGACCGTTCGATAATCCTGCCATTGACGTCCATGCGGTAGTGCATCGAGAACCATTGCGAGCCGCACGGGCAGATGTGAGTCTCGGTTGCACGGGGCCTGATCTCCACGACGTTTTGAGCGGTCATTTTCTCCCCATTCGGTAGGTGTAGCCATTAGTGTAGCCATGCATACGCTGGAGCGCGCATGCACATGCCCACTTTCCACCCTGCAAATCCGCGGTTTTCTGCGGATCCCTACTCTCAAGTGTAGCCTAGCGTTTCACTCGTAATGAAAAGGTCATCAGTTCGATTCTGATAGGAAGCTCGGTTGAGAACCCCTGGAAATCAAGGATTTCCAGGGGTTCTCGCGTTTCTACCTGACACCCTGACAAATTCGGCAGGATCTAGTCACCCTGCGGCAGTTTCCCTCCTTGTTGCCCATGCCCCGAACCCTGTTCAGTGGAACAGTGATGAAAGCTGGCAATAATTCGGGCTTCGGAGTTTTCCGGGCAACAGGCATTTATGTTGGGGCGATCTTGGGATCGGGGGTGCTGGTCCTCCCGGCTATCGCAGCCCAGGTGGCGGGCCCGGCATCGCTTCTAGCGTGGGGGCTGCTGTTGCTGTTCTGCACCCCCGTTGCGTTCAGCTTCGCTGAAATGTCCAGGCAGCAACCCGATGCGGGTGGGATTGCCACGTTCGTGACCCGGGCCTTTGGTCAACGAGCGTCAGTGGTGGCCGGGTACCTCTTCTATTTCGCTATCCCGTTCGGAGCACCCGCAACCGCTGTGATCGGCGGCGAATACATTGCCCATGCGGCGGGCGGTGGACACGAAACGGCCCTCTTAGCGGCAGGGCTCATCCTTGCGGCAGGTTTCGTGAGCAACGCCGTGGGGATTCGGGTCTCCAGCAAACTGCAACTCCTCCTGATGGCCCTGCTTGTTGCGCTACTGGCGTTCGCCGTCGCGGTTTCGGCACCGTACGCCAGAGTAGAGAATTTCGTGCCGTTCGCCCCGAATGGATACTGGGCTGTGGGCGGGGCTGCGAGCTTGTTGTTCTTCTGCTTCGCCGGATGGGAGGCCGTGACCCACTTGGCCGGGGAGTTCCGCAACCCTGAGCGCGATCTGAAAAGGGCCACTTGGCTGACGCTCGTCGTCGTGGGTGTTGTGTACATCAGCCTCGTGGCTGCATGCGTTGCCGTCCTTGGTCCTGGTCTCGCCGGTAGCAGTGTCCCCGTGGCCGAACTCCTCGGGAAGGGACTGGGTTCGGCGGCTGCCCCGGTGACAGCTATGGCGGCAGCGGTGCTGACGTTCGGTCCGCTCAACACCTTCATTGCCGGCGCCAGTAAATTGGGTGCGCGCTTGGCGTCCGACGGCGTGCTGCCGCGGGTTCTAGCTCGTGGCGCAGGACCAGGTGAAGTGCCTTCTGCGAGCCTTGCTGCACTCGGTGTCATGGCGTCGATTTCCTTCGCGCTGGCCGCTGCAGGAATCCTCAGCATGGAATTCCAGATCGGCGCAGCGTCCTCTTGCTTCACGGCCGTGACGGCTTTCGGCCTGGCTGCGGGAGTTGTTCTCCTGCGCCGCGGTACTGCCGCCTGGTATGGAGTGATCGTCGCCGCCGCTGTGATGGTCGCGGTGCTCCTGTTCAGCGGCTGGGCTTTGGTGGTTCCTGCATTCTTGGGCCTTGCTGCAGTGTGGGCGGGGCGCCTGTTGTTGAAACCTGCAGCGCCACCCACGGCGCGCATCGTGGTGCCTGCTGTCAGCCCACAGGAAAGATCCCGATGAACCACAGTGAGCCCGCGGCAAATGCGGCAAATGCGGGAATAAGACAACCAACAACCATTTTGGACTGCGCGGCCACTTGGTAGGACTCACCGGGATCTGCCGGGTTGTAAGCCACAGCCAGCGGAGACCCTGGTTCAATTTCGACTGCCGTTGAGATGTCCGATTCTCCCCTGTACACATCACCTCGGCCATCGCTGAACTGGTAGTGCGGCCAGCAACGGCGGGTGCGGGAGGAGTTGCCCACGCCGCTGGTCCAGCCGGACCGGCTGCCCGTCACCGTCGCGAGGACTTTTGGCCACCCAGCCATCAATGCCTCCCGACGCTTCATGTCTTTGATGGTGCGCCAGAGCGAGCATACGACCGCGACGACAAACAGCGCCCAGATAACGTACAGCACAATTTTCACAACTGCTCCCCCACAACAGGTCCTCACGATCAGGTCAGGTGCAGCACCCTCTGCGGGAACCCACAGGAAAGTGATGCTGGCAGTCCTGAAGCAGTTCCCTCAAAAAGCCCTTCGATTTCCCCATGGGCCCATCCTAAAGCGGCTGCGATTATTTGGCTCCGGAGCGCAGGAATAGGGAGTCAGTTGACCTGTCGCTCCAATGGTCAAACACCACCAGTCCAACTCTGTCCGTCCGGGTCGATCGATTTCACCCCGGACTCCGGTGCGCTGGGTCACGGAGGCGACTGGCGTCGTCGAGCGTTAACGGCAGGTGCCCCGCCCCTAAGGGGGACGGGGCACCTGGGTCCGGCGTCGGGGTTAGGCGAAGTCGGAGACTGCCGGGTCGGGACCGATGCGTCCTTCAGCGCCGCGGTCCAGGCCGTTGATGGCCTCGACGTCGGTGGCGTCCAGTGTCACGTTGAGCGCTGCGAAGTTCTCCTGGATGCGCGACTCGGTGACGGACTTGGGGATTACCACGTTGCCGATGGCCAAGTGCCAGGCGATGATGACCTGCGCAGGAGTGGCATCATGCTTGGCGGCGATCTCAGCCACGGTGGCGCTTTCGAGCAGCTCGCCACCCTGGCCCAGCGGGGACCAGGCCTGAGTCAGGATGCCCTTGGAAGCGTTGAATTCGCGAAGGTCGGCCTGATTGAAGAACGGGTGCAGCTCTACCTGGTTGATGGCCGGTACAACACCGGTCTCATCGATGATGTGCTGCAGGCCTTCTTTGGTGAAGTTGGAGACGCCGATGGACTTGACCCGGCCACGCTTCTTGAGCTCAATGAGGGCTTTCCAAGTGTCCACGTACTTTTCCTGCTTGGGCTGCTGCCAGTGGATCAAGTACAGGTCCAGCGTCTCGAGGCCGAGGCGATCCATGGACTCCTCGAAGGCAGCGAGGGTGGATTCGTAGCCCTGGTCGGCGTTCCAGAGTTTGGTGGTGATGAAGATTTCCTCGGTGGAAAGGCCGGAGGAAGCAATGGCACGGCCGACGCCTGCCTCGTTGCCGTAGATCTTGGCGGTATCGATGTGGCGGAACCCGGCTTCGAAAGCCTGGCGCACCACCTTTTCGGCTACATCGTCTTCAACTTGCCACACCCCGTAGCCGAGCTGGGGGATGGTGTTGCCGTCGTTGAAAGTAAGTGTTGGTGACGAAGTCATGTTTGCCATCCTGCCAGCAAGCAGTCGCCAAAAGCGCCGAATGTTACGCAGATCAGCTATGCGCTTAACTTCTTGCATGCAGGGAATAAGGGCGCGCGCGGGTAGTTGCTAACGCGCCGCATTTGGCGCAGTTGGGGTTCAGGCTCCTAGTTGACGCTCCGCGTCAGCAACCTGCTCGAAAACTGATTCCGCCCGGCGTCGAACGGACAACGCGCCCACTGGAACGGGTCCCACGGCCAACCTCAACATAGCTGCGGCCTCAGCCGTAGTGGCCAGGGAATTTCCTGCTTTGGATAGGGCCCTGTGAACGCCGGCAAGTCCTCCCGGGACGTCCAAGCCGTCGCTGGGAGACCTTTTCTGGGCTTCGACGCAGATGGTCCTGACCCGAGGCGACAACTCGGCGAGTTCGTTGGCTATTTGCACGAGCTCGTTGTAGAGCTGCTCATCATCCACGCCCTCGAGGACTTGGTGGTACCGATCCAATCCCCGATGAAAACGGTCATGGGCGCGGCGCCACAGCCCCTTGCCAAGCTCCAGATCGTCTTTCCGCCCTTGCCGGACGGCCCCAAAGAAACCCACCTGCGAACTCAGAGGTACTGACCCGGACCGTGATCGGGGTCTTCCCTGCGGCCCTGGGCGGCAGCGCCGGGCGCACCGGGTGCAGCCGCCCGCTGCGGTTGGCCGTTTTCGCCGATGACGATGCCCGGCGCAATCACAGTTCCCGGCGGGAGCTGACGAAGTTGCATCTGAGCGGCAGCGTGCTCTTTGGCAGCTTGCTGTGCGGCGATCGCCGCCTGGATTCCATGGAACAAGCCTTCAAGCCAGCCAACGAGTTGTGCCTGCGCGATGCGAAGCTCCGCATCAGAAGGGGCTTTTTCGTCCGGGAGGGGCAGACTGATCCGTTCCAACTCCTCGATGAGTTCAGGAGCCAGCCCATCTTCAAGTTCCTTGATGGACCGCTCATGAATCTCAGCAAGGCGACCGCGAGCGGCGTCGTCCAATGGCGCGGCCTTAACTTCTTCCAGGAGCTGGCGGATCATGGTGCCGATCCGCATCACCTTGGCCGGCTCATCAACGAGTTCGTGAAGGTTACCTCCCCTGGGTTTGGCGCCCTTCGCCACCTCTTCCGGCTGGGGTTGCTGTCCGTTGGGCGCCTCGAGGCCCTCTTCCAGCGTTGTTCCCTCCACGGGGGTGTCGTCCGAAGCCTCATCCGTGGGCTGAATGTTGTTCAGATCGCTCATTCGTTCATACTCTCACGTGCTCGACGCGAACCCCTGTCCAGGCCCTGGTTTTGGACTTCGTTCGTAGCGAAACTTCGTCGTGCATGCCGCCTCAGCAGCACCTTCCTTGGGGGTTGGTGTCCTGGCGGTCCATCCGGTCCCGCCAGAACTCGCGTTCAGTCATGGCGGGACCGGAATGGCCGGTAGCTTCAAAATGCTCCAGGTACTTCCGGTACGCGTCCTCACCCATGAGCGAGCCCATGTAGGTGGCGAAGCCCCGAAGGCCCTTAACGACGGAATTCATCAGAGCCGGCCCTCATTAGTGGTGGCCGGCCTTCTGCGTTCGTTTCTCCGCAGGCAGGGCGTTCCATTCTGCTAGCAACGTTTTCTCGGCAGCCGTCGGGATGAGCCCCGCCGGTGCGTACACCTTGGAAGGTACAGGCGGGTCTTCGTGGTCCTGACCGCCGCCGGCGCGGATTGCCTTGATGGTTGCCAGTAGGGCGGCGACAATCACGATGATGCTCAAGGTCACGAAGATCACCGAAAGCACGCCCTGGATCATGGTGTTGCGGACCACGGCTTCCATGGCTGCAACGGTCTTGGCTGTACCAAACTCCGTCTTGCCGTCAGCCAGCGCCTTTGAGAACGCCTGATTGTTGGCGAAGTATCCAACTGCCGGGACTGGCGAGAAGATCTTGTGGAAACTGGCCGTGATGGTCACAACCGCCGCGAAAGTCAGCGGAACTGCCACGATCCACAGCCATTTGAACACTCCGCGTTTAGCCGTGATGGCAAGGCAAACCGCCAGTGCAATGGCTGCCAGCAACTGGTTGGCGATGCCGAACAGCGGGAAGAGCGTGTTGATTCCACCCAGCGGATCGGTGACACCCATCAGCAGCACAGCCCCCCAGGCACCCACCATAATTGCGGTGCACAGCCAGGCTCCGGGCCGCCATGAGGCCTCCTTGAACTTGGGGACAAAGTTGCCGATGGAGTCCTGCAGCATGAAGCGGGCAACACGCGTGCCTGCGTCCACTGCGGTAAGGATGAAGAGGGCCTCGAACATGATGGCGAAGTGGTACCAGAAAGCCATCATTCCCGGGCCGCCGATGAACTGCTGCATGATGTGGGCCAAACCGACTGCCAGCGTGGGAGCGCCACCTGAACGGGAGACAATGCTTTCCTCGCCGACGTCCTTCGCGGTTTGAGCCAGCACGTCCGGGGTGATGTTCACATTGGCCAGGCCAAGGCTGTTCACCCACTGGGCTGCAGATTCCACGGTGCCGCCGGTGAGGGCCAGAGGCGCATTCATGGCGAAGTAGATGCCACGGTCGATGGAGATGGCAGCCACCAGGGCCATGATGGCCACGAAGGATTCCATCAGCATTCCGCCGTAACCGATGAAACGGGTCTGCCGCTCCTTCTCAATCAGCTTGGGGGTGGTTCCCGACGAGATGAGTGCGTGGAACCCGGACAGGGCGCCACAAGCGATGGTGACGAACAGGAACGGGAAGAGGGCGCCGGAGAACACCGGGCCGTTCTCCCGGCTGGCGAACTCACTGAACGCCGGGACGGTGATTTCCGGACGCACCACGATGATGGCCAGCGCGAGCATCACGATCACGCCGATCTTCATGAAGGTGGAGAGGTAGTCACGCGGAGCCAGCAGCAGCCAGACCGGCAGGATTGCGGCGATGAACCCGTAAACGATGATGCCCCAGGCAATGGTGACCTTGTCCAGGTGGAAGAAGGCCGCGCCCCACTCGGTGCCGGCGACGGCGCCGCCTCCAATGATGGCCGCCATCAGGAGCACGAAGCCGATGACGGACACCTCCATCACCTTGCCCGGCCGGATGAAGCGCAGGTAGACACCCATGAACAACGCGATGGGGATGGTCATACCCACCGAGAACACGCCCCACGGGCTCTCACCGAGGGCGTTGACCACCACCAGGGCAAGGATGGCCACGATGATGATCATAATGAGCAGCGTCGCCACGAGGGCTGCCGTACCACCGATAACGCCAAGTTCCTCGCGCGCCATCTGGCCGAGTGAACGGCCACCGCGGCGCATGGAGAAGAACATGACCAGGTAGTCCTGTACGGCGCCTGCAAGAACGACGCCGATGATGATCCAGATAGTGCCGGGAAGGTAGCCCATCTGGGCCGCGATGACGGGTCCCACCAACGGTCCTGCACCGGCAATGGCGGCGAAGTGGTGGCCGAACAACACGTTCCTGTCAGTACGGACGTAGTCCTTGCCATCGGCTTTGTACTCGGCAGGGGTAGCGCGGCGATCGTCCGGTTTGAGCAGGTAACGCTCAATGACTTTGGAGTAGAAGCGGTAGCCGATCAGGTACGTGCAGACAGCGGCGAAAACGAACCAGATGGCGTTGACGGTTTCACCGCGCACCAGGGCGAGCATGAACCACGCCACTGCTCCCAGCAGGGAGATAGCAACCCAAAGACCGATCTTGGCGGGGGTCCACCTGCGTTCCTCCGCTTCGCGCACCGAGTCGTCCACAGCCGGGGCGGGCAGGGTGGAATCCAGCCCTTCCGCGAGTCCGGCTTGGTCAGGAATCTTGCCCATATCTCCTCCTTGAGAACTGCTGCGCTGCCGTGGCACGAACGCGCGTCACGGGCAAGCTAGCAAAGAGGTTCCCCGATGCATGGTGAACTCACCGCAGGATGGATTTCGCTGCGGTGAACGGTAGCTACTGTGCGACCAATGGTTGCCTAAGCAATGCCGGCCCCGCCGTTGCCGCGCCCTTGCACCATGCGGGCCTCGCAGAGATCCAACCAGCGAACTTCGGCCTCTGCCTGGAAAATCAATGAATCGAGCACCAGCAGCCACGCAGTATCCGACGATCTTTGGTTGGCGGAGACCGCCTTTCTCGCCTGCGTATGCTCTTGCAGAGCCTTGACCGAGACCTCGCGTTGGGACTGGATCACCGCAGAAGTATCCACGTCAGGAAGCGTCACTGCGAGCGCCAGCTTGATGGCAATTTCGTTCCTTGGAGGATTGCCCCGGTCCACTGCACCAGCGAACCAGGCCTCAACTTCCTCAGCCCCCGCGTCAGTGATGCTGTAGACGACGTGCCCGCCGCCGTCGTCGCCGTCCTTGCTGACTAAACCGTCGCGCTCAAGCCTGTCCAGGGTTGTATAAACCTGGCCGATGTTCAACGGCCAGGCGGCACCAGTACGGTCCTCGAACTCGACTCGCAGCTCATAGCCGTACCTCGGCTGGTCCTGGAGCAGGGCCAGCAGGCTGTGCCGGATGGACATATGGCTCCTCGCTGCAGTCGGGCGGATAAATACAGTTGAACCGGCGGATCAAAGGAGCAGTAGGACCTTGCCCACATGCTCCCCGGAGTCGAAGTACTCGTGCGCTTCCCGAACATTCTCCAAGGGGAAGGACTTGGCAACGAGTGGCCTGATCCTGCCGTCGGTGAGCATGGGCCACACGAACTCGCGCACGGCGGACATGATGATTCCTTTTTCAGCGACAGGTCGCGGTCGGAGGGCTGTTCCGATAACGGCTGCCCTCTTGCTGAGGAGCAGACCCAAGTTGAGCTCCGCTTTTGTTCCGCCTTGCAGACCGATGACGATGAGTCGTCCGTACTCGGCGAGCGCCTCGACGTTCTGTTGCAGATATTTGGCACCGACGACGTCGAGGATCACGTCGGCGCCTTTGCCTCCGTTGTGCGCCTTGAGGCTTTCAGCGAAGTCTTCTTCGGTGTAGTTGATGGCGATATCGGCGCCGAGGAAGGCCTTGGCGGTGCCGACCTTCTCATCAGTGCCGGCCGTGGTGGCCACCTTCGCACCATAGGCTTTGGCCAGTTGAATAGCCATGGTGCCGA
This sequence comes from Paenarthrobacter nitroguajacolicus, assembly GCF_051027655.1. Taxonomy (NCBI): domain Bacteria; kingdom Bacillati; phylum Actinomycetota; class Actinomycetes; order Micrococcales; family Micrococcaceae; genus Paenarthrobacter; species Paenarthrobacter nitroguajacolicus. Next base: position 887,024 of record NZ_CP073234.1, on the reverse strand, counting down.
TGCCACCGGTGGCGCCATGGATGAGTACAGTCTCGCCGGGTTGCAACTGTGCGGTCATCATCAGGTTCGAGTACACGGTGGCGGCAACTTCGGGCAGGGCAGCGGCTGTAACCAGGTCCACGCCTTCAGGGATGCGGAGTACCTGCTCCGCCGGAACGGCGACCTGCTGGGCGTAGCCACCGCCAGACAACAGTGCCACGACTTTGTCGCCGACTGAGAACGCTTTGGTTACGCCGGGGCCGAAAGCCGAAATGCGGCCGGAGACTTCCAGTCCGGGAACTTCCGATGCTCCCGGGGGCGGCGGGTAGGAGCCGCGCCGCTGCTGGACGTCGGCGCGGTTCAAACCCGCGGCCACTACGTCAATCAGGACCTCGCCCTCACCCGGCACTGGTGACGGGACCTCACGGACTTCGAGGACTTCGGGTCCGCCTGGCTCTGAGATATAGACGGCTTTCATGAAGAACTCCCGGTTTCTTGCTTGTTTTCCAGACCCGGGGCAGGGGCTGGAATACGTGATGTTTTGGAACAGCCAACTCCCTATGAAACACTACTAGGCGAGGAAGGTTGTCCGAGCGGCCTAAGGAGCTGGTCTTGAAAACCAGTGTGCGGTAACCCCGTACCAAGGGTTCAAATCCCTTACCTTCCGCGAATGAAATGCCCCGGGTTCCAGAACCCGGGGCATTTTTGTGTCTTGGTGCCTGTCGTGAGGACGCGTGTCTGCGGCGATGCCGCCCGGAACTGAGAACTGGCACCCGGAAGATCATTGAAAGTGTCAGAGGCCCCGCATAGTGTTCTGACTGTCGCCACCCCACTGACATCGGCCGCAGCTTTGGCTGCGGAATAACAACAGGAGCCTCACCTATGCCCAAGCCTGATATCACTCCCGGTTCCCCCTGCTGGATTGACCTCATGACGTCCGATACGGAGAAGGCCAAGGCCTTCTATACGGCTCTTTTCGGTTGGACCTATGAAACCGGAGACCAGGAGAAGTACGGCGGCTACATCACGGCTTCCAAGGACGGCCGGATGGTGGCGGGCATCATGGAGAAGCAGGCGGACATGGGAGCCATGCCGGACGTTTGGTCCACTTACCTCCGCACGGACGACATCAAGGCGACCACCGAGGCCGCTGCCGCCAATGGCGGCCAGGTGTTCCTGGAACCCATGGAGGTCCCTGAGCAAGGCAGCATGGCCATGTACGGGGATGCCTCAGGTGCCGCTATAGGCGCCTGGCAGTTCGGTGAAATGAAGGGCTACGAGATCGCGGCGGAGGCAGGAGCTCCCGCTTGGCATGAGCTACTGGCCAAGGACTACGATTCCGCGGTCACGTTCTACCAGCGTGTCTTCGGCTGGGAGACGGAGGTCATGAGCGACACTCCCGAGTTCCGTTATACGACCCTCGGCGCCGGTGACGACGCCAAGGCAGGCATCATGGACGCTTCCGGATTCCTGCCGGAACAGGTCCCCTCCATGTGGAGCGTTTACTTCGCGGTGGAGGATACGGATGCCGCCGTGGAGCAGGCGTCGGCCCTCGGTGCCACGGTCATGCAGCCCGCCGAGGACACACCGTTCGGGCGTTTGGCCACGTTGTCCGACCCCACGGGAGCTGTTTTCAAGGTCATTCAGGACTCGGGGCAGACCGCCTAATCGGCCGCTTTCCGGGTCCTTGTCCGGACCCTCATTGTTGACCCAGGGTCAACCCTCTATTCATCCGTTCGTGTTCAGCTAGGCCCGAGGCAGCTTTACCCGGGAGTAACTTCCGGTACCCGCCCACTTCATAAGACAGTGGGCGCCATTCATGGAGCCCCACAGGGCTCACTGATGAAAGTTCGAATGGATGAAACTTATGCATTGGAAATCCTTGGCGGGCGCTGTCCTGTCGGCTGGGTTAATCACCGCCCCGTTGACGGCCGCGCCGGCCTCTGCAGCTGATGAGCTCGCCGTCGGCCCTTCCCCGGTGGTGATCAACGAGGCGTATCTCAGCGGTGGCAGCAGCGGTGCCGCCTTCAAGAACAAGTTCGTTGAACTTTACAATTCCTCGGACGCACCGGTCAGCTTGGCGGGCTGGTCGCTGCAATACCGGGCAGCGACGGCCACAGCAGCACCCACAGGAATCACTCCCCTGACGGGAAGCATTCCCGCGAAGGGGTATTTCCTGGTCCAGGGTGCCACCAACAGCGGTACTTCCACGGCACCGGCGCTTCCCACGGCCGATGTGCAGGCCACAGGAACGCTGAATCCCAGCGGAACCACTGGAACACTCGTCCTGGCCAAGCAGGCCACTGCTGTCTCTCCGCTTCCGGCGGGGTCGGTGACGGGCAACGCCGCCATCGCTGACCTCTTGGGCTATGGCAGCTCCAACACCTTCGAGACTGCCGCTGCCACCGCACCTACCAGCAACGCAGACGTCAAAAGCTTGAACCGCGCCAACGGTGTGGACACCGACTCCAACGCCGCGGACTTCAGCCTCAGCGCAACCATCACCCCCACTGCCTCCAACGGTGGCGGAACCCCGCCGGTTGACCCCCAGCCGGAGCCCGGTGTCAAGACCATTGCCGAGATCCAGGGCACCGGTACGGCCAGTCCGTTTGTTGGCAGCACCGTGACCACCAGCGGCAAGGTCACCGCTGTCTACGCAACCGGCGGCTTCAACGGCTACTACGTGCAGACCGCAGGAAGCGGCGGTGAAAGCGCGGGGGCGGCAAGGACGGCGTCGGACGCTTTGTTCGTCTATTCACCCTCAACGACGTCGGCGGTCCAGGCCGGCGACTACGTGCAACTCACCGGTGTCGTCAGCGAGTTCGCCAGCCAAACCCAGCTCACCGTCGAGGCGGCAGGGTTGCAGAAGCTCACCGAAGCGGCGCCGGAGGTGAAGTCCACACCGTTCGCGCTGCCCGCCAATGAGGCCGCACGGGAAAGCCTGGAGGGCATGCTCCTGGCTCCCCAAGGTGACTTTACGGTCACGGACAACTACTCCCTGAACCAGTACGGCGAGATCGGCCTCGCGGCCGGCAAGTCACCGTTGGTGCAGCCGACAGCGGTAGCCAGCTACGGTTCGGCGGAGTACGCCGCTGTGGTAGCGGATAACGCTCTGCGCGGCATCAAGCTCGACGACGGCGCGTCCACCAACTTCCTCAAGGACGCCACCACCAAAGCGCAGCAGTTGCCGTACCTGACCACGTCGGATCCTGTACGCGTTGGCTCCCCGGCGCAGTTCCGGACCGACGTCATCCTGGGCTACGGCAACAACTCCTGGAAGTTCCAGCCACTTACCGCCCTGACCGCGGCCAATGCTGAGTCGGTTCAGCCTGCCAGCTTCACCGCGACCAGGCCTGAAGGTCCTGCGGATGTAGGGGGCAACCTCAAGCTGGCTTCCTTCAACGTACTGAACTACTTCCCCACCACAGGCGACCAGCTCGCCGGCTGCGTCTTTTACACCGACCGAGACGGCAACCCCATCACGGTCAAGGAAGGCTGCAATGCCCGCGGTGCTGCCAACGCCGAGAATTTCGAGCGCCAGCAAAGGAAGATCGTCGCTGCCATCACCAAGTCCGGCGCCGACGTCGTATCCCTTGAAGAGATCGAAAACTCCGCACAGTTCGGCAAGAACCGCGACGACGCCCTCTCCAAGCTGGTGGACGCCCTCAACGTCAAGACCCCCGGGGTCTGGGACTATGTGCGCACACCCGCCAACGCTCCCCCGCTCAGCGACGAGGACATGATTCGCACCGCGTTCATCTACAAGAAGGCAGTGGCGGAGCCCGTGGGTGAGTCCATCATTCACAACGACACCGTGGCCTTTGCCAGTGCGCGCAAGCCGCTGGCACAAGTCTTCAAGCCGGTTGGCGGAGACGATGACAGGAAGTTCATCGCGATCGTGAACCATTTCAAGTCCAAGGGCTCCGCCGCCACCCCGGATGACACGGACAAGGGCCAGGGCGCCTCGAACATTGCCCGCACCAAGCAGGCTGAATCGCTCCTCGCCTTCTCCAAGGACCTCGAGGCCTCCAAGGGCACGGACAAGGTCTTCCTGATCGGCGACTTCAACGCCTACGCCAAGGAAGACCCCATCAACGTCCTCACTGCAGCCGGCTACACCGACCTCGAGGCGGGTACAGGCAAGCACTCCTACCTCTTCGGCGGCATGGTGGGCTCCCTGGACCACATCCTGGCTTCCCCGGCCGCCCACAAGGTGGTCACCGGAACCGACATCTGGAACATCAACTCCGTGGAGTCCGTCGCGCTGGAGTACAGCAGGTATAACAACAATGTGACCAACTACTATGCCGGGGACGAGTTCCGGGCCAGCGACCACGATCCTGTGGTGGTGGGCCTGAACCTTACTGCTGACCAGCCGGCGACAGTTGACTTGCAGTTCCTGGGTATCAACGACTTCCACGGCCGGATCGACTCCAACACAGTCCTCTTCGCCGGAACGGTTGAGAAGCTCCGCGCTGCAGCTGCCCCCGGCGCTACCGCTTTCATTTCCGCCGGTGACAACATAGGCGCTTCCCTCTTTGCTTCTTCGGTAGCGAAGGACCAGCCAACCATCGACGTCCTGAACGCGCTCGAGCTGCAGGCTTCGGCAGTGGGCAACCACGAGTTCGACGGCGGCTGGGCGGACCTGCGCGACCGTGTCGCAGCCGGAGGTGCCAACGCGAAGTTCGCCTATCTGGGTGCGAATGTCTACCAGAAGGGCACCACAACGCCGGTCCTGCCGGAGTACAAGGTCCTGGACATGAACGGCATGCGGGTGGCAGTGATCGGTACTGTCACGCAGGAAGTTCCTTCCCTGGTGACGCCGGCCGGCATTACCGACCTTGAGTTCGGCGACCCTGTGGAAGCCATCAACCGGGTGGCCGCGAAGATCAAAGCCGAAAACCTGGCCGACCTCATCATCGTGGAAAACCACGACGGCGCTGCTTCAGGAACGCCTGAGGGTGCCACATTGGAGCAGGAAGTTGCAGCCGGCGGACCATTCGCAAAGCTGGTCAACGAAACCACTCCGGACGTCGCCGCAATCTTCACGGGTCACACGCACAAGGAGTACGCCTGGGACGCCCCGGTACTGGACGCCAACGGCCAGCCAACCGGCAAGACCCGACCCATCGTACAGACCGGCAACTACGGCGAGAACGTGGGCAGCGTGACCCTCACAGTGGATACCGCAAGCAAATCAGTCACTGCTTACAAGGCCGCCATCGTGGACCGGACAACCGATACCGCTGAAAGCCTTGTCTCTGCCTACCCGCGGGTGGCTACCGTGAAGACCATCGTGGACAAGGCACTCGCCGAGGCTGCCGTCATCGGCAACCAGCCGGTGGGCGCCGTGACCGCTGATATCACCACAGCCTTCACCCCGGATCCGGCCGGCGGTGCACCTAAGCGTGACGATCGCGCGAACGAATCCACGCTCGGCAACCTGGTGGCGGACTCCCTGGTGGACACGCTCAAGGCACCCGAACTGGGTTCCGCGGAGATCGGCGTCGTGAATCCCGGCGGCTTGCGCAACGAGCTCTACTACGCCCCGGACGGCACCATCACCTACGCCGAGGCAAACGCGGTCCTGCCGTTCGTGAACAACCTCTGGACCACGTCCCTGACCGGCGCGCAGTTCAAGACCCTCCTGGAGCAGCAGTGGCAGACAAACGCTGACGGGACCATCCCCAGCCGCCCGTACCAGCAGCTGGGAGTGTCCAAGAACGTCAACTACACCTATGAGGCCGCCCGCCCGGCGGGTGACCGCATCACCGGCATTTGGGTCAACGGCGCTGTGATCGATCCTGCCAAGCAGTACAGGATCGGGACGTTCAGCTTCCTGGCTACCGGCGGTGACAATTTCCGGATCTTCAAGGAGGGCACGGACACCAAGGACACAGGCCTGGTGGACCGCGATGCGTGGATCAAGTACCTGCGCGAGCACAATCCTGTTTCACCGGACTTCGCACGCCGTGCCGTTGCCGTGGCCAACACCACAGCGGCTGAGGTCAAGGCCGGGGACTCCATCGCCTTGGCTGTCTCCAAGCTGAACCTCACCTCGATCGGCAGCCCCGCCAACGCAACGCTGAACGCCGTCTTCGTGGACTCTAAGGGCGCCGCCGTGGCGCTCGGCTCCGTCCCCGTGACCTCAGGGGCCGCCACAGTGGACCTTAAGGTTCCCGCCGCGGCGGCTGCAGGCACCGGCACAGTGGTGCTCACCGCCGTCGAAAGTGGAACCGTGGTGAAGGCCTTGGTGACAGTGGCTGAGAGCGGTCCGAACCCGCCGCAGTGCACCGCCCCTACCAAGCCGTCCAAGTGGTACGACATCGCAGGATGGCTCCGGTACGCCTTTGCGTGGGTGGAGTATCAGAGGTGCCGGAGGGGCTAACCCCCCGAGCCATCCGGCCTGCCGGAAGCACCAGCGGGGCCCCTCACGATCTTCTTCGTGAGGGGCCCCGCGTTTCTGACTTACTGACGGTTTCCGGCCAAGCTGGTGCGTCACCGGCCGAGAATGCTGCGCGCTATCTCGTCGGCATCGCGAAGGGTTCGCTGGCCGCTCGCGTAAGCAGGTCCGGTACGCGGACGGGCCTCAGCGGCAATGGCTGTCCCCCACTGCGACGCAGACAGTTGGAGGCCCAGGACATACAAGTTCCTGGTGATGGAACCGTTCGCGGCCAGAGGCCTGTAAGGATGCGGTTCAACGTCAAGGCCGGTGGTCTGCATGGGCGTGCCCTCAACACTCATCATGATCTTGGTGCGCACCAGCCCATCGGCCATGAGCTGTTCCAGAAGGGGAGACAGGTTGATGCCCACCCTGTTGGCTGGCGACATCGCCTCCACGAGAGTCCTTGCTTCAACCGGAGCGTCGTGGACCCACGGCGAAACCGCCCGGAACACTTTGGCACCGCGGTCCACGCTGAACTTCGGGTCCGGTCCCACGAAACTCACGACGCCGGCACGCGCCAAAGCGGCCAGCTGCTCCGATCGCAGTGCAGGCGCACCGCTTGCCAGTCCTTCAACAAAAGATTCGAACCAGCCGCGCAAACCACCCAGCCACGATTCATCGGTGATGCCCCCGTCCGCTACTACGGATTTGAGGATCGCCCGCCCGGTGTGGAGGGCACCGATCGCCATCTTGACAGGGTCCGCCTCGCCCAGTGCTGATCGTCGGGCATCATCATCAAGGTAGGCCGTGATGGTGGCGTCCAGCTCGCGGCGGGAAGCGAAGGTCCGCCCAGCGAGCGGCGCCGCGAGCCCCCTCAGGTTCAGCCGGCGGGAAGCGACGACGTGTTTTTCCACGACGTTTCCCACCTCGACTTCCCAGTTCGCGGTGGTGTGCGCATGCGGTTGGAGCGCATCCTCAAGGTCGGCGAGGAACTGTGCGGGGTCCTTGATCGCGGCGGGCTGGGACCGCGCAAGTGTTGAGTAATAGGCCCAAAGTGCATCCCGGTGAAGCAACGGCCAGAGGTCATGATCGAACCCCGGCTGGATACCGGCTGCACGGAAGCGGTCCACCGCATCTTCTGTCAGGTAGCGCATGGTGATGCTGCTGGGGTAATAACCCGCCAACCCGGCCTTCGCGCGGTAAGGGGTACCCCTGCGGGACGCTGCAATGATCCTGGGCTCCCGCCCGGAAGCCCGGTACTCAAGGATACCCGTGCCGGGCGTACCAGCCTCGACGAACTTACCGCCGCGCCCCTCCGTCAACTGGCCCATGACATCGAAGAAGTTCAGACCCATGCCCCGGACCAGCACGGGTTCGTTGTCAGGCACGGCCTGCCAATCAACATCGGCAGGCGGCGCGGGCGGGAAGTACCTCAGGCCCTGCTCCTCCGCGGCGCTCTTAAAGGACCGCTGCTCCGGGTTCAACCTGGACTCGATATGGCCCAGAGCGAGGACCACGGAACCGACGGTGAGCGTCTCGCCGTTGTCGAGTTCGACGTCGAACCCGTATTCCTTTTCGCCCTTAACAGGCTGCGCGGCGACGGCGAGCGCCTTATGAAAGGTGACCTCGACGCCGTCGGGAAGCTGTTCAAGCAGCCCCGCCAAAGTTTGGCGCAGGTACCGCCCGTACAGCGCGCGGCTGGGGAAGTCGTGCGATTCGAGGGTGGCCAGTTCCGCCTTCTCTGCATCGTTCAGTCCCCTGCCATCACGACGGCGGGCCTCGCGCCACTGATCGAACGAACCACCCGCGAGCGGTGGGGCGAGTTGAGGGTCCTCAGGAATGAGGGTGGGATAGAACGATTGGGTGTTCATCAAGTAGAGGCGTGACTGCTCCGGCTGCCACACGTGCCCCGACCCGGCCGGATAAGGGTCCACGACATCGATGAGAAGGGTGGTTCCTGGCGGACTGTCCGCAGCCCAGTTCGCGAGCAACCGCTCGAGGACACTGGTGCCCCGAGGGCCGGCCCCGATCAGGGCAACACGGTTGGTTTGCGATTTAGCCACGCTCAAGCCTAACTTCCTGTGACTTGCTTACTGTTGAAGAGTGTTGCTTGGATGGGGCGATGACCACCACAGAAGCTGATCAGTCGCCACTTCCCGAGAATGAGACCGCGCCGGCCCCCGGCCCGCGGCATGCAGCGGACGTCGCGCCTGAGCCGACGGATGAAAACGTTTGGCTTGAGGACATCCACGGCGAAGAGCAGCTGGCGTGGGTCCGCGAGCAGAATGCCCGCACCGAGGAGTTACTGGAGGACGCCGAGTACGCGGCCGTTGAGGCTGGCATCCTGGAGGTCCTCGACTCCAACGATCGCATCGCAATGGTCTCCAAACGCGGCGATTTCTACTACAACTTCTGGAAAGACCAGGAACACCCCAAGGGCCTTTGGCGTCGAACTACGTGGGAAAGCTATCTCACTGAGGAGCCGGAGTGGGACGTCCTGCTGGATATCGACGCCCTTGCCGCCGCCGAAGGCGTTGAGTGGGTATTCCATGGTGTCGGCTTCCTCCGTCCTGCCGACGGCTCCGAGTACCGCCTGGCCATGGTTTCGCTCTCCCCCGACGGCGGCGACGCTGACCGCCACCGCGAGTTCGACGTCGAGTCCCGCACCTTCGTGGAGGGTGGCTTTGACGTGCCGACAGCCAAAGGCAACGTCAGCTGGCTGGATGCCGACACTTTGCTTGTGTCCAGCACGGCGGATGGGCTCCCCGCAACTACGTCCTCCTATGCCCGCACCGGGGTGAAGCTGCGCCGCGGCCAATCGCTGGCCCAGGCAGAGCGCCTCTTCGAAATCCCCGAGGACCACATGTTGGCCATGGTGGCCCACGATTCCACCCCGGGTTATGAGCGGACCTTCGCCGTGGACTACATCGACTTCTACAACCGGAGTACGTCGCTGCTGCGTGACGACGCCTGGGTGGTTATCGATGTCCCCACGGATGTGAACATCAGCGTCCACCGGGATTGGCTGCTGTTCCGTCCGCAGAAGGACTGGGATGTTGCCGGTGTTCTCTACCCTGCCGGGTCCTTGCTGGCCGCGGACTTCGAGTCTTACCTGGCGGGTTCCCGGTCATTGCTGGTCCTGTTCACGCCGGATGCCCACACGTCGCTGCAGTCGTGGAGCTGGACCAAGGACTACCTCCTGCTGAACCTCCTGCGCGATGTGTCCTCCGAAATCCGGGTGTTGGACCCGGCCCGTCCCGATTCTGAAGGCGGCTGGGCCTCCACCGTCCTGGACGCCTGCCCTCCTCTGCATGACGTCAATGCCTATGCCGTGGATGACGAAGACCCTGGCGCTGAAGGCAACGATTTCTGGCTGGTGGCCACCGGCTTCACCACGCCCACCACGCTGACCAGGGGGACACTTGTTGCCGGGGCGGCGAGCCGGCACGCCGAGGTGAAGCGGTCGCCGTCGTTCTTCAACGAGGCCGACTACGAAGTCCAGCAGCACTTCGCTGTTTCTGACGATGGGACCAAGGTTCCCTACTTCCAGGTCGCGTCCAAGGACTTGGTCTTGGACGGCCAAAACCCCACCCAGCTTTCCGGCTATGGCGGTTTCGAAGTTTCCAGGACTCCGGCCTACAGCGGAACAATCGGGCGGGCCTGGCTGGAACGCCGCACCTTGGGCGTATCCTCCGACGACGGAGCTGCCGCACACTCACGCGGTGGTGTCTTCGTTGTTGCCAACATCCGCGGCGGTGGCGAATACGGTCCGTCCTGGCACCGTGCAGCACTTCAGGAGAACCGGCACCGTGCATACGAGGACTTCGCCGCCGTGGCGAAGGACCTCATCTCGCGAGGCGTCACCAGCCGCCGTCGACTCGGCTGCGTAGGCGGTTCCAACGGCGGCCTCCTGGTGGGCAACATGCTGACCCAGTACCCGGAACTGTTCGGGGCTGTTTCCTGCGGGGTGCCACTCCTGGACATGCGCCGCTACACCAAGCTCTCCGCCGGATACTCCTGGATCGCCGAATACGGTGACCCTGATGTTCCGGTCCAGTGGGAGTTCATCCGCACTTTCTCGCCGTACCACTTGCTACACGACGGTGTGGAATACCCTGAGACTTTCATTTGGACAGCCACCTCCGATGACCGTGTGGGACCTGTCCAGGCCCGCAAAATGGCGGCGCGCATGCAGGCCATGGGCATCCCGAACGTCTGGTTCCATGAAGCTCTTGAAGGCGGTCACGCGGGCGCCTCCGACAACAGGCAGGCAGCAGCGCTCCAGGCCCGGAGCAACCACTTCCTGTGGCGTTCCTTGGCCGGAAGCAACTGACAAGAAGCTGTTTTGCGCTAGACGGCACCTTCTGCGTATCCTTGGTGGGCTAGCAATAGCAAAGGGAGACGTGCCAGAGCGGCCGAATGGGCTTCACTGCTAATGAAGTGTGGGGCACAACTCCACCGGGGGTTCAAATCCCCCCGTCTCCGCGAATAGGTCCCGGTTTTCGAACCGGGACCTTTTGCGTTAAGCCCGCTTCACTCCGCCGCTGACCTCCGCCCCGGCATGACGATGGAGGGCAAGGCTATCCCCCGTACTGATCAGCATCAGGAGGGCCATGGCAATAAACGCGCCCTTATAAGCCGCCACTTGGTCTGCCCCGAACACCTGGGTGGTTTCGAATAGGCGCAGGAACAGGGCACCCACGGCGATGCCTGCCGCCGCCGCCAACTGAACGAGCGTCGCAGAAATAGCGTTGGCTGAGGGCAGCTGTCCCGGGACGATGTCCGCGTACTGCACCGAGGCATACGCGGAGAAACCGATGGAGCGGAACGCACCACTGAACAGCAACAAAGCGAATATCAGTGGCTCGGGTGTTCGGGCGTCCAGGAAGGCGCACAACGCGAATGTGACGGCTGAGGCAAACGATGCAAAGACGAGCACCGGTTTGAATCCAAAGCGCCTTATGAGCGGCGTGGTGGCCGGCTTGATTCCGATGTTGCCGACGAACACTGCGGCGACCATGACTCCGGCTTTGAGGGGATCCCAACCAAAGCCGTCCTGGAACATCAAAGGCAGCAGGAAAGGGACCGAGCTGATGGTCAGCCGGTAAATGAAACCACCGGTGGAAGTCGCCCTGAAAGTCCTGGTCCCAAAGACGCTGAGATTGAACAGGGGAACCCCGGCTTTCCGCATCCACCACACGGCACCGGCCAGGGACAGTAACCCGGCAGCAACCACCGCCACGGCAAGCACATTGGACGCGTGGCCTCCCAAGGTCTCCAGCCCAACTACCAGGGCGCCCACGCCCAGTGTGGTGAGCAGCAGCCCGAACCAGTCCAGTCGACGCCGGGCATCAAACTGTGTTCGCGGTACCAGCCTGAGTGCGGCAATGAAAGCGGCCAGGCCGAGAGGGACGTTGATGATGAAGATCCAGTGCCACGACAGGAAGGTGGTGAGAGCACCACCCACCATCGGGGCCAAGACCGGGGCCAACAAGCCAGGCCACACAAGATACGCGGTGGCGCGGAGAAGCTCCGACTTGGGGGTGCCCCTCAACACCACAAGCGTGCCGACCGGAACCATCATGGCTCCGCCCATGCCCTGGGCCACGCGGCTCAGCGTCAGCATGGTCAGGTCCGTGCTGATGGCGCAAAGCAGGGAGGCGATGGTGAACACCGATATCGCCAGGCAGAAGATCCGCCTGGCACCGAACCGCTCGGCAAGCCAACTGCTCAAAGGAATCCCCATCGCCACCGTCACCAAATATGCGGTCATGGTGATGTTGATGTCTGCCGGCGCTACACGGAAATCGGAGGCGATGCTGGGAATGGCAGTGGTGAGGATGGTCCCGTCGAGGAACTCCATGAAGAACGTTGCCGCCACCAACAAGGCCAGGCGGGGCCGCCAACTGGTTTCGCCGGCAGCTTCGACGTCGGCGGTGGGTTTTGTGCTCATGGCTCCGGTCCAAGTTCTGGCTGGTGGCCCGCGACAGGCAAGCAGGCGTGTTTGCTCGATCCTATAGACGCAGGGTGGGAGCGATCACAACATGACGAAGTTCTACCGCCCCTTAGCTGCTCGCACTGGCTCGCGGGGCGGCCCTATCCAGCTTGGGCCAGCGCCAGCGGCAGAACCGCGCCCACACCGGCTTGGCGCAAGGCACGTGCAGATACGGTCATGGTCCAGCGGCTGTCTATGAGGTCGTCCACCAGCAACACAGGCTGCCCACCCGTGCCCGCCAACGCCTGGGCAAGTTCGGGACCAACAACAAGCCTGTCCCAGACACCGGCCAGCCTGTAAGCACTGTTGCCTCCGCGTGCCCCCGTCGGCCCTCCGTGCTGCGGCTGCAGCTGGCCGAGGTACGGCATCCGTCCTATTCCGGCAATTCCCTGTGCCAAGGACTCGACCAGCTGCGGCTTGCTCCGGGACGGGATGCTGATGACCGCCGCGGGTCGTCCGACGCCGCTCCACGGAGTTCCACCCTCGGCTCCGGACCATTCGCGGAGTACCTGGACGCATGCCTGCAGCATGGCAGGATCCACGTCGCGATCCGGTGCCCCGGCCGCGAACAGCTCCCGTAAAGCACCGCCCCAGCCCAAGTCGGTAAGCCTTGCCAGGATCCGCCCTTCGGAAACGCTCTCATCGGGCTTGATCTTTCCCTTGACGGACACACCGAGCCGATCCATCCCACTGGGCCACTGAAGGCGCGGCTCCACCGCTATACCCGCACGCCGGAGAGTTTGGCCTGCGGCGTCGGCCGCCGACGCTGCCACGTCCACCGGGAACCAGCGGCCGGCGCAGTTGTCGCAGCGTCCACAAGCTGCTGCCGTTTCGTCGTCCAAAACCGAGGTGATGTATTCCATGCGGCAGCCGGCCGTGTCCTGGTAGATCACCATGGAATCCTGCTCATCCACACGGGCCTCGGCGATGCGGGCATAGCGCTCGACGTCATAGTTCCACGGCTTCCCGGTGGATCGCCAACCGCCTCCAACGCGCTCTACGGCCCCATCAACTGCCAGGACTTTGAGGAGGAGTTCCAATGGCGTGCGCCGAAGGTCCACTCTGGCTTCCAGCGCGACGGTGGACAGGGCTGAGCCTGCTTCCCCAAGCACCCTCAGCACAGACTCGGCCTTCTCGGCCGACGGCATGGATGCTGTGGCGAAGTACTGCCAAATTTCGCGGTCTTCGGAGCCCGGCAGCAGCAAAACGTCTGCGTTGGCTGCACCACGGCCAGCGCGGCCAACCTGTTGGTAGTAGGCAACCGGTGACGACGGAGCACCAAGGTGGATGACGAAGCCCAGGTCCGGCTTATCAAACCCCATGCCCAGGGCCGACGTTGCCACGAGGGCCTTCACTTGGTTGTCCTTCAACAGTTGTTCAGCACGTTCCCGGTCCGCAGGGTCCGTCCTCCCCGTGTAGGACAGGACATTGTGCCCGGCCTCCGCAAGAAGCCGGGCAGTGTCTTCGGCCGCCGAGACGGTCAGGGTGTAGATGATGCCACTGCCGGGCATGTCGGTGAGGTGTGTCAGCAGCCAGCCCAGCCGATCCCTGGAATCGGGCAGGGTAAGGACACCTAGCCGCAGCGATTCACGCCCGAGTGCGCCACGTATGGTCAAGACTCCGGCACCAAGTTGTTCCTCAATGTCATGGACCACCCTGGAATTGGCCGTGGCTGTGGTGGCCAAAACCGGAACTGACTTTGGCAACTGTGCAATGAGGTCCGCGATGCGGCGGTAATCGGGGCGGAAATCGTGTCCCCAGTCCGAGATACAGTGTGCCTCGTCAATCACCAGGAGCCCGGTGCGACGAATGAGCTCCGGAAGCTGGTTCTCCCTGAAGGAGGGGTTGGTGAGCCGCTCCGGGGAAACCAGAAGGACATCAACCTCATCTGCGGCGAGCTGGGCCAGGACCGTGTCCCATTCCAGGGCATTGGCGGAGTTTATGGCGACAGCCCGCACCCCTGCCCGGGCAGCTGCGGCCACTTGGTCACGCATGAGCGCAAGCAACGGCGACACAATCAGCGTTGGACCGGCGCCGCGGCGGCGCAACAGCAATGAAGCCACGAAGTAAACCGCAGACTTCCCCCAACCTGTGCGCTGGACTACCAGCGCCCGGCGGCCCGCATCCACCAACGCCTCAATGGCTTCATACTGTCCGTCGTGGAACCGCGCTTCCGGGTGGCCCACCAACTCACGAAGGCATGCCAGCGCCTGCTGATGGGTAGGTGATTGCACGGAAACGGCAGCGTTTGGGGAGTTGTTGGCCATCAACCCAGTATTCCAGCCGACCCTGACAGCCAGAACCTGGGTGTCCCGCTATGTGGATAACGGCTATCCACAGGTCATCTATTCAAGTTCAACCCCAACTGCCTTGCCGCAGTAGGATTGAGCCCGTGACTAGCGAGCAGAACAAGACATTCGACCTCTCGGCTTCCTTCAAGGCGTACGACGTCCGGGGCATCGTGGGTGAAACCATCACGGCTGAAATCGTCGAGGCCGTTGGCGCTGCCTTCATCGACATCCTGGGCTTGGAGGGTGAAACGGTACTGGTTGGCGGCGACATGCGTCCCTCCTCTCCGGAGTTCAGCCAAGCCTTTGCCAACGGGGCAGCCACGCGCGGCGCGAACGTCCAGTTGCTGGACCTCATCTCAACCGACGAGCTCTACTATGCATGCGGTGCCCTGAACGCTGCCGGCGCAACGTTTACCGCAAGTCACAACCCGGCTGCGTATAACGGGATCAAAATGGCCAAGGCCGGCGCCCAGCCCATCTCTTCGGAGAGCGGGCTCAAGGAAATCCAGGCCCTCGCTGAGCAGTACCTGAACACCGGCATTATCCCGGCGGCAGGCACCAGAGGCGAGATCGGCGTCCACGACGTTCTGAAGGACTACTCCGAGTACCTGCGGAAGCTCGTGGACCTTTCCGGCTCCCGTCCACTGAAGATCGTGGTCGATGCTGGCAACGGCATGGCTGGTTTGACCACCCCGGCTGTACTCGGCGACAAACTCCTCCCGGCGCTGCCTTTCGAAATCGTTCCCCTGTATTTCGAACTCGACGGCTCGTTCCCCAACCACCCGGCCAACCCCTTGGAGCCGGAAAACCTGCGTGATCTCCAGGCCGCCGTCGTCAAGCACGGCGCCGACATCGGCCTCGCTTTCGACGGCGACGCGGACCGCTGCTTCGTCATTGATGAAAAGGGCGAGCCCGTTTCCCCGTCCGCGATCACCGGCATGGTGGCCCGTCGGGAGATCGCCCGAGCCCAGGCCGCGGGTGAAGAGACCCCGGTGATCATCCACAACCTCCTCACCTCCAAGGCCGTGCCCGAGCTCGTAGCCAAGGATGGCGGCCGTGCTGTCCGGACCCGGGTGGGGCACTCCTTCATCAAGGCCGTCATGGCCGAGGAAGGTGCCGTGTTCGGCGGTGAGCACTCCGCACACTTCTACTTCCGGGATTTCTGGAACGCTGACACCGGCATGCTTGCCGCCATGCACGTCCTCGCTGCCCTGGGTGAGCAAGACGGCCCCCTCTCCGAACTCGGACGCCAATATGAACCTTACGTTTCCTCCGGCGAGATCAACTCCGAGATCGAAGACAAGGCCGGTGCCGTGGAGCGGGTTCGAGTCGATTTCGAAACCGAAGACATCGAAATCGACCACATGGACGGCAGCACGTTCAATGCCAAGGACGGCAGCTGGTGGTTCAACCTTCGCCCGTCCAACACTGAGCCCTTCCTCCGCCTGAACGCCGAAGCCAAGGACCAGGCAACCATGGAGAAGATCCGTGACCGCGTCCTTGCGCTGGTTCGGGCCTAGGAACGGGCCGGCATGACGCAGATTCCGTCCGAGGCTCGCACCTCGCCCGAATCCGAATTGGCTGCAGTCGTGGCCGAGGCTCTTAAGCTGGCCGACGCCCAGTTGGTAATCAACAAGAGTTTTGCTCCGTTCGTCTTCATGCTCGACACCGACGGCTCCGTCCACCGCGGCGAAGTCCCCAAGGAAATTCAGGGGACCATGCCCCCGGACCCGCTGCTGTCCGTGAAACTGACCATTGATCTCTTCTCGGGCCATGCCGAAAACCTCCTCGCGATGGTTGCCGTACTGGATCCGCAGGCGGGTAAGAACGAAGACACGCTCCACTTGTGGGCCGAACACCGCAGTGGCATCAGCCAAAGCATCCGTGTGGACTTCACTCGCAAGAAGTTCCTGAAGCACCCCACCATGAGTGACCCCCGGGTAGAAGCCCAGCAGCCCTACGTTTGGGCCGACGGAGCCGCTCCTGCGGAGGAATGGTGGCATGAGGGGCTCTCCGAGCAGGCCATCCAGGATGTTTTCGATCTTGTTGGAGCGGCCGTACCCTTCGGCCAGGATCAGTTGGGGAAGAACGGCTCGTTGGCGCCGTATGGTGTCACTACCGATCTCACGGGTGAGATCGCGCACCATATGTCATACCAAGAGCCCACCGAGGACGACGAGGTTGATTCGGAAGAGTCCCTCCAGTTATTGACAGACGGTTTCCGCCAAGGGATCCAGTCATTGCGGGGTACGTGCGTTATCAGCGATGTCCGCCTCACCCCCAGTAACGGCGAAGGCGTTGCCTTTGACGCTCTCAGGCTCCACATCGAACACACTGAAGGTCTTTCGATGCTCCTTCTCAAACCCTATGAAATCGACGAACAGTCCCGGACCGTCGCGTTCGGCGAGACAGCAGTGATGCCAACTCCTGCACGGGTGTGGTCCGCATGAGCGAACTGCCCACCAGCGCGCCGGGTGAAGGCGAATCCGTCCAGGACCGCGAACTCCGCGAGACGCTGGGCACAGCGCTTGGGACCGCCCAGGAGCACATCCAGCAGAATGGCGGATTCTTCCCGTTTGGCATCACGCTGTCGAACGATGGTGAACTGCGGATAGTGATGATTGCCCCGGGCGAGCCGGACGAGAACGGCGACGTGGATGCCGGGCAGATGCTGACCGACATCCATGATTTGCTGCGTCAAGGCCGTGATGATTTCAAAGCCGTGGCTGTTGTGAGCGACGTCAGCTTGCCGGACCATGGTACTGACGGCATCCATGGTGCAGCCGAGCACAGGGATGGCGAAGTCCTTGCAGCAATCATTCCCTACACTCCCGCAGTGGACGGTTTCGCGTTCAGTGCCATGGAGCCCGATACCCACGAACCATCCATCTGGGTGGACTAGACCTTATCCTTGAGCTGAGCCCATGAAAATCAACGCCTTCGCAGATGTCAGCCTCCGCGCAATCATGGTGTTGGCCGCGGCTCCAGAGAGCATGCTGCTGACTACCCAAGCGGTGGCGGATGCCGTGGGAACCCCATACAACCATGTCAGCAAGGCGATGGTGCGCCTGCGTGCACTTGGATACATCGATGTTGAGCGGGGACGGTTGGGCGGTTCCCGGCTCAATGAAACCGGTCGGAGGGCGACTGTTGGCGAAGTCCTCAGGCATCTGGACAGTCGGCAGGATCCAGCTGAGTGTCAATCCCCCACCAAGAACTGCCCTCTCATCAATGAGTGCGGGCTGCGCCACGCAATGAACCGGGCCAGGGAAGCGTTCTACACAGAGCTCGATGCCGTGGTTATCGCGTCCCTCCCCCATGCCCGGCAGATGAACCCCGTGTTCCAATCCATCGGGCTCCGGCCGGAGTTCAGGACCCCGGCCACTCAGTCTTAGTCGTAACAGGCACAACAGCACCTCCAACAGCCGGTTCTGTCCGGCTTGCAGAACTCTTCTACGCAGTGTAGAAATTGGGATATAGATATAAGCATTCCAAATGCCTATATATTTGGTCGACCAAATCGACCCCTACAGCCAGGAGAACCATGCTCTCGGAAAAGTCCCGCCCCATCATTGAAGCCACGCTGCCGCTGGTTGGTTCACGGATCGGCACGATCACCGTCGACTTCTACAAGCGACTCTTCGCCGCGCATCCCGAGTTGCTCGATGGGCTCTTCAGCCGCTCCAACCAGCGTTCCGGAGATCAGCAGCGGGCCCTTGCGGGGAGTATCGCCACCTTCGCGACCCACCTCATCAACAATCCGGGCACCCTCCCCGAAAAAGTACTTTCCCGCATTGCGCACAAGCACGCCTCCCTCGGAATCACCGAGGACCAGTACGGAGTGGTCTACGAACACCTCTTTGCAGCCATCGCCGCGGACTTGGCCGACGTCATCACTCCGGAGATCGCTGAAGCATGGACAGAGGTGTACTGGCTCATGGCAGACGCACTGATCAAACTGGAAAGGGACCTGTACGCATCCCAGGCGAACCACAAAATGTGGATGCCCTGGCGTGTGACCGGCAAGGACCCGGCAGGCACTGATGCGGTGACGTTCACCCTGGAACCGGCAGACGACACCCCGGTAACGCCGGCAGAACCCGGTCAGTACGTCAGTGTCAAGGTCCATCTTCCGGATGGCCTGCGCCAGGTGCGCCAGTATTCGCTTTCCGGTGACGCGGGCACGAGCCGGACCTTCACTACCAAGCTGAACGACGGGGGTGAGGTGTCCACCGCCCTGCACGCCGGCGTCGAACCCGGTGACATCCTCGAAATTTCAAACCCGTACGGGGAGATTACCCTCAGAAACGGTGACGGCCCCGTCATCCTGGCCTCTGCGGGTATTGGCTGCACCCCCACCGCTTCCATTCTGCGGTCGCTCGCTGAGACGGGCACGGATCGGCAGGTCCTGGTCCTTCACGCCGACAAGACCATCGAGAATTGGGCACTCAGCGGCCAGATGACCGCGGACGCAGCGCGGATCGACGCGGACCTGCAGCTTTGGCTCGAGTCTCCCCATCCCGGAACCAACCACGGCTTCATGTCGCTGCGTGAACTGGACATGCCCGCAGACGCGTCGCTTTACCTTTGCGGCCCCCTCCCCTTCATGAAGAAGATCCGCGATGAAGCCATTGATGCCGGAATTCCAGTTACCCGGATCCACTACGAAGTGTTCGGCCCGGACGTGTGGCTCGCCAACTAGGGCACGCACTCCAACGGGGACAATAGCCCCAAGCGCGACGGCGGCCCGCCACCTTTCATTCGAAAGGTGACGGGCCGTCGTCGTTCACTTAAGAACGCCATTGTTCCTAAGAGGTCTAGCCCAGACGGTTCTTGAGACCGTCCAGTTCGGACTGAAGCGCCGCCGGGAGCGACTCGCCGAAGTTGGCGAACCATTCCTCGATGGACGCCAACTCGGTTGCCCATTCCTCGGGATCGACACGAACAGCCGACTCAACCTCGGCCGGGGTCATGTCCAGGCCCTCGAGATCGATGGATTCACCGGTCGGCACGAAACCGATCGGGGTTTCCACGGCGTCAGCCTTGCCCTCGAGGCGCTCGATGGCCCACTTGAGCACACGGGCGTTGTCTCCGAAACCAGGCCAGGCGAAGCCGCCTTCAGCCGTGCGACGGAACCAGTTCACCAGGAAGATCTTGGGCAGACGCTCCGGGTTGGCCTTGGCGGACAGGTTTACCCAGTGGTTCAGGTAGTCACCTGCGTCGTAGCCGATGAACGGCAGCATGGCCATCGGGTCGCGGCGGACCACGCCAACAGCACCGGCGGCCGCAGCCGTGGTTTCGGAGGACAGCGTGGAACCCATGAAGATGCCGTTTGACCAGTCGCGGGCCTCGGTGACCAGCGGGATGGTGGTCTTGCGGCGGCCACCGAACAGAATCGCGGACAGCTCAACGCCGTCCGGGCTGAAGTACTCTTCGGCCAGCATGTCGATCTGGTCGATCGGCGTGCAGAAACGCGAGTTCGGGTGCGCAGCAGGAGCGTCCGAGTCCGGAGTCCAGGACTCGCCGCGCCAGTCAGTCAGGTGTGCCGGGGTTTCCTCCGTCATGCCTTCCCACCAAACGCCACCGTCGTCGGTCAGTGCAACGTTGGTGAAGATGCTGTTGCCCTTGGCGATGGCGCGCATGGCGTTGGGGTTGGTGCCCCAGCCGGTACCCGGAGCAACACCGAACAAGCCGGCTTCGGGGTTGACGGCGCGGAGCTCGCCTTCCTTGCCGAAACGCATCCAGGTGATGTCATCGCCAAGCGTCTCAACCTTCCAGCCCTTAATGGTGGGGTCGAGCAACGCGAGGTTGGTCTTGCCGCAGGCGGACGGGAAAGCGGCGGAGACGTAGTAGGTCTTCTGCTCGGGGGAGGTCAGCTTGAGGATGAGCATGTGCTCAGCCAGCCAGCCTTCGTCGCGGGCCATCACCGAAGCGATGCGCAGCGCGTAGCACTTCTTGCCCAGAAGGGCGTTGCCGCCGTAGCCCGAACCGAAGGACCAAATGGAACGCTCTTCGGGGAAGTGCACAATCCACTTGTCGGTGTTGCACGGCCATGCGACGTCGGCCTGACCGGCTTCCAGTGGTGCGCCCAGCGAGTGGAGGGCGGGAACAAAGAAAGCGTCGGTCTGCGTGATGCGGTCCAGGACGTCCGTACCGATGCGGGCCATGATGCGCATGGAGGCAACAACGTAGGCGGAGTCGGTGATCTCGACGCCAAACTTCGGGTCCTCGGCATCCAAGTGGCCCATAACGAACGGAATGACGTACATGGTGCGGCCGCGCATGGAGCCGGCGAAGAGTCCGCGCAGCTTCTGCTTCATCTCGGCCGGGGCCATCCAGTTGTTGGTGAAGCCTGCGTCGCGCTCGTTCTCGGAGCAGATGAACGTCTGCTCTTCTACACGGGCAACGTCGGCGGGGTCAGAGAACGCCGCGAAGGAATTCGGGAACGTTTCCGGGTTCAGCCGCTTCAGCGTGCCGGCCTCGACGAGTTCGTCGGTGAGCTTCTTGTTTTCTGCTTCGCTGCCATCGACCCAGTGGATGCGGTCCGGCTGAGTCAGCTCGGCAACTTCCTCAACCCAGGCCAGCAGGCGTGCATGCGTAGTAGGTGCCTTCTCAAGCAGCGGCAGTCGCGCCAGATCGCCCATTGCGGTTCCCTTCCTCGGGTTCAGTGGTGTGTCCTAAACGATAGGGGCCGCGGACCAGACCAATCCGCTGTCAGACATCGGACATCCGGAGGCGGAGGAAGCGAAAACCGCTAGAAATCAAGGTTTGACAATCGGAAAGGCTGAATTTAAGTGACGAAGGTCACGTAGACCGGTCTAGTTGCGCAGATTACAGCTTCTCGATTTGGAACTTCACATGAACTTCTGTAAAGTTTATTGAGGTTCGAGGGGGTCAGAGAAACAGACCGCCGAGAATCACGCGAAATGCGCCCATAGCTCAGCTGGATAGAGCGTCTGTCTACGGAACAGAAGGTCAGGGGTTCGAATCCCTTTGGGCGCACAGATGAAGACCCGCACCGGTTCGCCGGTGCGGGTCTTTTGTTTTGCCCGGGCACCCAACTAGGTAACAGTAAATGCTCCACTGAGCCCTCATTGGAGCATTTGCTGTTACCTAGTTGGGTAGCCACGGCGGTAGGTGACCCGCACGCAGAAACGCGAGGACCGCCGTCGTACTTTTCACAGAAGTACGACGGCGGTCCCTTGCGATAAGTGCGGAGCGTTTACTCCCCCACGGCCTCGCTGATGCGGCGACGGATGCCGTCGAAATGCCGGTTGAGCAGTTCAGAAGCCGAAACCTTGTCGCCGGCAGCAACTGCCGCGTAGATACCCCGGTGCATCGCAGCGGTTTTTGCCAGGTCCTCGTTGCCCGGGCCGATCTCCACGTGGATCTTCCGGTAGACCTTCCAGAAGACCCCCATGAGATTGATCAGGAGTTCGTTGTTGAGAGGTTCGAAAAGGCGGCGGTGGAACTCGGCATCGGCGGCGACGAAGTTCTCGCCAGCGGCAGCCAGATCTTCCATCTGCTTCACGGCCTCCTCGATGGAGGCAAGCTGTTCCTTGGTCATGACATCCATGGAAGAGCCAATCAGCCCGGATTCGAGAGCCTGGCGTACATCTACCAGCTGGAGGGCTTCAAGTCCCTGATGGCGAAGCGAAAGCCGCCCCCGGAACGTGAGCCCATCAGCCAATGCATCAAAGTTGCTCGGCGCCACAAACATGCCGAAGCCGTGGCGGATCTCAATCACGCCAAGGGCCTGGAGCACCTTGAGGGATTCGCGGAGAGTGTTTCGGCCTACGCCCAGGGCGACAGAGAGCTCACTCTCCGTGGGCAATGGATCGCCAGCCTCGAGCTCACGCTCAAGGATCAATTCCATAATGTCCGACTGCAAGGCACGCA
Organism: Paenarthrobacter nitroguajacolicus; assembly: GCF_051027655.1. Classification (NCBI taxonomy): domain Bacteria; kingdom Bacillati; phylum Actinomycetota; class Actinomycetes; order Micrococcales; family Micrococcaceae; genus Paenarthrobacter; species Paenarthrobacter nitroguajacolicus. The sequence continues at coordinate 864,475 of NZ_CP073234.1, read as the reverse complement.
GCCGGGCCTGTGCACTGAACCGCGCCTGCGGAACCACACCGGAAGTTGTCATGGCTTTCTCCTTGCCGATGCACCTGCCCCGCACTCCGGCGAAGGCCAGGTTGGGGAGCATGTGCGGTGTTAATATTGAGGCGAGCGTAGTGCCCACCAAAGAACGGGTAGCTCGCAGCATACAATATCGGATGTCCCACCTCCGTCATAGCTATGAGCCGGGAATTCCCTGAGATTTCCCGCACGGACCGGCCGCAGCCGTCAATTTCCCCTCGCGCAGGTTAACCCCACCGCGCCTTTTCTTACTTGACGTTCCGTTGTGACCGCCCTTACAGTTTCACTACGAGCATCGGACGTCCTACATCCGATAACCCACGAAATGCGAATGGTGAGGCACCTTATGAGCAAGACGATCCAAAGCCTGCCGCTGGTCAACGACGCCAGCCGCCGGAACTTCCTGAAGCTAAGCGGCGCAGTTGGTGCAGCAGCCGCCTTCACGGCAACCCTCTCCGCGTGCGGCGGCGCTGCCAGCACCACCACTGGGTCAACCGCCAACACTGCGGCCATCAACAAGGACCTCATCATTGAGGCAGGCATTTCCTACGCACTGTCCACCGGCTTCGATCCCCTGAGCTCGTCCGGAGCAACACCGATGGCAGCGAACCTGCACATCTTCGAGGGCCTCATTGAACTCCACCCGGCCACGCGTCAGCCCTACAACGCCCTGGCGGCTACGGATCCCAAGAAGGTCAACGACACCACCTACCAGGTGACCGTCCGCGACGGCGCCAAGTTCCACGACGGCTCCCCCGTCACCACCGAAGACGTCGCTTTCTCCTTCATGCGCGTCATCGACCCGGCGAACAAGTCACTGTTCTCCCAGTTCATCCCCTTCATCCAGGACGTCAAGCCGCTCGATGCAAAGACGGTGGAGTTCACACTCAAGTACGCTTTCCCCGGCTTCGGACCGCGCATCTCTGTAGTGAAGATCGTCCCCAAGGCACTCGCGACCGACCTGAAGGCGTTCGACGCCGCACCTGTCGGCTCCGGCCCCTACAAGCTGGTCTCCGCCGTCAAGGACGACAAGATCGTCTTCGAAGCATTTGCCGACTACAACGGCCCCAAACCCGCACTGGCCAAGGGCATGACCTGGCTGCTGCTCTCCGACGCCGCAGCCCGCGTTACCGCAGTCCAGTCCGGCCGTGTCCAAGCGATTGAGGACGTTCCTTACCTGGACGTTGACGGCCTGAAGTCCAAGGTCAAGGTTGAATCCGTCCAGTCCTTCGGCATGCTGTTCCTCATGTTCAACTGTGCCAAGGCGCCGTTCGACAACAAGCTGGTCCGCCAAGCCCTGCATTACGGCATGGACAAGGAAGCCATCATTAAGAAGGCCCTGTTCGGCAACGCCAAGGCTGCCACGTCCTACTTCCAGGAAGGCCACCCGGACTACGTCAAGGCCAAGAATGTCTACGGCTTCGATACCTCCAAAGCCGAGGAGCTGCTGAAGCAGGCGGGTGTCAACACCCTTGAGTTCGAGCTCCTCACCACGGACACCGCCTGGGTCAAGGACGTTGCCCCGTTGATCCTCGAATCCTGGAACAAGATCCCGGGCGTCAAGGTCACCGTCAAGAGCCTTCAGTCCGGCGCCATGTACAGCGATCGCGTTGGCAAGGGCGACTTCTCCGTGGTGGCAGCCCCCGGCGATCCCTCGGTGTTCGGCAACGATGCCGACCTTCTTTTGAGCTGGTTCTACTCAGGCGCAACGTGGATGGACAAGCGCGCGTTCTGGACCACCCCTGAGCGCACCAAGCTGCAGGAACTCATGAACAAGGGCTCGCAGGCTTCCGGTGACGAGGCTAAGAAGATCGTTAGCGAAATTGTGGACATGGTCTCGGACGAAGTTCCGCTGTATCCAGTGTTCCACCGCCAGCTACCCAGCGCGTGGGACGAGAAGAAACTCAACGGCTTCCAGCCCCTGCCCACCACCGGCCTGTCGTTCATCGACGTCGGACGAACCGCCTAAGCACCCTTCGAGTTGTGAGGCCTGCTCTACGGCCTGAATCCCCCGAATAGCGCGCAGAGCAGGCCCCACAACCAGCAGCACCCAACCAACCGGAGAACAAATTGGTCACGATATTGCGTCTGCTTGGCCGCAGGCTTGCAGCATTGCCATTGATGATCCTGGGCATCACGTTGCTCGTCTTCCTCGTCCTGCAGGCCGCTCCCGGCGACCAGGCCAGCTCGGCCCTCGGTGACGGCGCCAGTGAAGAAGCGAAGCAGCAGTACCGCCAGGAAAATGGCCTCAACGATTCCTTGGTCCTGCAGTACTTCCGATTCCTCGGCAAGCTCCTGCAGTTCGACCTCGGCGTCACTACCCCGCCGGCCAAGTCGGTGGCTTCCATGATCGGCTCGGCGTTCCCCCTGACGTTGCAGCTCACCTTCCTGGGTGTCCTCATCGCGATAGTGCTCTCGCTCGCGTTCGGCATCCTCGGCGCCCTCTACCGCGATAAGTGGCAGGACCAGTTGGTCCGCGTCTTCTCCATCGCGGCGATCCCTACGCCGTCGTTCTGGCTCGGCATCCTCCTCATCCAGTGGTTCGCGCTCGGTGCCAACCCGATGTTCCCCTCAGGCGGAATTGCGACGCCGGAATCCGGCTTCGGCGGTTGGCTCAACTCCATGGTGCTCCCGGCTTTGGCGCTCGGCATCCCCGTGTCAGCCTCGCTGATCCGGGTGGTCCGTACCTCCATGGTGGAAGAACTGGACCGCGATTATGTCCGCACCGCTATCGGCAACGGAGTCCCATACCGCGAGGTTGTCTCCAAGAACGTCCTCCGCAACGCGCTCGTCACCCCGGTGACCGTGCTGGGACTTCGCGTGGGCTACTTGCTGGGTGGCGCCGTCGTGATTGAAATGATTTTCGCCCTGCCCGGCATGGGCCAGCTGATTCTCAACGGCATCACCAATCTGGACGTCAACCTTGTCCAGGGCGTGGTGCTCACCATCTCCGTCACCTTTGTTCTGGTGAACATCGTGGTGGACCTTCTCTACCTGCTCATCAACCCCCGAATCAGGACGGTATAGCTCATGCGCAGCAAGCTCGCAGAACGGCTAAGTGCCCCGGGCATTCGTTTCAAGGCCCTGCCGTGGGGTTCCCGTATCGCCCTGCTCTTCCTCATCATGATTGTCCTGGCGGCTATCTTCGCGCCGGTGATCGCACCGCACGATCCTCTGGAGACCTTCATTCCGGCCACCCCGCCTGGCGCCGAGCACTTCTTCGGCACCGACCGTTTGGGCCGCGACATCTTCTCGCGTCTCCTCTTCGGCGCACAGTCATCGCTCCTGATCGGCCTCGGTGCAGTTGCGCTGGCCATCCTTGCCGGCGCCCTCCTCGGTTCCTTCGCCGCGACGTCCAGCAAGTCCGTCAACGAGATCATCATGCGGCTCATGGACATCCTCATGGCGTTCCCCGGCATCGCGCTGGCTGCTGTGTTGCTGGCCGCCTTCGGCAACTCGGTCCCGACAATCATCATCGCGATCGCCATCATCTACACTCCCCAACTGGCACGTGTGGTCCGCGCCAACGTGCTGGCACAGTACGGCGAAGACTACGTCCGTGCCGAACGCGTGATCGGTGCCGGCCGGTTCTACATCCTGGTCAAGCACATCGTCCGCAACACCGCAGCTCCCGTGCTGGTGTTCGCCACGGTCATGGTTGCCGACGCCATCATCCTCGAAGCCTCGCTTTCCTTCCTGGGCGCCGGTGTGCAGGACCCCGCTCCCTCTTGGGGCAACGTCATTTCCTACGGCCGCAACCTTGTCCTGTCGGGCGGTTGGTGGGCGACCACCTTCGCCGGCGTGACCATCCTGCTCACCGTACTGTCCCTTAACATCCTGGCCGAGGGCCTCACCGACGCCATGGTGAACCCGAAGCTGCGCCGCGCGCCGGTAGTGAAGGACGACGACGGCTCCGCCGCAGTTCTGGCCGTGGACACCGAGATTGCAACGTCCGTAGCCCAGCCTTCGGTGGTTGAGGAACACGAGCTCGACGGCGTCCGCGCATCTTCCGGCGGCACCGTCACCTCTGATGTCGGCACTTCAGCCGTCCTCACCGATGTGAAGCTGGCCGCCGCCAACCCGCACCTCCTGTTGGACCGCGAACTGGAACTGCTGGCAGCCATCGAAGCGAAGCGCACGGACCGCCTCCCGCAGGTCTCTCCCGGAGCCCGCAACGTCCTGGAAGTGAAGAACCTGTCCATCCGCTTCCCGGGACGCTTCGGCGACATCGCGATCGTGGACAACGTCTCCTTCACCGTCCGTGAAGGCGAAACCATTGGTCTGGTGGGCGAATCCGGTTGTGGCAAGTCCATCACCTCGCTCGCAGTCATGGGCTTGCTGCCCAAAACGGCGCAGGTCACCGGGTCCATCATGTTCGACGGCAAGGAACTGCTGGACGCCAAGACCCAACACAGCAACCCCAAAGCCTACGAAGGCCTGCGCGGCGAGCAGATTGCCATGGTCTACCAGGACGCCCTGAGCTCCCTGAACCCGTCCATGAAGATCAAGGACCAGATGGAGCAGCTCACCAAGCGTGGCGGCCGCAAGACTCCCGCCGAGCTGCTGGAAATGGTCAAGCTGGATCCCGTCCGGACCCTGGCCAGCTACCCGCACGAGCTCTCCGGCGGCCAGCGCCAACGCGTGCTGATTGCCATGGCCCTCTCCCGTTCGCCCAAGATCGTTGTTGCCGACGAGCCCACCACCGCCCTGGACGTTACTGTCCAGAAACAGGTTGTGGATCTGCTCAACGAGCTCCGCGAACAACTCGGCTTCGCGATGGTTTTCGTCAGCCACGACCTCGCCTTGGTGGCCTCGCTGGCCCACCGCATCACGGTGATGTACGCCGGCCAGGTAGTGGAATCCGCACCGGCATCCGAGCTCCTGCAAAACCCCAAGCACGAGTACACCCGCGGCCTGCTCGGTGCCGTCCTCTCCATCGAAGCCGACGCCGTCCGGCTGCATCAGATCCCCGGCACGGTCCCGTCCCCCAGGGACTTCGCCACGGGAGACCGCTTCGCCCCACGCTCGCAGCGTGCCGACGCCGACCCACGTCAGAAGCTGGTCCTCACCACGGTTTCTTCGGTTGACTCCGCCAACGGCGGCGATGCCGACCACTACTGGGCGAGCCATTTGAAGGAGGATGCGAAATGAGCGAATCAACCGGCGAGCCGGTCATCGAGCTCAAGGACGTCAAGGTCTACCACCACGCACGAACCGGCGGTCTCTTCCGGCAAAACATCGTCAAAGCCGTGGACGGCGTGGACTTCACTATCAGCCGCGGCGAGACCGTGGGCATCGTTGGTGAGTCCGGCTGCGGCAAGTCCACACTCGCGTCAGTGCTTGTGGGGCTTCAGCCGCCGACGTCGGGCAAGGTCTTGTTCCACGGAAAGCCGGCCATCAAGCGGAACGCGGCCATGCGCAAGCAGTTTGGCCGCTCCGTCTCCGTGGTTTTCCAGGACCCGGCAACAGCATTGAACCCCCGCATGACCATCCAGGACATCCTCACGGATCCGTTGCAGATCCATGGCATCGGCAACGCTGCATCCCGCGCTGCCAAGGTCAAGGAACTGTTGGCGCTGGTGGGCTTGCCGCAATCGGCAGCCGAGGTGACGCCGTCGCAGGTTTCCGGTGGTCAGCGCCAGCGTGTGGCGATCGCCCGGGCCCTTGCCTTGGACCCGGACATCATCGTGGCTGACGAGCCGACGTCGGCCCTGGACGTTTCCGTCCGCGCGCAGGTCCTGAACCTGCTGTCCGACCTGAAGACCCAACTGAACCTCGGCATGGTGTTCATCTCGCACGACATCCAGACCGTCCGCTACGTCTCTGACCGCATCTGCGTCATGTACTTCGGCAAGATCGTCGAACAAGGCTCAGCTGCGCAGGTCTTCGACAACCCGAGTAATGACTACACCAAGAAGCTGCTGGGCGCCGCGCCAAGCCTGCTTCACATCTAGTTTTTCCCTTCACAAGCTACAAACAACGGAGAATTCTGTGTCCACTCAGTTCCAGGGCGTCATCCCCCCGGTCATCACCCCCCGCCACGCAGACGGAAGCATCGACACCGCGTCGTTGAAGAACGTCACCAAACACCTGATCGACGGCGGTGTGTCCGGACTTTTCGTCCTCGGCTCCTCCGGCGAAGTACCCTACCTGACCAACGAGGAGCGTGAGCTGGTGGTCTCCACCATCGCCGACGCCAACGCCGGTGCGGTTCCGCTGATCGTGGGCGCCAACGAACAAACCACCAACCGCGTGATCGAGGAAGCACGCAAAGTGGTTGACCTGGGTGCCGATGCGATCGTGGTCACGTCCATGTACTACGCGATTGGCAACGCCGCGGAGACCGAAACCCACTTCCGCAGCATCCACGCCGCAATCGGGAAGCCGATTTTCGCCTACGACGTCCCCGTTCGCACGCACTTCAAACTGCCTACGGATCTCTTGGTCCGCCTCGGCCGCGACGGCGTCATTGCCGGCGTCAAGGACTCTTCGGGAGACGACGTTTCCTTCCGCCAGTTGCTCCTCGCAGCCAGGGACATCCCCAACTTTGATATCTTCACCGGTCACGAAGTTGTGGTGGACGGCGCCCTTCTGGGCGGCGCGCAGGGCGTTGTTCCGGGCCTTGGCAATGTTGATCCGGCCGGTTATCGCCGCCTGTTCGATGCCGCGCAGGCCGGCGACTGGGCCGGCGCGGCAAGGGAGCAGGACCGCCTGGCCGACGTCTTCGAGATCGTCTACACCCCCAATGGCCGCGTGTCCGGCGGAGCCGCTGGTCTGGGTGCGTTCAAGACCGCGCTGCAGGTGATGGGTGTCATCGAGTCCAACACCATGAGCTCGCCAATGCTTTCCTTGAACGACTCCGAGACTGCCGCGATTCGCGAAATTCTGGAGCGGAACGGGCTGGTTTAGGCTTCGATGACCGCTTCCATGACCCACGTGATCGGCGTTGACCTCGGCGGCACCAAAACCGCCGCCGGGGTTGTTGCGCCTTCCGGCGAAGTGCTGATGTCGGAGACCATCCCGACGCTGAACCGCGCCGGTGGCGAAGCCATCCTCGACGCCACTGCAGCGCTGATCTCGGGCTTGGTGGCGCGCGCTGCCGACGCCGGAATTTCGGTTTCCGGCGTCGGCATCGGCTCCGCTGGGGTCATCGATGCCTCTTCCGGGTCCGTCGTGTCTGCGACCGACGCGATTCAAGGCTGGGCCGGCACTTCACTTGTTGCCGGGCTTTCTGCCCGCCTTTCCCTTCCTGCTGCGGCCGTGCGCGCCGTCAACGACGTCCACGCACATGCCCTGGGTGAAGCCTGGCTGGGTGCGGCCGCCGGCTCCTCAAGTTCGCTCATGGTGGCGTTTGGAACGGGAGTTGGCGGAAGTTTTGTGCTGAACGGCGCTCCTGTTTTGGGTCACCGTTTTGTGGGCGGTCATGTAGGGCACTTCGCTTCGCCTTATGCCTCCTGCGACGGAGTTCCGCTGCCGTGTGTGTGCGGTGGATCTGGACACGTGGAGGCTATCGCTTCGGGGCCCGCGGTTTATGAGTCGTACCTGCGGTTTGGCGGTTCTGCCTTAGAGGCATTGGACACCCGGGGCGTGTTTGCGCTGGTTGATCCTGAAGCTCACGACGGGCTCGACGGCGAAGCTGACGCCCGTTTTGGTGGTAGCCGCGCCGCCGCTTTGCGTGCCATCGAAGTTGGCGCAGCAGCAGCGGGCCAGGCCGTGGGCGGACTCATCAACATCCTCGACCCCGAAACCGTGGTGATCTCCGGTGGCTTGGCCGACGCCGGCGAACTCTGGTGGAAGCCTATGGAGTTTGCCTTGCGACAGGAACTGCTGGCTCCCTTGGTTTCCGTGCCCGTTGTTCGGGCACTCCTCGGCAACACCGCTGCCATTGTTGGCGCCGCAAAACTCGTCCTTAAGTAAGGGAGACATCATGATTCTCACCCCCGAAGGCCTCCAAACACTCCGCTCCCAGTTGATCGTCTCTTGCCAGGCCTATCCGGGAGAGCCCATGCGCGATCCCCGGACCACGGCACAGGTGGCCGCGTCAGCGGTCATCGGCGGGGCTGCGGCCATCCGCGTCCAAGGGTTGGCCGACGTGCAGTTCACGCGAACCGCCGTCGAGGTCCCTGTCATTGGCCTCTGGAAAGACGGGCACGACGGCGTCTTCATCACACCAACCCTTCGCCATGCCCTGGCCGTTGCGAATGCCGGAGCGCATGTTGTGGCGATTGATGGAACCCGGCGGGAGCGGCGGGACGGCCTGTCGCTGTCTGAAACTGTCGCCGGAATTCACGCCGAATCACACGCTTTGGTCATGGCAGATTGTGGCTCGTTCGACGACGCGGTTGCCGCAGTCGAGGCTGGGGCAGATCTCATAGGCACCACTTTGTCCGGATACACCGGCGAGCGCCCGAAGACGGAGGGCCCGGACCTGGCGCTGCTTTCACTCATCGCGTCGGCGGACCTTGGCAAGCCACTCATCGCCGAAGGCCGTATCCACACCCCGGCCCACGCCCGCCAAGCCCTCGACGCCGGAGCCTTTGCTGTGGTGGTTGGCACCGCGATCACGCACCCGGCGAGCATCACGGGCTGGTTCAAGGGCGCGATGCAGGCGTAGTTCCTGCGTTGCGAGGCCTACTCTGCACCCCAAAACCCACCCAAAGCCCGCAAAGCGGGCCTCACAACGAACGGGGGGCGCGTTGCGAGGCCTGCTCTGCACCCCAAAACCCACCCAAAGCCCGCAAAGCGGGCCTCACAACGCATACCAACCCGGCGTAGGCTTTCCCCATGACTGCCGAGAGCTCCCGGGAATTCGACGTAATCGTTATCGGCGCGGGCGCCGTAGGGGAAAACGTGGCGGACCGGGTGGTTCGCGGCGGCCTGACGGCGGTGATCATCGAAAGCGAATTGGTGGGCGGCGAGTGCTCATACTGGGCATGCATCCCGTCCAAGGCGCTCCTCCGTCCGGGGAGTGTGCTCCACGCCGCCCAGGTGGTGCCGGGCGCAAAGGAGGCAATCACTGGAACCATTGATGCCGAGGCCGCGCTGAAGCATCGGGATTGGTTCACCAATAACTGGCAGGACGGCAGCCAGGTCGAATGGCTGGACAGCGCCGGCATTGAGTTAATTCGTGGACGCGGCCGCATCACAGGCCCGCGCGAGGTCCAAGTGGATGGGCTCGATGGCAACAGCTACGCGCTGAAGGCCCACCATGCTGTGGTGATCGCGACAGGTTCAACCCCTACCGTCCCGGACATTGATGGCTTGACGGACGTTCCGTTCTGGACCACCCGCGGCGCCACGGCAGCCAAGGAAGTTCCCAAGCGTTTGGTGGTGCTCGGCGGCGGCGTGGCGGGCGTGGAAATGGCACAGGCATTCGCCCGGCTCGGCTCGGATGTCACGCTGATCGCCCGGGGCCGCCTACTGAGCAGCTACCCGGAGGAAGCCGCGAACCTGGTCTCAGCCGGGCTTCGTGCCGATGGCGTAGCTGTTCATCTTCACACCGATGTGGACAAAACTGAGAAGAACGACGACGGCTCGGTGACAGTCACGTTCGACGGCAAAACCACCACCGCCGACCAACTACTGGTCGCCTCGGGACGGCACCCCGCTTTGGCCAATCTGGGCCTGGAAAATGTGGGCGTTGAAGCACAGGACGGTAAGCCCCTGCGACTCACAACCGAAGCCAGCGGATTGGTGGAAGGCCCCGCAAGTGATGGAACCAGCGGATTATGGCTCTACGCTGCCGGCGACGCGGCCGGCAAGGTCCTCCTGACGCACCAGGGTAAATACGAGGCCCGTGCCACCGGTGACGCGATCGTCGCCCGAGCCAACGGCAAGCTCAAAGGAACGCCGCAGCCTTGGAGCCCTTGGGCCCAAACCGCCAATCAGCATGCAGTCCCCAGTGTCGTCTTCACCGATCCTGAGGTTGCCTCCGTGGGCCCGAGCCTGGAGCAGGCATTGTTGCAGGGCAAGAACGTCACCGGTGTGGAACTGCCCATAGATGTGTCCGGCTCCCAGTTGCACTCCCCCGACTACAAAGGCTGGGCGCAAATAGTGGTGGATGAGGACCGGAAGGTGATCCTCGGCGCTACCTTTGTGGGCCCGGGCGTCGCCGAATTGCTCCATTCTGCAACCATCGCGATCGTGGGTGAAGTCCCGCTGGACCGTCTCTGGCATGCAGTTCCGTCGTACCCCACCATCAGCGAAGTCTGGCTAAGGCTTCTGGAAAAGTACGGCCTCTAGAACCCTTATTTGAACTGACTGGTCAGTTTAGTTAGACTTTCAGCAGACACCATTTCTGCGAAAGGCTTCATTGTGCTGTCCGTACAGCAACTCCAGATCAACGGCCGCCGGGACGATCTCCTCCCGGCAACGTCACTGCAAGTCCGCCGCGGTGAACTCCTGCTCGTGGCCGGAGAGGGCCAGGACCAGCGGACCGCATTGGCGTTGGCTCTGAGCGGCCGCATGAAGCCAAGCGACGGCATCCTGAGCTGGGACAACACCACCAAGACCAAGAAAATCCGCCTCGCCAGCGCCTTGGTGGACTCCCCCGGCGTCAACGAACCCGAGCAACACCTGAGTGTCCGCGATCTGGTCACCGAAGACCTCTCCCTGATCCCCCGCCGTTACCGTGGCGCCCTACTGAGCAAGCCCTGGCTGAAGGTCAACAGCTTCGAAGACATCGCCGGACTCTGGATAGAACAAATTCCGGCCACCCGCCGACTTGAACTCCTCACCGCGCTTGCCTTGGCAGATCCGGCCACCGACTTCCTTGTTGTCGACTCCCCGGATCGCCACAGTGCTGATTCCGCGTCGTGGTTACCGCGGCTTCAGGCATTGGCGTCCGACGCCGGGCGGCCACTTGCCGTCGTCGCCGTCGTGGGTTCCCTCCCGGACAACTGGACCGGCCCCGCGGCGGTGATTGGAAACTCCGTCACGCATCCCCCTGAACCGGAAGCGAAACCCGCCCCGACCAAAGAAAAGACAATCCAAACCGGGCCAGCCCAGCCCAAGCCAGCAGCCGCCGTCGAGCCCAAAGCCAAGCACGCGGCCGAACCGGCACCTGAAACATCCGCAGCTGCCCAACCTGAATCCGTAAACCTTCAAAGGACTGCAAAGTGACTGTTCTGCGGCTCGCCCGCTCCGAACTCAAGCGCATGACCGGCGGGCTCCTGCCCAAGCTGACCATCCTCGCCCTGACCATGGTCCCGTTGCTCTACGGCGCCGTGTACCTTTACGCGAACTGGGATCCGTACGGCAACCTGAACCAGATCGACGCCGCCTTGGTGGTGGAGGACACGGGAGCAACGTCGTCGGACGGTACCGAACTGCAGGCGGGCAAGAAGGTGGCAGACAGCCTGGTTGAGGGCCACGTCTTCAACTGGAAGCAGGTATCCAGCGCCGAGGACGCCGATGCCGGTGTTCGTACGGGTGAGTATGCCTTCGCGCTGCGCATCCCCAAGGATTTCTCCGCCAACCTGGTCTCCCCGGGCAGCTTCGACGCCGCCAACCAGGCCATGCTGCACGTCACCACCAACGACGCCAACAATTACCTCCTGAGCACCATCGTGGACAAGCTCACAACAGCCGTCCACTCCACAGTGGCCAAGGAAGTGGGCGAGGAAACCGCCAACCAGCTCCTCACCGGCTTCGGCACCATCCATGCGTCCATCGTGAAGGCTGCTGATGGCGCCTCGGAGTTGGCCACGGGCGTTGGCAAACTCAGTGACGGTGCCGCAACCCTGCACGACGGCACCACTCAGTTAGTGACCGGCGCCGACCAACTCGTGGCCGGCCAGACCCAATTGCGGGATGGCGCGGTACAACTGAACACCGGTGCCGGCCAGCTGAGTTCGGGACTGACCGAGCTCAAGGATAAAACCGCTACCCTTCCTGGTGATTCGCAGAAACTCGCCGACGGCGCAGCGCAAGTAGCCGCCGGAAACGCCGAGCTGAACGCCAAAGTCCAGGACGTCGTCGGACAGCTCGAAGCGGCAGACAAGGGCCTCCGCAACCGCGTGGTGGAATCCAACGCACGACTGGTGACTGCCGGTGTCCTGACACAGGAGCAGGCCGACAAGGTCCTGGCGGACTTTGACGCCGCCGCAGCATCGAGCCCGGTGACGGACGCGAAGACCAAGATTACTGGTGATGCGGCCAAGATCCAGCAGCTATCCGACGGTTCAGCTGCCGTGAGCGCCGGGGCATCCAAGCTCGCCGCCGCGACACCAGCCCTGACCGATGCGATCTCGAAGGCTGCCGACGGCGCCGGGCAACTGAGCACGGGCGCCTCAACGTTGGCCGCGGGGCAGCAAACCGCCCTGGAAGGGGCCGGCAAGCTCGACGACGGCGCCCGCCAACTGGACAACGGCGCCAGCCAGCTCGCCAGCGGCGGAGTCACAGCCTCCGACGGCGCCCACACCCTGGCCACCGAGCTCGCCAAGGGCGCGGGAGACATCCCCAACCCGAACGATGAACAGAAGAGCAGCGTGTCCAAGGTGATCGCGGATCCCGTGGCCGTGGACAACGTCTCCCAGGCCAAGGCGGGCTCTTACGGCGCCGGCCTGGCACCGTTCTTCCTGACCCTCGCACTGTGGATCGGCGTATTCATGCTGGTCCAGGCCATGCGACCCATCACCCAACGGGCCCTCGCCTCGAACGCCCCCGCCTGGAAAATCGCCGTCGGAGGCTGGCTGCCGTTCTTCGTTGTGTCCGTGCTGCAGGCCACCATCCTCACCCTGGTGGTGAATCTCGGCCTGGGCCTGAACCCCGCGCACCCGATCGGGATGTGGCTGTTCATGCTTGCAGCAGTGATGGCGTTCAGCGCGATCATCCAAGGCATCGTGGCGCTCATGGGCACGCCCGGAAAGTTCGTGGTGCTGATCCTGCTGGTCCTGCAGCTCGTTTCGTCGGGCGGAACGTTCCCGTGGCAAACCACCCCCATGCCGCTCCATGTTGTTCACGAGGTCCTGCCTATGGGATACGTGGTCACCGGCATGAGGCACCTGATCTACGGCGGTGAACTCAGCATGATCTGGCCCACCGTACTGGGTCTGCTTGGATACACTTTGCTGGGAGCGGCACTGTCAACGCTCGCTGTCCGCAAACACAAGATGTGGACCCTCAAGACGCTGAAGCCGGAGATCGCAGTATGAGCACCACCGAGCCGGTTCCTTTCCCAGCAGATTCCCACGCAAGCGAATCGGGGCCTGCCGAGAAGAAGCTCCGTCCCGGCCGCACCAACGCCACCAAGCAGCGCCTGTTCGAGGCCTCCATGGAGCTGATCGGCGAGCGCGGCGCTGCGGGGGTAACCGTGGATGAAATCGCGGCCGCCGCGGGGGTGTCCAAGGGGACTGTCTATTACAACTTCGGCAGCAAGTCCGACCTCATTGCGCAGCTCTTGCGGCACGGTGTGGACATCATGCTGGTCCGGCTCCAGGACGTCCGCGGACAGGCCAACGACCCCCTGGAATCCATGACCAACATGGTGGGCCAAGCCATGGAATTCATGGACGACTACCCCTCCTTCGCCCGCCTGTGGGTCAGCGAAAACTGGCGCACTCCCGGTGAATGGAGTGCCGTGTTTGCCGAGCTTCGCGCTGAGCTCCTGGCAGTGATCGGTTCCGCGGTGGAGAGCGTGGCGTCCGGCTACAAGGTTGATGAGAGCATTGCCCGGGGATCCTTGGAGGCGGCAATTTTTGGTGCCATCTTCGTGGTTGGCCTCGACCGGCAGACGTACAACCCTGAGCGCACCCGCGAGCAGAGCGTCGCTGCCGTCATGACCATCATGCATGGATACGTCATCAAGTAGGTTTGGGCAGCCCGTTGTGGGGCCCGCTCTGCACATTTTCACGGGCTCATACGGTGCAGAGCGGGCCTCGCAACGGTACGCAATTGGAATCTGAAGCGGCGTGGCGTGGCCACTTGGTCGGCGATGATTAACCTCATGCGTCACATGGGGAACAGCGGGAAGCTTGCGGTGGTGTCCGCGTTCGTCTCGCTCGGGCTGTTGGTGCTGGCCGCCGTGGTGCTTGAGGAACTGGTGCTGTACTTGTTCCTCGGTTCCGTGCTGATCTGCTACTTGGCGTCCATCGTGCAGGTCTTCAACCGGCGACGCTACTTTGTGGTCCTCCTTGGGGCAGCGGGGACCAGCCTTTTCATCGGTTGCAGCATCGCCTTCCTGCGCATGTGGGGAATCGCGTTCAACCAGGACACCAATGCTCTGGGCAGTGCCGTGAGCACCCAGGATTCAGACATCTACTTTTACTTGGCAGCAGTGGCAGGGTTTGGGACCCTGGGCGTGCTCTTCCTGGGAGCGGTGGTGCCGTCGTTTGGTTCGAGGGCCGGAACTCCAGTTCGACGGCCACCGGCTGTAAAGCGCACTCCCGCACCCCGCAAACCGGCTCCGCGTGCAGGAACCCCCACCAAACGCCCGGCTGCTTCGGCTCCGCGATCGTCCGGTGCAGCGAAGGCTACTCCCGTGAAGCGTCCCGCTCCCCGTACGCCAACGACGCCGGCCAAGCGTCCGGCGTCGAACGCTTCCACCCAACGAAAGCCGGCCGCCAAACGCTAGCTTGCGTTGCGAGGCCCGCTCTACACGCTAACGCGGGACCTTAACGTGCAAAACAGGCCCCACAACGAACCCGCCCTGCGTTGCGAGGCCCGCTCTACACGCTAACGCGGGATCTAAACGTGCAAAACAGGCCCCGCAACGAAAAGGGGTCAGGAGTCGAATCCCAACCCGACGGCGTCGAGCGCTTTGAGGATCAGGTTCCGTTTTCCCTGATTGTGATCGGCGCGGTCCATGGACCAGCGTGTCAGGTTGATGCCCAGGGAAGCGAGCGGCTCAGGAGGGAAGGGCAGGGGCCGTTTCCGGACCATTTCCACCCGGGTGCGTTCGGTATCCAGGCCGGCCAGGAGATCCAGGAGGACGTCGGCTGCAAATGCCGTGGCCCCTACGCCGAGTCCGGTGAATCCTGCCGCATACGCCACCCGTCCCTTCCGCGCCGTGCCGAAGAACGCGCAAAACTGGGTGCTCGAATCGATGGGTCCGGCCCACTTGTGGGTGAACTTCAGGCCCTCGAGCTGCGGAAACGTCGTGAAGAAGTGCGAGGCGATCTTCTCCCACGTCGCTGGCTGGTGCTCGTGCCGCTGGTCCACGCGCCGGCCCCAGAAGTAGAGGGCGTCATAGCCACCGAACAGGATCCTGTGGTCCATGGTAATGCGGTAGTAGTGGAATTGGTTGGCAACATCCCCGATCCCTTGCCGCTGGGACCATCCGATGGACTCCAACTGCTCCGCGCTCAGGGGCTCGGTCATCAGCGCGTAGTCATAGACGGGCACTGTCATCAGCTGGTTCCGTTTGAGCAGTGACGGAAACACGTTGGTACCGAGGACCACGTTGTCCGCTTCCACGTTGCCTCGCTCCGTCACAACGGTGACGCCCTGTTCGTGGTCCTTCAACTCGCGCACGCGGGTGTCCTCGTAGATCACCACGCCCAGCTCCGTTGCCACCCGAGCCAGCTCAAGTCCCAGCTTGTATGGGTGGACCATCGCCACGGAGTCTTTATGCCAGCGGCCGGCCAGGTAGGTGGGAGAGTTGAGCTCTGCCCTCACTGCTTCCTGGTCCAGGAAGACGCTACCGGGGCTTTCGTCCTCCTTGAGCCAAGCCACCTGGTGCGGTTCCACTGCAACGTTCAGTTCACCGGTGCGCTCCCATTCGCAATCCATGCCGTACTTCTCCACGGCTTCCTGCATGCGGTCCAGGTTCTCCATACCCAGCCGGTCGAGGGTCTCCAGCTCATCAGGCCAGCGGTTCTTGCCGTTCTCATGGCCGTGGGTGAGGCTCGCCTCGCAGAAGCCGCCGTTGCGGCCCGAAGCTGCCCATGCCACCCGCTCCCCTTCCAGCAGGATCACCGTCCGGCCGGGATCGCGTTCCTTGGCACGCAGCGCCGTCCACAATCCGGTATAGCCGCCACCGACGATCACGAGGTCCGCGGCAGCGTCGCCGTCGAGTTGAGGGTAGCGTGTGGCTGAGTCCTTGAGGTGGTCGATCCAGAACGGCCGGTGGGCCGCGCCTTCCAAGGCACGGGATACGACGGCGGCCTGCGGCACATTCCGTTCGAAAACGGTGGTATTCACGGGAAATTCTCCTATTTCATGGTCAATCTCTCACCGGTCAGGCAGTGACCGGCTCGGCGTCCCACAATGGCCGGGGACGGGAGGCGATGAGGTTCCGCGTGTAGTCGTCCCCAGGGTCCTCAAGGATTCGAGCCGTCGGCCCCTGCTCCACGATCCGGCCCTGATGCATCACCAGGAGCTCGGAACAAATCCGTGAGACCACAGCCAGATCGTGGGTGACGAACAAGATGGTCAGTCCGAGTTGGTCCCGCAATTCCTCCACGAGCTCAAGAACCTGGGCTTGGACAGAGACGTCCAAGGCGCTGGTGGCCTCGTCCAGCACCAGGAGACGGGGGCGGGCAGCGAGCGCTTTGGCCAGCGCGACCCGTTGCCTCTGCCCACCCGAGAGGGCACGAGGCCGTGCGTCGAAACGTTCCGGTCCGATGCCCACCCGCCCCAACAGGACCCGGGCGTTGTCTTTGGCTTCCTTGCGTCCTTGCTTCTGATGCAGGCGGAAGACATCTGCCACCGCGTTTCCTACAGGGATGCGCGGGTCCAAAGAGAGGTAGGGGTCCTGGAACACGATCTGGACATCCTTGGCCAGGACTTTCCGTTCAGAGGCCTTAAGGGCCCGCCGCGGCCGGGGGACGTCCCGCAACGTGAGTTCACCCGATGTGGCGGTTTCCAGCGCCACCACCAGTCGGGCCAAGGTGGACTTTCCGGACCCGGATTCACCCACAATCCCCAACGACCCACCCTCAGGGAGGCTGAAACCGGCGTCGTCCAAGGCGGTGATGATTTCGCCGCGGGCAGTTGGTACGTTTTCGATAGCCCCGAAACCTTCAGCAGAGGGGACCCCGCGACCACGGGCGCAGCCAAGCCGCCCACTTCAATCACAGGGGTAGCCTCAACCAACTGCCGGGTGTAGTCCTGCTCCGGCGTCAGAAAGACAGTCCGGGTTGGCCCGTGCTCCACCACTTCCCCCCGGCGAAGCACGTAGACGCGTTCACACAAGCTGGCCGCAAGATTGAGGTCGTGCGTAATGAAGAGCATGCCCATTCCCCGTGACTGTTGCTCTTCGCGGAGGAGCCTCACGATCCCCGCCTGGGTAGTGACGTCCAAGGCCGTGGTGGGCTCGTCGCACAGCAACAGATCCGGTGAGTTAAGTAGTGCAGCTGCGATCATGACACGTTGGAGCATGCCGCCCGAGAGCTGATGCGGGTGCTGGTCCATGAGCTCCTTGGCACGTCGCAAGCCCACTTGCTCAAGCTGCTTTATGGCGCGTTCGGTAGCCTCCGCACGGGACAACCCGTCAAACCGGACCAGGGTCTCCGTGAGGAAGTCCCCCACCGTCCGGACCGGGTTGATGCCCGCCCTGGGGTCCTGGAAAATCATGGATGCGTGGCCGCGCCGCAGTTCCATGAGTTGTTTCCCAGTGGCCGTCAGAGTGTCCAGGCCCTGTACGGACACGGTCCCGGAGTACTCGGAGCCGCCCGGGAACAACCCCAGCGCGGCCCGGGTGGTCAGCGACTTACCTGAGCCGGACTCCCCTACCAAGGCGACTGCTTCGCCGTCGTCCACGTGCAGGGAGACGCTGTCCAGCAGCGGCGGCCTGTCCGGAAAGCCGAGCGTAAAGTTCTCAATCTTCAGGAGCTGGCTCATGACAATTTTCCTCCGATGCGGTCTGAAAGTTCTTCGCCGATCACGTTGACGGCCACCACTACCAGCACCACTACCAGGGCGGGCCAGAAGGCGGGCAGGAGGTAGCCGCCCAGGAGCGCGCCCCGGGATTCCTCAATCATGGCGCCCCAGTCGCTGGTGGGAGGTTGGACCCCCAGCCCAATGAAGGAGAGCGCCGCAAGGTCGGCCAACACGTAGCCGAAGTTGAGCGTGGATTGGGCGCCAACTGTTGGAATGAGGTTGGGCAGGACCCGTCCCAGCACCACCCAGGGTGTCCGGAATCCGAGCACCCGGTAGGCCTGGACGTAGGGCCTGCCGCGCTCTGCCACCACCAGGGACTGGGCCAGCCTGGCCACGTAAGGCACATAGGCGATGGTCATGGCCAGGATGGGTGCCAGGAGGCCCTTGCCGAAGAGCGCGATGGCGAGCATGGCAAGCAGCAGCGCCGGGAAAGCGAACAGGAGGTCGAAGAGCCGGCCCAGCACTTTGCCCAACCACCCCTCGGACCAGCCGGCCACCAGGCCCAGCAGCAGACCCAGGACAGTGGAACCGATTACCACGATGGTGGGCCCCAGCAGCGAGGTCCGCCCGCCGTGCATGAGCCGGCTGAGGAGATCACGACCCAGCGCATCCGTCCCCAGCAGGTGCTGTCCGCTTGGACCGGCCAGGACGTTGTTGAGGTCCACATAGTCGGGGTCGTACGGCGCCAGAACCGGGGCGAATAGTGAGAGAAGTACGACGGCGGCGGCAACGGCGAGCGCGCCCCACGCCATGGGTGACAGGAGGCTGCCGTAACGGCGAAGGCCCGCCTGCGGCAGTTGGATGGCTAACGTCATCGGGACTCCGTTCCGGCCGCGATACGCGGATCAATGAGGGGTTGGACGAGGTCCACCACGGTGTTGACCAGGACGAAAGCTGCCACCACCACCATGACGATTGCTTGGACGACGCCGAAGTCGAGCCTGTCGATGGACTGCACCAGGAGCTGCCCGATGCCGGACAGGCCGAACGTCCGTTCGATGATGGCGCTGGAGACCAGGAGGCCGGCCACCAGCACGCCGCTCACGGTGAGGATGGGCCCAAGTGCATTGCGCAGCACGTGGCGTGCCACCACCGATCGACTGGTTGCCACCTCAACGTGTTCGCGGAGCAATTGCTCGTTCATGGAGGAACGGGTCACCCTTGCCACCATGGCGATGTAGGTGATGCCCAAGGCGAGCGCCGGTAGGGTGAGATGCCAGATCCGGTCCCATCCGCCGTCGCCGCTTCCAAAGGAGGGAAACCAGCCCAGGCCCACGGAGAAGAGCGCTACCAAAGCGATGGCTGCCACGAACGGCGGCACTGCCCCCGCGGCGGTGAGCGTGATGAGGATGAAGCGGTCACCGAAGCCCTTGTTGAGGCTGGCCACAATGCCGGCGAACAATCCCAGGACCGTGATGAACACTGCTGCGAGCGCCACAAGTTGCAAGGTGGTGGGCAACCGTCCCAGTAAGACGTCGGAGACATCCTGGCGGTAGGTCAGCGAGCGGCCCCAGTCCCCTTGGAGAATTCCACCTAGCCAGTTCAGGTATTGTTCCCAGGCCGGCTTATCCAGGCCGAACTGCCGGGTGATTTCTTCGAGTGCCTCAGGCTTGGGGCTGCGTCCTCTGAGCAGGAAGCGTGCCGGGTCGCCGGGAACCAGGAAGCGTGAGAAGAACACGGCCAGTGAGGCAACAAACAACGTCAGCACCAGGGCCAGCAGTTTCTTCAGGATGTACACCGCCGGTCGGACTGCGCTGCGTTTATCCCGCTGGCGGGTGGGAGCGCCCGGCGCGGTGGTTGCTTGGACTTGATCTGTAGCGGTCATGTCAGCGACCTCCTATCTGGGCTGCCCACGGGAAGTACATGTAGTTGATGGAAGGGTCCGCCCCGGTGATGCGTTTGCCCAGCCACATGGACGTGACGGTCTCGTAGAGCGGCCCCCACACCACTTCGTCGCTGGCCAGTTTGGCGGCCTGGCCCGTGAGTTTGCCCCGGGCGTCGGGGTCCTGCACGCCGTAGGCGGAGTTCACCAGGTCATCGAATTCCGGGTTGCTCCAGCCGCCGTAGTTGCTGAAATCGCCGGTTCGCAGCACGCTGTACATTTCCAAGGGCTCGGTGCTGGAGAGATACCAAGAGGTCACCAGGAGGTCCACGTTCTTGCGTGACTCAGGGTCTGAGAACAGCGTGGTGTATTTGTCGTTGGACATGGTCTGGATTTCCGGGTCCAGGCCGATCTCCTTGGCTGCCGAAGCGATGGCCCGTGCCGTGATGTCGAAGGCTGCGTTCAGTGACGCGGTGGCGAAGACGAACTTACTACCCTCGGCACCTGCTTCCTTGACAAGTTTCTTGGCTTCTTCCAGGTCATAGGGCGTGGACAGCAGGCCGTCAAAAGCCTCGTCCGTAGTTTGCGATGCAACGTCCTTCCACACACTCTTGGTGGTCAACGCGTCCGTCTTCTTCGCGTACCCCTGTTCGGCCGCCTTGATCAAGGCTTCCCGGTTGATGGCCATCATCAGCGCCTTACGGACCCGTACGTCCTGGAAGGTGCCGCCGAGGTTGGTGAACACCAGGCTTTGCACCGAAGTGTCCTCGCCGAAGTACAGCGAGCCGGCATCTTTGTTGGCTTTCAGGATGTCCATGGCATTGGAAGGGATCGCGAAGCCGCCATCAATTTCGCCGGTCTGGAACGCATTGATGCGTGATGTGGCATCGGGCAGCATTTTGAAGGTGACCTGTTGGGACTTGGCTTGGAGTTCCGGGTCCCAGTAGTCATCGAAGCGTTTGAGGGTGATGCTTTCACCGGCTTCCCATTGCTCGAATTGGAAGGGGCCGGTGCAGTTTACGCCGGTGCTTGAGTTGCCATAGTCCTTGCCGGCAGCTTCCAGCGTTTCGGCGGACTCCACAACGCCTGTTGCTCCCACCAAGGAGCTGTTGAACACGTAGTCCGGCCGGGTGGTGGTCACCGTGACCTCGAAGGCGCCGGTCTTCTCGATGGACTCCACGTTTTGGTAGGCGGAGGCCCAGAAAGATCCCACTTCGGGGTCCACGTGGCGGCTCAAGGAGGCTACGACATCGTCCGCTGTCATCTCGGTTCCGTCGTGGAACTTTACGCCCTGCCGGATGGTGTAGATCCAGGTCAGCGGATCAGGGTTTTCCGCTCCCGTGGCCAGGCCCGGCGCCGTGGACAAGTCAGCGTTCCAGCGGAACAGCGACTCGCACACGTTGGACAGGACAGTGTTGTCCGGGTAGTCGAAGGCGTACGCATAGTCCAGGGAGAACGGCTCCGCGTACATGGCCCAGTTGAAGTTATCGATCTCCTTGGTGGGGGCCGGCGTGGAGTCGGACATGGTGAACTTGGCTCCGTCCGCGGCGTCAGTCACGCTGGCGGGCCGAACACCGCAGCCGCCCAGGACGAGCCCGGCCACGACGGCGGCGACCCCAACCGCGGTGATGCGCGACGGCGTCGTCCGCTGTTTCAAACGCACGGCACCTTGCGCGGGCTGCGGCCTCATGGCATTACCGAGGCGGGTTGAGCTTGACTGTTTCGGGTGAGCACGCGGTCATAGACGCATTCGCCCCCAATCCACGTCTGCGTCACCACCGACCGGTGCAGCTCCTGCGCAGGGAGGTCGAAGACGTTGAGGTCCAGTACGGCGAGGTCGGCGAGTTTTCCTGGTTCCAGCGTTCCCGTTTCCGTGTCCAAGTGGTTGATCCACGCTGAGCCCTGCGTGTAGGCATCCAGGATCTGTTTGAGGCTGAGCTTTTGCGATTCCGGGCCGAGTGGGGGCAGGTCCTCCCCCGGCGCTATGCGGTTTACTGCTACGTGGATGGCCGCAATCGGGTCCGCGGTGGAGACAGGCCAGTCGCTTCCGGCCACCAATCGGGCTCCCGCCGAAGCAAGCTCGCCAAAGGGGTAATGCCTGTCCTCGGCACCCGGTTCCAGGAACGGGAGGGTGAGGGTGTCCATCTGTTCTTCATGGCAGGCCCAGAGAGCCTGGACGTTGGCTGCTGCATTCAGTCCGGCAAACCGTGGAACATCCTCGCTGCGGACCACCTGAAGGTGCGCCAGGTGGTGCCGGTTGTCGTTCGACCTGTTGCTGTCCCGCGCTGCCTCCAGCGCGTCCAAAGCATCCGTCACGGCGCGGTCGCCGAGAGCATGGAAGTGAACCTGCATGCCGGAAGCATCTATCGCGGTGACGAATTCCTTCAGCTCCTCGGGCTCGAAGAATTCGATGCCACGGTTGTCCGTGTGGTGGCCGTGGTGATCGAGGTAGACGTGATGCATTGCGGCTGTGTAATTCTCAGCCACTCCGTCCACCATCACCTTCACGGTGTTGGCATTGAGCTGATGGTGGTCGAAGGAATCGGCCACCCTGTCCCGGCGTTGCGTGATTGCTTCCAGCTGGGCAATGCCGGCTGTCCTGTCCCACCATTGGCATGCGATGACCCGGACTTTCAAGTCTCCCGCCTTCGCCGCGTCCATGTAGACGTCCAGATGATCGGCATGTTCGCCCTCGGGAATGGGAACCCAGGCGTCCTGCCAGGCCGTGATGCCCTGCGATAGCAGCAGTTGCTGGGAGGCGAGCAGGCCTTGGTACGCCAACTCATACGGCACCGCTGGCTTGACCGCATTGAACAGGTCCATGGCCCCCTCATGAACTGTGCCTGCGGGCGTCCCGTCTTCTTCGCGTTCCAGCCGGCCGCCCTCAGGATCAGGTGTTTCCGCGCCGATTCCCGCCGCCTCAAACGCTGCAGTGTTGGCCCACGCGCCGTGGTGGTCCCTGTTGACGAGGTAGACGGGCCGGTCCGGCACCACGGCGTCCAGAAGTTCCCGTGTTGGAGTGCCGCCCGGGAAGAAATCCATGGACCATCCAGCGCCCAGGATCCAGGGTTCATCCGGGTTGTCGGCTGCGTAACGGGCAACCCTCGCCATGGCTTCCTCTGCGCTGGTGGCCTCCGTCAGGTCGCACTGAAGCAATTCGATCCCCGCGAAGATGGGATGGATGTGGGCATCCTGGAAGCCCGGCACCACCAGTTGCCCTTGCAGGTCCACCTTGCGGGTTTTCGGCGTGACCGAACCGTGAAGCTCGTCGGGTGTTCCGACGGCGATGATGCGGCCTTCGGCTATGGCAAGGTTTGCGCGCAGTGGGCCGGCGTCATTGCCGGTGTACACCCATCCGTTCTCAAACAAAATCTCGGCGTGCATGGTCGAGTCCTTTCGTGGGGAAATTCAACTCTGCGAGACACACTATGAGCCGGATCACACTTAAGTCAACAGTGTTGACATCAATGCTGACAAAGACTTTGACTGGTCCTTGAAAGGAGGACGCCATGAATCATGTAGGTTGATAATCAACCCGGGAACGCATGGAAGGCGGACAACTGATGGTGCAGCCAGCACAGTCGACGGACCGCCGAACGCGCCTGGATCCGGCCACCATCATTGACGCCGTCCTGCGGATTTCCAGCCAGGAGCTCGGGGAACGGCTGACCGTGCGGCGGCTGGGACAGGAACTCGAGGTGGACGCCACGGCCGTCTACCGGCATTTTCGGAACAGGGACGCAATCGTCAGGGCAGCACTGGACCAGTTGTTCCTGATGTCAGTTGAGCGCACGTTGGCCACAGCACGCGACCAGGACTGGCGTGCCCGGCTGGAGGCCTATCTTGACGAACTACTCAAAGCCTTCATGCAGCATCCCTCTTTGGGCAGCGAGTCGTTCGCTACGGACACCTATGGCCCCGGCGAGCTAAGGGCAATCGAGTTCGTCCTTCAATGCCTCACCGATGCCGGGCTGGCAGAGGACCGCGTGGTGCACTACTACGCGGCCCTGGAAAGCTACACCCTTGCGCTCGGCGCCGGCATTGCGGTTGAAATCCAGCGGCTCCCGGACTCCGAGGGCCACGATCCTTGGCTCAACCCACGGGTTTTCACGCGCATCACCGGTCGCCCGCTCCTTGAAAAACACCACGCTGCACTGCAAAACCTAGACTCCCTCAAGGCGTTCCAAGCCGGTCTCTCGGCCATCCTGGACAGCGCCGAACGCGAGAGCAAGCAGCAACCGCAGGCCTGACGGGGTGCTGGCGCGACCGGCCGTCTGACCAACAACGCAACCCACCTTCCCCGCGCGACGCCCCATCCGGCGTCGTCCATTCAGCACTGCCCGGACAGCGACGCCCGGCAGGGAAAGCACGGCACCCTCATGCATCAGTTCATCAACGGAAAACTGCTCTCCGGAACCTCTGGCAGCAGCCTCGATGTCATCAATCCGGCCACCTCGGAGGTAGTGGAAACGGTGGGACTCGCTTCACTTGCGGATCTGGAGTCGGCTGTGGCGGCGGCCCGCAGCGCCTTCCCGTCATGGTCGCGCATCGCGCCGGGTGAACGCGCCGGGATCCTGCAGAAATTCGCCCGCATCATCGAAGATCGTGCGGAGGAATTCGCCCGGGTTGAGAGTTCTCAGACGGGCAAACCGCTGCGGCTGACCCGGGAGTTCGACGTCCCCGGCACCATCGACAACATCGATTTCTTCGCAGGTGCCGCACGGCACCTCGAGGGCAAGGCCACCGCCGAGTATTCGCCCCAACACACTTCCTCCATACGCCGGGAATCCATCGGTGTGGTGGGATCCATCGCACCCTGGAACTACCCCCTGCAAATGGCCGCATGGAAGATCCTTCCCGCCATTGCCGCAGGCAACACAATTGTTCTCAAGCCTGCCGAGATCACTCCGTTGACGTCGCTGATGTTCGCACAAGCGCTCAGTGACGCCGGACTGCCCGACGGCGTGGTGAACGTGGTGGTGGGCGACGGCGCCACGGTTGGGGCTGCGCTCATGCGGCACCCCGACGTGGACATGGCCTCTTTTACGGGGTCCACCGCGGTTGGCCGCACAGTTTTGGAGGCCGCGGCCGTTAACTCGAAGCGCGTGCACCTCGAATTGGGCGGCAAGGCACCCTTCGTGGTGTTCGACGACGCCAATCTGGACGCCGCCGTTCATGGGGCCGTGGCCGGTTCAATGATCAACACCGGTCAGGATTGCACCGCAGCCACCAGGGCTATCGTTCACCGCAGCGTGTATGCGGAGTTCGTAGCGAAGGTGGCCGCCCGCTTTGATGGGCTCGTCCTGGGCATCCCCGGGGATACCAACGCCGATCTCGGCCCCCTCGTATCCTTCAAGCAGCGCGACCACGTAGCCGGGATGGTGGACCGCGCCCGCACTTACAGCAAGGTGATGGCAGGCGGATACGCCCCTACGGACGAGGGCCTGGAAAATGGCGCCTTCTACCGACCCACACTGGTTGTTGACGCGGCGCCGGACTCTGAAATTGTGAAGGACGAGGTGTTCGGCCCGGTCCTGGTGGTCCTCCCGTTCGAAACGGACGACGAAGCTATCCACCTGGCCAACGACACCGTCTACGGACTGGCCGCCTCGGCCTGGACGAACAACCTCCAGCGGGCCTTGCGGGCAACCCGCGAGATCCAGGCCGGCTGCGTGTGGGTCAACGACCATGTTCCGATCGTCTCCGAGATGCCCCACGGCGGCTTCAAGCAGTCCGGGTTCGGCAAGGACATGTCCGCCTACTCCTTTGAGGAGTACACCCAGGTGAAGCACGTGATGTTCGAGTTGGAAGGCGTCACCCGGAAAGACTGGCACCGGACCATCTTCAAACTGCGCTGACTCTTCGCGTTGTGGGGCCTGCTTTGCGCGCTTCCGCCCGATCTAGGGCAGCAGAGCGGGCCTCACAACGGGTGTGTCGGGACGGATCCTGCCTCCGGCGCCGAGCACGGCGGTGGCAACTCCGAGGAGCAGGATTAATCCGCCCACGATTTCGGTCAAGGTAGGAATCTCGTTCAGGACAAGCCACGCGGCCGTCATCCCCACCACGGGAACCAAAAGCGTGAAGGGCACGACGTCGGAACTCGGGTACAGCGATAACAAGCGGTTCCAAATGCCGTATCCAATCAGGGACGCAAACACGGCCGTGTAGATCGCACTCAGGATGGTGGCCGGCTGCAGGTCCGTGAGCGTTGCCAACACGGCGTCTGGCCCATCCACTACCAGCGATAAGCCAGCCAACGGAAGCGGCACCACGGCACCGGACCACACCACCAACCCCAAGCCGGAAGCGGCCTTCGTGTGCCGGGCCACCACATTCCCGATCGCCCACGATAACGCCGCGGCAAGAACGATCATGAGCGGCAGAACCGGAGCCACGGCACTTCGCCCCAAGGCCACCACTGCCAAGCCAGCGATGCCCAGCGCCACACCCGCCAATTGGCGCCTACTCGGCCTCTCGCCCAGGAATCTCGCCGCAAGCAAGATGGTGAACAACACTTGTGCCTGCAGCACCAGAGATGCCAGGCCTGCCGGCATGCCAAGCGCCATGCCCAGGTACAGGAGGCCGAATTGACCGGCACTCATGAAGAGCCCGACGCCGACAATCGCCTTCCAGCCCACGTCTGGTTTGCGGATGAACAGGATGAAGGGAAACACCACCAACAAGAAGCGCATGGCGACGAAGAGCAGGGGCGGGACTTCCCTGCCGTTCGTGTGGAGACCGAGATCGATGGCGACGAAGTTAATGCCCCAAAGCACAGCGACCATGAGGGCAAGGGCAGAGTGGCGAAGGTTCACAAGTACACTCTGGCCCGTTTTTGGTTGAAGCACCAGCGTTGAATTCGACAAGGAACAGCGTAGATTTGCTTCATGATCGACATCTCAGCACTTAGGGCCTTGGTGGCAGTGGAGCAGCACGGCTCAGTGGTGGCGGCATCGGACGTTATGGGCTTCAGCCCTTCAGCAATTTCGCAGCAAATCAAGAAACTTGAGAAGCAAACCGGCGTCACTGTGCTGGAACGCAGCGGCCGTGGGGTGCTCCTTACAGAGCGTGGCTTGGCTCTTGCAGGTTATGGCCGTCGGATCATGGGTGAGCTCGAGGAACTGCAAGCCACCCTGCTCGCCGATCCTGCAAAGCCTTCCGGGCTCCTCAGACTCGTCGCGTTTTCCACAGCTTGCAGGGGCTTGGTGGGGCCCATGCTCGGGCGCATCGCAGCTGCCCACCCGGCTCTGGGCATCACCGTACTGGCTGAGGATCCGCGGGAGGCGGTGCAAAGAATTGCCTCTGGCGAGGCCGAACTCGCGGTGGTACATAACTGGAATTCGGTACCCTTGGTGATCCCGGAGAACCTGGTGCATGAAGACCTCTGCATCGACCAAGCCGACGTCCTCGTCAACAGCACCCACGCGCTGGCGGCGAGCACCGCCGTCGAGCCTGAAGACCTTCTGGACGAGACGTGGATCAGCACCCCGGCGGGAGCCATCTGCAACGAAGCACTCCTGCAGATCTTCGCTGGACTGGGCAAGGTCCCCAACATCCGTATTTACGACCCCGACTTCTCCACCCACATCGCCATGGTGGAACAAGGTGTGGCCGTGGCACTCGTACCGAGGCTCGGAAGACCTCCCCTTCCTGACGGAGTCGCGGCCATCCCGGTGATCCGTCCGGTCCAACAACGGTCCGTTGGTGTTGTCTACCGCAAAACGATGACAGCCAGTCCCAACATTCGACTTGCCGTGAACATGCTGCGCGATATAGCGGCTGAGCTACCGCTGCCGCGAAGCTGACCAGGAGCGATCAACGTCACACAGGGGAACATTCGACGCCAGGAAGTGTGTTAGCTTAGGCTAACCTTACCTACCAGCGCCGCCCGGAGCGCGCGACCGTCGAAACTCTTGAAGGGGCCCACCTGTGGAAGCCATCCTCTTTCCCACGGACATGAACCACCACCACACATATGGCTTGGTCAGTTACATCATGATCGACGACGGCCTTTATCCGAGCGCGCACAACCGCCGGGATCCGTACGCGCTTCCTGCGTTCGATGTCCGTGGTCAATGGGTCTACCCCAGCCGCTACAACGAATACCTGGCTCCGCAGTTGCCGGTGTACATGTTCGACGGCGAATTCCTCATTGCAACCGGGCATGGCGAAGAAGCGGCAGGCCTGCCGGTGTTCGAGATCCGCTGCATGTGCATGCCGCAGCTGGCTTAGGGGCGCGGCACCTTGAAGTGCGTCAGCCTGGCGTCCTGGCCGTCGAGCTCAGCCCATGACTTTTCTGTTTCCATTACCGTCAACGCACTCGTTGGGTAACGGTTAGCAGCATCCATGTAAGCGTCGTGGTCCGAATCGCGGGAAGCCAGGTGCATGGCAAGATCCTGAACGCCGGGCATATGCGAGATGACCATCAACGTGGTCACGGTATCGGGTACGTGGTTGATCACCGTCAACATACGGTTGGCTGAGGCGGAGTACAAGCCATCCTCGAGTTTGGGCGTTGGCGCCTTGTCCCCCAACTCATCGCACACCCAAGTGCAGGTCTGACGAGTCCTCAACGCTGACGAACACAGGATGAAGTCGGGCACTACACCATGCTTGAGCAACCACTTCCCCGCCAACGGGGCCTCCCGATGCCCACGCTCCTCCAAGGGGCGCTCATGATCAGGCACTCCCATGGGCCAATCAGCCTTGGCATGCCGCATGATCACCAGGCGCTTGATGTGATGGTCACTCATAACCCAACCCTATCTGCCACAGAGCCCAGCGGCTTCCTGCGGGCCGCCGTCACCAACTTTTGAATTCGCGGCACCCTGGACACGCCGTGCGGGGGGCGTGTCCAGGGTATTTGGCGGCCAATGTGGGTGGTAGAGGCACACGGTTTCCTCGAGATTAAAAGCCGAAAGGCGGCATATCCCTATAGCGCCGTTGTCGCGCGAAGAATGAGCGCAGGCGCAGAGGGATGATGCCGCCTTTCGGCGTTGTGCTACTTAGATCGAGTATTCAGGTGCTGCCCAAACGATAACTTCGGGGTGCTCGTAGAAACGGTAGCCCTGGCCGCGGACCGTGCGGACCGTGTTCGCGAGGCGGCCAAGCTTGGAACGGAGGCGGCGGATGTGCACGTCGATGGTGCGCTCGTTGGGCACCTCTTCGGCGTTGCGCCATAGGCCCTCAAGGAGTTCGTCACGGCCCACGGTGCGGGTGCCGTTCTCGACCAGGTAGTTGAGGAGCTCGAATTCCTTGAATGTCAGGTTCAGCGATTCGCCATCGAGGTGCACTTCGCGGCGGGCGAGGTCGATCAGGACGCCGGACGGACGGGCTTCCTGCTGGGGCGCCGGGCGGGCGGCTTCGGTGCGCTGGCGGGCGGCGACCGTGGGGTCGCCGAAGGTGGAACGCACGACGTCGAGTGCGGACCCGGGTGCCCCGGCGGGGGCAACTGCGACGGCGGCATAGCTCTCGGCGCCGGTCACGAGGGACTGAGCGTAAGCCCGGATTTCCTGGGCAAGCTTGGCAATGGAGGTACCGGCGGCAGCTGCGGTTTCTTCGTCAATGCCCATGTAGAGGACGAATCCGCGGGCCACATTGTCGTTGGCAACGGGGCGGAGCTTGTCCGACTGCGCAATCACCGGGGTGGGCGCAGTCATCGGCGCCGGCTCTGCTGTGGGGACAGCGCGCAGCTGGCCGTAAGAGTTGGGGTTGTAGCCCTGCGGCACGTATCCGGGAGCCTGCTGCCCTGCCCCTTGCGGAGCGGGAGAGTAGCCGGGGCGGTTGCCGAAGCCGGGGCGAAGCCCTGCGTTTGACGCGGCCTTGTTGGCGTTACGGACGGAGATGTGGACGTATCCAGATGCAACTGACATGGAGTGCTTACCTCAAAAGTGAATAGCCGTCATCGCGGCTTCGAATGCTGGTTGTCCCCGCAATGAGTTTGGGGATGGGCGCCCAACGCTGGGCTAGGGGGCGAATGCCTGAAACTTTTTTGGGGTGGAAAGTTAGGCTTGCATTCGACAACAGCGGTCATCATGGCCAGCGGGTGCGCTGGGCCAGGTTGCTGCGGCTGCAGGTGCTGTTGAGTTCTTGTTCACATTGGAAGTGTGCAACGTAACAAAGGCAACACGCAAGTAACAAAGCGCCGAACCGTCCACATTTTGAGACACAGAGGTCTATTGTGTCGCAAATCACAATTCAGTAGGGTCGGTAAATGAACGCCATTTCATTCGGTGTAGTCGGGAAATATTTGCCATCTACTGAATATTCTTCGGCATATCGGGGATGATGTGCATGTCCGTTTCCACTAACCCTCTATCGACGGAATCTCACGATCTGAAACACTTGTTGTCCAATCGGAGCTGATCGTCACAAGCAATTTTCAGCAGAAAATCTGCTACAAGCCGTAGAACGCGGCTGAACCCGGGCCGCCGGAAACCTTGGGCGCGGAAGCGTGTCCGCCAGCCCCCTCCTCGCTAGTCTGATCTCACAGCGTCTTCACAGGATGGGCAAAGCGTTGGCAAACAAGCAGAACGGAGAGTTATCCCATGGCCTCCTCGCACTCCATGACCAACAACCTTCCCGAGCTCTCCCATCCGGACGGCTCCCCCATCCGTGCCCTGGTGGTGGATGACGAACCCAGCCTCGCTGAGCTGATGAGCATGGGCCTGCGCATGGCAGGCTGGTCTGTTGCGATCGCCGGCGATGGTCCGGAAGCAGTAAAGCTAGCCAAGGACTTCCGCCCTGACGTACTGGTCCTGGATGTCATGCTTCCCGGATTCGACGGCGTGGAGGTCCTCAACCGCATCCGCACCTTCGCCCCGGAGGTTCCCGCCCTGTTCCTCACCGCCAAGGACGCCGTGCAAGACCGCATTGTCGGACTCGCGGCAGGCGGGGACGACTACGTCACTAAACCCTTCAGCATGGAAGAAGTCCTCCTGCGCCTCCACCGCCTGGTCCAGCGCTCGGGCGTAGCTGCCATGGACACCGCCGAGCTGGTGGTCGGCGACCTCACGCTCAACGTAGATACCCGGGAAGTAACCCGCGCCGGCCAGGATATTCCGCTCACCGCCACCCAGTTCGAGCTACTGCGCTACCTCATGGAGAACCCCAAACGAGTTGTCAGCAAAGCCCAGATCCTGGACCGTGTGTGGGATTACGACTTCGGCGGCCAGGCCAACATCGTGGAGCTCTACATCTCTTATCTGCGCAAGAAGATCGAAGCCGACCATCCCCCGATGATCCATACCATCCGGGGTGCCGGCTACGTCATCAAGCCTGCGGACTAGCCCTTGGGCACCCTCTCGCGAATGGCCAGGAAGTCCGGAGTGTCGGCCGGACAGACTCAGCTCAGTTGGCTCAATCCCTCCACCTGGCACCTGCGTACACGCTTGGTCCTGGTGGCCATGGCACTATTGATCGCCATTTGCGCTGCTGTGGGGGTGGTCAGCTACGCGTCCATGGACATGGTCTTCAACAGGCAGCTCGACAGGCAGTTGGAGCAGGCGTCCAGCCGCGCGAATGACTTCGGCAGGCCGCCGTCGAACTTTCCGTCATCCCCCGGCAGGCCGGATCCTTTGGAGGCGCGCGGGCAGGCGGCAGGCACGCTCAACGCGAGGATCGACGGCTCCACCGTGCGAAGCTCGGGTTTGATCGACGCCCAAGGTCACCGCGTCTCGCTCTCAGCAGACGATGAGCAGGTCCTGGTGTCGCTTCCCACGGACAACCAACCCGTGGACCGATCGCTGTCCAACGGCGATTACCGGCTTGTGGCAGTCGAAACCACTTATGGCGACGTGATTGTGACGGGCCTGCCGCTGGAGGACAAGCAGAGCGCAGAAGCCTCGCTGGTGTGGACCATGGTGCTGGTCTCGCTGGCTGGGCTGGTGGTGATCGGGCTCGTGGGAACGGTCATCATCCGCCGGACCATGCGTCCTCTTGAGCAGCTCTCCGAGGTGGCCACGAAGGTTTCGCGCCTGCCTCTCGACGCCGGCGAGGTGGCACTTGCGGTGCGCGTACCGCCGTCGGCATCCCACCCCGGAACGGAAGTGGGCAGCGTCGGCTATGCCTTGAACCAGATGCTGAACAACGTTTCGAGCGCGCTGGAAGCACGGCAGGAAAGCGAAACCAAGGTGCGCCAGTTCGTGGCCGATGCCTCGCACGAACTGCGGACTCCCCTGACCGCCATCCGGGGCTACACCGAGCTACTAAGGATGACGGAGAACTTCACCGAGGATGGCCGGAAGTCGCTGGCGCGTGTCCAAAGCCAGTCCGAACGCATGACCACCTTGGTGGAGGACCTTCTTCTACTGGCGCGGTTGGACGAGGGACAGCCTGTCAAAGTTGAGGACGTGGACCTGACACAGCTCGTGATCGAAACGGTCAGTGACGAGAAAGTCATGGCGTCGGATCACATCTGGCAGCTCCAGCTCCCTGATGAGCCCATCACTGTGCGCGGCGATGCCACCCAACTTCATCAGGTGCTGGGCAATTTGTTGTCCAATGCCCGCAAACACACGGATCCAGGTACTACCGTGGTCACAGGCGTCATGCTCTCCGCCGATGGCAGTGCCGTGGTGACAGTGACGGATAACGGCCCCGGAATTCCGAAAGACTTCCAAGGCAGGATCTTCTCCCGGTTTGCCCGCGCTGATGCCGCAAGATCGGGCTCTGAGGGCACCTCCGGACTCGGCTTGTCCATTGTGGAGGCCATCGTTTCAGCGCATGGCGGTAGCGTGGAAGTGACCTCGCGGCCGGGTCGCACGGAATTCACCCTCCGACTCCCTACCGTGAACACCGAAGGCCTATAACGAATCGGGCAAGGCGACTCACCGGCGTCGTGATCTCTGTTACCTAAATGTGACTTCTGTGGAATCCTCCTGTACCGTCGAAAGGGTGGGTCGTCCCTAGCAGGCCCACATCCGGGATGCGCCGAGCTCTGCCACTTCCCGGAGTCCGTTCTTTCTCCGAGGCAGAGACGGGGGACCCAGAGTCTCCGGGCCCAGGCCTTTTTGGCCGGCCCTTGGGGTGAAGCCGCAGCATGATGCGCGGCCGGATGACCTCATCCGAACCCGACAGCTAACTCCGCAGGCGCTGAGAGGTAATCACATGTCTGAATTTAACGATCAGACGCGCCCTTCCGCGCGTCGCCGCGACGAACACAACGCACCGCACACCAAGTCGCAGTCTGTCCTCAAGAACGCAGCCCGCCAGGGTAAGTCCGGCCACCGCATGTCCGTCGTAGCCGGTGTCGTGGCAGCTGCACTGGGCGTTGCATCGCTCGGAACCGCCGCAAACGCCGCACTGACCCTCCCCGAGGCCAGCCGCGTAGCCGGAACCCAGTCCAGTGCGCAGGTCAACACGAACAAGTCGGCCGAGATCTCCGCTTCCCTGGATGCTGCCGCCGAAAAGGGCGCAGCCGACAGGGCCGCCGCGGAAAAGGCAGCTGCTGACAAGGCTGCCGCCGAGAAGGCTGCCGCTGACCAGGCCGCAGCCGCGCAGGCCGCCGCCGAAAAGGCTGCCGCAGACCAAGCTGCCGCCCAAGCCGCCGCTGAGAAGGCTGCTGCTGACGCTGCTGCCAAGCAAGCCGCCGACGCCGCTGCTGCCGCCGCCGCCGCGGAAGCCGCAGCTGCTGCTGCCGCCCCCAAGGCCGTGGACGACCCCGCTGCTGCCAAGGCGTACGCACTGAGCATGCTTGGCAACTACGGCTGGGGCCCGGGCGAAATGACTGCCCTGAACACGCTGTGGGAGAAGGAATCGAACTGGAAGACCACGGCGATGAACGCTTCCAGCGGCGCCTACGGCATCGTCCAGTCCCTGCCTGCTTCCAAGATGGCTACCGTTGGTCCTGACTGGGAAACCAACTACCAGACCCAAATCAAGTGGGGCCTGAACTACATCAAGGAGCGCTACGGATCCCCGTCCGCCGCTCTGGGCTTCCACTTGGCCAACAACTGGTACTAAGCCAGACTGCTTGATTGCCGCGCCCGTTGCCGCCGTTCGCACCAGTACCCACTGGAGCGGATGGCGGGAACGGGCGCGGCTTTGCCGTTTCACAGGTGCGTGGCCGTAGAACGCTATGCCTCCGGTTCGGCCTTCACCGCTCCCCGCACGGCTGCGACGGACGCGGCGACATCCCCGGCGTCCGTAGTCCAATTGCTCACCGAAATCCGTAAGATCTCGCGGCCACGCCACGACGAACCGGACATCCAGACCGCGCCTTCGGCCATGAGCCGCTGGGTGATCCGGTGCGTACGGTCATCGCTTCCGAAACACACCGAGACCTGCGTGAACACGACGTCGTTGAGCACCTCCACGCCAGGGATCGAGGACAGTCCTTCAGCCAAAGCACGGGCATTTGCTGCCAGGCGCTCAACCATGGAAATCACGCCGTCCCGGCCCAGCTGCCTGAGTGCAGCCCAGACCGGGATGCCCCGGGCGCGGCGGGACATCTCCGGAACTTTCTCGAAAGGATCCCCAGGCCCGGCATCAGTGGCAATGAGGTAACTCGTGTGAACGCTGAAGGCACGCCTCAGGGCTTCCGGGCGTGCCACTATTGCCAAGCCACAGTCGTAAGGGACATTCAGGGTCTTATGGGCATCCGTTGCCCACGAATCTGCGTCTTCCACACCCGCCAGTCGGCCTCGCAGCCTCGGGCTCACAGCGGCCCACAAACCAAAGGCACCATCAACGTGCACCCACGCGCCGCGATCGTGTGCCACAGCTATGGCTTCCTCCATGGGATCAAATGCCCCGGAGTGGAGGTTGCCGGCTTGCAGGCAGACCAACGATGGCCCCGGTTGCTGATCCATGGCATCAGCAAGGGCGTCGGGGAAGATCCGGCCCTCGTCGTCGGCGTCTACCGGAACACAGGCGCCCAAACCGAGGTATCGCAATGCCAGATCCACTGCGGCATGCCGTTCCCGGCCGGCAAAGGTTGTGATGCGCGGTGCGCCGCTGAGACCGAGCGCTTCGAGGTCCCATCCGGCCTCGTCCATCAGGTATTGGCGGCCCGCTGCCAACCCCACGAAGTTAGCGGTTGTGGCACCCGTGGTGAATCCGACGTCGGCAGTCGCGGGCAGGTGCAGGAGGTCCAAAAGCCAGGCGGCGGCCGATTCCTCGATGGCAGCGGCGGCGGGAGTGGCGAACCGGAGCCCGGTGTTTTGGTCCCAGGCAGAGACGAGCCAATCAGCGGCCATGGCGGCGGGCAAAGTTCCGCCCATGACCCACCCAAAAAACCGTCCGGACTGGATCGCCATCAAGCCGGGCTCAGCCAGCGCGGCCAGCTCGTCCACTACCTCCGCGGCATCGGTTGCTCCGTCGGGGAGACGCGGCAGGATGCTCTTGGCCACCTGGTCGGCGTCGGATGAAGGGCGGACAGAACGGGTGGGAACCGACGCAAGCCACTCACCGGCGTGGACCATGGCCCGCTCCAATGCAGCACCGTACGCCTCCGGCATCGCAGACATGCGCACAGCCTACGCCCGGTTCACCGCTTGGAACAGACCGCGCAGAAAGGGCTAAAGGGTCAGCGTCAGGAGGTGGCCGCCGTCGTCGTCCTTCACTGCGGTGACGGTGACCGCCGAGTAGTCCGGGATCCGCCACATGCCCGGCTCCAGCTCCGCATTGTGCCTGGCAGCGGCCTTGCCCACCACAACGGTCCGCATCCCCGCGGCGCGCGCGGCGGCGATGCCGGCAGGCGCGTCTTCGAAAACCACGACGTCGGCCGGGTCGGCTCCCAGGAGCGCCGCCGCCTTGAGATAGCCTTCCGGATGCGGCTTGCCGCGCGTGACGGATTCCGCTGTGACCGTTGTGGACGGTATGGCGAGCCCGGCCGCCTGCATGCGGATATCGGCAAGGGTCCGGTCTGCGGAGGTAACCAACGCGATGGCGTCATCGGGCAGCCGCGCCAGCAGGGCTTCTGCTCCGGGAAGCGCAATGACGCCATCGGTACGGGAGCGTTCCATCTCGCCGAGCTCGGCCGTCAATGCCTCGAAATCAGCGCCAGCGGGCGCATACCGGCGAACAGTATCACCGGCCTGGACGCCGTGCGAGGTGCGCAGGATCTCGTTGTAATCCAAGCCGTAGCGCTCGGCGAACTCGAGCCACACTTGCTCAACGATCGCCGTTGAGTCCACCAGCGTGCCGTCCATGTCGAAAAGGACCGCGCGGACGGTCAACACTGATTGCTGGGAGGCGGGTTCGGCAGGATGGCTCATGGGTCCATCCTGCCGCACATCCGGCGTATGGCGGCGAAGTGTGACTTAGCCGTTCGGCCGCTGCGGGATGTATTGCACCGCCCATTTGTTGCCGTCGGGGTCTGCGAAGTAAACGAAGTGGCCCCAATCCTGGACGTCGATATCGCTGACGTCCACGCCGTTGGCCTTGAGCTGCTCATGCGCCTTGTTGATGTCCGCCACCACCACTTGGAGGCTTGGCGCTGTCCCGGGAGGGGCATCGCTGAGGCCCTCCCCGATGGCGATGGAACACGCCGAACCCGGCGGTGTCAGCTGCACGAAACGGATGCCGTCCATGGGACGCTCATCGAAATCGGCGTTGAAACCAACCTTGTTGACGTAGAAATCCTTCGCGCGGTCGACGTCGGACACAGGGACAAACACCAGTTCAAGTTTCCAGTCCATGCGCCACAGGCTAACGGGGCGCGTGGGAAACCGGTAGGGGGCTCCCTAAACTGCGACGCCGTAGAGGCGGTCGCCGGCGTCGCCGAGGCCCGGCACGATGTACGACTTTTCGTTGAGCTTCTCGTCAATCGAGGCCAGGACGATTTTCACGTTGGCGTCGGAGAGCTCTTCTTCCAGCTTGGACAGCCCCTCCGGAGCAGCAAGCAGGCAGATGCAGGTAACGTCCGAGGCGCCGCGCTTGAAGAGGAACTTGATAGCCTCACGCAGGGTGCCGCCGGTGGCGAGCATGGGGTCCAGGACGAAGATCTGCCGGCCGGTGAGGTCCTCGGGGAGCCGCTCAGCGTAGGTGATGATGTCCAAGGTTTCTTCATCACGGGCCATGCCCAGGAAACCCACCTCGGCGGTGGGGACCAGCTTGGTCATGCCCTCCAGCATGCCGAGGCCGGCGCGCAGGATGGGGACCACCAGCGGCGTGGGCTTGGTGAAAGCCGTGCCCACGGTTTTTGTCACGGGGGTCTCGATCTCGACTGGCTGCGTCTTGACCTCGCGGGTGGCTTCATAGGCCAGGAGGGTGACGAGTTCTTCAGTGAGTTGCCGGAAGACCGGTGAAGGGGTGTTCTTATCCCGCAGAACGGTGAGCTTGTGAGCGACCAGCGGGTGGTCCACGACGAGTGTGCGCATCCCCCAAAACTATCATTGAGACATGAGCGCCACCGAGCCGTATCACGCAGAACACATGGCCTGGATGGGCCTTGCCCTGGACGAGGCCCGGTTGGCGCTGAAAACGGACGACGTACCGATCGGTGCCGTGGTGTTGGGGCCCGACGGCGGGGTGCTGGGTTCCGGACGCAACGAACGGGAAGCGCTCGGAGACCCGACGGCCCACGCGGAGGTGGTGGCCATTCGTCAGGCTGCTGCTTCGCTGCGTCAGCGCGCTCACGATGCGGGTTCCGATGGAGATGGCTGGCGCTTGGAGGATTGCACTTTGGTGGTCACCCTTGAGCCGTGTGCCATGTGTGCCGGGGCGATTGTCCTGGCCCGTATTCCCCGCGTCGTGTTTGGCGCGTGGGACGAGAAGGCCGGAGCGGTGGGTTCTGTGTTCGATATCCTCCGCGAGCGCCGCCTCAATCACTGGGTGGAGGTCTACGCGGGCGTCCGCGAGGAGGAGTGCGCAGCGCTGCTGAGGGGCTTCTTCGCAACGCACCGCGTGCCCTGACTCCCCCGCGAGTTGGCACTTAATGCCGATCCGGGTGCCCGGGATGGGCTTTTACTGTCACCTCGGTGGGCGTTCAAGAGTCTCAAGGACGGTGGCGGCAGTGGTGTCCCAGCCGTGGAGATGCTCCCGGGCCGTGAGGGCTCTGCTGCGCCATCGTTCTTGGAGTGCGTGATCGGAGAGCCAGGTCCGGAGGGTGCTGGCGAGGGTGCCTGGGTCACTGAGATCCAGGGCCGCGCCCGCCCCTGTGTCACCCAGTGCTTCCACTGCGCCGGTCCCCTGCCGTACAAGCACGGGGATGCCATGAGCCAACGATTCCGTGACGGACATCCCGAAGCTTTCGGAGCGTGAAATCAGAACACTCAGGTCTGCCCTGTGCCATTGCTCTTCGAGCGCATCGCCGGTCAGCTCGCCAGTGATGCTGATTCGGTTTTCGAGACCGTAATGCTCGACGGCGGCCCTCACCACGGCCGCATAGCTCGGATCAGCGTCGTGGGAGCCTATGAGAGCTGCGGTCCAAGCCAGATCCTGTAACCGGCTGAGCGCCTCTACCAGGAGTGTTTGGCACTTGTTGGGCAGCAACGCGGCAACCGCCACGATGTGCTGTGGTTCGGATCCTTCTGCGGGGTTTGCCCGCTCAGCACCGGGCGTAGCGACGACGATGTACGGCGTCCCATGCCTGGCTCGCAGTTCCCCGGCGGCGTGGGCGCTCGGACAAATGATCCCGGTTGCTGCAGCCAGCGCCTTCGCCTCAAGGTCATGGTGGTCCGCCAACGCCATGTGCGACAGAATCCAGACCTTCGTCCCGGCATTGACCGCTGCGGCGATCTCGTCCGGCGCCCCACTGGCTACCAAGCCGTCGGCCATCACCGTTGTGCCGCCGTCGAGCATGTCAGCGAACCGCTGCCGGTCCATGGGGCTGCCAACCGGCCAATCGCCGTCGACCGTTACTGTCTCAACGTTGACGCCGAGGGCAGTCAGGTGCTCCGCGAGCTTGGCGTTGTACTTGTTGCCGCCGGAACCGTGCCGGACGTTCCCAGGGACCAGGAAGCGGATGTGCACTTACTTGACCGGGAGCTCCAGCGAGTAGCCCGCCCAGGCATCAGGGTTCTCGCGGAGGACGACGTCGATGCCAGTGAGTGCCGGACCGTCCGCCGTGTCCTGGATTTGGGCGGCCATGGCGTCGGCGATGTGCTTCGCGAGAGCCTCCGTGGTGGAGAGCTTGCCCTTGAAGGCGGGGTGTTCGTCGAGGTTCTTGTAATTCAAGTCGGCGAGCACTTCCTCAAGGATGCCGCCGGCGGCACCTATGTCCAGGACGATTGCGTCGTCGTTGAGGGTGGGGCGGCGGAAGGTGACTTCAGCGACGAACGTGGCACCGTGGAGGCCCTGGGCTGGGCCAAACGCTTCGCGGGGAAGGCTGTGGGCGACCATGAAGTGGCGTCGGACGGTCAGGCTGAACATGAATTAATCCTCCGGGTTGGGGTACGCGACCACATGGCAGAAACCGCCGGGCCGTTCTAACAATTTTGTGAGTGTGGTGGGCAGGTTCCTGAACAGGCATTCGCTGGTCAGGAACGTGTCGAACAGCGGATCCCTTAATTCGAGTGCCGCCTGTTCCAAGCGCTGGGCGTTGGTTCGCCGGTGCCGTCTGGGCAGGGCGACAGCACCCACTTGGCTGGAACGGATGTTCAGCCTGCGGGCATGGAAGTCCTCGCCGAGTGGCAGGGTGACTTCTTTGTCGGCAAACCAGGAAAGTTCAATGACATCGGAGTCGTCGCCGGCCAGCTGGAGGCTCAACTTGAGGCCCTCATTGGAGGCGGAGCAGTGGAAGACGATGTCGTTGTCGTCCTTCGCTTCATCGGGAAGTGCGAAGTCCACGTCGATGGTTTCCGCCAGCTTTCGCTTCCCGGGGTCGGCGTCCACCAGTTGCAGGCGGCCCAGCGGATACTTCCGCAGGAGCGTCGCCAGGACACCGCCCACCAAGCCACCACCGACGACGGCGACACGGTCACCCAGCCTCGGGCCGGCTTCCCAGAGGGCGTTGATGGCCACCTCAACGATGCCGGTGAGCACAGCCCGACGTGCTGGTACGTCCTCCGGGATTGCGGTGAGTTGGCTGGTGGCGACCACATAGTAGTCCTGGTGTGGGTGCAGGCTGAAGACCGTTTTTCCCCGCCATTCGTCCGGGCCTTCTTCAACAATGCCGACGTTCAGGTAGCCGTATTTGACGGGCCCCGGGAAGTCGCCTTCCTGGTGCGGGGCCTGCATCAGGTCAGCCACTCGCTCCGGCACGCGGCCCTCGTGGACAACACGCTCAGTGCCGCGGCTGACCCCCGAATACAGCGTCCTGACCAGGGCTTCTCCTTCTTGCCTTGCTGGCAGGACCTCCTGGCGCAGCTCGCCATCGCCCGTTTCCGTGACCCAATAGGCCTGGGCTTCGTGTTCTTGTTCGCGCGAGATAGTCATGGTGCTTACGAATCTATCGGTGGGGGGCTGCTGACGGAAGTTGGCTGTGTATTACCGGCGCGTTAGCTGGTTCTCCTTGCAACTCATCAGGGGCTCGTTTTGGGGAACAGGGCTCAACTCCGGTACCCTATTTCAGTTGGTGACGTGTCCGAGCGGCCGAAGGTGCAACACTCGAAATGTTGTTTGGTGTAAAAGCCAACGTGGGTTCAAATCCCACCGTCACCGCCAATGAGAAAGGCCCTGCTTCCCTTTGTTTATGAGGGAGGCGGGGCCTTTTGCTTTGCCGGAATCAGGTCCAGCAGCCATTCAGCAGCGTCACCGCAAATGCCGGGCGCGAGTAGCGCACTGACGTCGAGCGACACGGCCAGAGACGCGCTCCCCGCGCCCCGGCCTCGAGTTCCTCGTAACGGTTTACCGCTCAGTCCCGCCACTCGCAACGGGGATCAGGAAGCCGAAGTGTACATGCTTTTACGGAAATGAGAGTGTCATGTCAAAAGTTAGTCAATTCCATTGACTAAACCTGTAAAGCTCTCCTAGCCTTCCTCAGAAGGGTTTCATGGCTTTCGTCATCGGATAGGAGCGACATGGTAGGCGTGAGGGACCACACCGGCTTAAAGCGAGAGATGGCGCAACGGCAGTCCTGCCCGTCTATAAGGTTCCGCACACCGCCCCTTACTTTTCGTCGCGTCGGCATCATGCCTGGACCGCGAAGTGGACGGGGACTCACCGGTGATTCCTGAATCCGCGGTACAGGGGGAATATGAGAACCGCTACGGTGATCACGTCGAGGTACCCGTTGAGGTGCAGCACACCGTAAGCCAATTGCTCAATGATGCCTGTGGTGACATCATGCCCTTTGATTTGGGGCCCAAAGCTGACAACCCGCCATTGGCACGACGTCGACGATGGGGTGTGCACCTGCAGTTGGCTCCCCTCGTTGACGATTCCACGTGGGGAATCGGCGACTACGGATCTCTCGTTCGTCTGGGACAGGAGGTGGTCACGCATGGCGCTGACTTCGTGGCCATCGGCCCTACCAACTGGGAGTCGATACTTCCTGATGGTGGACTTGATCCTTCGCCCTACTCACCGGTGAGTCGCCTGCTGTATAGCCTGCTGCATGTTGAAGTGACTACCGTGGCCGGATGGTCCTCAATCCCGCCAGCTGACCGCAAGGAACTATGCCGCCGCGGTGCTCAACTTAATGCAGGCTCCGCGGCAAGTCGCAATGACTTGGATGTATTGAAACTCAAGGCCGAGGCATTGCGATCCATCTTTGCGCATAACGAGCCCCAGGTATCCGGGATTGATCCACGCTCATCGGAGGGCTTGCTGGCGTCCGCACTCGTTCAGTACCTACAGGAGAGACGGGTCGCTGCGCACTACTTCGGCACGCTTGACGAAAAGCAATACGTCGAATTCCTGGTTTGGTTACAGCACGTTGTCAAAGGTCAACTCACTGTTGCTCACGAGGAGCTCCGCGCGGCCGGCATGGATATCGGAATTGTTGCAGATCTTCAGGTTGGCGCCTCTCAAGACGGGATCGACCAAGAAGTCTTCTCTGGGTGCTATTCCCGTACATTGAGCATCGGTACCCCACCGGATGACTACGTTCCAGATGGTCAGAATTGGCGACTCGCCTTCCCCGTGCCGCATCGTGATCAACACCGTCCCTGCGCTCAGACGTTGGCATTAGCCACCGTCGTCGTACCGGTCGGGGGCGTCCGCATAGACCACGTGTTGGGAATACAACGACTATGGGCGCGGCTCCCGGATGGGGCCGGGACCTACGTCCACTTCGATGTGGGGGCCCAAATGGAATCCATCCGCGAGCTTGTTGACCGGGGAAAGTTGGTGGTCGGGGAGGATCTCGGCAATGTTCCAGACGGTTTGCGCGAAGTGCTTGCTGAGAGTGGCGTGTACGGCACCGATGTAGTTTGGTGGACCCGCGGCAGTGACGGATCGCTACGGACAGGTCTCACCACCGAAGGCCGTGAGCAATCGATGTTGCTGATTGCCTTCCACGACACGAGTTCCACGGCCTGTTTCATCACCGGCGAGGATTTACGCCTCCTGGACAGCATGGGTCGGTTGGGAAGAGACCTCACGCAGGCGGAGAAGCAGCGATTCAGCGACCTCGCCGAGTTTGGGGTTGGACCAAACAGTGATGTCGAGGACGCGCTGCTCTCGATCTATACTTTTGCGTTCTCCTCACAACCAGAGCTCGTCAGCATCTACTACCCAGACCTTCTTGGTCTTGATTGCACTGAGAACGTACCTGGTACCGGTCCCGAGGACCATCCAAACTGGGTGCTTACCTACGGCGATCCAGATCTGAGCATTGAAGAGCAACTAGGCGGAAAGTTGGCCCGTCAGCTGCTCGCCCTCAAACGATGAAGATTCGCGACCGCGGCTTTGTACCCTTGGTGATTACGCAGGCTGCATCGAACGTCTGCACCAGCACGAACACGTTTATTGCCATCTGGCTCTTGAGCACGCCCTCGCTACCGACTCTCCTCCTCGGAGTGAATCAAGGCGTATTCCTAGCCACACTCATGCTCGGCACCCGGCTCAATCCGCTGGTCGTCAACTGGCTCGGACTGCGGCGCAGCACTCTCTTGCTGCTCCTGCTCGAGGGGCTCGGATTGGCTGGCCTTGGAGTTTGGATCGCCGGGCAGGCAACGCCCGAACCCAGCTTTCATGATG
This sequence comes from Paenarthrobacter nitroguajacolicus, assembly GCF_051027655.1. Taxonomy (NCBI): domain Bacteria; kingdom Bacillati; phylum Actinomycetota; class Actinomycetes; order Micrococcales; family Micrococcaceae; genus Paenarthrobacter; species Paenarthrobacter nitroguajacolicus. The sequence goes on along the minus strand of NZ_CP073234.1, from coordinate 821,763 downwards.
CTGTCGGCATTGTGGTGCTCGCGGGTATCACCACTTTTGCGGGGGGCCTGAACGGGCCATCTTGGGTCACAGTTGTGGCCCGGTGGGGAGGCGACCCGGCAGGACGATCACGGCGTCTGATGGCCGACAGCGCGGCGTTCCAGTTCGCGGCGGCTGTCGGGCCTTTGGTCGGCTCGATCTTCGTCAGCAGCGCTTCACTCCTCTGGTTGCTGCCATGCCTGAACATGGCAACGAATGCGGCGGCGGCCGCCGTCGTCGGGTGGGGTACACGACGGTACCCCCTGACCGCGGCCAAGTTGCCGGAGGAATCACAGTGCGCGAAGGCCAGCCCCACGCGAGCCAACGCAGACGACACTTGGAAACCGAACCAAGGAGGTTTGCTGATAAGTGTTCGGTCGCTGCCGCTGATCACTTTGCTCGTACTTGCCGCATTTGCTGATCCAGTACGAACCGTCTTACCTCTAATAGTCCGGGAGGCGGGGGGCGCGGCGGGGACACTGGCTTCGACGTCGGCTGCGCTGGCGGTGGCCGCCGCTCTGGCAACGGCCCTGGCCTCTGATAGCGCCTGGGCGATCCGGATAAGCCATTGGATGCGGGCTGGCGGAACCTTCTTGGTACTCAGTCTCGGTACGTTGGCATGGCTGCTCGGGGGCAGTATCGTCGCTTTCATCGCTGGAGCACTCCTGCTCGGGCTAGGGTCTGCCACGCTCTACGGTCAGCTTATGGCCGCCGCTTCCGAGGCAGACCAAGCCGAGGGCCGGGAGACGCGCTATGTTGCCGACGCCATCTTGCTCCGGGCTCTGATCTCATCTCTCTTCGCATTCATACTTACCAGTGGTTGGGGGGACGCGGCACGCACGGCCACCATCGTCGGAGCCTCAGCGCTGTCTGTGATGGGCGTCTACGCCGTTGGTCGGAGCATTCAACGGAGGCTCACCTCATGATTCTCACCGCCGACGAGATCCGCACCCAAGTAGAGGGAGGCAACATCACTATCTCCCCCTTCGAATCTGCGATGCTCAACCCGAACAGTTACAACTACCACCTGGGCCCGACATTGCGCGTCTACCCGCCGGGTGTTCACGACTCCCTGCGTCCGCCGTCGCCCGATGAAGTCGTCATCCCTGCAGAGGGTCTGGTTCTACAGCCGCGGCAGCTCTACATTGGCAACACCGTAGAACGCATCGGGAGTTCTTGTTACGTCCCTTCACTGATCGGTCGATCCAGCCTTGGCCGACTTGGCATGTATCTGCAACTGTCTGCAGACCTGGGCAACCTAGGCGCGTCACACCAGTGGACTCTCGAGATCACCGTCGTTCAACCTCTGCGTGTGTATCCAGGGATGGCGTGTGGGCAGGTCTCGTTCTGGGTTCCCCTCGGAGAAGTGTCCCTGTACGAGGGACTTTTAGGGACATTGTCCCCGCCCACTGTGCCCTCGGCCACCACGATGAGGAAGGCGTTCGACCGATGATTCTCACAGGACCTGCGATCGAGCAGGAAGTGCGCGACGGGACTATTCGAATTGCGCCCTTTGCGGCGAACCAAGTCAATCCCAATAGCTACGACTTGCGATTGGCGCCTCAGTTACTCGTGTATCGCAACCGACACCTCGATGTTGCGGAGGATAACCCGGTGGACAAGATCACAATCGGCCCTGACGGCGTGGTCCTGCAGCCGGACCGCATCTACTTGGGTGGCAGCGTCGAGCACGTCGGTAGCGACCATTACGTGCCGATAGTACGGGCAAAATCAAGCATCGCCCGCCTTGGCCTGTTCGTCCACGTGACAGCTGATCTGATTGACCTGGGATCGCACGGTCCTACCACCTTTCAACTGCACTCGGTTCTGCCGCTGCGCGTGTACCCCCACATGCGGATTGCACAAGTCACCTATTGGGTCCCGAGAGGAAGGATCGAACTTTACGACGGCAAATACAGCCTTGCCAAAGCGCCAATGGCCTCACAGGCCTACCGCGATTTCACCACAACAGGAACCGAGGAGAACACCGTTGATGACAAATCAAACCGTTGACAATGAGGAACGTGCCCGCTACTGGATGTCTGTGCTGGGAGATGACTACCTCCGCAGCCATTTCAGCACCGATCAACCACTGGCGATCCAGCAGTTGACGCATAATCGCTACCGAACCAACCCCCGTACCCTTGTGGACCATACCTTGGCCTGTCTTGATCTCGACGGTACTGAGGCGGTCCTCGACGTCGGGTGCGGCAACGGATTTGTCTTGCGGGATGTCGCGTCGCGAATGCGCTATCCCGGGAGCATCACAGCAATAGACCAGTCGGCGGAGATCCTCAACGTCGCGAAGGAGAATGTGAACTTCACTTGGGTTCCGGTGGATTACATCAACGGCGACGCCCGGCAATTGGACACCCTGATCGAGACGCAGTTCGACTGCGTCATGGCCAATTTCCTCTTTCACTACATCGATAACCCGGGTCAGATGGTGAGCCAGTTGCGAAGGGCCACCGCCGAAGACGGGCTGGCCGTAGTGACTGTTGAGGGTCTGGACTCGATGCCCGAAATGTACCAGCTGCATGAAGAGGCGATGCACGCAGTCGGCATTCCCGCAGACGTTATCGAGCGTGCACCGAAAGGCCGACGCGGCACTCTCTCACCGCATAACGGCCGGGCCATACTGGAGCAGGAGTTTCCCCACGTTACTGAGCACCCCTATGAGGACTGGTTACGCTTCGACGAAGCACGGCCCTTCATGGAGTTCTATGCCTCGGGTCACCGGTACGCAGGGTTGGAGAAGGTCGCGGGGGATAACGTCAGCGAGGAGCAGTTCACAGCACTGTTCCTCGACGTGCAACAGCGGGTTGAGGAGATTATCGACCAGCAGGGATTCTTCCGGTTGTCCAAGGTGAACGTCGTATTCGTGGCCCGGGCCTCATGACCGCAAGAGTTGCTCTGGTAGGGCGGCCGGGAGCAGGAAAAACCTCTTTGGCCGCCGCTTTGAAGGCGAGGGATGGTCACTGGTTGCAGCTCACTATGGCGAGACCGCTCTATGCCGCACAGGCTGCGCTTTTCGATCGGATGGGTGTTCCTCATCACGAGCTCGGACAGGACGGTGAGCTGCTGTCCTTCCTGGGCGGGCACATCCGTCAGCGCGATCCACAGGCACTGACGCGGCGGGTGATTGAACGAGCGGACTGGTTACAGGCACTCTCGAGCGAACGATCGGTTGTCATAAGCGATGCCCGACCTGTGGACTTGGATGAGTTGCGCTACGCCGGCTTCACCGTAGTACTGGTGCGGGCACCGGAAGAACTTAGGCTTGCCCGCTTGCAGGCCCGTGATGATCTAACGGAGAATCCGGACTCGGCGGGCGTGGAGCTCAAAGCTCAGGAACCTACTGCCGACCTCTATGTGGACACTGCTGGATCGCTCGCAGATCTCGAGGCCAGCGCCGAGACTCTGCTGAGAGACTTGCCCGCTGCTCCGTATCCGGCTCAGGCCGAGGCGGTAGCTCTGAAAGAGCTCGGACGAACTCTCTACAGAGAGGCGAGCGCGGCAATCACGGGTGTTTACCGGCCATCGCGGCATCAACTCGGATGCGCGATGCTCGGCGATGACGGGGAGTTGGCCACCGGCGTTCACGTAGAGGCTGAGGTGGGTCGTGCATCGACTTGTGCCGAGAATGGTGCACTGGCTCAAACCATTGCCCGTGGGGCCAAACCCGTCGCCATGATGACGGTGCGTCATCCTCGTCCGGAGGAGACCCGCGATGTGGAGATCATGCCGCCCTGCGGTCTGTGTCGCGAGCTGCTTTGCGGATATGGGCCAGACGCCATGGTCTGGCTGCCCTCTGGACAGGCCCGTCTGAAAGACCTGCTGCTGCACAGGTACGTCGGAACGAAATGGAGAAATAATGGTTGAACAGCTAGTACTCACCAACGTCTATGCGCTGGTTCGCGACCGCCACAACCCAAGTCGCATCCTGCTGCAGCAACGGTGGAAGCCCGAATCAGATCCGGTAAACAGCGGACGTTGGGAGTTGCCGGGCGGTAAATGGCGCGCCTTCGAGCCTTTGGCCGCATGCGCCGAGCGTGAGGTGGAGGAAGAAACCGGCCTCAGCGAGGTGGAGGTGCAGGTCAGCCAGACCGACCACGAGCTGCTGGGGGACAGGGTACAGGTCAGCGAAGCGATTCAGCTGGTACAGATGCTCCAGGGGCCGTATCCCTCACTCCTGGCGATTGTGGACGTCCTGGCATCCGGGTTGCCTCACTCGACTGGAGACGGATCTCGTGAAGTGCAATGGATCGATCAGGAAGCGCTGATTGAGATGTTGCGAAATGAGCCACACACGTTTACAGCGCTCAGCTTCGCAGCACTTCGGCACCGGCTCTTGGCGCAATGACGGTTGGCTCTGCCTGGGTGGGGCGTGTTTCGGCCGCTGACGTAGCCGACTTGGCGTACGTGCAGGCTTGGTCAGCCAAGCAGCGAGGTGTCACCGCAGAGATTGCCGGGGAGCTTGCGTTCTTCGGCCGGCAAGCTCCTCAGCGTCGTAGTGTTTTGGGGTGGACCAGCGCACGGGACACTGCCTTGGTTGAAATCGACGATTCGACCTGGATTGCTCCCCAGGTCCGTCTGCGACAACAACTGCTTTCGGCTGCCGCCGGAGGCGATCTCCTGGAGGAACGTGGTGTACCAACAAGCAACATTCCCAATATTGCTGCCGTCACAGCATCGCTGGTCGCCCAGCGCCGCTGGGCGCTTGTACCATCAGGGCGCCATGATTTTCGGAGTCCGGACAGGCGGGATCCGGAGGTCTCCTGCGCGGTGCCTGTCAGTAGTCGGCTGGGGCGGATTTCGGAGTTCGGGGCCAGCTACAGCCTGTGCTTCAACAGCGGCTACTACATCTGGCTGGAGGAAGAGTTCGCCGACGGATTCGCCAGTAGCGGCGACCCGATCGGACTGGAGGTGGTTGACGGCGTAATTACGTCGCCGCCCACAGCCTCACGCTCGGCGCTGCTGAGGGTGCTGGATGCCTCCGGCAGGGACAAAATGATCATAAGTCAGGTGGACGTGTGTGACCTCACCATCACACTCCCCGGGGGACTTGTCATCCACGGCGAAAGGGCTGCCTGCCGGTGTGTTCGTTCTGTTGACTGCCTCGCCGCCGCTGCAGGCGAGGTTCGCATCCTTACACGGGCACGGGGTGCTGACGCCGCCGTCACAGTGCCCCCGGGTTTCGTCGGACTGACACTGTACGGGCGCCAAGTGGTCCAGATTAGTCGACAGAGCATACCCGGCCCCGCCAATGGGCTCGTCCTCCTCGTTCCAATTCCATCTGCCAAGCGTTTGTTGGAGGAGGTTGGAGACAGTGCTTGGGTAATTTATGACCTCGAACTGGCTGGTTCCCGCGTCTTATCAGGTACTCAAGTGGGGCCCACCGTGCTTCGCGGCTCTGAACCCATCGACGTCGCCAGTGAGGTCGCCGACGGGCACGAGGTGTACCGCCCGACAGAGGAGTTCGGCCACGAGGCTGTACCGCCAGTGGCTCTGACAGTTGAGAAGATTGTGGACGAGCCGCGTGGAAGGGCCGCCGTCGGACTTACTCCTGCGGGAGACGTGTGCGTGCTCGTTGCCGAGGGCTGTGAGCCTCGCTCCATCGAGCCTGGTTATGACATTTTGGGCGCAACCTCAGCGGATATGACTACGGCACTCCTCGAAGCGGGGTGTTGCGACGCCGTTTTGCTCGACAGCGGCGGAGCGGCAAACATCTCACAATTTGGACGCCTTGCCCTACCGCCCGCTGACCGTAACGATGTGGTCGGAGTGGCCTTCGAGCGCTACGTCCCCGGGGCATGGCGCCTTGCGACGTCGGCCGAATCCGGCATGTCGCGAGCTTGGTAGATAACTGCCGTTGGACGCTGGGATGTAGCGTCATCTGGCGTGCTGATGGCTGCATATCAGAGCGAGTTTGATCTGATATGCAGCCATCAGCGGACCTGTTCCGGTGGATCTCTTGCAATGACGGAGTGATTCCGCCAAGTGCTAAGAGCTGAGATCCTGGCCCTCAGCGCACGAGATTAGAACTTGTACTCAAAGCCACCCTTGAGGCCGGACTCGAAAACCAGAAGCCCGGTGGCCGCTGGCACGTCCAGCACAACCTTTCCGGTGACTTTCTCGCCGGGTCCCATGCCAGCGCTGGGGAACTGCTCCGCGTCAGGAATGCACGAGTACGTCGCCATGCTGGCGAGGGAGCCATTGAAGGTGGTGCCGTTGGCTGCAATGTACTTGAAGTCGAAACCGCTCAAGGTGAACTTCGGGTACGCAGACTGAGCCAGCTCAGGCGTGGTCTCAACAGTGATATCAACCGCCACCACGTTGCCATTCTCGGAGGGACGAGCATACGGTTCGGTGCAAGTGACCGGCGTGATGCTGTTGACGGTGAACTTGGTGTGGACGTCGCCGCTCTTGCCGTCACTGATGGTACCGATATCGCCAAAGGCCATCACGAGGTTTCCACGGCTGTTGGTTTCCACATCGTCCGCAGGTGCGGGCGTCGGGGTTGACTTGGTGACAGGTTCAACAGACGGAGCAGTTACCGGGGCAGTGAGGGCTGCGGTTGTTGCGATGCCCTGGCTTACGTTGAACGCGATGCTGGCAAGAATCACTACAGCGGAAACGATGAGGGCGACCAGCTTGTGCCGGTCGTATCCCTCCAGCGGGCGACGATACTTATCAGTCTGCTTGTTGGCCAGAACCAGGATGAGGTCCACCAATGCCCAAATTCCGAGGCCACCAAAGGTAAGAAGCTTGGCAATACCGGTGCCGATCTTGCCAAGGTAGAAGCGGTCAACGCCGAGGACGCCCACCAGCAATGCCAGGAGCCACGTCACAAGGAAGGACTTAGGCGGCGTGGTAGGCGCTTGGAATTGCTGCGGGTATCCCTGAGGCGGCTGGAAAGGCTGGCCGTACGGCTGCTGGAAACCCTCCTGCGGCTGCTGACCGAACGCCGGCGGCGCCTGGTAGCCCTGGGGTGCAGGCGGCTGGTAGCCCTGGGGCACGGGTGGTGGCGTGTAGCCAGGCTGATCTTGACTCATGAGGGTCCTTTCAAACGCCGCGCTTTTAGGCGCGGCTAAACACAAGTGGGTTTGATGCGAGTGGATTGCCTTTGTGCCCTGGCAATGAGTGCGAGCTAAAACTGCGGCGCTAGCCTGTCTAATGCCCCCAAAAGTTGCTCCCCAAAGCACCGGCATATGCACGGTAATTCGGATTTTACAGGGTGGGAGAAGATTAGATTGAACACGACCGGGCTAATGAAACCCGGCTGCCAAGGGGGAATTATGCGTTGCCGCATCACATTGATTGCTATCGCTGCCGTTTCAGTTGGACTGACTGTGGGCTGCTCCGCCGCCAAGCCGCTTGAAGTGGACCCGGCGAGAACGTCAGTCGAATACACGTTTCGAGACAGTTCCGTCCCACCCGAATACCATCGCAGCTACGTGATCAAGGCCTCCAGCACACGGGCCACCATCACTGTGGATTCTTACGGCGATGTCCTCCGTCAGGAAACTACTGCAGTGTCGGCTGAGACGTGGACCAAGGTAACGGATCTGGTTCGCAGCCTGCCGGAACGGACGAAAGACATCAAAACGCAGAAACCTGGCTGCGCAGGTGGCACTGCCTCGAAAATCGTGGTGCGGGAAGGCGATGACCAGCGCTACTCCCGGCACATCGAAGACTGCGGTGGAGGCCCAGTTGCGCCCCTAACGGATACAGCCGCCCCGCTGGAAGCACTCTTCGACATGAGAGACCTCCTGAAAACCAATGGCTGAAGTTTGAGGGGCAGGATCTCAGCACTTTGGGAGATCCAAAGCCGCGAGACCTAACCCTTCGGCGAAGGCAGGCGTAGATTGAGCCCGGATGCCGTAAGACACCCTCGGAACCCACACGGACCGCGGAGGCAGCAATGACCAAGCGCACACAGAAAAGCACCGACTACGCGTTCGTCACGGTGTGGCGGGTGGCAGGCACACGCGAGGAAGTAGTGGACGTCCTGGGCGACGCCGCGGCTCTCAAACAGTGGTGGCCCTCCGTCTACCTCACGGTCACGCCCGTAGCCCAAGGCGGACCGGATGGAGTTGGTGCATGCTTTGACCTTCATACCAAGGGCTGGCTCCCGTACACCTTGCGTTGGCGACTCACCATTACCGAACCCGTGACCCTCGACGGCTTTGCGCTCACAGCCGAAGGTGACCTCAACGGCACGGGCCGCTGGACATTCGAGACTGACGGTCCGGAGGTCGTCATCACCTACAACTGGCGGGTCAGTGCCACCAAGCCCTTGCTTCGCCGTTTGAGTTGGCTCTTCAAACCGGCCTTCTCTGCCAATCATCACTGGGCCATGGCTCGCGGTGAGGAAAGCCTGAAACTTGAGCTCCGCCGTCGACGTTCCGGGTCCGCAGCGAATGTGCCCGAGCCACCGAAGCCAACTTTCGTTCGCTCCTCGAGGCGTTAAGCGGAGCTATCCACATAGGCACCCATCCGGGTCCTGCCCGGCACCGAACTCCCGATAGAATCAAGACGCCGATAATCAAGCAGCAACAGATGAGGGAGGGCCCGTGCGCACATCGCAGTCCCGGGTGCCCTTTCATGCGTTGCGGTCGGGCGCCATCTCGATTGTGGTGGTTCTCCTCGCTGCAGTGGCCCACCTCGTGGGTGGCGGAGAACTTCCCAGCGCACCGGTCCTGCTGGCGCTCGTTGCGCTGACAACCTTGGCTGCCACGCTCGCTACCCGCTTCAAGTTGAACTTTTTCACCATGGCGGGACTCTTGGGCGCCGGACAGTTGGCACTTCACGAAGCCTTCACCGCCTTGAGCCCGATAGCTGTCAGCCAGCAGGAAACAAACCACCACCTCGGTGGCGAAGCCTTCAGCAGCGGGCTGGACATTTCGGCGACACACACCCATGAGCTCGGCACAGCCTTTGGCGCCATGATGTTTGTGGGCCACGTCCTGGCCACCATTGTGTCCGCCGTCATCCTGGCAAAGGGCGAAGATGCCTTGTGGCAGCTCGCCGCCTGGCTGCGTCCGCTGCTCGCCCTGCCCACGTTGGTGTTCAGGCCCGCCGCCGGCGCCTCGCCCGTCGCAGTAGGGGCACCCGACGTCTTCATCCCCCGCCCCTGGCGGAACCTTCGGCAAGACAGCCGCCGCGGCCCGCCCGCCGTCGTCGTACTTACCTAGTTCCGCCCGGCACCTGCGCGCCACAAATTGCGCGCCGCAACAGCAAGCCTTTTGCATGGTGACGGGCTCCATACCCGTACCCCGCGCCGAATATAGCCGGCGCCCCCGAAAGGCAATTCCCATGAAAACCTCGACTCGCCGCACCCTTTCCGCAACCGCCGTCGCCGGTGGAACCGCTGTCCTGATGATGGCCGGCCTGGCCGGAGCATCCGCGCACGTTTCGGCCGATCCGAACAAGACCGCGGCCAATTCGTACGCGCTGGTGACCTTCGGAATCCCTCACGGTTGCGACACCTTCGGCACCACCAAAGTTGCCATTTCACTCCCCGAGGAACTGAACGACGCCCAGCCGACGGTCAACCCCAACTGGACCGTGGAGAAGGTCACGGAGACCCTCGCGGAGCCCAAGAAGCTGGATGACGGCACCTCCATCACCAAGCGCACAAGCCAGATCGTGTACACGGCCAAAGCACCCCTGGACCCACACCTGCGGGACGCCCTTGTTCTGTCGGTCAAGCTCCCCGACGCCGCGGGCAAGACCCTCTACTTCCCCACGCTGCAGACCTGCGAACAGGGCCAGACTGACTGGTCTGAAATCGCCAAGGAGGGTCAGAACGAGCACGATCTCAAGGCCCCTGCCCCGTCGGTAACCATCACTCCGGCCGATGCCGCAGGGGACCATCACGCTGCAACGACGGAATCCACCGAGCCTGCCTCCGCCGTAACGGACGACGGCTCGCAGGCGCGCAGCTGGGCCGGCCTGATCGCCGGCATTGCGGGCTTGGGCTTGGGCGGCGCTGCGTTCTTCCGCAGCCGCTCGGCCAAGCCGGCAGTGGCCAAAGCCGACACGAAGTAGTTGACGTCGGATTGGTGCCCGGAAGATCACAATCCGGGCGCCAATCCGCGCTTCAAGCCGTGGCTGAATTGACTCGCATCATGGCCGGAACAAAGCTGGTGCCCATGTGGACTCAGCGCATCAAAACCGGTCTTGTGACGACGACGGCAGCCGCTGCGCTGTTGCTTCTTGCTGCTTGTGGGCCAAGCCCCAGCCCGTCCGGGACCAGCAGCGCCCCGCCAACCTCCTCGACGCCGTCGGCCTCGGTCCCGGCGACGTCCAGCTCTCCTTCTGCAACAGCCACGACGACGCCCTCACCCTCAGCGTCAGCAACATCCGCAGCACCCGCAGCACCCGCCCTGTGCAAGGCTGCGTCCCTCAGTGCCACAACCGACGCGACCGGCGGCGGTGCGGCCGGCAGCATCTACGAGAAGTTGATACTGACAAACTCCGGCACAGTCCCCTGCATCTTGGAAGGCTTCGCCGGCGTCTCCCTGACTGCCGACGCTAATGGTGAGCCAATCGGCGAACCTGCAACCCGCGAAACCACAACTCCGGTGACCAAGATTGAACTGGTTCCGGGAAAGTCGGCGTGGGCCGAAATCCGTTACACCCAAGCCGGCAACTACGGCGACTGCACTAAGGTGCCCGCCGCCGGTTTCCGGATCTACCCGCCGAACGACACAGCGTCGCTGTTCATCCCGGAGCCCCACGATGCGTGCAGCAATGCGGGCATTAAGCTCCTGACCATCACGGCGTTCCAGGCAGTCTGACCGTCTTCCCACGGCTCCGGCTTATTCTGTCGGAGTCGTGGGGCATGATGGAGGAATGCAGGAGCCGCAGGCGTCGGATGGCGCCATCAGCCGATTCAGCCAGGCAACCAGGGAATGGTTCCTAGGCGCTTTTTCCGAGCCGACACCCGCGCAGGATGGGGCGTGGAACGCGATCTCCTCGGGCTCTCATGCCTTGGTCGTCGCTCCGACTGGCTCCGGCAAGACACTCGCTGCTTTTCTCTGGGCCCTCGATCGCCTGCATTCCAAGCCCAGTGACACATTGCCGGGACTGGAGACCGTCCCGGTCAATGGCAAGGGCCGGGCAAAGCGGCCCAAGACCAAGACGCGCGTCCTCTACATCTCGCCGCTGAAGGCACTGGGTGTGGATGTGGAGCGAAACCTCCGCGCACCCCTCATCGGAATTACCCAAACCGCCAAGCGTTTAGGGCTTCCGGCACCGCTGGTGACAGTCGGCGTGCGTTCAGGAGATACGACGGCGGCCGATCGCCGCACGCTGTTGACCAATCCGCCGGATATCCTCATCACCACCCCGGAATCACTGTTCCTCATGCTGACGTCCCGTGCCCGGGAGACGCTGAGCGAAGTGGACACCATCATCATCGATGAAGTGCATGCCGTAGCAGGCACCAAGCGCGGCGCGCACTTGGCCGTTTCCCTGGAGCGCCTCGACGCCCTGCTTCCGAAGCCTGCCCAGCGCATCGGGCTTTCCGCCACAGTCCAGCCCCGAGAGTTGGTGGCCCAGTTCCTGGCAGGGCAGGCTCCGGTGGAAATTGTCGCTCCGCCATCCAAGAAGAACTGGAACCTCACGGTCACAGTCCCCGTGGAGGACATGTCGGATCTTCAGGGCGCTGCGGGAGCATTCGACTCCGGGCCGGCATCGGGCCTGCAACCCCAGGCTTCCATCTGGCCGCATGTGGAGGAGCAGATCGTGGATCTGGTCCTGTCCAAGCAGTCCACCATTGTCTTTGCCAATTCCCGTCGCTTGGCGGAACGTCTCACAGCCCGACTCAACGAGATCTACGCTGAACGCCAGTTGATGGCGGTGGGCGGTAATGAGTGGGCGGCTCCCGGGGCGACCGAAACCAGCCCCGGAATCCCGGCCTCCACGGCCACTCCTGCGCACATGATGGCGCAGGCTGGAAGCACTACCGGCGCCGATCCTGTGCTGGCCCGCGCGCACCATGGTTCGGTTTCCAAGGACCAGCGGGCCATGATCGAGGACGATCTCAAGTCCGGGAGGCTCCGCTGCGTTGTGGCAACCTCGTCTCTGGAGCTCGGCATCGATATGGGTGCCGTGGACCTGGTGGTCCAAGTGGAGTCACCCCCGTCGGTGGCCAGTGGGTTGCAGCGCGTCGGGCGTGCCGGGCACCAGGTCGGCGAGATCTCCGAAGGAGTGCTCTTCCCCAAACACCGCGCGGATCTCCTGCACACCAGCGTCACCGTTGAACGCATGCTCAGTGGGCAGATTGAACGCCTGAGCATTCCCGCCAACCCGCTCGATATCCTGGCCCAGCAAACAGTGGCGGCTACCGCCTTGGGCAGCATCGACGTTGAGGACTGGTTCAGCACCGTCCGTCGCTCAGCGCCGTTCGCGAGCCTGCCACGCTCGGCTTTCGAAGCCACCCTGGACCTTCTGGCCGGAAGGTATCCTTCAGACGAATTTGCAGAACTACGGCCCCGCATCGTCTGGGACCGGCACGCCGGGACCATTGAGGGCAGGCCCGGTGCCCAGCGCCTTGCTGTCACGTCAGGCGGCACCATCCCGGACCGCGGACTATTCGGTGTTTACATCATCGGTACGGAAGTAGAGGGCTCCGCTTCCCCCAGCAGCGGGGACGGGAGTGAACCGACCGCCTCGGCCCGTGCAGCCAAGGGAGGACGCCGGGTTGGTGAGCTCGACGAAGAAATGGTCTACGAATCCCGGGTGGGAGACGTCTTCGCACTCGGAGCCACCAGTTGGAAGATCGAGGACATCACCCACGATCGCGTGCTGGTCTCCCCTGCCTTTGGGCAACCCGGCAAGCTTCCTTTTTGGAAGGGCGACTCCCTCGGCAGGCCCGTAGATCTGGGCCGCGCCCTGGGTGCTTTCATTCGGGAACTCTCGGCAGCAGACGAAGCCCCGGCCATGGAACGTTGCCAGGCCAGCGGATTGGACGCCTTCGCCGCCAACAACCTGATCCAGTACCTGAGGGAGCAAAAGGAAGCCACGGAGATTGTCCCAAGCGACCGAACTCTGGTGGTTGAACGCTTCCACGACGAACTTGGCGATTGGCGGGTAGTCCTCCACAGCCCGTTCGGCATGCCCGTTCACGCCCCATGGGCACTTGCAGTGGGCCAACGCCTGCAGCAGCGCTATGGCTTGGACGGATCCGCCATGGCGGCCGATGACGGCATCGTGCTGCGCGTGCCCATGATGGAAGACGAGCCACCCGGCGCTGAACTCTTCCTCTTCGACCCGGAGGAACTCGAACAAATTGTCACCGCGGAAGTAGGCGGCAGCGCCCTGTTCGCATCCCGGTTCCGCGAATGTGCAGCCCGCGCCCTGCTCCTCCCCCGGCAGAATCCGGCCAAGCGCCAGCCGCTGTGGCAGCAACGCCAGCGCTCAGCCCAGTTGCTGGATGTCGCCCGGAAGTACCCTTCGTTCCCCATCGTGCTCGAAACAGTCCGGGAATGCTTGCAGGATGTTTACGATCTACCCGCACTGAAAGACATCGCAGCGTCCGTGGAGCGCAGGGAACTGAGGATCGTGGAGACCACCACGCAGCAGCCCTCCCCTTTCGCGAAGTCCTTGCTGTTCGGTTACGTTGCCCAGTTCCTCTACGAGGGCGACTCCCCGTTGGCGGAACGTCGGGCTGCGGCCCTCGCCCTCGACTCCACGCTCCTCAACGAACTCCTGGGCCGCGTGGAACTGCGCGAACTCCTGGACGCCGCCGTCATCGATTCAACAGAGTTGGAACTGCAGCGCCTTGCCCCGGACCGACGGGTTCGAGGAATGGAAGGCGTCGCGGATCTGTTGCGGCTGCTGGGCCCCCTGAGCGTTGAAGAAGTGGCCCAGCGGCTCCAAGGCGTGGAACAGGCCGAGGTTGAAGGCTCGGACCAATTCGACGAAGCTCCGGCGGCTGCGCCACATGGCAGCGTCGTCGACGCCGGATCCCACCTCGCGGCATTGCAGAAAGCCAACCGTGCGCTCAAGGTAACCATCGGCGGCGTCGAGCGTTTTGCCGCAGTTGAGGACGCGGCGCGGCTGCGTGACGCAATCGGTGTTCCGTTGCCCATGGGCGTACCGCTCGCTTTCATTGAGCCAGTCCACGATCCCCTGGGCGACCTCGTTTCCCGGTACGCGCGCACCCATGGCCCCTTCACTGCCGCTGAGGCTGCGGCGAGGCTGGGGCTTGGCGTCGCGGTAGTCAACACCGCCTTGAAGCGGTTGGCTGGCGACGGTCGCGTGGTGGAAGGCGAATTCCGCCCGCACGCCGTCGCGGAGCAGCCTGCGGACGCACCCGACTCAGAGCTCATGAGCGTGGACGCCCCACCGTCCAGCGAGTGGTGCGATGCCGAGGTCCTGCGGAAACTGAGGCGTCGCTCGCTCGCTGCACTGCGGGCCGAAGTAGAGCCCGTGGACACAGCCGCCTACGGCCGGTTCCTGCCGGCATGGCAGAACGTGACCTCGCCGGGTAAGTCCCGAAGCCAGGCGCTGAGGGGGCTGGACGGGATCATCACGGCCGTGGACCAGCTGTCCGGAGTGCCCATCCCGGCATCCGCATGGGAACCCTTGGTACTCGCGAGCAGGGTGGCGGACTACAAACCGGCAATGCTGGACGAACTCATGGCCGCCGGCGAACTCCTTTGGTCCGGCGCAGGCTCCCTGCCCGGAAACGACGGCTGGATCAGCCTCCATGTAGCCGATTCCGCTGAGCTGACGCTCAACCCGGACCCCGAATTCGAACCCGGTGATGCCCAGCAGCGGCTTTTGGAACATTTCAGCGCAGGCGGCGGCTACTTCTTCCGGCAACTGACGGATGTGGCCGGTGGCATGGACGCGGTATTGAGCGACGACGCCGTGGTGTCTGCCCTCTGGGACCTCGTCTGGGCCGGCCGTGTAACAGGCGATACTTTCGCTCCCGTGAGGGCCATGATCGCCGGCGGGAAAACCGCCCACCGGCAAGTAGCCAAAGCGCCGAGGGCACGGACCCCGCGCATGAGCAGGCTTGGCCGTTCCCATGGGACGGGCCTCTTGGGCTCCCCCGGACTAACGGGGGGTCGCTACGGCTCGGTAACAGGTGGCATTGCGCCTGCCCCGCCGTCGGCAGTGGGCCGCTGGTCAGCGCTTCCCGCCCCGGAACTGGACCCCACCATCCACGCCCGCGGCACGGCTGAGCTTTTGTTGGACCGCTACGGCGTGGTGACGCGTGGTTCGGTCATGGCGGAGAACATCATCGGTGGCTTCGGGCTCATGTATAAAGTGCTGGCCCGGTTGGAGGAAGCCGGCCGTTGCCGCCGCGGCTACTTCATCGAGCATTTGGGGGCCGCTCAGTTCGCCGTCCCTGCCACGGTTGACCGGTTAAGGTCGTTCACGGAGGACGCCCGCATCTCCAAAGCCGACCCCTCCGCGCTCGCACTTGCTGCGACCGACCCCGCCAACCCCTACGGCGCTGCCCTTCCTTGGCCTGCGCTCTCTGTCGACGCCGGTTCCGGGCACCGGCCGGGACGCAAGGCCGGAGCGCTGGTGGTGATGGTCGACGGCGCGTTGGTCCTTTACGTGGAGCGCGGCGGCAAGACGCTGCTCACCTTCAGCCAGGACGACGCCGTGCTGACAGTTGCGGCCCAGGCGCTGGTGGATGTGGTGCGCCGTGGGGCCGTGGACAAACTCTTCATGGAGAAAGTCAATGGCCACGATCTCCTGGAAACCCCGATCGCCGTCGCCCTCGCGGCCGCCGGCGCATACTCCACTCCGAAAGGACTCCGTATCCGTGCCTGAAGGTGATTCCATTTGGCGGGCGGCGTCACGGCTGCACGAGGCATTGGCCGGGAAGACCATCCAGGCCTCCGACTTCCGCGTGCCGCGATTTGCCACCCTGAACCTGGCGGGCTGGACCATGGCCGAGGTTGTTCCCAGGGGAAAGCACCTGCTCATGCGCCTGACGGGCCCTGCTGACGAGGAACCCGGCGCCAGCAGGAAACCCCGTGCCCTGACCATCCATTCCCATCTCAAAATGGAAGGGAACTGGATGACCTACCCACCGGGTGGTCGCTGGACCAAACCCGGCCACACTGCCCGGTGCGTGCTCCGCACGGACTCCGTGGACGCCGTCGGGTTCTCGTTGGGCATCCTGGAAGTGGTGCCCACAGCTGAGGAAGACAAGATCGTCGGACACCTCGGGCCGGACCTGCTCGGCCCCGACTGGGACGAGGAAGAAGCGCTGCGCAGGCTTCGCGCCGAACCGGACGTCACCGTCGGATTCGCGTTGCTGGACCAGCGGAAGCTAGCGGGCATTGGCAATATCTACCGATGCGAGGCATGCTTCCTGTCCGGCATTCACCCTGCCCTGCCCATAGGAGACGTCCCTGACCTTGCCAAGACAGTCAATGACGCCAAACGGCTCCTCGGCGAAAACCTGGGTCCCGGGCGGAGGACCACCCTGGGGCCGCGCGCCATGCGTCCCGGGTACTGGGTGTACGGCCGGGAGCGCCAACCCTGCCGGCGCTGCGGCACTGCTGTGCGCCGCGGCCTCCTTGCAGGACCGGACGGCACGGAAGAACGGGACATCTACTTCTGTCCGCGCTGCCAGCCGGCTCCATAGACCAACATTAAGCTCAACAAGGGGCCGGACCTGGCCACTTAAAGCCAGCCAGGTCCGGCCACCAACCGCCGCGCCGGCTGCGCGCACTTGCCAGCCCGGCCCGCTACTCCAGGAAGCTCCCCAGCCGCCCCAGCAATAGCCGCCGGACACCGCAAGCCGCGCGCCGCCGTCGGACGTTTTCTACGCCATCCGCCACCACTTTTGGTTGGTGGAACCGGCGCAATCCCACAGTTGCAACCTCGCACCGTTGGATGAATTCCAGTCAGTCACGTCCACGCATTTGTCCGCCTGCGGGTTCACCAGATCCCCGGCATTGTTCAGGACGAATTGCTGCGCCGGACTGCCGTTGCACCTGGCGAGCTGGACTCGTGAGCCGTTCGCGGTTGATCCCCACGCCACGTCCATGCACTTTCCCAGTGACCGAATGGTGCCGTTGTCAGCAAACGTCCATTGCTCCGACGCTGCCGTATCGCAGTCCCATAATTGCAAGGCGACCCCGTCAGTAGCCTGCCGACCGGCCACATCAATGCACTTGCCGGCATAGCCTTGGATGCGCGTGCCGGCCGCAGAGGAAGGCGCCGCCGGAACGGAAGCAAGCTCGTACACGCGGACGTAATCAATCAGCAGCGACTGCGGAAACGCCGTGTCCGACGCTGGCGCTCCGGGCCAGTAACCGCCCACGGCGAGGTTCAGGAGCAGGAAGAAGTCGTGGTCGAAAACCCACGGGCCGGCAGTTGCTGCCTTGGTCTTTCGTGAGAAGGCCGTTCCGTCGATGTACCAGGTGATGGACTCAGGCCCCCAGTCCACCGTGAACGTGTGGAAAGCATCGCCCAGAGCTTTACCGTCGGGCAGCGTGTAGCTGGCGTTGGAGGCGTTGGCCCCGGAGTAGCCGGGGCCGTGGATGCTTCCCCAGACCGTTCCGGGTTCCTTGCCAACGTTTTCCACGATGTCGAGCTCGCCGCTGGTGGGCCAACCGTCGGTGAAGACGTTGTCGCCGAGCATCCAGAAGGCGGGCCACATGCCTTGCCCCTTGGGCAGTTTGAGTCGGGCTTCGAACCGACCTTGTGTTCGGCTGAACTTGCCGGCGGTCAGGAGGCGCGCGGACGTGTACTGGCACGTGCCGTAGTGGCACTCATATCCCGCAGGGTTCTCCCTCCGGGCGGTGATGGCCATGTTTCCCTGCCCATCGGCTGCAGCATTATTTGTGCTGTTGGTGTAGTACTGCAGTTCGCCGTTGCCCCAGCCGGATCCTCCGGTGTCGTGAGTCCATTTTCCGGGGTCCGGTGCCGTGCCCGCGGGGCCGTTGAATTCGTCGCTCCACACCAGTTCTCCAGGTGCGGGCATACCAGCGGCAGCCAGCGCGGACGGTTCCGGGGCTATGAGGGTAGCTGCGATGGTCAGGCCGGCGACGAGCATCGTCAGGGGCATGAGTCTTCGCTTCATGGTGCCACTCTGAAGGCGTCTGCCCGTGGCACGCAAGCTTTTTCGAAGCGACACGCAAAATGTCACAGCAAGGAAATAATCAACGCAGGTTTACTTTTCAACGCCGTAACGAGGATGAAATATCGGCGGGAGAAAGTGGAAGCAGGAACCAACTGGTTTGCAGATTTCCTTCAAATTTGTTGGCAAAAGGACATTCCGTTCGCAGCCGAATTCCTTCCCTTGAGCATCGAAGATGCAGCTCCAGGCGCGTCAGCCGTGTCCTCCCAAACTTCGCTCTGAGGAGCGTTTGGACATACTGGCGCGCCTTGGCCTTTTCCCCAGCAGTTACCGGAGGCTAAAGATGGGCATTTACAGACAAATACTGGTAAGGATCCTTGCAGTTCTTGTAGTTTCCTTTGGATTGATTTACATCAGCTGGCGCTGGTCGAGCACTGTCGCGTGGGATGCCTGGTGGATCTCGCTGCCCCTCGTGGCCGCGGAGACTTACAGCCTTGGCGAATCGGCGCTTTACGCCGTCACCATGTGGAACGCACGACGACGTCCACCTCCCCCACCTGCCCTGCCGGGCAGATCGGTGGACGTTTTCATCGCCACCTACAACGAGCCGCTGGACTTGGTGCTCAAAACGGCCATCGCGGCAAGAGACATGGAGTGCCCGCACGAAACCTGGATCCTTGACGACGGCGACCGGGCCGAGTTTGCCACCGCAGCCCGGCGGATCGGCGTCGGGTATGTCACCCGCGGTCCTGAGTGGGATGGCCGGCAGCGCTTCGCGAAGGCAGGGAACGTCAACAACGCCCTGTCCATGACAACGGGCGAGTTCGTGGCCATCTTTGACGCAGACCAAGTCCCTGAACCGCGTTTCCTGGACCGCGTGCTGGGCTATTTCGATGCCGAGGAAGTGGCTTTCGTCCAGACCCCACAGCACTTTTGGAATGTTCCGGAACGGGACCCGCTGGGAAGCCAGGCGGAACTCTTCTACGGCCCCATCCAACAGGGCAAGGACGGCTGGGACGCAGCGTTCTTCTGCGGTTCCAATGCTGTCCTACGCCGTGAAGCCCTCATGGCCCTGGGCTTGACCCGCTACACGCGGACAGCCACTGAGCAGACCTGGCGCGCTTTGCGTCGGGGCCGATCGCGTTTGCAGGACCTTCACGGCGAACTGGGCAGGCGTCATCCCGCGGCCATGATCGTTGCAGAACAGGCCTTGGAGGCAGTGGCACGCGCGGAGCATCAGGTGCGCAGAGGCGATGTCCTCGCCGAGATCACTTTCGAACTCCGCATCGCCTTCCATACAGCCGCTCTGGCAGTTCCCGATGCATTGGACGACGTGGTGCCGGAACTTGACGCTGTCTTGGAATCGGTGGATGTGGCCCACACGGACCAAGCACTGGCCATCCACCCTATGGACACCACCACCATCACCGAGGACATGGCAACGGCCATGCACCTGCATGCGATGGGGTGGGGCAGTGTCTACCACCACGAGGTGCTGGTCCATGGGTTGGCCCCTGAGGACGTGTCCACCATGCTCTCGCAGCGGCATCGATGGGCGGCCGGCACCATGCAGGTGTTCTTCAGTGACAATCCGTTGTTTCTTCGGGGCCTCACCGTTGCTCAGCGCCTGATGTATCTGGGCACTATGACGAGTTATCTGAATGGCTTCGCGGCCCTGAGCTACATCGCGGCGCCTGTGGTGTTCCTGGTGGCCGGTACCTACCCGCTGACCGCCAGCCCCGTGGTGTTCTTCTGCCTCTTCCTGCCCTTCTTCATTTCGTGCCAGCTGCTCTTCCAAGTAGCGGGCAACGGGTCGAAGGGATTGTGGCGCGGCCAGCAGTGGTCCTTTGCCCTGTTTCCCACCTGGATCGCAGCCACGTGTTCAGGTGCGGCAGCGGTTTTCCTTGGCAAGCACCTCGCGTTCTCGGTGACAGCCAAGAGCAAGCAGGCCACGGGCCGTGGATTCCAGCATGTCAAGCTACAAGTAATTGCCATGGCGTTGCTCGTTGTGTCCTCGTTGATCGGCATTGCCCGAGTGTCATCCGGGGAAGCGCCGCTCTATCCCACCCTCATCACGTTGGCCTGGGTTGTCTTGGACCTGGCGCTTTTGAGCGTGGTGATCGGTGCCGCGAGGTACCGGGGGCGCGGCGACCACCTCGTTGAACCGATGCCCACTCCCAAGGAGCTCACCAGCGTCCTTGGTGCCACAACCAAACCCACACCCTGACCGCAACCATCAATTAACGCCGTTCCAACCCCCCAGCAAGGAGCGACCCCCATGTCCATGCTCTCCCATGCCCCGAACACCACCTCCACCGCCTTGAAATCGGTGGATCTGACCATCACCGGCGCCTTGGACGCCGCTACCGTTCCCGCTATTCGCCAAGCATCCGCCAAAGCCGCCGCGGACGGCCCCGTCCTGGTCCTGCTGGATGTCGCAGCGGTGACATCGGTGGGAGCATCAGGCGTAGTAGGGGTGCTTGAGGTGCTGCACCTGCTCCGATCGCGCGGCGGCGATCTCCGCCTTTTCGGCGATTCCAGCGAGCTCCAGGAAACCCACCTCCAAGCCCATCTGGGTCACGTCGCGCGTATCTACGCAACTCGCCACGATGCCGTCGACGGCGGTGCGGCACTCGTGCGGCCACGCGGGCTTGCGCCTCGCTTCAGTTGGCGGTCTCTCTTCAGGCGTCGTCATCGCTCCATCGGATGGGGCTGACCGTGGCGCAGATTCCTCCCCCTTTCACGGGACATCCGAACAGAAAACGCCGGCGGGCCAGCCTGCTCATCCCTTTGGTGGTGACGGCCCTCGCTGCCACGGGCCTGGGTTTCGCTTCCAAGGAGGTGGTGCCGGTAGTCCAGGCTCTGTCCCTCTGCCGGGCCGGGGATGCTTCCACCATGATCCCCAAGGACGGTGTGCTTCTGGGCGTGAACCTCGATTGGGACTCGGAGACATTGTCCGAGCACCGGGAAAACCTCGGCCATGATCCGGCGGTGGTAGTGCAATTTTCGGATATTCCCTACGACGACGAAACGTGGGCTCACACCACCAACGCCGTCACCCAGGTCCGCCCAACAGGGGGCGTGTTGCTGCTGACCCTGGAACCGCACGGCGGCCTTGAGACCATGAGCGACGAAGTGATCGCCAAACTGGCCACCGACTTACGGGCCGTCAACGATCAGGGGACGCCCGTCGTCGTACGTTTTGCGCATGAAATGAACGGGTCCTGGTATTCCTGGGGCCAGCAACCGCTGCGTTATGTGGAGGTATTCCGCAAAGTGGCCGCTGCAATTCATGCCGGGGCGCCGGGCTCGTCCATGATGTGGGCCCCGAACTATGGTGGCGGCTACCCGTTTACAGGGGGCCAATTCGCGGCCCGTCCGGGAACTGGCGATTTCGCTGCGCTCGACACGGACCGTGACGGTGCGCTGACCATGGCTGACGACACCTATGCTCCCTACTACCCCGGGGACGACGCCGTGGATTGGGTGGGAGTTTCGCTGTATCACTGGGGCAATCAGCGGCCCTGGGGGAACAACGATATCTCTGAGTCCGGCAAGTTCCTGGCCATGCTGACCGGCACTTATAGCGGCACAGCCGGTGACGACAGTTCCGTCCCGGATTTCTATCAGGTGTACGGTGTGGACCACAACAAGCCGGTGGCCATCCCGGAGACGGCAGCCATCTTCACCCCGGCCCGCGGCGGGGCGTCCGAGCTGGACGTCAAGCAGGCATGGTGGCGTCAGGTCTTCTCCGTTGAAACCCACCAGAAGTACCCGCAGTTGAAGATGATCAACTGGTTTGAGTGGAAGAAGTACGAGATCGAGATTAACGACGACGTCGACTGGCGGAGCGCTGGATCGCCCGCCATCCGAGACGCCTTCAGTGAGGACCTACCGGACTGGTTGCAGTACGGCGAGGACCTGGAGGCCTGCCGCTAAGCGGCGCCTAAGTGGCAGCCGTCAGGCAGCCGGCGCGGCCTCCACGATTTCCGTGGGGGCCGTCGCTTGTGGACGTTCCGGCACCATGAACTTCGGCAGCAACACCTGCACGATCGGGCCGATCGCCAGGGCATAGACCACCGTGCCGACACCAACGGAACCGCCCAGCAGGAAGCCAACAGCCAGGACAACCACCTCGATTCCGGTGCGGACCAGGCGCACGGACCAACCAGTTCGGCGGACAAGCCCAGTCATCAGGCCATCACGGGCACCGGGTCCAAGGCGAGCACCGATGTAGCAAGCGGACGCGATGCCGTTGAGGATCACGGCACCGGCGAGCATGGCGATCTGCCCGCCCAGGTGTGAGAACTCCGGGATGAGCCACAGTCCCAGATCGGCGAAGAGACCCACAAGAATTGCGTTGGCGATGGTTCCGATCCCTGGCATCTGCCGGAGCGGGATCCACAGGAGGAGAACCAGAAAGCTGACCGCGATCACCACAACGCCCATGCTGAAGCCGGTCTTTTCGGATACGCCTTGGTGAAACACATCCCAAGGGTCCAAGCCCAGGCCGGCACGGATAAAGATGGCCAGGGAGATGCCGTACATCGCGAGGCCAATGAGGAGTTGAGTGATTCTTCGGGTCATCATGAAGTACATCATCCAAGAGAACTGGCCTTGTATTCCATAGCCAGTTTGGAATACTGGTCTTATGTCCGGCTCCCTGAATCCCACCGCACTTGTTCGCCTCCTCGGCTCTTGGAACTCCGGCGCCCTGCCCGCCTACCGTGAGCTGGCCGACGTCGTGCGCTTGCTGGTGATGGACGGGCGCATCCCCTTGGACGTCGCTTTGCCAAGCGAGCGGGCACTCGCCCAGACACTCGGACTCAGCCGGACCACGGTCACTGCCGCGTATGCGAGCCTGCGAGAACAGGGATTCCTCACGGCAGGTCAGGGCAGCCGCGGACGGACATGCATCCCCCACCGCACCGAACCAGCAAGCGCGCCTGGGTTCGCGGTTCCCGAGGGGCTTCTGGATCTGGCGTATGCGTCATTGCCGGCCGCCGGCGAGGTAGTGCATCGCGCCTTCGCTGACGCCCTGACCGAGTTGCCGGCCCTCTTGCCCGGGTTCGGATACGACGCGCTGGGGGTGCCGGCCCTCCGCGAAGCCATCACAGAGAAGTACACAGCGGAAGGGGTGCCAACGACGCCGGGCCAGATCCTTGTCACCTCCGGTGCACAGCATGCCCTCAACATTGTGCTGCGC
The DNA here is from genome assembly GCF_051027655.1 of Paenarthrobacter nitroguajacolicus. Classification (NCBI taxonomy): domain Bacteria; kingdom Bacillati; phylum Actinomycetota; class Actinomycetes; order Micrococcales; family Micrococcaceae; genus Paenarthrobacter; species Paenarthrobacter nitroguajacolicus. The sequence continues at coordinate 798,472 of NZ_CP073234.1, read as the reverse complement.
GCCCTGGCCGGAAAGCAGGACCGGGTTCTAGTGGAACACCCCACGTACCCCAACGCCCTGGACGCCATCCGCGCCGCCGGCTGCAAGCCCCTGCCGGTGGCGCTGCCCTCGGGCACTTCGCCAGCCTGGGACATCGATGCGATGGTGGCCACCATGAATCAGCAGCGCCCGGCCGTGGCCTACTTGGTGCCGGACTTCCACAATCCGACCGGGCGCATCATGTCCGACCTGCAACGCAGACGGCTTACGCGGGCGGCCGCTGCTTCCGGAACCGTGCTGGTGGTGGACGAAACCCTGCGTGGGTTGAATCTCGACGGCGTCCGCACCGCGCCGATGTCGTCGTTCAGTCCTGCGGTGGTTTCCATCGGGTCGCTGAGCAAATCGCATTGGGCGGGACTCAGGACCGGGTGGATCCGGGCAGACGAGTCCCTGATTGCCCGCTTTATCGCCACGAGGACAGTCATGGATCTGGGCGGGCCAGTGGTTGAACAACTGGCGGCGGCGCGCCTGGTGCGGTCCTTCGCCGAACCGCTTGATGCCCGGCTTGAGGAGCTCCGGCACAACCGGGAATCATTGCTGGGGTTGCTCGCGGAGCATCTGCCCTCGTGGGAGGTGGAGCGACCGCGGGGTGGACTGACAGCATGGTGCCGACTTCCCACACCATGCAGCACCGCACTGACTGTTCTTGCACCCGACTTCGGCGTGCGCTTGGCAGCTGGACCCCGCTTCGGGGTGGGTGGAGCGTTCGAGCACTACCTGCGCGTTCCCTACACCTTGCCCGCTGCACAGTTGGAGTTCGCCGTCGGTGCGCTTCGCGCCGCCCAGGACAAGCTCGACGCCTCGCCCCACCTCCGCCGGACGCTAAAGACAGAGCGGCCAGCCGCCGTCGCGGTCGCCTAGGCCGCCGCCCGCCTGGTCCCACCCATCCGACCCAACTGAGTCGCAGTTGAGGCCGTTTTGAGGGCTCAAAACGACATGTGCTGCGACTTAGTTGGGGCCGGATCTGCGGATCGCGCCCTCGCGCTCATGCGTTGCTTCGCTGTGTTGCTGCCCGGCCCCACCGGTGTATGCGAGGTTGCCTTTGCCAAGCCGAACAGCGGCATGCCGTTGTACACCACTTCAATACCCGACGCCGGGACTTGGTACGTCTCGTGCCACACGCCAACGTCGCCGCTGCCCGCGAACTCCTTCATGAATTTCCGCCATGGGCCCAGATGCGGCGAATCCCTGTCTGCGGCAAAGCGCCTCAGATGCTCCGGACTTTCCCAGTAGCTGAGCAGGATGGTAGTCCGCCCGAACCACTGCTCGCTGCCAAGGAGACCGGCATCCGGGTTCTTGGCTAGGTGCTGCATCATGGTGGGCATGGCCGACGCCACCTTGGCGACGCGGCCCAGCTTCCACCACCGGTTTGCCCGCATCCCGATGAGGAAGACGGTCACTGTATCGCGCCCGATATCCGCGGTGAAGCGGCCGGGGAAGATCTCCTGTGCCATGTGAATCCTTCAGTTGGGGAACCCCTGATTTTGTTGGATCCGGGTTTCATAACGTTGTTATGAAACAATGTTATGAAACACTGGAGGGCATGGCAAGACCTGTAGTTCATGACCAACACGTCCAGGATCGACTCCTCGCGGTGACCGCCGAACTGGTGGACCGCGAGGGGCCGGCCCGCGTCACCCTTCGTGACGTAGCAGCAGCGGCAGAAACGTCCACCACGGCGATCTACTCCCTCTTCGGCGGTAAAGCGCAACTGCTGACAGCCGCCGTCGACGACGGTTTCCGCTCCTTTGGTGAATCCCAACGTGCTGCGGCGAAGGACGGGCTGCCGGGATTGGGCCGGGCCTACCGCATTTGGGCACTGGAGCACCCGGCCCTTTACCGCCTCATGTTCGGCGGGGCGCTGGCCGCCTATGTTGATTGCAGCCCGACGCCGGCAGTTGCTTCCGGTTCTATGCTCCCCCTGGTGGAGGCGGTAGTCGCCGCCCAATCAGCGGGCGCTCTGGGCAAGGACGACCCCGCGCTCATGGCAATGGCCATCTGGGGACAGGTCCATGGGCTGGTCAGCCTGGAACTTGCGCAGATGAACGATCCCGCCACCGATTGGGCATCGATCTACGAGGCCGCCCTGGAATCCGTGGCCCGGGCCTGGGCGGCCTAACCGGAACTGCTATGCGTAAACCTTCTCCAGGAACGCACCCCAGGCCTTGGCCGTAAGTTCTGCATCGCCGGAGCCGCTGAACTCGTGCACCGTCATCCCGACCGGAGCACCGAATGCGTTCCGACCGAAGAAGCGGTACATCGTATCCGCGGTCCGGAGGCCCAGGAAGTTCTCGTTTGAGAAGTCCACTACCCCGGCCAGCCGCCCCACGCCGTCGACGTCAACATCCACTGCGGTACCGGCGGCTACACCGTCCACATTCAAGGCCTTTTTCAGCTGAACGAATCCATCCACCGTCTGCGAAGAAGCAGGCGCCTGAATGTCCGTGAAAACCACGGGCTTGCCGTCGAAGTACTGCAGGTACTGACCCAACGTGTGCAGGTAGAACTCCGTGTGCTTGCTGGCGCCGTCGTATTGCTCATCCCAGTTCTCGGCAAAGATCCCGCTGTGAACGTAGTGCAGCTTGGCGCGGCCACCCTCCAGCGGCTCAAGGATGTGCTCCAACTGGTTGAACCATCCATCCGGGCCGTCCATGCGGGACACAAGGTGGCTGGGGTATTCCTCGGTGGTCTTCACGTCCGGCCACTGATCCGTGGGGAACATCCAGGCGGGGGTGTCCTTGGTGACCGCCTGCCATACCCGTTCAGGGGTGCCGGGCAGTTCGACGTCCGTCTCAATTTCGAATTTCCGGTTATCAGTCATTGCTTTGGTCCTTTTCTGCTGAGTGCTGGGTTGAGGGTGCTTTCAGTGCCCCGGTTTTGAGTGCGGGGTGAAGTACGACGACGAGGCGGTGCTTGCGTCCGCCGCCCGCCACGGCGGCAGCACCGCCGTCGTGGTACTTGTCCACGAGTTGGGTCACCGCCACACCGAGCTCCTCCGCGAATGCTGCGCGTTCGGCAGCGGAACGGAAGGTGATCTCACCGTCGATCGCGAAGCTGGCCAGTTTCTTCTTTGCCACGGCAGCGCCGGCGATGAGCTTGCCCATTTCCTGCACGGTTCGGGAAGCCAGCGAAAGCAGCCAGAAAGCGGAGAACCGGTCAGAGAAGCGCCGCGGATCGGGTGCCACAGACGCCAAGGCGACAGGCGAGATCAGGTAGGACGCCGCGGTCGAGCGGAGTACGCGCTCGGTGACGTTGCCCTTGCGTCGTTCCTCCACCAGCTCCACCAAACCGTGCCGTTCGAGGGCCTTGAGGTGGTAGTTCACCTTTTGCCTGGGCAACCCGACCTTCGCGGCCAGCTGCGTGGCGGACGCCGGTTCGACGAGCTCCTGCAGGATTCGGGTGCGGATCGGATCCAGTGACGCTTCCGCTGCGGCCGGGTCCTCGATCACTTCGATGTCCAACATGCTTCAAGTATGCTTACCGACAACTATTATTGTCAAGAACTTTTTTATCGTCGGTCTATCTCTCCCGTTGTGAGGCCCGTTTTGCGCCTTTCGGAGCCGCCCAGGGGTGCAGACCGGGCCTCACAACGCAACGCCGGTAGAATTGACCAGTGATGCAATCCCCCCTCCCCGTGCGCGACGGCGTGAACGCGACCCGCCTTCGCCTGCCGGACGAGGGACCGTGGACCACCGCAATGGACTACATGATGCATCGTTGGGGCCATATCGATCCTCAGGGCATCGAGGACCGCTTTGACGCCGGAGAGATCGTGGGCGAAGGCGGCGTACCGCTGAACCGCAGCACCAAGCTGGAGGACCACACCTTCATCTGGTACTACCGCACACTCCCGCCCGAGACCCGCCTGCCCGTGGAAATCAACATCCTCCACCAAGACGAACACATCCTGGTGGTGGACAAACCGCACTTCCTCCCCACAACGCCGGGCGGCACCTACATCCAGGAATCCGCGCTGGTCCGGCTCCGGAACCTGCTCAACCTCCCGGACCTCATCCCCATGCACCGCCTGGACCGAATGACGGCCGGCCTGCTGCTGCTCTCCACCAACCCGGAGACACGCGGCAAGTATCAGGTTCTCTTCGAGAAGCGCCAGGTCCAGAAGGAATACGAGTGCGTGTCCGCCGCGACGCCGGCCGCAGGCTATCCCGCCGTCGGATTCCCGGTGGTTGTCCGCAACCGCATGACCAAGTCCCGCAGTTACCTGCTCGCGGAAGTCATCGACGGAGAACCGAACGCGGAAACCCGCATTGAACAGACAAAAACGTTCGACGCCGGAACTCACCAGCGCGCGTTGTACCGGTTGGAACCGCACACAGGAAAGACTCACCAACTCCGCGTGCACATGGCCTCGCTTGGATTGGGAATCGTCAACGACGCCTTCTACCCGGACTTGCTGGACAAAGCCCCGGACGACTACTCCAAACCCCTGCAGTTGCTGGCCCGCGGCATCACATTTGTGGATCCCATCAGCAAGCAACGCGTGGAATATCGCAGCAAACTGGAGCTCAGCGAAGCCCGCGGCTAAGGGCCTCCCACACCCATTCCACGTGACTCTGAGCAGGACTACCATGAGGATTCCGGGGGGTAGTTTGGCGGGGGTGCGAGATGGACAATTCAGTTGAGCTTCCAGGTGATAGGGCCGCATCAGCCTTCGCCTTCTCTGCTGCTGCAGCGGGTGCCCTCGGTATCGTTACCCTCGCAGCAATGTACGCCGTGGAAGTGCCCAAGGGTGGCCCGTTTGTTTTCGGTGCCATCAACGATGCCACGGGAGCCGTGTTCAACGTTCTCGCTATACCGGTAATCCTCCAAGTTCACCAGCGTCTCCCGAAGGCACCGTGGACCGGGCCATTGAAGTGGGTCACCGTAACAGCATGCGCAGCCGGGGCCACGAGTTCGGCGTTGCTTGTATTCAAGGTCCTGGACTTTGGGCCGTCAACAGCAATTTCCGTTGCGGCCATTGTCGTCCAAGGGGCTTGGTTCTTTGTGGCGAACAACAGACTTCTCCACGTTGAGGACTACCCGCAGGGGCTCGCGAAGCTCGGCCGATTCATCGGCGGAGCCCTCTGGATCGGCCTCCCCTTGGCTGGCCTGGGCTTCCTCCTTCCCGGGCCCGAGTGGCTCCGTTACGGGATCATGGGAGCGGGCTTCATCGCGGGGGCATCGTCCTGGGCCGTCTGGCCCTACTGGTACTTCAAGGCCGGCAGGTTCCTCGGCCACAAACACGCGGCGGGCGTGCCCGGTGGGGCGCCCTCAGCGGCATGAGGTCAGTCACCCCGGGTGAGTCGCTAAACCGCGACTAGGAGTCACCCTTCGGCGAGGAGTTAAACACAGCCCGGAAGATCGCCGTCGTCTCCTCCGAAAACAGTACGAACTCCACCAGCTCAAGCGGGCTATCCTCAGCGCCGGAAGCTGAAGCTGACGACGAAAACGACCTCACGGCGTCGAACGCTACCTCCGCGACCTGACCGGCGTCCCAGCCGTAAATTCCGGCGCTGATCGCAGGAAAGGCGATGGATCGGGCACCAAGACCCGCCGCCACCCTCAGGCTCTGACGGAAGCACGACCCCAGCAGCGCCGGATCGGTTTGACCCGCGTGCCGGTTGGGTCCCACTGTATGGATCACCCAGCGTGCGGGGAGCCGGAAGGCGGGCGTAGCCGCGGCGTCACCTACCGGAAGTCCGTCCTGCAGTTGCGTCCGGCGCAGCTCGCGGCAGGCCTCAAGAAGTTCCGTGCCCGCGGCCCTATGGATGGCGCCGTCCACTCCCCCTCCACCGAGCAGTGACGAATTGGCGGCGTTGACGATCGCGTCAACCCGGCGGGTGGTGATGTCACCGCGCAGAATCTCGATTCGCATGGCGCCAGTCTCACCCCCGAGCGGGGGACGCGGCAAGTGCGGTACCTTTTGCCCATGGACATCATCGCTCCAGAGACATGGGGATCCGCAATTTACCTGTGGATTGTCCCCATTGTGTTGGGCGATGCCATCTTCCCGCCCATCCCCTCCGAGATGGTGGTAATCACCGGCGGGGCGCTCGCAGCCGACGGCCACGCCAACTTCTGGCTCATCCTGTTCCTTGCTGCGTTCGCTTCCTGGCTGGGCGACATGGCAGTGTTCCTGCTGTTTAAACGGCGCATCAGCCACGTTCTGGACCGGTGGTCGTGGGGCCGCCGGGTCCACCGCGGAATCCACGAGGCCATCGCCAAAGCCGGCCGTTCGTCAACCTACGGCGCCATCATCGGCGCTCGGTTTATCCCCGGCGGCAGGCTCGCCACCTCATCCGCGGCGGGCATCGCCAACGTCTCGGTCCGGGGTTTCAGCCTGTGCGCCGGCCTGGGAGCAGTGCTTTGGGCAGTGTGGCAGGTCGGCTTGGGCTACTTCACGGGCTCCACCACCAAGCTTCCCTTTTGGGCCAGCTCACTCATTGGGGTGGGACTGGGCCTGGTCATCGGCGTGGTGGTCGGATTGATCGTTACCCGGCGCCGCGGCAGCCGATCCCCCGTGGACGAACCCTTCGACGCCGACAAGCCCGGCGACGTTCCGCAGCCCGAGTAGCGCTGACTAACTGGTCTAAACCGGCGACCAACGGCCGCGGCTCCGACGCAACACGAAAAGGCTTCCAGTGATAGCTACGCGTTCGACGGCGTCACGCATCATGGCTGCCGACGTCCGGGCTTCGTCGTTCTCGCCCGAGTAATCCCGGTCGCCCACTGTGAAGCGCAGGCTGATCTGGGGTACGCCTCCCACGATGTCGAGCTGGTTCGATTCGACATGGTGGCGGGTTTCCAGCGCTTCCACCGCTGCGGCCATCACCGATTCGGGTGCGTTGCCCGGCTTAAGGCCAGTGATCTTCAACTTGGTCTGGAACGACGGCATCCCACTACCCTAACGCTCTCGCACATCCCACGCCCTTGGACGGATGCCTCTCTCACCGGGTGAGAGAGGCATCCGTGGAATCCCGGGGGGTGTGAGAGAAGGTTTGCTAGCCGGTGTTGCGCAGGCCTGCAGCTACACCGTTGACGGTGATGAGCATGGCCCTTTGGAGCCGCTCGTCGATCTCGCCTCCGGACAACTGCTCCTCGCGCACGCGGCGGAGCAGCTCTACTTGCAGGTAGCTGATCGGGTCCAGGTACTGATCGCGGATTTCGAGTGAACGCTTCAGCGTCGGCTGGGCATCCAACAACTCAATCTCACCCGTAAGCCGTTCGATTTCGGCCACAGTGAGCTCGTACTCGTCGCGGATCATGTGGAACAGCCTGTGCAGTTCCTCCGGGACCAGCGACGAAACGTAATGACCGGCAATTTCCATATCCGTCTTGGCCAAGGTCATTTCCACGTTGGAGATCACAGAGCGGAAGAAGTGCCAGCGGTCCATCATCTCCAGCAGCTGATCGGTGTCGCCGGCTTCGCGGGCGGCTTTCAAGCCGGAGCCCACGCCGAACCATCCGGGAACGATCTGGCGTGACTGGGTCCAACCGAAAACCCACGGAATTGCCCGCAGGCCACCGAGTCCGGCACCTGAATCCGGACGCTTGGAGGGGCGCGAGCCGATGTTCAATGAACCCAGCTGCTCCACCGGCGTAGAAGCGAGGAAGTAGGCCGGAAGCTGGGGATCGTCAATCAATGTGCGGTAGCGGGCGAACGCTGCATCCGAAATGGTTTCCATGACATTGGCGTACCGCTCACGCTCGTCATCCGAGGTGCGCGGAGTACGGTGCAGGGCCGACCCCTGCATCACTGCAGCCAGGGAAAGTTCCAGGTTTTCGCGGGCGAGCTCTGGCAGGGAGTACTTATCCGAAATGACCTCCCCCTGCTCGGTGAACTTGATCTCGCCTTCAAGTACGCCGTTCGGCTGGGCCATGATGGCGTCATAGGTGGGTCCGCCACCGCGGCCCACAGATCCTCCGCGGCCGTGGAACAGGCGCACGCGGACGCCATGCTTGGCAGCTATGTCACGCAGCTTGCGCTGGGTCTTGTGAATCTCCCACTGGCTGGTCATGACGCCCGATTCCTTATTGGAATCGGAGTAACCCAGCATGATCTCCTGAATGTCTCCGCGGAGACGAACAAGTTCCCTGTAGGACGGGTCGGACAGCAACTGGTCCACGATCTCGGCCGAAGCCCGGAGTTCCTCCACCGTTTCCAAAAGCGGAGCGAACCCGATCTTGGCATGGGGCTTGCCGCTGAAGAGATCGATCAGGCCAGCTTCACGCGCAAGAACTGCTGCAGCAAGGACGTCATCGGCACCACGGGTCATGGAGATGATATAGGTCTCCACGACGTCCGGACCGTAGGTGTGCAGGGCCTGGCGGATGCTCCGGAAGACGTCGTACGTGCCGTCCGCAGTGCCTTCAAGCTTGATCGGGTGGCCGGACAGCGGCCGGCGGGAAGCCAACTCGGCCCCAAGGAACATGAAGCGTTCCTCACGCGTCAATTCGCCGTAAGGCTTTTCCGTGCCGAGCCGGTCCACCAACTGCCCCACGGCATCATGGTGGTAATCGGCGTGTTCGCGGATGTCCAGTGTTGCCAGGTGCAAGCCAAAGGCAGCGATTGCCCTGCGGACGCGGGCCAGGGCGCCGTCTGCCACCAATGCGGCGGAATGGTTTCGCAGCGAGGCCTCAAGCAGCCCAAACTCCGCAAGCAACTCAGGAGTGGTGGCGTAGTCACGGCCCGGCTCGTGATAGGTGGAAGCTGAAATACGGCGACCGGTGTTGATGAGCTTGGCCTTGATGCAGGTCAGCTTAAGCCTGTAGGGCTCCTGCGCGTTCAGCTCAAGGATGCGCTTGTCCAGTCCGGGGAGGTTCTTGAGATCCTCAGCGATCGAATCCAACAGCTCCCGGTCGGCCCCAAAGAGTGCCGTCGAGTTGGAGAGCACCGAGATGAGTTCGTCGATGAGGGCAATGCTGATCCGGACTGCATTTTGGTTCTGCAACTGCAGGATTTCCCTGGTGACAGCAGCAGTGACGTTCGGGTTGCCGTCACGGTCGCCACCGATCCACGAACCAAACTTCAAGGGTGCAGCGGCGGCCGGGAGCGTGACGCCATGCTCAGCAAGGAGTTCTGAAAGGTCAGTCAGCATTTCCGGCATTGCATCGGTCAAGATGCTGTTCAAGTAGTAGATGGCGTTCCGAGCCTCATCTACAGGAGTGGGGCGGACCTGGCGGAGCTCGTCGGTCTGCCACATTTGGTCGATGATCTCGGCGAGCTGCCGGTCCTGGCGGCGCCGCGCGGAAGTCCCCTCCGTGGTTGGCTCAGCAAGGACGTCCGATAGTTTGCGGACCTTATCCAACACTGAACGACGTGATGCCTCGGTAGGGTGCGCCGTGAAAATGGGCCGAACGTCGAGCTCGTTGATCACATCCTGCAGGACCTGCGGGCCCGCTTGGCCGGCTATCTCCGAGACTGCTTTTGCCAGCCAGCCGTCCTTTTCCTGCCGGGTACGCAGTCCACGAACGCGATGTACCTGCTCGGCCGCGTTGCTGAGGTGGAAGTAGAACGCAAAGGCACGGACCAAGTCGGTCGCTTGGTCCAGCGGCAGGGAGGCGAGCAACTCGCGAACCTGAGCAACGACGTCGTGCGCGCTCCAAGGGCCGGTGGCATCTGCGCCGCCCCGTGCGGCTTCCTTGGACTCCTTGGTCAGCAAGCGGACCTGCTCCACAAGTTGGAGCAGCTCCGGACCGTGTTGTCGGACCAGGGACTCGCCGAGAAGCGTGGATACGCGCCGCACGTCGGCACGCAGTTCGGCTGCGAGATCGGTGTCTTGATGGGCAGTGTGAACCATTGATACTTACCTTCGGGATCTGGTTTGGCCCGTACACTGCGCTGGATACTGTGAGCCGGATTACTAATGTTTCCTACGGGATCTTACCCGCACGGAACTCAACAAAAGAATGTGTCTCAGATTTTGGCGTCGCCTTCCCCTGCCAGAGTCCCGATGTCAGTAGTTGTAGGTGAAGTTGTTAGGAGCCAGCCCCGGGCCACTCAAGGTGTAGCTCAGTTCGCGGTTTTTCTTATTGCCCTGGGAGTCGGTCAGTACACGGAATTGAAGATCACCCCGTTGCACAGAGCTGCTGGCACAGATGGCAACGCGCCGGCTCTCCAGCGCGCAGGTCCATCCAACCGGCGCTTGAAGGGAACCTTCCTCTATCCATGCATCCGCGGCCACCGAAAATACCGCTTTGCCGCTACCCAAGGGGTTTGCACCTGAGACTTGGAAGTCGATTTCCATGGTGATGTTCACGGCATCCCGGCCTGAGTATTGCCGCACAGAACCCTGCACATCCGCCGGAACGGCGGTCCTCGGGCCTGCAGCGAGTGCGGGAGCCGGTGTGGGGGCTGGTGGTGCAACCAGGGAAGGTGTGGCGGAGGGCTCTGCGGTTTGATTCTGCGCGGGCATCACCTGGGGCAGCGTGGGTACTTGCGTCCCTGAAGGTACCTCCACCGGGGTTGGTAGCAATTCCTCCGGGGCAGGAGGCAACTCTGTCGGAGAGGAAGATGCAGGGAATGGTGTGCTGCTTGTCGTAGGTGTAGCGGTGGGCGTCGCCGGTTCACTTTCCCAGGGTGGACTGCCAGTCTGCAGGGCACGCTGCTGCGAATAAGTCTCCGGAGTCAGGTGATCAACGATTCCTATGGACCCCAACACAAGCCCCACCCCGGCGGCCGCGACGACGGCCAGGACTATCGGTTGAGCGAGCGCTGGTGCGATCAGTGCAGCCTTTGCGGGAAAAACCGCGCCTAAAACGCCCAGCCCCGCGCCTTTTCCCGCCCAGATCGTGATGGGAACACCCGTAACCATGGGAAGGAGCACTGCTCGCATGCTCCCTTGAACGTCCTTCAGCTCCGCGAGGGCGGCCGTACATGTAGAACAGCCGTTCAGGTGATCCCGAACCTTGCGCTCAGTGGCGGCTGACAGTCCACCTCGGATGAAGTTGCCGAGTTTCGAAGCGAACTCGGAACACCTGCCATCGGGCTGCTCTGCGATATGGCACTGCAGGTATTGCCTCCTGAGGCCTTCGCGCGCACGAAGGGCGAGCGCTGAAACAGCATTGGGAGAAAGCCCCAGAATGGGTGCAACGGCTGCAGGTTTCATGCGTTCCACGTCCAAGTACCACAGCACCGCCTGCCACCGTTCCGGCAAGGTGCGGAAGGCTTTGGCCACCGTGCGCGACTCGAAAGCATTGATGGCGGCATCTGAATCGGCCAAGGCGTGATCCAGAACAGAATCATCACTGCTGGGCAGGACCTTGCCGGCTTTGCGGTTCCGTTGATGGGACAACCTGGTAACTGTCGATAACAGGTAGGCCCGAAAGAATGTATCTGGTCCTCTCCCAGCCACGAGACCTTGCAGCACAGCTTGAAAAGCCTCTGCCACTACATCCTCGGCATCGCTTGGATTGTCCACGTTGCGTCGGGCAACGGTGGATGCAATGGACACGTGGCGCTCATAGAGACCATCGAATGCGGACATATCTCCGCCCCGGACCAACTCAATAAGACGCCCATCGTCGTCGATTTTTGATTTGCTGCCTGCATGTGAACTCTGTGCCATCTATGGCATCCCCAAACCGTAAAGAACCCTGCCCATACATATGGAGTGGGGAGTAGAGGCAAGTCGTGACGCGTTTTTCTACATGGTCTTTATCAAAGCTTGGGGAAAGCACTTCGTCACGAACCGTCTGTTCAGCGCACTATTCGGATATGACCTTGTTCCGGACCAAATCATTCGCCGAATGTGCGTTTACACGGTATTTATTGCAGCGAAGATGGCAAACGGCCAGTTACAAAATGGGGTGGCGCTTTGGGGCGGATTGGTTCGTGCCTGAGGTCCGGACAATCGTAACGTCGCTCGCCACCGGCACAGCGATTCCGGCCGGCAGGGCCAAATTACTCGGAGCGGCCCGCGCCACGAATGGCGTGGGCATCAATGAGACCATGAGCGATTTCCGTGCGTTGTTTGTGGCTGCGGAACAGCCCGTCGACATCGACGCCCTTCAATCACTGGCGGAAGGCTGGGCGGAGGTCGCAGAAACAGCCGCCCCGCTCTCATGCACCGATGTCTACACAGGCTTGGTCACTTACGCGCACTTTCAGCGACGGGTCCACGAGGTATCCACGTTAGGGCCGGAGTCCACGGGTTCGCATGCCCTGGCGATCATCCGGCTGCCCGGCCTCCGCCATAACCGCGGACACTGCTGGACACTCCTTGCCCGGCTCGGGGAAGCCGTCAAAGGGCAGTTGCACGGAACCGGATCCATGGCCATGTACCAAAATTCTGCTGTCCATATCCTTTTCCCCCTTGGAGAACGCAGCCTGTCCCGGCTACTGGGATGCAAGGCCGTGCTGGAGGCTTTGGGGGAAGGGACGCTGAGCCCTGCGCGCATGGTGCTTTACCCGCTGCAACGTCACGAACCCTCCGCTGCCAACACTCACCCTGTGACGGAACACAACACCCAAGGATTCGAAGGACCATCCAGAAAATGAACAATCAGATCCATCTAAAAACCGTGTCGCTGGTGACTGCGTTGTTGGCCGCTGTCATGGCTGTCTTGGGCTTGGGGCTGACCGCCCTTCCGGCCACTGCGGCAAATATTCCGGAAGCGGAGATCACCATCAGCACGGAATCAGTAGTTACCAAGCAATGGGACCAAGTGGATGTGAAATGTGAATGGTCTGTCCCCGACAAATCGCAACCCGGGGACACCTTCAGTCTTCGACTCCCCGCTGAACTGCGCTGGTTTGGCGACACTACGTTTGACCTTAAGAACCCGGCTGGCCGCATAGTCGCCACCGCAGCCGCGAATGGCGCCGGCTTGGTGGTCTTCACCCTGACCGATTTCGTGGCTTCGCATCCCCTGAATGTTGGCGGAAAGTGTTCCTTCACTACTCAGTACGCGCGTGAGCTCACCGGCGGAGGAACGGAGGAGCTGAACTTCGTTGTTGGTGACAGCGTGGTTCGGGTACCCGTGACCACTGAACCCTGCACAGAGGATTGCACCCCGGGCGTGCCAACGTCAGCCGGAAAATCGATGTGGTGGGCAGACCCCGCCCAGACGAAACTGGAGTCGATCTTCTACATGCCGCCCATGGCCTTCGGAACCAACGATGTTGTGGTGACGGACATCCCTGCGGCCGGCATGGAAATCGATTGCAGCCAAGTTACACCCCGCGTGGGAAAGGTAGTGAGCGCCGCCGGCAACATTGTTGAGCCATTCGATGACGAGCAATATCCGGCAACCATCGAGTGCACCCCGCAGTCGCTGACAGTAAGTTGGCAAGAGCTTCCTGAAGGCGAACACGTGGAGCTCTTCGTGGTCACAACAGTGACCGACTCTTCCTTGGATGTCTACGAGAACAACGGAACAGTCAACATCTCGGGCGAACAGCACCCCGTTGGTGCCGAGACGCGTCGAAGCGTCGCGAGCGGAACGGGCGACGGAGCGGTCGATACGGCCCCAAGCCCGAGCCCGAGCACCAGCACACCTTCGGCAACTCCGGAACCGAGCGCGAGCACAGCACCCGCGACGCCGAGCCCGAGCACAACTCCAAGCATCAGCACACCCCCCGCAACTCCGGAACCGAGCCCAAGTATCACCCATCCCATTGTCGTAGTGATTCCCGAGGAACCTGCGGACCCCACCGAGGCGAACAGCCCTGAGCAGCTGGCCAATACCGGCGCCCAGGGGCAGGGGTTCATCTTCATTGCTGCGGCGCTTCTGGCCGCGGGATCCCTGTTTGCCTTTGCAGGTGCCCGGAAGTACGGGCAGCGGTCGCACTGAGAATCCGACTGCAATAGCCAAGACGGCAAGGATGGGTTGGGCACGTCGTGAGCGACCCATCGTTGCCGTCCATCAATCCCGGCTCGCGCTGGCATGAATCAGGGCCAGCGCGAGCCGATCCAAGGTAATAGGTTCGGTTCAGGTCTTATGGATTCGGGGAATGCCCAAGCCCGGCGCATAGTTGAGGCAAGTGCAACCGCCACGAACTGACGCAAACCCGCCGAGGAGAACCATGAGCACGCCCACCACCGCAACCGACGCCCAACTCGCCCGTTGGGAGCGGTTCCGTGCAGGTCGAAATACAGCTCTTGCCACCGAACACGGCTGGCTGACGCTCACATCTTTCCAATGGCTTGAGGCCGAACCTTCCGAGGTCGAACTCGTCCCTGGCCTGTGGTCTACCGACGGCACCACAGCTTTCCTGACGGCGAGCGCTGCGGATGGGCTCACGCTCGTGGAGACGGGACAGGGCGTCGACGGGACCATCTCGGCCACACTTCAGGACGAAGAGTCGCTCATGTGGGTGCAGTTTGGAGGCAAGGACGGCAAGCAAGTTGTGGTGGAACTGGCCATGCGCGCCGACAAGTACGCTGTTCGCACCCGCGACAACAACTCCCCCGTATTGACTGGGTTCAAAGGTGTCCCCACCTACGAATACAACCCCGCCTGGGTTATCGAGGGCCGGTTTGAATCTTACGATGAGCCGAAGGACGTGCCCATCGGCACGGCGAACCCCTTGGTGGACGGTGTCCACAGGTCAGTGGGCGAAGTGGCGTTCCGGGTACCGGGTGTTCCCCACGAAATCCGGCTGCACGCTGAGGAGGAGAAGCTGGGCGCGCTCAACGTAACCTTCCACGATGAAACCAACGGAGAGACCACGGACGAATGGCGCAAGGTGTTCATCCCCCGGCCCCGGCCAGACGGGTCCGTGGTGATCGACTTCAACCGCGCCATCAACTACCCGAGTGCATTCACTCCGTACGGCACATGCCCAATGCCTGTCCGGGGCAATTCAATCGATGTTCGGGTGGAAGCCGGAGAGAAGCTTCCGCAGGACTAGCGGACAGCCGGCGGTCTAGGCGATGGCGGAAACCCCTGTAACTGCACGGCCAACGATCAGCGAGTTGATTTCGTAGGAGCCTTCGTACGTGTAAATGGCTTCGGCGTCGGCGAAGATCTTCGCGATGCGGTAATCGGTAACGATTCCGTTCCCGCCCAGGATTGACCTGCCCAACGCCACGGTTTCCCGCATCCTTGCGCTGCAGTAGGCCTTGGCGAGCGCCACCTGCGCCATCTCTGCGCCTCCGTGCCGCACTCCTTGCGCATCTGTGAAAATGTCCTCCTGCAGTTGCGCTATTCGGACCATCATCCCCATACTGGCCACCGCGTTTCCCAGCATGTCCACAAGGTGTTGCTGAATGAGCTGGAATTTGGCCAGCGGCTTACCGAACTGCATGCGCTCGACGGCGTACTGCCGGGCGACGTCGAAGGCTGCCAGTTGTTGGCCAACGGCCTGCCAGGCCACCATGATGCGGGAGCCACGGAGCAGGTGGTTGGTGTCCGCGAAGCTGCTGATGCCGGCGAAGCGATCTGCCTCAGTTACCTCCACGTCCACAAACACAATGTCGGCGTTCTGCACGGTCCGCAAGGCAATCTTGTTCTCAATGCGGCTCCGCGTGATGCCCGGCAAGGATGCGTCAACGATGAAGGCACGCACGGCGCCGTCTGTTTCGTCCTTGGCCCACACCAACATGTAGTCGCAGAACGTCCCGTTCCCAATCCAGCGTTTGGCGCCGTTAATCACCCAGTAATCGCCGCCGTCGGAATCTGCCCGCTCAACACGGCGGGCAGTGGTCTCCATGCCGCCGGCGACGTCGGAGCCGTGATCCGGTTCCGTAAGCGCGAAGGCGCCGGTAGTGCGGAGGTTGGAGGCGTCGTCGAGGTAGCGGTCCTGCTGGGCGTCGCTGCCAAAGTCGTACAGCGACTCCACGAAGAGGTCGTGGTGAACCATGAAGAACGTCGCGATCGAGGTGTCGACGCGTGTCATCTCGGCTATGACCAGGCCGGCGAAAAGGTGGGTATATCCGCGCTGGGCGGGCGCGCTGAGCCGGAGGGCCGCGAGCTTAGGGAGGATGTGTTCGGGGAACTCTGCTTTCTCCCACCACTGCCCGGCGTATGGTGCGATCTCGGAGGCAAGGAAAGCCCGGAGTTCGTTGAGTTTCCGTTGCTCCTGGACGCTGAGCAGGGATTCGAAGTCGAAGAAGTCAGCCGTGGGAAGGTCCGCTCCGGACGACGGGCCTGGCCCGCCCGAACCGGAACTACCGGGCACAACCGTTCCAGGTAAGGACCCCGGAATGCCGTTGTAATCGCCCATTATTTGAGTCCCATACGGATGGCGCCATCGAGTCGGATGGTCTCCCCGTTGAGCATGGCGTTTTCCACGATGTGGGCCGCCAGGTTTGCGTACTCCGAGGCACGGCCCAGGCGTGCGGGATGCGGGACCTGCTGTCCAAGTGAGTCCTGGGCCGCTTGGGGAAGTCCGGCCATCATGGGCGTTTCAAAGATGCCAGGGGCGATGGTGGCTACGCGAATCAGTGAACGCGCGAACTCCCGCGCCAAGGGGAGCGTCATGGCTGCGACAGCACCTTTCGATGCGGCGTAGGCTGGCTGGCCGATCTGGCCTTCAAAGGCGGCCACGGAGGCAGTGTTGATGATGACGCCGCGTTCGGGCCCACCCAGTTCCGTGGAGACGGGTTCGGTTTCCACCATGGCAGCAGCGGCCAAGCGGGTCACGTTGAAGGTGCCCACAAGGTTGATCTGAATGACCTTGTTGAAGTTCTCCAAGGGCAGTACGCCTTCGCGGCCAAGGACTTTCCCCGGCGTTGCGATGCCTGCGCAATTGACGACGATCCGTAGCGGTCCCAAAGCTACGGCGGCATCGACGGCGGCCTGGACTTGGGATTCGTTGGTGACGTCTGCGGGAGCAAAGACAGCACGTGGACCCGGCTCCCCCTCACCCGAACGTTTCGCATTCAGATCGGCCGCATATGCGTCACCAGCCGATTGCGGCAGATCCACCAGGACCACCGAGGCTCCGGCGTCGAACAAGCGCTTCGCGGTAGCGGCCCCCAGCCCTGATGCCCCGCCGGTTACCAGCGCGACCGTGCCCTTGATGTCCATTCATCCTCCTTGATGCAGACCCAAATCCGTTAATGCATGTTAACTGGAATTGTGGGGAAGCGCACACTGCCCGCCCTGAAAGGCGAACTCCCCGGCCCGGCTAGGCTAATTGCATGTCCAGTCAGATCGATCCAGCCGGGAAGCCTGCCCCCTCCACAGACGCCACCGAGTGGGCGGCGCGTGCCAACCAGGCTGCCCGATCAGTGACCCGAAGCTTCGGCAGGCGTCTGCTGTTCCTGCCAGGTACACACCTGGGTGCAGTGAGCCTTCCCAGCCGCACCATCAAGAGTCTCTCCGGCCCCTGGCACTACTGGTGGCAGGCGCATTACGTCGACTGCCTGGTGGACGCCGGCCGCCGTGAACTCGCGAGTAAAACAAAGTTCGACGGCGACTCCCGCCCGAGCGCGGGTCGGCTCGCTTCGCGGCTGGTCACCACAATCCGGTTGCGGAATCTGCTGCGCTTCGTCAACGACTACTACGACGACATGGCGTGGCTGGCACTCGCCACGCTGCGTCTGGAGAAGCTGGCGGAGGAGACCAGGAATTCTGGCCGGCGGCGCAACGCGTATGTCCGCAAGAGCCTGACGTTGCAGTTCGATTCGGCGTCAACAGACGATTTTGGTGGCGGCACCTTCTGGAGTACCAAACGGGACTTCAAGAACACGCCTGCCACCGCCCCGGTGGCCCTGTACTACGCCCGGACCGACCATGCAGAGCGCGCACAGAAGTTGGTGGACTGGCTCAACAGCAAGCTCCTCCACCCGGACCGTGGCGTGTATCGGGACGGGCTTCGGATGAGTCAGGGCAGGGTGGTGGTGGATGAGGCCATTTACACCTACAACCAAGGCCCGGTCCTCGGTGCCTTGCTGGAATTGGGCGGTGATGACAACCTGCGCAGGGCCGCCCTGCTTGTGGACGCCGTGAAACGCGAGCTGACGCTGCCCGGCACGCAGGTAATCCGCGGCGACGGGACGGGCGATGGTGGCCTTTTCACCGGCATCCTGCTCCGCTATCTCGCTCTGGCGGCCCGTGACGCCCGGCTTCCAACCACAACCCGGGATGCGGCCAGGTCCTTGGTTCGCAGCACAGCCGAAGCGTTCTGGGCCGGGCGCCGCGAGGACCCGAACCAGGCCAAGGGCCGCAGGGGAACTCCAGCCATCGTGTTCTCTTTCGACCCCCAGCGACCGGCGAGCGAAACATATCCGGTGGGGGCCGCCGTCGAGCTTTCAACTCAGCTTCAAGCTTGGATGGCGCTGGAAGCTGCCGCCACTCTCTAGCTGTCGCTGGAAAGGGGACGCTTCCTTTGCGGGTACGGGGCCTCATGGCGGGCAAGCATCTCCACGAAACCGGCGATCTTGCGAGCGCGGGTGTCTGCCCGTTTGACCCCGTTGGTGCGGTGAATGAGCGCGAAGCGGTTCTGGGAGGTCAGGCAATCGAACATCGCCTGGGCCTCGGGGACTGCGGCGATGGCTGCCGCGAGGTCATCCGGAACCACGGAATCGGCTGGCCCGGCGTAGGCGGCTTCCCAGCGTCCATCCGCTTTTGCGGCCTCGACGGCAGCTCGTCCGGCATCGGTCATTTTGCCCTCGGATTCCAGTCGCGCAATGTGCCCCACATTCCGTGCTGACCAGATGCTCCTGCGGCCGCGGGGCGTCATTCGCTGGAAGTAACTTTCGGCGTCGCGGCTCTTCGCTTGGCCGTCAATCCAGCCGAAGCACAGGGCCTCGTCCAGGGCGGCGTCGTAGTCCAACTCAGTGATGCTGCCGCCCTTCTTGTGCAGGATCAGCCACACGCCGGGACTCTCAGCGGCATGCTCCGAAAGCCAAGCGCGCCAGGCGGCGCCGTCTGCGACAAGAAGTTCCTCAAGTTCAATGGGCATGGGTTCATTCTCCTGTGAAACGCACGCGCCCGGCAGGGCCACGCGGCATAGGCTGGGAGCGGACACCCGAACCGCGAGGACCCAGCCCAGGAGGACCAATGTTGCGAGCCCGCCCCATCCATTACACATCGCACTTTGAGCAGTGGGCCACGCTGCTGCAGGCGCTGGGTTTGGTGAAGACGGTGGACGACGGCGACTGGCAGGAGTTCGACGCCGGTTCGGGTCGCGTCGCATTGGGTCGCCTGGAGCACGGCCACCCCCTTGATGGCTACACCATCTTCAGCGTGGAGGTGGGAAACCTGGAGGAATTCGCACGCCGCACCGAGGAAGACGGCACCCAGGCAGAACTTCACGAAGCGTCCTACGGGCCCACGGCGCGTATCTCGGCCGACGACGGTTTCGAGTTTTTTGCTTTCCCCGCGTCACGGGCAGCGGATGGCAGCTGGGCCACGTCAAGCGATGCAGACCCAGCACTCACGGTGGTAGCAACGTGGGTCAGCCCCTTGGTGGCATTCTCCGCAAATGTTCTCCGCAACATCGGCGCCCGGCAGCGCACAGAAGACGACGAATCGGCCACGTTCACCACCAAGAACGGGGGAATCCTCCAGATTATTCACGGCGCGGACGCCACCAACGGGGACCTCGCGTTTGAGTACGACGACGAGTTGGAACCACTGCTTGAGCGCCTCAAGGCTGCGGACATCGAGGCCAGGATCACCGAAGACGTCCTGTACGTCGCCAACCCGGATGCTGTGAGCGGCGCGGCACCGGCGTCGATTGTGGTGGAGAAGTCACCAGTCACGGCCGCGTAATACAGCCGAGAGCGTAACGCCGCAGCCACGGCGCTGCTGCCAAGGAAGTTCGGCTGGGGATGCGGTAGAACTTAACCATGAGCGTACGTACACCCGACCCGTATCCAGGCTGGCTTTCAGATGAAGACCTCTTCGAAGCCCGCGGCCGCCTCCCCATGGTCTACGTGGAGGCCGTTCCGGTCAGGTTGGATCCGCTCGGTTATGTGAACGAAGTGGGCACCCTCCTTCAGGGCGACGCCGACGGAAACATGGTCCGCTACCTTGTCTCCGGCCGTGTTCTCTACCGGGAAACCATTCGTGCAGCGCTCTTGCGGCACATGGAAAAGGACCTCGGCCCCCTGGCTTTCCCGCAGTTGCCCATCAGCCCTGTTCCCTTCACGGTGGCCGAATATTTCCCGGCTCCGTCTCAGACAGGCTTCACTGATGACCGCCAGCACGCCGTTTCGCTGGCCTACATCATTCCCGTGACCGGCGAATGCGAACCCCGCCAGGACGCTTTGGAACTCACGTGGATGACGCCGCAAGAGGTGCTGAGCGAGAACGTCCAGCAGGAATTCGACGGCGGCCGCGGGAACCTCGTCCGGCAGGCCCTGGCTTTCTCGGGCATCGTTCTCTAGACGATATGAGGTGAGGGGGCAGGTTCCGCCCGTCCGGACCGGTCATTATCGCCGGGCGGGTCCCGCAGCGCCGGCTTGGCTGATCGGGTCCTGGTGCGGGGAAGCGGCGCTGCGGGCCCTGGAACCCCGGCGGTGATGTCCTTTATCCCGGACGGACAGGGAACGGCCGGGAGGGGCCGGGGCCTTCTGTTTCACAAGGCCGTGGGTTGCCATTGGCGGCTCCCTTGGCCCGCCCGGCTCATCGGGAGTGAAATGGTAGTGCCACATGTGAGGTTTGGGAGGTCCCGGCTATGTTTGAGCATACTTTCATTGGTCTGGATGTTCACGCGGTCAACGTGGTGGGCCATGCGCTGAACCCGGGCACCGGTGAGGTCAGCAACCACACGATGGCCGCTGACCCGGCCATGGTGCTGGAGTGGGTCCGCCGCTTCGAGCCACCCGTCAAGGCCGTCTACGAGTCCGGCCCTACCGGGTTCGTCCTAGCCCGGTACCTGCAGGCCGCGGGTATCAACTGCGTGGTAGCGGCGTCCTCGAAACTGCTGCGAGCTCCCGGGGACCGCATTAAAACCGACCGGCGCGATGCCCGGGTTTTGGCCGAGACGCTCGCGGTGGGCTCGGTCACCGAGGTGCGGATCCCGGACCTGGACGAAGAGGCTCTGCGGGATTTGTCCCGGCTGCGCTCCGGCATGGCCAAGGACCTCGCACACGCCCGCCAGCACGTGAACGCCATCCTGCTGCGCCACGGCATCCGCTACCCCAAGGACACCCGGTGGACGAAGGAACATCGCGAGTGGCTGCACCGCCAGCGGTTTGAGGAACCGGCACTGCAGTTCACCTACGAGGCCGACGTAGAACAGGCCGAACTGCTCGCTGCGCATCTGGCACGAATCGACAAACACGTCGCGGCCACGGCCGCGGCATGCCGCTACTCCCCGGTGATCGAGGCGCTGATGTGCCTGCGGGGCATCCAGATGACCACGGCGTTCGGGCTGGCCGTGGAGATCGGGGACTGGACCCGATTCAGCGGTTCGTCCATCGGTTCCTACCTCGGGCTGGTACCCAGCGAGGAGTCCTCCGGTCAATCCCGGCACCAGGGCCCGATCACCAAGGCCGGGAACACCTATGCCCGCAAACTCCTCATCGAAGCGGCCTGGCAACACCGGCGCCCCTACGCCCGGCCCGGGCAACGGCTGATGCGCCAGCTCGATCTCGTCCCCCCGGCCACCCGTATCCGCGCTCTGGAAGGAAACCACAGACTCCATCGCAAGTGGGAACACTTCGATGAACGGCACAAAATGTCAGTCAAGGCCAACACTGCGATCGCCCGCGAGCTCGCCGGGTGGTGCTGGTCGTTGGCCGCCCCGCTCCAGCAAGGAGAACACATGAACGCGGCCTGACCCCGAACGTGCCCCCGGGACGTGGTGGAAGTGCGATGGCAGCACGCGGAGCTAACTCGAGAACCCGCTATGAGCAGACGGGCCTTAACCGTCGACGCTCGATTCTAGACGCCGATACTGCTCCAGCCGAAAAATCGTCATGCCGTAACCAACCCGCGAATGTCAGCCTGACACTGCCGGTCGAAAAGACTCGCCACCACCCCCGTCACGACCGGGCCGGCACATAGATGAGCGGCCCCGGAACCACAAGCCAGGAGCCGTTCATCTATGCCTCTTGACAACCGGACCTACATATCAGCGGGTCCCGACCCCTGCGCCAGCTGGTCTTTGTAGACTGGACGGCGGACCCCACGAGAACCAAAGGACTTCCGATGACTCACAGCCCAGCCACACAGCAATACATGGAAAAGCAGGCTGGGGACCTGCGGCCCGGGGATTTTGTGTTCCCGCCCGGTGACGGGCCGGCCGAGGAAATTGCCGCCGTTGAGGTGGAAAACGACGATTACGGCGTGGCCGCGTTGCTGCTGGTGACAATGGTCGACGGCGGCACGTTACGGATCGCTGTAGGGTCCAGTGTTCCTGTGGGTGGCGGAGTTCCGGTTGACTCCGACGGCTCCGTCTCCAGCGCCGCGGACGAAAGCACCCCTGATTCCAGCACCTCGGACTCAAGCACCCCGGCAGGAGGCGACGCCGACGCTCCCGCGGGTCCCGCCGTCGTCGTTCCTCCGCGCCCGGAAACGCCGCCGACGCACACCGGTCCCAGCGCTGAGGAGCTGGCCCTCATCCCTGAGCCTGACGGCACACCGGAAGCCGTGGTTCGTGCTGCGGCAGCCAACCACAAGGGTAAGAACGGTGTGCAGGTCCTGGCGGATCGCCTCGCGAAAGGCATCAATACCAAGTAGGGAAGCTGCCTACGGGACCTCAGCGACCTCGCCTTCGATCTCTGCATTGTGCTGCGCGATCCGGACCACGCTTTGGCAGTCGCCGATTTGCTGAATGTGCTGCCCTTTGACGGCAACCTGGACCGCTGGGCATCGATCGAACGTGCCTTGGCGCTATCCAGTTTCATTTGCCGCGAAGCCGGACAAGCCGAGCGCGCCGCTGTTTACGAAAAATTGTTGCGCGCCCCCGAGTCCCAGGAAGAAGACCCCTTCAAGGCCCGGATCAATGCCCGGGTCAGGCAGCGTTCGCTGAACGAACCCAACCTGTACGACAAGGAAATCTTCCGTGCAATCGACAACGGGAACCACGAAGCTGAGCGCGAATGGCGGTTCCTCCGGCTCGAGGCGCTGATGTTCCTGCGTGCCCACGGTGGATCGAAGACCATCGACGAGGACGAGCTGGCCCGGCGGATCGGCAACGAACTTGAGTCGGTACGCGCCTAGCTTCCCCTGTACCGATTTTTAGGGAATATCAAGACCTGTTATGTGGGCGCCAACGGCGGTAGATTCGGGGCCATGACGAACAATCTGAGCGTTGTGGTTAATGCCGACGCGCAGCAGGTTTGGACAATGCTGCGTGAACCGTCGTTGGTGGCTCAATGGCACGGCTGGGAAGCCGACGACCTCGCCGACGAAATCAAACAGATCTACTTCAACACCGATGTTGTGGAGGGGCCCGATCATACGAGCCTGACCGTCAACGGCGGTGACGTCTTTGAGCTCCATCCGGTGTCCGGTGGCACGGAAGTGCGGGTCACCAGGGCCGCCCTCGATCACAACTCTGAATGGGCCGAGTGGGATGAGGACATCACTCAGGGTTGGCTCACGTTCCTGCATCAGCTGCGGTTCGCGCTGGAACGGCACCCCCACGGGCACCGGCGGACCCATTTCATCTCCCTGCCGGGTAAAGGCGGGCCGGCGATTGAGAAGCTGGGGCTTGGGGATTTACCGCCTGTTGGAGAGGAATACTCGCTCACGCTTGCCACGGGTGAGAAGATCTCCGGCAAGGTCTGGTTCAAGAGCCGGCACCAGGTGGGCCTCACCGTCCACAGCTACGCCGAGCACGGGGACGGGCTGCTGATCGTCGCTGAGCAACTGCCGATTCCGGAGAAAAGGCCCGACGGCGGTTCCATGGTGATTGCCTCCACCTACGATTTGGGGGCCCACACCTTGGCGGACATCCGGTCCTCGTGGGACAAGTGGAAGGCTGAGAGCTACGGTTCGTAGGGGTTTTTCGGCAGGTTACCCGCGGTAAAGCTGGCACACTTGGTAGCGTGCCAGCTTCCCTTCCTGCTTCTGCGTCTTTGTCCGATCCTTCTGCTGTTCCGGCTTCCACTCCGCCTGCGCTCCCCGGGTTGCCAGGGCTGACTGCCCGGCAATCCGAGTTCTCCTTCTCGGTGGGTAAGCGCCTCACGGAAACGTGCCCGCCGTCGGACGCTCAGGTAGACGCCAACGGCGGCCCTTTCCTAGGCCGAACCGGAACCATCACCACACCGCACGGGACCATCCAGACGCCCGCGTTCATCGCCGTCGGCACCAAGGCAACCGTGAAGGCGGTGCTGCCGGAGTCCATCGCCGAGCTCGGTGCGCAGGCTGTGCTTGCCAACGCCTACCATCTGTACCTACAGCCGGGGCCGGAGATTCTCGACGCCGCTGGCGGGCTTGGCGCGTTCATGAACTGGGCGGGGCCGACGTTCACCGACTCCGGCGGATTCCAGGTGATGAGCCTGGGCTCGGGGTTCAAGAAGGTCATCGATATGAAGAATGTGGACAGCTCCGGTCCGGATGACGCAGTAGCGCCCGGCAAGGAGCGGCTGGCGCACATTGACGACGACGGTGTCTGGTTCAAATCGCACCTGAACGGAGACCGGCACCGGTTCTCCCCCGAGATCTCCATGCAGGTCCAGCACCAGATCGGCGCGGACATCATGTTCGCCTTCGACGAGCTCACAACGCTGCAGAACTCGCGTGCGTACCAGGAGGAATCGCTGGAACGGACGCGGCTCTGGGCTTTGCGCTGCCTGGAGGAGCATGCGTCGTTGACTTCATCCCGCGTGGACAAGCCGTATCAGGCATTGTTCGGCGTCATCCAGGGCGCCCAATACGAGGACCTCCGACGCAAGGCATGCCAGGATTTGGGTGCCATGCCCTTTGACGGGTACGGGATCGGCGGTGCTCTGGAGAAGGAAAACCTGGGCACGATTGTGCGCTGGTGCAACGAGGAACTGCCCGAAAACAAGCCGCGGCACCTGCTGGGCATCTCCGAACCGGACGACATCTTCACGGCCATCGAGAACGGCGCCGACACCTTCGACTGCGTCTCCCCCACACGTGTTGCCCGAAACTCGGCGTTCTACACCCCGTACGGCCGGTTCAACCTGTCCGGGGCTAAGTACAAAACCGATTTCGGGCCACTGCAGGACGGCTGCGACTGCTACACCTGCGTGAACTATTCACGGGCCTACATCCACCATCTGTTCAAGGCCAAGGAAATGCTCTCGGCAACCCTGATCTCCATCCATAACGAGCGCTTCGTGGTGAAAATGGTGGACGACGCGCGCCTGGCCATCGAATCCGGGGACTTCTTCGAGTTCAAGGCGGAGACCCTGGGTCGGTACTACTCGTAGGCGTCGAGATCGCCGGAAGCGTGCGTGAGCGTGCGGAAACTTCCGGCGAACTCACACGTTTCCGGCGATCTCGGCCCGAGACTAGGCTGCGGCCACCCCGTAGCTGGGCTCGCGCTTCTTGATCCAACCAACCACCAGCACGGTGACCGGGACGAACAGGAATTCCACGGCGGTCTTGTACACAAAGCCAACCAGGACGTAGTTCAGGAACGAGCCGAAGTCCGTGATGCCGATGACCGACGCCGCGATGGTGCAGAAGATCAGGGTGTCCACGAATTCGCCCACCACGGACGAGCCCATCAGGCGCGCCCACAGGGACTTCTCGCCCGTGCGCGCCTTCATCTTCACCAGGATCCACGAGTTGATGGTCTGCCCGGCCAGGAAAGCCAGCAGTGAACCGAGGACGATCAGCGGAACCGGGCCCAGAGCACCTTCGATGGCTGCTTGCTTTGCGGTGCCGTACTCGTCGCTGAAGCCGGGAAGCACGATGATGATCCAGTAGCAGAGCGATGCGAACACCGAGAGCGCGAACGAAGTGATGATGGCTTTGCGCGCCACCTTGAAACCGTAGACCTCGCTCATCACGTCACCCAGGATGTAGGCGATCGGGAAGAGGAAGAACCCGCCGTCAGTGATAATCGGCCCGATCACCACGCCCTTGGAAGCGCCGATGTTGGACAGGATCAGCACCACGGCCATGATGGCCAGCATGATGCCGAAATACGGGGAACCGATGGAAGCGAAGCGCGGAGCGGGCTTGCTCAAAGTACTGGAGCCTGAGGGCGAGGGCATGGGTCATCCATTTCGTAGTGGTTCGCGCAGGCTCCCTGGTGGGGGAACCCCGCTGTATTAGCACTGTGGGTTGGTGGGGCATCCGGCCCGGCACCGGTTCCATTCTCCCACTCCTTCATCCCCAACGCTCGCTCACCTCCCACGGGCTTGACCCCAACGCTCGCTCACCTCCCACGTGCTTGAACCAAACGCTCGCTCACCTCCCACGTGCTTGAACCAAACGCTCGCTCACCTCCCACGTGCTTGAACCAAACGCTCGCTCACAGACCCACTTTTGAACACGTTCAGAAACCATGGCATACTCATTCTTGAACACGTTCAAAAATGAGTATGAGGAGCGGCACCATGGCAGCAAAGAGTGAGCAGACGCGCCAGCTGGTGGCCGACGTCGCGCTAAAGATGTTCCGTGAAATCGGCTTCGAAAAGACCACCATGCGCGCCATCGCCCAGGAGGCCGGAGTCTCGGTCGGCAACGCCTACTACTACTTCGCCTCAAAGGACGAACTCGTCCAGGAGCTCTACATCCAAGTGCAGGACGAACACGCCGTGGTGGCAGCGCAGGCACTCGAAGGCATCCAGGATCTCGCCGGGCGCCTCAAAGCAGTTCTGCACACAGGAGTGGACGTCATGTCTCCGTACCACCAGTTCGGTTCCGACTTCATTGCGACCGCGATCCGGCCGTCGTCGCCCGTCAACCCGTTCGGCGAGGCGTCCACCGCCGCCCGCGAGGCTTCCCTCGCGATCTTCCGGTCCGCCGTCGAAGGCTCGTCCCCCGCCGTCGCGAAAAAATTGCGCGGCGATCTGCCCGAACTGCTGTGGCTGGCGTACATGGGCGTCGCGCTGTTCTGGGTTTACGACCGGTCCGAGGGCCAGCGCCGCACACGGAAATTAATCGACGGCGCAGCCCCGCTGGTGGCCCGAGGCTTGTCACTCGCGAAAATTCCCGGAGTCAGCAAGGTCTTCGACGACGTCCTGGGGCTCGTGCGAAGCGTCAAGGAAGACTCGTGATGCGGAGGACGGTGGCGATTGCCGGCGCCAGCGGCTTCATTGGAAGCTACTTCCGGCGTCGGTTTGTTGCTGAAGGATGGGTGGTGCGGACGGTCGGGCGGGACACTTCGGCTGACGCTCAATGGCACGACGACGGCGCCATCACCAAAGCGCTTGACGGCACCGAACTGCTGGTGAACCTCGCCGGACGCT
This sequence comes from Paenarthrobacter nitroguajacolicus, assembly GCF_051027655.1. NCBI lineage: Bacteria > Bacillati > Actinomycetota > Actinomycetes > Micrococcales > Micrococcaceae > Paenarthrobacter > Paenarthrobacter nitroguajacolicus. The sequence goes on along the minus strand of NZ_CP073234.1, from coordinate 771,194 downwards.
CCGTGAATTGCCGTTACAACGAGCGGCACCGGCGGGAAATTCTGGACTCCCGGGTGTTGACGACACGGGCGTTGGGCCGTGCGGTTGCCGCTTGCGCCGAACCTCCACGGACCTGGATCAACTCGAGCACCGGCACCATTTACCGACACGCGGATGACGAACCCCAGTCTGAGGCGTCTGGCGAGCTGGGCAGCGGATTCTCCGTGGACGTTGCCCGCGCTTGGGAGGACGAGTTGGCGGCAGCTTCAGTTCCGGACACACGAAAGGTGCCGCTGCGGATTGCAATTGCCTTGGGTGCGGGTGGCGTCATGAGCCCCCTCCGGAATCTTGCTCGGCTGGGCCTGGGCGGGTACATGGGTCCGGGGACGCAGAAGTTCAGCTGGATCCATGTGGAGGACTTGTTTAGGACGGTGTTGTTCGTGCACGAGCACACTGAGCTGACCGGACCGGTGAACGCGGCAACACCCTATCCTGTGGACAACCGCGAGCTGATGTCACACGTCCGGCAAAGCGCGGGTAGTCCGTTCGGCATCCCAACACCCGCGTGGCTCCTCGAAGCCGGCGCCATCCTGATCCGTACTCAAACAGAGCTTGTGCTGAAGAGCCGATGGGTGGAGCCCCGGAAACTGCTCGACGCCGGGTTCGCGTTTGAGCACCCAACCCTGGCCGGTGCCCTCAACCAGATCGCCGAGGGCAGAGCCGAACGCTCGCTCACATAATCACCCCTTCAGCCGAACGCTCGCTCACATAACCCGGAGGTAGTCATGAGCCAGAACCCTTGGTCAATCGATGAAGAGTACGCGCCGGCAACAAGGAGCCCATCCACCGGATGGCGCTACGGACCGAAGGATCGGGTGGTGCTGGGAGGCAAAGGACTGACTCTGGGCATCGCCGTGGCGCACCTGACGTTCTGTGTGTTGCTGTCCAGTCAGAGTCCCGAGTGGGCCGTTGTCTTTTTCATCTACAGCCTGCTCCCCGTCTGGGCAGTTGGTGCCGCGGTAGGTTCCATCCTCGGACTCGCCCTGCGACGCGTTCGGAATCAGTGGCTTCACGTGGCCGCATTCTTCGCTGCGGGATTGCTCATGTGTGTGCCTTTCGGCGCATTTTCGTCCACGGGTTCACTTCTGTTTTCGTCGTCGATTGCCGTCGCAGCGGGAGTTGGCCGCCTTGCCATCTGGAAACTGGTGCGCATCAACCGTGCCGGTGAACCTATATAGCGCGGAACATCCCGCTCATAGTCGGCGTATGCCTCCCCAAATCGCTGTCGGAGCATGGATTCTTCCCACAACGCGCCCAGATGTTCCACCAGCATTCCAGCAGGCATAGTCACCACGGGCCAGGCAGAACCCCTGGACACCGCCACCCCTGCGTGAATCATCCACCACCCGAGATACATCGGATGGCGGCTCGCAGCATAGGGGCCGGTGGTCACTAAGCCCTCGGGATGGCCCAGCTGAAAGATTCCCGCCGTTTCACGCCGGCGCTCCCAAACCGCCCAACCGGTGATTCCTGCGCCGGCCAGCACCAACACAGCGCCGGCCGCTTTATGTCTGCCGCTGCGCTCAGGGACGGAAACGGGATGCAAGCGGTTGAGGACTGCATCCAGCACCAGACCGGCAACTTGTCCCGGCGGCAGCGGAACATTGGCTGCCTCCTGTTCCACTGCGCGCGCCACACGCAGAAATGCGCCCATGCCAAGAAGATAACCCCGGCGGTTCAGGAAAGCCACAGCGGAAGCTGCAGCCGGGAATCCAAGGCAAGCGACCGCCGTCGGACCTCAACACGGGCCACCCGAAACCTAAGGAAGTGTTAGGAAATCCCCCTCGAGCTAGGGCTGTGCCGTGCATCACCCATAGTTTGGAACATGTCCTCTTCACCTTGGAGGGCCTTTCTTAGTCGACGAAGAGCCATGCGCAAGGACGCCATGAGCACCAGCTTCATGGACAGAACGAACTCATGCAAGACACGGCTGCCATATCAGGCGCCGTCCAGGAAGGTTCATTGATGAGCACCCAACAAGCTGAAACTCTGAGCGAAGCCGCCCAGACACGCAAGGCCGTGAGCAACATCCTCAAGGGCTCCGCGGGCAACCTCGTGGAGTGGTTCGACCTCTACGTCTACACGGTTTTCGCGGCGTATTTCCAGTCGCACTTTTTCAACTCCTCGGACGACCTGCAGGCAGGGCTTGAGGCGATGGCCGTCTTCTCGACGTCGTTCCTCATGCGCCCGATCGGCAGCTGGTTCTTCGGCCGCTACGCCGACCGCAAGGGCCGCAAGGCTGCGCTGACACTCAGCGTGACCATGATGTCTGCCGGGTCCTTCGCCATCGCCATTTTGCCGACGCAGGATGTCATCGGCCTCTGGGCCCTGATTCTGCTGGTGTTCATCCGCATGGTCCAGGGTTTCTCAGTGGGCGGCGAGTACGGTACCAGCGCCACCTACATGTCCGAAGCTGCAACGGCCAAGCGCCGCGGCTTCTTCTCCAGTTTCCAGTACGTCACACTGATCGGCGGCCAGATGCTGGCCCTCCTGGTGCTGGTGATCCTGCAGAACACCATGAGCAAGGAGGACCTGACGGAGTGGGGCTGGCGCATTCCGTTCGCCATCGGAGGCGTGGCTGCGCTGGTCGTTCTCTGGCTCCGCCGTTCCATGGAAGAAACCCTCTCTTCCGATCAGCTCCGCGCCGCGCACGTCAAGGTTGCGGGCGAAGCACAGCCCGGCACCATGAAGCTGCTGTTCACCAAACACTGGAAGCCACTGCTCATCTGCATCGGCATCACCCTCGGCGGCACCGTGGCGTTCTACACGTACACCAACTTCATCCTGAAGTTCATGAACGATACGTCCGGCATCGCCAAGACCGATACCTCCGTGATCAACTTCTGGGCGCTGTTCATCTTCATGTTGCTGCAGCCCGTGTACGGCATGCTCTCGGACAAGATCGGCCGCAAGCCGTTGCTGATCTGGTTCGGCGTCACAGGCGTACTGTTCACGTGGCCGCTGCTCTCCACATTGGCTGGAACCAAGGATCCGTTCGTGGCGTTCCTCCTGATGTTCGGTGGCCTGCTGATGGTGGGCGGCTACACATCCATCAACGCGCTGGTGAAGGCTGAACTGTTCCCGGCATCCATCCGCGCGCTCGGCGTTGGACTAGGGTATGCGATTGCCAACTCGCTGTTCGGCGGGACGGTTCCGCTGATCGGTGCGGCCCTGCAGAAGTCGGGCCAGGTGGACATGTTCTTCACCTATGTCACGGCTGCGATCTTCATCTCCCTGCTGGTGTACATCTTCGCGCTAAAGAACAAGAAGCCGACGCACTTGGACGCGGAGCAGGGCAACGCCTTCGCGGCAAAGGGCACTGCGAAGGACGACGACGACAAGAAGGACCTCGTCAACGCCTGACCTGGCTGCCTTGTGAGGCCCGCTTTGCGCCCTTTGGATACTCCGAAGAGCGCAGAGCGGGCCTCACAACGTTAAGCTCTAGTAGCGAAGCAAACCTGCGAAGCAAACCTGCGAACCAAAGCCCGCGAACCAAAGCCCGCGAACCAAAACCCGCGAACCAGCCCAGCAAGCCAAAGGACCCTGACCGTGCACGTGCTCATCGTCGAGGATGACGACGCCATGGCGTCGGCCTTGAGTGCAGCCGTCGCCTCCGCCGGCCACAAGCACACCCGGGTATCCCGCGGCGAGGACGCACTCCTGGCCCACCGGCAACACGAAGTGATCCTGCTGGACCTCGGCCTTCCGGACCTGGATGGCTTGGACGTCCTGCGCAAACTGCGCCAGGTCACACAGATCCCCATCTTGATCCTGACCGCGCGCGACGACGAACGGAGTGTGGTGCTGGGTCTCCGGTCCGGAGCCGATGACTACCTGGTCAAGCCCGTGAAGCTCGTGGAATTGCTCGCCAGAATCGAAGCTGTCACCCGGCGCACCAGCCGTTCCGGCCAGGAAGCTCCGCATGCCATTGTCCTCGGAGGTTTGGAAGTAGACCTCGATCGCCGGGTGGCCTCGGTGGGCACAAGACAACTCGCCCTAACCGCAACCGAATTCGACCTCCTCAGCCTGCTGGTCAGGAACGCAGGGTCGGTGGTGACCCGGGAGCAGATCCTGGACGCACTCTGGGGCGATGCATTCCTGGCGCACTCCCGGTCCTTGGATGTGCACCTGACAGGCCTCAGGTCCAAGCTCCAACTTCCCGGGTTCATCATCAACGTCCGAGGCGTCGGCTACCGCGTAGAGCAACCGTGAAAGTCCGCGTCCTCGGCATCCTCAGCCTGCTGGTTGTTGTCATTGTGGTGACGGTATCCAGCGTGATCCTGACATCGGCCAGCAGGGAGCTCACCCAGGAGCTGCAGATCAACCGCGTCGCAGCCCTCAACCGCTTTGCGCAACTGGCCAGCGACGCCGCTGAGGACAACAACACAACCCAACTGCAGCGCGAGATGGACCGCTATTCGGAGCTTTATGGTGAAGGAATCCTGATCCGGCTTCAGCAGCAAACGGTAAGCTCCGGCAACCTCAGCGACGACCAACCGGAGGTCAGCGACGCACTGAACCGGGCGAGCCTCAATCTCAGCGACACTACACTGAACCCCATCCGGGCGTTCGGCACCGGCAACGACTTCATCTCCCGGTCCTTCGGCACGGCCAGCCAGGTCCTCGGCGAAGTGGTTGTTGAAGTCAACCTCGACGCAGCCCGGCAGAAGCTACGGGAGCGGTGGCTCGTCGTCGGACTTGCCGCGGTGGCGCTGGGCATGCTGCTGCTCATTGCGGCGTCGCGGATCACAGCTTGGGTTTTGCGCCCGGTCTACCGGCTGAGTAAGGCAGTCCACGAGCTCGCGGCCACGGGCAAAACCAGCCAGCTTCCCGAAGCCGGTCCGCCTGAATTGCGTGAGTTGAGCCGCTCCTTCACGGCCATGGCCGACACCGTGACCCGGAGCATGGAGTCGCAGCGCCGGCTCATCGCCGATACTTCACATCAACTCCGGAACCCTGTTGGGGCGCTGCGGCTTCGGATCGATCTGCTGCAGCTCGCCTTGAACTCGGAGCCTGAGAAGGACGCGGCCGCCGGCGTCGTGGCCGAACTTGAGCGGGTGGAAGAAATGCTCGACGGCGTGCTGAAGCTGGCAACCGCTGAACACCGCGCCTCTGAAGGCTCTGCCCGTGTGGAGCCGGCATCAGATCACAAACGCCTAGCCGTCATCGACCCCTTCCCTGTCCTGCAAGGTGAAGTCGAGAGGGCGACGCCGGCCGCTCGCCTTGCCGGGTCGGAGCTGACGTTGGCGGGCCCAGCGTCGGAAAACCAGATCGTTTGTGACCCGGATGAACTCGCGCACATGGTGGGGGAACTCCTCGCCAATGCCCTCAAATACGCTCCGGGGGCACGCATCACGGTGGCGAGCCGGCAGGCGCAGGGAGGCACCGCCGTCGAGGTTTCCGACGACGGTCCCGGCCTCCCGGCCGATCAACTCGCCGCGTCCACCACCAGATTCTGGCGGGCACCACAGCACAGCAGGATCCCCGGCAATGGGCTGGGTATGACCATTGTGGAACGGCTCGCTGAAGCGAACGGCGCGAAGCTGGTCCTGGAAGCGAATGAGCCACACGGGCTGACTGCCCGGCTGGAATTTGCGCGGCCGAGGTACGGTTCGCATGCCTGAGTTACCTGCGATCTCCCGGCGAAGCGCCCTATTAGCAGTTGCCGTGCTCAGCTTGGGCGGCGGCCTGCTCGCATCAACTGCGGCCTGCACACCGGAGGAACGGCCACCGGAACTGACCGTTGCCGGCGGCGAGTCCGGCGGCTTCTACTTAGAGTTTGCCGCCCTCCTCGCGGACCTGCTGCAGCGGGAAGGGGTGACTGAAAAGGCAATCGCACTGACCACCGGCGGAAGTCTGGAGAACATCCAGCGGGTCTTATCCGGCGAGGCCACGCTCGCCGTCGCACTGGCCGACGCCGCCGCGCAGGCCACAGCCCTTGGCAAGGACGACGGGCAGTTGGTGGCGCTGGGAAAGGTGTACCAAAACTACGTCCACTGCATTGTGCGCGAGGACAGCGGCATCCGAACCTTCGCCGACCTCGCCGGGAAGACCGCGGGCGTGGGCGAAGTGGGCTCAGGCACTACCCTGACGGCCGGCCGAATCATTGCTGCCGCAGGACTCTCGGGTGCGACGGCAGGGCCGGGCAGGGCCGTGAGGCAGGTCAACCTTGGGTTGAACCAAGCGCTGGCGTCACTGCGAGACGGTTCGATTGACGTGATGATTCAGTCCGGAGGTGTCCCTACTGCACCCATCGCTGCCGCGGCACAGTCCCTTGGCGTGCGGCTCCTCGACCTCTCCGAGCTCGTTCCGGCAACACGGGCTCAGTCGGAATTCTTCTACGACCGCGTCCTCATTCCCGCAAACAGCTACGGAGACGCGCCTGCCGTGTGGACCGTGGGAGTGGCCAACCTGCTTCTGTGCCGCAGGGATCTGGCGGATCATGTTGTTCGGCAGATCGTGGATTTGCTGGTGGGGCAGGCTCAGGATCTGGTGCCGAAGTCCAGCACTGGCGTTCAATTCCTCAGCCCGGAAACTCTGATCAACACAGCTGGCCTGCCCCTGCATCCGGCTGCAGAGGCGACTTACCGGGCGCTGCACGGTTAAGCCTGCACGGTATGCCGGGCGGCGCGAAAATCGGTGTGTGACGGAGCGAATGGCAAAATGGAACACATGACTTCAGCCGTTGCCCCTGCCATTGCCCTGACCATCGCCGGCTCCGAAGCGACCGGTGGCGCCGGCGCGCAGGCCGACCTCAAGACCTTCCAGGAACTCGGAGTGTTCGGCATCGCGAACCTCACGTGCATCGTTTCCTTCAACCCGCTGGACAACTGGAACCACCGCTTTGTGCCCGTGGACCAGCAAGTCATTGCAGACCAGTTGGAAGCCACGACGGCGGCATATGGTGCCGCTTCCGGCGCACCTTCCGTGCTGGATACCGTGAAGATCGGCATGCTCGGAAGCCCGGCGACCATCAGCACCGTGGAAAACGCACTGACCGACGGCTCCTTCAGGCACGTAGTGCTGGACCCGGTGCTGATCTGCAAGGGACAGGAACCGGGCCACGCCCTGGACACCGACCAAGCCTTGAAGGCGCAGATCCTGCCGTTGGCTACGTTCGTCACTCCCAACCACTTCGAGGCCGAGTCGTTGTCCGGACTCACCATCACCGATGAAGAGTCGCTCAAGGCCGCCGCCATTCGCATCCATGAGATCAGCGGCGCAGCAGTCCTTGCCAAGGGTGGGGTTCGGCTGGAAGGCCCGGACGCCGTCGACGTTTACTACGACGGCGAGACGCTGGAGGTCCTGCGCGCGCCCAAGGTTGGCGAGGTAGCTGTATCCGGTGCCGGCTGCTCGCTTGCTGCCGCAGTGACTGCCGAGCTGGCCAAGGGTGCGGCGCCGCTGGAAGCTGCCCGAACGGCGAAGGCTTTCGTGACCGCCGGCATCACGAACCGAGTGTCCTCGGGTGCTCCGTTCGATGCCCTGTGGCAGGGCGGGGCCAGCTAGCGCGAGACCTTGCCCATGAGCGAGGCGATCGGGCGCAGGAACAGGGGCCGGGCCAGGAACCAAGCGGCCGCCGTGAAGACAATGGATGCTGCGAAGATCCCGAAGCCCCACCAGCTGCTGTTGTCGTCGTTGGAGGCGTACATGTGGTTGAGGTTCCGCAGGGCACCGGTTGCCAACACCAGTGTCACGTGGACGATCACGAATGCCACGAAGTAGATCATCACCGGGAAGTGGATCTTTCGGGCCAGCTCGATCGGGTAGAACTTGTTGATCGCAGCCTTCTTGGGCCACGCACCGGACATCCGGATGCCCGTGATGATGGCCAGCGGCGCGGCAATGAAGACCGTGATGAAGTAGGTGAGGAGCTGGAGGCTGTTGTAGTTGTTCCAGCCGTTTTCAACGGGCCAGTTCAGTGATGCGTACTGCAGCCCGGCCGAGATGGCATTCGGGAAGACGTCCCAGCTGGTGGGAACGATCCTCAGCCACTGACCGGTAGCGAAAAGCAGCACGATGAAAATGATGCCGTTCAGGACCCAGAGCGCATCCAGAGTCAGGTGGAACCATAGGTCCAGGCTGATCTTGGTGGGGGGATTCTTGGTCTTGATGAAACCCTTGTTGTTCCGGGTCCAGTTGGCAGCCGGGCGGGTGGTGGTGCGCACCTGCCAGCCCGACCGGATGATCAGGACAATAAAGAACATATTGAGGAAGTGCTGCCAGCCAAGCCAGGCCGGGAACCCTGTGGGGGCGCCTTCAGGAATGGCCGAGTGCCCCGGGTAGTCGGTGAGGAACTGTTGCACGGGCTGGAGGGTCCGGAGCCATTGCGCAACGAGCACCAGGATCAGTGCCACCACCAAAGCTCCTGCGGTGACGACGACGGGTTTGAACCACCTGTTCGACGTGATCCCGGACGACTTGCTTGAAACGGACATCAGGCCGCGTTCCTCTCTGGCTTGTTTGGCTGCGACCAGTTGGCGCTATATAGCGATTCAACCAGTTGCAGCCCGACGGTGAAAACGGCACCCGGGTTTCGGGGCGTTCGACGTCAAAAATCGCAGCATTCGGATACACGCCGCAACATGCATTTCTAGAACAGACTTCCAGAATTATTTCCTGTTCCCTGTGGGCCAGTCAAGGCTTGGTGTTGGCTATGTGGATTCTCTCCAGAGTAAGATTCCAAAAAATGGCCGGGCAACACTCCGGTCTTCTTCTGCCTGCGAGAGGACCGAGAGCGTGGTTCGCAAAACATCCGATGCAGCCACCACTGCCGGCTCCTGGCAGTGGACCCGCACTGCGGCAACACAGCGCAATCTCCTGGACGCGGCTGCCAGCGTTTTCGTGGAGCACGGCTTTACCGACGCGAGCATCTCGGACATCGTGGCGCGGGCAGGATCCAGCGTGGGCAGCCTCTATCACCACTTTGGCGGGAAGACTGAGCTCTTCCTCGCCCTGTGGGACGACTACCAAAACGAACACGAGCGCTTGGTCGCCGCGTCCGTGGCGAAGGCGCGCAAGGCCGGTGAGAACGACCCCCTTGCGCTGTTCAACGTGGGCAGCCGCAGCTACTTCGACTACACCTGGAAGCACCGGCACTTGGAGCGGGTGTTCATTGAGGGCGACACTCCCCCGGGTTTCGAGGTACTCCGGCGGGAACGTGGGCGCGAGTGGGTGCGGCAAAATTCCGTGCTCCTGGGCGCCAGCGACGACACCCTTGGCAGGCTCACCGTTGCCGTGATCACGGACATCATCACCGTCGCCGGGCAGGAAGTGGCCTTCAGTCACACAAAGCGCGAGGCCGACGAGGTTGTCGAAGCCGCTGCAGTGCTGGTGGGCCGCTTGATCCGCTAGCTTCGCGGGTCCGCCACCCATCCCATGAACAGGGGCATTCCGGTCCCGACGTGAACGATCTGGTAGTGGAAGGGGTGGTCGAGGACGATCTCCCGCTCCGGAACCACGGCACTGGAGGCCTCCGCATTCATCTGGGTCACCGCGGAGGCAATGGTCCCCTTTTCGGCAACGGTGATGTTGGCTGCCTGAGCCGCCTGCGTCAGTTTCATGCCCTGCTGGATCGCGTCGAAATCTTTGTCCGTGGCCAGCATCTGGTTGAGTCCGAGCGTTTTGAAGACTTTCCGCAGCTCAAACGTGGTCTTGTGGTCCCACTTGGGGAGGCTGATCTGGACCATGCCCTGTTTGGCTGCACCCAATCCTTTAGCCACGTCCGCCAGCACTGCCGCAGAAGCGGCGGCCTGTCCCGCCGCACCTGACGAACCACCCGAACCCGGCGCATCGCCGTCGGGCAGTACCAGCCGCATGACAAAACCCTCGGCGTAAGGCAGATCCGCGGCCTGCCATCCGGGCCCTTCGGCGTATGCCATGGTGAGCGAAGAGTGCATCATTGGCACGTTGATTACTTCCCCGTTGCCCTTGGTGAAGGGGCCGTCCGACGTGTCGTCCGCATCGAAGGGCGTTTGCCAGGCGGCGGCGAAGTAAAGGGCATTGAGCAGGCTGAAGGTGTTGTCAGGATCGTATTGTGCAGGTGCTTCCTTGATCCGGCCGCCGGTGTTCCTGCTGACCCACTGGTCGATTGCTGGTTTGGTAACGGCCTCGTCCCGAAAGTTCACCGGGTAGACGCCTGTGCCGAAATGTTTGGCGAGGGTGGCGAGAAAGGCCTCGCCGGTGGGCACGCCTTTGTCAGTGAACAGCCCGTTGGCGGCGTGCATGACCGGCTTACGCGGCGGGTTCTCTTCGTCGACTGAGCCGGGGTCGCCGTCGAACTTTTCGAGGGAGGCGAGCAGTGCGTTCATCGTTTCGTCGCGCCCCTCTCCGGGAAAACCCAGGGCTGAGTCCATCTCCGCAGCAGTGGCCCCGGATGCCCCGGCCCGAAGCATGCTCAACGCAATCAGCAGGCTGGCGGGCGACGACACTACGTTGCCGTTATCCGAGTCGCCGCCATCGGCGAGTAGCGTGGCGCCGAGCTTGCGCGCCGACGCATTGAACGCGGCAAGCTGCGCCGAGTAGTCCGTCGTCTGGACTGAAACTCGAGTCACGCCGTCGGCGGTTTGGAGCCCGACGTCGGTTGGTTGCGGCGCGCAGGCAGTGATAGTGGCGGAACCGCTCACCAGCGCTGCTGCCGCGAGCAGCGCTGTGACTCTGCCGGTTCGCTTCATGGCGCATCCCCCTGTTTGGCGTTGTTCTCACATGGTGCTCCGTTTGAGGATGGAATTCACCCGAAGTGAGAGAGGGATCGCCAAATGTTGCCAGAACGTGAGCGAGCGTCACGCTCAAGCCCGAGGGATGTGAGCGAGCGTCACGCTCAAGCCCGAGGAACGTGAGCGAGCGTCACCGTTCGGAGTGCGCCGCCAGGAACGAGTACACCTCGGTCTCGTCCACGCCGGGGAATGCGCCGGGAGGCATGGCGGCGAGCAGGTGCGAATGCGCCCGGGCGGACGGCCAGGCGTTGCCGGCCCACTCGTTCGCCAATGACGCCGGCGGACGCTTGCAGCAGTTCGGGTCCGGGCAGTTGGACGTTGCACGGGCGGTGGTCTCCCGGCCTCGGAACCACTTCACGTGCTGGTACGGGACACCGATACTCAAAGAGAACTCACCGGCAGCTGACCGTTCAGTGCGGGCCGTGCACCAGTAAGTGCCCGAGGGCGTGTCCGTGTATTGGCTGTAAGCGCTGAACTTGTCCGGCACGTCAAACACCGCACGCGACGTCCACGCTTTGCACGACGGCTGCCCTTCAATCGCTCCGGTGTGATCTTGCGGGAAGGTCACGCCGTCGTTCTCGTATGCCTTGTAGATGATGCCGGACTGATGTGTTTTCTGGAAGTGCGTGGTGATACCCAGGTGCTTGGTGGCCAGGTTGGTGAAGCGGTGTGCGGCAGTTTCGTAGGACACCGCGAAGGCATCCCGGATGTCTTCCACGGCGATTTCCTTGGCGGCCTTGGCCTTTTGCAGGAACTCCACCGTAGCCTGCTCCGGAAGCAGCAAAGCGGCCGCGAAGTAGTTGGTGGCCACTCGCTGCGCCAGGAAATCCCCATAGTTCCGCGGAGTTTCATGCCCAAGGACATAGTGTCCAAGCGCCTGCAGGAGCACTGAACGGGGGTCGTGATCCTGGCGTTGGTTCTGCGTCAGATAAATTCTGCGGTTCTTCAAATCGGTCACGGACCTCGTGGAATGGGGAAGATCACCCACATGGTGCAGGGTGAAACCGAGGTTCTCTGCGATGTCCGCGATGACGTGCTGACTCAGCGGACCGGTGGTGTAACCCACCCCCTTGAGGACCTTCTGCGCCTCGGCCTCGTACTCGGGGAAATAGTTGCCGCGCTCGCGCATCATGGCACGCAACTCGCCGTTCGCGCGGCGGGCTTCTTCCGGCGTCGCCACTTGCTCGTTAAGTTTGCGTTCGAGCTCCTGAAGCAGCCCCACCTGCGACTCCAGCACATCCAGCGGAAGCCGCGAGCTGATGCGGATTTTGGGCAGGTTGAGGGATTCATACAGGGGTCCCCGCTGGTACCGTTCCAGCTCAATTTCCAAGGCCGCCCGGCGGCTCGGCGGCTCGGCTCCGAGCAGCTGATCGATGGTCACGTTCAGTGAGGCAGCGAGCTGCTGAAGGAGCCCCAACTTGGGTTCGCGTTTGCCGTTTTCTATAAGGCTCAGCTGGCTCGGTGCGGTCCCGACGGCGGCACTCAAGTCGTCAAGGGTCAGCCCGGCCTGCTTGCGCAGATGGCGCACGCGGCGGCCAAGGCTGATGACGTCCAGTTCAGGGGACGCAGCGGACAACGACGGCGACGCGACTTCGCGATTCCAGCTCACAGGCGACATTTCTTGAGAATACGCGAAGAAGTGCATTTCTTTCCATAGTTTTCCTCTAGTAACCCTCTTGGAAGTGCAGAAAAGTAGGTCTTACGAAAAAGAAATACAGACCCCGGGCAAGCCGGCCGATGCAGCAAAGGCGCAGCGGAGGCCGGCCCGGGCACCACCTAGGAGATCAAAGATGACCGCTTCATTTGAACCAGCAGAGCAGACCGCAGAGCAGCAGGCCGCAGCGCTGGAACTTGAATGGTCCGCCAACCCGCGTTGGGAAGGCGTCACCCGCGATTACTCGGCTACTGATGTCGTCCGCCTCCGCGGTCGCGTCTCCGAAGAGCACACCCTGGCCCGCCGCGGCTCGGAGAAGCTGTGGAAGCAGCTCACCGAGGAAGCACCCACCGGCGGCTACACCAACGCTTTGGGCGCCCTGACCGGCAACCAGGCCGTGCAGCAGGTCAAGGCAGGCCTCCGCGCAATCTACCTCTCCGGCTGGCAGGTAGCCGCAGACGCCAACCTTTCCGGCCAGACCTACCCGGACCAGTCCTTGTACCCGGCAAACTCGGTACCCCAGGTTGTCCGTCGCATCAACAACGCCCTGCTCCGCGCTGACCAGATCGAATATGCTGAGGGCGTCAAGACTGTTGAGGACTGGCTGGTCCCGATCGTCGCCGACGCCGAAGCCGGCTTCGGTGGCCCGCTCAACGCCTACGAACTCATGAAGTCCATGATCACCGCCGGCGCGTCGGGCGTTCACTGGGAAGACCAGCTCGCTTCCGAAAAGAAGTGCGGACACCTCGGCGGCAAGGTCCTGATTCCCACCCAGCAGCACATCCGGACCCTGAACGCAGCCCGCCTGGCAGCCGACGTCGCCGGCACCCCCACCGTGGTCATCGCCCGCACCGACGCTGAAGCCGCAACGCTGATCACCTCCGACGTTGACGAGCGCGACCAGGAATTCATCACCGGCGAGCGCACTGCGGAGGGCTTCTACAAGGTCCGCAACGGGATCGAACCCTGCATCGCCCGCGCCAAGGCCTACGCGCCGTACTCCGATCTCATCTGGATGGAGACCGGCACCCCGGACCTGGAACTGGCCCGCAAGTTCGCCGAATCGGTCAAGGCAGAGTTCCCGGACCAGATGCTCTCCTACAACTGCTCCCCGTCCTTCAACTGGCGCAAGCACCTGGACGACACCACCATCGCCAAGTTCCAGCGCGAACTCGGTGCCATGGGCTTCACGTTCCAGTTCATCACCCTGGCCGGCTTCCACGCCCTGAACTACTCGATGTTCGACCTCGCCCACGGCTACGCCCGTGAAGGCATGAGCGCGTACGTCGAGCTTCAGGAAAAGGAATTCGCCTCCGAGTCCCGCGGCTACACCGCCACCAAGCACCAGCGCGAAGTCGGCACCGGCTACTTCGACGACATCGCCACAGCGCTCAACCCGAACGCATCCACCCTCGCACTGGTCGGATCGACCGAAGAGGGCCAGTTCCACTAAATTTCTCCCAACTAGATAGCAGTAGATGCCGTTATGGACGTCCAAAACGGCATCTACTGCGACTCAGTTGGGTCCCTGAAAGGACACTCCCATGAACAGCTTCACTGACAACTTCACTATTAATGGCATCACCATCACTGCACAGCCCATCTGCCGGCAGAACGAGGTTTTGACTCCGGACGCCTTGGAGTTCATCGGCAAGTTGCACAAGGCTACTGCTGATCGTCGTCAGGAGCTGATGCAGGCACGGCATGCACGCCGTGGGCAGATCGCCGCCGGCCAGGACCCGCGGTTCCGCCCGGAAACTGAGGGCATCCGGAACGACCCGTCGTGGCGAGTGGCTCCCCCGGCACCTGGTTTGGAGGATCGCCGTGTGGAGATCACGGGCCCGGTGGATAAGAAGATGACCATCAACGCCCTGAACTCGGGTGCGAAGGTCTGGCTCGCTGATATGGAAGACTCCTCCACACCGACGTGGCGCAACGTCATCCAAGGCCAGCTGAACCTGACCGATGCTTTGGAGCGGCGCATCGATTTCACCTCCCCCGAGGGCAAGGAATACAAGCTCAAAGCTGCCGAGGACCTGCCCACCATCGTGGTTCGTCCCCGTGGCTGGCACCTGCCGGAGAAGCACATGCTGATCGACGGCAAGCCGATCGCCGGCGGCATCGTGGACTTTGGTTTGTTCTTCTTCCACAACGCGCGCCGCCTGCTCGCCCAGGGCAAGGGACCATACTTCTACCTGCCGAAGATCGAGAACCACCTCGAAGCCCGCCTGTGGAACGACATCTTCGTCCTGGCCCAGGATCTGCTCGGCATCCCGCAGGGCACCATCCGCGCCACGGTGCTGATTGAAACCATCACGGCCGCGTTCGAGATGGAGGAGATCCTGTACGAACTGCGCGACCACGCCTCGGGTTTGAACGCCGGGCGTTGGGACTACATCTTCTCGCTGATCAAGAACTTCCGTACCCGTGGACCGCGTTTCGTGCTCCCTGACCGTGGCCAGGTGACCATGACCCAGCCGTTCATGCGTGCTTACACGGAGCAGTTGGTCCGGGCTTGCCACCGTCGCGGTGCCATGGCGATCGGTGGCATGGCTGCCGCTGTTCCCAACCGCAAGGACGAAGCAGCAAACCAGGCCTCGTTCGAGAAGGTCCGGGCGGACAAGACCCGCGAAGCCAACGATGGTTTCGACGGCTCCTGGGTGGCCCACCCGGACCTGGTGCCTGTTTGCCGGGAAGTCTTTGACTCAGTTCTCGGAGACCGCCCCAACCAGTTGGACCGCTCCCGCGAGGACGTAACCCCCGATGACCGGGCACTGATCGATATTGCCAGCACCGAGGGCACCATCACCGAGGGCGGCGTTCGCCTGAACATCGAGGTGGGCATCCGCTACATCGAGTCCTGGCTGCGCGGCAACGGAGCTGTGGCCATTCACAACCTCATGGAAGACGCCGCCACAGCCGAGATCTCCCGGTCCCAGCTCTGGCAGTGGATCCACTCCCACGCCATCACCGACCACGGCGACATCATCACCCGCGAATGGGTGGAAGACATGCTGGACGAGGAATACGCCCGACTGGAACGCTTCGATGGAGACCGCTTCGCTGACGCCCGCGCCATCTTCGAAGAAGTCACCCTGGCCGAGGAATTCCCCACCTTCCTGACCATCCCTGCGTACGCCCGTTTCCTCACCGAGGCCCGTGAAGAGGCCACGGAAGAGGAACTCGTCGCGGCCTAGATCTACTGGGTAGCGACACAATCAAGCCCCGACGCTGGGCTGCCTGCACTCTTCGCAACAAGTGACCCCGACCGTCGGGGAGGCAGCCCAGCAACGGGGCTTACCTGTGCGCGTCACTCCGCTTCGCTGCGTAGCTGCGCAGCATGCCGTGCGCACGGCACGTTCAGCACGGAACCCCCGAATCGGGCAGGGTTGGATCGGGGGCAGGGTTGGATCGGGGGCAGGGTTGACCACGCTCAGGGTTGGGCCGGCTCAAGCCCAGCTAGCGCTGCCGGGCCACCCAGCGCACCGACAACGTGGTGCACACGCAGAACGTGAGCACCGAGCCGAGGATCACAAACAAAGGCGCCGTCCAGCCGTCGGTCACACTGTGGACGTAGCCAACGATGGTGGGAGCCAACGCAGCGAAGCAGTAGCCAACGCCTTGCACCACGGCGGACATCTTTCCGGCAGCTGCCTGCGATTGTGCGAACTTGATGATGGCAATGAAGATCACCGTGATGCCTCCACCCTGTGCAACACCTCCCAGCGAGGACCACATCCACCACCACGAAGGCGCCAGCAACAGACCCACGGGAACGGTAAGCCACAGCGCGCTCAAGGTGACCGCTACCGCCGTCGTACTGGCGAAACGGGCCAGAAGCGGTACGCCCAGGCCGCCCACAATGGCGAAGATCTGGAAGAGCGACGAGCCTGCACCGGCGTCGGCGGTGCCCATGGCGAGTTCGTCGGACAGGAAGCTCGGCAGCCAGGCGGTAACTCCGTAGTAGGAGAACGCCTGGCCCGCGAAGCCAAGTGTGAGGCCGACCGTCAGCCACCGAACACCCGCAACACGACCGGACAAGGAAGCAGGAGGAGCAGGAACCGCCAACGGAACAAAAGCCTTCCGAGCACCAACAGTGGGCACCCAGAACACGATGGCCGCCAAGGCCAACAACGCACTCGCAGCCAAGGCAAGCCTCCACCCCACCAGCTCTGCAAGGGGCGCCGTAGCCACGGAAGTGAGGAAGGAGCCGACGTTCAGCGCAGCCGTGTAGACGCCCATGGCCGTTGCCTGGCGCCGGGGCGCGAAGTCGCGCCGGATGATGAGCGGCACTGCGATGTTGCCGATAGTGATGGCCACACCAATGATGACGGTGCCCGCCATCACCGAAACGCCACCGCCGCTGGAACGGACCACTACGCCGGCCAGCACACCAAGAAGCGTGAGCATCACGGCGACTTCTGCCCCAAGACGGCGGCCCGCCAATGAGGCCAAGGGCGAAGCGAGGGAGAAACAGAGCACGGGGATGCCGGTCAGCAGTCCAAGCTCAACCGGTGAAAAACCGAGGTCCTGCTGAAGGGAATCCACCACGGGCGCCACGGCCACGAAAGGGCCCCGCATGTTGAGGGCGATCAGCCCGATGCACGCGAGGATCAGCCAGCCACGGGGAACTTTGGCGAGGAATTGGCTCATTGGACGCACGAAGAAGCAAGGAAATTAGACATCACTTTCATTGCTATCACGGCGCTACCCGGCAACGGGCATCCGGAAACGCTCATCCCGCAGCTTGGAGGGTGGCCTCAATCACTGATGGAGACAGGACGTGCTGGGTGACCATGTGGCTGGCGCCCAGTATCGCGGCGCGCTGCCCGGCCATGGAAATGCCGATGCGCAGGTGCGTGGTGGCCAGGGGCAGGGAGCGCCGGTAGACCACTTCGCGGATTCCGGCCACCAGATGCTCGCCGGCCTCCCCCACGCTGCCGCCGATGATAATTATGGACGGGTTGAGCAGGTTGACCACGGTGGCCAGCACATCGCCGACGTCACGCCCGGCCTGCCGAAGTGCCTGAATTGCCTGCAGGTTGCCTTCACCAACAAGCCGCAGGACGTCCGCGCCATTGGTAGCTTCCAGCCCCTGTGACTGTAGCTGGCGCGCGACGGCGGGACCTGAAGCAAGCGCCTCGAGGCACCCGTGATTGCCGCAACGGCAGAGGACGTCGTCGCCGCGCGGTACACGGACGTGGCCGAGATCGCCGGCGGTGCCATTGGCGCCGCGCTGCAATTGGCCGCTGCTGATGATGCCGGCGCCGATGCCCGTGGCTACTTTGACGAACAGGAAGTTCTCGTGGTCCGGCCAATACGCCGTGCGTTCGCCGAGGGCCATGATGTTGACGTCGTTATCAACCAGAACGGGAACCGGCAGGTAGCGCTGAACGTACGTGACGACGTCGAATCCGTCCCAGCCAGGCATAATGGGCGGCTTCACCGGGCGACCCGAATCGTGTTCAACGGGGCCGGGTAGCCCGATACCCATGCCGGCCAGGTCGCCCGGCTCCCGTCCGGATTCGGCCAAAAGCTCCCTGCCTGCAGTCACTACGCGGCCCAGGACGACGTCCGGGCCATCGGCGACTTCCTGCCCCAATCGTCGCTCCGCCAAGACGTTGCCGCCGAGGTCGGTGACGGCAACAATCACGTGGGTAGCTCCGACGTCGACGGCAAGGACCACCCGCGCTGCCGGATTGAAAGCAAAACGCGACGGCGGCCTGCCGCCGGTGGAGGTCGCTTCACCGGCGGGCCCGACGAGGCCCGAGTTGATGAGCGCGTCAATGCGTGAGGCCACCGTTGACCGGGCCAACCCGGTGGTTTCGGCGAGCTCAGCACGAGTGCGGGCTTTGCCGTCGCGGAGGAGTTGGAAGAGGTTCCCGGCGCGTGAAAGATTGCCGACCTCTGGCGCGGAGGTGTATCCGGCGTCAGTTCCGGCAGCTGTTGTCATCCATTTAGTGAAGCATGATTGCTTATGCATGTCATCCAGCGAAAGTTAATCTGAAAAACCATGACTTTTGCTAGACGCTCGGCAAAAGTCCCTCTAGGCTGAAAAGAGTCCAGAACGCCCCTCCCGGAAAAGGAATCCAATGTCTTATTCGATCCAGCTGTATACCTTGCGGGACGCTCTCCAGGAGGACCTGCCGGGCACCATAAGGAAGGTCGCCGAGATCGGCTTTACGCAGGTGGAGCCGTACAACTTCGTGGCCACGGCCAAGGAACTGGGTGCGGCGTTGAAGGAGAACGGCCTGACCGCTCCGTCCGGGCATGCCCCGTTGTTGTCCCAGGACCAGGATGAGATCTTCGCCGCAGCCAAGGAATTGGGCATCACCACGGTGATCGACCCCTTCCTTCCCACGGAGCACTGGCAGACCGCCGAGGACATCCAGGCCACGGCCGCCGAGCTCAACGCAGCCGCTAAGAAGGGCGCCGAATACGGCATCCGTGTGGGGTACCACAACCATGCCTGGGAGCTGGAGTCCACCATCGAAGGCAAGACCGCCCTGGAATACCTCGAGGGTTTGCTGGACCCGGAACTGGTCCTGGAAGTCGACACGTACTGGGTTGCCGTCGGCGGCCAGGACCCCGTGGAACTTCTGGCCCGCCTCGGTGACCGTGTGAAACTCATCCACATCAAGGACGGACCAGGCAACACTGACACCAAGGCCCAGCAGCCCGCCGGCCAAGGCACCATCCCGGTCCTGGAAGTCATCGCCGCAGCCAAGTCCCTGGAAGTTGGCGTGGTTGAATTCGACGACTACTCCGGTGACATCTTCGAAGGCATCACCCAGAGCCTGGCCTACCTGACCGCCGCAGCCAGCGCCAACGCAGCAAGCGCAGAAGGAGTGCAGGCATGAGCTTCACCCCTTCCACCCGCAAAGGCCCCGTGGGCGTCGCCGTCATCGGTGCCGGCAATATCAGCAAGCAATACCTGGACAACCTCACGGTCTTTCCCGACCTGAAAGTCCTGGTCATCGCGGACCTCTTCGTCGAAACCGCGGAAGCACGGGCCAAGGAATACGGGATCGCCGAATTCGGCACGCCCGAGCTGGCACTGAACCATCCCGACGTCGAACTCATCATCAACCTCACCATCCCGGCAGCGCACGTCGAAGTCGCCACCGCGGCAGTCAACGCCGGGAAGCATGTCTGGACCGAGAAGCCTTTCTCCCTGGACCGCGAATCCGGGCTCGGCCTGCTCAAGGCAGCCGATGCCGCCGGTATCCGCCTTGGCACGGCCCCGGACACTTTCCTCGGAGCGGGCCTGCAGACCGCCCGCCGGATCATCGAACGGGGCGACATCGGCACCCCGCTGACCGGAATGACCACCTTCCAAACCCCCGGCCCCGAATCCTGGCACCCGAACCCCGCCTTCCTGTTCCAGCACGGAGCCGGTCCGCTGTTCGACATGGGCCCTTACTACCTCACCGCCCTGATCCAAACATTCGGCTCGGTCCGCAAGGTGGCCGCCGTCGGCTCCTCCGCCAAAGCCACCCGCATCATCGGCTCCGGACCCAAAGCGGGCGAGGAATTCGCCGTCGAGGTTCCCACCCACGTCTCCGCGATGGCACAGTTCGAAGGCGGCCAGTCCTCCCACAGCGTCTTCTCCTTCGAATCCCCCCGCCAACGCATGGGATTCGTGGAAATCACCGGCTCCGAAGCCACCCTGTCCCTCCCGGACCCGAACTACTTCGACGGCGATCTGAAGCTTTGGCGGCCCGGTGCCGACGAACCCGAAATCATCTCCGCCACGGGTCCGGCGAACGGCCGTGGTATGGGAGCCTTGGACATGGCCCGCGCCATCCGAACCGGCGCCCCGCACCGGGCCACCGGTGAACTCGCCTACCACGTCCTGGACACCATGGTCTCCATCACCGAATCCGTCGAGTCCGGCACCTTCGTGGACGTCACCAGCAACGCCCCCGTCTCCGCTGCCCTCCCCGAAGACTGGGCACCCGAAACAGCAACCCTTTAAGAACGGGCGACGAATATCATGACTATCCCTACCCCCTCCCCGCTGGGCGTTGCGGTCATCGGCTACGCCTTCATGGGCAAGGCACACTCAAACGCGTGGCGGAACGTAGCCAGCTTTTTCGACGTTCCGGCCTTCGAGCAGAAAGTGCTCGTGGGCCGGGACGCCACCCAGGTGGCCGAAGCTGCTGCCAAGTACGGCTGGGCCGAGTCCGCCACTGACTGGCGTTCCGTCATTGAACGGGACGACATTCACATCGTGGACATCTGCGCACCGGGCTGGATGCACGCCGAAATCGCGACTGCCGCCCTGGAAGCGGGCAAGCACGTCCTGGTGGAGAAGCCGCTCGCCAACACTCTCGGCGAGGCTGAGTCCATGGTCGCCGCTGCCGCTTCAGCCCGGACCCGTGGCGTGCAGTCGATGATCGGCTTCAACTACCGCAGGGTCCCCGCATTGGCACTGGCACGCGAACTCATCGCTGAAGGCCGCCTCGGCACCGTCCGGCACATCCGCGCCGCGTACTTGCAGGACTGGTTGACCGACGCCGAGTCCCCCATGACCTGGCGCCTCCGCAAGGAGACGGCCGGCTCGGGCGCACTGGGCGACATCGCCTCGCACGCCATCGACCAGATCCTGTACCTCCTGGACGATGCCGTCACCGAGGTCTCCGGCCGACTTCAGACCTTCGTCGATCAGCGCCCCGGCGCAGAAGGACTGGAGGATGTCACGGTCGACGACGCCGCCTGGGTTAACCTGTCGCTCGTATCCGGAGCAATCGCCTCGGTGGAAGCCTCCCGCGTGGCTACGGGCCAGAAGAATTCCCTCAGGCTCGAGATCTACGGTTCGCTCGGTTCGCTGACGTTCGACCTGGAGAACCTCAACGAACTCAAATTCATGGACACCACAGTGCCAGTTCGTGAACAGGGATTCCGGAGGATCCTGGTCAACGAACCCGAGCACCCGTACCTCGGAGCGTGGTGGCCGCAGGGTCACATCATTGGCTGGGAGCACACTTTCACCCACCAGATCCGGGACTTCCTGACCGCAATCGCGGCCGGTGAGGCACCGTCGCCGTCGTTCGAAGAGGGCCTGAACGTCCAGCACATCCTGGCGGCCGTGGAAGAATCCGCGGCAGCCAAGGGTTCACTCATCCAGCTCAACGCATCCGTTACTGAAGGAGCCTGACATGCCCCGCCCGTACACTTTGTTCACCGGCCAATGGGCCGACCTCCCCTTCGAGGAAGTCGCCAAGCTCGCCTCGGGCTGGGGCTATGACGGCCTGGAAATCGCCGTCTCCGGAGACCACCTGGACGCCTGGCGCTGGGACGAACCCGGCTACGTCGACTCCAAACTCGCCGTGCTGGAGAAGTACAACCTGAAGGTCTGGGCCATCTCCAACCACCTCAAAGGCCAGGCCGTCTGTGATGACCCCATCGACTTCCGCCATGAGGCGATCGTTGGGTCCAGAGTCTGGGGCGACGGCGACCCCGAAGGCGTCCGCCAACGCGCCGCCGAGGAAATGAAGCACACCGCCAGGCTGGCCAAGGCGTTGGGTGTGGACACCGTGGTGGGGTTCACCGGCTCCTCCATCTGGCAGTACGTCGCGATGTTCCCGCCCGTCCCGGAGAAGGTCATCGAGGCCGGCTACCAGGACTTCGCCGACCGCTGGAACCCCATCCTGGACGTCTTCGACGAAAACGGTGTCCGCTTCGCCCACGAAGTCCACCCCTCCGAGATCGCCTACGACTACTGGACCACCGTCCGGACCCTCGAAGCGATCGGCCACCGGCCAGCGTTCGGCCTGAACTGGGACCCGTCGCACTTCATGTGGCAGGGCATCGACCCCGTGTCCTTCATCTGGGACTTCAAAGACCGGATCTACCACGTGGACTGCAAGGACACCAAGCTCCGCCCCACCGGCCGGAACACCGTCATGGGCTCCCACCTGCCCTGGGGCGACCCGCGCCGCGGCTGGGATTTCGTCTCCGCCGGACGCGGCGACGTGCCCTGGGAATCTTCCTTCCGAGCCCTCACCGCCATCGGCTACAACGGACCCATCTCCGTGGAATGGGAAGACGCCGGCATGGACCGCCTCCACGGCGCCCCCGAAGCCCTCGCCGCCTTGAAGAAATTCGACTTCCCGGCGTCGCAAACCTCCTTCGACGCCGCGTTCAGCAGCAAGGACTAGGAAAGGACCGGCGTGATCCGCCCGACCTGAACAATGACCATAGCGTCCGACGGCGGCGCTACCGCACGCGTGTTTCGACCGAGGACTGGACCACTTCCCTGCATGCATGGCCACTTTTCGGCGGCCAAGGTACCCTCAACGTCAACAACTGGTCGCCGGACTCCGGGCTCTTGGCGTTTGTGGCGTACCCGCGCGGTGACTGGTTTCAAGATCCAACAAAGGACTAAGCACGTGACGCTAAGCAATGGCACCTCCGACGGAACGATCCGCTGGGGAATCCTCGGCACAGGATTTATCGCCGGGCTCCAAACGCAGGACCTAAAGGAGAACGGCTTCGCAGTGCAGGCCGTCGGCTCGCGCTCCTTGGAATCGAGCAAGGCGTTCGCAGAACAGTACGGCGTTGCCACGGCGCATGGCAGCTATGAGGATTTGGTGGCCGACCCTTTGGTTGATGTGGTCTACATCGCCACGCCCCACCCCTTCCATCACGCCAACGCGCTGCTGGCGTTGAACGCGGGCAAGCACGTGCTGGTGGAGAAAGCGTTCACCATGAACGCCCGCGAGGCACAGGACATCGTTGACCTGGCAGAGTCCAAGGGGCTTGTGGCCTTGGAGGCCATGTGGACGCGGTTCCTGCCGCACATGATCCGTCTCCGGGACGTTATTGCCGCCGGCGCTATTGGCGATGTCCGGAAGGTGGTGGCCACACATAACCAGAGCCTTCCCAAGGATCCTGCCCACCGGCTCAACGATCCCGCACTCGGTGGCGGAGCGCTGCTGGACTTGGGCATTTACCCGATCTCCTTTGCTTTCGACATCCTGGGTACGCCTGCGTCGATCAAGGCCAGTGCCTCCATGTCGGCTACCGGGGTAGACCGCCAAACGGCGGCTATCTTCGAATACGCCCACGGTGCCCAGGCGATTGTGGATTGCGAACTCGACGCCGCCAGCGCCAACCGTGCCATGGTCATCGGGACCGAAGGGTGGATCGACATCGAACACACCTGGTACAACCCGGTTCCGTTCACGGTTCATGCCGTGGATGGCACTGTTGTGGAGCGCTACGACCAGCCCGTGAACAGCCGGGGCATGCAGTACCAGGCCGCTGAACTCGAACGCCTGATCCGCGCCGGCGAAACTGCGGGGATCATCCTGCCGCCGGCCGAGACGGTGGCCATCATGGCGGCTATGGATGAGATTCGGAAGCAAATCGGCCTTCGCTACGAATCTGACGCTGTCCTGGAAGGAACCCAAGAATGAGTGATTCACCGCGCCTTGCCGAACTCCGTCAGCAGGAAGAAGAACTGGTCTTTTCAAGTTTCGACAACCACGATGCCTGGCGGCTCGGCTCGCTGATCGCCAACCACGCCATTGCATCGGAGTTCGGCGTGGCGATAGATATCCGGCGGCACAACATTGTCCTCTTCCGCTGCGTCCTCCCCGGTTCCACCGCCGACCAGGAAGAGTGGATCCGCCGCAAGTCGGCAGCCGTGCTGCGGTTCGAGCACAGCACGGCGTTGTTGGGCGAAAAGTTTGCCGAACGCAACCCCCTTGGCGGCGGGTGGCTGGCTCCGGAGGACTACACGCTCGACGGCGGTTCGTTCCCCATCCGGGTCCGCGGCGCCGGCGTGATCGGCGCGATCACGGTGTCCGGCTTGTCGTCTGACGAGGACCACCAGATGGTGGTGGACGGAATCCGCAACTATCTGAAACCGGTGGGGGTTTAGGGACTGGACAGGGGGAGGGTCTCAGGTGGTAGGCCTACGTCAGTTTCACCTCTTTTACCAGTTTCACCTACTTTCACCCGCAGGTTCCAAGCAGTGGCCAAGGCATTAATTCCCAGCTCCCAGCTACCTCGCGCCCATCACAAAAGGTAACCTCCCGCCGTCGTCGTCCGTACCGGCACTTAGTCTGGGCAGTAGCCGCCCCGCCAAACGCGAAGGAATGCCATGCCCAGCCCTGAAAGTCCCCTCCGCAAGCTCGGATTCCTGACCATCGGGCTGTTCGACCCCGCTGATCCAGCTGCCGGCCACCGGTCGACGTTGGAGATCATCGAGCTCGGCGAGCAGTTGGGATTCGACAGCGCCTGGTTGCGCCACCGTCACCTGCAGTTCGGCATCTCCTCCCCTGTCGCGGTGATGGCCGCCGCCAGCCAGCGAACGTCCAGGATTGAGCTCGGCACCGCAGTGACCCCACTGGGTTGGGAGAATCCTCTGCGACTGGCGGAGGACCTGGCCACGGTGGATCTGCTTGCTGGGGGACGGATCAATCCGGGCCTGAGCGTGGGCGAACCGATGCACTACGACACCGTGAAACATGAGCTCTATCCGGAATCTTCAGACACAGAGGACTTCTCATACGCCCGCGTAGATCGGCTTGCCCGCCTGGTCGCAGGCGAAAAAGTGAGGGACTTCTCCGGCAAGCAGGGCGTTGTGGAGGAATTCTCCAACCGGGTGGAGCCGCACTCCCCCGGACTGCGCAGCCGTCTTTGGTACGGGGCGGGAAGCATGAAGTCGGCCGTTTGGGCAGGGACAAACGGCTTCAACCTACTGTCCAGCAGTGTTATTTTTCCCGACAAGGATCAGGAACCGGACTTCGCCAAGGTACAGCAAGCGCAGATTCGGGCCTACCGCGACGCCGCCCACGCGTCCGGAAATACCGCCAGGGCGTCGCAGGGCTTAGTGGTGATCCCCACTGACTCCGCTTCCAGCGCCCAGAAGGAGAAGTACCAGCGGTACGTCGATGAACGGTTTCCCCGCACAGAGGCTCCGCAGGGGCCCAAGGGCATGATGTTCGCGAAGGATCTGATCGGCACCAGCGACGAAATCGCCGAGCAACTTTACGCCCATGCGGGCTTCCAGGAAGTGGACGAGGTGGCGTTCGCATTGCCCTTCAGCTTCGACCACGATGACTACGTGCAGCTCCTCACCGACATCGCGGCAAAACTGGGCCCGGCTTTGGGGTGGAAACCGACTGCATGAGATGAGTCGCTCAGTTCCTTCGGCGAAAGTGCCCCCGAACAAGTTTCCCTGCACGCATATGCTCGGGCACCCATACATCACCGTGCGATTTCGGGGGTACCGGCGTAGACGGTCGGCCCATGTCTATCACGGCAGGGGCGGGAGCCAGGGATGCCATTCGCTTGGCATTCTCACCTTCGAAAGCCTTGATCATGTAGTCAAGAGAGTCAGGTTCAGCTCCGAGGTTGAGGGCCTCCTCCCGCCAGTGGGATACCGCGTTGGCGACCTGCTGCAGCCGTCCAATGGCTGCGTTCCTTGTCAGTCGAAAAGCATCTGCGTACTCCAGCAGGTCCCGAACGTCCCTGTCGAAGAGTCCGCCGTTTGGGGTGAGCGGCGTTTCTGATGTACCTGTCGGCACCGGGTTCACGTCGAACGACGGTGACAGGCGCCAGCGGAATGCGGCCGGTCCCCTTGGCGATAGCCTGTTGGCGCAGTTCCTCGAACAAAAGCTTCTTGCCCCAGTCATCCGGGGAGGCATCCTGGAACGCCCCGAACAGGTCGCGGCCCTGTGTTGGGCTCTGGGGGCCGCGTCGCAAGGGTAGCTCCGGGGAGACTTCGAATGTTTCTGCAGAGGACATCCAGCTGTCAGCGTAGGTGAAGGAGAGGTGCTCCCGAGAGGAAAGCCCATCCGTTTCAATGTCCATCACGCCGGCCAGGGTCTCGTTAACGAGCACCTCCACGCGCCTGATCGTTCGGGCGGCCACTATTTCCTCCTAGGGGCGCGCTGCCTGCCGAGCAGGTGTGCCCGCGCCCTGCCAAGATCAGTATTCAGGGGATCGACAGCACTAATGAGGTCTTCAGCAATGCCCAACACTGAGGCAATCTTCATCAGGTGCTCGATCTTTCCCCCCTCACCTGTTTCCAGGCGCATGAGCGTAGGACGCGATACATCAGCACGTTCAGCGACAAGCTCCTGAGACAAGCCCAGAATGATGCGCCGACTCCGCAGGTTCTCACCCAGACGGCGCATTCCATCACTACTGTTCATGTAGCTATCTTGTGACATTATTTGAGCTAATGCAACAAAATAGCTACCTTAGGAAGTCCCGCTGGACGGCCGCGAGGCAGCGCCCGCATGAGGCGCCCAGCGAATCACCGCCCCTTCAGCACGTATCGCCGTTCAGGGCGTCCGACGCCGTACTTGAGTCTGACCTCCAGCGCCCCCTCGTCGTGGAGGTACTCAAGGTAACGCCTGGCGCTCACGCGGGAGGTACCCAACTGCTCGGCGAGCTCGGCGGCAGAGAGGTCACCCGGCGCTGTTTTCAGTGCTGATTCAACAAGTTCGAGCGTCTCCACGCTGCAGCCTTTAGGCAGGGTCCGCTCGGAAACGCCCAAGCCGAAGACGCGGTTCACGTCGGACTGCTCGGCCTCCACCTTGGAGGCGTCCAAGCCTTGGTAAGCACTGAGGTAATGCTCCAGCCTCTCCTGCAGATCGGCTTGGGAGAAGGGTTTGATGAGGTAGTGGACGATCCCGCCGCGCAAGGCCTTTCGGACGGTTTCCACCTCGCGGGCAGCGCTGATGACCAGTACATCAAGGTCCGGTGCAACATCGCGCAGCTGATGCATGAGTTCCAGCCCGTTGATGTCCGGGAGATGGATGTCCAGCAACACGAGGTCGGGCTGGAGCCTTTGCGTTTCCACCAACGCCTGAGCACCCGTATGCGCCACGCCCACCACCCCGAAGCCCGGCGTCCGTTGGATGAAACCGGCGTGGACCTTGGCCACCATGAAGTCGTCGTCGACGATCAGTACCTTGATCACTGCTGCGTTGTCCCCTTCGTGGAGTCGAGCTTGCTGGAGTCGGAGTCGGGTTTGTCCGAGGTGGAGGTTTTTTTGTTGAAGCGTGCAGTGAACACTGCCCCGTCATCATTGGACACCGTCAGGTCACCTCCGGAGCGCCGGCAGATCACCCGTGACAACGCCAATCCAAAGCCCCGCGCATCGCCCGGTCCAGGCTCTTTCGTGGAGAAGCCTTGGCGGAAAATGTCCTCCGCGGAGCCGGTAGGAACGCCGGGACCATTGTCCCGGACGGTGACTGTGACGTGGTCACCCGAGTTAACCACCAACACGTGGACCGAGGCCCCGGGAAGTCCGGTGACGGCGTCGAACGCGTTATCCACCAGGTTTCCCACCACGGTGGTGAGGTCGCGCGACAGTTCCTCATTGACGCGCGGCAGGGCGGACTTCGGATCCAGCTTCAGCTCCACGCCGCGCTCCGTTGCCAGGCTGGCCTTGGCGATCAGCAGGGCTGCGAGCGCAGGGTCCTCGATGCGGCTGGTGACGTCGTCGTTGAGCCGCGTCCGGTCCACGGTGGCTCCATTGACGAACTGCACCACGGAATCGTATTCGCCTATCTGGATCAGGCCGGAGATGACGTGGAGTTGATTGGCGAACTCGTGGGCTTGGGCCCGCAAAGTGTCGGTCACGGTCTTGGTGGCGCCGAGTTCACTCTCCAGGGAGGACAGCTCCGTCCGGTCCCTCAACGTGGTGACGGAACCGATGTCGCGTCCGTGGGAACGCAGGGCAACGCGGTTCATGACCACCAGCCTCTCCCCCACGAGGACCAATTGATCCGCGTCTGACTGTTCGCGGGTGAGGACTATTTTCAGCGCAGGGTCTACGTGGAGGGATCGCAACTTCTTACCCACACAGTCCGGCGGCAGGCCAAGCAGCTGCCTGGCGCTTTCATTGGCCACCGTGATCCGCTCGTGGGGATCCAGAGCGACCACGCCTTCCTTCAGGCCCTGCAGCATCGCTTCA
This sequence comes from Paenarthrobacter nitroguajacolicus, assembly GCF_051027655.1. NCBI lineage: Bacteria > Bacillati > Actinomycetota > Actinomycetes > Micrococcales > Micrococcaceae > Paenarthrobacter > Paenarthrobacter nitroguajacolicus. The sequence continues at coordinate 742,846 of NZ_CP073234.1, read as the reverse complement.
CGGTTCTCCACGAGACCGGTGATTTCCCGAGGTTCCATACCGAGGGTTTGCCGTTTGACGCGGCGGGACAACAGGAGGGATCCGGCGACGCCCAGGACGCTGGCGACACCGAGATAGGTGAGCAGGTTGGGAACGGCGTCGCCTAGTCGCTCAATGGTGGATGGATAGTTCCTGCTGATGGACGCAACGCCTATGACGTTTCCGGAATCGTCCAGGACGGGGACGTGGGCGGACAGCACTGCTCCGCTGCTGCCTGGCAGGACACCTGTCCAGGCGCGCCCCTCCATCACCTGGCTCTCACCCAGCGGCAGGGGTTGCCCCAACAGGCTGGGATCCGATGATGCCACTACGGTGCCGTCAAGTTTGGCGAGTGCCACATGTGATGATCCCGAAACGGTTCGCACGGATTCGGCCACGGCCGGGAGGGCTGAACCCACGCGCGGTTCGGCCTCCGGCAGCAGCGCACGGACAGTGGGGTTGCTGCCCAAGGCTTCAGCAGCCAGCAGTGCACGGCGCCCTTCATTCCGCTCGAAGGTGGCGGCGGATTGGGCCAGTGAAATGGCAACAACGGCAACAAGAACTGCCAGGACGATCAGCAACTGCAGCACAAGGTACTGCCCTGCCAGGGACATGCCTCTTCTTCGAGACAGTCGAGTGAGTCGAGTCACTGCCGGGTTCCTTTGATGGTGCCTGGGAGGGGAGGGGCTGACTACAGCTTCCCCCGTGGCGTATCGGAACTATACCCCAGTGGCACAGAAGACCCCAGCGGCACGAAAGACCAGTTCAGACCGCAGAAACCCGTGAACGCAATGAACTTAAAGATCACTGCGAACACAAGAGTGATCCCTGTCACTTACGCGCCTAGCATCAAATCAACGGGGCACAACGCTGTTCGCCCTACACCGAGTTTTCGATGATGAGAAGAGGAACACCATGCGCCAGATCCGCGCATTGCGAGTCGCCGCCGTCGCCGCCGGCATCGCCCTGATGGCCACCGGCTGCGGTGCCACAGGTAAGTCCACCGGTTCTGACAGCACCGGCGCAGCAGGACCCATCACCGGACTCCAGATCATGGTTCCAAACACTCCCGGAGGTGGCTATGACACCACCGCACGGGCAGCAGCCAAGGTACTGGACGACGAGAAGATCTCCACCAACACCGAGGTGTTCAACCTTGCCGGTGCCGGCGGAACGGTTGGCCTTGCCCGCATCGTCAATGAAAAGGGCAACGGCGACCTCACCATGCTCATGGGCCTGGGCGTTGTTGGAGCCAGCTACACCAACAAGTCCGAGTCGAAGCTGACGGAGACCACCCCGCTGGCAAAACTCATCGAGGAACCCGGCGCCATCATGGTCAGCAAGGACTCCCCGTACAAGACCATCGATGACCTGGTGACGGCGTGGAAGGCCAACCCCGGTTCCATAGCAGTTGGTGGCGGTTCTTCGCCCGGCGGCCCGGACCACCTCCTGCCCATGCAGCTGGCCGGCGCGGTGGGCATCGATGCCACCAAGGTCAACTTCGTCTCTTACGACGGCGGTGGCGACCTCCTCCCCGCCATCCTTGGCAACAAGCTGGGTTTCGCCGCTTCCGGCGCCGGCGAGTACCTGCAGCAGATCAAGTCCGGTGAGATCCGGGTCCTGGCCACCAGTGGCGAGAACCGCCTTGAAGGTGTGGACGCTCCCACGCTGAAGGAATCCAACATTGACCTCGTCTTCACCAACTGGCGCGGCATTGTTGCCCCTCCGGGCATCAGCGAGGACGACAAGAAGTCCCTGATTGGCGCCCTTGAGAAGATGCACGCCTCCACGGCCTGGAAGGAAACGCTCAAGACCCACAGCTGGACCGACGCTTTCGTTACCGGCGACGAATTCCAGACGTTCCTGACAGACCAGGACAAGCGGGTGGCGGACGTCCTGACCAAGCTCGGGTTGGCGTGAGCTCCTTAGCCACAGGCTTGAAAGGCCGCGCCGAGCTGGGGGTAGCCCTCCTGCTCGGCGTGGTCGGCGTCCTGGTCTTCCTGGACGCGAACGGCCTGGTCACCCCGTACTCGCAGTCGGACCCGGTAGGTCCCAAGACCGTCCCGTTCATTGTGTCCGGTTTGCTCATCGTCTGCGCTGTGTTGCTCGCCATCAACGTCCTCCGCGGCGGCAAAGGCGAGGCCGAGGGCGGCGAAGACGTTGACCTGGCACATCCCGCCGATTGGAAGACCGTCCTTCCGCTGGCCGGAGCGTTCATCCTGAACATCCTGCTCATCGACTGGGCCGGCTGGGTCATTTCCGGAACGGTCCTCTTCTGGGGCAGCGTGCTGGCACTCGGCAGTCGTCGCTACATTCGTGACGGGCTTATTTCCGTCGCACTGTCCTTGCTGACCTTCTACGGCTTCTACCTCGGCTTGGGCATCGCATTGCCGGCCGGGCTCCTGGAAGGAATCCTCTAATGGACGTCTGGTCCTCCCTGATGGACGGTTTTGCGACCGCCCTAACCCCCATGAACCTCTTGTTCGCCGTGATCGGCGTACTCCTGGGCACCGCCGTCGGTGTCCTTCCCGGGCTGGGCCCGGCCATGACTGTGGCGTTGCTGCTTCCGGTCACCGCCGCCCTGGAGCCCACCAGCGCCTTCATCATGTTCGCCGGCATCTACTACGGCGGCATGTTCGGCGGCTCCACCACTTCCATCCTCCTCAACACACCCGGTGAATCGTCGTCGGTGGTGACTGCCATCGAAGGCAACAAGATGGCCAAAGCCGGCAGGGCCGCACAGGCGCTTGCCACCGCGGCCATCGGCTCGTTCATCGCCGGAACCATTGGCACCGCGCTACTGGCGGTCTTCGCACCCATCGTGGTGCAGTTCGCCGTCAGCCTGGGTGCTCCCAGCTACTTTGCCATCATGGTCCTCGCACTGCTGGCGGTGACCGCCGTCCTTGGCTCGTCCAGGCTCCGCGGTTTTGCGTCACTGGCCCTTGGTTTGGCCATCGGGCTGGTAGGCATCGACTCCGTGACTGGCCAACGCCGCCTGACCTTTGGTCAGCCGTTGCTGGTGGACGGTTTGGACATCGTGGTGGTCGCCGTCGCGATCTTCGCCGTGGGTGAAGCCCTCTGGGTTGCGGCACACCTGCGTCGCACGCCGCTTCACGTCATCCCCGTGGGTCGGCCCTGGATGGGCAAGAAGGACTGGGGACGTTCCTGGAAGCCATGGCTTCGGGGCACCGCCTTTGGCTTCCCGTTCGGTGCCCTGCCCGCCGGTGGTGCCGAGATCCCCACGTTCCTCTCCTACGTCACTGAGAAACGGCTCACCAAGCACCCGGAAGAGTTCGGCAAGGGCGCTATTGAAGGCGTCGCCGGACCAGAGGCGGCCAACAATGCCGCCGCCGCCGGAACCATGACGCCACTGCTCGCACTCGGCCTCCCCACCAACGCAACAGCCGCCGTCATGCTTGCAGCCTTTACGTCCTACGGCATTCAGCCAGGCCCGCAGCTGTTCTCCAGCGAAGGACCGCTGGTGTGGGCACTCATTGCGAGCCTCTTCATCGGCAACTTCCTGCTCCTGCTCATCAACCTGCCCTTGGCACCGGTCTGGGCAAAGTTGCTGCAACTCCCCCGCCCCTACCTCTACGCGGGCATCCTGTTCTTCGCTACCTTGGGCGCCTACTCGGTCAACCTGCAGGCTTTCGATCTTGTGATCCTGTTGGTGCTCGGCGCCCTCGGATTCATGATGCGACGCTTTGGACTTCCGGTCCTGCCGCTGATCCTCGGCGTCATCCTGGGCCCGCGCATTGAGGGCCAGCTCCGCAAGACTCTGCAGCTGAGCGCGGGCGATCCCGCCGGCCTGTTCAGCGAGCCCATCGCGATTGTGGTTTACATCATCGTGGCGCTCATCCTGGCCTGGCCGCTGATCTTCAAGCTCGTCCGCCGCAACCGTCCCGTTGCAGCCACAGTGGTCCCGGGTAACTCCGGCGCCACAGTCCCGAGGGAAGCCGGCGGCGTCAGCCACGGCAGCCACCGCGCCGACGGAACGGCAGACGGCGACGGCGGAAGTGACGGATAGCCTGGCGCCTGGCACTGCCAGCCCCTTCCCCAACAACCAAGCCAACAAGGAGAAACCATGACCATCGTGGTGGGATACGTCCCCACACCAGAAGGCGAAGCGGCGTTGACGCAGGCCATCGCCGAGGCCAAGAAGAGCAATGCCACCCTGCTGGTCATCAACTCCTCCAAGGGCGACGCCCTGGTGGACAACCGGTACGCCCAGGAGCCGGACATCCAGAGCATCGAGGACCGGCTCGCTGATCAGGGCATCCAGCACATCATCAAGCAACCGGTCCGCGGCCATGACGCGGCTGCCGAAGTCCTGGACGCAGCCGACGAGAACGATGCCGATCTGATTGTCATCGGCCTTCGCCGCCGCAGCCCGGTAGGCAAGCTCATCATGGGCAGCGTCTCCCAGCGGATCCTGCTGGAGGCAGACTGCCCGGTCCTGGCGGTCAAAGCGGACTAACTTCAGAAATCACGACGGCGGCTGGTCACCTAGGTGACCGGCCGCCGTCGTGCGTTGAGCCTCCCTCGGAAAGAGCCAAGATGGCGTTGGCACCCGGATGCAGTGCTCGAAAAACCGCACCCTTTGCCGCCAAATGCACCCACGAGGACTGGAGCGTGTGGCGGGAAAGGGCGCGATACGAAGCCGAACACTGCCAAAGTTGCCAAACCGGTTTATCGCGGGCTGGAAGAAAGACTAAGCGGTGTTGAAGAAGGGTGTCAACGACAAAATCCTGGCGGGTTTTTTGGCAACGCCGGCCGGGCAAAGTGACTCTTGACACCCCTAAAGAGACAGCTCTACAGTGTTGCCAAGTCGTTTTGGCAAAACGATTCTTCACCCCAAACAGTCTTGCCATCCCGTTCGAGAGAAAGTGAGTCGACAGCGATGTCCACTCGAAACACCATCTCCAGGCTCGTCACCCTTGGCGGCATCTGCACCGCCGTCGCACTCGCGGCTACCGGATGCGGCGCAGGGGGCCCGGCACCAACGTCGGGTAGCGCCGCAGGCACCATCAACGTCCTTGTGGAAGCCGGCGGTCACGCCGAACTCACCGGCGTTGCCGAACAGTGCAAGAAGGACACCGGAATCGACGTCAACTTTGTGGAACTGCCTTACGACGGCATGTTCAACCGGCTCTCCAGTGAATTTTCTTCCGGCAACGTTTCCTTCGACGTCGCCGCCCTCGACTCCGTGTGGCTCCCGAGCTTCAAGGACGCGGTTCAGCCCATCGACGAAATCTTCACCGATGAGGCCAAGAAGGACATTTTCCCCGCACTGGTCAAGGAAGCAAACGTGGACGGCCACTTCATCGGCCTGCCGGCATGGACCAATGCCGAGATCATCCTCTACCGCAAAGACCTCTTTGAAGACGCCAAAAACAAGGCCGATTTCCAGGCAAAGTACGGCTACGAACTCGCCGCACCCACAACGTGGAAGCAGTACCAGGACATCTCGGAATTCTTCACCAAGGACGGAATGTACGGCACGGATGTGAAGGGCGCCGTGGAAACTGAATGGCTTGCCCACGTCCTGCAGGCCGGCTCCCCCATGGTCCTCGACGGCGACAACGTAGTAATCGATAACGCAGCCCATGAAGAAGCACTCGACTTCTACGTAAGCCTGACAAAGTCGGCGCCTCCGGGCGCTGCACAGGTTGACTGGGCCGCAGCGCAGAACTTGTTCAACCAGGGCAAGACCGCCATGACCCGCTTCTGGGCGCACGCTTACCGTCAGATCCCCAAGGATTCACCGGTGGCAGGCAAAGTGGGAGCCGCAGCAATGATTGGCGGCAGCGCCGGCGTCGCAGGTGTTCCGGGACCTTGGTACCTGTCTGTCCCGAAGGCCACCAAGAACGCAGACTCCGCAAAAAAGTTCATCAAGTGCGCCTACGACCATAACGGCCTGGGCATTGAATCCAGCCTTGGCCTGGCCTCCCGCATCTCCGCGTTCGAGAAGTACCAGGACCAGCCCGGATACGAGAGCTTCCAACCACTGATCGAAACCCTCAACGGCAAAGCTACAGCTACCCGCCCGGCAACGGCCAAGTGGCAGCAGATCGTTGACACCGTGCTGGTCCCGCTCCTGCAGAAGGCAGTGGCCGGCGGCGACTCCGCAACCCTCCTGGCCGAAGCCAAGAAGCAGATCCAGGACCTCCTCAAGTAAAGACTCCGCGGCCGGCACCCGGAACCATAAACCCCGTGTCGGCCGCGGCCCCAACCAGCAGAAGAGAAAATCGTGCGCATCTCCGATCGCCGCTTCGCCCTATACCTGATGACCCCGGCGGCGTTGTTCCTGGCCGTCTTCGTGGCCTACCCCCTGTTCCGCCTCATCGCTGACAGCTTCTTCAAGATCTCGCCCATCGCCGGTGGCCCGCGTGACTTCGTGGGGTTCCAGAACTACGTCACCGCATTCGCCTCCGAAGCCTTCATGGGGGCAGGGTGGCGAACCCTCGCCTACACCTTGGTGGTAGTCACCCTTGAGTTCGCCCTCGGCCTGGGAATGGCGCTCCTGTTCACCACGCTCGGGCGCAGCTCGCAGGTTTGGCGGACCGTCTTCCTGTATCCGCTGATGATCGCCCCGATTGTTGCCGGCCTGCTGTGGAAGTTCCTGATGATCGACAACTTCGGCCTCATCGGAACCCTCTTGCACCAGGCGGGTATCCTCTCCAACCCGAACCAGATCGGGTGGTTGTCAGATCCGAACATTGTGCTGTTCTCGGTGGCTATCCCGGACATCTGGCTCACCACCTCCTTCATGTGCCTCGTTCTGTTCGCCGGCCTCCAGAACATCCCCGGTGACTTGATTGAAGCTGCGCGTTTGGATGGCGCCAGGGCACCTGCCCTCCTGTTCCAGATCATCCTCCCGCTCCTCCGCCCGGTGATCGCAGTGGCGTTGGTAGTCCGCGGGATCGATGCCGCACGCGCCTTCGACACCATCCTGATCCAAACCAACGGCGGCCCACAGTCCGCATCCGAAACCATGAGCCTGCTGATCTACCGCACCATGATCCGCTTCGGCGATCCCGGCCTGGCCAGCGCCATGGGCACTATCTACCTGCTGGCGATGCTCGCCGTCGCATTCTTCGCGGTGGCCACCATCTGGCGGCCAGGAAAGGACAACTGATGAGCTCCCGGACCGCGATTTCACGGAACCGAGCCGCAACTGAGGGCGACGTGACCAGCCAAGCCGCACAGCCGACGTCGAAAGTCACCGCATCCCAGAGCCCGCGCAAGCGTCGCGGCGTCAACCGCGAAGGGCTGGAAGCCGGACGCCGAAGCACCCGGTTTATCCTGTGGATCCTGTTGGCAGTGGCCATGGTGCTGTACGGCTTCCCGTTCCTGTACCTGCTGTTTACCTCGTTCAAGACGCCGATCGACACCATCGCCGTTCCGCCCACCATTCTTCCCAGGGAATGGACGTTGGAGAACTACGCCAACGCGCTGGGCCGGAGCGGAGTGCTGGCTTCGTTCATCAACAGCGTGCAGACAGCAATTATCAGCACGCTGCTGTCACTGGTCCTGGCTATCCCGGCTGCCTACGGCATCACGCGCTACAAGACTCCCAGCGGCCGCGTGTTCATCATGGCTGCACTGGTGACGCGCATGGTCCCTCCGGTGGCCATCGGCATCCCGCTGGCCTCAATGATGTCGTCCGTAGGGCTCGCGGACACGCCCATCGCTTTGTCCATCGCCCACACCACCATCTCGTTGCCACTGTCCATTTGGCTCATGTCCAGCTTCTTCGAGGCCGTGCCCCGGGACTTGGAGGAAGCGGCAACGGTTGATGGCTGCAGCAGGCTCGGAGCGCTCTGGCGGGTTGTCATCCCTGTGGTCTCCGGAGGCATCGCAGTCACCGCGATATTCGCCTTCCTGGCCTCTTGGAACGAATTCCTGTTCGCTCTCCTCATGACCGCCATCCGCTCACAAACAACCCCTGTGGTTATCGCGAACTTCCAGACCCAGTTCGGACTGGACTGGGGATCCATGACCGCACTCGCAGCGGTCTACTCGATTCCCGTCATCCTCCTGACCCTCCTCCTGCAGCGCAAAATCGTTGCAGGCATGACGCTCGGCGCTGTTAAGGGCTAAGGAAATCTTCAATCAGAGAGAGGACCCCATGTCCAACAGCAACCACTACGATGTCACCACGTGGCCAATCGGTAACGCGTCCGAGGACGTTGGTGAAGTCATCAACAGCATCATCGCGGACATCAAGGCCCGCCAGACGGTCACGGATGAGAACGACGGCGGCAAGCCGGGAGCGGTGATTTACCTTCCGCCCGGGGACTATCACCTCCGCACGCAGGTGGTCATCGATGTCAGCTTCCTCAAGATCCAGGGCTCGGGGCACGGCTTTACGTCCTCGAGCATCCGGTTCAACGTTCCCGAGGAAGAATGGCCGGACCTCCATGAGTTGTGGCCAGGCGGAAGCCGCGTCATCGTCGACATTCCGCTCAGTGACGACTCGCCCGGCAAGGACGAGTCCAAGGGCGCCGCCTTCTACATTGAGCGGAGCGGGAGCCCCCGAATCAGCTCAGTGGAATTCTCCAACTTCTGCATCGATGGGTTGCACTTCACCCCTGATGGTTCAGGGCTGCCTGCAGAGAACAGCTACGTGAACGGCAAGACCGGCATCTATGTGGCAAGTGCCAATGACTCCTTCCGGGTAAACGCGATGGGATTCGTCTACCTCGAGAATGCGCTCACCATCTATAAGGCGGACGCCCTTTCCCTTCACGACAACTTCATTGCCGAATGCGGAAGCTGCATCGAACTCCGTGGCTGGGGCCAGGCGTCCAAGATCACCGATAATCTGATGGGGGCCGGATTCAAGGGTCGCTCGATCTACGCCCAGAACCATGGCGGGCTCCTGATCACTGCGAACAACATCTTCCCCCGCGGTGCCAGCTGCATCCATTTCGACGGTGTCACCCGTTCAAGTGTGTCCAACAACCGCCTGCACTCGTTCTATCCGGGGATGGTGGTTCTCGCAGAGAACAGCTCCGAGAACCTCGTGGCCACCAACCACTTCCTTAGGGACCACGAACCCTGGACTCCCTTCCTGGGCGTCGATAATGGGCGAGATGACCTCTACGGGTTGCTGAGCATCAGTGGCAACAACAACTCGGTGATCGGCAACCACTTCTCCGAAATAGTGGACGCAGAGAGCATTCGACCATCGGGGGCCACACCGGTGATCATCCATCTGGCAGAGGGCGCAGGCAACTTCGTCTCCAACAATCACGTGGTGGCCATGGACGTTCGCGCCGCGTCCAGTGACTCTTGCTTCTCGGCCCAAGTGGATGCGCTGTTGACCACCGGGGCTTCGGAGGGCCTTGCCGTGACGGCGGTCCTGGTTGATGCAGCCTCGGCTCGGAATACCATCCTTGATTCCGGAAATGACGCCCAGGTGATCGCAGACAGGAGCGTCAACGCTGTGAGGGCCACGCCGACCATTGGTTTCGCGGCAGAGACCGCCCAAACGAGCCAGGCAGCGGGTATTCATCGATAGCCTACTGGGACGAGTAAGCCGAACGTAGGATCAGCAACAAGCATCAACACCATGAGGACGTGGGAAAGCAATGACCAAAAGATCTGTAGGTATCAAGGACGTGGCCGCCGCGGCCGGTGTCTCTGTCACCACCGTCTCCCATGTCCTCAACGACGTTGCTTACGCCCGCGTAGGTACCGAAACCAGGGAACGCGTCCATGAAGCTGCCCAGCGTCTGGGTTACGGACCCAATCGCCTGGCCCAGGCCCTGCGCACCCAACGTTCGGGCATGATCGGTTTCATCAGCGAAGAGATTGCCACCACTCCGCACGCAGGCAGGATCATCCTCGGGGCCGAGGAAACGGCACGGGCCCGTGGGTACAACATCATGATCATCAACTCCACCAGCACCGGCTCCCAGGATTCACGCGAAAGCGACGTCGCTGACCTGCTGGATCGGCAGGTGGATGGCATCCTGTACGCCACCATGTATCACCGGAAACTGTCCGTTCCCAAGAATCTGGCCGGAGTTCCGGCGGTCCTGGTGGACTCCCAGGACATCAACCACTCCGTCTCCTCAGTCATCCCCGATGAGGCCGGCGGCGCACGGCTCGCGGTGCAAACCTTGATCGACGCCGGTCACACGCGGATCGGCATGATCAACAACACCGACGACGTCCCGGCAACCCATTCCCGGCTGAAGGCGTTCAAGGACACGCTGGCCGATGCCGGGCTGGCGTTTCATGAAGAGCTGGTCCACTCGGAACTATCCGAGGTGCCGGGCGGCTATCAAGCGGCAATGCGGGTCCTGGAGTCCCCCAACCGGCCCACGGCCATCTTCTGCTACAACGACCGCATGGCCATGGGCGCCTACAGGGCGGCCGGCGAACTTGGGCTGCGAATACCCGGGGACCTCTCACTCGTGGGGTTCGATAACCAGCAGCTCATTGCCGAAAACCTCTACCCATCGCTGACCACTGTCGCCCTTCCGCACTATGAAATGGGGGCGTGGGCTACAAAGAACCTAATCGACGCCATTGAGGGAAAAACGGACCTGCAACTGTTCACTGCCCACCCCACCGTTCTTCCCTGCCCTTTGGTCCTGCGTCATTCCGTGGCCTCCCCCAGTCCGGGACAGGCGACAGTAGCGCAGAACTGACCGCAGGCACCAACATCTGACTTCATCTGCGTCCAGACTCGGACGCCCCAAACCCACAAAGGACCATCAATGCACAGCCGCCCTGACCCCTCCTGCTCTGAAACGGATGTCTTGGTAGTCGGTGAGGCCCTCATCGACATTATTGACACCGCAGCGGGAGCCGTCGAGTTCCCCGGTGGTTCAGGTCTCAACGTTGCGTTCGGACTCGGCAGGTTGGGTGTCAGCACCTCATTTCTTACCGCACTGGGCAAGGACGAGCGTGGCACGCGAATCCAAGAGCATCTGGCGAGCGCCGGAGCTTCCATGCTGCCGGGAGCCGGGCATCTCCCCAGGACTTCCACGGCCACGGCCCTCCTGGATAGCAGCGGCTCGGCGGAATATGACTTCGACATCCGTTGGGAACTCCCGCAGCTGAGTCTCCCAATCCGCCAGAAGGTGCTGCACACGGGTTCGCTGGCTACCTTTTTGGAGCCAGGAGCAAAGCAGGTCCGCGCGTTGCTGGAGTCGTTTTCCGGCTTGATAACCTACGACCCCAACATTCGCCCGACGCTTCTGCCGGACCATGCTGCGACTCTCCGGACCTTCGAAGAATCAGCAGCCTTGTCCACCGTAGTGAAACTCAGTTCAGAAGACGCGCAGTGGCTTTACCCCCAGTGGTCCCCCACCGCCGTCGGCCACCACCTTCTTGGCCTTGGGCCGGAAGCGGCGATCATCACTGATGGCGGTTCCGGGTCCTACTTGTGGTCCAAGACCGCCCACGTCCACGTGCCGGCGCGCTCCGTGACGGTCAAAGATACCGTCGGGGCCGGCGATTCCTACATGTCCGCCTTGATTGCAGGACTGATGGAGGACCCCCAGGGCGAATTCGACGCCGCCAAGCTCACCCGCTTGGGCACGGCTGCCTCCCTCGCTGCGGCCATCACCGTGGGACGGCACGGAGCCAACCCGCCCACACGAGCCGAACTGACCGAATCCCTGGAACTGGCGCACGCTTCCCGAAAGAACCCCAATGACTGATACAACGACTCATGCTGCCGGTCCCGCCGAACACACGGTCTTCATGAGCCGGCCCGTACTTCACTACACGGCCAACAGCACATGGCTGAACGATCCCAACGGACTCGTGTTTTACCAAGGCGTTTACCACCTCTTCTACCAGAACAACCCCTTCGACAACGTCTGGGGCAACATGTCCTGGGGCCATGCAACCTCGGAGGACCTGCTTCACTGGAACGAGCATCCCGTAGCCATCGCCTGTGATGATCGGGAGGACGTGTTTTCCGGAAGCATCGTGGTGGATGAGGGCAATACGACCGGCTTTGGCACCCCGGAAAACCCGGCCCTTGTGGCCATCTACACCAGCGCTTTCAAGGAAGGTTCGGGACTCGAAGGGACTCAGGCGCAGTCTCTTGCCTTCTCAACGGACGCTGGCATGACGTGGCAGAAGTACGCCGGCAACCCGGTCCTCAACAGAGGCTCGGCGCATTTCCGCGACCCCAAGGTGTTCCGGTACGAGGATGCGTCGGCTTCATTCTGGGTGATGGTGGCGGTGGAGGCACAGCACCAGCAAGTTGTCCTGTACCGCTCGTCCGACCTCAAGGAATGGGAGTACCTGAGCACGTTCGGGCCTGCCAATGCCACGGACGGCGAGTGGGAATGTCCTGATCTCTTCCCCCTTCCCGTCGACGGAAGCCCGGACCACGTCAAGTGGGTCCTGGTAGTCAACATCAACCCCGGTGCCGTGGCGGGGGGATCGGGAGGACAGTACTTCGTGGGCCACTTCGACGGGGTTCAGTTCATCGCAGACAGCGATTCATTGGTTGAGGACGGAAATACCAACCTGAGGCAGTGCCTATGGCTCGATTGGGGGCGCGACTACTACGCAGCAGTCTCCTTCAGCAATGTTCCGGGCAACCGCCGCATCATGATTGGCTGGATGAATAACTGGGACTACGCCAATTCCCTGCCCACGTCCCCTTGGCGATCCAGCATGTCGCTGGCCCGCGAGGTTGAGCTGTCCACCATCGGCGGCCTGCCCCGCCTGGTCCAGCGCCCCGTGCTGCCGGCCGAGCTCGGGCCAAGCATCTACACCATGGAGGACCAGGAGATTCACGATTCCACGGTGGCATTGCCGCACGCAGATCCTGCTTCAGTCCTGCGGGTCGATTCTGTGCACGTGATTGATGCCGAGATCCTGCCCGGAAGTGCCGGAACAACCACGCTGAGCCTTCTCGGCGCACCGGGCGGGGACGCCGCAACGCTTCTCAGCTTCGAGGCTGCCACGAGCCAACTCACCCTGGACCGCCGCAACTCCGGCAACACCGCCTTCCACGAAAAGTTCGCATCGGCAGAGTCTGCCCCCGTGACCCTTGAGGATGGCGTGCTCAAGCTCCGTGTGATCGTCGACCACGGCTCCGTGGAGGTCTTCGCACAAGGTGGCAAGGTTGTCTTGACCGATCTGGTGTTCCCCGCATCCGGGAATGTGCGCACCCAACTCAGCGTGGAGGGTGGCATGGCCACAGTACGTAAACTCACGGTCTCGGCCGTATCCTGACTCACGTGACTGAAACCATCCGCACCGCAACAACGCACGACGCCGGGAAGCTGGCTGAGCTTGCCGCCGTCACCTTCCCGCTGGCATGCCCGCCCGGCTCCTCGCCCGCGGACATCCAGGCACACCTTGAGAAAACGTTGAGTGAGGCCAACTTCGAGGATTACCTCGCCGACGCCAACATCACAGTTCTGGCGCTCGACGACGACGGACAGCTCAACGGGTACACGATGCTGATTGCCAAGCCGGCCAGCGACCCTGACGTCGCCTCGGTGCTCTCAGCGCTCCCGTCCACGGAACTGAGCAAGTGCTACGTCCACCCCGACCACCACGGCAAGGGCGCCGCATCCCGGCTCATCCAGGCATCGTTGGCCGATGCAGCGGACAAGGGCGCAGCGGGGGTGTGGCTCGGCGTCAACAGCGAAAACGCGAAGGCCATCCGCTTCTACGAGAAGAGCGGTTTTCAGCGGGTGGGCACCAAGTCATTCAAGCTCGGGGACACCGTGGAGCACGACTTCGTCATGGAACACGAGCTCTAAGAGAGCTAGCCGAATAAATCCCCCGTCAGCGGCGGTCGAGGATCACTCCGCAGTTCCAACCCAGCCGGCAGCCCGGTCACTGTGCCGGACGAACCAGAGGCTTGGATGGTGATCCGCGAGCGCCCCAGCAACACGTTGTCTGCCCTGAACTCCCCCAGGGAGTCGGGGAGGATCGGCGCCAGGTGCAGCACGTTCCGGGTGAAGTCCGGATCGAACCTGAGCAGGATGCGAGCCAGCTGAATCGGTGCCGCAGCCGCCCATGCTTGGGGGGAACACGCCGTCGGATACGGGACCGGCTGGGAAAAGTCCGCACGATCAAAGCCGCAGAACAGCTCCGGAAGCTGACCGCCGAAGTGCTCGGCGGCGTCGAACAGTCCGCTCGCAATTCGGCTGGCCTCCTTGACGAAGCCGTACCGCATGAGTCCCGTGGCGGCGAGCGCGGTATCGTGCGGCCAGACCGAACCGTTGTGGTAGCTGACGGGGTTGTACGCCCCCATGTCCGAGGCCAGCGTACGGATGCCCCAGCCGGTGAACATCTCCGGCGACATCAGCCGCTCAGCCACCATCGGGGCCTTGTCTTCATCCACAATGCCCACCCAGAGGCAGTGCCCCATGTTCGACGCACACGAGTCCACAGCTTTCTTGTCTTTGTCCAATGCGAGCGCAAAATAGCCTTTGTCCGGGAGCCAGAACTTATCGTTGAAAGCCTCCTTCAGCGCAGCTGCCCGATCCGCGCAACGGCGTTCGACGGCGGTATCGCCCGCCGATCGCGCCAGCAGCGCGCGCCCCACGTAGGCCGCGTAGGCGTAAGCCTGGACCTCTGCCAAGGCGATGGGGGTTTCTGCCATGGTGCCGTCAGCGAAGTTGATGCCGTCCCAGGAGTCCTTCCAGCCTTGGTTCACCAGTCCATGCTCGTTGGGCCTCTGGTATTCGATGAAGCCGTCACCGTCGCGGTCTCCGTAGTCCTCCATCCACGTGATGGCGCGATCGGCGTTGGGCAGGAGGGATTCGATGATGTCCGCACTCAAACCCCATCTGCTCAGCTCGCTGAGCGTAGAGACGAACAGGGGTGTCGCGTCTGCGGTTCCGTAGTAGGCGGTCCCGCCCAGGGCGAGTCCAGCCGTGACCCCGAGCCGTACCTCGTGGGGCATGCGTCCAGGTTCTTCCTCGGAGTCGACGTCCACTTTGCTGCCTTGAAGTTCAGCGAGCGTCTGCAGCGTCCCTGCGGCCAGTCCCGGATCCACCATGAGCGACATGTAGGAGGCCAGTAGCGAGTCGCGGCCGAACAGTGCCATGAACCAGGGCGCGCCTGCGGCCACCGCTGTACGGCCGGGGTGTTGGGGGTCGAAGATGCGCAACGAGCCGAGATCGCGTTGGCTCCGTTCCAGGACTTCCTCCACATTCGCGTCTGCGACGGATATCCGCGATACGTGCTCTTCCCAGGCCGCGTGGCGCCGGACGCTGGGGGTGTGGTGCAAGGGTGTGGTCTCGGTAAAGGGATCGTGGGGCCCCTCCCCGTTGACCAGGGGGAGCGCGATGATGCTGGTGGACCATTGGCTTCGCGCCGGGATTTTGACGTGGAATCTCAGCCCCTCATCGGAGACCTTGGCGCCGGAGGCCCGGAAAGCCACTCCCCTGCGTTGGCCGCTGGAATGGAGGGAATCGATGTGCAGCTCTTTCTTGTGTACGGTCTTCACCGCGGTTCCGGCCTTGCCTGTCCGGCCACCTTTGACGTCGAAAAGGTCGGCCAGGTCTGCGTCGATCTGCAGGTCAATCCCGCACGTGGCAGTCTGTCCGGAATAGTTCCGGATGGTGATGTCATCCCTGAGCCCGGATCCCACATGCCGTTGATGCTGAACCACCAAAGGACTGTCGAACCTGCCGTCCGCAGACAACGCCCGGCCCACGAATTCCGCTTGGAAGGCCGTAGGATTGCGTGCCACCAAGGGCTCCCTGAAAGCCCCGTTGATCCGGAGTATCCAGCGCGACACGATGCGCGTGTCCTGGTAGTAGGCGCCTTGGGCCCCACCGCCGTGGATGTCACCGGTGTGACCGGAGATGCAGAAAGAGGAACCTTCGACGACGGTCACCGCGCCGAATTCCGAGGTTCCGGCTTCCGGGTCGGCGTTCCAAGCGGTCATGGCCAGCCGGCCTCCTCCACTAAGGGTTTGGTATTCCACAGCGCCGCAGAGGGCTACAGGGCCTGACTCTGATTCTCTTGCAACAAGCCATCGGCGGGAAGGCCTTTTGCCTTGAATTGTTCGATCACACGGCCATACAGTTCCAGATGGTCCGCAGCCATGCGGGCGGCTGTGAAGTTGTCCTCTACCGAGCGGCGGCACACGTCCCGGCTGATCCCCGCTACCGCGTCCATGTACCCGGCCAGGTCTTGAGTGGGGGCAAGGAACCCGTTGACTCCATGGGACAGGATTTCCGGCGCGGCCCCCATGGGCGTTGCCAGGACAGGGGTTCCTGTGGCAAGTGCTTCGATCATCACCAGTCCGAAGGGCTCGGGCCATTGGATGGGGTTGAGCAAGACGAAGGCATCACCCATCAACTCGTACTTCTCGGGGTCGGACAGCTCGCCCAGGAAGTCTTCGTTGGGACCCAGCATGGGCTCCACAATGTGGTCGAAGAATTGCACCTCATCCCGAGAGTGCATCTTAGCGGCGATGCGAAGGGGCATCCCTGCCTGCCGAGCCACCGCTATCGCTTCCAGAAGCCCCTTGTCCGGGCACATACGGCCCACAAAACAGGCGTATCCCCCGGCACCGCGGCCGACGCTCACTGCCGAGAGGTCGATCCCGTGATGGATGACTGCGGAGATCTCAAGGTCCTCCACCCGGCTGCATTGATCATGGGAGATGGCGATGATGGCGGTGTCCTGTGCCATGTCCCGGTACAGCGGCGCGTAGCTGGGCGACAAAGGTCCGTGAATGGTGGTGACTACAGGGATGCCCGGTGGTCTGTGCGCATAGAGCGGGCCGGCCAGGGTGTGGTCATGGATGATGTCCACGTCCCGCAACTCCGCGTAGGCCTTGATGACGTGCCCCAACTCGCTGAAACTCAGGCCCAGGTCCTCCGGAACGGCTGGACCAAAGCCCGGGATTTGGGGCACAGGGCAAGTACTGTCCGCTGCCGTTGCCAGCAGGACTTCGTGGCCGGCATCGGACAAGGCCCGCGCCAACGCATCCACCACACGCTCTGTTCCGCCGTATTTTTCGGGCGGTACGGTAAA
Organism: Paenarthrobacter nitroguajacolicus; assembly: GCF_051027655.1. Classification (NCBI taxonomy): domain Bacteria; kingdom Bacillati; phylum Actinomycetota; class Actinomycetes; order Micrococcales; family Micrococcaceae; genus Paenarthrobacter; species Paenarthrobacter nitroguajacolicus. The sequence goes on along the minus strand of NZ_CP073234.1, from coordinate 725,836 downwards.
CCAAGGTCCAACTATGAGTCCGATGCGCACGAGATCTTCTCTGTGTAGACCCCCAACCCATAGGCTGTCTGCATAACCTGCTTCCAACATATTCTTGAGCGGCCGCCCCGGCAACACCCTTTGGGCAGGTGAGGAAACTAACAGCAGGCTCCCGGAATGTCGGGCCATGTCAGGGCGTTGCAGCCAACATGAAGATTGAGATCTGGTCAGACGTCGCGTGTCCGTGGTGCTACATCGGCAAGCGCCGTTTTGAGAGCGCCCTGGCACAGTTCCCGCACCGCGATTCGGTGGACATCGAGTGGAAGAGCTACCAGCTTGACCCCTCCATCCCGGAACACTACGACGGCACCGAGTTGGACTACCTGAGCAAGCGCAAAGGCATGGCTCCGGAGCAGGTCAAGCAAATGTTCGCGCACGTCACCGAGACCGCCAAGGGCGAAGGACTGGATTACCACTTCGACAAAGTTGTTGTGGCCAACAGCTTCACCGCCCACCGCCTCATCCACCTTGCCGCCGCCCACGGACGCCAGGACACCGCCAAGGAACGCCTGCTCAGCGATCACTTCGAGCACGGCAAGGACATCGGCAACCACGACTACCTCACGGAACTCGGCGCAGCACTTGAGTTGCCCACCGACGAGGTTGCCGAGCTCTTCACCTCCGACAAGTACGCGGACGAGGTCACGCAGGACATCAACGAGGCCCGCGCCATTGGCGTCACCGGTGTCCCGTTCTTCGCCATCGACCGCAAGTACGGCATCTCCGGTGCCCAGCCGGTTGATCTTTTCAGCGAAGCGCTGAACCAGGCATGGCAGGAAGCCAACCCGCTGATCCCCGTGGGCGCCTCCGACGCCGAGGCCTGCGGCCCGGACGGCTGCGCAGTCTAAGTAGCCCGCGCCGTCGTGCGTTTGCCCATGTAGGTAACAGTAAACGTCGCAATGAGCGCTCATTGCGACGTTTACTGTTGCCCAGTTGGGTGCGTATCTAGGCTTTCACCACATCAAGCTCGACGACGGCCCAGGACAGGGCGGGCAGCGTCAGGCGGAGTTCGGAACCGGTCGCCTTCACACCTTCCAGCGCCGTCAGGCCAACACGTCCCGGCTGGTCCTGGGAATTGATGGTGAAGCGGTCGCCGTCCTCGGGGATTTCGAGGACTTCGGCGCGGAGCACCTGGCGGGCGTCGAAACCGCGCAGGGCAACCTCGACGTCGGCAGCTTCTTCCAGTCCGCGGTTCGCGAAGAAGAGTGCGACCCGTCCCGCTTCCTCGTTCCACGTAGCGCTGACGTCCACCAGGTCCGTGTCCCCGAAGCGGTTGTTCGAGTACTTGTCCGAATCCACCGATAGCCGCAGGATCTGGCCCTTGGCGAGCTCGGCCATCCGCGCGAACGGGTGGAAGATGGTCTGCTTCCAGGCCGGTCCGTTCTCTTCCGAGAGAATCGGCGCAATCACGTTGACCAACTGGGCCTGGTTGGCGATCTTCACGCGGTCACCGTGGCGGAGCAGGGAGTTGAGCAGCGTCCCCACCACCACGGCATCGGTGACGTTGTACTTGTCTTCAATGACGCGCGGGTGCTCGCGCCATCCGGCCTTAATCACGTTGTGTGGCTGGTCCTCGGTGTCCAGGCCGCGCTGGTACCAGACGTTCCACTCATCGAAGGACAGATTGATGTGCTTCTTGTGCTTGCCCTTGGCACGAACGGCGTCCGCCGTGGCGATCACTGATTCGATGAAATAGTCGGTATCGACGGCGGAGGCCAGGAAGCTGCCCACGTCGCCTTCGTGCTCGTAGTAGTAGGCGTGGAGCGACACGTAGTCCACTTCGTCGTAAGTGTGCGTGAGGACTGTCTGCTCCCAAGCACCGAACGTCGGCATTCCGGAGTTGGAGCTGCCGCAAGCCACCAATTCGAGCGAGGGGTCCACGAATCGCATGGCCTTGGCTGCCTCCTGCGCCAGGCGTCCGTACTCGTCGGCGGTCTTGTGGCCGATCTGCCAGGGCCCGTCCATCTCGTTGCCCAAGCACCAGAGCTTGATGTTGAACGGGTCCTTGTGGCCGTTCTTGGCGCGGAGATCGGAAAGGTAGGTTCCTCCGGGGTGATTGGCGTACTCCACGATCTCGCGTGCAGCGTCCACTCCCCTGGTGCCCAGGTTGATGGCTTCCATGATTTCCGTACCGGCCTGCTTGGACCAGTCCACAAACTCGTGCAGGCCAAAGGCGTTGGTCTCCACGGTGTGCCAGGCTCCGTCCAGCCGACGTGGCCTGTTTTCGCGCGGGCCGATTCCGTCTTCCCAGTTGTATCCGGAAACGAAGTTGCCGCCGGGGTAACGGATGACGGTGGCGCCGAGTTCTTTGACGAGCTTGAGGACATCCTGGCGGAAGCCGTTCTCGTCAGCCTCGGGGTGCCCGGGCTCATAGATGCCGGTGTAGACACAACGGCCCATGTGCTCCACGAAGGAGCCGAAGAGTCGTCGGGGTACCTCGCCAATGGTGAAGTCGCGGTCGAGGGTGATGCGTGCGCGGGACATGTATCTCCTTGGTTGTGTTCTAAATCCGGTGGTTAGCGAGAGGCTGCCGGTCAGGTTCCGGCGAGTCCCGTCGTCGCAACGCCCTTGATAATTTGGCGCTGGAAGAAGAGGAAAACGACAATCAGCGGCAGCGCGGCGAGCAATGCGGACGCCATGTTCTGCGCGTATTGAATGCCGTAGGCGCTCTTGATGGTCTGCAGGCCGACCGGGAGGGTGAGCAGGTTGCCGTCATTGGTGGCGATGAACGGCCACAGGAAGTTGTTCCACGCGCCGATGAACACGAAGATCGCGACGGCGGCCAGGATGGGTCGGGACAACGGCAGGATGATTTGGGTGAAGATCCGCAAGCGGCTGGCTCCGTCCATCACGGCCGCTTCCTCGAGTTCACGCGGGATTTGGTCAAAAAACTTCTTCAGCACGAACACCATGGCGGGGTGGATGACCTGCGGCAGGATGATGGCCCACGAGGTATCGATGAGGTTCAGCGCCAGCATTTGGTAGAAGAGCGGGATGATCAGCACCGGCGGCGGGATGATGATGGAGGCGATGATCACCGTCATCAGCACCTTCTTGCCCTTGAAATCGATCCTCGAAAGCGCATAGGCGACCAACGCCGAGATCACCAGGGTGATGGCCGTGATGGCCGCCGAGGTGTAGAGCGAGTTCCAGGTCCACAGCGGGATGTTGCCGTCCTGGAACACCTTGACGAACGCTTCGGGCGTGAAGCCCGACGGCGGCAGCCATGTCACGTCCGGAGCTGCGGCATCCGTCTCGGTCTTGAAAGCGGTGGCCGTGGCCCACGCGAACGGGATCAGCCACAGCACCGCGATGAAGGCAGCGACGACGATGGCCGCGATCCTGCCAACGGTCAGCTTCTTGCGGGGCTGGCGAAGTTTGAGGCTATTGCCGGTGGTGGTACTGGGTGCGGGACGGGTCAGGGTAGGGGTTGCCATGGTTATGCACTCCTGCGGCGGGTGATGACGAACTGCATGATCGAGATGACCACGATCAGTCCGAAGAAGATGTAGGAGATGGCTGCCGAGTAACCCAGCCGGTATCCGGTGAAGCCGGTTTCGAAGATGTACTGCACCACGGGCCGGGTGGATCCTCCGGGTCCGCCGGCGGTCATCTGGTACACCTGATCGAAGATCTTCAGCGATGCCAGGATCTGGAGCAGCACGATCATCACAGTGGTGGGTGTCAGCTGCGGAAGCGTGATGGAGAAGAACTGGCGCCACGCCCCCGCACCGTCCAGCGAAGCTGCCTCATAATGCTGCGCGGGGATGTTCTGCATCGCGGCCAGATAGAGCAGGAAGTTGAAGCCCACGGTCCACCAGAGAGTGGCGATGACAATGGCCCACATGGCCACGTTGGGGTCATTAAGCCAGGCAACGCGTGGGAGGCCGATGCCTGTCAGGAACTCGTTGATTAGGCCAAGCTGCGGGTTGTACATCCAGGTGAAGAACAGCGAAACCACTGTGGAGGCCAGCAGGTAGGGCGCAAAGTAGGAGAGCCGCCACAGCCACTGGGCTGGAAGTCCGATGTTGAGCAGGGCGGCCATGACCAAGGCAACGAGGACCAACGGGACGGTGCTGATCACCGTGAAGTAGAGGGTGTTGCCCAAGGATCGCCACATATCGGCGTCGGCCAAGGCTTCGGCATAGTTCGCGAAGCCAATCAGATCGTCATTGGCACCGGTGAGGGACTTGCCCGTAAGGCTCATGTAGAAGCCGTAGAGAATGGGCCAGACGAGGAAAACGAGGAAGAAGACAAGGAACGGGGTGGCAAATCCCCAGCCGCTCAGGTTGCTTCGGGTGCGGCTCCCGGGTTTGCGCAGACTCTCCGGCCTCGGCCGGGACAGCGTAGAGGTACTCATTCAAGAACTCCTTTGGTCGCTCGGTGGGGGCCGGTTTAGACGGGGTTGGGGCGGGAGAGGAGGGTGTTGGTGCGTTGCTCGAAGGCAGCCCATCCCGCGGATGCCTTGTCCCTTCCCAAAAGGACGTTCTGCACGGTCTCCGCGAAGTAGGTCTGCCAGTCCGAGCCGGAACCGCTGAACCAGGACTCGGGATCGTAGGCAATGATGTCCGCCGCGTTGGCGTAGTGAATCTGGGGCGTGAGTTCGCGGTAGGCCTGTGATTGGACCACGGGCTGGAAGCCAGGAATGTGTCCGGCTTCTGCCCAGGACAGGGATCCCTTGAGGACATCGGTGACGAACTTGTAGACGTCCCGGCGCTTGTCCTCATTCAACTTCAGTTGCCGTGGGAGGACGAACGAGTGCGAGTCTGCGTAAGAGGCCGGTGTTCCGTACAGCGTAGGAATGGTGGCCGCATCTACGGGTATTCCGGCCTTCTTCATGGTGGGCAGTTCCCACACGCCGCTGAACAGCATCCCTGAGCCCCCGCGGGCAAACTCCGCGATGCCCGTGCTGATGTCTCCGGCTTGGGCTGCAATGGTGTCGTCAAAGAGGGATGCCATGAACTCCAGCGATTCGATGGCCGCGTCCCGGTCGACCTTCATGGGTTGCCCTGGTGTCAGTTCCATGTCCGCGCCGTGTTGCTTGTAGAGGGTGTAGAACAGGCGCCACATTTGCGAACCACTGCCGAGATAGCCGAAGGACAGGCCGTGGGCTTTGGTGACCTTCTGCATTTCCAGGGCCATCGCCTTGAATTCCTGGGGCGAGGTCACTTCCTGTAGCTGGCCGTTGCTGCCCAGCACTCCGGCCTTGCCTGCGATATCCGTGTTGTAAAACATGACGAACGGGTGCGAATCCAGGGCGATGGAGAAAACCTTGCCGTTGTGTTGGCTTTTCTCCCAGATCCTGGGGGCGAAATCGGAGGCGCTGACACCGTTCTCCGCAAGCAGGTCCAGGTCCCACGGCTCAATGAGTCCGCCCGGTGCATATCCGGGAACCCGGCTGGCATGCATGATGGCCACCTCGGGAGGGCGGCCTCCGGCCGAGGCCATGGCCAGTTTGGTGTAATACGGCGGACCCCAGGCAAGCACTGTGGGGTGCACCTTGAAACCGGGATTGGCTTGGTTGGCGCTGTTGATCATGGCCTGCATCTTGATGCCATCACCGCCGGAAAGCAGGTGCCAGAACCCGATGTCCTGGACTGCAGCGGCTTGGGCCGAACCTCCGCAGCCCGTGAGGCCGGTGGCCAGCAGGCCTCCGCCAAGAAGGGCCGATCCTGTCAATAACTGTCTCCGGGACAACTGTTTCCCGGTCAAAGATTCAAACTGCTTCACCCGTCACTCCTTTGGATGGGTCCGCTGAAAGGTCATTGCTTCACTGCGTTGCTGCTGCGCAAAATCCGGCTCCGGCGCGTCCCCACACTCGGGTAAAGGTTGGCCCGGGGGTGACGCAGATCTCACATTACATCGATGTAAAGTGTAGGGCAAGAGAAAATTGTTAGCGCGCACAATTTAGTGGCAGGCTCTCGTTTCAGCCTCTGCTGCTGTCCCGCTCCACGATGGCGTAATCGATTTCAACCAAGCGTTGCCCGTGGGACCTGTCGGACATACGTTCGGTCAACAGGCGCAAGGCCTCCGTGGCAATTGCCCGTTTGTCGAAGGACACGGTAGTCAGGGAAGGTACCGCAAATCGTCCGTCGATCACGTCGTCGAAACCGGCTACCGCGATGTCATCCGGAACGTGTACCCCCCTCTTCCACAAGGTATTCAGGGCACCGATTGCCATGGAGTCCGTAAAACAGAACAGCGCCTCGGGCAAGGGATTTGTGTCCAGATACTCAGCCAGCGATTCAGCCGCTGAAGCAGGCGTCCAGCTGTCGCAGGAAATCAGCAACGACTCATCCTTGGCAATTCCCAGCATCTGCAGTGCAGCCTCATAGCCGCCCGCCCGCTGGATCGCCGTAGCGGATTGCCTTCCGCGATTCACACCCAGAACTGCGATACGCCGGCGTCCGGGCCTGGCCAAAGCGAGGGTCATGTCCCGCGCCGCAGCGAAGCTGTCCACAAAGACGCGGTCGGCCAGCTGCTGTGTGACTTCGCCCAGGAGAACAACCGGTGGCAGTGCGACGCCTACCTGCACGGCACTCTCCTTGAGCACCACGGGGTTGAGAATCAGTCCGTCGATGAGGTTGGCTCGCGCCCGCGTCATCAACTCATGCTCACGGTGCGGGTCGGAGCCGGTTTCCTCGATCTGCACGCTGAAGCCTTGCTCGTGGGCAACTTCCACAATGCTTTGGGCAATCTCCGCAGAAAAGGGAGTCGCCAGATCCGGCAGCGCCAGTCCAATAACACCCGAACGGCCATTGCGCAGTCCGCGCGCCGAGAGATTGGGGACATAATCCAGTTCCGCCATTGCCTGCTCAACCCTGAGCCGCGTGGGGCCGCTCACGGGCACGATCCCGTTCATCACGTTCGAGACCGTTTTGGGCGAAACCCCTGCACGGCGCGCTACGTCCTTGACCGTTGCGCGCAAGACGCCCCCTAGCTGCTGTTGGCCGGCGCTGCTGTTGACCGGTTTTCCTTGATGCTACGCGAGATTTTGCACTTGGACGCAGTGCACTGTCGCCCATGGCAAGCGCGCCGACCGCTCTTGGCTAGCTTTCAAAGGCCGCACGGAAAGCCGCCAGTGCGGTGTCTCCTGCTTCCAGGCCGGCTCCTCCGGCGGCCTGCGCTTCGAGACCGACAACCCCGTCGTATCCTGCCTTTCCAAGAGCACTGGCGATGACGTGATAGTTGATTTCCCCGGTGCCGGGTTCGCACCGGCCGGGGACGTCGGCCACTTGTATTTCTCCTATCCAGGGCAACGCGGCACGGATGAGTTCGATCAGGTTGCCCTCACCAATTTGGGCGTGATAAAGGTCCAGCATCATCCTGACGTTGGGGTGGTTAACCGCCGAGACCAGCGCCAAGGTGTCCTTTGCGCGTGCCAAGGGGATGCCGGGGTGGTCCAGCACAGTGTTCAAGTTCTCCAACGCGAAGACCACTCCGTGCTTCTCGCCCAATGCCGCCAGGCGTTCGAGCGAGCGCGCACCGGTCAGCCACATCTCGCCGGTAGATCGGTGAACGGGGCGGACGGCCCGGCCGCCTTCCCCGAGCTCTGCAGGGTGGACCACCATACGCTCGATGCCAAGTTCAAGCGCGACAGGAATCAGTTTCTCCGCCGATGCCAGCACCTCGTTGGCGCTGTCGGGATCAGTGAGGCTACCGCCAAAATAACCGCTCATGGACGAGAACCGGGCACCAGTTGCTATCAGGGCCGCGATGTCCCGGCCCCGGGTGTCCCACAACTCCACCTCAAAGCCTTGCTCATGAATCCTCTTCACGCGCTCCGTCAAAGGAAATTCGCCGTAGAGCATCTCAGCGCAGGCAGCCAAGCGGAAGCTCATGCTTCATCACCTACGGTGTGCAGTGCGGGTTCCGCTGGACGCAATTCGGCAATTGTTGCCACGTCAACCGGCAGCCCGGTTTGGGCTGAACGGGAGGCGGCTAAGGCCACGGCCAAGGCGTTCCGTGCGTCGGTTCCACCGGCAGCTTGGGCGGCGGGAGCTTGGACACCGTCACGGTCAGCTTTCACGGAGTCCACGAAGTGGACGAGTTCAGCCGTATACGCATCGTGAAAGAGGTCCACGTTCAGGCGGACGGTGGACGCATTGATGCCGGCAGCGGTGTAACTCATGGCCGTGCTGGCCTGCGGGCCTCCCGCTGTCACCATCCCGGCAGAGCCAAAAACTTCTCCCCGCACGTCATAGCCGTAGAGTGCATTGAAGTTGGCCTCAGCTACAGCAATGGCTCCGTTGCTGTAGGTCACAGTGACTACAGCGGTATCCAACAGGCCACCCTCTTTTGCTTCAGGCGCTACCAGCGCGTCAGCTACAGCATGAACGCGAACAGGGACAGCCCCCGGGTTCAGCCAGTTCAAGGTGTCGAAGTCGTGAATGAGAGTCTCCAGGAAGATGGTGCCCGGCGGAATCCGCTCCGGGTTGGCAATCCCGTCCGGGTTGCCGGGATCGCGGGTCAAGGACCGCAGCAACTGCGGGGTTCCTATGGCACCGTCATCAATGAGCCTGCGGGCGGCGGCGAAGTCGCTTGAGTAGCGGCGGTTGAAACCGAACTGGACAATCACACCCGCAGCCCCTGCTGCGTCCAGTGCGTCATCAAGTTCTTCCACAGTACGGCCGCCCGGCTTTTCGCAGAAAGCGTGCTTACCCGCCCGCGCAGCCGCGGCGATCAGCCCCGCATGAAAGCGCGCCGGCGCAGCGATAAGAACAGCGTCCACATCAGGATCGTCCAGCACATCTGCCGGGTCACTACTGATCTTGGCAACGCCCAAGCGGCCGGCGAGTTCCTCGACGGCCGGAAGGGCAGGATCCGCGATTGCTTCAAGCCGGGCATTGGGGATGCGGTGCGCAACGGACTCAGCGTGGAAGCTTCCGATCCATCCCGCTCCGATCAGTCCGATACGAACGGGCCGGTCTTCGGTGACCGGATGCTGAAGGTAACCCATGGTAGCTCCTGAAATAGTCTTCTAGATCGTTCTAGTTGCACCATCCTGACATGTCATTCGCGCTACGTCTAGATCGTTCTATAGACTGTTCGCACCCAGGAGGAAATATGTCGGAATTGCAGCGCCGCCCTACTTTGATGGACGTAGCCGAGGCTGCCGGCGTCTCCCGTGCCTTGGTTTCCATCGTGATGCGGGGTGCACCCGGCGCGGCGGAATCGACGCGGCAAAGAGTATTGGACGCGGCCCGCCAACTCGGATATCGGGCAGACTCCCGGGCGAGGCTGCTGCGGAGCAGCAGGACCAAGCTCCTGGGCCTCATCTTTTCCAGCTCACAGCCCTTTCACGCGGAAATTGTGGATGCCGCATACGCTGAAGCCTCCGCCAGGGGCTATGAAATAGCCCTGAGCGCGGTGGCCAGCGGTCGGCCCGAGGCCCGCGCCATTGAAACCTTGCTGGATGTCGGCGCGGAGGCATTGATCATCATCGCGCCCACCCTCAACGTGGAGGACCTCGCACTACATGCCCGCCAAGTGCCGGTGGTGAGCCTCCTTCGCGACAACGTGGGCGACCTCGTGGATTCGGTCAGCAGTGACGATTACGCAGGCATCGCGATAGCCGTTGACCACCTGGTTGGTCTCGGCCATAGCCGGATCGTCCACGTCGACGGCGGCGCTGCCGTCTCTTCGGACAGACGCCGGGAGACATACCGCACGGAAATGATCCGACGCGGGCTCCAACCCGTGGTTGTCCCTGGTGGTCCTGGAGAAGAGGATGGCATGGGAGCCGGGCAAATCCTTCAGGCTGATCTGCCCACGGCTGTCATCGCCTTCAACGACAGGTCGGCCCTCGGCATCATGGAAAGCTTCAGGGCCGCGGGGATCCGGATTCCCGAGGATGTATCGGTACTCGGCTATGACGACAGCCATTTCGCCAAGCTCAGTTACGTCCAGTTATCTTCCATCAGCCAGGACGCCCCGCTCCTTGCCGCCGCCGCTGTTGGCCGCGCCGTGGACCGGATCGAAGGGGCAAAGTCACCGGGCAGCGTGGTCCGAACGCCGCACCTGGTCCTCCGCAAAACCACCGCCCGGGCACCAGCAGCAACCTGATGCTGAGGCCTCACGGCTCTTAGTGACAGATCGCTGTAAAGTGTCTATATGCCAAGGATCACGGCCGCCACGAATGCTGCCCAACGCGCCGAGACCCAACGTCGGATTCTGACCGCTTTTGGAGAGCTCCTCTTCACCCACGGCCTCCCGGGACTGACCATGACGGATGTCGCCCGGCACGCCGGCGTGGGACGCACCGCGGTCTACAACTATTACGCGGATATGGAGCAACTGCTCATCGCGTACGCCTTGGACGAGACCGAGCGTTTCATCGTGGACCTCCGCGATTCACTGGCTGCGCTGGAGAACCCCGTTGACAGGCTCGCCCTCTATGTCCGGGCCCAGGTGGAGGATCTCAGCCGCCGCCACTTGCCGCCGGGACCGGCCATGGCCGCCGTCCTCTCCCCCGGTTCCTTCGCGAAGCTCGCAGACCATGTGGGCGACCTGAACGTCCTGCTTCAGGACATCCTCCAGGACGGCGTGGAGCAGGGCTACCTTCCGGACACCGACGTCGCCCAGTTGGCGCGGCTCATTCATGGAACGCTTTCTGCCAGCGCCGCACGACGCAACCGAACGCCCGACGGCGGGACTCCCCCGCCGCCGCCAGCCTCCGACGTCGAGCTTCACACAGCCGCCGAAGTGCACACGGCCATCGAACTCCACACGACACAAACAGTGCGGTTCATCCAATTGGGCGCGGGAGCCCGCTTCGACGAAGCCGGCAAGCCAGTGCGCTTGGATTCGCCGGCCCACGACGCCCTCGCCAGTTAGCTACTAAGCCCGGCTGGCTACTGAGCCCGGCTGGCTACTGAGCCCAGCTGGCTACTGATCCGCGGGGAGCGTGGGAATGATGGGCCACTTGGAGTTGTCCGCAATGCGCAGGTCCTCACGCGGGCACTGCAGCGTTCCCGGGGTCTGGTCCACCAATTGGGGCTCCACCAAGCCTTCGAAACCAGGCGTCAGGATGACATCCACGGACTCGTCCTCACGGTTGTCTTCGAAGTAGTCCGTTCCGGCAAGATTCCGCTGGACGTTGAACGCCGCTGCCTGGCCCTTGACCCCGGAGACCACCACGCCAACGCCTGAGTAAGCGGTATCGCTGTTGTCGACGGAGGCCACCTTGTAGCCACGCGCCGTGAACTGGTCAGCAACTGTGCTGGCCAGCCCGGCGCGGGACGTGGCATTGAAAACGTTGAGGGCCACGGTCTCGTTGGGAACGTAGTCAAACGTGGTGGTCGGACAGAGGCTGGTGGGTGCTTTGCTGGCGATTGAGCTGGGAACCTTGACCACGCCGTTCATGATCGCCCACGCACCAACGGCTCCAGCCGCTATGACGCCAACCAGCAGCACCAGGACGATTCCATGGAACAGCCGCCGCCGGAAGCGGCCTTTGTGCGCCTGGGCGTCCTCGGCAAAGGTTGCCCGAAGCTCCGGGCCCGTCACTACATGGTGGCCGTGGAGCTGCGTCACATCTTTGGGACGCCTGCGCTTGCTAGCCATCGATCACCAATACGCGTGCGTGAATGGCCGTCCGCTGATGGAGTGCCGTGCGAACCGCCCTGTGAAGCCCGTCCTCGAGGTACATAACGCCTTGATACTGGACGACGTGCGGGAACAAATCACCGAAGAAGGTTGAGTCCTCAGCCAACAGTGCCTCCAAGTCCAGGGTCCGTTTGGTAGTAACGAGTTCATCGAGGCGGATAGGACGCGGGGGCAGGGCAGCCCAGTCCCGCGGCGCAGAGTATCCATGGTCAGGGTACGGGCGTCCCTCGCCCACAGCTTTGAAGATCACTCTGCAAGCCTATGGAAGAAGCCGCGCTAACGGAACTTGTGACCCGCAGCACAGGCACCTTGTGGCCAAAAGGTGACTATCCGACGTCGCGCGTCATAGCTGTGATGGGAACCGCCGGGACTGACAGAATGGGATCATGACTCAACCGCTGCAAGGTACTGACCGGACCGCTGCCCGCGCCACGCCCGCTTTGGCGCTGCTGCTGGATGTCGACGGCCCTATCGCCAGTCCTGTAACGCGGGACGTCAAGCCTGACATCATCGCGGACATGGTGGCCCTGGCTTCGGCCGGGATCCCCGTCATCTTCAACACGGGCCGCTCTGACGCGTTCATCAGCGAGCAAGTCATGGAACCAATGATTGCCGCGGGCATGCCGGCGGACACTGTCATTCACGCTATTTGCGAGAAGGGCGCCGTGTGGTTCAGCTACACAGCCGAAGGCCCCGGCCCCATCCACGTGGACCACGAACTCGCCGTTCCCAAGGCCTACGGCGACGATATCCGCAGGCTCGTTGCTGAAGACTATTCAGCACACATGTTCTTCGACGAGACCAAGCGCGCCATGGTTTCCGTGGAGCAGCACCTGGACGTGTCCAGCGCGGACTACCTGGCCGAGCAGAAACTCTTCGACGCCGATGCCCTGGACATCATGGGACGCCACGGCCTCAACGCGGCCATCCTGGACCACCACGCACCTGAGTCCGATGACGCCGCGGACTACCGCCTGGACCCCACCATCATCTCCACGGACATCGAATCGGTCCGACTGGGCAAGGACCTCGGAGCCAGCCGCGCGGTTGAACTCCTGGCAGCCCAGGGCATTACTCCGCTCTCCTGGCGGACGGTAGGTGATTCCCGCACGGACTACGCCATGGCAGACTGGCTTTACCACAACGATCACGATGTGAAGCACGTGGACGTCCGGCCCGCAGACGGCGTACCGGTGAAGCCCTACACCATTTTGACGGCAGCCGACCTTGAACTGGCGGATGACGTGATCCACGACGACGCCGGCGGCGCATTCCTCCGCAGCTGGCGTGAAGCCCTTTCGATCTAAGTTCCAGCGCATCATAGTTTTAACGTCTTAGAGCAACCTGCACCGCAACGATCCCGGAGATACAGCCATCACACAAGCACAGGTCGATCCGATTTACCACGGCAGCCCGTCCATCGAAGAGGACACGATTGCTGAGGCGATCTCGCCTGCCGTCGTCGCGCATCTTAGGCACAGGTCCGACGTCGTCCGTCACCGCGGGCGGTACGCCCTGGTCAACGGCGACCTGACTCCGCAACAGGCCATGGTGTCCGACCTTCTGGCGGTCAGGGCCGCCTTGGACGCTGCTGGTATCGATTTCATCCTGGTGCGCGGTAATGATGAGCGGCCCGTTATCGCCGTTGACTGGGAGTCACGCAAGGACGTTCGGGAGGCGCTGGTCACTGCGTTCCGGAATGAGCCTTTCTATTCCATGACCGTGGACGCCAAGAAGAAGACCTCCATGTTGGTGGCGGACGGCGATCTCTCGGCTAACCGAAAAGCCCGCATCTTCCGCTTGTACCGGCCGCGCGTCGAGATCGGCGGCGGGCTCTGGTACGGCCCGGCTTTGGGCGTGCAGCTTGAGCTGTGGCGGTTTGAGGGCGATCACTTGGAACTCCCCGTGGAGAATTCCCTCACCCGCCGCACCATGCTTCGCCAGGACGCGGTGCGCGGCACAGTACAACGGCACGGCCTGTCCTGGCCCACCATCGAGAACATGTTCGCTGACCACGCCAGCGACATCGACTTCGATATCGACATCGTCTTCTCGTGGGTGGATGGCAGCGACCCCGAATACATCGCCAGGAGGCGTGCCCAGCAGTCCGAGGCTGTCCTCGGCGAGGGCGACGACCATGAGGCACGCTTCCGGCAGATCAACGAGCTGAAGTACGCACTGCGCTCCGTGCACATGTTCGCGCCCTGGATCCGGCGGATCTTCATCGCCACCGACTCCCCCGCACCGGAATGGCTGGCCGACCACCCGTCAGTGACCATTGTGCGCAGCGAGGAGTTCTTCGCAGACCCCTCTGTGCTGCCCACCCACAACTCGCAGGCCGTGGAGTGCCAGCTGCACCACATCAAGGGCCTCTCAGAGCACTTCCTGTACTCCAATGACGACATGTTCTTTGGCCGCCCCGTGGGCCCTGACATGTTCTTCACGCCCGGTGGCATCACCAAGTTCATCGAAGCTGACACCCGCATTGGGCTGGGCGAGAATGACGCCGAACGCAGCGGTTTTGAGAACGCAGCCCGTGTGAACCGCAAGCTGCTGTGGGAGCGCTTCGGCCGGATCACCACCCGGCACCTTGAGCACACGGCCGCGCCGCTACGCCGTAGCGTGGTGGCCAAAATGGAGAAGGAATTCCCGGCCGAGTTCGCAAAGACCGCCGGAAGTCGGTTCCGTGCCGCGGACAACATCTCGGTGACCAACTCGTTCTACCACTACTACGCCCTGCTTACCGGTCGCGCGGTCACGCAAACCAGTGCCAAAGTCAGGTATGTGGACTCCACCATGTGGGCCGGACTGCACTACCTGCCAAAGCTCCTGGCCAAGCGCCACATGGACTTCTTCTGCCTGAACGACGGCAGCTTCCCCGAAGTCGAGGCAAATGAACGAGCCGACCTGGTGACCGACTTCCTGGAGAAGTACTTCCCCGTCAAGGCGCCTTGGGAGAAGTAAAGCCACCGGGAGAAACAAGCGGGAGCGACGAGGTGTGCGTGCCCGGCGAAGTGTGGGCTCCCACCCGGGACTCGTGCGGAATGCGAATGCCGGCCGCCGCCAGGCGCCGCTGAACCTCGGCTGCATCCAAGGGCTCGCCAACGGTGACGCCACCGGACATCGGAACCACGGAGTGCACGATCGTGTGCTCGTAGACGTGGATCATGTTGTAGGACTGCGCCCCGTCACGTCCGCGCTGTCCGCCGGCGCGAACCGCCAGGTCCTGCGTGTAACAGGTAGCTGAGGCGACCGATACCGGGATGCCTGCGAAGCTCGCCGTCGTGGAGTAGTGCAGGTGGCCGCCCAGGATGGTGCGGACGTCCGTATTACGGACGACGGCGGCCAGTGCGGCTTGGCCGCGCAGCTCCACCATCACGGCGAGGTCCTGCACGCATGGGACGGGCGGGTGATGCAGGGCAAGGATGGTGCCGTCCGGGGCTGGCGTGGCCAGCTCAGAGGCCAGCCACTCCAGCTGGGATTCTGACAGTTCGCCGTAGTGGTGGCCGGGAACCGTGGTGTCCAGGGTGATGATGCGGAGTCCGTTGACAAAGTAGCTGCGGTCCACGGGATCCTGTGGCTTGCTGGCCGCAGAGGCATCGGCGAACGCGGAACGGAAGTTTGCCCGGTTGTCATGGTTGCCCATGGCCCAGATGGCTTTGGCTCCCAGTGACGCGCACAGAGGTTCAATCATCTCGCGGAGTTGCCTGTAGGCTTCCAGCTCACCTTTGTCGGCGAGGTCTCCGGTGAAAATGATGGCCTCGGGCCTGATCCTGGAGGCGATGATTTGCTCGCAGATCTCCTGGAGCCTGGCTGCGCTGTCCACCGAGCCGTGGAGCGTGCCCGGACCCCCCACCAGGTGAAGATCGCTCAGGTGCAAAAGCACATGACCTGGTTTGGGGTATTCGGCCTCGATGAGCTCCATAGCTTCGCCTTAGCGTTTGGTGGGAGACGGCTTCTCCCGTATCAATCCAGTAGGGCCAATCCAACCAGACAACAAGCCAACAACTGGCTAATTTCCGGCGGAATGTTGGAAAATTACTTTCCTCCTTTCAGGACTGGTGGCTCTATGCCAGCGCTTCTTCCACTGCTTTCACAAGGTCTTCGGAGTCAGGCTCCACTGCGGATGGGAACCTTGCCACGAGTTCGCCACCGCGGTTTATGACGAACTTCTCGAAGTTCCATTTCACCTTGGCCGGCTGCCCGTCCTCGTCCCGGGCCAGCTCCGCGAACAGGGGATGCTGCTGCTTGCCAAGGACGTTGGCTTTGCTGGTCAGGGGGAAGGACACTCCGAAGTTGCGCTCGCAGAATTCTGCGATGTCGTGGTCTGCGCCAGGCTCCTGCCCGCCGAACTGGTTGCAGGGCACTCCGAGGATCTCCAGCCCCTGGCTCCGGTACTTGCCGTACAGCTCTTCCAGGCCCGCGTACTGGCGTGTGTAGCCACACTCAGAAGCGACGTTCACCACCACCACCGCTTTGCCCTCGAACCGGCCGAAGTCTGCTTCGGTGCCATCGTTGAAGGTGAGGGGAATGCTGTAAAGGCTGGACATGGGATTCGCTTCCTGACGACGTCGTCTGGCGGGTTTGCCGCCATCGAGCTTACGGGAGCTGGCTTGGGGCCGCGAAATGCAGGGTTATCCGGCGTTTCACGTGCCGTCAGCGTGTGTCCGGCTTAGGGTGCCGGGAGGATCAGCGTGGACAACGGCACGATCACACCATCCGGGCGCTGGACCAGGTCCGGTGCTATCAGGATGTATCCGGGCGGAAGCACCACCACCGGGAGCGCAGTTGGAAGGACAGCCACGGGCGCAGGTGCGGGCGCCACCGGAGGTGCAGGAGCCGACGGAACGGCCTGGGTCACTACCGGCGCTGGTTCCACAATGACCGGTGCTGGCGCCACGACAACGGGCGCTGGTTCCACCATCACGGGCGCTGGAGCCTGCACAACCGGCGCCGGTTCAAGCACTGCCGGCGCCGGAGCGGGAGCTACCGGAGCTGGCTCCACAACCGCGGGCGCGAGCGGAGCCGGTTCAACAACCACCGGCGGCGGGGCGATGGCCGATTGAAGAGTTGGTGCCACCGGGGCCGTCGTCAGCGTCGGCGGGACGGTACTGGTTTCCGGGGCACTGGTCGACGGCGGTGGCGTGGAGGTGCCAGTCGGAGTCGGCGTTGCAGTGGTCGTCGGAGTCGGCGTCGGCGTTGGCGTAGCAGTGGTTGTCGGGGTTGGCGTCGGTGTGGCCGTCACGGAAGGTGAGGGTGTCGGCGTCGTGGTTTGAGTTCCGCCGGGGGTGCCCGGCGTCGAGGTGGCCGGCGGAGTGGTTTGAGTTCCGCCGGGGGTGCCCGGCGTCGAGGTGGCCGGCGGAGTGGTGCCGGACGGGGCCGGCGGTGGCACAGGAAGCGGTTCGTCATGCTCGTGCTCTCCACCGATGACGGCCCGGTTGGTTCCATCCGATACAGGAACGGCCCATTGCGGGGTTCCGGAGGCGCCATTTCCGACACCGGGCTGGTAGTTCACCATGGCGATGGTCTGCAGCGGATCAGTCTGCCGGATGGACAGCAGTGTCCAGTTCGCGGGGTCAGTATGGAGACCGTTGACGATCGTCTCGAAGTGAAGGTGGCATCCTGTGGACCAGCCCGTGGTCCCAACCTCTGCGATAACCTCGCCCACCCGCACCGATTGGCCTTGCGTGACGCCGATTGCCTGAAGGTGGTTGTACGTGGTGACCAAGCCGTTGCCATGCTCGATTTCAACCCGGTTGCCACCGCCCCACACATGCCATCCGACAGCCCGCACTACGCCGGCGTCTGCGGCGTAGACCCGCGTACCGCAGGCGGCTGCGTAGTCCTGACCCCAGTGGAATTCTCCGGCCAGGCCAGTCAAGGGACTGTAGCGGTAGCCGTAAGACGAGCTCTTGTTGAGGACCTCAAGCGGTGAGTAGAGGCTCCCTGCAGGTGGTCGCGAAAGGCCTGCGGAGGCAACGGTCAGTCCTGTGGAACCGTCCTTGCTGACGGTTCTTACCAGAGCGCGTTCGAAGTAGACCATGGGCGTGGCAGGTATTTGCTCGGGCGGCTCCGGCATGGAGTCGATCACCAAGGTCTCGGCTTCCGGCGGCACCAGGGTGCCTAGAGCCGTTGGTTCCACCACCCCCTGCGCCAGTGCCCCGCCAACAGAGCTGCTGGAGACGGAATTCAAGGGTTGGAAGCCAAACGCAAAGAAAGCCAGGACGGCGAGGCATCCCGCGATGAGAACGCGATGGAAGCCTACGGCGCGGATCAAATCCACTGCCCGGTCTGATTCATGATGGTTGCCCACAATACACTCCCCAAAGCCAGCGGCACCAAACCCCAGCCTGGCGTGCAAGCACCATTGTTGCGGGAATCAGGGGAGAAAGAAAGGCTTCCAGGGTGCCGCCTACCGAAAGGTTGGCTCAGTTTTGGCTCAAGAATCTTGAGCTTTGTTTTCGGGGCTAAGAGCCCAGGTTTTCCTTCAGCAGGGCACGGTGTTCGACGGCGGCATTGGCATGTAGCGCACGGCCCGCCTCAGTTAGTTCCAGGAAGAGGGAACGGCGATCATCTGCGCAGGTTTCGCGGGACACCAGGCCGGCTTTTTCCAGTCGGTCCACCACCTTTGAGACAGCACTCTGGGTCATGGGGGTTCGCTCCCCCAAGGCCTTCATCCGGCACGCAGACTCTTCGCTTTCGGCAACGAGGTCCAGGATTTCAAACTCGTTGAGGCCAATGTCGAACTTCGCTTCGAGGGCGCGGTCAATCGCTCCTGCGGTGCGGAAGTAGGAGTTTTGGATGCTGCGCCACTGCTCAACCAGTTGACGGTCACGCGTCGTTGCCATGCCCTGATTCTAGTTCATTTCGAGGTTAGAATCCACGTCATAATATTCCACATCATATTCCTTGTCATTGAATGACGCGTCATGTAGATTCAAATCCATGACATCACCCACCAACCTCAAAACCTCAACTGAGCCGCCTTTGGTTTCAGCCGTTCACTGGACGCGTGCCCAGTGGCTGCTGCTCATGGTTGTGTGCACCGTCCTGGCTTTGGACGGGCTGGACGTCTCCATGGTCGGCGTTGCCTTGCCCTCCATCGGACAGGAACTCAACCTGGGTACCGACTCCCTCCAGTGGATTGTTTCCGCCTACGTCCTGGGCTACGGAAGCCTCCTGCTCCTCGGTGGCCGTCTCGCCGATCTGTTGGGCCGGCGTCGAATCTTCCTCATTGCGCTGACCGTATTCGCCGCGGCGTCGCTCCTTGGCGGGCTGGTGGACGATCCCGCCATCCTGATCGCCACCCGGTTCATCAAGGGACTTGCCGCTGCCTTCACCGCACCCACCGGGTTCTCCATCATCACCACCAACTTCGCCGAAGGCCGCGAGCGCAACAAGGCACTGTCCATCTTCACCACGTTCGGCGCCAGCGGCTTCTCGCTCGGCCTGGTGGTGGGCGGCCTGATGACCAGCCTCAGCTGGCGTTGGACGTTCCTGGTCTCGGTGCCCATCGCCGTCGTCGTGGTCTTCCTGGGCATGAAGTTCATCCCGAAGGACAAGCCATCGGCGGAGAACAGCGGGCACGATATTTGGGGCGCCGTCACTCTCGCGCTGGGGATGCTCGGCCTCGTGTACACCTTGGTTTCAGCACCTGAGCAGGGCTGGGGATCTGTGGCAACAATCGCCGGATTCGCAGTGTCCATCGCCGTGCTGGCGGCTTTCGCGGTGATAGAGAACAGGGTCAAGCATCCGCTGATCCGCTTCAGCATCCTCAAGGAGGGCTGGGTAGCCCGAGCCAATCTCAGCGCCGTGGGACTGTTCGGCTCCTACCTCAGCTTCCAGTTCATCGTCACCATGTACCTGCAGTCCGTGCTGGGCTGGACGCCGCTGGGAATGGCCCTGGCCCTGCTGCCGGCAGGTCTGTTGGTGGCTACGAACGCGCCGTTCGCGGACCGTCTCATTGAGAAGTTCGGGGCCACACAACTGATTCTGACCGGGCTCACGGCCCTCGGCCTGGGCTATGTCCTGTTCCTCCGGGTGGGCACCACACCAAACTACGTGCTGGATATCCTGCCGTCCGTGGTCCTGCTGGGCATCGGCTTCGCGCTGGCTTTCCCGTCCATCAACGTCCAAGCGACGGCCGGGATCAAGGATTCAGAGCAGGGGCTGGCTGCGGGTTTGATCCAGACCAGCACCCAGGTTGGGGCGGCCCTGGTTTTGGCGGTCACCACGGCATTGGTCAGCGGTCACGGCCAGGCCGCCGGAACTGTCAGCGCCCAAGCCATGCTGGAACAGTACCGTCCGGGCCTCATCCTGAGTGCCGCCGTCGCCATCGCCGCCCTGTTGGTTGCGGCAGCACCGTCGCGGCGCCGCGTCCGCTCCTAAGCTCCGCGTTTCTCCCCTGTACATGGGCGCAATTGCGAGGTCTCATGGGACCTATGAGGAACTACCTCACGGAGTACAGGCACGAACTGCAGCGCACCTTCACAGGAACGTCGGGCACGCCTCCAGAGTGGGTGCCGCGCCTCGCGGAAGGGAACGACGCCGGATATCACCTGCCGGGTTCGGCCGTCTGGGCCGTGCACGGCCATGTTGCCACCATCGTGGCCGGGATCAGGGTACTGCTGATGCAGGCCCTGCATCCCGGCGCGCTGGCCGGAGTTTACGAGCACTCAGGCTTCCAAAAAGACCCTCTCGGACGGTTGGCTAACACGGTCCGATGGATTTTCACGGTGACCTACGGTTCCACGGAGGCCGCCGAAGCAGCGACAGCACGCGTGCGCAAGATCCACGAGCGCGTCCGGGGAACGTATGTGGACGGCAACGGAGTCTTACGTGAGTACGCCGCCAACGACCCCGAACTCCTCCGCTGGGTACACGTCACCTACGCTGACTCCTTCATCACCGCCAACCGCATCTGGGGCCGGCCCATCCCAGGCGGGCCCGACGCCTACGTTCGCGAATGGGCAGCTGCCGGGCGGCTTATGGGAGTGGAGGACCCTCCTCTGACCGAGGCCCAGGTCCGTGACGAGCTTGAGCAGTGGTGCGCCTCCGGGATACTCCGGGCTGATGAGCGTTTGGCCGAGACGGTGTCGTTCATCCGCTACCCGCCCCTGAGCCCGCTTCTCAAGCCCGGCTACACCATCCTGTTTTCCGCCGCGGTGGCAAGTCTTGAGCCCAAGTACCGGGAGATGCTCGGTATTCGCCGTGCCGGGATTGGTCCGGTTCCCTTGCCTGTCATCACCGCTGCCCGGGCCGTGCTGGGCATGGTCCGGTTTGCCTTGGGCTCCCATGGACCCAGCGAGCAGGCTGCCCGGCGAAGGTTGCAGAGGCTGGGGTACGCCGCCTGATGGGCTTGGTGGACCGATAACAACGAAGGCCGGGCAGGTCGGAGCGAATCCGTCCTGCCCGGCCTTCCGTAGCCAACGGCTAGATCAGGTGGTCCGAAAGGTGGTTCGGAGTGCCGAAGCGGTGCGCCGTGATTGACACAGCCTGCTCGCGGAGGAACGGCAGCATCTCGATCCGGCCAGCCTGGGTCACAGCACCGTGGTAGACCGCGACGTCCGGGCGACCACCCATGGCTGCGCTCAGCGCGGCGAAGTCGCCACCGATCAGGCGGATCCGGCCGGCGTCGAACTTTGCTGCACGGGCCAGCCACGCGGCGTCGTCCTCGATCCGGACGCTGACGCCCAGATTCGCAAACACCGTCACCACGGCGTCGGGAAGCACGACGGCGGAGCTCACCTTGAGCGCCGAACCAGCCACTGCGCCGGCTGCCACCACGCGGAGCAGCTCAGCGAGCCGCTCGCCTTCGGAGAGGCGGATGGTGACAGGGAGGGAGCGGTAGCGGAAGACGTTGCGCTCTGCGGACAGGGCTGAGACGTCCTTGCGAGTGCCGAACTCGGCTTCCCAGGCCGCTGCGTCGCTGAAGAGTGACTGCTGCAGGGTTTGGAGTTCCTCAGCGGACACGTCCACCGACCTTGCTGCAGCGAGAATCTGCGCGGCAGCACCCTGAAGCATCGTGCCGCGCTTGGCCTTGGCCTCGGCGGGGAGCCAGCTGCCTAGACCGATCAGGTAGTTCGGTCCACCGGCCTTGGTTCCGGCGCCGACTGCGGACTTCTTCCAGCCACCGAAGGGCTGGCGCTGGACGATTGCACCGGTGATGCCACGGTTGACGTACAGGTTTCCGGCCTGGATGGTGTCCAACCAGACGCCCATTTCAGCGGAGTCCAGTGAGTGGAGGCCGGCGGTGAGGCCGTACTCGATCTCGTTCTGGATGGCGATGGCTTCCTCGAGGGTCTCCGCGGTCATAACACCCAGGACCGGGCCGAAGAACTCGGTGAGGTGGAAGTAGGAGCCACGCTTGACGCCCGAACGGATGCCCGGGGACCACAAACGTCCTGTTT
The DNA here is from genome assembly GCF_051027655.1 of Paenarthrobacter nitroguajacolicus. Lineage (NCBI taxonomy): Bacteria > Bacillati > Actinomycetota > Actinomycetes > Micrococcales > Micrococcaceae > Paenarthrobacter > Paenarthrobacter nitroguajacolicus. Next base: position 703,781 of record NZ_CP073234.1, on the reverse strand, counting down.
CGTCGAGGCGCTCGGGCTTGATGGCCCACGTCTCGCCGTCTCCCAAGGTGGTGAGGGCGTTCAGGAGCTTGCCGTTGGCCGGCTCGATGATCGGCCCCATCTGGGTGGTGGCATTCTCCGGGTAACCGACGGTCAACGAGCGGGCGGCGTCGATCAGCTGGTTGTGGAAGCGGGCGCTCTTGGCCACCGAGCCCACCAGGATCACCAGCGAGGCAGCCGAGCACTTCTGGCCTGCGTGGCCGAATGCCGAGTACACAACGTCCTTGGCAGCCAGGTCCAGGTCAGCGCTCGGGGTGACGATGATGGCGTTCTTTCCGGACGTCTCCGCGAGCAGCGGCAGGTCCTGGCGGAAGGAGCGGAAGAGTTCAGCGGTTTCGTAGCCACCGGTGAGGATGACCCGGTCAACGCTCGGGTGCGAGACCAGCTGGGTGCCGAGTTCGCGCTCTTCGAGCTGCACGAGGGCCAGGACTTCACGGGGCACGCCGGCTTCCCAGAGGGCATCCACCATGACGGAACCGGAGCGGCGTGCCTGCTTTGCAGGCTTGATCACGACGGCGGAACCTGAGGCAAGCGCTGCGAGCGTCGAGCCTGCGGGGATCGCCACCGGGAAGTTCCACGGCGGTGTCACCACGGTGAGGTTGGCTGGGACGAACGTGGCGCCGTCGACCGTTTCCAAGTCCTTGGCGCGCTCGGCGTAGTAGTGCGCGAAGTCGATTGCTTCGCTGACCTCGGGGTCGCCTTGGTCGATGGTCTTGCCGGTTTCGGAAGCCATCACCTCAAGAAGCTCCGCACGGCGCGCCTCAAGGATGTCGCCGGCGCGGTGCAGGATCGCTGCGCGTTCGGCGGCCGGAAGGGCACCCCAGGCCTTGCCGTGGTCCACGGCGGTGGCGATGATGCGGTCCAGTTCGGCGGCGTCGGAGACCTTGGTGGACTCTACGATCTTGTTGCCCGCGGTGGAGCCGGAGATGCGCTTGAGGATGTCGCGGCCCCAGGCGCGGTTGGCCGGGAGCGCCGGGTCGGTGTCCGGGGTGTTGCTGAAGCCCTCAAGCGGTGCCGGATCCGCGGGGAGGCGACGGTCCTGCTGCCGGTTGGGCCCAGGAACCTCGTCCGTCATTCCGGCCAAGGAGTCCAGGAAGCGCTGCTGTTCGCGCTTGAACAACGCTTCGTTCTCGCTCAGTTCGAAGACCGCCGACATGAAGTTTTCCTGGCTGGCACCCTCTTCGAGGCGGCGGATCAGGTAGGCGATTGCGACGTCGAACTCGCCCGGGTGGACTACCGGTGTGTAGAGCAGGAGGCTGCCGACATCCTTGCGGACTGCCGTGGCCTGGCCGGTTGCCATGCCCAGGAGCATCTCGAATTCAATGCCCTTCGTGACGCCACGCTGCTTGGCGAGCAACCACGCAAAGGCGACGTCGAACAGGTTGTGGCCAGCGACGCCGATGCGGACGGCGTCAATGTGCTCCGGAGTCAGGGCGTAGTTGATGACGTTCTTGTAGCTGGTGTCGGAGTCCTGCTTGGTGCCCCAGGTCGCCAGCGGCCAGTCGTGCAGGGAAGCTTCAACCTGCTCCATGGGGAGGTTGGCTCCCTTGACCACGCGGACCTTGATGGGAGCGCCACCCTGGGCGCGGCGGGCCGCAGCCCACTCCTGGAGTTCCTGCATGGCACCAAGGGCGTCCGGGAGGTAGGCCTGGAGGACGATGCCGGCCTCGAGGTTCTTGAACTCGGGCATGTCCAGGATGCGCTTGAATACCGCGATGGTCATGCTGAGGTCCTTGTATTCCTCCATGTCCAGGTTGATGAACTTGGGCTTGGGGAAGGATGCAGCCAGGCGATACAGCGGGGTGAGCTTCTCCACCACGTGGTCGACGGCTTCGTCGAAGGCCCACGGGGAGTGCGGTGCCACGGTGGAGGATTCCTTGATGGAAACGTAGTCCACGTCATCGCGGGCAAGGAGCTTGAGCGTTCCATCCAGGCGGCGCTGGGCTTCGTGTTCGCCCAGGACTGCTTCGCCGAGGAGGTTGACGTTCAGGTGAACGCCGTCCTGGCGGATCTTGGCGATGGCCGGGCCGAGCTTGGCGTCGGTGGCGTCCACGATCAGGTGGCCCACCATTTCGCGGAGCACGCGGCGGGCGATCGGGATGACTACCTGCGGGACGATCGGAGCCATGACGCCACCTACGCGTACAGCGCTGCGCATGTACCACGGGAGGAACTTGGGCACCTTGGGAGCGAGCTCTGCGAGCTTGCGGCCGGCGACCGACAGGTCCTCGGGGCGGATGACGCCGTCGACGAATCCGACAGTGAAGTCAAGTCCGTTCGGGTCCTTCAGGACACCGGCGAGACGCTGCGCGGACACATCCACGGGGATCTTGCTGGCTTCGGTAAGCCAGTGGCGGACCAAGGCGATGGCTTCCTGAGCCAAAGCATCGAACTGCCCGGAATCCTGGGTGCGCGGGGCGGTGGCATCCGGGAGGGTGCTGGTCATGGGGGCTCCTTCTGAGGCGGAGAAGTTTGTTTGTTTCCATCAGTATGGATCTACAATCACGTTAGGAAAAGCGATCTTTTCTGACGAATATTGATTACCCATCCCGAACCTTTGGAGGCCGCCTTGCTGGACGTCCGCAGGCTGCGTTTGCTGCACGAATTGAAGATCCGCGGAACCTTGGCCGAAGTCGCCGACGCGATGCAGTACAGCCCTTCATCGGTTTCGCAGCAGCTGACGTTGCTGGAGAAGGAAGCGGGTGTGGAGCTGCTGCGCAAAGCCGGGCGGCGAGTGCAGCTGACTCCGCAAGCGGAGATCCTCGTAGCCCACACGGCCGCTCTGTTGGAGACCTTGGAGCGCGCGGAGACCGAGCTCGCGGCCTCGCTATCCATGGTCACGGGCACTGTCCGGCTCGCCGTCTTCCAGTCGGCCGCGTTGGCTTTGCTGCCCGATTTCCTCAGCATCATGCGCCAGGAGTATCCAGAGGTCCGCGTGGAGATGACGCAGCGCGAGCCCGAGACTGCACTCTACGAAACCTGGGCGCGCGACTTCGATCTCGTGGTGGCAGAGCAATACCCAGGCCACGCCGCCCCGCATCACAGCGGCCTGGACCGTGTGATCCTCACCAGCGACGCCATCCGCCTGGCCACTCCCCCGGTGGGATTGGGCGGCGAAACTGTTTCGTCGCTTGCGGACACCGCCTCAATGCCGTGGGTCATGGAACCCCGGGGGGCCGCTTCCAGGCACTGGGCTGAGCAGGCGTGCCGTTCAGCGGGGTTCGAGCCCGACGTACGTTACGAAACGGCCGACCTCCAAGCACAGATCCGGCTCATTGAATCCGGAAACGCCGTGGCGCTCATGCCGGACCTGGTGTGGACGGGGAGAACCCGCACCGTCCAACTCCTGGACCTCCCGGGCCTTCCGAAGCGAACCGTTTTCACGTCCACCAGGACCGCCGGCCGCATCCACCCTGCAACCGCAGCCTGCCGCGAAGTGCTGGAGAGGGTCGCGGCAACACAGCAGCAGGATGCCGAGCAGCAGGCTGACGCCGACTAGCTTCCGGGAACGCAAAAGGCCCCAGTCCGAGGACTGGGGCCAAACGCGGAGAATGGGGGATTTGAACCCCCGAGGGCGTTAACCCAACACGCGTTCCAGGCGTGCGCCATAGGCCGCTAGGCGAATTCTCCTTGCTTCCGATTCGAAAGCAGATACTACTGTACCTGAGAATTTCGGCATCGTGTAATCGGGCCGAATCACCGCCTGTAGAAGGGTTCGAAGATAAGCCCGTTAACGGAAAAATGGACGCCCCCAACGCGCCCATTCTTGCGGTATCACCGTTGAGCTGCCGGGTCCGGCCCCTCGCTCCCAGGCCCCGCAGCTCACAACCTTGAGATTGCCCCAATCGGTGTACATACCCATGGTCCGCTGCGGTCCCCCGTTTTGCAATGGTTGAGACCTGTTTGTAGCCGAAGTTCATTGACAGGATGTCCTTATGGCTCAGCTGCATGCCCTGGTTGTCTACGTTCCTGAGACGCACATCGAGGAAGTCCTCCTGGCCATTGGCGACGCAGGCGCCGGGCGAATCGGCGACTACTCCCACTGCGCCTTTACTTCACCAGGGACCGGCCGCTTCACGCCGCTGCCTGGAGCGCGCCCCTTTGTTGGTGAGGTGGGGATCGAGGAGCAGGTGCCCGAAACCCGGGTTGAGTGCGTTGTTCAGGAGGACATGCTCGACGGCGTCGTGCGGGCTTTGCGGGCCGCGCACCCTTATGAGGAGCCGGCTTTCATAACGTGGCCGGTGAATGGATGGCGGTGAGTCGTGCACCCAGCCAACCGCCGTCGAGCCTTATCCACAGCCCTTCCAGCCGATTCGAACCGCAACCCAAGTTCGGGTAAGCTTGTCGACGGCCCCTCATGTGGCGTCATCCTGTTGAACTCCCCCAGGACCGGAAGGTAGCAAGGGTAGATGGGCTCTGGCGGGTGCATGAGGGGTCACTTACTTTAACTGTCAGTCCCTATAGGTAGGTTTCACTTGTGACTGTTACAACTGCCCTGTATCGAAGGTATCGCCCGGACTCTTTCGCGGACGTTATCGGGCAGGAACACGTCACGGAGCCGCTGATGACGGCGCTCCGCAAGAACCGCGTGAACCACGCCTACCTCTTCTCCGGCCCCCGCGGTTGCGGCAAGACCACGTCCGCGCGCATCCTTGCACGCTGCCTCAATTGCGCCGAAGGCCCCACTGATACTCCCTGCGGCAAATGCCCCAGCTGCGTCGAACTCGCACGCGGCGGCTCCGGCTCACTGGATGTCATCGAGATCGACGCCGCCAGCCACGGTGGCGTGGACGACGCCCGCGATCTCCGCGAGCGCGCAACCTTCGCCCCGGTCCGCGACCGCTACAAGATCTTCATCATTGACGAGGCCCACATGGTCACGTCCGCCGGCTTCAACGCGCTCCTCAAGATCGTTGAAGAGCCGCCGGAACACATCAAGTTCATCTTCGCTACAACCGAGCCGGACAAGGTCATCGGAACCATCCGGTCCCGTACTCACCACTACCCCTTCAGGCTGGTGCCGCCCGAGCCGCTGATGCAGTATCTCGAGCTCCTTTGCCAGCAGGAGAACGTTCCCGTGGCTCCCGGCGTGCTCTCGCTCGTCATCCGCGCGGGTGGCGGTTCCGTTCGCGACACCTTGTCCGTCCTGGACCAGCTCATGGCCGGCGCCGGTCCCAATGGCCTGGATTATGAGCTCGCTGTTGCGCTGCTCGGCTACACGCATGCTTCGTTGCTGGACGACATCGTGGATGCCGTTGCTGCGGCAGATGCTGCCACTGTCTTCCGTGCCGTGGACCGCGTCATCCAGACCGGCCACGACCCCCGTCGTTTCGTCGAGGACCTCTTGGAACGATTCCGCGACCTCATCATCGTCCAGGCGATGCCCGAGAGCGCGCAGGCCATTCTTCGTGGCATGCCAGCCGACCAGATCGCCCGGATGCGCAATCAGGCAACCAACTTGGGCGCGGCGGAGCTGTCCCGGGCCGCAGATGTCACCAACACGGCGCTCACGGAGATGACCGGTGCTACGTCGCCGCGCCTTCACCTTGAACTGCTGTGCGCACGCATCCTCCTGCCCAGCGCCGAGCAGACCGAACGTGGCATCGCTGCCCGCATCGACCGCGTGGAACGTCGCTTGAATTACACAGGCGACGACGGCGCCCCGGCTGTGGCTGCTGCCCCACCGGTTCCTACGGCTACTACGCCGATCGCACCTACAGTGCCGGCACAGGCGGAAACTCCGGCTGTCCCGGCGACACCCGCCGTTTCCCGGCAAGCCCCTGCTGCAGCATCTGCCGCGCCCGAGCAGTCCGCGTCCGCTCCGGAGCTGTCCCCTGCACATCCGTCCACAGAGGCTGGTTCGCGGGATGCCATCACAGCACCTCGGGTGTCCACTAACGATTGGCCCGTCGAAGACCGTCCGGCTGCCGTCCGCTCGCAGCAAGCTGCCCCATCCCAAGCAGCCCAGTCTCAGCCACAGCCAACGCCCGCACCGCAACAGGCACCTGCCGCAGCGCCGCAGCCGGCCGCTGCTCCGGTTCCCGCTACCGGAGGCAGCGGCGATGTGGAAGCATTGCGCCGCGCCTGGCCGGACGTCCTGCAGACGCTGACCAAGATCAAGCGCAGCACCTGGGCACTGGTTGAACCGAATGCCCAAGTGGCACAGTTTGATGGCCAGGTATTGACGCTCGCCTTCACAACCGGTGGCCTCGCAGGTGCGTTCGGACGTGCCGATCACTCCGAGAACCTTCGGCAGGCGATCCACAAGACCATCGGCATCGACTGCCAGATCGTCGCAGTGGCTGGCGGCAACAGCTCAGCGAGCTCTGAGCCAAACCCAAAAGCACCTACTAGCCGGGAAACTCCGGCTGCCGCATCATCCGTGGGCGCCCCGGCGTCGTCTGGCAGTGGATCCCCCAAGGGCACAGCCACAGGTGTCACGTCGGCGCCTGCGGAAACAGCTTCGGCGCCGGCACCAGTGTCAGCTGTCGACTCCGCTTGGGGTCTTGCGCCCGCTTCCGCACCAGTAGCTTCCCCCGCTCCTGCACCGGCCGCATCCGCGCCAGCAGAAGCACCCGAGCCATCGGTGTCCACACCCGCCCGAGCAGAGCCCACCGCGACCGCAGCTGCCCCCGCCCCAGTTGCGCCGGTACCAGCACCAGCCGCCTCAACTCCCGCCGCTCCCCCCGCAGCCGAGCCTTCCGGCGACTACTCGTACCCCGACGATGATTGGGGTCCGCCGCTCGACGAGGACGCCCCGCCGCTGGACGAAGAGCCTCCGGCGGACTGGGAACCACCCGCGGGCTACGGCCGCACAAACTCCCGACCGGCGGCCTCAGCGCCGGCAAGCCCAATGACGCCGGCACCAGCGACACCGGCCCAGACCTCCACAACCGCACCCCCGGCCGCAGCCACAACGTCACCCGCTTCGAGCACCACTGCGTCCGACGATCCGTGGTCGCGAGCAGTCGAGCAGGCGCCGGGAACCTGGGTTGTAGGCACGGAGTCCAACGTGGGCAAGCAACCCGCGCAGGACGTCGAAGAAAGCGCGCCCGCGACTAACACCCCGGACTATGAACCGGCCGCGGCGCAAGCACCGGCTCCGGCAACGGCGTCCGGAACCTATGGTCACCCCACCAACGCCGAGGAGAACCCGAGCTCCAGCTGGGACGTCGCACCGGCGTCGAGCTGGCCCGCAGCGCAATCCATGCCCGCCCCGACAAACAGCAACGCCCCGGCGGCCTGGCCGTCGTTGGCGACTCAACCCGAGGAAGCGCACGGCTCCGTTGCGACGCTCGAGGAGGCTGCGCCGTCGGGCAGTCCAACTGGACGTCAGAGCCTGTATCAGCGTTTGACGAACAGCCCCGAAGCCCAAGCGGGCCGTGTCCAGGCGCCGGTGAGGACCCAGGCGAAGCCGGAGTCAGTGGCGGAGGACATTCCCAGCCCGGAAGACGAAACCATCGAGGAGTCCCGGGTATTTGGGCGCGCCGCGGTGGAGCGTATTCTGGGCGGGAAGCTGATTGAAGAGCGCGCCTTGGACGGTTCTCCCCTACAACCCCGCTGACTCCAGCATTGATTTCAACCGAACGAGGACATTGTGTACGAAGGTGCAGTTCAAGAGCTGATTGATGAGCTCGGCCGGCTTCCCGGTGTGGGCCCCAAATCAGCGCAGCGCCTGGCGTTCCACATCCTTGAGGCGGATCCCGAGGACATGAAGCGCCTGGTCACGGCCATCACCACGGTGAAGGAACGCGTGAAGTTCTGCAGTGTGTGCTTCAACGTGACCGAGCAGGAAACGTGCAATATTTGCCGCGACCAGCGCCGTGACCCGTCGGTCATTTGTGTCGTTGAGGAGTCCAAGGATGTCCTGGCCGTTGAGCGCACACGGTCCTTCCGCGGCCGTTATCACGTGCTTGGCGGTGCCATCAATCCGATCGCGGGTATCGGTCCGGAGCAGTTGCGCATCCGTGAGCTCCTCACACGCCTCAACGACGGCGCCATCCAGGAAATCATCATCGCCACGGACCCCAACCTCGAGGGTGAGGCTACGGCTACTTACCTTGCCCGCATGCTTAAGTCGATCGGAATCACTGTAACGCGACTGGCTTCGGGCCTGCCCGTGGGTGGAGACCTTGAATACGCTGATGAGGTCACTTTGGGCCGTGCGTTCGAGGGCAGGCGCAACGCCTTGCTGTAATCTCGCAATCACAACATCAGCCGCGATGGGGGCCCCGTGCGAGAACTTGTCTACTACGTTGCCGTAAGCCTGGATGGTTACATTGCGGGCCCCGGAGGCGAGTTCGATGCCTTCCCAGTGGAGGGCGACCACATGGCCGCACAGAATCAACGCTTCCCTGACGCCATTCCTACCGTGATCGCGGACGCCATGGGCATCCAACGGAACGGGACGATGTTCGACACGGTGGTGATGGGTTGGAATACCTACGCCGTGGGCCTCCCGGCGGGCATGACCAGCCCGTATCAGCACCTCGAACAAATAGTGTTTAGCCGGACGCGCACCGAGGCGGACATTCCGGGCGGGCACCCGAATTTGACGCTTACCGACGAAGGGCCCGTAGACGTTGTGCGCCGGTTGAAGTCACAGCCCGGGAAGGCGATTTGGCTTTGTGGCGGCGGGCAACTCGCAACGCAGCTCGCCGGTGAAATCGACCGGCTTGTGCTTAAACGCAGCCCGCTGCTCTTTGGTGACGGGATCCCGCTCTTCGCGCCCGGGGCCTACCAGCCCAGCGCCTTCAGGGAGTTGTCGACGACGGCCTTCGGCTCAGGCGTCGTAATTTCCGAGTATGTGCGCCAGCCGGTTACCCGGGCCCCGAACTAGCCTCCGCCCGCCGGGCGGCCTGCCAGCGTCCTGCAACAAGCACCAGCGCAGCCAGCAGCCCCTGCAGTGCCAAGCCGGTCAGAGCGACGGGGATCGAAGGCGCAAGGCCAGCACTTGATTCCCCGCCGAGGCACTGGACTTCGCGTGCGGGACCGTCGGCAGCCCATTGCAGTCCGGATAACATCCATCCAACCGGGTTGTCCGTAGCTGCCAGTTCACCGCCCACGCTTCCCAGGAGCAGGACAGGGTTGGACGTGGCCAGCCAGGCAATCCGATCCGTGTGCGCCACCTCAACTGGACGAAGACTGCCTACGCATTCGTACGCGATGACTCTTCCGGAGTCGTCCCGTTCGACGTTGACGGGCACCGAAACCTGGACTGTTCCCGCGGTCGCGGGAATCAGCAGGAGCGTGACCACCACATTGCCAATGCACAAGAAAGCCACCAGCACCGCAGCCAAAGCCGCACCGGGAGCTGCCTTGGCGAAGCATCTCCGCGAACCGGCACCGATCAGCCCGAACAGCGCTACTTCAAGAACTATGACGACGACGGCGGCACCGGCGAGCGCCATTGGTCCGCCGAAGCTGAGGCCCACCAGGAGCAACGCACCGCATCCCGTCGCAGCCAACGCCACACCCCTCATGGCTCCTGACAGCAGCAGAACAGGGATGCTTCCCTTCGTATGCCGGAAGCCCCAAGCAGCACCCAGCATGGCAGCCGCCAGTGCCAGGAATGCCGCCATCAGCAAATACACGGCGCCAGCAACCTCGGTCTCGAACCAGCCGTTGGCCTCTCCCCAAACAATGAGTGCCGCGGCCATCCCCCACGCGAGCGCAATCCCCAGTGCGCAAGCCAACCAGAACCACCACGATGTGAAGGATTTCCGGGTGTTCCTCCATGCCTCGCCCGCAGTCATCTTAATGGTTCCGGCTGCGCGCGGCCGCCCCGAATCCGCCTTCCGGGCAGTGCTGGAAGGATGATCGTCGATGACGCCGCCGATCACTTCGTATTCGGGTTCAACCCGGCCCGGATCCGAGCCGCCCTCTTGGTCACGAACGCCGGACATCGCCGCTCACAAACCTCATGAATTGGATGGTACGCCGGGCGAACGTGCGGCCTCTAGATCGATTGGGCTAGTTCCCTGCGGTATTGTCCGCTATTTGCCGGAGTTTCACGGAATCCGGGAAGTACTCCAGGGTCATGTGGATGTGAGGCGATGGGTGGGTCAAGAACCATTCGTAGGCCTGGTCATCGGACGCTTTCCACCAAGGCTTCGGAAGGCCGTTGAGTTTTCGCGCCTTCCTCCCCAGCCATTCTTCCTTGACATTGAAATAGCACTGGAGGAGGGCGAAGACAAAGATGAGCCCGAAAAATGCCATGATCAGCGCCGTGATCTGCAGGTTGATCAAGAGGACAAATGCAAGAATCAGGCAGCCCAGCGCAACTGGCGCCATCAGAATCGTTAGTGCCAGACTGAAATAGAAGGAGCGGATCAGGTTGTAGTCGCCGCCGCCGGAACTCGCACCGATGCCCCATTCTTCCTTCGTGTACGCAAAGATGGTTTTACCTCTCATGGTGTACCCGTAGTAGTACGGACGGTTCAGCAACCGGTTGAGGTGTTCCTTCTCCTTCGCATCCATGGGCAATAATCCTAGCGTCCGGAGTATGCCCCGATTTCACGAATTCAAGGCGAGATCCCAGCCGAGCGTGCCACCATGGCTCATGGTCTCCAGCAACGGCGCCTTTCGGCGCCCCCGTCCCATCAAACCGGGCCCCGGTCAGGAATCGGTGTGGGACTACCCGCGTCCGCCGAGGATCGAAGCACGTTCGGAACGGATTGTGGTGCGGCTTGGCGGTCAGGTGATCGTTGACACCGCCAACGCTGTGCGGGTCCTGGAGACCAGCCATCCGCCTGTCTACTACGTGCCGTTGGATGCCTTCCGGAGCGGTGTGCTCGTCCCTGTTGGGGGCACCACTTTCTGCGAGTTCAAGGGCGAAGCGAGCTATTTCGACGTCGTTGCCGGCGGTGTAGCCGTATCCCGTGGCGGGTGGACCTACACCAAACCGGCCCGCGGTTTCGAGGCGCTCAGCAGCCGGGTGGCCCTCTACCCGGACCATATGGATTCCTGCGAGATCAACGGCGAACAGGTGACATTCCAGCAAGGCGACTTCTACGGCGGCTGGATCACACGGCAGATCGTCGGCCCGTTCAAGGGCGGCCCGGGCACTGCCGGGTGGTAGGGAGAGCACATGGCCGCTATGTGGTCACAATTCCTACCAGCCCTGCACGCGGCGATAAACTGGGCAAATAAGCTACGCAGGCGTGCTCCAATTTGGAATTCAGCATGCCGCGTTCGAACCCTATTGATGCAGTGAGGGTGCGCGCATGACTATGCCCACTACCGAAGTGAAGATCGAAGAGCTCTCCAACGAGGCTGCCATTACCAAGCAGCTGATCGTTCAAAAGTTCGGCGGTTCCTCGGTTGCCGATGCTGATGGCATCAAGCGGGTCGCACAGCGCGTCGTGGATGCGCAGAAGGCCGGCAACGAGGTTGTGGTTGTTGTCTCCGCAATGGGTGACACCACAGACGAACTCCTGGATCTCGCAAGCCAGGTCACGGACTCGGCTCCCGCCCGCGAAATGGACATGTTGTTGTCCGCAGGCGAGCGAATTTCCATGGCCCTGCTCGCCATGGCCATCAACAAATTCGGCGCTTCCGCACAGTCCTTCACTGGATCCCAAGCCGGCATGATTACCGACGGCATCCACGGCAAGGCCCGGATTATCGACGTCGACCCCCACCGGATCCGCACCGCGCTGGACAAGGGACACATCGCAATCGTGGCCGGTTTCCAGGGCATGAGCCGCAGCACCAACGAGATCACCACACTTGGTCGCGGCGGCTCGGACACTACCGCTGTTGCTTTGGCCGCAGCACTTGAGGCTGATGTCTGCGAAATTTACACAGATGTGGACGGCATCTACACGGCCGATCCCCGAGTTGTGAGCTCCGCCCAGAAGATAGACCGTATCTCCAGCGAAGAAATGCTGGAATTGGCCGCTTCCGGTGCCAAGATCCTGCACCTGCGGTGCGTGGAGTACGCCCGCCGTTTCGGTGTGCCCCTGCACGTCCGTTCCTCATTCAGCCAGCACGAAGGCACGTGGGTCATCCCGGGCGCCGACGAAAAGTTCAACATTCAAGAGGGAGTTGCCTTGGAGCAGCCAATCATCTCCGGCGTTGCACACGACCGGTCCGAAGCCAAGGTCACTGTAGTAGGCGTCCCGGATATCCCCGGCAAGGCTGCTGCGATTTTCCAGGTGATCGCTGATGCGCACTCGAACATCGACATGATTGTCCAGAACGTCTCTACCCACGGCACCGGCCGCACGGACATCTCGTTCACGCTGCCCATCGTTGAAGGCGCCGACGCCCTGGCCGCCCTGCGTGCAGCTGAAGGCCAGATCGGCTTCGAGAGCATTGAATACAACGAGCACGTCGGCAAGCTCTCCCTGATCGGCGCTGGCATGCGTTCGCACCCCGGCGTTTCGGCCACGTTCTTCAAGGCCCTCTCCGACGCCGGCATCAACATCGACATGATCTCCACCTCGGAAATCCGCATCTCCGTAGTCACCAGCGCCGATGCCCTGGACGACGCCGTGCGCGCCATCCACAATGCGTTCGAGCTCGACGGCGACGCTGAGGCCACCGTCTATGGCGGCACCGGCCGCTAGGGTCACCCCGGGCAACGCCCCCAACTAAGTAGCACTTAAGGCCGTTCTGAGCTCTCAGAACGGCCTTAACTGTTACTCAGTTGGGTGAGTCGGCGCCAGGAGGACTTCCATCAGTTGAGTCAGTCCCTCTGCCATATCCACGGATTTGTCGTAGAGCCACTGCAACTGCAAACCATCGAAAGCGGCCACCACCAGCCTCGCGAGCGCTTCAGCCCCGACGTCGGTCCGTACCTCGCCTGCCTTCTGTCGCCGCTCGATGTCCACCGCTACGTCCCGCACTACTGTTTCGTAGCGCTCTTTGAAGTACGTGTGGGAGGCATGCCCGGGATCGTTGGCCGTGGCGGAGGCCACCGCGTAAAGCGTGGTCAGGCCGGGCTCGTTGCGGTTCCGCTCGGCGATGCTGGGCATGAGGCTCAAACCCACCTCGGATTTGCCACCAACTGCGAGTGACCGTCGATCCCGTTCGGCCAGGACGGCCGTCAGTAGTTCCTGCTTGCCCTTGAAATAGTGGAACAGAGTGGCTTCCTTGACCCCCACCAGTTCCGCGACGCGCTTGAGCGCAGTGCCTTCGAAGCCCTCCGTGGCAAAGACATCTGTAGCTGTCTGGATGATCTGTTCGCGGCGTTCGGCGCCCTTGGCGTACTGGCCCCGAGCCTTGGGTGTTGACATCCGTTCAGTCTATTTGAAGGTTTAAAAATCGAGTATCACTCGACTTTTTTCCTTAAAACCTAGTCACACTAGATTTTTGTGGCTAGAGTCTTTCTTCAAGACCCAACGGTGGGTCACCCGTTCATCAGGAGGCAATGTGGCCCTCAATCTCAATCAGCAGGTAGCAAGCACGGAAACCGTCAGCCCGGGGCTTGGAAATACCCCGCCTAAAGCCGCTTCCCGCGCCTACGTCATCGGCATGCCCATCGCGAGCGCCGGCCTCTGGATGGCCGTCCTCGCCCCCGCGCTGGTAGTCCTTGCCATCAAGGTTTCGGAGATCACCACCCCGGATACACGCGCCGGAGCCCTCAGCCTTGTGGCAGGCGTCGGAGCAGCCGTCGCTTTGCTCGCCAATCCGTTCTTTGGCCGACTCAGCGACCGCACCACTTCCCGTTTCGGCATGCGCAAACCGTGGATCGTCGGCGGATCACTCCTCGGGCTTGCAGCGCTCTTCCTACTGGGGTCGGCCACGGAAGTCGGAGTGGTTCTGATGGCTTGGGTTGTAGCACAGCTGGGCTTCAACGCCGCCCTGGCCGCTCTGGTTGCAACCCTTCCCGACCAAGCCGGCCCAAGGGAGCGCGGACGCCTATCCGGCCTTATTGGCATGACGTTGCCCATTGGCCTTGTGGCCGCGGCCTTCTTCGCGCAGATGTTCGAGACCGCCATGCAGATGGCCGTAGTCCCGGGGATCGTAGGCACTGCAATTGCCATCGCCTTCGCCTTTACCTTCAAGGACCGCGTCCTCGCCGAGAAACCGGCACCGCTGAACATCAAGGAAATCCTCGGTTCCTTCTACTTCAACCCCAAGGATCACCCCGGCCTGGGGTGGGCCTGGGTCACCAAGTTCTTGGTCTATGTGGGCTACTGTGCCGGTCTGCTCTACCTGCCGTACTTCTTCACGGACCACCTCCACGTAGCCGAAACCCACGTCACCAGCCTGGTGTTTCAAGCAACCCTGGTGAGCTCTGCCGGAACCGTCATCACCAGCCTCGCCGGTGGCTGGATCAGCGATCGCCTTGGCAAACGCAAAAGCATGGTCATCATCTCTGCCCTCATCATGATGGGCGGCTTGGTGGTTATCGCCACCAGCACCAATACCGGCCAGGTCTTGGTGGGCCAAGGAATCCTGGGATTGGGCCTCGGCGTCTTCAGCGCCGTGGACGTCGCGCTCATCACAGACCTGTTGCCCGGCGACCAGTCGGAGAATGCCAAGACCTTCGGCGTTTTCAACATCGCCCAGGCCCTCCCCCAATCCCTGGTGCCTGCCATCGCCTTCCCTGTCATCGCACTGGGCGGCTACCCCGCATTGTTCTTCGGAGGTGCGGTCGTCGGCATCATCGGCGCCCTCCTCGTCACACGTATCAAAGGAGTCAAGTAATGAATCCCTCACTCTCCCCGGCCGTCACGACGCCACCAGCAGGAGCTAACGATGCGGAAGCCAGGATCCGCGAACTGGCCCGGAGCCTAACGCTTGAGCAGCAGGTCCAACTGTTGACAGGTGCGGACGTTTGGTCCACGCACGCCATCCCGGAGATCGGCCTGTCCCGCGTGGTCATGTCCGACGGTCCGGCCGGGGTCCGTGGCGAAGACTTCGATGAGCGCCACGACTCGGTCTCCTTGCCGTCGTCGTCCGCTTTGTCCGCGACGTGGAGCGTCGAGACGGCACACCGGTACGGGCAGGTCCTGGGCCAGGAGGCCCGCCGTAAAGGCGTCCACGCCGTCCTGGGCCCCACCATCAACCTGCACCGCTCCCCGCTGGGCGGCCGCCACTTCGAGTGCATGAGCGAAGATCCGCGACTCACGGCAACCGTGGCCGCCGGGTACGTTGCCGGCGTGCAGTCCATGGGTGTTGGCGCCACGCCAAAGCACTACCTGGCCAACGAAGCCGAAACCGAGCGTTTCACCGCGGACTCCGTAGTGGACGAACGCCCCCTGCGTGAGCTCTACCTGGCAGCCTTCGAGGACGCCATCACGGAGGCCCGAGCATGGCTGGTGATGAGCTCGTACAACTCCATCAACGGCACCACCGCCAGCGAGAACAAGCTCCTGGAGACTCCGCTGTCCACCGAATGGGGCTTCGACGGCGTCGTAGTTTCCGATTGGACGGGTGTCCGCTCAGTAGAGGCTGCCAACGCCCGCCAGGACCTGGAAATGCCCGGCCCGGTAGGCCACTGGGGACCCAAGCTCCTTGCCGCCGTCAACGATGGCCGGGTCAGCCGCGAGGCGATCTTGGAGAAGGTGACCCGCATCCTCCGCCTCGCGGCCCGTGTCGGCTCCCTCGAAGGCTTCCAGCCCGCAGTGACCGAGCTCCCGACGCAACTGGACGGGGCCGCCGTCGCGCGTGAAGTCGCCGTCCGCGGCGCTGTGCTGGTCCGCAACAACGGCATCCTGCCGCTGGACGCCAAGGCGCTCAGCCGCGTGGCGGTCATCGGCCACAATGCCGACGAAGCCCGCACCCAGGGCGGCGGCAGCGCCACCGTGATGCCCAAGTACACCGTCTCGCCGCTGGAAGGCCTGCGGAAGGCACTGCCCGACGACGTCATCGTCACCTACGCGCGTGGCGCCAAGGTAGCCGAGGGCATCCAGCCGTTCCCCCGCGCATCGCTCCACAACCCGGTCTCCGACGTCCCCGGAATCCGCGTGACCTTCCTCGCCGAAGACGGTACAGAGATCTCCGGCGAAGATCGCCTGGCCTCTCACCTGATCTGGTTCGGTATTGGAATTCCCGACGGCGCCGCCTCCATCCGCATGGAAACAGTCTGGACAGCCGAGACAGCAGGCATCCATCACCTCGGAGTCGGCACCGTAGGCCGCATCCGCTTTGTCCTGGACGGCGTGGAAGTCTTCAACCGCGAACTCGAGGACGACACCGAAGTCTTGGGCGCCGCCCTGTTCGATCCGCCCAAGACCGTCCACGCCGTGGAAACCACCGCGGACCAGACCGTCCGGGTCGAGGCCGAGTACCAACTTCCCAGGGAACAGGTCATCCCGTTCACGGCCATCCTTCTGGGCGAGGAGACAGTGGTTGCCGACCCGCAAGCCGAGATTGAGGCGGCCGTGGACGCTGCCCGGAACTCCGACGTTGCAGTGGTGGTTGTGGGGACCAACGCCGCCATCGAATCCGAGGGCTTCGACCGCAAGGACCTGGACCTGCCCGGCTACCAAAACCAGCTCGTGGAAGCAGTAGCCGGGGCCAACCCGCGCACAGTGGTTGTGGTGAACTCCGGCTCGCCTGTCCTCATGCCATGGCTCGACAAGGTGGACGCGGTCCTGCTGGGCTGGTTTGGCGGCCAGGAGTTCGGCAGCGCCATCGCCGACATCCTGCTGGGTGCCGAGGAACCCGGCGGACGCCTCCCCACCACGTGGCCCGCCGCCCTGGAAGACGTCCCCGTCCTGAACACCACCCCCGTGGACGGCAAGGTGATCTACTCCGAGGGAATCCACATCGGCTACCGCGCGTGGCTCAAGCAGCAAGCCGATGGCGGCGCAGCTCCCGCCCTCCCCTTCGGTTATGGCCTTGGGTACACAACCTTTGAACTGGGCAAGGCCCACGCGCCGCAGGTAGTCACCGCCGGAAATGATGTTGTGGTGCACGTACCTGTCCGGAACACGGGCACACGCACCGGGCGGGAGGTCGTCCAGGTTTACTTGGACCGCGCCGATTCCGCCGTGGAGCGGCCCGTTCGCTGGCTCGCTGGCTACGCCGGGACACACCTCGCTCCAGCCGGCACGGAAAGCGTGGAAATACGCATCCCTGCCAAGGCGTTTGCATATTACGACGGCGGCTGGCAGTTTGAGCAGGGCACGTTCCGCCTGCTGGTTGGTCGCCACGCGTCCGACGACTTCCAAGCCCTCGACATCGAACTTCGGTAATTACATGGAACTTCGGTAATACAGAGGCGAAAGTACGCTGGGTGGCGGGTTTTTTTGCCCGTCACCCACGTGGTTTTCGCCACAAGCTGCAGAACTGGGGTATGGTATGGAATTTTCGTGGCATGCTGTACGTTGCATACCCGGTAACCCCCTAACACGAAGAGGCATTAAAAAGTGGCAGCCGATTACGACGAACTCCGTACCGATGTAAAAGAGAACCAGGAGCAGTCCCTCCAGGCTCTCCAGTCCGCCAGCGCTCCCACGGCCAAGAGTGTCGTGCTTGAACTGGACGAAACCGATGGCCTCGATGCCAACGGCCCCGGCGGCGAAATCGTCGCTGAAGAACTGGTCATCCAGGTCATTCCGCAGGCAAACGACGAGTTCACTTGTCACTCCTGCTTCCTGGTTCGCCACCGCTCGCAGATCGCACGCGAAAAAGATGGCGTCGCCTACTGCACTGACTGCGAAGGCTAAAACCGCCCACCACCCCGGCGGACTTAACATCGTCAGGGAGTGCCGCCGTCGGGATTAAATTGCGGAAGGACCGGAGCAAGCGCTCCGGTCCTTCCGCAGTTAACTCCGTTTAGGGTGCCACTCCCGGGCCACCTGCTGCCTTCTTCCGGCGGTGGTTGTTCATCCTGAGCTGAAGGATGCGCGCCCCGCCCGCAAGGGCCACCAGGACCCCGCCGCCCACAGCCGCTATGAACAGTGTGGTGCCGAGGGCGAGTGTCCCCTCCAGCCCGAAGAACCGGACGGTGATCATGTCCTGGTTCTGGACGAAGAAGACGATCAGCATCACCAGAACCGCCAAGCCCACGGCCACCGCCACCCATAAAGCGGCCGTGCGGGTTGGCCTGTCGTGCCCCGAAGCGGGCGGGACCGCTCGATCCCGCTGCTCCGAATTACCTCGATCCGGGCTACCCCGGTCCGGGCGCGCGGAACCACCCGGAATCCTTGCTGCATCGTCTTGGAAACTCATTGACGGCCCCCTCTGTAGACCAGCATTTACCGTACTACTCACATAATAAGCATGCTGATTAGTTGCTCAACAGTGGCACGGAAAAGGAATTAGGGTCAAGGTGGCTGGCCAGTCAGCGCGTTAGGCCGGTCAGCGCATAAGGAAGGGCCGGAGTTCGCGGTCCGGCCCTTCGGCATCTCACGCCTCATTAGAGGCTGTAGTCGGTGCTGGTTGGGCCCGGATCATTGTTCCGGACTGCGTAGTGATGGCCCTCAGAGTCGGTTTCGACGTCGAAGTTCTTCAGATCCGCTTCGGAAGCGGTCTCGAAATCATCGTGCTTGTGCACCACGGGGCTGTCCGTGTCGCCGTGGGTTGCGGGTCCAAAAACGGACTGCAGCCGCTCGGTCACATGGACGAAGCCTTCCATTCTGCGTCCCATGTTTTCCACCTCCTTCCTTACCGGAGAGAGAAAAGCGGCAGGGCTGGTGCGTGCCGTTCAGTGAGGCCAATTTTACGCCCGAAATCCCCCGCCGAGATGGCATTTAACACCAATGTTTCCCAAAAACATGGGCATTAACTGCCACCTCGGCGGGAGGTAGGGATCGCTACCGCAGCGATTTGTCCTCCGGGTTGCGGGGCACTACGTAGGTGCTGCCGTCGGGCCGGCGGAGCGTTTCCCACTGCTGGGTCTCAGCCTGGCGTTGCGCGAGCAACTTCCGGTTGGCCTCGGTCATCTCATGGTCGAGGGAGCTGCTGTGAGCGGGCCCGAAAATCACACGGAACTTCCCTGTCGCGCGCATGAATTTCCGTGTGTAGGATTCCTTGGCCACGCGGATCGACTCCTCTTTTAGGCGGTTCAGTAAGTCCATAGTACGCTAATCATTAGTGCACTAACTAATCGCCAAGTGTGCGCTAATAGATCAGGCAGCAAGCACAGGAGGCAGCCATGACAGCCCTTGATGAGTCCACCCGGGAGACCGACGACCTCCTTCTGGAGCGCCAGCTGTGCTTCGCCCTGACAGTGGCATCGCGCAGTGTTGTGGGCGTCTACAAGCCAGTGCTGGAGCGGCTCGGGCTCACCCATCCCCAGTACCTGGTGATGCTTGCCCTCTGGGAACGAAGCCCCCGGACGCTGAAGGACATCAGCGGCAGCCTCCTCCATGAACCCGCCACCCTCTCCCCGCTACTCAGGCGCCTGGAGGAAGCCGAGTTGATTACCCGCGAGCGCGTGCCCGGCAATGAACGGGCACTGGCGGTCAAGCTGACAGACAAAGGTGCCGCCCTTCGCGAGCAGGCCACCGCCGTTCCGGGCCAGATCCGCGAGCGCCTGCAACTCACCCGCGAAGAAGTAGCTGAACTCCACCAGGCCATGACCGGACTGATCGCCGCCACCCAGCAGAAACCCGTCAGCGCAACTCCCTAGCCAAGCCCACAGCCTCGGTGGTGTCCTTGAAGCGAGCACCAAAAGTGCCACGTAAAATGGATGCAACCTAGGAGACTCCATGCGCATGCGATTTGTTCGGCCCTTACTGGCAGTATTGGCCGTCGCCGGCCTCGCCGCGTGCTCAGGCAACCCCACCCCGGGTTCAACCATCAGCCCAACTGAAGCGCCGTCGTCGTCGGCCACTTCAAGCAGCAGCCCAAACAGCACCCCAAGCGGGAAACCCAGCGTGTCAGCAGCCACCGGCGCGGGCAATGCCGAACTCTCCATCACGCTCGTTGAAACTCCCGAGTCCGCCCCTCAGTCGTTCACGCTCGTCTGCACAAATGGCGTGCCCGCCGCCGAAAGCAGCCACCCGTCGGCAGCCGAGGCCTGCACGTCACTCAAGAACGGCCCCTCCCTCCTGAGCCCCGCCCCGATGCGAACGGACCAAGCCTGCACCATGCAGTACGGCGGCCCGGCAACGGCCAAGGTGACCGGTTCAGTGGACGGCAAAGAAGTCAGCGCTTCCTTCAACAGGACGGATGGCTGCCAGATCGCCCTATGGGACGCCGCGAAGAGCGTCCTCGGATCAGATGGCGGCCCCTAGGCTTCGGCACCTCCCCCAAGAGCAATGGCTCGGGCTGGAGGCAGCCCACCATGCACGCGTCGCGCGTTACGCCGATCCCTATCTGGCGCGTCGTTCAGCGGGTAGGAAACACCCCGTGGAGGACTTCCTCTTCACCTACTACACGCAGAAGCCGGGCCAGTTGCAACGTTGGCATCCCGGCGACGGCGTGGTCCTCAGCGGCCAGCGCGCCTTGGAGCGCGTCACCTGGAAGTTCTACAGAGCGCTCGACGACGCCGAACTCGCCTCTGTGGGGCTGGCTCCAGGCACGCCTGCGATCACCTTTGAGCGGGCCGGCTTCCTTGCCGACCGCGCCGAGGCTGTCCGCTTCGCGGGAATCATCCTCGCGGGCACGGCCAAGCGACCGGCACAGTTTGGATGCTTTGGCCTGCACGAATGGGCCATGGTGTACCGGCAGGAAAAGTTTGAGCTGCGGCATGAGTACCTGAAGCTGAGGCTTGGCGGCGACGGCACGGATGCTGTTGTTGAAGAGAACCGCATCCGCTGCTCACACTTTGACGCCTTCCGCTTCTACACACCTGATGCCATTCCCTTGAACGAGCTCGAACCCACCCGTGAGAACCAGCGCACCATGGAGCAACCGGGTTGCCTGCACGCCAACATGGACCTCTACAAGTGGGCTTACAAGCTAACGCCTGCCCTGCCGAGCGAGCTGGTGATGGACTGCTTCGAGTTGTCATGGCGGATCCGCGCGATGGACATGCAAGCGTCCCCCTACGATCTTCAAGAATGGGGCTACCCGCCCATCAGGATTGAGACACCGCAGGGCAAGGCCGAGTACGTTGAATACCAGCGGGCTTTCGCGGCCGAATCCCAGGAGTTGCGGGCCCGCGTGCTCCAGGCAGTAGGACCGCTCTTGGATGAGCTGAGCGGTTTGGCTGCCTAAGCACCCGCCGCCACCAGCGAAAGGTAACCATGGTTTCCGCAGATAACAGCCACGCAGACAAGCCAGGCACTAACAACAGCGGTGCAGATAAGCGCGACTACGACGTCGACCTGACGGTCACGCTGACGGAGGCGCCTGGCGCTGAAAGCCGGGTCTTCCACCTTCGGTCCGCGGCAGGCATCCTGTCGCCTGACCCTGACTCGCTGGACTCGAACTTGCCTGATGCAACTGCGGCGCTGGCCGCCGTCGAGCAGTTCGGTGAGGAAGTCTTCTTTCCCGAGCCTCGGCCGGACCGGATCTGCACGCAGCAGTACGGCGGCCCACAGGTAGCCGTGGTCAAGGGGTGGTTCCGGGGACGCGAAGTCCATAGCCAGTTCAGTAGGACGGATGGCTGTGAGATCGCACGGTGGAAGGCGTTGGCTTCGCTGCTGGGCAACACCGGGGGCTCAACCGGCGCTGTGTAGGGACGGTTGCCCCCTCAGCGTCCGGAACCCCCGTAGATCAGGCCAAAGATCAGCACGGCGACCCAGAACAGGATGTTGACGCAGGACAACACCAAAACAATCCACCCGGCAACCTTCCCAAAGGTGGCCGGTACGCCGTTCGCTTCTGCACGGCCTGCATTGCGAATGGCCAGTGGCCCAAACACAATTCCAAGGAAAAAGATGCCGATGATGGCATAGGTGGTGGCCTTGGACTTGAAATTGGCGCCTTCGAGGTCCGGGAAATAGAAGGGTGGGCCATCCTGCTGGCCATACGGCTGAGGATAGGTCGCCTGAGGGTACGGCTGTTGACCGTACGGCTGTTGACCGTACGGCTGTTGCGGGTACGAAGGCTGAGGGTACGGCTGGCCGGCAAATGCGTGCTGCCCGTTCAACTGTTGTTCGGGTTGTGGTTCGGATCCTGGCTGTGACATGCCGGCCTTTCGTTGCGAATTGTCTGGTGCGAAATCACCGGGTGGGAACTGCATCGAACCTATCACCGGAAACAGCAGTGGCCGCTGGGAATCCCACCGGCCACTGCTGTTACTGAATTAAGAAATCCTTAGCCGGCGTTGTTGCCCTGTGTCGGCTCATCAGCGCGGATCTTGCCACCGTGCTTCTTGTCTTTCTTGTCCTTCTTCGGGTCTTCCTCGTCCGGAACCACGACGGTTCCGCCCGGGTTGACCAGGACGGTGACGAAGCTAGGCACACTGGTTCCTGCAAAGGTCAGGCGACCAATGTAGGAGCCAGGCTCCAGGTTCTTCCAGTTCAGCGAGATCTGACCGGTCTTGCCGTTGGCAAGGCGGATCGGGTTCGGCGTCACGGTGGCGTTACCTTGGTTGGCACCCAGCACGGCGGCGTCAACGGTGGCCTTGGTGGCCTGGTTGTTGGGGCTCGCGTACAGGTTGGCGTAGACGTAGTAGTCGCCGGGCGCCGGGTTGGGGACGGACAGGGTTTCGCTGGCCGACGCCGTTGCGGCAGGCAGCTGCTGCCCGGACGGGGTGACCACCAGCATGTCGAAGTCCGCGGCCTCGTTGGAAGAGATCACCGAGAACTTGGCGAGTGCACTGTTCTCGCCAACGGTCACCTTTTTCACGTAGTTGGACGCATTGGTTTCGCCCGCGAACGGGCCGGGGACCAGTTCGACTGCCGAGGAGTCTGCCTTGGAAAGGCCATCAACGGTGACGCCTACCGGCAGGTTGGTGCCCGAGGTGATGTTGATGGTTCCGGAGCCATTGGGGCCCGTTCCCGTGAATGTCAGGGCCTTGTCCGCGATGACGGACTGCGGCCGGACGGCGATCGGGGAGGTGACAGTCTTGTTGGCACCCTGCCAGTTCAGCGAACCCATGGCGAACTTGCCCAGTTCACCATTTTTGTTTTCGAACTGCACCTTGAACGTCTTCTTCTCACCGGGAGCGCCAAAGGTCAGCACGGACGGTGTGACCTTGACGTTGACACCCGGAACGTTGACCGATGCACGGTACGTTCCCGGAATCAGGGCAGTGAGGGTACGGGTGACCTCCACTTTGCCTGCGAGGTTGCCCAGCGCGAAGGAGGGAACGTTCATGTCCCGCGCCTGCGTGGTGCCCAGCCCTTCCATGCCCAGGTCCATGCCTGTGCCCTGGATGAACTTCAGGTAGTCCTCGGTGGTGGCGTCGTACACCAGGCCCGGCGAGAGGACCTTGGCCGGATCCACCTGTCCGGCGCCTGTGGCGAAGACATCCTTGTTGATGGCGCCGTTGGCCAGTTTGACCGGACCAGCAGTGGTCATCATGGCTGACTTCACGGTGGCCGGGGACCACTGCGGGTTCTTGGCGAGGATCAGGGCGCCGAAACCGGCAACGTGCGGGGAAGCCATGGACGTTCCCGAGAGGAAGCCGAAGTTATCTCCACCGGTTCCGATGGGCGAAACGCCAGCGAGGATAGCGACGCCGGGAGCGGACACGTCAGGCTTCAACAAGTCCGAGTCGGTAGCAAGCAGCGGACCACGCGAGGAGAATCCTGCGATCTGCGGCTGTGCCTCAGCGGGCAGGCCCGTGGTGTCGCGGTTCAGCAAGGAGACGGTGATGGCCGGGTTGGCTGTGACCTTGTCCTTGATGGTCTGAGTGGCGGGCGGGTTCACGTGAACGGTGGGAATGACGTGCTTGTCGGTGTCCAGGGAGGAATCGGTCAGGTTCACCAGGATCATGCCGACGCCACCACCGCGAAGGACCTCAGCGCTCTTGGCGGTACGGTCAACAACACCACGGTCACAAACAACAACCTTGCCGGCTACCTTGGCCGGGTCCAGCGAGCCCGGAGCACAGAGCGCCGCGTTGCCTTCACCGCTTGCAGCGTTGGTGGAAAGCACGACGCCGGCCCCGCTCACCTCGCGGTTCATGATGCTCGCTCCGCGGAACTTGCTGCCATCGGAGAACTCAACAGTGCCCTGGAGCTCCTGCGAGAAGGACGTCGCGGCTACCGTGGTCAGCCATGGTGCTCCGTGGTTTACGGTGCTGGCGGTCGGTCCGGAGTTGCCCGCCGAGGTTGCAACGAAAATGCCCGCGGAAGCTGCAGACAGGAAGGCCAGCGAGACGGGATCGGTGGTGGAGGTGGTTGAACCCGAGATGGAGTAGTTCAATACATCCACACCGTCCAGGATGGCCTGCTCGATCGCATCCACAGATGCGGAGCCGTAGCAGCCACCCGTGGCAGGATCCGTGTCCTCCCAGCAGACTTTGTAGACGGCGAGCTTGGCGGCGGGTGCGATGCCGCTGGTGGTTCCGAAGCTGCGGCCATCCACTACGGCGTCAACGTTGGCATTGCCCGCTGCCGTGCTGGCTGTATGGGTACCGTGGCTGTCCACGTCGACGGGAGAGATTACCTCTTCAGGGGCGCGGTTTTCCGGCGGAACGGTTTCCAGGAAGGCGTCAGCGAAATAGTGGGTGCTGAGAACCTTGGAGTTGCAGGCGCTGCCATCGTAGTCAGCACCCGTGTCGGTACCGGGCTGGCATTCACCGACGAAAGTGTCGCCGTCGGCCTTCAGCATGGCGATTTTGCCGTCAGCGGTGCGGTACGGAACGCCCACCTGGGCATTGCCCACCAGCGGGCCAACAGGCTCACCGGCGAAGAAGGGGTTGGACGGGGTGTAACCGGTGTCGATCACGCCAACAACGGTGCCCTTGCCGGCGTTGTCCTGTCCGCCATACTGGGTAGCCCAGGTTCCGTTGGGGCCGCTGAGCTTGAGGAAGTCGGTGGTGGAGTAGTCCGGAGCATACTGCGTGTCCGGTGCCACCATGAGGACCTTGGGGTCCTTGGCAAGGTTGATCGCCTGGTCTGCCGTCAGGTTGGCACTGAAGCCATTGACAGCGGTGGTGAAGTCGCGCTGGATTGTGACGTTTTCCTGCTGTGCAACTTCCTGTTGCTTCTGCTGCAGGTGCTGCTGATATTCCTTCACCTCAGCGCTGTCGGCGTCGAGTTTCTTGCCTTCTTCGGGCTTGGTGGGAGCAAGCCCGGCCGTGCCGCCGTCGTAGGTAGCTGCAGGCTTTTCGGCCAGGACCACCATGTATCGGCCGTCCTTGTAGGCGCTGGGGTCAAGGTTCTTCTTGGCCACGCCTGCAACATTCCCGGGCGTCTCCGGGGCGGGAGCGGCCTGGGCGGGCATCGCCATCGACGAGAGCAGCAACGGCAGGCCAAGGGCAAGCGCCGCAGCCTTTCGAAGTCCCCCGCTTCTGACGAAGCTCTTTCCTTGTGATTTCACGAGTGGTTGCACCTTTCACTGAGGGAGGACCGGGCTCCATCGCCCAGGCCTGTCAACTTTTAGTTGGTTGAACCTTTGACAGTTCCTGTCAAAGCCGCGCAACCAGCCGAGTCACAGAGTACCTAGTGAGAGCCAAATATGACATACAGCACATCTCAAGTTTTTTGTCTTGTCATAGGAGCGGTGATTTATTACAGAACCAAGGGTGCGGGCGGTAGCCTCAAGTGCGTACCGCCGAGCCACTTTAGCAACGGAGCCGCTGTGAAAATCCTTGTCCCCGACACCATCAACCTGGACCTTCCTACGCCGGGCGACGAGGTGGTTGTGTATGAGGTGGACAAGCCCATCCGCGGCGAGCACCGCGACGCGGAGGTGCTGGTGGTATGGCGGAACACCTCGGACAACCTGGCTGATGCAGCCAAGGAAATGCGCCAACTCAGGCTTGTCCAGACGCTCGCAGCAGGCCCGGATTCAGTGCTGGCAGCAGGCTTCGGGGACAACGTGGCCATCACGTCCGGCCGCTCCCTTCACGATGGCCCCGTGGCCGAACACGCCCTGACCCTGATTTTGGCGGCGGTACGCCGCATGGACCAGTTGATGGATTCCCAGAAGGGCTACACCTGGAACCAGCCGTACAACGCGGCCCAGTCCGCGCCTGACACGGAGCAGCTCTACACGCTCGACGGCGCCAACGTCACCATTTGGGGCTTCGGCTCCATCGCGGGACGACTGGCTCCCCTACTGGCCGCTTTGGGAGCGAACGTTACCGGCGTCGCCAGCTCCAAGGGTGAGCGTTACGGCTTCCCCGTAGTGGCTGACGACGACTTCCCCGACGTCCTGCGGACCACGGACGTCCTGGTCTCCATCCTGCCGGCCACTCAGGACACAGCGGATGCCCTGAACGAGGAAGTTCTCCGCAACCTCCCGGCCAGCGCAGTCTTCGTGAACGTTGGCCGTGGAGCCACGGTGGACGAAGACGCCCTGCTTGCAGCGTTGCACGAAGGCAGGCTGCGCGTAGCCGCCGTCGACGTCACCAAGGACGAACCGCTTCCCGCCGACTCAAAACTGTGGGCCGCCCCGAACCTGATCATCACGCCCCACGTGGCCGGCAACCGCCCCAAGGGCGCCGCCAAGCTCGTGCTGGCCAACATCGAGGCACTCAGGGAAGGCAACGCATTGACCAACCAAGTTGCCGGCTAACACCTGGGAATCTCATCGAGATTTTCATTGCCTCCAAATAGTAAGCATGCTTATGGTGGGTGCGTCCGGGGTGGCCAGCAGAGGGTTTCCATCCCAAACACGCAGCATGAACAACGTGAGGAATCGCAATGTACCTGCACACCCAACTTCTCATCAACGAAATCGCCGCAGACGAGCCCGACCCCGCCGCAGCAAACGCCCTCCAGGAAGGTCTCGGCGGACAATTCGGTGAGATGCGCACCATGATGCAGTACCTCTTCCAAAGCATGAACTTCCGGGGCGACGCGGCCTCGAAACCCTATAAAGATCTCCTTCAGGGCATCGGCACTGAAGAGATCAGCCACGTGGAACTCATCGGAACCACCATTTCCCAGCTCCTGGACGGCTCGCCGCGCTACCAGGGCAAGAAAACGGATCCTGTGGACCAACCGGGTGCCGGTGGAGCCACTCCCCTGAAGATCGCGCTGGACACCAGCAACATCCATCACTATCTGGTGGGGGCCCAGGGCGCCCTTCCGGTGGACGCTGCAGGCAACCCATGGAGCGGCTCCTATGTCTACAACAGTGGCAACCTGGTGCTGGACCTGCTCTACAACCTGATGCTTGAGTCAACGGGACGGCTCCAGAAGTGCCGTATCTACGAAATGACGGAAAACAAGACGGCACGCTCAACGATCGCGTACCTCATCGTTCGCGACCAAGCCCACGAGAACGCGTACGCCAAGGCCCTGGAAAGCCTGGGAGTGAACTGGGGCAAGGTCCTCCCCATTCCGAAGACCAACGCCGAGCAGTTCCCCGAGGTGAAGAAGCTGTTGGATAAGGGCTTGCAGAGCATCCAGTACACCTTCAGCGCCGACAACCTGAGCGAGGCCGGCAAGCTCTACCGCGGAGCCTCTCCCTCCAACGACGGCACCGAGCTGAGCACGGACGTCATGCCTGAAGGATTCCCCATCACCATCTCCCCGGAGCGCAAGGAAGAGTTCGCACCAGGACTGGATCCTGAACTGCTGGCTCTGATCCAAGCCACGGCGGAACAGGAAATGAAGGAGGCCGACAGCCCCAAGGAAGCAAAGCCCCAGGCGACCAAGAAGAAAAAGTAGCGCCAAAAAAAGGGTCCCCGCCTCAACCGAGACGGGGACCCTTTTGGTCGTCAGGAAATATCAGGAGTGCTCGTACGTCAGGCAGTCGGCGGCTTCGCGGCCGGGCCCGACCTTGACGTCGTGTGCCTCGCACATGAGGTTGTTGTTGTGGACGCACTCCGAGCGCTGGCAGGCACCTACGTGGGCGAGGACCTTGGGAAGGCCGCCCATGGCATTGGTGTCAATGAACGTTGCGCAGGAAGCGTGGTCCTGGCTGCCGCCGATGGTGATTCCGAATGCGGTGCAACCGTTGTGGTTGAATCCGCACGTGCCAACGCTACAGGCGGATACTTCGGCAATGTGTTCGGTCATTGTTCCTCCTGGTGTGGATCCTGAAAGGTACTGGCCCTTGAAAGGTACTGGGGCTGAACCCCTGGTGTCCTTCCAAACTACGCCGGAATCACACCATTTAACCGCTTTGAATAGCGCATTTGTATGTGCCCTAATCCGCGCCATTCCGCCGAAAATGGGACCTCCGGAGGTAAGGGCCTACTTACTTGGAGTGCGTAGGGCGTCGCTGATCCTGGCCCGCGTTTCCTTGTCCAAAGGCGCGGTAACGCGATGCTCCCGGGCGGCTCTGTCTGCCATGATTTTCTGGATGACCATTCGGCCCAGACCTGCAAAAACGGCTGCGGCCACTACGCCCAGCACCATCGATTTCGGTTTCTCAGCCATGTCGCAATCTTAGTGACGGCGGACTACGGCGGCCAGCGATTTCTGCCATTACGGCGGGGTGCCCTCGCGCAATCCGGCTGAATAGGGTATGTGCGTTGATCCCGGTAGAATAGGTGTGCAAGCTCGCGGAGCGCCCCCCATGCCGTTCAAACATTGCAGTTCACAACGTGTTTAGCCCTGTGCTAAAACGCTGTTTGGATGCGGCTGAACGGCGTGAGACGGCACCTCCGCGGCAGCCTTATTTAAGGTTCACCCAACTCACGCACAGGAGTTACCGGATGCCCCGGATCGTCGTTGACGTCATGCCCAAGCCCGAGATTCTGGACCCCCAGGGGAAGGCCATCGTGGGTGCTCTGCCCCGCCTCGGCTTCAACAGCTTCAGCGCAGTCCGCCAGGGCAAGCGCTTCGAACTGACCGTCGACGGCGAGGTGACCGACGCTATCCTGGCCCAGGCCCGCGAAGCTGCCGAGACTCTCCTTTCCAACCCGGTGATCGAGGATGTTGTCAACGTCGAGGTCGTCGAGGCCTGATATGACGTCGATTCCCCTGATTGGCGAGGCAGTGGCCGTCGCCGCAGAGCCCCGCTTGGCCGGCGCCAAGATCGGCGTTGTGACCTTCCCCGGCACCCTTGACGACCGCGATGCCGCCCGTGCGGTGCGGCTTGCAGGTGGCACCGCGGTTTCCTTGTGGCATGCAGATACCGAACTCGGCGACGTTGACGCTGTCATCATCCCCGGCGGTTTTTCCTACGGTGACTACCTCCGCGCCGGTGCCATTTCGCGTTTCGCGCCGCTGATGTCCAAGATCATCGACGCTGCCAACTCCGAGGCCAAGCTCCCGGTTCTGGGTATTTGCAACGGCTTCCAGATCCTGACCGAGTCGCACTTGCTGCCCGGTTCCATGATCAAGAACGACCACCTGAAGTTCATCTGCCGCGACCAGACACTTCGCGTGGAGAACGCCAACACTGCCTGGACCGTGGACTACGCGGACGGCCAGGAAATCATTGTGCCGTTGAAGAACCAGGACGGCCAGTACATCGCTGACGAGAAGACCCTGGATGCCCTTGAGGCTGAGGGCCGCGTGGTGTTCCGCTACGTGGGCTTCAACCCGAACGGCTCCCGCCGCGACATCGCCGGTATCTCCAACGCAGCCGGCAACGTGGTGGGCCTCATGCCGCACCCCGAGCACGCTGTGGAGACCGGCTTCGGCCCGGAGTCGCTTGACGGCGCACCCCGCGACACCGACGGCCTCGGTTTCTTCACCTCCGTTTTGACCAAGATTGTGGGAGGCGACAAGTGACCACGGAAACCACCAAGAAGTTCAACATCGACACCGTTGAGCACGCTGCCAAGACCCCGGACACGGAACTCCCGTGGGCTGAGCTGGGCCTGAAGCAGAACGAGTTCGACGAGATCGTCAAGGTCCTGGGCCGCCGCCCCACCGGCGCCGAGCTGGCCATGTACTCCGTCATGTGGAGTGAGCACTGCTCCTACAAGTCCTCCAAGAACCACCTTCGCCAGTTCGGTGAGAAGGTCACCGAGGAAATGAAGAAGGACATGCTGGTTGGCATCGGCGAAAACGCCGGCGTCACCAACCTCGGCGACGGCTGGGCCGTGACGTTCAAGATCGAGTCCCACAACTCGCCGTCGTTCGTTGAGCCTTACCAGGGTGCCGCTACCGGCATCGGCGGCATCGTCCGCGACATCATTTCCATGGGCGCCCGCCCGGTTGCCGTGATGGACCCGTTGCGTTTCGGCGCGATCGACCACCCGGATACCGCCCGCGTCATGCACGGTGCCGTTGCCGGCATCGGCGGCTACGGCAACTGCCTTGGCCTGCCGAACATCGGCGGCGAAATGGTCTTCGACTCCGTCTACCAGGGCAACCCGCTGGTGAACGCACTGGCCGTGGGCGTCATGCGCCACGAGGACATCCGACTGGCCAACGCCTCCGGCAAGGGCAACAAGGTTGTCCTGTTCGGTGCGCGCACCGGTGGCGACGGCATTGGCGGCGCTTCGGTGCTGGCGTCGGAGTCCTTCGATGACACCAAGCCGTCCAAGCGTCCGGCCGTCCAGGTGGGTGACCCCTTCGCTGAGAAGGTCCTCATCGAATGCTGCCTGGAGCTCTTCAAGGGCTCCCTGGTTGAAGGCATCCAGGACCTCGGCGCTGCAGGCATTTCCTGCGCCACGTCCGAGCTCGCCTCCAACGGCGACGGCGGCATGGAGGTGGAATTGACCTCGGTCCTGCTCCGCGACCCCACGCTGACCCCGGGCGAGATCCTCATGTCCGAGTCCCAGGAACGCATGATGGCCGTTGTTACCCCGGAGAACATCGCAGCCTTCGAAGCTGTCATGGACAAGTGGGCCGTGGAGTACTCCTGGTTGGGTGAGGTCACCGATACAGGTCGCCTCATCATCACCTGGGAAGGCGAAGTAATCGTCGACGTCGATCCCCGCACCGTTGCGCACGACGGCCCGGTCTACGACCGTCCGTTCGCCCGCCCGGAGTGGCAGGACTCGGTCCAGGCCAACTCCTTCACCGGATCTGTTGAGGATGCCGGCCGTCCGTCCGCGCCCTCGGAGCTGGCTGCAGCCGTCACCGAGCTCGTGGCTTCACCGAACATGTGCAGCAAGGACTGGATCACAAAGCAGTACGACCGCTACGTTGGCGGCAACACTGCCATGGCGTACCCGGACGATGCCGGCGTGGTCCGTGTTGACGAAGAAACCGGCCTGGGCGTCGCCCTGGCAACCGACGCCAACGGCCGCTACACCTACCTGGAGCCCTACCAGGGTGCGCAGCTCGCGTTGGCTGAGGCCTACCGCAACGTTGCCACCTCGGGCGCTGTTCCGATGGCCGTCAGCGACTGCCTGAACTTCGGTTCCCCTGAGGACCCGGATGTCATGTGGCAGCTCGCCGAAGCCATCCGTGGTTTGTCCGACGCCTGCATGGAACTCGGCATCCCGGTCACCGGCGGCAACGTCTCGCTCTACAACCAGACCGGCACCACGCCGATCCACCCCTCCCCCGTGGTGGCAGTTCTGGGCAAGCTCGACGACGTCGCCCGCCGTACGCCGTCGGGCTGGCGCGAGGACGGCCAGGCCATCTACCTGCTGGGCACCACCGCAGCAGAGCTGGACGGTTCGGAATGGTCAAACCTCCGCGGACACCTTGGTGGCCTGCCTCCGAAGGTTGACCTCGCAGCTGAGCGCGGCTTGGGCGAGATCCTGATCAACGCGTCACGTGACGGCATGGTTGACGCAGCACACGACCTCTCCGAAGGTGGCCTGGCGGCCGCCCTGGTTGAGTCCTCGCTGCGCTACGGTGTCGGTGCCCGCATCGCCCTTGAAGAACTCATGGAACGCGACGGCGTGGACCTGTTCACCGCCCTCTTCTCCGAGTCGCAGGCCCGGGCCATCGTGTCCGTCCCGCGATCCGAAGAAGTCCGTTTCAAGGACATGTGCACCGCCCGCGGCTTCGCCCACCTCCGGATCGGCGTTGTTGACGCTGCCGGCGGAAAGCTGGAGATCAACGGTGTAGACGAGCTCTCCCTGGACGCTCTCCGTGAAGCACACGAAGCCACCCTGCCGAAGTACTTCGGCTAAGAGCAGGCAAAAACAACGCGGGGCCACCTATGTGGCCCCGCGTTCCTGTTTAAGCCGGCCACACCACTTGCCGGGCCAACTGCTCAGTGAACTCCATCTCCGGCAAGGGCCGCCCGAAGTAATACCCTTGCCCGCTCGCGCAGCCGATACTCCGGAGCGCCTCCGCCTGTTCGGCGGTCTCGATCCCCTCCCAAACACCTTCCAGGCCACAGGAGCGGATGACTTCCTGGATGGCGGCCACGAAGCCGAGCTGCGAAGGGTCCTTGCCCAGGTCCTTTACGAACTGACGGTCCACTTTTACCCGGTCCACAGGAAGTTTCCGCAGGTAGCCCATGGAGGAGTACCCGGCGCCGAAGTCATCGATCTCGAGTCCGACTCCCAGCCTGTGCAGGCTTGCCAAGGTGTAGCGGTCCAGCTCGTTGTTGTGGATGATGGCGCTCTCGGTGAGCTCCAGCACCAGTGATTCCGGGCCCAGGCTCTCCTCCGCCAGGGCTTCACCCACGTCGTCCACGAACTCGAGGCTTTGAAGGTCGGCGGCAGAAACATTGATGCGCATGGAGAAGTCGTGCTGTTTGGTGGCCGGATTATCCCGCCACCGTCGCAACTGGCCGACGGCCGTCCGCAGGACCCACCTGCCCAATTCCGCGATCAGGCCAGTGGCCTCCGCAACGGGAATGAACTGGTCCGGCATGATCAGTCCATGAACGGGGTGGTTCCAGCGAACCAAAGCCTCGCAGCCTTCGATCCTGCCAGTGGAAAGCTCCACGATCGGTTGGTAGAAGAGGACCAACTGATCAGAACGGATGGCTTCGCGGAGCTCTCCCACTATTTGCCGCTGGAGTTGCCGCGCGTGAAGGGTGGCGGGATCGAAGACCTTAAGCTTGTTCCTGCCCTCGTTTTTGGATTCTTCCATGGCCAGATCGGCCTCTTGCAGAAGGTCCTCGATACTGTGATGTGGTTCTGCAGTGCGCAACCCAAGGCTTGCGCCGCAGCGGATGCTGTTGTTGCCGAGGTCGATGTTCGGTTCCAGCGCTGCCAGGACGCGGTTCCCGACGGCGGTGGCCCGGCTTTGCGGGGTGGCGGGCAACAGCACCGCGAATTCGTCGCCACCCAGCCGGGTGACGACGTCGTTCTCCCGGACGGCCGAGCGGATGCGCATGGCAACGGTGACCAGGATCTGGTCCGCTGCGGCATGGCCTGCGGAGTTTTTCAGTGCCTTGAACCCATCCAGGTTCAGGAGGAGAAGTGCCGGCGGGACGGCGCCGTTGGCCGTGGCTGCTTGGGCTTCGATGAAGGAATTCACCAGTGCTTGGCGGTTGCCGAGCCCGGTAAGGGCGTCCGTAAGGGCCTCGCGGCGTTGTTCATAGCGTGCTCTGTGGAGCTCCTCCATCAGCGCCTGCACGTGCCGCTCCAATTTTTCGATCCGTGAATCAAGGGGGATCAACCTGTGGGGCTTGGAGCCTCTCACGACTCTTCCAAGCGTCGCAGGCTGGAGTCGGCGACAGCCTGCGGTTTGGCCACTGGGTTCCGGCGTTCGTCCAGGAACAGCCGGTATGACGCAATGTCCAGCCTGCCGTCCGGTTCCACCTTGTTTCCGGCGCGGTACACGTGGGTGATCCATGCCCCGCCTAGGATCGCCTCAATCCAAGCGTCGCATTCTGCGAGCGGGAGGTGCACGCGGGTACCGGTGTTCCTGCGGTGACCGGCAATGGACACCGTGATGCAGCTGCCCAGGAGGCCCTTGTCCGCCGTGAACCAGGCGAGGCCTTCGACGTCGGCCACGATGGTGAGGTTCGCGTTGCTGTCCTCCACCGATTGAACGGGACTCATCCTTACCGAACGCCGGTCCGCGTTCAGCATTGTGGGTGTTCCAGCTTTGTAAGGAGGGCTTGTGATGCCTTGCCGGAACGCGGATAGTTCCTGGGTGTGCTGGATCTGGATCCGGGTGGTGAGTTCGTTGAAGGTCATGATCTTGCCTCGTCCGCGATAGTGGCCGCCTTGGGGCGGTCGGCTCCTACAATCCTGTTTCTTCCTTGCGCTTTCGCGCTGTAAAGGGCTGCGTCCGCTACCTCGATCATGAAATTGAGGTCGGCTGCAGCGGGAGTGCTTGATGTGACTCCGTAGCTGATGGTGGGGAAGACAACGCCCTCAGGAGTCGGCAAGGCTGCCATCCGGCGGCTGATTTCCGTAGCGATGTTCTCGGCCCGGTCCTGCGTAGCTCCAGGCAGGAAGAGGACAAACTCTTCGCCTCCATAGCGTCCGATGAGATCTGTGGATCTGACCGAGGCCTTGCAAACGTCAGCGAATGCCTGCAAGGCCACATCCCCTGCCCCGTGACCGTGTTCGTCGTTGACGGCTTTGAAGTGGTCCAGGTCGGCCAGGACTACGGCGGCGCCAGACCCTGTGGAGTGAAGGCGCTCAAGTTCCGTGGTGGCGAGGTCCAGGAATGCTCCGCGGTTGAGGAGTCCCGTGAGATGGTCGCGGGTGGCACGTTCCCGGAGGCCTTTGATGAGTTGGTCGCTGGTCAGGGCCGTCATGCTGAAGGACACCGTGACCAGGAGAACCATTGATATCAGCGCTGACGGTCCGGGCCCAAAATACGTGCGGAACGTGTAACTGGCCGGCCCTTCGAGGGCATAAACCATCCAGCGGCCCAGATAATAGGCGGCCAGCAGGCCGGCGGCGATGGACAGGGCTTTGTGGACTTGCGAATGCGAAGACTTGATAAACCAGAGATCGTACGCGGCCAACGCTATGCCCAACGTCATCATGGCCAGATAAACGAGGCCTCCGGACCAAACGTTACTCCCGGGGCTTTCCAGAAAGGATGCTATAGCCGTGACGGCCGGTCCAAAAGCCAGCTGCCATGACGCGGCTTTCCGGTCCCGGAGGGTCTTCGCTCCGGCCCACACGCTGAAAGCGCCTGCCACCACCAGGACGTTGCCCAAGGGGTTGGCCCACTGCTGGTGGGGGGTTCCGTTGAGGAGGAAGGCGGCATTCCCCGCCATGAACTCGAGCAAGGCCAGGCTCCACCAGCCCGCATACGGCGAGCGCGTGCGGTGGAATGAAGTACAGAACAGCACCAGGAGGGTCACCGTAACCACGCCCAGCGCGACCCTCACCGAGAATGCATCGAGCTCCATGTCCAACCCCCTCAGCTGGTCACCCTCCGGCCTTTGAGTTCAGTGTCCCGGGGCTTACTCAACCTGGATGCGAATTTTGCTCAAGATTGGCTCAAGATGCGAAGCGGCCCGAAGCCGCAGCCTTGCCCCGGTTTTCTGCAGTGATAATGAACCATGTGGATCGGTTGGATTGAGTTCGACGTCCTCTTGGGCGATGTCCATAGCCTCAAGGAGAAGCGGTCGCTGGTACGGCCCCTCGTGGCTGAGCTCAAGCGGCGTTTCGAGGTTTCTGCCGCTGAAACGGGCATGCAGGACCAACATAGGCGAGCGCTGGTGGGTGCAGCTGTGGTGGCCGCCGACCACGCGCACCTTCAGCAAGTGCTCGACGCCGTTGAACGGTTCGTGGCTGCCCGGCCTGAGTTTGAGCTGCTGAGCGCACGGCAGCGGGAGCTGCACAGCGAGGACTAGCATGGCTTAGTAGCCGATGACCGCCAAGCGGGTGGAGTCCAGATGGGCATCAATGGCCTGATGCGCGGCGTCGAGGCTTCGGCTGCGGAGGGCGTCAACGATCAACTGGTGTTCACGGAGGACATCCCCGGCGCGATCGGCGCCTTGGCTGACTGCCTTGACGCCGATCCTGAGCTGCTTTTGCCGGAGGGAAGCATAGAAATCGGCAAGCACGGGGTTGCCCCCTGCCCGGACAATCAGGGTGTGGAATTCGGTATCCAGCTCAATGAACCTGGCTGGGTCTTCCCGCGCTTCCTGCTGCTGGTCAATGATGCGCTGGAAGGCGTCGATCTGGGCGTCAGGCATGGTCTCCACGGCTGAGACCGCCCACTTTTCCACTACCGCCCTGGCCTGCAGGATGGCGCGGACGTCGGGGTCTGAGATCGGCGGGACGTAGGCGCCTTTATGCGGGACGCGCTTGACGAATCCCTCGGCTTCGAGGCGCAGCAAGGCTTCACGCACAGGTGTCCGTGATGTGCCAGTGGTCTTTGCCAGGACCCCTTCGTTGAGGAAGGTTTCCTCCTCACGAGGGAGCGCTGCGATGTAACTTTTCATCCACTGGTAGGCCACTTCTGGCTGCGACTGCGCAGTGGGGGTCATCTGGATCATGCAGAGCCTTTCTCGCTAGCCCAGTATACGAGTTGCATTCAGAACGGAGCGGAGTGCTGAAAAACTTCTGGTTCAAATATAGACAGGTTGTATACAACTCGTCTACAGTCGCCTTAGTGACACCGCTCACGCATCGGAATCTCCCCGCAAAAGGACCCCCACAATGACCGAATTGAAGAAAGCAGAACTGAGGCGACAGAAGCACTCCAGCCTGCCCGTCGTTGCTGCTTCGAGCCTCGCCGGCACCGCCGTCGAATGGTATGACTTCTTTCTCTACGGCACCGCGGCCGCGCTGGTATTCAACAAGCTCTATTTCCCCACCGACGATCCCATGGTTGGCACCATGCTTGCCTTGGGAACGTTCGCAGCCGGTTTCCTTGCCCGTCCCATCGGCGCAATAGTCCTGGGACACCTCGGCGACAAGCATGGTCGTCGAGCCACCTTGGTGGCCAGCCTGATGCTCATGGGCGTAGCCACCACCCTCATTGCCTTCATTCCCTCATACGCTGCCATCGGCCTTGCAGCACCCTTGCTCCTCCTCCTGCTCCGCCTGATTCAGGGATTTGCGCTTGGCGGCGAGTGGGGCGGAGCCGTTCTCCTCGTCTCGGAGCACAGCAACGAGAGCACCCGTCGTGCCTTCTGGGCTTCCTGGCCCAATATGGGACCGCCCCTCGGCAACCTGATGGCCGCCGGCGTCCTGGCCATCCTCGCCGCCACCATGCCGGAGAGCGAGTTCCTGGCGTGGGGTTGGCGCATCGCGTTCG
The DNA here is from genome assembly GCF_051027655.1 of Paenarthrobacter nitroguajacolicus. NCBI lineage: Bacteria > Bacillati > Actinomycetota > Actinomycetes > Micrococcales > Micrococcaceae > Paenarthrobacter > Paenarthrobacter nitroguajacolicus. The sequence continues at coordinate 666,831 of NZ_CP073234.1, read as the reverse complement.
GATTGTCTGCCCTGCTGGTGGTCATTGGCCTCATCCTGCGGCTCTACGTGCAGGAAACCCCGCTGTTCAAGGAAGCACAGCGGAAGCGCGAAGCCGAAGGCAACAAGGAACGGAAGATGCCGCTGACCATCCTGTTCCGCCGCAACTGGCGCGAAATCCTCATCGCCACCGGCAGCAGGATGGGCGAGAACGCGGGTTTCTACATCTACTCGCTGTTCATCATCACCTACGTCACCCAAATCATGGGACTGCAGAGGCAGACAGGCCTTACCGCCGTCATGATCGGCCAAGGCGTGGCCGTCGTCGCCATTCCCATCCTGGCGATCTACGCGGACAAGGTAGGCAGGAAACCCATCCTCATTGGCGCCTCGATTGCCACCATGGTGTGGGCCTTCGCGTTCTTCTTCCTGCTGAACACCGGGCAGGTGTGGGGCATCATTGCCGCCGCTGTGGGAGGGCTCCTGATCTTCGCGGCGTACAGCTCAGTGATCGGCGCGTTCTTCTCCGAGCTCTTCCCCACGGACGTCCGGTACAGCGGAACCTCAGTGTCCTACAACCTGGCATCACTGATCGCAGGTTCGTTGTCCCCGATCATCGCCCTGGCGCTTTACAGCGCTTTCGGCACCGGCTACGCGATCGGCATCTACCTCGCCGCCATGGGCCTGATCTCCATGGTCTCGGTGATGTTCGCCAAGGAAACCAAGGGCCTGAAGCTCAGCGATCTGGACGAAGACTTGACCCCAAGCCTGGAGAAGGGAAAAGCATGAAAATCGCACTCGTCCAGGTGTCCAGCCCTGACTCCGAAACCCGTGAGGAACGGATTGATCGCGTCGAGGCGATCCTTCGCGGCATCAACGGCGCAGAACTGATCGTGCTTCCTGAACTCTGGAGCGCCGGCTACTTTCACTTCGATGACTATGAGGCCCTCGCGGAAACATTGGACGGACCAACAGTCTCCATGTGCTCGCGGGTAGCGGCGGAGCTGGGTGTCTACCTTCACCTCGGCAGCGTCATCGAGGCCGGTGAGGACGGCCAGCTCAGCAACACCTCCATCCTGCTGGGGCCGGACGGCAAAGTGATCCACACGTACCGGAAGATCCACGTCTTCGGCTACAAGTCCAAGGAGGCCAGCCTGCTCACTGCCGGCTCCTCACTTCCCGTAGTCCCGCTGCCGTTCGGCGCCGTTGCCGGCATCACCTGTTACGACCTCCGCTTCCCCGGGTTGTGGATGGAGTTGAGCACCCGCGGCGCGGACATTGTGATCGTACCCGCAGCCTGGCCCGCTGCCAGGCGGGAACACTGGCGGTTGCTCACCACAGCCAGGGCACTTGAACACCAGATCTTCGTGATCGCCTGCAACGCTGCAGGTAACCAGGAAGGTGTGGACCTTGGTGGGCACAGCCGGGTGGTGGACCCGGGCGGCAATGTCATCGCCGAGGCAGGCTCAGACGAAACGGTGCTGATGGTGGACATCGATCCCCGTCAGGTCCAGTCAGTCCGCGAAGAGTTTCCCGTCATTGGCGATCGCCTACCCGCTTACAACACGTTGACTGTTTAGAGGAAACCCAATGCAAACACAGCAAACCACAAGGCAAGTCCCGCTCACCTTCAGGGTGGTGGGCACCGACCAGACAATCGTCATCACCGACTTCCATGCAGTAGTGGCCGGCTACACGGGCCGCGATCCCAAGGCAGTCCAGCATCACATCGATGAGCTCGCCGCAATCGGCGTGGCTCCCCCACCGGAGGTTCCCATGTTTTACCGGATGGACTCGGACCTGTTCGAGACCTCGGGTGAACATGACACCACCGAGAACCTGACGTCCGGCGAGATCGAGCCCCTCTACATCCGCCACGACGGTAAGTACTACCTCGGTATCGGCTCCGACCACACAGACCGGGACATCGAAGCCCGCGACATCGGCGATTCCAAGCGGGCATGTCCCAAGCCCGTCTCAAACGAGGTGATTGCCGTCGAATCACTGAAAGACCTGGATCTCGACGAATGCACAGCCCGTTCATGGGTTGACGGCGCCCTATATCAGGAAGGTTCGCTGAGCGGCCTCCTCAAGCCGGCCGACGTCGTCGAGCGCCTTCTCGCACGAACCGACATCGGCGACGCTGATTTCATGTGCTTGGGAGGCACGCTTCCGCTGCTGAACGGGAAATTCGTCGACGGAACTTCCTGGAAGTTGGAGCTCTCCTTCCCGAATGGGACCACCATTGAACATAACTACAAAATCAAGAAAGGCTCACTCCGATGAGAACCGGAAAGCAGTATTTGAAGTCCCTGAACGACGGCCGGACAGTGATCCTCGACGGCGAGGTAGTCGGCAACGTCCTGGAGCACCCGGCCTTCGCGAACGTTGCCCGGACCATGGCCGAGCTGTTCGATATCGCAGCCGATCCCGCCAACGGCATGCAGTTCCACTCGGATGAGATCAACGGTCCGGCCAACCGCACCTTCGCCGCTCCCCGCACGCAGGAAGAGCTGGTCCTTCGCCGCCAGGCAATCGAAAAGTGGGCCAAACACACCCATGGCTGGGTGGGCCGCAGCCCCGACCACGTCGGAACGTTCTTCGCCGCGTTCGGTTCCCATCCGGACGTCTTCAAGAACGACGAACGTGACTTTGCCGGCAACGTGGAGCGGTACTACAAGAAGATCCTCTCCGAGAACCTGTACCTCTCCTACGCGATCATTCCCCCGCAGGTTTCCCGCGCAACCACGGCGTCCGGTTGGGAAGGCGAATACCTGCAGGTCGGCGTCGTGCGTGAAACCGAGGAGGGCATTATTGTCCGCGGTTCGCAGATGCTCGCCACAGGCGCCGCCATTGCCGACGAAGTCTTTGTCACCTGCATTAAGCCCCTGGGCCCGGACGATGTTGACTTCGCGGTCAGCTTCGCCATCCCGGTGGCAACCGACGGACTGAAGCTGTACTGCCGCCGTCCGTTCGCGCCGGCTGCCACCAGCGAGTTCGACTACCCGCTGACCAGCCACTACGACGAGCCTGACGCCTTGGTTGTCTTCGACGACGTGCTCATCCCGTGGGACCGGGTGTTCATCAACCGGAACATCGAAACCCTCCGCCGCCAGTTCTTCGACACCGGTGCCCACGCCCTGGGCAACTGGCAAGCCCAGATCCGCTTCTCCACCAAGCTGAAGTTCATCGCCTCCGTTGCCCGCAAGGTCACGCAGGTCAACGGCACGGACAAGATCCCTGGCGTGCAGGAGAAACTCGGCGAGCTCGCCGCCATTGTGCAGTCCGTTGAGTCAGCCGTCCTCGCCGCCGAATACACAGCAACAACGGACGACGCCGGCATGAGGGTTCCGGGCAAGAGCGCACTTTACGGGGCCATGGGCTTGCAGTCAGAGACCTACCCCCGCGTGATTTCCATCCTCCGCGACCTGGTGGGCGGCGGCGTCCTGCAGCTGCCTTCCAGCATCGCCGACATGACCAGCAGCGTGACCCGGCCGGACATGGAGCGCTACGTCCAGTCACCGGGCGTTGCCAGCGAAGAACGCGTCAAGTTGTTCAAGCTTGCCTGGGACATCATCGGTTCCGAGTTCGCCGGCCGCCACCAGCAGTACGAAATGTTCTATGCCGGCGCTCCGTTCGTGGTCCGCGGTGCTTACACCTACAGGAACTACGGCTATGACGGTCTGGTTGCGGAGCTGGACACCTTCCTGGGTTCGTACAGCATCGAAAGCACAGTCAATGGGGCCGGCGACGGCATGGAAGGAGCCTAGCCATGGCAAAGCCAGAAGTGGAGTTCACACCTGTATCTTCGGTGGACTTCGCACCCTGCAACCCACACATTGAGGGCCTCTCCGAGGCCATTCTCGCCCGCGACTCGGACAACGACAGCGTCACGCGCATCCTGAAGTTCGAGCCCGGAACGGACACTTCCCCCAACGGAGTTCTGACTCACGATTTCTGGGAAGAGGTCTTCATTTTCGAAGGCTCGTTCGTTGACCAGCGCCTCGGCAAAACCTTCAAGGCCGGCGACTGGGCAACGCGGCCTCCCGGGATGGAGCACGGACCATGGGTTTCCGAAAACGGCGCCAAGATGTTCGAGGTCCGGTACTACGCGGAGCGGAGCAACTGACATGAGCCTGGCACCAGCCTTCACCATCCCCGACGCCATGGCGATGCGCCGCGCCATGGGCCGATTCCTCACAGGCGTCGCCGTGGTGACCACCCAGCACGAGGACGAACAGTACGGGATGACCATCAGCTCGCTGACCTCCATCAGCCTGGAACCGCCCATCCTGATGATCTCGCTGAACTTCGGTACCCGGACCGGAGAGGCACTGATGGAGAGCGGCAAGTTCGCGGTATCAATCCTGGGCGCGAAACAGGAATCAGTGGCCCGGCGGTTCGCCGTCCGCGGCGGGGACCGCTTCGCCGACGGTGACTTCGACGTCACAGACAGCGGGCTTCCGGTCATCAAGGGCGCCCTCGCCCAGGCGGATTGCACCGTGGTGCAGCAGTACGACGTCGGAGATCACCAGGTCTTCTTCGGCCAGGTCACCACGTGCCGGGACCGGGACGGCGAGGTGCTGGCGTTCAAAGCCGGCCGTTTCGGCTCGTTCAGCGACTTCGGCCATGCCGAGATTCCCTGGATGTTCTGAGTAGTAGGGTCGAGTGCCTGTGCCGCCACGACCTTCTTTGAATCACAACCGCCCCCGACACGCCTCTTGGAAGGTGTGTCGGGGGCGGTTGTGGTTCCAAAGTGGGTGGATGCGGTACAGCCGCTAGTCGATAGTCAGCTCGCCCATGCGGTCCCAGCCGCTGCCCTCGAACTGGCGGCTGATGATGTGGGGAGTCTCCACCAAGGCCTGCGGCATGTCCGCCATGGCCTTCTTGAAGTGCTCGCTGTTGACGTGGGCATCGGCGGCATCATCCTGGAAGGCTTCCACCAGGACGAACTCGTTGGGGTTGTCCACACTGCGGGACCAGTCGAACCACAAGTTGCCGGGCTCTTCGCGGGTCGCCTTGGTGAAGTCGGTCACCAGGTCCAGCCAGCGCTCGGACCAGTCTGGCTTGACGTTGAACTTGACCACAATAAAGATCACGGGCTGCTGCCTTTCGTTGCACTACAGAATCCGTTCCATCTTTTCAGAGTCAACGCCCGACGGCGGCCCGCACCTTAAGGTGAGGACCGCCGTCGAAGGCTGTTGTAGCTTAGTCGTGTTACTTGGACGTGCCCTGCGAAACGGAACCCTGTAGCTGGCGCTGGAAGATCACGTAGACGATGAGAACAGGAATGACGGTGACGCTGACGGCCGCGAACAGCGCGCCGTAGTCCACGGCGTAGCCCATCTGGCCGGCGAACGCCGCGAGTTCCTGGGAGAGGACGCGAGGACCGGCGGCGTTGATGGACACCGGAATGAGGAACTGGTTCCAGAGGCCCAGGAAGTTGAAGATGGCAACCGAGGCGAGGCCCGGCTTGGCCATCGGCAGCATGACCTGGAAGAACGTCCGCCACTCCCCTGCTCCGTCGAGGGCCGCTGCTTCAGTGATTTCGTGCGGCAGCGACTTGAAGAAGGAGAACAGGAAGAACACGGTGAACGGAAGCGCGAAGCCCACGTACACAAGGATCAGTCCCGGCAGGGTGTTCAGGAGGCCCATGTTCCTCAGGACGAAGAACAACGGCACCATGGCGAGGAAGATCGGGAAGGTCAGGCCCGCGAGCATCAGGTAGTAGATGGCCCGGCTGCCCCGGAAGGTGTAGCGCGCCAGAACGTAGGCGCACATGGCCCCGAGGACCATGACGATCACCAGTGCCACGGCCACCACCAGCACCGAGTTGAGGAAGGCAGATCCGATGCCTGCCTCGCTCCAGGCCTTGACGTAGTTATCCAGCTTCCATTCGCCCGGCAAGGCGAACGGCGAGGCGAAGATCTCGCTGGACGTCTTGAAGGAGGACATGAACGTCCACAGCAAAGGAAGAATGACGATGAGGGTCCAGATGGTCAGCGCTGTGTGCGAGACCGCTCCCACCACTTTGTCGCCCGTAGTGGTTGCCGGTGTCCGCGGCTGGAAGTGCAGTGACTTCATTTCCGGAGTTGAGACTTTGGTACTCATTACAGGCTCACATCCTTATCGCCGCCGGTGAGCCGGTTGACCAGGAAGACCAATCCGGAGAAGATCAGCGTGGCAACGGCCAGCACAACGCCCATGGCGCTGGCGAGGCCGAACTGTCCCTTGCTGAATGCGGTAAAGAACAGCTGCTGCGCCATGACCAGCGTGGAGTTGTCCGGCCCGCCGCCCGAGTTCAGTGCCGCCATGTAAACGAACGCGTCCAGAGCCAGGATGCCCATGTAAATGTAGGCAGTCTGGATGTTGTCGCGAATCAGAGGAATGGTGATGGACACTGCGGTGCGGAAGCGACCGGCACCATCGATCCTGGCGGCCTCGAAAAGCTCGGCAGGAATGCCCTTGATGCCAGCCACGAACAGGACCATGTAGAAGCCAACAAAGCCCCAGACAATCACGAACATGGTGGCGATCATTGCGGTGTTCTTGTCACCCAGCCAGGCAAAGTCCTTGAACTGGTCCATGCCCAGCCCTGTGAGGATGCCGTTAAGCAGGCCACCCGAGGGATCGTAGATCTGTCCCCACATGATGCCGATCGCGATCGCCGGAATCGTGTAGGGGAAGAACGACACAACCCGGTAGAAGCTGGAGTTCCGCAGGCCCTTGATCTGGCCTTTGCTGCTGCCGCCAACCGTCACCAATGATGCGAGCACCAGGCTCAGGATGATGGTGATGATGGGGAGGAAGATGACCAGGAGGATGTTGTTTCCCATGGCCTTCATGAAGATGTCGTCCGTGAAGATTTTGGTGTAGTTTTCCAGGCCGATGAAGTTCTGGTTGGGAGAGAATCCGGACCAGTCCGTCAACGAGTAGCCAAAGGCCTGGATGAAGGGCCAAATCACGAACAACAGGTAGATCGCCAGCGGCAATCCGAGGAAGACCGCGAAGAAGCTGACCTTGTCCCATGTCAACGGTTTCCGCCGCCGCTTGACCACCTGCTGTGGAGCCGTTGCCGGAACGACGGCGGCCAGGCCGTCGTCGCTCCGGCTCTGCTGAGTTTTCACTGAAGTCACTTCACTTCGATCTTCTTGACCGAGCTGTCGTTACGGACCTTGTCGGAGATGTTCTGCAGTGCGGACGTGAGGGTTGCGACGTCGGACTTGCCGTCCAGGAAGCTGTTCCAGACCACCAGTTGGTCCTTGTTGGTTCCGTAGAGGTCAATGAAGTTCCAGGTGAAAATGTCCTCGCCGGCGTCAGCGAGCAACTTGGTCTGCGAGACCAGTGCCGTGGAGCCGAAGCCATCGGCCGGGACCGTGTCCTTGACGATGGTGGGGGCCAGTTTCGTCTTGGCGAAGTTGGTCGCAGCCTCCTTGGACAGCATGATACGGAGCAATTCCTTGCCACCGGCAGCGTTCTTGCCCTGCGAAGGAACAATGAACGGCTCACCCGCAGCGCTGTGGAGGGATGTGTAAGGCAGCTTGGAGCCTGTAGTAACCGTGGGCACGGGCGCGCCCATCATGTTGAAGCCGGCCTTGGTCTGGTCCTTCATTTCGTTTTCAATCCAGGAACCTGACGGGTAGAACACGGCCTCCTGGGCATTGGTCCACTGAGCCTGAGCTGCCGTGAACTGGGTGCCGGAGCCACCGGGCTTGAAGAAGCCGGCCTTCACGATCTTGTCCAGCGCAGTGAAAACGGACTGGATAGCCGGGTGGGACCACGAGTCAGCAGTGAGGTTCTCCAAGCCGATGCGGACTTCGTCGCCGCCTTCCTTGACTGCGGACGCGATCGCCATTTCCTGGTAGTACGTGGCAGCTTCCTTGCCCCATACGAACAGGTACTTGCCCTTGGCCTTGGCCTGCTCGCCCAAGGTGTACATCTCATCCCAGGTCTTTGGCAGCGTCCAGCCGTTTTCCTTGAGGAGGGAATCCGAGTACCACATGGCGAATACGGTCAGCACGTAGTTCAGGGCAGCAAGCTTGCCATCGAAAGTGCCCGGAGCCAGTACGCCGGTGTACAGGGTGTCCTTGATGACCTTGCCTTCGAGGTTCTTTGCCTCCACCAGGGGGGTAAGGTCTTCGAGCTGGGCCAGGATGGTGCTGAAGCCGATAGCTTTTGCACCGGAGTTGTCGATCAGGTCCGGCGGGTTACCACCGACGAAGCGCGGCTGGAGCTCCTGGGCGATATCCGTGGACGGGGCGATCTTGGCAGTGGAGCCCTCGTGCGTCTTTTCGAAGATCTTGCCGGCGAACTCGACATAGTCGATGCCGTAGCCGCCCTTGAAGATCACGGCGTCGAGGGTTGCCTTCTCCGCCATGCCAAACGGGTTGGTGTCGGAAACAGTGCCGGTGGGGCCGGTGGTAGTGCCGCCGCCACCTGCGGCACAGGAAGCAATGGTTCCACCCATAGGCACGAGCACGGCTGCTGCGAGTGCTCCGCGCAGGAATCCACGGCGTCCGACGGACTGGTGCTGAACGTTCATTTCTAAACCCTCCAGTGACTCGTAGTGTCGACTGTTGCGGCGGGAAAGCCGTTCAGTCAGACAGTCTGGGTAGGCGCTCTGGCAGCACCAACCTTCTGTGACATAATTCACCACGAATGATCGAAAATCAATCTTTCTTGGCAGTTTCGATCAACATTTGTCAAAGCGTGATCTTTCTACGGGCCTTCTGCGAGGGCTTTTCCGCACTCCGTGATTGCCCGCCGCGCCACGGCCCTCTGCCGCTCAGTTCCCAGTCGTGCCGCCCATTGTTCGGCCAACTGGAACTCCACCAGAGCCTCGGTGAGCCGGTTCTTACCCTGCAGAAACGCACCAAGGCTTGCGTGCAAAGCAATCATCCAACGCTTGGTTCGCTCATCATGAGCCGTGGACGCATATTCAAGGGCGCTACGCATCCACACTTCGGCGTTGGCGGCATCTGCGATGGAGAGCATGTGCAGGGCATCGACAGCCAGGAATTCCTCACCAAGATGGTCCGCCAACTCCGCCGCCTGCTCCAAGAGAGGCACAGCCATGGCGGCCCGCCCGTCGGAGTTAAGAACCCGACCGCGCTCAAGGAGGATACGCACACCAACAGTTGGCTCGTCGTCATCAATTTCGTCCAGGAGGGCATCGGCTTCTTCAAACCGGCCCTGCAAACCAATGGCCCGCCCAAGCTGGGTTGCCAACTCAGCGCGCTCGTCGGCGTCGTACATTTCCTCGACCATCGCGGCGCGGAACGCTGCCTCGGAAGATGCAGGATCGCGAAAGTTCCATAGGTGGTCCAGTGTCTTCTGATCCAGCATCAAACCGCTCCTGACCAGCCAGAGGCTGAGGTCTTTAGGTATGCAGTATCAATCTAGTCCCATGTCAGCGCCGTGGGGAGGGGTTTGCGGGCTTGTCAGTTGCCCTGTGGTTTGCGAGCCTGGCCCAGCCAAGTTGTTCCTGTTGCTTGCGGCTCAGCGTCGCCACCACGAGGTCATACGAGTCCTCCACCATGTCCCGGATCATGTCATCCGGCAGGGCGCCGTCCAGGCGGACACCGTTCCAGTGCGTCTTGTTCATATGCCAGGCGCCGGTGATTTCGGGGTTCGCTGCCCGGAGTTGTTCAGCCAACGCGGGCTCGCATTTAAGGCTCACGGACCAGTTGTCCGGATCCATGGTGGACAACGCGAACATTTTGGCCTCCTGACGCGAACCACCCGCGACGGCGGAACGCACCTTGAACACGGAGGTCTCGGGACCGAACGGGAAGTCTTCGAAGGCTCCGGGAAAGCCCAGGCAAATCGAGCGGAGGGTGGAAACATCCATGGGGAGAGCCTACTGGCGCTCCGGGCGGCGGGCTATGTTGATGCCCCGCCTACGCCACGCCCAGGAAGTCCTCCAGCAGCACCACTTCAAGTCCCGCCGCCAACTGGGCAGCGCGGAAAGCAGCGAGGTCAGCGGCGAACTCAGCCCGGAAATGCATGAGCACAATGTCACCGGGACGCAGTGAGTTGCCCACCTGGTAGTCCATCTTCCCGGCGTTCGCCTTCGCCTCCCACGTAACGATTGCCTTCATTCCTGCATCAGCAACGGCCTGGCGCATCACGTTGGAGTAGGCGCCTCCCGGCGGCCGAAAAAGCGTAGGACGGCGGCCGTAGTGCTGGAGCGCGTACTCCTGCATTCCCACCATGTCGTTCAATTGCTGCTGATAGCCCCACTGCCTCACCATGTTGATGTTGTGAGTGACCGTGTGGTTCTCGATCAGGCTGCCTTGGGCTTTGAACGCGTTAAAGAAAGCCGGGTTGTCCGCGATGGTGTCCTTGGTGAGGAACAGCGACGACGGATAGTCGTACTCCGCCAAGAGCTTGATCGACTCCGGCGTTTTGATGTTGCCGTCATCAATGGTCAGGAAGACCACCGGATGCTTGGTCTCGATTTTGGTGATCACCGGAGCCAGCCCACCAACGATCGGCGGCAGCTGGTAATCCGGGATAAACGTGCGGCGGATGCGTTTGGTGGCCGTCGGCGTGGGAGTTGGAGAAGCGGACGACGTCGGAACCTCGCCTCCGACTGCCAGCGCACCGTTCGCCCCCGGCACCTCGGGCGATACAGCAGCGCCACTGGGCGTCAGCGCCGGCGTCGAACTTTCAGCGGCAGTGCACGCCGTCAATCCGGCCACCACGGAAGCGCCTAAAACACTGAAGACGGCCCGTCTGCTGGGCGTGGAAACAGGCACCGCAGAATGGCCACCGAACATGATTGTCCCCCAAGACTCAAGAAATGATTCAGCTGCAATCTAGCAGAGGAATGTGTCCCCGAATCACAGGCCGTAATGCCAGCCTTCACGTGCCGGGCAGGAGTTGACCACCACGTCGAGTCCGGCCTCACGTGCACGCTGCACGGCGTCGTCGTCAAAGACGCCGAGCTGGAGCCATACAGCCCTGGCGCCGATCGCAATCGCCTGGTCAATCACTGCGCCCACGCGTTGGGAGTTCACGAAGCAGTCAACAACATCGATGGGGTGCCTGGCCTCGGGGATGTCCGCGAGGGTTTCATACCCTTTTTCGCCGTGCACGTCCTCGCCCTTAAGGTTGATGGGGATGATCTCCATCCCCATGGTGTCCCGGACGTACAGCGAGACGTCATGCGCGGAGCGCCACGGGTTGGTGCTGAGGCCAACGATGGCCCAGGTGCCTTTTGTTCGCATCAACCGCTCGACGACGGCCGGATCGTTGACATGCATCATGACCCAAGCCTACTCCCGGCCTTCCACGAGCAGTTTTGCCGAATATCCTGCACGTTAGGCATGGTTTCCTTCAGTCGGCCGGTCCCTTCCTAGCGTCGGTCGCCGTGCTTAAGCCACTGCTTCCACTTGTCCGCAGCTGTCCTTAACTGTTTGTCGGTCAGTTGCTTGCCCGTCAGTTGCTTGCCCAAAACGGGAGGCACGTGCGCGGGTTTTATGGCGTCCGATCCCGGCAAAGCAGGCGTCGGCTTCCCGGCACCTTGCAGTGACGCATCAGGCTTAGCGGCGTGCTGCTTCTCCGCCTTGATCGGGGCCGGCTTTGTCTGCAGGTTCGGCGTGGCACTGCCCGGTGTGGAGCCGCCCGGCGCGGAGTTGCCCGGCGTGAAGCCGCTCTGCGTGGCACTGCCCGGCGTGGAGCCGCTCTGTGCGGGGCCGGCCGCTGCTGGTGCTTCGGGGGCAGCGGCGGGAGCGGGGACGGGAAGCACATCCTGTGCCTGTGCCTGTGCCTGTGCCTGTGCCTGTGCCTGTGCCTGTGCGGGAGTTTGGGTACGTTCAACGCGGCTTGGCACGGGTATGGATGAAGCGGTTGGGATCGGTGGAACAGCTGCAGGATCCACAACAGGAGCAGGTTCCGTGCTGACGCGCGGGGCGTCGGGAATCGGCAATACCGGTGCGTCGGCCACTGGCTGAGGCCGGACGTTGCCCAGAAGTTCATCAACGAAGGAAGGGTTCCGGGTGAAGCCGGAACTGGCAGCGGCAACACCGCTGACGCCCAGGCCCATCGCTGCCACCACGGCTACGCTCACTACCGCCGTGCGGTGTTTGTGCCTCCAGCGACGTTTGGAGACTTCATCGTGCGGACCAGCCAGCATGGCGGAAAGCTCCGCACCAGGTGTTGGGGCTGCAAGGTCGGCGAAGGAACCCAGTGAGAGGAGCGCCTGCCGGACGCCGGACGTGGCATCAGCATCAGCATCAGTGGCAATGACAGCATCGGCGTCGAGTAGCAGCTCGTCCACGATTGCTTCGCGTTCACTATCCCTGTATGTCATGGCGACACGTATTCCTTTACTGCCGAGTGCTCACGGAGCGTAATAAGTGCCCGCCGCTGCAGTTGTTTCACTGCCCCGGCGGATTTCCCCATGATGTCGGCAACCTGTTCAACGGTCAGGCCTGCCACGATTCGAAGCGTCAAGACCTCCCGCTGGTCGTCACCAAGGTAGTCCAGAAGTCTCATGACCTCTTTGGGCGCCAAAAGACCCATGGCTTCCGCCTCCGCGGAACTCGCTTCCCGAGTATCCCGTTCCGGCTCAAACTCGTGGTGTTCCGGTGCCCTGCTTTGCTTCCGATGCTCGTCCACCATGCGGGCATGAGCCACCGAGAAGATGAAGGTCCGGAGGCCGTGAACCCCGCCGCTGATGTCATCCAGCCGGGGCAGAACTGCCAAGAACACGTCCTGGGTGATTGCTTCCGGGTCTTGCACACCTTTGGCCGTCAGATAGCCGAGAACCTGGCCGGCATAAGTCTGGTAGACGGCGCCGAACAGTTCCGCGTTATTGCCCTTGAGTGCATGTAGCGCTTCATCGGTCAATGCGTCGGTCACAGAATGAGGCTTTCGATCGGCGGCAGGTCCGTTACTTGGGCCTGGACATCCGCCTTGTCACCAACGGACGACCCCACCAAGGGTAACTGCTCTCCGCGCCGCTTCCGTGGAAGGACCCGCTACCCCGACCAACTCCCCGGCCAACTCGCCGGAGGCCAAACCTTCCTAGACCTCCCCGGAGATCAAACTCTCCCGAAACAAGGAAGAACCGAGCTGGAACATGATGGGGGACAAATTCCAGCTCGGCCCTTTCAATGACGTAATCGTCGCGGCACCCCAAAGGGTTACGCGGGCTACGAACTTTTTTCAGAAGTTTTTTGCAGGCGCATTGAGGTGGGCAGCACTAGGACATCTGCGGCGGATGTCTATGTTCTGGAGGGGCGGTGTCCGGGTAAGGGTGGGGCTTTCGATTGATAGCTGTGTCCGGTGGGGGTGCTGATTTCCAGGGTGTGCGTACCCCCGTGCACGTCGGCATGGACGGTTTTGCTGGTCCAGCCGGGGTTTTCCTTGGTGTGGTTGCACGCCTCGCACAGACCTGCACCGTTGGCGAGGTTCGTTTTCCCTCCGGAACGCCAAGGAAGAACATGGTCGATATGCCGGATGGGCGCATCGCAGTACGGCATCCGGCAGGTATCGTCGCGGGTTTCAATGAAACGCCGAAGCCTTGTCGGGAAGAGCCGGGCTTTGGAGTCCATGCTCAGGAGCTCACCCGTGGCCGGCGCGGTGTAGAGCCGGCGAAGCCAGACACTGAACTCTGCATCCAGCGTTCCCGCGTGATCTTTGCCGGTTCGCCCCGAACCGACTATTTCCCTTCCCCATTCGGCCGGGACTATTCCGTAGCCCTTGAGCCGGGCTGGTTCACTGTCGCCTTGGAACAGGGTGCGGTCGGTCATGACAAGGTCCAGGTTGATCCCTGAAATCCCGCCAGGTGTGCCGGTAACGCGCTCGACCAAGGTATCGGCCATGACCTGACCACGGGTCGGGACAACACCAGAGCCCGCATCCCCGCTGGAACGGGCCGAATCAGCAGCCTGGCAAAGAGCAGCGTAAACCGCCACCCCTTGGGCCACAGGAAGCAGCGCCGTCAGGTACGTCATGGTGTCCGGCGCCGGGCGCAGGCTCACCATCCGTTCAGCGGCGGCACGGCTCGCACGCCCGACCACCGACCGCGGATCCCGCCGATACGCAGCAGCCTTCGCCGCCGCAACAATCGCCTTATCGCCCTTCCCCTCAAAAGTCCCGGTATCGGGAGCGAGCTCCTCATCCACCGCGCACCGGTCCTCAACAGACAAACACGCAGTCTCCTTCACCAGCAGCGTGGCCCGCCACTCATTCAACTGCCCCGACTTCAGAGCCGCCAACGTCCGCGGCATCTCCATTACAAGGGCCTTCGCCAAACCCAGCAACCGGGACCCACGATTCGGCGACTCCCGCCGGGCCAACGCCACCTGAGCACCCACCCCACTGCCACGCTCCGAAACAGGAACACCCGTCTCGGCCTGCTCGGCACGCCGGGCAAGATCAAAAGCCACAGCAACCCGCGCCTGCAAAGCCGTAATGGCCGACTTCATCTCCTCCAAAACCCGCAACTGCTCGATCAAGTCACTGCTCACGGTGCTGACTGGAACCGCGCCGCGCTGAACAGGACCCGCCGGGGCCGTACCGGGCTTAGAGTCGCCAAGGCCTGGACTGGCCAGCCCGACAGCGCGCGCCTCGTTAGCCCGCGTCGGGACCCGAGACGTCAGGCCGAGAGACGAGGCAGGAACAAGCGCATCCGCCACCACCGCGCCCGCCTGCTTATCCCCAATCCGCTCCATGCCCTAACTCTGGCAGCAGCCACCGACATTATTAGCTCCCGGCAACCGGCCACAGCATTTCGGGGGTACAGGTCGGCGTACAGAAGGGAACGGAGAACTATTCCGGCGCGTCCGTTGGGGCTTCGTAGCCTTCGGGGATGGCTGGGACTCCAGCCTCCAAAGCGCCTCCATAAACCCGTGCGGCGACCAGGCGTCCGCCGTCACCCGATACCTTCACATGCAACTCCGATGCAGTATTAGCCGGTAGCTGGTGGATCCGCCGGTTGCCCACAGTCATCGCGTCCAGAAGGTCGGCTCCATCATTGGACACCACATGACGGGTAATTCGCTGTCCGGAACGTAAGTCCTCCACCAGCTCCAGATGGTTGAACGTGACGGGAGCCGGAAACCTCAGGGTCGCTCCGCCGTCGTGATTTTCAACCGACGCTTCCACAGCACCGGAGAGACGACGATCCCGTTCAGCCTTCCACTCCTTGAGCCTCGCGGAATCCTCGACGGAATGAGTCCACGGGTATCGGGAGGCAGGTTCAGGAGGAGGTTCGCACCCATTCCCACCGATTGGTAATAGATGGCAAGCAGGTGCTCCACGGATTTCGGTTCGTCGTCCGGATGCCAGAACCAGCCGCGACGGATGGAGACATCGCATTCCGGCGGCAAGTACTGTTCGGCATGCAGCCCGGAGCTGGAGTCCGTGTACTGGGTGTCGGATGTGCGGTCCACAACGTGGTCCACGGGATCAGACGCCAGTCCGTTCTCGTTACCTACCCAGCGAATGGTGGGCTGGCCCATGTTGAAGATCATGGCGTGGGGCTGGTGTTCCTTAACTACAGCGATGATCCGATCCCAGTCATACTCACGACCCACCAGCCTGCGCCGTCGAACCACAACTCCATGAGCGGACCGTAGCCCGTGCAGAGTTCCGTGAGTTGCTGGACGTCGAAATCGTCGTAGGCGGCGGGGTCGCCATAACAATCAGCGTTCCGATCCCATGGGGACAGGTAGAGACCCAGACCGATCCCCTGCTCCGCACAGGCGTCCGCCACTTCGCGGACGACGTCCCCTTCCCCGGCGCGCCACGGCGAGGACGTAACTGAATAGTCAGTGGTTGCCGTCGGCCAAAGACAGAATCCGTCGTGGTGCTTGGCGGTCGGATCAGGTACCTCGCACCTGCCTCTTTCGTCGTGCGAACCCAGGTGCCGGCGTCGAGTTCCGTCGGGTTAAAATCCGACGCCGGAACGGTGCCGTCGCTCCACTCCTTGCCGGCAAAGGTTTTGATGCCAAAGTGGATGAAGACGCCGAACTCCAGCTGCTGCCAGCGGAGTTGGGCCGGAGTGGGCACAAGATGAGTCACTGGGCGGGTTCCTGTCCGTGGATCAACCATTGTGCCGTGCGGATGATGGCTTCGTCACCGGGCTCAGTTCGCAAGCCCGCGATGTCCGAGCGTGTCACAGCCGCCCCCTCGAAGAGGCTCACGATCGCGGAAGCGACACCGTGAAGTTCCGGCTCCGGTAAGTCCGGCCTCCCCCGCCGCACAATGCCGCCCACATGAGCCGCATACTGCGCATAGAAACTCCTCAGCGCATTTGCCGCCTGCTGATCCGCGGAGGCCAAGGCCCAGATCTCCAGGTGCATCTTCACGTCCTCAAGGGCGGAGTGTTCGTGCAGCAGTGCCGTCAGAAGCCGACGCGAATCATCCCGGGTCAGGCCTTCCACCGAGCTTGCACCAAGGTCGAGCCCGGCCTCCTCCGCGAGCCGCTGCAATGAGCTCTCCAGGCTTCGCTCAAGGACCGCCCGGACCAGGTCTGCCCGCGTAGGGAAGTAATGCTGCAAGTGCCCGATCCGTACTCCGGCAGCTGCGGCGAAGTCCCGCATTGCCGCGTTGGCGTTGCCCTTGGTGACCAGAACTTCTTCCGCAGCGTCAAGGAGCGCCGCCTTTCGCAGGGCGCCCTTGCTTTCGGTCATGCCCTCAATATTGTCACACCGTGTGACTCAAGTTCCGCGAGCCGGGACACAGGATCCGGTGCGGATTCGGGGAACGAAACGCCGGCCCTCGCGCCCTTTGCAAGCACTGTGTGCAGACCCAGCAACCCACCCAGCGCGGTCAAATGCGCCTGGCCTTGCGGATCGGAAATAACCGCAGTTCGTGTTCCGGCCGGACCTTTCACATCTATGCGTATATGTGCCGTTCCGCCTGAGCCGGGCGAATACAGCAACGAGCGACGCAGCGGCGCCCACCGTTCCCCGCTACCCCAGCGGAACAGTCCCACCGCACGCGCGGCGAGCAACGCCGTCGTGGATGTATTGGAACTGAACCCAATCCGGGTTGCCACCGATCCCGCACCGATAGTCAGTGGCAACGTGAACTGTTCAGGTGTGTCTAGCCGCGCCACCTTGGTTCGGTGCCCGGCAATGTCCACCCAGCGCGCGTAAGTCAGGGGGCGTACGACGGCGGCCTGACCGCCTTTGCGTACTTCATAGTCCAGTCCCAGCCGGTCCATGAAGTCCACTGAATCGGCTCCTGCCTGATCGTTGATGTCGTAACGGATTGCGACGTCGATCTGGTCCCCGCCGCCTGCATCCTGGGCCAAGGCTGCTGCGACGATGTTGGTGACCCCGCCCATCCAACCCGAGCTCAGCAGTACAGGAGCGGTTGGCCGCAGGAGGGTGGCCTGGGTGAGTGCCCGGGTAACGCGGCTGGTCCAACGGGTGACGTCAACATACGGAATCCCGGCGCCGACGGCAGCGCGGAGCACCCTGTCATCGGGGTCATTGACGGCGCTGATGACTGCCCGGACCTTGGCGGCGAACGGCTCCGCCTGTTGGAGGTCCCACTTCTGCACTGTCACTTTTTGTTGCTCACCGGGAACGTTGCTGCTGATCAAATGGCTGCCGCGATCAGGGTTCCTCCCCGTCAGCAGCAGGGGCCATTCGGCTGCTGCGAGTCGGGTTAGCGCTGTTCCGACGGTGCCGTAGCCGCCGGCGATCAGCACGGGGCCAGTTGTATCGAGTTCGAGGAAGTCGTTCATGAAATCATTCTAGGTCATTTGACCTAAAATTATTTCACGCCGGCAGGCTCCTCAACCCGTGGCTTCAGCTCGGCATAGGCCCATTCGGCCAAAGTGGTGGGCGTTGTGCTGTGGACGGACCTCGGCTGCTCAGGCGTGAAATCGCCAAGGAAGCCTGTTGACATGCCTACCAGGGAATCAATCTGCGCTGCACTCACCCCGAAGCTCTCCAAGGTGCCTCGCATTGCTTCCTCGGGAATCCGTTCCACATCGAGGGGCGTCCCCAAAGCCTGGGCAATAATTCGGGCAACTTGCTGCCATGAAAGATCAGCCGGTCCGTGAACGGCCTGGACCCCCCGCCCTCGCCACTCCCCTGACAACAAGCGCCCGGCTGCCACCCCGGCGATATCCCGGGGCGACACCCAGGCCATGGGTTGGGTGACAGGAAGGAGGACCTGGAGCATCCCTGCTCGAATCTCGTCCAGCTGGTACTCAAGATTGGTGAAGAAGTAGCCACAGCGCAGATGGAGGACGTCGGCGCCCGTCGCGTTCAACGCGACTTCCGTGGCGGCGAGTCCGTCGATTTCGCCCACACCGTGCCGCTTCTCGGCTCCAACGCTGCTCTGAAAAACCACTCTGTCCACGCCACCCTCGGTGACCGCTCGCGCCGCACTGGCGGCGGCCAGGTTGTACTCGGCCAGAGGATTATCGCCCGCCGGAGGCGGGTCCACCCAGTAAAGGGAGTCGACGCCGGATACAGCCCGGGCCACGGCGTCGCCGTCGAGCAAGTCAACTCTTGCCACATCAACTTCGGATCGAATATCCGCAGCCAGTCCGTCCGGATTCCGGAGTAGCACCAGCGGCCTCACTCCGGCCCGGATCAACATTGGCACAAGATGACGGCCAACATGACCGGTTGGTACCGTCACTGCAATTCGCATGTTCCGCACCTCCAGGTAGTCTCCCTGTTCCTCACGGTAGCCAGTATTGCGGTCCGTTTTTGTCCGCAGATGAGGAAGCATGCCCTGTGACTGACAAAGAAACCGGGAGTAGGCTTCTGGTATCTGCCGGAGCAATACCCTGAGTACGCAAAGGAGAGATCATGACACTGCCTCCAACTCACGAGCCCGAGCCATCTCCCCCGGATCCTGGACCTGTCCCGCCACCGCCGGATCCCACTACGCCGTTCCCGCCGAGCCCTATTCCGGACCCGAATCCCACCCCGGGCCCGTCTCCGGTTCCTGATCCAGGACCTGTTCCGCCGCATCCGGATCCAACTCACTAGCCGGACCATTTCAACGCGGCGCGTTCCCACGCCAAGGAAATAGTCAGTAGGCTTATGTTTGATCTCGTCGGTTTGACCGATGCGAACGAACAGGAGCCACCATGACGTCGTCCCAAGAAACAGCGCCCGTATCCGTGCGCAGGCAATACAAACCTGATCTCTGGAAAGACTCATTGGGCCGGACGGCCATCCGGGCAAGCCAGATATTGCTCGTTCTTACCCTGACAGTGGTGGCAATCTTCGGGCTGTTGCAAATTCGACTGTTGGTCATCCCGGTACTCATCGCGCTGATCCTGGCCGCCGCCATCGGCCCCTTCGTGAATATGCTGCGACGTCGCGGTTGGCGCGGCGGCTTGGCCACCGGCGTCGCATTCCTGGGCCTGTTGATAGTGCTCGGCGGAGTTATCACTGTCATCGTACTGTCAGTGCGCAGCCAATGGAACGAGCTGATCAGTCAGGCAGCGCGAGGGCTGGACGAACTCGAGAACTTCCTGCTGACCGGCCCCTTCCCCATAGACCGGGAGCAGATGAACCAGGCCCGCGAAGCGGTGGTGGAGTTTGCGCAGAGCAGCCAGGTACGGTCCGGCGCAGTCACAGGGCTGTCGGTGGTCACCGAGTTCCTGGCGGGCGCCAGCCTTGTGGTTGTCATCCTGTTCTTCTTCCTCAAGGACGGCGCCAAAATCTGGGAATTCTTCCTGCGGCCTTTCAAAGGAATGCGCGAAGCCAAGCTTCGCCGCGTCGGCAAGCGCACCATGGAGGTCCTTGGTGGCTACGTCCGGGGTACGGCGATCGTGGCGTTGGTGGACACGGTGGCCATCGGCGCTGCACTGCTCATCCTGCAGGTTCCGCTTGCCATCCCTTTGGCCATCATCGTGTTCATCGGCGCGTTCATCCCCTTGGTCGGTGCCACAGTGGCCGGTATTTTGGCGGCCCTAGTGGCACTCGTGGCCAACGGGCCCATAGTGGCACTGATCGTGATCATCGTAGTGATCGCCGTCAACCAGCTCGAAGGTGACCTCCTTCAACCGGTCGTCATGGGCAAGTCCCTGGAACTGCACGCACTGGTCATCCTGATGGCCTTGACGGCAGGCACCATCCTCGCCGGAATCATCGGTGCCGTTCTGGCGGTACCCATTGCGGCCGTCACGTGGGCCATCATTCAAGTCTGGACGGCGGAAGACCCGGACCTCGAACCCATGAATCCGGATCTCCCGCCCGTCAACAGCCAGCCGACGTAAGAGCGCTGCCCTAACCCAGCGCCCTCTTGATGAGTTCCACGATCCTGGCCTCCACCTCAGGCGTGATTTCCGTGAGGGCGAAGGACGTGGGCCACATGGCTCCGTCGTCCAGCTTCGCGTTCTCTTCAAAGCCCAGCGTGGCGTACCGTGCCTTGAACTTATGTGAGCTCTGGAAGAAGACAATGTTCTTCCCCTCCCTGACATAGGCCGGCATGCCGTACCAGGTCTTGGGTGTGAGCTCCGGGGCGTGCTCCTTGACGATTGCGTGGAGGCGCTCGGCCATGAGCTTGTCCGGCTCGGGCATCTCAGCGATCTTGGCCATGACGTCAGCCTCGCCGTCGGCTTTGGTTGCTTTCTTGCGTGGTGCCTTCTTGAGTTCCTGTGCGCGCTCCTTCATCGCGGCGCGTTCTTCCTCCGTGAAGCCGTCGTAGGACTTGGTCTTGTCAGTGGTTCCGGTCTCAGCCATGGCAGGCCCCTCTTCTCTGCTGGATTTCTTGCGGATAACCCAACGATAGGTCTCGGCGGCCAGGGCAGCTTCTCCGAAACTGCTCGATCTGACTGACGAGGATGGGGACTAGTATCGACAACCCCGCGGCGGAGGGGTCCGATCCCGCCAGAGAAGTAGCCCTGAGTCGCGCTTCACAGGCACAAAACCTGTACATACAACTTTCCCCATACGCATGATTGCCGTTCATGACTGGTTGGGCCTGCATATACCCATCCACTAAATCCTTGAGGGGACCACAACCACCAATAGCCGCGCACCCGCACGGCACCGGATTACGGAGCATCAATGCCTGATGTAGACACCGCCAAACCTAAAAGCCCCTCTACCGTGACTCGCTTCGCAGCAATGTCTGCCCTCATGGCCGTTGCTTTGCTGCCAATGGCCCAGCCTGCAGTGGCATCGCCGCACGAACCGCCTGAGGCCCCGACCTTCAGCGTCGACGGTGGACGTTACGAAGAATCGGTCTCGGTCCGATTGAACGCAGCCCCCGGAGAGACTATCCGTTACACGACGGACGGAACCATCCCTACGAAGGCCAGTCCCACTTTTGCCGGCAAGCCGATCCAGATCACGGAAGACATGAATCTCACGGCCCGGGCCTTCAAGGGCAGCCAGCCCGGAGCTGTCTCCAGCGAGGGCTACCTCATCAGGAACGGCGAACAACCCATAGCCCGATTCATGGTCATGTCCGATGTACACGTTGGCGACTACGAAGGCGACCGAAAGCGTTGGGCATCCTATTTCGACACCATCAAGAATGTGCTTGGCACCCCCGACGCCATCCTTTCGAATGGCGACATGATCAACGACAATTGGAACGGCCGCGGCCAGGACCACAAAATCGTGCAGAGGATCTTCGCCGAGAATCTCGAGCGGAAGGGCATGGGCGACACCCAGGTCTTTATGTCGTACGGAAACCATGACGCAACGCTGGCCGAACTCCGCGCTGGGTACCCGAAGGAGTGGTTCCCCGACTCCGGTGGCGGTTACTACCGCACCGAAGTCAACGGAGTTCCCATGATCACCGTCAACACGGAGAACTATTCCACCCAACAGGGCGCATGGCTGCGGGAGCAACTGACTGGCATCACTGCGGACCCGGGATACCGGGACCTGCCGGTCATCATCCAAGGTCACCGGCCCATCCCGGGAACCGTTATGGATGGTCAGCAGACCAGCAATCCACGACTGACCCAGGACCTTTCAGCATTCCCTCAAGCGATCTACTTCTCCGGCCACTCGCACCTCAACTTGAACGACCCTCGATCCATTCACCAAAAGTCATTCACTGCAGTGAATGACTCCAGCTCTTCCTACATTGAGATCGACCACGGCTATCAAATGCTCACGGCTGAGGGTCAACTGGCCAACCGCTTTGAAACCCCCACAGCCCAGGCCGTTGCCGTCGAGGTCTACCCCGGCCGCACAGTCATCAACCGCATCAATTTCAACGCCGATCTCCATGACATTTACACCGACGGCAAATGGTCCGCCAACTGGCAGCCGCCGTACTTGTCCGATGGCACGCTGGCCGGTGAGGCGTGGGAAGTAAGCACCCGCGGGGACAGCAAAAAGATCGTTGAGACGTTCACCTACACGGACGCGAACCGCAACACATCCGGCCCAACGTGGCCCCAGGGTCAACCCCTGGAGGCCGTCGCCGGAGAGGATGGGAATCTAACGTTGCGCATCCACCAAGCGACTGACGACGAGATGGTGCACCACTACAGGATCCGTGTGACACGCGAAGGAAGCAACGACCCGGTCCTGGACACCAAGCTCGCTAATCGCTTTGATGTGGTCCCGGCACCATCCGTCCTGGACGTACCTCTGCCCGTGAAGCGGGATGGTTCCAGTTTCCGAGCGGAAGTGATCGCGGTCGACGCCCAGGGCAATACTTCCCCGGCGACCGTCAGGGCCATCGCGTAGACCAGCCTGGCCACATAGGATCCTCAGCCGAGAGGGCCTGAACACGGCATTGCACCGGACTCAGGCCCTCAAGGTCATCACGCTACGAAGAGCCTTCGCACCACACGCCCGTCGGCAAGCGCATCGAGGCCTTCGTTGATCTCCGCCAGCGGCTTGGTGTCGGTGTGCAGTAGTTCCAGCGGTAGCTTTCCGTCCCTCCAGAGTTGCAGGTAGGCGGGAATGTCCCGGGCAGGCACGGAGTCCCCCATGTAGGAGCCCAAAAGCCGGATACCCCTGCCGGCGAACTGCAGCGCTTGGACGTTTAGTTGCTGGTCCGGATGTGGCAGCCCCACGGATACAAGGGCGCCACCACGGTCCAGGAGGCCAAGGCAGGACTCCATAACCTTTGCGCTGCCAACGGCCTCGACGGCCATATCAACGCCCTGCCCGGCGTGCTCCGCGACAAGCGCTGCAGCTGATTCCGGCGGACCGGCAAACCCCGCACCGCATTGCAATGCCAGCTGCTGCTTTTCCTCAAGTGGGTCGATGGCGATAACAGTGGTACCGGGCACCTGAGCGGCTGCCATGACTGCCATCAGGCCCACGGCCCCCAAACCGAACACGATTATCGACTGCCCCGGGTGGAGGTCCCCGGTGTTAAGCACCGCACCGATCCCCGTCAGCGCTGCGCAGCCAAACATCGCGGCAACATCCCACGGAACATCATTGTCTATGGCTACCAAGGATTCACGGGCAACGACGGCGTACTCGGAAAAGGCAGAAACCCCCAGATGATGGTTGATCCGCCTGCCGTCAACGGTTTTCAGCGCGGCCTCACCGTGCAGCAAGTCCCCGCGCCCGTTGGCTTCTGCGGCCCGGTGGCATAACGCCGGACGGACGGCTGCGCAGGAACGGCACCTTCCGCAGCTTGGCACGAACACCACAACCACACGGTCACCCGGCACGAGGTCATCCACGCCGGCGCCAGTATCAACCACGATGCCCGCGGCCTCGTGCCCGAGCGCCATGGGCAGCGGCCTTTCCCGGGATCCGTCAACCACCGACAAGTCAGAGTGGCACAAGCTGGCGCGCTCGATCTTGATCAGAACTTCGCCGGGACGAGGATCCGGCACCGGCAAGTCCTCAAGAACCAAGGGGTTGCTGTTGGCGTAAGGGCGGGTGGCCCCAGCACGATGAAGGACCGCGCTAAGCAACGTCCGCCCCTTCATAGCTTTCCACGCGCCGGCGTTCCAACCTCGGGATGATCTGCTGGAAGCCAATGTCCTGGAAATGGACTGACTCCCGGTGCGCGGCAAACCCTGCCTCGTCTTTATAACGCTCAAGGATCACGAAGTGACCCGGGTTCTCGACACCTTGGAAATAGTCGTAGGACAGGTTGGCTGGCTCAGTCCTGCTGGCCAAGGCAAGCTCACTGAGGAAGCCAGCCACTGCACCCTCTTCACCGTCCCTGACGTGGTAATGCGCGATCACCTGAAAATAGGTTCCGGACATGCTCACATTCCTCTTTTTCTTAGTAGATTCCGCTTATCGGACGGCGAGGTCCCACAACTCAGCGGCACTCGTGGATATGCCCTTGGCACCTTCCTTGAGCGCTTGGGCAACATCGGCCGCCGTCGCCACAAAACCGGCGGCAACAAACGGAGATAAGCCCTTCAGCTCACCCGCGGACAGATGGGACACAACTGGCCATGGCATGAGCTGCACCAAATGCGGTTTGCTCTGTTCTATGGCCACCGTGCTCCGGGGCAGGTTGGATCGGTCCGTGACGAATACCTTCTGCATGGTCACCATGCCCATGGAGTTCGCCCGCTGGATCATTGCAGTCCGGGTGCTCACCACGCCGCGGGTACCGATCTTCCTCAGGTATTCAAGAGCACCCTTGTCCTGCCCGAGGCCCGCGCAGGCATCCATGTTGACGAAAGTGAATTTACCCGCTCGATCCAACACCTTGAGGGCACCGTCAAGCTCGTGCAGTTCCAAGTGCGCCAGAATGCAGATTCTGCAGTCGGACATGACAAACCCCGGTATCGAGTTCGCCCCGAACACCGAAGCAATCACAGGGTTCCTTGTGAGCTGCACTTCCAGCTCCGGCGGGAAATCAATCATCAGCTAATTCTGCTCCATGGACGCCTGCCCGGGCCTGACTCACAGACCCAGCTTGCCCGGGTTGAGCAGGTTTCCCGGATCCAAAGCCGCCTTGACGGTGCGCAGGACACCGAAACCGCTACCGAGCGAAGACTCCATGTAGGGAGCACGAAGCAAACCGACTCCGTGATGGTGGCTGAGTGTTGCCCGGTGTCGAATGATCACCTCATTGGCGGCGTCCCAGGCTGCCCGATACCAGTCAGCCCGGTCCTGAACATCGACGTCGCCCCGCAAGGAGAAATACAGGCAGGCGCCGTCAACATAGGCATGGGATTGGTGTGCCGACCCGGCAAGGGTGCCAGGGACGCTGTTGATGGCCTCAACAACCTCCGCGTAGATCGCCGGAAGGGCACTCCACGGGCCAATCATCTCCAAGGTGTCGGCCACGAATCCGGGGCTCCGTTTGAAGCCCTCGGCGCTCTTTCCCGTCAAGTACCGGGTGTCCAGCCAGCGCTCAAAAATGGCATCGCCGTCCAAGCGGGTGCCTGTGGAAGCACAGATCCGCTCGGCAACGGCCAGCCCGGCGTCAACCAGTTCGCCCGTCCCTTCGTCCGCCACCAGCAGCACGTTGGTGTCGGGCAGGCCAAACTGCACGCCGCTCTCCAAAGCGTCGTACAGCCGGAGCGCAGCCGGCGTTCCGCCTTGCTGCATGATCTGCCTGCAGGCTTCCAGTCCGCCCGCGAAAGTATCGAAACCGTAGGCGATTGCTTGGCCGTAACTCGGCAGACGGTGCAATTTGAAACGTACGCGGGTGATAACTCCGAGGGTGCCTTCGGAGCCGATGAACAGTTGCAGGAGGTCCGGGCCGACGGCGGAGCGGGCGCTGTCGCCCAGGGTCACAAGATCACCATTGGCCAGGACAACGTCCATGCCATAGACCATGTCCTCAACTTTGCCGTACCTGGTGGAGAGTTGTCCGGCCCCGCGGCAGGCAACCCAACCGCCCACAGTGCTGATCGCATATGACGAGGGCCAGTGCCCCATTGTCATGCCGTAGCGGGCTTGGATGGTCTCTTCGAAAACGTCGCCGAAGACACCCGCTTCCACCTCGACGATCTGGCTGGTCTCATCGAAGGAGACGAATTTATCCAAGCCACAGACGTCCAGGACAATTCCTCCGGAGACAGGCAACGCCGCCCCCGTGACGTTGCTCCGGCCTGCCGATACCGTCACGGGAACGTTCTTCGCGTGGGCTATGCGCATGACGGCCTGCACCTGCTCAGTGCTGGAGACGTGCACGATTACGGCGTCGGGGGTTGCCGGGTGTCCACTCGTTTCGGCGATCATGGTTCCGGCCCACCAGTCCCGGGTACCGTCCCGGACCAGCCCGACGTCGGTCACCACCTTCTCTGCTGCGGCAGCAAGCAGTTCCAACGTCGCTCCGTCAACCACACAGGGGCTTGCCGAGGTGTAGTACGGCTCGCCCGGAAGTGCACCAAGGCTGGCGGCATAGTGCGGCTGGGTGGGTGCCCCTACGGTGTAATTACCTCTGTTGTAGCCCCTTTTGACGGCTTCCTTGCTGATCATTTCCGGTTGTCTCCCATCAGGATTGCGCGTTCATACGATGTCTGGTTCTTGTAGTCATTCACTTGGGCTTCCACGATGCTGGCCGGTAAGTCCAGTTCCTTCATGAGTAGCTCGCCCACCCTCGCTGCCGCCGCCGCGGAGGCGTCCCGGGCCATCATCCGCGCCCGGGTTCGGCGGGAGAGGATGTCATCCACGCTCCGAGCCATCTCGTGGCGCGCCGCGTAGATAACTTCCCCCTCCACATAGGGCAGGCCTTCAACGATGGGGGTGTTCAACGACGGATCCTCCGCAAGGATGTCCGTCACGAACCTGGCCTCCGTGCCGTATCTCTCACCAAGGTGGGAGGCGAGGCCCCCCGACGCCACGACGGCTTCGGTGTCGTAGCCCGCAGCACCCAGGAGGTAGGCGTTGGAGGTCCGGCAGCGACGGTTCTGGCCCAACACCTTCTGCGCTGCGTCCACTGTTTGCTGCGCCATGTGCCGGGAGGTCGTCAGTTTCCCTCCAACTACTGTCACCAATCCGTCGTGGTCCGTGCGGATTTCATGGTTGCGCTTGACCTCAATTGTCTTGCCGCCGGGCGGTGCCACCAATGGACGACAACCACCTATGCTGCCGAGTACGTCGCTTGCCTCGATGTCCATGTTCAGCGCGGTTCGGGCACCGTCCAACAGAAAGTCCATCTCGTCCCGGGTGCAATTCACGTCATCCAGATCGCCGGTGTAGTCCTCATCGGTAGTCCCGAGGTACGAGGTGTTTCCCCACCGGGTAATGGTGGCTCGGCGGTTCCTGCCGGGGACAGGGATGGTCACAGTACAGTCATTGCGGATTTTGCTCCAGGGCACTGCGATGTGAACACCTTTGGCCGGGCGAATGCTCGGAGCATCGGCGTCCTTGGCGGCGCCGGTCCAGTCCCGGAGCCAGACGCCGGTGGCGATGACGACTGCTTTGGCGCGTGCGGCAAGTTCCCGGCCGTCTGCTTCGATGACCACACCGTCCACCTTGCCGCTGCGCCTTGTCACTTCGCTGACTTTGGCACCGTTCAAGACCGTGGCACCGTGGAAGGCCGCTGTTCTGGCCAGCGCAAGTGTCAGCCGGGCGTCATCTGCGCGCGCGTCGTAGTACATGAAGCCACTTTCAAGGTTTTCGGCCTTGAAGGTAGGACAGTGGGCCAGCACCTCGTTTTTACTGAGCTTCTGGTGCAGGACGCCTTCCCGCCAGCCACCGGCGAGGTCGTAGGTCCACAGCAGGCTCTCGAAACCCGCCGCCAGCCGGCGGTCGAAGACGCCGTCCTGCGAGAGAACGGGGAACAGGAAGGGCAACCGTTGCACCAAGTGGGCGGCGTTCTTGCGCAGCCGCTGGCGTTCCAGGAGTGAGTGCCGGACAAGGGGCAGATTTCCTTGTTCGATATAGCGAAGGCCGCCATGAATCATCTTGGAGGATTTTGACGAAGTGCCCGAAGCAAAGTCGTCCTTCTCCAGCAACGCAACCCGGTAGCCGCGAAGGACGGCGTCCATCGCAGTGTAGGCTCCCGTGACGCCGCCGCCGACGACGATCATGTCGAACTCACCGCCGTCAAGGGCGTCCAGCTGCTCCTTTCGGTCCAGTTTCAGTGGCGTGTCCGTGACCATTCTGGCTCGATCCAGCTTGGGCTTGCGTGCGGGCATGGAGATCATGTGTTTGTCTTTCTGATGCAAAGTTTCTTGGTGATGGATGCCTGGGGGATGCCAGCAGGCCGCCACTGTCAGGACGCAACAAGGTCAAGTTCCCTGGCTATTCGCGTGTTCCAGGTGTTCCTGCGATCCAATCGATGGTCCGGTGACAGCCGGGGTTCAAAGATTTCGCCGCCGCCGAGGGTCGCTGCAGCTGCATCGAGCGTTTCCCAAAGAAGCCCGTCCGAGCCGGCCATGAATGCTGCACCGCGAAGGCTGGCGGTCTCTGAACGGGGCAGCCGCTGCATGGGCAGGCCTGTCAGATCGGCCTGCATTTGGATCAAGGAGTCGCTGGCTGACATGCCTCCGCCGACGGCTATCTCCGTCACGGCCAATCCGGCTACTTCCTGATTGGCTTCAACGCTGCTTGCCACCGAGTGCGCGATGCCCTCCAGGACAGCGTAGGCAAGCTCCGCCCGGGTGCTGGCCATGGACAGGCCGGTAAGGGAAGCACGGGCTGTGGGTTCCACCACCGGAATCCTGATGCCCGTCAAAGCGGGCACGAACATGACGCCGTTTGCACTGGAGGCTTGCGATGCGAGTTCGCTGATATGACGTGATGAGTCGAACCAGCCAAGGGTGTTACAGATCCAGTCCAGGGCCGAACCTGTGGTGGCAGTGAATGTTTCCACGGCGTAGACGGTTTGGAAGTGCCGTCTCCAGCCCGTCAGTGTCAACGTCCCCTCGTAGAGCCCGGATTTTACCGGCGGGCTGGAGCCGGTAACGAGGTCAACGAAACTTCCGGTGCCATGGACGCACATTGCCTGACCGGCGCGGAGGCAGCCCAGGCCCACCGTACCCGCGTGCTGATCGCCCATGGCTGCCAGGATCGGCAGCTCGATACCCAGCGTTCCGGGGTCCGTGTGCCCAAGCCGGTCGGCATCCTGTCGCAGCTCGGGCAAGAGCTCCCGCGGGAATCCGAGGGCATCGATCCACGCCGTTTCATAGCTGTGACCTGCCAGCACGTATGCGCCGGCCGACGTTGCGTTCGTAGAGGTGGCCACGTAGCTCTTTTCCCGTGTGAGGCTCCACAGCAGCCACGTCTCCACCGTGCCGAAGCCCAGCCTGTTGGCTGCCTGGGCTTCGCGGACGGCGGGAGTTTCACGCAAATGATGGGCCGCCCACAGGTAGGGCGATCGGACGCCGGCGGGGCGTCCAACGGAAGACACCAGACGGTTGTCCCATTCCTTGCCCAGTTCCGCGAGTTCGGCAGCGTGGCGACTGTCCTGCCAGACCATTGCCGGCACCAAAGCCGTGCCCGTGGCAGTGTCCCAGAGCACCGCCGTCGACCTCTGCGTTGCCAGAGCAACCGCAACGAGTTCGACGCCGGCATCAGCCGCCCGGCGCACAACTATCCGGCAAGCATCAATGGTCTTCGCCAATATTTCTCCGGCGTCCTGCTCAACGACGCCCGGCCGGGGACTGGCCACGGCGAGGTGCCGGTATTCCAGTCCATGAACCACTCCGTCACCGGTGACCCAGGCTGCGCGGGTCCCCGTGGTTCCTTCATCGATCGAGAGTATTGCTTGTTGCTTCATGGGTGTCACCTTCTAGACGCGGTTCAACTCTGCCTGCCGTATGTCGCTCTTGAATTGCGGGGCATTCAACTCCTCATCCGGACTGACCGGTGCCCGCGTTGGGTCCCATTTGATGACGCTGCAGACCACGCAGGCGGCCAGCGGAACGATGGCCAGAATGAGGAACGTAGGTCCGAGGCCCAAATTCTGTTTGAGAAGCGGGAACACCAGCAGCCCAAGCGCGGCGCCTGTGCTGCCAAGAGCCCCAATCACCCCGTTGGCGCCAGCCCTGAGCTCGCTCCGGAAGGAAAGCGTGGAAATGCTCTTTCCGTTGGCCCCCGGACCGCCCGAATGGAACAGAATGAAGAGCGACGGGATGAGGAACGCGAGGACGATCGGAAGGCTCTGGTAAAAGAGTCCCAAGAGCAGCAGCATGACGAAGACTGCTCCGAACCCAATGGCGGATGCCTTTCGCAAGCCGAACTTCTTGCCGATTGCCGGTGACAGGAATCCGCCGAGTATGCCGAACAGGTTGAACACCAAGGCCCCAAGCGTGGCGACCACAAAGTCCTGTCCGAAGAGAGTCAGGCTAATGATGGGCAGGTACCAGCCCACTGCGAAGTACTGGATGGACTGACCTATCTGAATGGTCGCTGCCAGAATTGTGCGGGGAAGATAAATGCCACGGAAAATCAACGCAATGTTGGCAAATCCTTTGGTTGCCTGGTTCACGATCGGGGAGCGGTCTTCAACCGGGGCGGCAGAGAATTTCTCCCCGTAGATCTTGCTCATGGAGGCTGCGGCCCGGTCCACGAGGCCCTTTCGGGCAGCCCATGTGGGACTCTCAACCATGTAGAGCAGTTGCGCAATAAACAGCGTTAGCGCCACCACACCGGCAGAACCGACGGCGTAACGCCAGATCGACTCCCCCGCGCCCATGTTGTAGAACATGATCGCCAACAAAAGGTTGGCGCTGACCGCGCAGTACCAAATTCCCTGCCAAGTGTTCAGCCTGCTCTTGAACCGCGCGGGAGTGAACTCGGCGAGCAGCGCCATGGCGATGGCGAAATCGATGCCGTACGCGGCCCCTACAAAGAAGCGACCCACAAGGACGAGCTCGAAGGAGGGTGCAAACGCGGCAAAAGCGGCACCAGCGAGGGCCAGGAACTTGGCAAAAACCAGCGGAGGAATGCGGCCCCACTTGTCGGCCATCCACCCGCCGATGGGGTTGAAAACGATGGCGACCCAGGACGCCAGGGAGGTGAGGACAGCCACCTGCGTGGCGCTCAATTGAAGATCCTTGGTCATGGGGCCAAGGCCGGCGCTGAGCGCCGAGTTGGAGAAGGCATCGAGGAACAGGCCGCCCAAGGCAAGCCACCAAATGAGCCCTGCGCGCCCCGAAATCCCAGGGCGGGCGTCGATGTAGGACACAACATCGTGCACACCGCGGATAACAAAACTGGACATTTCGTCCGACCTCTCTGTCGGGAAACTGCCCCTGTCAGAGGTCACCTTTTTGGGTAGCAAAAAAGGGCAGAAAAAAACCTCCGACAGGAGGTCTCTTTTCTAACCCTGATGAATGAGATCTTAGTCATATTCCGTTCCGCATTGCAAGGGAACAGTGGTGTGGGGGCGGCGAAAAAGTCTTGAGGTTTTCTTGAGGAATTGTTGACCGAACACAGGATTTGTTCTTGATCCGGGCCCTGCACAGTAGTTCTTGTCAGCCAGAGAGGCTGGAAAACGAACGGCCGGCCGGACCACGGTGGCCTCCCGAAAGGACCATACTCAGATGGCCATCAGCCTCAAGACCACCTCCGGTAAGATCCTCGCGTCCGTCGCACTGGTCGGCACCGCAGCCGCAGTGGCAGGCATGGGCACCTACGGCGCCTTCACCTCCTCCACCTCCGCCTCCCAGGCAGTCACCGCCGGCACCGTCACCATCGCCCTCGGAACACCCGGCCCGGCCAACACCCTCAACGTCCCCGTCGCAGGCCTGCTCCCCGGCGACAAAGTCGAAAAGCTCGTCACCCTGGCCAACACCGGCAACTCGGACCTGAACAACGTCACCCTCACCACCTCCGCCGGGACCACCGCGTCCCTGCTCACCACCGATGTCACCAACGGACTGCAGCTGACCATCGAAAACTGCTCCGTAGCCTGGACCGGCGCCGCAGCCCCCTACAACTGCACCGGCACCAAAACCACCGTGGTGGCCTCTTCACCGGTGATCGCCGCGAACAAGGTCCTGAACAACCTCACCTCCCTGACCTCGGCCAAGACCGACAACCTCAAAGTCACCACCGCGTTCCCCACCACCGCGAACAACGACTTCCAAGGCGCCACCTCCACCATCGCCTTCGCCTTCACCGGCACCCAACGCACCGAAACCACCAAATAGACACAGCAACACACCAGCCCCGCCGGGCCTGATCGGTTTCCTTTCCCCCCAGCCCGATCAGGCCCGGCGAGTATCCGTTGAGCACAGGAGAAAGAGAACGATCACCATGAAACCGCAGAAGGGTTTCCTGCGCGCCTTGGTGATTGTCGCCGTCGTCGTTCTTGGCCTGGTAGCCGGACCAACGGCCGCGGTAGCCGCCTTCACGGACAGTGAACGCGCTACCCCACAGTTCTCGGCAGCAACCATCCTTGCCCCGGCCAGTGCCAGCGTGACGATGCGATGCACCTTGGGACTCCACACCACGGTCACTGTAAATTCGTACGGAACGGTGGCGAACGCCAACTACCACGAGGTGAGGGTCTACGACCGCTCCGGCAACCTCGAGTTCACCGGTGACCTCAGCCAAGCCGCGGGAAGATCGTACAGTTCCGGCATCGAGATCATCGGCACCTGGAGCTACGAAATCCGCGGCTACTACAAAGTTCCAGGCTCCAACAATTTCTGGACGGGTAAGCCCCTCAAGGGCACCATGACCTGCTGACTTCCGGCAAGTGCGGTCTAGGAGAAACGCCCCGGACGGAACGTGGCCAGCATCGGGTGCTTTTCACCGCTGAGGATTTCGCCTGACAGCAGCTCACCCGCGATGAGGCCCAGCGTGGCACCGGAGTGCGTGAAGGCTACGAAGCAGCCAGGCACTTGGCCGAGTTCACCGAAGACCGGTTCGCCGTCGCCTGGGATGGGCTTGTAGCCGATCTTCCAGGATGCCGGCTTGAGTTCGGGATTGCCCTCGATGAGCTTGGCGGATTCGTCGGCCAGCTGCTGGACAACTTCATCCGGGATGGTGAATGAACCGTCGGCATGCTCGGTGATGTGCTCCTCGTACCAGTCGTGATCCAGGGCGAACGTATTGCCGGGGTTGGGACGAACAGCAGCCCGGGGCGTATTCATCACTGCGGTGACCTGATGCTCCACCGGCTTGGTGACCACAAGCATGGAAACCGGCGAACCGTTGGGAATTTCCACGCCCAAAGGCTTTACGACGGCGGGCGTCGCGGCACCGCAGGCAACCAGCACGGCGTCAGCGGGGTACGTTTCACCGCCGGTAGTTTCGACGCCGGTGGCGCGGCCGCCGTCGACCATTACCGAGGCCTTGCCGGCTTTGAGGATCAGCTGGCCGCCCAACGCGTGGAATTCCTCCATGAGGAAGTTCACCAGGTCCGGCAGGCTCACCCAGCCTTCGCCGGGGTTAAATATGGCATTCCCGGGGACGGCTGTGGCATCGATGCCGGGCGTCACCGAGGCGATCTCTTCAGGCGCCAACAGCTTGGAGTCGTAGCCAATGGACTTCTCGTAAGCGTGGCGGGCTTCGGTGACCTCGCCCTGCCCGGCCGCATTCCACATGAGGCCGCCCCCGAACTGCAGCCACTCACGGCTGGGGTCCGCGGCGAAGAGTGTGCGGTACCGGTCAACGCCGGCAACGCGCAGCAGGTGGTACGGCGTGGAGCGTTCGCCCGCCGAGTTGAGCCAGGACAACGAACGGCCGGTGGCTTCACTTGCCAGGCCCTGCTCGGTCAGCAGAGTGACGGAAGCGCCCTGGCGGAGCAGGTGGACGGCGGTGGAGACGCCCAGGATGCCGCCTCCGATGACGGCGACGTGCTTGGTGGAGGACATGCGTGATCTCTCTTTCGGGTTCTGAATGCTGAAACGCGCCTATGCGAACGCGTGGATGTTTTCGATGGTCCTGAGGGTTTCCAACGCTTCCGCCGGCTGCACGGGAAGAGGCCCGTGACCACGGAGAGAGGCTGCGAGTTCCCTGTAAAACTGTGGATAGTCGCCCTTTTCGGCCGGGACTGGCGTGGTTGCTCCGTCCACTCCCAGAAGCCCCCAAGACTCCTGGGGTTCTGTGCCGTACGTGGCGTCCGACGGCGTGAGGCCGGCTGCGAGGGCCGGTTCCTGGCTGTCGAGTCCCCACTTGGTGTAGCCGCCTTTGGAGCCGAGGACGTGGAAGCGCGGGCCCACTTGGGCGGCCATTCCGTTCATCCACAGCCGTGTCCGGACGCCCGATTCGTGCCGCAGCGACACGAAGGCCTCGGTGTCGGCGGCATCCGCGTGGGGGCCGTGGTTGGCGGTCTCGCCGTAGCTGTCCTCCACCGGGCCGAACAGCTGGACGGCTTGGTCGATCAGGTGGGCGCCGAGGTCATGGAGGATCCCTCCGCCCTCGGCCAGCGTGGCCGAATCGCGCCAGTTCCCGAAGCCTTCCGGACGCCACCATTCAAAGCGCGACTCGAACGTTCGCACGTCGCCCAGGGCACCGGCCCGCAGCAGCTTGCGCAGCGTCAGGAAGTCGGCGTCCCACCGGCGGTTCTGGAAGACCGTCAGCTGCACACCGGCGTCGGACGCCCGCCCAGCCAGCTCCTCACCGTGGGCCACGGTGGTGACGAAGGGCTTATCCACCACAACGTTCAGCCCATGGGCGATGGCCGTGGCACCGAGTTCAAGGTGCGTAAGCGGCGGCGTTCCAAGGACCACCAGATCCAGGTCCCCGGCTAGGGCGAACATGTCCTCGGGGGTGTTTACGATCCTTGCCTGCGGGTAGAGCCGCTGGGCTTCGGACTTGCGTTGCGGATCTGCTGTGACAATGACGTCAAGGGAGTAGTCCGGGTCCGCTTCGATCAGCGGCGCGTGGAACACCTTGCCCGAGACGCCAAATCCGACGACGGCGGTTCGGATGGGGGCCGCTGCTGGCTGGCGCATCACAGGAGTCCCGCCCATTACAGCACTTCCGAGAGGAAGCGCTGAAGGCGTTCGCTGCGCGGGTTGTCGAAGAGCTCGGTGGGGGTTCCGATTTCCACTACTTCGCCTTCATCCATGAACACCACCTGGTCGGCCACTTTGCGGGCGAAGCCCATCTCGTGGGTGACAACCAGCATGGTCATGCCGCGGCGGCCCAGACCTGCCATGAGGTTGAGGACGCCCTTGACCAGCTCGGGGTCCAGGGCGCTGGTGGCTTCGTCGAAGAGCATGACCTCGGGCTCCATGGCCAAAGCCCGGGCAATAGCGACGCGTTGCTGCTGTCCTCCGGAGAGGTCGCGTGGCCGGTGATCAGCGCGTTCTGCGAGGCCTACTTCGGCCAGGCGGCGCCGGGCGCGTTCCCGGGCCTCCGACTTGGACATTCCCTTGACGCTCCACAGGGCCAATGCCACGTTTTCCAGTGCAGTGTGGTCCGGGAAGAGGTTGAAGTGCTGGAACACCATACCGATACGTGCCCGGAGGATGTCCGGCTTGACCTTGAGTGCGCTTTCGCCGGCCAGCAGCACATCGCCGCTCTTGGGTTCATGCAGGCGGTTTACACCGCGAAGTAGCGTGGACTTTCCTGAACCGGAGGGGCCAATGATGCAGGTGGTGGTTCCCGGCGCCACGTTGAGGCTGACATTGCGGAGAACCTCAACGTCCCCGTAGGCCATGGTCAGGTTTTGCAGTTCCAGGCTGGAGCCGTGGAACTTTTCAATGTCGCTGGTCGGCTGGTTGGTGCTGGTGGCACTGCTGCTTGTGAGGTTCACGTGTTGCTCCCGGTGATGAGCGGCGAGGCCGCATCGAGTTCCTTGACTTCCTTCAGCCCACTGGTGGGTGCCGTGGGACGACGCCGGCCGGTGCGGAACTTGTTGTCGAAGTAGTTGACCAGGTGGGTCAGGGGCACCGTGATGATCAGGTAGAAGATGCCTGCCATGACCAGCGGTGAAAGGTTGCCGGACAGTACTGCTGCGTCCTGGCCCACCCGGAAAAGTTCACGCTCACTGACCAGGAGTCCAAGGAAGTAGACCAGCGATGAGTCTTTGACGATTGCGATGAACTGGTTCACCAAGGCGGGAAGGACCCTGCGAATGCCTTGCGGCACCACCACGAGGGCCATGGACTTGGAGTAGCTCATTCCCAAAGCCCGGCAGGCCTCCCCCTGGCCCTTATCAACGCTTTGGATGCCAGCCCGGAAGATCTCACCGATATAGGCACTGGCGATGAGGCTCAGGGCGATGATTCCCAGCGGGTAAGGCGAGGGTCCGAAGACCGACTGGCTCAACCGCGCAAATCCCTGGCCGATCAGCAGGATGGTGAGGATAGCGGGCAGGCCCCGGAAAAGGTCTGTGTAGATCCTCGCCGGGATTCGCAGCCACTTGGAGCGCGAGATGCCCATGACCGCCACCACCATGCCCATCACTACGCCGAGGATGGTTGCTGCGATGGAGATGATCAGGGTGTTGAGAAGGCCAACTCCGAGGAGCTGGGGCAGTACTTCGACCATGGCATCAAGGTCGAAGAACGTGCGGCTGATGGTATTGAGCCAATCCATTGAGTGCTCTCAGACGTTAGGTGTTTTGGGGCTTACTTGCTGGCGGTCGGAGCCGGGCTGGAGGTCTGCTCGGCCTTCGGAAGGTACTGCTCCGGCATCGGCGAACCCGGGAACCACTTCTCGTAGAGTTTCTTCCAGGTGCCGTCTTCCATTGCTTCGGCGAGGCCCTTGTTCAAGGCTTCCTTGAAGGCGGGCTTGTCCTTGGCGATAGCGAAGCCCGCCGGTGCGTCGAAGGAGGGGATGTCCGCGGCACTCACTAGTCCGAACTGCTCCTGGTATTCCTTGGCTGCCTCGTAGTCCAGGAAGTGGGCGTCCACGGAACCGCTGTTGACTGCGGAGATGGCGGTGTTGTTGTCCGGGAAGCGGACCAGCTGCGCCGAGGTGAAGTTCTTGACTGCGTAGGCTTCCTGCAGGGTGCCTTGGACCACGCCCAGGCGCTTGCCGTTGAGGCCATCGGCGTCGTTGATGCCTGAGGTCTTGGTGGTGATGACCGTCAGGTATCCGGCGAGGTAGCCGTCGGAGAAGTCCACGGTTTCCTTGCGCTTGTCCGTGATGCCGATAGCTGCAACGCCGACGTCGAACTGGCCGTTGGCCACGGCTGCCAGGAGTCCGGAGAAGTCCTGTCCGGTGAAGACAACTTTGTCTACGCCGGCGCGGTGGGCCACGTCCTTGAACAGTTCCACGTCGAAGCCGGTGAAGTTACCGGAGCTGTCCGTGAAGGTGTATGGCTTGGAGTCTCCGAGGCTGGCTACACGGATGGTGCCGGGCTCGATCAGCCCGTAGGGGTTGTCCGCGGAAGGTGAGGAGCTGGCGGTGGATCCGCCGCAACCGGAGAGGGCGAGGATGGCCGCCAAGGCTGCTGCTGCGAGCGCTGCCGGGCGGAAATTCAGTTTGATCACAGCGTTGTCCAATCGTGGGAGGGAAAGCGGTGCTGTCAGGAGCCGCTGAAGTTATTGCTCGATGCGGGGTCTTGTTGAGTCCGGTCTCAGCCCCTAGGATTGAGACCGGACTCACATCGATTGATAGAAATGTAGCGGAACTCACAAAGCCGCGTCAACACCCCTCCTGAAAGGTGAACATGAGCACTGACGGATCCCGACGGCGGGACGTGACGGTTGCCGACGTCGCCAAAGCCGCGAAAGTGTCCAAGGCACAAGCGGCCCGCGCGTTGGGCAATTACGGCGCCGTGAGCGATGAGGTTCGCGAGCGCGTCCTCGCCGCGGCCGAGGAGCTCGAGTACCGGCCCAACGAACTCGCGCGCAGCATGAACACCGGCAAGTCGAACACCATTGGCGTGGTGGTGGGCGACATCGAAAACCCCCACTTCGGACTCGCCATGAGGGGCATCACGGACACCGCCAAGAAGAGCGGCTACAACGTCATCCTCATCAACACGGACGAGGAACGGGCTGCCGAAGTGGACGCCGTTCGGGTGCTCCTGGACAAGCGGGTGGACGGACTCATCGTTGCTCCGGCCTCCTCAGTGGAAACCTCCCACCTGCAGCAGGTCCGCGAGTCCGGGCGCCCCCTGGTCCTGCTGGACCGCGCCGCCGCAGGGGTTGACGTTGAGACCTTTGCCGTGGACATGGGAAGCATTTCCTACGAGTCCACCAAGCACTTGATCGAGGCCGGGCACCGGCGAATCGCCTTCGTCTCCACCGTCCGCACCGAAGCCCCCTATGTTGCAGGGATGGAGTTGGACTCTTCGCAGATCTCAGACCGCCTGGACGGAATCCACCGTGCGTTCGATGAAGCAGGCCTCCCCCATCCCACTGACCTCGTCCGGCTTAATGCAGGGGACGCCGACTCCATCATGCGGATCACGCAGGACCTTCTGAGCGGACCGGACGCCGCCACGGCCATCATTGCCTCCGACGGCCTGATCGCCCTGAGCGTGGTGGAAGCCATCCAGCAATCAGGGCGTTCCGTCCCGCAAGACGTCTCGCTCCTCATGTACGACGATTTCGCTTGGACCCGCCTCACCACTCCCCCGCTCACCGTCATCTCACAGCCCGTCTACGACATGGGAATTGCCGCAGCCTCAGCGCTGATCAGGCAGATTGAGGGCAGGAAAGCTGCCGGGCCCGGCCCGGATCTGGTGGCAACCTTGATAAAGCGGGGATCCGTCGGGGCGCCCAAGGACGCTGAGGTGCTCAGCCAGGCGGGCGGCTAAAAGCCAGCACAAAGCACGCAGGACGCATTGAAGACCTAAATTGGCAGCCGCATGTTATCCGCAATTATATAAAGTGCAAGTCACACAGCCGACGCTTTACTTGAGCCCCAAATAGATCCGTAGAACACATATTTGCGGTGCTTGCAAGTCAACAATTAATACAAATATTACGTGCGCGATAGAGTCTGGGCACGCCAACCGAAGAAGGTTGAATTCGGAATGGCTGGCATCATGGCCTGCGTTTAACTGGAGGCAGAAACAAGCCAATTCGCGCCGAAGCCGGCCTCTCACCCCCGGTCCATGCAGAGAATCTGATTCCCGAGAATTACTAAAGTCGAGGGAGAGACGGCACTTGGGCTGGTGTGAGCTGTTGCACATGCGGCCTATTGATGCGTTAGGCTCACGGTATCTAGATATCAAGGGGGTGAAATCTATGACTGAAACTATTGCAACCGCAGCAGCTGAGAAGGCTGTCACTGCAGAGGCCGAGAAACTCGACTCCGTATTCGAGCTCGATCTTTCCGAAGTACAGCCCATCGCCGCACGTCGGCAGGGATGCGTGATCATTCTTTGATCTGTTAAATGGTTCAGCTCACCCTTTGGGGTGAGCTGAACCATCTCAAAAGGAGAACGACGGCGTGCGAATAGCCCGTGCACATGCATTACAAATTCAATCAATGGGCGGAGAGTTAAGGCTGACCTCCGCCACAGCCCGGCAATGGTATAAAGGGAAATTAGATCCACGCTTGGTGATGTTTCTTTCAAAGTTGGGCAAGTGGACTCAGCCTGATTCTGCAGCCACAACTCTGGCTGGCATGGTCGGCATCACGCATGAACGGGCACTCGAAGAAATATCTCGCCTGGAGAGAGCCGAACTGGTCATTCGCGAGACGCCGGAAATGATCGCCCTGACAAAGGCCCAGCATATTTGGGGTCAGGCCGGCTGGGCAGCCGCCTTCGAATACCAAGTCGCATCCGATAGCGCCGAACGCCTCGACTATACGAATCAGACGGGCCAGCAGCAGGACGTCGGGCTCATGCACCAACAGCGCAGGCTTGGCCCCCCGGCCCCCTCCCACTATCTTGATCTCCTGCACCATCCGGCCTCTTCGCTCCCTCAGCCGCGATCCACGCTGAGCGTCGATTATGGAGAGGTTTTTCGTGCCGCGAACGATCAGCAGCCTCCCGCGGGAGTTGCACCCATGCAACGACTATCGGATCTGCTGTACTACTCCTTTGGACAAACCGGCAGTAAACGCCTGCCGGTTTCAGGCACCCACGTGATGAAAACGTCACCCAGTGGAGGCAGCCGACACCCCACTGAGGCTTACGTAATCCTCTTCGCGGAAAATAGTCAGGGTTCAGTCAGCCATTACAGCGTGAGAAATCACGCCCTGGAGCCCTTGGGTAAAGAAGTTTCGCAGCAGTGGGTAGATGATCACATACTGGAAAAGCCCGAATGGATCACGGGACCGCTGTCAATGATGATTATTCTGACGAGTGTGGCTGAGCGAAACATGCACCGGTACCGCGAAAACTTCACCTATCGACCGCTGCACCATGACGTTGGGCATGTCATTGAAACCACCAATCTTGTAGCACACTCTTTGGGTTACACCACTCTTGCCGGCTACTCATTGATGGACAATGCGGTATCAGAACTCTTGGGGAACCCGCGAATTTCAGAGCCATCAATGGGCTTTATCGCCGTTAGGGAGAGCAAGTCATGGAGCTAATAACCCTCAATCGTTGCTGCAGAATAAGGATTGATGAGCGGCCTGGAATTGATTTGCTGTTGGAACGTAAGTCTTTCACTTTACCGTCGGCCGAGCTCATCGCGCCACTGCTTGAGAGCAGCAAGCCTCGCTCCTATGAGGCCGTCGTTAGCTCATTTGTCAGCGCACTCGAGAACCACAATCCGGCAGATGTCAAGACATTTGTAGACAGCCTGCTAAAAGCTGGTGTTCTTCAAGATGCGCTGGAGGATAATCCACTCTTGGACGAGGCAAAGCTCTGGCATAGCTATGGCTGGACCGATGCCCTGGTTTTCCATTGCCTCTCCGATGAGTTCCCCCGAAGCGACGTCCCGGGGACGGAACACTTCGTCCCGATCGAGGAATCGCTGAAGGAAGACATCGCCATTGCCGGGACACCTGAGTTTTGGCGATACAGAGCTCAGGACTATACGGCACTGCCAGAGGCTAGTGACGCTCCCGTGCGCGACCTTGCCGAGGTCCTCCTCGCAAGGCGGACGCACCAGCCGTGGACGGGAGCCGCGTTTAGCGCTCAGGATTTGAGCCGGGTATTGCGCGACGTGAACGATCCCCTGTTGCGTCTTCGTCAAGCTGCAGAGGATGACCACGAAGGTGATCCTGGCGCGCTACTCCGTAATACTTTCGGAGATCTCGAGGCCTATGTAGCAGTGCACGACATCGATGGCATCGCGCCGGGTCTGTATCACTACGACCCGAAGGACCATGCTCTGGGGGTGATCCGTCAGGGGGACCACAGGGAGCTGCTTCAGCGCACATTTGTCGGTCAAACGCCGGCCGGGCAAGGACGGTGCGCGATCATCATCTCAGTTGTTTGGTCCAGGCTGATGTTCAAGTACAGGTCCAATCCAAGAGCATATCGAGGCCTAATGACCGTGGTAGGTCAACTCGCTCAGCGATACCTTGTGAGCTTTACGGGATTTGGCCTAACAACTTTCCCAACTCCGGCGCATGTGGCAGAGCGGGCCGACGCCCTACTGGGCACTGACAGACTCGAGGAGTCCGCTCTCTATCTGGTGTCTGCGGGTTGAAATTGACGTCCAACCCGTGTGCATCGCCAAAGATTCGCAGCTATTTGGTAGACGCACTTTGTTTTCATGCGGCCTCGAGCGAGGGGAATTACCCGGTACCGCCCCAACCTTCGGTCGGGGAGTATTCGGTTCACCCTCCGCTGCAGGAGAGGCATCACGGAGCGGGGCTCGAGAGGCTGTCAGAGATTTTGGCATGCCGCTCCTCGGAACGAATCAGACGGAGAGTGATTACACCTCAACTTGTTGAGGACACACTGCGTGCAGGACAAGGGCTTCCCGCCACCGGCCGACGGGCTTATCCGTCACCCGGAGGCACCTATTCCGTCTCACTTGCG
The DNA here is from genome assembly GCF_051027655.1 of Paenarthrobacter nitroguajacolicus. Classification (NCBI taxonomy): domain Bacteria; kingdom Bacillati; phylum Actinomycetota; class Actinomycetes; order Micrococcales; family Micrococcaceae; genus Paenarthrobacter; species Paenarthrobacter nitroguajacolicus. The sequence goes on along the minus strand of NZ_CP073234.1, from coordinate 625,252 downwards.
TGGATTGGTTTTAGGGGCAACCCCGCTGTGGGTATCGCTACACTGCAACCGGATGGAACTGTCGGCTGGGAGCAGCAGGCAATGACTTTGGAGTCGGGAGAGAACCTTCTACGAGTGTCGGCGTTTCCCGCCGCAACGGCTCAGGGAGCTTTCCTGCTTACCGGGGACTTGGAGTCCGTTGGTCAGCGCTATGGCGAACGTGGATATAGGTACATGCTTCTTGAGGCTGGCCACATTGCCCAAAACCTGGTGTTGGCACTGTCCTTACAAGGAATTGCATCCTGTCCCATCGGAGCGTTCGATGACCAAGTTGCCAACGAACTTCTCGGCCACGACAAAGACTCCCTTAATCTGCCCGTATACACGATTGCCTTGCCATGAGTGTGGAGTTTGGCACGAAAGGCCGTGGAGTGCGTTGCCCGGGATGCATAAGTCTCTGGACTGTTGAGGCTGCGCGGGCAGGGTTAGGAGTGGACAGGGCAAAGGACCCCCTGAGACCAGGGCTGGCCCATCCGGATTGTCTGGAATCACATGTATTCACTTCATTCGATTTCGGCCACAGTTTGGAGTGGGTGGCTCCTCCCTACGGCCCCGTGCTGCGCTGTTCAACGCAATTTCAGCAAGCCTCGGGCCTGTGGCTCTCCGACGTTGCGTTGACATTGCCTGCCGGCTCCCGGAACGTAGCCATTGTTGCAGGAGGAGCAGGACCTACCCGCATGGAAGCGGTATGCAAAGGCTGGTTTGAGGGCCTTGAACGTCGATCTGCTCATACTCGGCCCCGCGGTCAAGTCCGGCTATCAGTTCCGAACACTAATGAGTGGGCTTTACATGGGGCCTCCTACGTTTCCGATGGTCAAACAGGTACTGTTCCAGTCCCGAGCTGCCAACTTCCGAACGACAGCATCGGTTTTGCACTTTTTGATACGTACGAGGAAGCCGCCGCGCGGGCACTCCTTGAAGTCTTGGAAAGGTCCATGCTGGATGACTGGTGGGCGGCCACTGACAGCGTGCGGTGCAGTGAACATTCCCATGCAGCAACCCAGCGCCTCGGCGCTTTGGACGTTGATGGGAGCGGTGCGGAGGTTTGGCACTATCAATGGGAAGGGATAACCGTGACTGGTTGCCTATGGTGGTGGAGCGACGACGAGTCCACGATTTCGTGTTCTTTTGGATCGGCTGCCAGCCCGGATGCCGCGATTGCTACTAAGGCTGCGGTGGATGAATCGAGTCATCTCCGTCACGGAAGCGACCTCTACGTCGTTGACGGCCGACCGGTCTTTGGACCGTCTTACCCGCCCGCGTCGCTTCCGCCTCAATACATTGACGAGCTTCACGAACATTACCCCCTTGGAGAATGCCATTTGAAAGAAATCCGACCCAGCAAACCCCTAGCCCAGCTGGGCGATGAAGTGCGCGCGGTGGTCTTGGACTACGGAAACTCCCTAACGGATTCGCTGGGCCTTCATGTCCTGCGAACGTGGGTTCCAGACATGAGAAAGTTCTCTTTGGAATCAACGAATACGGCCGGTTTCCGGGCTACTTTTGCGCCTGGCCATGCTGGATAAGCGGCTGTTCGTCTGCAAGTCGTTCGCTTTGGTGCGCATTGACGACTCGTGGGTCGTAGAGCAGACGGGGGGCGAACGACCTGCTCGTAGGCTGTCGACCATACCGGCTTGGCTGGGGCGGTTACTTACTGTTTTGTCCGCCTGGGAGGTTGTCGATGCCGCCAACTCCGTCACGCTCGCGCAGCTGTCGAACGTACATCCAGCTTCAATTTCCGACTGTTTGGAGCAGCTGCTTCGGTTGGGCCTGTTGCACGAACAAGTGTGTCTTTTGGAAGGCGAGCGTGACACCGCACGGGCACGCGACTATCAATTTTGTTCAAGCAGCAAGCGCCCCGACTATACAGATCCCGCGACAATCGGAAACGACATACAGGAGATGAATCGGTGGGCCAGCGAGGACGCACCGCCTGCGGCCTGGAAACAACATCAACGTCGGGACGTCATCCCTCTGCCGGTTCCAGGTCTTGCCGCCGCTACAGGAAGCCATGCGAAGCTTGGAAGCTTTCTGTACCTGTGCCACGCAGTTCTGGCCGATGCAACGATCGGCGCACTTCCACGAACACTTCGCGCAGTGCCCTCACATGGAGCATCACACCCCTTCGACCTGACTTTGAAATTTCCCTCAGAGCAAGGTTCCGGGAAGGAAGTCTCTTTCGCATACGATCCCGGGCTACATGCTTTGGTTCACATTGACGGTGCTTTGGTTCCCAAGGTCAGGGAAAGTCCTGCCAAAAGCGCGGTCAGGATAGGAATCCACCTTTCCATAGAGCGGGTGCAATTCAGGTACCGAAGCAGCCTCGCTTACCAAACCATCTACTTGGACTTAGGTCATCTCATCGAGACCATGACTTACGCTGCTATCGCTTCGGATAGTACTTTGTCCATCCCTGAAATGCCCGTGGTTCCTTTTACAGACCGAAGCTACCCAGGCGAGCTTGTGGCCGAGGCTTTTTGGTGTTCTGCGACTGGCCCGCTCTCAGCACGTGCAACATCTGCGTCAGTGGGCTGAAAGCTAAGATCATGAACCACTTAGACGAACTTCCGGGCATACCCTCAACCACCCTGATGGACGCCTCTTGGCGGGCAATGAATGCGAGGGTCGATACGGCTGTGGAATTGCCAGTATCCACTCCTCTGGAACTGGACAGGGTCCGGTTTGAGTTTTGCAGCGAGTGTCATGATGAGGCACAAGTTCTGGGCGAGAAGCTCCCCGGGATTACGAGCCGCTTGTACGGTTACAGCACACGACGAACACATGCGTTCCTACCCGTAGGTGTAATGCATCACCGTGACATCACCACGGATGCTCTGCACCGTGTGCGCTTCCAGCATCCGGTGGATAGCAGGCTTCGGGGATACGCCATTCGATGCCGCCACGATCATTCGGCACGTACGGACCCGACTGACTGGGACGCTGACATCTTCCGTTTGGGTGTGTACTCCTCTTCCCTCGCCTTTGAAGGTCCCTTGCGCTGGCGCCCCCGCACGTCCGCGCTGCTCGATCCGATGAAGCTTGTCACCTATCAAGAGATGTTCGGGCTGATCGCGGCTCTGATCGCCGTTGGAGGGTCAATTGAAACCGCTAATCGGTGGCTTGATGTGCTCTCATCAGCACCAGCCAGCCGCGGTCTGTTCACAGATCCAGGCCTCCTCCAAGTTGCCGATTCCGGACTAGGCGTTGTGGGCCTCTACCGAACCCTCACTTCAGCAACCGCCAACCTGCTCACAGAAAGCCCTACCCCGCGATGAAAGTCCTACTAACACGCTCCTCCGAGCTAGGCTTTGAAATAGCTGCAGCCGGTGGCCATCACTTGGAAATTGACGTGGCGGCCATAAATTCGGCCGAAGCCCCGGCAATCTCCACTGCAGTGGAAACTGCTCTCGGCGTCACTGCCTATCCTTTGTGGGAGTTCGCTTGTCGCGACGAAAGTGTGTTCCTGTGCGAGGTTGATCAGTCATATTGGTCAAAGTTCACTTGGATCAGCTTGGAAAACGTCTCCTGGATTACTTGTCTCTCACGGGCAGGTGCGGACATTGCCCGTGAACTGAATCGCGTCGCGGAACCAACCGCCGTGCCGTTTGTCCCGTGGCTTCGCCAAGGATGGATCAGGGAACTGCAAGCCCATCTGGAAAAGACATTCGGGGACGACTGCCTTATCCAACCCCATAAACTGCGCTGCGACACCCTGGTCATCAGAGTAGCGACAAATCAAGGCGAATTCTTTGAGGTGCGTGCAGAGACGCAGTACTCGAAGGAATACCCCGCGCCACTCCCGCACACGATGCTTCGGTCCATGCTTCAACGTCCCCTAACGCAGGAGTGGCTTTCTCTGAATGTGCAGGTATACAAAGCACCGCTCGGAGGCGGGCTCAGTGAGCAACCCGATTGGGAAACCGCGCTGACAGCCTATGCAAGGGCCCAGCGATGGATAGGCGAACAATTTATCGAGCCAGTGCTGGTAACCTCTGGCTCTTCAATGACGCCGCAAAGACCAACACGGGTCCCAAACCTTGAACTCCCCGCTAACAGCCATGACATGCACGCGCTCCGAGATGCCGCAGCAGCTGTCCTGCAATTGCTACCTATGACAAGCGTTTCTTCAACACTGGCCTTGTCGCCGTTCGAAGCGAGCATCGAAGCAGATGGACTGCGAATCGGCAGTTGGGAACACGTGGCGTTCACCCATCCTTTGGAGGCGTTAACCCCGTTCCTTGCGGGCGTGGGCGCGGAGAATCGGCCCCCGGTATCCAAAATAGTTGAGTGGTGGTCTCTCGGACGGGGTCAGTCTGAGCCCCGGATCACACAACGGGACCTCAGCGCAGCACTGGCTCTGGCAGCATTGAGACGTGCCGCAATCCTTTTGGAGAGAGGCCAGTCACTCAGGTTGTTGGGAACATCGCTGCAAACTGAAGTGACAGCTTGGTTCAACTACGCCAAACTACACGGATCGCGTATTCAGTCGTGAAGCTATCAACGAGGAGCCAGGCCAATACGGGTTCCAATCTGACAAACCATACCCGGCAGCTTGCCAAGCTGGCTTTACCGCTCACTGCCGGAATGCTCGCTCCACTCCTGATCGGAATAGCGGACGTCCTACTGGTGGGTCACGTCTCCGATGCAGCTCTCCCCGCTGTGGCTTTTGGAATCACCCTTTACATGTTTGCAGTGACCTCCAGCCAAGCGATTGCTATTACGCATCAAGTGGTTGTACTTCGACCCTTGGGCGATGACAACAGACTGCTCGCTTCATATTTGTTGTGGCGCTCGCTCGGCATAGTACTCATTACGTCGCTGACGTGGGTGGCTCTTATACTTGCGTTCGCATCACCGCTGGCGGAGTTGATGCTTTCAAGCCCAGCCAGTAAAGCCGAAGCCGTGGCTTGGATCAGCGTCAGGGCTTGGGGCTTGCCTGCGGTCAGCGTCGCCATGGTTCTTTCAGTTCATCTGCAAGCATCGCTGAAACCGATCTACTCAGTAGTAAACAGCATCACGTCGAACACTCTAAATGTGGTTGCTTCAGCCTTCCTCATTTATGGCTTCGGGATGCTGCCCGCGTTGGGCGTTCAAGGATCCGCTTATGGGAGCATTCTGGCCGAGGCCTTCAGCGTCACATTCATGGTTATTACCTATGCGTTTTTGCGTCCGATTAGCTCTCCAGGCAGCTGCTGGAGGAATGTCATCCGCATTGATTTGCCTCGGGACTATCGCCCTATTCTCGTATCAGAATTCGGTAACGTTATCAGCCTCAATACCAGCGAGGTGGCCTTCGTAGCCATTCTCGCAGTGGTGGGCGACGCAGCCCTGGGCGCGGGCCAAGTAGCTATCACCGTCATGGACGTACTGACGGCCCTGGCTATAGCGGGAGCTACTGCGTTTCAAATCCTTGAGGGTAGGGACGGCGGGCCTGGAACCAGTCTTTTCAGCTGGAGGCCACACGTACTCATCCTTGTCATCTTCATCTTGCTCGGCGCTCTGCTGGGTACTTTTACTCAAACTGTGGCGTCCTGGTTCACAGACGGAAGTCTTGCATCTCTGACTGCCTCCGGCTTGGTTCTTGTGGCTGTTTCGTCCCCGCTGATTTGGCTAAGCGCACAATCGGCCGCGTATCTTCGAGCCTGGCGTCGCTCAAAAACAGTTCTCGTGGCGACAACTTTAGCCGCATGGGCTGTTCAAGTTCCTTTGGCTTTCCTCCTCGGCATCGTTCTGGATCTAGGACTGACAGGAGCCCTCATTGCCTACGTGGGCTATCACCTCGTCCGGGTTTTGATCCAGGGCTTGGCCATTTCCAGGCTTGTCCGCGTTACAGCCGAGGCTGGCAACCCCTAGGCTCCCCTCAGAATTACATGCGCTGCGGTGCACGAATTCCAAGAAGACTAAGCCCCTGAACCAGCACCTGTTCAGTAGCACGGCAGAGAGCCAGGCGGGAAGAACGGGCATCGTCTTCGGCGTTTAGGACGGGTGCTGCGTCGTAGAACGACGAAAAACGTTGCGTCAGCGCGAACAAATATGCACAGAGCCGGTGCGGTTCCAGTTTTTCGCCGGCCGTCTCCACTGCTGCTTCAAAATTGAGGAGAGACATGGCCAGCTGCCGCTCCTCGGGAAGGCTGATTACGACAGTGTTTGTCACTTGGCTGGTTCGCTCACCACGCTCAATCAGGGACCTTATGCGTGCCACGGCATATTGCAGATAGGGCGCCGTGTTTCCACTGAGTGAGACCATGCGGTCAAGGTCGAAAATGTACTCGGTGTCATGAGCGACTGAGAGGTCGGCATATTTGACGGCGCCTGTACCAATCATTCTCGCAACAGCTTGCATCTCCTCAGGACTCTCAAGGGAGCTACTCTCGACGAGAACCTTGTGCGCCCGGGCCACCGCTTCATCAACAAGATCGAGGAGTTTAAAGCTCTTTCCGCTTCGAGTCCTAAGGATCTTATTGTCAGGGCCGAGAACGTTACCGATCTTCACGTGGGTTACGTCAGTGGCCGGTGTGAGCCAGCCGGCTTCCCTGGTCAGCTGCCATACCATCTCCAAGTGGTTGGCCTGTGGCGAACCGACGACGTAGACCACCGAATCGGCTTTCAACTCCTGTACCCGGTACTTTAGGGCCGCGACATCTGTTGTTGCATAGCCGTAGCCGCCATCGCTCTTCCGCAATATCAGGGCCGCGGGCTGGTTATCCCGTCCTTTGAAGCCCTCAGGGAAGGCACACAGCGCACCCTCGCTAACGGTAGCAAGGCCGATTTTCTCAAGATCTTCGCACAGCAGGGGCAATTGAGCGTTGTAGGTGCTCTCTCCGGCCAAGTCTTCGTCGCGCAAGGATACTTCAAGGGCAGCGTAGACCTTGTTGAAGTAAGTCTTGGATTCGCCCACCAGATCACTCCACAGGGAAAGGGTTGCCTCGTCCCCGGCTTGAAGCAGCACAACCCGCAATCTGGCGCGGGTGGCGAAGTCTTCGTCTGCGTCAAATTTTTCCCGGGCAGCCTGATAGAAAGCGTTTGGATCCTCCGCCAGTTCATGGGCGTCCTGGCCACTCGATTTCGCATCAAGAGCATGCTCTATCAACATCCCAAAAGGTGTGCCCCAGTCGCCAATGTGGTTCTGCTTGATGACGTCGTTTCCAAGCCAATCCAAGATCCGAACAAGTGCATCTCCAACAACCGTCGTCCGCAAATGTCCGACGTGCATTTCTTTAGCAACGTTAGGTGACGAATAGTCCACAACAACCCGCCGGCCACTGGGATCAAGTCGAGTCGGAATCGACAGGTCCCTAATTTGCTGCTCAATCCACGAATCAGCAAGCACGATATTCACGTAGCCCGGCTTGCTGGCCGTAGCTTCGGCGATCAACGGCTCGCCGCCCAGGGCATCGGCGATCAGCTGAGCCAGCTCCATTGGAGTCATGCCGTGTCGGCGCGACAGGGCAAGGGCGGCATTCAGCTGCAGGTCGGCGAATTGAGACTCACGAACCACAGGGTCTATGTCAGCGGCGGGGAGTCCGAGGATTCCGGAGATCGCTTTTTGCGCAAGAGGACGTACTGCAGAAAAGGGACTGATCACCGATTTAGTCTAGTCACTTCTTCTTCGGAAAAGTGACACATGACAATCATGCCGCCACCTTGGAATAGGGCCAACCGTTCCCGCCCGGTTAACCTCCGCGCCATCCCGCTTCCCTACTGTGATCCCGCTGGGGGGATCACAAACTACAGAGGGAAAGCGCTATGTGCACCGCAGACGAAAACACGACCACCCACAGCCAACGAGTGGAGCTTGCCGACGCTGAGCTGAAAACCATGGGACTGAGCCGCCGGCGCATCCTGCAGTCGGCGGGCATCCTGGCCGCGGGCAGCGCGGCAACGGCCGCCATGGCACGGCCGGCGACGGCGAACCCGGGCGGCAACGACCCCCAACTGAAGTGGCTTGTCGGAGACCACCACGTCCACACCCAGTACAGCCACGACGCCAAGTACATGATCAAGCAGCAGCTCGATACCGCACAGTCCTACGGCGTGGACTGGCTGGCACTGACTGAGCACAGCAACTTTGGCCACGCCAACAACGGCGGAGCAGTCAACGCCAACAAGGAAATCCAGGCGCAACGTGCAGCGAGGCCCGACCTGCTGATCTTCCAGGGACTCGAATGGTACATCCCGGGAGCTGAGCACGCGTCAGTGCTCGTCGCCCCCGGTCCCAATGAAGTGAACCTCCTGCGGACCTTCGAACTGGTGTGGGACGGAAAGCTGAACCAATGGGAGAAGCCAACCCCTGGAACGGCCCAAGTGGAGACGTTCGAGCGAAAAGCAGTTGAAGCCATTGCTTGGTTGGCCAACCAACGGCGCTCCGGCTACATCGACGACGTCGTAGCCCTGGCCAACCATCCCATGCGTCTGGGCATCGATTCCCCGCACGAACTCCGGGCATGGCGCGATGCCGCCCGCGAAGTGATGATCGGAATGGAAGGTGCCCCGGGTGCGCAAGGCTCCGGCGTCAGCCAGTTCTCCAGGGCCGGCGACCAGCGCGGCGAATACACCAACAACCCCACCCAGTACAGTTTTACCGGCTACCCGGCCGACGCTTTCCGGCCCTACGGCGGCTTCGATTGGGCAACCGCAACGGTGGGTGGCGTCTGGGACTCCATGCTCGCTGAAGGCTTGCCCTTCTGGATCACGTCCAACTCCGACAACCACCTCACTGTGAAGGACACCTGGAAAACCGGACCGTATCCGGCAGAGGACCCCTACCTCAGCCTGCCCAGCGAATTCGATCGCTGGTCCGTCACGGGCAAGCGTCCCGATCCCTTTGACACCGGCGAAAAGCAGGGTGGCAGCGACTACTGGCCGGGACAGTTCAGCCGCCTTCATACAGGTGTCACCAAACGCTCCTACACCGGCGTCCTGGAAGCAATGCGCAACGGCCGCATGTGGGTGGACCACGGACACCTCCTCCAGGGACTCGACGTGCGGGTCCGCGAGGTGCGCGGCGCAGGCAACAGTAACGGGCGCAACGGCGTCACCCTCGGTTCCCGCCTCCAGGTAAGGCGAGGTGCCGACGTCGAAATTTCCATCACCATGACGACGACGGACTACCGCAACTTTGCGGGGATCCTCCCGAAGCTCGCCCACGTGGACGTCATCGGTGGCGCCGTAACCGGTGCCGCGGCAGATCGCGACACTTTGAGGGCCCCTGGCACAGCGGTATGGAAGCAGATCGATGTTTCCGGGCGTACCGGAACGTTCACCATCAAGCACGTCATCAAGGACGTGCAGAAATCCTGCTACTTCCGCCTCCGCGGCAGCGACGGAAACCGCAGCGGCGCCGGCTACTACGGCGCTGCCGTGGACCCCGCCGGGCCCATCCGCCACGGGGACAACCTCGGGGACGCTGACCCGTGGGCGGATACCTGGTTCTACGCCAACCCGGTGTTCATCGACGTCGCGTAGTCATCACTCCGATGCTGTGTGCACTTCGCCTTCTTCGGGATCGTCGGCGGACCGAACCTCATTCCGGATGACGCCCAGTTCTTCGAGCTGGGCCGACATTCCCGCTCCATCCGGGGCATAGATCCACGGGATTCCAGGAGTGGGCTGGCCTCCGGACTTTGACCGTCCACCGGCAAGCACCGCCTCACCCGCGGAAAGTTGACGGATCGCGATGGCCCTGACGTTGGCGGGATGACGTTGGGCGAACTCGGAGTAAATGGACTCATCATGTTGTCCGTCGTCGCCCACCAGCAGCCACTTGATGTTGGGGAACTCCTCCGCAAGGCGTTCCAATGAGGTCTTCTTGTGCTCCTGGCCGCTGCGGAACCAGCGGTCAGGAGTCGGGCCCCAGTCCGTGAGGAGCTTGGGACCGGCGGGGTACAAGTTGCGGGACAGGAACCGGGACAGGGTCGGGGCAACGTTCCATGCTCCGGTGGACAGATACAGCACAGGTGCGGAAGGTGCCGTCCTGGCGATCCGTTCATACAGCACAGCCATACCCGGCGTGGGGGTCCTCGCGTGCTCGTTGAGGACGAAGGTGTTCCAAGCTGCCAGGAACGGACGCGGCAGCGCAGTGACCATTACGGTGTCGTCAATGTCAGACACGACGCCGAAATCGGCGTCGTCCGCGACGATCTCCACGGGAGCCTCCACGATTTCTGACTCCCCGGATTGCAGCGTAATGGTGTGCCAACCGGCGTCGAGGGCTACTGGAATACGAGCATCCACCACACCGCCGCGGTCAGCCCGCACGTCAAAAACGGTGCCAGCGATGGTCACGTTCACTTGGGCGTGGGCCACGGGGGCGCTGGTGAAATTGCGCCAGCCGCGCATGCTTTCCTGCAATGGATTTGTGTGACCCGCGGCGTCCCGGGGGTCACTTCGGACGATCCGCGCGAGGACCCGAACCCAGGAAGTACTGCCGTACCCGGTGTAAGGGATGACCGTCTCCACCCGGCCGCGCCGTATCGCGAGACGCGTCTGAAAACCAAGCCACGCGTCGTCGAGCCTCATAGCGAGGTGACGGCGTCCTTTACTCAGCGGCGTGGGGCCTTCATTGTCGACGGCGTCGGACTGGGGGCGCGGTTTCATGGGACGGGGAGACATGCTTCCAGTCTTCCATGGCTCGGCTCCCGAACGCAGTGCTCCCACGTACTGTGAAGTGGAGACCGTCCGAGCAGACCTGGCTACCTTGCGGGCACCGGGCTTGCCTGGACGATGATGTTCTTCCCCCAAAGGTCAGCCGCGTAGCAGGTGATCAGTATGAGGCGACCCGGCACTATGTCCCAGATCTTGCTGTCCCTCAAAGTTTCCTTGTACTCAGTGGTGACCCCGTCCACCTTGAAGTCCAACTGCCCCTCAGCAGTGGTGACGGTCAGCAGATCACCCGCTCTCGCACGGGCGCTGATGTTATTGAATGGGGAGGCGCCCCCTTCCAAGCTGTGCCCAACAACATAGGTAGTGTTCGTCGAACCCACACCAGGCATGCCGTATGGACTAAGCCAATAGGCGTCGGGGGTGTGGGGCGGAACGATCGAATTCACCTCGAGCTCCTGCGCGGTCGGAGTCAGAGGCACTATGCCCTGGTCAAGTCCTACCGCATCGTAGGTGATGTGCAACGGCGGAGCACCGGCCTCCAAGGCAGCAACCTTGTCCGGGCCTTGGTGCTGCGGAGCTGACTCCGACTGTATCGGCGAGGGACTCCTTGAAGACTCGGAGTCCGGAGGGCTGGTTGCCGGTCGGGGCACCGCTGCGATTGCCGAGGGCGTCGCGTTGGGGGTTGTTGCCGGAGTCGGCCACCATCCCGGAAGCGCCACAGCCAGCAGCACCGCGGCGAAGAAGGCGGCGATCGCCCCCTTGCTCCACCGCTGTCCGGCTAGCCCCGCCGAAACATGCCTGCGGCGGTGCCTCGCCCGCGTTACAGCTTGGCGCCGCAAGACACTACTCCTGCTGGCTTCCCCTGCGTCCGTTCATCAGCAGCCGGGTTGCCAAGAAGGCGATGCCCACCCCACCAAGGCCCACGGAGACTGTTCCAAGGATTGTTGTTTGATGGGTGGAACCGGCGCGGGACAGAGCGACTGCGGTGTCCACGTTCGTGCCTTGATTCCTGCCGGTTCCGGCCAGGGGAACTCCCTGATTCGTAGCAGTAGTTGAATCAGTGGGCCTTGTGGCGGGCGCCGCCTGAGTAGAAGTAGCAGTCACGGTCGGGGTGGCAGTTGCAGTCGCCGTCGCCGTCTCCGTAGCCGTCGCCGTCGCCGTCGTCGTCTCCGTAGCAGTCACGGTCGGGGTGGCAGTCGCCGTCGCCGTCGCCGTAGTCGTCTCCGTAGCAGTCACGGTCGGGGTGGCAGTCGCCGTCGCCGTCGCCGTCTCAGTGGGCGTAACCGTCGGTGTTGCCGTTGCGGTGCCCGGCGGCGCGGAGGTTGTGGGCGTCGTGACGCAGGCGGGGGTGGTCACTACGTTGGTGTCGAGGGAGACCTGCCCGTTGCGGGCGAGCAGCCGCCCCTCCACCACGGCGTTGGTCTGAGCCGTAATCGACGTCAGGGCGAGGATGGATCCCTTGAAACTCGAGGCTGTACCCAGGGTTGCCGAGCTGCCGACTTGCCAGAACACGTTGCAGGCTTGGGCGCCGTTGATGAAGATGATGCTGCTGGCTGAAGCCGTAATCAGCGTCGAGGCGACTTGAAAGACAAACACGGAGGCGGGGTTGCCCTGGCCATCAATGGTTGCCCCGCGGCATTGTTGTAAGCGGTGGTCAGATCCGATTGTGCCTGCAGTGCCACCGCGTCTGCCGCGTGAGTGGTTCCAGCGGCAATGCCGGGCGGAAACCCCGTAATGGCGGTGCCCGGGCTCAGGCCAAGGTCTCGCTGAAGGGTGGTTGGTCCTGTGTTGGTCACCGTCGTGGCGGCAAGGACGGAATACGACGTCGCCGTCCCCAAGTTGACGGGCGTGGCTGCGAACGCAGGTGCCTGTTGCAACATGATGGCCCCAACAAGGAGAAGTACTCCTGAGGCAGCTCCCACTGACACGGTTGTGCGGCGACCAGCCGATCCCAACGATGGTGTTCTTGGATTTCTTCGCGCAGAGCTATGGTGCATGGCAGTTCCTTCCCCCGGCGGGGCAAACGCCCCAAAGCAACTGCCCAACAGAATGTGGGGGAGCTATACAGCGGACTGTACGCCCGCAAGGACGGCGTGCCTAGGGCAAGATCGGGGCAAAAGGAACGCGACCAGGAGCGCAGAACTCCCGCTGCCAACAGCCAAAGGTGTATCGCCCCTACTCAGACCATCAGGATACTGATTATTGAATGCAAAGGCGCCTGCCTAAAATCGGAAATAATTACTCCAGAATATTGACAAAAGATGCGAGGCTTAGGCCGGCAGGTGGCTAAACAGCGGTGGTGGGCGCCCTGCCTTCGTCGCCATGTTGCTTGCGGGCTTCAGCGGCCCGGAGCCGATCCAGCCGGTTCATAAGGGGCGCAGTGGTGGCCCCATGCACCACGATGGATAGCGCGACCACCAATCCGATCAGGGCCCAAAGCTCGTGCGCCTCGGCGTCGAAGTTGCCATGGCTCAGCGCGTATGCCACGTAATAAAGGGACCCGATCCCGCGGATGCCGAAGTAGGAAATGGCCAGGCGTTCGCGCGGGCCGGTCTTACCACCCATCAGCCCGAGCCATCCAGCCAGAGGGCGGACCAGCAAGAGGAACGCGAAGGCTACCAACAGCTCCAGCCAACCGATTCCTTCCAGAAGTCCGCGAGCTATGGCGCCGCCAAGGAGCACCAGGATCACCACCGTCATGAGGCGCTCGAGCTGCTCTACATAGCTGTGCAGCACCTGGTGGTAGGAGTGGTTGTGCTCAGCGGATCGAATTGTCAGGGCGCAGATGAAAACTGCGATGAACCCGTAGCCCTCCACCATCTCTGCAACGCCGTAGGCCAGGAAAGTAGCTGCGAGCGCCACGAAGCCCTCGGAGTGTTCTGACAGGCGGAAGCTCTTACCCTTGGCGGCGAAGAAGATCAGGCTCAGAAGCTTGCCGGTTCCGAAACCGAGCAGCACCCCCACACCAATACGCCAGAGAACATCCAACGCAAGCCACTCCCCCAGCCAGGCCTCCGGGGACGCCCCTACCAAACTGATGAGGATGGCCAAATACACAAAGGGGAAGGCGAGTCCGTCGTTCAAACCCGCCTCGGAGGTCAAAGCGAAGCGGACCTCGTCTTCGTCCGGGTCATCTTCAGTGTCTGCAGGTTTTCCCACCTGAACCTCTGAGGCCAGCACAGGGTCAGTGGGGGCGATCGCTGCAGCTACGAGGATGGCGGCAGCCAGACCCAAGCCCAACACCCACAGGCCAAGGAGCGTCATCACCAGGATGCACAAGGGCATGACGATCCCGAGGAGCCGCCAGGTGGTGGTCCATCCGCGCCAACGGAACGGTCTGTCCAAAGCCAGTCCGGCACCCATGAGGGAGATGATGACGCACACTTCGGTCAGGTGCGTCGTAAAATCCCCATACTGGACAGGGTCCGGGTCCGGTAAGTCAGGAAGCAGGGTGAACGCCAGAATTCCGCTGCCCAGAAAGACCATCGGCATGGAAAGCGGCATGTGGCGCAACAATTTCGGCAGAACTGCCGCGGCCAACACCGCGAAGCCTGCCGAAAGGAACAAGATGCTGGGGACTTCAAACACGAATAGTCTTCTTCCTGCCGCGCTGGACGCGTGTCAGAAGCCTAGTCGGCTATGAGGGCTGCGTCGATCAGTACTGCCGCTGCTTGACGCGCCTGCCCGGCGGCATCGGATGTTCCTGCGATGGCCGCAGTGGTCTGGGCACCTTCGGCAAGGATGGCGAGTTGCGGCGCCAAGTAGCTTGGCGCGCCGGCTTCGCCGGCCAAACGGGCAACGTATTCCTGGAACGATTCCTTATGCTTCCGCGCATACTCGGCGACGTCCGGGCTGATGGCTCCGAGCTCGGCGAAGCTGTTGATGAAACCGCATCCGCGAAACGAATCCTGACAAAACCATCCGGCGAGGTAGTCGAAGATGGCGAGGAGGCGTTCCCGGGGCGCCCCGGCCTGCTGCACCGTGGCGTCGAGCCCTTCGGTCCAGGACTCATGCCTGTGCTCAAGCACGGCCATGACGATGCTGCTCTTTGAGGGGAATTCCGCATAAAGCTTCTTCAGCGAGACCCCTGCCGCCGTCCTAAGTTCGTCCATGCCAACGGCCTGAATTCCCTTCGCGTTATAGAGCTCGTCGGCAGTGGCAACGATGCGTTCGCGAACTTCGGAAATATCCATGCACCCATTGTACTTGCATTGAGAACGAACGTTCTCTACGATGGAGAACACAGGAAGAGAACGCACGTTCTCCAGTCGCAGAAAAGGGACAACATCATGGGTTTCATCAAGGTCGGCACCGAAAACACCACGGACATTGAGCTCTACTACGAAGACCACGGGGCAGGTCAGCCCGTAGTCCTGATCCACGGCTACCCACTGGACGGCGGCTCATGGGAAAAGCAGACGGCCGCCCTCCTCAACGCCGGATACAGGGTCATCACCTACGATCGCCGCGGCTTCGGCAAGTCCAGCAAGCCGACCACCGGCTACGACTACGACACCTTTGCAGCAGACCTGAACACCGTGCTTGAAACCCTGGACCTGCAAGACGTCGTGCTGGTCGGCTTCTCGATGGGCACCGGCGAAGTTGGACGATACATCGGCACCTACGGAGAAGCGCGCATCGCCAAGGCCGCGTTCCTGGCATCCCTCGAACCCTTCCTCCTCCAGACGGACGACAACCCAACAGGCGTTCCCTCGTCAGTCTTCGACGGCATCCGCAATGCCGCTATCGAAGACCGTTACGCCTGGTTCACCAACTTCTACAATGACTTCTTCAACACCGATAACTTCCTGGGCAACCGCCTCAGCGAAGAAGCGCTGAGGAATTCGTGGAACGTCGCAGCAGGCTCGTCCTGGTACGCATCGTTCGCAGTTGTGGATTCATGGCTCACGGACTTTCGCTCCGACATCGAGAAGGTCACCGTTCCGTCACTGATCGTCCACGGCACCGACGACCGCATCCTTCCCATCGACTCCACGGGCCGCGAGTTCACCAAGCGCCTGCCGTCCGCCGAATACGTCGAGATCAAAGACGCACCGCACGGCATGCTCTGGACGCACGGCGCCGAAATCAATGAGGTCCTGCTGCGCTTCCTCGCCAAGTAGTAACTAGACGACGGCGGCAGGTCGCCTTGGTTCCACTGGAACCAAAGGTGGCCTGCCGCCGTCGTGCGTTGACGTAGCGCACGTCACGCCCTTATGATTTATGAATCGATTCAAGATGTAACCCTCCTCACGCTGAATGACCACTTTGTTCAGTCCTGGATGGGAAGAGTTCTTGTTCCTTGCCAACGACGCCAGAGGAGTACAGCGACGTGACCGTCACGCACCGGAGGGATCTCAGCACCTCCCCCGAACACGCCACCGGCCCCGAACCAACCACCGGCCAGAAGGATCCGAAGAAGGCCGCGATGAGCGGCTGGATCGGAAGCGCGCTGGAGTACTACGACTTCGCTCTGTACTCACTGGCGGCGACACTTCTGTTTCCCACCATCTTCTTCCCCACCGAGAATGCCACCGTCGGCATCATCGCCTCGCTGGCCACCTACGCCGTGGGATACGTTTCCCGCCCGCTCGGCGCCGTAATCCTGGGCGCCTACGGAGACCGGCACGGGCGCAAGAAGGTGCTCGTTTTCGCGATGCTGCTCATGGGCTTCGCTACTTTTGCCGTCGGACTCCTGCCCACGTATGGACAGGTGGGCCTTCTGGCTCCCGTCCTCCTGGTCATTCTGAGGCTGATTCAAGGATTCGCCGTCGCAGGTGAGCTCGGTGGCGCCAGTGCCATGATCGTGGAGCACTCCCCCGACGCGAAGCGCGGATTCTTCGCGAGCTTCAGCCTGCAAGGCACGCAAGTGGGTTCCATCCTTGCTACCGCGGTACTGATTCCGCTCGCCGCCCTGCTCCCTGACGAGCAATTCCACTCATGGGGCTGGCGCTTGCCGTTCCTGCTCAGCGCCGTGGTAATCGTGGCCGGTTACGTTATCCGTCGCCGGGTGGAGGAGCCTCCCGCCTACCTGGCCCAGTCCGACGACGTCAACACCAAGCGCCGCTTCCCGCTGGTGGACCTCCTGCGCACCCACCCCTGGGTTTTGCTGCGGTGCATCATCATGACGTTCACCAACGTCATCGGCATGGCCACCCTCATCTTCGGCGTCTCCTTCGCCACCCAAAAGGGCTACGGCATAGGCTTCTCCAGCAGCGAGTTCCTCTGGGTGACCCTGGCAGCCAACGTGGCCGCCGTGCTGACCATCCCGCTGTTCGGCGCCCTGTCAGACAAGATTGGCCGGCGAACACTGATGGTGGCCGGTGGCATTGCCGGCGGTTTGCTGACCATCGGCTACCTTTGGGCGATCGAACAGCGCAGCCTGCCCTTGGTCTTCGTTTGCGTCGTGATCGTCCAAGGCATCCTCTTCCAGATGTGGAACGCCACCTTCGCCACGTTCTTCCAGGAGCAGTTCCCCATGCGGATGCGAGTGACCGGCTTCGCGGTTTCGCAAAACATCGGGCTCATGATCGCTTCCTTCTTCCCGAGCCTGTTCACGGCGATCGCTCCCCCGGGATCAGCGAACATCCCCATGGTCATCGGCCTGACCACGCTCGGTATCTGCCTTGTTTCAGCTGTAGCAACCCTTTTGTCCTCGGATACCAAGGGCAAAACGCTCGAGGACCTCGAAACGCGCTGACATACGACGTCCGTGCGCCGAGATCGCCGGAGAGGCTCCAGATCGCTGGGCCTTTCCGGCGATCTCGTACGTTTCCGGCGATCCTGTAGCTAGTCGTTGACCAGCTCTACGGTCTCGCTGACTGGCGCTACCGAGTCACGCACCTTCTTGCCACGGGCATAACCCACGAGTCCCAGCGCCAGGATGCACCCAAGCGTGCCGAGTGCGAAGGCTTCGAAGGTGAACTGCGGGACGCCCCACGTGGCCTCAAAGTCGTACGGCAGTCCGAAGAGCACATCCAGCGTTCCCGGAAAGATTGCAACCCAGGACCCGATCAGGATCCATGCGAAGCAGATGTAGCCGAGGATGCGGAAACCCGTGTCGGAGACAGGAACCTTGAAGGGCCGATCAACGAGGGGATACTTGCTCCGGAGCTTCACAGCCGCAGGGATGGCAAACAGGTAGCTCAGCAGGAACGTCGAGATCGCGATGGAGAGGACCACTCCAAACAGTGCGCTGCTGGTGCCGCTGAGCTGCATGGCCGCCAGCATGAACAGCGTCGCCACCACACCTGAGAGCGTATTAACGCGGATGGGCGTGCCCAACTTGGGGTGGAAGCGTCCAAAAAAGCCTCCGAAGAAGGAGCCGTCTGCCGCGGCCATGGCCTGCATGCGGTCGCTGATGATCATCCAAGCGGCACCCTGGGAGACCAGGATGAAGCAGAAAACTACGGCCGAAATAGACAGCATGATCTCAGCGGCAGGACCAAAGACGGCGTAAACGGTGGCTATTGCTCCGAACAGCCCGCCAATGCCGGTGATCTGGTCCAGCGGTACCACCAGCAGGATGGCAAGGATCGGGAGCAGGTAGCTTGCGGCGGCAATCATGGAGGACCGGGCTACAGAGATGGGAACATCCTTGGCCGGGTTCTTCATTTCCCCGGCGGCACTGTTTCCGGACTCGAATCCAAGGAATGAGAACAGCAGAAGTGGGGTGACGCCCAGGAAGCCGGCAAGTGTTGGCGAGAAGAAGCCCAGGTCCAAACCGTTGAAACCGTGCTGGAGCCCGTAAACCATGGTGACAACAATGAAAAAGGTCAGGAACGCGACCTTGAGGATGGCGCCCAGTGAGGGCAACCATTTGCCGTGCTTCAAGCTGATAATCGCTGAGGTCACCGTGATCCAGATGAAGAGCAGCTT
Source organism: Paenarthrobacter nitroguajacolicus (assembly GCF_051027655.1). Taxonomy (NCBI): domain Bacteria; kingdom Bacillati; phylum Actinomycetota; class Actinomycetes; order Micrococcales; family Micrococcaceae; genus Paenarthrobacter; species Paenarthrobacter nitroguajacolicus. Next base: position 606,733 of record NZ_CP073234.1, on the reverse strand, counting down.
GAAGATGTAATCGGCCGGGCTGCCGGCGTCCACGTGACCCACGTACTCGGACCAGGTTTCCACTGCGACGAAGGCCATGGCGCCACCCACCCAGACGGGCTGCGTCACCCAGGTGAAAAGGGACGTGATGGCTGCAACCACGCGCCCAAACGCCATCTTCGTCCACACGTAGACGCCGCCCTCTTCGGTGAAGGCCCCGCCCGTCTCGGCGAAGATCAGTCCATAGGGGACCATGAACGTCACGGCCAGGATGAGTGTCCAAGTAAAGGTTTCCCCACCGAAGCCGGAGACCTGGCCCAGGACCTCCACTGAGATGACCGCGGCGACCACCAACAACAGGATGTCGAAGCGGCCCAGGGATTTTTGTAGATGCTTGCTTTGCTCTTGCGCGAGCCGCGTTGAGGCTACTGGCTGATCCATGATCGATCCTTTGCTACTGCTTAAGTTTGCTACTGAGCAAGAAGGGTGGGAAGCGCCCCGTTGTGGGCGCGGCTGTAAACGGGCTGGCCTCCAGCGAAAGTGAAGTCGACGCCGATCGCCCCCAGCTCGCGGGCTTCGACGGCGAGAGGATCGGCGTCGAGAACAACCAGGTCGGCGGCCATGCCCAAGCGGATGGCACCACGCTCGGCGTCAAGCCGATTGGCGCGCGCAGCTCCCGTTGTGTAGGCGGCGAGCGCCGCACCGAGGGTAATAGCTTCGGTGGGTAGCAGCGGATCCGTTTGCGAGCGGGTGTCACGGGCATGCGGGTCAGCCGACGGCGCCGTGCGGTTCACAGCTGTATGAATGCCCCACAGGGGATCGGGGCTGGAGACCGGCCAGTCGCTGCCGATGGCGAGGTCGACGCCGGCGCGGCGCAAGGTCTCGAAGGCAAAGTGCACCTGTTGGTGGGCTTCGTCGAGATAGGGCAACTTGGTTTCAACCAGGACCGGATCTTGTCTGGCCCACAGCGGTTGTATGTTGGCGATTGCCCCTGTGGCGGCGAAGCGGGCGACGTCGGCCGGATCAACCAGATCCAAGTGTGCGATCTGGTGGCGCGGGTCCCAGCCTTCGCGGCGCGGCAAGTCCAGAGCGTTGACGCAGTCCCGCACGGCCCGGTCACCAACAGCATGCAGGTGCAGGTCGAAGCCCTCGGCATCCACAGCCCGCGTGATTCGCGCAAGCTCGTCCGGTTGGATGAGGCTCATGCCCGTTTCATGGGGATGGCCATTGTATGACCGGGTCAAGGCAGCGGTGAGGTTTTCGCAGACGCCGTCCACCATGATCTTTACGGCTGTAGCCCGGAAGCGACCCCGCGATGTGGCACGGCGTTCCTTGAAGAGTTCAATCTGTTCGAGACCGTAGTCCCGCTTCCACCAGAGCGCCCCGGTCACCGTCGCGGTCAAGCGCCCTTCCGACTCCAAGGCCAGGTAGTGATCGAAGGAGTCGGGCATCCCCAGGGCTTGTCCGACGGCGGCATCTTGCCACGCGGTCACACCCAACGAGTGCAGATAGGCCTGGGCCGTGAGAAGCGCACGACGGATATGCTTTTGGTCCGGATCCGGAATCAGTGCCGAGACGAGGTCTGCCGCGTGTTCAATGAGCATGCCAGTGGCGGCTCCCGTTCCATCCCGGGCAATGACTCCTCCGTCCGGGTCAGGAGTCGTGTCAGTGATGCCGGCACGTTCAAGTGCACGTGAGTTTACCCAGGCACCGTGCCCGTCATGGCTGATCAGGAACACGGGCCGGTCCGGAACAAGCTCGTCCAGCAGCGCACGATGCGGGAAGCCGCCGTCGAAAACGTCGCCATACCAGCCCGCACCCTGGATCCATTCCGCTGCAGGGTTTGCCCGGGCATGATCCGCAATCAGCGCGCGATACTCCGCCAGTGAATGGACTCCGGAAAGATCACAGCCGAGCATTTGCAGCCCGCCAGCGAGCGGGTGGACGTGTGCATCCTGAAAGCCGGGAAGGAGCGCCTTTCCGGTAAGGTCAACCAGCTCAGTTGCTGGACCACGCCAGCCTGCGGCATCGGCACCGAGAGCCACGATTCTCCCGTTGGCAACCGCAACTGCCTCGGTGTGGGGTTGGAGGGGATCCATTGTATGTACGGGGCCGCCGCTGAAAATCCAGTCTGCGTGGGTCATGTCATTACTTTCCATGGATTTGGGGTTCGATGGAGCTGAATTGGGCTTCTGAATCGAGGCGTATCAGCCCCGGGGCGGTGCGGGCGATCACGATGTAGACCAACGAACTGACTCCAAGGCCCACGAGCCAGGCGATATCAATTCCGCCCATAGCCTCGGCCACCACACCTGTATAGAAAGAAGTGGCCATGAAGGGGACCTGGGCAAGAACGCCGATGGCGAAAACCGCCAGCGCGCCGGCATTCCAGCGGCCGTAGCGGCCACCGTCGGCAGCGTAGAACTCATCTACTGCATAGGAGCCGTGTCGGATGACGTAGTAGTCCACCAAGTTGACGGCAGACCACGGGATAAGCACGTACAGGAGCACGCTGAGGAAGCTGAAGTAGGAGGATGCGAAACTGGTTGCGGCGGTTAAGGCCAGAGCCACACCGAGCACGTGCAGCACCAGGGACGTCACCAGGCGGGCTTTGATTCCAGGGCGCCATCCGCTGATGAAGGTCTCCACCAGCGTCAGAGCACATAGTGCACTGCAGTAGGCGTTCACCGAGTTTCCCGCGGCGGCCACCAAAGCAAATCCCACCAAGACCGCGGCACCGAGTACCGGCCCGAGCAAGCCATGAAGCCCTGTCATCGAATCCACGCCCGTTACGGCGATCCCAACCCCGGCACCGAGGACCATCAACACTGCGCTCGACGTGACGCAGCCCAAGTAGGTTCCCCAAAAGGCTCCCTTGGTGCCTGACTTGGCAGGCATGTACCGGGAGTAGTCCGACACGTAGGGAGCGTATGTCAGCTGCCACACGATGCCGATTGCCAGCATGGCGAGGAAACCCGTCCACGTGAATTCACCGTGGTTCATCTGGGCCCAAAAGTCCCCACTGGCAAGGAGGCCCGCGAAGGACACCAGCACCAGTGCGCCAACCACGTAGGCACCCAAGGCTGTCACCTTCCGGACCAGGTTGTACCCGAACGCAGCGATGATGAAACTGAGGACAGCGCAGCCGATGATCATGGCAGTTCCATTGGCCTCGGGCAGAAGCGCTGCGATCGAGTCCGAGGAAACGATCAGGTTCGACGAGAAGTACCCCACGAACATCAGGATCGCCACCGCTACGATCAGACTCGCTCCGCGCGATCCGAATTGGCCACGGGCTTGCAGCATCTGGGGGACGCCCAGCTGCGGTCCCTGCGCCGCGTGTAGAGCCATGGCGATTCCGCCGATTGCGTGGCCGAGAAAGATCGCGATGATGGAGGCGATCATGGGAAGCCCCAGCAGTGTGGTGGCCGTGGCGCCGGTGACCACCGTTAGGGGCGTCATGTTCATTCCGAACCAGATGGTGAAGAGTTCCCGGGACCTACCGTGCCGCGCTTCGGCCGGTATGGGGGCGATGGACTCTTGTTCGATTTCGAAAAGACGGGAGCGGAGCATCGATTTCATTTGAGGGTGTCCTTAACACAGTGGAAGGATGCTGGCAGATTCTGGCAGGCCTTCCCCAAAAGCCCTTCGGCGCCTAACCTGGTCTGCTGTCTGGCCCAGCGTAAGCTTGTGAACTGCATCACGTAAACCATTGAATGGTGATGCATATCAGCGGATTTCCAGATGAATCGGGTCAGCCGAACTGGATCCACGTTGTCTTTGTCGCGGTGTAGTTGTCGAAGGCGTGCAGGGAGAGGTCCCGCCCGAACCCGGACTGCTTGAAGCCGCCAAAGGGTGTGGTGTTTCCCAGCGCGTCCACGGTGTTGACGGAGACTGTTCCAGCAAGGAGCTCCCCTGCCACGCGATGTCCGCGGGACAAGTTTGACGTCCACACAGAGGCAGCCAATCCGTAGTCTGTGGCATTGGCCAAACGCACCGCTTCCTCCTCCGAATCGAAGGCGTGCAGCACAGCCACGGGGCCAAAGATCTCCTCGCGGTGGACGTCATGATCCACACCCAGACCGCCCAACAAAGTGGGTTCCAGGTAGGCATCCGAGCCCCGGATTTCGCGCCGCTCACCGCCGAAAAGCACCTCCCCTTCGGCGCGGCCGCGCCGAATCCAGCCCTCGACGTCGTTCGCGTGGGCGCTGCTGATAAGGGCACCGTTGCCTTCCAAACCAGCCAACGGGTCTGCGGGCCGGTAGCCGGCCGCCGCCTCTGCAAGGAGGGCTGCGAACTCGTCATGGATATCCCGTTGCACCAGGATCCGTGAATTCGCAGAACAGACCTGTCCTTGGTTGTAGAAGGCCCCGAAGGCGGCCTTGGCTGCTGCTTCGGGCAGGTCCGCCGTATCGGCGAAGACGATGTTGGAGCTCTTGCCGCCTGCTTCGAGGCTAAGCCGTTTGAGGTTGCTGCGACCCGAGGCTTCCAACAGGGTGCGGGAGACGGCGGTGGAACCCGTGAAGGCCAGCGCATCAACGTCCATGTGGTGCGCCAAGGCCGCACCTACTTCCCGCCCTGTGCCTGTAACAATGTTCAGCACGCCATCCGGAAGGCCCGCTTCCGTGGCCAGTTCGGCGAGGCGCAGAACACTCAACGACGTCTGCTCGGCCGGCTTGAGCACCACGGTGTTTCCGGAAGCCAGCGCCGGAGCCAGTTTCCATATCGCGATTTCCAGTGGGAAGTTCCACGGCACGATTGCCGCCACCACACCCAGGGGCTCGCGGGTCACCAGGGCGGTTGCCCCGGGCGGAACGGCCGGTAGTTCACCGTTCTGCTTATCCGCAGCCTCCGCGTACCAGCGCAACGTGGAGATAGCGCCGGGCACGTCAACCGTGGTGGTCTGCAGGATTGGCTTGCCGCTGTCCAGGGTCTCCAAGAGCGCCAATTCATCAGAATGTTGCTCCATCAAGGCAGCCAACGCCAGCAACAGCCCTTTTCGCTTCTCAGCCCCGGACCGGGCCCACGCGGGAAAAGCGCGCCTGGCGGCTGCTACCGCGCGATCAACGTCATTGGCTCGGCATGCAACCAACTCAGCAAGGACACGGCCATCAATCGGGCTGATCGTGGGGCGGGTGGATTCCGTGCTTGACGCTGTTCGGTGACCATCGACGAAAGCCCTTCCATCGATCGCGAGGGCGTCGGCACGGCCGTGCCAGTCCAAGGAGAGTGTGGTTGAGGTGGTGTTCATGGTGGCTCCTGGTGTGGGGGTTTTAGTGGTGGGGATTGAGCTGTGGTGTTGAGGTACGGGCGATGCGCAGGGCCGCGGAAGCAGCCATGAGGCAGAGAAGTTCAACGCCAATGAGGTCGAGCATGACTGTTTGGTGACCAGCTACGGAGGCGCCCTGGTTGTCACCGTGGTGCCTGCCGCCAGGCCCCAACAGCAGGACCAGGTGGAGGAGGATCATGACCGCGCTCATCGCCAAGAGGTGGCCGGCGGCACGTGGCGCAGCCTGCCGGGAGCAGAGCCGCGCCCTCCTCCGAATGAGGGAACAAGCCATGGGAGCGGTGCAGGTCAAGCACGCAGCACCCATCGCCGCCATCCACCAGGCCATGACGCCTGCCGGGCTGCTTGCCGCCGCCGCCACGTGGGCTAGTGCGCTGCCCGCAGCTGCAACGCTCACAAGGCCGGCGGGAAGGGGGACGGTCGTGCCGCGCCGCCAGGGTAGGCGGTATTGCTGGTTCATGGTTCTCCTGGCCGCCGGCGACGTTTGGGTCAAGGACTTTACGCCGGCCTGTGAGGTGGGTAACATCAAAGCGTTGGTTGAACAGTTGTACCATCAAAAATCGACTTCAGGAAGTGCCATGACCCTTCAGACCACCCCCTTGGCCGCAACGACGCAGGCTCCGCTGGGGCAGCATCCGCTTGAGCAGCTCTCGGCACAGGAGATCCACCAGGCCCGCCGGATCCTGGCAGAGGCCGGTCTCGTCGCCGAGACCACCCGCTTCGCCTACCTCGGCCTGATCGAACCGCCCAAGACCGCGTTTCAGGGAGATGCCGCAGATGCCCCTCGCCTGGTCCGGGCCATGCTTTGGGACGCGGCAGAGTCGCGTTCCCTCGATGTCAGGCTGTCCCTGACCACAGGACTCGTCCTTGATACGCGGGAACTCAACCCCGCAATCGATGGCCAGTTGCCCGTTCTGCTTGAGGAATTCGGGATCATCGAGGACATCCTGGCTGTAGATCCACAGTGGAACGCAGCACTGGCCAGCCGTGGCCTGACCCCGGCGCAGGTCCGTGTCGCTCCCTTGTCCGCCGGCGTCTTCGAGTACGGGAACGAGGAAGGCAAACGGCTTCTTCGCGGCCTCGGATTCCGCCAGGACCACGCCGCGGACCACCCCTGGGCCCACCCGATTGACGGGTTGGTGGCCTTCGTGGATGTGGAAAACCGCCGAGTGAACCACTTGATCGACGACGGCCCCGTGCCGGTACCGGAAGTCAACGGCAACTACACCGACCCCACAATTCACGGCGAGCTCCGCGCGGACTTGAAGCCGATAGAAATCACCCAGCCCGACGGTCCCAGCTTCTCGTTGGAAGGCAATCACCTTTCCTGGGCCGGCTGGGACCTGCGCGTGGGATTCGACGCCCGCGAAGGATTGGTGCTCCACCAACTGCACCACTCGCACCAAGGGCGGCGCCGCCCGGTGGTTCACCGCGCTTCCATCTCCGAAATGGTGGTCCCCTACGGCGATCCGTCCCCTTATCGGAGCTGGCAGAACTACTTCGATTCCGGCGAGTACCTGGTGGGCCGGGACGCCAACTCGCTCAAACTGGGTTGCGACTGCCTGGGTGACATTACGTACATGTCCCCTGTGGTGGCCGACGACTTCGGCAATCCGCGGGTGATCGAGAACGGCATCTGCATCCACGAGGAAGACGCGGGAATCCTGTGGAAGCACACGGACGAGTGGGCCGGCTCCAACGAGGTTCGGCGCAACCGCAGGTTGGTTGTCTCCTTCTTCACAACCGTGGGCAACTACGATTACGGCTTCTACTGGTACCTCTACCTGGACGGCACCATCGAGTTCGAGGCCAAGGCCACGGGCATCGTGTTCACGGCAGCGCTCCCGGACAAGGACTATGCCTACGCCTCGGAGATCGCCCCGGGCCTCGGCGCCCCTTACCACCAGCACCTCTTTAGCGCCCGGCTGGACATGATGATCGACGGCGACACGAACCGGGTTGAGGAACTGGACCTGGTGCGCCTCCCCAAGGGACCGGGAAACCCGCACGGCAACGCCTTCACCCAGAAGCGCACAGTGTTGGCCCGTGAATCGGAGTCAGTCCGCGACGCCGATGGCACCAAGGGGAGGGTGTGGCACATCAGCAACCCGGACTCCTTGAACCACCTTGGCCACCCCGTGGGCTACACCCTCTATCCGGAGGGCAATCCCACGTTGGCCATGGCCGATGATTCCTCCATCGCTTCGCGGGCCGCTTTTGCCAAACACCACCTGTGGGTCACGCAGCACGCCGAGGACGAGCTCTACGCGGCAGGCGACTTCGTCAACCAGCACCCCGGAGGTGCCGGGCTTCCCAGCTACGTGGCCCAGGACCGGGACATCGATGGCCAGGACCTCGTGGTGTGGCACTCATTCGGCCTAACCCACTTCCCCCGCCCTGAGGACTGGCCCATCATGCCCGTTGATACCACCGGCTTCACGCTGAAGCCACACGGTTTCTTCGATCAGAACCCCACACTCAACGTGCCTTCCTCTGCCACCGGACACTGCGCTCCTGCCGAGCAAAGCGGCGGCTCCTGCGGACACTGACGGTTTCGTCCGTGCCCACCATTGCGGGAGCGCGCCCCGGCGTTCCCGCAGTGGTAGGGTGCTCACGGTCCCGCCATGGCCACCCGCCCGAATTGAAGGAGCAGCATGCCCCGCTTGGTTGATCACGATGAACGCCGGCGTTCCATCATCGAGACCACGTGGCGGCTGATTGCTGAGCAGGGCATCGAGAACGCCAGCATGCGGGACATCGCCCGGGAGTGCGGCTACGCGGCACCGGGCGTGCTGGCCCATTATTTTCCCAACAAGGACGCACTGCTGCTGGCCTCCTACGAATTGATCTGCGAACGCACCAACGAACGCATCGCCGCAGGCACGGCCGGCCGTCGCGGCCTTTCAGCCCTTCGAAGTTTGTGCCTGGAAATCATCCCGGCCGATCCCCTCACCGTGGTGGAAGCCCGCGTGGCGGTGTCCTTCTGGCAGCGCGCGCAGACTGAAAACGCGCTGCGCGCCGTCGGCAGGGAGGCCCTGTTGCACTGGCGCGGGCTGGTGATGGGTTTCCTTGCCCAAGCAGAGCACGACGGCGAATGCGAACCATTGGCGGACCCGGATGCGGTTGCCGATGAACTGCTGAACGTCATGATGGGTCTGCACGTCACCTCCATGCTGGATCCGGATGCGGTCACTGGTTCCCGTCAGCGCCATCTGGTGGAGCGTGCACTTGCGCGGTTGGCTGTCCGGAAACTGCCGGCCTAGCTTCGGGCCGAGCGGGCGGCGACGATTTGGTGCCGCACCGCCTGCGCTACCGCCCGCACCCTCGCCGTGGGGCGGTGGGACTTCAGGTGGGCCAGAACTGTCTTCAATTCCGGCACATCGTCACGGATTTCGACGGCGGCCAGCTGGCCGCCGTCGTACGTCAACTGATGCTGTGGCCGCTGGTGAAGGATGGAGTAGCCGAGGCCACGGGCCACGAAAGTACGCACCGTTTCATAGCTGGCCGAACGGAACCTGACGTCGGGCTCCCGGCCACCGAGCCTGGCGATGGAGAGCATGAGATCGCGGGTGTGCGGCAAGTCCAGCAGCACGAAGGGTTCACCACTCAATGCGGACAGCTGAACAGTCTTTGATCCCGCCAGCTTGTGATCTGGCGGAAGTGCCACATAGGGCCTCACGGTATCCACCACTGAACTGGCTATCGCTTCGGGCAGGTCGAGGTCGTAGCACAGCGCCAAATCCGCCTGTCCACTGAGCAATGCGGCGATGCAGCCCGAAGTATCGGTTTCGATGACTTCCGCTTCGAGGGCCGGGTGGTCTTCCCGCAATTTCGTCAGGACACCGGGCAGCAGGAAAGGTGCCAGCGTGCTGAAGCAGGCAACACGGATCCGCCCGGAGACGCTTTGGTGCTCTCCACGCGCGTGGTCAATGCTCTCTTCAACCTGGGCAAGGATGGCTTGGGCGTCCCTGACGAACAGCTCGCCGGCTGGTGTGAGCACCAGGCCTTTTGAGCGCTGCCTAATGAAGAACTGCGTCCCAACGTGCCGTTCCAGCTGAGCGATGGCCGCTGAGACAGCTGATTGGGCCACGTTGAGGCGAACGGCTGCGCCTGTCATGGACAGCTGGGCTGCCGCTTCCACGAAGTAGCGCAACTGCGTGAGTGTCACATCCATAAGAAGAGGCTACGCCATTCATCGGAAAAGTCGATGCAATCGTTCTAAAAGAACTGTTGGACAGATTTAGAGCACCACAGGAAGCTGAAGAAGACGAGCACACGTCCAAGAACTGAAAGGCAAGCCGCGACATGAAGCACCAGCGTATCCGTACGTTCAACACGAAAGAGACCTATCCGGAGCAGAACCTGGACAACGATCTGTGCCAGGCCGTGGTGGCCAATGGCGTGGTTTACCTTCGGGGCCAGATCGGACAGGACCTTGAGACCCGCGAGTCCGTGGGCATTGGCGACGTCGAAGCCCAAACGGAGAAGGCCATGGCCAACATCGACATGTTGCTCAAGGAGGCGGGCAGCAGCCTTGAAGACATCGTCAAAGTCACCGTCTACCTCATCGATCCCCGTTACCGCGAAACCGTCTACCGCACCATGGGCCGCTGGCTCAAAGGCGTTTTCCCCGTCTCTACGGGCATTGTGGTCCAGGCCTTGGCCCGTCCGGAATGGCTTGTGGAAATTGACGCCACTGCCGTGCTCTCCACGGGTACCTCGGAGGGGCGGTCATGACATTCAGCATCGCGGCCACAGACGGCAGCGGCAGGTTCGGCATAGCGGTCTCTTCTTCTTCTCCCGCTGTTGCGGCCCGCTGCGCGCACTTGCGCGACGGGGTCGGCGCTGTGAGCTCCCAGAACATCACCGATCCTCGTCTGGGAACAGCATTACTCGACCGCCTGCAGGCGGGCTATTCCGCGCAGGAGGCGATTGACGCCGTCGTGCAGGAATCACCTGCAGTGGATTACCGGCAACTGGTGGTGCTCGACGCAAACGGTGGATCCGCAGTGTTCAGTGGTGAACGTACCCTTGGCGTGTTTGGCGAAGGCAGGGGCCCCAACAGTGTGGCGGCGGGCAACATGCTCGCTGCTCCGGGGATTGCCCAAGTCCTCTGCGACGCCTTTGAAGCCACCGCCGGAGAGCTGGAAGTGCGCCTTATGGCTGCCCTTCGAGCCGCTGTTGCGGCCGGCGGCGAAGCCGGACCCGTGCGATCAGCCGGACTTTCGGTGGTATCCGGACACGGCTGGAGGGACACGGACCTGCGCGTGGACTGGCATGACCGCCCGATCGAGCAACTGGAGGAGCTCCTGGAAGTTTGGCTTCCCCAGCGGCAGGACTACGTAGTCCGTGGCCTGGATCCCGCCGCTTCCATCAGTTATGGGGTTGCCGGCGATGAGCGGTGAAGCACCAACCACCATCACTGCCCCGGCAGTTCAGCGCCAGCGCGTGTTGGATTCCGTTGACGCGCAGCGGCCCCACCTGATCCATCTCTCCGAAACCCTGCACGCCAACCCCGAACTTGGCTGGCAAGAGCATCGTGCCGCCGGCTGGACCGCAGAGTACCTGTCCTGTCACGGCTTCAAGGTGGAAAGAGAGTATCTGGGCTTTCCCACCGCCATCCGGGCCGTCTTCGGAACGGGCTCACGCCGCGTTGGGCTCATGGCCGAGTACGACGCCCTTCCGGGCCTCGGCCACGCATGCGGCCACAACATCATCACGGCCATCTCGTGCGGTGCCGCCGTGGCCTTGGCGCAGTTCGCAGCCGTACATGACCTGACCGTGGAACTGTATGGAACCCCTGCCGAAGAAGGCGGCGGCGGAAAGATCGAGCTACTCAAAAAGGGCGCTTTCCAGGGCTTGGACCTGGCCATGATGGCCCATCCCAGCCCCGTCGATTCCGCCGAGGCCCGCCCTTACGCGGTGGCCCACAACCACGTGGAATACCGGGGCAAATCAGCCCACGCCGCTGCGTATCCGGATCAAGGTGTCAACGCCAACGACGCCTTTATTGTTGCCCAGGTAGCGTTGGGCCTCCTTCGCCAACAACTGCCTTCCGGTACCCGGGTCCACGGAATCCAGACGCGCGGGGGCGAAGCGCCCAACGCTATTCCGGAAAAGACCGAGGGCCGTTGGTACGTCCGTGCAGAATCACTTGCGCTGTTGGGCGAGCTGGAGGAGCGCGTACAACGATGCTTCGAAGCGGGGGCATTGGCATCCGGCTGCGAGTTGTCGGTGACTCCGGAATCGGAACCATACTCGGAGTTCCGCACGGACCTGCGGGCACTTGAACTGTACATGCACCATGCGGAGTCCCTCGGCCGGGACTTCAACGCCCCGCCGGAGCAAGCCACCATGAACCGGGCGTCAACAGACATGGGCAATGTTTCCCAAGTGGTTCCGGCCATCCACCCCTACATAGGACTCGGCTGCTTCCCGGCAGCCAACCACCAACCCGAGTTCGCCGCGCACTGCGTCGGCGACGCCGCCAACCTTGCCATTCACGACGGCGCAGCCGCCTTGGCACTCACGGCACTGGACTACCTGGCACCGTAGCCAGGGAGTCCGGCGTCGTGGGCATTTTCAGGAACAGGACCATGACAGAACAAGTAGTACCTTCTCCCTGCACGGGAGTACGACGAGAGCACGACAGCCTCGGGGACGCGGACGTTCCCGAGGCTTCCTACTGGGGCATCAGCACGCTCCGGGCCGTGGACAACTTCCCCGTCAGCGGACGAACCATCGGCACCCAGCGTTCCCTCATCTGGAGCCTGGGTGCCGTGAAATACTCAGCAGCAAGGGCAAACGAAAGCCTGGGCCTCCTTCATCCGGACAAATCCGCAGCCATCCAAAAGGCTTCCTTGGAAGTCATGGATGGCCTGCTGGATGACCAGTTTGTGGTGGACACGATCCAGGGCGGCGCGGGAACCAGCACCAACATGAACGCCAACGAGGTCATTGCCAACCGCGCACTGGAACTGATGGGTCACCGCAAGGGCGACTACGCGGCGTTGCATCCCATTGATGACGTGAACCGCAGCCAGTCCACCAATGACGTCTACCCAACCGCCATCAAGATCGCCCTGCAGCGGGAAATATCGGGGTTTTGCGACGAGCACGCCCGGCTCATCCAAGCATTTGACGCGAAGGCCACAGCGTTCGCCGGAATCATCAAAGTGGGCCGCACCCAACTGCAGGACGCTGTGCCTATGTCCATGGGACAAGAGTTTGGTGCCTTCGCCGACACCCTCCGTGAGGACGGCCAACGGCTCCTTGAACTCCTTCCCCACCTGCGTGAATCCAACCTTGGAGCCACTGCAATCGGCACCGGCATCACCGCTTCCCCCGGCTACCGGGAAGCTGTGATCAATGAGCTCAGTTCCATCACCGGACTGCAGCTCACCTCCGCGACCAACCTTGTGGAGGCCACCAGCGACACGGGCGTGTTCATGCTCGTATCGGGCGTCTTGAAGAGGGCTGCAGTGAAGCTGTCCAAGATCTGCAATGACCTCCGCCTGCTGTCCTCCGGCCCGCAGACAGGGTTTGGCGAGATCCGCCTGCCCGCAGTGCAGGCCGGGTCCTCCATCATGCCCGGGAAGGTCAACCCGGTCATCCCGGAAATGGTCAACCAGGTTGCCTTCCGGGTGATCGGCGCGGATGCCACCGTAACCATGGCCGTGGAGGCAGGGCAGCTCCAGCTCAATGCCTTCGAGCCTGTCATTGCTGACGCTTTGCTTGAGTCGATCGCCTGGCTCACTGTGGCCTGCCGCCAACTCCGGACACACTGTGTGGACGGCATCACCGCCAATACACAGATGCTGCAGCAACGGATGATCGAATCCATCAGCGTCGTCACCGGATTGGCACCCTTGATCGGATACGCCGCCGCTGCAGAACTGGCCAAGGAGGCCCTCGCAACCCAACGGGGCATTGCCGAATTGGTGATTGAGCGCAGACTGCTTGACCCGCAGAAAATGGAGGAGGCTCTTTCGGCGAGGTCGCTGGCCGGCCTCGCCTGATTCCAACCACCAAAAAGGGGACCACGCCTGCTCGGCGTGGTCCCCTTTTGCGGCTCTGGCGTCAGACGGCTCCGCTCGCCACCAGGGCATCCTGCTCATTGTGGGTGAGGTAGCTCCGCTGGATGGTGATCTGGTCGGCCACGTACTTGGCGTCGTGCCAGACGCCCCAGATGAAGCTGGATCCGCGGCGTGACTGCCAGGGCAGGCCCAGGAAGTAGATGCCGGGCTCGGTGGATACGCCGCGTTGCTGCAGCGGCTTTCCCTTGTCATCGAAAGCGTCCACTTGCAGCCAGCTGTAGTCCACTGCGAAGCCTGTTGCCCACACGATGGAGGTGATTCCGGCCGCGACGAGGTCCAGCTCATGGATGGGATTGGTGAGGCTCTCCGGGTCCGGCCTGAGGAAGCGGGCTTCGGGTTCCTCCGGCAGGTCCAAACCATTGCGTTCCACGTACGCGTCGGCTTCGTCGAGCAACTCCAGATAGTGAGCATCGCCGTTGGCAATGTTGGTACGGAGATCGTCCGCGAAACGCATGGTGCCGTCCTGGATCTCCAGGGTCCGCCCCACGAGCTTGATTCCGTTCTCGGCGAGCGCCCGGAAATCCACGGTGTGGCCGCCGTCTGCCCCGCTGACCGCGATGGTCACGTGTTCGGCGCCCAGTGCCGGGGTGGAGGCGTCCCACTTGCCGAGAACACCGAGCCACCAGCAGAAGTCCCGGCCGCGGTAGTTCCGCGGAGGCCGGTCGTGAGGACCAACGGAAAGGTACACCTGCCGGCCTGAACGCTGGATTTCCGCGGCAATCTGGACGCCGGAGGAACCGGCGCCCACCACCAGGACGGCACCTTGGGGCAGTTGGCCGGGGTTGCGGTACGAGCTTGAGTGCATCTGCATGAGTCCGGCGGTTTCGGGAACGACGGCGGGGATCACCGGCCGCTGAAACGGCCCTGTGGCGGCTACGACGTAGCGTGCGTTGTATTCCCCATCGGATGTTTGTACGTGGAAGCCCGGCGCTCCGACGTTCCTGCGCACTGACTTGACCTCCACACCGCAGCGGATGGGCGCGCCGATCTTCTGGGCGTAGGCCACGAAGTAGTCGGCTACCTGCTCCTTGGAGGGGAAGGAGCCGGCCTCGATATCGGTGAATTCCAGGCCCGGGAAACGATCGTGCCAGGCGGGCCCGTTGGCAACCAGGGAATCCCATCTCATGGAACGCCACCGTTCGGCAATGCGGTGGCGTTCCAGGACGACGTGGGGAATTCCCCGCTCGCTTAGGTGCTCGCTCATCGCCACCCCGGCCTGGCCTGCCCCTACGACGAGGACCTCTACCTCTTGGCTTGACATGTGTTCTCCTATGTAGCGAAAGGTCGCAAACGCGCTGGCTGCTGCGGCCCTTTTCTGTGACGGTTAATTCATTCTCACGTGGACAAAGTGCATCTGCATAGCGAATAAAACAGCGCAACGACATCGAAAATTATGATGATTGGACTGCGCGCACCACAGCGCTGTGGCACCATGACATCAAGCTTCCAAAGACCATCGGGTACAACAGATCAGCAAGGAGAACGTGACGTGAGCACGCCCATCAAGATCGCCGTGACCGGAGCAGCCGGCCAGATCGGCTACAGCCTCCTCTTCCGGATCGCTAGTGGTGCCCTCTTTGGCGCCGATACTCCCCTGCAACTCCGGCTCCTGGAGATCACGCCCGCGTTGAAGGCACTTGAGGGAGTGGTGATGGAGCTCGATGACTGCGCGTTTCCCGCCCTCGACTCGGTGGAAATCGGCGATGACGCCGACCATATTTTCGACGGCGTCAACCTTGCCTTGCTGGTCGGCGCCCGTCCGCGTACCAAGGGCATGGAACGCGGCGATCTGCTCAGTGCCAATGGTGCCATTTTCACAGCACAAGGCCAGGCGCTGAACCGGGTGGCAGCCGACGACGTCAGAATCGGAGTGACGGGCAACCCGGCCAACACCAACGCCTTGATTGCCATGAGCAACGCCCCGGACATCCCTGCCTCGCGATTCAGCGCCCTGACCCGGCTTGATCACAACCGCGCCCTTGGACAGCTTGCTAGAAAGACTCAAGTCAGGGTCGGGGATATCCGCAAAATGACCGTGTGGGGCAATCATTCTGCAACGCAGTATCCGGACATCTTTCACGCAGAGGTTGCAGGCCGGAACGCGGCCGAGGTGGTGAACGATCAGGACTGGATCGAGAACGACTTCATCCCCACGGTTGCTCGTCGAGGCGCAGCGATCATCGACGCCCGGGGCGCGTCCTCTGCGGCATCAGCAGCGTCGGCAACCATCGACGCTGGACGCTACTGCCGCTGAGCTTTTCGACGAGCGGGCTGCCGTGGTTGAACTCGGCTTGATTGATCTCCGCCAGTGACGTGCTGTTGGCGTCACCAGCCGTGCAAGGTCGACGCCGGGCGCCTGCGCGGCAGCGACGACATTTGCGTCAACCCGTAGCCATCGCCGGGGCTGCGTAGCAGGTTAGTCGAAGAAGCCCACGATGTAGCCGATGAAGAAGAGCAGCGTGAGCAGGACGCCGGCACCGATGGCTGCAAGCCACAGGAACTGCGTGCCCTTCCTGGGACCGCCTTCGTCATGGCCCTGTGGTCCGGCGGTGGAGGCTTCGCCGGGAGGGGTCTCCCCCGGTGGTACCCCTCCGCCCGGCTCCAAGCCTGTGATCTTGCTGTGTTCAGGTTACTCTCATGGTGGTGTCCCGCGTCGAGGTCCGCAGCCGGTACAGGGACGTAGTGGCCGTGATGTAGAGATCCTGACCGTCGGCCCCTCCAAAGCAGAGATTGGAGACCTTTTCAGGAACCTCGACGGCGGCCAGCAGCGCCCCGCTGGGTGCATAGACACGAACTGACGAGCCTGCCGAGGTCCATACACGGCCCTCGACGTCAACGCGGAAGCCGTCCGAGGCCGCGTCATCTTCGAGCTCAACGAACGTGCTGCCTTCACCGCACGAGCCGCCCTTCACAGGGTAGGCAGCGATCCGGAACGGTACTTCATGCGCAGGGCCGGCCGTGTCCGCAACGTAGAGAAGCGACTCATCCGGGGAGAACGCCAGGCCGTTAGGGTGCACCAGATCCGTGACCACCGGAGTCAGTTCTGCTGTGGCCGGGTCAAATCGGAACACGTAGCAACCGCCGTATTCCTGCTCGCCCTCATGCCCTTCCACCGTCCCGGGCAGGATCCCGTAAGGAGGATCAGTGAACCACACGGTGCCATCCTCGGCCACCACAACATCGTTGGGCGAGTTGAGCCGATGCTCACCGAACGCTTCAACGATCGGCGTGACCACGCCGTCGTGGTCCCTCTCAACACGCCTGCGGCCGTGGCTGCACTGCACCACGCTGCCGTCGGGGTGGAGCGTCCGGCCGTTGGTGTACTCGACGCCGGTGGCGTATTCGCGCGTCGCGCCGGTGCTCGGAGAGAACTCGAGGATTCGGTTGTTGGGAATGTCGCTCCAGCGAACGGTCTGCGGCTGCGGAACCCAGAGAGGACCCTCGGCCCAAACGGTTCCTTCAAACAACTTTTCCAGGCTGCCGGTGATCAGTTCTTCCATAGGTTCGAGACTAGTCGTTGGCAGGTTCCGAGCTGGGCTTCTGAGCCCGTTCTTTGTTCCTGTGCGTTCCGTCGTCGGCGGGCATCACCAGGACCGCCACAACAGTAAGTACTGCGCTGACGAGCACAGCCAGGAAGACGGCAGTGGACGCGTGCACGGTAGTTTGCGGATCGGGACCGCCGCCGGGACCGCCGGCGTAGATAGCGTTGGCAATGGCACCGAAAACCGCAACACCGATAGAGCTGCCGATTGAACGCGCAAAGAGGTTAGTGCCCGTTACGACGCCGCGTTCATTCCATTCGACGCTGGTTTGCGCGGCAATAAGGCTCGGCGTCGCCACCAGCCCGAGTCCGAGCCCGACGACGAAGCACGCCATTGCCACCAGCAGAATGTTGGGCGTCGGGGCAGTGAGGGCAAGGATGGCCGAGCCGATCACCGTAATCACGATGCCGATGATGGCCGTGTTTTTGAAGCCGATTCGGAGGTACAACCGGCCGGCTTGCGACGCGCTGATGGGCCAGCCAATGGTCAACGCCGCCAAGGCGAGCCCGGCCAGAAGGGGCGAGGTTTTAAGGGACCCTTCCAGGAACGTCGGGACGTAGGTTGTGATGCCAAGCATGATCGCGCCAACACCGAAAGCGACCATCGCCGTCGTCGCCAGGAGCCTCCGGGAGACAACCCAAGGTGGCAGGACAGGCTCCGCCGCCTTCCTTTCCACCAAAAGAAACACAACAAACAGCAATGCCCCTCCGCCAAACACGGCGAAGCTGATCGGGGAATCCCAGGGCCAGGCTTGACCGCCCTGGAGGGCCCCGAGGATGAGCAGGCTCAAAGAAATCGTCAGCAGTCCGGCTCCCGCGTAATCGATGCGGTGCTTGGTTCTCTCGACGTTCTCGTGGAAAGTTCGGAGGAGCATCCAGGCTGCGATCAGGCACAGCGGGATGTTGATGAGGAAGATCCACCGCCAGATTCCCAATGACGCGAAGACGCCTCCCAGGGTTGGTCCCACTACGGAAGAAACGGCCCACACGCTGGCCAGATATCCCTGGACTTTTGCCCGCTCTGCAAGGGTGTAAATGTCACCCGCAATCGTGATTGCAACAGGCTGGACTGCGCCGGCCCCGAGCCCCTGGAGCACTCGGAATGCAATGAGCGCAGGCATGCTCCAAGCCAGCCCGCAGAGAATCGAGCCAAGCAGGAAAAGGCCTATGCCACCCAGGATGATTGGCTTGCGGCCCACGACGTCTGAGAGCTTGGCGTAAACAGGGACGGAGACGGCCTGTGCCAGCAGGTAGGCGGAAAAGAGCCAAGGGAACGAGGCGAAGCCGCCTATGTCCTCCACGATGGACGGCACTGCCGTGGCAACAATGGTGGCATCTATCGCCACCAAGCCCGTTGCGAGCATCAGCGCTATCAGTATGGGCCCGCGCCGGGAACGGAACCCGACCCCCTCGTCAGTCGCTGTGCTCATTTGCCCTTGCCCCCGCCTGATGTCCAGTTCTGCTGGTGGAGCCGCTCGAATCCATCCAGGAGGAGGTCAAGGGCAAATTCGAACTCGTATTGGTCGTCGCAGCCGTTCCCGACCACGGAACCGTCCTCATGCGCTGCCACGGCAGCAATCTTGAAGAGATGGGGAAAGTTCTCGGCCATCTGCTGGGCCATGGCGGCCCGGGCATCCGCCGGCACCTGTGCATGCTGGTTCCCAGCCCCCGCAGAGTCATCGAAGACCTCCTGGGTAAAACCCCACATTCGGCTTCCCATGGCATGCATGACATGGTGCGTGAGATCCACGGAAAAACCGCCCGTCAGGAACATCCCAGCGAAGCCGTCCATATACCCCAGGACTGCGGGGGTTACGTTCGTGCGGGTCTCAATCACAGGGCGGGCCCAGGGATGCCGCAGGAGTACCTGCCTGGCCGAAAGGACCCGGAGCCGGACAGCGGACTTCCACGGAGCGTCCGGGACAGGCGGGCCGATCTCGCCAACAATGGTGTCCACCATGCCGCCGAGGAGTTCTTCCTTGTTGGCAACGTGCTTGTACAGCGCCATCGGAACAACGCCTAGTTCCTGTGCCAGGCGACGCATGCTGAGCGACTCGATACCCACCTCGTCCGCGAGAACGACAGCGGCGCTTAGGACGCGGTCACGGTTCAGGGGTATGCGCCGGGCTGCCTCGGCTAGCAGGGTCATACGACTTCCTTCCGAACTAAGCCAAGGACGGGTACAGCCTTGACAGGTATACAGCGTACACCTAGTGTTTGGATCATAAAGGTGTACACCGTACACCTAGCGGTCTCCACCCATCACCTTCCGTTTTCCACCCAGAACGCAGGCAGAGTCATGACATCCAAAAACACCCCGCAGATCCGGAACCGCCGCACAAAATGGGCCGTGCCAGTGGCCCTGATCGTCCTCAGTCTCATTCCGGTGATTGCCGGCGCTGCGCGACTCACGGAGCTGACGGGCGGCGCGAACGTCACTCCGCAGAACGCCCGGTTCTTCGCTTCACCCATCCCGGTGGTAACGCACATCGTCACAGTCACGGTGTACAGCCTTCTGGGAGCCTTTCAGTTCGCACCCACGCTTCGACGCGTTTCCCCACCTCGACGCGGCAGGCAATCGTGGCACCAAATGGCCGGACGCATCCTGGTACCGGCGGGCCTGCTCGCTGGCTTGTCCGGCCTATGGATGTCGATGTTCTACGCCCTACCGGAAGGTGATGGCGAAGCCCTTCTGGTTCTTCGGCTGATCTTTGGTTCCGCCATGGTTGCGAGCATCATCATGGGGCTGTTCGCCATCCGACGGCGCGACTACGCCACCCACGGCGCGTGGATGACGCGTGCATACGCCATCGCACTGGGCGCGGGAACGCAGGCCTTCGTGTTCCTGTCCTGGATGCTGGTTGCGGGCCCCACAGACGAGGCAACAAGGGCAGTGCTCATGGGCGCATCCTGGGTTATCAATCTGACGGTGGCCGAGTACTTCATCCAACGACGACGGCGGTCCACCGGTCGGTTCCATGAGGAACCTCGGGTGACCCGCCGTCGTCGTGAATTTAGTAGTACTTAGTCGTTGATCAGGTCGTGAACAACGATGGTCTGGTCGCGGTCCGGGCCGACGCCGATGGCCGAGAAGCGCGTACCGGAGAGCTTTTCGAGGGCCAGCACGTAGTTGCGCGCGTTCTCCGGGAGGTCTTCCAGGGTGCGGGCCCCAGTGATGTCCTCGGTCCAGCCGTCGAAGTACTCGAAGATGGGCACCGCGTGGTGGAACTCGGTCTGCGTCATGGGCATTTCATCGTGGCGCACGCCGTCAACGTCGTAGGCAACGCAGACGGGGATCTGCTCGATGCCCGTGAGGACGTCCAGCTTGGTGACGAAGTAGTCCGTGAAGCCGTTGACCCGGGAAGCATGGCGGGCCAGGACGGCGTCGTACCAACCGCAACGGCGGGGGCGGCCGGTGTTCACACCGAACTCGCCGCCGGTCTTCTGCAGGTAAACGCCCATCTCGTCGAACAGTTCCGTGGGGAACGGGCCTGCGCCAACACGCGTGGTGTAGGCCTTGATGATGCCAATGGACCGCGAAATGCGGGTGGGGCCAATGCCGGAGCCAACAGACGCGCCGCCGGCTGTTGGGTTGGACGAGGTGACGAACGGGTAGGTGCCGTGGTCGACGTCCAGGAACGTTGCCTGGCCGCCTTCCATGAGCACAACCTTGCCCTCGTCCAAGGCGTTGTTGAGGACCAGTGTGCTGTCGATGACCAGCGGGCGCAGGCGCTCGGCGAAGGACAGGAAGTATTCCACGATCTCGTCCACCACGATGTCGCGGCGGTTGTAGACCTTGACCAGCAGTTCATTCTTCTGGCGCAGCGACCCTTCCACCTTCTGGCGGAGGATGGATTCGTCGAAGACATCCTGGACGCGGATGCCCAAGCGGGCCACCTTGTCCATGTACGCGGGTCCAATGCCGCGGCCCGTGGTTCCGATGGCCCGGCTGCCAAGGAAGCGCTCGGTCACCTTGTCCAGGACCTGATGGTACGGAGCAACGAGGTGGGCGTTGGCCGAGACCCGCAGGCGGGACGTGTCCGCGCCTCGGGCTTCAAGGCCTTCGATTTCCTGGAAGAGGGCCTCCAGGTTCACCACGCAGCCGTTGCCGATAATAGGTATTGCGTTGGGGCTCAGGATGCCCGCGGGAAGGAGCTTCAGCTCATACTTCTCACCGCCAACAACCACGGTGTGCCCGGCGTTGTTACCGCCGTTGGGCTTAACCACGTAGTCAACGCGGCCACCGAGCAGATCGGTTGCTTTGCCTTTGCCTTCGTCGCCCCACTGGGCTCCGACGATCACGATAGCGGGCATGGGATCCTCCCCCATTCTTTCGGGCCCGGACCCAGCCGGATGACCAGGACGAGACGCCGTACATGAGAATGCCCCGACGTAGCTGGTGCAGCCTGCCACAAGGCACGGCATACGCAAGAGTTTCGGGGCTCTTACCAGCCAAGTTTAGCCGATGACAACGGTTTCTCTGGTGTCAAGGAGGCGTTCCGCGACGTTTTGCCTAAGTTTTGGACTACCCGGCATGACGATTCAGAGATTGGTGCACGATCCGCCGACGCCGGCAATCAGGCCTGCATTGGCCCTGACCGACACGGGCGTGGACTTCCACCCCTCCGCGGCGATATGGATATCCACTTGGAACTGCGTGTTGAACCCCAAAATACCACCAAGGAGCGTAGCCGGAATCTCCGTAATGTAGCCCGCGGCAGAGCCAGTGGTATTCGCAACTCCGGGATAGCCCTGGAGTGTGGTCACCGTAGATCCTGCGGTGACCAGGTGCACGTCAATTACTGCGTCCGTCAGGTTTGTGTAGGTGGACGGCGGTTTCCAAAATACCCTCACGTAAGCGCCGGCGCCGAGGAACGCGGGGTTGTACTCGCAAGCGCCATTGAGGGTCGCTGGCGGAATCGTGATGGTCCCGAAGCTCCCCTCGCCGAATTCACTCCGCTGCCAGGAGGCGTCGGTCACGGATGACGGGCTTGAGGTGGAGATCAGCAGGGCCAAGGCCATCGCCGCGGAACTCAACAAGCCGAGCCGCTTCTTCATGCCCGCGCACCCCGAAAACGCGCAAGTGCGAACCCTGCCGCCACTGCAAACACGCCCAGCACCGCGAAGCCAGCCAGTCTGGCGCCGGTACCAGCCAACCCAACGGACGACGGCGGCCCGCCCGGGCGTGCGGTGGCGGCACCGAAAGTGTCATCTCCAACCGCGTCGCCCGAACCATGGACGCCCACCACGATCTGCGTGCGGCTCCCTTGTACCTCCTCAGGAACGTCCTCCGCCAGCGCCGCGCTCACAAGGACGTATGCCCCCCTGGACCAGGTGCTGCCGTCTTGCATGAGGTCAATCCTCAAGCCCTCGGCAAGCTTTAGATCCGTGGGCCCAAGCAAGCTCTGTTCACCGTGCGCGCACGAGGTGCCCTCCCACGGCTGGTCACAGGAGCGTAGTTGCACGCTGAGGAAGTCCCGGAACCTCGTGGACTCACTACTAGGGGGACCTGCAGATTCGGTCGGCTGGATCCATACTTCCAGCGAACCAGCAGCCTCACCCCGGGCGTACACGTCTACCTCCCAATCCGCCCTCCCACCCGGAGTGAGACGGTGCACCTCCCCAGCCGGACCGGCGTCGAGCTCCAACCATCCGGAAGGTCCTTCCTGCGCGTGGGCCGGAGGCGCACCCATCAAGAAGATGGCCAGCAACCCCGGCAAAGCCCCCAACTTAGGCAGCAGCATGATGCCCTCTTTTGCGCCGCGAACCGCGCCGGGATGCGTTTCGGGGCCACAACACCCAGCTCACGAGCGCCGCTACGCAGACGGTAGTTGCGCCCAACACCACCGGGTTGGCGACAGCGGCCAGGGGATACGCAAGACCGGGGACGGACCAGAGCACGATCCGGACCCGCTCCACGACGTAGGGCGCCGGATCAGCCTCGGCGTTGGCGTCCCCTTTCATGGTAATGGCCCGGGCAGCACCCTCCGCCGGTTCAACGTTCTGGATCCTGTGTGTAATGGGCAGCTTTCCGGGGCGGTCCACTGTGACAATGTCGCCAGTTTTTACCTCGGCCGCCGGAATCTCGCGAACAACGGCCAGCGAACCTGCCGGGATGGTTGGTGACATGGAACCGGTTTTGAAGAGAATCAGGGTGATGTTGAACGCCACCGCGAGAACCACGGCGATGAGGCAGACGGCACCGCCCGCGGCAGCCAGGTTTAGCAGTGTCTCCCGCAAGCGGTGCTGAAACCGGCCACTGCGCATTCCGGGCCTGCTCATGAGCTTGAGGTAGCAGTAAACTGCCAGATCGCGGTTGCCGTCTGACCCTGCAACGCATTGTTTGCCCCCGCCGGAAGCGACACTTCAAAGCAGAACTGCGTGGCCGCCCCCGGCAGGCTCTCCGTTGCCGCCGCCAGTGGATTTACGACGCCGACGGCTTGGCCCACGGTCAACGGCTTCACGCCATCGCTACCAACCACAAAATCCTGGCTACCTGTAAACGACGACGCCTCGCATGTAGCCGATCGGACCACCCGATAACGCAGCGCAGCCCCCAAATCTGCCACCCCCGTTCCGCTACTGGACACCACGGGAATCCCGAGCACTACCTCACCCGCGACGGATGTGGCCTTGGTCCTGACGGCGAACGGCGCATAGAACACCGTGCCCGGGCTCATGGCAGCGGCATTGAACACCAAGGTGGCACCGGGTGAAGCGTCGTTGGTGCTCCATGTACCCAAGGCGTCATATGGCTTGGTGACATTGGATTCAGTTCGGAACACGCTGGCTCCGAACGAACCACTCGCGAAGTCGCTGTCGGTCCACGAAGCGAGTGTGACTGAGCCACCGAGTCCCAGAGCCAATGCCCCTGCGAGGAGCGCGCGGATACGAAGGAAAATTACACCGCGCTTTGTTTTTGCTCGTCGATGACCCATGAGTCACTGCGACTGTGCGGCGAATTCCCACGTCGTGGACCCGGTTTGGGCTTGGACGACTGCCCCGGCGGTCACCCTGAAGCAGAGGTTAACGGGCGTTCCGGGGTCAGTATCGGCTCCTTGAGCCAAGGAGAAGGTGACGCTTGCCGGCGTCGTCCCCAGCGTTTGTCCGGCCGCCACCAACGTTCCCGTGACAGCTTCTGCGCACCCAAAAGCGTCAGACTGTGTGAGCTCGTACGTTAGGCCTGCCAGGGACCCCGTAGAACCTTCCGTGGAGATGGTCACCTCGGCGTCATAGCTTGACGCCGCATCCAACCTGACAGCGAACGGAGCGGATACGACATCGCCCGGCGAAAGGTTTGACGGGTTGGTGGTGAATGCCAACGTGGCAGGCGAGCCCACCGGATTTTCAGTGAACGTGGTTCCGTTGGTGCTGCCCTGGAGATTGAAGGATCCTGCTGTGAAGGTGTCTTGGGCAAACTCGGAGCTGTTCCACGCGGCTAAGGTGATCGCCGCACCCACTCCCAGAACCAGACCACCCGCCAGGATCGCGCGGACTTTTGGAGCCTTGCCGGGACGCTGCCCTGATTCTGGCGATGCTTCTGTTGATGCAACCACGTTTACCCCCGAGGTAGATGATGCCAGTGATGGTGTCGAAGACCGGTGCATTGAGTCAGGGGTTTCAGAATAGGTTCCCCCAAAACCAATAGCCCCAACCCATCACCTGTGCACGTCAAAGTCAACGGCTTTGACGTGACAGATAGATAAAGGTTCATGCTCGACGGCGCGGGGCACAGAGTGTACCCACCTGCTGTCTCATCCGATGCGGCGGACTGCAACGCCGCTTCGGCAGGCCAGTCTTCCGGCATCTTGCCGGAATCCGCACACCGTCGTCGAGACTCCCGCCACGTTCCGGGGCAACACGCCGTGTCGCATTCGGGGGCGCGCCGAAGCGGCACCCGTTCACCCCCATAGTCCGGTAAGGTTAGTTAGCCCCCAACAGCACCCTTTGAGGTTTGGCTGCGGCATGCCCGCGGCACCTTGGAACGGTGCGCTGTAACACCTAGGAGACCTAACCCCTGATGCAAGAACTGGCGACTGAATCACCCGAAGAAATCCTCTGGAACCGCCGCTACGAACCGCACATCGCCGAGGTCAACGAGTTGTGCGACTCCATCAAGGAGCAGAAGCCGGGCAGCGAGGTCCTTTACATCGACCCCGCCCACAGCATGGATGACTGCCGCATCGTCAGCCTTTTCTCCAATCAGCGCACCAACACCGGCGAAGGTTTCATCAACCCGGGTGACGAGGAAGCCAACACCCGCATGCTCGGTATGCAGTGGCAGCTGGGCCTGCGTCCCGCGCTCATGATGCCCTGGAACGCCTACCCGTGGATCGAGCCGTCCGAGGAACCGGGCAAGCTGACTCCGGCCAACATCACCGAAGGTCTCAAGCCGCTCCTGCGTCTCCTGCAGCTCCTGCCGCGTACGTCCGCCCTGGTGGCACACGGCAACGAGGCACACCGCCTGGCCGATCAGCTCATGAAGGCCGCACCGGCCAGCATCGCCCGCCGCGGCTTCAAGACCTTCAAGGTCCGCTCGCTGGGTGGCCGCTCCTTCGCCGGCACCCCTGCCCGCCAGCAGGAATACCTGGACGCCATCCACGGCGCCTACGCCGAGGCAATGGCCCGGACGGGCATTCCCCGCAAGGCCTAGTTACCAACGCACGCATAACGACGGCGGCCCCCACCTTTTGGTGAGGGCCGCCGTCGTCGTTGGGGTGCTTGTGTTGATCTGGAGGCCTTAGCCGACCAGCATGCTGCGGAGATCCTTCAGGATCTGCTGGGCGCCTGTGGGGCCGAGGCCGAGGAACCAAACGTCGTCGCTGACTGACTTTGCCTGGCCGGCTTTGACCGCGCCAAGCTTGGGCCAGACTGCGCCTTCAACCACGGAGGTTTCGCCTGTTGCTGCGGGATCGCCGTAGCTGCTGTAGAAGATCCAGTCCGCGTCGCCCTGTTCGATGTTCTCGGCCGAAATCTCGGCAGCGAGTTCATCAATGTTCTGGTTCTCGGGACGGGCAAGGCCCGCGTCCTTCAGGATGACGCCGATCAACGACTTGTTCGCATACAGGCGGATCTTGCCCGGCAGGAAGCGGACCAGGGAAATCTTGGGATCGCCCTTCACGTCTGCCTTGAGGGCATCCGCTTCGGCCTGGTAATCGTTGAGCGCCTTGACGGCCTTGTCCTCTTCGCCCAGGGATTTGCCCACCAGGAGGAAGTTTTCTTTCCACGGGAATCCGGGGCGGATGCTGAAGACCGTGGGGGCGATGGCGGACAGCTGCTTGTACAGCTTGTCGGCGCGGAGCTGGCTGCCCAGAATGAGGTCCGGCTTGAGAGCTGCGATTGCTTCAAGGTTGAGGTCCTGGATGGTCCCTACGGAAGCCACATCCTTGACCTTGTCAGCCAGGTAAGTGGGGACAGGGTTGGCGCCTTCAGTGGTGGCCATGCCCACCGGCGTGATGCCGAGGGCCACGACGTCGTCCAACTCGCCGGTGTCGAGGACCACGACGCGGGTGGGCTTCTTCTCCAGGGTGGTCTCACCGTTGGCGTGCTTCAGGGTCCGCGGGAAAACGCCGGGGGCAGCGTCCGTGCCCAGCTTGGCCGTTTCCTGGTCCGCGGTGGTGAACTTGGAACCGCCCGTGGCAACGTCGGCGTTGCCGGCAGCCGAACCTGACCCGCCACTGGTGCCGCAGCCCGCAATGAGGCCAGCCACCAAGGCGACTCCGGCCACCTTCATAGCGAGCTTACGCATGCGGGAGGCCCTACGCGGCTGCACTTCAAAATCGTCATTTTTCACTGGGTAAGGCTAACCTAATTAAGACACACATTCGTGACGTTGTGACGACGGTCACGGAATGGCCGTCATATTGCTGCCCCTCTTCGAAATGGTCCCCTGCTGTGTCCCCATCGACGGCGTTATGTCCCAAGTAGCCGCTCCCGCCCGTCCGGCTGCAACCGCAGTTGCCAGTTCCGGCGTCGTCAATAAATCCCCTTGGCGGATCCTCTTTCTCGCCTTAGCGGCAGCAGTCCTTCTGGGCGCGGCGATCCTCAGTCTCGGTGTGGGAGCAAAATCCATCCCTGCGACAACGGTCCTTGAAGCGTTCATCAATCCCCAGGACACGGCGGATCATGCGATCATCCTTCAGAATCGGCTGCCGCGTACATTGATGGGCATCGCCGTCGGCATTTCCCTTGGCGTGGCCGGCGCGCTCATTCAGGCGATCACACGGAATCCGTTGGCCGATCCGGGCATCCTGGGCGTCAACGCCGGAGCTTCGTTTGCCATTGTGATTGCCATCGGCGTCTTCGGTATCGGATCCCTCAGCGGCTACATTTGGTTCGCGTTTGCCGGGGCAATCCTGACCACCGCAGCGGTCTACCTGATCGGCACCTCCGGCAGGAACGTGGTGAATCCCATCAGGCTGACCCTCGCCGGTGTTGCCCTGGGCGCGGTCCTCACCGGTATCGGCTCGGGTCTCACCCTCCTGAACCCCAAGGCTTTCGACCACTTGCGCTCGTGGAGCATCGGCTCGCTGGACACCCGGAGCATGGAGTCGGTCATGACCGTGGCGCCGTTCATGGTGGTGGGATTGATCATCGCGCTGTTCTGCGTTGGCGGGCTCAACGCCGTGGCACTGGGCGACGACCTCGCCACTTCCCTCGGCGCCAACGTCAACCGCACCCGGATCCTGGGCGTCGTGGCCATCACCCTCCTCAGCGGAGGAGCGACCGCCGGAGCAGGTGCGATCGGCTTTGTGGGGCTCATGATTCCGCACGTGGCCCGGTGGATCGTTGGCCCGGACCAGCGCTGGATCCTGGCCACCACCGTGGTGCTCTCCCCCATCCTGCTCCTTGTGTCGGACGTGGTGGGCAGGGTCGCCGCACCCGGCGAGCTTCAGGTGGGTGTTGTGACGGCGTTCATCGGTGCGCCGGTCCTTATCGCGTTGGCTCGGCGCCGGAAAGTGAGTGGGCTATGACGCGATTGGACCCAAGAAGCCGCCTGGATTTTGGCCGGCCGACAGCCCTGGTCCGTAACCGTTCGCTGAGCCTCCGGTTCGATGTCCGCAGCATTCTTGTCTGCATCCCTTTGATCCTCGCGGCCCTTACGGTAGCGATCGTGAGCCTGGCAACCGGCGACTACGACGTCACCGTGCAGCAAGTCCTGCAAGCCTTCACGGGCGACGCCCCTGGGCTGGCCCAAACCATCGTCATGGAATGGCGGCTCCCCCGCGTTCTTTCGGCACTTGTGTTCGGCGCGGCCTTGGGAATGAGCGGCGGCATCTTCCAATCGATGACCCGAAACCCGCTGGGCAGCCCGGACATTATCGGCTTCAATACCGGCGCCTACACTGGTGCGCTTATTGTGATGCTGACTGTTGGAGGCGGTTACCTTGGCATCGCAGCGGGTGCCCTCGTTGGCGGTATCCTCACTGCCCTGGCCGTCTATTTGCTGGCTTACCGGCGCGGCTCCCAGGGCTTCCGGCTCATCATTGTGGGCATCGGCATCAGCGCCATGCTGGCCGCGTTCAACCACTGGCTGATCCTGCAGGCCGAGCTTGAGGCCGCCCTGGCTGCAGCTGTCTGGGGTGCCGGGTCCCTCAACGGCATCACCTGGCAGCAAGCGGCGCCTGCCGCCGTCGTGGTTGTTGTGGTTGGCGTGGCCACGCTGGCAGTGGCGCGTCGGATGCAGTTGCTGGAAATGGGCGACGACGCCGCCCGCGCCTTGGGAGTCCGGGCGGAACCCACCCGTTTGTTGCTGCTGGTCCTGGGCGTGGCGTTGACTGCAGCCGTCACGGCGGTTGCGGGTCCCATCGCGTTCGTGGCCCTGGCCGCGCCCCAACTTGCCCGTCGTCTTACCCGAAGCGCCGGTATAACTCTGGTGCCATCCGCCGTGATGGGTGCATTCCTCTTGGTGGCCAGCGACCTCGCAGCCCAGCGCTTGTTCGCCCCGATCCAGCTGCCCGTGGGCGTTGTGACGGTGTGTATCGGCGGTATCTACCTCGTCTGGCTGCTGGCCAGGGAAGCAAGGAAATCATGAGCCTCACCTCTGTTGCGCCGCAGCTCCACGCCGAAGCACTGACCATCGGTTATGAGCAACGCATCATTTCCGAAAACCTCAACGTGCGCATCCCCGAGGGGCAGTTCACCGTCATCGTCGGGCCCAACGCCTGCGGCAAATCCACGCTGCTGCGCGCCCTCGCCCGGCTGATCAAACCCCGCAGCGGACAGGTCATGCTCGACGGGAAATCCGTGACCTCACTGCCCGCGAAGGAACTTGCCCGCCGTCTCGGGCTCCTGCCGCAATCCTCCATCGCGCCCGACGGCATCACCGTTGCGGACCTTGTAGCCCGCGGCCGCTACCCGCACCAGAAGCTGCTGCGGCAGTGGTCCGTCTCCGATGAGATTGCGGTCGTCGAAGCGATGGAGGCCACCGGTGTCGCGTCCTTGTCCGGCCGACTGGTGGATGAACTGTCCGGCGGCCAGCGGCAGCGTGTGTGGGTGGCCATGGTCCTCGCCCAGCAGACGCCGCTCATGCTCCTGGACGAACCCACCACGTTCCTTGACATCGCCCACCAGATCGAGCTGCTGGAACTCTTCCGCGAGCTGAACCTGGACAAGGGCCACACCTTGGTTGCCGTACTGCACGACCTCAACCACGCCAGCCGCTACGCGGACCACATCATCGCCATGAAGGACGGCGTGGTGGTGGCCGAAGGCGCTCCCGCGGACGTAATCACTGAATCCTTGGTGGAAGAAGTGTTCGGCATGGCCTGCCGGATCATCGACGACCCCGTGACCCACACACCGCTGGTGGTTCCCCTGGGGCGCCCGCGGCACGCAGCGGTCACGGACTAACGACCTTAACGACGACGGCGACCCTCGCCTTTCGGTGAGGGTCGCCGTCGTCGTTTGCTTGAGTCCCTAGCGGGCTTCGAGCGCTGCCTTGGCCTTGGGGTCCGAGTCGTTCAGGAACTTCTCGATCCGCTCCGGCTCTTCAGCCTCGCCGATTGCAGAAGCGGCGCGACCCAAAGCGTAGAGCGCCCGAAGGAAGCCCTGGTTGGGCTCGTGCTCCCATGGGATGGGTCCGACGCCGCGCCAACCGTTGCGGCGCAGGGAATCCAGGCCGCGGTGGTAGCCAACACGGGCGTAGGCGTAGGACTCAATGGTCCGGCCCTCCGCCCAGGCTTCCTCCGCGAGGATGGCCCACAGAAGAGACGACGTGGGGTTCTTCGCCACCAGGTCCAGCGCTTCGTTGCCGAGTGCCAGGTGCTGGTAGATCTCGGTTTCGGCGGGCAGGAGCGTGGGCTCCGGCCCCATCAGGTTCTTCCGGAATTCGTCGGACATTAGAAGGTCTTGCCAACCGATCCGAGCTGCTGGGCGGCTTCGACGATGCGTGCGGCCATGCCAGCCTCGGCGGCAGCGCCCCAGACGCGGGGGTCGTAGGTCTTCTTGTTGCCCATTTCGCCGTCGATCTTCAGGACGCCGTCGTAGTTGGCAAGCATGTGGCCGGCTACCGGGCGGGTGAAGGCGTACTGGGTGTCGGTGTCGATGTTCATCTTGATGACGCCGTAGGAAACGGCGTCAGCGATTTCCTGCTCCGTGGATCCAGAACCGCCGTGGAAGACCAAGTCAAACGGGTTTTCCTTGCCGATCTTGGCGCCAACCTCGGCCTGGATCTGCTTGAGCAGTTCCGGGCGGAGCTTCACGTTGCCCGGCTTGTACACGCCGTGCACGTTGCCGAAGGTCAGCGCGGTGAGGTAGCGGCCGTTTTCGCCGGCGCCGAGGGCCTCGATGGTGGCGAGGGCGTCTTCGGTGGTGGTGTAGAGCTTCTCGTTGATTTCGTTCTCAACGCCGTCTTCTTCGCCACCGACAGTGCCGATTTCAACTTCGAGGATGATCTTGGCAGCTGCGGCGCGTTCCAGCAGCTCGCGGCCGATGCGCAGGTTCTCGGAGAGGGCTTCGTGCGAGCCGTCCCACATGTGCGAGTTGAAGATCGGGTCCTTGCCGGCCTTCACGGCTTCCTCGGAAGCGGCCAGCAGCGGGAGGACGAAGTCCGCCAGCTTGTCCTGCGGGCAGTGGTCCGTGTGGAGGGCGATGTTGACGTTGTAGTTCTTGGCTACTTCGCGGGCGAACGCGGCGAAGCCGAGGGAACCGGCAACCATGTCCTTGACGGACGCGCCGGACCAGTAGGCTGCGCCACCGGTGGAAACCTGGATGATGCCGTCGGATTCGGCCTCGGCGAAACCGCGGATCGCAGCGTTCAGAGTCTGCGACGACGTCACGTTGACCGCGGGGAAAGCGAATCCGCCAGCCTTTGCGCGGTCGATCATCTCGGAGTAAATCTCTGGGGTTGCAATGGGCATGGTGACTCCTATGCTGAATTCGTCTGTGGGTTGGTAACCCTGGAGTAGACCGCTTACGGCTTGCACCCATCCTAGCGATATCCGCCGGGACGCCGTGTTTCGGGTCACTGGTGGTTCTTAACACTTCCGCCGAGTTGGCATTTAACCCCCATGTTGCGGCAAGACATGGGGGTTAAGTGCCACCTCGGCGCTACTTCCATCCGCGGCTTTGGAGCGCCCGGCGGACTTTATGAACGACGGCGGGTCTCTCACCTTCGAGGTCGTGCTTGGAGATCCGGACTTCAAGCCAGCCGTAGGCCAGGGAGCGTTCCTGGCGTTCGATGTCCCTGAGGTGTTGTTCGGCGCCGCCATGGTGTTGGCCGTCGTACTGAAGCGAGACTTTCCACTCGAGGTACGCGGCGTCCGGCCACAGGACTGGCAGGCCGAGGTGATTGCGGACCACGTGGTTCAGTTCAGGTTCAGGCAGGTTCGCGTCGATCAAAGCCAACCGCATGTGAGTTTCCGGAGCCGAGTCGGCGCCGACCCGGATGAGTTCCAGTGCTGCCCGTGCCGTGCGCACTCCGCGCATCCCAGGGTGGCGCCCTACGATCTCCCGTAACTCCTCGATGCTGCATAGCGCGTCCTTAGGCACAGGGAAATCGGGACCGTGCGAGCACACCAGGGAATCACCGGCCGCGACCAGGTCCTCCAGCTTTAGCACGGAAGCCATGTCCAGCCAGGTCCGCGCGGGCGAGGTGAGCTTGACGCCGTCGTGCTCAACAGTCTCCCCCGGCAGGAAGGTGAGCAGGTGTCCGGCCACGTTGACCCGCCGGGGAAAACTGAATCCCCGCCGCCGGGCCAGGTGAATCCGCCAATCGCCACTGACATAGCCGGGCAGCGGGACATTCCACAGCCGGGCGGCACTGGGCATGACAAGCACGGACGCATCATCCAGATCCGTGTAAGCCCGTAGGGCTGCCGCCCCTGTGGCACCGGACAGGACCGGCACCCTCACACCGCGGGAAACAGTCACCAGATCCTTGGCAGCAGTGCGCTTGCGGGTCACGCCGGCCTTGTCCGATGCACGCAAGGAAAACGAGCCCGTGGTCAGATGGTCCGGAAGGTTTGTCCTGCGCATTCCTCATTCTGGCTTGCCCACCAGACTCCCCGCGGGGTTATCCACAGGTGATGCCGCCGCCCGCCCCGCGAGTTGGCAGATAACCCCCATGTTGGGCTCGGACATGGGGGTTATCTGCCAGTTCGGCGGGAGGTGAGTTATCCGTTCAGCCAGCAGTTGCTCGCCGGACTCCTGTCCGCAAAGCGACGCTCCAGGAACACGAAGGCCTGCGGGATCGCCGCCGCATACCCTCCAACGTGGGTAGCCCCGGCAGTGGTATCGAAGTACACAGACGAACCCGCCGCGCACCATCGCTTGGCCAACTGGCGGCCCTGATCGTAAGGAATGACATCGTCCAGCACACTGTGGGAGAGCAGCACCGGAACCACGGGTGCGCGCCCGTTGCCGATTTTCTGTTCCGCGATCACTGGCTTGACCTGCGGCAGGTCCAACAGTGAACTCAGCTTCTCCCCGGACACCGTGAGCCCGGTAGTGTCCAGGAAGCCGCTGGAGGCAATGGACTGCACAGTGCATTCCTGGTCCGTCGCGGCGATTTTCGCTTGGCCGGCAACACTAAGATATGGGCCAAGGTCCAGCCTCCCGGCAGCGCTCATGCCGGTCACCGCATAGAGAAGGAAGCCGGTGTACAGCCCGCCGTCGAGGTTGCGTCCCACTGAGGGAAGATCCGCCGGGACCGCACCGGCATAGGCGCCCTTGAGGTTCAGCTCCGGCGCATACTGCGCCGCAAGTTCGACGGCAGCTGCCGAGGCGCCACCGCCCTGGGAGTATCCAGCGAGGGCCACTGGTCCGCCGGCCACAAGCTCAGGGTTACCTAGTCGCTGGGCCGCGCGGACGACGTCGAGCACTGCGTGTGCCTGCGAGGCGCGATCCATATATGTGTGGCTGCCCGGAGTGCCCAGTCCTTCATAATCGGTCACCGCAACGGAGTATCCCCGCGCCAGTAAACCGGCGATGAAGACGCCCTCGTACTCCTCGCCCGCAGCCATGGCCCGGGAGGGCGCGCACTGATCGCCCTGCCCTTGGGTTCCCACGGCGTACCCCACCAGCGGACGAGCGCCCGCGCCTATCCAGGGCGTGGACGGAACCAGGACAGTGCCGGTCACTGCGACGGGAACACCGGCGCTGTTCACGGATCGGTACATGACGCGCTGCACCGCGGCCTGCGCCCTGATGGCCTTAAGGGGATCGACGTAGAAGACCGACGACTCAGTCCGGATCACGTCGCCGTTGGCGGGTGGCAGCGCGGCCGGGGCGGCGTAAAAGTCGGCGGGCTCCGGGGCCGCAGTGGCAGCCCCACCGCTGCCCGCCGCGAGCAGGAAAGCAAGGATGAAAGCGGAAGACAGTCGTAGAGAAGGATGCTTCATTGAACCTCCAGTAGTAGCCGTGCTCATCGTTGAGCACGGTTCACGCCAGATGTTACTTATGAGTAACATCCGGGCCTAGGGATTCAGCGAATATTTCTTGCCGCGAGATGGCACTTAACCCCCAAGTTTTCGGAAAACATGGGGGTTATGTGCCAACTCGGCGGGGCGGGGCAACTCGCCAGGGCGGGGCCGGGCGGCCGGGGGCTAAGAGACGGGCTGCTGAAACACGTGCCGGCGGACCCAGGCGTGCATGGCGATGGCCGCGGCCGAGGCTGCGTTCATGGAGCGGGTGGAGCCGAACTGCTCAATGGAAAGCGTTGCGACGGCGGCATCGTGCACCTCCGGCGTCAGGCCGGGGCCCTCCTGGCCGAACACCAGCACGCAATTCTTGGGGAGGTCGTAGGTCTCCAGCGGCACGGAGTCCGGGAAGATATCGATGCCGATCACTGCCAGCCCCTCCTCCTCAGCCCACTGGACGAAGTCCTCAACGGTGGGGTGGTGGCGGACATGCTGGTAGCGGTCGGTGACCATGGCCCCGCGACGATTCCACCGCCGTCGACCAATGATGTGTACCTCTTTGGCGAGAAAGGCGTTGGCCGTCCGCACTACGGTCCCGATGTTGAGGTCGTGCTGCCAGTTCTCAATCGCGATGTGGAAGTCGTGCCGCTTGGAATCAAGGTCGGCCACGATCGCCTCGTGCTTCCAGTAGCGATACTGGTCCACCACGTTGCGGCGGTCACCATCCCTCAACAGGTCCGCGTCCCAGTGCTCGCCCACCGGCCACTCGCCCTCCCAAGGCCCGACGCCGACCTCGGGTTTCGCTTCCGCCTCACCTTCCGGTGTGGTTTCGGCAGGCGTGGGCAGGGCGTTATTGGGGGGAAGGTCAGTCACCCCTCAACTTTAGCCCTGCCCCGTGGCCTGCCTGAGCGCTGAGCTGAGCGCCGTCAGCCCATCTTCCACTTGTTGATGCGGTACGAGTTACCCAATTGCTCGAAGAGCCCGGGGTGTGCATCCCAATACGTTTTGTGGCCACTGACGCCGAGCATCTGCGGGGTTCCCCACGGCGTCACGGAGAACAGGTTCACGGCCTGAATCTCTTCGCCGCGGGCGTTGGTGCAAGTGAACGCGATGACCACAGCCTCACCTCTGCGGAACTCACGGATTTCCGGCATGGTGGTCTTGAAGTCAGCCGTGCACTTGTGGCCCACCAGGTTCTGGGGCAGTTCGGTAGCGGTCATCCCCTTGTAGCGGGTTTCGATGTCCTTGATGGCCTTCTTGATCTCCGCCGGATCCTTGCCGAACTTGCCTTCCTCAGACTCTGCGAAGAAAGCGTAGGCGAGCGCAATTCCGTCACCGTCCGCCTCCACAGTTCCTTGGGCCTTCTTCTGGATCTCTACACCGGTGGTGGGGTCCTTGGTGATGCCAAACGACTCGTCGTGGGTCCACTCGGCCAGGTATTGGAAGGAGGATTCACCCGTGACCCACTTGCTGAACAGCGGATCGCCATCAGCCGGTACGTTGCTCGGTCCGGCCAACTCGTCCCACCCTGCGGGCAGGGGGATGGCGTCAGAGGGGATCTCGGAGGATGCCGAAGCCTCGCCGGAAGGTTCAGCAGACGGCTCGGCTGCAGCCTCTGACGCTTCTTCGGAGGACGTCACCGATGGCAGCGGAGTATCAACTGCTGTTGGCTTGGTCATCGATGGAATCAGCCACGTGAAGGTCACCACCAGCGCAATAATCACGACGACGGCGACACCACCCAGGATGAGGAACAGGGACTTCTTGTTGTGGTCGCCCGGGTTCTGGCCGGGGCCTCCGGGTCCGCCCGGCTGTCCCGGGTAGCCCGGCTGGCCCGGTTGCCCGGGCTGCGCCTGGGGGTAGCGGTGGACGGTTTCGGCGTACTCGCCATCGGGATGCACCGGCTGGTTTGGGAAAGCCTGAGTCTGGGCTTCCGGCTGATAAATCGGCTGAGTCTGCCCCGGCTGGTACTGGCTGTACTGGTCCTTGCCAGTGTCGTATCGCGGCTGCGGAACACCGTCCGGGGTGTAGGGAGGCTGCGGCACTCCGTTGTTGTTGCTCATGACAGGCCCTTTCACATGCGGTGGACACCGGGATGTCTCTGGGGACACCTGGTGGACGATCCGGAACGAGGGGACCTGCTAACAATGCGGCGGCACCTAAAAATTCACCATGTCGATCCCCCGACCCACGGTGGTGGCACGCCAGCGCCTGGAAGCCAGCGCCGCCACAAGCGTAGTCGAGCACGACGTGCGCAACGCAAGTCACGTCGTCGAACAGGTGGGGTTTGCTGCCTTATTCAAACCGCGTGACGGTCATGGCCGTACTTCCCCGGACAAGGCCGAAGGTTGCCACTACGGCACAGCAGGCCAGTACGAGGCTCAAGCCCAGGGCAGTAAAGTATCCGGGTTCCGGCCAGTCCACCTGATAGCTGTCGTCGATTGCGGTAACCATGAGCCAGGCCGTGAGGAATCCCAACCCTATGGAGAGCACCAACACGCTGAGGAGCGGGACAGCTGCTTCCCGGGTGATGACCCGGCGCAGGACGAAGGGTGGCATGCCCATGAGCCGCATTAAGCCCAGGACTCTTTGCCGGTCCAGGATGGCCGAAGCCGTCCCGACCGCGAGTGAAAGCCCGGCAATGGCGACAGCCACAAACATGCCGAGATATGCCAGAACTGACAATCCGTGGATGAGGCGGCGGGATGATTGGAGCTGGAAATCCGAAGTGGAGGCGGCTGGGGTGGCAGTGATGCCCGAGCTGTCCAAGGCGGTCCGGGCGCGATCCATGGCTTCGGGCGTACCGTCGGTGCCGAGCACCATGACTACCGGCACCAGCCCTTCCATGTTCCCACTCGGCACCGGCGTCAGTTCCAGTGGCTGCGCTGTCCAGAAGTACAGAAACTCTCCATCCACGGCAACAGTCTCTGATGCGGGAATGTCCGTAAATCCCAAGCCCGGGGCATCCGCGGCACTGAAGAACAGCTCGGAACCGGAACCCCTTTCGGACAGCGCAGCGGGGCCATAGCCAACGATGGCATTCCGAATGCCCGCCAGTTCCTTGGCAGCCGTGGCGGCTCCGAGAACGGCCGCCGGGCTCTGTCCCGGACCAATTGCAGCGTGCAGGCTGGTGGGCTGAAGAAGTCCGGGCCGGGCCGCCGGCGCATCGGTGGACTGGATGACGCTTGATGCTCCAGCGAAGACGGAGACCACGAACACCGCGATGATCAATCCCGAGACGGAGCGGAAGGTCGCAACCGGGGTCCTTTGGATGCGGCTGGCGGCAATGACCGTCGCGGCGCTCCTGGCGTGACGGGCTCCAGCGCGGCTCACCATCCGGGTCAACCAAGGGCCGATCGCCACGATGCCTGCGAGAACCATCAGGAAGCCACCCACCAGCAAGGGAGACTCAAGCCATGGCAGCCGAAATTCCAGGATGCGAATGAGGACCACTGCCGCAGCCATGCAGGCGAGCCCTAACAACAACGGCACGGTGCGCCATGCTGTTGGTCTCTTCTCGTGGACCACCCTGCTCACGCCCAGTGGTCCGACGTCCGCCCGGGCTGTCCGGACTGCGGCCACCAGCGCGGAGGCTGCCACCACGACGGCCACCACCGTGACTGCCCCGAACCATCCGGTCCGAAGGTCCTCGACGAACATTCGCGTCCCGTTGACCGGTATCTGCGCGGTAGCGGGGCTCAGCAACGCTGCTGCCAGCACGCCTGCCATTGCGCCGATCAGGCTGGGGATGGCAATTTCGACGGCGGCAATGTGCGAGACCGTGCGTGGCGACGCACCAATGAGCCGCAAGGTAGCAAATCGTTCCCGTCGCTGCGCAGCACCCAATCCCGTGACAATGCTGATCAACAGCAGAACCGGGAAGAACACCGCAATAGCGCCGATGATCAGGACCGTGGTGTAGCCGGCCGCGCTGCCTCCATAGGGGTTGCTGGTGAAATTCGACACGAGGGAAGCGGTTCCGCTGCCGCGGAGTTCGGCTTCCTCTGCGCCGGTGATGACCACCAACGAGTCCGGACCCGGCAGGGCAGAGTCACTGATCGTGCCGGCAAACTCACCGAAACGATTCCCCAGTTGATCTCCGGGCGTTGACTCGATCAAGCGCTGTAGCTCCGGCGAAGCAAAGTAGCTACCAGGTTCCGGAGGGGTGCCAACACCGGGAATTTTCACGTTGGCCGAGGGAAGGGCGGCAAAGTCACGGCGTTCAATGAGCTGGTCGCGGAAGATTTCCGTGCCTCGAGTTTTCATGAGCGCTGTTTCCGGCGTCAACGGAATGGGTTTGGCGAGCCCTGAGCCATCCGGAGCGTCCGAAAAAGCGGGCATCCCCTGTTCCCGTAGCCAGGCGCCACGGTCGTCACGCCCTTGCAGCCCGTTGGCACCACCCCACAGCAACAGCAATAGACAAACCCCGACGGCGACACCTCCAGCAATTCCGGCAAGCCGGCCATAGGCGGAGCGACTGCCGATTACTGCGAGGCGAAACAGTCCCGCATTCACGCGGATACCCGGTATCCGGCACCCATGGCGCCATCCCGGACGATGACTTCCCGATCGGCATACGCGGCGGTTCGGGCATCATGGGTGATCATCACCACCGTTGTTCCGGAGTCACGGACGAGATCGAGCATCAGTGTCAGCACGTTCTCCGATGCGAGGGAATCGAGCGCGCCCGTGGGCTCATCCGCGAACAACACGGCAGGCGAGGTAACCAATGCCCGGGCGACCGCGACGCGTTGGGCCTGGCCGCCTGAGAGCTCCCCGGGCAACTTGGAACCGAGACCGTCCAAGCCCAGCCGTTCCAGGAGATCCGCAGATTTGCGGAGTGCCTCGGGACGCCTGGCCCCGTGCAACAGGAGCGGAATGCTCACGTTGTCCACTGCTGAGAGCTCCGGTAGCAGCTGGCCGAACTGAAAAACGAACCCGAAATCAGTCAGCCGCAGCCGCGCCCTTTTCGGTTCCGGCAGGGCACTGATTGCCACAGGAGTTCGTCCGCCCGGGTGGTAGGTTACCGAACCGCCGTCGGGCTTAATGACTCCGGCCAGGCAGTGCAACAGAGTGGATTTTCCTGAGCCTGATGGCCCCATGACGGCGAGCACCTCGCCTGCCAGGACATCGAGATCGACACCCCTCAGTGCCTCCGTCCGGCCGAAGGAGTGGTGCAGGCCGCGGGCGCTGATGATGGGTGTTGCAGCGTGGTTGGTGATCATGCGCTCTGCAGCTCCTTCTTGAGTTGGGTGAGGCGTGCGCTGGTGAGGTCGATCCAGCGGAGGTCAGCTTCGATGTGGAACAGTCCGTGATCGCACATGAGGACGTGCAGCAGCCCGGCGTCTCTCTTCATCCGGGTCAGTTCACGCATGCGGGCCATGTGTTCGCTGCGCTGTACATCGAGAAGACGCTCAGCGTCGTCGTCGAGGAGCAAAGCGATGACTGTCTTGGCGAAGAGGTTGCTTTGCAGGGACTCTGAGGGAACGTCGGGGGTGAACAGCCACTCGCGAACCTTGGCCTTACCGGCAACAGTGATCTCGTATTTCTTGCGGTCCGGGCCACCGCCGGTTTCCTCCCCCAAGGCGCGGATCAACTCGTCGCGGACCATTCGGGCCAGCGTCGAGTACACCTGCCCGAACGCCAACGCCTTGCCGGCGCCGAAGTAGCGGTCATACGAGTGCTTGAGGTCGTAGCCATAGCTGGCCTCAAGATTCAGGAGACCCAGAAGGGTGAGTGAGTTGTTCACTCGTCCATCTATACACTGAGTTTATAGTGCTACGCCAGTAGGCGAAACAGGATGTCCCCCCGCCCGAATAATGAAAGACTGGGTGGCAGTGCATGAACAATCCCAGCCGGAGGCAAATATGGCAGAAGAAACCACATCCACATCGGTTTACCGGAACGGCCACGAAATCGAATGCTGGCTCACGGACATGGACGGCGTACTGGTTCACGAAAACCAGGCGATCCCCGGTGCGGCTGAGCTGATCCAGCGCTGGGTGGACACGTCCAAGCGCTTCCTGGTCCTGACCAATAACTCCATCTTCACTCCCCGCGACCTCGCTGCCCGCCTGCGCGCATCCGGCCTGGAAGTCCCCGAAGAGAACATCTGGACGTCCGCGTTGGCCACCGCCCAGTTCCTCAAGGACCAGGTCCAGTCCTCTGATTCGGGCAACCGTGCCTACACGATCGGCGAAGCCGGACTCACAACTGCGCTGCACGAGGCCGGGTTCATCCTCACGGACACCGACCCCGACTTCGTGGTGCTCGGCGAGACGCGTACTTATTCTTTCGAGGCGATCACCATGGCCGTCCGCCACATCCTGGCGGGCGCCCGCTTCATCGCCACCAACCCGGACGCCACCGGTCCCTCCAAGGACGGCCCCATGCCCGCGACCGGTGCCATCGCGGCCATGATCACCAAAGCCACGGGCCGCGAGCCGTACATTGTGGGCAAGCCAAACCCCATGATGTTCCGCTCCGCCATGAACCAGATCGACGCCCACTCCGAGACCACGGCAATGATCGGCGACCGCATGGACACGGACATCGTGGCCGGCATGGAAGCGGGCCTGCACACGGTCCTGGTACTCAGCGGCATCACGCAGCGCGAAGAAATCGTGTCCTTCCCGTTCCGGCCCAACCAGATCCTGAACTCGGTGGCCGACCTCAAGAGCCAGATCTAAGGGAAAACCATGGCTGTGCTTAATCTGCGTCCCTTGCCCGGCGGCCGGATACTCAGAGGAAGCCAGCCCTTCGGTTTGGATGCCGCTGCAACGTCGGGTTTCCTGGCGGAGCACGGCATCCAGGCAATTGTGGACCTGCGGAGCGAGCTTGAGCGTTCGTTGGTTCCGTGGCTGGTTCAGGACGACAACGACGGCGGTGGCGGGCCTGCCGCCGTCGTCCCGCCCGCCGTCGAACTCATCCATAACCCGTTGGACCCGAACGCCATCGCAGGGTCGCTCCAGGCCGTGGAAACGGCCGAAGACCTCGGGGATCTGTATCTGGGCTGGATCCGGCTGCGGCCCGAATGGGTGGGTGACGCCCTGCGACCGGTCGCCCGCGGCAAGCGCACGCTTGTTCACTGTTCGCTGGGCAAGGACCGAACAGGTGTGGTGTCGGCGATCGGACTCCTGGCAGCAGGAGGGACCGAGGACCAGGTGGTGGCGGATTATGCGGCCACCACAGCCAACCTGCCGGACGTCCTGGAAGTCATGGCAGAAACCTGGCGCCTGAGCGTCCCCTCAACACCGGCGGAGTATTTCAGCCCCGACCTCATGATCCTGCAGAGCCCCGAAGCTGCGATGCGGCATTTCCTGGCCGGGTTCGCGCAGGAGTTCGGCGACGTGCGGAGCTTTCTGCGCGAGGCGGGCCTCACCGCCGTCGAGGTTGAATCGCTGGCTCTGTAATACTTGGGTGAATGAGTAGGACGAACTGGCTCGCGGACGTCAAACCCCTGCCCGGAGGGTGGGTTCTTCGCTCGGCCATCGTTCTGGCAACCTTGCTTTTCTTGGCGTTGGGGATTCGCTGGCAACAACACGATCTTTCGTCGTTTCAGGGATGGCTGGAGCTGGTAGTCCCGTACCTGCCGCTTCTCGCGCTACTGCTCGGTGCCATGCAAGCGGCTGTTGCCTGGTGCCTCTCCCTGGCGGTCATCACGATCCTGGGCGGAGACGCTTCCCTCCTGGTGGCGATGATCTTCCCCACCATGGTGGTGGTGGCTTTCTGTTCCTTCCTTCTTCCGTGGAAGCTGGCCATCAATTTTTCGTTGTTCGTGCCCAGCGTCTTGCTGGGACTGTACATATCAACGCCTGAGATGGCCGACCAACCGGCAGTTCTGCTGGCCCTGGTGGTCTTCCTTGCGGCCGCAGCATGGCGCAGCGTCAACGTCTACCGGCATCGCTACGAACAAAGCACACACCACATCCGTGATTTGCAGGAGCAACAGGCGCAAGTCCGCAGTGAGGAAAGGACCCGTCTGGCCCATGAGCTTCACGACATCGTTGCCCACGACGTGACCATCATTGCCATGCAAGCGCGACGCGCTGAGTTCGTGAACGACCAGGCAAAGACATCCCAAATCCTGGAGGGCATTGGAAATGCAGCGCAGCAGACCCTGCAGGATCTGCGCAGTCTTGTGACCCTTCTCAAGGAAGAGGAAAGGGACGAGCCGGGAAGCGGTTCGCAGACACCGGACCGCGAAGGGCAGGACACTGATTTCCTGGATGCTCCAGCGATGTCCGGTGAAACCACCACCGCCGTGGGCTTGGTCCATGACCTCGACGGAGTGGTCGAAGCATTGGATCGGGCAGGCTTCCAGGTCAGCCTCGTCGTCGAGGGCGAAGTAGCCCGGATTCCGGCCAGCCTGCGCCAGGCGCTTCGCCGGACGGTACGGGAAATGGGGACGAACGTGCTCAAACACGCCGACCCGTCCGGGATAGTGGATCTGCGCTTGTCTGTAGGGGCCGATCGCGTGCAACTGGCATCGGAGAACACGGTCTCCACCGCGGAGCCGATCATGTCTTCCCGGACCGGGCTTGAGGCAATGAGTGCCCGCTGTGAAGTGTTCGGAGGATTCATGGACGTCGGCCTCAGGGACGGGCGCTGGACCACCGCGGTGTCCATCCCGCTGGAAGGCTTGGCGTCCGCCAATTCGTGATCGTATTTATGGGAGGATTGGCTCCGTGACTGACATTGGGGGATCAGTATGACGCGAGTGTTGTTGGTGGATGATGAGCTGTTGGCGCGGGAGATCCTGCGTGATTACCTCTCGTCGGACCCGTCCATCGAGGTCGTAGGTGAGGCGTCGGATGGGCGCGTGGCGGTGGTCCAGGCAGCTTCGCTCCGCCCGGATGTGATCCTGATGGATATGCAGATGCCGGTGATGGACGGTGTGGCTGCAACGGCCCAAATCCATGCAGACTTCCCGGAAATCGCCATCCTGGGGTTGAGCACCTTCTCGACGGATCGCTACGTGGTAGACCTATTGCGTGCTGGAGCGTCAGGTTACCTGGTCAAGGACACGCTGCCCAAGGAGATCACTGCCGCCATCCACACTGTGATGGCCGGTGAGTCCGTACTATCCTCCAAAGTGACACGGCATGTTGTGACAGGGCTGGCGGAGTCCGTCCCGGCCCAAGTCGTTCCGGACCCGAAGCTCGTGGGCGCGTTGACCAAGAAGGAGCTGGAGGTGATCCAGTTGCTGGGACGTGGAATGAGCAACCGGGAGATGGCTGCAGAGCTCTTCGTGACAGAGTCCACCATCAAGGCGCGGTTCGTGAACGTCATGGAGAAACTCGGTGTGAGGGATCGGGTGCAGATCCTTGTGGCCGCCGTCGAAGGAGGGCTCGTGGACCTTAGCCCCGGTTCGCGGACAGGGCTGGGTTCGTGAGGACCCGGACAAGCTAGCTGCGGCCCAGGATCTCCTTAATGGGCCGAACCAAGCCTTCGACGGCTTGCTCAATGGCAGCTGGGGCCACATGGTCGACGGCGGTATCCGGATTGCGGACGAGCTCGCCACCCCATCCCATCACCTCGTAATGGGCAAGGGAACGGGCCAATTCAAGCGGGGACTGCCACGCGCGATTTAGATTTGTGCGGGCAAATTCCCTGGCCTGCTCCACAGCTTCCAAGTGCTCCGCAACACTGAATCCAGCCACTGTTGATAGCGCCGTTTCCAGAACGGCCGACCCGTTGGGCCGGGACGCGATGACTTGCCACGTCACCGTTGCCGTAGCGCCCTGCAGCCCCCGGCCGGCTTGAAGGATTGCTTGGTACCCGGACTTTTGAATGGCGTCGGGCAGCAGGGTTCCCGGTCCTCCGGCGATCAGGCAAATGGCCAGGAAAGTTGCGGCGAACCCGACGTTCGCGGCCGGGTCCTGACCGATGATGAATGTCTGCTCGAATCCTTGTGCCGTGGTCTGCTTCATGGTGCTCCGGAACGCTTGCTGAGGAGGGGGAGACACTGCTCCCTTGCGTTCCGACAGGCGGCCTTCAAGATCTTCCAGGACGCTGGCAGTACCCACAACAGCGAGCACGGGGTCGCCAAATA
The DNA here is from genome assembly GCF_051027655.1 of Paenarthrobacter nitroguajacolicus. Classification (NCBI taxonomy): domain Bacteria; kingdom Bacillati; phylum Actinomycetota; class Actinomycetes; order Micrococcales; family Micrococcaceae; genus Paenarthrobacter; species Paenarthrobacter nitroguajacolicus. Next base: position 562,917 of record NZ_CP073234.1, on the reverse strand, counting down.
TTCCCAACTGCTCGGTGTTCATGACATCTTCAATCCAGCTCCGTGCAGCAACCTCCGGCAGTGTCGCCGTCATCACCACGGCGCCGTCACCGGGCGTCCATGTCACGGAAACCGGCTGCTTGGCTGGCCCGCTCTGTTCCCCGGCCCGGGTAACGGCATCACGCAGGCGCGGGACGCCGTCGGAAGCAGTCCGCCAGCCCATCGACACGGTGGTGAAGCGGGAACGCCGGTCAACCTGGCCAAAGTACCGGCGGGTGGTGATCATTGGAGAATCTCCTCGGAGGGCTGGACGGTCAGTGTCACGGAGTCCTGATCGGCGAGACGCCGTGCCGCGACGGTGACTATGGGCCTTAGCCGCGCGGCGTCGTCGGATATTTCGGCGAGGGACTCCGCCAGTTCAGCGGCGAACGTCGGGGTCCCCCTCAGGAGCACGTCACGTGTGACGGTCCGCGCGAGCCGTTGGTCATCGTGGGTGAACCTTTCCATCCGGAGTACTGCGCGACGGGCCGCAAGCATGATGGCTGCATCATCAGCAATAGCCAACGCCCGGAATCTTTCGGGAGGATCAATGGCCTGTCCGGTGTCATCGACCAAGACAAACAGGTCGTCCCGGGTCAGGTCCCCTGGCCCGAACAAGCCAACGCTGGCGTCAAGACCATCCTGTTGGGAGAGCAGCTCAGCTGCCACAAGGTCGCCGAGGAGCTCCGGACCTGCCGAATCCCCAATCGCTGTCGCTGTAGCGGAGAGTACGCGTGTGGATTCGATCTCGATGGAGTAGATCGTGGACGTCGACCCACCCCTGCGGACGGAGTTTTGGAGCACGGGAACCAAGGGCGCCTCGTCTGAAATTCCGGAGAACGGCGCGGCCAGCAACCGGAGCGCTTCCAAGGGATCCTCCGATGTCACCGCCGTCAAAACCGCTTCCGAGGGACGGTAAAGGCGGCGATGAAGAGCTCGTAGCTTTTCACGGGTAACCCGGGCTGCGAGGTCACTATCGCCAGTGCCGTCGTGACCGTTGGGGTGGTCCGCCCAATAGCGTGCAGTCAGGTGCGGCCAAGGCAAGACTCCCCCCGGAGCTTGAGCCAGACGTTGAGCCCGTTCTGTCGTAACGGCACCTATCTGTTCAGTTATCTGGTGTTGAGTCAGCGCGGGACGGAACACCTGCTCAACCAGGCGATTGGAGATCTGTTCGAGGTGTCCACTGGGACCGGTTTCGTAAAACTCGGAATAGTCCATGTGCGTGTTACCGCCGAGGACTCCCCCGGCCTTGTGAACGGAAACCTGCCGTTCGGATGCCGTGACGTTTTCGCTGTCCTGGTAGACCATGTGTTCGAGGAGGTGCAGCATGCCTTCCTCTCCCGGCATTTCATGGCGCATTCCTGCCGGCACCCCGAGGCTCATGGAAATGATGCGGGCGGAAGGATCGTGGATGGCGATCAGCCTTGTCCCGGTGTCCGATCGCATGCCGTACACAGCTCGGCCGTCCAGTGTGCCGAGAACGGAAGGGGTAGTCATCGCACCTCCATGGTGGTGTCCAAGTACGAGCCAGCGAGGCGCAGCAGTGCCTTCGCTTGGGCTTCGCCTGCGCCGGCGTAGTGGTGCCAGTCGTAGGCATGCTGGGCGATCCTGAAGGCCAGTGCCGGGCCAATCCCGGACTGTCCGGGAGCTGCCCCGCATGTTTCCAGGAAGCCGTTGCGCATTTCGTCGAGGGCTGGCCGGAGCGCAGGGTGGAAGGCGTGCAGTTCCGCCATCTCTCCGAGCACCCAGGCGATGTCATAGCCGGGGTGGGCAAGCCCGAGGTCCTCACCGGTGAGAAGCGAGCCGGCGGCGCCATCGGGGGTCACCACCCAGTGGGCCATCCCGGGATATCCGTGAACCACCACTTGGTCAGGGCTGGAAAGCATGGACTTGATCCAACGACGGATCTCCAACAGGCCGATTTCGCCCAGGACTTCGCGCGCCGGCGCCCATGTCCCTCCCAGCCAGGGCTCCGCGCGCTGGACGGTTCGTGGCGTGCTTTCAGGAAAGTCGCCGATGAGGGACGCATTTTCATGGAGACAGCTCAAAGCAGTTCCCCATAGCCGCCCTGCTGCCTTGAGATTTGCGGGCTCTCCTGCCGTGATGAGGTCGAAGACCGTGGACCCGGCCGGCGTCGAGTAAGAACGGTGGCGATCACCCCCGACACCTACTACCAGGAGGTCAGTACCGGGGACAGAATCGATGCTGACCGGCAGGGAAGAAAAGGGAATCGGCGCTCCGACTCCGAGGCTATGCACCCATTCATAGGCCCCTCCGACCTCGTAGACACCCGTGGACAGCAGATCCGTCCGGGTCGAGCGGATGACGGCCTTCTGCCGGGAATCCATCGCGGCGCTCATACCGTAGCCGCGTCTTTGGTCATCCCCGCACGCAGGAGCCGTTCTTCTTCCAGCCGGCGCATCACGGCAGGGAACGACGGCGGCACCCAGGCCAAGGCGACGTCGCTGGACTCGCTGGGGCCAGGGACGGGGTCAATAACCAGGAAGTTCTCCGGCATACGCAGTTTCCTGAGGGTCTCGGCAACAATCGGGTTCGCCAAGGCTCGCGGCGGCAAGGCCGGAGCGATGCAGACCTGGGCCTCCGTAGTCATTGCTGCCAGCAACGAGGGCGAATCAGCGATGCCATGAGCCAAGCGCGATGAATAGTCCAGGGTTGCCGGATAGACCAGGATGAGGTCCGCCCACTCTGCCAAATCGATGTGCGCAGCAATGAGCTCTTCCCCCCAGCTATCGGCCTGTACACGGGATTTCAGCCGGGACTCAATGCTGTGACGGGTGATAAAACGCTGCGCGGAGTCCCGCATGATCACCTTGAACTCTGTTTCCGGTGCTGCGGAAACAGCCCATTCAATCCAGAAGGGCATTACTTGGGTGACTGCCGAGCCTGTGAGAATCAGGGCAACCTTGGAGTATCCGAAGGCTTCGAGGGTGAGGTCCGCCCATATCGGACGGGGACTGCTGTCAGTGGAGGTCATGGCAGGTCTCAGCATTCAGGAGGGTGGGTCGGACAGAAAAGGGTCAGGAGGCGCCAGCGTGATGATGTTTCCACCACCTCGCTGGCGCCTTCCCCGTGTTCAGGCCTGCCTAGCAGCCCATGGTCAGGGTTGCGCCGATGATCACCCCTGCACAGAACGGCGAGGTGGCCGGCGCGTCGGTGGCTGCGTCGCCGCCGAGCTCGTCAGCAGCCGTAAAGGTGCTGTGCGCCCGGGCCAAGTCGGTGAGGTCGGCCTGCGGGATGTCAGTGATGGTGTTCGTCATGATGGTGTCTCCTTTTGATGGCACCACGTGGTGGGTGCGTCCGGGGTGCTAATGAATGTTGCTTGTGGTTGTAATGCCGTTTGGTTGGGATGCCGCCCTGGGCGGGTTAGCAGCCGGCACCGAGTGTGGCGCCAACGATGATGCCGATGCACAGCGGCGAGGTTGCGGGAGCCTCGGTGGCAGCGTCGCCGCCGAGCTCGTCAGCAGCCGCGAAGGTGCTGTGGGCGCGTGCAAGATCGGTCAGGTCGGCCTGGTGGAAGTTAACGATTGCGTTGGACATGGTGTCTCCTGTTTGGTTTGCTTCCCATCTGAGTGGGAAGGGTTTTCTTTTCTGGGTTCCTCATGGGAGGTCTTTGGGTGCCCGGGCGGCGGTAGTCCACTGCCCGGAGTCGTCACTGGCCCGTGTTGTATCCAGGCCGGTGAGGGTTGATGCAGGCCGTTTGCGCTTCTTCAAACCAAGCGGGTTCGAGGTCGGTTTTTTCCACGGATGCACGGAGGAGTGCGTCCGCCAGTACCCTTGAGCGGTGCTGTCCGAAGCTGAGTCCCCGGTACGCCGGACGAGGATCCCTTGGTTCCATGGCAAGTGCCAGGCGGTCTCCCACGTGATGGGTGAAAACCGAGACAGGCGTGTCGTGCGCGGACAAGGATGAAAAGGCAGTGCGAACAAGGGAAGCCGCGGCGTCTGAATCGATGGCTGACACGTAAATGACCATTGCGTCACTGCGTGGGAAAGCGAGGGATGACGAAAGGGTCTTTACCTGGTGGCTAAGCCCGCTGGCGGCAAGGGCTCCAAGAACTTTCGGCCACACTTCAAGCGCCTCAGATGCCGTCACGCAGGATATGTACAGCCTTGATGCGTCCGCATGGTTCACCGCACCGTGGGCCCCGAGCGCAAGAAGGAATCCGGGGGTGGCGCGGCTTCGCCAACTGGGAACACGTACCCCGACGATTTCGTCCAGAGGGTTGCGTACCAGGGCCTCTTCGGGAAAGAGGACCTTCACTCCGGAGAGCTCCACCGCCTGGTGCGGAATGCCTTGGACGGACGTCCCTGCCTGCGTCCTCGCCGACGCCGACTGGATAACGGTGCGGTGCGGAATGGCATCAATAAGTGCCGCAGCAAGGTCCTGGTGGCCGGTGCCTGGCACGGTCCCGATGCCCGGGTGCCCGATATGGAGGTGCGTGTAGATCGCCCCGGCCACCTGCGAGCGCAGCTCGGTGTGGCTGGTGGCACGAAGTGTGGTGGAGCCTATTCCGGCGGTGAGCCGATGGGCGTCAACGGAAACCCTGTCTTCCAGGGACGCCAACACCTGTCCGAATGAAGTCGGTGTTGGAGCGTTGAGTGTGACGGTCATCGAGGTGTCCTTTCGAAACCGAGGGCGCTGACGTAGTGGCCGGGCGAAAGCAGTGCCTCCCGCCCAACGCCCGCGGCTGCCCGTTCGATGCCGGGGAGCCGGGACACCATGGGAGCCCTGGTGATGGTTCTGTCCACGAGATGCCATCCCAAGTGGGCAGTAGCGCGAACCGGCAGATCCGGATCTTCGTAATTGGCATGATCGGCATAGGAGGTCCACATCCGGCGGATTGACGGAACAATGGCAGCCATCCGTTCGGCGATGCGTGCCGACGCGCTTTCGTCGTCGAACCTGGCTGGGGGTGCGGAGGCCCCTCCGCGGGTAGTCACAGTGTCCAGGACCGCCCTGTAGATCCACTCACCTGCAAGCATTCCAAGGTCCCGGGCAGGATCGCCGAGTCCAAACTCCTCCCAGTCAAGGACACACAGGCTCCCGTTGTGGAGATGGAACTGATCAAGGCGCAAGTCGCCGTGGATGGGGCGTTCTTGGTGCTTCCGCTCCGATGCCCTCAGCCGGCCCGCAGCGGCAACCAGCTCCCGGTCATTCTGCAGTTCTGCCCAGAGGGCCATCTCCGCCACTGTGAACTCAAGGTAGCGGGTGTGCGGAATGCCAACCGCGAGCATTTCCACGGGTGGGCTTGGAGGTGCCGAGCGCTCCAACCCAAAGGTAGGGCCGGCGTGGAGCCGGGCGAGCAATGCGCCCGCTTCCTCCGGAAAGGTGTCCGGCATGGACTCCTCCACCAGCAACTGCGCCAGGCTGGTTCCGGGGCAGTGTTCAAAAACCAGGAGGCCATTCTTGGCGTCGCTGCCGATGAGCTGAGGCGTTGCCGGCGCACATTCCGGGGACTGCTCGGCAAATGCGGCGAAGGCAACCGACCGGCCGAAAGACATCGGGCCGGAAGCCTGCGCTGAGATGTGCTTGACGAAGACCTTTTCCCCGCTCCGCAGCCTCATGTTCCACGTGCCGTTGCGTCCGGCGAAAGCGGCCGGTGCGATGTCTGCCACTGCTTCTCGGCCGTGGCCTGCAAGGACAGTGGTCGCCAGACCGGCTGCGTGGCGTGCGGCTGGAGTGGTGGACTGCGGGTGCGGAGCTGTGGCGGTCATCATGAGGGTCTCCATCAGAGCAGCAGGGTGGTTACCGCATAGGCGGCCAGGATGCCGACCAGCAGAAGGGCGATGTTGCGGATGAGCTTCTTGGTGGCCAGTGACTGGTTGCGCTTGTTGTCAGACATGGTTTTTCCTATCTGGAGCCCGATGAGCCGGGCCCGTGGACTAAGTGTCGAGTTGGGGCTAGGCCATCTCGTCGGAGGTGAGGGACTGTTGCAGGGAAACCCGTGAGCCGGTGCGCAGTGCGTTGTTCCGGTAAATTACGGTGGCCAACCAGAACAGCGCGGGAATCGCCGCCACCGATATGCCGGCGGCCAGCACCATCTCCCACGTGGATACGTCTTCCAGTGCGAAGCGCATCGGCATGAGGTAGGAGGAGAACAGCGGCACGAAGGATAGTCCTTCCAGCCACGGGTTCCCCATGTTCATGGGCAGGACGTAGAGGGAGACCACCAAGAGCACCATTTGCAGGACGGACAGCGGCATGACCGCTGTGCCCAGATCCTCTTGCCGGGAGACCGTCGAAGCGAGAGTTGTGTTCAAAGCTGCGAATATCACGTAGCCCAAGAGGAACCAGAGGATGAACCACAGCAGGCTGGGTCCCACGGCGACGTTGATGAGGGACCAGCCCCCCACAACGCTGAACCCCACCACGGCGGCGCCACCGATCGCCAGCAGTTGGACAAGGGTGACCAGCCCAATGCCGATCATCTTTCCAGCCAGTAGCGGGACGATGCCGATCTTGGTCAGCAGGATCTCCACGATCCTTGACGACTTCTCCTCCACCACCCCGGAGGTCAAGCTCGATGCCGAGTAGACCAGGGATGCCAGCAATGCGCTGATCATGGCGGTGGCGAAGATGGCGCGGGGGTCAAAGCTCATTGCCCCGGTCCCGCCAAATGAGTCCACAAGGAACCATCCGCCGATCCCGGCAACAGCGCCGGCGAAAAGGGCCAGAAGTCCTGTTGCAGTGAGTATGGTCCGGTTCCCCAGCCGGGTAAGGATCTCGCGCCGTATGATCAGGCGCGTCTCACGTAGTCCACTCCCGGAAGAAGGAGCGGCGCTTCGGGTTGTGCGATCAAATGTTGTTGCGCTCATTGCGATACTCCAACTTTGTCGAGGGAGCGCTCCGCCCCCGGGGTGATACCTGGACCGGACGAAATGAACTTGCCGGCAAGCAGGTCAGCCAATGACCTCTGTGCGGACACAATGCTCTTCAGCCCGCCGTGCCGTTGCGCTGCTGCAAGGATTTCGCCGGGCACGTCCCGTCCTGAGCCGTCCACCGAGACGAGGACCGTGGTGCGGTCGGCGGCGGAAAACTCCACGTTGACGCCCCGGGCCATCGAGACTTCAGCGGCGAACGAATCTGCCGTGCGGGAGAAGCCGAGCCGCCAGCGGCTTTTACCGTCGTCCTGCAGCTCCACGACACTGCCGCTCGCCGTCACACGACCGCGATCGAGAATGCAGACCTTGTCGCACAGGCGCTCTACGAGCTCAAGTTGGTGTGAGGAAAAGAGAACCCCGACGCCCCGGTCCGCCTGCTCCCGGATGAGTCGGGACATGGTTTCGACGGCGATGGGATCCAACCCCGAGAATGGCTCGTCCAGCACCAACAGTGCCGGGTCCCCCACTAAGGCGACGGCCAGCTGGACGCGCTGCTGGTTTCCCAAGGAGAGGTCCTGGACCAAAGCCTGCTCACGGCCTTGTAAGCCGAGGGAGACGATGAGTTCGTCTGCAACCTCACGTGCGGCGCCGGCTTGGTGCCCTTCCAGCAGGGCGAAGTGAATGATCTGGTCCCTCACCGGCATCTGGGGGTAGAGGCCTCGTTCCTCGGGCATGTACCCGATGCGCCTCCGGTCCTTGGCTGTGATGGGCAAGGCTTCCCAGGTGACTTCGCCGTGGTCCGGGGTCAGCAGACCAAGGATCACGCGCATGGTGGTGGTCTTACCTGCACCGTTGCCGCCGATGAATCCCACGATCTCCCCGCGATGGACCGTGAGGTCCACATCGTGGAGGACCCTGCGGTCTCCGAAGCTGCGGCTGATGCCCGTGAGCTGTAGGCCGTTCATACTTCGCTCCTCGAAATTCGTTCTTGTTTCCTGTCAAGAACGACGCTACGGAGGATCGGGGATATCCACCCTGTACTCGAGTACAGAGCTCACTTGTACAAAAGTTCACCTAGGCCGGGCGGATGACCTTACCGTTGGGCTCTTGGTATGACGGCTCCTGGGGCTCGGGTGGGAGCGGCTGGAGCTCATCCTGGACACGTTCAAGCAGCGGCCGGTAGATGCTGCCGTTCCACTGCGGGCTGGCATGGGCGGGGCGGGCGCCTTCCGTGCTAAGCGTGGGCATCGCCATGTTGGCTCCGAAGACTTTGCTCCACCCCGCACGCGCAGACTCATAATCCACGGTGGCGTCCCTGGCGTTGCCTATGAAGGCCATCTTGGAGCCCCCGATTTTTCCCGCCAGCCGGAGGCCGTCAAAGTGGTAGATGTACGCCGACTCCGTCTGTATCAGGACGCTGGACGGGGCGATCGGCGATAGTTGCTCCAGGCTTTGGTCCAGAATCTGGCGCCAGGTGCGCTCATCCTTATGCGCCACCCGCTCCCCCAGTTCGTAGCCGCCGCGCAGGACCGAAGGGATTCGGAAGCCATTCTCGTAAAGGAACACCACGCCGTCGAACCAGCTCTGGTCCAGGACGTCGGCACGGCTGAACGGACTCGAATCCAAGACGATCAATTGCGTCTCGACGCCGTGCAACTCCAGCAGGCGGGCGGCGACCTGGGTGGCGAGCATTCCGCCGAAGCTGTGGCCGTAAAAGTACAGCTTCTCCAGTTCCAGTTCACGGACGTGCAGGATGATTTCGCGGACTATTTCGTCCACGTCCAGGCCCAGGTTTGAATATCCGACGGCGGCAAGGCGGCCCCGCTGGTGAAGGGCAGGACGCAGTGAGTTGAGTATCCACTGGGCCTCTTCCCAGCTGGTTTTATAGCCCGGAAAGAGGATCCAGCTGGCGTTGGGGAAGTACAGGTCCGAGTACGGATCCGGAACGCGGAGGATCTTGGTGGCCCGCCGCTCGGCCTGTACGCGCCGGGTGAAAAGCATGTCCGCGGCGAGCGCTCCCGAGGCTCCGGCGGTGATGAGGAAATTGCGGCGGGACGTTTTCTTCAGCCGGGCAGCGTAGGGCAGGATCCGGGCCCATGAGCCCGGATCCTCGGCCTGTTCCGGTTCCGGAGTCGCCGGCGTGGGGAGGTTTTCGTTCACCTCCGGCGGCGCCGTGAGCTTCCCTACTTGAACGTCCACGCAGCAAGCATAGGCTTCGTGGGCACTGCCTTACAGCCCCGCAGTTCCTAGTTGAGGCCCAGTTCATCCTTGCCGAAGGCGAAGAGGTACGGCACGCCGGTTTCGGCTTCGATCTTCTCTTTGGCGCCGGTGTTGCGGTCCACGATCACGGCCACTGCCACAACGTTGCCACCCGCTTTACGGACACCTTCGACGGCGGTCAGTGCGGACCCGCCGGTGGTGGACGTATCCTCGAGCACCACTACGTTGCGGCCTTCAACCGAGGGGCCTTCCACCTGGCGGCCCATGCCGTAGGACTTCTGGGCCTTGCGGACAACGAAGGCGTCCACGGCACGGCCGGCGTCGGCAGCGGCGTGCATCACAGCGGTACCTACAGGGTCGGCACCCATGGTGAGCCCGCCGGCGCACTCAACTGACACGCCGGCGTCGTCGATCATTGCCAACATGACCTGACCCACCAGCTTGGAGGCCTCGTGGTGCAAGGTGACGCGGCGGAGGTCGATGTAGTAGTCCGCTTCCTTACCGCTGGAGAGGATTACCTTGCCGCGGACCACCGCGAGTTCTTTGATGAGTTCAAGGAGGCGGGCGCGGGCAGCAGCAGTATCAGGCGTGGAAGTCATGGCTCCTAGTTTAGTGGGGCCGCCGTGGTGGCGCGGATCACCAGGCGGGGATTGACGATCTGATCGCCGATTCCGCCGTCGCCATCCAGTTGCTGCAGCACCGCTTCCATGCAACGGCGGCCGAGTTCCTCGAAGTCCTGCTTGATGGTGGTCAGGGGTGGCATGAAGAATTCGGCTTCGGGTTGGTCGTCATAGCCCACCACGCTGATGTCGCCCGGCACGTGCAGGCCGGCTTCCTGGACGGCCCGGAGTACACCCACTGCCATTTGGTCGTTCGCGACGAACACGGCCGTAACGGTGTGTTGTTTGATGAGGTCCAGCCCTGCGCGGTATCCCGATGCCGCGTCCCAGCCGCCTTGGAGCAGGATGTCCGCGCCCAAACCAGCATGTGCCAGCGATTCCTGCCATCCCTTGATGCGCTCGGCGGCGTCGATCCAGTGCGGCGGGCCGGAGATGTGGGCGATACGCCGATGCCCCAAACCGATCAGGTGGTCAACAGCAAGGCGCGCTCCGAGCCGCTGGTTCAGTGATGCGCCCGTCAACTGGTTGCCCGTGCCCGCCCCGACAGCCACGATCGGCACGGGAAAGGAAACATCGCGCAGGACCGCGAGGACATCGGGGTGCGGAACCAGGATGACGATCCCGTCCACGGACTGGTTCCGGAAGTGCGCGATCGCATCGTTGACGCTGCCGTCGGTCACTTCCCGGAGATTCGCGATGCTAACGAAGTAGCCTGCTTCACGCCCCGCTTGTTCTACTCCCAGGAGGGTGTTCGCGGGTCCGAACTGACCTGTCTCACAGGCAAGCACGCCGATGGTCCGGGACCGCCGGGTGACCAGGCTGCGGGCGGCGGTGTTGCGGCGGTACCCAAGCTGCGCAATGGCTGATTCCACGCGTTCCTTGGTCTGGCCGCTGACGTTCGGATGATTGTTCAGTACGCGGGAAACGGTTTGGTGCGAGACTCCTGCCATTTTTGCCACGTCACCCATGACGGGAGGCCTCGCCTTTTCGTCAGGCCTGGCCTTTTCGTCAGGCCTCGCAGCTGTGCCCGTCCCGGCCCCGGGCGTTGCCCGGGGCCGGGACACTCCCCCTCTGGACATCAGCGACTATTTCGCGTCGACGACGACGGGCTCAGACTTGGCGGGGGTGGTCGTTTCGGTTGCCGGAGGCGTGGTCTTCCACTTGAAGCGACGGCCCATGGAGGAGCCTCCGCCGGAACCGGTGCGGTTCTTGTTGAAGATGTCGAAGCCGACGGCGAGCAGCAACACCAGGCCCTTGATGAGCTGCTGGTAATCCGTTCCCAAGCCAAGGATGGACATTCCGTTGTTAAGGACGCCCATGATCAGGCCGCCGATCATCGCGCCGGCTACCGTTCCGATGCCGCCTTGAACTGCAGCGCCGCCGATGAAGGCAGCAGCAATGGAATCGAGTTCGAAGCCGGTGCCGCCTGCGGGTTGTGCCGAGTTCAGGCGGGCCGTGAAGACCAGGCCAGCCAGGGCCGCGAGGACACCCATGTTGACGAAGAGACGGAAGGTGACCTTTTTGGTCTTGATGCCCGAGAGCTCGGCTGCGTGGAGGTTGCCGCCGATCGCGTATGTGTGCCGGCCGAAGATGCTGTTGTTCATCAGTGCCGAATACACGATCACCAGGACAGCCAGGACGATCAGGACAATCGGGGTGCCACGGTAGCTGGCCAGCAGGAAGGTGATGATGAGCATCAGCACTGCGATGAACCCGTTCTTGACGGCAAACCAAGCCATCGGTTCATTCTCCAGATTGAACTTGCGGCGCACCCGGCGTTCCTTGATGGCCTGGAACAAAATGGCAGCTGTACCGCCGACACCGAGGATGACCGTCAACCACTCCAGGACGGATGTGCCGCCGGAAATGTCCGGCAGGAAGCCGCCACCGAGGGCGCGCAATTCGTTAGGGAACGGGGTGATCTGCTGGTTCTTGAGGGTAATGAGAGTCAGGCCACGGAAGATCAGCATTCCCGCGAGGGTGACGATAAACGCGGGGATGCCCACATAGGCAATCCAGTAACCTTGCCACGCACCAACCAGCGCACCTACTAGGAGGCAGGCCGGGATGGCGAGCCACCATGCCCAGCCCCAATGGACGATCATCACGCCTGCTACAGCGCCGATGAAGCCTGCAATGGAGCCAACGGAGAGGTCGATGTGCCCGGCGATGATGACCATCACCATGCCGATGGCGAGGATCAGGATGTAGCTGTTCTGGACCACCAGGTTGGTGACGTTCTGCGGCTGGAGCAGGATGCCGTCGGTCAGTACCTGGAAAAGGATGACGATCAGGATCAGGGCGACGAAGATGCCAACTTGGCGAAGGCGGCTTGTGAGGAAGCCAAGGGATTCTCGTAGGGCGGACATGTTCGCTATTCCTTCTCTTGAGTCATGAAGTGCATGAGGGTTTCCTGGGTGGCTTCGGCGATGGGGACTTCGCGGGTGATGTGGCCCGCGGACAGCGTGTAGATCCTGTCGCAGATGCCCAGGAGCTCCGGAAGCTCAGAGGAGATCACAATGACGGCTTTCCCCGCCGCTGCGAGCTCCGCAATGATCGTGTAAATCTCAAACTTGGCGCCGACGTCGATGCCGCGGGTTGGTTCGTCCAGGATCAGGACGTCAGGGTCCGAAAACATCCATTTGCTCAGCACCACCTTTTGCTGGTTTCCACCCGAGAGCTTGCCGGTGATGGCAGCGACGGAAGGAGCTTTGATGTTCATGCTCTTCCGGTAGTGGTTGGCAACGGTGGTCTCCTTGTTGCCGTCCACCCAGCCTCGTTTGGCCAGCTTGTTCAGTGCTGCCATGGAGATGTTCCGCTTGATGTCTTCAATAAGGTTCAGGCCGTAGTGCTTGCGGTCTTCGGTGGCGTACGCAATCCCGTGGTCAATTGCGTCGGAGACCGTGGACGTGTCGATTTCCTGGCCATACTTGTAGACCTTGCCCGATACCGCCCGCCCGTAGGTCCGGCCGAATACGCTCATGGCCAGCTCGGTCCTGCCGGCACCCATGAGCCCTGCAAGGCCTACTACTTCGCCCTTGCGGACATTGAGGCTGGCGTTGTTCACCACCATGCGGGAATGGTCCTGCGGGTGCTGGACGGTCCAGTCTTCGATGCGGAGGACTTCCTCGCCGATGTTGGGGGTCCGGTCCGGATAGAGGCTTTCGAGGTCGCGTCCAACCATGCCCCGGATGATGCGTTCCTGGGTGATCTGGCCTTGGTCCAGGCGCAGGGTCTCAATGGATTTCCCATCACGGATGATGGTGACGGCGTCGGCCACTTTGCGGATCTCGTTGAGTTTGTGGCTGATGATGATGCTGGTCACGCCCTGGCCCTTGAGGTGCAGGATGAGGTCCAGCAAGTGGTCCGAGTCTTCATCGTTCAGCGCCGCCGTGGGCTCATCCAGGATGAGGAGCTTCACCTCTTTGGACAGCGCCTTGGCGATCTCCACCAGCTGCTGCTTGCCAACACTGATGTGCTGAATGGGGGTGATCGGGTTTTCGCTGAGGCCTACGCGTGCCAGCAGCTTGGCGGCTTCCAGGTTGGTCTTCCGCCAGTCCACCCAGCCCTTATTGGCAAGCTCGTTGCCGAGGTAGATGTTCTCGGCGATGGACAGGTACGGGCTGAGGGCCAGCTCCTGGTGGATGATCACGATGCCGCGCTTCTCGCTGTCCGTGATGCTCGAAAACTCACAGGGCTCATTTTCGAAGAGGATGTCGCCGTCGAAAGTGTTGTGCGCGTAGACGCCGGACAACACCTTCATGAGGGTGGACTTCCCTGCTCCGTTCTCGCCACAGATGGCGTGAACCTCACCCCGGTTAACGTCCAGGGTGACGTCCTGCAGGGCTTTTACCCCGGGGAAGGTCTTGGTGATTCCTCGCATTTGAAGAATGGGTACGTTCATCGTCAATTCCCGCTGACTGGTTGAAACTGGGCCAGGCCGAGGACTCGGAGGCTCTGGAGGAGGCTGTGGCCCCGTCGCACTGCGCACTGCAACACAGGGGTTCGGGGCCACAGACCGGGGACGTGATTACTTGACGTCGGCTTCCGTGTAGTAGCCGGAGTCGATCAGTTCCTTCTTGTAGTTGTCCTTGGTGATGATGACGGACTTCAGGAGGAAGGCCGGAACAACCTTGACCTTGTTGTTGTAGGTCTTGGTGTCGTTGGTTTCCGGTTCGGTTCCCTTGAGGACAGCGTCAACCATCTTCACGGCCTGCGAGCCGAGCTGGCGGGTGTCCTTGAAGATCGTGGAGTACTGCTCGCCGGCGACGATGGACTTCACGGAGCCCTTCTCTGCATCCTGGCCGGTGACAACGGGCAGGTTGCCGGTGGAGTAACCGCCGGTGCTGCTCAGTGCCGAAATGATGCCGATGGACAGGCCGTCGTACGGGGACAGCACGCCATCCAGCTTGGTTCCGGAACTGTAGGCCGAGGTCAGGATGTCTTCCATGCGCTTCTGGGCTACGGGTGCCTGCCAGCGCAGGATGGCTGCCTGCTCGAACTTGGTCTGGCCGCTGGGAACCTTCAGGGTGCCTGCATCCAGGTATGGCTTGAGGGTGTCCATGGCGCCGGTCCAGAAGAAGTTGGCGTTGTTGTCGTCCGGGCTGCCCGCGAACAGTTCAACGTTGAACGGGCCCTTGCCCTCAACCTTGTTGCCGCTCGCGTCCACCAGGCCCAGGCCGGTCAGCAAGGAAGTGGCCTGCTGGACACCCACGGTGTAGTTGTCGAACGTGGTGTAGTAGTCGACGTTCGGCGTGCCGTTGATGAGGCGGTCGTAGGCGATGACCTTGACGTTCTGTTCCTTGGCCTTGGCCAGGACGTCTGTCAGCGTGGTGCCATCGATGGCTGCGATGATGAGCGCCTTGGCACCCTTCGTCAGCATGTTCTCAATCTGGGAAACCTGCGTGGGAATGTCATCGTTGGCGAACTGGAGGTCCGTCTTGTAGCCAAGGTCCTTCAGGGACTTCTCAACGTTGGCGCCATCTGCGATCCAACGCTCGGACGTCTGGGTCGGCATTGAAATGCCTACCAGTGAATCGCTGGGATTTGCACTGCTGGTGGACTCGGCAGTGCCTCCGCGACTACCGCAGCCTGTGGCTCCGACAGTCAAGGTCAGGACAACCGCTACGGCGCCCAGGAGTTTCTTCAATCTCACGATGCTCTCCTTCCGCGGCAGCATTGCCGCGAACTCTGATGCGGCCGGAGCATCTGCGCGTCCGGCGGTGAAGCGATTTGTGATCTGCGGCCAGCTGGGTGCCACATGCCACGAAAGGTGGTGCGAATGCCATTGTGAACGCTAACAATACCGTCGGTCAAGTGCCGTGGATCACGAAATGATTGCAGCCTCGAGGCGCCGTCAAAGCTCTTGACTTGAAACGTTGTTAGCGTTCACAATTGGCAGGCTCGTCCGCGGTAGGCAGAAGGAAAGCCCGGCACTGCTTTGTGGGCAGTGCCGGGCTTCGAACGCTCCTCCATGATGGCGGGGAGGAACTCTTCCCTGCTGGGAACAGGGAATCAGAGACGGGTGTCGAACGAATCGCAGAAGACGTTCTGGTTGAACGTCCCTTGGAATTCGGACTTGCCCTGGATCTTCTCGATGGTGGCGCGGATGGCCTCGCGCGTTGCTGCATGTGCGTGGATGGCGGTCTTGACCATCGGCACATCAATCAAGTGGTTCGGCTGGTTGAGCGAGACAAAAATTGTGGGAACTTCCCTGGCGTACCAGGGAATCTCGGCTGCCATCGGTGAGGACCATTTAATGCGGATGGCAGCCTCCTGTGCGAAGCCCTTGACGTTGGCGACGACGAGCGCGGCATCGTACCGTTCCGAGTAGTCCCCGGTAGCTTCTTCCGACAGGACCCGCATGAAGTTCATGCCTGACTCCCCTGCTGCTTCGCGTTGCTCAGCCGTTCTGAACACACTGACCTCGAACCCCGCAGCTTCCAGTTCTTCCCGGACTGTGTCCAGATATGCCAAGGGATCGGCTCGGGTGAAGTCGGCGCCACCCGAGATGCCGTAGAGGCGGATCCGCGGATGCGTCCGAGGGGTGATCGGCAGGTTGTGCGCCGTGTCCTTTACCAAAGTGACGGTTTTTTCAGCCACCTCGGCGGCGATAGCACGGTGAGCTTCACTGCCGATCACCGCGAGTGCCTCAACCGGGGGCACCAATTCCTGGCGCATATGGAGACCGAGGCTTGCCTTCAGGCCAAGGATCCGCCGCAGGGCATCCTGCAAACGCCCCTCGGTGATCACGCCGGACTTGTAGCCGTCCAGCATGTAGCCGAAGTCCTCGTCAGGGTTTCGGAAAAACAGGAACATGTCGCAACCGGCCGCGATGGTGGCAGGCACAAGGTCCTTGCGCTTCATCGCCTGGGTCAGGCCAACCATCAGGGACGCGTCCGTCAGGACCAGCCCGTTGAAGCGGAGTTCGCCGCGCAACAGATCCTGCAACAGTTCCGGAGCAAGCGTTGCCGGCAGGATTTCAGCATCCGACAAGCCGGGACGAAAATGCCGGGACACCTCTGGAGCGCCAATATGGCCCACCATAATGGACTGCACGCCATGACCAATCATCTCGCGGTACACGTGCCCGTAGGTGCGGTTCCACTCCTCATAGCCAAGGGTGTTGTAGGAGGTGACCACGTGCTGGTCGCGCTCATCAATACCGTCACCGGGGAAGTGCTTCATGGCGCAGACCGTGGCTGATTCACTGATGCCGTCGAAGTACTCCTTGGCCCGTTCCACCACAATGTCCGGGGTGTTGCCGAAGGCCCGCGTGGAAATGACCGTGTTCCGCCAGTTGTAGTGGATGTCCACGATCGGAGCGAAGGCCCAGTTGCAGCCCAGCGCAGCAGTTTCGATGCCGGCAACCTGACCCATCTGCCGGGCGATGTTCTTGTCAGGGTGCGAGCCTGCCTGCAGGTGCGTGGAAACGAACGTGCCGTCATCGCAACTGCCCGCACCGCCCATCTCAGGGTTGGACGCAATCAGCAGCGGAATCCGGGTCTTGGACTGCGCATAGCGGATATGTTCCTGCACGGCAGAAGAGGGACCCGGCCGGTAGCGCATACCGCCCACGTGGAAGTTCTCCAGCACCCCATCGAGGTACTCCGGGGAGTAGTCGTTGTTGTGGTTGATGAACAGCTGGCCGATCTTCTCTTCCAGCGTCATGGACCCGATGGTGCTCTCCACCCATTCCACAGCTGCGTCATCCAGATTGAAGGGCGCTGCTTTAAGGTCCACCAGGAACGGCCCAGCCGGCACGGCCAGCCCGTTGAGGGCTGAATTTACGTCATCCACAATGTCCTCCACTGATGTGGCAATATCCACCACGATGCCGGCTTCGTCGTCCTGCAACGGCTCCAACGTGGTCAGCTGCGACTCCAGCAGCGAGGGGGGCATGAAGTGTCCGGGCCGGGCAGTCATGCGCGCGTTCAACAGCTCGCGGGTGCCGTGCAGGTGCACGAACACCACGGACGGATCGGCGCTCCGGATGATGTCCCGGTACGAGCGCTTCAGCGCGCTGCACGCGATAACAAGAGCAGAGTTCGACGCCGGGAAACGCCTGCCGATTTCGGCCAGCCAAGGTGCGCGGTCGTCGTCGTTCAGCGGAGTACCCGAGGCCATCTTGTCGATGTTCGCCTGGGGGTGCAGCGAATCGCCGTCGAGAAATTCCGCGCCGAGACGCTCGGCGAGGGCGGCACCAATGGTGCTTTTGCCGCAGCCGGCCACGCCCATCACCACGATGTGATGCTGCGATTGCGATTTACCAGTCATGGCCGATTTACCAGTCATGGACAGTGCCGTCCACGAGGCGGTTGTACGGCAGGTAAGCCTGCTGGTAGGGGAAGGCGGCAGCGGCTTCTTCGTTGAATTCGACGCCGATTCCGGGCTCATCGCCGGGGTGCAGGTAGCCGTCCTTGAACGTCATGGACTGCTGGAAGACCTCGTTGGTCTTGTCCGAGTGCTGCATGTATTCCTGGATGCCGTAGTTGTGGATTGCCAGGCCGACGTGAAGCTGTGCAGCGAAGCCCACCGGAGAGATGTCCGTGGGGCCGTGGAAACCGGACTTGATCTGATACTGGGCCGCGAAGTCCATGACCTTCTTCAGCGGTGAGATGCCGCCGAAGTGGGTGGAGGCTGCACGGACGTAGTCGATCAGCTGTTCCTTGATAAGGGTCTGGAAGTCATACACGGTGTTGAAGATTTCACCGATGGCCAGCGGGGTGGTGGTGTGCTGGCGGACCAGGCGCAGCCCTTCCTGGTTCTCGGCTGGAGTGCAGTCCTCCAGCCAGAAGAGGTCGTAAGGTTCCAGGGCCTTGCCGAGCTTGGCGGCCTGAATAGGCGTCATGCGGTGGTGGCCGTCATGCAGCAGCGGGATCTCCGGGCCGAACTCGTTGCGCACGGCCTCGAAAACGGTGGGCAGGTGGCGCAGGTAGGCTCGGGTGTCCCAGTCTTCTTCCAACGGGAAGTTGCCGCGGCCGGCAGGCTCGTAGTCATACCGTTCACCCGAGGCCTGGGCCTGCGCGGCGACACCATAGACGGCCTTGATACCGGGGACGGCGGTCTGGATGCGGATGGACTTGTAGCCCAGTTCCAGGTGCTCCCGCACTGAGTCGAACAGCGACGGAATGTCAGCACCGGACGCGTGCCCATAAGCCCGCAGCCCGTTACGGGAAGCCCCGCCCAGCAGCTGGTACACCGGCATCCCGGCAACCTTGCCCTTGATGTCCCACAACGCCATATCGACGGCGGCAATAGCCGCCATGGTGACGGGACCGCGCCGCCAGTAGGAGCTGCGGTAAAGGAACTGCCACGTGTCCTCGATCCGGTGCGGATCCTTGCCGATCAGCAACTGCGCCACGTGCTCCTTGAGGTACGCGGCGACGGCAAGTTCACGGCCGTTGAGGGTCGCGTCACCGATACCCGTCACACCGTCCTCCGTGGTGATGCGCAAGGTGACGAAGTTGCGGGACGGGCTGGTCACAAAGACTTCAGCGGCAATGATTTTCACAGCTTTTCCTTTCGGGATGTGGCTGGGTGGGTTTAAGTATGATTTTAGGTTGGATTGCATGAAGTGGCAACCGGTTGCCGGACTTATTTTTGAATACTTCTACGCGCCCGGCGCCTTGCCGTTTACTGCATGGCTGGCAGCAACTTCTTCCTGAGCTTTCCCGGCGTCGTCCTGCGCGACTCCCGCAGAAAGGCGGGCGCGGATCTCCCCAACAATTTGTGCGTGAAGTGCGTCTGTGAGTTTGTATTTGCTCATCACCACGATCGCCAGGATGGTCATGATGGCCGGCAGTGCCCGGCGGCGAACTGAATTCCCTGCAGCGCTTCGGCACTCTGCGTAACCCCCGATTTGTATCCCCCGGCCGCGAGGCAATAGGCAGCGAGTGCGCCGCCTACAGCCTGGCCGGTCTTACGCGTGAAGGAGAAGAGTGCGTAGGTGATTCCCTCGGTCCGGACGCCGGTCTTCCACTCGCCATATTCCACGGTGTCTGCCTCCAAGGCCCACACCACGATATTCACGGCCATGACACCCATCAGGCTGATGACCAGCCCGGAGAACCCCACCCAGACCATGGATGACGGTGAGAAGAAAACTATGCTTCCGCCCACCATGGAGAGCGCTCCGGCAGCGATGTACACGTTCTTTTTGCCCAGCTTACGAACCAGCCTCGGCATTAAAGGTGCCAGGGCCAGGGTCATGACCAGCTGGACTACGGCCAGGACCGGGTAAAGATCCAAGCGACCCAGGACGTCGCGCAAGTAGTAGAGCTGAACGGAGGAGAGGGCCATATAGCCGGTGAGAAAGAGGAAGGAGCTAAGGCACAGCATGAGCAGCGGCCGGTTGGTTTTCAGAGTGTCCATGCTCTGCTTGAAGGAAACATTGGGGACCGTGCGGTGAACGCGTTCCTTGGCGGTGAGGATGGTGAAGAGGTAGAGCGCCGCCCCGATCACCACAAAGACGAGCGTGATAGTGGTGAACGTGGACTGGAGGTCAGCACCCGGCTTGATCAGTGGAGCAACAAAGATACCCAGGGCGGAACCCGCCAAAAGTGCACCCACCGTGCGGGCGGAGCCCAACTTGGCACGGTCCCCGGGGTCCTGCGTCATGGCCCCGGCCAGTGAGCCGTAGGGGATGTTGACCAGGGAATACGCCAACCCCAGGGCGGCGTAACTCACGTAGGCGTAGAGCAGGGTGCCCGTCTCGCCCAGTTGCGGCACGGAGAACGTGGCCACACTGAGGAGTAGCAGCGGAATGGACCCGAACATGATGAACGGACGGAACTTCCCAAAGCGCTTGCTGTAGGAGCGGTCAACCATGCGTCCAGCGAAGACATCCGCGAAGGCGTCGAAGATCCTCACCACCAGGAGCAAGGTGCCTGCGGCGGCCGCCGAGATTCCCGCGACGTCCGTGTAGTAGACCAGGAGGAACATGGTGGCGGTGGTGAAGGCCAGGTTATTGGCCGCGTCGCCCGCACCGTAACCGGCGATGCTGAGTTTGCTGAGCTTTTTCAATGCGGGCTCCTTTACCCTTCGCGTCATTGCGGTCCGACTCGACTCGACCGTGGCTGGGAACTCACGGAATCGGGAATCGGTTGTGCAGCTGTTGTAATTCTAGTCACTTTGGCAAGCACTTGGCAATCGGTTGCCTAACATTTCCTTGAAAGTTCCACCAATCGTTGGGCGTTGTGTGGCCCGCTCTGCGCCCTAAGATCACGCCAAAGCGCGCAGAGCGGGCCTCACAACGTGAACGAGGACGGCGTTAACGCAAAACGGCCCAGAATATCGAAGAGGATCGACAGCCTGGGCCGTTCAAGAAGTCGTGCAAAGTTCCTAGGCAGCAGTACCCGACGCCGTCGCGCGAGCAGGCACCTCTGCGCGTTCAAAGCCCGCGCTGAGGTCTTCGACGAGTTTCACGATGGCGGGCTCCAGGGCGAGTTCAGCATCCAGCAACGCCAAGAGAGAAGCGATGCGCTCACCGCCGGCCAGGTTGTTGGCCTCCGCCACGGCATCCGACTGCGGATCTTGCAGCCCCGGATTCGCCCCCACGAAAGATGCCCACACAGCTATCATCCGAGCAGCGGCCTCACCACTCCGGCCCGCCTCACGCTCAGCCCGGAGCACGGGGATTGCCCGCATACGTAGCTTGGTGCTTGCATCCGTTGCGATTTGGGCGAGATGGTGGGCGATCCGCGAATTGCCAAAGCGATCCAACAACGCCGCCCTGTACTCGGGAATGCCCAACCCGTCGCCGTCAAGGTGGCGGGATGCTTCATCCCAGAACTCCTCCACCGCTTGCAAGCACACCGGGTCAGCCAACGCTTCGGCAACCGTGGTGTGCCCGCGCAGCTGACCGGCGTAGGCCAGGATGGAGTGCGCGCCGTTGAGGAGCCACAGTTTGCGGTTTTCGTACGGCTCAATGTGGTCCACGAAAACCGCACCGGCGTCCTCCCAGCGGGGGCGCCCGGCGGGGAAGTCACCGCTGAGTACCCAGTTGCGGAAGGGCTCGGCGACGACGGGTGCTGCATCCCGGTAGCGGCACCGTTCACTGACCAAGGCAACGTCTTCAGGGGTGGTGCGCGGCGTGATCCTGTCCACTGATGTGCTGACGAAGCTGACGCTGGTGTCAATCCAGTCCGCGAGCCCGGCGTCGACTCCCCGGGCGAGGTCCGCCACGGCCCCGCGCGCCACATTGCCGTTATCCGAGAGGTTGTCGCAGGAAACAACGGCGAGGGATCCGGCGTCGGAATCCCTACGCGCGGCGAGGCCAAGGACCAATCGACCCAACGGCGTCGTGGGCTTTTCGCCGGCACGCAGCAGCGTTACATCGTCCGCGGCAAACCCGTACGCGGCTTCGGTGATAGTTAGCGTGACCACAGCAGTTTGGGGCGCTGCCACCAGCTCCACTAAGCGGTCCACATTGGCGCCATCCACGGCTTCAACAATGCTGCCTACAACCTCGAACGTATCGCCGGAATCCGAGCGCTCCACTACTGTGAACAGTCCGTCTTGGGCGGCGAGAACCTCGGCGGCGTCCGGGCGGCGGCCCGTGAAGGAGGCAATGCCCCACTCCCCCGCGTCACCGGCGTGCTGCGTAAACCAGGCCTGATGGGAGCGGTGGAAAGCTCCTAGGCCCAGGTGCACGATGCGCACTGGAGCCCTGCGGTCCGGCGCGACGTCGCGGTTTAGCCGCGGAAGTTCGGTAGTCATAGCTTGAACACCCTGCGCGGCGAGGAGTCGACGACGTCGAGAATCAGCTCATGCGCGCGGTCTTCAGAGACGCGGTGCTCGGCTACAAGACGCGCAAGGAAGGACGCTTCGATCCTGCGGGAGGCGTCGTGCCGTGCGGGAATGGAGCAGAACGCGCGGGTGTCATCGATGAAGCCGGAGGACCGCGAGAAGCCCGCGGTTTCGGTAACTGCCGAGCGGAAGCGCAACATGGCATCCGGGGCATCGAGGAACCACCAAGGCGCGCCGATGTAGACGGACGGGTAGAAACCTGCCAACGGCGCTAGTTCACGGGAGAAAACGGTCTCATCAAGCGTGAAGAGCACCAGGTGGAAATCCTTGGCAGTGCCGAAGTCCTGCAGCAACGGACGGATGGCCTCGGTGTAGTTCACGGCGAACGGAATGTCGTGACCGGTGTCGGCGCCAAACTCAGTGAACGTAGGCTCGTGGTGGTTCCGGTAGGAGCCCGGGTGGATGGTCATGACCAGTCCATCGGCCACAGACATGCGCGCCATCTGGTACATCATGTGGGCCTCAAAAGCGTCGCGATCCTGCGCAGTGGCCTTGCCGGCACGGGCACGTTCAAAGAGCGCTTCCGCTTCCGTGGCATCCAGTTTGAGGGTGGCGGGGGTGCGGACGCCATGGTCCGCAGATACTGCGCCATGCTCCACGAAATAGCGACGGCGGTTTTCCAGGGCCGCGATGTAGCCGGCGTAGCCGGTTGCGCCGTCGCCCGCGGTTGCGATCAGCCTGTCCACGTTGGCGCTCCAGCTGGGATGCGCCACGTTCAGGTAAGCATCCGGGCGGAAGGTGGGGAGCACTCGGCCGTTGAAGCTGGGGTCATCGGTGAGGGCCTTGTGGCTGGCAAGGTTGTCCAGGGGATCGTCCGTGGTGGCCAGGACCTCGATGTTGAAGTCCTTGAAGAGCTGCCGCGGACGGAAGTCCGGCTCAACCAGCTTCGCGGCGATCGCGTCATAGCTGGCATCGGACGGCATCTCACTGAGATCTGCGCCGAGGTTGAACACATCGTTGAACTGGGTGCGCAGCCAATACCCGGAGGCTGTGCCTTCAAACAGCGGCCAGGCTTCGACGAACTGTCGCCAGATCTCCCGGGACGCCGGCGCGGACGCCGCGCCTGTCAGCAACTGATCCATCGGAACGCCGTTGGCGTGAATCAGGCGGGTGACGTAGTGGTCCGGACTGACCAGGAGTGCCGCGGGGTCGGGGAACGGCGTGTTCTGTTCGATGACAGCGGCGTCGACGTGGCCGTGGGGAGAAATGATGGGCAGGTCCTGGACGCGCTCCAGCAAGGACCGCGCGATGCTGCGCGTCCCGGGATCTGCGGGCAGGAGCCTGTCAGGGTGTGCGGCAATGGACTGTGACATAGCTCAATCTTGCGTTCCGGTTCCGCATTTTGTCAACCGGTTGCCAAATATTGCCACTCTGTTGCACCTCGCGATGCGGCGGGATACTGAGGTCAGGCCAGGAGTCGTCCGCTGGACCCTCGCACCACGAGTTCCGTTTCCACCCGGACGGCTTGGCTTGGGGCCTCATGACCCTGCAACATATCCAGGAGGATGGTCACGGCCCGGGTGCCGCACTCCCCCAACGGTGAGCGCACCGTGGTCAACGCGGGAGTGGTGAAATCGGCGCCGAAAATGTCGTCAAAGCCCACGATGCTGATCTGGTCCGGGACACGCATTCCCCCGGCCTGCAGTTCCTGCATCAAGCCGATGGCCAGGAGGTCGTTGTAGGTAATCACCGCCGTCGCCCCGCTTTCCAACACGTCGCGGGCTACCTGCCGGCCGCCGTCGACCGTTGGTTTGGACGACTCAAGGCGCACCGCGCTGAGCTTGGACCACTCCGCAGCGGCTTTGACGCCCTCCCAGCGGCGGCCCGTCATCCACGACTGGGCCGGTCCCGCAACATACGCGAGCTTTTGGTGGCCATTGGCGGCCAGGCTGCGCACGGCTTCGCTGATGCCCTTATTGACGTCCGGGACAACGCACGGTACGCCGGTGATTTCACGGTTGATGACGGCCACGGGCTTGTCAGAAGCCAAGGCACGGATCTGGTCATCGTCCATCCGGGGGCTGGCCAGGATGAGGCCATCCACGGTGCTCAGCAGGCGTCGGGCGGCGGTTACTTCGGTTTCCGGCGACTCCGCGGACTCGGCCAGAACCAGCGTGTAATCGCGGGCGGATCCTGTGGTTTCCGCACCGCGGATGATGTCAAAGAACGTGGGGTTGGTGATGTCCGCGACGATCAACCCGATGGTCTGGGTGCGGCCGGTGGGGAGGGCACGGGCGAACGGGTTCACCTGATAGTTCAGCTCTGCCGCGGCGTCCTCGATGATCTTCTGCGTCTTGGCGCTCACGCGGCCCGGCTTGCTCAGGGCACGGGACACAGTGGAGGGATTCACGCCCGCCAGCTTCGCGATGTCGTAAATCGTGGCAGAGGACTTCTCCCCCCGTCCACGTTTGGTGGGGGCGGTTGCTGCTCCGGTGCTCGTCAGGTCAGTCACCGCTCCATCGTAGACCTCATGGCAACAAAACAGGCCGGTTGCCATCCATTGATCACGGCAACCGGCCCGTCCTGATTAGAAACGCTCGGGGAACTTACCCTCTTCAGCAATGCGCTTGTTGAGCTCCTGCAGGAATTCGTCCTCATCAAAGTCCAGCGAAACTTCCTTGCCGGTCCAGCTGGAGAGGTGGATGGCGTTGGCAAGTCGGACTCCATTAATACCGTCCGAGCCCGGAGCAAGCAGAGGCGTGCCGTCCAGGATGTTGGCTGCAAAATTCTCCAGGACGCCCGCGTGCTGGCCGCCCCACGCAGACTCGAATTCGATGACCTCGCTGCTGTACAACTCCTCGCGGTTCAATTGGCCCATGAAGAGCTTGCGGACACCGTCCATGTCCATCGAGTCACTGATTTCGCGCTCCGGCCTCACCAACCGGGTGACTGTGGCCACATTGCTGTCCTCCACCACGATCTTGCCTTGGTCGCCCAGGATCTCGAACCTGTCAGTTCCCACGATGTCGTGGGTGGCCGTCACAAAGACGCCCGTGGCGCCGTCGCCATAATCCACCACTGCCGTCACTTCATCCTCGACGGCGATGTCGCGGCGGAAGCCGTACGCCACCTTGGAGTACACCGACTGGGGAACGCCACAGATCCACTGCCACAGGTCCAGCTGGTGCGGCGCCTGGTTGACCAGGACGCCACCGCCCTCGCCGCCCCAGGTAGCACGCCACTCGCTGGAGTTGTAGTACCCCTGCGGGCGCCACCAGTTGGTGATGATCCAGTTGGAGCGTCGGATCTTGCCGATCTCGCCGTTATCGATGATTTCCTTGAGCTTCTTGTACAGCGGGTTGTTGCGCTGGTTGAACATGATGCCGAAGGAAAGTTCCGGCTTGGAGGCGGCGAACTCGTTCAGTTCCTTGACCTGCTTGGTGTAGACGCCGGCTGGCTTCTCCACTAGCGCGTGGATGTTGCGTTTGAGTGTTTCGATGCCCATCTCCGGGTGCAGGAAGTGGGGTACGCACGTGACGATCGCGTCCACGGAGCCGCTTTCCAGCATCGAGATGTAGTCGTCGTAGAACGGGACATCCGGGTACTGGGATGCGGCAACTTCTTTCTTGGCAGGATCGACGTCGCAGATAGCGCCGATCTCCATGTTGGGAACCAGGCCGTCGGTAATGAACTTGGCGTAGGCGCCGCCCTGCTGGCCCAGGCCGATGATGCCGAGGCGTACTTTCTTGCTCATGAATGCAGTCTCCTGTGTAGAAATCTAGAAAAGGTCGGCGTGGCCCATGGCCACCAGGTTGTCGTATGAGGTCTGGAGTGCATCCCAGACGGTCCGTCCATACAGTTCGTCCTGCTCCACCAGGAGGTACCGGGCACCAGCGGCTACGGCGGCAGGAATGATGGACGGGAAGTCCAGATTGCCCTCGCCCACTTCGGCGAACTGCACCACATTCTTGAATTCCGCCATGAAACCCGGGAAGTCGCCCTTCTCCAGAAGTCCGAAAGCAGCAGCCGGCATCTGACCGATCCTGTAGTCCTTGAGGTGCACCATGGCAGTCTTGCCAGCGTATTTTTCGAGCGTCCGTACGGGGTCCAAGCCACCGCGCTGCACCCAGTGCACGTCAATCTCCATGCCCATGGCCGGGGAGTTTTCAGCGATGATGTCCAGCATGTATTTGCCGTCAAACTTGGCGAACTCAATGTGGTGGTTGTGGTAGTACAGGCTGATGCCCTGTTCCTGCAGCCGTTCGGCATAACCATTGGCTTGCTTGGCGAATTCAACCACCGATTCCAATGACTTCATCGCCCCGAACGGAAGCATGCCGATGCGCAGCAGCGAGGTATCCAGCCGCTGGGCATCGTCCACGATCTTGTCGAAGTTGTCCGCCAGCGATTCCACGGGCATGCCTTTGCGGCCTTCGATATTCACCGAAAGTGCGGCGATGTCCATGCCCAGCTCCGTGCGGGAGCGGTCCAGCTCGCCCACATTCCCGGGGGTCATGGGGATCTGGGAAATTTCGACGGCGTTGTAACCGATCGCACTGACCTTGCGGAGCGTTTCGAATGCTCCCACATCAGCAAAACTGTCCTTCAGCATCATGGCTTGGACGCCTATTGTGGCCACTTTTTCCTCCGGGAATTCCGGGCCCTTCCGGACCCTGGACGTGTGATGGGATGCCGGGCTGTTCAGGCCACGGCACCTTGCTGTTCGATTTGGCTGTGTTGGTTTGCGAGCAAGCGGTGGCGGTCTGCACGGCGTTGTTCCTGCCGGTCAGGGTCGGGCACGGGTGAGGCGAGTAGCAGCCGCTGCGTGTAGGGGTGTTCGGGATCGCGGGTGACCACCTCGGCGGGGCCTTGCTCCACGATTTCGCCGTGGTACATGACGGCCACGCGGTGGCTGATGTGCCGGACGACGTCGAGGTCGTGGGACACGAACAAGTACGAAACGCCGGTGTCCTTCTGGATTTGCAGGAAGAGGTCCAGCACGCGGGCCTGGGTGGAGAGGTCAAGTGCACTGACGGGCTCATCGCAGACAATCAGCTTCGGAGACAGAGCGAGTGCCCGGGCGATCGCGACTCGCTGACGCTGGCCGCCGCTGAACTCGCGCGGTAGCCGGTGAATGGCGTCGGTTGGCAGGCCCACTTGGTCCAGCAGTTCCTTGACGCGCTTCTTGGCGGCAGCGGGCTCCATGCCCTGCACGCCCAATGGTTCGGCGAGGATGTCGCCTATTTCCAGCGCCGGGTTCAGCGAGGTGTAGGGGTCCTGGAACACCACTTGGAGGTCACGGCTCAGCGTCCGGCGTTCTTTGCGCGAAGCGTTGCTGATGTCGTTGCCTTCGAAGATGACCTTTCCGGCGGTGACGGGTGCGAGGCCCAGAACGGCCCTACCCAGGGTGGTCTTCCCCGAACCGGACTCCCCCACCAGGCCCAGGGTTTCACCTTGGCCGATGGTGATGTTGATGTCCGTCAGCGCCCGGAAAGGCTTGGCCCGGAACCGCTTGCTGGGATACTCCACCACCAGGTTCTCCACGGACAGGAGCGGGGCCCCCTGCGATGAGTCAAAAGGGATACTCATGCCACCGGCTCCTTCTCTATGGCTGATCCAGGCTTGGACACAAGCATGGTCATGGGGGTCTTTCCTTCGAGCATGGACCCCAGCAGGGTCTGAGTGTAGGGCTCTTTCGGGTTGCGGAGAATCTCGCGGACGGTGCCTTCTTCCACGAGCCGCCCGTTCTGCATCACAGCGACGCGGTCGCACAGATCGGCGACAACGCCGAAGTTGTGGGTCACCAGGATCACGCCGATGTTCAGCCGTTGCTGCAGCTCGCGCAGCAGGTCCAGGACGTCGGCCTGCACAGTGACGTCCAGGGCGGTGGTGGGTTCGTCAGCGATGACCAGGTCCGGTTCGCAACTGATGGCACCGGCGATGAGCACACGCTGGGCCATGCCGCCGGAGACCTCGTGCGGGTAAGCGTTGAAAGTGCGTTCAGGGTTGGCAATGCCGACGTCGGTGAGCAGCTTGAGCGCACGCTGGCGGGCTTCTGCTTTGGAGATTCCCAGGACACGGACCATGGGTGTGACTAACTGGTAGCCGATGGTGAAGGCCGGGTCCAGGTTGCTCATGGGTTCCTGCGGGATGTAGGAGATCCGCTTGCCGCGCAGCTTGGACAACCGTTCCTGGCCAACGCGCTCATCGCCCGGGGCCACCGTGTAGTTGCCGTCGAACTGGATGGAACCGCCCACAATCCGTGCGTTGTCCGGCAGCAGGCCCAGGATGGAGAACGCGGTCTGGGACTTGCCCGAACCCGATTCACCTACGATGCCCAGGATTTCGCCGCGGTCCACGTGGAACGAGACATCGTCCACTACCTTTTTGATGGAACCGTCAGCCTGCGGATAGCCGACGCCGAGGTTGGTCACCTTGACCAGGTGGTGTTCGGTTCCGGCGTCGACGGCGGCCACTGACTTCCGTGACTGCCGCGCCTTGGCGGGGTCCGCCGTCGTGCTTTCCACGATGGCGACTTTCTTGCGGTGCTTGATCTTTTCTCCGTCTTCCAAGGCGTCGCGGATGGCGTTGCCGAGGAGAACCAGTCCGCCGATGGTGAGCGCCATGGCCAGCGCGGGCCACAGCAGCAAAATCGGGGTGAGGTAGACGTTCTTGAAGCCCTCTGAGAGCATGACGCCCCAGGTCGCCTTGGTGGGATCGCCCAGGCCGAGGAATTCGAGCCCGGACTGGATTGCGATGGCAACACCGGCGATTGCGGCGGTTTGGATGATGATGGGTGCGCGGACCACGGAGAAGATGTGGCGGGCGATGATGCTGAGGTCGGACAGGCCGGAGACACGTGCGGCATCGACGTAGAGCTCGTTCCGGACCGACTGCACTGCGGTGCGGGTGAGCCGGAAGTAGGAAGGGCTGATCAGGATGCCGAAGGCGATCATGGAGATCCATACCGACGGTCCGAAGGCTGCACGGATGGTGAGCAGGACGATCAGGCCGGGCAGGCTCATGAGGATGCTGACTACCCAGTTGGAGACAGCTTCGAATTTGCCTCCGTAGTAGCCGGCGATCAGTCCGGCCGGAAGTCCGATGGCAATGGCCACACCTGCGCACAGCAGCGCGGACAACAAGGTCAGCTGGGCGCCGAAGAGCAGGCGGCTCCATGTATCGCGTCCCGCGCTGTCGGTTCCCAGGATATTGACTGAATCCGGGGCAGCCAGGGTCTTGGAGATGTTGGCGAAGTTCTCTTCGAAAGGCGCGATCACCGGCGCCAGGATGGCCAGCGCCGCGATGGTCAGCAGGATCACCAGCGAGGCGATGCCCATGGGGTTCTTCAGGAGGCGGCGCATAACGGTGGAACGGACCACCGTGCCGCTCTGGCCGGCCTCGGGCTTCGCTGCGAGGCCCATGGAGTCTGCGGATACTGCTGCTGAATCTACGGAGTCGCTCATGAGACACGTACTTTCGGGTTGAGCCAACCATTGAGGATGTCCACCAGGAGGTTCACGACGATGACCACCACCACGGTGTACATCACCACTCCCATGACGACGGGAAGATCGGTTTGGGTAGTAGCAGCGACGGCCAACGGACCCATTCCCGGGAGGGCGAAGATCTGCTCAATAATGACCACACCGCCCAGCATGCCGATCAGTTGCAGGCTCAAAACGGTCAAACCTGCGGGTGCGGCGCTGCGGAGAACGTGCTTGAAGAGAATTTCACGCTCCCCGATGCCACGGCTGCGCAGCGTCCGGACGTAGTCACGCTCAAGTTGCTTGATCACGGCGGACCGGATCTGTTGGGCACCGCCGGTCACACCGTTGATCAGCAAAGCGATCACCGGAAGGGTCATGGAATAGACCCAGGCCTCCGGTCCCACCTCCGGTGAGATGGTGCTGGTGGCGGGGAAGAAGCCGAGCTGGATGGCCAGGATGGTTACCAGGAACACGCCGATCACATATCCGGGGATGGAGTCCCCGACGATCGCGCCAATCTGGACCACCCTGTCCACCCAGCCGCGCTTCACGGCTGCGGCAACGCCGATCAGTGCTGCGCAGATGGCGATCAAGATCATTGCGGTGAAAACCATGGTCATGGTCACCGGGATGCGGGTGGCCAGGGAGCTGGCCACCGGCTCCGAGGTGAACCAGGAAGCCCCAAGGTTGCCGGTCAGGGCATCGCCCAACCAGGCGAAGTAGCGGACAAACAGTGGCTGGTCGAGTCCCAGTTCCTGTTCTTTCAAGGCAACCTGTTCAGGAGTCGCCTGGTCCCCCAGGATGTTCTGGGCAATACTTCCGCTGGAGGTGTACAGCAGGGTGAAGGTGAGGACCGAGACGACGAACAACACCACCAGACCACTGCCCAGTCTTTTCGCAATGAACTTGATCATGGGGTCCTACTTGGCGGGCGAGTAATTGTAGATGGACGGAACGGCCTGCTGAACCTGCGGCGTGACGTTCACTTTGTCGTTGTGGTAGTACATCTGGTTCACGCGGAACAGCGGGGCGAACCAAGCCTGTTCCACCACATATTTGTTGACTTCCTGGGCGAGCTTGCCGGCATCTGCACCGCCGGTGCGCACGGCCGCGATCTTGGCCTCAAGCTCAGGGGTGGTGGTCTTGAACGGGTTGTACAGGGCCTTGGTGGAGACGATCTGGTCGATTGCCACCGTCGGCTGGCCCTGGAAGAGGTTGTAGAAGAGGGCCGGGTACTTCTGGGCGGCAACATCGGAGGTGAACGTGTTGGTGATTGCCGCACCCGGGTTCAGGGTGATACCAACGTCTGCGAGTTGCTGCTTCATGACCGAGATCAGGGTTTCAGCACCGGGAAGGGTGGGAACGTCAATGCTGACCTTGCCCTCGAAGCCGGACTCCTTCAGGAGCTGCTTGGCTTTCTCGGGATCGTAGCTGTAATAGTTCTCCAGCTCCTCAGACCAGGCACCGCTGTCCTTGCCAAACGGCTGCGTGGTGGGAGTGCCCTGGCCCAGCATGACCTGATCCAGGATGGTCTTCCGGTCAAAGGCGTGGTTGATGGCCTGGCGGACCTTGAGGTTGGCCAAGGCCGGGTTCTTGGTGCCGTCACGGTCCAGGAGCAGCAATCCAGACCAGTCCACCTGGTTGGTTTCGAGCTTCATCTTGGCGCCCTCGGCCTGCTTGCCGTTCTTGGGGTCCAGCAGCGTGGCGTCAATCTGGCCGGAAACCAGTGCGTTGGTGCGGGCGGTGGGGTCCAGGAGGATCTTGAGCGTCAGCTTCTTGAACTTCTGTAGGTCCTTGTTCCAGTAACCCTCGCGTGCGGTGAAGACTGTCTGGGAATCCTTAACGGAAGCAGCTTTGTCCATCACGTACGGTCCCGAACCCACGGGGACGGTCTTGATGGCATCTGTGCCCAGTGCGGCGGGGCTTCCCATCAGACCCGCGGCCTGGCTGAGGAAGTATTCGAGGGCCGGCTCAGGTGCGCTGAGGTTAATGTCGATGGTGTCGGCATCCACCACTGCGACGTCGGAAACTGACCCCAGTTGGGCCATCTGAGGGCCGTTGGCCTTCTTGAAGTGGTCAAGGTTGGCTTTGGCGGCCATGGCGTCGAACTTGGCTCCGTCGCTGAACGTGACGTCGGTCCGGAGATCAACAGTGAGCTTGGTGTTGGTGTCGTTGTACTTCCAGGCGGTTGCCAGCATGGGGCTGAGCTTGCCGTCCGGTTCGCGGAGGAGCAGGGAGTCGTAGGCTGCCTGGTACGGCTGGAGTGCGTGGCCGACGTGAGCCTGTGCAGGGTCCCAGGACGTGAGGTCACGGAGCGTGCCCAGCGTCAATGCGGTGACCGTCTTGGCGCCTGCAGTGGAACCCGCTCCGGCGCCGGCATTCCCGCCGCCACATGCGGTGAGCGCCAGGGAGGCGCTAAGTACGATGGCGGCTGCTGCCGCCTTGGGACCTAACTTCATTGTTGGCTCCTACTGAGTCATAGCCTGATGCGAGTCAGAGCTTGAGCGTGTGGCCTGCGCCACACTTTTATTGGGTGTGAGATTTACAGTACGGACTTTGCGTAGTCTTGGCAACCGATTGTCAAAAGTTTCTTTAATTGTTGCCAAGTGGATTCCCAAAGACCGCTCGCACGAACGGCTTAACCCACTTGGTCAGCCATATCCGGGTAACTTTGCGCGTAAATATCCTTGATGATGCCCAGGGATTTGCCGGCCTCAGCCGGGCTGATCCAGAACGGCCCAGCGTCGTGCAGTTTGTTGTAGAAATCTGCAATCAGCAGCTCGTGGGAAACCCCCCAATAGGATCTTCCCCCCGTTTCCGCCACCCTCTCGGGGACGACGTCCACCGTGCCGTCGGCATAGGTCACAGTGAGGTCGCCCCGCAGGCTGAGTGTTGCCTTCTCTGTCACGATGTCCAAGGCGACCGGCGCATTCACTGCGTTGGCCAGTGTTGCGTAGAAGACACTCCGCGCTCCGTTCACGTGCTCGGCAACGAACTCCGCGGTGTCTTCCACCTCGATCACGCCACCCAGTGAACGGGTGGACGCATGGCCCTCCACTTTGGCGACATCACCCACCAGCCACTGCAGTAGGTCTACCGTGTGGATGGCCTGGTTCATCATGAGGCCACCCCCACCCTCGGCCCACGTGCCACGCCATGGGCGGCTGCGGTAGTAGCTGCCGTCGCGGTGCCACATGACGGCGGCCGAAGCGCCAATCACCTGGCCCAACGTGCCGCCGTCGAGCAGTTCATGCATAGCTTGCGATGTCGCGTTGTACCGGTTCTGGAAGCAGACGGCGATTTTCGCCGCGCTTCGCTCCGCAACTTCGATCAGCCGCCGCCCTTCGGCCAGCGTATGGGCCAGCGGCTTCTCCACAATGACGTTCACGCCGCGCTCCAGGCAGTCGGCGGCAACTGAAGCATGAAGATGGTGGGGCGTGCAGATATGCACGACGTCGGGGCGAACCTCTTGGAGCATGTCCAGGTAATCCGCGTACCCCGGTGCGCCGTGGGCGGCTGACGCCGCATCCACTCTTTCCGGATCGGTATCGCAGACCGCTACCAATTCGGCGTTGTCCATGGTTGCCAGTGCCGAGAAGTGGATAGTCGAGATGTCGCCGCAACCAATAACTGCCGCTGTAGGCATACCTGCTCCTTTGAAGGTTAATGCTGGGTTGTTGAACGCCGGCCGTCAGGCCAGGGAAACGCCATTCTTGGCAGCGAGGCCTGCAAAAGCGCGAGCCGCGATTCCGAAGGCAACCGGCCCCGAGTACCCGCCGAGCTCGTGGGCACTGGCCAGGTGTGGCTCCAGTGAGGCGAAGCCGGTATAGCCATCGGCAGCGAGAGCGCTGATGGTGGCATCCAGTTCACCGTCACCTTCGCCGGCGGGAACTACTTCACCCGTTGTGGCGATCGCATCTTTAACCTGCAGGTATTCGAGGTAGGGACGCAGGATGGCATATCCCTCGGTGTAGGGCTTGACGCCTACTTGGACGAAGTTGGCGTTGTCCCATGCGACCCGAAGTGCGGGAGAGTCCACCGTCTCCATGATGTCCAGGACGCGATCGGGAGTATCCCCATAGATGCCCTTTTCATTTTCATGGAGCAGGACGATGCCGTGCGCTGCAGCTTCTGCGGCAAGCGCAGACATGCGCTCCATGACTGCGTCACGAATGGCCTCCTGGCTTTGGCCTTCTCCGCGGTAGAAGGAGAAGATGCGGACGTATGTGGTCTCCAGGGTTTTGGCAACGGAGATGATCTGGCGAAGCCGGGTCACCTCGTGCTCCACCGGGAGGCTGACGTCCACCTTGCCAATGGGACTGGCAACAGCTGAAACCTTGAGGCCATTTTCATCCAGGATCGCCTTTAGCCGCTGGACAGCGTCCCACTCAAGCTCCGAGACGTTGGTTCCCCATGCGCTGCGGACTTCAATGTGGCTCGCGCCGAGGGCCAACAGCACTGCTGCTTGCACGGTGGGATCGGGGTCTACTTCGTCGCCGAAACCGGACAGGCTCCACACGGCACTGGGTTGAGTCACGAAAGTCTCCTAGATAGTCCTGCAGCGGCACACGGTGGTGCGGTGACGCAGTTCACAGGCGGGTCTTATGCCTCGAGTTTAGCCATCTTGGCACGCATTTGACAACCGATTGCCATTAACTGCCATACTGTGGCATTCTTGTTGAACGGTGTGGCAGTAGTCACAGCCGGATGATTCTGTCGTTCAGAGAGGAACGCCCATGGCGACGCAACCCATGGCAACAGGCCGGCCTGCCACCATCCATGACATTGCTGCGCTATGTGGCGTCGCAGCATCCACCGTTTCGAGGGCCCTTGCCAATCCAGAGCGCGTCAATATCCGCACCCGCGAGCGGATCCAAGCTGCCGCCGTCGAGCTGAATTACACCCCTAACTCCCAAGCGAAAGCGCTGAGCTCCGGCCGTACAGGTGCCGTGGGCGTTCTGGTTCCGGATATCACCAACCCCTTCTACTTCGACCTCATCAGGGGAACGCAGCTTCAGTTGAAGGCGGCCGGCTACACGCAGTTGCTTGTTGATACGGAGGAATCGGACGAGGTGGAGGCCAGCACGCTGGAGCAGTTGCGCAAAAGCGCCGACGGCGTAATTGTCGCAGCGTCGCGCCTCAACGACGAAGCACTTGCCGCTGCCGCTGCACGGATGCCGATGGTCACCGTTAACCGCGACGTCGACGGCGTCCCCGCGGTCATCATTGACACCCCCTCAGCCATGCCGCAGGCATTGGACCACCTGATTTCATTGGGCCACACGTCTGTTGCCTATGTTTCCGGCCCTGGCGTTTCGCAGTCCAGCGCCCGTCGCTGGACTGCCCTGTCAGAAGCCGCCGAGGAACGCGGAGTCGAGGTCCGCCGCATCGGGCCCTTTGCCCCGAAGACCCAGTCCGGGGCAGCTGCTGCAGACGCCGCCGTTCACAGCGGGGTCACTGCGTGCATCGTCTTCAATGACCTCATCGCTATCGGCATGCTGCAGCGGCTTCGCGAACGTGGTCTCCGGGTGCCTGAGGACATGAGCATCGTGGGCTGCGACGACATCTTTGGGGCCGACTTCTGCAATCCGCCCCTCACCACCATGAGTTCGCCCATTGAGCAGGCAGGACGCGTGGCAGTGTCCATGTTGCTCGCCCAGCTGAATCCACTCGCTGGCGGCGGAAACCGCAGCCGATCCGTCATGCCCACGCACCTCACTGTCCGCGGCTCCACGGGACCGGCCCGCTCAAACTAGCCGTTCCCCGGAATCACGGCGCAATATGGTTGAGCGTCCATAACCATGCTGACTAGTGTTGGACCATGCGCGAACTCCAGGCCAAGATCATTGAAGAAATGGGCGTCCAGCCCCGGATCGATCCTGCGGAGGAGATCCGCAAGCGGGTCGCCTTCCTGAAGGACTACGTCAAGGCGACGGGGACTAAAGGCTTCGTCCTGGGCATCTCCGGCGGGCTCGATTCCACTCTGGCGGGGCGACTGGCCCAACTGGCGGTTGAGGAGCTTGAAGCGGACGGCGTTGAGGCGAACTTCGTGGCCGTCCGACTCCCCTACGGCATCCAGCACGACGAAGACGACGCCCAGGCCGCCTTGGACTTCATCAAAGCCAAAACCGAGTGGACCTTCAACATCTCCCAGGCCGTCGACGGTTTCGAGGAAGAGTTCGAGAAGACCACCGGCGCGGAAATTTCCGACTTCCACAAGGGCAACACCAAAGCCCGCGCACGCATGATCGCACAGTACGCCCTGGCGGGCGAACACAATTACTTGGTGGTCGGCACCGATCATGGCGCCGAGTCCGTCACCGGCTTCTTCACGAAGTTCGGCGATGGCGGCGCGGACATCCTTCCGCTGTTCGGCCTCAACAAGCGCCAGAACCGCGCAATCCTGGCGGAACTTGGAGCCCCCGCCCGCCTCTGGCAGAAGGTGCCCACGGCCGATCTCCTGGACGACAAGCCGGGCCGCACCGATGAGGACGAGCTGGGCATCACCTACGACCAGATCGACGACTACCTCGAAGGCCGCGACGTTGCCGAAGGCGCCGCGGAGCTCATCGAGCAGAAGTACCTCCGCACACGCCACAAGCGCACCGTTCCGGTCACCATCTTCGATACCTGGTGGAAGTAGTTACGTCACTTTAGACCAACCACGCCGACCAACCACGACTGCCCAACCACGACGGCGGGTGCCGGCTTCCCCAAGGAAGTCCGCACCCGCCGTCGTGCTTTAACTGTCGCTCTCTCACATCCCGCGGGCTTCCCGCAGGCCCTCTCTCACATCCCGCGGGCTTCCCCCCGCCGCTCTCTCACATCCCGCGGGCTTCCCGCCGCCGCTCTCTCACATCCCGCGGGCTTCCCGCCGGCCCTCTCTCACATCCCGCGGGCTTCCCGCCGCCGCTCTCTCACATCCCGCGGGCTTCCCGCCGGCCCTCTCTCACATCCCGCGGGCTTGCCTCCGCCGCTCTCTCACATCCCGATTCGAGGGTCTTGACGATGCGATACTTACCGATATATCGTTAAGTATCGCCGATACGTCCTCGGTGAACCACATAATTGAAAGGACGATGCTGCTATGAAAGGCATCAACGAACACGACAACACTTTCCCCGAGCACGGTCACGGACACCCCGAACACGGACACGGCCTAGGCCGGTTCAACCGAGGCAAGGGCCGGCGCGGGCCGGGCGGACACGGCGGAGGCGGATTTGGCCCGGGCTTCGGCCCTGGCGGCTTTGGCCCGGGTTTCGGGCCGCGGGGTTTCGGTCCCGGCGGATCACGCCGAGCCAATCGCGGCGACGTCCGCGCAGCGATTCTCTCGCTTTTGGCTGAGGCTCCGTCCAACGGTTACGGCCTGATCAAAACGATCGCGGAGAAGACGTCCGGGGCATGGCGTCCCAGCCCTGGCTCCGTCTACCCGACGCTGCAGCAACTGGTGGACGAAGAACTGATCGTCGCGGTCGGCGAGGGGCGGCGTACCGAGTTCACGCTCACTGACGACGGCAAGGCCTACGTCGCCGAGCATGAAGAAGAACTCGCCAATGCCTGGAACACCGAGGCCGATGGAACTGGCGCAGCATTCCACCAAAGCGTCGGCAAGCTCATGGGTGTCATCCACCAATTCCGCGGAGCCGCTACAGACGAACAGCGTCAAGCGGCAATCGAAAAGCTGGACGAAACCCGCCGGGCTCTCTACCTGATTTTGGCTGACTAAGTGCTGGCCAGCATCCCCTTGACCTTGACGTAACGTCAACCTCTACTGTCGAAGGACAAGCGAAGGACGGAGGACGTATGGACTGGTCAATTCAGGAAATTGCCAAGATGGCAGGGACCACCAGCCGCACGCTGCGTCACTACGACGACATTGGGCTACTCAAACCAAGCCGGACCGGCTATAACGGCTATCGCTACTATGACGGTCCGGCCCTGGTTCAGCTCCAGCGAATCATCCTGCTCCGGGAACTCGGACTTGGACTACCGGCCATTGCCGAGGTTCTTGACCGCGAGACGGATACCGTCAAAGCGCTGACAAGCCATCTGGAATGGCTTGCCCAGGAGCAGGACAGGCTGACCCGGCAGATCGCCTCCGTTCGGCAGACCATTGACACGATGAAAGGGGATGGAAAGTACATGGCTCAGAACATGTTTGATGGCTTCGACCACACTCAGTACAAGGACGAGGTGGAGGAACGCTGGGGCAAAGACGCTTACGCTGCCAGTGATTCCTGGTGGCGCGGAATGAGCGCCGAGGAAAAGCAGCAATGGAAAAAGCACGTGCAAAAGCTGGGCGCAGACTGGATCTCTGCCGCAGAATCCGGGGTTTCACCGGACAGCGACATGGCGCAAGACCTGGCGCGGCGCCACGTCGAGTGGCTTCGCGGCATCCCGGGAACTCCCTCCGCCGCTCCCGGCGGAGACGTCAAGGGCTACGTCACCGGCCTCGGGGAAATGTATGTAGCTGACCCTCGATTTGCCGCCAACTATGGCGGAGAAAGAGGCGCAACGTTCGTCAGGGATGCCCTTAGGGTTTACGCGGAAAAGAACCTGTAGACAGTCAGGATGCGCTGATCCGGGTTAGGCAATAGTCTGGCCGAATGGGTACAAGCACCGTAAAGTCCGGCGAACAGGTTGATAGGCAGAAACGCATTCTCGACGCGGCCCTGGAACTGCTGTCCCGCCACGGCATTTCGGGTATCAACATGCGCGCCGTGTCGCGTGAAGCCGGCGTCGCCCTTGGGCTTGTGAACTACTACTACGAAGACAAGTCGAGTCTGATCCGCGCGGTTCTTCACCAGATTGAAGCGCACGACCTCCTGCTGGTGGAGCCCAAGGCTACGTCAACCCCTGACGAGCAACTCCGGGAGTCGCTTCGGCGCGTTGCGGACCCCGGGCTCCTGACCACACCGTATCTGTCCCTCCGCCTCCACTTGTGGGCCCTCGCCCAGGCGGATGAGGAATTTGCACGAATCAATGCCGCGGCGTTTGAGAGATACCTCCAAGGGCTCGCGGCCTTGATCGGCAATGCAATTCCGGGCCTTTCCCCGGATGAATGCAAGGAACGGGCGGCCGACATCGTAGTCGTGCAGAACGGCATGTGGCTCACCACGCTATTGGGCATCGACCAGGCGGCCATCGAGCGCGGCATTGCCCGCACGGAGCAGATCGCCTTCGCCCCTTCGGCGTAGCTACCGGGTCCAGCTAGACCTTTGCTATGTGCTCAGAAGGTGTTGGAGAAGGTGGTTGTGGGCAATCCCGTTCCCATGAATTGGTAGTCGAGGGTGGTCTGGGAGGCAGGGTCTTTCCGGGAGATGCCTTGGATGAATTGCAGGTTTCCGGGGTCCACGGCGGTGCTCGTGCAGCGGACTTCTTTTGTGGCGTCGTTATGTGCTGTGCAGGACCATCCCGCAGGTTGGATGAGTGTTCCCGGGATCAGGCTTGCCCCGTCGGAAACGGAAAAGATCACTTCAGCGGCTTCGGTGGCAGTTTGACCGGCAATGGTGAAGGTGATTGTCGCCTGGACATCGGCCGCGCCTGAGCCCGCCCCCGTGGTGACGGTGGCCGTGACCTCTGGTGCTATAGGCCTGGTCGGGCTCGGCGTCGGCGTTGGAGGGGCGCTCGGCGTCGGGGTGGGGCTCGGTGTGGGGGTGGGGGTGGGGCTGTGCGACGGGGTCGGCGTCGGGGGTGTTGGGTCCTTGGTGGTGCCCGCCCCGGGTAGAGACGGCAGGACTTCGAAGGGCTTGGGCACTTCGAAGGGCTTGGGCACTTCGAAGGGCTTGGGCGGAGCGGCCGCGGGCGGGGCAGGCCAAGCAACCGGACGGCGCGGCGGCGCGGGGAAGCCGGCGGGGCTGCGTTGCACGCCGTTCAGGGCGGGCAGTTCTTCCGGACCCGCGGTGAGTTCTTCCGGCCCGGGGCCCGAAATCCTCGAGGGTTGATTCGTCGGTGCGGCCGGGGCCGGATGGGTGCCGGTGAGTGGGGACTTTGTGTTCTGATTCTCGTGGCTGGAAGTGGATGCCGGCACCTCACCGGCCTGCGGTGTGCCGGGGTTGTTGGTTCCGGTTCCTGCCAAAGCTATGGTGGCGCCCACAATAATGACCGCCCCTGTCAACCCAGCTGCCCCAACTTTCATCATGGCAGCGATGGACTTCGGAGCAGCGGCGCCGGTGAGTCCAGCGGCGCCCGTGATCCCGGGGGCGGCCGAGGTCAGGGCCACTCCCGCGATCAAGGGGAAGATGATGGCCCTCATGGCGGACTGCACGTCATTGAGATCCAGGAGCAGGGCAGTGCATCTCGAACAGGATTCCAGATGGCTCTGGACTTTCTGGTGCGCCCGCCGACTCAGACCGTTCCGTGAGTAGGCCCCCAACTGGTCCGGATACCCTTCGCATTCCTGGGAGGTTGAGTCTTTGATGTGGCCCTGCAAATAGGCTTGCCGCAGGCCTTCACGGGCCCGGATGGCCAGCGACGAGACCCCGTTCGGGGTGATCCCTAAGACTTCCGATGCCGCGGCGGGTTTCATTCCCTCTATGTCCACGTACCACAGGACTTCCTGCCAGCGCTCGGGCAGGGATTTGAACGCGGCCGCCACCGTGCTGGACTCAAACCCGACCACGGCCGGGTCCTCAGGATCCTCCACCCGGTCCAGCACAAAACTGTCCGAAACCGGCAGGCTACGGGCCGCCATCCGGTTCTGAGCCTGCGCGATCCGCCGCACCGCTGTCAGCAAATACGCCCTAAAGAAAGTATCAGGACCCTTGCCACGCATCAGGGCCTGATGAATCGAAACAAACGCCTCCGAAACAATGTCCTCAATATCGGCCCTGTTATCCACCTGCCCCGCCGCGACATACCGCGCCATATCCCGATGCCGGTCAAAAAGACTCGCGAAAGCCCCCTGATCCCCCGACCGAACCCTCAAGACAAGATCAGCATCACTCACAGTCTCCATCGCCGTTGCCACAGACGTTCCTATCTTCGGGTTACAAGTCGTTCGGCCCACATCAGCTGTGGTGGACGGTTTTCAAAAGTGCATCTTCCGCCACGTGCTTGAACCAGGCCGTCGCAGCGGCAGCAACCTGTTCACGCGACAAATCGATGCAATGCTGCACTTCTTAAGTGTGGCCAGGGGGCAGTTCGTGTCGCGGAAACGGAAAAAATCTTCGGGAAGGCCGGTTCACCTTCCCGGCAACGCCCGCAAACAGCTAAGGGTCGTTGGGGAAGAGCAGGATTTCCAGTTCGTTCATGTCCACGAGCCGGCGCTCATTGAGTTGGTCCTCGCGAATCCAAAACAGTCCCGCCTTCGGCATGGTCTGCGTGACGGTACCGCGATGTACAAGGACTCCCTGCGACCAAGCTTCAATGGTGTCCCCTTGCGCCAAATCCACGCATCGGACGATGAGAATCTGTTGGTTGGCCGTCACGGTGTGGTCCTTTCCCGGCGTTGGACTTGAGCTGAATCGCGAGGGCGGGTGACCAGGATGGCAACCGTTGCCGCACCCATGAGACCAAGGACCCACCAAGGGAAACCTGGGTCTGATGCTTGACTAGGCATTGTTTGCGGGCTTTCGGCACTGGGCGCTTCTGTGCGTTCGCCGCGGACGAGCAAGCGATGACTGTTGACGCCGGTGGGTGTACAGGTAATGAGAGTTACATAGTCCTTACCGGGAACCTTTCGGAGGGCGTCCGTTTGATCCGGCAAGACTGTTTGGATGGAGTCCACTTTGTAGTAAATGGTCTGGTCCAGGACGCTGATGCTGAAGGTTTCACCTTTGGCCACTTTGTGGAGGTTCTCAAAAAGGGTTGCACTGACGAAGCCGGAGTGCGCGCTGAGGACACTATGGGTCCCCTCTCCCCCAACTGGCAGAGCCGAACCGAACAGGTGGCCGGCGCCCTTGGACAGCGAGTCTTCGTCGGTGCCATGAAAGATCGGCAGGTCGGAATGGATGGAGGGGATGCTGATCCGGCCCATCATTCCACCGGGCCCCACATCCAGCAGATTCTGGTAGGCGTCTGATCCTGCCCCGATGGTGGTCTGCTTGCCCTCGTCATTGAGGGAGTAGGGGTCTCTGAGAGGACCGGAAGGAAGATCTTGGTTGAACTTCTTTGCCGCGTCAAGGATGGACTTTTTGGCAGAGGGGTTCAGGTTCCCCACAGTGTCAACATAGCCACTGATTTCGGTGGCGTGGACCCGGTCGGAAAACCAGGCAGCTGCAGTTGGGTAGAGCAAAATTCCCACACCCAGGATGGCGATCAGGACTATGAGGATTCGTTGTTTGCTCCACGATCCGATGGCACGGCCGAGGTTGCGTCGGGAGGGGGTTTGGGTATGAGTCATCTGGGTCCTGTGGCGGAGGGGTGTAGTCCTGAAACTTCAAAGTGGGGAAGATCGCCAAAACGATCTTCCCCACTTTGGCTAGATGGGAGTCACGGTTGCGGCTCCCAAGGTGTTAGCTGTTCGTGGTCTTGCGGTTCCGTACGAACAGGAGTCCTGCGCCGACGACCAGGAGTGCTCCGGCTGCGTAGAGCAGGCCGGTTCCGACGCCACCGGTGAGGGGCAGTTCGAAGCCGCCGTTGGACGGGATGTTCTTGACGCTCAGGTCAACACCGACTGTGGTGCTGGCGGAGTTGATCAGGAAGGAAATCGGCTCGGCGAGCAGTTCGTATCCTGCCGGGGCGGTGGTCTCGACCAGGTAGTAGGTGCGGTAGTCAGCCGAGCCCGGTGCAACAGCTGCGCCATCTGCCCAGTCCGAGTAGCGCAGACCGGAGATGGTCAGGGTGCCATCGGCGGCGACGGTGAAGACGCTTTGGCCGTTCAGAGCGACCGGGTTGGTGCCGGCCAGGGCGTCAGCTTCGTTGGTGTAGACCGAGAAGGAAGCGCCGGCAAGGGCTGTGCCGTTCTCGTTGACCTTCTGCAGGGTCATTTCGCCCCACTTGGTCACGACCGGAGGCGTCACGATCGGGCCGCCGGGCTGGCCCGGGGTGATGGTGAAGCTGGAAAGGTTGGGGTAAACGAGTGCTTCGTTTTCGATTTCACCGATGGTGTTGACCGTGGTGTTCACGACGACCTGAACGCGGGTGTCGTTGTTCGCCGCGAGTACTGCCAGGCCTGCGGGGGTGAAGACGATGGAGACCGTGTTCGTTGCGGCGTCGAAGACGACGTTGTAGTGGGTGCCTTCGGTGATGACGGTGCCATCAAGCAAAGTGGCGGTGGCGCCGACGTAGCTCAACTTGGGATCGAGGGCGTCCACGATCTTGTAACCATCGATGACGGCTTCGTTGGGGATGTCACCGGTGATGGTGAAGTCAATCTGGTCGCCCAGCTTCACGTCGGGGGCATCCGTGACGGTCTTTTCTGCACCGGCAATGGAGTTCTTCGGGTAGACGTGAACGTCGTAGATCCAGTTGTCCTGGTTATCCGGGTCGGTCAAGGGAACCGATACCAGGAACGGAGCTGCAGGAGTAACACCGGCGGGGTAGTTGGTCTCGGTGACCAGGTACAGGCCGACGGGGAGGTTGGCGAACGCTGCGGTGCCGTCAGCGGCGGTGGTCTGAGCCTGCCCCGCACCCAAGGTGTATCCGGCGCCGGTGATGGAACCTTCAGGATCGGCGGGGGAGAAGACACTGCTCAGGTTATGGGCAGCATCCCAACCGGCGTTGGTCGACAAGTCAATGGTATTGACCTGCTGAATCGTGAACTCAATGCCACCCAACGGCGTCAACCCGGAGGTGTCTACCGCAGTGCCGTTGTTGGGAAGGCCTGTGGGAGTGGTGGGGCGTTCGAACTTGTGGACTGTGATGGAACCGGTCTGGTCGCCATCAACCAAGGGCGCTGCAGAGGCAGGCGCGACGGAGAAGGACATGGCCAGCACCGCCCCGGCTATAGTCGCGGCGGCGGTTTTCCACAGCCGCAAGGAGCTTGGATTACTCACTTTGTATCTTCTTTCTATTGATGGTTCGGATGCTCGGAGTGAACATTCTGCGTTCCGGGCGTGCCGCGCTAGCGGCACGCCCGGAGGTTTAAGTGCTGGTGATGTTTCGGCGGCGGACGTTGACGAGTCCCAGGCCGAGGGCCGTCAGGACGAGAATCGATCCAGCCGCTGTGAAGGGCCACCAGCCGATGCCGCCGGACTCTGGCATTTCCAGTGCGGGCACATCGCGCACCGTGATGAGGAAGATCCCATCGCCGTCGGTGT
This sequence comes from Paenarthrobacter nitroguajacolicus, assembly GCF_051027655.1. Classification (NCBI taxonomy): domain Bacteria; kingdom Bacillati; phylum Actinomycetota; class Actinomycetes; order Micrococcales; family Micrococcaceae; genus Paenarthrobacter; species Paenarthrobacter nitroguajacolicus. The sequence continues at coordinate 519,279 of NZ_CP073234.1, read as the reverse complement.
CGCTGCTGCTCACAACACCCCCACCGCTGCCCTGCCCAACTGTCACGGCGCCGCTAGCTGCAACGGTGAATTGCACAGGCTCGGCCAACAGGTTGAAACCCTCAGGTGCTGTGTTCTCTTGGAGCCAGTAGATACCCGGGTTGATTCCCTCGAGCTGGAACAAACCAGTTTCGCCTGCCACCGCAACCGCGGTTGGGCTTACAAGGGCAGCTCCGGGGACGCCGTTGTTGTTGGTGTAGATCGTCCAGGAAGAGCCGGCCATTCTGACCCATTCCTCGTCGGAAGATTCCCCGACCTTTTCGATGAGGACTTTGGCGGGTGTCTGGTGTGTAGTGGTGCAGTCAGGGCCGGGACTGGAGGACCCGGATTCGGCGCAAGTTTGGGGAGGTGTGCTGCCGCTGCCTGTCACCGTGTTAATCATCGTGGCGTTCCAAGCACTCGTTTTGACCGTGACGCTGTAGCGCAGTGTCGCTGTTTGACCGGCGGGAAGAGTGAAAGCGGCCGTAGTGAGTGTTGTTGAAGGGGCCACCGGGTTTGCGACGGGAATGGGTGTGCCCGTCCCAATGGTGAGGGTTGCTGATCCCGGGACGAACGTCGCGTTGTCCAGGACATCGGCAAGGTTGTCCTTCAGGACCACACCCGTGATGATGCCGCTGAGGCTGGTCGCGGTCACTGCGTAGTTGATGGTCTGGCCAGGCATGACCGACCCGTTCGCCGGAGCTGTACCGTTGACCGTCGCCGTCTTCTGGATTTTCCACGCCGGGGGTGCCTTGATTTCTGCATCGTCAGTTGCTGTGACCGGAGGCCCAATGGGCGGATTGCCGGTGACCTTGGCGGTGTTCGTCAGCACGCCGGTGATCACGTCGTTCTGGGTAACAACGTAGGTGGCTGTAGCAGTCACCGATTGCCCGGCCAGCAACACTCCGGGCAATCCCGGCCAGGTGTAAGTCAGGGCTGACATGGTGCCCGTGCCGGAGAACTGCGTTTCGCTGATCACGACGCCGGTCAGGGTGACGTTGCCGGTGTTTTGGGCGACGAACGTGTACGTGGCAGTTTGACCGGCCACGAGTGTGGTCCTGTCCACAGACTTGACCAACGTGATGGCCGGAGCAGCCGCAGGTGCGATGGTGACGATGTAGTCCTCCACCTCGCCTGAATTCGAGGGTCCAATGGGTACTTGGATCTGGGCGGCGTTGTAACCGATCCGGAAGCGCGCATAGGTGGTCCCGGCCGTCATCCCCGCAGGGACAGCAGTCCAGTTGAGCGTGGCCGATGTGGCTCCAGCCGCAAAGCTGGCACACGCGCGCTCCGCAGTGTTGTTGAAGAGCCCGTCTTTATTGACGTCGATCCACCCGCACGTCATACCGGCTTTGCTGGCACCACTGATGGCGACGGTTCTGGAGTAGCTGGTTACACCCGCCGTCATGGGCGCCATGACGACACCATCGTCCATTTGGTCCAGCGCTGCAGTAACGCTGGCATTGGGCGACACCGTGCCGTTGGCAACGTTGGCGTTGTCCTCGGTGATGTTGGCACCCAGCGTAACGTCGGAGGTAACAGCCCTCGCTGCGTTGCCTTGGTCATAGGACGCCGGGGCATCCCCGAAGTCCTGCGGAGCCGTGACGGCCATGAGGAAGTTGTCTTGGTTATGCTCGTCGGCATTCGTGACGACGTTATCCGTGTAGCCGGGCAGCGAGTTGCTGGTCGGAACATGAACACTGCTGACATTGAAGGTCAGGGAAGTAACGACGCCGTTGACTCTCACCGAACCGCATGCAGCTGTTGCCTGGGCATTGAGCGGGACAGGATCGCCGCCTTGGGCTGTGCTGCTGCACGAAACACCGGTATTGTCATTCACTGCCGTGATGGAGTTACCACTGACAGCGAGGTTGCCTCCGGACAGCTTGCTCATGGTCAACCCCGCAGTGGCGAGGTTCAAGACGACATGGTATTGCGACTGCTGATCAACACTGCCGTTGTTGCCGACATCGAGGGACACGTACCCGCCCATGCCTGCCAGATTCAGCACCGGGTTTCTGACCGGTTGGCTAAAGGCAACTGTGATAGTGCCCAGCCCCGAACATGTCCCACTGGCCGGACAGTTATTCACGGCGTTCGTCCAGAACTCGACGGCGGGAGAAGCAGCGGGGACGCCCTGCGAATAGTCAGAGGCAACATACCCACGGCTATCCAGCGTCGTCCTGCCCGCCAGATAGGTCAGGCCGGACTGGTCATAGGTGGTGGTCAGGCCGGATCCCGGCATCGTCAGCACGGCGGCTCCGCCTGTTATGTTTGCCGGGGCTGTGGCCACTTCGTAGGCCTGCGCCGGCGCGCCTAACGACAGCCCGCCAAGGACCACCATCAACGCGGCAGCAATGGCCGTCACTCTCCCGCGGGGAAACTTCAATGGAGGTCCTTCCAAGAACTCTTACTCAACGGCTCCGCTGGGGAGCCGAACATTTACAGGGCATAGCCACACCCTCAGCAGGGCGAAGCTTCACTAAGGGAGTAGCGGCAGGGAACTGAATGTGTCGCAAGTTCCAGGAAGTTTTTGATAGACACCTATCAGCCGCTAACTGCAATAAGGGCATCTTGCTGGTCGTGGAACTCCCGAAAGGCCGAACGCCCGGTCACTCGCATGCTGCTCAGTAGTTCGCATCCGTGCAGTTGATCTCGCGTCGTCACCGAATACGAGAAGCTTCGATATGCGGTCTCGAACCTTCCGAGATGGCCGATGGGCTGGACGTCCCTCCGGGATAACGGCTGGAACTGAAGTAATTCCAAAGCCTCATTGGTCAGCGATCCGGGGACTAGTTGGACGTCATTGAGGCGCCGACCCGTTTCGTTGACGATCCAGGCTGTGAAAACTACCGTCTCCCCCGGTCTGACCAACCGTCTGTCTGCTGCATACATCAGCACCAAGCCCGACCCATGAGGCCGCCGTTTGAGATGGCCCCATCTGGATTTGAGCTGCCGAATACCCTCTACTGCCCGTTCACTTCGCACACCCGTTAAGTGATGAACAGGCGCCGATCGTGTCGCCACTTGGTCCTTAATGGATCCAAGGAAATACTCCGCCATTCCGCCTACCACTACTGGCGGCCAATTCGTCAATGTCGCGACACAAATCCAGTACCCGCGGTACTTACTTGACATGAACGACCAAACAGAGATTCTTAGCGGCGAACTCGTTATTACATCCTGTGAACTCCAACTTCGCTGGCAGCAAAGCAGCCTGCAAGCGGGATGGAAGCTTCCCGGTGATTGGCTGGTACCCGAGGTCGCGGAGACCACCAGGGCGAGAGTCCGGGGGGACGAACTCCAGAACGTGGCCAGACGGCTGGGCGCCTCCCGCGCCTATCACGGGGTGGGCGTCCGCGAGACCATGATGGACCTTCGCGCCTTTTACACCGTTGCCGATTTGCCCCCGGATGACTCTTCCATGCTTGCCTTAGTCGAGGGATGGACCGCGGAGATAGAGCGGCTTGAACCTCTCTCCTGCACTGATGTCCGCACAGGGCTGGCCACGTTCGCGCACTTTGAACGACTCATCTACGACGTGGCGGTCAGCGGATCCCGGGCACAACAAGCCCAGACCATTGCGTCCCTCCATCTCGACTGGTCCGATCAAGGCCATCGTCTTGGCTGGGATCTGCTTGCGGACGTAGGAAACATCTGCAGCGAGGAACTTGCCACGATCAACGTCTCGGCTGCCTACCACCGTGGAAGTATCCACGCCATCATGGAGCGCACCACTCAGAGTTACGAAGCCCTTTTCCGCTGCCGCGAACGCCTCGATGCACTCACCAGGTGGCCTTCTTCAGCTACGACAGTCGACTTCGAACCCGTCCCGACCACCCGGGCGGATTTCACGAAAACAACAGCTGCGCTCCGAACCCGACGAGCGGCCTGAACACGATGGTTCCCTTTCAGTCAGAGATGGCAACGGCCATTCCGACGGCAGGCCCCGCCACTAGGAATCAGTGCGACTTCTTCAGGAGCGTCGTCACGGCAGACCCCGAACGCATGCTGGAAAGACACTTCACTACATGGTGCGCGCGGTTCAAAATAGCGCTTGGCGACTCGGGATTCACCACCGAAACAGGCCGCGTCGTCTACCCCGCTCATGGAGTAACCGAGGCCGACGGAACCGTGTGGCTGTCTACCCTGGCATCCTTTGATAGATCCGGGATCCGAGGGCAAGTAGAACATAATCCGCATTTCCGGCGCATGCTCCTCGATGTAGCCAAATCGCCCGACAGAGCCCCCGACGGGATAGCGTTGCTGATCGGCAGAACGCCCTATCAGGTGATTTTCCAGAACACAAAGGAAGCCGGCGGCGACCACATCGTCAATGTCGCATTCATCAATCGGGCACCGCTTAATATCCACCCTTTTTGAACATCTGTTCATAATTTTCCTTGAACAGATGTTCAAGATGCACTAGCCTGCTTCGTATGACCCAAGCCACATTTTCCGATTCCGCCTCCACTCTTTTCATCAACGGTGCGTGGGAGCCGGCTGCTTCCGGCGCAGTGCGCGAAATCCGTAACCCGGCCGACGGCGAGCTGGTCGCCACGGTGTCCGAAGCCGGCCGTGAAGACGCCGAGCGCGCCATTTCCGCAGCTCGCGCCGCCTTCGACTCCGGCGTCTGGTCTTCAGTCCCGGCCCCCGAGCGCGGCGCGTTCCTGCTCAAAGTCGCAGCGGAACTGCGCGAACGCCGGGAGAAGTTCGCCCGCGCCGAATCCCTGGACACCGGCAAGCGCATCATTGAAAGCCGCATCGACATCGACGACATCGCCGCCTGCTTCGAATACTTCGGGCGTCTCGCCGGGCAGTCTGCCGGCCGGGTGGTCGACGCCGGGGACCCCGCCGTCGTGAGCAAAATAGTCTACGAGCCGGTAGGCGTCTGCGGCTTGATCACGCCATGGAACTACCCGCTGCTGCAGGCGGCGTGGAAGATCGCGCCCGCCCTGGCCGCTGGCTGCACCTTCGTCCTCAAGCCCGCCGAGCTGACCCCGTCCACGGCGATCCTTGCCATGCAGTTGCTGAAGGACCTTGGCCTGCCGGACGGCGTCGCCAACCTCGTGACGGGCCCGGGAGCCCAGGCTGGCGCACCCCTTTCGGAGCACCCCGACATTGATCTGGTCTCCTTCACCGGCGGATTGGAAACCGGCAAGCGCATTGCCGCAGCCGCAGCCGGCACCGTGAAAAAGGTGGCGCTGGAGCTTGGCGGCAAGAACCCCAACGTCGTGTTCGCTGACGCTGACTTCGACGCCGCCGTCGACAATGCGCTGAACGGTGCCTTTGTGCATTCAGGACAGGTCTGCTCCGCCGGGGCGCGGCTGGTGGTGGAGGAATCCATCGCCGAACGCTTCGTTGACGAACTGGTCCGTAAGGCACAGGACATTCGCCTCGGAGGTCCCTTCGATGAGTCCGCCGAAACCGGACCGCTGATCTCCGCGGCCCACCGGGAGAAAGTGGACGCCTACATCCAGCGTGGCGTGGCCGAAGGCGCACGGCTGCGGTGCGGCGGCGCGGCACCTGAAGGCGAGAAGTTCGACGCCGGCTTCTACTACCAGCCGACCGTCCTGGACCGCGTCCAAAGGGGAATGTCGGTAGTCATCGACGAAGCCTTTGGCCCGGTAGTAACAGTGGAAACCTTCCGCACTGAGGACGAAGCCGTAGCCACCGCCAACGACACCATCTACGGATTGGCCGGTGCCGTCTGGACCCAGGATGCCGGCAAGGCCCAGCGGGTAGCGGGCCGTTTGCGGCACGGCACGGTCTGGATCAACGACTACCACCCCTACCTTCCCCAGGCCGAGTGGGGCGGCTTCGGCCAGTCCGGCGTAGGCCGCGAGCTCGGGCCCACCGGATTGGGTGAATACCAGGAAGCCAAGCACATCTACCAAAACACCAGCCCCCAGGTGACCGGCTGGTTCGCAGACCACGGCAAGGAGAAATAGATGCACGTTGACAACATTGAGGACCTCAGCGAGCGCGGGTTCGATTACGTCATCATCGGCGGAGGATCTGCAGGAGCCGCCGTCGCCGCCCGGCTGAGCGAAGACCCTGCCGTCACCGTTGCCTTGGTGGAAGCCGGACCTGATGACCGGAACCTGCCGGAGATCCTGCAGCTGGACCGCTGGATGGAGCTGCTGGAATCCGGCTACGACTGGGACTACCCGGTGGAACCGCAGGAAAACGGCAACTCCTTCATGCGTCACGCCCGCGCCAAGGTGATGGGTGGCTGCTCCAGCCACAACTCCTGCATCGCCTTTTGGGCTCCCCGCGAAGACCTGGATGAGTGGGAGTCAAAGTACGGCGCCACCGGCTGGAACGCTGCTGCCGCATGGCCTTTATACAAGCGCCTGGAAACCAATGAGGACGCCGGCCCGGATGCTCCCCATCATGGCGATTCCGGTCCTGTGCACTTGATGAACGTTCCCCCGAACGATCCCGCCGGAGTCGCTCTCCTTGATGCCTGCGAGCAGACCGGCATCCCCCGCGCAAAGTTCAATAACGGCACCACCGTGATCAACGGCGCTAATTTCTTCCAGATCAACCGCCGCTCGGACGGCACGCGTTCCTCCAGTTCTGTCTCCTATATCCACCCCATCGTCGATCGCGAAAACTTCACGCTGCTGACCGGCCTGCGGGCACGCCAACTGGTGTTCGACGCTGACAAGCGCTGCACCGGCGTCGACGTTGTGGACTCGGCCTTCGGCCGGACGCACAGGCTCGCGGCGCGTCGCGAGGTCATCCTGTCTACTGGCGCCATCGACTCCCCCAAGCTCCTCATGCTTTCCGGCATAGGCCCGGCTGCACATCTGGCGGCGCATGGCATCGAGGTACTGGTGGATTCCCCCGGCGTCGGCGAGCACCTCCAGGACCACCCGGAAGGCGTGGTGCAGTTCGAGGCCAAGCAGCCCATGGTGCAGACCTCCACCCAGTGGTGGGAGATCGGCATCTTCACCCCCACCGAGCCGGGCCTCGACCGCCCGGACCTGATGATGCACTATGGCTCCGTGCCCTTCGACATGAACACCCTGCGGTACGGCTACCCCACTACGGAGAACGGCTTCAGCCTCACACCGAACGTCACGCATGCCCGTTCCCGCGGGACGGTCCGGCTGCGTAGTCGGGACTTCCGCGACAAGCCCATGGTGGACCCCCGGTACTTCACCGATCCTGAAGGGCACGACATGCGTGTCATGGTGGCCGGCATCCGGAAAGCCCGGGAAATTGCCGCGCAACCAGCCATGGCTGAATGGACCGGCCGGGAACTCTCTCCTGGAATTGAGGCACAGAGCGACGAGGAACTGCAGGATTACATCCGCAAAACGCACAACACCGTCTACCACCCGGTCGGCACAGTCCGTATGGGACCAGTGGATGACGACATGTCACCCCTGGATCCCGAGCTGCGGGTCAAGGGCGTCACCGGGCTGCGCGTGGCCGATGCCTCCGTCATGCCGGAACACGTCACTGTGAACCCCAACATCACAGTGATGATGATTGGCGAACGTTGCGCCGACCTCATTAAGTCTGACCTCGTCCGAACCAACCGGATGGAGGAAACCACGACGGCGGAAGCCGACTTCAGCTTGTCCCTCGCCTGAACAGGCACCTGCTTTTAGACCCACGCAACAAACAATGGGGGAACAGCCCGAGGCACATCGTGGTGCCCGGCCTTTGATTTCGACTGCGTCCAACGGCGGCCGCAGGTAATCACCATTCGTGCATGTCTGAATTAGGAGTTCGAATGTTAGAACCCAGCAAAATAGGACCCTGCAAGAGCGATGCAAGCGGCATGGACGAGTTTGGCTATGCCCAAACCCTTGATCGCAGCATCGGTAAGTTTGCCAGCTTCGCGGCCGGCGTCAGTTACATCTCCATTCTCACCGGCGTTTTTCAATTGTTTTACTTTGGATTTTCGACGGCGGGACCCGCCTACGCCTGGTCGTGGCCCATCGTCTTCGTCGGCCAACTCATGGTAGCCCTATGCTTTGCGGAACTGGCCGGACGCTACCCCGTGGCCGGATCCGTGTACAACTGGGCAAAAAGGCTCTCGACAGGAACATGGGCCTGGTTGGCGGGCTGGTTGCTGCTGCTGTCCTCGATCATGGCCTTGGGGTCCGTGGCCTTGGCCCTCCAAATCACCTTGCCGCAGATCTGGAGCGGTTTCCAACTGGTAGGCGACGGAACAGGTCCTTACGACTTCGCCGTCAACGGGGTCGTCCTGGCCAGTATCATGATCGGCATTTCCACGCTCATCAACGCGTTCGGCGTGAAACTCATGACCATGATCAACAGCGTGGGCGTGTTCGTGGAACTCGTTGCGGCCGTCCTGCTCATTGCGGCACTCATCTGGCATTCCGTCCGCGGACCGGAAGTCCTCCTGGACACGGCTGGATTCGGTGAAGAGCATCCCTTGGGCTTCTTCGGAGTGTTCCTCATCGCCGCTATGGCTTCCGGCTACGTCATGTACGGATTCGACACCGCAAGTTCCTTGGGCGAAGAGACCAAGGACCCGAAGCGCACAGCTCCCAGGGCGATCCTGCGCGCCGTCACGGCATCCTTCCTCCTGGGTGGTCTGCTCCTTCTGGGCGGAATCCTGGCCGCCCCCGATCTTTCCGACCCCAAGCTCGGAGCCGCCGATGGCGGGCTGCAGTACATTGTGTTGTCGGTGCTGGGTGGCCCGTTCGGCAAGGCGTTCCTGGCGTGCATCGTCGTAGCTGTAGTGGTCTGTACTCTGGCCGTTCATGCAGCGGCTATCCGGATGATGTTTGCCATGGCCAGGGACAACAACCTTCCCTTCAGCCGTCAGCTCAGCAAGGTGCACCCCACCCGTAAAACCCCCACAGTGGCTGCCATCGTTATTGGCGTGGTGGCAGTGATTCCGCTGATCGTCAACATCTCGCAGCCAGCCATCTTCACCATTCTGTCCAGCATCAGCATCGTCCTGATCTACCTGTCCTACCTGCTGGTGACAGTGCCCTTGCTGCGGCGCCGGTTCCTGAAGAAGTGGCCCTTGCAGGACGACGGATCAGAACCGGGATTCAGCCTCGGCAAATGGGGGCTCCCCGTGAACATCCTGGCCGTGCTGTGGGGCGGCGCGATGACGTTGAACCTCGTGTGGCCGCGGCCGGAGATCTACAACTCAGTTCCGCCCTTCGAGTGGTACCTGCAATGGGGTGGCGTCATCTTTGTCGCAGCGGTCATCATCGGCGGAACGCTCCTCTACCGCCTCCGTATCAGGCATCGGACAGGAGTCCTGGCCGAGCACGCAGCCCTGGTCACGCCTGAGGAGTCCCCCCAAGTGGTAGCTCAAAGCTCCTAGCCACAGGGCTTTCTCTCACTTCCAACGAGCATCCCTTCGCCGACGTTCAACCGGCGAAGGGATGCTCAGACGAACGCCGACTTCCCCGTCACCGCACGGGCCACGATCATGGAGTTGATCTCGTAGCTGCCTTCGTACGTGTACAGAATCTCTGCGTCGCCGAAGAGCTTGGCCATCTCGTAGTCGGTGGTGATCCCGTTCCCGCCCAACAAGGAACGGCCCATGGCAACGGACGAACGGGCGAGCCGGGTAGTGGTGGCTTTGCACATGGCAGCCTGCACCATTTCGAGCTTCCCGGCCTGCTGGATCCGGGCGAGTTCAACCATCATGGACAGTGAAGCGTTGGCATTGCCCAGAATGTCGGCGAGCTGCTGCTGCACCAGCTGGAAGCGGGCCAGCTCTTTGCCGAACTGCCGGCGCTCCAAAGCGTATGAACGGGCGATATCAAAGGCGGCCAATTGAATTCCCGCAGCTTGCCAGCCCACCCATGCCCGGGAATCACGCAAGAGGTCATTAGCGCGGGAAAACTCCGTGGCACCCGGCAGGAGGTTTTCCAAAGGAATGCGCACCTCGTCCAACACGATGTCCGCATTCTGCATGATGCGCAGGCCGATCTTGTTGGAGATCTTGGTGGCTGAGTAGCCGGGGCGGTCCGTCTCGACGATGAAGCCCTTGATGTGTCCGTCAGCCTCGTCGCGAGCCCAAACGAGGGCAAAGTCGGCAATCGTGCCGGCCCCTATCCAGCGCTTGGCACCGTTGATGACCCAATCGCCGCCGTCGCGTCGCGCCGTCGTCGAGAGTCCTCCGGCGATGTCCGATCCGTGATCCGGTTCTGTCAGCGCGAAGGCACCCAGTTGGCTGAAAGCCTCGAGCCCAGGCAGCCATTTGCGTTTCTGTTCAGGGGAACCGAGCTCGTCAATCATGCCGACAATGAGCTCATTGTGGATGCCCACCAGCGCTGAAAGGGACACATCCGCCCGCGCGACCTCGGTGTACATGAGGCCCTTGAACAGCTTTGAGGAGCCGTCCGTCTGCAGCCCACCCAGCCCGAACTTGGCCATGTCAGCCAGCAGCCCGAACGGAAATTCTTCCCGGTTCCAATAGTCGATGCTCGCAGCCCGGATCCGGGTTTGCAGGAACTCCCTGATCTCGAGATACCGTGCACGCTCCCCAGCTGGGAGCAGGTCAATGACGTGCATCAAGTCCGCCTCCGGATAAGGAGGCAGGACGCGTTCTGGTGCCGCACCGCTGGTAACGGTGCCAGCAGCTTTTTCGTCGAGCATTAGACCCCTTCGTCATGTCCCGCATGGGCTCTTCCAAACCCTTGGATGTCCTAGTATATTGCAAGGTGATGTGGATCACTAGGCGGGAAGCCCGGCGATGGTGCCGGGAACCCGAAGGCGAAAGGCGGACTATGACAGTCACAGAAGACTTCCGTGCGGCCCGCGATCGGCTCCTGGAGCTGCGCGACGACTACAAGCAGGCACACGCAGAATTCCAATGGCCCCGCTTTGAGGAGTTCAACTTCGCACTCGACTGGTTCGACCAGATCGCCGCCGACGAAACCAGGGGCCGCCAGCCCGCGCTGGTCATCGTGGAACAGGACGGCAGTTCAACCCGGCGCACCTTCAAGGACCTCTCCCGGAGGTCCTCCCAACTCGCCAACTGGCTCCGGGACCAAGGCGTCAAGCGCGGCGACCACATGATCATCATGCTCGGCAACCAGGTTGAGCTGTGGGAACTCATGCTGGCAGGCATCAAGCTGGGCATCGTCATGATCCCCACCACCACGCTCATGGGCGCCCGCGATCTCCAGGACCGGGTGGAGCGAGGCGGGGCCACCTGGGTGGCTGCAGGAAGCGCCAACATCGGCAAATTCTCCGATGTCGAGGGCGATTACACACTGATTGAGGTCGGCTCAGGGAGCACCAACGCGGACGCTAAGCAGTACTCGGATTCGTACGACGCCGGTACGGACTTCACGCCCGATGCGCCCACTCGCGCCGACGAGACACTGCTGCTTTACTTCACGTCCGGCACCACCTCACGGGCGAAACTCGTGGAGCACACGCACACGTCCTATCCTGTGGGCCACTTGTCCACTATGTACTGGATCGGCCTGGAACCGGGCGATGTCCACCTGAACGTGGCATCCCCGGGCTGGGCCAAACATGCCTGGTCCAACGTCTTCACGCCGTGGATCGCGGAAGCCACAGTCTTCATTTACAACTACCAACGCTTCGACGCTGCGGCCCTCATGGAACAGATGGGCCGCGAAGGCGTCACGAGTTTCTGCGCCCCGCCCACTGTCTGGCGCATGCTCATCCAGGCCGACCTCACCCAACTCACCACCCCGCCACTCAAGGTGGTCTCTGCCGGCGAACCACTCAACGCCGAAGTTATCGGCCAGGTGGAGGAAGCCTGGGGAGTCACCATCCGGGACGGCTTCGGCCAAACCGAATCCACGGTCCAGATCGCCAACACGCCCGCGCAGCCGGTGAAAATCGGCTCCATGGGACGGCCGCTGCCGGGATACGACGTGGTCCTGGTGGACCCGCTCACCGGGCAGGAATCCGACGACGGCGAACTCTGCTTGCGCTTGGACCCCCGTCCCGTGGGGCTCATGAAGAGCTACTTTGGCGACGAAGCCAAGACGGCCGAAGCCTTCCGCGATGGCTACTATCACACGGGCGACATGGCGAGCCGGGATTCCGACGGCGTCATTACTTACGTCGGCCGGGATGACGACGTCTTCAAGTCCTCCGACTATCGATTGTCGCCTTTTGAACTCGAGAGCGTCCTGATCGAACACCCGGCTGTGGCGGAGGCCGCCGTCGTACCTTCGCCTGACGCTGTAAAGCTGTCGGTGCCCAAGGCGTTTGTGGTGTTGGCTGCCGGCTATGAAGCCGGCCCGGCGGTCGCAGAGGACATTCTCAGGTACTGCCGTGAGCATTTGGCGCCGTTCAAGCGCATCCGGCGGCTCGAATTTGGGGAGCTGCCCAAGACGATTTCCGGCAAGATCAGGCGGGTGGAGCTGCGTGGGACGGAAGTCGCCCGGCACGGCGACGGCCCGCTGCCCGCAGGTTTGGGCGTCGAATACACCGAGGAAGAGTTCCCGAATCTGAAAGACTAGCCAACCAGTACACCAAGCTATTCCGGCAACCGAAGGAGGCCTATGGGCACGCCACTCCCCCGCGACCCCATCGCCGATGCCCAACGAAACTGGGAACGGCATGGTTGGGGCGATGTCGCTGCGCCCATGGCTGCCATCACCGCAATCATGCGCACACAGCAGATCCTCCTGGCGCGCATCGAAACGGTGCTCAAGCCCTTCGGGCTGACGTTCGCGCGATACGAACTGCTGGCGTTGCTGAGTTTCGCACGCAGCGGCGCGCTGCCCATGAACAAAGCCAGCGCGCTCCTTCAGGTCCATCCCACCTCGGTGACCAACGCCGTCGACCGCTTGGAGAAAGCCGCTCTGGTGGCCCGTTCCCCGCACCCAACGGACGGGCGCACCACCCTGATCGAGCTGACCGCAGAGGGACGCACCCTCGCCAAAAAAGCGACGGCGGCCCTCAACGCCGAGGTTTTTGGCAAGTCCGGCTTCGGCGCCGACGACGTCGATCACCTCATCCGCGTCTTGGGCACTTTCCGCAGGGATGCCGGAGATTTCACGGAGGACTAAGACGTCAAACGAGCTTTCTATGTTCTGGAGGGGCGGTGTCCGGGTAAGGGTGGGGCTTTCGATTGATAGCTGTGTCCGGTGGGGGTGCTGATTTCCAGGGTGTGCGTACCCCCGTGCACGCCGGCATGGACGGTTTTGCTGGTCCAGCCGGGGTTTTCCTTGGTGTGGTTGCACGCCTCGCACAGACCTGCACCGTTGGCGAGGTTCGTTTTCCCTCCGGAACGCCAAGGAACCACATGGTCGATATGCCGGATGGGCGCATCACAGTACGGCATCCGGCAGGTATCGTCGCGGGTTTCAATGAAACGCCGAAGCCTCGTCGGGAAGAGCCGGGCTTTGGAGTCCATGCTCAGGAGCTCACCCGTGGCCGGCGCGGTGTAAAGCCGGCGAAGCCAGACACTGAACTCTGCATCCAGCGTTCCCGCGTGATCTTTGCCGGTTCGCCCCGAACCGACTATTTCCCTCCCCCATTCGGCCGGGACTATTCCGTAGCCCTTGAGCCGGGCCGGTTCACTGTCGCCTTGGAACAGGGTGCGGTCGGTCATGACAAGGTCCAGATTGATCCCTGAAATCCCGCCAGGTGTACCGGTAACGCGCTCGACCAAGGTATCGGCCATGACCTGACCACGGGTCCGGACAACACCAGAGCCCGCACCACCGCTGGAACGGGCCGAATCAGCAGCACGGCAAAGAGCAGCGTAAACCGCCACCCCTTGCGCGACCGGCAGCAGGGCGGTCAGGTACGTCATGGTGTCCGGCGCCGGACGCAAGCTCACCATCCGCTCGGCGGCGGCACGGCTCGCACGCCCGACCACCGACCGCGGATCCCGCCGATACGCAGCAGCCTTCGCCGCCGCAACAATCGCCTTATCGCCCTTCCCCTCAAAAGTCCCGGTATCGGGAGCGAGCTCCTCATCCACAGCGCACCGGTCCTCAACAGACAAACACGCAGTCTCCTTCACCAGCAGCGTGGCCCGCCACTCATTCAACTGCCCCGACTTCAGAGCCGCCAACGTCCGCGGCATCTCCAGCACAAGGGCCTTCGCCAAACCCAGCAACCGGGACCCACGATTCGGCGACTCCCGCCGGGCCAACGCCACCTGAGCACCCACCCCACTGCCACGCTCCGAGACAGGAACACCCGCCTCGGCCTGCTCGGCACGCCGGGCAAGATCAAAAGCCACAGCAACCCGCGCCTGCAAAGCCGTAATGGCCGACTTCATCTCCTCCAAAACCCGCAACTGCTCAATCAGGTCCCCACTGATGGTGCCGGCCGGAACCGCGCCAATGCTGACTGGAACCGCGCCGCGCTGAACAGCATCCGCAACCACGGGAGCGCGCCCAAGCGCCACCACCGCGCCCGCCGGCTTATCCCCAATCCGCTCCATGCCCTAACTCTGGCAGCAGCCACCGACAATATAACGCCAGTGATCCCAATGGGGCCCGATGACCTTTTTTGCCAAGCGAGGGAGTCCCTCGGAGGACCTCCCTCAAGCGGGTCTCCCTGACACTCTCTAAACCTGATGTTCTGAAGTCATGACCACAACCATTTCCTCCACCAAGACCCGGCGTTTGCCACTGGTGACGTACGTTCTAGCTGCGGGCGTGTTCCTCATGGGAACAACCGAGTTCATTGTGGCGGGGATTCTGCCTGAGATTGCGGGCGATCTTGGGGTGTCCGTGGCAAGTGCCGGCCTCATGATCACGGTCTTTGCGGTGGGCATGATCGTCGGCACCCCCACAATGTCCATCCTGACCCTTAAGCTGCCGCGGCGCCTGACACTGGGCCTCGCGCTGGTTGTCTTCGCTCTGGGCCATGTGGTTGTTGCCCTTACTTCCGACTTCACGCTGATCCTGGTGGCTCGTTTCGTAACGGCACTGGCGACTGGCGCTTTCTGGGCGGTAGCCGCCGTCGTGGGTGCTAAAGCTGCAGGTGCGGCTTCGGCGTCCCGGGCGCTGGGCGTTGTCCTGGGGGGTGGCATGCTCGCCAACGTGGTCGGTGTGCCGCTGGGGGCCTTCGCAGGCCAGGTGATTGGCTGGCGTGGCCCATTCTGGGCTTTGGCTGTTCTTGCTCTGGCGGCGGCTGTTGTGGTGTACCGGCTGGTCCCGGCAAGCCCCGAAACCGGGCCCACTCCCTCCGTGCGGGCAGAGCTTGCCAGCATGCGTGACGCCAGGGTCTGGCTTGTCCTGGCGGGCTGCGCGATCGTGTGCGGATCATCCTTGGCTGCCTACAGCTTCATCTCTCCGCTGCTTACTGAGAACACGGGTCTGGCCGCTTCCGTGGTTCCGTTGGTTTTGGTGGCCTACGGCGTGGGGGCGTTCATCGGCTCCAATCTTGGAGGTCACTTCGGCGCACACCACCCCTATCCGGCATTGTTCATCTCGGCGGGTATGACGTTCCTGGTGCTGGGTGCCCTTTCCCTGTTCTCCCACTTCGCCGTGATGACAGTGGCCCTGATCTTCTTGCTAGGGCTCTTCGGGATGGCCACCAACCCGATTCTGATCGGCAAAGCCGTTGGTTATGCCGGCCACGCGCCCACCCTTGCCTCGGCGCTCAGCACCTCAGCGTTCAACCTCGGTACGGCCGTGGGATCGTGGATCGCCGGTTACGCCCTGGAGTCCGCGCTTGGAGCCACGGGACCTGTGCTGGTGGGGACAGGCATTGCCGCGCTCTATTTCGCGCCGCTCACAATGTTGATGCTCAAGGATCGTAAGGAAGGTGCCCGGCCATGAAGCGCCGCACTGCAGCAATACTGCTGCTGACGTTTGCGCTGGTTAGCTGCAGCCCATCTCCCACCGGCGAAGCTACCCCGACGTCGGCCAGTGAGACATCCAGCCCTGCTGCCGGCAGCGTCGTAGGTACCGTAGTCCGCTTCAGCGCCGGCTCGGTATCTCTGGACGTGACCATCGGTGAAGACAACCCCGCTACCCGGGACTTTCTGAGCATGCTGCCACTCACCGTCACCATGGAAGAGTTTGCCCGCCGGGAGAAGATCGCGGACCTGCCCAGGCCCCTCCAATTCGAGGGGACTCCCGGGTCCGACCCCCAGGATGGCGACCTGATCTACTTCGTGCCCTGGGGAAACCTCGGTTTCTACTACAACACTTCGGGGATCGGTTTCTCGGACCAGACCATCCACTTGGGCCGCTACAACGCGACGCCGGACGAGCTTGCGCGCTTCGAGGACCAGGAGGTTCGTGTGGAAGTCAGCCCATGACCGACCGGCATCGACGATAAAGCGTGCGGCAGCACCGCCGTCGTCAGCTGTCCTGCAGTCAGCTGTCCGTCCGTGTCTTCTCGGACGCAGGCTGGACGCCCTGTCCGTATTCGCTGGCCGCCCAGGAGGACAGCAACTGAAGGCGCTCGGCCGACGGCGACCCGGGTTCCGCCGCGTAGATGGTCAGGGTCAGCCCGGGTTCGGCGGCCATTTCCAAGCCCTCGTACGCGAGTGTCATCTCGCCCACGATCGGATGATTGAACGTCTTGAAACCCGTTCCGTGATGCCGGACGTTGTGCGCACCCCAGCGTGTGCGGAACTCATCGCTGCGGGTGCTCAGTTCACCAATAAGATCGTGCAGTTCCTTGTTGTGCGGATCGCGTCCAGCCTCGGTGCGAAGGATTGAAACCGTCACCTCCGCAAAGGCGTCCCAATCCGGGTAGAACTCATGCGCGCGATCATCCAGAAACGTGAATCTGGCGATGTTGGGCGCCTGGCCCGGCATGTCGTAGCAATCCTTATAAAACGCCCGGGCCAAAGGGTTCACCGCCAACAGGTCCATGCGACCATTCCGGACAAAAGCGGGTCCGGCCGTGACAGCATCCAGCGCCCACTGCAGGCTCTCATGGGGAACGTACGATTTCGCATTCCGGCGCCGCGGCGGTCTGGCAACAGGACTGGCCGCGTGGGCGAGATCGAACAGATGTGCCCGCTCAGCGTCATCCAGGTTCAGCGCCCTGGCGATGCTCTCCAGTACTTGTGGTGAAGCGCCGCTGATGGCACCCCGCTCCAAACGGGTGTAATACTCCACGCTCAACCCGGCAAGGGTAGCCACTTCGCTGCGGCGCAGCCCTTTGACCCGCCGGTTGGATCCCGTGGGCAACCCAACCTGCTCCGGGGCCACGTGGGCCCGCCGGGAAATCAGAAATTCGCGTACTTCCGCCCGATTGTCCATGGACTCCACCATAGATCCGGCCTGTCGCGGGAGGGAGTCCCTGCGAGGACCTCCAAATGGCGGCTACGTGGCCTCGGACGTGGCCTTGCGACGTGAAACCAACACGGGACTGTGGGCATGGTGAAGCACGGCGTGCGCCGTGGAGCCTATGGTGCCTTTGATAAGGCCATGGCCTTTGGTCCCCACCACCGTGAGGCGTGCCCCTTGAGAAGCCTTGACTACGGCCCGGGAGAATGAAGCATCAACCAGCAACTCGCCGGCCACTGTGACTCCGGGCGCTTTGTGGCGTGCCCGGCTCAGCACAGCGTCAAGCATCGCTTCAGCGTCCGGGTAAGCTTCCACAGGCTCGCGCAACCGTCGGTACCCCTCCGGTTCGTGCAGCACGTGGACGATCATGAGGTCGGCACCTGTTGCTGCCGCGAAAAGACAGGCGTCGTCGAGGGCTGCCGGGGATCCGGAGTCATCAACTGCAAGCAGCACTGGACCCTCCGGGTGGTCATCTGCGCGGATCACTGCCACCGGGCACTCTGCGGTTGCTGCCATCTCCAAACTCACGGAGCCCACCAGCAAGCCCATGAACCCGCCAAGTCCCCGGCTTCCGAGTACCAACATCTCCGCACCCACTGAGACGTGGGCCAGATGATCGCGTGGCATCCCATGCAGCAAAGTGGTGTGCACTTCCAGCTCGGGTACGGTCTCTTTGGCGAGCGCCATCCCCTCTTCGAGGACTTTTTGGGCGGCCCGTTCCAGTCCGCTATCGGCAACACCAGGAACGGGACCCCTGTTGTGGGACAGCAGGACCCACAAGGAACAGTGCACAACGTGGAGGGAACAGTCCCGCAGGATCGCGTGCTTGGCGGCCCATTGGACGGCGCGGTGTGATTCTTCGGATCCGTCATAGCCAACCACGATCGTCTTCGATGCGCGCTCGTTCGTCATGGCCCGAGCCTACGCTGGCACAGGGACCGGCACCATAGCGTAACGCCCGCCTCCACGGAGCGGTACGCTGCTAGGCTCCGATGCTGACACCTCAGGAGGAAAAACCGTGGGCTTTGCCAATGAACTCAAGAACCAGACTGCCGGGGACTGGGACGCCGCCGTCAACCATCCGTTCGTGGACCAACTGCTCGACGGGTCACTTTCGGACGAGAACCTGCGCCGCTACCTCGTCCAGGATTACCAGTTCTGCGATGCCTTCACCGCCCTCCTGGGCCAAGCTGTCGCATCGGCACCTTCGCTGCCTTCGCGGCTGGTGTTTGCCCGGGTTCTCGGGGCTTTCGCTTCGGACGAGAACACGTACTTCCAGGATTCCTTCAATGAACTCGACGTCCCCGAGGCGGATCGAACCGCACCCGCGCTGGGATCTGCCACCAGGGATTTCGACAACCTGATGCGCAGCGCCCTCGCTACCCGCTCCTACCCGGAAGTCCTGGCAGTGCTGTTGGTTGCTGAGTGGCTCTACGGAGACTGGGCTGCCCGCGCCGGGGACACCAGTGAATGGCCCGCCCATGCAAAGCATGCCGAGTGGATCCGCCTCCACAACAATCCGGAGTACAACGCATGGGTGACCTGGCTGCGCGACGAGTTCGACGCCGTCGAACCTGCCGACGCCGCTGCACGCGAGCGCGTAGCCGCCACCTTCGCTGAAGCGGTGCGGCTGGAGCGCGCGTTCTTCGACGCTGCGCTGATGCCGGCGGACGCTGCGATTTAGCCCCGCTGCCGCACCGTGTAGCTGAGCTCCACCAAACCTTGGTCATAGATGTTAAGGTCCACGAGCTTCAACAGGGCAGGATCATGTCCGGCCGGGAACACGCCCCTGCCTGAGCCCTGGCCCAGCGGCATCACCACAAGCCGGACTGCGTCCACTTCCCCGGCGGCGAAGAACGTCTGGCCGAGCGACAGGCTTCCCCAGAGAACGATGTCCTTTGCGGACTCCCGTTTGATGCGACGGATGCCCTCGATCGCGTCGCCGGATTCAACGGTCGACGGCGGGAAGTCGCCCCAAGGGGCCTCCTTCAGGTGGCGTGAAAACACGTGGCGTCTCAGGCCATTGAGGGCTGGAGCGATGATCTCGCCCTCGGAGGCGTCGGTAGGCCAGTATTCAGCAAAGTACCTGTACGTATTGGCGCCCAGAACCATTGCTTCCACGCTGCCGAGCCATTCGAGTTGGGCACGGTCAAATTCGGCTGTACCCCCGTCCAGCAGTTCGTAGGCTTTGAACTCGTTGTTGGTGTCGGCGGCGTATCCGTCGGCGGTAACGAAATCCTGGACGATCAGCTGTCCCATGAGCGACTCCTCGATCCGATGATGGCCCGCAGGAGCCTACGCCGCCATGAATGAGTCGACAACCCCTCGCCGTCCCCTTATCCGTGACGAAACTGCATCTGACAACGATGTCCGATCGGTTGGGACTTTGGAATCGACCTACACTTAGCTCGAAAAACCGTTGACTTGTCCGCTGGACTTATCGTAGCTTTTCTCTCGTTGACAACGTTGTCTATATGGGGATGGGCGCGCGCGATGAAGGGCGAACGAGGAGAACAATGACTAAATCCACTATGAGCAGGATGCGGGCAGCGACGTCTGCGTTGACGCTGGCGGGCCTGACACTTTCGGGCATCATGGCCGGCATGGCACCAGCGTCTGCGGCACCGGAAGTGGGAAGCGAGGACTTTCGACCTGCTTACCACTACACGCCAGCGAAAAACTGGATGAACGACCCCAACGGGATGGTTTTCCATAAAGGCGTCTATCACCTGTTCTATCAACACAATCCCTCCGGCAACACGTGGGGGAACATGTCTTGGGGCCACGCGACGTCGAAGGACTTGGTGCACTGGCAGGAGCAGCCCCTGGCCCTGTCCACCGACGCGCAGGAAGATGTCTTCTCCGGCAGCATCGTGGTTGATAAGGACAACACCACGGGTTTCGGGACGAAGGAAAACCCCGCGCTGGTGGCCATTTATACCAGCGCCTATAAGGAGCCCTCCCCGCACCGGGGCCTGCAGGCCCAGTCCCTGGCCTACAGCCTGGATGATGGCCAGACTTGGACGAAGTACTCAGGAAATCCTGTGCTGAACCGCAATTCAGCCAATTTCCGGGACCCAAAGGTTTTCTGGTACGACAACCCGTCCGGCGGTGGCTACTGGGTCATGACCGCAGTCGAATCACAGGATCACAAGGTTCTCCTCTACAAGTCCGACGATCTCAAGGACTGGACTGCCCTGAGCGAATTCGGGCCCGCCAACGCGACCGGCGGCCAGTGGGAATGCCCTGATTTGTTCCCGCTCGCCGTGGATGGGGATAAGAACAACATCAAGTGGGTCATGGTGGTCAATATCAATCCCGGCGGAGTCGCGGGAGGCTCGGCTGGACAGTACTTCGTGGGTAACTTCGACGGCACCACTTTCACCTCCGAGACCACCGAACCAGTGGCCGAGGCACCTGCCGGCACTGTTCTGGCAGGCTTCAACGACGGAACCTACAACGGGTGGACCACAAACAACGAACCAGGCAACTGGAAGAACGGTCCTTTCGGTGACGCTCCCGCCGCAGGTTCCCTCCCCGGCCAGAGTCCGGTGACTGGCTTCGGCGGAACAGGACTGATCAACTCATTCAACGACGGCGACTGGCCGATGGGTTCCATGCAGTCACCAACCTTTACCGTGACCGACGACTACCTGAACTTCCTGATCGGCGGCGGCAAGCACCCCCATGTCTCCGACAAACTGGACAACACCCCGCCCCCGGGAGAACTCAAGTTTGATGGCTTCGAGCTTCCCGAAGGCACAACGCTGGCCAGTGCCGGCTGGACCGGGACAGGCGACCTCACCCCCAATTTCCAGCCGGCCACCAGTGGCGGGGACTACTACATTGGCGCTAAGCGAATCAACACATTCGAAACCGGCGCCGTGCCTGGAGATGACCGCCAAGGCACCCTGACCTCCCCCGAATTCCCCATCACAAAGGACTTCATGTCCATGCTGGTTGGAGGCGGCTACCGTACAGCGGACTCCGGCCAGACCCTGGCGGTCCAGCTACTCGTCAACGGCAACGTGGTCCGCTCCCTGTCAGGCGATAACGCGGGGCTGCTGAACTGGAAGGGCTGGGACGTTTCGGAGTTCGCGGGGCAGAACGCACAGCTGCGGATCCTTGACGAAGCAACCGGCGGATGGGGTCACTTGACCCTTGACCACGTCATGCTCACTGACAGTGCCGCTGTTCCCAGGTCCGATGAAGAAACGGTGAACCTGGTCGTCAACGGACAAGTGGTCCGTACCGCCACCGGCAACGACAGCGAAACCTTGGATTGGGCTTCATGGGATGTCAAGGAATTCGTTGGTCAGCAGGCACAGATCAAGGTTGTGGATAACAACCGATTCGGCTGGGGCCACATACTCGCGGATGAGTTCACAGCCAGCTCCACCGCTGCGAAGTCCCGGCTCGAGTCGTATGACTGGCTGGACTACGGACGCGACTACTACGCTGCCGTTTCCTTCTCGAACATGCCTGATAACAAGCGAGTCATGCTCGGCTGGATGAACAACTGGGACTACGCCAACAACATCCCCACCAACCCTTGGCGCAGCGCCATGTCACTGCCCCGAGAGGTGCAGTTGACGCAAACACCCGACGGACCACGCCTTGCCCAAAATGTGGTCAAGCAGGCGGACAAGCTTGCGACAAAGCCCAGTTACACGGATAAGAAGGGCGGCGCCATCATGGCCGGAACAACCCCGCTGCCCGCGGCTGCTTCAGGCCAGGTCCAGCGCGTGGACATCACCTTCGCACCAGGCACGGCGAAAAAGTCAGGAATCACCGTACTGGGTGACGGAGCCTCCTCCACCGTGATCGGCTTCGACTCCACCACCGGGAAGGTGTTCGTTGATCGCACAAACTCGGGAAACACCACTTTCCACCCGACCTTCGCCTCCATTGAGGACGCCCCTGTCACCCTGGACAAAAAGGGCAATGTCACCCTGCGGGTTTATGTAGATCGCTCTTCGGTGGAAGTATTCTCCGGCGACGGTCTCCGGACCATTACAGATCAAGTATTTCCCAACGCAGGAGCGGACAAGATGGCGCTCTTCGCGGAAGGTGGGACAGCGCAGCTGAAGTCCCTCACTGTGACCCCCATGGAAGGATCAATGTTCCTTCCCGGAAAGAAGTAACACACCGCCCGTAGCAAGAACGGCGGCCGGCTTTCGCCGGCCGCCGTTCCTTTGCCTTTACAGCTACATCAGTGGTTGCAGCCAGGTCAGGACTGATCCTTCACCTTCGATGTGTTCGGTAAGTTCCGCGTTGAACTCCCGGCCGTAGTCGGCGCCGATGTGCTCCTGGAAGGCTTGCTCGTCTCGGTACACCTCGAAGACGAAGTACTCCCGCGGGTTGGTTTCACGCGTGTAGGGCAAGAACATCACGTTTCCCGGTTCGTTACGGACGTGTCCCGCAAGGGTTGCCATCATTTCCGCAACGCGGGCTTCACTGCCTTCCTTAACGGTGAACTCTGCATACAGTGTTTTGGTCATGGACTGTCCTTTGCTCGGTTGATTTCGGGTTGTTCTGCTATTTGCCCGAGTCAGCTTGGGGTTGGATTTCACCGGAGCCCCGCTGTATCAGTTCCGTTGGGATGACATATGTTCGGGCGGGGCTCTCGTCGCCGTCGATCCTCGCGAGGATCCGCTCAGCCGCAAGCTTGCCGATGCGTTCAGGATGCTGGGCGATCACAGTGATCCCGGGGTCCATCATGTCGGCCAGGGTGAAATCATCAAATCCGATGAGAGCAACCTCGTGGTGCAGCCCAAGGGCTTTCAGCGCCCGCATGGCGCCAAACGTCACCAAGTTTTGACTGGAGAAAATCGCCGTCGGCGGGTTCTCTGAGGTGAGCAGTTCGTGAGCCGCCCGAAATGCGGTTTCTTCATCATGCAGATTCTCACGAACGGCGACGCCGGAGGTGGAAATGCCCGCTCGTCCGACGGCGTCCAGGAATCCTGTCCGACGCCTCCCCGCGGTCTGAATATCCGTTCGGTCGCCAAGGTAAGCCAGCCGGGTATGTCCATGCTGGATGAGATGGGCCGCCGCCTTTGCCGCGCCAAGTTCATTGTCCGTGACTACCGCGTCAGCCTCAATGCCCGCGGGCTCACGGTCAATGAATACCAGCGGCAGATCGCGGGAGTGCTCCGGGATCATATATGCCTGGCTCTTGGCGATGGTTGTCAGCACAAGCCCGTCGACCCGGCGACCCAGGAAGGCTGAAATGAGCTTCTTCTCCCGGTCAGGATCGTCATCCAGGCTGGCAGCGAAGACGGCAATGCCGCGCACAGCCAAAGCGTCTTCCATGGCCCTGTGGATCTCGCCACTGAACGGGTTGGACACACTCGGGAGCAGCAGGCCGATGGACTGGGTCTTGCGTCCGGAGCGCTTCAGGCTGCCCGCTGTGATGTCCAGTTGGTACTGCAGCTGTTCCGTCGCCCGCACAACCCGCTGGCGGGTCGCCTCGGAGACCCCCGGCTCGTCATTTACTACCCGAGAAACTGTTTTGATCCCAACCCCCGCGAGATCGGCCACATTCTTCATCGTCGGGCGCTTGCGTCCGGAGTCGGACTGGTAACGATTAGACATCGTTGTCAACTTGCTGCTCCTCAACTCGATTTAATACTTGACTCTATCGTGTGAGCTTGCTTACATGTTACCTGACAACGTTGTCAGTCGCAGAAAATGCGCCGCCAACAGCCACAAAAACAGGAGTTTCAATGTTGAGTTCCAAAGTTACGCGGTCCGCCCGGACCCGCCTTCTCGCCGCCGGTGCAGTCCTGACCCTCGGCGCACTTAGCCTGACAGCCTGCGGAGGCAGCTCCACCCCTTCATCCAGCGGCGGCGCAGATGAGAAGATCGGTGTTTCGCTGATCGTAAAGACCACGTCCAACCCGTTCTTCGTGGCCATGCAGGACGGCGCCAAGAAGGCCGCCGAGACGGACGGCGTCGACCTTAAGCTCGCGGCCGGAAAGGCCGACGGCGACGAGGACACCCAGATCCAGGCCATTGAGAACGCAATCTCCAAGGGCGACAAAGGCATTCTGATCACTCCCAATGGCCCCTCGGTGGTGGACGCCCTGAAGAAGGCCAAGGATGCGGGGTTGTTCGTCATTGCACTGGACACGCCGCCGGACCCGGCCGACGCCGCTGACATCACGTTCGCCACGGACAACTTCAATGCCGGAGAGCTCATCGGCAAGTGGACCGCTCAGCAACTGGCGGGCAAGAAGGCCGTCATCGCCCTCATTGACCTCTTTGACGACAAGGTTGTCTCGGTGGACTACAACCGCGACCAAGGCTTCCTGACCGGTCTGGGCATAGACACCGCGGATAAGAAGAAGAACGGCGACGAAGCCAAGACGGGAACGTACACCGGCGGCAAGGGCGGCGACTACGAAATCGTCGGCAGCCAGGCTTCTCAGGGCGCCGAAGACGGTGGACGTACCGCCATGGAGACCTTGCTGGCCAAGAATCCCAATGTCAACGTTGTCTACACGATCAATGAGCCCGCTGCCGCAGGTGCCTTCGAGGCTTTGAAGTCCGCCGGCAAGGAAAAAGATGTTCTGATCGTCTCCGTTGACGGCGGCTGCACGGGCGTGAACAACGTCAAGTCCGGCGTGATCGGTGCAACGGCACAGCAGTACCCGGTCAAAATGGCCGAGATGGGCGTAAAGGCCATTGTTGACTTGGCAAAGACCGGCAAAAAGCCTGCCAACTCTGAGGGCTTGGACTTCTTCAACACCGGTGTGGAGCTCGTCACCGACAAGCCCGCCGATGGTGTGAAGAGCATCACCACTACTGAGGCATCCCAGGTCTGCTGGGGCAAGTAGAACCTCACAGAACGCGGGGAGACGGTCCAAGTAGCGTCTCCCCGCGTACCAGCAGATACAGAACATGGAAGTTCAGGAGCAACCTAAAGTGACCCAGCAACAGACCGCCGGCCCTCCGAGCGCCGGGCATGCTGATTTGGCCGAGGAATTCCTCGACCGCCAGACCCCCCTCAGCAGAATCCGCAACATCCTTCATCGATACCCAGCCCTCAGCCCGGCCATTGTTCTGCTGATCGCCGTGGTGGTCTTTGGGCTCCTCAACGACCGTTTCCTGCGTGTTGAGAACTTGTCCTTGATTACTCAGCAGGTTGCCGTGGTGGGTACCCTGGCGATCGCCCAGACGCTGATCATCCTGACCGCCGGAATTGACCTCTCGGTAGGCGCGGTCATGATCCTGTCCTCATTGGTGATCGCCCAGCTCGCGGTCAGCAACGGCATTCCAGGGCCCATCGCGCTGCTGGCCGGTCTCGCGGTCGGACTGGGATCCGGTGCTCTGAACGGCTTCCTTGTGACAAGGTTCCGCCTCCCCCCGTTCATCGTCACGCTGGGAACCTTGAACATTTTCATCGCCTTGACGCTGCTTTACTCAGGCGGAAGCACCGTGCGTGGCTCCGCGATGCCGGACATGCTCACCTGGCTGGGAAGCACATTCCCGATCGGACCCGTCCGGATCTCCACCGGCGTCGTCATGATGCTCCTCCTCTACGTGGCCGTTGCCTTCATTCTGGGCAAGACCGCCTGGGGCCGGCACGTCTACGCCGTCGGCGATGACAAGGAAGCAGCCCGCCTGGCCGGCATTCCCGTCAACCGGGTCCTGATGAGCGTCTACCTTGCCGCGGGTGCGGTTCTCGCCATGGGCGCGTGGATCCAGATCGGGCGTACCAACGCCGCCAGCCCTAATGCCGGCGTCGACCTGAACCTGGACTCCATCACCGCCGTCGTGATTGGCGGCACCAGCCTCTTCGGCGGCCGCGGTTCGATCTGGGGTTCGCTGCTCGGAGCGCTGATCGTTGGTGTCTTCCGCAACGGCCTGTCCCTCGCCGGCCTGGACGTGCTTTATCAGACACTCGCCGTGGGCATCCTGATCATCATCGCCGTGTCCGTCGATCAATGGATCCGAAAGGTCAAGTCATGACCACCACAGAATTTGAAGCCCCCCGCACCGAAACACGCGAGCCCATCCTCAAAGCCAGGAACCTCGTCAAGACCTTCGGCCGGGTCGTCGGTCTCGACGGCGTCAGCCTGGACCTCTACCCCGGCGAAGTCCTGGCAATTATCGGCGACAACGGCGCAGGTAAGTCCACACTCATCAAATGCCTCACCGGCGCCGAAGTTCCGGATACCGGCGAACTGTTCGTATCCGGACAGCAGGTGCACTTCAAACGGCCACAGGACGCCCGCGTCCACGGCATCGAAACCGTGTACCAGAACCTTGCCGTTTCGCCGGCCCTCGATGTCGCCTCGAACCTGTTCCTCGGCCGGGAAGAACGTCTCCCCGGACCGTTGGGGAGCCTGTTTCGGATACTCGACACCAAGGGCATGCGCAAGAAGGCCAAGGAAGAATTGACCCGACTGGGCATCTCCACCCTGCAGGACGTCACCGTGCCGGTCGAAAATCTCTCCGGCGGCCAGCGTCAAGCTGTCGCCGTGGCCCGCGCAGCGGCCTTCGGATCCAAGGTGGTGGTTCTCGACGAACCGACAGCCGCTTTGGGCGTACGTGAATCCAACCAGGTGCTCCAGCTGGTCCGTGACCTCCGCGACCGAGGCCTGCCGGTGATCTTGATCAGTCACAACATGCCTCACGTGTTCGACGTTGCAGACCGCATACACATTCAGCGCCTGGGCAAATGCGCGGCGACCATCACCCCGCAATCCCACACGATGACCGACGCTGTCGCCATCATGACTGGTGCGGCCAAAGCCTAACGGGCACGCCGGACCTTCCGTCCATTCGGAACCCCCATCTCCGTCCGCGGACCTGCCAACAGGTCCGCGGACGGACCCATACCTCCGCCGTACCACCGGTGACCGACGAAAGAACCGAGATGCACAACCTTCACCCGGACGCCTCCGCCCAAAACCAACTGGACGTTCTCGTCATCGGCGAAGCCCTGGTCGACATTGTGAATACCCGGCAAGGAACCATCAGCTACCCTGGCGGTTCCCCCGCGAATGTCGCCTACGGCCTGGGGCGCCTCGGGATACGGACCGGGCTGCTCACAGCGATTGGCAAGGACGACCACGGAGCCGCCATCACCGCCCACCTCCAAAGCGCAGGCGTTCAGTTACTCCCCGGGTCAAAGTCCCTCAACCGCACCGCAACCGCTACCGCCACACTCGCAACGGACGGTTCGGCCAGCTACGAGTTCGACATCCTCTGGGAACTTGCCCCCGTAGCACCGGCAATGATTCCGAAAGTCGTCCATACCGGATCCATCGCCACGTTCCTGGCCCCGGGAGCCGCTACCGTGCGCACCCTCCTCGAACAATGCCACGACTCCTGCCTCATCACCTACGACCCCAACATCCGCCCGGCCCTCCTTGGTAGCCACGCCGAAGCAAAGAAGATCTTCGAGGACCTGCTCCCCCTTACAGATGTGGTCAAACTCAGCGACGAAGACGCTCAGTGGCTGTATCCCACGTCCTCGCCGGACGATGTAGCATCCCGGCTGCTCAAACAGGGGGCTCGGCTTGCCGTTATCACCCGAGGCGCTGAAGGCGCGCTACTTGCCACATCCGGGACACGCCTGAACATCCCATCAGTGAAGACCGCCGTTGCAGACACCATCGGCGCCGGTGATTCATACATGAGCGCCCTGATCATTGAGCTGTTGACCAGAGCCGAAAAGGCGTTTGCACCAACAGCCCTCGAGATCATCGGACAGACCGCAGCCGCGGCCGCAGCCATCACCGTTAGTCGGCCCGGTGCCAACCCTCCCACCTCCGAGGAACTTCAAATGCGGCTGGACGGACTCAAGCAGGCGCCGCTCGCCGCCGTATAGCCCGTTCCCGCCCTACCTGTGCTTGAACTCCGGTTGGCGCTTCTCGCTGAACGCGGCCATGCCTTCCTTCTGGTCCTCGGTGGCGAAGAGCGAGTGGAACACGCGGCGCTCAAACAGAACACCCTGCGTTAGGCCCATCTCGAAGGCTGCGTTCACGGCTTCCTTGGCCACCATCGCCGCGGGCTTGGACTTGGACGCTATGACTTCGGCAGCCTTGAGTGCTTCGTCGATCACCTCGGCTGCAGGGACCACCCGCGAGACCAGACCGGAGCGTTCGGCTTCGTCGGCGTCCATGAACCGGCCAGTCAGCACCATGTCCATGGCTTTGGCTTTGCCCACGGCCCGGGTCAACCGCTGCGAGCCACCCATTCCCGGGATAACGCCGAGGTTGATCTCAGGCTGGCCGAACTTGGCGTTGTCCCCCGCGATGATGAAGTCGGCCATCATGGCCAGTTCGCAGCCACCACCCAAGGCAAAACCGGACACGGCAGCAACAACAGGGATACGCAGCCGGGTGAGATCCTCCCAACGCCGGAACCAGTCCGCCGCATACATTTCCATATAGCTGTTGGAGGACATTTCCTTGATGTCAGCACCTGCAGCAAAGGCCTTGGCGGATCCCGTGATCACCACGGCGCCCACGTCGGGATCAGTGTCCATGGCCGTCACTGCGTCCACGAGTTCGTTCATGAGGGCGGTATTCAACGCATTCAACGCCTCCGGCCGGTTCAGCGTCACCAAGCCAACCCGTCCCCGACGTTCAACCACAATGTTCTGGTACTGCTCAGTCATGCTCTCCCTCTCCGCCAGGCTCGTCATAAGTTCAGTTCCAACCTCTCACACAGACTTGTCGCGGATTTCCGTGATGATGCCCGAGAAATCCCTCCCAGCGCCTTCACCAGCGGCAAAGGCGTCGTAGATCCGTGAGGCCAAAGGACCCATTTCCGCTGCAACGCCCGTGCTTTCCAACGCATTCACTGCCAGGCGCAGGTCCTTGGCCATCAACGCGCCGGCAAAGCCAGGCTGATAGTCGCGGTTAGCGGGGCTTGTGGGAACCGGCCCGGGAACAGGACAGTTGGTGGTTAGTGCCCAGCACTGGCCGGACGCGTTGGAGGCGACGTCGAATAATGCCTGGTGCGTGAGCCCGAGCTTCTCGCCGAGCACGAATGCTTCGGCAACGGCGATCATGGACACCCCCAGGATCATGTTGTTGCAGACCTTGGCAGCTTGCCCTGCACCGTGATCTCCGCAGTGGACGATCCTCTTACCCATGAGCTCCAAAATGGGCTTCACGGTCTCAAAGTCCTCCGGCAAAGCGCCCACCATGAAGGTCAAGGTGCCGGCTTCGGCCCCCACCACGCCACCTGAAACGGGGGCGTCCACTGAACGGTGACCGGCTTCCAACGCGATTACAGCGGCCTCACGGGCTTCATCAACGTTGATGGTGGAACAGTCCAGGAACAAAGTGTTTGGCTTCGCAAGGGAAAGCAGCCCCGGTCCGTCCACACCACGGTAGGCATCCAGCACATGCTTACCGCTGGGCAACATGGTCAACACCACAGCCGCTTCCGCAGCAGCCTCATGAGCCGTTGATGCCATGGGAATTCCGTGCGCCCGGGCTGCGTCGACAGCCGCCGGAACGGGGTCGTAGCCAATCACATCGTGCCCGGCTTTGATCAGGTTGGCCGCCATGGGACCACCCATATGACCCAGGCCCAGGAAAGCGATGAGTCCCGTTGCCGGGGCTTGGATATCTGACATAGCTGCGTTCTCTGTCATGATGGTCTCCTTCAATTCGACTGGACTCGACTGGCTGAAAGCCCCAGCTCCCGTTCGCCGAGCGGCGCAAAGTAGCCCTCGACGTCGGACTCCCGGACTTCGGCGAGAGTCGGCGGCTTCCACTGCGGGTTGCGGTCCTTGTCCACCACCTGCGCGCGGATGCCCTCCCTGAAATCGGGTCCGGCCAGGCAGCGCAGACCCACTCGGTATTCCTGATCCAACGCCTCTTCCAAGGAGAGTCCACGGACCCGCCGCAGCGACTCAAGCGCCACCTTTACCGACGTCGGCGATTTGGCCTCAATCGTGTCAGCGGCAGCTACGGCCTCGTCGCCCAAAGCGCGCATGCCCCGGACGATCTCTTCCGCATCCTCATGGGCGTAAGCGGCATCGATCCACTCCCTCTGCGCCGCCAACGCTGACTCCGGCCCGACTTGGGCAAAACGCTCGACGGCGGCCTCCGCCGTCGAGCTTTCCAACGCTTCCGCCAGCGCGGGCAGCTCGGACGACGGCACGAAGTGATCCGCAAGCCCCAGGAACAGTGCGTCCGCGCCGGACAAGTGCGCCCCCGTCAAAGCGGCGTGCGTTCCTGCCTCCCCCGGCGAACGTGAAAGCAGAAGGGTCCCGCCGACGTCGGGCACGAATCCAATGGTGGTTTCGGGCATGCCGGTTCGCGTCCGCTCGGTGACCACGCGAACCGAGCCGTGCGCAGAGATGCCCACGCCGCCACCCAGGACGAGCCCGTCCATGAATGCGACGTACGGTTTGGGATAGTGCGCGATAAGCGCGTTGAGCCGGTATTCGTCAGCCCAGAAGTCGGCTGTCGCGGTGCCACCGTGCAGCATGTCCTTGTAGATGGCCACGATGTCGCCGCCGGCGCACAGCCCGCGGTCGCCCGCTCCGCGCACCAGGACAGTGGCGACGGCGTCATCGTCAGCCCACGCGGTCAGCTGCCGGAGCATGGCTTTCACCATTCCATCGTTCAGCGCATTGACTGCCTTCGGGCGGTTGAGGGTCACGATGCCGAGGTGGCCGCGACGCTCAAAGAGAACGTCTTCTGTTTCCAAAGCCCCCATCAGCTGCCTGCCGGCATGATGAAGCTGGCGCCTTGGCGGATGCCGGAAGGCCACCGCGACGTCACGGTTTTGGTCTTGGTGTAGAAGCGGAATGCGTCTGCGCCATGCTGGTTGAGATCGCCGAACCCGGACGCCTTCCAGCCGCCGAACGTGTAGTACGCGATCGGCACTGGGATGGGCACGTTGATGCCCACCATGCCTACCTCTACCCGGCTGGCAAAGTCGCGGGCAGAGTCGCCGTCGCGCGTGAAAATGGCGACGCCGTTGCCGAACTCGTGCTCGCTGCAGAGCCTGAGCGCTTCGTCGTAGTCAGCCGCGCGCAGCACGCTGAGGACGGGACCGAAGATCTCTTCCTTGTAGATCTTCATGTCCTTGGTGACGTTGTCGAAAAGCGTTGGGCCCACCCAGAAGCCGCCGTCGTAGCCGTCCACGGTGAGGCCTCGACCATCGGTGACCAGTGTTGCTCCTTCGTCCACGCCGGATTGGATGTAGCCTTCGATCCTTTCCTTGGCAGAAGCGGCCACCACGGGACCGAAGTCCGAATCCTTGTCCAGGCTGTGTCCCACCTTCAGGTCCTTCACACGCTCAGTCAGCTTGGCGACCAAAGCGTCGGCGGTTTCCTGGCCAACGGGCACGGCAACGGAGATCGCCATGCAGCGTTCGCCGGCGGAACCGTACCCGGCACCAATCAGGGCGTCGGCAGCCATGTCCAGATCGGCGTCGGGCATGATCACCATGTGGTTCTTCGCCCCGCCGAAGCATTGCGCGCGCTTGCCGTGCGCAGCTGCGGTGGCGTAGATGTATTGGGCAATGGGGGTGGATCCCACAAAGCCGATGGCTTTCACCCGAGGATCTTCGAGCAGCGCATCCACGGCTTCCTTGTCGCCGTTGATCACGTTGAAGACGCCGTTCGGCACGCCGGCTTCGCTGTACAGCTCGGCGAGGCGCAGCGGCACGGAGGGGTCCCGTTCGGACGGTTTAAGGATGAAGGCGTTGCCGGCTGCGAGCGCCGGGCCGGACTTCCACAGCGGGATCATGGCCGGGAAGTTAAAGGGCGTAATGCCCGCGACGACGCCGAGCGGCTGGCGGAGCGAATGGACGTCGATCCCCTGGCCGGCGTTGTCCGAGAATTCGCCCTTAAGCAGATGCGGTGCCCCGGCGGAGAACTCAACGACCTCGATGCCGCGCTGGATATCGCCCTTGGCGTCGGCGAAAGTCTTGCCGTGTTCGGAGGACAGTAGCTTTGCGAGTTCGTCCATGTTCTGGTTGACCAGGTCCACGAACTTGAGCAGGATGCGTCCCCGGCGTTGCGGGTTCATTGCCGCCCATTCGAGCTGACCCTTTTCGGCATTTGCGACGGCGTTGCGAACCTCGTCCGCGCTGGCCAGCGGAAGCCGCGCCTGGACTTCGCCCGTGCAGGGATCGTAGACATCACTGAACCGACCGGACGTGCCTTCGATCCTCTGGCCGTCTACGTAGTGGGAAAGCTCGCGCACCATGGTGGAATGCTCCTTTGCATCGTGAATGACTGCCGTGCCGCCGGGTGCTGGGACCCTTGCGGAACACGTGACCAACTGTGATCCAGGTCATCTCTGAATCCGAATATACTCGGACTTCCTACTAATTTCCAGAGGGGTATTTTTCTGCCCCGGGGCTCCCACCCACCACGTCCGTGCGGGCAGGCCAGCGGCCGGTCACCTTGTGGAAATCGATCGCCGTCATGAGGGGTGTCACGTCGAAGGTGCGGATATTCAGGCTGAGCTTCGCTCCATTGACCGACTTGACCGTCAGGATCGGCTGCCCTTTCATCACCTGCACCCGGTAGTGCGCAATGTCGCTGTAGGGAACTACATGTTCCTTGCCAAGCACGGTACGGAAGGCGACCTCATGGGCTCGCGGAGCCACGTACCAGTTGCGGTACATCAGCACGAAAGCCAGGCCGCCCAGGAGGATGGCAACCGCAGTGATGCGGGCACCCAAGGGAGAAGGAGCATAGGCGAACGAGACCAAGCTCATGAGGAGGCCGAAAACAAAGAACAGCCAGCCGATGAAGGGCACCACTTTGGGCAGGCGCACCTGTTCCGGATACTCCTTGGACCTGTTGGGGTGCTTCCGGGCCCACCAGGCACCCACAGCAAGGAGCACTGCAACGAGTGCCCCGATGACGAGCTTAAGGATGAGTTCGGTTGACATGCCCCCAGCCTATAGTCGGCCCTGCAGCAACCTCCCGAGCCCTTAGTGGACCTCCCTCATTTCCTTGTACGCTTCCAGCGCTTCCGCACGGGTGGTCTTGAGGTCCACGATTCCCTCCGGGTAGTCCGGTGTTCCGAACTCGGGAATCCAGTGGGCGATGTACTTCCCCTGGGGATCGAACTTCACGCGCTGGGCCTCCGGATTGAAGATCCTGAAGAACGGCGAAGCATCCGCCCCGGAGCCGGCTACCCATTGCCAGTTGGCCGGATTCGACGCCGGATCGGCGTCCACCAGGGTGTCCCAAAACCATTGCTCCCCCAGCTGCCAATGAATGCCCAGGTTCTTCACCAGGAAACTCGCGGCAACCATACGGACGCGGTTGTGCATCCAGCCCGTTTGCCAAAGCTGCCGTTGCCCCGCGTCCACCATGGGGAAACCGGTGCGGCCCTGCTGCCAGGCCCGGAATTCCTCCGGCGCTGACTCGTGGCCGGGATGCTTGCCGTTGTTACTGCTGCCGTTATGGTTGGTGCCCGGCCACGCCCAGGGAAAGCGATCAAACTCCGGGCGAAGGTTGGCCGTTGCGAGGCTTGGATTATGGAAGTACTGGTGCCAGCAGAACTCGCGCCAGCCCAACTCGGAAGCATAGATAGAGGCGCTTTCGGACCGCTTGGAGCCCAGAGCATGCCACACCTCAAACGGGCTCAACTCACCCCAGCGCAGGTAGGGAGACAGGCAACTGCTGCCGTCTGTATCCGGACGGTTGCGGCCCTCGCTGTAGTTGGAGAGGCCGCCCGCCACGAACGTGGCGAGCCGCTTGTGCCCGGCGGCAGCGCCCGGCGTCCACATTTCGGCCAATCCGCCGGACCAGTCTGGCGTGGTGGGAAGCAGTTGCCACGATTCCAGGTGGTCATGCGCTGGCAGTTTTCCGGAGAATCCGTGCCCCGCTTCCGGAACGGCCAGCGGCTCGCGGAAGTCCTGCGCAGAAACAGTCCGCCAGAAAGGGGTGAAGACCTTGTATTGCCCACCCGTTTTAGTGGTCACTTCCCACGGCTCGTGGAGAAGGGAAGCCTGAAAACTCGAGACATGCAGACCCGCGTCGCCCGCCCAGGCCTTGATGCCGGCGTCGACCGTTCGCTCAGCGGAACCGTACCGCCGGTTCCAGTACAGCCCTCCGGCGCCAATCGCCGTCGTGGTTTCGCGAACCACGTCGGCGGCAGGTCCGCGGCGGAGCAGCAGGGGAACACCAAGCTTGTCCAGGTCTTCGCGGAGGGCGGTCAGCGAGTGGTGGAGCCACCAGCGCGCGGCGCCTCCGTGGGGGCGGATACCCGGCGATTCTTCGTCAAGGACGTAGAGGGCAACGGCCGCGCCGTCGTCGACGGCGGCACGCAAGGCCGGGTTATCGGCGACCCTCAGATCGTCGCGAAACCAAACGATGGACGGTTTCATTAGAGCCTTTCAGCGAGAACCTCCGGAAACAGGAACAGCCCATGCCCCCTAAGAATCCTAGGGGCATGGGCTGAATACTTGCGGAATGGGATCAGGCGATGGATGCCACTGCTTGTTGACGAATTTCGGAAACCGGGATGTCGGTGGCGGTTTCGCTCCACATGGGAACACTGTTGACCACGTAGTCCCGCGCGGCTGCACCTACCATGCTCATGCCGGGATAGATTCTCTGGCCACTGATCTTGACGGGCTTGAGTCCCTGAAGTTCAAGGGCTGTTTTGAAGGCGGAGTCGGGGATGGGGATTTTGCGTCCGAGAACGCACCAGCTGATGTATAGGCCGTAGAAAGTGTCAAAGTCCAAGCCGTTCTCAGTGTCGTCCTCAAACACCACACAGTCGCGAATAAAGCTGCCAATTTGGGTGTCGGTCATTACGGGGCCTCCGGCGTCGGAAGAAATGCGGGCCGCCGGGCTGCATCAGCGAATGTCCTATCCCTCACTATAGACCCGTTCTGGTTGCCCGGACGAGGAAAAGAGATTAACTCTGGGTTGCGGGAGTGATTGTCCTCCGCAATTGCGCCGGGCATGGCAGGGCTCTGGTGCCCGCTCCCACTCCGGCGTACCGTCATTTACATCCATGCAGAAGGCCGCCCAGTGGGCGGCCGCTGGAGCTCAAGCTATCCGCAAGCTCACTGAAAAGGAGCATCAAGTGGCTGGATGGAATGCTGACACGGCAGCGGGGCCGCTGGGCTCCGGAACGGTCACCCTGGTGGAAGGCTCATCCTTCTGCATTTCCGCTGCCAACGGGGACATCAACCCCGAACTTCCCCACGGCGTCTTCCATCTGGACACCCGGATACTCTCCCGATGGGAGCTGACCATCAACGGCCAAACGATCGAACCCTTGGCAGCTGAAACCCGGGAACCTTACCGCGCCCTGTTCGCAGGCCGGGTACCTCGTTCGGACGGGTACGCAGACAGCCCGTTGCTGGTGGAACGCTTACGGGAAGTCGGGGCAGGAATCCTGGAAGAGATCACCGTCCGGAATTACTCCAAGCGGCCTGCAGAGTGCCGGATCCTGCTGACTGCCGAATCGGATTTCGCGGACCTCTTTGAAGTGAAGGAAGCCCGAATAACCCGGGAGTGGACGGAAACCCGCGTCCCGGGGGGCGATTCCTTGGAGATCCGCGGAAAGTGGGAGGGCATCCGGAAGAGCGTCGTGATCCGGGCCGAGGGCGCCGGCGCAGGAGCCAGAGCGTTGGGTTTCACGGCCAAGATTCCAGCTTCCGGCAGCTGGAGCACCCGCGTGAGCGTCGTCCCCACCCTCGACGGCACAGGGACGCCGTTCGCCCATCCGGCCCGTGGGGAGTTGTCTCCCAGCGATCGTCGCCGGGAGGAATGGGTGGCCAAGATCCCCCGCCTGCAGGTGGCCAATCGTTCCATCGAACGCACCCTGAGGCGCAGCTACGAAGACCTGGGCGCGTTGCGGATCCAGGATCCGGACCATCCGAACAGGGTGGTTGTTGCGGCCGGGGCACCCTGGTTCATGACGTTGTTTGGCCGCGACTCCTTGTGGGCGTCAGAGATGGCACTGCCCGTTGACCCGTCACTGGCATTGGGAACCCTCCGCACGCTGGCTGACCGTCAGGGAACGGTGGTGGACACCAACAGCGAGGAAGAACCGGGCAAGATCCTGCATGAAGTTCGGCTGGACGTCTCCAGCGGCTTGGCCCTGGGCGGCAAGTCCGCGTACTTCGGCAGCGTGGACGCCACTCCCCTGTTCGTCATCGTCCTGGGCTCCGTCAGCCGGTGGGGCTTCGCCAAGGATGTGATTGCGGAGCTCCTCCCCAATGCGGATCGCGCGCTCGAGTGGATCAGGGACTACGGCGACCGGGACGGCGACGGCTTCGTGGAGTATGGGCGTCCCAACGAGCACGGCCTCATCAACCAGGGCTGGAAGGACTCCTGGGACGGCATCAACTTTGCCGACGGCACCATTGCCGAGCCGCCACTGGCGCTGTGCGAAGTCCAGGCATACGTGCATGGTGCCTATATGGCGCGCGCTTGGATGGCTTACGACGACGGCGACCTCACCTTGGCAGCCGAGCTTCGGGAACGCGCGGATCGCCTCAAAAAGAAGTTCAACGAGGAGTTTTGGCTCCCGGACAAGGGCTACTACGCGGTGGCCTTGGACAAGGACAAGCGACCCGTGGATGCGTGTGCTTCAAACATGGGGCACTGCTTGTGGTTTGGGCTGGTGGATGAAGACAAGGCACCCCTCGTGGCGGAGCGGCTCATGTCCCCGGAAATGTTCAGCGGCTGGGGCGTCCGGACACTGGCCACCGACATGGGCGCCTACAACCCTGCCAGCTACCACAATGGGTCGGTCTGGCCACATGACAACGCCCTGATAGCGGCGGGGCTGCTCCGCTATGGCTACGTGGAGGAAGCGCAGCGCATTGCCACTGCCCTCCTTGAGGCTGCCGAGTTTTCGGGCGGCAGGCTCCCCGAACTGTTCTGCGGTTTTGACCGCGGACAGTTCAGGGAGCCCGTGCCGTATCCGACTGCCTGCTCCCCGCAGGCATGGGCTGCCACCACTCCCATCCAGCTGATCACCGGACTCATGCGTTACGACGCCCACATTTCCCTGGGCGGCGTCTGGCTGGATCCGGTATTGCCGGAATCTTACGGTGACCTGCACATCAGCAATGCCCCCATGGGGAGCGGGCGCATCACCATTGATGTCACCGGCTCTACATCCCAGGTTCAGGGACTTCCGGAGGGCCTGACACTCCACCGTGCGCAACGGCCTTGGATCACCGAGCTTGTGGAAAAGGCCGAGCTGCGGCGGACAGAACCCTAGAACTACTGAATTGCTGCCTTGAGTTCCTTTGCAGCCAGTTCCGGATCAGCGGCGCTGTAGATTGCGCTGCCAGCGACCGCTACGTCGGCACCGGCCAACTGCACAGCTCCGATGGTTGATGCGTTCACTCCACCGGCCACAGAGAACGGTACGCGGGCCTCTTCGCCGGCGTTCAGCAGCCCACGAAGGTCGTAACCCGGCTGGGCTTGCTCATCAAGTCCAGCGTGGAACTCGATGAACTTTGCGCCCAAGGCGCGGGCTTCCTTGGCGCGGGAAACTTTGTCTGCCACACCAATCAGGTCCACCACGATGCCCTTGTTGTGGGACTGTGCCGCCTTGACTGCACCGGCAATGGTGGAGTCGTCCGCCGTTCCGAGGACGGACACCAGGTCGGCGCCTGCCTTGAAGGCGATGTCGGCTTCAAGCTCACCGGCATCCATGGTCTTCATGTCCGCGAACACGATCTTGGTGGGGTGGGCTTCCTTGATTGCCGTAACGGCTGAGAGACCCTCGGCCTTGATCAGCGGGGTGCCCAGCTCGATGATGTCCACGTGCTCGGCTACTTTGCCGGCGAGTTCCAGGGCGTCTTCGATGGTGAGGAGGTCGAGTGCAACTTGCAGTTTCATGGTGTTGTTTCCTTCTTTGGAATGGTTGGTGAATCGGGTGGGTATGGGGTGTTGCGCGGGTCTCAGGGTGTTGACCGGGTCTACTCCAGGTTGGCGTGTCGCAACCAGAGCTGCTCAGCGGGCTCGTCAGTGGCTCCCCAGAGAGAATGGAAAACCGCCTCGGTTACCAGGAAGAGCGACTGTTCGAAGAGGCTGCCGGAGTACTGCTGCGAAACATCTGAGCCATGGTCCGTCTTCTGGGCGGCGGGGATAACCACCACCGTTTGGGCAAGGCCAGCCAAGGGGGACGATGGGTTGGTGGTGATTGCCGCAACCTGGGCCCCTGCCGAGAGCGCTGTTTGAGCCGCTTTGACTACCCCGGATGTAGTACCCGAACCGGAAGCGACAATCAGCAGATCCCCTGCGTTGATGGCAGGGGTTGTGGTGTCACCCGCAACGTGGACGGTTTTTCCGAGGTGCATAAGGCGCATGGCTGCCATCCGTAGGACCAAGCCGCTCCGACCGGCTCCGGCGAGGAAGACGCGTTCAGCACCACTGATCTCGTCTGCCAGGCGGGACACCTGTCCGTAATCAATGCGGGAGGCCGTGTGTCCCATCTCGCCCAAGATCAGGGACACGTTACTGGCTACGTCGTCACTGGTGGTTGTTGCTGTTTCTGCGGTGACGTTCACTTTCACTCCTTTTGCAGGTGGGTGCCTATTCCTTCAAGGGGCCTACAACGATTGTTCCGGTTACTTCAGGTAGGGGTAACGCCAAAAATGGACAGTAATAACCACCCGTTTGGGTAGGCAGCTAGCTCGAACTCCTTTAGGCTTGGTGGCATGCCCCAGCCCAACGACTTCCACTGGCCCCTTCTCGATGCGGTTGCGTCCATTGGTAAAGCCCCCTTGATGGGCATTGCCGAAGAGCTTCGCGCGGCCACCCTGCCGTTTCTTACATCGAGTGCCTTGGTCATCTTCACTGAGGACTGCACGGGCCGCCCACAGAAGAAGGCCGGCGCCGAGGATATCGTCAGCAGGGTCTCCATCCCGGAATTGGAGCGCTTGCGTGCCTTAGTGGATGGGGAAGGACCGTGGCAGGGGGCCGCCACGATTGGCGGTCAGCAGCGGGACGTCCTCGCATTCCGCTATCCACCAAGC
Organism: Paenarthrobacter nitroguajacolicus; assembly: GCF_051027655.1. Classification (NCBI taxonomy): domain Bacteria; kingdom Bacillati; phylum Actinomycetota; class Actinomycetes; order Micrococcales; family Micrococcaceae; genus Paenarthrobacter; species Paenarthrobacter nitroguajacolicus. The sequence continues at coordinate 480,091 of NZ_CP073234.1, read as the reverse complement.
AACGCCCTGTTGGTTCTCACCGATCCGGTGCAAACTGCCGCAGATAAAGACAGCGGACCCCTACGGATGGTGACCTACCTTTGGGAGCTTGCAGCGGGGCGCATCCAAGAGAAAGTGAGCGACGCACCGCCGTCGTATCTTCTGGAGTCCCGGGCCGCATCCGCGGAGCGTGTCCGCGTCACCGGCGAGCTGGTGGACCAGCACTCAACAACCCTGGAAACTGTGCTCGCGGCGTTACGTTCAAACTCCTTGGACGATCGTGCGGCCCGTACGTTCGTGACCGATTTAATCGCCAAAGCCCTTGTTGGCCTGCGGACCCTCAGTGACCGCACCAGCAACCTTGTGGAAGAGCCTGTCGCCAAGGCGTTCGAGAGGCTTCGGGAAGACCTCAGGCCACTCATGCACTTCAGCAACATCGACATCCAGTTCATCGAACCGCCTGCAAACGGAAGGGCACTGCCCGGCGAGGTGGCCCACGCCGCCAGGGCTGTGGTTCGAGGATTGGTCCTGGCTATCGCCGAACAGTCTGATGTTCATCGGGTCCGGACGCAATGGGATTGTGATGGAGAGAACCTGCTGATCAATGTCAGGGACGACGGCGGCGGGGAGCTTTCCCCTGAAGGTCCCACGCTTGAACGGTTGCTTCAACGTGTGCAGGCCGTGGACGGGACCATGAACGTGGACGTCATGCAGGGATGGGGCGCCGATATCTCCGTGGTCCTGCCGTTGGATCCGCCGTCGACTCCCGCTGGGGACGTAGCAGAATGGGGGCTGGCCGGCAGGGAACTTGAGGTCCTTCAGTTGCTGGCTGCCGGCCAGCGTAATCGCTCGATTGCCGCTGACCTTGGCATCAGCGAAAATACTGTGAAGTTTCACCTCCGGAACCTCTTCCGGAAGCTTGACGTCCGGTCCCGCACTGAGGCCATTGCGTTGGCCCACAGTGCGGGACTCAGGTAGACGTCCTAGGCGTCGATCACCATATCGGTCTGTGCGGTGGAGCAGCAGGGCAGGAACTTGCCCGCATCGATTTCACGGGCGCGGATGCCACCTTGGTGGTTCATTTCCACTTCCCCCGAAAGCTTGACTACCTTGCAGGAGCCGCACATGCCCTCTTTGCAGTTCGCGCCGATCCTGACCCCGGCACGCTGGGCCGGACCAAGGATGTGCTCGGTGGGGTCGATGCGCACATTGATGCCCGTGCGCATGAAGGACAAGGTGAGGCTTCCCGTTCCCACTGTTTCAAAGCTCGATGCATCAGGCGCATCGGCCTTCGCTCCCGCATCCGAACCGTCGTCGGACGCTTCGGGCGCGTCCGGGTCGACAGTTTCCAGCGGCAACCCTGAAGCCTTCAGCGGCCCCTCCGCGTCGTAGCCGGGCTCGTAGAGCCCGAACGCCGTGGGCTGGCTTTCGTAGTAGTCCTCAGCGGAATCGGCGATTTCCTCGGCAATTTCCTCGGCAATGTCCACTGCGAGCGCGAGCTCTGCCTGGTACTCAAGGATCGTCTGCCGATCTCCCGTGAAGAATTCCATGTGGATGGAAGTATCGTCCACACCCACGTTGCCCAGGAGCTCGGTTGCGGTGTTCAGGTAGCCCTCGGGTCCACAGGCATATACCTGCCGGCCGTTGGCGTCGGGGGCAACCTCCTCCAGCATTGCCGCCGTCAGCCTTCCACTGAGGCCTTCCCAGCCCTCGGGCTTGCTGCGGTCACCCAGGGAGTAGAAGACCTTGATGCGCGAGTCAACGGACGCGATGTAGGCCAGCTCCTTGTTGAAGGCAAAGCCTCCGGCCTCTGCCCCGTGGTAGAGCACCACCACATCGGCCTGTCCGGGCAGGGAGTGAATGGTCCGCACCATGGACATGATGGGAGTGATGCCTGCACCGGCGGCCAGCAGGAGGTACCGGGCCCGGCGGTCGGCGTCGGGCAAGTGGAATGCCCCCACCGGTCCGAGCATGTCCAGGACGGTGCCGGGTTTGATGTTTTCGTGTACCCACGGTGAAACCAGGCCCGTGGCATCGCGCTTAACTGTGATGTCGAAGGTCCACGGCTTGGTGGGAGCGCTGGACAGCGAGTAGCTGCGATCCACCGGATCTTCGTCCTCGCCGTTCACCGGGAAAGCAACATTAACGTACTGGCCTGCACGGAACGCCAAGGGTGCGCCATCGGTGCGACGGAACACGAAGGTCATCATGCCGCCCACTTCGGGAACAATCTCGACGCATTCGGCCATGAACTCCTGCGGATGCCAAGGACCCAACGCACGTGCTGCGCTGGCGGGTCCTTCGGTGCTGCCCATGACCCTGTTCCACGGCATTTCCAGGCCGCGAATACGATGTGGCTCCTGGACTAACGTCTCAGTGAGGAGTTCCGTCATGCCAAGTGCTCCTGGACGCGCTGTACGTACCAGTTGATGAATGCCTCCACCTGGTATTCGCTCTTCATGTAGGGGCCGGGCTCGTAGGCGGGGCTGCCGGCGCCCGTCTGGCACAGCTCCACAAAGGCCTTGTCCTGCAGGTTGGTCTGCTTCCAGGTGTAGGTGAGCTTCTCCAGGTCGTAGTCGACGCCTTCCACGGCGTCGTCGGCTACCAGCCACGTGGTGCGAACCAGGGACTGGTGTTCGTTGATGGGGAAGACCCCGAACGTGATGACGTGGTCGCTCTGGAAGTGGAACCAGCTGTTCGGCTGGAGGTGCATCGAGCAGCGGCCAAGCCTGAAGTCCCGCAAATCGCCGAGCAGCTTCTTGGAGAGCCTGCGCCCATCGGGCGAGAACGATTCGCCGTCGCCATCCAGCGATTCCCGTGAGATGCGGATTCCGGCAATGCGGGTGTCGAGCTCTTCCACCACCTCGTAGGGAAGGCCGTAGCGGCGGCAACGCTCCTCGAGCGATGCCTGTGCTTCCTTGTTGCGGTCCCACACCTCTTCAAGGTGGGCCGGGATCAGACCCTCCGTCAGGCCCCAAGTGGGGAAGAGGGAACAAGCGAGCTCCGGGTGGCCGTCGCAGTGGTAGCACTCACGGTTGTTCTCCATGACGAGCTTCCAGTTGCCCTCTTCAACGATGTTCTGCTGGTAGGCGATTTTCGTCTTGGAGAGATCGTGCGGCGCGAGGTACGGCTCAAAGATCTTGGAGGTCTCGTCAAAGTCGGTGGGCGGCTCGTCCGCAATGCAGACAAAGATCAGTCCGGCAACCACGCGGCTGTGGGCGCGCTTGAGGCCGAAGCAGCCCTTGTCGAACTTCGTTTCCCCCGGCGCGGAGGCGTGGATCAGGTTGCCCTCCGGGGAGTAGGTCCAGGAGTGGTAGCCGCAGACCAGGTTGCCTGTTGACCCGGCGGGCTCGGTCAGGACACGGGCGCCGCGGTGGCGGCAGACGTTGTGCAGGACGTTCACGCCGCCGTCGTCATTGCGCAGCACGATCAGGGAGTAGGGACCATAGTCGACGGTGACGTAGTCGCCCGGCTCCGGCAGTTCGGCGATGCTGGCCGCAAAGATCCAGTGCTGGCCAAAAATGGCTTCCATGTCGATCTTGAAGATCGTGGCATCGGTGTAGAAAGGCGCATCGAGGGAATATCCCTTGCGCCGGAACTCGAACAGTTCGCTGATCTCCGCCAGCTGCTCTGCAGGCAAAGATGAAGCGAGTTTTCCGCGTGAGTTGAGGGGCAAGACTGGAGCAGACATGTATTTCCTCCCGGGAGGCGTGGGGTAAATGTGTGTTTCGTGGGACCACGGCTGCGTGGGGTGCGAGCGGCGTTGTCGAAATCCTTATAGTCATGAGATTAGGGATCATTGATCCGCAACAAAAGCGCAAGATTCAGAAGATAACCGTGCACAATAGGTGCATGATTGATGCGAGACTCATCACACTTCGAGTTTTTGCCCGTTGCGGCACCATCGGTGCCACCGCGGAGCTCACCGGCTATTCTCCCTCCGCCGTCTCTGCGCAGCTGCGCGAGCTCCAGCGGATGCTCGGAATGCAGCTGCTGACCAAGGACGGCCGGGGTGTGCGGCTGACCGCCACGGGCCGCTTTCTGGTGGCTGGCTCGGACACGCTTATCGCCGAATGGGAGCGCCTGCGCGCAGCAGCCATGGAGGCCGGCGACCAGGTACAGTCCCGTTTCGGCCTCGGCGGATTTTCGACGGCGGCGGCCCAGTTGCTGGCTCCGCTAGCCGCTACTTTGCGCACAACACGCCCCCTGCTCGAGGTACAGGTGCTCGAGGCGAATCCGGCCCGCTGCTTCGACTTGTTGGTCGCCGAGCGAATCGACCTTGCCGTCATAGTTGCCATGCAGTCCGACACGTATGTTGAGGACGATCCGCGCTTCGAACAGACGGTGCTGCTCGATGACCCCCTGGACGTGATCATTCCGGCTGACCATCCGTTGGCGTCGCGGGAAACGGTCACACTGGAAGAACTCGCGTCCGAACCGTGGATCACCGAATCAGCCGGGTCCACCTATCACGCCCTCTTCACAGCGGCGTTCACGGCCGTGGGAGTAACACCGCGCATTGCCCATGAGGCCGTGGAGTGGGAAACCCAAATCGCTTTCGTGGGCGCTGGACTGGGCGTGGGCCTCCTGCCGCGACTGGCGCCGCTGCATAATGCCGAGAACGTGGTCCGACTCCGCATTACCGGCAAAGGCAAGCCTGCGCGACGCATCGTGGCAGCGGTGCGCAGGGGCAGCATCGCATCACCCCTGGTCCAGGAGTCGCTCGGCATCCTTCAGGAGAGCGCCCATCGGATCCTCACGGCCCGCCCCGAAGACGACCGCTGACACTCCAATCGGTGACGGCCACACTTTTTCAATCACGACACCCGCATCCGGGCATCGACGGTCCGCATGCGTGGCCCGTACGAATATCCGCGTCGTAGGCGGGTCACCGGACCCGACGGCTCTGTCGCGGGCGCTGCTCAGGCCCAGACCTGGTACCCCGTCGACTTATCGAACAGTTTCCTCGTAGAGAGACCCTCCGCGGCGATCCACAGCACGGAGTCGTCGTCGGACGCCTGCTCCACCACGCCGGTGAGAACATGGTCCCCCATCAACCACACCTCCACCGTGTGGCCGGTCAGCTGAGCCCAGTCCTTCCGGAGGCCGCGGCCGTGAACGGTCTTAACGAGAGCAAGATCGGTCATGCCCTTACCAGCCGCGTTCTGCGAGGCGGTGGGGTTGGGGGATGTCGTCGACGTTGATGCCGACCATGGCTTCACCGAGCCCGCGGGAGACCTTGGCGATCACGTCAGGATCGTCATAGTAAGCGGTTGCGTTCACGACGGCGGCGGCGCGCTCGGCCGGGTTGCCGGACTTGAAGATCCCCGAACCAACGAACACGCCGTCGGCGCCGAGCTGCATCATCATCGCAGCGTCAGCCGGGGTGGCGATGCCACCGGCGGTGAACAACACCACGGGGAGCTTGCCGGTGGCTGCAACTTCCTTGACCAGTTCGTACGGTGCCTGCAGTTCCTTGGCCGCAACGTAGAGCTCGTCCTCGGGAAGGGCGGCGAGCTTGGCGATCTCGGAGCGGATCTTGCGCATGTGCCCGGTGGCGTTGGAAACATCGCCGGTGCCGGCCTCACCCTTGGACCGGATCATCGCCGCGCCCTCGTTGATGCGGCGCAGGGCCTCACCAAGGTTGGTGGCACCGCAAACGAAGGGAACCGTGAAGTTCCACTTGTCGATGTGGTTGATGTAGTCAGCCGGGGTCAGGACCTCGGACTCGTCGATATAGTCAACACCGAGGGACTGCAGGACCTGGGCTTCGACGAAGTGGCCGATGCGGGCCTTGGCCATGACCGGGATGGACACGGCGGCAATGATCGCGTCGATCATGTCCGGATCCGACATGCGGGACACGCCGCCCTGGGCGCGGATATCGGCCGGGACACGCTCGAGCGCCATGACAGCCACGGCACCGGCATCCTCGGCGATGCGGGCCTGCTCGACGTTAACGACGTCCATGATGACGCCGCCCTTGAGCATCTCCGCCATGCCCCGCTTGACGCGGCTGCCGCCAGTCAAGGGGATGTGTTCAAAAAGGTGGGGTCTTGTCGTCACGTGATACTCCAAAGGCTGAAGGCTGTGATTGCATCACAAGCGCCCGGATTCAGCGCAGAGTAAGAGAACGCGTGATATCCGGGTGATATATTAGTTGGAGTCTTCAGTATGCAAGGACCAAAGCCCGGAGTCAACAGTGGGATCGGCGCTAACCTAGGCCGCGAAAAGTGCCTGCCGCACAGCGTGTTCGAAGCCACTGACATGGGCGCGGGCCAACTCGGCAGCCTGATCCTCATCACCATCAATGACGGCCCTCAGCAAGTCGAGGTGCTCGCGCACATGGTGCTCCAGATCAGGCAACCGGTCCAAGACCATGCACCAGATGCGGGTAGCCAGATTGTCATAGCGGATCAGAATGTCTTCGAGGTGCGGGTTCGCGGCCGCGGCATAGATGCCTTGGTGAACACTGGCGTCCAGTCGCAGGGTTTCAACCACAGATGCCGCACTGACGTCAAAGTCCTCCACTGCGCGCATAACTTCGCGGAGGTGTTCTTTGGTGGCTGCCGAAGCAACGCGTGCAGCCCTTGCGGCAGCCAGGGGTTCCAGCTGTGCCCGGATCTCCGATATAAAGGCAAGGTCAGTTACTTCCACGCGGGTTGCAAAGGTCCCCCGCCTCGGATAAGTAATGACAAGCCGATCCAACTCCAGGCGCTTCAACGCTTCACGCACCGGCGTCCGGCCAATCTCCAGGTCCCTTGCGAGTTGGTCATCATTGAGGAGGTCGCCAGGTTTGATGTCCAGCATCAACAAGCGATCCCGGAGGCGTTCGTACGCGACGTCAGCCAAGGATTTCTTCGTGGCCTCGCCGGTGACTGCCAGAGTTCCAAAAGCCACTGCGCCATCCCTTTCTTCACAACCAAAAAATCTATTGACCTGCCCTGAACACCAGTATACGCTGAATCCAATCCTAATATATCAGTACAGGACCCAGGAATATATCTTAAGGAGGAGACATGACCCTCGTGGCGACAGACTCACCGGTAAGCACCCTACCGAAGCCCGAAATGCTCAAAGAAGAGCAAGCACAGAAGTTCGTACTCACATTGTCGTGCGTCGAACGCGCCGGAATTGTCCAGGCAGTCACAACCTTCCTTTTCGAGCGCGGTTTCAACATCGAAGAGCACCAGCAGTTCGACGACGGACTCCGCCAGACACTGCACCTGCGGACCGCTTTCTCCGGCCCGCTGTCCTACTCCCCGGAGCGGCTCGAAGAGGAATTCAGAGCGATTGCTGACCGCTTCGAGATGAAGTTCAGCTTCCACGACCAAACCAAGAAGCGGGTCCTGGTAATGGTGTCCAAGTTCGGGCACTGCCTCAATGACCTCATCTTCCGCTGGCGGGGCGGCAGCCTCGGCGGTGACATCGTTGTGGTTGCCTCCAACCATGAAACCCACCGCGCCATGGCTGAAGCCGCTGGCCTGCCCTTTGTCTACATTCCTGTCACCCCGGATACCAAGGCGGACGCTGAGCAGCGGCTCCTGGACCTGGTGGAAGAGTACAACGTAGACCTCGTAGTGCTGGCGCGGTACATGCAAGTACTTTCGGACGACCTGTGCCGTGCCCTCGAAGGACGCGCCATCAACATCCACCACTCCTTCCTGCCGGGATTCAAGGGGGCCCGCCCCTACCACCAGGCCTATGACCGCGGCGTGAAGCTGGTGGGTGCCACTGCCCACTACGTCACCGCTGACTTGGACGAGGGACCGATCATCGAGCAGGAAGTCATCCGGGTCGATCACAGCTACGGTCCCACCACACTCTCAACCGTGGGCCAGGACGCCGAAGCCTTGGCATTGTCCCGCGCTGTCAGGTGGCACTGCGAACACCGCGTGCTGCTGGACCAGACCAGCACCGTGGTTTTCCGCTAAACCAAGCACCAGAACACCAGCAGACTCACCCCTATTAACTTCAGCAGGAGAACCCCCATGGCATCCACGCCTCGCATTGTCATCATCGGAGCTGGGATTGTTGGCACCAACCTCGCCGACGAACTGGTCACCCGCGGTTGGAACAACATCACCGTCCTGGACCAAGGACCCCTGAACATGCCCGGTGGCTCAACGTCCCACGCACCGGGCCTGGTTTTCCAGACCAACCCCTCAAAGTCCATGGCACTCTTCGCCAAGTACACAGTGGAGAAGCTGCTGTCCCTCACGGAGGACGGCCAAAGCTGCTTCAACCAGGTGGGCGGCCTTGAAGTTGCCACTACCGAGACCCGTCTGGCCGACCTGAAGCGCAAGCTCGGCTACGCACAGTCATGGGGCATCGACGGCAAGATCCTTTCCCGCGAGGAATGCAAGGAGCTCTACCCCCTGATCAATGAGGAAGACATTCTGGGCGGCCTCCACGTCCCCACGGATGGCCTGGCTCTTGCTGCCCGCGCCGTGCAGTTGCTCATCAAGCGCACTGAAGCCGCCGGCGTGAAGTACATCGGCAACACCGAAGTAACCGGCATCGAGCAGTCAAACAGCCGCGTGACCGGCGTCGAGACCCCCGACGGCGTGATCCCGGCGGACATCGTGGTTTCCTGTGCCGGCTTCTGGGGCGCCAAGGTGGGCGAGTTGATCGGGATGTCCGTTCCGCTCCTCCCGCTGGCCCACCAGTACGTAAAAACGACGCCGGTCCCCGCCCAGAAGGGCAAGAACGAACTTCCCAACGGCGCCCGGCTGCCGATCCTGCGCCACCAGGACCAGGATCTGTACTACCGCGAGCACGGTGACCGTTACGGCATTGGCTCCTACGCCCACCGCCCCATGCCCGTGGATCTCGATGAACTCGGAAGCTACGAGCCCAGCAGCATCACCGAACACAACATGCCCTCGCGCCTGGACTTCACGCTGGAAGACTTCCTTCCCGCGTGGGAAGCAACCAAGCAGATCCTGCCGGCACTGCGTGAAAGCGAAATCGAGGATGGCTTCAACGGCATCTTCTCCTTCACCCCGGATGGTGGCTCCCTGGTGGGCGAGTCCAAGGAAGTTGACGGCTTCTTCGTTGCCGAGGCCGTGTGGGTCACTCACTCCGCCGGCATCGCCCGTGCCGTGGCTGAGCTCCTGATCGAAGGAAAGTCGCAGATTGACCTCGGTGACTGCGACATCCACCGCTTCGAAGAGGTCCAGCTGACCCCCGAATACGTCAGCGAAACCTCCCAGCAGAACTTCGTGGAGATCTACGATGTGATGCACCCGCTCCAGCCAAAGCTTTCTCCCCGCAACCTCCGAGTCAGCCCCTTCCACGCCCGCCACAAGCAGTTGGGCGGCTACTTCCTGGAAGGTGCCGGATGGGAGCGCCCTTACTGGTTCGAAGCCAACGCCGAGCTCCTCAAGGAAATGCCGGACGACTGGCAGCCGCCGGCCCGCGACGCCTGGTCCGGTATGTTCAGCTCCCCCATCGCCGCGGCTGAGGCTTGGAAGACCCGCACAGCAGTTGCTATGTACGACATGACGCCGCTGAAGCGCCTCGAAGTGTCCGGCCCTGGAGCCTTGAAGTTGCTGCAGGAACTGACCACCGGCGACCTTGCCAAGAAGCCCGGCGCCGTGACCTACACGCTGCTTCTGGATGAAGCCGGTGGCGTACGAAGCGACATCACTGTGGCCCGCCTGAGTGAAGACACTTTTCAGCTTGGCGCCAACGGCAACATGGACACCGCCTACTTTGAGCGCGCGGCCCGGCACCAGACCGAAAATGGAGGCGCCGGAGACTGGGTCCAAGTCCGCGACACCACTGGTGGCACCTGCTGCATCGGCTTGTGGGGTCCCCTCGCCCGTGACCTCATCAGCACGGTGAGCAGCGACGACTTCACAAACGACGGCCTGAAGTACTTCCGTGCCAAGAAAGTCACCATCGGAGGAGTCACTGTCACCGCGATGCGGCTCTCCTACGTGGGCGAACTCGGCTGGGAGCTCTACACCAGCGCCGACAACGGGCAGCGCCTCTGGGACGCCTTGTGGAAGGCCGGCCAGCCGTTCGGCGTCATCGCCGCGGGCCGTGCCGCGTTCAGCTCGCTGCGACTCGAAAAGGGCTACCGTTCCTGGGGCTCGGACATGACCACTGAGCACGACCCCTATGAGGCCGGCCTTGGCTTCGCCGTGAAGATGACCAAGGAGAACTTCGTCGGCAAAGCCGCCTTGGAAGGGCGCAGTGAGGAAAGCTCGGCCCGCCGCCTGCGCTGCTTGACCGTCGACGACGGCAGGAGCCTGGTGCTGGGCAAGGAACCGGTGTTCTACAAGGACCAGGCGGTGGGTTACGTCACCAGCGCAGCCTACGGTTACTCCGTCCGCAAGCCGATTGCCTACGCCTACTTGCCCTCCGCAGTGTCCCTCGGAGACTCCGTGGAAATTGAGTACTTCGGCCGCCGCATCCAAGCCACCGTGACCGAAGATCCGCTGTACGACCCCACCATGAGCCGGCTCCGGGGCTAACAACCCACGCAGCCACCAACGCATGCGGCCCGGATCCTTCCCCTCGCACCGACCGGGTCCGGGCCGCTGCTTTCCCCCTTCAGCCAGGAAGACCCATGATCAGTTCAGAAACCATCCATGATTACCTCTCCAGGCTCGCTTCACGTCAGCCCACTCCCGGTGGAGGCGCAGCCGCTGCCTTGCATGCCGCCCAAGGTGCTGCCTTGGTAGCCATGGTGGCCAGGTACACCACCGGTGCCAAGTACGAAGAGCACGCCGCACTGGTAACCCGGATCACCAGCGCCGCCGACCACCTGATCGTCGAGGCCCTGCGTCTCGCGGACGCCGACGAGCACGCCTTCCAGTCAGTCATCGACTCCTACAAGCTCCCCTCGGAATCCGACGAACTCAAGGCAATAAAGACCGCCGCCATCCAGGAGGCCCTGGTTCAGGCCGCCCATACCCCCGCGCAGCTCATCAAAGTTGCCGGCGAAGTGGTGGATCTTGCCACGGAACTCTTTGAGGTGGCGAATCCCAACGTCATCAGCGACATCGCCGCTGCTGCCGATGCAGCCCGGGCAGCTGCCACCACGGCCCGGGTCAACATCGACATCAATGTAGTCGCCATCAAGCACGGCGAAGCCCGTTCCCGCCTGGCGGAACAGACGAACGGCATTGAGGACAAAGTGGTTCTCGCCGCCGATGCCCTGGTGCAGCGCGTACGCGAAAGGATCCTCTCATGACCACCAAACTGCTTTCCGGCAAGCCGCTCGCTGCCTTTATCCAGCAGCGCGCCCATGAGGAGACCGCCCTCCTGGATGACGAGGGCATTCGCCCGGTCCTGGCTGTTGTTGTTGCAACGGACGACGAAGCGACGCACTGGTACGTCCGGTCCATCGAGCGTGCAGCCGGACGTGCCGGTATTGGTTGCAGGATCGTCGATCTTGGTCACGATGCCACCGAGCAAGTGCTGGCCAGCGTCCTGGCCGACCTCAGCGCCGAGCCATCCGTCCACGGCATCATCCTCCAGACTCCCCTGCCTGCGGCTGTCCGCGCTGACCGGCTGGTGGGCCTCATCGCTCCGGAAAAGGATATCGACGGCGCCAATCCGCTCAGCCTCGGCCGCTTGGCCGTGGGGCAGCCCGCCTTCGCACCTGCTACTGCCCAGGCCGTGGTGGAGTTGCTGGACCACTTCCAGATTCCGGTTGCCGGGCGTAACGTGGCCGTCGTCGGGCGTTCCGCCGTGGTGGGCAAGCCACTGTCCCTGCTCCTCCTCGAAAGGGACGCGACGGTCACCATCTGCCATTCCAAATCAGGGCCGCTGGAACGCTATACCCAGTCGGCCGACGTCGTGGTTGTTGCCGCCGGGCGGACCGGGCTGCTGAAGGGCAGCCACCTTTCCCCGGAGACTGTGGTGATCGACGTCGGCACGAACGTCCTGCCCGATGGTTCCCTGGTGGGTGATGTCGACGAAGCCAGCGTCACCGGCGTCGCGGCGGGCCTGAGTCCGGTTCCGGGCGGCGTCGGGTCAGTGACCACCGCGCTTTTGCTGCTGCACACGGTTGAAGCCGCCCGGCAACAGTCCCGCACCACGCTGCTCACTGCTTCCACTTCCCGGATCTGAAGGGTTCCCCATGCATTCCAAAGCCCCCCGCGAGAACATCGACGAGTCAAAGCTGACCGTCACCAAACCCAAGACCAAGGCCGTGGGCATCCCCGCTGTTGCCAACGCCTTGAAGATTTCGCTGGAACAGATGGGACCACTGCGCAGCGTTCAGACCCTGCTGGCAGTGAACCAGCTGGATGGCTTCGACTGCATGGGGTGCGCCTGGCCCGAGCACGAAAAGCGCAACGCGGCAGAGTTCTGCGAGAACGGTGCCAAAGCAGTGGCCGAGGAAGCCACCCGGCGCCGTGTCACGCCGGAGTTTTTCGCTCAGCATTCCATCGCCGACCTCAAGACGCGCGACGACTTCTGGCTGGGCCAGCAAGGACGGCTCACCCACCCGATGTTCCTGGACGAAGGCGCTACCCACTACAGGGCCATCGACTGGGAGGAAGCCTATGACCTCATGGCTGAGGAGCTGCGGAGCCTGGAACATCCCGACGAAGCCGTCTTCTACACCTCCGGCCGGACCTCCAATGAAGCAGCATTCGTTTACCAGCTCCTGGTTCGCGGCCTGGGCACCAACAACCTCCCGGACTGCTCCAACATGTGCCATGAGTCCTCCGGTTCCGCACTGGTGGAAACCATCGGCATCGGCAAGGGTTCCGTCAGCCTGATGGACCTGGAGACGGCGTCGCTGATCTTCGTGGCCGGGCAGAATCCCGGTACCAACCACCCGCGCATGCTCAGCGCGCTGGAAAAGGCGAAGAAGAACGGCGCAGTCATCGTGTCCGTCAACCCCCTTCCCGAAGCAGGCCTCCTGCACTTCGAAAATCCGCAGCATGTGGCAGGCATGATTCAAGGGACCCAACTGACGGACGACTTCCTGCAGATCCGTGCCGGCGGCGACCAGGCCCTATTCCAAGGCCTGGGCAAATACCTGCTTGAAGCCGAAGCTGCCGGACGGAACACCCCGGGCCTGCAAACTGTCCTGGACCATGACTTCATCAACAACCACACCGTGGGCATCGACGACTACCTGCGCTATCTGGAAAAGGTGGAGTGGGAAGACATTGTGGAGGCAACCGGCCTCACCCTTGAGCAGATCCATTCGACAGGTGAACGGATGCTCGCCTCCAGCGCCACCATCGTGTGCTGGGCCATGGGCCTGACCCAGCACAAACACTCCGTACCCACCCTCCGCGATGTAGTCAACGTTCTCCTGCTTCAAGGCAACATCGGCAAGCCCGGGGCCGGCGTTTGTCCTGTGCGCGGCCACTCGAACGTCCAGGGTGACCGGACCATGGGCATCTTCGAGAAGATGCCGGAGACGTTCCACGACCGGCTGGACCAGGAATTCGAGTTCCGGTCTCCGCGCGAGCACGGCTTTGACACCGTGGCAGCCATCCGCGCCATGCGGGACGGCAAAGTCCGTTTCTTCATGGGCATGGGAGGCAACTTCGTCCGGGCTGCCCCCGATTCCGACGTCACCGAGCAAGCCCTGGCCAACACCCGACTGACCGTTCAGATCTCCACGAAATTGAACCACTCGCACTTGTCCACGGGTCGCCGGGCCCTGATCCTGCCTACCCTGGGACGCACCGAGAAGGATACCCAGCGGACCGGCGACCAGCGGGTCACCGTGGAAGACTCCATGAGCGCCGTCCACGCATCACGGGGACGCCTCAAGCCTGCAAGTGAGCACCTCCACTCCGAAGTAGCAATTGTGTGCAACCTTGCAGACAGGCTGTTCAAAGACGGCCACCAGCGCCTGCCCAACACCCCGCAGGCTTCCTGGCTGGCCATGAGGGATGACTACTCGCTGATCCGCAAACATATTGAAGCGGTATTTGACGGCTTTGAAGACTTCGAAGCACGGATTCAGCACCCGGGCGGTTTTGTCCTGCCACACCCGCCGCGCGATGCCAGGAAGTTCGACACCGCATCAGGAAAAGCACACTTCACCGGCAATGAGCTGGAGTTCATCAAGATCCCGCCTGGCCGCTTGGTCCTGCAAACCCTGCGTTCACACGACCAGTACAACACCACCATCTACGGCAAGGACGATCGCTACCGTGGTATCCATGGTGGCCGTCGGGTGGTGCTCATCAACGCTGACGACATCACCGAGCTAGGTTTTGCCGACGGCGACATGGTGCACCTGATCTCCGAATTCCAAGGAACGGACAGGCGGGCCGAGAACTTCCGCATCGTCTCGTATTCAACGCCGAAAGGTTGTGCTGCAGCGTACTACCCGGAGACCAATGTCCTGGTCCCTCTGGACTCTGTGGCGGACACCAGCGGAACGCCCACCTCCAAATCCGTGATCATCCGGTTGGAGAAGGCCTAGCAGCCGCTGTACACCATGAGCTGCGTCACATAGTATGACTGATATATCTATCACGCACTGATGGAAATATCAGCTGTCCGGTTGTCCGTGAATGGTGCTTCGATGGCCTGAAACCTGGGGAGGTATTTCCTCATCGAAGCACCGCTTTCGGACCATTGGGCAGCAGTTCAGCAATAGCCAAAGAAGAGGGAGTGACCATGTCAGGAAACAGAGCAGTCGCCTACAAGGAACCTGGTGTCGTCGAGATCATCGACACCGACTACCCAACGTTTGAGCTTAAGGACGGACCGGGCGTCAACCCGGCCAACGTCGGCCGGAAGGTGCCTCATGGCGCGATCCTCCGCACTGTAACCACCAACATCTGCGGTTCGGACCAGCACATGGTTCGTGGACGCACCACTGCTCCGCAGGACCTGGTCCTCGGCCACGAAATCACGGGCGAAGTGGTGGAGGTGGGACCCGACGTCGAGTTCATCAAGGTAGGCGACATCGTCTCGGTGCCGTTCAACATTTCCTGTGGCCGCTGCCGGAACTGCAAGGAGCAGAAGACCGGCATCTGCCTCAACGTCAACCCCGACCGCCCCGGCAGCGCCTACGGCTACGTGGACATGGGAGGCTGGGTGGGCGGACAAGCAGAGTTCGTGCTGGTCCCTTACGCCGACTGGAACCTGCTGCGCTTCCCGGACCGCGATCAGGCCCTGGAAAAAATCATGGACCTGACCATGCTCTCGGACATCTTCCCCACTGGCTTCCATGGTGCCGTCACTGCCGGCGTCGGTGTGGGGTCAACAGTTTACGTCGCAGGTGCCGGGCCCGTGGGCCTTGCTGCCGCCGTGGGCGCGCAGCTGCTTGGCGCCGCCGTCGTGATCGTGGGCGACATGAACGAGGACCGCCTGGCACAGGCGCGTTCCTTCGGCTGTGAAACGGTCAACGTGTCCAACGGCGATCCGAAGGAGCAGATCGCACAGATCCTCGGCGTTCCGGAAGTGGATTGCGGCGTGGACGCGGTGGGCTTTGAAGCCCGCGGCCACGGTAAGGATGCCTCACACGAGGCTCCTGCCACTGTGTTGAACTCCCTCATGGATATCACTGCCGCCGGTGGATCCCTGGGCATTCCGGGGCTCTACGTCACCGGCGACCCGGGCGGAATCGACGATGCCGCCAAGCACGGCTCGCTCTCACTGTCCCTTGGTACCGGCTGGGCCAAGTCCCTGTCCTTCACCACCGGCCAATGCCCGGTCATGAAATACAACCGGCAGCTGATGATGGCGATCCTCCATGACAAGGTCCAGATCGCCAAGGCAGTCAACGCCCAAGCCATCCCGCTCGAGGACGCTCCGCGCGGCTACGCCGAGTTCGACGCCGGAGCGGCAACAAAGTTCGTGCTGAACCCCAACGGCTACGTGAAGTCCTAATAGACGCCCGGCTCAGTACGCACCACACGGATACCGGGGACTGCTCGGCAAGAATTACGGGAAGGCCGGGCAGTCCCCGGTATCTGCGTTTCACCGGAAGCACCACCTCAGGAAGCGGGCACCCATGCTTGCACAAGCAACTTTCACCGACTCTCACGAAGGGTTCGTGGTGAGCGGCGAACCGCGGCACGCACCCTCGTGGGCCGAAACACGTGAACTGGCCTACCAGTGTGCCGGCCCACTCCCGTCGTCGAAAGTCACCCTCGGCGAGGCGATCGGGCGCACCCTGACCAGCCCCGTCACCGCTCAACGGAACCTGCCCCATTACGCGTCGTCAGCCATGGACGGCTGGGCCATCAACGGCAGCGGCCCTTGGATACTAACGACGGCGGGGCTGCCGCTGTCGCCGGGTGAAGCCAGCGTCATCGCCACCGGCGGGCTCGTTCCAACGGCCGCCTCGGCAGTCCTGCGCAAGGAAAGCGGCCACGCATCCGCGGACGGGCACCTCTCTCTCAGGCACGACGCCAAGCCGGGTGAGACACTCCCAGGCCGGCACATTCGTCCCGCCGGAGAAGAAGCCGCAGCCGGAGAGGTCCTCATACCCGCCGGCACGCTCCTCAATCCGGCTCATATTGCCCTGGCCGCAGTGGCAGGCCACGATCACGTTCAGGTGCAGCGCAAGCCGAGGGTCGCCGTCGTACTTACCGGTTCTGAAGTGGTCACCTCAGGCGAGCCGGCGCCAGGACAGGTCCGCGACGCGTTCGGCCCGCAGCTGGATGCCGTGATATCGCAATTGGGCGGGGAGCCGGGTGGCCAGCGCAGGATAGGCGACTCATACGAAGAGTGGATGGCGGCGCTTGGCCGCGTTTCTGATGGCGTACCGCCCGACGTGACGATCACCACCGGCGGGACGGGAAAATCCGGGACAGACCACTTCCGCGATGCCATCGTGGCCCTCGGGGGTCGGCTCCTCCTGGACGAAATCGCCATGCGGCCGGGACATCCGGCAGTGCTGGCCGAACTTCCTGATGGGCGTTTCGTCATAGGGCTTCCGGGAAATCCGCTGGCCGCAATGATGGCGCTGATGACCCTGGGAGAACCCTTGCTGGCAGCTATGGGAAGCAGGCCCCTCCGGGCAGCTGTGCTGATGACCTCCGGGGCCGACATCGATCCGGACCCAGGGCGGACACGCCTCATGCCCTGCACCCGTATCCACGATCTAGCGTTCCCAGCCTCCCGCACGGGTCCGGGGATGATGCGCGGGCTTGCCTGGGCAGACGGATATATGGCTGTTCCCCCTGAAGGCGTCGCAGCCGGTGCGCCCGTACCTGTCCTGCCGCTGCCCTGGACAGCGCCCATCAATTTCCCGGACCAATCAGGAGGGTACGCCGGATGGCCCGCATGACCCAGCGCAGGAAAATCCATCGTTTCCGCTTGGACGCGGCGGACACCGAACATTCCGTGCGGTTCAAGGAGGATGTTCTGGCCGCGGAAGAACCCTTGGAAATCAGGATCGGAGGCACCTCTTTTGCCGTGACCATGAGGACGCCTGGCGACGACTTTGATCTGGTGGCTGGATTTTTGGTATCCGAGGGCATCATCCGCAGCCCTTCGGAGCTGATCTCCCTCCGGTTCTGTGCGGGCGAGAAGGACGGGGTGCAGACCTTTAATGTAGTGGAAGCCCAGCTACGGCCGGACGTTCCACTGCCGGACACCATGCGCCACGTATATACGTCGAGTTCGTGTGGCATCTGCGGCACGGACTCCATTGAAGCCGTACGCAAGACCATCCATTTCGATCCGTCCTTGGACCGTCTACAGGTTCCGGTGGATGTCCTCGCCGAGCTCCCGGACCGGCTCCGCGAAGCGCAGGCCGTCTTCGACAGAACCGGAGGGGTCCATGCAGCTGGACTGTTCAAAGTGGATGGCGCCAGCCCGGAGCTGCTGTGTCTGCGGGAAGACGTCGGCCGGCACAATGCGGTGGACAAAGTGGTGGGCTGGGCCCTTCGGCAGGACCTGCTGCCCTTGACCGGCCTCGTCCTTCAGGTCTCGGGCAGGGCATCGTTCGAACTCGTCCAGAAGGCAGCATTGGCCGGCATCCCGGTTCTCGCGGCCGTCAGCGCCCCCTCCAGCCTCGCCGTCGATCTTGCCACCGAGACCGGGGTGACCCTGGTTGGCTTCAGCCGGGGACAAAGCCTCAACGTCTATGCCGGAAGGGAGCGCCTGAGCAACCCACGAAAGGCTGTCCAGGAGGCTGCCATGAGCGGGTGAATCATCCATGATGTGAAAAGGTCCGCGCAAAACTCCGTCTAGGATGAGGAAAGACGAGGGTGCAGGCCACACGGGGTACCAGCTCAGGGTGGCCTGCCTGGACAACGACACGAGGCACCATGGCCGCACGCAGCAACCCGGACTTCGACAAGGACGTAGACGCCCAGGGCGGAGGCGTCCAGTCAGTAGACCGCGCACTCCAAATCCTGGAAATCCTGGCCCGGGAAGGCGATGCCGGCGTAAGCGACATCGCTGAGGAAATGGGCGTCCACAAGTCCACCGTGTCCCGGTTGGTTGGCTCCTTGGTCAACCGCGAACTGGTCCGGCAGAACAGTGAACGCGGCAAGTACCAGTTGGGCTTTGGAATCCTCCGCTTGGCTTCTTCCATCCCCGGCAGACTGAGCGTGGTTCATGAGGCACGCCAAGTCCTGGAGGCCCTGGCGGCCGAATACAAGGAAACCGTCAACCTGGCTGTGCTGCGGTCCAACTATGCCGTCAACGTGGACCAGGCGATGGGGCCCTCAACACTGGCCACCTACGACTGGGTGGGCAGCCTGACGCCGCTGCATGCCACATCCAGCGGCAAGGTCCTTCTGGCCGCGTTGACCGCCGATGAAAGAACCCAGGTCCTCAAGGCAGTGGGCTTGCCTGCTCGAACGCCACGTACGGTGACCAACCGCGGAGAGCTGGAAAAGCAGCTGCTGGACGTAGCCCGCAACGGCTACGCCACAGTTCACGAAGAGTTTGAAATCGGCCTCACCGCTATTGCCGTGCCCATTTTCAACCACTCGGGAAGCGTCATCGCTGCGGTAAGTATCTCCGGCCCGGCGTTCCGCTTTTCACCCGAGGACCAGCCCGGGCTTATCGACGGCCTTCGCGAGGCCGGGCTGACCATCAGCGCCCGGATGGGTTACAGGCACCGCTGAGCCCTCCCTGCGCGGGCCTATGATGCTCTAGGCGCAACACGGGCCATCATACGCAACGAACGCTTCCCCTCCCATTCGCTGCGTCAAACTGTCGGCAAGCAAGGAAAAGTCCTTGACTTTGAGTGTGACGGGGCGCACTCTGTTGCTTAGCGCGAATGTTGTTGATTCATGCGGAACGCCCTTTAGGGCTCCATGAGCCCAGCGTTCAACCAACCCGTCCGACCAAAGAGGTGCCCCATGAAACTGCCCATCTACGCTCCTGAAGTGCAGATCCGGGACAGCAAATCATGGTCAGCGGGGAAGCCCCCCAGCCTTCCCTTCGGCCTCATCCTCCAGGGCCATGTATAAACGCAAACCCATGACTCGCCGAGCAAAGGACCCGCTCATGGCTATAAACAGCGACACAAAATCCTTAACACCAGAGGAGTTACCTGCCGACGATCAATTGGCGGGTGCTTCAACAGCAGCCAGTTCCACCACATCAACCAGCCCTGCCCACGCGGAGAACCCTGAGGAAGTCATCAGGATCTCCACCGACGACACCAACTTGGCCGCCCTCGACGCTGAGGACGGAGGCGCTGAAACCCTTCCGGATTCTGAAGAATACGAACAGATCATGGAAGAGCTGCGCCACGCCAAGACCGAGCAGGCCGTTTCGGCCCGCCGGAACCGCAAACTTACCCTCGACAAAGTCACCTTCGGGATCACGGGCGCCATCGCCGTCGCCTTCGTGGTCTGGGGATTTGTCGGGCGCGACAGCCTCTCAGATACCTCCAAAGGCGCCCTGAACTGGGTTATGGAGTACACCGGCTGGCTCTTCATGGTCCTCGCCTCATTGTTCGTCGTCTTCGTCCTGTGGCTTGCCCTCGGCAAGTTTGGCAACATACCGCTGGGCAAGGACGGCGAGAAGCCCGAGTTCCGGACCATTTCCTGGGTGGCCATGATGTTCGCCGCCGGCATGGGCATCGGGCTCATGTTCTACGGTGTGGCCGAACCGCTGTACCACTACATCTCGCCGCCGCCGGGAACAGTGGACGGCCGCACTCCGGCAGCCATCCAGACCGCCATGGCCACATCGATCTTCCACTGGACCCTGCACCCGTGGGCCATGTACGCAGTGGTCGGTATCGCCATGGCATACGGCACCTACCGCCTGGGCCGCAAGCAACTGGTTTCGGCAGCCTTCACCTCGCTTTTCGGCATCCGCATGGTGGAAGGGCCGCTCGGGAAGTTCATCAACATCCTGGCCATCTTCGCCACACTCTTCGGAACTGCCGCTTCGCTGGGCCTCGGCGCCCTCCAGATCGGCAGCGGCATGACGTCGAATGGCTGGCTGGGTGAGATCGGCACTCCGGTGCTCGTGGTTATTGTGGCCATACTGACCTTCTGCTTCGTGGCATCCGCTGTGTCAGGCATCAGCCGAGGCATCCAGTGGCTCTCCAACATCAATATGGTCCTGGCTGTTATTCTCGCCCTGATTGTGTTTGTAGCCGGACCCACCCTGTTCATCCTTAACCTGATCCCTTCCGCCGTAGGCGACTACGCCAGGGACCTCGCCGAAATGTCATCACGGACCGAAGCTGTGGGAGACGAGTCCCTGCGTAGCTGGATGACCAGCTGGACGATCTTCTACTGGGCCTGGTGGATCTCCTGGACGCCCTTCGTCGGGATGTTCATCGCCCGCATCAGCCGCGGACGCACCATCCGCCAGTTCGTCACCGGCGTCCTGCTGGTGCCCAGCGTTGTCAGCGTCATCTGGTTCGGCATCTTCGGCGGCGCCGCTTTCCACGTCCAGCAAGAGGCAGACAAGGCCGGCACGCCCGGGCTTGTGACCATGGTGGACGGCGCACCCTCCATCAACTTCGATGGCGCCCTCTTCGACCTCGTGAAGAACCTGGGCATGCCCGGCTGGCTGACAGCAGCGGTCATCGTCCTGGCCATGGTCCTGGTGGCGATCTTCTTCGTCACCGGCGCCGATGCAGCCTCCATCGTGATGGGATCCCTTAGCTCTAATGGTGCCGAGCACCCGCGGCGAGGAGTGGTGATCTTCTGGGGAAGCCTCACGGGCGCAGTGGCAGCGGTCATGCTGCTTGCCGGCGGCGATAAACCATCGGAAGCCTTGTCGGGCCTGCAAAGAGTCACCATCGTGGCAGCCCTGCCTTTCGTGATCGTCATGCTGTTGCTCTGCTTCGCACTGGTCAAGGACCTTCGCCGGGACCCGCTCCAGTTGCACAAGCGATTGGCCACTTCGGTGGTGGAACGAGCCATCCGAACGGGCGTTGAGCAACATGGCGGCGTTCAGTTCGACCTCGTCACCAAACACGACTGCGCCGAAAAGTGCACGGACTCCGATTGCGCCGGGGGAACGCCCACGGGAACCATTCCCCTGGTCGGCAAGCCCCAACAGG
Organism: Paenarthrobacter nitroguajacolicus; assembly: GCF_051027655.1. Taxonomy (NCBI): domain Bacteria; kingdom Bacillati; phylum Actinomycetota; class Actinomycetes; order Micrococcales; family Micrococcaceae; genus Paenarthrobacter; species Paenarthrobacter nitroguajacolicus. The sequence goes on along the minus strand of NZ_CP073234.1, from coordinate 458,676 downwards.
ATTCCGACCACAAATAACCCAGCTTTTTGGCTGACCCCCATTCACACGTCAGTAAGGTCCACCATGTCCAACACTTCTGCCAACGGAACTCTCCGTCTCAACACCCAGGCCAGCCCCAGCAACCACGCCGGTGAGGACGTGACCCTCACCCTGGACGCTTCCAAACCGGTGACAGTCCGGATCGAGGTTGACCGCTGCCCCTGCGGATCGGAACACAACAGGGCCGGTTCCTACGTCGACACTGACTTCAGCCGCTAGCAACAACACGCTGATTCCAACACAACAAAGCAGGCGCCGGGATTCCGGCGCCTGCTTTTTGTTAGTACTGGTGGAAGCTAAAGCCTATTTGGGCATCAGCACCGAGTCGATCAGGTAGACCGTGGCGTTGGCGGTCTGGACGCCACCGCAGATCACATTGGAAGCTCCGTCAACCGTGAGGGCATCCTTGGTGCCGGCAACCGTCACTTCGCCACCCTGGACAGTCTTGTGGGTGCCGACGATCTGGTCCGGGGTCAGCTGACCGGGGACTACGTGGTAGGTGAGAATCTTGCTCAGCAGGGCATCGTCCGTCTTGAGCGTCTCGATTGTTGCGGGGTCGATCTTGGCGAAGGCATCGTCAACCGGCGCGAACACCGTGAATTCGCTGCCGTTCAGGGTGGAAACCAGGTCCACCTTGGGGTTGAGCTTGCCCGAAACAGCGGCGGTCAGGGTCTTGAGCAGCGGGTTGTTCGATGCTGCTACGGCTACCGGGTCCTGGGCCATGCCCATGACCGATCCGGCACCGTCCGGAACCTGTGCGGCGTAACCGGCGCAGCCGGGGCCCACAAGGTTAGCGGCCGGATCCATGGCGGCGCTGCTCATGGCGGAGGCCGACGGCGACGGTGCCGCCATGGAGGTTTCCGGGGCGGCAGATGTAGCAGCCGGTGTGCTGGAGGTGCTGGAACCACCACAGGCAGTGAGACCGAGAAGGGCGGCTGCAGTGAGGCCAACGAAGGCGAGGGCGGGGCGCTTTGTGGACAACATGTCATTCTCCTTGTTTTTGGAACCAGGGCGTTGGGTCCAGTGGGTGGTGGGACACGGGCTGCAGGTGTTGCTTTTGCTTCACCAGCGGTTTGTGTCTCACCAGCTATTCGGAGGTCGGGACAGGGTGGATGGGTGCGGATTGAAAAAGTTTTTTTGAGCCAGTCTCCGCAGGCCTAGTGGAGGGGTTCATCCCGGTGACAGGATGGACGAATGGCTATCGAGGTTCGCCCAGCGACGGTGTTCGACGACGTGAAGACCATGGTGGGGCCCAAGAGCCCCGATGCCAACGTGTGCTGGTGCCTCAGCTACAGGATTCCATCGAAACTGAACCAGGAGCTCCAAAAACAGGAGCGCGGGAAGTTCGTGAAGAAGCTGGTGGCCGAGGACCCGCCTCCCGGCGTTCTGGCTTACGACGGCGACGAAGTAGTTGGGTGGGCAGCCGTCCACCCTCGCGAGGACACGACTTTTGCGAAAAACCGCAAGATTCCCCACGTGGATGAGACCAAGGTGTGGTCGGTCTGGTGCATCCGGGTGCGGCCCGGGCATCGCGGCAAAGGAATTTCCCACGAGCTGCTCCGCGGCGCGATCGACTTCGCAAAGAGCCACGGCGCGCCCGCGATTGAGGGTTACCCCGTGGACAACAAAGGCGGCAAGGTGGACCTGACCATGGCCTACGTTGGCACCCGGAGGCTTTTCGAGAAGGCTGGCTTCAAGAAGGTGGCCGAGACGACGTCGGTCCTGAACGGTTTCCCGAGAGTGCTGATGCGGCTGGACCTCAACTAACTCCCTGCAGTCGCGCCGTCATCCTGTGCGCTTCCTCGAGCAGCAGTTTCCCGAGGAATTCCTGGCGGTCCGCACGGAATCGCGGCTCAATTCCCGTCAAGGAAAGAGCCCATGCTGGCCGTCCCTGCTGATCAAACACAGCCGCTCCCATGCCCCAGCTACCTTCCAGGATCAACCCGGGATTCACGGAGTAGCCAGCCAGCCGCGTCCGTTCCAGATTGCCCCGCACCACGTCTGCAGGATGGCCCGCCGCAAAGTCGCCGGCATGCGTAGCCCATTCGCCCAACAACGACTCCTGTTCGTCGGGAGGCAGGAAAGCCATGATGGCAGTGCCGGCCGAAGCGACTCCCAAGGGAAAGCGCACCCCTTCGTGCAGCACGAAGGACCGCACCGGAAAGGAGCCTTCTTCCCGCAGCACGCACACTGTTTCGTTGCCACGACGAATGGAGAAGAAGGCACTCTCCCCGGTCTCTGCAGCCAACCTGCGCAGCGAGGGCCGCGCAATGTCCTCCATAGGGAAACGTGCAGCGGCCACTGATCCCAGCAGGAAGATCTCCGGACCCAACACCCACTTCCCGGAGGTGGAATCGTGTTCCAGCAAGCCCTCCGCGGCCAGTGACGTCAGTAGCCGGTGGACGGTTGGCCGGGTCAGCCCGGACTCGCGCACCAAGCCCGCCAAAGAGGTGCCCTCGGGCCTGCGTCCCACCAGCCTAAGCAGCAGGGCCACCCGACCCACCACTTGCGCTCCCTGTACCACCACAGCACCCTCCATCGGATTTCATCCATAATATGGACACCCTCCAGTGTAGTGTCCATACCCTGAGTATCTGGAAGGTACGCGCATTGACCGCCTAACAAAGGCAACCTAGGCTCCTTCTCAAGAGTGAGAGCAGTCCACAAAGTGGATGCACGGCAATGAACTCAAAGAGGAGTCGAGCATGACCAAGATCCAAGCGAGCGCAGCCCAAGCGTTACATGACCTGATGGCAGACGGCCTGACCATCGCCGTCGGAGGTTTTGGACTCAGCGGCATTCCCGCCGACCTCATCGACGCCGTCCGTGAGTCCGGCGCCAAGGATCTCACGATCGTGTCCAACAACATGGGCGTGGACGGCAAGGGGCTAGGCGTCCTCATCGAGGCGGGGCAGGTCCGGAAGGTCATCGCATCTTATGTCGGTGAGAACAGACTGTTCGCCGAGCAGTACCTGGCCGGGAAGCTTGAGGTCGAGTTCACGCCGCAGGGCACACTCGCCGAGCGTCTCCGCGCTGGCGGCGCCGGCATTCCGGCGTTCTACACGCGAGCGGGAGTGGGGACCCTGGTTGCCGAAGGCAAGCCGCTGGAAGAGTTCGACGGCGTGACGTACGTCCGCGAGCGCGCCATCACCGCCGACGTCGCCCTGGTCCACGCCCACACTGCAGACACGGACGGGAACCTGATTTATCGCTACACGGCCCGCAACTTCAACCCGGTGGTTGCCACAGCGGGTGCAGTGACCATCGCCGAGGCTGAGGTCATTGTTCAACCCGGCCAGCTGGACCCGAATCACATTGTCACCCCGGGCGTTTACGTCCAGCGGCTGGTCCAAGCCACTGATCGGGTCAAGGACATTGAACAGCGCACGGTCCGGGAGCGACTCGAGGCACAGCATGCCGAATCAGTAACGGCCTAAGAACAAGGAGCACATCACCATGGCATGGACACGAGACCAAATGGCCGCCATCGCGGCCGAAGAACTGAACGACGGCGATTACGTCAACCTCGGCATCGGCATTCCCACGTTGGTGGCCAACAACCTGCCTGACGGCGTGCGGGTGGTCCTCCAAAGCGAGAACGGTCTGCTCGGTATGGGCCCTTTCCCGTATGAGGGCGAGGAAGACGCCGACCTTATCAACGCAGGCAAGCAGACCGTCACCATCACCCCCGGTGGCAGCATCTTCGACTCCGCCACGTCGTTCGGCATGATCCGCGGCGGACACGTGAAGGTGGCCATCCTGGGCGCCATGCAGGTGTCCGGCTCGGGCGACCTGGCCAACTGGACCATCCCCGGCAAGATGGTCAAAGGCATGGGCGGAGCCATGGACCTGGTGGCGGGTACACCGAGGGTGGTGGTCCTCACCGAGCACAACGCCAAGGACGGTTCGGCCAAGATCGTGGCCGAATGCACGCTCCCGCTGACGGGACTCAAGTGCGTTGACCGGATCATCACGGACCTCGCCGTTTTCGACATCGAGGAAACACCGTCCACAGCGGAAACACCCGACGGCGGCACGCAGCTGCTGCTGACCCGCCTCGCCCCTGGCGTCACGGTGGAAGAGATCCGCAGCAACACCGAGGCAGAGTTCACGGTGGCGCTCGCCTCTGAGGAACACGCACTTGAAGGAGTAAACGCATGAGCCTGAAGGACCAATTCGGCAAGGACATCCTGCTCACAGGGTGGGGGCACAGCCAGTTCGGCAAACTGACTGATGACACCTTGGAGTCGCTCATTGTCCAGGTTGCCGGCGAAGCGATTAAGAACTCTGGGCTCGATCCCAAGGACATCGACGAAATTTACCTCGGGCAGTTCAACTCCGGAATGCAGCCCTTGGGATTCACGTCGTCGCTGGCACTTCAGTTGTCCGCAGACTTGGCTAACGTTCCCGCGACGCGCACCGAGAATGCTTGCGCTTCCGGTTCCGCGGCTTTCCAGCAGGGCGTCAAGTCCGTCCTGGCCGGGACTGCCCGCAACGTCCTGGTGATCGGGGCTGAGAAGATGACCGACGCCGGCGCCGACGTTGTGGGGGCGGCCTTGCTCGGCGCTTCGTACGAGATGGCAGGAAAAGCCTCTTCCACGGGATTTACAGGGTTGTTCGCTGAGGTGGCCAAGCACTACGGGAAGCGCTACGGGGCCGGCATCACCGGCCCGGGATTCGAAGGCGGCCTCGGTGATGTCCTAGGTTCCATCGCTGCCAAGAACCACCACAACGGCATGAACAACCCCTACGCCCAAATGCACCGCGACTTCGGCGAGGAGTTCTGCCGGACCATCTCAGAGAAGAACCCCATGGTGGCCGAACCCTTGCGCCGCACGGACTGTTCGCCGGTCTCGGACGGTGCCGCCGCCGTCGTGCTTTCCACGTCCGCTACCGGAGGCGCAACCGCGCCGGTGCGCCTGGCTGGTTTCGGCCACGCCAACGACTTCTTCCCGGCGGAGAAGCGCGATCCCACCGAGTTTGCTGCCACCAGGGCTTCGTGGGAGCGCGCGCTGGGCATGGCGGGAATTGGGCTCCAGGACCTGGACTTCGCGGAGGTGCACGACTGCTTCACCATCGCCGAACTCATCATGTACGAAGCCATGGGCCTCACTCCCCGCGGTGAGGGCGCGCGAGCCGTCCAAGAGGGCTGGGTTTACAAGGACGGCAAGCTGCCCGTCAACGTCTCCGGCGGACTCAAAGCGAAGGGCCACCCGGTGGGTGCCACTGGTGTGTCGCAGCACGTCATCGCGGCCATGCAACTCAGCGGCACGGCGGGCGACATGCAATTATCCAATGCCCGCCGGGGCGCGGTCCAGAACATGGGCGGCGTGGGCATCGCCAACTACGTGAGCGTGCTGGAAGCGCTCTAGCCCCGGATCAGCTCCGCGATTTCCGTAAACCCGAGCCGCTCTGCATTTTGCAGGGCGGTTCGGCCTTGGGGGTCGCGGATGTCCGGGTTGGCTCCGGCAGCCAGGAGTTGCCGGACCACGTCCTGCTGATTGGGCCCGCCGTTGTTGAGCAGGATGGCTTCCTGCATGGCGGTCCAGCCCAGATTGTTGACGTGGTCCACGGGCACACCCGCTGCGATCAGAATCCTGACCGTTTCCGTATGTCCATGTTCGCTCGCAGGGATCAGCGCGGTGCCGCCGTACCGATTGGTGCTGCGAACATCCGCTCCAGCATTCAACGTCAACTGCAGGACCTCGTTGAAGCCTTCAGCACCTGCGTAGAGGAACGCGGAGTCCTGGATGTCGTCCTTGGCATTGACGTTCCCGCCCGCCGCGATCAATTCCCGGACTCGGGCAACATCGTTGGCCTTTGCGGCGAGAATCAGGAGTCGGTCGGTTTCGATTTGGGCCTCCGGTAACAGTTTGGGTGGCACAGCAGCCGACGACGTCGGGCCAGGACTTGCGCTCGACGTCGCGGTCGGGCTGGGGGCTACGGGAGGCGGGGCCGGGCTGGAAGGCGGGGCCGCCGTCGTGCCTGTCCCTGCCGGCAGAGGCGACGACGGAGCACAGCCGGCCACGAGCCCGGCGATCAGCAAACCAGCACCGATCACCGAACCGGCGGCCAGGCCCCGCCCCTTCAGGGAATTCATACTGTCGAGGCTACTTCGCGGCCGCAGCCAACGCATCGGCACCGGCTGTGGCGCAGGCTTCGTCGAGGGCGCCGTCGGGGGCGCCGCCAACTCCGATGCCGGCCACTGAAACGCCATTGACCTTCAGCGGAACACCGCCGGGCAGGAACAAGGTGCCGGGAAGGTCGGCGATGGACGGGCCGTTACCGTTGATGCGTTTGGCGAGTTCACTGGTGGGAGCACCGAAAGCTGCTGCGGTGTAGGCCTTCTGTTTGGCGGCTTCGATGGTGTGCTCGGCGGCGTTGTCACCACGGAGGAGGGCCTGGACGGTGCCGAAGCGGTCAACCAGTGCCACGGTCACGAACGGCAGCTTGTCGGCCTGGCACTTCGCGAGGGCGGCATTGACGGCCTTGCTGGACGCCCCCACGGAGATGCGGTTCTGGGCTACGACGTTCTCCGGGGCAGGCAGAACGTCTGCGGCAACCTTCACCGGCGCGGCAGCAGGCGCGGCCGCGGGTGACACTGCGTTGGCAACGGCAGTGACACCGCCGGTGAGCAACAATGCTCCGGCAGCAGCGGCGGCAATCATCTTGTTGGACTTCTTCACGGGGTCTCCTTGTTGTGAGCATCGGGTACAGCTCCATGCTTTCGCGGACGGCCCACAGCCACATCGGCCGGGCGCCCCTCCCCGGCTCATCCTTTCCGCCACCGGTATCAGCCAAAAGGTGGAGAGACCAATGACAGCGCCGGGATCTAGCATGGAAAGAACGCCTTCCACCGAAAACCGGGAACGGGAACCACCCATGCCAACTGCACGTCCACGGCCAGAGCCCGGCAACGGGACCAGCAGCAGGCTTGATGGCCGCATTGATGTAGTTGTGCACTTGGGCTTTGCCGTCCTGATGGTGGCCTCTGCGGTCAGGTACGTCATGCGCCACTCCCCCGCGGACAACTTGTGGACCGTCGCCCTGGCCATTGCGGTGTGTGCCCTGTACGCGGTGACCGCCGTGTTGGTCCACCGTCAGCACCCGGACCAACGCAAGCAACAGCTGTGGATTCCGTGGATGGTGGCGTTGGTTGCAGCCTGGGCCGCGTTGGTGGTGATCGCCCCGAGCTTCGCGTGGTGTTCCTTCGCCATCTTCTTCCTCACACGGACGGCTTTCCGAGGCTGGGCCGGCTACGTGGCGGGAGGTGCGACGGCGGCCGCCACCGCCGTCGGGCTCTTCCGGATGAGCGACTGGACGGACATCGCCATGCTGCTCGGCCCGCTCGCAGCGGGCGCCCTACTCACCCTGATCTACGACAAGATCGAGCGCGACGCGGCCCTGCAACGCAAACTTTTCGACGACGTCACCCAGGCCCAGGAGCAGCTCGCCACCAAGCAACGTGAAGCCGGAGTCGCTTCTGAGCGCGAGCGTGTTTCCCGCGAGATCCACGACACCGTCACCCAAGGCTTGGCCAGCAGCCTGCTCCTCCTCGAGGCCGCCCAGCGCGCGTGGCCCGCCGAAACCGCCCACCAAGACGTACGCAAGGCAACAGATTTGCTCCGGCGCAACCTCGCCGATACCCGTAGCCTGGTGCACGAACTTTCCGCCCCGGGCCTGGAAACAGGCCCGCTCCCGGAGGCCTTGGAACACGCAGCCCGGCAGTACGTTGAGACCGTTAGCATCCGCGTCACGGGTGAAGTGCGCCCCCTTCCTTCCGAGGTGCGGCATGCCTTGCTCCGCGTCACCCAAAGCGCAGTTGCCAACATCAAACTCCATGCACACGCGGATCACGCCAGTGTGACCTTGGGGTACCTTCCGGATGCCGTCACCTTGGACGTGTTCGACGACGGCCGCGGCTTCGATCCCGACGCAGTACCTCCGCCTTCTGCTAACGGAGGATACGGCCTGCGGGCCATGCGACAGCGTGTGGAACAGTTGGGCGGAGAATTGTCTGTGGAGAGCTCGCCCGGCGAAGGAACCATCATTGCGGCGCAGTTCCCGCTGACCCGGCTTGCTGATCCGGCAAATGCCCTGAAGGAGGCACTGTGAACACCATCTCCGTGCTCCTCGTGGACGACCACACCGTAGTCCGGAGCGGGCTCAAGGCGCTGTTGGGCACCCAGGGTGATATCGCCGTCGTCGGGGAAGCAGCCTCTGGCGAGGAAGCACTGGAAGCTGCGCACGAGCATAAGCCCGCGGTAGTCCTCATGGACCTCGCGATGGGCGCCGGAATGGATGGCATCGAAGCCATCAAACTACTCCGCCAGTGGAACCCGAAGCAGGCCGTCATCGTGTTCACCACCTACGATTCCGACGCCGACATCGTCCGCGCAGTTGATGCCGGAGCAATGGGCTATTTGCTCAAGGACGCCGCACCGGAGGAGATCTTCGCAGCCGTGCGCGGCGCTGTGCAGGGGAAGAGCGTGATGAGTGCACCGGTGGCCTCACGCCTGTTCCAGCAATTGCGTAATCCTGACGAGATCCTCACTCCCCGCGAAGCAGAGTTACTCAGCCTCCTCACAGAGGGACTCAGCAACCGCGATCTGGGTAAACGCCTGTTCATTTCCGAGGCAACAGTCAAAACCCACCTCGCCCACATCTACGCCAAGCTGGGTGTGGAGACGCGGGCCGCAGCGATTGCCACAGCTATCCGGCGCGAGGGGATGCGGTGAAGGCACGCCGTTGGTTACGCTGACCGTATGTCGGACGTAGCGGATCGCAAAATGTTCAAAAACCCGGGAACTGCTTTGCTGGTCCGGGGAGCCCTTTCCATAGTTTTTGGTCTATTGATCACTGTTTTACCGAGCGCTACTGCCTTGGTGGTAGTTGTCATGTTCGGCATTTTCGCAATCATTGACGGAATTACCAGCGTGGCGCATTATTTCTACGACCCCGCAGGCCGTTCCCGTTGGACTGTAGTGGGCGGCCTTATCTCCATCGCGGCCGGCATCGTGGCAATTGCGTTGCCGGGAATAACGGCAGCAGCAATTGGCGTCCTCATCGGATTGTGGGCCCTGGTCCTGGGTCTCTCGCAAATCATCCTGGCGCTGGCTGCCAGGAGCTTCATCCGGAGCTGGGGCCTCTGGTTCCTGACGGGACTCGTCACCACTGTGTTTGGGATCGTTGTCCTTTTCAACCCGGGGCTGGGCTTCCTGAGCCTGGTGTGGATGCTGGCCGGGTTCGCGATCCTGACAGGGTTGCTCCTCATCGCCTCGGGCATCGGGCTCCGCAAGCTGGCCAGTTCACCGCCGCTGTTCGCGCGCTAGTTCTGCGCTGGTTCTACGCTGGTTGTGAACGGCAAAAAGGGCAGCAGGGGATGCGCTCAGCGCCAAGTTCGGTAAGTTAGTGGCTGTGAAGATAGCAACCTGGAATGTGAACTCCCTCCGCGCCCGTGCCGACCGCGTAGAAGCCTGGCTTGAGCGCAGCGACTGCGATGTCCTGGCCATCCAGGAGACCAAGTGCAAGGACGAGAACTTCCCGTGGGAGCTCTTCGAGCGCATGGGTTACGAGGTTGCGCACTTTGGCGTCAACCAGTGGAACGGTGTTGCCATCGCTTCCCGAGTGGGCCTGGAGGACGTGCAGCGAACCTTCCTGGACCAGCCTGCGTTCGGCAAGGCAGGTAAGGATCCCGCGCAGGAAGCCCGCGCCATCGCAGCCACCTGCGGCGGCATCCGCATCTGGAGCCTCTACGTTCCCAATGGCCGCTCGCTGGACGACGAACACATGCCGTACAAGATCAAGTGGCTTGACGTTCTGCAGGGCCACGCGGCCGAATGGGTGAAGTCCGATCCCACCGCCCAGATCGCGCTCATGGGTGACTGGAACATCGCCCCGTTCGATGACGACGTGTGGGACATCGAGCTCTTCCGCAACAACAATTACACCCATGTCAGCGAACCCGAGCGCGCCGCGTTCCACGCCTTCGAAACCGCAGGGTTCACCGACGTCGTCCGTCCCTATACTCCGGGCCCCGGCGTGTACACGTACTGGGACTACACGCAGCTTCGCTTCCCCAAGAAGGAAGGCATGCGCATCGACTTCTGCCTGGCCTCCCCGGCGTTGGCTTCACGCGTCACCGGAGCCTCCATCGACCGCGAAGAGCGCAAGGGCAAGGGTGCTTCGGACCACGCTCCCGTCATCGTGGAAATCGCAGACTAAGTACCTCGCAGACCAAGTACAAGGTCACTAACGAAAGGGGCGGCTGACATGACTGGAAACCTGTATCGGGGCCAGGCAGGTCTGCCGTTCTCTTCGTCGCTGCGCATTTACGAGCCCCTGGACGCGTTCCCGCCTGAACAGCAGCGCCAACTCGTTGCGGAGGGCAGCAAGAACGGATCCCGGGCCGCCGTCGAAAATGCTGAACTCCAGGCGTCGCTGGGACGCATCACGCGCTCCGGCGGCGATCCTTTCCCCACGGGCCGCACGGACCTGGTCCGGATGACGCGCGTGCCCAGCGGGCGTCACGCCGCGGTGTCCGGGAAAGAAGATAACGACGCCGGGCGGCTGCTTTACTGCCCCAGCCAGCTGGTGATTCGGGCCGGTTTGGCGGCCAACGCGCTCATGGACGGCGTGCACAGTCCCCTGGCCGACCTCCTCATTCCGGTCTCGCAGCGCGACAAGCACCAGGCAAGGATCGATCGCATCAACGCCGGGGAGGCCGCCAAACGCGTGCATACCCGTGCCTCCACATGGGGGATCCCGTTCAGTTGGTTCTCGCTTTTCAACGAGTCCGACCGCAAGGACGTAGTGGAATCCGAGGGGCGCATCCTGACCGTCCGGGTATGGACGCCCCTGACTGAGGCCCTGGACCGGGCACGGTTCGCCGTGGCCCACCTGGCGCTGGCAGCACCGGATTTGGACATGCTGGATGACCTGACACAGCTCACGGAATGGCTGGAACTTTTCCACGTCCAGTCCATGGTGGAGCTCGATTACGGTGCCGTAGCTGACAAGGTGTATCCGGACGAGTCCCCCATGGATGTTCGGTTGGGGATCGAGTGCCTGGCTGAAGGCGACATGACAGGTGCAGCCGCTGCCTACCGTCGGCTAGCTTCGCGGTGGATTCCCATCCGGCAGTTGGCGCGCGCTTCCTAGCTTGGCGTCGGCGCAAGCTTGGTTTTCGCGCTAGCTTGGCTCTGGCGCTAGCTTGGCGGAGCCGTTGTCTCGCGCACGATCAATTTGTGGGGGGCCACCTCTGAATGCACTGCTCCCGGGTTGCCGTCCAGTTCATCCAGCAGCATCTTGGTGGCCAGCTCGGCCTGGTTGTCTGGACGCTGCCCGACGGTGGTGAGCCCGATGGACGACGAGAAGTCGTGGTCGTCGATCCCGATGACCGAGAGGTCCTCCGGTACGCGGACACCGTGGCGGGCTGCTTCGAAAATGACACCCATCGCCATCTCGTCCGAGGAACAGAAAATGGCCGTTGGCTTGCGGCCGGGCTGACTCCAAAGACGATTGAAAGCCTGCTGCCCGCTGGTTACCGTGAAATCCCCCCACTGGTCCCACTCCGGGCGGACTTCCAGGCCGGCGTCGGTCATAACTTCCTGGAAGGCGCGGATACGCACGCGGGGGACGTCGAAGTTCAGGTCCGTTTCGTCGTCGCCATGGAGCAGTGCGATGTCTTTGTGGCCCAGGTCCAGCAGATGCCGCACGGCGGTGGACGCGGCGTCGTAATCATTGATGCCGATGTACGCGCAATCCTCTACGTGGCCACCCACCACAACCAGCGGGATATCGATCTTGTGGAGGTGTTCCAGCTCTTCCTCGGTCAAAGACATGCACAACACCAGCAGGGCGTCGATCTGCTTGTAGACCATGGTGGAACTGAAGAGCCGCTCACGGTTGCTGCCGTGGCCGCCCAGGTTGAACAGGGAAAGGTTGTACTTGCGTGAATGCAGTTCCCGATCCGCGCCTTCAATGGCCTTGGAGAAGAACCAGCGGCTGACGAAAGGGGCCAGCACGCCGATGGTGCGCGTACGGCCCGTCGCCAGCCCAGAGGCCGACGACGACGCCACATACCCCAAAGAACTGGCGACTTCGAGGATCTTTTCCCGGGTCGCGGGCGATACCCGGGGCAGTCCCCGGACCGCCCTGGAAACTGTCGCCGTGGAAACTCCGGCAGCTGCGGCGACGTCCTCAATACTGACGCCGGTATGGCCGCCGCGTTGGGACCTACCCGTTGTTTTTGACACAGGCTCCCCTCTCCGGCCGCCGTTGCTCCGCCTTCACCTTAAATGTGGACTTGTGCTTTGCCGCCCTCGGTTACGCAGCGATGTAATGCGCTGCGTAACCGAAGGCGCAGTTCCTAGCCCTTGAGGCCGCCGGACAGCAGGCCGCGCACGAAGTAGCGCTGCAATCCGAAGAACACCAGGAGCGGGATGATGATGGAGACGAATGCTGCTGCCGGGTTCAGGTAGTCCCTGGCACCACGGGTACCTGAGAGCTCCGCCAAACGCTGCGTAATCGGAGCCACGTCCGCCGTTCCGCCGGAGAACACCAAGGCCACCAGCAGGTCATTCCAGACCCAGAGGAACTGGAAGATAGCCAGCGATGCCAATGCCGGGACGGAGAGCGGCAGGATAATCCGCCAGAAGATGGTGCTGTGTCCGGCACCGTCCACCCTTGCTGCTTCGATGACTTCACCGGGAATTTCCGAGATGAAGTTGTGGAGCAGGAAGATGCCCAGCGGAAGGCCGAACATAGTGTGGGCGATCCACAACTGCGCGTATGAACCCGCGGGGAGCTGCAAGGTCTGCGTAAAGAACTGCAGAAGCGGAATCAGCGCCATCTGCAGGGGGATGATCTGCAGTGCGAAGACGAAGATGAAGAGTGCGTCGCGCCCCTTGAACTTCCCCCACGCGAAGACGTACGCGGCCATGGACGCCAGCACCAGCACAAAGATGGTGACCGGGATGACGATCGCTATGGAGTTGACGAAGTACTGGGAAAGGTTGGCAGATTGCGACCCCGCCGGGACCAGGACGTCCGTATAGTTCTTGAACGTGAACTGCCAGTCAGTGAACGCATTCCACCAACCGTCGGAGCGCGGGCCAACCTGCTTGGCAGCAGGACGGAATGAGGTAACAAAGAGACCGAACGTCGGGACGGACCAAACGACGGCGATGATGATCGCTGCCGCTGTTGCCCACTTGGACGTGAGCTTGGTCTTCACCCGCCGCATCATCGGCTGGGCGTCCTCGGTGGGATCGGATCCAGGACGCTGCCGGGTGGCGCCCTTCGAGGCCTCTTTCGGGGCTGGCGTGGCTGTCAATGGATCTCCCTTTGCTTACGAAGGACTCGTGCGTTGTACACAACGATGGGCAGCACCATCAGGAACAGGATCAAGGCCAAAGCCGCACCGCGCCCCGGCTCACCGGCCCGGAAGGCCTGAGTGTACATTTCGTTGGCAACTACCGAGGTGTCGTAGTTTCCGGCGGTCATGGTTCTCACGATGTCGAAGACCTTGAGCGTGGCGATCGTAATGGTGGTCAGGACAACCACCAGAGCTCCACGGATACCCGGGATCGTGACGTTACGGAACTGCTGCCACGCGTTGGCGCCATCCAGGCGGGCTGCCTCGGTGAGTTCCACCGGTACTCCCTTGATGGCTGCCGACAGGATCACCATCGCGAAGCCGGTCTGAATCCAGACCATCACAATGATGAGGAACATGGTGTTTCCCGGCGCGTCAAGGAGGAACTGTTTGGGTTCCATCCCCAAGGCGACGAGGAAGAAGTTAATCACACCGGTTTGTTCGATGTTCGGGCCGCGGTAGTCGTAGACGAGCTTCCAGATGATGCCGGCTCCCACAAAGGAGATGGCCATTGGCATAAAGACGAGCGACTTGAGTACCTTTTCGCCGCGGGCCTTGTCAATGAATACTGCGTAGGCGAGTCCGAAGCTCGTAGACAGCAGGGGAACCAGGACGGTCCAAATCACGGTGTTCCGCAGCGTGGTCAGAGCCTCGGGCTGTGTGAACATCCATACAAAGTTGTCAAGACCGTTGACATTGCCACCGGCATCCGTGAAGGCCAACATTGACGTGCGGATGGCCGGATAGACCAGGCCCACCAGCATCAGGATGGCAGCGGGGGCAAGGAAGCCGGCAACGGTTACTTTGTCCTTGACCGATTTAGGTGCCCTGTCCACCAGCAGCATGATGAGACCAATGACCGCTGCGAATATCGCCAGGGCTATCACTACTTGAAGGAGTTTTTCTCCAATAAATTCCATACCCAACCTCCGGGGCGTGAGTGAATCACTAAGTTCCGGGAAAAGCGCTGCCTCCCCGCTGGGAGTTCCAGTCAGGGGAGGCAGCGCTTTGGGAGTTAGCTCTTAGGCCAGCTGGATTCGATGCTGTTGGCAACATCCTGTGAGGACGTGCCGTTGATCCACTGCACGATGCCCTTCCAGAAGGAGTTGGAACCAACTGCACTCGGCATAAGGTCCGAGCCATCGAAACGGAAGACGGTCTCAGGGTCCTGAAGGATCTGGACGGTCAGCTTGTCGAGGTTCGACTGTGCGTTGTTGGGGTCCAGGCCCTTGTTGGCACTGACCACGCCGCCCAGCTTCACGCGGTTGTTGGCAAAGTCGGCGCTGGCCAGGTAAGCCAGGAACGACTGAACCTCAGCGGTGTCCTTGTAGGCGCCTACCATCTCGCCGCCACCGGTGACTGCCTTGCCCTTGCTTTCGTCAATCGGCGGGGTGATGAATGCCCATACGTCGCCATCTTCAGCAACGTTGGTGCCTGCAGGCCAGTTGGCAGCCTGGAAGTTGGCCTGGTGGTGCATGGCGCAAGTGCCATCCAGGACCGGCTGGCCAGCCTGTGCGAAACCGGTGCTCAGGATGGTGCGAACGTCACCGAAGCCACCGTTCACCATGTCCGGGTTGAGCAGGATGTCGCCGGCCTTGTTGAAGGAGTCAACGATCTTGGGGTCGTTGAACGGGATCTGGTGAGCCACCCACTGGTCGTAAACCTCGGGGCCATGGGCGCGCAGGACCACATCCTCGATCCAGTCAGTGCCGGGCCAGCCAGTTGCCTCACCGGATTCGAAACCGGCGCACCAAGGCTTCATGTTCGGGTCATCTGCGGCGATCTTCTTGGACAGTTCGATCATTTCGTCCCACGTCTTGGGAACTTCCCAGCCCTTGTCCTTGAAGGTCTTGGGCGCGTACCAAACAAAGCCCTTGACGTTCGCAAGCATCGGAGCGGCGTAGTACGTGCCGTCCACGGTGCCGTACTTCTTCCAGTCCGGGGACCAGTTCTTGTCCACGAGATCGGAGACGGTCTTCGGAGCGGGCTTCAAGTAACCTGCCCGTGCCTGGGTGGCAAGAAGGCCGGGCTGCGGGAAAATCGCCACATCAGGGGCGGTGCCGGACTGGGCACGCACGCCAATCTGAGTTTCGAATTCCTTGCTGCCCTCGTACTTGACGGTGATACCTGTGCAGTCTTCGAACTGCTTCCAGGATTCTTCGAGGTTGGTGGCTTCGATATCGACGATCGTCGAGTAGACGGAGACGGTCTTGCCGTCATGCTTGCCATAGCTTTCGTAGGCGGAGCAATCATCCGAGCCGGCGGTGGATCCTCCACCGCCACCATCTCCGCTACAGGCGGAAAGGGTAAGTGCCAGAACACCGGCGGCTGCGACCGGTAGCAGGTACTTGGTTTTCTTCATGCTAAAGACTCCTCGCTGAGTACAAAGATTCGGCGGCGCAATTGATGTGGTGACGCTCACACTAGCCATGATCCGCGACGCAATGCAAGCGCTTACACATAAAGTAACCGCATTGATACCAAGTAGCCTTCGCTTATGTGCGTAGAGGTCCTCTTCGGGGGTCGAGCAGGCTATGGCAAGAGGGCTCTCCACCCCTGCATTCCGCCCCTTGATTTGATTGCCTACTATTGCCTATGGAAAACTGGGAATCGTGGATGAACTTGAAGCACTGCAGACTATCGGCCGCCTGATCAAAGAAGAACGACTGGCCCAAGGCCTGAGCCAGGTTCAGTTGGCCAAGCAGGCTGGTACTGCCATCAAGACAGTCCGAACACTGGAATCCGGGACCCGCCGGACGCAGGAGATCAACCAACGCAAGCTTGAGCACGCCCTGGGCTGGAGGGCAGGATCCGTTTCGGAGGTCCTGAAAGGTAAGTCGAACTTCGCACCGGACATGATCACCCCTGATGACATGCGCTCAGGTGAGGAATCACGCCCAGGCCCTCCCCGCGTTTCCGTTCCGAGCGCTCCCGTTGCCCGGGCCTCGCACCTCTCCGACGAAGAGCTCCTTGCCGAGCTCACCTACCGGATGATGCACCGGAACAGGGGCTGAGCCTCGCGGATGGTCAGCCTTTGCGCCGAACCATCTCATTGATCCAGGCCGGCGCGAACGGCGACGTGCAGTTAGGCGGCGTTGGGTAGTCCTTGAGCACTTCCAAGCGCTCTCCGATGTCCAAGGCTCTGGCCCGGTGCTCCGGGAACTCGATTCCTATCTGCGCCAGGCAGTGGTTCATGGCCCATTGGAGGCGGTCCGGAGCTTCCTTCATGTCGGCCTCGATAACATCGAGCAGTTGCACGAGGTTCAGCCCGTCGGGCTTCTTGACGACTCGTTCGGAGGTCAGCGCCCAGCCGGCACTTGCCACCACGGGATCGGGGTCGGAGAACCATGCCACCCGCAAATCTTCAGAGTGCGGGCTTTTCTTGACGACGTAGTTCACCAGCCAGTCCTGCACTTTGGGAGTCCGAGCTTCGCGCAGCATGCTGTCCAATTCGGCCCGCTCAAAAGCCTTAGGTCGGCAGATCAGGAGTGCCAGCAACCTGGCGGCGGTGTCACCCGTGTCCCAGAGCTCCAGCGAGAGATCCTGCTGGGTCTTCAGCCGCTTCGCGACGGCGCGCAGTTTGCTGAGGTTTACCCCATGGTCATCACCATGCTTCTCATTCACCTCGCGGGCGCGGGGTTCTTCCAGTGCCGCCAGTTCCGCCATAAGCCCGGCCACGGTGGTCTCGAGCAGAGATTTGTCAGGCGCAGATGTTGAAGCCACTGTTGTTCCAGCCACTGGGGCCTCCTGTCCTTCGGTATGGGATTCAGGCTACCCGCAACTGAGAGCGCCAGGTCAGCCCACGCCAATGCGATTCACACCAGTGAAGGGTCCTCAGGAATTGAGCGAGCCCCTGACGATGCTGACGCTGGAGTGGCCGGGATTTCCGTCCAGTGGTTCATCCGAAACGTCGACGATGGGGAAATCGGCCAGGTTCAGGTCCGCCGGAAGCGGGAAGGTACCTGAGTCCGACTTCATGATTCCCAGACTGATCAGCCGTGTGAGGTCCGTGCCAATAAGCCAGACCTCCTGGTAGCCCTGCGCTTCTTCTTTGCTCAGTTTCACTTCCAGGGTTCGCGTTCCATCAGGGGACTCGAGGACTGTCGCCGATCCTGTAGCAGTGTGCTGGGCAAGTGGCGACAACTCTGCTCGTGCCAACGGCGTTGCCGCCTGGTTGATGTTCCACAGGGTTGCACCGGCGATAACCAAGGCACCTGCTGCGGCGACCGCCAGCCAGGTCCCGCGGCGTTGCCAGCCTTTGGGACGTTTCTTGGCGGAACGTATGTCCGCGGGTGGTGCTGCTGGTTGCTCTGGTTCGGATGGACCGTTAATGCCGGGCTTGCTGGTTTCTGTTCCTGTTGTAGGGCCCGCTGCGGAGCCCAAGGGGTCTTCCCGGATTGCGTCCGACAAACCCAGTTCCCGGTGAATACCACTCCACACGCTGGGCCCAGGCACCTCAAGGGTGCTGCTGTCCGGCGTGGTTTTCATGGCGTCAACGGCGCGGCGCAATGCGGCGTACTCCGCCGAGCAGGCATCGCAGCCGCTAAGGTGCTGCCGGCCTTCCTCATCGAGCCAGTCACCGTATAGCGCCAGGAGGCTCAACTCTTCCGGATCAATGTGCGGCATGGTCAACCTCCAGTCTGCTTCTTAGGTGGATCAAGCTGCGCCGAATGTGGCTCTTGACGGTACCAAGCGGTAGTTCAAGCCTGCGGGAAATCTGCTCATGCGTCAGGTCTTCATAGAATGCCAATTTCATGATGGCACCCTGCGGTTCACCAAGCCGGTCGAGTTCGCCGTCCAGGAGCAACCTGTCGGCCAGCACCTCGACAGCTCCCTCCGTAGGACCTCCGCCGCCGGTGTCTTGGACCTGGGCGACGGCAAGGACTCTACGAACTTCCCGGTTCGACGCTGAGTGGGCGTCCGCAATGACGTGGCGTGCAATGCCCACTATCCATGCCGGCAGGCGCGCGACCTCGGGGTTGAAGGTGTCCCGTGAACGCCACACCCGGATAAACACCTCTTGGGTGACGTCGTCGGCCGCGGCACGGTCCCTCAAGGACCTCAAAGCGAGCGTGTGAACCAGCGGGGCAAACTGCCTGTAAGCAGCCACAAGTGCAGACTCATCCCCCGCCATGAATGAGGCGGTCAACGTATCGTCCCACTCGGAAGAAACCTCGTTTGGGGATACCAAAGGAGACTCCTTCCCGGCGTCAGCGACGAGGACCACGGCCGGGTTGGGGTGCTTATTCAAGGACCGCGGTGACAATCACATTGTCGCTGTAGTCCATTCGTTCGTCCAGCCATCTGCCGCCGCAGGTGACCACCTTGAGTTCGTGCGGTCCGGTCCGGCGGAACAGCGAGTCGCCGTCAAAGGCGTCCTTGGCCATCAGCGTGACGGAGACAACCCGATAGTTGAGTGCGGGAGCACCCTCCCGCCCTACGGTTATCAAGGTTCCGGCCGGCAAGGATTTCAGCTGGGAAAACGGCGCTTGGTCAGAGGTGGTGTCGATGTGTCCGGCCAGGACAGCTCTGCCTTCCGCGGCTCCAGGGGCGGATCCGAATCGGTACCATCCGGCCTGGTAGAAGGTCTCCGGTATCTCCATTGCCCCACCGGGCGCGACCCCCACGGGGATAACGGCCATGTCAATTGACGTTCCGGCCACCTTGAGCGACACAGGAGGGGGAGCCGCCGCGGGCTGCATGGGAGTTGTGCCCTTCAGCGAGACTTCGGCAGGTGGTCGGGAAGGCTCGGCAGGGGGCAGCGACGGTTGAGTCTGCTGCTCACTGGGGTTCGGGCCGCTTGCCTCACTGGAAGAACTACCGGCCGTCGACGGTGTCGCGGTTCCGCATGCCGTCAGAACGAGCACTGCCATCCCGGCGAGCGCCGCCATCCGGCGGCTTCGGCTCGGCTTACTTGGTGTCATAACGGTTGTTTCCTGGCGGTCTACGGCAGGATGCTCCAGCTGCCGTGATTGATGCGGGGTCCTGGCCGTCGTTATCGGACGACCAGGACCTGTTCCGCTCTTATGTCATGCTGTTGCCTTGGCCTTAAGACTTCCTTGCGGCGAAAGTGCGAACCTTTCCAAGCCCCACGACGATCAGCAGCAACGTTGCCGCCGCGAGTCCGCCGCCCATAACCATCTGTTCTGTCGGGACACTGCCCGATGAGCCGTCCAGGGCGCCTGGTACCGATCCGGGAGCCGAATGCAGCCCGTCAATGGTCTGCACCGCTAGTTGAAGGTTCTTGTCAGTCAGGCTTCCCCACGCATAGACGATGGTGTGCGTGCCTTCGGCCACCGTCACATCGGCCGGGCCAATGACAGGTGCTGTCGTACCCGCTGCGGCCACTGCGGCCGAAATCGTGCCCGGGTCAAGGGTGAGCGTTTGCTCATCGGGGTTGGCCAGGTTGGTCACCACGGCTGTGCCGCCGGCAAGCACATCCACAGCTGGCGCCGCGGCCGTGTGCCGGACCGTCAGCTTGCCCTTGCCGGCATCGATGCGCGAGACGTCGTTCGTGAAGAAGTTCGCGGTTGGCTTCCCGGCCGCATCGAGGTTGGCGACGGCGGTGTAGTTGCCGCTCGCCGCCAAGGTCACCGTCACCGGCCCGATAACAGGGGCAGAGGCATCCGCGGCGTCCGAGGCGGTAATGGCCACATCGTAGGCACCGGGCGGAAGTGCCAACGGCCCGGCCAGAGTGCCGGGAGTGAAGTCGTCCAGGGTTCGTGCTCCGTTGACCCAGACGTCAACGGTAAGCCCAGGCACTCCGTGAAGTACAGACAGGTGCGCGTCACCCTCCGCCGCCTGCGCGGGGACAGCCAAGACGATTGCTGCTGCCAGTGCTGCGGCGCTGGCTCCTGCTCCTGCCGTAAGTATTCTGCTGCGCATATCCTTCTCCTCAATCGGCCCGACGTGCGGGGATTTTGCTGATACCCCTACTACCGAAACAAGGCAGGCCATGGATGCGGATGCGCTGTATTTTTTTGTATGTTTCTCTGTGTCCGTCTTGTCAGCGGACCCTTTCGGCTTTGGTGAACCTGGATCGGGCACCGGAAACCATGTGCACCAGCACAGGGGTCTTTTGTCCGATCACAAGGTCCAGCGCTTCAACGAGCTGAGACACTTCAGCCGCGAGGATATGAGGCGCCACTCCTTGCCTCGGTTGGATGCGAATGCGCAGGCCCGGTTTGCCTTTTACCTCCAGGGTCGCCACCGATGCACCAGCGAGGTCCGTCCGTTCAGATAAGGCGGCCCGTAGCACCTGTTCGGCGACGCCCCCGCCGATCCGGACTTCACCGTCCACGTCGCTGTCGTCGTCGCTGGCCACCAGAAGGTTGGCCCTGCCTTTGCCTTGCTGCGACAACCAAGCGATCATCGCGATGATGATGGCCACCAGGATGAGGCCTGCCACGATCCACAGCCAGCTCTCTTCACGTCCTGGGAGGTGCGTTTGCCGGAAGGCATTTTCGGCGCCCGCCCAAACAGAAGCCGACCAACCATGCCACCAGGTGGCCACTGCCGGGACGGTGGCCAACAGCAGGAGAAGCAGCCCGACGGCCAGCAGTTTCGCACCGATGATGAAGAGCAGTACACGGTTGAGGGCCCGCGGTGTTCCGTTCACGCCCCGATCACCCCCGACGAAGCCAGGTTCACCTTGACAACAGGCATGGGCACCGGCGACATTTCTTCAAGTTCAGCCTGCACAGCAGTAAGCACGGCTTCTTCGCTGACCCGGCTGCCCGAGGTTGGCCGCACGTTCACCACAACCATCTGTCGCGAGACAACCACCATGACTTGTTCCTGGGTGACGTTCGCGGCAGTTCGTGCACGACGCGCCAACGCAGAGGCCAGGACTTCGTCATCAACCACGACGGCGGTACGCGGGTCCCGGAGCAAGTGGCGGGCGCGCCGGCCCGGCAGAACAGCATGGAGGAGGAAGAAGAGCCCAACCATGGCGATGACGGCACCACTCGCACCGAGCAGCAGGGGTGACATGCCTTCCGGGAGTGCGATGATGCGCTCCGCGGCAGTGGTGGGATCGATCAGCCAGGGTGGCTGCCCGATGGCGCGGACACCTGCTTCGAGCAGTGCGTAGACACACAGAACGATGACCAGGACGGCCGCGATAACAGACGCTCCAGCGCGGGACGAATGCGTCTCACGGCGCAGGATACGGCTCATCCCGGGGTCTTCGCCGGCAACCGGGCTGGCTCCCGCGTTCGGGTCCATTGACTTCAATTGTTGTGTTTCCTGA
Source organism: Paenarthrobacter nitroguajacolicus (assembly GCF_051027655.1). Classification (NCBI taxonomy): domain Bacteria; kingdom Bacillati; phylum Actinomycetota; class Actinomycetes; order Micrococcales; family Micrococcaceae; genus Paenarthrobacter; species Paenarthrobacter nitroguajacolicus. The sequence goes on along the minus strand of NZ_CP073234.1, from coordinate 437,008 downwards.
TCCTGGGTCACTGGACGCGGCCTCCCTCAGTGACGTGCGCTCCACTGATCCTGATATCCACCCTGCTGAGTTGGGAGCCGCTAAGCCGCGTCACCGTTTCAAGAACAAAAGCCTTGGCCGCCACGGCACGATCCCAGATGGACCCTCCAAATCCTTGGACACGCTGCGGATCACGCAACACCTCGGTCAAAGCCGGGACGCTGATAGGTGCCACGATGGACAAAGCCAACAGTCCGTCGTCGTCCGCCCAATCAGCCCGGATGTCGTGGGCCTCAACGCCGAGCGCCTCCGCTGCAGCGGCCCGAGCCAACGATGTCAATGCCTGGGTACTGATCCGGTTATGGCCGGCCAGGCTGGTGGTGTAGTCCACAGCCTCAGCCACGCTCATGACGAAGAGCGCCGGCCCGTAATGGCGTCCAGCACACTGCGGAGATCCAGCTTGCCGTCAGCCGCGCGGCCAAGCAGCGCGCCGATGCCCATGAACAGCAGGGAGATCAGGAAGCCCCATAGTCCGAAGGAGAAGGACATGAAAGCCACGAAAGCGCCGATAGCGATTCCCACCACGGTCATGCTCATTGGAGAACCTCCCTTTCCACTACCGCTGTCTTGCTACCCGCGGGTTTGGCCGGCGGCGCAATGAAGACATCAGTGATCTCGATGTTGACCTCAATCACCTGAAGGCCAACCAGTTCCTCCACAGCCCGGTAGACCGCAGCCCGGACCTGGTTGGCGACGCCGTGCAAAGGGTGACCGTAGAGTGCAACCAACGTGATGTCCACGGCCACTTGCGTCTCCCCCACCTCGGCGCGGACGCCTGCTGCGTGGTCCGAGCTGCCGACGGCGTCGCGAATGGCACCCAGCGCGCGGGACGGAGCCGAGCCCAAGGAGTAGACGCCGGGCACTGTGCGGGCAGCGATACCCGCTACTTTGGCGACGGCCGCCTCGGAAATGATGGTGCGTCCGGTACCAAGGATTTCGCCCCCAGGCACGGGATCAAGCTGCACGTTCTGGTCTTCCACGGAGCACTCCCCTTCTCTTGAGTACCACCCTAGCGTCTAGCTCCGACGCTTTGGGAGAAGCGTCGGAGTGAAGGGAGCGTGCCCGGTGGCGGCTACTTACAGTTCTTCTCGGTCCAGTCCTGGATGGGCTTCATCAGTTCTTCAAACTGCCCGTCGCCGTATTTGCTGAAGTCCGAGCCCGCAGCCTCCGTGAAGGCCCTAAGTTTCTCGAAGGCCGGCTTCAGTTCTTCCGGCACTTTGCCCTCCATTTGGGACAACTCCTGTTTAGCCTTCTCGATGTCCTCGGGCGTGCCTCCAGCCATTGCCGCAAGCGGAAGGATGGTGACGCTCAGCATGGTGGCGCTTACCGAAAGACAGGCCTCAGACAGGGATCCGAACTCGCCGTAGACACCACCCGTTCCCGTGGGCGCATCGGGGCTCGTGCTTGTATTGGGGCTCGCGCTTGCGTCAGGATTCGCGCTTGCGCCCACATCCGCGGCAGGCGCCTCCGACGACGACGCCGCACTGGGCGTGGACTGCGCAACAGGCGTCGGGAAAGAGCAGGCGCTGAGCGTCAGCATGGCAATCAACAGGGCAGCCGATAGCAGGCGCCCGGACGTGGACAGGTGTGGGCGTTCGATCGTGACCATGGTTCCCCCAATAAGATGCATGCGATGACAAGCCGGCGAGGCAAGAATACGCCCGGGAACATTCGGAGACCATAGGCGGGTTATCCACAACCCCGAATTCCTGACTGGGACGCGGTTGTTCGACCCACCTAGACTGGCCGACACACCACCAAAACCGCTGCTGGGGAGCCTGTCATGCCACGCCACTCGTTCATGTCTTCGTCTTTTGTTCGCGCCCGTCCAGCGGTTTTGGCTCTCGCTCTTGCGATGCTTTTGAGCGGCTGCCAGGGCGGTGCCACACCCAGCAGCTCACCGACGGAAACAAGCACGACGACGGCGCCGCCCGCCTCGAGCGCTTCAGTTCCCGAGGCTTCGGCTACTCCGTCAGCGCCTGCCGTTTACAAGCCAGCTGATGCACAAGGCAAAGCGCAGAATGTCCCCGTGCCTGTTATGCCCGAGCTGGCGAAGGAGAATTCAAAAGCGGGGCTGGAGGCGTTTATCGGGTACTGGTATGCCACATACTCTTACGCGATTGAAACCGGCGATCTTGCTGCATGGCAGAAAATTACCGATACAACAATTCCAGTAGCGGTCGCCCACGAAAAGTCCGTGAATCTCAATCACATCGACGGCAGATGGATGGCTGGCGGCAGGCTGACAACCCCAGTAATTGAGGTCGCCTGGGATGATTCGCCGAGTACGACCTTTTCAGCCAGGGTGCAGGTGATCCAGGAAGCAATCCAGTACTTCGATGCTGGTGGCGCCAAAGGCCAGGAGGACTCCGCCGCCACCAATACGGCCGACGCCGTCTTCGCTAAGTATCTAAGTAACGCTTGGAAGGTCACCGACTATGGAACGATCGTGGGCTAGCCGTGCGGAATCTTATTCCTCGTTTTGGCATCCTGCTTCTCGCTTTGTTGCCTATCGCATTTGCACCGGCCGCCGCAAAAGCCGACGACACTCGCGTCAGCGCTGATCGGCATGGACGACAGGTAGAGGTTGGAGCTACTTTCGTATTCAATCCAGAGACAGGTAAATCTGAGCCGAAATCCGGCACCTCACCCGAGTCCGAGGATCCAAATCAGTACATGGCTGACGTGCACTGCCGATCAGGTGGAACGGACACTCCCGACAGGGGTTGCCTCACGATGGAATGCCCGGCCAAGACACCGGGAGGCGAAGAAGGCACACCTGTGATCTGGCGACAGGCACCAAAGTCCATCACCAATCCCACATGGACCGACTACCCAGCTGTCAGCGGACCCACCTGCCTCTACGACCCCCAGCCCGAAAACGTCCTGGCCAACATCGCCGCCAGGATCTTGAACGACTTCCGACAACTTCCCGTCAACCCGGGAAGCCTCGAAGCCCAGCCCTTCCCCCACACCCTCAAAGGCGGACCCACCAACTTCTACGCCACCACCGGCGAACAAGGCTTCGACGTCACCATCCTCGGCCAAGCCGTCCACCTGACCGCAACGCCAGCCAACTACACCTACGCTTTCGGCGACGGCACCAACCTCGGACCAACACCCGCCGCCGGCTACTCCATCCCCGAAGCCGAATGGCTCAACAACGAGACACGCACCAGCCACACCTACACAAACACCGGCAACTACCAAGCCACCCTCACCACCAGCTTCACCGGCACCTACTCCGTCAACAACGGACCACCACTACCCATCAACGGAACCCTGGACATCACCACACCCGCCAAAACCATCCAAGTCTGGAAAACAGAAAAAGCACTCGTCGCCGACACCTGCCAGGAAAACCCCAACTCCTGGGGCTGCCCCGGCACAGGAACACAGTGACATTGCGCCCAGCGGCTCCTGCCCGATCAGGCGGAGGTAGCGGGGTGCAGAAGAGGCAGCGATATCGGGCGGGCTGGTGGAAGCGGTTTGCCCAGCTCAGTCAAAGCTCGCCGGGCCATGGCGACGTCATTCACACATATTCCATCCACGCCAAGACCAGCTGCGGCGCTGATCTCTTCGCCTGTCTCCAATGTCCACGGAAACACCTTCAGTCCAGCGGCATGCGCTATGGCGACCAAACCGGCGTCGAGAATTCCAACGGCCGGCGCAACGGCGGACGCTCCGGTGGCCAAGGCCGCGTCCACCAGGTCTTGAGCAGGCGACGGGTAGAGTCCGGGAGACCGGGACGGGGTTGCCCTGCTGAGCGCGACCAAAGGGACTCCCGGCAATACGCCGGACATTGCCTTGATGATTTGGGGATCAAAGCTCCTGACCCGCAAAGCTTGTTCATCTTGATGGGCCGCCAAGACCTTGGACAGCGCCGTCACAATCCCATGACCGTACTCGTCCCAAGCTGCCCCCTCAGTTTTGACCTCAATATCCAAAATGACGCCACTGGCATTGGCAAAACGCAGAAGGGCCAAGGTTTCAGAAAGTGATGGCACACGGGTTTCGATATCGACGTCGGTTGTCGTCGCGGGGTGCTTCTCTACTTTGGCTTCACGAAGCTTCTCAAGCCTGATGTCCCTATCATCGATAACCGCATCGTGGCGCAGCGCAAGCTGGCCATCAGAAGTGAGCCAGACGTCCACTTCAATGGCGTCGACGCCAAGACGGAGCGCCTCGACGAAGCTCGCCAGGGTGTTGCCATGACGATCGGCCAATACGCCCCGATGTCCTTGAATCTCAATCACTTGTGCTCCCTATTCGGCTTCGTCAACGACGGAAACTTCAGTAACAGTGGAGAGCTGGGAGAGCTTGGCCACGATGTCCGATGCAGCCATGGTTCCTTCAATTTCCAGCTCAATTTCAACGAGGTCAGCCACAGCGGTTTCCGAGCCTTGCATCAATCGGTCCATCACGCCCTTGGATTCTCCCGAACCCCGCATGGTGGCAAAGCCCTGAACGCGAAATCCTTGCTCGGTACATGTATGGAGAACATCCCTCAGGGCGCCGACCCCATCCACGTAGCTAACTCTGAGCAGCCACTGGCTCGGAAAGCCGAAGCGAAGTTTCCCGGTCACCACAGGGTAGACGTAGACGATGACAAAATGGGCTGCAGTAACGAACACTGCGGGCAACACCAAGCCAGCTCCCGCGGCAGTTCCGACAGCTGCAGTCACCCAAACGGAGGCGGCCGTGGTGAGGCCCCGCACCTGATTTCGCCTCACGAATACAAGCCCAGCGCCGATGAAGCCAATGCCGGACACTACCTGTGCCGCCAGGCGGGAGGGATCCAACCTCACCAAATCCACCGTCAGCACGTCGCTGAACCCATATTTGCTGACCACCATGAACAGCGCAGCACCCAAACCCACCATGGCGTGTGTTCGCATACCCGCCGACTTGTTTTTGCTTTGACGTTCAAATCCAATGGCGGTGGACAATACAAGCGCCACGGCCAAGGCCAAGCACATATGCCACCACTGCGTATCAGCGCTGAAGATCACTTCATGCTCCTGTTCCTGTTACTCGGTAAGACCCCCTTCTTCTGTAGTCCAAGTGGAAGACCCAGTCCGATAGCGGATGTTCCAGGCAGAAGCCGTTCGAAAATCAAACGCGGCGTGAGCCGGTCTGGCTGCAATGCTTCCAACGTGTGGACGTTCCAGTCAATGGATCTGCACGTTTGTGCAGATCTTCACCCAAGGCTTTGTCAGAATGTAACTACATGCTATTTTCGGCGCTCGTATGAGGTCAGAAACCCCGCGCTGGCAGCGGAATCGGCGATATCCACAATTCCGAAAATGAGTCTTGTGATACCTCTCGTAAGTGTGTAGGTTGAGCAATGACCTGAGGTTAAGTTGTCAGGTCAAATATGAAACAAACGCTTTTCAGCAAGTGCTAAATCGCCCGGACAGCGATGACGAGGGGGTCAACGTGAGGGTTCTCTATGGGCAGATCAAACACAAATGGCGCACCGGTCGCCGCCTCTACGGCGCCGGGTGGAATGCATGAACGGGTTCACCCGGAAAGCCACGGTGCTGAATCAAGCCGGGGGTCGGTCAACAGACCGCCAATAGCCGGTATCAAGAGGCGACGCTGGAATCGAAGAACGCAAAGGGACGCCTGGGTATTTGCTGCATTTGCGGCACCCAATGTCCTGTTCATCCTTCTATTCACTTACCGTCCGCTCATCACGAACATCTACTACTCCACCCTGGACTGGACCCTAGGGTCCGCCAGTGCCACTGCCGTGGGTGTAGGCAATTACGTGGAGTTCTTCACCTCTCCGGATGCTTCAAGCGTCTTGGGCGTCACCGCCGTATTTACCATCACGACTGTTGGTGGCGCCATGATTCTGGGTCTTCTGGTGGCGCTTGCGCTCAATCAGAGACTCAAGGGCAGGACCTTTGCAAGGGCTGTGGTCTTCGCCCCCTACGTCCTTTCAGGCGTGGGCGTCGGCTTGGTGTGGCTGTTCATCTTCGATCCGACGTACGGCGTCCTTTCCTGGATCCTTCGCGGTGTGGGGCAGGCAAGTCCGCAATGGGTAAATGATCCGAAGCTTGCTCTTGTCATGGTCATCATCGTTTATGTCTGGAAAAACCTCGGCTACTGCGCTGTGGTGTATCTGGCCGGCCTGCAGTCCATTCCCCCGCAGCTCATGGAAGCAGCGGCCTTGGACGGTGCCAGCAATGTCCGGCGCTTCGTGTCGATTGTGGTTCCCCTGCTGTCCCCCACCACGTTCTTCCTCCTGATCACCTCATTACTAAGCTCCCTGCAGGCGTTCGACATCATTCGGATCATGACTCCGTCAGGCAACGGAACCAGCACTTTGATCTTCGATTCCTACCTTCAAGCGTTCGGTTCCTACAACCGGGCGGGATACTCGGCGGCTATCTCCGTTGTTTTGTTCGTGGGCCTGCTCATCATGACAGCCGTGCAGTTGCGGTTTGTGGAGCGAAAGGTTCACTACTCATGAGCACCGATACCGCTGAAGCTCCTCCCACCCGCGACCGTCCGCTCTCCTGGCAAAACCTGGGCAGGACCATCGCGGGAGGTTACGTTCCACTCGTTCTGGCAACGCTCGTTGTTTTCGTTCCTCTCCTGTGGATGATGCTGTCGTCATTGAAGGCGCCCGGGGAAATAGTCACAACAAACCTGACCCTGCTCCCAAAAGACCCGAACCTGCAGAATTATGCGGACGCAGCGTCCACCGTGCCGTTCGCCCGGTTCTTCCTCAACAGCGTCATCGTTACCGTTGTTGGGTCCACGATCAAATGCATCCTGGCCGTATTTACGGCCTATGCCCTGGTCTTTGTCCGATTCCCGTTCAAGAGGGTCATCTTCCTGCTGATCCTGGTGGCGCTGATGGTCCCACCGCAGGTTTCGGTTCTTCCCAACTATGTGTTGATAGCTGGAATGGGAGGCCTGAATACCTATTGGGGGATCATCCTTCCCGGCCTGGGAACCGCCTTCGGCACCTTCCTCCTGCGGCAGCACTTCCTTACCCTGCCTCAGGCAATCATGGAGTCGGCGGAAATCGACGGCGCGGGACACTGGCGAAAGCTCTGGAAGATTGTTGTACCCGTGTCGGTGCCAAGCATCGCGACCGTTGCTTTGGTAACAATCGTTTCCGAGTGGAACGAGTACATCTGGCCGCTCATCGTCACGGACCATCCGGACATGATGACCCTTCCCGTCGGGCTGACACAGCTCGTCAATAGTGATGGCAGCACTCAGAACTGGGGCATGCTCATGGCCGGCGCCGTGATCGTCCTCCTGCCGATTCTGGTCATCTTTGCTGCATTGCAGCGTTACATCGTCTCCGGCCTCACTCAAGGCTCAGTCACAGGCTGAAGCCCACCACATCGAAGTTCTGCTCAATGCACTTCGACCACTAGAAAGGCAGCTTTTCCATGTCGATATCACTTACCCGAAAGCACTTCCTCGGTTTGGCCGGAGCCACTATCGGCGCCGCCGCTATGGCAGCGTGCGCAGGCCCCTCCACCGACGGTGCCGGCACGGCGCTCAAGACTCTCTCCCCGGACGAATGGTCCAAGATCAAGCCGGCCTCAAGTATCAGCTTTATGTCCAGCCACCCCGGGAAATCCCGGGACACGGAAATGAAGCTGATTGAAGCCTTCCAGTCAGCAAACCCGGGCATCACCGTCAACCTCATCACGGGCGGCTCAAACTACGAGGAAGTGGCACAAAAGTTCCAAACCGCCCAGGCAGGCAGTGAAGTACCGGACGTCGTTGTCGCTTCTGACGTGTGGTGGTTCCGGTACGCCGTCTCCGGGGCCATCCTGCCAATTGACGATCTCCTGAAAGCCGTCGGTGTGAGCACTTCCGACTACAACCCCGGCCTGATCGGCGATTACAAACACGCTAACCAGCAATGGGCCGTCCCGTATGCCCGCTCCACCCCGTTGTTCTACTTCAACAAGGACCACTTCAAGGCTGCGGGCGTGCCTGAACGCGCACCCGCAACCTGGGAGGAGTTCGCCGAGTGGGCGCCTGGAATCAAGGCGGCAAACTCGTCGGGCTCCGGCTACCAGAACGCCTATCAATACCCGGCGATCGCGGGTTATGCCGGGTGGACGTTGCAGAACGTTCTCTGGGGACAAGGCGGCAGCTGGTCAAAGGAATGGGACATTACGGCTGATTCCGAGGCGTCAGTCGCTGCAATGCAGTGGGTGCAGGATTCCATTGTGAAACAGGGCTGGGCGGGAGTCTCGTCCAAGAACGCCATCACGGACCTGCAGGCAGGGGCGGTAAGTGCCACCATCAGCTCGTCCGCAGACCTGGCTGCCACCTTAAAGGCGGCGAAGGAAGCAAACATGAGGATCGGCGTCGGATTCTTGCCGGGAGGCTCCGTCGCGAGTACGCAAGTTTGCCCAACCGGGGGCTCAGGCTTGGTGGTGGCCAGCAAGACTTCACCGGAACGTCAGCTGGCAGCCGCCAAATTTGTGACCTTTGTGACCAACGCGCAAAGCACAACGGCTTTGTCTGCAGCTACCGGGTACCTTCCGGTGGCTGCGGCAGCAGATATCTCGTCGATTGTTGCTCAGACACCGGAGTTTCAAACCGTGGTGGACCAGCTCAAGGTAACCAGGACCCAGGACTTCGCGCGAACGTTCCTCCCCGGCGGAGACCAGGAGTTGGCCAAGGCTGCTACCAAAATCATGAACGAAAAAGCCGATGTGAAGTCGGCGCTGACCGAGCTCAGAGGAACCTTGGAAGGTATCTACAACAAGGATGTGAAGCCCAAACTAAAGGCCTAGCATCGCGTGACGTACCGCGCGAGCGTCGCCGCCATCAGGGTGTGCGACGCTCGCGTAGCGGTAGGACGACCCCCAGCTACTTACCAACTCCATCGGCAAGTCCACGGATAAAGTACCGCTGCCCGGCGAAGAAGAGCACAATCACTGGGATTGCGGCGATGGCCATGCCCGCGAACACCACGGGGTAGTCCGTGCCGTGCTTGGACATAAGATTCGTCAGCCCAACCGGCAGGGTTTGCAACGCTCCCCCGCTGGTGAAGACCATGGCAAACAGGTACTCGTTCCACGTAAACAGGATGTTGAGGAGGACAGTCGAAACCAGGATCGGCTTGCACATGGGCAAGATGACCTGCCAGAACGCCCGGGCTTTGGAAGCGCCGTCCACTGATGCTGCCTCATCCACCTCTGCGGGCAGGTCCATCATGTAAGCCCGGATAAGGAACGTTGTGAACGGGACACGGAACGCCGTGTACAGAATCAGCAATGCCCAGAGATTGTTGTAGAGACCCAAGCTCTGGAACATCTTGACCAGCGGGATCAGGGCAACCGTGGGAGCAAGCATGAGGCCGCCAAGGATGAGAACGAGCACCACCCTGTTAAAGGGGATGTTCACCCTGGTCAGTCCATAGGCTGCCCAAGCACTGATGAATACAGTCGCAACGGTGGAAGCAACCGTGACCAAAACGCTGGTAGTCAGGTAGTCACCCACTCCCCGATTCCATGCAGTGACGTAGTTATCCCATTTCCACGCAACGGGCAGGGCGAAGGGATTGGAGAACAGCTCGGAGTTGGACTTGACGCCGTTCAGCATCATCCAGACCAACGGGTAAATAACGACGACGGCGAGGGCAACCAGGAACGCTTTGATCAGGACCCGTCCGAGTACCAGCAGTACAGCTGAGCGCGTCACCATTGGACCCTCCTTTTCTTGGAGATACGAAGCTGAATGACGGCCAGGACCAGCGTGATGATGAAAACAGCAGTGGCGACGGCGGCCGCGTAGCCAAAGTCGTTGCGGACGAATCCGCTTCTGTAGAGCCAGGTGCCGAGGACCTGGCTGGAATTGTTCGGTCCTCCGCTGGTCATCACCATGACCTCGTTGAACACTTGGAAGGCTCCGGACACCGTGACAATCATCATGAGGCCGGTCATTTCCCTGACGAGCGGCAAAGAAATCGAAAAGAAACGCTGGAAGGGGCCCACGCCGTCGATGGACGCTGCTTCATACAGCTCCGAGGGGATCCGCTGGAGTGCCACCGAGAAGAGAAGCGTGCAATACCCGAAGCCTTGCCACTGGCTCATTGCGATGATGGCAAAGATCGCTGTGTTTTCCTGCCCCAGCCAGGCCTGAGTGAAGTTTCCGAGGCCCAGGAAGTCCAGGGACGCGTTCAGGATGCCCATCTCGGGTTCGTAGATGAAGTAGAACAAGAGACCAGCGACTGTCAGAGAGATCGCGGAGGGTACAAAGTAGACGGCTCGAAGGATTCCCCTCCAACGTTGGCTTCGTAGTCCCTCGATCATCGCAGCGAGGATCATCGCCCCGAACACCTGGAATGCGATGGAGATGATCGCGTAGAGCGTGTTGTTAAGGAGTGACTTCCAGAAGATGGGGTCGTTGAACATGCGGACGTAATTGTCCGCCCCCACAAAGGTTTGGCGGCCACTGTAGATATCCCACTTGAGGAAACTGAAGCCAAGGTTCTGCACCAAGGGCAGGTAGGCGAACACACCCAGCAGCAGGACAGCCGGCAGCACCCACACAACGTTGCGCCAGCGGCGTGTTCGGGCAGACTTGGCAGCCCGGTCTTTCGGGGACTTAGTGGAAACGGGCGCCGGTGGCGGGGCCGCCGGCTTCCAGGCAGTATCGGAAACGGTCATGGCTTCGCCTGCTACTTAGCTGCACTGGAAGCTGCTCGGACGGAGGCAAGAACCTGATCGGGGGTCTGAGTTCCGGCCACCAAGGCCTCCCCGCCGGCGAGCCAGGCATCAGCCACCGCGGGAACAGTTACGGAGTCCAGCCAGGTTATCGCCGCGGACGCTTCATTAACTTGCTTGATGCCCTCGATGACAGGTCCGGAAGAATTTTCAGTGGAAACTGCGCCCTTGACTGCGCTGGGCTGCCCATACGGCGGAGCGGAGAGTTTCGCAGCATTCTGGCTGTTGGTGGCAAACTTCATGAAATCTGCTGCCAGTGCGGCGTTCTTGGAACGCGCATTGATGATGTAGCCCTCGGGGGAACCTTCAATTGCTTTCGGATCGCCCTTGGCGTCTGTTGCCGCCGGAAGCTTGAAGATACCCAATCCATCCTGCTTGAGCTTTGACTCAGCAGATGCGGTGGAGTCGAACTCCAGGATCTCCTGGTAGTACATACCTGACTTCCCCTCAGCCAATGCCTGCTGCGCCGTGGTGTAGAGAACACCGTTGGAGTCTTCGCCGCTACCAGTGCACTCATTGACCAGGGTGGTGAACTGGTCCATGGCCTTGAGGTAACCCTTGTCCTCGAGCTTGGCCGTTTCCGGGCTGAAGTCTGCTTGCAGCGTCTCGGCCGGCACCTCGTAGGCGAAAAGTTGCTGCAGGTAGTGCAGCCCCGGCCAGCCGTCCTTGTTTCCGAACGAGATCGGCTCGTAGCCGGCTCCCTTGAGCACGGAGCACGATGAGATGAGTTCATCGAAGGTGGTTGGCGGTGTCAGGCCGAGTTCTTTGAAGATCCGCTGGTTGTAACCCATGAACTTGCCGTTGTTGTAGAGCGGGACCGCGAAGTACTTGCCGTCTTTGGCAAATGCTTTCAGTGCGGATTCGCCGAAGTTGTTCCCCCATTCTGTGCCGGGGGCAATGACCGGGGTCAGATCTGCCGCGAGTCCTCCATCAATGAAGTTGTTGGCCCAGCTGCCAGCCCACGTGAAGTAGATGTCAGGCATTGCCTGGGACGCAGTCAGCGTCTTGGTCTTGTCCTTGATGCTCTGGTCCGTTTCCTGGATGAGATCGAAGGACACTTCCGGGTGCTGCTTCTTGTACTCCGCAGCCAAGTCCTCAAAGTACGGCTCCAGCGGGTCTCCGCCAAACTTCGTGAGGATGCTGAGGGTTCCTGTGTACTGTGGCTCAGCATTGGGGTCCAGGACAGCAGCCGGTTGGCTACCGCCGTCGGAACAGCCGGTAAGCGCCAAAGCGGCGCCGGCCATCAATGCCATCAGTGATTGGGTGCTTTTACGCATCATGTCTTCTTTCGGTCGAAGGGCCGATCAGCCGGGGGGTTCCTCTTGGGAGTGGGAAGTCATGCCCGCCGTTGGGATGTGCTTCACGGAAACGGGCTGAAGGGGTAACTCCTGGGATGGGACTTGGTATGGAATTTGTGATACCGGTACCACAGTGAATCATGATTTGAGGCAGCGGGGAAGAGAGCTAGAGAAATTTACAGGAGGAATTTCTAGTCGCTGCGGGCAGCCCGCACAGGGCCGTCCGAGGAGCGGGCGACGAGCAGGGAAGGCAGGACGTGTTTCTTCGGGGCAGACGTATCGCCGTCGATCCTGGCAATGAGCTGCTGGGAAGCAACGGCCCCCATCTGGCGCATGGGTTGCTGGATCATGGTCAGCGGCGGTTCCATGACGGCAGCCCAAGGGCTGTCGTCGAACCCGATCAGGGAGACGTCCTTTGGCAGGCGCAGGTTTTTGGCGCGGAGCGAATGCAATGCCCCAACCGTCGCCTCAGTCTCGGTAGTGAAAATGGCAGTTGGCGGGTCCGCCAAAGCCAGCATTCCGCTGACAGCCCGCGTCGCCTGGCCCTCGTTCTTGAGGACGTGAGTGATAAGAGCTGTGTCAAAGGGGATCCCGGCCTCTTCGAGCGCGTCGAGGTAACCCCTCAACCGTTCGCCATCACTCCAGAGGGCCTCATCCAGGATGCTGTGCATTTGTTTCAAGTCCGTCGCCGGGCTCAGGGTCACTGGCCCCCACGCGAACGCAATGCGCCGATGCCCGTTGTGAATGAGCGAGGCTACGGCCGATCGCGCAGCTTCCCGGTTGTCGATGACCACCGAATCCGTCTCCAGCTTGTCCACCAAACGGTCGATAAGCACTACAGGAGTTCCGCGATCAATGGCATTGGACAGATGCGAGACGTCGTCGCTCCGGCCTGCCGCGGAGGCCACAACGAGGCCATCCACTTGCTTTGCCAGCAAGACAGCGATGGCATCGCGCTCCAGCTCAAGCTTCTCGTCAGTGCTCAGAATGATAGCGTCATAGCCGGCCGTTTTCGCCGTTTCCGAGATGCCTTTGAGCACGCCCGAGAAGAACGGGTTGGCCACGTCCGCCAGCACAATTCCAAGGGTTTTGGTGACCCCTGTGGTCATGCTTCGAGCCAGCGTGTTCGGCTGGTAGCCCAATTTCTCGGCGGCCCGCATCACCTTGGCACGCGTGGCTTCACTGACCGAACCATAGTTCCCCAGGGTTCGGGCAACCGTGGCCCTCCCCACTCCCGCAGCTGCTGCTACTTCGGTAATGGTGGGGGCAGCCGGGTGGTTCTGATGATCCGTCGCCATCCGGCCCCCTTCAGTTGTGGAATCCGCGTTTGCGGTTCCGTCCGTTGATTTGTCTCTGCATCAGATCCTAGTAGCTACCGCGACTGCCCGGCCGCTACCTCGACTGCCCTGCCGTATCCAAAGGCGCCCTCCACATAACACTGGGCCGCGGCCGACTCCGCGCCACGAGCCAGGGCTTTCTGCAAAGCGTCGGCCGGCGGCCGGTACGCCCGGCTCCAGCCGGAGCCAAGCAGGCTGACCACGAGTCCCGCCAGGAAGGCATCCCCGCAACCCATGGTGTCTGCGAACCGAAGCGGGTCGGTGGGTGCCGCTGCCTGCGTGAGGAAGCGTTCGCCGTCGTACATTAGTGCGCCTGACTGGCCGCGTGTCCCCACCGCAAGCGCAACGCCCGCCGCATGTACTCGCCTGAGGTCATTTTCGACGGCGGCAACGGTCATGTTTCCGCACGACAAAAGCGCCAGGTCCACGTAGGGCGCCGTCTGCATCAAATAGGAGTCTGTTCGACGCTCAGGCTCGGACGAGTAATCAAAACTGACAAGCGTCCCTGTGCTTCGAACGGCAGGCAACTGAGGCTCGGACGCAGAATAGACGCTCGAATGCACCAGATCGGCTGAAGCCAGGTACTTCAGGTGCTCATCCTCCAGCGCGAAGGGATGACTCGTGGTGACGCCGCCTTCGTTCCAGCCCAGGAAGATCCGGTCGCCGTCCACCACTTTGATTTCGGTGACCCCGTTGAGGCCATCGCGGATGATGCACTGACTGGTATCAACACCCTCCGCATCAATGGCATCGCGGACAAAAGCGCCCAGCGGATCCGAGCCAAAGACGCCGAGGTAGGCGGACTCAACGCCCAGCCGGCGGGCAAAGACCGCGACATTGACGCAGTTTCCCCCCGGGTACATCACTTTGCGGTCGAGAAAACGGTCCACGATGTTGTCCCCGAACCCGATTACTTTCATGCTCTTCCTGTCTCGAAGCTGCGGGCCCGGACAGAACCGGGCCCGCAGCGCGGCCTTATGCCTTTGCGGGCGTCGTGCTGGTCAGTATTCGACCACCCGGTAGTAACGGCGCAGGTCCAGGGAGTGGTTGCGGACGCGTTCGAGGTGCTTGCTGAAACGGTCAAGAACCGTGTCCAGAATCAGCGGGGCAAGAAGTGCACGGAATCGTGGGCTAACCCCCGGGAGTTCGTAGTCCTTGCTGTCCAGCAAAGTGGTGTTCTTGTTGTAGTTTTCGGCGAACTTGGCCACGCGGTCCATCAGCGGGCGGGTCTCATCCTCGCCCAGGAGCAGCATGAGGCTGGTGTCTTCTTCGATGAGTTCCAGGGAGCCGTGGAAGAACTCTGCACCGTGCACGCGGGTTGTGCGAAGCCACTGCATCTCTTCCAGGATGCACATGGAATAGAGGTAGGTGAGGCCCCAGAGGTTTCCGGTGCCGACAAGGAAATGGTAGTCAGCGTCCTTGTTCTTCTCGGCAAAGGCTTCCGCCACGGACTCTGCTTGACGGGCGACGCCGACCAAGCTTTCGGGAACGGTCTTTAGTTCCGCCGCCAGTTCTTCGTACCCTTCAAATTCGCCCCGCGCAGAGAGAAGTCGGGTGCTCAAGAGAATCATGGGAATGTCGAACGGCCAGGTTTTGGGTTCAGTAACCAGGGCAACGTCCAGGGCCTTGGCGAACGGGCTATCTCCGAATCCTGTGAACCCTACGGTGTAGGCGCCCTTGGCCTTCGCGAACTCGATGGCCTCGATAACGTCTTCAGTGGTGCCCGAAACGGAGGCAAAGACGGCCACGGAACCGGGGCCGAACGTGGGGTCATCCGTGAGCATGAGCTCTTTGCCGATGGACGCGCGGACGGGCAGGGTGGAGCGGGACCGGATGAAGTGCTCGTAGGGCAGCATCGCGGCGTAGGTTCCGCCGGCGCCGATGAGGAACAGGTTGGTCAGCTCCCGCTCCTGGATGGAGTCAACAACCGATTCGATCTGCCCCTGCAACGCCAGCGCGCTGCGGGTCTGCGTGAGGAATTCCTCTTCTTTGAAGCCAAGCACGGGTGGTCCTTTCAATATGACGCCTGAGAGAGTTGAAACATGTTGATACCGGTATCAATATGTGGTCATCATGATGTCATGGGGAATCGGGGGCGTCAATAGATTGGGTGGGGTTTGTTTTCTGGGGAGAGGGAGAGTTGCTGCCGCGTGCTGAAACGTTAGGGCGTCCTCATGGGTGCCCTGACGAGGTCACCTTGCCCGCGGAAGCGCCCCTGAGCTGGTTCATCAGCTCGGGGCGCTGTTGCCCGGCGCTGTTCACGCGCGGAGTCAGCGTGGGTTCCGGCAGGGACTCCATCAGGTGTTGGACGTCGGCCCTATCGGCTAGGTTCGGGTCGAGCCATTCCGCTTGCTCAACCGCGTGAGTAGAGGACTTCCCCCGTCCGTGACGCCTGCGAATGACGAGGAGGCCTTTTTATGGCGCAGGCTGGGTATTAACGCTCGTACCTTGGTAACAGGCATTCTTCGCTGTCAAGTGCCTGACAAACACCCCGCGCTGCGCCTTGGCCGGTGAGGACTTGAGTCCGATGCCGCTCTCGGTGAGGTTGTGGACGATGTTGACCAGGTGCCGCAGGTCCCGGCCGAGCCGGTCCAGTTTCCAGACGACCAAGGTGTCGCCGCGGCGCACCGCCCGAAGGCAAGCCGTCAACTCTGGTCTGTCGTCCTTCTTTCCGGACGCCCGGTCTTCGTAGAGCGATACTGCATCGATGCCGGCGGCCAGAAGCGCGTCCCGCTGCAGGTCGGTGGTCTGGGAGCCGTCGGCTTTCGAGACGCGCATGTATCCGATCAGCACGGCAGTTCTCCCCTGTCATTTATACGTTCGTTAAAGTGACATCCCAGGACAAATTCCTAGTGACTTTCGGCGATATATGGCGGTCTTTTGCGGCGCTATTTGGCGTGTTCCTAGCAGTAGGCTCCGCGTCGTTCTTCAGATGGTGCGCCTTTGGAGCTCGCGGTACACCGTCGTCCGTGACACGCGTCTACGCCCAGGGCAAAGAGAGCATTTCGCTGCGCGGTGAGGTCCTGTTCGTTCGTGGAGACCCGGGCGAAACCGATCTTCATTCCAGTCATAAGGAACATGGTTGCAGTAAACCCCCCGTCACCGTTCATTTCATCGTGCGGGTCTTACGTACATGGCCCAAGCCCGCAGTAGCGCGGAGGGTGGTAACAGGCTTTGGCAGCACGGTGATCGACCGGCTTACGGGCGCAGTGGTGTTCAAATGGAAGAATTCGAGGATGACAAAGGCTGCTGCGACTATCCCTGGCCGACTTCGGCCCACCCTTGACGCCTTGGTGTCCGCGTGCAGGGACGACAAGAGGGTGCGCTCAGCCTGGCTCGAAGGCTCGATCGCGCAAGGTGCGGCCGACGACTGGAGCGACATTGACCTGCATCTGTTGGTCGAGGAGTCGGAAGCGTTCGACGCACAAGGCTGGTTGAGCGCGATCGTTCCGCTTGTTCTTGCTGACGCGATCCCCGGGGTGCCAGGAGCGTTGATATGCCTCACGCCCGACTGGATCCACATCGACCTCGTTCTCCACTCAAGCACCGAGGATTTGCCGGATTGCCAGCGTGAGGTGCTTTTGGATCGGGACGAGGAAAGGGTTGCGATCACGGTCGGGACCGTGCCCGGTCCTGCCGATCCCTACTTTCCTGAACAGCAAGTTCGGATCTTCCTGTACTTCATGGGGACAGCCATCGCTGCCCATCACCGCGACGATCTGATAGCCCTGCTCCATGTAACTACGATGATGCGAGATCGGCTCCTGATTCAGTTGATGCTTGCGGAAATCGGGGTAGAGGCAGAGGATGGAGCCAAGAGGACTACGCGGCGTTTGAATGCCGAACAGATGGACTGTCTTCGTTCCCTGCCTTCCACCGCGGTCAGCGAGGCATCCTTGCTCCAGGCGCTGAAAGTGATCGCAGCCGAGTACCTAGGGAGGGCACATCGGCTGGCGCGCAATTGCCACGCTGTGTGGCCAGATGAGCTCGAACTCGCGACCAAGCGCTTGTGGGCCCGCGAGCTCGGCTTCATCCTCTAGCGGCTAGCCGAGCGTTTTTCCCTAAGTTGAACCCAGCCGCATCCTTCCGCTGCAGGCATGTCCCTGTGAGGGATCCGTTATCGTTCACGATGCTGCCGGTCAGACCTCTACTTTGTAGCCAAGAGCGAGGTCAGCGGCGTTCAATCCTCTGATGCCCCAGTTCACCTTGGGAGTCTCGGTAATCGTGATCTCAAGACTGTGCGGCGCGATCCCGGCTTCCGCCTCGATGCGATGGAAAAGCTCTGCGATCAACGCACGTTTGGCATCATCAGAGCGCCCCTCGAACATGGAGATCTCAATAATTGTGTAGTCGGCACCGCGATCCTCAGGATGAACGAAGTCCTCATCGTCCAGCAGGATAAAGCGCTGAAAGCACTTGTCTGCCGGATACTCCAAAGCGGCCATGACCGCACCGTGAATCGCAGTCTTCAACGTCGCCCGCCGAGGGCCAAGTGTCCCTCGATGCCCGTAAACGATAATTTGTGCCATGCGAGCACCATACCTGTCTGCGGGGAATGAAGCCGGCGGCCGAACGGGCACCAAAGCGTCCGGTGAGGGATCCCTCACCGGACATGGCAGGACAACGAATGGAATCGTCCACGAGGCGTTCGCTTCGAGGAGATCCTGAAGGGCCGCTTGGCGGATTCGTCCGTCACCGTGTCTGGACATCCAAGCTGCGAGGATGAGCGATTGCTCTGGGCTCAGACTTCGAGTCCGATTCAACCCCGGCCACTCGTAATAGATCCTGTAGGGGATTCGAACCAACTCGCCCGAGACGTGAATTTTGATGGGGGACGGAGACTTGCCGTTTGTGTCTTGGATGAGTAGCGGTGTAGTGGGATGGGTTGGGCATGTCAGGGAACGCAGCGCGTCGGTAGCGTCCGCGCGAAACTCCAAAGGCACGGCGCCGAGGAGAAGGGGATCCATTATGGACGACTCGTTCATTTGCTCATTAAAGCAGCGTCCAAAAACCGCATCACCGAAAGGGATGCCATGGTGACCGTTTGCCGATCCTTTACTGCACCTTTTTCGGGTTGCGGGATTCTCATGCCAAGAGGCGTGTCCTCCAAAAATTCGTACCGGAAGGTTCTGGCTCCGCCTATCCCGTCGTCTCTGTGATGGCCCAGGCTGGTAGGTAGGGCTCATTGACTGTCGCTATGTGTGCAGAAGCGTGTCGTGCACCGTCACGTGCTCGCCGACCGTCACGATCAATTGGCCGGCCAGTCCTTCCCAGTGGGACCAGACGCGGAACTCAATGACGCCGCATTCGTCTCGGACGCTGATTTTCACCGCGGTCTCTCGCTCAAGAGCAAGCCGCACGTCGTCACCGTTGAGCCATCGGACGCTCGCTGACCCAGCGATCTCATCCCAGGTCAGCTTGACGGTGCTCCCGTCGTTCGCCCACGCGATCACTGATACCACCCACGGCTGACTAGACGGCTCGATCGCAATTCCGAGATCATTCAGGTCTTCCAGCCGCGGAACCTCAAGTTGCGCGCTCATAACCTCATGCTGTCACATGCGCCCGCCAAAATGATCAGGGCCAGCTGTACGCTGAGGGATCCCCAAACGGACGACTCTGGGTCTTGCCCGTCTCCGCGCGGCGCTAAGCATGGTCTGATGGACGGATGAAGAACTGGGCTTGGGGCTTTATTGGGGTAGCTACGTTATGCATGGCTTTAGGGCTGATCGCAGTGGGGTTCCTTCAGCCTGGAATCACATGCGCTGAAGACGATACTTCCGCCGGCTGCCCGTCGACGCCTGTTCATGCAGTAATGCTGGTATCAGGAACTGTTCTTCTTCCAACGGGTACCTTGTTCCTGATTCGATCAGGGAAACAAGAACGCCTGGCACCGGATTTGGTAGTTCCATTCAAGTAGCGGATTGTTCAGGGTCGTCACGAGTAGCACGTTGATGGATCCCTAAACGGGCACAGCTTCAGGTCCATAAGGGGAACCGGGTACGGGACAGATCCTCTGAAACAGACGCAGCCTCTCTCCGCTGATTTGGGCGGGAATCGCGTTCTACCGCTGCATAAGCTCCAGCACAAGTGGGAGGTCGGACACTCCATCTTCGGTGAGGAAATGGCCGGCGCCGGGCTGTATGTGCAGTTCCGCGTTGAGCCGTCGTGCAAGTTTGTCGGATGCTGCCGCTGGCACGAAGGCGTCTGCGTCGGAGCGGACCATGGCACGTATGCCTATGTTTTTTGCGATGCGTTCCGCGTCGATATCAGTGCTGAGGTATTCGTCCAGCACCGGCAGTGACTTCAGTGCTCCGGTGAAACCGGACACGAGGATGAGTCCGCCGAGTTGCCATGGCTCCGTCAGCGTTGCAAGTGCGCGCAGCACCGATATGCCTCCCAGGGAGTGAGCCACGATCCATGTTCCTGCATCGGGTACTCCGATCGCTTCCGCGACTGCATCCGTCCATGCTGCGGCTTTGGGAGCATCGGGAGTAGGGAGAGTCACGACAGCTGCGCCGATGCCAGTGGTCTGGAGTGAGTCGCGGAGCCAGGGAAACCAGTGCGCATCCGGTGCGGCAGCGTATCCGTGGACGATGACGACGCGTCGGAGGGAATGAAACGTAGCGGGCGTGGTTGTTATGTTCATAGCATGGAACATTAAGGGGTCACGTCAGCGTGAGGGTCAAACATCGTCAGCGGAAGGGGGCGCGGGTTTGCTAATTGGGGAGCTGTCAGAGCGTACGGGAGTCAGTCGGCGTGCACTTCGTTACTACGAGGAGCAAGGCCTGCTCGTCCCGGAGCGGGCCTGCAATGGATACCGCGTCTATGCCCAGGATGCTCCCCTCATCGTCAGCCAGATACAGGGTCTGTTCGCCGCCGGCTTCGACTCCGACGCGGTCCGCCAGTACCTTCCATGTGCCCGCGGTAGTGCACCACAGCTGGAGATGTGCGCCGAGTTGCGGTCACACCTAACAGGGCGAGCCGCCGAACTGGAAGCTCAAGCTAAAACGCTGACCCGGCAGCGCGAGAAGATGCTGGCTCACCTCACATAGTGGTGTCACGGTGTGGCCGTGGATTGCCGTCGTCATGATAGCCATCGTTGGGTGTCTCCTATGGCCTGTCTCGGCCGTTGCCGAATACGTCCCAACCAACCCAACTAAAAACTTTTGAGGCATCGTCAGTTCGGCATGAGGTTCAGCAGGTCCTAGGCTGGCATGCAACCTCGTTCACCGTTGTCCCGGGGGCAAGCGACATCGAGAACCCCCATCCGAATATCATTCTCGGCATCGAGGACTGGCAGAAGAAGGGCTACAGCCTTTCCGACGACGCCCCGCAGCTGATCGAACGGATCCGCGAATTCATGAACAAACTCCACTCCGGGATCGAAGAACTCAACGGTTAGGCAGAGTCAAAGGCTCTGCACCGCCAGCCAATCCTCTTACGGACATTGCGGCCGGGACCCGCCGTGCCAGCCGTGTTAAAGAAGAAAAGCACCAGTTCCGAAGAACTGATGCTTCCCAGTGGTGGCTCCGACCGGCGTCGATCCGGTGACCTTTCGATTTTCAGTCGAACGCTCTACCAACTGAGCTACAGAGCCTAGGTGACATGTCACCTTGAGAACCGAATTTCTTCGGCGCTCAGAGCGACCCTGACGGGACTTGAACCCGCGACCTCCGCCGTGACAGGGCGGCGCGCTAACCAACTGCGCTACAGGGCCTTGCGTTTGCAGTATCTCTACCGCGTTTTTTTCAAGGCTTCTAGCTTACCAGACTTTTTTCATCCGGTTTACCACTTCCTTGCGTACCCCCAACGGGATTCGAACCCGTGCCGCCGCCGTGAAAGGGCGGTGTCCTAGGCCGCTAGACGATGGGGGCCTGAACTCAATTCGGATTTCGCAAAGAAAAGGGACGCTTTACGCGTTCTTTCCGTGTCTCGCTCGTCCGAACTGGACTCTAAAACTTTAGAGCATAGATGGCGATATTCCCAAATCGAGGTCTGCATGGTGTCCTGGACCACAGATCAGGGCCACTCGGGGGTGCCAGCCGAACATTGGCAGGATCTTGTCCTGACGCGTCCGAAAACCGCCAGCCGCCCCTGCTGCATGCCGGATAGATTTGCCCTATGACAACCACCACCCCGGCCGAACCCGGCCAGCCTTCCCCGGATTTGCCCCCGCGCACCACCCCCGCGCCGGGCGCAACCATCAGCAAGCTCGGCATCGCGGCCGTCATCATCACGGTCGTCCTATGGGCCTCGGCTTTCGTGGGCATCCGTGCAGTCGGCCCCAGCTTCTCCCCCGGTTCCCTGACGCTCGGACGGTTGGCGGTTGCCGCCGTCGTGCTTGGAATCGTGGTGCTGCCGACGCTGAAGGTCTGGCCGAGCGGCCGCGAGTGGTTGCCGATCGTGGCATACGGGGTCATGTGGTTCGGCGGCTATAACGTTGCGCTGAACGCCGCGGAGCACATGCTCGACGCCGGCACCAGCGCCATGCTGATCAACGTCTCGCCCATCCTCATCGCCATACTTGCCGGCGTCTTCCTCAAAGAGGGCTTCCCCCGGTGGCTTCTGATTGGCAGCGGAGTGGCGTTCTGCGGCGTCGCGATGATCGCTTTGGGTTCCGGACAGCGTTCGACGGCGGACGTGGCCGGTGTGCTGCTGTGCTTGCTTGCCGCTGTACTCGCCTCGGTGAGCGCAATCCTGCAGAAACCCGTGCTCCGGAAGTTCACGGCAGGCCAAGCGACTTGGTTCGGCATCATGGTCGGCGCGATCTGCTGCTTGCCGTGGACCGGTCAGTTGATCTCCGAGGTCCAAGCGGCACCGCTCCCAGCCACGCTCGGTCTGGTCTACCTGGGGATCTTCCCGACGGCCATCGCGTTCACCACCTGGGCGTACGGGCTATCCCTGATCTCGGCCGGAAAGCTGGCTGCCACGACGTACCTGGTTCCAGGCACCACCATTTTGATTTCCTGGGCGGTGCTTCAGGAAGTACCAACCATCTGGGGGCTGATCGGCGGCGTCATCTGCTTGGTCGGTGTCGGGTTGACCCGACGCCGGACCCGGTAACTCCGCGACTAGCGGGCCATGCCCACCAGCAGTTCACGGTGCGTGGGAGGGTTGGCGCCCGAGCGGCCAACAGCAATTGAGGCGGCCATGGATGCGATGGTGCCGATCCGTTCCAGCACAGTGGGCGCCATTCCATCGCTGCCCCGCAAGAGCAGCCCCATGATGAGCGCAGCCGTGAAGGAATCACCTGCCCCGATGGTGTCTGCCACGGTAGCCGGGACGGCCGGGACATTGAGGTGGATGTGCTTGGTTGCCATAAGCGCTCCCTTGACCCCTTGAGTCACCACAGCAAGCCCCGTCCCAAGGGCCAAGAGGTGGTTGGCCGTTTCCTCCAACGACTTGCCGGGGTACAGCCAGCGGGCGTCCGAGCCACTCATTTTTACGACGTCGGTCAGCGGCACCATCTCTTCGAACAGGGACAGGGCCTCGTGGTGGCTTCCCAGGAGGTCGGGGCGGATATTGGGGTCGTACGTGACCATGCAACCGCCCTGCGCCTGCTCCAGCAAACTCCTCACAACACTTGCGCCCGGCTCCAGGAAAGTCGCGATGGAGCCGGTGTGCAGGATCCTCGGCGCGTAGGGCAGGGCAAGTGGAGCCAGCGCCCAGTCAATGTCGAAGGTGTAATCGGCCGAACCGTCGGCAGTTATCCGGGCGGTCGCCGTCGCGGTCTTGCCTGCCGACATGGATCCGGGCAGCAGGACCACACCTGCGCGCCGCAGATGCGCGGCGATGGCATCGCCCCGCTCGTCCCGGCCAATGGCCGTCAGCAGGCCCGTTTTCACGTCCAACAGGCCCAAGCCGTAAGCGACGTTGGCCGGCGATCCGCCCGGGTACTCCTTCTGCCCGTCAGCCGACTGGACGATGTCGATCAAAGCCTCACCCACAACGACGACGTCGAGGGGCTCAGGTGCGTGGGAAGCGGTGCCGGTCATGCGGTTCCTGTGTCTGTCGAAAGGAGGATTGAGTTCAGTATCTCCCATCACGCACGGCGCCAATGATGCCCAAGCGGACTAAAGTCGAATCATGCCCGCGAATCTCCCTCCCGGCCTGCCAATAGTTCCCGACGGCGAGCGCCCTTCATCTCCGCTACGGGAACGGAATGCGGTGCACAGTCCTCTTGAGCATGCCCCGGTGGAAGAGGCCCATGTTTCGGGGCCTTACGAGATGTCGCCCGAGGATTTTGAAGAAGCCGTCAGCGACGCCTTGCAGTTGATCCCGCCCAAAGCGGCCAGCGCAATGGATAACGTGGCGATCTTCATCGAGGACGACTACACGCCACAGCCAGGCGAAGATCCGGACACCGTCTTGTTGGGACTCTATGAGGGAGTTCCGCTGACCGAACGCGATTCCTGGTGGGAGGCAGGCTCCCTGCCTGACCGGATCACGATCTTCCGCCAACCCATCCTGAACATCTGCAGCACCCGCGAAGAAGTCATTGATGAGGTGGCCATCACGGTGGTCCACGAGATCGCGCATCACTTCGGAATAGACGACGACCGCTTGCATGAGCTCGGCTGGGGCTAGCCTTATAGGCATGGGGCACGACCACAACCACTCCCACGGAGTCACTGCAACCGGCAAGCACCGGAAACGGCTTATTGCCGTCCTCGCCATCACCTTAGGTGTGGTGGGCATCCAGGTGATAGGCGCCGTCGTGTCCGGATCCTTGGCCCTGATGGCCGATGCCGGACACATGCTCTCCGACGCGGCAGGTGTGTTCATTGCCCTGATGGCGGCGTGGATTGCCACCCGGCCCGCGAGCGACCAGCGAACCTACGGCTACCAAAGGGCCGAGGTTCTGGCTGCCTTGGCCAACGCCCTGATCCTGATCGTCATCGCCGTGGTGATCATGATCGAAGCCATTCGCCGCTTTGGCGAGCCAACCGAAATCCAAACGGACGTCATGCTGTGGGCCGCCATTCTGGGTGCTGTGGCCAACCTCGTTTCCTTGCTGATCCTCCAAGGTGCGCAGAAGGAAAGCCTCAATGTCCGCGGTGCCTACCTTGAAGTCCTCGGCGACCTCCTTGGCTCCATTGCCGTCATTGTGGCGGCCGTCGTGATCATGACCACGGGATTCAGCGCGGCCGACCCACTGGCGTCCGTGCTGATTGCCCTCATGATCATTCCGAGGGCCTGGCATCTGCTGCGGGACGTTGTGGATGTGCTTTTGGAAGCCACACCCAAGGGCGTTGATGTGAACATGATCCGGGAGCACATCGTTGCCGTGGACGGCGTGGTTGATGCCCATGACATCCACATCTGGACCATTACATCCGGCGTTCCCGTGTTCTCAGCGCACGTGGTGGTGGAGGACGCGGTCCTCAACGCCAGCGGGGCGGACAGCATCCTGGATCAGCTGGGCTCCTGCCTTGGCCTGCACTTCGACACCGAGCATTGCACTTTCCAGTTGGAACCGGTGAGCCACTCCGAGCACGAGTCACACCAGCACGCCTGAGACTGTTTCACTGTCCGGAGTTTTCGGTGCTGACGGTCCCGGCAGCGCCGTCCACGGTGATGTGCTGGCCTGTGCTGATGCGCGATGTCGCGTCGGGGACGCCCACCACAGCAGGAATACCGTACTCACGGGCCACCACAGCTCCGTGCGAGTTGGGCCCGCCCATTTCCATGACCAGCCCTCCTGCGGTGAGGAACAGTGGCGTCCACCCAGGGTCCGTTGACGGTGCCACTAGGATTTCCCCTGGTTCCAGGTGGGCGCCTACCGGATCCATGATGACGCGCGCAGGAGCAGACACCAGACCTGCCGACGCCGGACTGCCGGACAAAGTGCCGGGGCGCTGCTTGCCTTCGTTCCGTCCGGGCGTAGCCTCAGGTTCAGTCCCGTCTGACAACAACACCCTGGGAATGTGCCTCCGGCGGAGTTCCTGGTGGTAAGCAGCACGACGTTCAGCAACGACCTCGTGGACGTCGTCTCCGGCCAAGGCGATCTCGACGTCGTCCAGGTCCAGGAAGAAAATGTCCTCAACACGTTCGATCCGATGCGCTGCCACAAGCTCGTTCCCGATCAGGAACAACTGCTTCCTCGCGGCTGACAGTCCCAGAACCAGGTTGTACTTGGGCAACTCCCGCATACCGGCGAAGCGCCGTGTTCGGTCCAAAGCAAGTCTCACGATCACCGCGTGCAACGGACTCTTCGCCCTGGCGCGGGCCACGAAACGCGCTACTTGTTCATCGGCGTCGAGTGCTGATTGCGTGAACTGTTGGTCGGGAGCTTCGGCGCCGTCGGAGAGCCTCAAATAGTTGGCTATGACACCGAGAATGTGCGTAGGGTCATCGGACCAGCGGGGCATGCCAAGGTCGATCTCTGCAACCGCCCTGTGTCCATATTTCCCCAGGAACCTCTCAAGACCGGTCTGCGCAGCTGCCGGCAGCTTGGCTGCCCGATACTGTTCCACCAGCTCTGCCGGCGTTCGGCCAACCATGGAAGCAACGGCGGCCGGATCCTCACGAATCTCAGAGGCGACCTGCCACAAAGCCAAGTCCATCTCCGTGGTGACGTTGTTAGGTAGGCCACGGACTACTGTTTGCAGCTCGCTGTAGGGCGCTTGGTCACCAAGAACCCGCCTCACCAGCGCCAGCATCGCGAAGCCGAGCGCAGGAAGGGGCAACACCTGCGGAACCGTCGCGAACACTTCCTCTCCCAGGATTCTCTGGACATGGCCCAGCCGCTGGTGGGGTGTGGCTCCGCTGGGGACGGAGAAGGTGCTGCGTAACTCCGTGCTGAGCCGCTCCACACGCCGCATTGCTGTGCTTGGACGAAACAGACCGCGGAACAATGACTCCGGGACACGGTACTTAGCCGCCACCGGGGCGACATGGCGGATCAGTTTCCTGGGTGTCTTGATAGTCACAGCGAAGCGCGGGTCGTCGAAGAGTCCACGCATGATGGCTGCGGAGCGGGCTTCCATGACGTCAAAAACCCGTGGCACGATTGTCCGGCCCACCCGGCTCCGCAGCACCGCGGTGAAGTCGAAGAAGATTCGTTGTCCGGCCTCGTAGTAGGCAGGCGGCCCTGACCGGGGATCGGGAACGTCGAAAGCCGCCGTCTTGGCGACACTTGAGGCTATTAGCCGGATTCCGGCCAACCCCATGGGCGTCAGAGGCCTGGTGAGGCCCTGAGCGAGGCTGAAGTTCAGGAACGCGTGCTCGCCGGGAGCCGGGGGCGTGCGCGTGGTTTGCGGGTACAGCGTGGTTATGGGCCTCGCTTGCGTAAGCCACAACTTTCCGTCGTCGTCGATTGCCCACTCGGTGTCTTGCGGAACTCGGTAGTGCTCTTGGACCTCAAGGCCCAGCTTGGCAAGCTCTAGGACCTGACGGTCACTGAGGCAGGGCTGCGGTTCCTCAATTCCTGATTGACTGGGGAGTTCCAAGCGCTCCGTGCCGCCGCCAGGCTTGGCACGGATCTCCACTTGCCTATCCCCCACGGCCCTTTCCACAATGGCACTACGATGAGCGTCCACAACGTAATGATCCGGATTCACAGCGCCCGAAACTACGGCCTCCCCTAAGCCAGGGCTGGCATCAATGACGGTCTCATAGCGATTCCCCGTCACCGGGTTGGCGGTAAACATGACGCCCGCGGTAACGGCATTCACCATCTCCTGAACAACCACTGCGAGGGACACAGTTCCGTGGTCGATCCCGTTGGTGGTCCGGTAGGTCACTGCACGACCTGTCCAGAGCGATGCCCAGCAGCGGCTCACGGCATCAAGGACCGATTCAATGCCAACGACGTTCAGGAAGGTGTCCTGCTGTCCGGCGAAGCTAGCGAACGGCAAGTCCTCTGCAGTGGCCGACGACCTCACCGCGACAGGGACGTTGTCCCCAAAATCTTCGTAGGCAGACCGTACGGCTTCGGCGATCCCATCGGGCACCCCGGCGTCGAGCACCAAGGACCGGGCGCGGGCGGCTAGCTCATTGAGCTGGTCCATGCCGGAGGCGCCCAAGTCGGAGGCGTCCAAGTCGGAGGCGCTGGTGCCGGAGGCGCTGGCCTCCTCCAAAGCCGCAAAGACAGACTCCAGGCCCACACCCGAGAGAGCCTGCCGGTATGCGGCAGTTGTGAGGCAGAATCCGCGTGGAACCGGCAGGCCGACGCTGGCCAACTCGCCCAGATTGGCAGCCTTGCCACCGACGCGGGGAAGCATGGTTCCCCGGATTTCGGCGATGTCCAGGACCAATACCGGATCCTGCGACGGCTCCCCGGGCTGCTTCTTGTCCATGGGCGTAGCAGGCTCAGGGCTTAGGCAGCGCCAAGCATAGGCCCAAACTTGTGGCGGTCAGCGAGCCTGGGATCCTCACGGTCGGGAACAACCATCACCGGCCCCTTGGAGTGGTGCAGGACCCCGTCCGATGTAGAACCCAACAGCATCCCCGCGAAGCCGCCACGGCCCCGTGTACCCAGAACCACCAGCTCGACGCTGCGGCTGGTTTCCACCAAAACATCAACGGGGGAACCGTCCCGGAGTTCCGTTTCCATGGGCAATGAAGGGAAGTGGCTTCTGAGCCAATCAGCCCCGGCGTCCAACTGGACTTTGATATCCGCAAACAAGGCATCCCGGTCCAAGGGTGCCGGAACCCATGCCAAGGAACCGCTGTACTGCGGCACAGCACAAATCACCCGGAGTTTGGCACCCATGCGCTGTGCCTGCTCGGCAGCTTCGAGCACGGCCACACGGGCCTGCTCGGAACCGTCCACGCCTACGGCAACTACGTTTTCCACAGTACGTGGGCCTGCCTTGGCATGTTCAGCCTTGATGTGTTTGTCCTCAGTGCTTTCACCAAGGCGGTCGGCACAGTAGAGCGGGACTGTCACCGTGGGGCATTTGGCGTGGGCAGGCAAGGCGCTGCTGACCGAGCCAAGTAAACGCCCAACGAATCCACCGCGGCCCCGGCTGCCGAAAACAAGGAGGGCGGCCTCGCTGGAAAGATCCAACAGGACACCAGCGGCGTCGCCGTTCTCGACAGAAGCGTCGACGTCGATGTCATATCCGGACACCTTATCCAGGGCCTGCCGGACAATCGCATCCGCGCCCTCGCGAATCACGGAATCGTCGACTGTTGCGTAGCCGCCATCCAGCCCGGAGGCGGCGAAGATGGGCACAGAATATGCCGTAACGATATGCAAGGGAAGTTGCCGACGTTCGGCCTCCCGCGCGGCCCAAACCAAAGCACATTGACCATGCTCTGAACCGTCCACTCCCACCACGATGCCACCGGGTTCCACGGCTTGATCCTGGCCGTCCTGTGGCTCTTCACTGTGTCTGCCGTGCTGGTCCATGGGGGCCTGCCTCTCCACCTACTGCTTGATGTTCCGGCTATTCTGCCAGAGGTTCTCCGCGTCGAAGTCCCTCACTGTTTCATTGTCAATGGCCGGAGCAGGAGAAACCGGGAAATTTCTCCTCCCAAGGCCAACTATTCTCGGTCAGCAGTACCGAATCAAGGCGACATCGGGCTATGTGCATAACGGTCCGGGCTCGGTTCCCGGGCTCCCACATTGCGCTGCGGACGAACACACAAAACGCGCAGTCGCGGAGGCTATCCATGGCCGAAAAAGTTCGGTAGTGTTCGAGTCACCGAATGGCCGGCAAACGTGTTTCACAGCACACACTCCGGCCATTTATTTGCGGCCGCTTGGGGAACTCGGACGCGATCCCACGCGATGCCGTAAGGTACACACGTCAAGGAGGAACCAAGCAGTGTCACTCACGCCTGATTCCGCCACGGAACGCACCACCACCGTGGTCATCGGAGCCGGCCTGTCCGGTTTGGCAGTTGCCAGCGAGCTCAGTCGCTTCGGCGTGGGCTCCATCGTCGTAGACGGGTTCGGTGCACTGTCCACCACAGGTCCTTCTGTCCACACAGGCATGCTTCAACGCACCGAGGTGGCCGATCCTGCAGCCATGCAAGAACGCAACGAGATCCTCCGACATCTGCGGAACTACGCCGCCAACCACCAACTGGACGTTCGCAACACCACCCGCGCCGTCCGCCTTGATTTCCTGGGTTCGGACCCCTCCCGGCAAATCGGATATGGGCTGGCCGCCAGCATGACCACAGCGGGCCTCAGAACGGGACTCCATGTATCCGGCCCCCTCGAATCCACTCCACGCCAGTGGGCAGTCCACACAGCCAACGGTGTCCTCCTGGCGGACCACGTAGTAGTCACGCGCTGTGCCCAAAGCCAGTTGCGGCGCATGCTCGCCGAACTTGGGATAGCCGTTGGCCAGAACTTCGCGGCCGCCATGCGGGCGGTAGGGATGCACCTGGTGGGCGTTGGGGACCTCATCACGCCGTCTCCTAAGGAAGTGCTGCGGCAAGCCAAGGCAGTGGGCCAAGCCATCTCCTCAAAAGTTGCCCTGCCCGCAGGTCCGGGCATCGCCCTCGCCTAGGGGCACTACGCCTAGGGGCCCGCACGGGCCCCGCCGCCCACGCGGCTATAGACCCGCCGTCGAACGTTCCCCGCTGAACGTTCTTCCCCGCTGAACATTAACAAACAGAACTTAACGCCAAAGGCCGGCACCTCCAAAGACAATAGTCTTTGAAGGCACCGGCCTTTGAACTGAAGCGTGAGGCTTTATGCGCCAGCGCGTACGTAGGTCAGGGGACCCGTTGCGGTCAACCAGCTGATCGGGTGGATGCCCGTCTGGTTGCCGTTGATGCCACCGCTGATTGCCTGGCCGTTGCCGATGTAGATAGCAACGTGGCCGGACTGGACGATCATGTCACCGGGCTGGGGATCGCTAACGACCTTGCCGTAGTTCATGAACTGCATGGGACCGAGGTCGCCTACCGGGATGCCAGCGGAGCCGAGAGCCTTCTCGACCATGGCGGTGCAGTCCTGGAAGACGCCGATCTGTGCGTAAGCCGAGGCAACCATGGCTGCGTTGACGCCGCCAACGGCGGGGGCAGCAGCTACAGGAGCAGGGGCAGCCGGTGCGGCAGCCACAGGAGCAGCAACCGCAGCCTGGGCGGCGACGGGAGCTGTTGCAGCAGCAGTGGTGACGGCTGCCTTCTGGACCACAGGGGCCTCAACAACGGGAGCCGGCTTTTCGATGACCGGAGCTGCTACGGAAGCAACGGCCGGACGCTCGAAGTTGACGGTAGCCGTCGCCAGGGCGGTAACAACCTTGGTGGGTGCCTCGGAAACGGTCTCAGCGACCGTTGCGGGGCTGGAGTCGCGCTGAACCGGAGCCTCAGCTGCGTGAGCAGCAATGGAGCCGGTCAAAACGAGGCCCGAGGCTGCTGCGATAACAGCTGCCTGGCGGCCAGCGCCGGAAGCGTTGCTGGCTACTGCCTTCGAGATGGAGATGAACGGATTAGGACGTACGCTGTCCGCCTTACGACGGCCGCGAAGAATGCGTGAAGACATGAAAGAGCCTCTCCCGATGCCTGCGAGGTTAGCTGTCGGATTCGGATGGGAGTCACCCGGCCACTATCCCCCGCTGTTCAGCGGAAGCTTCGTGACTTCACCCCAAGGCACGCTCGAAAGCGGCCTAAATTGGGTTCCCCGTCTCTGCCGTAGGTTTGTCTGCGAACGGATTCCGGACTGCGGCAGAGCTAGGCAATCAGGCCGGAAGTGCCCGCTACGTGGAACAGGCACAGGTACTACCGTACGCGATGATTCCTCCGAAGTCACATTTAAGTAACGGGAAGTGGGCTTCTGGCGTGTCGCAGTGTCCGTTTCGAGATATTCGCAGGTACGTAGAAAACCGCGTTATTCCGCGGAAGTATCGCCATCAGGGCTGTTCGAAGCGGCGAGTTTCTTCCGTGCGGTAACAGCAAGGTAAATAACGAGACCCACAGCAACAACAGCCAGCCCGACAATGCTCCAAGGGAAGGGTTGGGAGGCGTCAGCGGCAGGCTCGCTGCTGCCCGTTCCCGGCGCTGCGGTACCCGCCGTCGGTACTTCGGCTGACGGCGCCGACACCGACGGCGAGACACCAACCGGGCCACTCGCCGTCGTCGCGGTTCCCGCGGCGGCCGTGAACGCGAAGGTGCCCTCAATGGGGTGGGAATCCGAGCTGACTACACGCCAAACCACGGTGTATTCACCAGCTGGAGCGCCCTCGCGAAGCTTTTGGACAGCCTGGCTGTCAATGATTTCGACCGGACCGTCCGCCCAGTTCTCACCGCCGGACGTCACGGTGACGCCGGAACCAATCGCGAGCGGGCGGTTGTTGAACGTGATGGAGACCGACGCCGGGACTTCCGCCACGCTGGCACCGTTGGCTGGCGCGGTTGACTCGGCGACGTCGTGCGCGGACGCCGGAGCCGCGGAAAACAGCAAAGCGGACGCGAAAGCAAGGGCAGCGACGACGGCGGCCAGAAGCGGGCGGATGGTACGCATGGGGCGGTTTCTCCTAGTGTTGGCTTCCTTACAGACTAGGCGAATGGTTCAAAGGGCCCACACCGGACAACATAGGATTTGAGAGCAAACTCCCCTCGATCCCCGGAGACCTTCATGCTCAAACAAGGTTCTGCAATCGACCGCTACTTCAAAATCTCCGAACGTGGATCCACGTATTCGCGGGAAATCCGTGGCGGCTTCGCGACCTTCTTCGCCATGAGCTACATCGTGGTGCTGAACCCGCTGATCCTCTCCGGACCCGACTCGAGTGGCGCGTCGCTGGGCTTCACGGCCGTGG
The DNA here is from genome assembly GCF_051027655.1 of Paenarthrobacter nitroguajacolicus. Classification (NCBI taxonomy): domain Bacteria; kingdom Bacillati; phylum Actinomycetota; class Actinomycetes; order Micrococcales; family Micrococcaceae; genus Paenarthrobacter; species Paenarthrobacter nitroguajacolicus. Next base: position 404,885 of record NZ_CP073234.1, on the reverse strand, counting down.
CAGCCACCACGGCGTTCGTTGCCGGCATCTTGACCATCCTCATGGGCGCGTGGGCCAAACATCCGTTTGCCGTGGCCACAGGCTTGGGCGTCAACGCCTTCGTGGCAGTCACTGTGGCTTCCCATCCCGGATTGACTTGGCCGGACATGATGGGGCTCGTGGTGCTGTCCGGCATCACCATGCTCATCCTGGTGCTGACCGGTTTCCGAACAGCCGTGTTCAAGGCGGTTCCGGAGGCCCTGAAGACGGCAATTGTTGTGGGCATCGGCCTCTTCATCGCACTCATTGGCCTGGTCAACGCCGGTTTCGTCCGCCGCATCCCTGATGCTGCCGGCACCACCGTTCCGTTGGGCCTGGGCGTGGACGGAAAGCTCATGGGCTGGCCGACACTCGTTTTCGCAGTGGGCTTGATCCTGACCATCGCCTTGGTGGTCCGAAAGGTCCGCGGCGCCATCCTGATCGGCATCGTGGTCTCCACTGCGCTGGCCGCCATCCTCGAATTCACGCTGCACATCGGCCCAAGCTTTGACGGAACCAACGTCAACCCCCGCGGCTGGTCCCTGGTGGCCCCCACGCTCACCGAATGGGGCGCCCCGGATCTGTCCCTCATCGGCAAGGCCAACCCTTTCGGTGCTTTTGAACACCTCGGCTTCATCGCGGCGGCTTTGCTGGCCTTCGTGATCCTCCTGAGCATCTTCTTCGACGCCATGGGAACCATGGTTGGGCTGGCCAACGAGGCCGGAACCGTGGACAAAGACGGCAACATCCCCAACGTTGACCGCGTCCTTCAGGTTGATGCCCTCGGCGCAATCGTGGGCGGCGGAGCTTCCGTTTCCTCCAACCAGATCTTCGTCGAGTCCGGCGCCGGCATTGGAGAAGGCGCCCGAACCGGTCTCGCCTCGATCGTCACCGGCGTCCTCTTCCTTGTGGCCATGTTCTTCACGCCGCTCATCAACCTGGTGCCGTTCGAGGCCGTGGCTCCCGCACTGGTGGTCGTGGGCTTCATGATGGTCTCCCAGGTGGGCAAGATCGATTGGCAGGACTGGGGCGTCGGAATTCCCGCGTTCCTGACCATCGCCCTCATGCCGTTCACCTATTCAATTGCCAACGGCCTCGGCGCCGGCTTCATCTCCTACGTCCTGATCCGCACGTTCCAGGGCCGCGCCCGCGAAGTCCACCCCTTGATGTGGGCTGTGGCAGCCGCGTTCCTGCTGTTCTTCGGCATCGGAACTGTGGAGGAGTTGCTGGGCGTCAAGTAGGTCCTCGCCGAGATGGCATTTGATGACGGTGTTTGGCGCGAACATTGGCATCAAATGCCATCTCGCGGCGTCTACGGGGAGCGTGAGTCCGGGGTTTCAGACACCCCCGTGACGGAATGGCTGGTTTTGGGGTCCCATGTCCGGTGTGCTTGAAGCATGGAAACCAGCCCCTTCACCGTAGATGTCGCGCCTGCCCCCTGGACGGGTCGTTTTGATGGCGATGGCGATGAGCACCGGCGGTGGTGGCAAGCAGTAGCACCCCACGAGACGTCTGCCTCCGAAGCAGCCTCGCGTCCCGCCGTCGTGCTTGGTTTCTGCAGCGACGCCGGCGTCCTCCGAAACCAGGGGCGCGTTGGCGCTGCTGCCGCTCCCGCCGCCATCCGCTCTGCGTTGGGGCCGCTGGCGTTCCACCTTGATCGTGACGTTTTCGACGCCGGTGATGTGGTTGTGGAGGACGACTCACTGGAGGCGGGCCAAGAGCGCGCCGGACGCGCCATCTCGGGACTGCTCGACGCCGGCAATCTCACCGTGGTGCTGGGCGGGGGCCACGAGACCGCCTTCGCCAGCTACTTGGGCGTGGCTGGTTCCGCAGCAGTTCGCGGCAAGCGACTGGGTGTCCTGAACCTGGACGCCCACTTTGACCTGCGGGATGAAGCGACGCCGAGCTCAGGGACGCCCTTCCTGCAGATGGCCCACGCGGAAGCCGCCGCGGGGCGTGAACTTCAGTACGCCGTCGTCGGCATCTCGGAGCCCAACAACACGCGGACGCTCTTCAACACGGCCCGGCGCTTGGGCGTGAAGTACCTGCTTGATGAACAGTGCACTCCGGAAGCAGCCGCAGTCTTTGTTGCCGACTTCCTGGCCGGCGTGGACATGTTGTACCTGACCATCGATCTGGACGTGATGCCGGCGTCGGTGGCACCCGGGGTGAGCGCGCCCGCCGCATACGGTGTGCCGCTGCCGGTGATCAGTGCGATTTGCAGGCAAGTTGCTGCCAGCGGAAAGCTGCTGCACCTGGACGTGGCAGAGCTGAATCCCGAGTTCGACATTGATTCCCGGACCGCGAAGGTTGCCGCGCGGCTGATCAACACGCTCCTGGCGTAGACGGGCGCTTGGCGTAGGCGGACATTTGGAAGGCCCTGTTCATGGACACGTTCCTCCACATAGCCTGTGTGGAGGAAAGGACAGCGATGCGCACACCTCTTGTGCAGGAGAAGTGGGCTTGGGTTGCAGGGCTGGCCGCGGTGGCCCTTGGATTGGCCGCGCACATGCTGGCTGGCGGCAGCATTCCCGCCGTTCCAGTCCTTCTGGGCTTCGCCGCACTGTCCTGCCTGGCGGCCCAACTCGTTGCCCGCTGGGTGCACGGACCATTGCTGTTGCTGCTGCTCTCCGGCCTTGCCCAGCAGTTGCTGCACCTGGGTTTTGACGCCTTTGGCGGGTACTTTCCCGGTAACGGGTTCCTGGACCACTTGCACGGCGGCCCGGTCTTGGGAGACGCGCCGGCAGGGGCAGCAGCCAGTGGTGGCTCCGTTCACCTCCTGCTCTACACGCACACGGCCGCGGCCATCCTCACACTCTTGGTCGCAGCCGGAACCACGAAGCTGGCAGGGATGCGTGCCAAGCGTCGCGTTGGCACGGATCCCGCGCTTATCCGTGGATCCCACCCTTGAACGTATCGCTCAACGAACAAGCCGCTGATTCGCAGGGGCGCAGGGGTGCAGGGGCGCAGGGGCGCAGATCAGCCGTCATTGGAGGCAACGCGGCGCAACCTTCCCGTAGCCCGGCGACACCACCCAGTAGCTCAGAGACACCCTGCGTAGCCCTGAGAAAGCCTGGGAAATGAACTTTGATCCCGCCGCATCCCGGCGCCTAGTGTCGTTTGCACGTGGTGTACCCGAGAGGCCAGGGAGCTGCCTGCAAAGCAGCGCACGCGGGTTCGAATCCCGCCACCACGTCTTGGGGGCGCAAACCTCCCGCGAGGTGGCATTTAATGCCAATGTTTCCCTCAAACATTGGCATTAAATGCCACCTCGCGGGAGCATGAAGTGAGGCGCAGGGACTTCGCCGGGCCGCAACGCACGGCCTCTCCTTTGCGCAGCGGAGGCGCACGGAAATGTCACCCAGGGTGGAGCCGGCGGACGGATTCCTGACCGACTACTACGAGCACGTTTCAGAGGACGATGTCCGCTATTACACCCCCGAAACGCTGCTGGAACGTGCCCGCTACCACCGAACTTTGGCCGAACGGCGCGAACCGGGGCAAGCCGTAATCGGGGTCCTGAACGAGTCCGATGCCAGCGTTGTTGCGATCGTCGCCGATGACATGCCCTATCTTCTCCCCTCCGTCACCGCGGAGATCGCCAGGGACACCGCTTCCATCCGGCTCCTGGTCCATCCAACCTTCAGCGTCGAGCGCGACCCCGTCACGCACCGCCTGACCGAAATCCACAGGGCACCGCACCGCACGGCACTGCCCACCGGCGTCGAACCTTCCAATACCGGCTCCCCCGCCGGGCCGACCACCCAACAACATCACGACGGCGGACTGCTCACCGAGGCGTGGATGGCGATCGAGATCCCACGGCTCCCGGATGAGGCGGCGGAGGAGCTCCTTGTCAGGCGGCTACGGGGAGTCCTGCGGGATGTTCGGTCCGCGGCAGAGGACACCGAAGCAATCCACCAGGAACTCGCAAGGCTCGTCAGGGCATTGGGCGAACTTGCAGGATCAGACCCCGAAGCCAAGGAAGCCCAGGAGCTGCTGGCGTGGCTGGGTGAGGGGAACTTTGTATTCCTCGGGTACCGCGGGCAGCATGGGCTTGGCTTGCTGCGGGAACCACTGGAGGAGCCCCGTGGAGGTGAGCCGGAGGCGCGGACCCACCTCCTCACGCTCACCAAGTCCACGCAGCGCTCGACGGTCTTGCGCCAGGCGTACCTCGACGAAATAAGCATCGCCACGAACGGGATAGAAACGACCGGCACAGAAACGGGCCGCGAGCATACGTTTGTGGGTCTCTTCTCCCCCAGCTCCACGTCCCACTCAGCCCTGGCGATTCCTGTCATCCGCGACACCGTGAACAACGTTTTGCAAGCCTTTGGCTACCCGCCAAGCTCGCATCACGGCAAGGAGCTCCTGGCTGTCATGGAGTCGTATCCGCGGGACGAACTTTTCCATATTGACGCAGAGCAGTTGGCTGCCCATGCCCGCGAGATCCTGCGCTTGCAGGAACGCCACAGCACGCGGTTGTTCCTGCGCCCGGACTCCTATGGACGGTTCATGACAGCGCTCGTGTTCCTCCCGCGCCGCAGGTACAGCACCGCCGTCAGGCTCAACATTGAACGTGAACTGCGCGAGGCCTTCGGTTCGGACTCCATCGAGTTTGAGCTCCGCTTGGGCGAATCCGCCATGGCCAGGGTGTTCTTCCGCGTGCTGTTACCGCAGGCGGCGTCGCCGCATCAGGGGACTCCCGGCGTCGTCAATGCTTTGGTCCTGGAACCGCGGATCATCGCCGCCACCAGGACCTGGGCACAGGGCTTGGCCGAGGCGCTGCAGGCGCGATACCCGTCCGATGAAGCGGCCCTGCTCTCCCGACAGTGGGCTGCCGCGTTCCCTGCCAGCTACAAGGCCGATTACGAGGTGGAAGACGCTGTTGAGGACATCTCGAAGTTCGAGAGCTTCCCGACCGAACCAAGCGAAGAAAGCGACCCGCTGCTGACGGTCTACAAGCGTCCCGGCACTGCCGTCCTCACGGAGGATGCCCGCATCCGTCTGTACCTGACCCGGCCACAGAGTCTCACCCAGATCCTGCCGGTCTTCCATAATCTTGGCTTGAAAGTCCTGGACCAACGGCCGTTCGACGTGCAGCGTGAGGACGGCCGGCAGTTCTTCCTCTACGACCTGGGGCTCAAGTACCCGCGCGGGGTGGACCCGTTGGCCACCGGGGATCTGTTGGCCAGTTCGTTCTGCGCCGCTATGCGGGGGGACGCCGAGTCGGACGCCTTTGATGCCCTGGTCATCAGGGAAGGCATCGACTGGCGGAGGGTGGCTATCCTGCGTGCGTATGCAAAGTACCTGCGGCAGCTGGGGAGTACTAACTCTTACGGCTTCATCGCAGACACCCTCCGGGCAAACACGAAGGCAACACATGCGCTGCTGGAGCTCTTCGAGGCGAAGTTCAACCCGGACAACTACGCGCCTGACCTGTTTGATCCCGAACTCATCAGCCACCCGCACCAGACTGACGGCGACGTTTTCGAGGAAGGCAGCAGCGAACTGAGCCATCGGACGCAGGCCATCCACGCAGCTCGAACCAAACTGGCAGAAGCGATTGACGCTATCCCTGTCCTGGACGCCGACCGCCTCCTCCGGACACTTTCCAGCCTGGTAGAAGCCACACTGCGCACCAATTTCTACCTGGACAAACCGTACGTCAGCTTCAAACTCAATCCGTCCAGCATTGCGGCGGCCCCGGCGCCCCGGCCAAGGTTCGAAATCTGGGTCTACTCACCACGGGTTGAAGGGGTCCACTTGCGCTTCGGACCGATAGCCCGCGGTGGACTCCGATGGTCGGACAGGCGCGAAGACTTCCGCACGGAAATCCTTGGGCTGGTGAAGGCGCAGACAGTCAAGAACGCCGTGATTGTTCCCACGGGCGCCAAGGGCGGTTTCTTTCCCAAGCGGCTCCCCGATCCGATGGAGGACCGCGCGGCTTGGCTCGCGGAGGGCCAGGAAAGCTACCGGACTTTCATCCGCGGGCTGCTGGACGTGACGGACAACCTGGTCCCGGATCCCGACGGCGGCGCCAACGGTCGCGTCGAGACGCCGCCGCGCGTGGTGCGGCACGACGGCGACGACTACTACCTTGTTGTCGCTGCGGATAAGGGAACAGCCGCCTTCTCGGACCTCGCCAATGCCATCGCCGTGGAGTACGGCTTTTGGCTTGGGGACGCCTTCGCTTCCGGTGGATCGGTGGGGTACGACCACAAACAGATGGGCATTACGGCCCGCGGCGCCTGGGCATCCGTGCGGCACCATTTCAGCGAACTGACGATCGATTCCCGGGCCGAGGACTTCACCGTGGTGGGCATCGGGGATATGAGCGGCGATGTCTTCGGCAATGGCATGCTCCTCTCCAACCACATCAAGCTGGTAGCCGCGTTCGATCACCGGCACATCTTCCTGGACCCCAGACCAGATCCCATGGTGTCCTACGCAGAGCGGGAACGCCTGTTCAAACTGCCCCGTTCCAGCTGGGCAGACTACGATCGCACCAAACTGAGCCACGGCGGCGGCGTCTTCGCGCGCACGGACAAGTCCATCCGGATCAGTGAAGAGGTCAGACTCGCCCTGGGTTTGGAAGAGGGCCCCGGATTGACGGAGAACGCGGATCCAGAGGGGCAGTTGGCGCTGAGCCCGCCGGAGCTTCTGAGGGCGATCCTCATGGCGCCGATAGACCTCCTGTACAACGGCGGAATTGGCACCTACGTCAAGGCGTCCACGGAGTCCCATGCCGACGTCGGGGATAAAGCGAACGATGCCATCCGCGTGGATGGCAACCAGCTCCGGACCCACATCATCGCCGAAGGCGGCAACCTCGGCGTCACGCAGCGCGGCAGGATCGAGGCTGCGCTGGCTGGCATCCTGGTAAACACTGATGCGATCGACAATTCAGCGGGCGTGGATTGCTCCGACCACGAGGTGAACATCAAGATCTTCCTGGACCGCATGATCGCCGCGGGCAGGATGTCCGCCGGGGAACGGTCGGCGTTCCTTCATTCCCTGCAGGCCGAAGTCGGCCGGCTGGTGCTCAGGACCAACGATGACCAAAACGTCCTGCTCCTCAATGACAAGCAATTAGCCGTCGAATGGAGCCCCAGCTTCGAAAGGACCATGGACTGGCTGGAGTCCGTCACGGACCTGGACCGGGGATTGGAGTTTCTCCCGAGCAACGAGGAACTGCAGGCCCGCGTCCTCACGGGCAAGGGATTAACCACTCCCGAACTTGCGGTGCTGGCCGCCTACGCCAAGATTGAGCTCGCCCGCGAACTCACTGAGGGCGGTCTCGCTGACGATCCCTGGTTCTCGCAGACACTCCGCGACTACTTCCCCCAACAGGTTTCGGAACGGTTCGGCGAACATCTCTCCACGCATCCGCTCCGCCGGGAAATCGTTGCCACGGTGTTGGCTAACGACATGATCAACATGGGTGGCATCGCCTTCGCTTTCCGGGCCATGGAAGAGACCACCGTGTCAGCGGCGGCTGTAGCGCGCGCCTTCGTGGTGATGCGGAAAATCTGGGATCTGGATTCTGTCACGCAGGCCATCGCCCAACTGCCGGCCAGCACACCCAGCGAGCATGGCTCCGCCGTAGCGCTGGACATGCGCCGGCTGCTTGACCGTTCCGTGCGGTGGTACGTGACCCACGACTTCCGCGATAAACCTATTGCCGACGCCCTGGAACGACTGGAACATCCCATGTCCTTGATGCGGGGCAGCTTCACCGGGCTCCTCCACGGCATCAACCTTGCGCATTCCCTGAAGCGCCTTGCGCACACGGACGCCGTGGGGTTGCCCCGCCCTTTGGGGATCCGCGCTTCAGAACTCCTGGTCAGCTATGGCCTGCTGGACATCTCGGCTATTGCCGAGGAGCTTCAGGAACCGGCGGACGCGGTGGCAGAGGTGTACTTCGCTGTCTTCGAGCGGATTTCCGCCATCCCTTTGCTGGAACACATCACCATGCTCCCGCGCGATACCCACTGGGAGTCGTTGGCGAGAGCCGCGTTAAGGGACGACATGTATCTGGTGCTGGCCGATATGACCAAAGCCGTGGTCCGGCACACGCCGCGCACCCCGGCTGCGGCTGACCCTGTGGAAAGAATCATGGATTGGGAGCACGGAAACATCGAACAACTGGCGCGCATCCAAGAGACCATCCAGGAGGCTATCAAGCCAGGTCCGGTGGATATTGCCGCACTTTCGGTGGCAGTAAAACTACTCCGCGCCATGGTTCGCAGATGAGACGCGGATCACTGAGCTGCCGGTCATCTTACAAATACTTGACGCCCACACTCTATGATTGATGGGTCGCCCTCGCATGCGGCAAGTAATAGGAGGCCCCCAAATGACCCCTGCAATGATTGCAGAACGCGAAATTCGTCTGTCCTTTTCCAAGGCAGACGAGATCCACGACGGACTCGACCGCGCCGTGGATGCCCTGATCGAAAACGCAGCAGCAGACGCTAACTGCGGCATTCTGGTGACCCGGCACGAACCCGGCACCTACACAGTGGCTCTGGACGAATCCGTTCCCTTCGGTCAGACCCGCGAAGTACTCGCTGCCTGATTGCCACCCCTGACGGCACTCACGGCAACGAACAAAAAACCGGGGCCCGCCCCCTTTCCGCATCTACTACCCGCGGAAAGGGAACGAGCCCCGGTTTCTGTTTTAACAACTATCCCCACCCAAGTAGGTCGCATTTAAGCGCGTTTTGAGCGTCCAAAACGCGCTTAACTGCGACTCAGTTGGGTGCCTACCCCCGGCGGAGAGTCACGCCGTCGGACTTCATGAAGAGTTCCTTGCCCTCTTCGGTAACACCCGACCCCGCGTGCTCAAGCCATACAACGTTCCCGCTTCCGGAAACTTCCTCGACCCGGCCGGCGGCGATCACGTGGGCGTATTTGACCACTTCCACCCGCTCGCCAACTTTCAGCGTCTTCCAGTCGGTAACCGTAGCCGTGTGAGCGCTTCGCCTGGACAGGACTGCTCCGCGTGCCTTCATTGAACTTCTACCCCTTTGTGGATGTTCTCTGTTGTGTATTGAGTTGTGTAAACGGTTGACCGTCAGGCCCACGACATCGTTGGCGTGGACGTGACGTACACCATAAGTTTTACTACATTTGCCACGCCCCGGTGCTTGCGTTGCGAACAAAGACCGGGGCGTGACAAATATGCCCATCAAATGAGCGTTTTATTCGACGTCAGGCCAAAATCCCGACGGCGGATTCGGCGGCCGCGCGGACCGCGCCGGAGCCAACCAAACGGTCAGCTGCTTCCAGTTCCGGCGACAGGAACCGGTCGGTGCCCGGGCCTTGGACCACTTCACGAAGCACCTCAAGGACGGCCGTACCGGCGGGACCCGGGGTGAGTTCGCCGTCGGACATTTGCGTCCGCATGTCAATGGCGCGGGCGCTGGTGACAAGCTCGACGGCGAGCACCCGGCGGAGGTTCTCCACCGCCTTGCGCAGCTTCCGGGCAGCGTGCCAGCCCATGGACACGTGGTCTTCCTGCATTGCGGAGCTCGGGATAGAGTCCACGGATGCCGGAACGGCGAGGCGCTTGTTGTCCGAAACCAGGCCTGCCTGGGTGTACTGGGCGATCATCAGGCCGGAATCGACGCCGGGATCTCCGGCGAGGAAAGCCGGAAGTCCGTGTGAGCGGGCCGGATCAAGCATGCGGTCGGTGCGACGCTCGGCGATGGAGCTGAGGTCCGCGACCGCAATGGCCAGGAAGTCCAGGACGTAGGCCACGGGAGCGCCGTGGAAGTTGCCGTTGGACGTGACGCGGCCGTCCGGGAGGACCACCGGGTTGTCGATCGCTGCAGCGAGTTCGCGGGAAGCCACCAGCGCGGCGTGGTCCACGGTGTCGCGGACAGCCCCGGCAACCTGCGGGGCACAACGCAGCGAGTAGGCGTCCTGGACCTTGGTGTCGTTGATCCGGTGGGACGCGACGATGGGCGAGTTGGAGAGCACGCGCAGCATGTTGTCAGCGCTGGCAGCCTGGCCAGGGTGGGGACGCAGTGCTGCGTGGAGCTCCGGGAGGAATACCTGGTCAGTGCCGAGCAATGCCTCGACGCTCAGCGCTGCGGTGACATCCGCCGTCGCAAGCAGCAAACGGATGTCGGCGATGGCCATCAGGAGCATACCGAGCATGCCTTCGGTGCCGTTGACGAGGGCCAGGCCCTCCTTCTCTGCCAGCGTGACCGGCTCGATGCCGTGCTGCGCGAGCAGCTCAGCAACTGCAGGCCTGCCAGCGGTTCCGTACAGTTCGCCGTCGGGACCCGTTGCTTCGCCTTCGCCCATGAGGACCAGCGCGCAATGGGACAGCGGCGCGAGGTCGCCGGAGCAACCCAGCGAACCGAACTCGCGGACCAGCGGGGTGATGCCGGCGTTGAGGACGTCCACCATGGTCTGCAGGACCACCGGGCGGACGCCTGTGCGGCCGGAGGCGAGGGTCTTGGCGCGGAGGAACATGATGCCGCGGACCACTTCGCGTTCCACGGCCGGGCCCATGCCGGCGGCGTGGCTGCGGATCAGCGACTTCTGCAGCTGCGTGCGGAGATCGTTGGGGATGTGGCGGTTGGCCAGGGCACCGAAGCCCGTGGAGATGCCGTACGCCGGGACATCGCTGGTAGCGAGCTCGTCAATGTGGGCGCGTACCTTGGCCACGTTGTCCAGGGCGTCTTGGGAAATGGTCACCTTGGCGTCGTGGCGGGCGACGGCGACGACGTCTTCCGGGGTGACGCCGCTGGAGCCGAGTGTGACGGTGAGCTGTTCGTGGGTTGTGGTAGTCACTTTGTTGCCTACTTCTCGTTCATGGGGATGCGGACGCCGCGTTCGTTGGCGACCTCGACGGCGCGGTCGTAGCCGGCGTCGACGTGGCGGATGACGCCCATACCGGGGTCGTTGGTCAGGAGCCGTTCGAGCTTTTCCGCGGCCAGGTCCGTGCCGTCAGCGACGGAGACCTGCCCGGCGTGCAGCGACCGGCCGATACCGACACCGCCGCCGTGATGGATCGACACCCAGGTAGCACCCGAAGAGGTGTTGATCAGGGCGTTCAGCAACGGCCAGTCAGCAACCGCGTCCGAACCATCGGCCATGGACTCGGTCTCCCGGTACGGGGACGCCACCGAGCCGGAGTCCAGGTGGTCACGGCCGATCACGATCGGGGCCTTGACCTTGCCCTCCTTCACGAGCTGGTTGAACAGCAGCCCGGCCTTGGCGCGTTCGCCGTACCCAAGCCAGCAAATACGCGCCGGCAAGCCCTCGAACTCCACCCGGTCCGCCGCAGCGTCCAACCACTTGTGCAGGTGCTTGTTCTCCGGGAACAACTCCTTGATGGCCTTGTCCGTGACGGCGATGTCTTCCGGGTCCCCGGAGAGCGCGACCCAGCGGAACGGGCCAAGGCCCTCGCAGAACAACGGCCGAATGTAGGCCGGAACGAAGCCGGGGAACTCAAACGCACGCTCGTACCCGCCCGTGCGGGCCTCGTCACGGATCGAGTTACCGTAATCGAACACCTCAGCACCAGCGTCCTGGAACTCCACCATCGCCTGGACCTGCCGTGCCATCGAGGCCTGGGCCTTCTTGGTGAACCCTTCCGGATCCGCCGCGGCCTCAACATGCCACTCCGCCACGGTAATACCCTCCGGCAGATAGGACAGAGGATCATGGGCACTGGTCTGGTCCGTGACCACATCAAAGGTCACCTCCCCGGCCTTATGCCGACGCAGCAGTTCCGGGAAAACCTCAGCGGCGTTGCCCACATACCCCACGGACCAGCCGCGGCGCTCGTCCTTCGCGGCTTGGACCTTCTTGATCGCAGCATCCAGATCGGTTTCGACCTCGTCCAGGTACCGCTTACCGGCCCGGCGACGCAGGCGGGTTTCATCGACGTCGACAATCAGGCACGCGCCGTCGTTCAACGTCACGGCCAGCGGCTGCGCCCCGCCCATGCCACCACACCCACCGGTCAACGTCAGCGTCCCGGCCAACGGGCCTTCCGTGGAACCCTCCGCGGCGGGTGCCGGGTGACGGCCCTCCGCAGCGAGCTTGTTCCCCACCGCGGCGAAGGTTTCATACGTGCCCTGCAGGATGCCCTGCGTGCCGATGTAAATCCACGACCCGGCCGTCATCTGCCCGTACATCATCAAACCCTCAGCCTCGAGACGGCGGAACTCAGGCCACGTCGCCCAATCCCCCACCAGGTTCGAGTTGGCCAGCAACACCCGCGGAGCCCACTCATGGGTGCGGAACACACCCACCGGCTTGCCCGACTGCACCAGGAGCGTTTCGTCCTTCTCCATGGTCTCCAGGGTCCGGGTAATCGCATCAAACGCAGCCCACGAACGGACAGCACGACCCGTGCCGCCGTAAACCACCAGATCATCCGGACGCTCAGCAACCTCCGGATCCAGGTTATTCATCAACATGCGCAACGGCGCCTCGGTCTGCCACGACTTGGCAGTAAGCTCAGTACCCCGCGCGGCCTTAACCGGACGGGCACCAGTAGTGAAATCGGCGGGTGCCATGGTGACTCCTTCGTCTGTGGGAAGTATGTGGTGGAAAGATCTTCTGCTTCTACTAAAGCCCCTTTATCCTGCGGCCGGAACGGCTTTTCGAGTGGTGCTGTCCGGGATTACAGACCCGCTCAACCCCTCGCATTCGCGCGACAAAAAGAGCATGCTGGACCCATGGGAACGCACCGGGTCACCACGCTCGTCGCCGCGCCGCCCGAGCGCGTCTTCGCAGCATGGACGGATCTTGACCGGTTCCCGGAATGGATCGGCGGAGTAACCCGCGTGACGGACCGCGTGGGCTCCACCGACCAGGCCGGCAGCCGCTACACGGTCTGGTTCGGGCGGATGGCCAGCCCCACCGAAATTCTTGAGGTCGAGCGGCCTTGGCACATCCGCACCCGCTTCGGCAATGCCATCCTGAAGGGCGAGTCAGATGTGCGGTTTGCCAGCGAGGGGCAGGGCACGCGCATCCACCAGGAGTTCGTCACGCGGGGGTTTATCGCCGGAATCTTCGGGCGGCTATTCGCCATGGGCTCCTACCGCGGCAGCTTCCGGGGCGAGCTGGAGACTTTCCGAAAACTCGTCGAGCGGGATGCCTTGGGGCCTGGTTAGCCTGCGGGGCGGCCGTGGATCCGCACCGATAGTTCGTCTGCCGCTTTACGGATGCGGGCAGCCAGGACCGGCCATTGCTCAGCCGGCACTTTGTCCTCCAGGAACGTGACGGCGACTGCCGCCGTCGGCCATCCCACATGGTCCGTCACTGCGGCGGCGATGGAACCGAAACCCGGCGTGATTTCGCCGTTTTCCGTGGCGTAGCCGCGTTGCCGAACCTGATCCAGATGGGATGACAACGCGGAGTACTTCATGATGGGAAACTCGACTTCGTGCCGCGAGGTGAAGGCAGCGGCATTCGGGTAAAGAGCGCGCACCTGGGACTTTGGTAGGGCAGCCAGGATCGCGCGGCCCGAGGCAGTGAGGTGGCTGGGCAGGCGGACGCCGACGTCGGTCACCAGGCTCGGGCGGTTCTTGGCGCGTTCCTCCACGATGTAGAGAACGTCGCGCCCGTGGAGCACCGCCAAGTGCGCGCTCTCACCGATGACGTCAACCAGCGAGGCGAGCATCGGCCGCCCTAGCCGCGATAACGGCTCCTGCCGCGAGTACGCCGAGCTGAGCTCGAATGCGCTGATGCCAAGCCCGTAACGCTGTTCCTCGTGCAGGTGGAGGACAAAGCCGTTCGCCTCCATCACGCCGAGCAGGTGGTACACACTGGATCGCGGCAGGCCGAGCGCTGTTGCGATGTTCGACGCCGCCATGGGACCACGGCGCGAGGCCAACAGCTTGAGGATGCGCAGCGTATTTTCGGCGGCCGGGACTTTGGACGTGGCTTTGCCTGAGGCGGTTGGCGTGCTTGTCATGGTTCCTCGCTGCTCGGATTTCGGGATCGTCGAACCGTTGCTGTCCGGTATCCCGTACTCTAGCGTGCACCCTTCGCAGGCCAATCACCAGCGCGGACCGGTCAACAGCGTCCGGAATACCGGACACTCCCCGAGCCATGCTCCCGGTGAGTGGCTGCCGTTGGCCCACTGTCTGCGATCAAAGACACCAAAGCCTCGTGAGTCCGATCACAAGGCGCCCAAAAGTGATCTGCTGGATAGCGATCCCCTCCCAAAGACGAGAAGGTTTTACTATGCAACAAACCAAGCTGGCTGCGGAGAGCTCTGTCCTCCAAGCCGCAGGTACGGCGCTCAGCCGAGGCCTCAACGTCCGTCACATACGCTTCATGGCGCTCGGCTCTGCGATCGGCACGGGCCTCTTCTACGGCTCCGCCTCCGCCATCCAGAAAGCCGGTCCTGCCGTCCTGCTGGCCTACATCATCGGCGGTGCGGCCGTGTTTATGGTGATGCGCGCCCTCGGTGAGATGGCCGTCCGACACCCTGTTTCCGGCTCGTTCGGCCAGTACGCAAGCAAATACCTGGGCCCGTTCGCCGGGTTCGTGACCGGGTGGACGTACGTGTTCGAGATGGCGATCGTGGCCATAGCCGATGTCACCGCCTTCAGTATCTACATGGGCTTCTGGTTCCCCCAGGTGGACAGGTGGATCTGGGTGCTCGCGATCATCATGTTCCTGGGCGCCATGAACCTGCTCAGCGTGAAAGTGTTTGGCGAACTTGAGTTCTGGTTCTCGCTCATCAAGGTGGTGGCGATCATCGCCATGATCGTGGGCGGGGCAGCGATCGTCGTGTTCGGCTTCCAAACGGGCGACGGCGGTGGCGTGGCACCGGGACTCGGGAACCTTGTGAATCACGGTGGTTTGTTCCCGAACGGTTTCGAGGGGCTCCTGGCCGCGTTCGCCGTCGTGATGTTTGCCTTTGGCGGGATCGAAACGATCGGTATCACGGCGGGCGAAGCCACAAACCCCAAGAAGGTCATCCCGCAGGCAGTTAATACTGTGCCCGTCCGCGTTTTGTTGTTCTACGTACTGACTCTGGGCGTGCTGATGAGCATCTTCCCGTGGAACGAAATTGGAAGCAGCGGCAGTCCGTTCGTGCAGATCTTCGATGGCCTGGGCATTCCTGCCGCACCTCACATTCTCAACGCCGTGGTCATCACAGCCGCTCTCTCGGCGATCAATAGCGACATTTTCGGGGCCGGGCGCATCCTCTTCGGCCTCGCCCAGCAGGGACACGCACCCAAGAGCTTCAGCAAGATCTCCCGACACGGCGTTCCGTGGATGACCGTGGTGATGATGGGCGGCATCCTGCTGGTGGGCGTTGTTTTGAATGCCGTCATTCCGGAGGACGTGTTCGTACTCATCGCCTCCATCGCCACCTTCGCCACGGTGTGGGTCTGGGTGATGATCCTTGCTTCGCACGTCGCCATGAAGCGGGAGATCAAGCGCAAGGGCCTGCCGGCGTCGGAATTCGGTTCTCCGCTGTGGCCGCTCGCATCCATCCTGACCATGGCGTTCATGGCAATGGTGATCGTGATCCTGGGCATTTTCGAGGACACTCGGGTTGCGCTGTACGTTGGCGGCACCTGGCTGGTTCTGCTCTTCGTGGCCTACAAGCTGTGGGTTCGCGGTGGTGGGCTGCGCCGGGCAGAGCTGGTGGACGAGACAGCCTGATTTCCCGCGCCGAAACTACAGTTAATGCCAATGTTCACGCGGAACATTGGCATTAACTGTCAGCTCGCGGGGCGGCTCGGCTCAGATGGCAGCAGCAGCGGAGCGCACGGCCTCGGACAAGGCAGTTGCCGGGCGCCCGATCAGTTTCCTGAGATCACCGGTGGTCACCAAAAGGTCGCCGCGGCCAATGCCCAGATCGGTGTCGGCCAGGATCTGCGCGAAAGCTTCCGGTACCCCTGCGCCAGTCAGGAGATCGGCGTATTGGTCTACCGGAAGGTCACGGTATTCGATGGACTTGCCTGATGCGGCGCTAATTTCGGCGGCAAGTTCGTCCAAGGTAAATGCCTCGTCCCCGCCCAACTCATAGATCTTGCCGGCCTGGTGCTCCGCAACCAGAACTGCGGCCGCAGCTTGCGCATAGTCTGCGCGGGAGGCACCGCTAACCTTGCCGTTTCCGGCACTGCCCGCAAGCGCTCCCTGCGCCAGCGTTCCCGGCAACTGGTCAGTGTAGTTCTCGATGTACCAGCTGTTGCGAAGGAGGGCGAAGGGGACGCCGGATTCTTTGAGGATGGATTCCGTGGCCTGGTGCTCTGTGGCCAGCTTCATGCGGGTGGTGTCTGCGTTGGCAATGCTGGTGTAGGCGAGAAGCTCGACACCCTCGGCCTTTGCCGCCTCGATAACCGTGCGGTGCTGCTCTACCCGCTGGCCGACGGCGCTTCCCGAAATGAGAAGGACCTTGGTGGCACCCTTAAGCGCCTGGGCGACCGACGCAGCGTCGTCGTAGTCCATTGCAACGGCGCGAACGCCGCGAGCAACGAAATTGGACAGCTTTTCGATGGAGCGCCCGGTGGCGACGATGCTGTCAGCGGGCACGTTGCGTTCAAGGAGGGCCTCTATGACGTGACGGCCCAGCTGACCTGTTGCTCCGGTAATGACGATGCTCATGATGGGTTCCTTTCGGGAAGTTAATGGGTCGGTCACCGATCACAACCAACGCTTCCGCAGAGAACTTCCCGAAAGAGAGTACGCACTTTAAGGTAAGGTACTGACATGAAAGTAAGTACCCTCCCGGCCACCGTCGCCGACGGCGTCTTCCCTGCCGGCTGCCCCAGCCGAACAGTACTGGACCACATCACCAGCAAATGGGGAGTGCTGATCCTACTTTCGCTTTCCGAAGGCGATCAGCGATGGAGCGAATTGCGACGACGCGCTGAGGGCGTCAGCGAAAAAATGCTGGCCCAAACCCTGAAAACGCTCGAACGGGACGGGTTGGTACGTCGCGACGCACAACCCGTCATCCCGCCGCGCGTGGACTACAGCCTGACTGAACGCGGCCGCGAGCTCACGGCACTGCTTATACCTTTGGTGACCTGGGCCTTCGATAATGCCGAGGCAATCATCGGCGGCCAAAGTTAGCCCGGATCTCCGCGCCGAAACTACAGTTAATGCCAATGTTCACGTCGAACATTGGCATTAACTGTCACCTCGCGGGGGCGGGGGCGCGGGGCGGGGTGGAACTATCGCGCGGACCAGCCACCGTCCATGGTGTAGCTCGCGCCGGTGACCATGCCGGCGTCGTCGGAGGCCATCCACACTGCCAGCGACGCGACTTCCTCCACCTCCACGAGCCGTTTCACAGCAGACTCCGTGAGCATCACCTTGGCCAGGACCTCGGCTTCGGGGATGCCGTGGAGCCGGGCCTGATCGGCGATCTGCTTCTCCACCAAGGGCGTCCGAACGTATCCGGGGTTGATGCAATTGGACGTGACGCCGTGCTCGCCGCCCTCCAAAGCAGTGACCTTGCTGAGTCCCTCAAGGCCGTGCTTGGCGGAGACGTACGCGCTCTTATAGGCCGAGGCGCGGAGCCCGTGGACCGACGAGATGTTGATGATCCGGCCGAACCCGTTGGCGTACATGTGCGGGAGCGCGGCCCTGATGAGGAGGAACGGGGCCTCCAGCATCAGGGCAAGGATCCGCCGGAACTCCGCAGGTTCGAACTCCTCGATCGGGGCAACTTTCTGGATCCCGGCGTTGTTGACCAGGATGTCGCAGTCGAGGCTGAGGGCGGCCAGGGCGTCGACGTCCAAGAGATCCACCGTCCAGGCGGTGCCGCCCAACTCGTCGGCGAGGGCCGCAGCTCCGGAGGCATCGACGTCGGCCACTACTACCTTCGCTCCACGGGCGGCGAGCGCCCGCGCGCAGGCTGCCCCGATTCCGCTCGCCCCGCCGGTAACCAGTGCCTTGCGTCCGTTCAGGGAGTTATCCATGGAGCTAGCCTTTCGAAGTAGATGCAGTGGCCAGTCCGTGACGGATGGCGTCGGCCTGGTCCACTTCCTGCAAGGCGATGCCCTTGGTCTCCTTCAGCGAAACAACTGCGACGACGGTGACGGCGCAAGCAACCACGAGGTAGATCGCTGTGGGAACCCAGGAGCCGGTGTCCTTGAGCCATTGTGTGGCCAGCAACGGCGCGAGCGAGCCGGCGAAAATCGACGTGACCTGCGAGCCGAGCGAAACACCGGAGTAGCGCATCCGGGTGGGGAAGAGCTCGGACATGATGGCCGGCTGGCCAGCGTACATGAACGCGTGCAAGCAGAGGCCGATGGTCACGGCGAGGACGATGATCACTGCGTTCCTGGTGTCGAACATGGGGAAGGCGAAGAACGGCCAGGTTGCCCCCGTGATCGCGCCCACCAGATACACGGGCTTGCGTCCCCACGAGTCCACCAGACGCCCGACCTGCGGGATGACCAGGAAGTGGATGACGTGGGCTATCAGGAGTGCCAGGAGGAGCGATGAGGTGTCGTACTTGTGGACGCTCTTGAGGTACACGATCGCGAAGCTCACCACGAGGTAGTACATGATGTTCTCTGCGAAGCGGAGGCCCATGGCCTGGAGGATGCCCTTGGGGTACTTGCGGATGACTTCGCCGACGCCGTAGCTAATGGCCTTGGACTCTTCCACCTGCGCCTTGGCTTCGAGGAAGATGGGGGCTTCAGTGACGTGGGTGCGGATGTAGTAGCCGACGAACACGATCACTGCGGACAGCCAGAACGCTACGCGCCAGCCCCAACCGAGGAAGGCTTCGCTGCTGAGCACTGTGGACATGGTGAACAGGACGGCGGTGGCCAGGAGGTTACCTACCGGCACTGCCGCTTGCGGCCACGAGGACCAGAACCCGCGGGATTTGTTGGGGCTGTGCTCAGCTACCAGCAGCACAGCACCTCCCCATTCGCCGCCGAGCGCGAAGCCCTGGATGAAGCGGAGCGCCACCAGCATGGCCGGTGCCCAGTAGCCGATCTCCACGAAGCCCGGGAGGCAGCCCATCAGGAAGGTGGAAACACCCACGATCACGATGGTCAGCTGCAGGGTGGGCTTGCGTCCCAGCTTGTCGCCGATCTGGCCGAACACGATGCCGCCGAGCGGACGGGCCACGAAGCCAACCGCGTAGGTAACGAACGCCTGGATGATGCCGTCCAGTTCATTGCCTGTGCTCGGGAAGAAGTACTTGCCGAACACCAACGTGGCGGCCGTGGCGTACAGGAAGAACTCGTACCACTCCACCACGGTGCCCACCATCGACGCCGCGACGATCTTCTTGAGTCCGGAACCCTCGCCGGAGCCTTTCCCTGCTTTTGATGCGGAGCGCTGCTCTACGCTCATATCCATCTCCTCAGTGTCCTCTTTGACCCTTTTGAACGTGATGTGATCCACAACACGAAATGCTCCACTGAGTATTGCTGCAGATTCTCCCGCGCTCAATGACCAAAGTGGCACCCTATGTGTGCAGAATTGCAGATATGAATCCCAACCCGGATGACCTCCTCATCTTCCTCGCCGTCTCACGTTCAGGAAAATTCACGACGGCGGCCCAAGCCTTGGGGCTCAACCACACCACCGTTTCGCGCAGGATAGCGGCGCTGGAGAAGGCGCTGGGCGGCAGGGTCCTCGCGCGTGCGGCCGGCGGCTGGGAAGTGACAGAGCTGGGTGCCGAAGCCGTACTTGTCGCTGAGCGGATTGAAGCTGCGGTGAGCGCGCTGGGACCGAGCGACCGCGCCCCCGACCCCATCACCGGCGTCGTACGCATGACCGCGACTGATGGCTTCAGCGCTTATATCGCCGCACCAGCAGTGGCCCGCTTGCGACGCGAACATCCCGGACTCAGCGTTGAGATCGTGACCGTGACGCGGAGGGCGTTGCAACAGCGCTCGGGGCTGGACATCGAAGTGGTGGTGGGGACGCCGCAGGTTCACCGGGCCGAGGCGATCCAACTGGGCGAGTACCGGCTGGGGATGTATGCCTCGCGCGCTTACCTGGCGGACAACGGAACGCCTTCCAGTATTGAGGAACTCACGCAGCACCAACTGGTCTATTTTGTTGACTCCATGCTGCAAGTGGATGACCTGGACGCTCCCCGCAGGCTTGTCCCGACCATGCGTGATGGCCTGAGTTCCACCAACGTTTTCGTGCATGTGGAAGCTACTCGGGCCGGCGCCGGCGTGGGCTTCCTGCCGTGCTTCATGGCCGACCGGCACGCTGACCTGGTGCGGCTGCTGCCGTCGGACTTCGCCGAACTGCTCCCCTACTGGATGGTCCTCCGCCCGGACTCGATGCGCCGCCCTGCGGTAGCCGCCGTCGTGCAGGCTTTGCGGGAGGAGACGGAGCAGCGGCGGGAGGAGCTGCTCGGCGCTGAGTAACCCGAGGGGCAGACCGCGCCGAGGTGGCACTTAATGCCGATGTTCCACGGAAACATGGGCATCAACCGCCATCTCGGCGGGAGGTAGGCGGGTAATGTGGCCATCGTGAAGTAAGGCGAGCCTTACTATGGTAAGCATGCCCTCCAGTTCGCCCTCCCGGCTCTTCAGCTTCACCTTGTTCGCCAACGGCCGCTGGAAGCTGCTGTTGGCGGGCTGCGCCGGACTCTCCCTGCATCAGGTCAGCGAGGCTTTGGTGCCGGCTACCATCGGCGCCGCGGTGGACAACGCCATTGAACCGAACGACGCCGGCGCCCTCCTGGGGTGGCTCGGCGCCTTGGCCGTGGTGTTCGTTGTGCTGGCTCTCTCGTGGCGCTTCGGCACCCTCGCCACGGAGCGCTCCTTTAACTACGGCTCGCATGATCTCCGCCAACTGGTGGTGGAGCGGACACTTCATCCCCGCGGCATGGCCGCCCGACGGGCACCGGGCGAAATCGTAGCCATAGCTTCTTCCGACGCCGACAGGGTTGCCGGGCTGTCCTGGCTGATCAGCGGTGGCCTTGCTGCGGCCGCCGGTGTGATCACATCGGCCGTCACCCTCCTGCTCATCTCAGTACCTCTGGGTCTTGCCGTTCTTATGGCGACGCCGGTGATGCTGCTGGTGATGCACCGGCTCACCAAACCGCTCGAAAACCGCAGCGACGTGGAGCAGTCCACAGCAGCTCGCGCTGGCGCCTTGGCCACGGATTTCATAACAGGCTCCCGCCCGTTGAAAGGGCTAGGCGCAGAGGACGCGGCCATCGCGCGCTATCGCGCCGAAAGCCGGGCGTCGCTGACTTCCGCCCTGAAGGCCATCCGCGCCAAGTCCGCTTACACGGGCGCGAGCACAGCACTATCCGCAGCGTTCCTGGCCGGTATCGCCTTCTTTGCAGCGTGGTTTGCGCTCCAAGGCAGCATCACGGTGGGGCAGTTGGTGGCCGTTGTTGGAGTGGCGCAGTTTGTTCAGGGACCCATGACCGGGCTCGGTTTCGTGAGCGTCGAACTCGCCCGCAAACGCGCCTCCGCCGCACGCATAGCAGTGTTGCTGGAAGAACCCGAGGCGGTGCCCGCACCCGAAGCAGCGGAACGTTCGACGACGGCAATCGACTCAGTCTCGCCGGCAAACCCACCGGGCGGACCAGCTCCGCTGCTGGAGCTCCTGCCAAGCGCTGCGCACCTTGCTTTCCCGCCTTTCACGGCGTCCGCCGGCGAAATTGTGGGTGTCGTCCTTCCGGACAGCACACAAGCGCGGCAGTTGGTAGACACTTTGGGCTTTCGCACCCCCTCTCCCCGCGGCCTCGTATCCATCGACGGCCACGATGCCGCAGACCTCGACCCCCACCACGCCCGTTCAAGGGTCTTCGCCGACAACCACGACGGGGTCCTCTTTAGCGGCAGTATCCGCGACAACGTGGCAATAGTCGACGCCGAACTAACGGAACGCGCCATGGCGGCTGCCGCCGTCGAGGATTTCGTGTCACAACTGCCGGAAGGCACCGAAACCGTCCTGACCGGGCATGGCCAGAGCCTGTCCGGTGGGCAGCGCCAGCGGCTGGTTCTTGGCCGCTCGCTGCACCAGCAACAGCCGGTGCTGGTCCTGCACGACCCCACCACCGCCGTCGACACTGCCACCGAAGCCGTCATCGCGGACGGCCTGCGGAACTTCCCGGACAAAGCTTTGGTGCTGGTCACCACAAGCCCCACCCTGCTGGCCATCTGCGATCGGGTGGTGGTGGGCGGCGCCGGCGGGGCACCGGAAACCGGTACGCACCGGGAACTTCTCGCCAAGTCGGCTGGCTACCGTGAGGTGGTGGGCTCGTGAACTCGGAAATCCTGCCTATAGCCACCCCTCGCGAGACCCGGAAAGCAATGTGGCGCCTGTTGGCGCAACGCCCCGGCAGGCTCACCCTCACCATCTTCGTGTTGCTGGCGGCATCCTGCTGCGGCTTGGCAGCCCCGGCACTTCTGGGCGTCATGGTCAACATTGCAGCCTCCGGAGGGGACGTCCTGTCCCTGCTGTGGCTGGCCATCGGCTTGCTGGTGGCTGGTGGCCTGGGCGCCCTGCTGGGCATCGCGGGCCAGAACCTGCTGGCCCGTATCTGCGAGGAAGCGCTCGCCGGGCTGCGCGAGGAAGTGTTCGCGGCGGCCCTTCGGAAGCCGCTCGCACAACTGGAAAAGGCGGGCATCGGCGACGTCGTGGCCCGGGTGTCCGGCGATGTCGAGGCTGTCAGCGAGGCCATTTCCGGGGTGCTGCCCGCGTTCACCAGCGCAGCTTTCACCATTGGGCTGACCCTGCTGGGCTTGGGCGTCATCGACTGGCGCTTTGCGGTGGCCGTGCTCATCGCAGCACCCCTGCAGATCTTCACCCTTCGCTGGTTCCTCAAGCGAACAGCACCCATTTACCGGACGGTCAGGATCACAGAGGCCAACCGAACCGAGCAGATCATCGAGACCGTCCATGGCTCCCCGTCTGTTGTGGCCTTGGGCCTCGGGTCACGCCATGCGGATCTTGTGGCAGCCGCCTCGCGCGAGAACATCGGCCATTCGCTGCGCGGGGTTGGCTACCTGACCCGTTTTTACAACCGCCTCAACTTTGCGGAATTGATCGGACTTTCCGCGGTTCTGCTAGTGGGATTCTGGCTCCACGCCGAGGGCACCGTCACCATCGGCGCGGCGACGGCGGCCGCACTTTACTTCTACCGGCTGTTCGATCCGATCGGGCTGGTTCTGGGGCAGTTCGATGAGCTTCAGAAAGCCGCAGCCGGATTGGGGCGCATGTTCGGCCTGACGATGTCCGCGGGGCAAACCACTGCCCCGGTCTCGCCAGCTGCCTCTGATGCCGGCATCGTCCTGGAGGATGTCACCTTTGCTTACCCGGGCCAGCGGCCGGCCCTCAAAGGAGTTTCCCTCACGGTTGGCTCGGGCGAGCGGGTGGCGATTGTCGGCACTTCCGGTGCGGGCAAGACCACATTGGCCAAAATCATCATGGGTTTGGAGCACCCCGGCGGCGGGACAGCCTGGGTGGGCGGACTGGACTCAGCCGCCGCTGCCCCGGCGGACCTGCATCTGCGCATTGCCATGGTCAGCCAGGAGGTTCACGTCTTCTCCGGAACGCTGGCCGAGGACCTCAAGCTTGCCAAACCGGACGCTTCTCCGGCGGAACTCACACGTGCCCTGCAGGCTGTCGGGGCTGCTTGGGTTGAAGCGCTCGACGACGGCTTGGAGACTTCCGTGGGCGCAGGCGGGCATCAGCTCACACCTGAGCAGGCGCAACAGCTGGCCTTGGCTCGGCTGATGCTCAAGGACCCGCCCATTGCAGTGCTCGACGAAGCCACTGCAGAAGCGGGAACCGGGTCTGCCGCCATGCTCGATCAGGCTGCCGAAGCCGCGTTGGCGGGCCGGACGTCCGTGGTGATCGCGCACCGATTGTCCCAGGCAGCGTCGGCGGACACCGTGGTGGTCATGGAGCAGGGGCGGATTGTCGAGTCGGGTTCGCACCAGGAACTGCTGTCCGGGGGCGGCCGCTACGCGCACCTGTGGGAAGCCTGGAACAGTTCACTCAGCCGGAACTGAGGCTTCAACCAATGGCTCGGCCGCCGGGTCGTGCCGCACCGGGATTCCCCTGGCGAATGCGCGCACTTTTGCGTCATCCCAAATGTGCGCGGGGACGCCTCCGCCCAGGAGTTTGCGGGCCAACGTGGGGTCATCGCCGAACGGCGCATGGCTGCCCGCCATGATCATGTTGCCGTAGCGGCGCCCCTTCAGCATGGCCGGATCGGCAATGATCATGGTGTGCTCGAAAGTGTCCGCGATGGTGGCAGCGTCAGCCCGGGCGTTCTTGAGGTCCGGGGCATCGCCTGAGTTCACCACATACAGTCCGTCGGTTGCGAGAACCGAGTCTGCGTGCGCTGTGAACTCCCGGGTGGTCAGGGCGCGGGGCGTGAAAGCTCCGGCGAAGACGTCACGAATGATGAGATCCCGACTGTCCGGAGTAAGGGATTCAGTGACTTGCCGGGCTTCACCCACGCGGATCCGGAGGAAGGGCGCCTTGGGCAGATCGAACCAGCCGCGCACGTAGTCAGCCAGCTTGCCGTCGAGTTCAACAACTACCTGCCGCGCTTCAGGGTAGGCCGCGTGGAAGTAGCGTGCCATGGAGCAAGCTCCCCCACCTAGATGAAGGCCACGTAGCTTGGGCTTCTGCTCGCGCGGCCAGCGCGATTCAACCAGGGCAGCGATCCAGCGCATGTACTCAAAATCCAGGAACAGGGGGTCGGCCAGGTCAATGTGCGAGCTCATGACGCCGTTGATTCTGAGAAGCCAGCCATTGGAGTTGTCCTGGTCCTGCAGCAGCTCGCAGTCGCCGGTATCGATGTAGTAGACCCCCGCGACCGGACCGTCAGGACGGGTGCCGGAAGGCACTTCGACGACTCCCGTCGTCGACCTCTGGGACCTGTTTGCCTTGCCGCGTTTCGCCACTACTTCAGCCCTGCATGAGTCATGCTCCAAGCCTAGTGGAGCGCCACATTACTCCGAACGTTCACATTGAAAGTAAGGCTACTTACCGTTTTGCCTTCAGGAGCCATATGATCTCTACATGGAACTCGGAGCATCGGTGTGGGCGGAGGTTTTAACGGTCGCGGTCGCATGGCTGACGGTGGTCTGCCTGATACTCGCTCGCGTCCCTAAGCCACCGAGCCTTCTCGATTCACCGCTGGAGGGTTCACCGCTTGATTTGGATCAGCCTGAAGATCCAGAGCCCCGCTAAAGCCTGGTAACCCGTGCCACGGTCCGCAAACGTCAGGTTCTGCGGATGGAAGTGGGTTCGTAAACTATCACCGAGCCCTCCGTAGTCGCCCGACAGGTGAGTTGACGTAATGGCGTGCGGCGGGCGTGCAATTCCACATCGATATGCGCCGGTTGGGGCGGCTTGCCGGTGATGTGGATGCTCCAGTGGTCGCCCTCGCGCAGCGTCTCCGTAACCAGATAATCATGCCGCCCGGCAGGGCCAAAACGTTCAATCACGGCCGCGACGGCGGCCTGCTGCGGTGGGAGGAGGTCCGTGTATCCGCGCAAGTGCTCTGCTCCAATGCGGTCGGCGAGGTGACCCTCAATAGTGGCTACGGAGGACTCGACGTCGAGCCCTCCGTAGTACACACCGTCGGGGACAATGACGGCGTTGGCCGCGAACCTGTCACCGCCAATGTGGGAGCACTCCCACACCAATTCCGGCCATCGCTCACTGAGCGCACGCCCCACAGGCCGGCCCCGCACTGCGCAGCAGGCGTCATGCTGCCCATGAGCGCAAACCAGGATGACCGGCGGAAGGCCGGGATCCCCGGGAGATGCCAGAGCTGAAACGATCCCTGCAAGGTCCTCGTCGCGGTTCCATGTTCCCCATAGCTGTTGATAGGCGCCGGAGCTTTGATGGCGGAGTACGGCCCAGCTGCCCGGACCATGACGCTGACGAGCACCGAGCCGCCGGGGGCCAGAACGCCGCACAAGGAGGATCCGTGCATTCGCAGTCCGCGCGGCGGAGCTGACCAGGGCCTTGGTCGTAGCCTCAAGATCAAGGCCCTCGAAACCGTTGGGCGGCCAGGCGCCCGGATACTCTATGAGAACCCAAACCAGGCCCGGTGACGCCGTGCCTGCCATCGAGTCGCCACGCAGCCGGGCACGTTCCGCGCAGAAGAAACGGCCCGTTGCGGCCACGGGGGATGTCACCATCTGGTGTCACTGTTCACGCCGACATCACTGTTCAACGGGGACGAGAACTCCTGCGCGTAACAGCCTCTCCACAAGTTCAACGCCGAGATCAGCCGCGCGGTGAGCCTCGCCGTCCAGCAGGCGCCGCACGGACGGCAGATCCACCTCCGGGAAGTCGAGCCAGCCGACGCGGGTAGTCAAACGTGAGCCCTCAAACCGGGCTTCAAGTGCTTCCCGAAGCCGCACCAGCGATTCCGGGCCAAGGTTCTCGACGGCCGCGAGCTGGGCCACCGGGCCAAGCGGGGCCGGGCGTCCCTGTCCCCGCCGTGCGCGTTGGAAAAGGGAAGTGGTATCAGCCTCCATGACAGCGGCGGCGAGATGTTTGCGAATCGCGGCGATCTCCCCTTCAGGACCATCCACGCCCATTGGCAAGGACCCTCGCATCTCGGGATCGTCGCATAGGGCTGCAAGAGCGGCCTGCGCCAGGTGTTCGGCCAGCGCATGGCGGGTCCAACTGTGTATCCCCAGGGTGAGATGGATCGAGACCTTCCCCTGCGCCTGTGCGGCGTGCAGCCAACCGCGCGGCAGGTAGAGGACGTCGCCGGGCTCCAAGACGGTGTCAATATAAGGCTCACCCTGAGCGGCTTCTTCGACGGCGGAGCGGCGATCCGTCCACGGCTGGCTACGCAGCGGGTCCACGTGGACCGGCTCGTGGATGATCCAACGCTTGGTCCCCTCGATCTGCAGGACGAAGACGTCGTGGACATCGTAGTGATCGTCGAAACCACGGTTCTGAGGCGGGGTGACGTATGCGTTGGCCTGCACGGGATGTCCGAGCTCGGTGCTTAGCTTTGTGCTGAAGCTCGACACAGGCTCCCACGTGCGATGCAGCGCCTGCAGCACGAGGGTGGCTCCGTCGCCGAACTTGCGCCAAAGCGCTGTGTCGTCCAGTTGGTCGGAGATGGTGGCACCAACGCCTGCCGGAGAAGTGTAGGAGGACTCGGGAAGAGTGGAGCCACCCTTGGCAACGCGCAGGAAGGGTGTCCGCAGACCCCGGCGCGAAATCAGCTCGTCAACCGCGTTGGCCGAGAACAAATCGGAGAAATCGCTGGCACCACGCGTGAGTAACGCGGTGCGCCCCCAGACCTCGCTGGCGAACCTCTCCTGACCGATGTCGATCAGGCGTCTTTCCAGGACCCCGGCCTCCTTCACAGCGCCGGGGTCCTGGAAATCAGTACTGGTAGAGCTCAAACTCAGCTGCCTTGTTGTCCGGCGCCGCCGTCGGCACCGCCATCTGCACCGCCGTCAGCACCGCCGTCGTGGGTACCCGGGACGCCGTCCGCGCCACCGTCGGCAGGGCCTTCGGCACCACCATCAGCACCGCCGTCAGCACCGCCGTCGTGGGTACCCGGGACGCCGTCCGCGCCACCGTCGGCAGGGCCTTCGGCACCACCATCAGCACCGCCATCTGCACCCCCGTCAGCACCGCCGTCGTGCGTTCCCGGGACGCCAGCCGCGCCACCGTCTGCCGGGCCTTCCTGCTCGCTTGGATCCTGCTCTGGAATGGTCATGCTTCCTCCCGAGAATCGAATGGCGTACACAGGCTCCGGTTATCGACGCCTGATTCCAACCGGACGGTCGTCACCGACACCGCCCGTGATCACCATATCGACATGAGTCAGCTGTGGGAACAGCTCGCGAGCGTTGGGATTCCGCTAAGTCCCGGCTGCGGGGCGCACCATCCGATGTTCGGGCAACGAGTACCAGGATGGGTCGCAGAGCTGACGTTTGCCGTCCGGCACAAAACCGTTGCGACGATAGAAAGCCTGGGCACGGGGATTGTCGTCCAGCACCCACAAGTACGCCGGTCCATCGCCGATCAGCGCCTCCACCAACGCCTGCCCAACACCCCGGCCATGGATGCGTTCCAAGGTGTAGAGCACGTAAAGCTCCCGATCGTAGGGACCGTCCTCGTCCTGTCCGGGACCAGCTGCGCCGAGGCCAACCAGTTGGCCATCCGGATCGTGGGCCAGCATCCGGGTGTGGCCTGCAGCGATGAAAGCCCGATACCGCTCGATGCGGTCGGGCAACGCCGCTTCCTGTTTCTCGAAGAACTCCGGAGGCAGCAAATGCGCGTAGCTCTCCCTCCACGACTGAACCTGCATGAGCGCCATGGCCTCGGCGTCATCCACCGTTGCCGGCCGAATCGTGAAATCCACTTACCGCACCCGCGCTATCGCAAAACCGTCCCAACCCTTGCTGCCCACAGTTTGGATGGCGGTAGCATCGAGTCGCGGATCCTGACCCATTCTTTCCAGCATGGCCACAATGCCTGGTGCGTTGACCTCGTCCCGCTCGGGCTCCAGGATGGCCCCATCCCAAATCACGTTGTCCACCACGATCACCGTTCCCGGATGACCTAGACGGATGGCCCAGTCGAGGTAGTTGGCATCATTTTCCTTGTCGGCGTCGATGAACACGAAGTCGAACGATTCCTGGCCGGCCAAGGTTGGCAGGATGTCCAACGCAGCACCAACGCGAATGTCCACCTTGTGTCCCACTCCGGCGGCATCCAAATTGGCGCGCGCCACGACGGCGTGCTTTTGGAGGAATTCGCACGTGACTATCCTGCCGTCGTCGGGCAGTCCTTGAGCCATCCACATGCTGCTGAAACCCGCAAGGGTTCCAATCTCGAGGACCCGCCGGGCCCCCGACATCTGAACCAGCATGCGCAGCAGCTTGCCGGCGTTGGGTGCCACTTCAATGGCAGGCATCCCTGCCTCAGCGGCAGAAGTCACGGCGCGCTTATGGGCCGGATCAGGCCGCACGACGACGTCAGTCAGGTAATGCTCGACGTCAACCCAACCAGGCTCGGTTCCGTGTTCAATCATGGCCCCCAGTCTGGCACTCACCGCAGCTTGGGGAAAGGATCTAGTCCGTGGCGGAAATGGCTTCTTCCAAGCGCTCCACCTTGCCGGTCAGCTCTCCACTGAATCCGGGACGGATGTCAGCCTTGATCACCAGCGAGACGCGGCTGCCGTAGCGGCCAACAGCCTCAGTGGCGCGCTTGACGACGTCGAAAACCTCGTCCCATTCACCCTCAATGGTGGTGAACATTGAATCCGTCTGGTTGGGCAATCCGGACTCGCGGACGATCTTGACCGCCGCAGCGACGGCGTCGTGCACGGAGGCGTCGGGGGTAGGTCCGCCATTGGCGGCGGAAGCAGGCTGGCCTGAAGGGGCGACTGAAAATGCAAGCAACATGAAATCCAGTGTTTCACGTGCCGGTTTGTCACAAAACAACCTACTCCCGCGTAACAAGGGGCCGGGAGGCCTCCATTGCTACCCTGACAAGCATGGAACAGCCCTCTGAACGCAAGCCCCTCAGGGCAGACGCCGCACGTAACGTGGACAAAATCATCACCGCCGCCAGGCAGTGCTTCCGGGAACACGGCCCCGACGTACCCCTTCAGACCATCGCCGCCACCGCTGGAGTTGGCCCCGCAACGCTGTTCCGCAACTTCTCGGACAAAGAACAGTTGGTGCTTGCGGCTCTGTCGCGCCAGCTACGCCTCCATGTGGACCCGGTTGCCGCCGCCGCGGCTGACGGCATGGACGCCGCCGAAGGTCTCATCAACGTCATCGACGCCGTGATGAAGGTCGCCAGCGATGACGCGAACCTTCTCGACGCGGTCGCAGGCCGACGCGGCCTCCTCATGGGCATCACGGGCGGCCTCATCGGATCCATGGAGTTCCTCCTCAAGCGCGGGCAAAGCCAAGGCACGCTGCGCCGCGATATAACCATCGAGGACATGGTCAGGCTGCTCGCAATGCTGATCGGTGCAGTGGACACCATGGAACCCGGATCCGAGGCCTGGAAGCGCCCCGTGGCGTTGATTGAGGACGCCATCCGGACCGAACGCCCGTCGCGGCCGCTCCCCGAGCAGTCGGGCATCCCGGGCGTCACGCTCACCGAGGCCGTCTAGCCCCAACCCAGCAGCCGCAGCAATGCTGCGGCTGCGGCGCCTGAAATCACTACGACGAGGAACGGCGCGCGGAGCCAAAGCGCGACGGCGGCGGCAACCAAGGCGCCGATGCGCGCATCGAGGACCAGGCCTTGCCCTGAAGCCACAGCATTAACAACCGTCAAGGATGCCAGCAGCCCAATGGTCATGGTGCCGGCGATGTGCATGATGCGCGGGTTTTCCAACAGCTTGGCCGGGACGAAGTAGCCCACCAGCTTGGTCAAATACGCCAGCGCACAGGCAATGAGGATCCAAAGCCAGAGGTTCATTTCCTGCCTCCGTGTTCACGCTGGTGCTTCTCGGCATACGGATCCACGTCCGGTTCCAGTCCTTCATCCATGCGTGCGTGGCTGAACCAACCGATGACGCCCGCCACTACTGCCGCCACGAGGATGGGGACTCCGGAGGGAACGAACGGCACGGCCAGGATGGTGGCCAGCGCACAGGCTGCGGCAATTGCCCAGGGTTCCCGGCCTTTCAGCCTCGGCCACAGCAGCGCCAGGAACGCCGCAACTGCAGCACCATCCAGGCCCCACTGTTTGGGATCACCCATGGCGTCACCAGCCAACGCACCAATGGCTGTGAAGATATTCCATAAGATGAATATTCCTATGCCGGCAGTCCAGAACCCGCGGCGTTGCTCGTCGGGATCAGACTGGCCGGACGCCGTCGCCGTTGATTCATCGATGGTTACATGCGCGGAAACGTATCTTTTCCACCCACCGGGGCGAAGCATGGCGTTGATCTGCATGCCGTAGATGCCATTGCGCAAACCCAGCAGCGCACTGGCCGTCATGGCCGCGACCCCCGAGCCGCCACCGGCCACGACACCGATGAAGGCAAACTGCGAACCTCCGCTGAACAGCAGCAAGCTCAGCACCATCGTCTGCCAGAAATCGAACCCGGACGCCACAGCCAAAGCACCGAAT
This sequence comes from Paenarthrobacter nitroguajacolicus, assembly GCF_051027655.1. Taxonomy (NCBI): domain Bacteria; kingdom Bacillati; phylum Actinomycetota; class Actinomycetes; order Micrococcales; family Micrococcaceae; genus Paenarthrobacter; species Paenarthrobacter nitroguajacolicus. The sequence continues at coordinate 373,823 of NZ_CP073234.1, read as the reverse complement.
GACACGCCATACAGTCCGGTGGCAATACTGAGGGACAGTGCAACCTTGAATGCCGGCGACTCCCTGAGTTTCATCGGGGCAGTACCGGCGCTCATTTCCGCAGGCTCCAGGACCACAGGATGAGCGGAATCTGCAGGGGCAGCCGAACCGTGTGGATGCGGCGTTCGGCTGCCGTACCGTTGGGGCCATACGCGCGCCGGAGCGCATCTATATGCCCTGCAAGGAATGCAGTGAACATCGCTGTGGTGGCGTTCGCGGCAACCTTGCGGGTGGCAGGAAGCAAGAGTCCGACGGCGGCAGTCACCTCAAGTAGGCCGGACGACGCAACCCATTCCTCGCGGGACATAACTGCCAAGGGGCCGTCTGGACGGCTTCCCGGCTCATCGTTGCGGCACAGGTAATCCGGAACCACCGGGTAATAGAACCTGGGAGTACGGAAGTGCTTGGCGGCGCTGGCCAGGAGCAGTGCGCTCAAAGCTAATGCTGAGGTGGTTCGGGTTGCTTGTGCTGACCAGCGAAAAGACATGAGACCACTCAATCACAAGCGCGGTGACCCCCAAAGCGAGACCCAACTGAGTCGCAGCAGAGCACCTTTTGACGGCTCAAAACGCGCTTTGCTGCGACCTAGTTGGGTACCATCAACTGCGCGAGCACTTGGGCCGGTTTATTGGTGGTGATTTCGTGGATGCCGAGTCCTTGGCAGAGGGCGACGTCCTTCTCCGAGTCAACGGTCCACACCCGGAAGATGCGGCCTGACTCCAACCAGCGCTGAACGTTCCGCGCGTGCTCCCTCACGTAATCGATGCCCGGACCGGCGATAGCTACTTCGCCTGCATCCAGGACGCGTTCGGCCTCGAGCTGAGTTGCCCGCATAACGTTCGCTACTGCGCCGCCAGTAAGGAACCCGAGGCCGAGCTCCTGCCGAATCTCTTTCACGGTGAAGTCGTCCACCAACTGGCAGATGTGCTCCTTGGGAACGGTCTGCAGCAAACGCTGAACGGAGTCGGTGTCAAAGCTCATGAAGGAGATTTGAATGTTCTCCAGCCGGGATTCCTCAGGTGTCCAACCCTCCTCCTCCAGCAGGGCAAGAACACGATCCTCCAATTTCAGTCCGTACGGGCTGGGGTGCTTGAGCTCAATGGCCAAACCAATGTCACGCCCGGCTGCACGGAGGATATCCAGCAACTCCGGCAAGGTAAGGAACTGGTCAGCTACTCCCCCGTAAGCATCCGGTATGCGGGCACCCTTCCACGACGAGAAGTCCAAGGCCCGGAGCTCCTCGAGAGTGTGCTCACCAACCGGGCCCGTTCCCGTGGAAGTCCGGTCCAGGTTCGCATCGTGCAGCAGCACCACATGCTGGTCCCGGGTCAGGTGAACATCGCATTCAACACCGTCGGCACCATCGGCGAGGGCCTTCAAATAGGCAGCCCGGGTGTGCTCGGCGAAGGCGGCACTGGCGCCGCGGTGGGCGTAGACCTTGGGCCGGCTCGGGGCGAAGTCGTCGCTAGTCATGCAGACACGTTAGCCCACCCTGCCTGACGCTCGGGGGCTACGCTTGGCTAATGCAGGTGAACTCTGAACAAATCCCAACCGAAGACGTCACCAACCCCGCTCCCACCGCCGGCGCCGCACCCGCACGAGGGACATCCGCCGTCGTCGCTCCCTCCGCGGGAGATATGGAAAAAGCGGCCGCGTTGCTCCGGATGAAACGGTTGGCATTGGCGCTGCTGATCGCGATGGCAGTGATCTTTACCGTGGCGTTCGCGTTCCAGAAGCAGTACCCGTGGCTCGAATACGTCCGGGCTGCAGCCGAAGGCGGCATGGTGGGTGCGCTGGCAGACTGGTTCGCTGTCACTGCGCTGTTCAAGTACCCCATGGGCCTGAAGATCCCGCACACGGCCATCATTCCGCGTCGCAAGGACCAGATCGGGGCATCACTCAGCGACTTCGTCGAGAGCAACTTCCTGTCCCAAGAGGTTGTCCAGGACAAGCTGGCAAGCATTGATATCGCCCGCAAGGCTGGGCGCTGGTTAGCCGGGCCAGGAGGTGCCGAGCGCGTGGCCAAGGAAGGCGGGGCCGTGATTAGAGGCGCCTTCACAGTACTGAACGACGACGACGTCCAGGCGGTAATCGAGGGCATGGTCCGCAAGCACCTCCTCACGCCGCCCTGGGGGCCACCGGTGGGCAGGATGGCCGAACGGATCTTCGCCGACGGCCACCACCACACCTTGGTTGACCTGTTGGTTGACCGGGCAGCCGACTGGGTGGACGCCAACCATACAACGGTGAACAGGCTCGTTTCGGATCGCTCGCCCCTGTGGGTGCCGACATTCGTTGACGGCCTGGTGGGTGACCGCGTCTACGTGGAACTGTCCAAGTTTGTCCGCGCAGTACAGGCGGACCAGAACCACCAGGTGCGGCAGTCGATCGACGCCTACCTGACTGATCTGGCCCAGGACTTGCAGCACGACCCCGCGATGATCGAGCGCGCGGAATCCATCAAGGCCCAGATCCTCGGTGATCCCGAGGTCCGCGAACTGGCGTCACGCACGTGGGGAACGGTGAAGACTGCGCTGCTGAACGCCGTCGACGATCCCGACAGCGAACTGAGCCAGCGTTTCAAGAGCGCCGTCCGGGACTTCGGCACTCGCCTGGTCAACGACGAAGAACTGGCCGGCAAGGTCAACACCTGGATCGGTGATGCTGCAGGCTATCTGGTAAATACGTACCGTTCGGACATCGCCGGGGTCATCTCAGACACCGTAGCCCGATGGGATGCCGAGGAAACGTCCCAGAAGATTGAGCTTCAGGTAGGCAAAGACCTCCAGTACATCCGCATCAACGGAACAGTGGTGGGTGCATTGGCCGGATTGGCGATTTTCACAGTGGCGCATCTGCTGTTCGGGTAACCGGCAGCACTAGAGCTATCCGATGGGCCTTGGTAGCTTCAACGCATGCCTATCAAACTTGAGAACGTCGGTATAGCTGTTCGCGATCTTGAGGAAGCAATCGCCTTCTTCACGGATCTCGGCCTCACGGTTCTGGGCAGGGACACGGTCAGTGGCGAGTGGGCCGACACTGCCGTTGGGCTGGATGGCAACCATGCCAAAATTGCGGTGCTTCAAACCCCGGACGGCAACGGTCAACTTGAGCTCTTCGAATATCTCCACCCTGACGCAATCGAGACGAACCCAACGCTTCCCAACGAGATCGGAATGCACCGTGTCGCCTTCTCAGTTGACGACATCGACCATGCCCTTGAGATCGCTGCAAAGCACGGATGCCATCCACTGCGTGGGGTGGCGAACTATCAGGACGTTTACAAGCTGACGTATCTTCGCGGCCCCAGCGGCATCCTGGTCATGCTGGCGCAAAAGCTCTAGGGAAGACAGAGCCATGCTGAAGCAAGTTGCTGAAGGCGTTCTGGTGCACGAGAGCGAATTCATCCAGAGCAACTGCACTGTGGTGCAGAGTCGGGACGGTGTGTTGCTGATCGACCCCGGCATCACCGTCAATGAAATGGCGGGTATCGCCAGCGACCTTCGCGACGTGGGCCAACCCGTCGTCGCAGGTTTCTCCACGCATCCTGATTGGGACCATGTGCTGTGGCACCCGGACTTCGGCGATGCGCCGCGCTACGGCACTGCCCGTTGCGCGGCTTCCATCCGGGACGTCCTGTCCCAGGCGGACTGGAGGGACCAAGTGGCTGAGGGTTTGCCGCCGGAGCACACCGGGCAGATCCCCATGGATCTGCTCGGACTCATCACCGGCCTACCCGCCGGCGCTACGGAGATTCCGTGGGATGGGCCCACCGTCCGCATCCTGGAGCACCAAGCCCACGCTCCAGGCCACGCAGCTCTCTTGGTTGGCGAATCCGGCGTGCTCGTCGCGGGCGACATGCTTTCTGACATCCTTATGCCGTTCCTCGACTTGGAAGCAGCGGATCCGCTCAATGACTATCTCAAAGCTCTGGACCAGTTCGAGACCGTGGCTGGCGACGTTGCTGCTGTGATCCCCGGCCATGGTTCCGTGGGTGGCGTTGGGCAGCTGCGGGAACGCATTGCCATGGATCGCGCGTACGTGCAGGCACTGCAGGTTGGCCGAGACCCCGAGGACCCGCGCGTCGGCCCATCTGCACCTTTGGATTGGTTGCCGGACGTGCATTCATGGCAACTCCAGCGGTTGGCAGAAAGAGGAACGAAGTAGTTCAGGGCAGGATCCGGGTGTACACCATGTCAAAGCCGTGTTCCAAAGGACCACCAGGGTAGCTTCCCCGTTCCAAGCGTGCATGGATGGCGTTGCCGTCCGCACTGAAGCGGCCAACGAAGCGTTGGGGCCAGTCAGGTCCATCCCGAAAAAGGGTCCACACGTTGTCCTTGAGCGTCATGTCGTAGATCCGTGCGACGCCGCGGGAGTCGAAGTAGTGCTGTTGGAACGCACCATCCGAGCCGGTGCCACCGATGATGCTGACCGCATTGGGATACTCGGACCGCTCGACTGTGGAGCGCTGGATAAGGAAGCCTCCGCTTTCCAGCCATTCAAAGGTGGTCCGGCCGGGGACTTCCAATCCAGGGACGGACGTTTCCCATTCGCCAATGAGGATGTTCAGTTGCTCTAACGTGGGTTTTGGATCCTGTGCCATGGCAGCCTCTCTTCGAGAGTATGAACAGGTTCAGCGTAGAACTCTTCTCCCGTTCAGCCCAGCAGGTGCACCATCTGACCAGGCCTTGCTTGTCCGATCAAGTCCAGGTCCTCGTCCCGGACCACTGCGATCACCGGTGACTCTGCAGTATCCGGGTGGGCGGCCAACGCGATAACCGGAAGGCCCGACGCCGGTAACAGGACGGAGCCTGATACCAGCGGCCGGGGTTGGGGTGCTTCACCGCCGGCATCCTCAGAGGCCGCTGCAACATCAAGCGGCCGGCCGGCCAAACGCGCACCTACCCGATCCGAGTCCGGCGAGAGAATCCATGGTTCGCTGGTCAGCCGAAGCCACGTACCGGCGTCGTAATCCCGAGCCTGGGGTCCGCGCGAAACTCTGGCAACCACAGGACGTTCCGGGTCCAAAGCACGCCGCGCAGGGTGCGCCACCTCGGGGAAACGGTGCCCGTGCGGCCGACCAAATGTCAGCGCCGCACCAGCTCGCAGCGGCTCTTCCTGGGCCGCAATGCCGCCTTGGACCCCCACGTAATATCGCAGACCAAACAGGGCTGGGCCGAACTCAAGCACTGCGCCGGGCGCCACCCGTACAGCCTTGTTGAAGGGCAGTTCGTTGCCGTTGAGTCTCACCATGCCCTCGGCCCCGGTGACTGCCACGGCCGACCCCGTGACGAACCTCAACTTCAACCCACCCAACAGCACCTCAAGTCCGGCCGCGGAGTCCGGGTTACCCAGTAGGGCATTGGCCATGTGCATGGACGCGCGGTCCAGTACTTGCTCCGGGCCGAGAACCAACGTGGCCGATCCCGGCTCCACCACTACCGCACCCATAGGGCCTCCCCAGTCAGAGCTTTAGGCGAACGCTTCAATCTGAACGCCGGCGTGTTCAAGGCCCTCCCTCACGGCAGCAGCCATGTTTACCGCACCGGGTGTATCGCCGTGGATGCACAACGAGTCGGCTAGCACTGGCACCACGGTTCCGTCTATGGCCAGAACCTCCTTGCGTGTTGCGAGACGCACGGCCTGGGCCACCACGGCGTCCGGGTCATGCAGCACGGCGCCTTCCTGCGTGCGCGGTACCAGCGTTCCGTCGGGCAGGTAGGCGCGGTCCACGAATGCTTCGCGGAACACCGGGTGCCCGGATTCCTCAGCAAGCCTCAGCCACGCCGAGCCCGGCAAACCCAGGACCGGCAGCCCGGGATCGTAAGCGTGGACGGCGGCCACTACGGCTTCCGCCTGCTCGGCGTCCCGAACGATCCTGTTGTAAAGCGCACCGTGGGGCTTCACGTAATCCACCGAAGCTCCGACCGCGTGGGCCATGCCGTCGAGGGCGCCAAGTTGGTAGAGAACGTCACCGAACAACTCGTCAAAGGTCATATCCAGGGAGCGCCGGCCGAAGCCGGCCAAGTCCCTGTACCCAACATGCGCACCGACGCGGACATCCAGCTCGAACGCCGCACGGCAGCTGTCCAGCATGGTGAGGGGATCACCGGCGTGGAAGCCGCAGGCCACGTTGGCGCTGCTCACGATGCGGAACATCGAGGCGTCGTCTCCCATGGTCCAGGAGCCGAATGACTCCCCCAGGTCAGCGTTCAGATCCACCGTTACCGCCTTCCAGCGTCGTGTTGTCCAAGACGTTCTTTGGTGCGTTTGGGAGCAATTCGCCAGGGATAGTGTCCGGCAGCGGGCCGAAAGCTTCCTTCGCGGTGGAGACCACGGCACGGCCCATCATCAAGTTGCCCGCACCACCCACCACGGCGCCGACGCCGAACGGCAGGGCGCGGCCGAGGAACGCGGTACCTTGGCGTTTCAGGAGGTTCTTCAGGAATGCGCGCTGGATGGAGTCGCGGATGACACCGAAGCCACTTCCGGGAATCTTCTTGGTAAGCGTCCGGCCCCAGGCGTTGGTCACGCCCTTACCGCGTCCTAGCGATTGTCCGCTCAGGGCGCCCAGCATGGACGTGCCTTCCTCGCCCAGCATGATGGCCATAACCATGGTTTGGGCACGCACAGGGTCAGTGAGCCGGATGCCGTGGAGCTCCGCCAGGGACGACGCATACAGCGCGGTGGTCTCCAGGAAGCCCACCGTTGCGAGCGCGGAAAGTCCCAGCGACGCCGCGGTTCCAATACCAGGCACCACGGCGGTAGCACCCACTGCTGCACCCCCGCCGGAAATGGCCAGTAGGTAGTGGCGCTCGAGTTTGGCGGCAAGCTGTGCCGGTGAATCGTTGGGGTGCCTGCGTTGGAGCCTGCGAAGGTTGGCCAGGACCAGGGGTCGCTGGACTTCGACAGCCTTCAGCAGCACATTGTGAACTCCGGGCTTGGCGTTGCCTTCGTTGTCAAACACTGCGTTATGGGCTGTTTCCTGGGCGATCTTCACCGCCGGGTTGGGGCGCTTGGGCATCTTCACCTCTCCTTGGCAGTTAGTCGTTTCACGGGGAACTGCTGGCTTCAGCCTATGCCACGCCTCCACGTTGCGAGACCTGTTCAGCGCCGTATGTGGACAGTATTCCGCGCAGAGCTGACCCCAAAACCGGGGTCCTGCGGCGTAGACTGGGATGCATTCACGGAAGCAGTCCAAGCGAGGACAGGGAGTATCCGTAATGAAGGCGACAGACAAGACCGAGCATGTCATCCGGCACCACACCGACGCTCCGGCGGAGGGTGAAACGGAAGGCTGGGTTTCGCACGATACCGGCATCCACAGCCAGGACGCAGCGGAAGGTCCGGACATCGACGACGACGACGACCCGCCGTCGGGCGCTTCATAACTTAGCTTCCTCCCGGACTTCGTTCCGGTCACCGGAACCCCCACCAACGGGACAACAGCCACACTTCCACAGCGTCATTCCGCAGGTCTAGGCTAGTGGGATGGCCGCGTTGAGAGCGCTGCGCCCCTTTGCGCACCGGGAATTCCGGGTGCTGATTTCTGCGCTGTCCATTTCCATCTTCGGATCCGGCATGTGGGCAGTGGCGATGGTCTACGAGGTGATCCATCTTGGTGGCGGTCCGCTGGAACTGTCCTTGGTTGCCACCGCGGCCAGCATCGGACTGGTGGGTTTCGTGTTGGCGGGCGGCATAGCGGCAGACAGGCTCCCGCAGAGACTCCTGATCATCGCCGTGGAAGGCGCCAATCTGGCTGTCATTGCCACGATCACAGGACTTGCCATGTTCAATGTCCTTCAACTGTGGCACCTCGCTATCGGTGCCTTCGTCCTGGGAGTGGGCCAGGCGTTCTTCTTTCCCGCGTACTCGGCCATCCTGCCGCGAATCCTGCCTGCGGACGACCTTCTGGCAGCGAATGGCTTGGAAGGCACTGTACGGCCGGTCTTGCAGCAGGCGGCCGGTCCTGCCCTTGCGGGAATTCTTGTAGCAGCGCTTTCCCCGGCGCACGCGGTCGCAGGAGTTGCTGTCTGCCATTTGCTGGCGTTCGGGATCGTGAACTTCCTGAGCCGCCGGACGCTGGGTCCAAACACCCCCGGGACTGGTGAGGCCCCGGCAAAATCCTCCCTCTTCAAGGACCTCCGTGAAGGATTCAGCTACACCATCCGAACACCGTGGCTTCTGTGGACGCTGATCTGGGCTTGCCTGTCCGTGCTGTTCCTCATCGGACCCATTGAGGTCTTGCTTCCCTTCGTTGTCCAGGACCAACTGGGCGGCGACTCGAGGATGTTCGGCTTTCTCCTGGCCATCATGGGCGTCGGCAGTGCCATAGCTGCACTGGCAACGGCGTCCTTGCGCCTTCCCCGCCGCTACCTGACCGTGATGGTGGTGACATGGGGGTTGGGGAGCCTGCCGGTTGCCGCCATTGGTTTCATGGACAGCTTCTGGATGCTCGGCGTTGCCATGCTCATCTTCGGAGTCACAGAGGGGATCGGAACTGTCATCTGGGGCACGTTGCTGCAACGGCGTGTGCCACGGCATCTGTTGGGACGAATTTCCAGCTTGGACTTCTTCGTTTCGCTAGCGCTAATGCCGGTGTCCATGGCTCTCGCCGGCCCGATCGCCGAGGTTGTCCCCATCTGGCTCATTTTCTTCATTGGTGGTTTGGCGTGCCCCATCATGGCCTTTGTGGCGCTGTTCGCCGCACGGATGATGACCGATGAGATCGAGAACCCCCTGCACTCCAGCGCTGTGGACACGGAATCTGCAGACACACAGCCTGACTCTGTGTAGCGTGTGCACTATCTCAGGAAGGACTTACCCATGGCCGCTGGCACCAAAGACGATCCCTGGCAGCTCACCACTCCCCCAGGCTCGTCCGACTACACAATGTACAAGGACGAGGCCGCCGATCCTCCGGTCCTTGTTTGCCAGGTGGGTTCCACAAAACTGCTGTACCAATTGCGTGCCATTGAGGACCTGCACGCATGGCTCGTAGAGCTGGGTGATTGGGTACCCCTCGGCGCCGCGGACGAAGGCAAGGATGCTGCTCCTGGAACAGTAGAGGCCTGGGGCCGCAGTGAGGACAACCCCGTAGGCGGTTGGTACGGACTTCGTAAGGGCTACCGTGGCCGGTTTGGGATGTACATGCCGCCGCTGCTGGAGGCTCTCGGCTTGGCTGAGCTCACCCACGAGAAGCGGAACAACACCATGCGGGCAGTCACGAAGTAGCTACTTGCCGGCAGCGAGCGTGCCGATCTCCTCCCCGCCCTGGCCGAATACCGCTAGCTTTCCGTCTTCCTGAATCCTTGCCGTAGAGGCGTTGGACAGCCATGTGTCGACGCCTTCGCAGGCCATGCGGGTGGAGGCGAACCCCCCGAACGCGATGGTTTTGCCGTCCTCTTTCCAGGAACCCATGAGCCTGTTGCAGCCATCAGTTCCGGTCGCATTACCATCCGATTTCAGCTCAAGGGAGGGTTGTTTGGGGTCGCTGGTGTCACCCCAGACGCCGACGAAAGGACTGGTGCCGCTTCCCATGCAGCCCGCCAACAAGGCGGCCGCAACAAACGCAAGGGAAACAACGCGGACGGTGCGGGTCTGGGTCTGCGCCATGCGGTCAGTCTAGGTTTACTCCTCCGGATTTCACCAGAGTTCGGACGACTGCCCGTAGACATCTGATGGCACCCGTACCCGCGGATCGTGCGGTCGGTCGCGACTCAGACGACCGACCGCACTAGCCCGGTTTACGCAGTGATGGCGCCCCGGGCGGGCCCCAGAACCCGCCACACCCATCACTGCTAACTCCGTCGATGAACCGCAACGCGGCCGAAAAGGGCAACGGCGCAGTACGCGGTTCAAACGACATGGGCACTGGATATGTGCTTTGACCTGCGGAAACGTGACGCGACGTTTCGGGAATTATTTCACTGACAAAGCTGCCTGGGGTCAGCATCACCGCGGTCGCGCCAGCAGCAGCACTGCGGCATTTGCTGCGACTATCAGTCCAATGCCCGCCCACTGCCCCACGGCAAGGTCCTCGTGAAGGGCCAGTGCGCCGATGATCGCAGCGAATACAGGGTTGATGCTCATCAGCACACCAAAGAGGTTTGCCGGAACCCTTCGCAGTGCGATCAAGTCCGCTACGTAAGGCAACACGGACGCAAGAACGCCGGCACCCACTGCGCACATAACTGCAAAAACATCCAAAGGTTGGTTCACGAAAATCACGATCGCCACCGGCAGGAACAAGGTTGCGGATACCCCGGTTGCGGCAGCTGTCCCCTCAATGCCCTGAATTCGCTGGCCAACGGTGCGGTTAAGAAGAATGTATGCAGCCCAGCTGCAGGCAGCGATGAGCCCGAAGCCGATGCCTGGGAAATCCATGGACGCTTTCGGCTGGGTAATGGCGATGACACCGATTGCTGCCATTGCCGCACAGAGCGCGCTGCCCTTCTTTCGGGAGCTGATCAGGGCTACTGCGAGCGGGCCCAGGAATTCCAGCGTCACAGCCAGACCGAGGCCGATCCTCTCGATGGAGGCGTAAAGCCCCAGGTTCATGGTGCCGAAAGAAGCAGCCAGCAGGAGAACCGGCCACCACTGCCTCCAGCTTAGGTCCCGCAGCCGCGGCCGAACCATCGGTAAAAGGACGGCGGCGGCAACGAGTTGACGGACCGCCACCACACCAACCGGCCCCATCGTAGGGAATGCCATGGACCCGGTGGCGGCGCCGAGCTGGTTGGACAGCGCACTCCCGATGAGCGTCGCGACTCCACCTGCCTTGCGGTGGGATTGCCCGGGGGCACCTGCTGGGAGGGACTGGACCATGTGGAAAGTCTGCGCTTTGGCAGCACTTCCGCTAAATGCACGAGCACCCACCTTTATACGCTGCACGCATGAATAGGATGGGCGGTATGGACGTTGAATTGAGACATTTGCGGTGCTTGGCCGCAGTGATGGATGAGGGTACCTTCACGGACGCCGCAATCGAACTCCGCATGTCTCAAGCGGCTGTTTCACGCAACATCGCAGCATTGGAACAGTCCCTCGGCGTGAGGCTCGTGGAACGCACCACGCGGAGCATCAGCCTGACCACGTCAGGTGAGCGCGTTCTCGCCAAAGCTCGGCGCATCCTCTCGCTCCTGGCAGACCTCGAACGCGACGCCCGGGCCGGAACCGGGCGAGTTCGAATCGGCTATGCCTGGTCTGCGCTGGGCGAGCACACCACCGAGTTCCAGCGTCGATGGGCTGCTGCATTCGTCACGACTGAACTGCAACTCGTCCGCTCCAATACGCCCACCGGAGGCCTGAGCGACGGGACCACCGACTTCGCCATCCTTCGCCGCGTACCTGCCACGGCCGCCGTCGAGCATGTCCGAATTGGTGAGGAAAAGCGATACTGTTCCATGTCCTCCGATGATCCCCTCGCCGCGAAACGCTCAGTGACGTTGGAGCAGATAGCGCAGCGGGCTGTGGCGATGGACCTTCGCACGGGCAGCACCAGCTTGGAACTCTGGCCTGAACACGGGCGTCCGCGGGAGGTCATTCCCATCCACGACATCGAGGACTGGTTGAACGTGATCGGCAGCGGCAAGGCCCGCGGTATCACCGCCGAATCGACCGCCCATCAATATCGGCGGAGGGGCCTCGTCTACCGTCCGGTGCGCGACGCCCCTCCTGTGCCGGTTTACGCTGCTTGGATCAGAAAGGATCCGCCGCGCGATCGCGAGCGGATCGTCGAGCTGCTCATGGGGTTGTATCGCTAGCTCAGTCGTCAAAGCGAAGCTGGTTGTCACTGCTGCCAGTAAGGTTGGCGATGATCTCTGACGCGACCGCATGAAGTTTCTGGTTTCGATGGCTTGAAGCTTTGGTCAAGACACTGAACGCCTCGTCCTGGCTGCAACGGTTCTGGGCCATGATGACGCCGCAGGCAAGATCAATGACTGTCCTGGAGGACATCGCCGTCTTCAGATCAGCATTGAGCTGCTCTACGGTTTCGATCCTGATGGCCAGGCGCAACGTACTGCCGGCTACGTCAGCAAAAGCGGCAGCTTCAGCCATCACAACATCCGTGAAGGTTCCAGCCGTAGGGGCGAAAAAGTTGATAACCGCTTCGGATGTCTCCCCAAGGTCCATAGGCACGCCCAAGGCGCTGTGGACGCCCTCAGCTTCCAAGGCTTTGCTGTACAACGGCCAGTTAGTGTCGGTGGCAACGTCCGCCAGCAGCACAGGTCGGCCACGGTCCAGGGCTTCCAGGCAGGGGCCCTGCCGAAGTTGCTGTTCAATTTTGTCCAGATACACGGCCCTCTCACTGCTGCCTGCAACAGTGGCGGTTCGTTTGCGCCGGCGCAACGTCAGGGCAGAGTCGATGTTCTCCCCGGCTACCTTGCTCATCGCATCGCAAGCGAAGCTGGTCACGCCATTGAGAATCCCGTGGATGTCGGAACTACCGACCACCAGCTCATGCAGGCTTCTGATGTGTTCGGCATTTCCGGTGGGTTCCATGAGCCTAATCGTAGGAACACTTCGGCTTCCCGTCACCCATTGCCCCGGAAACAGAGCAGGAGGTACAGTTCAAAAGTAAGTAAGCTGAATAGTTCACTTGGGAGCGAGCCGCCGCTTGCAGCGGGATATCTGCCATGGAAGATCCACGTCGAACAGCGCGAAACCTCATACGAAGCCGGACCATTGATCTTGAAGACCTCTGGATCAAGTACTGGGCCCATGGCGGAAATGCCCCCATTTTTGAACTGGACGCCTATGTATTTGAAATCCAGGAAGGGCACCCCTTCGAGCTGCGCATCTTGTCTTGGGCCCTTGAGGATTTGGGCGCCGACGCCGCCCTTTAAGAGTCCCGCCTGCGTGACTCAGCGCCAAACGAAGCCTAGAGGTTTTCCACCAGCGAGACGTCGCGGACGGCGCCCTTGTCTGCTGACAGGGCCATGGCTGCGTAAGCACGGAGCGCGGGAGACACGTGGCGTTCGCGGTCCTTTGGCTTGTAGCCGCCGTTGGCCTCGAGTTTTTCGCGGCGTTCCGCAAGGATCTCGTCCGAGACCTGCAACTGGAGCGAGCGCTGGGTGATATCGATGCTGATAATATCGCCGTTCTCCACCAGGGCGATGGCGCCGCCGGAGGCAGCCTCCGGAGAGATGTGCCCGATCGACAGGCCCGAGGTACCGCCGGAGAAGCGACCGTCCGTGATGAGGGCGCACTTCTTGCCCAAGCCGCGGCCCTTGAGGAATGAGGTGGGGTAGAGCATTTCCTGCATTCCCGGGCCACCCCTGGGGCCTTCGTAGCGGATGACCACCACGTCGCCTTCCTTGATGCTCTTATTCAGGATCTTTTCCACGGCCTCGTCCTGCGACTCGCACACTACTGCCGGGCCTTCGAAGATCCAGATTGACTCGTCAACGCCTGCGGTCTTCACCACAGCGCCGTCCACTGCCACGTTGCCGCGCAGCACAGCCAAGCCGCCGTCCTTGGAGAAAGCGTGCTCCACGGATCGGATGCAGCCCCCCTCAGCGTCGGTGTCCAGGGAGGTCCACTGGTTCGACTGCGAGAAAGCTGTGGAAGAACGAACGCCGCCGGGAGCCGCGTGCCATAGTGCCTGCGCCTCCTCAGTGGCCTTACCGCCGCGGATGTCCCAGTCGTCCAGCCAGCCATCCAGGTCGTTGGAGTGCACGGAGTGTACGTTCTTGTGCAAGAGGCCGCCGCGGTTCAGCTCACCCAGCAAGGCGGGGATGCCTCCGGCGCGGTGCACGTCTTCCATGTAATAGGTCTTGTCCCCGGCGACGTTCGGAGCCACCTTGGCCAAGCAGGGCACCAGACGGGACTTGGCGTCCATCTCTTCCAAGCCATAGTCCACGCCCGCCTCCTGGGCCGCGGCCAGCAGGTGCAGGATCGTGTTGGTGGAGCCGCCCATGGAAATGTCCAGGGCCATGGCGTTGTCAAAAGCCTCGGCAGTTGCGATGGAGCGCGGCAAAACGGAGTCGTCGTCGCCGTCGTAATAGCGCTTAACGAGCTCGACGACGGTGGCGCCGGCCTTCTCGTACAGCGCCTTGCGTGCGGTGTGGGTCGCGAGCACGGAGCCGTTGCCCGGCAGGGCCAGGCCGATGGCCTCGGCGAGGCAGTTCATGGAGTTGGCAGTAAACATGCCCGAGCAGGAACCACACGTGGGGCAGGCGTTCTCTTCGATGAGGTTGATGTCTTCATCGGAGATGGATTCATCCACGGCGTCGGCAATCGCGTTCACCAGGTCGAGGGAGCGTACCGAGCCGTCGGTCAGGGTCACGCGGCCGGCCTCCATGGGACCGCCGGAGACGAACACCACCGGGATGTTCAAGCGCAGCGCGGCCATCAGCATGCCCGGGGTGATCTTGTCGCAGTTGGAGATGCAGACCAAGGCGTCGGCGCAGTGTGCGTTGACCATGTATTCGACGGAGTCGGCGATCAGGTCGCGGGATGGCAGCGAGTAGAGCATGCCGGAGTGACCCATGGCGATGCCGTCGTCCACGGCGATGGTGTTGAATTCGCGCGGTACAGCGCCTGCAGCGAGGATCGCGTCGGAGACGATCCTGCCCACGGGGGCCAGGTGGGTGTGGCCGGGGACGAATTCGGTGAAGGAGTTGGCCACGGCAATGATCGGCTTGCCGATATCAGTGTTGGCAACACCGGAGGCACGCAGCAGTGCGCGGGCTCCGGCCATGTTGCGGCCGTGGGTAACTGTTCTGGAGCGAAGTGCAGGCATGATTACCATCCTGCTGTTGTTCTACGGCTGGCGGAAGACGGTGCTGCTACTAGTATTGAAAGTACCAGAGTAATAGTGTTGAGTGCGTGAAAGATGAGAGACGCAAAGAACTGGGGCTCTTCCTAAGGACCCGCCGAAACCAAGCCCTTCGTTCGGACTACGGATTGCCGCCCGTGGGTCGTTCCCGCGAACGCGGCCTCCGCCGGGAAGAGATCGCGTTCCTCTCCGGGGTCAGCGTCACTTGGTACACCTGGCTGGAGCAAGGCCGTGACATCAGTCCCTCGCGGCAGGTCCTTGAATCCATAGCACGGGCGCTGCATCTCTCCGATACCGGGTTGAGTTACGTGCTCTCCCTGGGTGGGTACTCGTCCGCCCTGCCCAAAGGACCGGTCGCGGCCGACGCTCCGGCCCATGTACAGCGACTTTTGGACGCCCTGGACCCCAACCCTTCCTATGCACTGTCCCCGGATTGGGGCATTGCCGGTTGGAATCGCGCATACGAGGCGCTGTACCCCAACATCGGAACGTTCGATGCCTCGGACCGGAACCTGCTGTGGCTGGTCTTCACTGACCCCTACATCCGCGATCTGCTGCCCGACTGGGACGTCACGAGCAAGCGCTTCCTTGCTGAGTTCAGGGCAGAAACCGGGCAGCGTTTGGGCGACCCCGATGTGGAGTACCAGGTAGGCCGGCTTAAGGACGCCAGCCCGGAGTTCCAGGAAAGCTGGGACCGCTACGACATCCTCGGCTTCGAATCCCGCGAGCGGCAGTTCCACCACCCCGCAGTTGGCGTCCTGCACATGGAGCACCATCAGGTCTCACCCTCTGACCGGCCCGACCTTCACATCGTCGTCTACACGCCGGCGCCGGGGAGTGACGCGGGCGAGCAGATGCAGCGGCTGATGGGTGTCTGATGTACATCAGGGGACCCGGCGGGGCTTGCCTTCAGCTGGGCTCCCTCTTGTTCAGGACGAAATCCGCCGGCGCCGACGCGACGCCGTTGGCCTGGACTACTACGTAGTGCTGCCCCGGGTAGTAGGACCGGGTTGTTATTGGGCGGAAGGAATGGGTTTTTCTGACAGTGACGGTCTCACCGGGCCCAATCCGGCGGGACGTGAGCTTGAAGGTTTTAGCGCTTACCGTGCCGTTGGCCCGCTGGAAACCGATGGAATAGTCAATGGCTGCTTTAGCGGGCTGGGGGCCTTCATTCACCACCTCGGCTGAAAATTCCACGGTTCCGTCCCATGCCACTGAAGTGTGGAGGATTCGAGGCTCCGTAACCACGAGCTGGCCACCCGAATAACCCAGGAGGCCGAGTGCATCCGGATTGCCTTGCTTGACCAGGGTCCTGAGTCCATGGCGGATCACCTTAGGTGTCGTGGCATCCGGCTTTCCTGACCAGCGGCGCGCAGTAGCTATGACCAGCTCCGGATCGATCCGGCTCAGATCGTTGAGATGGTTCGCCGCGGAACGCCGAACGTATTCGGCGGCATCTTGATAGGTGGCATCCAGGATCCCCTGCGTTGCTGTTGGATTGGCCACAAGCCAGGGAACTCTTTTGGCCCACGGCAAGTAAGCGCGAGAGCCCTCGGTAGCGAGCCGGCGGACGTTTTCGTCGTCGTGATTCGTCCAGGTTTGCATGGTCGCGATAGCTCGTTCCGGCCGGGCAGCTATGAGGTCACGGATGGCGAACTCCCCCGTTAGCCTGCTGGTTAGGCGGGACAGGACTGCAAGAGCGGCATCAAAGTCCGCGAGCGAC
This sequence comes from Paenarthrobacter nitroguajacolicus, assembly GCF_051027655.1. NCBI lineage: Bacteria > Bacillati > Actinomycetota > Actinomycetes > Micrococcales > Micrococcaceae > Paenarthrobacter > Paenarthrobacter nitroguajacolicus. The sequence continues at coordinate 357,279 of NZ_CP073234.1, read as the reverse complement.
GCCGACTGCAGGGCCCTCCCGGTCACGACTTCGGTTGCCGGCCAGACCATCCATCCCGTAAACCGAGGGTCGTCGAGAGCATCGAGCAAGACTTTCTCAACAGCGAGGTAGCCTGCCGGCAAGTCCTCAAGGAGCGCATCCCTGACGACATCAACACGCTGCCGGAGGCGCTGCCCGCCAAGCAAGTCACGTGAGCGCTCCAGTGTTGGCAGCTCAATGTTGGGTTCGGCGCTCATGAGGATGGATCGCAGTTCGGTGACAACACTGGCATTGATCAGCTCATCCATGGCGCCCATATATTTTCTCCTTCGCCGGTGTTGCCATGGTAGGCGATGGGAGTGACAACAAAAGCGGGCTGGTAACCCACGTTGTACTAGCGCGCAGGTGGGGAAGCGAGCGGTTGCTTGTCGAGCTGCGACGATTCGGGAGCTGTAGCCTTTTCGGCTGTAATCCGTCCTAGGATCACCACCAAAACCAGAGCCACAATCACGGGTATACACACAGCGAGAACTATGGTGCCGGTGTCCACTCCAAGGCCGATGAGAACGCCTCCGAATATGGGGCCCACTACCGATCCGAGTCGCCCCAATGAAGCTGCCCACCCTACTCCCGCGGTCACGGTCGCTTGAGGATACAGAGATACCGCCACCGCCGCCTGGCCGATCATGCCGGCTTGGAGCCCAAGACCGACGCCACCGAAGACGATCAGCAACAGCGCCTTATCCGGACCGAGGAATGCCGAGATGACGAGGAACACAACCGCTGCTGCTGAGGTCCAGGCCAAGACTGTGGTCATCCGGCGCCGACGTGATCCCAGAATCAACACACAGGCGCCAACGATGCTTCCTACGCCCAACGCCGCCGATCCTAAAGGTGCCAGACCAAGGCCGAAACCGTAGCTCGTAAGCAGGGTGGGCAGCCACGAGGAGAACACGTAGTAAACGGCGAAGATAAGGAATGAGAAAGACCACAGCAGAAGCGTCCTGCTCCGTACAGGCCCATCGAAAAGGCGGGCAACCGCGGCGTGGTGCTTGGCCACTGAAGGATCCATGGGAGTGATCGAAGGGTGTTTGCCCGATAGGCCGATCCACAGGAACGGCAGGAGCACGCCTGAGGCGATGGCTCCGAGAATGAAAACCCATTCCCACCCGAGCGCATTTGTGACAATACCCCCGCCGAGTCCAGCGATAAGGGCTCCGAATGAAATGCCTGTCATCACGACCACCGCAATCGACTGCCGCAAACGCGACGGATTGACAGCGGTCGCATGTGAGACGGCCGCAGGCAGCACGGCCCCTAGCCCCAGCCCGGTCACGAAGCGAAGGATGGTGAGCTCCACTATTGAACCTGACCACGCCGTCAGCAGTGAACCAACGGTGAAGAGCACAACGGCGGAAAAGATGACATTCCTTGTGCCCATTTTTGCTACTAAGCGTCCTACCGCCATGTAACCGAGAGCCACCCCAGCGCTCGTAAATGCGAGGGCCGGGGTGAAATGGGCGGGCTCAACTTCCCAGTCCTTTGATATAGACGGAATGGACACCCCGAGTGCGACGGTGTCATATCCGTCGAGCACTACAGCGGCAAATGCAAGGCAAAGCACCCACCAATTCGGCTTGATCTCATGGTGCATTTTGGGTTCGCTCATCGTGTCCATTGGACATCCTTAAGTTGTGAGGGCTTCGAAGTCGAAGCAGGGTATGCCGTCCGGGAACCATCGAGGTGCATAATTACTCATTTTCTTGATGCCATGTATCTTAGCACTGTGATTCTATAAAATGAGCTATTCCACGCATCATTCACTTTGGCAGAACGATGTGGCCTCCACAGGGCAATAGCTGTACAAAAAATCCACAATTCGGCGCACTATGGAGGCATGAACGCTCCCGGCGCCAACGGTTTTGCGCAGGGTGGTTCCGGTAGCTTCGGGGCTGGCCTGCACCCGTGGTGCCGTTATGTGGCTTTGGGCGACTCATTTACCGAAGGTTTGGGCGATCCTGAACCCCGGAGCCCCGGCGGCCTCCGCGGCTGGGCGGACCGGGTCGCGGAAGAATTGGCCACCGGTCACGAAAATTTCGCCTATGCGAACCTGGCCATCAGCGGGAGGCTGCTTCACGAGATTCTCGAAGAGCAGGTGGGTCCGGCCATCGAGCTCCAACCAGATCTGATCACTCTTAACGCAGGCGGCAATGACTTGCTGTTCCACAGGAGCGATCCGGACAAACTTGCCCTTAAACTGGACGCGGGCGTGGAAAGACTGGCCTCGACCGGCGCCACGATCGTGCTCTTTACCGGCCCCGACTGGGGTGCGACCCCGGTGCTGGGCTTGGCCCGCGGGAAGGTGGCGATCTATAACGAGAACATCCGGGTCATTGCGGCCCGGCATGATGCCCTCATCGCGGACCTCTGGGCACTGCGCCAGCTGACGGATCCGCGGATGTGGGATGCGGACCGGCTGCATTTTTCTCCGCTGGGCCAGCACACCATTGCCACCATGGTGCTCGACACCCTCAATGTTCCGCATACCCTGGAACCTTTGGCACCCAAGCCCCTACCCGAGCGGAGCTGGCGTGAGGCGCGGGCGGGCGACATCATCTGGGCTCGGGAACACCTCTTCCCGTGGGTGGTGCGGCGCCTGACGCAACGAAACGCCGACGACGGACGGCACCCGAAGCGACCCGAGCCAGGCCCTGTCTTTGGGGCAAGCATGCCTCCCGGGGCATACGTAGGGCTGGACCCGCGTATCGACTGAGACCAGGCATGAAATGCTCGACTACTCCGTGTTGCAGCTATGGAGTCCGTCACCCTTTGCCGCGCCTGTAGTGGTGTTGGCTGGATGAACGCTAAAATTTCACTTGCCGCAAGTACAAGCTCTTCGGCATCAATCCGCGTTGTATTTCTTAGGAGCGCCATACCGTGAGTGGGGGAACCGACCAGTCATGACGACAGGTAGTACCCCCAGTCCGCATCCCGGCACTTCAGCAGCCACCAACCAGCCTTCCTCCACTACGACGAAGGCCCCAAAGCCAGCAGCTCCTGCAACAAAGCCCGTAGCGTACCCGGCCATTTTGCAGGGGTTCCTCGGTTCGCTGTTCATGTTTGCAGGGTCCATTGGCATCGGATGGATCGCCAACGGATCCCCGATGATCCGCCACCCCATAGTCATTGCCCTGCGCACTGAGGGCTGGGGAGTAACGATCTCCGCCGTCCTCTTGACCGTAGGCGCCATGGTACTGGTTCGGTCCTGGCTAAGGTTGGGCCAACGGATGGGCAGCTGGGAGGGGAACTCCCTCAAACCGATCGTTGCAGCGATCGGAGCATGGTCCCTTCCGTTGCTGTTCGCCGTGCCCGTTTATTCGCGTGACGTCTACGCGTATATAGGCCAGGGCCGCCTGATGATGGAGGGCCAAGACCCTTACGACGTCGGCATCTCGGCTTTGAACAACTGGTTCGCCTTGGGTGCGGACCCGGCCTGGGCGGAAGCCCGGACTCCGTACGGGCCCTACTTCTTGTGGATGGCCCACGCCGTGGTGGCCATTACGGGCGCCCAGCCGGACGTCTCAGTCCTGCTGTTCCGGCTCCTGGCCGCCGGCGGAGTGCTGTTGTGCGTTGTGTACGTCCCCAAACTCGCGGAGCTTCACGGGATCAATGGTGCCCGGGCGCTCTGGATTGCGGTGGCTAATCCACTCTTCCTCATCAGCTTCGTCGCCAGCGCCCACAACGACGCCATCATGGTGGGCTTCGCGGTAGCGGGAACCTACTTCGCAGCCACCAAGCGGCCGTTACTGGGGATCCTGTTGGTCACACTTTCCATCGGGATCAAACCGGCCACCGTTTTGTTGCTACCCTTCATCGGACTGATGTGGGCCGGTGCCGGCGCGTCCTGGCCGCGCAAGTTTGGAATCTGGGCCGCGACCGCGAGCATCAGTTTCGCCATCCTGGTGATAAGCGGCATCCCATACGGCTTGGGCCTGGGCTGGGCCTGGGCCATCACGGACCCCACTCCCGGGTTCACCGGCTACTCGCCGTCGGGATTCCTCGGCCAGCAAATCGAGTTCCTCGGCAACGCCTTGGGCCTGCCTGGCAATGCAATGGCGGACGTCCTTCGAGCGGCCATGAAGTGGGGCGCGGTGGCCCTGGTCCTCGTCCTGATGTTCCGCGGAGACCACTCCCGCGTGGTGCGGCGCATGGCCCTCGCCTTCGCAGCTATCGTGCTGCTCTCCCCCATCATTCAGCCTTGGTACATTCTCTGGTTCGTCCCCTTCCTGGCCGTGACGGGGATCAGGGACGACTGGCAGATGCGGTGCCTCTACGTCGGCGTGACATTCTTTGTGGTGTTCGGCGCGCAGGACCAGTTGTCAGTCTGGTCCTTCGTGGAGGTCTCCGTGGACCTGTCCTCGTTGGCCTTCGCCATCGCGCTTCTGTTCGCGTTCTACCTGGTGTTCCTGGACATCCATACCCGCAGGCTTCTGGTCCAAGGCAAACTGTCGCGCTGGGTGGGGCAGACTGACCGTCGCCTGCTCCACCGCCCTCCGACTATCCGCTAAAGCGCTGGTTGAGGACCTAAAGCGCTGGCCTGGACCCTAAAGCGCTTTCGGGACCACCGGAGCGCCATCCCGGTTCACGCGGCGTCCCAATTCAATGGTCCGCTGCACCGACCACCAGAGCAGTACCACCAGCAAGACATTCCGGGTGGTGAGCACAGCTGCCATGATCGGGTGGGCGTGGATGAGCGGGGTGTAAAACAGCGGATAAATCACGAACGTGGTCATGGCAATCCCCATCAACAAGGCGGCTGGCACCTTCCAACGGTTCCAGTCGTGCGTCAGGCCGGCAATGATCACAGGGGCCAGCCAGATGATGAACTGCGGCGAGCCCACCTTGTTGAACACGATAAACGCCGTGGTCATCATTAAGGCACCCTCGAGGAACAGTTCCTCGCGCTCCGCTCCACGATTGAGTGCACGGATCAGGAGGATGGCGGCCGCAATCGCGGCAACTATCAGCAGCGGCTGCATCAGGAACGCCGCAACCTCGGCACCGGGCCCGTAGACCTCTGTGGAGTTGATGGCTGTATTGTCGGCCATTTTGGATCCGGCGATGTTGAAGACGCTCAGCCACACCCAGGGCGTGGAGAAAGTGGCTTCCAGCTGCATGCCGCGCTCGCCCTGGTTGATCAGGAAGTCCAGGATGTGGCTGAAGCCACCAGCGAGGTAGGTTCCTAAACCGACGACGGCGGTGACGCCTACCCCGGCAGCGATCATCTGCAGCCGGTTGCGGGAAGCGATGATGATGGGTACCAGCACCGCTGCAGGCCACACTTTGATCCACGTTGCGATGCTCAACAGGACGGAGGCAACAACCGGCCTTTGGGCAGCGCAAATCAAGGCAATCAAAACAATTGAGGTGGTGATGCCTTCAACGCGGGCAAAGCTGAGGTATCCCATGAACATTGTGAAGAACAGCCACCACCATGCGGGCGCGATCCCGGTGACCCGCCGTGGGCCACGCGTCAGGTACCAGAGACCCAACGCGTTGAGGGCCGTGATCAGCAGGGTCCACATCAGCAAGTAGAGGTCCGGACCGGCAATCCCCGCCAGGAAAATGGGAATCTGGGCCAGCACTGGATAGACCCAGGGGCTGATCTTCCCGTTGAGGTTCTCCGGGTTGTAGCCATCCATCGCCCACTGGCGGTATTGCTCAGTGTCGCTGAAGGTGTTGCCGCTGAGGAAGAAAGAAGCCATCCAGCACAGGAAGTAGAAATGCACCACGGCGAATCCCCACCACACGCTGGAGGGGCGGGCGAACCACGCTACAACTGCGGGAGGAAGGACACGGCTGCGGATACGGACCAGCTGGTCGAAGAACGTCGCGGAAATCTTAGTGCTCCTTGCCCGCTGGTGCACTGACCACGGAGGGCTTACGGCCCAGTGAATACAGGCGACGCGCCGACCAGAAGAAGAGGACCACCAGCAGGACGTTGCGGATGCTCAGGACCAGGGCCATCCAAGGATTGTTGTGACTCAAAGCATCGTAGAAGAGCGGGTAGATGAAGTAGGTGGCAACGGCGATCACTATTAGCATGGTGGCCGGAACGCGCCACTCTTTCCAGTTGTGCGCCAGCCCTACAGCTACAGCCGGTGCAAGCCACACCATGAACTGCGGTGAACCCACCTTGTTGAAAACGATGAACGCGGTCACCAGTGTGAGGGCTCCTGAAAGCAGGAGTTCTGTCCGGTCCACTCCGCCGTTGAGCTTGCCTTGGTGCAGGGCCCAGAAGGTCAAACCCGCGACGGCGGCCGCTGCCAGCAGGAGGAGGGGCTGCATCAGCACGGACATGAACGCAGTGCCGGGTCCGTCCACCTGCATGGAGTTGATGTCAGTGTTCATATACATGCGGGAATCCCCGACGCCGAGGACCGACAACCACAGCCATGGGGTGGTGAAGGTCGCTTCGAGCTGCATGCCGCGATCTCCCTGTTGTGTCAGGAAGTTCAGCAGCTTGGGAACGGCACCAACTGCCGCTGCCAGCCCAACCACAACCGCCGTCGTCGCAATTCCTGCCGCCACAACGTGCAGGCGCTTCCTGACCACTGCGAACAAGGCCAGCATCACGGCGGCGGGCCACACCTTCACCCAGGTGGCGATGCTCAGGAGGACCGACGCGACGAAGGGCCGGGTGACACCGTAAACAAGGGCCACGAGGACTATGGGGGCAGTTAACCCGTCAACGCGGGCGAAACCCAACCAGCCCATGAGGAAGACGAATACCAGCCACCACCAGGCAGCCGGGATTGCTTCCTGCCGGCGGCCGCGGTCAGTGAGTTTGAGCACCGCCCAGCCGTTCAGCAGTGTGGTGAGCAGGACCCAAAGGAAGAAGAAGGGGCCAGGACCGGCTACAGCTGCCAGGCCCATGGGAATCAGCGCCAGGATGGGATAGACCCACGGGCTGGGTCCCCCGGTGAGGTTTGCTTCGTCGAATCCGGCCAGCGCCCATTCACGGTAGATAAAGGTGTCGCTGAAGGCTTCGCCGCGCAACGAGAGCACGGCCCCGAAGACCAGGAACACCAGGTGAATCACTACGAAGCCCCACAGCAGGCCCCGCGGGGAGTTCATGCGTGCCGCCAACCTCGCTGGGATTGTTTTACCGCGGATTTCCGCGAGCTTACTGAAAAAACTGTCCATCAACGAAGAACTTCCTGGCTAGGTGGGTCCTTGCCTCAGCAATCCCCAATTTTCTTGGGACCGAAAAACCCCCGCATGCTACTTTACGCGAGACACCCAAACGCCCGGCAGTTGCTTACCCTGCGGGCTGGGCTTCCGTCTGCGCGCGTATGCTCCATGCGGACCAATCCAACGGGTGAACAGAGGGGCGACCCAGGAGGTAACCTTGCGCTGCTGTGACCTTCAGCGCGGTGACTTCATCAAGCTCGGCTGCAGTTTCGATGCCTTCTGCAATGATGTCCGCGCCGATCTCCCGGGCAAGTTCCACGATGGCCCTGGCCCGGATTTTCTGACCGTCGCTGCTTTCTATTCCCTCAATCAAATGGCGGTCCAGCTTGATGATGTCGGGGCGCAGCTGTTCAATCCGTTCCATGGAAACCAAAGCTGCACCGGACGCACTGATGGCGAGCCGCAGGCCCAGGGTTCGCAGTGGCCCCAGGCCGTCGTCGCCGGTTTGCCCTTCCACGGATTCCAGGCTGCCCGTCAGTTCAACAATGATCCTGTCCGGAGCCAGTGCTGCTGCAGCAAGAAGATTCCGCACTCGGGGGTCATTTGACGTTGTGGGGGTGAGGTTCAGCGCCACGGACATGTTGTCCGGGACGTCGTGCGCTGCTGTCAGGGCGCAGTGCAGTGCGGCAATTTCGAGTTCCGTGCCCAATCCGGCTGCTGCGGCCTCGTTGAACCACACATCGGCTCCGGCCCCGTCCTCACCAACGAACCTGGTCAGCGCCTCTACGCCCACCACCTCGCCTCCAGGCAGTGCATGGACGGGCTGGAAAGCTGTCAGCAGGAGTTTGTCCGCCAGGATCGACTGGATGCCTTCGCGGACCTCATGGCTAACAGGGACAGATACTGTCCGGGCTGTGTCCGAGGACTCCAAGTGCAGGCTGGCAACTTCACGCTGAACCGGGACCTTGGCCGCAGAACCCGGCGGCTTGCGGGTTTCGAGCAAGTGCTCCAGCAACGCGCGCTCCGGGTCGTCGGGGCGTGCCTCAATCAACGCGCGAAGGTTTTTCCTTGCTCCTTCGCTCCGGGCATCACTGTCGGCAAGGATGGATTCAATGATATCCAGCACTTGTTCGCGCATGGTCATGTCTTCGCTGGCCGGCGCCACAACAGCGTCATCGGCCGCCGCAGCGCCATCCTTCGGTGAGCTGCCGCTTTCCGGTTTAAAAGAGCCCGCGTCTTGAGCCATTAATTATTCCTTTGTGTGTCCCCCCACTGGCAAAGCCAGCCATGACATGACCTCCACGAAAACGTGTGGGCCTTGTCACGAATCTTACAGAGGAATCAGAGCATCCGAGACACCGCAATGACTCCTGACAAGGGAAAACGTGTCCTTGGGCGGCAAGCCCTGACATGCTGGAGGGGTGACATCCATTTCAACGGAATCACCCCGCACCGCACTCAGTTGGAAGCTGCTGCCGGCGGCGTTGCTTTCCTTCTCCGGCGTGCCGCTCTTTGCGATGGGCAACGAGCTGCTCGGCTATGGCCTGCTACTGGCGAGCGTGGCCACCGCGGCTTTCATCGACCACCGATTGATGCGACACCTCGCATTGATCGCGGCGGGCATGACCATCTTCAGCTTGGTACCGCTCAACGCCGACCTCAGCACAGAGCACATGGCCCTCATGGGCGGCGCCCTGGCATTGGCTGTGCTGGTGCCATGGCTGGTGTCCCGGTTCGCCTACCGCGAGGACATCATCAAATTTCCCGTGAACACCGGCCGCAAGTGGCCCTTGGCAGCGAAACTGTACCTGATAGGCGTGGTGGCGCTCGGTTACTTCATCCTGCCGGTGTACCTGATCCGGACAGGTGTTTACCAAAACTGGCCGGACGCTTCAGATCCCGATATCTTCTGGCGGCTCTTCCTTGGCGTCAACGCCGTGGGTATCTGGGATGAATTGTTCTTCATTTGCACCACCTTCACCCTGCTGCGGCAGCATTTTCCGGACTGGCTGGCCAACCTCCTGCAAGCTGTGGTGTTCTCGTCATTCCTGTGGGAGATCGGCTACCAGTCGTGGGGTCCGCTCCTAACGTTCCCGTTCGCATTGCTGCAGGGCTACACCTTCAAGCTCACCAAGTCATTCACGTACGTGGTGTCCGTGCACCTGCTGTTCGACTTCGTGCTGTTCCTCGCGCTGGTGCATGCACACAACCGGGACTGGCTGCCGATCTTCCTTTACTAGTCCGGCTCTCTGAATCGGCGGCAAGCCTACGTCCCCGAACCTGCCCACGCTTCATGTGAAACTTCGATCTCCTGCGCCATGTCATCAAGGAATCGAATCACCGAATCCCGTTCAGGAGGGCTCAGCCTGGCCGCAGCGAGGAACCGTTTGGCCTGCTGCCGCCCAACGGTCCTCATGGCGGCCTCGTGCGTTTCGGGTGTGATGGCGATGGCGAGGGCGCGGCGGTCGGAGGGGTGCGCGCGTCGCGTGACGTGGCCGGCGCGTTCCAACCGGTCGAGCAACTTGGTGGTTGACGCCGTCGAGATATTGAGCCGGGAGGCTATTGCGCCTGGTGTGGCTATCACGCCATGGTTGGCGCAGACAATCAGGTAGTGCAGCGCACGCATGTCGGACTGGTTGAGTTTCATGTACCGGAGCGAGGCGTCGGAGAGGCGTTGTTCGGCTTCGCGCAACCTTCCCAGCGCTGCCATGACGTCACTGATTTGCTGGACATCCGCGTCGGAGAGGTCGGAGCGATCCACCAATTCCTGATGAGGATCGTTGGCGTCCAAATCATAGATGCCAGCTGAAACCGGGGTCCCGGCTTCTTCAGGTATCTCTTCAGGACTGGACATGTTTGGTATGTTACACCTAACTTCCTACATGGTAGCCTTTCTTCTAGCTTGTCTAGCAATATTCAGGTTTCGGGCAGAAACAGGGTGTGGAGGAAGGCGCAACATGAACGCGACAGAGATGGTGGTCCTCCTTGACGACGCCGGGGCGCCCATAGGCGAGGCTCCCAAGGCAGGAGTTCACACACTGGATACGCCCCTCCACCTCGCCTTTTCCTGCTACCTGCTCAACGACGCCGGGGAAGTTCTCCTGACCCGCCGTTCACCCGAGAAGAAAACGTGGCCCGGTGTTTGGACCAACAGCTTCTGCGGCCACCCTGGCCCCGGTGAAGAGTTCGAGGATGCGGTCCTTAGACGCGCGCAGTTCGAACTCGGAGTGGACGCCAACAGAATTGAACTGGTCCTCCCCCACTTCCGATACAGGGCAGTAGATCCAACGGGCATAGTGGAAAACGAAATTTGCCCCGTGTACCTGGCCCGCATCACCGGGGTGTTGAAGCCGAATCCCGCCGAGGTAGCGGACTGGGCCTGGATCTCACCCGCACTGCTGGCCGATGCTTTGGAACACACACCGTCCGCTTTCAGCCCGTGGCTCGGGCTTCAATTCCCGGAACTCCTCCAAGCGAACGCATTGCCACTCCAAGCTGGAGCCGAAGCATGACCATCACCTCAAGCGCCGTACGCGGCCGCACCGATCTTTGCACTGCGATCGAGAACGAGTTGAGCGGACTCATCGGCAAAAGGGCCAGCGCAGCGACCGCCTATGGCCCGGACTTCGCCAGGCTATGGGCGCTCGCGGGCCAGAACGTCTTGGGCGGTAAGTTCGTCCGGCCCTTGTTACTCATGGAAACGTACGACGCCCTCTGCCAGCGGCACCAACAGTACGACGCCGCAGACTCACGTCAGCGCGAGACCGCCATCAGCATCGCCGCCGCCATTGAACTCCTGCATTACGCCTTCCTGCTGCACGATGACGTGATCGACGGCGACCTCGTCCGACGCGGGCACCCCAACCTAATCGGCTCCCTCCTCGCGGAAGCCTCCGCAACCGCCCGCACGGACGGCGCGGACGGCGCTAACGGCGCGGAGGGCGTTAATAGCGCTGACGGCGTTCGTGGAACCCGCGCCGGCAGCAGCCTCCACTGGGCCCAAACCGGCGGAATACTCATGGGCGACATGCTCCTCGCGGCTACGCACCAGTCCTTCGCCCGGGCGGATCTTCCCCACGAGCTTCGCCTGCGGCTCCTCGACCTCCTGGAACACACCATCAACGAGACAGTGGCCGGCGAACAACTGGATGTGGGCCTTGGTGACGGCGTCATAGCCCCGGACCTCCAGACCATCTTGGTGATGTGCGGCTACAAAACCGCCACGTACACCTTCGAGCTCCCGCTCCGTGCCGCCGCCACGCTGGCCGGCGCCGACTTCGCCGTCGAGAATTCGCTCGCAACCGCCGGCAGGCATCTTGGGCTGGCTTTCCAACTCCAGGACGACCTCCTGTCCACGTTCGGGGATCCTCGCCGCCACGGCAAGGATCCCTTTTCGGACCTCCGCGAGGGCAAGGAGACGGCCATCATCGCCCACGCACGGACAACGCACGCTTGGCCGGACATCGAGCCCTTCTTCGGCATGCCTGAGCTCAGTGTCGGCGACGGTGAGCACGTCCGCCGGCATCTCAGCGATTGCGGAGCCGAGGCATTCGTCCAAGGCCTTATCGAGGAACAAATGCATGCATTCAACAGTCAGCTGACCACCACCATCCCGGCAAGCGTACGCAACGTCCTGCTTGACCTCGCGGGACAGCTGGAAGGACGGCAATCATGACGGTCGCCACCGATACCTCGTTGACGCATTTCACCCGGACGGCCGAGCGCGCCGCCAACCAGGTCATCTCCGCATACTCCACTTCGTTCGGGTTGGCATGCAGGCTGCTGGGGTCCAGGCACCGCCAGCACGTCCGCAACATCTACGCCTTGGTACGGGTGGCCGACGAACTCGTGGACGGCGTCACGGCGGAAGCCGGCCTGAGCTACCAGGAGCAGTGCGACGCCCTGACGCACTTCATTGATGAGACACACCGGGCCGTCAAACTCGGCTACAGCAGCGACCTCATCATCCACGCATTCGCCCAGACGGCCCGCGCGGCGGGGATCGATGACTCGCTCGTCGATCCGTTCTTTGACTCCATGCGGATGGACCTCGGCGAGCGCACCGACTTACTTGAGCGCACTTCTGCCTCGGCCACTGAACAGCCGACGCCCCTTCGTTTCGACGCCGATGCCCATGACGGCTACGTCCACGGTTCCGCGGAGGTGGTGGGGCTGATGTGCCTGCGCGTCTTCATGCGGGACGAGAAGGTCGACGACGGCGACGCTGCAGCTTTGGAGCACGGCGCCAGCAGGTTGGGCGCTGCTTTCCAGAACATCAACTTCCTCCGGGATCTTGCGGACGACACCACCCGGCTGGGGCGCAGCTACCTTGGCACCGCTGACCATCTTGAGGACCGCGACCGCATGGGCTGGGTCAGCACCATTCGGGCGCAGCTTGCCGACGCCAACGCCGTCATTCCGATGCTTCCGCGCGACGCCAGGGCTGCTGTCCGGAGCGCGCTGGCCCTGTTCCAAGCGCTCACGGACAGGATCGAACAGACCACCGTGGACGAACTCTACCGCTCCCGGGTCCGTGTACCGGATCCCGTGAAAGCCGGGCTTGCCGCCCGCGCCGTCGCCTCAACCTGGATGGAGTTGCACCGATGACCCGGACAGTAGTGATCGGCGGTGGCATCGCTGGGCTTGCCACCGCCGCACTCCTCGCCCACGAAGGACACGAGGTCCAGCTCCTCGAACGGCGCGACCAGGTGGGCGGCCGTGCCGGCAGCCTCGAGAGGGACGGCTTCCGCTGGGATACCGGCCCTTCCTGGTACCTGATGCCCGGCGTTTTCGACCACTTCTTCAATCTGCTCGGCACCAGCACCGCCGAACAGTTGGACCTCAGGACGCTCAGCCCTGCGTACCGCATCTTCAGCGAACCAAACCACGACGGCGTGCGGCCCGACCCGCTCACCGTCCCGTTTGGCAGCGACCAGGTTTTGGAAACCTTCGAGCGAGTTGAGCCCGGCAGCTCCAAGCAGCTCAAGTCCTACCTCGCTTCCGCGCGGCACACCACTGAAATGGCCGAAAGGTTCTTCCTCTACAACCCTTTCACCAAACTCCAGGCGCTGCTTCAACCACAGGTTGTGCGGAGCCTTCCCAAGCTAGCGCAGCTGCTCCTGACGCCACTCGATAAATACGTGGCCCAGCGATTCCAGCATCCAGTGCTCCGCCAGGTTCTAGGCTACCCGGCAGTCTTCCTGGGCACCAACCCCACCGATGCGCCGGCCATGTACCACCTGATGAGTGCTTTGGACCTGGGGGACGGCGTGCAGTACCCGATGGGCGGCTTTTGGGCCCTCGTTGAGCGCCTCGAAGCATTGGCGCTCGACGCAGGGGTCAGGATTCACACGGGCGCGGAAGCCCTCAAGATCACCACCCGCGAAGCCACGCACACCAAGAAACTGGGGCGCTTTGACGGCCTGAACCTTCCCGCTGGCCTCACCGGCAAGGACAGCCGGGAAGTCACCGGCGTTAAGTGGCGCGACAACTCCGGGGCAGAGCACTACAGCGTTGCCGACCAAGTGGTCTCCGGCGCCGACCTGCACCACACCGAAACCCAGCTCCTGGGCGTCAGGGACCGGAGCTACAACAAAAAGTACTGGCAGAGCCGCACCAGTGGGCCCGGAGCAGTGCTGGTGATGTTGGGTGTGAAGGGTGCGCTGCCGGACCTTCCCCACCATTCCTTGTTCTTCACCCGGGATTGGGAGGCAAACTTCGCCTCAATCTTCGGTGAAGAACCGGGCATTCCGGATCCCGCGTCCATTTACGTCTGCAAGCCCAGTGCTACCGACGCCAGTGTCGCACCACCGGACCACGAGAACCTTTTTGTCCTGGTTCCCATCCCCGCCGACCCATCCCTGGGAGCGGGTGGACCTGATGGCAGCGGCGATGTGCTGATCGAGCGGACTGCCGACGCCGCAATCGACCAGATCGCCCAGTGGGCCAACATTCCGGATCTCCGCGAACGCGTGGTGGTCCGGCACACCATCGGACCGGCCGACTTCGCACGAGACTACAACTCTTGGCGGGGCGGCATGCTTGGCCCCGCACACACCCTCCGGCAAAGCGCGATGTTCCGGGCCCAGAACTCGTCCAAACGTGTTCGCGGCCTCTACTACGCGGGCGCCACCACTGCACCGGGTGTCGGTGTGCCCATGTGCCTCATCAGCGCCGAGCTGGTGTTGAAGCGAATCCGCGGCGATCACAGCGCCGGCCCTACCACTGTGAGGCCTGTAGCTAGCAGGATTGGCTAATGGGTGTTCTCTACTTGGTCTCATTGCTGCTGGGTATCACCTGCATGCTGCTGCTCGACCACCGTTTCCGACTGTTCTTCTGGCGGGACGCAAAAGCAGCGGCAATCGTGACCGCCGTCGGGCTCTTGTTCCTTCTTGCGTGGGACCTGGCCGGAATCGGACTGGGGATCTTCCTGCGCGGGGAAGGCACCATCGCCACGGGGTTGCTGCTCGCGCCGGAGCTGCCCATTGAAGAACCCGTGTTCCTGATTTTCCTGGTGCTGTGCACGATGGTCCTGTACACAGGCGCGCGGCGACTGCTTGACCGCGTACCGGTCACTCGCCATGAGAAAGAGCGGGAGACCGTATGACGTACCTGTGGCTCGCGCTCGCCTTCATCGCCGCGGCAGCCGTTGCCGGCGTGATCTTCGCTCGTCAGGGCGTCCGGCCCGGCGAGGCTGGCAAGCACTGGAAAGCCGTAGGACTCGCGTTCGCGGCCCTGGCCGTCCTCACGGCCGTATTCGACTCCGTCATGATCGGAATGGAGCTCTTCCACTACGACTCTTCGCACATCCTCGGCCTCAAGATTGGCTTGGCGCCCATTGAGGATTTCGCTTATCCGCTGGCGGGTGTCGTGGCGCTCCCTGGCTTGTGGATGTGGCTGACGCGCAAACGTAAGGGTTCCAGTTCCGGTTCATCCAACCTCAAAGGCTTCGTCCCCCAAGCCCTGCTGGCGTCACGACCGGTCAGTTGGATCAACACTGCCTACCCGTTTGCCGCCGCCATGCTCTTGACCACCCACGAGATCGACTGGATTCTGATCGTTGGCACGTTTTACTTCCTGGTCCCTTACAACCTGGCCATGTACGGCATCAATGATGTGTTTGATTATGAGTCGGACCTCAAGAACCCGCGCAAGGGCGGCATCGAAGGCGCGCTCCTCCAGCCGCACCTTCACCGGCCCATGCTGTGGCTCGCGGCGATCACCAACATTCCGTTGCTGCTGGTACTGGCGTTCGCTGGTGGGCCTGCCGCGTGGGTCAGCCTGGCCGTAAGCGCATTCGCCGTGGTGGCTTACTCGGTCGCCGGACTTCGCTTCAAGGAACGCCCCGTCTTGGACTCGCTGACGTCGAGCACGCACTTCGTCAGTCCCGCCGTCGTCGGGTTGGCATTGGCCGGCGCTGATGTGACGCCTGGGCTGCTGATCTTACTGGGCGCGTTTTTCCTGTGGGGAATGGCCGCACACGCCTTCGGCGCGGTTCAGGACATTGAACCCGACCGGCAGGCCGGCATTGGCTCCATAGCAACCGTCATCGGTGCCCGCCGGACGGTGAGGCTCGCCGTCGGACTCTGGCTTGTTGCTGGACTGGCCATGCTGGCCACGCCGTGGCCGGGGCCGCTCGCGGCGATCATTGCCGCGCCGTACATCCTCAACTGCGCCCCGTACTGGACCGTCACGGATACGACGGCGGCACGCACCAATGTGGCATGGCGGCGGTTCATCTGGCTCAACTACGGTTCAGGATTCCTGGTAACGCTCATTTTTATCCTGCAGTGGAGCCTCACGTCATGAAGGCGGCGTTTGTCCGGGCGCCTCAGGTTCGTCGTCGATCGTGTCCAAGGCTTCACGCATATGCTGCAGGAAGTTCACCACCACCTGCGACTCGTCAGGGCTCAAGGCGCACGCTGCGTCCAGCATCCGGCGGTGCATTCCACCCAAAGTGTGCCGCACTTCCTGGTCGGACCCCGGAGTGGCCTTCAGGATCAATGCCCGACGATCAGTTGGATGGGGTTCGCGCCGAATATGGCCGGACTCCACCAAACGGTCAATCAGCGTGGTCATGGACGCCGACGTTATGCCGAGCTTGTCGCCCAAGTCCTTCGGCTTCATCACTTTGCCCGCGGCCTCGGCTTCGAAGAGATAACGCAGGGCCAAAAGATCCTTCTCTCCCATTCCCATGGACGAGCGGGTCCTGCGACGCATCGCTTGCTCGGAGGCGCGGTAATCCCGCAAGGCGTTCAGGACATCAATGGCAATGGCCTTCTGGCCCGGGTCTTTCCCGTACCAATAGCCCTTTGCGTGGCCTTCCGAGTCCATCCCACATTCCTTCGATAAGCGTAAAGCTCGTTTCACTAGCATTTTGATACTAGGTCACGTACCTCGTGAATGCATGACACCGCACATCCCACAAGGAAAGAGGCTCAGCAAATGGCTACCCGAAGCTCAGATCTTTTGCGGCAAATCACGGTCACCGCGAGCCTGGTGGTCTGCATCGTTGGTTCGATGATCGGCGTTGGCGTCTTCGGCGGGACGCCTATCGCGCAGGCAGCTGGCGGCGCTTTGGCCGCCGATTCAACCCTTTTGGCTCCCGCGACCCCGGCGTTCTCCATCTGGTCTGTGGTTTACACCGGACTTGCCGCTTTCACGGTGTGGCAATGGCTGCCGTCCCAGCGCTCCAGCATGCGGCAGCGGTCGCTTGGTTGGATCGTCGCCGTGTCCATGATCCTTAATGCTGCGTGGATCTTGTCCGTGCAGGCTGGATGGCTCCTGCTTAGCGTCCTGGTGATCCTGACGTTGCTGATGACCCTTGTGCTGGCTTTCCTGCGCTACAGCCAGAGCCCGGCCGGCTCATGGGTTGAGGCTGTTGTTGTTGACGGAACCCTGGGCTTGTACTTGGGCTGGACCAGCGTGGCCGTGTGCGCCAACATTGCTGCTGCTTTGAAAGCCTCAGGATTTGGGGGCTTCGGGTTGCGTCCCGAGGTCTGGTCCGTAGCCGTTTTGGTGGTGGTTGCCGTGGTGGGCATCGCCTTGGCGATCAAGGGCCACGGGCGCCTCGCTTTGGCGGCCGCGATCGCCGGGCGCTGGCCCGGCTGCGAAACCCGCACTAGTTCGCTGCACGACCCGCACAGCGGTGAGCCACACGGATAAGCGCGGGGTTCAGGGATTAAGGTGCGCAGGCGTCCTTAAGGGCCTGAACCGACTCGGCCGGCACCTCGTCTCCGGCTTCAGCGATCTGGTTCAACGGCGTCGTGATTTCAGCGGGAACGCCGGCAGCACCAGCGGCCGACACCAAGCCGGCAAGCAACTGCTTGTCCTGAACGCTGACCAAGCCGTCCTGGACTACGGCGCACACCTGCTTGGTCACTTCATCGGCGGCGGCCGTAGCCACCTTCGATGCGGCGTCGCTGGCTGCGCTTGTAGCTGCTTCCTCCACGGCTCCGCAGCCGACGAGCAGTAGCAACAAGGGGACGGCGGTCAGGGCGGCAAGGCGACGGGTCATGAGTCCAGCCTAGCAATCGGGCGAGAACATCCCCTCGCCAGGGGTGTCGTACTGGCTTGCCGCTTCGTCGTCCCAGAGCTGTTGCTGGTTGATCGTGGCTCCACTATTGCACCCACCTATGCTTGACGGATGGGAGAAAAGCCAGTGGACCATGTGGCGTTGGCCGTCTGCATGATCGATATCTCGTCCGACATCCGGCGAAAGTCGCTCAACGAAACAGGCCTCCGTCCCATATCCAACGGCGTACTGGAGATCCTTAGGATCGTCGAGAGCCAGCCTGGCGTCACCGTTGCTGAGGTGGCCGCGCGCCTGGGCAGGCAACTGAGCAACGTAAGCGCCCAGTTGCGCGAGCTGGTGGCTGCCGGCCTGGTCACGCGAGTCAAGGATGCAGCGGACAAGCGGTACGTCTCCCTCCACCCCACGGACGAATCCATGCGCATCAAGTCACTCCTCGAGGGTGCATGGGCTGATGCGCTGACGAAAGCCAGTGAACGATTGCTTCCCGAAGAGCGTGAACAGATCGCGGCCAGCCTGCCCGCATTGAAGCGACTGGCTTCGTTCCTTGCCGAACCCGAACAGGCACCCGAACAGTAAACCGAACTGGCACAAACCCCACAACCAGAACATCACTAGGACATAAGTCACTCCCCTACGGCTTACACGCCTCCCCAAAAGTACTTATACTTTCATAAGTATTACTACTTACAAGAATGGATGACGCGTGGCATCACAACTACTCGAGACGCCGGGCTCTTTGGGTCAAGGCGGCAAACAAGGCCAACACAACAAAAAGGGGATCGGCTGGCGTGCCCTCCCCTTCCTGGCCTTGGCCCAGTTCATGGTTGTCCTGGACGGCACCATCGTGAACCTGGCACTCCCCCGCCTCCAGATGGAGATGGGCATCAGCGACTCGACCCGGGCATGGGTGGTCACCGCCTACGCACTGGTCTTCGGAGCTTTCCTGCTGCTCGGGGGGCGCATCGCGGACTTCTGGGGGCGGAAGCGGACTTTCATCACAGCCTCGGCGGGCTTCGCCATCGCGTCCCTGATCGGTGGACTTGCGCAGCAGCCGTGGGAACTGATCGGAGCACGAGCGCTGCAGGGTGTCTTCGCAGCCCTACTCGCGCCGGCGGCGCTGGCGCTTCTGACGGTTGCTTTCCCGGGAGGCAAGGACCGTGGCACCGCGTTCGCCATCTTTGGCTCCATTAGCGGAGTGGGCGCGGCGGCCGGAGTCTTACTCGGCGGTTTTCTCACCGAGTTCGTCTCTTGGCGCTGGTGCTTCTTCGTGAACGTCCCCATCGCCGTCATCGCCCTCATCGGCGTTTGGACTTTGGTGAGTGAAAGCAAAGCCGGTGGCTCCACCAAATACGACTGGCCCGGCGTCGTTCTTGCCGCACTAGGGCTGGGCTCCCTGGTCTACGGCTTCGCCAATGCCGAACATGGCTGGGGCGCTATCGAATCATGGGGTTTCATCGCCGCAGGTGCGGTGCTGCTGGTACTGTTCGTCGCCGTCGAACGCAAGGTCAAGAATCCACTGCTCCCGCTGCGTGTCGCTACGGAACGCAACCGCGCGGCAGCCTTCCTGGCGTCGTTCCTGGCGGGGGCAGTGCTGATCGGCGGCATCCTGTTCATCAATTTCTACCTGCAGATCGTTTTGGGCTTCGCGCCGTTTGCCGCAGGAATCGCATCGCTGCCCATGACGGTGGTCCTGATTGTCACGGCGGGCCTCGTTGCGAAGAACCTGCCGAGGTTGGGTGCGAGAATCCCCAGCGCCTTGGGGCCTGTCTTCATGGCCGCTGCCATGCTGTGGCTCACCCAGGTCACACCCGAGGGCACTTATACCGTGAACATGCTGCCTGCGCTGGTGTTGATGGGCATCGGCCTGGGAATGGTCTTCGTCCCCATGCAGAACCTGGCCCTGTTCGGAGTGAGCAAGGACGATGCCGGCGTCGCGAGCGCACTGGTCAACGCGTCACAGCAGATCGGCGGCTCGCTGGGCATCGCGCTCTTCAGCACCATTGCGGCCGCGGCCACGGCCGCAGTCGGCGGCGGGACACTGGCCGCCTTGACCTCGGGCTACTCACTGGTGTTCCTCTGGGCGGCAGGAGTGGCGGTACTGATCGCCCCGATTGCGTTGCTCCTCATCAGGATCGACCGCAAGACCTTCAGCGGCGCCGAGGACACTCCCCACATCCATCTGGGATAAACGCAGAGGCGCCGCCACCCCGGCCAGGGTGGCGGCGCCTCGCGCTGCGGCACTGGATGCGCCGTGGACCGGAATTCAGGATTACGACGGCGGACGCCTCACGTTAATAATGGCGTGAGATAACTCACATTCTGTAAGCTGAATTCAAAGTCACGCAGCCGGCTTCCCTCGCTTCACGTTTGGCAGGTCCCCAATGGCCCCCAATTCACTCAAGGCCGAGATTCTCCTGGCCCATGGTGTCGCACCCTCCGCGGCCAGTGTTGCTCGACGAAGAGCAGCCGAGAACCATGGCCACCATCGCGCTGCCAACAAACCCGACGCCCTCTTGGGAGCCATAGCCGTCAGGCAACTCTTCCATCGCTGGCCTTTGGTGCCCTCCCGCGAGCTGGAACGAATCCGTCACGTCCTCATCCACTGCGACCAGCTGGGTTCTCCGGACACCCACCACTTGTCGGAGCCGGCCCAAGCGTTGCTGGACCTCATCAACTGTGAGTTGGAACGGCGTCGAAACGCCGCGGCTCGGCAATCGATGCCAGGGGCAAAGCCGCCCGCGGACGTTCCGGAACGGGGTGCCGCTTAGATGGCCGGCCACTTTGAGTTTGAGGACCACACGTCGTGGGCATCCTGAGGCGGGTCGCGGCACCGGTGGCTTAACGGATGATCGGAAGGCCCGCCGTCGGGAAGACGCTGGGGAAGATCGACGGCGGCGGGACGGGTACGGTGTCCAGCGGCACGGTGACGGTGACCGCACCAACAGTGACGTCGTAACCCCGCACATCAATCCTCAACGGCTCGTCGCTGTAGTCCTCACCGGATACGAGCGTCAGGGCCATGGACCCCTGCGAGAGGTCTACGGCCAGCAGGCGTCCCTGCACCTTGAGCCGGAAGGACAGGCCTTCCCACTCCGAGGGTAAGCGAGGATCGAAGCGCAGCACCTCGCCCTGGTCCCGCATGCCCGCGAAACCGCACACCAAGGAGCTCCAGATACCGCCAGTGGAGGCGATGTGGACGCCGTCGATGGTGTTGCCGTGGGAGTTGTCGAGGTCGATGAACAGTGCCTCGGTAAAGTGCTTCAACGCGACGTCGCCGTACCCAACTTCAGCCGCCATGATGCCCTGCACGCAGGCGGACAGGGTGGAGTCACCGGTGGTGATGGGATCGTAGAAGTCAAAAGCGCGCTGCTTTTCCTCCGCTGTGAAGTCCTGCCACTGCAGGAACATGGCCAGCACGGTGTCAGCCTGCTTGAGGACCTGGTGCCGGTAGATCACCAAGGGGTGGAAGTTCAGCAGCAGCGGGTACTTGGACTTGGGTGTGTTCCAGTCCCACGGCTCCAGCGTCATGAAGTCGTTGTCCTGGCTGAAGACTTCCAGGTGGGGGTCGTACGGGAGCGACATCCGCTCGGCCGCCTGCCGCCACACCATGCGCTCGGTTTCGGCGACCCCCTCGTGTTCCAGCGCGGCGGCGGCCCGCAGATTGAAGCGCGCCATGACGTTGGTGTAGAGGTTGTCGTTGACCACGGCCGTGTACTCATCCGGGCCGGTGACGCCGTGGATGTGGAACATTCCGTCCTTGCCGAAGAAGCCCAGCGACGCCCACATGCGTGCTGTCTCAATCAGCAGGTCTGCGCCGAGTTCGCCGCGGAAGGTGTCATCGCCGCTGGCCCACTGGTATCGGTTGGCGGCGAAGGCGATGGCCGCGGCAATGTGGAACTGGGCAGTACCGGCCGCATAGTAGGCACTCGCTTCGAGGCCGTTGATGGTCCGCCACGGGAACAGTGCACCGTCCACACTGAGCTCCTTGGCTCGGACACGCGCGTCCGGCAGCATTGCGTGCCGCGATTCCAGCACCTTCCGTGCACCGCAGGGATTGGTGTAGGTCAGGTACGGGAGGAGGTAGACCTCCTGGTCCCAGAAGTAGTGGCCCTCGTAACCGGAACCGCTCACACCCTTGGCAGGGATACCCGCAACGCCCGCCCGGGCAGTAGCCTGTGCCAACTGGAACAAACCCCAGCGCACCGCCTGCTGCATCTCCGGCTGACCGCCAATGGAGATGTCCGCCGTGGTCCAGTATTCGGCGTAGTGGGCCTTGCTCTGGGCCAGGATGTCGGAGAAGGACACCAGGTTCACTTCGGCTTCGGCCGCGAGGCTTTCACCACGGTCTTCGGCGTCAGAGGAGCCGGCAACCACGTAGCTGACCGACTTCTCCAAACGGAAAGTGTCGCCGTCGTGAATGGCCAAAACGTAGCGGACGGACGATTCGTCCTCCGCCACCAAGGTCTCGAAGGGCTGGCCTTCAGCCGAAATCCAGTGGTCAACGGCCATGGCGACGCGCTGGCGGGACTCGGACGTTTCCCATGCCAGGCGAAGCGAGCCGTCGGTGCCCTGGAGGTGCAGCGGCAGCAAGACCCGGCCAGCGTGCCGGCCAGAGCGGCGGGGGTCGTGGACCGAGTGGTCCTCCACAGGCTGGTCCTGGCGGTTCACGACGCCGGAGGTAATGTCCGCGGACACGTCGCGGTCAGCTGTCAGCGACAGTTCCAAGCCAAGACATCCGCGGGAATCGAAGCCTACGGCGCGACGCTCCACCGTCGTGACGGTAGCGCCCGAGCGGCAGGCCCAGGTGATGCTTTCCTCGTAGACCCCTGTGGAAAAGTCCACGCTGCGGTGATAGTCCAGCACCGTGGATTCGGCAAGGCTCAGGGCTTCGCCATCAATGGAGACTGTGAAGTTGTTGGCGTCCGGCACGTAGACGATCCGCTGGCCGGTCCGGGCAAAGCCATACGCATTTTCGGCGTGCTTGATGTCCCAAATCTCATGGAAGCCGTTGATGAACGTGCCGGGAAGCTCGCCGTCGCCGGCGGTCGAATGCGAGCCACGAATACCAAGGTGGCCGTTGCCAAGCGCGAATAGCGTTTCCAGCGTTCCCTCGTCACCGGGGACGTGGATATTCTCTACGAGCTTCCAGGGCTCGCAGGGGAAGCGAAGCCGATCGGAGCTGATGAGTGCCATGGGCTGTTGAAGTCCTTCGAAAAAAGTAGGGTCAGAGAAGATCGTTGAGGTCGTCCACCACCAGCGTGGCGCCGGCGTCGAGCAGGGTTTTCCGGCCCGCCCCGCGGTCCACGCCGATCACGGCGAAAAAGTTGGCTCCTGCACCGGCCTGCACGCCGGACACTGCGTCCTCAACCACGATGCATTCCTCCACAGGCACGCCCAGCAGGCTTGCTCCATAGACGTAGGTGGCGGGGTCCGGCTTACCGGGAAGTCCGACGCCGGCAGCAACCTGACCGTCGACGACCACCTCAAAGTGGTGGTCGAGCCCGGCGGCCTTCAGTACCGCAGGCGCGTTGCGCGAGGAGGACACCACAGCCATCTTGAGACCCAGTTCCACTGCGGCGTTGATGAACTTGACCGAGCCCTCATACGGCTCAACGCCGCGGGAGTTCACGATCTCGTTGAAAATCGCGTTCTTGCGGTTGCCCAGGCCCTGCACGGTTTCGTTGTCCGGGTGGTCATGAACCGGTCCTTCGGGCAGTGTGAGGCCGCGGGACGTCAGGAAGTCACGGACGCCGTCGAAGCGGGGCTTGCCATCGATGTGATCGAAGTAGTCGCTCTCCTGGTAGCCCTGCGGATGGCCCGTTGCGGCCAGGTAACCGTCGAAAAGCTCCTGCCACGCCTGCTCATGCACCACGGCAGTGGGCGTCAGCACGCCGTCGAGGTCGAACAACAGCGCCGAGGCGCCAGTCCAGGCATTACGAAGATCAGTCATGTGCATTGTTCCGTTCAGCGCTTGTGGCGCGTGGTCTTGCGTTCGATGAGCTTGGTATCGAGCAGGTGGTTGGAGGGTTGATGGGGGGTTTCAGTATTCAGCAGGCGTTCACACAGCAGGTTTGCTGTGAAGGCGCCCTGGTCGGCAACGGGTTGCGCCACGGTGCTCAGGCCCAGGAACCAACTCATGGGGTGATCGTCTATGCCGATCACGGATACGTTCTTGGGCACGGAAAGGCCGTGTTCACGCAGTGCCATCAGTGCACCGAACGCGGCCTCGTCGCAGTGGGCGAACACTGCAGTGGGCCTCCCGCCGCGGGTCATGAGTTCAGTCATTGCCCGCCTGCCGTCGTCGATGCTTGGCCCGGTTCCCACCACAAGGTCCGGGTGGACGGTGAGGTGGTGATCATCCAGCGCACGTTTGAAGCCACGGAACCGTGGAGTCTCAGTCACAACGGAGTGTTCATTGCTCGAGAGAACTGCCAAGTCCCAATGGCCCAGCCCCAGCAGGTGTTGGGTTGCCTGCCAGGCTGCGTGTTCGTCATCGATACCTACATTGTCCCACGGAACATTTCGCATGCCCACGCTGGCCACTGCCAGTCCGCAGGCTTCCAACGCTTCCACTTCTGTGGGGACGAGGTCAATATTGAGCAGCAGCAGCCCATCCACTCTTTGCGCCAGGTTTCCCAGATCCGCAAAGAACTGTTGCCGCACGGTGGCCTTGCTGCGCAGGCTGATCAGGACTGTGTCGTAGCCACTATCGCCGAAGACTTCCTCTGCTGCTTCCACGGCCTGGGCGAAGAACCAGGCAGTGGCGGTCGGGGCCACGATGGCCACCGAACCCGTGCTCCCACCGGCCAGCCTGGACGCTGCGGCGGAGGCTTTGTAGCCAAGTTTGCTGGCGGCTTCCGCCACCTGTCGCTGGGCTTTTTCAGAAACGTTGGGGAGGTTTCTGAGGGCCCGCGACACCGTGCAAATGGACAACCCGGAGAGAACGGCTACGTCCTGGATTGTCACTCTGTGAGTCCTAACCATGCAACACGGCCTCAACCCTTTCCATCCTCGTCTGACGCCTTCGCGTGAGCCCCTAACCGGGACACCAGCCAAAAGTGTAAGCGCTTACAATTTTGTCATTCAATAGAGTGTGGTCGAATGCGATATTGTGACGCGAATCTCGGCGAAAGCTTGATTCCGTGGTCTGGATGCCTTCTAATCCTTGGGGCTTAACCCAAGACGTAGTACTTCAGGAACGCGCTCACATCCACCAATTCGGGCGGCTCGATCCTGTGTCCCATCCCAGGGTAGGTCCGCGCCGTCAGTGCGACGTTGGCGTCCAGCCACTCCTCGGTGTGGGCAATGGCGTCCTCGTTGATGACCGGATCGGCCTTATCCCGTCCCCAGAAGAACGGTGGCGGGGCGTCAAAGGACTCGCTGAGGGCCAGGAGATCGTTGTCCAGGACGAACCCGGACAGCCCGACCGTTGCCTTGAACGCGTTGGGCCGCAGGCGTAGGAGCGTGCTGGCCATTGCCATGCCCTGCGAATAGCCCAGCAGGCTGACGCTGCTGTGGTTGTCCTTGACGGAGTTGATCCAGTTGAACACCGAGTTGGTGGACGCGATGACATCCGCGAAGTCGTTGGTCAGGAAGTAGTCCAGCAGGAACCAGCCGTAGTGGTCACCGATACTCTTGGGGCCGCGAATTGCCGCGCAGGTGAACTCGCCGGGAAGGTGCGGGAAGAGGTCAACCATACGCTGCTCGCTGGTGCCATACCCGTGCATCATCACCAGCAACGGCGTGCCCTTGCGCTGGTTTTCGGGCTTCGACCACACCACTGATTCCATGGGGACGAGCCTAGTAGACTGTGCCCATGACTCCGCAGGAACTGGCCAACCTGGCCCATCTGCGGCGCGCCCGCGACTTCATCGATCGCGAGTATGCGCGTCCGCTGGACGTGCCCACCATGGCCGCCGGCGCACTGATGTCTCCCGCACATTTTTCCCGCCAGTTCAAAGCCGCCTACGGCGAATCGCCGTACAACTACCTCATGACCAGGCGCATTGAGCGCGCCATGGCCCTACTCCGCGCAGGAACAAGCGTGACAGATGCCTGCATGGAAGTCGGCTGTACCTCGCTGGGCTCGTTCAGCACCCGCTTCACGGAGATTGTGG
Source organism: Paenarthrobacter nitroguajacolicus (assembly GCF_051027655.1). Taxonomy (NCBI): domain Bacteria; kingdom Bacillati; phylum Actinomycetota; class Actinomycetes; order Micrococcales; family Micrococcaceae; genus Paenarthrobacter; species Paenarthrobacter nitroguajacolicus. The sequence goes on along the minus strand of NZ_CP073234.1, from coordinate 331,455 downwards.
GAATCAACCCCAGCGAATACCGGGCCCGGGAGCACCACGCCGTGAAGGCCATGCCCAACTGCATCGCCAAACAGCACACCCGTCCTGAACGAACAGGTAACAAAAACCTGAGCAGGATTGAAGAAGCGCCCGCGTCATAGCTGCAATAGCGTGTGATTCATGAACATTTCATTGAAGTACGCACACGTCACAGTCAACGATGTCGATGAGTCGCTCGCGTTCTACCGGGACGCCCTGGGTTTTGACGTTCGGAACGACGTCGGCTCGGACGGCCAGCGCTGGGTCACCATCGGCAGCGATGCCCAGCCTGATCTTGAGCTGGTCCTTTCCCCGCCGCACGCAGGCCGCTCACAGGCCGACGGCGACGCCATCCAGGAACTCCTCACCAAGGGCGTCATGCCCATGCTCGTGTTCACCACGGATGACCTCGACGCCACCTTCGAAAAGCTGCGCGCATCCGGCGCCGAGGTACTCCAGGAACCCATCGACCAGCCGTGGGGCCCCCGCGACTGCGCCTTCCGCGACCCTTCGGGCAACATGATCCGCATCAACCAGGGCTAACCATCCTCGGGTTCACAGCCCGAAAGCACGCACGACGGGACGTTACCGTGGGCACCCACGGCGACGTCCCGCCGTCGTCGTTCTTCTGTTGTCAGAGACTAATCAGACTGGCATCCGACCGCTCGCCGTCCTGATGCGTGGATGTGATTGCCGCAGTTACGACGTCGGACAGCCGCAGCCGCCGGCCATAAGCTTGCCGCTGCAGCCGCTCGCCGGTTCCGCGCCGGAGGATGTTCGCCACCCCTGTCCGCGCGAGCGCCAGATCTCCGGATTCAGTCAATGCCCGTCGGATGTGCCGGAGTAGGGCACCGGCCACATCGGCGGCAGCATATGGCGCCTGCTCCAGCGGGTGCAGTAATTGGTTGTTGATACCGAAACGGCTGGCCTTCCAGTTGGCCATGCGGATTACCGGCGTCAAAGTGCTCGACGGCGGGCCCCCCTTGCGCCACTCGCTTGCCGACGTTTCCACAAGCGCACGTGCGAGGACCGCAATGGTGAGGGCGTCTTCGGCGTAGAGGCAGACGTCGGCAACCCGAAGTTCCACCGTCGGGTGTCCCCTGGACAAGCGGGCGTCGAAGTAGATCATGCCTTCATCCAGTGGAACTCCGGTCCCCAGCAACTCTGAAAGCACCGCCCGGTAGCCGTCCGCCGAGCCGAAAACATCCATGGGGCCCGCCGTGGGCCATCTGTTCCAGATCTGCGTGCGGTAACTGGCGAACCCCGTGTCAGCGCCCATCCAGAACGGGGAATTGGCGCTCAGCGCCAAGAGGACCGGCAGCCAGTGGCGCATCCGGTCCAGGACTGCAACTCCCTCCTCCGGCGACTCGATGGACACATGGACGTGAAAGCCACAAGTGAGTTGCTCGCGGGAAATCAAACCAAATTCCGCGCCCATGGCAGCGTAGCGCTGGTTGCCCGTCGTCGGCGTGGCATGGAAGACCGGCGGGGTGGCCAACGCGGCAACCCGCGCCCCGACAGCCAGGGCAGCAGAGTCGGCCAACGCCCGCCCGGCGCGGATCTCGGCCCTGAGTTCTTTGGCAGTCCGGCAGGGCAGCGAGTTGACCTCAATCTGTTCCTGTTTGAACTCCGACTTCAGCGAAGGCCCTTGAGGGTTTGACTCCGGGCCCTCAGGGGAGGTCACATCCAAGATGTCGGCGGCCAATGCCAGGGGCATGCCGTCCACCGGATCGGCAATAAGTAGTTCCTCTTCGACGCCAAACGTACGCATAGCCACCCTCCCCGCGACGAGTTATTTAGAGACGGCGGTTATCCAACGTGGCGCGGAACCTCCATTTGGAAACCACAACGGCAGTGGAGCACCTGCGTCTGCAGGTACACCTCAAGGAGGCTGGGACTGCCCGGATCGTCAGTGGTCCGGGGCGCCTCGATGACGCGTTCCGTGGGGCGTCCCAAGGTCATGGGATCACCGCAGTGGGTGCAGCTGAACCAGAGGCCCGCTGCAGACGTGGAAAGAAATTCACTCTGGATGGCGGGTACCAAGGCATCCAGGCGGACTGCGTGGGCGTAAAACGTATCGCATTCGCTACAGGTGTAGCTGACTTCGACGATCTCCGACTGATTCGGTGTTGCTTCCACAACCGTCTCTACAAAAATGTAGGAATCAGTATTGCAAACGGTGCACCAAGGGCGTGCTCCGGTATCGACAGTTGCAGGTGCCCGTCCGCTTGCAGGCTTCGGGGCGGGAATCGGGGATCCAAGCGTCATTGCCATTCTCCTTTTGCTCCTTCAAGGAACCTGCATGGAGGCACGCTGTGAGCCGGCCGAAAGGGGCCGCGGCTGAAAAGGTGCAGTTCTTGGACCATCCGGGATGGTACAACTCATGAGGCTCCAAGGGCTATCTGCTTAACCCATGTATGAATGTAGTTCACTAGTGGCACCCGTCACAAGTGATGGGTTTGCTGCCTGCCCCTTGTGCGCGCGCTTTTACGCTTCGAAGTGCGCCACGGGAGTTTCGTTGGCCACGCTCTTGACGATAGTCTCTGCCACGTCCCGCAGCTTCTGGTTCCGGGTGCTCGATGCCTTCTTGAGGATTTGGAACGCTTCTTCCTGCGTACAGCGGTTCTGGCCCATGATGATTCCACTGGCGAGGTCAATCACCGTACGGGTCTGCATGGCTTCCTGCAGATCGTCAGCGTGCTGCTGCTTCACACCAATCCGTACAGCCAGCCGCAGTGAGCGCTCGGCTTGGCTTGCGTACAGTTCGCAATTGCGGATGGTTGCTTCGTCGTAGGCGTTGGCCTGCGGCGCGAAGAAGTTGAGCGCCGCCGTGGCGCCTTCATCCAGTTCCAAGGGCACGCAGAGCGCGGAAAGGTGTCCCCGCTCGGCAATCACTGAGCAGTACTCGGACCACCTTTCTTCGGTTGATGTGTCGGGAACATGCTGGGTGCTGCGGCTTCGCATGGCCTCCAGGCAAGGACCATCACCGTACGCCTGCTGAACTTCATCGATCAGCCTGGCTTCATGGGTGCTTCCAGCTACCGTGGCAGTGCGGCGTCGCCGGCTGAGAGTGATGCCGCAGAGCACATCCATGCCAACGGCCTGCGATACGGCAGAAGCCGAAAAAACCGCGAGCTCATGTAGGAATCCGCCCACATCTTCACTGTCTATCACCAGGTCCTGCAGCTGCTCGGGTACCGAAACATCGTCGGGCGCAGAGACAGCATCAGGCGCCGCAAAATCAATGCTTATTTCGTCCATGCCTCATTTTACGGTCGCCCAAGCCCAACTCGTCACCGGATCAGCAAAGGAATCAAAAACCTTGCATCTGGCGTGCACCTATGTGCACAATCGACCTGTAGTCCACATCACGGGACTCAGGTTTTCCAGCTCATGCAGACGGGCACCCCGCATTTTTTGATGCAGAGGTACAGACCCATGCCGGCTCAGCCAGCGTCCAGAGTCCCGGACGAAGCACATCAACCACCCGATGAACCGCTTTGGTGCTCGCGCTGCGATACCGACCAGCACCTCCTGGTGAACTCCATTCAGTCGCACTATCCGCCCGCGCCCAACATGGTGGAAGTGGCGTACGAGTGCCATGTTTGCAGGTACTCCTACCAACATGTCGCCTCCGTACGACGCGTGGCCGCGGTCCTGAACCGCCCCGGCGTCCCCCAAGGGGTTCTGCAATTCGGCGGCCAGTACCTCCACTGCGGTGAACCCATGAAAACCAAAAGCTGCGAGCTTCGCAGGGTCCAGGCACCCCTGGTGCTGACTCCGGGAGCGCAGATGCGGATGTACGAGGTACTCATCAATACACGCATCCTCGGGTGCCACTGCGGCTTCCGCATGGAAATGCCGGACTGACATTGGATACGACATGAGAGGCAGAGCCATGAGGAGCTACACCAACAAGTCCGGAGCTACCGGGAGGGATAGCATGCACGCAGAATCACAACGGAAAGAACCTTCGACCACAGGTGGAAAGCTGGGGCAAGCCGGCAAGCGCCGCCTTCCCGATCCGCCGGATCCGGACAACCTTCCCATCGACTACCCGGACTTGGGGTGGGACTCCAGCAGGTATCCCTCTACCGTTCCGGGGAGCCTTCGGCCGCAACACTCCACCCACCGGCAGAGCGCCTGATCATGAGCGGATTCCCGTCGGACCCATCGCATCCTGATCCCACCCGCGAGCCAGGACCCACTCCTGAGCCCGTTCCGCTGCCGGAACCAGGGCCGCCACCCGTCCCGGACCCCACGCCGGGACCCACAGTGCCCTCGCCACCGACGCCGGGGCCGCCAACACCGGGAGAACCCCCTGGCCTTTTGACCTAGCCCAGGCCGGCAAGGAAACCAGGCAGGTTCACTCCACAGACCGGATCCCGTAGATATCCCCCAGTCGGGATCCGAACGAGGGCATGCCGCGCTACAGGGAGCTCGGCATGCCCTTTTCGCGCGTCCGGGGTCTTGTACCATCCGCGCCCACCACATTACATCTGCGTTTATGTTGGTTTCTATTGACTTCCAAACATAAACAAAGATAGAGTCAAGCAATTCCACATCGTTGTGACAGCAGTCACTGATGTGGCTGCACTGATAAGCAGCTTGACCGCAATGGAGGGTAAGTGTTCGCCGAAGAACGCCAGCAACTGATCTCCGCACTCGTCGCAGAGCGCGGACGGGTGAGCGTCACTGACCTTGCCGACCGTTTCAGCATCACCACTGAGACAATCCGCCGCGACCTCGCGGCCCTTGAGGTTTCCGGAAACCTGAGGCGCGTTCATGGCGGGGCCGTCCCTTCCGACCTCCTGAGCACCCGCGAGGAGAGCATCCTGGAGCGCGCCGTCCAGCGTCAGGTGGAAAAACTCCGCATCGCTAACGCGGCACTCGCCCTGATCCCGCAACTCACCACGGGAAGCGTCCTCCTGGACGCGGGTTCCACCACCGAAACCCTCGCCGACCTACTGGCCCAGCGCACGCCCCCGAGCAACGGAAATGATGAGCTCGTGGTCATCACGCACGCCATCCCCATCGCCGGCAAGCTCTCCTCCACGCAGGGCATAGCACTCCAGATCCTTGGCGGCCGTGTCCGCGGACTGACGCAGGCCGCCGTCGGCCAGTCAACCGTTGAGGCAGCTCACAAACTTCGGCCGGACATTGCCTTCGTAGGTGCCAACGGCATCCACGCAACGTTTGGGCTCAGCACCCCGGACCCCGAAGAAGCCGCGGTGAAAGCCGCTTTCGTCACGTCAGCCCGCCGCGTGGTGGCCCTGGCCGACTCCTCCAAGCTGGACGCCGAAACACTGGTCCAGTTCGCCACCCTGAAGGATGTTGACACATTGATCACAGACAGCGAACCGTCCGCGGAACTCGCAGCAGCCTTGGCCGATGCCGGCGTAGACGTGGTGATCGCATGATCATCACTTTGACCGCCAACCCCAGCCTGGACCGCACGGTGGAGCTTCCCGGAGCCTTGGCCCGCGGTGAGGTTCAGCGCGCGGTGGCCGTCCACCAGGAATCCGGCGGAAAGGGTGTCAACGTTTCACGGGCCCTGGTTGCCTCCGGCCTGGACACCCTGGCAGTCCTCCCGGGCGCCGATTCGGATCCCGTACTTTCGGGGCTGCACGACGGCGGCGTACCGTTCGCGGCGCTGCCCATCGGTCAGGCGTTGCGCAGCAACGTCACGCTCACCGAACCGGACGGTGTCACCACCAAGATCAACGAACCCGGCCCGGAGCTGAGCGGAGAACAGCAGGAAGCCCTGATCGGCCTGCTGCTGGAACGCTCCCGTGGCGCCAGCTGGGTGGTTCTCGCAGGTTCACTCCCACCAGGAGTGCCTGCGGATTTCTACGCCACCATCGCTCGTCGACTCCGGTCGAACGCGGACGGAACGGCCGCCCCAAGCATCGCCATTGACTCCTCCGGGGCGCCGCTCGCGGCCGCCTTGGTGGGCGATGCCGCAGGAAAGCCCGACCTCCTCAAGCCGAACGCGGAAGAGCTCGCAGAGCTTGCCGCCGCCGCCGGTTTTACCAACGTCTCCACTGCTGACGAACTGGAAGCGGATCCGGCCAAAGCCGCTGAAGCTGCAGCCGCCGTCGTCGCCAGCGGTGTAGGTGCCGTTCTCGCAACACTCGGGTCCAAAGGAGCAGTCCTGGTGACGGCGGACGGAGCATGGTTCGCCACGCATCCGCCCATCAAAGCCGTCAGCACGGTGGGCGCCGGGGACTCTTCATTGGCCGGCTATTTGCTGGCTGCAACCCAAGGTGGCTCTGCGCAGGACTGCCTTCGTCAAGCCGTGGCACATGGTGCCGCTGCTGCTTCGCTGCCGGGCTCCACTGTCCCGGCAGTCCACCAGACAACCCCCGATGCCGTAACCATCACGGCCCTCCAGAAGGATTCACAGTGACCCAGCTGATCACACCCCAATTGGTCACCCTCGACCAAAACCTGGGCGACTCCCCTGCCGACGTCATCCGCGTCCTGGCTGGCAAAGTTGCCGCCACCGGCCGTGCTTCCGAGGTTGAAGGCCTCTTCGCCGACGCCTTCGCCCGCGAGCAAAAGACTGCAACCGGCGTCCCCGGCGGAATCGCTATTCCGCACTGCCGCTCTGCCGCTGTCCAGGAGCCTGCCCTTGCCATGGCCCGCCTGTCCCACAAAGTGGACTTCGGCGCCAAGGACGGCCCCGCTGACCTCATCTTCTTCATCGCAGCCCCGGACGGCGCGGACCAGGAGCACTTGAAGCTGCTCTCCAAGCTGGCCCGATCACTGATCAAGAAGGACTTCACGGCAGCACTACGTGCGGCTGCCACAGAGCAGGACATCGTGGACCTCGTGGATGGCGCCCTGGCCGATAAGCCTGCGGCCGCAGCTGCGGACAGTTTCGCTGCCCCTGCCGCCGCTGCCGCAAGCACGACGACGGCTGCCGCACCCAAGCGCATCGTGGCGGTGACCGCTTGCCCCACAGGTATTGCGCACACGTACATGGCTGCCGACTCGCTGGTTGCCGCCGCCAAGGAAATGGGCGTCGACCTTCAGGTCGAGACCCAGGGATCCTCTGGCGCCAAGCCGCTTGACCCGGCCGTGATCGCAGCAGCTGACGCCGTGATCTTTGCCGTCGACGTGGATGTTCGCGGCAAGGAACGTTTCGCCGGCAAGCCGGTCATCATCGCACCAGTCAAGCGGGGCATCGACGAACCCACCAAGATGGTCCAAGAAGCACTTGCAGCTGCCGACGACCCCCGGGCCCGCCGCGTTCCCCACGCCGGCGCTGAAGATCAGGCTGAGCGCGATGAGGAGGAGAAGGGCGAGCACATCGGCCAGAAGCTGAAGCGGGCACTCCTCACCGGCGTGAGCTACATGATTCCGTTCGTAGCCGGCGGTGGCCTGCTGATTGCCCTGGGCTTCCTGCTGGGTGGTTACGACATCACCGAGGTGGCCGACAAGGTGGTGCTGGAGAACAACTTCGGCAACCTGCCTGAAGGTGGCCTTGCTATTTACCTCGGTGCAGTCTTGTTCAAGATCGGAGCCCTATCCATGGGCTTCCTGGTCCCAGCCTTGGCTGGCTATATCGCATATGCCATTGCCGACCGCCCAGGTATCGCACCGGGCTTCGTTGCCGGTGCCGTATCAGGGTTCATGGGTGCCGGGTTCCTCGGTGGCATCGTAGGCGGTCTCCTGGCCGGCTACGTCGCACACCTGATCGGGACGTGGCAGGTACCGCGCTGGCTCCGTGGCCTGATGCCCGTCGTCATCATCCCGCTGCTTGCCTCCATCGTCGCTTCGGGCCTCATGTTCCTGGTCCTCGGCGGTCCCATCGCTGGCCTGACCGTAGCTCTGAACAACTGGCTGACGGGCATGAGCGGTGCTTCCGCAGTGGTTCTCGGCATCATCCTTGGCCTTATGATGTGCTTCGACCTCGGCGGTCCCGTGAACAAGGTTGCCTACGCCTTCGCCGTGGCCGGTTTGAGCGCCGGCAGCGCCGACAACCAGGCACCCTGGTTGATCATGGGCACTGTGATGGCTGCGGGCATGGTTCCGCCGCTCGCCATGGCTCTCGCGACGGTCCTGAACAAGAAGCTCTTTACCCTCAACGAACGCGAAAACGGCAAGGCAGCCTGGCTGCTGGGTGCCTCCTTCATATCGGAAGGTGCCATCCCCTTCGCCGCAGCTGACCCGCTGCGTGTCATCCCGGCCAGCATGGTGGGCGGCGCCCTCACCGGTGCACTCTGCATGGCCACTGGAGTAACCTCGCAGGCACCCCACGGCGGCTTCTTCGTCTTCTTCGCCATCGGTAACCTGCCGATGTTCATCATCGCCATCGTCGCCGGAATGGTGGTCAGCGCCCTGGCCGTCATCGCCCTCAAGCGCTTTGCAGTCAAGAAGCAGGTGGAAGCGGAACCCGTTCCTGCTACTGCCAGCGTCTAGAGCCACCACGGTCTAGACTTCCCACAAAGCAACCCCTCACCACAGCCACCCTTCACAAAGAGGAGCACCAATGCCAGAACGTACAGCCACCATCGCAAGCCGCGTCGGCCTCCACGCCCGCCCGGCAGCCATTTTCGCCGAAGCAGCCGGAGACCTGGATCTCGACGTCACCATCGCACGCCAGGGTGAGCCCGCGGACGACGCCATGGACGCCGCGAGCATCCTGTCACTGATGAGCCTCGGCGCTTCCCACGGCGACGTCGTGGTGCTGCGCGCCGAAGGTGAAGGTGCGGATGCAGCCCTGGACAGCCTGGTAAAGATCCTCGAAACGGACCACGACGCCGAGTAGGTCACCCAAACCCCTTAGCGACACGCAAAGAGCCTGGTGCCACCCGGATATGGGTGGCCTCAGGCTCCTTGCATGTCTGAGCTAGTTTTCCTTGTCTTGTTTGAGGTGCTAGGGACCGGCGAGCTCGTCGAGGTGGCGCGAGAGCACGCGGAGCATCGGACCCGCCTCCGGGAGTTCACCGCTCCACAATCCATGCATCGCGATCCCATCCAGGAGCGCGCGCAAGCGCTGGGCTTCATAGTCGGTGTCGCGCCCCGGGTTGAACTGTCCCGCTTCGGCCAGGAGCTGGAGGGCAACGTGACACACGCGGTCTACTCCCTCGCTGAGCCTGATCGCGGCAGGACGTAGTGCACTATCCGTCAGTGATAGGACACCAAGCTGCACCTGCGCCACGAGTTCCAGCCGCCGTTCCTTGTCGAGAGGAAGCAACTGCAGGAGCAAGCCATCAACCAGGGCCCGGCCAGTGAGCTCAAGGGCGGCGATTCGGGCGGTGACCCGGTCCTCAATGAGTTGCAGGCAGAACTCCCTCAGGGCATGTTGCGTGGCAAACGCGCGCCTCAGTGAAGCGGCGGCGATGCCCGCTTCCGCTGCCACCCCGCGCACGGAAAGGCCCGAAAGACCCTCACGTTCCAGCACCCGCAAGGAAGCTTCCGCTATTGCTGCGCTGCGTGCCTCTGCATCGATTCTCCGGGGCATGGTTTCAGCGCGACAGGGTAGCAGCGGGAATAGTGCGGGCGGCTTTCTTGGGCCAGATCGTGTAGCTCAAGGCCCAGAGGAAGTCGATGGCGAAGATGATGCCCAGGATGCGGAAGAAGTCCGAGAGGGCTGCGGTTCGTTCGGGGTCGTTGACGAGGAAGATGATCGCTCCCAGGGTCGCTGCTGCGATGGCAACTGCCAACGCCGTAAGGAGCACATCCCTCCAGCATTTGATGGTGTAGCGGGTTCCGGTGAGTCGCTCCGGCGCAGGTCCGCCCGCGAACCGGTGCTGGAAGTGCGCATCGGCCCAGGCCACCATGCGCTTGCCGTACGCGACAGAGACGCCGATGTAGATCGCGGCGAGTCCGTGGTGCCATGAGGCTGTACCACCGCCCAGCAAATCGACGGCGACCAAGGCAAGCAGGATGGCGTCAATAACCGGAGCAAGGATCAGGAGGGCTCCGCCCAGGCGGGGACGACGCAGCAGATACCGTGCTGCGAGCCCGGCGAGGATCGCCACCCAGAACCCTATTTCACACACCACGATTGCGAACAGAATCATTACCGCCCCAGACGCCCAGCCATCAATTTTTATTAGTACAAGTGTACTCACAAAATGACGGGCCGTCTCGGGGCACGGTTCAACTCGGGGCTTCTCCGTTCAAGTAGGCGGCAATCGATGCCTCCGTTGGCTTGACGTCCTTGAGGTCCTCCGAGAGGTAACCCTCAATAATCCGCGGATCCACATAGGAGGAGCGCGCCACCGAGGGGGTGTTGCCCAAGAGTTCGGAGGCCTCCTTGATGGCCCGCACGATGGCCTGCCTGGGCGTGCCCTTATGGCCTGACTTGATCAGGCATAGCGCCGCGGCCGCAGTGCCCTTCCACGTCCGGAAATCCTTGGATGTGTAGGCTTCGCCGGCGATACCACGCAAGTATTCATTGATCATGGACGCGTCAACGGAAACCCATGACCCGTTGACTTGATAGGCCAACAACCTCTCTTTACCCGGCCGCTTGGCCAGCGGTTCCAAAAACGCTGCCAGCCCGGGGTCGTGGATGGAGGTGTCCCACAGCTGCCCGCTCTTGCCGGGAAATTTCAGGAAAACGTCCGGCCCTTCCACCCGTGCATGACGGCAGCGGAGCGTCGTGAGCCCGTAGGAGCCGTTCTGCTTCATGTAGATCTCGGAACCGACGCGGAGCGCGCCCAGGTCCATGAAGCGCACTGCGGCTGCAAGGGTCTGTTGCCGGGGGTCGGTGGTGTCTTGTAGATGGACTGTCACATTGCGGCGAACCGTTGGCAGGACCAAGCCCAGCTTGGCCGCCCGGATGAACTTTTCGGCATCCTTCCGCTCCCGCCAACCAGGGTGGTAGATGTACTGGCTACGCCCTGCACCGTCAACGCCAGTGGCCAGAATGTGTCCGTGCTCGTAAGGGCTGATCCACACATCGGTCCAGGCAGGCGGGATCGCCAGCGCATTGATGCGCTGGCGATCCTCTTTGCTGACCAGACTTCCGTCCGGGTGCCTGTAGCTGAACCCTTTTCCTACCTTGCGGCGGACGATGCCGGGCTTGGACAGGTCACTGCGCTTAAGCCGGGGCACGGTTCTTCCGCCCTACTCTGATCGAACGGGTCCGGCAGGTCTAGGCCTCGTCCGGATCCGTCACGGCAGCTCCGGCATTCATGATTTCGGCGTTAATCATCCACACCAGTTGCTCAAGGCGGGAGATGAACGCGTGCAGCAGGTCCGCCGTCGTGGGGTCTTCCTCGTCAACTTCGTCATGGACATCGCGCATGGTCTGGACTGCACGCTCAACTCGGTCAGTCACCAGCTTGACGGCGTTCTTGGTGTTGACCAGACCGGCCGGAAATTCTTCCAGGCGCGTGCCCTTGGCGATGGTCGCACTGCGGCCATCGGGGAGGGCGTGGAGTGCACGCATGCGCTCGGCGGTGTCGTCAGCGAACTCGCGCGTAGCTACTACAAGCTCGTCCAACTGGAGGTGAAGGTCGCGGAAGTTCGGACCCACGATGTTCCAGTGCGCCTGCTTTCCCTGGAGCTGGAGCTCAATAAGGTCTGTCAGGACGATCTGAAGGTTGTCTGCAAGCTGCTGTGACGCTTTCATGTGTTCCTCTCATGGACGTTCATGTGAGCCAAAACGAGCCGCAAAATGTCTGCGGCAACTGCCCAATCATCAGGTGACGACTTGAATAAGCCTTTCATAAGGTTGCTTAGTAGTACAATGGGAAGTGTTACTGTTCACGACTGGCGAACTTCACCACATGGCGAAGACCGGTATGTGATACACGAAAAGGCACTTTGAGGCCGTGAAACGCCTCCAAGTACCGGCATAACTAAATCGAAGTAAAGCGGAATGCATAGTTGGGAATCGGCGATTCATCAAAGATTCCCCCAGAAAGGAATGTGCTGACCATGAATACGCTTCTGATCATTGCTGGTGTAGTAGCAATTGTTCTTCTCCTGGTAGGCGGCTTCACCGAAGCCCTGAGTTGGTTGCTGTGGGTAGGCGTCATCCTCCTCGTCATTGCGGCCATCGGCTGGTTGCTGAGCTTCATGTCGGGTCGTAGGGGACACACGGTATAAACCAGAACCGGACATACCCCACCGGATGCAACGGGCAGGCCCTAAGCACTTACAGACCGTGAGGGCTGTTCCCACCACTGCAAGTGCGTTGGGAGCAGCCCTCCGGCATCACCCGTCGCCGCCGGCGCCTTTACCGGTCGCTGAAGGCGGCGGGGCTGCATCAGGGTCTTGGGGTGTGGGGAACTCGTCACCAGGGGTGTCGGGGACTCCCTTGGCCGGCCGTTCCGGTGTCTCGCGTTCATCACCCTGGCCAGGCATTTCCTGTTCCGGGGTGGGTGTGCCGTAGCCGCCGGGTTCGCTCTCAGGGTCCACACGATGTTCGTCCTGGTTCATTTCTTCCTCCTTGGAAATCCGATGAGGCCCCGATAGAAAAGATCGAGGAATGCTGACAGTTCGACCGTAGTCCCGTGCATGGTCGTCGTCCACCAAAACCACCATGGAGGTGCACACATGGTAGAGCCGGAGCAGGCTCCCAGAATCGGCAGGAACGAGTCCACCGAGGAACGGATGGACCGCAACTGGATGGAATTAATCCAGGAGTTACGGGTTCTCCAAACGGGGGTACAGATCCTTGGCGGTTTCCTGCTCACGCTCCCCTTTCAGGAACGATTCGAACTCCTGGACGACTGGCAGCGGAACCTCTACTTGTTCAACGTGATGGTGGCAGCGCTAACCACAGTCCTCATCGTGCTGCCCGTCAGTGTCCATCGCCGCCTGTTCCGTAGGGGGCTCAAGGCCACCCTGGTCTCCAGCGCCGACATTGTCACCAAGTGGGCGTTGGCTGGCGTGGCGTTGTTGATTGTTGGCTCGGCCACGCTGGTCTTCGACTTCACCGCCGGACGGACCGCCGGGCTTGTGGCCGCCGGATTCATCATTCTGGTGCTGCTGCTCCTTGTAGTGGGCACTCCGCTATGGCTGCACCGCCGAGCCATCCGAAACGGAAACGGCAACGGCAACAACGGACAAGCAAAGGACGCTTAAGGAAGATGCTGCGGCCCTCCAAACACCAGGAAACTTCCGGTAAGGACAACACGCCGGCGCGACACTGGGTCAAGGATCATGGCCTGCTGCTTGTCAACGCAGGCCTGTTCGTCGTCTTCCTCGGCGGCATGATCATCTCAGGGGCGGCAAATTACAGCGAAGAACAGCAGGCCCACGGCGAGCCAGCCACCGGGATCCCGGATTTTCTGACGTCCGGCACCTTCTGGGAATCCGTCTTCGAAAACTGGGAGTCGGAGTTCCTTCAGATGGGCATGTATGTGGTCCTGACGGTTTTCCTGTTCCAAAGAGGCTCCTCCGAGTCGAAGCCAGTGGACAAGGACGCGCCACAGGACGAGGACCCCCGCGACGCCAAGATGACAGCCAAGACCCCTTGGCCGGTGCGGCGGGGCGGCTGGGTCCTGAAGGTCTATGAGCACTCGCTCTCGGGCCTGCTGGGCCTCATATTCCTCGCTTCGTTCACCTTGCACGCGGTGGGTGGCACGGCCGCTTACAACGAGGAGCAGCTGAGCCATGGCCTGCCCGAGATCTCCACGTGGGAGTACATCGGTTCCAGCCAGTTCTGGTTTGAGTCTTTCCAGAACTGGCAAAGCGAGTTCCTTGCTGTGGCCGTGCTGGTGGGAGCTTCCGTATACCTCCGAGAGAGGGGCTCACCGGAGTCAAAGCCGGTCGCAGAGCCACACTACGAGACGGGCGCCTAAACCAATTCAGAGAAAGGAAGGCATCATGCCTGGAAAGAAGAACTCCAGTTTGAAGGACCGACATCACTAAAGCCAACAAAAGCAGCGGCCACCCGGACGGCGGCCGCGCTTTTATGGAATTACGACGCCGGCTCACGCCTTTTTCTTGGCCCGCGCCTTTGGTTTGCTGGCAGTTTTGCTGGCGGCAGCGGCGTCGTCGTCCGCTTTTTCCTTGCCGCGTTTCTTATCCAGGCTGCGCTTGAGTGCTTCCATGAGGTCGATAACGTCCCCGCCCTCGCCTTCTCCTTCCACCGCGCCGAAGGTGGCCTCGGTGTCCAGGGCTTCGCCCTTCTCCAGCTTGGCCTCGATCAGCGTTCGAAGCTGCGCTTGATAGTCATCGGTATATTCATCGGGGTCAAAGTCGTGCGCCATGGATTCCACCAGGGCGGAGGACATTTCCAGTTCCTTGTCGGAGATCTTGATGTCGGTCTCCAACGACGGGAACTTGGCCTCGCGGACCTCATCGCCCCATAGGAGTGCCTGCAGCAACAGCACGTCCCCACGCACCCGCAGCGCCCCCAAACGGGTCTTCTGCCGCAGCGCGTACTGGACAATGGCGATCCTGTCCGTGTCCTCCAGCGTCTGCCGGAGAAGCATGTACGCCTTGGGAGATTTGGAGTCCGGCTCCAGGAAATAGCTGCGCTCGTACATGATGGGGTCCAACTGCTCGGCGGGGATAAACTCCACCACCTCAATTTCGCGGCTGTTCTCTTCAGGCAACGATTTCAATTCGGCAGACGTCAGGACCACTGTGCGGCCTTCTTCTTCGTAGGCCTTGTCGATATCCTCGTACGCCACAACCTCGCTGCAAATTTCGCATTTACGCTGGTACCGAATGCGCCCGCCGTCCTTATTGTGGACTTGGTGCAGGCCAATGTCGTGATCCTCCGTGGCACTGTAGAGCTTCACTGGTACGTTGACCAGACCGAACGCGATAGATCCCTTCCATATGGCCCTCATGCACCCAGTCAACAGCACAACACAGCAGAGGAGAAGAGGTGGCAGGCAAGCAACAGGAGCGGGTGAACGTGGAAGGCCACGAGCTCACCCTCACCAACCTGGGGAAAATCATCTACCCCGAAACCGGGACCACCAAGGCAGAAGTGCTGGAGTACTACGCCGCCGTCGCGCCTTTCCTGATCCCGGCCGCTGCCAATCGGCCCGTCACGCGCAAGCGTTGGGTCAACGGAGTGGGCACTGCTGAAGACCCCGGGCAGGTGTTTTTCCAAAAGAACCTCGAGGACTCCGCGCCCAGATGGATACCCCGTGCCGCCATCCAGCATTCGGACCACACCAACGTTTATCCCATGGTCAACAATCTGGCCACGCTCACGTGGATGGCCCAGATCGCATCCTTGGAGATCCACGTTCCCCAGTGGCAAGTGGATCCCTCAGGGAAGCCGCTCCGACCCGACCGCTTCGTTCTGGACCTTGACCCCGGGCCGGGGGCTGGACTTCCCGAGTGCGTTGAAGTGGCCAAGCTGGCCCGCTCCATCTTGCAGGACATGGGCATGGATCCAGTCCCTGTCACTAGCGGCAGCAAAGGCATTCACCTCTACACAGGCCTCGACGGGACCTTGAAGTCCGAGCAAGTGTCTGCTTTCGCCAAAGAGCTCGCCCGCGCCTTGGAGTCGGACCACCCGGAGTTGGTGGTCAGCGACATGAAGAAGTCCCTCCGCCACGGCAAAGTGTTGGTGGACTGGAGCCAGAACAGCGGGAACAAGACCACCATCGTCCCCTACTCGCTGCGCGGAAAAGCCCACCCTACAGTCGCCGCCCCCCGCACCTGGCGGGAGCTCGCCTCCCCTTCGCTGGACCACCTCGACTACTTGGCCGTCATGAAGCGGGTTGCTTCGGGCAAGGACCACTTCGCGTCCATCTCCGACCGGCACCTGCCGCCGCACGGCGAGGATGAGAATGACGACGGCGGTGCTGCTCCGGGCGACTCCGGTGCCCGTGAGCGTGTGGTGACGGTCGAGAACCGTCTCGCCAAATACGTCGGGATGCGCGATCCGGGCAAGACCCCGGAGCCGTTTCCGTCGTCGTCGGCCGTTTCTCCCACACCAACCCGGGCCTCGTCCTCGGAGCAACCGAAGCCCGGCGACCCTCCGCCGCCGGGAGGCATCTTCGTCATCCAGGAGCACCACGCCCGCCGCTACCACCTGGATCTGCGCCTGGAGCACAACGGCGTCCTGGCCTCATGGGCGCTGCCGCGTGGCATCCCCGAAACCCCCGACCGCAACAACCTCGCCGTCCATACCGAGGACCACCCCATGGAGTACGCCACCTTCGCGGGCGTCATCCCGAAGGGCGAGTACGGGGCCGGGACCATGACCATTTGGGACCGTGGCGAGTACACCTGCGAGAAGTGGCGAGACGGCAAGGAAGTCATCGCGACCCTCACAGGCGAGCCGGGCGGTGGCCTGGGCGGCACCAAACGCTTCGCGATCATCAACACCGGTCAGAACTGGCTCATCCACCTTATGAAGGAGCAGCCGGGAGGGCGGCGGGCTACCGCAGCAGCCAGCAAAGCTGTGGCACCCAAGTCCACCCCGGCGTCACCACAACCCATGCCGAACTACACCCCCATGCTCGCCACCTCCGGAACCACCACCGATCTCCGCGGCGACGATTGGCTGTATGAACTGAAGTGGGACGGAATCCGGGCGATCATCACCGGCACCGAGGGCAAGATCCGGCTCATGAGCCGCAACGGGAACGATCTCACCGCCGCCTATCCCGAACTGACGGACCGCGCATGCTGGCCCGACGGCGACTTCGTGGCTGATGGTGAAATTGTGGCGCTCGGCAAAGGCTCCCGGCCTGATTTCGGGCGGCTGCAGCTTCGGATGAACCTGGTCAAAGCTGCGGACATCGAACGTGTCCGGTCAACGGTTCCGGTGCAGCTGATGCTGTTCGACCTTCTTTACGACGACGGCACGGACCTCAGCGGGCTTCCCTTCCGAGAGCGCCGCGAAAAACTCTCCGGGTTTGCGGGGCGCCTGCGAAAAGGTTGCCCGTTGCATCTTTCGGCAGTGTTGGACCACGACGTAGAGGACCTCATGACCAGCGCCGCCGAGCTTGGCTTGGAAGGTGTCATGGCCAAGAAGGCCGATAGCCGCTACGTGGTTGGTCGCCGCAGCAGGGCCTGGATCAAGCTGAAGCTGGAGCAGAGCCAGGAAGTGGTGGTGGGCGGTTGGCGTCCCGGTGCCGGGGCCCGGGCCGGGACCTTCGGTGCGTTGCTGCTGGGCATCCCCGACGGCGAGAAGCTGCACTACGTGGGCCGGGTGGGCACCGGGTTCAAGGACTGGCAGCTCCGGGACGTCATGGAGAAATTGGAGCCCTTGGTGGTGAGTGAATCCCCCTTCGCGGACATTCCCAGGGAGGATGCTGCGGGTGCCAAGTGGGTGAGCCCTGATCTGGTGGCCGAGGTAACTTTCGGTGAGTGGACGGGTCCCGGCCGGCTACGGCACCCGGTGTGGCGTGGCTGGCGTCCGGACAAGTCCCCTGAGGACGTAAACCCGCCCAACTGAGTGACAGATAACGCTCTATTGAAGGCTCAGTAGGACGTTTGCTGTTACTCAGTTGGGCGGGCTACGCGGGCTGCGCGGTTGATGCGGGTGCCGTTAGGAGGAATGTGGCATCTGCGGGCGGCTGGTCCTGTGGATCGCCGTCACAGCTGCACCCTGGCCCATGCGGCCGTGGGCTTGGTCGCGCTCCTTCGGGTGGCGACGTTTACCGTTGCCGTCCGGCCACTGCCTGCTCTGGTCAGCACCCAGTGCAACGGCGATGGCGGTCGGTTCGGGCATCGGGGCCATGTCCATGGACTCCACCAAGTGGCTTGCAACCTCAGGATTGATGCGGTCGGAATCGTGATTCGCAGTCATGGTTCTTCCTTTCCAGTGTGCCTGTCCGCAGGTTTTACCAGCGGACCTTCTTCTCGGTCTTAGCCTGCTTGCCGCTGGCGGAGGTGGGCTTGTGCCCCTTGCCGGTGCTCTGCCAGCCGGCCGGTGCACCACCCCCGGATTTGCTGGCCAGCATGGCCTTCTGGGCGTCTGTCAGTTTGGACTTGATACCACCGGAAGCCGGGGTCTTCTTGTTTTCGGAAGGGTTGGCAGTCATACGTGGACTCCTAAAAGTGTGAGTCCTGAAGAGACACGTATCCCATGTCGTTGCGGTTCGGGAAAAAGGCGTCGAGAACGGGAACGGCATGGAGGCAGGGCCTCAACAGGCGTGGATTTTTGTCAGGTGAAACTCGGCTGTGCCATTAAGGCAAAGGCCGGTCTACTCAAAAATCAGTGTTCCCATGCCTCATACCCTAACCAAGTCCCGGCAGATTTGTGAACCCCTCACCTGCAGCTTCTTCGTGCTCCACCGGAATTCATCCTCGGCTAGCATGGCAAACGTGACCCGGAGAGCATCCATCGCCACCACTCTGCGTGCCGCCGGCTGCGTTTTCGCAGAGGATGAAGCACAACTGCTCATCGATGCCGCCCACCATCCGGACCAGCTCACCCACATGGTGGACCAACGCCTTCGAGGACTGCCCCTGGAACACATTGTGGGGTGGGCCGATTTCTGCGGGACGCGCATCGCCGTGGAACCGGGCGTCTTCGTTCCGCGCCGTCGCACGGAGTTCGTCGTGCGGGTGGCGGCGATGATCACCAAACCCGGGGCCGTCGTCGTCGACCTTTGCTGTGGTTCCGGGGCGATAGGTGCAGCACTCAACGATCTCCTGGGGAGCTGCGAACTGCACGCGACGGACGTCGACCCCGCGGCGGTTCGGTGCGCGCGCCGTAACGTTGAGCCTCGTGGCGGCCGCGTCCATCAAGGGGACCTCTACGCTGCGCTCCCCCGGGAACTGCGCGGGAAAGTGGACGTGCTGCTCGCGAACGCGCCCTATGTTCCAACGGAGTCCATCGCGATGATGCCGCAGGAGGCACGCCTCCATGAGCCGCGGGTAGCGCTCGACGGCGGTGCTGACGGTTTGGATGTCCAGCGTCGGCTAGCGCTTGGCGCGGCTCAGTGGCTGGCGCCGGGTGGGTCCATGGTGATGGAAACCTCGAGGCAGCAGGCACCGCGGACCGTCCGGCTCCTGAACGAGGCGGGGTTGCTCGCGGAGGTGGCCTCGGACGAAGAATTGGATGCAACGGTGGTGCTCGCTGCGCAAAGGTAACCCCTCAAACCATCAGCTTTTAGGCCCGAATCCGGCCTGTTAAGTGAGCTCCGCTAAACAATTTGGTAACAACGTGCTCCGGAGGGCAAAAACGAGCCCGGATCCGCTTGATAGCGGGGCAAGATCGGGCAATGAGATGGAACACACCTGGGCAAATTGAACCCCTAAACGGCCCAAAAATCGGATCTCAACTCGGGTTTTCGTGCAAAAACCCGTAAAATTGAAGGCCTGCCCAGAGCGGGGCAGCAGAAGTCGCAAGCAAATGACCTCCCTAGGAGAACCCCAAATGCCCACAGACCAAAGCAACACCGTCTCTCCGGATGGCGCAAGGAACGCCTCCGGGACCCAGGTATTGGCAGGCCCCACCCCGGCCGCCACGAACGCAGCAAATGCAGTAAAGAACGCAACGAAGAAGCTTCGCCCGAAGCGCCGGCTGAAAGAGTCCGACGTCAACGTGGTGAACAAGCCGATGCTGCGTAAAGCACTCGGCGGCACAATCGTCGGCAACACCATGGAATGGTACGACGTCGGCGTGTTCGGCTACCTCATCACCACCATGGGCCCTGTCTTCCTGCCCGAAGCAGACCCGTCGGTCCAAACACTCTTCCTTCTGGGCACCTTCGCCGCAACCTTCATCGCGCGTCCCCTCGGTGGCATCGTGTTTGGTTGGCTTGGCGACAAGGTGGGCCGTCAGAAGGTCCTCGCAGCAACACTGATGCTCATGGCGGCAAGTACGTTCGCCGTCGGCCTCCTTCCCGGCTACGCGCAGATCGGCATCTGGGCCGCCGCGTTGCTGGTGATCCTGAAGCTCGTCCAGGGCTTCTCCACCGGTGGCGAATACGCCGGTGCTACAACGTTCGTTAGCGAGTACGCCCCGGACAAGCGTCGCGGCTACTTTGCCAGCTTCCTTGATATGGGCAGCTACATTGGCTTCGCCCTCGGCGCAGCCTTGGTTTCGGTCCTGCAGCTCACGCTCGGACAGGCAGCCATGGAGGAATGGGGTTGGAGGATCCCGTTCCTGATCGCCGGTCCCCTGGGCCTCATTGCCGTGTACTTCCGAAGCAAGATCGAGGAATCACCCCAGTTCCAGGCAACCCTGGACGCCCAGGAAGCCTCTGCCAAGGACGCGGCATCTCAGGATGCAGCCGTCGCCAAGGGACCCATTGGCATCATCAAGGCTTACTGGCGCCAGATCGTGCTGGCCATGATCCTCGCGGCCGCCGCCAACACTGTTGGTTACGCCCTGACGTCGTACATGCCCACGTACCTCACGGATTCCAAGGGCTACGACCCCGTCCACGGCACGCTGCTGACCATCCCGGTCCTGGTGATCATGGCTGTTTGCATTCCACTGACCGGTAAGCTCTCCGACCGCATCGGCCGCCGTCCCGTGCTGTGGATCGGCGCAGGCAGCACCATCGTCTTCGCCATTCCGGCCTTCCTGCTGATCGGCATTGGCGACATCTGGTCCACACTGGCCGGCCTCGCACTGATCGCCTTCCCGGTGACGTTCTACATCGCCAACCTGGCTTCGGCCCTGCCCGCCCTGTTCCCGACGTCCAGCCGTTATGGCGGAATGGGCATCGCTTACAACTTCTCGGTTGCGATCTTCGGTGGAACCACGCCGTTCATCGTCCAGGGCCTGATCGAAGGCACTGGCGACGACATGATGCCGGCGTACTACCTGATGGCCACGTCCGTTGTGGGGGCGATCGCCATCTACTTCCTGCGTGAATCCGCCCAGCGCCCCCTGCCGGGCTCCATGCCCAGCGTGGACACGCAGGCCGAGGCACGTGAGCTCGTAGCCACGCAGGACACCAACCCGCTCATCAACCTGGACGAGATGCCGTTCGACGGCCAGCCGATTGATGACACCGTGTTCGGCAAAGGCAACAAGGACCTGACTCCCGCTTAGGAACTCAATGCCTGCAACTTCTGCGCAGCGACTCAGTTAGTTCGCGGCAGCTTGCCGCCCACCGTAGCCACCACCTCAAGGCGCTCTTCTTGAGGTTGGTGGCTACGGCTGTTAAAGCCCCAACTGGGCCTGTACCGCCGCGCCAATGATCCGTGCACCTTCCGGAAAACCGCCCGGATTCGGGCCGGCGTAGTTGAGCCGGATGTATGGCCCTTCCGGTTCCGCAGGGAACCACTCCGTGCCCGAAGCGATGAGCACCCCGGCCGCTTCGCAATCCTTGGTGAGCTGATCGACGTCGAACCCGTCCGGCATCCGCAACCACAAGTTCAAACCGCCTTTTGGCAAGTGGCTGAGATGTGCTTGCGGAACATGCTCGCGGAGACTGGTGACCAGCAGATCTCGCCGCGACTGCAGCTGATGGCTGAGGCCGCGCAGGTGCGTGTGCCAACCCGGCTGCGTGACGACGTCGAGCGCTGCTGCCTGAAGCAGGCCGCTGACGTACATCGACTCGGCGGCCTGCGCCCCCATGATGCGTTCGCGTGCCGGACCCCGCGCTATGACGGCTGCGATACGGATGGACGGCGAGACGCTCTTGGTCAGCGAGCGAATGTAGACCACATGCCCGGAATCGTCTTTGGCGGCGAGCGGGACCGACGGCGCGGTGATGCCGAAGTCGTGCGCCCAGTCGTCCTCCACAAGGAAAGCTCCGTGCCGCTGGACTATCCGGAGCACCCCTTCCCCCCGATCAGCCGACCACTGCGCTCCCGTGGGATTGGCGAAGTTGGGCTGCGCGTAGAACAGCCGCGCGCCTGATTCCTCGAAAGCCCGGTCCAGTTCTTCCGGGTCGGGACCATCCGGGCCGCTCGGGACAGGTATTACATTGACGCCCGCCTGGCCCGCCGCCAGCAGCGCACCCCAGTAGCTGGGCGACTCCACCAACAGCGGTTGGCCGTGCCCCACCAGACCTCGGAAAATCGAGCTGAGTCCACTCTGGCTACCGGGAAGAACGACGACGTCGCTTGGCTGGGGCGGCGTGACGCCCACCGGCGTTGAGGTACTGAGTTCCTGCGCGAACCAGGTCTGGAGTTCGGGAAGTCCTTGCGCCGGCGGCCGGGACAGGGCAGCGTCTCCCCTTGCGGCCCGTGCGAGGGCGGCGCGGACGAGTCTTTCGGGGAGGAGTTCGCGGTCCGGGTATCCGGAATGGAATGCGATGACGTCGTTCGTAGCGCTCCGCATGGCGCCAGAGGTCAGTGGTCGCGCGACTTGGGCTGCCCGCAAGGCTGCTGTTTGCCAGCCGTAATCAGAGGGCCTGGCCGTGCGGTAAGCCCGGACGAAAGTTCCAACGCCGGGCCGACTCTCAATCAGGCCCTGTGCCGTGAGTGTCCTGAGTGCCTTCTGAACCGTGACGGGGCTGGCCTGGTACTCAGCGACGAGTTGGCGCGTAGATGGCAGTTTGGCTCCCGGCGCAGCCCCTGCGATCCATTCTTTTACTCGCGAGACGATTCGGGAACTGCTATCGTTGTTCATGAGTCCTAATAGTAGCGCTACTACACTTTTGCGGCCAGTGGTATCCACCAAGACATCGACTGGTATCTGGTGGGGCCTCCTTGGCGTCGTCGCTTTCTCCTTCACTGTTCCACTGACACGGGTGGCTGTGGAGGGAATGTCGCCCCTGTTTATCGGCGCTGGCCGTGCAGTTGTTGCCGCCATCCTCGCGACCCTTGCCCTCGCGCTGACTCGACAACGGTTGCCGCGCGGCCGGCAATGGATTCGCCTTGCCGTGGTGGCCGGGGGAATCGTGGCCGGATTCCCGCTGCTGACCACGTTCGCGTTGACCAGTACTTCCGCCAGTCACGGAGCTGTGGTCATCGCGCTACTGCCCGCAGCCACAGCGACTGTAGCGGTGATCAGGGGACGGGAACATCCTCGTCCATTGTTCTGGGTACTGACAGTGGTGGGCGTGATCGCCGCGGTGGTATTCGCTTTGGTTCAGTCCGGCGGATTTGGTGCGCTTCACTGGGCGGACCTTCTGCTGCTGGGTGCCGTGGTGGCTGCCGCCATCGGTTACGCAGAGGGCGGGCTGCTGGCCCGGGAACTCGGTGCATGGCAGACCATTTCCTGGGCGCTAGTGGTGGCCGCGCCAGTGATGATCCTGCTAACGGTGGTATCGCTGGGCTTTGGCGCACCTTCTGCCACTCCCGTCCAGTGGTTGTCCTTCGCGTACTTGGGAGTGGTGAGCATGTTCCTTGGCTTCTTCGCCTGGTACCGGGGCCTGGCCATCGGACCCATGGCGCAGGTCAGCCAGATCCAGCTTGTCCAACCGGTCATGAGCATCGCCTGGGCCGGGCTGCTGTTAGGTGAGTCGATGACCTGGACCACCGTGGTGGGCGGCCTCGCGGTGATCCTGTGCGCCGGCGCTGCCGTTCGCGTCAGGCTCAGGAAGTAGGAACCCGTGTGCCCGTTGCGACTCGGCGAGCGCAACCGATGTGCAACGGGTGCGGACCTCGTAGAATCGGCGCATGCGTGAGGTTCCGGTGGGATCAATCCACCATCTTGAGATCTGGGTGCCGTTCCTTGACCGGGCAAGGGAAGAGTGGGGCTGGCTGCTGGGTGAGCTGGGTTATGAGCCATTCCAGGAGTGGCCCACGGGGTGCAGCTGGAAGCTTGACGGCACGTATGTGGTGGTGGAGCAGACTGATGCAACCACCGCTACAACCCACCGACGCACTGATCCCGGGGTCAACCACATAGCCTTCCACGCCGGGACCCGGGAGAACGTGGACAGGATCCGGGCACTCGGGGCGGATGCCGGCTGGTACGAGATGTTTGAGTCGAAGTATCCGCACGCCGGCGGCCCGGACCACTATGCGGCATACCTGCTCAACACGGACAGCTATGAGGTCGAGTTGGTGGCAGGCTAATCCGGCCGGCTGGGTTACTTGGGCGGAACTGCCGGGCGCCACATGGCTACGCGGGGCCAGCGGGTCAGGCCCAACTCAGCCTCGTGCTCCATGAGGCGGGTCAGCTCCGGACCCCAGCTGCCGGCGTCGAGCACTTCGAAGCCGAGGCGGCGATAGTACGGGGCGTTCCACGGAACGTCCCGGAACGTGCTCAGGGTTTGCCGCTGCATCCCGTGTCCGCGCGTCCATACGCGCGCGGCATGCAGGAGCTCACGGCCCAGGCCTTGGTGTGCTTGATCCGGATGGACGCTGACCTGCTCCACGTGACCGTTGCCGTCAACGATGTCCGCCAACAGGTACGCCACCGGGTAGTCGAGCCCATCGACGGAAACCCAGGCGCGCCCGGCCGTGGCATAACTGTTCAGCTCATCAATGGACGGGGGCTCGTCGTCCGCGATGGACTCCATTCCCAGAGCCCGGAAAGCCTCGCCCGCGGCACGCTCGATGTCCTGCAGAATCAGCAGGTCGTCCGCGTGCGCGAGCCTGATCATTGCCGCGAATCCAGGGCAGGAGGGGTTGGGGCCACCAGGAACGCGTTGCGCTTCTCAATCAGGTTCTGCAGGTATCGGGCCAGAATCAGCTTCTCCACCAAACGGCCCAGCGGGCCGAACGGTGCAGCGAATTCCACGGTATCCACCATGAGGGTCCCGCTGCCGTCCGGCCGGAACTCATGCGTGTGGCGGAGGTACTTGAAAGGGCCCTTCACCTGTTCATCGGAGAACGACGACGGCGCCTCCATCCGCGTAATGCGACTGGTCATGCGGAACCGGACTCCGAGGTGCCATCCCTGCCAGGTGACAGTCTCACCTTCCGAAATGAGCCCAGTGGTGACGCCGCCGATTGCCTTCTCTCGGCTCTGCGTCATGGACCCTACGTGGGCATCGATGTTGCGGGAAAGATCAAATAGCTCCTGCGGTGGCATGCTGGAGCGGGTGCGGCAGACGAAAGCGACGGGCATACCTTGATCTTCCCAGAACTTCCCCCGTCCGCGCGCCCAAGTCCGCTACGGGTTGTGACCGGGCTAATGGCGGCCTGGGCCGCGATGATGCTAATTTCCAGAGACAAGCCCTGACCGATTGGTGGTGTTCCCGCATGCCCGCACTCATCTCGCATGCCCGTGAACTCCACCGGATGGGTCCTGCCAACAACGACCACCTCTCGGCTGTACGGGTGGCCTTGAGCGTCGCAGTGCCTGGCTTGTTCCTCATTCTCATCGGCCGCCCGGACCTGATGATGTACGCCGTATTCGGTGCACTAACCGGCATGTACGGCCGCAACGAAACGCATCAGCTCAGACTCAAACACCAGGCCCAGGCCGCCCTGTTCCTGGTTGGCGGACTCACCATCGGGGTGTTTCTCTCCGTCAACCACATCCAGTCCTGGTGGTTGGTACTCGTGGCAACCTTCTTTGCCGGCGCCGGTTCCCTCTATGCGGACGCCGTACGCCTCCGGCCCATAGGACCGTTCTTCGGCATCCTCGCCTTGGGCGCCTGCGCCTCCGTCCCAACCAACGTGCCATTCACGACGGCGGTACTCATCGGCGTCGCGTCCGCCGCCTTTTCCTTGGCGGTGGGTTTCAGCGGCTGGTTCCGGCGACGCACGTGGGTGTCCGGGGCAGGCCGCGATGTTCCCGTCCTTCGCGGCCCGCAGCGCCAGGCCGCGTTGGTCCATGCTGCACGCTATTCGCTCGCGGTCGGCGTGGCCGGGGCCATCGGGGTGCTGAGCGGCAGCGGCCACCCACATTGGGCCATGGCCGCCGCGGCCGTGCCCCTCGCAGGAGCCGACCTCCCAAGCCGCGTCCACCGAGGTATCCACCGCATCGTGGGGACGTTCCTCGGGTTGGGGATAGTCGCCGTCGTGCTTTTCCCCAGTCCGCTATCGCCGCTTCAGTACTTTCCGGGCCAAACCGCAGTGGTGCTCGCTGTGCTGGTGGTTTTGTGCCAGTTCCCCACCGAGCTTTTCATGGCACGGCATTACGGGTGGGCCATGGTGTTCTTCACACCGGTGATCCTGTTGATCGCCCAACTCGCGGCTCCGATGGACCCAGGCGTGCTGGTCATGGAGCGTGCCATCGAGACATTTGTGGGGGCCGTTGTTGGGATCGCGGTGGCTGTGCTGGTGCGGGCACCGCGGGGCCGGGTCAGTTTGTAACTGTTTCAGTTCGTAACGACGAGGATGTTCGGGTGGATTTTCGTCAAGCCGCTCGACTCAAGCTCCTTGGTGTCATAGCCGTCGGAGACCAGAACAGCAGATTTTTGGTCGGGACCACTGATTCTCAGCATCTCTCCCTGGATGGAATCACTGCAGCCGCTATGCGAGAAGTATGGTTCCGCAGCTTCTACGATCAAGCAGGACGGGCGGCCCTGTTTGCCCTGCCCCAAGTAGTACTTCTTCCCGTTCGATTCGGCGACCAACAGCACCTTTTCCAGTTCGAATTGCTCGAGTTTCAGGCCCGTCGGCGGAGTGTCGGTCTCCGTCGCCTCTCGCTCCAGCGCCTTGAAGCCCGTGTTGCTCGTTCCGGTGCAGCCGCTCAGTAGTAGTCCGCTTACGACCGTGGCCATAATGAATGCCAAGGATTTGTTCCTCACGGCGCTGCCCCCTCAGGCTCGAATGAACTGTCGTAGTAACCCGGACCTCAGATTTACGGCTCGAGCGGACGCCGGGGTGGGCCCGAGGTGAGCTTCGCCGGCAGGATACGTGCAAAGAAACTGACCACTTTGTACCGTCGCGTAGGGATGGAGACACCCTTGCCCTTGGCGTTGGCCTCCAGCCCCTCGCGCACTACACGTTCGGCTGTGAGCCACAAGAACCGGGGAGCAACGGTTTTGTCCATGCCCATACGGTCGTGGAATTCGGTGTGGGTGAAACCTGGGCAAACAGCGGTGACCTGCACTCCGGATTTCGCGTAGGTGATGTTGGCCCACCGACTGAATGTCACTTGCCATGCTTTGGCGGCGGAGTACGTACCCCTGTTGGCGAACGCTGCCACGCTGGCGACGTTGATGATCCGCCCCTTGCCGCGTGCCAGCATGACTTCAAGTGCAGCGTGGCTCAATTCCATGGGTGTCTGGACGTGGAGCCTCAGGTGGCGACGTTCCTCGTCCAAGTCATTCCGTTCGAACGACTTCAACAGCCCGATGCCCGCGTTGTTGACCAGGACATCCACAGGCCGCGCAGCGTCCCGCAAGCGGTCAGCGACTGCCGAGACGCCGACGTCGGTGGTTAAGTCCGCGGGAAGGACCTCCGCCGAGATACTGAAGTCGCGCTCAAGTTCCTCGGCCTTCTCTTTGAGGCGCTCTTCATCGCGGGCTACCAGGACAAGGTGGTGTCCGGCTTCGGCAAGCTGGCGGGCGAATTCTGCACCGAGCCCGGCGGTGGCACCGGTAACCAAGGCAGTGAGTTCGTTGGCTCGAGTGGTCATGCGCCTAGACTAGCCCCTCCCCTTTTCCCCGCGCCGAGATGGCACCGAATGACCATGTCCACGGCTGGGACCGTCATCAAATGCCACCTCGGCGCTAAGGAGTGTGCCGGTTGTCTACGCGTACTGGGTGATGTGCAGGCTGTTGAGCGTGGTTGAACCGCCTACCGAGTAAAGGGAGACGTCGTTGCTGGTCAAGGACGGAAAGACTAGTTCCGTCATGGTGACTTGGCCGCCTTGAGCAAATACCTCCACTGAACAGCGGTCCACGAAGAGGGTGAGTTGGTACTGACCCTCCACCAACCGGATGGGGGCGGTGTCGATGGACGCGAAGGCTTCATGGAAGTCTGTATGCCCCGATTCGCGGCGGTCGACGACCAGGGCCCCCTCGGCAGGCCGAATACCAATGCGGGTTCCTTGCGAACCCCCGCCTCGGACAACGACCCCGAATTCTTCGGCTGCTCCTGGCGTCCAGGAAATGTCAATGCGTTGGACCGTTCCAGCCGCACCGTCAAGAATCGTGGTGCCCGCCGGGATGGTGGTTTCAGGGAGGTTGAAGTTTGAGACCGAGGCACTTACGGCAGCCCAGTCCCCCACCGGCTGCTGCACCAGGTGCGTCTCGCCGCCGATTGTTTGGAGTGTCAGTTCCCGGACCAGTGACATGGGGCTTCGCCATGATGCCGTGGGGAGTTCGTTGACGTATTGCCAGTTGTTCATCCACGCGATCATCAGGCGTCGGCCCTCTGGTGCATCGCTGAAGGAGACGGCTGCGTAGTAGTCCCGGCCCCAGTCCAGCCACTGGTACTCGCCCAGCCGGTCAGGGTCTTGAAGGCCTTCAGTCACTGTCGTGGCTGAGGTGAACGTGGCGCCGTCGAAGTCACCTACGAAGTATTGTCCGGCCGAGCCGCCGTTTGGACCGCCCGGGTTCAGGTTGACGGTGAGCACCCATTTGACGTTTTCGGGGTCGCCGTCGATGGGCAGGGGGAACAGGTCCGGGCATTCCCAGATCCCTCCTGTCGCGTTCGCAGGACCGAAGGTGCTCAGATACTCCCAGTTCCTGAGATCCCGGGACTTGTAGAGGAGGACTTGGAAGTCCTGCGCTTCAACGGCCACCATGACCCAGTAGCTGCCGGTGTCACCCTCGTAGCGGAACACTTTAGGGTCGCGGAAATCAGCTGAACGGCGGTCCAGAACGGGATTCTCCGCGTATTTGCTCCAGGTGTATCCACCGTCGAGGCTGTAGGCCAGTGACTGTGCCTGAATTCCTTCGAGCATGGACCCGGGTTTGTAGGCGCTTGTGTAGATGGCTACCAGGGGTGCTGTTCCGTCCTTGCCGAAGCCGCTGGTGTTCTGCCTGTCGAAGACGATGCTGCCGGAGAAGATGTCTTCGTTCTCGTCACAGACGATGGCGACGGGATGGTCAGTCCAGCTCACGAGGTCGGTGGACGTAGCGTGGCCCCAGGACAGATTGGCGTGCTCGCTGCCGAACGGGTTGTTCTGGTAATAGAGGTGGTAGGCGCCGTCATGGAAGATGAGGCCGTTGGGGTCGTTGAGCCAGGTGCCTCCGGTGCTGTAATGAAGGGCGGGCCGGAAGATGTCGGTTGTCGTGGCGGCGGCGGCAGTCATGAAAGTGAGTCTCTTTCTTCGCAGGTGATTTCTGCAGTTCTCGTGGGAGTCCCGCAGACGGAAGAGCGGTCAAGGTGGAACCAGCGCGCTGGGCGCCGGTTCCACCTTGGGTGTTGGCAGTTAGGAGTTCTTCTTGAAGCGGTCGTAGGCCGCCTGGTAGACCTCGATCATCTTGTCGACTCCCACGTTCTTGAGCTGGGTGACGTAACCGTCCCATTCCTGCTCGATGCCGCCGGAGACGATCCACTTGGCGGTGTTTTGCTTGACCAGCGAGGTGACGTCGGTCTGGACGGTGCTGATCTGCTGGAGCTCTTCGTTGGACAGTGCCACGGGCGGGTAGCCGTCGTTACCTGCGAAGGGCTTGTAGTTTTCAGTGACCGTCTTTTGGCGGGCCGCGGCGCGTGGTTCGGGCGCGACGACGGACGTGAAGTTCTCGGCGGTGTTTGCCTTCGGTCCGCCCGGGGCGACCTTTTGGCGGCGTTCGCCTTCGCTGGTTCCGGCCGGCGCCGGGATTTGGGTCAGGATGCCACTGGCGTCCTTCTGGAGGGTCTCACCAATGGGTCCCCAGTTGGCTTGGGCGGACTGGATGGGATCGTACAGGTTGTCGGCCCAGCGCATGGTGGCTGTTGGGTATTTGTTGGCCCGGGTGATGGCGAATGCGCCGCGTGCGATTTCCTGGTTGTTGGACTGGCTGGCGATTCGCTTGCCGTCGACGCCCTCAAGGACGGGCACCAAGGCGTAGTCGCCGGCGCGGTCCGCTCCAACCATTTCAGGAATTTCCCACCAGACAAATGAGCCGAGGTTTTCCGTGGCGGCCTTGCCCTTGGCCAAGTAGGCTTTGTCGTCCTGGGAGAAGGACTCCGGGTCAATCAGGCCTTCCTTGTACCACTCGTGCAGGGTTTGGATCGCCTTCTTGTAGCCATCTTGGGTGGCTGTGAAAATGACCTTGTCATCCTGGACGATGCGATGGTCCAGGTTGTCCGGCACTCCGCCGAGGGCCGCAATCAGGTCCACGATGTCGCCGCACCATGAGCCAGGCATGAAGCTCAGGGGAATGGTCTTGCCTGTACCTGAGGCGTCCTGGGCTTTGAAAGCCACCAAGGCATCGTGAAACTCATCGATGGTCTTGGGCATGGGGATGTTGAGCTTCTTGAGCCAGGAGGTGTTGATGGCCAGTTCATTGGGGAACTGCACCAGGCCGAGCTCTTCCACGGACGGCAGGGAGTAGATGTGTCCGTCCGAAGAGGTGATCGCTGCCTTGATGTCCGCGCGCTCGGAGAGGAGTTTGGACAGGTTCGGCGCGTTTTTCTCGATCAGTCCTTCCAACGGGATCAATGTGCCGCTGGCGGAGTAGGTGGCGATTTCGGCGTCCGTCAGGCCTGTGTTGAAGAACGCGTCCGGTAGGTCGCCACTGGCCAGGATCAGGTTCTTCTTTTCCTGGAAGACCGTCTCGGGCAGGTTTTCCCACTCGACGTGGATGTTGGTGGCCTTTTCCCATTCCTTGACGACCGTCATGGTGTTGTAGTCGGGGGCCAGGGCTGCCTTCGTTCCTGAGAACTTCAAGGTCAGCTGCTTGCTGACAATGGGGAAGCCTTTTTCCTGAAAGCCGAAGTCTGCGGAGGCATCTTTGATCTCCGTGGTGCCCGAGTTGGAGCCGGAGCAGGCGGTGAACGTCAACGTTCCGGCCAGCACGGCGCCAAGGACGGCGAGTTTGCGGCTGATTGCCATGGTCATTCCTGTTCTGAGGTGTTTTGGATGAAGTCCGGGGCCGAATGCCTTGGACCGTTTCTTAGATGTGAGCGATTATTTGACGGCGCCGATCATGGCGCCCTTGGTGAAGTGCTTCTGCATGAATGGCAGGGCAATCATGAGTGGCAGGCTCGAGACGACGATCATGGCGTACTTGGTGAGCTCTGCGATCCTTTGCGCTGCCGCATAGGATTCGATGTCCCCGCCGGTTGTTCCGGTGGAGGAGACGTCTGACTGGATCAGGATGTTCCGCAGCACGAGCTGCAGCGGATACTTGGTGTCGTCGTTGAGGAAGATCAGCGCATCGAAGAACGAGTTCCAATGGGCCACCACGTGCACCATGATCATCAGCATGATCAATGGCTTGGATAGTGGCAGGACCATGTTGAAGAAGAACTTGAAGTCCGTTGCCCCGTCCATCTGGGCAGCCTCGCGCAGTTCGTTCGGGATGGTGTGCTCAAAGAATGACCTTGCGATGATCAGGTTCCAGACGCCCACGGCTCCCGGCAGGACCACTGCCCAAATGGTGTCCAGCATTCCCAGGTCCCGGACCACCAGATACTTGGTGATGAGTCCGCCGTCGAAGAACATGGTGATCACGAACAGGAGCATCAGGATCTTTCGACCAGGCATGTCCTTCCTGGACAGCGCGTAAGCCCCGCACAGGATGGTGGTAACGCTGATGGCGGTTCCCAGCACGGTGTACAGGAGGGTGTTGCCGAGGCCGTTCCAGATCCTGCTGTCAGCGAAGATCCGTTCGTAACCTTCAGTGGTAACTCCGGAAGGGAACAGCCAGACTTTCCCCTCATAGACGGCATTGGGGTCGCTGATGGAGGCGATAACAATGAAGTAGAGCGGGTAGACCACGGCAAGGATGGACAACAGCAGCACTGCCGTCGCGCCAACGTTGAAGACGCGATCGCCGTATTTGTCGCGCAGCGTCTGCTTGCGGTGCCCCGGGTTGGGAGCAGGGTTGGCCTGGTGGATGGTTGAGGGTTCGGTTGTCAGGGACATTTCGGCATCACCACAGGGTCGCTTGGTTGGCCCGGCGCGCGATCGTGTTGAAGACGAGCAACAGCGCAAGGTTAAGGAGGGAATTGAACAGGCCAATGGCGGCCGAGTAGCTGAACTGCGCTTGCTGCAAACCAGCGTGGTAGACGTAGGTCTGGATGATCTCTGATGTGGACAGGTTCAATGGTGTTTGCATCAGCAGCGCCTTTTCGAAGCCCACGTTCAGCAGGTTGCCGATAGCCAGGATGAAAAGGATGGTCACCACCGGCATGATGCCCGGCAGGTCGATGTGGCGGATGCGCTGGAGCTTTGACGCGCCATCCACCTTCGCGGCGTCGTGAAGTGCGGGGTCGATAGCGGCCAAAGCTGCGAGGTAAACGATCATGGAGAACCCCGCGTTCTGCCAGACATCCGAGATGACGTACACCGGCCGGAACCACTCAGCCGAGCCCATGAAGAAGATCGGCTCGCCGCCGGTGAGTTGGATGGCGTTGTTCACCAGCCCTGACCGCGGCGACAGGATCACGAACATGATTCCCACCACCACAACCGTGGAAATGAAGGCCGGTGAGTAGAGCACCGTTTGGGTGAACTTTTTGAACCTCTCGCTCTGGAGCTGGTTGACCAGCAGAGCCAGAATGATGGGGATCGGAAAGGCCACCAGAAGGCCCAGAACCGCAATCCAGAGAGTGTTTCCCACCACCTGGCCGAACTGGTAAGAGTTCACGAACCGGACGAAGTGGTCCAGCCCCACCCAGGGGCTGTCCGTGAAGCCATCCACCGGGTTGTAATTCTTGAAAGCAATCTGCACGCCATACATCGGCCAGTATTTGAAAACCAGGATGTACACAAGAGCAGGTGCTAGTAATACGTATAACTGCCAGGCCCGAAAAATGCGGCGGAGGCGGAGCGAAGCAGAAATTTTTCGTTGCGGAACTTGCGGCACCGGTGCCGCAGACGGACGCCCGCGTTTCGCCGGCATAGTGCGGCTCATGGCATCTCCTTAGGGTGTGTAACTGACTTTCGTTCAACAAGGGGGCATTCCATGAGCTCCACCCGACCGTCGGGTTCGGCGCCTTGGAGGATGAGTTCAACGGCGCGCCTACCCATGGCAACAAAGGGCAGCTCAAAGGTTGTCAGCCCCGGACGAAGATGGGGCGCAACGATGGCCTGGTTATCGAAACCCACAATCGACACGTCGTGGGGAATTGAAAGCCGAAGATCAGCCACTGCCTGATAGGCGCCCCACGCTGTGCGGTCGTTGGCGCAGAAGATTGCCGTAGGTCGCTTTGGGGCGGTCATCAGCTCCATTGCATACTTGTAGCCGTCGTCCTCGCCACCCCGGCCGAAGCGCACCAAGGCCGGATCTACGTCCAATCCACTTTCTTCAAGAGCGCCCCTGAAGCCCTCGTAGCGACCCACTGCGGCGGGGAGGCCGCTTTCGAGCAATTCGATGTTGATCATCCCAATACGGGTATGCCCGGCATCGATCAAGTGACGTGTAGCTGAATAGCCGCCGCTCACCTCATTGGGCGCCACGCTGGGAAGCTGACCGTCCCGGTCTTGGGAATTCAGCACCACCGAGGGGACACCGGCCAGGGCTTTGGGCACCTCCAGCAGCCGGTGGTACATGGAGCCATAAACGATGCCTGCCACATTGTAGGAAAGCATGGCATCCAGGGAGGCGGCTTCAAGTTCCTTGTCCCCGCCGGTATTCATGGTGACCAGGAGGAGCCCATCCTCCCAAGCGCGCTCTTGCGCGCCTTCGATGATCGCCCCGGCAAACGGGGAGGTCGCCACGGAGTCGCCGATGAAACCAACCATGCCGGCAAGTCCATCGCGAAGCATCTTTGCGTGGGCATTCGTGCGGTAACCAAGTTGCGCGACGGCATCTTTGACCTTGCGTCGGGTCTCGTCGGAAAACCGCGACCCGCCCGCCGAGTTCAGCACCAGGGAGACAGTGGCTTGCGAAACACCGGCAGCAGCAGCAACGTCGTGCATGGTCGGCTTGGAATGCGGCTTCGACTTAGCCATGGGGCACCTCCTTGGGCCGTTCCAACATACGGGTTATTCGTATTAGTTATTCGTATAACGCGCCTAAATGTATCCCGCGTCACGTTGGAGTGTCAAGGGTTAGGAAGCACCCGCTCTGCCGAGGTGACAGTTAAGACCCATGTCTGCGAGCAGGATTGGTATTAACTGCCACCTCGGCGGAACCGATTAGGCGAACTTGGCCAAGGGGTTCGCCAAGCGGCCCGCCATCTGGAGCCCGCCGGAGGGATCAGAGATGTCGAGCATTTGCTGGTTGTTCCGGAGCTGCAGGCGGTTGAGGCAGGAAAGCTCGAAGTCCGGGGCAAAGAGATCGTGCATGGCGAACTGGTCTGCAAGCTCCGGGTGGCGCTGCTGGTATTCCCGCAACACTGCGGCCGCGGTTCCCCAGAATTCGTCCTCGCGCAGCGTCCCGTCCTCTACAAGGATCGCTCCGAGGAAGCGGAAGATGCAGTCGAACACGTCCGTGAAGATGGCCAGGACCATTTCCTCGGCAGGGATCTCAGCCTTGACGCGGGAGACCTCCTCCGGGAGTTCCAGCCGGTCCCCCATGACCACGATTTCCTCGGCGATGTCCTTCATGATCGCCCGGACGGGCACGCCGTTTTCGAGGATAAGGATGACGTTTTCGCCGTGGGGCATGAAGGCGAGCTCGTACTCGTAGAGGCAGTGGACCAGCGGCACAAGGTAGGCCTCGAAGTAGCGGCGAAGCCACTCGGTGGGCGCCAGGCCGGACCGGGAAATCAGGGCAGAAACCACGGAGATTCCGGACGAATCCACGTGCAGCAATGACGCCATGGTGGCCAGCTGCTGCCCGTCCTTGAGCAACGGCAACGGACTTTCCCTCCACAGGGCCGAGAGCATCTTCCGGTAGGGGGACCCCTTGGCGGAAGCAGCCTCGTAATAGTGGTTGTGGTAGCCGATGGCCGCGGTTTCACGGATCATGGCCAGGCCCCGGTCCTGGAGCTCCCGGTCACTGCCGATCAATTCCTGCAACCAGTCGTTGATAGCTGGCGTGGCCTTCATGTACTGCGGAGACAAGCCACGCATGAATCCCATGTTCAGCACGGACATGGCCGTCTTCACGTACGCCTTCTCCGGGTGGTCCGTGTTGAAGAACGTACGGATGGACTGCTGCGCCTGATAGGAATCCTCGCCCGTACCAAGGTTGACGATGTGGCGCTGGGCGATTTCTGCCGCAAACGTCACTGTCAGCTTGTTGTCCCACTGCCACGGGTGGACCGGCATGAGGAGGTATTCCTCAGAATCCAGGCCGGACGCGGAAAGCTCCGCGTTGAACCAGGCAAGAGTTGCCGGCCCGAGTTCAGCCTCGAAGTGTGTCCTGTAATCCAGCCCTGCGCTGGAGGTGAACACTGCCTTGCTGCGGTGCACGGCGATCCACTGCAGCTTCACGGTGGCACCGGTTTCCGGCGCGAACGCGTGGTAGTCCGCAATCCCGAATCCAAGCCGGCCATTGTTGGCCACGAAACAAGGGTGGCCCTCGGTCATGCTGTGCTCAATGGCCTGGAAATCAGCGGCCCGGTCAGTCCCACCCGTGATGCCCGCGGCCAATTCGGCCGAGCTGAACGGCTTGCCCTGCTTGTACGCATGGCTCGCCAGCGTGCTGCTGATCTCCTCGAGGTACACGGGCAGCATTTCCTGGCGGATGGCCAGTGCCTCGTGGAATTCGGCAATGAAGTCCAGTGCGTCCACCGGAAGCTCCTGGCCATCCCGCAGCCGAACGATCGATTCTCCGGCTACAGACCAGTGTTCCAACTGCAGGATCCGGGCGCGGAAGCGGTACTCAGTGGCGTCGTCGTCGCTCACTACCTTGTAGAGCCCGACGCCGGCGCCCTCTTCCCGGATCAGCTCCGGGACCAGGATGCGCTCGTGAGAGAACTCGGCGATCGCCTTCCGGACGAGGTGTCGGTTGGCCTTCGCCCAGCGCTCCGAGGTCAGGTGGGACACGGAATCGACAGCCGCAGTGGTCACGGAATCGGCGGTGGTGGTCACAGGGATTCTCCTCTGGTGGCCGCGGCAGGAGCGGTCAAAATCAGGGTCAGGGTGGCGAGGAAATCCTCGCGCGTGCAGAAGCTCAGCAGCCCCTGCTTGTGGTCTTCGGCGGGGTCGACGGCGGGGAGGGTCACCACGCCGTGCGGCCGGAAGCCCACTTTTTCGTTCAGGACATGGATCTTGTGGTTGCGGGCGTCAGGTTCCACCACCACCCGCCGGGTTGCGGGGTCGGCGAACAGCTCGGCCATCACGGACTGCATGACGCTGGTGGTAAAACCAGGCTGGGGATTGCCGGCGGGCGGCGCCACCAGAAGGTGCATGCCGACGTCACCGCGTTGGACCTCGTAAACGTCCGCCAACGGCGATGACTCCGGTCGGTACCGCTCCATCAGGAAGGCGGGGACGCCGTCGTCGAGCCCCAGGAACGCTTGGTGATGGCCGGACTCGGCGATCCTCGAGTACTCCTCCACAACGTCCTGCTCGGTGGCCGAAACCATGCCCCAGAACCGCGCATATTCTTGGCTGACCCAGCTGTGGAGGAGGGGTGCGTCCGCCACGGGATCCACGGGCCGGAACGTGAAGCTCATACGGTGGCTCCAGCGGTTTCGGGGACGGCAGCAGTCACGGGAGCCGGAGCGCCGAACTGCTGGAACGCGATGCTGCGCTCGATCGGGTAGACCTCACGGCCGGTGATTTCACGCAGGATGCAGGAGTTGCGGTAGGCGGCCATGCCGAGGTCCGGGGTGACGAAGCCGTGCGTGTGCAGCTCAGCGTTCTGGACGAAGATTTCGCCGGGTTCAACGCCGGTTCCGTAATTGCGCTCGACGTCGAAGCGGCCCTTGGCGTCACGACGGATCCGATCCTGGATGCCTGCCAGGAAGGCGGGCTCCTTGTACGTGTAGCCGGTGGCGAGGACCACGGCTTCGGATTCCAGGGAGTAGCCCTGCCCGTGTTCCTCGTGGTGCAACCGGAGTGTATGGGTGCCCGTGGGGGCATCCCACTCTGCAGCGGTGAGGGAGGAGTGCGTGTGCAGTTGGGTGTCCACCATTCCGGAGAGGCTCTTGGTGTAAAGGAGATCGTAGATGTCGTCGATCAGGTCCGAGTTGATGCCCTTGTAAAGGTTCTTCTGGCTCTTGATCAGCGAATCACGCTGCTCGCCCGGGAGCGAGTGGAAGTAGTCAACGTACTCCGGCGAGGTCATCTCCAGGGTGAGCTTGGTGTACTCAAGCGGGAAAAAACGGCCCGAACGGGTGACCCAGTTGAGCTGGT
Source organism: Paenarthrobacter nitroguajacolicus (assembly GCF_051027655.1). Taxonomy (NCBI): domain Bacteria; kingdom Bacillati; phylum Actinomycetota; class Actinomycetes; order Micrococcales; family Micrococcaceae; genus Paenarthrobacter; species Paenarthrobacter nitroguajacolicus. The sequence goes on along the minus strand of NZ_CP073234.1, from coordinate 294,440 downwards.
AACCGTAGACATCGATTTCCTGCAGCAACTCGTAGTAAAGTTCCGCGGCACTCTGACCGCTGCCCACGATGGTGATGCTGCGCTTGGACTGCAGCTCACTCTTCCTCGACAGGTAATCGGCATTGTGGAGGACAAGTCCACCGGCGTCCACTATTCCTACACAGGAGTCCGGGACATACGGAGAAGTCCCGGTGCCCAGGACCAGCTTGCGGGCGCGAAGCACCTCAGCACCCTCCGGCCCCTGCACCGAAAGCCGGTACACACCGTCGTCGTAGGTCACATCCAGCACATCCGTGCTAAAACGCACGGACTCAAGCTGGCCGGCCACCCACTGGCAATACTGGTTGTACTCGGCACGCAGCGGGTAGAAGTTCTCGCGGATATAGAAACGGTACAAGCGCCCGGTCTGCTTCAGGAAGTTCAGGAACGAGAACGGCGACGTCGGGTCGGCGAGCGTTACGAGGTCCGCCATAAACGGGACCTGCAGGTGCGCCGGCTCCAACATCATGCCGGGGTGCCAGTCGAAGGACTCGCGGCGGTCCAGGAAAACGCAGTCGAGGTTTTCCACGGGCTCGCTCAGCGCGGCCAAGCCCAGGTTGAAAGGCCCGACGCCGATGCCTGCGACGTCGTAAATCTTGCCGTTGTCTTGGGTGCTCACGCTGCGGCCTCCGTGGTGTTCGCCAACAGGTTGTCGCCCGTCCGGCGGATAAGTTCGATGATTTCCTGGATGTCCCTCAGGCTCGCCTCGGCGTTGAGGAGGGTGAATTTGAGGTAGTGCCGGCCAGCCACTTTGGTGCCGGCAACAACGGCCTGGCCGGAAGCGAAGATCGCGGCGCGGATAGCCGGGTTGAGAACGTCTGCAGCATCTTCATCGAGGGCTGCGCCGTCAACCACTGGGCGGTAGCGGAAAACCAAGGTGCTCAGCTGGGGTGGGGCAGCGAGCTCGAACTCAGCGTCATCAGCCAGCAAGGTTCCCACCCGGGCGGCGAGGTCGATCGCTTCGTCAAAGAGTGCGCCGATGGCGTCGGCACCCATGATCCGGAGGGTCAGCCAAAGCTTCAGTGCATCGAAACGGCGGGTGGTCTGGATACTCTTATCCACCTGGTTGGGGATCTCTGCCTTTGCCGCGCTCTCCGGGTTCAGGTAGTCCGCGTAGTAGGTGACATGCCCCATCATGGAGCCGTTGCGGACCAGGACTGCGCTGGAGCTGACGGGCTGGAAAAAGGTCTTGTGGAAGTCCACTGTGACGGAATCCGCCAGGTGGATCCCGTCCAGGAGGTGGCGGTGCCTGCCGGAAACGATGAGCCCTCCACCGTAGGCGCCGTCCACGTGCAGCCATGAATCGTAGGCGCGAACCAACGCTGCCATTTCGGACAATGGGTCAACCGAACCGAAGTCCGTTGTCCCGGCGGTGGCCACAACCGCCATCGGCACCAACCCGGCGTCGTGAGCTTCCGCCAAAGCAGCCGCGAGGGCGGTGGGGTCCATGCGGTGGTCCTCGGTGGTGGGCACTGCGACGACGGCATCGAAGCCCAGGCCCAGCATTGAAGCGGACTTCTGGATGCTGAAGTGGCTGTCCACGGACGTGAAGATCCGGAGGCGGTCAAGCAGGTGCGGCAGGCGCGCGTCCCCATTCGCGGCCCGCAGCTTGGCTACGGCATGATTCCGGGCGATCAGCAAAGCCTGGAAGTTGGACTGGCTGCCACCGGACGTGAACACGCCATCGGCGTCTTCCGTGAAGCCGATGCGTTCCGCCGTCCAATCGATAAGGCGGCGCTCGATCATGGTGGCACCGGCGCTCTGGTCCCAGGTATCCATAGAGGAGTTCACCGCCGAGAGCACTGCTTCACCTACCAGGGCCGGAATGACAACCGGGCAGTTGAGGTGCGCCGCGTAGCGGGAATCGTGGAAGTAGATGGCGTCCTTGAGGTAGAGCTCATCGAGCTCTTCCAGCGCCGCAGCCGTGTCCGGAAGCGGGCGTTCAAGATCCACCGCACCAACCTTGGCCTTCAGCTCGGCATGCCCGACGCCGGTGAACGGCTGGGATGTCCGCTGAACTTTGGTTGAGACCGCATTGACCCCCTGGAGAACCTGGGCGACGTAACTGGGTGAATTTCGTGCGTTGAACAGCTGGTTTGTGGCAGCGAGGGCCAGTTCCACTTTGGAGCCAAAATCCTGCTCCTGAGCGATCCGCTCTTCGACACTAGGTGACGTCACGTCAGCTTCCTTCCATTGCGTTGGGGCGCTTGTTAGCAAGGTAAGCCTTACTTAGGTAATCCTTTCCGTCAAACTTTTGTGATGTATTTCGCTGAGAAGGCGGTTTCTCGTGCCTGCGCCGCGCGGATATACGTCATTGACTTTTGTTCGGGACCGCTCTGGGTGCAAAATATGGCACTCTTTTCGGCGACCGAAGGCTCGTTGGGCCGCGTGTACACGGCCTGCTGTCTTCCGGTCTCCAAGGGGTAGAGTGCTAGGACTATCCGCTGCCCACGGTTGGGGGACCACATGAAGGACCACGCCCACGAGCGAATCGGCTTCCGCGAAATCGACGAGCATGGCAACACCCAGCCCGCCGTTAGCCCCCACGTGCCGGAGACCGCGGGCCCGGAACGCAAGCGCGTCCAGCTCAATCCATTCATCATTGCCTTGTGGGCCCTGGACGCCGGCTTGGCATGGTTTGGACTATGGGCCCTTACGACGGCGGCCAGCGCGATAGTGAGCACTGCGCAAGCTCAGTCCGCCGAATCAGCCCAGACAGCCCAAATAAACTTCATTATGCTCTCCAACGCACCCTATGCAATCCTGGCTGCGTTGCTGATCACTGCCGCCTTGCTCTTGTGGCATGCAGTGCAATGGCAAAGAAAGCGGTCCCTGCTTCCCTAGCGAACCGGTTCAGGGAAGGGAACGGCAAGTTACTCGTTCTCGGGTTCGCCCACCGGCTTTTCCGCGGGCCAGTCGACGTCCTGCTCGTAGCCCTCGTGCTTCGTCAGGTACGCGGCGATGTACGGGCAATGCGGGATGATGCGCTTTCCGGAGGCCACCACGTCATCCAGCGCAAAGTGCGCCAGTACTTTTGCGAGGCCTTGGCCGTTGAACCCGGGTTTCGTTTCAGTGTGAATGAAATCTATATGACCGGGCTTGTCCATGAACTGGGAGATCACGGCCAGCTCACCGTCCACGTGCAGCTCATAGCGGTGAAATTTGTCGTTGCGCACCGTGGTGACGCCAGCTCGGAACGATTCTGCCAGTGAATCCGTGTACTCGGTCATGTTTCGAGATTGGCACGTAATTCCGGCTCTGGCAACGTGCGCCACCGGCCCCCGCGGAATTCAGCGCCTTCCTGCGTGGGCCGCGTCAGCACCGGCGTCGGAACCCTGCCAAGCAAGAGGACCGAAAGGGCAAAGCACGCCGCTCCCCCACCCAACAGGGCAAGGGTCAATCCGTTGAAGGCGGCGTCCGCCAGCGGGACCAAAACCACGACGGCGGCGGTCACCACAGCGGTACGTGACGGTCCCCGCGCATGGCTGGCCGCCGTCGGCCGGTTCTCCAAACGACCAAAAAGCCACACCACCGGGAGCAGCAGCGTAAGCACCGCGGAGAAGACCGGAATCCGCGCCCACCACCACTCTGCAGTCCCTGCGAATGGCTGGGGCACATCGGTGAGCAACAGCAACCCGGACATGCCCACCAGCAGTGGAAGGTGCCACAGATAGACGGTCATGGAACGCCGCCCCGTTACAGCTATGACCACTTGGACCCATCGGAGGTCCGCGATCCACCGAATGCCCTTGTGGAGCAGTTGAAGCGTCGCCACCTGGGAAATGCCCAAGAGAAGCAGGCAAAAATTGGGCGGATTCAGGTTTACCACCATGTTCCCCGGATACACGGCCACGCCGGTCACCAATCCCAGCAGAAGGTTGCTGGAAACCACGGCACCAAGAAGCCAGCTGCGACTACGTTTCTCGAAGAAGCCGTCGGCCATGAGGAATCCCAGTTGCTGGACAGCGCACCACACGAAGATCATGTTCGCGAACGCCACGACGGGGACAGCGCCGCGGAGGGAATCCACCGCGATGATCAGTGCCACAAGCACAGCGAAAGTCAGCAGGGGCACGCGTTCGTGAAGCCGGGCCATGAGCGGGATGCTGAGTTGGGCCGTGAGGTAGGCCGCCAGGAACCACAGGGGCATCGCGGCCCCGGCAGTCATCAACTGGATGACTGCCGGGTGGACACCAAGCAGCAGCGCGACCCATAGCCCTCCCCACATGACGGCCAGCACAGCCATGGCCGGGCGGACCAGTCGCAGGAGCCGTAACTGGGCGAAGTCGAACCCGTTGCCGCCGTGCGCTTTCAGGCGCCGCCACGATTGCAGCCCGGTCACGCCGCCCAGGACGAAGAACAGGGGCACAATCATGAGCCCCCATGCCACAGGGGTGAACCAGCTTTGCTCCATGAGCACGTTCAGGGTAGTGACAGTGCCATCCTTGTGCAGGACAGGGCTGACCATCATGCAGTGTGCCGCGACGACCAGGAGCAGGCAGGTGAAGCGGACAAGGTCGATCGCCGGGTCTCGTTGCACAGCCCTTTCCTGGCTGGCGGGAGGATGCGCGTCCATCTCCATGGTTCTCCCTACAATGGCACGCGCCTGCGTGCTGACTCCATTGTCCGCCCGCGCGGCCAATGGAGCCATAAGGCTGGCCCCGCGGCGGACTACACAGGCGCCTTTTGCAGCAGGCGTTTCAATTGCTCCGCGTCCATGGCCGCAGCACAGGCCGCCGCGGCCATGCCGAACGATCCGTCGAGAACAGCCTGGTCAGCTCCTGCTGAGGCGCCGAATGCGGCGAACTCGGCTGTGTGGTGGGCGGCGCCCCGGACGTCGTAACCCACAACCGGGTGGATGGAGGGCACCAGTTGCGAAACGTTGCCCATGTCCGTGGAGGCCACAGGATCGGCGTTGAAAGCAACGTCCCTTCCCATGGCTTTCATCGCTTCCTGGTAGGCCTTGGACAGATACGGATCCTGGCGCAGTTCCGCATAATCGTTGCCCTTTGGGGTCATTTTTATCGTGCACCCGCTCGCGTGGGCACCGGCTTCCAGGCAACGCCGGATCTTGTCCTGAATCAGGCGCAGCTGGTCAATGCTTGGAGCCCGCATTTCGACGCTCGCCCGCGCACGCTCGGGAATAACGTTGACAGCACTGCCGCCCTCGGTGACGATCAGCGACACGATCGATCCGGGCGGCAGCTGCTGCCTTGCCAAAGCAATAGCCATTTGCGCGATGACCAGAGCGTCCAACGCGTTGACGCCCTCCGACGGTGCCGCTGCTGCATGGGCCGGGCGCCCTTCGAAGAGCACGTCCCACATCGACATCGCCAACGACGAGCCACCCACCACATCAGCGGCGCCGGCGTGGACCATCATGGCCAGCGAGACGTCGTCGAAGAAGCCTGCCTCTATCAGGTCCACTTTGCCTCCAGTGGTCTCTTCCGCCGGTGTGCCGAGAACCTTGACGGTGATGTCCAGCTGCTCTGCGACGGCGGTCAATGCCAGTGCGGCCCCCACTGCGCTGGCTGCGTTGACGTTGTGTCCACAGGCGTGCCCGATGTCCGGCAAGGCGTCGTATTCAACGCAGAGTGCCACCACGAGTTGGCCGGAACCGAAACGCGCACTGAAAGCGGTGGGCTGCTCCGGTTGTGTTTCATCAAACGTGAACCCGGCTTTGCGGAGCACCCCTTGAACGCGTTTGACGGCACGGAATTCCTGGCCGCCAAGCTCCGGGTCGGCGTGGATGGCGTGGCTAAGGTCCAGAATGTCCGGTTTCCAGCGCTGGACTTCGCTGTCCAGCGTGGCGTGGACGTCGCCCTGGGAGGAAAGCACGACGACGGACCCTCGGCCCCCGGTGCCCAGTCCGGCGGTCATGCCGTCACCTCGGCGGCCTGCCGCTTCGGGTACCGGGCACTGGCCGCGGCGGCTATCAGCGCAGCAACTGCCAAGGCACTCCAGATGGTCAACAATCCGGTTTCGGTGATACGTCCGGAGTCAACCGAGGCAGAGGACAAGAGCTTGACCACTGCCGCTCCCACAGCGATGCCCACTGACAATGCCAGCTCGTTAAGCCCTGCGGCCGTCGATGTTTCCTCCATGGCAACGCCCTCGACCGAAAGGGAGCGGGTGCCCGCCTGGTACATCCCCAGGCTCAGGTTGAACATGGCGAAGCCGATGCAATATCCGGTAAGGGAGCCGTGCGCGAGCATCATGACCAGGAAGCCGCCTGCCAGCAGAACGCCTGCAAAGACCAGGGTGGCCCGCTCGCCGAAACGTCGCAAGGCCCGTGCTGTCAGGAGCGATGACACCAAGGAAAGTACGGACGCCAGGGCAAGGACAATCGCGATCATCAGCGGGCTGAGGGCGAAGCCGTACCCCGTCTTGTCAGGGTTGGAGTGCAGGAAGATGCCGTTGGTACCGAAGTAGCTGATCGAAGCGAAGCCGAAGAAGAACGTTGCCACGGAGATGGCGCGGATCCGCGGATTAGCCAGCATGCGCAGGTCCATGAACCGCTGTCCTGCGGCACCGCTGTAGTCGCGCCTGGCCCAGAAGGCCAGTAGGGCAAGCCCCAACAAGCCGGCCGCGAGGGTGCGGGCGTCCAGCCAGCCCCATTCCGGCGCCATCGACAACGCCACAACAAAGCCGATGAGACCCAGCGAGCATGCCAGCAGAGGTGACAGGGCGATGCCCTCACGCGTCGGCACCCCGGCGTCGGGCAATAAGAAGGAACACACGAAAGCGACCACCGCGAACGGAACCGCCACCCAGAAACCGAGCGTCGGATCGGTGACGCCAACGATGCCGGCGAGCAAGCCACCGGCGCCCACCATGATCATGAGCATGCCGATCATGACGCTGACACCCGTGCGCGTGTGGGCGGGGCTGGTCACGCGGAGAATTCCCATCATGAGCGGGATGAACCCCACCACGCAGGTCAGCATGACGACGCCGATGGTCACCGTCCACAGCGATGGCCACAGCGTCATTTGCAAGACGCCGACCGTCACCACACCCGTGGACCACCGGAGTACAAGGCGATACCCGTAGCTGTCGCCGAGCCTCGAAATGATGGGCGTCAGGACGGCGAAACTCACGTTGGAGATCAGGAAAATGCCGTTGATGGTGGGATCGTCGATCTCGAAGACCGGTCCCAGTGCGGGCAGGATGGGGTTCAGATACCCCTGCGTTACTCCGCTAAGTGATTCGATGAGCGCCATTGCCAGGATCATGCCTGCGATGGTCCTGCGCGTAATGGCCGCTGCCGCAGGTGGTGCTGTCTTGCTTGCCATGAGCTTCCTTGAGTCCGGGGCGGATTCGCCAGTGGTGATGCGAGTCACAACGTTATGACCGTCGATTACACTGGCCCTCAGATTGTTTGAAACCCACACAAGGCAGCCAATATTGAATGAATCAGCCACTATCTCGGAACTGGACCTCGAAATCGTCAATGCCCTCCAGATCAATCCACGGGCGGAATGGAGCCGGATAGCGGATGCTCTTGGCTTGTCCGGCCCTACGGTCGCCAGGCGCTGGAACGTGTTGGCCGAACAGGGACTGGCGTGGATCACGCCGTCTCCGGGACAGCGCTACCTCAGCGCTGGCTGGTCGGCGTTTATCCAACTGTCTTCGTTGCCCGGCGAAAGCGAAGCACTGATCCAGAGGCTTTGCGAGGTGCCGGCTTTCGGCACCGTCTCCATGGTCACCGGCTCCCACGACGTCTTCATGGACTGCTTCGCGTCCAGTCATGAGGAACTCATGGACATCGTGACCGGAGCCTTTCCTGCGCTCCCCGGCATCACCCACCGCGAAGTCGTCTTTGTCACCAAGCTTTACCGGCAGGCCTCGGAATGGCGCAGCGGAACACTCGAACCCGCACGCGCACGGCTGGTCTCAACGGAAGCCAAGCCCGCACCGGCAGGCTACTCGCCGGATCGCCTGGACGCCGCGCTGCTGGAGGAACTTTCCAAGGACGGCCGTGCCAGTTGGGCTGATCTGGGTGCCGCATGTGGCGTTTCACCGCAAACTGCCCGACGCCGGGTGGAACGGTTTCTGGCGTCCGGCTACATCACGCTGAGGTGCGATGCGTCTACCGCGGCGACCAGAGGCCTGAGGGAGGTCACGCTCATGCTCAACGTCCCTGCTCAATTCGTTGACGACATTGGCCGCTACTTCGCCGCGCAAACGAACTGCCGGCTCAGCGCCCAGGTGCTCGGCGCACAGAACCTCGTGGTCACACTGTGGGTCCGCGACTATCTGGAAGCCCAGGCATTCGAACGCGAACTGGCCGAACGGGCGCCCGGCAGCATTGTGATCTCACGGCAGGCGGTAGTCCGGACCTACAAGCGACTGGGCCATATCCTCGATGAGTCCGGGCGCAGCCTCCGCGTGGTGCCGCTGCCTTTGTGGAGAGAGGGGTCTGGACGAGTCGGGGAAACCCCGGCAGGATCAGACCCATGACTACGTCGATTTTCGTGAACCTGCCCGTTAGCGACCTCGAGGCATCCAAGGCCTTCTACACGGCCCTTGGCTACTCCATCAACCCGAACTTCACCGACGAGACTGCGGCCTGCGTGGTCTTCAGCGACACCATCTATGCAATGCTCCTGACCCACGCCAAGTTCAGCGAATTCACCAAGCAGCCCATCGCGGACACGCAGAACTCGACGGCGGCAATTGTCGCCATTTCAGCCGACAGCCGTGAGGACGTAGATGCCCTGGCTGCCAAGGCGCTCGAAGCTGGTGGATCCGAAACCTACGACGCCCAGGATCTTGGCTTCATGTACAGCCGCGCGTTCCGTGACCTGGACGGCCACCACTGGGAAGTCCTCTGGATGGACGACGCCGCAGCCCAGGATGGTCCGCCGGAGTCCTAGCCCATTGGCTTAGGCCATCTTGGCTTAGCCCAGCGTCACTGCCAGCACGCCAAGCACGACGGCGAGAAGCGGCGTGGTGCCTTGGAGGGTAGCTGCGCGGAGGTACTTCTTGCCGCTTGCTGCGAGCACAAGGGCGGCCAGGAGCATGGAACCGCAGCTGCTGAAGACAAGGGTCCATCCCACTTGGGGTGCACCCATGGCCACTGCAACAATGCCGATCAGTGCGCCGATGGCCAGGAACAGGTTGTAGAAACCTTGGTTGTACGCGAGCGGCTTGGTGGTTTCCGCGTCGGCCTGGGAGGTGATGCTGAATGTCTTCCAGGTTTTGGGCTTTGTCCAGGTAATGGACTCCATGGTGAAGATATAGACGTGAAGCAAGGCGGCAATCGTTGCGAAAATCAGGGAGGCCAGGATCATGGTTTTGATCCTAGCCTCCCTGGTTGCCGGACTTGGTTGTTGCGCGGCCCGTCAGGCGCTGAGCAACTCCAGTGTGGCGCCCGCAAAAGCTGAAGCCGAGCGATTCCACTGGGCCAGCAAACCCTGAAGATTCTCGCCATCGGCCCGGTGGGTTGCGGTTTGCGACTCCAGCATCGACAAAATGCCTGTGCGCAGTTCCGTGTTGAAGTTGACCTTGCCCACCTGCATGGAGGGAGCCTTCGCTAGTTCGTCGGCCGGAATGCCGGAGGCGCCGTGGAGCACCAGCGGCACCTCTGTCTCGGCAGCGACTTCCTGCAGTACGTCCCAACGGATGTTTGGTTCGCCCGTGTACTTCCCATGCACGTTGCCCACGGCGACAGCCAGTAGCTGGGCACCCGTGCGCTCCAAAAAGTTGGCCACCTGTGCCGGGTGAGTGAGCCCCGCAACTGAAGCGCCGGCGTCGTGCGCTGAACGTTCGGCACCGAAGGCTTTGTCCTCGTCTCCCGCAAGGCCGCCCAACTCCGCCTCAATCACGACGTCGGCAGCGCCAGCCTCGTCCAGCGCCGCACGGACTTCACGGACAAGGGCGATGTTGTCCTCGTAGGGCAATGATGAACCGTCAGCGAGCACCGCATCCGCACCGGCCGCCACGGATTCCAGGATGACCCTGAGGTCAGAGGCATGGTCCAACTGCACCGAAACCGGGACGCTGGCGTCGTTGGCCAGGCCGCGAAGGGCCGCGATGAGGCGAAGTCCATTAGGCGTGGACGCAGTCTTCGGAGCGACGAGCAGGATCACGCCGAGCCCCGATTCTTCCGCCGCGCCAACAACAGCCAGCGCTGTAGTGAAGTCGTAGCAAGTGAAAGCCGGAACAGCCGAGCCGGAGGCCAGGGCAGAGTTGACCATATGGTCGAGTTTGGCGCGCATCAGTGGGCCAAACCTCCCACCAGGATCCAGGCAACGAAAGTCAACGCGAAGCCTGCCAGGCCCAGGATGGTGGTGAGGACGGTCCAGGTCTTCAGACCGTCGGACACTGTGAGGCCGTAGTAGCGGACGACCGTCCAGAACCCGGCGTCGGTCACGTGGGAAAGGCCCAATGAACCGAAGCCAATGGCAATGACGATTACCGCGATCTGGGCCGGCGTGTAGCCACCTTCCATCACGGCAGAGGTAAGCAGGCCCGTCGTCGTCACGATTGCGACAGTGGCAGAACCCTGGGCGGCGCGCAGTGCCAGGGAGATGATGAAGCCGAGCACGATGACCGGCAGGCCGAGGCTATCCAAGGTGTGGGACAGAGCTGCGCCGATTCCGGATGCGCGGAGGACTTCACCGAACACACCACCAGCGGCCACCACCATGAGGATGGAAGCGATGGGAGGAAGTGCGCCTTCGAAAATCTCGCCCGTTTCCTTGAGGGACCAGTTGCGGCGGACGGCCAGCAGGAAGAAGGACAGAGCCACAGCCACCAGGAGTGCGAAGAACGGGTTGCCGACAAAGGCGGCCACGCCGTACCAGTAGTTGTCCTTGGGGAGGGTCAGCGTTCCCACGGTCCCGAGGAGGATCTGGACGATGGGAGCGGCGATCAGGAACATGATCAGGCCAGGCCGCGGAGGAGCGACGGCGTGGGCACCGGGGCCGTCATGGCCAACGTGGACCAGTGATTCGGAACCGAACTCGTCCACTTGCTGCTTGACGCCTGGAAGCAGTTCGTACTCTTTGCGGTTCATGATGCTGGCGACCCAGTAGGACAGGAAGCCAAGCGGCACGCAAATGATCAACGAGATCAGGGTGATGAGTCCAATGTCCGCACCGAACACGCCGGCGCCGGCAACGATGCCCGGGTGCGGCGGGACGGCCACGTGAATGGACAGCATGATGCCGGCCATGGGCAGGCCGAACTTGATCGGGTGTACGTTAGCGATCTTCGCGAACGCATAAACAATGGGAACGAGGACGATCACGCCCACCTCGAAGAACACGGGGATCGCCACGAGGAAGCCGACGGCCGTCAGCGCAATGGCAACGCGTTTGGCGCCGAGCTTCTCAGTGAAATGGGTGGCCAGCGACTGCACGCCGCCGGAAACTTCAATCATGCGGCCGAGGATGGCGCCAAGGGCGATCAGCAAGGCGACCTTGCCCATGGTGCTGCCAACGCCCGTGGTCACAACAGTGAAGATGTCCTTGAGCGGAATCTGCGCGGCGACGCCCACCAGGATGCTGACGGCAAGCAAGGCAACAAAAGCCTGGATTTTGAAGCGGATGATCAGCACCAGCAACAGGGCGATGCCCGCTGCGGCGATGGTCAGCAGCAGAGGTGTGCCCAGCTCCACTGCGGGCTTGATGGCGGGGGCGTCCGCCGCCTGAACCATCAAAGAGTTGACGAGGGGATTCATTGGGGGTGTCTCCTTTGACATACCAGTCTAGAGAAGACCGGCGGGAGGTGGCGGCGACGGCGAAGGGGGGATCGCCGTCGTCGCGCGTTCTGGTGGGGTGCTTAGGCGGTGCGCTTTGCGGGCGCTACAACCTTGATGACGGCAGAGTCGTCGGCGGCGGCGAGACCCTGGGCCTGGCCGAGAAGGTAAAGCTGTTCGGCAGCGGCGGCAACGGGTGCGGCGAGGCCGGCGGCCCGGGTTGCCTTACCAACGATGCCCATGTCCTTGACGAAGATGTCCAGGCGGCTGAGTACCTCGGCGCCGTCCTCGGAGTAGGCCTCGAGGATGCGCGGGCCACGGTTTGAAAGCATGAAGGATCCGGCGGCTCCGGCTTCGAGGGCGGCGAGGGTCTTGGCCTGATCGAGTCCCAGGGCGTCGGCAAGAGCCATGGCCTCGGCAGCAGCGGCGATGTGGACACCGCAGAGGAGCTGGTTGACGGTCTTGAGGGCCTGGCCGTCGCCGGGCTTGTCGCCCACGATGCTCAGGGTGGAGGCCAGCAGTTCCAAGGCAGGACGCGCCTTTTCAAGTGCTTCGGGCTCCGCCCCGACAACGATCAGCAGATCGCCTTCGCCGGCACGCTTCGGGCCGCCGGAGAGCGGCGCATCCACCAGGGCCACACCGTATTCCGCAAGCTTTTCCACCGTGGCGGGGATGGCTTCAGTACCAACGGTGCTGCCGAGGATCACGACGGCGCCCGGCTTCAGTACCGAAGCCACGCCGTTCTCGCCGAAAAGGACGTCGTTGAGCTGCTCGCCGTTGCGGACGGCCAAGAGCAGCGCGTCGGCGCCATCCGATGCCTCGCGTGCAGAAGCAAAGGTCTTGATGCCGGCTTCTGCGGCGAGTTCCAAGCGGGGCTCGGCGATATCGAAGCCGTGGACAGTCAGCTCGGACGCGAGCCGGGTAGCCATGGGCAGGCCCATGGCGCCCAGGCCCAGGACGGTGACGGTGTAGTTGCTGCTGGTCATGGTGATCTCCATTGAATAGGTAGGGCCCACGCTTGCCGGGTTCCCTGGCCGAGCTTGCGAGGTTAGGGGGCAAGTGGGGATGTGGCGCTGAGCTTGCGGGTGACCTCAGTCAGGGATTGGTCGTCGCCCACGTTGCCGGCGAACACGATGTACGGGATGCCCTTGGCAGGACCGTCCACCGGTTCCCAGAGCGAGACGATGCCCGGCAGCATGGGGCCGCGGACAATTGCATGGCGGATTTCCAGCCCGTGCGCGGCGACGTCCGAGGATGTGATGCCGCCCTTCGCGATGACAAACCGCGGCGGGAAGGTCTTCAGCGTCCGGTTCACAACTGCGACGACGGCGGCCGAGACGGTGCGTGCGATCTTCAGGCTTGCTGCGGCCCCGTCGGTCTTGATGAGCAGGCGGCTGGTGTGGACGATGACATCGCCCTTGCGCAGAGCGTCGACGACGTCGGACACAACGGTTGCGATGTAAGTGTCGGCTTCCGCTTCGAGCAGCTTCTCGACGTCGATCTCGATGATGCGGGCCGAGCTGTGCTCTGCGGTGAGGTCATTGAGTTGGCGTGTGGTGACGCCGACGTGCGAGCCGACCACAATCAGGCCGCCGGCTGTGGAGGGAGTGTTACCCGCGTAGGCCTCTGTTGAGGTCAACGCAGTACGGATTTCCTGTCCGATGCGACCCCGAACGAACGGCGGGCCCACACGGTAGAGGAGCTTCTTGCCGCGGCGTTCCGCTTCTTCGAGGCCCAGGGCCAGAGCGCGGAAATCGTTCTCGGTGACGATGTCGGCCACGATCGGTGTGGAGTTGCTGGCGGATTCCAGGGCATCAGCGATTGCCTTGGCGGAAATAGCGGGATCCTGCGCGGAGGCTCCGGCGCGGATGATGTTGAGGTCCAGGACGATCACGTCGCCGGCCGGGAACCGGCCCTGCGACTTCTCCTCCACATACTTGGCCATCTCGGAGTTGATGAAGCCGAAGCTTGCGTCCTTGGCGAATTCCGTCTCGGCCACGGGGGTGAGCGAGCCGGCGTCGCCGCGCATGTAGTGCACGCCGCCGATGGTGACGCGACCGGCGTCGGGGAATGCGGGGACGATCACCACGCCGTCGGTGGCTTCGCCGGTCTCGGCGGCCACGGTGGCTGCAATGACGTCGGGCTCCAAGGGGTAGTGGCCGCGGAGGGTGGAGTCGCTGCGGCTGACAAAACCGAGGCACAGCCGAGGATCAACACCGTTGCCGGCAGCTGCAGCCAGTGCGTTGCGGACGACTTCTTCGTTCCGGGCCGCAGCCTCTGCCGGGTCCAGGCTGCGGGTGTTGGTGAGGACGTAGACGGCCGGCTTGGTCTGGTTCTCGCGGATGTGGGTGAAGGCCCATGCGAAATCTGCGACGTCCCACTGGGTTAGCACGGCGAGATCCGCAACGGACTGCGTTCCCGTGGGGTCGTCGTCGAGGACCACAAGGACGCGGGGAGACGTTGCCGAGGACGCCGCAACGGCGTCGGCAACCAACTGAGCAGGAATCTGGACTTCCGCCGGGAAAGCGGCCAGAACGTCGGCTTCAAGGGTCACTGTGCACTCCATCGTGGGAAATCTCTGTAGCGGTTTGGTGAATGTAAGATGTCAGACATCTAACATTTGAATTAGTGTGACACACGGCTCTACAGCGCGCAAGGTGCTGCGCATCACTAGGCTGGGGGCATGGCTGACAGTGTTGTTTCGCTCCCGTTCGTGAACGTCCTCACGCCTACCGTTTCCGCAGGTGAGACGGTTCCCGTGGCACTGATCCACGGTTGGGCTTCCGGCTCTGTGTACTGGGAACCACTTGCGAAAAAACTGCTCGACGCCGGCCGGACGGTCTGGATTTTCGACCTCCCGGGCTACCACCCTGGCGAAGAAGTGCCACCGGACTTCCCGTGGACGCTGGACTCGGTGGCCGGTTCGGTAGCGGCAGCCATTGAAGCCAGGAGCAGCGGACCGGTGCACCTGGTGGGGCATTCCATGGGTGGCAGCGTTTCGTTGACACTTGCGGCAGCCCGCCCCGAACTGGTGGCAACCATAACCTTGGTGGGCATGGCGCCCGTGCCGCAGAATCAGGGGTTCAAGAAGCTGCTGAGCTCGCAACTGGATCAGGGATTTTTTGATCCCGAGACCGTCGCGAAGCTCATGAATGCTTGGTACGGGGAACTGTCCGCAGCGGACATGGCGCGGCTCAGCACAGGGTTTGACGCGCCGTTCCCCATTCTGTCCGCCAGCGCCGTGGCTGCCATGACCGGCGTCGAACCCTCAGTACCCGGGCGAGTCCACGCGCCACTGCTGGTGATAGCCGGCACCGATGACCGGGTGCGGCCCATGGAGCAAATGCGCGCATTCGTAGCCGAAAGTCAGCAGCGCCAGCTGAGAGCCATCCCCGGCGCAGGCCACAACGTCCACTGGGAGCAGCCCGAAAAATGCGCCGCGGCGCTAACCGGGTTTTGGGAAACAAGCTGGCCATCGCCAGCGTAAGATGTCTGACAACCACCCGTCCGAGGGAAATACACGGGACCGGGCGGCCTGAAGTATAGGAAACGGGGATACATGGCACGCAAGTCGCTGGTCGGCGTCGTCGCTGATGAGCTGCTGGACAGGATCATCGCGGGCGAGTTTCCGCCCGGAACAGTGGTCCCGGGCGAACTGGAGCTCAGCGCCAAACACGAGGTGAGCCGCATGACCGTGCGTGAAGCCATGAAAACCCTTGAAGCGCAGCGGATCCTCAGCGTGGAGCGCGGCCGTGGAACGTTTGTTAACCCGCTGAATCAGTGGGCATCACTGGAAGCCGTGCTGCGTGCCGCCTCCGAAGGAACCAAGGATGCAGCCGCCGCGATCCAGCTGATCGAACTCCGCCGGATGCTGGAAACGGGCGCATGCGAACTGGCTGCCGAACGCATCTCCGACGACGAGCTCATTACCCTCAAAGAGCACGTGGAAAAGATGCAGGCCGCCCACGAAATCAATGACCTCCCCGCTTTCGTGGAAGCAGACCTTGCCTTTCATGACGTCATTCTTCACGCCTCAGGCAACGTCTTTGTGGCCGTGCTCTTCGAACCGCTGCACCGCGTCCTCGAGGCCAGGCGCACCGAAACTTCAGCGTTTCCTGAAATCCAGGAACACGCAATCGGGCACCACAGGAAGATCGCGGCCGCCCTGGAATCCCGCAATCCCAACGAGGCACGGCTCGCCATGGACGCGCACATGCAGCAGACCCTGGACGACCTGAAGACGTACGTGCTGGAGGCGTAGCTAACGGCGCAGGCTCTCCGACGGGAGCTCGCCGAAAGTCTTCAGATACAGGGCGGAGAAGCGCCCTTGATGAGTGAAGCCGCACAGCTCCGCGATTGCTGTGACGCTCTGCTCCCGCGGGCTCGCCTCCACGAGCATCTCGCGGGCGCGATCCAGCCGGATACTCCGCAGCAACTCCGACGGCGTCGCGCCGGCCTCCGCCCTGAGCGCGGTTTGGAGGGTCCGAACCGAAACCCCCAGGCACTCGGCGATGTCCGGCACTGTGAGTTCTTCAAAGGCGTGCCGCTCCAGCAGCTCCCTGCACTCGCGGACCAGCCGGCCCTCTACTTCCGCGTTTCGTACTTCCTCCGCGGGCGGTTGCATCGCCATCAGCAGTCGGGACACCATGCTGTCCGCCAGCAGTCCTTGAACGAACGCGGGGGCACTGGAGGCGGGCTGGCTGATCATGTCGTCATGAAGTTCGACGACGGACCTCAGGAACGCGCGGCCCGCTCCACCTGAGAGGTCCATGCCGTAGCCGAGGTCCACAGCGCTGTCGCCGTACAACTGCTCGGCCACCCTCTCAAGCGCCGAGCGCCTCACATAGACGATCAGGTGCGGACTTCCGCCGTCCCAACTCATGGAAAATGGCCGGTCGATGGGCGGAACCGTAGCCATGCGCGGACTGGATTCCACGGTGTTCGCACCCACTTGCATGGAAGCGTGTCCTGCCAGCGGGATCTGCACCAGATGGAAGTCCTGAAGGCCCTCGGGCTCAATCCGAACATCCGCGCCGTAGTCCAGGAACTCAATCCCCACATCGCCCCGATGCAGGGAACGCAGCTTCATGTCCACTGACGACGTCCGGGTGCGCGGCGCGAGCTCATGGCTGCAGAACAGTTCAGCGATCTTGGCGTGTGCTTCGTCCACGTCGGTTGTGGCCATTGTTGGCCGCCCCCGCAAAACATCACGGGGAAGAATCTTCACCATTTCGGCACCTACTCCACAGTTTTGCGCTTTTCGGATGATCCTCGCGCCACGTGGATATTCCGGATTTCAACGGCCGCCTAGAGTCGCTCTTAAGACAAGTATGACTCAGCTCACATCACCATAACAGCGCCGAAAGCGAGGTGAGGACCAGTGAAGAACATCAAGCTCGTGCACCACCGGCGGGAGGAGTGGGATGAAAACCACTTCGAGCTCTGGGCGGCGGAACTTCAAGCCAAGAACGCTCAACTCACCTCTGCGGCTTGGGTTGGTTGGCACGAAGAAGAGGAAGACCCTGCGTAATTCGGATGGCCCCTGCGCCAAATGGATAGTCCGGATTCCAGCGACTGCCTAGAGTCGCATCTAGAAGAACTATGACGCACGTCATATTTTTACAACGTGACAAGTACGGGAAAGGCTTGGACCATGTCAGGACTTCAAGGCAGGACAGCAATTGTCACCGGCGGTGTAACCAAGGTGGGGCAGGGCGTGGTGGCCGCGCTGCGGGACGCCGGAGCCACAGTGGTGGTTGCGGATATAGATCCCGACGGCGAATCCCTCACCACCGGACTGGGCGATGCAATCCACTACTCCCACACCGACATCACCGATGACGATGCCGTGAACCGGCTGGTCAGCGCAACCGTCGCCGTGCACGGAAGCCTCGACATCCTGGTAAACCTTGCCTGCACCTACAAGGACGACGGCGCGAGCTCCGGGCGCGCCGACTGGCTCGAGGCACTCAACGTCAACCTCGTAAGCGCTGTGGTGGCCGGCAACGCAGCCCGCCCTCACCTGAAGGCCTCCGGGCACGGCGCCATCATCAACTTCACCTCGATCTCCAGCTCAGTAGCCCAAACCGGCCGCTGGTTATACCCGGCGAGCAAAGCCGCGCTGGTGCAAGTCACCCGGAGCATGGCCGTGGACTTCGCGGAAGACGGCATCCGCGTGAATTCCGTCAGCCCCGGCTGGGTCTGGAGCAACATCATGGACTCCCTCAGCAACGGGAACCTCGAAAAGACAGACTCCGTGGCGGCTCCCTTCCACGCACTCAAGCGGGTGGGCCGCCCCCACGAGGTGGGTGACGTCGTCGCGTTCCTCGCCAGCGACCAAGCAAGTTTCGTGACCGGCGCAGATTGGGCCGTCGACGGCGGCTATTCCGCCTTGGGCCCGGAACGCGCAGAAGAGACCATTCCCCTGCTCGCAGCAAACTAACGCCAAGCTTCACAACAACTTCCACCACAGAGAAAGGCAACGCCATGACGCAACGCCACATCACCATCGTCGGTGCCGGCCAGTCCGGGCTGCAGCTCGGCATAGGACTGCTGGACGCCGGATACCACGTGACCACCATTTCCAACCGCACACCGGAAGAGATTCATGAAGGCAAGGTTGCCTCCAGCCAGTGCATCTTCCACGACGCCCTGGAGCACGAGCGGGCGCTCGGCTTGGACTTCTGGCCCGATGCTCCCACCGTGGACGGCATCTCGTTCACCATCCCCCGCCCCGAACTGCCGGGCGAGAAGGCGATCAGCTGGGCCTCACGCCTGGATAACCACGCCAAGTCGATCGACCAGCGTGTGAAGTTCCCGCGGTTCATGGAGGAGTTCACAGCACGCGGCGGAGAGCTCGTCTTCGAAGACGCGGGGGTAGCCGAGCTGGAGAAGTACACGCAGAACTCGGACCTGGTGATTGTGGCCGCCGGCAAGGGTGAGATCGCGCAACTGTTCACCCGCGACGCGGAACGCAGCACCTACGATGCACCGCAGCGTGCCCTGGCCTTGACCTACGTGAAGGGCTTGAAGCCGCGCGAGGACTACTCGGCGGTCTCGTTCAACCTGATCCCCGGGGTCGGCGAATACTTCGTCTTCCCGGCGCTCACCACCACCGGCCCCTGCGAAATCATGGTCTTCGAAGGGGTTCCGGGCGGGCCCATGGACTCGTGGAAGGGACTCACTCCCGAGGAACATCTGGAAAACTCCAAGAACATCCTTAAGACCTTCCTGCCGTGGGAAGCAGAGCGCGCCACTGATGTGGAACTCACCGATCCCAACGGCGTCCTCCAGGGCAGGTTTGCGCCCACCGTCCGCCACCCAATTGCCACCTTGCCGAGCGGCCGGCAGGTACTTGGCCTGGCCGACGTCGTGGTTTTGAACGATCCGATCACGGGGCAGGGTTCCAACAACGCGAGCAAATGCGCGGCGTCGTACTTGGACAGCATCACCCGGCACGGTGGTGGCGCCTACGATGCAAACTTCATGCAGGCCACTTTTGAACGCTATTGGGATTACGCGCAGCACGTTGCACACTGGACGAATGCCCTCCTGGCTCCGCCTCCGCCCCACGTCCTGGAGCTCTTGGGGGCTGCGAACAGCGAGCCGGCCATCGCGCACCGCTTCGCCAACGGCTTCAACCACCCACCGGAATTCCAGGACTGGTTCATGTACCCGGACAAAGCCGCGGGCTACCTCGCGGACCTGTCTGCCGCCAAAATTTCGTAGCACGACCCTGCTAATAAGGACTCAACCATGCGAAAGATAGCAATCGTGGGGGCCGGCGAATCCGGCGCCCAGCTGGCCTTGGGCCTGCAGCGTGACGGCTACGCGGTGACGCTTCTGTCCGACCGTTCCGCTGCCCAGATCCGCACCGGCAAGGTCATGTCCAGCCAGTGCATGTTCTCCACCGCCCTCGACGCCGAAGCCCACATGGGAACGGCGCTCACCGAATTCTATGAATCCGGATCCGTCCCCGGCATCACCTCCATCCGGCTACGTGTAGATGCTGATGAACCCATCGAGTGGGAAGCACCCCTGGACGGTCCCGCCCGGTCCATTGACCAGCGCATCAAAAGTGCCCTCTGGATTGAGACGTTTGTTGCAGCCGGTGGTGACTTCCGCATTGAGAAGGTCACGCCGCGCATGCTCGAAGAACTCGCCCATGACTACGAGCTGGTCATTGTGAGCACCGGCAAGGGCGAGATCGGCCAGATCTTCCCGCGGGACAAGGCCAAGTCGCCCTTCGACCGGCCGCAGCGGGTACTGGCCCTGAACTACGTCACGTCCGACGACGATGCTTCCGCGGCCTCGTCCGCCGCCGGTACCGGCGGCGCGGGCGACGTCATCCGCATGTCCATGGCCCCCGGCGTCGGCGAGTTCTTTACGTTCCCGGGCCTGACCGTATCGGGCCCCTGCCGCATGATGGTGTTCGAGGGTGTGGTGGGCGGCCCCATGGACCACTGGACCGACGTCGGAACCCCCGAAGAGCAGCTCGAGCGTTCGCTGGAAATCCTGCGCGAGCATTTCCCGCACGAGGCAGAGAACTTTGCCACCGCGGAGCTAACCGACAGCGGCGCCACGCTCCTGGGGCGCATCACGCCCACGGTGAGGTCCGCCGTCGGGGAACTCGGCAACGGGAAGCTGGTGTTCGGGCTGGGTGACGCCGTGGTCCTCAACGATCCCCTCACCGGGCAGGGTTCCAACAACGCCACTCTGGCCGCGAAGTACTACCTTGATTCGATCGTTCGCCGTGGCCAGCAGCCTTTTGACCGTGCCTGGATGGAGCGCACCTTCGACGAATTTTGGCGCGGCTGGGGGCAATGGGCGGTGGAGTGGACCAACGATCTCCTGAAGCCGCGGCGCGATCACCAGAAGACGCTCCTCCGTGAAGCAGCTGAACATCCGGCGCTGGCGGCAAGCATCGTCAGCGGATTCGATGATCCCCGAACGTCATACCCCTGGTGGTTCGATCCCACCGCGGCCGCTGACTTCATGCAGGCCCGGAAAGAAGACGATGCTGCTGCCTTCGATGTGAGGGACTTCAGGGGTGCGTTGGGCCAGTTCGCCACGGGCGTCACAGTGGTTACCACTGTGTCTGCGGACGGCCGAAAAGTGGGCATGACCGCGAATTCCTTCACGTCAGTGTCCATGGATCCACCGCTGGTGCTCTGGTGCCCCAGCAAACGTGCCCCCAGCCTGGACGATTTCGAGGACGCAACGCATTTTGCCATCAACATCCTGGCGAGCGACCAGCACGTCCTGTCCCGCCAGTTCGCCACGCCCGCTACAGACAAGTTCGCCGGCGTGGAAACCGCTGACGGTATCGCCGGTGTTCCGCTGCTGGAGGGAGCAGTAGCAACCTTCCAGTGCCGCACCGTTGCGCGACATGATGCCGGGGACCATGTCATCTACGTGGGTGAGGTGGAAAGCTACAACCACCACGACGGCGCTCCCCTGGTGTTCCACGGCGGGAAGTACCACGCCACTGCCAGCCATCCGGATTTCTAGTCACGCTCTTGAAAGGAACGGATATGGACCATCCCCTTGACGTCGCGATCATAGGCTCGGGCATCAATTCGCTGGTCGCGGCAGCCGAGCTGGCCTTGGCAGGGAAGCGCGTGTGCATCATTGAGCGCTCGGACCGGTTGGGCGGGTTCATCCAATCCGAGGAGCGGACCCTCCCGGGCTTCATCCACGACACCTTCTCCTCCTGGCACCCTTTGTTTGTGTCCGGTGGTGCTTACGGAGCGCTGGGCAAGGAACTCCACGCCAGGGGCTTGGAGTACTGCAACACCTCCGGTCCTGTGACGGCCGGCGTCGCTGCGGATCCTGTCACTGGAGCCCACCGCGTGGTCATCGCACACAGGGACCCGGCCGAAACGTCCGCTGCTTTCAAGGAGCCACGCGATGGGGCCGCGTATCTGGCCATGCTCGATGATCTGGGCCACAATGCCGGAACCGTGTTCGGGGCTTTCGGGGCGGAGCTTCGGTCGTTTGGGGAGGTGGCGAAGATTGCCTTCGGAGCCGTGCGACGCGGGCGCTTCTCAGGAACGGAGGCCTTTGTCCGGGACTCCCTGATGAGCGGACGGAACTATGTCCGCAGCCGTTTTGACGGCTGGGAAGCCGACCAGCTGTGGTCGCCCTGGCTTCTGCACGCAGGGCTCGGCCCGGACCAAGCCACCGGCGGCGTCATGCTCCCGGTCATGGCCATGAGCATGCACGGCTTCGGGCTTCCTGTTGTGAAGGGCGGCGCCTCGCAGTTTGTGGCTGCCTTTGAGTCTTTGCTCAGGGACAACGGCGTCCGGATCATGCTGGGTGCGGAGGCCGAGGAGATTCTAGTGGACTCATCCGGTGCTGTGGCCGGAGTGCAGACATCGCAAGGCATGGTTACCGCTGACACGGTGCTCGCGAACGTTTCGCCACAGGCCCTCTACACCCGGCTCCTTCGCAAACCACCGGCAGATACTGCCGAAGCCGCCGCGCGGTACCAGAACGGCCGCGGGGCCATGCAGATCCATCTGGCCTTGGACCGTCCTGTCCAGTGGCTCGATCCCAGACTTAACCACGTCCCGTTGGTGCACATCAGCAACGGCTCGGACAGCACGGGGGTTGCCTGCGCCCAGGCCGAAGCCGGCCTCCTGCCCGGCGAACCCACGGTGGTGGTCGGCCAGCAATGCGTCCTGGATCCGTCCCGCGCGCCGGAGGGCAAGGCCACGCTGTGGCTGCAGTTGCAGGAAGTGCCGTTCAACCCTGTGGGGGACGCTGCCGGAGAACTTTCGGTCCAGGAAGGCTGGAACGAGGAACTGAAACAGGGGTATCTGGAACGGGTCCTGGCACGGATTGAACAGTTCGCTCCGGGCACACGCGCCACTGTTCTGGCGTCAGACACTCTGGCGCCGACGGACCTGTTCTCGGCCAACCCCAACGCAGTGAACGGAGACCCCTACGGCGGTTCCGCGGAGCTCTTCCAAAACCTGCTATGGCGGCCCTTCCCCTCCGCCGCCGGACACCGGACTGCCGTCCAAGGGCTGTGGCACATCGGCGCCTCAACCCATCCCGGTCCCGGGCTTTCCGGAGGCTCCGGGCACCTGGTTGCGCAGAATTTGACCGCGAAACCCTCACGATTTTCCCGAATTCAATCAGCACTTAAACCAAGCAAGCGATAGGAGAACAATGTCTGTTCTGGCCGGGCTCACTGCAGCCCTCTCGAGTGGTTCCGTGGAGATCATCGACCTCACCACGCCGCTCAGTTCCGAGACCCCCATCCTGAACCTGCCGCAGCCGTTCGCGAACACGGTGGGGTTATCCGTGTCGCCGGTGAGCAATTTCGACGACGCCGGTCCGGCCTGGGCGTGGAACGACGTCACCGTGGGTGAACACGCCGGGACGCACCTGGACGCACCGGTCCACTGGATCACGGGCAAGGACGGCAAGTCCGTGGACCAGATCGAACCACATCGACTGGTGGGCCCGGTTGTAGTGATCGACAAGTCGCTCGAGGTGGCGGAGGACCCGGATTTCCTGTTGGAACCTGAGCACTTTGAGCAGTGGCAGCACGAGCATGGCGCATTTCCGGAGAACTGCTGGGTGATCTTCCGGACGGGTTGGGCGGCCCGAGGCGCTGACGCTGCGGCTTTCGTCAACGCGGACGACGCCGGACCCCACACTCCCGGTGTCTCTGCGGCAGGTGCCAAGTGGCTCGCCGGGAACGCCTCGATCAGTGGTTTCGGTGTGGAAACCGTGGGCATCGACGCTGGTCAGGCCGGTGGCCTGGATCCAATGTTCCCGGTCCACTCATTCCTGCTCGGCGCGGACAAGTACGGCGTGACGTCGCTACGGAACGTGGACCGACTCCCCGTCACCGGTGCGACGTTGGTGGTCGCTCCGTTGCCGATCGTCGGCGGGACGGGCAGCCCGAGCCGCGTGTACGCGCTAGTGGAAAAGGGCGCGGTGGAGAAGGCATGAGCGGGCAAGTGCGGGTCTCCACGTTGGTGGGCAGGACGCTGGCGAAGCTCGGCGTCGGGCACGTTTTTGGGGTGGTGGGCAGCGGCAACTTCGATGTCACCGGCACTCTCATGGCCGAGGGCATCCCGTTCACGGCCACCCGGCACGAGGGCGGTGCGGCGACCATGGCCGACGCGTACTCCCGGATGTCCGGGAAAGTCGGGGTGGTCACCACGCATCAAGGCTGCGGGCTGAGCAACGCCATCACCGGCATCGGTGAGGCAGCGAAGAGCCGGACGCCGATGATCGTGCTGACCGCCGATACCCAGGCCGCGGCCGTCCGGTCCAACTTCAAGATCGACCAAGACGCCCTGGCCCGGAGCGTCGGAGCCGTGGCCGAACGCATCCACTCCCCCGCAACAGCCGTCGCGGACACCGTCAGGGCCTTCCGGACTGCGGTGAATGAACGCCGCACCGTGGTGTTGAGCTTGCCGCTGGACGTTCAAAGCGGAGCCGCCGCGGACGAGGTGAGCGCCGTCGTCGTGCCTGAACCGTTGAAGGTGCGCCCAGACACTGGCGCCGTGGAGCAACTGGCCGCACTGATAGCGAAAGCTGAACGGCCGGTGTTCGTTGCCGGACGCGGCGGGCGGGGCGCCCGGGACGAAATCCTGGCGCTGGCCCGGCATGCTGGCGCGCTGGTGGCAACGTCCGCGGTGGCGAGCGGGCTATTCAACGGCGATTCCCACAACCTGGGTATCTCGGGCGGATTCTCCTCGCCTGCCACTGCCGAGTTCATCAGCGGTGCCGACCTGATCGTGGGATGGGGTTGCGCGCTGAACATGTGGACCATGCGGCACGGACGGCTGATTTCCGCCGGCACCACGGTGGTGCAGATCGACGTCGAAGACTCTGCCCTGGGCGCTAACCGGCCCATTTCACTGGGTGTCTTGGGCGATTCGGGGCTGACCGCGGCCGATGCGCTGGCCGCGCTGACCGGTTCACAGCCCGAACCGGCAGAAAAGTACCGCACCGAGGCCAACGCGCTGGCCATCAAACAAGGTTCGCGGTGGCGGGACGTCGAGACTGAAGACTTGTCCACCGCGACAGCCATCGACCCGCGCGTCCTCACCCGCGAACTCGACACCCTGCTCCCGGCCGAAAGAATCGTGGCCGTGGATTCGGGCAACTTCATGGGCTATCCCAGCCAATACCTTGCCGTGCCGGACGAGTACGGATTCTGCTTCACCCAAGCCTTCCAAGCCATCGGGCTCGGACTGTACACGGCCATCGGCGCAGCACTTGCCCAGCCGAACCGCTTGCCGGTCCTCGGTGCAGGTGACGGCGGATTCCTCATGGGCATCAGCGAGCTGGAGACCGCCGCAAGGCTGAAACTCCCGCTGGTGTGCATCGTCTACAACGACGCCGCCTACGGAGCCGAGGTCCACCACTTCGCTTCGGAGCACTCGGAAGCAGAGCTCTCCAGCGTCGTGTTCCCCGATACCGACATTGCCGCTATCGCCCGCGGATTCGGCGCCGAAGGCATCACCGTCCGGACCGTGGCGGACTTGGACGCCGTACGCCCGTGGATCGCCGCTTATGAAGCCGGAACACAAGACCGGCCGCTGGTCATCGACGCGAAGATCGCCTCCGACGGCGGCTCGTGGTGGCTGGCTGAGGCCTTTCAGGGCCACTAGCCGCCGTGCACCCAACTGAGTAACAGCAAACGTCGCTATGAGCGGTCATAGCGACGTTTGCTGTCACTTACTTGGGGTGGTTATGCGTCGACGTCCGTGTTCACGATGTACACGTCGCAGGGAGCACCATGCGCCACGCTGTTGGCGATGCTGCCGAGTACGCGGCCGAGGCCCTTCATGCGCTTGTTGCCCACCACGATCAGCGAGGCGTTGTTGGTCTCGGCGTAGTTGATGAGGGCGTTGGCAGGTGTGCCGCGGGCTGCGAAGTACTTGATGTTGCCGGCGGGTACGTCCAGCTCTTCGGAAACCTTGCGGGCCACGTATTCTGCGGAGTCCGCGGAGGAGACGGTGATGCGGTCGCTGCCGCTGCCGAATTCTTCAATGCGGTCATCGGAGAAGCCGCTGATCACGTGCAGTTCGGCGCCGAGGGCGGTGGCGAGCTTCGCTGCTGCCACTGCTGCGCGCTTGGCCGTCTCGCTGCTGTCAACGCCGACCACAATAACTTCTGACATGAGTACTCCTGGTTGTGGGGATTCACTGGGTGCTGCTGCAAGAAATCTACACTCCATCCCCATCCGCCGGGATGACCCTTTTGCGCCGGGAGTGTTTACGGCCGGAATCACTGGGTAGTGATTAAGCATCGGAGCGATCACACGACCGAAAGGCAAGACAATGAGCGACGCACCATTTTCCCCGCAGACCGCCATCGTCACGGGATCGGATTCCGGTATCGGGCGGGCCACCGCGGTGGCCTTGGCCAAAGCAGGCATGGACGTGGGGATCACGTGGCACTCGGATCAGCAGGGCGCTGAGGAAACCGCGGAGGAGGTCCGCGGCCTGGGTCGGAAAGCAGTGGTCCACCAACTGGACACCACGGATGTCCGGGGAACGGCCGTGGCCATCGACAAGCTCGCTGAGGAACTTGGCGGCGTGGACGTCTTCGTCAACAACTCCGGAACCGGCGATGGCACTAAGTTCCTTGAGCTGGACTACGACACGTGGATGTCCACCTTGGACACCAACCTCAACGGGGCTTTCGTGGCAATGCAGACAGCAGCCAAGCGTATGGTGCGGGCCGGCCGCGGTGGGCGGATCATCGCGGTCACCAGCGTCCATGAGTTCCAGCCAAGGGTTGGAGCCTCGGCGTATGACGCGTCCAAGCACGGCTTGGGTGGACTCATCAAAACCATGGCCCTGGAACTCGCTGAGCACGGCATCACTGCCAACAACGTGGCGCCGGGCGAAATCGCTACTCCCATGACAGGCCAGGAGGACGAGGATCCCACTCAGAAGGAACGGCCCGGAGTTCCGCTGGGACGCCCCGGCGATGCCCGGGAAGTCGCCGCCGTCATCGCCTTCCTGGCATCACCGGATTCCAGCTACGTCAACGGCGCGTCATGGCCTGTGGACGGCGGAATGCTGCAAATGGGGCCACAGGCAGGTTCGCACATCACCAGCAACGACTGGCGCGAAAGCTAAGGCTGCAACACCTCTGGCCGCTTGGAGATCCGTGGGCTAGTCTGCATGAACGGCCTGCCTGGCGGGCCCGAAATTTCCAGAGATTCGTAAGACGTTGATGAGGAGCACCATGGCTGGCCACACATATAGCGTTTCCGAAATTGTAGGAACTTCCACCGAAGGCGTTGACGACGCGATCAAGAATGGCATCGCAACAGCCTCCCAGACCCTGCGGAACCTGGACTGGTTTGAGGTCAAGGAAATCCGCGGCCACCTCGAAGACGGCGCAGTGGCCGACTGGCAGGTCACCATCAAGCTTGGTTTCCGCCTGGAGCGCTGATTACCTCTCCGCGAAATGGCAGTTGATGACAGTTCCGGAGCTCCGGATTGTCATTAACTGCCATCTCGGCGGGCGGGTTCGCGGTCCTTTGCCTTGGTGCCCACGTCACCCAAGCTGAGCAGCGTCAAAGCGTCCGACGACGGCGAGCCGGCCTTCGCGGAATAGACCCTCAGCATCTGGTCGGGGTCGTCCGGGAGACTCAGCGTCTCAAAGTTCAGTTCGAGGTCACCAACGATCGGGTGGTGCAGCCGCACGGTACCTGCGGATCGTGATGCCACCCTGTGTCCGGCCCACCATTGCCGGAAATGCTCGCTGTGCACGGCGAGTTCGCCCACCAGTTGGTTGGTCCGGGGATCGTTGGGGTGCCGGCCTACGTCCATTCGCAGAGCACCCACGGCTTCAGCGGCCACGGTTTTCCAGTCCCTGAACAACTGCCCCGCCGAGGGATCCAGGATGATCCAGCGGGTCAGGTTCCGCTCCGCTGCCGGGAGTGACGGAAAGTCGGCGAAAAGCAGGTGAGCCATCCGGTTTCCGGCCAGGACGTCCGCCCGCCTGCCCAGCACCATGGCCGGAACATCACCGACGGCGTCCAGCAGCTGCCGGAGCGCGGGCCTCACTTTTTGCGCGGGGCCGGGATTGCCCGCGGAACTGGCGCAGTGCTCCAGCAGGTCCAT
The DNA here is from genome assembly GCF_051027655.1 of Paenarthrobacter nitroguajacolicus. Classification (NCBI taxonomy): domain Bacteria; kingdom Bacillati; phylum Actinomycetota; class Actinomycetes; order Micrococcales; family Micrococcaceae; genus Paenarthrobacter; species Paenarthrobacter nitroguajacolicus. Next base: position 266,582 of record NZ_CP073234.1, on the reverse strand, counting down.
CATGTGCGCATGCTCCCCCGCGTCCAGGCGAAGTGCCCGGGCCACCGAGTCGAGGACCGCTTTGGACGGGTGAATGTTGCGGCCCTGTTCAAGGCGCGTGTAGTAGTCGGTACTCACTCCGGAGAGCCGGGCAACTTCCTCGCGGCGAAGTCCGGGCACCCTGCGGGCACCGCTGGATTCCTGCGACCCGGCGTCCTCGGGTGAGAGACGGGCACGCATGACTTTGAGGAACTTACCGAATTCGGCGCTTTGACCCATCCGTCCATTCTGCCGTTCGTAGCGTGTGAAAGACCACCATTCTGGGTAGGACTACCAGACCTAGGAAAAACAGGATCAGGCTGGGTTGCTGACTCTGGGGCCAAAACTGCATAGGCTCAGTACAGAGCCTCCGAAAACGCTTTCTGGAGTCATCGCCATCACCATCCCGTCGAAGGAGACCGTCATGCCAGAGCTGACATTGAATAACGGCGTCACCATCCCCCAGCTCGGTTTCGGTGTCTTCCAAGTACCTGCAGAGGAAACGCAGAAGGTAGTGGAAGACGCCTTGGAAGCCGGCTACCGCCACATCGACACCGCGGCTGCGTACCGCAATGAGGCAGGGGTCGGCGCTGCCGTCGCCGCTTCGGGCATTCCGCGGGAAGAACTTTTCATCACCACCAAGCTTCGCAACGGCGAGCAGGGCGAGGCTTATGACGCCTTCCAACGGAGCCAGGATGCCTTGGGCCTGGAAGTCATTGACCTGTACCTGATTCACTGGCCCGTTCCTTCGCAGGGCCTCTACACGCAGGCGTGGAAAGAGATGGAGAAGCTGTACCAGGACAAGCAGATCCGGGCCATCGGCATCTCCAACTTCCTCTCCGAGCACGTGGACACACTGCTTAAGGAGGCGGAGGTACTTCCGGCGGTCAACCAGATCGAAGTTCACCCCACGTACCAACAAGGCGAGCTGGCCGCCAAGTGCCGCGACCTCGGCATCGCTGTGGAGGCGTACAGCCCATTGGGGCAGGGGAAGGACCTGAACGCCGAGCAGGTGGCCCTCGTGGCCGCGGCCCACAGCACTACTCCTGCACAGGTGATCCTGGCCTGGCACCTCGCGCAGGGAACCATAGTGATCCCCAAGTCCGCTGACTCCAAGAGGATGCGGGAGAACTTCGGCGCCGCCGATCTCACACTCACCGAATCCGAACTGGCAGCCATTACGGCACTCGAGGCGGGGGGCCGCATCGGCTCCGATCCCGCCGTCGCAGCTTTCACCCAGCTCTAAGACACAGCTCTCAACAAAGGACAAACATGCAGTACACCCACCTTGGCCGTTCCGGCCTGAAAGTTTCACGTCTCTGCCTGGGCACCATGAACTTCGGTCCGCAGACGGACGAGGCAACAGCCCACTCCATCATGGACTCCGCACTGGATTCCGGCATCAACTTCTTCGACACAGCCAACGTGTACGGCGGAAGCGGGCACCGCGGCTGGACCGAGGAAATCATCGGCCGCTGGTTCGCGAAGGGCGGCGAGCGGCGCGAGCGCACTGTCCTTGCCACCAAGTTGTACGGCACCATGACGGACCGCCCCAATGAGTCCAAGTTGTCGGCGCTCAATATCCGCCGCGCACTCGATGCGAGCCTGAAGCGGCTGCAGACGGACTACATCGACGTTTACCAGTTTCACCACATCGATCGCGATACGCCGTGGGACGAGATTTGGCAGGCAATCGAGGTGGGCGTCCAGCAGGGCAAGATCCTCTACTCGGGCAGCAGCAACTTTGCCGGCTGGCACATCGCCCAGGCGCAGGAAGCCGCCCGCAGGCGGAACTACACCGGGCTGGTCAGTGAGCAGTCCATCTACAACCTGTTCCGGCGCGAAGTTGAGCTCGAGGTCATCCCGGCTGCGCAGCAGTACGGCCTTGGCTTGATCCCGTGGTCGCCGCTGCAGGGCGGGCTGCTGGGTGGCGTATTGAAGAAGGAAGAGCAGGGTGTCCGCCGCACCGAGGGGCGGGCATTGGAGACCCTCAAGAAGCACGAGGAGCAGATCCGCCAGTACGAGGATTTCGCGGACGAACTGGGCCATGCACCCGGAGATGTTGCGTTGGCTTGGCTTCTCCACCAGCCTGCGGTGACGGCCCCGATCGTCGGGCCTCGAACCCAGGAGCAGCTCGATGCGGCCATCCGCGCCTTGGACGTCACCTTGAACGAGGACGCACTCAAGCGGCTGGATGACATCTTCCCGGGCCACCGCCCCGCCCCCGAAGATTACGCCTGGTGAGCAGCCTCCTCCCCCACAGCCTCGGGATGGCTGCGGACACCGTCTCGCCACGGAACATCCTGTTCATCGGCGGCACGGGCGTCATCAGTGCGGCGGCGGCTGAACGCGCCGTCGCACTGGGCCACCGGCTGACCATCCTCAACAGGGGACGGTCAGCCGGGCGGCCGGTCCCCGAAGGGGCGGAAGTGCTCCACGCAGATGTCCGGGACGCCGCCGCCGTGCGTGAGGTACTTCAGGGAAGGGAGTTCGACGCCGTTGCGGACTTTATTTCCTTCACCCCGGACCAGGCGCGGGCGGGCTTGGAATTGTTCCGTGGACGGACCGGACAGTACGTCTTTATCAGTTCCGCTTCGGCGTACCAGAAGCCGCCAACGATGCTTCCCATCAGGGAATCCACGCCCTTGAAGAATCCGTTCTGGAAATATTCACAGGACAAGATCGCTTGCGAGGAACTGCTGTTCGAGGCCTACCGTGAGCAGGATTTCCCGCTGACCGTTGTGCGACCATCCCACACTTACGACCGGACCAAGATCGCCATGGTGGGCGGCTGGACCGACATCCACCGGATGCGGGCCGGAATGCCGATCATGGTGCACGGCGATGGAACGTCTCTCTGGACGCTGACCCACAGCCGGGACTTCGCCAAGGCGTTCGTCGGTCTTCTGGGCCGACCGCAAGCCGTAGGTGAGAGCTACACGATTACCTCGGACGAGTTCCTGCCGTGGAACCAGATCTACCGCTTGTTTGCGCGTGCGGCCGGGGTGGAGGAACCGGAACTGTTCCACGTTTCTTCGGACACCATCGCAGCCCACAGCTCCGAGCTCGGCCCCAATCTGTTGGGCGACCGCTCGCACTCCGTGGTGTTCGACAACTCCAAAATCAAAGCCCTGGTCCCTGACTACCGGGCCACGATTCCGTTCGCGGACGGTGCCAGGGAGATCGTCGAATGGCATGACACCCATCCCGAGCTGCAGACAGTGAGCGAGGATTTTATGGAGTTGAGTGATCGGCTCTATGAATGGTCGCGCCGGTAGCTGTTGCCAAGCAGCAAGCGGCCAGCGTAGAACAGCAACAGACCCAAAGGAGATCATGCCCCATGACACTTGCCCCGCTCATCGAACTCAACGACGGCCACAAGATCCCTCAACTGGGACTCGGCACGTGGCCGCTGAATGACGCCCAGGTTGCCGATGCCGTGGTGGAGGCGGTATCTCACGGCTACCGGCACGTGGACACGGCGAAGAAGTATGGCAATGAGAAGGGCGTGGGCAACGGCATCCGGGCCTGCGGGGTGAATCGCGAAGAACTCTTCATCACCACCAAATTGGACGGGGAATTCCAAGGCTCCGGCAAAGCCGGGGCAGGGCTGGACGGCTCGTTGGAGCGCTTGGGGCTGGAATATGTTGATCTCCTTTTGATCCACTGGCCGCTCCCCCGCCGCGGTGAGTTCGTGTCCACGTGGAAGACCTTCGAGGAACTGCAGGCCTCCGGCAAAGCACGGTCCATTGGCGTTTCCAACTTCAAGCCCTCCCACCTGGACCAGCTGTTCAGGGCGACTGATATTGTTCCTGCGGTCAACCAGATCCAGGTCAGCCCCTCCATCCCGCGGCCCGCCGCCCGGGCTTTCAACGAAGCGAATGGCATCATCACCGAGTCGTACAGCCCGCTGGGTGCCGGCAGCGACCTCTTAAACGCGCCAGTGTTGGCCGGCATCGGCAATAAGTACGGCAAGACGCCGGGCCAGGTGGTCCTCCGATGGCACATCCAGCAGGGCTTGGTGGCCATACCCAAAACCGCAAATCCGCAGCGCATGAAGGAGAACCTGGACATTTTCGACTTCGAACTGGACCACGACGACCTCACCAAGCTGCAAACCCTCGACGCCGGACCGGACGCCGGTGTGGACTCAGACGTACAGGGGCACTGAGCATGGGGACCAAAAAGGCACTGATCTGGGTTGGTTCGTACACAGCCGACAGGAACGGCAACGGCCAGGGCATCGTCGCACTTTCGGCCGATGATGACGGCCGGCTGACGTCCCTTGGTTTGGCGACTGCCGCCAACTCACCATCGTTCCTTGCACTGCACCCGTCACTCCCGGTGGTTTACGCCGTAGCCGAGGAAGGCAAGACTGTGCGGGCGTATCGCCGGACGGGGGACGTTGAACTGGAGGCTTTCGGCGATCCCTGGCCGGCCGGCGAAGCGACCTGCCACGTAGCCGCCGATCCGCACGGACGCTTTATTGTGGCCACCTGTTGGGGTGACGGCCAGGTCATCCTGTACGAACTGGACGACGACGGCGCCATCACCTCGCACACAAGCGCGGCAGCCGCCGTCGATCCCCACACTGCAACGTCTCCGGACGAGCCGCGCCCGAGTCGGGCGCATTCAAGCCTGATGCTCCCGGACGGCCGTGTCATGACCACAGACTTGGGGCATGATCTGGTCAGGGTGTGGCGGTACTCGCCCGGCGGAAGATTGCAGCAGGATCATCAGGTGATCCTGCCGGCGGGCTCAGGGCCCCGGCATATGGCCCGCCATCACAGCGGTACTGTGTTCGTGGACACGGAATATTCCGTGGAAGTAGCCGCACTTCGGATGGAACCGGACGGCACTTACGAGCTCACAACCATGGTTCCGGCGAGTGCCACCGGGGCAAAAGAGGGCGACGCCGGTGCGGAGATTGGGCTCTCGCCCGACGGCCGCTTCGCTTACGTTGGCGTGCGGGGATCCAACCGTATTTGTGTTTTGAAGGTGTCCCACGGCGGGGCTGAGCTGGAGCCGGTCGCCGACGTGCCGTGCGGCGGCGAGTGGCCGCGCCACCACCTGGTCCGCGAAGGCTGGCTATACGTAGCCAACGAAGGCTCGGACGACGTCGTGAGCTTCAAACTGAACCGTGAAACCGGCCTGCCGGACGGCGTTGTGAGTCGGGTGGAGACGGGCTCTCCGAGCGTGCTGATTCCCGCCGTTTAACTACCGCCGAGATGGCATTTAATACGTATGATCCGCTCAGACATTGGTATTAAATGCCACCTCGGCGAGTCTTTTTAGACGGTCCAGACCTCGACGTCGTCCGTTCCGCAGATGAGCCTGCGACCGGTCGGTTCAAGGATGACCCAGAGCAATTCCTGGTGCTTGGAAACATCGTCCACGCGGCCGGTCCCGGCACCCCACGCCACGTCGTAGATCCACACGGGATCGCCGGAGCTGAGTTCAGTCCACTCTGCCGCCGGTACGTGGCGGTAATCGGCGGGCCTGTTCAGGATGGTGCTGGTCATGCCGACACTTCAGCGGCAGTGCGGCGGCGCCACACAGTGGGTACGCCATTGTGCGCCGGCAGGATGTGGCCTTCCGCGAAAACCTGGACGGCATCGGGATCGGAATCCGGGCTCCACAGGCCTGACGCCGGGCAGTGGGATCCGGTAGGCATGACGCGGGTGGCTCGTTCGCGCAGGAGGGCGATGCTCTTCATCGTTGAAACTCATCCTTGGAGGTAGATCGGGGGTGTTTTGTGAAGCAGATCTCTTCAACCCTATGCAAGTCACGCGAGCTTGGTTATGGGCAAGTGCATAACGTTTCCTGCCAGCGCCATGCAGAGACACAGTGAAAATCCCGCGCCATTTCAGCTAGAAACGGTGCAAGCGCTTCCAGCGAACGGAAACCGAAGCAGCCCGTCATATTCTGAAATGCCTGCTATCTATGGCATGAGTGCACGGAAGCGCTTACAGTTGTGACGTGCCACACAGCATCCTTGTCCCACAGCACTGTCGCTTAGCGGAAGGTTCCATCACTTGTTATCTCGCAGCAATAGACACCACCTCTGCCCCCAGCGCCCGCCACTCGGCCGAATCGCAGCTATTGTGCTGACGACGGCGGCACTCACCGCCTCGGCCGTCCTCCCCGCAGGTGCCGCACCAGCCAGCACACCCGATCCGGCCGCCCAGCACTCAATCCGAGGCGGTGTCAGCGACCAGAACTTCTACTTCGTCATGGCCGACCGCTTCAATAACGGCACCAAGACCAACGACGACGGCGGGCTGGGTACCGATCCGATGGTGTCCGGCTTTGACCCCACCCGCAAGGGCTTCTTCAACGGCGGCGACTTGAAGGGCCTCCAGGACCAGCTGGACTACATTCAAGGGCTGGGCACCAATTCCCTCTGGCTCACACCGAGCTTCAAGAACAAAGCGGTCCAGGGTGACGGCACCCTGGCGAACAGTTCGGCCGGCTACCACGGGTACTGGGTCACGGACTTCACCCAGATCGACCCCCACTTGGGCACCAACGCCGAGTTGAAGACCCTCATCGATGCCGCACACGCCCGTGGCATGAAGGTGTACTTCGACATCATCACCAACCACACCGCGGACGTGATCCAGTATGAGGAGACCGCCTCGGCTCCCTACATTTCCAAGGAAGCGGAACCCTATCTGACCGCTGCCGGGGAGGTCTTCGATGACCGCGACTATGCCGGGACGCAGGACTTCCCCACGCTGGATCCGGCGGCGTCGTTCCCGTACACGCCAGTGGTCCCCGAGGCAGAGAAGGACGTCAAGGTTCCGTCCTGGCTGAACGACCCCACGCTCTATCACAACCGGGGCAACACCAACTTTGCCGGTGAGGACTCCCTCTACGGCGACTTCTTTGGGCTGGACGACCTGTTCACCGAGAACCCGAAGGTGGTGAACGGGATGATGGACGTCTATAAAACGTGGATCCGCGACTTCGGGATCGACGGCTTCCGCATCGACACCATGAAGCACGTCAACGACGAATTCTGGCAGCAGTTCGGACCCCAGGTTCTCAGCTATGCCAAGGAACAAGGCAAGGACGAGTTCTTCATGTTCGGCGAGGTCTTCGACACCTCCAAGAGCATCACGTCCAAGTTCACCACCAAGAACCAGATGCAGGCGGTGCTGGACTTCGGCTTCCAAGGAGCGGCCCGGAGCTTCGCGTCCCAGAGCAGCAAGGCAACCGGCCTGGCGGACTTCTTCAATGGGGATGACTGGTACACGGACGCCGACTCCAACGTTTACCAACTGCCCACCTTCCTGGGTAACCACGACATGGGCCGCATCGGCACCTTCATCGCCCAGGACAACCCGGGAGCGTCCGACGCCGAACTGGTTGAACGCGACGAGCTCGCCCATGAGCTGATGTACTTCTCGCGCGGCAACCCCGTGATCTATTACGGTGACGAGCAGGGCTTCACCGGTGCCGGCGGGGACCAGGATTCACGGCAGACGATGTTCGCGAGCAAGGTCCAGGAATACCTGGATGACGATCTCTTGGGCACCGGCTCCACCCACGCCACGGACAACTTCGACACCCAGCACCCGCTGTACAAAAAGATCAGCGAACTCGCGGCCCTCACGGCTGAGCATCCAACGCTCCGTAGCGGTGCCCAGCAGAACCGCTATGCAGCGGATGGTGCAGGGATCTACGCCTTCTCCCGCATCGACGCCAAGGACCAGCGCGAGTACATCGTGGCCGTAAACAACAGCGAGACCGCCCAGACCGCGGCGATCCCCACGTATGAAGCCAAGCAGCCGTTCAAGCTGATCTACGGTGACGCCGCGAAGAACGCCAAGACCGATTCGCAGGCAAACCTGACCGTCACCGTCCCGCCGCTTTCGGCTGTGGTTTACGAAGCAGCGGGGCGGCTTGCCAAGTCCAAAGCAGCACCCGGCGTCGTGCTTAAGAAGCCGGTCACCGCGGCTGGTGACGCTAGTCGCCTGAAGGTGACGGCCGACGTCGACGGTAACTCGTTCTATGAGGTCACCTTCCAGGCGCGCACTGCTGGCGGCGAGTGGGCTCCGATCGGCACCGACGACAACGCGCCCTACCAGGTGTTCCACGACGTATCGTCCGTGGAGGCGGGGTCCTCAGTGGAGTATCGCGCAGTGGTGTTGGACAACCGCGGGCAGACGTCGACGAGTGAGCCGAAGAGCGGCGTCGTGGGAGAACCAACCCAACCCGAAACCGTCACCGTCGCTGGCAGCCTCAACACCGAACTGGGTTGCACCGAGGACTGGCAGCCGGGCTGCGAGCAAGCGCTCATGAGCTACGAGCCGACGCATCGGTTGTGGCAACTGAACGTCCCCAACCTGCCGGCGGGCAGCTACGAGTTCAAGGCTGCGCTTAACGGCACCTGGGACGAAAACTACGGTGCGGGTGGCGAGTTGGACGGACCCAACGTGGTGTTCCAGCACGCTGGCGGCGCTGTCACGTTCCTGTACGACCACGCCACCAACGTGATCAGCGCAGCGTTTCCGGGCCAGCAGCCAGCGGCGGTCTCCGTGCCGGGAAGCCTGAACTCCGAGCTCGGCTGCGCGGGTGATTGGATGCCGGACTGCGCCCAGGCCCAGCTGGCATTGGATGCCGCTGATGGACTCTGGAAGCTCACTGTGCCCGATCTCGCCGCAGGAAGTTACGAGTTCAAGGCCGCCATCAACGGCTCATGGGCCGAGAACTACGGCCTGTCCGGAGCCCCGAACGGCAGCAACATCGCGTTGAAGCACGACGGCGGCCCGGTCACCTTCCGGTACGACCCCGCCAGCCATCTGGTTACCGTCCGCTAACCCAAGTAGGTAGCAGTTGAGGCCGTTTTGAGCTGTCAGAACGGCCTCAACTGTTACTCAGATGGGCTTATTTGTAGCTCACGCTCATGAGCATGGACTTGAGTTGGCCATACTGGGCGCTGCCCATCCACGCCTTGGCAGCTTCCGGCGTAGCGAAGGCTGGCTGCTTGTTGATATCAAAGATGACACGTGCGGACATGTACCCGTTGGGCATCAAGATCTGGTTGGATCCGGACCCCGTCTCACCGGGCTGGAGTTCGGAAGCAATCCGCAGGTCCATGAAGTAGCTCGGCGGATCCAGCACCGGGGCACTATCCGCGGGTGCTCCGTAAGGAACATACCTGGCCTGATTGGCCGCGAAGCCGAACTCCACGGGATTGCCGGACGTGTCCGTAAGACCTGGCACCACTGCGCGGTCATACACCGTCCTGGTAACAGGGCCACCGGTTCCGTCGCCGTAGAAGCCGCTGTTCATAAAGGCAACCTCGGCACCGGTGCCGTCCAAGATGGTCGCACCCGCGGAAGGCCCTTGCTCCGGTCGGACACTCCAGCCCACCGGGTACGTGAAGGAGATGTGTCCGTCGGGGAACGTAAACGTCTGCGACGTGGCCACCGGAAGGGGCGGCTGGGTCGTTGTCGAAACCGGCGTTGGTGCCACAGCCGGGATAGTCGGGGCCACGGGCGGCAGGGTTACCGGCCCGGCGACTATGGGCGTTGCGGTCGGAGTAACTGAGGGCGTGGGAGTGGGCGTTGGGGTTACCGAAACGCTGGGTGTCGGTGTCGCTTCTGTGGACGTAACCGTGACGGCAGGCGCTGGCGCGGTGTTAATCGAGCCAAAGTTGGCGGCCACAAGCACTCCCGCTGTAACGGCAGCAGCGCCGAGCAACAGTCCCCCGGCAATCTGGGCTTTGCGTCGCCTGCGCTGTTCCAGGGACGTCACTGAGGCGATCGGGCGGCTGTCGCTGAACACCGTGGTGCCCGACAGAATTTTGTGGAGCGCTTCTTCGCCGTTGGGTTCCGCCACTGGATCGATAGTGAGCGGGTCAATTGCTGATATCTGGTTCTTGATCGGATCCATTGTCTTCAGACCCCCATCTTCTGTGTAGTCGATTCGGCCCCTGCAGGCAGATGTTTCCGGAAGGCTGTACGGGCCCTGTGAAGGCGGACTTTAGCCGCCGATTCGCTGCACTGCAGCACCTTCGCTATATCGGCGCTCCCCAAACCGTCCCAGTACGCCATCTGCAAAATGTCGCGGTCCTTCTCGCGCAGGCGTTCCATCGCATCCTGGACAGCAACGTTCTCAGAGTCGTCACCAAACCGTTGGACCGCCGTCGTCCGCAGCTTTTCCTGTAGCGCCAGGCGCCTGTCACGGCTCCTGTACGCATTTCCCACCAGGTTCCGTGCAACCGTCAAGAGGTACGGGAGGTCCGGGCGGGAATCGTCGGTCCATTTTTGCCATACGACCCGGAACACGTCGGCCGCGATCTCTTCAGCTACCTCCGCGGATTCAACCCGTCGGCAGACGAACTTGAAAACGGATGGGTAGCTGTCTTTGTGAATGGCGATGAACGCCAATTCGCGCTCTGAAAGCACGATTGTTCCCCCTGATAATTAGAGCCCTGAACTGCAGGATACTTGTATAGTTTCCGGCCGGGCGGCCAGGGTTACACGGGGTGGCAAGTTTTGCCGCGCCGCACGATATGTTCGATGCACAGACCCCGAACGAAGGCGTAAACAACCATGGTGGAGACAGGACCCGCTGCAGACTGGGCCCGTAAGCAGGTAGACCACAACCGTGTGCCGGTTGCGGTTCTGGGCGTCGCTTCGAGCCACGGCATTGAGGACATTGTGGCCTTCGGGTCCGACGGCGGCAGGCACGCCACAACCGACGACCACTTCGCGCTGTTCTCGGTCACCAAGCCGATCAGTGCACTCACGGTCATGCGACAGGTTGAGTTGGGGAAACTTGCGCTTGCAGCTTCGCTCGGTGACGCGCTGCCGGGCTTTGGCGTCGGCCGCACGGACACCGTGACCCTTGAGCAGCTGCTCAGCCACCGTTCCGGAATTTCCGACCCAGCGCTCGACGACGGCACTCCCCTCCGCGAGGCGCTCACCTCAGCGGGGCAAGCCTTTTACTCCGGCTCTCTGGTCCAGTACTGCAACATCGCCTTCGAGGGCGCAGCGGCAATGGCCGAATGGGCCGACGGACGCCCGTTCGAGGATCAGCTCCTGGCCTTGGCGGCTGACACCGGGGCACACGGCCTTACGTTTAACACGGAGTGCAATCCGCACACCGTCCACGGCACCGACGCTGCGGGCCTTGATGTCCAGGCAATGTACAAGAACAGGCATCCCGGAGCCGGCCTGTTCGGCACGGCCACGGATCTCCTTAATCTTGGTACCGAGCTCCTTCGGAATTCCGGAAAAGCTGTTCGGCCCGCAACGCTGGCTGCCATGCGGAGGCCCCGAACCAGGGAGGTTTCCCACATCACTACCCGGCCGCAGCCGCTCCGCCACACCGGGCTCGGATTCCAGATGCCCGCCAACGAGTCGGATCTGTTCGCGCAGGGGATTTATGGGCACCCGGGCTGGTCCGGAACGGAGTGGTGGATGTTCCCGGAGCAGGATCGCTGCGTTGTGTTCCTGACCAACGCGCTGGACACCCCGGACCGCGGTGTGGACACGAACGAGCTCTTCAACGCGGTGGCAGTCTCCTAACCCAAGTGAGTCGCAGTACAGCGCGTTTTGAGGGCTCTAAACGCGCTGTACTGCGACTCAGTTGGGCGTCGCTGGCCGTGTTACGCGCCCACGCACCGCGGACACGGCCCAGACGAGCACGAACAGCCCCACCAAGATCAGGCCGGCGTCACCAAGGTCAATGCTGCCAAGCCACGTGGTGAGGGGATCCTCCAACTCAAAGGCAGCGTTAACGAAGCCACCCAGGGTGATCAATGCAATGAACAGAGCCGAGACTGCTGAGATGCCGGTAATCACGGCGTTGAATCCGAGCTTCCGTCTCGGGTTGTGGATGGCCGATTTATACATCTTCATCATGGCCACGCCGTTGACGGAATCGCACAGGGTCATGGCGGCGGTGAACGCGAGCGGAAGCGCCATCAAGGCAAGCGGCGAGACCCCGGCGAGTGACGCCGTCGTAGTGATGACCAGCAGCCCGATGGTGGTGGCGGTGTCGAACCCGAGCCCGAACAGGAAACCGATCACGTAGATGTTCCGTGGCCGCTCCACCTTGGACAGCGGTTTGGCGAGCAACCGGGCTACGAAGCCTTTCGCTTCAAGGTCTTCGGGACGGGCCTCGCTTCCGCGCCGCACCTGACGGTAGACGCTCGTGGCGCGAACGAACGCCGAGCCGTTGAACAAGCCCATAGCCAGCAGGAACAGCCCGGAAACACCACTGCCGATCAGGCCCAACACCTTGTTTCCAGTGGTCCCGTCCTCCATGAACTGCCCGATCAGCGTCGCACCCGCAACCACCAGCAGTCCGGCCAGGATCACCACGGAGCTGTGGCCCAAGCTGAACGCGAACCCCACACTCACAGGATCCTTGTGTTGTGCCACGAATTTTCGCGTGGAATTGTCGATTGCAGCGATGTGGTCCCAGTCGTAACTGTGCTTGATTCCGGCCACGTAGGCGGTGATCAGCAGCCCCAGCGCCAGTGGCTGCGCTCCACCCGCTGAACCAACAAGCAACAGCACGACGGCGGCAAGGTGCAAAGCGGCGACGGCGCCGAACGTGAACAACAGCCGGGTACGCAAGGACAGCGTCTCCCGCTCCCGGTACATGGTGGCGAACTCGGTCAGCGCAGTCATCAATACTTCCTCAGGTTCAAGGGCGCCTGCCCGTACCAACGTTCCCGCAGGACGCCGGCGCAAGCACCCAGCAGATTGTTGAGTTCCTCAGTGCTGTTGGACAACGATCGCAGCACAATCCCGGCAGTCCCGGCAATAGTCCCGGTCAAAGACACCCCGGTATGAGCGTCAAATCCACGGGCTATGTGGTCCAGCTCATCGGCAAGCCCCTGATTCACCCGCGGATCCACCACCACCAACGACGCCAGGTGGCTGAATCCCTCCATGAACCCCATCCCGGTAACGTCTCCCAGCGGGGGCCGGATCAGGAGGTTGTCGAGCGCCAGCAACTTGGCTCCGTTTTCGTCATCGATCCAGATCTCGTTGCGCAGCCGCACCTCTTCGTACCTGAACGCCCCGCCGTCCGGGGACCATCCCGGTGTAATGACCTCGGCCATGACAAGGCTCGACGTCGGATGGAGACTGATGTGCGAATTCTGCCGATAGCTCGCTTCCCGATACGCAATCAACTGGTCGGGCATCAGCTCCAACCGCGAGCCCTCCCCCAGCCGCACAGTCATCCGCTGCTCAGCGAACGACCCCGGAGTCCGATACACCTTGGTGGCCGACTGAGTGGTCAGCAACAGATCCGCCCGTGCCTCGACCTCCACGTCAATAACAAACAGATCCGACCCAAGATAAGCCCCGCCCGGATTGACCATGACATAACAAACCTGCCCGGACTCATCCAAGTAATGCGGCCGCAACACCCTCAACGCGCCCTCATGAAACTGCCGCGAAGCAACGGACCGCCCGCCCCGCACACTAATGCCCAACTCCAACCGCCCCCGCTCCCCCATAGCCAACGTGGAGCCGGGCCCCACGTTCCCCACAACGTCTGAGCCGAAATCGACCTGCGTCGTCGTGTTCATACGCGCATCTCGCGTGGTGACGTAACCACCGAGGCGGCGAAGCCGGGGATAAGGAACTGGCCTTTTGTCGCGGCGATGCGGGTGGGGCGATCCGCGAACGCGGATGAAGGGGGCCGCGGCGTGGCGGGCATCGCGGAGCGGGCACGGCCCCCTTCATCCGCGGGCGCCGCCCAAGGTGACTTAACCGCCAACTCGCATCGGTTCATTGGGCCAAGTCGAGCATCAGGACGTCGCGGCGGATCCAGTTCAGGACCTCGTCCAGGCCTTCGTCCGTTTTCAGGTTCGTGAAGCAGAAGGGCTTGTTGCCGCGGAACTCCTTGGAGTCCCTCTCCATGACTGCGAGGTCCGCTCCAACGTGGGGTGCCAGGTCTGTTTTGTTGATGATGAACAGGTCGGATTTGATCATGCCTTGGCCGGCTTTGCGGGGGATTTTTTCGCCTTGGGCGACGTCGATGATGTAGATGGAAAAGTCGACGAGTTCGGGGCTGAAGGTGGCGGAGAGGTTGTCGCCGCCGGATTCGACGAAGATGACTTGGAGGTCGGGGTGCCTGGCTTTGAGTTCTTCGATGGCCGCGGTGTTCATTGAGGTGTCTTCGCGGATGGCGGTGTGGGGGCAGCCGCCGGTTTCGACGCCGATGATGCGGTCTTCGGGGAGGATGCCGTTGGCGGCGAGGATTTTGGCGTCTTCGATGGTGTAGATGTCGTTGGTGATGGCGGCCATGGAGATGTCGCCGCTCATGTGCCGGGTGATGCGTTCCACGAGCTGGGTTTTGCCTGCTCCGACGGGTCCGCCAACGCCGATTTTGATGGGCTCGGTCATGTTTTCTGTCCTTTACGCTAGCTAGCTCATGAACATGCGCGCGCGTTGCCGTTCGTGCCGCATTTGTGAAATTTCAAGGCCGGGGCTGACGGCCCCGAAGTCGTTCCAGCACAGCTGTGCTACATCATCGACGGCGGTAGCGACGACGTCGTGCGCTTGCCGAAGTACGCGCTGTCCGGCGTTCTGCCCAAGCGGTATGGCCCGCACGGCGTTCTGGGTCAGCGAAGTAACGGTGGCAAACAAATAGGCAGAGAGCGCCGCTTCAAAAGGAACCCCCAAGGACCGCGCAATCACCCCAAAGGCCAAGGGCTGATGCCCCGAAGCCAACCCCTCCCGAACAAGCCCCCGATACGCCTCCAACTCCCCCGAAGGAAACACCTCCCCGCCGATCTCCAACAACCGCCCACCCATCTTCAAAGAGGCCTCCCGAACCTCCCGAGCCAACAACTGCGCAGACAACACCCCATCGAGCAAGCCCACATCCACCCCCTCAAACAAAAACCGCAAAGCCAACCCATCGGAATAGCTCAACTGCTGGGAAACGAAGGCATGAAGCCAAGTGCTGAAGGTGCTCTCATCACGCACAAGCCCTCGGTGGATGTAGCTCTCAAACCCCAAAGAATGAGCAAACGCCCCCGTAGGCAAAGCAGAGTCGGTCAACTGTTGAAGAGCCAGCTGATATGTCGCACTCAAAGCGCACCGCCGCCGGTGCGGTCTGTGCGCTGGAGCGTAGCTGGGAAGGGGGCCGCGGCGTGGCGGGCATCGCGAAGCGGGCACGGCCCCCTTCCCAGTGGAGCGCAAGCGCACGCACCCAACCTGACGCGACGCATGACTTTAGTGCGAATGCTCAGCATGGCGGAAGGCAACCGGCATGACCCGTTCTTGCCTGTCGTAGGGGACGCCGACGCTCTTCAAATAGTCTTCGACCGTGTGGTCATACTGACACACCATGACTTCGGCCCCGTACTCGGATGAGCCGTCAAAGAACTGTGCCTGCAGGTGCCGGTTGCCGAGCGAGTGTGCCACGACCCCCATTTCGTGGATGCTGCGCGGCGCGATCACCAGGACGTCGGTGGGCAGCACGGACACGACGATGATGTTGTGGTCGTCGACGGCGAGGATGTCGCCGTCGCGGAGGTCGCCGGTTCCGGTGGGGAGGCGGATGCCGAGTTCTTTGCCGTGGTCGGTGGTGACACGTTGGATGCGTTTGACCAGCAGGGCGCTGGGCAGGACCACTTTTTCTTTGTGTCGGCCTGCATAGTGGTTGGGCTGTTCGTGTAGGTTGCCCAGGATTTTTTCAATGATCATGGAAGCTCCTAGAAGAGGAAGTAGCGCTGGGCCATGGGCAGCACGTCGGAGGGCTGGGAGGTGACTTCGACGCCGTCGACGCTCACTTTGTAGGTTTCGGGGTCGACGGCGATGTCCGGGGTTTCGCCGTTGTATTTGAGGTCCGCTTTGGTGAGGTTGCGGATGCCGGTGACGGGTTTGATGATGCGTTCGAGGCCGAGCTGGGCGGGCACTCCGGCGTCGATGGCGGCTTGGGACAGGAACGTGATGGACGTCTTCTGGAGGGCCTTGCCGTACGTGGCGAACATGGGCCGCATGGTCCGTGGTTGGGGGGTGGGGATGGAGGCGTTGGCGTCGCCCATGAGTGCGTAGGCGATTTGCCCGCCTTTGATGACGAGTTCGGGTTTCACGCCGAAGAACGCGGGGTCCCAGAGGACGAGGTCCGCGAATTTGCCCTCCTCCACGGAGCCGATGACGTCGGCCATGCCTTGGGCAATGGCCGCGTTGATGGTGTATTTGGCCACGTAGCGCTTGAGCCGGAAGTTGTCGGATTCGGCGGAACCGTGTGCCATCCCGGATGGGTCCTTCAGGACCCCGCGTTGTCGCTTCATGGCGTCGGCTACCTGCCACGTGCGGGTCACCACTTCGCCTACGCGTCCCATGGCTTGGGAGTCCGAGGACGTGATGGCGAAGATGCCGAGATCGTGCAGGACGTCTTCGGCTGCGATGGTTTCGGCGCGGATTCGCGAGTCTGCGAAGGCCACGTCCTCCGGGATGTCCGGGTTGAGGTGGTGGCAGACCATGAGCATGTCCAGATGCTCTTCGATGGTGTTTTTGGTGTACGGCAGCGTGGGGTTGGTGGAGGCCGGGAGCACGTTGGGCAGGCCGGCGATTTTGATGATGTCGGGGGCGTGCCCGCCGCCTGCGCCTTCGGTGTGGAAGGTGTGGATCACGCGCCCGTCGATCGCCCGGATGGTGTCTTCCACGAAGCCGCACTCGTTGAGGGTGTCTGTGTGAATGGCAACCTGGACGTCGTATTCGTCGGCTACCCGCAGCGACATGTCGATGGAGGATGTTGTGGACCCCCAGTCCTCGTGGACTTTGAGCCCGACGGCACCGGCGCGGATCTGCTCTGCGAGGGGTTCGACGGCGGACGCGTGACCCTTCCCGAACAGGCCGATATTAGCGGGCAGTCCCTCGGCGGCCTGCAGCATCCGGGAGATGTGCCAGGCGCCGGGTGTGATGGTGGTTGCTTTGGTTCCTTCGGCCGGGCCGGTGCCGCCGCCCACCATGGTGGTGATGCCGTTGCAAAGTGCCGCGGGGACCTGCACCGGGGAGATGAAGTGGATGTGGGTGTCGATGCCGCCGGCGGTGAGGATTTTTCGTTCGCCGGCGATGATCTCTGTACTGGCGCCGATCACGATGTCCACGCCGTCGGTGATCTGCGGGTTTCCGGCCTTGCCGATTTTGAAGATGTGCCCGTCTCTCAGGGCAACGTCAGCCTTGTAGATGCCGCTGTAATCGAGCACGATCACGTTGGTGACCACCGTGTCCGGAATATCCTTGGATCGGGTCAGTTGGCCGTTCTGGCCCATGCCGTCGCGGATTACCTTACCTCCGCCGAACACTACTTCTTCGCCGTAAACCGTGTAGTCCTTCTCGATTTCGAGGAACAGTTCGGTGTCGGCCAAACGGATGGCGTCACCTGTCGTCGGCCCGTACAGCTCGGCATACTGTTTGCGGGGAATCTCGAAGCTCATTTGGTGTCTCCTTCTGGAGTAGACCCGCTCAGCGGAGCAGTCCCGCTCAGGCGCGTGCCGCCGTCGAGCTTTCCGTTGATTGCGTTGCTGAGGCCGTGCACCTCGCGCGTCCCGGCGAGTTCGATCAGTTGGACCGTCTTTCGGTCGCCTGGCTCGAACCTTGCGGCTGTGCCCGCGGGGATATCCAGACGGCGGCCGTAAGCGGCTTCGCGGTCGAACTCCAGGGCGCTGTTCGCCTCGGCAAAGTGGTAGTGCGAACCGACCTGCACAGGCCGGTCGCCGCGGTTCACAACCTCGACGGCGATCGCGTCACGGCCGCTGTTGCATGCGATGGAACCGGGCTGGAGCCTGTATTCACCGGGGATCATGGGGGCTCCTAACGGATGGGGTTGTGGACGGTAACAAGCTTGGTACCGTCGGGGAAGGTGGCTTCGATTTGGACGTCGTGGATCATCTCCGACACGCCTTCCATCACGTCTTCGCGGCGGAGCAGGGTGGTTCCGTAGCTCATGAGTTGGGCAACTGTTCGGCCGTCACGGGCACCTTCGATGAGTTCGTAGCTGATGATCGCCACGGCTTCCGGGTAGTTCAGTTTGAGTCCTCTTGCCTGGCGACGCCGCGCGAGGTCGGCGGCCACCACGATCATGAGTTTCTCCTGCTCACGGGGCAAAAGATGCATGGTTACTCCTTGGACGCCGGGCACCTGGACAGATTGTGACCAGCGTAGGGAGCAGAAGTTTCGGCTACGTTTCCAAATCGTCTCAGTCGAGGGTCGGTTTCTCAGGAATTGACCTCAACTTAAGTTGAGGTCTTAGCATCAGTCAGGTGTGTGCCTGCACGAGGCGCCATCCCAAGCACAGTTCAGTCCCACGAAGGTGTATGAATGACCCACCCCAAGCCCCTGCCATCCGAACCAGTCGGCGAGCTTTTCAGGGCCGCGTTTCGCGCTCATCCGGCAGGAGTCTCGATTGTCACGGCAGCGGGACCGGAGGGAGCGGTGGGGCTGACGGCATCCTCAGTGGCATCCGTGGCAGTGGATCCACCAACGCTGGCATTCTCTGTAACCGGCGGCCGCTCGGCTTCTCACATCGCAGCCGCACATACAATCGTTGTCCATCTGGTCGGCGCCGATCAGGTGGAGCTCGTGCGGACCTTTGCAGACCCAGCCGCCCCGCGCTTCACGGACGCCATGGACTGGGAGGTACTGCCCACGGGAGAGCCCCTGCTCAAGGAGGCCATTTGGGCATTGCGGTGCGAAATCATCCACCGCGCACCGATGGGCGGCTCGGTGCTGCTGGCCGCCAGGGTTTTGGACATCCGGTCCAACCCGTCAGCTTCAGCTCCGCTGGTTTATCACAATAGGGAGTTCCACACCCTGTTCCAGAGTGTGTCAGCCGTGGCTTAGCTGCAGGTACTGGTCCATCAGGTCCACAAAGACCTGCCGGTTGGTTTCGAAGGCCACTTCGGCATGGTGAAGGATTTCTCGCTTCTCTGTGTCCGAGAAATCGGCCTCGTCCAGGTGACTGCGGTATGAGTCCTTGTACGGCTTAATTTTCCCAATGCTGTCAAAGGCGTAAAAGTTGAGCCCTTCAGGGCTAAGGCCGTAGTGCCGCTGAACAAGAGCGGAAATGATCTGCCCGCCCGAAAGATCACCCAGATAACGGACGTAGTGGTGTGCCATGAGATACGTGGTCGAGCCCGGACCGAGTGCGCCGAGTTCGTCGGCGTAGGCCCGAGCCCCGGGCGTCACGTGCAGCTGGCCTGCGGCGAGGCTCTGTTCCCAATGCTGGCCGAAGTGCACCGCCAAGTCCTTTTGCAGTGCCGGGACCCGCATGAGCGCCGGGTCAGCGAAGGGCGCGAGACGAGGGTCCGGGTTGACTTCCAACGCCGATTCCAAAGCCCGGTAGATGACGTAGTTCTGCAGCAGCATGGCTGCTGCCTGGCTAGCCTCCATCCGGCCGGCCAGCAATTCAGTGACAAATCCAGCCTGCTCGGCATGCTCGTGCGCGGAGGCTGTATGGCTTTTGAGCTCCTCGGAAAAAGCGGTCATAGTTGACTCCAGTCATCACGCTAAACAAACCAAAGGCTGTTTGATGACACTCTGTCACAGGGTGGATAGCAGGTAAAGCTCTTGTGCTGGTCCCCGAGCGCACTTTGCCGTTCTGCCTAGGAACGGCACCTCCACTGCCTAGATGACCCCGGGAAGCCCCCTCAATTGAAGCGTCCCACTGCGGTGTCAGGCGTCAGGGTTCTTGCGTAGGTACTCTCCGAGGCCGGGAATGGCGAAGTCAACCTTGCCATGTCCGGTTGATTCGATGAGGCCGGCGTCGATGAGCCGGTTCCTATATTTTGCAACGAGGGTTGGCCGGGATCCTGTGCGGTGGATGATGTCGGCCGTCGTTGAGGGTTCGTCATCAATGGACATGGCATGGAGGAATTCACGGTCCTTGGCTGAGGCTGCTGCGAGGGCTGCTTCAATGACGACGCGTTCATTGCGTCGGATGCCGCCGGCTATGGCTCTGCCGACCGCATCAGAAGATAGTGTTCCGTTGTTCTTCTCAGCTTCTCGCCAGAGGAAGTAGCCGATGAGCTGGATCAGGAAGGGGTATCCGCCTGTGGCGACTGCTGCCTCACGGACCAGCTCAGGCTGGATGCTGATGTCCGCGGCGGCGAACGTGTCGGTGTAGGACTTTTCGACGTCGCGGACAGCTGCGGCGTGCAGGTCGATTTTGTCGGCCCTGCGAAGGAACGTCGCAACACCTTCGTTCAGGAGGTCCGATACTGCTGAGGGCAGTCCTGCGAAGATCAACGCGATGGGTAGGCGGTCCTGGATGAAGTGCTGTACGTTGGCGGCCAGTTGGGCGAGTTCCGTACGATCAGCGGCGTGGATCTCATCCACCGTGACCAGCAGACCCGTGCCGCGTTCATCAAGTAGCGCCAGCAGGGTTTCTCCCAGTTCACGCCAGTCGACCTGGCGTTCGGGTGTCAGCTGGGAGGTGATGCTGAAGCCGGCGATCGACAACCCGGTGATCCGGCGGCGGGATTCAGGGTTGTCAGCCAGTTCCTGCGTCAATCGGCGCATCTTCTCGCCAATGCGGCCCATGAATGTCCCAGTGGCAGTCTCGGCAATGACGGCCCACCCGTGTTCGCGGGCAACGGTGTGGGCTGCTCCCAGCATGACTGTCTTACCGATACCCCGGGCTCCAGTGAAGATGGCCAGCAAACCAGGAGCACCTGAGCCGAGCTCAAGCCCGTATTCGAACTCGTCCAGAAGCCCGGAACGGCCGATGACTTCCGGCGGAGTAGCTCCGGCTGTGGGTCTAAAGGGATTCTCGGACGTGGGCACTGGACCCTCCAGGATCAGGTGAATATAGGTGAGTTTGGTGAATTTGGATAGCGAGGTGAAGGTGGTGAATATCCCCATGCTAGCGCACGTTATCTCGGTAAAGCCGCCGCCTTGATGAGGTTCACCATGGACGAAAAGGGCCATCGTGAACCGGCACGTCCTTGGGGCGAGTCAGCAGAAGCCCAACAGACAGTCCGGCTTAGTTGTTCCTGCCGCGGGCTGCAACACCCCACTGCTCCACCACGGCCCCGGCGCGGACAACCGTGACCGCATCCACGAGGTTCATGGTGAGGCACACATGGTTGGGGATGACCCGAAGCCGCGTGCCCAAGGGCGGCAAGTCCGAAGAATCCGGCCATACAACCGTGGCGTGGTGCTCGGACAGCGCAGTCACTTTGGCTTCGGGGTGTTCGGGAAGCCGCCCGTATCCTGTGGCCCAGTCCGGGCGGTCGCTGCCCAGGATCTTGCTTCCGGCGTCCAACACCACGCGGCGCACGTTACCACCGAGGGCTTCGTGCCTGCTGACCACCGTGGCGGCCACGCTTAGCGCGATGTCGTCCCAGCTGCAGCGTTCGAGTTCCAGTTGCTGGGCGTCACCGAAGACGTAGACGCCGGGACGCAGCTCGGTTGCCACCGTTTCGCCGTCAATCAGTGCCGTCGGTGTGGAGCCTCCGCTGATGGTGGTGACTTCGAAGCCTGCCGATGTCAGCGCCGTCGCCGCCAGGCCAAGTGCCTCATTCTCGTTGCTCGCCGCGCCAGTGGGCATGCCGGGCTTGTAGCTGTGCCCGGGGAACGTGAAGACACCCTGCACGCTCAGTCCGGCGGCAGCCGCTGCTTCGGCAACATCCACCACCTCGTCCGGCAGCACGCCGCTACGGTGGTGTCCGCTGTCCACTTCGATCAGCACCTCAACGCTTCCTGCGTCGGCTCCGAGTTGGCGACCCATCGCCGTCGCGCTTTCAGCCGAATCCACGCCGACTGCTAGTCGGCACTTGGCCGTCAAGGCGCGAAGGCGTTCCGCATGCGGCGCTTCAACCCAGAGCGGGAAGGCAATGAAGATGTCCTTCACGCCGTCCGCCGCGAATACCTCCGCCTCGCCGATCGTGGCCACGGTAATACCAACGGCTCCCGCCGCGATCTGCTTGCGGGCGATCTCCAGCGTCTTATGTGTCTTGACGTGCGGACGGAGCTGGAGCCCGCGTCCACGCATGCTCTCCGCCATCCGCTCGATGTTCCGGTTCAGGACATCGACGTCGATCAGGACTGCAGGGGTGATGACTTCAGCGGGGATCACGTTCATTCATAGAAGACTAACGTCCTGGACACTGAAGGCCCTAAGGCGCGGACTGCCTGATACGCAGCTCGAACGCCGCCTCCGGCTGCTCAACGGTGGCCACGGCGTCTTTGCTTTCAATCCGCTGGATAAGGAGTTCGACGGCGCGCTCCGCAATTTCCGTACGCCCCGGCGCCACGGTGGTCAACGACGGCGACGCGAACCGGGACTCATCAATGTCATCGAAGCCGGCCACGGCTATCTCCTCCGGGACCTTCCTGCCGCGCACCAGGAGTTCGTGCAGCGCCCCCAAAGCGAGGGCGTCGTTGAGCCCGAAAACGGCGTCGAATTCCACACCGCTGTCCAACAACCTCGCGGTGGCGTCAGCACCGCCGTCGCGCCGCCAATCGCAGGGGACCACCAACGCCGGGTCATGCTCCACACCTGCGGCAGCGAGCGCAGCCCGGTACCCGCGGAGGCGAAGGCCGTTGCGCCCGGCTTCGTCGCCGTCGTGCGCGCCAAGGACGGCTATACGACGGCGGCCACCTTCCAGCAGGTGCGTGGTGACGGCGGCCGCAGCCTCCTGGTTTTGGATGAGGACCATGTCCAGCCGCGGATCCTGCACGAACTCACCCAGGAGAACCAGCGGTTTTTTGCCGGCCGCGGAGATGATCTGTTCGGCGTCGAGCGCTAGCGGGATGAAGAGGAGGCCGTCCGTGAGGCTGCGAAACTGTCCTTGAAGCGCAGCTTTCTCGTGCTCCGACTCGTTGCCGGATTGCTCCACCAAAACGCGGTACCCACGGGCCCACGCCGCCTTCATGATGTCCGAGGCCAGCTCAGCGTAGTACGGAATGGAGAGGTCGGCGAGGACCAATCCGAGCATGCTGGTCTTACCGGATCGGAGGCTGCGGGCCGTCAGGTTGGTTTCGTAGCCGAGCTCGTCGATCGCATCGAGGACGCGTTGTTTGGTGGCGGGCCGGATGAACTCGTAGTTGTTGATGACGTTGGAGACCGTCTTCAACGAGACTCCCGCCGCGCGTGCGACGTCGTTCATGGTGACCGCCATGCAGGTGCTCCTTCTGTGCGTTGTCATACATCGTTGCAGATCAGGCCATGCTGGAGTCAGTCCATGACTGCGGCGACGGCCTCGATTTCCACCAATTGGTGGTCGTAGCCGAGCACTGTGACGCCCATGAGGGTGCTTGGGACTCCGTGGTCGCCGAAGGCAGCGCGCACTACCTCCCATGCTGCTACCAAGTCAGCCTGCTGCGTAGACGCGACGAGGACGCGGGTGGAGATGACGTCCCCGATTCCCGCTCCGGCTGCTTCCAAGGCCAAGCACATGTTCTCGACCGCTTTTGCGGCCTGGGCTTTGTAATCGCCAATGCCTGCTGTGGTCCCGTCTTCATTCAAGGGACAGGAACCGGCCAGGAAAATCAGCCGGGCATCAGCAGGAGCGGTTGCTGCGTAGGCGTATTGGGCTGCGGAGCTGAGCCGTTCGGAGTGAATGAGGGTGACAGCGCTGGGCATGGAGGTCCTTTTGTTTAATGGTTTGGACACATCCCATCACGGCCGCACCCGTCACACATCGCTCATTCGTCTGCAACGCCCCCGCAACAAACATGCGCAAAGCTGGGTCGCATAGACGATTTGGTTGGCTAAGGGGTGCAGACATGAGCATTGTAAACAGGGATCTTTTCCAGGCATTGAAGACACAGGCAAGCCTGGCGCAGGCGTTCGGCACTATGCCCGGAAGCCAGGATGAACCACATGCGCTGAAGCCGGGCGAGTTCATCGAGGCATGGCACAACGGCCGCCTTTATCATCGGGGCACCGTAGTGAAAACAGTGGCCGGCACCGACCTTTTTTGGCTCCAGGACGAAACCGGCAGCCGCCGCCTGCTGGACATGGAGTCAATGGAAATCGTGACTGGCGACGAGCTGGCCCCGGCACCTGCAACGCAGGCACCGGAGCCCACCCCGACTGCCACGGTTACGCCCATTTCGGCGTACCCCATCTTCCGCGACGGCTCACAGGCTATTGCCTAGGAGTTGAGGGCCAAGCGGATCATGCTCCAGCTCACGGCCGGAAGCTCGGCGGTGAGGCGGCCGCCGTCGAGCTTTACACTGACGTTTTCGGACGGCAGGACCGAGGTCGAATCGTCAGCCGTAGCCTGCCAGTACGGGTCCTTGTTCGTGTAGGTGACAGCCTCGATGATCCTCGCGGGGTTCAGGCTTCCGACGGCGGCATCCAACGTCAGCGCCTCGGCGGCAGAGCGGTTCACAGCGAACACCACGGCCTCGTTGGCTTCGGCGTCATAGGTTGCCACGGCTGACAGCGACGTGAATCCGGACGTCTTCTCGCTGGAAAGCCGTGGAGATTCGACGGCGAGATTCAGTACCGTGCCCGAGGCGTGCTGCGAGGTGAGCGCGAACGGGTGGAAGGTGGTCTGCTTCCAAGCGCGGCCGCCTGGCTCAGTCATGATCGGCGCGATCACGTTGACCAGCTGCGCGAGGCTCGCGGAGTGGACGCGGTCCGTGTTGCGCAGCAGCGTGATGAGGAGGTCGCCCACCACCACGGCGTCCGCCACCGTGTAGCGGTCCTCGAGCAGCACGGGCGCGACAGGCCAGTCGTCCCCGGTGGGGGCCTTGGACTCGTCGCGGGACATGTGCCAGACATTCCATTCATCGAAGGAAATGTTGACCTGCTTTGGGGATTTCGTTGCCGATTTCACGTGGTCGATGTGGGACACGAGGTCCTTGATGAAGGCTTCCATGCGGTGTCCGGCGGAGAGATGCTCCTGCAGGTCTCCGAAGTCCTCGAAGTACTGGTGCGCCGAGATCAGGTCCACCAGTTCGTAGGTCTCGCTGAGGACCACACGCTCCCATTCACCAAACGTCGGCATGGTGGGTGCCGAACTTCCGCAGGCAACCAGTTCAAGATCCGGGTTGACCATGCGCATTGCCCGCGCCGTTTCGGCGGCAACCCGCGCGTACTCGCCCGCCTTCTTATGGCCGATCTGCCAGAAGCCGTCCATTTCGTTTCCGAGGCACCACATTTTGATGTTGTGGGGCTCGACGGCGCCATTCGCCTTGCGCTGTTCGGACAGGGCCGTTCCACCCTTGATGTTGGAATATTCCAACAGATCCAAAGCTTCCTGGGTTCCTCGAGTGCCCAGGTTGACGGCCATCATGGGCTCGACGCCGGCCTTCTCGGACCACTTGGCGAACTCGTCCACGCCCACCAAGTTCGGGTCGCTGGAATGCCAGGCAAGGTCGAGCCGGGTGGGGCGATCTTCCTTGGGCCCAACTCCGTCTTCCCAGCGATAGCCCGACACGAAGTTGCCGCCCGGATACCGGACCGTGGAGACGCCCAATTCCTTGGTGAGCTCCAGGACGTCGGTCCGGAACCCGTCCTCATCGGCCTTGGGGTGCTCGGGCTCGAAGATGCCCGTGTAGACGCAGCGGCCCAGGTGCTCCACGAAAGCGCCGAAAGTCTTCCTCCTGACGGGGCCGACCACGAACGCGGGGTCAAGGGTGATTTTGGCCGTGGGGTTCTCTTGATTTCCCAAGGGGTGAGTCCTATCTGCTGGGCTGCTGCTTTTGCCGGTTTCTACAACGTTATAGAAACTATGCTGACTGTGCCGAGGGGTGTGAGTCAAGGGTTTTCTTCACCCGGCTCTCCCAAGCCCGCTCTTGTTTGCCGAGCTCATCGTTGTGCGGCGGGAGATTCGTACCGAAGTGGGTTTGCGTCCCGCATAGGCTGAGTCCCATGTCATCCGGGAACGTTACAGCCGCCTATTCCGCCCGTGCAGCCGAGTACACCTCGCTGTTCGGGTCGATCAGCTGCACGCATCCGGCCGATCAGCAGCTGATTCTCGCGTGGGCACGGGGCCTTTCCGGCAAGGTCATCGACGCCGGCTGCGGACCCGGACACTGGACGGACTTCCTGCACTCCGCCGGAGTGTCCGTCGAGGGCGTGGACTTGGTCCAGGCGTTCATCAAAACTGCCAGGCAGCAGTACCCGGACGCTCAGTTCTCTGTCGGATCAATTGAAAGATTGCCGACGGCGGATCGGTCACTAGCAGGGATCCTCGCCTGGTACTCGGTGATTCACACTCCCCCTGATGCCATCGATGCGGTTCTGGACGAGTTCTCCCGGTGCATCAAGCCCGGCGGGAGCCTTCTGCTCGGTTTCTTCGAAGGTCCCGCCCTTGAGGCTTTCCCTCATGCGGTGACTCCGGCTTACTTCTGGCCTGTGGAGGAGATCTCGGCTCGGCTTCGGACGGCCGGATTCACAGTTGTCAGCACCCACTCCCGCGTCGACCCCGGAGCCCGTCCACATGCCGCCATCATTGCCCGGCGTGCGGAACTCTGACTTTCAGCACACCCCCACTCACCCTTGTTTGCTGACCACACCGTTGTGCGGCGGGAGATTCGTACCGAAGCAGGATTCGTGGGGCGAAGGAAACAAGAAAACAGGCCGGAGACTCAACGTCTCCGGCCTGTCTTTGGAGGGTGGGCCCTGTGGGGATCGAACCCACGACCCACGGATTAAAAGTCTGGTCAGTCAAGAAATCAGGTCAGAACGGGTCGGCCGAATCCGCGTAATCTAGCGGTTCTGGCGCCCCAAAACGGCCCCTCTTGGAACGGGTCATCCGCAATATAGGCCCCCAAATAGACCCTCAAACCTCTCGTCATCAGGCACCCATCAAGTACCCGTCAACCAAAGCCCGCCCGCACAAAAAACGTCGGTGCCCACCCGTAGGCTTCCCGAATGCTCACCGACCAACAGAAGGCCATGCTCGACTTGGCCGGCGAACACTTCAAGCATGCAGGCTCTCTGGATTCAGCAGCCATGGAACGCTTCGGCATGACTCCGACCAGGTACTGGCAAGAGGTCAACCGACTCATCCAAACTGAGGCCGCCATCGCATACCGCCCCGCAACCGTAGCCCAACTCAAGACAAGGCGGCGGTCCATGGTGCGAACAGCCAGCCGGCTACTCCGGTAGAGCCGATGCTTACGCAAAAGCCCCCACCTTCCGAAGAAGGCGGGGGCTTCCCTTGCTTTTAGCGCCTGAGTCCCCAGATCGCCCAGCACCCCACCAACGTTGGAAGGATGAGGAATACTGGTGAAGTGCCACCCTTAGCGATGCCGACCAGAATCACAGCGATAGCCACAACGGCAATGAACAAAACCGAGAGACTGACGGCGTCAACACGCTGGAACCTATTCGCGTGACGATGACTCTTCTGGCGATGCTCCATCATTGCCATCATCTTCTCCTCGCCGTTTACGAATTACTTTGATGAGAGACCAGTCGCGAGTTGTACGACCATTCTTAGTGGTGCTGACTTCGCGGATCGTGACATCGAAAATGTCATTTTTGTGGAGGGCCATCCCTTTGTCCACTTGGCGAAGGAACTCCTCGTCCTCCATCATAGCTTGGCGGGTTCCATCCAGAGTCTTGATCCGCCACTTTTCTCCCCGGCGGAAATCAATGCTCGTAAGCTGCGCCTCGGCCTCAAAAGTGTCGGTACGTTCGGAGATGTCATCGACCTCGACAACCGCCGTTCGATAGTCATCTCGGCTGGCCACAGCTTCGGGCTCGGTCCGGAGGATCTCGTCCGTGGTCTCGGCCGCCGTGCCGTCACGGACCTCCAAGCTATCCGCGTCATCGCTCAGCGGCGCCATGATTTTCCGTAGGGCCTTGCGTGTTTGCTTCTTCTCAGCTCGGAGTTGGTCCCAGACCTTGGCCGGAACCTGATCCACCTTGTCGTCGGCCCAAACTACCTTCACATCGCCGTTGTCCAGATAGTCGAAGTCCTTAGGCTCCGCACCACGGAGCCGCCTCAATCCCATGTTGAGGCCCTGAACCAGGGCTCCGCCGGTGGCGAGCGCCGTGCCTACGGCTTCCTCAGGGTTCTCCCCTGCCCATGCCAGAACAGCTTCCAAGATGAACGAACCCTCCTGCGGGGGCCGGACTCGCAACTCCGGTGAGGGTCCATCGCCGAACAGCCCCGCCTTCGCCATCTGACTAGTGAACTCGACTAGTCCCTGCAAGGTCTCTGCCATCTCTGCCGCATTGAGGTCATGGATCTGGCCCTTCTCGTCGGAGAAACGCAGCTGGACCAAACCGTCCGCTAGTTCGCCTACTTGCTCTTTCTTTTCCACGCTCTTTCTTTCCCCCATATTCGCCCAGTGTTCTCGGCAACGAGTGGCTCCTCATCGCGCCATTCGCTCCATTATGGGCGGCAAGCGGCGAGCGCAGTGAAATGTGTCAAGTCAATAGGGTGACTGGCGTGTCGGACAGCCACCTCGAAAATCCGGTTCAGCGCCCGCCGTGGAGACCTGACTCGCGGTCGATGCGATCCAGCACCCTATCCGCGTACTCTCGCAGGAGCACCCATATGTCAGAGCCCCGACCAGCCACCCGGTCTCGGATCTCCCTTATCAACGGCGTTGGCGTCTTCGGGTTTGACACCACCCTGCCAAGAATCTGAGCGTTATCGAAGGTGGCCGCCCAGGCTAAG
This sequence comes from Paenarthrobacter nitroguajacolicus, assembly GCF_051027655.1. Classification (NCBI taxonomy): domain Bacteria; kingdom Bacillati; phylum Actinomycetota; class Actinomycetes; order Micrococcales; family Micrococcaceae; genus Paenarthrobacter; species Paenarthrobacter nitroguajacolicus. The sequence goes on along the minus strand of NZ_CP073234.1, from coordinate 237,979 downwards.
CGTTCTGGTGTCACGTCTTGGCGACCAATGACGCTCAGCACCACTTCCAGATGAGCGTCCTCTGTCATCAGCGCCGCCAACACTTCCGGTCGCAGGTTCGATCTGGAAAGGACGGCAACAGCTGCCCTCCAGTCGCCAGTCAGCGCATCCGCTTCGAACTTTTCTGCGTCATACCCATTCATGCACCCATAATGCGCCTCGGGGTACGACAAAAGAGCCCCACCCTCCCGAAGAACGGGGGTGGGGCTCTATGACGCCAGGGAAGGTAACCGGTCTTATGTTGCCCTTAGACTTGGGCTATCTCGCTCCAACCATGCAAAGGGGAAATGGCCGTGGCCGATATCGGAATCCGACTTTTGAAGCTCCAGCGGGAGTTCGCTGAACGTGACGAGCGAGAGAGTCTGGCGAAGGAGTTCAGCAGCCCTGAGTTGCAGCCCCGCAGCGAAGCCGAGATCGGCGCCGACTACGAAGCTGCCCTCCTGGAGCTACTCCGCCTTTCCAAGATCTCTTAGAACTTAGGCATCTCATTGGTCAGGTTGAGTCCTGCCGCAATCCGGCCGACCATGTACAAGGTGGGGTGGGTTCCGTCCGCTACCGGCTGCCCGGAATCAATAGCCCACTTCCCAGAGTCCCGCGCCGATTCGGCAAGGTCCGCGATCTCCAAGTAATCGTAGAGCGGGTGCGATGCGTCACCGATGCGGATGGTGCCAGCCGTCGCCGTCCCTGCCGCGGCTGCGGCAAATGCCGATGTCATAGGAGCGCCGTCGCGGAGCCAGTTGTTGTACTCCACCCGATGGGCGTTGACCGTGGTGTTCGAGATCGTCTGGTTAGCCACTGTCGCCCACGCGTCAGTCGAGCTTGTGCGCGGAGTGATAGTTGTTGCCAGCACCCGAGATCCCTTATCGCGATAGAACCGCCAGCGAGCAATCAGTGTCGCCTGAAGCTGTGCGGCTGTCCGCAGGTTCACGTAGAGGTCGTTGCTCCCGAGGGCCGAGATAACGTAGTCCGTGCATCCGCCAAACTTGCCACGGTCCCGGCCCCATGGAATGGGATTCACGCCGCTGTCACCGTGCAGCGAGCCTTGCAGATAGCTGAACTGGTTGGCCATAGCCTTGCACGCCCACCCAGAGTCATATGGAATCTGAACAGCGCTATCACCGGACCCCTGGAGGATACTGTCCCCGTCTAGGAGCACAGACGGGCGCGATGGGTTGGGCACCAAGCCGACGATTGCTGACGGGCCGTAGAGGGCCACGCCGGTCGAGCCATTCCAGGAGGGGCTAGCAACCATTGTTACGTCGCTGTCATCGAAAAACGCCTCAGCCACGCCACCAGCAGAGCTGACAACAGCCGCAACAGGCCACTTTGCGCCCGAGGCCACGGACACGCATGTGCGAATCTCAATCCAAGTGCCAGCGGGGATCTTCGGGGCGATAGGATCGCTTGTTGCGTAGCCCATCGGGTCAATGATGGTCGATGCGCGGCCGCCGAAGGTCTGCTGGTAGAGCTGCCCGGCAACGACAATCGAGGCGGTGATGGTGATGGGGCTGTTGGTGGTGTTCGTGTTCCACCAAGCCGAGTCACCATAGATAATGCGGATGTTGTGGGCATCGTCGGGGAAGAAGTGCTTAGTCATGCTGGTCCGCATCGTGCGGACGCCATCTGACTGGCTGTTCGCCGCGGTGTCGCGAGCGTAAACGAGCCTTGTGCGGGTAGCGCAGGGGCGGAGGCCCATGAGGGCGTTGCCCAGTAGTTCCCTGGGTGCTACCTCGAAGGAGTCCAATCGGCGGCCCTTCTTATCTTTCATGTACGCCATGGCTTAGGCCTCCGATACGATGTCGATGATTTCGCCGCTGGTGGAGTCCACCTTGATCACGACATTGCGGGTCGGAAGCGGGTCGCCGTTCTCGTCCTCAAAGCGGACATAGGTGGCATTCAGTTCCCCTTCCGAAAGCCGTTCGGGGAGTGCTTTGTCAGGCACACGGTGGAAGTCCAGGATTCCCATGGGGCAGCTCCTTAGCTCAGGGTGATGGGTGGTTTGGCGATGATCTCGCCGAAGTTGTTGCGGGTGACCAATGCCTGTGTGTAGGTGATTGGCCCGTGGGTGATCTCGTACGCGTCGATCACACCTGGGAAGTCGTCGGACGGCGACCCTGTGTAAGCGCCGGCGGTTCCATCCGGCCACAAGACAGCAGCAGACACCGGAGCGCCGTCAGCGTCTCGAGTAATCTCACCGACCATAAGCAGCTCAGGCGTCGCAGCGAGCGCGAGGTTTTGCGCTGCGATCCATGCTGGCTGCGGCAGGGGTGATGGGTCGAGTGTGGATGGGTCCAGCTGCACGAGATCCGGGTAGTCCACTTCGGTGACGTCGGGGACTGCCACGTAGGTGGTGCGGGTTGCTGCGCCGGGCACGTACTCATCGATGCGCCAAGCCCAGTCCGGCCCGTTTGGTTCCAGCTCGACTTCGGCGGCGCCATCAGCGAGTGCGACTTCGAAGGGTGTTGGCAGGACGATGGTGGCTGGTGTGCCGGTGAGGGGCCGGCGCTTCGTTGGGGTGAAACGGTGTGTTGCCCGGGCTGGTGCGGTGGTGCCGTCGGGTTGTGGGTTGACCAGGGAGATATGGACGGTGGTCACGTTCTACTCCTCGGTGACTGTAATGGCGGGGCGGGTGGTGATGTCGCCGGATTCGTTGCGGGTGACCATTGGCTGGGTGAACTTCAGAACAGGGATGCCCGTTTTGGTGATGGTGTAGGCGTTGACCGCCCCTGGCCATGCCACGGACGCGGTGCCTGAGTAGACCCCAGTGGAGCCGTCTGGCCAGACCACGTTGGCTGACGTTGGGGCGCCGTCGTCGTTCACGATCACGGAGCCGCTGAACAGTGCTTCCGGCGAGCGCGCGAGCTGCATCAGGGCTGCTTCCAAGTCCTCTTCCAAATCGTTTAGCCTGGCCGCGTTCAGCGGGGTGTTGCCGATGATGCCGTTGGCCCAAGTTCTGCGTGCCATCAAATATCTCCTCCGAGAGCGCGGACAGCCGCGGTGAGCTTGTCGATCTGTTGTTGTTGCGCCTGGACTACGGGCAGGAGTGCCACGCCCAGCAGGTCGTAGCGGACGCCGTCCACTTGCCCGTCATAGCGGGTGACGATCTCGGGAAGGGATTCCTCGACTTCCTCCGCGATGAGCCCGAACTCGCCCTTTGCGCCAAGGAATTGCTGTTCGGGCCCTACGAGCCGGTTGCCTTCCGCATCTTGTGGGAAGCGGTAGGTGGGTTTCCGGTCGTACCTGACCGGACGCAGCTGAAGGACGTTGAACGGATCTACGTCAGCGTTGGAGACGTTTTCCTTGTACTTGATGGAGGAGACGTTCCGGCCGAAGTGGTAGCCGCCATCGTTTCCCACCCAGAGCGCGTAGAAGCTTCCGCCGGCGACGTTGTTCGTCCACCCGTACTGCGAACCGTCAGCCTGGGCCGCGTGAGTGGCCTCCGTGGCATTCGCCGCCGTGGTGGCCGTGGTCGCGGTGGTCGCGTTCACGGCGTTGGTCGCATTCGCCACGGCCGAGGTGATGTCACCACCGTCGTGCGAGTGGCCCGATGGCGGGAAAGTCATCGGCTTACCCGACACCCCGTCCCAGGTGGTGACTTGGTTGCCGAGGCGCACCCACGTGGAACCAACCAGCACTTCCACGCCGTACTCACCCGGCGCGGTTTCCAGCAACTCACCGAACCGGGTAACAGGAGCCGCTCCGGCGTCATCAAACACCGTAAAGGTGCCTGTCTCGGGGTCTACCTGCACGCCTGTTGTGCCGTCGGTGCGCCGGAACTGCATGAAGCCGTTGACCAGCACACCACCAGCTGCAGCGTTGATGCCGGCTGTTGCGAGGATGTTCGCCGCACTGAACTGCTGGACGCGCTGCTCCAGCTCGCGGAATCTGCGGTTGATCGCATCCTCACCCGGGAACTGTGACCCTGGGAGTCCTGGTTGAGCCATCTAGTCGATTCCCCTCACGGCAGTTACGTCAATCAGCGGAGTGATCATTTCGTCTGTCAGCTCCCAGCCAACGCAGCGAGCTGTGCCAACCAGCCCGTCAGGAAATTCCGGGGCCTCGATGTCGAAACCAACGTCATCGCCAATGAACCAATCGAGGCCAAGCTTCGGAGCCTCGCCCCGGTTGGCTGTCAGCGTCATCGCCAGGGAACCGTCTTTCATCGCGGCAAGCGCCCGTTGAGCATGCGCCGTCAGTGTGGAGGTGTCTTTGATGTCGCTCTCCGGGGTCCACCTGTATTCGAAGCGGGGCCGAAGATCCGTGGTGACCTTTTGGTGTGGGGACTGCGGTCGGGCGCCCTCGGTCCCTGTGGAGACAGCCATGACGTCGTTAGCGCCCTCGTCCGCTCCGAACCCTTCCACCAGCTCGGCTTCCGTGACTGAGCCGGGCAGGTCAAAGTGGGCTGCCGGACCGAGGCCCGCTGGTGGTGTCCTGCCGATTCTGTCACCGACGTAGAGGACCAGCCCAAGTTTCTTCTCGTCCACCCATTCCCAGCCAACGGTCCACTCAGGCCCGCCGATGATTCCGGAGAAGTCAGTCAGTGCGGAGTACAGGGTTTTATCCGCGGCGTCCTTCCACGTGTTCTTATTCCGAAGCGCCCCGTTGCCGCCCACGATCTGTACGCGCAGCGGGAGGCCGCGTTTGGTCACCGTCGTTTTGGCGTACTTCTCCACCATCGTTTTGACGATGACGTTCTGAGGCGTGGCCGTGAACGCCTCATCTTCGACGTAGACACGATCGAAGTAGCCCTCAGCTGTCACCAAGCTCAGGTCCACCCCGTTGCCAACCTTCCGAGTCCGTCGGATGATCAGACCGCCCCAAAGCGGCACGCCGCGTGGCTCGTTCTCCTCCGGCTCTGACAGGGCCACCAAGAACACGGCACCCTTCCGGGTAGCCTCACGCCAGTTCTCAGGGGCGCCATCCATCGGCAGGTTCGCCGTCTGAGACTCGTACCGCATCAGCGTCTGTTTGAGAGCCCCGCTGACGCTCAGCGTAGGGAGGTCCGCAATGATCGTGCCGTCGTTTGCATCGACGGCAACCCAAGAAATGGCCAAGTGAGGACCCCCCTACGTTTGGAAGCTACGCTTCGTGCTTGCCCTGGTTCGAACCGATCGGAGTTGCGGCCTGAATCGCAGGCGCAACACCTGTCGGCTTCCACAGCAGCTTGTAGCTGTTCCCGGCGGTGACGAAGATGACGAGCAACGCCACGATCACGCCGGCGGTACTGAAGATCCCGCTGAGATAGGCGGTCACCGTGGCAACCACCACGTAGAAGAGGAAGGCCACGATCGCTTGCTTACGCGGAGACCAGCCCGATTGCTGGATAACTGCGATGACCAGGGGGCTGAAGAAGCCGACAGCGAGAAGCCAGAGGGCGACTGGGCCGAGATCTGCGAGCGCCTTGAGGGTCTGAGGGTCGAGTGATTCCATGTTTAGTTCTCCTTGATGATCGGAACGATTTCGAAAGTGGGCATGCTGTCTTTGATGTCCTGGCGGATCCGGTCGTAGTCGATGACCACAGGGACGCCGGCGGCCGTTTGCTCGACCAGCTGTTGCAACAGGCCCCTGATTGCCACCAGCTCGGCGTTGTTCTGTGCGATGCCCTTAGCGTTGAAAGCAAGCTGGCCGAGGACGGATGTCTTGTATTCCCCCCAATTGATCAAAGGCAGCCAGAGGGCCGCCTCGGGGGCCTCCCGGATCTGCTCCTGGAGCGACTTCCCGCCCGTTGAATCTCCGCCCACAAGGGAGAAGTCGTAGAGAAAATCGAGCTTGTCCTGATTGGCAACGCTCTTGGATGGTTGTTCAGTCACGGCGGGCTCCTTACGGAAGGGTGAGGCGGAGATTGATTAGGAATTGCTGATCGGGCGTGTAGCTAGGCGTTGTGACGATCTCTCCCTGCAACACCAATCCGGTTCGGGGACGCAGGTACCCGAGGAGGCCCTTCTTGGGGAGCCACTGATCAAGTACCGGCCCGGACGACTGGCCCGGGAAGGGGTTGTCCCACCGGCCCTCGGAGCTGTTCTGGGATGCACAGCGGAGGTACTCGTAGCCGACGTCCTCAATAACCTGAGCCACGTGCGTCTTTGGGTAGTACCAAAAGGAATCGCCCCAGACTGCGGTGTCACCCGCCTTGCCCGGTTGGGACGCAGGGATACGCTCGTAGGCTGCCTCAATGGCGGTGGTCTGCGGGTAGTCCCGGTACATGGTGCCGGCGTACCCTGCCCATACGCCCGAGCCTCCCGTGGTGTTGATGACAGGCAGGCCGAAGAACCTGGCGAAGTGCGCATGCAGGTCCCAGCACTGAGCGCCATAAGCGCCGTCGGCATCGATGTAGCCGCCCAGGACGGATGTAAGCCAAAACTGGAACCGCGAAAGCTCGAATGCCATGACGCCTCCTATGTGGTTGGTGGAGCTGGCGAAGCCTCCGGTGTAGCGGCTGCTGCGCAGGTGTACGTCGTGGAACCCGGCGGGTCCGGCGTGCAAGTCAGTGTCTGCCCGCTCTTGGGGTCAACGATGACGATCGACGAGGGCGGATCTCCCTTTTCGCCCTTTTCGCCCTTCTGCCCGTCATTGCCTGCTGGGCCTCGGCAGGCATCGGCTGCACAGAACTGCTGGACTGCTGCAAGGATCGCTTCGGGCGTGGGTGGTGGGCCGTTTGCACCGTCCGCCCCACGACAAGCGCCAGTGGAGCAGTAGTCACTGACCGCAGCGAGAACCATTGCAGGTTCCGGCGGAAGGGACTCGCCATCTCTGCCGGGTTGCCCGTCCACTGCATCTTTGCCAGCTGGCCCCACGCACCGGCCATCAGCACAGAACCGCGCGAAGGCCGCGGCGACGTCGTCAGGTGTTGGCGGCTGGCCGTCCTGGCCTTTGCAGTTACCTCCCGCGCAGTACTCGCGGAATGCGTTGACCAAGTCAGGCTGGGATGGCCCTCCGACGACTGCGGGAGCTGTCGGAACCACGTTTGGCTCTTGGGCAGCCTCTGCCCATTTTTCGCAGAGGTCCCTGTCGTAGATCTCTCGATCGCCGGAGCCGCAGAGTGCCTGCCGTGCTTCTTGCGCGATCTCCTTCTTTTCGACCTGCTGCCTGGAGGCGAACTCCGCATTTTCTGTTGCGAGGCGCGCATTGTTGCTGCCCAGAACCACGGCAATGGCAGTCACTGCCGCCAGCAGCAGCACGGCGAGCGCGAGTCCCAGCTTCCACCGTTTGTCAGACTTCCTGGACTTGGACGAGAGTTCCGCTGCGGCGAGCAGCTTGGGGTCATTCAGTGTCGTCATTTTCGTCCTCCACTGGCCAGTCCTTCGGATCAGGCTGGAGATCGTTGACAAGGAGCTGCTCACGCCATTTCCCCGCCGCGGCCTTGACTCGGGAGGTGTACCGTTTGTCCTTGCGACGCTGCTTCTCAGCACCGGCAGCTATCTGGACGTTGTCCGCCCTCAGAGTGCGGTTCTCGGCTTCGAGGGAAGCCACTCGTTCTTTCAGGAGTTCCTCCACGGCGACCTCCCTTCTCTCGCGTTTCTTGTCCGCCCGGTCGATGAGCTTCCAAGCCCCTCCGCCAGCAGCCGTGAACACCGCGAGAATTGCTGTGATAAGCGCTGTCGGCTCCACACGTCAGCCCCTCCTGCCCGGCATCAGCCGTTCCATCCGGTGCCGTCCAGCGGCCACAGCATCTTGCCGATGGCCTGTGAAGGGACGGGCACAAAGAAGCTGACACGAATCTGCCCGCCGATGGTCACCCACATGTTGCAGACGTAGCCACCGGGCGCGACTTGAAATAGTGGTGATCTCGTAGCGGGTCGATAGCCAGCTGGCACCGTGCCGATGATGTACTCCGTGTTCGCCAAAAATGTGATGGCCACGTTGTTGGCGATTGCACCCTGGCCCGATATGCGACGCCCGTTGCGAGTCACGGCAGCGTCAGCCAGCGTTGCGTCATAGTAGGTCCCGGCGTTCCGGTATTCCGGCGGACTCCCAGCTGCGAACGTGATCGGCGCGGGGGTTTCGTCTTGCCACCCGGTTGCGTCACGGACATCGAGCGGCCGCCCTGGCAGGTCCATGCGTCGCACAACGAGACCGTCATACGCCGAAAGCTCACCGCGCTCTGTGAGCCCCGAAACCGGCTGGATACCTCCAGCAGAAACGAACACAGCCGGGTTGCGAACCACCGTCGGTGAGCCCGCCCCGACTTGCGGAACGGTGATCGTACCGATCAAGAAGCTTCGTTCCGGAAGGTCCGGGGCTTCAGGCGTGGCAGATGGCGTGCCCGCCAGATATACCGGCGGGGCATTCAACCCCCCTGAGCCATCACCGGAGGATGAATCGTTGACCTGAATGTAAACGATGTCCTTGCGGGGCAATGTCGCGTTGGCTGCAATGATCGCGCCGGTGAGGTTCGCGTCGGTGGCCCATCGGTAAGACCCCTGAGCAGTAGCCGCTTTCGGTGAAATCATGATTGCGCACGGCTGCAACGTCCAAGTAGTGGAGCTGGCAGTCAGGACGTTTCCGGTCCCAGGGCGGAACCCGGAACGTGCCGCCAGCGGCAGGCCCGAGCCGCCCCCGTACGTAACAGCATCGGCCTGGCGCTCGTTCGACGCCGAGTAAGCCGGAAGATCAAGGCCTTCAGCCGCGTCCATAGGCTGGCAAGTAATAGTCATCTCAGCTCCAAGCCGGTTTCGTAAGTACGGTCAGTTGCGCGGTAGCCGAGTAGTTGGCCGCGCTGAATGCAATTTCGTTTTCCCCTGGGTCAAGCGAGAACCAGCCGCGGGACGTGATGTACCCCTGCCTAGCGGACTGGCCCTGCGCGAGCACCTCCCGCCGGTCCATGTCCACGGTGACGAATTCGCCAGAGGCGAGCGCCAAGGCTGAAGCGAACGTGAGTGATCGTTTCTTGCCCACGTGGGTTACGGTCCAGCCGCCGGCGGGGATTGGTCCGTCGATGCGTAGCCAGACCGGGGCTTGGGTGTTGCCCGGGTTATGGATCCGCACTCGGCCGCTGTTGGAAACTCCGGTGTAGACCACCGGATAGGTGGCCGGGTATGTCCGGCCACCTCTCGCGAAGGGCAGCAGCGTGGATACTGATTCGAGGTCTCCGAACTTGCGGGGGTCCTTGCCGAAAACCTGAATGCTGAACGTGGCTGTGAACCCGTCCCTGAGGGTGTCCGTCAGGATCTCGTCCTGACGCTGCACCTGCATGTGGCGGACCCTGCCCGATTCGGAAACCAGCAGGGTGAACGGGTCCACGCTGACGGCGGCGTTGAGCCTGTCGAGAGCGAAGGACAGGGTCTCCGGCGAGCGGGCCCGAATCTTGCCTTCCATGGGCAGTACTTTGCCGGTCAGGAAGCCCTCAGTTGTCGTCGTTCCGTTGCCGCGAGCGCGCTGGTTGAACTGGGCTGTGGAGGCCGGCGAGCCGAGCCAGCCGGGGTTCTTCTCCACCGCCCATATGGTGCCGTCTTCATCTACCCAGTTCATGAGCAGGTCACCCAAAGCTATGGGTGACCTGCCCTGAAGTTCCGGGAGTGCTGTGCCTGGGAACAGCAACCTGGATGGGTAGGTGATCGGGGATGGGTAAGGCATGTCAGGCCCCTCCTATGGTGCTAGTGCGCCGAGGCGCCTGACGACGGCAGCGGATGTCCCATTGGGGTCAGTCACTTCGTTGATAGTGATGTGGTTGGTCTGGCCCCCGACGGAAGCCGCCCCCGCGCCGAAAGCAGTGCTGCCTCCACCCATGCCCGGGACGTTCGGGATTGTGACCAGTCGCTTTGCGGCGTCGGCCACGGACTTCACCTTGTCGAGGATGCCCAACCGGGCGCCCTCTCCAACCTGCTGGCCGACCTCGAACCGGAACCGCCGTGACGGCGACTTGATGCCGAGGAATCCCTTGACGCCGTCGAGCATCGCCCCGCCGACGTCCTTGATGGCCTGCACGGCGTTGTCGATCATTCCCTTGGCGCCGTTGATGAGGCCTTGGACGATGTTCCTGCCGACGTCGAGCAGCCAGGTGCTCGCGCCGGATAGTGCACCGATGATCTTGCCGGGCAGGTCGTTGAAGAACCCGAGGAATCCGGAGATGAACCCGGAGACTCCGTTGGTGATGTTCCGCCACGTGTCAGCGAAGAACGATCCGATATTGCCAAGGACGGAGCCGACGACGTTTCCGACGATGCTCAGTCCCGCCTGGATGACGGAGCCGACGATCTGGATAGCTCCGCGCACAACGGCAACGATTGCGTTCCAGATACCGCCGAAGATGTTCTGAATCCCAGACCAAACCTGCGACCAGTTTCCAGAGATGATCCCCGTGACCACCTGGATGATGCCCTGCACGATCTGCATCGCCGCTTTGATCACGTCAGCAATCACGCCGAAGACCGTCACCACAACGGGCATCAGCGCTTGGATCACCGGAATCAGGAGATCCAAGATCTGGGTGATCAGTGGAGCGATCGCCGCAATGACCATGCTGAAGATGTCGATCAGCGGAGGCAGGATCGAGGTGACCAGGTTGATGATGATCGGCGCGAGCTGAGAGACCAGCGTGGTGATGAGCGGAAGCACCGCGCCAAGAACCATGCTGATCACCGGAGAGAGCATGGTGAACGCGTCACCCAGCATCGATATCAGGCTGACGATGCTCGGCATGATCGCGATGAACACGCCGCTGAGGACCCCGACCAGTGTCTGAATCAGAGGCTGCACGGTTGTCAGCGCCGAACCCAGCACTCCGGCGAGCGCCATGCCGAGCTGTCCTATGGCGGCTGCCAGGACCGGCAGGACCGGTTGCAGCGCTTGGAACAACAGCCCGATGGGCGAGAAGGACTGGAACAGCCCGAGCACTGTCGGTGCGAGCGCCTTGAAAGCGTCGAATACAGGCTTGAGCGCGTTGGCGAGCTGCTCCATGAATCCGGGGAATCCGGAGGAGGTTACATCTCCGTCCGCTGCTTTCCAGGCAGCGCCGAAGGCTCGGAAGCCTCCGCCTACCTCGTTGGCAGCGTCCCGGATGCTGAACAGGAAGCTGACAAAGCCCGAGTCTTCCTCGACGTTGAAGGCTTCACGCAGGTTGGTGGTGAAGTCGCCATTGGCGAAGACGTCTATCAGGCCGGAAGCGGCCTTGCCCGTCCACTCGAACGCCTTACCAAGGCCACCAGAGACAAGGTTGATGGCGCCGGTGATACCGGGCTTCATCTTGTCCAGGGCGCCCATCAGGCCTGAGTTGATCGTGGCCTGAAGGTTGCCGATTGCACCCTCAAACGTCTTGGTGGACTTGGCAGCCTCCACGGCCACCGGATCGTTGCCGAGCTTCATCAGCGCGGCGTTGAACTCTTCGGACGTGATCTCACCGGCGGCCATCGCGTCGCGGAAGTTGCCGGTGTAAGCTCCGGCCTCCTCCAGCGAGCGCATCAACGGACCAGCTGCACCGGGGATGGCGTCAGCCATCTGGTTCCAGTTCTCCGTCGTGAGCTTGCCCGCGCCGGCGGTCTGGGTCATGACCATGGCCACAGACTTGAAGGTGTCCGCGTTGCCGCCAGCGACGGCGTTGAGGTTACCCGCAGCCTTGGTTAGGCCGGTGTAATCCTGGACGCCGTTGGATGCCAGCTGCGCGATGGTGTTCTGGATCGTCGGCAGGTCAAAGACTGTCTGATCTGCGTAGTCCTTCGCCGCCTTGGACGCCGCATCGATGGCTGAGGTGTCCAGCCCCGCGAAGTCCATCGTGGCTTTGAACTTGTCCGTAGCGTCGCTCGCCCGGGCAGCCTCGGCCACGAACCCGCCGAAGACACCCGCGCTTGCGAGGGCGATCGCAGGACCAACGAGGGCCTTGAATCCCCTACCGAACCGCCCGCCAGAATCCTGCCCGGCTTTGTCAGCCGCTTCCTTGGCTTTATTACCCTCTTCATCGACAGCGCTCTTGGCAGCACCGGAGAGCTTCGACTTGATGCTCTGCCAACCCCGACCGAAACGGCCGGCCGCCTGCTCTCCAGAAGATCCGGCAGAGTCCATGGCCTCAGCCAGTTTCGTCTGGGACTGCCGCAGCTGATCCGATGCCGCGATGGTCTTGCCGCTGGCCTCGGAGAGTTTCCGCTTTGCCGTCGCCAGACGCTCTTCTGCGGCGATAACGCGAGCGCTACCCTGCTCGCCCCTGGCGCGTGCCTCGTTGAGCGCCGCTTCGGCTACACGGACCTTGCCAGTGGCGTCCTGCTCTTGGAGGCGTGCCGCCGAGAGCGCCTTAGCGCCCGATGCGATCTGTGCATTGAGCTTCTTGACCAGAGCCTGGCCGGGATCGCCGGCGCCGGCGGTGAACGCGGAGCTGAACGTCTTACCGCCCTCGCGTCCAGCGCCAGCAACCTCTGAGTTGACTGAAGACCGGAATCCCCGAAATGTGGGGAAGATTGCTACCTGACCGGACCCGACTTCAGACACCAGAGGCCCCCTTATTTAGTTCTGATTTGCCCGAAGGCGCTGTACTGCTTCAGTTGCGCCTCAGCACGGGCGCGTTCCTCGGGGGTGACTTCTTCAACCGGCGCCTCAGTGGGCCATGGCCAGTCGGGCACGAACGGCGGAGTGTCCTTGTCCCGGTTCGCGTTAAACTCCCGAGTGAATGAGGCCGTGGCCATCATTTCCCCGCGAGTCATTGGGAAGGACCAACCGGCGAGCGCAGCGAACAGGCGAGAACCCATGTCCAGGGCTATTTGCTCGGCTAGTTCCACGGCCTCCCAGACAGGCAAGGACTCGCCAATGTCCTCAACCGAAATGCCTAGCTTTCGGAAGTCGTAGGCGATTGCTCCTCGGTGCTCTCTGAGGAGTCCGACGAGCCAACGGATTTTCCCATGCTCACCTGGAATCGCTTCGAGAGGGCGTCGCTGTATTCGGTGAGGATCTCTCCAGCCTCGGCAGCGTCCAAGTCGTCCAGCGCCTTGTTGTTGGCTTCGCTGAAGATCTCAGTCATGAAGAACTCGAATTCCTCGTACTGGGTCTTCTGTTCGCCGCCCATCAGCTTGCGGATGGTTCCGAACTTCACGCCGAGTGGGAGCGACAGCTCTCCGTTCTCCGTCTGGCACTTCAGGTTGTTCTCAACAACGAGGAACTTGGGCTTGGGTGCTGCTTCCTGCTTGGTCATTGCTACTCCTAATGGGTGTGATGGGTTTGATGGGTTGAAAGCTGTGGTCCCGCGCTCACCCATCGAGAGCACGGGACCACAGGTCTAAGGAGCCCGGAGGCTAGGGGGTGACGGGCAGCGGGATCAGCCATTCGCCAAGGTGCTGGTTTTCCAGCTCCGGTGCGCGGGATATCGAGAACGTGACTTCGTAACCGAGGACCTTGCCGCGCTCGGACTTGTCTTCCTTGACCGACTTCACGCCGACGTTGGCCGCCACGCGCCGGCGGATCACGCCGTTCTTGAAGATCTCCTCGGTGAACGCCACGTACCTGGTGGATGTGCCGCCGCCGTCGATGGTCATGTAACCATTCGCGTCCGCAACCTTGCCCCGGATGATCTGGCGCACCGTCTCGTCGGTCTGGGCGAACTTGACCTTCAGTTCGACGTTCGCGAGGCCGGACGGGATGGAGTATCCCTCCTGCCAGAAGGTGATCGCGTCGCCGTCAGCCTCCATGGTCCATTCAAAGCCGCCGTCTTCCGTGAGGAGGCCGGGGATCTTGAAATCGACGGGAAGTTCGTAGTCGAGGGCCTTACCGGCCACAGGGGTGGGGACAGCCGTCCCGAAAGGTGCGAAGCCGATGTGTCCGGTTACCGGTACACCAACAGCTTCGACGTCGTTGCCGAGTTCATCAGCAGCCATTATTTGCCTCCAAATAGAAAAACCATTCACAGGCGTGAATGGCTGGTTGATTGGTTTGGGTAAAGCTCTAAGCCAGCTCTTCGCCGGCGACGGACAGTTCAGCCGTCATGTATCGCCGAGGGTGGCCCGTTTCGTCCGGGACCGTGTACGGGCCGTTGAAGCCGAGCACCGCAGCAACCGGGTTGCCCGGTTCCACGCGAGCGCAGTCCTTGACGATGGCCTTGACCAGGTGAGACAGGTCCGTGGCCGTCTTGCCGTCGGTAAGATCTTTGTCGGTCAGGATGGTGATCCCGACCGTTGGTTCGTTGGTGACGATCGAGACATCCGGGCCGCCGTCGTCACGGACGATCACCGACTTAGGTCGGGCCGGGCTGGGAAACTGATTGCTCACAAACACGCCAGAGGCCAGAGGTGATCCGATAGCCGCCAGCTCTCGCCGGATGAACCCGGTAAGGAACTCCTCAAGGTCTGAGTGGATGACGCGCTTACCCACTCTTCTTCACCTGGTTCAACGCCCGGGCAAGGTTTCCTGTCTTGGACTCGACCAGCAAAGCAATCGGACTGTCCGCGATAACGAGCGCCGCGTTACGGCGACCGCGGCGAACAACCTCCACGCGGATGCTGTTCGCATATGCGTTACTGTCCCTCGGCGCCGAGGCACGGGCAGCAGCGGCGACCCTGTTGGCCTTTTCCACACACAAGCCGGTTACTGCCGGCGAGCGCCCGAGCTGTTCAAAGAATGAGTCGTTGAAGTCCACGCCGGCCATCAGCCCACCACCTTCGTCACTCTGAACTCGACGCCGGGATTCCAGCCAGTGAGCGCGTTGTGCCAGTCGGCAACTTCACCCTCAACCTGCCACAGTCCGGATCGTGCCCTGATGCGGTCCTGGGGCAGCACGTCCGCCCCTGGGGCGCAATAGAGGCTCATTGCCGTACTCACCGTGTTCCGGTTCTCGGTCTGCGTCTCGACGCTGCTGGACGGGGCAATAGCGCAGCCCTCAATGTCGATCGTGTCCGGCTCTGACCAGTCCCTCTGGGTGGCTTCGCCCGAGTAGGTATCATTCACGAGCTGCGCCCGTTCCCGCACCACCGTTTCGCCGTTCGCCAGGGGAAACATCAGCACCGCCCTTCCGGCCAGATGAAAAGGCCCTCGTAGTTACCGGAAGGCGGGGAGTGGAAGACGGGAAGGGTTGTGCTGCGCCCTTCGAATACCTCCACCATCCAGCCGTGAATCTCGGTCGGATTGGTGCTGCCAGCCAGCAGCGTGGCTGACCGCGACATTGGCCCAACACCTTCTGAGAAGGACTTCGCGCCCCGTATGGGCGGAACATCCACCGCACTGAGCACCATCTGCACCACCACGTCAGAGACGTCATCAGCAGTCAGGTAATCGTTAGGGTTGAGAATGCGTTGATCGACGTCGGGCCAACGACGTCGGATGGCACGAGAAGCCTTTCCGAGGTAGTACTCCGCCCTGGGCTTCTCCACAGAGTTGAGTGGACGCCATGCCTGCTCGATCGTTGGAATTGTTGCCAGATCAGTAGCCATGGCGTCCACCTCCTCTTACTTCGCCGGCGTTGTCTTGGCAGCAGTGGTCTTAGCTGCAGCTGCGGCTGCGGCGTCGGTCGCTTCCTTCGAGTCAGCCGCCGCTTTCGCTTCTGCTGCCGCTTTTGCATCGGCGGCAGCCTTTTCAGCCGCTTCCGCAGCTGTGGGGGCATCCTTTTCGAACTTAACCAGCCCCGCAGCCACCAGCCGCTTGCGCTCTTCGGTCGTGACGCTGGCCGGCAGGACTGCGCCCTTATCGAAGTAGCGCTCCGTATCTCCGGTTTTAGCCACGATCAACGTGGCAGTGACAATGTGTCCCATATCAGAGCCCCGTGTTCGTGATCTTGACGCCTGCATTCGGTTCCAGAACGACAGGCACCGTCACGCGGCGAGCGCGCAGCAGGTAGCCGTCTGTCTTTTCCTCACGGATGGCTTTCGTTTCTACGCCAACGCCGCCGGAGCTGACGTAGCCGGGACCGCCAAGCTTCTCATCGGCCATGCCGCCGAGCTGCTCCCGGTCCACCAAGATCGGGTCTGCCGTGGGGCTGTGGTTCGTGCTGACCCACGTCAAGCCCAACGCCTGCGGCCACGAACCGGTGACGACCGGGTTGCTCGCCTCTCGCGGCAGTAGCCCGGAAGTGACCAGTCGTCCGATGGCCTTGGCCCACTGTGCATCGTTGAGGACGATCACGTTGGGATCGAAACCCTCGTCCAGCGCAGTGACCTGCGCCTTAGCAAGCAACGTTCCTTCTACGATCTTGTTGCCGTCCGTCCAAGCGCCGGGGGCGCCGCCGCCGGTGACGTTGTACGTCTGGGTGATCTTCGACGCGATGACCCCGAGTGCAGCGGAGTCCACGTAGCGAATGGACCGGTTGACGAGCTTCGTGAAGGCACGCTCAACAGGGTTGATGCCCAGTCGCGCAATGGCCTCGTCCGTTACCGGGACGTCCTGGCCCCACTTGGTGGTCTTCGCGGATGCAAGCTCACCGGCAGATGCCTTGGTCTTCGGGTAGCCGGCGCCCGGGGCGATTGCCTCGGGGTCGTCGTCGGTGAAGATCTCTTCGCCCGTTTCGTAAAGGATGGACCCGCCGGCGGCGACGAATCGACCGGCAAGGAGGAAGTCTGCGATGTAGCGCTGCTCCAGCAGCGTGCGCAGACGCCGGGCCACCAGAGAAGGTGTCCGGAGGAGGTGATGAACCTCGATGGTATCGCCGTCAGTAACGACGGCGGGTGGTGCCGGGTATGTGTACGACAACTTGGCCTCCTTAGCGGGTGAAGTCGATTTCGACGGGCACGTCCGTGCCGCCGGTGAGGGCGATGCCAACAATGGCTCGGCTGTTGGTGACGTCCGCCGGCGTCGGGGTCGTAACGGCGGCGAGCGCCGACACCTTGCCGGCTGCGGCAGCAACTACAAGAGCACCGGCGGCGATTGCTCCCGAGGCGGCAACCTTCTGGACGCCGCCCTTGAGGACGGTGACCTTGTCTCCCGCTTTGGCGTCGAATGCGGCAGTGCCGACCCACGCCACAGCGTTAGCTCCGGCGGGACCGACGGTGCGGTTTCCGGTGATAACGACGAGCTGGCCGCCGGTGACATCGGCAGAAGCGGTGAACGTTACCGGGTCGCCGGGCTGGAACAGATGAACGTGCTGGCCCATGGTCAGCCTTCCTTTCCGGGGTAGAACTTGGAGTAGAGCTCGTCCTCGTCCGTGGACTCATTGACGCCGCCGGTGTAGCCCGACGGCTTCAGGTTGACCAAGCCGGGCGCGAGGCCCGCCAAAGTCTCAGCCATACCCGGATCAGCCGCGAGCGCAGCGACCCAGTGGTCGCGACGAGCCGGGGCGATCCGGCCATCGTTCACAGCGGAGTCAACAATTGCTGCCCTCTCAGCGGCGAGCTGCTGGTTACGTGCTGCGCGTCCCTCCTCAGCTGCGGCCTGGAGGTTCGCGTACTGGGCTTCATCCAGTACGACGGTGCCCGCTGCTGCGGTTGCTGTAACGGTGTCCTGCTCTGCAAGCACCTCGTCAACGGCGGCCAGCAAGGCGTCGTCGTCCAGGTTCGCTTCGGCGGAGATGCCGAGCCGCTCACGGAGCCCCTTTTTCAGTGCATCCGACATGTTGTCGGTTCCTTTCTCTCGGGGGTTGATACGTTCCGCCGGCTCGGCCGGAGGCATGTTGGTGGTCTTATCGACCAGGTTGGTAAGTTGCTGGAGCGCCCGACCGTTGGCGAGGCTCAGGCCCTCCTTGCGGGTTTGGTTCGTGGGGACCATAGGCCGGGGTGCGTCGCGGCGGCCAGCATGGGCGAATATCGACAGATCGAACTTGGCTGTGGACGCTTCCGCTTCGTCGTCCGCTTCGTTTCCCTTGCGGGTTACAACGCGGTCTGCGAGGCCAGCGGCCACAGCTTCCTCTGCCGTGTACCAGGTCTCTGCGTGCATCGCGGTGCGCCACTCTTCAATGGTTCCTCCGGCGCGCTCTGCGTAGACGCTGGCGATCGTTTCGGACAGTTGGTTGAGGACCTTGGCCGTTTCTTCCATGTCTGCCGCGTTGCCCCAGCACACGGCTGAGGCGTCGTGGATCATCATTTCCGCGCCGAAGCCCATGACCACTTCATCGGCCGCTTGGACGATGAAGGAAGCCGCTGATGCTGCCAGCCCGTCCACGGTGGCGGTAACGTGCGCCTTGTGACGGCGCAGCGCGTTCATGATCGCTGTTCCGTCAAACACTGATCCGCCCGGGGAGTTGACGTAGAGGTTGATGTTCTCGACGTCGAGGGCCGCCAGCTCCGTGACGAACTCGGATGCGTTCACACCCCAGTAACTGTCAATTACGTCGTAAATATAGACATCCGCTGCGTCCCCGGATTTGGCTTCCATCCGGTACCACTGCTTACCTTCGGTTGCCATCTTCAGTGGTCTGCTCATCTGGGTTCTCCTTGTCATGAACCGGGCCAGCGGTTTTCGGTAGGCCGCGGCTCAGGCGCTCTACGTGCCGGGGGCGGTGACTGGCTTGCCTGGGTGGTTGTGACCCTCTCGCGGGCCGTTGTCGGGTCCGCTGCCGGGAGGTTGTACTGGTTCCGGAGGTGAGCCTCCAGCGGATCGTCCAGCGTCAGCGCACCAACGTCGACCAAACGTGCGATGGATTCCGCTGTTGCGGGGTGTCGGGACCCGATCTCGTCAAACACGAGTTTTGGCGCCGGCTCTTCCGGCCCCCAGTTGTGGTCAACGAGATCCTCAATGACGTGCTGGTTGGTCACGTCCGCGATCTGGTTGGCGACGGTCTGCAGGGACAGCGTGAAGAAGTCCGCGAACGTGGAACCCAAAGCCCAAGAGCCTGTCTCGGTCCCAAGGTTCAGGAAGTGCGCCAAGACTGCCCGCGCCATCTGCTCGTCGTAGTAGCGAATAGGCTTGTCCGCGTCAGGCAGGTCGCCCTCGACGCCCTTCATGTCGAGCTTTGCCCCATCGGGAAGTGAAGCTCCAGAATTGTCGCCCGAACGCAGGCCCCTGGCGATCTTCAGACCAGCCGCGATCTCTTCGTTCTGGCGCCTCACGTACTCCGCCTCCGCGAGGCCATCCGGGAGCTTTGAGGCAGTGTAGATCGGGACGCCCATGCCATTGCGGTCCAGGGTTTGCGCTTGGACCCGCAAAGCACGGTCCTTGAGCAGCCAGTACTTGTAAGCAGGTCGGATAACGGACTGTCCCAACCAGTTTCCGCCCTCACGGTCATTGACATAGGCAACCAAGTTGCCCACCTCTATGCGCGGATCCTTACTGCCCGCTTTGGCGGAGAATTGCTCGATTGCTACCAGACCGCCGTCCGAGGCGACATCGATCTTGCTAATGGTGCGGGGCGGACGCCATTCCAGCTTCCGCAAATGAGCCCTGCCACCCTCAATTCCGTATACCTGCTCAAAGAACGAGTGACCGAAGGGAAGCATCGTCAGCGCCAGCCGCAGATGCTCAGCCCAGGAGAACCTGTTGCGAGTTCGGAGGATCGAGCGCCCGGAGTCGCCCACGATTTGCAAGCCCATGTCATCTGCCACTTGCTGGGTGACTTCATCCCGGGCGCCGTTGGGATCGATCCGGTAGGTGGTGCGCCGGATCGGCAGCGTGATGGCCCGGAGGGTGGACACGACCTGTGCGTCCTGGCGGCGCATCTGGTCGTACACACGTACATTCTTTGGCCACTGAAGCTCTGGTGTTTCCTCTTCGTCTGGTGCTGTCCACCACGGAGAGGCATTCACCGCGTAACCCTTGGCGGATTCCGGTACTGCCATGCGGTGCTCCTCTCGCTCAGAAGCCCATTCGGGCGACGTCATCACTTGCGTAGTCGGTATCGGTGCTCTGTAGCGCCTCGGGAGGAGGAGCCGCCGGCGGGGGTGTGACCTCGCGGCGCCCCATCAGCCACTTGACCGCCGTGAAAGCCATGAGAGGCGCAACCTCAGCAGGTGATGCACGGTGATCAGGGATAGATGCGCCACCGCTGAACACCTTCACGACAGCTGTTGCTGCTGCTGTGTCCAGAACGGGCTGCGGGTTGTGGAAAACGGTGACGTCTCTGACGGAGTCGAAAACATCTGCCCAACCATTGGTTAGGTCGCTGCCTGACCACTCGACAACGGGAATCGTGAACTCGATGTCAGCGGCGAGGCTCTCCATCAGTGGCGAGATCGGGGCGCCCTTGGACTGGCCGGCCACGGCTTTGACGCGTCCACGCCGTTTGTCGTCCATCAGGTATCCCTTGACCCAGTCGGAGCCGTGGCGAGCCGCCACGATCTCCACCTGGGCTTTCCCGTCTGCCCTAAAGCCTCCAAAGGCCACATATGTCATGGACCGGTCATGAGACTGGTCAACGCCAGCCCATACTTCAGAGCCGGGGATTATCCGGTGCTCCTCAGCGACGCCAATGGTGCCGTCTTCCAAGGTTTGGACTGGGTTCTTGCCCTTGTCCCATGCCCCTGGGGGGAACGGACCTGTGAGAGTGCCTTCTGACCACTGACAACCGACCTCTGTGCGGAACACCCACTCGGGATCGGTCTTGCATGCCGCTGCGATGGTGCGTTCGGTGAATCCGGGGTTCCAGTTCAGTGAGGGGTTGGCCTGCGCCCAGCCTTGACGGTCCCTTTTGTCTGTACCAGGAGCCATCGACCATTCCCAGAGGCCAAGAGTGTCCTCATCCTGCTCAAAATCGGCCAGTTCGTCGTCATCAAGCTCTTCATCGTCTTCCGTGAGGTCTGCGACGTCGAGGGCGGAAGGTCCGGCGGCTCCGATTTCCTCACAGATGCCGTCCGGATCTCCGAGAGCCTCGTGGGCCATCTTGCGGAGGTATCGAAGAACGATCGAGGTCAAGTCGCCGGCGTTGGACAGCGCCAAAATCAGAGCCTCGGCCTGCGCCATGGTCGTTTTGGTGATCGCTCCCCAGGCTTCCCAGTTCTGGTGCTCGCGCAACTCATCGAGCATGATCAGGTTGCCGGTGAAACCACGTCCAGCGCGACGGTTTGCGGCTTTCACCTTGTACCGGCTGCCTGCCTTTAGCTCCAGGGCCTTCTTGCCGTTGACTTTGACGACACGTTTGAGGAGTTTGGAGAGTTCCTCGTCCTCTTCTACGAGATCGACGGCGCCCTGCCACACTTCTTCGGCCGTTTCAAGGTCCTGGGCGGTGCCCATGACCAGCGGCCAGCCCCAGACGATCATGAACCAGAGGGCGAGGACCTGTGAAAGGGTGCTTTTGCCGTTCTGGCGGGCGATCAGGACCACTGCGGTCCTGAACCTCAGCGAGCCGTCTGGGAGCAGCTCCAGCATCCGGCAGAGCAGGACCTTCTGCCACGGGTACAGGTCGAGCCCTAGGACATCTCGCGCGAAGTCAATGACGTCGTAGCCGAGCGTTGTCTCTGGTGTGAGGGCCCGGAGGGGCGGCGTGCAGATCCGAGGTTCTGCGTACCCGAATATCTTCTTCCGCTTGGCGCCGGACTGGTCAGGCTCTGCGACATGGCAAACCGAGCGGTAGTAATCGCCCGGATCTACAGCGTTGGGACCACTAACCGGAGCGGCGTGCCCTGGCGCGAGCTTGGAAGTCTGAGACATTCGCGCCCTCCGGCTTTCCCTCTTCTGCCGGTTTGGTTTCCTCAGATGGCGGAACGGCCGTCAGCCCCGCGCCGGATGGAAGGGAAGCTGGCGTAATTTGCAGTTCAGCGCAGGCTTTGAGGTAGTTCGGCACGGTCGTTGTCATGGCCTTTTGGAGCGCTTCCATGCTGTCGCGCTGGGCCTCGTCAATCATCCAGGCAAGCGTCTTCACGGCTGCCACTGGACCAGCGAAGCGGGGGCCTTCAAGGTGTTTCGCGGCCGTGATGGTCAGCGCAGTGGCGTCAGCCATGTAGCCGCGCTTCCTGGCTGGCTTTACGAGCGGGGCGAAGCGGTCACCCCACGCCCGAATCTGCTCTGCGGTGGACCGTTCGACGGCGAGCGCCGGGTGGGGGATGACGCGACCTCGGGGGTCTGTGACCACCATGCCTTCGTCCTCGATTCGGCCCCTGGCTTCACGGAGTCGTGCCATGAGCGTGCAGAAGGTTTCCAGTGCGGAGCGGTCCACGTTGCCTACCAGGTCGTTGCTAGCGACGATCTCCCGCCACACATCCGCTACAGGCTCCGGAAGGTGATCCGGTGGTTCGATGTGGTTCTCAATTGAGGTCATAGTTTCAACTCCCCGAGTTTCATCGAGCCGCATTGGAGGGGCCTCGTGGTGAGCTTGCCGGTGGCGAGGGATTCGAGCGTGCGGGCCTTGACGGTAGGCCACTCGTTCGCGCTCTTCGGCCTGAGGCGTGCCACGAGGTCTGATAGCTGCCTGCGGGACTTCCTCCAGTCGATCAGGAGGGCGACGTCCGCTACGCACATCTGTGGATAGTCGGCCAGGACATCGCGGACGGCCGGCTCAGCCTCTTCAATTGCAGAGGGCCGGTAGTAGCCATCGCGAGCGCCGGGCCGGATTGCCCGGCGGACGGCGTTCCGAGAGGCTCCGTGGTCTCTCGCGATGCTCCTGATGGAGTTGCCCTCGTCCCGCTGTTCCCGGATCGCTGGGCGGTCGTGCACGTTACTTCTTCGTGCCCTGCCATGCCTCGGCGTGGCCTACGGTCAGAAGGCGGGGCAGGTCTTTGAGCCCCAGAAGTGCCGTCAGGATATGGGCTGTGTCGTCTACCCCGTATTCCACGCCTGGGCGTGGGCCTTTGTTGAGCAGGGTCCGGTAGCTGATGATCCGTGGATCATTCTTGGGCAGCCCGTAAGAGGATTTGAGGTGTTCAGCCGAGTTGTTGTCGGTGACGATCAGGACTCGTTCCACTCCCTCTGGAGCATCCGTGAGCCACTTCAGTGCGAGGCGGGTCTTGCCCTCCTGGCGGCCTCCAATGATGACGTGCTCTGGCCCGTCAAGGATGGCCGGGGCGGCCAGTGTAGCCTGCCGGGCCTTGGCGGCTTTGAGCCTGGCATTGAAGACTGGAGAAGGGTCGATGGTCAGAGCTGATCCGATCATGCGATCCGGCGAGTAGGCCAGAACGTCGGGCTTGGCAGCAGCGGCCATCTCGTCAGTTACGGCAGCTGCGAACTTTTGCACTCGCTGGTTCAGCTCGACGTCGTCAACGCGGACCCGCGCCGTGATGGAGACGTGCCCAACCGTGTGGGTCGTTTCATGAACGACGGGCAGTTCGATTTCTCCGATGTCGTGGGGTTCGCCGTCCCCGATTCGGGCCGAAAGGACGAGCGTGAGATTTCCGAGACTAGCCATGATTTGCTAACGCCTTTCGGGTAAGATGATGGGTCCGTTTTCCCCGCCAATTCAACGATCTTGGGCTATTTCCTTCGGGGAAACTCCCGGGGGGAGAGGGAGGAGCAGGCGGGGAGTGTCCGGCGAATCACCTTGCTGGATTTTTTCGGAGCCCCGCCGGCGTCCTTACTGCCGTTCAAAGGTAAGCAGGTACGTTTCGCCCTGCTCGAACTGCTCGCCAACGCTTTCGATAACGGTCATCCCGACGCTCAGTCCGGGCGTGTACTTCGCCCACTCCTTGTTGCGTTCGTCGTTGTAGTCAGCACAGAAGGCCAGAGCCGTCTGCCCATTGCCTGCATCGGTCTTGCTGTACAGGGTTGCTACTGCGGTCGTCTTACCCATGGCTGTTCTCCTTGGTCTTGGGTGGGGTGGTTGGGTGCCGGGCCTTGGACGTCACCAGTCTTCGGAGGTGACGCCCATGCTGAGATCCTCACCCGTGCCAGCCGCCTTGTTGCAGTCAAGGTGCGCAGGCTTCCAGTTGCTTGGTTCCCACGTCAGCTGCGGGTACAGCTTGCGTGACTTCACATGCTGCACACTGCACGACTGCTTATGCGGATAGGACAGTGAGTAGTCGATACTCTGCTCGCAGATGCAGCAGACTGCGTTGCGTCGTCGGCCCTCGGCCTTGACCTTGGCCAGCGCTTCACCTGCTCGCCTGCCTGACCACGAGGGGATGCTCAGTCCGTTCACATCAGTCTCACCACCTTGGCTGGACATGACAAAGGCCCCGACGGTTATCCGTCGAGGCCTTCACTCAAAGCTGTAGGGACAGCTATCCCCTCGGAATTACTGTACTGCATTTCTAGACAAGTGTTCGACGCCTCGCCCGCATGCGCTCTGACACCTCCAGCACATCTCCCGGGTAGTAGATCCGCGGGGCCTTGGCTGTAGTAGTGACTCGATCCAAGACGTAACGCAGCCTGCCCAGCTTCACCCAGTTCTCGAAGTCGAACTTCGTGACGATCACCTTTGTCTTCCGCTGAAGGTACTCACGTACCGCCCTCGGTGGCATCGGCTCCCCTCTGGCCTTACGCCTCAACTTCTCCATCACATCGCTGACGTTGTGGACGGTGTTGCAGACAGGGCACTTCACAGTGGCATCATCCGGGTGGGCGACCAGCCGACCATCGCAAGGTATCGGATCGTCATCTTCATCCTCCCCATCGAGGGGCTCCTCGCACTGGCCGTAGACGCGCTTGTCCTCTGGGCCCCACACAAGATCACGTCCCTGCTGCACCCAAATGCGGGCCATATAGAGAATCTCCCCGGCCTTCGGGTTGTCCATTGCAGTGGCATGAGCGCGGCCCGGCAGCTGATGCAGCCATGCCCGAAGCAACCAGGCATCCACGTTCATGGCTGGCTGGGACTTCGCATGACCACCACCGCCACCACTCGCGCCCGGACTCCTGGTCACAGCAGTCTGGTCAATGGCACCGTCGATGAACTGAAGCAGAGGGCCAACGTCGGCAAGAAGTGAGTCGAGTTCCAGGATGCAGTCAGTGCACAGATACAGCGAGGTTTCCCGGTAGCAGTCTTCAGTCGTGCACGTTGTCATTTGTCACCTCTCAGCTCTCGTTCGATCCGGCCACTGCGAAGATCCTGTGGACGCCAGACGGCAGCATTAGCGCCGGCTAGGTTGAGGATCTCCATGCACACCCGTTGGGCAGGGCTGACTCGTCCGGTATCGGTTTTCAGTTCACGGAAGAGGAGGCGCTTCCTTGATGAGCTACCAAGGACCAGATCCGGAAAGCCAGCCTGAGAGCGCCGGCTGTCAGGGTTGTGGTACCTGAGCTGATATCCGAGGAGCTGAGCAAGTTGCAGGACAGCAGACTGGAACTCATCTTCTGATGGTGAGTTAGGCGATGAAAGTCGTTGGGTAGGCATGTTCAGTTCCGTCCTCGCTTATGGGGGCGTCTTCTCTTCTTGGTTTGGTTCTTGGGTTTGCCTTGGGTTGAGTGCGGGGCTTCCTGCCCCTCACTGCCCTTACCTGCCCAACCCGTCCCTTCCCTACCCGTCCCGACAAATCCAGATCCGGGATACCTATGTCCTGGGTCAGGATTTGGTCTGGTGTTGGATCTGGATCCCGTTGCAGCCGGGTGTGCCGTTGCTGCCGGTGGATGCTTGACCGTGGCTGTGTGGGCCGGTGACTCGTTGGACGGGCCGGAGTGAGCCGTTGCCTCGTCTTGTCCCGGAGCGGCCAGCGTGGGCTGCTCTACGGGGTTCGTGTCGTCCGTTGCCGTGGTGCTGGTGGCCGGTGCTGTACCTGGTCGGGTGTAGGTGGGTTCGATCGGGGTGCCGTGCTTGGCGATGAAAGCAGCCGTTGCTGGGCCAATGATTGGCTCAGCCGGAACTGGGATGGTCTTCCAGGTGCTCTCGGGATCGTCTTGCCGGCGTCCGTTGCATTCGCGGCAGCAGACAACGAGTGTGTCTACAGTGCCGGCCTTGCCGGGGTTGGTGTGGTCATAGGTGGCGCCGCGTCCAGACTTGGTGTCTCCCCATGCGACTGACTTGCCACAGTATCTGCAAGCGTCGCCGTCGCGGGCTCTTACTCTCCACGTCAGCTCATTGTTCCTGGTGTCCTTCTTTCTCTGGTTGTTCCACTCGCGCTCGGCCTTGAGGATCATGTGGAAGAGGTCATTGTCCTCAACTAGCTTGAACGCCTTACGCTTCTCACCATCGACGGTGATCTCTGTCTCTGTGAGGTAGCCGCAGAACTTCGCTGCCTTGATCAGCTCGTGGTACCTGCCAAGAGATCCGGCCATGAGCTTGGCCGTGCCGACGCTGATGATGTAGTCCTGTTCGTACGCCGCCGCCTGGGTGGCGCAGCGGGCCACGAATCCGAAGCACTCATTCAGAATCCGGTCATCTGCTTCTTCCATCTCCACTGCTGAGAGGACGATCGGGTGATTCGCCGCCGCGTCGCCCTGCTTCAGCCATGGCACTGGATGGACCTTCTTTCGTGGTGATCGCCGGTCTCGGCATGTCGTTTCTGTAGCCGCCGTGTAGTACGACGGTCCGTGGTAGCGCCAGACGCTGTAGATACTCTTTCTGCCAAGGCAGCAGCTCCACTTCGAGCACCTCCTCCGCGAACCGAACGAGGTCATGTGCATTCTGATTGCTCACGCTGCCTCCTTCTTGACGGCTCGGGGCTGATGAAGCTGGCAGGGCGCGAGTTCACCGCAGCCCTGACAGAGCTGACGACTCCCGTGGCGCTCGTTCCAAGTCGAGATCGTGCGCGCATCGCGGTGGAGCGGTTCGCGCATGGCGGTTCGTTGGACTGCTGCGGTGAGACCAGCAACGAAGTCGAGCGTCAACGGTTCGGGTTCGAGCTTCGGCGCCCGATTCTTTGCTCGGAGCAGATTTCCGCTCTTGACCATGAGCCCCCAGCCTTCGGGAAGTTCACCAGGCTTGACGATCTTCGCGTCCGGTACGACAAGCCACCAACGGTGGCAGAAGCGCTTGATTCGTTCAGCCTTGGTCGGGTCTCGGAGTTCTGTGAGCCAGTCGGAGCGGGAGACCTTGACCTCGTGGCCGTGGATGGCCTGGCTGCTGGCGTATTTGTCAATGGCAATGAAGTCCGCAATGCTCAGCGGTTCCCAAACGCCTTGGGATGAACGAACATGTTCAGCCCTGACCCAACGGTCTGCGATTGTTCCTTGGCGCTCGGTGTTGTATCTGGCCAGGAGGAGATCCAGCATGGTTCGTTCAGTCTGGACGCCTGTCATTTGCCTCTCCTGTTCTTGTTTCTGGGCCGGTGCATGCGCACCGGCGGATGCCGCTTGAATCTTCCGGATAGGTGTAGCCGTTGCAGGATGGCCATCGGCCATCAGCTGCTCCGTGGTAGTGGCCGCAGCCGAGGCAGCGGACCACTCACTGGCCCTGATTCGTCGTCGGCTCCTGCGAATCTGGATCGTCGGCCGGGTCCACCTTCCAGAGGGCACGATGCCAGCCGCTTTCGGCAGCAGGCCCGGCATCCTCTGAACCGTGGAGTCGGTAGCCGATCCATTGGGTAGTCATATACGTGTGCGAAGCGCATTGACGGCAGATGAAGTACACCCGCCCAGCATCAAGATCCGGCTGGCGCACCTGGACCCGGCCGTAGGCGTCCAGTAGCTGCGTTTCAAAGACCATGCCAGCCGTTTCCCAGACGTGGTCACAATCGCGCGGGGCGTTGATGACCGAGTTATCCCAACCAGCAACCGAGGCCGGGGCATCTTGGGCGCTCATTGTGGTGTCAGAGCCCAAAGCGGCGGCAAGAGCGGCGCGGATCCTCAGCGCCGTCCCTTGCTCACGTGTGGGATGCGGCGGTCCAGGCGGTTTATGCCCGTCCGCGTTCGTTATGACACGGTCGCAAGCATCTACGACGGCTTCGATGGCAGCGAGTAGGCGGGCGAGGTCGGTGGGAGCGTTGGCCATGAACACGGCGTCAGACTTGCGGCGGTTGTCGCCTTGCACATCGTCCGCGTGAATCTGAGCGATGGCACATCCGGCGGTGGCGACAAACCAGTGGTCCCCACCGCTCGTCCCGGTGGTCCATGCAGTCCATGGTCCAGGCGTTGCTGCTGCCAGCCTGTCCTTGAACGGCACCAGGAGGGCACGCACATCAGTCATCGTCCGCCCCATTTCCGGCGGTCGTTCAGGAGACTCGGATCATGCGGCAGGTTTGAGGGCGGCTCCAGGATGCGGCTGTGTGCTTCCACTGTCGGCATGACTGCAAGACTCAACTCTGCATAGGCCTTGGCGAAGATCTGGCCAACTCCCGTGAAAGCGTGCTGGAAGCTCTTCTCGTGCCACTGTCCGTACTCGATTGCCCTGAACTTGTCCACGGTCTCCGCCTGGTCGCCGCAAGGACGGCATTCGTAAATCCACTGGCCCTTACCTTGCCGGCGTACGATTCCCGCGCTCACTTCGCGTTGCTCCAGTCACAGGAGAGCCGCCCCGGTCCGACTATGCACGTCACCGAGCGACCGTCCTTGAGACGGTAAGTCTCGTCACTGTTGATGCTCTGCTCGCCGCTGCCAGTCTGGATGTTGCCACCACACCCAGCCAGGGTCAGCGCCACCACGGCGAAGATTGCTGCAAGTGCTTTACGCATTCTTGGTGTCCTTTGTTGTGAAGAGTTGTTGGTAGACGTCCGGGTTGGTCTGAGCGAGTCGTTCGAGTTTTGCTGTCAGTACCGGCGCGGGATCAGTGGGAGGTTCCTCGACGGCCGCCGTCACTGTTTTTCCTCGTCGTAGTGAGGAAGCTCCGCGAACCGGCTGAGTACGTGTTCGATGTCCTCGGCCCGGTCGGGGTCGATTGCGCCGTAACCGGGAAGGCCCCAGTCGATGCGTCCGCGGGCGTAGGTGGCGACCTGCGCGGCGTGCCAGAACTCGGCCGCAAGTTCAGGCTCCGACAGGCGCTTTCTGCGGCAGAGCGCTGCCTCTGCCATCCGCTCCACTTGCCAGTCCAGGGAGGCCTGCATCTGCTGAACAGCCCTGGTGAATGCGTTGCCGCCGGATGGGACGCTTGGCGGATAAGCCGGCACGGGTGGGTGGATGGTGAGTTCCAACGGCCGGCTCATGCGGTGGCCGCCAGATTCCAGAGGCCCAGCTTGCCGATCTCAGGGAACGGACAAGTAAGCGGGCGCGGGTCCCGCAGCTCCCAGTGGTAGAAGCCTGGTCGCGCCCACTCGGAGCAGTACCCGTCAGCTGTCTTGCATTCGGTGGAGTAGTGACAGCCCACAACTTCCACAGTGCCGAGGACGTAGCCCTGAAGCTGGAGGTGGTTCTTGAACGCCTGAGGCGCAGCTGCCCGGGCCCTCCGGAACGTCTCGTTCTCGTACCCTGCTTCGTCATCGCACTTGGCCACGTGGATGTAGAGAGTGCCGCGGTGGTTGATGGACTGCGAGCGGTTTTCGACGTCCTTGCCAGCGTGCAGGATCGACCATGCCCACGGGTTTTTGACCGTGACCGCTTTCAGCACGGGTGCTTCGATACCCATCATGAGCAATCACACTCGCCCTGGGCGTTCTGCACCTTATCGCAGGCCTTGCAGGTGTTGAGCTTCTCCGGACGGCTGAGCATCTGGGCCAGCATCGCGTCTTCTTCTGCTTGGGTCATTACCTACTCGCCTCCGACGCGGTTGGGCAGCCGAACCGGCATAAGCAGGTGTCTGTAAGTGCTGGGCGTGTCACCTTTGGCCGAAACTGGGGAGATACAAGTGGGTTTGACCATGTTGTAGAACGCGAAGCGCACAACCTCTGCGTTGATTGCCTTCAGTGCTTCCAAGAGGAACTGCGGGTTGTAGGCAGCCGTATCCGGCACCTCGATGTTGGTGGTGTCCGCCAACAGGATCGGAGTGGCGACCTCGCTACCGCCCTCGGCAAAGCTGGGCGCCAGGGTGACAGAGCTGGGCCCGATCTTCAACAAGGCGGGTTCGTTGTAGTCGTTCAGCTCTCGGGCAACGATGACCTGGTCAGTAAGATCCCGGCGGTTGACCTCCAAAGTCATGCCGAAGTCCAGGTCAAACAGTGACTTGATCTTGGGGTAATCACCCATGACGCCAGTCAGTGTGAAAGCGGAGTCGCCGGATGACAGATGGACGCTCGCCCGGCCGCCGTCCTTTCCGTGCACATCCCCAGAGACCAAAACGCCGAGGGTTACCTTCTCACCGTTGAGGTGCTTCGCGACGGACTTCCATGTTTTAGCGGGCAGGAGGAACCTGAAGTCCTGGACTTCCTTCGTCAGCTTGAGCGTCTCCGAGGACAGCCTGTAGCGATCTGTCGCTTGCAGAGTCAGCAACCTGCCGTGGCTCTGCATTTCGATTGCGGTCAAGATCGGCAACGTCTCGTCGCGGCTCGCGGAAACGGAAGCCCGGTCAAGAGCAGCCGCCAGCACCTCGCGGTCAAGCTCAAACGTATCCAGCTCACCGTGCGCGGGAAGATCTGGGTACTCCGAAAGCGGTGCGTCATGAAGCCGCGGAATGGTGAAGCCAGCCGCGGTCACCGTGATCATTGGCCGGCCCAGAAGAGTCTTGGATGCCACCGTTACCGGCATGTCCCTCTTGCGGGCTGTCAGCACGCGTATCGTGCGGACCAACCAGGAGTGCGGTGCCAGTGCTTTGCTGTTGCGCAAGGTTCCCACGGCTTCATGGTTCAGCTTGACGACGGCAGAGGTGGAGTAGTCGTAGCCGGTGAGCGTTGCCTTGCCGCGATTGCACGCCAACACGATGAAGCTGAGGATCGGCACCGGGGGCCGGGAGCAGACCGCAGCGCCCACGGCCGCGAGCTTCCGCAGCCATTCAGTGCCAGTAGCAGTGATCGCCAGATCGGCGAGCGCTGGTTCTGTGGTTGTGGTGGGTTCGGTGATGGTGGCGGTCATCTTCTGGCCTCTCTTGGTTCGTGGGTGATGTGGTGGTGGCCCTCTTCGATTTGGAGGGCTGCCCATGCGGCTTGTGTTTGGTCTTTTGCGAAGTCCAGTTCGTCGTCTGTTTGGCGGAGGCGGCGGGACTTGGTTGTGGTGTCGAGTCCGTCCAGGTCGTCGGCGCAGATCTCGGTCAGGAGGTTCTGCCGACGGATCATCAGCGCTGCTGTGATCCTGGATGCTTCGTCGTACCTGCTGCGGTAGATCCTGACTTTCTGGTCTTGCCATCGTTGGTCGATGCTTGCCCACGCCATCAGCGGCCCATCCCGTTGAGGCGAGTGCCAGCCTTGCGGTGGTTGTGGATGATGAGCTGCCCGTAGTCGAAGGCTTCCCGGGCGGTGTCGTGCCACTGGTGCTCGGACGGGAGCGCGTGCATAACTCCGCGCTCGTCCCAGAGGGTGAGCTTCCACCGTCCGCTGGCTCCTGGCCGAACTCCGGCCCGTGGATAACGGCAGTCTGGGGCGACGTCGAACGGGGCCGAGGGGCGGAAACCTGACATCGCGTCCACGTGATCGAGGACGTCACGCTTGGCTTTCCACTGGATGCCGACCGGCGCTGGATCATCCAGGATCTCGGGGCGGAACCCGCAGCCACAAACGGGCTCGTTGTCGGCGTTCCTCTTGAGGAAATGGCTAGGCGTCGTCGTCATCGTCGTAGTCCTCCTCGTCGTCCTCCTCGTCGTCCTGGTTGCCTGACTCGGCCTTCGCTGCCCAATAGTCGATGGCCTCCTGCTCGAATGCAGTGATGTCATAGCCAAAGACCTCTTTCCGGTTGGCGAGAAACTCCTCCAGAGCGGCTTTCTCCCAAGAACCACTGACGTCCCATGTGGACGGTTTGTGCAGCTCACCGCGCGTGAGGTGCAGATGAGCGTGGAGGTATGCCAGCTGCAGCAGCTTGAGCTTGCCGATAGCGGCTTCCACAGATTCGACATCCGATGATGTGACTCCAGTACCGCGAACCAGAGGAATGCCAAGCGCCCGAGCAGCCTTATCGTGGGTAGCGCGGTATCCGTCAAACATGGTCTTCCGCAGAGCTAGGACGGCCGGAGCATCCTCGGGCCGGTCGAAGTGCCCCGCAGCATCCCGGATCTTGGATTCAAGAAACTCATTCCAGAGCGCCTCGGCCTGCTCAAGGCCGGCGCTAATGTCCTGGAGCCGCTTCTTGTCAGCGATCTCCTCCTCCGTCAGCTTCTTCTTCGCTCCAGCCGCCTTGACGTCGTACCACTCCAAATCGCCCGTATGGCTGATGACAGCAACCTGCCCAGCTGTGATGCGCTCAGCGGGGATCTTCTCGCGGTCGTAGTCCCGGACGTACTTTGTCGAGGAATAAGCCTGCTGTGACGTGATGGTCTTTATGCCCAAGTCCTTGACGAGCTGCTCCGACGCAGCCGTCTTGAACGCACGCTCACGAATGCCGCGGAGGCGGTTGACCGTGTACGCCCAGTCCTTCGTGCCGGCATTCCTGGTCAGCTCCGCTGTCGCCTCTTCGTCGTCCGCGAAGTCATCAAAGACCTGGGACTGTTCCAAGGTCATCAGGCCGTGGTCAATGGCGTGCTTTGCTGATTCGGGCAACTTCACCAGGGCCGAGCGGGAACGGATGAAAGTCTCCGAACGGTGGATACGCTTGGCCACCTTCTTCACGGACATGCCCTCACATTCGAGCATTGCCTGAATGGCCTTGGCTTCGTTGATAGGGGTGATGCCTTCGCGGTGGGTGTTCTCCCTCAGCATCGTCTCCAGCTGCTTATCCAGCGAGTCGAGATCCGGGCGGAGACGGCAGTACAGCTCCTCGACGTTCCCCAGCCGGGCAGCTGCCGTTCTTCTGTGGCCAGCGACCAGCAGGAACTTGCCCGCGTCTGGGCCTTCCTTGATTGGGAAGACGTGCAGGGCTTCGGTGTTGCCGTTGTCCGCGATGTCGTTGGCCAGCTCGGCCAGCTTCTGAGGGTCCCCGAGATCGTCTCTCGGGTTTTGGGGGTGGTCTACGAGATCCGCGACCGGGATCATTCTGAATTCGATGGGTGTCATGGCTGTCCTTCGCAAGTGGTGGAAAGTGCTTGCTCCGCCAGGGCAAGGGTCAGCGCGGCCTGTAGCCGGCTGATGGCAGCATCGAGTTCGCCATCCTGCAACGCCGAAAGGGCGCGGGTGGTCGTACGTTCGATGCGGAGAAGGCGCAGCGCAGCGTCATCACGGACTACTGGGTTGCCGAGCCACTCTTGTTCGGTGGCTGGTTCCTGCCTCTGGCGGTGGACGTTCTCCTGGTCCTTCTGAGTAAGGACCGGGACAGCGTCCGCTGTCTGGGGTAACGGGGCGGCGCCGGGGCGGGCGCCTGGTGGTCTATCTGTCATCGGCGCCCCCAATCGCCGGCCATCATCTTCTACGCCTGGGCTGAGGCCCGGACTCGAGAACGAAACCACCAGCACCGGTCAGCAAGATCAGCAGACCAGCGAGGTAAGCGCCGTTGATATTGGGGCTGGTCATCAAAACCAGTGCTGCTCCGAGGATCACGAGCGGCCCGTAAAGGAAAGCGCGGCGGCGATACAGACCGACCCGCGCCGTCGGGCGCATCACAGCTCCAACCCAAGCTGGATAGCCTTGCGCGCCGACTCACGGTGCTCGTGCTCCGAGAACCTGCCCCGATCAACACCGTTCACAACGATCGTGTTCGTTGAAAGGTCGATCTCGATCGCTTGGGGCAGCGGCCACTTGCGACGGGCATAAGCGGTCATCTGCTGCTTGAACTCCGCAGTGCTGCGGTAATGCAAGTCGCAGGTGTCCTGGAAAGGCCGGTGTCCGATGGGATGGACCACCGCGAACGTCTTCTTCCTGGCCTTCATCTTCTTGCCGCCTTGTGAGCACCAGCAGCCCGATCGAACGCCAGCAACTGAGCCGACGGCGACTCGGACGGGTCGAACACCTTCACCGAGGCCAAATGCGGCCCCGGCTTGGGTACGGCATGGGCGGTCGGGTCCTGCCATTCGAAGTAAACGAGATCCGCTTCCGGTTCAGTGGAGGTGGAGGCAGCTGCCGCCGGCACGTCGGGGGATTCGACGGCAGCTGCCGGATCAGAGGACTGCCCCCCGGCAGCCTCATTGGAGGAATCAGCAACGACACCCCGATAACGGGCCGTTGACACCTCCACGTCAGAAACAAAGTTCTGCGCCTTAGTCACGACATCAGCGAGCGCGTCCGCGATTTGTGGGAGTGCGTGCTCGATGTTGCCCAGGCGGTCGAAGTGCTTCGCCGTTTTGAGAGCGCCGATGAGGTTCTCTGCATCCTGAATGGCGAGGGTCAGCAGCTTGTGCCGGCGGCCTTGCTCGGTAGGGATGATCTTGGACGGGTAAGAGTCCGTTTCCATCTGCCGATCGACGGCGTGGAAGTAGGAGTTGCGCGGCAGGAGATCCGCGGTTTCGGCGCTCATGCGGCACCTGCTGAGGTGCGGTTGTCGATGAACGCCTGGAGGTCATCGGCGCGGACGCGGATCTTCTGGCGTACGTTCGTCGCCAGCTCCACAATGCGCAGCTCTCCCGCGTTGATTCTGTCCTGCACGTAGTGCTTGGAGACACCGAGGACTTCCGCTGCGTCCACAACACTCAGGAGTGCAGTGACACCTCTTTCGGCGGCTCTGGACTCGGACGGTCCGGGGAACATTGATACGCTTCCCATTGGAGATTCCTTTCGTGATTGATCGGGTTTTCGACTCAGGCCCTCAGCTGTTGCATCAGCTGAGGGCTTTCTCATGAGGTTTTGGGGTCCGGCGCGGCAGCAGCGGGGGAAGATGCTGCCGCGCCGGATGGGGGTTCCCCGTCTGTAGGATTCGGGTTGTCACACACCGCACCATTTGGTGCACCTACAGAAGGGGAAGATTCATGGCCATCAAGGTCAACTACGGGCACCACGAGTTCTGGCTGAGCGAGGAGTACGACGCCGAGGACGTTGTGCACGACCTCACCGCAGCGTCCAAGGCTGAGCTGTTCACGGACCTGAAGACCAGCGACGGGGGAACGGTGCACCTACTCGGCTCCCCTGGAGTTCCGATCGTCATCACCGAGTTGGGCGCCGCCGGTCGCGGTGGCGCTCTCCCCCTCAGCGTTAGCGACACCCTCGGCTAAGCCCTCCTGGGTAAGGGCGCGCTGAGCAACAAACAAGGCGTTGACCCAATCTCGGTAAGGCAGGGCATCTTTGCCACTGAGGCGGAGGCCCAGTTCGTGGATGAACTTGTCCATGAACTGGGCCCACTGCTTTTCGGGGAGCTCCTGGACGACCATGCGGAATACGCGGATGGTCGGCACTGCGGAGGACTTGCGAGTGCACTGCCGAACAATCTTGCTGGCAACCTCTTCGGCTGTTGCTTCTGGCGCTCCCGTGATGTTGATGGTCACCGCGTCCGGCGTAACCTCAGCTTTCGGTACGCCTGCGCCGCCGTGGCGAGAAAGGTACAACCATGTCTCCGCCGAATAAAGAGGCTTGACCGGTGCTGGCTCGATCGACACGGGCACATTCGAGTTGTGGCACTCCCGGCAGATTACAAAGATGCTCTCCACCCGAGGGTTCGCAGGATCCGAAACATAGAACATGCCAGCTGCCGCCGACTTCCGGTCCTGGAACGACACCACGCCCTTGCAATTCCGGCACAAGTCCCCATCGCGGAGACGGACAGGAACAGTTAGCGCGTGGTTCTTAGCGACCCTCGCCGGGCGAGAATCCCAAGTTGCTTCATCATCGGACTCTTCAAACGAGTTCATGCCGACATCCTTCGGTTGTGGTGGGGCCTAATTGTGCGACGTGTGGAGTGTGCATCATTTGTAACCTCAGGCATGACTTCATGCTCTTGAGCCTCAAAGAGGTCCTCCCACGGCACGCGGAGTCGGGCGGCGATTGCCAGTGCCAGATCTTCCGAAAGTGTTCGCATCCCACCGGTCTCCAGGAGATAGATGGTCGTTTGCGAGCGCCGAACCAAATAGCCCAGCTGGGCCTGCGAAAGATGCTCCTGCTTCCTCCATCGCCGGATCATGGCCGGGTCCTTGACCTTCATCCATGTCTCCTTACGAACGAGCGGCGGACGCCGCCTTGTAGCTTGCATGACCATTTCTACACTCCTTTTGTCGGTGTTACAAGTAAAGCATGCATCATCCGCAACTACTTGTAAAGCTGACAAGCGATACTTCCCGCTTATTTGCTGGCAAGATACAGAAGTTACTTGTTTGTGGTCCTGTGTTCGCCGCTTACAAAAGGAACAAGCCATAGGAAAGAGTCATCGTCGTGAACCAACCTCTCGGACTAACGAACCTCGCCACGCTGGCATTTGCCAAGCACCCTGGCGTCTCGGGATCAGAGCTGGCACGCATGGCTCAAGAAGCGGGTTACGAGTTGACGGCTACAACCCTCAACTCCATTCGCAGCGGCACGTACTCGTATAAACCTCGGAAGGAGACGGTAAGCGCACTTGCGTGGCTTACCAACATTGACGAGGAGACCGCTTTTTCTACTGTCTTTGCGGAACGCCCAAAATCCCCGGAAGTCACCGACTTTCGATCGTTAATCGATCTCGCCCAGCACAAGCGCCGCATGTCCGGTAGGCAACTCGCCTTCCTGGCGCAAGAGCAGGGCTTCAAAATCACGACGACGACGATCAACCACCTCAAGGCTGGGACTTACAAGTCCGTGCCCAGCGCGGAGACTATCCGCGCTATTGGATGGTTGGCCGGCGTAGCTGATGAGGTTGCGTTCACGGCCGCGGGACAGCCTGTCCCTGGTCCCCCGCTTGCTGAGGAACTTCCGCCCGGAGTCGACAATCTTTCGCCCAAGTCGCGAAAGATCATGATCGAAATGGCGCGGGTCCTCGTGGACTTGGAGAAGAACGCAGATGCCAGTAGCACCGATGCACAGGAACAACCAGCCGACATCCGCGATGCCGGCGAGCGCCGTGACGCTCGCGCTGGACAGAAGACCAAGCGCGGACTGAGCGCAGTACCCTCTAACCCCGACGCCCCAGTTGATGGCAATATCCCGTTGCCTGAGAACTGGCAGGAGCTTGCGGCCTACTCAGGTCCCACTGGTCACAAGGACCGGGAGTCCGAATGGGCCAAGCGTGGCGAAGAGTCCCAGGACTCCGACGACGAAAGCTGACACTGAGGGCCTCGCGCCCTCGATGTCTGCCCGGCCTAGTACTGTCCGGGATGTGTTTCATCCTTGGAGGGCCCTGCGAGCTTTGGCCCATGTGCGGCTGTCGTGGGTAGCTATGCCCGACGGCGCCCCTGGGCGTACCAACGGCGTCGATACGATCTGGCTGGATAAGAGCCTTGACCAAGTTGAACGCCGGTGCGCAGTCACCCACGAGCTGATCCACTTGGAGCGTAAGCATCTCGGCTGTCAGCCACCGGCTATCGAAGCCGAGGTCTGCGCAGAGACTGCCCGACGCCTTGTCCGCATTGAGCACCTGACAGCAGGTTTGGCCTGGTCACGCTCCTTCGGGGAGCTGGCCGACGAACTCTGGGTGACGCCGGAAGTCCTCCGGGACAGATTCAAGAGCCTCACCGAGGCTGAATGGTCGATCCTCCTGGGCGTCGAACTACAGCAACACTGACAATCACGCACGCGAGCGCCGTTGGCCTCGCTGCACATACTCGCATCATGGAGGGGAAGCCATGTCCGAACCAGAGAAGCCTAAGAAAAAGAGGCGGCCCAAGGGCGACGGCACTGAAGCGTACCTGCAAGCGGACGGCCGCTGGCGGGCTCAGGTAGACCTCGGCATCGGAGCCGACGGCAAGAGGCGGCGCCGCTCGGTCTACGGGGCAACCAGAGCAGAAGCCAACAGGGCGTTGCGTGATGCCGTCCGCCAGAAGGAGGACGGCATCCTCTCAGCGTCCCGTCCTCCCACCTTGCAGGTATGGCTGGATCACTGGCTGACAACCATCGCCCCCACCTCCGGACGGGTGCGTCCTCGAACCATGGTGGGCTACCGCTCCTATATCCGCGTTTGGGTTGAGGACAAGCCCCTTGGCAAGGTTCGCTTGGACAAGCTCAAGCCTGAGCATTTCGAGCTGGCCTATGCTGGCATGCGCGAGCTGGGCAAATCGGAAAGCACCATCGCGCAGCTGCACCGCATCCTGCACAGGGCTCTAAAGATCGCCGTCCAGCGGCAACGAATCGCTACCAACCCCACGGACAGGATGGACGGCCCACAAGCAGCAGCGTTCGAACCTCAGATCCTCACCACGGCCGATGCCAAGAAGCTGGTGCGGGCCGCGGTGACTGACCAGGAGAACGGCGCGCGGTGGCTGCTGTCCCTGGCCATGGGGCCGCGGCAGGGCGAAGTGTTGGGCCTCGCGTGGGACAAGATGGATCTGGACGGCGGCAAGCTGAGCATCCACCGCGAGCTGTTCCGGCTTCCGTGGGAACACGGGTGCCCGGGCGCGACAGAGAAGAAGCCGAGCTGCGGAGGCAAGCGCGGCGCGGACTGCCCCAAGCGTCACGGCGGCGGCCTGTACCTGGGAGAGCCGAAGTCTAAGGCCGGCAAGCGTGATGTCCCGCTCCCTGATGACTTGGTGAAGGCCTTCCGTGTGCATCGTCGTGAGCAGTTGCGGATCCGGGCCGAGGAAGGCGACCGTTGGGCGCCGTTCACCTCGGCCAACGGTGAGACGGTGGATCTTGTCTTCAGCCAACGCAACGGCAAAGCCCTTGACGCCCGCAAAGACCATGCGGCATGGAAGGCGTTCCTGGCCGAGAACGGTGTGGATGAGGTGCGCGTTCACGACTCCCGCCACACGGCCGCGACCGTCCTGCTGCTCATGGGCGTGCCCGGGCGTGTGGTCATGGACATCATGGGCTGGTCCCAGATGTCTATGCTCACCCGCTACCAGCACGTCCTGGATGAGATGAAGGTGGACGCGGCCCGAAAGGTCGGCAACGCCCTCTGGGCGGCAGACCCGGAACCCGAACCTGAGCCCGAACCAGCGACCCCCTCCCCCGTGGTGGATATGGCAGCATTCCGAAAGCGCCGCAGCGGATAGGCCCTCAAATAGGCCCTCAAGCTCAAAAGTACGGGCACATAAAAAATCCCCCGGAACCGTGTGGTTCCGGGGGATTTGGAGGGTGGGCCCTGTGGGGATCGAACCCACGACCCACGGATTAAAAGTCCGATGCTCTACCAACTGAGCTAAAGGCCCCTCCAGCTGTAGAAACAGCCATGAATACTGTACCCCAACGTCAAGGCCGTTGCGGAACTCAAGGCGGCATGCGCCGTCGTCACCTGCTTTGGGAGAAAGTTCGACGGCGGCGCGCGGCGGCTGCGGCGTGTCGGGCCCGGGGCGGCGGCAAAGTAGGTGGTGACGGCACGCCGAGAGCACGAACGGCAGCCCCGGCAACCGTTACTCGACCCCACCAGAGCACAGGAGTACGGTGAACTCATGAGCGAACAGCCAGGATCACGTGCGTACGGCGGAGCGAACAGGCATCACAAACCCAAGCCCTTCGCGCCCATCGATTTCGAACCGTTCGCGGGCGGGGCTGATCCCGCCCGGGTTTCGGAGGCAGCCCATCTGGCCGCACAGGCGCTGGTGAGACGCGGCCGGGACAGCGATGACCCCAAGGTCACCCACCGCCTGGTGAAGCTGGCTGACGAGCAGGGCCTCGAAGCCATCGCCGAGATGTGGGCCGAGAGCCCTGCGCGTTCCTTGCCCGGCGCCCTTTGGAGGCTCTACGCCCTCCGCGCCGCCACCATCCAGAACCCCGAACGGATCTCCGTCTACTTCAGGGCAGGACGTGACACCGCACAGGTTTCCAACGTGGTGGCCGGCGCAGCAGAGCCGCCGGGAGCCGACGAAATGAAGACCATGGCTGACGCCATTTTGTCCGGCGCTTTCGACGGCGAGTTCGACGTCGCGCTGGAACGCTCCGCCGCGTTCTGCCGCGTGGTGGCGCTCGGCCAAGCGACGCTTGCCGACGGCGCGGAACACAGCAACGAGGGCCACGCCAGCAAGCTCACACGTAATT
The DNA here is from genome assembly GCF_051027655.1 of Paenarthrobacter nitroguajacolicus. Classification (NCBI taxonomy): domain Bacteria; kingdom Bacillati; phylum Actinomycetota; class Actinomycetes; order Micrococcales; family Micrococcaceae; genus Paenarthrobacter; species Paenarthrobacter nitroguajacolicus. The sequence goes on along the minus strand of NZ_CP073234.1, from coordinate 198,404 downwards.
CGCACCAGCTGGTGAAGACTGCCGAAGACCTCGAGCACGCTGCCAACGCGTGGCGCTTGGGAGAGCTCGACTAACCAGGCAAAAGGGCAAAACGTACCCACGTCGGGCCCGGACTGTCAATGTTGACTTAGCCCGCCTGACGGTGAAAACTAAAACTGGTGTCGAACCGCGAAACCCCCGGGCTTCAACTTACAGCCGCTTCGAGCGGCCTACCGCCGAGAGGCGTATCCGGTTCGGCACCATTTTTATGCCCGAACGCAGCTTTGCCCGGGCTTGCACTGTGGCAGACCCGGGCAAACGCGCTGAAAACTACTTCAGCGTGACCGTGGTTTCGGCCTTTTCCTTCTTGTCGTGGTCCAGCTTGCCGTCTGCTGCAGCAGGAGTCATGGTCGCCTCGATCTCAGTTTCCTTGCCCGCGGTGTAGGCAAAGTTCTCCGCAATATTGAAGGACTCGCCGGGCTTCAGCACGAACGGGGCCTCTTCCTTGAGCTTGGTGCCGGAGCTGCTGAGCCCGTGCTTCTTATACCCGTCGCTGCTGGAGTCCGAAGGCATTCCGCCCATGTACTTCCAATCCGTGTACTTCGCGCTGGGAGTAATCAGCGAGTGGCTCAGGGGAATGTCCGCGGACGAGGTGTTGGTGACCACGTAGTTCAGGTACACCACGGGATCGCCCTTCTTGAGCAGGTTTTCCTTGGTTTCCTTGTCCACGAACATACTGTCCTTGGACGCGACATCGGTAGCCACCTGGTAGATGTCCACGCTGAAACTGTCGCCCTTGAGGCTGCCCAGCTTGTCCCCTGCTTCCGAGATGGGCAGCGCCCAGGCCGCTACCTTGTATGAACCCGAGGAGGTGCCGGCGCCTTCGGACGAAGTAGAGGCCAACGGGGAAGCAGACGCTGAAGGCGAGTTGGACGCAGACGAGGACGACGACGATTCGGAACCAGCCGTCGTCGAGCCCGCCGTTGCTCCGCCACAGGCGGTCAGTGCCAGCAGGCCGGCAGCGGCGAGGCCCGTGATTTTCACTACATTGTTGAATCGCATAGTTCCCCCATTGAGTGGATTAATTAAGTGCTTACCCAGTGTTGCACGGTTACGGAGGCTCAGCGATGGGCACTACTCCCCGTCACGGCGTCCTGCCCTTCACGGACGTCGTAGCAGTGCCGGTAAAGTTGGGAGCGAAACGGGTGGCGTCAAGTCAAACCACCCATGCCCATCCGTCCCCAGCCCGGAAGCGAAATGAAGCTGCGCCTTTTTCCCCAGGAACCTGCCGGGCTCGTACTGCTCGCGCAGATGGCCGGCGTCATCGTTGCCGCTACTGGAACGCTCTCGGAGATACTCGGGGCGCCCGCCAGTGAGCACCAGCGTCTCGCCGAAGAATTGCACGAGCACGAGTCCAAGTCCTTGGACCTGCATTTCGCGCTGCTGACTCACATGCGCACCAGCTTTGTGAACCCGCTCCCCCGCGAGGACATGTATACGCTCTCCCGCCACCTCAATGAGGCCATGGAGAAGTTGGACGCCGCCGGAGATCTTGTAGCTCTCTACAAGCTGGATCGGCTCCCCAAGCGCGCTGCAGACCAGTTGGAGATCATCAGCCGGCAGGCTGAGCTCACGGTGGATGCGATGCGGAAGCTTGAGGACCTGGACGAACTTGAGGACTACTGGATCGAGATCCTTCGGCTGGCCAAACGTGCAGAGCGGTCGCACCGGATCTGGGTGGCCGAGATGCTCAAGGATATGAAGTCCACGCAGTACGCTCGGCACCGGGACATCGCCAACCAGCTGGTGGAAGTTACCAAGGACATGCGGAAGGTCGCCACCCAGGTAGGCAGCATCATCGTCAAGGAATCATGACGTGATCATCGCATTCCTGGTCCTCGTGGTTGCTCTGGCCTCCGGGTTCGCATTCCTCAACGGCTTCCGCGACGTCTCCAACGCCGTCGCGCTGTCCACGCGGACCCGCGCCCTCACGCCGTCAGTCGCCGTGCTTTTGGCTGCAGTCTTCAATTTTGTGGGTGCCATGCTCAGCGGCACCTTCATCCTCGCCTTTACGCAATCGTGGATCACGTTGCCGGAGGGCACCAGTGGCCTCACCATGCTGGCGTCCGCGCTCACCGCGGCCATCTTGTGGGGCGTGTACGCGTGGTGGCGAGGAATTCCCTTGTCCTCCACCAACTCATTGGTCGGCGGCCTGATCGGTGCCGGGGCCGCGAGTGTCCTTGTGGGCGGCAACGCGGTAGGAGGTATGGACAATGTCCTGCTGACCCAAGTGGCCCTGCCCCTGGTGCTCTCCCCCGTCATCGCCTTCGTGGCTGCATACCTGCTGGTGTGGCCTGTAACGTGGGCTGCGCGTTACACCCAACCAAACGTTGTGAACCGGAGGTTCCGGCGGGCACAGGCCATCTCGACTGCCGCTGTGGCATTCGGCCACGGGCTCCAGGACGGTCAGCGCACGGCCGCTGTCATGGTGCTGGCCATGGTGGCCGCGGGCCTGTCCAGCGGCAGCGACGTGCCTCTCTGGATCCTGCTGGTCACCGCCATCATGCTCACTGCGGGCACCATGTTCGGCGGCTGGCGAATCTCCCACACCCTCGGCCACAAGCTCATTCGGGTGGATCCGCTGCGCGGTTTCGTGGCGCAGACTCTGACGTCCGTAATGCTCTTCATCGGCGCAATCGGATTTCACCTGCCGCTTTCCACCACCCACACGTTGACCGCCTCCGTACTGGGTTCGGGCGTGAATCAGCGGTTCCACACCGTCAACAGGCGCCTGGTCAGGAGGGTCCTGTTGTTCTGGGTGGCTACACCGTTGATCACGGCAGCCGCGGCCTTCATTCTGGAGCTGGCGTTCTCGCCCCTCGCGGATTTGTAAAACCAACTGAGTAACAGCAAACGTCGCCATGAGCGGTCATAGCGACGTTTGCTGTTACCTACTTGGGTAAGAAAAAACGACGGCGGCCGTACCCCCAAGGCGACGGCCGCCGTCGTTCTGTGCCGACTCCCCCCAGAGAAGCCGGAACCTGTAGAACCCCTTATCCGAAGCGGCCGGAGACGTAGTCTTCCGTTGCTTTCTGACCAGGGTTGTTGAAGATGCTGGTGGTGTCAGCGAACTCGATCAGTTTGCCGGGCTTGCCCGTGCCTGCGATGTTGAAGAACGCGGTCTTGTCGGACACACGCGCAGCCTGCTGCATGTTGTGGGTAACGATCACCACGGTGTACTGGTCCTTGAGCTCGTTGATGAGGTCCTCAACGGCCAAAGTGGAGATGGGGTCCAAGGCCGAGCAGGGCTCGTCCATGAGGATCACCTGGGGCTCGACGGCGATGGCGCGGGCGATGCAGAGGCGCTGCTGCTGACCACCGGAAAGGCCGGAGCCGGGCTTGTCCAGGCGGTCCTTGACCTCGTTCCAGAGGTTGGCTCCCACCAGGGACTTCTCCACCAGGGCGTCAGCTGCGCCCTTGGAGATCTTCTTGTTGTTCAGCTTCACGCCGGCCAGCACGTTGTCGCGGATGGACATGGTGGGGAACGGGTTGGGGCGCTGGAAAACCATACCAACCTGGGTGCGGACGGTCACGGGGTCAACACCGGGTCCGTAGAGGTTGTCGCCGTCCAGGAGGACCTCGCCCTCAACGCGCGCTCCGGGAAGGACCTCGTGCATGCGGTTCAGCGTGCGGAGGAAGGTGGACTTGCCGCAGCCGGACGGGCCGATGAAAGCCGTGACGGACTTGGCTTGGATGTTGATGTTGACGTCCTCGACGGCCAGGAAGTTGCCGTAGTAGACATTCAGGTCTTTGACGTCGATGCGCTTAGACATGGTGTTCCTTTGTTCCTTGGGGGGTGTGGAAGTTTGAAGGGGCCGCCGGGAACCCGGTGGCCGGCCCGGCTAGCGTCCCGTTTTGGGTGCGAACAGACGGGCAATGAGGCGGGCTCCGAGGTTCAGGAGCATCACCAGGATGATCAGCACCAGCGCGGCGCCCCAGGCACGCTGGTCCGAGGGGCCAGGGTTGGACGGCGACGTCGGGTTGAGGATCTGCGTGTAAATGAACGTGGGCAGCGAGGCCATCCAGCCACCGAACACATTGTTGTTGATGGTGGTCGCGAACCCGGCGGTGACCAGGATCGGCGCGGTTTCACCGATGACGCGGGCGATCGCCAAGGTGACGCCGGACGCGATGCCGGAGATCGCCGTCGGAATGACCACTTTGGTGATGGTGCGCCACTTACGCACGCCCAAGGCGTACGAGGCCTCGCGGAGCTCGTTCGGGACGATCTTGAGCATTTCCTCGCTGGAGCGGACCACAACAGGGATCATCAGGACGGAAAGCGCGACGGCGGCCACCGCACCGGTCTTGGTGCCGGGGCCCACGATGGCGAAGAAGAACGCTGCCGCAAAAAGGCCGGCCACGATCGACGGGATGCCGGTCATGACATCCACGAAGAACGTGATGGCACGGGCCAGCGGACGGTCGTTGCCGTATTCCACCAGGTAGATGGAAGTCAGGAGGCCCACGGGCACGGAGATCACCGTGGCAAGTAGCGTGATCTGGATGGTGCCCAGCAGCGCGTGGTAGATACCGCCGAGGACGGGTGCCCCTTCCTCCACTGCCTTGTTATCGAAGGCACCGGTAACACCGTTCATGGAGGTGCCCAGGAAGCCGGGTGTGATGAGCCCGGGGATGCCGTTGACCAGGACGGTGACGATGACCGAGATCAGGGGCAGCAATGCAACCAGGAAGGCACCGACCACCAGGCACGTGGCGAGCTTGTCCTTGGCTTTGCGGGCACCTTCAACAGCGCCGCTCCAGGAGACCAGCCCCACCGCGAACAGGATGGCGGAGACGATGCCCCAGCCGAAGGCGTTGAAGCCGATGAGCGCCAGGATGGCCGCGCCGACAATGAGCGCGACGGCCAGGACAATGTAGGGCGCGAACTTGGGCAGTTGGCCCTTGGTGAGCGCTGAGCGCTTGCGGACTACTGTGGCGGACATTTAGTTGGCTCCCGAGAATTCTTTGTGCCGGGTGATGATCCAGCGGGCGATCATGTTGACGCCAAGGGTGATGACGAACAGCACCAAGCCGGCTGCAATCAACGTATTGACCTTGATACCGCTGGCTTCGGGGAAGTTAAGGGCGATTTCCGCGGCGATGGTCTGGTTGCCGGACTGGATGAGGCTTGCAGTCAGGACACCGGACGAGAGCACCAAGGCAACGGCCATGGTCTCACCGAGTGCTCGGCCGAGGCCCAGCATGATGGCGCTGATGATGCCGGGGCGGCCGAAGGGCAGCACGGCCATCTTGATCATTTCCCAGCGGGTAGCTCCAAGTGCGAGCGCTGCTTCCTCGTGCAGCTTGGGGGTCTGCAGGAAGATTTCGCGGGACAGGGAGGTGATGATGGGAAGGACCATGACGGACAGGACGATGCCGGCGGTCAGGATGGTCTTACCGGTGGCGGATGCCGGTCCTTCGAAGATCGGGATCCAGCCGAGGTACGTGGCCAGCCAGTCGTAGGCCGGGGAGATTTCCTTGGCCAGGAAAGCTGCACCCCAGGCGCCGTAGACAACGGAGGGGATGGCTGCGAGCAGGTCCACCACGTAGCCGAGGCCCGAAGCGAGCCGGCGCGGGGCGTAGTGCGAGATGAACAGTGCCACGCCGATGGCCACGGGAGTGGCGATGACGAGGGCGATCACGGCGGCAATCAATGTGCCCACCACGATCGGGGCGATATAGGCGAAGAAGCCGTTGCCGCCCTGGATGTCCTCAGCCGGGGCAGTGAGGGCGGGGATTGCCTGCACCACAAGGAATAGCGCGACTCCGAAGAGGACCGCGAGAATCAGGCACCCTGCGGCCATGGCGGCCCCGGAGAAAACCTTGTCCCCGGCGCGTCCTGCGCCTTGGGAGGTTGTCAGGGAGTTGGTGGTCACTTCACGATCCTTCAGTCTCAGTGAACTGGTCTTACATGGCTAAGTTCCCTGCCCCGCGCGAGCGGCTCTGCGGCCACGTCGCGCGGGACAGGGAACTTCAGTGTTCAGCCGGGTTCAGCAAACCCGCCGGGAAACCTTAGGCCTTGGCCTTGATGGTTTCGATAGCGGACTTGGCCTTGTCCTGCAGCGTCTTGGAGAGCGGTGCGGACTTCGCGGCGTCAGCGGCGGTCTTCTGTCCCTCGTCGGAAACGACGTAGCTTTCGAAGCCCTTGACCAGGTCAGCAACTTCCTTGGTCTCGTAGGTGCTGCAGACAACGTGGTACGAGACGAGGACTACGGGGTAGGCGCCCGATGCGGTGGTCTTACGGTCCAGCTTGATGGCGACATCGTTTGCGGCGCGACCCTCAACAGGCTTGCCTGCTTCGACAGCCTTGGCAGCGGCTTCTGCCGAGATCTTGACGAACTCTTCGCCCACCTTGATGGAGGCGGTGCCCAGCTTGCCGGAGACAGCGGAGTCATCAGCGTAGGTCACGGCACCCGGGGTGTCGGTGACGGTCTTGACGACGCCGGAGGTGCCCTTGGCGTTCTCGCCGGCGAGGCTTGCGGGCCAGATGCCGGCAGCCTTGTCCGTCCAAACCTCGGGTGCAGCAGCTGCGAGGTAGTCGGTGAAGTTGGTGGTGGTGCCGGAGTCATCGGAGCGGTTCACGGGGGTGACCTTGAGGTCCGGCAGGGTGACGCCTTCGTTGAGGGCGGCGATTGCGGGATCGTTCCAGTTGGCGATTTGGCCGCGGAAGATCTTGGCCACGGTGGTGGCGTCCAGCTTCAGGTCCGTGACGCCGGGAACGTTGAAGGCAACAGCGATCGGGGAGATGTACACCGGGATGTTGATGGCGCCTTCGGGGCCGCACTTGGCCTTGGAGCTCTCGAGCTCTTCGTCCTTCAGGTAGGCGTCGGAGCCGGCGAACTGTGCCGAGCCGTCGATGATGGCCTTGCGGCCTGCGCCGGAACCATCCGGGGAGTACTGAACAGTTGCGCCGGAGTTCGCGGCGGAGAAGCCGGCCTTCCAGGCGTCCATGGCTGCGCCGGTGGAGGAAGCGCCAATGCCGGTCAGGGTGCCGGTGACCTTGGGGCCGGAGGCTGCCGACTGGGTGCCGCCAGTGGTGCCCGTTGCGTTGTCTGAACCGCAAGCAGTGAGCGCGAGAGCGCCGGCTGCGATGACCGCGATTGCCGCGTTGCGGCCGAAGTGAGTTGCCTTCACTTGGATGTGCCCCTTCCAGGGATTCTTCGATGCGGGCCGAACGGAGATTTCGGCGTGCGCGAGCTGTGGACCTTTTTGTTCCTTTACTGAAGGTAAGGAGTGCAGGTAACGGGATCTGCGGTGAAAGGTGAACGGAAGGTGAACGACGGCGGACCATTGGGTTATGTGGCGCGTGCCACCTTGAGCAGCACCCGGCTTGCGCTAGTTGAGGGGGGTTGGGCAAATAGACTGGAAGGCATGGCTGCCGCGAAAGGATTTTCTGCAAGCAAGAGGTTCCTGCGCGCCAGAGTCCGGACGGGCCTGGTCCGCAGCCGCAATTCCCTGACTCCGGCCATTCAGATGACGGTGTGCGCCGTCGGTGCCTACGCTTTCGCCGAGTACGTACTGGGCCACCAAGGACCCCTGTTCGCGGCGACCTCGTCGTTGATTGCCCTTGGATTCTCCCGCGATCCGCGGCTGCGTCGCGTGATCGAGGTAGGCCTTGGCTGCACGCTGGGCATCGTGGTTGGTGACCTGTTGCTTCACTGGCTGGGCGCCGGGATCTGGCAGGCCGCCGTCGTGCTTCTTTTCTCCATCCTGCTGGCCAGGTTCCTGGACAGCGGCACGATCTTCACCACCCAGCTGGGACTGCAGTCGTTGCTGGTGGTCCTGCTGCCGGCGCCGGCCGGCGGGCCGTTTACGCGAAGCCTCGACGCTGTGATCGGTGGAGTGTTCGCGTTGCTGGTGACCATCCTGGTGCCCAAAGATCCGCGACGGGAGCCCCGGAAGGACGTCCAGAAAATTCTTCATGAGCTCGCGGAGGTGCTCCGTGAGTGCGCCAAGGCGATGATCGAGAGCGACTCCACTACTGCGTGGCACGCCCTGATCCGCGGCCGGAACTGCCAGCCATTGGTGGACCGGATGCGGCAGACTTTGCGCGCTTCCGGTGAAGTTGCCACCCTGGCTCCGGCCCACCGCAGGCATCGCGACGAACTCGCCGGCTTGGAGCATTCGCTGGAGTACATTGACCTCGCGCTCCGTAACAGCCGGGTGTTTGCGCGGCGCCTCACCAGCGCAATCAACCATGCAGCGTTGTCCGATGAAGCGATCGACAGCATCTCCGATGTCCTTCAGGAAACTGCGGCCGCGATTGATGAGATGAACATCGGCTTGTCCGAGCAAAGTGAGGGTACCCGCCGTGTGCATCTCCGCCGTGCCCGGAATGATCTTTCAGATATCGCAGCCCGCCTGCATCCCAAGATGCTGGACGTCCAGAGGCTCGAGGGCGAAACCGTAGTCATGCTTTTCCGCCCGCTCATGGTGGACCTGCTGGAAGCGAGCGGGATGGAACCGGACGAGGCCCGGGCGGTGCTCCCGGCGTTGTAGCCTTAGCCGAGATGGCATTTGATGACGATGCCACGGCCTAGCACGGTCATTAAGTGCCGCCTCGGCGGCTAATCCTGTCGGTGCCCGCCACTACGCTTGAACCCATGGCTTCCAAGACCTCCCGAGCATCCAAAACACCCGCCTACAAGTGCGCCGAATGCGGCTGGACCGCCATCAAGTGGGTGGGCCGCTGCGGTGAGTGCCAGGCCTGGGGAACGGTGGAGGAGTACGGCGCCACGGTAGCGCGTACGACGGCGGCCGCTACCGTTTTGGAGCCTGCCCGCCGTATCGCTGAGGTGGATGGGACCACAGCGGCGTTCCTGCCCACTGGCGTTGACGAACTCGACCGCGTCCTGGGCGGAGGGCTCGTTCCCGGTGCCGTCATCCTGCTGGCGGGGGAACCCGGCGTCGGAAAGTCCACGCTGCTGTTGGACGTCGCGGCGAAGTTCGCCCGGACGGGGCAGGACGTCCTCTACATCACGGGTGAGGAATCCGCGGCGCAGGTCAAGCTGCGCGCTGAGCGAATCGACGCCGTAGCCCATACTCTTTATCTCTCCGCGGAAACCGACTTGGGGCAGGCGCTGGGCCAAGTGGAGAAGCTTGAGCCCAAGCTGCTGATTGTGGACTCCGTACAAACCCTGAGCAGTGCGGACGTGGAGGGCAGCGCCGGCGGCGTCTCCCAGGTGCGCGAGGTCGCGGCGTCGATCATTTCTGCGGCAAAGCGACGCAACATGACAACGCTGCTGGTGGGCCACGTGACCAAGGAAGGCACCATCGCAGGGCCGCGCTTGCTGGAACACCTGGTGGACGTCGTGTGCCAGTTCGAAGGCGAGCGCCACTCACGTCTGCGGCTGCTCCGGGCTGTAAAGAACCGCTACGGGGCCACGGACGACGTCGGATGCTTTGATCTCAATGAGGCCGGCATCGAGGGGTTGGCCGATCCCAGCGGACTGTTCGTTTCGCGGACCCGTGAGCCGGTCTCCGGAACCTGCATCACGGTGACCATGGAGGGTCGCAGGCCGCTGCTGGCGGAGGTTCAGTCCCTTCTGGCTGAGAGCGCCAATTCCCAGCCCCGCCGTGCCACCAGCGGGCTGGAAAGCTCCAGGGTTGCCATGTTGCTCGCAGTACTTCAGCAACGTGCCGGCTGCATGCTTCACAAGGACGACTCCTATGTGGCAACCGTGGGCGGCGTGAAGCTCACGGAACCGGCCACAGACTTGGCTGTTGCCCTGGCCGTAGCGTCGGCCAAGTCCCGCAAAGCACTCCCCCAACGGCTCATTGCATTCGGTGAGGTGGGCCTGGCCGGCGAAGTACGTCCCGTGCCAGGGATTAACCAGCGCATCCAGGAAGCTCACCGTCTCGGGTTCACGCACGCTATTGTTCCGGCAAGCCCGGCAGGTGCCGGCGTTATCCCGGACGGTTTCTCCGTGCGCGAAGTAGGCCACTTGGCTGAGGCACTTGAACTGCTGATCACGTAATCCTGCCGGGGTGTCGGGAGCCTTCTGAGCTGCGGTTTCGGCGAGGATGAGAGACATGACCAAACGGAATGTGCTTATCGGGGGACGCTTTTTCTTTGGCCTTCTGACCTTGGTGGCAGTGGGAACTCAGCTGACAGTTCATCTGGGCATGGGCTATGACCTCTGGAACTTCTTCAGCTACTTCACCAACCTGTCCAACATTTTCGCTGCCCTTGTGCTGCTGATCAGTGGCTATCGCGTTCTGATACGAAAGCGGCCCAGTGAAATGGATGATGTCACCCGAGGCACGGCCACCATCGCCATGGCCGTTGTGGGGCTGGTGTTTGGTGCACTACTGGCCGGTGAGGACCTCGGCTCCCTGCTCCCCTGGGTCAACTTCGTGGTCCACTACCTGATCCCCGTGGTGATGGTGGCGGACTGGTTGTTCCAACCGCCCAGGGCCACTCTCCGTCCCAAGCACATCTGGTACTGGCTGCTCTATCCCATCGGCTACTTGGTCTATAGCCTCATCCGCGGGGCATTCGTCAACTGGTACCCGTATTGGTTCATCGATCCCGCCCGTGCTGGTGGCTGGGGCGGCGTGGTGGTGTTTGCCGTAGCCATTTCCGTCGGCTTCCTCGTGGTGAGCCTGGCGATGCTGTGGCTGGGGAACAAGCTCAAGCGGCAGGTGGATTACTAGGCGATCTTCCACCACGGAGGGCGTCTGGCTATCACAAGAGCTGCGAAGGCCACAAACACGCCATCACCCCAGCGGTGGGCTCTCATTCAGAGAATCATCACCGAGCTCATCCGCGAACTCTTCAGATCCCTGCCGGGGCTCGGACGGAATATACGTAGCCAATGGGTCGACCGGCTCACTGGTGAAATGTGTATTGGCAGAATTCGGCAGGAAAAGCTTGAACGGCCATCCTTCGCTGCCGTAGCAGGCCTCACAAAGTGCGTTAATATCTTGCACAGTACTGCCACCAATACTGAACTTCTTGAAAGCATCGGTTATGGGTGAACCGTGGTTTAGGTCGATCGCGAATAGCGGGTAAGACTGGCCGCCCCAAACTCCCTTAAGCTCAACACCACCTAGCAAATCCACATCGTCCAGCCCGAAGTCCCCTCTGTCTCGGTTGGGAGTAAGACTTATGCACGCCATTGCGAATGCGACTTCCACCGACAATGTGAAGTAGCGGTCGGAGCACTTGCTAAGAACTCTGAAGCCCGTATCAATGCTCGGGCCAAAGTAATCGAACAAGTACTTGTCAGCCGACGCCTCGGAAACATCATCGCGAGTCCGAAGCGCCTCACGATTGAGCTCTACAACATCTTGGCCGGACGTTTCCGCTGTAGGGTCACGGGGGATGCTAGATTCGCTATCGGGCCCGGGAAAGGTGGCAATAAAGGCTCCACCTTTTGTTCCTAGCGATGTGTCGTCCAAGCTGTCGCGTTGATAGCCCTGCATAGCATCTATCCAGGTGCGAACGGCGCGATACACGTCCCGCTCATGAGCTACTTCACACGTGAAGATCAGTTCGTCGCCCACAGCCTTCCAGAGCTTGAAGACGAGGTCTTGCGAGGAAGTTCGGACCTGGGCGCTTGCGACCTCCTGCGGAAACTCCCGATAGAACTGGAGGAAGGTCTTTTGCCACGGGGCAGACTGGGTGGACTGCTGCTTAAATTGTGTTGAGCCTGTCAGATCGCATGAAAGAAAAAGCAGGGAACGACCCTGCGGGCCCGCCGTCACCCCTACAGACCCAAGACTTTGGCACGAACCGTCGCGGCGTCTGGTGAGACGTCAAAATTAACGGCTAGTTTCCACACGTCCCCGTCGAAACGCCGGTGGGCCGCAACGAATTCATCCCTTGGCATTAGCAGAGCGGATGCAAATACGTTCGCCTCTGTCTCAGCGCGGTTTCTGCTTCCGCGTTCGAACCCCCGCTCACCCTCTACGTGCGGGTAGAGGTAGTGCAAGAAGTAGTGGCCGAGTTCGTGCGCGAGTGTAAATCTGTCTCGGCGGGCCGAGGTCGAGTGGGGCAAATAAACCGTGAAATCCCCAATCGAACGCACGTGAAGCGACTCCGAATTTGTCGCATAACCAATCTGACCGCCCAGAGCTTCGACAAAACGATGCAAATCAGCTCGGCCTTTGTCGTCGTAGATGCCGTGGTGGCGGCCAACGCGCTCGGCGTATTCCAAAAGTGCGGTGTTGGATAGATTGGCCGCAGGTGTCTCAAACATGTGCTCCCCAATGGTTCGGCAATTGAATCACGACCCCCTGCTCTTCAATCATATAGTGCGAACACTGCCGCTCCCAATCGCCTATCCACAGCCGACGAGAAAGATTCGGTGATCAAACCGGTCCGCGACAGCTGTCACTCAGAACCACTTTCCAGGCAGCGCCGAACATAACGAAATGACCCACTTTGGGGCTTGCTGGTGCGGTTAACGGTGCCCGGAAGCCCTATCATTGTGCTTGTCGTCATGTGGGCATTTTTCGGAGAGCGCACTGACGCCCGATTCAGCTTGTCTGTGAGCCGTGGCTTGCACCTTCGAAGGGAAACCCTATGGCCCGGAGTCCGGAAGAGTCGCTCAAGGCGACCTTGGCCAGAGTCGCACCCGGAACTCCATTGCGTGATGGCCTGGAACGCATCCTCCGTGGACGCACAGGCGCCTTGATTGTGCTGGGCTACGATCGCACCATCGATTCCATCTGTTCGGGCGGATTCGACATCGGCATCGACTTCTCCCCAACACGCCTCCGTGAGTTGGCCAAGATGGATGGTGCCATCATTTGCGACAAGGACGCCAGCAACATTGTCCGGGCAGCCGTCCAGCTGGTCCCCGATTCAAGCATTGAAACCCAGGAATCCGGCACCAGGCACCGCACCGCCGAGCGCGTCGCGATCCAGACCGGCGTTCCCGTCATTTCCGTCAGCCAGTCCATGCAAATCATCGCGCTCTACGTGAACGGCCTGCGCCACGTCCTGGAGGGCTCCGAAAAGGTCCTCGCCCGCGCCAACCAGGCCCTCGCAACCCTGGAGCGGTACAGCGCCCGCTTGGACCAGGTCACCAGCTCTCTTTCTGCCCTGGAAATCGAGGCACTGGTTACCGTTCGGGACGTCGCGGTCACGCTGCAGCGCCAGGAAATGGTCCGCCGCATCTCCGAGGAAATCGCCCAGTACGTCCTGGAACTGGGTGAAGACGGCCGCCTGCTGTCCCTCCAGGTTGAAGAACTCACCGTGGGTCGCGGCCCGGGCAGCGATGTCATCATCCGGGACTACTCCGATCCCAACGCTACGCCCGAGGAAATTGAGGAAGCCGTCCAGGCCCTCCTCAATCTGGGCCCCACCGAACTGATCGACCTCAGCCGGATTGCCCACATCATCGGCTTCGCCGGTGGTGTGGAGCAGCTGGACGCCGTTGTGCAGCCGCGGGGCTACAGGCTACTGTCCGGCTTGAAGTCCGTGCCGAAGGCCGTAGCAGACCGTTTGGTGGACTACTTCGGCGGGCTCCAAAACCTCATGGCAGCAACGATCGACGACCTCATGACCGTGGACGGCATCGGCGATCAACGCGCCCGCACAGTCCGCGAGGGCTTGAGCCGCATGGCCGAGGCGAGCCTCCTGGACCGCTTCCTCTAAACCGTCCTAGAATAGGTCGGGTCGGACTCAGCCGATGCTTTTGTTCCTTCCCCAGAAATCAGTTCTGCCCGCAGCGTTTTGTCGGGCTTAAAGATCACGCCCTCCGGGGCGGTTTCAGGGGTAAACCAGTATGGACTTCTACGCTTCCGACGCCTTCCTCACTGCACTTGCGCATGATTTTTATCGGGCGAAAACCGTTGAGTTAAAAACGTACGGGGTCCAGGGAAGCAAAGCGCACGTCCGGCTTGCCGAGATCAATGGGAAAAGGGCGGTCCACAGCGGGCCCTTCTACGACTACGTGAAGCCCGTCCCCCGGCGGCGAAGACACCGTTCCACCGTCCGGAACACTGCGCTACCTTCCCAAAATGGTGACCTCTGTTATCGAACTGCCGGATGAGGATCCCACCTCAGTGGTTCCCGCGACCCCCTTGGACCCGGCTCCGCTGGTCATGTGGGGAAAATTCGAAACGTGGGACGCGTACTTGGCCCTCATCCGCAAACGGAGCAAAAGCTTACTGAGAACCCAACGGCAGCGGCTCAGGAAGCTGACCGAGCAGTTTGGTGAGCCTGAGTTCGTTTTTGATAATACGGATGCCGCAGCTTTCAATACCTGCATCGAATGGAAGATTCAGCAGTACAGGGGCGGACACGAGACACTGGAAAGTGCCGCGTCCGTGGCCATGCTCCGGCGGCTCTTTGAGGACCGCCGCCTGATCCTGTCCACGCTGAAAGTGGCTGATGAATACGTCGCATTTCATGCCGGCTTTATCTGGGAGGACGAATACTTAGCACTCATTCCCGCCTACAGCCCGGCCTTCGCAAAGCACGGAATCGGCAAAGAGATGCTTTTGCGCGTGATGAAGCACAGCTTTGATGTTGGCCACAAGAGTTTCGATTTCCTGCAGGGCGCCGAGACCTACAAATGGGAATTCGCCACCCACGTCCAGATCATTGAGAGCCAGGGCACCCCGCCAGTCATCAACCGCCTGAAAACCACAGCGGAGAGAACCGTGAAGCAGGGACTGGTTGCAATGTCGCCGGAGCTTTTCTACCAGATCAAACGTCTGCTTCTGCAAGGTCGCCGCGTAGTTGCTAACATCCGCGGCACCGGCCGGAGACCCGACAAGGCTTAGTTCAGCTGGAAGGCAACTTTGGCACTGGATTTGTTCCCAAGGCGCGCTTCAAACGTGTAGTAGGCCCCTCCAGCGCCCGGCTTGGCGGTGATCGCGGCACAGCCTTCAAGCGTGCGGTTGCGTTGCCACGGGAAGTTTGCGGTCTCGCTCTTGCCGGGTTGGATGGTCTTGATAAGGTCTTCGCCGCCCGTCTGACAGTCCTTTGACGAGAAGATCCGGTCCGATCCGCTCATCAGCAGGTACTCCATTTGGGAGGTGCCCACGTTGACCTCGCACGGGGCGGTGCCGCCGTTGGTGATGGTCATGGTCAGCAGCGGCTTTTCCTCCGGGCCGTAAGCGGGCTTGTCGGTCTTGGCGGCAACGGTCATCAGGTTGAAATCGCAGACAGGCGTTGGCGAGGCCGAAGGCGAAGGCGCCGCTGATCCTGTCGGCACAGTCCCCTGCGTCGGCGCCGTTAATACGTCCGGCGTGCTGACTGCCTGCGGTTCAGGGTTCCCGGCGAGCGCACCCGTGAGCGCCACGACTCCGCCAACGATCAGTGCGATAACCAGCAGCAGGGCGCCAAAAACCACCTGCCGACGACGGCGATACACGGCAGGGCTCGGTCGGCGCCTATTCGCCGGGGCACTTTTGCCCGGCGTACCGGCGCGGGATGAGCCACGGGCAGCACCCTTCGCCGGCGCTGATGTGCGCGCGGTCGACTGCTGCTTACCCTTGTTGGCCATGGTTCTAGGCTAGGCTCGCGGTCGCGTGGGCACCTAACCTCCACGCCGCAGGGGTCCAATCCCGGCCTGTGTGACGTCGGCCATGAGCACGGCCAAGGGTGGCGGCCCCGGGATTCCACTACAGTGGATGGCAGCATGACACTTCCCGATTCAGGCCAGCTGGCAGGCCTCCACCAAGCCCTTGATCAGTGGTTCGCCGAGACCGCCCGCGACCTTCCGTGGCGCGAGCCCGATTGCAGCCCATGGGGCATCCTGGTCAGCGAAGTGATGCTCCAACAGACACCCGTTGTGCGGGTGCTTCCCGTGTGGCTGGACTGGATGGAACGCTGGCCCACACCCGCCCACCTTGCCGACGAGCCATCTGGCGCTGGCGTCCGTCATTGGGGCCGCCTCGGATATCCACGCCGCGCCTTGCGACTGCACGCGGCGGCCGTCGCCATCCGCGAGCAGCATGGCGGCAACGTTCCTGACACGTATACCGAACTGCTGGGGCTGCCGGGCGTCGGCAGTTACACCGCCGCCGCCGTCGCCTCCTTTGCTTTCGGCCGCCGCGAAACCGTAGTGGACACCAACATCCGGCGCGTCCACGCGCGGCTTATCTCCGGAAGTGCGCTCCCCGCTCCTGCCTTGACCGCCGGGGAGATGCGGCTGGCTGACGCCCTCCTGCCCGATGACCGGGAGTTATCCGTGCGGTGGAACGCGTCCGTCATGGAACTCGGCGCCATGGTCTGCACCGCCCGCAGCCCCAAGTGCGCTGACTGTCCTGTTCGCTCCAGTTGCGCCTGGCTCGCGGCCGGTGAGCCGCCGCCGTCGTACGTCCCGAAGGGTCAGTCCTGGCGCGGCACGGACCGCCAAGTACGCGGCGCCGTGATGGCCGTCCTCCGTGAAGCTGTCACGCCCGTACCCCGGGAGATGTTCGAGCAAGCGCCGGCAGACCTGGGGTTCGCGCCGTCCGGCGTCGGAATCCCACTCGCCGCACTGCACCGGCTCAACTCGGCGCCCGAGCAGCTGGAGCGGGCACTTGCGGGCCTGTTGGTGGACGGTTTGGCGGAAATGCACGACGGCGGTCTGCGGCTTCCGGCATAGCGTTCGTCCGCTGCGGTATCAGTTCGGCCACGGGACTGGGCGACGAGTAACGATGCAGCTGCCTCTTTGGCAGACGCTGGAGACAGTTGCTGCGCCCCGTCCTACTCTGAAGCATGGGCAGAATCGGATTGGCTTTGACCCTTGCCGGAACCGCAGCACTGCTTCCCGGTTGCTTCGCCGAACCTGTGGCCTGCCCGGCGATCGGGCACGTAGCCGGTGTTTCCCTGTCCGTCGCCGCCGACTATGCGGACGACGTTGCATCGTTACGGTTGAAGGCCTGCCAGGACGGAATCTGCACGGAAAAAGACCTCATGCTGAACCCAGGGGCGACAGCCGTGGACCAAGGCTGCACTCCGGATGGCGTGTGCTCAGCGACGTCGTCGCCCGACGGGACTCTTCAGGGTTTTCTTGAGCTGCCCGCCCTCAGTGAAAGCCCCCTCCAGGCGACCGTGACCGGCACTTCCCCCGCTGGAATTGCGTTGCCGCTCCGCACACTGACCTTCACGCCTACGGGCGACTACCCCTATGGCGAGCAGTGCGGGCGGGTGATTTCTGCGGCCCTGACGCTGGATGAAGAGGGTCTGCGACAGCGGTAGGGCTAGGGCCGCGTCCTAAGATGGGAGCGTGCCTGATCATGATGTCCACCCCGACGTGTCCGAAGCGTTGAAGGCTCTGGGTCAGTCCGTCTCGTGGGACTCCTTGCCAGTGCCGGAGGCCGACAATCAGGAGTATGGCGCCGCCGTCGCCAGCCTCGGGCCGGAACGGATCCGGTTCCGCGTTGGCAAGCTCACCCCAACGAAAGTGGGCCTCTTCGTTGCGGTGTGGCGCCGCGCCCAAGACGGATCCACAGAACCCTTCCCCGTAGAAGACGGCATCGGGCGATTGGTGGTGACAGTACGGGAAGGAGGCAACATGGGCCATTTCGCCTTTCCCACGTCGGCGCTGATCCAGCACGGGATCGTCTCGGTGAAAGGCGTCGGTGGAAAGCGCGGCTTCCGGGTTTATCCGCCATGGTCGGAAGTGACCAACCGGCAGGCCATAAGGACCCAGCAATGGCAGTGCGAATATTTCAGTCTGAACACACCAGCGAACTGAGCGGACCAGCTTCTCGTCGAGGCTAGCCCCGCTTCTCCTCAACCGATTTCCGGTAGGAACTCGGCGTGAACCCCAGGTACTTCCGGAAGTCGTTCGTCAGGTGCGCATGGTCGGCGTAGCCAAGTTCGGCGGCGATCGCGGCAAGGTCCGCCGTTGGGTCGGACCGGGTACGCTCGGCGGCATCCTGCAATCTTCGACGCCGGATCAGGGCTGAAGGGCTCAGCCCGACGTACTTTCCGGCGATTCTTTGCAGTGTTCTGGGTGAGACCGCCAGGGAAGCAGCCACGTCCTCAAGCAGGAGCACGTCCGGCTCGGAAGCAATCACCTCCATCATGCGGTTCGCGAGCATGGCCTCCTCTGAAGCAACAAAATCCAAGGAAACCAGCCACGCAACAAAGGCTTCCACGGCCCCCCCCGCGGCGAGCGCCGCCGTCGTGCGTGTCACCGGAAGGCGGGGTCATGGCTGCCGACACGGCCCCGTGGAGGTCCGCCAGCGCCAGAACGATTTCCTGATCGCGGAGAGCTCCCGGATTGTCGGTGAACAGCGGCACCGCTGCCGGGCGGAGAAGTGCGCCAACAGCCCAACCTTGGCCAGTCAGGTCGCGGTAAGCCGCCCGGGTAGTGGGCCCGGAGAATTCGACGACGTCGCCTTGCACCACCAGATTGGACGTGGGGTAGGCGATGACGTGCTGCCGGGATGACCGGCCGGGCTCGATGTTCCACTCCGGAATCCAGAACCATTGCACCAGGTCAGCTACGGAAGCCGGGACCGGGAAGCGATGGAAGGTGGGCAGTCTTGCCGGATAGAGGATGCCCTTGAACGAATCCTCCATTGGACCTTTCCCAAGCGCATCAAAGCTGTCGCAAATCTCCAAGCGCTAGCTGGCAGAAGGCCCGTAGCGTCATAACCATGACAGATACTACAAGCACAGAGTCCACCACGGCAGCCCATGGCGAATACACCACCCATGGCATCCCGAACGGTCTGACCAGCCTCACGCCGTTCCTTGCGGTGCCCAACGCCAAGGAAGCCATCGCGTTCTACCGTGACGTGTTTGGAGCCCGGGTTGTAGGCGAAACCGAAATGGGAGGGATCGTGGTCCACGCCGAACTCGATTTCGGCAACGGCCACCTCCAACTGGGCGAGCCCAACCCGGAATTCCACTTGGTCCCGGCGCCGAGCGGGGAAGACGACTGCTATTCCCTCGGCCTCTATTGCCAGGACGCAGACGGACTCGTCAGGAAAACAGAGCAAGCAGGAGCCACCATACGTGAGCCGCTGTCCACCTTCGTCTCAGGTGACCGCTACGCCAGCATCCGTGATCCGTTCGGCGTTCGCTGGTCCATCATGACGCGCGTCGAGGACTTGTCCGAGGATGAGAGCAATCGCCGCGTTGACGAGTGGGCCGCGCGGCAGGGCTAAGACACCGGAGACCTAAACCCCGGGAGACCTTAGCTCAGGCAGAGGCAGAACGGGTGCCCCGCCGGATCAAGGAACACCCTGAACGTCTCTCCAGGCTGATGGTCGGCCTTGGTCGCTCCCAAGGAAAGTGCAACTTCCTCGCCCTTGTCCAGGTCCTCCACCACCATGTCGAGGTGCATTTGCTGCGGGATGGTCTGTCCGGGCCATTTTGGCGCTTGGTACACCTCCACTTGCTGGAAGGAGATGCAGTTGCTGCCGTCGCTGGGTCGGATGTCGAACCAGTCGCCCTTGTCCTCGATTTCCCACCCAAAAAGCTCGCCGTAGAAGGCGGCCAGTACGGCAGCATCGGGACAATCGATGACGACACTCGGGAATTTAGCTATAGCCATCTGTTAAACCTCGTCAGCCGTCTTCTTCATGCGGGCCAGGGCGCTCTTGGTGCCCCGCTGGGTGAGAACGTGAACTACTGCTGCGACGGCAGCCGAGACAACCGCGAAGACCAGCACACCGGGGAGTGAGTCATTGAGGTCCGTGCTGTCCTTGGGGGCAGGCTTGCCGGTCTTCTTCTCCCAGAGGCCCTCCAGCGTCTTGTTTGCGAGCGCGCCGGCGCCGAGGCCAATTGCCAGGCCGAAAATTTTCACCAGTATGTTCAACGAAGTTCCTCCATCAGATAGCGCGCCGCCGAGCGACGCCTCACAAGGGTCAAAACAAGGCAGGGCCGCTGCAATTGCAGCGGCCCTGCCTGGATTCTTAGTCCTTCTTGAAAGCGTCTTTAAGCTTCTCGCCGGCGCCCTTGAGGTCGGCCTTCGTCTGGTCGCCCTTGCCTTCGGCTTCCAGTCGCTCGTTGTCCGTCAGCTTTCCGGCGGCTTCCTTAGCCTTGCCACCGAGCTTCTCGCCAGCGTTCTCCATCTTGTCGTCAGCACCCATGTGTCGCACCTCTTCCTTGTAGTGAACCTGTACCTCTACAACATCACTAATCAGTGTACTTAGCAATATTTGAGAGAAAATCTCCCTGAACTAGAGCTCCCCGAACCCTTCCTCCACAAGCCGCCCCACGTATTCAACCGCCTTCAACGAATCCTTGCCGCGGGCTTCGACCCGCAGGGTGGAACCCTTACCCGCAGCGAGCGCCATCAGCGCCATGATGGACATCCCGTCGACGCCGTTGACCGTCACCTCCGCGTCCAGCCCGGACAGGCCTCCGGCGATTTTCGCGGCAGGCCGTGCATGCATTCCGAGGGGGTTGATGACCTGGAAGTCGCCGCTTGCGTCTGGTTCATCCTTGGCGTCGGGGATCTCGGGACCCCCCACGCCTGCGGGCATGTTGCCAAAAGCCACAGCCTCTGCCGCTCTGCGAACATCCTCGACGCCGGCACCTCCTTGCGCGGCGACGGCTGCGGCCACGAGCCCCTCAACCAGCGGCGCATCAGCAAGGAGCACAGCGTCCGGATCGCTGGCGAACTCCACCGCCGACTCCGCTGTCATCACGGCCGAACCCAGATCGGTCAGCACTACCACGCCATCGCCGCCGGAATCCACCAGGGACTGTTCGACGGCGGCAAGCACCTTCTCAAGGCTGGTTCCGATGCGCTGGTCGTCGGTTCCTCCGGCGGCAACCAGTTCGACGTCGGGAGCCATCTGCGCGGCAAGTTCCACCGCTCCCTCAGCGATCTTGCTGCTGTGCGATACAACCACTATCCCCACTGTCATACGGCGTCGGTTCCCGTGTCACCGGTGGAGCCTGCAGCTGCAGCTGCGGCCGCGCGAAGGAGCAGAGCGGTTGAAGCGGCGCCAGGGTCGCGATGCCCTGCGCTGCGCTCCCCCAGATAGCTGGCCCGGCCTTTGCGTGCCACCAACGGATCCGTGGCCATGGCCCCTGTTTCGGCAGCTTCCGCGGCCGCTTCCAACACGCCAACGGGGTCAGAGCCGCCCGTTGCGGCCATTTGGGCCGCTTCAACCGCCGGCGTCCAAGCGTCGATCATCGTCTTATCCCCGAGCTCGGCTTTACCTCTGGCCACCACCCCATCCCGGGCGGCTGCGAGGGCCGAAGCCAGCGCCTCTGCATCAATATCGCTGATGTCCCCCAAAGAGGTAGCGGCCCGCAGATACGCTGTGCCGTAGAGCGGTCCCGCAGCCCCACCCACCTTGGACATGAGCGCCATCGCCGCAGCTTTCAATGCTGCTCCCGGAGTTTCAGGCGGGGTCTCATCGAGCTTCTGCAGCACGGCTTGAAAACCTCGGTCCATGTTCTCGCCGTGGTCCGAGTCGCCAATGGCACGGTCCAACTCAATCAGTTCCACCCGGTGCTCGGCCATTGCTTTTGCGGAGAGCTTCAGCCAATCAACAGCCCAATCAACATCCAACCCCATGCTCACGCTCCCCACCGCAGGGCAGCCGTGTGGACGGGAGCGTCCCAGAGCCTGGTCATCTCCTCATCGAGGCGCAGCACCGACACTGAGCATCCCTGCATCTCCAGGGACGTCACGTAGTTCCCCACCAGGGAGCGCTCCACGGTGACGCCACGCTCGGCGAGGACCTGGGCCGCCCGCCGGTACACGATGTACAGCTCGCTTTGAGGGGTCCCGCCCATGCCGTTGACGAACAGCAGCACCTTGTCCCCGGATGCGAGGGCAAGGTCCTCAAGGACAGGCTCCAAGAGGCGGTCCGTGATGGCGTCAGCGTTTTCCATTGCGATCTTGTGCCGGCCAGGCTCACCGTGGATGCCGATGCCAATCTCGATCTCATCTTCCGCGAGCTCAAAGCTCGGCGTCCCGGCGTGCGGAACCGTGCAGCCGGACAGGGCCACACCCATGGTCCGCACATTGGCCACCACGCGCTCGGCGATGGCCGTGACCGCGTCAAGATCGTCGCCACGCTGGGCGGATGCACCTGCGATCTTTTCCACAAGGACAGTTCCGCCAACTCCGCGCCGGCCAGCCGTGTACAGCGAATCCTCCACCGCGACGTCGTCGTTCACCAGCACCGAACGTACGTGAACGCCTTCGGCTTGAGCCATTTCGGCGGCGGTTTCGAAGTTCAGGACATCGCCAGTGTAGTTTTTCACGATATGGACGACGCCGGCGCCTGAGTCCACCGCCACGGTCGCGGGGATGATTTGGTCGGGTGTAGGCGAGGTGAAGACTGCGCCGGGGACTGCCGCGTCCAGCATGCCGAGGCCCACGAAGCCCGCATGCAGTGGCTCGTGGCCGCTGCCTCCGCCGGAAATCAGGGCGACTTTGCCCGCTACAGGAGCACCTTTCCGGATGACGTATTTGGGCTCGGGATGGACGTCCACGATGTCGGCATGGGCCATGCCGAAACCTTCAACGGACTCGTCCACCACGGCGCGTGGATCATTGATGAGCTTTTTCATGTGATGCTCCTGGGCGTGCTGTGGCTGGTGCTCCGACCCTACTACCGGCGGCTGGGGCCACGGTAGGCCTAGCGGCCTTGCCTGTGCATAAATAGCTGTGCCGGCGCCTAAGAACGGTGCCCACTGCTTAAAAGCGGAAGGGACAGCCCCCAATGACTGTCCCTTTCGGATCCGCTAATCCTCGGCGGCTTGTGTTGTCACCACCTCGGACTCATTCCGGGCCCGGTACTCCGGCCAGAAGGCCGAGTACAGATCCGGGTTCGAGTGCCCCGCGTCCTGCCATGAGGCTTCGTGCGGCCATGACCCGTGGGGAATGTCGATCTGAAAAGCGGAGAAATCCGGGAACGTGACCCTATGGTCCATTGTCCGCATCCCCTTCAGCTGTTCAGGACGGCGTCGCCGCCGGCGGTGACGACGTCCTCGAGCAGCACGGTCTGATCAATGACCGGAAGCCCCACAACGTGCCCGAAACTGAACATGTTCTTCGGATCAAGCTCCGCTTTGGCCTTCCTCAGCCGTTCGCGGACTGTCGGGCCCCAGGCCCGCTCCCGGTCCTCAGCGTCAACAAAGTGGCCGTGCAGGTTCACGAAAGTCCCGCCATTGGAGGCGTCGCGCAGGTCCTCACGAACGGCGTCGAACACTACCGGAAGCAGCTCCGCCAGCGGCGGGACCGCCATGCCTGCCATGAAGAAGCTGAACGCGGCATCGCGGGCGCCAACGGTGTCCTCGCCTTCGGCGCTCTTGGCCAAGGCGCCGCCGAGCAGCCGCAGCTCAGCCATCAACACGGGACTTTCGACGCCGGGGCCGAAGTGCCGCAGGATGGCCTCTTTTGCTCCACTGTCCAAACGGTCCAACAGGAAGCCCCGCTCGCGCACGGGCACGGGCTGGTCCGGGTCCTGATGGATCATGTCGAACTGTGTGGCATCCAATGGACCGGTCCCGTCCATCATGAAAGGCGCACTCTGGCGCATCGGCTCCAGCAACTGCGAGGCCACCGCCGCGTCACCCTGGTAGGCGTAACGAAGATGAACGACGAACTTACCGCGCAGCGGCTCGGGAACGATGTCCATGTCCGGCAACCGCAGGAAAGCCAACGACGCCGATGCCTCCTGGGGGAGCGAGGTCACCCAATCGCTGAACTGCTCGAGGACCGCAGCGGCATGCTCGCCGTCGTAATACAGCCCGCCGGCAAAGAGGTCCGATCCCGGGAAGAGGTGGAATTCCATGGCAGTGACGATGCCCAGGTTCCCCTTGCCGCCCCGGAGGAGGTAGAACAGCTCCGAGTTCTCGTCCTTGGTCACCCGGCGCTGCGTGCCGTCGGCGGTGACGAGCTCGAAAGCAATCACGTGGTCTGAAGCGAAGCCGTATTTGCGCCCCAGGATGGGCAGGCCGCCGCCCAAGGTGTAGCCCACCACTCCGACGTCGGTGGTGGAACCGCAGAGCCCCATCAAGCCGAAGGTAGCGGCGAGATCCACCACGGCCTTCCAGCGGACGCCCGCACCGACACGGGCCGTCTTCTCGATGGGATCGATGCTGAGTTCCAGCATTCGTCGGGTGCTGATGAGCAGGCCGCCTTCAATGGCGTTGGTGGCACCATGTCCGGTGGATTGGACGGCGACGGGCATTCCCCGCTCTGCCGCCCAGCGAATAGCCGTGGAAACGTCCTCTGCATCGAGGGCGCCGCAGGCCAGATCAGGTTGATGTTGTGTAGAGAGGTTGAAGGCCGCTACTTCGGGAGCAAAGCCCGGATCGGCAGGCGTGAACACGGGACCGCGCACGCTGAGTTGGAGTTCTGAAACATCTGAAAAGGACGCGTGGGACTGCATGATCTTCTCTCAATTGACCGATGTGGTGGAAGCTTCCCCAGCAAGCCTAGACCAGTTTATCCATCAACTGGATATAAGAGAAGAGCTAATAAATCACTCATAATCGGGCAGGGTTGATCGACCCGCCGTGTGGGCGCAGCATCAGGAGCGCGAGAGTGCTATCCGAGGGCGCTAAAGCTGCTTGATCATGCGGGTGTTGCCCAGAGTATTGGGCTTCACGCGAGCAAGATCCAGGAACTCCGCCACGCCTTCGTCATGCGAGCGCAGCAGCTCGGAGTACACCTGAGGATCCACCGCAGACTGGTCCGCCATGACTTCGAACCCGTGGCGCTTGAAGAAGTCCACCTCAAAAGTCAGGCAAAACACGCGGCTCACGCCAAGGGCCCGGGCTTCCTCCAGCAGGTTCTCCACCAAGACGTGACCCACACCCCGCCCACGCCAGGAGTCAGCCGCGGCAAGGGTGCGGATCTCTGCAAGGTCCTCCCACATCACATGGAGGGCCCCACAGCCAATGACTTCACCCTCATCAGACTCGGCGATCCGGAATTCCTGGAGGCTCTCGTAGTACGCCACCGTCTCCTTGGCCATGAGAATCCGTTCCTCGGCCAGGGGCGCCACAAGCCTCTTGATGGCCGCCACATCACTGGTGCGGGCAGGGCGAAGGCTAAAGGTCGAATTCACTCCCCCATCCTAGCGAGGCACACAGCTGCCAGGCGCCCCGTTACTTACACCCGGACGTGAGCGAGTCCCACCCGCGAGGCGCTGGACCTGAGACTTTTGCATAGCGTGCGTCTAAGCGAGGAACGAGCGAGCACGCGGCAAATGACCCAGGACCAGCGCCGGACTAAGCAACGGACTACAACCCCAGCTCCTCCGGCAAAGCAACTTCCTCGCCCAGCACCTGCTTTGCCAGGAAGTGTTCCACTACGCCGTACCAAACCTTCGCGTGCTGCGGCTGCAGGACCCAGTGGTTCTCGTCCGGGAAGTACAGGAAGCGGTGCGGGCTCTGGCCGTTGTCGTCGGCGGGCAGCTGCGATGAGGACAGGAGTTCATACCAGAGGCGCAGTCCTTCGCCGATGGGTACGCGGTAGTCCTTGTCTCCGTGGATGACGAGCATAGGCGTCTTGATGTTGCCCACGTTCAGGTGCGGCGAGTTCTCCATCGCCATTTCCACGGTCATTTCCTTGAGCCAGTACTGCGCCGCGTCGGTGGTGGGGCCGAACTGGTCCAGCGCCCAGAGGCTTGCGTGGGTGACGATCGCCTTGAAGCGGTCAGTTTGCCCGGCAACCCAGTTGGCCATATAGCCGCCGAAGGATCCACCCATGGCCGCGGTCCGCGATTCGTCGATGTCCGGCCGGGCAACCACTGCGTCCGTGATGGTCATGAGGTCGGTGAAGGGCTTCTTTCCCCATTCGCCCCAACCGCGCTGGATGAATTCCTGCCCGTACCCGGTGGAGAGGGCAGGATCAGGCAGGAGAACGGCGTAGCCCTTGGCCACGAGCAACCACGGGTTCCAGCGCCATGTCCAGGCATTCCAGGAGTTCAGCGGTCCTCCGTGGATCCAAAGCAACAGCGGTGCCGGATTGCCCGCAGAGGCACCTTCCGGGAGCGCCAAGTACGCCGGTACGCGCGAGCCATCTTCGGCCGTCGTTTCCACGCGTTCAAGGCGACCCCTGTAGAGGGGTCGCTCCGCCGGCGCCTGCAACCGGACCACTTCGCCGGTGGCGAGGTTGATCCGAACGGCTTCTGCAGGGAATTCGTACGAGCTTCGAAGCGCATACGCCGTGGTCCCGTCCGGAGAAACCACGACGTCGGCATAGGCGGCAGCATCCGGCGTCACCCGGGTGACAGCACCGTCCGCGACGTCGATCCGGAAAAGCGGCCCCGCGCCGTCGTCGTCCGCTGCTACCAGGACCGCAGTGCCGTCCGGGAGCCATGCGAGGGGCGTAGCCCAACGGTCCCACTGGTGCGCGAGTGGCTCAAGATCCGCGGTCTCGCCGCCGCTGACGTCCACCAGGTGCAATTTCACGTGGGGAGCCTGCGTGGGCGTCGTGTCGCTCTCGCTCTGGACTACCAGGGTCCGATTGTCAGGACTGACCGGTCCGGGGAAGTAGCTCATGCCTTCGTGGTCGAGCAGCACCTTAACGGTCCCGGTGGCGACGTCGACGGCG
The DNA here is from genome assembly GCF_051027655.1 of Paenarthrobacter nitroguajacolicus. Taxonomy (NCBI): domain Bacteria; kingdom Bacillati; phylum Actinomycetota; class Actinomycetes; order Micrococcales; family Micrococcaceae; genus Paenarthrobacter; species Paenarthrobacter nitroguajacolicus. The sequence continues at coordinate 171,924 of NZ_CP073234.1, read as the reverse complement.
GCGAGCACCTCACGACTGTCAGCCTTCGCCAGCGCCTTGGTCATGCTGGTGTAGATGGTCTTGCCGTCCGGGCTCACCACTGTTTTGGCTTCGCGCAGCGAACTCCCGACGCCGGCCGTCAGGTTCCGGAGTTGGAGCGGCGCTGATGCATCCACTGTGGAGGGTTTGCCGGGCTCTTCTTCCGCACCTTGCTCCACGGCGAAGAGCCGCGGCTCGGCCGGGCCAAGGTCGGCATCCCAGTACCGGACCGGATAGCCGCTGTGCAAGATGGCCGAGACCTTGTTGTCCTTGCGTGCCTTGCGGCGTTCCTCGTCGTTCGCTTCGTCGGCAGATCCGGCCAGGACCTCGGCGTTGACGAAGGTGACGTCCGCATTCTTGGCGGCCATCACTGAAGCGATGCCGCCTGCACGTGAGTGCACCACACGCGCCTCTCCCCCGTCGGCGGGCAGCAGCCACAGTGCATTGACGGGGTCGGCGTCAGGGCTCTCCGGATCAGGGCGCGCCGATGTGAAGTAGAGGTCGCCGTTGGCAGCAAAGACCGCACCTGCTTCGCCCTTGGAGCTGCGGGTAATGCGGCGGGCGTGTTTCCGGCCACTGGGGTCGAGTTCCCAGAGTGCGGTGGCGAACTCAGTTCCCTGGGCGTTCAGCGTCGTCACAGTGGTGACCAGGCGCTTGCCATCCGGGCTGAGCGTGAGGCCGCCAACCCGAGGGATGGCGAGGTAATGGTCGATGTCGTGAAACGGGGTTTCGGGCTGCCCGCCCCGGGTGTCAGCAGAGTCCATGTTCCGATTCAACACGGATTGTGCCACCGATCACAGCGTGGTTCACTCACAGTGAAACAGTACTTTCACATATTCACCCAAGTAAGTCGCAGCAGAGCGCGTTTTGAGTGCTCAAAACGCGCCCTGCTGCTACTTGGATGGCAGGTTTTGCAGGGCTTCGACCACTGGCCCGGTTCCATCTTCAGTCGCGATGGCGGCCGACACTTCCGCTGCCCTCTTCGCGTACGACGGCGTGCTGACAGCTTCCGTAATGGCGTCACCAAGGCGCTCCGGAGTCAACATCTTGTAGGGAATCGGCCGGGGACCCGCCCCGAGCGACGCGATCCGTGAAGCCCAGAGCGGCTGATCCGTGTACACCGGAATCCCCACGGCCGGCACGCCGGCCCGGAAGCCGGCCGCTGTCGTTCCCGCTCCGGCATGGTGAACCACTGCCGCCATCCGCGGGAACAGCCATTCATGCGGAATGCTACCGACGGCGATCGCATCGTCGCCCAGCGCGCCCTCAACGCCCTGCACAACAGCCCGCACTCCAGCCCGGCGGGTGGCCTCAAGAATGAATGCTGGATCAATTTGGGCGCTGCTTCCAAAGCCAACAAAAACGGGCGGGGTACCGTCGGCGAGGAAGTCCAGGAGGTCCGTTGGCGGTTGCCAGTCCGGCTTCATTGCCGGCCACCAATATCCGGCCATAACCAGGCCCGGGTGCCAGTCAGCAGGCCTTGGCAGGACCGAGGGACTGATGCCGTGAAGAATAGTGGCATTCGCTTTACGACGGCGGCGCTCACCGGCCGCGCGGCTCTGCTTGCCCAACCCCAGCTCCTTGCGAAGACGCGCACTGGGGGCATCGTAAGGCGCCGGGCCTGCCGCTGCGCGCTGGCCAATGATCTTGTTTCCCCACGCACCAAGGCTTCGGGCCGAATTCATGATCACAGGTGGATACGCTGCGCTGGGTTCCGTGGGCTGCAAATGTGCGCCGAGGGCCGGAATGCCCATGGCTTCCGCGATGTCGTATGCATAGGGCGCCACCGAATTGGCCAGGATCACGTCGGCGCCGGCCTCGGCCGCTGCCAGGGCGCCCGTGGCAGCGTTGTCCATATAGTCGGTGAGCTTCCGCCAAAAGGTGAGCACGCTTCCGGAGGAAGCCGTGGCACCGGGCGCTGGCTGCGTGATCAACTCGGTCAGGTCCCCAGGCAACGGCTTGAACTCGCAACCCGACTCAACAACAAGAGCTGCGTAGGCGGGGTTGGCCGCAATCGCCACCTCGTAGCCCAAGCTCTGCAGGCTGCTACCCAGCCCGGCCATATGCGCGACGTCCCCGCGCGTCCCCGGAGCCACCATGAGTATCCGCATGCCACCACTACTTCCCGCTGCCGTCTTTCGTATGAATAGAGCTATCTAGAAGCCACCATAAGGGCTTTATCCGTACAGAACTTCCTGGCCGGACAAAGCAAAAGCCCCGCCCGCTCCTTGCGGGAGCGGACGGGGCTAAGTGCTGTAGCGCCCTATGCGGTCGGAGCGATCTCCGGGATACGCGGCTTGGCGTTGCCTTCGAAGGTGAACTTGGCGTCGTCACCTTCGCCGTCAACGTCCACCACAACGATGTCACCGGAGTGGAGTTCGCCGAACAGGATCTTCTCGGACAGCTGGTCCTCGATCTCGCGCTGGATGGTGCGGCGCAACGGCCGGGCACCCATGGCGGGATCGTAACCACGCGTGGCCAGGAGAACCTTGGCAGCGGGGGTGAGCTCGATGCCCATGTCCTTGTCCTTGAGGCGTCGCTCCAAGCGGGTGACGAACAGGTCCACGATCTCGATGATCTCGTCCTGTGTCAGCTGCGGGAACACCACGACGTCGTCAACACGGTTGAGGAACTCGGGACGGAAGTGCTGCTTGAGCTCTTCCGTGACCCGGGCACGCATCCGGTTGTAGCCGGTCTGGGTGTCCGTGCCGGACTGGAAGCCCGTTGCCACGCTCTTGGAGATATCGCGGGTACCAAGGTTGGTGGTCATGATGATCACAGTGTTCTTGAAGTCCACCACTCGGCCCTGGGAGTCGGTCAGTCGGCCGTCTTCCAGAATCTGCAGCAGCGAGTTGAAGAGGTCCGCGTGGGCCTTCTCCACTTCATCGAACAGGACCACGGAGAACGGACGCCGGCGGACCTTCTCGGTCAGCTGGCCGCCTTCTTCGTAGCCGACATAGCCCGGAGGTGCACCGAAGAGACGCGAAACCGTGTGCTTCTCGGAGTACTCGGACATGTCCAGCGTGATGAGGGCGTCCTCTTCACCGAACAGGAACTCTGCAAGGGCCTTGGCGAGCTCGGTCTTGCCCACGCCGGTGGGGCCGGCGAAGATGAACGAGCCACCGGGGCGCTTGGGATCCTTCAGGCCTGCACGGGTGCGGCGGATGGCCTGTGACAAGGCCTTGATGGCCTCGTTCTGACCGACGACCCGCTTGTGCAGTTCGTCTTCCATCTTGAGCAGGCGCGAGGACTCTTCCTCGGTGAGCTTGAAGACGGGGATGCCGGTGGAGTTCGCGAGAACTTCAGCGATCAGGTCCTCGTCAACCTCGGAGATATCGTCCATGCCGCCGGACTTCCAGGTGCGTTCCTTCTCTGCCCGTTCGGCAATGAGCTTCTGCTCCTTGTCGCGCAGCGAGGCAGCACCCTCAAAGTCCTGGGCGTCGATGGCGGATTCCTTCTCCATCTTCACTTCCGCGATGCGCTCGTCCATGGCCTTGAGCTCCGGCGGAGCGGTCATGCGGCGGATGCGCAGGCGGGCGCCGGCTTCATCGATGAGGTCGATCGCCTTGTCCGGCAGGAAGCGGTCCGAGATGTAGCGTTCGGCCAGCTGCGCAGCTGAGGCGAGGGCGCCGTCGGTAATCGTCACGCGGTGGTGTGCCTCGTAACGGTCACGCAGGCCCTTGAGGATCTCGATCGCGTGAGCGACAGAAGGTTCCTTGACCTGGATCGGCTGGAAGCGGCGCTCAAGAGCAGCGTCCTTCTCAATGTGCTTGCGGTATTCATCCAGCGTGGTGGCACCAATGGTCTGGAGTTCGCCACGGGCCAGCATCGGCTTCAGGATGGACGCAGCATCGATGGCGCCTTCGGCAGCACCTGCACCAACGAGGGTGTGGATCTCGTCGATGAAGAGGATGATGTCGCCGCGGGTGCGGATCTCCTTGAGGACCTTCTTCAGGCGCTCTTCGAAGTCACCGCGGTAGCGGGAACCGGCAACCAGGGAACCGAGGTCAAGCGTGTACAGCTGCTTGTCCTTGATGGTTTCCGGGACGTCGCCGCGGACGATCGCCTGGGCGAGACCTTCGACGACGGCAGTCTTACCGACGCCGGGCTCACCGATCAGGACCGGGTTGTTCTTTGTACGGCGGGAGAGGACCTGCATGACGCGTTCCATCTCCTGCTCGCGGCCGATCACAGGATCGAGCTTGTTTTCGCGGGCAGCCTGGGTCAGGTTGCGTCCGAACTGGTCAAGCACCACCGAACCGGCAGGGGTACCTTCCGGCTGGCCCTGGCCCGAGCCGCTGCCTGCGGCCTCCTTGCCCTGGTAGCCGGAGAGCAACTGGATGACCTGCTGGCGGACCCGGTTAAGGTCCGCACCAAGCTTGACCAGCACCTGGGCGGCTACGCCTTCGCCTTCGCGAATGAGGCCGAGCAGGATGTGCTCAGTCCCGATGTAGTTATGGCCGAGCTGCAGTGCCTCCCGAAGGGAAAGCTCAAGCACCTTCTTGGCGCGCGGAGTGAAGGGGATGTGACCGGACGGGGCTTGCTGGCCCTGGCCAATGATCTCCTGCACCTGTTCGCGAACGCCATCGAGCGAAATGCTCAGGGACTCGAGCGCCTTGGCAGCAACGCCTTCACCCTCGTGGATAAGACCCAAGAGGATGTGCTCGGTACCGATGTAATTGTGGTTGAGCATCCGTGCCTCTTCTTGGGCAAGGACGACCACGCGACGGGCACGGTCCGTAAATCTCTCAAACATTTCGCCACACTCCTAGCTACGACGTACTTTGATGCTACGTGCCGGAGCAACACTTTTGGAGCGTGTTCGCCACAGGGGAAACATGACGCCGCTGTGGAATAAATCCGGTTCCAGCCCTTGACCGCTGCTACCCCTCGGTGGCACCCTCCCGCCTTGGCTGAGTGGACTGAACGCCGGCCGCCCGTGAACATTTTGCGGCATGTTGTTCCACCGCTTTCCCGGAGGGCATTAGTGTCTGTAATCAGACCTTCCCCACACAGGCGGTTCACAGAATATTCCAAGCCCCACAGCAGAGCCACCACAAACTGGCCGGTTAAACACCAATGCCCCGGCAGTGGCTGCCGGGGCATTGAATCGGTGAATCAGGAATTTGCCTTTTGGTACGCTTCCTGAATTTCAGCCTGAATACGTCCGCGGCTGTTGACCGTGTAACCGTTGTCACGGGCCCATTGGCGGATTTGCGCGGAATCCTGGTTACGTGCGGCTGTAGCACGGCCCCGGGTTGCCCGGCCGGAAGAAGTCTTCCTTGCCTTAGCAACGTAGGGCTCCAATGCCTTGCGCAGCGAGGCTGCGTTGGCAGTGGACAGGTCCATCTCGTAGCTCACGCCATCGAGGCCAAAGCGGACAGTTTCGTCCGCTGCCCCTTCATCCAGGTCATCGACGAGGATGATTTTTACTTTCTGTGCCATGAGTTGCCTCTCATTTGGAGGGTTGGATAATCAGAAATTCCCCGGATTCCTTTGATGATTATCGTTCACGGCAAGCACCCACGTCAAAGCGTTATTGGATTCTCTTCAGTGGGCGGAACCCAATTGGAAGGCTATTTAGCTGCGGGGCCCTCGGATGCAGGTCCTGAATTTTTCAAATTCGCTTCGGCCTGTGCCTTGGCTTCGGCCTGCCGTTCTGATTTGTCCGCATTGAAGATCGACTTCATGGCAAACCAGAAGATCAATCCCACCACAATGGACGGGGCAAGGACTGCGATGTACTCCATGATCAGTGACCTTCAGGCTTCAGCAATGGGAAAAGGATGGTTTCGCGGATACCGGCGCCAGTGAACAGCATCACCAGGCGGTCAATCCCCAGCCCGATGCCGCCCATGGGCGGGGCGCCGTATTCAAGGGCGCGGAGGAAGTCCTCGTCCAGCTGCATGGCTTCCTCATCGCCGGCAGCAGAGCGGCGGGACTGCTCTGTAAGGCGCTCACGCTGGATTACGGGGTCAATGAGCTCGGAGAACGCCGTACCGCGCTCCATTCCCCCGATGATCAGGTCCCAGGCCTCAATGAGACGGCCGTCTTCGCGGTGCGGGCGGGCCAGCGGTTGCGCGGAGGGCGGGTAGTCGTAGACAAATGTGGGGTTCAGCAAGGTGGGTTCCACAATCTCGCCGAACAGTTCAACCACGATCTTTTCGGCGTCCCACTTGGGGTCCACCTTGACCTCGTGCTTGGCAGCAATTGCCAGCAACTCATCCACTGTGGTGTCGGGAGTAATTTCAATTCCCACCGCTTCAGAAATACCCGGGTAGACCGAAATCCAAGCCCATTCGCCGTCGAGGTTTATTTCGCCGGCCTCCGTCTGAATCGTGCGGGTACCTACGACGTCGGCCACATTCAGGATGATTTCCTTCATGCGGTCGGCCATGACGAACTGGTCCGCCCATGCCTCGTAGCACTCAAGCGTGGTGAATTCGGGGCTGTGAGTGGAGTCCACGCCTTCGTTGCGGAACACGCGCCCCATGTCGTACACGCGGTCAATGCCACCAACAACGGCGCGCTTGAGGAACAGCTCAGTTGCGATGCGCAAGGTCATCTTCTGGTCGAACGCGTTCATGTGCGTCTCGAACGGGCGGGCCGTAGCACCGCCGTGGACCAGCTGCAGGATGGGGGTTTCCACCTCCACATAGCCGTGGCGGTCAAGGGTGTCGCGGACCGAGCGGGTGATGGCAGCGCGCTTGTAAACCATTTCACGGGCTTCGTCGCGGACCATGAGGTCCACGTAGCGCTGCCGAACGCGGGTTTCCTCATTCAGTTCCGCGTGCAGGACCGGCAGCGGACGCAGTGCCTTGGACGCCATGGACCAGGAGTCGGCCATGACGGACAGCTCGCCGCGGCGGGATGAGATGACCTCGCCCTTGATGAAGACATGGTCGCCAAGGTCAACCAGTGCCTTCCAGTCGGCCAGCGCTTCCTCGCCGACATTCGCCAGGCTCAGCATCGCCTGAAGGCGAACGCCCTTGCCGTCCACGCCGCCCTCCTGGAGGGTTGCGAAGCACAGCTTGCCGGTGTTGCGGACGAACACGACTCGGCCGGTGACGCCCACAGTATCGCCGGTAGTCTCATCGGCTTCCAGGTGGGCGTACTTTTCGCGGATTTCGCTCAGGGAATGGGTCCGTTCAACACCCACCGGATAGGCCTCGGTGCCACGCTCGATCAGCTTGGCGCGCTTCTCCATACGGATGCGCATTTGCTCGCTGGCGTCGATGGGCTCTGCGGAGGTGTTCAGGGCGGGGGTGTTTGCGGAAGTCACAGTCCTTAAGTTTACCGGTGATTGCGGGCCTTTACTTCCGGGCATCAAGATCAGGGAAACGCATAGACTCGGGCTGTGGAAACGTGGACGGTTGAAACGAACGACGGCGGCGGGCAGCTTGAGGTGCATACCTTCCGGCCGGCGTCGGGGGCTTCATTCCCGGGTTCGAAGGCACCCGCTGAACCAGCCGGCGTCGTGCTTGTTCATGGCACGCTGGTGACCGACTCCTTGTATTGGCCTTTCGCGCGGACGTTGAGCGTCATGCTGGGGCGCCCTGTTCACAGCTACAACCGCCGAGGTCGCGGACAATCCGCACCGCAACCGCCCGGCTATTCCGTCGACACAGAGATCGCGGACCTTCAAGCGGTCATGGAAATGAGCGGCTCCACGGATGTTGTGGCGCACAGCTATGGCGGGTTCGTGGCGTTGCAGGCCGCCCGCCGCGGCGGAATCAACCGTTTGGTCACCTATGACGCGGCAGTGTCCCTCTCCGGCAACCTCAGCGGCCGGTGGCGGCCCGAACTTGAGGAGGCCGTGACTGCGGGCCAGCTCGATCATGCCTGGGCCCACTTGGTGCAGGGGCTGGGAACCGCGGGGCCGATTTCCTACCTGCCCATGGGCGCGCTCCGTGCGCTTAGCGTCCTCTCCGCCCGAACGCGGCTGGGACTGGAGATGCGCTCCCTCCTACCCACTGCGGTCACGGAAATGCGGGCCGTCCTCGATGCCGACGCCCACCTTCACGACTTCATGAAACTCTCCACCCCCACGCTCATGCTCAGCGGCGGCTGGAGTCCGTCGTACTTCGCGGAGACCGGCCGGATCCTGGCCGGGGCGGTGCCCTCCATCGACTTCGCGGTTGTGCCTCTGCAGTTCCATGAAGGCCCGCTCCGGCCCGGGAAGCGCCTCGCGTCGCGCATTGCGCGTTTCCTCTCCGGGAAGCATCTGGAGGAAGAACCCGCCAGTGCCACCTAGGATGTTTCGGTGAAGGAACGGGACATCAGAACGCACGACGGCGGCAACCTCGCCTTGTATAGCTACGGCACGGAAGACGCACCCGGCGAACGCCGCGTAGTGCTCATCGGAGGTGCATTCCTCACCGCATTGATCTACCGCCCCTTCTCCGTTGCCCTGTCAAAAGGCCTGGGCGATGGCTGGGCTGTGGACGTGTACGATCGCCGGGGCCGGGGAAAGTCAACCGAGCAACCCCACAACTACTCCATGGCTACGGAAATCGCCGACGTCCGCACCATCATGGACGCCACGGGTGCCCGCAACCTCATGGGCCACAGTTTGGGTGGCGCCGTAGCCCTCAATGCAGCCCAGGCGTTCGCAGGCACACACCACCAACCGGACAAGCTCGCGGTGTACGACGCGGCCGTGAACATTGACGGCAGCATGGACACAGACTGGCTGGACGGATTCGCGGAGTCCGTCAATCAGGGAAATGTTGGACGGGCGATGGCCCGGATGAAGCGTGGCATGCATCCCGGAACTGCCCTCGCCAGGGTCCCGGAGCCGGTATTGGCCGGACTCATGGCAGTGGTCTCGGGGACCAAGGTCAACAGGCTCTTCCGGGAGCTCATGCCGTCGGGTGTCGGTGAACTCAAAGCAGCCTTCGACGCCGCCGATACGCCGCAGGATTTCTCGGTCCTACCTCCCAACACGCACTTCATGGTGGGCAAGAAGAGTCCCCGGTTCTACAAGGTCACCGCAGCCCGCCTGAACGGGGCCGTCCCTGGCAGCACGTTGGAGGTCTCCCCGAAGGGCTTCCACGGCTCCGTCCCGGCGGCGGTCAACGAACTCGTCTCCGACATCACGGACTACTTTAAGCGCTGACTTGTCCATATAAGCGCCAGCATGCTGCCCGCATTCAGGTGGCTCGGTTAGGCTCGAGTCATGACGCGCGACATCATCATGACCCACGACGGCGGACACCTCGAAGTACTCACCACGGGCGGTGAGCTGGCAGCGGCAGGCTCCGGCGTCGTCGTCGTTCCTGCCTCCATGGTGACAGCCACCGACTACACGCGTTTCGCCCAGAAACTCAGCGAGGCCCTTGGCCGCCCCATTCACACTTTCAACCGGCGTGGCCGCGGTGATTCCTCTCCGCAGTCCGAGGATTACACGCTCGAAGCCGACATTCGGGACCTCGAAGCTGTTATGAAGCACACGTCCAGCACCGACGTGTTCGGGCACAGTTTCGGCGGCGCCGTCGCACTGCACGCGGCCCGGACGCTGCCGGTCGAGCGCCTCGCGGTTTACGATCCCGCGGTCTCGGTCAACCACAGCGTCAAAGCCGACTGGACACCGGACTACGAACGCGCGACGGCGGCGGGAGACTATGATCGCGCCCTCGCCGTGCTCATCAAGGGAGTGGAGACCGGCGGCGCCTTCGCGCGAATGCCCCTGTCCATGCTGACCTTGGCCAACAAGCTGGCAGCCGGGACACCATTGGGCAAGCAGATGCGCGAACTGATGACCTGCGGCGTCCGCGAAATCAAAGCAGTCATCGCCGCGGACATGCCTGCCGAGCCTTTCCTTGAACTGCCCCTGGAGACCCTGATCGTAGTGGGCGAAAAGAGTCCAGCATACTTCGGAGTCGCGTGCGGCCAGATCCACGACGTCCTGTCCGGATCCAGCTACACCATCCTCCCCGGGTTCGGGCATGACGGGCCCAACAAGGCACCGGACAAGCTCATCTCGGAGTTGTCCGAGTTCTACTCGGGCTAGGCCCCCGGCAGCACAATTAGTCGAAGTTGTGTTGACGCCCAGGAAGGCGTCTTTGCAGATATTTGACGCCCCCTTTAGGCTGTAAATCATAAGCCCCCTTACCTTTTGAGGGGCGGGTGCTGTGTCCGGTTCAGTTTCCCGGCACCACCCTTTCGTGTTCCAGACCTCGGCAACAGGAGGACCACCATGACTGATCAGTACACGTTCCGAAACCCGGTCACCGCCTACGAACAGATTTCACCGCCCAAACAACACCAGCCCGAGCCGGGCCTCGATGCTGAACTGACGCCCAAGGCGGACCTGGGTGAAGAGAGCTATCGGGGGACAGGGCGGCTGGAAGGCCGCAAGGCGATCGTCACCGGAGCGGACTCGGGAATCGGCGCGGCCACGGCCATCGCCTTTGCCCGGGAAGGCGCAGACGTTGTCCTTTCATACCTGCCCGAAGAGGAAGAAGATGCAGCAAGAATTGCCGGCATCATCGAAGCAGCGGGCCGCAAGGCCGTAAGAGTGCCCGGAGACCTCAAGGACTCCGCCACATGCCAGGAAGTGGTGGATACCGCTATTGCAGTCCTCGGCGGAGTGGACATCCTGGTCAACAACGCCGGCAAACAGGTAGCTCAGGAAGACCTGGCCGAGATCACCGACGAACAGTTCGACCACACGCAGAAGACCAACGTGTACGCCATGTTCTGGCTGACGAAGGCTGCCCTTCCGCACCTCCCCGCTGGCTCGACCATCATCAACACCACGTCCATTCAGGCGTACAACCCGTCGCCTACCCTCGTGGACTATGCCACCACCAAGGCCAGCATCAACAACTTCACCAAGGGACTCGCGCAGCAGCTCGCGCCCAAGGGCATCCGGGTCAATGCCGTGGCACCCGGCCCCATTTGGACTCCCCTGCAAGTCAGCAGCGGCCAGCCCAAGGAAGCGCTACCGGAGTTCGGGCAATCCACTCCCCTGGGCCGCGCCGGCCAGCCCGCAGAATTGGCTCCCGCGTATGTGTTTCTTGCCTCACCGGAGTCCAGCTACGTGATCGGGGAAACGCTGAACGTCAACGGTGGCAGCCCCACTCCGTAGTTTGTTCCGTTCCCGCCGTCAGCGTGCGGTGTGGGTTTGGTTGTTAAATGCGGGAGACCCCCCGACCCGTGGTGGGTTGGGGGGTCTCTACCTAATGGTTGTCCGGCGGTGTCCTACTCTCCCACACCCTCCCGGGTGCAGTACCATCGGCGCTGTGGGTCTTAGCTTCCGGGTTCGGAATGGGACCGGGCGTTTCCCCCACGCTATGACCGCCGTAACCTTGTTACCCGTCCCCGTGTTTTTTGCCTGGTGTGGGCTGTTTTTTCGGGGTGGGAAATCTGTGGTGGTTACAACTGTGGTGCTTGGTTGTTATTTAGTTGTTGGTTCCTGGAACAAGCGGGTTGTTGTTCGGGAACCACATAGTGGACGCGTGCAGTGTGTTTTGTGTGGTGTAAGTTGTTGGCCTATTAGTACCGGTCAGCTTCACGAGTCTTTAGTCCTCGCTTCCACATCCGGCCTATCAACCCAGTGGTCTGGCTGGGGGCCTCTCACACATAATGTGTATGGAAATCTCATCTTGAAGCGAGCTTCCCGCTTAGATGCTTTCAGCGGTTATCCCATCCGAACGTAGCTAATCAGCGATGCACTTGGCAGTACAACTGACACACCAGAGGTTCGTCCGTCCCGGTCCTCTCGTACTAAGGACAGCCCTTCTCAAATTTCCTGCGCGCGCAGCGGATAGGGACCGAACTGTCTCACGACGTTCTAAACCCAGCTCGCGTACCGCTTTAATGGGCGAACAGCCCAACCCTTGGGACCTACTCCAGCCCCAGGATGCGACGAGCCGACATCGAGGTGCCAAACCATGCCGTCGATATGGACTCTTGGGCAAGATCAGCCTGTTATCCCCGAGGTACCTTTTATCCGTTGAGCGACGGCCATTCCACAATGTACCGCCGGATCACTAGTCCCGACTTTCGTCCCTGCTTGAGATGTCTCTCTCACAGTCAAGCTCCCTTGTGCACTTACACTCGACACCTGATTGCCAACCAGGCTGAGGGAACCTTTGGGCGCCTCCGTTACTTTTTAGGAGGCAACCGCCCCAGTTAAACTACCCATCAGGCACTGTCCCTGACCCGGATCACGGGCCGAAGTTAGATGTCCAAAGTGACCAGAGTGGTATTTCAACGATGACTCCACCCGAACTGGCGTCCGGGTTTCAACGTCTCCCACCTATCCTACACAAGCCACTCCGAACACCAATACCAAACTATAGTAAAGGTCTCGGGGTCTTTCCGTCCTGCTGCGCGTAACGAGCATCTTTACTCGTACTGCAATTTCGCCGAGTTTATGGTTGAGACAGCGGGGAAGTCGTTACTCCATTCGTGCAGGTCGGAACTTACCCGACAAGGAATTTCGCTACCTTAGGATGGTTATAGTTACCACCGCCGTTTACTGGGGCTTAAATTCTCAGCTTCGCCACAAGTGGCTAACCGGTCCTCTTAACCTTCCAGCACCGGGCAGGAGTCAGTCCGTATACATCGTCTTGCGACTTCGCACGGACCTGTGTTTTTAGTAAACAGTCGCTTCCCCCTGGTCTCTGCGGCCCACACCCGCTCACGGAGAGCAAGTCTCCATCACGGGGCAGGCCCCCCTTCTCCCGAAGTTACGGGGGCATTTTGCCGAGTTCCTTAACCATAATTCTCTCGATCGCCTTGGTATTCTCTACCTGATCACCTGTGTCGGTTTGGGGTACGGGCGGCTAAAACCTCGCGTCGATGCTTTTCTTGGCAGCATAGGATCACCGGATCCCCCCATACGGGGGTCCCATCAGATCTCAGGATCGTGCTCGAAGCACACAGGAACGGATTTGCCTATCCCTGACCCTACATCCTTAGACCGGGGCAACCATCGCCCGGCCCGGCTACCTTCCTGCGTCACACCTGTTAATACGCTTACCTCCCGGGATCAGGTCCCGCGCTCGGCCAAAACCCACAACACCACAAGGGTGAGCGGGCAGGCTCCGGGCGGTTAGTATCCCCCGCTTGGCATGGGCGGTTTTTCGCCGGTACGGGAATATCAACCCGTTGTCCATCGACTACGCCTGTCGGCCTCGCCTTAGGTCCCGACTTACCCAGGGCAGATTAGCTTGACCCTGGAACCCTTGATCATTCGGCGGACGGGTTTCTCACCCGTCTTTCGCTACTCATGCCTGCATTCTCACTCGTGTAGGCTCCACCGCTGGTTTCCACCGCGACTTCACTGCCCACACGACGCTCCCCTACCACTCCACACCCCTGAACCACGAAGGCTAGGGCATTATGTGAAATCCACAACTTCGGCGGTGTACTTGAGCCCCGCTACATTGTCGGCGCGGAATCACTTGACCAGTGAGCTATTACGCACTCTTTCAAGGATGGCTGCTTCTAAGCCAACCTCCTGGTTGTCTTCGCAACTCCACATCCTTTCCCACTTAGCACACGCTTAGGGGCCTTAGTTGGTGGTCTGGGCTGTTTCCCTCTCGACTATGAAGCTTATCCCCCACAGTCTCACTGCTGCGCTCTGACTTACCGGCATTCGGAGTTTGGCTGACGTCAGTAACCTTGTAGGGCCCATCGGCCATCCAGTAGCTCTACCTCCGGCAAGAAACACGCAACGCTGCACCTAAATGCATTTCGGGGAGAACCAGCTATCACGGAGTTTGATTGGCCTTTCACCCCTACCCACAGCTCATCCCCTCCATTTTCAACTGAAGTGGGTTCGGTCCTCCACGACGTCTTACCGTCGCTTCAACCTGGCCATGGGTAGATCACTCCGCTTCGGGTCTAGATCACGCCACTACACTCGCCCTATTCAGACTCGCTTTCGCTACGGCTACCCCACACGGGTTAACCTCGCGACGTAACACTAACTCGCAGGCTCATTCTTCAAAAGGCACGCCGTCACAGTTACTTGTGATTACTCACGACTGCTCCGACGGATTGTAAGCACACGGTTTCAGGTACTGTTTCACTCCCCTCCCGGGGTACTTTTCACCTTTCCCTCACGGTACTGGTCCGCTATCGGTCATTAGGAAGTATTTAGGCTTATCAGGTGGTCCTGACAGATTCGCACGGGATTTCTCGGGCCCCGTGCTACTTGGGATACTCCCCAGGCCGTGCACAACATTACGGTTACGGGGCTCACACCCTCTCTGGCCGGCCTTTCAAGACCGTTCACCTATGCCTGCACCTCACCTCACTGGTCCGGCAGAACCAGAACGGAAAGTCCCACAACCCCGCCCATGCAACGCCCGCCGGCTATCACACATGGAAACGGTTTAGCCTGATCCGCGTTCGCTCGCCACTACTAACGGAATCACTATTGTTTTCTCTTCCTGCGGGTACTGAGATGTTTCACTTCCCCGCGTTCCCCCCACGCACCCTATGTGTTCAGATGCGGGTCACACAATCACCTTGCAGCGTTGTGCGGGGTTTCCCCATTCGGACATCCTGGGATCAACGCTCGGTTATCAACTCCCCCAGGCTTATCGCAGATTCCTACGTCCTTCTTCGGCTCCTAATGCCAAGGCATCCACCGTGTGCCCTTAAAAACTTGACCACACAAGATCAATAAACTTACTCGAGAGAACCACGACCACAAGGGCCAGGTTCATTCATAAGAAATTGCTGTAAGAACACACACACCAACCACCCCACCCAAAAGGGTAAAGACGATCAGCCACGTGCGTGTTCTAGATGCTCGCGTCCACTATGTAGTTCTCAAACAACAACCCCGTCAACCAGACCACCACCCACCACAACCCACACCAAAGCGGGGCCGTGCACGATGAACAGTGCTACCGGAAGCAGGAACAAAAGAAACACCAGAAGATGCCCCCATGCATTGCTGCAAAAAGGTCCTGTTGCCTCAGGACCCAACAGTGCGCCAAACACAACCCCACACAATCCACGCCCCGACGCGTTCCAAACAACACCACACCCACAAAGGGCACAGGTCGCCGTACTGGCACCAGGACACAACCAGTGAAGGCCATGCCAAACAAGTTTGATTCGTTGATATTCCACCCATGAGCACCCACCGCAGAACAGACGCCTGCGCAATGGGCAACACTGACAACCACCACCACACCCATGCAGGCGCAGCAACCAGCTGTTAGCAGCTCCTTAGAAAGGAGGTGATCCAGCCGCACCTTCCGGTACGGCTACCTTGTTACGACTTAGTCCCAATCGCCGGTCCCACCTTCGACGGCTCCCCCCACAAGGGTTAGGCCACCGGCTTCGGGTGTTACCAACTTTCGTGACTTGACGGGCGGTGTGTACAAGGCCCGGGAACGTATTCACCGCAGCGTTGCTGATCTGCGATTACTAGCGACTCCGACTTCATGGGGTCGAGTTGCAGACCCCAATCCGAACTGAGACCGGCTTTTTGGGATTAGCTCCACCTCACAGTATCGCAACCCTTTGTACCGGCCATTGTAGCATGCGTGAAGCCCAAGACATAAGGGGCATGATGATTTGACGTCGTCCCCACCTTCCTCCGAGTTGACCCCGGCAGTCTCCTATGAGTCCCCGCCATAACGCGCTGGCAACATAGAACGAGGGTTGCGCTCGTTGCGGGACTTAACCCAACATCTCACGACACGAGCTGACGACAACCATGCACCACCTGTAAACCGACCGCAAGCGGGGCACCTGTTTCCAGGTCTTTCCGGTTCATGTCAAGCCTTGGTAAGGTTCTTCGCGTTGCATCGAATTAATCCGCATGCTCCGCCGCTTGTGCGGGCCCCCGTCAATTCCTTTGAGTTTTAGCCTTGCGGCCGTACTCCCCAGGCGGGGCACTTAATGCGTTAGCTACGGCGCGGAAAACGTGGAATGTCCCCCACACCTAGTGCCCAACGTTTACGGCATGGACTACCAGGGTATCTAATCCTGTTCGCTCCCCATGCTTTCGCTCCTCAGCGTCAGTTACAGCCCAGAGACCTGCCTTCGCCATCGGTGTTCCTCCTGATATCTGCGCATTTCACCGCTACACCAGGAATTCCAGTCTCCCCTACTGCACTCTAGTCTGCCCGTACCCACTGCAGAACCGGAGTTGAGCCCCGGTCTTTCACAGCAGACGCGACAAACCGCCTACGAGCTCTTTACGCCCAATAATTCCGGATAACGCTTGCGCCCTACGTATTACCGCGGCTGCTGGCACGTAGTTAGCCGGCGCTTCTTCTGCAGGTACCGTCACTTTCGCTTCTTCCCTACTGAAAGAGGTTTACAACCCGAAGGCCGTCATCCCTCACGCGGCGTCGCTGCATCAGGCTTGCGCCCATTGTGCAATATTCCCCACTGCTGCCTCCCGTAGGAGTCTGGGCCGTGTCTCAGTCCCAGTGTGGCCGGTCACCCTCTCAGGCCGGCTACCCGTCGTCGCCTTGGTAGGCCATTACCCCACCAACAAGCTGATAGGCCGCGAGTCCATCCAAAACCACAAAAGCTTTCCACCACCATGACATGCGCCAGATGGTCGTATCCGGTATTAGACCCAGTTTCCCAGGCTTATCCCAGAGTCAAGGGCAGGTTACTCACGTGTTACTCACCCGTTCGCCACTAATCCCCCAGCAAGCTGGGATCATCGTTCGACTTGCATGTGTTAAGCACGCCGCCAGCGTTCATCCTGAGCCAGGATCAAACTCTCCGTTGAAGTAAAACAAAACCAAACAGACACAACCACACCCACCGGAAATAACGGCGAACACGGCTGCACAAAATTCGAAACCAGCTGAAAACCAGACCACCACACACGGGGGTGCATAATGATCCAGCCATAATTTCAACCAATTGAAAAACAATCGGTATCAACAAACTTGGCACACTATTGAGTTCTCAAACAACAGACCCCTCAAAACATCACCCACAGCACACCACAAAAGCAGCGCACCCAACAGGGCCATTGGAAAAGAAGAGTTATTTTTGGCCGCCTACCGAACCGTACACACCTTCCGGCTTTCCGTTTCGCACCCGGCGACTCAGAAAACAATACACGCCCCACACCCCCAACGCAAATCCACCCCCAACCCCACCCCACACACCCCCAAAACCCCACCAACCGCCGTCGGACGCCACTCACTAACGGTGAGGTGCGGCGCCGGCAGTAGCGGACTAAACACCGTCGGGTGGACGCCCAATGACGAAGCCATTGTCTGGTGGGAGGATGGGACGCATGGAACTGCACATCACAGGAGATGCCGCCGCGGACCAGCTGCTCAGTAACGACGCCTTTGCGTTGTTGACGGGTATGTTGCTGGATCAACAAGTCACCATGGAGTCGGCGTTCGCCGGTCCTGAGAAGATCCGCACCCGTTTGGGTTCCCTCGAACCCGGCACGATCGCGGAGTACGATCCCGCGGGCTTCGTGGAAGTCTTCAAGGAACGGCCTGCTGTCCATAGATTCCCTGGCTCCATGGCCGCCAGGGTCCAAGCCCTCGCCGAGACAGTACATCGGGAATGGGACGGCGATGCATCCGCTATCTGGACCAGCGGAAACCCCGATGGCCCTGAAGTACTCCGTCGGCTAATGGCCTTGCCCGGCTTTGGCGAACAGAAAGCAAAGATCTTCCTGGCTTTGCTAGGCAAACAGTGCGAACTACAGGCGGACGGATGGAGGGAAGCGGCCGGCCATTATGGTGAGGCGGGCTCCTACCTTTCGGTCGCCGACATTGTGGACCCGGAGTCCCTGGTCAAAGTGCGTGCCAGTAAGCAAGCGGCCAAGGCAGCCGCGAAAGCTGCGAAGGCCTAATTCGACCAAGACGTAGTCGGCGCACAGTAAGAAACGGCGGGACGACCAGGGGCAGTACGTCTGCCCCCCGATGTTGATTCCGTCCCGCTCGACGACGACGATCCTGGCCCATCTACCCTGCCGTGCCACCGTCTGACTTTGCCAGCACCAGGCGGCAGGAAGTGGCCAATATCAAAGGTGCTTCGCCACGGCCAGCGTTTTGGGCGGGCTAGAGGTTCCTCCAGGTTTCGCCCGCAAGCAAGGCTGGGGTGGTCGGGTGCCGATGGATTCACGTGTCGGCGTGAGTTTGGTGGTTAAACGTGAGTTTGGTGGTTAAAGGGGTGAAGCCTCCGTGGTGGTGGAGGCTTTTGTTTTTGGTTTGGTTGTTAAATGCGGGAGACCCCCCGACCCGTGGTGGGTTGGGGGGTCTCTACCTAATGGTTGTCCGGCGGTGTCCTACTCTCCCACACCCTCCCGGGTGCAGTACCATCGGCGCTGTGGGTCTTAGCTTCCGGGTTCGGAATGGGACCGGGCGTTTCCCCCACGCTATGACCGCCGTAACCTTGTTACCCGTCCCCGTGTTTTTTGCCTGGTGTGGGCTGTTTTTTCGGGGTGGGAAATCTGTGGTGGTTACAACTGTGGTGCTTGGTTGTTATTTAGTTGTTGGTTCCTGGAACAAGCGGGTTGTTGTTCGGGAACCACATAGTGGACGCGTGCAGTGTGTTTTGTGTGGTGTAAGTTGTTGGCCTATTAGTACCGGTCAGCTTCACGAGTCTTTAGTCCTCGCTTCCACATCCGGCCTATCAACCCAGTGGTCTGGCTGGGGGCCTCTCACACATAATGTGTATGGAAATCTCATCTTGAAGCGAGCTTCCCGCTTAGATGCTTTCAGCGGTTATCCCATCCGAACGTAGCTAATCAGCGATGCACTTGGCAGTACAACTGACACACCAGAGGTTCGTCCGTCCCGGTCCTCTCGTACTAAGGACAGCCCTTCTCAAATTTCCTGCGCGCGCAGCGGATAGGGACCGAACTGTCTCACGACGTTCTAAACCCAGCTCGCGTACCGCTTTAATGGGCGAACAGCCCAACCCTTGGGACCTACTCCAGCCCCAGGATGCGACGAGCCGACATCGAGGTGCCAAACCATGCCGTCGATATGGACTCTTGGGCAAGATCAGCCTGTTATCCCCGAGGTACCTTTTATCCGTTGAGCGACGGCCATTCCACAATGTACCGCCGGATCACTAGTCCCGACTTTCGTCCCTGCTTGAGATGTCTCTCTCACAGTCAAGCTCCCTTGTGCACTTACACTCGACACCTGATTGCCAACCAGGCTGAGGGAACCTTTGGGCGCCTCCGTTACTTTTTAGGAGGCAACCGCCCCAGTTAAACTACCCATCAGGCACTGTCCCTGACCCGGATCACGGGCCGAAGTTAGATGTCCAAAGTGACCAGAGTGGTATTTCAACGATGACTCCACCCGAACTGGCGTCCGGGTTTCAACGTCTCCCACCTATCCTACACAAGCCACTCCGAACACCAATACCAAACTATAGTAAAGGTCTCGGGGTCTTTCCGTCCTGCTGCGCGTAACGAGCATCTTTACTCGTACTGCAATTTCGCCGAGTTTATGGTTGAGACAGCGGGGAAGTCGTTACTCCATTCGTGCAGGTCGGAACTTACCCGACAAGGAATTTCGCTACCTTAGGATGGTTATAGTTACCACCGCCGTTTACTGGGGCTTAAATTCTCAGCTTCGCCACAAGTGGCTAACCGGTCCTCTTAACCTTCCAGCACCGGGCAGGAGTCAGTCCGTATACATCGTCTTGCGACTTCGCACGGACCTGTGTTTTTAGTAAACAGTCGCTTCCCCCTGGTCTCTGCGGCCCACACCCGCTCACGGAGAGCAAGTCTCCATCACGGGGCAGGCCCCCCTTCTCCCGAAGTTACGGGGGCATTTTGCCGAGTTCCTTAACCATAATTCTCTCGATCGCCTTGGTATTCTCTACCTGATCACCTGTGTCGGTTTGGGGTACGGGCGGCTAAAACCTCGCGTCGATGCTTTTCTTGGCAGCATAGGATCACCGGATCCCCCCATACGGGGGTCCCATCAGATCTCAGGATCGTGCTCGAAGCACACAGGAACGGATTTGCCTATCCCTGACCCTACATCCTTAGACCGGGGCAACCATCGCCCGGCCCGGCTACCTTCCTGCGTCACACCTGTTAATACGCTTACCTCCCGGGATCAGGTCCCGCGCTCGGCCAAAACCCACAACACCACAAGGGTGAGCGGGCAGGCTCCGGGCGGTTAGTATCCCCCGCTTGGCATGGGCGGTTTTTCGCCGGTACGGGAATATCAACCCGTTGTCCATCGACTACGCCTGTCGGCCTCGCCTTAGGTCCCGACTTACCCAGGGCAGATTAGCTTGACCCTGGAACCCTTGATCATTCGGCGGACGGGTTTCTCACCCGTCTTTCGCTACTCATGCCTGCATTCTCACTCGTGTAGGCTCCACCGCTGGTTTCCACCGCGACTTCACTGCCCACACGACGCTCCCCTACCACTCCACACCCCTGAACCACGAAGGCTAGGGCATTATGTGAAATCCACAACTTCGGCGGTGTACTTGAGCCCCGCTACATTGTCGGCGCGGAATCACTTGACCAGTGAGCTATTACGCACTCTTTCAAGGATGGCTGCTTCTAAGCCAACCTCCTGGTTGTCTTCGCAACTCCACATCCTTTCCCACTTAGCACACGCTTAGGGGCCTTAGTTGGTGGTCTGGGCTGTTTCCCTCTCGACTATGAAGCTTATCCCCCACAGTCTCACTGCTGCGCTCTGACTTACCGGCATTCGGAGTTTGGCTGACGTCAGTAACCTTGTAGGGCCCATCGGCCATCCAGTAGCTCTACCTCCGGCAAGAAACACGCAACGCTGCACCTAAATGCATTTCGGGGAGAACCAGCTATCACGGAGTTTGATTGGCCTTTCACCCCTACCCACAGCTCATCCCCTCCATTTTCAACTGAAGTGGGTTCGGTCCTCCACGACGTCTTACCGTCGCTTCAACCTGGCCATGGGTAGATCACTCCGCTTCGGGTCTAGATCACGCCACTACACTCGCCCTATTCAGACTCGCTTTCGCTACGGCTACCCCACACGGGTTAACCTCGCGACGTAACACTAACTCGCAGGCTCATTCTTCAAAAGGCACGCCGTCACAGTTACTTGTGATTACTCACGACTGCTCCGACGGATTGTAAGCACACGGTTTCAGGTACTGTTTCACTCCCCTCCCGGGGTACTTTTCACCTTTCCCTCACGGTACTGGTCCGCTATCGGTCATTAGGAAGTATTTAGGCTTATCAGGTGGTCCTGACAGATTCGCACGGGATTTCTCGGGCCCCGTGCTACTTGGGATACTCCCCAGGCCGTGCACAACATTACGGTTACGGGGCTCACACCCTCTCTGGCCGGCCTTTCAAGACCGTTCACCTATGCCTGCACCTCACCTCACTGGTCCGGCAGAACCAGAACGGAAAGTCCCACAACCCCGCCCATGCAACGCCCGCCGGCTATCACACATGGAAACGGTTTAGCCTGATCCGCGTTCGCTCGCCACTACTAACGGAATCACTATTGTTTTCTCTTCCTGCGGGTACTGAGATGTTTCACTTCCCCGCGTTCCCCCCACGCACCCTATGTGTTCAGATGCGGGTCACACAATCACCTTGCAGCGTTGTGCGGGGTTTCCCCATTCGGACATCCTGGGATCAACGCTCGGTTATCAACTCCCCCAGGCTTATCGCAGATTCCTACGTCCTTCTTCGGCTCCTAATGCCAAGGCATCCACCGTGTGCCCTTAAAAACTTGACCACACAAGATCAATAAACTTACTCGAGAGAACCACGACCACAAGGGCCAGGTTCATTCATAAGAAATTGCTGTAAGAACACACACACCAACCACCCCACCCAAAAGGGTAAAGACGATCAGCCACGTGCGTGTTCTAGATGCTCGCGTCCACTATGTAGTTCTCAAACAACAACCCCGTCAACCAGACCACCACCCACCACAACCCACACCAAAGCGGGGCCGTGCACGATGAACAGTGCTACCGGAAGCAGGAACAAAAGAAACACCAGAAGATGCCCCCATGCATTGCTGCAAAAAGGTCCTGTTGCCTCAGGACCCAACAGTGCGCCAAACACAACCCCACACAATCCACGCCCCGACGCGTTCCAAACAACACCACACCCACAAAGGGCACAGGTCGCCGTACTGGCACCAGGACACAACCAGTGAAGGCCATGCCAAACAAGTTTGATTCGTTGATATTCCACCCATGAGCACCCACCGCAGAACAGACGCCTGCGCAATGGGCAACACTGACAACCACCACCACACCCATGCAGGCGCAGCAACCAGCTGTTAGCAGCTCCTTAGAAAGGAGGTGATCCAGCCGCACCTTCCGGTACGGCTACCTTGTTACGACTTAGTCCCAATCGCCGGTCCCACCTTCGACGGCTCCCCCCACAAGGGTTAGGCCACCGGCTTCGGGTGTTACCAACTTTCGTGACTTGACGGGCGGTGTGTACAAGGCCCGGGAACGTATTCACCGCAGCGTTGCTGATCTGCGATTACTAGCGACTCCGACTTCATGGGGTCGAGTTGCAGACCCCAATCCGAACTGAGACCGGCTTTTTGGGATTAGCTCCACCTCACAGTATCGCAACCCTTTGTACCGGCCATTGTAGCATGCGTGAAGCCCAAGACATAAGGGGCATGATGATTTGACGTCGTCCCCACCTTCCTCCGAGTTGACCCCGGCAGTCTCCTATGAGTCCCCGCCATAACGCGCTGGCAACATAGAACGAGGGTTGCGCTCGTTGCGGGACTTAACCCAACATCTCACGACACGAGCTGACGACAACCATGCACCACCTGTAAACCGACCGCAAGCGGGGCACCTGTTTCCAGGTCTTTCCGGTTCATGTCAAGCCTTGGTAAGGTTCTTCGCGTTGCATCGAATTAATCCGCATGCTCCGCCGCTTGTGCGGGCCCCCGTCAATTCCTTTGAGTTTTAGCCTTGCGGCCGTACTCCCCAGGCGGGGCACTTAATGCGTTAGCTACGGCGCGGAAAACGTGGAATGTCCCCCACACCTAGTGCCCAACGTTTACGGCATGGACTACCAGGGTATCTAATCCTGTTCGCTCCCCATGCTTTCGCTCCTCAGCGTCAGTTACAGCCCAGAGACCTGCCTTCGCCATCGGTGTTCCTCCTGATATCTGCGCATTTCACCGCTACACCAGGAATTCCAGTCTCCCCTACTGCACTCTAGTCTGCCCGTACCCACTGCAGAACCGGAGTTGAGCCCCGGTCTTTCACAGCAGACGCGACAAACCGCCTACGAGCTCTTTACGCCCAATAATTCCGGATAACGCTTGCGCCCTACGTATTACCGCGGCTGCTGGCACGTAGTTAGCCGGCGCTTCTTCTGCAGGTACCGTCACTTTCGCTTCTTCCCTACTGAAAGAGGTTTACAACCCGAAGGCCGTCATCCCTCACGCGGCGTCGCTGCATCAGGCTTGCGCCCATTGTGCAATATTCCCCACTGCTGCCTCCCGTAGGAGTCTGGGCCGTGTCTCAGTCCCAGTGTGGCCGGTCACCCTCTCAGGCCGGCTACCCGTCGTCGCCTTGGTAGGCCATTACCCCACCAACAAGCTGATAGGCCGCGAGTCCATCCAAAACCACAAAAGCTTTCCACCACCATGACATGCGCCAGATGGTCGTATCCGGTATTAGACCCAGTTTCCCAGGCTTATCCCAGAGTCAAGGGCAGGTTACTCACGTGTTACTCACCCGTTCGCCACTAATCCCCCAGCAAGCTGGGATCATCGTTCGACTTGCATGTGTTAAGCACGCCGCCAGCGTTCATCCTGAGCCAGGATCAAACTCTCCGTTGAAGTAAAACAAAACCAAACAGACACAACCACACCCACCGGAAATAACGGCGAACACGGCTGCACAAAATTCGAAACCAGCTGAAAACCAGACCACCACACACGGGGGTGCATAATGATCCAGCCATAATTTCAACCAATTGAAAAACAATCGGTATCAACAAACTTGGCACACTATTGAGTTCTCAAACAACAGACACACCCGGCACCACCAAACCCCACACAAGGGGCCAAGATCGCTCCGGAGCAACTTTTCAAACTTACCCGAACCAGCCGCACAAAGCAAACCAGAACCCGGGCCTCCCCTACCAACCAGAAGCACACAAAAGCGCTACCAGAACCGGTAATTTGAAGGGAGTCGGTCGCTATCTTTCCGCATCAGCGGCGGCGACTCGAATAACTTTACACGCGCCCAACCCCCACACCAAATCCACCCCAACACCACTCAAAAACCCCGCAAACACAAGGAAAACACGCCCGCAACACCCCAAAAAAACCCACAAACAGCAACAACACATCCCAGTGAAGCCCGTCACACAACCCAGCCACCACGCCGCGGCCGCCAAACCCAAAAACCAACTACCGCCGTCGAACCCTTAAAACAACAACGCTCCCCCACCAAAGTGAGAGAGCGTCGAGCTAAAACCCGAGGGACCTGAGTGAGCGTCGAGCTAAAACCCGAGGGACCTGAGTGAGCGTCTAGCTCAAACCCGAGGGAAATGAGAGAGCGTCGAAAGATGGGTTAGTGGCCCCCGTGCCCTCCGGCACCGTCGGTCTTGCGCATCATGGCGCCGAGCACTACAGCGGCCACGGCGATGACGGTCGCTGCCAGGAATGCTGTCTGCATGCCGGCTACCTCGCCCGAAGACGCAGAAATCACAGCATAGATGGACACGAGCAACGCCGTTCCGGCTGCACCTGCGACCTGCTGAGCGGTGCTGATGATCGCCGAACCGTGGGAGTAGAGGTGCGGAGGCAGCGGGTTGAGGCCAGTGGTGAATGCCGGCGTGAACAGCAGGGCCAGTCCAAGGCTCAGGGTGACGTGCAGGGCAATAACCCAACCGAGGGCACTTCCCTCATCCAGACGCGAGAACTGCCACAGTGTCAGGACCATGAGTACCGAACCGGAGACAGTGAGCGGGAGCGGACCGACTTTGTCGAAGATCCGCCCGATGACCGGACCCAGCAAGCCCATGGCCAAACCACCCGGAAGCAGTGCAAGTCCGGTTTCCAAAGGCTGAAGGTGCAGGGTGTTCTGGAGGTACAGCGGCAACAGGATTACGCCACCGAACAGTGCCATCATCGCAACGACCATCAGCAGTGTGGAAACCGTGAACATGCGGAACTTGAAGGCGCGGAGATCCAGCAGCGGGGCGTCGGACTTCTGAAGTTTCAGCTGCCGGAAGACAAACAGTGCCAGGCAGAGAACACCGACCACCAGTGCGATGACGGGAACAACGCCTGCCTCGGCGCCACCGATCTGGCTCAGGCCGTAAACCAAGCCACCAAACGCGGGCACGGTAAGCATCACCGAAGGAACATCCAAAGTGGTCTTCTCGCGCTCCCCCACGTTGGTGAGGTACTTGGCGCCGATGGCGAAAGCGGCCAGGGCAACCGGCAGCACGAACACGAACATGAAGCGCCAGGAGAAGTGATCCAGGATGATGCCGGAAACGGTGGGTCCCATGGCCGGCGCGACTGAGATGGCGATGCTGACGTTGCCCATGACGGCACCGCGCTTGGACATGGGCACCAGAGTGAGAATGGTGGTCATCAGCAGGGGCAGCATGATGGCAGTACCACCTGCTTGGACGATGCGGGCAAGCAGCAACACCAGGAATCCGGGCGCCAATGCGGCCAGCAACGTTCCACCGCTGAAGAGTCCCATGGCAAGCATGAATGCCCCGCGCGTGCTCATCCGCTGCAGGATGAACCCAGTGGTGGGGATGACGACGGCCATGGTCAGCATGAAGCCGGTGGCCAGCCACTGCACAGTGGACGCGCTTACCTGAAGGTCCGTCATGAGGCGCTGGAGGGCGACGTTCATGATGGTCTCATTGAGGATCACCACGAAGGTTGCCACCAGCAGCGTGACAATGACGGTCACGGATTCGCGTGACATCTTCCCGGACACTGGGGCGTGCGAGACGGGGGCCGTTGACACCGGAGCC
Source organism: Paenarthrobacter nitroguajacolicus (assembly GCF_051027655.1). Taxonomy (NCBI): domain Bacteria; kingdom Bacillati; phylum Actinomycetota; class Actinomycetes; order Micrococcales; family Micrococcaceae; genus Paenarthrobacter; species Paenarthrobacter nitroguajacolicus. The sequence goes on along the minus strand of NZ_CP073234.1, from coordinate 145,967 downwards.
TGCGGGGCTGCGGCATCTGCAGAGATGACAGTGCCGGAAGCGCCGGATTCAGGCTTTCCGTTGGCGTCGGACGTGACGTCGGTAGACATGAGGATTCCCCAAGGTTTGGTTTTGGTGTCCGGCGATCTGTGCCGGTGAAGACTAAAACAGTCTAAACGCCCATCCAATTCCCGTCAGCAGAAAAATTCCAAACGTTAGGAGAACAACGGAGCGTTGTCGATAAGCCGCACCGGTCCCACCTTGGCGGCAATGATCGCCAACCCCTCACCGCGGAAGGGGGTCTCCTTGCAGTTCTCAGCGAGCGGCTCCAACGTGACGGGATCGACGACGTCGAAATAGTCCAGTTCCACCAGCGGCTGGGACTCCACAAGCGCCACAGCGGAATCGAGATCGAGCGGTTCGTGCGCGTTTGCGCGGGATTCAATGAGGCGCAAAGCACGCGATAACACCAACGCGGCGTCGCGCTCCTCGTCAGAAAGGAACCGGTTGCGGCTTGAGAGCGCCAAGCCGTCCTGGCTACGAACGATCGGCACAGGAACAATCTCCACAGGGAAGTTCAGGTCCGAGACCATGCGCTTCACCAACGCCAACTGCTGCGCGTCCTTCTGCCCGAAGTAAGCCCGGTAGGCCGCCGTCGTGCCGTCCGCTGAAGCACCTCCGGGTAGTCCGTAGTGCAACAGTTTGGCCACTACGGTGAGTGCGCCGTCGAAGTGCCCGGGACGCGAGGCGCCTTCCCACTTATCGCCGAGCGGCCCTGACGTCACCCGAACCAGAGGCTGTCCTCCCGGATAAACCTCCTCCACGGACGGCGCGAAAACCAGGTCCACACCCTCAGCATCAAGCAGTGCCATATCGGCGTCGAGCGTGCGCGGGTAGCGGTCCAGGTCCACGGCGTCGCCGAACTGAAGCGGGTTCACGAAGATGGTGGCCACCACCACGTCGTTCTCTTTTACTGCGGTCCGGGCAAGTGCCGCGTGACCTGAGTGCAGGGCACCCATGGTGGGCACCAGCCCCTGCGAACTTCCACCTTTGGCGGCCAGGAGTCTGGCGCTCTCGGCCCGCAGTTCGGTCGCGGTGGTCACGAGTTTGATGGCCATGCTGTTCAGTTTCCTTCCGGCGCTTTGGGTTCGGCGCCCAAGGCCTCGTCTATCTCGGTCAATTGTTCAGGGCGCAGCAGTCCGCGATTTCCCGCCCTGCGCGCAGTGGCCCGCGCCATGGCCTGGTAGGCCGCAAGAACATCCCCGCCTGCGCCGCCGTCGTACTCCTTCAGCGCCTGGGCGTGCGCGGAAACCGTACCCACGTCCCCACGCGCTACGGGACCGGTCAGCGCGGATTCGCCGGACGCGAGAGCGTTCTCAAGCGTCGCGCGCAGCAACGGACCAAGCATGGCTTCCGGAGTTTCGACGCCGATCTCCCGCAGCATCTGCGATGCCTGCGCCACCAGCGTGACCATGTGATTTGAACTGTGCGCGAGGCCTGCGTGATAGAGGGTGCGGTCGGCTTCAGCAATCACCACCGGCTCTGCGCCCATCTCCACCACCAGCGCCTGAGCAATTGGCAGCATGGCAGCATCGGCAGTGACCCCGAAAGTGCAGTCCATGAGCCGGGTCAGATCCAGGCTCATGCCTGTGAAGGTCATGGCGGGATGAAGTGCCAGCGGTATCGCACCGACCGTACGGACCGGGTTGAGGATCCCGACGCCGAATCGGCCTGACGTATGCGCCACCAGTTGACCGGGCTGCCAGGCTCCGAGCTTGGCCAGCCCCGCGACCAACTCGCCGAGGGCATCGTCCGGGACGGCAAGCAAAACGAGCTCGGAGCGCTCCACGATGTCCTGAATCTCCAGGATCGGGACGCCGGGAAGCAGGTTTTCTGCCCGCTCGCGGCTCACCTCGGATACAGCAGAAACCCCGACGACGGCGTGCTCGGCTGCGCGCAAAGCGGCACCCAACACGGCCCCCACCTTGCCTGCGCCGATGATACCGACGCCGAGTCGTCCTGGCCTAGCCATCGTGGCGGTCCTCCTGTTGCGGTGAAGTCTGGGGTTGTGTGGGATCAGCGAGTTGTTGCGGTTGAGCCGCTTGCGCTGGAATCGTGGCTGCGACCTCCGGGGCCTGCGGAGCCACCTGCGCCAACCATTGTTCGCTGGTTTGCCTCTTCCGTGCTGCCCGGGCACGGGCGGCCTGCTGATCGAAGAGGTCCACAGCCTGCTCTACTCCGGCCTGGAACACTCGTGGAGATACCGGACCTGCCGTCGTGTGGAGGACAAGATCAGCTACTCCGAAGCGCCTCGCCCACGGGCCCTGGTGAAGCGCCATGGATTGCGTCCGCTGGTGCGGAACCATGACCAGCGTGTGCCACCAGCGGCCGGATCGGATCAGCAGCGCGGTCTTGGTGGCAAAGAAGCCGTTGCGCCGCCAGCCCAGCGGGGCCAACAAACGTGCGCGGCGGGGAGTGGTGATGAAGCCATCGCCCGGCGCCGAGCCAGCTCCTGCCGGCCTTAGTCCATCCAGCCCAGCGGTGAACACGCGTTCCGGATCCTCAACTCCCGGATCAGGCAGCACCAACGACATCATCCGCAGGACATCGGACTTCATGCCAACAGGAAGCAACATGGTGCGGGCAGCCCCTTCGGTACTGCCCGAAACCCCGTAACCCGCAACATTCACGTGTATCCGGTACCAGCCGAAGATCCTCCACAGAGGTGGCTGCGTCACCATGAGCGCTTGGATGCGTCCGGGAGGCAAGGTCTGCGCCTGAGTGTCCAGGAGGCCGTATCGAAGGCGGATACCGTCCGGCGAGATTGCAGCCGTGAAGTTGTAGCCCTTGTTGAAGGAGTTCCAATACGCGGCCCCGATTCCCAGAATGCCCGGGATGAGTGCCAGGAACAGTGTCTGGTTCTGCGTGAAAACGGAGACAACAACCACCACGGCGGCGCCGGCCAGGATTCCGATGGTCTGCTCGCTCAGCAGCAAGGAACCGATGAGCCGGGACGGCGGGACTGACAACACAACATGCTCGGGAGCTTCCGGAATTTCCTCTGTCGTCTCAGGCCCACTGACCACACCCGCCGCCCGGGCAAGGATGGTGGCACGCAGCTGCTTGGCCTGGTCAAGCGGGAGGTAAGCGAGCCGCACTGCCGACTCGCCGGCGTCGGCCACTTCAAACTTGAGCTCAGCGAGCCCGAAAATCCGCGCCAAAAGCGGCTGCACAATGTCGATTGCCTGGACACGATCCAAACGGGCTTGACGTTGCTGCTTGAACAGGAAGCCGGTGTTGACGCGGACATACCCTTCGGCCACCTGGTAGCGCGTGAAGTACCAGCTGAGGATGAAACCGCCCACCGTCAGCAGCAACACCACAGCACCGCCGGCCAAGAGCCACGGCACCCGGCCGCTGAGGTTCGGATCCAGAAAATCCCGGCCCTGCAGCATCCGCTCGAAAGCGTCCCGGCCAAAGAAGAAGCCCACGGCGGCCAGCGCCACCCAGCCGCGAACGAACGGTGACGCGGGGTGGACGCGGTTCCAGCCGCCGTCGCCCTTTGGTTCCGGCTTGCCCGGGAGGCTCTCAGTTGCGTTGTTCTCCAGGCTCACAGCCCGGCCAACCTGGCTTCTCCGCGAGCCGAAAGCTGCTCGCGCAAGCGTGCCCCCTCTGCTGAGGGAAGGCCAGGCAGCTGCGCGTTGGTTCCCGCTGACGCTGTGTGAAGTTTGAGCGTGCACAGTCCCAAACTGCGTTCAACGGGACCAACCGCAACGTCCACATATTGCATTCGGCCGTAAGGGACCACCATGGTCCGTTGGAAGAAGATGCCACGACGGATGAGGAGGTCGTCGTCGCGCTCGGCGTAGCCGATCGCACGAACTTGGCGTGGAATCAGCACGAGCCGCCACAACGCCAACACCAGCATCACCGCGGGAACCGTGATGGCCAGCCACAACGGCGGCCACCTCCACCAGCCGAGCAGCACGAAAATGAGGGGCAAACTGAGGACCGCCAGCATCACTACGTTGCCGATAGCCCACTCCACCAAGCGAACCGTGACGTACTTCGGGGATACCCTCAGCCACTGTACGCCGGGAGGATCAATCGCCTCGGTATGCATACTCGCCTTCACCTTTAGTTTCGCCTCGACGGGTTTCCGGTCCGGCGGTACCACCTTCCAGGTCCTCCGGCGGGATCCGGCAGAAGCGCTCCACCACGAGTCCTACCACCACCATCACCACACCGCCGCCGCCCATAAGCAGGGCATTCCACAGAATGCCCTCGCCGCCGCGCAAACCACCAATACGGAGAAGATCCACCGCGATCCCCGCATGCCAGCCAAGGAGCAGCGTCCCGGCGTAGGCGCAGGCCTGGGCAAGAATCAACGTCCTTGCCGCGAGGATCGGATTGAGCAGGTTCTTCTTCTTACCGTTGCGCCAACGCAGCACACGGATACCCATGATGAGCGTGAGCACGGCGATGACGGCCATGGTCACCAGGGCAGAGACCGGCAGAACCGGTGTGGGCATGCTGAAACGGTTGGTAGTGACTGTAGCCAACCATCCGATGACGGCAGCGATGGCGGCGATGAGCACCAGAACTACGGGGCGCATAGCTTTCATGGCTGCTCCACTGCCCCCGTCGCGGGCACACCGGCCACGTCACCGAAGCCGTCGAAGCGCCGGATGTCCGGCATGTCAGCAGCGACGGCGGCCAGTTCAGCCACGCTTTGGCCGTTCAGTGTGGCATGCGGCTCCAGTAAGGACCATGGGTAAAGCACGAAAGCTCGCTCAGCTGCCCGCGGATGGGGAATAGTCAGAACAGGATCGTCGCTAAGCACCTCGCCAAACACGATGATGTCCACGTCAAGCGTCCTTGGGCCCCAGCGCACCTCGCGGGTGCGGTGATGCTTCTGTTCCACCGCGTGACAATGCTTCAGAAGCTCCAAAGGGGTCAAGGTGGTCTCCACAGCCATGACCATGTTCAGGAAATCCGGTTGGCCCTCCGGGCCGCCCACGGCCTTGGTCTGCACCACCGGCGATACACCCAGGAGGCGCACCTCCGGCGGGTCCACCAGGTCCGCGACGGCGGTGGAAAGGGTGTCGTTCCGCTCCCCCAGATTGCTGCCAAGAGCCAGAATGGCCTTGGTATAGCCGGACGTCATGATCGCTCCCGGTGGACGCTGACAGTGACGTCGCCAAACGGCACCTCGATGGGTGCCTTGGGCTTGTGGACGGTGACATCGACCGCGGCCACGTTGTAGTTCTCGAGGATGCCCTCGGCGATCCTGACGGCCAGGCCCTCAATGAGGTTCAAGGGCTCGCCTTCGATGTGCTTGGTGATCAGTTCGGCCACTTCACCGTAGTGGGCTGTGTACTGGAGATCGTCCGTCTCAGCCGCTTTGGTGAAGTCCGCGTAAAGCACGGCATCCACAACGAAAGGCTGGCCGTCACGGCGCTCGAAATCGAACACTCCGTGATAGCCGACGGCGGTGACGCCGGTCAGCGTGATCCTGTCCACAGCGGTATCCAATCAGCGGGAGATGCGGGCGGCGACCTTGACGGCGTCAAGGCTGGGGCCGACGTCGTGAACGCGGACAGCCCAGGCGCCCTTAGCGGCGCTCAAAGCGGTGATGGCAGCGGTGGCTGCGTCGCGTTCCAACGGCGCAGCGGACTTACCGGCCACTGTCAGGAGGGAACCGAGGAACCGTTTGCGGGAAGCAGCAACCATCACCTTGTGGCCCAGCGTGAAGAGCTGGTCCAGGTTCTTGAGGATCTCCCAGTTCTGGTCCTCGTTCTTGGAGAAACCAATGCCGGGATCAACGATGATCTGCTCCGGCGCAACACCAGCTGCATAGAGCTTGTCTCTGACACCGCTAAGCTCAGCCACCACGTCCTCTGAGACGTTGTTGTAGTCCGTGAGGCTGTCCATGGTCAGGGCGTCGCCACGGCGATGCGTCAGGATGTACGGAACCTTGGTCCGGGCAACGAGCTCCGGCATGTCCGGTTCAATCGTCAAGCCGGAGACATCGTTGATGATGGCCGCACCCGCCTCAATGGCAGCGGCCGCGGTGGACGTGTGCATCGTGTCGATACTGACCAGCGCACCGGCCTTTACCAGTGCCTGGATCACTGGGATGACGCGGCGTTGTTCTTCTTCGGGAGAAACCGGTTCAGCGCCCGAACGGGTGGATTCACCACCGACGTCGATGATATCTGCGCCTGCGTAAAACATGCGCAGGCCGAGCGCGATGGCGGTGTCCGCTGTCCGGTGCGTGCCGCCGTCGCTGAAGGAATCCGGGGTGACATTGAGGATTCCCATGACGAGCGTGCGGTCCGTTGGCAGGTCCTCGAACCTGGCAGCGGGTCGCGGTTTGCGGAGAATCGGCAACGGGCTTGTGGCCGGGCCGGTTCCAGGTGCTGCAGCGAGGGAGTCCATAGTGCTTACCTTCCGAGTATGAGGCTCATGGCCTCGGCGCGGGTGGCCGGGTCATGGAGTTGACCGCGCACCGCACTGGTGACGGTCTTTGCGCCGGGCTTGCGAATGCCGCGCATGGACATGCACATGTGTTCACATTCGACGACGACAATCGCACCGCGGGGGTTGAGGTGCTTCACAAGCGCCTCGACGATCTGTGTGGTGAGGCGTTCTTGCACCTGCGGCCGGCGCGCGTAGATATCGACCAGCCGCGCCAACTTGCTCAGGCCGGTCACTTTTCCGTCATGTGACGGAATGTAACCAACATGCGCGACGCCGTGGAACGGCACCAAGTGATGCTCGCATGTCGAGTAGAAGGGGATGTCCTTCACGAGGACAAGCTCTTCATGGTCGAGGTCGAACGTGGTGGAGAGGACATCCGCAGGGTGCTGGTGCAGCCCTGCGAAGACCTCGGCGTAAGCCTTGGCCACGCGCTTTGGCGTGTCCAGGAGGCCTCCGCGGTCAGGGTCTTCACCTATCGCCAGGAGAATCTCGCGGACTGCCGCTTCAATGCGCGGACGGTCCACTTTGTGGCCGTGCTTGGAGCCCGCGGCGGAACCGTGGGCGGCGGCGAGGTCGTCGTCGTCGTCGAAATGAGTCACAGCAGAAAGCTTAGCCGTGATGCGGGTGGTCGTTGCCGCCGTCGGGTTGCGGGGCTTGGAATGACTCCTGGCTGCTGACTCCCTGGGCGTGGGGTGCTACTACGTCCAAAGGCTCGTCCAGCCGGGCCTTTTTGGCCTCTTCCTGGGCTTCGCGTTCCGCCTTTTCAGCGCGGGATTCGACGGGCGGGATGGACTGGACCGGACGGGATTCCTTGGACAGCCAGATCTCGCGGAAATCGCGCTTCCGGATGTCGTGGAAGATCTCGGCGATCTCCGTCTGGTTCAGTGTTTCCCGCTCCAGCAGTTCCAGCGCCAGGCGGTCCAAAACGTCCCGGTTTTCCGTGAGGATGGCGTAGGCCTCATCGTGAGCCTGGTCGATCAGACGGCGTACTTCCTCGTCCACAACGTACGCGATTTGGTCGGAGAAGTTGCGCTCCTGCGCGGCGTCGCGGCCGAGGAACGGTTCGCCACCGCCCTGGCCCAGCTTCACGGCGCCAACACGCTCGCTCATGCCGTACTGGGTGACCATCTTCCGGGCCGTGGAGGTGGCCTTTTCGATGTCGTTGGAAGCACCCGTGGAGGGATCATGGAACACGATTTCCTCAGCAACACGCCCGCCCATGGCGTAGGCCATCTGGTCGAGCAGTTCGTTGCGGGTGACCGAGTACTTATCGTCTTCCGGGATCACCATGGTGTAGCCGAGCGCACGGCCACGGGGAAGGATGGTGATCTTGGTGACCGGGGCAGAGTTGCGAAGGGCAGCAGCAACCAGGGCGTGGCCACCTTCGTGGTAAGCGGTGATTTTGCGCTCGAGTTCCTTCATGACGCGGCTGCGTTTCTGCGGGCCGGCCATGACGCGGTCGATTGCTTCGTCCAGTGCGCGGTCATCGATCAGATTGGCATTTGAACGCGCAGTCAGCAGGGCAGCTTCGTTCAGGACGTTGGCCAGGTCCGCACCCGTGTATCCGGGAGTCTTCTTGGCAACACCCCTGAGGTCGATGCCCGGGGCCATCGGCTTACCCTTGGCGTGGACGTTGAGGATCTGTTCGCGGCCGATCATATCCGGGGCTTCCACGGTGATCTGGCGGTCGAAACGGCCCGGGCGCAGCAGCGCGGGGTCCAGGACGTCGGGACGGTTGGTGGCCGCGATGAGGATGACGTTGGTCTTCACGTCGAAGCCGTCCATCTCGACGAGGAGCTGGTTCAGCGTCTGCTCGCGCTCATCGTTACCGCCGCCGATACCGGCACCACGGTGACGACCAACGGCGTCGATTTCGTCAACGAAGATAATGGCTGGTGAGCTTGCTTTGGCCTGTTCGAAGAGGTCGCGAACACGGGAAGCACCGACGCCGACGAACATCTCAACGAAGTCCGAGCCGGAGATGGAGAAGAAGGGAACGCCAGCCTCGCCGGCGACAGCGCGGGCAAGCAGCGTCTTACCGGTACCTGGAGGGCCGTAGAGCAGCACACCCTTGGGGATCTTGGCGCCAACGGCCTGGAACTTGGCTGGTTCCTGGAGGAACTCCTTGATTTCCTGGAGCTCTTCCACGGCCTCGTCAGCACCGGCGACGTCAGAGAAGGTCACCTGGGGCATGTCCTTGTTGACCAGCTTTGCCTTGGACTTGCCGAACTGCATCACCTTGGAGCCGCCACCCTGCATGCGGGAAAGCAGGAACCAGAACAGGACACCGAGCAGCAGCACGGGGATCAGCAGGGAAAACAGGCCGGAGAACCAGTTGTTCTCCACCGGCTGGTCAGTGAAGCCCTTGTCCGGGTTGGCGTTGGTGACAGCCTTCACCACATCCGGACCACGATCCGTGACGTAGAAGAATTGAACGTTCTTGCCCTTGTCCTGGCCGTCCAGGTTCAGGTTGTCCTTAAGCACCAGGTCAACGCGGTTCTCGGCGTCGAAAATCTTGGCCTGCTCAACCTTCCCGCTTTGGGAAAGGAGCTCGAGGCCGTCTTTGGTGTCAATGCGCGTGGAACCGCCCGGAGCCAGTGTTGCGAATGCCACCAGGAGCAAGCCAACGACGACAACAATCCAGATGCCCGGGCCCTTGAAGAAACTCTTAGCTTTCATCTGATCGGGGTTTTGCCCCGTCCCTCCTGGTAGTGCTGCAAGGCGCAACTTCTGCGCGCGAGTGGTGCTGCTTCAGTTTCAAGCTATACACCGTTCCCAGTAATTCACGCATCGGAAAGTCCAAAAGTTCCCTCTGGGCGTACACAGGATACTCGCGTTGTGCGTGCTGTAACAGGGTTTTGTGCTGCGTTGGGGGCTTTGGTGCGGCGTGTACTGGCGAGGGCGGGCGCACCCGTTCACGCCAATCGCCCCCGTAACCACTGGTGCGAACGGCGGCAAAGGGTGCGAGCGAGGCCACTACCGGGCGCGAAGGGCGGAAAAGGGGGCGGCCCTTTCTTGGCCGTTTTCCACATAGCTGAGGCTGGAGCTTTCGGCTTCGCCCGTGACCGGGGAGCGTAGACCCATGGCCTTTCAAGAACTCATATTCGCCTCTGACGCGACACGGATTGGACAGGATGCGCGCCAGCTCGCGAAGCAGGCCAAACGCGGCGAATTGGTCCGAGTCCGACGGGGCGCTTACGCCCGTTCTGCTTATTGGGCGGAATTGAACGAGCGCCAACGGCACGGACTTCAAGCAGCTGCCCTGGTCAATACCACCAGGACCCCTCCCATCTTCAATTTCCAGACGGCGGCACTCCTCTGGGGGCTTGGCGTCGTGGGCGTGCCGAAGCATTTGTGCACTGTGACTTCGGACCTAAGCGGTGGTCGATCAAAACATGGGATCCGGAGAAGATTCGGCGCCGGTGACAGCGGAGTAACCCAACTCGGCGCATTCCGGGTCACGGACAAGATTCGCACGACAATAGAGCTGGCCGCTTCCCTGAACTTTGCTGAGGCCTTAGCCATTGTGGACTCCAGCCGGCGGAACCAAAGGTGGGGCGACCCTCTTGAAGTCGACGATTGGAACAAACACAAGCCATGGGGTCCTCCGTCGGGCCTGGACGAGCTGACTGGAGCTGTCTCCGCCCTCACCAATCAGTCAAGGAAACGACGCGCCGGCATGATTCTCGAATTGTCCACGGACAAGTCCGAGTCGGTGGGGGAATCCATGAGTCGCGCGCAAATGATTCTGCTCAACTTCCCCGTCCCCAGCCTTCAAGGTTCATTTACCTTGAAAACCGGACGTACCGCCCGAACAGATTTTTGGTGGCCCGAACTCGATCTGGTGGGGGAATTTGATGGCTATGGGAAGTATCGGAGAAAAGAACTGCGGGGAAACCAGACCATCCAACAGGCAGTCATGGCCGAGAAAGCCCGGGAGAACGGACTGCGGGCACTGGGCCTCACCGTTGTTCGCTGGGACTGGTCCGACATGATGAATCCAAGGGCGTTCACACGAATCTTGAACGATGGAGGCCTGCGGTCCCTGCGTGTGGCATGACGGGCTGGACCGGTCAGGCCGCGGCGACTGGGAGGACCAGAAGGTAACCCGTGGGCAGGTCAGTGCTCCAGCGACGCGGCTCCCGGACCACGAACTGCGTGGCCAGCTGTTCCGGGGAGAGCAGGCTGTTGGGCTCTGGGGACGGACCCCATTGTCCGCTGCCATAAGGGTAGAGCGGATCCAGGACGTGTACCCCGGTGACTTGAAACTCCGGGAACTGCGCGGGATCACCTATCGACTGAAAACCACTCATGACCCAGGCATGACGACCACTCCACATGACCAACCCCACTGGTCGGCCAGTCTCAGTGATGGCGCGGGCCGCCGTCTGCAGCGTGTCGTCATAGGTGGCGATGCTGACCACGGTATATGGCCCCATTCCAACTTCGGTCAGCACCTGTGCCCAACCCCGCGGGTTGGCGCCGTTGAAGGAATTGGATGACCGTGCACGGGCCATCTCCCACAGTTCGCTTTGCTGCGCGGAGGATGCCCACGAACCGCCCCCGGTATCGTCGATGAGGTTGTGCGCCATCTGAATGCTTGCAGCAACACACCAGTCAAAGGTGTACTGCGGAACGAAGTCCCCCTCTTGGTAGAGGTTAATAGCGAAAGCCTGGGGCGCGGCAGGTGGTGCAGGCGGAGGGGGTGGTGGTGCCGGCGGTGGCGGAATCGCAGACTGCGTGACACTGGTTGACGGGATGGCGGCGACGTCCCCCGGGGTGGGCGCGGCGGAAGAGGTCGCGATTGGATGACCGGCATCAGTCTCGGTGAGATCGACCGCAGGAGTGCAGGCTGTGAGGAGTGTCGCCACGACGGCGAACCACGCCAAAAGACGGGCAGGGGCACCGGTCATGGTTTAGTTTAGCGCCAGGGATTGGCACTGTGGCAGGTTCAGGCATTCAAGTTCCCGCTACCCGCTTCCTGCACCCACTCCCGCCCGGTGCACCCCTTAAGCCCCAACGCCGCACCCGCTCCCGCCAAACGCACCAGAGGGTACAGGTGCAAATGGCGGAAAGGGCGCGGCGTGTACGGGTAAACGTAAAGAGCGGGCTTACTCGTAAACGTGCGGGGCCAGGGTGCCCACGAAGTCCAGGTTGCGGTACTTCTCGGCGTAGTCGAGACCGTAACCTACGACGAACTCGTTGGGGATGTCGTAGCCGACGTACTTGACGTCGATTTCCACCTTGGCAGCGGTCGGCTTGCGGAAAGCCGTGCAGATTTCGACACTGGCCGTGCCACGGGATTCGAGGTTTGACTTGAGCCAGGACAAGGTGAGGCCGGAGTCAATGATGTCCTCGACGATCAGGACGTCCTTGCCCATGAGGTCGGTGTCGAGGTCCTTGAGGATCCGGACAACACCGGAGGACTGGGTGCCCGAGCCGTAGGACGAGACAGCCATCCAGTCCATGCTGACGTGGCTGTGCAGTGCACGGGCGAGGTCGGCCATGACCATGACAGCGCCCTTGAGGACACCGACGATGAGGATGTCGCGTCCTTCATAGTCCTTGTCGATCTGCGCCGCGAGTTCCGCGATACGCGTTTGGATCTGCTCTTTGGTGTAAAGAACGTGCTTGAGATCTGCCTGGACGTCGTTTGAATCCACCAATGGCTCCTGTTTTGATGCTCGGGTGCGGCTACTGTTGGGACGGTTTCTGATGCCGGAATACTAGCTTCCCACAGCGCGCGGCTTCGCGGGGACCGCCCTTGGCTGGATCTCCAGTCGCATCTGCAGCTGAACCACCTGATGTATCAGACCGTTCCTGCTCCAAATCACTGAGGGACAAACGGTACACACTCACGTGGCCGGGAAGCTCAACGGGCCCTGCCGATCCTTGCCGGCGAAGCAGGGCTTCCGCAGCTTGGAGGCGTCCGTAACCGGGTTGTTGACCCCCGACGTCGGCCGCCGCCTTAGCGATGACACGGAACCTGAGCGCTGCGGGCAGTTCACGAACGGCGTCCTCGGGAAGCCAGGCGTCACCGCCTTCCCGCTGGACAAGTGAGAGATAGGTCTCCTTGGCCAGATCTTCGAGGAAATCGGCATCTTGCTGCAGGATGGCAGCAGTCCGTGCCAGAGATTCGGCGACGCCGGGGCCCAGCTTCTCTTCCAACACGGGCATCACTTCAACACGCGTTCGGGACCTGGCGAACGCGGGATCGGAATTGCTGGGATCATGCCAGGGAGACAACTCCTCCACCCGGCAGATTTCCAAGGTCTCCTCCCGACGAAGGCCGAGGAAGGGCCGGAGCAGGCGTCCGCGAACGGGCCGCATGCCAGCAAGGGACCGCGTTCCGGACCCACGAGCCAAGCCCAGGAGTACTTGTTCGGCTTGGTCGTCCAGGGTGTGGCCGAGCAGGATCGCGTCACAACCCAGCTGGTCGGCGGCGGACTCCAAGGCAGCATGACGGGCATCCCGGGCCGCAGCCTCGGGCCCAAATCCAGTGGCAGCGACTTCCACAGTGCGCACTTCCACCGGAAATAGTCCCAGTTCGCGCAAGACGGCAGCAGTCCGGGAAGCAACTTCCCCGGAACCAGGTTGTAGTTGATGATCCACCACTACGCCCGCCACAGACACGGGGTGTCCGTCCACATGGCCTCGTCTGGCGAAGTAGGCCGCGATGGCCGCCAAAGCCAAGGAATCCGGGCCTCCGCTGCAGGCTACAAGCACATGTGATGGGTAACCCGCAGAAGCCAACCCGTTCTGCAACTGCTTGCGGGCCTTGCCGACGACCGGGGCCAAACGCCCGGGCCGCCGTCGACCCTTACCTGAAGAACCGACGGCGGAACCGGCAGGTACGCTCAAAGCCCCATCCGCTCAAGCCAAAGCCTGGAGTTGTGAATCTCTTCCTCGGTGGGCAGGTAGTCAGCGGATTCCCACACCCGGTTGAAGCCCTCCATACCAGCAACGGCAACAACTTCACGGACGTACTTGGCGCCATCTGTGTACTGGCGCATCTTGGCGTCCAGGCCGAGGAGGTTGCGGATGAACTTCTCCACCACGCCACGGTCCTTGCCACGTTCGTTGAAGCGCTGGCGGATGGTCTTCACGGAGGGAACAATGCTCGAATCCACGGCATCCATCACCACGTTGGCGTGACCTTCGAGGAGGCTCATGACGGCCGTGATGTGGGACAGGGACGCCTTTTCCTCCGGGTTCTGGAGGAGGTCCAGTATGGCGCCACGGCCCGGAGTTTTCTCGGAGGGGTTACGGTCGCGCAGGGACTTGGCTACAGCGCCGGCACGTTCAACCAACGTATCCATGTTGCCCAGGAGATTGCCGCTGAGCTTCTCGATTTCATCCAGCATGTGGTGCCGGAGCCAGGGCGCGGCGGCGAACTGGACCCGGTGGGTTTGTTCGTGCAGGCAAACCCAGAGGCGGAAGTCGTCCGGGTGAACGTTGAGTTCGCGCTCCACGGAGATGATGTTCGGCGCAACCAACAGGAGCCGGCCGCCCGCGGGAACGTTGGAATCCGGGGCCAGCGCAGCAAAGGGGTCGTACTGGCCGAGGACTTTGCTGGAGAGGAACGCGAGCACGGCGCCAAGTTGGGTGCCGGTGATGGCACCGCTGGCAGCGGCCGCGGCCGGGGTCATCGCGACTCCACTGCGGCTCTCCACCATCTTCTTCAGCGCGGGCTGGAGCATCACGGAGAAGCTCTGGGTATTCGCCTTGGACCATGAGGCACGATCCACCACCAAAACGTGCGAATCCCGCAGGTCCCTCGCGGCATCCAGGCCGGTAATGTCGTGCACGTGCGGGACGGAGATATCCGCGTTGAAGCGCAGATTGTCCACGGCTTTGCCGATCTCCCCGGCGCTAAGCTCCGGACCGGGAGGGGCAAGCCGGGCGGCCGTAGAGGCGGCCAAGTCCCAATTGATCAGGGACGGGGCCCCGGCTGACGATTCTCGGGCAGAAGACACCATACGGTCCATCACACCACACGAGGCTGACAGTGTGCCTTAAGTTCGCTCCACGCGGAGGGCTAGGCCCGGCACCCGCACGAGGCCAACACCGACGCCGAACGGTCCATGGCCACCTTGTTGCCCGCGGCTCCCGGGTCCAGGCCGTTGCCTATAAAGGAGAACACCAGCAACCGGCCATCTGAATCCACCACGTAGCCACTCAACGCGATCACGGTATTCAATGTCCCGGTCTTGGCGCGCACCAGTCCTGCGCCCTCCGACGTACCTGCCTCGCCGTACCGGTCATTCAGGGTCCCGGTGAGTCCAGCCACGGGGAAACCGTCGAGGGCGGCGCGCAAGGCAAGGTCCGGCCCGCTGGTGATAGCCCGGACAACCTCGGCAAACTGGCGGGCCGTGACCTGATTCTCCAAGGCAAGGCCGGAGACGTCAGCCAACTGCATCGAATCCGTGGCGATCCCCAACTCCGCCAGCCTTTGCCGCACGGCCGCAGTAGCGCCGTCGTACGTGGCCTTTTGACCGGAAGCCAAAGCGGTCATCCGTCCCAGCGCTTCGGCGAGGAAGTTGTCCGAGGACTCAAGCATGAGGTCCACTTGCTCGTTCACAGTGGCGGATTCGGCAGCAGCCAACTCTCTGGCGGGGAGGCCCTTACCGCGTTCGACGCCGGGAGTCACCGTCACGCCGGCCGCCGCCAACTGCTCGGCGAAGGCCTGGGCGGTGGTGATTGCGGAATCCTGCGGTCGGGGGCCGGTCAGGACGTCCGGGGCGTAACGGCCGGAGTTCAACGCCAGGGAGAACAATGGCGCGGTTTCGCCGGCGGCGACATCGTCCAGACTCCATGCGGGGTTAAGGGGCGCGCCGCTGAAAAGCGAGTCGTCAACTTGTACGGTGATTGGTCCCTGCACTCCGGCCGACGCCAAAGCAGCAGCCGTGTCCGCAGCCAAAGACGCGAGTCCGGCGCGGCCAAGAACAGCTGTGGGCTCGGAAGCGGAAGCGCCCAGTAGAACGTCTCCTCCCCCGGTCAGCACCACTGTGGAGGGATTGTCAGAGGCGAGCACGCGGGTGGTGAACCGCGACTCGGGACCGAGCGCCTTCAACGCAGCGGCTGCGGTCAACAGCTTCATGTTCGAGGCCGGGATGCGGTTGGCGTTGGCTTCGCGATCGAAAAGGATCTGGCCCGTGGACGCGTCCATCACCACGCCGCTGATGCTGCCCGCACCGTCCGGCTTGAGCGTGGCGTCGAGCAGCTTTGCGACCTCACCCGCAACCGGGATAGGCGCTGACGCATCCAACGGGAGCACACTGTCAGCCCCCGAGAGGCGGTCCGGCACCTGCTGCCAGGAGGGAATGGGTGGTGGGGGCTTGGGGAAACTGAGCAGGTTCGGAAACATCCCCGCAGCCACAACGGCGCCGAGGCACAGCAAAACGGAGGTCAGTAGCACCGGCCATGTAAAGCGCCCCCACGCCGCGGGCACCCGTTTGCGGGCACCCCCGTTTTTAACGCCCTTCATGCAGTTGCTTGGTCCTGTCAGTCCTGAAATGTCCCCGCCGGTTCAAGAAACCCGGGCCTCTCGCTATATCCTCAATAGTAGTCGGCGGCGCCGGCTGCGCTTTTGCCTGCCGCGCCCCACCCACACCCGTCAAGGAGCATTCCATGAAGCACGACGTGACCATCGAGATCCCCAAGGGATCGCGCGTCAAGTACGAAGTTGACCACGAAACCGGCCGTGTCCGCCTGGACCGCGTCCTGTTCACCTCCATGCAGTACCCCACGCACTACGGTTTCTTTGAGAACACCCTGGGCGAAGACGGCGACCCGCTGGACGCATTGGTGCTCCTGCAGGACTTCGACCTGCACCCGGGCGTCATCGTTGAATCGCGCCCCATCGGCGTCTTCAACATGACCGACGACGGAGGCGGAGACGCCAAGGTGCTCTGCGTCCCCGTTGACGCACGTTTCGACCACATCCAGGAAGTCAGCGATGTCAGCGAATTCCTGGTCAAGGAAATCGAGCACTTCTTCACGCGCTACAAGGACCTGGAGCCCGGCAAGTGGGTCAAGGCTGAAGGCTGGGGCGACCGCGCCGCTGCCGAAGCCGAGCTGGAAGCTTCCATCAAGCGCTTCTCGGCCGAAGGCCACTGATTTACAGGCTCTAGACGCCTGACGCTCGACGGCGGCTGGTGCGGTTCCTCAGGGACCCACCTGCCGCCGTCGTTCTTTAACGGTTTATACACATGGGCATGTCTCCCCATCGCGGCAGCTTGCGGGTCCGCCTAGGCTGGGACCAGACTTTTCGATGCATGTTCACAGGGGGTTCCATATGGCTGGGTTCTACGGCGCGGACATCGCGCAGCTTCGCAGTCTGGCGGGTGTGATGGGCAAAGCCGCCGACGCCATCAGCCTGCAAAGCACGCAGTTGTCCAACGCAATCAACTCCTCCACGGCGTGGCAAGGCCGGGATGCCACGGTATTCAAGGGCGACTGGAACAGCCAGCACCGGCAGAGCCTTATGAAGGCCGCCAACATGCTGCGCGAAAATGCGGGCCAGCTGAAGAAGCACGCCAACCAGCAGGAGTTCGCCAGCCACAATGATGGTTCAGGCACCTCGGTTGGTGTCCTCAAGGACGTCTACGACACCGCCATGGGCGTCAAGGGTTTGGCCGCTCCGCTGTGGACGGCGTACAAGTACCTCAAGCTCGGCAACGCAGAATGGGTGAAGACCCGCGAAGTCCTGACCAATTGGCGGGCCGGCGGGACAGTGGTCCGTGACGCCATGACCGCGCTGCGTAACGGTGAGAAAGTCACTGATGTCCTCACCGACCTCAAAGCCAACATCCCGTACAGCCAGGCCTTCCAGGAGGCCAGCAAGTTCTCCAAGGGCCTTCGCATTGCCGGAGCCCTGGCGGCGCCGCTCAACATCGTGGGCGGCATCAGCGACATGATCAACCCCGAGCACGACGGCTGGCGTGGCACTGGTGACCGCGTCGCCGGCGGCTTGTCCGTAGTTGGCGGCGTTGGCAGCATCATGCTCATGACAGCCGGCGGCGCGGCACTCCTGGGGCCGATCGGTGCTCCCATCGTGATCGGCGCCGGCATCGTTGCGGGCGCTTGGGCGTTGGGTAACCTCGTAGCCGACAACTGGGACTCCATCAGCAACTTCGCCCGCAACCCCGGCAGCTACATCGCTGACGGGGCCAAGGAGGTGGCAGGCTTCGCCAAGGACGTAGGCAGTAAGGTGGCAGACGGGGTCAGTGACGCCGCCAAGTCAGTCGGAAACTTTGTCGGAGGGATATTCGGATGACCACCAGCACCATGAAATGGACCCAGCGGGACATTGAGGCCGCGGCCAAGGTCCTTTCCTCGGCCAGCGCGATCGGCGCGCCTTTGCCAACGCTGACCGATGAAGAAGTTGTGGCCCTGGACGGTGTTCAGCATGAGCAGCTTGTTGCCCTGCCGTGGCTTTCTGCCCAGGACGCAAGCAAGGAACTGATGTGCGCTATCGCGTTGCGCGGCCTGCTCGCCAAGGAACTCGTTTACCCGGTGGTCTTCGAGGGTGAAACCGAGCCCTCGCGCTTGCACGCCACCGAAGAAATCACGGGCGCACTCACCCTGCGCCGCAGCGGTAGCAGCGTAGTCTCCGTGGAACGCACCGTGTCCACCGGCAAGCGCTGGCTCTACGGCTACCTGCACGATGAAGGCGTTCTGCTCGAAGAAGTGGACGAAAGTGGCCTGCACGGCTTCACCGTTGTCACCCGCGATCAGCTGGTTCCGCGCCTGGCCGAGTTCGTAGACCCCCAGCAGGCTGCAGCCCGCGATACCGAACCTACCCTCTACACGGAAGCCCAGTTCGAGGCGCACGCCGCCACGGCCTTGGCCGACACCCAGGCCGCCAGCAACGTAGTGGCCTTCAACTCCAATACCAACGAGTTCCCCACGGTTACCGTGTACACCGGCCCCTCCGGCGTTCACGTGCTGACACCGCGTGTGGAGGGTTCCCCACAATCCGGCCTCTCGGAGCAGACCGAATCGGTGTCCTTCGAGCTGCAGGAAACCTCAGCACCATCGTTGGCCCGCGTCCTCGGTGGGCTTGCGGGACTGGCCTGACGCTAAGCACCCAAGCCGTACACCGCCGTCGAGCTGAAAGCCCCTCATGAGCACTTCGAAGACCACCACCCTCACAGGCCTGCTTGACGCTGTCAACGGCCGCCCCGTTCGCCGCCATCCTGAAACCGGCGCGTACTTCGTCAAGGCCTCGGGAGGCGCCCACTTCTGGGGCCGCGCCTTGGATGCGGTGGTGTTCCTGGTTGGCTACATGGTTCTGGCCGTGATCGCTGCTGTGGTCCGTGAAGCCATGATGAACAGCGGCTCGGCGCTCGTGTACAACGACGGTTTGTGGCTGACGCTGTATGTTGTCCTGTGGTTCGTAGGTCTATTCGCTTACGGCATGATCTGGGGATCCGCGGGCAGCGTTGGCGACGCCGCGGCCGGCATGCGCTCAGTTCGGATCAAGAACGGCAAGACGGCGGGAGCTTGGTTGGGCGGTTGGCGTGCCATCTGCTGGTCCTTCTTCCCGTTCTTCGTGGTGATGCTCATTGCCTCCGCACTAAGCGGCGGCGGAGACGACACTTGGGACCCGAAGTTTGCAGCTATTGACCGGCGCTCGGGAATCGCCCAAGGCCAGCCGCCGGTCCCGGACCCCAAGGCGATGGCCGCAGATCAGGCAGCCGAAGCGGAGCGGCGGAACCTGCCCAACCTCTACGGCCAGCGTCCGGATGCGCGGCCGTAATTGGCTGGTTCGCCGGGTGGAGCGCAGGCTCGAGCCTGAGCTTGGCCAGCTTCGCTATGTTGCATCCTCTCGCAGGATCTTCTGGAAGGCGTTGATCCCCTGCTTGGTAGTGGGCTTCGTCTTCGGGACCATTGCCGAATTCGTCAGCCCAATTCGCTCCACCAGGGAGGCCGGGCACTTCAACGATCCGGTACTGTTCGTCACCGCAAGCGTCCTCACCGGCTTGTTGCTGTGGGGCATGACTTTTCTTGGGAGCTTCCGGAAACTGCTGGTTTTTGACCGCGGGATGGTGGCCAAGTACTCCCAAAAGCAGACACAGGTGCTATTTCCCTGGAGTGACATCGCTCCCGGGAGCCTCAAAGCGCTGACCACGGCTGACGGCAGTGATCCCGACCGCCGATTGGTGGCCCGCCAGAAGGTTTCGTTGGGTGCCGGCGGGCGCAATGCCTTGGTTTTCCAAGCCCGGGAAACCTTCTGGGTCTTCGCCTCCGACGAGGATCCGCGGCCCTTGGTCATGGCAGTCCAGGAAAGTCTTCGTCAGGCAGGAATGGCCGATGCCGTCCGCGCCACATCAGGTGCGTTGCCCGCCGTCGTACTGACCGGACGTACGGCGCTTGACTGAACAGCAGGCAAATTTTGCCCTTGCAGAGCGGCTACCAGCCGGTAGCATGTGATCAACTATGTTCACTCTCACCATCAACCAACGCGATAGCCGCCGCGACGGCGACCTCGTACCGCAGCTGCTCAAGGACCTGCGGCACATTCCCGCGAGGCTCGACTTTGACCGCTCGGTTGAGGATGAGGTGCAGGGAATCGTCGAATGCAGCCACCAAGCTGTGGAGACGGCCCTGATCGCACTCCGGACAGGCCAGTGGTACGTGGGAATCGGCGTGGGGCCCATCAATGAGCCGCTGCCCAACCTGGTCAAGGATGCCTCGGGGCATAGCCTCGTTTACGCCCGGCGGGCTGTCGATCGACTGCGTAGCGGCAAGGAACGTATTCCCGTAGCCGTTGATGGCCCCCTCCCGGCACTGGCTTCTGAAGCCGAAGCCGTGCTGCGGCTCCTCGGGCACATCGTGCTTCATAGGAGCGCGGCGGAATGGCGGGTACTGGATCTGCTTACTCCGGGTGTCCGGGGCCAACAGAAAGCCGTAGCCCAGGAGCTCGGCATTACTACCCAAGCCGTGAGCAAAGCCTTGGCACGTGCGCAGTGGGCAGAGGAACACGCCGCCCGTCCAGCCGCCGCCCGCTTGCTGCAACTGATCCTCGAAGTGCGCTGATCCAAGACCGGGCGCAGCAAACCCAGCTGAGTCGCAGTTGAGGCCGTTTTGAACGTTCAAAACGGCCTCTGCTGCGACTCAGTTGGGTCAGCGCACCCTTAGGTTGTGTCAGCGCGGCAACTTACTGGTTGCTGACGTTGTCCTTGGCCGTCTGGGCGCGGTCCTGAACGTCGGCGGCGGCTGCCTGGCCTTCATCCTTGACGTTGGCGGCAGCTTCCGTGGCACTGTCCTTGACGTTCTGCATTGCGTCCTGTGCAGGCTCGCGCAGGTGCTCCGCAACTTCCTGGGCCGCGTGGCTCAGCTCATCGGTCAGGGGCTGGGCTGCTTCCTTGACGGCTTGGGCAGCTTCGCGCTCCTTTTCCGAGGCCGGGAACAGCGAGGACACCAGCAAGCCTGCGCCGAACGCAATAAGGCCAGCGGCGATCGGGCTGCCCTGGGCCTTCCGCGTGATCACCTGCGGGGCATCGCCGATGTCCGAGACGGCGCCGGAAACGTTGCTGGCCACGCCGGAGACAGCGTCCCCGGCCCGGTGTGCAGCGTTGCCTGCAGCATCGCTGACGTCGTCGCGGGCGCCGAACACAGCGGACTTGATCTTGTCTACCCTGCGATTGACGATGTGCGAGGGCGTGACCTTGTCCGCCACGGCATCAACGTTGGTACTGAGCCGCCGGCGAGTTTCTTCGATATCGGCGCGCAGGGCGTCGGGGTTCTGCGTCATCGTGTCTCCTCAGTGTTCGGTTTCAAAGCGGGGGGTATTTCTTTGACCGTCTCGGCGGTCTGCGGCATGCCCTTGATGGTGTTAAGTTCTTTGCGGCCCTTGGCAGCCAAAACTGCTGCAACGATGCCCCAGATGACCGCGACAATAACGGCGGACCATCCCAAGCCAACAAGCTGACCCAAAGCCCACCAAAGGGCAATGGAAAGGAACAGCACGGTGATGTGGCCGGCATATGCAGCTCCGCCCAGCATTCCCGCGCCCTTGCCGGCCTTGGTGGCGGACTCCTTCAGTTCCGCTTTGGCCAGCTCCACTTCCTGGCGCATCAACGTGGAAACGTCGCGCGTCAGGTCGCTCAGGAGCTCACCGAGGGGAAGGGTCTCCGCCTTCACGTGGGCTTCTGTGGGAGGCAGATCGGCGGGACTGCTCATCGGTGACCTCCATACTGGGGGTCATCGGGATCGAGCGGTCCTGCCAGCGGGTCGCCCTGGGCCTTAACGCCACCGGCCTCGGTCTCCGGGTAAGGAAGCGTGGACCCGTCGTAGCCGCCCGTGGTACCTGCGTCGTAGCCGGTGGTGGTGGCCGAACCATATCCGGCGGTGGTGGCCGTCGGTCCGGGGAGGTCCACTGCCGGAGGAGTTACCGCGCCACCCTGGGTTGGGTAGTAAACGGCGCGAGGCGTCTCCGTGGTGGCTGGCGTGCCGCTTGCGGAGGCCGCATCGGAGGCGTTGCCTGCCATGCCCCGGCCGAGACGGCCAGCGAGGACACCGGCACCGGCAGCCAGCAGCAGGAAGGTTCCTGGCTTGCGGCGTGCGAAACCCTTGACTTCATCCAGAAGCGAGCCGGGATCCCGGCCTTCCAACCACTGGGCAACGGAGGAGGAACGCTGGGCTGCCTGCTGGACCAAGTCCGTGGCAACACCACCGTTTTCGGTCGAGTTGGCCATGGTGGAGAGTTCGTCGGAAATGGACCGCAAACCTTCGGCAACACGCTGCTGCTGGGCCTGGGCCTGGTCGCTCAACTCACCCTTGGTCTGCGTCAGCAGTTGCCGGGCATTCACCTTGACTTCGTGGGCCACGTGTCCGGCCTCGGTCTTGGCGGTGTCCACGACTCCGCCGGCGGCGTCACTTACGGCGCCTGCTACTCCCGCAGCTTCCTCCTTGGCGGTGTCCACCTTGCCGGAGCTGTCGGAGCCGGTTCCCGAAACAGTGTGGGTTCCACTGATTCCGGTGGTTCCAGCAGTTTGAGTCTCAACATCGGCCGAGTCCAGGTAGTTTCCCGTGAACGGTTCGGTGCCTGCATGGGCACCGGTGTTTGGCGCCGCGAAGCTTCCGTCCTGCGGCGATTTGCTCTCAGTCATTATCGCTCTCTTTCCACAGTTGGCAGGCTGCGGACAGCAGCCGGGATAGTAAGTATCGTTACTATCAATGGGTGTGTACCCGCTAACCAAGGTTCTAATCACCACAATTTCCAAAAGATGCTGTAGCCCACTTTCGGCTTTCTCCGCTCGACAGGTGGGGCCAGACCTGCCAACGTTGGGTTGATGAGCCAAATGCCCTTCAGGCGACGGCTGGTTCCCGCGCTTCGAAAAACCGTCACACGCCACCGCCTCCTGTTCGCCGCCAAGACTGCTGTCGCGGCCGGCTTGGCCTGGTATCTTGCCCCGTTCATGCCGGGCCCCGCCGCCGAGTATCCCTACTACGCACCGCTGGGCGCCTTGGTGAGCATGCATCCAACCGTGGCGGCCTCCGCCAAACATGGGCTCCAAAGCCTGGTGGGGCTGGTGTTGGGAATCGGCATGGCCTTCGCCATCACCACCGTCGCCGCACCCACGGCATTAGCTGTTGCCGTGGTGGTAGGACTCGGCGTGCTCATCGGCGGCCTTCCCCGGCTGGGCAGTGCGTCTGAATGGATTCCCATGGCCGCACTGTTCGTGTTGGTGCTGGGCGACTCCAACGCACAGGGTTTCTCTTTTGCGTACGTTCTGCAGATGGCCTTGGGTGTGGCCGTAGGCTTCGCTGTGAACTGGCTGATCTTCCCACCCCTGCACCTGGAGGACATCGATCCCGCCATCGCAGGCCATCAGGAAGCTTTGTCCCGGCAACTCAAGGACATGGCCCGGGCCATGGAGGAGTCCTGGCCGCCCAATCATGAGGCGTGGGCGAGCCGCAGTGACGAACTCTCACTCACCGCGGCAGCTGTGCGGACGGCGGTGCACCAAGCTGAGCTGAGCGCCAAAGCGAATCCCCGGTCCCGTCGTCGCGCAACCCGCCTGCCCGGCGACCTAGCTGGTTTGCGGACCCTTGAACGCCTCACCTTCCACGTCCAGGACATCACCGATGTCCTGGCCAGCGCCATCTGGGAAAAAGACGCGGGGACGGTGATCCCGGATGCCGTGGTGGGCAACCTTTCCGAGGCCTTGGAGACGACCGCGGCCGTGATTGACCATTGGCGCGACGCAGAGAACGGTGAGCTGGCCAACCGCCTGACGGAAGCGAAGGACAGCATCTCGGCACTCAGCAACGCAGTGGCTGAGGCCGCCGCCGGTCAGTCCCCGGTGAACGCTCCGGCATCTGTGGCCATGAGCCTGCGCCGGATCCTGACAGTGGTGTTGTCGTCCGAGTGAGGGCTAGCGCGGTTTCAGCGGCGGCGAGCCCTTCCGACCCTTTCCTGCACCGATCCCGTCCAGCATTTCCGCCAGTGACTCCAACGAGGAATGCTGTGGTGACCAACCCAGCAGTGCGTGCGCCCGGGCCGTGTCCATGATGGGCGCGTTGGCCGCCATGTCCACCCAGCCGCCGTCGGTCACCTGCAGACGGAGTCGCCAACTGACCTCGACGACGGCGCGCAGCACCGACAGCGGGAACGGCATCACCCGCCGGGCGTTGAAAATCCACGCCAAGGCGTTGGGGTCTATGACCGGCTCGGCGGCGATGTTGAAAGCACCTTCCGCCTTTCGCTCCAACACACGCCAGTAAGCATCAGCGACGTCGGCCGTGTGGGCGGCTTGGAACACCATCTCCTTGGGGACGGCAAGCAGCGGGAGCCACGGCTTACGCGGAACTAGTCGAGGCAGGACACGTCCCAGGAAGTAGCGGCCAACCTCACTCCCGCCACCTGCACTGAACATCAGCGCGGGGCGGAGCCGGGCCACAACTATGTCCGGATTCTCCTTAGCGAAACCGTCCAGGAGCCGTTCCTGTGCCGCCTTGTCCGCACTGTAGTGCGAGCTGCGGATGCCATCCGTTGGCCAGTCTTCCTTGGTCCGTTGGTCCTTGGGAGCCGGCGAGTACGCCCCTACGGATGACGCGCACACGACGTGGCCCACTCCGGCTTTGCGCGCAGCGGCCAACACGTGGGCCGTTCCTGCCACATTGGTCCGGCGCAGCATCTCCCGGTCATGGTTCGGTTGGATCAGCCACGCCAGATGAACCACGGCATCGGCTCCCGTCAAAGCTGCTTCCAGCGCGGGTTGGTCCTCGGTGTCGCTGATGTCCAGGGTGTGCCACTCCACGCCGTGATACGGAGCGGCGTCCGGATCCGGTTGCCGCCGGACGACGCCCACCAGTTCCAGATCCGCGCCTTCTTCAGAGCGTGCCCTCTGGAGCCGTTTCAGCAGTTCCGTGCCGCCGTGTCCTGTTGCACCGATGATCGCAATACGCATGGCTGTTTCCTCAGGTCTGCGGGGCTTCGCCCGTGGAACGAATACGTTCCAGGACCGCTGTAGTGGAGTGCTCGGGCACGTAATCCAGGATGGTGACTGTGCCGCCGTAACGTTCCACGGCTTCGGTTTCCTGGAGCATCTCCGGCGTGTAATCGCCGCCTTTGGCATAGACGTCGGGGCGCAGGAGCTCGATGAGCGGAATGGGGGTCGGGGTATCGAACACCGTGACATGGTCCACGCAGCTCAGTGCGGCGATGACTGCCGCGCGGTCGGCTTCGTGGTTGACCGGCCGGTCCGGGCCTTTGAGCTTCCGCACGGAAGAATCACTGTTCAGCGCCACCACTAATACGTCGCCCAGTTGCTTGGCCTGGTTAAGGTAGCGTGTGTGACCGCGGTGCAGGACATCGAAGCACCCGTTGGTCAGCACAATCCGCTTGCCCTCGCTTCGGTGCTCTTCCACGTGCCGGGCCAACTCAGAATCCGTCAGTGCCGTATCGGCGAACCCTCGCAGATGCTTTGCCAGTTCTTCAGTGGTGCACACGGAGGTACCTGGCCGGTGGACAACAACATCGGCTGCCGCTTGAGCCAGGTTCACGCTGGTGGTCAGCGGCAATCCCGCGGTCCGGGCGATAGTCAACGCGGCCACGAAAGTGTCGCCGGCGCCCGAGGCCTGCTTCTCCGCCTGGGGCCGCGCCCAGGTCCGGTGGGTTGCCGGCTTCTGCGAGGTGCCGTTGTGCCGGATCGTCAAGGTTCCTTCCCGGTCCAAAGTCACGACGACGGCGGCCGCACCTGAGGCGCGCAGGAGCTGGTCCGCGTGTGCTTCCACGAAGGGACACCTGGCAGCGCCGCCGGGGAACTCGGTCCCGAGCAGCCTGGCGGCTTCCTGCGCATTGGGGGTAGCGAGGTCGGGCTTGAGCTGTGCCCAAAGTCCTGGATAGTGAGCGTCCACTACTAGCAGGGTGTCCTGCCTGGCATTGGCAGAGCGGGCTTCCGCGAAATCCGGGCCGTCGTTTCGGGGACCCAGATGATCGAATATTGCGTCCCGCACCGCACCGTCCAAAGCCCCCGCTCCGTAGTCGCAGAGAACCACAGCTGACGAGTTTCGGAGTGCTTCGGGGATGGCAGCGGCCATCTGGCGGAGGCCATCAGCGGGGACCTCCGTGGCGGCATCGTCCAAGCGAAGCATCACCTGCCCGCCGCTGCTAACGCGGAATTTTGTGGTGGTGGTCATTCCGGCATGGGACACGACGTGCGATACGTCCACTCCTGCCGATCTGAGCTGCTCAAGGAGCGTGTGGCCGCCGGAGTCCTCGCCCACCAGTGAAACGAAACGAACGTCCGCCCCCATCGCGGCGAGGTTCATCGCCGTGTTGGCGGCACCGCCCGGGGCAAAGTCGCGGCGCTGAACCTGGACCACCGGGGCTGGGGCTTCGCGGCAGAACCGCTCAATGGTTCCATCCCACCAGCCGTCAAGGATGGAATCGCCGATGACCGTCACAACAGGTCGCTCCTCGGCCAAGCGACCCGGCAACCAGTCAGCCAGACCTTCTTGATTGGATAGGCGTGCCATGGGGTACCTTCCGGTTGGGCAACAGTTTCCTGTTCCCCTCAGGTACCCCGCGGCACGCGCTTCACACGCCGGGCCAGGGAGTTTCACGGCAAAGAGCGGGCCCGGAACAGCGCAGGGCAGCGTTGGCAGCGAAAGGAAGCATCCCATGGAGAATCCGCTGATGAACGTGAACCTCGGAGTTGGGCCCGTACTGCAAAAGTTCAGCGACGTGAAGCGGATAGCGGTCCTCCGGGGTGGCGGATTGGGCGACCTGATCTACACCTATCCCGCCCTTAGCGCGTTGAAGAATGCATACCCTGGTGCCACAGTCGCGCTGCTGGGCACCCCGATCCACGCGGCAGTGGTGGCCGCGACGGAAGGTCCCGTGGACGACGTCGAACTGCTCCCCGTGGCGCGCGGCGTTCACGACGGTCCCCGTAACGGCGAGCGCTTTGAGGATGACGCTGAGGACGTGGCGGCACAGGAGGCCTTCTTCGGGAGAATGCGGGCCAGGGGATTCGATATTGCGTTCCAGATGCACGGTGGCGGCCGGTTTTCCAACCCTTTCGTGCTCCGTCTGGGGGCGCGGCACACTGCAGGTACCCGCACCAAGGACGCGGAGCCGCTGGAACGCAACCTGGACTACGTCTACTACCAGAACGAGCCAGACCGGTGGCTGGAGGTGGCGGGCCTTGCGGGAGCTCCCACCATCATTTCCCCTCCCCTGCTCCCCAAGCCCGAGCATCAGCAGAACATCGTTGGACTAAGGGATCCACAGAGGGGATCGCTGGTGGTGGTCCACCCGGGTGCCACCGATCCGAGGAGGCGATGGCCGGCGTCGAACTTTGCCCAAGCCGCTGCGGGCGCAGCGGCGGAAGGAGCCCAAGTATTGATCGTGGGTGATCGTTCGGAGAAGGCACTGGCCCAGGAGGTGGCGGAACTCGCGGTCCGCCACCTCCCGGAGGCCGACCGCCATGCTGTGCGTTCCGTGGCTGGCGAGCTGGAGATTGGAGACCTGGCCGCGCTCCTGGCGGAGGCAACAGTGATGTTGGCCAGCGACAGCGGGCCCCGTCACCTGGCCCAGGCCTTGGGGACTCCGACAGTGGGTATTTTCTGGGTGGGAAACGTCTTCAACGCAGGACCGCGCGGCCGGAGCATGCACCGCATCCATATGTCGTGGGCGACGCAGTGCCCGCGATGCGGAGTGGATATCACGCAGGTGGGCTGGACGGCACCGCATTGCGGCCACGACGACACCGTGGTGAGCGGCATCGCCGTGGCCGACGTTCTTCAGGACGTCCTCGACCTTACGGCCACGAGCCTTCTTCTGCGGGGCAAATAAGGAGTTCGCGGACCTCGCTGCCGAACGGCTGGGAGAGGGCGAACACCACCGCCTGCGCCACGTTGGCGGGATCGTTGAGCTTGGAATCGTCCTGCGGCTTGTACTGTTCGTCGCGGTCGTCGAAGAAGTGCGTCTTCATGCCGCCCGGGATGATGGTGGTGACGCCGATGACGCCCCCTGTTTCCGCGGCGAGCGCGCGGCTGAAACCGATCACGCCGAACTTCGAGGCGCAGTACGCCGTGGCATCGGGCAGCGCCCGGAGGCCGAGCGTGGAGGCGATAGTGATGGCCCGGCCGCGGGATCCCTTCAGGTACGGCAGCGCCGCACGGACCACGGATACGGTGCCCAGGAGGTTCACTCCGATGACCTTTTCCCATTCCTCGGCCGGGACGTCGCCCAACTTGCCGCAGCGGTCGATGCCGGCCGCCGTCACCACTCCGTCCAGGCCGCCCAGGGTCTCGGCGGCCTCTTTGACGGCTGCTTCCACGGCTTCGCGGTTGGAGACGTCAACTTCCAAGGCCTTGGCGCCGGACACGTTGCTGACGTCGCGGTCGAAGACAAAGGGTGTGCCGCCGGCGTCGCGGATGGCTTCCACGATCGCAGCGCCAAGGCCGGAGCCGCCTCCAGTGACGATGACGCGGCCGGGTGTTTGCGTGTTCATGCGGTTCCTCTCGGTTGATCGGTCTTGTTGTCAGCTGACCTTGGCCAGTGCTGCAGCCAGGCCGCTGGTGGAGCGTGCCGGGTGGAAGGGCACGGTGACGCACCGCCCTCCCCAACCCGCAACCAGGCGGGCTTCCGGCAATTCTTGGGGGGTGTAGTCGCCACCCTTGACCCAGATATCGGGCCGGATTTCGCTGAGGCAGGCTTCGGGGGTGTCCTCGCCGAAGACCACCACGGCGTCAACGCATTCGAGTGCCAGCAGCAACTCCGCGCGGTCTTCGACGCTGACGATTGGCCGGTGTGCGCCCTTGAGCCGCCGCACGGATTCATCGGAATTCAGGCACACGATGAGGCAATCGCCCATGCTGCGTGCGGCGGCCAACGTCCTGGCGTGGCCGGCGTGGAGGAGGTCAAAGCATCCACCGGTGGCCACCACCGTGCCGCCTTTGGCCCGCACAGCCTGAGCCAGTTGGACGCCGTCCGGGTGCAGGTCTTCGGTGTCAACCAGTTCCAGGCCCTTAAGTTCGACGACGGGACTCGCCTCAGGCGCTTCAGCCACCACCGCGAGCGCTGCCGCTCCTCCAGCAGCCAGGAAGGCCGATGCATCCTCCACTGCCTTGGTGGCTGCCTGGACGAGGTCCAGTCCGAGCCCCAAGTGCACGGCGAGGCTTCCAGCCAGGCGGTCGCCGGCTCCGCAAGGATCGCTGACGGTGGTCTTGGGCGCGGGAATGCCCTGTGCCGGGTCACAAGCTGGCAGCAAGAGCGCCCCGTCCTCGCCCATGGTTACCAAAACTGCAGCACTTCCCCATTTTTCGCGCAGGTATTGGCCGGCTTCTTCGGCACCTGTGCGGGACGGTTCCAACCCACCCGCCTTCGCGGAGGCCAGCGCCTCGGCCAGGTTGGGCGTCACGACGGCGACGCCTTCCACAGGCTCGGAACCGGCAGGATGGGGGTCCCACACCACTGGGAGGCGAAGTGCGGCTTCGCTCAGCGCGGCACGGATGTCAGTGTTGGCAGTGATTCCGCGACCGTAGTCGGCCACCACAATGGCGTCTGCCATGGCAATGGCAGTGCGCATTTCCCTCGTACTGGACGGCACAGGGGCGGGCGCGCATCCTTCATCGAACCTGACCATCGGATGCGTCCCGATCCGCACGCGGGTCTTGGTAGGTGTCGGGGCGAGCGGGGCTCCTGTGAGCACCGATACTCCAGCCAGTGCGCGCTTGAGGTGGCTGGCGCCGTCGTCGTCCGATACCGCGGTGACCAGCGCGACGTCGTGACCGTCCTGCGCGAGGACGGTAGCAACCAGTCCGGCACCACCTGCACGACGCCGGACATCAGCGACGTTGACTACCGGCACCGGCGCGTCGGGGCTGAGCCGGGTGGCGCTCCCGTTGATGTCGACGTCGAGGAGGACGTCGCCCACTACCGTGATCCTCATGGTTGACCCCCTCCGGAGGTAGCCGCGCCGTACGATCCCGCCCGTCTGGCGACCTCGGCATCGAAGGCCCGGCACACGGCGTGGATGGCGATGAGGTGGCCTTCCTGGGCGTTTGCGGAGATGGCGTCAACGGTGATGGCTTGATCGCAGGCGTCAGCCAACGGGTTGGGGCCGGTACCGGTGAGACCCCACGTGATGATGCCGCGTTCCTTTGCCGCACGTGCGGCTTTGAGCAGGTTGGGGCTGCGGCCGCTGGTGGAGAAAAGAATGAGGACATCACCTGCGCGGCCATGGGCACGTACCTGGCGGGCGAAGACTTCCTCGTAGCCGTAGTCGTTGGAGAGGGCGGTAACGGCGGAGGATTCTGCATGGAGCGAGATGGCAGAGAACGGTGCTCGCTCCTCGTCGAACCTGCCCACCAGCTCGGCAGTGAGGTGCTGCGCCTCAGCCGCTGAGCCGCCATTGCCGGCAGCCAGCAGGCGTTGACCGGAGAGCAGCCGCTTGGCGAGTTCGGTCCCCCATTCGGCTAAGCGCCCCGACTGCGAGCGCAACGACTCCAGCGCGGGCAGGACGTTGTCCAGGTGGGTGGTGACCTCGGCGTGATGGGTGGAATTACTGGTGTCCGGGGACCATCGGGCCGGCAACGTGTCCGGGACGGTGGATTCATTGGCTGCGAGGCCTTTGATGGTCAGAGGGCCGTTGATAGTCACAGCGCCGTTCCTTCCAGTGGTTCCAGGCCTTCGTCGGCTTGCCGGGACAGGTCGGCCGCCAAGACGGATCGGTAGGCATTCTCCGTGTCTGCTGCGATGCGTTCCCAGGAGTAGCGGGAGCGTGCCCGGCGTGCTCCGGCGCGGCCCATGTCGGCCCGGAGCTCCGGGTCGCCGAGCAGTTTTGCGAGAGCCTCAGCGAGGGCTTCGGGGTGTCGTGGCGGGACGTGCAGGCCGGTTTTCTGGTCGACTACCGTCTCCCGGAGTCCGCCGACCGCGGCTGCCACGACCGGCACGCCGCAAGCCATGGCCTCCAACGGGACAATCCCGAACGGCTCGTACCAAGGGGCACAGACGACGGCGTCCGCGCTCCGGAAGATGCCGGGCATGGCGTCGCGAGGGACTTGCCCGCGCATGATCACCTTGTCCTCGACGCCGAGCTCTTTCGCCAGGGCATGGAGCCGTTGGGCCTCCGGGTCTTCCTCAAGGGTCAGGGTGTCCCCGGAACCGCCAACGATCAGGAGTTCGACGTCGGTGAAGCCCGCCTCCGCCAAGAGGGGCAGAGCCTGGATGATCAGGTCCACGCCCTTGCGTTGCACGAGGCGTCCCACGCTCAGGATCCGATGCGTGCGGGACTTGCTTTCGGCGTCGGACGTTCCGGGGAACAGAGTGAGGTCCACGCCGCAGGGTGCAATGGAGATCTTGGATCGGCTGATGCCCAAGGCTTTGAGTTCGAAGACCTCGTCGGGGCAGGTGGCAATGACCCAGTCAGCGGTGCGTCCTACCCACGGTTCCAGCCATGCCCTGGCTGGCGGGCTGGTATCCGCGGCGCCTTGGTGTCTGCGTTTCACCGATCCAAGGGCATGAAAAGTCTGGACCACAGGCACGGGATCGGCAGCTCCTGCACGCCGGGACGCTTGGATGGCAGCGAGCCCGGACATCCAAAAGTGCGCGTGCATCACATCCGGGAGCTGACCCGCCCAGTCCGCGCAGATGCCGTCTGCCAGCTCTCGCATGAAGGGCAGTAGATCGTCCTTGGGGAGGCGTCGGGCGGGACCGGCGTCCACGTGAACCACCGTGAGTCCCGGACCAACCTGCACCTTTGCGGGGAGACCGGGGTCGTCGCGACGTGTGTACACAGTGACCTGGTGGCCGCGATCTGCCAGAGCTGACGAAAGCGCCGCCACGTGGACGTTCTGCCCACCGGCGTCAACGCCTCCCAAGGCAGCCAGCGGACTGGCGTGTTCGGAGACCATGGAGATCTTCATGGGTGCGTCCTCTCTGTGTCATGGCTAGCGGAAGCTGTACCGGATTGCGGGTGGCTTCCCCGAGGCGTGCTCTTGGGGAGTTCAGTCAGGAGTTGGTCCCAGGCCCTGAGAAACTTGTCCAGTCCGTAGCGTTGCAGCGCAGCCTCGCGCGCGACGATGCCCATGGCGTAGGCGTCGTCGGGATCGTCCAGGAGCCGTCGGGCGAACTTCTGGAGATCGTCGACGTCGTTGGAGACCAGACCTGCGCCGTGCGGAATGGCGCGGCTCGCCTCGGTGGTGGCCAGTGCCAGGGCGGGCATGCCAAGGTGCATGGCTTCCAACAGGGCCAGCCCCAACGAGGTCCAGCGGAGCGAGTGAAGGTACAGGCGGCAACGGGCCAGTTCCTGGTGGAGTTTGGCGGCAGGGACATCGCCGGAGATACGCAGCCGTTCCTCGCTGAGACCAAGTCCTTTCAGGTTCAGTGCCTCCGGCAGAGCCTCGGTACCCATGCCGAACACCCGCAGTGGCCCCACACCGGCAAACCCCGGCAGCAGGTCCGTCCCTGTGACCCGTCCGCGCCGGACAGGCTCGTTGACCACCACGCCCATCTCTTCCCGCTCACCGGTGTACAGATGCCCCGGGTCCGGAATGCCGTGCTCGATCACCGTGGTGGTCGCCGTGCCCGTGTCCCAGAAGAGCTGGTTGAAATGGGTTACGTGCACCACCGGAATGGTGGTCTGGTCTGCCAACGGGTGCAGCGTGAACGGGACGTCGCCCTTGGGGGTATTGTGCTCGAGGTACACGGCGGGAAGGTCTACGCCCGGGCGGCGGCCGAGTGTCTGGGCCACCGCTGCGATCTCCTCGGGCCGCTGCAGGACCACGGCGTCCACACTGTCCGGATCGAGGCTTTCCAGGTTCACTTCCCGTGCGGCGGCAGGCCACTCACGGCCGCCTCGCCCCAAACCCCACGCGCCGCCGTCGGGCGATTTAGGGAGCAGGTACTCATGCTGGCCCCGGACAAATGCCTCCATCCATCCGCCGTGGACGTGCCACACCAGGATCCTCATGGTTTCCAGACCTTTCGTCGGGTGGACAGGGAGGACACGCCTCCCAGGAGCCTTTCAACAGCTTCGACAACCTGTTCAGGGGATACCGAGCTCAGACACGGATGTCCGGGGACCGGGCAGACGCGGGCGCGGGTATTCTTGCAGGCCGCTTCCTGGTCTCCCAACAGTTCAAGGGGGACGCCGTAGGGTGCCCAACGGATGGCTGGAACCACCGGGGCGAACAGGCACACCACCGGCGTGCCTACGGCTGCCGCCAGGTGGGCGGGGCCGGTGTTGCCGGTGACCACGACGGCGGCCCCCGCAAGTACCGCTGCGAGCGTCCGGAGGTTGGTTCCGCCGCCGAGGTTCCGGGCGGAGGGGCCGGCCACTGTTGCCGTGAGTGACGTTTCGCCCGGGCCGCCTGTGACCACCACACGGTGCCCGTACGCTTCAAGGAGTTCCACCGTGGCCGCGTTGTGCAGTGCGGGCCACGCCCGGGCCGGGGCAGCGGCTCCCGGATGGACCACAATGTATGGGCCTTCATCCGCCAGTTCTTCGGCCACCCCTTCAGGATCCGGACCGGAGGTGATGCGCAGCTTTCCGTCGTCGCCATTCGGCAGCACGTAACCACCGGCCTCTGCAATGGTGAGCGCCCGGACCACTTCCGGCTGGTCCTCCGGAAAGTCTTCGCCAGGCTTGAGCCGGACGTCCAGGAGTGACCCCGCATAGTCCGTGGATGCGCCCGTGATCTTTTGAACGCCCGCCAAGCGCAGGAGCAGCGCGAGAGGGAGCGGGGACTGGTGGAAGGACGTCAGGATGACGGCTTCTTCAATCCGGGAACTGCGGACAAACTCAATCAGCGCGTTGGTCATGCCTTGCGTCGGGGGCGGCGCCGGATTCACGATCCACGGGCACGCCCACGTGTGCACTTGGGTGACCCCGGGCAGCATTTCCGCAGCACTCGAGCCTTCAGGGCCGCAGAGCAACACCACGTCGTTGGGGCGGCTGCCATCGGGCCGGCTTCCGTTCGCCACGGCACGCAAGGCAGGTCCTGAAAGGAGGACGTCGCCCATGCCGTCCAAGCGGGCTACCAGGACCCGGCTCATACAGGGGCATCCTGTTCGTCCAGCGCCCCGGAGAGCAGAAGCTCCACTGCATGGCCCAGGTCCTCGGCAACACTGCCGGCAGCCTCGATCTCTTCACGCCGCGTGACGCTGGTCGGCACCAACACAGCCCTCGCACCCGCCGCGGCAGCGGCTTTCATGTCAGCACCAATGTCGCCAACGAAGGCAGCCTCTCCCGGTGTGATGCCCAAGGCCCGGCAGGCCGCCAGGATCATTCCAGGCTCAGGTTTGCGGCAGTCGCAGCCCTCTTCTGGTCCGTGCGGACAGACTTCCCACACGTCGAAAGGACCGAGCACCTGCTCCACGCGCTGGTTGACGGAGTGCATTTGCTCCAACGTCAACAGCCCACGCGCCACGCCCGACTGGTTGGTCACCACTCCGGTGGCCAGCCCTGCCCGACGTACTTTTTCGAGGGCAGACAAGGCGCCGTCCATGGGCCGCACCAACTGCGGATCCCCGTTGTAGGGCACGTCAACAACGAGTGTTCCATCGCGGTCAAACAGGACCGCCTTCAACGTTCCGGTTCCTCCCATACCCGCAACGTTCCCCAGTTCCCCAAGCGCTAAACAGTGCGGCCGTGAGAACTTTCGTGCGGCTAGACTCCTAGCGGGAGGCCACCATGGACACAGCCTTGGACAGTCACGAGAACAACGATCAACCCCTGCTGCTTGCCCTGCGCGCCCTGAAACTGGGCGACTTGCTGGTTGCCGTTCCGGCGCTCCGGGGCTTGCGCCGGGCGTTCCCCGAGCACCGAATCCTGTACGCCGCACCAGCCTGGATCGCAGAGGCTTTGCAGCTGGTGGGCGGCATTCACCACCTTCCAACACCCGGGCTCGACGACCCCCTCACCGTCCCGCGAGGAGCAGTGGACATTGCCGTGAACCT
Source organism: Paenarthrobacter nitroguajacolicus (assembly GCF_051027655.1). Taxonomy (NCBI): domain Bacteria; kingdom Bacillati; phylum Actinomycetota; class Actinomycetes; order Micrococcales; family Micrococcaceae; genus Paenarthrobacter; species Paenarthrobacter nitroguajacolicus. Next base: position 111,082 of record NZ_CP073234.1, on the reverse strand, counting down.
GCACGGAAACGGGGCCGAGAGCCGTATGCGGATTGAGGAACTGCAGGCCAACCGGGTGGTGGCGCACGGCTCGCCCGGGACTGACGGACCTGAGTGGACCACTGGAATCCCGGAACGCGAGCGCTGGACGCGTCTGCTCAACTGGCACGGCATCGATGCCGACCCCTTGGACTACCGGCTGAACCGTCCCGCCGTCCCTTCCCCTCGTCCGCTTGCAACCGTTATTCATGTGGGCGCGGCTTACGGGAGCCGGCTGTGGCCGGTGGAACGGTTCGCGGACGTTGCCGTGGAACTCGCGGCAGCCGGACATGACGTGGTGCTCACGGGTGGCGCGTCGGAGCGCGGGCGCGCTGAAGAGACAGCCGCCTTAGCCAACCGCAAAGGAGCAAACCTCGACGACGGTCTGCTGGCTGGGGAGCAAGGCCTCGCTGAGTTCGCGGCCACCATCGCCGAAGCCCGCCTGGTGGTCTCTGCGGACACGGGCGCGGCACATCTGGCCTCCGCCTACGAACGTCCGTCCGTAGTGCTGTTCGGTCCCGCACCCGCTGAGGAATGGGGACCGCCACCAGGGCCGCACGTGGTGCTCACCGCCGTCGAACTCCGCCGCGGTGATGTGTTCTCAACCGATCCTGATCCCGCGCTCCTGGCGGTGACCGTCCGCGACGTTCTGGACGCCGTGGAGCAGCTGGACTGTTAAAGACCCTTCCGGCGGTAACCCGGGTTGTATTCCAGGCTCCTAGGGGGCCGTCCCGTCCTGCGACTGGGCTTCTTCGTCCAAGAGCTGCGTTTGGAGTGAAACGAGGATTTTGGAGAGCTTGCGCGATACCTGCATTTGAGACATTCCCAGTGCCTCGGCAATGGTGGACTGCGTTTCTTCGCGGAAATAGCGGCGGTAGAGCAGATGCCGGTCCTCGGCGTTCAGACCACGGATGGCGTTGCGCAAAGCCAGCACATCCTCCAGCCGGTCCGTCGGGCAACCGAAAGCTGAAAGTGAGCCTTGGAGACCGTCACGCCCGTCGGATGCCGGAGCATCCAGTGAGTCCGGGCGCTTGCTGGTACCGGCCATCAAGGCTTCCCGCACCTGGCTCAGCTCCAGGCATAGATCTTCCGCCACCTCCTCCGGAGAGGGGGTACGCTGCAGGGTTTGGGTCATCTCCTCCGTCCGGGCAAGCACCTGGCGTCGGACGTCCTGGATGGTTCGGGGTGGGCGCACCACCCAGCAATGGTCGCGGAGATAGCGCTTGACCTCACCCGCGATGGTAGGTGCGGCGTAAGCGGGAAAACTGACCCCTTTTGCCTCGTCATAGCCGCGCGACGCCTTGATGAGGCCCATATAGGCGACCTGCCGGACGTCGTCGAGGTCATGTGTATGAGCGGAATATCTGGCGGCAATGGACTTGGCCAGATTCAGATGATCCAAGACCAAACTGTCTTGGAAGCTCTGCCGGATGCTGCCTTCAGGAGCGCCTGCAGGGGGTCTGGTACGGGCGTCGAAAGGTCGGGTTTGATGCATGGGGCTTCAATCCTTTGACCGAATGAAAGGGTGAGCCCACGGCAAGACTCCTTTAAAAAGAGAAGCACACTTACTATTAGCTTTCAACGGGTGCCCGGGGTTAGTCTCGAAAGGTAGCCATATCCACGGATCGGAGATCCACATGGAAGACCCCCAACTTGCAGAGCCGAGTACGGTGCTGTCAGATATTCAGGACTTGCTGCTCAGCACGCCTGACGTCGAGGCGTTCCTCGAAGAGTTGGCCCGGCACTCATCGGAGATGTTCACCAGCCCGGACCACGAGGTCTACTGCGGCATCACGCTAATGCGTCACCGCAATGCCGGCACTGTGGCCAGCAGCAGCGAACGCGCAAGGCAACTGGATGAGGTGCAATACGCGTTTGCCGACGGTCCCTGTCTCCATGCTTGCCGCGAGGGCACGCAGGTCCACATCCCCGATTTTGAAAAAGACAACACGTGGCCTGACTACAACGAGGCCATCACCGACCACGGGCTTCGCTCTGTATTGGCGGTTCCCTTCCCACTTCCGGACGACACCTCACGGGCAGGCCTGAACTTGTATTCCGACCGCCCCAACGCCTTTGACCAAGCGGCTGTTCAACGCGCAAACGACTATGTTCAACAGGCTTCCAAGGGTCTTCAGTTGGCCGTTTTGATTGCCCAGCACAGCCAAACCGCCGCGAACCTGAGGGCGGCCATGGAGTCGCGGACCGTGATCGACATCGCCACAGGGATCATCATCGCGCAGAACCGCTGCACTCAGGAGGACGCGATCGGACTCATCAAGAAGGCCTCCAGCAACCGGAACGTCAAGCTGCGGGTGGTGGCGCAAGCCATTGTTGAGTCTGCCGGCGGCGGGCCGATCCAAACCGTCTTCAAATAGCTGTGTTGCGGGCTTCAGCCCTGCATCGCACCGATGATTGCGCCCATAGCCGTGAAGGTGACCACGTTGTAGCTGCCGTTGATCGCGAACAGCGTCAGGCTGCGGCGCTCGAACAGGTAGTTCACTCCAAGTGCAGTCGCCACCCACCCCAGGCCGGCGGCAAGACCCGCAAACGTCCCGAACGCGAAGCCCCCACGGCCAATGAAAGCCGCCAGAAACACGGCCATCACCACGGCAAGAACAAACGAACCCACAAACACACGCGCCGTTCCGGACTTCAACTGCTCATCACTCACACCCGCTGCCTTCTGCCAAGGCTTGGCGAAGAGCACCGAATACCACAGCCCACCGACCACAAAAGTGGCTAAAGCAGCCAACAGAACTGCGAGCCAATTGATCTGAATATCCATCGAAGTCCTCTCCAGGGTGGGCCGTTCCTGAATGGACAGTACGTCAGAGCCGGGCCGTGGTCTTGTAAAAACCCCGCAGGCTAACCGGTCATTTGCTCCAGCGGGACAAACGTGGCGTATTCCGCTCCGTAGCTCTGTACCACCTGCAGGTACTCCGTCGGCGTGAACCCGCTGAAGCGCCTGAAGGAACGGATCAGGTGCGGCTGGTCGTAGTAATCGGCCAAGTGCAGCAGTTCCCTGCCCGGCACTGCGCCCTTGGGGAGCGCTGCAGCCTGGTTCACGATCCTGTTGAAGCGGCAAACATCCGAATAAGCCTTGGCCGTAGTTCCACAATCACGCATGACGATGCGCTCCAGAGTGGACGTGCTGATACCCAACTCGGCCGCCAGCACGCCGATTTCGACGTCCTCCCGGGCGAGGATTTCGGTTGCCTTCATCACTCTGGGATCCGCCCGGTAGCTGGGCCTAAGCCGTTGTTGGAGGAAGGTGCTCAGGGCCGTGAACGCCTGCTCAGGTTCCGAGTGGGTGAGGGGCGGGCGCAGTTCCGAGAAGCCCGGGAAGATGCTTTCGGCGTCCACTACGCGGTTCTGAAACCCCGACGGCGGCTGGCTGGTGAACGCTGCCAGGCCATAGGGAGTCAGGCGGGCACCCACGTTGAAGAGCTGGTCCGGGTTTTCGCTGATCAAATAGCTGCGCTGCAGTCCGGCATAGAAACCTGTGGAGACTTCAGTGGCCTTTGGCTGCTCTGTGCTCTCGGCCGGAGTGCTTTCGCTTGGGCTTATAAGGCGGTAGGGGTCTGACAAATTCAGGATCAGGTGCGCCTCCGGCCCGGGAAGAATCTTCTCGTACCGGGCCTGAGGCTGCGCGCGAACAAACCACAGCCGGGTGACGAACGGCTGCAAGCTAGGTGGTGCCGGGCATTCTTCGTAGAACACAGGCTCAGTCTAGGCAGGTCACCGCCACAGATCCCGCCCTTGTTCGAAACCCCCGGCGCTTAGCGGTGAGGGTAACGAACAAGAGCCGGTCCGACCGCAGCGATGAACCCGGCTAAGACGAGTGGCAGTTACAGCAGGCTACGCAAAACCTGCGCCGCGCCGTCGTCGAGCACTGAAGCGGTGACTTCATCCGCAACGGCGATCACCTCGTCAGGGGCCTGACCCATGGCAACGCCGCGGCCAGCCCAGGTGAGCATCTCGATATCGTTGCGTCCATCGCCAACGGCCACTGTGTTGGCCGAGTCCGTGCCGAGCTTATGGCGCAAGGCCTCCAAGGCGCTTGCCTTGGTGACGCCCTCGGCTGCGATGTCCAGCCAAGCAGTCCATCCCACCGAGTACGTCACACCGGAAAGTCCGATGTGCTTGATGGCCTCGTTGAACTCGTCCGAAGTGTTCTCGCTGCTGAAGACCACTACGCGGACCGCCGTGGAATCCAACATGGTCTGGAAGTCGACGCCGATGGACTCCACACCGAAACTGGCGTCCTGGAAGCGCTCCGTGGAGAGGAAGTTCCCGTCCTCATCCTCCAGCGCGTACTTGGCGTTGGGCAGCCGTTCCCGCAGGGCCTTCAGGGCTGGAGCGGGATCGAAAGTTGCCTTGTGGATGATCTCGTAGCCCTTCTCCAACGACGGATCCAAGCGAAGGGTCACGCCGCCGTTGCAGCACACGGCGAATCCTCGCTCGAGGCCAATCTGCTGGATGATGGGAAGCGTCGCATTGAGCGACCGGCCGGTGGCGATCATGACGTCATGGCCGCTTGCCACCACGGCTTGCGCAGCGGATCGAACAGCCGGCGACATGTGGCCGTCGTGGTCCACGAGTGTGCCGTCGACGTCCAATGCGATCATGAGCTTGTTGTTGTTATTTGGCTGGTCATCGATGCCAGCAACTGGAGTATCAGTCAAAATAGTCATGCATACAGTAGAGCAGACACCCCCGACACCGAACTAGGACGGGCGCCACAGCTGTGGATTAACGGACGGTGAATAGTGACCCCTCCCCTCGTCGTTGTGCCTGTTTCCCGCACTTGTTCGAAATCCCCGCCGTGCAACGCCAAGGGTGCCGAACAGGAGCAGGTTTCGGTGGTGCGGGGCTAGGGTAGTCGGATGCTCTCACAAATGACCGGCGCTCAGTTGTCGGCACTGTACGACGCGGAAAATCAATGGGCCGAGGATGACGACTTCTTTCTGGCCTTCGTAAATGAGCGGCCGAATGGGCGGGTGTTGGATCTGGGATGCGGCACTGGGCGGATGACCCTGGCGGTTGCTGCGGATGGTCATGCCGTTGTTGGCGTCGACCCAAACCCTGGCTCCCTCGCAGCTGCCCGAACGAAGCCCGGCGCTCAGGCCGTCACGTGGATTGAAGGCACGTCGGCGGCGATCCCCAACGACGCCATGTTTGATGTGGCGATCATGACGGCGCACGTGGCCCAAGCGATTAACGACGACGGCGACTGGTCCCGGACGCTTACCGACGTCTACCACGCGCTCATACCCGGAGGCCGATTGGTCTTCGATTCCCGCGACCCTGCGGCCATGGCCTGGCAGCACTGGGTTCCGGCGAACACGAGACGTCGGCACACTCTTCCCGACGGCTGCACCGTTGAAACATGGGCCGAAAGTGCTCCGAAAAGCGACGGGCTGGTTACTTTGACCGAGCACCGCGTCGTTAATAAGGGCACCCGTGAAACCGAGACCTCGGTCCTCGCATTCCGAACAGAAGATCAGCTGCGAAAGGATCTGAAGGCTGCCGGCTTCACGGTGGACCGCATGTACGGCGGCTGGCACGGCGAGCAGGTGGGCAACGGGCAGGGCGAACTGATTGTGATTGCCCACAAGCCCATCTAGATTCCCACCCTGGTTCGAAGGCCGCGCAGTACAACGGGGGGCGGGGCGAAAGAGAGGCGGTTTGAACGCTATCCACGACTCGTCACAAGCAATCGTGGGCGGACGCCCGGAAGCAGTCCTGCACCGATCAGCTTCCGGCGCAGCCTCTCCGGGTTCTCGACGTCTGCCCATCCCCAGCGTGCGAATCCGAAACCCAGGGCACGAATCCGGTCTTCCCGAAGCTTCTCGTTGTACACGGCTTCCACAGCTGTGGCGCCGTTGCGTAATCCCGGAGTGATGTATTTGGCTTTCCCGTCGAACTCACCCACAACGCCCTTCCGCCCCTCCCGCCCAGGCCACCAGAAATCACTTCGGCCAATGAAGCCGCCCGCATCGCTGAAATCGTGCTGCAGCTCCGGCTGTTCGAAGCCTAGAAATTGAAAAGCTGCCCGGCTGAACGACTCTCCGGCCGATTCGGCCAAAGGAGATGCAAGTGAGAACGCTAACTCAGCACGACGCCGTGCGGCAGCATGGGGGTGAGCTTGGACAGCCGCCGCAACCTGGCCCATGTTCAGGAGATTGGACTCCTGCTCCAATGCCCCTTTCTTCCAGAGCGCCCGCGCTACTCCGTCTGCCACCACTAAGGACTGGCTGAGCGTCAACGAGAACGCCACGTCCAAAACAGTATTCAAGAGCCCCGTAGCAATGAATTCCCCGAACCTTTCGGGGGACGCCTCAGGATTGACGTGGTATCGCAGTGGGAAGCCCCTATCCCTAAGGACATGCTGGCTGTCATTGCCCGCACTCACGATGGACAAAGTGGGCCTGTGTCGTCCCGAGCGGCTTGGATTCGGAGCAACGCACTCCACAAAGGAGGGGGTCCGCAGGATGGGTATCCCTATGGCGAAGGCAGCAGTTTCCCGGCAAAGGACGAGGCCTGGAATAGCTCTGGCAGCCGCGGCAACCGTCCAAGCGAAGCGACTCCACGGCTGGGCCGCGAGCCACCGGGATGTCTCCACGTAGAAGCCGCGACGAATTCTCACCAGCTTGCCTGCCATGAAGCTGCTGTGTATTGCATCCGGCCGGCCCCCGGAACGGAGAATGGCGGGGGTTTCAATGAGGCCAGGTGGTATGTCCATCACTCCACATTGCCCCGCCGCAGGCCATTGTTCAGCCGGAGAACACTCTTATGTGCACAACCAAGGCTGTGGAGGACAGGTGCCTACGAAAAATCCCGCCCCTGTCCGCCACTCGAGCCGTACAAAGGTGAGTGGAGCGAACAAGAGCGGGATCGGCGGAGACTAGAGAACCGGCAGAACCTCAAGCCCACCAAGGTACTTCTGCAGTGCCTTGGGGACGTTGACGGAGCCGTCCGGGTTCTGGTGGTGCTCAAGGATGGCAACGATCCAGCGTGTAGTGGCCAGCGTGCCGTTCAGTGTTGCTACGGCACGGGTTCCCTTGGCAACACCTTCGTCATTGACCACGCGTTCACGGATGTTGAGGCGGCGAGCCTGGAAAGTGGTGCAGTTGGACGTTGAGGTGAGCTCGCGGTAAGCGTTTTGGGTGGGAACCCAGGCTTCACAGTCGAACTTGCGGGCCGCGGACATGCCGAGGTCGCCTGCGGCAGTGTCAATGACGCGGTAGGGAAGCTCGCACTTGGCCAGCATTTCCTCTTCCCAGGCGAGCAGGCGCTCGTGCTCGGCAGCTGCTTCCTCAACCGTGGTGTAGATGAACATCTCCACCTTGTTGAACTGGTGCACGCGGATGATGCCGCGGGTGTCCTTGCCGTGGGAACCGGCCTCACGGCGGTAGCAGGAGCTCTGCCCCGCGTAGCGGATGGGGCCGGCGGAGAGGTCCAGAATCTCGTCTGCGTGGTAGCCGGCGAGGGCCACCTCCGAGGTCCCCACAAGGTAAAGGTCGTCTTCAGCGAGACGGTAGATCTCGGCGTCGTGCTTTACATCAAACCCGGTGCCCTGCATGGTCTCGGGACGCACCAAGGTGGGGGTAATCATGGGAACGAAGCCGGCATCGATGGCCTGCTCCATGGCCATCTGCAGGAGTGCCATTTCCAGCCGGGCGCCCACACCGCGGAGGAAGTAGAAGCGTGAGCCGGAAACCTTGGCTCCACGTTCCATGTCGATCGCGCCGATCAGTTCACCGATTTCCAAGTGGTCCTTCGGTTCGAAGTCCGTGAATTCGCGCGGAGTACCAACGGTTTTGACCACAACGTAGTCATCCTCGCCGCCCTCGGGGACACCGTCCACAATGAGGTTGGGGATGACGCGGAGCAGCTCTTCCTGCTTGGCCTGGGCGGCAGAGGCCTCTGCGGAAGCGGCCTTCACGGAGTTGGCCAGTTCCTTGACCTCGGCCAGCAATGCCTGCTTTTCCTCGCCCTTGGCCTGCGCCACCTTCTTGCCGAAAGCGTTCTGCTCGGCGCGGAGGGTTTCGTGGCGGATCAGGGCAGCGCGGCGATCGGAATCAGCGGAGATGATCGCGTCCACAACGGACTCGTCGGCGCCACGGGCGCGCTGGCTGGCCCGGAACTTGTCCGGATTTTCGCTGAGGTCTTTTACGTCGATCACCAGACTAGAGTATCGAATCCACCGCGGATTTCCGGCCCGCAGCGGGCAAAGGTCGCCCGCCCCGACGGCGCGGCCAAGAGGGCACTGCCCAGGAGGATAGTGTTGGAGCACCATGAGCGACTGGATCCTGTACCTGATTCTCGCTGGGGGCGTGGCGTTTGCCGTCTCCAGCTGGTGGGGCGTGCGCCGATTGAAAGCCCGGCACATCAGGAGCGCGGTTCGGGAGGACTCCCACAAGCCCGGCCCCGGGGACCAGCGCGTCGCGGTCATCCTCAATCCCGTGAAAAACAACGCGGAAGAGACCCGGCAAGCCATCATTGACGCCTGTGATCTAGCCGGATGGGACGCGCCGAAGTTTTTTGAAACCACCGTGGACGACCCCGGATACGGTCAGTCGCGCCAGGCGCTGGCTTACGGAGCCGACGTCGTTCTGGCGTGCGGCGGCGACGGTACCGTGCGCGTGGTGGCCGAGTCGCTGGCGCACAAGAATGTGGCCATGGGCCTCATTCCGCTGGGCACCGGAAATCTGTTGGCGCGCAACGTGGACCTGGACGTCACGGACATCGCCGACTGCATACAGATCGCGTTGTTCGGCCATCAGCGCTTCATCGATACGGCCACCATGGGCATAGACAACGACATCACCGGCGAGTCCGCCCAGCACACCTTCCTGGTCATCGCCGGCATGGGCTTGGACGCCGAAGTTGTTGGCGACACCAAAGAAGACCTCAAAAAGAGCGTCGGCTGGCTCGCCTACACGGAGGCAGGCGTCCGCCATCTTCCTGGCCGCCGCAAACGCGTCACCATCACCATGGATGATCAGCCCGAGCAGGCACGGAAGATCCGCAGCGTACTGTTCGCCAACTGTGGCTTGATTCCCGGCGGGATCGACTTCATCCCCCAAGCCATGATCGACGACGGAATGCTGGACATTGTGGTGATGAGCCCGCGTAGCGCCTTCGGCTGGCTCGCCATGTACACAAAAGTCCTCTTCAAGCACAAGGCCAACCTGCCCATGATGAGCTTCTACCGCTCCGGGAAAGTCGTCATCCGCAGCCAGGAACCCATGGCTACCCAGCTCGACGGCGATCCCTCAGGTGAGGCGACCACGGTCACCGTGCAAGTGGAGCCAGGGTCCCTGCTGGTCCGCGTACCGAAGGCACTGACGGACTAGACAGCGCCGACGTCCGGCTGGGCGGCGTTCTTGTCGGCTTCCTCGGTAGCCGCCTTGGCAGCGGCGCGGGCCTCGGCTTGCTCCTTGATCATTGCTTGTTCTTCTTCAAAGCGGAGCCGGTCTGCACGATCGGCTTCATCGCCATTCCAGTCGTCCTGGTTCTCGCCTGTGGGCTTCGGATTGACGATCATGCCTTGGCCGTCTTTGTCATCCCGGTGGACAGACATGACCGCTCCTTTCGTTGGTACATTCATCCATCGTTTATGGATCAGGCAAGCATACGCACAGAAGCATCCTTACGAAAGGGGCCGACGTCCCGGCTGTGGATAGCGTCTAGGAACCCTTTAGGATCGATTCAACCCAGGCGTGCGCCGAGGCAAAGGCAGCGTCGGAAGTGTGCGGGGCAACCGTAGCCGGCTGCTTGTCGGCACGCGCGTAGGAGCCAAGGAACCGGGTTGCCGGACTGATCCGGTGGAGGCCGGCTAGAGCGTCGGCAACCCGCGAATCGGCGGCGTGACCGTCGGCGTCAATGCTGAAGAAGTAGTGACCCAAGTACTGTCCCGTGGGTCGCGATTCGATGCGGCTCAGGTTCACCCCGCGGGAGGCGAACTGGTCCAGGATCTCCATGAGCGCGCCGGGGTGATCCTCAGGCAACGGCACCACAACGGTGGTCTTGTCTGCGCCTGTGCGGGCCGGAAGAAGACCTGGCTTGCTCACCAAAATGAACCGCGTCACCGCCTCGGGGTTGTCGCCGATGCCCTCGGCCAGAACGTTCAGCCCGGATTGCTCGGCTGCAATCAACGGACCACAAATTGCGGCTTCGTACGGGGCGTCGTCTTCCAGCAGTCCCATGGCGGCGGCCGCCGTCGACGACCCCGGAACGTAATCGGCGTTCGGGAGGTGCTCATCCACCCACAGACGGCACTGTGCCCAGGCGTGGCCGTGCGTCGAGATCCGCTTGATATCGGAGAGCTCGACGCCGGGCCGCGCCACGAGCACGAAGGTGATAGGGACAAGGGCCTCGCGGATGATCCGGAGCTCTTCGCCCGTGGCAATCGCGTCCAACGTGGCTGTGACGCCACCCTCCACCGAGTTTTCGATGGGGACCATGGCTGCGTCGGCTTCGCCTGCACGAACCCGATCCAGGGCCGTGTTGACGTTGGTGCATGGAATTCGAGTGGCGTCAGCAGCGCCGGGTACCTGCAGGAGCGCAGCCTCGGTGAAGGTGCCCTCAGGACCGAGGAATGTATAGGTAACCGCTGACATAAAATATTCCTTGCTGGTTATATAACCGGGTTAGAGAACAACCGGCTTCAGGCCATTATCCGAAACCATCGGCTTCCCGGCCTCAAACCACATATCCATGCCACCGGCCACGTTCACAGCAGAGTAGCCCTGCCCCACAAGCCACTGAACGGCGCGGAAGGAACGGCCCCCGGTGCGGCAGATGACGAACAGGTCGTCGTCCGGATCGAGTTCGTCCAGGCGTGCCGGAAGCTGGTCCATGGGAATGTGTCGTGCACCTTCTGCGTGCCCGGCCACCCACTCGTAGTCTTCGCGCACGTCCAGGATGCTGGCGTTGCCCGGAATGTCGCCCACAGGCACGGTATCGAAGTCGCTCATGGCGTTCCCTTCCCATCGATTAAGTCCAGCATCCAGCCTAGTCCCCGAGGCGTGACACCGTTACTTGAAGAGCGGACCGCCCTTGCTTCCCGACGGCCGGACGTTAAGACTGGGACGGAAGCGCTCCCCGACCCTCGGCCCGTTAGGAGTACCCCATGGCTACTGGGCAACCGACCATTCTGGCGACATCCGGCGGTTACAAGCCGGGCGATCGCACCAGGCTCGAGTTCAACCATCTGATGCACTACGCCGTGGAGTTGTCGGGCGTGGCCGGCCGCGCCCCACGCGTGACACACATCGGTACGGCGTCCGGTGATCAACGCTGGTGGGCTGCGGAAATGGATCAGGCAGCACGCATCGCGGGGTTCGACTTCAGCCACCTCAACCTCTTCACCATGCCAAACATCGAGGACTTGGAAGCGCACCTCCTGGAGCAGGATGTGGTCTGGGTGAACGGCGGTTCGGTGGTGAACCTGCTAGCCGTATGGCGCGCCCACGGACTGGACGGGATCCTGCGGAAGGCCTGGAAAAGCGGGGTGGTGCTGGCAGGCGTCTCAGCGGGCTCCATCTGTTGGTACCAAGGTGGCGTGACCGACTCCTTTGGCCCTGAGCTGCAGCCCGTCACCAACGCGCTGGGCTTCCTCCCCTACGGAAACGGCGTCCACTACGACTCTGAAGTGCGGCGTGCGCCGGCAATCCACAAGCTGGTGGCCAGCGGCACACTCGGTGAGACGCACTGCACGGACGACGGCGTGGGGCTGGTTTATCGGGGCACGGAACTTGTGGAGGTGGTGTCCGAAGTGAAGAACAAGGCAGCCTTCCGGGTAACCGCAGGTGCCGGCGAGAGCGTGGACGCTGTTGCTGTGGAGGAACGGTTGGAGTCGCGTTTCCTTGGTTGATCCTTACTTGCATGACATTTCGCGAATGACGGCTGTTGAGCTCCGCGATGCCCTGGCATCGGGCGAACTCTCTGCGCGTGAGACCACCTTGCATTTCCTGTCTGCGATCGAATCGCGGAACAGGCAACTGGGCGCCTTCGTCACTGTCGCGATCGAACAGGCCCTCAAGGACGCCACGGCCGCGGATCGGCTGCACGCCAGACTGATCCGCGAGCAACGGCAAGACGAGCTCGCCCTCCTTCACGGCGTGCCCACCGCATTCAAGGACCTCACCGATGTGGCCGGCGTGCCCACAACGCACGGCAGCGCCGCCCTCGAGCACAAGCCCGCCCCGGAGGACGGGGCCCTCGCAGCAACCTTGAAGGCCCAAGGTGTCATCTCGCTGGGTAAGACGCAGGTTCCGGAGTTCGGACTCACGGCCTATAGCGAAAACCGCGTGGCACCGCCGTCGCGTAATCCGCACGCCTTGGGGCGAAGCGCCGGCGGCTCATCGGGCGGCAGCGCGGCAGCGGTGGCAGCGGGCCTTGTTCCGTTTGCACCAGGGACCGACGGCGGCGGGTCCATCCGGATACCGGCCGGTGCGTGCGGACTGGTCGGCTTGAAACCGGGGCGGGGCGTGGTGCCGTCGGGTGCGAGCGCGGGGGATGCAGCCAAGCTGGTGGTTGCCGGACCCCTGGCTCGGACCGCTGCGGATGCGGCACTACTGATGGACGCGCTGGTCCCGCGGAGTGATGCGCCCGACGGCGGTTACCTCGCCAATGTGGGGCGGGCGCCGGAGCCCCTGAGGATCGGCGTGAGCCTGGACAGCCCGTGGGCCGGCGTGTACCCGTTCGAGATCGAGCCGGAAGCGATGGACGCCCTGGAGCTTGGAACCAAGCTGCTGGAGAAGGCCGGGCATAACATCACCGAAGCTGAAATCCGCTACGACAACCGCTATCCCGAGGCGTTCACAACAGCTTGGACTGCCGGCGTCGGAAGTGCCCGGATAGCACCCCAGCGCGAGGCGCTGCTGACCCCGCTGACCCGGACATTCCGGCGTCGGGCGCAACAGCGGAGCGCGTTGAAGGTCAATGAAGCCCTGAGTTTCCTGCGGCAGTTCGAGCACGATACCGTCACGCAGTATGCCAGGTGGGATGTGATTCTCATGCCGACCCTGGCGCAGACACCGAGGCCGGTTGGATGGTTCACGGGCGGCGGTCACAGCGGTGAGCCGTGGCCGAGCGAGTGGGCCGGCGACGCTGATGAGGACTACAAAAGGCAGTGCCAGTACGCGCCATGGTCCTCCATGGTAAACGTGTGCGGACTCCCGGCAATCACCATTCCGGTGCACACCACGCCCAGTGGCCTGCCGATGGGGATTCAGCTGATTGGCCGGTCCGGGTCTGAACTGTTGCTGCTCCAGCTTGCGGCCGCCCTGGAGACCCGCTGAGACCCACTGACAGTCGCGTCTAGCATATGGAAAGTGGTTGCCCCGGGCATTCATCGATGTGACAATGCCCGCAGTCAGTGCCAGCATTGAGAAAATGAGCACACCTCAAACCACGGCTGAGTCCGCAAAGCCAGCGGGCGATACGTCATTCTTCGGCCACCCAAAGATGTTGGCCAGCCTCTTCTCCGTGGAAATGTGGGAGCGATTCTCCTTCTACGGCATGCAGGGAATCCTGCTCTACTACATGTACTTCACCGCCGAGCAGGGCGGTCTTTCCATTGACCAGGGGCTCGCAGCTGGCCTGGTGGGCGCGTACGGTGGTGGCGTTTACCTGTCGACGATCCTCGGTGCATGGCTCGCCGACCGTCTCTTCGGCTCCGAAAAGGTCCTGTTCGGCTCGGCCATCATGATCATGGCCGGCCACGTCGCGCTGGCACTCCTGCCGGGCATTCCGGGCCTGATCGCAGGTTTGGTGCTGGTTGGCATCGGCTCGGGTGGCCTGAAAGCCAACGCCACGGCGCTGGTCGGCAGCCTGTACGGCGAGAAGGACGAGCGCCGCGACGCCGGCTTCTCCATCTTCTACATGGGCATCAACATCGGCGGCCTCATTGGCCCGCTGGTCACCGGTTGGCTGCAGACAAGCTACGGCTTCCACGTCGGCTTTGGTGCCGCAGCCGTGGGCATGGCGATCGGCCTGGTCATCTACTCCCTGGGCCGCAAACGCCTTCCGGAGGAAGCACACCGCGTTCCCAACCCCCTTCCCGCGAAGGATCGCACAAAGTACGGCCTGATCTTCCTGGCCATCCTGATCGTCATCGGAGTCCTGCTCGGCACAGGGATTGTCAACGCCAACAACCTGGCCCGGAGCATGGCCTACGCCGCAATCGGCGCCGCTGTGATCTACCTGTTCCTGATCTTCCGCAGCCCGCTGGTCACCGCCGTGGAGCGCAAGCGCGTGATCGCGTTCATCCCTCTGTTCATCGCATCTGCCGGGTTCTGGGCGCTGTTCCAGCAGCAGTTCACGTTTATTGCTGTGTACTCGCAGGAGAAACTGGACCGCAACTTGTTTGGCTGGGAAATGCCGGCCGCCTGGGTCCAGTCCATCAACCCGGTATTCATCATCATCTTTGCCGGCGTCATGGCTGCCCTCTGGACCAAGTTGGGCTCCAAGCAGCCGAGTTCGCCGCTGAAGTTCTCCGCGGGCCTTTTCATCATGGGCCTGGCATTCCTGGCGTTCATCCCGCTGGCCGGCGAGGGCAAGACTCCCCTGCTGGCTCTTGTGGGCATCCTGTTCATGTTCACCCTGGCGGAACTGTTCCTCTCCCCCATCGGCCTGTCTGTGAGCACTAAGCTTGCCCCGCAGGCATTCCACACCCAGATGGTGGCGCTGTTCTTCCTGTCAGTCTCGCTCGGCACCACGCTGGCCGGCATCCTCGCGGGCCTCTACAACCCCGAGGATGAGCTCCCGTACTTCCTGGGCATCGGAGGCGTGGCAGTGGTACTGGCCGTTGGCCTGGCTGCGGCATCGCCCGCGATCAAGAAGCTGATGGGCGGCGTGCGGTAGCTCCGGCTCGTCCGGGCACTCCCCCGACAACGACGGCGACCCTTGCGTCAGGTGGTATTCCCACCTGACGCAAGGGTCGCCGTCGTACGCGGTTTAGAAGTTGTTGTTGTAACTGCTGCTCGAGGCGCCGATGGCGATGAAGAAGATGATGCCGAAGATCAGCGTCAACGCCACGCCGATGTAGCCCATCACGAGGCCGGCGATTGCCATGCCCTTGCCCGCGGGCTCGCGCTTCAAGGCGAGGTGGCCCAGGACCACGGCTGCGATCTGCGGCAGGATGAAGAACCCGAAGCCGACGTAGATTGCGATGCCGCAACACATGCTGGCGATACTCAGGCCCTTGGGCTCAGCTTGCATGGCGTAGTACGCCGGCTGGCCGTACGGCGACTGCGGTTGGCCGTAGGGCTGCTGGCCATAAGGCTGCTGATTGAACGCCTGCTGCTGGTACGGGCTCGGTGGCTGACCATAGGGCGACGGCGGCTGCTGGCTGTAGTCACCCGGCGTGTATGCGCTGGCGGGCGGCTGCGGCTGCGTGTAGAAGTCGTTCTGCCCCTGGGCGTCCTGCGTGTACGGGTTCTGCCCGTGTGCGCTCTGCTCGTAGGGCGGGAGCGGCTGGGTCGCGTTGGCGCCGTTCTCAGGTGCACTCTCGGCGGACGCACCATGACCTGGCGAGCTTTCTGCGGGCGTGCCCGACTCAGGCGCGCTGAACTGTGCGGGCGGAACGTACTGCGGCGGTTCGTAGCCCGCCGGCTTGTCCTCGTTGCCCTTGGATGGCTGGTCTGACATAGGAATCCCCCTGGATTTGGTCTTTGATCCCAACACTACCGCCGCCGGGGGCACCACATAAGGTAACGCGGGTTCCGTGTATATGGCCCGGACAATGCGAGGAATGTCATATTGATGCATACGCATGAAATATTTCCGAGCCGGACTCGGTTTTCATGAGTAGCGCTCAAGCGGCGCTCACTTACGAATCTGCGGGAGCTGTCCCGCGAAGGAGGAATCATGGGTAACTTCGAAGGCAAAACCGCGCTCGTCACCGGCGGAGGCTCCGGCCTCGGGGAAGCGATCAGCAAGGACCTCGCGAAGAACGGCGTCAACGTTGTAGTAGTGGACGTCAACCTCGAAGCTGCCACGCGCGTGGCCGAACAAATTACGGCCGACGGCGGCAAGGCAGTCCCGTTCCAAGGCAACACTGCTGTGGCCGAGGACAGCAAGAAAGCGGTCGACTTCGCCGTGGAGAGCTACGGGGCGCTTAATTACGCCGTCAACAATGCCGGTATCGGCGGGGCCAGCGCTCCTGTCGGAGAAATCGACATCGAGGACTGGGACCGGGTCATCGCCATCAACTTGAGCGGCGTCCTCTACGGAATGCGCTACCAAGTCCCGGCCATCCTTGCCGCAGGCGCGTCCGAGGGTGCCATCGTGAACATGGCATCGATCCACGGCGCTGTCGCAGCTCCCGGCAATGCGGCATACACCGCGGCCAAGCACGGCGTGGTGGGCATGACCAAGAATGCTGCGGCGGAATACGGAGCCCAGGGACTTCGCGTCAATGCAATCGGCCCCGGCTACATCGATACTCCCTTGTTGGCTGCCGCACCGAAGGAAGTTGTCAGCGGGCTCGAAGCAAAGCACCCGCTGGGCCGTCTGGGGCAAGCTGAGGAGATCGCGAACGTCACCACGTTCCTCCTCTCCGATAAGGCCAGCTTCATGACCGGCTCGTACGTACTCGTCGATGGCGGCTACACCGCCGTCTAGCGTTATCCGTTGTCGCTTCGCCCGGTTCGTTGGCTCCTTTTCGGGCTTCGGGACCAGGGCGGGGCGATCTTTTTTGGCTAGCAGCCGCCCGTGAACGCGAAGTGAATCTTTGCCGCCTCGCCCATGGCACGGGCGCAGTAGCGGCGCCATTCGGCGTCACAGGGGCCGGATCCCGGACATTTCGTGTCAGCGGGCCCCAGGGTCTGGCATGCTGGACCCCATGGCTAGCCGAGCGGGCACAGTTGCCCTTCCCCAGGACCTTGTTGACATCACAGCCCTGCTGGACGCGTATTTCGACGTAACTCCGGATTTGGGCGACCCTGCGCAGCGCGTGGCGTTTGGAACGTCCGGGCACCGCGGATCCAGTTTGAAGGCCTCCTTCAACGAGCCGCACATCCTCGCGATCACGCAGGCAATCGTTGAATACCGTGGCCGTCAGGGCATCACAGGGCCGCTGTTCATCGGCCGCGATACCCACGCCCTCAGCGAGCCTGCACAGAACTCCGCACTGGAGGTACTGGCTGCCAATGGCGTGACCGTCCTGGTGGACGCCCGCCACGGTTACACCCCGACGCCGGCGCTGAGCCACGCGATCCTCAAATACAACCGCGAAGCCGCGCCGGGCACACCCCAGGCTGACGGCATCGTGGTAACCCCAAGCCACAACCCGCCCGGCGACGGCGGCTTCAAGTACAACCCGCCCCACGGTGGTCCCGCCGACACCGACGCCACGGGATGGATCGCCGACCGCGCCAACCAGCTCCTCGAGAACGGCCTCCGCGGCGTCAAGCGGATGCCGCTGAACGATGCCCTGGCCGCTGACACCACTGGCAAGTTCGACTTCCTTTCCAGCTACGTGGATGACCTCCCGTCCGTGCTGAACCTGGACGCGATCCGCAACGCCGGGGTGCGCATTGGCGCTGATCCCATGGGCGGCGCCTCCGTTGACTACTGGGGCGAGATCGGCGAGCGCCACCAGCTCAACCTCACGGTTGTGAACCCCACGGTTGATCCGCAGTGGGCTTTCATGACCCTCGACTGGGACGAGAAGATCCGCATGGACTGCTCGTCGCCGTCCGCCATGGCGTCCCTTATCAAGCGGATGGCCGTTGGGGCCGATGGCACCGCCGCTTATGACGTCGCCACGGGTAACGACGCCGACGCCGACCGCCACGGCATCGTCACGCCGGACGGCGGGCTGATGAACCCGAACCACTACCTCGCCGTCGCCATTGATTATCTGTACCGGAACCGCGGTGGCTGGAACCCGGAGTCCGTGGTGGGCAAGACCCTGGTGTCGTCGTCGATTATTGACCGTGTTGCCGGCGGTCTCGGCCGCAAGCTGGTCGAGGTTCCCGTGGGCTTCAAGTGGTTTGTTCCGGGCCTTCTGTCCGGCGAAGGTGCCTTCGGTGGCGAAGAGTCAGCCGGCGCGTCCTTCAATAAGCTCGATGGCAGCGTGTGGACCACGGACAAGGACGGCATTCTGCTGGCACTGCTGGCGTCCGAGATCACGGCTGTCACGGGTCAGTCTCCATCGCAGCTGTACAAGGGCCTGACTGACCAGTTCGGCGCTCCCGTGTACGCCCGCATCGATGCCGCGGCTACCCGCGAGCAGAAGGCCAAGCTGGGCAAGCTCTCCGCCGCCGATGTCACCGCTACTTCCCTGGCGGGCGAGGAGATTTCGGCCAAGCTCACCGAGGCTCCCGGCAACGGCGCCTCGATCGGCGGCCTCAAGGTGGTCACCGAGAACGCGTGGTTCGCGGCCCGTCCCTCCGGCACCGAGGACGTGTACAAGATCTACGCCGAGTCCTTCAAGGGCGCCGACCACCTCGCGCAGGTGCAGCAAGAGGCCAAGGCGCTGGTGGACGGGGTTATCGCGTAACTTCCTCAGTGGCTCTGGGCGTCCTGCGTCCAGAGCCTGAGGATGCGGCGGATGGCGTGGTCGCCTTCCGGGGCCATGTCCACCAGGGCTACTTGGTCAAGCACGACGACGTCTCCGGGCTTGGGACGCTTGCCGTCGTGATGCGAGATGTGCGGCCGATACCGTTCCAAGACGTAGTTGGGAGTGGCAATGCGCCCGCCTACGGTGTTTGCTGCCTCGACAATCTCCTCATGAAGGCCCTGAAGGAGCGGATTGTGCTCGATCAGGCTCACCGGAATGGACCCCATATGCCCGAAACCCGCTTCTCCACCCACTCTCAGCCGCGTGCCAAGCGCGCCCTTGATGGGCGCTTCGGCCAAGGCTGCAAGGACACCGGCGACGTCGGCACTCACGTCAGAGCCGACGTCGAACCTTAACAGCGTGATGTGAAGCGGCCAGTCGCTGCGCGGAAAAACCAGCCCCGGCGAGACGGGCTCCGTGAACGCCACCCAGATGAGGTTCCGCATAGGCATAGTTTGCCACCACGCCGGACAAACCATCTCTCACATCCCGACCCTAAATCCCGAACCATCTCTCACCTCCCGCGGGCTTGAGCGGATCGCTCTCTCACATCCCATGGGCTTGAGCGGGTCGCTCTCTCACCTCCGAAGCCCTTCCGGCCAACCATCTTTCACCTCCCAAGCCCGGGCTAGGCTGAAGAACCTGCGTCCGGGACCGATGAGCTTGATAGTAGAGGGCGCCATACCTTGGGCTTACGCAGCCGGAGCAGTCAACGAATCGACATCCGAGCTCAAAGCGAGTCTGCAATAGGACCGCGTGGCTCTGCACAATTCTCGGATCACTGCAATCAATCACAACTATTAGGGGCCGAAAACTGACCGGCCGCGAAATTCGCCAGTATGTCCGTTCTTGCATCGAAACTGGATGATCCCGTCACGGTTAGCCTTGGCACCGAAAAGTTTCGCATTGACTCCGGGGCGATTGTCCTCACGGCAAGGAATGCACTCTGCGACCGGCTTAGCCCGGTAAAAGCTGCCGGGCTTACCTTTAGATGGAATCAGGGCGCGACGCCAAGACTTTCGGCGGTAATATGTGGGCCGAGACCGGGCGGTAAAGAATCTCCAGCTTTTAACCGAAATGATGATGGAAATTACTGTCAAAAGGATCAATGATAAGCCCCCAGCCCAAGTTTCAGCCAGAGCACGCAGAAAGGACGGAATATCCGCAACGGATGCGAAGGCTCTCCAGTTAACGGGACCCCAAATTGTCCATACGCTCATGGCGGCACTAACGACCGTCGCCGCTAAGGCCAACCATTTGGCACGATCAGAAGTAACCCAGCTAGCGCGACTTTTTCGCAATTCGACCGGGGTATTCTTGCCGTCCTCGGCCGCCCCATAAGTAATAATCAAGTCGCCCGCCACGACCGGGCTGTGATCTCCGGCGGTGCGAACACCAGACTGATCAGAGATGGTGTTGCCCTGGAAGCTACCCTCTCCCCTATTTTGAACACTTATCTTTGGACCGTCATAGCCGGCCCTCTGCTTGTCTTTCAACTGTCTCTACTCTGCTCTCATTGGGAATCAAGGCGCTAGCCCCGCGCATGAGGCATCATGTCGAACGCTAAAAGAGGAGACATCTTTAGTCAAATCATTGGATAAAGATGCCGCCGGCTCCATCTGGCCCAATTCTTGATCCCTTACTCACGGCCCACCCCCATTGACCCCAAGCCCGAGGGACGTGAGAGAGCGTCGGCCGTAACCCGGGCGGACGTGAGAGAGCGTTGGGCTCAAGCCCGAGGGATATGAGAGAGGGTCGCCCGTAAGCCCGAGGGAAATGAGAGAGCGACGGGTAATCGGGACGCCACAAACGCAAAACGCCCGCTCACTGGAACGTGAGCGGGCGTTTCTGCTGCGGAACACTTAGACGGTGCGTACAACGTCGTCGTAAGCGAACTTCGGCTTGGCTTCGCCCCAGGCGTCCGGGCCCGGCTGGCCGATGTTGACCACGAGGAAGCTCTTCTGGTCGCCGGCCGGGAAGAACTCGGCGTCGATGGCGGAGAAGTCGGCACCCGTCATGGGGCCGGCGGCGAAACCGAGCGAGCGCACGGCGAGGATAAAGTAGCCGGCCTGCAAATGAGCGTTGTTGTTGCCAGTAGCAGCGGCGAACGCCGGGTCGGCGTCGTACATGGCCTTGGGCGCGCCGTAGGCGGGGAGGAACTTGTCCCACTGACCCTGCCAGTCCGTGTCGTAGGACAGGATGGCGACCAGCGGAGCGGAGGCGGTCTTGGCCTTGTTGCCGTTGGAGAGGGCGTCGACGAGCTTGGCGCGGGCCTCGTCCGAGCGGACGTAGGTCACGCGGAGCGGCTGGGAGTTGAAGGCAGTGGGGCCGAATTTGGTGAGCTCGTAGATGGCGCGGGCTTGCTCGTCGGTGACCTCACCGGCGAAGCTGTTGGCGGTACGGGCTTCGGCAAAAATGGCGTCGACTGCTGCGGCGTCAATGACTGCTTCTTCGTGGGCGATCGTCATTTCTTGAACCTTTCGCTGGGCCTGGCCCGGGAGCAGGCCGGGCACTTCTGCTTTCCATGGTTGCAACTTCAACTTCCGTTGTCTTCTTCCCATGACGGCCCGTGACGTTAGGCACAGCACGAAAGTCGGTAGCATCATGCATACGCGCTGCCGCCGCTTTGGGGACGTCCGGCCGTGGGAATGACGACACCAGAAGGGGCCTGATGCCTACCTTTCCCCTAGCGGCCCGTCAGCGGGCGCTGGCTGTTCTTGCCATGCTTCTGGTGATGTTCCTGATGCCGACCGCACAGGCCTGGGGCTCAGTTCAACAGCCCAGCGTCGAGGATCCCGGAACGCGGTTCTTCGGTGCCTTGTTGGACTGGGACAAGGATTCGGCAGCAGACTACGCCCAGCGGCTCGGGGCGCCCGCGGCGCTCTATGGTCAGAACGTGTCCATGCCCGTGGACGAAGGCGGCCGCGAATACCTGAAGGGCTACTTCTCCCAAATCGCCGACCAAGGCTCGCACGCGCTGCTCACGGTCCGCCCCGCGATCAACCTGAACGACATCAACGAGGACGTTGCGGCCACTTTTGCGAGTCAAATCACGACGGCGGCGGCCGGCTTCCGGGGGAAGGTCTTCGTCCGCTTCGCACCGGAAATGAACGCGCCGTGGGTCAGCTGGGGACAAGAGCCGGAAGCTTACCGGGCTGCGTTCGACAAGGTCGCTGCAGCGCTCAGGGCCAGCCTGCCGGATCCCGTGATGGTGTGGTCTCCGACAGCAGAAAAGGACTATCCCTTCCAAGTCGCCACCTCCACACCTCCCAAGGGCGTTCCCCTGGGATCTCTGGACACCAGCGGGAACGGCGTTTGGGACCAGGACGATTCCGCATTTGAACCGTACTATCCGGGTGATGACGTGGTGGACTGGGTAGGCCTGTCCGTTTACCACGACACAACGGGCGCCGGCGTGGCAAGCAATACCCTGCCAGTGGCGGGCGAGTTCAATGACGCCCTCCATGCGTCCAACGGCGGAAGCTCCAGCGGCGAGGGTGGAACCGATAATTTCTACAGCACCTACGTCCAAGCCCGCACCAAGCCCCTCTTGGTTGAAACCGGAGCTTTCTACTCGCCCGGGGCCGGTGGCGCTGCTGAGCTCGATGTTAAGGAAACGTGGTGGCACCAGGTTTTCGCCTCTGTTGCGGAGCCCGGGAATGGGTCCGTCCGGGCAGTGGTCTGGAACGAAACCACGGATGTGCGCGAACCGGGCCGGGTGCCCATTGATTGGAGGGCCGCAGCCGAGCCCTCACTTGCCAACCCCTTCCGAACATCATTGGACACCTCAGGCCTCACCATTGGACCCGTCACTGAGCGGGGCTTGGAGAACGTGCCTGGTGTCGAGGCACCGCAGCCGAAGGCAGGCACAGTCATCCAGGGCTGGGCCGCGTGGGTTTCCGCCGGGTCAGTGCTGGTAGCTGTTGCGGCTTTGTGGCTGTTGTCCTCCCGGGCTTTTGCGAACAAATGGTCCTACACGGGCACGGGTAAGCGTGATGCACGTATCGACATGCTCCGCGGCCTGGCGATCGTATTTGTGGTGGTAAACCATGTGGGCATCAACTCCGTATTCCAACTGCTGAGCCAAGAGACCCTCGGAGTAGTTTCCGGAGCGGAGCTGTTCGTCATGCTCTCCGGAGTGGTTTTAGGCATGGTCTACGGGCCGCGGATTGCAACAGAACTCGGTGACGTGGTGGATGGAACCACCAAGCGCGCCTGGAAGTTGTATTTCACAGCCCTTGCCGTGGTCCTGATCGTGTACGGGTTGAGCCTGCTCCCCTTCATCAACGCCGCAGCGGTCACCACCTTCACGGATCAGGGAACGGGTGGGGCAGGAAGGGCAGCTGCGGGCACCACCTACGACCTCTACGCCGGAATGGAGGGGTTGCTGCAGTTCCCCGTCCCGCAAGGGCTCATCCCGGCGCTCCTGTTGCTGCAGGTTGGGCCGTGGCAGTTCAACATCATGGGCCTCTACGTGGTTCTGTTGCTCATCAGCCCGCTAATCCTCGTTGCGCTTTCCCGCGGGTTTACCTGGCTGGTCCTCACGCTCAGCGTCGGCCTCTACGTCGCAGGGTCGATCTTCCGTTTCCGCCTGCTGCCTTCGCAGTTCGAGGATTCATTCCCGCTTCTCGTGTGGCAGCTCCTGTTCGTTGTGGGAATGACCGCCGGGTTCTATCGACATCAGATCATCCAGTGGTTTTCCGATCCCCGTCGGCGCCTGCTGCTTGGGGTGTGCATTTTCCTGGCAGTAGCCTGTGCCGTTTTCTCCTGGAGCGGCCCTTATATGACCAACCAACTGGACTTCCGGCTCGCGCTTATCCCCGAAACGACGTTTAGGTACGTCTACGACACCTTCTTCAGCAGGACTTATCTTGGGCCGGGAAGGGTGCTCAACGTCTTCCTCATCACCATCGCCTTGTATGCATTGCTAAGTGCTTTTTGGAAGCCGCTGTCACGCGCCGTTGGCTGGTTCTTCATACCCCTGGGCCAAGCAACGCTGTACGTGTTCATCATGCACGTGTTCTTCATTGTGGCCATCGCCAACATCCCTGCCCTGCGGGACGGGAACCTCTGGCTGAACACCGCCGTGTACATAGCCTTGCTCGCCATACTTTGGGTGATGGTGAAAACCAAGTTCCTGTTCAGGCTGGTTCCTCGCTAAAGACGGCGTTTGTCGCCTCATATGGGTGGGCATTTGGCGGTAATGTTGCACCGAATCCCAATACTCTTCTGAGGAAGGCCCCGCCATGAGCATGCTCGGCATCAAATGGAAGCTCCACGGCAACGGCAAGTCCATTCGCCCAGGCCACGTGGTGGCTCCCGACGAGCGGCTCGCGTGGCCGTTGACCATCGGCATTGGCATGCAGCACGTAGTTGCCATGTTCGGCGCCACCTTCCTGGTCCCCATCATCACCGGCATGCCGCCAGCTACCACCCTGCTGTTCTCCGGTATCGGCACCCTGCTCTTCCTGGTGATCACCAAGGGCCGGGTGCCCAGCTACCTTGGTTCGAGCTTCGCGTTCATCGCCCCGATCATGGCGTCGCAGCAGCAGTACGGCGTCAGTGGCGCCTTGGGCGGCGTGGTGCTTGCCGGCGTCGTACTGGCGCTTATTGGTGCGATCGTCCAGAAGTTTGGAGCCGAATGGATCAACCGGCTCATGCCACCGATCGTGACCGGCGCGATCGTGGCGCTGATCGGCCTGAACCTCGCGCCAGCCGCGAAGGCAAACTTCGACGCCGCTCCCGTCACCGCGCTGATCACGCTGGTGACGCTCATCCTGGTCAGTGTCCTATTCCGCGGAATCCTGGGGCGCCTGAGCATTCTGGTGGGCGTTGTGGTCGGGTATCTCGTGGCCATGATGCGCGGTGAGGTGTCCTACGAAAAGATGGACGCCGCCGCATGGGTTGGCCTGCCGCTGTTCCAGACGCCCGAATTCCACCTTGGCGTGGTGGGGCTGTTCGTCCCCGTGGTGCTGGTGCTCGTGGCTGAAAACGTGGGGCATGTTAAGTCGGTGGCCGCGATGACCGGCCAAAACCTCGACGGCGTCTCCGGCCGCGCGCTGATGGCCGACGGCGCCGCCACTGTACTTGCCGGTTTCGGCGGCGGTTCCGGTACCACGACGTACGCGGAGAACATCGGCGTCATGGCCGCTACCAAGGTCTACTCGACGGCGGCCTACTGGGTGGCTGGTATCTTCGCCATCCTGCTGAGCTTCTCCCCGAAATTCGGCGAACTGATTGCCACGGTCCCGGCCGGCGTCCTGGGCGGCGCCGCGACGATGCTGTACGGCATGATTGGCGTGCTCGGTGTGAAGATCTGGGTCCAGAACAAGGTCAACTTCTCCAACCCGATCAACCTGACCACGGCTGCCGTAGCCCTGATTATTGGCATCGCGGACTACACGTGGACCATCGGCGAGCTGAAGTTCACTGGCATTGCCCTGGGGTCAGCCGCTGCACTGGTGATCTACCACGGCATGAAGGGGCTGGCTCGTTGGCGCGGGACCGTCGCCGAGCCGGAAACCGAGACGGCGGGCCTGCCTCCTGCGGTGAAGTCGGCGATGAACGCTGCGGCCAAGAGGGACAGGAAGAAGGGGAAGTAGGGGTTCCTTCCGGGCAATTCTGATGCGGCGTTAGGCCGGGAGCATCCCTTTACTGGTCCCCGAACTTGGTGTCGAAACGGTTCATAAACGCGGCCATGGCATCGCGGGCCACCGGCTCAAAGGGCCTGTACGTCTTGGTCCCATCCGCCTCAGTCCATCCGGAACTGATGCCGCTGCTCGCGAGCCACGTGATCTGTTTGTAGAACGGGTTGGTCGTGGCAACGTCCGTAAACGGCGACTCCGCGGGGGCGTTGAACTCCGGCGAACCGGCCAGCCTGTACATAAATGCGGCCATGGCGTCACGGGCCACCGGCTCAAAGGGCCTGTAGGTTTTGGTCCCATTGGCCTCGATCCACCCAGTACTGATGCCCTTGCTGGCAAGCCAGGTGATCTGTTTGTAGAACGGGTTGGTCGTGGCTACGTCCGTAAAGGGCGACTTGGCGGGGGCTGTGAAGGCAGGTGAGCCTGCCAGCCGGTACATGAAGGCGGCCATAGCGTCACGGGCTACGGGGGCCAAGGGTCGGTAGTTCCTGGCTCCGTTGGCCTCGGTCCATCCTGTTGAAATGCCACGGGACCCGAGCCAATTGACTTCGGCGGTGAACTGCCCGCCGGATATGTCGGAGAAAATGGGGCCTGGGTTGCTCGCGAAGGCCGTCAACTGCCCGACGGTACCGTTGAAGACATTCTGATCACCCGGGAACACGCCGGAATCGGCGTACTGCCACAAGGTGTGGGCATTCCAACCAGCTGGCAGCGCCCCGGGTGTCGACTCCCACCTGGCGATGTGCAGAGGGTGGTTCCCGAAGCCATTGGCCTTACCCGTGCAGGTATTCCACCAGTCGGTGGTGGTGTAGATGGCAGGAAGGCGGCCGGTTCGCGACAGGATGGTGGTGGCGAAATCGGAGACCCACGACACCATCTCTCCAGGGGTCATTCCGTAGCAAGTGCTGCCGTAGGGGTTGTATTCGAGGTCCAGCAGGGCAGGCAGTGTTTTTCCATCCGGTGTCCAGGCTGCACCGCTCTGGAGGAAGTAGCTGGCTTGAGCGGCACCGGAAGACGCGTTGGGAAGCGCGAAATGGTAGGCGCCGCGCAGCATCCCGGCTGAAGCAGCTCCGGCGTATTGGTCAGCGAAGTATGGGTTGCTGTATTCGGTCCCCTCGCTGGCTTTGACGTACGCGAACTTGGCCCCGTTTGCTGCAGCCTTGGCCCAGTCCACCACCCCTTGGTGGCTACTGACGTCCATTCCGGGTACGCCCGGCATTGCAAAAGCCGACTCTGTGGCCTGAATGGAGAACAATTGGCCTGCACTTTCATGACCACGAATGGTCGATCCCATGGCGTGGTCGTTTTGGGCTGCGGGCGATTCTTCGGAGGCGTTGGCCGCCGTTGCACCAGACGCGGCGAGAAGCATGGTGGCGAGCAGGACAGCGGCCGCTTTAGCGCCGATAAACCCCCGTGCCGGCGGTTGGGCTGGACTTTTCGGGAGACCTGAGCGGCTGGAAATGGAGAATTTCATTCGACGATTCCTTCGACGTTCGAGAGGAACCGGCGCCCCCACGTGGTTCAGCCCAGCCTACTATCCAAAGTCACACTCCCACTTCCGCCAAGAACGCCGCGCGCCGCTCCAGCGCATCTTTAGGGTCTCACCCGGGGACGGCCATCGGTCGACGTCGAAGTGCGGACCCGCTCCAACCACTCGCCAAGGAGCGCCGCAGTTAGCTCCGGTTGATCCAAGTGTGCGTTGTGGCCGGCACGGTCAAGGACGGCAACCGTGGCCTGCGGATAGCTGCCAGCCAGGGCCACCTGATCCTGATACCCGACCACATGGTCCTGTCGTCCTGCCACTATCAAAGTGGGTCCTTGATAGGTCTCAAATCGAGTTTCCGGCTCAGCAGTGAGCGCGTAGTTGTTGGAGATCCGCGTAGTGGCAACCGGATCAAACGCCCTCAAACCCGGCAAAGTGGCTTCGCGGAACCGTAACCAATTCTCTTGAGATTGGACAACGGCCATTTCCCCATAGTCGGACGCATCTTCCGGAGTCAGGGACGCCATCAGCGCTGGATCCGCCCGCAGGACAGCCTTAGCGGGCAGGACCCGCGCCCCTTGGTCCGCGACAGCGACGGGGCAAATCAACGCCAGGCCCAAAACCTGATCCCCAAATTCGGCGACAAGCTGACGTGCCAGCATCCCTCCAAAGGAATTGCCCAAAACTGCGAACTTGTGAGCCCCGAGTTTGTCTCGAACGAAGGAAGAAACCGCATCAGCAACGGCGTCAGCGCTGTCGATATCCGGTCCGGCCGGAGACTGCCCCATTCCCGGCAGGTCAAGGTAGATCCGCAGCCAATCACCACGCTCAGCAAGCACTGGGTCGAGCCCCAACAACAGACGATGATCGACGCAAAAGCCATGAATGATCAGGATCGGGGTCCCCGCCCCGTACTCAACAGAATGCACTTCCGAACGCTAGCATCGCGGCGCAGTTAGACCGTCTTTTTCGGACACATCAGCCTTGTTGAGAGAGCGCTCTCTTGACGCACGTGACTTGCAGCACATACATTGGTCCCACATCCCAGAGAGCGCTCTCTCGCCCTAGGCGTACGGTCGCTCGAACACACAAAGGAGTGATCGTGGAGTTTTCGCGACTAAGGAAATTCACTGCCCTCGCCGGCGTAGCCTCTCTTGCCCTCGTGGCGGCAGGCTGCAGCGGCGGAGGCGACAAAGCGGCGAGCGCCGACAACCCCGTCACACTGACTGTGACCACCTTCGGCACCTTCGGATACGACGACCTGTACGCCGAATATGAGAAGCAGAACCCCGGCGTCACCATCGAGGCGACCAACATTGACCGTGGTTCAAACGCCCGGACAGATGCGTTCACCAAGCTCGCCGCAGGCTCCGGACTTAGCGACGTCACGGCCATCGAGGAAGGCTGGCTCGGCTCCATCATGGAGGTTTCGGACCAGTTCGTGGACCTCAAGGAGCACGGCGCCGAGGACATCAAGGGCAACTGGGTGGACTGGAAGTTCAAGCAAGGAACCGATCCCGATGGCCGCGTCATAGGCTATGGCACGGACATCGGACCGCAGGCATTGTGCTTCAACGGCAAGCTCTTCGAAGCTGCCGGCCTGCCGAGCGACCGCGAAAAGGTGGCCGAACTCTTCGGCGGCAAGGACGCAAGCTGGGATACGTACTTCAAGCTCGGCCGCCAGTACAAAGCGGCCACCGGCAAGGCCTGGTATGACCAGTCCGGATTCGTCTGGAACTCCATGGTCAACCAGATGGACGAGGGCTACTACACCAAAGACGGCAAGCTGAACGTTGAGGGCAACAAGGAGATGCGGGCAAAGTTCGACATGCTCGCTGCCGGCACTGCCGATGGCCTGTCCTCCAACCAGACCCAGTTCGACTGGGGTAACGGCAAGGCCTTCGTGGATGGTTCCTTCGCAACGCACGTATGCCCGGCTTGGATGCTCGGCACCATCAAGGGCCAGCTCGAGTCCGCAGGCGGCGGGGCGGCAAGCGGCTGGGATGTAGCTGACGTGTTCCCGGGCGGTGCCTCCAACTGGGGCGGTGCTTTCCTCTCGGTTCCCAAGAGCTCCAAGCACCCGGCTGAAGCAGCAAAGCTGGCAGCCTGGCTGACCGCACCTGAGCAGCAGATCAAGCAGTCCGCTGCAGCGAACAACTTCCCCAGCACCCTCGAAGCCCAGGCAAAGATCGTCGAGGCAGCAAAGCCGAACGAACTGTTCAACAATGCCCCGTATGGCGCAATCTTTGAGTCCCGCGCCGAGGGTGTCATCGCCCAGTTCAAGGGTCCGGATGACTCTGTGATCCAGGAGAACGTCTTCGGTCCCGCCCTCAAGATGCTCGATTCGGGCAAGGGTACGGCCGATGAGGCCTGGAATGAAGCCGTCAAGCTCCTCAACGACCTCGTGGTCAACAACTAGCAGAACCCGGCCGTGGGGCCTCCGGGATAACCGGAGGCCCCCTCACAGAGTCTGAGACCCGTCCATGACCACCACATTGAACCGCCCGGCAGCCAGCAGATCGGCCGCCAACAAACCGAAACCGACGTTCCGTCAACGCCTGAACGTCTTCGATATGAAGGCGTCCCCCTACCTCTACATCGCCCCGTTCTTCATCCTGTTCGCCTTGGTGGGCCTCTTTCCCCTGGGCTACACGTTCTTCGTCTCCCTCTTCGACTGGCACCTGCTCAAAGGCCAGGGAGAGTTTGTGGGATTCCAGAACTTCGCTGAGGTGCTGCAGGACAGGTTCTTCTGGAACTCCCTCTTTAACACCGTCAGCATCTTCCTGATTTCCACCATCCCCCAGCTGATCATGGCCACCATTATTGCCGCGGTCCTGGACCAGAACCTGCGAGCCAAGACCTTCTGGCGCATGAGCATCCTGCTCCCCTACGTCGTCACTCCCGTCGCCGTCGCCATGATCTTCACCAACATGTTCGGGGAGCAGTACGGGCTCATCAACAACATCCTGTCGAGCTTCGGCATCGATCCCATCATGTGGAAAAACGACACCCTTCCCAGCCACATCGCCATCGCCACCATGGTGAACTGGCGTTGGACCGGCTACAACGCGCTGATCCTTTTGGCCGCCATGCAGTCAGTACCGCGCGATATCTACGAGTCTGCAGCAATCGACGGCGCCGGCTCCGTCCGCCGCTTCTTCAGCATCACCCTGCCCAGCATTCGACCCACAATGGTGTTCGTCATTGTCACGGCCACCATCGGCGGGCTGCAGATCTTCACAGAGCCCCGACTGTTCGATCCCGTGGCTGCCGGCGGAACGGCACGGCAGTTCCAGACCACCGTTCTGTACCTGTGGGAGATGGCCTTCCAGCGGCAGAACTTCGGCAAGGCCTCCACCATCGCCTGGCTCCTGTTCCTGATCATCCTGCTCTTCGGCATCGTGAACTGGTTGATCTCACGCCGTATCGCCACAAATGGCGACGATCGCGGCGCTGCCAGCCGCCGCCGTCGTAAGCGTTCTTCCGCCGCGAACGTAAAAGCGGACGACGCCGGCCTTCCGGCCCAGGCGGCAGCGGCAGAACCGGCCAACGCAACAGAACCAACCCCGAGGAGCGGGCAATGACCCTCACGCAAAACCGGCCACAAACACCGGCCCTGCAGCGAACCTCACGATCCCTGGCCACACGGAAGGCACTCTTTGGCAACG
Source organism: Paenarthrobacter nitroguajacolicus (assembly GCF_051027655.1). Classification (NCBI taxonomy): domain Bacteria; kingdom Bacillati; phylum Actinomycetota; class Actinomycetes; order Micrococcales; family Micrococcaceae; genus Paenarthrobacter; species Paenarthrobacter nitroguajacolicus. Next base: position 80,686 of record NZ_CP073234.1, on the reverse strand, counting down.
GCCGACGTCCCGGGTTCCTCACGTATGGGTTGCTGCTCGCGTTCTTCCTGGCATCGGCCTACCCGCTCTGGTGGTCCGTGATCATCGGCAGCCGCTCCAACGAAGCCCTCGGGGAAACCTGGCCGCCGCTGCTCCCGGGCGGCAACTTCTGGACCAACGTTGGCGAAGTCTTCGACACCATCCCGTTCTGGCTCGCGCTCGGCAACAGCGTCCTGATCTCGGGCATCATCACCGTCTCGGTGGTGGGATTCTCCACCCTGGCCGGGTACGCGTTCGCCAAACTGCGCTTCCGCGGCCGCAACTGGCTGATGGTGGCAGTGATCGCCACTATGGCGATCCCGACGCAGCTCGGCATCATCCCGTTGTTCATGCTGATGCGCACGCTGGGCTGGACAGGTGAGATCGGCGCCGTCGTCATCCCTACTCTTGTCACGGCGTTTGGTGTCTTCTTCATGCGGCAGTATCTGGTGGACGTGATTCCGGACGAGCTCATCGAGTCGGCACGCATGGACGGCGCATCCATGATCTCCACCTTCTGGCACGTGGCGCTCCCCGCCGCACGTCCGGCCATGGCAATCCTCGGTCTGTTCACGTTCATGACGGCGTGGACTGATTTCCTGTGGCCCCTGCTGGTTCTCGACGCCGGCAACCCCACCTTGCAGACGGCGCTCAGCCAACTGCAGTCTGCCCGCTACGTGGACTATTCAATCGTCCTGGCCGGTGCCGTCATGGCAACACTTCCCCTGTTGGCTCTCTTCGTCATAGCGGGACGCCAACTTATATCCGGAATCATGCAAGGAGCAGTGAAGGGCTAATGCCATTCGAAGCAACAAACCACCCAGCGACCACCCCCTTTAACAGGGTTTGGCCCAAGGGCTTCATCTGGGGCTCGGCTACCGCCGCAGCCCAGGTGGAAGGCGCCAGCCACGAAGGCGGCAAGGAGGATTCCGTATGGGATGCTTTCGCCCGCGTTCCGGGTGCCATAGCCAACGGAGAGACGTTAAAGGACGCGGTGCAGCACTACCACCGAATGCCCCAGGATGTCAGGATCATGAAGGAGCTGGGCCTGGATTCCTACCGGTTCTCCACCAGCTGGTCCCGCGTCCGGCCCGGTGGCCGCACCGCGAACGCCGAAGGCTTGGACTTCTACTCCCGCCTTGTGGATGAACTGCTCGACGCCGGCATCCTTCCTTGGTTGACGCTCTACCACTGGGACCTGCCGCAGGCGCTGGAGGAGGAGGGCGGCTGGGCCAACCGCGATACTGCCTACCGTTTCGTCGACTACGCAAACGATGTCTACTCGGCGTTGGGGGATCGCGTCCAGCACTGGACGACATTTAACGAACCGTTCTGCTCGTCACTCCTTGGTTATGCGGCGGGCGTGCACGCTCCGGGTCGGCAGGAACCGGACGCGGCCGTAGCGGCGATCCACCACCAGCATCTGGCCCACGGCCTGGTGGTCAACGAGCTACGGAGTCGCGGCGCGCAGCAATTGGGGATCACGCTGAATCTCAGCAACTCCATTCCGCGGGATCCTTCCGATCCCATGGACCTCGATGCGGCGCGCCGGTTCGACTCGCTGCAGAACCGGATCTTCCTCGATCCAATCCTCCGTGGAGCTTACCCGGAGGACACCCTCAATGATCTTGGGCAGTTCGGCATCCGGGACGTCATCAAGCCCGGCGACCTGGAAATTATCGGTGCACCCATCGATTTCCTGGGCGTCAACCACTACCACGATGACCTCATCAGCGGACACCCCACTGCTGAACACGGAGACGGCCACTCGGGCGGCGCAACGCGCCCGACGTCGTCGTGCTGGATCGGTTCGGAAGATATCGCCTTCCCGAGCCGCGGCCTGCCACGCACAGCCATGAACTGGGAAGTCAACCCTGATGGACTGCGGAAGCTCCTGGTGCGCCTTGGCGAGGAGTACCCGACGCTGCCGCCGCTGTACATCACGGAAAACGGCGCCGCGTACGACGACGTCGTCAGTCCTGACGGAGCAGTCCACGACGCCGAGCGGACCCAGTTTGTCCTCGATCACATCACAGCTGTTGGTGAGGCGCTCGACCAAGGTGCCGATGTGCGCGGCTACTTTGTTTGGTCGCTCCTGGACAATTTCGAGTGGTCTTGGGGTTACGGCAAGCGCTTCGGGGTTGTTCGCGTGGACTACGACACCTTTGAACGGACGGTGAAGGACAGCGGACTCGCTTACTCCCGCGTTATCGAGGCAGCCAAGGCATCTGCGACCGCTACCGTGAACGCCTAAAGTAGCCTTCAGAGGCTTACTTTTCTTACGTTCCGGAGATGACGATGACGCAGGACACCAGCGGCCCCCGGCCGGTACCCACCCTTGAGATGGTGGCTGCCTTAGCCGGGGTGTCGAGGGCCACCGTGTCCCGCGTCGTCAATGACAGCCCTAGTGTTGACCCGGAACTGGCACAGTCCGTGAGAAAAGCGATCCTTGCACTCGACTACACGCCAAACCGTGCCGCACGTTCCCTGGCCAAACGCCGGGCGAATGCGGTCACACTGATCGTCCCGGAGTCGACATCCAAGGTCTTTGCGGACCCCTTCTTCGCATCGGTGGTCCAAGGTATTGCCCTGTTCCTGACCGATACCGAGTACACGCTGAACATGGTGATCTCCTCTGAGTCGAAGCCGGAAAAAACCCGCAGCTTCCTGCTCGGAGGCAACGTGGACGGCGTCCTGGTGGTATCGCACCACAGCGGTGACAACTCCTGGACGCACCTTTCGGGATCACTTCCCATGGTGTTCGCCGGGCGCCCCTTAGTAGGCGGCAAGGAGAGCTACTACGTGGATGTGGCCAACGAGCAAGCCGCCTACGAGGTTACCCGGCTTCTGACCGAGAGCGGCCGAAAGAACGTTGCCACGATTGCGGGTCCCCAAGACATGCCCCCGGGCATTGACCGCCTCGCCGGGTGGAGGACTGCCGTGCGGGAGGCGGGTCTTGGGGAGGGCTTGATGGCGGAAGGCGACTTCACTTTGGCATCCGGCGCCAAAGCAATGCACCGTTTGCTGGATCGCGGTGTTCCCATTGACGCTGTTTTCGCGGCGAACGACCAAATGGCCGCCGGCGCCTACACCGCCATCCAAGGGCGGGGCCTGCGCATCCCGGAGGACATCGCCGTCGTCGGTTTTGACGACGATTCCTTCGCTACCTCAGTGACCCCCGCCCTCACCACCGTGCATCACCCGATTGTTGAACTCGGCAAGAAGATGGCCGAGACCCTGGTGAACCTGATCGAGGGCAAACCAGCGGAACGCGTCACCAGAATGCCAACCTCGATCGTCATCCGCGATTCCGTTTAGCGCCATGCCTTGAAAGGCTCTTCCATGCTTCCTGCTCCCGTCAGCACCACGGCTCCTTCCGTCGCGACAGGCCGCCCCATCCGTTGGGGAGTAGTGGCCACGGGATCCATAGCCCTGCGCGTGGTGCAGGATCTTGCGCTCCTCGAGGACGCCATCCTGCAAGCTGTCAGTTCCCGCTCGGAGGTTGCGGCCCGGAGCTTTGCTGAAAAGTTCGGATTTGCCACCGCCTACTCGGATGCAGGAGAGACGCCGGGCTACGAGCGGCTGCTGGCCGACCCCGCCGTCGACGTCGTCTACATCGCCACGCCGCACGCTCAGCATCACGCCGTCGCGTTTGCCGCGCTTAACGCGGGAAAGCACGTCCTGTGCGAAAAGCCCATCGCCATGGATGCCTTGCAGGCACGCGAGCTGTCCGATCTCGCCCGGGATCGTGGGCTTTTCCTCATGGAGGCGGTGTGGACCCGGTTCCTGCCGAGCTTCTGCCGCGCCGTCGAGATTTTGCGGTCAGGGGAGATCGGGGAGCCGCGCTGGCTCCAAGCTGACCTCGGTTTCGTGCCAGCATTCGATCCCGCGTCCCGGATCTGGGATCCGGCTGCTGGCGGCGGAGCATTGCTGGACCTCGCTGTCTATCCGCTGACATGGGCGCTCGGAGTTTTCGGTGAGCCCCGCAGCATGCTTGCCAGCGGGGTCCTGACTCCTGAGGGTGTTGACCTGCAGAATTCCCTTGCCTTGGATTATGAAGGCGGAGCACATGCGCAGCTCATCACGTCGATCGGCGCGGAGTGCCCCAGCGTGGTGACTGTCGGAGGGACGGAAGGTTGGCTGCGATCCTCCGCTCCCCTTTTCAACCCGGCCGAGCTCATCATCCAACCACGCAGCGGCACGCCGCGGACGGAAAAGTTCGAGGTGACCGGGCACGGATTCAGCTACGAACTGCGCGAGGTGACGCGGTGCCTCCAGACCGGGCTGACTGAGAGCCCGTTCATGACTCCTGCGGAGTCGGTTGCGATGATGGAACTGCTGGACGAGGCTCGTCGGCAGATGGGTCTGCGCTATCCCAGCGATCCTCAGTCTCCCACCGCAGTAGATCCCCTGGCTGGCAGTCCAGTACCTCGCACAGGGCTTCGAGCGTAGTAAACCTCACGGCCTTCGCTCGCCCGTTCTTGAGTACAGCCAAGTTGGCTGGCGTGATCCCAACTTTCTCGGCCAGCACTCCAACCGGCATTTTGCGCTTGGCCAGCATGACGTCAATATCCACGATGATCGGCATCAGATCACCTCATCAAGCTCGGAGCGGAGTTGTGTTGCTTCGACGTCCCGCGCTACAGCCTGGGCAAGCAGTGTACGCATTACCAACACAACCAGCGCCACGCCACCGATCATCAACGCTGCTCCGCAGATCAGCATCACGATGCCTGGTGCGGTCTCGCCGGGCGCCAGAATCACGGCGATGCCGAACACCAGCACCGCCGCCAACGCGATGGCACCAAAGATGATGTCCACGAACCGGAACGCACCGTGGGAGAACACGGTTCCGCGACGCACCATCGTCAGCAATCGCCACACGCAGACCGATACCACCTGGACACACAGAATCCCCAGGACCACGATGGCCAGCAGGGCAACACGAGGGCCGTCGGGGGCGCCGGCCTCAAACAGATCGTTCGAGAGCAACGGGACCATCCGCACCTGCACGAACAACGAACCGGCCAGCACCATCGCGATTACTATCCGTAACGCGAGAATTGTCAGCTTTCCCACTGGAGTCTCCTTTATCGAACAACAATCTGATTCTATCGATATTCGATAGTTAAGCAAACGCGCATTTGCAGCCCTTGTGGATAGTCAGCTTGCTTACTAAAAGCTCTTTCCCTAGGCTTGAGCAGGTCAGACAAACAACTCTCACAGCGGCGGTAAACGCTCAAAAAGCACTCCGCCGCGCCATGGAGGAGGAACAATGTCAGAACACAACATCACAGGCAAGAAGGTCGCATTCCTGCTGACGGACGGCGTGGAGCAGGTGGAACTCACCAGCCCATGGCAGGCGGTCAAGGATGCCGGCGGTGAGCCGACTCTCGTGGCCCCGTCCAAGGGAAAGCTCCAAGGCTTCAATGGCGTGGAAAAGGGTGACACCTTCGACGTCGACCTCGCGGTAGCCGATGCCAACGCTTCCGACTTTGACGCCCTGGTTCTTCCGGGTGGCGTCGTCAACGCCGATCATCTCCGCGTAGATAAGGACGCACAGAACTTCACGCGCGCCTTCTTTGAGCAGCACAAGCCTGTTGCCTCGATCTGCCACGGACCCTGGATTCTCATCGAGGCCGGCGTGATCAAGGGCCGCAACCTCACCTCGTATCACACGCTCCAGACCGACCTGAAGAACGCTGGCGCCAACTGGACCGACGAGGAAGTGGTGGTGGACCAGGGCTTGGTCACCAGCCGCAACCCGGACGACCTCCCAGCCTTCAACAGCAAGGTTGTGGAAGAGATCTCAGAAGGCCAACACGCTGGACAGACCGCCTAACGGTCAGCGACCCACATACGGCGAGTGCCGCCGTCGTACTTTTTCAAGAAGTACGACGGCGGCACTTTGCGTTTCGCTGACCGCAGGCTTTTCGCGGAGAAACGGAAGGTTCTTGGGAGCGCTAAATAAGTGAGATGAAGATATGCCAGCCGTTGCCCATTTGTTGGGTGCCGAATCGTCCGCCATATTTTAGGAGATCGCCGCCCTGGTTGATGGCGATGACGTTGTTGCCCAGTCGGGGGTGCCCTCCGTTTACCGCGACGTCCAGGTTGTGCTCGTAGCTGCCTCCCCCGCTGATTTCGGACATGACTGCCCACCCGGGTTTCCACACTGAGGGCTGCTTCCAGTTCCCTTGACCGTCCGTGGAGTATTCGTGGAGGTAGCCGCCGCGATCACGGCTGTGGATGTCCACGCCCCCTTCGCCGGCTATGCCTCCTGGGGCAAGGATGTCGCTGTTGCCCTCCCCGTCGAAATCCCCCGGCGAGAACGAAGTTTCCACGGCCGGTCCAACCCGTGGCCCGGTGGGACGCAGAAGTGGGGACTTGATGATTCCCTCGTTGCTGGCGGGGTGATTCTGTGAGGGTATGTTCATCCGTGCCCACGCATCTGGAACAGATTGATGAATGCGGGAAAGAGCGTTGGACCTTTATGGCTGGAATGCCCGGGCATCAGCAGCCTTGATGGTGCCAGCGCATTTCGCCGAAGTCACCGTGCGGAACGCTGTTTCCGATGCCCTGACCGGCCTGTACGGCCCGGACTGGCCATGGAACCAGACGTTCGAGGGCAGTTTGCCCGGCGCGCCCCGTGGGCGCTACAGCCCTCGACAGGATTTGGTCTCTACCCGTAATAGCGAACGTACAACAGGAAAGGTGCCCCGAACGCGACACGGTCACCCGTCTCACCTCCTAGCGAGTGGGATGGTGGCAGTTTAGGCGTCTCCGAGCGCTGACTTTGGGGCTCGCTTGCATCCGCTTACCGCATTGAGAAGCAGCGGCCGCGGCAGCTCCACCGTCGTAATGTTGCGCAGGTCACACTCGACGCATACGCTGGGGACGCTGCAGCGTGGCAGCAAGGATGAAAGGCATTACATTGGCCAGCGACAAGCTCTCCGTAGTTGTTCGCGTCGACGTTGACGGCGAACAGATCCAGATCGCAGCAACCGGTCGAGTAACCACCTCGAGCCTCCAAGGGCTCTACCCGGTGGTTCAACGCACCAAGAGCCTCGGCGGCGGCCTCGGTGTCGAAATGGATCTGTCCCAAGCGACGATTGATGCCGATGCCCTCGCCCAGCTGACGACTTACGCCGAGCTTCACGAAGTCCCGGTCCGGATGCAGCCGGATTCCGGCAACGTGACCGCCCTTCCAGCCCGCGAACTCCAGACCACCAGCCGCGCCGCATAGCAGGAGGCACCGATGCGCAAAGTCACCGCTGGCCTGTTCCACTCCGTGGATGGCGTAGTGCAGGACCCCTTCAAGTTCCAGTTCGACAGCTTCGACGACGAACTGGGCACGGGACTCACCAAGATGATCAACACGGTGGACACCGTGGTCCTGGGTCGTGTCAGCTACCAGGAGTGGGCCGGCTATTGGCCCAACGCGCCGCGGGACGAAGACTTTGCTGCCTTCATCAACCCTGTGGAAAAGTTCGTTGCATCCCGCACCTTGTCCGAACCCCTTGAATGGGAAAATTCCCACCTGATTGAGGGCGACCTGGAGCAGTTCGTCACGGAGCTGAAATCGCGGGAAGGCGGCGAAATCGCCGTCTGCGGCAGCATCTCCCTGGTCCGCCAGCTCTTCTTCGCGGGCATCCTCGATGAACTCACCCTCATGACGCACCCCGTAGTTGCGGGCAGTGGGCGACGACTTTTCGAAGATGGCGATCCGCTGCACCGGCTCGCGTTGGAAAACCAATACGCCACCAGCAAGGGCAACGTGGTCAGCACCTACAGCCTGCGCGAAGACTAAAGCGCACGACGGCGGCAGTCACCCGCCGCCGTCGACCTGCATGAACGGTCACCCCAGCAGCAGCGCCGCCCCCAGTTCGCTCCTGAAGTAGAGCACGCTGTGTCCGTATCGTGTTGATGTCACGAGTCCAGCCTCTCGGAGCACCCTGAGGTGCTGGTTCACAGCGGACGTTGTGACCCCGAAGCGCAGGCCCAGCTCGGTGGACGAGGCCGGGGCAGCCAGCGCAGTGAGCAGGCTGGTCCGAACCTCCCCCAACACAGCCACAATCGCAGCCGGATTCGTAACGCGCTCCGTTTCCCACATGGCACCCTGGCCCCGAACCGGATACATCAGTAGCGGCGGGTCGCCGTGGTTCACGGGAGCAGAGGCCCTGCGGGTAAACATGGTGGGAACAAGGGTCAGCCCCAAGCCGTCAGTCTTCTCGGTCCGCGACGCCGGGTTCTTCAACCTCACGGAAATCACGCGTCCGTCGAACTCCACAGCACCGGACAGGTCGTTGAGCATCGTGAACAGCCCGCCCTGCGCAATCTGACGCCCACGGTAGACGATATCCGCTTCCAGTATGGTGCGCATGCGCAACCAATGCGGCGCGAAGCAGGTGTCCCAGAACTCCCGGAGGATACGGACCATACGCCGGACGGCCTGATCAACAGGTCCGGAAAAGACGGCTGGAACGGCGCCGTGCACCCGCATTAGGTCGCCATGAAACTGCTCGGCTGAAATTTGCTCCAATGCATCAAACTCGTCATCGATCCTCGTGAGCGGGGACTCAGGCCGCGGGTTCAGGAAGTCCGGTGTCCACAATCGGTCATCCACCAAGGCCAGCAATCCATCCAGGTCCAAGCGCGAGCGGGCCTCTTCCGTCCGACGCAACCATGGCAGTTGAAGTGGATACTGGCTCGGGTCGCGAATAGCCCTCAGGGAAAGTCCCAGTTCACACAGAGGCGAGATTCCGAAACGCACGCCGCCCAGATCTGCGTCTGACAACTCGTACCTCAACATGAAGCATTACGCTACATCAATACCAGCCACCGGCAGGGGGTGGCAGAACTACATGTGTGACTAAATCCCCCGCAGACACCGCTCAATCCCAAAAGCACAGCCTCCGCGTCGCGCTCTCAGATCCCACCCTCAAAATTCTCGCTTCTGCCATCCTCGTAGCCACGGTCGGCCGCGGCATCTTCCTCACGTTAACGGTTCTGTACTTCAGTCGCTTCGTTGGGCTGAGTGCTGTGGAAATCGCCGTGATCCTCTCAGTTTCCAGTGGGGTGGGCGTCGCGACGTCCTATATTGGTGGTCGTCTCGCCGACCGCTTCTCCGCACGTCGACTCCTTGTAGGGATGGTCGCCATCGAAGGTCTGGCGATCGCAACCTATACGTTCGCCGGAAACTTCGGCACCGCCGTCGTCATTGCCTGTGTCGCAGTGGGCGTGAACCGCGGCGCGAATGCCACACGCTCCGCGATCATCGCCCGGGCCTTCGACGGTCCGAACCGCGTGAATGCGCGCGCAGTCCTCCGCACCATCACAAACCTGGGCATCGCCGTGGGAGGCATGATTGCCGGACTCGCACTGGTGGCCGGCACCGCCGAAGCGTTCCGGGGAATGATGATCGGGGCTGGTGTGGTCTACATCCTGAGCGCGCTACACCTCCGCCGGCTGCCTGGCCGGGTAGACGCACCGCGTCACGATCCTGCTGGCCATGCCCCGAAGCGGGGCATCTCCCCCTTCAGGGACCGCCGCTATGTACTGCTTACCGTGCTGTCCGGCATTTTCGGCATGCAGTTCGGGCTCGCCGAGATGGGCGTCCCGTTGTGGATTTCACAGGACACCAGTGCGCCGGACGTCCTGATCTCCGTCATCCTTGTCATCAACACTCTGTGTGTAGTTTTGCTCCAGGTGCCGCTCTCCCGTGGCACCGACGACCCTCGGCGCGCAGGAAAAATCGTGATGACCAGTGGTGTACTAATGGCGGTAGCCTGCGCACTTTACGCAACTGCGGGCGGGATGCCGGTCATCGCAGCCATCACCCTCCTGTGTGGCGCGGCGCTCCTTCACTCGTTCGCGGAAATCCTCTCGCAGGCGGGGACCTGGGGACTCAGCTTCGAACTCGCCAACCCCCTCCAAGCAGGCGCTTATCAAGGGATGTTCGGCATGGGATCCGCCTTGGGGGCCATGCTGGCCCCGCTTGTGGTGACTGCCACCGTCGTCGAACATGGCGTGCTGGGTTGGGCCATCCTAGGCGTGGTCTTCCTCGCGTCGGCGGCGGGAATTACGCTAATAGCGCGTAAGGCTCCTACGACGACGGCACTCGCCCCGGCGGCCGGCTTATCTGCGTAGGTTTGTGGCGTCTGGAGATAATTCATTACGCGGAAAAGCGCCTTACGTTTGTGAGTGAGCCTTCCGGCGCAGGCGAAACAGTCATTCACGACTTCCTAGTTCGAGCAGATCCACATCAACGTAACCGGTGCCTGGCTTGGGAGAACCGCGTTCCTTGCGAAGCCGCGCGGCCTTGTACTCGTCCCTGGCTAGTTTGAACCCGTACCAGGCAATAAATCCTGCGAGCCCCATAACCCAGAGCGCACCCCAAGAGGGTCCCTCCCCAATCCAAAGTGGGGACAGGAACATGGCTACAGCGGCGACGAATCCCACGCATCCAAAAGTCGACAGAATGGCCATCCCCCACCAAGTACTGACCTGAGCTTGGCCCCGGCCCGGCGAAAACCCAATCTCATCGCCCGGATAACTGTGGAGTTCACCGGTAGTGGTCCTACGTAGCACCCGCTTCTCGCCATTGGCGATTGCCTGCTTGTGTTCGGCGTACACGGCATCCTCACGCCGATAACGCTCACGGTCATAAACCACGGCCAACCCCCCGAATATTCGAAAGTCCAGCCTAGCGGCCAATGCACGACGGCGGGGTCGGCTCAGAATCACTCAAACTGCGCCAGGTGTGGCCGGCCCGGGTGGTCAAAGTCCTGGCCGGCCACACTGTCCGCCTGGGCGAGCGGACAAGTGCGCGGCCGGCCAGCCGACGGTGGGGCCTTGCTCGCGCACGGTGACCAGCCGACGAGGGGGGTCTCTTCGCCTCATCGACCGTGGCTGCTGTTCTGCATCCGAATGCGCTCTACAGCCCGTCACTACTTGGTAGTGGCTCCAGTGGGATGAACGTGACGTGATTCAGGTCACCTTAATCCTGTCCGCGTTCTTGAGCGCGGCTTACTTCTTTCGAGCCTTCAAATCCGCAACTACCTTCGCGATCCGCCGGGCACGCGTCTCCTCGGTCTTCGCATCACCGATCGGCTCGACGTAGCGCCGCTGGCTGCTGTAGTTCAGCGTGCCGTAGAACGCCTTAGCCGCAGGCTCCGCCTCGAGCGCGGCGGCCAAGTCCGCGGGCAGCTCGACAACCCGGGGTTCGGTGTCTACTTCAAGACCAACGTCCACGGTGTCCCCCGCTGCGGCGCCGGTCAGTTCACGGTTCGCCGAGCTGACACCCACCATGTATTTCCCGCCCATCACGGCGATGCTGCTGCGGTAGCTCTGGCCGTTGATGGTCACCACCACCGGGGGCCGCTTTCCCGCGCCGAGCCCCTCAACGATCGCGTCCGGAACCTCGATACCCGCCTTGTTGCCATCGCCGACGATGGTCGTAGTGAATTTCATGACCCAAGTATGCCGTTGGCCGCCAGTAGACGCACCCCGTCAGCAGGACTACGTTCGAGGTAACCACGCAACGCCCGTCACCCAAGGAGAAGAACATGGACGAGCAGGACCTTCTGGAGCGCATCCAATCGTTGGTTGAGGAGGAGCACCGTCTCCGCGACACCACGTCAGGGGGCGGCGGAACCGAGGACGACGTCGACGGCGATGGCGGCCTGGCACGATTGGCTCAACTCGAAGCGCAGCTCGACCAGTGCTGGGACCTGCTGCGCCAACGCCGGGCGAAGAGAGACGCCGGGGAGAACCCCAACGAGGCCGAGCCGCGCCCCATCAGTGAAGTGGAAGGCTACCGGCAGTAGCACCGCATTCCGCTACGCGCCTTCAAGCACCTGACTCGTCGCCCACGCCAAGTATTTGGCGGCGTTGGCAACGGCATCGGCGACGTCCGGAACACCATCCTTGCGCTGCGCGACATCCAACAGCTGGGCCGCGGCAACGATGCCGTGCTTCGCCAGGTCTTCAGGCGTGACGGTGATGCGCCCAGCCACGGCGATCACCGGAATTCCGTGCAAACTCGCGGCGTCAGCCAAGGCAATGGGCGCCTTGCCGGTGAGCGATTGCTCATCCATGGAACCTTCGCCTGTGATGACGAGATCTGCCTCGCCGAGGTGTTTTGCGAGGCCTGTGAGCCCGGCGACCAGCGCAAAGCCGCCTTCCAGCGTGGCATCAGTGAATGCGAGGAACGACGCCGGGAACCCGCCTGCCGCGCCAGCTCCCGGAACGTTTACATCGCGGCCGGTGGCCTCCCGCAGGAGCGACGCCCAATTGCGGAGACCGGCGTCGAGCTTTTCAACGGCGTCCTCGTCCGCTCCCTTCTGGGGACCGAAAACATGCGCCGCACCTTCCTGCCCGTACAGCGGGTTCTGGACGTCGACGGCGATGCGGAACTTTACGGCGGACAGCCGCGGATCCAGTTCGGAGACATCCAACGCAACGACGTCGGTCAGGGAACCTCCGCCAAGGGGCACAACATTGCCGGCCGCATCCAAGGGTTTGAGCCCCAACGCACGCAAGGCGCCGCTGCCGCCGTCGGACATTGCAGAGCCACCCAAGCCGAGCACGATCTCCGTGGCGCCGGCATCGAGGGCCGCTGCTACTAGCTGGCCACAACCGTAGCTGTGGGCACGCAATGCATTCTCCGGCGTCGGTTCCATGTGGGCCAGGCCGGAGGCCATCGCGGTCTCGATCACGGCGCTTGCCCCGCCGAAGGAGTCCTTGCGGATTGCCCATGAGGCTCCGACGGGCTTGAGGATAGGGCCAACAACGGCGTTGTTCCGTTCCTCGTAACCAGCAGCAACAGCGGCGTCCAGCGTACCTTCGCCGCCATCGGCAACGGGGAACTGGGTGGTCACGGCGTCCGGGTAGACGCGCAGGGCACCTTCGGCCATGGCTGACGCGGCTTCGGCGGCGGTCAGGGATCCCTTGAACTTGTCAGGGGCTATGAGGATACGCATGGGTCCATCTTGCCAGCTTCGCCGGGAAAGCGCTTGCCCAGCGCGTAACTTAAGTGCGTGCTTGCGGGCATCGCGCCTGCTTCCGCCAAACGCCCCGGTAACCTCTGGTGCGATACGCGTAAGCGGGTGCGACCACTACGCCCAACAGGTGCAAGCGGCGCTAACAGGTGCGAGCGCCGCTAGCAAGAGCCGGAATTATCCGCCGATTACCCTCATAGGAGCCCCATCAAGCCACGCCTTCACATCTTCGAACGCCCCGCCATAGAACTGCCGGTAGCTCTCGTGCGTCACGTAGCCGATATGCGGCGAGAGAACGGTCCTCGAAGAATGCAGCAGCGCATGCCGCGCCGGCAGGGGTTCCTCCTCGAAGACATCCAGGGCCGCGCCACGGATCCAACCCTCCTCCAGAGCTCGGATCAGCGCCGCCTCGTCCACCAGGGGGCCGCGCGCAGTATTGACCAACACGCCGTCGGGGCCCAGAAGTCGCAGTTCTTCCGGGCCAACGATGCCTTCCGACCTCTCGGATAACCGCAGGTGCAGCGTCACGACGTCGGACTCCCGGAACAACTCCTCTTTGCTGACCTTGCGGGCACCGGCAGCCTCAGCAGTTTCCGCCGTGAGGTTCTGGCTCCAAGCGAGGACGTCCATCCCGAATGCCTTCGCATATCCCGCCATCCGCTTGCCGATCTTGCCCAAGCCAACTATTCCGAGGGTTTTGCCCTCGAGTTCAAACCCGACGCCGGTCTGCCAGCCGCCAGCGCGCAGGGAGTTCTCCTCCACAGTCAGGTTTCGGGCAAAAGCCAGGAGCAAAGCCCACGTCAGCTCGGGCGCCGCGGCCGGTGAGCCGCCCGTTCCGCACACCACGATGCCGCGTTCCGCCGCCGCTTCAAGGTCGATCGCCGCATTCGCCATGCCAGTGGTTACCAGCAGCTTCAGGTTCGGCAGCGAATCAAGGACGTCCTGTGGAAAACGGGTTCGCTCGCGCATCGCCACAATGATGTCGAACGGCGCCAACGCGGCCACGGCTTGCTCTTCCGAAAGGAAAGGCGCGCTGAAGACGCTGACCTTCACGTCGTCGTCGAGCAGTGAATCCCACGGGGCGTAATCGCCGGAGACCTGCTGGTAATCATCAAGGATTGCTAAACGGAATCGGGTCACGGTATTCATCCTTGCGCGGCGGCCGGTGGTACTCAACCCCGTGGCACGTTAGGTTTTTGATTGTGAGCCAAAATGTGACCCCCGCCATGCCCAAACCCGAGCATCCCCGTCCGCAATTGGTCCGCGACAAGTGGCTGAACCTCAACGGCACCTGGGGATTTGAGATCGACGCCGGCGACTCCGGCTTGGAGCGCGGACTCACCACGCGCGAACTCAACAGCGAAATCCTGGTTCCGTTCGCACCGGAATCTGCGCTTTCGGGGATCGAGCACGTCGATTTCATGGAAGCCGTCTGGTACCGGCGAACGGTGGCGATCCCTCAGGAGTGGGCGGGCCAGAACATTCTGCTGCACTTTGGCGCCGTAGACCACGACGCCACCGTATGGGTGAACGGGGTTGAAGTAGCCCGTCACCGTGGCGGCTTTACACCGTTCACTGCAGACCTCGGAGGAGTGGCCGAGCCCGGGACGGAAGCCGTAATTGTGGTGAGGGCCAGGGATTCACGGCACGAGATGCAGGCACGCGGCAAGCAGGCCACGTGGTACGACAACACCCACTGCCAGTACACCCGGACCACAGGAATTTGGCAGACGGTTTGGATGGAAGCGGTCCCCGCGGTTCATATCAAACGCCTCCGCATGACTCCCAATCTTGCTGACGCCAGCATCACACTGGAGGTGCCCGTTAGCCGTAACCGCAGCGGGCATACGGTCACCGTCGTCCTCAGCGACAAAGGTGACGTGCGTGTTGAGGCCACAGCCAAAGCAGACCTGGACCTCACGCCGTCACTCCGCCTCACCATCCCTGCCGAATCCCTGCGTCCTTGGTCCGTCGAAGATCCCTTCCTCTACGACCTCGAAGTCAACATCCACGATGGGTCCGGCAATGTTGTTGATCAGGTCAGCAGTTACGCGGCCGTCCGGTCCATTGCCTTGGACGGCAAGGTGGTTCGCATTAACGGCGAAGCTGTCTTCCAACGACTCGTTCTGGATCAGGGCTACTGGCCCGACTCCCTGATGACGTCGCCGGATGACGCTGCCTTGATCAAAGACATCGAATTATCCATGGCCGCAGGCTTCAACGGCGCCCGTTTACACCAGAAGGTCTTCGAGGAACGCTTCCTCTATCACGCTGACCGCCTCGGTTATCTGGTGTGGGGCGAGTTCGGCGACTGGGGTGTCTCCGGCGGAGGAACTGTAGGGCACAACCAAAGGCCCACAGCCAGCTTCGTGGCGCAATGGTTGGAAGTGCTGAAACGCGATTTCAACCACCCCTCCATCATTGGCTGGTGCCCCCTCAACGAGACGCACCAAGTTCTCCACGATCGGCTGACAGTGCTGGACGACGTCACCGAGGCCATGTTCCTGGCCACCAAGCTCGCTGACCCCACACGCCCGGTCATTGATGCTTCCGGTTACGCACACCGAATCCGCGAGACGGACATTTTCGATTCCCACTCCTATGAGCAGGACCCGGACCGCTTCCGCATCGAGCAGCAGGGGTTGGCGGAGGGAAAGCCGTACATCAACCGCAAGGCCGACGGCGAGGAATACTCCGTGCCGTACGCGGGCCAGCCCTACTTTGTCTCGGAGTTCGGCGGAATCTGGTGGAACGAAGTTGAGGCCCATCAGGCTGCGGACGGAAGCGACGTCACCTCCTCGTGGGGCTACGGCCAGCGCGTCAGCAGCGAGGAAGAGTTCTACACCCGCTTCGACAGCCTCTGCTCAGTGCTCCTAGGTAACCCCGACATGTTCGGTTATTGCTACACCCAGCTAACGGACGTGTTCCAGGAGAAGAACGGCATCTTCAACTTCGACCGCAGCAATAAGTTCGATCTGGAGAGAATCCGCGCAAGCCAAGTTCGGCCTGCCGCGATCGAGACCCGCCGAGGTGGCAGTTAACCCCAATGTTTCCGCATGGGACTGTCATTAAATGCCAACTCGGCGAGGGGTTCAAACCCACTGGCCCCTGCGCACCAGGACTTCCTTAAGGAGGTCCAGCCTGTCGGACACGATTCCGTCCACGCCAAGGTCCAGCAGCCGTTCCATTTCCGCAGAATCGTTGACCGTCCACACATGGACCTGCCTGCCAAGCCGGTGCGCGCGCCGGATGAATCCGGGCGTCACCACGGGCAACCGCCCGTAGCGGACAGGAACTTGGAAGACGTCGACGCCGGAGAGCAGCTTTCGTGCCAATGGAACCGGAAGCACGGGGCCCAGAAGAACGAAGAGCGCAGTCAGGGAGCTGCCCGCAGAGGAAGCCACACGACGGGAAAGCTTGGCAAGGACTGCCCGGCGGCGCCCGTCCGAGAAGCTGGTGACCAAAACCCGGTCATGGACGCCATGCTTCTCGATCGCCGCAGCCATCGGGCCCACGGAGTTCCAGTCTTTAACATCCAGGTTCAGCCGGGCCTGGGGCAGGGCAGAAACCAGCTCATCGAAGGTGGGGACGGGCTCCACTCCACCGATTCGGGCAGCCGCAACTTGGGCGGCAGTCAGCTCCGAAACCTTGCCGATGGAATCAGTCACACGGTCCAGGGAAGAATCGTGGAAAACGAGCAGAACGCCGTCGGACGTCGTGTGGACGTCCGTTTCAAGGTGCGCTGTTCCAAGATCAACCGCCGCCCGGAACGCGGCCATGGAATTCTCCAGGCCATCCATGGAGAAACCTCGGTGGGCGAAGGCCAAAGGCCCCACCGAACCGTCCTTGCGAAGGAAATAGGGCAGCATCACTCCCGTAGCGTAGCCCATGGCAGAGGCGCGGCTAGCTCTCCTGCGGGACCGCCGCCGTCGTCGATTGCGGAACGATCGTCACGCCGTCGCTGACGTGCACCAATGTCCGGCCGCGACCGCCGTCGAGCTCTACCCAAACCGCGGTGGCATCGCCGGTAACGGCGTCCACCACGCCAGCCGACTCGAAACCCGGCGTCAGGAAGACTTTGACGCGGTCGCCCTGACGAAGCGAACGCCAGTGATGATCCGGTTCGATGCGTCGCAATGGTGCGGTATTGACGTTGATGATCCGACGCTTAGCCATGGTTCCCCCTACAAGTTCAATGAGACAGATAAACCGTGCGAACGGGTCTTGGCTCGAAGCCTACGGCCGTAAGTTGAACGCCGGTTGTATGGAAGCTGGGAACCAGATGACACTGCGGGACTGACAAACTGAGGGCATGACTGTGTTGATAGCCGGCTGCGGCGACCTTGGAACGGAAGTTGGACTGCGCTTCGCAGCTGCGGGCCATAATGTGGTTGGCCTGCGCCGATCCCCCGACAAGCTACCCCCGGAAATCAGGGGCATGTTCGCGGACCTCTCCGTCGCAGTGCCGGAATTGCCGGAGGACGTGGACATTGTTGTTGTGGCCATCGCCGCAGACACGTCCACAGAAGAGGCCTATCGCGCGGCGTACTTGAACGGCGTGAAGAACGTGCTGGACGCACTGGAACGGCAGTCCATCGAGCCGCAGCGGATCCTGTTCGTCTCCTCAACGGCTGTGTATAAGGATTCCGGCGGAGCTGTTGTGGATGAGTCCACGCCCACGGAGCCCACACGGTTCAGCGGCAGGGTACTGGTGGAAGCCGAAGACCTGTTGTTCAGCCGGACGCAAGGGACCAAAACCCAGTCCATCTCCCTACGGCTCGGGGGCATTTACGGGCCGGGGCGCACGCGGCTGATCGACCAGGTCCGCAGCGGCACGGCCGTCATCCCTGCCCAGCCCCGGCATACCAACCGCGTTCACCGGGACGACGCCGCGGCCATGATCGTGCACCTCACCACCATGGAAGCGGTTCCTGATCGCGTGTACGTAGGCGTCGATGACCACGCGGCCGAAATGGGCGATGTCATGCGGTTCCTCGCCTCTGAAATGGGATGCCCTGAACCCCCGACGGCGGCACCTGGGAACGCGTCCGACGCCGGCCCGGGCGACAAGCGCTGTTCCAACAAACGCCTGCGGGCGACAGGTTTCGAATTCACCTTTCCCACTTACAAGGAGGGCTACCGCGCTTTGCTGGCCGGTGAGGGCGTGCGGCACCCGTGAATCGCGAGGCTCCTACAGCTGCGCGGGCGCACGCGTGGGGCCGGATCTACTTCGCTGTCCAAGCCGTGGCTGGGCTGGCGTGGTGGGTGGGAGTTTTCCTCTCACCGGCCATTCGGACGGCCACTCTCGGCAGCCTGGACCCGGTCGCCGTAGCCGCCTTCGACATTCCCTTGTTCGTCATCGGCTCGGGTGTCGCAGCGTTCGGCGTCAGGGCTGCGGCCGTGGTGGCCGCTGGGTGGACTGGCCTCGTTGCTGTCGCCTTGGCCATCTACGCAACAATCACTTCCGAAGCGGGGTGGGGCGTCCTGATCATGTTGGCCGCCGCCGCTTGTTCAATGGTTGCGCTGTTCTTTGTGGTGCAAGGCCGTGTCCCTACGGAGTTGATCGTGCGGGGACCCTTTGCGTTCCGTCCGGCGTCCAACCGTCACAGTACTGCAGCCAACGTGGGGGCAACCATAGGGCAGTTGATCCTCTTCTGGGGTTTCTTCCTGGTGGTTCTTCCGTCAGCCATTTGGTGGATCGAGCAGCGGTGGAACGTTTCC
The DNA here is from genome assembly GCF_051027655.1 of Paenarthrobacter nitroguajacolicus. Classification (NCBI taxonomy): domain Bacteria; kingdom Bacillati; phylum Actinomycetota; class Actinomycetes; order Micrococcales; family Micrococcaceae; genus Paenarthrobacter; species Paenarthrobacter nitroguajacolicus. The sequence continues at coordinate 61,949 of NZ_CP073234.1, read as the reverse complement.
TTGCCGTTTCCCTCCGCCGCACCGCCCGCCGGTTTCGTGGTGCTGGTGCTCGCCAGTTCCCTCGGGATCGCTTCCGCGGTGACCATGTCCTCTGCCGGAGGCGGAACCCCTTTGCCCTCCGCCATGCCCAACTGCTTGGTCATCGCCGGGCCCTATAAGTGGGTTCGGAATCCCATGGCCGTGGCAGGCATCTCCCAAGGAGCAGCTGTGGGGCTGATGCTGGGTTCGTGGCTGGTGGTTGCCTACGCGGTAATCGGTTCACTTCTGTGGAATTACGCTGTGAGGCCACACGAAGAAGCCGACTTGGAACGTCGGTTTGGCACCGAGTTCCAGCGATACCGCGACTCAGTGCGCTGCTGGCTTCCGCGCCTCCGAGGAAATTAGACCCGCTGCTCGGTGAGCTTCGCCTCGAGAATCTGGGCCACGCCGTCGTCGTCGAAATGCGGCGCCTGCTGCCCGGCGGCGAGGATGGCCTCCGGGTGGCCGCTGGCCATCGCGTAGCCGTGGCCGGCCCAGCGCAGCATTTCGATGTCGTTGGGCATGTCACCGAAAGCCACAACGTCAGCGGCTTCGATACCCAGCGATTCGGCGTACTTGGCCAGCGTGACAGCCTTATTGATGCCCGGAACGGACATCTCCAGCATTGCCGTCCGTGGCGCCGAATGCGTGGTGCTCACCAAATGCGCGACGGCCGGCTGCACTTCAGCCAGGAACTCGTCCGGCGTACCTTTGCGGGTGATCGCCAGGAACTTTACGACGGCGTCATCCGCCGTGAGCGTCTCGGCCAGCGGCGCGGGGGTGAACTCAGCGAGCAGCTCGCTGGTTTCGTTCTCGATGAAGCCCGGCTCAAGCTGGAAACCCGTGAGAGTCTCCACAGCAAACAGGGCGTCCGGCCTGATGGATTTGATGATGCGGCGGGCTTCAAAGACGGATTCGGCATCCAGAACGCACGAGGACAGGGCCTTCTCGGTTTCGAGATCCCACACCACTGCGCCGTTGGAACAGATCACGATTCCGCTGTGACCCAGCTGCTCCTGGAGCGGGTACAACCAGCGCGGCGGACGACCCGTGACGAAGACAAGTTCCACCCCTGCGTCGCGGCACGCCTGGAATGCCTTGATGGTCCGGTCACTGATTTTGCCGTCGTGACCGAGGATGGTGCCGTCAATATCGCTTGCTACGAGCCGCATCAAGCCAGTCTACGTGGGGCAAACATGTGGTTGCGCCCGCTACAGCTGCACTGGTTCATAGTCGAAGAACGCAGCTCTTGGTAACACCTGCTTCCCGAATAGCTGGTGTTTGTCTGCCTCGCTCAGACGCGCCACCTCCGCAGCGGCGTCCCAGGTTTCGCGGATGCTCGATACAAGGTTGTCGATGATATCCCGCCCTTCTGCCGCGTTTAGCCCGTATGTCTCGGACTCGCCCACCAGGGCAGCGAAGTTGGAAACCTTCGCGCCGCGGTCACCCCGCCCGTATCGCATCGCCTGCTCAAATGTGTCGCCGGATCTTTGCCCTGGAGCCAGGTCGTAAACCGGCGTTAGTTCCAAATGCTTCCCGTCCCAGAACGCGGCGTGATTCCGGGCATGGTCGTCGTTGTTGCTGATGGCGATGTTCAGGGCAATACGCCTAAACAGCTCCGGTCCGGGCTGTGTTGCGTCTACTGCGTACTCACGGAGCACATCAAGGATCTGGGGGTAGGACACATAGCGTGCATACATCTCGTCGGTCTGGGCCATGGTCAGTCCAGACACTGCGTGACGCCGTCCGCCTGCCCCATCACGGTCGAAGCGCCTGACAAGGAGGACTTCCTTGCCAAGGGAAGAGATTACCTTGCTTTCGGGCACTTTCATGCCCGCCCGGCGAGCAAGTTCGAGCATCGCGCCCTCGGCGTTCACCACGGAGAAGACGCGGTCGTCAGACGACGAGAACTTTGCGAGCCACTCGCTCCCGTCGTCATCAGTGAGCGTCGCCTTAGGGCGTGCGCCTCCAAGGCTGGTGCCATGCATCATGGCCGCCTCCAGACTCGGCGAAAGCTCCCCGCCTTCATCAAGGAGGATGGCCGCCCGATGTAACTCTTCGAAGGTCGCGAATTCATCCCGAGGCACGTAGTTCTCACGATCAGTTTGGAAGTCCAAGGCCCCGAAGCGGTTCGAGCTGGAAGTCAGCATGTAATCGATTTCGCTCAGGGAGTTGGGAGCAACGTTCCGCCGTCGTTCGATGACACCGCGACCCCACCTGTCGGGACTCCCGTCCCGAAGGACTCCAGGGATGCTCAGTCCGTCTGCAGGCTCCTGGACGCCGGGTCGCAGGGGGAGCTCCGGGGCGAACAGGCTGATAGCGTCCGGCCGGGACCTATAGTTCAGTCCATAGATGAAAGTGACGAGCGAGCCCACCTGCTCCACTCTTCCGGCTACCACAGGCTCCGTTGCACCCGGCAACCACGTCCAGACGTAGAGCTCGTTAGAAGTTGTCATCGGTATTGCCGCTCTTTGGTCGGCGCACGCGGCTTGGGAGGAGAGCGAGCATCTCCTCGCCTCGATGACGACGAATCGCGAGTTCGGCGCGGTCCTCAATACCAAAAATGGGAACTCCGACGAGGTCTGAGAGGTCCATCATCGTACCGACCGCCGCGCCGCGACTGCCGGCCTCAGCTGCGAGCACCGTTTGCTCCGAGATATTCGCGCGCGCGGCAAGCTCCTTTGCTGTCCATTTTCGGTCGATTCGGCCTTGTCGGATGAGTTGGCCCCACACGATCAGCGCGTCTTGGATGTGCGGACGCAATGGCACGGTACGTTTTGCCATTCAAACCTTCTTAAAAGATGCCTAGTCGCTTCTAGGCATACTTTATCATGGCTTGGGATTGCATGAAGGCTCTTGCGAAAGTCCACAGCCAGCACATGAACGAACCTGGAGCATAGGCTGAAGGCATGAGTGAGAAGACCAGCGAAGTCGAAGAACACAGCACCCGCGGGGCGTACGTCACCGGCGACGAGTTCACCCGGGACACCAACTACATCGAGGACCGCATCACCCGTGACGGTGCCGCCGGACCGAACGGCGAGCCCGGCTGGCCCGTGGAGCCGGGGCGCTACCGGTTGATTGCAGCCCGGGCTTGCCCGTGGGCCAACCGTGCCGTAATCGTCCGCAGGCTTCTTGGCCTGGAGGACGTCATCAGCCTCGGCCAGCCTGGCCCCACCCACGACGCCCGATCGTGGACCTTCGATTTGGATCCGGATGGCAAGGATCCCGTGCTGGGCATCGAGCGACTGCAGGAAGCATTCTTCCGCCGTTTCCCGGACTACCCTCGCGGAATCACTGTTCCGGCCATGGTGGACGTCCCCAGCGGCGCAGTGGTGACCAACAACTTCCCCCAAATCACGCTGGACTTCTCTACTGAATGGACAGAGTTCCACCGCCCGGGAGCGCCACAGCTGTACCCGGAGCACCTGCGCGAGGAAATCGACCAGGTCAACAAGCGCGTGTTCACCGAGGTCAACAATGGCGTTTACAGGTGCGGCTTCGCCGGATCCCAGGAAGCGTACGAGGCGGCGTACACCCGCCTGTGGAATGCCTTGGACTGGCTGGAGGAGCGCCTAACGAACCAGCGGTACCTCGTGAGTGATTCGATCACCGAGGCCGACGTCCGGCTCTTCACCACCTTGGCGCGCTTCGATGCCGTCTATCACGGCCACTTCAAGTGCAACCGCAGCAAACTCAGCGAGATGCCGGCATTGTGGGCCTACGCCAGGGACCTGTTCCAGACACCGGGATTCGGGGACACCATCGATTTCGTGCAGATCAAGCAGCACTACTACATGGTGCACGAGGATATTAACCCCACCAAGATTGTCCCTGTGGGCCCGGACCTATCCGGGTGGCTTACTGATCACGGACGGGAATCCCTCGGCGGAAGCCCCTTCGGCGACGGCACTCCGCCAGGCCCGGTGAAGGCGGGCGAGGAAGTGGCTCCAGGGCACGGGGCCGGCTGAGCAGCTTTACTTATGCGCTCCGTGGTTGAGCTCCGCCCGCGTGGGCGGATTCGCACCGGCCCGTGACACCGTCACGGCAGCCGCACGTGTTGCGTGATCCATGATGGCTGCCAGGGTTTCTGCAGGCATTGCCCTCAAAGCGCCACGGTTCTGCGCGCCGTCCAGCCCGTGATCCACAATCGCGGACAGGAGCCCCGCCATGAACGAATCGCCCGCGCCCACTGTGTCCACAACGTTCACGGATGGTGCGGGAACCTGAGTTTCACCGGCCCTCGTGACGCCCCACGGGCCACGTGAACCACGTGTTACCACCACCAGGGCCGGACCCTCAGCACCACCCAAGGTCAGCCAGCGACGCGCGGATTCCACCGGATCGACGCCGGGATACAGCCATTCAAGGTCCTCGTCCGAGGCCTTCACGACGTCGGAAAGCACCACAAAGCGCTCGGCTTGCGTTCGCGCATACTCGACATCCGTGATGATGCTGGGACGGCAGTTCGGGTCGAAGCTGATAGTGCTGCTCGGGTGGGCATGCTCGACGGCGGCAAGCACCTCTGCGGCGCCAGGCTCCAGGAAGGTGGCAATGGAGCCTGTGTGCAGCAGGGTGGAGCCCTGCAGCATGAGCGGCAACCGACCGGCGAGCCCGGGCAGCTCCCAGGCGAGGTCGAAAGCGTAGGTGGCGGCGCCGTCGTCGTCGATCTGCGCGGTGGCCACGCTGGTCGGCTTCTCGTCCGGCGGCAGCGGCACCATCACGGAACTCGAGCGCAAGTGCGCGGCAACGGAATCACCGTAGGCGTCCCGGCCGTAGCGACCGATGAACTGCACCGGATGGTCCAAGCGGGCCAACCCGACGGCAACGTTCAGGGGGCTCCCGCCTACGTGGGCTTGGAGTCCCGAGGAACGTTGAACGACGTCGACCAGGGCCTCACCAATGACTGTCAGCATGGGACCACTCTGCCAGAGGCGGGCCCCACGAACCACAGATTACGCGAGCAGCCGTTGCACCAGTTCACGGCATTTCTTGTACGCCACGGCCTTGGGGTCGATGAGGTCGAAGTGGTCGCCAGGGACGCGCAGCAACTGGGCCGCACTTCCTGCCGCCGTTGCCGCCGCGACGTACGCTTCGGACTGGCTCGCAGGAACATCCTCATCGTCTGTGGCGTGCACGGCATAGACGGGAACATCAATGGGCAGTGAGCTCATGGGGTCGGCGTATTTATGCCGTTTGGGGAATCTATGGGAATCCCCGCCCATGAGGTTGCAGACGGCGCCGTTGCTGAGGTTAAGCTTCTCTGCCGCGGCAAGATTCAAGAGGCCGGACTGACTGACGACGCCGGTCAGGTGGACGGCGTTATCCTCAGGGCTGCGCTGGAGTTGACGATCGGCGTCGGGCGTTCCAATATCCGAAAGCCGCTGCCGGCCCGCAGCCCAGACAGCCAAGTGGCCGCCGGCCGAGTGACCGAGCGCCACTACTTTGCCAAGTTGAAGGTCGTGGTCACCCGCGATCTCGGACAGATGGTCGATGCCGGCCAGGATGTCCTCGAAAGTATGGGGCCAACCACCACCATTACCGGCCCGCCGGTACTCGAGGTTCCAGGCGGTAATACCGTGCGCTGCGAGGTCGCGCGCCAATGGCTCACCGAGCTCAGCGCCGTACTGTGAGCGCCAATATCCGCCATGGATCACAACGGCGATTCCACCGGCGACGCTGGACGCGCCGCGATGGTTTCCGTTGGACGGTTCAGGTATGAAGAGTTCGCCCCACTGACTGGGGTGTTCGCCGTAGCTGTACTTGTGCCGCAACATTGCGCCCTCCTTTGTACTGAGCCTATCGTGACGTTTCGGAAGTTTGGCTAGAGGCACCCCGACGGCGGGTGGCTCAGTTGAGTGTCGGACCCGCCCCGTAAGCTGGGGGCATGGCAAGCAATTGGGACAGCCTGGACCAGGCTCAGCGCGACGCAGTGGATGCGAACGTGGCGCTCTATGAGCGTGTTCGCCCCGCCCTGAAGCGGGTCACACGCGATGTGCTGCTCACTTTGCGTGACATGTTGAACGACGCAGAGGTCACCCCTTTGTTTGTCACGGGACGGACCAAAACGGTCGAGTCGTTCCGCGAAAAGATTTCCCGTACGGATGATCCCTTGGAGCCGGGTGGGCCGCGTGTGCTCAAGTTTCCGGACCCGTTCCGCACCTTGAACGACATGGTGGGCATCCGCGTCATCACCAAGCTACCCGCGGAAAACGCTGCGGTGGCCAACATCATCAAGCGCCAGCGGCAACTCTTCGATTGCCGTGGCGACCGCGAGAAGGACATCGGCTCCATTGAGTCAGGAACCTATGGCTATTCCAGCCGGCACCTCATTCTGCGTACCATCCAGAACGAGGCCGTGAAGGAATACCAGCACGTCTTCAACCCGGAGATGCCTGCCAATGGCAGCTATTTCTTCGAGTGCCAGATCCGTACCGTGTTTGCGCACGCCTGGAGCGAGATCGAGCACGATATTCGCTTTAAGGCGGAAGACCCGCGGGCCTGGACACCGCATTTCGACCGCCAGTTCACGGCCACCGCGGCCATGTTGGAAACCGTGGAGAGCGCCTTCGCCGATCTTCACGAACGCTACGAGGAAGTCCGCGGCTACTGGGATCTCGAGGGCGGTGGCGGCATGCCGTTGACACCCAACCGGGTCCGGGACGTCTGGCGTACGCTTCTGCCGCACGTTGACCGTAAAGTTGATGACGACTGGGGATGGGCTGCCGAATTGCTCGCCGCCCACGGACTCACCAAGACCGTGGAGCTTGCGGGTCTGCTGAGCGCCAACCGCATCACCGAGGTCCGAAAGGCCCTGGACCACCGCTACTCCCCCGGCCCGGACCGCCTCCTGGATGACCTTCTGCTGTGGCAGTACGGAACCGAACACATTGATCTCACCGCTGAGGCGCCCGACGTCGTCCCGCACCCGCGGCGCGACAGCCTCCAGCGGCGCCTTAAGCAGATTGAGCGCTACCGACAGACTGCGCCCTAGGACAACTGCACCTGTAAGGACCCATGACTCCCGAGCAACTCATGTCACTGCGGGCGACCTTCCGCTCGCCCCGCCGCCTGCTGACGGAATCCCTTGCGGGACTCGTGGTGGCTTTGGCTTTGATCCCCGAGGCGATCGCGTTCTCGGTGATCGCCGGGGTGGATCCGCGCATCGGCCTCTTCGCGTCCTTCACCATGGGCGTGGTCACTGCCATTGTGGGCGGGCGGCCGGCCATGATCTCCGCGGCCACCGGTGCCGTGGCCTTGGTAATCGCACCGGTGATGAAAGAACACGGGCTGGATTATCTGATTGCCACGATCATCCTGGCGGGTGTTTTCCAGATCGTCCTGGCAGTCCTGGGCGTTACCAAGCTGATGCGTTTCATCCCGAGGTCCGTCATGATCGGCTTCGTGAACGCCTTGGCCATCCTGGTGTTTATGTCCCAGATGCCCGAGCTCTTTAACGTGCCGTGGATTGTCTATCCGATTGTCATTGTGGGCTTGGTGATCGTGTTCGGGCTGCCCCGCATCACCGCGGCCATTCCTGCACCGTTGGTGGCAATCGTGGCCATCACCCTGGTTACCGTGCTCGGAAATATCGATGTTCCGACAGTCAGCGACAAGGGAGAACTCCCCGATAGCCTGCCCGGATTCTTCCTGCCGAACGTTCCCCTGAACCTGGAGACGTTCCAGATCATTGCGCCCTTCGCCCTGTCCATGGCGCTGGTGGGCCTGCTCGAATCGCTGATGACAGCCAAGCTGGTGGACGACATCACGGACACACGTTCCAACAAGACGCGCGTTTCCTGGGGCCAGGGTGCCGCGAACATTGTCACGGGCTTCCTTGGTGGTCTGGGTGGTTGCGCAGTAATCGGCCAAACCATGATCAACGTCAAGGGCTCAGGGGCTCGCAGCCGGCTCTCCACGTTCCTGGCCGGCGTGTTCCTGCTGGTACTGGTGGTGGTCTTGGGCGATGTTGTGGGCCAGATCCCCATGGCGGCTCTCGTGGCCGTGATGATCTTCGTATCGCTGATCACCTTCGACTGGCACTCCGTCCGAATCTCAACGCTCAAGCGTCTGCCGAAGTCCGAGACCGCGGTCATGCTCATCACCGTTGCCGCCGTGGTGGCGACGCACAACCTCGCGGTGGGTGTCGGCGTCGGCGTCTTGACCGCCATGGTGCTGTTTGCTCGTCGGGTGGCCCACTTCGCAACTGTGGAACGAACGGAACTCGAGCTCAACGGCGAAGTTGTCGCGACGTACACAGTGGACGGTGAATTGTTCTTTGCTTCGTCCAATGACCTGTACACGCAGTTCGACTACGCGAAAGATTCCGCAGAAGGCATAGATCGAGTGATCATCGATCTGCATGGCTCGCACATCTGGGATGCCTCCACGGTGGCAGTGCTGGATTCCGTGACCGAGAAGTACCGAAATCACGGCCGTGAGGTGGAGTTCATAGGGCTCAACGAGGCCAGCATTCGTATGCGCGAACGGCTGACCGGCAAGCTCAACTCCTGACCCCATTCCGCAGACCCAACTAGGTAACAGCACACGTTCCAATGAACTCTCAGTGGCGCGTTTACTGTTACCTAGTTGGGTACGAGCAGCGGTCATCTGACATATACGCTCCCCTGCAAGTAAAGAATTAGTGGCGGCCACAGTGCGGGTGTGAGCATGGATGAATGCTTGAGGCAACCAATTCACCAGTGAAAACCGAAGAACCCACTGCGCCCGTCAATGCAGCGCTTGCAGCTGAAGCCAAGATTGCGCGTATCGCGGTCACAGTGTTCCCGCTGTTGGTGGTGGTTGCAGGCATCCTCGGATTCCTGATTCCGGACCTCTTCAAACCGATGGGCGTCGCGGTTCCCTACCTGCTTGGCGTCATTATGTTCTGTATGGGCCTCACGCTGACCCCGCCGGACTTCGCTTCGGTGGCCCGGCGTCCGTGGGCTGTGGCCCTCGGCATCGTGGCGCATTATGTGATCATGCCCGGCGCTGGGTGGCTCATTGCCGTGCTCCTGCAGTTGCCACCCGAGCTGGCCGTTGGGCTGATCCTCGTCGGCTGTGCGCCCTCCGGCACCGCTTCGAACGTCATGGCATTCCTGGCCAAGGGCGACGTTGCTCTGTCTGTAGCTGTTGCCTCGGTCTCCACCTTGATCGCGCCGATCGTGACCCCCGCGCTGACTCTCTTCCTGGCCGGGTCCTTCCTCCACATCGATGCCGGCGCCATGGTGTTGGACATCGTGAAGACCGTGCTGCTGCCGGTGATCGCAGGGCTCGTGGCCCGACTCTTTCTTTCGAAGCTGGTCGCAAAGGTTCTCCCGGCTCTTCCGTGGGCGTCCGCCGTCGTGATTTCACTGATCGTGGCGATCGTCGTGGCCGGTAGCGCCAGCAAGATCGTTGCCGCGGGCGCGATTGTGTTCCTGGCGGTAGTCCTCCACAACGGTTTCGGCCTGGGCCTCGGGTACTTGGCAGGCAAGCTCGGCCGTCTGGACGACAAAGCACGCCGCGCCTTGGCATTCGAGGTGGGAATGCAAAACTCGGGCCTTGCCGCGACATTGGCCACCGCACACTTCAGCCCCCTGGCAGCGCTGCCGTCGGCCGTGTTCTCGCTGTGGCACAACATCTCGGGTGCGATCGTGGCCGCTTGGCTGGCACGGCGTCCCCTGAAGGACTAGCTAGCCCTCCGTCGTGCCGCGGCGGTGCAGCTTCCACGGTGACGCAACCCGGATGCCCTCGGCCGGGGTGGTTCCCGTCAACCGGTCCAGCAGCATCCGGACAACCTGCTCGAAGATCGGGTCCGGCCCAACAGTCGTCAGAGCCGGATCGTAGTCTTGGCCCTCGGTGGAATTCCCGACGCCGACGATCTGGATGTCCTCGGGGACGCGGAGGCCAAGGCGGTAGGCGGCACGGATCGTCTGCAGCGCTTCCATGTCATCGGTGCAGAGGATGGCCGTGGGTCGGTCCGGGAGTTGGAGCAATTCCAGGGCGGACTGATAGGCAGTGGCCGGGCGGTGATGTGAGGTCCTAACCAAGGACGCGTCCAAGGGAATGCCCGCCTTCTCCAGCCCGGCTGCGTAGGCGGCAAAGCGGCTCTTGGGTCGCCCAGCCGGGTCAGCTCTCCGGATGCAGGCAACTCTGCGGTGCGACGTCGTGAGGAATTCCATGCAGTCCGCGAGCCCTGAGTCGGTCTCGGGAGCAAGGACATCGAACCCAGCAGGCTTCATGGTGCCTGAGATAACTACTTGGGCGACGCCCCGGCGGGCGAGTTCTGTGACGGTTTCATCCTCGGACTTTGCTTCAGGGAAGTAGCCAATGATGACGCCGTCGGCGCCCCCGGACATCATGAACTTCCGCCAGTCGTCGCCCAGCAGGATCACCGGTTGATAACCGTGCTGCGGCAGGATGTCGGCAGCGGCAGTGGCGAGTGCGCGATCCCATGGCCAGTCAAGGTTTCCGATTGCCACGGCAACCACGTCCGTTTTGCCGCGACGCATTCCCCGCGCGGCTTGATTGGGCACGTAACCCAGTTCCTTGACCGCTGCCAGAACCCGGTCCTGCGTGGGCTGGCTGATCCGGGTGGTGCCGCCATGACGGCCGGAAAGCACATAGGAGACAGTGGTCAGTGATACGTCCGCCGCCATCGCAACATCCCGGATGGTGGGTTTGGATCCCTTACTCACGTTGCGACTCCTGGTAGACAGCGGATTTCTTGAACTCTATCCGCAACCGCAGTGGACTCCCCTTGACGCAAATAGTTGTGAACGTTAACAATTGCGGAAGTCTATAAATACGAGCGGGAGATCATTCAATGAAGAACTGGGCAGGAAATCTTGAGTATTCGTCTGCGGACGTACAGCGGCCCACCACTGTGGAGCAGCTGCGCGAGCTTGTAGCCCAGGCAACGCGGATCAAGGCCCTGGGTTCCCGGCACTCCTTCAACACGGTCGCCGACACCGACGGTACCCACCTCCTGCTCGATGCCCTCCCCCAGGAAGTTGTTTTGGACGCCGCGAAGGGCACCGTCAAAGTCAGCGGTGGCATCAGCTACGGAGCCCTCGGCCGCGCGCTTGAGGAACAGGGATACGCCATCCACAACCTCGCCTCCCTCCCACACATCTCCGTCGCGGGTGCCATCCAAACCGGCACGCACGGCAGTGGAGTCAACAACCCCTCCCTGGCTGCCGCCGTCGTTAGTGTTGACCTGGTGCGCGCCTCCGGCGAGCTCGTCACCCTCACGGCGGACGACGACGAATTTCTCGCCAGCGTGGTGGGAATGGGCGCACTTGGCATCGTCACAGGGCTGGAGCTCGCCGTCCGGCCGAGCTATGAGGTACGACAGCGCGTGCTCACCAACTTGTCCTGGGAGGGCGCACTGGCGAACTTCCAGGCCATCGCTTCGAGTGCTTACAGTGTCAGCTTCTTCACCGATTACACCGGCGACACCATTCCCCAGGTTTGGCTGAAGGCACTGGACACTGAAGCTCCGCTGCCTGACCTGTTTGGGGCAACCGCTGCAACGGCTGCCATGCATCCCTTGCCGGACATGTCCGCGGAGAACTGCACCGAGCAGCTGGATGTGGCCGGCAAGTGGCTTGACCGTTTGCCGCACTTCCGCCACGAATTCACGCCCAGCAACGGCGAGGAGCTGCAAAGCGAGTTCCTCTTGCCGCTGGAACAGGCGCCGGCCGCGCTGCAGGCTGTCCGGGGACTGGCCGACAAGCTCGCACCGCTCCTGTTCGTCTCCGAAATCCGCACCGTGGCCGCTGATGAGTTCTGGGTTAGCCCCTTCTACCAGCAGCAAAGCGTGGCACTCCACTTCACGTGGAAGCCGCTGCAGGCCGAGGTAGAAGCGGTGCTCCCGGAGCTCGAGGAAGCCCTCCGTCCGTTCGGTGCGCGCCCGCACTGGGGCAAACTGTTCACGCCCAGTCAGTACGACTTCGCTTCTCTCTATCCGCGGTTCGAGGATTTCCGAGCTTTGGTTCAGGCCAATGACCCAAGTGGGAAGTTCCGCAATGAGCTGCTGGACGGCGTGCTGGGAATCTCCGCCGCGACGCACGCCTAGCGCTACTCGATGTGAGCCAGCACGGCGCCGGCAGTGACAACACCGCCGGGCTCTGACAACACCTCGGAGAGAGTGCCTGAACGGTGTGCCGAGACCTGGGTCTCCATCTTCATGGCCTCCAGTACCACCAAAGGATCCCCGGCTGCTACGTCAGTGCCGGGTTCCACCAGCCACTTCACTACGGTCCCGGCCATGCTGGAGACGAGGGCGGATTCTGCGGGAGAGTCGCCAGTGCCTGAGCCGGAACCCGGCGCATCGGTCGGAGTCGTAAAAGCAGGAATGCCCTGCCCTGAACGAGCCCAGCCGTCCAGGAGGTCCGCGGGAAGTCCTACGGCGAGCCGCTTGCCGTCCACATCAACGGTGATGGTGCGTCGCTCCCCTTCCGGGGCGACCACGTTGTATTCGGGGTCCACCGGGATCTGGTCTGCGAAGTCCGTCTCGATCCACCGGGTGTGAACCCGCATTCCGGCAACAGACGTGAAATCTTCGGACTCGAGGACTTCGCGGTGGAACGGCAGGACCGTCGCGAGCCCCCTGATATTGATTTCGGCCAGGGCACGCCGCGAGCGGCGAAGGGCCTGCTGCCGGTCAGCGCCAGTGACGATCAGCTTGGCCAGCAAAGAATCGAATTGCGGCGCGACAAACGAGCCCGAACGAACTCCGGTGTCTACGCGGATTCCCGGGCCCGTTGGCACCTCAAAGAGTTCCACTGTCCCCGGGGAGGGCAGGAAGCCGCGGCCCACGTCCTCAGCATTGATGCGGAACTCGAAGGAGTGTCCTCGGGCGACGGGATCTTCCGTAATGCTCAGTGGCAAGCCTGCAGCAATTCGGAACTGCTCTTGGACGAGGTCGATCCCTGCAGTTTCCTCAGTGATGGGGTGCTCAACCTGAAGGCGGGTGTTGACCTCAAGGAAGGCCACGGCTCCGTCAGCGGAGACCAGGAACTCCACGGTTCCGGCACCGTAATAGCCGGCTTCACGCACAATTGCTTTCGCACCGTCGTAAATTTGCTGGCGTTGCGTGTCACTGAGGAAGGGTGCGGGAGCCTCTTCCACGAGCTTCTGGTGGCGACGTTGGAGGGAGCAGTCGCGGGTGCCCACCACAACAACGTTACCGAGCTTGTCCGCGATGATCTGAGCTTCCACATGCCGAGGCCGGTCAAGGTACTGCTCCACGAAGCACTCGCCACGACCAAAGGCAGCCACTGCTTCCCGGACTGCAGAATCGAAGGCCTCTTCCACTTCGGCGAGCTCCCGAACCACCTTCAAACCCCGGCCGCCGCCGCCGAAAGCAGCCTTAATGGCAAGTGGAAGTCCATGTTCCTCCGCGAAGGCCCGGGCTTCCGCAGCCGAGGACACTGGTCCGTCGCTGCCCGCAACCAACGGAGCACCTGCACGGACAGCGATTTCGCGGGCCGTGATCTTGTTACCCAACTGGCGGATCGATTCCGGTGAGGGACCGATCCACTCAAGTCCGGCTTCGAGCACTGCTTGTGCAAAGTCCGCGTTCTCGGAAAGGAAACCGTACCCGGGGTGGACGGCGTCTGCGCCGGACTCCGCGGCAACGGCAAGCAGCTTCGCGATGTTCAAATAGGTGTCAGCCGGCGAGTTTCCGCCAAGGCTGAAGGCTTCGTCGGCAGCACCAACGTGCATGGCATCGGCATCGATGTCTGCGTAAACGGCGACTGAGAGGATGCCGGCGTCGTCACAGGCTCGGGCGACGCGGACAGCGATTTCGCCGCGGTTCGCGATCAGGACCTTGCGCATCAAATACTCACTTCTCTGGGGTCTTCGTAAAAGGCGTGATGAACTCTGGGGAATCCGGGACGAGCCGGAAGCGGATCTTTCCGCCAATGGGGACCTGCGCGGCGAGATCAAGGTGCTCGTCGCGCACCACGCCGATCACGGGGTATCCGCCGGTGATGGGGTGGTCCGCCAGGAAGAGCACGGGCAGCCCCGCGGGTGGGATCTGGAGCGCTCCCGCCATGGTGCCCTCGCTGGGAAGCTCACCCTGGCGGGTTCGCTTCAGCGGCGTGCCATCCAGTCGCATGCCCACACGGTTGGACTGCGGAGTGACCAGCCATTCCTGGCTGGAGAGGGAATCCAGGGCTTCCTGGTCGAACCAGTCGGCACGCGGCCCGGGAACGACGTCCAGCACCGTGACTCCGTCCCCCGGGAATTCAGGTTGCAACTCAGGACTGCCAACAGCCGTGGATGCCGTATTGCCACCCACGGGTAGGACCTGACTGACTACCAATGGTGCCGGGCCGATGCCGGACATCGTGTCCGCCGAGCGACTGCCCAGCACCTCAGGAACGTCCACGCCGCCGCGCATCGACACATAGTTCCGGAACCCCGACTCCGGAGCGCCCAAGGTGAGTACCTCGCCGTCGAGCAATGCGAAGGGTGCGGCCATCGGGGCGGATCGCTTCGCACCCGGCTGGACGTCGTCGTCGGCCCCGTCACCGGACTCAAACCACGACGGCGACTCGATAGTCAGCGTGGTCGGCGCACCTGTCACAGCAATTACCTGGTCGCCAACAGCTTCCACCGTGAGCCCGCCACTGACGGATTCGATGGCCGCGGCAGACGAAGCGTTACCGACAAGCCGGTTGGCCCGCCGCAACGATGCCCTGTCCAGCGCACCGGCAGCAGAGACACCTAGTGGACCGTAGCCTCGGCGCCCGAGATCTTGGATCAGGCTCTGCGCACCCGGATTGAGAATCCGAAGACCGGACTCAACGTGATGCTCCTTTTCGGGTTCACGCGCCGGGGCGTCACCGCTCGATGGTGCTTTAGCTGTCACCACTTCGCGGACGGCCCGGTACTGCACGCGATCGCCAGGACGAACCAATGCAGGTTGGGAACGGTCCAGATCCCACATCCGGGCCCCTGTCCGGCCGATCAGCTGCCAACCTCCAGGAGAACGGCGTGGGTAGACGGCGGAGTATTGTCCACCGAGAGCCACGGATCCGGCGGGCACCGCCGTGCGCGGTGAAGAGCGGCGGGGAACCGTGAGGGCCTCATTTTCACCCACCATGTAGCCAAAACCGGGTGCGAAGCCAGCAAAGGCCACTGTCCAGATTTGTCCCGTGTGCGCGGCTATGACGCCGTCCACGCTCAGCCCGGTGAGCTCCGCAACATCGGCGAGGTCGTCGCCGTCGTACACGGTATCGAAGACCACAAGACCAGAGTCGCTGGCGACCAGCGGAGCAAGCTCCAACTCCAGGAGCCGCGCACCAATGGCACGGGTTGCAGCCGCCGACTCGCCGACCACCATGACAGTTTCCGCGGCGGCCAGAACGTCCACTTGGCCGGGAAGCGGGGACTTGTAGAGCATGTCCTGAAGGGCAAGGACATCCTGCAGGCTGTTCAGTTCGGCCAGGACGGCACGGGTGCCGACGGGTCTAACAGAGCGAACCCTTTTCGCGGTGGCGGTTTGCATCACGGTTTCCATCTTTCGCTACGCCGCCGGCTGAGCGTGCGTCCCCTGCACCAAACGGACATCTTCTTCCGGCTTGGGGTCACGGCCGAGGAGCATGCCCACGATCGTGACAACAGCTGCGACGAGGATGTATACGGCGATCAGGTACCAGCCGCCGCCAGCGGCACCGTAGAGCGCTGTGAAGATGATGGGAGCAACGGCTCCACCGATCACACCAGCCAGGGTGTACGCCAAGGAACTGCCGGCATAGCGAAGGCGGGCCGGGAACTGCTCGGTGATGAATGCGGCCTGCGGGCCATACATGAAGGCGTGGAGTGCCAAGCCAATGACGGTACCGATGGTCAGCATGGCTACGGACTTGCCCTGAATCATCAGGAAGAACAGCGGGATATAGGCTGCGGTAGCAGCGGCCGCGATGCCGTAGACCCAGCGACGGTTGAAGCGGTCCGTCAGTGCACCTGCCGCCGGGATCAGGAACAGCTGGAAAGCCGAGCCGATCAGGATGGCGGACAGCACGTTGCCGGTGGTCATGCCCAGTTCTTTGGTTGCATAAACAGCGACGAACACCGTGAACAGGGCGTAAAGGATATCCGGGCAAACACGTGAGAGCGCTGCTGCCACCAAGGCCTTGGGCTGGGTGGTGAAGACTTCCTTGATGGGAGCCTTGGGACGATCTCCGTGGGCCTGGATGGCCTTGAAGACCGGCGTTTCCTCAAGCTTGAGTCGGATGACCAGGCCGAAGACCACCAAGAGTGCAGAGGCCAGGAAGGCTACGCGCCAGCCCCAGGAGAGGAAGGCCTCTTCGCTGAGGGAAGCGGCAAGGATGGCAAGAACGCCGTTGGCCATGAGGTTGCCGGCGGGCGGGCCGATCTGGGCCGCGGAGGACCAGAATCCGCGCTTGTTGGGGTCACCGAATTCGCTGGAAAGCAGCACTGCGCCGCCCCATTCGCCGCCAACGCCAATGCCCTGCGCCAAACGCAGCAGCACAAGGATGGTGGGTGCTGCGACTCCAATCACTGAGTAGTCAGGCAGTGCACCGATGAGGACCGTAGCCACGCCGATCAGGACGAGGGTGAAGACCAGAACGTACTTACGTCCGATCTTGTCGCCCAGGCGGCCGAAGATGACGCCACCAATCGGTCGGGCCAGGTAACCAACCGCGAAGGCTGAGAAGGACAGGAGCAACGCGACGAATTCGTCATTGCCCGGGAAGAAGATCTTGGGGAACACGAGGGCCGAGGCCACCGAGTAAATAGCGAAGTCGTAGTACTCAAGCGACGTGCCGGTGAGGCTGGCGACGTACGCCTTGATGGCACCGGGCGGCGGCTTCCTTGTCGCTGCCTTGGGTGCATTGTTGGTGCTGGTCATGATGTCCTCCGGGGGGATGAGGGATGGTGCGGGGAGCCCAAGTGGGCTAGAGGAACGAGCCGACTCCGACGCCGGCATCGCTCAGAGCAGACTTCACAGCGGTGGCCATCGCGACGGCACCGGGTGAGTCACCATGCACGCAGATACTCTCTGCGCGGATTTTCAGGAGGGAACCGTCGATGGTTCTGACGGCTTGTTCAGTGGCCATTCGCAGGACGTGCTCTGCTACTTCTGCTGGATCGTGCAACACGGCCCCTGCTTGGGAGCGCGAGACGAGCGTTCCGTCCGGGTTGTAAGCGCGGTCCGCGAATGCTTCGGAAACGCCCCGAAGGCCTGCTTCCTCCGCGAGGCGCAGGACCTCGGAACCGGGGAGGCCAAGAATCGGAAGGTTGGGGTCAACCGATTTCACGGCCTCCACCACAGCGCGGGCTTGGGCAGTGTGCTTGACGATCGCGTTGTAGAGGCCGCCATGCGGTTTCACGTACTGAACGCTGGCTCCCGTGGTGGCCGCCAACGCCTGCAGCGCGCCAATTTGATAAACCACGTCATCAGCCAGTTCCATGGGGTCGATGTCCATGAAGCGGCGGCCGAATCCAGCGAGGTCGCGGTAGCCGACATGGGCGCCAATAACGACGCCGGCCTTGGCCGCCTTTTCGCAGGTGCTGCGGATGACGCTGGGGTCGCCAGCATGGAATCCACACGCAACGTTGGCACTGGAGACGGACTCGAACATGGCTTCGTCATCGCCGAGTGTCCAGCGCCCGAAGGACTCGCCGACGTCGCTGTTCAAATCGATGATTGCCATGATGTGATCCCTGCCTCGTGATGTGCGTTACATCCAGCATGCACCATTTCGCCGGATTGTTCAACGATCCAGCGATCCTGATTTTCGGCAATCGTGTATTTTTGGTGTCATGGCCAGTGCAGATCAGGGAAGAAACGAACATGTTGGCCTTGATAGCGCGCGGGCCCGGGTACGGATGAAAGTTCCGTCCGTTGCCGAGAGGGTCGCCGAAGAACTGCGCTACCAGCTGGCCGAAGGTTTCCTTGTCCCGGGCGCCAAGCTGACGGAAGCCACCATTGCTGAGGATCTGGGCGTCTCCCGGAACACGGTCCGCGAAGCATTCGCCGAGCTGGCCGGGGAGCGGTTACTTCTCCGCCAGCCCAATAAGGGCGTTTTTGTAGCCACCCTCGAAGCAGGCGACATCCACGACGTTTACACGGTTCGCCGCGCCATAGAGGTCAGTTCTATCCGAACGGGTGGGTCCCCGGAGCGCATTGGCGCCGTCAGGGCCGCCGTCGAAGAAGGTAAGCGCGCGGCTGCAGCCAACGACAACGAGGGCCTGGGCAGCGCCAACCAGCATTTCCACGGGGCCATCGTCGCCTTGGCCGAGAGCAACCGGTTGAACACGATCATGGCGCAGATCCTGGCCGAAATGCGGCTCTACTTCCACAAGGCCACCATGAACGCCCACTTCTACAGCGATTGGCTGAAGGAAAATGAGCAGATCTGCTCAGCATTGGAAGCGGGCGAGCTGGAGCGTGCCGGGGACCTTCTCCTGGCCTACCTCAACCGTTCAGAGCAGCAACAAAGCGCCATCCACGGCGAGTAGTCAGCGTTTGCCCTTCTTGCGAGAACCCTTGCCGCGACCTTTGTCCGGGTTCGGGGCGTAGCGCTGCGCAACCGCGGGCTTCTTGGGCCCACCGCCACGACGATCAGGCTTGGGCTCCTTTTTGGGCTTTTCCTGCTGAGCCGAGGGTTGGCGCGAACTCTGGGCTGTCCGCCCGCGCACTATTCCTATGAACTCTTCGATCACCGGACTGTCGGTTCCAACCAGCCAGGCCAGGCCGATCTGTGTCCCCGGAGCCCCTGTCAGACGACGCATGACCGTGTCCTTCACGTTCAGGTGCCGCGCAACGGACATCGGCAAGATCGCCAACCCGGCGCCGGATGCGACCACCTGGAGGGCCATGTCCGGTCCGCCCATTTCGTCAATATCCAGGAAGTTCTCCTCGGCGAGGTCGTCCAGTGCAACTTCCTCAAACACCGAAATCTCGTGTCCTTTGGGAGCGACCACCACGGGCTGCTCTTCATACAAAGGGATAACGTTCAGGCCTTCGCGGTCCACGGGCAACCGAACGAAGCTGAGGTCAGCGGAACCGTCACGCAACACCGAAACCTGAGCGGCGTCGTCGGACATGAATGAGTGCAACGGGAAGTTAGGCATCCGTTCTTCCCACCGCCGGATCCATTTCCCAGGAGTCACACCGGCAACATAGGCGAAGCGGAGGCCGGCAAGGGGTTCGGTTGTTTCGGCGGAATCTTCAGCGTCTGGCACACACTCACAGTACCGGCCAGATACCCTTGAAGCATGACGTCCTCGAACTCCCAGTCCATGAAGCCGGCAACAGTTGCCAAGAAACTCGGCATCTACCTGCCCGCAACACCCCAGGAGTTCCAGGATTCGTCCATCTCCCGCGAGGAATTCGCCGAACTTCAGGCCAACCCGCCGGAGTGGCTCGCCGAACTGCGCCGCAACGGCCCCCACCCGCGCCCGGTAGTCGCGCACAAGCTCAACATCTCCATCAGCGGCCTCGCCCGCGGCGGCGTAGAGGATGCGCTCACGACGGCGGAAATCACCGAGCTGCTGCAGGCACCGCCGCAGTGGCTGGTCACCGAACGCGCCACACACGCTGCTGTCCGCTCCGAAGCGCAGCGCGTCAAGGACGAAGCTGCCAAGAAGGCCGCCACCAAGGAAGCAAGGGACAACGCCGCCGCAAAGCGTGATGCTCCGAAGACCTCCAAGCGCGATCACGCGTAGTTTTCACGAACTGTGGCCGGGACCTGCGTCCCGGCCACAGTTGTTTAAGGCCGGCGCTTAGAGCCGGGCTAGTCCTGGTGCAGCTGAACGAAGTTGCCACAGCCGTCGTCGAAGACTGCGCTGACGCCTGAAGGATCCTCCGAGGGTTCACCTTGGAACGTCACACCGGCGGCAAGCAAACGCTCGTACTCGGCCTGGACATCGGGCACCCCGAAGGTAATGGCAGCCAGGCCGGACTCGTGCAGGGCGTTCATGTAGTTCGAGGCAATGGGGTTATCGCTGGGCTCCAGCAGCAGGCCGGGTGAACTGCTGTTGTCCGCTCCGGGATCCTTGATGATGAAAAGGTTGTACTCGGGCATGGCCATCAAGGTCTCGAAGCCGAGCGTCTCCGTGTAGAAGACGTGGGCTGCTGCGGGGTCCTTGACATGGATGCTGCACATTTTCAGTCTCATGCTGCCAAGGCTACGCCCGGGGTACGACATCGTCCCGGGCAGAGGACACCCGCATCCGGACAATTCACCTTGTGCGCGCGGTGATGAATTGTCCCGTGGAAGGTGTCGCCCAAGCAGACACTGCCGCATACTGAATTCAAAGCAGCGAATTCGCCTGGAGGTGGTCCGATGCCCGCCATGATGCTCCTGTGGGGTGTAGCTCTGGTTCTTGCAACCGCAGCAACCACGTATGTCCTGCACAGGAAACTGACACACGGCCGCGGCCCGGAGCCGGACGGGCTCTTTTGGGACGTGTTCGGCGGGCTCGTCGTCATAGCGCCCGCCATTCTGGTCCCTGCCGTGCAATGGGCACCGGCCGGGCTCATCATGGTTTTCGTCGGCATCGCCACTGCGACAGGAACGCTGTTAAGCATCCGCAAAGTGGAGCGCATCCACGCAGCTGAGCCCCGCCGTCGCGCTGGTTTTCCGGATGACGCAGCCCGCCACGAAAGGATCCTGGAGCAGTGGCGCCAGTACGAGCTCGATCCTGCGCGGACCATCGATTTTCCAGCCATGACCGACGTCAGGACTGCCGAAACAGCGGCTCTTACGCGGGCCATGCGGGAGGCCGAGTACTGCAGGGTGACAGCTGGCACTGACTACCGCGCCGCCGTCGAACGCCTGGCCGAAGCCCTCGCCGCCGCCGAGCTCGCTGCGGGCGTCCCAACGGCCGCCCTCCCTGCGCCCAGATGACACTTAATGACCATCCCAGCGAGCAACATTGGCATTAAATGCCACCTCGGCGGGAGGCCGGGAGAAAACTACAGAACCTTGCCCTTGAAGAACTCAGGACGCAGGCGATACATCACCAACATGACCACCACGCCGAGCAAGATCACGCCCATTCCCAGCACGAACACCAGGCCCACGCCGCCAACTGACGAGCCCGAGCCATACTCCGGGTCCATCGAGTCCATGGCGGTCTTCACGAACATGACCAGCAGGATCACGCCTCCCAACAAAGGTGCCAGGAACTTGAAGAAGAACGGACGGACGCCACTAAACGCTGATGCCCGGAAGAACCAGACGCAGGCCAGGGCGGTGATGCCGTAGTAGAAGCAGATCATCATTCCCAAGGCGGTGATGGTGTCCCACAGCGCGTTCTCCGACACGGTCCGGGTGATCACGTAGAAACCGGCGGCAGCGATCGCAGCCGCGATGGTCGCGAAGCTGGGCGACTTGTAGGTGGGGCTGATACGGCCAAAGCGCGGCGAGATGGCACGGTAGTGACCCATGGCCAGCATGGTGCGGGCGGGTGAAACGAACGTCGACTGCAGGGACGCCGCCGAGCTGCTCAGAATGGCCAGCGACATGAGGATGGCGAACGGACCCATCACGGGACCGGCAAGCACGGCGAAGATACTGGCCTGGTTCTCCGGGTTGCCGGCACCCAATCCGGTCTCCCCCACGCCCGCGAAGGAGAGCGTAGCCAGTGCAATGGTCATGTAGATGATCACGATGACCAGCACAGTGATGGTCGCTGCCCGGCCCGGGGTCTTCTCGGGGTTCTTCGTCTCCTCGTTCATGGTGAGGGTGACGTCCCACCCCCAGTAAATGAAGATCGAGAGTGACACACCCGCGGCGAACGAGGAGAAGGAGTCCACGGCAAACGGGTTGAACCAGTCGGGCGAAATGGCGGTGGCGTCGAAGGCCGTCCCGTTGGATACGTGCACAAACGCTGAGACGGCGAACCAGCCGAGGACCAGCAGTTGGAAGGCCACCAGCACGTACTGGACGCCTTTGGTGGTCTCCATGCCGCGGTAGGAAATCCAGCACGCCAAGGCAATGAACACCAGCGTGGTGGCGATGTTCAGCGGCAGGATCTTGCTGAGCTCCCCTAGTTCCGGGTTACTGAAAATCTGCGCGAGCATCAGGTAGAAGAAGTCCACGGCGACGGCGGCGAGGTTGGATAGCACGATGATGGTTGCCGCGATCAGCCCCCAGCCACCCATCCAGCCGATCCATGGACCAAAAGCGCGCGTCGCCCACGTAAAGGAGGTGCCGGCGTCGGGCATTGCGTTGTTCAGTTCGCGATAGCCGAGCGCTACCAGCAGCATGGGGATGAAGCCCACCAGGAAGATGGCGGGCAGATGGACGCCAACCTCGGACACGGTGGGGCCCAAGGCAGCTGTAAGCGTGTAAGCGGGTGCGATGCAGGAAACACCAATCACGACGGCGCCGATCAGGCCCACCGATCCGGCTTTCAGCCCCTTTTCACTCAGGGATGGTGTTTCTTTCGACTGGACCGTCTTTGGTGCAGTTGACATGGGTTTTGCCTCTCAGGCGATTGCTAGGAGCTTTGTCGCGTGTAGTCGCGGGGGACCACGATCATGGGGACGGGGAGGGCACGCAGGATCCGGTTGGCGGTGCTGCCAAGGAATGTGGCCCGGTGCTGGGCCAGGCGGCTGGAGCCGATCAACAGGATTTCGCCGTCTTCCCAGTCGAGTCGGTCAACGGCTTCTTCGATGGTGCGGCCCTGCGCGACGACGATCTCAGGTTCCGGCGTCTCCACAGCAGAACCTCCGACGGCGGCAAGCCGCTCTGCGGCATGCATCCAGGCCGCGTCGGCCAACCCAGGCGAGTTACCGCCGTCGAGCGCCAACAGCGAGACGAGCCGCAACGGAAGGCCACGGTCGCGCGCGGACTCGACCGCGACGTCGAGCAGTTCACCAGCGCCCGGACGCGTCCCAAAACCGCAGCTCAAACGGGTGATCGGCTCCGTCCGCTGGTAACCGTGGGGGGCCAAAACGACCGGAACCGGCGACGAATGGAGCAGCGAACCCGCAACGGAGCCGATGGTGAACCGCTTGAACAGGCCACCGTTGGTTGCGCCGATGACCAGGGCCGCGGCGTCCATCTCCACGGCAGCGTCGATCAACGCCTGCGCTTCGGAGTCGCCGCGCCTGATGTGGGCACGGGCGGTGACGTCGGCTGGAACCAGCGCAAGGCCTTCGTCCAACCAGCGCTGCGCCTGCTCGTTGAGGATGTCGTTGTAGCCGGCCTCAGGCGGGTAGACGGCATTGAAGGGGGAATCCTGCGGGGTCACCAGGACCAGGTCCAGGCTGACATCGTGGTTCCTGGCCAGCGCAACGGCAAGGTGAACGGCGTCGTGCCCCCTCGCGTTGGCGGTATAACCCACTACGTAGCGCATGGTGGTCCCTTTCTCGTCTTAAACAGTGGAGCCGGCAGGCCGGGGATGGTGCTCCCCCAGCCTGCCGGTTTAGTGCTGTATGCCTTAGGCGACAGGCACCGCGGCGAGCCTGTTGGCCTCGACGATGCGGGCGGCCGTTGCCTGGCCCATGCGGACGGCGCCATCCACGTGCTGGTAGCCCTCGGCTGCCAGGTCGGATGAGGACCAGTAAATCGGTCCGACGTTCGCGTGCTGGTCCTTGCCGTAGCGGTGCAGGCCACCGAGGTCGTAGCTGGAGGCGTACGCGCCGCGGGTCCACTCTTCGGAGCCCCAGTCGGACTCGTAGTAGACCTCGGGGGTGAGCGCCTTGTCGCCGAGGAAGCCGGCGATGGACTCGAGGATGGCCTTCTTGCGGTCTTCGGCGCTGAGCTCGAACACGGCGTCAGCCTTTTCGTCGGACACGAAGCCCACCAAGGTGCCGCGGGTGTCGCCGTGGTTGGTGTTGTCGTAGACCTCCTGGACCAGCGCGCCGGCGCTGAAGCCCGTGCCGGATAGCCCTTCTTCGCGCCAGAACGGTGTGTCGTACACGGCGTGGACCTTGATGACAAGGCCCAGCGACTGGTGCTGGTGCATCTGGTGCTGGCGGCGCGGCAGCGGCGGCTCAAACGAGACGCGGGAGTACAGATTCGGCGGCACTGCCATGATCACGAACCGCGCATTGACGGTTGCCTGTTCAGACACGACAGTCACGTTGTTGTCGTCCCACTTGATGGTGCGAACCGGGCTGTTAAGTACGACGTCGTCACCCAGCTCTGCTGCCTGCAGCAGCGAGACCTGCTGCATGCCGCCGATGACGCGCTTGTCCAGGATGAAGTCTTCGTCCGTCAGGTGGCTGAAGGACCCGGCTGAGGCTGCCATGAGAACTGCCTGCAGTGCGGAGAAAGCGTGAGCCGGCTTGGTCAGCATGCCACCGGCGATAAAGAGGCCGATGTTGTTGCAGGCTTCCTCGTCGTTGGAGTTCTGGCGGAGCCAGTGGTGGAAGGAGATGGTGTCCAGCTCGCGTGCCTTGGGGTGTGCCCAGGGCTCGGTGGGACCAATCTCGGCGGCGAGGCCGTCCAAAATGGCAACAAGCTTGTCCATCTCGGCCTTGGTGGTTTCGTTCACGGGGAACGTATCACCGGTGTACTGGGTGCGCTTGCCGTCTTCGCCGATGTAGACCGATTCACCGTCGCGGTAGCGCGAGTACATTTTCAGGCCGAGCTCGTCCAGCAGTTCCATGAGCACTGTCTGGTCGGGGGAAACCCACTGGCCGCCGATCTCCAGCATGGCGCCGTCGATGGTGTCGGTCCAGGTGCGGCCGCCCACCCGGTCGCGTGCTTCGAGCACGGCAACGCTGAGTCCGGCCTTCTTCAATTCACGTGCCGCCGTCAGCCCTGACGGTCCGGCCCCGACGATCACAACGTCGCGGTCAAGATTCTGCATGATGTCCTCTCCGTGGCCGTCCGTGGTGGCTGACCAATAAATGAATGACGTTCATTTAGTTCCATACTAGCGTTGGAGTCGGCCGCTGTGAAGCCCCGGTGGAATAATGCTGGGGACACAGGCAGCAGAAAGGCCTCCGATGCCCGCACCGACTCCCGCTCCTTCCACGCTCCCGGCACGCCGCCGCGCCGGTCGGCCGACGGCGGCGGTCCTGGACCAGGACGGCATCACGACGGCGGCGCTTGAGTTGATCAGCAACAAGGGTTACAACGGACTCACCATGGCGGCCCTGGCACGCTCCCTTGGTGTCGCGCCGTCTGCGCTGTACAACCACGTGGGCTCCAAGGACGACGTCTTACTGCTGGTGGAAGACCATTTGGCGGCGATGGTGGATGTCTCCGCTTTTGGCTCGGAACCGTGGGATGTGGCAGTGCGTCGTTGGGCGTGGTCCTACCGCGACGTGTTCTCGGAACATACGCCGCTGATACCCGTGATTGCAGTGCTTCCCGTGGCAAATGCCCCCAAAACCTTGGCGATGTACGAGGCCGCGACTGCGGGCTTCCGCGATGCCGGGTTCCCTGAAGAGAAGATCATCTCGGCGATTGTGGCTTTGGAGGCGTTCGTTTTCGGTGCCGCTTATGACGTCACCGCGCCGGAGGACATCTTCGACGCCGGCAGCCTCGCCGAGCAGGTCCCCAACTTCACCGCCGCCGTGGACCGGCTGGCTGCCGAGGAGCACGCTCGGCCGACCGACGTCGCATTCAACCTGGGACTTGAGGCGCTGATTACAGGGTTCGGGGCGCTGCGGGAAGCCGTTTCTGACTGACGCGGGGGTACTCAGCCACCCAGAGGGCTGACGCGGATGCTTATGACGGACGGATCCGGGAACTCATAGGCGATGTCGTAGGTGACCGCCAAGCCGGTGGACGTGCCGGGACCCAGGCTGTGATTGAACAGATCGACTGAGCCGCTGGTCTTGTTGACGTTTTGGAGCCAATATTCTGCGTCGTCGGCGTCCAACCCGTACCGGGAAACCGCGTCACGAACGTCCTTTTCCAGGTCCTCCCATTTGTCGAACCGGTGGTAGAAAGTGACCTCCTTGAAATCGGAGCGCGCGGAGTCCGTTGCAAATTTGAGGGTGTCAGAGCTTCCAGTAACGGTTCCTTGGGGACCGGCGATGCTGATCTCAATCTCGCGGCCGTCCTGAGCAAAGATCAGGGGGCCTTTCGCAGCGTCCGCAGGTAGGCCCGCGGCCTCCTTTTCGAGTTTCCCCTTTGTCATATCCAGCTTCGCTGTCCCCTGTGACGTTATACGTTCGGCCCCAGCGGACGTCAGGGTGTCGAACTCGCCGGCATCCGGTGCCGTCGCTTGATTGCCGGAGACGGCCCCCGAGCAGGCGGCCAGGGCAAGGGATAGCGCGAGAGCACCAATGGCTGCTTTCAGGCTCTTCCGGGCCTTGCCCATGGCGACCGCCTTGCCCGCTGGATACCTACCCCGCAAATCCTCGTGATAGCCGGCCACTCTTTGTCCTGTTTTTCGTTCTGACACACAGGGAGTCTACGAGCACAGGCGCAGATCGCGCTCAACGTGAACCGCACACTGCGGGTCTTTTAGCTGGCAACCCTCTTGTAGTACAAGTTTTAAACTTGTATCCTAAGTGGCAGGCAAGGATGCCGTCCCCACTAGGAGAACCATGAGCACCGTAGATCTCATTCGTCACGTCAAGCTATCCACCGCAAAGTTGCCCCTCACTGTGCCCATCAGCGATGCCAAAGTCTTCACCGGCCGGCAAAAGCCCATGACCGAGGTGGTGTTCCTGTTCGCCGAGATCACCACGGAACAGGGCCACAGCGGCATCGGATTCAGTTACTCCAAGCGCGCAGGCGGCCCGGCACAATATGCCCACGCCAAGGAGGTCGCAGAGGGCATCGTCGGCGAGGACCCCAACGACATCGGCAAGATCTACACCAAGCTTCTTTGGGCCGGCGCCTCCGTGGGGCGTTCCGGTGTGGCTACGCAAGCCTTGGCCGCGATAGACATCGCCCTCTACGACCTCAAGGCCAAGCGCGCCGGGCTCCCCCTTGCCAAGCTCCTGGGCTCTTACCGCGACTCGGTCCAGACCTACAACACGTCTGGCGGCTTCCTCAACGCCACCTTGGATGAGGTCAAGGAACGCGCCACGCAGTCCATCGACGAGGGGATTGGCGGAATCAAAATCAAGGTCGGCCTGCCGGACTCCAAGGAAGATCTCCTCCGCGTCGCCGGAGTTCGCGAGCACATCGGCTGGGACGTCCCGCTCATGGTGGACGCGAATCAGCAATGGGACCGCGCCACCGCCTTGCGCATGGGCCGCCAACTCGAAGAATTCAATCTCATCTGGATCGAAGAACCACTGGATGCGTATGACTTCGAAGGCCACGCGCACCTTGCACAGGTCTTGGACACACCCATCGCAACCGGTGAAATGCTGGCGTCCGTTGCCGAGCACAAGGGCCTCATCAATGCGAACAGCTGCGACATCATTCAACCCGATGCTCCCCGCGTTGGCGGCATCACCCAGTTCCTGCGCCTCGCGGCGTTGGCTAATGAAAGAGGGCTGGGCCTCGCCCCGCACTTTGCCATGGAAATCCACCTGCACTTGGCTGCTGCCTACCCGCGTGAGCCTTGGGTGGAGCACTTCGACTGGCTTGACCCGCTGTTCGAGGAACGCCTGGAAACCAAGAATGGCCGCATGATCGTTCCGGACCGCCCTGGATTGGGTGTTACCTTGAGCGCACAGGCGCGGGCATGGACCACCGAATCAGTGGAATTCGGCGCGTAATCTTGAACCCATGAGCCGAAACCTGACTGCGGATCTCGCCGCCGACCTTCGCAACCGCATCGTCGACGGCGTCATCCAGCCAGGTGAGAAGCTCCCCAGCGAAAACACCCTCATCAGCGAGTTCGGGGTGAGCCGGACCGTCGTCCGTTCCGCCCTCACCCGTTTGCAGGCCGAGGGACTTGTGGAAACCGAACGTGGGCGGGGCAGCTTCGCGCTGACCCCGCCCGCGGACGGACCCACGCCTGCACCAGGAACGCGGGCCGTTGGCAGCGTGGAAGAGCGGCTGCAGATGCTCGACTTCCGGATCGGCGTCGAGACAGAAGCCGCAGCACTTGCCGCCCGGAACCACACAGAACACCAGCTGAAGGCTACGCGTGGCGCCCTGGAGCAGTTCGTTGCGAGCTCAGGCCACCCGGCCCATTCGATGAAGGCCGATTTCGAGTTCCACCGGGCAGTCGCGGCGGCCACCGGCAACCCCTTCTATACGGACTGCATCTCCGCCTTGGGCCAAACCATGATCACCATGCCACGCCCCCGCCTCGTTTCAAGCGATGAGCAAGATTCCCGAAGACGCTTCGAGCAAGTGGTCCACGAACACTCCTCTATATATGCAGCCATCGCAGAGGGCGACCCAGTGGCTGCCGCGGCCGCCATGCGGCTGCACCTGAGCAATTCACGACGCCGGTTCACGGGTTCCGCAGGCAACTGACCTTCCGGCCGCCCAGGACCCGCTTGGTCACCCAGTCCCTGGCTTGTTCGAATCCCCCGCCCTACCACGGTGAGCGGAGCGAACAAGGGCGGGAGTCGCGCCCAAGACAGCAAAAAAGCCCCGGTCCTAAGACCGGGGCTCTTTCAATTGCGTGCGCGAGGGGGGATTTGAACCCCCACACCCTTTCGGATACTGGCACCTGAAGCCAGCGCGTCTGCCGTTCCGCCACTCGCGCGCAACTTCTTTTTTCGGACTCGGGCTGGTCTCCCAGCTTCGTTTCCTTCAAAAGCAGCGAGATCAAGCATAACGGACATCCGGAGCAAAACACCAATCGGCCGGGAGGCAGAGCCCCCGTCGAGCCTGGCAGAACCCCAACAACAGCTGAACTGAACGAAAATTTCAATCCCCGCCTCCCGCGCCAACAAGGGCCGGGAACGAACTTTTCCGGGTCGCAAGGCGTTGTGGATTAAGGCCATTCCCAGTCAGTCCCAGTAGTATCGGGAAGTGGAAGGGCCGTCAGGCGCATACTTCGCCGTGTGCGCAGACGGAGGAATGGACGGACTATCGGACCAGGCACAACGGGTGCCGCGGCAAGGAAAGGAGAAGGACCATGGGTTTGCTGGACAAAGTCGAGCGCGGCATTGAAAAAGCCGTCCGCAACGTCTTCTCCACGGGGTCGCGGGCACGTGTTGAACCAGTGGAGATCGCAAGCAAGCTGAGGCGCGAGTTGGACAACAAGTCCATCACAATCGCAGCCGGGCGGACGCTCGCTCCCAATGTTTTCGACGTCCTACTCAGCGACGAAGACTTCGCCCGGGCACAGGAATGGGGAACACCCCTCGCCGAGGAACTGTGCGACGTCGTTATCCAGCACGTCCGCAGCCAGGGCTACACGCTCCAAGGCGCTGTCCGCATCTCGTTCCGTCGCAATGACGAAGAACGCGCAGGACATTTCGAAATAAACTCCCGGACCGAGAAATCGTCCGATGACGCTGCTCCTGCTCCACAAGCTCCACGTGCCCATGTTCCTGCTGCCCCGGCACGGCAACCCACCCGCCTCCAGCCCGTGCTGGACATTGGTGGCCAGCGGTATTCCCTCAACGCTCACTCCGTGGTGCTGGGCCGCTCATCCGAAGCCGACATCCTTGTAGACGACACAGGCGTTTCACGGAAACACCTCGAGGTCCGCACGGAGAACGGCGGCACTTGGGCCGTTGACCTCGGCTCCACTAATGGCAGTTACGTCAACGGGCATAAAGTGAACGGCAGCATTGAGCTGACAGACGGCTCAACCATCACGATGGGACGTACCAAGATCATTTTCCGCCTACTCCCCCAAACCCCGGGTGGCCACGCGTGAACGACATCAGCGAACTGACCATCACAGCGCTTCGCTTCGGGTTCCTCCTTTTGTTGTGGGTCCTGATCTTCAGCATTGTGACCACCATGCGCCGCGACTTCCAGATTGGCCGCAAGGCCGTAACTGGCGTTCCCACCGCACGCGAAGTCCGGAAGCACCCTGAGCTGGCAGCTTCTCCACCGCCGGCAATCCAGCATGCGCGCACACTGGTAGTCACGGAGGGCCCCCTCAAGGGCACCACGGTTCCCTTGGCCGCCAGCCCCATCCTGCTCGGCCGCGCACAGGAAGCCACGCTTGTCCTGGAAGATGATTACGCTTCCGGGCGGCATGCGCGCCTGTTCCCGCAGGGCAGCCGCTGGTTCATCGAAGACCTCGGATCCACCAACGGCACCTACCTGGCCGATCAACAGCTCACCCGCGCCTTGCCGGTTGAGCTTGGCGTCCCCGTGAGAATCGGCAAGACGGTCATTGAATTGAGGCCGTAGTCCATGGCCTTTTCCGAGACCCCCAAAGGCCAGGAAAAGCCTGCGGAGCGCCCGCTCATCATGCGCTACGCGGCGCGTTCCGACGTCGGACGGATCCGTTCCAAGAATGACGACTCCGCTTATGTGGGCCGCCATCTTGCAGTGGTGGCCGATGGCATGGGCGGTCACGCTGGCGGCGATGTCGCTTCCGCTTCAACGGTCTTGGACATGATCCACCTTGATCATGACGATTACCCGGAGGGCGCGGACACCGTCCTGGCCGACGAGATCCAGACCGCAAATTCCCTGCTCTCCGAGCTTGTCCACCAGAATCCCAAGCTCTCGGGCATGGGCACCACGGTCACGGCGCTGCTCTTGGAGGGCCGCAAGCTCCACTTCGCCCACATTGGCGATTCCCGTGCCTACCGGTTGCGCAACAAGAAGTTTGAGCAGGTCAGCATTGACCACACCTTCGTGCAGCGCCTCATTGACGAAGGCCGCCTCCGCCCGGAGGAAGCGGAAACGCATCCGCACAAGAACGTCCTCATGCGCGTCCTGGGCGACGTCGATGCCAGCCCTGAGCTGGACTTGGATGTCCTGGACGTCGAACCGGGCGAACGCTGGCTGCTCTGTTCCGATGGACTCAATTACGTGGCTGGCCACGTGGTGGAGCGCATGGTCCGCGAGACCAAGGACTTGCGTGAATGTGCTGAGATCCTGGTGGATCTGACGCTGGAAGCCGGCGCCCCGGACAACGTCACCGTGGTGATGCTGGAGATTGCGGAGGAGACCGACGACGACGTCAACACGGCCGCCGTCGACGTGGTTCCGGCAGCAGCGCTTGCCGCGGTTAACGAGCCCGAGGCAGTCACGGCTACCAAGTCAGCTGATGACCTGGCCGCGGACAAGGCGGAAAAGGACAGTAAGACCGAGTCCCATGCCAAAGCCGCGCGGAATGCCGACGCTGGATCTTCCTTCAGCGCAGGAGATCCGGACGACAAAGAGGACGAGGCTGGATCGTCAGAAGAGTCCACAGAGCCACCCACCACCACCGACCCCCATCTCGGTGAGCATTTGTCGGCTGAAGTACTGCGCGAGGAATTGGCCAGTCGCCCCCACGAACTTGTTGGCGCTGCCGCCACTGCTGCTGAAACGGGCTCCATTCCCACCGTCGCCGGCCGCACCGTCGCACGCAGGGCAGCAACGGTCCTCACGCATAAAGCAGAACAAGACCGTGTTGAGATCGAAGAGCCGGCCCGTCGCCGTGTGCGTTGGCTCATGCCTGCTGTCGCGGCCGTTGTTGTCCTGGGCGTCGTGGTGGGCCTGTGGCTTGGCTATGCCTGGACGCAGACACGCTATTACGTGGGCGAATTCGACCAGCGGGTCGCTATCTTCAACGGGATCTCTCAGAGGCTCGGACCCATTCAGCTTTCCCGGCTTGAGGCCGTTACCGATATCAGGGTGGATTCATTGCCGGAATACGGCCAGCAGAGCGTACGCCAGACAGTTCCGGCGGGTGACCTCGACAGCGCACAGGGCATTGTGGAGAACCTGAGGAACACTGGCAGCGCTTCGGCCAACTGCCCGAGCACTCCTCCGGCCACAGCTTCGGGATCCGCTACGCCGACCCCGTCGGCCACTGTGCCCATACCCAGTACGGCTGCCGTTCCCAGCCCCACTCCTTCACCCGTCCCGACTCCCTGTGAGGCGGCCAAATGATGCAGACTGAGATAGCACCCAAACCCCGCCGCAATGTCGAGCTGGTTCTCATCGTCCTGGCCCTTGCCGTCGGCATTGGCGCTAGTGCGTTGGTGAGCATCAACTCGGAGGTCGGGCTGGACAGCGACTTCTGGTTCCAGTCGAGCCTCCTGGCGGTTGCAGCTTTCGCATTCCACGTGGTGCTCCGGCTCCGCGCGAAATATGCCGATCCGGTAATACTTCCGATCGTTGTAGCTCTCAACGGACTTGGGCTTGCCCTGATACACCGCATGGACGGTCCCGCGGACGATACGGGCAACAATCAGCTGCGGTGGACACTCATTGCCATGGCGGTCTCGATTGCCGTGATCTGGTTCCTCAAGGACCACCGCATCCTTCGCCGCTTTACATACATCTCCTTGGCGGCCAGTGCTTTCCTCCTGGTCCTTCCATTGATTCCGGGAATCTCCGCCGGCGAAATCCTGGGTGCGCGCGTGTGGATCCGAGTGGGTCCCATGACGTTCCAGCCCGGTGAAATCGCCAAGATCACTCTCGCCATATTCTTTGCCGGCTATCTATCCTCCAACCGGGACCTGATTCTGTTGGCTGGCCGGAAGATCGGCCCTATGCAGTTCCCCCGGTTCAAGGACCTCGGCCCCATGATCACCGCGTGGCTGGTAAGCATCGGTGTTCTCGTCTTCCAGCGTGACCTTGGATCCTCCATCCTCTTCTTCGGCCTGTTCATCGTGATGATCTACGTGGCTACAAGCCGGATCTCGTGGGTGGTCATCGGCTTGCTGCTGATTCTGGGCGGCGGCTTCATTGCCTCCCAGATCTTCTCCCACGTGGCGTTCCGCATCGACAGCTGGATCAATGCGTTCACGCCTGAGGTCTTCGGCAGGTCTCCCGGTGGTAGCGGGCAAATCGTAGAGGGCTTGTTCGGGATGGCCGACGGCGGACTGGTTGGCACCGGCCTAGGCCAGGGCAGACCGGATCTGGTGCCCTTTGCCAACAGCGACATGATCGTTGCCCTTATCGGTGAGGAGCTTGGCCTCATTGGTCTCTTCGCCGTCGTGATGCTTTATCTGTTGCTGTTCACTCGAGGCTTCCGTGCAGCTTTGGGCACCCGGGATGCGTTCGGAAAGCTCCTGGCGTGCGGTTTGTCCTTTGCGATTGCCCTGCAGTGCTTCGTCGTCATCGGTGGAGTGACCCGGCTCATCCCATTGACCGGCCTCACGACTCCGTTCCTTGCCGCTGGTGGTTCCTCGCTTCTGGCCAACTGGATAATCGTTGGCCTGCTGCTCATGATTTCCAACACGGCCCGCGGCCCGGTGGACACCACTCCCATGGTCAACAAGCCCCCGGCAAGCAGTAGCACGCCGGGAACACGCAAACCGGCCACGGGCCAGACACCTAGCGCACCAACAGAGGCGGTGAAGCAACAATGAACCAGGCTATTCGTAGCAGCTGGATGGCTGCCGTCGCCATGTTCGCGTTGATCTTCGGCGCCATCAGCTACGTTCAGGTCATTGGCGCTGATGACCTCAACGCCAATCCTTGGAACCAGCGCGCCGTTCTGGCGTCTTTTTGCAATGAGCGTGGCTCCATCATTGTGGGTGGAAAACCTGTAGCTGAGTCAGTCACGGGAACAGAATCCTGCGCTTTCCAGCGTCAGTACAACCAGCCGGAGCTTTACGCCGGCATCACCGGATACTTCTCCAAGTTCTTTGGTTCCACCGGCCTGGAACAATCCATGGGGGAAACCCTGGCCGGAAACTCCGACCAGTTGTTCCTGGATCGCATGAGCCAGATGTTCCTTGGCAAGGAACCAAAGGGCGCATCTGTGGAACTGACCTTGGACCCTGCCATCCAGCAACTGGCCTTCGACCTCATTCCTGAGGGGCAGCGCGGTTCCATTGTGGTCACCAACCCCAAGACCGGCGCTATCCTCGCGATGGTTTCCAAGCCGTCGTATAACCCCAACTTGATTGCCTCGCATGACCGCACCACGGCTGAGGCCAACTACGCTCAGCTGAACCAGATTCCGGGCATCAACCTGAACCAAAACGTCAGCGGCCCTACGGGTAACCTGCTCTCGCCCGGATCGGTCTTCAAACTCATTGATACCGCGGCTGCGTTGAACTCGGGCAAGTACAACAAGGACAGCGAGCTGCCGAACCCCAGCAGCCTGCCCTTGCCTGGCAGCAGTGCCAGCCTCCCCAACTACGCCGGCGGTAACTGCAACGTTCGCGAAACAGCGTCCTTCGCCTTTGCCTTGGAGCAGTCGTGTAATACTCCGTTCGCCAGCATCGCATTGGACCTCGGCCAGGATGCCATCCGGGAGCAAGCGCAGAAGTTCGGCTTCGGCGAAAACTTTGGCGACCAGCTTAAGCTCCAGCAGGCCACCAGCGTCTTCCCGGAGGACCTGGACCAGGCCCAGTTGGCCCAGTCGTCGGTGGGTCAACGCGACGTGAAAGCCACACCGCTGCAGATCAACCTGATGACGGCGGCCATCGCCAACGGCGGCGTGCAGATGAAGCCCAACCTGGTTGAGGCCATCCGTGCACCCGATCTGCGCGTTATCAACGAACCCAAGCCTGAGGCGCTCCGCACCAGCACCACGCAGCCCATCGCGACCCAGATCACCGAGTGGATGACTAGCGCCGTGGATAACGGTATCGCCAGGGGCGCAGCCGTTCCCGGTGTCAAGGTGGCCGGTAAGACCGGCACGGCCGAGCTCGGTGATTCAGGTTTGAACAACTCATGGTTTACCGGGTTCGCCCCGGCAAACGACCCGCAAGTAGCCGTCACCATTGTCATGGAGAGTGTTGACGTGCAAACCGGGGCCCAGCTAACCAGTCCGAACGCAAAGAAGATTTTTGAGGCGGTGTTGAATAAGTGAGGCCTACTTCGGGAATCACACTCGGCGGCAGGTTCCAGCTGACCAGTCGCATTGCGATTGGCGGCATGGGCGAGGTCTGGAAGGCCAAGGACCAGATCCTCGGCCGGATCGTTGCCATCAAGGTGCTCAAGGAGGAATACACGGGTGACCCCGGGTTCCTTCAGCGGTTCCGTGCCGAGGCGCGTCACACCGCCCTCCTCAACCACGTGGGCATCGCCAACGTCTTCGATTACGGCGAGGAAGCCGGTTCGGCCTACCTGGTCATGGAACTCGTTCCCGGACACCCCCTGAGCGGCATCCTCGAACGGGAGCAGGTGCTCTCGCCGGACATGACGCTCTCCATCATCTCGCAGACAGCGCGCGCCCTTGCCGTTGCGCACGCACAGGGCCTCGTCCACCGCGACATCAAGCCGGGCAACCTGCTGATCACGCCCGACAACCGCGTCAAGGTCACCGACTTCGGCATTGCCAGGTTGGCTGACCAGGTGCCGCTCACACAGACCGGCCAGGTCATGGGCACCGCCCAGTATCTGGCGCCTGAGCAGGCAACCGGCCAGACCGCCACGGGTTCTTCGGACATTTATTCGCTCGGCGTCATCGGCTACGAGTGCCTCACCGGGCACCGTCCGTTCTCCGGCGAATCCCAGATTGCCATTGCCCTGGCCCAGGTGAATGACGCACCGCCGCCCCTTCCGGAGACGCTGCCCACCCCCGTGCGGGCACTGCTGATGTCCATGCTGGCCAAGGATCCGAAGAACCGTCCGGCCAACGCCATCAAGCTGGCCGAAGCCGCGGAAGCCATCCGCAATGGTGACATCGCCACCGCCCATGCCGCCGTGCCCGGCATGCTGTTGTTCGAATCCAATACCGGACCCATCACTGCGCCGGTGGACACCGCAACGGCACCCACCGGCGTCGTTACTTCGCCTTACGGCAAGGAACAGTCGACGACGGCGACGTCCGCACTGCCGGTGCTCGGTGCCGGGGCTGCAGGGGCTGCTCTTGGAGCCGCCGCCGCGTCTTCGGATAACCCCCTGACGCGTGCAAACGCCCTGGAGGCCGAACGTCAGCTCAACGACGACGAAGTGGTCTACACCGAAGAAGAGAACTTCGACGATGCTGAACCCGAGCGCAAGAAGCGCAGCCCCTGGACCTGGCCGCTTGTTGCCCTGATTCTGCTGGTCCTGTTTGCCTTGGTTGGTTTCCTGATTTCGCAGTCAGGTTTCTTCTCGCCGAGCCCCGCGCCCACCGAGTCGACCACCACGAGCCCCAGCCGGAGCGCGAGTCCTACCTCCACGTCAGCTACGCCTACGCCGCGGCCCACAGAGACCTCTGAGGCACCGCAGCCCACGCAGTCGGTTCCCCAGAAGATCAACATCATTCCCGAGCAGTATGTTGGCCAACCCTTCGAGACTGTCAGCGCGCAACTTCGAGCATTGGGCTTCGGAGTGAACGGCCAGGAGGTCTTCGACGACACAGCCGAGGCAGGAATCGTAACGACTCTCAATCCCACCGGACCTCGTGACCCTGGCGAAACCATCACCGTCACCTACTCCAAGGGCCCCGAATTGGTCGCTGTCCCCGCTATCGGAGTCGGTGTTGACGAATCGCAGATTCGCCAAGCCATCGAAGGAGCCGGTCTTTTGTGGGTTGCCGGAGAACCCGTCAACGGTGCCATCGGCCAGCAGCCGGGAACGTTCGTCCGTTCCTCACCGGCGGCTGGAACCCAGGTCCCCGCAGGCTCCACAGTCACCTATTACCTGTCCAAGGCACTGGTTCCGGTTGATCCCGGCTCGTCGAGTGCCACCCCCAGCGGCTCCGGCAGCCCGAGCGACTAAGTAAACGCCATGTCAACGTCACGTCCAGGTCCTGCGCATCGAGAGGAGAGCACACCTGTGTCCTCCCACCGCATCCTCAATTCCCGCTATGAACTTGGCGAGCTGATCGGTCGTGGCGGCATGGCGGACGTCTACCGGGGAACGGACACCCTGCTGGGACGGACCATCGCCGTGAAGGTGCTGCGCGCGGACCTTGCGCGGGATCCCCAGTTCCAGGCCCGTTTCAAACGCGAAGCCCAGGCTGTAGCGGCGTTGAACCATCCCTCCATCGTTGCCATCTTCGACACCGGAGAATACTCGGGTCCGGGAGGTCCGGGCGAGGACGTGCGTGTCCCTTACATCGTCATGGAGTACGTGGCCGGACGCACCCTGCGGGACATGATCA
Source organism: Paenarthrobacter nitroguajacolicus (assembly GCF_051027655.1). Taxonomy (NCBI): domain Bacteria; kingdom Bacillati; phylum Actinomycetota; class Actinomycetes; order Micrococcales; family Micrococcaceae; genus Paenarthrobacter; species Paenarthrobacter nitroguajacolicus. The sequence continues at coordinate 24,956 of NZ_CP073234.1, read as the reverse complement.
AGGCGAACGAGCTTGGGGTGGAGGACTCCATCGGCTTCACCCTGGGGGTCCTTGGCGCTCTTGAGTACAGCCACCGGGCCGGCATCGTCCACCGGGATATCAAACCAGCCAATGTGATGGTGTGTGCCGACACCGGCGAGGTGAAGGTCATGGACTTCGGCATCGCGCGCGCCATGGCCGATTCCGCCGCCACCATGACGCAAACACAAGCCGTTGTGGGCACAGCGCAATACCTTTCGCCGGAGCAGGCCCGTGGTGAAACGGTGGATGCGCGCAGTGACCTCTACTCGGCCGGTTGTCTTCTTTTCGAACTGCTGACCAGTCGGCCTCCGTTCATCGGCGACAGCCCCGTATCGGTTGCCTACCAGCACGTCCGCGAGACCCCGGACCTGCCCAGTGCCCACAACCCGGAAGTCACCGAAGCCTTGGACTCAGTCCTGGTAAAGGCACTGCAGAAGAGCCGGACAGATCGCTTCCAGGACGCTGCCGCCTTCCGCCGTGCGCTGCGCGCGGCCAGCAACGGCATTCCCGTGCCGGCAGTGGCGGCCAGTGAGGCCCCTACCGACCCCAACGACCTCGTGGAACCCGAAGACCCGGCAACAGAGCTTTTGAGCACCACGGCCGTGGGCTTCCTCGATGCCGGGCAGTTCAAGGACGAGCCAGTTGATCAGCCCCAGGAAGAGCCTCTTCCCTTGGGCCTCCCACCCGAACGTGAGCTGCCGGCGCGCCAGAAGTCCCGTCGTCGTGCCTGGGTTGCCACCTTGGTTATTTTCACCATTCTGGTGCTGGCAGGTGGTGGCTTCTGGCTCTACAGCCTCATGAACATGCAACCGCCGCCCCCGGCGAAAATAGCCGTACCGGTAGTGACCAACATGTCGGAAAGCCAAGCAATTCAGGAACTGTTCACGGCCAAACTGAAACCCAAGTCCGTGCGTGAGCCCAGCGACACCGTGGCCAAGGACATGACAATCGGAACGACGCCGATTGCCGGCGCAATGTTGGAACAGGATGCTGAAGTCATCCTCAAAATTTCCAGCGGTCCCAGCTCGGTGACCATCCCGGCGGACATCGTGGGGCGCACTGAATCCGATGCACGGGAAGCTTTGCGCAGGCTTGGCATCACCGGCGAAGTAGTGACCGCTTTGACCCACAGCCCCACTGTCCCCGCAGGCGTTGTGATCAGCACGGCTCCCGCCCCTGGTGGCGCCATAGCCGTGGATTCCAAGGTGGAGCTGCAGGTTTCAACGGGCAAGGTCCTCATGCCCCAGTTGATCGCGTTGCCCTTGGCTGAAGCCGAAGCGGCGCTCAAAGCCAACGGACTCACCATGGCAGTGGTAGAGCAAGAGAACTCTCAAGTTGCGGCGGGAACAGTCACAGCTCAGAGCGACGCGTTCAACACTGAGGTGGCCCAGGGCAAGGTGGTAACTGTCACGGTGGCCAAGGCCCCGGCCCCACCGCCCACACCCACCCCGACGCCCACACCTACGGAAACCGAGAAGCCGTCGCCGAAGCCCACGGCAACCAAGAAGTAAGGGGCTTCGGCTGTCGCCGCTGGCACCCGGAAGCGGGCGTCTAAGCGAGGAACGAGCGAGCCCGCGGAGGGTGTCAGTGGCGGCAGCCCTGCCTCGCTTACTGCTTGATCAGCGGGCTCAGCTTCGATGCACGCGCGGCTGCCCCGGTCATGCCCAGGGACTCCAACCAGTTGCCCAGCATCTGATACCCGCCTTCGGTGAGCACCGATTCCGGGTGGAACTGGACGCCGCATAGGGGCGCGGTCTTGTGCTGCAGGCCCATCACCACTCCGTTTGTGGTCTCGGCGGTGATTTCCAAGACGTCTGGGATGGAGTCCCGTACTGCTGCGAGTGAGTGGTAGCGCGTCGCTGTCACTGGCGAGGGCAGGCCGGCAAAAACGCTCTTCCCTTCGTGACGGACGGGCGAAGTCTTGCCGTGCATAAGCTCCGGCGCGTGAGTCACCACACCGCCATAGGCCTCGGCGAGGGCTTGGTGTCCCAGGCAAACACCGAACATGGGCTTGGCGGCCTCGCCACACCATTTGATGAGCTCAATGCAGACGCCCGCTTCTGCAGGGGTTCCCGGACCGGGGGAGACCAGCACACCGTCGCGGCTTGCTGCGAGCTCGGTGGCCTCGGCAAGTGTCACGTCGTCGTTGCGGACCACCGTTGTCTCGGCACCGAGTTCCTGGAGGTATCCCACCAGTGTGTATACGAAGCTGTCGTAGTTATCCACTACAAGGATTTTTGTTGTGCTCATGGCTGCTGCACTAAACCAATCGTTGAGTCGGTCAATGTGGTGAATTGGGAGAACCACGGGAAGAGGAACTCGACCATCAGTACCAGGGCTACGCCCACCAGCACCAAGGATGTCAGGATCCGCACCCACAGGGGGCCAGGCAAATGACGAAAGATCCACGCGTACATCCGTTACCCCTTTCCGTGAGCCCGGGCTACTTGGGCGGCGATTTCCGACGGCGGTCCGGCTGAGGCGGGTTGCCAACCATCCAGCATGGAGTAAGCAATGATGCGTTCCTGTGCCCCAAAGCGCGGGTTGCAACTCGTCATGGTGAGGATACTTTCCGTGGGCTGGACACCCGGTTCGGTGGGAACGGGCATCAAGACGTCCGTCCGGTCCGGGAGGACGATCTGGTTGTTACGAAAGACGTAGGTGTAGTAGCCGTCTGCGGTCTGGATGTAGATCTTGTCGCCGGGAACCAGGGTGTGGATATTGTCCAGTACGGCACCGTGGGTTTGACGGTGTCCGGCCACAGCGAAGTTCCCGGGCGCGCCGGGCATGGAGGTGCTTCCGTAGTGTCCAAGTCCCAGGGTGTCCAGGACGTCCGAACCGGTGCCCTCGATGATGGGGCGAGTGTAGTCGGTGCCGAAGCGGGGGATGTACATAATCCCGATCATTCCGGCGTAGGCCGGTGCCGGCGCGACCACAGGCGGTCCATAATCCACAGGTGCGGCAGGTGCTGCCGGAGTTACGGGGCCGGAGAACTCCTGTGCGAAACTCTTGACCGCCTCAGTTTGCTTTGCGTCCGCTTGAACATTGGTCCACCACAGTTCCCAACCCACAAAGAGCAGAAGAACGATGCCTGCAGTGATAAGGAGTTCGCCCAGGATCTGGCTGATTTTTCGGATGACGTCCGATGCCCGGAGACGCTTCCGCGGGCGCAGTTCCTGCCCTTGGCGGGCGGACGGCATGGCTGAAGCCGCCGTCTGCTGCTGATGCGCCACAGGGTCTCCTTGCATAGGGCGCGGGCGGCACGGGCGGACCCAGGTTGCGGCTAGACTTGACAGCTAGAACCAACCCGGAACGCCGTGTGGCCGTTAACCGCTGGAAATTTCCTTCCTGCAGGATATCAAGGCTGGCGGAACGGGGATTAACCGAACAGCCAGGAGGATCCGTGCCCGAGTCCAAGCCCCGCAAGCGGCCTGCCCGTCAGGCCCAGCAGACTTCCGCAGCGCAGCAGTACAAACCGAACCCGGTCTGGTACAAGGCTGTTATGTTCGGCCTGATGATTCTCGGCCTTATCTGGATCATCACGTTCTATATCACTGAGGGCCAGCTCCCAATCCGCGAGTGGGCCTCGTGGAACATCGTGGCAGGCTTCGGGATCGCCATCATCGGCTTCCTTATGACCACTCGCTGGCGCTCCTAGGAATTCAGCACCTCACATTTACGTGCCCGTGAACGTCTACAGGATATGAACAGCCGGCACACCACCTTGGATTCCCCGTTGGGGCAGTTAACGCTGACTGCCCGCGGGGAATTTTTGACGGGCATCTTTTACGAGGGTCACTGGCATATGCCCCCGCCGGACTACTTCGGAGATCCCACAGGAATCGAGGACCCGGTTTTCGCGCGGGCCCAAACCGAGCTCGCCGAGTATTTGGATGGTCATCGGACAGTTTTCGACGTCCCTTTCGAAGCCTCGGGCAACCCCTTCCAGGAGAAGGTCTGGGATCGACTTAAACATATTCCCTTCGGCGAAACCGTCAGTTACGGGGAGTTGGCGTCAGAGTTGGGGGATCCTCATCTTGCACAAGCTGTTGGGTCCGCCGTTGGACGCAACCCCATAAGCATCATCATTCCTTGCCATCGGGTGGTGGGACGCAACGGACAACTAACCGGCTACGCGGGTGGCCTTCGCAACAAGCGCTTCCTCTTGGAATTGGAAGAGCCGGCAGAAGTGCGGGAGGGCAAGCTTTTCTAATGAAGCCAGGGCAAATGGGCAACAGGAAGCCGTTCGAAGCAGTGGTCCGGGAACAAGGTGCCACCGTGCTTCGGGTGTGCCGTGCAGTTCTCGGTGTGCATGACGCAGATGACGCGTGGTCAGACACATTTCTGGCCGCGCTGCAGGCATACCCCACCCTCCCTGCAGGGGCGAACGTTGAAGCCTGGCTGGTCACCATCGCCCATCGCAAGTGCATCGACCATGTGCGTGCCGGTACCCGCCGCGCCCTTCCGGTGGACCACCCACCCGAACAACATTCCAGCCTCGGCATTCCCGGTGACGGGCATGAGGAATTGCTCGACGCAATATCGAGCCTTCCGCCGAAGCAACGACAGGCCGTCGCTTATCACTACCTCGCCGGCCTTCCCTATAACGATGTTGCTGCCCTGTTGGGGGGCACCGCCGAGGCTGCCCGCCGTGCCGGCGCTGACGGTGTTAAATCACTCCGCTCCGCTCTTGCGGCACATCAGTCGCTGGCTCACACATCCTCGAAAGGCGATATCTGATGACCCTCGAACTCAGCCCCGATCACGCCGAGGTAGTTTCGCTCCTGCACCCCCTGGATGCAGGACTCGAACCAGCCATCGCCAGCCTCCACGCCCGGTTGGCCCGGGATGCTCAACTCACCCACACCCTGGACATCGCTTACAGGGTTGTGGACTCTCCTGTGGGGAAGCTCCTCCTGGCCGCGACAGATCGGGGAATCGTCCGCGTCGCGTTCGAGCTTGAAGACCACGACTCCGTCCTGCAGCTCCTGGCCAACACTGTGAGCCCGCGGATCCTTCAGGCACCAGCCCGATTGGACGATGCCGCCCGGGAACTCGACGAGTATTTCAAAGGCACCAGGACGGAGTTCGATCTCACGCTGGATTTCCGTTTGTGCCGGGGTTTCCGCCTCAACGTCCTGCGCCACCTGCCTCGGATCCCTTACGGCAGCACAGCCAGCTATGCCCAGGTGGCCCAGGCAGCTGGCAGCCCCAACGCGGTCCGGGCAGTCGGAACCGCTTGCGCCACCAACCCTTTGCCCCTCATTGTGCCGTGCCACCGGGTAGTGAAGTCTGATGGCAGTTTCGGCGGCTACCTTGGTGGAAGCGAGGCCAAACGCGCACTGCTCCGCCTTGAGGCAGCGGCATGAGTGACGACGCCCTGTTTCCGCTGGAACTTCTGCAGCCGGAAGGGCACGACGCCGGTCCGCGCCTCGTCGCACCCGGCGCCGTCCATGTGCCTGGTTGGCTCACGCTTGAACAACAACGGTGGATCGTGGCGCGCTTTGGTGAGTGGACGCAAGGACCGGTTCCCCTGCGTGCCGCCACCCTCCCTGGCGGACACCAGATGTCGGTTAGGACTGTATGCCTTGGTTGGCACTGGCAGCCTTACCGGTACACAAGGGAAGCCACGGACGTCAACGGCCGCCCCGTGCTCGATTTTCCGGACTGGATGGTGCGCTTGGGGCGGCAGGCAGTGGAAGCGGCCTACGCCTCCGGGGTTGAAGATGACGAAGCCCTGATCAAGCAGGCCAAGGATTACAAACCCGATGCCGCGCTGGTGAATTTTTACGACGACGGTGCTGCCATGGGCATGCACCAGGACAAGGACGAGCGCTCCAACGAACCCGTGGTTTCGCTCAGCATCGGGGAGTCCTGCCTCTTTCGCTTTGGCAACACTCAGACACGGACCAAGCCATATACGGATGTTGAACTTGGCTCCGGAGACCTCTTCGTCTTTGGAGGACCATCACGTTTCGCGTATCACGGCATTCCCAAAGTCCTCCCAGGAACGGCACCCGATGGTTGTGGCCTCTCACAAGGTCGGATCAACATCACCATGCGAGTTACGGGCTTGTCCTGATGCCGCGGAGCCATCACAAGAATGTCAGAGGCACCGGGCACACTAGCCCTGAAGCTGAATTACCGTCCCACCGCATTGGCGGTGCGGCTGCAGAGGAGCATGCATGAGCCCGGATAACGGCACCATCGTTGGTCAGGATGGGCTGGCGCGCCCCCTATGGGCCTCCTCGGATCCCCTCCTGCAGGCGTACTACGACCACGAGTGGGGAATGCCCGTACGCGACGAGCAGGGCATGTATGAGCGCATCAGCCTCGAAGCCTTCCAAGCCGGCCTCTCCTGGGCCACCATTCTTCGGAAAAGGGACGCTTTCAGGAAGGCCTTCCTGCACTTCCATCCGGAAAGTGTCGCCCCCTTCACCGAGGCTGACGTGGAGCGCCTCATGCTTGACGCCGGGATTGTGCGCAACAGGCTAAAGATCAATGCCGCGATCACCAACGCCAAGGCCACCATTGCCCTGCGCGAAGAGGGGGGCCTGGTCGAATTCGTGTGGTCGTTCCAACCCGAGAGTACGCCGGCTCCCAGCTCCATGGCGGACATCCCCACCACATCCCCTGAATCGATCGCGTTATCCAAAGCACTCCGAAAGAAGGGCTTCGCTTTCGTGGGCCCAACCACCATGTATGCGCTCATGGAAGCCGTGGGCATCATCGACACCCATTTGGTGGATAGCCACCGTCGTGGCACCTCGGGAGTTTGGACCTGAGCCTCCGCCTGCCTCAGAGGTGAACGTGTTGAGCTAGTCCACAGCTCTTGTCCACAGAAGTGCGAAACTTTATCCACAGGCGTGGATAACTTCTGTGGACATCCACGCACCTAGGGGATAAATCAGCGCCAACCCGCCAATCCGGGCCAAAAGTCTGATCGGTCATACTTTTACCCACTGTGCACGACACTGTGGATAGTGCCCCAATCTTCACCCAGAGTTCAACGTTCAGGGATTGCCCGATTTGCCTCGGATAGTTTGAGCGAGCGTTGAACCTGCCCCACTCGGGTCGGGAGCTCCACAGTCCGAGCGTAGACGTTGAATAACTTGCCCACATAACAACAGCCCCGTACCCACAAGTTATCCACAGATGGGGATAAGGAGTGGGTATCCACTCTTAGATCACTGGTTTGCCGGGCTTTGGAGCCCTTTCTGCAGAATGAACTACAGCTGTGTAAGTTATTAACACTGTTGATAAGCCTGTTGATATTCGCCTCCCCACGAGCTCATTAACAGGTTTATCCACAGCCGTCACGAAAATGCCCAGTTTGTCCACATATCTTCACCCAACGGGGACAAAGTTATCCACAGATGTGGAGAAATGCATGCCTTTCGGGGGATATCTACCGCCCTGACGAGTGTGCGGACGGTTAAAGGGGGTAACTACACTCGTGTAAGTTACGCACAGTGTGGATAACGGCTGTGGATAACTGCTCGGAGTACCGTGGAGCCATGAAGAGCGACTTCAAGAAGCAGATCCCCAGCTACACGGCCAAGCACGGCCAGTTCTCGGTGGTCACAGTGCCCAGCTTGCAGTTTTTGATGATCGACGGTCACGGGGACCCCAACACGGCACAGTCTTATAGGGACAGCCTGGCTACGCTGTATCCCGTTGCCTACAAGCTCAAGTTCTTCAGCAAGAGTGAACTCGGTCGGGACTACACGGTGATGCCACTCGAGGCTCTGTGGTGGTCGGATGACATGAAGTCATTCACCAGTGCCAGAGATAAGTCACGCTGGGACTGGACGCTGATGAACATGGTCCCCGACTGGATCACCCAGGAGCACCTGGACATGGCGCTGGAGATGGTCGCCAAGAAGGGTGAGGCTCCGCTTCTGAAGGCGCTTCGCCTGGAGCCGGTCCATGAAGGTTTGAGCGTGCAAACGCTACACATAGGCCCTTATGACGATGAAGGACCAGTGCTGGAGGAGATGCACAACAAATTCATACCCGAGAAATCGCTGACCATGATCGGCAGGCACCATGAAATCTACCTCGGCGATCCTCGCCGTACCGCACCGGAGAAACTTAGGACCATCCTGCGACAGCCGGTCAAAGAATGACGGAAAAGTGGCTCGCTAGCCAGCGGTGACGCGGAACCAGGTGGCCACGGCCAAGAGGCCTGCCACCAGAACCAGCCCACCGGTCTGCAGCAGCGCCTGGTTCTTGCCTCGAGGGGCGTATGCAATGGCGGCGGCTGCGAGGCCGCCGGTGATCAGTCCGCCCAGGTGTGCTTGCCAGGCGATGCTGGGCACGAAGAAGCCGATGGCGCCATTAATGGCGATCAAGACCCACAGTTGCTTGGTCTCTCCACCTCGATGGCGCTGCACAACAAGCATGGCACCGAACAGGCCGAAGATGGCCCCGGACGCACCAACGACCCCCACAAGGGGCCTGTCCGGAGTCAACAACAGGAAGCCCACTGAGCCACCAATTGCGGAAATCAAGTAGACAGCCAGGAACCGGATCCGCCCGAGCAAAGGCTCAAGGGCTTGTCCGAAGATCCACAGCGTGTACATGTTCAGGACTATATGAAGCAAGAAGCCTTGGGAATGCAGGAACGCTGCCGTGACCATGCGCCAGGGCTCACTGACTGCAAAGATGTTGGCGAACGCGAAGTTTTCGAAGACCGCGTCGCCGGGCACCATCCACTGAAGGACATAAACCAGGGCGCATAGGCCGATGATCACGTACGTCACCAAAGGCCGGCCCACTGCCAAGGCTCCGCCATACGGGGAGCGGTATGTCGGCGTCGTACGTTTTTGTTCGTTGACGCAGTCAACGCATTGGAATCCGACGGCGGCCGCCCGCTGGCACTCGGGGCACGCAGGGCGCCCGCAGCGCTGGCACCGCACATAGGAGGGCCTGTCCGGGTGCCTGGGGCACACCGGAATATCAGCGGACGGCTCTGCCGACGGAATTCCGTAACTCATGGGCTCTGGTTCAGCGTGCGACTAGAGCTGTTCGATGTCGATGCTGTTGATGACAACGTCCTCAACCGGTCGGTCACCCATGCCGGTGCGGACGGACTCGATTGCATCCACAACCTTGCGGGATTCCTCATCCGAGACTTCGCCGAAGATACTGTGCTTGCCGAACAGCCAGTCGGTGTTCACGGTGGTGATGAAGAACTGTGACCCGTTGGTGCCCTTGCCCATCTGAATGCCTGCGTTGGCCATCGCAAGCTTGTACGGAGCGTTGAAGGTCAGTTCAGGGTGGATTTCGTCGTCGAACTGGTAGCCCGGGCCACCCACGCCGCGTCCAAGGGGATCGCCGGCCTGAATCATGAAGTCCTTGATGATCCGGTGGAAGATGGTGCCGTTGTAAAGCGGCGTACCGGTCTTGTCTTCGCCGGTTTCCGGGTGGTTCCAGGACTTTTCACCCGTGGCCAGGCCAACGAAGTTGGCGACCGTCTTGGGGGCGTGGTTGCCGAAGAGGTCAACCTTGATGTCGCCGAGGCTCGTGTGGATCGTTGCTTTTGCGGTTGCGATGGTCATGGGAACATTCTTCCATGCAGGGTCAACGCCCGTCGGGCTGTAAAGCCGGTTCCGCGCTCGGTGAAATCCGGGACGAACTCGAACAGATGAATAGCCGGTGTTCCACAAGCGACGTAGGCTAGCAACAAACGAGCATGTGTATCGGGAGGTAGTTGTGAAGAAATCAGACCGTATTGCCCGCGAACTCGAACAATCAGTCACGGCCGGTGTGGATAACGCCCGCGACTGGGCTGCACCGCGTGTGGAAGCAGCCGTCAATTGGGCTGTTCCGCGTATCCAGCACGGCATTGACACCGCTTCCCCCAAGATCCAAGAGGGGCTGAAGTCCGCTGCGCACAACCTCGCCGACGGCGTTGCAGTTGTTACGCCGCGGATCCAGGACGGGTTGGCGCACCTCGCGCCGAAGATCCATGACGTAGTTGAAGATGCGACACCCAGGATTCAGGAGACGCTCAACAAGGCCACCCCTGCTCTTGGTCATGCAAGGGACAAAGTGGTGGTGGAATATTTGCCCAAGCTCTCGGAGCAGTTGGGCCAAGCTTCCGTAGCTGTCCATCACGTTCTCGAGAACGCTCCCGCACAGGTTGACGCCGTGGCGCAGAAGCTGGTTGATTCCGGTGTTGTCCACAGCGTCCAGGAGCAGGCTCAGGCCACCGGCAAGCAGATCAAGGCAGTTACTGACCAGGCCAGCAAGGCGGTTTCCACCGCGCTAGCCAAGGAACAACCCAAGCCCAAGAAGCGCGGATGGTTGATCGTCACGGTCATTGCTGCCGCGGCGGCCGCAGGCGTTGCTGCTTGGAAGGCTTCCAAGCCGGTTGAGGATCCGTGGAAGACGCCTTCACCGGTCACACCCACGCCCGCTCCTGTTCCTGCAACGAGCACCACTCCGGCCCCGGCCGATGCCTCTGCGTCGGTCACAGCCACAGTTGCTGAGCCCAAGGCTTCGGACATCACGCCGGAGGAAGCCAAAGCTGAAGTAGAGCAGGCAACCAAGGACGCTTTCAAGAACGTTGAGGATTCCACCGACAAGGTGGCAACCGATGCCAAGACTGCCGTCAAGAACATTGCGGCCAGCCTCCATAAGGACACTGATGGCAAGGACTCCGACGCCAAAGGTGCACAAAACTAAGACCTGACCTACAGCCTCACACAGGGGCTTGCAAGTCAATCATCTGAAGGGATCCGGGCAGTTGCCTGGGTCCCTTCAGTGTTTGCCGGCTCGTAACCAAAGCCTCCATCGGACCTACCGCCCCGGGTGTTAGATTTGAGGTGATGTCAGCCGATAGACCCCTTGCGGGTGCCCTCCAGGATGTCCCGGAACCGCCGGGAGTGTCCATCGTCATCCCGGCGTATAACGAGGAAAGCGTCATTCGCCAGTGCCTCATCGCGGCCATCTACCAGTCAGTTCCAGCCGAAGAGATCATCGTGGTGGATAACCTCTCCACGGATCGCACGGCCAGGATCGTGCGCCAGATGCAGCAGGAATATCCCGAGAGCCCCATCATCCTCCTGCGTCAGGGAGACACCCAAGGCTTGATCCCGACACGTAACCATGGCCTGAACAACGCCACAGGTGACGTGGTGGGCCGCATCGACGCTGACTCCGTTCTTGAACCGGACTGGGTGGAACAGGTCCAGAAGGCTTTCATTGACCCATCCGTCGCGGCAGCCACGGGGCCGGTGGTCTACTACGACATGCCCATGCGCCGGTTCGGGCTAAAAGCAGACGACAAGATGCGGCAGCTCATGCTCCGCTTGGCCAAGCACCAGTACCACTTCCTCTTTGGCTCCAACATGGCACTACGCCGCACCGCATGGGAAACCATCCGTGATGAGGCCTGTCTGGACCCCAAGGACGAGATGCACGAGGACATCGATCTTTCGCTGCACTTGTTCGAGCACGACCTCAAAGTGCAGTACCTTCCGCAGATGGTGTCCGGCATGTCCGCCCGGCGGCTTGAGGACTCGCCGCGGGACTACCGCTACTACGTCCAGCGTTTTGATCGGACGTACAAGGCCCACAACGTCAAGAAGATGGCTCTGAAGGCGCCTATGGTGGTGTTCTTCTCCGTGTACTTCCCGGCCAAGTTACTGCGTGCCATCCACACGGCCAACTCCGCGCAAGGGGCCCGACGCGGCGGTGCTTAAACGCCCGACGCCGGTACCTCAGTCTGTGCCAAGCCCGGCTAGGCGCTGGTCCGGTTCCGGCCGCCCGCGCCGCTGACCGGCAACCACTACGGCCAGTCCCACCAGGATCAGCGACAAACCCGCATACGTGCCGGCCGGCAGGGTCTCGTTCAGGAAGACGGCTGCCAGGAAGGCAGCACCCGGAATCTCCAACAGGATGATCATGGACACCAGTAACGGGCTCATGGTGGCCAGCAGGTGGTTGAACGCCGTGTGCCCCACCAGCTGCGCACATACGGTGATGGCAATAATGCCAAGCCAACCCCCGGCGTCGAATCCAGTGAGCGGCTGAGCGCTGAATAAAGCCAGCACAGCCACTATCCCCGCGCACATTCCGTAGCACAGGGTGGTGTACGTTCCCGTACCCATGGACTGGCGCGCCTTGCCGCCCGCCAGCGTGTAGAGACCGGCCAAGGCGCCGCCAGCGAGTGCCAGGAGGTCGCCCAGCAGCGCTTCCGGGGATGAACCCATGTCGAAGCCGGTAATGGCCACAACACCGCCGAAAGCGATGCCCAAGCCCACGAGGACCGGCCACCTGTGCCGCGTACCCCGGAACAACTGGAAAACGGCGATCCACCCCGACTGCAGGCACACCAACGCGGTGGCGGCGGCAACGGACGTCAGCTGGAGGGCGGTGATGAAGCACGCAAAGTGGAACGCAAGAGCCACGGCCGCTACAGCCGACCAGCCGAACTCACGCCGCGTGATCTTCCCGAATGCTTTCGGTTCCCGGATGACAACCGGGCCCGCCATCACCACGGCACCGATAGCGTTGCGCCAGAACGCGATGGCCAAGGCTGTCACTGAAGTGGCACCGAGCGTGCCCGCTATGAGTGGTCCGGAGGACGCCACGCCAAGGACACCGAGCGCAGCAATGAGAAGGTTCACGGATCTACCCTAGTGCGGCGGGGAGGCTCGGCAGTTCCCGGGCAGTCAGTGCATTTCCTGTTGGTGTATGGCACGCATATGGGTACGGCACTTAAATGCAAAAGTCCCGGTCATTTCTGACCGGGACTTTTCTTATGGTGGAGGCACGGGGACTCGAACCCCGAACCCCCTGCTTGCAAAGCAGGTGCGCTACCAATTGCGCCATGCCCCCATAAGAAGCAACCCGTCAATCATACCCCATGTCCGGACTGGTATTTACCAATCCGTACCGGGCTCCTCGGCTAGTCCACCGTATCGGTCGACTTGCTCCAGACATCCTTCCGGGCTTCGGATTCCTGCGCCTTTTTATAGACCAGGACACCTGCGATTGCCGCTGCCACTACTACTAGCAACTTCTTCACAAGCACCTCATTCCGGTTCAGTTTTACCTGAACCTCTTTCGGTTCCGTGGGCGTACCAGGACTTGAACCTGGGACCTCTTCGTTATCAGCGAAGCGCTCTAACCGCCTGAGCTATACGCCCCGATGCCTCATCGGGCCGAGATATGACTGTACAGCACATCCCGGCCCGATCTCAAATCGAGGCATTCCCCGGATGATTTCCGCCATTTTCGGCGTATTTCCGGGGATTTTCGTTAGTCGTCGGTCAGGGTGACGCCGACGCCACCAACCAACGTTGCGGAAATGTTATACAGCACAGCCGAAAGCATGGACAGTGCAGTCAACAGGACCACGTTCACCACGGCGATGATGGTGGCAAACGATGCCACCTGGCCAAGCGAAGCAATCTTCTTCAGTTCGAACCCACTGCCTTCGGAGCCTGCCAAAGTGCCAAGAAGGCTATCCACCTGATTGAAGATGCCTGTGAGATCCAGCACAGTCCAGAGGACGATCGCTGCAACGACAGTAACGATGCCCAACGCAACAGACAGCAGGAATGCCATCTTCAGCACCGACCAGGGGTCAACCTTGCTGACAAGGAGGCGCGCGCGGCGGACCTTTGCCTTCGGGGCCGGCTTCACAAGTCCGGGACCACCCTGGGCAGGGCGCTGGGCAGGCGTGCCTGCAGGGCGCTGGCCGGGCGCATTGGCGGGACGCTGAGCCCCGGTGGCGGGACGCTGGCCGGAAGCATTGGGAGCACCGCTAGGCCGCTGGGTGGAGTTGGTGCCGCCTGCGGGACGTGCTCCGGCTGCGCCGGCGCCGGAAGAACCGGTTCCGGGACGCTGCTGGGGCCGTGCAGGTGTTCCTGCCTGTGCGCTGCCCGAGGGCTGCCGGAGTCCGCCGGGGACACCTGTGCTCGGCTTGGGATATGAGTCGGAATTACTCACTCGTTACCTCCGGTATTGTCTTCGTTCAGCTCCGCGCCCGTTTCGATTTCCGGGTCTGCGTCGTTTTCCGTTTCGTCCGTCACGGTCGCCTCGGAGGCGCCGTCGTTTGCAGCCAACGTTACGTCATCGTCGAGTCCGTCCTCTGACTCTTCTACTTCCAAGCCGCGTTCGCTGTTGCGCGCAACCTCGATAATGCGATCATTCTTGTCCGGCTTGGCAAAGATGACGCCCATGGTGTCGCGGCCCTTGGCGGGGACGCCGGTCACTGCCGAGCGCACTACCTTGCCACCCTCCATGACCACCAGGACCTCGTCCTCTTCCTGCACGATCAGTGCGCCAACGAGGTCACCGCGGTCTTCAGCAAGCTTGGCCACCTTGATGCCCAAGCCACCACGGCCCTGCAGACGGTATTCGTCCACTGCGGTCCGCTTGGCGTAGCCGCCCTCGGTCACGATGAACACGAAGGATCCGTCCTGGACTACGTCTGCGGCGAGCAGTTCGTCGTCTTCACGGAACTTCATACCGGTCACACCGGACGTGGCGCGGCCCATGGGACGCAAAGCATCATCGGTGGCCGTGAAGCGGATGGACTGGCCCTTGCGTGACACCAGGAGCAGGTCATCGGTTTCGCTGACCAGCTGGGCCGAGACAAGTTCGTCCTCATCGCGCAGGTTAATGGCGATGACGCCGGCCGTACGGTTGGTGTCATAGTCCTCCAACCGTGTCTTCTTGACCAAACCGTTCTTGGTGGCCAGCACCAAGTAGGGAGCCTGCTGGTAGTCCCGCAGGTCAAGGACCTGGGCGATATGCTCATCCGGTTGGAACGCCAGCAAGTTGGCAACGTGCTGGCCCTTGGCATCGCGGCCGGCTTCTGCCAGTTCGTAAGCCTTTGCCCGGTACACGCGTCCAAGGTTGGTAAAGAACAGCAACCAGTGGTGCGTGGTCGTGACGAAGAAGTGCTCCACCACGTCGTCGCCACGCAACTGTGCACCCTTGATGCCCTTGCCGCCACGCTGCTGCGAACGGTAGTTGTCGCTGCGGGTGCGCTTTACGTAGCCGCCACGGGTGATGGTGACAACCATTTCCTCTTCGGGGATCAAGTCCTCCATGGACATGTCGCCGTCGAAACCCATCAGGATGTGGGTGCGGCGGTCGTCGCCGTGCTTGGCCACAATCTCTGCGAGTTCTTCACTGATGATCTGGCGCTGGCGCTCCTCGGAAGCAAGGATCGAGTTGTATTCCTCGATCATCGACTCGAGCTCGGAGTGGCGATCCTGGATCTTCTGGCGTTCCAGTGCGGCTAGACGGCGCAGCTGCATGTCCAGGATGGCGCGGGCCTGGAGTTCGTCGATCTCCAAGAGTTCCATGAGGCCTTCACGGGCAGCCTCTGTGGTGTTGGACGCGCGGATGAGGGCAATGACCTCGTCCAGCATGTCCAGTGCCTTGAGGAGTGCGCGCAGGATGTGCGCCTCTTCCTCGGCCTTGCGCAGGCGGTAGCGGGTGCGGCGTGCAATGACGTCCATCTGGTGCGCAACCCAGTGCCGAATGAAGGCGTCAAGGCTCAAGGTGCGCGGAACGCCGTCGACAATTGCCAGCATGTTCGCCGAGAAGTTGTCCTGCAACTGCGTGTGCTTATAAAGGTTGTTGAGTACAACCTTGGCCACGGCATCGCGCTTCAGCACAATCACCAGGCGCTGGCCGGTACGGCCGGAGGTTTCATCGCGAAGGTCAGCAATGCCTGAAATCTTGCCGTCCTTGACCAGTTCGGCAATCTTGATGGCCAGGTTGTCCGGGTTGGCCTGGTACGGGAGCTCGGTTACCACCAGGCACGTGCGGCCTTGGAGTTCCTCCACGTTGACCACGGCCCGCATGGTGATGGAGCCTCGGCCGGTTCGGTACGCGTCTTCGATGCCCTTGTGGCCAAGAATGGTGGCGCCCGTGGGGAAGTCGGGGCCCTTTATCCGCAGCAGCAGTGCTTCGAGGAGCTCTTCGCGCGTGGCGGTGGGGTTATCAAGCGCCCACTGCACACCTTCGGCAACCTCGCGAAGGTTATGCGGCGGAATGTTGGTGGCCATACCGACGGCGATACCTGAGGAGCCGTTGACCAACAGGTTGGGGAAACGCGCCGGCAGGATGGTTGGTTCCTGGTTCTTGCCGTCGTAGTTGTCCTGGAAGTCGACGGTTTCCTCGTCGATGTCGCGGACCATTTCCATCGCCAGCTGGGCCATCTTGGTTTCGGTGTAACGCGGTGCAGCAGCGCCGTCGTTGCCGGGCGAACCGAAGTTGCCTTGGCCGAGTGCCAGCGGGTAGCGCATGGTCCAGTCCTGGATCAAGCGGACCAGGGCATCGTAGATCGCCATGTCGCCGTGCGGGTGGTACGTACCCATAACGTCGCCCACAACGCGGGCGCACTTGTTGAAAGAGCGGTCGGGGCGGTATCCGCCGTCGAACATTGCGTACAGAACGCGGCGGTGCACCGGCTTAAGGCCGTCACGGACATCCGGGAGGGCGCGGCCGACGATAACGGCCATGGCGTAGTCCAAGTAGGACCGCTGCATTTCCGTCTGCAGGTCCACCTGTTCCACGCGGTCGGTCAGCACATCGCCCTCGAGGATGACGTCGTCAGCGTTGGATTCCGCCGGGACTTCGGGAGTTTCGTCACTCATAATCTAAGGTTTCCGTTTCAGGTATATGTCAGTTCTGGAATATTCAGTTGCCCCTGTGGGCCCCTAGATATCGAGGAATCTGACGTCCTTGGCGTTCTGCTGAATGAAGTTACGGCGCGATTCGACGTCCTCGCCCATCAGGACGGAGAAGGTTTGATCGGCAGCCAGTGCGTCATCCATGGTGACCTGCAGCAGGGTGCGCCGATCCGGGTCCATGGTGGTGTCCCACAGCTCCGTGTAGTCCATCTCGCCCAGGCCCTTGTAGCGCTGGATGCCGTTGTCCTTGGGCAGTCGCTTGTTCATGCTGGCACCCTTGCGGATGGTTTCATCGCGTTCGCGGTCGCTGTAGACGTAGTCGTGGGCGGCGTTGGACCACTTGATCCTGTACAGCGGCGGCTGGGCCAGGTACACGTAGCCATTCTCGATGAGCGGACGCATGTAGCGGAACAGCAGCGTCATCAGCAGCGTGGTGATGTGCTGGCCATCTACGTCTGCATCTGCCATCAGGACGATCTTGTGATAGCGAAGCTTGGAGATGTCGAAGTCCTCGCCGATACCCGTTCCGAAGGCGGTGATCATTGACTGGACTTCAGCGTTGCCCAGGGCCTTGTCCAGGCGGGCACGCTCAACGTTCAGGATCTTGCCTCGCAGCGGCAGGATGGCCTGGGTCTCAGGGTTACGGCCACGCTTGGCAGAACCACCGGCCGAGTCACCCTCCACAAGGTAGACCTCGCAACGTGAGGGATCCTTGGAAGAGCAGTCAGAGAGCTTGCCGGGCATGCCGAAGGACTCCAGCGGGCTCTTCCGGCGGGCGTTATCACGGGCCTTGCGGGCAGCCATGCGTGCCTGGGCAGCCGAAATGGCCTTACGGATGACATCGCGGGCGGGTCCGGGATTCCGCTCCAGCCAATCACCCAGCTGGTCCGTGACAACGCGCTGTACAAAGCCCTTTACCTCGGAGTTGCCCAGTTTGGTCTTGGTCTGGCCTTCGAACTGCGGCTCGGAAAGCTTCACGGAGATAACGGCCGTCAAACCTTCACGGATGTCATCGCCGGTAAGGTTGTCTTCCTTTTCCTTGATGATGCTCTTCTCCCGCGCATAGCGGTTGATGAGCGAGGTCATCGCGGCGCGGAAGCCTTCTTCGTGCGTTCCACCCTCATGGGTGTTGATCGTGTTTGCGTAGGTATGGACACTTTCCGAGTAAGCGGTGGTCCACTGCATGGCAACCTCGACGGCGATGTGCCGCTCAGTGTCTTCGGTTTCGAAAGCGATAACGTCCTCGTGGACGATTTCAACCTTCTTGCTCGAGTTCAGGTGCTTGACGTAGTCCAACAGCCCGTCCGGGTATTGGTAAACGACTGTGCGGTGCTCGGCTGCGACTTCGCCTTCCGTTGCCACGGCATCCAGATCGAGATCGTCGTCCCCGTCACGGTTAACCGGGCGCTCATCCGTCAGCGTGATCCGCAGGCCCTTGTTGAGGAAGGCCATCTGCTGGAAACGTGCACGCAGCGTCTCGAAGTCGAACTCGGTGGACTCGAAGATGGTGCCGTCCGGGTAGAACGTCTGGGACGTCCCCGTAACGTCAGTAGCCTCGCCCTTGACGAGTTCGCCCTGCGGCTTGCCGCCGTCGGCAAAGGTCATACGCCAAACGTGACCCTGGCGGCGGACTTCCGTGTCAACCCGGCGCGACAGGGCGTTAACCACCGAAATACCAACACCGTGAAGACCACCGGAAACGGCATAGCCGCCGCCCCCGAACTTGCCGCCGGCGTGCAGGATGGTCATGACCACTTCAACGGTGGGCTTGCCCTCGGTTGGGTGAATGTCCACGGGGATGCCGCGGCCATCGTCCACAACGCGGACTCCACCATCAGCGCGGAGCGTGATTTCGATGTGACTGCAGTAACCAGCCAAGGCCTCGTCAACAGAGTTGTCCACCACTTCATAGACCAAGTGGTGCAGGCCGCGGGGACCGGTTGAGCCGATGTACATGCCGGGGCGTTTGCGCACGGCTTCGAGACCTTCCAGCACGGTAATATCGCTGGCACCGTACTCCCTGGGCGCCTCCGCGGGCGTGTCAGGCTTGGGAACAGTCTCCTCTTCGGGCTCTACTGCCAAGGTCTCTGCATTGTCGTTAGCCACAGGCGCTTTCGACTCCTCTGTACTCGATGTCGGCCGTTCCCGGAGCTGCCCACGGCGAACCGCGGCCGCCAACGGGCACGTGACTGATTGCGCCGATTAGTCCAACGAAGGGGTCCCCGATGCCACAGGAGTGGATTCAGGACCCGACGACGTTTCACCGGCGCTCAGTGATCTACGCCGATTCTATCGTGGAAACGCGTGAATCCTTGCAAATACGGGGGCAGCCGAGAGCTGAATATGGCCGTAGGAGACCGCTGGCCCTATCTTCAGTGGCCCTATGGTGGTCCCGACGGGGGCCTATACGACTCGGGGGCCTTGAAACGCCCTGCACGCCGTTTAGCCGTAGGTGTCCCTCGGTCCGCGACCGTTAACGCTGCGTCCGCCTTTTCGCCAACTTGGAGCTGAAGGTCCAAGCACCTGAATGCTCGTTACCACTCCTTCTCCCAGTTCATTGCGGAACATCTCCAGGAGGCTGGTGCTCAGCAGCCGCAGTTGTGTAGCCCAGGCCGTGGAGTCGCAACGAACGTGGAGCGTGGTGTCGGTGAAACTCTCGGGCGTGCAGTGAGCGGAGATGTCCGGCCCAACCAGAGTCTCCCACTCCGCCATGACCGAGCCGACGGCCACAGGAGATGTCCAACCGCGTTCGGCCACCAAACGACCTACTACTTTTCCAAGTCCCAAGGGATCACGGCCGCTGCCGTGGAATTGGGTGAAGCCCCTGGTATCCCGCAGCCCTTTGCGTTTCGGAGCGGATCCAGGCCTCGGCGCGCGTTGCCGTACTTCGCCGCGGGCAGCTGCGGCTTCGCGCATCCGGTTTAAGGCCGCTTGGGCAGCGTCAATCTCATCCGGCTCACGGCCGGGCTGAAGTCCGTCGTGGCTATCCTTCGCCATCGATGCCTCCCGGAACAACGGTTACGCGCCGTCCGGCCAGCTCCTCGGGGATATCGGCATCGACGGCGGCTGTCACCAGTACTTGCTCAGCACCGGCGACGATTGCTGCCAGTTTACGCCGCCGGTGGACATCGAGTTCGGCAAAAACGTCGTCCAGGATGAGGATGGGCGCAGTGCCACCGGTCCGGGCGTCATCCAGCATCACATAGTAGGAGGCCAGTCGCAGTGACAGGCACATGGACCACGTTTCACCATGGGACGCATAGCCCTTGGCGGGGGCCTGCCCCAGCACGAGTTCCAGTTCGTCGCGGTGCGGACCTACCAAGGAGATACCGCGTTCGAGTTCCTTTTTCCTGGAGGCTGCGAAGGCCTGGATGTAGCGCTCTGTAAGTTCATCAACGGACAGCAGCCGGAGGTCATCAACCGACGCCGAAGGCTCCGTTCCCTGCTCGGCCGGCCCGCCATCGTCGTCAAGTACGCCCTGAATGGTTGAGCGGTAGACGGCTCCAGCGTCCTTGGAACCATCAGTAAGTTGGGCATAAGCGCTGTTCAGGTGGGGACGCAAGCGCTCCACAAGTTCCAGGCGTGCATGCAGGAGTTCCGCGCCGGCACGGGCCATGTGCTGATCCCAGACATCCAGGGTTGCCTCATGCCCGGCGGTGAACTTGCCGGCGCGGGCCGATTTCAGCAGCGCATTGCGTTGCTTCAACACACGGTCGTAGTCGCTGCGGGTTGCGGCGTGCCGCGGAACGAGGCTCACCAGCAGCTCGTCTAGAAAGCGCCTACGGTTCGAAGGATCGCCCTTGACCAGCGCCAAATCCTCGGGCGCGAACAACACTGTTTGGCAGATCCCCAAAATGTCCCTGGCACGGACCGGGTTGCTGCGGTTGATACGTCCCCGGTTCGCCCGCCCGGAGTTGATCTCAAGCTCGATGACCGTTGACTGCTCGCCACGGACGAGCCTCGCCCGGATCATGGCGCGCTCCGTGCCGAAACGAAGAAGCGGAGCGTCCGTGCTGACCCGGTGGGAACTCAACGTCGCCAGGTACCCGATTGCTTCCATGAGGTTGGTCTTGCCGATTCCGTTGGAACCCACCAAGACCGTCACGCCGGGGCCGAGTTTCAGGTCGACCTGTGCATAGCTTCGGAAATCCGTCAGCGAAAGATGTTCGAGGTACACGCCGTTTGCAGGACTCCTGCGGCCTAGTTGGCCGGACGGGTGGCGTGTCCGCCGAACTGGTGGCGTAGTGCGGAAACCATCTTCATGGCAGGTGAATTGTCTTCGCGGGAGGCAAAGCGGGCAAAGAGTGCGGCCGTGATTGCAGGTGCGGGCACTGCGTTGGCGATTGCTTCTTCCACGGTCCAACGGCCTTCGCCGGAGTCCTCAACATAGTCATCGATCGAGGCCAAGCCCGGATCTTCGTCGAGGGCCTTGACCATGAGGTCCAAGAGCCACGAACGGACAACCGTGCCCTTTTGCCACGCTCGGAAAGTCCCCGGAAGGTCCTTCACGATGTCTTTTGCAGCCAGCAATTCGTAGCCCTCGGCGTACGCCTGCATGAGGCCGTACTCGATGCCGTTGTGAACCATCTTGGCGTAGTGGCCGGCACCAACTCCACCAACGTGGACGAAGCTGTCTGCCCGTTCACCCTCGGGACGGAGTGCATCGAAGACCGGCATGGCCAGTTCAATGTCCTCGTCGGCGCCGCCTGCCATGAGGCCGTAACCGTTCTGGAGGCCCCAAACACCGCCCGATACACCGCAGTCCGCGAAACGGATGCTCTTTTCTGCTAGCGCAGCCGCGTGCTTCTGGTCTTCCGTGAATCGTGAGTTGCCGCCGTCGATGACCAAGTCTCCGGGGCTGAGTTTCTCGCCCAGCTCCGTTACGACGGCATCCGTGATGGCACCGGACGGAACCATTACCCACACCAACCGAGGAGTGGGTAATGCAGCGATGAGTTCATCAACTGACCCGACGTCCGTGACGTCGGGATTCCGGTCAAAACCTGTGACCTCAATGCCACCGTTCCGCATGCGTTCCCGCATGTTGAAACCCATTTTTCCGAGGCCGATCAGTCCGATGTGCACAGTGTGAACTCTTTTCTGTGGAGGTGGCGGGAGACGGTACCGGGCTGGGGCCAATTGGCTCGCAGCTAGTTGGGAAGGCGGACTGGCATCACTAGGTAGCGGTAGTCATCCTGGTCTTCGCCGTCTGCTTCAGCCTGGGCCGTGATCATGGCCGGTTTCGGGGCGGTGGTGAAGGAGAATCGAACGTATTTGGTTTCGATGACGCTCAAGCCTTCAACCAAGTAGTGCGGGTTGAAGGCAACTGTGATGTCTTCACCGGAAAGCTGGGCTTCCAGCTCCTCGGAAGCCTGAGCATCTTCACCAGTACCGGCGTCGAGATTCAGTAGTCCTTGGGTGAAGGCAAGACGGACCGGGGTGTTTCGCTCTGCCACAAGTGAGACACGGCGAACGGCCTCGACGAGTTCCTGGGTCTGGACTGTTGCGTGGATCGGCGTGGAGTCCGGGAAGAGTGAACGGATCTTGGGGTAGTCGCCGTCAACCAGAAGTGAAGTGGTGGTCCGTCCACCACTTTCGAAGCCAATGAGGCGGCTGTCGTCGTCAGCAAGCGCGAGGTTGATGTCGCCGCTGCCACCGAGGGTTTTAGCCACTTCGTTCAGGGTTTTGGATTTCACCAGTGCGCTGGTGGAAATGCCCGGGGTGACAGGCTTCCACGGGACTTCGCGCATGGCCAGGCGGTAGCGGTCCGTGGCGAGGAGCGTGATGAGGTCATCCTCGATTTCCATGCGAACGCCGGTGAGGATCGGCAGGGTGTCATCCTTGCTTGCTGCAATGATCACCTGGGATACGGCTTGGGCGAAAGCGTCGCCCGGCAAGGTACCGCTGATCGCCGGAAGTGCCGGAAGTGCCGGGTACTCGGACTCGGGCATGGTGGCCAGGTGGAAGCTGCTTCGGCGGCAGGTGAGAGTGACTTTACTGCCATCTGTCTCAACTTCCACAGGAGCCGATGGAAGGCTGCGGCAGATGTCTGCCAACAAGCGCCCGGAAACCAAGATGGTGCCCTCAACAGCGATATCCGCGGGGATTTCCAAACGAGCTGAGGTCTCGTAGTCAAAGCTGGACAGGCTAACGGTTCCTGCCTCGGCTTTGAGGAGGAGGCCGGACAGCACGGGTACGGGCGGCCGCGGAGACAACGACCGCGCGGTCCACGTAACGGCTTCTGCCAGGACGTCGCGGTCGACTCTGAACTTCACGGAAGGGTGCCGCCTTTCATTGCTGCTGCCATGTAGTAGCTGCGGCTTCCTGCTTGGAGGCCGCTAAATCTTCGCAATCCGGCACCGGAACCTGCATGGTCCGCACTTAGCGAACTACAAGCAGACCCGAGGATGGGAGCGCTGCTGACAGCTTAGCCGGAAGATCCGCGATTAACCCATCCCCGTCGGGCAGGCCCCCTCGTATGTGGACAGTGCAGGCCGGCTACGGCCTGGCTCTTGGTCTGTCGTTTCCGGGACGGGATGGGTGGCCGAACGAGATTGTTATTTGAGGGATTTCAATTTTTTGGGATTCGTAGTGTTAATAACTGCTGTGGAAACTGTGGATAACCCGATCTCGCCGCGTCGTTTCGCGGTTAAGCCCTGTTCACGGATTGTGCGTTAACTGGGTTTTAAACAGGGTGTGGATGGGGACAACTCCCAGGCCGGTTTTTAACGATCCACAGATGGCTTAAGGGTTTTAAGCCCATTAACCGCGCTTGTCCCCTTAAGTATCCACAGGCTTATCCACATGCACCTGTTAATAAGGTATGTAGTGCCGGGCGCGATGTGGATTTCAGGAGTCGCGCTGCTGCTGTTTGATCCGGTTGGTCAGCTCCGTGACCTGGTTGTAGATCACACGGCGCTCGGCCATCAGCTCGCGGATCTTGCGGTCTGCGTGGATAACCGTGGTGTGGTCACGACCACCGAGCTCCTGTCCGATCTTCGGCAAGGACATGTCCGTCAGCTCGCGGCACAGATACATGGCAATCTGCCGGGCCGTCACCAGGGTGCGTGTACGGGACTTGCTGCAGAGCTCTTCCATGCTGAGCTTGAAGTAGTCAGCTGTCTGGTCCAGGATCTGCTTCGCCGTGATTTCCTGGGCACCGTCGTCGGTGATGAGGTCCTTCAGGACCATCTCAGCGAGGGCCACGTCCACAGGTTGGCGGTTGAGGCTCGCGAAGGCCGTGACGCGGATCAGCGCGCCTTCAAGTTCGCGGATGTTGCTGGAGATCTTGGAAGCGATGTACTCCAAGGCATCGTCCGGCGCGGAGAGGCCCTCGCTGAGGCCCTTCTTGCGAAGGATCGCGATACGGGTCTCCAGCTCAGGGGGCTGGATATCCGTCAGGAGGCCCCACTCGAAACGGGACGTCATGCGGTCTTCGAAGCCGGCGAGCATCTTGGGCGGCTGATCGGAGGTGATGACAACCTGCTTGTTGGCGTTGTGCAGGGCATTGAACGTGTGGAAGAACTCTTCCTGGGTCCGGTCCTTGCCCGCCAGGAACTGGATGTCATCGATCAGGAGCACGTCCACGTTGCGGTACGTGGTCTTGAAGCTGGTGCCTTCGTCATCGCGGATGGAGTTGATGAAGTCGTTGGTGAACTCTTCCGAGTTCACGTAGCGGACCCGGATGCCGCTGTAGAGCCGGCGGGCATAGTGTCCGATTGCGTGAAGCAGGTGGGTCTTGCCCAAACCTGAATCGCCATAAATGAACAATGGGTTGTAAGCCTTCGCCGGAGCTTCAGCCACGGCCACTGCGGCCGCATGGGCAAAGCGGTTCGATGAACCGATCACGAAAGTATCGAAGATGTACTTCGGGTTCAGTCGGCCAAATTCATGCGAGGTACTCGGCGGCGTGGGCTGCGGCTTCGGTTCGGCGAAGTCGGATACTGCGGAAAGCTCGACGGCGGGTTCGGGCTCTGCGTGGACGGGCACCAGATCGGTGTCTACATCGATTGCACAGCGGATGTCGTCCGAGAAGACATTGCGGAGGGCATCGTCCAAGGCGTCCTTGACCTGCGTCTGAAGGACCTCGCGGGTGAGTTCATTGGGAACGGCCACCAGCAGGGTTGAACCGATGAGGCCCTGCGCCTGGGCGAGGATGACGAAACCGCGCTGACGGGGTGAGACCCGGTCGTCTTGTTCCATGAGGCTCAGCACCCTGCGCCAGGAACTTCCGACAGTGTTGGCGTGGTTGGCTTCGTCTACTGTCAT